>NZ_JACHMM010000001.1:0-4800000 GCF_014204975.1 Jiangella mangrovi
GGCACATCCACTCGATTTCCTTTCGGAAATCTCCGTGAAGCGCTGGTGTTACTTTAGGTTTTCCCGGTCTGCCGAGTCAAATTCGCGTTTCTCGAATTCGGCTGGCTGTCGATCGAATGATCCTCGCCCGGGCAACCCGTCTAGCTTACCCCACCGCCCTCGCCGGATCAAGCCCGTAGGCCGATCTGGTTCTGCTTGGCAGGGGTGACTCTGTGAGTCCGGTCCGCCTTGCGGCGTCCCGCGCTCTCACGAGCCGACGGAGAACTTACAAAGATCGGCCCGGCGGAGTCAAATCGAGTCCCGACGATCTCTTCGGCCGAACCGGCCGCTACATCGCCAGAACGGTAGTAGACCTGGTGAGAGGCCTGATCACGGGCTCACGACACCGACCTTGGATGGTGCGCCATGCAGCAGATGCCACCGACGCCACCGATCGAACCGCCCGCCTACCCCGTCACGCTCGCGGTCGACTACCCCGACCGGCAGCTGGACCGGCTGACGACGTTCTTCCGCCTCATCGTCGCGATCCCGATTCTCATCGTCCTCGGCAGTGTGGCCGGGGGCACCTGGCAGTGGTCCTACGAACAGGGCGAAGCGGCGGCGGCCGGCGCCGGCGGGCTGCTCTTCTTCGGCCCGCTGCTGCTGATCCTGTTCCGGCAGAAGTACCCGCGCTGGTGGTTCGACTGGAATCTCGAGCTGCAGCGGTTCATCACGCGGGTGGTCTGCTACCTGGCGCTGATGAACGACCGCTACCCCTCCACCGACGAGCACCAGTCCGTCCGCCTGGACTACCGGTACCCGGACGTGCCCGCGGAGCTCAACCGGTTTCTGCCGCTGGTGAAGTGGTTCCTGGCCATCCCGCACTACATCGTGCTGTTCTTCCTGGGCATCGGGGCGTTCTTCGCCATCGTGATCGCCTGGTTCGCCGTGCTGTTCACCGGCCGCTACCCACGCGGGCTGTTCGACTACGTCGAGGGCGTGCTGCGCTGGCAGAACCGGGTCACCGGCTATGCCGTCACGCTGGTCACCGACAAGTACCCGCCGTTCCGGCTCGAGGCCTGAGCGCGCCCGGCCTTCTCAGGCTGCTCTTAACCTCGCCCTCCACACTGCGAGGGTGCGGGTCCTTGTCGTCGACGACGAGCCGGTGCTCCGGGAGTCCCTGGCGCGATCGCTGCGCTTCGAGGGCTACGCCGTCACGACCGCGGCCGACGGCGTCGAGGCGCTGAGCCGCGTCCCGGACGTGCGCCCCGACGTGCTGGTGGTCGACGTGGTGATGCCGCGCCTGGACGGCATCGAGGTGTGCCGGCGGCTGCGCGGCGACGGCGACCGCACGCCCGTCCTCATGCTGACCGCGCGCGACGCCGTCCGCGACCGAGTCCTGGGGCTGGACGCCGGCGCCGACGACTACCTGGTGAAGCCGTTCGCGCACGAGGAGCTGCTGGCCCGGCTGCGCGCGATGCTGCGGCGCACGTCGGCCAGCGGCGACGACCCGCCGCTCGTGGTCGGCGACCTGCGGCTGGACCCGCGGACGTGGCAGGTCCGCCGTCGTGACCGGGAGATCACGCTGACCCGGACGGAGTTCGGCCTGCTGGAGCTGCTCATGCGCCATCCGCGCCAGGTGCTCACACGCGGCCAGCTCTACGAGGGCGTGTGGGGCTGCGACCTGGACGGCTCGACGAACTCGCTGGACGTCTACATCGGCTACCTGCGCAAGAAGCTCGAGGCCGGCGGCGAGCCGCGCATGCTCCACACCGTCCGCGGCGTCGGTTATTCCCTGCGTGCGGAGACATCGTGACCCTCCGGGCCCGCCTCGCGGTGCTGACATCGGTGGCGGTGGCGCTGGCGATCGTCGCGGCGTCGGTCGCCGCCTGGCTGCTGATCCGCTCCAGTCTGCTCGACGACATCGACCAGCGGCTGCTCTCCCGCGTTCCCGACGTCGAGGAGATGGCGCGGACGGCGGCGGAGGTGCCCCAGGGCGCGCGGCACCGACTCTCCCTGTTCCTCGGCAACGACCCGCTCGGCGTGCAGACCATCACGTCCGACGGCGCCGTCGAGCCGGGACTGCTACCGGGCAACGGCCCGGAGTCGCTGGTGCTGGACGACGAGGAACGGCGGATGCTGGCCGGCGAGCTCGAGGGACCGCTGCTGCGCAACGAGGTGGTCGGCGGCGAGGACGTCCGGGTCATGACGGCGGCCCTGGAGCACGGCGGGGCGCTGCGGTTGGTCCAGCCGCTGAAGAGCGTGCACGAGACGCTCACCCGGATCGCCTGGCTGCTGGCCGGGATCACCGGGGCGGGCGTCGCGCTGGCCGCGGCGCTGGGCTGGACTACCGCGCGCACCGGGCTGCGGCCCATCGACCGGCTGGTCGACGCGGCCGAGCAGGTCGCGACCACGAAGGATCTGGCGCACCGGATCGACCCGCCGGGCAACGAGCGCCACGAGGTGGCCCGCCTCGCCGGCTCCGTCAACGCCATGCTGGCCGCACTCGACGACGCCCGCACCCAGCAGCGCCGGCTGGTCGAGGACGCCGGGCACGAGCTGCGCACCCCGCTGACGACGCTGCGCACCGACCTCGGGGTCCTGCTGCGCAGCGAGCAGCAGCCCGGCCGCACGCTGACGCCGTCGGAGCGCGCCCGCCTGCTGCGCGACCTGGAGACCGAGGCGGCCGCGCTGTCGGACATGGTCGCCGAGATCGTCGAGCTAGCCCGCGGCGGCACCGAGCCCGAGCCGCCGCTGGAGACGGATCTGCGCGCCCTGGTCGACCGCGCGGTGGCCCGCACCCGCCGCGTCGCGCCCGCCGTCACCGTCGTCGTCGCCGGTCGCTCGTTCGAGGCCGTCGTCCACCCGGTCGTGCTGGAGCGGGCCGTCGCGAACCTGGTCCGCAACGCCGTCCAGGTCAGCGCGCCCGGCGCCACCGTCGACGTGCTGCTGGACGAGTATCGCGGCGCCGCCCGGATCCGGGTCCTGGACCGCGGGCCGGGCATCTCCGACCTCGACCTGCCGCGCGTCTTCGACCGGTTCTACCGCGGCCAGGCGGCCCGCGAACGACACGGCTCCGGGCTGGGCCTCGCCATCGTCGCGCAGGCTGCGGAGCTGCACGGCGGCACGGTCGCGGCCGGCCGGCGCAAGGGCGGCGGCGCCGTCCTGACCCTGGAGCTGCCGATTCTCAGCCCGCTCTTAGACCGGGCCTAAGGACGTCTCATCCGGCGCCGGGAGCGTGGCGGGTGTACGGCAACGACCGACATCCGACACGTCCCCGGAGGACATCATGACCCGATCCACCCGGCGCAGGTCCGGCCTGCTGCCGGCCCTCGCGCTCCTGCTCGCCGTCGCGCTGACCGGCTGCGGCTCCGACGACGGCGGCGACGACCTGTCCGCGGCCGGCACCGCAGCCGCCGACGGCGATGCCGACTCCGGCGACGGGGCGGGCGACGGCGGCAGCAGCGGCGACGGCGCCAGTGACGACGGCGGCAGCGGCGGCGACCGCAGCGAGGTCGACCCCGAGCAGGCCGAGCTCGACTTCTACGAGTGCATGCGCGAGCACGGCGTCGACCTGCCGGACCCCGACCCGGGCCAGCCGGGCATGCAGCTGCGCCTCCCCCAGGGCGACCCGAACGCGCAGGCCGCCGCCGAGGAGTGCCGCGCCCTGTTGCCCAACGGCGGCGAGCCGCCGCAGCTGGACGCGAGCCAGCTGGAGTCGCTGCGGGCGTTCACCGGCTGCATGCGCGACAACGGCATCGACATGGCCGACCCGGGCGCCGACGGCACGCTGTCGGTGCCGCAGGGCGTGAACCCGGAGTCGGCGGAGTTCCAGACCGCGATGAGCACGTGCCAGCCGCTGCTCGAGGGTGCCCCGATCCGGATGCGCGCCGGCGGTGGTCCGCAGTGACGACCACGCTCGAGGACGGGCGCCTGGACGACCCGGACGCGGACCTGGACCGGCCGCGCCGCTCCCGGACCCGGCTGCTCTGGCTGACGCTCGGCGTGATCGGCGTCGCCGGGGCGGGCGGCGCGGCCTGGTACCTCACCCAGGAGGACGGCGGCGAGCCCGCGCCCCAGTCGGCGGCGCCGGTGGCGACGGCGACCGTGACCCGCGAGACCATCGCCTCGTCGGAGACCTGGACCGGCACCCTCGGCCACGGCGAGGCGCTCACCGTCCAGGCGGCGCAGGCCGGTGACCCGGCCGGCCAGGGAGGCACCGTCACCCGCGTCGCCGCCGCCGACACCGAGGTGACCCGTGGCACCGAGCTGTACCGGCTGGACGAGCGGCCGGTGACGGCGCTGCTCGGGGTGATCCCGATGTACCGGGACCTCGGATCCGGCGACTACGGCGTCGACGTCGAGCAGCTGGAGGCGAACCTGGTCGCGCTCGGCTACACCGGGTTCACCGCCGACGACGAGTACACCTACAACACCGCCGAGGCCGTCGAGGAGTGGCAGGAGGACCTCGGCCGCGACGAGACCGGAACGGTGGGCCGCGGCGACGTGGTCTTCCTGCCCGAGGGCGGGCGGGTCGGGACGGTGCACGCCGACGTCGGCACGCCGGTCACGCCGGGCACGCCGGTGCTCGACGTCACCGGGACCGACCAGGTGGCGACGCTCGAGGTCGACGTCGCCGACCGCGACCTGCTCGCCGTCGGCGCCGCCGTCACCGTCGTGCTGCCCGACGGCGCGGAGGCGGCCGGGACGGTGACGGCGTCGACGGTGGTGGAGGCGCCCTCCGCGGCCGGCGCGAGCGCGGCCGCTGGCGCCGGTTCCGGTGAGGAGGCGGCCAGCGCCGAGGACGCCGTCGTCGAGATCGAGGTGGCGCTGGCCGCACCGGTCGACGCCGCGCTCGCCGGGTCGCCGGTGGACGTGGTGCTGCCGGTCGGCGAACGGGTCGACGTGCTGGTGGTCCCGGTGACGGCGCTGCTGGCGACGGCCGGCGGCGGCTACGGGCTCGAGCTCGTGGGCGACGACGGCGCGACGTCGGTGGTCCCGGTCGAGCCGGGGCTGTTCGCCGACGGCCGGGTCGAGGTGACCGGCGACGGCATCGCCGAGGGCGACGTCGTGGGGGTGGCCGGGCGATGAGCGTGTCGACGGCGCGGCCGGTGGTCCGGCTGCGCAACGTGCACCGCCGCTACCCCGGCCGGCCGCCGGTGCGGGCGCTCGACGGCGTCAGCCTCACCGTCGCGCCGGGCGAGCTCGTCGCGATCGTGGGGCCGTCGGGGTCGGGGAAGTCCACGCTGCTGAACATCCTGGGCACGCTGGACCGGGCCGACGCCGGCGAGGTGTCGATCGACGGCCAGGACGTCGCCGAGCTGAGCGACCGGCAGCTGTCGGCGCTGCGAGCGCACCGCATCGGCTTCGTGTTCCAGCAGTTCTTCCTCTCCCCCGGCGTCAGCGCGCTGGACAACGTCGCCGACGGGTTGCTCTACACCGGGATGTCGCCGCGGGAGCGCCGACGGCGGGCCGCACGGACGCTGGCCCGGGTCGGGCTGGCCGACCGCACGCACCACCGGCCGAACGAGCTGTCCGGCGGGCAGCGGCAGCGGGTCGCCGTCGCGCGGGCGCTGGTCGGGCGACCGTCGTTCCTGCTGGCCGACGAGCCGACCGGCGCGCTGGACTCCGCGTCCGGCGCGGCGGTGCTCAAGCTGCTGCACGAGCTGCACGACGGCGGCACCACCGTCATCGTCATCACGCACGACCACGGCGTGGCCGCCGAGCTGCCGCGGCAGGTGCACATCCTGGACGGGCGCATCGAGTCCGACGAGTACTCCCTGGGGCCGTCGTGACTGCGCCGCGCTCGCGGCTGCGCCCGCGCGACACAGTCCGGGTGGCGTTCTCGGGGCTGCGCGCCCGTCCGCTGCGCGCCGTCCTGTCCGCACTGGGCATCGCGGTCGGCATCGCGGCGATGGTCGCCGTCGTCGGGATCTCCGCGTCCAGCCGCGAGCAGGTGCACGAGCAGCTGCGCAGCCTCGGGACCAACCTGCTCACCGTCGCGCCCGGCCAGTCCTTCGTGGGCGAGGCGTCGCTGCCGCCGGAGAGCGTCGACATGGTGGCGCGGCTCGACGACGTCGGCGCCGTCAGCGCGGTCGGCGTCGTCGCGGACACCGCGGTGTACCGGACCGACGAGATCGACCCGAACCAGACCAACGCGATCGCCGTCAGCGCCGCCCGCACCGACCTGCTCGACACGGTGAGCGCGACGGTCGCGTCGGGACGCTGGCTGGACGACGCGCTGGGCGCGTTCCCGGTGGTCGTCCTCGGCTCGGACGCGGCGGCCCTGCTGGGGGTGTCGCGGACCGACGGCGACGTGCAGGTCTGGCTCGGCGGCGAGTGGTTCACCGTCGCCGGCGTCCTCGACCCCGTGCCGCTGGCGCCGGAGCTGGACTCGTCGGCGCTGGTCGGCTGGCCGGTTGCCGCGTCGCTGCTGGACTTCGACGGCTCGCCGACCACCATCTACCAGCGGGTCGACGAGACGGCGATCGACGACGTCCGCGCACTGCTGCCGACGACGGTCGACCCCGCGACGCCGGAGGAGGTCGCCGTCAGCCGGCCGTCGGACGCGCTCGAGGCGCAGGCGGCGACCGACGAGACGCTGACGACGCTGCTGCTGGCGCTCGGCGGCGTGGCGCTGCTGGTCGGCGGTATCGGCGTGGCCAACACCATGGTGATCGCCGTCCTGGAACGGCGCTCCGAGGTGGGGCTGCGGCGGGCGCTCGGCGCGACCCGGGCGCACATCCGCCGGCAGTTCCTCGGCGAGTCGGTGCTGCTGGCGGCACTCGGCGGGGTCGGCGGGGCGCTGCTCGGCGGTGCGGCGACGGCGGCCTTCGCCGGGTCGCGGGGCTGGCCGTTCGCGCTGCCGGTGTGGGTGCTGGCGGGCGCGGCCGGCGCGACCATGGTGGTCGGCGCGCTGGCCGGGGCGTACCCGGCGGCGCGGGCGGCGCGGATGCCCCCGACGGCGGCGCTGTCGAGCGTGTGACACGTTTGCGCGAATCGGTGGTGGCGGCCGCCGCCCAGGAGTTCAATGACCCCGTTGAGCTGCTAGAACGGCACGAAGGGACATACGGGGACATGGCACGTGGGATGGTGCGGGCGGTGGCCGCCGCCGCCGGGGCGGCGGCGCTCGCGCTCGGCGTCGCGGGATCGGCGTACGCGGAGGGGTCGTACGCCGAGGTGACGCTGAGCGGTGGCGCGGGTGCCTACGAGGGGACGGTGACGCTGCCGCCCGGCTTCCCGGCGGTCTCGTTCAGCAGCGACTCGCGTGCGGCCGCGACCGTGCCGACCGGCGCGTCGAACTGGATCTCGGCCGGGACGCCGTGGGGCGAGGTGTTCGGGTCGAGCCGGGACCAGCCGTACCTCAACCTGCGCCCGGCCGCCGACGCCACGGGGTCGCCGTCGACCACCGTCTACACGTTCGACACGCCCACGCCGGCCGGCGGCTGGGGGTTCGCGCTCGGCGACATCGACTCCGACATCGCCATGGTCAGCGCGCTGGATGCTTCGGGCGAGCCGGTCGCCGCCGCGGACCTGGGCTTCGAGGGCGCGTTCAACTACTGCGACGCGTCGCCGCGGCCGAGCGGCAGCGTCTGCTCCTCCGGCCCGCCCGCGGGCGGCGACGGCTTCGACCTGCCCGCCGCCGCGAGCGGGGAGAGCTCCGTCACGCTGACCGGCAACGGCCCGGACACCGGCGGCGCGTCGGGCTGGTTCCGGCCGACGGTCGCGCTGTCGACGCTGACGGTCGAGTTCGCCTGGCAGACCGGCTTCCCCGTCTACCACACCTGGTTCGCGACGGAGCTGCGCTCGGTCGCCGGCACGGTCACGCTGGACAGGACGACGCCGCAGGCCGGTGTGGAACTGACGCTGACCTCTCCTGGCGGCGAGGTCGTGGCGACCGCGGTCACCGGCGACGACGGCGGCTACGTCTTCGAGGGCGTCGCGCCCGGCGAGTACGACGTGACGATGACGGTGCCGGACGGGCTCTTCCCGGTGGGGCCGACGGAGCTGCCTGCGGACGCCGTCGCCGCGGAGGTGACGGGGGTCGACTTCGACCTCACCGCCTCCGAGCCCGAGCCCGAGGTCCACGACGTGCCCGGCACCGTCACCGACCCGTCGGGCGACCCGGTACCGGACGCCGACGTCGTGCTCGAGACCCCCGACGGTGACCCCGTCGCCGAGACCACCACCGACGAGAACGGCGACTTCCTGCTCCCCGACGTCCCGGCCGGCGACTACGACCTGGTCATCACCCCGCCCGGCGGCGCGCCGACGGAGGTCCCGGTGACCGTCCCGCTCGACGAGCCGCTGGACATCGTTGCGGACCCGACGCCGACCCCGACGCCCACGCCGTCGCCCACCGAGGAGCCGACGTCCACACCGTCGCCCACGGGTGAGCCGACACCGTCGCCCACGGATGGGCCGGACGAGCCGGACGAGCCGGGCGAGGAGCTGCCGGACACCGGCACCGGAGCCGGGCGGGTCGCCGTCGCCGTCGGCCTGCTCGGTGCGGGCGCCGCCATGGTGCTGCTCGCGCGTCGCCGCATGGGGTACGAATAGCGCGTGGAGAGTGACGGGGACCGGCCGGCGTTCGTGCTGCACGAGCACCGCCGGCCCCGTCACCACTTCGACCTGCGGTTGGAGGAGGGCGGCGTCCTGCGCTCGTGGGCCGTGCCCCGCGGGCTGCCGCGCGAACCGGGCGAGAACCGGCTCGCCGTCGAGGTGCCCGATCACGACCTCGACCACCTCGGCTACGAGGACGCCGACAAGTCCGTCGCCGACACCGGCTGGTGGGAGGAGCACGACCGCACCGAGCGGCGCATGCTCTTCACCCTGCACGGCCGCGGCGGCGCCGCCCGGTACGCGCTGATCCGCACCGGCACGGACTGGTTGCTGCGCCGGACCCTCGATCAGCCGCCGTCCGGTGACGAATCGTCGTGAGGGTCGTCGAGAACGGCGCGCCGGCTCCGACTCACTGACGAACCGCCGGGGAGGCCGGCGACAGAGCGAAAGGCACGACCATGAGCCAGAAGATCACGCCGTTCCTGTGGTTCGACGACGACGCCGAAGAGGCGCTCACCCTGTACACCTCCATCTTCGACGACGCCCGCATCACGTCGCTCAGCCGTTACGGCGAGGGCGGCCCGTTCCCCGCCGGCACCCTGCAGTCGGCGACGTTCGAGCTGGCCGGGCAGGAGTTCATGGCCCTCAACGGCGGCCCGCACGACGAGTTCAACGACGCCATCTCGCTGTTCGTGAGCTGCGAGACGCAGGAGGAGATCGACCGCTACTGGGACGCCCTGCTCGCCGACGGCGGCAAGGCCACCCAGTGCGGCTGGCTGAAGGACCGCTTCGGCGTGTCCTGGCAGGTGACGCCGGTGCAGCTGCTGCAGTACCTCAGCGACCCGGATCCCGAGAAGGCCGGCCGCACCGCCGCCGCGATGATGTCGATGGTCAAGCTCGACCTGCACGCCCTCACGGCCGCCTACGAAGGCCGCCCTTGACGAACCGCTCCGCGCCCATGGCGCCCGCGATGGTTGAGGGAAAGGTGTCGCCAGAGCGACACGGATCCCTCAACCATCGACCGCGCGGGCGCCCCTACGCGGCGGTGGGGCGGAGGAGCTGGCGTACGGCGCGGCCGGCGGCGAGCTCGTCGAAGGCGGCGGCGAGGCCGTCGAAGCCGATGACGCCGGTGCGGAGCTGCTCAATCGGCAGCTTGCCCGCCTCCCAGAGGCGGATGAGCCGGGGGATGTCGCGCGCCGGCGCGGCCGAGCCCATGTAGGAGCCGCGCAGCACGCGGCCCTCGCCGGTGAGGGTGACGGCGGGGAGCGAGCTGCGATGGGAGGGGTCGGGCAGGCCGACGGCAACGGTGGAGCCGCCGCGGGCGGTGACGGCGAACGCGGTCTCGAGGACGGCGGCGCTGCCGACGCACTCGAACGCGTGGTCGGCACCACCCCCGGTCGCCGAGCGCACTGCCTCCACCAGGTCATCCACCGCACCGGGGTCCAGCACAGCGGTCGCCCCCAACGACTGGGCCAGCTCGAGCTTCGACGCCACCGTGTCGACGGCGACGACGGGGTGCGCGCCGGCCAGGGCGGCGCCCATGACCGCGGACAGCCCCACCCCGCCCAGCCCGAACACGACCGCCGACTCCCCCGGCCGGACGCCCGCCGTGTTGACGGCGGCGCCGAAGCCGGTGAGCACCGCGCAGCCGAGCATCGCGGCGACGTCGAACGGCACGCTGTCAGGGACGACGACCACCGAGCCGCGCGACACGACGGTGCGCTCGGCGAACGCCGACACGCCCAGGTGGTGGGCGAACTCCACGCCGGAGCGGCCGAACCGGGTGCCGCCGGCGACCAGCCGGCCGGCGCCGTTGGCGGCCGCGCCGACCACGCACATCGCCGGGCGACCGCCGGCGCACTCGACGCAGTGGCCGCACGACGGCACGAACGTCATGACGACGTGGTCGCCGGGCGCGACGTCGATGACCCCGGGACCGACCTCCTCGACCACGCCGGCCGCCTCGTGCCCCAGCACCATGGGCGTCGGCCGCGGCCGGCTGCCGTTGATGACGGACAGGTCGGAGTGGCAGAGCCCGGCCGCCTCGACACGGACCAGCAGCTCACCGGCGTCGGGCGGCGCCAACGTCAACGACTCCACCGTCAGCGCCGAACCACTGGCGTACGGAGGCGCGTCACCCAGTCGCCACAACACCGCTGCGCGGGTCTCGATCACAGCAGCCCCAGCGCCTCGCGCGGGTCGCCGTCGATCAGCCAGTCCAGTGTCGACGGCAGCACGTACGGCATGGTCGGCGGGCGCATCGCCGCGATCTCGCGGAGTCCCTCCACGGCCTGGGCCGGTGTCCAGATCGGGAAGTCCGAGCCGAACAGCAGCTTGTCGACCACGCCCCACTCCTGCGCGCGGACCAGTGCGTGGTAGCCGTCGAACGGGCGCGCCCACGACGCGGACACGTCGGTGAAGACCCGCCGGTTCTTCCGGCACACGACCATGGCCTCGCGCTGCCACGGGTGACCCATGTGCGCCATGACCATGGTGAGGTCGGGGTGCCGGCGGGCAACCTCGTCGACGACCAGCGGCTGGCTGACCATGAGCGACCCGGCCGGGCTCGGCGTCGCGCCCATGTGCCACAGGATCACCAGGCCGGCCGCCGTCGCCGCCTCGTAGAACGGGTCGAACCGCTCGTCCCGTGCGTCGAACAGGGACAGGACGGGGTACAGCTTGATGCCCCGCAGCCCGCGGGCGACCCCGTCGGCCAGCTGGTCGAGCACGTCCGAGTCCGTCGGGTCCAGCGCCATGAACCCGATGGTGTTCGTGCTGGTGTTCTTGCAGAACCACTCGACGTACTCGTTCGGCGTCGCCACTCCGGCCGCCGTCGCCCGCAGGCCGAAGACGCAGGCGACGGAGACGCCCTTCATCGCCTCGTCGTACTCCTCGGGCGTGAAGGCGTGCGCCTCCTCCTGTCCGTACACCGGCGCCCAGTGGGCCCGCCACTCCGGGCCCCAGTGCTCGGGCTGGTGGCAGTGGGTGTGGACGTCGAACATGCGGCCTCCTGAGCCTCAGCTGAGAAACGTACGTCGGCTACGCCTAGCGGGCGGGACGCAGCGAGCTGTGGACGATGCGCATGGCGGCGGCGGTGTCGGGGTCGCCGGCCAGCTCGGCCGCCGTCTCGTTCAGCCGCTCGAGGTAGAACTGCTGGCGGTCCGGGCCGAACTCGCCGGACGGGCCCGAGACGCTGACCGCCGCCAGGCACTCGCCGTCGACCTCGACCGGGACGGCGACGCAGCGCAGGCCGACGCTGCGCTCGTTGTCGTCGAACGCGTAGCCGCGCCGCTCGATCAGCCGCAGCTCGCGGGCGAGCTCGTCGAGCGTGGTGATGGTGTCGTCGGTGAACTTGGTGAACGGGTCCGGCGGCACGTGCTCGGCCAGCCGGTCCACGGGCAGCCGCGACAGCAGCATCTTGCCCAGGCCGGTGCAGTAGCCGTGGTCGCGGACGCCGGGGCTGGCGCGGAACCGGATCGGCCGGTCCGGCTCGTGCACGCCGACGTGGATGACCTGCTCGCCGTCGAGCATGCCGAGGTTCGCCGTCTGCCCGGTGCGCACGGCCAGCGGCGCGAGGTAGCGGTCGGCCACCACGGACAGGTCCAGCGAGGACATGTACGCGTTCGACAGCCGCAGCACCTTGTGCCCGAGCCGGTACGAAGGGCGCTCGTCGACGCGGACGATGTACTCCATCTCCGCCAGCACCGCGAGCAGCCGGACCAGCGTGCTCTTCGGCAAGCCGGTCGACTCGCTGATGTCCACCAGTGTCAGCGGCTCGTCGCCGTTGGACAGCAGTTCCAGCAGCGCGAGCCCGCGCGCCAGCGCGTTCGCGTGGTAGTTGGCCGACGCCGGCCGGTCGTCGTCGACCGACGTCCGCCGGGTTGTTCTCGCGACAGGTCTCATGGTCGCTGCCCCTTGTCCCTCGTCCCTGCTCTGAGTACGTGTCCGGCCCGCGCTCCGGTGTGGTCCCCCTGGCCGGCCGTCGGCTCGCCGTTGACGATCACGGTGTCGACGCCGGCGGGATAGCGCCGGGGGTCGGCGAACGTGGCGCGATCGGCGAGCCGGCCGGCGTCGAGAATCACGATGTCCGCGGCCTGCCCTGCGGTGATGGTCCCACGATCGGTGATCCCCGCCCGGTGCGCCGCACCCGACGTGCACTTGCGGATCGCCTCGGGCAGCGTGAGCGTGCCGTCGGCGACGTACTCGGAGAGCAGCCGCGCGTAGGTGCCGTAGGACCGGGGGTGCGGGTTGCCCTCCGCGGTCGGCCCGGTCAGGTCGAGCGCCTGGCCGTCGGAGCCGATGACGGACGCGGGGTGCGACAGGACGGCGCGCAGGTCGCCGCCGTCGCGCCCGCCGGCCACCATCGAGACGGCGTTGCCGAACCGGGCGATGAGGTCGACGGCGATGGTGTCGGCATCGGTCCCGCTCGACGCGGCCAGCTCGGTCACCGTCCAGCCGACCACCTCGGGCGCGCCGGGCGCGGAGTTGACGGTGATCTCGTCCCAGCCGACCGCCTGGCCGGACCAGGCCTCGCGGATCCGGGCGACGACGTCGGCGTCGGCGAGCCGGGCGCGCATCGCGTCCTCGCCGCCGGCCTGCGCCCACGCGGGCAGCCGCTGCGACAGCGGGGCGTTGCCGGCGAGGTACGGGTACATGTCGACGGCGACGTCGAGGCCCTCGTCGCGGGCGGTGTCGATCAGCTCGAGCGCCTTCGCGACGCTGCCCCAGTTGCGCCGGCCGACGGCGGTCAGGTGCGAGAGCTGGGTGCGCACCCCGGTGGCCGCGGCGACGTCGAGCGCCTCCTGGACGGCGGGCAGCACGTCGTCGCCGTAGTCGCGCAGATGCCAGGCGAACAGGGCGTCGTGGTCGGCCACCACCTCGGCCAGGGCGACCAGCTCGGCCCGGCCGGCGAAGGTCAGCGGCGCGTACATGAGCCCCGTCGACAGCCCGACGGCGCCGGCGTCCAGCGCCTCGGCCAGCAGGTACGCCATGGCCGCCAGGTCGCGTTCGGCCGCCGGCCGGTCCTCGAACCCGACGACACCGGCGTGCAGCGGCAGGTGCCCGACCAGGCCGGCGACGTTGACGCTCGGCCGCGCGGCGGCGAGCGTGTCGGCGTACTCCGACCACGACGTCCAGTCCCAGTCGACGGACGGGTCGAGGTCGAGGTAGCCGACGGCGGCCCTGACGGCGGCGACGTTCGCCCCCGCGGGCAGCGGCGCGACACCGAGCCCGCAGTTGCCGATCACCGTTGTCGTGACGCCCTGGTGAACGGCGCTGCGGGCCTCCGGGGCGGACAGCAGCGTGAGGTCGGAGTGCGTGTGCAGGTCGACGAAGCCCGGGCAGACGACCTTGCCGGCGGCGTCGATCACGCGCGCGGCCTCGGCCTCCGCGGCCACCCCACCGACCGCCACGATCACGCCGTCGGCGACCGCGACGTCCGCCCGCACGCCGTCGGCGCCCGTGCCGTCGACGACCGTGCCTCCGGTGATCAGCAGATCGAGGGTCACGACGCGGCTCCCGAGACCGGCAGCACGTTCAGCAGCTCCGGGAAGTGGCAGGCGCTGGGGTGGCCGGTGCCCAGCCGGTCCTCGAGCAGCGGCACCTCTTCGGCGCACTTGGCCTGCGCCTTCCAGCAGCGGGTCCGGAACCGGCAGCCCGACGGCGGGTTGGCCGGGTTCGGGACGTCGCCCTTCAGCGTGATCCGCTCGCGGGCGCCGCGCAGCCGCGGGTCCGGCACCGGCACGGCCGACAGCAGTGCCTGCGTGTACGGGTGCTGCGGCGCGGTGAAGATCTCGTCGCGGGTGCCGGTCTCGACGATGACGCCGAGGTACATGACGGCGATCCGGTGCGACACGTGCCGCACGATCGAGAGGTCGTGCGAGATGAACAGGTACGCCAGCCCCAGCCGCTGCTGCAGCTCGCGCAGCTTGTTCACCACCTGCGCCTGGATCGACACGTCCAGCGCCGACACCGGCTCGTCGAGCACCAGCAGCTCCGGGTCGAGCGAGAGCGCGCGGGCGATGCCAATGCGCTGGCGCTGGCCGCCGGAGAACTCGTGCGCGTATCGGTTGGCGTGCTCGGGCTGCAGACCGACGAGGTCGAGCAGCTCGGACACTCGGTCGGCGCCGCCCTGCCGGTACTTGCCCTGCACCCGCAGCGGCTCGGCGATGATGTCGTGCACCGTCATCCGCGGCGACAGCGACGCGTACGGGTCCTGGAAGACGATCTGCGTCTTGCTGCGCCACGGCCGCAGGTCCGCCTCGCTCATGGTCGAGAGGTCGTGGCCGTTGTAGAGGATGCGCCCCGACGTCGGCTCGAGCAGCCGCACGACCATGCGCCCGGTGGTGGACTTCCCGCAGCCGGACTCGCCGACCAGGCTCAGCGTCTCGCCCTGGTCGATGGCGAACGAGACGCCGTCGACCGCGCGGACCGCCCCGACCTCGCGGCGGAACACGCCGCCGCGGATCGGGAAGTGCATCTTCAGGTCCTCGACGCGCAGGACCTCCTCGCCCAGGCGCTCGAGCCGGTCGGCGGCCGCGGTCTCGACGGTCATCGGGTCACCTCCGTGGGGACGCCCGCGAGCTCCTCGGCGAAGTGGCAGGCCGTCCGGTGGATCGCGGTGCCGTTGCCGACGACCCGCAGGTCCGGCCGCTCGGTGCGGCAGCGGTCGCGGGCCAGCGGGCAGCGCGGGTGGAACGGGCAGCCCGGCGGCGGGGCGAGCAGACTCGGCGGGCTGCCCGGGATCGGGTGCAGCTCGTCGACGTCGCGGTCCAGCCGGGGCAGGCTCTCGAGCAGCCCGACGGTGTACGGGTGCCGCGGCGCGGTGAAGACGGTGGTGACATCGCCCTGCTCGACGACGCGGCCGGCGTACATGACGACGACGCGGTCGGCGAGCTCGGCCACCACACCCAGGTCGTGCGTGATGAGCAGCGTCGCCGCCTGCGTCTCCTGCTGCGCGATCTTGAGCAGGTCGAGCACCTGCGCCTGGATGGTGACGTCGAGCGCCGTCGTCGGCTCGTCGGCGATGAGCAGGCTCGGGCCGTTGGCGATCGCCATGGCGATCATGGCCCGCTGGCGCATGCCGCCGGAGAACTCGTGCGGGTACTGCTTGAACCGGGCCGGGGCGTCGGGCATGCCGACCAGCGCCAGCAGCTCGATCGCGCGGTCGCGGGCGGCTGCCTTCGACATCTTCTTGTCGTGCAGCCGCAGCGCCTCGACGATCTGCCGGCCGATGGTGACGACCGGGTTGAGCGCGGTCATCGGGTCCTGGAAGATCATCGCGATCTCGGCGCCGCGGATGGCCCGCAGTTCCTTGGCCGGCAGCGCGGCGAGGTCGCGGCCGCGGAACCGGATCGCCCCGCGCACCCGCCGGCCCGACTTCACCAGGCCGAGGATCGACATCGCGGTGACACTCTTGCCGGAGCCGGACTCGCCGACGACGCCGACGATCTCGCCCCGGTCGATGGTGAACGCGGCTCCGTCGACGGCCTTGACCACGCCCTCGTCGGTGCGGAACTCGACGGCGAGGTCGTCGACGACCAGCAGCGGCTCGGTGGTGGCGTCCAGCGTCATCAGGACCTCCCCGACTGCCGCGGGTCGACGGCGTCGCGCAGCCCGTCGCCGACGAAGTTGACCGCGAGCACCGTCGCGGCGATGGCCAGGCCCGGCGGCAGCCACAGCCACGGCATGGACTGGATGACGGTCAGGCTCTGCGCGTCGTTGAGCATGTTGCCCCAGCTGGCCTGCGGCGGCTGGACGCCGAGCCCGAGGAAGGACAGCACCGCCTCGGCCAGGATGGCGCCGGCGACCGTGATGGTGCCGACGACCACGATCTGGCCCATGGCGGCCGGCACGATGTGCTTGCGCAGCATCCAGCCGCGCGACGCCCCGGCCACCCGGGCGGCGTGCAGGTACTCGCGTTCGCGCACGGCCAGCGTGACACCGCGGACCAGCCGCGCCGTCGTCGGCCAGGTGGTGACGGCGATCGAGAGGATGAGGATCGGGATGCTCGGCCCCAGGATGCCGGCCAGCACGATGATGATGACGATGCTCGGGAACGACAGCATCATGTCCGCCGTCCGCATGAGGACGGTCTCCACCCAGCCACCGAACAGCCCGGCGACCGCGCCGACGATGGTGCCCAGCAGCACCGCCAGCAACGCCGCGCCCACGCCGACCAGCAGCGAGACCC
This sequence comes from Jiangella mangrovi, assembly GCF_014204975.1. NCBI lineage: Bacteria > Bacillati > Actinomycetota > Actinomycetes > Jiangellales > Jiangellaceae > Jiangella > Jiangella mangrovi. The sequence continues at coordinate 16,733 of NZ_JACHMM010000001.1, forward strand.
GGGCCGCGTAGATCAGCCGGGCGAACACGTCGCGGCCGGACGCGTCGGTGCCGAGCCAGTGCTCGCCCGACGGCGCACGCCGGATCGCGCCGAGGTCGACGGCGGTGGGCGACTGCTGCGCGATGAGCGGCGCGAACACCGCCAGCAGCAGGATGAGAAGCAGGAACACGCTGCCGGCGACGGCGATCTTGTTGCGCCGGAACCGGCGCGCCGCCATGCCCAGCGGCGAGCGGCGAGTCGACCGCGTGACGGCCTCGCCGGTGGCCTCGGCCGCCAGCGCACCTTCGGCGGCGGCCACCTCGGGAGTGTCGAGGGACGGGCGCAGGTCGCTCATGTCACGTCACCTTCACTCTCGGGTCGACGGCGGCGTAGGCGATGTCGGCGAGCAGGTTGCAGATGAGCACCAGCGCGGCGACGTAGAGCGCGAAGCCGACGATCACCGGGTAGTCCTGCGCCGTCACCGCGCGCACCGCGAGCTGCCCCATGCCCGGCCAGGCGAAGACCTGCTCCAGGACCACGGCGCCGGCCAGCATCTGCGGGACGTTGATCATGATGATCGTGATGAGGGGGATCAGCGAGTTGCGCAGCGCGTGCCGCGTCACCACCCGTCCCGGCGCGGCGCCCTTGGCCTCGGCAGTGCGGACGTAGTCGGCGGACAGCTCGTCGATCAGGCTGCCGCGCACGTATCTCGTCAAGGGTCCGGCACTGGCCAGCCCGAGGATCGCCGCCGGCATGATCAGGTGCTGCAGGACGTCCGTCCCGCCCCCGCCGCCGGGTGTGGACATCCCCGACGACGGCAGCCAGCCCAGCTGCAGCGAGAAGATGTAGATCGAGACGATGCCGAGGAAGAACGACGGCACCGAGATGACGCCCAGGCTGAGCGCCGCGGCCGCGTAGTCGACGCTGGTGTTGCGGCGGACCGCCGCGATGGTGCCCAGCGGGATCGCGATCAGCAGCGAGATCGCGAGCGCGGTCGACATCAGCAGCACCGTCGGGCCGAGCCGCTTGAGGAGCAGGCCGCTGACCGGCTGCCGGTTGACGAACGAGTCGCCGAGATTGCCCGTGAGTGCGTCCAGGAACCAGCGGCCGTACTGGATGAGGATCGGGTCGTCGAGCCCGAGCTCCGCGCGCCGGGCCGCGATGAACGCCTCGCCGCCCTCCTGCATGTCCTCGGGCCTGATCATCATCCGCACCGGGTCGCCCGGGGCGGCTCGGACCAGCAGGAACACGCCGATCCCGATCAGGATGAACACGACGATGTTCACCAGGATCCGTCTGACGACGAACGCCGTCACCGCTCACCTCCTCTTCGTCCGGCCGCGGTGCCGGGCGGTCGCGCGTGGCGGCCGCCCGGCATCCGCGGGTCGTGCGGAACCTAGCGCTCCAGCGTCCATTCCTGGACGTTCCAGAACGGGTTCGTGAAGTCGCCGTTCGGGACGAAGCCCTTCAGCGCGTCGGTGTGCGCCCAGATGGTGTCCGGGTTGTACAGGTAGATCATCGGCACCTCGGCGTTCTCGATGCGCGCTGCCTGCTGGTAGAGGTCGTAGCGGGCGGCCTCGTCGACCGTCGCGTTGGCCTCGAGCATCAGCTGGTCGAACTCCTCGTTGCACCAGTACGACAGGTTGCCGCCGGCCGGGAAGTGTGTGCTGCAGGCGTTGATGGCGAACACGGCGAACGGCTCGGTGGCGTAGTTGCCGCCACCATAGAGCGTCATGTCGTAGGACTGGTTGTTCATCATGTCCGTCAGCTGGCCCGGCTGCACCTGGTTGAGCTCGAGCTTGATGCCGACCTCGTTGAGCTGGCTCTCCAGGATGGTGGCCGCCGTGTCGCGGTCGCGCTGGCCGGCGATCCAGGAGAGCTGGACCACCTGGTTCGGGTCCCAGTTCATCTCGGCCAGCAGCTCGCGGGCCTTGTCCGGGTCGTAGTCGTACGTCTCGAGGTCGTCCGGCATTGCGTCGTTCATGAAGCTGGCGTTGACCGGCGTGGCGTTCCCGCCGAGCGCCTCGTCGATGAGCTGCTGCCGGTCGACGGCGTACAGCATCGCCTGGCGCAGGCGCGGGTCCTGCAGGTACGGCTTCAGCTCGTTCACCGACGTGCGGATGTAGCCGGCGCCGGGGCCGGAGCCCACCTCGATGCCGTCCATCGCCTCGACCGTCTCGAGGTCGGGCGCGGCGATCTGCACCAGGTCCATCTCACCCGTGCCCAGCTGGGCGGTGGCGACGTCCGAGGTCACCGGCCGCAGGTAGATCTCGTCGATGTCCACCTCGCCCTCGCGGAACGACGGGTTCTTCACCAGGTGGACGTACTGGTCGGTGGCGTACTCCTGGAAGATGTACGGCCCCATGCCGACGTTCGGGCTCTGGGTGAAGAACTCCGCGGTGTCCATCTCGTCCACCGGCACGTCGGCGAGCACGTGCTGCGGCACGATCCAGATGTTGCCGGTCAGGCCCACGAGGCCGATGTTCGGCTTGGACAGCTGGATCTGGAAGGTGGTGTCGTCGGGGGCGGTGAACCCGGTGACGGTGTCGGCGGTGCCGGCCGCGACCTCGGGACCGCCGACGACGTCGGCGAACCGGCCCGACGCGGTGCTGCCCGTGTCCGGGTCGGCCATGAGGTTGTAGGTGAAGACGACGTCCTCGGCGGTGAAGGGCTCACCGTCGCTCCAGGTCAGGCCCTCCTGGAGCGTGTACGTGATGGTGAGGCCGTCCTCGGAGATCTCCGGCAGGTCGGCGGCCAGGCGCGGGTACAGCTTGTAGTCCGGGTCGACGCCCAGCAGCGAGTCGTAGATGAGGTTCATGACGACCCCGTCGGGGCCGCTGGCCGGGGCCATCGGGCTCCAGTTCGCCGCCGGCGGCTGGTACAGGTACGCGTTGAGCGTCGTGTCCTCGGAGCCGCTGCTGGCGCCGTCGTCACCGGAACCGCTGGTGTCCTCGTTCTGGGTCGGATCGGAACAGGCCGCGACGGCGAGGACCATCGCCATGCCGGCGGAGATCAGGGCTGCGCGTTGCGCTCGGGAACGTCTCACAGCTACCTCTCAGGGTTTGGTGGGTTCAGACGACGCGGTTGGTGAGGGCTCCGAGACCGGCGATGCGCACCGTCATCTCGTCACCCGAGGCGAGGAAGGTTCCGGACGCCGCACCGACCCCGGCCGGCGTCCCGGTCAGGATGATGTCGGTGGGCTCGAGTGTCATCAGCCGCGACGCGAACGAGACCAGCTCGGCCACGCTGAAGATCATGTCGGCGGTGCTCCCCTTCTGCCGGAGCGTGCCGTTGACCTCGAGCTCGACGTCGAGGTCCTGCGGATCGGGCACCTCGTCGGATGTGACGAGGTAGGGGCCGTACGGGGCGAACCCGTCCGGCCACTTGCCGGCGAGCCAGTCGAAGAAGCCGACCGCGGGGGACGAGGTGTCACGCTCGTACCCGTAGTCGACCGACCGGGCCGACACGTCGTTGCCCACGGCGTAGCCGGCCACGTGCTCGAGGGCCTGCTCCACCGGGATGTCCCTGCCGCCCACGCCCACGACGACGACCAGCTCGGCCTCCCAGTCGACCTGGGTGCTGACGGACGGGAGGGCGATGTCGGCGCCCGGGTCCGCGATCGACGTGCCGGGCTTGAGGAACAGCCGCGGCGCCAGGGTCTGCTTGTCCAGCGGAGCCCCGCCGCCCTCGGCGACGTGGTCCTGGTAGTTCGCGGCCACCGCCAGCACCTTCGTGGGGCGCGTGATCGGTGCGCGGACGGTGACGTCGGCGAGCCGGTGGGTCCCGACGGTGTCGCCCGGCCGCCAGCCGGTGGTGGTGCCGGCGCCGGCCGCGACCAGCGCGCCGAGGTCGCCGTCGCCGAGCTCGGCCACGGTGGCCGCGGCCTCGTCGGCGACGTACCCGTGCCGGGTGACGCCGTCGCGGGTATAGGTGACCAGCTTCATCGGCTGCCTTCCTGGAGGTCGACGGGTTGTCCGGACGCGGCCGACGTGCGGGCCGCGTCGACGATCTCGGCGATGTGGACGGCGTCGGCGGCGGACGGGCTGGGCGGGCGGCCGGCGGTGATCGCCGCGTGCAGCTCGTCCAGTAGGCGGTCCACGGTGCTCGGGCCGTGCCAAGTCGACGACAGCCGGCCGCGAGGTCCGACGCCAGTCCCCGATGTATTGCTCGACGCCTCGCCCCGGCGGAGGACGACAGCCGGGCGCGAGGCGTCGATGTCGAGGACGCCGTGCGAGCCGCTGACGCGGTAGCGGTGCACGGCGAGTCCGGCCGGCCGGGTGTCGGCCAGCTCGTTGGTCCGGCCGACGCTGATGGTGCTGGTCAGGCCGTTCTCGTGGGTGAGGAAGAGCAGCGCGAAGTCGTCGCCGGCGCCCTCGGCCCAGTGCGTCGTGAGCCGGGCGTACACGCGGCGGACCCGCAGGCCGGTGAGCGCGAGCACCACGTCGACCGGGTAGACGGCGAAGTTGGCCAGCTCGCCCGCCGGCGACGGGGTGCCACCGGCCACGAGGAAGTCGGCCTGCACGTTCCACGGCAGCCCGACCTTGCCCCCGGCGACCGCGCCGCGCGCGGCCGCGATCATCGGGTGGAACCGCTGGTGGTGAGCCGGCAGGCAGACCTTCCCGGTCTCGGCGGCGACGGCGGCGACCTTGGCCGCGTCGGCCGCGGTCAGCGCCAGCGGCTTGTCGACCAGGACGTGCTTGCCGGCCTGCAGGGCGGCGATGACGGCGTCGGCACGGCGGTCCGGCTCGACGCAGACGCTCACGACGTCGACGGCGGGGTCGTCCACGGCGCCGGCGTCGGCCGCGGTCGCGACGACCTCGAAGCCGGGATGCGCCTCGAAGGCGGGCCGGTACATCGCGCTCTGGTGGTCCTGGTCCGGCCCGAGCCCGGCGAAGCCGAGCAGCAGCACGCCGAGAGTCGTGTCACTCATGCGTGCACCCCCTGCATGACCTCGTCGAGCGTGACCGGCTCGCCGCGCTCGATGGACAGCTCGGTCGCGACGCCCAGCGCGACCGCGCGAACGCCGTCGGCCGGGGTCATCGCCCGCTCGGCGGCGGGGTCGGCGACGGCGTCGAGGAACGCGTCGAGCTGCACGGCGAACCCATTGGCGGCCTGCGGGTGCAGCAGGCTGGTGCCGGACTCGGTCACGACGGTGGAGCCCCAGCCGTCGGCGGGCAGTTGCAGCACGCCGTCGGTGCCGGCGACCAGCACGTCGCGGCGGTCCAGCGTCGAGGGCCGGTGCCCGCGGCTCATCTCGCAGACCGCGTCGGCGCCGCCGGCGTACTCCACGTGCATCTCCAGGTAGTCGTAGATTCGCAGCTCGGCGGCGGTCTGGGCGCGGCCCCTGGCGTAGACGACGGTGGGCTCGTCGCGCAGCCACCACGTCACCAGGTCGAGCAGGTGGACGCCGTTGTGCAGCGCGTGCCCGCCGGACTTCGCCGGGTCGAGCACCCAGGCCCGCCAGTCCGGCCAGATCCAGCCGCCGAGCAGCGCGAACCGGGCGAACACCGGGCGGCCGACGGCGCCGTCGGCGATCGCGTCGTTCACCGCCCGGGCGTAGTCGTAGAACCGGTGCGTGTGGGCCGCCATGACGACGGTGCCGGCCTCGTCGAACGCGTCGGCGACGGCGTGGGCGGACGGGACCGTGATGGTGAGCGGCTTCTCCATCAGCAGGTGCTTGCCAGCGGCGGCGATCTGCAGTGCGATGGGCTCGTGCGTCATGTTCGGCGTGCACACGATCGCCGCGTCGATGTCGGGCCGGGCCAGCGCCTCGGCCAGGTCGGTGGTCCACGGCACGCCGCCGGCGGCGGTCGCGGCCGCACTGGCGCGGCCGGCGTCGACGTCGACGATGCCGGCGAGCCGGGCGCGGGCGCTGGCTCGCAGCGCGGCGCCGTGGTGGTCGGCGATGAAGCCGGCCCCGACGATCACCACGCCGAGCGGGCGGCTGTCGTCAATCACGGAATGGCGTGCCATGCCGAGTCATCTTTGGGTCGCGGCACCGCTGTGTCAAGGCCCGCCGCTATGACGATCGCGTAACGCAACGCAAAATGGAACGTCTTGCCATGCTTGACGAAGCAACCTACGCTTCCGGACAACGACACCACCGAGAGGCGTCGCGTGACGGCCATGTGCCGGGCCGCGACGCGGGAACAGGAGTCCGATGTCCCCGGGGATCGGCACGGCAGCCTCCGACCACAATCCACGCAACACGGCGACCCGCGGCTGGGCCTTGCACCAGGCCGCCGCTGAGGTCATTCCGGGCGGCGTGAACTCCGCGACGCGCTACGTGGGTCACCCGTACGCGTTCGGCGGTGGCGACGGCGCCTACGTCGTCGATCTCGACGGCAACCGCTACCTCGACTACCACGCCGCGTTCGGTGCGATCCTGCTCGGCCACAACTCGCCCGTGGTCGACGACCCGGTCCGGGCCGCCGTCGGCGCCCTCGACCTGTTCGGCCTCGGGGTCACCGAGCTCGAGGTCGAGCTGGCCACGCGCGTCACCGAGGCGATCCCGTCGGCCGAGATGATGATCGCCACCATGAGCGGCTCCGAGGCGACGGCGCAGGCGGTGCGGCTGGCCCGTGCGGCCACCGGCCGGCAGCTGCTGGTGAAGTTCCAGGGCGGCTTCCACGGCTGGCACGACGCCGTCGCCCGCAACGTCATCTCCCGCCCGGAGCTGGCGTACGGCCGCGACCCGCTGTCGGCCGGCATCCTCGACTCGGTCCTCGAGTCGACGCTGATCGCCGAGTTCAACGACCTCGACTCCGTCAAGGCGCTGTTCGAGCAGTACCCGGACCGGATCGCCGGGGTCATCATGGAGCCGATCCCGCACAACGTCGGCGCCCTGGTGCCCACCCAGGAGTTCGTCGACGGCCTGCGCGCGCTGACCGCCGACCACGGCGCCCTGCTCATCTTCGACGAGGTCATCACCGGCTTCCGGCACGCACTGGGCGGCTACCAGGAGGTCTGCGGCGTCCAGCCCGACCTCACGACGTTCGGCAAGGGCATGGCCAACGGCTACCCGATCGGCGGGCTGGCCGGGCCGCGCTCGCTCATGGAGCGCTTCGACGGCCAGAAGGGCGACGTGCTGCTGGCCGGCACCTTCAACGGCTACGCCCTCGGCGCGACGGCCGCGATCGCGACCATCGACCACCTGCGCTCGAACCCGGACTTCTACACCCGCACCCACGCGCTGGGCGCGCGGATGCGCTCCGGCCTCGAGGGCATCGTGTCCGAGCTGGACCTGCAGGCGACGGTGGCCGGCTTCGGCGGCGTGTTCTCGCTCTACTTCACCGCCGGCCCGATCAAGGGCTACCGCGACCTCATGCGCAACGACGACCAGGCCTACGCCACGTTCCACCGCCGCATGACCGACGCCGGCTTCCTGATGATCCCGATGTCGCTCAAGCGCAACCACATCTCCGGCTCGCACACCGAGGAGGACGTGGACCGCACCCTCGACGCGGCCCGCGACGTCCTGGCCTCGATGAAGGCCGACGGCTCGGCCCACTAGCCGCTGAGTCCGACGGCGGTGTCGCCGGCCGTGTCCCCGACCGGCGCCACCGCCGTCTCTGCCGTCTCGCGCAGGACCCGCAGCACCCGCGTCACCCGCGGGTCGGTGCTCTCGATCTCGTGCAGCGGCGCCACCCGTATGACCCCATGCGGCGTCGCCACCTCGACGTACCGCTCCACCTCGGCCGGCGGCACCAGCCGCACCCGAGCCCGGTAGCCGACCGAAGCCATCCAGAACACGCCGTCGGGACACTGCTCTCGAAGCAGGTCACGCAGACGCGTACCCAGGTCGGCGACCCGGCTCTCGTCGTCGTTCGAGCCCGCCTTCGGCCAACCGAACGGCCAGGTGTCGCGCCGCACTGACAGCGCCGGCCACGACCATCCGGGCTGCTGCACGAGGACTGCGTAGGACTCGGGCGCGTCGGCGAGCGCGAGGTCGAGGTGATCCACCGGCACCGGTGCACCCAGCAGCTCCGCCGCCGCGACGCCCTCGACCCGGTAAGCCGGGCCGACGAACGTGTGCACCCACGCCCAGTGCCTCGCCGACGGGCGGTCCTCCATCGGCGCGCCCGCGAGCCGGGCGATCGCCGCTCTGACGTCGGCGTCGAGCGGCTCCAGCTCGGCGTGCAGTTGCTTGCCCGTGGCCTCGAGGATCGACCGCAGTGCGGGGATCGACGGCAGCAGGACGCCGCACTCGTAGTGCGAGATGGCATAACGGCTCACGCCCGCCCGCTCGGCCAGCTCACCCTGGGAGAGCCCCGCCTCGTATCGAGCTTTCTTGATCAACGCGCCGACGTCCATGCCGACATCGTCGTGGCGACGGCCCGCAGCATGCCACCCGGATCGGCCCGATTGTGGACGACTCACGCCTGGTCGGTCGCCTGTGGACGGCCGCTGCACCGGCGTGTCGCGACCGATCGCGAGAGTCCGATGTCGACGTGTAGACGCTGATGCCAACTGCTTGGCGTCAGCGTCTACACGTCGATAGTGGAGAGACTCGAGATTGCGCCAGCGAAGGCTCCCTGGCCCCGGTTCTTGAGCGCCAGTTGAACCGAACTCTCAGTCGCCATCCCGATCCACATGAAGGCGTGGCCCTGCTCGGTCGAGTGCGCCGCCAACTGACGTCCAGCCCAAGGACACGGCTCACAATCAATCGAGCAAGCTTCTCGTCGCGACCCTCCGCGGGCATGACGACATCCAAGCACCGACCGCCGACACCGACGGCGCGACCGGGGGCCCGGAGGCCCCGGCCGCGCCGCTGATCACCTCAGGACTGCTCGACGTCGTCGATGAGGAAGTGGTCGTACTGGCTGGGGGTGCCGCTGGAGGAGAACTGGTGGCCGGTCAAGGCGGTGAGACCGGGCGTCGACGGCTCGACGGTGCCGACCGACTCGCCGCCGAGGAAGACCTCGGCGCCGTCGAGGGCGGCCTCGACCCGGAGGTCGTGCCAGGCCCGCTGGGGTGCGCTGCCGGCCGGCGCGATCTTCGTCCACGTGTTCGTCTCGTACGAGTACCAGCCGATGCTGCCGTCGGCGCCGATGTTGAGGTGGTAGGCGGGCACCTCCGAGTCGTCGTCGGTGGAGCCCATCGTGGTGAAGGCGAAGCCGCGCGCGTAGCCGATCGAGTTCACCCGGAACGCCAGCGTCTGCTCGTCCGCCGGGTCCGACACCCAGCGCGCCGTCGCGATCTTGTCGGTCCAGGCGTCGGCCAGCCGCATGACGTGGCGGGAGTCGTCGACGTCGAAGTCGGTGACGGTGGCGCCGATGGCGCTGGTGTAGCCGCGCGGCACCTGGCCGACCGGGTCGTTCTCGAAGGAGTCGGTGGTGGAGTAGAGCTCGAGCTCGCCGAGGAACTCCGGGCCCTGCGGGTCGGTGTCGGCGACGGTGACCCGCACGTGCCGGGCCCGCACGTCGGAGACCGGGTAGTAGGTCTGCGTGTACGACGTGATGGTGCCGGTGTCGACGACCTCGGTCCACGAGGCGCCGTCGGCCGACACCTCGACCCGGGCGGCGCCGGGCGCGCCGTACTGCAGGGCCAGCCCGATCTGGTTCAGCGTGTACTCGCGGTCCAGGTGCACCGTGTAGACGCCCTCGCCGCGCACCGAGCGGAACATCGCCGCCGAGGCCCAGTCGGTGCTGCCGTCGATGGCGCCGAGCCGGCTGGTCTCGGGCAGCTTCGGCGGCGTGTGCGTCATGTTCGTGTCGATCGTGACGGTGCCGGCCTCGACCTTGCCGAGCAGGTCGATCTTGCCGACGTTGGGGCCGACGACGTCGACGAACTTCTTCCAGACCCGGTACTCGCCGTCGACGGTGAAGCCGGCGTCGGTCTCGGGGCAGCCCCAGCTCGGCGCGCAGTTGTCGCCGACGATCATGACCCGGTTCGCGGCCACGACGGCGTGCGCGCCGTTACCGGAGGAGCCGTGGTTGCGCTGGAACGCCGCGTTGACCCGGGGGTGGTTGACGTAGGTGGTCTGCGCCTGCTCGAAGCTGTGGCCGAGGCCGTCGGGCGAGATGGCGATCCAGTTGTCCGGGCGGCCGAACGTCAGCGTCATGATCCCGTTCGGCAGCAGCCGCAGCACGGGCATGACGCCGGTCGCCGGCGCGGGCTCGCCGGACGCCGTCGTCAGCTGCAGCGGCTCCGGACGGGTCCAGGTGCGACCGTCGTCGCTGGAGCGGTTGACGTACAGCGGCCCGAAGTTGGCGCCGCCCGGAATGCCGGTGCGGTGGACGGCGACGAGGTCGCCGTTGGCGGCCCGCTCGATGCCGGACTCGCCCATGGTCCGGCCGTCGGTGAACTGGGCGACCGTCGCGTACCGGTTCCAGGTCGCGCCGCCGTCGGTGCTGCGGGCCAGCTCGGTGCGGTAGCCGGGGTCGCCGGCGTAGGTCGTGTAGTACGTCATCAGCAGCGCGCCGTCGCCGGCGTAGAAGATGTCGCGGTGCACGCGGATGCCGCGGTCGAACTTGGAGCCGTCGAACGACAGGTCCGTGGTGAACGTGGACGGAAGGTCCTTCCACGTGCTGCCGTTGTCGGTGGAGCGGCGGGCGATCAGCTCGACGGTGTGCTCGTCGACGACGCGCCGCGGGATGAACTCGACCCCGATGAGCGACCCGTCGCGCAGCTTCGAGAACCAGCCGGCGCCGGTGTCGGTGTTGAGGCCGCTGGGGAAGGTGTAGCCACCGTCGTCGGACAGGACCATCGACGCCTCGCTGTCGGCGGCTGCGACGTCCTCGTTGGACTGCCAGGTCATCTGCACACGGCGAACCGGCAGGCCATCGGCGTCGACGGCGTCGAAGGCCTCGACCGTGGCGTTGCCGCCGATGACGCCGGGCGGCGGCTCGAAGACGGTGGTCGGGTCGTGCTGGGCGATGACGTAGCCGTTGGGGTCGGCGCCGTCGGTGGGGACGTCGATGTCGCGCGCCGAGGGCGCGGTGGCCGGGATCAGCGAGGCGACGACGCCGGCGACGGTCACCCCCGCCGTCAGCGCGAGAGGCCGGGACACACGCATGGGCTGCCTCCTGGGGGTCGGTGGCAGACCAGAAGACACGGAAGGTCATTCCATGTCAATACGGGCGTTATCGCCAGTCGCGGTCGGCGATCTCGTTGAGCAGCGGCTCGCCGGACCGGAACCGGCCGAGGTTCAGCGCGAACAGCTCCCACAGCCGGGCGGTGAAGTGCGGACTCCCCGTCGACCCGGAGACGTGCGGGGTGACGACGGTGTTCGGTGCGGTCCAGAACGGGTCGTCCGGCGGCATCGGCTCGCGGTACTGGCTGTCCAGCGCGGCGCCGGCCAGCCGCCCGGACCCCAGCGCGTCCAGCAGCGCGGTCTCGTCGACGATGTGCGCGCGGGCCGGATTGAGCAGGACGGCGCGCGGCGGCAGCAGCGCCAGCTCGGTCGCGCCGAACGTGCCGCGGGTCTCGTCGGTGAGTGGCGCGGTGATGACGAGGACGTCCAACCCGGCGAGGAACTCCGGCAGCTCGGCCGGCCCGAACCCACGGTCGGGCGCGATGTCGGCGCCGGCCGCGCCGAAGCGGTCCGGTCGCGGGCCGAACCCGCTGCGCGAGAGCGCCCAGACCTCGAGCCCCAGGCCGCGGGAGAGCCGGGCGACCTCGCGGCCGATGCTGCCGTAGCCGAAGATCCCGACCCGGCGGCCGCGCACCTCGACCTGGTACGCGACGTCGCGGTTCCAGCGGCGGGCGGCCTGGTCGCGCAGCGCGTCGGGCAGCCGCCGGCCGAGCGTGAGCATCATCAGCACGCACCACTCAGCGATCGGGATGTCGTTGACGCCGCTGGCGTTGGCGACCCGGACGCCGTCGGGCAGCGGCGCCCCGGCCAGCTGCTGGTAGCCGGCCGACCCGAGCTGCAGCCAGCGCAGTGACGCCAGCGCCTCGGCGTTGGCCGGCGGGTGGTCGGTGAACAGGACGGTGCGGTGGCGCAGCTCGGCCTCGGGCAGCTTCTCGCCGGGGACGATCGGGTCGCGGAGATCGATGACGGCATCCGGCACGGCGGCGCGGACGCGGGCCAGCCACTCCTCGTGCACCGGCTGGGCGACGAGGAGGTTCACGGGGTCCGCCACCGTCCCAGGAAACGCACAACGGCATTCCATGTCAAGCAGGGCCGCACGATCGTTCGAGGCCATTGACATGGAATGCCGTGCTGGGTTTCCTCGTCACACTTGACTCGGCGTCGGAGGTGCGGTCATGACACGACTCGATGCACGCAAGGGAATCTCGATCGTCGCCGGACTCGCGGCGACACTCGCCGTGGCACTCGCCGGGCTCCCGGCCACGGCCACCACGGCGGACACGGCCGCCGAACCGAAGGCCGCCGGCGACATGGCGCCGGCGGCGATCGTCCAGTCCGTCGCCGTGCCGGGCGGCCCGTGCGGCGACTCGGCGCTGGGCACCACCTGCCGGGCCTACTTCCCCGACCTGACCCGCGACCCGCACGGCGACGCGGACGACCTGCTGATGGTGTACCGCTGGTCCAGCGCCCACTCGCAGCAGGCCAGCCAGCTGCGGATGATGCGCAGCCGTGACGGCGGCGCCACCTGGCAGCAGGCGACGCCGTTCATCGTCGCCGACCTCGAGAACTACGACTTCCGCGACCCGTCGCTGACCACCCTGAGCAGCGGCCGGCTGCTGCTGTCGTACTTCGTGGCCGACGGCAACACCGGCGCCTTCGTGCAGACGCAGGTGAAGCGGCGCGACGCCGACAACGCCGCGTTCTCGGCACCCGTCCAGGTCTTCTCGAGCACGATGCCGCGACCGATCAACAGCGCCAAGATCGCCGAACTGGACAACGGCCAGCTCCTGATCCCCCTGTACGGCACGCCCAACGGGTCGAGCACGCACGCCTCGATCGTGGTGGCCAGCGTCGACGGCGGTGTCACCTGGGACGGCCGGGTCACGGGCCGGCAGAAGACGATCGCCAGCAGCCCCACGGTGAACTACCAGGAGCCGGCCATCACCGAGATCGAGCCGGGGCACGTCCGCGCGATCATCCGCACGGCGTCGACGTCGGGCGCCAGCACCGCCGGCGTGCAGACCGATTCCTACAACAACACCTACATGACGACCTGGACCGCGCCGACCTCGCTGGGCGTGGCGATGCACGGGCCCGAGGTCGAGTTCATCCCGGGCACGAACCTGGTGCCGACGCTGTGGAGCCAGCCGAACGCCAGCACGTCGCCGACCAACCGGCCGACCGTGATCGCGCTGCGGCGGACCAACGTGCTCTGGGCCGACACCCCGAAGCACGTGCTCTACAACCCGGGCTCGAACTGGGACTCCGGGTATCCGGGCACGGCCGCTATTGGCACGACGCGACTGGTCACCGTCGTCTACGACACCGACCGCAACGCCGCCATAGCGCTGCGCTACAACACCACCGACGTCGACTAGCGCGGGTAGGGACGGCGCAGCGGCCGGCCCGGGTTCAGGCGCACGCCGAACCCGGGCCGGTCCAGCTCCGCCACCTTCAGCCGCCCGTTCACCGGCACCGGCTCGTCGACCAGCAGCGGCGAGAACATCGGCACGACCTCGGTGCCGTCGGGGTGCATCATGAGGAACTCCGCGAACGGGCTGCTCTGCCGGGTCGCGACGAAGTGGTACGAGTACACGCTCGACCCGTGCGGCACGACCATGGCGCCGTGCGCCTCGGCGAGGGCGGAGATGCGCAGCAGCTCCGTCAGCCCGCCGCACCAGCCCACGTCGGGCTGGACGAGGTCGACCTTGCCGAGCTCGAGCAGCGCCCGGAAGCCGTAGCGCGTCGACTCGTGCTCGCCGCTGCTCAGCAGCATGCCGGCCGGCATCCGCTCGCGCAGCGTGGCGTGCGACCAGTAGTCGTCGGGCAGCAGCGGCTCCTCGAGCCAGCGCAGGCCGACGCCGTCGAGTGCGCGGGAGAGCCTGACGGCGTGGTCGAGCGTCAGGGACATCCAGCAGTCGAGCATGAGCCAGAACTCCGGCCCGACGGCGTCGCGCGCGGCGGCCAGCCGGGCGACGGTCTTGGCGATGCCCTCGTCGCCCTCGGCCGGGCCGTGCTGCAGCGGCAGCTTGCCACCGATGAAGCCCAGCTTCTGTGCGACGTCGGGGCGCGGGCCGGTGGCGTAGAACGGGATCTCGTCGCGGACGGCGCCGCCGATCATCGCGTGCACCGGCAGGCCGCGCACCTTGCCGAGCAGGTCCCAGAGCGCGAGGTCGACGCCGCTGATGGCGTTGACCACCAGGCCCTTGCGGCCGTAGTAGAGCGTCGAGAGGTACATCTGGTCCCAGAGCCGCTCGAGGTCGGTGACGGGCGCGCCCTCGACCAGCCGGGACAGGTGGTTCTCGATGATCCAGGCGGCCGGCTCGCCGCCGGTGGTGGGCGCGAAGCCGACGGTGCCGTCGGACGCCTCGACCTCGACGACGACGTTGCCGAGCAGGCTCAGCCCGAACGAGCGCCGGCTCTCGCGGTACTCCGGGTACTTCGCCATGGGGCTGGCGATGTGGTCGTCGATCCAGTGCCCGGCCCGCTGCGCGTGGTAGTCGGCGCCGCCGGTGGTGTCGGGCACGTAGGCCCGCAGCGCGGTGATGGTCGGCGTCGTCATGCGGCGGCCTCCTTCGGGCGGACGTCATCGATGCGGTACACGCGCCGGGCGGTCCCCGCGAACAACGCCGCACGCTCGCCGGCGGAGAAGTCGGCTGTGATCGTATCGAACGCCTCGTACAGCTCACCGAAGGAGGAGTAGAGGGAGTCGACGGGGAAGTTGCTGGCGAACATCGCGCGGTCGACGCCGAACGCCTCGATCACCTCGAGCACGAGCGGACGCAGCGAGCCGACGCTCCAGCGGTGGTCGGTCATGCCCAGCCCGGAGATCTTGACCGACGTGTTCGGCTGCTCGGCCAGCAGGTCCAGGCCCTTGCGCCAGGCCCGGACGGAGTCGAGGTCGCGGCCCAGCGGCATGCCGGCGTGGTCGAGGATCACCGCCGTGTCCGGGTGCGCGGCCGCGAGCCGGGCGCCGTCGGCCAGCTGGTCCGGGTAGACCTGCAGGTCGAACGAGAACCCGTGCCGCGCCAGCAGGGCGAAGCCGCGCAGCCAGGCCGGGTCGCTGACGAGGTCCGGGCGGTCGGTGTAGGTGAGCTTCGGGTCCGGGTGCCAGTTGAGGTTGTGCCGGACGCCGCGGACGTTCGGCAGCTCGGCCAGCGCCGCGAGCCGGTCGGCGACGCCGTCGTCGTGCAGCGCCGCGCCGGCCACGATCGCCTGCGGGAAGCCGGCCCCGTCGGTTCCGTCGGCCAGGTCCTGCAGCCAGCGCGCCTCCGCGAGGGCGTCGGCGGCGCCGGCGTCGACGTGCACCGAGGCGACCAGCCGCAGCGGCGCCGCGTCGGCCAGGTAGTCCGCCAGCAGGTAGTCGCGGCGGATCGCGGTGTCGTCGCCGTGCACCTGCAACTGCCCGGCCGCCTCCTGCAGCCACGGGTACGGCTGGGAGAGGTCCCACAGGTGGTGATGGGCGTCGACGATGTCGAGGTCGAGCAAGGGGTCTCTCCTTCAGTTGCCGCTGATGCGGACGTCGTCGAGGAACCAGGTGGTGCTGGTGACGCCGGTGCCTGCGGACGTGAACGACATACCGGCGAGGGCGGTGGCCGGCTGGAACGTCGTCGTGGTGGTGAACGACTGGCCGCCGATCGTGACGGTGGCGCCGTCCAGCGTCGCATCGACGGTGACCGTTCGCCAGGTGTGCGGGTGGACGGGCTCGTCCAGCGTGCCGACCGGCAGCCAGCGCGAGCCGTTCCACGCCTGCAGGGTCGGCTTCGCGGGAGTGCCGCTCGAGCCCGGCGCCGGGTACGCCCCGGGCGTGAGCAGGAAGTGCCAGCGCACGGTGGAGCTGTCGCCGTTGCGGCCGACGACGTCGAAGACGAACTGCCCGCGGTAGTTCCACTCGGAGCTGCCCAGCTCGAACGTCGCTACCTGGCGGTCGCGCTCCGGCGCCGGCCGGGTGATCTTCGCGACCTGGTCGACGTAGTTGTCGAACAACCGCAGCGACCGCCGGCTCTCGAAGCCGGCGAGGTCGACGTCGGTGGTGGTGACGTTGAGCGCGTCGGTCCAGCCGCGCGGCACGCCGAACACCGGGTCGTTCTCGAAGGTGTCGACGTCGGCGGCGTAGAGCTCCAGCTCGGTGACCGGGGTGTCGGTGCCGGCGACGCCCGTGACCCGCACGTACCGCGCCTGCTGCGGCTCGATGTCGGTGTAGCGCAGCGCGTGGTCGCGGGTCCGGGTGGCCCGCACGACCGGCGCCGTCCACCGTCGCCCGTCCTCGGACAGCTGCACACTCGCGCTGTACGGCCGGTCGTGGCCGAGCATCAGGCCGATGCGGTCCAGCAGGTAGGTCCGGTCCAGCTCGACGACGAGCGACGGGGGGCCGGCGCCCTCCCCGCCCCGCAGCACCGCGGCGGCGTGCCGTTCCGAGCTGCCGTCGACGGCACCCTCGAGACGGGTCTCCGGGAAGACCGGGTCGGCCGGGGCGACGTCGCCGCTGATGGTGGCGGTGCCGGCCCGCAGCTTCGTCGCCACGTCGATCTTCCCGCCGCCGGGCGTGACGGCGTCGACGTAGGCGCCCCAGATGCTGTACTGCTCGTTGTACGGCTTGCAGAGGTTGTTGCTGTGGCAGCGGTCGTAGAAGACGATCGAGCGGTTCGCCTCGACGGTCGTCAGGCCGGTGTTGCCGCTGGAGCCCATGTCGCGGGCCGGTCCGCTGGTGGCCGGGGCGTTGCCGAAGACGAACTCGTGCTGCGCCCACGAGCGGCCGGTGCCGTCGGTGCTGACCAGCAGGTTGTTGTCGGGCCGGCCGTAGCTGAGCAGCAGCATGCCGTTCGGCTGCAGGGTGAGCACCGGGCTGATGCTGCCGACCGGCCCGTCCGGCCCGGTCACGACCTCCGGGGCGGACCAGGTGCGGCCGTCGTCGTCGGAGAACGCCTGGCGCAGGTGGTACGGCTGAGGGGTGTCCGGCCGCATGGCGGCGATGAGCCGGCCGTCGGTCGTGTACGAGAGACCCACCTCGTTGGTGCCGAGATCGGTGGTCGGCTCGACGATGGTCGAGCGCAGCGTCCACGTCGCGCCCAGGTCGTCGGTCTGCAGGATCAGGCTGGCGTTGCGGGTGTCGCTCGCGTACTCCGTGTAGGCCGGCACGATCACCGTCCCGTCGGAGAGCAGGATCGGCCCGCGCCAGACCCGCAGGAACCCCATCGGCTCCGGCGCCGTGTAGTCGCCCTGGGTCAGCGTCCACGTCTCGCCCTGGTCGGTGGAGCGCCAGGTGCGGATCTGCACGTGCGTCGAGTCGACCCAGTCAGGGATGAACTCGACCGACAGGAACGACCCGTCGTCGAGGCGCACCATGTTCAGCGCCGTCCACGGCGTCTGCTCCGATGTGAGGAAGCGCTGCCCGGCGTCGTCGGACGTGGCCGTGTAGAACACCGACGCCGCCGTCGAGACGTCCGGCTGGGCGCCGAAGCTCAGGAAGATCCGCTTGGTGGTCTCGCCGTCGATGACGGTGTCGTAGCCGAACGGCTGCGGGACGGCGGCGATGTTGCCGGGCGCGTAGCCGACCATCCCCCACGTCGGGCCGAGCGCGGTGACCGGGTCCGCGGGGTTCGCGCCGTTCCCGCTGGGGGCGACGGCGGCAGCTGCCGCCTCGATGGGCGGCGTCGGCTCGGGGTGCGCGACGACCGAGGCGGCCACGTACGCCGCGATTGCAGTGGACACGTACGGCAGCAGTTTCCGCGGCGTCGTCGGCATGGACGTCAGCACAGCGCAGCGCGGCGGTCCGCTCAATACACCCCGCACCGGGAGCGTTGCACGGACCGCCTACGGCGACGGCAGCCGGCCGCGACGCCGGATCTCGCCGGGCGTGGCGTTCAGGGCCGCCTTGACGTGCCGGCTCAGGTGGCTGGCGGAGTGGTAGCCGCAGCGCTCGGCGACGGAGGCCAGCGTGAGGTCCGAGGTCTGCAGCAGCGAGACGGCGTGACGCAGCCGGATGTCGAGCAGCCGGCTCTGCGGCGACGTGCCCAGTTCCGCGGCGAAGTGCGCCCGCAGCGTCGACCCCGAGACACCGACCTCGCGGGCCAGGGCGTCGATGCCGACGTGCTCGGCGTAGCGCTCCTCCATGAGCTGCTCGACGGCGTTGACGACGGCGCGCGCGGCGGAGTCGTGCCGCCGGGCGAGGTCGCGGCGCAGCAGGATGTCGACCTGCCGGACCAGGGCGTCGACCATGGCGCGGGCGTGCTCGTCGGGGTCGGACTTCTCGCGGACCAGGGCCGCGAACGCCGCGCCGAGCCGCTGCTCGCCGTCGTCGGTGGTGAGCCGCGGCCAGGGCTGGTCCGGCCGGGCGTTGACCAGGACGAAGTAGTTCGAGTACGCCGTGTGGGCGAGCTCGGCGTGGTCGGCGTGCGGCGGGACGACGAGCACCGACCCGGCCGCGACGGGATAGCCGACCCCGTCGACCAGTGCATCGATGGAGCCGGAGCGGTAGTACGCCAGCTTCCACACCGCGTACCGGTGCGGGGCGGCGTGCCGCAGCCGCGGCGCGGCGTAGGCGCCGGCCGACACGAACATCGGGCGCGGCGGGCTCGGCCACTGCCGCGCGGCGGCCTCGGCCCTGCTCAGCGCGGAGCCCGGGAAGCGCTCCACCGGTGGACTGGTCATGGTGCCGCTGGATGCTACCGGCTCCGCGCCGGTTTCGGAATGGTCGACGCCCGGTGGGCCCGCGCGGCCGGGTCCCGAGCGGGAGGTGAGCCGACGCCGTCGTCGATCCGTGCAAACACCGGGACGGCTGCTGCATTGCCCGCCGGACCAGCCGCGGGGTGCGATGGAGGACGCCACGAACCACCCGACGGACCGACAGGAGCCGCCGTCATGACCACGACCACCGACCCGAGCCTGCAGACCGCGCTGTCCGACCTCGGGGCGACGACGGACGCGCTGACGGACCAGCAGCGCGCCCAGCTCGACGCCGACGGGTTCCTCGCGCTGCCCGGCCTGTTCGCCGGCGAGCGGCTCGAGGCGCTGCGCGCACGGACCGACGAGCTGCGGCGGTTCGAGGGCTCGGCCGCCGGGCACGAGATCGGCGGGCAGGCCGGCGCCGCCATCCTGGCCGACCTGGTGAACAAGGGCGAGGTGTTCGAGTCGATCTTCACCGAGCCGGCCGTCCTGGCCGCCGCGCACCACGTGGTCGGCAACGTCCGGGTCAACTCGCTGAACTTCCGCGCCGCCCTCCCCGGCGAGGGCCACCAGCACCTGCACTCCGACTGGGGCAAGCCCGTCGACGAGGGCGACTACCACATCTGCAACTCGATGTGGCTGCTCGACGACTTCACCCCGGACAACGGCGCGACGCGGGTGGTGCCCGGCTCGCACCGGTGGGGCCGCGTCCCGGCCGACGACCTCGCCGACCCGACGGCGGCGCACCCGGACGAGCGGCTGCTGCTCGGCGAGGCGGGGACGGTCGTGATCTTCAACGCGCACCTGTGGCACGGCGGCACCCTCAACCGCACGGGCGTCCCGCGACGCGGCCTCACCATGTCCTACTGCCGCCGCGACGAGCCGCAGCAGCTCGACCAGGCCGGCTACGTCCGCAAGGCGGTGTACGACCGGCTCTCCCCCGCCGCCCGGGTCGTCCTGGACGTGTGACGCCCGCGCGGGGGAGGATGCGGCCTCATGACCTCCTGGCGCGACGCCGTCTCCGCCGAAGCCCAGCGCGAGCTCGACGCGCTGCTGACCGGCGTCCTCCCCTTCGCCCGCCAGCAGCTCGACGCGCACGGGGCGTTCTTCCCCTACGGCATGATCGTCGGCCACGACCGCGAGGGCCGGCTGGTCAGCGCGTGGGACGGCGACGGTGACGAGGCGCCGGCCGCGCCGGAGCTGCTCGAGCTGCTCTACATCGGGGTCCAGCAGCAGGCCGGCGACCTGCGGGCGGCCGCCTTCGTCGCCCAGGTCGTGGTCGACGGGTCCGACGCGATCCGGGTCGAGCTGGAGCACCGCGAGGGCGCGGCGATCGCCGTCCTGTTGCCGTATGCGGGCGCCGAGCCGGGTGGCGGTGGCGTGGAGTACGGCGAGCTGTCGGCCGGGCCGGGCGAGCACCAGGTGTGGCCGTCGTCCTGACGCGGACGGGGGGCATCCGTTGACATGGAACGTCTTGCCATGACTAGGCTGCGGCGTGCCTGCCGTGGAGCACCTCACCGACCGGAACGCCTTCCTGCTGCGGGGCGACGGGTTCGCCTACGCGCTCGCCGTCACCCCTGACGGCGACCTGCGCCACCTGCACTGGGGCGGCCCGATCCCACCCGACGACGTCGCCGTCCTGCTGGCCGACGACGCGCGCGACTTCGGCTCCAACACGTGGTCCAGCCCGCGCGCGCACACCGAGGAGCTGGTCGCTCATGGCGGGCGGCGGCTGGACGAGACCGCGCTCAAGGTGGAGTTCGCCGACGGCGTCCGGGCGCTCGATCTCGCCGTCACGTCGTCGGCGGTGAGCCCGGACGGCGACGAGCTGACGGTCCGGCTCGCCGACCGGCACTACCCGTTCGCCGCCGACCTGCACTACCGCGTCCGCGGCGGCGCGCTGGAGCGGTGGACGACGCTGGTGAACGACGGCGACACCGCGGTCGTCCTCGACCGGGCGTACTCCGCGAGCTGGGGGCTGCCGTGGCAGCCGCGCTGGGAGGCGACCTGGCTGGCCGGCATGTACGCGGCGGAGACCCAGGTGACGCGCCGTCCGCTCGGGCCGGGCCGGCTGGTGCTCGAGTCGCGGCGCGGCATCCCCGGGCACGCGGCCCAGCCCTGGCTGGCGCTCGACGCGGGCGCGGGCGACGAGGCCGGCGCCGTCTGGAGCGTCGCGCTGGCGTGGAGCGGTTCGTGGCGCCTGGCCGCCGAGCTCGCCCACGACGGCCGGCTGCATGTCACCGCCGGGGTCAACGACTTCGACCTGCGGCATCCGCTGGCGCCGGGCGCGTCGTGGACCACCCCCGTCACCGTCGGCGTCTACACGTCCGCCGGCCACGACGACCTCACCGACCGCTGGCACGCCTACGAGCGCCGCTTCGTCGTGCCGCGCCCCGGCGTCGTCCGGCCGGTGCTCTACAACAGCTGGGAGGCGACGTTCTTCGACGTCCGCCCGGAGTCGCAGCTCGAGCTGGCCCGGCGGGCGGCCGGCCTGGGCGCCGAGCTGTTCGTCCTCGACGACGGCTGGTTCACCGGCCGCGACGACGAGAGCGCCGGCATCGGCGACTGGACGCCGTCGCCCACGGCCTTCCCCGACGGCCTGAAGCCGCTGGCCGACGAGGTGCACGCGCTCGGCATGCGGTTCGGCGTGTGGGTCGAGCCGGAGGCCGTCAGCCCCGACAGCGACCTCTTCCGCGCCCACCCGGACTGGATCCACCAGTGGCCGACCCGCCCGCGCACGCTCGCCCGGCAGACCCACCTGCTGGCGCTGGGCATGGCGGACGTCCGCAACCACCTCGTCGAGACCCTGGACGCGCTGTTGTCGTCGGCGCCCATCGACGCGCTGAAATGGGACCTCAACCGGCCGCTGACCGAGGCGTCGGACGGCTGGATCGGGTCCGTCGAGGGGTTCTACGAGGTGATCGACCGGCTGCGGGCGCTGCATCCGGACGTCTGGATCGAGAGCTGCGCCTCCGGCGGCGGCCGGGCCGACCTCGGCGTGCTGTCGCGCACCGAGTGGGTCTGGCCGAGCGACCAGACCGACGCCCTGGAGCGGCTGTCGATCCAGCACGGGTACGCCTACGCCCACTCGCCGCACACCATGATGGCCTGGGTCACCGACTCCCCCACCTACCTCACGAAGCGCGAGATCCCGCTGCGGTTCCGCTTCCACTCGGCGATGACCGGGCTGCTGGGGATCGGCGGGAACCTGGCTGTGTGGCCGGACGCCGAGCTGGCCGAGGCGGCCGAGTACGTCGCCCAGTACAAGCGGGTGCGAGAGACGGTGCAGTTCGGCTCGATGCGGCGGCTGAGCGACGCGCCCGACGACGTGACGGCGCTCAGCTACCGGTCGCCGTCGGGGCACCAGCTCGCCGTGTTCGCCTTCGCGCCGTCCGTGCGGCACCTGCGCCGGACGGTGCTGCTGCGGCTGCGCGGCCTCGACCCGGCGGCCGTGTATGTGGATGCGGGGACGGGGGCGCGGTACAGCGGTGCGCTGCTCATGCACCACGGCCTGCGGGTCGGCCTGGTCGGCGACTACGCCAGCGACCTGGTCGTTCTCGACCGCGCCTGAGGTTGGCCGGGTGTGATGAGGTTCTGCCGGGGTGGTGAGGTGGGCTCCCCGGGCACGCCTCGCCCCTTCCGTGCCCGTTTCGTCCCGCTTCGGTGGCTGTGGACAGCGATGATCATCAAGGATCGCGTACATCACCAGGATTACCCGAGCCTCAACACGATTACAGGCCTCGTGATGCACGGGTAAACGTGGTGGGCGGCCCAAAAAACCGCCCCGTAATCCCACATCGCGGACGCAAAGCGGCCGCCGCGCCCCCGCACCCGTCGCCAGACTCCCCCCGTCCCCCTGATAGCTGCCCGTTCTTAGGCCGCACGCCTGCGGGTCAAGCGGTCCCTCCGCGCGAAGCGCCATCGGTCCGCTTGAGGCGCAGGTGCGCGGCCAAGAGAATGGGCAGCAGGGGGACGGGGGAACCCAACGCAACCACGCGAGACCCCACAGAACCTTGACATGGAATGAGGTTCCGTGTGTGCTCCTGCCAGGCGCTGGCGCACCTCGGACACACCGGAGACCTCCATGAAGATCATGACGATCTATGCCCACCCGGCCGACACGATCACGAACTGCGGCGGCACCCTCGCGCTGCACGCGGCACGCGGCGACGAGGTCGTCGCGCTGATCCTGAGCCACGGCGGGCGCATCCACGCGAACAAGTACGCCGAGGAGTGGCGCAAGGACCACCCGGACGACGACATCGCGACCGCGGGCCTGGACGACATCGTCGCGAACAAGAAGAACGAGCTCGAGCGGGCCGCGGACATCATCGGCATCAGCAAGATCATCACGCTCGACCACGAGGACACGTACGCGACGGTCCAGGAGGAGATGGTCGAGCAGATCGCCGAGCAGATCGCGATCGAGCAGCCCGAGATCGTCATCGCCGACCACCCGCGCAACCCGGCGTACTTCGACCCGCACTACGTCGCGACCGGCATGGCGCTGGCCGCACTGTCGCGGGCCGGCCTCTACCTGCGCAACCTCGACGGGCGCGACGAGGTCCCCGTGCGGCAGGTGTTCCTGACCGGGCTGCCGGTCTACAACCTCGACGCGCTGAGCCTGAACGGGCTGCGCAACGACACCTACGTCGACATCACCGACGTGGTCGGGACGAAGCTGGCCGCCATGGACCAGTTCGTCAGCCAGGGGTACCACGGCGTGTTCGCCCGCAAGCTGGTCGAGTCGTACAACGGCGAGTCGGGCCGGGCCGCGGGCGTCAACTTCGCCGAGGCGTTCGTGCGGCTCTACAACGAGACGCACGCGCACCTGCCGGTCACCGACGCCGCGCTGGCGACCGACCCGCTGACCAGGCACATCGCCTACTCCTCGGTCAACCTGCGGGGAACCTTCCCGGTACCGTGACGCCCGTGACGCATCCGACTGCAGGTCAGTCCATCCACGAGCTGCCCACACCGTTCGCGGTCCTCGACGACGCCGCGCTGGAGCACAACCTCGCCACCATGGCGGCGTGGTGCCGCGACCACGGCGTGGAGCTGCAGCCGCACGGCAAGACGACCATGGCGCCGGCGCTGTTCCGCCGCCAGCTGGCCACCGGCGCCACCGGCATCACCGCGGCGACACCCGCCCAGGTGCGGATCATGCGCGCGCACGGAGTGCCGGCGGTGCAGTTGGCGAACGAGCTGGTGCAGCCCGCCGAGGCGGCCTGGATCGCGGGCGAGCTGGCCGGCGGCGACGGGTTCGGCTTCCGCGCGTGGGTGGACTCCGTCGACGGTGTCGAGATCCTGCAGGCGGCCGCGGCTCCCACGGGCGCCGTCGTCGACGTCCTGCTCGAGGTGGGCACGCCCGGCGGTCGCACCGGCACCCGCACGAAGGCCGACCGCGACACCGTCCGGGCCGCCGTCGACAGTGCGCCGAACGTGCGGCTGACCGGCGTCGCCGGCTACGAGGGCTCGGTGGCGGGCGACCGCACGCCGCCGTCGCTGGCCGCCGTCCGCGCCTACCTGGAGTCGCTGCGGGCGGCGGGCGAGGAGCTGCGCGACGACGTGCCGTCGGACGGGCTCGACGGCGGCCTCGTGCTGTCGGCCGGCGGGAGCATGTTCTACGACGTCGTGGCCGACGTGCTGGGCGGCGGCGGGCGGGTGGTCGTGCGCAGCGGCTGCTACGTCACGCACGACTCCGGCATGTTCCACCGCAACTCGCCGCTCGACGGGCCGGACGCGCCGGTCCGGCTGCGGGCCGCGCTCACCGTCTGGGGCACCGTCGTGTCGCGGCCGGAGCCGGACCGCGCCTTCCTCGACGTCGGCCGCCGCGACGCCTCGTTCGACCAGGGGCTGCCGATCCCGCTCGCCGTCCTCCCCCGGGGCGCGACGACGGCGCAGCCGCTGGACGGCGCCGAGGTCACCGCGCTCAACGACCAGCACGCGTTCCTCGCCGTCGCGGCCGGCAGCTCGATCGCCGTCGGCGACCGCGTCCAGCTGG
Source organism: Jiangella mangrovi (assembly GCF_014204975.1). Classification (NCBI taxonomy): domain Bacteria; kingdom Bacillati; phylum Actinomycetota; class Actinomycetes; order Jiangellales; family Jiangellaceae; genus Jiangella; species Jiangella mangrovi. The sequence continues at coordinate 41,416 of NZ_JACHMM010000001.1, forward strand.
GCATCTCGCACCCGTGCACCACCTTCGACAAATGGCGGGCGATCCCGCTCGCCGGGGCCGGCGGCGTCGTCACCGACATCGTCGAGACCTGGTTCTGACCCCACCCCGGAGGTGGCCGCATGAGTGCCTGGGTCGACCAGTCACGCGTCATCCGGTTCGAGGGACCGGCGGCGTTCTCGCCCCGGTTCGTCGGGCCGCCGGTCCTGCGGTGGGCGCCGGTGCCCGCGGCCACCCGCTTCGAGGTCGCCGTCGCCGACCGCGAGCGCGTCGTCTGGACCGGGTCCTTCCCGACCGAGGCCGCCGACCTCGCCGAGGCCTGGCCGCTGCTCCCCCTCGGCCCGGTGGACGTGCTGGTCCGCGGCTTCGACGGCGAGCGCGAGGTCGCCGTCCGCAAGCACCGGCAGTTCTGGAAGGTGCCGGGGTTCGACGGCGTCAGGCCCGCCCCCGCCGACTGGACCGGCGCCGTCCACCGCGCCGTCGGCTACCTGCTCCAGCCGGCCCGCGACGAGGTCGACGGCTACGAGGACGGCTACCCGCGCAGCGCGTGGAGCTCGTTCGAGGACACCGTGACGGGGCTGCGCGGCCGGTTGGCGTTCCCCGCGCAGCACCACGCCAGCTACATCCACGCCTACCTGACCTACGCCGACCGCTTCCCGGACCACCCGCAGGCGGCCGAGGCGGAACGGCAGGCGCTGGAGTACGGGCGGTGGCTGCTGGAGCATCGCCTTCCCGACGACTGGCGCCTGGGCGGACTGTCGCCCTCGACGGTGCTCGAGGGCGGGTTCGGCGGCTGGGTCGAGGGCGACCACGTCACCGTGTTCCGGGCCGCGCGCGTCGGCGAGGTCATGCTGCGGCTGTTCGCACGCACCGGCGACTCGCGGTACCTGGACCGCGCCGCCCGCATCGGCGACGTCATGGTCGACCTGCAGAACCCGGACGGCTCCTGGCCCTTCCGCGTCGACCCGCGCACGGGCGAGCCCAGCATCGGCTACACCTCCGCCGTCGTGACCCCGCTGTGGCTGCTCACGCTGCTCGGCGAGCTGCCCGACGCGCCCGGGACGGCGCAGCAGCGGGCGGCTGCCGCGGCCAAGGGCGAGGCCTGGCTCCTGGCCGGTCCCGTCGCCGACGGCCGGTGGGAGGGCATGTACGAGGACATCCCCGAGACGCCGCCGTGGAGCAACCTGCAGCACTGGGACACCAACGAGACCATCCGCTACCTGCTCTCCGGCCGCTGCGACGTCCCCGATCGGGTGGCCTTGGCCGCCCGGCTGAACGCCTACATTGAGGACCAGTTCGTGGTGTGGGCGCCCGAGGAGTCCCCCGTCCCGCCGCACTGCCCGACGCCGACGGTGCTCGAGCAGTACCGCTGCTACTGGCCCATGGAGGTGCACACGGGCCACTGGCTGGTCTCGCTGCTCACCCTGCACCGCTCCACCGGCGACGACCGCTACCTGGACCGCGCGGTGGCCGCCGCCAACGCCATCGTCGCCGGCCAGGACGAGCAGGGCTCGCTGTCGACCTGGGGACTGGACACCCGGTTCGGCACCCGCCTGGTGACCATGGACTGGCCCGGCTGCAACGCGGTCGCCGTGACAGCCCTGCTGCACTGGTCCGCCTACGTCGACGCCCTGAGCGACCCCGCCGCCGAGCTCGGGCCTGCCTTCGAGAGCCTCTAACTCACCCTGCCGTCAGTGGGGCGCGGCGGCGGCCTCGGGCGAGAGTGGGACGGCGTCGGGCTCGGCGCCCTCGGGAGCCGAGGGCGGCGGCTCCGAGCCCGTCCCGCCGACCTCCGCCACGGTGATACCGGCCAGCACGATCAGCCCGCCCGCCATCTGCGCTGCCGTGAGGTTCTGCCCCAGCCAGGCCCAGGCGACGACCGCGGACCCGACCGGCTCGGACATGCCGATGACGCCGCAGGCGGTCGGCGAGATGTGCCGCAGCGCGGCGAGGTTCAGCCCGTACGCCACGATCGTCCCGAACAGGATGATCCACAGCACCGTCGTCCACGCCGGCACGCTCCACCCGTCCAGGGCGCCGAGCAGCGAGGTCGAGCGGCCCAGGGGCGCGAGGTCGACGGTCCACCAGGGCTGCACGACCGCCCAGAACAGCGCCGCGAACGCGAACATCCAGAAGGTCAGCGAGAGCGAGTCGCGGTGGCCGGTCATCCGCGAGCCGATGAGGTAGTAGCTGGCCAGGCACGCCGCCGCACCGAACGCGGCCAGCACGCCGACCGCGTCGAGGCCCATGTCGGTCCAGACCTGCGCGACCAGCGCGAGCCCGATCAGCGCGACGCCGATGCCGAGCCAGGTCTGGCGGCGGATGCGCTGGCGCAGGACGGCCCAGCTGAACAGTGCCACCATGGCCGGCGCCGTGAACTCCAGCAGCAGCGCGATGCCCACCGGGAGCCGGTCGATCGCCGTGAAGTAGAGCCACTGCACCAAGGCGCCGCCGGCGACGCCCAGCGCGATCAGGAACGGCAGCTCCCGCAGCCCGATCCGCAGCCGGCCCGGGGCCAGCACGAGCACCGCGACCAGCAGGATCAGGGCGGCGCCGGTCGAGCGCAGCGCCGCCAGCACGGACGGTTCCACCCCGGACCCGAGCGCGACCTTCGACATGGACGCGTTCACGGAGAAGAACACCGCGGCGAGGCAGACGTAGACCACGCCCCGGAACTGGTTCTGACGGCTCATCGGGCGACAGTAGTCAAACCGGGCTTTGCTCCTCAACCCCCATCTCACGGACGGGGGACGACGGCGACACCTGCGGCCACCGCGGCGGCCCGGTACGCCGTCGCCAGGCTGTCGGCGGTCTCGTGGGCGTTGAGGCCGCTCGGGTTCGGCAGCACCCACAGCTCGGCCCCGGCCAGATCCGAGGGCTGGCGCCCCGCGACGGCGCGAGGCCGGGCGAACGCCGTCCGGTAGGCGGTGATGCCGAGCACCGCGACCACCCGCGGCGCGATCCGCGCGACCCGCGACGCCAGAGCCACGGACCCGGCCCGCAGCTCGGCCGCCATCAGCTCGTCGGCCCGCGCGGTCGCCCGGGCGACGAGGTTGGTGATGCCGAGGCCGCGGCCGGTGAGGTACGCGTCGTCCTCGGGCGACGTGCCGCCGGTGACGTCGATGAGGCGGTCGACGATGCCGGCGCGGTACAGCGCCGGGTAGAACCGGTTGCCCGGCCGGCCGAAGTGCGTCTGCACGGCCACCGTCATGAGGCCGGGGTTGATGCCCACGAACAGCAGCCGGACGTCCGGCCCGAGCAGGTCCGGGAGTGTGCCGTCGCGGAACGCCTCCAGCTCCGCCCGCGTGAACCCCACGCCCGCAGCGTAGCCGTGCGCCCGGGCGATCAGCCGAGGGTGATGCGGCGGACGAACTCCAGCACGACGGGGTGCGCGGGGTCGATGAGGTGCCCACCCGAGACGACCGCGGCCGACGCACGTGGCAGGCCGCCGGCCAGTCGCGGGACCACCCGGCGCAGCGGGGCGGGCGACTCCGACGCCGACACCAGCAGGGTCGGCACGTCGATGGCGGCGAGGTCGTCGCCTGTCAGCTCCAGCGGCGCCGCGCTGAGGTCGAGGCCCCGGCCGCGGATCTCGGCCAGCACGGCGCGGCCGCCGGCCCGCAGCAGCTCCCGTACGTCCGGCTCCAGCCGCTCCCAGGTCTCGTCGCCGAGGGCCACCCGGACGACGGCCTCGGCGGCCTGGGCGGGGTCGTCGCCGGTCGCCGCGAGGACCTTCGCCCGCAGCTCCGCCGCCCACGCGCGGGTGTCGCCGTCGACGGTGAACAGGGCCGGCTCGAGCAGCACCAGGCCGTCGACCCGCTCCGGCCGCGTGTGGGCCAGCTCCAGCGCGATCAGCCCGCCCGTGCTCCGGCCCACGACGACCGCCGTGTCCGCGCCGAGGCGGTCCAGCAGGGCGGCGGCGTCGGCCACCTGGTCGTCGAGGTCGGTGGTCTCGAACGGCTCCGGAGCGGAGCTGCGGCCGTAGCCGCGGCGGTCGTAGACGACGCAGGTGCCGAGGGTGCCGAGCCGGACCGCGGCGGGCTCCCAGAGGGCGGCCGAACTCGGGCTGCCGTGGATGCCGAGGATGACCGGACCGTGTCCGTGTGCCTCGTAGTACAGATCGACGCCGTTGGCGACCGCACTCGGCATGCCGTCACCGTACGCCCGCCCGCCGGACCGTACCAGACCGTTGTGACCAGGTAGGACGGGCCCGAGCCGCCATGTGCGGCCCGGGCCCGTCGACGCGGTTCGATCAGGTGTCGCTCAGAGCCCCGAGCACTCCCCGGTCGCGGTGCCGCGGATCTCGTTGTCCGCGCCGAAGTCGCGGACCGGAGCGCTGCTGCCGGAGCAGGTGAGCCGGCCGGCGAACGAGTTGCCCGCCAGGATCGGCCCGTACGCCTCGCCGTACTGGGTGTACCGCTCCTCCGACGCGTTGCCGGGAACCCGCCCGTTGCCGGTCAGGGCGACCGACCCGCGGAACGAGGACCCGACGGCGGTGACGCCCTCGACGGTGTCGCCGATGCGCACCTGGCCGGCCAGCGTGGAGCCGAGCACCTGAATCTCACCGGCGCCGTCGGCCAGCAGGCTGCCGGCCACGGTGCTGTCCTTCACGACCAGCGACGCGCCGTTGCGGACGGTCACCGTGCCCGCCACCGTCGCGCCGTCGAGGCAGGTGACGCCGCTGGTGACCAGCAGCGACCCGGCCCGCGGCCCGGTGATGGTCTGGGTGCACTCGAGCTCGGCGCCCGGGACCACCGTCGCGGTGTACGACTCCGCCGCGCCGATGTTGCCGGCGGGGTCGACGGCACGGTGCTCGACGGTGTGCGTGCCGTAGCCCGGGACGAACGGGCCGTTCGGGTCGTCGGGACCGTAGGACTGCTCGAACGTCGCCTTCGACAGGCCACCCGTGCCGAGGTTGCCGTAGGTGAGCGCCTTGACGTCCTGGCCGGAGTGGCGGAACTCGAACGGCGAGACCGGCATCGGCTTCTCGGGGAACCCGAAGTAGTTGAACCAGCCGTCGCCGTTGAGCCGCAGCTCGCCGACGACGTAGGGCTCGCCGTCCCAGCCGGTGCGGTCGTCCTGCGGCGTGAGCAGCATGTCCCAGCCGTCGAAGTAGATGCCGTGGCCGTCGTCCGACGTCATCGTCGCCAGCGGCTCGGACAGCGTGCGCGGCGCCGTCGGCATGGCGTTGTCGACGGTCCAGGTGACGGTGTCCGACGCGCCCGGAGCGGCCGGGTCGGTCACCGTCGCCGTCAGCTCGTGCGTGCCCGCCGGCAGGTCCAGCGAGCCGAGGTCCAGCACGCGTCCGTCGCCGGAGCTCGGGACGGCCGCGCCGTTCAGCGTCCACGCGACGCCGAACACGCGGTCGGCGGCGTGCGAGGTCTCGACGTAGACGACCTCGTCACCGGCGACCGGCCGGACGGTCGGGCTCGACCCGGTGATCTCCGGCGCGACGGTGTCGGCCGCCGCCGGGTCCGAGCCGACGGTCCACGAACGCGTCTGGACGAACCGCGCGCCGTTGTAGCCGGAGTTGGTCGCGGAGGTGGCCGTCGACGGGTTGCGCACCCAGTCGATGCCGTCCGGGCCGACGGGGTCGCGGACCTCGACGTGGACGGTGGTGCCCGGTTCCAGGCCCAGCGCCCCCAGGTCCAGGTGGCGGGTCCCGGTGGCGAGGACCGGGCCGGCCGGACCGCCGCTGCGCCACGTCACCTGCAGGTCGTGGAAGCGCGGGTGCGGGGTCTGCAGCCAGAGGACGCCGTCCCGTGCGACGGTGCCCGCGGGCGTGGAGAGCAGGCTCATCTGGCCCTTGTCGCGCTGGCCGGTGATGCGCGCGACCATGTGCTCGAGGCCGACCTGGTCGAAGTAGAAGCCGATCCACCGCATCATCGAGTGCGAGCTCGGCCGCCAGACGTTGGAGCCGTTGTAGGTGCCGCTCTCGTACCCGTCCGGGTCGGCGCCGCGGATGGGGCCGCCCGAGAGGCTCTCCTCGCCGAGCCAGCGCCACCACTTGTGCTGGTTGGCGACCATCTGCTCCGACGTCTGCCGGGTGTGGTGGAACGAGCTGGGCTCGTTGTTGCCGTGCGGCGGTCCCGGCGTCGGCCGGTTGGAGTACGGGTACTCGTCGGCCAGCGTGCCCAGCGAGTGGCCCAGCTCGTGCAGCGAGATCAGCGGCGACTGCGGGCTGCCGCCGGACGCCGTCGCGTCACGGCCGCCGATGCCGCCGTAGGTGAACGTGTTCGAGATGGCCAGCGTCTGCACGTTCTGCGGGCCCTGCCCGGTGAACACGCCCGGCGCCAGCCCGAGCACGGGCGCGACGTAGGAGTTCAGGTACATCTGGCGCTGCTGGTTGCCGCTGCAGCGCGGATCGCCGAGGATGCCCGGCGCCAGCGGATACGCGGGGTTGGGGTGGCCGGGGCAGGAGCCGGTGGCGCCGGCCAGCGCCGGGCCGTAGGTGATCCCGCGGGCCAGCGGGTTGGTCAGGCCGTCGGAGTACCAGAGCCGCAGCGGCGTGTTCTTGCCGTCCTTGACCTGGTCCGACGCGTCCTCCTCCGGGTCGCGGCGCACGCCGGAGTCCTGCGACACGATCTGCAGCAGGTAGACGTTGATGTAGTCGCGGTAGGTGCGGAAGGGCTCGACGCCCCACTGGATGGCCTGGTTGCGGTCGACGTCCTCTTCGCACCGGTCCATCTGGTCGGCCGTGTAGCCGTCACAGATGACGATGAGGTTGAGGCGCTCGCTCGGCGCCCCCGTCTCCTGGAGCGGGACGACTCGCGCACTGCCCACCTCCGGCCACTGCGGCAGCGCCTCGTTGGCCGACGGGACGCCCGCCATGGGCACCGTCAAGAGGCCTGCCGCCAGGGCCGTCGGCGCGAGCGCGGCGACGATCTTCTTCATGCGGTCTCCGTCTCACCTGCACGTACCTCGTCACGGACGCGAGTCTGACCCGGCCCGTGATGAGAATGGTGCTCGGTGACGCTACCGGGCACCCGGTGACATGGCACCCGACAGATGACGGAAGATCGCCCCGCCCCGTCCGACCTCCGACGAAGGATCGTCAGTCGTGGTGATGGCCCTCGTGGCCGCCGTGGCCCCCGTGGCCGCAGTGGTCGGTCTGGCCGCTGGGCACGTCGAGCGTCGGGTTGCGGTCGAAGAAGCCGACCGGGCGCAGCGTGAAGCCGCAGTAGTCCACCGGCATGACCGGCCAGTCCTCGGGCCGCGGGTAGTGCACGGCGCCGAAGGTGTGCCACAGGACGATGTCCTGGTCCTCGATGGAGCGGCCCGCCGCCACGAAGGCCGGCAGCCCTGCGCCGCCCGGGTGCTGGTTGATGAGGTCGCCGGCCGGGTACCGCTCGGCGGGGTCGTAGCGGGTGACCCAGAGCGACTTCGTGGCGAACGCCGCCCGGCTGGCCGTCGCCGACGCGGGGTCGGCCAGCAGCAGCGGCCGGCCCTCGGGGCGCAGCTCGTAGGCGGCCGGCCGGCCGAGCCGGTTCCGGGAGTCGGAGCTGGAGATCTGCCACGTCCGCCCGGCCATGGGGTCCGCCGTCCGGGCGCCCTCGGCCTCGGAGCGCAGCCGCGTCGTCTTGCGGGTGAACGCGTTGCCGTTGGGGTTGGCCGGGCCGATGGGCAGCTGCTGGACCTCGAGCTCGTCGACGGCGTTGTCGAGGCCGTCGACCATCATGTCGAGGCGCGCGCAGTAGAGGTGCTGGTGGTACGGCGCGCCGAGGCCCGGCGCCACCTCCGAGGCGTACGCGCTGTCGGGCTTGTACGACGACGTCGCCACGACGCCGGTGGCCTTGACCTCCAGCTGGATCGTGCCGTCGAGGTACAGGTACCAGTAGAAGCCGTAGTCGTAGTTGCCGACGGTGACGAAGAACGAGATGACCAGCCGCCGCTGCCGCCTGGTCTCGGCGGACTCGGTGAAGATGTCGGTGTGCTTCCAGAGCACGCCGAAGTCCTCTTCGTGCAGGCAGACGGCGTTGCGGACCTCGCGCGGCTCGCCCTCGGCGTCGGCCATGACGGCGTCGAAGTAGTGGATCTCGCCGAGGCAGTCGCAGCCCAGCTCGAGCGAGTTGACCTGCTGGCCGAGCAGGTACTCGCCGACGTCGAAGTAGCTCTGCCAGAAGCGCACCGGGCTGGGGTCGGCGTACGGAACGACCATCTCGGCCAGCGAGGCCCGGTAGACCACGGGCCGCACGCGGTCGCCGTCGCGCCACGAGAGCTGGTGCAGCACCAGGCCCTCGCGCGGGTCGAAGCCGACCCGGAAGGTCCAGTTCTCCCACGTGACGACGTCGTCGTCGACGGTGAAACTCGCCCCCTCCGGCTGGGTGATCTCGATCGGCTTCAGCGTGGTGCGCGGCGGTCCGGTGTAGGCCGGGTCGTCGTGGTTGGCCTCCTCGTCCGGGATCGGGAGGACGGCGTCGTCGATGAGCTCGATGACCTTCTTCTCGATGAGGTCGACGTAGGCGACCACGCCGTCGATGGGGTGCGCCCAGGCGTGGTCCTCGGGCCGGTGCTGCAGGAACGAGAGCACGTGCAGCACGCGCCGGCCGCGCTCGGCGGGGATGCCGAAGTTGCTGGCCGCCAGCGGGCACGGGCGCACGAGGGTGAGGTCGGTGATGCCTCGGCGCTCCATGGCCTCGCACCAGCCGGGGTCCGATTTCACGATCTCGTCGACCGTCATCAGCTCTTCCAGCAGGATCGCCGGCTGGCCGTCGGTGACCGGGTCGACCTCCTCGACGGAGTCGACCGCGCGCCGGCTCAGCGACGCGACGACGATGCGGGTGGCGCCCGTGGCGAGGTCGAGCAGGACCGCGCGGACGCGGCGGTCGACCGGGTCGCCGGGCCGGTGCCCGAGCACCGTCAGTTTGTCCGGTTCTTCCAGCCCGAGCAGCGCGAACCTCGTCGTGGGCGAGACCAGTCCGTGGTCGTCGAGGAGGGCGCGTGCGGCGCGGATCTCGTCCGCGGAGAGGCGCTGGAGTGGATGCGTCTGAACCGGCGTGACCGTCACAAGTCCATAGACTCGCCGCCCGGTGCGGATGTCGTCAAGACATTGCGGACGCAACGCCACTAGGTAAGGCGTCACGGACCCACCACGCATTACCGCTGAAATTGCCTCTTGTCTTGGCGGACAAACGCCGACAAACTACCGGGCGTGAATCGGAACGCGGAATCGCGAGCACCGCAACCGGTCAGAACCGCGCGCCTCAGGGGTGGGAGCGCGCCTGTCCATGTCCCGTATGGCCCCGGACGTCCCGTCGCATCCCGGCTCTCGCGCCCGGGGTGGAGGTGCAGGCGGCGTGCTCCTGGCCAATGACTTCTTCCACATCGTCCACGACGTCGGCAGCGGCAAGCTCCGGCTGCACAGCAGAGCCGCCGGGCTCGGGCTGGCTGGGGCGTTGCTGGGCGAGCTGATCCTCAACAACAACCTGCACGTGGCGTCGGGAACACTGTCATTGACGGGCGCTCAGCCACCGGCCGATGATCTCGGATACAGGATCGTCCGCCAGCTCACGGCCGATCAACAGAACCGGTCGCTGCGCACGTGGCTGTCGTTCCTCGGGCAGAGCGCGCTCGAGCGCGTGGCGGTCCGGCTGACCCGTGAGGGTGAGATCGAACCCGTCAAGAGCCGCAAGCTCTTCGGCACCTCGGTCAGGTATCTGCCGGTCGACCCCAAGGTCGCCGCCTGGCCGAGCGACCGGCTCTACGGGCTGGTCAACCGGGGCGATCCGCTCGACTTCCACGACGCCATGCTGGCCGGACTGGTCGCGGTGACCGGCTTCACCAAGGGGGTGTGGTGGGACGGCGACGCCGTCACGTTGCGCCACATCGCCGCCGCGGTGGGCTCGATGCCGATGTCGATGCGCGAGGTCCTGGCCCATACCGAAGCAGCTGTGGGTGACGCCACCCTCAGCCCCCGATAGCGAGACCTCCGGCGCGACCTCGATACCCCCATCGACGGAGATCCGCGAACCCCTCAAGGAGAGTCCCCCGTGTCCCATTCGAGCCGCCTGGGCGCCGACCGCGTGTCGCGGACGCTCGCCAGCAACAGGCTCGGCGTCCCCGCCGTCGTGTTCTTCGTCCTCAGCGCCGCGACGCCGCTGACCGTCGTCGCCGGCGTCGTCACCACCGGCTTCGCCGTCACCGGCATCATCGGCCTGCCCATCGCCTTCGCCGCCATCGCCGCCCTGCTGGCGCTGTTCAGCGTCGGCTACGTCGCGATGTCGCGGCACGTCACGAATGCCGGTGCGTTCTACACCTATGTCACGCACGGCCTCGGCCGTCCGGCCGGCGTCGCCGCCGCCTACATGGCGCTGCTCGCCTACAACCTGCTCCAGGTCGGCCTCTACGGCATCATCGGCGTCGCGGCCGCGCCGCAGCTGGACGAGTGGTTCGGCATCACGCTCGACTGGTGGGTCATCGCGCTGATCGCCTGGGCGATCGTCGGCATCCTCGGCGTGCTGCGCATCGACGTCAACGGCACGGTCCTCGCCGTGCTGCTGCTCGCCGAGATGGCCATCATCCTCATCTACGCGTTCGCGAGCCTCCTGAACCCGGCGGACGGCGACGTCACGTTCGACGCGCTGCAGGTCGGCAACCTGTTCGAGTCCGGCGCCGGCGCGATCCTCGTGCTCGCGGTGCTCGGCTTCGTCGGCTTCGAGGCCTCGGTCGTGTACTCCGAGGAGTCGCGCGACCCGAAGCGGACCATCGCCCTGGCCACCTACATCTCGATCGTGGTCGTCGCGGCCGTGTACGTGCTGGCGTCGTGGGCGATGACGGTGGCGGCCGGCCCGGACAACATCGTCCCGTTCGCGCAGGAGTTCCAGAACGGCGTGATCTTCATCCAGGCCGAGGAGTTCCTCGGGACGACGTGGGTGGACATCGGCGAGACGCTCTTCATCACCTCGGTGTTCGCCGCGATGATCTCCTTCCACAACACCGTCGCCCGGTACGTGTTCGCCCTCGGCCGCGAGCGGGTGCTGCCCGGCGCGCTCGGCCGCACGTCGCCGTCGTCGGGTGCCCCCGTCGCCGCGTCGATCGTGCAGAGCGCCATCGGCCTGATCGTCATCCTGGTCTACGCGTTCTTCGACCTCGACCCACTGGTGCAGCTGTTCTTCAACCTCGGCACCACGGGCGGCTTCGGCGTGCTCTCGCTGGTCGCGCTCACCTCGGTGGCCGTGCTCGCGTTCTTCTGGCGGCACCCGTCGGGTGAGAACGCCTGGCGGCGGGTCATCGCACCGGGGCTTGCCACGATCCTGCTGCTCATCGTCGTGATCCTGGCGATCTCGAACTACGACATCCTCATCGGTGTCGCGACGGACGCGCCCGAGCGCTGGATCCTGCCCGGCTTGTTCGTCATCGCCGCCCTCATCGGGGTGGTGTGGGCTCGCTTCCTCAAGTCGTCCCGGCCGGACGTCTACGAGGCCATCGGCCGCGGCGCCAACGCGGCGACCGGCATCTCCGTCCTGGACCTCTCCGCCCAGGAGGAGGACGAGCCCGGCCAGCCGTCGCTGCGCTGACCCGTCACGAAAGCTCTGCGGAGACGCAGCGCCCCTGCCGCACCGGGTGCGGCAGGGGCGCCGTCGTGGTCACCGCCGTCCGGACTGAGTACATGTGGGGAAAGGGCTCCTCGACCCGATTCGTGGGCGCGTGCCCGCTTGCGTGCACCGGCAATGCGGCGAGGCCTCGACGGTGTGACACTGCTGCCGGACCTGGGTGGCGCAGCTGTTGCCAGGGCGACAGTTCGGCCACCCACCAGGTGCAGCGATGCCACATCGTTCACCCGCGCGACACGACACGACTGATCAGATGGGTCGGCGTCCTGGGTTTCGGGCGCGTCCCGGACCCTGGCACCAACCACCTCGTTCCGTCACTTGGGCACGCCGCACCACATTCACGTTCCCAACACGTTCTAAGCGGGGCAGTCTGTGCCCCACTGGACGTCGGCGGTGATCGGGTTACTCGGGACTGACGCGTTGCCCGCACGGTCGACCGCGACGATGGTGACAGTGTTGGCGCCGGACACGTCGGTGTAGCTGACCCACCGCGTGGCACCGCGGGCGACGTCGATGATGGTGCCGTTCACGCGGATCTCGTACTCGATGGCCGTCGCCGCGTCAACGTCATCCGTCGACGCGGTCCATTGCAGCCAGAGCTCCTCAGGGCAGTAACTCGTGCCTATGCTGCCAGCCGACAGCAGGGTGGGCCTCGTGGGAGCGACATCGTCGCCGCTCGGATCCGTCGTGGCGGTCACCGTGTTACTCAGCGCCGACACGTTGCCGGAGCCGTCACGGGCGCGGACGGCGAACTGGTACGTCCTGCCCGGCTCCAGCTGGCGGACCCAGGCGCCCTGGGCGGTCCGGGCCGGGCTGCCGGCCGGGGCGATGGACCAGGCGTCGTCCGTCGGCGCGCCGTTCACCAGCACCTCGTACTCGACCGGGCCGAAGTCGTCGGTGGCGAGGTCCCAGCGCAGCAGGACCGTCGACGCCGTCACACCGTCGACCGGCGTGCCGAAGTCGTTGTCGCCGAGCCGCAGGTTCCCCGGCGTGGTCGGCGGCGTCGTCTCGCGCTGGGTGGTGACGGTGAGGTCGTTGCTCGGGAACGACCAGTTCCAGCCGTCCCACGCCTGCACCTTGAAGGTGTACGACGTGTTCGGGTGCAGGCCCACGACCTGCGCCGTCGTCTGGTTGCCGGGCACCCGCACGATCGGCAGGCCGGGCGCCCAGAGCGCGTACTCCGTCACGCGGACGTTGTCGGTGGACGGGTTCCAGGCGAAGCTCGCCGTCGTCTGCGACACGGCGGTGGTGCGCAGGTTCGCCGGGACGGTCGGCGGCTTGGTGTCACGGGGCGCCCAGCCCGCCTGAGCGGACGCCGTCGAGCCTGCCACCAGTGTCAGGGCGAGTGCCAGGCTCACGAGCGTGCGGCTGCGGATCCTGAACATGATCTCCTCCTTCGGTCCAGAGGAGTACGGAGCCGGCTCCGCGATGGTTTGCCCCTGATGTGAGCCGTCTCACAGAGCGGACGCCTACAGGCCGTCCTTGAGGTGCCAGTGCTGCTGCCAGCGCCAGTCGATCGGCTCGCTGGCACGCTGGTAGCGGATGTCGGTCGAGAGCCGGTAGTCGTCGTCCACGTTGTCCAGCGACGCGTGCACCGTGAAGGCGGAGTGCACGACCATGTCGCCGGCCGCGTAGCCCGCGACCAGCCAGCGCGCGTCGTGCTCGTCGGCCAGTCCCGGCAGGTCCGCCGTAATCGACTTCGCCGGGTGCTGCAGCGTGCCGGCCCGCTCCTGCGCGAGCACGCGGTGGTGGCTGCCCTCGAGGTACGTGAGGCCGCCGCGCGACACCGGGCAGTCGCCCAGCGGGATCCACGACGACAGCACCCGGTCGGTGCCCTCCCGCAGGTACACGAGGTCGTAGTGCGCCTGGGTCGCCGTGCCGATACCGGACTCCCCCGGCCGCACGTGCCGGATCAGCTTGCGCCGGTGCAGGAACGTCTCGCCGCCGAGGAACCAGGCGTACCAGTCGCGGACGGCGGGCTGGGTGCAGAACGCCTCGTACTCCGGGCCCGGGACGACCTCCTGGAACAGCAGCCGGCGGTACTCGGCGCGGTCCTCGTCGCCCTCCCACACGCCCGACGGCGCCAGCGCGTCGTGGTAGTAGGCGCGGAAGCCGTTCACCACGTCCGGGTCCAGCGCGCCGCGCAGCCACAGGTAGCCGTCGCGGCGCAGCCGCTCCCACAGGGCGTCGCGGTCGTGGCGCTCGCGGTCCGGGACGGCGTCGAGCTCGCCCAGCCGCCGGGCGGACTCGTCGAGCACGTAGCCGTTGGAGGTGAGCGTCACGACGCCTCCCGCCACTTGCTCATGTCGCCGTCGTACCAGTGGTCCTCCCAGCGCCAGTCGATCGGCTCGGCCGCCCGCTGGTACCGGATGTCCGTCGACAGTCGCATCACCCCGCCGGCGTCGACGTTGTCGAGCGCGGCGTGCACGATGTGCGCCGAGTGCACGACCATGTCGCCGGCCGCGTAGTCGGTGACCAGCCAGCGCGCGTCGTGCTCGTCGGCGAGGCCGGGCAGGTCCGCGGTGATCGAGGCGGCCGGCAGCTTCAGGGTGCCGGCCCGCTCCTGCGCCATGACCCAGTGGTGGCTGCCCTGCAGGTACGTCAGGCCGCCGCGCGGGATCGGGCAGTCGCCCAGCGGAATCCACGACGACAGCACCCGGTCGGTGCCGTCGCGCAGGTAGACGAGGTCGTAGTGCGCCTGCGTCGCCGCGCCGACGCCCGTCTCGCCGGGGCGGGTGCAGCGCAGCAGCTTGCGCCGGTGCAGCAGCGGCTCCTCGCCCAGGAACCAGGCGTACCAGTCGCGGACGGCCGGCTGGGCGCAGAACGCGGCGTACTCCGCGCCGGGGACGACCTGGCGGAACAGGATGTGGCGGAGCGCTGCGGGATCGGCCGTGGCGTCGGCGTCGGCGACGCCCTGGGCGGGTTCGGTGCCCGGCGCCGTCAGCCCGATGTCCGCGAAGCTCTCGAAGTAGTGCGCCCGGAACCCGTTGACGACGTCCGGGTCCAGCGCGCCGCGCAGGAACAGGTAGCCGTCGCGGCGCAGCCGCTCCCACAAGGCGTCGCGGTCGTGGCGCTCGCGGTCCGGGACGGGCTCCAGCTCGCCCAGGCGGCGCTCGGACTCGTCGAGCACGTAGCCGTTCGACGTCAGCATGCGTCCACTGTGTCGGCCCGCGGCCCGCCCCGGCCATGGACTAACCCGCCCCGCCCCCTGGACTTTCCGTCAGCCGCCCGGCTCGGCCACGTCGGCGGCCGGCTCCGGAATCGGCACCGCGACCACGTCCAGACCGTCGATCCTGGCGAAGTCATCCGGGTTGCAGGTGAAGACCGGCAGCTCGTTCGAGAGCGCGATCGCCGCGATCATCGCGTCGTAGGCGCGAGCCGCCGGCTTGCGGCCCGCGCGACGCAACGAAGCCGCCACCCGGCCGAATGTCCGGGCCGCGGCACGGTCGAAGGGAAGCGGATCGAAGTCGGCCTCGGCCTGCTGGACGTGAGCCTGGCGCTCAGCGCGCTCTCGCTCGGTCGAAGCGACGAGCGGACCGACGGACAGCTCCGCGAGTGTGACGGCCGTGATCAGTGGCTCGGCTGGAAGCCGACTCGGCTCCGTCAGCCGCGGCAACATGATGACCGTGCTGGTGTCGAGTACGCCGCGCAGATGCCGGGTGCTCACAACGACGGATCCAGAACCGCGTCGATGTCGTCGCGCAACCGCTGCGGGTCGACATCGGGTAGCCCTCGCCAGCGACGGAGCAGCTCACCGGCGGGCAGCGGCCGCCTCGGCAGCGGCCGGAGCTCGGCGACCGGATCGCCGTCGCGGGTGACCGTCACCGACTCTCCCGCGGCAACCCGGCGCAGCACCTCGCCGCCGTGGTGCCGGAGGTCCCGGATGGTGACTTCGCTCATGAATCGATGGTATCACCGGTGACACCAAACGAGTCCGAGCGAGCGGGGGGATCGCGGAGCAGGACGGAGGCGCCGTCGTCGAGCATGAGGACGTGGCCGTTGACGAAGCGGCCGCCGGGCCCCGCCAGGTAGACGACCGCCGCGGCGACGTCCTCGGGAGTGCCCCAGGTGCCGGTCAGGGTGCCGGACGGGCCGGACTCCGCGCCGGCGGGAGCGATCGGTCCCGGTGCGACGGCGTTGACGCGGATGCCGTGTGGGGCGAGCTCGCCGGCCAGGCAGTGCGTCAGCATGACCAGCCCGGCCTTGCTGGTCGCGTAGTCAGCGGAGCCGCGCGTGGGCCGCACCCCCTGGACCGAGCCGATGTTGACGATCAGCCCGCCGCGCCCGGCGGCGGCCATGCGGCGAGCGGTCTGCTGCGCGCAGATGAACGCGCCCGTGAGGTTGACGTCGAGGACGCGGCGCCACTGGGCCAGCGGCAGCTCCAGCACGGGCCGACCCCGCCAATCAGGGTCCGACGCGGTGACCGCGGCGTTGTTGACCAGCAGCCCGGGCTCACCGAACCGGGCGACGACGGCGTCCAGCCCGGCCGAGACGGCGGCCTCGTCGGTGACGTCGACATCCAGGGCGAGCAGCGCACCGTCCGGCGACGAAGCAAGCGGAGCAGCGACGTCGAACACCGCCACCCGCGCACCGCCGGCCATCAACGCCGACGCGATGGCCGCGCCGATGCCCTGCCCACCGCCCGTGACCAGCGCGACGAGGCCGGACAGATCCACTCGAACCACCTCCACTTGACACTGGAATACTGGTATACCACAATCCCGGCATGCCACGATCGTCGTACGTCAGGCATGCAACCCGCAGGAGGACAGAGTGGTGGATCAGGTGACGGCGCTCCCCGCGCTCGAGCAGCCCGCGTCCCGGGCCGACCGGGTCTACGACTCGCTGCGCCGGGCGATCCTCGAGGGCACGCTGCCGCCCGGCCGGGCACTGGTCGAGCGCGAGCTCGGCGAGATGCTCGGCGTCTCGAAGACCCCGGTGCGCGAGGCGTTGAAGCTGCTGCGCTCGACCGGGCTGGTGGAGATGAACGCCTACCAGGGTGTCAGCGTCCGCCGCCTCGACGAGCACACGGTGAGCGAGGTCTACACCGCGCGCTCCACCGTCGAGCCGGCCGCGGTCCGGCTGGCGGTCGAGCGGCACGACGTCCCGGACTGGACGTCCGCACGGCAGACCCTCGAGGAGGCCGAGACGCTGCGGCGGCGCGGCGAGACGACCTCGCTGGTCATCGCGAACCGGCGGTTCCACCGCGAGCTCTACGCCGGCTGTGGCAACGACCTGCTGTGCGGCTTCCTCGACCAGCTCCAGGACCTGACGGCGTTCGTGGCGACGGCCGGCTGGCGGGTCCGGGCCACGTTCGAGCAGGAGGCCGCGGAGCACGAGGCGATGCTCCGCTCGGCCGAGGCCGGCGACGCCGCGGAGGCCGAACGCCTCACGCGCGCGCACATCGACGGCGCCACCCGGACGCTGCTCGAGATGTTCCGCGGCGCGGAGCCGCAGGCATGACCGACCTGCAGGAGCGCCTCGACCCCGCCCATCTGGCCGCGCTCGGGTCCGCGAGCACGGCCACCATCTCGACGCAGTTGCTGAAGCTCGGGCTGCGCAACACGTTCCTGGCCGGACTGGCCAACCACACACCTCTGGCGCCCCGGCTCATCGGCGAGGCGTTCACGCTGCGCTACATCCCGGCGCGCGAGGACCTCGACGTCATCGAGGTCTACGACGACTACGACCACCCGCAGCGCCGGGCGGTCGAGCAGATCGGCCCCGGGCAGGTGCTGGTCATGGACTCCCGCGGCGACGGCCGTGCGGCGTCCGCGGGCAACATCCTGCTCACCCGCATGGCGGTCCGCGGCGCGGCGGGCGTCGTCACCGACGGGACGCTGCGCGACATGGCCGGCATCAGCGAGCTCAGCATGCCGGTCTATGCCACGGGCGCCTCGGCGATGACGAACCTGGCGCGCCACCACGCCGTCGACCTGCAGGTGCCGGTCGCCTGCGCCGGCGTGGCCGTCTACCCCGGCGACGTGCTGGTGGGCGACACCGACGGCGTGGTCTGCATCCCCCGCCACCTGGTGCCGGTCATCGCGCTGCCGGCCCACGACCAAGAACGCCTGGAGGAGTTCATCCAGGCGAAGATCCGCGGCGGCTCGCCGCTGCGCGGCACGTATCCGCCCGACGCCGACACCCTGCGCGAATACCACGAGACGCGGGCCCGAGCGAACGGCGAGTTGCTCATGACGGAGGAGGAGAACTGATGGGACAGCACATCGCGTCCGGCAGCTTCGACCGCCGGATGTTCCTGCGGGGCGCCGCGTTCGTCGGCGCCGCCGGCCTCGCCCCCTGGCTCATCTCGGCGTGCTCGAACGGCGGCGGGTCCGGGTCGGACGGCGGCGCGGGCGAGGGCCTCGGCTCGGAGTTCTTCGAGGTGCCGGCCGACCAGGTCGCGAACCTGTCGGAGGACATGATCCCGGCCGACCAGCAGCAGATGACGGTCGAGCAGTGGATGGCGAAGGCCGACGACGCGTTCGACCCGCCGATCGACATCTCGACGATCACCCGCACCAGCACGCCGGTGAAGTTCCCCGACGGCGACTCGATCGAGGACAACATCTGGACGCGGGCCTACGAGAGCAAGCACGGCATCAAGGTCACGACGCAGTTCGCCGTCGACCAGTCGCAGTGGGAGCAGCGCGTCAACCTGATGATCGGCTCCGGCGACCTGCCGGACTTCTTCGAGGCCACGCAGGCCCAGCTCGACCAGCTGGTCCGCGCCGACCTGGTCGAGGACCTCGCCGACGTCTTCCGCGAGCACGCGTCGGACAAGGTGCGCGCCACCATCCTCGAGGGCGGCCCCATCCCGCTGCAGTCGGCGGTCTACGACGGCAAGCTCATGGC
Source organism: Jiangella mangrovi (assembly GCF_014204975.1). Taxonomy (NCBI): domain Bacteria; kingdom Bacillati; phylum Actinomycetota; class Actinomycetes; order Jiangellales; family Jiangellaceae; genus Jiangella; species Jiangella mangrovi. The sequence goes on from NZ_JACHMM010000001.1 coordinate 59,820, forward strand.
GCTGCCGTTCACCGAGCAGAAGGAGCAAGCGCCGCTCTGGTTCATCCGCAAGGACTGGCTGGACAACCTCGGCCTGGACGTGCCGGAGACGCTGGACGACCTGATCGCCGTCGCCGAGGCGTTCACCACGCAGGACCCCGACGGCCAGGGCACGCCCGGGCGCTACGGCATCGCCGTGGCGCCGCAGGGGCCGCGCGACCTCGCCTACCTCGAGGCGTTCTGGAACGGCTACCACGCCTACCGGGGCATCTGGATCGAGAAGGACGGCGAGCTCGCCTACGGCAGCATCCAGCCGGAGATGAAGGCGGCGCTGGGCCGGCTGCAGGAGATGTACCAGGCCGGCCTGCTGCACCCCGAGCTCGGCACCATCACCGAGGAGACCCTCTTCGAGGACTGGGGCACCGGCCGCGTCGGCATCCTGCAGGGCCGCGGCTCCGCGACCAGCGGCACCGACGTGCTCAAGGACTCCTACCCCGACGCCGAGGTCATCGCGATCCCCTGCCTGTCCATCGACGGCGACGTCGCGCGGGTCCAGGTGAACCAGCCGAACGTGCGCAGCGGCGGCGGCTACTGGGTCGTCCGCAAGGGCTACGAGCACCCCGAGGCGCTGCTGAAGATGCTCGACTTCTTCATCGAGACCTTCTACTTCACCCCGTCCGACGAGGTGCAGACGGCGTTCATCTCCGACGGCGTCGAGCCCAACTTCTGGACGCTCAACAAGATCGCCACCTACCGGGCGTACAAGAACACCGACGCCTACCTCACCGTCACCAAGCTGCTGGACGAGCCGAACCCGGACCTGGCGAGCTACCGGCCGGAGCCGCGGTTCTGGTACGGCCAGATCAAGCCGATCCTCGACGGGCAGCCGTTCACCGGCGTGCAGTACCGCGGCTACGTCGGCTACTACGGCCCCAACTGCGGCCGGGCGGTCCAGGACCTCTACCGGACCGAGGACCGGTACATGTCCAACGAGTTCTACGGGGTACCCACGCGCACGATGTCGCAGCGCAAGTCCAGCATGGACAGCCTCGAGGCCGAGACGCTGGTCAAGATCATCCAGGGCACGTCGTCCGTCGACGACTTCGACGCGTTCGTCGAGGAGTGGAAGAGCATCGGCGGCGACCAGGTCACCGACGAGGTCAACGAGTGGCGCGCGCAGCAGGCGTGACCGAGACCCAGGAGCGCCGGGCGGCCGGCCACGAGCCGAGCCCCCCGGCACCTCCGAAGCGGCGACGGCGTCGCAGCCGGGTCAGCTCGCGGCCGCTGCACCTGATGCTGCTGCCGGCGATCGTGCTGGTGGTCATCTACGAGTACGGCCCCATGGTCGGCATCGTGATGGCGTTCCAGGACTACGTGCCGGCGTTCGGGTTCTTCGGCTCCGAGTGGGTCGGCTGGGACAACTTCGAGTTCGTCCTCAGCCTGCCCGACACCCGGCAGGTGGTCTGGAACACGATCTTCATCGCCAGCATGAAGATCGTGGCCGGGCTGATCGCGCCGCTGCTCACGGCCCTGCTGCTGAACGAGGTCGGCAAGGCGGCGTTCCGGCGTAGCGTCCAGACCGTCATCTACCTGCCGCACTTCCTGTCGTGGGTGATCCTGGGCGGCATCCTGATCGACGTCCTGTCGCCGTCGAACGGCATCGTGAACCAGTTCCTGGGGATCTTCGGCGTCGACCCGATCTACTTCCTGGGCGACAACGACTGGTTCCCGTACACGCTGGTGGTGTCGGACACCTGGAAGGAGTTCGGCTTCAACACGGTCGTCTACCTCGCGGCGATCACGGCCATCGACCCGTCGCTGTACGAGGTGGCGTCGGTCGACGGGGCCGGGCGGCTGCGGCAGACGTGGCACATCACGCTGCCGGGCATGGCGCCGATCATCGTGCTGCTGGCCACGCTGAGCCTGGGCAACGTCCTGAACGCCGGGTTCGAGCAGGTCTTCGTGATGTACAGCCCGCAGGTCTACGACAGCGGCGACATCATCGACACCTTCGTCTTCCGGCTGGGCCTCATCGACTTCCAGTACAGCGCGGCGGCCGCCGTCGGCTTGTTCAAGAGCGTGGTGTCACTGCTGTTCATCGGCCTCTCGTACTTCCTGGCCTACCGCTTCGCCCGCTACCGGATCTTCTGAGAGGAGGCCACCATGCCCGTCGCCACGGCCAAACGCGTCGACAGCCGCCGTGTGTTCGTCGTCGTCAACTACGTCCTGCTGGGGCTCCTGGCGCTGCTGTGCCTCTTCCCGCTGCTGCACATCCTGGCGCTGTCCTTCAGCTCCAGCGCGGCGGCGAGCACCGGGCGCGTGGTCCTGTGGCCGGTGGAGTTCACCACGGCCGCCTACGAGTACGCGTTCAGCAACCCGCAGTTCCTGCGCTCGTTCGGCACCAGCGTCGAGCGGGTCGTGCTCGGCGTGACAGTGAACATGGTGCTGACGGTCCTGGTGGCGTACGCGCTGTCCAAGGAGTCGCATGTCCTGCGCGGCCGGACGGTGTACGTCTGGTTCTTCGTCATCACCATGCTGTTCGGCGGCGGGCTGATCCCGACGTTCATGGTGGTGCAGTCGACCGGCCTGCTGGACAGCATCTGGGCGCTCGTCCTGCCCAAGGCCGTGCCGGTGTTCAACGTGATCCTGCTGCTCAACTTCTTCCGCGGGCTCCCGCGCGAGCTGGAGGAGGCGGCGTTCGTCGACGGCGCCGGGCACTGGCGGGTGCTGTGGAACGTGTACCTGCCGCTGTCGAAGCCGGCGCTGGCCACGATCATGCTGTTCACCATCGTGGCGCACTGGAACAGCTGGTTCGACGGCATCATCTACATGAACTCGCCGGAGAACTACCCGCTGCAGAGCTACCTGCAGACGCTCGTCGTCGAGGACACCCTGAGCGTGCGCTCGCCGGAGGAGCTGGAGCTCCTCCAGGACATCTCGAACCGCACCTACAAGGCGGCGCAGATCTTCCTCGCCGCGCTGCCGGTCCTCGCGGTCTACCCGTTCCTGCAGCGCTACTTCGTCAAGGGCATCACCCTCGGCAGCGTCAAGGGCTAGATCCCGCCCCATCCCGGAAGGTCACACCATGTCGTTCAGAGCGGCCATCGTCGGCTGCGGCGCGTTCGGCCGGGTCCATGCCGGCTGCCTCGCCCAGCTCGACGACGTCGAGACGATCGCGTTCTGCGACGTCGCCGAGGAGCGCGCCCAGGAGCTTGCGCGCGAGTTCGGCGGCGAGTACGCCACCGCCGATCCCGAGAAGGTCTTCGCCGACGGGTCGGTCGACGTCGTCTACATCGCCACACAGCACGACTCGCACGCCGACCTGTGCGTCCGCGCGCTCGAGGCGGGCAAGCACGTGCTGGTCGAGAAGCCGCTGGCGCTGACGGTGGACGACTGCCGCCGGGTGGGCGAGGCGGTCGAGCGGACCGGCCTGCGGCTCATGGTCGGCTTCAAGGTGCGCTACACCGACATGGTCCGCAAGGCCAGGGAGCTGATCCCGGACCCCATCGTCGTGACGATGCAGATGATGGACGACCGCTGGCCGGCCGGCGCCTGGACCAACGACCCCGTCACCGGCGGCGGCAACGTGCTCAGCCAGGGCTGCCACTCCGCCGACCTGCTGCGCTTCGTGTCCGGACGGGACCCGCTCGAGGTGTACGCGGCGGGCGGGAACTACTACCAGCCGTCCGGTGTGGTCGACAACCTGACGGCGACGGTGCGCTTCGACGGCGGCGCGGCCGGCAGCTGGGTGCAGGGCGACGCCAGCAGGCCGCCGCTGACCAGCAAGATGTTCCTGCAGCTGTTCGCCGAGGACGCCTCGGTGACGCTGACCGACCGGCTCACCACGCTCACCTACGCCCGCGCCGGCCAGGAGCCCCAGGTGTTCCGCGGCGGCGAGCCCGGCTTCCTCGAGGAGAGCCGAGACTTCCTGCAGAGCCTGCGCGACGGAACCCCGCCGCCCATCGACCACGTCGACGGCCTGTTCGCCACCCTCACGGTGCTGCAGGCCATCGCGTCCGCCCGCAGCGGCCGGCCCGAGCCCGTCGCCGAGCTCGTCACCTCGTGGAGGAACCGATGACCCCCGCCGATGACGTCCTGCTCCCGCTGGTCGGGAAGCTGAGCCTGGAGCAGAAGGTCCGCCTGCTCACCGGCGCGGACCTGTGGAGCACGCACCCGGAGCCGGCCATCGGGTTGGGTCGGGTCGTCGTGTCCGACGGCCCGTGCGGCGTGCGCGGCGAGACCTGGGACGAGCGCGACCCCAGCCTCAACCTCCCGTCGGCGACGGCACTCGCCGCCACCTGGGACGCCGACGTGGCGTACCGGTTCGGCGCGGTGCTGGCGGCCGAGGCGCGGCGCAAGGGCGTGCACGTCGTGCTCGGCCCGACGGTGAACCTGCACCGCAGCCCGCTCGGCGGCCGGCACTTCGAGGCCTACTCCGAGGACGCGCTGCTGACGTCGGACCTGGCCGCGGCGTACGTGCGCGGCGTGCAGTCCGGGGGTGTCGGCGCGTGCCCCAAGCACTACGTCGGCAACGACTTCGAGACCGAGCGGCGCACCGCCGACGTCGTCGTGTCCGGCCGGGCGCTGCGCGAGCTGTACCTGGCCGCGTTCGAGCGCACCGTCGTCGACGAGAGGCCGTGGCTGGTCATGGCCGCCTACAACGGCGTCAACGGCGCCCCGATGACGGAGAACCCGCTGCTGGCGTCGCCTCTGTGTGACGAATGGGGGTTCGACGGCGTCGTCGTGTCGGACTGGTCCGGGGTGTACTCGACCGAGGCGTCGGCACGGGCCCGCACCGACCTGCAGATGCCCGGGCCGGACGGCTACTGGGGTCAGGCGCTGGTCGACGCCGTCCGCGCCGGTTCGGTGCCCGAGGAGGCGATCGACGAGAAGGTGCTGCGGCTGCTCCGGCTGGCCGCCCGCGCCGGGGCGCTGGACGGCTTCGCGCCCGCCGTCGACCCCGCCGCGATTCCGACGGCACCCGACGGCGCCGCGCTCGCCCGCGAGGTCGCGGCCGAGAGCACGGTGCTCGTGCGCAACCCGGGCGGCGAGCTGCCCTGGGACCCCGCCGCGCTGCGCTCCGTCGCCGTCGTCGGGCACCACGGCCTGGCCCCGAGCACGCAGGGCGGGGGCAGTGCCCTGGTGCTGCCGCCGCGCGTCGTGTCGCCGCTGGACGGGCTGCGGGCCGCGCTGCCGGGCGTCGATGTCACGTGGTCGCTGGGTGTGCTGGCGCAGGACCGCATCACGCCGCTGCCGCTGGACCGGTTGAGCGACCCGGAGTCCGGCGAGCCGGGCCTGCGGGTCGAGATCCGCGACGACACCGGTGCCGTGGTCCGCAGCGAGTTGAGGACATCGGCCGACATCAGCCACCTCATCCGCGACCTCCCGCCGCAGGGCGCGTCGGTGCGGCTGGTCACTCGGTACCTCCCGGCGACGACGGCGACGGCGCACCTCGGCGTGTGCGCGGTGCGCGGCGTCCGGTTGCGGGTGGACGGCGCGACGGTGCTGAACGAGACGCTCGAACTGCCCGACGGCCTGGCCATGCCGCCGTCGGCGTCGGCCCCGGTCTCACTCACGGCCGGCCGCGAGGTCGAGCTGGTGGTGGACGTCGAACTGCCGGACCCGAGCGAGCTGAAGCCGGCGTTCTGGCTGATCCTCGGCACCGACCTCGGAACTGCGGAGCCGGCGGACGAGCTGGCGGCCGCGGTCGAGGCGGCGCGGGCGGCCGATGCCGCGCTGGTCGTCGTCGGCACCAGCCCGCGGCTCGAGCGCGAGACCATCGACCGCACGTCGCTGGACCTGCCGGCCGGGCAGGACGAGCTGGTCCGGGCGGTCGCGGCGGTCAACCCGCGCACGGTCGTCGTGGTGAACGCGGGCTCCCCCGTGCTGCTGCCCTGGCGCGACGAGGTCGCCGCGGTGCTGCTGACCTGGTTCGGCGGGCAGGAGTTCGGCCACGCGCTGGCCGACGTGCTGCTGGGAGTCCGCGAGCCCGGCGGCCGGCTCCCCACCAGCTGGCCCGCGGCGCAGGCCGACGTGCCGGTGCTGTCGACGACGCCGGTCGACGGCACGCTCGCCTACGACGAGGGCGTCCACGTGGGCTACCGCGCCTGGCTGCGCGCCGGCGCCACCCCGGCGCTGCCGTTCGGCTCCGGCCTCGGTTACACGACCTGGTCGCTCGGCGAGGCGTCCGCCACCGTCGTCGACGACGGCGTCGACGTCACCATGGGCGTCACGAACATCGGCCCGCGCGCCGGCAAGCACGTCGTCCAGCTCTACCTGTCCCGCACCGAGAGCGCCGTCGACCGGCCGGTGCGCTGGCTGGCCGGGCACGCCGTCGTCCGCGCCGAGGCCGGCGAGACGCGCGACGTCACCGTCCGGCTCGACGCCCGTGCGTTCGCCCACTGGACCGCGGACGGCTGGGCGACCGAGCCCGGCACGTTCACCGTCCACGCCGGCCCGCACGTCCTCGACCTCCCCGTGGCCGTGGAGGTCCATCTCCCCTGATCAGCAGCCGAGACACCGCCGTCATCGAAGGAGCTGCCATGGAACCGACCCGTCGCACCGTGCTCGCCACCGGCCTGGGCGCCGCCGCCATCCTCCCCCTCGACCGACGCCTGCGCGCCTCAGCCGGGCTGCTCGCCACCTCCTGGTTCGTCGACAGCCAGAACGGGTTCGACACCAACGCCGGCACCAGCAGCGGCGCCCCGTTCAAGACCCTGGGCAAGGCACTCCTCGTGATGGCCGCCGGAGACACGCTGAACCTGCGCCGCGGCAGCGTCTTCACCGAGCGCCTCGACCTCACGAACAAGGCCGCCGGCACGACGGTGCAGGCGTACGGCAGCGGCAACGACCCGGTGATCGACCTGCTCGCCAACGCGAAGGGCGCGACCGGCGACTGGACCCAGGACGGCACGGCCGCCCGCTGGTTCCGCACCCTGCCCGCCCCGAGCGGCGGCTGGGGCGGCTTCCTGCTGGTCATCAACGGCAAGGCCGGCAACTACATCAAGACCAGCGCGGCCGCCGTCACCGCGCCCGGCGACTACCACTTCAACACGACGACCAGCACGCTCTACGTGCAGTCGGCCACCAACCCGGCGTCGGCGTTCAGCACGCTGCAGTACCCGCCGCAGACGGCCGGCGGGCGCATGGACATCGGGCTGTTCATGGGCCCGCCCGACGACCCGCGCAACGCCACGGCGGCGGCCGGCTGCAGCGTCAGCAACCTGGTGGTCCGCGGCGCGCGGCGCAACATCCAGCTGCGCGCCAGCGCGACCCTCACCGACGTCGTGTCGCAGTTCTCCGCCAGCACCGGCATCACCATCTCCTACGGCGGCACCTACACGCTGACCCGCGTGCGTGCCTACGACGCCGGGTCCGGGCTGGTCAGCGGCGAGCACACGATCCTGTTCGCGGGGTCCGGGTCGACCAACGTCAAGGGCGTCGTCGCCGACTGGACCAGCCTGGGCAGCAACCGCTGGCAGCGGGACATCTCGGGCCTCGGCTCTCCGGCCGGGGCGCACCTCGTCCGCGACTGGATGGACTTCCCGTCCCGCCGGTTCACGCCGCCGCAGACCTCGGCGGGGGCGGTCACCGGTCCGGAGGACTGGCACCTGTCCGCGACGAACGTGCTCACCGTCTACGCGCCGTCGAACCCGGCCTCGGCGTACACCGTCCTGCTCGGCGGCCGGTACGAGCTGATCAACGCCAACCTCAGCGACTGCGAGTTCGACTACGCCGGCGAGGACGCGTTCCAGCTCGGCGGCAACGTGCACCCGAACTCGCAGGTCACCGTCGGCGCCACCGTCCCCGGTCTGAGCCGGATCAGCCGCGGCCTCGAGAACGCCGTCGACATCAAGAGCGGCAACGTCACGTTCAGCAACACCTGGATCTGGCAGGACACGCCGGGTCCGTCGAACCGGATCGGGCCGACCGTCACGATCCAGGGCCACACCCGCGACGTCGACTTCACCAGCTGCACGGTCTCGAACATGCTGACCGGCAAGCCGACCATGGACGTGCAGGAGTTCGTCCCGAAGATCACCTCGCAGAGCACCATGTGGTACTCGAAGAACACCAACGGCACCGGCGTCGTGCTCAGCCACTACAACGGCCAGCCGCACAGCTACACGTTCGACCTGTTCTACAACGACGCGCGCGCCGGGCAGGGGCTGCCGGTCGTCGCGATCTCCGGCGACCACCTGTTCACGCACTGCGGGTTCCACTCCAACAGCATGTCGAGCACCGTCCGGGCCATGCACTACCGCGGCAACTCGACGTTCGCCACCAACCTCACGGCGCTCACCTGTGACACGTCCACCGTCATCACCGAGGGCGGCGTCACCTACAACCTGGCCACCATCCAGTGGGACGGCACCGAGATCTACCTCGGCCCGAACGCGTCGTTCCTGATCAGCGGGCTGGACCCCACCAGCCCCTCCAAGGCGTTCAACGGCACCTGGCGGGTCCGCGACGCCTGGTACGCGATCAACGGTACGTCCAACACCCGCAGCTTCTCGACCTTCCTGGTGCCGACGGCGTCCGCCCCGCCCACGACGGCGAACCTCACCGGCCTGGTCATGCGCTACTTCGCCCGGCTGAACCAGCTGCGCGGCTGCACGTTCTCGGGCAAGACCGAGATCATCCGCATGGACGCCCAGGTCGGCACCGCCAACGCGGCGTTCCCGATCGACTGGGACGACATGGTCCCGAACGCGCTCGACGAGAACTACTGGGCGCAGCGGGGCAACTCCACGCAGCGCCTGGTCACCCTGGGCAACGGGAGCGGGACCGTCAGCTACACCGCCGCCCAGGTCATCACCGACGGCACCCTCGACACCGCCACCGGCGGCAAGTGGGGCGGCACCGGCAACCGCGCCGACACCGACACCGCCGACGTCCAGGAGGCGTTCGCCGAGCCGGACGTCACCGCCATCACCGTCAGCAACGAGGTCGCCACCGTCACCGCGCCCGGGCACGGCCTGGTCCGCGGCAAGAAGGTCATCATCCGCGGCGTGACGGCGCCGGCCACCGGCCTCGAGGGCGCGTTCTACGTCGAGCAGGTGATCGACCCCAGCACGTTCACCTACCGCACCGTGCGCGGCGTCCCCGACGGCGCGGCCACGCTGAGCGCGGCCAAGATGCTCTCCGGCAAGCCGCTGTCGACGTCGGCGGGCTGGCGCAGCGCCCCCAGCTACTCCCTGCCCGCCGGCCAGAAGGACCTGCAGGGCATCACCGTCCCCGCGACCGGCCGCAGCTTCGGCCCCGTCGTCGACTGAATCCTCCGAAGGAGACCTCGATGGTTCTCTCCCGCCGCACGGTCCTGCGCTCCGGCCTCGGCGCGGTCGCGGTCGCGCCGCTCGCCGGCCGCGTCCCCGCCGTCGCCACCACCACCCCGAACCCGCGGTCGTACTTCGTCGACAGCGCCGACGGCGACGACAGCGGCTCGGGCAACCTGCAGCAGCCGTTCGCGACGCTGCCCGCCGCCGTCGCCGCGATGCGCGCCGGCGACACCCTGAATCTGAAGCGTCACAGTGTTTTCCATACCCCGCTCGACCTCACCGGCAAGGCGGCCGGCACGACGGTGAAGGCGTACGGCCGCGGCCCGGACCCCGTCATCGACCTGCTGGCCGGCTGCCTCGGCACGCCCGCCGACTGGACCCGGGACGGCACCGCCGACCGCTGGTTCCGCACCCTCCCCACGCCGGCCGGCGGCTGGAGCGGGTTCATGCTGGTGCTGAACGGGGCGGCCGGCAACTACATCCGGCCCACCGTCGCCGAGGTCGTCGCGCCCGGCGACTACGCCTTCACCATCGCCACCAGCACGCTCTACGTCCACTCCGCCGGCAACCCGGCCGAGACCTACGACGACCTGCAGTACGTGCCGCAGAGCCTCGGCCCGCGGTTCGACATCGGCCTCTACACCGGGCCGCCCGACGACCCCCGCGACGCGCCGTCGGCCGCCGGGCTCACCGTCCGCAACCTGGTGATCCGCGGCGCCCGCCGCAACATCCAGCTGCGCGCGAGCGCCACGCTCATCGACGTCACCGCCCAGTTCTGCGCCGCCACGAACATCCAGCTCAACTACGGCGGCACCTACAAGCTGACCCGCGTGCGCAGCCTCGACGGCGGGTCCAGCCTGATCAACGGCGAGCACTGCCTGCTCATCGCCGGCTCCGGGTTCACCAGCGTCCGCGGGGTGACGACCGACTGGACCGACCTCGGCGGCGGCGTGTGGCGGCGCGACCTGACGGCGCTCGGCTCGCCCGCCGGCAACCACCTGATCCGCGACTGGATGGACTTCCCGTCGCGCCGCTACGTCGCCCCGCAGCCGAGCCTCGCGGACGTGACCGGCCCCGAGGACTGGTTCGTCGACGGCGACACCCTCTACGTGTACGCCACGGCGAACCCGGCGACGGCGTACACGGCGCTGCTGGGCAGCCGGTACGAGCTGATGGACGTCACCCTGACCGACTGCGAGCTGGACAACGCGGGCCAGGACGTCATGCAGCTGGGCGGCAACGTCCACCCGGACTCGCACGTGCGCGTCGTCGGCACCAAGCCCGGCCGCAGCCGCCTGAGCCGGGGCGCCTGGGCGAACGTCGTCGACGTCAAGAGCGCCGACGTCACCTTCGTCGACACCTGGATCTGGCAGGACACCCCACAGCCGTCGGCCAAGCAGGGCCCGGCCATCACCATCCAGGGCCACTCGCGCGCCATCACGTTCCAGAGCTGCGCGGTGTCGAACGTCATGACGACCAAGCAGGTCATGGACGTGCAGGAGTTCCGGCCGCGAGTCACGTCGGAGCGGACCATGTGGTACGGCAAGACGCAGACCGCGGGCGGCGTGGTGCTCACCCACTACAACGGCCAGCCGCACTCGTTCGCGTTCGACCTGTTCTACAACGACTCCGGCCCGGCGCAGACGCTGCCGTTCCTGGCCATCACCGGCGACCACGCGTTCACCCACTGTGCCTTCCACGGGTCGAGCACGACCAGTACCGTCCGCGGCATGTCGTTCCGCGGCAACTCGACGCTGGCGGCCAGCGCCAAGGCGCTCACCGTCGACCCCTCGGTGACCGAGGTCGTCGACGGCGTCGAGCACGTGCTCGCGACGGTGCAATGGGACGGCACCGAGGTCTACCTCGGCCCGGGCGCGTCGTTCCAGTTCGGCGGGCTGACCGGGCCGTCGGCCGCGTTCAACGGCACCTGGCGGGTCCGCGACGGCTGGTACGCCATCAACGGCACCGCGAACACCCGCAGCTTCTCGACGTTCCTGGTGCCGACGGCGTCGCAGCCGCCCCTGACGGCCGACCTCACCGGGCTGGTCATGCGCTACTTCGCCCGGCTGACTCGGCTGCGTGGCTGCACGCTGGCCGGCAAGAGCGAGCTGTTGCGCATCGAGGCCGACGTCGCGACGCCCGGCGCCACGTTCCCGACGGTGTTCGGCGACGTCGTGCCGGAGCCGCTGGACGTCAACCACTGGGCGCAGCGGGCCAACTCGTCGCAGCGGCTGGTCGCGGTGTACGCCAACGGGGTGCAGCGCAACTACACGGCGGCGCAGGTGTCCGCGGCCGCTCCGGGTGCGCCCGGTGACCTCGCCGCCGACACCGGCGGGCGCCTCGGCGGTCCCGGCAACGTCGCCGACACCGACGCCGTCGACGTGCAGGAGGCCTTCGCGGAGCCGGGGATCACCGCGCTGTCCGTCGCGGACGGGTTCGCGACGGTGACGGTGTCCGGCGGGCACGGGCTGCGCTCCGGCGGCAAGGTCATCGTCAGCGGCGTGACGGCGCCGGCCAAGGGCCTCGAGGGCGCGTTCTTCGTCGAGGACGTCATCGACGAGAACACGTTCACCTACCGGGCCGTGCGCGGCACGCCGGACGGCGCCGCGACACTGGCGGCGACCGCCCGGATCATCACCGGCCGGCTGCTGCCCACGTCGGCCGGCTACCACTCCGCCCCGTCGTACGACCTGCCGCACCGCCAGCAGGACCTGCAGGGCAACCCCGTCCCGCTGTCCGGGCGGAGCTTCGGACCCGTCGCCGGAGGCCTCTGACGTGCACTGGACCCTCCGCACCGCGACCTCGGAGTACGTCGTCGGGCTGTTCGGCGAGACCGGCTCGCCGCAGGCCCTCGCGCTCGAGTACTGGGGCGCGGCCGGCGGCGCGACCGGGCCGTGGCCCAAGCCGGCCATCCGGTACTCGTACGAGACGCCGGCCGACCTCGCGCCGCTGGAGTACGCCTCCAACGGCACCCGGCACGTGCACCGCAGCGAGCTGCTGGTCGAGCACGACGACGGGCTGAGCGGCGCGGTCTGGACGTACGTCTCGCACGAGCAGTCGGCGACGGAGCTGGCGGTGCTGTTCCGCGACGACACCGGGCGGCTCGAGCTGGTCCAGCACGTGCTCGTGCGGCCGGATTCCGACGTCGTGGAGCGGTGGGTCGACGTCCGCAACGTCAGCACGGACCACGAGGTGCGCCTGGGCCGGGTGCTCAGCGCGGCGTGGTCCGTGCACGCCCCCGACGGCGCGGTACTGCACTACCCGGCCGGGTCGTGGAGCCACGAGTTCGGCCCCGAGGCCGTACCGCTGCGGCAGGGCGTGCTGCAGATCGGCAGCCGGTACGGCGTCACCGGGCACCTGCACGCCCCCGCCATGACCGTCACCGTCCCCGGGCGGGCCGACGCGTTCGGCGTCCAGCTGGCGTGGAGCGGCTCGTGGACCATCGCCGCCGAGGCCGACCCGGGCGGGCTGCTGCGGGTGTCGGCCGGCATCGACGACGAGACGACGACGGTCCGGCTCACGCCCGGCCGGACCTTCACCACCCCGCGGTCGTGGGGCGTGTGGAGCCCCGACGGCGAGTGGGGCGTGGCGCGCGCGTGGCACCGGCACCAGCGGCTGGTGAACCCGCGCGCCACCGATCCGTACCACCGCCCCATCGTCTACAACTCCTGGTTCGCGACTCGGTTCGACCTGCGTGCGGACCACCAGCTGGAGCTGGCGCGAACCGCGGCGGAGCTGGGCGTCGAGGCGTTCGTCATCGACGACGGCTGGTTCGGCACCCGCTCGTCGGACCGGTCCGGGCTGGGCGACTGGACGGTGCGGCGCGACGCGTTCCCGGACGGCCTGTTGCCGCTGGCGACGGCCGTGACGGAGCTCGGCATGCGGTTCGGGCTCTGGGTCGAGCTGGAGGGGGTCAACCTCGACAGCGACCTCTACCGCGCGCACCCGGACTGGGTGTATCGAGTCGGCGACCGGCCGCTGGTCACCATGCGGCACCAGACGGTGCTGAACCTCGGGCTGACGGCGGTGCGCTCGCATCTGGCGGGCGTGCTGCGGCGGCTGCTGACCGAGCTGCCGATCACCTACCTCAAGTGGGACCTCAACCGGCCCATCACCGACCCCGGTCCGGCGGACTCGGAGTGGTCGGTCGCGCACACCGAGGGCTACTACGGCCTGCTGCGGCTGCTGCGCGACGAGTTCCCGCACGTGACGGTGGAGGCCTGCGCGGGTGGGGGCGGGCGGGTGGATACGGCGGTCGCGGAGCTGGCCGACGTCGTGTGGACCAGCGACGAGACCGGGCCGCGCGACCGGCTGGTCATCCAGGACGGCTTCCTCCGAGCGTTCGGGGCGCACCTCATGAGCGGCTGGGTCACCGACCTGCCCGGGTCGCGGTTCCCGGAGCCCGTGTCCGACGGGTTCCGGCTGGTCACGTCGATGGCCGGTGTGCTGGGCTTCGGCGCCGACCTCGGCACCTGGGACGCCGCCCGGCGCAAGGCCGCAGCTGACGCCGTCGCCCTGTACAAGGAGCTGCGCCCGGTGCTGCTCACCGGCGACGTGCACGTGCACGGCTCGCCGCGATCGGGCGAGTACGCGCTGGAGTACGTGACCCCGCAGCGGTCGGTGAAGCTGGTCTGGGCCGCTTCCGACGCCGACGTCATCGTCACCGACAGGGAAGGCATCACCCCGTGATCACCACCGCCGACCTCACCGCCGCCCTCGACCGGCTGCCGCGCGTCCCGCTCGCGGTCACGCCCACGCCGCTGCAGGAGCTGCCCGGGCTCGCCGCCGCGCTGGGCCTGCCGTCGATCCTGGTCAAGCGCGACGACCTGACCGGGCTCGCGTTCGGCGGCAACAAGGTGCGCATGCTCGAGTACTTCACCGGCGCCGCCGTCGAGCAGGGCTGCGACGTGTTCGTCGGGGGCGGCGGCGCGGCGCAGTCCAACCACGCCCGGCTGTGCGCGGCGGCCGCCCGCAAGGCCGGCCTGGACCCCGTCATCGTCCTGCGCACCGGCGCGTCCGACCCCGGCCCCAGCGGGAACCGGCTGATCACCGAGCTGGTCGGCGCCGACATCCGCTGGTTCGACGGCGACCCGTTCATGACCGACCGGTTCGCGGCGTCGGCGTTCATGGACGAGCTGGCCGAGGAGCTGCGGGCCGCCGGCCGGAAGCCCTACGTGCTGCACTCGTCGGTGCACCCGCTCGGCCTGCTCGCCTACCTCGCCTGCGCCGCGGAGCTGGCCGGCCAGCTGGCCGCGCGCGGGGTCGAGCGGGCCGCCGTCGTCGCCACCTCCGAGGGGTCGGTGACCGCCGGGCTGCAGCTCGCCGCCACCCTGCTCGGGCTGGACTGGCAGGTCACCGGCGTCACCTGCCGGCCGTGGGTGGGCGACGACGCGACGACCGTGCCGGAGCGGCTGGCGACGCTGGCCCGCGACGCCGCCGCGATGGTCGGGCTGTCGAGTCCGCTGCGGCCGGGCGACTTCGCGATCATCGACGAGGGCCCGCCCGGCTACGGCATCGCCAGCGAGGCCGCGTGGGACGCCATCGCCCTGTGCGCCCGCGCCGACGCGCTGCTGCTGGACCCCGTCTACACCGCCAAGGGCATGGCCGGGCTGCTCCGGCTGATCAGGGACGGGTCGATCGCGGCGGACCGGACGCCGGTGTTCGTGCACACCGGCGGGCTGCCCGCGCTGTTCGCCCAGCCCGAGGCCGTGCTCGACGCCGTCCGGCGCCGGTCCGGTACCGTGTCGGCCCGATGACGGCACACCTCTTCCGCGCCGGACGGCTCGTCGACGGCACCGGCTCCCGGCCGGTCCTCGACGCCGCCGTGCTGGTCGAGTCGGGACGCGTCGTGGCGGCCGGGCGCGCCTCGGAGGTGTCCGTGCTGCCGGGCGCCCGCGACGCCCAGCAGTGGGACTGCCGCGGCCAGACCCTGATCCCGGGCCTGATCGACGGGCACGTGCACGTCACCCAGACCCGTGCCGGCGATCCCGGCTGGGACGTCGCCTCGCAGGTGCCGTCGCAGCACGCCGCGCTCGGGCTGGCGTCGGTGCAGGTGGCGCTGGCCGCAGGCGTCACGACACTGCGCGACGCCGGCGCCGCGGGCGGGGTCACGCTCGAGCTGCGCCGGCTGCTCGACACCGGGCTGGTCGCCGGCGCGCGGCTGCTGGCCTGCGGGCCGCTGCTCACGACCACGGGCGGGCACGCCGACTACCTGGGCGTCACCGCCGACACCGCGCACGAGCTGCGCCTGGCGATCCGGCGGCTTGCGCACCGGCGGCCCGACGCCGTCAAAATCGTCGCGACCGGCGGCTCGTCCGACCCGCACTCCAACCGGCACCGGGCCCAGTACACCGTCGATGAGCTGGCCGCGGCCGTCGCCGAGGCCGAGCGGTTCGGGCTGCACGTCGTCGCCCACTGCAACGCCACCGAGGGCATCCGCAACGCCGTCGCCGCCGGGGTCCGGATCATCGCGCACGCCAACTTCCTGGCCGCCGAGTCCGGCCACATCGACGCCGACCCCGACGTCGCCGCCGACCTGGTCGCCCGCGGCGCCTACGTCGACCTCAACCTGCCCGCCGCCATGGTGCCGCTGGCCGACTACGACGGCGACCTCGACGACCGGCCCGACCTCCCCGTCGACCGCTGGGAGCTGCTCACCCGGCTGGGCCTGGCCAGGCGCGCGTTCTTCACCAGCGACGAGCACGGCCCGCGGGTGCGCGAGTTCCCCGGGCTGCTCGCCGCCGCCGCGAAGCTCTGGAGCCTGCCCGCCGAGGACGTCGTGTGGCGGGCCGGCGGACTGGCCGCGTCGGCGCTGGAGCTGGGCCCGGACTACGGCACGCTGACGCCCGGCTCGGTCGCCGACCTCGTGGTGCTCGACGGCGACCTCGTCACCGACCTCTCGTCGCTGGAACGGCCGCACCTCGTCTTCCAGGGCGGTCGGCTGGCGGCCGACCGCGGCCGGCTGGTGCTGCCGGCGCCATGATCGTCGACGCGCACGCCCACGTCTGGTCGGCCGGCCCCTATGCCCCGGCCGACGGAGTGCCGTCGCCGTCGTCGGCGCGGCCTTCGTCGGAGCTGCTGGGCTTCATGGACGCGGCCGGCGTCGATGCCGCCGTCCTGGTGCAGTCGCGGGTGTACGGGACGGACCACACGTACCTGTCGTCGGTGCTGGCCGCCTCGCCCGGCCGGGTCGCCGGGGTCTGCCTGGCCTCGCCCGGCCCGGGGGCGGCCGATGCCGTACGGGAGCTGGTCGCGACGGTGCCCGGGTACCGCGGCCTCCGGCTCGTCGGGCCGTCGGACGACGCGGCGATCTGGCGGGCCGCGGCGGACCTCGGGCTCGTCGTGGGGCTGCTGGTCGAGCCGTCGGAGCTGACGTCGGTGGCCGCCCTCGCGGCCCGGTATCCGGAAGTCCGCGTCGTCGTCGACCACCTCGGCCGGTGCCGCGCCTCGGATGCGGACGGCCTGGCCGCGTTGACGGCGTTGGCGCGGCTGCCGAACGTGTGGGTCAAGGTGTCCGGGCTGTACGCGCTGTCCGCGACCGGCCCGCCGTACGCCGACCTGGCGCCGCTGGTCCGGGCCTGCTGGTGGGCGTTCGGCCCGGCGCGTCTGCTCTGGGGCACCGACTTCCCGCACGTCCTCGACGTCGAGCCGTACCCGGCGCCCGCCGAGACCCTGCGCCGGCTGCTCGGGCCGCTCCCGGCCGCCGAACTGGCACAGGTGACGGGCGCGACGGCGACGGAGCTCTACGCTCTGGAGTCATGAACGGCGTCGCATCGTGGACGCGGTACCTCACACCCGACTCGCGGCACCGGCGGCTCGGCCTGGTCTGCCTCGGCGTGGGCACGACGGCCGGGCGCGTGGCGACGCTGCCCGCCCGCACGCTGGACTGCTACGCCGTCGTGTTCCTGTCCCGCGGCACCGGGCGGCTGCGGTGGGGTGAGCGCGAGCTGGAGCTCGTCGCGCCGACCCTGTTCTGGCTGCTCCCCGGCGTCGAGCACGGCTACGGCCCGGACGCCGGCGGCTGGAACGAGTGGTGGGCACTGTTCGACGGCCCGGCCGCCCGCGCCTACCAGGATCTGGGCTACGTCCCTCGCGACGAGCCGGTGAGCACCGTCGCCGACACCGCCGCACTCGACGTGGCGTTCGGCGCGCTGGCCCGCGCCTGCCGCCCCGACGACCCCTCGACCGACGTGCTCGCGGCGGCCGCGCTGCACCAGCTGATCCTCGCCACCCGCCGCGCGGCCGTCCCCGACCCCGTTCTGGATGCTCCCGTGCTGGCCGTGCTGCTGCGCGACGCCTGCCTCCCGGTGACCGTCGCGGCCCACGCCCGGACGCTCGGCATGACCGAGACGGCGCTGCGCGAGACGACCCGGCGGGCGGCCGGCTGCAGCCCCAAGGAGTTCGTGCTGCGGGCCCGGCTCACGCGGGCGAAGGAGCTGCTGGCCACCACCGACCTGCCCGTCGTCGCCGTCGCCGCCCGCACCGGCTACGACGACCCCGGCTACTTCACGCGCATCTTCACCCGCCGGGTCGGCATGCCGCCCAGCCGCTTCCGCGACCAGGAACGCCGCGGCCCCCTCTGAAATGATCACGTTCACCACGAAATCCCGTGCCGCACTACGCGTGCAATCGTGTTGAGGCTCGGGAAGTCCTCATGAGGGGCCTACCTGGACGACAGGAAAGCGGTTGCCGCGCACACCACCACGATTGTCCGAGCGCCAACACCCCTGTAGGCGTAGTGCGGCACGGGATTTCGTGGTGAACGTGATCATTCTGGGGTTGGAGGGCTGGCCGGGGCGTTTCGACCGGTGCCGTCGGGGTACCGGCGGGGCGAAAGGGGGAACACCCATGAGCGAACACGAAGGCACGCAGTCGCCGGGCAACCCGACGTCGCCGCCATACGCACCCGGCACCGGGTCGCCGGGCAACCCCACGAAGTCTCCGGACGAGTCCGGCACGCAGTCGCCCGGCAACCCGACGACGCCCCCGGTGCCGCCCGAGACGCCGTCGCCGGGCAACCCCTCCGCCGAGGACACCGCCGCCGAGGACGAGGACGAGAAGGACTAGGAACCCACCGGCTCCGCCTCACGCGCGGCCAGGATGTCGGGCAGGTGCCGCTCGATCCAGCCCACCAGCCCGACGACGTGGCCGGCCACTTGGTCGCCGAGCGCCGTCAGCCGGTAGGTCACCTGCGGCGGCGCGGCCGGCGTGACCAGGCGGTCGACGAACCCGTCGGCCGCCAGGGCGCGCAGCGTCTGCGCGAGCATCTTCTGGCTGACCCCGCCGATGCGGCGGTGCAGCTCGCTGAAACGCATGGGCCGCTCCACCAGGGCCGCCAGCACGAGGACGCCCCAGCGGCTCGTGACGTGGTCGAGCACGCCCCGCGACGGGCAGTTCGTGTCGAACACGTCACCATCGAGCGCCTGTAGACCGGCGCTGACCTCGACGCTCACATCGGCCTCCCTTAGTTACCTGAAGGTACGTACTTTCCGCAGGTGAGCCTCCAGCGTAACGTCGCTTTCGTTGTGGGAACAGACCCAGCGAAAGGGAGACAGACATGATCGTGCTGACCGGGGCGACCGGGCGGTTCGGGCCCGTCGTGGTCGAGGACCTGCTCACGAGGGTGCCGGCCGCCGAGGTCGCCGTCGTCGCGCGCCACCCCGAGAAGGCGAAGCCGTTCGCGGACCGCGGCGTCGGGGTGCGCCGGGCCGACTACAACGACCCCGCGAGCCTCGAGCGCGCGTTCGCCGGTGCCGACCGGCTGCTGTTCGTCTCGGCGTCGGACACCACCCCGGGCGTGCGGGCCCGCCAGCACACCCACGTCGTCGACGCCGCCGCGAAGGCCTCCGTCGGCCACGTCGTCTACACCAGCGCCATCACCGCCGAGGACGCGCAGAGCTTCCTGGCCGACCACACGGCGACGGAGCGGGCCATCGGCGACGCCGGGCTCTCCCACACGTTCCTGCGCAACACGTTCTACACCGAGGAGCTGGTCCGGCCCGAGCTGCTCGCCGCCGCCACCGCCGCCGGCGAGCTGGCCGCCCCGCGCATCGAGCATCCGCTGGTGACGGCGCCGTACGCCGACCTCGCGCTGGCGGCGAGCGCCGTGCTGACCGGCGACGGGCACGAGGGCGCGGTCTACGAGCTGCGCGGCCCGGGCTGGACCTACCCGGAGCTGGCGCAGGCGCTGAGCGAGGCGTCCGGCACCCCCGTCATCCACCGCGAGATCTCCGACGACGACGCCGGCCCCATGGCGTTCATCCTGCCGCTGCTGCGGCTGCCGCAGTTCGGCGCGCCGACGACCGACCTCGAGCGGCTGCTCGGCCGCCCGGTCACCCCGCTGGAGGACACGGTTCGGGCACTCCTGGCCACCTGACCAGCGTGCGCGATGGCACGATCGGGTCGCCGTCGGTCAAGATGGGGGGCATGACCGACGGCGACGGCCGCCGCGGCACGGCCGCGCCCATGCTGGTGATGCGCGGCGTCACCAAGCGCTACGGGCGGCTGCGGGCGCTCGACGGCGTCAGCTTCGAGCTGCGCGGCGGCGAGATCGTCGCCGTCGTGGGCGAGAACGGCGCCGGCAAGTCCACGCTGGTCCGCTGCCTGGCCGGCGACATCGACATCGACGAGGGCCAGGTCGACGTCAGCCGGCCGGTCGCCGTCGTCTGGCAGGACCTCGGCCTGTGCGACGACCTCGACGTCGTGGCGAACGTCTTCCTCGGCCGCGAGCGGTCGCGGGTGCTGCTGGCCGAGCGACGCATGGCCGCCGACGCCCGCCGGACGCTCGAGCGGTTCGGCTCGCAGCTCACCGACGTGCACGCCCGCGTCGACACCCTCTCGCGCGGCCAGCGCCAGGAGGTCGCGCTGGCGCGGGCGCTCTCCGCCGACGCGGACATCTACATCCTCGACGAGCCCACCGCCTCGCTAAGCGTGCTGCGCCGGGCCGAGATCATGCGCGTGCTCGGCGAGCTGCGCGACGCCGGCCGGGCGATCCTGCTGGTCAGCCACGATCTCGACGAGGTCTTCGCGCTGGCCGACCGCATCGTGGTGCTCCGGCACGGCCGCATCGTCGCCGAGGCGTCGCCGGCCGAGGTGCACTCCGACGACATCGCCGCGCTGATGTCGGGCATCGAGACCGAGTCCGCGGCCCGGCGGCAGCTGAACCGCCTCAAGAGCCTGGTCGACCAGCTCTCGGCCGCCGACCCCGCCGCGTCCCTGCCGCTCGTCGTGTCGGCGACCGCCGCCGCGCTCGACCAGGACATGCTCTGCGTGCACCTGCTCGACCACACGCCACGGGGTTCCATGCTGCGCCGCAGCGCCGCCATCGGCGTGCCGCCGGCGCTGGCCGACGACGCCGAGCTGCTCCCCATCGGCACGGCCGGCGGCCTGGTCGGCACGGCGGCCTCGCTCGGCCAGCTCGTCGTCACCGACGACCTCAGCGACGAGGCGGCCTGGACGGGGTACCTGCGGCTCGCGTCCGAGGCCGGCGTGCGCAGCGCCTGGTCCGCGCCCATCGTCGGCTCGGCCGGCGTCCTGGGCACCATCACCGGGTTCAGCACGTCGGCCGGCCGCCTCGACGCCGACCGGCGCGAGCTGGTCTCGCTCTACGCCGGGCACGCGGCCAGTGCCATCGAGCGCGAGCAGCTGATCGAAGAGGTCAGCCGCCGCAACGAGATCCTCGAGTCGCTGCGGGCCATGCTCGAGACCCTGGCCGGACCCGACCGCGTCGACGGCGGGCTGTCCGCCGCGCTGCTCGCGCTCTGCCGCGGCCTGGGCGCCCGCACGGCCGGCATGCTGCTCACCGACGTCACCGAGATCACCGGCGGCGAGCCCCGCTGGGTGCACATCGGCATCGACGAGACTCTCGAGTCCGACGGCGCCGACCTGCGCCGCTTCGCCGAGGCCGCGCCCGGCGACGTCGACCGCCCGCAGCGCCTCGGCGACGGCCTGGCCATCGCGGGGCTGCCGATCCCCGGCGGCACCGGGCTGCTGCTGGCCCGCTGGGACGACCCCGCCGAGCCCGGCCGCGACGCCGTCGAGCTGCTCGACGACGCCCGCCGCTCGCTCGCCCTGGCGCTCGAGCGCGAGGTGCTCGAGCGGGCCCGCCAGGAGGCGGCCGCGGCACGCCGTTCCCAGCAGCTGCAGCGCCAGGTGCTGCAGCAGCTCAGCCACGAGCTGCGCACGCCGCTGACCGCGATCCACGGGTACGCCTCCACGCTGCAGCAGCGCGACCTCACCTGGGACGCCGACTCCGTCGACCGGTTCCTCGCGGCCATCACCACCGAGTCCGCGCGCATGGAGCGCCTGGTCGGCGACCTCCTCGACTCCTCCGCCATCGAGTCCGGCCTGCTGCGGCTGCGCCGCGACTGGACCGATCTGCGGCTCGTGCTCGAGGCGGCGGCGGCCTGCGTCCCCGACCGCGACCGCATCCAGGTCAGCGTCGCCGCGAGCGTGCCGTCCATCTGGGCCGACCACGACCGCCTCGAGCAGGTGTTCGTCAACCTCCTCGAGAACGCCGTCCGCCACGGCGGCGCCGACGGCTGGGTCCAGGTCACCGCGGTGGCGGCCGCCGACGCGTCCGCCGTCGAGATCCTGGTCAGCGACGACGGTGAGGGCATCCCGCCGGAGCTGGCCGAGCGGATCTTCGAGCCCCGGGTCCGCGGCGACGGCAGCCACGGCGCCGGGCTCGGGCTGACGATCGTCCGCGGCATCGCCGAGGCGCACGGCGGCCACTGCGACCTGCTGGCCGGGCCGCGGCCGGTCTTCCGCGTGACGCTGCCGATCGAGCCGGTCGACGGCGACACCGCCGACCGCGAGCTCGCCGACGCGGCGGGGGCACAGGGTCGTGGCTGACGCGCCCGGAGTCCTCATCGTCGAGGACGACCGCATGATCGTGGACCTGCTGCGGTCCAACCTGACCGCGCGGGGCTACCGCGTCGTCGTCTCCTACGACGGCGCCGACCTGCTGCGCCTGCTCGACGAGGCCGCGCCCGACGTCGTCCTGCTCGACCTCATGCTGCCCGGCCGCGACGGGTTCGACCTGTGCTGGGCCGTGCGCGACCGCTCCGACGTCGGCATCATCGTGCTGTCGGCGCGACGCGGCGAGACCGACAAGGTCAAGGCGCTGAACCTGGGCGCCGACGACTACCTCACCAAGCCGTTCGGCATCGAGGAGCTGCTCGCCCGCATCCACGCGACCATGCGCCGGGCCCGGCAGCCGCACGCGCCGCGCCACGCCGCACCCCAGGTCCGGGTGGGCGACGTGCGCATCGACTTCGACGCGCAGCTGGTCACCAAGGCGGGCCGGCGGGTCCACCTCACCCGCACCGAGTACGCGCTGCTGCGCGAGCTGGCCACCAACCCCGGTAAGCTGCTCTCGCACGCCGAGCTGCTGCAGCGGGTGTGGGGGCCGGGCTACGAGACGCAGACGGAGTACACCCGCGTCTACGTGGGCCGGCTGCGGGCGAAGCTCGAGGGCGACGACGGCCCTGAGTTGATCGTCACCGAGCCGCGCGCCGGCTACCGGTTCACCACGGACCACCGATGAGCCGACGTCTCGCCGCCGCCGCACTGCCCCTCGTGCTCGCCCTCGCCGTGGGGGCGTCCGCCTGCGGGGCTGTGACCAGCGGCGACGGCGCCCGCGGCGACGACGGCACCTACCGCATCGCGTTCCTGCTGCCGGAGAACAAGACGGCGCGCTACGAGTCGCACGACCGCCCGGCGTTCGTCGAGCGGGTCGCCGAGGTCTGCCCCGAGTGCGAGACCATCGTCAGCAACGCCGACCAGGACGCCGCCCACCAGCAGGCGCAGGCCGAGGCCGCCATCACCAACGGCGCCGACGTGCTGGTGCTCGACCCCGTCGACTCGCGGGCCGCGTCGGTCATCGCCCGGCACGCCGACGCCGCCGGCATCCCCGTCGTCAGCTACGACCGGCTGGTCTTCGACGCCCCGGTCGACTTCCACATCAGCTTCGACAACGAGCAGGTCGGCCGGCTGCAGGCGTCGGTGCTGCTCGACGCCGTCGCCGCCCGGGGCGTCAGCAGCATCGACGGCCCCGGCTCGCTGGTGGTGCTGAACGGCTCGCCCACCGACGCCAACGTCGCCCAGTTCCGGCAGGGCGCCCGCATGGTCTTCGAGGCCAGTGGGGCACCCGTCGGAGCCGAGGTCGACATCCCCGACTGGTCGCCGGACCAGGCGCAGGAGGCCATGGAGCGGGCGCTCGCGACGCTCGGCCGCGACCAGGTCGCCGGCGTCTACGCAGCCAACGACGGCGTGGCCGGCGGCGCCATCGCGGCGATGAAGGCCGCCGGGCTCGACCCGCTGCCGCCGGTGACGGGACAGGACGCCGAGCTGGCCGCCGTGCGCCGCATCCTCACCGGAGAGCAGTACATGACGGTCTACAAGGCGGTCCGCACCGAGGCCCACGCAGCCGCCGACCTCGCCGTCAGCCTGGCCCGCACCGGCGAGCCGCCCGAGGGTCTGCGCAACAGCTGGGTCGACAACGAGTACGCCTCGATCCCGGCGCTCATGCTCGAGCCGGTCGCCGTCACCCGCGACACCATCGCCGCCACCGTGGTCGCCGACGGCTTCTGGTCGGTCGAGGAGATCTGCGACGGCCTCGCGGCCGAGTGCGCGGCGGCCGGCCTCACCGAGGGCGGGCCGGCTTCGTGAGCGCGCACGTGTCGCCGGCGCGGCTCGGCCGCCTCGCCCCGCCGCTCGCGCTGGTCGTGATCTGGCTGGTCATGACGCTGATCAACCCGCGGTTCCTGTCCGCGGTGAACCTCACCAACCTCATGCTGCAGATCGTGGCCGTCGGCGCCGTGGCGGTGGCGGTGGTGCTGGTGCTGCTGATCGGCGAGATCGACCTGTCCGTCGGCGCGGTGTCGGGGCTGGGGGCGGGCGTCACCGCCGTGCTCAGCGTGAAGCAGGACTGGCCCGCCGTCCTCGCCATCGTCGCCGGGCTGCTCACCGGCGCGCTGGTCGGCCTGCTGCATGCCACCATCGTGACCCGCGTCGGCGTCGCCTCGTTCGTCGTCACGCTCGCGGGGCTGCTGACCTGGCAGGGCGCCCTCCAGCTGGTCCTGGGCGACACCGGCACCGTCAACATCGACGACCCGCAGCTGGTCGCGATCGCCGGCACCTTCCTCACCCCCGCGGCCGGGTGGCTGATCGCCGCCGTCATCATGGCCGGCGCGGTCGTGGCCGTCGTGGCGCACGTGCGCGGGGACCGGCCGCGGCGGGTCTGGCCGTGGGTGCTCGCCGGCACCGTCGCGCCGGTGGCGGTCCTGGTGTTCAACGCCGACCGCGGCGTGCCGCTCGCCGTCGTCGTGTTCCTGCTGCTCATCGCCGGCGGCGACGTCGTCATGCGCCGCACCGCCCTCGGCCGGCACGCCGTCGCGACCGGGAGCAACGCGTCGGGGGCGCGGCGGGCCGGCATCGCGGTCGACCGCATCCGCATGACGGTGTTCGCGCTCGCCTCGGTCCTCGCGGTCATCGGCGGCATCCTGGCGGCGTCGCGGCTGCTCGCCGTCAACCAGTCGTCGGGCAGCACCGACCTCATGCTCACCGCCGTCGCGGCGGCGGCCATCGGCGGTGCGAGCCTGTTCGGCGGGCGGGGCACGGTGTGGTCGGCGCTGCTGGGCGCCCTGGTCGTCGGTTCGCTGGCCAACGGCCTGGACCTGCTGGGAGCCTCGTCGGCCATCCGGCTGATCGCCACTGGTGTGGTGCTCGCCCTCGCCGTCGGGCTCGACACCGTCGCGCACCGTGCCGAGCGGCAGCCGTTCACCGAGCATTCGCGGCCCGGCCGCTAGGGCGGGACTATTGGGCGCAACTGGCGCTTGCGCGGCGGTGTAGCGTTCGGAATGTGACGACAACGCGCCCTGGATCGCTCTCCGCGCTTCGCCTGGCCAACCGGCGGCGGCTGCTGTCGGCCCTGCAGGACGGGCGCCAGATCAGCCAGGCCGAGCTCGCGCGGCTGACCGGCCTCGCGCCGGCCACGGTCTCCGGACTCGTGCGCGACCTCGCCGACGAGGGTGAGCTCGAGGTCGGCGAGGGCGTCGCCAACGGCCGGCGCAGCCGCATGGTGCGGCGCTCGCCGCAGCGGCTGCGGTACGGCATCGGGCTGTACCTCGGCCGTGCCCACGTCGAGGCCGTCGCCGGGACCGAGGCCGGCGACCTGCTGGCCGAGTCGTCGGCCGAGCTCGCCCCCGGGTACACGCCGGACGCCGCCATCGCGGCCATCGCCGCGCTGGCGGCCACCGTGCGCGAGCGGGCCGGGCTGACCGCGGACCAGGTGACCGGCGTCGCCGTCGCGGTCCCGGCCCCGGTCGACGTGCGAACGGGCACCCTGACCGAGGCGGTGGTCCTGCCCGCGCTCGACGGCGTCGCCCTGCGCGAGCGGCTGGGCCCGGCGCTGGACCGGCCGGTGGTCGTCGAGAACGACGCGAATCTCGGCGCGCTCGCCCTGACGCGGCGGGCCGGAGCGGGCGCCGGGCCGCTGGTGTACGTCAAGGTCGCGACGGGCATCGGCGCGGGGGTCGCCGTCGACGGCCGCCTCGTGCGCGGCGCCGCCGGGTCCGCCGGCGAGATCGGCCACCTCCCGCTCGACCCGGGCCTGACGACGGTGTGCCGGTGCGGGCGCCGCGGCTGCCTCGAGACCGTCGGCTCCGCGGCGGCGGTCGGGACCGCGCTGGCGGCGGCGCTGGGCCGCGAGGTCGGCCCGGCCGGGCTGCACGACCTGATCGCCGAGGGACACCCCGTCGCGGCGCGGGTGCTCGAGGACGCGGGCGAGGCGCTGGGCCGCGGGCTGGGCTGGCTGTCCATGGTCGTCGACCCGGCCGAGATCGTGCTGGGCGGGCCGCTGACCAGCGCTGGGGAGGCCTGGCTGCGCCCGGTCGTGCGGGGCTTCCGCCGCGCGGTCCTGCCCGGCGCGGCGCGGCGGACCCGGATCAGCCTCTCACCGCTCGGCGAGAGGACCGAGTCGGTGGGCGCACTGATCGCCAGTCTCACGGAGAATTCGCACATTGCCGTCGAAATGCGAACAGATAAACAAGATGTAAACGCGTAATGTATTTGAGCCTTGACGGCAATCGGAGGGGAGCAGCAGACTCGTCCCACCCGGACCGGTCCGACGATCCGTGGCGACCCAAAGGAGGGTTAACGTGCACCAGCCCATTCGACGGGCTGCCGTCCTGACCATCGCCGCCCTGGCGGCCGGCACGCTCGCGGCGTGCGGCGCCAACGAGGAGTCCGGCGGCGGTGGCGACGGTGAGACCACCGGCGGAGGCGCCGCCACCATCGCGCTGCTGCTGCCCGAGTCGGCGACGGCCCGCTACGAGGCGTTCGACAAGCCGCTGTTCGAGGCCAAGATCCAGGACCTGTGCTCCGACTGCGAGGTCGTCTACTTCAACGCCGACCAGGACGAGGCCCAGCAGGCCGAGCAGGTCGACTCCGCGATCTCCCAGAACGTCGACGTCATGGTGCTGGACCCGGTCAACGGCCAGTCCGCGGCGTCCCTGGTGGCCGACGCGCAGGCCGCGGACATCCCGGTCATCGCCTACGACCGCTTCATCGAGGGCGCGGACTACTACACCTCGTTCGACAACGAGAAGGTCGGCGAGCTGCAGGGGCAGGCGCTGGTCGACGCCGTCGGCGGCCCCGGCGACATCCTCATGCTGAACGGGTCGCCCGACGACCCCAACGCCGCCCAGTTCAAGTCCGGCGCGCACAGCGTCATCGACGCGAGCGACCTCACCGTCCTGGCCGAGTACGACAACCCGGATTGGAGCCCGGACAACGCCCAGGCGTTCACCACCGACCAGCTCGACACCATCGACCCCGCCACGCTGGCCGGCGTCTACGCCGCCAACGACGGCCAGGCCGGCGGCGTCATCGCGGCACTGACGGGGGCCGGACTGGCCGCCGACGCGCTGCCGCCGGTGACCGGTCAGGA
Source organism: Jiangella mangrovi (assembly GCF_014204975.1). NCBI lineage: Bacteria > Bacillati > Actinomycetota > Actinomycetes > Jiangellales > Jiangellaceae > Jiangella > Jiangella mangrovi. The sequence continues at coordinate 87,027 of NZ_JACHMM010000001.1, forward strand.
CGCCGAGCTCGCCGCGATCCAGCGCATCGTCGCCGGTGAGCAGTACATGACCATCTACAAGCCGATCAAGGGCGAGGCCGAGGGCGCCGCCCAGATGGCCATCTCGATCGTCAATGGCGAGGACGTCGCCGACACCACCGACTTCCAGGGCGTGCCGTCGCTGATCCTCGACCCGATCGTGGTCACCCAGGACAACGTCGGCGACACCGTCGTGGCGGACGAGTTCTGGAGCGTCGACGAGATCTGCACCGCCGACTACGCGGACGCCTGCGCGGCCGCGGGGCTCAGCTGATCCTTCGAAACGAGACACATCGAGGGTGGCACCGTGAGCCGGGAATCCCCCGGCCGGTGCCACGCTCTCATCCCTTGGGCGAGAGCGTGGTACCGACCGAGACGGACCTCCCGGTCGGGTGCCACCCTTGATGACGAGTGAGGAGATGGTGCGGATGAGCGTCGCCACGCACGAGAGCGGGTCCCCCGCCAGAACGACACAGCCGGTCCTGGAGCTCACCGGGATCGGGAAGCACTTCGGCGCCGTGCAGGCGCTGGCCGGCGTCGACTTCGAGGTCCACCCCGGCGAGGTGGTCGCCCTCGTCGGCGACAACGGCGCGGGCAAGTCGACCCTCGTCAAGATCATGTCCGGCGTGTACCAGGCCGACTCCGGCAGCATGCGGGTCGAGGGCCGCGAGGTGCACGTCCACAGCCCCAGCGCCGCGCAGTCGCTGGGCATCGCCACGGTCTTCCAGGACCTCGCGCTCTGCGACAACCTCGACGTCGTGGCCAACCTGTTCCTCGGCAGCGAGCTCGGCCTGAACGCCTGGATGGACGAGGTCGCCATGGAGAAGGAGTCGTGGCGGCTGCTGCGCGAGCTCGGGGCCAAGATCCCGACGGTGCGCATCCCCGTCGCCAGCCTCTCCGGCGGGCAGCGGCAGACCGTCGCCATCGCCCGCAGCCTGGTCGGCAGCCCCAAGGTGGTCATGCTCGACGAGCCGACCGCCGCCCTGGGCGTCGCGCAGACCGCCGAGGTGCTGAACCTCGTCGAGCGCCTGCGCGAGCAGCACCTCGGCGTGGTCCTGATCAGCCACAACATGGCCGACGTTCAGGCCGTCGCCGACCGCATCGTGGTGCTGCGACTGGGTCGCAACGAGGCCGAGTTCCGCACCGTCGACGTCACGACCGAGCAGCTCGTCGCCGCCATCACCGGCGCGTCGGACAACGTCGTGGCCGAGCGCAACGCCCGCCACACCCAGCCGCCGGCCGGCGAGACCGCCACTCGGGAGGACGAGGCATGAGCACCACGCGCACCGCGCCCTCCGACGAGACCGCGGCCCGGTCCGAACTGCTCGACGAGCGGCTCGCCCAGGACACCGGCCTGCGCGGCGCCGCCGACGCGTTCCGGCGCCGGGTCCGCGACGGTGACCTCGGCCTGCTGCCGGTGGTCGTCGGCCTGCTCGTCATCGGCCTGGTCTTCTACCTGCAGGACGTCACGTACCTGTCGTCGAGCAACCTGGTCAACATCACGCTGAACGCGGTGCCGTACGGCATCATCGCGGTCGGCATCGTGCTGGTGCTGCTGCTCGGCGAGATCGACCTGTCCGTCGGCTCCATCAGCGGACTGGCCGGGTCCATCACCGCGGTGCTGGTGGTGCAGAACGACGTGCCGCTGGTGTTCGGCCTGCTGGCCGGCGCCGGGACGGGTGCGGCCATCGGCATCGCGTACGGCCTGATCTTCACCAAGATCGGCGTGCCGAGCTTCGTCATCACGCTGGCCGGCCTGCTCGGCTTCGTCGGCCTGCAGTACGTGGTGCTCGGCGACACCGGCACCATCAACCTCCCCCGCACGTCGCCGCTGGCCCAGTTCGCCCGCGAGGACTTCCTCAGCCCGGCGGTGTCCTACATCGTCGTGGTCGTGGTCACCGCGCTGTACGCGCTGGTCAGCATCATCGGGATCCGGCGGCGGACGGCGGCCGGGCTGCCCGCGCAGTCGCTGACGCTGGTGCTGATCAAGTCGGCGGTCATGCTGGCCGGCCTCGGCTTCCTCACGTACTACCTGAACATCGACCGCGGCTGGGGCTTCGCGGTGGTCTTCTTCATCGCGCTGGTCGTGCTCCTCGACCTGGTGCTGCGCAAGACCACGTGGGGCCGGCACCTGTACGCCGTCGGCGGCAACGTCGAGGCGGCCCGCCGCTCCGGCATCAACGTCAACTGGATCTACATCTCGGCGTTCTCGCTGACCGGCCTGCTGGCCGCGACGGGCGGCCTGATGTTCCTGGCCCGGCTGACGTCGGTGTCGCAGGCCAGCGGCAGCAACGACGTCAACCTCACCGCCATCGCGGCGGCCGTCATCGGCGGTGTCAGCCTCTTCGGCGGACGGGGCTCGGCGTACTCCGCCCTGCTGGGCGTGCTGGTGCTGACCGCCATCAACAGCGGCCTCAACCGCATCGGCGTGGACTCCTCGGTGCGCTACATCGTCACCGGAGCGGTGCTGCTGCTCGCGGTGTCGATCGACGCGATCGCCCGGCGCGCCCGCGCCAGCAGCGGCCGAGGTTGACGCTCGTCGAGAAGGACAGGGAGTCCGGCGGCGCGCACGTACGCCGCCGGACTCCCGCTCTACTTCGTGTCGCTCGTGGCGCTCGGCTCGCTGGGTGCGAGCCCGGCCGCGTCCACGTCCCCGTCGTCGACGGCGTCGCGGGCCCGGCCGAAGCGGCGGCTCACCAGCGGCAGCACGATCATCACGGCGGCCAGTCCCAGCACGATCGCGCTGAACGGGCGCTGCAGGAAGACCAGGAAGTCGCCGTCGCCCAGCTCGAGCGCCCGCCGGAACTGCGTCTCGACCAGCGGGCCGAGGATCACCCCGAGGATGGCCGGCGCGATCGGGAAGTCGTAGCGCCGCATCAGCAGCCCGATGGCGCCGATGGCGTACACCATCAGCAGGTCGATGTAGCTGTTGCGGATGCTGTAGACGCCCAGGGTGGCGAAGACCAGGATCCCTGAGAACAGGAACGGCGCCGGGATCTTCAGGATCTTCACCCACAGCCGGATCATCGGGATGTTGATCACGAACAGCAGGATGTTCCCGATGTAGAAGCTGGCGATCAGCGGCCAGACGATCGTGCCGCTGGACTCGAACAGCCGCGGCCCGGGCTGGATGTTGTAGATCTGGAACGCCGACAGCATGATGGCCGCCGTCGCCGACGTCGGGATGCCCAGCGTCAGCAGCGGCACCATGACGCCGGAGAACGAGGCGCTGGCCGCGGCCTCCGGACCGGCCATGCCCTCGGGCGCGCCCTTGCCGAACTCCTTCTTGTTCTTCGACAGACGCTTCTCCAGGCCGTAGCTGAGGAACGTCGGGATCTCGGCGCCGCCGCTCGGCAGCGCCCCGAACGTGAACCCCAGCCCGGAGCCGCGCAGCCACGGCTTCCAGACCCGCCGCAGCTCACCCCGGTTGGGCCAGAAGCGACCGGTCAGGGGGACGACGGTGTCGCCTCCGGCCAGCGTGCGGGCGGCCCCGTAGAGCGCCTCGGCCACCGCGAACAGCCCGATCACGACCAGCACCTCGTCGATGCCGTCGCTGAGCTGCGCGATGCCGAACGTGAAGCGGGCGTCGCCGCTGACGAAGTCGATGCCGATGAGCCCGGCCCACAGCCCGATGAACAGGCTCAGCATGCCGCGCACCAGGGAGTGCCCGACCAGCGCGGTGACGCTGGCGAACGCGAACACCATGAGCGCGAAGTAGTCCGTCGCGCGCAGCTGGCTGGCCACCTCGACCAGCACCGGGCTGAGGAACGTCAGGCCCAGCGTCGCGATGGTGCCGGCGATGACCGCGCCGATGATCGAGATCGACAGCGCCACGCCGGCCCGGCCAGACTTCGCCATGGCGTAGCCCTCGATGGCCGTCACGACCTGTGACGACTCCCCCGGCGTGTTCATCAGGACCGACGTGATCGATCCGCCGTAGAGCGCGCCGAAGTAGATGCCGCCGAACACCAGGAACGCCGCGGTCGGCTCGAACGTGTACGTCAGCGGCAGCAGCAGCGCGATCGTCAGCGGCGGGCCGACACCCGGCAGCACCCCGACGAAGGTCCCGATGAGCACGCCGAGCGCGCCGTAGACCAGGTACTGCGGCTGCAGCACCGTGCCGAAGCCGTCGAGCAGGTTGACGAACAGGTCCCCGCCCATCACAGCACCGCTTCCAGGAGGCCCGCGGGCAGCTGGACGCCCAGCAGCTCGGTGAACCCGTAGTAGATGGCCAGCGCGAGCACGACACCGACGACGATGTTGAGCCACCAGCGCTTCTCGCCCAGCAGCCGCGCGACGACGACGAACAGGACCGCCGTCCCCGCCGGGTAGCCGATCCCGCCGACGAGCAGCGCGTAGCCGAGGAGCACCAGGGCGATCCAGAGCACGACCCGCATCCGGGTGGACCGCCGCTCGCCGGCCAGGTGCGCGATGAGCTGCGGGTCGCTCTGGCGGATCGACTGGATCAGGAAGAGCACGCTGAAGAGGATCAGTCCGGCGCCGACGATGAGCGGGAAGGTGCCGGAGCTGTCCGCCTCGAAGTCCCGGCGGGCCGCCAGCTGGAGCGCGAGGTAGCCGATCGCGGTGGATGCCGCGACCAGCACCACCCCGACGATCACCAGCTCGTAGCGGCCCACGCGCGACTGCGGGGCGGCGGCGGCCTGCCGGGTGTCAGCCATCGATCAGGCCCAGTCCGGCGAGCGCTTGGCCGATGCGGTCGGACTCGGTCTGCATGTAGTCGCCGAACTCGGTGCCGCCCTTGAAGGTGTCGGCCCACGACTTGGCCTCGAGGATCTCGGCCCACTCATCGGTCCCGCGCATCTGGTCGATGAGGTCGACGACCTTGTCGCGGTCCTCGTCGGAGATGTCCGGCGGACCGACGACGCCACGCCAGTTCGCCATGGTGAGGTCGGCGCTCAGGCCGGCCTCCTCGAACGTCGGCGCGTCGACGCCGTCGAGCCGCTCCGGACTGGACACCACCAACGGCACCGCGGAGCCGTCGGCGATCTGCGGGAGGATCTCGGAGATGCCCATGACCGACACGTCGGCGTCGCCGGACAGCAGCGCCGTCACCTGCTCGCTCGCGTTCTCGTACGGCACGTAGTTGAGCTCGGCCGGGTCGATGCCCTCGGACTGCGCCAGCAGCCCCATCAGCACCTGCTCGAGGCTGCCCGCGACGCTGCCGACGACGTTGACGCTGCCGGGGTCGCTCTTCAGCGCGCCGACCAGGTCCTGCAGCGTGGCGTACGGCGCGTCGGGCCGGGTGACGATGGTCAGGTACTCCGAGGCCAGCTCGGCGATCGGCGTGGTGTCGCCCTCGAGCGTGACCTCGATGTCCGACGTCTTCTCCGCGCCCAGGAGCACCGCGCTCACCGCGAGCAGCTGGTACGGGTCGCCGGACTCCTCGCGCACGAACTGGTTCAGTCCGAGCATGCTGCCGGCGCCGGGATTGTTGAACACCTGGATGTTGTCCTCGACCAGACCGGACTGCGTGAGCGCCTGCTGGACCGAGCGGCCCAGCTGGTCCAGGCCGCCACCCGGGCCGGACGGGACGGTGATGGTGAACGGCTCGGACGGGAAGTCGTCGCCGCCTCCGCCGCCCCCGGTGCTGCCGGTCGTGTCGGCCTGGCAGGCGGCCGCCGGCACGAGGGCGCAGACGACGGCGGCGGCCGCGGCGAGGCGGGCGCGCTTCCGGCGCCGGGATGCTGGTGCGAGGGTCATGGCCGAGCTCCTTCGTTGGACTGTGCCAATGGACGGGGGGTCTGTGGGGCGCGCGGGCTGCGTCGCGGGTGGGTGCGGGGTCAGAGGCCGAACTGCCGGGCGAGGTCGACCATGTCGTTGGCGACGACGTCGAACGAGTCGTCGATGGTGAGGTCGACGGTCGCGGCGGGCCCGTGCTCGAGCGGGCGCATGACGAACGCGGCGCGGAAGCCCTGGGCCTGGGCGGCACGCAGGTCGTACTGGTGCGCGGCGACCATCATGATCTCGTGCGGCTGGAGGTCGAGGTAGTCGACGGCCGAGCGGTAGGTCCGCGGGTCCGGCTTGTAGGCGCGGACGATCTCGGAGCTGAGGATCATGTCCCACGGCAGCTTCGCGTAGCGGGCCAGGTCGACGAGCAGCCGCACGTTCCCGTTGGACAGCGTCGCCAGGATGAACCGCTTGCGCAGTCGCTCCAGGCCCTCGACGGAGTCGCCCCACGGGTCGAGCCGGTGCCAGATCAGGTTGAGGTCGACCTTCTCCGGCTCGCTCAGGCAGGTGATGCCGTGCTTGCCCAGCAGCATGTCGAGCGCCTGCCGGTAGATGGTGTCGACGTTCGCCCAGGCGCCGTCGTGCGAGCCCTCCTCGGCCATGACGCGGTCCATGCCGGGGCGGTACTCGGCCCGCCACTCGTCGGCGAACGTCGGCCAGTCGACCTCGATGCCGTGCTTCTCGCTCAGCCGCCGGCCCTCGGCGATGATCGTGCTGCGGAAGTCGACGACGGTGCCGAAGACGTCGAACGTGAGCGCCTTGACGTCGGCGAGGTCGGGGCGGGGGCCAGCGGCCATGTGGTCCTCTCTCTGGATCGGGTGCGGGATCGGGTGCGGGGTCGTCTGCGGGTCCGGGGCGACGGCGGTGCTCACCACTCCTCCTCGACCAGCTCGAGGCGGACGCCGGCGGGCACGCCGGTGGGGAAGGCGCAGCGCCGGCCCTTGCCGCCGACGAACGGCCGGGTCTCGGCGTCGCCGGCCGCGACCAGCGCGGCCTCGACGTCGTCGACGGCGTAGCAGACGTGGTGCAGGCCCTCGCCGTGCTCGGCCAGGTACCGGGCGATCGGCCCGTCGGCGATCGGCGAGACCAGCTGCAGCGCCGTCCCGTCCTGGTCCGCCGGCGGGGCGAGGAACACCAGCCGCACGTTCTGGTCGTCGCCGGGGATCACCTCGTCGTGCACGGTGACCAGCCCGAACCGATCGGTGTGCCAGGCGATGACGGCGTCGGCGTCGCGGACGACCAGACCGACGTGGTCGATCCGGCGCGCGACGTGGGGTGCGCTCATGGTCGGGGTGCTCCTCTGCTCAGCCGAGGGCGGCGACGACGGCCGCGGTCAGCTCGGTGGTGGTGGCGGTGCCGCCGAGGTCGGGAGTGATCACGGTCCGGTCGGCGAGAACGCGGACGACGGCCGCGTCGACGACGGCGGCCACCTCGCGGGCGGCGGCGTCGTCGTGCCGGCGGCCCAGCCAGTCGAGCATCATGGCCGCGGACAGGATGGTCGCGACCGGGTTGGCGACGCCGCGCCCGGCGATGCCCGGCGCAGAGCCGTGGCTGGGCTGGAACATGGCGTGCTCGTCGCCGACGTCGCCCGACGGCGCCAGCCCGAGTCCGCCGACGGTCGCGCCGCCGAGGTCGGAGATGATGTCGCCGAACATGTTCTCGGTGACCACCACGTCGAACGTCTCGGGCCGCAGCACCTGGTAGGCGGTCATCGCGTCGATGTAGGCGTAGTCGGCCTCGACGGTGTCGTGCCCGGCCGCGACCCGGTCGAAGACGCGGCGGAAGAACGCGTACGCCGCGACGGCGTTCGACTTGTCGACGCAGGTGACCTTGCGCTTCCCGGCGCGCTGCTCGGCGAGGGCGAAGGCCGCCTCGCTCACCTTGCGGGTGCCGGTGTCGGTGATGGTCAGGGTGTCCGTGGCCACCTCCTCGCGGATGCACGTGCCGCTGGAGGCGAGCAGGCCCTCGACGTTCTCGCGGACGATGACGTAGTCGATCGGCGCGTCGCCGGCCAGCGGCGTCGGCACCCCGGCGAACGAGCGGATCGGCCGGATGCCGGCGTACAGGTCGAGCTCGAACCGGAGCCGGAGGATGACGTCGCCGTTGACCTCGCGGCCGTCGGGGTGGCGCGCCTCGGGCAGCCCGACCGCGCCCATGAGGATCGCGTCGGCCGCGGCGCAGGCGGTCAGCGTCTCGTCCGGGAGCGCCACGCCGGTGCGCTGCCACCGTCCCGCACTGGCGTCGTGCTCGGTGACGTCGAGCTCCACCCCGCCGTGGGCGGCCGCCGCGGCGCGGACCACGGCCAGCGCCGACTCGGTGACCTCGGGACCGATCCCGTCGCCGGGAAGGGTGACGATCGCGTAGCTGCTCACAGGGCCTCTCTCTGGTCGACGTCCGGCCATTCTGTTGTTGCCGGGAGATTACTGTCAAGAGTTAATTGTTGACAATATCTACGTCGACTGCGCCCCACGGTGCCGAGCGGGCGCCGTCGTCAGTCCTCGGTGTCGTCCTCGGGAAGGTCGGCGAGCAGGTAGCTGTAGGGGCGCTGGATGTGCTCCTCGATCAGCGTGACCGCCCGGGCGCTGTCGCCCGCCGCGAGCACGTCGCGGATGAGCTTGTGCTCCTTGTAGCCGACGTCGACGAAGTCGTGGTGGGCGGCGTTGCGCGTGCGCAGGAACAGCGCGACGTGGCTGCGGATGAACAGCCACGACTGCATCAGCCGGCTGTGGTTCGCCGCTTCGTAGACGAGGTCGTGGAAGGCCAGGCTCAGCGCGGCGGCCTCGTCGGGGGTGTAGTCGTCGGTGACGGCGCGCATGCGGTCGAGCACCTCGTCGAACTGCGCCAGCTGCCGTGGGGTGATGTGCTGGGCCGCGCGCTCGGCCGCGAGCCGCTCGAGCGCCAGCCGGAGGCTGTAGACCTCGTGCACGTCGCGCCGGGTCAGCCGGCGCACGAACGCCCCCCGGTGACGGCGCAGCTCGACGTGGCCCTCGTTGGCCAGCTGGGTCAGCGCCTCGCGCACCGGGCCGCGGCTCACGCCGAGGCTGGAGGCGATCTCGGTCTCCTTGAGGTGCTGACCGGCCTCGAGCGTCCCGCTGGTGATCATCTCGCGGAGCGTGTCGACCACGTTCTTCGAGAGCGCCGGCTGCATCGCCAGGGGCCCCATGACCTCGGACAGGCCCATCGGGCACCCTCCCAGATATTGTTGACAATAAACTCTTGACAGTTGGCCATCCAGGTTTCGACCATGGTAGCCGACCATTTCGACCCCAAAGAGGACCTCGATGCCGCTCTCCGCCACCGACTGGCCGATCTGCGCCGCGCTGCTCCAGTTTCCCGCGGTCTCCCGGACCGGCGAGGTCGCCCAGGACGCCCCCGCGGAAGCCTGGGAGCGCGCGTTGACGCAGGTCGCGAGGGCCGGGTTCGACCGCGTCGAGCTGGCCGACGGCTGGGTGCGGGTCGCCGACCTCTCCCCCGGCCGGCGGGCCGAGCTCGGTGGCGCCGTACGGGCCGCCGGCCTGCGGGTCGCGTCGGTCAACATCGTCCGGCGCAGCGTGATCGACGCCGTCCGCGGCGCCGAGAACCTGGCGCACGCCCACCGCACCATCGACGCCGCCGCCGAACTGGGCGCCTCCGTGGTCTGCGCGAGCCTGCACCAGCCGCTCACCGACGACCAGCGGTCCCGGCTCTGGTTCTGGACCGGCCAGGGCCACGTCGACCCCGACGACGACACCGTGCGCGCCCTGGCGGTCGAGCGCCTGCGCGACCTCGGCCGGCACGCGGCGTCGGTGGGGCTCCTGCTCTCGCTGGAGCTGTACGAGGACACCTACCTGGGCTCGTCGTCCTCGGCGGTCCGGCTGGTGACGGACATCGGGCTGCCCTCGGTGGGGCTGAACCCCGATATCGGCAACCTCGTGCGCCTGCACCGGCCGGTCGAGGACTGGTGGGAGATCGGCCGGGCGACGCTGCCGTACGCCAACTACTGGCACGTCAAGAACTACGCCCGCGACGAGCACGCCGCCACCGGCACGGTGACGGCGCTGCCCGCCCCGCTGGAGTCCGGGTTCGTCAACTACCGCGAACTGGTCGAGCTGGCGCTGTCGTCCGGCTTCCAGGGCATGCTCTGCTGCGAGCACTACGGCGGCGACGGCCTCAGCGTCAGCGCCGCCAACCAGGCCTACCTGCGCCGCATCCTGCCCGAGACCGGCGACTACCCGCTCGGCACCAGCCTGGTCACCCAGCCCACCTGGCCCTGACGGCCGCAGCCGGCCGTCCTCGATGGCGCAAGCCGACTTCAATAGCGACAGTCGTCCTCGATAGCGCGAGCCGTCCTCGATAGCGCGAGCCGTCCTCGATAGCGCGAGCCGTCCTCGATAGCGCGAGCCGTCCTCGATAGCGCGAGCCGACTTCAATAGCGCAAGCCGTCCTCTGCGCCTCCGATCGGGCTCCGAAGACGGTTCCCGCTATTGAAGTCGGCTCGCGCCATCGAAGAGACGGCCGAGGGCCGGACCCGGGAAGCCTCGGCCAGGCGAGGCCGCCACTCGCCGGAACGCAATGGTTGCTGTAGAGTAACCGTTGCCCATGAGTAACCAATCAGCGGATGCGGCGTTCGACGCCCTCGGCGAGCCCGTGCGGCGGCGCATCCTCGAACTGTTGCGCGACGGCCCGACGCCCGTCGGCAAGCTGGCCGAGCGACTGCCGGTCGGCCGGCCCGCCGTGAGCAAGCACCTGCGCGTGCTCAGTAGCGCCGGGCTCATCGAGCACCGCAGCGCCGGCACGCGCAACCTCTACGCGCTGGCGCCGGGCGGGCTGGCGGCCGTGCAGCAGTGGCTGGCCGGCACCTGGGACGTCGCGCTGGACGCGTTCGCCGCCGAGGTCGCCCGCGTCGCGCCACCGGACCTGGAGGAAGAGCCATGAGTACCGTCCCGCCGCTGCGCCGCGAGGTGCTGGTCCGGGCCGCACCGGCGGTCGCGTTCGACGTGTTCACCGGCGGCATCGGCCGCTGGTGGCCGCTCGCAGACCACGGCGTCTACCACGACCGCGCCGCCACCGTCGCCTTCGAGGACGGCCTCCTCGTCGAGCGCTCGGTCACGGGCGAGGAGTCCGTGTGGGGGACGGTGAGCCGGTGGGACCCGCCGGACGCCGTCGCGTTCAGCTGGCATCCGGGCCGCCCGGCCGACGCCGCCGGGCTGGTCGAGGTCTCCTTCGCGGCCGTCGACGACGGCACGCTGGTGACGTTGCGCCACAGCGGCTGGGAGCCCTACGCCGACCCGGCCGCGGCCCGCGCCGAGTACGACCACGGCTGGCCCGTGGTGCTCGGCCGCTTCGGCGACGAGGTCGCCCGGACCGGCGACGCCGCGACCTGGGCGCTGCTGATGCACCGGCCGGCCCGGGACGCGGGCGTCGAGGGCCGGATCTTCGACGACCCGCGGTTCCGCGAGCACGTCGCGTTCCTCGGCCGCATGCGGGCCGCGGGGCACCTGGTCGCCGCCGGCCCACTGGGCGACGCCGACGGCGAGGGCGTCACCGTCCTGCGGCTGCCGGGCGCGGACCGTCACGCCGACATCGTCCGCCTCGCCACCGAGGACGACCTCAGCGTCGCGGACGGCCTCTTCACCGTCGCCGTCCGGCCCTGGCGGGTGACACTCACCGGCTGACGGCGGCCGGGCTCAGCCCTGAGCCGGGTCGGGCGGCGGGCGGGCGCCGCGGGTCGCGCCGGCCGACGCGGCCACCACGCAGAGCACCGCGAGCCACTGCGACCAGCTCAGCGCCTCCTGCAGCACGACGAGGCCGATGAGGGCCGCCATCGCGGGCTCGAGGCTCATCAGGATGCCGAACACGCGCGGCGGCATGCGGCGCAGCGCCTCGAGGTCGAACGTGTACGGGAGCACCGACGACAACAGGGCCACGCCGAGCCCCGCGATGAGCACCCACGGCTGGATGAGCGCCGTCCCGCTGTCGGCCACACCGAACGGCACCGCCACCACGGCCGCGACGGCCATGCCCAGCGCCAGGCCGTTGCCCTCGGTGGTGTGCCGGCCGAGCGCGGCGCCGACCAGGATGTACAGCCCCCAGCACGCGCCCGCGGCCAGCGCGAACACCACCCCGAGGGCGTCGAGGTCGCCGCGGCCTTCCATGAGCAGGACCACACCGCCCGCCGCGAGCAGCGCCCAGAAGGCGTCCAGCCAGCGCCTCGACCCGGCCAGCGCCACCCCCAGCGGACCGAGGAACTCGATGGTGACCGCGATGCCCAGCGGCAGCCGCTCCAGCGAGAGGTAGAAGAACAGGTTCATGACGCCGAGCACCAGGCCGTAGCCGAGCACCACCGTCCACGCCTCGCGGTTCAGGCGCACCGACGGCCGCCACACCAGCATCAGCACGAGCGCCGCGAAGAACAGCCGCAGCGACACCGTCCCGAAGCTGCCCACCTCGCTGAACAGGTGCTTGGCGATGGCCGAGCCCAGCTGGACGCTGACGATGCCGAGCAGCACCAGCGCCGGCGGCGGGATGGCGCCGAAGGCATGCGTGGCCGCCGCCGTCAGAGCGGATCGCGAGCCCTGGCCGCGTGCGGTGCCGTCGGCGTTCATGGCCACCCGTGGATTCTCGGCCATCGGGCACCGCGAGGCACCCGGTTTTCCGGCCGGACCGGCCCACCCGACGTAGCCTGCCGGACATGAGCACCGAGACGCCCGCGGCCATCCAGGCCTTCATCGACGCCACCAACAGCGGCGACACCGACGCGTTCGTCGCGGCCTTCACCGACGACGCCTACCTCAACGACTGGGGCCGCGAGTTCCACGGCCACGACGGCGTGCGCAGCTGGGACGGCACCGACAACATCGGCAAGCAGTCGCACTTCGAGCTGCTCGCGATCGAGCCCGGAGCGGAGCCGGAGAGCTACGTCGCCACGCTGAAGGTCACGGGCAACGGCTTCAACGGCACCGGCCCCATGGCCTTCCAGCTCCGCGACGGGCTCATCGCGAGCGTGCGGATCAGCTGACGGCGCGGCGCCTCCGGTCGGCCGCCACCAGGGCGAATCCGGCCAGCGTCAGCAGCAGGCCGCCGGCGACGAGCCAGCCGGCCGTCGCGCCGGTGTCGGGCAGAGTGCCGCCGTCCTCCGTGCCGTCGTCGGCGCCGGACTCGCCACCCGGCTCCGCGCCGGCGTCCGCGCCGTCGCCCGCCCCCGTGTCCGAGCCGTCCGCCGCGCCGCCGTCGTCGGTGCCCGCGTCGGAGCCGTCGTCGTCGCCCGGCTCGCCCGGGTCCTCCGGGCAGGGCAGCGTGCCGGCCCGCAGCGAGTGGCCGTCGGTGTCGTCGTCGTCCGTCCAGTAGACCGGACGCACGCCGTCGGCGCAGCGCTCCACCGGGGTGATCGCGAAGCCCTCGGAGTTGAGGTTCGCCATCGCGGCCGGACGGGCGACCTGGCCGGTCACCGCGAACGCGCCGTCGTCGCCGACCCGCAGCAGCGAGGACGCGCCCTCGCAGCCGTCGTCGCAGACCGCCCAGAGGGTGCCGGTGGCGAGGTCGAAGTCCAGCGCCATGACGCCGGCCAGCTCGGGGTCGATCGCCGCGAGCTGCCGGATGCCGCCGTCGTCGAGCAGCAGGTAGGCGTAGACCTGGCCGGTGCCCTCGACGCCGACGAAGTACACGCCGTCGCCATGCGCCGGATAGCCGTCCGGGTCGTACGCCCCGCCGGTGGACTCGTCGACGAGGCCGAGCCCGGTCAGGACGTCGTCGGGGACCCACTCGACCGCCTCGATGCCGGCGTTGGGGCCTGTCGTCGGCAGGTCGGCGGTGAGGTCCCACTCCGTCGTCGCGGACAGCGCCGCCTCGGCGCCGGAGACGTCGAAGCGCAGCAGGCTCAGCTGGCTGACGTCGTCGGCGTCGTTGTCGCGCTCGGTGCCGACCACGACGGAGCCGTCGCCGGTCACCGTCACGCCCTCGCTGTCGGGGGTGCCGACGCCGCCCGGGTAGTGCAGCGGCTTGCCCGCCGACCAGCCGTCATCCGTGCTGTTCGCCCAGACGGTGCCGTCCCACTCCAGCCGGTGCAGCCGGCCGCGGCCGTTGTCGACGGCCCAGAGGACGCCCGGCTCGGCGGTTCCGGACGGGGCGTAGTCGATGCCGCTGAGGTCGCCGTCGAAGGCGTCCTCGGCGTCCACGACGGTGACGGCCGGCCCGCCCGGCCACGGAGCGGGCGGGACGGCGTCACCCTCGCAGGAGTTGACCGCGCCCTTGGTCGGCTCGACGGTGACGGCGAACGCGCCGGTGCCGTCGGGGCAGCGGCCGTACGTGGTCGCCGCGTGGTCGGCCCAGGCGTACGAGTCGATCGCCGAGCCGTCGGCCGCGAACAGCCGGACGGTGTCGGCGCCGCCGAGCCCGAAGTCGAGGTCGGTCTCCTCGACCACGTAGTGGCCGCCGGCCGGCACGACGGTGCCCGCGGGCGCCGTCCACACGTGGGTGTCGTCGTCGTCCTTCACCTGGAAGCCGGCGATGTCGACGTCCTCGGCGCTGGGGTTGGCCAGCTCGACCCAGTCGCTCGGCTCGCCGTCGCTGGACTCGATCTCGTTGATGCGCACGGCCGGGCCGCAGTCGTTCGCGGCACCCTTGGTCGGGGTGGTCGTGGTCCGGAACTCGCCGGTGCCGTCGGGGCAGCGGCCGTACGTCGTCGCCGCGTGCTCCTCCCAGGTGTACGAGTCGGCGAGGGTGCCGTTCGGCGTGTAGAGCCGGGCCTGGTCGCCGCCACCCAGGCCGAAGCCGAGCGCAGTCTCCTCGTGCACGTAGAACCCGCCCGCCTCGACGACGGTCCCGTCCGGGATGGTGCTGAAGCGGGTGTCGTCGCTGTCGCGGACCAGCCAGCCGGACAGGTCGACGGCCTCGGCGCCGGTGTTGACGAGCTCGATCCAGTCGCCCGGGTCGCCCTCGTCGGACTCGACCTCGTTGACCTTCACGACGTCCTGGCCCGCGACGGGGACACAGTCGTTCGCGGCGGACGGGGTGGCCGACGCCGTCACGGCGAAGGGGCCGGTGGCGTCCGGGCAGCGGCCCAGGCTGGGCGCCGGCAACGTGTCCCAGCCCTGCTCGTCGACCACCGTGCCGTCGGCGTCGACCAGCTCGATGCCGTCCACCTCGGACGGCGCGAAGGGGAGGACCGAGACGTCGATCGACGCGAACCCGCCGGCCCGGATGACCCCGCCCGCAGTGACCACGTAGCCGTCGTCGGCGCCGGCCGCACGGACCACGACACCGCTCAGGTCGAGGTCCGCGTCGGTCGGGTTGACCAGCTCGACGAAGCCGGAGGCGACCTCGTTGATGCGGGCCGGCGACGAGCAGTCGTTGGCCTCGCCGCGGGTCGGGGCGGCCGTGAGCCGGACCTCACCGGTGCCGTCGGGACAGCGGCCGTAGGTCGTGGCGGCGTGCTCGGTCCAGCTGAGGCTGTCGACCAGCGTGCCGGTCGGGTCGGACAGCCGGACGGTGTCTTCGGCACCCAGGCCGAACTCGAAGCCGCGGGTGTCGCCCTCGGCCGCGTCGAGGACCAGGTACCAGCCGGCCGGGATGACGGTCCCCGGCGGGAACACGTAGTCCTCGGGGCCGCGGTCCTGGTCGTCCTGGAACTTCCAGCCCGACAGGTCGGCCGCCTCGTCGCCGGTGTTGTGGAACTCGACCCAGTCCGGGTTGACCCGCTGAGAGACCTCGTTGATGACGACACCCGAGACCTCGGTGTCTGCCGCCGCCGCGACGATGCCCGGCGTGACGGCCGCGACCAGCGGGGCCAGCCCCGCGGCGGCCAGGACGGCGACGCCTGCTCCATGCGCCTTGCGCGCGCTCATGCTTGCTCTCCCCCATCGATGACGACGGCCCGCTGGGCCGCCCAGCACAGCAAAGGGGAGGCGGATTTCCGGCGACGGAAGAACGCATGAACGGTGGGCGAACTCGGGTACTCGATGGTTGTCGCCGGGTATGACCGCTTGGTTGTCTGTCGTTCGGATCCGGCGTTACGGTGCCGCGGTGGAACTCTTCACCCGCACCTGGTCCGCCCTGCGAACCGCCGTCGCAGCCACCCCCGACCAGGACTTCGCGCTGCCGTCGGGCTGCGCCGGCTGGCTGGTGCGCGACCTGGTGTGTCACCTGGTCATCGACGCGCAGGACGTCCTGATCACGCTGGCCACCCCGGCCGGGACCGCGCCGGTGGTGGACGACGCCGGCTACTGGTCGCTGGTCGATCCGCCGACCGCGGACGACCCGCTCGACGCCCTCATCGTGCGGCTCGCCGCCGCCTACGGCGATCCGGGGCTGCTCCGGTTCCACCTCGACGACGTCGGCGCCGCGGCCGGGCGGGCCGCCGCACTCGCCGACCCGGCGCTCCCCGTCGCCACCAAGGACCTGGTGCTGACGGCGGGCGACTACCTGTCGGCATACGTCCTGGAGTGGACCCTGCACCACCTCGACCTGATGGCGCACCGCCCCGATGCCGGCGCGGGTCCGGCCGCCGACGGACTGGTGTGGTCGCGGGCGATGCTCGAGCGGGTCGCCGGGGTGACGTTCCCGCCGTCGTTCACCGACACCGACGCACTGCTCGTCGGCACCGGACGGCGCGACCCGGCCGCGGCGGAGCGGGCGGCCCTGGGCGACATCGCCGCACGGCTGCCGTTCGTGCTCGGCTGACCCACGGGTGACCTTTCGTCCAGGTCATCTGGACGAACGAGCAGGAAACGGCGACTCCCTGTCATTGTCGCGCCGAATCCGTGCCGCGAGAGTGGACGTATGAGCGAACTGACCATGGAGAGCGGCCGCCAGGGCACCGCCGGCCGCGGCTGGATCGGAACCGTCCTCTGGGTGACGCTGCTGGCGCTGGTGCTCGTGGCCGCCCTCAACCTCACCTTCGCCGCCGCCGTCATGCCCAACCTGGCCGGCGCCGACGACCACACCTTCGTGACGACCCTGCAGCGCTACAACGACAACCCGGTGTTCTCGGTGAGCTACACCCTCGCGCTGTTCCTCGCCGTCGTCGCCCCGCTGGCGCAGCGACGGCGTGACCCCGCGGCCGCCGTGCGCTGGGCCGTCGCCGCCCTCGTGCTCATGGGCGTCGTGTTCGTCATGACCATGGCGATCAACGTCCCGCTGAACAACGAGATCGACGCGGTCCGCGACCTGACCGATGCCGCCGCGCTCGCCGACGTCCGCGAGCGGTTCGAGACGACGTGGGTGGTGGCGAACGCCGTGCGCACCGTGCTGTCCCTCGCGGCCGTGGGCGCCCTCGTCCGGGCGCTGCAGCTGCGGACGACGCGCTGACCCCGCAGTATCCTTCGGCCGTGGAGCTGCGGTTCGAGACGCGCGCGTCCGACTCGCCGTGGGTCGACTCCGTGTGGACCTGCACGAGCGAGCAGGTCACGCGGATGACGTCCGTGGCGGCGGTGCGGTGGGGCCTGGTGTTCTGGGAGCAGGACGGCGTCGCCCACACGAGCGTCACCGGCCCCGAGACCAGGGCCGGCACCGCGCCCGTGCCCGAGGGCGCCACCTTCACCGGCATCGACTTCGCCCTGGGGACCTCGCTGCGGGTGCTGCCCCCGCCGGACATCGTCGACGGCGGCGTCGTGCTCCCCGACACCACGCACCGGACCTTCCGGCTCGACGGCAGCCGCTGGGAGACCCCGGGCGCCGACGACGCCGAGGCGCTGGTCGAGCGGCTGGTCCGGGCCGGGATCGTCGTCCGCGACCCGATGGTCACCGACGTCCTGCGCGGCCACCACCCGGCCGCGTCGGGGCGCACCGTCGAACGCCGGTTCCGCGCCGCCACCGGGCTCACCCAGGGCGCCGTCCGGCAGATCGAGCGCGCCCGCACCGCGGCGGAGCTGCTGGCCGCGGGCACCACGGCCGCCGACGTCGTCGTGAAGCTCGACTACTTCGACGAGCCGCACCTCGCCCGGGCGCTGCGAGCGTATGTCGGGCGCACGGCCGGGCAGCTCCGCGACGGCGTCGGCGGGGCGATCGCGCTCGACCTGGATCAGCGCTTGACGTCGTAGACCAGCTTCATGATCCCGTTCGAGTAGACGTCGGACTCGCGCAGGCTCAGCATCCGCTTGTCGCGGTCGGCCCGGCCGAACAGGCTGTTCCCGGCGCCGAGCAGCACCGGGAAGACCAGCAGGTTGTACTGGTCGATCAGGTCCGCGTCGCCCAGCCGCTGCGCCAGCACGCCGCTGCCGTGGATGTAGATCGCGCCGCCGTCGCTCTGCTTCAGCGCCGCGACGTCGTCCAGGGAGCGCAGGAACGTGATGGGGCCCCAGTCGTCGACGACGGCGTCGTCGGGCAGCGTGGTCGACACCACGTACTTGGGCAGCTCCTTGTAGGCGGCGTGGTCCTCGGACCCGGGCCAGGTCGGCGCGAACAGCTCGTAGCTCTTGCGGCCGAACATCAGCGCCGACGTGTCCTCGAGCTCCTCGCCCTTGAGCGTCCAGGCCTCCGGGACGAACTCGAGGTCCTTGAAGACCCAGCCGGCGCTGCGGTGCGGCTCGCCGGGACCGCCGCCCGGGGAGTCGATGACGCCGTCGAGCGACGTGAACCCGGTGTAGACGAGCTTGCGCATGGTGCCTTCTCCTCGTGCTCGATGTGGTGCGACCACGCTAGACCCGGGCCGCCCCCGCCGTCTTGGACGGAAACGACAGGGGCGGCCGGGGCGTGGTCACGTCACATCCGCAGCTCCACGGGCCGCGCCCAGATCGCCTTCGTCGCCGGCGTGTTCGGCGTCCAGTCCGCGCCGCGGTCGCCGAACGTCAGGATCCGGTTGCGGCCGAGCGACACGAGGGACCCGTTCCCCGAGTTCAGGTAGTCCACCGTGACCGGCGTGGTCCACGACCCGCCCTCGCCGTCGGGCGAGGCGAGCAGCGACTGTCCCGGCCGGCCGATCCACAGCACCATGGTCCCGTCGGGCATGGCCAGCAGGTCCGGGAAGACGCCGACGACGGGGAGGTCGTCCGGCCCGGCGACCACCGGCTCCGGCGCGGTCCAGGTGTGGCCGTCGTCGCCGGAGGTCACCTGGTACAGCGACTGGTAGTTGCCGGTGCGGATGACGGCGAGGAGATCGCCGCTCGCCGTCTGCGCGAGCGCCGCCTCGGTGAAGCCCTCGAAGCGCGGGTGGTCCGACAGGTCCGGGTTCACGGCCATGGTGCTGCGGACCTCCCAGTTCACGCCGCCGTCCGTCGAGGCCAGCAGGACGGCGCGGGACTTCGGGTCGTCCTTGTAGTAGCCGTAGCCGGACTGGTAGAGCGTGCCGTCGTCGCCCTCGACGATCGAGTGGATCAGGACGAAGCCGCCGAGCCGGAAGCCCGGCCGGCTGGTGGCGTCGGAGATCGGGCGCATGGCCTGCGGCGCCTGCATCACGCCCTCGCGGTGGGTCCAGGTGCGGCCGCCGTCGTGCGAGACAGCGGTGGGGACGATCGCCCGGGTCTCGCCCGACCCCTCGACCATGAACGTGTGGTAGTTGACGGCGAACAGGTCGCCGTTGCTCAGCGTGGACAGGTAGAACGACTGCTCGTCCGGGAATGGGTTGCGCTCGTCGGCCTGCGTCCAGGTGCGGCCGCGGTCGGTCGAGGCGGCCAGGGCGGTGCCGGTGTCGTGGGTGGCGTCGCCGTGCACCGGGTACCCGACGAGGACCTCCTGGCGCCCGTCCGCCGTGGTCAGCGTAGTCGCCGTGTTGGGCATCTGCATGAGCCCCTCGGACGTCTGGTCGACGATGACCGGGTCGCCGACGCGGAACGTGCGGTCCTGCGGCGGCCGGCTCACGTGCGCGCTGTCAGCGATGACGACGTCGTCGAGGTAGACCTCGTCGCCGACGGGAGCGCTGCCGGTGCTCGCCACCTGGAAGCCGGTGACCGACGCGACCGGGCTCACCCCGACCGGGCCGGCGGCCCCGACGTAGTCCTCACGCCGAGGGCGCTGACCTGGGTGGTCGCCCGGGTGGTCGCCCACGTACACGCCCGCCCGGCTCATGTCGGCGGGCACCTGCACGGCGACGGAGTTCCACTCGCCCAGGGCCAGCGTCCCCGCCGCCCCGATCTGGGTCCAGCCGAGCGCGTCCTGCCCCAACCCGTCGAACCACCACAGCGAGCCGTCGGGCTTGGCCCACAGGTGGAACACGGGCACGCCGGTCTGCGGCTTCCCCTCGAAGCTGCCCAGCAGCGACACCAGTACGCCCTGGCCGAGCCGCTCGGGGTAGAGCCGCAGGCGCAGGTCGGCGCCGGCCATGACCGGGGTCGGGCAGACGACGACGGCCTGCGCGGCCGGGCTGTCGTCCTGCAGCAGCAGCGAGCGCTCGCCACTGTGGGCGCGCACGTCGGTGACCTGCGCGGGAACCCGTCCGGCCGGGGTAGAACAGCCTGCGGGAACGGCGCCGAGGGCGTCGTTCTCGAAGGTGTACGTGGTGCTGTGAGTGACGGGTTCCGCGACTGCGATCCCGGCCGATCCGGCGAGCAGCAGAGCGAGCGCAGCCGTGGTCAACAAACGTCTGGACACGTGTCCTCCTGGGGGTCGGTGACAGCGGTCGACGAACGAGTAATCGATTTCTCGAAGTATTGCGGCACAGCGTTCCATGTCAAGGCGCCCGCTGTCCCCCGGCGGTTGACTCAGCGTTCAGCCGGGCTGAGCAGAATCCGACGCGACTCTGACCAGTGGCACGTGGGGGGACGACAGACATGAGGGCACCTGGACGACGGCTCCTGGCCGCGGGCGCGGTGGCGGCGGCGTTCGCCGGCCTGCTCGCTCCGGCCACCTTCGCCGAGACCGCCGCCGACGCTCCGGCGCTGGTGAACGGCGTCTACGAGATCGGCACGCCGGAGCAGCTGCTGTATCTCAGCCACCACTACGGCGCGGAGGACGTCCCGAAGACGGGCTACTACAAGCTCACGGCGGACATCGACATGGCCGGGATCACCGGCTACGAGCCCTTCGGCCGGTTCTACGGGACCTTCGACGGCGACTTCCACTCGATCTCGAACCTGCTGATCGACCAGCCGGGCATCGGCACCGTCGGGTTCTTCACCCACCTCGGCGACTCCAACGTCCAGGCGGTCATCAAGAACACCGCGTTCCTCGACATCGACGTCCGCGGCGGGCAGACGACCGGCGCCGTCGCCGGCATGCTGTGGGGCACCATCGAGAACGTCTACACCACCGGGTCGGTCGTCGCGTCGGACCACAGCGTCGGCGGGCTGGCCGGGCGCATCCCGGTCGACACCTCGGGCACCATCCCGGAGCCCGACCCCGCCGAGGCCGCGATCCCCACGATCCGCAACAGCTACTCGCTGGCGCACGTCCAGGAGGTCGGCGAGGCCGACAGCCAGGGCGGGCTCGCGGGCCGGGTGCTCAACCCGCGCACCGTCATCGAGAACTCCTTCGCGGCCGGGCCGGTCGACGGCTACACCCGCGTCGGAGGGCTCGTCGGCGACCTGCGCGACGGCGTGCTGCGCAACTCCGTCGCCGCCAACCCGATCGTGACCGGCGGCTCCTCGGTGAACTCGGCGTACGGCCGGGTCCTCCCCGAGGGGTCCGCCGAGAACGTCCTGGCCTGGGCCGGCATGGTCGCGCCGGCCTTCAACGGCGAGCCGGTCACCGAGTCCGAGCTGCAGTCGGTGACGACGTACGAGTCGCTCGGCTGGGACTTCGAGTCGGCGTGGGAGCTGCAGACGGCGACCGTCGACGGCGCCGAGGTCACCTACCCGGCGCTGCGCGGGTTCGGCCCGCAGCCCTACCCGTTCGACTTCACCAGCTTCTCCTCGCCCATCGAGTTCTCGATCACGGCCACGCGGACCACCGACAGCACCCTGACCGTCGAGATCGGTGACGTCACCAACGACGGCGCCACCGCCCGCGCCGCCGAGGTGGCGATCGTGCAGTCCGAGGCGATGCCCGGCGACGACGACCTCGCCTGGCGGCCGGTCGGGCCGCAGGTGTTCGACGGGCTGGAGCCGGCGACGAAGTACACGTTCTGGGCCAAGGTGCGGCTCGAGGGCGGCGAGGAGAGCGGGTGGCGGTTCGCGCCGCTGTACACCAGGTACGCGCTCTCCGACGACCCGACGCCGGCCCACATCAGCGCCACCGTCACCGAGGACCCCGCGCACACCGTCGCCATCAACTGGGAGACCCTCGACATCGGCCTGGACCAGCCCGCCGTGCAGATCGCCCGCACGGACACCGGCAACCGGAAGTTCGAGACCGTGCGCGGCACCCAGCGGGTTCAGGAAGTGCACATGAGCGCCAACGAGGGCGTCCTCGACGGCATCCGCAACTTCCACACCGTGCACGTCGACGGCCTGAAGGCCGACACCGAGTACGTCTACCGGGTCGGCGACCTCGAGGCCGGCGTCTGGAGCGCCGAGGGGCGCTTCCGCACCGCCGTCGGGCAGAACCAGGACTTCTCGTTCCTCTACTACACCGACCCGCAGGTCCAGGACGACAACGCGGCGTTCATCCGGAACATGCGCACGGCCGAGCAGGAGCACGGCGACGAGTTCGCCTTCACCCTGGCGGCCGGGGACCTCACCGAGAAGGGCTACGCCGAGGGCCAGCTGGACACCTTCTACGGCGGCGCGCAGGCCGGGCTGTCCGAGCGGATGTTCCTCACCGTCCAGGGCAACCACGACCGCGACGAGCTGCTCGACCCGCACTTCGACTTCCCGGACACCGTCTTCGAAAACGTCTGGTCCTTCGACTACGGCGACGCCCACTTCGCCGTGCTCAACAGCGACCGCGACGACCCGGAGGAGCTGGCGGCCCAGGTCGAGTGGCTGCGCCGGGACATGGCCCGGGCTCGGCAGACCTGGCGCATCGTCACCTTCCACAAGGCGATGTACGCCGCCACCGACCACGTCGACGACGAGGACATCGACCGGCTGCGGGAGTACTGGGCGCCCGTGTTCGAGGACCTGCGCATCGACGTGGTCATCACCGGGCACGACCACAGCTTCTCCCGCGGCTTCGTGCGCGGCGGCGCGGACGCCACGCCGGCCTCGACGCAGCGCGACGGCCGCGAGCTGTTCTCGAACCCGAAGGCCCCGCTCTACATCGTCAACGGCACCGCGGGCAGCTCGAAGTGGTACAAGCGGATCCAGTACGACGCGAGCCTGTTCCACAACGTCGCCCCGGACTACTCGTTCATCGACAAGTCCAGCACCACGTACGACACCGTGCTGCAGGAGCAGAGCTACTCCGTCGTCCGCGTCACCGCCGACGGCCGGCTCAGCATCGACACGTACGCGATGAAGTACGACCGCGACGACCCGGAGGGCTTCGAGATCGAGCCGTACCTGTACGACTCCATCGAGCTCTTCAACACGCTGGCGCCGGGCCGGGCGCGGCGCTAGGGCCCGCCGATACGCGAGATGAACCCAGGACGACGCCGGAGCGTGGGCCGTGTCGACATGTCCGTCAGGTCTGCGTGAAGAGCAGCCAGCCCAGGTAGCCGGCGTAGGCCGCAACGAACAGCCCGCCCTCGAGGCGGGTGATGCGGCTCCCGGTCATGAACACCGGCACGCAGGCCAGCGCCGCGGCGACCATGAGCAGCAGGTCGCCCTCGAGGACCTCGTCCGGCACCTGGACGGCGCCCGGCGCGACCAGGATCGTGACGCCGAGGATGATCGCGATGTTGTACACGCTGGAGCCCAGCAGGTTGCCGATGGCGATGTCGCGGTCGCCGCGCATCGTCGTCAGGATCGTCGTCACCAGCTCGGGCGCCGACGTGCCGATGGCGATGATCGTCAGGCCGATGACGGCGTCGCTCACGCCGAACGCCCGGGCGGCGTCGACGGCGCCGTCCACGAGCAGCGTCGCGCCCACCACGATGAGCGCGATGCCGGCGAGCAGGCTGAGCACGTCGCGCCACGGCCGGGCCGCCCGGGGGCCCGCGCCCTTCGCGGCGTACTCGGCGTCGTAGTCCGCCCGGACGGCGGCGGACTCGCGGCGGCTGGCGTACAGCACCCCGAGCGTGTAGCCCACCCCGAAGACCACCAGCACCACGCCGTCGACGGTGCCGAACTCGCCGTCGAGCGCCAGGACCAGCAGCAGCAGGGCCGCCGCGGTCATCAGCGGGAGGTCGAACCGGACGGTGCGGCGGTCGAGCGCGATCGGGAGGATCGCCGCGCTCAGGCCGAGGATCAGCAGCAGGTTGACCAGGTTGGTGCCCACGATGTTGCCGACGGCGAGTCCGGCGCTGCCCTGCCGCGCGGCGTCGATGCCGACTGCCAGCTCCGGCAGGCTGGTGCCGAGCGCCACCACCGTCACCCCGACGACGATCGGCGCGATCCCGAGCCGCAGCGCCAGACCGGTGCCGCCGCGGACCAGCAGCTCGGCACCGGCCAGCAGACCGGCCAGGCCGCCGACGATCAGCAGTGCGCTGGACACTCAGAACGCGTACCGGAGGACGGCCGCGACCGGCCCTTCCCCGGGGACCTCGTCGGCACGCACGGCCAGGACGCGGCCGCTGCTCAGCAGGACGCGACGGGCGATCTCGTCGACGACGCCGTAGCTGACGGCGTCGTCGGCGGCGAGCGTCACCGCGCCGGACTCGTCATCGACGTGGCCCGGCACCTTCTCGTCGATGTCGACGACCAGCGTGTCGACGACGCCGTAGGTGGCGGCGCGGGCGATGGTCGAGAGGTCCGCGGAGGCGCGGCCCTGGTCGAAGCGCTGCTCGTAGAGGTCGCCGAGGTCGGCCAGCTCGCGCGCATAGACCTCGTCGAGCACCGTCCGCGCCTGTTCGGCCAGCTCGGCGTCGGTGGCGCCTTCGGGGCTGCCGGTGATGCCCGGCTCGACCAGGTGCGGGTAGCTGTTGAGCGAGCGGTAGATCGAGCTCAGCGGCTCGGTGCCGGCGAGGATGAGCGGCAGCTCGAGGCCGGTGAGCACGCCGCGCAGCGCCTGGTCGACCTTGCGGGCGTACTGTCCCATCCGGGTCTTCTGCCCCTCCGAGCCCTGGAGCCGGCCGATCGGCGAGCGCTCCGTGATCGACGCCTTGCCGACGGCGGAGGCCGCATCCTTGGGCAGCCCCGGCACGTCGACCGTGAACGGCGGCCCGTCGCGCGTGACCTCGACCAGCCGTACCGAGCCGACGGCGAGCGCGAGGACGAACGCGGCCTGCGGGAACGTGACGGCGCGCAGCAGCGGCTTGACGTAGAACCGGTCCCCCACCTCGACGACGCTGGTCAGCTCGTTCGGCAGCCGGAACACCGCGAGGCCCACGGGTGCCGCGAACACCGCCAGGCTGCGGGCCTGCTCGGCCCAGAAGTCGTCGTCCTCGACGAGGTCGTCCAGCTCTTCGCGGACGGTGGCGGTGGCGGCGCGGTCGGCGCCGGCCTCTTCGAGCTGCCGGGTCGCCTCGGCGGCCAGGTTCTTGAACTCGATGCGCCCCGCCTGCGCCTGCTGCGTCAGCGGGCTCGTCGGCACGTAGATCGAGACGCTGACCGGATCGCGCGCCGCGATCAGCCGCTGGAGCTGAGCCCGCGTCGGGATGTCTGTGTGCAGCGTCACACTCCTACCGTCTCACGGTGTGGACGGCGGGCCAAGGGGAATGAGCCTGTCCAGTCGCTCCCGGGCCGCCACCGTCGCCGTCATCCACAACAGCCCGATCCCGGTCTCGAGATCGCCGCGCACGATCGTGTCCGGGTCCCCGTGGACGGGGACGGCGGCGAAGTACGGGTTGGGCACGACCGGCAGCACCGGATAGGAGGCCCGGACGGCGGCGAGCATCTCGGCCGTGACGTCCTCGATCCTGTTTCCGCGGACCGAGCCGGCGAGCCGGCCGAGCGGGCCATGCCCGACGGCGAAGAGCATGTCGCTGAGCACCATGCCGCGGACCGCCGCGCCGACGGTGACCGGCTCGATCGGGAATCGCTCCTCCTCGGTGGAGCGGCAGAGTCCGTCCTGGCCCGCGACGATGGACCACACGCCCTGGTTCTCGACCCAGACGCAGATCCCGTCGTCGTCGAGGTACAGCCGGCCGGGTCGGCCCGGGGAGTCCTGGACGTCCTCGAGCCGGTTGCCGACGAGCGCGAACCACTCGGCGAGCTCGACCGGCAGCGGGCGCCCGATCTCGTTCTCGACCATCGCGAGGTCATCCGGAGTACTGCCGTCCTCGGCCGTGAGCGGTCCTTCGTACCAGGTGCCGACGACGTCACCGAGCCAGCGCCATCGGTCCAGCGTCAGCAGCTCGCGCTGGCGGTCGGAGAGGCTCACGGCGTCAGGCCTCGCGGCCGGCTCTGGCCACGTACTCGGTCACGCCCTCGAGGATGCGCTCGATGCCGAACCGCAGGGCGTTGTCCTGGCGGCCGCTCTCCTGCGCGGCCGCGAAGGCCGCCACCGTCTCGGGGAACCGGTCGGCGTGCGCGGCCAGGACCTGCTGGAACGACTCGAGCAGGGCCTGCTCCGGCTCCGTCGCACCGGCCTCCTGCTGCACGCCGCCGCGCACGTGGTTGGCGAGCACCGCGAGGACGTCCATCCGGTCCGGGCCGTCCAGCGGCGTGCCGCGCAGCGCCGCGAGGCCGTACTCGAACCAGGCCAGCTCGCGCGGCCCGGGCGTACGGCGCCCCACGGTGAGCTCGAGCGTCCACGGCCGGGCGCTCATCCGCTCGTGCATGGCCAGCGCCCAGGCCCGCAGCTGCGACTGCCACGGGCCGGTGCCCGCGCTGGGCGGGTCGCCCAGAGCACGGTCGAGCATGAGGGCGGCCAGCTCCTCCTTGGCCGAGACGTAGCGGTAGACGCCCATCTTCGCGGCGCCGAGCTCGTCGGCCACCCGCTGCATGGTGACGGCGTCGAGTCCCTCGGCGTCGGCGATCGCGATGGCCGCGCCGACGACGTCGTCGATGGTGAACCTCGGCCGTGGGCCCGGCTTGCGCCGCGGCTCGTCCGACCAGAGCACGGCTACGACGTCGCTCATCGACCCCTCCCTTGTAATTGCGTCCATCATACGCTAACTTTATCTGCGTCCAATAGACGCAATCAAGGAGCGCATGATGACGAAGGTCCTGATCTCGGGAGCCAGCATCGCCGGACCCGCCCTGGCCCTGTGGCTCGGCCGCAACGGCTACGACGTCACCGTCGTCGAGAAGGCGCCGCTCGTGCGCCCGGGCGGGCAGGCGGTCGACTTCAAGGGCCGGACCCAGCGGCGCGTGCTGGACCGCATGGGCATCTGGGACGACATCGTCGCCGCGCAGACACCGCGCACCGACATCCGCTTCGTCGACGCCAACGGACGGGTCAAGGTCGTGATGCCCGGCGAGTTCACCGGAGGTGACGTCGAGATCCTGCGCGGCGACCTCGCCACCGTCCTGCACGCCCACGCCGCGCCCCATGCCCGCTTCGTCTTCGACGACGAGATCGTCCGCCTCGAACAGTCCGAGGCCGGTGTCGAGGTCGGCTTCGCCGGCGGCGGCACCGAGAGCTACGACCTGGTCATCGGCGCCGACGGCATCCACTCGGCGGTGCGCTCGCTCGCGTTCGGCCCGGAGTCCGACCACGTCCACCCGCAGGGCTACTACTACGCCGTCGTCGACGCCAGCGTGTCCGCCGACGGGCTGGTCACCGAGCTGCCGGGCGGCCGGGCCGTCGGCTATGGCTACAACGAGCCGGGCCGCTACGCCGTGCTCGGCGGCCCGAAGGCGCCGCTGCTCTTCGTGTTCTCCGCCGACGAGGCGCGCTACGACCGCCGCGACGTAGACTCGCAGAAGCGGTTCCTCGCCGACCACTACCGCGGCGCCGGCTGGCGCGTGCCCGAGCTGGTCGATGCCGCGCTCGAGGCCCCGGACTTCTACCTCGACGGGCTCGCGCGCACCACCATGACGACCTTCACCAAAGGCCGGACCGCGCTGGTGGGCGACGCCGGCTACGCCAACACCCTCGGCGGGTTCGGGACCGGCCTGGCGCTCATCGGCTCCTACGTGCTCGCCGGCGAGCTGGTCGCGCACGGCGGCGACCACGTCGCGGCGTTCGCCGCCTACGACCAGCGCATGGCCCACCTGACCAAGTCGGCGCGCAGGACCAACGCGGGCCCGTTCCTCGCCCCGCCGTCGCCGCTGCGGATCCGCATGCGCGACCTCACCTTCGCCAACCGGCTCACCGTCGGGGCGATGCTCAAGGTGACGGACTGGTTCGCCACCGACGAGAAGGTGCCGGACTACTCCTTGGCCTGAGCGCTCGCGAGCAGGATCCGCACCCGCGGCAGTGTGAGACCGATCACCCGGAGCGGCGGCGCCGCCGGTAGGCCAACGCGACGGCGAACAGCAGCGGCCCCCACAGGACGAGCGGGGCGTAGCAGACGAACGCGACGACACCGTCGAGGCTGTCGATCTGCAGAGGTGCGTTGCCCGGGAGCCGCTCACCTTGGACGTTGCGGCCGAGCAGGAACGTCGCGCCGGTCCATCCCCACAAGGCGGTCAGGATCGTCGCACCGAGCAGGGCCGGCACCAGCACCACCGGGACCGGGATCCGCCGCCCGCGCAGGACGGGGACCCACCGTGGCCAGCTCTCGCCCCACCTCGTGATCAGTCCGACGCAGAGCAGGGCCAGTCCCTCCGACACCAGCGAGAGGACCAGGACGTAGACCTCGAGGGGGAACCACGTCGGCAGGTCTCCGCTGGCGTCGCCGGTGCTCATACCGTCCGGCAGAGGGAGGAACCACACGGTGACGATCCGCCAGATGGTCGAGGGCAGCACCACGAGCGGGATCGCCAGCGCCGCGCGGCGAGTCCAGACCGGCACACCGGTGACGGGCTCGTGGAGGGACCGCCACCATGGCGCGAGCGAGCGGGCCGGAGGGTGGGGCGAGATCGTGCTCATGCCTCCACCCTCCGCATCGTCGACGCACCGCACATCCCTCCCGAGGGTGACCGGGATGCCCCGCGCGCGGGAGGTCGGACACCGGCGCGTGACCGCGTGAGAACGACCACCCGGAAACAGAGAACCTGCCCCGCATTCACGCGAGACAGGTTCCGGATGGTTGACGTACGTGGAGCTGAGGGGACTCGAACCCCTGACCCCCTCCATGCCATGGAGGTGCGCTACCAGCTGCGCCACAGCCCCGTGCCGATCGGCTTCGTAAGCTTAGCCGACGGCGGGGTGAACCTCATAATCGGACCACCCGCGGTATCCGGCCTGCGAAAAGCAGGCCGAACGACCTCGCAGAGGCTACCAGGTCACCCCTCTTCGATCACCACCGGAGTGGGCAGGGTGCCGGCGTTGTGCTCGACCAGGATCCAGCCGTCGTCGCCCTCGCGGAGCATGGACCACGAGCAGTTGGAGAGCCCTCCCACGTTGGTGAAGCGGTGCAGCGGCAGCCCGATGAGAGCGGCGATGCCCAGGCGCGAGGAGCCGCCGTGCGAGGTGAGCACGGCGAGGCCGTCCTCGGGCAGCCGGGCGGCGGCGTCGGTGACGGCGGCGAACATGCGCTCGGCCACCTCCTGGCGGGTCTCGCCGCCGCCGACGCGCAGCAGCGGGTCGCCGCCGCGCCAGGCCTTGTACTCGTCGGGCCAGCGCGAGGCGATCTCGGCCGTCGTGCAGCCCTGCCAGTCGCCGGCGTAGGTCTCGCGCAGCCGCGGGTCGAGCTCGACGTCGAGGCCGACCAGCCCGGCCAGCGGCGCGCAGGTGTCCTGGGCGCGCTGCAGGTCCGAGGAGACCAGCAGGTTCGGCGCCAGCGCGGCGAGCCGGGACGCGGCCTCCTGGGCCTGCTCGCGGCCGAGATCGTCCAGGGCGACGTCGGTCTGGCCCTGGAACCGCCCGGCCGCGTTCCACTCGGTGCGGCCGTGCCGCCACAGCACGATGCGCCGGCTCACGCCTCGTCTCCGGAGCGCGGGCCCCGACCGGCGTTCACCTCGGCCGGCAGCTCGATGGTCGGACAGTCCTTCCACAGCCGCTCGAGGGCGTAGAAGACGCGCTCCTCGGCGTGCTGGACGTGGACCACGATCTCGACGTAGTCGAGCAGCACCCAGCGGCCCTCGCGCTCGCCCTCGCGACTGACGGGGCGGGCGTGCAGGCCGCGCAGCTTCTCTTCGACGGCGTCGACGACGGACCGGACCTGCCGGTCG
Organism: Jiangella mangrovi; assembly: GCF_014204975.1. Taxonomy (NCBI): domain Bacteria; kingdom Bacillati; phylum Actinomycetota; class Actinomycetes; order Jiangellales; family Jiangellaceae; genus Jiangella; species Jiangella mangrovi. The sequence continues at coordinate 116,843 of NZ_JACHMM010000001.1, forward strand.
TTGGACGCCGAGCAGACCAGGAACACGTCGGTGATGGCCATGCGCTCGGACACGTCGAAGGCCACGATGTCGTCGGCCAGCTTGTCGGAGGCCGCCTCGGCGGCGGCGACCGCGAGCTGGATGGCACGTTCGGTTGCGCTCAAGCGGCGTCCCTCACTTCCCGAAGTCGATGGTGGGCGGCTTCCAGCGTCTCATGCATCGACGTAGAGGCCGCGTTTGTTGATGTACTGGACGATGCCGTCGGGCACGAGGTACCAGATCGGAGTGCCGCCGACGACCCGCTGCCGGCACTCGCTCGACGAGATGGCCAGCGCGGGCACCTCGACCAGCGTCACTGTGCCCTCGGGCAGTCCGGTGGCGGAGAGGTCGTGTCCCGGCCGGGTACAGCCGACGAAGTGCGCCAGCTCGAACAGCTCGTCGTGGTCGCGCCAGGACAGGATCTGTCCCAGTGCGTCGGCGCCGGTGATGAAGAACAGCTCCGTGTCCTCGCCGTAGTGAGCGCGCAGGTCACGAAGGGTGTCGACGGTGTACGTGGGGCCGCCGCGGTCGATGTCGACCCGGCTGACCGAGAACACCGGGTTCGACGCCGTGGCGATGACCGTCATGAGGTAGCGGTCCTCGGCCGGCGTGACCTCGCGGTCGGTCTTCTGCCAGGGCTCGCCCGTGGGCACGAAGACGACCTCGTCGAGGTGGAACCAGTGCTGCACCTCGCTGGCCGCCACCAGGTGCCCGTGGTGGATGGGATCGAACGTCCCGCCCATGACCCCGAGCCGCTTCGGCTTGCTCACCGACGACACCGTCGTGCCAGTCCCCTGTTCAGGCGTGCGGACGCCCCTTGCCGAAGCTCATGACGATGAGCAGCAGCACGACGAGAATGGCGAACGCGGAGAGTCCCCAGCCCCAGGCGGGGAACCCCTCGGACGAGGAGTGCGCCTCCTCGGCCATCAGCACGACGGTGTCCATGGTCGGCAAGCTTATCGTCAGCCCCGCACGTGCCCGTCACCGGTGACGACGTAGGTCGTCGTGGTGAGCTCCGGCAGCCCCATGGGCCCCCTGGCGTGCAGCTTCTGGGTCGAGATGCCGATCTCCGCACCGAAGCCGAGCTGCTCGCCGTCGGTGAATCGGGTGGAGGCGTTGACCATGACCGCGGCGGAGTCCGTCGTCGCCGCGAACCGCCGCGACGCCGCCAGCGAGCCGGTGACGATGGCCTCGGTGTGACCGCTCCCCCACTGCCGGATGTGCGCGACGGCGTCGTCGAGGGTGTCGACGACGGCGGCGGCGAGGTCGAGCGAGAGGTACTCGGCGGCCCAGTCGTCGTCGGTGGCCGGCACGACGGCGTCGTCGTAGCCCCGGACGCGCTCGTCGCCGTGGACGGTGACCCCGGCGTCGCGCAGCGCGGCCAGCGCGGCCGGCAGGAACGCGGCGGCGACGTCGGCGTGCACCAGCAGCGTCTCGGCGGCGTTGCACACGCTGGGCCGCTGCGTCTTGGCGTTGAGCAGGATCTCGATCGCCATGGCGACGTCGGCGTCGGCGTCGACGTACACGTGGCAGTTGCCGACGCCGGTCTCGATGACGGGGACGGTGGACTCCTCGACCACGCTGCGGATGAGCCCGGCCCCGCCGCGCGGGATGAGGACGTCGACCAGGCCGCGGGCGCGCATGAGCTCCTTGGCCTGGTCGTGTCCGCCCGGCACCAGCTGGACTGCGTCGCCCGGCAGCCCGGCCTTCTCGGCCGCCGCGGCCAGCACGCCGACGATGGCCTCGTTGGACGCGGCCGCGCTGGACGAGCCCTTGAGCAGGACGGCGTTGCCGCTCTTCAGCGCCAGCCCGGCGGCGTCGGCCGTGACGTTGGGGCGGGCCTCGTAGATGATGCCGACGACGCCCATGGGCACCCGCCGCTGCGTGACCTGCAGGCCGTTGGGCAGCGTGTAGCCGCGGACGACCTCGCCGACGGGGTCGGGCAGGCCGGCGACCTGCCGCAGCCCGCTCGCCATGCCGGCGATGCGCGACTCGTCGAGGCGCAGGCGGTCGATCATGGCGTCGGCGGTGCCGTTCTCGCGTGCCCGCTCGACGTCGGCGGCGTTGCGCTCGATGATCGCCGCGGCGTTCGCCACCAGCGCGTCGGCCATGGCGTGCAGCGCGGCGTCCTTCTCGGCGCGGGTGCGGACGGCCAGGTCGGCGGCGGCCGTGCGGGCCCGGCGGCCGAGGTCGGCAACAGTGGTCGTGGTCACCCGGCCCATTCTAGTGGCGGCCTCAGCGGCGCGGCCGGCCGAGCAGGACGAGGTCGTCGCGGTGGACGACCTCGCGCTCGTACTCCGGTCCGAGCTCGCGGGCGAGCTCCTTCGTCGACCGGCCGAGCAGTGCGGGCAGTTCGGCGGCGTCGTAGTTGACCAGGCCGCGGGCGACCGTGCGCCCGGCCTCGTCCAGCAGGTCGACGGGGTCGCCGGCGGTGAACGTGCCGGTGACGCCGGTGATGCCGGCCGGGAGCAGCGACGCCCCGCGCTCAACGACCGCGCGCACCGCACCGGCGTCGAGCGTCAGCGCGCCCCTGCCGTCGGTGGCGTGCTCGAGCCAGAGCAGCCGGGTGGAGCGCCGTCCGGCCCGCCGGTGGAACCAGGTGCCGACGGCGTCACCGGCCAGCACCGCGGACACCTCCGGGGCGGACGCCAGGACGACGTCGATCCCGGACCCGGTCGCGATGGAGGCCGCCTCGACCTTCGTGACCATGCCGCCGCTGCCCAGCCCGGACCGCCCCGCCGAGCCGATGTCGACGCCGTCGAGGTCGGTGAGGCTGACCACGTCGCGAAGCCGGGTCGCGCCGGGCCGGTGCGGGTTGCCGTCGTACAGGCCGTCGACGTCGGAGAGCAGCACCAGGAGGTCGGCGTGGACGAGCTGGGCGACCAGCGCGGCCAGCCGGTCATTGTCGCCGAAGCGGATCTCGTGGGTGGCGACGGTGTCGTTCTCGTTGACGATCGGCACGACGCCGAGCTGCAGCAGCTGGTGCAGCGTCCGGTAGGCGTTGCGGTAGTGCGAGCGGCGGGTGACGTCGTCGACCGTCAGCAGCACCTGGCCCACCTGCAGCCCGTGCCCGGTGAACGCCGAGGTGTAATGGGCCATCAGCAGGCCCTGGCCGACGCTGGCGGCGGCCTGCTGCCGGGCGAGGTCGCGCGGGCGGCTGGCCATGCCCAGCGGAGCCAGGCCGGCCGCGATGGCACCCGACGACACCAGCACCACCTCGCGGCCCGACGCCTTGGCCTTCGCCAGCGCGTCGACCAGCATGGCGACCCGGGTCTCGTCGAGCCCGCCGTGTGCCGTGGTGAGCGACGACGAGCCGATCTTGACGACGACCCGCGGGGCCGCCGCGAGGGCGCCGCGCGCGCCTGCCGATCCGCCGCCCGCCGCGCCGCTCACCCCGTCGTTCATGACAGCCGGGAGTCCGTCCCCCGGGGGCCGAGGTGCTCGCCACCGGCGTGGACGCTGGGCTCCCAGTCGAACACGACCGCGTCCTCGCCGCCGATGACCACCTCGTCGCCGGCCCTGGCGCCCGCCGCGATGAGGGCCTCCTCGACGCCGAGGCGGGCCAGCCGGTCGGCGAGGTAGCCGACCGCCTCGTCGTTGGTGAAGTCGGTCTGGCGGATCCAGCGCTCGGGCTTGAGACCGCGGATGCGATAGCGCTCGCCCTCGTCGGTGACGGTGAACCCGGAGTCGTCGACGGCGGCAGGGCGCAGCACCAGGCGGGTCGGCTCCGGAGCCGGCGCCGCGGCCCGGGCGGCGGCGACCAGCGAGCCCATGGCGTAGGTCAGCTCGCGCAGGCCCTCGTGCGTGGCGGCCGAGACCGGGAAGACCTCCCAGCCGCGGGCCTCGACGTCGGCGCGGACCAGCTCGGCCAGCTCGCGCGCCTCGGGGACGTCGATCTTGTTCAGCGCGACCATGCGCGGGCGCTTGTCGAGGCCGCCGTACTTCTCCAGCTCGGACTCGATGAGGTCGATGTCGGTGAGCGGGTCGCGGCCGGGCTCCATGGTCGCGAGGTCGACGACGTGCAGCAGCGCCTTGCAGCGCTCGACGTGGCGCAGGAACGCGTGGCCCAGGCCGCGGCCCTCGCTGGCGCCCTCGATGAGCCCGGGGACGTCGGCGACGGTGTAGCGGACGTCGCCGGCCTCGACGACGCCGAGGTTCGGGACCAGCGTGGTGAACGGGTAGTCGGCGATCTTCGGCCGGGCCGCGGAGATGGCGGCGATGAGGCTGGACTTGCCCGCGCTGGGAAAGCCCACCAGGCCGATGTCGGCGACGCTCTTCAGCTCGAGGATGACGTCCTTGGCCTCGCCCGGCTCGCCGAGCAGCGCGAAACCCGGCGCCCGGCGGCGCTTGCTGGCCAGCGCGGCGTTGCCCAGCCCGCCGTTGCCGCCCTGAGCGGCGACGTAACGGGTGCCGGCGCCGACGAGGTCGACCAGCACCTCGCCGTCGCGCGTGCTGACGACGGTGCCGTCGGGGACCTTCAGCTCGATGTCCTCGCCGTTGGCGCCGTCGCGGTTGCTGCCCGCGCCCTGCCCGCCGCCGGTCGCCTTGCGGTGCGGCGAGCGGTGGTAGTCGAGCAGCGTGGTGGTGTTGGGGTCGACGACGAGGACGATGTCGCCGCCGCGCCCGCCGTCGCCGCCGTCGGGACCGCCGAGCGGCTTGAACTTCTCGCGGTGGACCGACACGCAGCCGTGCCCCCCGTCGCCCGCTGCCAGATGCAGCACGACGCGGTCCACGAACGACGGAATCGCCATGTCTCTTCTCTTTGTCCTCGGCACAGAAAAAGGCGGGCCGGTCGAAGTGACCGGCCCGCCCTGATGATTCAGGTGTGTTGCTCGCGTGGAGCGGGGGTCACTCCCCCGCCGGCACGACGATGTTGACGACCTTGCGGCCACGCTTGACGCCGAACTCGACGGCGCCGGAGGACGTGGCGAACAGGGTGTCGTCCTTGCCGCGGCCGACGTTGTCGCCCGGGTGGAAGTGGGTGCCTCGCTGGCGGACGATGATCTCGCCCGCGTTGACCAGCTGGCCGCCGAAGCGCTTCACACCGAGCCGCTGAGCGTTGGAGTCGCGCCCGTTCTTGCTGGACGAGGCGCCCTTCTTGTGAGCCATCTCGAGGTACCTGCCTACTTCGTCTCGATGCCGGTGACCTTGACCTGGGTGTACTTCTGGCGGTGCCCCTGGCGCCGCCGGTACCCGGTCTTGTTCTTGTACCGGAGGATGTGGATCTTCGGGCCCTTGGTGGCACCGACGATCTCGGCCGTGACGGACACGCCGGCCAGCTTGCTGGCGTCGGTGGTCACGGTCTCGCCGTCGACGAGCAGGACCGCCGGCAGCGTGACGGTGGCGCCGACCTCGGCGTTGTCGAGCCGGTCGACGTCGATGACGTCTCCGACGGAGACCTTTCTCTGGTTACCGCCGCTGCGGACGATCGCGTACACCGCGGACTCACTCTCTCACTCGGGCTTCGGGCGCGCATGCCGACGCCGTTGAGCGGGCACGCGGGTATGGGCGCGAAGAGCGCCGACGCCCTAGGGTACGGAATTGGTCAGGGTCGGGTCAAACTCAGGAGCTCGTTCAGCCGGATCATGCCCGGCCCTCAGGAGACGGGGCTGCCGGCGGGCCGCTCAGCGCGACGGCGGGTGCGGCGCGGGCGCGCCGGCTCCGTCGTCTCGGCGGGCTGTCCCGTGACGGCGGCCTCGGTCTCGGCCGGGCCCGTCACCAGCGTCTGCGCGGGCGGCGGGGGTGGCGGCGGAGGCGGGGCTGACGACGATGTCGCCTCGGTCTCGGTGGACTGCTGCGAGGTCTCCGGCTCGTCGTGCTCGCCGTGGCCGTTGCCGTTGGCGCCGACCGGCATGAGGTCGGCCGGAGACGCCTCGCCGGGGCTGGCCGACGCCTCGAGCTTCGGCGTCAGTGCCTCGGCCGGCTGCGCGACCGCGGCCGCCGGAGCGGGCTCGGCCTTGCGCCGTCGTCCACGCCGCTCGGAGCGGCTGCCGCGGCCCTCGTCGGACCCGGACGAGCCAGAGGAGCCCGCCGAGCCGGAGGAGCCGTTGCCCGACGAGCCGTTGCCGGACTCGACCGGGTGGGCGTGGATGAGCAGGCCGCGGCCCTTGCAGTGCGGGCACGGCTCGCTGAACGCCTCGAGCAGGCCGGTGCCGATGCGCTTGCGCGTCATCTGGACCAGGCCCAGCGACGTGACCTCGGCGACCTGGTGCTTCGTGCGGTCGCGGCCGAGGCACTCGACCAGCCGCCGCAGCACGAGGTCGCGGTTGGCCTCGAGCACCATGTCGATGAAGTCGATGACGATAATGCCGCCGATGTCGCGCAGCCGTAGCTGGCGCACGATCTCTTCGGCCGCCTCGAGGTTGTTCTTGGTGACGGTCTCCTCGAGGTTGCCGCCGGACCCGGTGAACTTGCCGGTGTTGACGTCGACGACGGTCATGGCCTCGGTGCGGTCGATGACCAGCGAGCCGCCGCTGGGCAGCCAGACCTTGCGGTCCATGGCCTTGGCGATCTGCTCGTCGATGCGGAACGCGGCGAAGACGTCGTCGGGGCCGGTCCACTTCTCGACCCGCTCGCGCAGCGACCCGGCGACGCTCGAGACGTACTCCTCGATGGTGTCCCAGGCGCGGTCGCCGGAGACCACGAGCTTGGTGAAGTCCTCGTTGAACAGGTCGCGGACGACCTTGATGGCGAGATCGGGCTCGCCGTGCAGCAGCTGCGGGGCGTTGCCGCTGGAGGCCTTCTTCTCCAGCGCCTCCCACTCGGCCTGCAGCCGGCCGACGTCGTTGGTCAGCTCCTCCTCGGACGCGCCCTCGGCGGCCGTGCGCACGATGACGCCGGCGTCCTCGGGGACGACCTGCTTGAGGATCTTCTTGAGCCGGGTGCGCTCAGTGTCGGGCAGCTTGCGGCTGATGCCGTTCATCGACCCGCCGGGCACGTACACGACGTAGCGGCCGGGCAGGCTGACCTGGCTGGTCAGCCGGGCGCCCTTGTGGCCGATGGGGTCCTTGGTGACCTGCACCAGGACCGACTGGCCGGACTTGAGGACGTCCTCGATGCGCTTCGGGCCGTCGTTCTTGCCCAGGCCCGTCCAGTCGACCTCGCCGGCGTACAGGACGGCGTTGCGGCCGCGGCCGATGTCGACGAACGCCGCCTCCATGGCCGGCAGCACGTTCTGCACGCGGCCGAGGTAGACGTTGCCGATGAGCGACTGCTGCGAGGCGCGGCTGACGTAGTGCTCGACCAGCACGTCGTCCTCGAGCACCGCGATCTGGGTGAGGTCGCCGGACTGCCGGACCGCCATGACGCGGTCGACGGCCTCGCGGCGGGCCAGGAACTCGGCCTCGGACAGGATGGGCGGACGGCGCCGGCCGGCCTCGCGGCCCTCACGACGGCGCTGCTTCTTCGCCTCGAGGCGGGTCGAGCCCTTGACCGACGTGACCTCGTCCTCGACGTCACGGGACTCGCGGACCCGCACGACGGTGTTCGGCGGGTCGTCCGGACGGGACTCGTCGCCGTCGTCGTTGCGGCGGCGCCGGCGACGGCGACGACGGCGGCTGCCGCCCTGGTCGTCGTCGGAGTCGGCGTGGTCGTCGTCGGAGTCGCCCTGGGCGTCGTCGTGACCGTCCTCGGCCTGCTCGTCGTCCTCGTTCCGGCCCTGCTCGTCGTCGGAGTCGTCGTCGGACGCGGAGTCGGTCTCGTCGGAGCGACGGCGCCGGCCGCGGCCACCGCGACGGCGGCGCCGGCGGCGGGTGCCGTCGCCATCGCCGTCGTCGTCGGAGTCGTCGTCGACGTCCGCGGTCTCGGCGGTGACGGTGGGCTCCTCCTCCGCCTCCTCGACCTCGGGCTCGGGCTCCGGCTCGGGCTTGGCGCGCCGGCGGCCGCGGGCCGGCTGAGCGGCCTCGGGGTCGGGCGCGGCGAACAGCGGGGCGGCCGAGAACGCCGGGGCCTGGAACAGGACGGCGGAGGCGCGGGCCTCGGTGGCCGCGCTCTCGAGGCCGGACGGCGCGAACGCCGGGGTCTCGGTGAGCAGGTCCTCGGTGGGGTCCTCGACGGCGTCCGCGTCGGCCTCGGGCTCGACCGGGAGCGGCTCGGGCGCGGGCTGTGCGGTCTTGCGCGACCGGGACCGCTTGCGCGGCGCCGGAGCCTCGGCGGGCTCGACGGCGACCGGCTCGGCGACCGCCGGCTCGGCAGCGGCCTCGACCGCGACGACGGGCTCGGCTGCGGCGACGGTGTCGACGGGGTCGGCGCCCTGGGCGGGCAGCAGCGACGGCGCGGTCTCGTCGGTCTCGGCGAGCTCGGCCGTGGCGCCCTTGCGAGCGGTCCGCTTGGCGGGAGCCTTCTTGGCGGCCTTCTTCACCGCGGTCTTCTTGGCCGCCGCCTTCTTCGCGGCCTTCTTGGCCGGAACGCCGTCGGCGAGCGAGCCGTCGCCGTCGGCAACCGGGGCGTCGTCGCTGGTGACGGGTGCGGCGGCGGTGACCGGGGCGCCGGCGTCGTGGAGCGTGGGCTCGGCGGCGGGCGGACCCGCGGCCCGGCTGGCGGCCCGCCGGCGGCGGGGCTGCGTCGTCTCGGTGCCGGATGCGGCCGGCGCCGACGAGCTGGTGTCTCCGGACGTGCCGCGATTCTCTTCCTGCATGTGGTGCACTCCTGTCGGCCCGGCGGGCGGGGCGCCGCGCCGTGGCCGGCGCGCTGCAGCCCACTCGCTGGGGGCAATACATCGGGCCACCTGGAGCGCCCGGGAGACGGCCGCCACAGGTGGAAAGCCTGTGATCGGCGACGTCCACCGGACCTGTGCGTCGTCAGGCCGTGCGCAGCGCCCGCCGCGGCGGCGCACCCGTGCCGGGGCGCCTCGCGGCTGGGCCGCTGTGGCGGGCCCACCGTGCCGAGCATCTCCGCGGGGATCGCCGTCGCCTGCCGCTCACCGATCCGGTGAGGCGGTGGCGCCGAGTCGACCACGCGCGGGACGTCGGCGAGGACGTCGTCGGACCGAACGGCGTGTACCGCTCGACCAGTTCCGAGTATCGCACATGTCCGTCTGAAAACCGTGACCACGGCCACCCGCAACCCGTCACATCGATCCTGACCGAACTCCATCGCCGCAGGTCAGCACGCCCGCCTTACGGTGTGCCCTAGATCACGTGGAGGAATGTCACGCGTCACGCCTCTCGGGCGCGTCGGCCAGCGGATCGGACATCTCGCCCGTGGCCTCGTCCCACACCCCCTGCGCGAGGCGGGTCGGGCGCGGCGGCTCCGGCGGGTTGAAGTCGGCGACCAGGCGCAGGCCGGCCAGCACCTCGTCGGGCCGCACCGTGGGCGACTGGTGCCGGACCACCGCCCGCAGCGTGACGGGGTCGGCCGCCGCGTCGACCTCGAGCCGCAGCACGGCGGCCCGCGGGTCGAGCTTGCGCACGCCGTTCTTCGTCAGCCGTTCCACCGGCACCGATGCCGCGGCCAGGAACGTCGCGGCCGCCGCCTCGACCTGCGCCGGCAGGGCGCCGGGCAGCTCGACCGCCCAGCTCGACGCCTGCAGCCGGTCGGCCAGCGCCCCGGGGGCGGCTTCCACCACCTCGACGACGTCGAGCCCCGGCGGCAGCGCGGCGTCGAGGGCGGCCCGCACCTCGGCGGGGTCGCAGACCCGGGTGACCGCGAGCTCGAGGTACTCGGCCTCGCTGGCCGCCCCGGTGGGCGCGGCGCCGGCGTAGGAGACCCGCGGATGCGGCGTGAACCCCTGTGACCAGGCCATGGGCACGTCGGCGCGGCGCAGCGCCCGCTCGAACGCGCGCTGGAAGTCGCGGTGGCTGGTGAACCGGAGCCGGCCGCGCTTGGCGAAGCGGACGCGGAGCTTCTGCACGGCGGGGAGCTGCTGGTGCGGCGCGCTGCTCAGGGTTCTGGTCCTCTCGGCGGTCGGGCTGAACGGATTGTCATTCGATCACCCATTGTCACGCGCCCGCGGCGGGCGTACGTTCCATCCCAGTCATCCGTTGTTGGGGGGCAGAGCGATGACGGATCTACGCGACGACGCGACCCTGGGCAGTCTGCGCTCGCTGCTGGCAGGTGAGCTGCTGACTCCGGACTCCCCGGGCTACGACGACGCCCGGACCATCTTCAACGCCATGATCGACCGCCGCCCGGCCGTCATCGTGCAGTGCGCCCGCCGGGCCGACGTGGCCCTGGCCGTGGCGTTCGCCCGCGAGCACGGCCTCGAGCTGGCGGTGCGCGGCGGCGGGCACAGCGTCTCCGGGCAGGCGCTCACCGACGGCGGGCTGGTGGTCGACCTGCGCCGGATGAACGCCGTCAGTGTGGACCCCGAGGCCCGCACGGTCACCGTCGGCGGCGGGGCCACCATGGCCGACCTCGACCGCGCCTGCCGGCCGCACGGCCTGGCCACCACGGGCGGCCGGGTCTCGACCACCGGCGTCGGCGGGTTCGTGCTCGGCGGCGGGACCGGCTGGCTGGACCGGCTGTTCGGGCTGGCCTGCGACAACCTGGTCGAGGCCGAGGTGGTGACGGCCGACGGCGAGATCGTGCGGGCCGCCGAGGACAGCCACCCGGACCTGTTCTGGGCACTGCACGGCGGCGGCGGCAACTTCGGCGTCGTCACCTCGATGACGCTGCGGCTGCACCCGCTCGAGCGGTCCACGCTCGGGTTCCTGCTGTGGGCGCCCGAGCGCGGGCCCGAGATCGTCCGGCTCTTCCGCGACGTGGTCCAGGCCGGTCCGGACACGCTCGGCGGCGGCGCGATCTACCTCACCGGCCCCGAGGGCGAGGACTTCGTGCCCGACGAGCTGGTCGGCCGGCTGGCGCTGGCGGTCGTGCTGGTGCACGCCGGCGACGAGGCGTCGCTGCGCTCGCTGGCGGCGCCACTGTTCGACGCCGGCCCCGCGGGCGCCATGGTGGCCGAGCTGCCGTACGACGAGCTGCAGGCCGCCATGGACGACCCGCCCGGGTACCGCAACTACTGGTCCGCCGAGCACCTCGAGGAGCTGCCCGACGAGGCGGTCGAGGCGTTCTGCGCGCAGGCCGCGCACATGATCGTGCCGTCGGCGTCGCAGCACGTGCTGTTCAGCATGGGCGGCGCGATCGCCCGCGGCCCGCGCGGCTACCCGATCCCGTGGCGGCACGCCGCCTGGGTGGTGCACCCGTTCGGGCTGTGGACCGACCCCGCCGACGACGAGCGCGGCATGGCCTGGGCACACGCCGTCTGCGCCGCCGTCCGGCCCTGGAGCACCGGCGCCGTCTACCTGAACTTCATCGGCGACGAGGGCCACAGCCGGGTGGTGTCCGGGTTCGGCACCGAGGGCTACACGCGGCTGACCGCCGTCAAGACCCGCTACGACCCCGCGAACGTGTTCCGGCGCAACCACAACATCAGGCCGGCCTGACGCCGTCGTCGATCGAGGTTCAGGTCGCGTGGAGCTCGCCCTCGAGGACGGTGCGGGCGCTCCCGGTGAGCTCGACGGTGTCGCCGCGGGTCGCGACCCGGACGGTGCCGCCGCGCGCCGACAGCTGCACGGCGGTCAGTGGCGCGCCGTCGGACCGGCCGAGCTCCTTGGCCCAGTACGGCCCGAGCACGCAGTGCGCCGACCCCGTGACCGGGTCCTCGGGCACGCCGACGGACGGGGCGAAGTAGCGGGACACGAAGTCGTACGGCGCGGCGTCGTCGGCCCGGGCGGTCACGATGATGCCGCGCGCCTCGACGGCGGCCAGCGCACCCAGGTCCGGGGCGAGGCCGCGGACGGTGGCCTCGTCGGCCACCTCGGCGAGCACGTCGAACCGGCTGCGCCCCGTCGCGACGATCGCGGTGCCCAGCGCCTCGGCCAGGCCGGCCGGCTCCGGGGCGGGCTCGGGCGGCAGCGCCGGGAACTCCATGGTGACGGTGCCGGCGCGGTCGCGGTGGACGGTGAGCACGCCGCTGCGGGTGCTGAACCGGATGGGCCCGGCCTCGCCGCGCTCGAACAGCACGTGCGCCGTCGCCAGCGTCGCGTGCCCGCACAGGTCGACCTCGACCGCCGGCGTGAACCAGCGCAGCCGGTAGTCGACCGACGGCGTGGCCCGGGCCGCCTCGTCGCCCTCGACCGGCTCGACGAACGCCGTCTCGGAATGCTTCATCTCAGCCGCGACGGCCTGCATCCACTCGTCGGTGACCGGGCGGTCCAGCAGACAGACTCCCGCGGGGTTGCCGCCGAAGGGACGATCGGTGAACGCGTCGACGACGAGGATCCGCACGGTGTCCAGCGTACGAGTCCTCCCCCGCGCAATTCACCCGCGATCCCACAGGTCCGGAATGACCGCCTCGCCCCGCCCTTGGGCCCACCCACGTTGATCTTGGAGAAACCGCGCAGTTGCGTGCCGAAATGTCCGTTGAATCCGGCGAAAACTCCAAGATCAACTTCGGCGGACGTGGATCGAGGTGTGGACCACGCCGGGATCCGAGTTCTCACCGGTCGCGCCGCGGCCGGCCTCGTGCTCAGACCGGGGTGAGCGGGAGCAGCGGGCGGCCCGTCGGGCCGGTCTGGATCTCGGTGCCCATGGACGGGCAGACGCCGCAGTCGAAGCAGGGGGTCCAGCGGCAGTCGTCGAGCTCGACCTCGTCGAGGGCGTCCTGCCAGTCGTCCCAGAGCCAGTCGCGGTCGAGGCCGCTGTCGAGGTGGTCCCAGGGCAGCACCTCGTCGCGGTCGCGCTCGCGCGTCGTGTACCAGGCGAGGTCGACGGGTTCGCCGGCCAGCGCCGTCTCGGTGCAGGCGACCCAGCGCGAGTAGGAGAAGTACTCGCCCCAGCCGTCGAAGCGGCCGCCGTCCTCCCAGACGGCCCGGATGATGCGGCCGACCCGGCGGTCGCCGCGGGAGAGCAGGCCTTCGATCATGCTCGGCTTGCCCTCGTGGTAGCGCAAGCCGATGGCCTTGCCGAACTGGCGGTCGGACTTCACCGTCTCGCGCAGCTTGCGCAGCCGGGCGTCGACGACTTCATGGTCGGCCTGCGCGGCCCACTGGAACGGGGTGTGCGGCTTGGGTACGAACCCGCCGATCGAGACAGTGCAGCGGATGTCGCCGCGGCCCGACGCCTTGCGGCCGGCCTCGATGACCCGCTTCGCGAGGCCGGCGATGGCCAGCACGTCCTCGTCGGTCTCGGTGGGCAGCCCGCACATGAAGTAGAGCTTCACCTGCCGCCAGCCGTTGCTGTAGGCGGTGCTGACGGTGCGGATGAGGTCGTCCTCGCTGACCATCTTGTTGATGACGCGGCGCATGCGCTCGGTGCCGCCCTCGGGGGCGAACGTGAGGCCGGAGCGGCGGCCGTTGCGGGACAGCTCGTCGGCCAGGGTGACGTTGAACGCGTCGACGCGGGTGGAGGGCAGCGAGAGCGAGGTGTTGGTGCCCTCGTACCGGTCGGCCAGGCCCTTCGCGATCTCGCCGATCTCGGAGTGGTCGGCACTCGACAGCGACAGCAGCCCCACCTCGGTGAAGCCGGAGTTCTGCAGGCCCTCGGCCACCATGGCGCCGACGGTCTCGATGGAGCGCTCGCGGACGGGCCGGGTGATCATGCCGGCCTGGCAGAACCGGCAGCCGCGCGTGCAGCCGCGGAAGATCTCGACGCTGTAGCGCTCGTGGACGGTCTCGGCCAGCGGCACCAGCGGCTTGCGCGGGTAGGGCCACTGGTCGAGGTCCATGACGGTGTGCTTGCGGACGGTGTCCGGCACGCCCGGGCGGTTGGGGACGACGGCGGCAATGGTGCCGTCGGGCCGGTACGACACGTCGTAGAACTTCGGAACGTAGACCCCGCCGCCCGCGGCCAGCCGCAGCAGCAGCTCGTCGCGGCCGCCGGGCCGGCCCTCGGCCTTCCACTCGCGGACCACCTCGGTGACGGCGAGCACGATCTCCTCGCCGTCGCCCAGGACCGCGGCGTCGAGGAAGTCGGCGACGGGTTCGGGGTTGAACGCCGCGTGCCCGCCCGCGATGACGACGGGGTGGTCGTCGCCGCGCTCGGTGGCCAGCAGCGGGATGCCCGCGAGGTCGAGCGCCGTCAGCAGGTTCGTGTAGCCGAGCTCGGTGGCGAACGAGATGCCCAGCAGGTCGAACGCGGCGACCGGGCGGTGCGCGTCGACGGTGAACTGGCCGATGCCGTGCTCGCGCATGAGCGCCTCGAGGTCCGGCCAGACGGCGTACGTGCGCTCGGCGAGCACGCCGTCCTGCTCGTTGAGCAGCTCGTACAGGATCTGGACGCCCTGGTTGGGCAGACCGACCTCGTAGGCGTCGGGATACATCAGCGCCCACCGCACCTGCGCGCCGTCCCAGTCCTTGAGCGTCGCCCCGAGCTCTCCGCCGACGTACTGGATGGGCTTCGCCACCCTGGCCAGCAACGGCTCGAGCTGGTCGAACAGGGACTCGACGGGCATGGAGGTCCTACTCACAGGTGGTCTCGTGCGGTCACGGGTATGGTAACCATCACAGAGGACCGGGTCTGGGGCACGACCGGACATCCACTCGTCTGCGATGAGAGGCAGCAGGAATGACCGAGCACGACGGTGCCCGCCCGATCCACACCGCGCCCGACTCCACGCACGTGGTCACCGACGGCTTCGCGCCGTCGCCGCACGGGACGCGGCCGCTGGAGCTGCACCCCGACCGTCCCGGCGTGGACACCGCGCCCGACGTCGTCGCCCTGCCCGCCCCGCAGAACCCCGGGCCCAGGCCGCCGGACGATCCCGGCACGGCGAGCCGCGAGGAGCTCGAGATGGCGCTGCGCCGCGCCCAGCTGGTCGCCGACGACTGCGCGTCGCTGCTCGACCCCGCCCAGCGGGCCATGGAGGAGGGCGCGTGGGTGAGCCGCCTGGCCGACGAGTTCTCCACCGGCCTGGCCGCGCACGCACGCCTGGCCGGCGGCATCGCCGACGGCTGCGTCGACATCATCCAGACCGCGCTCGACACTCGCGGCCCGGACGAGCCGCTGGAGGTGCACGCGTGATGGCGAAGCTCACCGACAGCCTGGGCCCGGGGCCGAGCAAGACCGGCGCCGCCGACGTCGACAAGATGGCCGGCGGCAGGATCGACAAGGAGTACGTCCCCGACGACTCCGAGAGCGTCGACTACGGCACCTACGCCGAGCACTACGAGCCGCCGGCCGACGGCGGTGGCGGATACTCCGGGGGTGGCGGAGGGGGCGGCTCCTCCGACGAGACCACGGACACCCCGTCCGAGCCCGACGCCGATTCCGACACCGACGACACCGGCGACGACCCGCAGTACGCCGAGAGCGACGGCGACCCCGAGGCCCCCACCGAGGTCACCGACGACTTCGGCGACCCCGAGCTGCCCACCAAGCCCGGCCTGCCCGACGACGGCGCTCCCGACCAGATCCCGGACCCGAGTCCGCCCACCCCGACGCCGAGCACCGTCTCGATCGACGTCGAGGCCATGACGCGGCTCGTGGCGGCCATGGAGCGGGCCGGCGAGCAGATCGTCGCGCTGCAGGACGAGATGCGCACCATCCTGTCGGGGGTCCGCCTCGAGACCTCCGAGACCGCCCGCTTCGAGCAGGTCTCCGAGTGGATCAGCGCGGAGCTGCCGGGCCTGCGTCGCCGGCTGGCCATGGCCCAGGACCTCCTCGGCGGTGGGGGCGTCAGCACGCAGCCCGACCACCGCCCGCAGGTGCCGCGCCCGTACGTCGGCGACGAGTCCCAGATCACCACCCGCCCGCCGCAGGAGTCCTACGACGCCGGCCGGGTCACGGCCGAGCGCTTCGGCCTCGGCGACCACGAGACCACCCGTCAGCTGGTCGCGGAGCTGCGCGAGAACCGGCACGACCCCTACTACGCCCGCGAGGTCGCCCACACCGCCGACCCCGAGACCATGGTCCGGGCGGTCGTGGCGGCCGGCGACGGCGAGCAGGCGGCCGAGCTGACCGAGCTCACCGCCGCGACGGTGGCCACCGCGTCCCGCGGCACCGGCGAGCTGGCCCCGCCGGCCGGCTACGAGGAGCAGTGGGCGGCACTGCGCGAGAGCGACGACCCCGCGGTGGCGGCCGCCGCCGAGCAGCTCCGCCCGGCCTGACGACCGACCCGTCCGGCCCGGCCAACTCCAGGCCGGACGGCGTCAGCGCACGGTCAGCGCGAGGGCGGGGTGCCCTGCAGCGTCCACTCCTGCGGGATCTCGAGGGTCTGGGTGACTTGCTGGGCGATGGCGGCGGCGTCGGCCTCGCCGTCGCGCCCCTCGGCCGGGGCGTCGATGTGCACCTCGACGATGTAGTCGCCGCTGGACAGCCGCGCCTGGGCGGCCTCACCGTCGGCGAAGGTGTAGCCGAGGCCCTGGTCGTCGGGGAGCTGGTGGTAGGTCTCGGGGTCGGCCAGGCCGTCCTCGAACCCGGTGCGGGCGCTGCCCATCATGAAGTCGACCAGCACCCGCAGCGCGACGTCACTGCCGCCGTCGACGGTGACCCGGCAGCCGGCGCCGCTCAGCGCCCCCTGCGAGTCGCGCGAGACCTGGCCGCCCTCGGCCGCGACCTCGCCACCGAGGGCCAGCGCGGCGCTCTCGGCCGGCAGGAAGTCGCACAGCAGGTCGCCCCCGGGTGCGGTGGCGGGGATCGTGGTGGTGTCCACGGGAGTGTCTCCTTCGTCGTCGCCGCCGCAGCCGGCAACCGCCAGGACGGCGGCCACCAGCACGGCGGCGGTCTTCAGCAGTCTCATCTGGCGAGGTCCGCGCCCGCGTTCAGGTGCTCGTTGAACGGCGGGTACACGTTGGAGTTGAGGAAGTCGTCCATGGGGAACTTGTCGCGCAGCCACTGGTTGTAGGCCTCGCTCTCGAAGTCGAACTCGGGCGGGTTGCTCCCCGGCACGATGGCCTCGGGCGGCGGGGCGCCGTAGCGGTTGCCGCCCTGGTTGGCCTCGTCGATGTACTGCTGGTCGAAGTACCCGCTGGCGAGCATCTGGTTGAGGATCATCTGCTCGAGATCCTCCTTCTCGCTGGACGACAGCTCGGCGTAGTCGCCGCTGGCGGTGCCCTCGGACTCGCCCAGCGCGCTCTCGATCTGGCCGGTGATCTGGCCGTACGCGAACGCCGACCACTTGCCGGCGGGTTCCAGCCCGGGCAGCGAGGTGAGCGCGCCGAAGATCTCCGAGCGCGCCTCGGCCGCCTTCTGCTCCAGCTCCTCGTCGTCGAGCGCACCGCGGTAGGCCCCGTTGATGACCCAGCCCAGGGTGGCGGCCATCTCGTTCGTGGCCGTGGTGAGCCCGGGCACGTTCTGGCCCTGCAGCATGGCGACGGGGGCGGGCGGCGGGGTGCCGTCGTCGAGCGCGTCCTGCAGCGCCTGCGACATGCGCCACTGCGACGCGGCGCCGACGCCGGCGAGCACGGTGTCGATGTGCTCCTGCTGGCCGTCCTCACCGTAGGTGCTGAGGAGCTGCTGGATCATCTCGGGGTTCATCGCCGCGCCGTAGGGTGCGCCGTCGCCGAGCAGCTCTGTCTCGGGGTCGACCGTCCAGCCGTTGTTGATGGCGCCGTCGGGCTGCCCGGTCCGGGCGACCCGCATGAGGTCCGGCCCGTAGGACGCGAGCATGTCGGCCACCGGCCCGCGCAGGCCGTTCCACATGTCCCAGCCGTCATTGGCGCCCATGCCGAGGACACCGCCGTCGGCGTCGTCGCCGGTGACGTCCCCGAGGAGGGTGAACGTCTGCGAGGCGATGGTGGCGGAGGTGGCGCCGGTCTCCTCGCCGTTGCGGTACGTCGTGGTGGCCGCCTGCAGGGCGAGGCCGAGGTTGCCGCCGTCGTCGCCGTAGGTGACCGTGCCCCAGTCACGTTCCTGCAGGAAGTACTGCAGCCGCGAGTTCATCTGCATCTTGGTGCCTTCGACGTCGACCTCCTCCGTCCCGCCTTGGGAGAAGAAGTCCTGCGCGGCCAGCGGGTTGTTGGACAGCGCGACCATGAACGTGGACATGACGTCGGTGACCTCACGGCCGGTGGCGGGGTCGATGACCGGGTCCATGTGGTTGCCCTTGGGGCCCCAGACGGCGCCGTTCTCGCCCTCGGCCTCGTACTCGTAGAGGTCGTCGCCGACCTCGTTGAGGAACGGGCGGGCGTAGACGCCCCGCGACATCAGCAGCGCGAGGTACTGGGCCTGGTTCTCCGGCGCCTCGCCGCCCTGCTCGTGCACGGGGGCGGTGATGGCGCTGGACCACTGGTCGGCGTACTCGGGCGGCATGGCGAGGTCGCCGGTGTTGCGCGTGGCGGTGCCGAAGACCGTGCCCAGCCCGGTGATGAGCTGGTTGCGCTCGTCGCTCATGTCGTGGTCCTGCTCGCCCCTGGCCTCGGCGAGGGCGTCGTAGGTGTTGAGCAGGTTCGCCATCTGCTCCGGCGAGAGGTTCTTGGCCAGGCCGGCGGCGAAGTACGGGTCGTTCGCGTTCGCCGCGATCTGCTCGATCAGCTCCTGGGGGATGTCGCCGCGCGAGTCGATGAGCGCCTGCGCGGCGTCCTCGCCGTTCTGCTGGGCCTCCTCGGGCGAGACCGTGGAGATCGCGGTCTCCTCGATCTCGACCGTCCCGGCCGGCCACTGGGGGTTGGAGTTCTCGAGCGACTCGGCCAGCGAGAGCCGCCGGCGCACGCCGGGGAGCTCGGTGTCGGCCCACTCGATGGCGTTCTGGACCTGGTTGCCGAGGTCGTGGTTGATGTCGTACTTGGTCAGCGCGTTCGAGAGGCCGAGCTTGGCGTCGCTCAGGCGCTCCTTGCCGTTCTCGATGCCGGTGACGACGTTGCGGAATTCCTCGACGATGATCTGGGCCTTGGCCACGGGTCATTCTCCAGACGGGTGCACGGGTGCGGGATCAGCCCGCCCAGTGGGCGCGGGGGTCGTCGGCCGGCACCTTGTCCGGCTCGTTGTCGTGCCTGGTCTCCAGCGCCGTGCCCGCGCTGCTGCCGGCCTCGCCGGCCGTGGTGTGGTGTCCGGTCAGTGCCGTGGAGAAGGTGTCGGCGGTGCTGCTGGTCCACGCCTCCTTCTCGAGGGCGTCCTCTGCCTCGAAGAAGGCGAAGCTGCAGATGCTCGCGTGACCGCGCAGGGTCGGCAGTTCGTCGCCGAGCGCCTGCTTGTACAGGTTGTCGACTTCGTCGCTCATATGTGCTGGCTCACCTTCGTCTCAGCTTCCCCGTTGTCATGTCGTTCAGTTCTCCACCGTCGTCTCCGGCACCTGGACCAGCTGCCACTGGCCGGCGGCGGAGAACAGGCCGCGCCCGGGTGGCATGCCGCCGGTCAGCGACCGCGGCAGCTTGATGCCGAAGTGGTCGCCGTCGGCCGGGGCCCCGGGTGACAGCAGCACGCCGGAGCGGGACTTCTTCAGGACCGCCGCCGGCCCGCGGTAGCTGCTGCCGAGGTCGTCGGTGGTGCCGGCGCCGACGACGACGCTGCCGGTGTCGCGCAGCTTCGGCAGGTGCTTGGTCAGCAGGTCGACCATCCAGCCGTCGACGCCCATGAGCTCGAGGTCGTCGATGAGGACGGCGGTGGGCCGGCCGCCCTTCTCGGGCACCATGGCCTCGTACAGCTTGGTGACCTCGTCCTTGTCGGCCTCGAGGTTGATGACGGCCTCGACCCCCTGGCGGCCGGCGAGGTCGCCGAGCGGGCTGCGCCGCGGCGTGATGATCAGCGTCTTCCAGTCGCGCTCGATCATCGACCGGGCCATGGTCAGCAGCGCCGTGCTGCGACCGGAGCGGCGCGGGCCGAGCACCAGGATGCCCGGGCCGTGGTCGATGGCGTCGAGGACCCGCAGCGTCAGGGTGTCGCCACCGACGGCGAGCGGCAGCTCCGTGGGCGCCAGCGGCCGCTCGGCCAGCTCCATCGCGGCGGCGTAGCTGATGCGGGCCGGCAGCTGGTCGACGCGGAAGGGCAGGAACCGGCGCGCGACGTCGGCGTGGCGCTCCTTGGCCTCGCGGGCGATCTCTTGCAGCGCCGACACCTGGGCGGTGCCGTCGGCGTCGGCCGTGAGCAGCGCGATCTGGGTCTCGCGCAGGCCCTCGGCCCGGAAGGCGCGGCCGGGCTCCATGGTCTCGGGGACCTTCTTCGGGTTCATTCCGATGTGCCCGAAGTCGGCGTTGTCGGTCATGCGCAGCATCAGCTTGTCCTCGATGAGGGCCGAGATGCGCCCGACGAGCACCGTCCGGTCGGCGGCCATGACGACCTTGACCCCGACGCCGGGACCCTCCTGGAGGATCTGCATCCACTGGTCGACGAGCCGCCCGCTGTCGAAGTTCTCGAACGACTGGACGAAGCCCTCCCAGCGGTCGAACAGCACCAGGATGTACGGCAGCCGGGCGTCGGGCGCCGCCGCGGCGCGCTGCTCGCTGAGGTCGGCGTAGCCCTGCTCGGCCAGGATCTGCTGCCGGCGGCCGATCTCGGCGCGGATGCGGGCCGACAGCGCCGACAGCCGCTCGGGCTGGTCGCGGCTGACGACGGCGCCGGTGTGCGGCAGGCCGACCATGGGCAGCAGCGCGTTGTTGCCGCAGTCGACGCCGTAGAGGTGCACGTCGCGCGGGGAGACCTGGCGGCCGATGAGGCCGGCGACGGCGCGCAGCGCGGTGGACCGGCCGCTGCGCGGCGCGCCGACGATGCCCAGGTGCCCGCCGCCGGAGAGGTCGTACGAGGCCACGGTGCGGCGCTGCTGGCTGGGGACGTCGACGATGCCGAACGGGAGGCGGATGTCGCGGCCGGACTCGACGACGGTGTCGGCGTGCGCCAGCACCTCGTCGAGCGTGACGACGTCGTCGAGCGGCGGCAGCCACGGCGGCGGCGGCGCGCTGATGCCGCTGCGCTGCGACGCCTCGTTGATGGCCGTGACCAGGCTCTCGAGGTCGGTGGGCGTGGAGACGTCCTCCTCCTTGCCGCCGTCGTCGGCCTTCTGCGGCGGCCGTCCGAGGGTGCCCCACTCGAGCCGGCGCAGGTCGACGCTGACGGCGGCGCCGGGCGCATGGGGGCGGCCACCGACGCGGGAGGACTGGAACGGCACCAGCGACGACGCGCCCAGCCGGGCGTACGCGCGGCCCGGGGTGGATTTGGAGATCTCGGCGGCGTCCTTGGACTCGATGACGTCCTGGCTGTCGTTGCCGTCGGTGACCCGCAGCGCGATGCGCAGGTTGGTGTTGGACTTGATCTCGGCGCTGACGACACCGGCCGGGCGCTGCGTGGCCAGCAGCAGGTGCACGCCGAGCGAACGGCCTCGCCGGGCGATGTCGACCAGGCCCTTGACGAAGTCGGGCAGCTCGGTGACCAGCGCGGCGAACTCGTCGATGATGATCATGAGCCGCGGCATGGGCTCGTCGTCGGGTTCCTTGGCCGCCAGGTAGTCCTCGATGTCCTTCTTGCCGGCCTTGGCCAGCTGGTGCTCGCGGCGGTGCAGCTCCGCGGCCAGGCTCTCGAGCGCCCGGGTGGTGAGGTGGCCGTCGAGGTCGGTGACCATGCCTACGGTGTGCGCGAGGTTGTTGCAGTCCTTGAACGCCGCGCCGCCCTTGTAGTCGACCAGCACGAATGTCATCTCGTCGGGCCGGTTGGCCACCGACAGCGACGCGATGAGCGTCTGCAGCAGCTCGGACTTGCCGGAACCGGTGGTGCCGGCGACCAGGCCGTGCGGGCCGTCGGCGCGGATGTCGACGGAGAACGGGCCGTCCATGCCCTCGCCGATGACCGCCTTCGTGGTGCGCCCGACGTTGGTCCACCAGGTCTGGATGGCCTCGGGGGTGGGCGGGTCGAGCTTGAGGACGTCGAGCAGCCGGCTCGAGGACGGCAGCGACGACGAGAGGTCCTCGGAGCTGACGTCCTTGACCGGCGCCAGCGCTCTGCCGAGCCGCTCGCACCACTGCGGCGAGACGACGTCGAGGCGGATGCCCTCGACCGTCGGCTGGCCGGTCAGCCGCACCGTGGCGGTCTCGGTGCCCACCGACACGACCGCCTTGCACTCCTCGGGCAGCAGCCGCTCGTCGGCGTCGATGCAGAGGAAGTACATGTTCATGCGCGGGCCGTCGCGCAGCAGCGTCACCAGGCCGGGCATGAGCCGGATGCGGCGGGCGCCGTCGAGCACGACCAGCAGCGGCGGGAAGCTGATCTCGCGCGAGGACATGATGCCGCCGCCGCGGTCGGAGAGCACGGACTTGCGCTGCTCCATGATCGACATCAGCTCGGCGATGCGGCGGCCGGTGGTCTCCTCGTCGGCGCCGATGCCCGCGATGACGTCGGAGTCCTCGCCCCGGCGCACGTGCGGCAGCCAGCGCATCCAGTTCCAGGCGCGCTCGCCCTCGGGGTCGGACAGGACGACGATGCCGATGTCGGCGGGGCTGTGCAGGGTGGCGACCTGAGCGATCATCCAGCCGGCCACCTGCCGGCGCTGGTCGCCCTGTCCCGCCACGCCGGTGACCCCGGCCTGCTCCAGCGGCACGGACACCGGCACGTCGGGCGCGGTCCAGTGCAACACCCGCTCGTGGTCCTCGCGGGCGGGGTCGGTCATCGAGACCTCGCTGGCGACGTCGGCGCTGCCGACCCGGACCAGCATGAAGTCGGAGTCGGTGCGGCGCCGCTCCCACAGCCGCGACCGCGGCCCGGTGGCGAACAGCAGCACCGCCGCGGGGTCGGGGACGTCGCGGCGCCGCGCCGAGCGCTCGGTGACCAGGCCCACGTAGGCCTGGTTCTCGATGTGGCGCATGCGGTCGACGTACTTCTTCATCTCGTCGTGGTAGCGCGTCTGCGTCTGCGTCTTGGAGCTGCGGTACCGCGAGATCATCATGAGCGGCGACAGGATCATGATCATCAGGCTGAACGGCGACCTGGTGATGTAGAACATCACGCCGCCCATCAGCGCCGGGGCCAGCGAGATGGCCCAGGGCATCGGTTCCTTGTCGGGCTTGCGCGGCTCGGTGGGCAGCCGGAACTCGGTCTGGCGCGGCGGCGGGAGCAGCCGGGGCGGCCGGTTGTAGTCCAGCGTCGCCCCGCCCGGGCTGGGCGACAACGACGCGTCCGGCTCGGCGGGCAGCGCGAGCTCGAGCATGACGTCGCCGACCACGAGCGCCGCGCCCGCGGGCCAGTCGACCGGGCCCTCGACGGGGACGCGGTCGAGGTGGAGGTACGGGCGGTCGGCCTCGGGGTCGACGGTGAGGTTCGGGTGCTTGAGGCGGTCGAGCTCGCGCATCTTCGCCTTGAAGCGGCGGGCCCGGCGGCGCTTCTTCTTCGGCTGCTCTTCGTCCTTGGGCACCACGATGGGGCCTTCGAGGAGCCGGTCGCGCAGCGGCGGCGGCACCAGCACGCCCACCAGCGACGGGTCGGGCGTGAGCGTGACGACGCCGTCGACGGTGACGTCGAGCCGGGCCGCGACGGGCGGCGCGTCCTCGCCCTGCAGGCGCACGCCCACGCCGACGCGGCTGCCGATCTCGTGGCTGCCGGGCGCGAGGTAGGCGACGTGCCCGGAACCCGGCCCGGAGACGGTGCGCACCTGGACGACGCCGGTGCGCTCGCCGAACGCGTCGGGCAGCGGCGTTCCGACACCGACCAGGGCACCGTTGCGCAGCGCGGACTCGACGACCTTGGTGGCGGCGTCGAGCGGGACGCCGCCGAGGTACAGGGTGGGCGGAAGGCCCAGTGCGGTGTCCTCGGGGTGGTCCGGCAGGACGCTCTCGCCGACGACGCCGAGGTGCCGGCCCGCGGTGCGGACGATGTGCGGCTGTGGAGCCGGGCGCACGCGCGCAGCCAGCTGGCGGGCGATGTCGGCGATCGTGGCGTCGTCCTCGCAGTCGATGGCGAGATCGACGACATCGCCGTCACCCGATGCCGTGGCACTCAGCAACAGCCGCACGTTTCCGTCCCAGGTTCCGTGTCCGGTCTCACGACTCGGTTATCGAACATCCTACTCGCGCCCCGCGGAGCGCAATTCGACGTCGCGGCCCACATCCGCGCAATGGGATGTGGGCCGCGCGTCGAACACCACGTGAGGACCGTCAGATACGGTCCGGCTCGCCGGTGGCCTCGGCGATGTTGTTGTGGTTGATCCGAACGTCGTCCGCAGCGCCGTTGAGAGCGTCGCGAAGCGTGTCGAGGTTCTTCTTGTAGTCCTCCCACGCATTGCGGAAGTCGTCGGCGTAACGGCCGGTCCACACCGCGTTGGCCACGCCGCCGTCGACCTCGGACTTGATGCTCTCAGCAGCCTCGGCGTTCGTGGTGAACGTGCGGTGAAGCTCGGCAAGAGTACCTAGTTCTGCACCAACACCCATTGTTCTACTCCCTCGTGAATAACTTCGCCCCACCGCGTCGGGTGTGGCACGACACTGGCAATTCTACCGGCCGTCTAGCGTTTTGCAACTGCTAGAGCGACCTTTTTCCAATTTCTCTCGGGGTGATCTATCGAGGCAATGCGGTATTGACCGGAGGCCCGATTGCCAGGCTCCGAACAGGTGAAATACCGTGCCCATTCATGAATTCATCCCGAGGTGTTTCGGGGTACCTCCTTCGGCACATTCGGTTGCGCTCGACTAAGCGAGATCGCGGTGTCTCCCTCCATTGCTCGGCACCAGCTCCTCGAGCAGCGCGGCCGTCTCCGGCGCGAGCTCGATGCCACCGATGCCGGTGAGGGTCTCGCTCATCTCGCCCTCCACCGCCATGACTCCGCCGCGCCCGTCGACGGCGTGCTGGGCCAGGATCAGGTCGCGCCAAAGCAGCTGCTCGGCCGGCCTGACCCGCAGCCCGGCCCGGGCCGCGGCTGCCGCCGTGGCCGGGTCGCCGCCGTCGCGGGTGATGACGGACAACCGGTGCGCCGCGTCGACCAGCAGGTCCGACGCCGAGCGTTCGACGCGTGCCCGCGCGATCCAGGCGTAGCGTCCCTGCGGGCGCTCGCTGAGCACGGGGCCGCGGGCCACCCGCAGCGCCCGGCGCAGCAGGTCCGCCTCCTCGGACGGGCGCCGCACCTGCCGCGCCTGGCTGAGCAGCGCGCACACCACGTCCCAGTCGAGGACGACGTTCTCGCTCAGCTTCAGCCGGCCGTCCTCGGTGGTCAGCAGGTACGGCGAGCCGGCGCGGTCGAAGCCCAGCCACTCGCGCACCCGGGCGAACGTGGACTCGCGCACCGCGGCCGTGACGCCGCGCGGCCACACGGCCGCCGCGAGCACCGTCGGGTGCACACCCTCGCGGTTCAGCGCCAGGTGCACGACGATCTCGGTGGCCAGCGCGCGGCGTTCGGCCTCGATCTCGGTGCGCGCCTGCACGACCACCGGGCCGAGGATGTAGACGCGCACCGGCGCCGTGGCCAGCTCGGCCTCGGTGACCAGCGTGCGCACCTGCGGCACTTCGGGCCGGATCTCGGGCAGCCAGGCCTCGTTGAAGTTCGGGCCGGCGGGGTCGGGGTCGTTGCTGCGGTCGGGGTCGACCAGCCCGACCAGCGCCTCGATGCTGCGCCAGGACAGCTGGTTGGCCCGCACCGACAGCCCCAGGGCCGGCAGCTCGAGGGTGCCGGCGGCGTCGACGTGGATGCGCCAGCGCGCGCCCGGCACGTCGCCCGCGCAGATGACGCCCAGCGGCGACCGCCCGGCCGCGTCGGTCAGGGCGACCAGCTGCTCGGCCAGCTCGCCGGTGGGCGGCGTGCCGAGGACGAGGTACTCGGGCATCCAGTGCCCGGCGCCGCCCGGGCGGACCCGGCCGGTGAGCACGTCGGCGCCCAGCCGGTCGGCACGGCGCGCGGCCAGCTCCGGCAGCAGCGGCTCGACGCCGTCGACCAGCCGCAGCCGGCCCGGGTCGAAGACCCCCAGCGTCTCGGGGAGCCCGTCGGCGGTGACCCGCAGGTGGTCGGACCACTGGTTGGTGGCCAGCTCGACCGCCAGCGCCGTGACCACCTCGAACGTGGCCTCGGGGTCGCCGTCGATGCAGATGGGGCCGCCGGCGGCCTCGAGGTCGACCAGCACGTCGCGGTCGCCGCTGCGGCCCAGCGACACCAGGCCGGGGTACGGCGCCAGCACGCGGCCGCGCAGCTCGGGATCGACGGCGATGTCGGAGCGCGCGACGATCCAGCGCCGGCCCTCGTCGAGGACCGTCCAGGGTTCCGGCGCGTCGACGCGGGCCGGCGCGAGCAGCAGCTCGACGGAGGCGCTCTCGACCACCGCGGTGTACACCGGCGGCAGCGGCCGGCCCGCCTCCTGGCAGGACGCGGCCAGGTGGCGCAGCGCGTAGTCGAGCCAGCGGGCGCGGTCGGGGTCGGCGCCGATGCGCAGCGCGACCTCGGCCTCGACCTCGTCGTCGCCCGGCTCCGGGGTACGCCGCCGGCGCCGGATCAGCTCGAGCGAGGCGAGCAGCCCGGCGGCCAGCAGGCCGGCGTCGATGAGCCCCGCGTGCGGGTTGGTGTTGACCGCCTCGGCCTCGCCGGTGGCGACGAAGTCCGCGAACAGGCCGGCGCCGGCCTCGCCGATGCCCTCCTGGCCGCCCGGCTGGTCCGGCGTGAGCGGCGGGGTGGCCGGCGGCGCGGGCGGGGTCTCTGCCACCGGGGTCTCGGCGGTGACGACGTCGACGCCCGCGGCGTCGGCCGGCACGATGAGCAGCCAGTTCGGGTAGATGAGCCGCGCCAGCGACAGCTCGTGGCCGTCGGGCTGCTCGCGGCCGCGGTTCAGCTCGAAGATCTCCTGGTAGCGGCGGCCGTCGCCCAGCGTGCGCTCGGCGATGTCCCAGAGGTTGTCGTGGTAGCGGCCGTCGGGCGGCTGCACGATGTAGACCTTCTGGCCGACCAGCTCCGCGCCCTCCTCGGGGTCGAGCACCATGTCGCCCAGGCGGTACTCGACCTCCTCGGAGGCGGCGGGCGCCGCGGCCGGCGGCGCCTCCTGCTGGACGGTGACGTCGGCCTGGCCGTCGTAGGCCTCGGCGGAGATGGTGGTGGTGGGCGGCGCCTCGGGGGCGGCGGCCGGTGCGGCTGCGGCCGCCTGGCCCACCGCGGCGGTGGCGACCAGCACCGACGCGACCAGTGCGCGGGCGAAGCGCTGGGTCGGCCCGGACAACGGCACCCGGCTGGGCAGGCCCACGCCGCGGACCGCGCTGCGCAGCTCGGTGAGCACGCAGATGGTGAACTGCAGCCAGGCCAGCCAGACGATCCACAGCAGGACGCCGACCAGCTGCTCGGGGCCGATGGTGGCGGTGAGGTCGTCGCGGCCGGGCAGCGAGGTCGGGATGGGCGGCGGGCCGCCCAGGATCAGCAGCGCCACCGGCACGCCGATGACCAGCAGCGCCAGCGCGAAGCCGGCGGCGAGGGCCTGCGGCAGGCTGCGCCGGGCCTCGGGGACGCCGCGCTGCTGGAAGCGCTGCGGCCCGGTCTCGCGCAGCGACGCCGTGGCCGTGGCCGATGCCTCGACCGGCGAGACCGGCCGGGAGGTGCGCTCCGTCGTGCGCCCCTGCGGCCGTGCCGCGCGCCTCCCCCTGCTGCCGTTGTCGCTCATCAGTTCTCCCCCACGATCCCGACGGCGGGCCGCGACGTGGCCGTCCCCTCGATGTCGAAGCTGTCGATGAAGATCAGCTGGAGCAGCGACGTCTCGACGGTGTCACTCGCGGTGACCGTCACCTCGCCGGCGGCGGCGTCGACCTGGACCCGGCCGGCGTCGTAGCCTCGGGCGGTCATGTAGGCGCGCCCGGCGGCCTCGGCGTCGGCCTCGAGCAGCACCACCTGGCCGGTCTCGCGCAGCGCCTCGAGGTCGATCTGGTTGGCGGCGGCGCGGGCGGCCTGCTCCGCGTCGTCGAAGATGCGCTGTCGCGCGTTGATGGCGAACCCTCCGTCGATGACCAGCCCGGCCAGCATGAACAACATGACGATCAGCGTGACGATCATGGCGCTGATGGCGCCGCGCTCCGAGCGCACGAGCCGCGTCCTCATGACGTCCTCCGCAGCTCGTCGATGGGGGCGGCGCTCTCGCCCACGAGCGTGGCCTCGCCGGGGAAGCCGACGAACCCCAGGCCGTTGAACGACACCTGGCAGCGGACCTCGACGCTGATGATCTCGCCCGGGGCGAACGTCCCGCCGAGCTGGACGGGCGCGCAGGTGACGCCGTCGGGCCGGGTGCTGTCGACGATGGCCTGCGCCGCCTGCCGGGCCGACCCGGCGTCGCGCTGCAGCGAGGCCGAGCGCACCGCGTCGCGCGCCATGGCCTCGACATCGCCGCGCCGGTCGACGTAGCGGCCCAGCCCGACGATGAGCATCAT
The DNA here is from genome assembly GCF_014204975.1 of Jiangella mangrovi. Lineage (NCBI taxonomy): Bacteria > Bacillati > Actinomycetota > Actinomycetes > Jiangellales > Jiangellaceae > Jiangella > Jiangella mangrovi. Next base: position 145,031 of record NZ_JACHMM010000001.1, read on the forward strand.
GACCGCGATGAGGACAGGGGCGAGGATCACGACCTCGATGGCCATGGATCCCTCCTCTCTCCTCGCCGCGCGCGCGGCTCGTAGTCGCGTGATCACAGGTCCGGGACGAACTGCTCGATGGGGCCCTCGATGGTCTGCGAGACCTCGGGCGCCAGGTTGTTGATGATCTCGGTGGAGCGGCCCCGGACGGTGATCCGGACGTTGTCGCCCACGGCCACCGCGTCGATCGACGTGATGACCAGGTGACCGTTGCCGACCGCCTCGGCGTACTCGCGCCCGCGCACCTCGGCCGCCGCCAGCGCCGCCGGCGTGCCGCCGCCGATGCGCGCCGTCCGGGCCGCCTCGCGAGCGGCCGCCGCCGCGATCTGGTTGCCGTGCCAGGTCAGCGAGAACTGCACGATGATGAAGATGATCAAGAACATCAACGGCGTGTAGAGCGCGAGCTCGATCGAGCTCGCACCCCGCTCGGGCCGCGACCGCAGCCGCCCCCGTGCGCGAGCACGACGCGAACCGGCAACGGCTGCCGTCCTGGTCATGCTCCACACCTCCGCTCATCGTTCATGTCAGGTCACACGCCACACATCGAGCTGCCGGGGTCGTCTCCGAAGATCTGGGCCAGGTCGGGTCCCGACATCAGGGCCCACTTCGTGGCGTTCATGCTGACGGCGACGTCCTGTCCGCCGGTCTCTTCCACGGCAGCGAGCGCGCCCTCCTCGACCAGCGTCTGCAGCGGGGCGCTCGAGGTCGCGAGGCCGCCCAGCGAGGCGCCCTGGCCGAGCAGGAAGTCGCGGAACTCGCGGGCCGGCTCGCATGCTGTGAAGAAGTAGCGCACGGTGTTGCCGGCGGTGTCGAGCCAGTTGCCCGTCTCTTGGATCACCTGCACCTCGTCCTCACTCACGATCGAGTAGAGGACGACGTCGCCGTTCGCGTCGAGCTCGAACTCGGGCATCGTCAGAGGGGCGTTGAGGACATGCGGGCCCGACGCGGAGTACTGCGATCCGGTGCCCCGGAACTCGATGTTGAACCGGCCGATGTTGTCGTCGGGGTAGAGCGACTTGGCCTTGCAGTGCTCCGGGACGGTGAGCGTGGCGTCCACGGCGAGCGTCGGCCAGGTCGGCCCCTGGACCGGGCTCCAGCCCGGGATGCCGGGAATGAAGTCCTCGACGGGATCGGTCAGGTACTCCTTGCCCTCGGCGCACCAGTAGTACCACCGGTACGTGACCGGTGTCCCGGCGTGGACGCCGTCGGTCGTCCCCGAGGGGGCGAAGAACGCCGTCACCCGCACCGACTGGTCGGGGTCGATCAACAGCCGGTCCGGCAACCCGCGGTCCCAGATGGCGCTGTAGCTGATGTTGGAGCCCACTCCACCGAAGATCAGCGAGTTCACCACCGGCGTCGCGTTCGCGGCCTCGGCCGTCTCCTCCGCCTGAGCCGGAAGAGAGAGCCCGGCGGCGGTGACCGCCACCAGTGCGGCGGCAAGAGTCAACAGTCGTCTACGCATCGCGAAGTGTCCTTTCGTGACGTGCCGGCCTCGGCCGGTGGTGACTGTGCCCGGGTCGCATGGTGTGGGTGCTCGGTGTCGCGGATCAGGAGATCAGAGCCCGCCGCCGCCGGGGGCGTCCGGGATGTCGATGGACTCGGCCTCGTCGGTGACCAGGCGGTAGATGACCACACCGACCGCCGCGGCCAGCGCCACGAGGATCGCCGTGATGATGACGAACTCGATGGCCGACGCGCCGCGCTCGGGCGCGCGGCGGGCGCGCTCGACGTGGACCTGCAGGCTCAGCAGCAGCCAGCCAATCGGGGTGTGGGGGCTCTTCATGAAGGACGTCTCCTGGTCATGTGGGATGGGTCGGGGTCGGTTCGCGAGGATCGTCAACTCTGTTCCAGCACCCCCATCAGCGCGGGGTAGACGAGGAAGAGCAGGAAGCCGCAGCACAGCACCAGCTGGGCGACCAGCATGGACTGCGAGCGCTGCCCGGCCTTCCCCTCGATCTCGGCCAGTTCGCGGCGGCGCAGCGAGCCGGCCCGGGCGGCCAGCGACTCGCGCACCTTGGCGCCGTCCTCGGCGACCAGCGCGAGCGCGGCGGCGAGGTCGCGCAGCTCGTCGACGCCGACCTCGTCGCCCAGCTCGCCGAGCGCCGCCCAGGGGGTGACGCCGTGCAGCCGGGCCGTCAGCAGGGTGTCGCGGATGCGGACCATGGCCCAGCCGTCACTGAGCGACGACGCCGCCTGCAGGGCCTCGGGCACGCCGCGGCCACCGGCCAGGTTCATGGCGACGAGGTCGAGGAACGAGCCGACGACGTGGCGGAAGTCGCGGCGCCGGTCCGACGCGCTGGACCGGGCGGTGAGCGTCGGGATGGCCGCGAACACCACCGCGAGGATCAGGCCGATGATCGTCCCGCCCGCGATGCCGAGCCCGATGCCCGCGAGCGAGAGGATCGCGGTGAGCACGACGGGCATGAGGAAGCCGGCCAGCCCGCACAGCACCGTCGTCGCCAGGTGCCCCTCGATGGTCTTGCCCAGCAACGAGAGGTCGGCGCGCAGCGACCCCAGGCGCAGGCCGAAGCCCTCGAGCGTCTGACGCAGCTGCCCGCCGAACTTGCGCATGGACGCCGACTCGCCGGTGCTGCCGCTGCTGGTGGCCGCCGTGAGGCGGTCGCGCCGGGCCCGGCTGCGCTCGGCGTCGAGCCGGGCCAGCGCCGCGGCCGGGTTGATGCGCGGCACCGACAGCACGTAGCCGAGCAGCAGCGCCCCGACGCCGGCGATGGCGCCCGCCACCAGGATGAGCGTCACGACCGCACCTCCGCGGGCTCGGCGGTGACGAGGAACCGGCCGGGCGTCTCGAACTTCGCCAGCCGGCGCATCCAGAGGAAGCCGATGGCGAAGATGCCGATGACGACGCCCAGCACGATCTGGCCGGCTGCGGAGTTGTACGGCTCGACGAAGTCGCGATTGACGATCGACAGGCCGACCATGAAGAAGAGGCTGACGCCGACGACGATCTGCACCGACCGGCGGGTGCTGGCCCGGCCGGCCATGACGCGCTGGCGCATGTCGAGCTCGGCCCGCGCGGAGTCGGCCAGCGACGAGAGCACCTGGCGCAGGCCGGGACCGCGCAGCCGGGCGTTGAGGATGAGCGCCGACACCACGAGGTCGGCGCTGGCGTCGTCGAGGTCGTCGGCGAAGCGCTCCAGCGCCTCGGGCATCGGCATGCGGATGCGCAGCCGGTCGGCCAGCAGGCGCAGCTGCGGCTGGATGGACGGCGCGGCCGCGTAGACCGTGGCCGGGATGGCCTGCTCGAGGCCGACGGCGCCGGCGATGGTGTCGCGCAGTGACTCCGTCCAGGACGCCAGCCCCTCGAGCCGCGCGATGGACGTCCGTTCTTCCTTCGCCCCGCCGAACAGCGCCGGCCAGAACGCCACCAGCAACCCGGCGCCGATGGCGGCGACCGGCCAGCGGGTCAGCAGCAGCGTTCCCACGCCGGCGATGACGCCGTACACCGTCTGCCGGCCCAGCTTCTCGATCAGCGGGCGCGACGAGCCCGGCGACGGCGGCTTGGGCTCGCTGCCGCGGATCGCCATGATCAGCAGCAGCACCGCCGCCCCCACGGCCGCGCCGAGGAGGGTGATGAGCAGGATCGTGGGGCTCACGCGATCACCCGGCTCGCGTTGGCGTCGTAGCCCACCGCGATGAGGTCGTCCATGCAGGCGATGGGCGCGGCCGGGACGGCGACGCCGTCGGGCCCCGCGGCGAAGATCTCGCTGGACAGCACCCGGCCGTCGACGCCGTTGATCTCGCGGATGCTGGAGACGAACCGGCGCAGCCGGCCGCCCTCGGCGAACTCGTTGCGCTTCTCGACGAACACGACGAAGTCGATGGCGCCGGCGATGAGCATCATGGTCGCGTCGACCGGCAGCCGCTCGACCGACTGGATGGCGTAGGTCGAGATGCGGTTGAACACCTCGATGGAGCTGTTGGCGTGGATGGTCGACAGCGAGCCGTCGTTGCCCTGGCTCATGGCGTTGAGCATGGTGACGATCTCGTCGCCCAGCACCTCGCCGACGATGACGCGGCTGGGGTTCATGCGCAGGCTGCGGCGGACCAGCTCGGCCATGGTGATGGCGCCCTGGCCCTCGGAGTTGGGCAGCCGCTCCTCGAACGCGACGACGTTCGGGTGCAGGTCGGCGAACTCGCCCAGACCCAGCTCGAGCGCGCGCTCGACGGTGATGATGCGCTCGGCCGCCGGGATCTCGTTGGCCAGCGCGCGCAGCATGGTCGTCTTGCCGGCGTTGGTGGCCCCGGCGATCATGATGTTCTTGCGCGCGGCCACGGCGGCCGCCAGGAACGCCGCCAGGTCCTCGGTGACGGTGTCGTAGCGGACCAGGTCGTCCAGGTGCACCCGCGACAGCCGGGCGCGGCGGATCGAGATGGCCGGCCGGGCGCACACGCCCATGACGGCCGAGAGCCGGCTGCCGTCGGGCAGGCGGAGGTCCAGCTGCGGGTTCGCGGAGTCGAACGGGCGGCTGGTGAGACCGGAGTAGGCGCCCAGGATCTGCACCAGCTCGACCAGCTCGTCGTCGCTCTCGGCGACCGGCGCACCGTTGACCTCGCGCCCGTCGGAGTACTGGATGAAGACGTTGTCGCAGCCGTTGATGTCGATGTTCTCGACGTCGAGGTCGTCGAGCAGCGGCTGCAGCCGGCCGACGCCGAACAGCGCGGCGTGGATGCCGGAGGAGATCTCCTCCTCTTCCTCGGCCGACGGCGGCGTGCGGCCGCCCGCGATCTCGGCCCGGGCGTGCGCGTCGAGCACCCGGCTGATGACGGCGCGCGCGAACTGCCGCTCGTCCTCGCCGGACATGGGCGGGATGCCGTTGGAGGCGTCGTCGCGGCGCTGCCGGGCGAGGGTGTCGGCCACCTCCTCGCGGAGGGTGCGGACGAGGTTCTGGTCCACTGTGGTCAGCTCCTGCTCGGGATGCGCGCGTGGGCCTGGGCCAGCCGCCGGACGGAGTCGCTGAGCTCGCGCGCGGAGCGCACCAGCAGCGACCGGTCGATGCGCCGGTTCCACCGCCCGGCGAGCGCACCGGCCGCCTTGGGGTCGTCGGCGACGCGGCCGAGCACGGTGACCTGGTGGCCGTCGTGCTGCAGCAGCCGGTCGAGGTCGCGGGCGCTCGCGGTGTCGCCGCTGTCGGTGATCAGCGCGATGCCGACGGGGATGCTGCCGGCCTTGCCGATCTGCAGCGGCTCGGCCAGCCAGCGCAGGCGTTCGCGCAGGTGCGCGTAGTACTCGATGCCCGGCCGGACGACGAACACGACGGCGTCGGCGGCGTTCATGACCGGCAGCAGCGGCGTGCCCGGGACGATGCGCCCGCAGTCGACCAGGACGTCGACGGGCAGCGTCTTGAGCATGGTGGCCATGGCCGGCCACACCGCGCCGATGCCGGTGAGCTGCTCGGGCCGGACCACGCCGGCCAGCAGGTCGAGGCCGCCGTCGGCCGTCTGCAGGTGCTCGGCCATGCTCGCCTCGGCCACGCCCCGGCGGGCGGCGGCGGCCAGCGAGAGCAGGCCGCGCTCGGGGTCGAGCGGCTCGCCCTCGGCGTCGCGGTGGCGCAGCGCGAGGTCGCCGCCCGCGGGGTCGAAGTCGGCGACCACCACGTCGGACGGCCAGATGGCCCCGAGGGCGTTGACCGTGGTGGTCACCCCCGGGGAGCCCTTGGCGGACGCGAACGCGATCAGCACCCCGTCACTCCCCCTCGGACTCGAAGGGGGTGCCGCGCTCGACGAGCGTGACGACGAGCTGGTTGGTGGCGGCGAGCCCGCCGACGGTGGCGGCGTCGCCGCGGTCGACCAGGAGCGTGACCAGCGAGCCGGTGCCGCCCTGGGCGTCGCCGCCCTCGGACGCGCGGGCCGTGGCGACCCGGGCGCCCTCGACGATGGTGTCGCCCTCGCCGGTGATGATCGAGACGAGGTCGACGATGTCGCCGGGCTGCAGGCCGCCGGCCGGCAGGAAGCCCTGGCCGAGGAAGGCGCCGACGGCGACCTGGCCCTCGGACAACGGCGACGTCTGCTCGATCATGGTGGTGTCGAGCAGCTGGCCGGCCCGGAGGGTCACGCGCGCGTACTGGCCGACGACCAGGCTCTCCTGCGACTCCGGGATCAGCTCGGTGCCCTCGGCGGCCACCTGGGTGGTCTCGAGGTCCTCGACGGTGATCTGCTCGCCCGCGCCGACGTCGGCGGCCAGGCGCAGCACCGGGGTGCGCTCGTCGACGCGCATGGCCAGCAGCGCCGCGACGGCCGCGCCCCCGACGATGAGCAGGACCGCCAGGGCGGCCAGCGCCGGGCGCCGCTGGCGCGGCGGCGACGGCAGCCGGGTGTTCTCGGCCCGGACCCGCTGGTTGCTCCGGATGCCTCGCTGTTCGCGTGCGCGCTGGCGCTCGTTGGCCGCGTCAGTCGTCTGAGTTGTCCCCGCCATGAGGTGTCTCTACCGCTCCCGCCTCGTCGCCCGTCCGCACACCGCTGGTGTCGCTGCCCGCCCCGAACCGGTCGGAGCGGCGGGGCGCAGCGTGGGGACCGTATCGGAGGACCGGCCGAGGCGACCGGTCGGACGCCGCGTCGCCGGACACTTCGACACGCCAAGCAACCCCGCTGCCCCCTGGACGTTCGGGGGAACCTTACCTCGGACGCACGACCGTGGTCATGCCGCTGTCGCGCGTTCCCCGTCATGTCCGCTGTGCCCACATACCGGACAGTGCGTCCACAGTCCGGATGCGTACCCAACACCCCGGACGCTACCGGCGGCCGCTTTCACGAGGCTTTCATCGCCGTGTCGGGGACCAGTGATGACCACCTGACCCGCGTGCGCGCGCGGGGATTGGTTAGTGTCGGCACATTGCCGATCCACACGACCGCACAGGAGCACCCGTGTCCGAGCGCACGCTCGTCCTGATCAAGCCCGACGCCGTCCGCCGCGGCCTGGTCGGGGAGATTCTGGCCCGCTATGAACGCAAGGGCCTGACCATCGTCGCGATGGACCAGCGCACCATCGACCCCACGCTGTCGGACGCGCACTACGCCGAGCACGTCGAGAAGCCGTTCTACCCCGCGCTGCGCGAGTTCGTCACCGGCGGACCGCTGGTCGCGCTGGTCCTCGACGGCGACCAGGCCATCGACGTCGTCCGGGCCATGAACGGCGCCACTGACGGCCGCAAGGCCGCCCCCGGCACCATCCGCGGCGACCTCTCGCTGTCGAACTCCGAGAACCTGGTGCACGCCTCGGACTCCCCCGAGGCCGCCAAGCGCGAGCTCGACCTCTGGTTCCCCGGCCTCTGAGTTCCGGGATGGCGGGTGGTTCGGTGGGCCCATAGCGCCACCGAACCACCCGCCATCAGTTGTCCACAGGGGCGCGAACGCGCCCTTCGCCGCGACCCCGGCCACGGAGGATCGCGTCGTGCACCATGATCACGCTTTCGCACTCGCTCGGGCCCAGGACGGGCTGATCACTCGCCGGCAGGCGCTCGCCTCCGGCATGACGAAGGACGCCGTCAAGCACGCGATCCGGCCCGGCGGGCCGTGGCAGCGCGTCCTGCCCGGCGTCTACGCCACCTTCAACGGGCCGCTCACGCCGATCCATCGGCGCCGCGCCGCGATCCTGCACAGCGGCCCGAGGGCCGCGATCAGCGGCGCCTGGGCCTGCGGCATGAGCGGGCTGGCATACGGCCCGCCTGCCGATGACGAGATCGACGTGCTGGTGCCGTGGGAGTCGGCCCTCCGGAGCAAGGGCTTCGTCCGGGTGAACCGGACGACGCGGCCACCCGTACCTCAGCTCTGGATCGACGACGATCTCGTCGACTTGCCCCTGGACGTGCTCATCGACCAGGCCGAAAATGGTCCGGTTCCCGGCATCGTTCCCGTGGTTCCGCCGGCTCGGGCCGTCGTCGAGACCGTGGTGCGCTGTGAGCGGCTGCCGGCGGACTGGCGTCCGCGCTGCTCCCGCACCGACGGCTGCCCCCGCTGCTGGGACCACCCCGGCCACCACCACGACCTCGCTCTGCGCAACGCCCGCGCCCTCATGTGCGAAGCCGTCCAACGACGCCGCACCACACTCACCGCGCTACGCGCCGAGGTCGCCGCCGCCCCACGCCGCGGCGGCGCGCTGGCCAGGCTCGCCATGCGGGACATCGAGGCGGGCTGCCGCTCCGCACCCGAATGTGAACTACGCGACCTCGTCCGCACCAGCCGCGTCCTGCCCGAACCCCGCTGGAACCAGCCACTCCCGGGCCACCGTGGCATCCACCCCGACGCCTGCTGGGAACAGGCCCGTTTGGTCGTCGAGGTCGACTCCAGAAGCTTCCACGGCTTCGGCGACGCTCCCGCCCGTACCGAGGAACGCCGAGCGCGATACGCCGCCCACGGCTGGCGCGTCCTGCCGGTCTCACCCGCCCGGCTGCGCACCGAGCCCGCCGCCGTACTCCGCGAGATCGAAGCCGCCTACCTCGCGGGCAGAGAGTGATGGCGGGCGGTTCGGTGGGGCCATAGCGCCACCGAACCGCCCGCCATCACTCGCCCTGCTGCTGCTCGCGGGCCGCCTTCTCGCGCTCGATCTGCGGGCCGATGCGCAGCAGGACGAACCAGAGCAGGGCGAAGATGCCGCCCAGGATGAGCATGGCCGGCACCACGACGCCCGCGGCGATCGAGCCCACCTGGGCCGCGGTCCCGAGCACGTACCCCACGCGCCCCCGTCGCACCGTCGCCGCGCCCAGGACGCACAGCAGTGCGATGCCGCCGCCGGCCAGCCAGGCCGCGCCCCGGCTCACGTCGGCGATGTTGATGGCCACGGGCACGGCCAGCAGCACCACGATCATCTGGACCGACAGGATGGTGGCGGCGATGCGGTTCACGACGCCGCCCCGTACGCGACCCGCGCGTCGCCCGCCGTCACCACGGAGCCGGTGACCACGACGCCGTAGCCGCCCAGCGACTCCTCGCGCTCGGCCAGCGCCAGCCCGGCGGCGATCGCCTCGGGCAGCGGCACGGCCTGGTGGACGCGGTCCTGGCCGAACACGTCGACGGCGATGTTGGCGAGCTGGTCGGCCGGCATGGTGCGCGGCGAGGAGTTCTCGGTGACGACGACGGCCTCGACGACGGGCTCGAGCTCGGTGAGGATGCCCTCGACGTCCTTGTCGGCCATGGCGGCGACGACGGCGACCAGCGCGGTGCCGGCGAACTCCTCGGTCAGGGCGGCCGCGAGCGCCGCCGCGCCGGCCGGGTTGTGTGCGGCGTCGGCGAGGACGACGGGGCCGCGGCGCAGCGCCTCGAGCCGCCCCGGCGACGTGACCCGCGCGAACGCGGCCCGCACCAGGTCGGCGTCCAGGGGCTCGCGCCCGCCGCCGACGAACGCCTCGACCGCGGCCAGCGCCGCCGCCGCGTTGTGCGCCTGGTACTCGCCGTGCAGCGGCAGGAACACCTCGTCGTACGGGCCGGTGAGCCCCTGCAGGCCGATGACCTGCCCGCCGACGGCCATCTCGCGGTCGCGCACGCCGAACTCGAGGCCCTGCCGGGCGACGGTGGCGCCGACCTCGGCGATCCGCGCCAGCAGGATCTCCGCCGCGGCCGCCGTCTGCGGGCCCAGGATCGCGTACCCGCCGGGCTTGATGATGCCGGCCTTCTCGGTCGCGATCTCCTCGATGGTGTCGCCGAGGTACTCGACGTGGTCGACGGCGATCGGGGTGACGACGGAGACCCGGCCGTCGGCGACGTTGGTGGCGTCCCACGCGCCGCCCATCCCGACCTCGACGACAGCGGCCTCGACCGGGGTGTCGGCGAACGCGGCGTAGGCCAGCGCCGTCAGCGCCTCGAAGTAACCCAGCCGGACGTCGTGCTTGGAGTCGACGAGGTCGAGGTAGGGCCTGATCTCCTCGTACGTCGCGGCGAACAGCTCGGGCGCGATCGGCTCGCCGTCGACGACGATGCGCTCGGTGATCGACTGCAGGTGCGGGCTGGTGTAGCGGCCGGTGCGCAGGTTCAGCTCGCGCAGCAGCGAGTCGACCATGCGCGCCGTCGACGTCTTGCCGTTGGTGCCGCCGATGTGCACGACGGGGTAGGCCCGCTGCGGGTTGCCGAGCAGGTCGAGTACCTCGCGGATGCGCTCGAGCGACGGCTCGACCAGCGACTCCGGACGCCGGGCCATGAGCTCGGCCTCGATGCCGCGGAGCAGCTCAGCGTCAGCGCTCACTGCGGACCAGATCCCTGCGGCAGGCCGGCCAGCTGCGCCTCGAGCCGCGCGATCTCGGTCTCGGCGGCGACGCGCCGGCCGCGGACCTTGTCGACCTCGGACTCGGGCGCCTTGGCGAGGAACTGCTCGTTGTCGAGCTTGCGGGTCGCCTGCTCGAGCGCCTTCCGCTCCGCGGCGAGGTCCTTGCTGAGCCGCTTGCGCTCGGCCTCGACGTCGACGGCGCCGGAGAGGTCCAGCTCGACGGTGACGGCGCCGACCACGACCTGGGCCGTCGTGGCAAAGCCCGAATCCGGCGAGGTCAGCCGGGTCAGCGACCGGAACGCCGCCTCGTGCTCGGTGAACGTGAACACGTCGGACACCGCGGCGCTGACCCGGGCCGGCACCCGCTGGCCGGGCTTGAGGCCCTGGTCGCTGCGGAACCGGCGGACCTCGGTGACCAGCCGCTGCAGCTCGGCGACGGTGGCCTCGGCGGCGGGGTCGTGCCGGGCCGCGTCGGGCGCCGGCCAGTCGGCGACCACCAGCGACTCCTGGCCGGTCAGCGTCGTCCACAGCGCCTCGGTGACGAACGGCGTCACCGGGTGCAGGACGCGCAGCAGGCGGTCGAGCACGTGGCCCAGCACCAGCCGGGTGTTCTCGGCCGCGGCGCCGCCGGCGGCCAGCGACGTCTTGGCCAGCTCGACGTACCAGTCGCAGAACTCGTCCCAGGCGAAGTGGTAGAGCGTGTCGCTGAGCTTGGCGAACTGGTAGTCCTCGAACAGCCCGTCGACGTCGGCGAGGACGGTGTTGAGCCGCGACAGGATCCACCGGTCGGCCGCCGTCAGCTCCGACGACGGCGGCAGCTCGCCCACGCGCGCCCCGCTGATCAACGCGAACCGCGTGGCGTTCCAGAGCTTGTTGCAGAAGTTGCGCGACGCCTGCACCCAGTCCTCGCCGATGGGCACGTCGGCGCCGGGGTTGGCGCCGCGGGCCAGCGTGAAGCGCAGCGCGTCGGAGCCGTAGGCGTCCATCCAGTCGAGCGGGTCGACGGCGTTGCCGAACGACTTCGACATCTTCTTGCCGCGCTCGTCGCGGACCATGCCGTGCAGGGCGATGGTGTGGAAGGGAATCGCCTTCTCGGCCCCGAGCGAGGCGTTGGCGTACAGCCCGAACATCATCATCCGGGCGACCCAGAAGAACAGGATGTCGTAGCCGGTGACCAGCACCTGGTTCGGGTAGAACTTCTCCAGCGCCGGCGTCTCGTCGGGCCAGCCGAGCGTCGAGAACGGCCACAGCGCCGACGAGAACCAGGTGTCGAGCACGTCCTCGTCCTGCACCCAGCCCTCGCCGGTGGGGGCGTCGTCGTCGGGGCCGACGCAGACGACCTCGCCGTCGGGCCCGTACCAGACCGGGATGCGGTGCCCCCACCAGAGCTGGCGCGAGATGCACCAGTCGTGCATGTCGTCGACCCAGCCGAACCAGCGCGACTCCATGGACTTCGGGTGGATGGCCACGCGGCCGTCGCGCACGGCGTCGCCCGCGGCCTTCGCGAGCGGGCCCACGCGCACCCACCACTGCAGCGACAGCCGCGGCTCGACGACGGTCTTGCAGCGCGAGCAGTGGCCGACGGCGTGCACGTACGGCCGCTTCTCGGAGACGATGCGGCCCTCTTCGCGCAGCGCCGCGACGACGGCCGGCCGGGCCTCGAAGCGGTCCAGCCCCTGGAACGGGCCGTGCGCGGTGATGATGCCCTGCTCGTCCATGATCGTGAGCATGGGGAGGTCGTGGCGCCGGCCGATCTCGAAGTCGTTGGGGTCGTGCGCCGGCGTGACCTTGACCATGCCCGTGCCGAACGACGGGTCGACGTGCGGGTCGCCGACGATCGGGATGCGCCGGCCGGTCAGCGGCAGGTCGACCTCGGTGCCGATGAGGTGCTTGTAGCGCTCGTCGTCAGGGTGCACGGCCACGGCGGTGTCGCCGAGCATCGTCTCGGCGCGCGTGGTGGCCACGACGACGTCGTCGCTGTAACGGATCGAGACCAGCTCGCCGTCGTCGTCGCTGTGCTCCACCTCGATGTCGGACAGCGCGGTGTGGCAGCGCACACACCAGTTGATGATGCGCTCGGCGCGGTAGATGAGCTCGTCGTCGTAGAGCCGCTTGAAGATGGTCTGGACGGCGCGCGACAGGCCGTCGTCCATGGTGAACCGCTCGCGGCTCCAGGCGACGCCGTCGCCCAGCCGGCGCATCTGCGCGAGGATCTTGCCGCCGGACTCGGCCTTCCACTCCCAGACCTTCTCGACGAACGCCTCGCGCCCGAGGTCGTGCCGGGACTGCCCGGTGGCCGCCAGCTGGCGCTCGACGACGTTCTGGGTGGCGATGCCGGCGTGGTCCATGCCCGGCATCCACAGCGCCTCGTAGCCCTGCATGCGCCGCCGCCGGACCAGCGCGTCGATGAGCGTGTGCTCGAACGCGTGCCCGAGGTGCAGCGAGCCGGTGACGTTGGGCGGCGGGATGACGATGCAGAACGCCGGCCGGTCGCTCTTCTCGTCGGCCTCGAAGTAGCCGCGCTCGACCCAGCTCTCGTAGAGCGGAGCCTCTACCGCTGCCGGGTCGTAGACGGACGGCAGGGCGGGCTCAGCGAGCTCAGCGGGCTCGGGACGAGAGGTTTCGGTCACGCCGCGGAATTCTACTGCGCAACGCCGCCCGATAGCGTACGGACCATGGCCTTCGTGATCTACGGCGCCGGCGCGATCGGCGGCGTCCTCGGCGCACGCCTGCACTCGGCGGGGTTCGACGTCAAGCTCATCGCCCGCGGCGCGCACCTGGCCGCCATCCGCTCGTCCGGGTTGAGGGTGGAGTCACCTGAGGGCGCGACGACGGTGCCGGTGCCCACGTACGGGTCGCCGTCGGAGGCCGGCGTAGGCCCCGGCGACGTCGTGATCCTCACCATGAAGGGCCAGGACACCCCGGACGCCCTCGAGGCGCTGCGCGAGGTCGCCGGGCCGTCCACTCCGGTGGTGTGCATCCAGAACGGCGTGGCCAACGAGCGGCTGGCGCTGCGGCTGTTCTCGCACGTCTACGGCGTGTGCGTGATGTTCCCGGCGGCGCACGTCCAGCCCGGAGTCGTCCAGGCGCGCTCGGCGCCGGTGCCGGGCATCCTCGACATCGGCCGCTATCCCGGGGGCATCGACGACGGCGCCCGCTCCGTCGCGGCGGCGCTCGTCAAGGCCGGCTTCGTCTCCGAGCCGCGCGAGGACATCATGCGGTGGAAGTACCGCAAGCTGATCATGAACCTCGGCAACGCGGTCGCGGCCCTGTGCGGCCCGGGTGACGACGGCGCGAAGCAGGTGACCGCGTTGCTCCAGGCCGAGGGCGAGTCCGTGCTCGCGACCGCCGGCATCGACGTCGTCGACGCCGGCCTGGACCAGGAGCGCCGCGGCGACATCCTGAGGATGCCGCAGTTCGAGGGCCGCGCTCCCAGCGGCTCGGCGGTGCAGAGCCTGCTCCGCGGCACCGGCAGCATCGAGGCCGACTACCTCAACGGCGAGATCGTTCTGCTGGCCCGGCTGCACGGAGTGGAGGCACCGGGCAACGAGCTGGTCCGCCAGCTGGCCGTCGTCGCGGCGCGCGAGCGGGTCGCCCCGGGCTCGGTGCCGTCGGGCGAGCTGCTGGAGAAGCTGTCGGGCGTGATCAGCCGACGGTGAGGACGAGCTTGCCGCGCAGGTGACCGGTCTCGCTGACGGCCTGCGCCTCGGCGACCTGCTCGATCGGGAACGTGCCCGCGATGGGCATGCTCACCACGCCCTGCTGGACCAGCGGCAGCACCGTCCGGAACACCTCCGGCAGCGGGAGGTCGGCGCTCCACGTCGCTCGCACGCCGTACCGCTCTGCGGTGCCGTCGGCGATGGTGACGACCCGTTCGGGGCCACCGGCCAGCTCGACCGACACCGGCAGCACGTCGCGTCCGGAGGCGTCCAGCACGGCGTCGACCCCGCCGGGGGCGACGGCTCGCACGCGGTCGGCGAGGCCGTCGCCGTAGAGCACCGGCTCGGCTCCCAGCGACGCCAGGAACTCGTGGTTGGCCGTCCCCGCCGTGCCGATGACCCGGGCGCCGCGGGCCAGCGCGAGCTGCGTCGCGACCAGTCCGACGGCGCCGGCGGCGGCGTGCACGAGGACGGTGTCGCCGTCGCGCACGTCGAGCAGCCGGATGGCGCGGTATGCCGTCTCGCAGGCGACCGGCAGCGCGGCGGCCTGCACGAACGACATCTCGTCGGGCTTCGCGACCAGCTCGGCGGCCGGGACGACGATGTGGGTGGCGGCCGAGCCGCCGGCCAGCCCGAAGACGGGATCACCCGCGGCCCAGCCGGTGACGTCGGGGCCGGCGACGTCGACGGTGCCGGCGAACTCGAGTCCCACCCGGGCCGGCCGGGCCGGTGCCTCGTCGCCGGCGTAGAGGCCGCGGCGGGCCTTCCAGTCGTACGGGTTCACCCCGGCCGCGCGGACGGCGATGCGCACCTCGCCGGGGCCGGGCTCGGGGAGGTCGACGGTGTCGAGCGAGAGCACGTCGGGGTCGCCGTACCGGGTGTACCGGACGGCCTGGGCTGCGGTGTGCGGGGAGGTCACCAGCTCACGTCCACGGGCATGCCCTCGGTGTACCCCGATGCGCTCTGCACACCCACGACGGCGCGCTCGCGGAACTCCTCGAGCGTCCGCGCGCCGACGTAGGTGAACGCGCTGCGCACGCCGGCGACGATGGTGTCGACGAGGTCCTCGACACTGGGCCGCGACGGCTCGAGGTACATCCGCGCCTGCGAGACGCCTTCTTCGAAGATGCCCTTGCGGGCCCGCTCGAATGCGGAGTCCTCGGCCGTGCGCAGCTTGACCGCCCGCGCCGACGCCATGCCGAAGCTCTCTTTGTACATGCGACCCTCGCCGTCGCGCAGGACGTCGCCGGGCGACTCGTAGGTGCCGGCGAACCAGGACCCGATCATGACGTTGTCGGCCCCCGCGGCCAGCGCCAGCGCAACGTCGCGCGGGTGCCGCACGCCGCCGTCGGCCCACACGTGCACGCCCAGCTCGCGGGCCCGGCGAGCGCACTCGAGGACCGAGGAGAACTGGGGCCGGCCGACGCCGGTCATCATGCGCGTGGTGCACATGGCGCCCGGCCCGACGCCGACCTTGACGATGTCGGCCCCGGCCGCGACGAGGTCGCTGACACCCTCGGCCGTGACCACGTTGCCCGCGACGACGGGGACCTGCGGGTCCAGCGACCGCACCCGCTGCAGCACGTCGAGCATGCGCTCCTGGTGGCCGTGTGCGGTGTCGACCACCAGCACGTCGGTGCCGGCGGCCAGCAGCGCCTTCGCCTTGCCCTCGACGTCGCCGTTGATGCCGACCGCCGCCCCGATACGCAGGTTGCCGCCGTCGTCGGCCGCGGGGGCGTAGAGCGTGGCCCGCAGCGCGCGCTCCCGGGTCAGGATGCCGACGATGCGCCCGTCCGGGCCAACCACCGGGGCGAGCCGGTGCCGTCCGTCGTGCAGCTGGTTGAACGCGTCCTCGGGGGCGATGCCGTCGGGCAGTGTGAGCACCTCGGTCGACATGACGGAGTGCAGCTGGGTGAAGCGGTCGACGTCCTGGCAGTCGGCCTCGGTGACCACCCCGACCGCGCGCCCGTCGTCGACGACGATGACGGCGCCGTGGCCGCGCTTGGGGAGCAGGTTGTACGCCTCGCCCACGGTGCCCGACGGCGGCATGGTGAGCGGGGTGTCGTAGACGAGGTGGCGCCCCTTCACCCACGCGATGACCCCCGCGACGACGTCGGGCGGGATGTCCTGCGGGATGACGGCCAGCCCGCCGCAGCGGGCCAGCGTCTCGGCCATGCGGCGCCCCGAGACCGCGGTCATGTTCGCCGCGACCAGCGGGATGGTGGTGCCGGTCCCGTCGTCCGTGGTGAGGTCGACGTCGAGCCGCGACCCCATCTGGGACCGGTTCGGCACGAGGAACACGTCGCTGTAGGTGAGGTCCTGGTCGGGGACCCGGTCGTGCAGGAACCGCATGGCGCCTCCCCCGGCTCGGCAGAATTCCACCCTACCCAGCGGGACGTCCCGGCCCGTCGTGCGCGCCCCGCCGCGCGGGAGCGACCATGATCATCCACCATTCGTGCTGCTATCACGACCGAGAAGGTTGATGATCATGAAAGGGGACCATCAGGAGCCGCTCCGGCGGCGTCGCCGACCTGCACGGGGCCATTCCGACCTGAACGGTGTGAGATCGCTGCGCCAACCGTGTGAGTCAACTGTTGCTGGGGCGACAGTGATGCCACACGGTTGCCGCAGCCAACTCACACGGTTGAGTGCCCATGATCATCAACCTTTCGTGCTGCTCGGACGACCGAGAAGGTTGATGATCAAGGAAGCGGACGTCCCGGACCGTCGATGCGGACGGGGGGCTCGGCGAGGGTGGCGTGCAGGGGGTCGTCGGGGACGATCCAGGGCGAGCCGGGGGCACCGCCCGGGTCGGCCCGCCAGCTGTGGGCCACGCGTTCGACCGCGACCGGGTACACCGTCAGTGACCCGTCGCGGCCGAGGTGGAAGCGGAGGAAGCTCTTGTGGTCCTCGATGCCCAGACCGGCGTACAGCTCGTTGACGTTGACGTCGACGTAGCGCGCGACCAGCAGATACGCACCCACGACCCAGGCGTCGACGAGCCCGATGACCGGGCCGTAGACGACGAAGGCCAGCAGTGTCGCCCAGGGGTTCGCCAGCTCCGACAGCGGCAGCGCCGACCACGCCGCCGCTCCCCCGAGGGCCAGCGCCACGTGTGGCACGGCATGGAGCACGGCCGCCGTCAGGTGCTTGCGCGACCGCACCCCCAGGACCAGTGTGAACACGGCGGTCCCGACCAGCACGGCGACCACGCCGGTCACCGTCGCGGGGGTGACCAGGTGGTCCGGCGACGTCACGAACGCGAGCATGAGCAGCGTCTGCATGAGCCCGAGCAGCCAGACGAAACCGGGGTTGCGCCGCGGCAGCCGCGAGAAGATCTGCCAGCCGAGGCGCCGCGAGGCCGGCTGCGACGGGTACGCGGCGGCCAGCTCGTATTGCTGCGGGGTGCTGCGCCGCCGGGCGATGGTCTCCTCGGGCGGGACGGCGACGGCGTCGGGCAGGTGGTCGGTGCCGACGAGGTAGGCGCCGCCTCCGCCGCAGGTGAGCAGCTGGCGGCCGCGCCCGTCCGGCCCGGAGCCGGTGTAGCGGGCGTAGTGGTGCATGTCGCCCGAGAGCAGCAGCGGCACCCGGGCGCCCGTGGGCTCGATGACCGTGCGGATGAAGTAGTCGACGCTGTCGTAGGCGTCGGGCCGCTCGTGCGTCTTCACCCACGACGGCTGCGCCGGCGCCAGGATGATCCGGTCCTCCGGCGTCAGCCGCTCGGCGACCCGGCCGAAGTAGTCCAGCTGCGGCTCGTCGATGTACGACGACAACTGGATGTCGACGGCGAACAGCCACCACTTGTGCGGCAGCTCCAGCGCGAAGTAGCTGCGCGCCTGCCGCGTCCGCCAGCCGCCGATGGTGTCGCCCTGCGCGAACAGCCGCAGGAACGCCGTCAGCCCGTCGTACCAGTCGTGGTTGCCGGGCAGCGCGTACAGCGACGGCGTGACGGCGGCGAGGTCCGGCAGGGCGGCGCGGTACGGGCCCTTCCAGCGCTGCTCGTAGGCCGGGCTGGACGCCGTCGGGTACACCTGGTCGCCACCCAGGACCAGCAGCGACCCGCGCGGCAGCAGGCGGCCGTCGTCGAGCATGAGCTCCGGCCGGGCCAGCAGCGACGCGACCGAGTAGGTGGCGTCGAACCCGTCGCCGACGTCGGCGGTGTAGTCGAACCAGAGCTCGTCGGCGGCGGAGTGGTCGTAGGCGCGGTCCGGCAGCGCCGCCTGCAGCTCGCGTTTGTCGAGGTAGCCGCCGAACAGGTACGCGAGCAGGACGCGGACGGCGGTGCCGGCGAGCAGGCCGGGGTTGAGCCAGGGCACCGGTCGCTGGCGGACGAACCCGATCTCCGCCGGACTCAGGTCGCGCGGCCGGGCCGCAGGTTCGGGCACGGGACCTGACCTTACGAGTCGGGCGAAGGGTGATCAACCATCGCGCGCAGCCGGAGCTCGAGCATCGCCGCGAACCGGGCGTCGGCGTCGCCGAGGTCCAGCCCGCCGATCTCGCCGACCCGCCGCAGCCGGTACCGGAACGTGTTCGCGTGCACGTGCGTGGCCGCCGCGGCCGCCGTCACGTCGCCGAACGCCTCCAGCCAGGCCCGCAGGGTGCCGACCAGCTGGGAGCGGTGCTGCCGGTCGTACGCGGCCAGCCGCGCCACCGGGCCCGACGGGACCCGCCGCTCGGCCGCCATGGCGCTGCCCAGCTCGAGCAGGAACGCCGAGATCTGCACGTCGGTCAGCCGCGCGACCCGCGAGCCGCCCTGCCGCGCCCCCGCCGACCTCGCTCGCAGCACCCGGACCGCGCGGTCGGCGTCGGCGCGCGACTGCGGCAGGTCCGACGGCCCGGCCGCGACCCCGCCGATGCCGACGACGACGTGGCTGCGGGCGCCGATGCGGCTGAGGAACTCCTCGGCGACGGCGACGGCGCGCAGGTCGGCGTCGGGGCCGTCGGCGGCCAGCGGGATGACGCCGTAGACGACACCGCCGACGAGCGCGACCGCGGACCGCGGGTGGACGGCGGCCAGGTGCAGCGCGAACGCCCCGGCGACCCGCTGCAGGTCGGCCTCGACGGAGGACGGCTCGGCCTCCTCGCCGGGCACGGCCAGCGCCAGCACGCAGGCAGGGCCGCCGGCCAGGCCCAGCCGGCTGGCCGCCTCGCCCGCCGCGGGACCGCCCTCGAGCACCGTCGCCACCAGCTCCGCCCGCAGCCGCCGCTCGACGTCGGCGCCGGCGCGGTGCCGGAGCAGGTGCAGCGCGACCAGCTTGGCGGCGTCGACGAAGGCCTGCTCGCGCTCCGCGGTCAGCGGCTCCTTGACCGCCGCCCACATCGAGCCGAGGATCTCGTCCCCAGCGCGGACCCGGATCGCCACCCGCGGCAGCTCGGCGCCCTCGATCGACGGCAGGTACACCGGCCGGTCGGTCGAGTAGAGCGCGCGGAACGCGCCCAGCTGCTCCAGCCGGCGCAGGTAGCGCTCGGGGACCTGGCGGCCGAGGACGGTCTCCTTCCGCGACTCGTCGGCGCGCTCCTGGTCGGCCGAGAACGCCAGTACCCGCGAGTTGAGGTCCTCGATGGTGAGCGGCGCGTCCAGCAGCGCCGACACGGCCCCGGCCAGCGCGAACAGGTCGCCCGCGCCGGCGCCGGCCAGCGTCTGGTCGTCGACGCCGCCGAGGTCGTCGAGCGCGAGCAGGCTGCGCAGCAGGGCCGCGACCTGCGCCCACGACGCGCCTCGGGTCAGCCCGAACAGGACCAGCCCCTCCTCGGCGACGGCCCGCCGCACGCCGGCGTCGATGTCGACGGGGACCCGCAGGACCAGCCCGACGGCGCCGTCGGCGGCGACTGTGCGGACGACGTCGGCGATCTCGGCCGACGCCGCCAGGCCGACGCCCAGCACCAGCGCGTCGGACGGCATGGACGGCGGGTCGAGCGGGTCGTGGATGACGACGCCGCCCACGGACCGGCCGGGGTCGACCCGCCCGGCGACGACCTCGAGCAGCGTCGACCCCAGATCGTCGAGGACACGGCCGAGCGTGGCCCTCGGTCGCCGGGTCATGCGCAACACCTCTGAACCCCAACACAGGGACGACGGTCAGGAGTTCGTCGAACTCTACAATCCGCGCCGCCCGCTTGGTGCCGGGCTACGAAACTGGAGGCGTCAGGAGGCGGGGAGCCAGGTGGTCGACGTGGTCAGGGCGGCCAGGACGTCGGGCAGGGGCTCGACGCCGAGGCCGGGGCCCGTCGGCACCGCCACGTGTCCGTCGGCCAGCACGAACGGCTCCGTCACGTCCTGGGCGAAGTAGCGGTCCGACGCCGACGTGTCGCCGGGCAGGGTGAACCCGGGCAGCGCCGCCAGCGCGACGTTCGCGGCCCGGCCGAGCCCGGTCTCGAGCATGCCGCCGCACCAGACCGCCGCGCCGTGCGCCTGCGCGAGGTCGTGGATGCGCCGCGCCTCGAGGTAGCCGCCGACTCGCCCGGGCTTGACGTTGATGATCCGGCAGGCGCCGAGCAGCAGCGCGTCGGCGGCGTCCTTGGCCGACTCGATCGACTCGTCCAGGCAGATCGGGGTGCGGATCAGCTGCGCGAGCGCGGCGTGCTGGCGCAGGTCGTCCTCGGCCAGCGGCTGCTCGATCAGCAGCAGGCCGAACTCGTCGAGCGCCCCGAGCACGGCGGCGTCGGCCAGCGTGTAGGCGGCGTTCGCGTCGACCTGCAGCAGCACGTCGTCCCCGAACCGCTCCCGAACCGCGCGGACGGGCGCGACGTCCCACCCCGGCTCGATCTTCAGCTTGATCCGCAGATACCCCTGGTCGAGGTAGCCGGCGACGGCGTCCAGCAGGGCGGGAATCGAGTCCATGATGCCGACGGAGACCCCGGCCGGCACGCGGTCGCGCACCGCCCCGAGGTACGACCCGAACGACTCCCCGCGCACCCGCAGCCAGGCGTCGAGCACCGCCGTCTCGAGCGCGGCCTTCGCCATGCGGTGCCCGCGCACCGGCTCCAGCAGCCGCGCGACGTCCAGCGGCCCCAGCGACTCCCCCGCCGCGAACAGCCGCGGCGCCAGGAATCGCTCGATGACCTGCGCCGCCCCGTCGGCGTACTCGGGCGAGTAGAGCGGCGCGGCCATCGCCACGCACTCGCCCCAGCCGTCGCCGTCGGGCGTGGCGGCCCGGACCAGCAGCACGTCGCGCGCCGTCTCGACGCCGAACGACGTGCGGAACGGCGCGACCAGCGGCATCGCGATGCGCCGCAGCTCGAACCCGGCGACCTTCACGCATCCGTCCTTTCCACCACGTAGCTGCCGGAGCGGGTGAACCCGGTCACCCGCGCCCCGCCGCCGATCAGCTCACCCAGCACGTCGCGCACCGCCGACCGCCACAGACGGGCGGTCTCGGGGTCGGTGCCGCGCAGCGCCTCGATGTCCGACGGCGTCCCGACCAGCACCCGACCGGCCCGGGCCCACACCGACCGGGGCGCCGCCACCGGCCGGCCCGACGGCGACTCCGTCAGCGCCGCGACCACGCCGGGCGCGACGACCGCGCCCGCACCGCCGCCGCGAGCGCAGGCCGCTACCACTGCCGGATCCTCGAGCCGCCAGCGCACCAGCAGCCGGTCGCTGCCCTGGCCGCCGTTGATCGCGTCGTCCATGTCGCCGTAGAAGTCGACGAGGTAGTCACTCGGACGGGCCTGCAGCTTGGCCAGGTTGAAGTAGGCGTTGCGGCGCACCAGCGGGTCGAACGTCCAGGTGATCTCCGCCAGGCCGTGCTCGAGTGCCCAGTCGCGCTGGTGCGACTTGAGCGCGAACCCGACGTGGCGGCCCCGGGTGGCGGCCGAGACGCCGGCGACGTGCGAGTGCATCGACCGGCCGGGCGGCGCGGCGAAGAACCCGACGCACGCCCCGACCAGCTCGTCGCCGTCGTAGGCGCCGGCCACGTAGTTGCCGGCGTGGGTCAGGGCGCGCAGGTGCTCGACGGTGACCGGCGGGTTCGAGCGGTCCGGCTTCCAGATGCGGTCGAACAGCGCGTACACCTCTTCGAGGTCGGCGAGCGCGGACAGCTCACGGATGACGATCTGCGCGACGGCGGCGGGCTGGGCGGCCATGTCGTCGATGGTCCTCCGCTCCGGGACGCCGGTCATGGTCGTCCGGCCCGATCCGCGCCGGCCCGGTTCGTCCAGGCCGACGAGCGGACGGCGTCGACCAGCCCGGCGAGCAGCGCGGCCCGCCGTGGCATCTCGTCGACGACGACGTACTCGCCCGGCGCGTGCGCCCCGGCTCCGACGGCGCCGAGCCCGTCCAGCGTCGGAGTGCCGTCGCCGGCGACGATGTTGCCGTCCGACGCACCGCCGACGTGCGCCTCGCCGAGCGGCTCGAGGCCCAGCGCGGCCGCCACGTCACGAGCCAGCGCATAGAGCGAGGCCGACGACGACGGCTCGAACGGCGGGTGCCGCGGGCCGCGGACGACCTCGACCCGGGCGCCGTCGAGCACCGGGCGCAGCGCGTGCAGCCCCTCGTCGACGCGGCGCGCCTCGTCCGCCGTCGGCACCCGCGAGTCGACGTGCACGGACGCCGTCGCCGGGACGGTGTTCGCGGTGGTCCCCGCGGTGGCCACGGTGGGGGTGACGGTGGCGCCGTCGGGCCCGCGGTCCAGCGCGCCGATGGCCAGCACCTGGTGCGCGAGTTCGACGGCCGCGTTGACGCCGGTCCACGGCTCCAGCCCGGCGTGGGCCGCCCGGCCGGTGACGTGCACCTCGTACCAGGCGACGCCCTTGCGCGCGGTCTTCAGCGCACCGCCGTCGGCGGACGCCTCGAGGACGAACGCGGCCGACGCCCGGGCGGCCTCCTCGTGCAGCAGCGGCCGCGACGTCAGCGCGCCCAGCTCCTCGTCGCCGGTGACCAGCACGGTGATGCCGTCGAGCGTGGTCATGCCGGCCAGCGCGTGGACCAGCTGCACCAGCCCGGCCTTCATGTCGAAGCAGCCCGGCCCGTACGCGCGCCCGTCGGTGACCCGCCACGGGTGCGCCAGCAGCGAGCCGACCGGCCAGACGGTGTCGTGGTGGCCGAGCAGCAGCACGCCGGGCGTCCGCGGGCCCGGCGGCCCGAACCGCCAGCGCAGGTGCGTCCGCCCGTCCACGACGATGCGCTCCGGCGCCACACCGGTCAGCCGCGCGCCCAGCGCCGCGACGACGTCGGCCGACGCGGCGACCGCGGCGGTGTCGGCCGACGGCGACTCGCACTCCACCAGCGTGCGCAGGTCGGCGGTCATCTCAGCCACGGCGCTCACCGTGACATCAGCCGGTCGGCTCATGCGGCGGCACCTCCCCTGCGCCGGTCGGCCATCGGTCTGGACCGACGACTCGGCGGGACCTCCGGCCCCGCGTCGCCGTCGATGCCGCATGAGCCTCCCAGGGGACCACCACTCGCAGGTGTTCGACGGCGATCCTCGCGGCCGTGCCGATGACGCCGTCGGCGACCGGGTTGCGGAACTCGCGCCCGGGCAGCCGCAGGAACACCGCGACCGCATACGTCCCGCCGCCGGGGTACTCGACGACGCCGACTTCGTTGCGCACGTGCGACAACGTGCCCGTCTTGCCGCTCACCCTCACATCATCGTCCGGAAAGCCCGAGGTGAGGCGGTGCGGCCAGACCTGGAGTGCGAGGATCCGGCGGATCTCCGCGCAGGCCGCCCCCGGGATGCCGTCAGCGCTCCAGACGCGCCGCAACAGCGCCGTCGTCTCCCGCGGCGTGCTCCTGTTCGTCGTCTCGGGGTCGAGGACCGCGTCGAGACCATCGGAGTCGATGAGCCGGAACAGCCCGGCGCAGTCCTCCTCGAGCACCGTCCCCGGCAACCCGAGAGCCGCCATCCCGGCGTTGATGCGCTCGCGGCCGAGCAGCGCCATCAGCGCGTCCGTCGCGTGGTTGTCGCTGACGCTCATCATCAGATAGGCGAGGTCGCGCAGCGACAGCTCCGCCTCGTCCAGCATCACCGACAGCCCGGTGGGACCGAAGGTCCGCGACCCGGCCGGGATCTTCAGCCGGTCCGCGGGCGCCCGCTCTCCGGCCGCGAACTGCCGGCACAGCTCGACCAGCACCGGCAGCTTGAACACGCTCGCGGTGACGACCGGCGCGTCGGGGTCGAGTCCCACCTCGGCGCCGGACCCGATGTCGACGGCGTGCAGGTACCCCGTCACGCCAGCCGCCGCGAGAGTTTCGCGGAGCTCCCCCTCCACATCCCCCACGTCGTCAGGAGACCTTCGGTGTGGCTCGGACCCCGAGGTGGACGTACGGCGTCCCGTCGGCGAGCTGGTAGAAGGTCACCGGCAGCCAGGTCTCGTTACCGGGCAGCCGCGTGACGTACAGCCCGTCGCGCACGGCTACCAGGTCCAGCTCCTTCGGCTCGTTGTCGAGGCCGGCCAGCTCGGCCGTCTGGGTCATCCGCAGCTTCGCGCCGCTCTCGCCCTGCCAGACGTCCAGCCGGACGCTGGTGCGCTCGTACGTCCCGACGTGCGGCGCGAGGTCCACCTCGACCGGCTCCTCGGGCGGGCCGAGCGGCACGGTCATCTCGACGCCGGCGACCTCGGCGAAGATCTCGCGGATCAGCGTCTCGTACAGATCGCGGGTGTGGCCGCCGTTGGTGAGCATCGTGACCGCCACGTTCTGCTCCGGCAGCACCCGCAGGAACGCGGACTGGCCGATGGTGTTGCCGTCGTGGCCGATGAGCCGGGTGCCGTTCCAGTCCAGCCGGAACCAGCCCAGCCCCCACGAGTCGGCCAGCGTGTACGGGTCGGGCAGCCTCACCTGCTCGGCCTGCATGGCGGCGACGGTGTCGGCTGCCAGCACGCGCGTGCCGTCGGCGGCCACCCCGCCGGCGAGGTGCAGGCGGGCGAAGGCGAGCACGTCGGCGACGGTGGACGTGATCAGCCCGGCAGGGCCGGCCGAGCGCGGCAGCACCCAGACCGGTGCCCGCCGGAACGGCTCGTCGTCCTCGTGGATGTGCCCGACGGCGGTCCGGTACAGCAGCGCGTCGTCGGGCAGCGTGACGGTGTGGGTCAGCCCGAGCGGCGTGTAGAGCAGCTCGCGCATCGCGGTGTCCCAGGTCTGCCCGGTGAGCTTCTCGATGACCCGGCCGGCGGTGGTGAACCCGGAGTTGCAGTACGACCACGTGGCGCCGAGCGGGTGGTTCAGCGGCAGCCCGGCCAGCGCGGCGACGTACTTCTCGAGGCAGTCGTCGCCGCGGCCGGTGTCGAGGAAGAAGTCGCCGTCGATGCCGCTGGTGTGCGTGAGCAGGTGCCGCATGGTGACGCGCGCGGTGGCGTCGGCGTCGGCCAGCGTCAGCTCGGGCAGGTAGGTGACGACGGGCTCGTCGAGGTCCAGCTTGCCGGCGTCGACCAGCGCCATGACCACCGACGCCGTCCACACCTTGCTGATGGAGCCGATCTGGAACAGCGTGTCGGTGGTGACCTCGACGCCGGTCTCGACGTTCGTGACGCCGTAGGCGAGCTCCAGCGTCTCGTCGCCGCGGGCGATGCCCAGCGTGGCCCCAGGGACGCGGTAGCGCTCGGCCAGCTCGTTCAGCCGCTGCTGCCAGTGGTCGCGGTCCAGAGTGGTGGCGGTGGTCGTCATCGCGTGCTCCTTCTTCGACGTGTGCTCGGTGACCCAGTCGACGATGCGGCGGGCGTAGTCGAGCCGGTGCGACGGGCGCCCGGCCAGGATGAACAGGTGCGACGCGCCTGGGTAGAGCACGAGCCGGGCCGGGACGCCGCGGGCGCGCAGAGCGGCGAACCACTGCTCGGCCTGCCCCGGCGGGCACCGGTCGTCGTTCAGCCCGTGCAGGATCAGCGTCGGCGTCGTGACGTTCTCGACGTGCGTGTACGGCGACTGCGCGGCGGCGCTCTCGGGGTCGCTGAACGGGACGGCGGTCTCGTGCACGGCCAGGTAATGCCCGGCGTCGGACGTGCCGGCGAAGCTGGTGATGTCGCTCAGGATGCCGCCGGGGATCGCGGCGGCGAACCGGTCCGTGCGGCCGGTCAGCCAGCAGGTCATGTAGCCGCCGTAGCTGTACCCGGTGACGGCCAGCCGGTCCGGGTCGGCGACGCCCTCGGCCACCAGCTGGTCCAGGGGCTCCAGGAAGTCGCGCTCGTCGGCCAGCCCCCACTGCCCCACGGCGGCGGCGAAGAAGACCTCGCCGTAGCCGTCGCTGGCCCGCGGGTTGAGCAGCAGCACCGACCAGCCCTGCCGCACGAGCAGCTGGTGGTACGAGTGGCCGCCGTCGGGCACCGGGCTCCAGGCGTTGTGCGGGCCGCCGTGGATGTCGAGCAGCAGTGGAGCCGGACTGCGCCCGTCGTCGCTCGCGGCCGACGACGGGCGCAGCAGCCAGCCGTGCACCTCGGTGCCGTCGCTGACGGTGAAGACGCGCTCCTCCGCGACCGGCAGGTCGAGGTCCGCGGGCGAGTGCGCGGTCAGCGCCCTCTCGGCGCCGGTGGTGACGTCGACGAGGACGACCTCGCCGTACGAGCCGGGTCCGCCGACGACGGCGGCAGCCCGCGGACCCGCGACGGAGAGTCCCGACACGACCCGGCCGGCACCGCCGAGCAGCGGCCGCACCTCGCCGCCTTCGACGGGGACGGCGAAGACGTGCGTGCAGCCGCGGTCGCGGGCGCAGAACACGACGGTCTCCCCCGCCGGCCCGGCGAGCTGCGGCAGGTCGCCGGGATACCCGGGGCCGCCGGGCATGACGTTGCGGTCCAGGCCCACGGTGAGGTCGACCGCCGGGCCGCCGTCCAGCGGCACGCGGAACAGCCGGTAGTGCCCGACCACCACCTCCCGCTGGGCCACGACCACCAGCGCGCCGCCGTCCCGGGTCCAGGTCACCGGGCCGGCGGCGCGCAGCTCTCCGACGGGCTCGCCCAGCGGCCCGCCGTCCGCCGGCACCACGTACACCGACGACGCGCCCGTCAGGTCGGCGTCGTCCGCCGTCGCCGCGGGGAACGCGAGCCGGGACCCGTCGGGCGACCAGGCCACCGGCCCGGCGGCCCAGTCGCCGCTGGTCAGCTGGGTCGTGTCGCCGGTCGCGA
Source organism: Jiangella mangrovi (assembly GCF_014204975.1). Lineage (NCBI taxonomy): Bacteria > Bacillati > Actinomycetota > Actinomycetes > Jiangellales > Jiangellaceae > Jiangella > Jiangella mangrovi. The sequence continues at coordinate 171,998 of NZ_JACHMM010000001.1, forward strand.
CGTCTACCACGTGCACGTGCGGGCGCAGGCCGCGCAGCAGCCCGGCGCCGTCGGCCTTGTAGCCGAGCCGGTCGATCACGATCGGGTCGGTGTCGGCCTGCCCGGTGGTGTCGACGGGCGCGGTGAAGGCGATCCGGGTGCCGTCGGGGCTCCACACCGGCGCGCCGGCGCCCTTCGGCAGGTCGGTCAGCGCGACGGCCTCGCCCGCACCGGACATCGGCAGCAGCCACACCTGCGCCGGCCCGTCGGCGGCGCGCAGGAACGCCAGCCGCGAGCCGTCCGGCGACCAGGCCGGCGACGCGTCGGCGCGGCCCTGCGTGAGCCTCCGCGCGTCACCTCCACCCGCGGACACGAGCCAGAGCGACGACACGTTCTCGTCCGCCTCGGCGTCGCTGCCCTTCAGCACGTAGGCGACCCGGGCACCGCCGGGCGACAGGGCCGGTTCGGCGGGAACGGTCAGCGCGAGCACATCGTCGGGGGTCACGGTGCCGGCACCTCCATCAGGTCGGTGGCGAAGTGGCAGGCGGACCGGTGCGGCCGGTCCGCCGCGCCGGTCTGCGGGTCGGCCTCGGCGCAGATCGTGCGCTCCGGCCGGGTCAGCGGGCCGATCGGGCAGCGGCGGTGGAACCGGCAGCCCTGCGGCGGGTCGTGCGGCGAGGGCGCCTCGGTGTCGAGGCGCTGGTCGTCGGCGGGGACGGGGTCGTCGAGCCCGACGCCGAACGCCGGGGCGGCGTCCAGCAGCGTGCGGGTGTACGGGTGCTTCGGCGCCGACAGCACGGCGTCCGCCGGGCCGGCCTCGACGATCCGGCCCAGGTACATGACGGCGATGACGTCGCTCACATAGCGCACCACCGAGAGGTCGTGCGAGATGAACAGCATCGTCAGCCCGAGCCGGCGCTGCAGGTCGCGGACCAGGTTGAGCACCGCGCCCTGCACCGAGACGTCGAGCGCCGACGTGATCTCGTCGGCCAGCACCACCTCGGGCTCGGCGGCCAGCGCACGCGCCAGCGCGACCCGCTGCCGCTGCCCGCCGGACAGTCCCGACGGCAGCGACCGGGCGCGCGCCGGGTCGAGGTCGACCAGTTCGAGCAACCGGGCGACCTCGGCGGCCCGGGCGGTGCGCCCGCGACGGCCGCGCAGCGCCTCGGCGATCGACTCGCCGACGGTCATCCGCGGGTCCAGCGAGGCGTGCGGGTCCTGGAAGACCAGTTGCAGCCGACGGCGCTCGCGGCGGGTCCGCAGCGGCGCGCCGTCCAGCCGGATCTCCCCGGACGTCGTCGGGACCAGCCCGACGGCGGCCTTGGCCAGCGTCGACTTGCCGGAGCCGGACTCGCCGACCAGCCCGACGACCGACCCCGCGGGCACCGTGAGGTCGACGCCGTCGACGGCGGTCAGCGCGGACCGGCCGGTGCCGAACCGGACGGTCGTGCCCTCGAACGACAGCTCCCTCATGCCCGTCCTCCCGCAGTGTCCAGTGCGTCCAGCGCCAGGTCCAGCGGCTGCGTGCGCGGGTGCCAGCAGGCGGCCCGCTGTCCCGGGACGGAGCCGGCGGCGGCGAGGCTCGGCCGGACCCGGCAGGCGTCGTCGGCGAAGCCGCACCGCGGGGCGAACGCGCAGCCCTCGGGCCGGTCGGCGGGGTCCGGCGGACGCCCCGGGATCGTCGCCAGCGGCCGCTCGCGGTTGGTCGCCAGGTCGGGCACGGACGCCAGCAGCGCCCGGGTGTACGGGTGCGCGGCCGCGCCCAGCTGCCCGACCGGCAGCTCCTCGACCACGCGGCCGGCGTACATGACGACGACCCGCTCGCACACTTGGGCGACGACGGCGATGTCGTGCGAGATCAGGACGACGGCCGCCCCGGTGTCGGACTGCACGTCCTTCAGCAGCCGCAGCACCTGCCGCTGCACGGTGACGTCGAGAGCCGTCGTCGGCTCGTCGGCGATGATCAGCTCCGGCGTGCTCATCAGGCCCATCGCGATCATGGCGCGCTGGCGCATGCCGCCGGAGAACTCGTGCGGGTACTGGCGCGCCCGCCGCTCCGGCGCCGGCACCCGGACGGTGCGCAGCCGGTCGACGGCGCGGGCCAGGGCGGCGCGGCGGCCCTGCCCCTCGTGCACCCGGGTCACCTCGGCCAGCTGGGCGCCCACCCGCATCGACGGGTTGAACGAGGTCATCGGGTCCTGGAAGACCATGGCGACCTTGGTGCCGAGCAGCTCGCGGACCTCGGCCTCGGGCCGTCCCCGCGGCTCGGCGCCGGCGACCTCGAGCCGGGCCGCCGTGACGTGCGCGTCGTCCGGGGCGAGCTGGGCGGCGGCGAGCGCGGTGAGGCTCTTGCCGGAGCCGGACTCGCCCACGATGCCGACGGTCTCGCCGCGGCGGACGGTGAGGCTCACGCCGTCGACGGGATGTGTCCAGCCGCCGGGCGCGGGGAAGCCGACCCGGAGGTCGTCGGCCACGAGGACGGCGCTGCCGTCACCCTGCGCGGGTGCCGCGGGAGCCGCAGCTGACGCCGTCCCCTCGGGAGGACGGCGGCGTCGCACCGCACGCACCCCCACGACCTGCGCGATCGACTCGCCGAGCAGGGTGAAGGCGAGCCCGGCGACCACGACGGCGACACCGGGGGCCAGCGCCGCGGCCGGGTTGATGTAGATGCGGTCCAGGCCCTCGCCCAGCAGCCGGCCCCAGTCGTAGGCCGGCGGCTGCACGCCCAGGCCCAGGAAGGACAGCCCGGCGAACGCCAGCAGCGCGCCACCGGCCAGGACCGTGGCGTTGACCACCAGCGGCTCGCCGACGTTCGGCAGCAGGTGCCGGACGATGAGCCGGAACCGGCCGACGCCGGCGACCCGCGCGGCCGCCACGAAGTCACGTCCGGACACCGCCGCCACGTTGGTCTGCACGAGCCGGGCGAACGACGGGGCGCCGGCCAGCCCGATCGCCAGCACCGCCCCGCGCGCGCCGACGCCGAAGATCACCGCGAAGAACAGCGCCAGCAGCAGGCCGGGGAACGCGACCGCCAGGTTCACCGTGCCCGTCACCAGCCGGCCGGCCCGCCGCCCGAGCACCGCCGGCAGCACGCCCAGGAGCACCCCCACGACCACACAGATCGCCGTGGCCAGCAGTGCCAGTCCGAGGGAGTACCGCGTCGCCACCAGGACCCGCAGCATGATGTCGCGGCCCAGCGCGTCGGTGCCCAGCGGGTGCTCCGCCGTCGAGCCCTGCGAGAGCGCCGCGGGGTCGGTCTCCTCGGCGGCGTCGCCCCACAGCAGCGGCGCGACGATCGCCAGGATCGCCAGGAGCACGAGCAGCCCGGCCGCGACCGCGCCGACGGGGTTGTGCAGGGCCGCCTTCCACTGGTCCCGCCCCATCAGCCCTCCCTGATCGTGGAGCGCGGGTCGGCGAGCGCCAGCAGCACGTCGACGACGAGGTTCACCAGCAGGACCGCGGCGCCGTAGACCAGCACGATGCCCTGCACGACGGGGTAGTCCTTCGACAGGATCGACGAGACGATCGTCATGCCCATGCCGGGCCAGGCGAACACGTTCTCGACCAGGACGGTGCCGACGATCATGCCGCTGAGCAGCAGCCCGCCGATGGTCAGCGTCGAGGTCAGCGCGTTCGGGAAGACATGGCGCAGATACGCGCGCAGCGGCGGCAGCCGTTTCGCCCGCGCGGTGCGGACGAAGTCCTGGTCCATGACGGCGAGCGCCTCGACCCGGACGATGCGGGCCATCAGCAGCGCCGGGCCGAGCGCCAGCGCCACGACCGGCAGCACGTACGACGCCGCGTCGCTGCGCCCCGCCACCGGGAACCAGCCGAGCGTCACCCCGAACACGAACACCAGGCCGACGGCGAGCAGGAACTCCGGGATCGCCGCCGCCACCGCGCTGGTGGAGGTGAAGCCGAGCTCCGCGCCGCGCCGGCGCCCGCCCCTGGTCAGCACGGCCATGGCCAGGCCCAGCGGGATCGCGACGAGCATGACGACGACGAACGCGGCCACCGCGAGCGACGCCGTCGCCGGCAGCCGCTGCCCGATCGTCTCCGACACCGGCATGCCCGACGTCATCGAGACGCCGAGGTCGCCGGCGAACAGCGACCGCACGTAGTCCACGAACTGCACGGCGATCGGGTCGTTCAGCCCGAGGGCCTCGCGCCGCGCCTCCACGAGGTCCGGCGGGGCGGTGAGGCCGAGCGCGGCCCGCACCGGGTCGCCGGGGATCAGGTGGATCATCAGGAACGCCAGCGCCACCAGCACCGCCAGCGACACCAGCAGCCGCCCGGCCCGGCGCAGCAGGAACCGGGCCCACGGGTTGCCCACCCACGCGGAGACCCGCGTCCGCGTGGGTGGGGCGACGAGGTGCGCCGACGTCACGAGGCCGTCAGCCGCAGCGTCGGTGGGATGAGGCCGTCGGAGCCGATGGCCGCGGTGGCGCCGGCGAGGAAGAACGGGATCGTCTCGTCGGCGAAGATCAGCACGTCGTTCGCGGCGAACAGCGCCTCCTCGGCCTCCTGCCACTTCGGGCAGCTGTCCTGGCCGGACAGCCCCATCGCCTCGGCGACGGCGGCGTCGTACTCCGGGTTGTCGAGGTGCGCCAGGTTGGTGCCGCCGTCGGCCGGAACCGGACCGGACAGGAACGGCACGATCTGGTTGGGCAGGCGCAGGTTCACCGGCAGCAGCGCGGCGTCCCACGACCCGGTCGCGAAGACCACCTCGTTGTACTCGGTGGGCGCCAGGCCGCGGGCCGTGGTGGGCACGCCGGCCTCGGTCCAGGTCGACGCGATCAGCTCGGCCGCCGCGACATTCGTGTCGCCGCGCGTGCTGTTGTAGATCAGGTCGATCTCGAGGCCGCTGCCCTCCAGCACCGCGGCGGCGGCCTCGGTGTCCTGCTCCGGGAGGTTGCCGTCGACGGCGTCGTACTGGCAGGCCGCCGGCGCGAGGATCGTGAGCGACTCCGATCGCTGGCCCTGGCCGCCGGTGATGACCGACATCAGCTCCTCGTAGTCCAGCGCTTGCGCGAGCGCCGCGCGGACCTCGTCGTCGGCGCCCGGGTGCCCCTCACCCTGGTTGAAGAAGATCTCGCCGACGATCGCCCGCAGCGCGAGCTGCTCGTAGGTCTCCTCCAGCCGCTGCCGGTCCGGGCCGGTGACGGAGGCGGAGTTCAGCTCGCCGGAGACCATGAGGTTCGCCACGGTCGACTCGTTCGCGATGACCCGGACGTTCACCGTGGCCGGCGTGCCCGCGTCCGCCGCCGCGGCGCCGTCGGGGCCCCAGGCGTAGTCGTCGCGGCGCGCGAACGTGTAGTGGTCCTCTCGGACCACCTCGGTGAACTCGAACATGCCGGTGCCGACGCCGCCGTCCTCGAGCAGGCTGGGGTCGTCCAGGCCGGCCTTGCAGACGACGAACAGCTCACCGGTGCTCTGCAGCAGGAACGGGTCCGGCGCCGCGGCGGTCAGCGTGACGGTGCGTGCGGCGTCGTCAGCGGTCGCGGTGAGCCCCGGCGGCACCATGACGCCGAGCATCGGCGACTGGTTGGCGGGATCGGCGATGAACTGGAAGTTCGCGGCGACGTCGGTCGCGGTCAGCGGCGACCCGTCGGAGCAGGTGATGCCGTCGCGCAGGGTGTAGGTGACGGTGTCGGGCGTGACGTCCCAGGACTCCGCCAGCCACGGCAGTTCCTCGCCGTCGGTGGTGAAGTAGACCAGCTTGTCGTACAGGTACGCGTCGATGGCGCGGGTCGCCGACAGCGCCGTCAGGTGCGGGTGCAGGTTGCCCGGATCGGCGGCGACGGCGGTCGTGAAGGCGCCGTCGGCGACGGGCTCGGCGTCCCCACCCGACGCGCCCGACCCGCCGGCGCTGTCGCCGTCGGAGCCGCCGCACGCCGCGAGGAGCAGTGTCAGGGCCGCGGCGAACGCGACCTTCGGGCCGATGCGCATGACCATCTCCTTCGGAGGGGCGGTGATCCGCACGAATTCCCTTTCCCTCGTGGGACTTGCCGCAGCCTGGACCTCGCGGTCGGCTGGGCACAGCCTCGCGCTGTGGCAAGGGTCACGTCTTTGTCCGATCCGACGACCCCCGCCGGCAGAACTCGTCGGGGCGGACGGACGCTCGGGCGGCCGCCGTCAGGCGCGCAGGACCCGCCCGGCCCGCTCGCCGCCGAAGGTGCCGCCGTCGACGACCACCCGGCCGCCGAGGACGACGGTCTCGATGCCCTCGGGGGTCACGGCGGGGTCGGTGTAGGTGCCGGCGTGGCCGATGCGCTCCGGGTCGAAGACGGTGACGTCGCCGTGCGCGCCGGGCAGCAGCACACCCCGTCCGGCCAGCCCGAACTGGCGCGCGATGAGGCTGGTCGCCTTGCGGATCGCCTCTTCCCACCTGAGCACCCGCCGCTCGCGCACGTAGGTGCCCAGCACGCGCGGGAAGCAGCCGTAGGTGCGCGGGTGCTGCAGGCCCAGGGGCGGGCCGTTGTCCGAGCCGATGCCGACCAGCGGGCTGGCCATGATGGCGCGGACGTCCGGCTCGGCCATCATCTCGATGACGATCATGGCGGCGGGGTCGGCGGCGACGAGGTCGCAGAGAGTGTCGAACGGGTCGGTTCCGTCGTCGGCCGCCGCGAGGTCGGCGACGGTGCGGCCGACGGCGGCCGGGTCGCGGTGGCCGGTGACGATGACCTGCGCCGGGGTGGTCGCGGCCCACATGCCGTCGCCGGGGTCGCCGCGCTCGGCGTCGGCCCGCAGCGCGACGCGGTAGGCGGGGTCGGCCAGCCGGGCGGTCATCGCGGCGGCGCCGCCCTCGGCCGCGCGGTTGGGCAGCAGCGCGAGCAGCACCGTCCCGCCGGCGAGGTACGGGTACTGGTCGCCCATGGCGTCGACGCCGGCCAGCCGGGCTCGTTCGATGCGTTCCAGGAGGGCTGCGCTCTTGCCGTGGTTGGCCCGGCCGGCGGCCTTGCAGTGCGAGATCTGCAGCCGCACGCCGCCGGCCCGCGCGACGGCGACGGCCTCGTCGATGGCCTCCTCGACGTGACGGCCCTCGTCACGCATGTGGGTGGCGTAGGTGCGGCCATAGGCGCCGGCGACGCGGGCGATCGCCTCGAGCTCGGCCAGGTCGGCGAAGCAGCCCGGCGGGTAGATGAGCCCGGTCGAGAAGCCGACGGCGCCGGCCTCGAACGCCTCGGCGGCCAGCGCCTGCATACGCTCGACGGCGCCGGGGCGCAGCTCGTCGCCGGCGCCGTTGGCGGTGAGCCGCAGCGTGTGGTGCCCGACCAGATAGGCCAGGTGGTTGGTGGGGCCGTGCCGCTCGACCAGATCGAGGAAGGCCGCGAACGAGCCGGGCGGGGAGGGGATGGCGCACGCCAGCTCGCCGTACATGGCGTCGACGACGGCCGCGGACGTCTCGTCCAGCGGGGCGAAGCTGAACCCGCAGTTGCCCGCGACCTCGGTGGTGACGCCCTGCAGCAGCTTGAACGGCTGCGCGTCGGCCATCAGCGGGACCATGTCGCTGTGCGAGTGGGCGTCGACGAAGCCCGGCGCGACGTACAGGCCGGCGCAGTCGACGACGCGGGCGCCGGTCTCGTGGGCGGCCGCCCCGGGCGCGACCGCGCGGATGACGCCGTCGGCGATGACGACATCGGCCACCACGCCGGGCGAGCCGAGGCCGTCGAACACGGTGCCGCCGCGCAGGACGAGGGTGTCAGTCATGGGCGGGAGTCAACCGCGTACGGGGTCCGGCGTCTTCGTCGGATCGGCCAAGGTCTACCGCAGACGTCAGGCGGACTTCTCGCGGCGCTCGCGCTTGCGCGGGCCCTCGCGCGGGACCAGCGTCGGCAGCACGTTCGCGTCGACCACGTCGCGGGTGATGACCACCCGGGCCACGTCGTCGCGCGACGGCACCTCGTACATCACGTGCAGCAGCACCTCTTCGAGGATCGCCCTGAGTCCCCGCGCACCCGTGCCACGCAGCAGCGCCAGGTCCGCGACCGCCTCGATCGCGTCGTCGGTGAACTCCAGCTCCACGTGATCGAGCTCGAACAACCGCATGTACTGCTTCACCAGCGCGTTGCGCGGCTCGGACAGGATCCGGATCAGCGCCGCCCGGTCCAGCGGCGACACCGTCGTGATGACCGGCAGCCGGCCGATGAACTCCGGGATCAGCCCGAACTTCAGCAGATCCTCCGGCATGACCTCGCCGAAGGTGTTGACCGCCTCGCGCTCGGACTTGGACTGGATCTGCGCGCCGAAGCCCAGGCCGCGCTTGCCGATGCGGCCCTGGATGATGTCGTCGAGCCCGGCGAACGCGCCACCCACGATGAACAGCACGTTGGTGGTGTCGATCTGGATGAACTCCTGGTGCGGGTGCTTGCGCCCGCCCTGCGGCGGCACCGACGCCGTCGTGCCCTCGAGGATCTTCAGCAGCGCCTGCTGCACGCCCTCGCCGGACACGTCCCGCGTGATCGACGGGTTCTCGCTCTTACGGGCGATCTTGTCGACCTCGTCGATGTAGATGATGCCGGTCTCGGCCTTCTTCACGTCGTAGTCCGCGGCCTGGATCAGCTTCAGCAGGATGTTCTCGACATCCTCACCCACATACCCGGCCTCGGTCAGCGCGGTGGCGTCGGCGATGGCGAACGGCACGTTCAGCATCTTCGCCAGCGTCTGCGCCAGGTAGGTCTTGCCGCACCCCGTCGGGCCGATGAGCAGGATGTTCGACTTCGACAGCTCGACGGCGTCGTCCTTGCCGTGGCCGCGGGCGGCGGCGGACTGGCGCGCCTGGACCCGCTTGTAGTGGTTGTAGACGGCGACGGACAGCGCCTTCTTGGCGACGTCCTGGCCGATGACGTACTGCTCGAGGAACTCGTAGATCTCGCGCGGCTTCGGCAGCTCGGACAGCCCGCCGGCCTCGGCGGTCTCGCTGAGCTCCTCTTCGATGATCTCGTTGCAGAGATCGATGCACTCGTCGCAGATGTAGACCCCGGGGCCTGCGATGAGCTTCTTGACCTGCTTCTGGCTCTTACCGCAGAACGAGCACTTGAGCAGGTGGTCAGCGTCGCCGATGCGTGCCACGCGGTACGTCCTTCCGTCTTCAGCTGCGATCTCGGCCGTGCGGCCGAGGATCCACGGAGCGAGCCGTTGGTCCCGGGCCCTGGTCGCGGATCGACGTCGTGCGTATCGCCGGCCCTCGCGAGCCCTGCGTTGCCTTCGACGTTACAACGTCTGGCGCGCAAACGGGCACCCGGAGAGCGGATCGGGCCCGGCGCGTCGTGGCCGGGCCCGATCCGAAGGAGGTCAGCTGACGAGGCTGGCCTTGCGCGACGCGGTGAAGTTGTCGACGAGGCCGTAGTCGATGGCCTCCTGCGTCGTCAGGATCTTGTCGCGCTCGATGTCCGTGCGGACCTGCTCGAGGCTGCGGCCGGAGTGGTCGGAGAGCATCTTCTCCAGCAGCGCCCGCATGCGCAGGATCTCGTTCGCCTGGATCTCGATGTCGCTGGCCTGACCGTAGGTGCCCTCGGTGTAGGGCTGGTGGATGAGGATGCGCGCGTTCGGCACCGCCAGCCGCTTGCCGGGGGCGCCGGCCGCCAGCAGCACCGCCGCCGCGGACGCCGCCTGACCCATGCACACCGTCCGGACGTCCGGCTTGATGAACTGCATGGTGTCGTAGATGGTCGTCATGGCTGTGAAGGATCCACCGGGCGAGTTGATGTAGATCTCGATGTCGCGGTCGGGCTCCATCGACTCGAGGCAGATCAGCTGCGCCATGACGGCGTTGGCGACGTCGTCGGTGATGGGGGTGCCGAGGAAGATGATGCGCTCCTCGAACAGCTTGCCGTACGGGTCGATCCGCCGGAAGCCGTAGGACGTGCGCTCCTCCCACTGCGGGATGTAGTAGTTCACTGGGTCTCCTCTGTCGGGATGGTCGCTCGTGTGGCTCGTGGGGGGGCGCGGCCGGGTCAGGCCGTGCCGCCGCCCTGGGAGACCTGCGAGGCGCTCTCGACCACGTGGTCGACGAAGCCGTACTCGAGCGCCTCCTGCGGCGTGAAGTAGCGGTCGCGGTCGGAGTCGGCCTCGATGCGCTCGATCGGCTGGCCGGTGTGGTGCGCGATGAGCTCGGCCATCTCGCGCTTGGTCCGCAGCATGGCCTCGGCCTGGATGCGGATGTCGCTGGCCGAGCCGCCCATGCCGCCGGACGGCTGGTGCATGAGGATGCGGGCGTGCGGCAGGGCGTAGCGCTTGCCGGGCGCACCGGCGCAGAGCAGGAACTGGCCCATCGACGCCGCGAAGCCCATGGCCAGCGTCACCACGTCGGGCTTGACGTACTGCATGGTGTCGTAGATGGCCATGCCCGCGGACACCGAGCCGCCGGGCGAGTTGATGTAGAGGTTGATGTCGCGCTCAGGGTCCTCGGCCGCCAGCAGCAGCAGCTGCGCGCAGATGGCGTTGGCGTTCTCGTCGCGGACCTCGGAGCCGAGGAAGATGATGCGCTCCTTCAGCAGCCGGTTGTAGATGTGGTCGTCCAGACCACCGACGGCTGGTGCGGGCGCGTGGGCCTGAATGAGGGACGGGCCCGACGTCTCGGGGCGTGTGCTCACCGTGATCTCCTTGGGGCTTGCTGACTGGTCGTCGAGACCGTTGGTTCGTGTGTCTTCTTCGTTGTGCCAACGACAGTAACCACAAAGGCCGTGGCGACCATCCGCCGCATGGCCGGTGTTCGCTGACGGCGTGCGCCGCGACCTCATATGGTGCGCAAACGCGATCAGGTGACCAGCCGTGGGCGTGGTCACCTGATCGCGTGTGGTCCTGCGTTCTGCGCGGCCCTGCGTCAGGCCTTCTTCTCGTCCTCGGCGTCGGCCGTGTCCTCGGCAGCCGTGTCGTCGTCGGCCGCGGCCTCGTCGGCGGCGTCGGCCGCCGTCTCGGTGTCGGCCGCCGTGTCGTCGAGCTCGGCGAACTCGAAGGTGCCGTCGACGGCCGGGGCGGCGACGGCGCCGAGCTCGTCGAGGTCGGCCAGGGTGCCGTCCTCGCGCAGCCGGTTCAGCTCGACGGCGTTGCCGGAGGCGTCGCTGACCTTGGCCTTCTCGACCGCGAGGGCCAGCGCCTTGCCGCGCGCGACGTCGGCGACGACGGCGGGCAGGTTGCCCTGGTCGACCAGCTGCTGGGCGAGCTGGTTCGGGTCGATGCGCGAGCGCATGGCCTGCTGGATGATGTACGAGCTGAGCTCGTCCTGCGAGACCTCGATGCTCTCGGTCTTCACCAGCTCGTCGAGCACGAACTGCGAGGTGAGGTTCTCGCGCAGCTGCTTCTCGAAGTCGGCGCGGTGGTCCTCGTCGCCGTGGCCGTCGGACAGGTGGTCCTCGATCTGCGCCGAGATGAGCTCCTCGGGCAGCGGGATGTCGCCGGCCTTCTCGATGAGCTGGGCGAGCACCTTGTCGCGGGCGGCCATGGCCTGCTCGATGCGCTTGCCGTTGAGCGACTGCTCGCGGATGTCGGCGCGCAGCTCGTCGAGGGTGTCGAACTCGCTGGCCAGCTGGGCGAACTCGTCGTCGAGCTCGGGGAGCTGCTGCTCCTTGACGGCGTTGACCGTCACCTCGACGTCGACCTCTTCGCCCTCGTGGGTGCCGACCAGCGTCGTCTTGAAGGACTTGGACTCGCCCGCGGACATCCCGGCCAGGGCCTCGTCGAGCCCGTCGACCATGCCGCCGCGCCCGATCTGGTACGACACGCCACTGGCCTGGCCGCCGTCGACCGGCTCGCCGCCGTTCGTCGCGTTGAGGTCGATCTGGACGAAGTCGCCGTCGGCGGCCGCCCGCTCGACCGTCACCAGCGTGCCGAACCGCGCCCGCAGCACGTCGATGCGCTCGGTGAGGTCGTCGTCGCCGACGGTGATGTCGTCGACCTGGACCTCCAGGCCCTCCCACTCGGGCAGCGTGATCTTCGGCTTGACCGTCACCTCGGCCGTGAACTTGAGGTCCTCGCCCTCGCCGAACTGCGGCTGGTCGATGTCGGGCTGGGCCAGCGGCGTCAGCTCGTTCTCGCGCATGGCGTCCTGGTAGATCTGCGGGATCGCCTCGTTGACGGCCTCTTCGAGCACCGCCGGCCGCCCGATGCGCTGGTCGATGACCATGGGCGGCACCTTGCCCTTGCGGAACCCCGGCACCGTCACCTGGGCGGCGATCCGCTTGTACGCGGACTGGATGTTCGACTCAAGCTCGGCGAAGGGAACCTCGACCGCGAGCCGGACCCTGGTCGGGTTGAGGGTCTCGACGACGCTCTTCACGCTGACGTGTCTCCTGTGTGGGATGGTGTCGGGCACGATCGCAACGGCCGTGCATGGTCGTGTTGCTGTCGGTGTTGCGAAGGCGGGCTGGTCGGGGCGACAGGACTCGAACCTGCGATCTCCTGCTCCCAAAGCAGGCGCGCTAGCCACTACGCTACGCCCCGGGTGCCCGGACAAGTCTAGGCCAGATCACAGGGTACCCTGTTCCGCGGGGCCCTTGGCCCTACGCGGGTGTAGCTCAATGGTAGAGCCCCAGCCTTCCAAGCTGGTCATGCGGGTTCGATTCCCGTCACCCGCTCCATTTCTGCCCCGCAGCTCAGCGGGTACGTGCTCCGTCATCGCCACCTCTCAGGACGCCATTTCGGCATCATCGTGCCCGTCGCGTGCCCGTTCATCGGCCTGAGGCCGTTCACGTAGGTAGGCCTGGGCGAGGGCGTCCAGCGCCGCGGCGAGGGCGTGATCACGCTCCCTGGTGGCGTGCTGGTAGATCATCGCCGCGCGAGGGCTGGCGTGCCCGAGGCGTTCCATCAGCTCGCGCAGACTGGCCCCCGTTGTCGCGGCGAGCGTCGCGCCGGTGTGCCGAAGGTCGTGGAAGTGCAGCTCCGGGACACCGGCCGCGGTCGCCGCCTGACGCCAGACGGTGTGGAAGTTCGTTCGCGTCGGTGTCGCGCCCTTCGGGCCGATGAACACACGGCCGTCCGGTCCCGGCTCGGCGAACTCGGTCAGGTGCGACCGCAGCTCCGGGACGATGACCTCCGGGATGGCGATGACGCGTCGGCCGGCGGCTGTCTTGGGCGTCGAGACGATCTGCTTGCCCTTGACCTGCTGCACCGCTCGCTCGATCCGCACCGTCCGCTCGTCCAGGTCGACGTCGAGCCGTCGCAGGCCCATCAGCTCACCCCACCTCAGCGTTCCGAACGCCGCCAGCAGCACGAGCGCCCGATAGCGGGGCTGGATCGCGTCGGCGATGGCGAACACCTCGGCCAGCGTCGCGGTCCTGCGCTCCGGGCTGGCCTCTGTCCCCGCGCCCTTGATCTGGCACGGGTTCCGGCGGATCAGGCCGTCTTCCACCGCCGTCGCCATGACGGTCTTCAGCAGGCGATAGGCCTTCGCGACGGTCACCGGCCCGACCCCGTCGTCCAGGCGTTCCTTCCGCCAGCTCCGCACCCGCGCCGGGGTGAGGTCACCGAGGCCGAGCCTGCCGAGCTGGGGTGCGATGTGCAGCCGCAGCAGACCTTCGTACAGCTCCACCGTGCGAGGCCGCAGGTTCGGCCGTTCGACGATCCACGCCGCCGCGAACTCCCTCAGCGGGATCATCGCGCCCGCCGGGTCGAGCCAGTCACCGCGGCGGATCTCCAGCTCCTTGTCTGCCAGCCACACGTTCGCATCAGTCTTGGTCGCGAACGTGTACGGCGCGGGCCGATCCTGACCGTCCGGGCCGTGATATCGAGCCTGGAACCGGCCCGAGGGCAACTTCCGCACCCGCCCGAACCGCCGCCGCGCCGCCATCAGAGCACCCGCCCATACGGATCCTTGCGAGTACGCCGAGTCGCCTCCACCGTCCGCTCCTCCACCCACGCGGCAAGCGCGGACGACGGGATCCGGACGAGCCGACCGACCTTCACGAAGTCGATACGGCGCTCAGCGATCAGCCGCCGGGGAAACCGCGGCCCGGTACCGAGCAGCTCGGCAGCCTCTTCCACGGTCAACAGCCGATCCATCATGATCGTTCCTCTCTGTCATGCCGCCGGGGTAGCGGCAGGTTGTGCGGTTGCCGAAAGCTCCAGCGCCGCAGGTCCGGCGCGGGTCTTCGCGTCCTCGTACTGGGCTCGCCAGCGCTGTTTCTGGGCGATGGCGTGGCTGATGAGGCGGGCGTAGGACGGGCCGTCGACGTCGCCGGGGTGGGTGACGGTCCAGACGAACCGCGGCCTGCCGTCGGGCGTGGTGGCGGTTGCCGAAAGCTCGTCGTGGTCGTCCATCTCGACCCCGGCCTCGGCGAGAACGGCGCGGACGACGGCGGCACGGTCGGCGCGGTGCTGGTCAAGCGTCTTGCCGGTCCACCGCCGGGAGACGAGGACCCGACGACCGCCGAGCCCGAGGTGGTCCCGGTCGTGCGCCTTCGACCCGCAGCGGCCGGGCTCCATGCCGCCCTTCGCGTCCTTGGGCTGGATGCCGTAGCGGAGCCAGTTCGCGCACGTCGGTGCGCACGGCAGCCACTGGACCTCGTCGGCGATCCGGTCGATGTGCGCACGCCGTGCGGCCGAGACGGGGGCGTCACCGTCGCTGTCGTCGTCGTGGAGGGGGTCGGTGATGGACTTGGTCAGGTACTTGGTGAGGTAGCCGATGACCCGGTCCGCGAGCGGTGTTCCAGCGATGACGCCTTGGATGTCGACCTGGGTCCCGGCGCGGATGACGTGCGCCGGCTGGGCGTCGGGGTCGTCGTCGAGGGCGTCCAGCGCCTCGTCCCATGTCGGCAGCACGGCGCCCGTCTGCGGGTCGGCGTAGGCCAGGGCCAGCTCGTCCCACACCGGCAGCGTGTCCGGGTCGGTGTAGACGGGTTCGTCGAGCTGTGGCCACCACACCTGGTGGTAGGTCGCCGCCACGACCTGACGCAGGAGCTTCCTGGGGATGGCTCCGCGGATGGCGGCGTGCAGGTGCGGGGCGAGGCGGCGTTGGGGTTCGACGGTGGCGAAGTACTGCACCGAGTAGCCGGTGGAGCGGCGGAGGTTCTGCCAGAACCGGTCCACCAGCTTCGGGAAGTGCATCGCGTCCAGCGCGGCTCGCCGGTAGTCATACGACCTCGGATCCACGGGCACACCCTCGCCGGTGACGCGTCCGTAGGACGGCAGGGTGAGGGTGACGAACATCGACGGCCGGTAGACCTTGCCGTCCGGTGTCTCGAACACCCGGCCCGTGGTGCGGTCCGACACCGCAAGCCGCGGGAGGTCCGGCGCGTCCTGCCGCCGCCGCGTGGACCGCACTCGCCGGCCGTCGTTCTCGTCGTGCTCGTCGGTCTGGTCGCCGCCGTCGTCCCCACGGTCGTCGGTCGGGTCGGGGTCGTCGGGGTCGGGTTTGGGTGGGTCTTCGGTGAGGTGCCAGCCCTCGCGGCACTGCTGGATCCTGAGTCGCCGTGCGGTGTCTGCGCAGGAGGGGCAGACCTTGGCGCGGGTGGCCCCGCACGCGATCACCACCGTCTTCGAGGCGCCGGTGAGGGTGTCGGTGACGTGCTGCAGGATCGGCCGCACGCACACGCCCTTCGCGGCCGCGAGCTCGCGCAGCGTGGCGTCATCCGGCAGCCCCGCCGATAGCACCGCGATGGTCACGTCCGCACCCCCGCGGCGTCGTCCTCGGCCTCCTGGTCCTCGTTGTCGGTGGTGGGTGCGCCGAACTCGGTCAGCTCGCGGCGCAGGCCCGCCACCCGAGCAGCGATGGTTTCGGCGGTGTGCTCGTCGACGAACGGGAACCGGACCCGTTCCAGCCGCCCCGCATCAGTGGCGACCACGGCGACGCCGCGCATGGCCTCCGGGATGTCGACCGGGGACACTTCCGCGTCACGGACGATCGGGCCGAGGATGGCTTCGGCGGCGTCCTTGGACATCACCCGCCACGCCGTCCGCACCGACGCGTTGTCGCGGATCGCGGTCGGCAGCGCATCGCTGGTCGGCTTCTGGGTCAGGAGCCGGGTGATGATGCCGGCGGAGCGGCCCTTCTTCACCAGCGCCGACAACCGGGCGGTGATCTGCCAGGCGAGCTGCTTCGTCTCGTTGTCCATGCCCTTGGTGTCGGTGAACGTCTGCACCTCGTCCACGACCAGGAACACGGCCGGATGAGCGGGGTCGAGGGGCAGGTTCCAGAAGTTCGCCTCACCCCGCGTGGCCTTCTGCGTCTTGAGCCGGTGCCGCATCAGCCCGTGCACCTGCTCGACCACGGCCAGGACCGCGTTCAGGTCCTCGTCTTCGGCGCAGTAGGCGGCTGCTCGAGGCGCGATCCAGGACCAGTCCTCACCGCCCTTGCCATCGACGACAACGTACTGGACGGCCGGGTTCTGGATCAGCCCACACGCCAGCGACGTCTCCCCTGCGGTCTTGCCGGAGCCAGGGACGCCGCCGCCGACCTCGGCCGCGATGTTCGCGTAGTTCCTCGTGCGCCACAGCCCGTCCTCCCCGATCGCGAACCGCACCTTGCGCAGGTCTGTCACCGCGGGCACGTCGGTCAGGGTGACGGGTTGGGCGAGCACGTCGAGCAGCACGAGGACCAGCTCGACCCGGCCGGGGCCGGCGTTCGTGACGCGGACTTCGGGGACGCCGAACGCGTGCGCCAGCTCGTCGGCCTGGCGGGCGAAGTCGGCCGGTGCCTGCCCATCCAGCAACCGCACGTGCAGCACGTCACCGACCGGGACCAACGACACCTTCACCAGCTCCGGTGTCAGGTGCGCGCCGCCGGGGACCGGCCGGTGCAGGTCGCACGCGACTATGACCGCGTCCCAGCGGGAGCCGTAGGTGTGGCGCAGCCGATGCCGGGCCGTCAGGGCGTTGACGAACCAGGTGTGTGACTGCGGATGCAGCACCCGCCACGCGAACGACAGCAGCGGCGGCAGCACGGCCAGGAGGACGAGGCCGACCCAGCCCCACCTGGAGTAGGCGAACAGCACGACCAGGGTCACCGCGACGAGGAGGCGCAGCCGCCAGAGCAGCCGGATGAGCCACCAGCCGGTCAGCACTGATGCCGCGCCGTTCACCCGCTTGCGCGGCAGCGCCAGCAGCGTCTTCAGGAGCGTGAGCAGGTTGCTCATCGTCACCACCCGCCCTGCTCGTCAGCGAGCGTGGCGGCGACGGCGGCACGGGCACGGGCCTCGAACCGTTCCGTGCGGATGGTGACCCAGCAGGTCGGGCACAGTGTTCCGGCACCGTGCAGCGGCATCCCCGCCCCGTTCAGACGGGAAGCGCAGCGGTTGCAGTGCCGGGTGTGCAGTCGTGGACGGCTTCTCATCGGAACTCACCTCTCAGCGCGGTCAACCGGGCATGCCGGGACCGGACGGCTTCGTGACAGTCGGGGCAGGTCGCCTCGCCGGTGCCGGGGTGGAACCACACCTCCACCGCATCCACGGCACGGCCACAGACGGAGCAGCGAGTCAGCGCAGACATGCGAGATCACCGCCAGCACGGGCCTGGCCGGGCAGGCACTCCGGGCAGCGAGCGTTCCCCGGCAGGTCCGCGGTGTCGAAGACGAACCAGGCACCGGCCGTGCCGGCATCGGTGATCGTGGCGGGACAGCCGTCGCAGGACAGCACCCGCGGCCGGTTCACCGGGAACCACGACCCTTGGTCGTCCGTCGCCGAGCGGGCTTCACGATCGGGGCGCAGTCCCGGCACGGCTGGTCGGGTGCGGTGGAGCGGACCTTGTCGCAGACCGGGCAAGGGAACGCATACGCCTTCTCGGTCGTGTCGAAGGGCAGCAGCCCGAACAGGACCGGTTCGCCGTTCATGACCGGCCACCACACCGCGCGATATCGGCCGCTTCGGCGGCGTCAGATCGCTCCGCCTCGACATCGGTGACCGCGGTGGCGAGCTGCGCGGCCGTCAGCACCAGGACCGCCAGGACGGTCAGCAGGGCGACGGGGAGTCGCCAGAACATAAGCTTGGGCACACCAATCCCCTCCCTCGTGGGGGTGTGGTTGGGGCCACCGGGGACGGGGACGGTTTCCTAGGCCTTGCACCCGTCCCCGGTGGGGACTCATCGCGAGACGACAACACCACCGCGGGCAGTCGCCGTCGTGGATGTGGCGAGTGGTGAGCGGCGCGGAGCGCGGTCCTCGAACGTCGACCCCAGCCGCGTCAGCGACCGTCCGAACGACGACGCCACAGCCGGAGCGACTTCGAGCCGGACAGGTCGTCCGTCGCGGCCGGTCGTGGTCAACACCACCACTGCACCACCGTCGACGGCTTCGGCGGTCGAGGTGACGACGACACCCCGCGCGGACAGGCTGTCGCCGTAGAACCGGCACGGCCCCTCATGGCCGGTCGCCTGGTCTTCGCACCACGGCTCGTGCTCGACGGTCGCGGTCATGTCGACGCTCCGGCCGGTGCCGAGGTGGTGGGGATGGCGTCGCGCCAGTGATGCGCCAACGCCTCCCCCGCCGCGTCCACCAGCCGCGCCGACAGCTCGTCCGGGTCGCTGGCCAGGACGGAGCGGATCAGCGACGCCGCCAGCTCCGCGCCCTGCTCGACGGTCAGGTGCATCGACAGCGCCGGGTACGTGCCGTGGACGCCGTTGATGATCACGACCTCGTGGGCGGAAGACCAGGACGCCGACAGTGCCACCTGCGCGCTCACGCTCAGATAGGCCTCACGCTCGGTCGGCATCCGTCAGCCGGCCTTCTGCTCGCCCTGCTTGACGGAGTCGCCCTGGCCGCGAGCACCAGCAGCGGCGGGCGGGCGCGGGGCACCGTTCGGAGCCTTCACCCCGGTAGCCCGGTACTCATAACCGAGGTACTTGAACTCGCCCTGACCCATCACCTTCGGCGACGCCGTCACGCCCACCAGCTCGATCGGGCGCATCCCCGGCAGCACCTCATCCGGCAGCGGGGCGGGCTGCACCTCAGCGGTGAAGATCACCTCGAAGCTCGCCCGCTTCGCCTTCGCCTCATCCGGGTCGGTCACGGTGGCCCTCCACTGCCGCAGCTTGGTGATGTCGTCGATCCGCTGCCGCTGCTCCTTGCCGCGCGCCCGGTCCTCCTGCGACTGGTACTCCAGGTCCGGCTCGATCTCACCCACCATCACCAGACCACGCGGGAACGCCTCACCGAACTCCACCGGGAACCGGTGACCCTTGATCAACGCCATGACCTGCCTCCTCCTGATCGTGCCGCAAACCTGCGGCTCACCTGTACAGCGTTTCGCTGTACTCAACACAGTACAGCGAAGTGCTGTACTTGACCAGTCCTCTCTCTCGCCTGGTCGGTGTTGCACGAATCGACGGTAGGAACGGGCGCGGCGAATGACCCGGAAATTCCTTCCGGGGTACTTGTCAGCACGCAGTGCGACAATCCGTTCATGCGCGGGATGACTAGTGAGATCGCACTTGGCCGACGGATCGCCTGGTACCGGCAGCGTCGCGGGCTCTCGCAGGATGTCCTGGCCGAGCTGGTCGGGCGGACGGCCGACTGGCTGAGCAAAGTGGAGAACGGTCGCATTCAGCTCGACCGCTATTCGGTCATGGCCAACATCGCCCGCGCCCTCGATGTCTCGCTGGGCGACCTGCTCGGTGAGCCATCGCTTGCAGAATGGACCACCGACAGTGGCCAGTCGACGTGCCGGCGCTCCGGTCAGTCCTCATGGACTATCGGCAGCTCACACGGCTTGCCGCCCATCAGCCGCTCGGCGACGCGCGGGACCTGGACGCGCTGGAGGCTGACATCGCGGCGACATGGACCGCCTACCAAGACTCGCGCTTCGGCTACGCGACGCACAGGCTCGTCACCCTGATTCCCGACGCCAAGATCGCAGCACACGAGTACCAAGGCGACCGGCAACAACGAGCGCTTGGGCTGCTTGCACTCACCTACCAAGTGGCCGCGGGAACGCTCACCAAGCTCGGAGAAGCAGACCTCGCGTGGAACGCCTCAGATCGGGGAATCGACGCCGCCTACCGAAGCGGCAACCCCACAGTGATCGGTTCGCTGTTCCGCTCCGTCGCCCACTCCCTCCAGGCAACCGGGGCCTACGCCGCAGCAGTACAGATGACCAACGATGCGATCGAGTTCTTCGAGCCGCATCTGTCCGATCCCTCGCCCGCGATGCTGTCCGTATACGGGACGCTGCTCTTATCCGGCTCGATGGCCGCAGCCCGTGCGGATGACCGCCATACCGTCCAGGCGTTCCTCACTGGAGCTGACGGCGCGGCGCATCGGATGGGTGGCGACGCGAACCATCTTTGGACCGCGTTCGGCCCCACCAACGTTGCGATTCACCGCGTCTCGACAGCTATGGAGCTGGGCGACATCCAGATCGCCATCGACCTCGGACCCCAGATCGACACGAGCGCGGTGCCGACCGAGCGGCGCGTACGTCACTCCCTCGAAGTTGCGCGGGCTTGGAGCACCGCGAACAGGCGTGACGAGGCCCTGGCGACACTGCTCGATGCCGAGCAGCTCGCGCCCGAGCAGGTCCGCTACCACTACCTCAGCCGCAACCTCGTGCAGACCTGGATCAGGACACAGCGCGGCCAACCCAGCTTCGAACTCGCCGAACTAGCTCACAGGCTCGGCATCGGCTGAGCCAGCGCGGATCCGTATGGTTGACGCCATGGTCGATCAGGAGCCGCCGCCCATGACACGCCCGCGAGTCGCAGCGGGCGCCCTGTTCTTCGACGGCGAGGGCCGGGTCCTGCTCGTCAAACCTACGTACAAGGACGGCTGGGATATCCCCGGCGGCTACGTCGAACCGGCCGAGACGCCCCTCGAAGCCTGCATGCGCGAGGTCCGGGAAGAACTCGGATTCGACCCCACCGTCCGCCAGCTCCTGGTCACCGACTGGGCACCTAGCGAGAGCGAAGGCGACAAGCTCCTGTTCGTGTTCGACGGCGGCACACTCACACCGGAACAGATCGCCGCCCTGAAGCTGGCCGACGACGAACTCGAGGCCTGGGCGTTCAGGGATCAGACCGAGATGCTGAACGTACTGCCCCCACGACTACAGCGTCGAATCACCAAGGCGTTCAGCGCCGCGCAGACCGGCCGCCATATCTATCTAGAGCAAGGCGCCGAGCCGACCAGCATGCACGTTGAGGGCAGCCGCGGCTGGTGGACAACCGACCACGTCGCCGAATACCTGGGAATCACGGCCTCGACCGTGCGGGCCTATCTCGCCCGCGACCAGATGCCAGAACCCGACATGCGCGTCGGCCCACAACGCCTCTGGCGTCCAGAAACCATCCAACGATGGCACCAGCAAAGGCCACGCAAACTCACCGCTGAGACGTAAAGGCCAGGCACAGCAGCCGTCACTCGCCAGCGCTAGCGGCACTGGATCGGCGTCACTGTCCGAGACGTCCTCGCTACCGTGCGCCTCGTCACAGGCCGGCGTGCACGGCATCGAACATCAGCAAAGCCCCCGCCGAACCGCGCGTCCTCGTTTCCGACAGCCATCGGATAGGCCGCGAACTCGGGTGATGGCCAGCCGCCTGCAACCGGTTCACCATCGTCGCGCATACATGGTTCGCCAACCCGCTGAGTGGGCGCTACAAACGTCCGGGGTCACGAGAACACTTGGCCCACAAGCTCACTACGCAGACGGGAGGGCAACCTGGTGGCTGCTACGGAAGAATACGAACGCAACGTCTCAACGGCTGTAGGCGCCGTGAATGAGCTTTCGCAGATGATGCTGTCGGACCTCGACATCGAGCGCGGCGGCTTCGGCTGGTGGCATGGCTACCTGGACTGGAAGCGCGTCGCCTTAATCAGTGAATACACGCTCGCTTCGCTAATCGGAACATCGGAATCGATCATCGCAGCAGCGCTCCAGGTCCAGGAACACAGAGAAGCTACGTTTGCGGACAACACGTGGATGCACCAGCAGCTGACGGCGGCCGGCCGAATCCCTGGGGCGTCAACGAGCACCTTCATGAAAGCCATCCAGCGCGGGCCCCACGAGCGAAGAAGGGATCGGCGCGCCAATCTCGCGCAGGAACACGTCTTCTACCACCTCGCGCAGTGTTTTGACCGACTTGCGGCGACCATCATCGGCGTCGCGGCAGTCCGAGCTGACATCGTCACCGCAGACTGGCGAGTAATTGAATCGTGCATGCGAAATCAGAAGCAAGAATCGAGATACCTTGAGCCACCCGGCACGGAACCTCGCCAGGCCCAAAACGATGTGTTCCTTGCCATAAGTCGATCGATCCAGGCCGGACCACCCGATTGGCTCGCTTGGCTGCAAAGAACACGAGATACAGCCGCTCACCGCGCTCCCATGTTCGATTGGATGGTCCAGGTAAAGGAAGGTAGATCCTTACGTTGGGTGAAGCCTTTGCATCGACAACCGGACTGGACGTCAACCGAGGCCATGATCTCCGCCGAGGGTGTGGAAGCGATGTTTCTGTGGAAGGACCCCAATACGGTTCTAAGCGGCATGCTGAATCTTACGAACTCGACCGTCACAAATGCCATCTCCCAAGCTACCCAGCTTTGGAACAAGCGAAAAGGCGACACGCGCCTCCTAATTCAGCCAGGCGAACAATGGCGGGAACTAGACTCTCGAAGAGCCCTCGAATTTGATGGATTTGGGGACGACCTGCCTGAACCCACCAAGGGCTCGGCTGTCCACGTCCACCCAGACACCGCTCGTCGACTCAAGGCGCTAAAACTCCTCGACGCCAATCTTGATCATTGGCGGTCGCGTTGATCGCCGAGCCAGACGTCCGGTCCGAAGATGTCCGCGAAACATCGCCGGTCCAGACACCGCGCAGCGATTGAAGCGTCCTGCTTGCCGACACTCGACCGTCGAGCACCTAACGGACCGCCTCAGAGCCCACAACGCCTAACCGACGGAGCACACCTGTGACGCAGCACGACCTGTGACGCAGCCGGTTGCCGGATCGACCTCTTGGAGATCAAGCGGCGCGCTGCGCGCGCCGTGCCCGCCCGGCCTCCGGGCCGGGCGTGCGGCCTGGCGGCCGTTCCGGGCCCTGTCGGCCGGCGGGCACGTGACGAACGGCACCAGCTTGTCCACGCGCGCACAGTCACCGTGGCGGCGTCCCCCTCATAGCGGCCATTCTTTTGGCCTCCGCTTCACGCCTCAAGGGCGCCTTCGGCGTCACTACGTGATCGGCTACGCCGACCCTTGACCCGTTCCGCTCCAGCCAAACGACTGGCAGCTATGAGGACGACGCCCAAGTCTGAGCGTTCCACTCTGATCCCGTGAGCGCAGTTGAGTCCTGGGGGGCCGCTACCGTCCCCGCCACCAGGACCTCCTTCGTCGAGTACAGGCGGGATGCAGAGATGGAAACGGTGGGAATTGGAGTAGCGGGCGCGCTCTTCCTTTACGTCTTCTATTCGGCGATCCGAAATCAGTGGCCGGAAAGTTATGTCACTATGACGGACGCCGTCGACAACTTCCTAAGCACGAGCCTGGCTCGTTACCTCGCATTCAGAGTGATCCCCGTATACGTGACAGTTGTCTTCGTGACGGTAACCGCAGGACGAATCGACGCCTCGGCTTCCAGGGCGGCAGCCATTACCGTCGGCACACACATCCTATTGACCAATCTTCGCGCGATCGTCGAACTGCTGCGCCGACGTGAACATTCCTCAGCATGGGTGAACTTGATTGCCTTTAACCTTCTCACGTGCGTACTTCTCATCGCAACGGCGTTCCTTGCCTTTAGAACCAGCTCCACGTGGAAGGACTTAATCCCAAGTCAGGAGGACACGGTCGTGGCACTGTGGACGGGTGCACTGGCGGCAATCCTCGCCGTGTTCCTCCGGAACCTTGTTGTCACCCAGCACTCCGAAGATGCGCTTTTCGAACGAGCACGCAAGGATCTTGGTCCCGACCTCTGGACGTACGCGGCCCAAAGAGCCGCAGTCCACTCCAGTGACGCAGATCTTATTCGCGCGATTCTACTCGCCGAGGTGATTCAGCGCCCAGCCTGGACTCGAAGTCTTGAGAGGACGAAAGGTAAGGTGCTGCGACGCGGTACCTATGGGGTAGCGCAAATCGGCAGCTCCACACCGATAACCGACGAGGAATCGATTGACCTGTTGTGCCAGGAATTCGCGAGCTACCGCCTGCCTCGCCACCCGGAATATGGACACCTACTGGACGAGAGGTTCAGGGCGCGAATCGAGAAGCACAACCCGAATGTGTCCTTCGTCAACCAAGTCGTTCTCTTCTATGAACGCCTCGCTGGCTATCACCTGGAGGGAACCGAGGCAAAGGCGGACGATGGTCGGCCCGTCATCGAAGTTAAGGAGCTTCGTCGACGCGGACAATCGTGGGAGATTAATGGCACCGCCGTGGTGTTCGAGGGCAATGTCGTTTACTCAGCTACAGCGCGAGGCCGAGAGATCCTGCGCGAGAGTGTCCTGGCCGATCTCGGTGCTCCCAACCGCGGCGAGTGGTCTGTGTCGCTCCCGCTTGCGGCGGAGGCAGTCGTGTTCGAAGAAGAGCCTATGGATGAGGACGCGTGGCAGGATGGAGATAGCCGGACGGTGAAGGTGGATCTGAGCTAGCCGCCTCTGGATCAGGCGCCACAGCGTTCAGGGCTTCATGACCGCGACGTTCAAGCCAGGCGCTTCGGCTAGCTTCTGGTCGGCGGTGACGAGGGTGGCGCCGAGGTGGCGGGCGAGGGCGACGTAGAGGCCGTCGTGGATGGTGATGTTGTTCCGCATGGTCCAGGCGTCGCGCAGGAGCGGCGCGGACTGTGTGACCGACAGGGGCCAGCGGACCAGGCCGTCGACGAGCGCCCCGGCCTGGGCGTCGGTGAGGATGCCGCGGAGCACGTCACGGCGGATCACCTTGGCGACCTCGACGTAGAAGTGATCCACGGTCCATTCCTCGGCACCGGGCCGGAAGGTGTGCGCGGTCAGGGCCAGGCCAGAAGGCGTGCGATTGAGGATCTCGATACCGGCGGAGGCATCGAGGACGTAGCGCTGTGGCACTAGTCTTCGTCGCGGATCTCGGCGAGCACGTCAGCCGCCGGCCAGTCCCGCTCGACCGCGGGCAGGGTGGACCACCACGCCCGCCACTCCGCACGCTCCCGCTCGGGGTCGGCAGGCGTCGCGGTGACCACAATGGCCGGATCGCGAAACGCCGGAACCGTCATGCCCTCATGATAGCGGACACTCACTCGCACGCCTCCTAGCTGCACATTCACACTCAATGACTACGTATTGCGGATCCCGGCCTTGTCGATCGACGCCCGATGCAGACGCTCCAGGTCAGTAAACGCCGCCTGGGCCTCGACCAGCCGCCCGGACACCTCACCGAGCCGCGCCAGCTGCTCGACGACCTCACCGAGCGCACCCGACGCCTGCCCCGCGGCGGCAGCGGCGTCCTCGGCCAGGAGCTGACGACCGGCCTGACTCGACAGCTGCCCACGGAAGCCATGAAGGCGCTCCCCCAGCCGCTCGGTCAACGCATCCAGCCGGTCCCGGATCTCGTCATCGGTCGCGTCGGGCAGGTAATACTTGCGAACGTCGGCCAGCATCTTCCTCGACCAGCCCGCGCGCTGCGCCTCGTCCGCGATCGCCCGCAGACTCTCGGCCAGCTCACGCGCCTCCAGCGGCGTCAGGCTGAACTCACAGAACATGTCCGACGCTTCCGGCTTCACCTGCACGTCGATGATCGGACCTTCGGTACCCAAGAACGCCGCCATCTCCCCGACCTCGGGATGAACGAACGGCACACGGGTGATCTCTTCACGCTTCTCAGGGGTCGGTACGGTAACCACGGGTCTTCCTCCAGGTTGGTTCTGGTGGTGGATCAAGTCCCCGTCCGGGTGTTGGCGCACCCGGCGGGGGCGACTGACAGATGAGGCAGATCCCAGCCACAGGAGGGCCGCGAGCCGTGCCCGCTACGTGCCCCAGGGCGAACGACATTGCGGATCGCCGCAGGTAAAACAGACCGTGAATGAGCCGCCGGAAGACCCTGACCTGCACGAACACGAGACCGTGCCCGTCTTCCAAGCTGGTCATGCGGGTTCGATTCCCGTCACCCGCTCCATGTCCGCCTCCTTCGCCGTCCGTCCCCGCACCGACGACGATCTCCCCGCCTGCGCGTCCGTCCTGGCCGGCGTCCAGGCCCGCGACGGCTACCCCGTCGACGACATCGCGGATCCGGCCGGGTTCCTCACCCCGCCCGGCCTGCTCGGCGCCTGGGTCGCGGCATCGGCCGATGGGTCCGTGGCCGGGCACGTCGCTCTGAGTGAGCCGTCGCCGTCGTACGCACCCGCCCTGCTGTGGAGTCGTGAGTCCGGTGAGCCGCTCGACCGGCTGGGTGTCCTCGGCCGGCTGTTCGTGGCGCCGGCCGCCCGCGGGTCGGGCCTCGGCGCCAGGCTGGTCGCCGCCGTCGTCGACGAGTGCGCGCGGCTCGGCCGCCGTCCGCTCCTCGATGTGGTGGTGAAGGATGCCGCCGCGGTCCGCCTCTACGACCGGCTCGGCTGGACCCGCTTCGGCACCGTCACGCTCCGGTTCCCCTCCGGCCCCGTCGACGCCCACTGTTACGTCGACCTCCGCTGACCTGGCGTTCACGTCCTGGTGGGAGGATGCGCCGGTGACCCTGAGCATCGCGCCGAACCTGCAGATCGCCGAGCACACCTGCCCCGACTGCGGCCGGCCGTTCCGCCGCATCACCGGATTCGTCCACCGCGACGGCGCGCCGTACGCCGTCTACTACGCGAGCTGCCACCACCACGAGGGCAACGACGTCCTGCTCGACGCGGTGTTCGGGACGTGGGATCGCGAGGACCACAGCGACCACGTGACGTTCGGGTGCCGCATCGGGCCGGTGCCGGGGCAGCCGGGTCCGGCCGTCCAGCTCATGCCCGCCGCGGCGTCCTTCGCGGCGGAGCCGCTGTTCGGGCAGAAGCTGTCGCCGTCGGAGGCCGAGCGGCACCCTCGGCTCGAGGACTTCCGCGAGCTGGTCGAGCACGTGCTGCAGAACGACACCGTCGTCGCCCAGCACATCGCCGCCCAGCCGGCCTGACCCTCACCGAGCTCTGATCCTTCTGGCAGATCTTCGGCCGGCGCGGAACCGGACGAGTACGGACCCCCTCCTTCTTTACGGTTCCATCAGACACCGGGCCCCGGTGGTGCATGATCATCCAAGATTGGGGGCGCGTGGGCACCACCGATCCTGGACGATCACGTGGGCGGTCGCGGATTCGATGATCAGTCAGACACTCCATGGGGCCGGTACTCCATCTCGTACTCGATGTACGTCGGGTCCGGCGGGTATCGCATGGTCCGGCCGGTGGCGACGAAGCCGATGCGGCGGTAGAAGGCGGCCGCGCGGTCGTTGGTCTCGATGACGAAGAGCCGGACGCGGTCGGCCCGCGCCTCGGTCAACGCCCACGAGACCGTCGCCGACAGCAGCGCCGCCGCCACACCGGTGCCGCGCGCCTGCGGCGTCACGTAGACGCCGACGACGTGGCCGCTGACCTTGTCGGCGTTCTCGCCCTCGACGAAGCAGCTCGCCTTGCCCACCAGCCGCCCCTCGGCCTCGGCGACGAACATGCAGGACAGGACGCCGTCGGCAGCGCCCTCGACCCGCTCGCGCCAGAACAGCTCGGGCCGCGCCGCGGCGTCGTCGTACTGCTCGACGAACGCGAGCGGCGAGTCCTTCAGCGCCTCGAGCCGCAGCTCCCGGTAGGCCTGCCAGTCGTCGGGGACGACCCTGCGCACCACATGATCCACCCGCCCATCTTCCCGGGCCCCGACGGTCGTCTCAGCGCGACCCCGAGGTCGCTGCGAGACGAGTCCACCTCGCCCCGAAGTTGATCATGGAGAAGGTCGGCTTTCCCGCGCTTCCAGAGCCGACCTTCTCCATGATCATCAGGGTGGCACCCCGCGGTTGACAGGCAGCCGAAAGGTTGCCTATTGTCGGATCAGAGCGAAAGGCAGCCATATGGCTGCCTGAAGCGACCAGGGGAAGACGATGGACGACGACGTGTTCAAGGCGCTGGCCGACCCGAGCCGGCGAGCGCTGCTGGACAGCCTGAACCGCGACAACGGCCAGACGCTGCGCCAGCTGTGCGCCGGGCTCGACATGGCTCGGCAGTCGGTCAGCAAGCACCTCGCCGTCCTCGAGCAGGCCGGTCTCGTGACCACGGAGAAGCGTGGCCGCGAGAAGTACCACTTCCTCAACGCCGAGCCGATCAACGCGATCGCCGACCGCTGGATCAGCCGGTACCACCGCGGGCGCGTACAGGCGCTCGCCGATCTGAAGACGGCATTGGAGGCCGTACCCGTGAGCGACACCGAGTTCACCTACACCACGTACATCAGGACCACGCCGGAGCAGCTCTGGACGGCGCTCACCGACAAGGCGTTCACCAGCCGCTACTGGGGGGTCGAGTTCGACACCGACTGGGCCAAGGGGTCGCCCATGGTCTGGCACGAGGCCGGCGCGACCATCGCCGACGACGAGCACCAGCGGGTGCTCGAGGCCGACCCGTACCGCCGGCTCTCCTACACCTGGCACACGTTCACCCCGGAGTTCGCGGCCGCGCACGACTTCGACCCGGCCGAGGTGGCGCAGTGGGCGAAGGAGCAGCGGTCCAAGGTCACGTTCGACCTCGAGCCGATGGGCGACATGGTCCGGCTCACCGTGGTCCACGACGGCTTCCCGGTGGGCAGCGAGGTGCTGAAGAGCATCAGCAACGGTTGGCCGGTGCTGGTCGCGAGCCTGAAGACGCTCCTCGAGACCGGCGAGCCACTTCCGGACGCCTGAGCGGGCCGCCTTGTGTTCTCGCGCTTCGGCGAGCACGATGTGCCCCGATGACCGAAGTGATGACCGAGCCGAAGCACGTGAGCATCGTGCAGCTCAACGAGGCCGCGCTGACGGCGCTCGCCGCTGGTGACATCGTGGCGGCCAACCAGGAGTCGCCCGTCGAGCTGACGCCGTACTGCGCGGGCCCGCACTGGAGCAGCGTGTGGCGCATGCGCCGCGAGCAGGTCGCGGTCGATCCCGCCAGCGCCGCCTGGATCACCGGCATCGTCTGGGACGACGACCGCCAGGTCGCCGTCGGGCGCGCAGGGTTCCACGGCCCGCCCGACGGCGACGGCCGGGTCGAGGTCGGCTACGCCATCGATCCCGCCCACCGCCGGCGCGGGTACGCGCGCGCCGCGCTGGAGCTCATGCTCGACCGCGCCGACCACGACCCGCAGGTGCGTGTCGTCCGGGCCACCGTCAGCCCCACCAACCTGGCCTCGCGCAACCTCGTCCAGCAGTACGGGTTCGTCGAGGTCGGCGAGCAGTGGGACGACGAGGACGGAGTCGAGACCATCTACGAGCTCACGCGGGGCGGGGCGCGTACATGATGATCGCGACGCCCACCAGGCAGACCAGCGCGCCGACCACGTCGTAGCGGTCCGGCCGGAACCCGTCGGCGACCACGGCCCAGGCCAGCGAGCCGGCCACGAACACGCCCCCGTACGCCGCCAGGATGCGCCCGAAGTTCGGGTCCGGCTGCAGCGTCGCCACGAAGCCGTACACCCCGAGCGCGATGACGCCCGCGCCGGCCCACAGCAGCCCCCGGTGCTCGCGCACGCCCTGCCAGACCAGCCAGGCGCCGCCGATCTCCGCCACCGCGGCGAGCACGAACAGGGCGATGGAGCGCAGGACGGTCATGGCCGCCACCCTAGGGTGAGGGCGTGCCCCGAGAACTGATCAACCCGCCCGGCCTGCCCGTCCCACCCCGCTACTCCCAGGTCGTCGTCGCGACCGGCTCGCGGCAGGTGTTCGTCGCGGGCCAGCTCCCCATCGACGACGGCGGCAGCCTGGTCGGCGCCGGCGACCTCGCCGCCCAGACCGAGCAGACGCTGCGCAACGTGGCGACGGCGCTCGCGGCGGCGGACGCGACCTTCGCCGACGTGGTCCGCCTCGGCATCTACATCGCCGGGTTCGACGAGACCAGCATCGGGCGGTACGCGGCCGGTCTCGCGCGGGCCGCCGACATCGTGCGGGCACCCGACGGACCGCCGTCGGCGACGCTGGTCGGGGTCACCGCGCTCGCGCTGCCGGGCCAGCTCATCGAGATCGAGGCGACGGCCGTCCTGCCCTGACCGACCTTGTCGGTGCCGGTCCGTACGCTGCGGCCATGCCGATGCAGCTGATCAATCCGGCCGGCCTCGCCGAGCCGCAGATGTACTCCCAGGTCGTCGTCGCCACCGGCTCGCGCCAGGTGATCGTCGCCGGCCAGGTCCCCACCGACGCCGACGGCGCCCTGGTCGGCGCCGGCGACCTCGCTGCCCAGACCGAGCAGACGCTGCGCAACGTGGCGACGGCGCTGGCCGCGGCCGGCGCGACCTTCGCCGACGTCGTCCGGCTCGGCATCTACGTGGCCGGCTACGACGAGACCACCCTCCAGCAGGTGGGCGCCGGGCTCGGCCGCGCCGCCGACATCATCGTGCGGCCC
This sequence comes from Jiangella mangrovi, assembly GCF_014204975.1. Classification (NCBI taxonomy): domain Bacteria; kingdom Bacillati; phylum Actinomycetota; class Actinomycetes; order Jiangellales; family Jiangellaceae; genus Jiangella; species Jiangella mangrovi. The sequence continues at coordinate 202,388 of NZ_JACHMM010000001.1, forward strand.
GACGGCCCGCCGGCGGCCACGCTCGTCGGGGTGGCGGCGCTGGCGTTCCCGGGCCAGCTCATCGAGATCGAGGCGACCGCCGTCCTGCCCTGACCCTCGCGGGCGCGGTGACTCGGCCGCGAGCGCCGCGTGCCGGGCGGGCGGCACGTCACCCGCCCGACTCGCTCAGCGCAGCGGGATGACCTGGTCGCCGAACTCGGCGACCAGCCGCAGGCGGCCGCCCAGCGCCGACACATAGGAGTCGATGGTCGCCACCTCGGTGCGGGCCAGCTCCGCCGACTCGATGTCGGAGACCCGCCGCTGCCCCACGCCCATGACCTCGGCGACCTGCGCCTGGGTCCGTTGCTGGGCCCGGCGGATCTCGGCCAGGTGCCACGCCGCGATCTCGGCATCGTTCGCGCGGCGCGCATCTTCGCGCTCCTCAGACGTGGTGGGCCGCTGGGCCTTGATGTCCTCCCAGCGCACCCACTTCAGTTCACCGTCCATCGTCGTCCTCCTTTGCAGCCAGTTCGGCCAACCAGGCGTCGTACCTGCGGTCGGCCACTGGAATGGCCCTTCGATACCACTGTGACCAGAGACCGGCCTTGTCGCCGGCCACCAGGAGCACCGCCCGCCGGTCGGGGTCGAACACGAACAGGATGCGCACCGACCCGGCGCGCAGCTCTTTCATGTTCGGGTGCCGGCTGCCCTGGATGGTGTCGACCATTGGCCGACCCAGGCCGGGACCGACGTCCTCCAGCTGATCGATAGCGTCCTGGATACGGTCGAATGCTTTCCCGTCGAGTTCGAGGAGCCACTGACTGACGTCCTCGAGGACGTAGACCTCCCATGCCACAACTGCGCCTCCGTAGAGTATCAGGGATCTAGAACCCCTGCACTCTGGACCAAAGCGGTAGCCCGGAAGTTAGCCCTCGAGACCGAATGACGTGACAAGCCGCTTGCCCGGCGGCAAGACCGGTACGATTCGGGCGCATGGCGGACCTCAGCGCGGAGGAGTTCGAGCGCCGGTTACGGGAGCACCAGTCCGACGAGGAGAAGCGCGGGTACGAGCGCTACTTCAAGACAGGGTCGGACCGGTTCATCGGCGTGCGCATGGGCACGGTGTTCGAGCTGGCCAAGGAGTTCATCGACCTGCCGCCGGCGGAGATCGAGCGGCTGCTGGACTCCGACGTCCACGAGCTGCGGGCCGGCGCCCTGAGCGTCATGGACAAGCAGGCCCGCCGCAAGCGCACCCCACCCGAGCGCCGCACCGAGCTGTACGAGCTCTACCTGCGCAAACACGATCGCATCGACAACTGGGACCTCGTCGACCTCGCCGCGATCCACGTCGTCGGCGGGTATCTGGCGGACCGGCCGCGCGACGTGCTGTACGAGCTGGCGCGGTCGCCGCGCTGGTGGGAGCGCCGGACGGCCGTCGTCGCGACGGCGTACTTCATCAAGTCCAGCGACCTCGACGACACGTACGGCATCGCGGAGCTGCTGCTCGGCGACCCCGAGGACCTCGTCCACAAGGCCGTCGGCGGCTGGCTGCGGGCCGCCGGCGACAAGGACCCCGACCGGCTGCGCGCCTTCCTCGACCGCCACGCCGCCGCCATGCCGCGCGTCATGCTCCGCTACGCGATCGAGCACCTCGACGCCGCGCAGCGCGAGCACTACCGCGCGCTCCGCTAGCGACACGATGATCGACCCGATGGAGCACCCGCACGTCAGGACCCTGCTGTCCGTCCCTGCCGGCGTGCACCCGTACGCGAAGTGGAACGGCGCGCACTGGCGTCTGGTCGAGCTGGCCGACCTGTCCGGCCTCGGCGTGAAACCCACGCCGGACCGGACGGAGCGCGCCGTCAACGCCGTCCTCGTCTGGCTCACCGGCCGGGCCCACGACGCCGCGGTACAACGGATCCGCGGGCGCTACCGGGCGCACGCCTCGCAGGAGGGCAACGCGCTCTACGCCTGCAGCCGGCTGGGCTGGGCCGCCGACCCGCGCGTCGCCCTGCTGGCCGAGCGCCTGCTCGCCTGGCAGTGGCCCGACGGCGGCTGGAACTGCGACCGTCATCCCGATGCGCACCGCTCGTCCTTCCACGAGACCGTGACCCCGGCCCTCGGCCTGACCGCCTTCGCCCAGGCCACCGGCCACGCCGAGGCGAACCTGGCCGCCCGTCGCGCCGCCGAGCTGCTCCTCGAGCACCGGCTGTTCCGCCGCCTGGACGACGGCTCCGTCATCCACCCGTCGTGGCTGCGACTGCACTACCCGCCGTACTGGCACTACGACATCGGCCAGGGGCTGCGGCTGCTGCACGAGCTCGGCCTGCTCGCCGACCCGCGCGCCGCCGATGCCGTCGAGGTACTGCGCAAGGCTCGACGACGCGACGGCCGGTTCTCGGGCCCGACGTGGAGCAGCGCCCGGCAACCGCCCGCCGTCGACCGCGGGCGCGGCCCGGACAACGAGATGCTGAACCTGCGCGCCGAGACGATCCTCGCGGCCTACGACCAGGGCCGGCCGGTGATCCGCTCGTACATCTCGAAGTAGACGGCCTGCGTCCGCTCGACCACCTCGTCGGGGATGGCCGGGCCGGGCGGGGTCTTGTCCCAGGTGCCGAGGTCCTGCGCCCAGTCGCGCACCACCTGCTTGTCGTAGGAGACCTGGCGCCGGCCGGGTACCCACTGCGAGGCCTGCCAGAACCGCGAGGAGTCCGGTGTGAGCACCTCGTCGGCCAGCACCAGCTCGCCGTCGGCGGACAGCCCGAACTCGAGCTTGGTGTCGACGAGCAGTACGCCACGCTGCTCCATGATCTCGGCGGCCCGCCGGTACACGGTCAGCGTCAGGTCGCGCAGCGCCGCCGCCGTCGGAGCACCGGCCAGCGCCACCACCTCGTCGAAGGTCATCGGCTCGTCGTGGCCCAGCTCGGGCGGGGTCTTCGTGGTCGGCGTGAAGACCGGCTCCGGCAGCCGCGACCCCTCGAGCAGGCCGTCCGGCAACGCCACCCCGGACACCGTCCCCGACTCCTGGTAGGACGTCCAGCCGGATCCGGCCAGGTAGCCGCGCGCGACGCACTCCACGGGCACGATCTCGACCTGCCGGCAGCGGATGGCCCGGCCGCGCCACTCGTCCGGCACGTCGTCGGCGGAGATGACGTGGTTGGGGACGACGTCGGCGAGCTGGTCGAACCACCACAGCGACAACGCCGTCAGCACCTTCCCCTTGTCCGGGACCGGCGTCGGCAGGACGACGTCGTAGACGGACACGCGGTCCGAGGCCACCAGGATCAGCTCGCCGGGCCGATCGGTGTAGACGTCGCGGACCTTGCCCTTGTGAAGTAGCTGCACGGGGCCGTTTCTAGCACACCGGCCGAACCGGGAACCCGGCGCCGCCGACCGGTGTAGGAAGGGTGCAACCACGACGGACGGACCAGCCATCGCCGATCAGACCGACGGGGCCGACGAGGCCGCCATCGCCCGTGTGCGCGCCGGAGACCGCGACGCGTACGCCGTCCTCGTGCGCCGGTATGCCGCCGACGCGCGCCGGCTCGCCGTCCTCGCGGGCGCCGGGGCGGACGCCGACGACGTCGTGCAGGTCGCGTTCGTCAAGGCGTACCGGACGCTCGGCTCGTTCCACGACGGCGCGCCCTTCCGGCCGTGGCTGCTGCGCATCGTGCTCAACGAGGCGCGCAACGCGACCCGCTCGGCGCGCCGTTACCGGGCGGCGGCCGGCCGGTCGGCGGTGCTCGACGCCGCGGCGCTGACGGTGTCGGCCGCCGCGGCGGACGACCCGGCGGCCTCGGCGCTGACGGCGGAGCGGCGCGCCGAACTGCTGGCCGCGGTGCGGACGCTGCCCGAGCCGCAGCAACGGGTCGTCGTCTGCCGCTACCTGCTCGACCTCGACGAGGAGGAGACGGCGACGGTGCTCGGCTGGCCGCGCGGCACGGTGAAGTCGCGGCTGTACCGGGCGCTGCGGAAGCTGCGCGCCGGACTCGAGCCCGCACCCGGCCCGGTTCAGGAGGTGGACCATGGATGACGTCCTCGACCGCGAGCTGCGCGCCTGGGGAAGCACGCTCGGTACCGCGCTCGACGACCACGGCCCGGCACCCGACGCGGTCGCGACCGCCGTCCTGCGCCGGCTGGACGACACACCGGCGACCGCGCCGGTCCCGCGGCGCGGGCCGCGGCCGCACGTGCGCCGCCGGATCGCCGTCGCCGCCCTCGCGGTCGTCGTCGCGCTCGGCCTGACGCCGCCGGTGCGAGCCGCCGTCAGTGAGTGGCTCGGCATCGGCGCGGTCGCCGTGCGGCCCGGACCGTCGCAGCCGTCGGCCGGCGCTCCCCCGACGGCGTCGGCGGACCTCTCGCTGGACGAGGCGGCGGAGCTGGCCGGGCTCACCCCGGTGGTCCCGCCCGCCCTCGGCCCGCCCGACGGCGTCGAGGTGTCGGCCGACCGCCGGATCCTGTCGCTGACCTGGGGCGACGGCGACGACACGATCCGGCTGGACCAGTTCGCCGACCCGATCTCACCGGTGTACGTGAAGTCGGCGGTCCTGGGCACGACGGCGACGCCGATCGTCGTCGCCGGCCACGAGGCCTGGTGGTTCGGCATGCCGCACGACCTCGTGCTGCTGGCGCCCGACGGCACCGAACGGCCGGAGTCGGCGCGGGTCGCCGGCCCGACCCTGGTGTGGCTCGACGACGACGGCGTCACCTTCCGGCTCGAGGGGGCCGGCCGCGACCGCGCCGCCGAGATCGCCGCGTCGGCCCTGGGAACCGGCTGAGTGCGGGCGGTGTAGATGAGGCACAGACCCTCGAGAAGTTCTGGAGACGTCATGCGCCTCGCCCGCCCGGCCGCCGTTCTCGTCCTCGCCCTCGGCGCCACCCTGGCCGCGTCCGCGCCGGTGTCCGCCGGCGGCCCCACCAGCGTGCTGCTGGTGTCGCCGTCGACGGGGCGGACGGAGGCCCTGCACGCCACGAACGCGGCCTACACGACGCTGATGAGTCAGCTCGCCGTCGAGCCGGTGCCGGCCGCGGGACCCGGCTTCGAGCCCGGCATCGGCGGCGACCAGCTGGTCGTCACCTGGATGGTCCACGACGTGCAGCCCTGGCGGGTCGACCGCATCACCTTCGACGACGACGGCCGGCCGGAGTGGATCAACACCGTGCAGTCGATGGGCGCCGGTCCGATCCCCTGGGAGGACCCCGGCGTCTGGCACCGGCCCGCCGACGTGGGTGTGCTGCACGACCTGCTGGTCGACCTGGGGCTGGTCGGGCGGACCGGCCTGCAGGCGGCCGAGGAGAGCGCCGAGGCCGAGGCCGCCGACGCCGCGGCTGCCGCACCTGCCGCGACCCCACCGGGCGACGACGGCCCGCTCGGCACGGTGATGTGGGCGCTGCCCGCCGTCGCCGGCGGCATCGGCCTGGGCGTGGCCGGCGACCGGTGGCTGCGGCGCCGGCGCACGGGCGGCGACGGCGGGCGCTGGCAGCTGGTCGACGTCCCCGGCTCGACCTCGTAGCGCGCTACCAGCGCCGGCGCACCGTGCCCTTGGCTCCCGCCACCAGGCTCGCCGCCGGCACGTCGTCGGCCACGACGGTCCCGGCAGCGACGACTGCGTCGCGGCCGATGCTGACGCCGGGCAGGATCGTGGCGCCGGCGCCGATCCAGACGTTCTCGGCGATGTCGATGGGCGCGCCGGAGAGGTACTGGCGACGCTCCTCGGGGTCGACCGGGTGGCCCATGGTGATGAACGTGGCCTTCGGGCCCACCATCACGCCCTCGCCCAGGCGGATGCCGGCGTAGTCGAGGAACGTGCAGCCCTGGTTGATGAAGACCCGCTCCGCGAGGTCCAGGCGCAGGCCGTGGTCGGTGTAGAACGGCGGGTAGATCGTCACCCGTGCCGGGAGCGGGCGGCCCAGGATCTGCTCGAACAGGGCCGCCTTGCCCGCCTCGTCGTCGAACGGGAGCACGTTGAGGCGCGAGGTCAGCTCCGTGGCCCGCAGCACCCGCTCGCTCATCTCCCTGAACTCGGGCCCGAGGACGCGCTCGCCCCTGTCCAAGAGATCCGGATCGTGGATCGGCATGAAGCGGTCGAGGGTCATTCGACGATTCTCCTCAGCCGGCCGCCGCCCGCCCCTCCGCCGCGCCCAGGCAGCGCAGCAGGAACGCCCGCTCCGCATCGTTGCCGCAGAGTTCGACCGCCCGCCGGTACGCCGTGATCGCCTCGGCCGGGCGGCCGAGCCGGTCCAGCAGCCGGCCGCGGGCGGCGTGCAGCGGGTGGAAGCGGTCCAGTGCGCCGCCGTCCGCGAGCTCGTCGAGCAGGCCCAGCCCGGCGGCCGGACCGTGCGCCATGGCGATCGCCACCGCCCGGTTGAGGTCGACGATCGGGGACGGCGCCGTCGCCCGGAGCACGTCGTAGAGCCCGACGATCTGCACCCAGTCGGTGGTGTCGGCCGAGGACGCCTCGTCGTGCACCGCCGCGATGGCCGCCTGCAGCGCGTACGGCCCGGGCGGGCGGTGCCGCAGCGCCTCGAGCACGAGCGACCGCCCTTCGGCGATCTTGTTCTGGTCCCACCGCGAGCGGTCCTGGTCCTCGAGCAGCACGAGGTCGCCGTCGCCGTCGACCCGGGCCTCGCGCCGCGCGTCGACCAGCAGCAGGAGCGCCAGCAGCCCGGTGACCTCGGCCTCGGCCGGGAGCAGCCGGTGCAGGATGCGGGCCAGCCGGATCGCCTCGTCGGCCAGCTCGGGGCGGATGAGCGCGGCGCCGTTGCTGGCCGCGTAGGCCTCGGTGAAGACGACGTAGACGACGCTGAGCACCGCCGGCAGGCGGCCGGGCAGCTCCGTGGCCGACGGGACGCGGTACGGGATGCCGGCCTTGCCGATCTTCTGCTTGGCCCGGACCAGCCGCTGCGCCATGGTGCCCTCGGGCACCAGGAACGCCCGCGCGACCTGCGCCGTCGACAGCCCGGCGAGGTAGCGCAGCGTCAGCGCGACCCGTGCCTCGGCAACCAGCGCGGGGTGGCAGCAGGTGAAGAACAGCCGGAGCCGGTCGTCGCCGATGACATCCGCCCCGGACCCGGCGGAGCCCGCGGCGGGCGCCGACAGCCGGACCAGTTCGTCGCGCTCGGCCTCGACCTTGAGCACGGCCAGCTTGGCCGCGTAGTTCTGCCGCCGGCGCAGGATGTCGACGGCCCGCCGACGCGCCGTCGTCAGCAGCCAGGCGCCCGGCTTCTCGGGGACGCCGTCGACCGGCCAGCGCTCGACGGCGGCGGCGATGGCGTCGGCCGCCACCTCCTCGGCGAGGTCGAAGTCGCCGACCCAGCGGACGAGCGTGGCGAGCAGCCGGCCCCACTCTTCGCGGAAGACCGCCTCGGCGGGGTCGGCCGCCCACCCGCTCATGTCGTCAGCCCTGGTCGAACACCGTGATGGGCCGGATCTCCATGGATCCGTACTTCGCCCCCGGGCACTTGGCGGCCCAGTCGAGCGCGGTGTCGAGGTCGGGGACGTCGATGAGGTAGTAGCCGCCGAGCACCTCGCGGGTCTCGGCGAACGGCCCATCGGTGACGACCCGCTCGCCGGCCTTCAGCCGCACGGTCGTGGCGGTGTTGACCGGCTCGAGCGCGTTGCCGTCGACGTACACGCCGGACTTGCGGACGTCCTCGGTGTAGGCGAACCACTCCGCCATCTCGGCCTCGAGCTGGTCCTGCGGCGGAACCTCGGTCCGCTGCTCGGCGTAGATCAAGAGCAGGTACTGCATCTCGGTCCTCCCCCTTCGAAGGTCACCGTGGGCGGCCCGGTGCCGCCCTCGTCATGACGACGAACGGCGACTGCCCTCATATACAACACCCGGGCGCCGACGGCGGGAGAACTTTCAGGGGACGACGACGATGCGCTCGGCGACGGCGTGCAGATGCCGCTCGATGCCGTCGAGACCGGGCCGCGGATAGCCGTCGCCGACCGCGGCGAGGTTGTGGATCGCGCCGGTGACGAGGAACCCGAAGGCCTGCTCGTCGACGCCGGCGTCGACCCGGCCGAGCCGCTTCTCGGCCGCCAGGTAGTCGGCGACCGTCGTGCCGAACGACTCGAGCAGCCCGGACGACTCGGCGACGGCGCCGACGGCGGAGTCGAGCGCGGCGTCTCCGCCCTCGCCGACCAGCCGGAACACCGGTGTCTCGGCCGTGACGAAGATGCGGGCGTAGCGGGCGAGGTTGCCGCCGACGGTGCCGGTGCCGGCCGACCCCACCCAGGCGTCGAACTCGCGCCGCAGCCGCCGGAACTCGGCCCCGACGAGCTCGGCCACGATCTCCTCGCGGCCGGTGAACACCTTGTACGGCAGCCCGACGGCGCACCCGGCCTCGGCGGCCAGCGCCCGCATGGTGAGCGCGGCCGCCCCGTCGCGCTCGATCAGCCGGCGGGCGTGATCGAGCAGCGACGCGCGCAACTCCTGCCGCGCCTCGGCGGTGCGCCGAACGGGCATGCGCGGCTCCCGGGCCGGTCCGTCAGGCGGCGGCCGGGCGGGCGAACCCGCCGAGCCGCTCCGACGCGATGGTCACCGGGACGCCCATCTCGGCATTGTGCCGCAGCGCCTCGGCCAGCACCGGCCCAGGCTCGCCGTGCACCTCGATGCTGGTGGTGTCGACGAGCTCGAGTGCGGCGCCGATGCGCTGGTGCGCCAGCTTCATGTGCTCGTCCATGGCGGCAGCGTCGGGCTGGACGATGACGTGGCTCAGCCGCGGCCCGTCGTCGTCCATGGAGAGCCGGAACCCCATGGCGCGGGGCTCGTGCGCCTCGACGAAGTCGGCGTACTCGGCGCAGAGCACGCGCAGCTCCTCGAGCCGGCCCTCCTTGACGCGGTGACTTGAGATGAAGATGAACGGCTCGGACACGAGTCCTCCCTGGATCGAAACGTGAACGGTTGTTCACGACACTAGCGTGAACGTCCGTTCACGACAAGTCGGTCACGGGCTGGAACTCGGCCAGCCGGTCCTTGTGCGGCGACTGCTCGGTGGCCGCCATCCAGTGCGGGTACGACACGTAGACGACCTCGCTCTCCTCCTCGGCGCGGTAGACGAGGTCGGTGCCGGCGCGCAGGTAGATGACCTCGCCGGCCGAGGCCGTGGTGACGACGCCGCCGCTCTCGACGCTGTAGCGGCCCTTGGTCACGATGAGCGCCTCGTCGTAGGAGACCGTCCACGGGTTCGACTCGCCCGCGCCGTAGCGGACGAACCCGACGGTCATGGCGGCGTCGTGGCGCTGGTCGATGGCGTCGGCCAGCAGGAGGTCCTGGTCGAGGCGGCGGTACCACTCGAGGTCGTCGTTGCTGCTCACCTTCGTCACGCCGGACATGTCGTGCTCCTTTTCTGTAGTGGTCGCTACATATTGAGCACTGGCGCCCGCCCGCGTCAAGGGGTTAATGTAGCGATCGACACAGAAAGGGAGGAGGTGACCCATGGCCCGCGGAAGGCCTCGCTCGTTCGACCGCGACACCGCGCTCGACGACGCCATGCGGCTGTTCTGGTCCCGCGGCTACCAGGACACCTCCATCAGCGACCTCACCGAGCATCTCGGCATCGGCTCCCCCAGCCTCTACGCCGCGTTCGGCTCCAAGTCGGCGCTGTTCCTCGAGGCGGCCGACCGGTACCAGGCCCGCGAGGGCGGCCGGCCCGGCATCGCGCTGACCGAGGCGCCGACCGCCCGCAGTGGGCTGGCGGCGCTGCTGCGCGAGAACGTCGGCCTGTTCACCCGGCGCGGCGGCCCCCGGGGCTGTCTGCTGACCCGCGCGACGCTGAGCTGCCCGCCGTCGGACACCGCGGTGGTCCAGTACCTCGAGCGCAGCCGCCACGAGCGCATCGCCGCCCTGCGCAGCCGCTTCCACACCGCCGCGGCGGCCGGCGAGCCGCTGCCGTCGGACGACCACGACACCCTGGCCCAGCACTACGACGCCCAGGTCCAGGGACTGGCCGTCCGGGCGCTCGAGGGCGCCCCGCGGGCGGCGCTGCTGCGCACCGTCGACCTCACCATGGCCGCCTGGGACGCCCTGATCACTCGGTGATCACGACCTAACCCGGTGGAAACCAGGTCATAACGACCGATCCCAAGACTGCCTCTGCGCCCGGCACCCCCAGCCGGGCGGACCGACAAGGAGGCCAGTCGTGACCACCACCGCCGGTACACCCCATACCCACACCAGGCGCAGCTTCCTCACCCGCGTCGGCGCCGTCGGCGGCGCCTCGGCGCTCTACGGCACCATGGAGGCGCTGGGCCTGTTCGCCTCCCCCGCCGAGGCCGCCCAGGCGGCCGGCACCCGGGACTTCGCCCCGCCGCGCGCCGCCGACCTCCCCGACGCCGCCCGCGCCCGCGGCACGAAGGTCGTGATCCTGGGCGCCGGCACCGCCGGGCTCACGGCGGCCTACGAGCTGGGCAAGGCCGGCTACGACTGCACGGTCCTCGAGGCGCGCGACCGCCCCGGCGGCCGGGCGAAGACGATCCGGCGCGGCGACCGCCTCACCGACACCGACGGCGTCACCCAGGTCTGCCGGTTCGACGAGGGCCTCTACTTCAACGCCGGCCCCGCCCGCATCCCGAACCACCACGTCACGCTGGACTACTGCCGCGAGCTCGGCGTACCGATCGAGGCGCTGGTCAACGCCAACGCCGAGAGCCTGTACTTCCACGAGAACACGGGCAGCACGAACTACGGCGAGCTGGCCAGCACGGCCGTCACGCACCGGCAGGCCAAGGCCGACGTGTACGGCTACATCTCCGAGCTGCTCGCGCAGGCCGCCGACCAGGGCGCCCTCGACGACGTGCTCAGCCCGGCCGACGCCGACCGGGTGGTCGCGTTCGCCGAGAACTTCGGCGGACTGTCCGGCGGCAAGTACCTCGGCAACGGCCGGCGCGGCTACGTCGACGCCCCGGGCGCCGGGCACGACGCGGGCGTCGTCGGCACGCCGCCGTCGATGACGGCGATCCTGCAGAGCCAGTTCGGCAGCCGGTTCTCGTTCGAGTTCGGCTGGGACCAGGCGATGATGATGTGGCAGCCGGTGGGCGGCATGGACCGCATCTCCGCCGCCCTGGCGAGTGCGGTCGGCGGCAAGCGGCGCATCACGTACAACGCGCCGGTCACGCGCATCGAGAACACCGCCGACGGCGTCCGGGTCAGCTACCGCCTGAACGGCCGCACGCGCATCGTCGACGCCGACTACTGCGTCGCCACCATCCCGCCCATGGTGCTGAAGGCCATCCCCACCAACTTCAGCCAGACCACCAAGGACGCGCTGGCGGTCCCGACGGCGGCGAACACCGGCAAGATCGGCCTGCAGTACGCCCGGCGCTGGTGGGAGGAGGACGACAAGATCTTCGGCGGCATCACGGCGACGAACATGGACATCTCCGGGATCTGGTACCCGTCGTCGGGGTTCCTCGGCCGCAAGGGTGTCGTCGTCGGCTACTACTCCGGCTCCTACACGAATCTCGCCGTCGCCGACCGCGAGACCCGCGCCGTCGCCCAGGGTGTGAAGATCCACGGCGCCAAGTACCGCGACGAGCTCGAGACCTCCATCTCCATCGCCTGGCCGAAGGAGCCGTACAGCCTCGGCGGCTGGGTGAGCTGGCCCGGCGGACGCGGCGCGGCCTACGACCACCTGCTGCGCCCCGACGGCAACACCTACTTCGCCGGCGACCACCTCAGCTACCTCATCGCCTGGCAGGCCGGCGCGTTCGAGTCGGCCCGGCTGGCCGTCACCGCCCTGCACGAGCGGGTCGCCGCGACCGCCGCCGCCAGCTGACCCCGTCGACCCGCGAAAGGACCCCTCATGCGCAAGCCCAGCCGCCGGCTGACCGCCGTCGCCGTCGTCTCCAGCCTCACCACGCTCGCCCTCACCGGCAGCGTCGTCGCCGTCACCGGCATCGGCGCGCCCCGCCCCGCCGAGGTGCGGTTCAACCTCGCCGCCCCGGAGCAGGCTCCGGACCCGTTCATCGCCAACGGCGTCGCCGTCGGCAACCAGGTACCGCTCTACTTCTCCAGCGGCATCGGCCCGGGCGCGCTCAACACCGCCGCACCCGCGGGCACGCCGGAGCGCTACATCGACCCCGCGCAGTTCCCCGGTGGCGTGCTGCCCGCCGGCGTCACCGTCACCGAGGCGCAGGGCATGAACGCCATGGCCCGGATCAAGGAGAACCTGGAGTCGCAGGGGCTCTCGCTGGCCGACGTCATCACGATGCGGATCTACCAGGAGGCGCCGCCCGGCACCACCCGCGCGGACTACAACGGCTGGAACCGCGCCTACCGCAAGTGGATGGCCAACGTGAACCGGGTGACCGGCGAGGTGATCCCGGCCTACGCGCCGGTCCAGTTCGCCAACGCGGCCCGGCCGTCGCGCACCAACCTCGAGGTCGACACGCTGCCGGTGACCGGCTGGCTGATCGAGATCGAGGTGGTGGCGGCCTACCCACGCGGCCGCTGAGCCCGGCCGCTTGGACTTGGCTCAGGGCACCCGGGGGATCGAAAAACGGGCAGCTATCAAAAGACGGTGAGAGACCGAGCACGCCTCACGGTGTCGAGGGCGAGTTACGACCGCTAGAGCAGTAGTAACTCGCCCTCCACGCGCGACGGGAGATCGCCTCCCGCCCGCTTCCTGGTCTGCCATCACGCTCGCCGGCCGATTTCGAGCGTTTCACGCGACCCCGGACCAGGACGTGACACCAGACCAGGACGATGCGAAGGGGCAGGCACGTCCAGCTCCACATCTGTCCGCGGTGTGGGCAACAGGAGGACGGGGCCACCCAATCCCAGGCACCCGAAGAACGAATTCAAGTCCGCGAGCTAAGTCCGCCAGAGCAGCAGCAGGGCGCGGTCGTCCGCATCGGAGGAGGCGACGGCGTCGATGAGCTTCTCGGCGCCGCCGTCGAAGCCGCGCGCTACCAGGCGCTCGGCCTCGCCCTGCAGCTTGTCGATGCCGTCGGTGAGGTCGCGCCGCGGCGCCTCGACCAGTCCGTCGGTGTAGAGCATGAGCGCGTCACCGGGCCGCATGTACCCGGTGACGGGCTCGTAGTGCTTCTGCTCGTAGACGCCGAGCAGGCCACCTTCGGTGTCGAGGGTGACCCAGCGGCCGGAGCCGGCGTGGAAGTGGATGGCCGGCGGGTGCCCGGCCGAGCGGACCCAGTACTCACCCGTCAGCAGGTCGACCACGAGATGGACGGCGGTGGCGAACCCCTCGGGCCAGCGCTGCCGCAGCAGGTAGGCGTTGGCGGCGGGGAGGAACTGCTCCGGCGGCAGCGAGCCGAGCAGCCCGCCGAACGCGCCGGACAGCAGCAGCGCCCGGGTGCCGGCGTTGTGGCCCTTGCCGGACACGTCGACCAACGCCAGCTCGAGGAACTGCCCGTCGGTCGAGCGTGAGGCGACGGCGAAGTCGCCGGAGAAGCTGGACCGCTCGGCGGCGTGGTGCTTGAGGTCGATCTTCCAGCCGCGCGACAGCTGCGGCATGCGGCCCTGGGCGGCGAGCCGGTCGCGCAGGTCGACGAGCATCGACTCGCCCATGGTGCCCTGCAGGCCCAGCCGGGCCCGGGAGCGCGCCAGGCCGAGCGACACGATGGCGGTGATGCCGACGACGGCGGTGACGGCGACGAAGGTCCGCCCGCCGCCGATGACGACACCGCCGGCGATGAGGCAGAAGCCCACGGTGCCGACCAGCCAGGCCAGCGCCCGCGGCGGGACGAACAGCCCGCCGAACAGGAGCGGCAGCACGAGGGCGATGGCCGGGACGATCGACTGCCACTGCACCATGGACAGCCCGAGCAGCAGGGTGGTCGCCAGCAGGATGGCCATGACGACCGGTTCGCGGATCAGTCGCCGCGTCAGCGCGCTGGCCGGACGCCCACCGAAGAACACCCCGGCAAGCCCGAGCACGCCAGCCGATCGGGTCGTCACACGAGGACCCTAGCGGCAAAGAGAGCGTGGGAGGAAGATCACACAGAATTGCAGGCCATGGCGTGTCAATGCTGGCAGTTCGGGCACCAGAACAGGTTTCTGGCCGCCGCTCTTCCGGCCGCGACGGGGGTCTGGCAGACGAGGCACGGCTGCCCCGCGCGGCGGTAGACGTAGACCTCGCCGCCGTGGTCGTCGACGCGCGGCGGGCGGCCCATCGCCTCGGGCTCGTGCTCCGGCCGGACGGTGTCGATGCGGCCGGTCTCGACGCCGCGCGCCATCAGCCCCACGAGATCGGCCCAGATCTCCCGCAGCACGGGCTCCGGCACCGACGACCCAGGCCGGGCGGGGTCGATCCCGGCGCGGTAGAGCGATTCGGCCCGGTACACGTTGCCGACGCCGGCCAGGACCGCCTGGTCCATGAGCAGCACGCCGATGGGCGCCCGGCTGCGCCCGATGCGCTGCAGCGCCCGCGCCGGATCGTCGCCGCGCAGCGGGTCCGGCCCGAGCCGCGCCTCGACGGCGGCCTTCTCCGCGTCGTCGATCACCTCGCACCGCGTCGGCCCGCGCAGGTCGGCGTGCGCGGAACGGCCCGCATCCGCCGTCGTCAGCCGCATCCGCACCTCGCCGACGACCGGACCGGACGGCGCCGGCGCAGCCACGACGTCGAACTTCCCGTACAACCCGAGGTGGACGTGCACCCACCGCCGTCCGGCGAACCCGATGAACAGGTGCTTGCCGTGCGCCTCCGCCCGTTGCAGCCGGGACCCGTCGACGACGGCGGCACCTGCGGCGAAGCGGCCCTGCGGACTGGCCACGCCGACCCGCCGGCCGCCGAACGCGGCGGTCAGCTCACCGGCCAGCCGGTGGATCGTATGGCCCTCGGGCACGTACCGTCCTTCCTGTGAACGATCGCGAGAAGGGCGTGCGCAAGCTCGACCAGGTCGACCGGCGCTCGCAGGTCGGCGTGTCCCGGGCCCTGCGCGCCCGCGACGTGTCGCGCCCCAGCAAGGCCGAGATCGCCGCCGCGCTCGAGCGGATCGCGAAGACCCCGCTCCCGCCCCGCCCCAAGACGCAGCAGTAGACGTCAGTCGGCCGGGGCCGGCAGCGGCGGCAGCTGGCCGTCCACCTCGTACCGGCTGAGCATCGCGATGCGCCGGGCGTGGCGCTCGCTGCCCGAGAACGGCGTGGCCAGGAACGTCTCGACGAACGCCGCGACGTCCTCGAACGGGTGCATGCGGGCGCCGACCGCGAGCACCCGGGCGTCGTTGTGCTCGCGGGCCAGCTTCGCCGTCTCGGCGGACCAGGCCAGCGCCGACCGGATGCTCTTGACCTTGTTGGCGGCCATCTGCTCGCCGTTGCCGGACCCGCCGAGGACGACGCCCAGGCTGCCCGGGTCGGCGGCCACGCCCTCGCCCGCCCGCAGGCAGAACGTCGGGTAGTCGTCGAGCTCGTCGTAGACGAACGGGCCGTGGTCGACGACCTCGTGGCCGCCGTCGCGCAGGAGCTCGACGAGGCGGTTCTTGACTTCGTACCCGGCGTGGTCGGAGCCGACGTGGACGCGCATGGCGTCAGTCTGCCGCATGCCCGCCGGGCGCCGGGCGGCGGTCAGTCGAAGATGGGCTCGCGGGTCCGGGTCCGCTTGAGCTCGAAGAAGCCGTCGTACGAGGCCAGCGCCTGGACGCCGTCCCACACGCGGCCCGCCTGGTCCCCGCGCGGCGCCGGCGACATGACCGGGCCGAAGAACGCGTAGCCCTCGACGGCGATGACCGGCGTGCCGACCTCGGTGCCCACCTGGTCCATACCGGCGTGGTGGCTCTTCTTCAGCGCCTCGTCGTACTCGTCGCTGGTGGCGTAGGCGGCCAGCGACTCCGGCAGACCGACCTCGGCCAGCGCCTCGGCGATGACGACGGAGCGGTCCTTCTGCTTCCCCAGGTGGAAGCGGGTGCCCATGGCGTCGTAGAGCGGCTTCACCCACTCATCGCCGTGCAGCTCCTTCGCCGCCGTGATCACACGGACCGGACCCCAGCTGTCGGCCATGAGCTGGTTGTACTTCTCGCCCAGGTCACGCTCGGCGTTGAGGTAGGACAGCGACATGACGTGCCAGGTCACCTCGACCGGCCGCACCTGCTCCACCTCCATCATCCAGCGCGACGTCATCCAGGCCCACGGGCAGATCGGATCGAACCAGAAGTCGACGGGGGTGGTCTCGCTCATGTGGGGGCGCCCTCTCGTAACGATTGACGTGTCAACGGTGTCTCGATGTGGTCGAACCACCGGGGGCCACGTCCGATTCCCGGGGCCCAGAGCCAGCGGGACGGCGGATGTTCTGTCAGGATCAGGCCATGTCTGGCACGAACCTGACCCGCGACGAGGCACGCGAGCGCGCCGCCGTCGTCGACCCCGCGTCGGTGCGCTACACCGTCGAACTGGACCTCACCCGTGGCGACACCACCTTCGGGTCCACCACGACGGCGTCGTTCGCGGCGACCGAGGGCGCCGGCACCTGGCTCGACCTGATCGCGCCCACGGTCCACGAGGTCGTCCTCAACGGCACCGCGCTGGACCCCGCCGAGGTGTTCGACGGCGCCCGCGTGCGGCTCGAAGGCCTGGCCGCTCAGAACGAGGTCAAGGTCGTCGCCGACGCCGCCTACATGCGCACCGGCGAGGGCCTGCACCGGTTCGTCGACCCCGTCGACGACGAGGTCTACCTGTACTCCCAGTTCGAGGTCGCCGACGCCCGCCGCGTCTACGCCTGCTTCGAGCAGCCCGACCTCAAGGCCGAGGTGACGTTCCTCGTCGACGCGCCGTCCACCTGGGAGGTCGTGTCGAACTCGCCGGGCAAGGCCGGCAAGGCCAGCCACGGCAAGAAGCGGTGGACGTTCGAGGCGACGCCGCGCCTGTCGACGTACGTGACGGCGATCGTGGCGGGTCCGTACCACGTCGAGCGCTCCGAGCACGTCGGCAAGGAGAAGACCATTCCGCTGGCGCTGTACTGCCGCAAGTCGCTGGCCGAGCACCTCGACGCCGACGAGCTGTTCGACGTCACCACCCGCGGTTTCGCCTTCTTCGAGGACGTCTTCGGGCTGGCGTACCCGTTCGCCAAGTACGACCAGCTGTTCGTGCCGGAGTTCAACGCCGGCGCCATGGAGAACGCCGGTGCCGTCACCCACCACGAGGACTACGTCTTCCGCAGCCGCGTCACCGACGCCGCCTACGAGCGCCGCGCCGAGACGATCCTGCACGAGATGGCGCACATGTGGTTCGGCGACCTCGTCACCATGCGCTGGTGGGACGACCTGTGGCTGAACGAGTCGTTCGCCACCTGGGCGTCGGTGCTGTCGCTGGCCGAGGGCACCCGGTGGACCGACGGCTGGACGACGTTCGCCGTCACCGAGAAGCTGTGGGCGCTGCGCCAGGACCAGCTGCCGTCCACGCACCCCATCTCCGCCGACATCCGCGACCTCGAGGACGTCCAGGTCAACTTCGACGGCATCACCTACGCCAAGGGCGCCAGCGTGCTGAAGCAGCTGGTGGCCTGGGTCGGGCGCGACGAGTTCCTCGAGGGCGTGCGGGCCTACTTTGCCGACCACGCGTGGGGCAACACCTCGCTCACCGACCTGTTCGGGCACCTCGAGACCACCAGCGGCCGCGACCTCTCGGCCTGGAACGAGGAGTGGCTGCGCACGGCCGGCGTCAACACGCTGCGCCCGGTGGTCACCGTCGACAGCAACGGCGCCTACACGTCAGTCGCCGTCGAGCAGACGGCGGCGCCGGAGCACCCGACCATCCGGTCGCACCGCGTGGCCGTCGGGCTCTACGACTACACCGAGGACGGCGCCCTGGTGCGGCGCCGCCGGGTCGAGCTCGACCTCACCGGCCCGCGCACCGAGATCCCCGAGCTGCGCGGCGAGACCCAGCCCGACCTGCTGCTGGTCAACGACGACGACCTCACGTTCGCGAAGGTCCGCCTCGACGACCGCTCGCTGGCGACGGTGGTGAGCTCCATCGGGTCGCTCGACCCGCTGCCGCGGGCGCTGTGCTGGACCGCCGCCACCGACATGCTGCGCGACGCCGAGATGTCGGCCAGCTCGTTCGTCGAGCTGGTGCTGGGCGGCGTCGAGGGCGAGACGTCCATGGGGGTGGTGCAGCACGTGCTGAGCTCCGCCCGCGCGGCCATCGACCTCTACGCGCTGCCGGCCAACCGGATCGTGCTGTCGGCGCGCTGGGCCGCGGCGCTGCGCCAGCTGGCCGGGTCGGCCGAGCCCGGCAGCGACCGTCAGCTCGCGTTCACCCGCGCCTGGGTGGCGGCTGCGGCCAGCGACGAGCACGTCGCCGAGATCCGGGCCCTGCTCGACGGCGACGAGGCGCTGCTGCCCGGGCTGGTCATGGACACCGACCTGCGCTGGGCGCTGCTGCAGCGGCTGGTCGTCCTGGGCGCGGCCGGTGACGACGCCGTCGACGCCGAGCTCGAGCGCGACAACACCGCCACCGGGCAGCGGCAGGCCGCGTACGCCCGGGCCGCCGTGCCCACCTACCCCGCGAAGGCCGCCGCCTGGCAGGCCGCCGTCGAGTCCGACGAGCTGCCGAACGCCCAGCTGACGGCGACGGTGCGCGGGTTCGCCCACCCCGAGCAGCGCGAGCTCGTCCGCCCGTACGTCCAGCCCTACCTCGACGCCGTCCCGCGGGTGTGGGCCGAGCGGACCAGCGAGAGCGCCCAGGCGATCATCATCGGGCTGTTCCCGCGGGTGCTCGCCGACGCCGCCACGGCCACCGCGGTGCGCACCTGGCTCGAGGGCGCCGAGCTGCCCGACGCCGCCCGCAGGCTGGTCGTCGAGGGCCTGGCCGACCTCGACCGCGCGCTCCGGGCTCAGGAGCGCGATCGCCAGGCAGGTTGACGGGTTTAGTGCGGGCTTTCATCTACCATGTAGATGACCGTTCCGAGCAAGATGTGGGGTTACGACGTGCCACGAGTAGCAGCCCGCGAGTCCGCCGGCGGCACCCAGAGTGTCGAGCGGGCGCTCTCGCTGCTGTCCGCGTTCACCGAGGAGCACCCGGAGCGGCGCATCTCCGAGCTGGTGACAGCCACCGGGCTGGGCCAGTCGACGGTGTCGCGCCTGGTCGGGGCGCTGGTCAACCTCGGTTACCTCACCCATCACGGCCGTAGCGGGCTGTACGGCATCGGCCCGCGGGTCATCACGCTGGCCGGGATCGGCCTGAACCAGTCGCCGGTGCACCAGCAGTCGCGCCAGCTGGCCCAGAACCTCGCCGCCACCCTGGGCCTGGGCGTCAACGTCGCCGAGCGGCACGGCGCCAGCCTGTTCTACCTGTGCCACTTCGAGGGCGCCAACGCCCCGCGCCCGTCCACGCTCATCGGCCGCGGCGGGCCGCTGCACGCCACCGCCATGGGCAAGGCGCTGGTCAGCGAGCTGGCGCCGACCGAGCTGCGCGACCTCATCGGCACCGAGTACGCCCGCTACACCCCGCACACCGTCACCACGTTCGAGGAGCTCGAGGGCCGGCTGCAGGAGGTGCGCTCGCGCGGCTACGCCACCGAGCTCGAGGAGCTCGCGTTCGGCCGGGCCTGCGTCGCCGCCCCCATCCGCGACCGCTCCGGGCAGATCATGGCGGCGCTCTCGGTGTCGGGCCCGCTGTCGGCCATGAACCTCCCGGCCCGGCAGGACGAGCTCGCCATGATCGCCATCGAGCACGCCGACCAGATCTCGTCCAACCTGGGCTACCACGCCACGGTGACCGCGCTCCCCGGCTGACGAGTTGGCCGGGTTGTAAGGTGGGCTCGCCTCGCCGAATCTGTACGTTCGGCGAGGCTGTGGACAGCCACGATCATCAAGGATCGCGTACATCACCAGGATTCCTCCCACTTCACGAGGGCTGCAGGCCTCGTGAAGTGGGAGGAATCCTCGTGACGGCCCCTGAATCGCCAGCAAATGGGACCAAGCAGGCCCCGACCACCCACCCGTCGCCAGACTCCCCCCGTCACCCAACGCAACCCCACGCACCCAAGCCGGACCTGGTCTCAGAGCCGGCGGAAGCGGGCGCCGCTCAGCCGGGTGTAGCCGGTGCTGGCGTCGCGGACCTCGATCCGCACGTTGCCGCCCATGCCCGCCGCGAACTCGAACGAGCCCAGCTCGCGCCAGGCACGCGGCTGTTCCTGCTGGTTGACGACGAACTCGGTCTCGCCGCCCAGGTGGGTGACGACGTAGACGGCGTTGGTGGCCGTCTCGAAGTTCGACGGGTACCAGACGTCGACGGCGTAGGTGCCGGCCTCGGGGAGGTCTGGCGTCCACGTCGCCGTGCCGCCGGCGACGCCCTCGGGGCTGTAGCGCGAGGCGGCGCCGTCGGCCCCGGCCAGGCCGCTGATCAGCCAGCTGCCGGTCTGGTCGTAGCGCGGCGGGTAGTCGTTGTTCGTGATGGTGAAGATGTCCGGGTCCTCGACCCGCAGGCTGATCGTCACCTTGGGCCGGCCGTCGAGGTTGGCCGACACGAAGTGCGTCTGCTCGGTCGGGATGGTCGGCCGGGTGGTGGCCCGGACGACGTGCTCGATCTCCGAGCGCGGCGGTACCTCGACCTCGAACACCGTCTCGCTGAACGACCAGTGGAACTGGCCGGTGATGGTCACCGTCCGGGTCACCGGCAGCGGGCCGCGGTTGAGGACGGCGATGCGCAGGTCGATCGAGCCGCCGGGCTCCGGGACCACGGCCGGCGACGGCGTGATGGCGGTCAGCCGCACGGGGTCGACCAGCTCGACGGTGACCGGCTCCAGTTCCGCCGAGCCGCCGCCGGACCAGGTCGCCGTCGCGGCCAGCGTGTGCGGCACCGCGAACGCGGCGTCGGCCGGCACCGTCACCGTGAACGTCCCGGTGACGGACTCTCCCGCCGCGACGGTGTCGGCGACCGGTTCCGCCGGGGTCGCCGTCCAGCCCGCCGGCACATCGATCGCCACCGACACGCCCGCCAGCCCGGCCGCCGGTGCCGCCGTCAGCCGCACCCCTACCGTCAGCTCGTCCCCCGGCGAGGCCGTGGCCTGCGCCGACAGCGCCCCGAACGCACCCGCACCCGCCGAAGCCACACCCGTGAGCGACGACGGCAGCCGCAGCGTGCGGCGCTGCGACGTCGCCGACGGCGTGCGCACCTCGTAGGCGAACGTGTCGGTCAGGGCCGACAGCGGGACCGTCCACTCGTTCGGGTACGGCTTGTCCGCGATGGTCTGCTCCGGCCCGCCGTTGACCCAGTACGCGAGCGTCGCCGCCTCGACGGAGTCGCTCTGCACGTAGGCGTCGACGGCCGAGCGGTCCGGGCGGACCAGCAGCATGCCGCGGGTGAGGCCGCCCTCGGCGCCGGGCAGTGCGTCGTCGAACGCGTAGCTGACGGCGCCGCGGTCCTCCGACTCCGGCAGCCAGTGCCACGGAGCGGGCCGGCCGGCGCCGCGGACGATCGCCACCGTGTGGCCCCGCGCCGACACCGTCACCGGCAGCCTCCCGTCCGCCAGCCGGTAGTGCTTCCAGCGCCCGTTGTCCATGAGCACCTGGACGTCGTAGCGCTTGCGGGGGTCGATGCCGGTGAGCTGCTGGTCGAACGTCACGGTGGCCGCCACCTGGGCGTCGCGCGAGTTCGTCAGCGACAGGTACAGCGAGTCGTTGCCGACGCCGGTCAGCCAGTTCAGCTGCGGGTGGTCGACGTCGACGATGCCCTCGGGGAGGTACGGCCAGACGCCGTCCTCGCCGAAGAACGTGCCGGGCTCGTGGCCGTAGGTGCTGAACTTGAAGAACACGAAGTCGCACTCGAACTGGCGCGGGAAGCTGATGCGCCCGTTCGAGCGGACGTAGTGCTCGCTGAACAGGTAGTCCAGCGTCAGGCCGAGCTGGGCCGGCGCGTGGTGGTAGTAGATGCAGCTCTCGCCGGGCGGGCCGACCAGCGGGAAGTCCGGCTTCAGGTGCTGGGCGCTGAACTGCCGGTTGTAGTAGCCGGGGTAGTTGGTGAAGCGGCCGATGACGAGGTTGTGCGCGAAGTCGGCCAGGAAGTCGTCGCCGGCATCGTGCGCCAGGCGCAGCAGGAACGGCGCCCAGATGTTGTTGAGCACCATGCCTCCGCCGGGGTGCGGCTTCGGCTCCTGGATGCGGTACGTGATCAGCTGCTCGATGGTCTGGCCGGTCGTGGAGACGTACCAGGCCGGCACCTCCTCCGCCTCGATGTCGTCGAGCGGGTAGTCCGGCAGCAGGTGGCCGTTCCAGTCGTCGAACTGCATGTTGATCATGTACGGCGTCGGCGCCTCGATGGTGCCGTCGGGCACCGGGCGCACCATCGTCTGGGTGACGAAGCGCTGCACCTCGCGGTAGGCGGCGTCGAGGAAGTCGCGCTCGCCGGTCAGCTCGTACATGACGAACAGCTCGAGCCAGTGCCGCGAGTAGGTGAAGACGAAGACGCCGTCGCCCTGGTTGTTGGAGTACGGGGTCAGGATCTGGTCGCGCAGGTAGCGCCGTGCCAGCGCCTTCGCCTCGGCCAGCCAGCCCTCGTCGCCGGTCAGCACGTAGGCCTGCAGGGCGTTGTTCCACGGCGTGCGGGTGTCGCGGAACGGCGGCGCCTTGATGGTGTCGAGCGCCAGCTTGTGCAGCGCCGCGTTCTGCCCGCGGGTCTGCCGGTACAGCGGGACGAGCGTGTTGGCGTCGACGGCGACACCGCCCAGCCCGTACACCGTCGCCGACGAGTCGTTGTAGACGTCGCGGCCGATGATCGGCGTGTGCCCGTGGCTGCGCCGCGAGACGTGGTACTCCATCATCTGCCGGGCCCGGCGGTCGTAGAAGTCGCCGGCCCGGTCCGGCGGCGAGAGCAGGTAGTTCGCCGACAACAGAACGCCGGCGACGGCGGTCCGCACGGCCTGGTCGTTCTCGGAGTCGGCGAAGCCCTTGGCCCGGTTCCACCAGCCGGAGAACGACGGCACGAACGTCTCGCTGTCGTCGCCGTCGGGCTCGATGCCGACCAGGTTCATGATGTTGAACGCGGTCTGCGTCAGCGAGGTGTCGTACACGTTCTCGCGGTACGCCGTCAGGCCGTACTCGCCACGGCACAACGCCACGTAGGCGTCGTAGAGGACGCCCGCGTGCGCCTGCACGCCGAACGCGTAGCCGAGGCTCTGGCCCGGCTCGAGCAGCGACCGGTCGCCGGCCTGCGGCGCGTAGGCGACGGGCTGCACGTGCGCCTCGTCGTTGAGCAGGCTCATCCCGAACGGCTGCCGGTAGGGGCCGAGATCGCGCTCGTGCTCGTAGGCGATGACGTCGCTTGGGATGTAGACGCCGGACGTGACGGTCCGCCCGGCGATGGTCCGCTGCACCAGGCTCATCGGGGCGAACAGCTCCCAGCTGCTCAGCGCCTCGGGGCTGCCGATGACGCGGGCGTGCTGGCGGATCCCGCACAGCACCTCCTCGGCGTCGTCGGGGGTGCCGGTGTCGAGGCTCTGGTAGCCGACGATGAAGTGCCCGGCCTGCTGGGCGGTGACGGTGTGGTGGATCTCCGGGTGCTCCCGGTCCAGCGACCAGCGCACCGTGAGGTCGCAGACCCCGGGCAGGGCCGACGTGAGCTCGACGGTGCGCGGGCCGAGCTGGCGCAGGCCGTCGAAGGCGACCCAGTTCGACGTCGCGGAGCTGTAGTAGTAGCGCGGGCTGGGCCGCTCGGTGCCGGTGAGCACCACCCACTGCTCGTCGAAGCGGCGCTCCGGGTCGGTGACGGCGACCCAGCCGTCGTCCGTCCGGAGCTCGAGGTCGCGGACGTAGCTGCGCCCGCCGTCCCAGGTGGCCTCGTGGAAGGTCACCCGGTAGTTGTCGTTGGACAGCTGGGCGACCTGCCGGAAGGCGAGGTTCGGCTTCTCGGTGCGACGCAGTGCGTCGGTGAGGACGGTCGGATCGTCCGCCGTCGTGGCCGGGGCGGCGTGCGCCGGCTGACCGAAGGCTCCCAGGACCGGCGGAAGGACCGCGGCGCCGACGAGCATGCCCATCACGGCACGTCGCGTCAGCAATGTGGGAGCTGTTGCCTGCAATGTGACTCCATCGTCCATATTATGAGTGTTGTATGGTTTCAATCGCCGTGTCAACAGTCGCGGGAAAACGCTATCCGCCGTCCCCCGGGAGGACGCCCGATGCTGGATCTGCCCGCCGACGACCATGCCCGCTCGCCGCACACCGGGTGGACCCGCGACCACTGGGAGGCGGTCGCCGACCACAAGCTGCTGGCACTGCGGCCCTACGCGTCACCGCGGCACGCGCTGATCGCGCTGCCCGGGCCGTCCGGCGCGAGCGGCCGCTGGAGCGACCGCATGGAGGCGTTCGCGCGCTCGTTCCTGCTGGCCGGGTTCCGGGTCGGCGGGGCCGGCGGCAAGGACCCGCACGGGTTCCTCGACTGGTACGCCGAGGGGCTCGCGGCCGGCACCGACCCGTCGTCGCCCGAGCGCTGGCCCCGGTTCGGCGAGCGCGGCCAGGCCAAGGTCGAGGCGGCGTCCATCGCCATCGCGCTGCACGAGACCCGGCCCTGGCTCTGGGACCGCCTCCCCGCGCGCATCCAGGAGACCGTCGTCGACTGGATGGCCGAGATCCTCGGGACGTTCGCCCACACCAACAACTGGGTCTGGTTCCAGAACGTCGTCGAGGCGTTCCTGCGCTCCGTCGGCGGGCCCTGGCGCAAGGACGAGATCGAGCGGAACCTCGCCGTCCACGAGGGCTTCTACGCCGGCGACGGCTGGTACTCCGACGGCGGCACGCCGCCCGTCGGGCTGCGCCACTTCGACTACTACAGCAGCTGGGCGCTGCAGGTGTACCCGCTGTGGTTCCATCGGATCGCCGGGACGGAGGCGCCGTCGTCGTACCGCGAGCGGCTGCGGCGCTACCTCGAGGACGCCCAGCACTTCGTCGCGCCGTCGGGGGCGCCGGTCCTGCAGGGGCGGTCGCTGACCTACCGCTACGCCATGCTCGGCCCGTTCTGGACCGGCGCGCTGTTCGACGCGACGCCGCTGCCGCCGGGACGGACGCGGCGGCTGGCCAGCGGGGTGCTGCGCTGGTTCGTGTCGTCCGGCGCGGTGGACGACGCCGGGCTGCAGCCGATCGGCTGGCGGGGCGCGTTCCCGCCGATCCGGCAGCTGTACACGGGCGCCGGGTCGCCGTACTGGTCCAGCAAGGGGTTCGCCGGCCTGCTGCTGCCGCCGTCGCACCCGGTGTGGACGGCTGGCGAGCAGCCGTTGGTCGTGGAGACCCGGGACGTGTCGGTGCCGGTGCCCGCGGCGGGCTGGCTGCTGTCGGGGACGACGGCGGACGGCGTGGTGCGGCTGGTCAACCACGGCAGCGACCACGTCTACGGACCTCGCGTCGCCGATGACGTCGCCTTCTACGCGCGGCACGGGTACGCGACCCACGCGGCGCCGTCGCTGTCGCGCGAGGGGGTGGCGCATCCCGGCGAGTCCCACATCGCGCTGTTGGACGAGGGCGGCCGGCCGAGCCACCGCAGCCCGCTCCGCCGGTTCTCCGTGGCTGCGAACGGGGTGGGTGACGTGCTCGCGTCGCGGGCGCGGGCGCACTGGCGCGAGACCTCGCCGTCGCCGACGGTGGGCGACGCCGACGCGTTCCGGACAGGCCCCTGGCTGACGACGGCGTCAGCGGTGCGCGGCGCCCTGGAGGTGCGGCTGGCCCGGCTCGACCCCGTCGACCTCGCCGACGACCCGGACGGGGTGTGGGAGGCCGACCCCGGCCCGTGGGTGCTCCGGTTCGGCGGCTGGTCGATCGCGTCGGACGATGCGGCGCCGACGGCGTCCGCTGCGGCTGCGCAGGTGGTCGCCGACGAGGGCCTGACCAGCCTGGTCATCGGTGTCGGCGACGTCTCGGCAACCGGGGTCGAGCCGTCGGCCGGAGCCCACCCGCTGGGCCACTGGTCCGCCTGGCCCTGGGCCGCGACCCCCGGCCCCGCCTCGTACGGCCGCCTCTACGCCGCCGTCATCGTTCTGTCCGCCGACCCGGCGGCGGTGGCGGACGCGCCTTCGGTCGCGGTGGCGGCTGACGGCGACGAGGCCACCATCACCTGGCCCGACGGCGGGTCGACGACGCTCACGCTCCCCGCTCCCCAGCCCGACGAGACTCTGACTCTCGGCACCTGGTGACCCCTCGCCCATGATCATCAAAGAAACGGGCTGCCAGGGCGACCCTTTTCTTTGATGATCATGGCGTGGCGGCGCGGACGGCGGGGACGACTTCCTCGGCGAAGGTGCGCAGCTGGGACGGCGGGCCGCCGAAGACCAGGACGTCGGCGCGGTGCTCCGTGACCAGGGCGCTCAGCTCGTCGACCCACTGCGGGACCGGGCCGTTGAGGTAGCCCTCGGACGAGCCGTCCGTGATCGTGCCGCCGACGTTGAAGACGCGCCTCACCGCCGAGGGGTCGCGGCCGGCCGACACGGCACCGTCGTCGACGCGGTCGTTCAGTTCCGGCAGCCGAGCCGCCACCTGAGCGGACATCGACGGGACCCAGCCGTCGGCCACGCGGCCGGTCAGAGCCAGTGCCCGCGGCTGGTAGGCCCCGATCCAGATGCCGATGTCGTGCGCCGGCAGCGGACCCGAGTGCACGCCGCGCAGGTGGTAGTGCGCGCCCTCGAACCGCAGGCCCCGGTCGCCGCTCCAGAGCATCCGGATCACCTCGACGGCCTCGCCGAGCGCCGCCAGGGCCTCGCCGGGCGTCCGCCGCTGCCCGCCGTAGCCCTCGATCGCGTCCCAGAACGCCCCGGCGCCCAGCCCCAGCTCGAACCGTCCGCCCGACAGCACGTCGAGCGACGCGGCCGTCTTGGCCAGGACTCCGGGCGGGCGCAGCGGCAGGCAGGCGACGTCGGGGAAGACCCGCAACGACGACGTCGCGGCAAGGATCGCCCCGGACAACGCGACGGTGTCGACGAACCGGCGCTGGTACGGGTGGTCCTGGATGCCGACGTACTCGAGCCCGAGCGACTCGACGGAGCGAGCGACGTCCAGCAGCGGCTGGGACGCGTCCGGGACCAGGAAGTAGCCGAAACTCACCACGTCGACGGCCTCCGGTCGCGCCACGGCCGGGCCGCCTCGAGCTGCGCGGCCAGCGACAGCAGCGTCTCTTCGGCGCCGTGCATCCCGCCGAGCATGACGCCCACCGGCAGGATCCCGCGGTCGCCGTAGGCCCACTCGAGCGGCAGGCTGATGGCCGGCCAGCCGGTGAGGTTCCAGACGCTGGTCCACGGCGTGAACGCCATCTGCCGGGCGAAGTCGCCGGCGGGGTCGGCGTCGTCGCGCTGCGAGCCGACCGGCGCGGGCAGCTGGGCCAGGGTCGGGCTCAGGATGACGTCGTAGGCCGCCCACGTCGCCGCCGCCTCGCGCGTCGTCGTCTGGATCAGGCCGAGCGCCGACGCGAACTCGATGCCGCTGACCGACCGGCCCTTCTCGCGCAGCCAGCGCGTCAACGGGAGGAGCAGCGGCTCGTGCTCCGGCGGGATCGGGGCGCTGAGCGCCAGCACCGACCAGATCGACTCGAAGGAGTCCCAGCGCTCCGCCTCGAACGGGACGGCGGCCGGCTCGACCCGGTGCCCGAGGTCCTCGAGCAGCCGCGCCGTCCGCACCGCGGCACCCAGGCACGCGTCGTCGACGGGGGCGCCGGCGGAGATGACCGGGGTGGTCAGCAGGCCGATGCGCAGCGGGCCGGGCTCGCGCTCGCACGCGTCGAGGAACGTGGTGCGCGGCGGCGCCAGCACGTGCAGGTCACCGGGCCAGTGGTGCGACAGCACGTCGAGCAGTGCCGCGGTGTCGCGGACGTCGCGGGTGAGGACGCCGTTCGTCGCCAGCCCGGCGCCCTCGGGACGGTACGGGCCGGGGCTGACGCGGCCGCGGGTGGGCTTGAGCCCGACCAGTCCGCAGGCGCTGGCCGGGATGCGGATCGAGCCGCCGCCGTCGCTGCCGTGCGCGACGGGCGCGATGCCGGCCGCGACCGCCGCCGCGGACCCGCCGCTGGAGCCGCCCGCCGAGCGCGAGAGGTCCCAGGGTGTGCGGGCCGGCGGCGCGATGTCGGGCTCGGTGTACGGCGGCAGGCCGAACTCCGGCGTGTTCGTCTTGCCGACCATGAGCGTCCCGGCCTGGCGCAGCAGCGTGACGACGCCGTCGTCGGCGGGCGCGACGAAGTCGCCGAGGGCCGCGCTGCCGGAGCGGAACGGCACGCCGGCCACCATGGCGAGGTCCTTGACCGGGCACGGCACGCCCAGGAACGGCGGCAGCTCGTCGCCGGAGCGGGCCCGGCCGAGCAACAACTCCGCCTCGGCGGCCTGCTCGCGGGCGAGGTCCGGGGTCAGGGTGACGAAGGCGCCGATGGACGGGTCGAGGCGTTCGGCCCGCTCGAGCGTGTGCTCGACGACCTCCGACGGCGACGCCTCGCCCTTGCGGACGGCCGCGGCCAGCTCCAGCCCGGTCAGCTCGTGGATCTGAGACACCATTCGATCCTTACGTGGGGGCCGCGCACGGTCGGCCCGCGGTCTCCCGCGCACGATCGGCCGACGGCTCGTGGGAGCCTGCGGCCCCCAGTCGCCGCCGGCGTGCGCGGCCCCCCACAGGTCGACCCTATGGCGCCCGGCCGTCCACCGCTCACGATCTTGACTGACACTGTCACAGCCAGCGGTTATGGTGACTTTCACAGGTGCGCGGCCATCCCCGGGCCGCGGCAGTCACCCAGGACGAGTTCATCGGAGGCGGCGATGAGCGACGACGGCCGTACGTCCGGCGTGCGCCCCACCGGGCCCCCGGGCGGCTTCGACGACCCCGAACCACCCCCGGCCACCGGGCTGCGCGGGCGCTGGTCGGCCCAGGCCACCACGCCGCGCCCGCTGAAGCACCGGCGCACGGCCGACCTCTCCACGCTGGCCTCGCTGGTGCTGGGGCTGCCGTGGTTCCTCTTCAGCCTGACGGTGGTGGGCCTGGGCGGGCTGGGCATCGGCGCGCTGGTCGGCAACACCACCGTCGTGCCGATCCTCGTCATGGTGCTGTGGCTGCTCAGCGGCGTGCTCATCTTCTACCGGCCGGTCGAGGTCGGCGTGGCCCGGTTCATGCTGCGCGCCCGCCGGCCGACGCCCAGCGAGCGCGATCGCATCGAGCACGCCTGGCACGAGGTCAACCGCGCCGCGGGCCGCGACGGCGGCAAGTACCAGTTGTTCATCGAGGACAGCGACGCCCTCAACGCCTACGCCGCGTCCGGGCACATCGTCACCGTCACCCGCAAGACGCTCGAGGCCATGCCGCACCACCACCTGGCCGCGGTGCTGGCGCACGAGCTGGGCCACCACCTCGGCGGGCACGCGTGGAGCAACCTGCTGACCTACTGGTACTCCGTGCCGGCCAGGCTGCTCACCCGCGTGCTGCGGCTGGTGCTGCGCATCGTGGTCGTGCTGTTCTCGACCATCTTCGCCGTGGTGGCGCGCATGCCGGCGCTGGCCTCGTTCATCGCCAAGGTCATCACCTGGTCGCTCATCCTGTTCGTGGTGTTCTTCGTGTCGGTGCTCATGGCGACGGCGGTGCAGTCCGGCCAGACGTGGGCCCCGCCGACGGTGGCGCTGGTGCTGCTGACGCCGGTGATCCTGCCGTGGCTGGCCCGGCGCAGCGAGTACCGCGCCGACCGCGTCGCCGCCAACCTCGGCTACGGCCACGCGCTCATCGAGGTGTTCGAGGACTGGCTGCGCCAGGGCATGGACGACGACCGCCGCAACTTCGTGCTGCGGGCACGGCTGTTCAGCACCCACCCGGCGCTGGCGGCACGCATCAAGAAGCTCGACGCCTATCTGCGGAAGAACGCGTAGGAGCCCCCATGCCGATCCGACGACGCCGCCGCGGCGACACCCCCTGGGACGTGCTGCGCGACGCCCATCCCGACGCCGCCGTCGCCATGGACCGGCTGGTCCAGGACGGCCGGCTCTCCGACGTCGACGCCGCGCGCATCAGCTGGGCGCTCGACACCCGGGCCGAGGACCCGTATGCGCTCGCCCAGCTCGCTGACGAGATCGTGCGCTACGGCCCGGCCGCCCTCTCGCACCCGTCCGCGCTGCACGACCTCCCGGTGCCGCGCATCGCCAAGCACAACCTCGCGGCCGGCCAGGTCCGGCTCGGCCGCACCGTCCAGGACCCGCACGCCGACACCG
The DNA here is from genome assembly GCF_014204975.1 of Jiangella mangrovi. Lineage (NCBI taxonomy): Bacteria > Bacillati > Actinomycetota > Actinomycetes > Jiangellales > Jiangellaceae > Jiangella > Jiangella mangrovi. The sequence goes on from NZ_JACHMM010000001.1 coordinate 232,469, forward strand.
TCATGACCCAGGACTTCGGCATCGACCACGACGTGCTGCGGACGTCCCTGCTGGTCATCGGGCCGCCGGGGTCGGGCAAGACGCGCGGCTTCGCGCTGCCCATCGTCGAGCACCTGTCGCTGTCGGCGCTGGCCGGGCAGGCCAGCGTCGTCGTGGTCGACCCCAAGGGCGACGACTTCGCGCACGAGGGCTGGTTCGACGTCACCATCGACCCGCTCGAACCGACCACCGGGTTCGACCTCTACGGCGGCACCCAGCACCCCGACACCGCGGCCGACCGCCTCGCCAGCGCCATGCTGCCCCCGTACGTCACCGACGACATGGCCTACTTCATGGACGGCTCGCGCAACGCGCTCTACGCGTGCCTGGCGCCGTTCCACCTGGCGTTCGGTCGCTGGCCCAAGATCCGCGAGATGCTGGCGCTGCTGCGCTCCGAGCAGGGCATGACCGACCAGGTCAAGGCCAGCCTGCGCGGGGCCGAGGGCAAAGAGGCCAAGGCGCTGCTCGACAGCCGCCGCGACCAGGCCACCCGCAACGCCGACCCCGCCGCGTCGCTGGTCGAGCGGTTCCAGCTGCTGGCGCGGCCGCGGCTCATGGAGCTGTTCGACCGCGACAACACCTTCCGCATGCACGACATCAACAAGCCGACGCGCGTGCGGGTGTCGCTGCCCGAGGCCGAGTTCCCCGACGCCACCCGCATCCTCGCCCGCCTGGTCGTGTCGCAGTTCGTGCAGGTCACGTCCGCGCCCGACACCAACCGCAACATCTTCAAGGCGCTCGCCATCGACGAGGCCGGCCGCTTCGTCGACGACTACGTCGCCCGGGGCGTGCAGAAGCTGCGCTCCAACAACGCCGGGCTCATCCTGCTGGCCCAGACCATCAGCGACTTCCCCGTCCAGGTACGCGCGACGGTGTTCGGCTCGGTCGGGTGCAAGGCGGTGTTCGGCGGCATCGACCCCGTCGACGCCAAGGTGTTCTCCGACTGGTTCGGCGACCACTGGGTGGCCGAGATCAGCTACAGCCAGGGCGAGGCGTCCGGTCTGGCCCGCACCAGCGGCAGCTCCCGCGACAGCCGCGGCGGCTGGAACCGCTCCGACGGCGAGACGCGCAACTGGGGCGTCACCAAGGGCACCAACCTGCGCCGGGTCGAGCGGCCGCGCTGGACGGTGTCCGACATCGTCACCCGCATCCCCGCCGGCCATTGCGTCGTCGCCCTCTCCCGCTCCGACGGCACCCGCACCGGCCCGACGCTGATCAACCTGCGCGCCTGACCGCATCTCGGGTCGCCTCACCCAGGCGAAGCGGCGCTGCCCGCCCCATCAACGCGATGTTGGGGCGGGGGTCAGGCCGCACAGTACGGGGAGGGCGGCCTCGGCGAGGCGGGCGCGGCCGGCGTCAGTGAGGTGCAGGTGGTCACCGGAGTCGTACTCGGGCCGCAGCCGGTCCGGGCGGGCCGGGTCGCGCAGGGCGGCGTCGAAGTCGGCGACGGCGTCCAGGTCGGCGGCCGTGCGCAGGTGGGCGTTGGCCGCCTGCCGGATCTCCTCGCGCTCCGGCGTCCACTCCTCGGCGCCGTGGAACGGGGTCATGGTGGCGGCCAGAACGGCGAGGCCGCGGGCCCGGGCTCGGGCGATGACCTCGTCGTAGGCCGCGATGAGCTGCCCGGCCGCCGTCACGCCGCGGGAGAGGTCGTTGATGCCCTCGAACAGCATGAGGGTGTGCACGCCCGGCTGGGTCAGCGCGTCGCGGTCCAGCCGCACCAGCAGCGACGGGCCGAAGCCGTCGACCGTGACGCGGTTGCCGGCCATGCCGGCGTTGAGCAGCGCGAACGGCAGCCCGCCGGCCGATGACCGCAGCGCCGCCGCCACGCGGTCCGGCCAGCGCAGGTTCCGGTCCGGCACGCCGCCGTCGCTGTCGGTGAGCGAGTCGCCGACCACCACGACGGCGCCGTCGGCCTCGGGCCGGTCCAGCGTCAGCCGGTCGAGGAAGAACCAGTGCAGCACCTCGTCGGAGGAGCCGCCGGCCGTGGTGACGGTCGTCGTCTGCGAGGACCGCAGGTGACCCGTCACGGTCTCCACCACGCCCACGACCCGCAGGCCGACCACCACGTCCGTGCCGCCCGTCACCGCGAACGACGGCACCGGGTCGCTCACCGCGAACCCGCCGGCGGCCACGGTCACCGCACCGGCGCCGCCGCCGAACGTCACCTCGCGCGAGCCGGCCGTCACCGCTGAGAACGTCACCGGCGCCGTCCCGAACACGTTCGACAGCCGCAGCCGCACCCCGTCGCCGCCGATGCTGGGCCGGACGACCATCCGCACCGTCACATCGGCCAGCCGGACCTCGTCGAGCAACGCCGTCGCGGTCGTCCAGGCGCCGACCGTCACGAGGCCAGCCGCCGGACGGCGTCCTCGTCGACCGTGATGCCGAGCCCGGGGCCCGACGGGACGGCGATGGCGGACTCCGACGGCGTGAGCGCATCGGCCGCGACCACGGCCAGCGGGTTGCTGCCGATCCAGTACTCCATGATCGCGAAGTTCGGCATCGCCGCCGCGCACTGCACGCTCGCCGCCACGTGGATGGGCGAGCCGATGCTGACGTGCGGCGTCGCCTGGGCGCCGAACGCGTCGGCGAGGGCGGCGATGCGCATGGTCTCGGTGACGCCGCCGGCCCGGCAGACGTCGGGCTGCAGGACGTGCAGGGCGTCGGCCCGCAGGAACGCCAGCGCCCGGTGCCGGGTCGCGAGGCTGTCCAGGGCCAGCGGCACGTCCAGCGCCGCCGCCAGCCGGGCGTAGCCCTGGATGTCCTCCGGCGGCAGCGGCATCTCGAAGAACCCGGCGCCCAGCTCCTGCAGGGCCCGCCCCACGCGCAGCGCCTGCGGCAGCTCGTACTGGCCCGCGGCGTCGGCGAACACCGAGGCCGACGGCCCGAACACCGACCGCACGGTGCTCACGGAGGCGATGTCGTCCTCGGGCGACACCCCGATGGCGACCTTCACCGCGCGGAACCCGCGCGAGCGCAGCCGCTCGGCCTCGGCCCGCACGACCTCCTGGCCGGCGTCGTCGGCCGACCCAGCCGGCACGCCCGACGCGTACACCGGGACGGCGTCGCGGAACCGGCCGCCGAGCAGGGCCCAGAGCGGTCGCTCGACCGTGCGCGCCCAGGCGTCCCAGAGCGCGATGTCGACGCCGGCCAGCGCCTCGAGCCAGAACCCGGAGTCGTGGCCGCGCACCCGCATGCCGGCGTACATCCGCTCCCAGGTGGCGGTGAGCTCGACCAGGCCGCTCCCCAGCACCAGCGGCGCGAGCAGGTCGTCGATGATCGCGGCGGTCGCCCGCCCGCCCACCGGCGCCTTCGCCTCGCCCCAGCCGGTGACGCCGTCGGACGTCGTCACCTTCACCAGCACGGTGTCGATGGTGTCGCTGTAGACGTAGCGGCGCCGGGCCGCCGGCGGGTACTCGACCAGCGGGCGGCCGTGGTCGGCGCTCCAGGTGCGGGCGCCCCAGTAGACCTCCTCGGGCGCCGCGTTCAGGACGAACGTCTCGACCGTCTGGACCTTCATCGGTGCTGCTCCTCCTCGATGCGGTCCAGCACGGCGTGCAGAACCGGCGCCTGGCCCCACGGGAACACCCCGGTGGCCCGGCGCACGTAGTTCTGGTGGTCGCCCACCGGCGTGGCCTCGGACACGACCAGCGCGCCGTCGTCGAGCGCCCCCACGGTAGCGGCGAAGGCCCGGTCGGCCACGGCCGTGTACGAGGCGTCGGCCAGCCCGTGACGCACCGCCCGCCGCAGCCCCCAGGCCACGTACGCGGCGACGCTGTGCTCGACCGGCGAGCCGGGGTCGTCGACGACGGTGTGCCAGCGGCCGCCGTCCTCGTGGGACGCCAGTGCCGTGACCAGCCGGTCCAGCCGGGCCGCCAGTTCGGCATCCGGAACGGCGTGCAGCGTGTCGACCAGCCCGAACAGCGCCCACGCCTGCCCGCGGCCCCAGGCGACGCCGTTGCCGCGCCGGGCCGCGACGTCGTACCCATGGTGGAACAGGCCGTCGTCGCGCTGCAGCACCGCCGCGTACGCCCGCGCGTACGCGACCGCCTCGGCCGGCCGGCCCAGCGCCGCCAGCCCCGGCCCGTCGGTGTGCATGCAGTCGACCCAGAGCGTCGTCGACCACGGCTCGAGGTCGGGCCGGTGCACCCGTGGGCCGCCCGGCCAGGCCTCGGGCGCGCCCAACACCGCGGACACCCACCGCGAGCAGGCGGCGTCGACGGCGGCCGACGGGCGGGCATCGCGCAGTGCCAGCAGCGCCTCCACCGGGATCAGGTGGTCGGCCGGGTCCGGCGCCGCGCTCAGCGCCGGCTCGACCAGCTCCGCCACCCGGTCGGCGTGGGCCGGCTCGCCGAGCACCGCCGACGCCCGGACCAGCCCGGACAGCGTCCCGCCGATGCCGTAGCCCCAGATGGTGACCGGGCAGACGGCGGTCCGGTCCGCGACGGCCCGGGCGGTCTCGATCAGGTCGCTCACAGGGCCTCCGACCGGGCCGCCGCGGTGAGCAGCGCCTGGCTCTCGTCTCGGCTCAGCAGGCCCGCGTCGCGCCACGCCACCGCGGTGTCGCGGACCGCCCGGACCAGTGCGCCGTGGTCGGCGAACGGCCCCCGCGCGTCGACCGCGTCGAGGAAGGTGCAGCCGTCGCCGCCGTCGTGGTTCGCCACGCCCGAGTCGACGCCGCCGAAGCTCACCGTCACCCCGTCGGGGTGGCCGTCCGGGCAGGCGTCGGCGGCCACGACGGTCATCGTCGCCGTCCGGGTGAAGGAGCCCAGCCCGTACGTCACCGTCACGACGTCGCCGGGCGAGGCGCCCAGCGCGTCGGTGTCGAGGGAACCGCGGAACACCGACGACGACGCCGAGACCTGCTGGACCGGCAGCTCCACCGGCGCGCCGGAGCCGACCCGCACCTGCACCGTCGCGCTGTCCAGCGCCGTCGTGTCGAGGTCCAGCGGTGCGGTCAGCTCGACCGCGCCGTCCACCACCCGCAGCGACGTCTCGGCGTCGGCCAGCCAGGCGAGCGACTCGTTCCAGGCGGTGTTGAACGCCACCCAGCCCTCGCTGTGCCCGATGTTGCCGACGCCGGGGGCGTAGGGGAAGTGCGCGTTCTTCGGCGACCCGTCCAGCACGCCGGGCACCCCCTGCAGCAGCCCGGCGCCGCCCTGGTACTCGCTGAACCAGCCGAGCTCGGCGCCCTCGAAGCCCCACTGCGTCGTCGCCGCACGGTACGACGCGTGCCGGCCGGTCGGGTTGCGGCCGAAGACGTTGTCGACGGCGGCGACGGCGATCTCGCGCAGCCGCCCCGCCAGCGCCGGGTCGTCCACCACGCTCGCCGCGGCCAGGGCCGGCGCGGCGAGGCCGGCGATGTTGCCGGTCTCGTTGGGGTCGCCGGCGCCGCCACCGGCGAACGACGGGATGGTCCACCGGTCGTCGGAGTACTTGCGGAAGTCCCAGAGGTTGTCCGACCGCCCGACGGCCACCGCGGCCCAGTCCGCGATCTTCGCCTCCGTCCCGGCCGGCGCCTCGGACGGGTGCCGGCGCAGGAAGTCGACCAGCGCCGTCACGGTCACGTGCTCGGACATCCGCTGGCCCTTGGTGGTGCGGGGGTCGGTCCAGTCGAGGTTCTCGACGATCCAGGCGGCGTTGCGCCGGGCGGCGTCGAGGTACGCCGGCGCGTCGTCCCGGCCCTCGCGCAGCGCCACGTCGTACATGTCGAGGTTCGCCCGGATCGAGTGGCCGGGCGGGAGCTCGCCCTTGCCGGTGCCGACCTGCGTGTAGGTCTGGAAGAGGTCGGCGGTGTGCGGGGTGTAGTCGTAGGCGGACGTGAACCGGTCGTGCGGCGCGTGCCCCCACAGCGGGAACAGGTAGTCGCGGGCGTCCTCGTACATCTGGGCGGGGATCCACTCGGCCAGGTCCGGGTAGGCGCGCAGGAACGCGGCCAGCTGCTCCTTCCAGAGCGTGTGGTTGACGTCGTGCGCCAGCATCCGGTCGACGCCCCAGGCGATCAGCCGCACCACCTCGGGGGTGTCGGCGGGCAGCTCGTAGGCCATGCCGGCGTAGACGGCGTCGTCGAAGCGCAGCCCTTCGAACGCGCTCGGGTTGGCCGAGAACAGGTCGATGAGCGTGGGCACCTCGAACGAGTAGGTGTCGCCGTCGCGCCACATGACGCTCCACCGGCATCGGGGCGTGTGCCAGCCCACGTCGGAGGCTGCGGCGTTGCCGAAGTAGCAGCGCGATCCCGTCATGAAGGCGAGGGCGTTCTCGTAGGACACCCGCTCGATCCAGGCCGGGCCGATGCCGAACGGCACCGACTCGCCCTCCCCCGCGGCACCCGAGACGAGCACGCGGTAGTCGCCCTCGCCGGCGGGCGGCCGGAAGTCGCTGAAGTCGCCGATCCCGCCTGTCACCGTCCCGGCGAACCGTTCCGCCCCGGACGAGTCGACGACGGTGAACGTGGCGCCGTCCTCGGCCTTCGGCGCGGTGAACCGCTTCGGCAGGCCGGTGTTGAAGCCGCTCTGGTTGAGGATGACCGGTTGTGCCTCGCCCGGTGTCCCGGGGCCGGTCCAGTCGCAGCCGGTGGGCTGGGCCGGGTGGTCGTCGGGCACCTCGGTCAGCGGGTAGACGGCGATCGAGGCGATGGACGTGCGGGACCGGTACACGCCCAGGCCAATGCTGCCGCCGGTGCCGCCGGCCCGGACCGCCGCCACCCTCTCGCCGTCGACCTCGACCGCGAGGATGCCGCCCGCCCGCCGCATCGTGACGTCGAACCACTCCCCGGTCTCCAGTGCGGGAGCGGATCCGACGCATTCGGCGGCGCCGATCGGCCGGGCCATGCGGATGGTGGACAGGCCGGCCACCTGCAGCGACACGTTGCCCGACCGGGGTCCGGAGGTGTCCGTCCAGTCGGTCAACACATTGAGCGGCACGGCGTCGGCGGCGCCGAAGGCGTCGATGCGCGCCCGCACCCGGATCTCGTACTGCTCCGGCAGCACGACGGCCGGGTCCGGCGTGATGTAGCGGCCCGAGGCCTCCGTGATCGTGTCGACGGTGGTGTAGCTGAACTCGGTGCCGCCCACGGTCCACTCGTCCAGCGCGCCGGTTACGGCCCGCCAGCCGCTCATGCCGGCGGAGAAGTCGTCGGCGAACAGCCATTCGTCGTCGGCGGCGGCCGGCCCGACGGTGAGGCCGGCGGCCGCGAGGGCGGCCACGGTCACCGGGACGGCGAGCCTGCGGAGTCTGGTCATGGGAGTCTCCTCGAGCTCACGGGACGGGGACGAAGCGGACGGCGGACGCGCGGGTGTAGCCGCCGGATACGGCCGTGAGCACGACCGTGGCGCCGGTACCGGTGGCGAACTCCCAGGTGCCGAGCGGCACCCACGAGCCGCCCTGGGCCTTCTGGTCGACGGTGACCTCGGCGGTCCCGCCCGGGTGCGTGACGGCGAACCGGGCGTTGGTCGTGGTGTTGGCGTCGGCCGGGAACCAGGCCTGCACCTCGTACCGGCCGGACTCGGGCAGCAGCGCCGTCCAGGTCGCGGTGTCGCCGCGCGTGTTGCTGTACAGCGAGCCGGCGCCGTCGGGCCCGGGCAGGCTGCTGGCCGACCACGTGCCCGCCGCGGCGAACGGGACGGTGCCGTCGGGCCGCGGCTCGGTGTCGCCGACGGTGACGGTGACGGTGCAGTTCTGCGGCTCGTCGACGACGACCGGCTCGGACGGCGTGCCGATGCGCCCGTCGGCCAGCGACGCCACCGTGTAGCTGCCGCCACTGCGCCCGGCCGGGCCGATCACGACCGACGTGTCCGTGGTGACCGCTGCCGTCGTCGTGGCGCCGCAGGCCGCCCGGGTGACCAGGTAGCCGCCCGCGCCGTCGACGGCGTCCCAGCTGAGCACCCCGTCGTCGACGGCGAGCCCGCTCGGCGCCGCCGGCGGTTGCGCACCCGCGGCCGAGGCGGTGCGGAACTGCGCCGTCCACGGACGGGACAGCCCGGTCGCGGTCTCGGCCCGGACGGTGACGGTGTAGGCCCGGCCGGACTCGAGGCCGGTGATCGGCAGCAGGCCGACCGCGGCCCGCTCGACCGTGAACTCGCCGCGTCCCGCGGCGCCCGGCCCGGCGACCCGGACGTGGTACCGCTCGACGCCCGCGGGCGGCGTCACCCGGACACCGGCGGTCGTGGCGCCGGCCAGCACGCCGTGGGCCGTGAGCTCGGGGACCGACCGCGCCGTCAGCGTGGTGGCGGCCAGCGGCTCGCTCCACATTCCGGCCGTGCCGTCGGCCTCGATGCGGCGCAGCCGCACCTCGTACGCCCGCCCGCCGTCGAGCTCGACGCGGGTCGAGCCCCGCAGAGCGGTCTCGTACCGGCGCACCTCCTCGCCGGTGCCGGCGTCGGTGACCTCGACCTCGTAACGGCCTCCGGCACGCCCGTCGGAGTAGCCGAGCACGAGCCCGGACTCGACCGGGACCACCGTGGCCAGCCGCGGAGGCAGTGCCCCGGCCTCGGCGCCGGCCGGCTCGGCGGTCACCGCGGCGGCCGCCGTCGTGCCCGCGCCGTTGACCGCCGCCACGACCACCTCGACCGGCGCGCCGGCGGGCAGCCCCGTGAGGTCGGCGAACGCCTCGACGGTCTCGACGGTGGCGACGACCTCGCCGTCGACCCGCGCCGTCACGCGGTACGAGTCGGCGCCCGGCACCGTCGCGTAGCGGACCCGCACCGAGCCGGCCGCCTCGACGACCGACTCCACGTGCGGCGCCGCCGGTGCCCGCACGGCCGCCGTCGCGACCGCCACCTCGTGTCCCGTGGGCGAGAGCAGACTCACCCGCTGGGTCACCGCGGTGCCGTCGTCGGTCCAGCGCACCGGCAGCCGGAGCACCGGGTCGCCCGGCGCGACGTCCGGCAGGTCGAGCAGGCGGCCGTCGACCACGTCGCCCGCGGCGTCGGTGGCCTGCCAGGCCAGCCGGTAGCCGCGCAGAGTGAAGGCCGGGGCGTCCGACGCCAGGTCGCCGCGAGGCGTGAGCGACAGCATGCCGATCCGCGGCCCGGCGCCGCCGGACCCGCCGGAACCGTCGGTCACCGCGAGCCCGGCGACCGGGGCGTTCGCGGCCTGGACCTGCGTGTACGCCCGCTTCAGCCGGCCCCACACGTCGGCGACACCCCAGCCGCGCACCTGGTTGGGCGAGGAGCCGCCGTAGTCGCTGCGGTAGTCGTTGTACGTCCACTGCGACCACCCGACCAGCCAGGGCCGGTCGGCGAAGGCCGGGGTCAGCGATCCGGCTCCGGTGCGGAAGTCCAGGTGCTCGCGCGTGACCGGGAAGGTGAAGCTGTCCGGGCTGTACTCGGAGAAGAAGATCGGCTTGTCCGGCCACAGCCGGTGAGCGTGGTCGGCGTTCTGGGTGAACCCGCCGTAGGAGTTGATGCTGACGAAGTCCATGTAGTACGAGCCGTCGTCCTCGGGCTGCTGCGCGTGGACGTAGGAGTTGCTGACCTGGGTGACGAAGCGGGTCGGGTCCAGCTCGCGCACGAACTGCGCCATCACCCGGTCGTACTCGCGGCCCACCGGGGTGTGCGCGGCGATCTCGTTGCCGACGGAGTACGCGAACACACTCGGGTGGTTGGCGTCGCGGTGCACCATCTCGGTCAGCTCGGCCTGGATGGAGGCGTACCCGGCCGGTGAGATGTCGCGGTTGCCGCCCCACACGGGCACCTCGCTGATGAGCAGCAGGCCGATTTCGTCGGCGTAGTCGAGCAGCTCGATCGCCTGCGGCACGCAGTTGAGCCGCATCATGTTCGCCCCGGCGCCCTTCATCCGGTCCAGGTCGCGGCGGACCAGCGCGGTCGGCTCGGTGTTGCCGGACACGCGGTCGTCCTGCACGCGGTTGTAGCCGGACAGCCGGACGGGCTCGCCGTTGAGCAGGATCGAGGTGCCGTCGATCTCGACGCTGCGGATGCCGAACCGCTCGCTGACGGCGTGCCCGCCGGCCGCGCCGTCCAGCGTCGTCTCGAACCGGTAGAGCGCCGGGTGGTCGACGGACCACAACTCGTACGACCCGGCCGCCAGCCGCGCGGTCAGCTCCGCGGTCGCCGTCCCGCCGGCCGGCACCGTGACCGTGGCCGTCAGCGCGCCGCCGGCGGCCGGCAGGGTCTCCTCGCGATCGGGGTCGGTGAGCCTGCCGGTGACGGTGACCGTGCGGTCGGTGTCGCCGCTGTTGGAGAGCACGACCGCCGAGGTGACGGTCCCGGTGCCCAGGTCGAGGTCGGGGGTGGCCACGACGGTCTGCCGATCGATGCGCACGTCGCCGGTGGTGACCAGCGAGACCGACCGCGAGATGCCGCCCCACGGCCACCAGGCGCCCTGGGCGAAGCGGTTGTCGGCCTCGACGGTGACGACGTTCTCGCCGTCGGCGAGCAGGTCGGTGACGTCGAACCCGAACGGCGTGTAGCCGGCGTGGTGCTCTCCGAGCAGCCGGCCGTTGAGCCACACCCGCGAGTCCCAGTACACCGCACCGAACTCCAGCCGCACCCGTTCGCCGCCGGCCGGGGCGGACGCCTCGAACGAGCGCTGGTACCAGGCCTTGCCGCGGTGGTTCGCGTATCGGTCGTGTACGTCCCAGTTGCCGGGGACGGTGATGGTGTCCCACTCGCCGTCCGGGTCGGTGCGGAAGTCCCACTCCCCGTCCAGGCTGACGACGTCCTCACCGGCGACGGCGACCCGCGACGGCAGGTCGGTGGTCGGCAGTCCGGCGACGGCGTCGGTCGCGGTCGCCGGCACGACCGCGACCGAGGCCTGCTCGGCGAAGGCGCCGTAGCCGTAGGACACCGTGACGACGTCGCCGGGCGCCGCGCCGAGCGCCGCCGGGTCCAGCGTCGCGCTCGACGTCGTGGCGTTGGCGCCGTCCTGCCGCACCGTCAGCGTGACCGGGTCTCCGTCGCCGACGACGGCCCGGACCTCGCCGGTGTCGAGCGCGGCCGGGTCGAGGTTCAGTGGCGCGGTGAGCCGGACGATGGCCGTGCGGCCCGCGGGGATCTCCGTGACCGCCGAGCCGGACGCGTCGACGACGGCGACCGACGACGCGTCGGCCGCGCGCCAGGCCAGCGCCTCGTTCCAGGCGGTGTTGAAGGTGACCCAGCCCTCGGAGTGGCCGATGTTGCCGACCTCCGGGTGGTACGGGTAGTGCGCGTTCTTCGGGCTGCCGTCGAGCACGCCGCGCGCGCCCTGCAGCCGGCCCGCGCCGCCCTGGTACTCGGAGTACCAGCCCAGCTCGACGCCCTCGAAGCCCCACTCCTCGGTGGCACCGCGGAACGCGGCGTGCCGGCCGGTGGGGTTGCGGCCGAAGACGTTGTCGACGTGGGCGGTGGCGATCTCGCGCAGCCGCGCGGCCAGCGGGTCGTCGCCGAGCACCTGCGCGGCGGCCAGCGCCGCGGCGGGGAAGCCGGCGACGTTGCCGGTCTCGTTCGGGTCCTCGGCGCCGCCGCCGGTGAACGACGGGATCGTCCAGCGCTGGTCGGAGTAGCGGCGGAAGTCCCAGAGGTTGTCCGAGCGATCCGCCGCCACCCGCGCCCACGCCGCGACGAACTCCGCGGTGCCGGCCGGCGCCTGGTCCGGGTGCGTCGCCAGGAACCGGGCCAGGCCGGTGATCAGGTGGTACTCGCCCTGGCGCTGGCCCTTGCTGATCGCGGGGTCGGCGGGGTCGACGTTCGCGATGATCCAGGCCGCCTGGTTCCGCGCCGCCGTCAGGTAGGCGGACGCGTCGGACCGGCCCTCGCGCAACGCCACGTCGTACATGTGCAGGTTCGGCAGCACGGAGTGGCCGACCGGGAACTCGCCCTTGCCGGTGCCGATCTGGGTGTAGGTCTGGAACAGGTCGGCGGTGTGCGGCGTGTAGTCGTGCCAGGCGTACCGGTTCTTCGCGTCGTCGCCCCAGATCGGGAACAGGTGGTCGCGGGCGCGCTCGTAGACCGACCGCGGGATCCACTCCTCGAAGTACGGGTAGGCGGCCAGGAACGCCGCGAGCTGCTCCTTCAGCAGCGTGTGGTTGACGTCGGCGTCGAGGTACACCTCGACCGCCCAGTGGATGAGCCGGACGATCTCGGGGGTGTCCGCGGGCAGCTGGGTCGGCAGGCCCTCGTACACCGCGTCGGGGTCAGTGATGCGCCGGAACGCCGACGGGTTGGCGAGGTACAGGTCGATGAGCGTGGGCAGCTCGTAGGACATCTGGTGCGAGTCGCGCCAGGCCACGCCCAGCGAGCAGTTCTGCCCGTCGGTGCCGCCGTGCACGAACGCGGCGAAGTCGCCGTAGTAGCAGCGCACGTCGGTCATGAAGCCGAGCGCGTTGCGGTAGGAGACCCGCTCGATCCAGTCCGCGCCGATGCCGAACGGCACGGAGGTCGCGGTGCCGTTCTCGCCGGTGACGGTGACGGTATACGGCCCGGTCCCGGCCGGCCGGAAGCCGGTGAAGTCGCCGACGCCGCCGTCGACGGTCCCCTCGAACAGCGTGGCGCCCGCTGCGTCCTCGACGGTGAACGCGGCGCCGTCCTCGGCCAGCGGCGCGGTGAACCGCTTGGCCTGGTCGACGTTGTAGCCGCTCTGGTTCACCAGTACCGGCTGGTCGTCGTCGGGGTCGCCTGGCGGGCTCCAGTCGCAGCCGGTGGCCTCGGTCGGGTGGTCGGCCGGCACCTCGTCGAGCGTGCGTACCTCGATCGCGTCGAACGAGGCCTTGGCGTGGTAGACGCCGAGGCCGACGGTGCCGCCGGCCTGCGGGGACGCGACGGCGGCGACCCGCTCGCCGTCGACCTCGACCACGGAGACGCCGTTGGCCCGGCGGATCGTGAGGTCGTGCCACTCGTTCAGCCGGGTCGGCACCGGGCCGGAGCAGACGGTGCCGCTGCCGAGCGGGCGGGCTACCTGGATGGTCCCGGCGCCGGTCAGCTGCGCGGCCAGGTTGCGCTGGTTGGCCGCCAGCGGCGCGCGCCAGTCGGTCAGCAGGTTGACGGTCGGGCTGGCCGAGGCGGCCTCGAACCGGACCCGCGTGGTCACCTCGTACTGCGCGGGCAGCTCGACGGCGGCCGACGGCGCCAGGTACCGCCCCGACGACTGCTGCCGGGTGTCGATGCCGACGACGCCGTCGGCGGCGGTCCACTCCGACGTCGCGCCGGTGACGGCCTGCCAGCCGCCCAGGCCGCCGCTGAAGTCGTCGGCGAAGATCGTCTCGGCGGCGGCCGGTGCGGCGGGCGTGGCCGTTGCGGCGGGCACGGCGGTGAGCGCCAGCGGTGCGATCAGGAGCGCCGGCAAGGCCAGCGCGAGCGGAGCACGCATCAGGACCCCTCCTCGTAGACCTCGACCTCGAAGACCCGCGTGACGTCGATGGTGCTGCCGGACGGGTCGGTGATGGAGAGCCGGACCTGGTCACCGGTGACGCCGGCGCCGTCGGCCACCACGCGGTGGTCGACGTTGCCGGTGAACGCGGCGAGCTGCTGCCAGCCGGCGGGCGTGCGGACCTCGACGGTGAAGTCCTTCAGCGTCGTGGTCGGGTCGTGGTTGGTGTTGACGTAGCCGGAGTAGACGTCGACCTCGGCGATGTCGACAGGCCGGCCGAGGTCGACGACCAGCCAGGGCGCGGCGTCGCTCTCGGCCGAGAGCCAGCGGCTGGCGTCGGCGAACCCGCCGTCGACGGCCAGCGCGCCGCCGGTGTTCGCCCGCAGCTGCGACGAGACCGTCACGGGCCGGCCCAGGGCGACGTTGACGCCCGGCGGGACGGCGACCGCCTTGGTCTGGCCGAGCTCGCGCTCGGTGCCGTAGTGGCGGTACCGGGCGGTGACGCCCAGCGTGGCGGCGCCGGGGGTGGTGTCGTCGGCCGGCGCGGTGACCTGCCACGTCACGGTCGCGGTCGCGCCGGGGGCGAGCACGCCGCCGGCCGCCGAACCGGACGCCGGGGTGGCCGTCCAGCCGTCGGGCAGCTCGAGATCGATCGCCAGCCGGTTCAGCGGCGCCGCCGAGGTGCTGCGCACGGTGACGGACAGCGGCGTCGCGACGCCGCGCGGGTAGGACGCCGCCGCGGCGAGCGTGAGCGTCGCGCCGGGCCGGTCGCCCGGGCGCACCGGGAAGGCCTGGTTCGTGAACGCGACGTCGGTGTTGTGGTCCAGCCAGTGCGTCAGGTAAGTGCGGGCGGCCAGCAGCGCCACCCACTGCTCGCGGCCGGAGTAGGTGTCCTCCGACGCCGCGCCGTAGGTCCGGCCGTCGTCGAACCGGGCCTGCATGTCCAGCACCCGCTGAGCGTGCGCGGCGGCCCAGTCGGCGGCCGGCACGTCGCTGCCCGCGTCGAACCCGTAGGAGTCCGCGAGCGTGTCCAGCAGCAGGAAGTGCATCTGCCGCGACGTGCCCCAGTCGTTGCCCTGCGGGTAGTAGACGTCCGCGGTGGCCGCGCCGGCGGCGTCGCGCACGTAGATGGTGCCGCCGGGAGCAGCATTCGGCGGCGCGGCGAACACGTGGTCGGCCAGCGCCTCGTAGACGACGCCGGCGTTGTGCAGCGCCGCCCGCGGGGTGTCGCGGCCGGCCAGCGCGTACGCGAGCGGCGCGCCGACGCTGTTGGCGATGCTGGTGAAGTAGTCGGGGTGGATGCGGCTGTGGTTGACCAGCGTGCCGTCGGCGAAGATGTTCGAGCCGTTCAGCCAGTCGCTCAGCGGCTTCCCGTTGACCTCGGTGTCCTCGAGCTGGTCCCCCGGCCGCGAGTAGGCCGAGATCATCAGCTCCAGCGCCTTGTCCTGCCAGACCGCGACGTTCGGGTTCGCCGGCATCATCGCGACGGCCAGGTTGAGGAACGCCGCGTTCCAGGCGTTCTCCTCGGCCTTGCTGTCCCCGGGCGTGACGACGGTGCCGTCGGGGCGCTGGTAGTAGGGCACGGTGTAGTCGAGGAACACGTCGGCCTCGGCGCGCACCATGCGGGCCAGCCGCTCGCGGTCCGCGCCGGAGAGGTCGTCCCAGAGCAGCCAGCCGCCGAACGCGGCGTTGAACGCCCAGAGCGCGCTCTGCCACTCGGTGCCCCAGCCGCCGGCGGAGTTCGCCTCGTGCCGGTAGGCGATGGACGTGATGAGCCGGACCGCCACCTCGCGGGCCTGCTCTTCGGGCACGCCGGTGGCCGCGGCGTCGTAGGCGCCGGTCGCGAGGACGGTGGCCAGGCCCAGGGCGGCGCTGCCGGGCGGGCGGATGTGCCCCTCGCCGACGCCGCCCAGGTCCAGGTACTCACCGGTCTGGGCCCCGTAGCGGGCCGGGAACCAGGTCCGCAGGGTGTACTCGCTGGAGTTGAGCAGGATCGCGCGGGTGCGCTCGGCCTGCGCGTCGCCGGGCAGTCCGGCGTCGAACCGGTCCCAGTCGATCGGCGCGACGGCGTCGGCGGCGGGCGTCGCGGCGACGGCCGACGGAGCAGGTCCCGCAACGGCCGCCACCGGCAGGACAGCGGCGAGAACGAGGCCGGCGAGCCGGCGAAGTGGTGCGGACAACGGTGTCCTCCTGACGCGTGGGGGGTCGGGCGGGTCGCTGGCAGCCGGACGGGGTACGGCGTCCGGCCCCAGCCCCTAGAGGTCCGAGCGGAAGCGGTACTTGCCCGAGCCGACCTCGTAGACGGCGCATCCGTCTCGCTCCTCGACGAACCGGACGCCGTCGGCACGGTCGGCTGGACGCCTGCCTTCGGTGACGCTGCCGGCATCCGAGGTGGGGACGTGGACGGTCGCCGTCGCGTTGACAGGAATGGTGACCTCGAGCGCGAAGGTGCCGTCGGCGTGTTCCCACTCGGTTTCGATCTCGCCGCGGATCGACTCGTACGTCGTCTTGGCCTCGTCGACGCCCCCGGGGTAGGGGCGGACGACGAACCTCTCGTAACCCGGCCCGGACGGGTCCGGGGAGATGCCGGCGACGTGGCTGTAGAACCACTCGTCGACGGTTCCCAGCATGTAGTGGTTGTTGGAGCCGGGCCTGATGGGCCAGCGTGACGGAATCGTCGTCGCTCCGTTCTCGATCCAGTGGCCCCAGCTGGGCTCCGTGGTCTGGCCGGCGAGACGGTGCGCGATGTCATGGTGGCCGTGCTCGGACAGCACCGGCAGCAGGACGCTGGTGCCCAGGATTCCGGTGTTGAGATGCCAGCCGCGGGCCTCGATGTCGTCGACCAGGCTCTGGACCACCGACGCCTGATGTGCCTCGGGGACCAGGCCGAAGGCGATCGGCACGGCATTCGACGTCTGCTTGTACTCGAACCCCTCGAAGGTGTCGTAGTAGCCGTCGTCCTCGTCGAAATAGACGGCGTTGAAACGGTCCCGCACGTGGTCGGCCACGGTGGTGTAGTGCTCGGCGTCGGCGGTGTTGCCGAGAACGGTGGCGATGCGTGCCATCTCGCGCAGCGACTTGTAGAAGTAGGCGGTGCCGACCAGGCGCCTGTCCTCCTCGGGGTTGGATCCGAACGGTGACGCGTGGTCCCCGTACTGCTCGACGCTCATGATCCCGTCGTCGAGCAGGGACTCCATGAAGTCCATGTACCTGGTGAGGAACTCGTAGTGATCGGTCAGCACGGTGCGGTCGCCGTAGTCGGTGTACAGCGACCAGACCAGGGCCGGAAGCACTCCGGTCCAAGCAGCGGAGATGCTGGTGGAGCGGGAGTCGTTCGGCCATGGGGCGACGACGGTCACCCTCCCGAGCCCTCGCGCGCGGTCGTCACTCCGGTTCTGTGCGGTGTCGACCTGGTTGTCCTCGAAATCGTCCAGCCACTTCTTGAAGAAGGCGGCCATGTCGAAGTTGTAGAGCATCGTCGGCAGCGCCACGTGCGCGTCACCGGACCAGCCGCGCCGCTCGAAGGTCGGGCTGTCAGTCGGCATGCCGTGCAGGTTGTTGAGGATGGTGGCACGCATCGCGTGGTGGATCCGGCCGTAGAACTCGTTGGACGACTCGAAGTCGCCGACCGAGTCGACGGCGTTGTGGACCTCGCGGCCCGTGATGGTGTCGGTGGTCGGCGGCTCAAGCAGGCCCTCCACCTGGACGTACCGGAAACCGGTGTAGCTGAACGAGGGCTCCCAGACCTCCGTGCCCTGGCCGTCGAGGATGTAGATGTCGAGCTGCCCGGCCGCGTCGCTGCGGTCGGGGTCGTAGTGCCCGAGATTGCTCACCGTCCCGTCGTCGTTCAGCTCCTCGCCGTACAGCATTCTGACCTCGGTGCCGGCCGCACCGGAGACCGACAGCCTGGCCCAGCCGGCCGTCGTCCGGCCCATGTCGAACACGTGGACACCGGGATTCGGCTCCGTGATGCGCACCGGCTCGACGTCGGTCGCCGTCACAGGGGGGATCGACTGCGCCCGAACCAGCGGCGCCGGCGGCGAGAGGACCGCGGCGCTCGACCAGTTCGCCGCCTCGTAGGCGGGCGTCGCCCAACCCGGCTGCTCGCGCCGGGCGTCGTAGGTCTCGCCGGTGGCGATGTTGTCGTAGACGGTCGGCCCCTCGGTCACCCGCCAGCTTCCGTCCGAGGCCACCGTCTGGGTGGTGCCGTCGGTGTATTCGACCTCCAGCTGCAGCAGCAGCTTGGTGTCGTCGACGAAATCCGCGCCCCCGGCCGGGACGACGAACCCGAGGTGACCTCGGCCCAGCTCGGCGCCGATCGCGTTGGCACCCGGCCTGAGCTGGTCGGTCACGTCGTGGGTCGAGTACAGCACCCGCCTGTTGTAGTCGGTGAACGCCGGATCCAGGTGACGGTCACCGATCCGCTCACCGTTGAGGAAGTAGTTGCCGTATCCGAGCCCGCTCACGTAGAGCCGTGCACGGCTGACCGGCTTGGTGACGGTGAACTCCTGGCGAAGCAGCGGTGCCGGCGGATGGGTCGGCCGAAGCCGAACCTGGTTCGGCCATGGCCCCTCCCCGTAGGCCGCGACCTCGAGCGCCTCGGACCAGCCGGAGTCGTCGAAACCCGGCCGGTTCCAGCCCGGCTCGTTCTGCTGCGACACTGGCCAGGACGAGTCCGTCAGGACCTCGACGCGCTGACCGCCGGTCAGCTCGACGACGAGTTTGGCGACCAGGCCCGCCGGGCCGACGTACCGGTTGCGGGCCAACACCGCCAGGGTGTTGGACCCAGGGGTCAGCAGGTCGGCCAGGTCGACCTCGATGGCCATGCGACCGCCGAAGACCCTCGAGTGCGAGCGGGCGGCTTCCGTGCCGTTGACGTACAACACGAACGTGTCATCCGCGGCGAGGACCATCACGGCCCGCTCCACGGATTGCGCCGGCAACTCCACCGTCCGGCGGAAGTAGCGCGTGCCGGCGGGCACCGAGCTCGCCGGATCGCCCTCGGGGTTCCAGATCCAGGAGGCCCCGGCCGGATTGTCGGGCCCCTCGGGCATACCGATCCACTCGGCCTCCCAGTCGGACTCGTCGAGCAGCCCCATCTCCCACCAGGACGTGTCGCTCCACCCCGACCGATCACCGTCGCCGTCGGCCACCTGGACCCGCCAGAAATATCGTCCGCCGGACCCCAGATCCGGACCTGCGTACGCGACGTTGACCGACTGCGACGACGACACCCAGCCGGAGTCCCAGACGTCCGGCCGGTCTCGGGTCAGCCGATCCGCCGTGGACGCCACCTGGAGCCGATAGGCGCCCTGCACCTGTGCTCGCTCCGAGGACTCCAGCACCCAGCTCAGGAGGGGATGCGGCTCATCGATTCCCAGCGGCTCGTGCGCATACTCCACCGTCAGGTCGGCCACGGCGATGTCCGGGGTCGCAGCTGCCGGCGGCTGCGGCAGTTGCGGGATCGACGCCAGGAACAGCGCCGCCAGCACCGGTACGACGAATGATCGGTGTCGAAGCATGATGCCTCCGGGTGGTCACATCCAGGAGCTACCGAACGATCGTGGAAGGTCAGCTGGTCGTCTGCGGCGCCAGCAGCGCGAGATCGACGGTGGCCGCGAGTCGTTCCCGGCCGGCGTCGGTGTGGTGCAGGTGGTCGCCCTTGTCGTAGGCCGGCAGCAGCCGCGTGGGGTCGGCGGGGTCGCGCAGCGCGGCGTCGAAGTCGATGACGCCGTCGAACGCCTCGTCGGTGCGGAGGAACGCGTTGACCTCCTGGCGCACCGTCTCCTTCGCCGGCGTGTAGGCGGACGCCCCGCCGAACGGCGTCAGCGTGCCGACGACGACCCGCAGCCCGCGTGCGTGCGCCCGCTCGGCGATCTCGCGGTAGCCGTCGATCAGCGGCGCCGACGTCGTCACGCTGCGGGACACGTCGTTGATGCCCTGGAAGAGCAGGACGGTGTGCACGCCCGGCTGGTCCAGGGCGTCGCGGTCCAGCCGGTCGAGCGTGCGCGGGCCGTAGTCGTCGAAGAGGATCCGGTTCCCCGACATCCCGGCGTTGAGCACCCCCGACTGCTCCGCCTCCGGCAGCTCCAGGATCCGGCGGGCCAGGTGGTCGGGCCAGCGCAGGTTGGTGTCGGGCACGTCGCCGCCGCCGTCGGTCAGCGAGTCTCCGACGACGGCGATCGCGCCGGCGGCCTCGGTGTCGTCGAAGGAGACGCGGTCCAGCCAGAACCAGTGCTCCAGCTCGTCGGTGAAGGCCGCTCCCCCGGCCTCGGTGGCGTGCCGGCCGCCGGCCAGGTAGGTCGTCGCCGTCGGCCGCAGGTGCCCGGAGACCGTCTGCACCGACCCGGGCACGTACGCGCTGACGACGACGTCCGAGGCCGGTGCCCAGGAGCCGGGAACCGGGTCGCTGACCACCGAGCCGCCGGCCGGCACCGTCACCGTCGCCCGGCCGCCGAACGTGACCGGCCGGATGCTGCCGTCGACCACCGCGGCGCCGTCCTGCTGCGCGCCCACCGTCACCTCGCCGAACGTGACTGGGGTGAGGCCGAAGGCGTTGGTGAGCCGGATCCGCAGATCGTCGCCGCCGATGCTGGTGCGCACGACCATGCGCACGGTCTGGTTCTCGATCCGCACGTCCTCGAGCAGCGACGACGACGCCGCCCACGTGCCGGTGCCCGGGTGCGGCGGTTCCTCGACGACCGGGGCGAACCGCACGGCGTCGCCGCGCGCGTTCCCCGGAGCGTCGCCGACGGTCAGCGTGACCGAGCCGAGCTGGTCCTCGGTGAACTCGTACTCCCCGAGCGAGACCCAGCGCCCGCCGTCGGCCCGCTGGTCGAGCACGGTGTCGGACTCGCCGCCGGCGTGCGTCACCGTGAAGGTGGCGGCCGGCGTGCTGTTGGTGTGCAACGGGAACCAGACCGACACGTCGTAGGTGCCGTCCAGCAGCTTCGCGGACCAGGTGGCGGTCGAGCCGTCCGTCGCACTGAAGCGGGACCTGGAGCCGTCGAACCCGGCCAGGGCGCTGCCGGCCCACGCGCCGGTCTCGGCGTAGGCCGGCGTCTCCGGATCGCAGGTCGCCGGCGCCCCCTCGTCGGTGACCGTGACGACCGCGCGGCCGCCGTCGGGGGCGGTGACGACCACCGGCTCGGATCCCGGC
Organism: Jiangella mangrovi; assembly: GCF_014204975.1. Lineage (NCBI taxonomy): Bacteria > Bacillati > Actinomycetota > Actinomycetes > Jiangellales > Jiangellaceae > Jiangella > Jiangella mangrovi. Next base: position 252,969 of record NZ_JACHMM010000001.1, read on the forward strand.
CCGGCGCCGACGGTGTTCACCGCAGCGACGGTGTACGTGCCGGCCGCCCGGTCCAGGCCGCCGAGGCCCAGGGACGTGCCGGTCGTGCTGCCGATCAGACCCTCGGCGCACGTGGCGGCGCCGGTCACCTCGACGAGGTACGCACGGGCATCGGGCACCGGGTCCCAGCTCAGGGTGACCTGGCCGTCGTCGCCGGTCTCGGCGGACACTCCGGCCGGCGCCGCCGCCGGGGCCGCGGTCTCGACCGGCAGCGAGTGCTGGGCCCGGCCGCCGCCGCTGAGCACGTAGTCGTGCCCGGGCTCGAAGGCGAACCGGAACGCGCCGGTGACGTCGTCGACCTCGAACGGGACGGTGTCGCCCGTGGTGCGATCGGTGACGCGCAACCGGGCCGGGTCCCAGCCGGTGTTCGCGTTGAGGATCGTGCTGTCCGCGGAGCCGTCGGTCCACTCGTAGCGCGACGACCGCGAGACCGGGTAGACCTCGGCGCTGAACCCGGTGACCTCGCCCGCCTCGGAACGGTCGCGCGTCACCAGCACGCCCTTGCCACCCACGAACGCGGGCACGCGGTCGGTGCCGACGGCGTAGTCCTCGAGCGTGCGCGGGCCGTCGAAGACCGCCCCTGTGGAGTAGTCGATCCAGCGCCCGTCCGGCAGGTACACGTCGCGGGCCTGCGCGGTGTCGAAATCGGCCCCGAACACCGGGGTGGCCAGCAACGACTCGCCGAACATCCACTCGTACTGCCGGGTCTCGTCGTTGACCAGGCCGTAGGTGTTCTCGTCGTCCGGGTAGGCGATCGGCAGCGGCGTCATGGCGTACGGGAAGCCGCTCGCGTTGCCGTCGAGAACGGCGTCGTAGACGTAGGGGTGCAGCGCGTCGTGCCACAGGGCCAGGTCCTTCACCGACTCCGCGTAGTCGGAGCGGCCCAGCTCCCACGGACCCTTGCCGAACGTCATCACCGGCGCCATCGCGTTGAACTGCGCGTTGCGCATGACGTACGACATGTAGGCCGGGTCCGACATCGACGGCCCGGGTGTGCCGCCGATGATGTCCGGGGAGATGTTGGCCGCTCCGGACGCCGCGATGTTCAGCAGGTTGACCGGCATCCGGTCCGGGTCCTCGTGGAAGACCTCGCCAGTGCCGTAGATGGTGTCGTTGATGCGGACGACGTCGCCGGGCACCGAGTAGGCCGCGTTGCGCACCATCATCAGGTTTCCGTCGTCGTGCAACGCCACTTGCAGGGGGTTCCAGTTGCCGTCGAGGTGGAGGTCGGGCTCGTAGAGCATCGTGTCCTCCTTGAACCCGTCGACGCCCCAGGCCCGCATCCGCTCGACGAACCAGTCGACGGCGTCCTCGTCGGACCCGTCGAGCACGTAGCTCGGGCCGCTGGGGAACTGCGCGCGGGTCACGACCGTGGGCGTGCCGTCGGCGTCCTGCAGGAGGAAGCCTGCTGCGGCGGCTTCCTCCGTGAACGGCCCGTCATGGACCGGGTTGTGGTTGCCGCCGTCGGCCGGGAGGGCCTTGACGTTGTTCCGCGCGCCCAGCAGCAGGTCGATGTCGTTCTCCGCGAACAACGCCTTGAGCCGGTCCGGGTCCGGGTAACGCGGGTTCGGCAGCCCGGGCTGGGCGTCCTCACGCCCCGGTTCCTCGGTGTCGTCCCACATGCCGAAGCTGTTCGTGGTGCCCTCGGCGGGGCGGCCGCGCGGCCCGGGCCAGAACCCGGAGCCGACGATGCCCCAGCCCAGCGGGTAGCCGTGGTCGACGAAGCCCTGGACCGTCTCCTCGACCGAGGTCTGGTAGGTGTTCCAGGCCAGCGCGCCGTAGGCCTCCCAGCCCAGCTCGAACAGGTCCGGCCGCGGCTCGACGTCGGTGTAGCCGTGCTCGACGCGCGCGTCGCGGTAGTCGGAGTAGACCTGCTTCAGGTCGCCGGCCAGGAAGTAGTGGACGGCGTCGACGCGGTCCACGCCCGCGACGCCGAGGCGGTTCTCCGTCTCCGTCAGGGCGACCCGCTTCTGCCCCTCGTCGAACAGCACCTGCGCCACGCCCTGCGCGGGGAACACCATGAACGTGCTGATGAAGCGCTTGCACGAGCCCTGGTTGGTGACGTTGTCCAGGACGATCCCGGTGAGCTCCAGCGTCGGGCGCGCCTCGACCTTGCCGCTGCACGGCGTGCCCTGGTCGGGCTGGCCGTCGGCGTGCGCGCCGTAGTCGCCCAGCCCGTAGGCCGGCCCGGCGGGCGCCGTGCGCAGGTCGACGGTGGCCGGCGTCGCGCCGAGCTCGTCGACGGTGATCCGCACCGTGGTGGCCGACGGGTGCACGTGCACCCGCACGGTCTCGCCGTCCTCGAGCTCGACGTCCAGGACGGCGGTCGCCGCGCTCGGGCTGCTGACGAGATCCGTGCCGACGGCGTCGGCGTCGTTCACGCGCAGCCCCGACTCGGCGTGCGGTGGCAGCGTCGAGCGGCCGGCGGCGTCGGCGAAGCCGTACCGGAACCCGTCCTTGACGATCGTCATCGTGTACGTGTCACCGCGCACGACGACGGTGTCCGCGGTCTCGGTGACACCCGGCCCGGCTGCAGCGGCCGCGGCGGGCATCCGGTCGGCCGGGAGAGCCGCGCCGGTCGCCACCATCGTCCCGGCGACGAGGCCGGCGAGCCCCGTCAGCAGTCGTGTTCGCATCATCGTCATCCACGCTCCTCATCGGATCGGGCAGCGGCGGCCAGCACCGCTTGGCTCTCGGTTCGGCTCAGCAACCCGGCGGCCTGCCAGGCGAGCGTCGTCTCGCGGACCGCCCGGACGAACGCCCCATGCCCCTCGAACGGGGCGCCCGCCCAGACCTCGTCCAGGAACGTGCAGCCGTCACCGCCGTCGCGGTTCGGGACGCCCGAGTCCTGGTCGCCGAAGACGATGCTGCCGCCGGCGGGATCACCGGCCGGGCACGCGTCGTCGAGCACCTGGTAGTCGTGACCGGCGACGACGGCGAACACGACGGCGCCGGTGACGGGGTCGCGCTCGGCCGGCACCTCGGCGCCGGTCGTGGTGTCGAGCACCCGGACCGCGTCCCAGCCGGTGTTCGCCGCGGTGACGGACGACGTCGTCTCGCCGTCGGGCGCGGTGGAGGTGTACGTGGCGCCCTCGGGCGCGACGGGGTACACCTCGGCCACCACGCCGCCGTCGCGCTGCGCGGTGAGGATGCCGGTGCCGCCGACGAACGCCGGGACCGTGCCGACCGGCTGCGGGTGGTCCTCGAGCGTGACCGGGCCGGTGTAGCGCTCCCCGGTCTCGAGGTCCATCCACTCCCCCGCCGGCAGGTACACGTCGCGCGCCTGCGCCGTCGTGACGTCGGAGCCGAACAGCGGGTGGACCAGCAGCGACGGGCCCAGCATCCACTGGTACTGCTTGGCGGTGTAGGACACGAGGTCGTAGGTGGCCGCGTCGTCCGGGTAGGCGATCGGCAGTGGCGTCGCCGTCCCCGGGTAGCCGGTGCGCCAGCTCTCCGCGGCCGCGCTGTAGATGTAGGGCAGGTAGCGGTCGTGCCAGCGCGCCGCCTTCAGCGTGGCCTCGCGCAGCGCCGGGTCGGAGATGCGCCACGGCTCGTTGCCGAACGACATCGACGGCGACACCGCGGCGAACATCGCGTTGCGGGCCAGGAACACCTGCTTGGCGCGGTTCGTCTCCAGGTCCGGCATGGGCCGGCCGCCGACGATGTCGGGGTAGAAGTTGGGCTGCCCGCTGGCCGGGTACGCCAGACTGTTGACGGCGGTCCGGTCGCGGTCGGACGCCGCGTGGTTGTAGTCGGTGTCGTTGATGCGCAGGATCGACCCCGGCACCGAGAACGCCGAGTTGCGCACCATCACCAGGTCGCCGCGCTCCGCGAACGCCTCGTTCACGGCGTTGACCAGCGCGCTGTCGTAGTAGTCGTTGTCACCGCCGTCGAACATGTGGTCCTCCTTGTAGCCGTCGGCGCCCCACAGCTCCATGAGGTCCGCGAACCACGCGACCGCCTCGGCGTCGTCGGGGTCGACGAGGTAGATCGGCGAGCCCGGGAAGTTCGGGGTGGTGAAGACCTTCGCCTCGCCCGGCGCGTCCTCGATGAAGTAGCCCCTCTCGAGGCCCTCGAGGACCCACGGCCCGTCCAGCTCGGGGTCGTACTGCCCGCCGTCCTCGGGCAGCGCCTTGAAGCTCTGGCGCAGGCCGAGGATCAGGTCGATGCCGCGCTCGGCGAAGAACTCCTTGTAGGTGTCCGGGTCGGGGTACTTCTCGCCCCACATGCCGAAGCTCGACGTCGTGCCCTGCCCGCCGCCGTCGCCGTAGGGCCAGAAGCCCGAGCCGGTGACGGCCCAGCGCAGCGGGTAGCCCTCGTCGAGGTAGCGGGTGACGGACTCGGTGATGGTCTGCTGGTTGGTGTTGTAGGCCAGCGCGCCGTAGGACTCGTAGCCGACGCCGAAGAAGTCGTAGTCCGGCTCGGTGTCGACGTAGCCGGCGTCGGCCCGGGCGTCGCGGAACGCCTCGTACACCGTGGGCATGTCACCGAAGAAGTAGCGCAGGTCCGGCATCGTCGCGGCGTGCACGCCGAGGGCGGTGGCGTCGGCGTCGACCTGGGCGCTCATGCGGCCGCGGTCGAAGACCACCTGGCCGAGGCCGCGGTCGGGGAAGACGGTGAACGTGCTGACGAACCGGTACACCGGGCCGCCGTTCTGCCCGTAGATCTCCTCGAAGTCCGAGCCGTAGACGTTGAGGTTGCGCGAGCGCACCCCGCCGTCGTCGCCCAGCCCGTACGCCGGGTTCATGCCGCCGGCGACCCGCGCGACGATGCGGCCGACGGCGCCCGCGTCCGGCCCGGTGGGCACGACGGACAGCCCGAGCGACGCCGCGTCCGGCCGGACGGTCACCGTCGCCGGCAGGCCGTCGGCGAAGACCACCCGCAGGCTGACGCCGTCGTCGCTCGCGCCGGTGACCTCGGTCGAGACGACGCCGCAGAGCTCGCCGCCGGACGGGCCGCTGAGCAGCCCGGACTCCGGGTGGGCGGCCGCCACCTGCTCGCCGTCGCGCTCCAGCGCGTAGCGGAACCCGTCCCGCTCGATCCGCATCGCCCACCCGTCGGTCTCGACCGCCACGTGGGTGGGCGTCTCGGTGAGGGTGTAGCCGGCGAACTCGCGCTGAGCCGGCTCGCCCGGCGGCGGCGCCTCCGGTGCCAGGTCGCAACGCGGCAGGGCCAGCCGGATCGCGTCGGTGCGGGTGATGGCGCCGGCGGTGACCGCCGTGACGGTGATGCTGACCTCGTCGCCGGCCTCGCCCTCGACGGTGCCGATGTGGCGCCAGGACCCGCCGCCGACGGACTGGTCGACGGTGACCGGCTCGGCCAGTCCGGTCCAGCCGTACGTCACCTTCTTGTCGTTCTCGACCGAGGCCGTGTACCAGGCGTCGAGCTGGTAGCTGCCGTCGGCCGGCAGCTCGAGCGTCCAGGTCGCCGTCGCGCCGGCCTCACGGGTGAACCGCGTGCGCCCGCCCTGGTAGCCGGGGTCGCGTGCCTGCGACCAGGTGCCGGTCTCGGTGTACGAGGCGTGCGTGGTCGTGGCGACGACCTCGGGCTGGACGGCGGTGGCCGGTGCCGCGGCCACCGCCACCCCGGTCAGGCCGAGGGCGACGGCGGCCGCCGCGAGTGCCGCGCGGGGCAGGCTGGCGCGGGGCAGGGGCATGGTGGGACTCCTCGATGCGTCGACGAATGGAGGATCGGCACCCCGCTACGCCCCCCCGTCGACGCAGTGAGGAAGTGGGGTCAGATCAGCGCCTGCACCGCCTCGCCCGCGGCGGCCATGGCGTCGGCCGGCGACGAGCTGCCCACGAGCACCGCCTGCACTTGCTCGGCGACGGCGGACTCCATCTGGGCGTACTGCGGGAACTGCCAGAACGGGTTGACGGTGGCGGTGGCGGTGACCCGCTCGCTGAACGCAGCGGTGAACGCGTCGCCGGTGACGGCGTCGGAGTCGAGCGCCGCCTGCGTGGTGGGCGGCAGGCCCAGCTTCTCGAAGAAGTCGACCGTGGTCGGCTCGTCCGACGTGACCCACTGGGCGAACTCCGCCGCCGTGCCGGAGCCCTCGCCGTCGACGACGACGATCGCGTGGCCCCAGAACAGCGCCCGCGGGTCGTCACCGTCCTGCACGACCGGCCGCGAGATCGGGTCCAGCTTGCTGGCGAAGTCGGGGTCGGGCGACTCGCCCACGACCGCGCTCTTGCCGACGATGGCGTCGTCGTACATGACGGCGCGGCCCTGGCTGAACAGCGCGCGGGCGTCGAAGCGGTCGACGTCGGGCGCGATGAGGCCGTCGTCGTAGAGCTTCTTGTACCAGGTGACGGCGTCGATGCTGGCGTCGTCGCCGATGGTGACCTGGCCGTTCTCGATCAGCGGGCTGCCGAACGTCTGCATCCAGATGAGGATGTCCTTGAGCTGCGCCACCTTGGTCGACGCGGCGTAGGGCACGATGCCGTCGCCGAGGCCCTTGAGCTCGCGCAGCATCGCCTCGAAGTCCTCGATGGTCGTCGGCGTGGTGGTGACGCCGGCCTGCTGCATCAGCTCGGTGTTGGTGACCAGGCCGATGGCGCCGATGGTCCAGGGCAGTCCGTACTGCGTGCCGTCGTACTGCCCGGCCTGCAGGGCGGCGTCGGTGTAGCCGCGGCCGTCGGCGAACGTGCTCAGGTCGGTCAGCTTGCCCAGCGCGGCCAGCGCGCCGAGCCAGGCGACGTCGACCTGCGCCGCGCCGCTGAACTGACCGCCGCGGATCTGCAGCGTCAGCTGGTTGAGGTACTCGTTGTACGGGTAGGTGACCGGCGAGATCGAGACGCCGGCGTCCATGCCGAACGCGCCGACGAGGCCCTCGATGACGGGCTTGGGCGCCTCCTCGCTCAGCGACCACGACGCGAAGGAGAAGTCCTGCGCCTCGCCGCCGCTGGTGGGCGTGCTGCTGGAGCCGCTGCTGGCGTTGCTGTCGTCGTCGCTCGCCGACGGCGCGCAGGCGGCCAGGCCGCCGAAGCCGACGGCGCCCGCGCCCAGGCCCATCAACTGGAGCAGGCGGCGACGGGAGTAGGTGGTGCTCACGGTGACCTCCGAAGACTGAAGGACTGGTCAGCCCTTGACGGCGCCGGCAGTGATGCCGCCGACGAGATAGCGCTGCAGGACGATGAAGCCGATGACGACGGGCAGCGACACGACCAGTGACGCCGCCATGAGTTGCGGCCAGGCCGTCTGGGCCTCGCCGACGAACGTGTTCACCAGGCCGGGCGGCAGCGTCTGCTTGTCCGGGCCGGCCAGGGTGAGGGCGAAGATGAAGTCGTTCCAGCCGCGGACGAACGCGAACAGCCCGGCGGCCACCAGGCCCGGCGCCGACAGCGGCAGGACGACGGAGTGGATGATGCGCAGCCGCGACGCCCCGTCGACGCGCGCGGCCTCGATCAGCTCGTCGGGGATGGTGTCGAAGAACCCCTTGAGCATCCAGACGCACAGCGGGAGCGTGAACGTCGTGAACGACAGGATCAGCGCGGCGTAGCTGTTGAGCAGGCCGTACGCGCTGAACACGGCGTACAGCGTGACCAGCAGCAGCGCCTGCGGGAACATCTGCGACGACAGCACCAGGTACATGAGCGAGCGCCGGCCGCGGTAGCGGAACTTCGAGAACGAGTAGCCCATGTAGGCCGAGACCAGGACGCTCAGCACCGCCGTGACGACGGAGACGATGACGCTGTTGACCAGGTAGCGGAACAGGTCGGGGTTGTCGGCCAGGTCGGCGTAGTGCTCGAACGTGATGTCGCCGGGGAAGAACGACGGCGGGTACTGGAAGACCTGGTCCTGCGGGCTCAACGACGTCGCCAGCAGCCAGTAGGCCGGCAGCAGCGCGAACGCGCCGAACACGACGATGGCGACCCAGGCCGAGATGCGCGGGCCGAGCCGGTCGCGCGGCGAGCGACGACGGCGCCGGCTGCGGGCCGGCTCGTCCGGCCGCGTGTGCGGCGGCGACGGGCGGGTGGACGTGGTCACGCTCACTCCTGCTCACCTCGTTCGGAGAAGCGGACGTAGACGACCACCAGCACCAGCAGGATGATCATCCAGAGCAGGCCGAGGGCCCCGGCGCGGCCGAGGTCGAAGCCGCGGAACGCGGTCTCGTAGACCGACGTCGCGAAGGTCTGCGTCGTGCCGGCCGGGCCGCCGCCGGTGAGCACGTAGATGATGTCGAAGTGCTGGAAGTTCCAGATGAACTCCAGCAGCAGCACCAGGCCGACGATGCCCTTGAGGTGCGGCAGCGTGACGGAGAAGAACCGCCTGATGGTGCCGGCGCCGTCGACCTCGGCCGCCTCGTGCAGCTCCGGCGGCACCGTCTGCAGGCCGGCCAGCAGCATCACCATCATCCACGGGAAGCTGGCCCAGGTCTTGGCGATGATGACCGCCGCCATCGCGGTGCCCGGCTCGGCCAGCCACGCGTGCGGCTCGTCGATGATGCCGAGTCCTTCGAGCAGGCCGTTCGCCACGCCGTAGTTGGCGTTGAAGATCCACATCCAGAGGAACGACACCACGACGCCGGGCACCAGCCACGGCACCAGGAAGACGCCGCGGAAGACCTTCTGCCCACGCAGGCCGGTGTTGAGCGCGAGCGCCAGGCCGAAGCCGATGACGAACGGCACCAGGGTGCTGCCGACGGTGAAGACCAGCGTCTGCCGGAAGATCCGCCAGAAGTCGCTCTCGAGGACCGCCTGGATGTTCTCGAACCCGACGAACTCGCGCCCGGGGATCACGAGGCTCTGCTCGAAGAACGCGGTGACGAGAGCCGACACCAGCGGATAGAGGACCACGGCCACGAGCAGGGCCAGTCCCGGCAGGGTGAGGGCCACCGCGAAGGCGCCGTCACCGATGCGCCGCGGTGCCGTCGTCGAGGGCGTGTGGGTGTTCCTTACGCCCGCTCGACCGGATGCCACAATGCCTCCATGCATCGGGTGGAGATGGTATGCAACATGTGCATACACTACGCACATGTTGTTATGTGTCAAGCGCGTGTTTCATGCGCTGGTCAAAACGGTGACCTCCTCCGGGACCGGTCGATGACTCCCCGTGCGCGCGGGCGCGAGTCCACGGGCGGCACGCAGAGCGTCGAGCGCGCGCTGTCGCTGCTCTCCGTCTTCACCGAGGAGCGCCCGCAGCTGCGCATCTCCGAGCTGGTCGCCGCGACGGGCCTCGGCCAGTCGACGGTGTCGCGGCTGGCCGGCGCGCTGGTCGGCCTGGGGTTCCTCGCGCACGACCCGCGCAGCAACCTCTACGGCATCGGGCCGCGGGTGGTGTCGCTGGCCGGCATCGGGCTCAACGAGTCGCCGGTGCACCAGCAGTCGCGCCAGCTCGTCCAGGAGCTCGCGGCCACGCTCGGCCTCGGGGTCAACGTCGCCGAGCGGCACGGCGACCAGCTGTTCTACCTGTGCCACTTCGAGGGCCGGCTGTCGCCGCGCCCCTCGACGCTGGTCGGCCGGGGCGGGCCACTGCACGCCACCGCGCTGGGCAAGGCGCTGATCTGCGAGCTGCCGCCGGACGCCGTCGCCGAGCTGATCGGCACCGAGTACGCCCGGTACACCCCGCGCACCGTCACCACGCCTCCCGAGCTGGCCGACGCGCTGGCCGAGGTGCGCGAGCGCGGCTTCGCCACCGAGCTCGAGGAGCTGGCGTTCGGGCGCACGTGTCTCGCGGCGCCGATCCGCGACCGCACCGGCCGCATCGTCGCCGCGCTGTCGGTGTCGGGCCCGCTCACCGCGATGAACCTGCCGGACCGCCAGGACGAGCTGGCGATGACGGTGATCGAGCACGCCGACCGCATCTCGTCGGGCCTGGGCTACCACGCCGCACCCGCCGCGGCCGGTCGGCTATAGTCGCCGTCGTGACCATGGTTCGTCGGTATCCGTATTTTGCGCAGGCTCCGGGTGGAGCCTGGCGTGTCATGCGCTAGCCACGAACCACCCGGAGCCAGCAGGGCAGAGACGTCGTCGTCTCTGCCCTTCGTCATGAGACGGGCCGGCTCGCAGGGGAACCGACGGGACGTCCCGCTCGACGCAGAGGAGACGTAGCACCCATGTCCGAGCCCCAGTCCCCCACCGGCGACCTGCGCGTCACCGGCTTCCAGCCGCTCATCCCGCCCGCCGGCATGCTCGCCGAGCTGCCGATGGACGAGGAGCACGCCGCGCTGGTGCGCTCCAGCCGGGCCGAGGTCCGCCGCATCATGGCCGGCGAGGACGACCGCCTCATGGTCGTCGTCGGCCCGTGCTCGGTGCACGACCCGGTGGCGGCGCTCGACTACGCCCGGCGGCTGAAGCCGGTCGCCGACGAGCTGCGCGACGATCTCGCCGTGGTCATGCGGGTGTACTTCGAGAAGCCGCGCACGACGGTGGGCTGGAAGGGCCTCATCAACGACCCCGGCCTGGACGGCACCTTCGACGTGCCGAGGGGCCTGCGCATGGCCCGCGAGCTGCTGTTCGAGGTCCTCGGGGCCGGGCTGCCGGTGGGCTGCGAGTTCCTCGAGCCGATCAGCCCGCAGTACATCGCCGACACCGTCTCGTGGGGCGCCATCGGCGCGCGCACGCCGGAGAGCCAGGTGCACCGCCAGCTCGCCTCCGGCCTGTCCATGCCGGTCGGCTTCAAGAACGCCACCAGCGGCGACGTCCAGGCCGCCATCGACGGCTGCACCGCCGCGGCACACGGCCACGTCTTCTTCGGCGTCGACCACGACGGCCGCGCCGCCGCCGTCAGCACCGCAGGCAACCCCGACTGCCACGTCATCCTGCGCGGCGGCAGCGCCGGCCCGAACTACGGCCCCGACCACGTCCGCGACGCGCTGGCGCTGCTGCACAAGGCGCAGCTGCCGGGCCGGCTGGTCCTCGACGCCAGCCACGGCAACAGCGGCAAGGACCACGAGCGCCAGGCCGTCGTCGCCCGCGAGATCGCGGCGCAGGTGGCCGGCGGGCAGCACGGCATCGCCGGCGTCATGCTCGAGAGCTTCCTGGTCGCCGGCCGCCAGGACATCGAGAGCACGCCGCTGGTCTACGGCCAGAGCGTCACCGACGCCTGCATGAGCTGGGACACGACGGCGACACTGCTGGACGAGCTGGCGGCCGCGGTCCGGGCCCGGCGCGCCGGCTGAGCGACGGGTCACGGCGACAGGCCGCGCTGCACGGTCAGCGTGGCGAGGAGGGCCGGGAGGGCGGGGAACAGCAGCGGGAGGGCGGCCGGCGTCGTGGACCAGGCGCCGGCCGCGAGACCAGCCACCAGCACCGCCACGCCCAGCGTCGGCAGCGGCCGCCGCCAGGCCACCTCGGCCGTCACCTGCCACGACCGCACGACGGGCAGGTCCAGGTGCGCCACGACGGCGGGCAGCTGCAGCAGCGTCGCGAGGTAGCCGGCGGCCACCACCGCCATGGCCCAGGCGAACGGCGTCGACCGCGACAACAGCAGGTAGAACACGACCACCCAGACCGTCAGGATCGGCAGCCCGAGCACCGGCTGCGACGACACCAGCGACGCCCGCCACACGGCCCAGAAGTCGCGCCACATCCGCGGCGAGCGGTCCAGCACGTACCCCCGCAGCACGGCGTACAGCGCGGCCGTGGCCGGGGCCAGGCCGAACAGCACCAGCCCCGCCAGGACCCCCAGGAGCCACAGCAGGTTGAGCCCGGCCAGCCGCGCCGGCCAGTCGAGCCACCCGTAGAGCCGGCCGTACCGGCCCCCGACCCGGACCTCAGCCATCGCCGTCAACCATGCGCCTCAGTCATGCGCCTCAGCCATCGCCCTCCAGCCGGGCCCGCAGGTCGGCCCGGGCGAACGCCGCCGGCGAGGCGATCGACAGCCCGCCGTCGACCGGCAGGACGACGCCGGTGATGGCCGACGCCGCCGGACCGGCGAGGAACTCGACCGCCGCAGCCACCTCGTCCGCACGGATGGTCCGCCCGATCGGGTAGCCGGCCGCCGCGTCGGCGTACTTCTCCCCGCCCACGAGGCCGGGGGCGACGGCGTTGACCCGGACGCCGGAGCGGGCGTAGTCGAGCGCGAGCTGGCGGACCAGCCCGTCGACCCCGCCCTTCGCCGCGGCGTAGCCGGGCAGCCAGGGCGCGGCCAGGAACCCGTTGACCGACGAGATCGCGACGATCGCGCCGCCGCCGTCGACCAGCCGGGGCAGCGCGGCGCGCGCGGTCAGGAAGAACGTGTCGAGGCAGCCGGAGATCGCCCGGTACCACTGCTCGTCGGTGGTCCGGTGCGCGGGCGCCACGGGCATCACGCCGGCCGCCGGCACCAGCACGTCGATGCCGCCGAGCAGCTGCGCGGCCTCGTCGACCGCCGCCTGCGCCTGCTCGGGGTCGGTGCAGTCGGCGGTGAGGTCGGCCGTCAGCGCGGCGTTGCCGGCCGGCTCGAGCGAGACGCCCACCACGCTGCCGCCGCCGGCCGCGAACCGCTCGGCGATGGCGGCGCCGATGGGGTTCGACGCGCCGACCAGCACGACCCTCACGGCACGATCCCCAGGTCCAGCGGCGCCAGGATGTCGTCGAGCAGCGCCCGCCCGCCGGCGTCCAGCGTCTTGGCCGGCAGCCGGACCGTGGCGTGCTCGATGATGCCGCGGCGCACCAGCACCTCCTTGTGCACCGCCCACGCGATGCCCTGCTGCAGGCCGTGCACGATCAACGGCAGCAGCCGCGCGAACGCGGCCCGGGCCTCGGCCCGCTGCCCCGCGTTCCAGGTCGCCAGCACCGGCGCCAGCAGGTCCGGGAACTCGCACGCCGGCATGGTGCCGATGGAGCCGCGCGCGTACTCGTCGAGGACGAACTGGGCGTTCTGGCCGCCCAGGACCGCGAAGCCGTCGTCCTCGGCGGCGACGGCATCGGCGACGGCGCCCACCTTGGGCACCGTCGGCGGCGCCTCGACCTTGACCGAGGTGACGCCGTCGAGCTTGCTCAGCTCGACGATGAGCGCGGCCGACATGGTGACGCCGGTGACGCCGGGCGCGTCCTGGACCATCACCTCGGTGCCGGTCGATGCGGCGAACTCGCCGACCAGCCCGTAGAACTCGACCAGCTGGTCCGGGCCCGGCTTGACCATGAACGGCGGCAGCACCATGAGTGCGTCGGCGCCGCCGTCGGCCGCCTCGCGGGCCTGCTCGAGCGCGGTGACCGACGAGGTGCCGTTGACGCCGGCGACGACGGGGACGGCGTCGGCGACGATCTCGCGGACGTCGCTCAGGATGACCTGGCGCTCGGCCAGCGTCAGGGCGAACCCCTCGCTGGCCATGCCGAACACCGCGACGCCGTCGACGCCGCTGGTCAGCTGGAACTCCACCAGCCGCCGAAGCCCGGGCCGGTCGAGCGAGCCGTCGGGAAGGAAGGGGGTGGCCAGGATCGGCACCAGGCCGTGGACGGTGTGGGTCATACGGTTCGGGACTCCTCGGCGAGCGTGCGGACGGTTTCCTCGTCGACGTCGATCCCGAGCCCCGGACCGGCCGGCAACGGGAAGCCGCCGGGACCGAACGCGATCGGGTGCCGCAGGATGCGCTGGCCGACGTCGGTGGACTTGGGCTGGTACTCGAACACCTCGAGGGACTCGACGGCCGCGCTGACGTGCAGGCCTGCGGCCAGGGCGATGGCGAGTCCGGTGGAGTGGTGCGGCGCGACCGGGACGTGCCGGGCGGCCGCGAGCTCGGCGATGGCCATCGCCTCGGTGATGCCGGTGCGGCCGACGTCGGGCTGCGCGATCCGCAGAGCCCGGGCGTCGAGCCACTGGCCGAACTCGTAGCGGTTGCGCAGCGCCTCGCCGACGGCGACGGGCACCGGCGACGTGCGGGTGAGCTCGGTGTGGCCGATGAGGTCCTCAGGCGCGAGCGGCGCCTCGAGGAACCAGGCGCCACGTTCGGCCAGACCCGCGGCGAGGCGGCCGGCGTCGGTGACCGAGTAGACCCAGTGCGCGTCGACGGCGACCCGCAGCGACGGCGCGGCGGTGCGGACCGCGTCGACGGTCGCGAGGTCGGCCTCGACGCCGTGGCCCAGGTGCAGCTTGACCCCGGTGGCGCCGCGGGCCACCCAGTCCGCGGCCAGCGCGGCGCGCTCGTCGTCCTTGGTCCGCGGCAGCCCCGAGACGTACACCGGGACGTGGTCGCGGAAGGCGCCGCCGAGCAGGTCAGCCACGGACCGGCCGGTGAGCCGCCCGGCCAGGTCCCACAGGGCGATGTCGACGGCGGCCAGGGCGTCGGCCTGGTGCCCCACCAGGTGCCCGCGCTCGCGCATGAGGTCGCGCAGCCGCGACCACGCCGGCCGCGGCCGGGTCGCGTCCATGCCGCGCAGCACCGGCGCCAGCAGCAGGTCGACCACCGCCGCCGGCACCTCGGGCGCGACCGGGGCCAGCGCCTCGCCCCAGCCGGTCGTGCCGTCCTCGGCCGTCACCTTGACCAGGAGCGCCTCGAACCGGTCGGAGTACAGGCTGCGCCAGGGCTCGCGCACGGTGTAGGCAGGACCGATCGCGCTGCCGTCGCGCAGGGCACCGAGATAGGCCTCGTCGGAGCGCAGCTTGAGGACGAAGGTCTCGATATCACGAATCAACATCTGTCATCCGAACAGGGCTTGACTTCATGCACCATATGCGTAACTCTCCCACATGATGCACGGTTCCTTCAATCTCAGGAGCGCAGTGGCAACGGACCAGGCCACGAACCAGAGCGTCGAGAAGGCGGCGACTGTTCTCAGTGCCTTCCTCGACGGCCGGGCCCTGCGCGTCTCCGACGTCGCCAAGCATGCGGGGCTCGGGCAATCCACCGCGTCCCGACTCCTGTCTACTCTTGAATCGTTACAGTTCGTCGAGCGCGACCCGATCAGCTCGATGTACCAGCTGGGACCGGCCCTGCTGACCCTGGCCGGAGTGGCGATCAACCAGCACCCCGTGCACCGCGAGGCCCGCCAGGCGGCCCAGAACCTGGCCGGGTCGCTGGGCCTCGGCGTCAACGTCGCGGTCCGCCAGGGCTCGTCGCTGTTCTACCTCTGTAACTTCGAGGGCCGGCTGGCACCGAAGTCCTACACGCTGATGGGCCAGCGCAACCCGCTGCACGCCACCGGCATCGGCAAGTGCCTGCTGCTGGCCCTCACGCCGGCAGAACGCCGCGACCTCGTCCCCGACCTGCACCGCTACACCCCGCGCACCGTCTGCGACCACGACGACCTCGACGCCGAGCTGGCCGAGGTCGCCCACCGCGGCTACGCGACCGAGATCGAGGAGCTGGCGCTGGGGCGCTCGTGCGTCGCGGCGCCGATCCTCGACCAGTCCGGGCAGATCGTCGCCGCGCTGTCCATCTCCGGCCCGCTCTCCGCGCTGGGACTCGCCGGCGGCGATCCCGACCTCGCCAGCACCGTCATCGAAGTGGCCGACTCGATCAGCGTCGGCCTCGGCTACCTGGGGCCCCGGCACACGACGGCGCAGCCCTGACCCGTCTCGTTCCACCGACGAAGGAGTCCCCGAGACCATGTCCCGCACACGACGCACGCTGCGCTGGGCGGCCGCCGTTTCGGCCGTCGCCCTGACGGCCACCGGCTGCAACCTCGTCGGTTCCGGCGAGGACGACAGCAGCACCGACGACGCCTCCGGCGGCGAGAACGTCACCGTCACCGTCGCCCTGGTCCCCGACCCGCCCGGCGCGAGCGAGTTCTACCGCGCCCAGTTCGACCTCCTCGAAGAGGAGAACCCGGGCCTGACCGTCGAGGTCCTCGAGAACCCGGCCGACCAGCAGCTCGCCGCCGTCGAGCTGATGTTCCAGCAGGGCGACCCGCCGGACGTGTTCCGCGCCCAGGCCGACGGCTTCGACCGGATGTACGAGCGCGGCTGGACGCACTCGCTGGAGGAGTTCGTCACCGACGAGTTCCTCGACCGGTTCCCCGAGGGCACCATGAACCCGGCGACGTCGGGCCTGCACCGTAACGGTGAGCTGTACACGTTGCCGCTGGTCACGGGCAAGTGGGAGGCCCGGCCGCTGGTCGTCAACATGGCCATCCTGCGCGAGAACGGCTACGACGCCCCGCCGGAGACGTGGAGCGAGTTCGAGGAGATGGCCCGCACCATCACGGCCAACGGCGGCGGCTCGGTGTTCGGGTACGCGCCGTTCAACGCCAAGGCCGGCGGCGTCGAGATGTTCGCCCAGACGGCGGTGCCGGGTTCGGTGCTCAGCGACGGCATCGACTTCCGCACCGGCAAGCCGGCGACGGCGTCGCCCGGGCTGGTCGAGGCCGTCGAGATGCACCGGCGCATGCAGGCCGACGGCGTCATGGCGCCGGGCTGGGAGAGCTGGGACGCCAACCGGCCGTTCACCGAGTTCGCCGCCGGCACCATTGCCATGTACCCGACGCCGACCTACCAGGTCGCCGAGATCCGCAAGCTCAACCCGGAGATCGAGATGGTGGTCGCGCCGATGCCGGTGCCGGACACGGGCCGCGTCGCCTACACACCGCTGCGCCAGTCGTTCGCCCCGATCTGGTCGATGTCCTCGGAGACCGAGCACCCGGACGAGGCGTGGAAGGTCATGGACTTCCTCGCGTCGCCGGAGTTCCACCAGGCCTACTACGAGGAGTTCGGCACGCTGACCGCGCTCGAGGGCGCCTGGGAGGACCAGGCCATGGACAACCCGGACCAGGCAGCGATCCTCGAGGTGGCCGACGAGACCGTCCGGCTGATCCCGAACCCGATCCTGGCCAGCGAGGGCGGCGCGGCGATCCTGCAGGCCCGGGCCCAGCGCCCGGAGCTGCGCTTCGTCGACGCCGCCGTCGACGCGATCATCAACGACAAGCCGTTCCTGCCCATCGCCCAGGGGCTGGACGCGCAGCTGCAGACGTTCCTCGACGAGCAGGTCGCGGCCGGCACGGGCACGCTCGAGGACATCACGTTCCCGGACTGGGACCCGCTCGAGAACTACACCCCGGAGCAGTAGTCCATGGCTTCGACGTACGCGGCGACCCGGCGGCCCCGTGCCGCCGGTCGCTGGCGCCGGCACGCCTGGAGCTACGCGTTCCTGGTCCCCGGCCTGGTGCTGTTCGGC
The DNA here is from genome assembly GCF_014204975.1 of Jiangella mangrovi. Classification (NCBI taxonomy): domain Bacteria; kingdom Bacillati; phylum Actinomycetota; class Actinomycetes; order Jiangellales; family Jiangellaceae; genus Jiangella; species Jiangella mangrovi. Next base: position 270,043 of record NZ_JACHMM010000001.1, read on the forward strand.
GGGTTCTCCATCTGGCCGCTGCTGGCGAGCTGGTGGTACGCGTTCTTCGACTGGGACGGCGTCGGCGCCCCCACCGACTGGGTGGGCTTCGACAACTTCAGCGAGGTCCTGGGGTCCGGCGACTTCTGGCAGGCGTTCTGGCACTCGTTCCTGTTCTCCTTCGCCGCCCTGCTGATCGAGCTGCCGCTGGCGCTGATCCTGGCGATCCTGCTGAACAACGCCTGGCTGCGCGGGCGCAACGTCTACCGGCTCGCGCTGTTCCTGCCGGTGGTCACGACGACCGCGGTCATCGGCATCGTGTTCGCGGTGCTGCTGGACCCGATCCGCGGCGTCGTCAACACCGCACTGACGGACGTGGGGATCGTCGACCAGGCGGTCAACTTCCTCGGCTCGACGACGACGGCGCTGCCGACGCTGATCGGCATCGACATCTGGAAGGGCTTCGGCATCACGCTGATCTACTGGCTGGCTGCCTTGCAGACGATCCCGAAGGACATCCACGAGGCGGCGCTGATCGACGGCGCCAGCTCGCGGCAGTCGCTGCGCTACGTGGTGCTGCCGATGCTGGTGCCGATCGCCGTCGTCATCCTGCTGCTGGTGTTCCAGCGCAGCCTCAACACGTTCGACCTGGTCCAGGCGACCACGCAGGGCGGGCCGAACTACTCCACCGACGTGGTCCCGACCTACGTCTACCGGTTCGCGTTCGACCCGTACCTGCAGGCGCCGCGGTACGGCTTCGCCTGCGCGGCCGGCGCGGTGTTCGGCCTGATGACCCTGTTCATCACCCTGCTGCAGGCGCCGCTGCTGCGGGGCCGGGCCCGAGGGGGCGCGCTGTGACCACCACCGAACTGGTCCGCTCTGCCACCTCGCCGGAGGCGCCGGTCCGCCCGGACCGGCGCAACCGCTGGTACAAGCTGCGCCCGAAGCTGTGGCACCTGTTCCTGATCCCGTTCTGCCTGCTCTGGGTCTACCCGTTCATCTGGATGGTGTCGGCGGCGTTCAAGACGCAGAGCGAGATGCTGCTCGGCGGGCTGTCGCTGATCCCGAAGGAGTGGACGCTCGAGAACTTCGAGCGGGCCTGGACGACGGCCAAGTTCGGCGACTACACGCTGAACACGCTGACGTTCTCGATCGCCGTCGTGGTGCTGACGCTGCTGGCGTCGTCGACCGCGGGCTACGCGTTGTCCAAGCCGGACCTGCCGGGCAAGAAGGTGATCATCGCCGTCCTGGTGGTGACGATGTTCATCCCGCACAGCTACACGATCATCCCGGTGTTCCTGCTGATCAACGACCTCGGTCTGAACAACGGGCTGCTCGGGGCGGCGCTGGCGCAGGCCGGCCCGGGGCTGGTGGTGCCGATCCTGCTGTTCATGGGGTTCTTCGCCGGCATCCCCCGCGACCTCGAGGAGGCCGCGCGCATCGACGGCGCCGGCTACGTCCGGACCTTCTGGCGGGTGCTGCTGCCCCTGGCGAAGCCCGTTATCGGCACAGTGGCCCTGATGAACTTCGTGTTCTCGTGGAACGCGTTCTTCGTGCCGCTGGTGTTCACGCTCGGCGCGCCGGAGCTGCGGACGCTGGGCGTGGGCATGTTCAGCTTCTTCGGCCAGGAGTCGACCGACTGGACCGGCCTCGCGGCGGGCGCCTGCATCAGCACCATCCCGATCGTCATCGTCTTCCTGTTCCTCCAGCGCACCTTCGTCGAGGGGATCGCCGGGGCGGTGAAGAGCTGACGATGCGCATCAGCCGGCTCGAGGTCGAGGACGCACCCTGCCCGCTGGGCCTGGACGAGCCGCGACCGCGGTTCTCGTGGGTCGTGTCCGACGGCGACCCCGTCGCGTACCAGGTGGTGGTCGACGACGTCTGGGACAGTGGCCGGGTCGCGTCGGACCGCACGTTCGGGGTCGAGTACGACGGGCCGACGCTGACGCCGTCGACCCGCTACCAGTGGCGGGTCCGGGTGTGGCCGGCCGGCGGCGACTCACCCGTGACGAGCGAGCCGTCCTGGTGGGAGACCGGGATGCTCGGCGGTGACTGGGGCGGCGCGCGCTGGATCGGCGCCGTCCCCTGGCCCGCGGCGGCGCTGGGGCTCGACGGCGCCGGCTGGCTCGCCGTGCCGCCGGACGGCGCCCGCTACCGGGGCGTGCTGACGCTGCCGGCCGGGCGGCCGGTGCGGCGGGCCCTCGTCGCGATGTACGCCGACGACTTCCGGCTCAGCCTCGGCTGGCACGAGGTGCTCGGCGGCACCATTCGCTACGGCGAGGACGAGCGCGTCGGGGCGTCGGCCGACGTGACGGAGCTCGTGCGGGCGGCGGCGGGCAGCGTGGTCCTGACGGTGCGAGCGAACCCCGGCCGCGAGCCGGCGGTGCTGGCCGGGCGGCTCTGGGTCGAGTTCGACGACGGCGCCACGGCCACGCTGGTCACCGGCCCGCATTGGACGACGTCCTCCGGCGCTCCCGCCCCGGTCGCGGAGCCGCCGCCGGGCCCCGTCGTCGTCGCCTCGCCGGAGCGCCCGGCGCCGCTGCTGCGCCGCTCGTTCACGCTGCCGGCCGAGGCCGTCCGGGCCCGCCTGTCCGTGGCCGGGCTGGCGTACCACGAGGTGCACCTGGGCGAGCGGCGCGTCGGTTCGGCGGTGCTGGACCCCGGGTTCACCGCGTACGACCGCACGGTGCTGTACGCGACGCACGACGTGACGGACCTGGTCGCCGCGGGGCCGAACGTCGTCACCGCCGAGCTGGGCCGCGGCTTCCACGGGCTGACCACGCCGACCATCTGGTGGTGGCACCGGGCGTCCTGGCACGGCGAGCCGCGGCTGCTGTTCCGGCTGGTCGTGACGCACGCTGACGGGTCGGAGACGGTCGTGGTGTCCGACGGCTCCTGGGAGGTCGCGGACGGGCCGACCCGGAGCGACTCGCTGTACACCGGCGAGACGTACGACGCGCGCCGGGTGGGCGGCGAGACGTGGGGACCCGCGGCGGTGCTGCCGGCGCCGGCGGGCCGCCTGGTCGCGCAGCAGCACGAGCCGATCCGGGTCACCGAGACCGTCCGGCCCGTGTCCGTCACGTCGCTCTCCCCCGGCCGGCACGTGCTCGACTTCGGCCGCACCATGGCCGGGCGGGCCCGCATCGCCGTCGACGCGCCGGCCGGGCGCACCGTCACCCTGACCTACGCCGAGCAACTGGCGTCCGACGGCACCGTCGCGCCCATCAGCGCGCTGGTCTGGCACCGCCGCTTCCAGCGCGACGAGTACGTGGCGGCGGGCGAGCCGGGCGAGACGTGGGAGCCGCGGTTCACCTACAAGGGCTTCCGCTACCTGCAGGTCGACGGCGTCGACGGCGTTCCCGCAGCTGACGCCGTCGTCGCCCGGATCCTGCACAGCGACGTCGCGACGTCCGGCGAGTTCGGCTGCTCCGAGCCGCTGTACGAGCGGCTGCACGCGATGATGCACCGGACCGTGGTGAACAACCTGCACGGCATCCCGACCGACACCCCGCTGTACGAGAAGAACGGCTGGACCGGCGACGTCCAGGTCGCGCTGCCGACGCTGCTGGCGATGTTCGACCTGCGCCGGCTCCTCGCCAAGTGGGCGGGCGACCTCGCCGACGCGCAGCGGCCGTCCGGCGCGCTGCCGGTCGTCGTGCCGAGCGGCGGCTGGGGGTACGAGCAGCTGGCGCCGTCGCCGGAGTGGACCACCGTCTACCCGTACCTGGTCCGCGAGCTGTACCGCGCCTACGGCGACGAGCGGCTGGTCGCGCGGCACTGGGCAGGCGTGACGCGGTACCTGGACTGGGAGCTGGGGCGCCTCGACGGCGACGGTCTGGCCACCAGCGAGCTGGGCGACTGGCTGGCGCCCGGGTACGTCGTCCCGCCCGAGGACCGCCGCCTCACCGCGACCGCCTATCTGCACCGGGCGCTGGAGGCGGCGGCGGAGCTTGGCGGTCTGGTCGGCGACGACGCCGCCGCTCCGCGGTATCGCGACGCCGCGGCCGCCTGCCGGGACGCGCTGAACGCGACCTTCCTGGACCGCTCGGCCGGGGTGTACCGCACCGCGACCGACCCGGGGTACCGGCAGACCTCGAACGCGGTGCCGCTGGCGTTCGGGCTGGTCCCGCCCGAGTATGAGCAGGCGGTGGCCGACGGCCTCGCCGCGTCGCTGGCCGAGCGCGGCGACCGTCTGGACACCGGCTGCCTCGGCACGAGCGTGCTGCTGCCGGTCCTCACCCGGTACGGGCACGGCGACCGCGCGCACGCCGTCGTCACCCAGCCGGACGAGCCGGGCTGGCGGTACTGGATCGGGCTCGGCGCGGACACCATGTGGGAGTCGTGGAAGCCGGACTCGCGCTCGCGCGGCCACTACTTCCTCGGCACCGTCGTCCAGTGGCTGTACGAGCACGTCGCGGGCCTGCGCCCGGGCGACGCCGGGTTCGCGCGGTTCGTCGTGCGGCCGGACGCCCGCGGCCCGCTGACCTGGGCCCGGGCGGTTCGAGAGACCGTGCGCGGGCGGGCGTCCGTGGCGTGGTCGCGGACGGCCGACGGTGTGCAGCTCGAGGTCGAGGTGCCCGCGGGGGCGACGGCCGAGGTGCACGTCCCGGTGGGTTCGGACGTGGGTGACGCGTGGCGCGTGCGGACGGTGGGTGCGGGCCGGTGGCGGTTCCACGACGAGGAGACGGAGAGCCTGTGAAGACCCTGGAGATCGTGGCCGTCGAGGCGCTGGCGCTGCGGCTCGGCCTGGACGGCGCGCCCGACCGCGGCGGCCCGGACTACCGCGCGCCGCACGAGCGGCCGACCATCTACTCCCCCAGCCGCGAGACCGTGTTCGTCCGCATCGAGACGTCCGGCGGACTGGTCGGCTGGGGCGAGGCGCTGGTGCCGGTCGGGCCGCGGGTGGTCGCGGCGATCGTCGAGGACCTGCTGACGCCCGCGCTGCTGGGTGCCGACGCCGCCGACGTGCGGCCGCTGCGGTTCCGGCTGGGCGAGCTGATGCGCGAGCGCGGCCATCTCGGCGGGCACCAGGCCGACGCACTGGCGGCGGTCGACATCGCGCTGTGGGACCTGCTCGGGCGGGCGACCGGCCTGTCCGTGGCCACGCTGCTGGGCGGGGCGTTCCGGCGCCGGATCCCCAGCTACCTCACGTCCGTCGGCACCGCGACCACGCCCGAGGAGCTGCGCGCGCACTGGGACGGCGGCATCCGGCGGTTCAAGCTGCACCTCGGCCCGTCCGTCGAGGAGTCGCTCGCCGTGTTCGAGCGGGCCGCGGCCACCCTGCCGGACGCCCACTTCGCCGTCGACGTGCACTGCCGCCTGGACGGCCCGTCGGCGCTGCGGCTGGCCCGCGAGCTCTCCGCCCGCGGGGCCTGGTTCCTCGAGTCGGCGCTGCCGGCCGAGCACGCCCGCGGCTACGCCGCGCTGGCGGCCGCCGCCGACCTGCCGATCGCGGCCGGCGAGGCGCACCGGCACCGCTACGAGGTGGCCGACTGGCTGGCCCTCGACGCGCTGGACCTGTACCAGCCGGACATCGGCCGCACCGGGATCACCGAGGGCAACGCGATCGCCACCCTGGTCAACGCCGCCTACCGGCCGATCCTGCCGCACCACTCGGCGGCGCTCGGGCTGGCCCTGGCGGCCGGCCTGCACGTGGCGGCCGCCGCCGACGACGCACCCTTCTTCGAGTACTCGCCGGGCACGCTCGAGCTGGCGAACAGCGTGCTGGCCGAGCCGATCGTCGCCGACCCCGACGCCTACCTGTTGCCCGACGGCCCCGGCCTCGGCATCGTCGTCGACGAGGACAAGGTCCGTGCCGCCGTCGTCGCGCGCTGACCGCCCGGCCTCCTCCTCACGATCGGCCCGATCCGTTCCGGCGGTCTTCGAAAGATGTGTCCGGTGGGACTTCGCCATCGGGTGGTGCCGTCGGGCCCGCGGGTGACGGTCCACCCGCCGCGGTGCTTGAGCAGGTGATGCGTCTCGCAGAGGGTGTGGCAGTTGGCCGCGCAGGTGGTCCCGCCGGCGGCGAACTCCTTGATGTGGTCGATGTCGCAGCCGCGGGCGGGCCGGTGGCAGCCGGGCATCCGGCAGGTCCGGTCCCGCGCGGTGATGAAGTCGGCCAGCGCCTGGGACGGCCGATACCGGGTGCGCCCCATGTCGAGCAGGTGTCCGGTGCCGGGATCGGTGCGCAGCCAGGTCCACACCCCTTCATCGGCCAGCGTGCGAGCGACATCGGCGGAGATGGGCCCGTAGCCCTCGAGCTCACCCGGCTCATCGCTCAACCCCACCAGCGACCCGAACGGGATCGTCACGTGCACGCTCACCGGCCGCGCCCGCCGCCGCGGCGCAGTGGTTCCGGGAGCGGCCACGGCGGCGGCGGTGGCGGTGTCGCCAGGTGCGGTCGCGGCGGTCGGATGGCCGAACATCGCGTGGCCGGTGGCGCCGTCGGCACACGCCGTCAGCGCGGCCCACCCGAGTTCGGCGAGCGCGTCGGCGCGGCGCTGGTCCTTCGACCTGACCGGCCCACCCGCCGCGGCGTCCGCCCGCTTCAAGTCCGCGGCGGCGGCGTTCAGCGCGGTGTTCAGGGCGGCGGCATCCTCGGCCGGCAACCGCGCCTCCAGCTGCGCCATCCCATCACTGGCCGGGGTCACCACGACATAGCGGGAGTCGCGGGCGACCTGGTGCCGCTCGGCCGCCGACACCGGCGCCAACTCGTGCAGGAGTTGCCGGATCAGCTTCCGCAACGCCACCGAGTCCAGCTGCGGCGCCCGCGGCAGCACGGCCGCCTCCACCCGCCGGCGCACACCCGGGTCCTGCCCGCCCAGCTCGTCCAGGATCGCCCGGACTCGCCGCCAGTCGATCAACCCCGCCCACCACGCCGCCCACGTCTCCGGGAAGTCGCGTAAGAGTTGCACTGCGGGCCCGACCATGCCCTCGGCCTGCTTGGCCGTCAGCTGACACCGCCCCGCCACCACCACCGCCGCGTTCGTCACCGGGTTCACCGACCGATACCCCGTCTCAGCGGGCCGCACCTCGGCACGCGCGGCCAGCTCGGCCAACGCCTTCGCCTCGCCCGCGGCCACCCACGCGGCCAGCCGTCCCCACCCGGCAACCCTCTCGACCGCGTCATACACATCCGTCGTCGACGATGCTCGCCGATCCGCCAGCCGGGCCAGCAGCGCCGCCAACTCCGGCCCCACCGAAGCCGCATCGATGTCCAGCACCGCCGCCGAACCCTCCGCATACGAGGCAGCCACCCCATCCAACAGGGCACGCAGCTCGGCATCCATCACCGGAGCATCACCCGGCAACGGAGCAGACAGATCGGCGTCTTCGAACATATAAGTGATCTTAGCTGCACCCATCGACAAGATCAACTCGGGCCGCGCGGTACCGTGCCGCCATGACCGCTGTCCTCGTGACCGGGGCGGCCGGCGGGGTCGCCGGGCACCTCCGCTCCGGCCTGACCGGTCTCGACCTGCGCGTCGTCGACACCCGCGAGGTGGCCGGCTGGGACGGCGCCGAGGTCCGCACCGGCGACCTCACCGACCCGGACGTCGCGGCCGCGGCCGTCGAGGGCATGGACGCGGTCGTGCACCTGGCGGCCAACCCGCATCCCGGCGCCGCGTGGAGCGAGCTGCGCGGGCCGAACGCCGACGCCGTCGTCACCCTGCTCGACGCCGCACGGAAGGCCGGCGTCGGCAGGGTGGTGCTTGCCAGTTCCGTGCACGCCGTGGGCGGCTACGTGGCCGATGGCCTGCCGGCGGGCACGGTCATCGACCCGGCCTGGCCCGCACGGCCGTGCTGCGCCTACGGCGCCACCAAGGTGTTCGCCGAGGCGTACGGGCGCAGCGTCGCCGACGGCGGCGAACTGTCGGTGCTGTGCCTGCGGCTGGGCGGCGTGCTGGCGCGGCCCACGGACACCGGCAACCTCATCGGCTGGCTGGCGCCGTCGGACCTGCGGCGGCTGGTGCTGGCGGCCCTCGAGGCGGACGTGCGCTATGGCTGCTACTTCGGGGTGTCGGCGAACACCCGCGGGGTCTTCGACTACGCCAACGCGACCGCCGAGCTGGGCTACCGGCCCGAACTCGACTCCGAGGCCTACGCCGCCGACGTCACCCCCGGCGACGGCGGCCTGTGCCGCTGGCGCGGCGAGAGCACGCCCTAGGACGCCGCGGTGTCGAGCAGGCCGTCGCGGTGGGCGATGGCCGCCGCTTCGCCGCGGCCCGACGCGCCGAGTTTGGCCAAAATGTTCGACACGTGCACGCTGGCGGTCTTGGAGCTGATGAACAGCGTCTCGCCGATCTCGCGGTTGCTGCGGCCCTGGGCGACCAGCCGCAGCACCTCGTGCTCGCGCACCGTCAGCCCGGACGGCGCGACCCGCGGCGAGGGAACGCCCGAGACCAGCGGCAGGTGCGCCCGCCGGGAGAGGTCGTCGACCCAGGCGCGGAAGAGCCCCGCGCCCACCGCGTCGGCCGAGGCGGCCGCGGCCCGCAGCGCCTCGAGGGCGCCGTCGCGGTCGCCGGCCTCGATCAGCGCCCGGCCGAGCCGGTAGCCGGCGTACGAGACCAGGTGGACCGGGCCCTCGGCCGCCTCGAGCGCGACGAGCGCCCGCTGCCAGGCCGCGGCGTCGGTGCCACCCAGCCCACTCAGCTCGGCGTCGACCAGCAGGGACCAGAGGTCGACCGGCCAGCCGCGCGCCGCGTGGTCGGTGAGCGCCCGCAGCCATTCGACGTCGGCTTCGAGGCCCTGGGTGCCGCCCGCCGCCCGGATGCGCGCACCGAGCGCCTGGGCGCCGGCGAACGCCAGCGGGAGGTCGTAGCCCGGCACGGCGGCGTCGATGCGACTGCCCACCTCGGCGAAGACCGCGCCCCAGGCCCGCTCGGCGTCGCCCTGAGCCAGCGCGACATCGGCCTCGAGCCGCGCCACCAGCCGGCTGTCCTGCGGGAGCACGGCCCGGCGGGTCATGCCGGCGCGCAGCCGCTCGACCGCGGTGGCCGCCGCCTCGACCTCGCCGCGCCAGAGCCCGAGCCAGGCCTTGAGGCCGATCATGTGCCGCTCGTGGTTGGGCGGCGGTACCAGCTCGAGGCCGCGCTCGATCATGCGCTCGGCCCGCTCCCAGTCGCCCAGCGCCAGCATGGGCTCGGCGGCGTTGCCGGCCAGCACGACGCCCGAGGTGCGCTTGCGCCCGCGCTGACGGGCGAGCTCGTAGCCCTCGGTGGCGACGTCGACGGCGTCGCGGTAGCGCCCGAGCAGGGTGTAGGCGTCGGAGAGGTTGACGAAGTAGCGGTGCAGGTGGTCGGGCTCGGAGGTGGCCGTGATTCCGGCCAGCCGCAGCTCGGCGAGCGCCCGCTCGGCGTCGCCCATGTGCACCCAGGCGGTGCCGCGGGTGACGTGGGCGGAGGCGACGATGCGGTCGAGGCCGATGGCCGCGGCCACCCGCTCGGCCTCGTCGGCGACCTCGAGGCACTCCTCGAACCGCCAGTCGAGCATGAGCATGGTGGCCAGCCAGTCGAGCGCCTCGGCCCGCTGCACCGACGGCTCGGCCGGGATGAGCTCGCGCGCCTCCATGAGCGCCTCGATGGCGCCGGGGCGGCCGAGCCGGTTGGTCACGCTGCCCAGCTGCGCGAGCAGCCAGCCGGCCCGGGCGGGGTCGGCGGTGCGGTCGACGAGCCGCAGCGCCTCTTTGACCAGCGAGAGCGTGCGCTCGAACTCGCCGGCGGCGTAGGCCTCGGTGGCCGCGCGGATGAGGACGTGGGGGCGGTCGCTGCCGGCCACCTTCTCGGGTTCGGCGACCTGGTCCCACAACTCCAACGCACGCTCGAGCAGCTGCTGCGCGGTGGCGTGGGCGTAGCTGCGGACCAGCTCGTCGGCGGCGGTGAGCGACCAGGCGAACGCGCGCTCGACGTCGTGCGCGGAGTACCAGTGGTGCGCGACCTCGGCGGCGGTAGGCCCGTGCGGCATCAGTTCGGGGTGTGCCTCGAGCGCCTGCGCGTACCGGGCGTGCATGCGCGCGTGCTCGCCCGGCAGCATGTCGTCGTGCAGGGCCTCGCGCAGCAGCGCGTGCCGGAAGGCGTAGCCGTCGCCGTCGACCACGATGACTCCGGCCGAGACGGCCTCGCGCAGCGCCGCCTCGAGCGCGCCGGACTGCTCCTCGGCCACGAGCTCGAGCACCGAGTGGTCGACGCGGTTGCCGGCCGCCGACATGAGCCGCAGCAGGCGCTGGGTGTCCTCGGTCAGCGGCTCGACCCGGACCAGCAGCAGGTCGCGCAGCGAGCCGGGCAGTTCGGAACAGCCGCCGTCGACGTCGACCCAGGCCAGCTCTTCGACGAAGAACGGGATGCCCTCGCTGCGCTGGACGATGCGCTGCACGTGGGCGTGCTCGGGCGGACGGCCCAGGAGCCCGCGCAGCTGCAGCACGACCTCGTCGGCGTCGAGGCGGGGCAGCTCGATGCGGTGCACCTGGCGCAGGCGGTCGAGCTCGGCCAGCAGCGGGCGCAGCGGATGACCACGGTGCAGCTCGTCGGTGCGGTAGGTGACGACGAGCAGCAGCCGGGACTCGCGCACGCCGCGCACCATGAAGCGCAGGAGGTCGCGGGTGGGGCTGTCGGCCCACTGGAGGTCCTCGAGCAGCACCACCAGCGGCCGCTCGGCGGCGACGCGCTCGAGCAGCGACGAGACCACCTCGTAGAGCCGGCCGCGACCCTCGGGCCCCTCGACCGGCGCGACGCCCAGCTCGGGCACCAGCCCGGCCAGCGCGTCGGCGCCCGGCCCGGCCAGCTCGAGCAGGCGCTCTGCCCCGAACTCGGCGTACAGCCCGCGCAGCGCGCCGACCAATGGCGCGAACGCGGGCCCCTCGCCGTCGAGCGGCACCGACTGCCCGATGACCGCGCGGGCGCCGTCGGCCACCACCTCGGCGACGAACTCCTCGGTGAGCCGGGTCTTGCCGATGCCCGCCTCGCCCCCGACGAGGACGGTGACCGGCTCGCCCCCGCGCGCGGTGGCGTAGGCCTCGCGCAGGTCGGCGAGCTGCCGCTCCCTGCCGACGAGACCCGTGGCGCGGGCGACGTGGATGGGCACGTCACTCATCCTGCCACCCGCGACCGACAGTCTCATCGTGGTTTCCCCCGGGCAGATCCGGACCCGGTCTCAAGCCGTGCGAGCCCGGCTGCGGGCCGTGGCGCGGGCCTGCGCACGCGCCGCGCGGGCGGCCTTGCGGCCGTTGCCCCGCCGGAACACGGCCCGCGCCTGCCGCGCCAGGCCGTCGCGGCGTGCCTCGGCCTGCAGGTCGCGCGACCGCTGGTCGTGGACGATGAATGCTGCGTAGTCCCCGTTGATGCTCATGATGCTCTGGCTCCTCGCCGTACTCGTTTCCCTCTGTCATCGAGCATCGTGCTGAGGCACCGTGTGACACATCGGGAGACTGCCGCATTGCGAGCCCTGAGCTGCGTCTAAGCCCGCCTCAGACGCCGCCTAAGGCCCCCTGAGGACGCCTTAGACGACCTCAGGCGTCCACCGGACGGTGGACCCTGCGCCCCACCGCGCGGTGCTCGTGCCGGCCGCTCGGCACCGGCATCGTGGAGCCATGACCGCAGCGACATCCACCGCCATCCGCGTCCGCGGACTGCGCAAGACCTACGCCGGGGTGGCCGCCGTCGACGGGCTCGACCTCGACGTGGCGCACGGCGAGGTCTTCGCCCTGCTCGGCCCGAACGGCGCCGGGAAGACGACCACCGTCGAGATCCTCGAGGGCTACCGTGACCGCGACGCCGGCGAGGTCGCCGTCCTCGGCGCGGACCCCGCCCGCTCCGGACCCGCGTGGCGGGCCCGCATCGGCATCGTGCTGCAGACCTCCGCGGGGCTCGACGAGCTCTCCGTCCAGGAGCTGGTGCACCACTTCGCCGGCTACTATCCCGACCCGCGCGACCCCGACGAGGTCATCGCGGCCGTCGGGCTGGAGGCCAAGCGGGCCACCCGGGCCCGGCAGCTCTCCGGGGGACAGCGCCGCCGGCTCGACGTGGCGCTGGGCATCCTGGGCAACCCGGAGCTGCTTTTCCTCGACGAGCCCACCACCGGGTTCGACCCGGAGGCGCGGCGAGAGTTCTGGGCGCTCATCACCGCGCTGGCCGCCGACGGCACGACGATCATCCTCACCACCCACTACCTCGACGAGGCCGAGCACCTGGCCGACCGTGTCGGCGTCATCACCGCCGGGCGCATCGTCGCCCTCGACACTCCCGACCGGCTCGGCGGCCGCGACCAGGACCAGGCGACCGTGCACTGGACCGAGGACGGCCGGTCGCGTACCGAGCGAACTGCCACCCCCACCGCGCTGGTCGCGCAGCTGGCCGGCCGGCTCGGCGGCGAAGTTCCCGGCCTCGCCGTCACCCGGCCGACCCTCGAGGACGTGTACCTGCGGCTGATCGGCGACGGCGCCGACGCCCGGACCCTGGAGGTCGTGTCGTGAGCACCACCGTGAACCCCGCCTCCATCGCGAGGTCCCGCACCTCGCTGGAGCTGAAGACCTACTTCCGCGAGCGCGACTCCGTCATCTTCTCCTTCCTGTTCCCCGTCATCCTGCTCGGCATCTTCGCGGTGGTGTTCGGCGGCGACGACGTCGACCTGGGCGGCCAGCAGGGCGGCGTCGACTTCGCCCGCTACTTCCTGCCCGGCATGGTCGCGTCGGGCATCATGCTGGTCGCCTTCCAGACGCTGGCGATCGGCCTGGCCATCGAGCGCGAGGACGGCACGCTCAAGCGGCTGCGCGGCACGCCGATGCCGCCAGTGTCGTACTTCCTCGGCAAGGTCGGCATGATCCTCGTGGTCGGGCTGAGCCAGATCGCGCTGCTGCTGGTCGTCTCCGTGCTGGCGTTCGGGGTCGAGCTGCCCACGGAGCCGTCGAAGTGGCTCACGTTCGCCTGGTGCTACGTGCTCGGCAGCGCAGCGAGCGCCGTCCTGGGCATCGCGTTCTCGTCGGTGCCGAAGTCGGCGAAGAGCGCGTCCGCCGTCGTCGTGGGGCCCCTGATCGTGCTCCAGTTCATCTCCGGCGTGTTCTTCGTCTTCAACGACCTGCCAAGCTGGCTCCAGAACGTCGCATCGGTGTTCCCGCTGAAGTGGCTGGCGCAGGGGATGCGTTCGGTGTTCCTGCCCGACCACTTCGAGGGACTGGAGGTGTCCGGATCATGGCAGCACGGCCCGACGGCGCTGATCCTGTCGCTGTGGCTGATCGTGGGCCTGGTGGCCTGCGTCAAGACGTTCCAGTGGCAGCGACGGGACGCCGGCTGAGCGACGACGGGGTCAGCGGCGGCCCCGCACGCAGCAGCCTCGCCGACCTCGACGCGTTCTGGCAGCGCACCACCATCGGCTGGCACACCGTCTACCTGGGCCTGCTGGGCCTGCTCGCGCTGATCATCGGCAGCTCCGGCGACCTGTCGAGTCGCGACCGGTTCACCGGGCTGCTGACGGTGGGCGTGCTGGTGGTCGTCTACCTGCTGATCGGGCGGCGGCTGGTGGGCACCGAGGAGCGCGGCTGGCAGGCGGTGGTGCAGCTGCTGGTCAGCTGGGCCGGGCTGTACCTGCTGATCGGCATGGGCATCTACGACGCCTACTTCCTGCTGTTCGGGCTGATCCCGCACATCTGGGTGTTCCTGTCGACCCGCTGGGCCGTCGTCGCCACGTTCGTGCTGCTCACCGGGCTCGCGCTCATCGAGGTCGGCCACGACGGCTGGAACACCGAGAAGATCCGCGACGTCGCGCCGCAGGCGGGCCTGCAGATCGGGCTGTCGCTGCTGATGGGGCTCTTCATCACCAGTGTGTTCATCCAGGCCGAGAAGCGGGCCGCGCTCATCGACGAGCTCGAGCGCGCCCGCACCGAGCTCGCCCAGACCGAGCACTCGCGCGGCGTCCTGGCCGAGCGGGAGCGGCTCTCGCACGAGATCCACGACACCCTGGCCCAGGGGTTCACCAGCATCCTCACGCTGGCGCAGGCCATCGAGGTGGCGCTGGACCGCAACCCCGGCGCCGTCCGAGACCGGCTGGCGCTGCTGGAGCAGACGGCGCGCGACAACCTCGCCGAGGCGCGGGCGCTGGTCAGCTCGCTGGCCCCGGTGGGCCTGCAGGACGCGACGCTGCCCGAGGCGATCGAGCGCATCGCCGCCCGGTTCGCCGACGAGACGGGGCTCGACGTCGCCGTGCAGGTCGACGGCACGGCGCCGGTCCTGCCCGCGAACGTCGAGGTGGTGCTGCTGCGGACGGCGCAGGAGGCGCTGACGAACGTGCGCAAGCACGCCGGAGCCCGCCGGGTCACCGTCGCGCTGCGGTTCCGGCCGGGCCCCGCTGGCGCCGCCACGGTCGCCGTCGTCGACGACGGGCAGGGCTTCGAACCGGACGCCACCACCCGCGACCGGTACGGGCTGCGCGGCATGCGGGCGCGGGTCGAGCAGGTGGGCGGGCTGCTCGAGATCCAGAGCACTCCCGGCGCGGGGACGACGGTGCGCGCGACGGTCGCCGTCCCGCGCGGGTAGCGTGGGCGGCCGTGACGACGTTGCGGCTGCTGCTGGTCGACGACCACCCGGTCGTGCGGACGGGGCTGGCCGGCATGCTCGGCGCCGAGGACGACCTCGAGGTGGTGGGCGAGGCCGGCGACGGCGAGGAGGCGCTGGTCATGGCCCGCCAGCTGCGCCCCGACGTCGTCCTCATGGACCTGCGGATGCCCCGGCTCGACGGCGCCGAGGCGACGGCGCGCATCCTCGCCGAGCTGCCCGGCATCAAGGTCCTGGTGCTGACGACCTACGACACCGACTCCGACATCGTCCGCGCGGTCGAGGCCGGCGCCACCGGCTACCTGCTCAAGGACACCCCGCGGCTCGAGCTGGCCGCGGCCGTCCGGGCGGCGCACCGCGGCGAGACGATCCTCGCGCCGCCGGTGGCCGCCCGGCTGGTGAACCGCCTGCGCGCGCCGTCGGTGCCGCCGCTCACCCCGCGCGAGCGCGAGGTGCTGGCCGCGGTCGCCACCGGGCTGTCCAACGCCGAGGTCGGCCGGTCGCTGCACATCGGCGAGGCGACGGTGAAGACGCACCTGCTGCGCGTGTTCGCCAAACTCGGTGTCGACGACCGGACGGCGGCCGTAACGACGGCGTACGCGCTGGGCATCCTCGCTCCGCCCGGACAGGCACCGGCCCCTTGACCGGTCCCACGACACCGTCCGGCCATACTGTGGGCATGTCTCCAACCCGGACGCGGGTGTCCCGGCTGGCGCTGCGGCCCACCATCGGCATCGACATCGGCGGCACCAAGGTGGCGGCCGGCGTGGTCGACCCCGAGGGCACCATCATCGACCGCACCCGCCGCGAGACGCCCAGCAAGAACAAGAGCGCTCGTGTGGTCGAGGACACCATCGCCGACATCGTGGCCGAGCTGGGCGCCCGTCACCACATCCTCGCCGTCGGCATCGGCGCCGCCGGCTTCGTCGACGGCACCCAGTCCTCCGTGCTGTTCGCCCCGCACCTGGCCTGGCGCAACGAGCCGCTGCGCGACGCCGTCCAGCGGCGCATCGGGCTGCCCGTCGTCGTCGACAACGACGCCAACGCCGCCCTCTGGGCCGAGTGCCGCTTCGGCGCCGCCCAGGGCGAGTCGCACGTGGTGTGCGTCAACCTCGGCACCGGCATCGGCGGCGGCGTCGTGCTCGACGGCGTCCTGCACCGTGGCCGGTTCGGCGTCGCCGGCGAGTTCGGGCACATGGTCGTCGTGCCGGGCGGGCATCGGTGCGAGTGCGGCAACCGCGGCTGCTGGGAGCAGTACGCCAGCGGCAACGTGCTGGTCCGCGAAGCCCGCGAGCTGGTCGCCAACGGCTCCCCCGTCGCCTACCGCATCGCCGAGACCTGCGAGGGCGACCCGTCGCGCATCACCGGGCCCATGGTCAGCGCGCTGGCCGCGCAGGGCGACCCGGCCGCGCTCGAGCTGCTCGAGGACATCGGCCACTGGCTGGGCGTCGGCCTGGCCAACCTGGCGGCCGCATTCGACCCCGGCCTGTTCGTCATCGGCGGCGGGGTGTCCGACGTCGGCGACCTGCTGCTCGACCCGGCCCGCACGACGTTCCGGCGCACGCTGACGGGGCGCGGCTTCCGGCCCGAGGCGCAGGTGGTGCGCGCGGCGCTGGGCAACGACGCCGGCCTCATCGGCGCCGCCGACCTGGCCCGGCGCGGCAGCTCACGCCGTCGCGACCGCGCCAAGCTGGTGACGACGCGGCTGCTGCTCCCCCGGCGTCGCGACGTGACCGGCAACGGCACGCCGATCCAGCGCCGGGCCCGCCGCGCCGCGGGCACGGGCACCGTCATCGACCCGCTCGCCTCGCGGCGGCGTCAGTACGAGTGATCAGTACGAGTAGAACCCGCGGCCGGTCTTGCGGCCGTGCTCGCCGGCGTCGACCATGCGCCGCATGAGCTCGGGCGGGAAGAACTTGGGGTCGGCGGTCTCGTCCCAGATGTTCGACGTGGCGTGGTGCAGCACGTCGACACCGGTGAGGTCCGTGGTGGCCAGCGGGCCCATGGCGTGGCCGAAGCCCAGCTTGCAGGCGAGGTCGATGTCCTCGGCCGACGCCACACCGGACTCGTAGAGCTTGACCGCCTCGACGACCAGCGCGGTGATGAGGCGGGTGGTGACGAACCCGGCGACGTCGCGGTTGACGACGATGCAGGTCTTGCCGGCGGACTCGGCGAACGCGCGGGCCGCGGCCAGCGTGGCGTCGGACGTGCGCAGGCCGCGGACCAGCTCGCACAGCGCCATGAGCGGCACCGGGGAGAAGAAGTGCGTGCCGACCACGGACTCGGGCCGCTGGGTGGCCGACGCGATGGTGGTGATCGGGATGGCGCTGGTGTTGGTGGCCAGGACGGCGTCGTCGCGGCACACGCGGTCGAGCGCGGCGAAGAGCTCCTTCTTCACCTCGACGCTCTCGAACACGGCCTCGACGACGATGTCGGCGGAGGCGACGGCGTCGAGGTCGGTCGTCGTGGTGATGCGCGCCAGCGCGGCGTCGCGGCCGGCCTCGTCGAGCCGGCCCTTCTCGACGAACTTGGCGGTGCTGGCCTCGATGGCCCTGCGGCCGCGGGCGACGGCGTCGTCGTCGAGGTCGCGCAGGACGACGTCCCACCCGGCCACGGCCGCCACCTGGGCGATGCCCGATCCCATGAGGCCGGCCCCGACGACCGCCACGCTGCCTGCCATGCTCACTGCCTTCCCGCTCGTTCGTTCTGTTCCGGTTCCCGGACGGCGTCGGGCTCGGTGCGCAGCGCCGGCTCGACGGGCGCCGGGGTGCCGGCCGACAGCGGGACGGGCAGCTGCCGCCGTCGCTCCCGCCACAGCTCGTACTGCCGCGCCGCCACCATGATCACCGCGACGTACAGCCAACCCATGAGGACGTCGATGACGTAGTGCTCGCCGCCGTAGACCAGCGTGAACGCCATGGACAGCGGGAACAGCGCGATGGGCACCTTGAGCCACCAGTGCTTCGCGAGCGGCCACAGCGTGACCGCCACCAGCATGGCGAACCCGGCGTGCAGCGACGGCAGCGCCGCGACCTCGTTGGCGCCGCCCTGGGCGTCGGACAGCCAGGCGTGCGCGCTGCGCAGCCCCAGCTCGTTCCAGCCGCGGCCGACCAGCCGGTAGACGGGGTCGTCGATGTCGCCGGTGCGGGCCGACGCGAACCACGGCGGCGCGGCCGGCAGCAGCACGTACGTCAGCAGCCCGGCATAGGTGAGCAGCAGCACGCGGCGGATGTAGCCGACCCAGAGCGGGCGCGACCACATGTAGAAGGCGGCGGCCAGCACCCAGGGCACGACGAAGTGGCTGAAGTAGATGATCGCGGCGCCGACGTCCCACCAGCGCACCGACGACTCGAACAGGTGCTCCTGCAGCCAGACCGTGGGGACGGTCCCGCCGAACAGCCAGCGCTCGGCGTCGGCCAGCTCGCCCACCCGCAGCGGCATGCCCAGGGTGTCGGCGATGCCGCGGGTGTGGTCGTAGATGATGAGCGCGGCCAGCAGCGGCAGCCAGTCGAGGAACGTGCGCACGTGCTCGCGCCATGGCCGGCCGATCTTGGCCGCGATCATGCCGGCGATGATCCAGCCGGTCTGGCCGACGCGGTCCATGGGGATGCCCTCGACGCCGCTGTAGACGATCAGCACGACGACGTACACCGTCAGGGCGGCGCGGCCCGGCGTCACCCACCCCCGCAACCGCTCCCCCCGGCTCGGAGCCTCCTCCGAGACCTCAGTCATCGAAGTGGTCCGGATCGGGCTCGCGGACCACGTCGGCGCCCAGGCCCTGCAGCTGCCCGAGGAAGTCGGGGTAGCCGCGGTCGATGTGGTGGACGGCGGACACCAGCGTCTCGCCCTCGGCGAGCAGCCCGGCCAGCACCAGACCGGCGCCGGCGCGGATGTCGGTGGCGACCACCGGCGCGCCGGACAGGCCGGGCCGGCCCCGGACGATGGCGTGGTGGCCGTCGATGCGGACCTCGGCGCCGAGGCGGACCAGCTCGTTGACGAACATGAACCGGGCCTCGTACACGTTCTCGGTGATCATCGCCGTGCCCTCGGCGACGGCGTCGAGCGCGACGATCATCGGCTGCAGGTCGGTCGGGAAGCCCGGGTAGGGCAGCGTGACGACGTCGATGGCGCGCGGCCGGCCGGACATCGCCACCCGCAGCCCGGCCGGGCCGGACTCGACGGTGGCACCCGCGGCGGCCAGCTTGTCGAGCACGATCTCGAGGTGCTCGCCGCGGCCGTTGGGGATGGTGATGTCGCCGCGGGTCATGACCGCCGCGACCCCCCAGGTGCCGGTGACGATGCGGTCGGGGATGGTGGTGTGCTCGGTCGGGTTCATGGTGTCGACGCCCTCGACCCGCA
This sequence comes from Jiangella mangrovi, assembly GCF_014204975.1. Classification (NCBI taxonomy): domain Bacteria; kingdom Bacillati; phylum Actinomycetota; class Actinomycetes; order Jiangellales; family Jiangellaceae; genus Jiangella; species Jiangella mangrovi. The sequence goes on from NZ_JACHMM010000001.1 coordinate 288,921, forward strand.
GCGTCGACGTGCCGGCGCCGTCGATCTTGGCGCCCATGTCGCCGAGCATGCGACAGATGTCGACGATCTCGGGCTCGCGGGCGACGTTGTCGATGACGGTGGTGCCCTTGGCCAGCACGGCCGCCATGAGGATGTTCTCGGTGGCGCCGACGCTGGGGAAGTCGAGCCAGATGTTCGTGCCGCGCAGCCCCTGGGGCGCCCGGGCGACCACGAAGCCGTGCTCGATCTCGACCTGTGCGCCCAGTTTCTCGAGCCCGGACATGTGCATGTCGAGCCCGCGCGAGCCGATGGCGTCGCCGCCGGGGAGCGCCACGTTGGCCGCGCCGCAGCGGGCCACCAGCGGCCCGAGCACGCAGATGGACGCCCGCAGCCGGCGCACCAGGTGGTAGGGCGCCTCGTGGTCGATCTTCGCGGGGATGTCGATGGCGACGGTACCGCCGTCGCGGTGGACGTCGGCGCCGAGCTGGCGCAGCAGCTCGCCCATGTAGTCGACGTCGGTGATGGCGGGGACGTCGCGCAGCACGGTGCGGCCCTCGGCCAGCAGTGCCGCCGCCATCAGCTTCAGGGCGCTGTTCTTGGCGCCGCTGACCCGGACCTCGCCCCGCAGGGAGCTGCCACCGGTGACCCGAAATCTCTCCACGCGCGCTGTACCCTTTCCGCCGTTCTGTCGAACGGTACGCCCCGAGGGCCTCAGCCGACGAACTGGCCCCCGGGCGGCGCCGCCTCCAGCCAGGTGACGAACGCGGTGGCGGCGTCCTCGGTCATGGACACCTCGACGGAGGCGCCGGACGACGTGCAGACCAGCACGACGTGGCCCGCGGGCAGCTCGTAGCTCTCCTCGGTGTCCGGCTGCCGGCGGCGCTCGACGACCAGCTCGTGGCGGCGGAAGCTCCGCTTCGGCCACGTGGCGAAGCTGAACGTGCGGAACCACTCGAGGGTGTCCTCGCGGTAGCGCCCGATGCCGAACGCCCAGCCGCCGGACCAGCCGTCGTGGCTGTCGCCGCGCACACACATGTCGAAGCCACCGTCACGCTGCAGGATGCCCCGGCGGACGTACAGGGCGAGGAGGACCAGCACAGCGGCGAGCGCGAGCGCACCCAGCACCAGCAGGGTCCACGACACCAGCGCCACCGATCACCTCCCCCGAGCGTGATACCGATGTTCTCAGATCTACCGGCTGCCCGCGACGTCGAGTCGCGCCTGCGCCCACTGCCGCGCGCCGTCGCCGTCCTCGCCCAGCTCCGCGAGCTCGGCCTGAGCAGCGGCGACGTCGATTTCGTCGGCCAGTTCGGCCTGCTCGGCCAGAATCGCGATGGTGTTCTCGGACACGGACAGGAACCCGCCCGACACCGCCACCACGACGGCCTCGCCGCTCGTGGAGCGCACCGTGACCGGACCGGCCACCAGCAGCCCCAGCACCGGCTCGTGCCCGGACATGATGCCGATCTCGCCCTCGGGCGTGCGCGCGATGACGATGGAGGCCTCGCCCGACCACACCTTGCGGTCGGCGGCCACTACCTCGACGTTCAGATCTTCGGCCACGTCATTCCCTTACCTTTCACAAACCCAGGTCGGACATCGAAGGCGGACTCGAGCGCGTGAGCATCCGACCTGAACGCAACCGGACGTACGGGAGGGCTGGGTGCTTGCGGCAGTCGGCGTCAAAGGAGCGAGTGTGGCATGCTTCACCGCCACACTCGCGACAGCCGACAGAGCAACCACCCAGCCCTCCACGCAACGCAACCAGAAGCGATCAGGAAGCGAGCTCGCGCGCCTTCTTTTCCGCGTCCTCGATGTTGCCGACGTAGCTGAACGCCTGCTCGGGCAGGTGGTCGTACTCGCCCTTGGTGATGGCGTCGAACGACTCGAGCGACTCCGACAGCGGGACGAACACGCCCGGCTGGCCGGTGAACGACTCGGCCACGAACATGTTCTGCGACAGGAACCGCTGCAGGCGCCGCGCCCGGTTGACGGTGACGCGGTCCTCTTCGGTCAGCTCGTCGACACCGAGGATGGCGATGATGTCCTGCAGCTCCTTGTACTTCTGCAGGATCTCCTTCACCCGGGTGGCGATGCGGTAGTGGTCCTCGCCGAGGTACGCGGCGTCGAGGATCCGGCTCGAGGAGTCGAGCGGGTCGACGGCCGGGTAGATGCCCAGCTGCGAGATGGGACGCGACAGGACCGTCCGGGCGTCGAGGTGCGCGAACGCGGTGTGCGGCGCCGGGTCGGTGATGTCGTCGGCCGGGACGTAGATGGCCTGCATCGACGTGATGGAGTGACCACGCGTCGAGGTGATGCGCTCCTGCAGCTCGCCCATCTCGTCGGCCAGCGTCGGCTGGTAGCCGACGGCCGAGGGCATGCGGCCCAGCAGCGTGGAGACCTCGGAGCCGGCCTGGGTGAACCGGAAGATGTTGTCGATGAACAGCAGCACGTCCTGCTTCTGGACGTCGCGGAAGTACTCGGCCATGGTCAGCGCCGACAGCGCGACCCGCATGCGGGTGCCCGGCGGCTCGTCCATCTGGCCGAACACCAGCGCGGTGTCCTTGAGGACGTTGGCCTCGCCCATCTCGACCCAGAGGTCGTTGCCCTCGCGGGTGCGCTCACCGACGCCGGCGAACACCGAGGTGCCACCGAAGTTGCGGGCGACACGGGTGATCATCTCCTGGATGAGCACCGTCTTGCCGACACCGGCGCCACCGAACAGGCCGATCTTCCCACCCTGGATGTACGGGCTCAGCAGGTCGAGCACCTTGATGCCGGTCTCGAGCATCTGGGTGCTGCCCTCGAGGTCGGCGAACGGCGGCGGGTCGCGGTGGATCTCCCAGCGCTCGCTGACCTCGATCTTCGACTCGTCGACGTCGAGCGGCTTGCCGAGGGCGTTGAACACGTGGCCCTTGACGCCGTCGCCGACCGGCACCGCGATGCCCTTGCCGGTGTCGCGGACGACAGCGCCGCGGACCAGGCCGTCGGTGGGCTGCATCGAGATGGCCTTGACCAGGCCGTCGCCGATGTGCTGCTCGACCTCGAGGGTCAGCGTGCGGTCGCCGCCGGCCTCGTCGGCCAGCGTGACGTCGACCTCGAGCGCGTTGTAGATGGCGGGCATGTGGCCGCCGCCGAACTCGACGTCGACGACAGGTCCGATGACCCGGACCACCCGGCCCGTGGCGACGGCGGTCTCTTCAACCGTGGCAGTCATGATTCCTACTCGCTCCCTGCGGCCGCCAGCGCGTCCGCGCCGCCGACGATCTCGCTGATCTCCTGGGTGATCTCGGCCTGGCGAGCCGAGTTGGACTCACGAGTGAGCGACTCCTGCAGCTCACCGGCGTTGTCCGTGGCGTTCTTCATGGCCCGGCGACGGGCCGCCCACTCCGACGCGGCCGCGTCGAGCAGCGCGGTGTAGACGAGGTTGCCGGCGTACTGCGGGAGCAGCGCGTCGAGGACCTCGTCGGCCGACGGCTCGAACTCGTAGAGCGGCAGCACGTCGGTGCGCTCCGGCCGGCCGTTGCCCGCACCGTCGCCGGAGCCGGCGCCGCCTTGGCCCGACCGCACCGCGCCGGCCTCGGCGTGCTGCAGCTCCTCGGGCACGTCCTCGACCATGATCGGGAAGAGCCGGCGGACCCGCACCTGCTGCGAGACCATGTTGACGAAGTGCGTCGAGACGATGTGGATCTCGTCGACGCCGCCCTCGTCGGAGGGCGTGTTGATGGCCTCGAGCAGGTCGTCGGCGATGCGCCGGGCGTCGGCGTAGGCCGGCCGGCCGGTGAAGCCCACGTACTGGCCGCCGAGCTCGCGGCCGCGGAACGTGAACCAGCTGACGCCCTTGCGGCCGACGACGTAGGGCACCGTCTCCTGACCCTGCTCGCGCAGCAGCCCGGCCAGCGCCTCGCTCTGCCGGATGACGTTGGCGGTGTAGGCGCCGGCGAAACCGCCGTCGCTGCTGACCACGAGGATGGCCGAGCGACGCGGCTGCTCGACGCCTTCGAGCAGCGGGTTGTCGAGACGGGCCCGTTCGGCCGCGGCCTCCATGGCCCGCACGAGCGCCTGGCTGTAGGGCCGCGCGGCCTCGGCGTACTGCTGCGCCCGCGCGATCCGCGAGGTCGCGATGAGCTCTTGGGCGCGCGTGATCTTCTTGATCGACTCGACGGAGCGGATGCGTTGCCGCAGCTCGCGAATTTGAGCTCCCATTACGCGTGCGACCTCCCTTCAGGGCCTCGGTACGACATGACGGTCACGCTCACTCGCCCGCGTCGGGACGAGCGGCCTCCTGGATGCCCTGCGCGTCGCGCGTGCGCCGGCGCAGCACCGTCAGGTCCTCCTCGCCCTCGCCCAGAGCCGAGACGGGCTCGTCCTTGACCAGCGGCTGGCCCGAGACGGTGACGTAGGACTGCTTGAAGTCCTCGATGGCCTGCTCGAGCGTCTTGACGTCCTCGTCGGCCAGCTTGCCGCTGGACTCGATGTTCTCGAGGACGGCGGCGTGCTCGCGCGACACGGTGTCGAGGAACTCGCCCTCGAAGCGGCGGATGTCCTCGACCGGGACGTCGTCGAGCTTGCCGGTGGTGCCCGACCAGATCGAGACGACCTCGCGGCCGACCGACAACGGCGCCGACTGCGGCTGCTTGAGCAGCTCGGTGAGCCGCTCGCCGCGGTTCAGCTGCGCCTTGCTGGTGGGGTCGAGGTCGGACGCGAACGCCGCGAACGCCTTGAGCTCGTTGTACTGCGCGAGGTCGAGGCGCAGTGTGCCGGCGACGCTCTTCATCGCCTTGATCTGCGCGTCGCCACCGACGCGGGAGACCGAGATGCCGACGTTGATGGCCGGGCGGACACCCGAGTGGAACAGGTCCGACTCGAGGAAGCACTGGCCGTCGGTGATGGAGATGACGTTGGTCGGGATGAACGCCGAGACGTCGTTGGCCTTGGTCTCGATGATCGGCAGACCCGTCATCGAGCCGCCGCCGAGGTCGTCGGAGAGCTTCGCGCAGCGCTCGAGCAGCCGCGAGTGCAGGTAGAAGACGTCGCCGGGGTACGCCTCGCGGCCCGGCGGGCGGCGCAGCAGCAGCGACACGGCGCGGTACGCCTCGGCCTGCTTCGACAGGTCGTCGAAGACGATGAGGACGTGGTAGCCCTGGTACATCCAGTGCTGGCCGATGGCCGAGCCGGTGTAGGGCGACAGGTACTTGAAGCCCGCGGCGTCGGACGCCGGCGAGGCGACGATGGTGGTGTACTCGAGCGCGCCCGCCTCTTCCAGCTGCTGCCGGATGCCGGCGATGGTCGAGCCCTTCTGACCGGTCGCGACGTAGATGCAGCGGACCTGCTTCGTCTTGTCGCCGCTCTTCCAGTTCTCGAGCTGGTTGAGGATGGTGTCGACGGCGACCGTGGTCTTGCCGGTCTGCCGGTCACCGATGATCAGCTGGCGCTGGCCACGGCCGATCGGCGTCATGGCGTCGATGGCCTTGATGCCGGTCTGCAGGGGCTCGGCGACCTTCTGCCGCTGGACGACGGTCGGGGCCTGCAGCTCGAGTGCGCGGCGGCCCTCGGCCTTGACCTCGCCGAGGCCGTCGAGCGGGGCGCCCAGGGGGTCGACCACACGGCCGAGGAACGCGTCGCCGACGGGCACCGACAGCACCTCGCCGGTGCGGCGGACCGTCTGGCCCTCCTCGATGCCGGCGTAGTCACCGAGCACGACGACACCGATCTCGCGCACGTCGAGGTTCAGCGCCAGGCCGAGGGTCCCGTCCTCGAACTCCAGCAGCTCGTTGGCCATGGCCGAGGGCAGGCCCTCGACCCGGGCGATGCCGTCGCCGGCGATGACGACGTGGCCGACCTCTTCGCGGACGGCGGCCGCCGGCTGGTAGGACTCGACGAAGGCGTCGAGCGCCTCGCGAATCTCCTCGGGACGGATTGTCAGCTCCGCCATCGTTGCTCCTGCTCTCTTGGCTCGAACGGTGGTCTCAGGTCTGGGTGTGGGCCGGTCAGCCGACGAGCTGGCGGCGGGCGGCGTCGAGGCGGCTGGTGACGGTGCCGTCGACGACTTCGTCACCGAGCTCGACCCGGATGCCGCCGACGACGTCCGGTTCGACGACGACGTTCAGCAGGACCGGACCGCCGGCGCGGGCCGCCAGGGCCCGTTCCAGCCGTTCGCGGTGCTCGACGGCGAGTGGGGCGGCCACGTGGACCACGGCCACCCGGCGCTCGCGCAGCCGGGCCGCGAAGTCGGCGATACGGGCCAGCTCCGCCTCCAGGCTACGCGCCCGGCGGTCGAGGACCGCGTGCTCGATGAGCGTGACGGTCTCGGGAGCCGCCTTGTCCTGCAGCAGCGACCGCACCAGCTGCCGCCGTGCGTCGGCGGGAGCGGCGCGGTCGATCAGGGCCGAGCGCAGGTCGCGGTTGTCGCGCACGACGAGCCCGAAGCGGAAGATCTCTTCCTCGACGGCCTCGAGGCGCCCCGCCGACCGGGCGGCGAGCAGCGCGGCCTGCAGGCCGAACTCCTCGACCGAGGTGGTGAGGTCGCCCGGGTTAGCCCACCGCTCGCGCGCGGCAGCGGCGAGGACGTCCGTCGCGGCCGGCTCGATGCGCCCGTCGGTGAGCCGGCGCACCAGCGCCTCGCGGTCGTCGGGCGTCCGGCCGGTGTCGGTGAGCGCGCGGCGCACCGACGGACGGGAGTCGAGCAGGTTCGCGAACGCGAACAGAGCGTCGCCGACCGCCGACGCGCGGTCGGCGGCCTGGTCGACGATGCTCTCGAACCGCTGCCGCAGCTCGCCGTTCACAGAATCGGCCATGCTCACGAGTCCCCTGGAGCCGGGGCGGCGGCGTCGGAGGCCTGAGCGGTCTCGAGGTCGGCCAGGAACCGCTCGACGACACGGCGGGACCGGTCGTCGTCCTGCAGCGACTCGCCGACCACCTTGCCGGCCAGCGTGGTCGCCAGCGAGCCGACCTCGCCGCGCAGCTGGCGCAGGACCTGCTCGCGCTCGGCCTGCAGCTGCGCCTCGGCCCGAGCGGTGACCCGCTTGGCCTCGGTCTCGGCGTCCTCGCGTGCCTGCGCGATGATGGCCGCCCCCTGCTGCTTGGCGTCCTCGCGGATGCGAGCCGCCTCGCCGCGGGCGTCGGCCAGCTGGGCGCGGTACTCCTCGAGCAGGCGCTGGGCCTCGGCCTGTGCCTGCTCGGCCTTCTCGGCGCCGCCCTGGATGGCGGCGGCCCGCTCCGCGTAGGTCTTCTCGAAGATCGGGTAGACCTTCGCGCGGAGGAAGAAGAACAGCAGAGCGAAGGCGACCAGACCGACGATCAGCTCGGAAGTGTGCGGCAGCAGCGGGTCGGGACCCTCCTCCGCCGCGATCACCGCGATCGGTGCCATCGAGAGAGCCATGATCAGATGGCGAACGCGAGGCCGATGGCGATGATGAACAGCGCCTCTGCGAGGGCGAAGCCGAGGATCGCGATGCCCTGGAGGACGCTGCGCGCCTCGGGCTGGCGGGCCACGCCGTTGATGTAGGCAGCAAAGATCAGACCGATGCCGACGCCCGGGCCGATGGCCGCGAGGCCGAGACCGACCATGTTGAGCGAGCCTTCCATCTTTCTCCCTTTCCTTTTAAGTGAAGCTCAGTGCTCGTGGGTGAGAGCGCCGCCGATGTAAATGGCGGAGAGCAGGACGAAAACGTAAGCCTGGAGGATCTGGACGAATGCCTCGAAGAATGTCAGCACGATGCTGAACAGAATCGACACACTGCCGGCGGCGACGCCGACCACACCCTGGTACTCGAAGATCAGGTATTCGCCACCCAGAATCGTCAGCAACAGGACGAGGTGTCCGGCGAACATGTTGAACGTGAGACGGAGGGTGAGCGTGAACGGCCGCACGATGAAGGTCGAGAAGAACTCGAGCGGCGCCAGCAGCGGGTAGATCGCCTTGGGCACTCCGGGCGGGAACATCATGTTCTTGAAGTACCCGCCGAAACCCTGCCGCTTGATGCCCACGTAGTTGTAGATGACCCACGAGATCAGGGCCAGGAACAGCGGGATCGCGATCTTCGAGGTGGCCGGCAGCTGCAGGACCGGGATGATGCCCGAGATGTTCAGGACGGCGATAAAGGCGAAGAGCGTCACGAGGTAGGGCACGTACTTGATGCCCTCGCGGCCGATGGCGTCGCGTGCGATTCCGTCGCGCACGAATCCGTAGACCGCTTCACCGGCGAACTGCAATTTGCCGGGCACGAGTGTGCTGCGCCGGGCCGCGAAATAGAAGAATGCGCCGACGGCGATGGTGCCGAGCACGATGACGAGCATCGGCTTGGTGAAGAACGTACCCTCGCCGAACAGCGGCGGGAATTCGAAGTCAGCCGGCCCGGGACTGTGGAATCCCGACTCGGCAGCGATCCGAGTGCTCACGGGGTCCTTTCTTCAGCGCGCTCGCGGACGCGCCCGACGAGGAGGTCCAGGTCAGGGCTTACCGTATCTGACCCACACGAGGTACAGAGCGGAGCCCATCCCTACCAGGAGCCCCAGTACGAGGAAGACGCGACTGTTGAGCCACTCGGAGACGAGCCAGCCGACGCCACCCCATACCGCTACTCCGGACACGACCAGCGAGAAGGCATCCCACGCACTGGTCTGATCCGTCCGACGTGTGTCATCGGGATCGTCCGGGCTCATGGCGACTCGAATACTACTGGGTGGCCCAGCGGGTAGTGAAATCGGGTCCCACTACCAGCCGCGCACCCCGTCACGACCAAGGTCATTCCGGCCCGCCGCTGGGTGCCGGAGTGCCCGTACGCTGGGCGTTCTCGCGAAACATGGTGACGGCGTAGGTGAGTGTGTAGACCAGCGCGCAGGCCATGAGCGTCAACCCGAGCCAGCGGGTGTCGACGCCGTCGACCGAGGTCAGCACGCCCAGCACGATGAAGATCAGCGCGAGCCGCAGCGAGTACGTCACGATCAGCACGCCGGCGCCCGCCATGCCGTTGGACGGCAGGTAGCGGGCCAGCACGACGGGCAATGCGCCGCTACCGAAGAACGCGATGACCAGCACCGTCGCGGCGATCGAGGCCCAGAGGCCCGCGCTGCCGGCGACGACGGCCGCGGCCACGGCGCAACCGGCGCCGACGACGAGGGTGAGCAGCAGGGCGGGCCGGGCGGCCGCGAAGGGCTGCCGCCGGCGGGCCGGCTGGGGTGCGGATTCGGTCATGACGGGGCCCAGCCTACGGCCTGGTGCGGAGTGTCCCGGAGCCGCACCCTGGCCCGACGTGCCATTTCTCACACCGCGGACGCCGCGGCGCCCCGGCGGAACAGCCGCCGCGGATGGCCGGTGGTGAACGCGATCATGACGACGACGGCGAGCGCCAGCAGCACGTAGGTGGTCCAGCCGCCGACGAGCGCCACGACCACCAGACCGCCGGAGACCAGCGCCGCCCAGACCCACATGATGGCCACCGCGCGCCACTGCGAGTGGCCGATCTCGAGCAGCCGGTGGTGCAGGTGCATCTTGTCCGGCGCGAACGGCGACTTGCCCGCCCGAGTGCGGCGCACGACGGCCAGCATCATGTCGAGGAACGGCAGCAGGATGACCGCGAGCGGCAGTACCAGCGGGAGCAGCGTGAGCAGGAAGCTGGAGGTGTCGACGTCCTGGCTGGGTAGCCGGCCGGTCAGGCTGATGGACCCCGCGGCCAGCAGCAACCCGATGAGCATCGCGCCGGAGTCGCCCATGAAGATCTTCGCCGGGTGCGCGTTGTGCGGCAGCAGCCCGGCGCAGATGCCGACCACCACCACCGACACCAGCGCGGACGTCGTCATGTAGGAGCTGTTGTTGTTCTGCACCGACAGCAGATAGGCGTAGGCGAAGAACGCGGCCGCGCCGATGCCGACCACGCCGGCGGCCAGTCCGTCGAGCCCGTCGACGAAGTTCACCGCGTTGGAGGCGCCGACCACCAGCACCACCGTCATGATGGCGCCCTGGGTCTGGTCGAGCACGAACGTGCCGCCGGGCAGCGGCAGGTAGAGCAGCTGCACGCCGAGCGCCACCAGCAGGCCCGCCGCGACCACCTGGCCGGCGAACTTGGCCAGCGCCGACAGCTCCCAGATGTCGTCGGCCGCGCCGATGAGGCAGATGACGACCGCCGCGAGGATGAGCGCCCAGGCGTCGCTGGACTCCGCGAAGACGTCACGCATGCGGGGCAGATAGCTCGCCACCAGCATGGCGACCAGCAGGCCGACCAGCATCGCCAGGCCGCCCAGCCGCGGCACGGGCTCGCGGTGCACGTCGCGGTCGCGGGTGGGCGGCACGGCGCCGACCCAGTAGGCGAACCGGCCCGCCAGCCCCACCACGAGGTACGTGACCGAAGCGGCGATGAAGAAGGTCAGTAGATACTCGCGCACCGGGCGACCTTCCTCAGGCTTCCGGGCCCTGCAGCTCGGGAACGACGGCCTGGAGATCGGCGAGACTCAGGGCGCCCTGCCGGAGCACCCGCGGAACCGCACCGGTGACGTCGACGATGGTCGACGGCGTGTCGCTGTCGGTGGGGCCGGCCTCGAGGTAGACGGCGACGCTGTCGCCGAGCTGGTCGCGGGCCTCGCGCGCCGTCTGCGCCGGCGGGTGGCCGGTGACGTTGGCGCTGCTGACGGCCAGCGGGCCGGTGGTCTTCAGCACCTCGATGGCGACCTCGTGGTCGGGCATGCGCACGGCGACGGTGCCGCCGGTGTCGCCGAGGTCCCAGCGCACCGAGGGCTGCTGGCGGCAGATGAGCGTCAGCCCGCCCGGCCAGAACGCCTCGACCAGCGCGTCGATGGTCTTGTCGGTGACGGCGACGCCGCCCAGCGTGGCGGGCGAGCCGACCAGCACCGGCACCGGCATGTCGCGGCCGCGGCCCTTGGCCTGCAGCAGCGCCGCGACGGCCTCGGGCGTGAACGCGTCGGCACCGATGCCGTAGACGGTGTCGGTGGGCAGCACGATGAGCTTGCCGTTGCGGATGGCGCGGGCCGCGGCGGCGACGCCGCGCTTGTGCTGGGTCAGGTCATCGCAGTCGTACAAGGGACTCACGGGGACATCATCCCGCACGCCGGGCCGTGACGTACCGCGGGCGGCCCGCAAGATCGAGGTGATCGGCCACGTCGGTCCAGCCGCCGTGGCGCCGGAACACCTCGGGCGCGGCCTCGCCCTGCACGTCGGCGTGCTCGGCGACCAGCAGGCCGCCGGGCTTGAGCAGCTGGGCGGCGACGTCGGCGAGCACCCGCATGGCGTCGAGGCCGTCGCCGCCGGACCAGAGCGCGGCGGGCGGGTCGTACTCGGCCACCTCGGGGTCGCGGATGGTGGCGTCGGCCGGGATGTACGGCGGGTTCGCGGCGATGACGTCGACCTGCCCGTGCAGCATGGACAGGCTGCGCTGTGCGACCAGAGCGACGTCGTCGCGGTGCACGATGACGGAGTTGCCGGCGGCGTTGCGGCGCAGCCAGGCGACGGCGTCGTCCTCGCGCTCGACGGCGTGCACCATGACCGGGCGCACCTCGGTGGCGACGGAGATGGCGATGGCGCCGGAGCCGGCGAAGAGGTCGACGACCACGGGGACCCGGCCGGCCGCGACCACGGCCCGCGCCTCGTCGATGGCGGCGCCCGCAGTCAGCTCCGTCTCGGGCCGCGGGATGAACACACCAGGCCCGACCTGCAACGTCAGGTGCCGGAAGTGCGCCTGGCCGGTGAGGTGCTGCAGCGGCTCGCGCCCGGCGCGGCGGCTCACCAGCTCCTCGAAGCGGGTGCTGAACGACGGGTCCGGCTCGGGCTGGGCGAGCAGCGCGGCGCGCTCGATGCCCAGCACGTGCGCGGCGAGCGCCTCGGCGTCGTGCCGCGGCGACGGCACTTCGGCCGCGGCCAGCCGCCCGGTGGCCGCGCGGAGCTGCTCGAGCAGCGGCGTCGCCGTCGTCATGCCCCGCCGTCCTCCCGGGTCGCGGCCACGCCGGCCTCGCTGGTGGCGGCCAGGGCCGCCTCGGCGTCGGCGTCGACCAGCGACTGCACGACGGCGCCGAGGTCGCCGTCGATGACGTCGTTGAGGTTGTACGCCTTGTAGCCGGTGCGGTGGTCGGAGATGCGGTTCTCGGGGAAGTTGTACGTGCGCACCCGCTCGGAGCGGTCAACGGTGCGCACCTGGCTGCGCCGCGCGTCGGACGCCTCGCGCTGGGCCTCCTCCTGCGCCGCGGCCAGCAGCCGGGCCCGCAGGATGCGCATGGCCTGCTCCTTGTTCTGCAGTTGGCTCTTCTCGTTCTGGCACGAGACGACGATGCCGGTGGGCAGGTGCGTGATGCGGACGGCGGAGTCGGTGGTGTTGACGCTCTGGCCTCCGGGCCCGGACGAGCGGAACACGTCGATGCGCAGGTCGTTGGGGTTGATCGCGACCTCGGCCTCGTCCTCGGCCTCGGGCAGCACCAGCACGCCGGCCGCCGACGTGTGGATGCGGCCCTGGCTCTCGGTGACCGGCACCCGCTGGACGCGGTGCACACCGCCCTCGTACTTGAGCCGGGCGAACGGCGCGGTGCCGGGCTCGGGCGTGCCGCGCGCCTTGACCGCGACGGAGACGTCCTTGTAGCCGCCGAGGTCGGACTCCTCGGCGTCGAGCACCTGGGTGCTCCAGCCCGACTGCTCGGCGAAGCGCAGGTACATGCGCAGCAGGTCGGCCGCGAACAGGGCCGACTCCGCGCCGCCCTCGCCGGCCTTGATCTCGAGGATCGCGTCGCGGTCGTCGTTGGGATCGCGCGGCAGCAGCAGCATGCGCAACCGCTCGGCGACGTCGGTCTGCCGGGCGCCCAGCTCGTCGGCCTCGGCCGCGAAGGCGGGGTCGTCGGCGGCCAGTTCGAGCGCGACGGCGCGGTCGTCGCCGGCCTGGCGCCAGTCGGCGTACGCCTTGACGATGGCCGACAGCTCGGCGTACCGGCGGCCCAGCCGCCTGGCCAGCGCGGGGTCGGCGTGCACCGACGGGTCGGCCATGCGCTGCTCGAGCTCGGCGTGCTCGGCGACCAGCGCCTCAACGCCCTCGAACATGCTCGACCCCCTCTCCCCTGGACCCGACGACGCAAAGAGGGCGGGGCGTGCGAGTGAACCTCGCACGCCCCGCCCCGGAAGAACTACTTCGCGTCGGCCTTCTTCTTGCCGTAGCGCGACTCGAAGCGCGCGACCCGGCCGCCGGTGTCGAGGATCTTCTGCTTGCCCGTGTAGAACGGGTGGCAGGCCGAGCAGACGTCGGCGTGGATGACGCCGTTGGCCGCCGTGCTCCGGGTGGTGAACGTGTTGCCACAGGTGCAGGTGACCGTGGTCTCCACGTAGGCCGGGTGGATGTCGGACTTCATGCTCTGTACTCCTGGCGTGTCATGGGCCGCCGGGTCGGCACGACGGGGCGTCGCACCGTGAACCGGAGCCAGCGGATCAGTATTCCAGGTGCGGGCCGCCACGGCCAAACCGTGCCGGCCCCGCCCGGGAACGTCAGTCGGCGTCCTTGGAGCCGTTGCCGCCGATGGCCGGCGTCGTCTTCTGGACCGTGAGCATGAACTCGGCGTTGCTCTTGGTCTTCTTGAGCCGGTCGAGCAGCAGCTCGATGGCCTGCTGCGGATCGAGCGCGGAGAGCACGCGGCGCAGCTGCCACATGATGGCCAGCTCTTCGCGGGAGACCAGGATCTCCTCGCGCCGGGTGCTCGACGCGTCGACGTCGATGGCCGGGAAGAGGCGCTTGTCGGCGAGGTCGCGGCGCAGCCGCAGCTCCATGTTGCCGGTGCCCTTGAACTCCTCGAAGATGACCTCGTCCATCTTGGACCCGGTCTCGACCAGCGCGGTCGCGAGGATGGTCAGCGAGCCGCCGTTCTCGATGTTGCGCGCGGCGCCGAAGAACCGCTTCGGCGGGTACAGCGCGCTGGAGTCGACACCACCGGACAGGATGCGGCCGCTGGCCGGCGCCGCCAGGTTGTAGGCCCGGCCCAGGCGGGTGATGCCGTCGAGCAGGATGACGACGTCGTGGCCCAGCTCGACCAGCCGCTTGGCCCGCTCGATGGCGAGCTCGGCGACCATGGTGTGGTCGACCGGCGGGCGGTCGAACGTCGACGCGATGACCTCGCCCTTGACGGTGCGCTGGAAGTCGGTGACCTCTTCGGGCCGCTCGTCGACCAGGACCACCATGAGGTGCGTCTCGGGATTGTTCTGCGTGATCGCGTGCGCCAGCGCCTGCATGATCAGCGTCTTGCCGGCCTTGGGCGGCGAGACGATGAGACCGCGCTGGCCCTTGCCGATGGGCGCGATGAGGTCGATGATGCGCGTCGCCATGTTGGTGGCGTCGGTCTCGAGGCGCAGGCGGTCCTGCGGGTACAGCGGGGTCAGCCGCGAGAACTCCGGGCGCTGCTTGGCGGCCTCGGGGTCGGCGCCGTTGATGGTGTCGACGCGGACCAGCGCGTTGAACTTCTGCTGCTTCTCGCCCTCGCGCGGCTGCCGCACGGCGCCGGTGACGGCGTCGCCCTTGCGCAGGCCGTAGCGGCGGACCATGGCCAGCGACACGTACACGTCGTTGGGGCCGGGCAGGTAGCCCGACGTGCGCACGAACGCGTAGTTGTCGAGGATGTCGAGGATGCCGGCGACCGGGATGAGGACGTCGTCCTCGGAGACCGTGGGCTCCTCGATGCGCTCGCGGCCGACGCCGCCGCCCCGGCGGTCGCGGTCGTTGCGGTCACCGCGGTCGCTCCGGTCGTTGCGATCGTTCCGGTCGTTGCGGGTGTTGCCGCGACGGTCGCGCCGGCGCCGCCGGCGGCCGCGGTCGTCGTCATCGTCCTGGGCGTCGTCGCGGCCACCCTGGCGGCCGTCGGCGTCCTGGCGGGCGCCGTCGCGGTCGGGCTGACGCTCGCGCTGCTGCCGGCCGCCCTCGCGGTCGTTCTGACGCTCGCCGTCGCGACCGCCGTCGCGGCCACCCTGGCGGCTGCGACGGTTGTCCTGGCGGCTCTCGCGGCGCTCGCCCTGCTCGTCGTCGCCGTCCTGGGCGTCGTTGCGGTCGTCGGCGCGGTCGTCAGCGCCGCGGCTGTCGGTACGGGCGTCGTCACCACGGGAGTCGGCGTTGCGGTCGGCACGGTCGCCACCGCGGGCGCGGCCACGGCGCGGGCTCTCCTCGCGGGCCGGGGCCTCGGCCGGTGCGTCGGCCTGCGCGGGCGCCTCGGCCGGCGCGTCGGCCGCAGCCTCGGCGGCGACGACGACCTCGTCGAGACGGGACTCCGCGGCCGCCTGCGGGCGCTCGGCCCGGCGGCGGGACCGGCCGGTGGTGGTGGCGGGAGCGGTGGCCGTGACGGCCTGCGCGGCGGACTCGACCGGAAGCGTGTCGGCGACGGCCGGCGCCGAGCCGCCGGACTGAGCCGCCTTGATGGCCTCGACCAGCTCGCCCTTGCGCATGCGGCCGGTGCCCTTCAGCCCGAGGCCGGCGGCGAGCTGCTGCAGCTCAGCCAGAACCATGCCCTCGAGGCCGGCTGCGCGGCGGCGCGCGGGGCGCTTCGCCGCGGCGGCGTCGTCGGACGACGCCTGAACGTCCGGCGTCCCAGTGACGCCGGGGATCTCGGTATTAGTCACTCAGGGTCCTTCCCTGGACCGGCATCGGCTACAGACAAGCCGATGCGTCGAACACCTCGGGTGGCTCCCGAGGAAGGGCACGACGCGAACTGATGGGCCGCCCGTCTGCCGAATCCGCACGTGCGAACCGTGGGAGATGGGCGAAGACCATGGCCTT
The DNA here is from genome assembly GCF_014204975.1 of Jiangella mangrovi. Lineage (NCBI taxonomy): Bacteria > Bacillati > Actinomycetota > Actinomycetes > Jiangellales > Jiangellaceae > Jiangella > Jiangella mangrovi. Next base: position 304,640 of record NZ_JACHMM010000001.1, read on the forward strand.
CGGCGACGAACGTCACCACCATGGGATACCGACCAGCAGAACGTCGGTGCACAGCGAGCGTAGCACGTCGTCAGCCGTTTGACCCACCCCCGTCGGGCACGCTCACACCGTGGCGGATTCCACAACCGCACCCCGCGTGTCCACTTGCAATGCGCGGACGTCCCACCCCTCGGCGAGCGCCCGGACGCGGCCGGTGCGGTCGCCGTCCGCGAGCACCAGGACGGTCGGCCCGGCGCCGGACACGACAGCCGCGAGACCCTCCGCCCGTAGCGCCGTGACCAGCGCGAACGTCGGCGGCATGGCCGGCTCGCGGTAGTGCTGGTGCAGGCGGTCGGCGGTGGCGTCGAGCAGCAGGTCGGGCCGGTGTCCCAGGGCGTGGACGAGCAGCGCGGCGCGACCGGCGTTGGCCGCGGCGTCGGCGTGCGGGACGCTGTCGGGCAGCAGCCCGCGGGCCTTCTCGGTCGACACCTCGAACGACGGCACGCACACGATCGGCACGACGTCGGGGTGCACGTCGACGCGGGTCGCGCGGGCGGCGCCGTCGTCGCCGCGCCAGGCCACGGTGAGCCCGCCGAGCAGGCACGCGGCGACGTTGTCCGGGTGTCCCTCGAGCCGGTCGGCCAGCGCGAGGGCGTCGTCGTGTGCCGTCAGCCCGGTCAGCGCGCGGGCCGCGACGACGCCGCCGACGATGGCCGCCGCCGACGACCCGAGCCCGCGGCCGTGGGGAAGCGCGTTCCGGCAGCTCAGCAGCAGCGCCGACGGCTGCTCGCCGAGCTCGGCGAACGCGGCGCGCAGCGAGCGGACGACGAGGTGCCGCTCGTCGAGCGGCACCGACGCCGCGCCCTCGCCGTCGACCGTCACCTCGAGCGGCGCCGGCGGACCGCCGAACGTCGCCGTCACCTCGACCTCGTCGTGCAGGCCGAGCGCGAGGCCGAGCGTGTCGAACCCGGGACCGAGGTTGGCGCTGGTGGCCGGCGTGCGGACGCGGACGGACGCCGTCGTCACGCCAGGCCCAGCGCCTTCGCGGCCGCGCCGGCCTCGGCCGGGACGACGTACGGGCGGATCTCGCCGTAATACGCGCTGGCGGTGTCGACGTCCTTGAGCCCGTGGCCCGTCACGGTGACGACCACGCGCTGCCCGGCGTCCAGGCGCCCGGTGCGGCTGTAGTGCAGCAGACCCGCCACGCCGGCCGCCGACGCCGGCTCGACGAACAGGCCCTCGCGGCCGGACAGCTCCTGCTGCGCGGCCAGGATCTGCTCGTCGGTGACGGCGTCGATGAGGCCGCCGGAGTCGTCGCGCGCCGTGATGGCGAGGTCCCACGAGGCCGGGTTGCCGATGCGGATGGCACTGGCCACCGTCTCGGGCGCGGACACCGGGCCACCGTGCACGAACGGCGCGGCGCCGGCGGCCTGGAAGCCCCACATGCGCGGGCGCCGCTTCGCGGGGCCGTCGGCGGCGTACTCGCTGTAGCCCAGCCAGTAGGCGGAGATGTTGCCGGCGTTGCCGACGGGCAGCACGTGCAGGTCGGGTGCGTCACCGAGGTCGTCGACCACCTCGAACGCGGCCGTCTTCTGCCCGGCCAGCCGGTACGGGTTGACGGAGTTGACCAGCGCGACGGGGTACGTCTCGGCCAGCTCGCGGGCCAGGCGCAGGCAGTCGTCGAAGTTGCCCTGCACCGACGCGATGACGCCGCCGTGCACCACGGCCTGGGCGAGCTTGGGGCCGCTGATCTTGCCGTCGGGCAGCAGCACGACCGGGCGCATGCCGGCGCGAACGGCGTAGGCGGCGGCCGACGCGCTGGTGTTGCCGGTGGACGCGCAGACCACGGCCTCGGCGCCCTCTTCGGCGGCCTTCGAGATGGCGACCGTCATGCCGCGGTCCTTGAACGAGCCGGTCGGGTTGACGCCCTCGACCTTGAGGTACACCTCGCACGACGTCTGCTCGGACAGCCACGGCGCCGGCACCAGCGGCGTGCCGCCCTCGCGCAGCGTCACCACCGGTGTCGCCGTCGTCACCGGAAGCCGGTCGCGGTACTCCTCGATCACGCCACGCCACAGCCGAGACTGAGTCACGACAGCCATGGTGGTCACTCGCCTTCTACGCGCATCACCGAAAGGACAGCACGAACGGTATCGAGTCGCGTGAGTCCGTCGACAGTCGCCGCCAGTGCGTCGTCGGTCGCCTGGTGCGTGACGATCACCAGTTCGGCGTCGTCGGGGCCCTCGGCACGCTGCCGGACGGTCTCGATGGACACGTCGTGCTCGGCGAACACCGCGGCGACGGCCGCGAGCACGCCGGGACGGTCGTCGACGTCGAGGCTGATGTGGTAACGCGTGACGGTCTCGCCCATCGGACGCACCGGGCGGTCGGCGTACCAGGACCCGCGCGGCCCGACGGCGTCGCCGATGCGGTTGCGCGCGGCGGTGACGAGGTCGCCGAGGACGGCGCTCGCGGTCGGCGCGCCGCCGGCGCCGGGGCCGTAGAACATCAGCCGGCCGGCCGCCTCGGCCTCGACGAACACCGCGTTGTAGGCGCCGCGGACGCTGGCCAGCGGATGGGTGCGCGGCAGCATGGCCGGGTGCACCCGCACGCCGACGCCCTGGCCGTCGGGCGACAGCTCGCAGATGGCCAGCAGCTTGACGACGGCGTTCATGGCCTGTGCCGACGCGACGTCGGCGGCAGTGACGTCGGCGATGCCCTCGCGGTGCACGTCGGCGGCGACCACCGGCGAATGGAACGCGATGCCGGCCAGGATGGCGGCCTTCGCGGCGGCGTCGAAGCCCTCGATGTCGGCGGTGGGGTCGGCCTCGGCGTACCCGAGCGACTGCGCCTCCTCGAGCGCCTCGGCGAAGCTGCTGCCCTCGCTGTCCATGCGGTCGAGGACGTAGTTGGTGGTGCCGTTGACGATGCCGAGCACGCGCTTGATGCGGTCACCGGCCAGCGACTCGCGCAGCGGGCGCAGCAGCGGGATCGCGCCGGCCACCGCGGCCTCGTAGTAGAGGTCGACGCCGTGCTTCTCGGCAGCGGTGTGCAGCGTGACGCCGTCTTCGGCGAGCAGCGCCTTGTTCGCCGTCACGACGGAGGCACCGCGCTGCATGGCGGCGAGCAGCAGCCCGCGGGCCGGCTCGATGCCGCCGATGACCTCGACGACGAGGTCGACGTCGTCGCGCTCGACGAGGGCGCGGGCGTCGGTGGTGAACAGCTCGGGCCCGGCCCCGGGGATGTCGCGGACCCGGCCGGTGCGGCGCACGGCGATGCCGGCCAGCTCCAGCCGGGCGCCGGCCCGGGCGGCGAGGTCGTCGGCGTGCTCGTGCAGGAGGCGGGCGACCTCCGTGCCCACCACACCGCATCCGAGCAGTGCCACGCGCAGGCTGGCCATCACTCCCCCTTCACCCCGGTCAATGCCACCGCACCAGTGTCCGGGAGGTCCGGACGATCTCGCGCCGTGCATCCATGATGCGAGACATCCGTCTCACCATACGTGGCGCCGCCGCAAGTCCTTCATTGCCGTTCTCGTGCATCGCGACCCCGTATCATTCCGCGCGTGAGCGTGCTGCGGGTCACCGTCGGCGGGGTGACGCAGCATTTCCCGCCGTCCGCCGGAGTCGTCCGGATCGGGCGGGCGGCCGGCGCCAACGTCGTCGTGTCCGAGTCCCGCGTCTCACGCCAGCATCTCACCGTCTCCTATGACGGCGGCTGGATCGCGCGCGACACCGACAGCTCCGGCGGCACCTGGCGCGGCGGCGTCCGGGTCACCGAGGTGCTGGTCGACGACGGCGTCGAGCTGACGCTGGGCGGTCCGTCCGGTCCCGCGGTATCGCTGGCCGCACCGGTCGCCGTCGCCGATGGCGTCGCTGCCGGAGAGCCGCCGCGGCCGCCGTCGGTGATCCGGGTCGGCCGCGCGCCGGACAACGACATCGTCATCGACGACCTCCTCACCGCCCGCTACCACGCGCGGCTCACGCCGAACGCGGACGGCTGGTACCTCGAGGACCTCGACAAGCACCACCAGACGTTCGTCCGTGGCGCCGACGTCGAGACCGCGCAGCTGGCCGAGGGCGACGTCGTCACGTTCGGCAAGGTGCGCTTCGTCGTCACGCGCGACGGGTTGCTGCCGGTGCCGGACTCGCCGTCGAGCGGCGGCCTCGACGTCTCCGACGTCCACTACGCGCTGCCGGGCGGCAAGGTGCTCACGTCGGGCGTCTCGCTGGACGTCGCGGGGCCGCGGCTGGTGGCGCTCATCGGGCCGTCGGGCTCCGGGAAGTCGACGCTGCTGCGGCTGATCAGCGGCGAGCTGGAGCCGTCGCAGGGCACGGTCAGCTACCAGGGCATCGACCCGCACCGGCAGCAGGAGGAGGTGCACGGGCGCATCGGCGTGGTGCCGCAGCACACCATCGCGCACGCGCAGCTCACGGCCCGCAAGGCGCTGCAGTACGCCGCGGAGCTGCGGCTGTCGCAGGACACCACGGCGGCCGAGCGGAAGCGGCGCATCGACGACGTGCTGCGCGAGCTGTCGCTGACCGAGCACGCCGACACCCAGGTGCGGCGGATGTCCGGCGGCCAGCAGCGCCGGCTCGCCATCGCGTTCGAGCTGCTGACGCGGCCGTCGCTGCTGATTCTCGACGAGCCCACGGCCGGCCTCGACCCCGCGCTGGTGCGCCAGATCATGACCGGCCTGCGCGAACTGGCCGACGGCGGCCGCCAGGTCATCGTCACGACGCACGACCTCGCCCACCTCGACCTCTGCGACGACGTCCTGATCATGCTGCCGGGCGGCCGCGTCGAGTACTTCGGCCCGCCGTCGGGCATCTCGGCGCACTTCGGGACCGGCGACTGGGCCGACATCTTCGAGCGGCTGAACGCCGCGGCGCCGCCTCCCCCGCCGCCGTCGGGCCCGTCCGTCTCGTCCGCCGACGTGCGCGCGTGGCTGCACCGGCTCAACCCACTGACCCTGCTGGACCGCGCGAGCGGCTACGGCCGCCCGCCCACCGCCACGGCGATCGTCGGCCCACAGGCCATCGACCAGCAGCGCCGCCGCCAGCAGACCTGGGTCCTGGCCCGCCGTCAGCTCCGGCTCATCGCCGCCGACCGCGGCTACGCCGGCTTCCTGCTGGTGCTGCCCATGGTCCTCGCGCTGCTCACCTTCGCCATCCCCGACGAGTCGGGCCTGGGCCGTCCGCTGAGCCCGCGCAGCACCGAGGCGATGCGGCTGCTGGTGGTCCTGGTGGTCGGGGCCGCTTTCATGGGCATGGCGGCGACCGTCCGCGACCTCGTCGCCGAACGCCGCATCTTCCGGCACGAGCGCGCCGCGGGACTGATGCCGGACGCGTACCTGGCGGCGAAGATCGCCGTGTTCTGCGGGGTCGTCGTCGTGCAGACGCTGATCCTGCTGCGGCTGGTCTACTGGTTCCGGGCCGGGCCCGAGGACGGCGTGCTGTTTGGCACCGGGGCCGTCGAGGTGGGCGTCGCCCTGGCGGCGACCGCCATCGTGTCGGCCCTGCTGGGGTTGCTGATCTCGTCCCTGGTCTCGACGCCCGAGCAGACCATGCCGCCCCTGGTGGTCGCGATCATGGCGCAACTGGTCCTCTGCGGCGGGCTCATCGAGGTGACGGGGCAGGCTGTGGTGTCGCAGCTGTCCTGGCTGGTCCCCGCCCGCTGGGGCTACGCCGCGGCCGCCTCGACCGTGAACGTGACGGACCTCGTCCCGAACGCCCCGGACGACGCGCTGTGGAGCCACAACCCGGTGGCGTGGCTGGGTGCGCTGGTGGCGCTGGCTCTGCTGGGGACGGGGTATGCGTGGCTGGCCCGGCGTCGGTTGCGCTCGACCTGACGTTCTGCCGGGGTGCTGAGGTGGGCTCCCCGTCCCCCTGCTGCCCAGTGTCTCAGCCGCGTGCACCCGCCTCAAGCCGGCGCCCCCTGTGGTTGCTCAACCGCGTGCTCGCGGGGCTTCGGCTTGACCCGTGCACTCGCGGCCAAGAACCTTGGCAGCTATCAGGGGGACGGGGAGACCCTGGGCACGCCTCGCCGTCATCTTGCGGCCCGCCGGGCTGTGCACCGCGATGATCATCAAGGATCCGCTACATCACGAGGATTACCCGAGCCTCAACACGATTGCAGGCGTGTTGAGGCTCGGGTAAGCCTGGTGGGCGGCCCAAGAAACGCGACCAAATCCCGCATCGTGGACGGCCACGAGACGTCAGGAGGGAGTTTCCCCGCTATAGCGAGGAAAAGTCCCTCCCGATAACCGCAGCCAGCGAGCCACCACCCACCGTCGCCAGACTCCCCCCGTCCCCCTGATAGCTGCCAAGACACTGGCCAGCAGGGGGACGGGGGGAACCCCAACTCAACTCCACGGACCCACATTGTGACGCAGGTCACATCGCAGGGTCGTCATACCCGGACAACAACGCCGTCTTGGCGGATAGGGGGGCGGGGCTCCGCCCCGTATCGAGGGTCTCGCCACCGGGGCGGCGGGGCCGGCGATGCGGGTCGGAGCCTCCGTTCTGTCCGCCCCAGCTCGCTACAGCCAGCCGTTCTGCTCGGCCACGCGGACCGCCTCGACCCGGTTGCGGGTGCCGGTCTTGCCGATGGCGCTGGAGAGGTAGTTCCGCACGGTCCCCTCGGACAGGTAGAGCCGACCAGCCACGTCGGCCACCGCGGAGCCGTCGCGCGACGCGCGCAGGACGTCGGCTTCGCGCGGGGTGAGCGGGGACGGACCGGCCGCAAGAGACTCCACCGCCAACGCCGGGTCGACGACGCGCAGGCCGGAGTGGACTCGGCGGATGGCGTCGGCGAGTTGTTCGGCGGGGCTGTCCTTGACGACGAAGCCGCTGGCCCCGGCCTCGATCGCCCGCCGCAGGTAGCCGGGCCGGCCGAAGGTCGTGACGACGAGGACGCGGCACCCGGGCAGCTGCTCGCGCAGCACCGCCGTCGCCGCGATGCCGTCCAACCCTGGCATCTCCACGTCCAGCAGTGCGACGTCCGGCCGCGCGTCCAGCGCGGCGGCGACGACCTCGTCGCCGCGGGCGACCTCGGCCACCACGTCGAGGTCGGGTTCCAACGACAGTAACGCCGCCATCGCACCGCGAACCAGCGCCTGGTCGTCGGCGAGCAGCAAACGGATCACGCCACCATCATTGCGGACACCGTCCAGCCGCCCCGGCCGTCGGGGCCGGCCTGCAGCGTGCCGCCGGCCGAAGCGACGCGCTCGCGCAGTCCCACCAGGCCGGACGAGACCGGCGACCCCTCGTGGGCCGCGCCGGAGACGCCGTCGTTCCAGATCTCGATGCGATCGGCCGTGACGGTGACCCGGCAGTACTGCGCGTGGCTGTGCCGGACGACGTTGGTGACGGACTCGCGCAGCACCCAGCCGAACAGCTCGCTCCGCCCGGCCGGGACGTGGTCGACGGCGCGCGGGAGGTCCGCCGTCACCCCGGCCGCCTCGAGCACCGTCGCCGCGCGGACCAGCTCCGACGGCAGCGTGACCTCGCGGTAGCCGGCGACGGTGCCGCGCACGTCCTTCAGTGCCTCGCGCAGCAGGCCCTCGACCTCGCGCAGCTCGGCGCGGGCGCGGTCGTCGTCGGTGTCGACGAGGCGGCGGGCGAGCTGCGTCTTGACGGTCGCGGCGGTGAGGCTGTGGCCGACGACGTCGTGCAGGTCGCGGGCGAAGCGCAGCCGCTCCTGCTCGACCGCCATGGAGGCGATCTGTTCCTGCGCGCGCACGAGCCGCAGGTTGGTGTCGCGCAGCCGGAAGATCGCGTCGGTGGCCCACGACGACCCGAAGATCGCGACGAGGAACCAGACGTTGACCTCCCAGTCCAGACCGAGCGTCCGGGGCACCAGCACGACGGCGACGCAGATGCTGCCGATGGTGGCCCAGGCCTCGCGCGGCCGCATGAGCACGAGCGCGATCTGGCTCAGCGCGAACCACACGACCACGCCGTTCTCGCCCGCGAACCCGACCACCAGGGTGCCGAGCACGCACAGCACGACGAACCCGCCGCGACGGATCGCGCATGGCGGCGGCTCCCCACGCCGCCGGGCCGCGGCCGCCCGCGCGAAGACGTAGAAGAACGCCCCGAGGAACGCCGCGACCGACGCGTACCCGAGGATCGCCCAGCCCAGCGGGTAGTGCTGCTGGTACACGCCGGCGGCCGTCGGTGTCAGCAGGACGGCCCAGACGACGCCGACGACCACCGGCAGCCGCCGTTCGCCGTCCCGCGCGGCGGGCGTGGCCGCGGGGACCGCGTCGGGACGGACCGGCGTGGGAGACATCGTCGCCAAGGTAGCGCGCGGGCTCATCGCTCCGCCCGGCCGTAGCGCCAGCGGACCACTCCGGCGAGCACGACGGTCCACACGACCAGCGTCAGCACGCCGCGCAGGACGTCGACCGACTCGCCGAACGGGGCCTGCGCCAGCGCGTTGAGCCAGTACGACGGGTACCACTGCGCGACCGCCTCCATGCCGCTGGGCAGCTGGTCGATCGGCACGAACACGCCGCCGAGGAACGCGCTGCCGAGCAGCACGACCATGCCGCGCGGCTGGGCGGAGCCGGCCGACCCGACCTGCCCGAGCAGCACGCCGATCAGCGCGAACGGGATGCTCGCCACCCAGAGCAGCAGCAACGACTCGGCCATGGCGGGCAGGTCCGCGCCGCCGCCCTGCACGGCCAGCCCGACGACGAAGACCAACGTCGCGGCCAGCATGCCGAGCACCAGCGCGACGACGCTCTTGCTCAGCGCGTAGGACAGCGGGCGCAACGGCGACAGCCGCAGCTGGCGGGTCCAGCCGGCGTGCCGCTCCTGCGCGACCCGGCCGCCCGCGGACACCGTCGAGGCAAGGCCGGCGAACACGCCCATCATCACCATGAGCGACGTCGTGGCGCCGGTGTCGTCGCCCCACATCGCGTTGTACAGCAGGAACAGTGCCGTCGGCAGGCCGGCGGTGAGGACCAGGGCGGCACGGTCGCGCAACAGCCGGCGGATCTCCAGCAGGGTGTAGGTCGCGTTCATCGTGCCGTCCTCCCATCGGTCAGCGTCACGAACGCCTCCTCCAGGTCGGCGCCCGTCACCTCGATGTCGTGCGCGCCCGGCGAGTGCGCCAGCAGCGTGCGCAGGACGCCGTCGCCGTCGGCCGTGCGGATCCGGACCTCGTGGCCGGCCCCGGTGTCGGCGACGGTGACGCCGTCGGTCCCGAACAGCTCGGTCAGCGCCGACGACGGCAGGTCCGGCACGACGGCGCGCACGGTGCGGACGGCGACGATCGACTTGATGTGCCGCGGCGTGCCGTCGGCGACCACGCTGCCGTCGCGGAGCAGGACGATGCGGTCGGCGAACCCGTCGGCCTCGTCGAGGTAGTGGGTCGCGAACAGCACGGTCTTGCCGGCGGCGGCGAAGCGGCGCATGGCCGCCCAGAACTCTCGCCGGGTCGCGACGTCCATGGCGACGGTCGGCTCGTCCAGGACCACGAGGTCGGGGTCCGGGACCAGCGCGAGCGCGAACCTGACCCGCTGCGCCTGCCCGCCGGACAGCTCGGTAGCCTGGCGGTTCGCCAGGTCGGTGAGGCCGGCCCGCGCGAGCACGTCGGCGACGGGCAGCGGGTGCGGCTGGACGGCCGCGAACAGCGCGACCATCTCGCCGACGGTGGCGTCCTCGAGCATGGCGCCGTCCTGCAGCATGGCGCCGACGAGGCCGTCGTCGACGGCGTCGCGCGGGCCGCGGCCGAAGACGGCGACGGTGCCGGTGTCGGGGCGGCTCAGGCCGAGGATGAGGTCGACGGTGGTCGACTTGCCGGCGCCGTTGGGCCCGAGCAGGGCCACGATCTCACCGGGTGCGACCTCGAGGTCGAGGCCGTCGACGGCGACGGTGTCGCCGTAGGTCTTGCGCAGCCCGGCCAGCCGGACCGCGTGCGGAGCTGTGGGTCGTCCTGTCATGCCTCCAGCGTCCGCCCGCGCCGGCCCGGGCGGAGGTCACCGCCGTCCGGTCCTGGGCATGACAGTTGTCACGACTGGTCCACGAGCTCCACCGGCCGGGCGATGACGTCGACCATGGCGCCGTTGCGGAACGTGGTGATGGGCAGCGGCACGTCGATGGCCTCGGCGAACATGCGCCGCTGTAGCGCCTGAGCGTCGTCGACCGGCTCGCCGCCGACCGTGACGACCAGGTCGCCGGGCCGCAGCCCCGCGACCTCGGCCGGGCTGTTCGGCTCGACGTGGACGATGCGCACGCCCTTGGTCCGGCCGATCCGCTCGGCCAGCGACGGCGGCACCGGCGCCGGCGACGTCGCGACCCCGAGGAACGCCCGGCGCACGCGGCCGTCGCGCAGCAGTGTCGTGACGATGCGGTTCGTGGTCGCGTTGATCGGCACGGCGAGGCCCAGCCCGACCCCGGCGACGGCGGTGTTGATGCCGACGACCTTCGCGTGCGCGTCGGCCAGCGCTCCGCCGGAGTTGCCCGGGTTCAGCGCGGCGTCGGTCTGGATGACGTCCTCGATGATGCGCACGGTGCGCCCGCTCTGCGCCGGCATCGACCGGCCGAGCGCGCTGACCACGCCGGCCGTCACCGAGCCGGACAGCCCCAGCGGGCTCCCGACCGCGACCACCAGCTGCCCGACCACCAGCTCGTCGGCGTCGCCGAGCGTGGCCGGCGGCGGGGTGTCGCCGTCGGCACGTACGACGGCGAGGTCGGAGAGCCGGTCGCGGCCGATGACGGTGTAGCCGACCTCGGTGCCGTCGGCGAACGCCGCCGTCCCGCGGCTGGAGCCGCCCACCACGTGCGCGTTGGTCAGCAGGAACCCGTCGCCGGTGAACACCACCGCCGAGCCCGTGCCGACGACGCCGGTGCGGCCGCGCCGCTCGCCCTGGACCGCCAGGCTCGCGACCGACGGCAGCAGCGTGCGCGCGACACTGGTCACCACCTGCGAATACGCGTCCAGCTCCTCGGCCATGGCGCACCTCCCCAACCTCGAGATGCAGGGGTCAACGCCGGGTACCGCGCACGCTACTCCCGTGTCCGCCGTGGGCGGACACACCGCCAGAATGGACCCATGAGCGCCCGCTTCGACGACGTCGCCGACGACCTCCGCGCCGCCTACGCCGGCGGAGTGGAGTATCGCGAGGCGATGGCCAAGACGGACTGGAAGCTGGCCGAGCGGGCCGCCTTCCTCGACCGGCTGCGGGCGGCCGGCGCGCGAACGCTGGTCGAGATCGGCGCCGGCACCGGCCAGGACGCGCTGTATTTCCAGTCGAACGGGCTGGACGTGGTGGCGACGGACCTGACGGCCGAGATGGTCGCCGCCTGCGCGGCGAAGGGACTGTCGGCTCGAGTGATGAGCGTGGTCGCGCCAGACCTGCCGGCGGGGTCGTTCGACGCGGCATACGCGCTGAACTGCCTACTGCACGTGCCGAACGCCGACCTGCCGGCGGCGCTGTCGTCGGTGAACGGGCTGCTGCGCCCGGGCGGGCTGTTCTTCCTCGGCGTCTACGGCGGCGACGGTTCGGAGGGCGTCGTCGAGACGGACCGGCACGACCCGCCGCGGTTCTTCTCCTGGCGCACCGACGAGCAGCTGCTCGCCTTCACCGGCGAGCACTTCGACGTCGTCGACTTCCACCGGGTGCCGCTCGGCGCGGCTGGGTGGTTCCAGTCGCTGACCCTACGCGGCCGTTGATCAGCCGACGTCGAGGGTGAGGAGGTCGTCCTCGGTCTCGCGGCGCATGATCAGCCGGGCGTCGCCGTCGCGGACGGCGACCACCGCGGCACGCGGCTGGTGGTTGTAGTTGCTGGCCATGCTGCGGCAGTAGGCGCCGGTGCCGGGGACGGCGACGAGGTCGCCCGCCGCGACGTCGTCGGGGAGGAACTCGTCCTTGACGACGATGTCGCCGCTCTCGCAGTGCTTGCCGACCACGCGCGACAGCACCGGCGCGGCCGAGGAGCCGCGCGAGGCGAGCGTGCAGGAGTAGTCGGCGTCGTAGAGGGCGGTGCGGATGTTGTCGCTCATACCGCCGTCGACGGCCACGTACCGGCGCGAGGCGCCGCCGTCGAGCGGAACAGACTTCACGGTGCCGACCTCGTAGAGCGTGAAGGTCGACGGGCCGGCGATGGAGCGGCCGGGTTCGATGCTCAGCCGCGGCACCGCGAGGCCGTAGCCGGCGCACTCGTGCTCGATGATCTCGGCCATGCCCGCGGCCAGGACGGCGGGCGGCTGCGGGTCGTCCTGGCTGGTGTAGGCGATGCCGAAGCCGCCGCCGAGGTCGAGCTCGGGCAGCTCGACGCGGTGCTCGTCGCGGATGTCGGCCTGCAGCCGCAGCACCCGGCGGGCCGCGACCTCGAAGCCGGCGGTGTCGTAGATCTGCGAGCCGATGTGCGAGTGCAGGCCCAGCAGCCGCAGCGACGGCGACTTCAGTACGGCCCGGACCGCCTCGGCGGCCTCGCCGGAGGCGATGGAGAAGCCGAACTTCTGGTCCTCGTGCGCGGTGGCGATGTACTCGTGCGTGTGCGCCTCGACGCCGACCTTGGTGCGGATGAGGACGTCGGCGCGGACGTCGCGGGACGCGGCGAGCGTGGCCAGCCGGTCGATCTCTTCGAACGAGTCGAGCACGATGCGCCCGACGCCGGCGTCGAGCGCACGGACCAGCTCGGACACCGACTTGTTGTTGCCGTGCAGGCCGATGCGGGCGGGCGGGAAGCCGGCCCGCAGCGCCACGGCCAGCTCGCCGCCGGAGCAGACGTCGAGGCTCAGCCCCTCCTCGGCGATCCAGCGCGCCGTCGCGACCGACAGGAACGCCTTGCCGGCGTAGTAGACGTCGGCCCCGCCGAGGATGCCCCCGAACGCGTCCTTGAACGCCCGCGCCCGCCGGCGGAAGTCGGTCTCGTCGACGACGTAGAGCGGGGTACCGAACTCGGTGGCCAGCTCCTTCACCGACAGGCCGCCGACCCGCAGGACGCCGTCGTCGTCGCGCTCGACGCCGTCGGCCCAGAGGCCGGGGAAGAGCGCGTTGACATCGTCGGGCTCGCGCAGCCAGGACGGGCCGCGGTGGCCGGCTTCCGCGTGCAAGGCGCCGGCTTCGTGTGCGCGCATGGGTTACATCCGATCCGGTGCGACGACGCCGAGCAGCGCGAGGCCGTTGGCCAGGACCACCTGGGTGGCCTCGACCAGCCACAGCCGCGCGCGGTGCACGTCGGTGGCCTCTTCGTCGCCCATGGGCAGCACGCGGCAGACGTCGTAGAACTTGTGGAAGGTGGACGCGGTGTCCTCGAGGTAGCGCGCGACGCGGTGCGGCTCGCGCAGCTCGGCCGCCGTGGCGACGACCCGCGGGAACTCGGCCAGCGCGCCCAGCAGCAGCGACTCGCGCTCGTGGTCGAGCAGCTCGGGCTTCAGCTCGCCCTTGTCGACGCCCAGCTCCGCGGCGTTGCGCAGGATGGACGCCAGCCGGGCGTGGCCGTACTGCACGTAGAAGACCGGGTTGTCCGAGGTCTGCTTCGTGATCTGGGCGACGTCGAGCGTCAGCGGGGAGTCGGCCGGGTAGCGGCACAGCGAGTACCGCAGCGCGTCGACGCCGGCCGCCTCGACCACCTGGCCGAGCGTGAGCATGGTGCCGGCGCGCTTGGACAGCCGCAGCTCCTGGCCGTCCTGCACGATCTTGACCAGCTGGCCGATGGGGATCTCGATGTTGTACTCGGGGTCGTCGCCCGCGCACGCCGCAAGCGCCTTGAGCCGGCCGATGTAGCCGTGGTGGTCGGCACCCAGCAGGTACACGCAGATGTCGAAGCCGCGCTCGCGCTTGTCGACGTAGTAGGCGGCGTCGGCGGCGAAGTAGGTGTACTCGCCGTTACTGCGCCGCAGGACGCGGTCCTTGTCGTCGCCGAAGTCGGTGGTGCGCATCCAGAGCGCGCCGTCGGCGTCGAACAGGTGGCCCTGCTGCCGCAGCACGTCGAGGGCGTGCTCGACCCGGCCGTTGTCGTGCAGGCTGCGCTCGGAGTACCAGACGTCGAAGTGCGTGCGGAACTCTTCGAGCTGCGACTGCTGCTCGGCCAGCTGCAGGCGGTAGCCCGCCTCGCGGAACGCGACGAGCTGCTCGTCGCGCGGGCGGTCGAGAATGCCGGGCTCCTGCGCGACGACGGCCTTGGCGAGGTCGTTGACGTACTCGCCGTGGTAGCCGTCCTCGGGCACCGCCTCGCCGTGCGCCCGGGCCATGATGGACGCGCCGAACTTGTCCATCTGGCCGCCGCGGTCGTTGATGTAGAACTCGCGGGTGACGGCGGCCCCTGCGGCCTCGAGCACCCGCGCCAGCGCGTCACCGACGGCGGCCCAGCGGACGTGGCCGAGGTGCAGCGGCCCCGTGGGGTTGGCCGAGATGAACTCGACGTCGATGGTGGTGCCGGCCAGCGCCGTGCCGTGGCCGTACGCCTCGCCCGCCTCGACGACGGTGCGGGCCAGCTCGCCCTGCGCCGCGGCCGACACGGTGATGTTGAGGAAGCCCGGCCCCGCGATGTCGACGGCCTCGATGCCGTCGACCTGACGCAGGCGCGCCGAGAGCAGCTCGGCCAGCGCCCGCGGGTTGGTGCCCGCCTTCTTCGCCAGCTGGAGCGCGACGTTCGTGGCGTAGTCGCCGTGGTCGCGGTTGCGCGGTCGCTCGACGCTCACCTGGGTGGGCACACCGTCGGGCAGGGCGAGGTCACCTGCGTCGACGGCGGCGGTGAGAACGTCACGTACCGCGCTGGAGAGCTGTTCGGGGGTCACCGAGCAAGCGTAGCCAAATCGCCGGCCGGGATCCTCTCGGTATCCGCGGCGAGACCGGCCAGCAGCTCGTCGAGCTTGAGCCCGAGCACGTCGGCGACGGCGACCACGGTGAAGAACGCCGGCGTGGGGATGCGGCCCCGCTCGATCTTGCGCAGCGTCTCGGGCGAGATCCCCGCCTGCGTCGCGACGTCGACGATGCTGCGGTCGCCGCGCGCCTCGCGCAGTGACAGGCCCAGCCGCTCGCCACGCTCACGCTCGTCGAGGGTCAACGGGACTCGCACCATGCGCCCAATACTAATACCGGTCGGCCGGGGTTGAGGGGTTGCCTCCTCGTCCACGCCTCGCCGCTTCCGCGGCGGTGCCTCCTGGTCTGGCGTCACGTCCTGGTCTCACGTCACGCGTTCCGGCCGAGTTCGGGCGTTTCGCGTGACACCAGACCACGACGTGACAGCAGACCAGGACGCCGGCCCGACCGCGACGGCCGGAACCGTCCTCGATGCACCCGGACAAGAGAATGGGCAGCAGGGGGGACGGGGCCACCCCGCGCAACCACGCGAGACCCCGCAGAACCTCTACATCACCGCCAGCTGTCCCCCGTCGATGACGAGCTCCGTCCCCGTGACGAAGGCGGCGTCGTCGGAGGCGAGGAACGCGCACGCGCCCGCGACGTCCTCGGCGAGACCCGCCCGGCCGAGCGGGATCCGGTCGCGCACGTACGTCTCCACGAAACCCTCCCCCAACCCCGAGGCGATGGCGGCGTTGAGCGGGGTCGCGATGTAGCCGGGGCACAGGGCGTTCACCCGGATCCCGTGCCGCCCCAGCTCGACGGCCATGGTGCGGGTGAGCAGCAGGACGCCGGCCTTGGTGGCGTTGTAGTGCGCATAGTCCTCCTCGCCGCCGAGGCCGTTGGTCGAGGACATGGTCACGATCACCCCACCTCGCCCGCGCGCGACCATGCCGCGCGCGACGGCCTGGGTGACGAGGAAGGTGCCGCGCAGGTTGACGGCGACCACGCGGTCGAACGACTCCGCCGAGATGTCGAGGAACGGCGAGCGGCTCGCGATGCCGGCGTTGCTGACCAGCACGTCCACGCCGCCCAGCCAGTCCGACGCCGCTGCCGCCATCGCATCCACGTCCGCGGAACGACTCACGTCGCAGCACATGCCGCCGACACCGAGCGAGGCCACCGTCGCGTCCACCGCGGCCGCGTCGTCGGCGCAGACGAAGACCCGCGCCCCCTCGGCCAGGAAGCGCCGCGCGGTCGCCAGGCCGATGCCGCTGGTCCCGCCCGTCACGAGCACTCCGCGACCGGCCAGCCCCCGCACTACGCGAGCTCCCAGGCCAGCAGGCCGGCCCCCAGACAGGCTGCCCGGTCGCCCAGCGCGGCCGGGGCGAGCGACGGCTGGCGCTGCAGGGTCAGTAGCTCGTCCAGGCGCCGGGCCAGCGGCACGAGCAGGTCGTCGCCGGCCAGGGAGAGCCCGCCGCCGACGACCACCAGTTCGGGCCCGACCAGCGACGAGCCGATGGCCAGCGCCTGTGCCAGGTACTCGACCGCCTCCTGCCAGACGGCGCGCGCCACCGGATCACCGCCCCTGGCCCGGGCCAGCACCTCCGCGGCCCCGTCGGCGACGCGGCCGCTGCGTTCGCCGTACCGCCGGGCGATGGCGGCCGCCGACGCCACGGTCTCGAGGCAGCCGTGCCCGCCGCAGGCGCACGGCTCGGAGCCCGCCACCCGCACGTGCCCGATCTCGCCCGCGTAGCCGCCCGCCTCCAGCAGGTTGCCGTCGACGATGAGGGCCGCGCCGATCCCCGTCCCGATGGCGAGGAACACCACGTCGTCACGGTCGCGGGCCGCACCGAGCCGCGACTCGGCCAGCGCGGCGACCCGGACGTCGTGCCCGAACGCGACCGGCAGCCCGGTGCGCGCGACAGCCAGCTCGGTGAAGGGCACGTCGGTCCAGCCGAGGTTCTCCGACCACAGCGCCGTCCCGGTCTGCGCGTCGACCATGCCCGGCACGACCAGCCCGGCCGCCGCTGCCGTCCGCGCTCGCGGATGCGCTGCCAGCTCCTCCAACGCGGTGAGCACGGACTTGACGACGGCGTCCGGCCCGCGGTCGCGCAGTGTCGGCCGCGACGTCTCGGCCAGCACGTTCATCGCCCGGTCGAAGACGGCGCCCTTCATGACGGTGCCGCCCACGTCCAGCGCGATGACCGTTCCCGCGGTCACAGACGGGGACCCGTTCCGTCGGCCAGCACCAGGTGGCAGGCGACCGGGTGGCCGTCGTCGCCGCGCGGAACCAGCGCGGGGTCGTCGGTCCGGCAGACCGCCTCGGCGACCGGGCAGCGGGTGTGGAACCGGCACCCCGGCGGCGGGTCGAGCGCACTGGGCATGTCGCCGCTGAGCACCACCCGCTGGGCCGCCCCGTCGACGGCGTGCAGCGGCGGCTCCGCGGACAGCAGCGCCTGCGTGTACGGATGGCGGGGCTGCGCGAACAGCTCGCTCGCCTTCGCCACCTCGACGATGCGGCCGAGGTACATGACGGCGATGCGGTCGCACATGAACTCCACGACGCTGAGGTCGTGCGAGATGAACAGGCAGGTGAACCCCAGCTCGGCCTGCAGGTCCTTGAGCAGGTTGAGGATGCCGGCCTGCACCGACACGTCGAGCGCCGAGACCGGCTCGTCGGCGATGAGGACCGACGGCTGCAGGCTCAGGGCGCGCGCGATGCCGACCCGCTGGCGCTGCCCGCCGGAGAGCTCGTGCGGGTAGCGGTGCCGCCACGCCGCCGCCAGCCCGCAATGGTCGAACAGCTCACTCACCCTTTCCTCGAGCGAGCGCCCCCTGGCCACCCGGTGCAGCCGCAGCGGCTCGGCGACGATGTCGCCGATGGACATCCGCGGGTCCAGCGACGAGTACGGATCCTGGAAGACCATCCGCAGCCGGCGGTGGACGGCGCGCAGCTCACGTCCCCCGGCGCGGGAGATGTCGCGGCCCTCGAACTCCACCGTCCCGGCGGTCGGCGTCTGCAGTCGCAGCAGCACCTTGCCCAGGGTCGACTTGCCGCTGCCGGACTCGCCGACCAGGCCGAACGTCTCGCCCGCCGCGAGGTCGAGGTCGACGCCGTCGACGGCGCGCAGCACCGACCGGTGGCCGAGCGACCCGACCTGGAACTCCTTGACCAGGCCGCTCGCCCGCAGAACCGTCCCCTCGGGGCTCACCACGACTCCTCCGGGTTGAAGCAGGCCACCAGGCCCCCGCCCGCCGGTTCCAGCTCGGGGCGGACCCGGCCGCACTGGTCGACGCCGCGGTGGCAGCGGGCTTCGAACGTGCACGCCGTCGCCGGCGCGGTCATGGTGGGCACCCGGCCGGGGATCTCGGCCAGCCGCCGCCCGCCGTGCTCCGGCCCGCCCGCGATCCCCCCGGAAGCCGCAGCGGACACCGTCGCCGATCGGGCCGCTTGGGGCGTCGAGGCGAGCAGCCGCGCGGTGTACGGATGTCGCGGGGTGTCGAGGATGTCGCGGGTCGGGCCCTCCTCGACCTTGCGCCCGGCGTACATGATCGACACCCGGTCGGCCATGGTCGCGATGACGCCGAGGTTGTGTGTGATCAGCATGATCGCCAGGTCGACGCGGTCGCGCAGGCTGCGCAGCAGGTCGAGGATCTGCGCCTGGACAGTGACGTCGAGGGCCGTCGTGGGCTCGTCGGCGATGAGCAGCTTCGGCTCGCAGGCGATCGCGATGGCGATCATCACGCGCTGCCGCATGCCGCCGGACAACTGGTGCGGGTACGCACGGCTACGGTTCGAAGCGTCGGGGATGCCGACGAGGTCGAGCAGCTCGACGGCGCGCGCCGCGGCCGCCGTCCGGCCCAGGTCGCGGTGCCGACGCAGCACCTCGCCGATCTGGCGGCCCACCGGCATGACCGGGTTGAGCGAGGTCATCGGCTCCTGGAAGATCATGCCGACCTCGCTCCCCCGCAGCCGGCGCAGGTCGCCGGGCGGCAGGGTGAGCAGGTCGCGCCCGGACAGCCGCACGCCGCCGCCGCGCACCGACGCGCTGCCCGGCAGCAGCCCCATGATCGAGAGGCCGAGGGTGCTCTTGCCGCAGCCGGACTCGCCGACGACACCGACGATCTCGCCCGGCTCGACCCGCAGCGACACGTCGTCGAGCGCCAGCACCTCGCCGTCGCCGGAGCGGAACCCGACGGAGAGCCCGTCCACCTCGAGTACCGGGGTCATCGTGCCCTCCGTGGGTCCAGGGCGTCGCGGGCGCCGTCGCCGAGCAGGTTGAAGCCGAGCGCCGCGACGAAGATCGCCAGGCCCGGGAAGACCGCCAGCCACGGCGCCGTCGTCGTGTACGCCTGAGCGGCCGTGAGCATGACCCCCCACGACGGCGTCGGCGGCTGCACGCCGAGGCCGAGGAACGACAGCATCGACTCGGTGATGATCGCGAACGGCATCAACACCGTGACCTGCACGATCAACGTGTTGACGATGTTCGGCAGGACGTGCCGGCCGAGGATCCGGGCGCTGCCGGCGCCGTCGGCCACCGAGGCGGCGATGTAGTCCTCCTCGCGCACCGAGAGCGTCTCGCCGCGGACCACCCGGATGAGCATGGGCACCTGCGAGACGCCGATGGCGATGGCGGCGTTGACCATCGACGGCCCGAGGATCGCCGTCAGGCCGACCGCCAGGACGATGAACGGGAACGCAAGCCCGGTGTCGGTCAGCCGCATGACGACGGTGTCCAGTCCGCCGCGGAAGTACCCGGCCACCAGCCCGAGCGGCAGCGCCACCAGCAGCGCGAGCAGCGTCGCCAGCACGCCCACCTGCAACGACGTCCGGCTGCCCCAGATGATTCGCGACGCGACGTCGCGGCCGAGCTCGTCGGTGCCCAGCCAGTGCGCCCCGGACGGGCCGGAGAGCGCCGGCGAGCCGGTGATCTCCTCGGCCCCGAACGGCGCGAGCACCGGCGCCAGCAGGGCGACCAGCACCACCCCGCCCACGAGGACGAGGCCGATGCGCCCGGTGCGGTGCCCGGCGATGCGGCGCAGGACGCCGCGCCTCCGGACCACCGGCTCGGAGGATGGGGTGTCGACGGTCGTCACGGCGCTCACGCTGCCTTCGCCTCCAGCCGGACTCGAGGGTTCAGGACGGTGTAGAGGACGTCGACCAGCAGGTTGACGACGATGTAGGCGACGGCGGCCAGCAGGGTGACGGCCTGGATCACCGGGTAGTCGCGGGTGGAGACGGCGTCGATGATCAGCTTGCCGAAGCCCGGGATGAGGAAGATCTGCTCCGTCACCACCGAGCCGGCGATCAGCAGGCCCAGCTGCAGGCCCAGGATCGTCGTGACGGTCAGCAGGCTGTTGCGCAGGGCGTGCCGGACCACGACCGACCACTCCGACAGCCCCTTGGCGCGCGCGGTCCGGATGAAGTCGGCCGAGAGCGTCTGCACCATGGACGACCGCGTCTGGCGCATGATCACCGCCGACAGCCCCATGCCCAGCACCACCGACGGCAGCACCAGGTGCTGCAGGTTCGCCACCGGGTCGTCGGCGAACGCCACGAACCCCGACGCCGGGAAGATCCCGAGCTGCACCGCGAAGACCGCGATGAGGATCAGCCCGACCCAGAAGTTCGGCACCGACATCCCGGTCAGCGTCAGCGCGTTGCCGAGGTGGTCGGGCCAGCGACCGCGGTACATGGCCGCCAGCACCCCGATCGGGATGCCCACCAGCATGGCGACGAGCAGGCTGCACGCCGCCAGCTGGAGGGTCACCGGGATCCGGTCGGCCACCATGTCCGCGACCGGCAGCGACGTGCGGATCGACTGGCCGAAGTCGCCTTGCAGCACCTGGGACAGCCAGGCGACGTACTGTGCGGGGAGCGGCTGGTCCAGCCCGTAGCGCTCGCGGATGGCCGCCAGCAGCTCCGGGTCGCGCGCACCTTCCTGCCCGGCCAGCGCCAGGGCCGGATCGCCGGGCAGGGCGTGCGCGCCGAGGAACACCACGACCGAGGCCAGCAGGAGGGTGACGATGGCCCAGCCCGCTCTCCTGATCACGTACGCGGTCATCGACCCGTCCTTTCGGTCGCTGCGTGGCGGACGCTCCCCGTCATTCCGTGACGGACACTCCCTTGAGCCGGATCAGGCCGTCCGGGACGAGCTGCAGACCCTGCACGGAGTCGCGCCAGCCGGTGAGCAGGTTCGGGTTCATCAGGACCACCTCGCTGTGCCGCGCCCGGGCCAGCTCCCAGGCAGCCGCGTAGGCGGTGGCCCGCTCGGCCGGGTCGTTGACGGTGCGCGCGGCCTCGATGGCGGCGTCGACGTCCGGGTCGGACGCCTTGCCGAAGTTCTGCCCGCCGTCGGTGTGCTCGAAGGTGGCGAAGTTGCCGTCCGGGTCGGCCCGGCCGGACCACGTCAGCACCACGGCGTCGAAGGATCCCGCCGCGGCGTCGTCGATGAGCGTGCCGACCTCGGTCGGGCGGACGTTCACCTCGAAGCCGGCCTCGGCGGCCTGCGCCTGGATGAGCTCGCCGCGCCGGGTGCTGAGGGTGTTGTTCAGCAGCACCAGGTCGATCGCGACCGGCGTCGCCACGCCCGCCTCGGCCAGCAGGTCCATGGCGGCCTGCGGGTCGCGCTCGGTGCACTCGAGGTCGTCGAGGAAGTACGGGCTCGCGCCGGGGAACGGCTGGCAGCTCGTGGAGTGCAGGCCGCCGTAGACGGTGTCGTTGATCTCCTGGCGGTCCAGGGCCAGCTCGAACGCCTCGCGCACCCGCACGTCGGCGAACGGCCCGTCGACCGTGTTGAGCATGAGGGTGTCGAAGCCCAGCGACGGCAGGGTGTCGACGGTGATGCCGTCGGCGCTCTCGAGCTGCGCGTACTCCGTCGTGGGGATGCGGTCGATGACGTCGATCTCACCGGAGCGCAGGTTCGCCACGCGGACGGTGTCGTCGAGGATCGGGCGCATGGTGACGCGGTCGATGTGCACCTGGTCGGCGTCGTAGTACAGGTCGGACTTCTCGAGGACGATGCGGTCGCCGACGACGCGCTCGACGAGGTCGAACGGGCCGACGCAGGACGGGTCCTGGGTGAAGTCCTCGCCCAGCTCCTCGAGCTTGGCCGGCGACATGATCATGCCGGAGCGGTCGGCCAGGATCGCCGTCAGCGGCGCATAGGGCTGCTGGAGCGCGATCTCGACCGTCATGGGGTCGGCGACGCGGACCTCGGCCACCGGGCCCAGCTCGCCCGCTCGGGCCGAGCCCTCGGTCTCGCGGTGCCGGTCCAGCGAGGTCTTCACGGCCTCGGCGTCGAACGGCTCGCCGTCGTTGAACTGCACGCCCTCGCGCAGCGGGATGGTCACCGTCAGGCCGTCCTCGGACACCGTGGGCAGCTCAGCCGCCAGCTGGGGCACGATCTCGAGGTCCGGGCTGAGGTCGTAGAGCTTCTCGCACATGTGCATGAACACGTAGCGGCCGCCGAAGGTCTGGCCGAACGTGGGGTCGAGCGTGTCGGCGTCCTCGACCATGGAGATCGTGATCTCGGCGGCGCCCTCGGCGCCACCCTCCTCGGAACCCGCGCCGGAACCGTCGTCGCCGGAGCCTCCGCAGGCCGCCAGGACGATCAGCGCCACCGCGGACGAGGCCCCTGCACGCCACCGGCGGCGGACGCCGGTGCTTCGATGAGTACGCATGTCTCACACCTCTCGCATCCGTGCCGAACGTGAGCGAATCGGGTATAACTAGATAAGAAACCTACCTATCCTGTCAAGGGGTATTCGTGGTGAAGGTCACACCTCCGGGGGACACCGCGGCGGGATCGCCCTCGGTCCTCAGACGCCTCAACCTGGCCCATGTCCTGCGCGTCATCCGCAGCGAGGGCCCCATGCCGCGCAGCGACGTCGTGCGCGCCAGCGGAATCTCCAAGCCAACCGTCAACGAGGTTGTCGAAACCCTGCTGGCCGAGGGCCTCATCACCGAGTCGCTCGACGGCGGCACCGACCGGCCCCGCCGGCCCGGCCCGCGGGCCCGGTTGCTGCAGTTCAACGCGCGCCGGCGGCTGGTGGTCGGGGTCGACGTCGAGTCCTCGCGGATCCTCGCGCTGCTCTCCGACCTCGACGGCACCATCCTCGGCTCGGCGCGGCGGCCCACGCCGCACGGCGGCCGTCAGGACGAGGTGGTGCGGGCGGTCCGGCAGACGGTGCGCGACGTCGTGGCGCAGGCCGAGATCGACTGGTCCGCCGTCCGGGCCGTCGTCGTCGGCACGCCCGGCATCGTCGACCGCGAGTCCGGGACGGTGCGACTGGTGCCGCAGCTGTCCGGGTGGGAGGGCCGGCCGCTCGCCCGGCTGCTGTCCGACGCCCTGGCGGCACCGGTGCTGCTCGAG
Organism: Jiangella mangrovi; assembly: GCF_014204975.1. NCBI lineage: Bacteria > Bacillati > Actinomycetota > Actinomycetes > Jiangellales > Jiangellaceae > Jiangella > Jiangella mangrovi. Next base: position 327,761 of record NZ_JACHMM010000001.1, read on the forward strand.
CACGACGTCCACCTCGCGGTCATCGGCGAGTACTGGCGCGGCGAGGCCGCGGGGCTGCGCAACGCCGCCTACGTGCAGATCGACGTCGGCGTCGGCATGGGCTTCCTCATCGACGGGACGGTGTACGCGGGGGCCGACGGCGCCGCGGGCGAGGTGGGCTACCTGCCGGTGGTCCGCGACCTCCCCACCACCGCCGCCGCGGCCGGGCTCGGCCCGTTCGAGGCGGCCGCCGGCGCGACGGCGTTCAGCGCGTTCGCCGCCGAGGCGATCGCCCGGGGCGACGAGACCAGCCTGCGCCCGGTCGACGGCGGCGAGGTCAGCGCTTCCTCCGTGCTCGCCGCGGCCCACGACGGCGACCGCACCGCCGCCGGCATCGTCGACGCCGTCCTCGGCCACCTCGCGCGCGGGCTGGCCAGCATCGCGGCCGTGCTCAACCCGCAGATCGTCGTGCTCGGCGGCGAGGTGGGCGAGCAGCTCGGCGCGTACGTGCCCTGGCTGCAGCAGCAGCTCGACGCCGCGGTACCGGCGCCGCCGCGCGTCCACGTCACCTCGCTGGAGGACCAGGCCATCGCCCTCGGCGCGGTCCGGCGCGGCATCGACACCGTCGAGGCGCAGATCTTCGACCAGATCGGCGCCGCCACCGGATGACATCATGCTCCGGGGTGGGTGTGACGCGAGCCGGGCACACGACGAGGAACGAGAGGCCATGACGACATTCACGACCCGACCCGAGCTCACCGGCATCTACGGCATGGTCGCCTCGACGCACTGGCTGGCGTCGCAGGCCGGCATGTCCGTACTGGAACGCGGCGGCAACGCCTTCGACGCCGCCGTCGCCGCGGGCCTAGTGCTCCAGGTGGTCGAGCCGGAGATGAACGGACCGGGCGGCGACCTTCCCGTCGTCGGCTGGGATGCCCGGGCCGGGCAGCCGTTCGTGGTGTGCGGCCAGGGCGTCGCCCCCGCCGCGGCCACCGCTGCCACCGTCCGCGACCTGGGGGTCGAGCTCATCCCCGGCACCGGGCTGCTGCCCGCCGTCGTGCCCGGGGCGTTCGGCGGCTGGATGCTGCTCCTGCAGCGCTACGGCACCATGCGCCCGCGCGACGTCATGTCCTACGCCATCGACTACGCCGGCGGCGGGTTCCCGCTGGGCACGTCGGCGGCGCGGGTCATCGGCGAGTCCGCCGACTGGTTCCGCTCGCACTGGCCCACCTCGGCCGAACTGTGGCTGACCTCGGGTGACGCACCAAGTTCGGGCGACCGGTTCGCCAACCCCGCGCTCGCCGCCACCTATCAGCGCATCGTCGACGAGTCCGAGGCCGGCTCCGCCGACCGCGACGAGCAGATCGAGCGGGCCCGGCGGGCCTACTACGAGGGATTCGTCGCCGAGGCCATGACGGCGTTCGCGGCGAGGGAGGTCATGGACGAGAGCGGTGCCGCGCACCGCGGGCTGCTCAGCGCCGACGACCTCGCCGCGTGGCGCGCGACCGTCGAGGAACCCGTCGCGTACGACCACCATGGCCACACCGTCCTCAAGGCCGGGCCGTGGAGCCAGGGACCGGTGTTCCTGCAGCAGCTCGCCCTGCTCGACGCCGCCGGCATCGGCTCCACCGAGCCCGACAGCGCGGACTTCGTCCACCTGGTCGTCGAGTCGGCCAAGCTGGCCTTCGCCGACCGCGAGGCGTTCTACGGCGACCCCGCGGCCGCCGACGTGCCGCTGGCCGAGCTGCTGTCGCCGTCGTACAACGCCGAGCGGGCCCGGCTCGTGGACCCGGCCGCCGCCGACGCTGGTCCGCTGCGTCCCGGCCGGCCGGGCGGGCGCGAGCCGCGGCTCCCCCGTCCGGTCGCCGCCGCCGGCCAGCCCTTCGGCAGCGGCAGCGGCGAGCCCACGTGGGCCGGCACCCACGGCGACACCTGCCACCTCGACGTCGCCGACCGCTGGGGCAACGTCGTCTCGGCCACCCCGAGCGGCGGCTGGCTGCAGAGCTCGCCGGCCGTGCCGGGCCTGGGCTTCTCGCTGGGCACCCGCGGCCAGATGTTCTGGCTCGAGGAGGGACTGCCGAACTCGCTGGCTCCTGGCAAGCGGCCCCGCACCACGCTCACGCCGAGCCTGGTGCTGCGGCCCGACGGGTCCCGGCTCGCGTTCGGGACGCCGGGCGGCGACCAGCAGGACCAGTGGTCGCTGCTGTTCCTGCTGCGCCTGGTCCACCACGGGCGCGGCCTGCAGGAGGCCATCGACGCCCCCGCCTGGCACACCACGCACTTCACGTCCTCGTTCTACCCACGCGGCAGCGAGCCCGCAGCGCTGTACATCGAGGGCCGGGTCGGCGAGAAGGTCCTGCAGGAGCTGCGCCGCCGCGGCCACCTCGTCACCGTCGAGGACGACTGGTCGCTCGGCCGGCTGTCGGCCGCCGGGCACGAGCCCGGCGGGTTCCTCCGCGCCGCCGCCAACCCCCGCGGCATGCAGGGCTACGCCGTCGGCCGCTGACCCGGTTGCACGCACGACCGCACGCACGACCGCGCCCCCGGCCACGACGGTGACCGGGGGCGCGGTGCGTGGACGCCGGGGCGTCACATCTCACATCTCGGCGGGCTGCTCCGAGTTGATGTTCGGCCGGTCCTCGCGCCAGTGGCCGCGGGTGAAGTCGGGGACCTTCACCGCCCGGCTGCCGCGCTTGACCGACTCGTGGCTCAGCGGGATCGGCGCCGTCCACGTCGCGGAGTCGTAGACGTCGATGTCCGGCGGCAGCCCGAGCCGCAGCAGCTGCATCGTCCGGTACACCACGAGCTGGTCGGCGTTGTTCGAGATGCCGGCCTTCCACAGCCAGTGGTCGTACTCGGCGCCGTAGTCGGAGAACAAGCGCCAGCGGTGGTTCTCGTGGTCCGGCTCGACGTAGACCTGCCAGCGGTCGGCGAACGCCGTCGTCCGGTCGTCCTCGGTGAGCTTGCCCTTCGAGCCCTGCAGCGTGTTGGCGCGGGTGTACGGGTGCGGCGCCGACACGTCGTGCTCGGAGCGGATGAACCGGCCCTGGACGGTCTGGATGAAGCACATGTTGGTGTCGCCGGTGACGTAGCGCTCGCGCCACGACGGGTGGTCGGGCGGCATGTTCGCGGCGCGGTACTCCGAGTAGCCGGCCTCGGGCGACGCGACCGCGATGAGCCAGTCGTAGCGGTCGCCGCGGGTGATCTTCATGGCGTTCGAGATCGGGGCCAGGCCGTGCACCGGGTACAGGTTCGCGTTGAGCCGCGTGTGCCACTTGCGCCGCCAGCCGGCCGGCTCGTGATCGTCGCTGAAGTTCAGCTCGCGCAGGTCGTGCACGTAGCCGCCGGAGCCGTACAGCAGCTTGCCCAGCCGGCCCGCCTCGACGAAGCGCAGCATCCGCAGCTGGTCCAGGCCGTAGGAGCGGTTGTGGAAGATGAAGGCGTGCCGGCGGGTGCGCTCGGACGTGCGGACGATGTCCCAGAGGTCGTCCAGGTTCATCGCCAGCGGCAGCTCGGTGCCGACGTGCTTGCCGTTCTCCATGGCCGAGATGCAGATGGGGTGGTGGTACTCCCACGGCGTCGCGGTGTAGATGAAGTCGACGTCGTCGCGCCGGGCCAGCTTCTCGTACGCGTGCTCGCCCTTGTAGAGCGCCGGGTCTGGCTGACCCGCGGCGCGCACCGCCGCCGCACCCTCGTCGAGCTTGGTCTGGTTGATGTCGCCGAGCGCCGTGACCCGCACGCCGGCGGTGGCCAGGAACCGGTCGAGCATGCCGCCGCCGCGCATGCCCAGGCCGATGATCCCCACCCGCACGACCTCGTGCCGCTCGAAGGGGACGCCGCCCATGAACCGCTCGCCCTTGCGCCGCTCCGGAGCCCGGCCGATGGGATCGTCGTCGTCGGCCGCGGCGACGCCGGGCAGACCGACCATGCCCAGGCCGGCGCCCGCAGCCACGCCCGTGCCGATGAGCGCGCGCCGGGTCAGGCCCGAGGATTCGGACTCAGGTGCCATGACTACCTCCTGCTGTTGAGGTTCGGTGGACCATTCGGCTCAGCGGGGTCCGCAAGGCATGGCGAAGCTGTGGTGGATACGGCGGACCCCGGTGGATCAGTTCGACGGAACTCGGGTGGCCGCCAGAGGATCGGCGGCTTCGACACGCTCAGGTCAACGCTCTGAGGGACTCACCAAGGGCGGCGAATGCACCCCAATGGGCACATCCTGTATACGGAGCCTGCTTGATGTCAAGCGTTATCGGGCGAAAAACGTCATGAACGCTCACGCCCGCTCATCGACCTGCGCTAATGTGACTGATACCATCTCATTTCGCTCATACTCAGCCACGCACGATCGACACCGACGGAGGACCATGGTGCTGGGCGGCGACCACGTGCTGAAGGAGATCGACAGTCAGGGCGACTGCTGGCGGCGTGCGCCCCGGCTGGCCCACGAGAACGCGGGCGTGCTGCCACGCGAGGGCGACCGTGTCGCCGTCGTCGGCTGCGGCACCTCGTGGTTCATGGCCCAGGCGTACGCCGTCCTGCGCGAGGCGAGCGGCCACGGCGAGACCGACGCGTTCGCCGCGTCCGAGTACCCCGAGGGCCGGTCCTACGACCGCGTCCTCGCCATCACCCGATCCGGCACCACCACCGAGGTCCTGCACCTGCTCGACCGCCTGCGCGGGGTGCCGACCACTGCCGTCACGGCCGTGCCCGGCGCCGAGGTCGCCGACGCCGCCGACGAGCTGGTCGTCCTCGACTTCGCCGACGAGACGTCCGTGGTGCAGACCCGGTTCGCCACGACGGCGCTCATGGTGCTGCGCGCACACCTCGGCTCCCCTGTCGACCAGGCGCTCGCCGACCTCGACCGCGCGCTGGCCTGGACCATCGGCGACGACCTGCTGGACCGCCGTCCGTACACCTTCCTCGGCACCGGCTGGACCACCGGGCTGGCGCAGGAGGCGGCGCTGAAGCTGCGCGAGGCGTCGCTGAGCTGGGCCGACGCCTACCCCGCCATGGACTACCGCCACGGCCCGATCAGCCTGGCCGACGGCGCCAGCCTGGTCTGGTTCCTGGGCGGCCTGCGCCCCGACGGCCTGGCCGACGAGGTCGCCGCGCTGGGCGCCACCGTCGTCGCCGACCCCCTGGACCCCGTCGCCGACCTCGTCCGCGTCCAGCGCCTGGCCGTCGCCGCCGGCCTCGCCAAGGGCGTCGATCCCGACCAGCCTCGCAACCTCACCCGCTCGGTGATCCTGCACTGACCCGGCGGCGCACGGCTGCGGCCGCACCCGCGGCCGCGGCGCCGAGCGCCGCCCCGAGCACCGGGAACGGCAGTGCGAAGAGCAGGCCGAACGACGTCATGCCCACGACGGCGTCGGTGACGGCGGCGCCGGGGCTCGCGATACCGCCCGCCGGGACGTCGCCGTCGATGATCCAGACGCCGGCGCGCTGGTACCAGGTGACCGCCTCGATCGCGGCGACGGCGACGACCCCGGCCAGCCCGGCGGCCAGCGCGGTCGCACCGCTGACCAGCCCGGCGCGGAACGAGCGGCCGGCCCACCCTACGGCGGCCGCGACGGCGCCGACCGCGAGAGCGACCAGGTAGATGCCGGCCAGCAGACCCACCCGCTGACCGGCCAGCATGAACCGGGAGCCCGCGAAGGTCAGGACCGCGAACACCACGAACACCGGCACCGCCGTCGCCCGCGCCAGTCGGCCGGACCCGCCGACCAGCGCCGCCTCGACACAGCCGGCGGCGAACCGCCACCGGCCGGCTCGCCCGTCGATGTGGGCCAGCTCGGCCCGCAGTGCCGCGCCCCAGTCGACGCCGCGGGGCCGGCCCGCGGTGGCGACCGCGACCACCCGCGCCGGCAGGTCCGGCCCGCGCGCGGCCCGGACGACGCGGTGCGCCAGGATCATCGCCGCGACGACGTACGGGAGTCCGACGAACCCCACGGTCGAGGCGGCCTCGACGACCGTGGGAGCCGAGTCGCCGCTGCCGGCGAGCCGCCACCCCAGCACCGTCCAGGCCGCGAGGACGACGGCGCCCGTGACGGCGGCCGCCCGGCCCGGGCTCACGAGGCGGTCCTCGGAACGGGCCGGCGGGCCGCGACCGGGGCGCCGTCGTCGGCCGTGGCCAGGGCCGCGACGCACTCGGCGCCGGCGGACGAGAGCCGGTAGAGGTGCCGCGGCGGCCGGCCACGAGGCGGGTCCTGCTCCCAGGCGGTCTCGAGGTGCCCGCGCTCGGCCAGGCGCATGAGGATGGGGTAGACCGTGCCCGCCCGCAGGCCGAGCGCCCGGCACAGGTCGTAGCCGTGACTCCACTCGCCCGGCCGGTCGGCCAGGGCCAGCAGCACCGCCGCCGTCTGCGGCGACGGCCGTCGAGAACGCCTCACCCGCTCAATATCTATCTAGATAGACTTATGCGCAACCCCTCCGGCCCACATTCGCGTTGATCAGGAGGGTGGGCGGCAGGGTGGCGACGCACGACGCGGCCGGTCTAGCCGTTGGTCGTGCCGCCCCTCGACTTCAGGCCGATGCGGCGCCGGTACGCCCGCGGCGAGGCTCGACACCGTGGCCACCACCTCTCGGGCCCGCCCGGCCGGACCGACCGCCACCGCGGAACGGGCGCTCGGTCCGGATCTGGCGCGCGGCGTCATGCTGCTGTTCATCGCGCTGGCGAACACGCACTACTTCCTGCGCGGCGACGGCGGCAGCGGCGGCACCGGCGTCCGCGGCGGCTTCCCCACGGACGGCTCGGCGCTCGACTCCGCCGTCACCTGGGTGATCGCCACGTTCGTCGATGGCCGGGCGTTCCCGATGTTCGGCCTGCTCTTCGGCTACGGCGTCGCCCAGCTGGTCCGCCGCAACGAGGCGCTCGGCCCGCGCGGCGCCCGGCGCCTGCTGTGGCGGCGGGCGCTGGTGCTGGTCGCGGTCGGCTTCCTGCATGCGATCCTGCTCTACGTCGGCGACATCCTGGCCGCCTACGGCGTGCTGCTGCTCCTCGGCGCCTGGACGGTGCGCTGGCGCAACCGCTGGCTGATCACGCTCGCGGCCGCGTTCTTCGCGCTCGGGATGCTGCCGTCGGGCGACTCGATGTCGGTCTCGACCGAGCCGCCGGACGCGTCGATGCTGCCACCGGACCTGGTCGCCATGGTCACCGAGCGGGTGCAGGTGCAGCCGTTCATCATGCTGCTCGGCCCCATCGGCTTCGCCGCCCCGTTCCTCGTCGGACTGGTCGCGGGCCGGGCGCGTGTCCTGGAGCGGCCCGAGCGGTACCGCCGGCTGCTCACCGTCACCGCGGGCCGCTGCACGACTGGACCGGTGTGCTGGGCGGGTTCGGCTACGCGGCACTGATCACGCTGGTCGGTGCGCGCCCCTCGAGGACGCGGCCCCGTCGTCACCGCCGACCGGATGCGGGCGACCGGCCGCCGCAGCCCCTTCGAGGTGCTCGTCCGCCGCGTCACCTACGGGCGCCGGCGGCTCCGGTCGCCGTTCCATGATCATCAAGGATCCACCACACCCTGATGTGGCGGATCCTTGATGATCACGGCGCAGGGGCGGCAGCGGCCAGGCCGGCGGCTCCTCACGACCGAGTATGGTCGGCGCCCCAGCTCCGGAGCTTCTCCGGGTTGCGGACCGCCCAGATCCGGGTGATCCGGTCGCCGTCGACCTCGAACGCCATGACCGTCGCGGTGACGCCGTCGACCTGCAGCACCAGGCCGGGCCGGCCGTTCACCGTCCGCTCCAGCGCTCGCAGGCCGGGCAGCGGCGCCGCGACCTCGACGAGGAAGCGGGCGATCGTCTCGGCGCCGTGGACCGGCTCGAGCGCGGCGGGGACCAGCCCGCCGCCGTCGCTGATGGTCGTCGCGCCGGGGTCGAGCAGCCCGACGAGCGCCTGGATGTCCTTCGCCGCCCAGGCGTCCTTGAAGTCGCGGACCAGCTCGGCATGGCGATCGGCCGGGACGGCGGGCGCCTGGGTCGCGTCGATCCGGCGGCGGGCCGACGAGGCCAGCTTGCGGCAGGCGGCCGGCGTCCGCCCGACGATCTCGGCCACCTCGGGGAAGGAGTAGCGGAACACGTCGTGCAGCACGAACGCCACGCGCTCGGCCGGGGTCATGGAGTCGAGGACGACGAGGAAGGCCATGCTGATCGACTCGTCGAGGGTGACGCGGTCGGCCGGGTCGGCGGCCTCGCTGGTCTCGGTCGGCGGCCGGCCGGTGACCCACTCGGCACGGTCAGGCACCGGCTCGGGGATCCACTCGCCGACGTAGCTCTCGCGCCGCGCCCGGGCGGAGCCGAGCTGGTCGAGGCAGATGCGGCCGGCGACGGTGGTCAGCCAGGCGGCGGGGGCGTCGATCGCATCACGCTGCGCCTCCGTCATGGCGTACCAGCGCGCGTAGGTCTCCTGGACGACGTCCTCGGCGTCGGTGAGCGAGCCGAGCAGCCGGTAGGCCACGTTGATCAGCCGGCGCCGCTCGCTCATGATCGCCGTCAGGCTCGGATCGGTCATCGGGCATCTCCTCCCGCACCGATGACGATCGAGCGGGCCGGAGTGTGACGTCCGGCCCGCGGAGTCACACTTCGCGCGGCCGCATCGTCAAGCGAGAGACAGCGAAATCCCGCGACGAGGACGGTTCCTTCATCATGATCGGCACCAGCATCCAGCTCTCCCAGCTCCGTTCCGCGACCGGCGGCGCCGTCATCGCGCCCGGCGACGACGACTACGACTCCGCCAGGCGGCTGCTCGCCGGCGGCTTCGACCGGCGCCCGGCGGTGATCGTGCGGCCGGACGACACTGCCGGGGTGGCCGCCGCCGTCGGCATCGCCCGCGACGGCGGCATCTCCCTCTCCGTGCGCGCCGGCGGGCACGGCGGCGCCGGCCACGCCGTGATCGACGACGGCCTCGTGGTCGACCTGCGCGGCCTGACCCGGCTCGATGTGGACCTCGAGGGGCGCACCGCGTGGGCGGGCGGCGGCCTCACAGCGGGCGCCTACACGACGGCGGTCGCCGAGCACGGCCTCGCGACCGGGTTCGGCGACACCGGCTCGGTCGGCATCGGCGGCATCACCCTCGGCGGCGGCGTGGGCCACCTCTCCCGGCTGCACGGCCTGACCGTCGACAACCTGCTGGCCGCGGAGGTCGTCACCGCCGACGGCCGGATCCTGCGGGTGGACGCGGACACCGAGCCGGACCTGTTCTGGGCGCTGCGGGGCGGCGGCGGCAACTTCGGCGTCGTCACCCGGTTCCGGTACCGGCTGCACGAGCTCCCGTCGGTCGTCGGCGGCCTGCTCCTGCTGCCGGCCACGGCCGAGAACATCGCGGCGTTCGCCGCCGCGGCCGCCGCCGCACCGGACGAGCTCAGCACCATCGCCACCGTCATGCCTGCCCCGCCGCTGCCGTTCGTGCCCGAACACCTGCGCGGGCAGCTCGTCATCATGGGCACGCTCTGCTACGCAGGCCCGGACGCGGCCGGCCAGCAGGCCGTCGCGCCGTTCCGCGACATCGCCGCGCCGGTGGCCGACCTGGTCCGCCCGATGCCGTACCCGGGCCTGTTCCCGCCGGACGACCCGGACATGCCGCGGCCTGTCACGGTCGGCACCACCGGCTACCTCGACCACGTCGACCTCGCGACCGCCGAGACCATCGTCGACCACCTGAGCAGGTCCGACGCGCCGCTGCGGCTGGTCCAGCTGCGGGTGCTCGGCGGCGCGATCTCGCGGGTGTCGAACGACGCGACCGCCTACGGTCACCGGGCCGCGAACGTCATGGTCAACGTGGTGTCGATGGTCCTCGGCCCGCAGGACCGCCCGGCCCGGCAGCAGTGGGTCGACGACCTCACCACCGCCCTCGACCAGGGCGTCCCCGGCTCGTACGTCAACTTCGTCAGCGACGACGGCCCCGAGCACGCCCGCAGCGCCTATCCGCCGGCCACGTGGGACCGGCTGGCGGCGATCAAGGCGGTGTACGACCCGGCGAACCTGTTCCGGTCGAACCACAACATCGCGCCGGTCGTCGGCAGCTGACGGGCGAAGCGGGCCAAGGCCCGAGGGTGCGCGCATGAGCCGCTTCAGTGTGAGATCTCTGCCTGATCCGTGTGGCGCTGCTGTCGCTCCGGCGACAGTTTCTCCACACACCCAGCGCTACCTCGGGCTGTTCGAGCACCGCGCGGCGGGCTCAGCGCGCGGCGCGTAGACGACGGCGGTAGTCGGCGGCGCGGGCGCGGTTCTGGCACTGGACGGAGCAGAACCGGCGCCGGCCCGCCGGCGAGACGTCGACGTAGACGTCCGCGCACCCGCCGTCGACGCAGATGCCCAGGCGGCCGGGGTCGCGCCCGGTCAGCTGGTCACGCAGCGCGAGCAGGGCGGCCGCGAGCAGGGCGTCGTCGGCGGTCGTACGCCAGACCGGGCGGACGCGGACGCCGCCGCCGCCGTCGCCGTCGCCGCCGCCGTCGTCGATGACGAGGTCGGGCCGGACGGTGAGGCCGGCGAGCAGGGCGGAGATCCGCCCGACCCGCTCCGCCGTCGTCGGCAGGTCGAAGATCGCGAACACCAGGTCGGCGAAGGCGACGAGGTCGGCGTCGGTCAGCCGGTCCGCGAGGTCGCGCGGCAGGCCGGCGCCGTGGACATGGCCGGCCCGGGCGGGAACATCCGAGCGCGCGCCGGCGCGGCGAGGCTCGGCGCCCCACCCGTTCACCAGCTCGACGAGCGTGTCCATCGGCATCGGCCGCACCTGGACGTCCACGACCTCAACATAACGCGTTGCGGAGCTTCATCGCGTTGCGTAACGTGATGAATCAACCTTTCGCGTGACGATCGGAGTCTCGATGGTGGCGAAGATGCGCGACGTGGCCGAGCGGGCCGGGGTCTCGCTGAAGACGGTCTCGAACGTGATCAACGACCACCCGAACGTCACTCCGGCCACGCGCACCAAGGTCGAGGCGGCGATCACCGCCCTGGACTACCGGCCCAACATCACCGCCCGCGCCCTGCGCAGCGGCCGCGTCGGCGTGGTCGCCCTCGCCGTCCCCGACCTCGACTCCCCCTTCTTCGCCGCCCTCGCCGCCGCCGTCGGCCGGGCCGCGAAACGCCACGACCACGCCGTCCTCGTCGAGCAGACCGACGGCGACCCCGACTCCGAGCGGCTGGCGCTCGACGGCCTGCGCAACCGCCTCGTCGACGGCGTCCTCCTGTGGCCGACGGTGGTCACCACCGGCATTGATGGCGCCCGGCCCGTCGTCCTGCTCGGCGGCGGCCCTCCCGGGGCGGTGACGGCAGGCGCGGACGACCTGGCCCGCGACGCCGTCGGCCTCCTGCTCGCCCGCATCGCCGCCGCGACGATGCGGAACTGACCGCGCCCTCGTGTCAGGCTGGGCGGGTGGAGTTCACCTCGATACTCGAGTCCAGCGGCGGCAACAAGGCCGGTTTCGTCGTCCCCGACGCCGTCGTCGACGGGCTGGGCGGCGGGAAGCGCCCGAAGGTCGCCGTCACCGTCGCCGGCTATACCTACCGCAGCTCGATCGCGCGCATGGGCGAGCGCTACATGGTCGGCATGAGCATCGACCGGCGCGCCGAGGCCGGTGTCACCGTCGGCGACACCTACGACGTCGACATCGTGCTCGACGACGCGCCCCGCGAGGTCGACCTGCCACCCGACCTCGCCGCTGCCCTCGACGCCGTCCCGGCGGCGAAGGAGTTCTGGCAGACGCTGTCGCACAGCAAGCAGCAGTGGCACGTCCTGCAGGTCACCGGGGCGAAGAAGCCCGAGACCCGAGCGAAGCGAGTCGAGACCTCCGTCTCCATGCTCGCCGAGGGTCGCGCCCGCTGACCGGCGCTCGACTCCCGCCCGTGCGCGCTCGCCATGTCGCGCGCGTCATCGGCTCGCGCAGCCGACGCAGAGTCTGGTCCACGGCCGCAGTTCGAGGCGCTCGGGCGGAATGACGGCGCCGCATCGTTCGCAGTCGCCGAAGGCGCCGCGGGCGAGCCTGGCCTGAGCGGCCTCGACCTCGCTGAGGAGGTAGGCGACCCTGGCACGGTACGCAGCTTCGGTCGCGTCGCCGTCGGCGGCCGGAAGGTCGTCGAGCTGGCGTCGCCGCATGGCCGCGGCCTCGGCCAGTGCGTCCTGGATGCGGGCCTCGACGTGGGAGGGAATGGTGGCGTGGGGGTCGTGTGCGTGAGCGTTCATCGTCCTGTCCCTGGGTATGGCGGTGAGCGCACCCGCATCGGGGCGCGCTGATTCACGCGCGTCGTCGGGCACGCGGTGAGGAGGGGTCAGGAACAGGTCGGCGGAGCGCGGTCGACGCTGCGGCGCAGCACGTCGAGACCGCGGATCCCGCGCGCGGTCCGCGCGAGCTCGAGGGCCAGCAGTGCCGGCCCCGAGAGAACGTGGGCGGGCTCGGCTGTCGCCGATGGTGCCGCCACCCACTGCTCGATCATGAGGGCACCATAGCAATGCGCTCCGCAGGCAGGACTCCGGTCGAGCAACCGGGTCCGGCCGTGGGCGCCGATTTCAATACCGGTATAGTTATCGCCGACCGTCAGGGAACGCCGTCCGCGAAGGTGCCGCATGATCGAGTTGAAGACCGCCGCCGAGATCGAGAGCATGCGCGCCGCCGGGCGCGTGGTGGCCACCGTCCACGCCGAGGTGCGGGCGCACGCCGCCCCGGGGGTCTCGCTGCTGGAGCTGGACGAGGTAGCCCGCAAGGTCATCGACGGCGCCGGGGCGGGGTCGTCCTTCCTCGGGTATCACCCGCGCTTCGGCGCGACGCCGTATCCGGGCGTCATCTGCACGTCGGTCAACGACATCATGCTGCACGGCCTGCCCACGGCGTATCAGCTGCGCGACGGCGACCTGCTCAGTGTCGACTGCGGCGCGCACGTCGACGGCTGGCACGCGGACGCGGCGATCAGTTTCGTCGTCGGGACGGCGCAGGCCGAGGACCTCGCGCTCATCGATGCCGCCGAGCGGACCCTCGCGGCGGGCATCGCCGCCGCCCAGCCGGGCGGGCACATGGGTGACATCGGTCACGCCATGTCGGAGGTCGGCCGGGCCGCGGGGTACGGCATGCAGAACGACTTCGGCGGCCACGGCATCGGCCGGGCCATGCACGAGGAGCCGTTCGTGCCCAACGAGGGGCGGCCGGGGCGCGGCTTCCGGCTGCAGCCGGGCCTGGTCATCGCCATCGAGCCCAGTCTCATGGCCGGCGGCCACGACGGCTACCACATGGCCGACGACGGGTGGTCGCTCGTGACCGACGACGGCAGCCGCAGCGTGCACGTCGAGCACACCGTGGCGATCACCGCGGAGGGGCCGCGCATCCTCACCGTGCTGTGAGACGGACGGCGGGCGGGCACACGAGTATCGGTTCGCTCCGCGCCGCCGGGTGCTGGTAGCCTTTGCTGGCCCGAGCCCGCGTAGCTCAGGGGATAGAGCGTCTGCCTCCGGAGCAGAAGGCCGTAGGTTCGAATCCTACCGCGGGCACCCAGTTCAGCACCGATGTCGATCATCGCCTCGTGATCGAATGATCACTCGACGACACCACCTCTGATGGCGCAGCGCTTTGCGATCTCAAATTGTGTCTTGCGGATACTGTTTCCATAGGACACAATTGTCCAAGGGCGCCAGACGCGAAGGAGCTGCCATGAGCAAGGTCATCGCCGGAATCTCGATGTCGCTGGACGGGTTCGTCACCGGGCCCAACGTCACCCGCGAGCAGCAGCTCGGAGACGGCGGCGAGGTCCTGCACAGGTGGCTGCACCAGCCGGACCCGCGCGACAGCGAGCTGCTGGCCGCGATGGGAGAGGGACTCGGATCGATCCTCATGGGCCGGGTCTCCTATGACCTGGCCGAAGGCGATGGCGGCTGGGGCGACGGCGGACCCGCCGGCCCGGCGCCGTGTTTCGTGCTCACCCACAACCCGCCGGCTCCCGGGACGGTCCGGGCGCCGTCGGTGTTCACGTTCGTCGCCGACGGCATCGACAGCGCGGTGACACAGGCGAAGTCGGCGGCGGCGGGCAAGGTGGTCGGCGTCCACGGCGCCAGCGCCACCCAGCAGTGCCTCGCCGCCGGGCTGATGGACGAGATCCAGATCCACCTGGCCCCGGTCCTGCTCGGCAGCGGGACGCGGCTGTTCGAGCACCTGGGCGGCCGGGTCCAGCTCGAGCGCACCATGGTGGTCGACACGCCGAACGCCACCCACCTGCGGTTCAGGGTGATCCGCTGACGGCTGGCGCTCCTCCACGATTTTCTCGAAGATCTTTCCGAGAACGGTCGAAAACCCGTCGGGGCCTCCGACAGACGGTGTGAAGGCACCCATCGTCAGAGGAGACCGACATGAGCATCACGACCGCCACCGCCGTTCCCGCCGCCACCGCCGGTGGGCGCACCCGCCGCCGGGCCGCGAGCATCGCGCTCTGGTGCGTGCAGGTGTTCCTCGCCGCGCAGTTCGTCGTCGCCGGCACGCTGAAGGCCGCCGGGGACCCTCAGATGGTCGAGCTGTTCGCCGAGATCGGCGCCGGCCAGTGGTTCCGCTACGTCATCGCGGCGATCGAGCTCGCCGGCGCCCTGGGGGTGCTGGTCCCCCGGCTGGCCGGTGCGGCCGCGCTCGGCCTCGCGGGCCTGATGACCGGCGCCGTCCTCACCACCATGGTGCTGGTGCACACCAGCCCGGCCCTGCCGATCGTGTTCCTGCTGCTCGCCGCCGGCGTCGCCGTCGCACGCCGCCGCGAGATCGCCCGCTGACCCACCGACCGCCGACTCGAAGAGGAGACCATCATGACCGACCACCTGCACACCCTCGACCGTCTCGTGGGCACCTGGGCCGTCACCGGCGGCGGGCTGTCCGGCACCGTCACCTACGCCTGGATGGAGGGCGGACGGTTCCTCGTGCAGCAGGTCGACCTGGTCCACGACGGCCAGGCCAACCGCGGCGTCGAGTACATCGGCTACGACCAGGACAGCGGCACCCTCCGGTCGCACTTCTTCGGCGCCGGCGGCGAGATCCTCGAGTACACCTACGAGCTGAGCGGCGACATCCTGACGATCTGGTTCGGCGACACGAGCTCGCCGGCCAGGTTCGTCGGTACGTTCAGTGCGGACGGCAGCACCAACACCGGCGCCTGGGAGTGGCCGGGCGGCGGCTACGAGTCGACGATGACGCGTGTGGAGGACCCGGCCCGATGAAGTACATGATCATGACCTTCGGCGACGTGACCGACTGGGACACGCTCGGGCTGGGGTCCGGCGAGGCCACCTGGTCCGAGGAGGACATCGCGGCGCACTTCCAGGCCATGGGCGCCTTCTACGACGACCTCGCCGCCACCGGTGAGCTGGTCACCGGCTACGGCCTGGCCGACCCGACGCACGCCATGACGGTCGAGATCCGCGACGGCCGGCCCGTCGCGTCCGACGGCCCGTACGCCGAGTCGAAGGAGGTCCTGGCCGGCTTCGGCATCGTCGACGTCGCCTCGCACGACCGCGCCGTCGAGCTGGCCGCCCGGTTCGCCGCCATCGTGCAGACCCGGGTCGAGCTGCGCCCGGTCATGGACGGCGGCGCCGCGGACCTGTGACGGGCAACGACGGCGTCGAGGACCTGCTGCGCACGCTCACGCCGCAGGTCCTCGTCGCGCTCACCCGCAGGTTCGGCCGGTTCGACGTGGCCGAGGACGCCGTCCAGGAGGCCCTGATCGCCGCCGCGACCCAGTGGCCGGCCGACGGCATGCCGGCCAACCCGCCCGGCTGGCTGGCTGACCACCGTCGCGACCCGGCGCATGACCGACCTGCTGCGCAGCGAGCAGGCCCGTCGGCGGCGCGAGCAGCAGGACGCGTTCCGCTCGCTGCCCGAGGACCTGCTGTCACCCGCCGCCGACGCGGCGCCGGTGGCGTCGGACCGCGACGACACCCTCACGCTCTTCTTCCTGTGCTGCCATCCGGCGCTGAAGCCGCCCGCCCAGGTCGCGCTCACGCTGCGCGCCGTCGGCGGCCTGACGACGCGCGAGATCGCCCACGGCCTGCTGGTCCCGGAGGCCACGGTCGGGCAGCGGATCAGCCGTGCCAAGCAGCGCATCCAGGAGGCTGGCGCCCGCTTCCGGCCCCCCGGCGCCGCCGAGCGGGCCGAGCGCCTCGGCGTCGTCCTCCAGGTCGTCTACCTGATCTTCACCGAGGGCCACACCACGACGGCCGGGACCGACCTGCGCCGCGACGACCTGTGCGCCGAGGCGATCCGGCTCGGCCGCTTGCTGCTCCGGCTTTCCCCGGACGATCCGGAGGTCACCGGCCTGCTCGCGCTGATGCTGCTCACCGACGCCCGGCGGGCCGCCCGCACGGGCCCGGGGGGCGACCTGATCCCGCTGGCCGAGCAGGACCGCGGGCGCTGGGACCGGCCCGCCATCGACGAGGGCGTCGCCCTGCTGAGCGAGGTCCTGCCGCGTCGCCTGCCCGGCCCGTACCAACTGCAGGCCGCCATCGCCGCCGTCCACGACGAGGCCCCGTCCTTCGCCGACACCGACTGGCGGCAGATCGTCGCCCTGTACTCCGTGCTCGACCGGATCGCGCCCGATCCCGTCGCCACCCTCAACCGGGCCGTCGCCGTCGCGATGGCGCGCGGGCCTCGCGCCGGACTCACTCTGCTCGACACCATCGCCGGCGACGCGCGCGTCGCGGGCCACCACCGCTACGCCGCGGTCCGCGCCCACCTGCTCGAGCTGAGCGGCGACGTCCAGGGCGCCCACGACCACTACCGGACGGCCGCGGCCCAGACGACCAGCCTGCCCGAACAGCGGTACCTGCGCGCCCGGGCGGCCCGTCTGCACCGTCCCGGCGCGGACGGCTGACGCCGTCCCGTCGCCCCATCGCACCCAGAACGAAAGCCGCGTCTCACCCATTGAGCCGTTCGACGCGCGAGGTCGCGCGACCACGGCTAACGTCTTCGTGCGTGGACGTTGCTCGATACCGTGCCCACTGCCCCACGTGCCCGTGGACCAGCCGCGACTTCTCCCGCTACACCACCGCCGAGAACGCCGCCCGCGCGCACGCGGAGGAGAAGAACCACGCCTGCCACGTGATCGACCAGTACGGCCTGCGGGTCACGGGGTCGACGGTGCGGCCGGGCGACGACGCCTGACCGGAGGCGTCCGCAAAATCGCAGGTCAGGGCCATCTTTCCGACCTCTCGCCTATCCTGGCGCCATGGTCCTCACGCGCACGGCCGGCCCAGACCTCGCCGGCCTCGTGCTGCCACTCGCCAAGACGCTGACGGCGCTCGAGACGTCCATCGCCCGCCGGCACGGCCTCACGACCTGGCAGTACGCGATCCTCGCGGCCGCGGCCGAACCGCCCTGGCGCACCCAGGGTGAGCTGGCCGGCGCCATCGGCTACGACCGCAACCGCATCGTCGCCGACCTCGACGACCTCGAGGGACGCGGCCTCGTGACCCGGACGGTCGACGCCACCGACCGCCGGTCCAACCGCATCGAGGTGACCCCGACCGGCCGCCGGCTCGCCCACAGCACCGCCCGCGACCTGCGCGCCGGCACCGACGCACTGCTGGCGGCGGTGGGGCCCGAGCACGACCGCGCGGCGCTGCTCGCGGCTCTGGAGGCGCTGCGCGACCGGTGCGCCGACGACGGCTGGCGCGCCCGCTGGCTGCGCCGATGACCATCGCCTTCCGTCCGCTGCGCCGCGACGACTTCCCGCTGCTGCGCACCTGGCTCGAGCATCCGCACGTCGCCCACTGGTGGAACCACGAGACCGGGCCCGACGACCTCGAGCGCGACTTCGGCGGCTCCGTCGACGGGACCGAGCCCGGCGAGGACCTGCTGGCGATGGACGACGGCGTCCCCGTCGGCCTGGTGCAGCGGTCGCGGCTGGTCGACTACGCCGACTACCTCGAGGAGTTCGCCGCCCTGACGCAGGTGCCGTACGAGGCCGTCACCATCGACTACCTCGTCGGCGACCCCGGCCGCGTCGGCCAGGGACTGGGCACCGCGATGATCCGCGCCGCCGTCGCCGACACCTGGGCCACGCGGCCGGGCACCGGCACCATCCTGGTCGCCGTCGTCGCCGCGAACACCGCCTCGTGGCGGGCGCTCGAGAAGGCCGGCTTCCGCCGCGTCGCCGAAGGGCCCATGGAGCCGGACAACCCCCTCGACGACCCGCTCCACTACGTCTACCGCCAGGACCGCGGCGACGACGGCGGCGGTGTGGCCGCCGCGGTCACGGGCAGCGGATGACCAGCCCCGCGTAGGAGAGCCCGCCGCCGAACCCGAACAGCAGCACCGGTGCCCCGGCCGGGACCTCGCGCCGCTCGACCAGCTTCGACAGCGCGATCGGGATGCTCGCCGCCGATGTGTTGCCGGACTCGACGACGTCGCGGGCGACGACGGCGTCCGTGGCGCCGATGCGCGCGGCCAGCGGCTCGATGATGCGCAGGTTGGCCTGGTGCAGGACGATGCCGCCTAGGTCCTCGGGCGCGACGCCGCTGCGCTCGCAGGCGAGGCGGGCGATGCGCGGCAGCTCGGTGGTGGCCCAGCGGAACACCGCCTGGCCTTCCTGCCCGAACGTGCCGGGCCGGCCCTCGATGCGCACGGCGTTCGACATCTCCGGCACTGATCCCCAGGTCACCGGGCCGACCTCGGGCTCGTCGGCCGCGACCAGCACGACCGCGCCGGCGCCGTCGCCCACCAGCACGCACGTGGAGCGGTCGGTCCAGTCGGTGAAGTCGGTGAGCTTCTCCGAGCCGATGACCAGCGCCTTCGTCGCCGCGCCCGCACGAATGGCGTGGTCGGCGGTCGCGAGCGCGTGGGTGAACCCGGAGCAGGCGGTGTTGACGTCGATGGCGGCCGGGGTCGTCATGCCCAGCCGCGCGGCGACCCGGGCGGCCATGTTCGGCGACCGGTCGATGGCGGTGCACGTCGCGACCACGAGGTAGTCGATGTCGCCGGGCGCGAGGCCGGCGTGGGCGAGCGCCTTCGCCGCGGCGTTCGCGGCCATGGAGTCGACGGTCTCGTCGTCGGCGGCGATGCGGCGGGTCTCGATGCCGACCCGGGAGCGGATCCACTCGTCGCTGGTGTCGACCATGGTGGCCAGGTCGGCGTTGGTGAGCACGCGGTCGGGCTGGTGGTGGCCGACGGCGACCACGCGGGAGCCTGTCATGCTCGCAGCGTAACCACGACCCCGGGAGAGGCGATGACCAGTCACCACTACACGACCACCGTCCGCTGGACCGGGAACCAGGGCACCGGCACCGCGTCGTACCGCGGCTACTCCCGCAGCCACGACATCGAGGCCGACGGCCGGCCGGTCCTCGCGGCCAGCTCCGACCCGGCGTTCCGCGGCGAGGCGGACCGCTGGAACCCCGAGCTGCTGTTCGTCGCCGCGCTCTCGGAGTGCCACCTGCTGCAGTACCTGCACCTGTGCGCGGTCGCCGGCGTCGTCGTGGTCGGCTACGAGGACACCGCCGGCGGCACCATGGAGATGACGCCCGACGGCGGCGGCGCGTTCACCGAGGTGGTGCTGCGCCCGGTCGTCACCGTCGCCGATCCGGACATGGTCGACGAGGCCACGAAGCTGCACGAGCGGGCGCACGAGCTCTGCTTCCTGGCCTCGTCCGTGCGGATGCCGGTGCGGCACGAGCCGACGGTGACGGTCGCGGCCGGGTGAGACTCGACGACCTCCGCGACCGGATCGGCGCCGACTTCGGCCTCCGGTTCAGCGAGGCGACGCCGATCGGCCACGGCGCCGACGCGGCCGCCTCGGTGTGGAGGGTGACCGACGCCGATCGCGCGCGCTACGCGGTGAAGTGGACCGGCGGCGGGTCGGCGGCCGGCCTGCTCCTGCCCGCCCGGCTGGCCGAGCTGGGTGTCGGCGGCGTCCCGGCGCCGGTGCGGACGGTCGACGGCGCGCTCTGCAGCGAGCACGAGGGCCGGCGGCTCTCGCTGCAGCCGTGGGTCGCCGACCGGCGGGCGGTCGACACCGCCATGACGCCGGAGCAGTGGACGGCGTACGGCGCGCTGCTCGCGCGGGTGCACGCGGTACCGGCCGACGACCCCGTCGTGCGGGAGCTGCCGGTCGAGGACCACCGCCCGGACGCACTGCTGGCGACGACGGCGACGGTGACCGCCCGGCTGGCCGCCGCGGACGGCGACGATCTGGTCCACGACCTGGCCGCCGCCTGGCGCGACGGCGCGGAGCTGCTCGGCGCGCTCGTCGCCCGGGCGGCCGTCCTGGGCGACCGGCTGCGCGACCGCACCGCTCACGCCGTCGTCGCTCACACCGATGCCCACCTGGGCAACGTCCTGCTCGGCGACGACGGCACGGTCTGGCTGATCGACTGGGACGACGCCGCGCTGGCCCCGCCCGAGCGCGACCTCATGTTCGTCGTCGGCGGGCTGCCCGGCTACGCGCCCGTCGGTCCGGACGAGCTGGCGTGGTTCGCCGACGGGTACGGCCCGGTCGAACCGGATCCGGACCGGCTGGCCTATTACCGGACGGTGCGGGCGCTGTCCGACCTGACGGAGTTCGCCGCCGAGATCCTCGACCCCGCGGGCGATCGCGCGGACCGCGACCTCGCCCTGCGCGTCGTGCGGGCCGAGCTGGCCGGCGCCGGTCTGGCCGCCCTCGCCGTCGTGAGAACATGACCGCCATGAGGACCTGCACGCACCTGGACACCGTCGCCGAGGTGACGCCGTCGGGCACCGGCTGCGAAGAGTGCCTGCGCATCGGCGGGCGCTGGGTGCACCTGCGGCTCTGCATGGCCTGCGGGCACGTGGGCTGCTGCAACAGCTCGCCGGGCAAGCACGCCACGGCGCACGCGAACGAGCACCCCGACCACCCGATCATCCGGTCCTACGAGCCGGGCGAGGACTGGTGGTACTGCTACGCCGACGAGCTCACCTTCGAGATCGAGGGGCAGGAGCCGGCGCCGTCACACCCGTGAGTCGTCGTTGACGATCACGATGTGACAGTGAGCGTGCCGCCACAGCTCCTGGGTGGCGCTCTCGTCCATGAGCGCGGCCAGCCCGCCGTGGCTCGGCGTGCCGATGACGATGGCCCGCGCCCCCACCTGTTCGGCGTGCTCGGCGATCAGCCGGCCGACGGTGCCATGGCCGGCAGCGCCGCGCAGCAGGTGACCGACCGCCGGGACGCCGAGCGCGGACACCTCGTCCAGCCGCTGCCGGACGGTGGCCCGCGCGGCGGCGTCGTCCTCACCATCGACGGCGCCTTCACCGGTGAGAACGGCCTCCTGCGCGTGCAGGACGTCGACGGTGCGGCCGTTCAGCGTCGCGAGCCGGGCGGCGACGCGGGCCACCTCGGCGCCGTCGGCCCCCGAGACCGCCGCCACGATGACGCCGTCGTGCCCGGAGCGATCCGGGCCCACCGCCTCGAGCCGCGGGGCCGGGGCCTCGATCGGCTCACCCGCCTGCACCCGCTCGGCGACGGCGAGGTGGTCGCGCGCGGTGGCAAGGATCGCGATGCCCACCAGCAGGACGGCCGCGCCGAGGAAGAAGGGCACGTGCACGTTCGTCGCCTCGACCAGCTTGCCCGCGGCGAACGGCGCCAGCCCGCCGCCGATGAACCGCACGAACCCGTACGCCGCCGACGCCACCGGCCGGTCGACCGGTGACACCGTCATGACCGCCTGCGTGGTGACGGTGTTGTTGATGCCGATGAACACGCCCGCGACGATCACAGCCGTCACCAGCACCGGCACGTGGTCGGTCCAGATGGCGATGACCAGCACGACGACGGCGAAGCAGGCCAGGTTCGCGTACAGGGTGCGGGCGATGCCGAGCCGCCGCTGCAGCCAGGGCGCCCCGAACACCGAGAAGACCGCCACCAGCAGGCCCCAGCCGGTGAACACCAGGCCCAGCTCGATGGCGCCCAGGCCCATGGGAAACGGCGCGTAGCCCAGCACCGTGAAGAACGCCCAGTTGTAACAGAGCGCCGTCAGCGACATCGCGAGCAGCCCGCGGTGGCGCAGCGCTCTGAGGGGTTCGGCGAGGCCGGTGCGTCGTGCCGGTAGCGGCTGGGGTTCGACCAGGACGGCGGTCGCGATCAGCGCGATGGTCATGAGCACGGCGACGCCGAAGAACGGGCCGCGCCAACTCACCTCGCCGAGCGCACCGCCCAGCAGCGGGCCGACCGCGATGCCCAGGCCGAGCGAGGTCTCGTACAGCACGATCGCCCCGACGAAGCCGCCGCTCGCCGACGCCACGATGACCGCCAGCGAGGTCGCGATGAACAGCGCGTTGCCCACGCCCCAGCCGGCCCGGAAGCCGACGATGCCGCCGATGCTGTCCGACGCGCCGGCCAGCGCCGCGAACACGACGATGAGCGCGAGGCCGGCGATCAGCGTCTTCTTCGCGCCGATGCGGCTGGACACCCAGTTCGTCACCAGCATCGCCACCGCCGTGACGACGAGGTAGCTGGTGAACAGCAGCGTCACCTGGCTCGGCGTGGCGTCCAGGTCGCTGGAGATGGCCGGCAGGATCGGGTCGACCAGGCCGATGCCCATGAACGACACGACGCAGGCGAACGCGACGGCGTAGACGGCCTTCGGCTGGCGGAACGGGCTGGCGGTGGCTGGTGCTGTGGTCACGCGGGGGCTCCGGTGCGGTGGTCGGTGGCGGTGGCGGCCGGCGCGTTGTGGACCCCGGCCGTCAGGGCGTCGATGGCGGGGACGGCGGCAGCCAGCGCCGCGCGCTCGGCGGGGTCGAGGCGGGCGAGCAGCTCGGCGAGCCGGTCGGCGCGCTCGGCCCGGCGCGCGGCGAGCGCGTCGCTGCCCGCGGTGGTGATCCCGACCCGCACCACCCGTCCGTCCGCGGGGTCGGCGGAGCGCTCGACCAGCCCGGCGTCGTGCAGCCGCCCGACCAGCTGGGTCATGGCCGGCTGGGTGACGCCCTCTTGCACGGCCAGCTCGGTGAGCCGGCGCGGGCCGGTGCGCTCCAGTGTGGCCAGCGTGGCGGCGGCGGTGAGCGAGAGGTCGCCTGCGGTGGTCACCTGGCGGAACAGCCGGACCAGCCGTTCGAGGGCGGAGGCGAGCTCGACGGAATCCATAACGTACTTATATTAGCGCGTGATGCACCGGCCGGCGACAGGGGGTCGACCGTACGGGTGATTCCTGACACATCACGGGCCGGGCCGAGGTTCCTCGCGGGTAGCCTCGGTCGGCGGAGCGGCGCACACCGCCGCTGAGCAGCGATTCGACCGGGACGATCCCGGTTTCGGGGGACTTCGGTCCGAGGGGAGTCGGGACGCCGGTGAGCCGTTCGTCGTTCGGCCGTCGCATCGCGTCCGCCGCGCTGGCCGCAGCCGCCGCCGTCGGGACCCTCGCCGTCGCCGCAGCTCCCTCCGCCGCGCTCGAGGACGACACGACGGCGGCCGCGCCGGCCACGCGCATGCGCGCCTTCGACCCGGCCGAGTTCGCCGACCGCGCCGCGCAGCTCCCGCCCGGCCTGGCCGAGGCGGTCCGCCGCGACCTCGGCCTGTCACCCGAGGAGTACCTGGCGACGGCGGCCGCCGCACGGCTGGCCGGCGAGGTCGTCGGCTCGCTCGGCGACACGGTCCGCTCGGCCTGGCTGGACGACCAGACCCTGCACGTCGCCGTCACCGACCGCGACGCGACCATCGCGGCCCGCACCGCCGGCGCCGAGGTGCAGGTCGGCGACGTGCTCGCCGACGCCCTGACGGCGGCCCGCGCGCAGGACAAGCTGGTGTACGCCGACCGCGACGCCGAGCGGGTCGTCGCCGTCGGCGCCCCGGTCCGCGGCGCCCCGGCCGGCCAGGCCCGGCTGTCGGCGCAGGCCGGCGACGACCACCGTGGCGGCAGCGGGTTCTCCGTCGGCGACCAGAATGCCGACTACCACTGCTCCACCGCGTTCGCCGGCACCGATGCCGACGACGACCCGGTGCTGCTCACCGCCGGACACTGCACCGCCGGACCCGAGGGCCCCTTCACCGGCGAGGCCCGCTCGCTGACCCCGCCGGCCCCGCTGTCCGCCGAAGCCGTGGGCACCTGGCCCGCCCTGATCGGCGACCGGCTCGGCGCGTTCGTGCCCGGCAGCGCCGCGTTCGGCGACGGCCAGGACGCCGCCCTGCTGGAGGTCGACGGCGACATCGCACCCGAGGTCGCGGCGTGGAGTCCCGGCGCCGGTGACGAGTCCGCGCTCGCCGTGCACGACGCCGTCACCGCCGTCGCGGGCGCACCGGTCTGCTCGGCCGGCGTCGCGTCGGGCTGGACCTGCGGCCACATCCTCGACGCGCAGGCCACTGTGCCGGTCAGCGGCCGTGCCGTCACCGGCTTCCTCTTCGACGCCTGCGTGCTCCCCGGCGACAGCGGCGGCGCCGTCGTCGTCGGCCAGTACGCGCTCGGGCTCAACTCCGGCTCCACCTGGACCGGCTTGTCCTGCGCCGACGGCGACCCGGCGGCGGGCGGCGACGACCTCGCCATCGGCTACCCGATGATCGGCGCCGACGGCGTCGAGGGCCTCTACGGCGACGACTTCGACCTCGCGGTCCGAGTCGGACGGCCGGAGGTGACGGCGCCCGCCGACGGCGCCGTCGCCGGCACCACCCCGACCGTGACCGGGACCGCCGACGCCGCCGAGGGCGCCGTCGTGACCGTCCGCTTCGACGACGGGCCCACCGCCGAGGCCAGCGTCGGCCCGGCCGGGCGCTGGAGCGCCACCGTCGGCGAACCGCTGGATCCCGGCACCCACGGATACGAGGCGACGACCACGTTCCGGCCCTCGACCGGCGGCCGCGAGGTCACTTCCCGCGCGACCACCGGCGAGTTCGAGGTCGCGGCCGTCGCGGAGCTCGGCGTGAGCTGGCCGGCGGCCGGTCACGTCAACACCGACGGCCGGCTCGCCTTCGAGGGCACCGGCCAGCCCGGCGCCACCGTCCGGCTCACCGTCGGCGGCGAGGTGCTCGCCAGCACGATCGTCGGCCACGACGGCACCTGGTCGCTGCGCGCGGTGCCGACCCGGCCCGCCGGACGGTTCGACGCCGTCCTGACCCAGCACCTCCCCGACGGCCTCGCCGGAACCGAGTCCGGGACCGCCTCCGGCCTGACGGCGTCCGGCTTCGCCGCGGGCGACGGTGCGGACGGCGGCACGGACCGGGGCGCGTCCGGCGGCGAGGCGGCCGTCACCGTCGCCGGCGTCGGCGTGGCACCGAGCGCCCCCGTCGTCAGCGCGCCGCTGGGCGGGATCCCGGCGGCCGACGCCGGCACGCTGCGCGGGGCCGGCCTGCCGGGCGCGGCCGTGGCGGTCCGCGTCGCCGCGTCCGGCGCCGACGTCGCCGCGGCACCCGAGCTGCGCGCCGAGGCCGGCGCCGACGGCAGCTGGGTGGTCCGGCTGGACGCGCCGCTGGCCGCCGGCCGGCACGTCGTCGTCGCCACCCAGACCCTCGACGACCTCACCTCCGAGCCGTCGGCACCGGTCACCCTCGAGGTGGCCTCCGACGACGCGCCCTCCGCCGCCGAGGCCGACCGCGCCGGCGCCGGCAGCGGGTCCGGCCTGCCGGGCGGCGTGCTGGCCGCGGCCCTGGGCATCGTGGCCGCCGGCGGCGCCGTCGCCGCGGCGCTCGCCTGGCGCCGTCGCACCGCACCCTGACCCGGTGCTGACCGGGCGACGCTGACCGGGCGGCGCTGACCGGGCGACGCTGACCGTCGCGCTGACCACGCGTGCGACGAGATCCGGCGACACGCCGGTGCGACCTGGCGTTTGAGTCATGACACCGGTGGTCAATGCCGTGGTTGTGCCCGATTTGCACTATTCACCGCTTGAGCATTCAAATTTCTGGTCACAGTGAGTGATGTCGGACATTCGCCCTGATAGGTGCCGAGTACTTGAATATGCGGCTGAACGGTGCTGTAGGGTGACACAGGCTCCGGGGTCCCGTCGGTAGATCCACCCCGCCGGCGGAGCACCGGAACCATTCCGTGTCAATGACATTTCATTTTGGAGTTACTGTGAGCACAGCCCTGCTGCGCCGTCGCGGCGCTGCACGGGTCTCTGGTGTGCTGGCTGCCTGCGCCCTTGCGAGCACCGGCATCATCGTCTCCACCACGGCTGCATCCGCCGAGGAAGAGTCCGTCACCGAGACCCTGCAGACGTTCGCTGCGGAGGCGTTCGCCCCCCAGGCCGACGAGCTCCCCTCCGGCCTCGTCGAGGCCATCGAACGCGATCTCGGCATCTCGCCTGCCGAGTACCTCGCCAACGCGGCGTCCGCCAAGGTCACCGCTGACGTCGTCGCTCAGCTCGAGGACGCCGGCGTGTCCGTCAACGCCACTGTCATCAGCGGCCAGGACGTCACCCTGTACGTCGACGCCGAGGCCGACGTCGACGCCGCCCTCGCGGTCGGCGCCGAGGTCGAGGTCGGCGAGCCCGACACGTCGGGCGCCCCCGACGAGGTCGTGGCGCACGAAGACCTCAAGGGCGGCTACGGCTACATGAGCCCCGAGAGCGGTCGCTGCTCCCTCGGCTTCAACGGCTACGCCGCCGACGGCTCGCCGGTCGTCACGACCGCCGGCCACTGCAACGCCGACAACGCCGACCTCGACTGGTACCTGTTCGACGTGGACCAGCCGTGGCCGCCGGACCCGGACGACGTCCGTCCGTGGCCGCAGGGCGAGCAGATCGGCTCGGGCGGCGAGTTCCACTTCGGCGACAACCACGACTCCGGTCTCTTCCCGGTCACCAACCCGGCCTGGACGCCGCGTCCGGTCGTCTCCAGCTGGGGTGGCGGCACGGGCGACCCGCGTGACGGCGAGGTCGCCGTCACCGACCAGGTCACCCCGGTCGTCGGTGCCCCGATCTGCCGCTCCGGCGCCTCCACCGGCTACCAGTGCGGCGAGATCACCTTCGTCGAGCAGCCGGTGCTGGTCGACGACGTCCCGGTCACGGGCTTCTTCACCACCGCCTGCAGCGCCCAGGGCGACAGCGGTGGCTCCTTCCTCTCCGGCACCGCCGCGGTCGGCACGCTGACCGGTGGTAGCGCCGGCGCCCCGATCGACTGCGTCGGCTGGGACCCCGAGGTCCACTCCAGCTTCGCCTACGCCATGACGGGTAGCGAGTTCAGCCAGGAGGAGTACTTCGGCGACGCCTGGGAGCTCGCGGTCCAGATCGCCACCCCGACCGTCACCTCGCCCGAGGGCGAGTCCGGTCCGAGCGTCACCTTCGATGGCACGGTCGAAGGTGCCGGCGCGGACCACCGGGTCGAGGTCTCCGTCGACGGCGGCGAGCCGGTCGAGGGCGCGGTCGCGGCCAACGGTTCCTTCTCGGTCGCGCTCGACGGCGACCTGGAGCCGGGCGAGCACAGCTACTCGGTGCGGGCCTTCTACGGTGCGCACTCGCAGTCCGAGGCGGCCGAGGGCAGCTGGACCGTCAACGAGGCTCCGGCGGTCGAGGAACTGGCCGTCACGTCCCCGACCGACGGCCAGACCACCGGCAACGCGCGTCCGGAGTTCACCGGCACCGGCCAGCCCGGCGCCACCATCGCCCTGACGGTCGGCGACGCCGAGTACGGCACGGCCGAGGTCGGCGAGGACGGCGCCTGGGCGCTCACCCCGAGCGGCGACCTGCCGGTCGGTGCGCGGTTCGACGCCGTCGTGACGCAGACCTTCGAGGACGACACCCAGAAGGCCACCGTCGCGGACCTCGGCATCAACGCTCCCGAGGTCACCATCACGGCTCCGGAGGATGGCTCGACCGTCGCCGGTGACGTGAACTTCGAGGGCACCTCGTTCGGCGGCGCCACCATCGGCCTGCTGCTCGAGCAGACCGCCGACGCCGCCGACGCGCAGCCCCGCCTGGGTCTGCGGGCCGAGGGCGAGGACGACGTCGACGAGTGGGCCGGCGAGTTCGAGATCGACGACGCCGGCAACTGGACGTTCGACCCGGCCGAGGACCTGCCGGAGGGTGAGTACACCATCACCGCCTCGGCGACCCTCGACGGTGGCGACCCCGAGCTGTCCGACTCCGAGGCCGTCGCCACCTTCACGGTGGAGAACGCCGGCGGCGGGGACGACGACGGTGACGGCGACCTGCCCGACACCGGTTCGTCCGGCACCACCTGGATGATCGTCGGCGGCGTCGCGCTGCTGCTGGCCGGTGGCGCTGCTGTCGCCGTCCGCGCCCGTCGCAACACGACGGCCTGATCAACCCAGGTCACAACAGTAACCAGCTGAACCGAGTGGCCCCGGCCCCGCCTCGCGCGGGGTTCGGGGCCACTTGCGTTATCGAATCGTGATGCGACCGTGCATTGTCACCCTGGGTGACGACGGCGACGGGTTCGGGCCCGCATTGGCCGCGACTAGGCTGACGGTGTGACGCCCGACGCGACTGGCCTGTTGCGCCAGGACGTCCTGCTCGAGCGCTACTCCTATCCGCCCGGGCCACCGATCGCCATTCCGCGGCACACGCACGAGCAGTACCAGCTCAACCTCAACCTCGGGGTCCCCGGCGGCCTGCACTACCGCCGCGCGTTCCACGTCGTCCCGGCCGGCCGGCTCACCGTCGTCATGCCGGGCGAGGCGCACACGCCCGTCGACCCGGACCACCGCGACCGCGACTCCGAGCACCTCACGCTCTACGTCGACGCGGGCGCGCTGGGCGCCGCGGCCGACGAGATCGCCGGCCGGTCCACGGCGCTGCCGTTCTTCCGCGACCTCACCATCGACGACGACGCCACCGTCGCCCGGTTCGCCCGCACCCACGCGGCCCTCAGCAGCGCCCCGGCCACGGTCTCGGTGCTCGACCAGGACGTGCGGCTGCTCGGGTTCGTGAGCCGGCTGCTGCGCCGGCACGCCGGGGTCGCCGGCGACCGGCCGCTCCCACCCGCCCACCGCTCCGTCCGCCGGGCCCGCGCGTACCTGCACGAGCACCGCGCCGGCGCCGTCAGCCTGGCCGACCTCGCCCGCGTCAGCGAGCTGAGCCCGTACCACCTCACGCGCCTCTTCACCGCCGATGTCGGCCTGCCGCCGCACGCCTACCAGCTGCAGCTGCGCGTCGACCACGCCAAGCGGCTGCTGCTGGCCGGACGTCCGGTGAGCGACGCCGGCCACGAGGCGGGGTTCTTCGACCTCAGCCACTTCACCCGGCACTTCAAGCGCCACGTCGGTGTCCCGCCCGGCCGGTACGCCCGCGAGGTCCGCAAGGACGTACATTCCCGGGCGGCCGGCGCTCCGTAGGGTCGATCCCATGATCACGAACGTCACCGGCCGGGTATGGCTGGTCACCGGCGCGACGTCCGGTTTCGGCCGCGCCATCACGCGAGCCGCCCTGGAGGCCGGCGACGCCGTCGTCGCGACCGCCCGCAAGCCCGGCGCGCTGGACGACCTGGTCGACCGGTATCCCGGCCGGGTCGCCGCCCTCGAGCTGGACGTCACCGACACCGCCCGCGTCCCCGCCGCCGTCGACGCCGCCACCGAGGCGTTCGGCCGCATCGACGTCCTGGTGAACAACGCCGGCCGGGCGCTGACCGGCGCGGCCGAGGAGACCACCGAGCAGGAGCTGCGCGACCTCATGGACGTGCACTTCTTCGGGCCGGCAGCGCTGGTGCGCGCCGTCCTGCCGGGCATGCGGGCGCGGCGCTCCGGCGCGATCGTGCAGATCAGCAGCATGGGCGGGCGGCTGTCGTTCGCCGCGGTGTCGGCGTACTCGGCGACCAAGTTCGCGCTGGAGGGCTACTCGGAGGCGCTGGCGGCCGAGGTGGCGCCGTTCGGGATCCGGGTGCTGATCGTCGAGCCGGGCGCGTTCCGGACCGGCCTGCACGGCGACGCGATGCGCATGACCGCCGCGAACCCCGCCTACGACGCCGTCGTCGGCCCGATCCGGGCCATGCAGGCCGGCTTCGACGGCGCCCAGCCCGGCGACCCGGCCAAGGCGGCCGCCGCCATCCGCGCCGCCCTCGACGCCGAGGACCCGCCGCTGCGCCTGCCCCTGGGCCACGACGCGGCGGACGCGGTACGCGACAGCCTGGAGCGGCTGCGGGCGGAGTTCCACGCCTGGGAGCCGGTGTCGCGCGGCACCGACCTCGACCCCGTCTGAGCCCTCAGGAGCCCAGCAGCTCCACCGAGGCCCCGACCGTCTCATAGGCGGTGACGGCGCGCCGGTCGAGGCTCACCAGGGTGGCGTCGTGCTCCGCGGCAGTGAAGGCGATCAGCGCGTCGTATGTCTGACCGCCGAGAATGAGCCCGTTCGCCGCAGTCGCCAGGAGCGCGCGATAGCCACGTTCCGAGAGCCCGAGATACGGCTCGGCGAAACGATCGGCCAGGAAATCGTGAACGAGGCCGGGCAGGGCCCGGTGGGGTGGCGGTAGCCGGGTGAGGACCGAGTACGACTCGACCGCGGCCTGGGCCACCAGCCGCGGGTTGCGCGCGAGCGCCTTCAGACTCACCAAGTGGTGTTCGTGCCAGCTCGCGAAGCCGGCGATGACGACGCTGGAGTCGACGACGATCACCGGCGGGTCTGCTCCAGCACGTCGCGAACCATGTCAGCCGTCAGCTCAGGCATGTCGACGTCGGCCACTGCCACCGGGCCGTCGCCTTGGTCCACCAGCCGCATCGGCGTCGGCGCCGGCACGATCTCCAACCGGCCGTCGCGCTCGACGACGTCGAGGGACTGACCAGCTGTGAGGCCCAAGGCATCGCGCAGCGCCTTGGGGATGACGACTCGCCCGGCCGCATCGATGGCAGTTCTCATGCCAGAAATCTACCATCCCGGCTGCCTGGGCTACTGTCAGCGCCGATCCATGGCCTGGCGCAGCAGCGCGAGAACCGCACTGGGAAGATGTGCAGGTGCGCCGCCTGCTGTTGGACCTGACACCGCTCAAGGTCAGCGTTCCGTACCGGCGCCTCTGGATCGGCATCTCCCTCTCGGGCATCGGCACCCACCTGACCACCGTCGCCGTCGGGCTGCAGGTGTACGACCTCACCGGGTCGACGTTCAACGTGGGGCTGGTGGGGCTGTTCGCGCTGGTCCCGCTCATGGCGCTGGGGCTGTACGGCGGGGCGATCGTCGACGCGTACGACCGGCGGCGGGTGGTCATCGTCAGCTCGTTCGGCCTGCTGGTGGTGGCCGGCGGATTCGCCGTGCAGGCCTGGATGGAGCTCGGGAACGTCTGGCTGCTGTACGCGCTGGTGGCCGTCCAGAACGGGTTCTTCGCGGTCAACTCCCCCGCCCGGACGGCGATCATCCCGCGGCTGCTCCCCGGAACGCTGCTGCCGGCCGCCAATGCGCTGGGCAGCATGTCCATGAGCCTGGGCCTGACGGTGGGACCGCTGCTGGCGGGCGTGCTGATCGACACCGTCGGCTACGGCTGGACGTACAGCATCGAGGCGGTGCTGCTGACCGTCGCGCTGACGACGCTGCTGGCTCTGCCGCCCATGCCGCCCCAGCGCAACGTCCGGCGAGCAGGGCTGCGCTCGGTCATGGAAGGGCTGTCCTACCTCCGGACGAGGCCGAACGTGCGCATGACGTTCCTCGTCGACCTGTGCGCGATGGTGCTGGCGATGCCCCGGGTGCTGTTCCCCGCGGTCGCGGCGGCGGTCCTCGGCGGCGGGTCGACGACGGTGGGCATCCTGGTCGCCGGGATGGCGGTCGGCGCGTTCCTGGCCGGGTTGTTCTCCGGGCCGCTGGGGCACGTCAGACGACAAGGACTCGCCGTCGTCGTCGCGATCATCGCGTGGGCGATGTCGGTCATCGCGTTCGGCCTGGTGCTGGTGATCGTGTCGAAACCGGACGACGGCACCGTGCACTGGGCGCTCTGGCCGGCGGTGTTCTGCATGGTGCTGGCCGGCGCCGCCGACACCGTCAGCGCCGTGTTCCGCATGACCATCCTGCAGGCCGCCACGCCCGACGAGCTGCGGGGGCGCCTGCAGGGCGTCTTCATCGTCGTGGTGGCGGGCGGGCCGCGGCTGGGCGACCTCGTCCTCGGCTCGCTCGCAGAGCTCAGCAGCGAGGCGTGGGCCGCGATCATCGGCAGGCTGACCTGCATCGTCGTCGTGACGACGCTGGCCCTGACCCAGCGCCGCTTCCTCCGCTACGACGCGAGGCACCCGGAGCCCTAAGGTAACCGGCGTGACCAACCCACGCGTCTCCACGCACCGCGGCTGGGAGATCGTCCACCTCACGTCCGACCAGCTCGAGGTCGACGTCGTCCCCGGCAAGGGCGGCGACGTCCTCTCGGTCCGCTGGCGCCCGCTCGACGTCGACGTCATGTGGCACACCCGCTGGGGCCTGCGCACACGCGGCGAGCACACCACCGTCGGCAGCAGCGAGGCGCTGCTCTCGCAGGCCTACCCCGGCGGCTGGCAGACGGTGTTCCCCAACGCCGGTGCGCCCAGCCAGGAGCACGGCGTCGAGTGGGGCATGCACGGCGAGGCCTGGCTGGCCTCCTACGACTGGGCCATCGACGACGGCGTCAGCCCCGGTGCCGCCGGGGTCGTCCTCCGCACCGACCTCGTCCGGAGCCCGTTCTCCGTCGTCAAGCGCGTCACGGTGGCCGGCCCGTCGGTCACGGTGACGGAGACGGTCACCAACGACGGCGCGGAGCCGGTCGAGGTGATGTGGAGCCAGCACCCGGCGTTCGGGGCGCCGCTCGTCGGGCCGAACACCCGCATCGAGACGGCCGCCCGCACCGTCTGGCTCGACCCCACCACGCCCGCGACCTGGCCCGGCGACGGCCTCGACCGGGTGCCGCCGCCCGGCTCCGGAGTCAGCCGGCTGGCGTTCCTGGCCGACTTCGCCGAGGGCCGCGCCGGCATCGTCAACGACGAGCTCGGCCTGCGCGCCGACCTCACCTGGGACACGTCGCTGATGCCGCACGCGTGGTACTGGCTGGAGGCGGGTGGGCGGGCCGGCTTCCCGTGGTACTCCGGGGCGTACGTGCTGGCGCTGGAGCCCGCGACCAGCTGGCCCGACGCCGGGGTGTCCGGGGCGCGGGCGACGACGGGGACGCAGGTCAGCATCGCGCCGGGCGAGTCGCGGACGGCGACGGTGACACTGACGCTCGCCGCCACGACCTCGTGACCGATACTGACGACATGCCCCAGTCCCCCGCCACCCGCGTCGTCGCCGCCGGCCGCCCGGCCCGCGAGCCCGACGCGCCGCTGAACCAGCCGGTCGAGTTCGCCTCGACGTACCACGCCGGCGGCGAGGTCGGCTACGGCCGCTACGGCAACGCCACGTGGGCCGCGCTCGAGGCCGTCCTCGGCGACCTCGAGGGCGGCCGCGCGCTGGCCTTCGCGTCCGGCCTGGCGGCATCCAGCGCGGTCATCTCGCTGCTGCCCGAGGGCGCCGTCGTCGTCGCGCCCGACACCGCCTACCTGGGCGTGCTGGACCAGCTGCGCGAACGGGCCGCCCAGGGCCGGCTGACGCTGCGGCAGCTGCCGGTCACCGACACCGCGGGCATCGCGGCCGCCGCCAAGGGCGCCGCCATGGTCTGGCTGGAGTCGCCGACCAACCCGAACCTCGATGTCGCGGACATCGAGGCGGCGGCGACGGCGGCCCGCGAGGCCGGAGCGCTCACCGTCGTCGACAACACGTTCGCCACGCCGCTGCTGCAGCGCCCGCTCGAGCTCGGCGCCGACATCGTCCTGCACAGCGTCACGAAGCTGCTGGCCGGCCACTCCGACGTCGTGCTCGGCGCGCTCGTGGTCGGGGGCGACGACGTGTACGACCGCCTCGACGCGCACCGCCGCCTGCACGGCGCCATCCCCGGCCCCATGGAGGCGTTCCTCGCCGCGCGCGGCATCCGGACGCTGGCCGTGCGGCTCGAGAAGGCCCAGGCCACCGCGACGGAGCTGGCCTCGCGACTGCGCGCCCACCCGTCGGTGAACCTG
Organism: Jiangella mangrovi; assembly: GCF_014204975.1. Classification (NCBI taxonomy): domain Bacteria; kingdom Bacillati; phylum Actinomycetota; class Actinomycetes; order Jiangellales; family Jiangellaceae; genus Jiangella; species Jiangella mangrovi. The sequence continues at coordinate 361,575 of NZ_JACHMM010000001.1, forward strand.
GTCCGCTACCCCGGCTTCGGCACCATGTGCTCCATCGAGGTGGCCGGCGGCGCGGCAGGCGCGGACAAGGTGGTCGACACCGTCGAGCTGTGGGTGCACTCGACCAGCCTCGGCGGCGTCGAGTCGTCGCTGGAGCGGCGGCGGCGCTGGCCCACCGAGAGCGAGACCGTCGACGAGTCGCTGCTGCGCCTGTCGGTCGGCATCGAGGACGTCGACGACCTGTGGGCCGATCTCTCCCGGGCGCTCGACGCTATCTGAGCGCGGGGTGCGACGCCCACCAGAGGTCCTGGTAGGGACCGTCGGCGGCGACGAGCTCGGCGTGGGTGCCGCGCTGGACCACGCGGCCGGCGTCCATGACCACGATCTCGTCGACGGCGTCGAGCCCGGCCAGGCGGTGGGTGACGATGACCGTCGTCCGGCCGCGGGTCGAGGTGAGCAGGTCGGTCATCAGCTCATCGGCGGTCTGCGGGTCCAGGCCCTCGGTCGGCTCGTCGAGCAGCACGATCGGCGGGTCGGCCAGCAGCGCCCGGGCCAGCGCGATCCGCTGTCGCTGCCCGCCGGACACCTGCCCGCCGCCCTCGCCGACCAGCGTGTCCAGCCCGGCCGGCAGCGACGCCACCCAGTCGTCCAGCCGCGCCGTCGCGAGCGCCGCCATCAGCTCGTCGTCGGACGCGGACGGCCGGGCCAGCCGCAGGTTCTCGCGGATCGACGTGTGGAACAGGTGCGCGTCCTGGGTGACCCCGGTGACGACGGCGCGCACGTCGTCGCCGTCGTACTCCTGGATCGGGCGCCCGTCGAGCAGGACGGTCCCTGCCGACGGCTCGATGAAGCGCATGAGGCAGGCCAGCAGCGTGCTCTTGCCCGACCCGCTGGCGCCGACGACGGCGACGCGGCGGCTCGGGGTCAGTTCGAGGTCGACGGCGTCGACGGCGTCCCGTGTGGCACCCGGGTAGCGGACGGAGACCGAGCGCAGCGACATGGTCACGGGTCCGTCCGGCGCCGGCAACGCGGCGACCGGCTCGGCCACGGGCGCCGGCGCGTCGAGCACCGCCAGCACCCGGCGCAGCGCCGCCCGCGACTCGAGCAGCCGCTGCACCGCCGGCACCAGCGGCAGCACCGGCTCGAACGAGATCAGCGCGACCAGCGCCAGCACCGGCACCAGTACGCCGGCCAGGCCACCGTCCGCCGACCGCGCGTCCAGCGCCAGCACCGTCACGGCTACCGTCGTCACGCCCTGGACCAGCACGGCCGCCGCCCCGCCGAGCGCCGTCGTCAGCGCGGTCCGGCGCTCCAACGACGCCAGCCGCTCGCTCGCCCGCTCGGCGTCGGCCAGGGCGGCCGCCGTCGCGCCGAACACCGCGAGGTCGGCGCTGCCCTGCAGCAGGTCGGTGTGGTGGGCGGCCAGCTCGGCGCGGGCCGGCGCCAGCCGGCGGGCGGTCCGTCGCGCCGACGCGACCATGAGCAACGGCACGACCAGCCCGGCCAGGACCAGCCCGGCCGCGAGCGCCACGGCCGCCGACGGGAGCACGACGGCCGTGAACCCGACCGCCGCGGCGGCCACGACGACCGCCGTGCTCACCGGCACGATGACGCGGACGACCAGGTCCTGCACGGCCTCGACGTCGTTGACCATGCGGCTGAGCAGATCGCCGCTGCGATAGGCGGGCAGTCCCGACGGCGCCAGCGGCACCAGCGCGTCGTAGACCCGGCCGCGCAGCGTCGCCAGCGCCCGCAGCGCGGCGTCGTGGCTGGCCAGCCGCTCGGCGTAGCGGAAGACGCCGCGGCCGGTGGCGAACGCCCGCACGGCGACGATCGCGATGGACAGCGCGGCGAGCGGCGGCTGCTCGGCAGCCCGGGCGAGCAGCCAGGCGGCGGTCCCCATGAGCGCCAGCGCGGCCACCTCCGTGGCGACCGACGCGGAGACGGCGACGAGCAGCCGGCCGACGTGGGCGCGCAGCAGACCCCAGAGACGGCGCACCATCAGAGCACCCCCGCGGGCAGCTGCGGGCCGGCGATGCGGCCGTGGTCGAGGGTCACGACGCGGTCGGCGTCGAGCACCATGGCCGGCCGGTGCGCCACGACCAGCACCGTCCGCCCGGCCATGAGCCGCGCCGTCGCCTCGACGACGGTCGCCTCGCTGCCGGCATCGAGCCCGGCCGTGGGCTCGTCGAGCACCAGCAGCGGCGCGTCCTGCAGGAACGCCCGGGCCAGCGCGATCCGCTGCCGCTGCCCGCTGGACAGCCCGGCGCCGCGCTCGCCCAGCGGGGTGTCGTAGCCCTGCGGCAGCGCCGAGACGAACTCGTCGGCGTGCGCCAGGCGCGCCGCCCGCACCACGTCCTCGTCGCTGGCGTCGGGCCGTCCGAGCCGGATGTTCTCGGCGACGGTGCGCGCGAACAGGTGCGGCCGCTGCGGCACCCACGCCACCTCGCCCGCACCGACGACGACCCGCCCCGTGGTCGGCTTGACCAGCCCGAGCAGGACGTTCAGCAACGTCGACTTCCCGGCCCCGCTCGGCCCGACGAGCGCCACCCGCTCCCCCACCGCGACCGTGAGCGACACGCCGTCGAGCGCCGCCTCGTCCCGCCCCGGATAGCGCACGGTGACGTCCTCGAACGCGACGGCGACCTCCGAGCCCGGCGCAGCCCCACGGTGGAGCGCGCCGGCGCCCTCCGGCTCGGGCGCGTCCAGCACCTGGAAGCACCGTTCGGCGACGGCGAGCCCCTCGGTGCTGGCGTGGAACTGCGACCCCAGCGCCCGCAGCGGGAGGTACGCCTCCGGCGCGAGGAGGAGCACGAGCAGCGCCGTCGACAACGTCAGCCCGCCGTCCAGCGTGCGCAACCCGACCGGCACGGCGACCAGTGCGACGGACAGCGTCGCGACCAGCTCCAGCACCAGCGCGGACAGGAACGCGATGCGCAGCGTGCGCATGGTGGCCGAGCGGTGCTCGTCGGCGATCCGCCGTACCGCCTGGGCCTGCGACCTCGCGCGGCCGAACGCGCGCAGCGTCGGCAGCCCGGCGACGACGTCGAGGAAGTGCCCGCCGAGCCGCTCGAGCGCCCGCCACTGGCGTTCCGTCGCCCGCTTGGTCGACAGGCCGACCAGGATGCCGAAGACCGGGATCAGCGGCAGCGTGACCACGATGATCACGGCCGAGGCGAGGTCGGCGACGGCGATGCGCACCAGCACCGCCAGCGGCACGACGGCGGCGACGAACAGCTGCGGGAAGTAGCCGGTGAACCAGGGGTCGAGCGAGTCCAGGCCGCGCCCGAGCGTGGTCGTCAGGCCGCCGGTGTGCTGGCCGGAGAGCCAGCCGGGGCCGAGCTCCTGGGTTCGCCGGAGCACCTGGCGCCGCAGCGAGGCCTTGACCGACGCCGCGGCCCGCTGGGCGAGCGCCTGCTGCGCCCACGACAGCCCGGCCCGGACGGCGAACACGCCGGCCAGAAGCCCGAGCACCGCGGCGACCGACCCCACGGACGGGCCGTCGAGGACGCCGTCGGCGAGCAGCCGGGCCAGCAGCTCGGCCTGCACGAGGATGACGACGGCGCCGGCCGCGGCCAGCAGGGTGAAGGCCGCGGCCACGACGCGGAAGGCGGGCAGTCCGGCGAGCAGCCGGCGGGCGAGCTGGTTCAGAAGAACACCGCCGATCGGGGCCCCACACGGTGCCGGAACGTCCACCACATCCAGGCCTGGACGGCGATCAGCACCGGGATCGCCGGGAACACGACGGTGGCCAGCAGGTCGAGCGAGTCCGCCGATGCGAGCCCGGCACGCAGCCGCGGCGCCGAGGCCAGCCCGGCGGCGAGCAGTGGCGCGGCGGCCGCCACGGCGGTGCACGCGCACGCCCAGCCCTCGCGGCCGCGCTCGAACAGCCGCAGCGTCAAGGTGACGGCGACGACGGCGGCCACGCCCATGATGGCCGCCGGCAGTGGGCGGGCGAGGTCGACGCTGAACGCGGGGGTGAGGACGCCGACGGCGGCCAGCAGCGCCAACGCGGCGGTACCGGCCTTGCGGACGGTGCCGGCGGCGCGCACACGGCGGCCACGCGGCAGCCGCAGCGCGGCGAACACCGCGCCGTGCAGCGTGAACACGGCGACCACGACGGCCCCCCACAACAGTGAATACGGCCCGACCAGTGTCTCAACCCCCGGGCGCCCGGTGGTCGGCACCCCCTGCACGATGTTGCCGAGCAGCAGGCCCCACGCGAACGCCATGACGGTACTGGCCGCGACGACGACCGACTCCCACCCGCCCTGCCACGACCTCGACGGCCGCCGGCTGCGGAACCAGACGCCGATGTCGCGCAGCACCCACGCGATCACCAGCCCGACGATCAGCGGGTAATAGGCCGTCAGCAGGTCCTTCTCCAGCGCCGGGAACGCGCCGATGAGCAGGCCGGCCGACGCGACCAGCCAGACCTCGCCGCCGAGCAGGAACGGACCGAGCGCCGTCAGCAGCAGCCGCCGCTCCGGCCCGCTGCGCCCGATGCGGCGCAACGACATGCCCAGGCCGAGGTTGGCGCCGTCGAGCACGGACCAGCCCGTCAGCATGAGGCCGAGCGCCACCAGCCAAGTCGTCTCCATCAGTCCCTCCCCGCGAGCACGAGCTCGGGTTCGTCCACGCTCACGCCGTCGGACCCGAGCGCGAGGTCGTGCGGGCCGCGCCGGGCCAGCCGCGCGATGAGCCACCAGTCCAGCACGGCGAGCGTCGCGAACAGCACGCCGAACAGGACGAGGCTGGTCAGAACAGTGCCCGCCGAGTGCGCCGACACGGCGTCGGCGGTGGTGAGCTCGCCGTAGACCACCCAGGGCTGGCGGCCGACCTCGCGGATCAGCCAGCCGCAGGCGACCACCACGAACGGCCACGGCAGCGTCCACACGTAGAACCGGTGCCAGAACCGTCGCAGCCAGGCCGGCCGGGCGCGGTCGAACCCGTTCATGATGAGGAAGAACAGCAGCCCGGAGAAGATCATCATGTAGAGGGTCCCGCTGATCTCCATGAGCGGCCAGGCGAACGAGACCCAGTGGCCGCCGTCGATGACCTGCGTCTTCTCGTCGGTCAGGTAGGCGAACTGGGCGAACCCGAACCCGACGGCGAAGACCGCGGCCACCGCGCCCATGACGACCGCGACCCGCAGCGACCGCCGGAAGAAGTCGACATCCGGCGTGCCGCGCAGGAAGTGCCACGAGCAGATGCCGAGCATGACCACGGACGCCGTCAGCAGGCAGACCGGGACGATGTGCAGCAGCGCCCCGATGGCCTGCTGGTTCGTCAGCAGCGCGCCGACGTCGTCGATGCGGGCCACGCCGTCCTCGACCACGTGGCCGACGGGGTCCTGGAGGAACCCGTTGGCCACCATGACCCAGTACGCCGACAGGTACGCCGTCAGCACGACCAGCCAGATCAGCGCCGTGTGCACCCAGCGGTTCAGCCGGTGCCAGCCGAAGATCCACATGCCGAGGAACGTCGACTCGAGGAAGAACGCGACCAGCGTCTCGGTGGCCAGCGGCGCGCCGAACACGTCGCCGGCGAAGGTCATGAGCCCGCTCCAGTGCAGGCCGAACTGGAACTCCATGGCCAGCCCGACGACGATCCCCATCGCGTAGTTGACGACGTAGAGCTGACCCCAGTAGCGGGTCAGCCGCTCGTGGACCTCCTTGCCGCTGATGGCCCAGCGGGTCTGGAAGAACGCCACGACCGGCGCGAGGCCCAGCGTGAGCACCACGAACAGGAAGTGGAAGATCGCCGTCGACGCGAACTGCAGCCGCGACAGTTCCAGCACGTCCATGCCGTGCCCCCTCACCTTGCGCTTCGACTGTCTACATGTAGCGAGACTACATGACGATGAGTAGACTGCCGACATGAAGGCCGACGCCCTCCGGGGGAACCTCGACGCGCTGATCCTCGCCGTCGTCAGGGACCGGCCCCTGCACGGCTACGGCGTCTCCGAGGCGCTGCACGAACGCAGCGAGGGCGCCGTCGACCTCCCCACCGGCACGCTCTACCCGGCGCTGCGGCGGCTCGAGCGGCTGGGCTACCTGCGCAGCGCCTGGGACACCGTCGGCGGCCGCAAGCGCCGCACGTACGAGATCACCCGGTCGGGCCGGGCCTACCTAGCCGCGCAGCAGCAGGCCTGGAGCGAGATGAGCTCCGTCATGAACGCCATCCTCGGGCCGGCGTGAGGTCAGCCGCAGGCAGCGCAGGGCCAGCCAGCCGATCCAGACCGTCGACCCCACCGAGAGCAGGGACATCAGGACCAGCTCCGGGCCGTCCCACATCGCGAGGCTCGCCGGCGCGTACGCGCTCAGGATCGCGCCGCTGACCACGTGCAGCACGACGTCGACGAGGGTCGCGACGGCGACGATGCGGACCACGCGGCGGGTGTCGAACAGCCGGGCGCCGCGGCCGAGCGCCAGCACCGCCAGGGCGGCCAGTCCCAGGAACGCGAAGCTGGACAGGTCGACGGCGCGCGAGAGCACCCCGTACCACGGCGGCGGCTCCGGCCAGCCCTGCGCGGCCGCCGCGGTGGTCCACGTGTAGGTCGACAGCGCGAACTGCGCGGACCCGAGGACGACGACCAGCCCGGCCAGGTAGCGGGCCGACACGGCCGCCAGCTCCGCGCGCACGCCGTCGGCGACCACCTCGACCGGCCCGAACTCCTCGACGGCGAGGCGCTGCGCCTCGGCGTCGGTGGCGCCGGCGTCGCGATGGGCGTCGGCGGCGTCGAGCAGGCCGTCGCGGATCTCGCCGATCATGCTGCGGCGCGGGAGGTACGGTTCACGCACCTCGCGCCGCAGCTGGGCGACGTACTGGTCGATCACAGCGCCTCCGGCCTGGACGGTTCGCGGCCAGCGTAACGCCGTACGGGGAGGGGCTGAAGGGCCGCTCGCGCATCTCCGGGACGGCTCCGGGATGCCCCTGACGCGAGGTTCGCGCGGAATCGGCGGAACCGGTGGCGAGGGGTGACGCGGCTGGGTGATGATCAATCGGACCGCGCCGCCACCGTGCCGACTCGTCGTCGACCTGTCGTCGACTTGTCGCGCCCGCGTGACCTAGGACACGATTGCGCCGATGCGCGGAGTCGGTGACCGCGACTAATCTGTACCAGAGCAGCCGCGCAGATTCGAACGGAAGAAGGCGAACGCGACAGTGGCCCCCACCGGCCCGGAATCGGGATTCGGACCGAACGAGTGGCTCGTCGAGGAGTTCTACGAGAGCTGGCTCGAAGACCCCTCCAGTGTCGACCCGCAGTGGGCGGAGTTCTTCGCCGAGCGCAAGGGCGCCGGCAGCTCCCCCGCCGCGCCACCGGGCCGCGCCACCGCCTCCCAGCAGACCTCCGCCACGACCGCCACTGCCACGTCACCCGCGAGGACCACCGTGACCACCTCGTCCGCCGCCGCTCCGTCGCAGCCGAAGGCCGCCGCCCCGGCGCCCGCGAAGCCGACCCCGGCCCAGCCGGCCAAGCCCACCGCGCAGCCGCCGGCCCAGGACACCGCCGCCGACCAGCCCGAGCTCGTGCAGCTGCGCGGCGCGCCGGCCCGCACCGCCGCCAACATGGAGACCAGCCTCGAGGTCCCCACGGCCACCAGCGTGCGCGCCGTCCCGGCCAAGCTGCTGGTCGACAACCGCATCGTCATCAACAACCACCTCGCCCGGTCCCGCGGCGGCAAGGTGTCGTTCACGCACATCATCGGCTACGCGCTGGTCAAGGCGCTGCACCAGATGCCGGACATGAACTACGCCTTCGGCGACATCGACGGCAAGCCGGCGCTGTCCAAGCCCCAGCACGTCAACCTCGGCCTCGCCATCGACATGAAGAAGTCCGACGGCACCCGGCAGCTGCTGGTGCCGTCCATCAAGGGCGCCGAGCACCTCAACTTCGCCGAGTTCTGGGCAGCCTATGAGGACGTCGTCCGCCGGGCGCGCGACAACAAGCTGACGGTCGCCGACTTCCAGGGCACCACCATCACGCTGACCAACCCCGGCACCATCGGTACGGTCCACTCCGTCCCGCGGCTCATGAAGGGCCAGGGCACCATCATCGGCGTCGGGGCCATGGAGTACCCGGCCGAGTACCAGGGCGCGGCCCCCGAGACGCTGTCGCGACTGGGCGTCTCGAAGACCATGACGCTCACCAGCACCTACGACCACCGCATCATCCAGGGCGCCCAGAGCGGCGACTTCCTGCGCATCGTGCACGGCCTGCTGCTGGGCCAGGACGGCTTCTACGACGAGATCTTCCGCGCGCTGCGCATCCCGTACGAGCCCATCCGCTGGGCGACCGACGTCACCACCAGCCACGAGGACGAGGTCAGCAAGCAGGCCCGCGTGCTCGAGCTCATCCACGCCTACCGCGTGCGCGGCCACCTCATGGCCGACACCGACCCGCTCGAGTACAAGCAGCGCACCCACCCCGACCTCGACGTCAGCACCCACAACCTCACCCTGTGGGACCTCGACCGCGAGTTCGCCACCGGCTCGTTCGGCGGCAGCAAGCGGTTCATGCTGCTGCGCGACATCCTCGGCGTGCTGCGCAACGCCTACTGCCGCACCGTCGGCATCGAGTACATGCACATCCAGGAGCCCGAGCAGCGCCGCTGGATCCAGGAGCGGGTCGAGAAGCCGGTCGACCTCACCCCGCGCGAGGACCAGCTGCGCATCCTGCTCAAGCTCAACCAGGCCGAGGCGTTCGAGACGTTCCTGCAGACGAAGTACGTCGGCCAGAAGCGGTTCTCACTCGAGGGCGGCGAGTCGCTCATCCCGGTGCTCGACGAGGTCGTCGAGGCCGCCGCCGAGGCCGGGCTGCTCGAGGCCTGCATCGGCATGGCGCACCGCGGCCGGCTCAACGTGCTGGCCAACATCGTCGGCAAGAGCTACGCGCAGATCTTCGGCGAGTTCCAGGGCAACATCGACCCCCGCACCGTCCAGGGGTCGGGCGACGTCAAGTACCACCTGGGCGCCGACGGCGAGTTCACCGCGCTCGACGGCTCGAAGATCAAGGTCTCGCTGACCGCCAACCCGAGCCACCTCGAGGCCGTCAACCCGGTGCTCGAGGGCATCGCGCGGGCCAAGCAGGACATCCTCGACCGCGGCGAGGAGTTCCCCGTGCTGCCGATCCTGGTGCACGGCGACGCCGCGTTCGCCGGCCAGGGCGTCGTGGCCGAGACGCTGAACCTCTCGCAGCTGCGCGGCTACCGCACCGGCGGCACGGTCCACGTCGTGGTCAACAACCAGGTCGGCTACACCACGTCGCCGGACCAGTCGCGCTCGTCCATGTACTCCACCGACGTCGCGCGCATGGTGCAGGCGCCCATCTTCCACGTCAACGGCGACGACCCCGAGGCGTGCACCCGGGTGGCCCGGCTGGCCTTCGAGTTCCGGCAGGCGTTCAAGAAGGACGTCGTGATCGACATGGTCTGCTACCGCCGGCGCGGCCACAACGAGGGCGACGACCCCAGCTACACGCAGCCGCTCATGTACGACCTCATCGAGGCCAAGCGGCCGGTCCGCAAGCTGTACACCGAGGCGCTCATCGGCCGCGGCGACATCACCATCGAAGAGGCCGAGCAGGTCCTCCTCGACTACCAGCAGCAGCTCGAGCGGGTGTTCGCCGAGACCCGGCAGACGGCGCCCACCAGCGTCACCACCGTGCCCAGCTACCCGGTCAAGCCGGTGCCGCAGGGCGAGGTCGTCACGGCCACCACGCCCGAGGTGCTCAAGCGCGTCGCCGACGCCTACCTCACCTTCCCCGAGGGCTTCACCATCCACCCGAAGGTGCTGCCGCAGGTGCAGCGGCGCGCGCAGGCTCTCACCGACGGCGGCATCGACTGGGCCACGGCCGAGATCACCGCGTTCGGCGCGCTGCTGCTCGACGGCCGCCCGGTCCGGCTGGCCGGCCAGGACAGCCGCCGCGGCACGTTCGTCCAGCGGTTCGCGTCGGTGGTCGACCGCAAGACCGGCGAGTCCTACATCCCGCTGCAGAACCTCGACTCCGAGCAGGCGAAGTTCTACGTCTACGACTCCCTGCTGTCCGAGTTCGCGGCCATGGGCTTCGAGTACGGCTACTCCGTCGCCCGGCCCGAGGCGCTGGTGCTGTGGGAGGCGCAGTTCGGCGACTTCGCCAACGGCGCGCAGACCATCATCGACGAGTTCATCACCGCCGGCGAGGCCAAGTGGGGCCAGCACTCCGGCATCGTGCTGCTGCTGCCGCACGGCTACGAGGGGCAGGGTGCCGACCACTCGTCCGCGCGCATGGAGCGGTTCCTGCTCATGGGGGCCGAGGACGCGTTCCGGGTGGCGCAGCCGTCCACGCCGGCGTCGCACTTCCACCTGCTGCGCTCGCAGTCGCTCGGCGCCGAGCACCGGCCGCTGGTGGTCTTCACGCCGAAGTCCATGCTGCGCAACAAGCGGGCCGTGTCCGCGCCCGACGACTTCACCGGCACCACCACGTTCCGGCCGGTGCTGCCCGACCCCGAGCCGCTCGACGCCGCCAAGGTCGACCGCGTGCTGCTGTGCAGCGGCAAGATCACCTGGGAGCTGCTGGCCGAGCGGACCAAGCGCTCCGACGACCACACGGCGATCCTCCCGGTCGAGCAGCTCTACCCGCTGCCGGCGCAGGAGCTCGCCACGGAGCTTGCGAAGTACCCGAACGCGCGCGAGATCCGCTGGGTCCAGGACGAGCCCGAGAACATGGGCCCGTGGCCGTTCATGGCGCTGCACCTGGCGCCGAAGCTGCCCGACGGCCTCACGCTCCGGCCGGTCACGCGGCCGGCCAGCACGTCGCCGGCGGTGGGCAACCACAACGTCCACCTCGACCAGCAGAAGGCCCTGCACGACGCGGCGTTCGCCTGATGTACTTCACCGACCGCGGCATCGAGGAACTCGACGAGCGCCGGGGTGACGAACAGGTCACCCTGGGCTGGCTGGCAGAACGCCTGCGCGAGTTCGTCGACCAGAACCCCGAGTTCGAGACCCCCGTCGAACGGCTGGCCACCTGGCTGGCCCGCACGGACGACGAGGACGAGGACGGCTGAGTGGCACACCCGCGCGACGTCCGCGTCTGCGTGTTCGGCGACTCCTTCGTCGCCGGCGTCGGTGACCCGAAGGCGCTCGGCTGGGTCGGCCGGGTGGCCGCGCGCACGCCGTCGTCCACCGGGGTGTCGCTGACGGCGTACCCCCTCGGCGTCCGCGGCGAGGCGACCGAAGAGGTCGTCGTGCGGATGCCGCTCGAGTGCGCGCCCCGCTTCGCCCGCGGCGACGAGCACAGGGTCGTCCTGGCGCCCGGCGTCGCCGACGCCTACCGCGGCGTCCCGGTGGCGCGCTCGGTGGCGGCGCTGGAGTTCGGGCTGTCCTCGGTGAGCGTGCCGACCCTGGTGGTCGGCCCGCCCCCGGTGGGCGACGCCGCGATGGTGGCCCGGATCGGCGAGCTGGACGCTTCGTGGGCGGCGGTCTGCGCCGCGCGCTCGGTGCCGTACATCGAGACGTTCCGCCCCCTGTCGGCGAAGGCCTCCTGGCAGCGCGCCCGCTCCGACGACGGCCTCCATCCTGATCAGACGGGGTACGGGCTGCTGGCGTACCTGGTGCTCAACGGCGGCTGGTACCCCTGGCTCGGCGTCGAGGCACCGCGCACCCCGGTCAAGGACCGCCGCGTCCCCCGCGCCACGTCGTAGACTCCCCGTCCCCCTGGTGCCCAGTCTCTTAGCCGCGCAACCGCGCCTCAAGTCCGACGATGGAGGCGCTTCGCGCCGGAGGGCGGACTTGACCCGCGATTCCGCGGCCAAGAACCCGGCACCTATCAGGGGGACGGGGAGACCCTGGGCACGCCTCCCAGGCGTGCCCGTTTCGTCCCGTTTGCCAGGCTGTGGACAGCGATGATCATCAAGGATCGCGTTCATCACCAGGATTACCCGAGCCTCAACACGATTACATGCCTCGTGATGCACGGGTAAACGTGGTGGGCGGCCCAAAATCGCCGGCAAATCCCACATCGCGGACACCACGAGGCGTCAAGGGGGAGTTACTACCGCTCAGGCAGTAGTACCTCGCCCACGACGCCCGTCAGGAGGGAGTTCTCCCCGCTATAGCGAGGAAAAGTCCCTCCCGACGACGCAGCAACCCCGCACCCGTCGCCAGACTCCCCCGTCCCCCTGATAGCTGCCCGTTCTTAGGCCGCGCGGGTGCGGTCAAGTCCAAGTGCCCCCGGGGCGCGCGGACTTGAGGGCACCCGCGCGGCCTAAGAGAATGGGCAGCAGGGGGACGGGGCCACCAACGCAACCACCCGCATCCCAACAACGATCAGGGTGTGAAGACGACCTTGCCGAACACGTCGCCGTTCTCCAGGGCCGCGAACCCGTCCCGGGCCTGTGCCAGCGGCAGGACCTGGTGGATCGGCGGGCGCAGGCCGGTCCGCTCGCAGAACGCCAGCAGCCGCACCAGCTCGTCCCGCGTGCCCATGGTCGACCCCAGGACGCGCAGCTGCAGGAAGAACACCCGGTTGAGCTCCGTGGGCGCCGCATAGCCGGACGTGGCGCCGGAGACGACCACCGTGCCGCCCGGCCGCAGCGACCGGAGCGAGTGCTGCCAGGTCGCCTCTCCCACCGTCTCCATGACGGCGTCCACCCGCGCCGGCAACCGCTCACCCGAGCCGAACACCTCGGCAGCCCCCAGCGACAGCACCCGCGACGCCCGCTCGGGGTCTCGCGACGTCACCCACATGCGCGCCCCCGCGGCAGCACCCAGCGCCACCAGCGCCGTCGCCACCCCGCCGCCCGCGCCCTGCACGAGCACCGTCTGGCCGGGCACCACCTGCGCCTGCGTGAACAGCATGCGGTACGCCGTCAGCCAGGCCGTGGGCAGGCACGCGGCCTCCTCGAACGACAGCGCGGACGGCTTGGGCACCAGGTTGCGCCGCGGGACTGCCACCCGCTCGGCGAACGTGCCCTGAAAACGCTCGGACAGCAGCGACCGCTTCGGGTCGAGGGTCTCGTCGTCGCGCCAGTCGGGGTCGGAGACGACGGCGTGCACGAGCACCTCGGCGCCGTCGTCGGTGACCCCGGCGGCGTCGCAGCCGAGGATCATCGGCAGCCGCTTCTCGTCGAGGCCGACGCCGCGCAGCGACCACAGGTCGTGGTGGTTGAGTGCCGTCGCCCGCACGGTCACCGTCGTCCAGTCGCCGGGGACGGACGGCTCGGGCCGCTCCCCCACGGTCAGCCCGGAGAGCGGGTCGTCGGCGTCCAGGGCGGAGGCGTAGGCGGCGAACATCCCCAGAGCCTAACCAGTCCCACAGGCCGCTCCGGGTTCACTCCGACCGGCTCGGATGGCAGGATGCGTCGGAGTGTCCCGACCGAGGCCACCCGGCGGCGTGAGGACTCTCCGCCCCGGGTGTGACACCCTGTTCGGGGAGCAACACCCACGAGGAGGTTTGGTGAGCGAGTCCGATTCGTCGTTCGGTGACCTGGTTGAGCTGCAGGTACCGGCGTCCAGCGCCTACCTCACCGTGCTGCGGACCACCGCCGCCCGGCTGGCGGCTCGCATCGGTTTCACGCTCGACGAGATCGAGGACCTGCGCATCGCCGTCGACGAAGCGGGCGCCATGCTGCTCCCTCTCGCCGTCCAGGGCTCGAACATGCACTGCAGTTTCCAGCTGCACACCGACATCCTCGATGTGGTGGTGTCCGTGCCGGCGGCCCAGACCGATCTGCCCAGTCGCGACAGCTTCGCGTGGACGGTGCTGTCCGCGCTGGCCGGCGAGGTCGCCTCGCGGGTCGAGGACGGCCGGGTCTCCATCATGCTGCGGAAGAAGCGGGGTTGAGTCGGGCGGTGGGAGCTGCGGAGGTGCGTCTGACCAGCGAGGCCGTCGAGGAGCCCGCTGGTCCGGCCATCGACGTCGTCAGACCGGTGGTCGCCGCGGTCGAATCGCCCGTGCTCGACGACGGCGACGACCGTGACGACCGCGAGCCCGGCGAGACCACCCGCGGCACCGTCGACCGCGCCACCAGCCGCGCGCTGCTCGAGCTGCTGTCGGGCCTCGGCCCCGACGACCCCCAGCGCGCCGAGGTCCGCAACCGGCTCACCACGCTGCACCTGCCGCTGGCCGAGCACCTGGCCCGCCGCTTCGCCGGGCGCGGCGAGCCGTACGAGGACCTCGTGCAGGTGGCCACCATCGGCCTCATCAAGGCGATCGACCGCTACGACCCCGGCCGCGGCGCGGAGTTCTCCACGTACGCCACGCCGACCATCCTCGGCGAGATCAAGCGCTGGTTCCGCGACAAGGGCTGGGCCATCCGGGTGCCGCGCCGGCTGCAGGAGCTGCGGCTGTCCATCAGCACCGCGACGACGGACCTCCTGCAGCAGCTGGGCCGCTCGCCCACCATCGCCGAGCTCGCCCAGGCCACCCGCACCACCGAGGAAGAGGTGCTCGAGGCGCTGGAGACGGCAGCCGCCTACAGCACCGTCTCGCTCGACTCCCCCGAGCCCGGCGACAACGCCCCCAGCACCATCGAGACCATCGGCCAGGACGACGAGGCGCTCGAAGGCGTCGAGAACCGAGAGACGCTGGCCCGGCTGCTGAGCGGGCTGCCCGACCGCGAGCGGCGCATCATCGTGCTGCGGTTCTTCCGCGGCATGACGCAGTCGCAGATCGCCGGCGAGATCGGCATCTCGCAGATGCACGTGTCGCGGCTGCTCGCGCGCACCTTGATCCAGCTGCGCGAGGGCATGTTCCGCTGACCGGCGACGGAGCACCGGATCGTAGGCTGGCCCCTATGCGCGCTCTGGTGGTCCTCAACCCCAACGCCACGACGACGTCGGTGCGCACGCGCGACGTGCTGCTGGCGGCGCTGAGCAACGACCTCGACCTCGAGGTCGCTGAGACCACCCATCGCGGCCACGCCACGGAGCTGACCCGCAAGGCGCGCACCGACGGCGTCGACCTCGTCGTCTCGGTGGGCGGCGACGGCACCGTCAACGAGGTCGTCAACGGCCTGCTCGAGCCGGCGCCGGTCCCGGGGGAGCAGATCCCCGACATCGCGATCATCCCGGGCGGCAGCACCAACGTGCTGGCCCGCAACCTCGGCATCCCCGAGAACTCCATCGAGGCCACCGGGCTGCTGCTCGACGCGCTGCGCTCGGGACGGCGGCAGAGCATCGGGCTCGGCCGGCTCGACGACCGCTACTTCACCTTCACCGCGGGGTTCGGCCTGGACGCCGACGTCATCCAGGCCGTCGAGGCGGAGCGCGAGCGCGGCCGCGTGTCCACCGTCCAGCTATACATCCGCACCGCGGTCCGCCGCTTCTTCGCCCAGCCCGAGCGGCGGCACGGCGTCATCGAGCTGACCGCGGACGGCGGCCTGCCCATCGCCGGGCTGGCGGTCGTCATCATCACCAACTGCACGCCGTGGACCTACCTCGGCGCCCGGCCGCTGCGGCCCACCCCGTTCGCCGACCTCAACGCCGGCCTCGACGTGTTCGGCCTGACCAGCCTGCGGCTGGCGCCGACGCTGCTGCATCTGGCCCAGCTCACGACGCGGCGCGGGCCGCACGGGCGGGCCGTCGTGTCGCTGCACGACCGCACGTCGATCGTGCTGCGCGCGCCGACGCCGCAGCCGGTGCAGGTCGACGGCGACTACATCGGTGACCGCACCGAGGTGACGCTGACGTCGGTGCCCCGGGCGCTGCGGATCGCGTACTGATCGCGTACTGACCAGGCGGGTACCCGTCGATCCGAAGTCCGAAACCCGGAAGGACCTCGAAGATGCAGGTCCGCAGGACCCTTGCCACGGCAAGGAGCGCCGGTTATGGTCCCATCTTGGCTGTTTTGAACCGATGTTGTGACCGACGCTACACCGACCTTCATGAGACGGATTACACAAAGCCCTTGTAGATGCATCACGAACTTGTCACCCTGGTAGGGCGACGCGGTTACATGTGCGCCACGAGCGCGCGGTAGGCCGCCGCAAGACTTCGCGTCATCCCCCTCGGCCCCATGGAGCCACAGGGTCGGGCAGGGATTCGTGAACGAATTCACGTAGTGCAACGTGGCCGAACGGCTGACCGTCCGGCACCACACCATAAGGAGCTGTGAGAACGATGGATTGGCGCCACCGTGCCGCCTGTCGAGACGAGGACCCCGAGCTGTTCTTCCCGATCGGGAACACCGGTCCCGCCTTGCTCCAGATCGAGGAGGCCAAGACCGTCTGCCGTCGCTGCGACGTGCGCGAGGCCTGCCTGAGCTGGGCGCTCGAGAGCGGCCAGGACGCCGGCGTGTGGGGTGGGCTGTCTGAGGACGAGCGCCGCGCCCTGAAGCGTCGCAACGCGCGAGCTCGCGCCCGCGCTTACTGACGCCGGAGCAGCCGGCACCGACACACACTGCACTGAACGCTACGCCCCGCCAGAACCCCGGATTCGGCGGGGCGTCGGTATGTCCGGGGTCCTCGACGGGCGCGCGGGCCGTCAGCTCGGCGACGGTGCCGCGACGGGGAGGTCGAGGACCACGCGGGTGCCGCCCTCGTCGCGCGGGCCGATGGACAGCGTCCCGGCCAGTTCGCCGACGACGAGTGTGCGGACGATCTGCAGCCCGAGGTTGCCGGTCGTGGCCGCGTCGAACCCGTCCGGCAGGCCGACCCCGTCGTCGTCGACCGTGACGAGCAGCCGCCCGTCGGAGCGCTCCGCCGTCAGCAGCACCGCGCCGCCCCGGCGGTCCAGGCCGTGCTCGACGGCGTTCTGCAGCACCTCGGTGAGCGTCATGGCCAGTGGCGTCGCCGTCTCGGCGCCCAGGATGCCGAACGTCCCGGACCGGGTGGCGCGGACGTCGGACGTCGTCGCGGCGACCTCGGAGACCATGGCCAGCAACCGGTCGGCGACGTCGTCGAACGCGACGGTGTCGTCGACGGTCTGCGAGAGGGTCTCGTGGACGATGGCGATGGAGCCGACCCGGCGGACCGCCTCGTCGAGCGCCGCCCGGCCCTGCGGCGAGGCGATGCGCCGCGCCTGCAGCCGGAGCAGCGCCGCCACCGTCTGCAGGTTGTTCTTGACCCGGTGGTGGATCTCGCGGATGGTCGCGTCCTTGGTCAGCAGCTCGCGCTCGCGGCGGCGGACCTCGGTGACGTCGCGGCACAGCGCCAGCGCGCCGACGTGCTGGCCGCCGGGGTCGAGCGGGATGATCCGCAGCGTCATGACCGCGCCGTTGCCCTCGATCTCGGTGCGGATGTGTTGCTTGCCGCCCAGGACGTCCTCGAGCGGCTCGTCGCGCGCCCCGGGCGGCGGCGCCAGCGTGGCGGTGGCCTTGCCCAGGTGCTCGCCGACCAGGTCGGCGGCCAGGCCGAGCCGGCGGTAGGCCGACACCGCGTTGGGGCTGGCGTAGACGGCGACACCGTCGGCGTCGAGGCGGATGAGGCCGTCGCCGACCCGCGGCGCCCCGCGCCGGCCCATGTCGGTGCGGGTGGAGTGCGGGAACCGGCCCTCGGTGATGAGCGTGGCCAGCTGGCTGCCGCACTCGAGGTAGGAGAGCTCGAGCCGGCTCGGCGTCCGGACGGCGATGAGGTTGGTGTGCCGGCCGATGACCGCGATGACCCGGCCCTCGTGGCGCACCGGGATGGCCTCGACCCGCACCGGGACGTCGTCCCACCACTCGGGATCGCCCTCGCGGCGGATGCGGCCCTCGACGTAGGCGGTGTCGATGAGCGGGCGGCGGCCCTTGACCAGGTACGTCCCCACGAGGTCCTCGACGTACGCCGTCGGGCCCGTGGTCGGGCGCATCTGGGCGACCGCGCGGTAACCGTCGCCGTCGCGGTCGGGCACCCACAGGACGAGGTCGGCGAAGGAGAGGTCGGCCAGCAGCTGCCAGTCGGCGATCAGGGCATGCAGCCAGTCGAGATCGGCCTCGGAGAGATCGGTGTGACGTTGGACGACGTCGTTGAGCGACGGCACCACCTGAGCGTAGCTCTCGTCACCTCGCTTCCCTCCACCAAGGTGGTTCTGCGAGGATTGCTCCCGTGCAGCAGTCGTACTGGGAGCAGGTCGTCGCCGACGGCTTCCGGCTACCTCAGGGCGCTGCGCTCGACGAGCTCACCATCGAGCTGGTCACCATGCTGGGCGACCCCGACCCGCACGTCCGCGACGACATCGCCCGTTCCGTGCTGCAGACCTGGATCCGCGAGGGTGTCTACGACGAGCTGCTCATCGGCCTGGGCGACGGCCTGGTGCTCGGCCTGAAGAAGGGCCTGGGCGAAGAGGGCACCGACTCCGTGCTGCGACGGTCGTTCTCGGCCAGCGTGCTCTCCGAGGTCATCGCGCGCGACAACGTCACCCACGGACTCCACCCGGCCGCCGTGCTCACCTGGGCCGACCAGGCCGTCGGCTGGTTCCTCGGCGAGCGCGACCTCCGCGGCTGGACCCCCGCCCAGGGCTGGGCCAACGCCGTCGTGCACGGGTCCGACGTCCTGGGCGCCCTCAGCGCGTCGCGGCACCTGGGCGCCGACGAGCTGCGGGTGCTGCTGGACGTGGTCGCCGAGCGGCTGACGACGCCGACCCGGCACCGGTTCTCCGCCGGCGAGGAGCAGCGCCTCGCCTACGCCTCCATGTCGATCCTGCACCGCGACCTCGTCGCCATCGACTCCCTCGAGGGCTGGCTCGAGCGGCTGTCGCAGGCCTGGCAGGAGGACTCGCGGCCGCCCTCGAAGCGGGCCGCGGCGCGCGAGAACACCCTCGACTACCTGCGGGCGCTGCACCTGCAGCTGCTGCTCGGCGTGCAGGGCACCCCGGCGCAGAACGCCGCCAGCACCGTCAAGGCGATGCCGGCGGTCCGGTCGGACCTCATGCTCGCGCTGCAGGCGGCGCTGCGCTCCAGCGCGCCCTGGCTGTACCGCCAGCGCTGAGGCGGGCTGGCCGGTTCGTTCAATCGGCGCCCGGGCCGGCGGCCGTACTGTCGCAGGCATGATCGACGTCGACGGCGAGGTGTACGAGCCCGGCTCCCCCGGCTACGACGATGCGCGACGCCCGGCCGACGTGCGGTTCGCGCACGTGCGGCCGCGGCTCGTGGTCCGCTGCGGGTCGGAGGCCGACGTCGTCCGCGCGGTCGCCCACGCCCGCTCGACGGGCATGCCGCTGGTGCCCCGCGGCGGCGGGCACTGCTTCGCGGGCCGCTCGTCGACGGAGGGGATCGTGCTCGACCTCGGCGGGCTCGACGGCGTCAGCCTGGCGGCCGGCGGGGTGGCCACCATCGGCGCCGGCGCCCGGCTGGCCGGCGTGTACGACGCGCTGCACCGGCACGGGCGGACACTGCCGGCCGGGTGCGGGCCGACGGTGGGGATCGCGGGGCTGACGCTGGGCGGCGGCATCGGCCTGCTCGGCCGGCGGTACGGGCTGACCTGCGACCGGCTGGTGGCGGCGCGGGTGGTGCTGGCCGACGGCCGCGTGGTCGACTGCTCCGCCGAGAGCGAGCCGGACCTGTTCTGGGCGCTGCGCGGCGCCGGCGGCGGCCAGTTCGGCGTCGTCACCTCGCTCGACTTCGCCACTGTGGCGGAGCCGGCGACGACGCTCGTGGCGGTCGGCAAGCCACGAGCCCCGCTGGCCGACGTCGTCGAGGCCTGGCAGGACTGGGCCCCGGACGCGCCGGACGAGCTCACCGTCGACCTGTCCGTGCTGGCGACGCCCGGCCGGCCGGTCGAGGTGGCGATCGGCGGCGCCTCGCTGCTCGCGGAGGCGCCGACCCGCGAGCTGCTCGACGGATTCCGCGCGGCCGTGGGGGCGGACCTCGAGCTGCGCGGCGGCGTCCCCTACTCCGGACTCAAGGCGGGGCTGGCCGGCCGCGACCCGCTGGACGACGTCGCGGAGGGGCGGCGGATCCGGTCGGAGTTCTTCACCCGGCCGCTGCGCCGGACCACCATCGACGCGCTCTGCGCCGCACTCGACCTCGGCCTGCGCGACGGCGACGGCCCGCGCCGGCTCGCGTTCGCGGCCATGGGCGGCGCCTACGACCGCGTCCCCGCCGGCGCGACGGCGTTCGCCCACCGCGGCCAGCGGTTCCTGCTCGAGCACGGCGCCGCGGTGTCCTCGGCCTGGCCGGACGTGTCCTGGGCGATCGCGCACGGCGACGGCTCGGGCCGCGTCTACCCGAACTTCCCCGACCCGGAGCTGGGCGACGACGCGCCGCTCGCCTACCACGGCGAGAACCTCCCCCGGCTGGCCGCCGTCAAGCGCCGGTACGACCCCGACCGGATGTTCACCTTCCCGCACTCGCCGTGACCACTTACGAAAGATAAGTCGCTCACCGTCGGTTCGCGCCGCGCCGTCCGGCGGCCGATCATGGGGACGTGACCGACTACGGACATCCCCTCACCTTCGGGGTCAGTCTCGACCCCACCGCCGCGGACTTCGGGTCCGCGCTCGAGCTCGCCCGGCAGGCCGACCGCGCCGGGTTGGAGTACCTCGCCGTCCAGGACCACGCCTACCAGCCCGGGTACCTCGACGTCTGGACCATGCTGACCACGCTGGTCGCGCGCACCGAGCGCATCGCCGTCGTCCCCGACGTCGCGGACCTGCAGCTGCGCCCGCCCGCCATGCTGGCCAAGGCGGCCGCGTCGCTGGCCACCATCGCGCCCGGACGGGTGACGCTCGGCGTGGGCGGCGGGCCGAGCGCGGCCGCCGTCGCGTCGATGGGCGCCACGCCGCACCACGGGGCCGCCATGGTCGAGTACACCGAGGAGGCGCTCGGCATCCTCCGCGCGGCCCTCGACGGCCAGGCGATCCGCACCGGCACCGAGCACCACCACATCGCCGGCTACCAGGCCGGCCCAGTGCCACCGAGCCGGGTACCGATCTGGGTCGGCGCGCAGAAGCCGAAGATGCTCGCCGTCACCGGCCGGGCCGGCGACGGGTGGGTGTCGCCGCTGAACATCTACGTGCCGCCCGCCGAGGTCCCGGACCGGCAGGCGATCGTCGACGCCGCCGCGCGCGAGGCCGGGCGCGACCCTCGCGACGTCCGCCGCCTCTACAACGTGCTCGGCGCCATCGGCCCGTACCGCGGCGGGCAAGGGCTGGTCGGGCCGGTCGACCTGTGGGTCGACACGCTCACCGAGTGGGCCGTGGATCTCGGCTTCGACACCTTCGTCCTGTGGACGATCACCGACCCGGCGGCACAGCTGGAGCTGTTCACGTCCGAGGTCGTCCCCGCCGTCCGCGCCCGCGTCGCCGAGCTCCGCGGGGCGGCCGCATGACCGAGCTCGTACTGCCGGACGTCCTGCGCGAGCGCGCCGTCCGGCCCGGCGACCGCCGCTACCCGCTGCTGCGTTCCACTTATACGCGGGTCGCCGCGCCCGCCCTGATCCTGCTGCCCGAGAACGCCGCCGAGGTCGCGGCGGCCCTCGAGGTCGCCCACGACTCCGGCCTGCCGCTCTCGGTGCGCAGCGGCGGCCACGGACTGTCCGGCCGGTCATCGAACGACGGCGGCATCGTGCTGGACGTCTCGGCGATCGACGGCGTCGAGGTGATCGACGACGGCGCCCGCGTGATCCGCGTCGGCGCGGGCGCCCGCTGGGCGAACGTGGCTGCGGCCCTCGCGCCGCACGGCTGGGCGATCAGCTCCGGCGACCACGGCAACGTCGGCGTCGGCGGCCTGGCCACCGCCGGCGGCATCGGCTGGCTGGCGCGGTCGTACGGCCTGACCATCGACCACATCCGCGCCGTCGACGTCGTCCTGCCGGACGGCCGGCTGGTGCACGCCGATGCCACGCACGATCCCGACCTGTTCTGGGCCATGCGGGGTGCCGGCGACGGTGTCGGCGTCGCCCTCGCTTTCGAGATCGAGGCGACACCGCTGCGCGCCGTCGGCTTCGGGCAGGTCATGGTCGAGGCCGACCGCGACGGCAAGACGCTGCGGCGCTGGTCGGAGTATCTGGCCGCCGCGCCGCGCGAGCTGACCGGCAACGCCATGGTCTTCCCGGACGGCACCGGCTTCGCCGCCCAGTTCATCGCCGTCGTGGCCGGCGACGACCAGGACCGCGTGCGCGACCTGATCGCGCCGCTGGCCGAGCTCGGCGTCCGGCCGCTGGACGTCGCCGCGCAGCTGGTGCCGTACCCCGCGCTCGTCTCGACCGGGCACCTGCACCCGAACACCGGGCAGCAGCCGGCCACCACGACGAACGCGCTGCTCCCGACCCTGACCGACGACAGCGCGCGAGCCCTCATGGACGTCGCGGCCGCTC
This sequence comes from Jiangella mangrovi, assembly GCF_014204975.1. Lineage (NCBI taxonomy): Bacteria > Bacillati > Actinomycetota > Actinomycetes > Jiangellales > Jiangellaceae > Jiangella > Jiangella mangrovi. The sequence goes on from NZ_JACHMM010000001.1 coordinate 383,771, forward strand.
CGGGTCGGACGCTGCTGCAGCTGCGCGCGCTCGGCGGCGCGATCAACGACGTCGCGCCGGACGCCACCGCGTACACCCACCGGCACCAGCAGGTTCTGGCGGTGCTGACGCAGTTCCCGCCGGGCGGCGGCGCCGAGCTCGACGCGGCGGCCGCACTGCTCACCCCGTACGCCGACGGCGCCTACCGCAACTTCGAGAGCCGGCCCGACGGGGTCAGCTTCGAGGGGGCGTTCCCCGGCGCCACCGGCGAGCGGGTCCGCGACCTGCACCGGCGGTACGACCCGGACGGCCTGCTCCGGCGGGTCGCGGCGACCGGGTCCGCAGTCGAGCCCGCGCCCTAGACCCCGTCGACCGCAGCGGCCACCGTCGCGACGGCCTCCTCGGTCCACGGGGTGCCGCGGGTGATGACGCTGACGTGGTCGAAGCCGCGCTCGCGGGCGACCCCGCAGCGCTCGACGAACGACGCGGCCGACTCCCCCGGCGCCAGCGCCGTCGCCAGTGTCTTCTCGATGGCGTCGAATGGCCGCCCGACGGCGTCGCAGTGCCGGGCCAGCACGTCGAGCTTGTGCCGGACCGTGACGCCGTCGTCGGGGATGTCGGGCAGGTTGCAGGCGTCGCCGTACTGCGCGACCAGTCGTAGCGTCACCTTCTCGCCGGATCCGCCGATGACGATCGGCGGGTGCGGCCGGGTGACGGAGTTGGGCACGTTGAGCGGCCGCTCGAGGTGGTAGTGCCGGCCCTCGAACGGGGACTCGTCGCCGGCCCACATCTGGGTCGCCAGCCGCAGGAGCTCTTCCAGCCGCTCGAACCGCTCGGCGGTGGGCGGCAGGAACAGGCCCATCATGGCCGCCTCCTCGCCGTGGTAGCCGGCGCCGACGCCGAACCAGGCGCGCCCGTGCGACAGCACGTCGAGTGTGGTGACGGCCTTGATCAGGAGCGCGGGCGCCCGGAACGTGGCGGCCGAGACCATGGTGCCCAGCCGGATCCGCTCGGTGCGCCCGGCCAGGTAGCCGAGGGTGGAGTACGCCTCGAGCATGTCGTCCTCGAGGCGGCAGGTCGGATCGCCCTGGACCAGGTGGTCGGCGACCCAGACGGTGTCGATGCCGGCCTGGTCGGCGGCCCGCACGACGTGGGTGAGCTCGTCGGTGAGGCCGCCTCCGGGCCACGAGTAGTTCGTGATGCTGATGCTGACCTTCATGCCGCCACCGTAGGCACAATTACTTGGATCCGTCAAACTATTGGAGTCATCCAAGTAGTACGCTGTCCTCGTGACCTCCGACGACCACACCGCGCTCGCCACCGAGACCTGGCGGGTGCTGTTCGACCTCCTCGTGCGCTCGCGGCCCGAGCGCGACGCCGTCCTGGCCCACCTCGGACTGACCCCGAACGAGTACAAGGCGCTGCACTCGCTCGACGCCGAGGCCGGCCGGACCATGAAGGAGCTCGCCGCGGAGTGGCAGTGCGACGCGTCGACCGCCACCTGGACCGTCGACCGCCTGCAGCGCCTCGACCTCGCCGAACGCCGCGTGCACCCGACCGACCGCCGGGCCCGCCTCGTGGTGCTGACGCCGCACGGCGTCACCATGCGCGCGAACCTGCTGCGGGCCCTGTACGCGCCGCCGGCCGAGCTGCTCGAGCTCGACGACGCCCAGCTCAGGGCCCTGTCCGAGGCGGTCTCGCCGCTACGCCATGATCGGCACGTGGATTCCGGTACGGTGAACCCGTGAGTACTTCGCAGCGCAACAACCTCGCCCTCAGCGGGCACGCGGGCCAGCACGCCCTGGCCGTCGCCGAGGCGCACGGCGTCGGCACCATGTGGACGCTCTCCGGAGCGCACGTGTTCCCGCTGTACGACGCCGTGGTCAAGGCCGAGTCGCCCACGCGCATCATCGACGTGCGGCACGAGCAGACCGCCGTCTTCGGCGCCGAGGCGACCGCGAAGCTCACCCGCGAGCCGGGCCTGGTCGTGCTCACCGCCGGCCCCGGTGTCACCAACGGCGTCAGCGGCATCGCGCAGGCCTACTTCAGCGGCGTCCCGCTGCTGGCGGTCGGCGGACGCGCCCCGGCCTGGCGCTGGGGCACCGGCGCACTGCAGGAGCTCGACCACCCGCCGCTGCTCGACCCCGTCACCAAGCTGTCGACGACGGCGCACAAGGCGGCCGAGGTGGGCGAGGTCGTCGACCGCGCCCTCAGCATCGCCCGGTCGGCGCACCGCGGCCCGGTCTTCGTCGACGTCCCCATGGACGAGCTGTACAGCTTCGCCGACGTCAGCCTCGACCTCACGCCGCCCGCGCCGCGGCCCGAGCCGAACCCCGACGACCTCACCGCCATCGCCACCGCCATCTACGAGTCGCGGCACCCCGTGGTCGTGCTCGGCTCCGACGTCTGGATGGACGGCGCCGAGTCGGCCGCGCTGCACTTCGCCGAAGAGACCGGCATCCCCGTCGTGGCCAACGGCATGGGTCGCGGCACGCTGCCCAAGGGCCACCGGCTACTGGTCAACCGCGCCCGGTCGGCCGCCTTCAAGAACGCCGACCTCGTCGTGGTCGTCGGCACGCCGCTGGACTTCCGGCTCGGCTTCGGGACCTTCGGCGGGGCCGACGGCGCCGCCCCTGCCCGCGTCGTCCACATCGCCGACTCCACCCAGGGCCTCGCCACGCACGTCGAGCTCACGGCCAGCGCGGCCGGCGACCTCTCGCTCGTCCTCGACGGCATCCTGCACGCACTGCGAGCCACCCGGCGCTGGGACGACTGGGCCAACGGCCTCCGCGACCAGGCCGCGGCCGCCGTCGAGCGCGACGCCCCACTGCTGGCGTCCGAGGGCGAGCCGATCCACCCGGCCCGCGTCTACGGCGAGCTGAACCGGGTGCTCGAGGACGACGCCGTGGTCATCGGCGACGGCGGCGACTTCGTCTCGTGGGCGGGCAAGCTGATCGAGCCCGGCCGCCCCGGCTGCTGGCTCGACCCCGGCCCGTACGGCTGCCTCGGGGCCGGCGCGGGTGCGGCGGCCGCTGCCCGGCTGGCCCGGCCCGACAGCCAGGTCGTGCTGCTCTACGGCGACGGCGCGGCCGGCATGTCGCTCATGGACGTCGACACCCTGGTCCGGCACGACCTGCCGGTGGTCATGGTCGTCGGCAACAACGGCGCGTGGGGCCTCGAGAAGCACCCCATGCAGTTCCTGTACGGCTACGACGTCGCCGCCAACCTTCGCCCCGAGACCGGCTACGACGTCGTCGTCGAGGCCCTGGGCGGCGCCGGCGAGACCGTGACGGAGCCCGGCGACATCGGCCCGGCGCTGCGCCGCGCGTTCGACGCCGGTGTGCCGTACCTCGTCAACGTCCAGTGCGACCCGAAGATCGCCTACCCCCGCTCCACCACCGGCATTTGAGAGCGGAGCCGACACCGAGAACGCAACCAGGGCTGACCAGGTGGCGGGGCCGGTGGATGCGGAGCCGGCGTCAAGAGCGCCCGCGGCATGCTTCACCGCCGCGTAGCGGAGCCGGCGCAGCATCCACCGGCCCCGCCGCCGAGACCCGTCCCTAGGACGCCAACTCACCGGGACGACGATCGCAGAACGCCGCCCGATATGCCTGGGGCGTGGTGCCCAGCCGCTTCGCGAAGTGATGGCGCATGGCCGCGGCCGTGCCGAACCCGGCCCGGGCAGCCACCGTCTCGACGACGTCGTCGCCGCGCTCGAGCATGCGCTGCGCCGCCGCCAGCCGGGCCGTCAGCAGCCACTCGTACGGCGTGGTGCCGGTCTCGGCGCGGAACCGCCGGGCGAACGTCCGCGGCGACATGTTCGCCAGCGCGGCGAGGTCGTCGACGGTGAGGTCCTGGTCGAGGTGCGCGGTCATGTAGTCGACGACGGTGGCCAGCGTGCGGGCCGGCGTGGCCCGGATGGGCGCCTCGATGAACTGGGCCTGGCCGCCGTCGCGGTGCGGCGGGACGACCATGCGGCGGGCCACCATGGCGGCGACGTCGGCGCCGAACTCCTTGCGCCAGATGTGCAGCGCGGCGTCGAGTCCGGCGGCCGTACCGGCACTGGTGATGACGGGGTCGTCGTCGACGTAGAGCACGCCGGGATCGACCTTGGCCTCGGGGAACCGGGCGGCCAGCTCGCCGCTGTACATCCAGTGCGTGGTGCAGTGGCGGCCGTCGAGCAGGCCGGCCTGGCCGAGCACGAACGCCCCGGAGCAGACCGACAGCACGCGCGCCCCGCGGTCGACCGCCGCCCGCAGCGCCTCGAGCAGCTCGCCCGGATAGGCGTCGTTGCGAGGCATGGCCGGCACCCCGATGAGGTCGGCAGACTCGAGCCGGTCGAGCCCGTGCTCGATGACCAGCCCGAAGCCCATGGACGTCCTGACCTGCTGGGACGGGCCGCACAGGTCGAAGTCCATGGTCGGCAGGCCCTGGTCGGACCGGTCGACGCCGAACGCCTCGCAGAGCACGCCGAGCTCGAACGGGGCGACCCCGTCGAGCACCGCGACAGCGACATTTCGCAGCATTCCGCCAGTGTGCCAGAAGTCTGGCAGGAAGTCGATGCCTGCTGGCAGTCCTGCCACTGGTGGCAGGATCCCGGTGGTAGCAGAATTACTGCCATGAGCACTTACATCGTTCTTCTCCTGGCAGTCGCGATCGCCGCCGCGGTCTACGCGGCCCGCTGGACGGTCTCGGACGGTGGCCCTCGGCACGACCCGCTCCCGCGGGCCGAGGACGAGTGGTCCCCGTCCCTGCCGACTCACCCTTACGCCCGCTGACTCCAGCGGGCGAGGAACCGCTCGCGCCCCACGACGGCGCGGGTGACGGTCCCACGACCCACGGGCTCGCCGTCGCCGTCGAACGCGGCGACGGAGAACCGCAGGGTCCGCCCGTCGACGGCGGTCAGCTCGCAGCGCACCTCCACGAGGGCGCCGAGCGGACTCGCCGCGACGTGATCCACCTCGATCCGCGTCCCGACCGTGGTGTCGCCGTCGGCCAAGGCAGCGTCGACGGCGGCCACGGTCACGGCCTCCATCCACGCCACCAGCCGCGGCGTCGCCAGCACGGGCACGTCGCCGGAGCCCACCGCCAGTGCGGTGTCGACCTCGGTGACGGTGTGCGACTCCGCGGCAGCGAGGCCCGGCGTCAGCGCCGTCACGAGATGACGACCAGCACGTCGCCCTCCTGGACGACGTCGCCGGGCCCGACCTTCACCTCGGACACCAGCCCGCCGTCCTCGCACAGCACCGGGATCTCCATCTTCATGGACTCCAGGACCAGCAGGGTCGCCCCGGCATCGACCTGGTCACCCACGGATACCGCCACGGAGTGGACATTGGCCACCATCTCGGCGGCCACCGACTCTGCCACGTGCTGACTCCTCTCGCCGTTGACGTGCATTCCACCACGAACCCGCAGGCTCGCGGGCGTGGCGTCCGTCCGTTCGGCGCCGGAGCGGGTCAGGATGGATGATATGGCGCTGCTCCTGCTCGCCCTGGCCGCCGGCCTGGTGGCGGGGTACGCACGAGGTGGGCGGCTGCGCCGGCTGGGCGAACGGCCGCCGGTGCGCAGCCGGCTCATCCTCACGGCGCTGGGCGCCTACGCCGTCGGCGTCGCCGGCAGCTGGGTCTGGGAGCCGCTGCTGCCGGTCATGACGGCGCTGTGCTGGTTCACGCTCGGCTTCTACGCCTGGCTCAACCGCAGCTACCACGGTGCCCGGCTGGTGGCGCTCGGCCTGGCCGCGAACGGGCTGGTCATCCTGCTCAACGGCGGCATGCCGGTGTCGGCCGACGCGCAGCAGCGGGCCGGCGTCGAGACCACCGTCGCCGAGCACACCGAGGCCGGCCGCGTCACCGTCGTCGACGACACCACGCGACTCCCCTGGCTGGGCAAGACCATCCCGGTCGCGTTCCCGCCCCGGCCCGAGGCGGTCAGCCCGGGCGACCTCGCGGTCGCGGCGGGCGTGGCGGCGGCGCTGGCCACCGCGATGACGGGACGGCGGACGGCGGCGGCCTCCGTCCGCGCGGGTGCCGCGACCCGGCCCCAGCAGCGCCCCCAGCGGCAGCCGGGCGGACCCCGTCCGGCCCGCCCCCGTCCCACGGCGCCGCCGCGACCGCCCCAGCCGGAACCGTCCGCCGGACATGCGACAATGGACGGCGACGCGACCGCCGGTACAGCGCCGGAAACGCCGCGCGTCACCGCCTGACGGCTCGCCCGTCGGCGCGGACCCCGGCGGTTCGCCCGCCAGCAGCACACCGATCCCGGAAGGAGCCGGCTCGCCATGGGCAAGAAGGCACGCAAGCGCCGTTCGCGCAAGAAGAGCGCCGCCAACCACGGCAAGCGCCCCAACTCCTGAGGCGCGTAGAAACGACGAGAGCCCCGGCACCTGCGATGGCAGGGCCGGGGCTCTCGGCTGTGCGACGTCTGTGTCAGGGCGTCCGGGTCATCTGCACCCGGACCTCCTGGATGCGGGCGCGGATCTTCAGCCGCAGCTCGTCGGGAGCGTGATCGCAGCCGCAGGCGCGGGCCAGCGTCTCGCGGATGACGCGCTCGATGTCGTACGTGGACAGGCACGGCTGGCAGTCGTCCAGGTGGGCCTTGATCTCTTCGTACGTCAGGGTGCGGTCGTCGAGCTCGCGATCGAAGAAGACGTAGACCCGATCGAGAACCTCAGCGCAGTCGACTTCGTCGTCGTTGCAGCTCATCCTCCGACCTCCTGAGTGACCTTCGGCACCAGCCCACGCTCGCGGGCGTAGTCCTCGAGCAGCCCGCGCAGCTGACGGCGGCCACGGTGCAGCCTGGACATCACCGTGCCGATGGGTGTGCCCATGATGTCGGCAATCTCCTTGTAGGGGAAGCCTTCGACATCGGCGAGGTAGACCGCGATGCGGAACTCCTCGGGGATCTCCTGCAACGCGTTCTTCACGTCGGAGTCGGGCAGGTGGGCGAGCGCCTCGGCCTCGGCCGAGCGCAGGCCGGTCGAGGTGTGTGCCTCGGCCCGCGCCATCTGCCAGTCCTCGATCTCTTCAGTGGCGCTCTGCTGCGGCTCGCGCTGCTTCTTCCGGTACGTGTTGATGAACGTGTTGGTCAGGATGCGGTAGAGCCACGCCTTGAGGTTCGTTCCCTCCTTGAACTGGTGGAACGAGGCGTAGGCCTTCGCGAACGTCTCTTGGACCAGGTCCTCGGCGTCGCTGGCGTTGCGCGTCATGCGCAGGGCGGCGGAGTACAACTGGTCGAGGTACGGCAACGCATCGCGCTCGAAGCGCTGCGTGCGCTGCTCGTCACTCTCCTGAACTGTCATCACCGACAAGTCTACCGGCGCGGTCGAGTTCCACGCCTCGTGGCCGTCGCGTCCCACGCCGTCGAGCGCCGGTCGCTCCAAGCAGGTAGCACTCACAGTCAGCCGAACCTCCAAGCATCGGTCGTTGCGATGGCTTGAACGGTGACGGGGTGCGCTTCATTCCCCGAGCGGGGCCAGGAACGACCGCACGGAGTCGACCACGAGGTCCAGCGCCTCGCGCTGCGAATGACCCTTGAGCACGCGCATGCCGTGGTCGGCGGCGGCCACGGTGACCAGCCGGTGCGGTCCGTCGGGGAACTCGCCCGGGCCGCCGAACGTGTCGCGCTCGCCCTGCACGACGAGCACCGGCAACTTCTCGGCCGCGCCGGTCAGCTCGTCGACCCGCGAGGCCTGCGGCTTGCCGGGCAGGTGCAGCGGGAACGCGAGGCAGACGACGGCGGCCGCGTCGAGGGCCGCCGCGGTGCGGCAGGCGACCCGGGCCCCGGAGCTGCGCCCGCCGAGCACCAGCGGCACGTCGCGCGGCAGCGTCGCGAGGGCCGCCAGCCAGGCTTCGTCGAGCACCGGCGGGCGCGGCGCGACCTTCTTGCCGGCCAGGCGCCAGGGCTGCTCGAACCGGACGACGGTGACGCCGTCGGCGGGCAGGGCGCGTGAGAGCGCCTCGAGGTCGGCCGCCTTGGGTCCCCCGCCGGAGCCGTGCCCGAGCACCAGTCGCAGCCGCGGCTCGTCGGCGGCGTCGGTCCAGAACGCGGCCTCGCCGATGGGCGTGGCGACGGTGGTGCGGACCGGGGCCATCAGAGGTCCACCGGCTCGACGAGGTGCGGGCCGTTGTTGCCGACCTTGTTGACGTCGGTGGACACCGGGTAGGCGTCGAGGATGCCGGGGACGGCGGGCGACAGCAGCGCCGTCACGTCGTCGGCGTCGGTGTTGGCGGGGTCGAGCCAGCGCTCCCAGTGGTCGGGCTCGACGAGCATGGGCATGCGGTCGTGGATCTGCCCGACGTCGTCGGTGGCGTCGGTGGTGAGGATGACCACCGACCACACGAACGCGTCGTCGGCGTCCTCGGGCTTGCTCTTGTCGCGCCAGATCTCGTACAGCCCGGCCATGGCCAGCGAGCCGTCCTTGGGGTGGATGAAGAACGGCTGCTTGTCGCCCTTCTCGCCACGCCATTCGTAGAAGCCGTCGGCCGGCAGGATGCAGCGCCTGGCGGCGAACGCCTTGCGGAAGGCCGGCTTCTCGGCCGCGGTCTCGACCCGGGCGTTGATCAGCTTGTTGCCGATGGAGAGGTCCTTGGCCCACGACGGCACCAGGCCCCAGCGCAACGTCCGCAGCCGGCGCGTCGGCGGCACCTCGGGCTCGTCCTTCTTCCCGCGCGTGACGACGGCGTAGACCTGCTTCGAGGGCGCGACGTTCCAGTCGGGGTCGAGGCGCTCGCGCACCTCGGCGTTGTCGACGCCGAACTCGTCGGCGAGGTCGTCGGCGCTCTGGCTGACCGCGTACCGTCCGCACATGCCTCCATCCTGGCACCAGCCGGTGACAGTCACGCGCGTGTTGGGGCGCCCACGCGTGTAGACGAGCGGATTCGTGGTAGTCAAGAGGTATGAGCCTCGTCCGCATGATCGCCCGCCCCATGCTCGCGTCGATCTTCGTCGTGCAGGGCGCCAAGGCGCTCCGCGACCCGGAGACCAACCTTCCGGCGGCCACCAACTTCACCGACCGGTTCGGCCCCACGCTGCAGAAGCGGGTGCCGCAGCTGCCCACCGACCCCAAGACGCTGGTGCGCATCAACGCCGGCATCCAGGTCGGCGCGGGGCTCGCGCTGGCCACCGGCCGCATGCCGCGGCTGGCCTCGGCCACCCTGCTCGCCTCGCTGCTGCCGACCACGGTCGCCGGGCACCCGTTCTGGACGATCGAGGACCCCGACCAGCGCAACGCCCAGCGCGTCCAGGCCATGAAGAACGCCGGCATCGCCGGCGGGCTGCTGCTGGCCGCCGTCGACACCGAGGGCAAGCCGGGGCTGTCGTGGCGGGCCCGGCGCGCCGCCAAGGACGCCAAGCGGGCCACCAAGACGGCCAAGCGCGAGGCCCGCATGGCCGCCCAGGTCACCGCCGGGCGGGCCAAGGTCCGGGCCGGGCGGGCCAAGGCCGGCATCACGTCGGTGCAGCACCGCGTCAGCCCCTGAGAGCGATCTCCACCAGGTCGGCCGCGGCCGCGCGGGCGTGCACGATCGCATCGGGGACGCCGCCGGCCGTCATGGTCACCAGGGCGCCCTCGTGCAGGAGGGCCAGCCGCAGGCCGAGCTCGGCCGCCCGCTCGGGGTCGTCGACGCCGGCCTCGGTGACTACGAGGACGTAGAGGTCGCGGATCCAGTCCTTCTCGGCCCGGATCACCGCGACGCCCGGGTGCTCCGTCCCGCCGATCTCCGCGTACGCGTTGACGAACGCGCAGCCGCGCTCCTCGCCGGCCTGCCACTCGGCCAGGGCGTCGTAGACCGCCAGCACGCGGTCCGGGCCCGCCTCGGGCGCGTGCTCGTCGAGGTAGGCGGCGGTGAACGCGCGCGAGCGCTCGAAGCGGCGGCCCAGGTACAGCGCCACCAGCGCGTCCTTCGAGCCGAACCGGTCGTAGAGCGTCTTCTTCGTGGTGCCGGCGGCGTCGGCGATGGCGTCGACGCCGACCGCCCGGATGCCGTGCCGGTAGAACAGCTCGCTCGCGGCGTCGAGCAGCCTCACCCCGGCCGGGGTGAGCTCGGTGGAGCGCTGACGGACCATACACTGACAGTATACCGACCGGTATGTTTACATCGCCGGCATGACGGAGATCGCTGCTGAGCGCACGGCCCCGCGCACGTCGACCGTGGACGTCGCGGCCGCCGCCGGGCTGGTCGTCTTCTGGAGCTCGGGGTTCATCGGGTCGCGGCTCGGAGTCGAGTACGCGCCGGCCGACACGCTGCTGTCCTGGCGCTACCTGATCGCCGCGGCCATCCTGCTGCCGGTGGTCGGGGCGCGACTGCTCCGGGTGCGGCGCGCCGAACTGCGCCGGCACGCCGTCGTCGGACTGTTCTCACAGGTGCTGTACCTGGGCGGCGTCACCGGCGGCATCGGGCTCGGCACCCCCGCCGGGACGACCGCGCTGATCGCCGCGCTGCAGCCCCTGGTCGTGGCGACGGCGGCCCGCCGGGTCCTCGGCGAGACGGTGAGCCGGCGGGCGCAGACCGGCCTGTGGCTGGGACTGGCCGGGGTCGCCGTCGTCGTGTCCGGCGACATCGGGTCCGGCGGGCAGGCCTGGATCTACCTGCTGCCGGTCGGCGGCATGCTCGCGCTGTCCGCCGGGACGGTGCTCGAGCAGCGCTGGCGCCCGGCCGGCGGGCTCCCGGTGTCGCTGACGGTGCACGTGACGGTCGCTGCGGTGGCGTTCTCGGCCGAGGCGGCGGTGTTCGGGCGGCTGTACGCGCCCGGGAGCGCCGGGTTCTGGTGGTCGGTCGCGTGGGTGCTGGTGCTGTCGACCGCGTGCGGATACGGGGCGTACCTGCTGGTGCTGCGGCGCGGCGGAGCGACCCGGGTCAGCAGCCTGCTCTACCTCACCCCGCCGACGACCACCGTCTGGGCGTGGGCGATGTTCGGCGAGTCCGTCGGCCTGCGCACCGCCCTCGGCTTCGCGATCTGCGCCGTCGCCGTCTGGCTGGTGGTCACCCGCCGAGCCTCCACCCGTGATCATCGACGATCTCTGGCGCCATAGCGCCGGCGATCGCCGATGATCATGGAGAAGGGCGGGTCAAACGCGGCCCGAAAGCCGCTCCTCTCCATGATCAACAGTGGGCGGCCGGGGAAACTGGACCACAGCGGGACCAAGGGCCGGGGCCATTTTGGGGAGGGGGCCCTGGTGCTGTGAGAGGCGAGGGCGCGGCGGTGCGGGTCAAGTCCAAGCGCCCCCACCACAGCAGCGACCCGACCCCGAGTCGCGCGGACTTGAGGCGCACCGCCGCGCCCTCGACAATCGAACAGCAGGGGCCCGACCAACGCTCGGACCCCACCGCCGAACCTCAGAAACTCAGCCGACCGGCTCGGCGACTCCTGGGCGGAACTCGGGCGCGGCGGAGCGGACGCCGTCGGCCGCTTGGTCGTCGGGCTCGGTCTGGGAGGCGCGCTCAGCCTCGACCCGCTTGCGGTAGACGTCGACCTCGCGGGCGATGGTCGCCTCGTCCCAGCCGAGGGTCTCGGCCATGAGCCGGGCGACGGGCTCGGCGGACTCGAGGCCGCGGTGCGGGTACTCGATGCTGACCCGGGTGCGCCGCGTCAGCACGTCGCTGATGTGCAGGGCGGCCTCGTGGGTGACGGCGTAGACGACCTCGACCTGCAGGTAGTCGGCGGCGCCGGGGATGGGCTGCAGCAGCTCGGGCCGGCCGTCGGCGAGGGCGAGCAGCTCGTGCACCATGGAGCCGTAGCGGTCGAGCAGGTGGCGCAGCCGGTGCGGGTGCAGGCCGTGCTCCTCGGCCAGCCGGTCGACCTGGTTGACCAGGGCGTGGTAGCCGTCGGCGCCGACCAGCGGCACCTTGTCGGTGATGGACGGGCGGATCCAGCCGCGGAGGTCCTCGCGGGCGGCGTCGATGGCGTCTTTGGCCATGACGCGGTAGGTCGTGTACTTGCCGCCGGCGATGGCGACCATGCCGGGCGCCGGGCGGGCGACGGCGTGTTCGCGCGACAGCTTGGAGCTCTGCTCGCTCTCGCCCGCCAGCAGCGGCCGCAGCCCCGCGAACACGCCCTCGATGTCGTCGTGGGTGATGGGGGTGGCCAGGACGGTGTTGACGTGCTCGAGGATGTAGTCGATGTCGGCCTTGGTGGCGGCCGGGTGCGCGAGGTCGAAGTTCCAGTCGGTGTCGGTGGTGCCGATGATCCAGTGGTTGCGCCACGGGATGACGAACAGCACCGACTTCTCGGTGCGCAGGATCAGCCCGCTCTCGGCGGCGATGCGGTCGCGCGGGACCACGATGTGCACGCCCTTGCTGGCGCGCACGCGGAACCGGCCGCGGGTGCCGGCCGTGCGCTGCATCTCGTCGGTCCACACGCCGGTGGCGTTGACGACGACGTCGGCGGTGACCTCTTGCTCGACACCGGTCTCGACGTCGCGGATGCGCACGCCGGTGATGCGGTCGGCCTCGCGCAGGAAGTTGATGACCTGGGTCGACGAGCGGACGACGGCGCCGTAGTGGGCGGCCGTGCGGGCGACGGTGAGGGTGTGCCGGGCGTCGTCGGCCTGGGCGTCGTAGTAGCGGACGCCGCCGATGAGCGCGTCGTGGCGCAGCCCGGGGAACAGCCGCAGCGCGCCGGCCCGCGTGAGGTGCTTCTGCCCCGGCACCGAGCGGGCGCCGCCCATGGTGTCGTACATGAGCAGGCCGGTGGCGGTGTAGGGCCGCTCCCACCAGCGGTGCTTCAGCGGGTACAGGAAGCTGACCGGCTTGACCAGGTGCGGCGCGATGCGGGTGAGCATGAGCTCGCGCTCGTGCAGCGCCTCGCGCACCAGCCCGAACTCGAACTGCTCGAGGTAGCGCAGGCCGCCGTGGAAGAGCTTGCTCGACCGGCTGGAGGTGCCGGCGGCGAAGTCGCGCGCCTCGACGAGGGCGACCCGCAGGCCGCGGGTGACGGCGTCGAGCGCCGCACCGCTGCCCACCACGCCCCCGCCGATGACGACGACGTCGAAGTGCTCCGTGCCCAGGCGGTCCCAGCTCTCCTTCCGAGCCTCGGGTCCCAGCCGGCTGCTCGCGCCGGGGACGGCCCCGGCCCGCTCCGTGTCACCGGTCACGTCGATCACGTCTCCTTGCAGCTCAGCGAGCATGAATCGGCTCAAATGCCGCCCAGGTGCGACATGTCGACGCGACCGTCAGCGGCACCCCACAACACGCTACCCGCTCTGATCCCGGAGGACGTAGACAGTTGCTCTACGCACCAGTAAGTTCCGAAGGGACCCTTGGCAACGTTGCCGAGACCAGCCGGGACACCGGGGACGCCACGGCCGTTGTCGTCAACGGAAGCGGAGGTTCACATGGACCTGAGTTTCGGCGACATCTTCCAGAGCGAGTTCCTCGGCACCGCGATGCTGACGCTGCTGGGCTGCGGTGTGGTCGCCACCGCCATCCTGGACCGGAGCAAAGGACTGGGCGGCGGCTGGCTGCTCATCAACTTCGGCTGGGGCCTTGCCGTCTTCGCCGGTGTGTACGTGGCGTTCGACTCCGGCGCTCACATCAACCCCGCCGTGACCATCGGCCTGGCAGTCGAGGGCACGACCGAGTGGTCGGACGTTCCTGCCTACCTGCTCGGTGAGTTCGCGGGTGCGTTCGTCGGCGCCGTCGTCGCCTGGGTGGCGTTCAAGCAGCACTTCGACGTCGAGGAGGACGCGGCCAAGAAGCTCGCCGTGTTCTCGACCGGCCCGCAGATCCGCAATCCCGTCTGGAACACGCTGACGGAGGTCGTGGGCACGTTCGTCCTGCTCTTCGTCATCCTGTCGTTCGGCAACTCTCCGGTCGACCTCGGTCCGCTGCCCGTCGCCCTCCTGGTCGTCGGCATCGGCGCCTCTCTCGGTGGCCCGACCGGCTACGCCATCAACCCGGCCCGCGACCTGGGCCCCCGCATCGCGCACGCGCTGCTGCCCATTCCGGGCAAGGGCTCGAGCGACTGGGGGTACTCCTGGGTTCCCGTGGTGGGCCCGATCATCGGCGGCATCCTCGGCGCTCTGCTGGCCAAGGCCGTCTACTGATCGCCCGACCCGGGCACTGCCTGCCCCGTACGACGATGTGAGGAGAAGGGGATGAGTCAGTACGTAGCCGCCATCGACCAGGGCACGACGTCCACCCGGTGCATGATCTTCGATCACTCCGGCCGGGTGGTCTCCGTCGACCAGCGGGAGCACGAGCAGATCTTCCCGCAGGCCGGCTGGGTCGAGCACGATCCGGAAGAGGTCTGGCAGAACACGCGTCAGGTCTGCGCGGGGGCGCTGGCGAAGAAGGATCTCGTCACCAGCGACATCGTCGCCGTCGGCATCACGAATCAGCGCGAGACGGCGGTGGTGTGGGACAAGACGACGGGCAAGCCTGTCTACAACGCGATCGTCTGGCAGGACACGCGTACCGACCGCATCGTCGACGAGCTCGGCCGGGACGGAGGCCCGGACCGGTACCGCGCCCGGACCGGGCTGCCGCTCGCGACCTACTTCTCCGGTCCGAAGGTGAAGTGGATCCTCGACAACGTCGACGGCGCCCGGGCGAAGGCCGAGGCCGGCGACCTGCTGTTCGGCAACATGGACACCTGGGTGCTGTGGAACGCCACGGGCGGGCCGGAGGGCGGGTTGCACTACACCGACCCGACCAACGCCTCGCGGACCATGCTGATGGACCTCGACACCTTGTCGTGGGCCGAGGACCACGCGGCCGACATGGGCATCCCGGTGTCGATGCTCCCGGAGATCCGGTCGTCCTCGGAGGTGTACGGCAACATCCGCGAGCGCGGCGCGCTCGGCGGAGTGCCGGTCGCCGGCATCCTCGGCGACCAGCAGGCGGCCACGTTCGGCCAGGCCTGCCTGTCGCCGGGCGAGGCGAAGAACACCTACGGCACCGGCAACTTCGTCCTGCTGAACACCGGGACGGAGAAGGTGATGAGCGAGAACGGCCTGCTCACCACCGTCTGCTACAAGATCGGCGACAACGACGCCATCTACGCGCTCGAGGGCTCGATCGCGGTCACCGGCTCGCTGGTGCAGTGGCTGCGCGACAACCTCGGCATCATCGGGTCCGCACCCGAGATCGAGGCGCTGGCCGGCGGTGTCGAGGACAACGGCGGGGCGTACTTCGTCCCGGCGTTCTCGGGCCTGTTCGCGCCGTACTGGAGGTCCGACGCCCGCGGGGCGATCGTCGGGCTCACCCGGTTCGTCAACAAGGGCCACATCGCCCGCGCGGTGCTGGAGGCCACGGCCTTCCAGAGCCGCGAGGTCATCGACGCCATGAACGCCGACTCCGGCGTGGCCCTGACGTCGTTGAAGGTCGACGGCGGCATGGTGGCGAACGAGCTGCTCATGCAGTTCCAGGCCGACATCCTCGGCGTCCCGGTCATCCGGCCGGTCGTCGCGGAGACGACGGCGCTGGGCGCGGCGTACGCGGCCGGCCTCGCCACCGGGTTCTGGAACAGCGAGGACGACATCCGCACCAACTGGGCGCAGGACAAGCAGTGGGACCCGAACATGGACGAGGCCCACCGCGAGAAGATCTACCGCACGTGGAAGAAGGCCGTCACCAAGACCTTCGACTGGGTGGACAACAGCTAGTTCGGACGGCTGCGGTCGTCGGGCACCCGATAGGCTGGGTGCCCGATGACCGACACCTCCGCCCCGCTCTGGCCTGCACCGACCGCCGTCACGCCGGTCGACGCCACCATCGAGCTGCCCGGCTCCAAGTCCATCACCAACCGCGCGCTCATCCTCGCCGCGCTCGCCGACGGGCCGTCCCGGGTCCGGTATCCGCTGCTCGCGCGCGACACCCGGCTCATGATCGACGCCCTGCGCACGCTCGGCATCGTCATCGACCCGGTCGACGACGGCGTGAACGTCACCCCGGCGGCGGTCACCGGCGGGGTCGCCGTCGACACCGGGCTGGCCGGCACCGTCATGCGGTTCGTCCCGCCGCTGGCCGCGCTGGCCGACGGCGACGTCCGCTTCGACGGCGACCCGCAGGCCCGCAAGCGGCCCATGGACATCGTGCTCGACGCGCTGCGGGCGCTGGGCGTCAGCGTCGACGACGACGGCCGCGGCGTGCTGCCGTTCACCGTCGCCGGCACCGGAGCGGTCGCCGGCGGCCCGGTCACCATCGACGCGTCGGCGTCGTCGCAGTTCGTCAGCGGGCTGCTGCTGTCAGCGCCCCGCTACGACAAGGGCATCACCGTCCACCACGACGGCGAGCCGGTCCCGTCGCAGCCGCACATCGACATGACGGTGGCCATGCTGCGCGAGCGCGGGGCCGAGGTCGACGACTCCGTGGCGGACACCTGGCGGGTCGAGCCTGGTCCCGTCCGGGCCCTGGACACCGTCATCGAGCCCGACCTCTCCAACGCCGCGCCGTTCCTCGCCGCCGCGCTGCTCACCGGCGGGACGGTGCGGGTGCCGCGCTGGCCGGCGGCGACGACGCAGCCGGGCGACGACCTGCGCGACCTCCTCGCCCGCATGGGCGCCGACGTCGCGCTGTCCGGCGACGGCGTGCTGACGGTCCGCGGCACCGGCGCGGTCCACGGTCTCGACGCCGACCTGCACGACGTCGGCGAGCTGACCCCCGTGCTGGCCGCGCTGGCCGCCGTCGCCGGGTCGCCGTCGCACCTGCGTGGTATCGCCCACCTGCGCGGCCACGAGACCGACCGGCTGGCCGCGCTGGCCGCGGAGATCAACGGGCTGGGCGGCGACGTCGAAGAGACCGAGGACGGCCTGGTCATCCGGCCGGTGCCGCTGCGCGCCGGGGTGTTCCAAACCTACGCCGACCACCGCATGGCCCAGGCGGGCGCCGTCCTCGGGCTGGTGGTGCCGGGCGTCCAGGTCGAGGACATCGCGACCACGTCGAAGACCCTCGCCGACTTCCCCGGCATGTGGGCCCGGTTGCTGGGCTCCGATGCGGAGCCGGCCGCGTGATGGCCCGGCGGACCGCCGCCTCGTCCTACGACGAGGGGGACGTCAGGGTCCGCCCCGGACGCGGTTCGCGTCCACGCAGCAAGCTCCGCCCGGCGCACGCCGACGCCCGGCCGGCGCTGGTCATCGCCGTCGACCGCGGCCGCTACACCTGTGTGCTCGACGATCTGACGCTGACGGCCATGACCGCACGCGAGCTGGGCCGCAAGGCCGTCGTCGTCGGCGACCACGTGGGCCTGGTCGGCGACGTGTCCGGCGCTCCCGGCACGCTGGCGCGCATCGTGCGGGTCGAGGAGCGCTCGACGGTGCTGCGGCGCACCGCCGACGACGACGATCCGGTCGAGCGGGTCATCGTCGCCAACGCCGACCAGCTGATGATCGTCACCGCCGTCGCCGACCCCGAGCCGCGGCCCCGCCTCATCGACCGCGCGCTCGTGGCGGCGTTCGACGCCGGCATCGAGCCGCTGCTGTGCATCACGAAGGCCGACCTCGCCGACCCCGCGCCGCTGCTCGCGACGTACGCTCCGCTGCAGGTGCCCGCCGTCGTCACCCGCCGCCCGGACGGCACCGAGGAGGCCGACGTCGCCGAGGTCGTCGAGCACCTGCACGACCGCGTGACCGTCCTGGTCGGGCACTCCGGCGTCGGCAAGTCGACGGTCGTCAACGCGCTGGTGCCGGGGGCCGACCGGGCGACGGGTCAGGTCAACGTCGTCACCGGGCGCGGCCGGCACACCTCCACCAGCGCGGTCGCGCTGGCGCTGCCCGGCGGCGGCTGGGTCATCGACACGCCGGGCATCCGCTCGTTCGGGCTGGCGCACGTCGACCCCGACCGCCTCATCCTCGCCTTCCCCGACCTCGCCGCAGAGACCGAGGAGTGCCCGCGGGGATGCACGCACGCCGACGGCGAGCCCGAGTGCGCCCTCGATCTCGCGCTCGCCGCGGGGCGCGTCGACCCCGACCGGCTGGCGTCGTACCGCCGGTTGCTGGGCAGCCGTGACCGCCAGGCCGGCGACTAAGGGGTGTCCGGCGGGTCTTCGGCGGCGCGGATCGGCCCGCATCCGCCAGTACCCGCCGGACACCCCTACCGTGTAGGTTGGCCGATCGTGGCCCATGACGACGACCTCCGCTTCGCCCACGTCCTGGCCGACGACGCCGACTCGCAGACGATGTCGCGGTTCCGGGCCGCTGACCTGCGCATCGAGACCAAGGCCGACCAGTCCCCCGTCACCGACGCGGACAAGGCGACCGAGGAGGCCATCCGGCGGACGCTGGGGCGCGCCCGCCCGCGTGACGCCGTCGTCGGAGAAGAGTTCGGCGCCGGCGGCTACGGCGCGCGCCGCTGGGTCATCGACCCCATCGACGGCACCAAAAACTACCTGCGCGGGGTCCCCGTCTGGGCCACGCTGATCGCGCTCATGGTCGAGGACGAGGTGGTCGCGGGCGTGGTGTCGGCCCCGGCGCTGCAGCGGCGCTGGTGGGCGGCGCGCGGCACGGGCGCCTACACCGGCCGCTCGCTGTCGTCGGCGACCCGCTGCCGGGTGTCCGACGTCGCCACGCTGGAGCAGGCGTCGCTCTCGTACTCGTCGCTGAGCGGATGGGAGGACCGCGGGCAGCTCCCGGCGTTCCTCGACCTCACCCGGGCTTGTTGGCGCACCCGCGCCTACGGCGACTTCTGGTCCTACATGCTGCTCGCCGACGGCGCGGTCGACATCGCGACGGAGCCGGAGCTGGCCCTGCACGACATGGCCGCCCCGTCCATCGTGGTCGAGGAGGCGGGCGGCCGCTTCACCGGTCTCGACGGCGTCCCCGGCCCGCTGGGCCCCGACGCCCTCGCCACCAACGGCCGCCTCCACAACGAGGTGCTCGCCCACATCGGCCGCGTCGAGCAGTAGCGCCCGCCTCCGCTCACCGGAGTCGGCGGCGGGTGAGGATCACCCCGGCGACGACGGCGACGGCGGCGAGCAGCCCGGCCCCGGCGGTCGCCGTCACCGTGAAGCCGTGCGTGAATGCCGCCCGCGCGGCCGCCACGGACTCCCCCGCTGCCAGTGCGGCGCCCAGGCTGCCCGTCGCCGACTCGGGCACGCCGCCGATCGAGCGCAGCTCCGACGCGTACACGGCCGTCGCGATGCTGCCGAGGACGGCGATGCCCAGCGCCGCCCCGAACTCGCCGGCCGTCTCCGACATCGCCGACACCGAGCCGGCCCGCGACGGCGGGGCCGAGCCGACGACGAGGTCGATGAGCAGGCTGATCGCCATGCCGACGCCGAGCACCAGCACCGTGTAGGCGGCGATGACGACTCCGACGGGCGAGGACGGGGTCACCGTCTGGGCGACCAGGGCGAAGCCGAGCGCCGCCACCCCCATGCCCGCGCCCACGACCACACCGGCCGGGACCCGCCGGACCAGCACGTTCGCCACCGCGATGCCGAGGATCGTCCCCGCGACCGTCGGCAGCATCCACAGCGCCGCCGCGAACGGCCGCAGCCCGAGCACGCCCTGCACGTACTGCACCGCCAGCGCGCCCATGCCGCCGGTCGCGAACGTCAGCACCGCGTTCGACCCAATGGCGGCCGCGAAGTCGGGCCGCCGGAACAGCCGCACGTCGATCATCGGGTCGGCCAGCCGCAGCTGCCGCCGTCCGAACAGCACCCCGACGACCAGCCCGGCGGCCACCGCCAGCACGGCCGAAGCCGAGACCGACCCGTGCGTCGCGATCTCCTTGACGCCGTAGATCACCGGCAGGACGGCGCCCAGCGACAGCACCGCGCTCCACCAGTCCACCGGCCCGCCGTCGCCCCGCGACTCCGGCAGCAGCACCGGGCCGACGACCAGCAGCGCCCGGGCCGCGATGAGCAGCTCCGGCGTCGTCGCGTATGCCGCGAGCACCGACGCCGCACCGAACGCGACCGCCCCGGCCAGCAGCAGCCGGCGCCGCCCGATGCGGTCGCCCAGCGAGCCCATGGTGATGAGCAGCCCCGCCATGAGGAAGCCGTACACGTCCATGATCCACAGCAGCTGGCTGCCCGACGGCTCGAGGTCGGCGCTCAGCCACGGCGCGGCCATGGACAGCACCGAGAGGTCCATCGAGGCGAGCAGGGCGGGCAGCGCCAGCACGGCGAGGCCGAGCCACTCGCGCCGGCCGGCGCGCACGGGGGTGGTCGTCATGCCTGGAACTATACGAACGTATTAAACATATGTCTATGACGAGCGTCTAGGGCGGCACTAGACTCGGCCCATGGGACACCGCGAGGACCTGCTCGAGGGCGCGAAGCGGCTGCTGGCGACGAAGGGCTACGCGCACATCACCGCGCGCGACCTGGTCGCGGAGTCCGAGACCAACCTCGCCTCCATCGGCTACCACTTCGGCTCGAAGGAGGCGCTGCTCAACGCCGCCGTCATCGACTCGTTCAACGACTGGGACGAGGAGATCGAGCGGGCCATCGACGCGCGGCCGGGCGACGCGCCCGCGGACCGGCTCGAGGCGTTCCTCGACGGCGTCATCCGCGGCGTCACCGGCAACCGGGCGCTCGCGATGGCCAGCGTGCAGGCGTTCGCCCAGTTCGAGTACGCCCCGGAGCTGCGCGACCAGCTCGCCGCCACCTACGACCAGGCCCGCCGCGAGGTCGCCGCCGTCCTGCTGGAACGCGACGACCTCGACGACGACACCGCGCGCCGCGTCGGCTCGCTGGCCCTCGCCGTCATCAACGGCCTGGTCCTGCAGTGGTTGATCGACCCGGAGCGCGCGCCGTCGGCCGCCGACCTCGCCGCCGCTCTCCGCACGATCGCGTCGAGCTAGAGCGCGCCAGACGGACTCCGCCGCGACATGGACAGCCTGGGATTGATCATGGAGAAGGGCAGGGTCCACGGCACTGTAGACCTGCACTTCCCCATGATCATCCAGGATCGGTGGGGTGATGGCACCACCGATCCTTGATGATCATGGGACGGATGCCGCTCGACGGCGCAAGCTGGCTTGTCGCCCGCCCGGGCCGGGTCGCACACGCACGCCACGACCCTAGGATCCGCGGGCCGCGCGAAAGCTAGCCCGGCGGTGCGGGCCCGGACTGCTCGCGCGTCGACGCGAGGTAGCTGCCGACGGTGTTGACCAGCGCGACGATCGGCACCGCGATGATGGCGCCGATGATCGAGCCGGCCAGCGTGCCGATGGCGACGGCGACCGCGACGGCCAGCGGGTGGACGCGCACCATGCGGCCGAGGATGAACGGCTGGAAGACGTTGCTCTCGATCTGCTGGACGACGATGAGCCCGGCCAGCACGACGATGGCGATCAGCAGGCCCTGCGTCACGAGCGC
Organism: Jiangella mangrovi; assembly: GCF_014204975.1. NCBI lineage: Bacteria > Bacillati > Actinomycetota > Actinomycetes > Jiangellales > Jiangellaceae > Jiangella > Jiangella mangrovi. The sequence continues at coordinate 405,011 of NZ_JACHMM010000001.1, forward strand.
GACCAGCACGGCCACCGTCCCGGTGACGAACGCGCCGATGAGCGGCACGAACGCCCCGAAGAACACCAGCACGCCGAGCGGCAGCGCCAGCGGCACCTGCAGGATGAACAGCAGCACGGTGATGGCGACGGCGTCGAACAGCGCCACCAGCACCGTCCCGCGGATGTACTGGCCGAGGGTCAGCCAGGCGACGTCGCCGGCGGCCGCCGCGCGGGCCCGCGCCCGCGCCGGGAACAGCCGCACCAGCCAGGTCCAGATGCGCTCGCCGTCGTAGAGGAAGAAGATCAGCGCGAACAGCGCCAGCGCCAGCCCGACCAGGATCTCGATGGCGACGGTGGCGGCGGTGGCCGCCTGCTCGGTGACGGAGCTGTCGTCCTGGAACACCGCGACGGCGCGGTCGATGTAGCCGTCGAGCTGGGCCTCGTCGATGCTGAACGGCGGGCCGGCCAGCCAGTTGCGGACCTCTTGCAGGCCCTCTTCGGCCTGGTCGACGACGTCCTCGAACTGGCCGCCGACGGCGTTGCCCACCAGCGTCAGCGAGCCGACCACGACGAGCAGGAACGCGACGAACACGACGGCGGCAGCGGGCCCGCGCCGCCAGCCGGCGAGGCAGAGGCGGCGCACCAGCGGCTGCAGGCCGGCCGCCAGCAGCAACCCGGCCACGAGCGGGAAGATGACGACGCGCAGCTCCCACGCGAGCCAGCCGACGCCGGCCACCGCCGCGGCGATGACGATGAGCCGCCAGCTCCAGTCGGCGGCGTCGCGGACGACGCGGGGCACCGGGTGCTGGTCGGGCGGCCGGGGCGCGTGCACCTCGGCGGGCGGTGGCGGCACCGGTCCCGGCACGGGCGCGACCGGCTCCGGCACCAGTCCGGCGGACGGCGGGACGGTGCCGTCGGGCGAGGGGATGACGCCCTCGGCGGGCGGCAGCGCGCCGGGCACACCACCGGGCGGCGCGGCCTGCTGACCGGCCGCGGCGGCCTGCGCGAGCCGCTGGCGGGCGTCGGAGAGCCAACGGGTCATGCGCACCAGACGATCCGGCACAGGGTCAGCCTGACACACGCCCCCGACAGCCCGAGCGAGCGGCTAGCGGCGTCCGGGGAAATTCTTCGCCATCCCGCGTCATGATCCGGCCCGGTCCCCGTCGTGGTGGGTGCAAGGGTCGGACCGAAGCGTGCGCGAGAACGGGGAGTTCCGAGGATGACGGTGTTCAACCACGACGGCCTGCCGGCGACATCGTTGCTGGCTGCCTGGCTGGACCGGCCGATGCCGGCGAGCGCACACGACGACGGCGCCCTTCTCGATACGGGCCGGGCGGAGGCAACCACAGGGGAGCTGCCTCCGCCCGGCGTCGAGGCGGTGATCGACGCGCTGTGCGCGGCCGAGCCCGATCCCGAGGACGTCTCCCAGGGCCTGACGGTGTTCGCCTGGGAGCGGTCGGCGACGACGGGCGACCTCACCTGTCTGCTGGACGAGGTGGACGAGCTCTGGGACGTCCTCGAGGCGTCCGTCGGCGCCCCGCTCCCCCGCGCGACGGCACGGCACCGCGTGGTCGACGCGTGGGTCGACGCCGTCGCCGCCGAACGGGGTTCGCCCGGCCTCGACCCGCTGTCCGGACTGCACACCGCGGGCTACCTCTACGGCCGCGTCAACGAGCTCGACCGGCTGTCCGGGGTGGAGCCGTCGGCGCTGGTCCTGATCGTGGTCCGGTGGGATCCGGCGGACGGTCCGTGGCTGCGGATCGCCCGCATCCTGCAGGCGGCGTCGGCGCTGCGATCACGGGTCCGCCCGGCGGCCACGCTGAGCCAGGTCGGCACCACGATGGCGCTGGCCCTCGTACCCGACGATGCGCAGGCACGGGTCGAGCGGATCTCCTTGACGAAGGCGGTCGAAAACGGTGAACTGAGCACAGCAAATGTGCGGGTCGACGTGTTCGCTGTTCCGGACTCTCGAGTGAGATTGCCTGAACTCGTGACTCGGCTGTATGGGGGGGCTAATGTCGATCATGCCATCAGGCCGCCCAGGTACCGTCACTCAGGGAGAGGTTCCCTGGACTGAGCTGCCTGGGTGGAACCGGGATAGCGAGAACAGGTGACGATTCCAGCAGACGCCGCCAGCGACGAACAGCTCATCGCGCGCACGCGCGAAGGCGACATGGGCGCCTACGACGAGCTGTACCGTCGCCATGTCGACGACGCCTCCAAGGTCGCCCGCATCGTCACCAACAACAGCGACGAGGCGCAGGACGTCGTCTCCGAGGCGTTCACCCGGGTGCTCACCCGGCTGCGCGAGGGCGGCGGTCCCGACCTCGAGTTCGCGCCCTACCTCAAGACGGTGGTGCGCCGCCTCGCCATCGACCGGCACCGCGGCTCGCAACGCGACGGCTCGCAGACCGACCCGTCCATCCTCGACATCCTGCCGACGGCCGACGACGCCATGGCCCGGTCCACCGACCGCCAGCTGGTCCGGCACGCGTTCGAGACGCTGCCCGAGCGGTGGCAGCAGGTGCTCTGGCACACCGAGATCGAGGGCCGCTCGCCGGCATCGCTGGCGCCCGCCCTGGGCAGCTCGGCGAACGCCGTCGCCGCCCTCGCCTACCGTGCTCGCGAGGGCCTGCGGCAGGCCTACCTCGCCGTCAACCTCTCCGCCGAGGTCCAGCCCGAGTGCCGCCCGTACGCGCCGAAGATCGCGTCGTACGTCCGCGGCACGCTGTCGGCGCACGACACGCGCGAGATGAGCGCCCACCTCGCCACTTGCGGGCACTGCCGCGAGCGGCGCGACGAGCTGCTGCTGCTCGTGTCGGACATGCGCGGCATCCTTTGGCCCGCTCTGCTGCTCCCGGCCTCCGGGGTCGCCGCCGGTGCGGTGGCGGCCGCCGGCGCGGGAGCCGCCGCCGGCGGTGGTGTGCTGGCGTTCCTCAACCCGGCCAGCTGGGGCAAGCAGGCCCGGCAGTTCGCGGCCGCCGGTGGCGCTGCCGCCGCGGCCGCGGCCATCGCCGTCGCAGCCTGGGCCCTGACCAGTGGCGACGACCCCGCCGACCCTCCCGCCGCCGCGCCCATCGTCAGCACCGAGCCCGAGCCACCGGCCGAGAACCCGCCGGCCGAGCCGCCCGCCGAGAACCCGCCCGCGCAGCCCCCGGCCGAAGAGCCCGAGGACCCGCCCGCGCAGCCGCCGGCCGACGAGCCCGTCGCCGACGACCCGCCGGAGCAGGAAGAGCCCGACACCGACGAGCCGCCGGCCGAACAGCCCGACGTCGAGCCGTCGCAGCCGTCCGAGACGCCGAGCTCCGAGCCCACGGTCGAGCCGACGCCCGACCCCACCCAGCCGCCGGTCGAGCAGGCTCCGGTCATCGACCAGCAGCCGCCGGCCAACCCCGTCGTCGTGGCGGGCGAGTCCATCACGCTGACGGTCGCGGTGTCGGGCAACCCGCCGCCGGACCTGCAGTGGCAGTACGCCGACCCGCCCGCGGGCTCCTCCGGCGGCGACGACGGCGAGCCGGTCGCGGTGACCGCCGCGAACTCCGGACCGAGGTTCTGGGTCACCCCGACCACCAGCGGCACGCCGTACCGCTACTCCGACCCGGTGCCGGGCGAGTCCACCGACGGCACCGCCGACGAGATCATCGAGCCCGCGCCGACGGCGGACGAGACCCCCGCCGACGAGCTCCCGGCCGAGGAGGACTGGGTCGACCTCGCCGGCGAGACCAGCGAGTCGCTGGTCATCACCGAGCCGACGGCCGACCTCGACGGCCGGGCCTACCGCGTCAAGGCCACCAACCCGCTCGGCACCATCACCACCGAGCCCGCGGTCATCTCGGTGCAGTACTCGCCGACCGTCGAGACCCACCCGCAGAGCGTCACCGTCGAAGAGGGCGGCACCGCGGTCTTCGAGGCCACGGCCGTCGCCAACCCCGACGCCATGACCATCACCTGGCAGGTCCGCGCGCCCGGCGGCGAGTGGGACGCGCCCGACACCGCCATCGCCACCACGCGGCAAGAGGGCGTCACGTCGACGCTCGAGCTCACCGGCGTCGGGTCCGAGCGCGACGGCTACCAGTACCGCGCCGTGTTCACCAACGACGTCGGCGAGGCCGCGACCGAGCCGGCCACGCTGACGGTGCACTGGGAGCCCGAGGTCACCGAGCAGCCCGAGTCGGCCGAGGTCGGGCCCGGCGCCGACGTCGAGTTCACCGCCAGCGCCTCCGCCAACCCCGAGGGCACCTGGGCCTGGGAGTCCGCGACGTCGTCCGACGGCCCGTGGACACCGGTCCCCGACGCCACCGGCTCCGGTTCCGACGCCGTGCTCACGCTGACCGGTGTCGCACTCGAGGACGACGGCACCCGCTACCGCGCCGTCTTCACCAACGAGCTCGGGTCGGTCACCACCGACGCCGCGACGCTCGAGGTGGTGCGGGCCGGCCGGTTCGAGGTCGACCTCGGCGACCACGGCACCCGCTGCCTCGTGGTCGACGGCCAGGGCATCCCGCGCGCCGGCGACTGCGCCGACGCCCCCAGCCGCGGCTGGGAGGTCCCCGACGACGGCACCATCGTCTGGCGGGCCACGGGCCAGTGCCTCGACGGCGTGCACCCCATCGACGCCGTCGTGCTTGCCGCCTGCGACGACAGCAACAGCCAGCAGTGGAACCTCGACCCCGAGACGTCGTCCAGCCAGTTGGTCAAGAGCGTGAAGTACCACGGCTTCGTCCTCGACATCGAGCAGGTGGCCGCTGACGGCCGGCTGATCCTCTTCCCGGTCCACCAGGGGGTCAACCAGCAGTTCCGCTACATCCAGCCGTAGGGCGTGTCTGACGGATCGTCCGCAGGCAGTCATCGGCCGCCGCTGTTGGTGCCCCGGTTCTCGTGTCATGGAGAAGGGCAACTCGATCAGCACCTTTCCATGATCGTCAAGGATTGGTGGGGTGATGACCCCACCAATCCTTGATGATCAAAGGCGGCCGGTCGCGGAATCGACAATCCGCCTGGCAGTCCCTGGCGTGTCGAGGCCCGATGGTGCACGCCTCGGCCACGTCGGTGTGAGATCCCAGCATGATCGGTGTAGCGCTGCTGTCGCTGTGGCAACAGTTTCCGCACCCCACACGGGGCAGTGATCTCGCACCGTTGCGATGCCGTCAGCGCCCGAAGGGCGGGCAGACGCACTCCTGCGACGGTCGCGCCGCCGAAGATCCACCAGACACGGCCGGGCCGCGTTCGGGCTGCGTTCCGGGCCGGATGTGCCGGACTGCGGCGGTCTGATTTCCGCCCCTCTGAACGCCTTCGGACTGCCCTTTCGACCGGTTCGTCCGCGGCCCAGAAATTCTTCGAGAAATTCTTCGTCAGGCGCGTCATAGCCGCGCCCTTCCACTGTCTTGTCGATCAAAGGGACCTGATCACCCGACACGACGGCGAAGGGGGAACTGGCCGCATGACCGCGTTGGCCGATCACATGAACACGCACGCAGAGGACTGGTTCGAGCTGCGGGACGCGTGGCGGGCGTACGCCGCCTGCCGGGGCATGGACACCGATCTCTTCTATCCCGAGGGTCGCGGCAGCACCCTGCGGGCCAGGGAACAGATCGCCAAGAACATCTGCTCGTCCTGCCCGGTCGCGCAGCAGTGCCGGGAGGCCTCCACGGCCCTTCCGGAGCGGTACGGCATCTGGGGCGGGCTGACCGAGGCCGAGCGGGGCTGGTCGCGCCGCTGACGGCCGGCCTCCCCCGCCCCGCCACCCCACCGGCACGCCCAACTCGGAACACCACCCGCACGACGCCTGGAAATGGCCGAAGTCACACTCTTCGTGGCGCCACGGATATTGTGACCCGCACCACATCCCTTCTCCTCGATCTTCCGGCCCGCCGCATTCCGCGGACCCGGCGGAAAGGCCGTGTCAGCCGAGTGTCAGGCGGATGTCAGACCAGCCATCGATACTGGTCGCATGTTTGCTTCGCTGGGCCGTTATGTCGCCCGTCACCCGTGGCAGATCATCGTCGCGTGGGTCGTGCTGGCGGTCGCCGTGATCCTCACCGCACCCGCCCTCACGTCCACCACCGACGAGGCCGAGTTCCTGCCTGACCACTACGAGTCCATCCAGGCCGCCGAGCTGCAGGCCGACGCGTTCCCCGACCGTACCGACATGGCCGCCATCATGGTCTTCGACCGCGAGGACGGCACAGCGCTGACCGACGACGACGTCGCCACCGTCGAGCAGATCTCCGGCGAGCTGGGCGAGCTGGGCCTGCCCGAGTTCGGCCCCATCGTGGCGAGCCCGCCGTCGGAGAACCGGCTGGTGCAGACGGCGGTCATCAGCCTGGCGCAGGACGCCAACCCGTTCGGCGAAGAGCTGATGGACAGCGTCCGCGACCTGCGCGAAGAAGCGAAGCCGCTGCTCGACGGCACCGACCTGCGCATGGGCGTCACCGGCGGCGCGGCGCAGGGCCTGGACTCCCAGGAGGCGGCCGCGAACGCCGAGGCGATCGTCGGCATCGTGACGATCCTGCTGATCCTCGGCCTGCTGTTCATCATCTTCCGCAGCCCGATCATCGCCTTCATGCCGATCATCGTCGTGGGCGTCATCTCGCAGGTGGCGACCGGACTCATCGCGTTCGCCAACGAGGCGTTCGACCTGCAGGCCGACTCGTCGATCACGGTCATCCTCATCGTGGTGCTCTACGGCATTGGCACCGACTACATCCTGTTCTTCCTGTTCCGCTACCGCGAGGCGCTGCGGCAGGGCCTCGACAGCAAGACCGCCGTGGCGCACAGCATCGAGCGGGCCGGCGAGGCGATCGCGTCGGCCGGCGGCGCGGTCATCGTCGCGTTCATGGCGCTGGTCCTGTCGACGCTGGGCATCTTCCGCTCCATCGGCCCGGCGCTGGCCATCGCGGTCGCGGTGACGGTGCTCGCGGCGCTCACGCTCGTCCCGGCCATCGTGTCGCTGCTGGGCACGAAGGTGTTCTGGCCCTCCAAGGCGTGGAAGAACGAGCCGAAGGCGGCCCGGTTCGGGGCCATGGGCGACGCGCTGGGCCGGCACCCGGTCCGGTTCGCCCTCGTGTCGGGCCTGGTGCTGGCCGCGCTCGCGGTGTTCGCGTTCGGGTTCCGGCCGACGTTCGACCTCTCCGACACCGGCGTGCCCGCCACGGCGGAGTCGTCGTTGGCGCTCGAGACGCTGCAGAAGGGCCTGCCGCCGGGTGCCACCGACCCGACGTCGGTGCTCCTGCACAGCACCGACGGCAGCCGGCTCGACGACGCCGCCCTCGCCGACTTCGGCACCGCGCTCGGCGGAGCCCCCGGCGTCGCGCAGGTCGCCACCCCGCCGGCGGTGTCCGAGGACGGCACCACGGCCGCGTTCAGCGTGGTCCTCGACTCCGACCCCACCTCGGACGCGTCGATGGACAACGTCGCCGGGCCCCTCCGCGACACCGCTCACGACGCCGCACCCGACGGCACAGAAGCGCTGGTCGGCGGCACCACGTCGGTCTTCGTCGACCTGCAGGACGCCATGAACCGCGACTACTCCGTCGTGTTCCCGGTGGCCGCGCTGATCATCATGGTCATCCTGGCCGTGCTGCTGCGCAGCCTGGTCGCGCCCTGGTACCTCATGGCGTCGGTGGGCCTGGGCTTCGGCGCGACGCTGGGCGCGTCGGTGCTGCTGTTCCAGACGATCCAGGGCGACGACGGGCTGATCTTCATGCTGCCCATCTACATCTACCTGTTCGTCGTGGCGCTGGGCACCGACTACAACATCCTCATGGTGGCCCGGTTGCGCGAAGAGTCGCGCAACGGCCTCGAGCCGCGCGACGCCGCGGCCATGGCGGTCCGGCACGCCGGCCCCACGGTCGCCGCGGCCGGGCTCATCCTGGCCGGCACGTTCGCCTCGCTCATGCTGGGCGGCAACGCGCTGCTGGTCTCCATGGGCTTCGCCATCTCGTTCGGCATCTTCGTCGCGGCGTTCGTCATGGCGATGTTCTTCACGCCGGCGCTGACGGCGCTCATCGGGCACGCGGCCTGGTGGCCCGGTCACGGCGACCGGCGCGACGAGCCGGCGCCGCCGAGTGCGGACCAGCTGGTCAGGTCCGCCGACTGATCTCGCCCCCGGCCCCGGCCCCGGATGCAACCCGCGTCCGGGGCCGGTCCGTGTAGAGATCGACAGAACTCGTCTCTCCGGGAGCACTCGATGCGGCCGATCCGGCTCACCGCCACCGTTCTCACCGCCGCGGCGCTGGTCGCCACGGCCTCTGCGGCCGGCGCGGCCGACACCTCACCGGACGGCGCATCCGCGGGGCCGCCCGGCGACACGGCCGCGCCGGCCGCAGCGGAACGGACGGTCACGCTGCTCACCGGGGACCGGGTCGTCGTCCGGTCCGGGCTCGACGGTGTGGAGCGGGTCACCGTCGAGCCCGCCGACGGCCGCGACGGCGTCGCGTACACCCAACGACGCACCGACGACGGCGGCCTCCGCGTGATCCCGGCCGACGCCCTCGACGACGTCGCCGAGGGCCGCCTCGACGCGCGGCTGTTCGACGTCACCGCGCTGCTCGAGCAGGGCTATGACGACGCCTCCGAGGCCGAGCTGCCGCCGCTCGACGAGCCCGCGGAGCCGGAGGCCGCCACCGACGCCGAGGCGGCCGACACGTTCGACCTCACGCTCGAGGCGATCGACCGGGATGGGCAACCGACCCACGTGGTCGTCGACCTCGGCGACCTGGGCGCCGGGACGGTCCACGACATCCTCGTCTCCGATGAGGAGCCCGAGACCGTGCACCTTCCCGCCGGCATGTACGACCTCACCACCACCATCTTCACGCCGGACCCCGCCGACCCACGGCTCGGCAGCCTGGCCCTCATCGCCCTGCCCGAGCTGGTCCTCGACGGCGACCTGACCCTCACCCTGGACGCCCACGACGCCGAACCCGTGCAGGCGACCGTGGACAGCCCCACCGCCGACCCCAACCAGCGCGCCGCGGGCGTCGACGCCTACCGGCACGGCGCCGGCGTCGGGACCACCTTCGACGACTTCGAGCTGTACGTCACGCCGACGCCAGAGGTCACCGCCTACCCGTACCTGTTCACCTACACGTCGTCGCTGGCAGAACCACTGCCGGCGGACGGCTCTCCGGCCCGCGGCTACTTCCTGTACCTCCCGTACGAGGGCTACATCCCGGAGCCGGTCTTCGAGGTCCACGACGAGGACCTCGCGCAGGTCGGCTCGACCCTGCACCACACCAGTGAACGGCCCGACCCACGCACGAACCTGTACGCGGACGGCTTCGGGACGGCCGTGAACACCGGCACGAGCCTGGGTCTGGTCGTCCCCTCCCCCGGCGAGCGCGTCGACCTGTACTCGACCGAGGGCATCAGCTGGCGGACACGCGTCGAAGGCCTCGAGTTCCGCGAGTCCGACACCTACGGCGACCGCTACCACACGTACGAGGCCGGGCAGCAGTACGAACGGGACTGGAACGCCGCACCCCTGGGCCCGGTCGCACGGCCGGATTACGAGGCGCACCTCGATGCCATCAGAGCCGGGATCCAGCCGTTCGCACCCTCCGCGCTCGGGCACGACCTCGATGGACTGGCCGTGTCCGGGATGGAGTCGACCACGTCACTGAGCAAGGACGGCGTCATCGTCGGCACCAACTCCGACCACGGCGGCGGCACGTTCGCGGTCGAGCCGGACGACGCGGACTGGGAGCTGACCACCAGCGTCACCCGCGACGGGACCCTCGCGACGCAGGTGGACGCTCGCTGGTCGACGAGCGGCGCGGCCAACGAGAACGGTCTTCTGCCCTTCGTCTCGCTGCGGATCAGCGGCGACGTCGATCTGCAGAACCGGGCGCCGGCCGGCGAGCCGTTCCCCGTCCGGCTCGCCCTCGAACACGCGGACGGCACGCTGCCGGAGCCCGCGGCCTCCACCCTCGAGGTCTCTTACGACGACGGCGGCACCTGGCAGCAGGTGCCGGTCGACCTGACCGGCGGCGAGGCGACCGCGACCGTTCCCGCTCCGCCCGCCGGCGCGCAGTTCGCCTCGCTGCGGGCGAGCGCCGAAACCGCCGAGGGCGCCGCCGTCGAGCAGACGGTGATCCGCGCCTACCTGATTGGCGAGCCGGCCACACCGACCGCCAGCCCGACGCCGTCGGCCCCCGGTGAACCCATCGACGACCCCACGCTGCCCAACACCGGCGCGGGGTCCGGCGGCGGCTCCGGCATCCTCGTGGCCCTCGGCGTGGCCCTGGTGGCCGGCGCGGCGCTGGCGTTCCGCCTGCGTCGCGGCGTCGTCGCCTGACCCAGCTCGCTCCGCCGGGCCGGGAGGGGCGGGCCCGGCGGAGCGATGACGTGGACGAAACGGACAGAGAGGAAAATCCGCAGGTCAGTAGCGCTACGTCGATCTTTGCGTCACAGTACGAAGCATGAAGTGGGCCTTCCGTTTGGTGCTCGCCGCCGCGGCGCACGGCGTCCTGTTCATGGTCGCCGCCCTGCTGTTCGACAAGTTCAGCCTGTCCTTCACCGGCTGGCTGATCGGCACGCTCCTGTTCACCCTGTTCACCATGCTGCTGCGCGGGATCATGGCGTCGCTGGCGCGCAAGTACGCCTCCAGCGCGACGTTCCTCGGCGGGCTGGCGCTCACCTGGGTCGGCTTGCTGCTGACCGACCTGTTCACGCCGCGCGAGGACTTCGACCTCGAGGGCGTGGGCACCTGGATCTCCGTCACGCTCATCGTGTGGGTCGGCACCGTGCTTTACGATCAGGTCGACGACCGCCTCATCGACGCCGTCCACGCCCGGTCGAAGGGCCGCCCCGCGGGCTGACATCAGCAAATCGGTCCGGTATTGCAGCGCCGAATTGGCACTCACTACCGGACCGATTCCTTTCTAGCGTCGTGGCATGACCACCGCCACGCTCGCCGCCGCTCCCGCTCCCGTCGTCTCCGTCGCACTGCAGGCGCCGCTCGTCACCCGCGCGCTGCTGCTCCGGTTCATCACCATCGTCGGCTCGTCGCTGGGCTTCTACCTGCCGCTGTCCGTCGTCCCGCAGGTCGCCGGGTCGGCCGGCCATGCGGGCCTGGCCACCGGCACGCTGCTGGCCGCGTCGATCGCCGGCGAGGTCGCCACCCCGCGACTGGTCGCCCGCTTCGGCTACCGGTTCGCGCTGACCGCCGGCCTGCTGCTGCTCGGCGCGCCGACGCTGGTGCTGCTGGCCTCGTCGGAGATGGCCGTCATCGTCGCCGTGAACCTCGTGCGCGGCCTCGGGTTCGGCGTCACGATCGTCGCGGGCGGCGCGCTGACGGCGGCCCTGCTGCCCGAGCGGCGCCGCGGCGAGGGCCTGGCGCTGGTCGGCGTCGTCGGCGGCCTGTCGTCGCTGGTCGCGCTGCCGTTCGGCGTCTGGGCGGCCGGCCAGTGGGGCCACGACACGGTCTTCGTCATCACCGCCGTCGCCACCCTGATGAGCCTCGTCGCCGTGCCCGGGCTCCCCGGCCGGACGGCGCGCGACACGAGCGGCCCGACCGGTTCGCACGGGGACCACGGCGTCCTCGCCGGGCTGCGCGACCCCGGGCTGGTCCGTCCCGCCGCCGTCTTCGCGGCGTCGACGGTCGCGATCGGCGTCCTGGTGACGTTCCTGCCGCTGGCGACGACGTCTCCCTCCGTCGCGGCGGTGGCGCTCCTGGTCCAGCCGGCGACGGGGACCGCCGCCCGCTGGGTGGCCGGGAGGCTCGGCGACCGGCACGGCCAGGCGCGGCTGCTGGTCCCCGGGCTGCTGCTGGCCGCGGCCGGGCTGCTCGGGATCAGCGCGACCGGCGTGCCTGCCGCCGTCGTCGCCGGGGCCGCGCTGTTCGGCGCCGGGTTCGGGGTGCTGCAGAACGCCACGCTCGCGCTCATGTACAGCCGCGTGCGGCCCGAGGCCTTCGGCACTGTCAGCGCCATCTGGAACGCCGCCTACGACGTCGGCATGGCGGTCGGCGCGGCCGGCGCCGGGATCGTCGCCGCGGGCGCCGGCTACCCCGTCGTGTTCGTCCTGACCGCCGCGGTGCTGCTGCCCGCGCTGCTGCCGGCCCGCCGCGAGCTCCGGCGCCGGGCCTGACCCGCCCGGATGGTTCCGGCAGGCACGGTCAGGACGGGCGGCGGCCGAGCCCGTTCTCGACGGCGGCGGCGAGCGCCTCGCGGCAGGCCAGGATCGACGGGCGCTGCGCCAAGGACCGCCGGGCCGCGGTGAACACCGTCCGGTGCGGGACGCCGTCGAGGTCGATCAGCCGCACCGACGGCGGCCGCCGCGCCCACATGAGGTCGGGGATCAGGGCGACGGCGTTGCCGGTCTCGATCAGCTCGATCTGCGCCGTCAGGTCGGCGGTCTCGAACCGGACGTCGGGCTCGAACCCGGCCTGCCGGCAGGCCTGCTCGGCGAAGTGCCGCGAGGCCGCCCCGTGCGGCTCGACCACCCAGGGCAGGCCGGCGGTGTCGCCCAGCGCGGTGATGTGCGCCCAGGCCGGGCCCGGCGGGACGGCCAGCCTGATGGCGTCGCGGGTGAGCCCGACGCGGTCCAGCTCCGGGTGCCACGGCGCGGCGTGGTTCGGGTACTGCTCGGCGACCACGAGGTCGAAGTCGCGGGCGAAGGTCTCCATGAGCGCGGTCTCGGGCTCGCGCTGCGTCATGGTGACCCGCAGCCGCGGATGCCGCTCGGCGAGGGTGTGCAGCAGGTCGGGCATGAGCGCCAGCGCGGCGGACTGGAAGACGGCGATGCGGACCGTGCCGGTGGCCTCCTGCAGCGACGCCCGCAGGTCCGACTCCGCCTCCTCGAGCCGCTGCAGGACGGCGGCGGTGTGCTCGACCAGGATCTCGGCCTGCGGGGTGAGCTGCAGCCGCCGCCCGACCTTGCGCAGCAGCGGCACGCCGGCCTCCTTCTCGAGCAGCGTGAGCTGCTGCGACACCGACGACGGGCTCTGGTGCAGGGCCGCGGCGACGTCGGCGATGGTGCCCCGCACGGCGAGCTCGCGGAGCAGCCGGAGCCTGCGGACGTCGAGCATGACGACCTCCCACCAACATGTCAGCAAATCTGACGGGTACCCGTCAGAAAACATCGCTTTACCTTACGTCAATAGGTGACCACACTGTGGACATGGCACTGACCTGGAACGAGACCGACCCGCGCGCCGACGGCGTCAACGACCTGCTGGCGCTGTCCGACGAGGTCGTCGCGACCGTGCGCCGCTGGCTCGACGAGTCGGCGAAGGTGCCCTCCAACGCCGCCGCGCAGCGCCTCTCCCAGGTCCTCGCCGATCCCAGCGGACTGCCGTTCGCCGTCGGCTTCGTCGACGGCGTCGTCCGGCCCGAGGACAACCGCGTCGCCGCGCTGGCGTTGCGCGAGCTCGCCGCCGACGTGCCGCCGTTCCTCCCCGCCCACCTGCGCCTGGCGCTGAAGACCGGTGCGCTGGCCGGCCGCGTCGCGCCGGGGCTGGTCGTGCCGGTCGCCCGCCGGGCGCTGCGCGGCATGGTCGGGCACCTCGTCGTCGACGCCCGTCCGGCCAAGCTGGGCAAGGCCATCGCCCGCATCCGCGGCACCGGCGCGCGGCTCAACGTGAACCTGCTGGGCGAGGCCGTGCTCGGCGAGCGCGAGGCCGCCCGCCGGCTGCAGGGCACCTATCGGCTCCTGGACCGCGACGACGTCGACTACGTGTCGGTGAAGGTGTCGTCGACGGTGGCGCCGCACTCGGCGTGGGCGTTCGACGACACCGTCGCGCACGTCGTCGAGGCGCTGACGCCGCTGTACCGGCGGGCCGCGGCGTCGTCGACGTTCGTCAACCTCGACATGGAGGAGTACCGCGACCTCGAGCTCACGACGGCGGTCTTCACCCGGCTGCTCGACCAGGACGAGTTCGTGGGTCTCGAGGCGGGCATCGTCCTGCAGGCCTACCTGCCCGACACGCTGGCGTCGATGATCCGGCTGCAGGAGTGGGCGGCCGCGCGCCGCGCCCGCGGCGGCGCTCCGGTCAAGGTGCGCGTGGTCAAGGGCGCCAACCTGCCCATGGAGCGGGTCGAGGCGTCGCTGCGCGGCTGGCCGCTGGCCACGTGGGGCAGCAAGCAGGAGACCGACACCAACTACAAGCGGCTGCTCGACTACGCGCTGCGGCCCGAGCGCATCGGCAACGTGCACATCGGCGTCGCCGGGCACAACCTGTTCGATCTCGCGTTCGCCTGGCTGCTGGCCGGGCGGCGCGGCGTGCGCGACGGCGTCGAGGTCGAGATGCTGCTCGGCATGGCGCAGGGGCAGGCCGACGTGGTGCGCCGCGAGGTCGGCCGGGTGCGCCTCTACACGCCGGTGGTCCACCCGCGCGAGTTCGACGTCGCCATCGCCTACCTCGTCCGCCGGCTCGAGGAGGGCGCGAGCGAGGAGAACTTCCTGTCCGCACTGGCCGGGCTGCACGACCGCGAGGACCTGTTCCTGCGCGAGCGCGACCGCTTCCTCGCCTCGCTCGCCGCGCTGGACCGGCGGGTCCCGCTCCCGCACCGCACGCAGGACCGCCGGCTGCCCGTCGCCGGCACCGCACAGACGGCGTTCGCGAACGTCCCCGACACCGACCCCGCGGTGCCCGGCAACATCGCCTGGAGCCGCGACATCCTGGCCCGGGCGGCCGCCAGCACGGCCGGTGCGGCGACGTCCGACGCGGCCCTGGTGACGACGGCGGACGACCTCGACGCCGTCCTCGGGTCGGCGACGGAGGCCGGCCGCGGCTGGGGCGCGCTGCCCGGCACCGAGCGGGCCGGGCTGCTGCGCCGGGCCGCCGTCGAGCTGGAACGGCACCGGGCCGAGCTGGTCGAGGTCATGGCGGCCGAGGCCGGCAAGACCGTCGACCAGGGCGACCCCGAGGTCTCCGAGGCCATCGACTTCGCGAACTACTACGCGAGCCTGGCCGAGGAGCTGGATCGGGTCGACGGCGCCGTGCGGCGGCCGGTGCCACTGACGGTCGTGACGCCGCCCTGGAACTTCCCCGTCGCCATCCCTGCCGGGTCCGTGCTCGCCGCGCTGGCCGCCGGGTCCGCCGTCGTGCTCAAGCCGGCCTCGCAGGCCGTCCGCTGCGGCGCCGTGCTGGCCGAGGCGCTGTGGGCGGCCGGCATCCCGCGCGACGTGCTGCGCCTGGTCCGGGTCGGCGAGCACGAGCTGGGCAGCCGGCTGGTGTCCGACCCGCGCGTCGGCCGGCTCATCCTCACCGGCGCCTACGAGACCGCCGAGCTGTTCCGCTCGTTCCGCACCGACCTCCCGCTGCTGGCCGAGACCAGCGGCAAGAACGCCGTCGTGGTCACCCCCAGCGCCGACATCGACCTCGCCGTCCGCGACGTCGTCCACTCCGCGTTCGGCCACGCCGGGCAGAAGTGCTCGGCGGCGTCGCTGGTGATCCTCGTCGGCTCCGTCGCGCGGTCACGGCGGTTCCGCGACCAGCTGGTCGACGCCGTCGCGTCGCTGAAGGTCGGGCCGCCGACCGACCCGACGTCACAGGTCGGCCCGCTGATCGGCCCGGCCGAGGGCAAGCTGCTGAAGGCCCTCACGACGCTGGACCCGGGCGAGTCGTGGGTGGTGCGGCCGCAGCGGCTCGACGAGGCGGGGCAGCTCTGGTCCCCCGGCGTCAAGGTCGGAGTGGCCGACGGCTCGGAGTACCACCTGACGGAGTACTTCGGCCCCGTGCTCGGCATCATGACCGCCGCGACGCTCGACGAGGCGATCACCATGCAGAACCGGGTCGCCTACGGCCTCACCGCCGGCCTGCACACGCGCGACGCGAGCGAGCTGGCGACCTGGCTGGACCGCGTCCAGGCCGGCAACCTCTACGTCAACCGCGGCACCACCGGCGCCATCGTCCGGCGGCAGCCGTTCGGCGGCTGGAAGCGCTCCGCCGTCGGCGCCGGGACGAAGGCGGGCGGGCCGAACTATCTGGTCGGGCTGACCGACTGGGCACCGTCCGCGTCGACGGCGTCCGCCGCGGGAGCGCTCGCCGCCGGGCCGGCCGCGCTGCTCGCCGCCGCCCACGGGGCCGGGCTGGCCGGCACCGACGCGCTGGAGCGGGCGCTGCGCAGCGACGCCGCCGCCTGGGCGTCCGAGTTCGGCGTCGCCCGCGACGTGTCCCAGCTGAGCGCCGAGCGCAACGTGCTGCGCTACCTGCCGCATGCGGTCACCGTCCGGCACGAGTCCGGAGCCCCGGTCGCGGACCTGCTGCGCGTGGTCGCGGCCGGGGTGCTGGCGGGCGCGCCGGTCACGGTGACGGCGGCCGGCGAGCTGCCTGCCGTCGTGGTCTCGGCGATGACGGCGCTGGGCGTGCCGGTGACCACCGAGGCCGCGGCCGACTGGCACCGGCGGGCGGCCGGCCTGGCCGGCGCCCGGGTCCGGCTGGTCGGCGGCGACGCGGCGTCGCTGTACGAGGCCGTCGGCGGGCGTCCCGACCTCGCCGTCTACGCCCAGCCGGTCACCGAGGCCGGCCGGGTCGAGCTGCTGCCGTTCCTGCACGAGCAGGCGGTCAGCATCACGGCGCACCGCTTCGGCACCCCCGACGCGCTGGCCACCTCTACGCTCGCTGGATGACGCGGCGCAACGACGACATCCGGGCCGCCCTCGAGTTCCACGCGGCGACGAGGTACTGGCGGGTCGAGGGCGACGGCGACGCCCGCATCGCCATGGGCACGCCGCCGGACCTGGAGCCGGCGATCTGGGAGGAGGACCGGTCGCTCGAGCCGTACCCGTTCAAGGTGTACGAGACGCTCGAGCCGATCGGCCTGCCGCGCTCGTTCGCGCCGTCGTCTGTACCGGCGCTGCTCGCGCTGTCGGCTCCTGGTTCTGACGGCGCCGGGCTGCCGGACCGCGCTCTGCTGGCCCGCATCGGACTGCTCAGCAACGGGCTGCTGGACCGCACGGTCACCGTCCGCGACACCGTCATCACCTACCGGACCGCCGGAGGCACCGGCGCCCGCTACCACCTGGAGCTCTACTTCGTCTGCGCCGACCTGCCGGACCTGCCCGCCGGGGTGTACCAGTACTCGGCGCTGGACCACAGCCTGCGGCAGGTGCGGGCGGGCGACGTCCGCGCCGCGCTGGGTGTCGAGGCCCCGGTCGTCATGGCGGTGACCAGCACGTTCTGGCGCAACGCCTGGCGTTACAAGGCGCGCGCGTACCGGCACGCGCTCTGGGACGCGGGCACGTCGCTGTCGCAGGCGCTGGCGGTGGCCGCGTCGGGCGGGGTGCCCGCGTCGCTCGTGCTTGGGTTCGCCGACGGCGCCGTCAACGACGTGCTGGGGGTCGACGGCGTCCGCGAAGCCGCCGTCGCACTGTGCGCGCTCGGCCGCGGCGGCCCGCCCGCCCCGGAGGTCGCGAAGCCGGCGCCGGTGGACCTGCCCGTGCGGCCCGTCTCGCCACGCGAGGTGGAGTTCCCCGCGATCGGCGCGATGCACGGGGCGTCGTCATTGGCCACGGCCGACGAGGTCGCGGCCTGGCGCTCGGCGGGTCCCGCCGCGGAGCCGAAGCCGACGCCGTCGGGACCCCTGGTGCCCCTGGACCCGCTGCCCGACGACGCCGTCCCGCCGGAGCCCGTCGAGGACGTCATCCCGCGCCGCCGCTCGACCCGGCGCTACGACACCGCGGCCGAGCTCTCGTTCCGCGACTTCTCCACGCTGCTGGACCGGTCGTCGCGCGCCTTCGCGGCAGACGCCCTGCCGCCGCTGGACTGCTACCTCATCGTGCACGCGGTCGAGGGCCTCACGCCCGGCGTCTACCTGCACCACCCTTCGTCGGGCGCGGTCGAGCTGCTGCGGGCGGGCGACTTCCGCGCCGACTCCGCGCGGATCGCCGTCGGCCAGTCCTACTGCGCCGAGGCGCACGTCAACGCGTACTGGCTGGCCGACCTGCGACCGTTGCTGGAGCGCTACGGCAACCGTGGCTACCGCGCGGCGCAGCTGGTCAGCGCGCTGCGGGCCGGGAAGCTGCACCTGGGTGCGCACACCCTGGGGCTGGGCGCGTGCGGCTCGACCTCCGCCGACGACGAGGTCGTGGAGTTCTTCTCGCCGCACGCGACCGGCAAGTCCTACCTGTTCGTCACCGTCTTCGGGGTTCGACGCCCTGCGCGGCGTTAGCCGAGGAGACCCCGAGCACGCCGTGCCGTGTCGAGGTCCTGGTCTGGCGTCACGTCCTGGTCCCACGTCACGCCTGCGCGCCCGTTTCGGCCGCTTCGCGTGACCCCGGACCAGCACGTGACACCAGACCAGGACCAACGCAACCGCGCGACACCTCACCCAGTCGCGAACTTCTTCCCCGCGTCGGTGAGGACGTCATGCAGACCGTCGACGATGTCGTCGAGCAGGGCGGTGTCGCTGACCAGCGGCGGCGCGATCTGCAGGACGGCGTCGCCGCGGTCGTCGGCGCGGGCGATGAGGCCGGCCTCGAGCAGCCGCCCGGGCAGGAAGCCGCGCAGCAGTGCGTCGCGCTCGGCCTGGTCGAAGGTGGTGTTGGCGTCGTCCTTCACAAGCTCGACCGCCCAGAAGAAGCCGGCGCCGCGCACGTCGCCGACGATCGGCAGCGAGAGCAGCTCGCGCATCCGCGCCTCGAGGTGACCGGAGAGCGAGCGGACGTTCTCCAGGATGCCGTCGCGCTCGAAAATCTCCATGTTGCGCAGCGCGATGGCCGCGCTGACCGGGTGACCACCGAAGGTGACCCCGTGCCGGAGCACTCTGCCGCCGTCGACCATGGGCTGGACGACGCGCTCGGCGGCCACCACGGCGCCCATGGGCGCGTAGGCCGACGTGATGCCCTTGGCCAGGCTCACGAGGTCGGGGGCGACGCCCTCGCGCGCGACGCCGAACCACTCACCGAGCCGCCCGCAGCCGGTGATGACCTCGTCGGCCATGAGCAGGATGCCGTAGCGGTCGGCGAGCTCGCGCAGGCCGCGCCAGTACCCGGGTGGCGCGGTCAGGCAGCCGCCGGCGTTCTGCACCGGCTCGGCGATGATCAGCGCCACCTCGTCGGGCCCGGCCGCGATGATGGCGGCCTCGAGCTCGGCCAGCAGGCGGGTGCGGAAGGCGTCGGGGTCGTCGCCGTCGGGCGCCCGGAACGCGTTGGTCGTCGACACGTGCGTGACGTCGATGGGCGGCGTCCCGAACGGCTCCTTGAACCGGTCGACGCCGGTGAACGCCAGCGCGCCGAGCGTGACGCCGTGGTAGGCGATGTCGCGGGCGATGGCCTTCGTCCGCTGCGGCTGGCCGATGGCGACGTAGTGCTCGCGGACCAGCTTCCAGGCCGCCTCGACCGACTCCGAGCCGCCGTTGGTGAAGAACGCGTGCGTCAGCCCCGGTGGCGCGAGGCCGGTCAGCCGCTCGGCCAGCTCGATGGCCGGCGGATGCGCCGTCGCCCAGTTCGTGTTGAACGGCAGCCGCGTCAGCTGCGCGCTGGCCGCCTCGGCCATCTCGGCGCCGTAGGAGTAGCCGAGCTGGGCGCAGAACAGGCTGGACAGCGCGTCGATGTACCGCCGCCCGCGGGTGTCGAACACATAGGGCCCCTCGCCCCGGTCCAGCACCAGCAGGTCGTCGAGACGCTGCTTGGAGAAATGGAGTAACAGGTGGTCCGCCGCGGACCGCTGCAGCTCCTCATGAGTCAGGGTCATGTCGCCTCACCGCCTTCGTGCTCAGTGTGGACCATGCCCCGATGGCTACGATGCGGTGGGCACCCGACACGAAGTGGGAGCGCATGAGTCTGACCATGCAGACCGTCGCCGGGCCTGCCGGGCAGGTGGCCCGCATCTGGACCGCCCGGTGCGAGCGCCCGGCCGACTTCAGCTCGATCGCGTCGTTCACCCCGGGCATCGGGTTCGCGCGGATCGGCGGCACCACGATCGCGAACATCCGCGGACCGGCGACGCGGGCGACGACGCTGTCGTGCCCGGAGGGCGCGGAGTACTTCGGCGTCGACTTCCGCGTGGGCGCCTACCTGCCGATGATTCCGTTCGCGCCGCTGATGAACCTCCATCAGGCCGCCCTGCCGACGCTCACCGGCGGACGGATACTGATCGACGGGCGGGCGTGGGAGCTGCCGACGCCGCAGAACCTGGACGTCTTCGTCGCCCGCCTCGAACGTTCCGGGCTGCTGGTCTTCGACCCGCTGGTCGAGGAGCTGCGGCATGACGGCGGCGCCGTGCGGTCCGTGGCCGAGCGGACAGCGCAGAGCCGCTTCCTCCGCGCCGTCGGCTTGTCGCGGCGCGCGCTGCGGCTGATCGAACGGACCCGCGACGCGGCCCGGCTGCTTCGGGCGGGGACGGCGATCGCCGACGTCGTCGCCGCGACCGGCTTCTACGACCAGCCGCAGCTGACCCGGGCGGTACGGCGCCTCATCGGGCATACGCCGGCCGAGCTGCGGCGGGGCGGCGTCTTCCTGGACCTGTGACCTGCGGCTCGACGACCTGCGGTTCGGTACAAGACGGGTGCCGGACGGCCTGCCTAGATTCCGGGCCATGAGAAAGCTGATCGAATCGACGTATCTCTCCCTCGACGGCATGGTGTCCGGTGAGGCGTTCTGGGCCGCGCAGGCCCGGTTCCAGGACGACCGGCACGTCGCCTACAACACGCGGCTGCTCGAGTCCGCCGACGCCCTCGTCCTCGGCCGCGCGACGTTCGACGTCTTCGCGGCGACCTGGCCCGGGCACACAGGCGTCCTGGCCGACCTCATGAACCCGCTGCCGAAGTACGTGGCCTCGCGCACGCTGACCGACCCCGGCTGGAACGGGCAGGTCCTGCCGGGTGACGACGCCGTGGCGGCCGTCGCCGAGCTCAAGCAGTCCGGCGACGGGACGCTGATGAAGTACGGCACCGGCCCGTTCAGCCGCGCCCTGCTGGAGGGCGGGCAGCTCGACGAGCTGCACCTGTGGATGTTCCCGTTCATCGCCGGGTCCGGCGACACCGTGCTGCCGGGGATCGCGACGACGTTCCTCGACCTGGCGGAGGTGACCGAGGTCGGCAACGGCGCCGTCGTGCTGACCTACACCCCGAAGCGGTGAGGGAACGCCGACGACGAGCCCGACATGCACGAAGGCCCGGCAGCCAATGACTGCCGGGCCTTCTTCTGGTAGCGGGGGCAGGATTTGAACCTGCGGCCTCTGGGTTATGAGCCCAGCGAGCTACCGAGCTGCTCCACCCCGCGTCGCGTGAGTTCAGCTTACGCGATCTGTACCGCCGCGCCAAATCGCGCGGAACGGCGCGTCACACGTCCAGAATATGCGACATGACGGACTTCGAGGTGCGCCCCGCACGCCCGGCCGACCATCCCGCCGTCGCCGCGTTGACGGTGACGGCGTACGACGTCGACGGGTTCCTCGACGGCGACGAGGAGTACGCCGAGGAGCTCTCCGACATCGCCGGCCGGTCGTCGGAGGCGACCCTACTCGTCGCCGCCGACCCCGACGGAACGGTGCTGGGCGCCGTCACGTACTGCCGGCCCCCGAGCCCGTACGTCGAGGTCGCCCGGCCGGGTGAGTCGGAGTTCCGCATGCTCGCCGTCGACCCCGCCGCGCGCGGGCGCGGGGTGGGCGCGGCGCTGGTGCGGGCCGTCCTCGACCTCGCCCGCGAGCACCGCGACCACGCCGTCGTGCTGTCGTCGCTGCCGCGCATGCACAGCGCGCACCGGCTGTACGAGCGGCTGGGGTTCCACCGGGTGCCGGAGCGGGACCACATGCCGATCCCCGACTTCCTCCTGGTCACGTACTACCGCGCCGTCGAGGAAGCCGGGGATCGAGCCGCCGACTAGGGGGTGTCAGCCGCCGGAGGTGTCGCCGCCGGCGCCGGTCTCGCCACTGATGTCCTGAGCCGCGGCGATGGCGGCGTCGAGCCGCTCGAGCGCCTCGCCGTAGGCCGCCCAGTCGCCCGCCGCCTGCGCCTCGCGCGCATCGGCCCAGGCCTGCTCGATGTCCTGGAGCGCCGCCGTGAGGTCGGCCGGCTGGGTGGGCGTGCCGGTCGGAGTCTCCGAGGGCGTCGGGGACTCCTCGTCGGTCGGCGGGGTCTCCTCGCCGCCCGGCGGCGTCTCTTCGACGATGCCGCCGTCCTCGTCGGTCTCGACGCCGGCCTCGCCCTCGAAGATCTGGTCGAGCGCCCCCTGCAGGGTGTCGTCGAAGCCGATGCTGTCGCCGAACTGGACGAGCACGCGGCGCAGCAGCGGGTAGGCCGCCTCGCCCGTGGCCCGGGCCACGTAGACCGGCTGGACGTACAGCAGGCCGCCGCCGACGGGCAGGGTCAGCAGGTTGCCCAGCTGTGCCTCGGCGTCGCCGGAGCGCAGCAGTGTCAGCTCTTGTGCGACGTCGGCGTTGGACTCGAAGTCGTTGGCGACCTGGCCGGGACCGTCGATCTGCGTGTTGCTGGGCAGTCTGAGGATCTGCAGCTGGCCGTAGCCCTCGCTGCGGGCGTCGGCGTTGACCGCCATGAACGCGGCGAGGTTGGGCCGGCCCCGCGGGGTGTACGTGGTGGTGAGCGAGTACACCGCCGCGTCGGTCTCGGGCATCTGGATGCTCTGGTAGTACGGCGGCTGCTTGACGTCGATGTTCGAGGCCGGGTCGGCCGGGACCACCCAGCGGTCCTGGCCGCCGTAGAACGTCGAGGCGTCGGTGACGTGGTACTGCTCGAGCATGTTGCGCTGCAGCTTGAACAGGTCCTCGGGGTAGCGCAGGTGGTCCATGAGCGGGGTCGGGATGTCCGACCGCGGCTTCACGGAGTCGGGGAACGCGTTCATCCACGCCTGCAGGACGGGGTCGGTGTCGTCCCACGCGTACAGCGTGACGGTGCCGTCGTAGGCGTCGACCGTGGCCTTCACCGAGTTGCGCACGTAGTTGATGAAGTCGTCGGGCTGCGCCGCCAGCGCCGGCCGGGCCGTGCGCGAGTCGCTGGTGGCCTCGCTGAGCGACACCCGCTGGCTGTACGGCAGCGAGTTCAGCGTGGTGTAGCCGTCGAGGATCCAGACGACGCGGCCGTCGACCACCGCCGGGAACGGGTTGACGTCGACCGTGAGCCACGGCGCGACCTTCTCGACCCGCTGGCGCGGGTTGCGGTCGTAGAGCAGCCGCGACTCGTCGTTGATGCGGTCGGACAGCAGGAAGTTGGCCTCCTGGAACCGGGTGGCGTAGAGCAGCCGGTTCCAGAACGAGCCGATGGGCACGCCGCCCTCGCCGTCGTAGGTGTTGCGCCGCTCGCCGCCCGTCTCGGGGTCCTCGGGGATGTCGTACTCGACGGGGTCGGTGCCGTCGGGCGCACCGACGATGGAGTAGCCGGGCGAGTTCTCGCCGAAGTAGATGCGCGGCTCGTACTCGCCGAGAACGCCCTCGGTCGGGATGTCCTCCTCGGCGAAGGTGGGCGCGCCGTCGGACTCGCGGGTGTTGCCGTAGGCGGCCACCACGCCGAAGCCGTGGGTGTAGACGGTGTGCTCGTTGATCCAGTTGCGCTGCTCGGCCGGGATGCCGTCGGCGTCGACCTCGCGGACGGCGACCACCATGTCGCGCTCGCTGACGACCCCGGTGTCGGGGTCGGCGACGTTGTAGCGGTCGACGTCGAGCGGGTCGCTGAAGGAGTAGAAGCCACGCACCTGCTGCAGCTGCTGGAACGCCGGCGGGATGACGATGGGGTCCATGAGCCGGATGCCGGGAATGGTGGCGGAGTCCTCGGCCAGCTGCCCCTCGGACACGTCCGTGGTGGCCCGGTACTCGCTGGTCGCGACGTCCTCGATGCCGTAGGCGCTGCGGGTCGCCTCGATGTTGCGTTCGATGTACGGCGCCTCGCGGCTGGCCTCGCTGGGGCGCACCTGGAACTGCTGCACCAGGAACGGCCACAGCCCGCCCAGCAGCACCGCCGACAGGACCAGCAGGCCCAGCCCGATGCCCGGCAGGGTCCAGCTGCGCTGCCAGACGTTGACGAAGAACAGGATGGCGCAGATGGTCGCGACGAAGACCAGGATCGTCTTGGCCGGCAGGACGGCGTTGACGTCGGTGTACGAGGCGCCGGTGAAACGCTCGTTGTCCTTCATGACCAGCGCGTAGCGGTCGAGCCAGTAGGCCACGGCCTTGAGCAGCACGAACAGCCCGATGAGCACGGACAGGTGCGCCGTGGTGGCCGGGCTGACCTTCTGCCCCGCGGTCTGAAGCCGGATGCCACCGTAGATGTAGTGCGTGATGGCGGCGACGACGAGGCCCAGCACCACCACCGCGAACCCGTAGCTGACGACGTAGCGCCACCAGGGGTAGTCGAACGCGAAGAAGCCGAGGTCGACGCCGAACTGGGCATCGTTCTGGCCGAACTCGCCGCCGTTGCGCCAGAGCAGGAACGTCTGCCACTGCCCGGCCGCGCTGGCGCCCGCCATGATGGCGAGCAGGACGGCGGCCGCCGTCAGCACCCAGGTGCGGACGGGATCGATGGCGTCGCGGTAGCGGTCGAGGCTCTGCTGCTCGACGCTCATGGGCCGGTAGCGCGGCCGGACGCGGTACGCGACCATGCCGTTGACCACGACCGAGGCGGCCATGAGAAGGCCGAAGACGACGAACAACCCGGATCGCGTGACCAGCTGAGTCGTGAAGACCTGGGTGAAGTCGACCGACTGGAACCACAGCCGGTCGGTCCAGAACGACACGATGAGCACGTACGACGCGATCAACACGCCGAGCACGATGAGCGTGGGCAGCAGCGCGCGCGAACGTCGTTGTGGCGCGCCGCGGAACGGTCCGGCGGGTCGGGGCATGTCCTGGCTCACCCCTGGAAAACTATCTCACCGTGCTGCGAGGTTCCGACTCGCGGTCGAAACATCGCTGTCGGCGGACGGTTCTGGGCGAACCGTGACCAGTTCGTCGCCCGGTCGTGACCGGTTTCCCCGGCCGTCGCCGCCCGTGCGACGATGCCACCATGAGCAGCAACGACCAGCCGAACGCGCTCGTGCGCGCCATCGCGGAGATCGAACAGCACGTCCGCGGCGACGGCTGGGACCAGCCGGCCCGGCTGTACGCGCTGGCGTCCACCAACGACCTGCTGACGCGCGAACCCGACCTCGCGGCACGCATCGGCATCGAGGCGGACTCCCCGGCCGACTCGCTCACACCCATCGAGCAGGACGTCGCCGGCCGGCCCATCGAGGACCTGCTGGTCGAGATCACCTGGCCCGACACCGTCGCCGGCTGCGCTCTGGTGCTCGAGCGCATCGTGCTGCCGCCCGGCGCCGAGGAGCAGATGCCCGACGACGACGGCGCCGCCGCCAGCTGGGCGCAGCAGCACCCCGACCGGTCGGACGTCCGCGTGGTGGTCGGCGTCATGCGCGACGGCACCCGCGCCTCTGTCCTGCGCATCCGCGGCCACGAGGCCGACGACGAGCTGATCCGCGGCGCCGAACTGTCGCCCGAGCTCGGCAACGCCCTGGCCGAGACCTTCAGCTGAGGTTGGGTGGGCTCCGTCCTGGTCTGATGTCACGTCCTGGTCCTCAGTCACGCGTTCGGGCCGAATTCGGCCGTTTCGCGTGACGCCAGACCAGCACGTGACGGCAGACCAGGACGCAGTCACCCACCCGTCGCCAGATGCCCCTCACCCAACCCCCACGAACCCTGAGAACGACCTCAGGACGAGGGGCAGGTGGCGAGGTCGTCGGTGTCGCCGGCGACGAAGGACTCGATGGTGCTGACGGCGTCGTCGAGGGTTTCGATGGGGACGACCCGCATGTCGCCGTTGTTGCCGCCGACCGCCTCGTCGCAGTTGCTGGCCGGGGCGAGGAAGAGCTCGGCGCCGTCGTGGTTGGCGGCGGCGATCTTCTGCTGGATGCCGCCGATGGCGCCGACCTGGCCGTCGGGGCTGATCTCGCCGGTGCCGGCGATGTGGTTGCCGTCGAGGAGCGCGCCCGGCGTGAGGGTGTCGTAGATGGCGACGGCGAAGATCATGCCGGCGCTGGGGCCGCCGATGCGCTCGTCGATGCCGATCTGGATGTCGACGGGCAGGTCGAAGCCGGGCGTGGGGCTGAAGCCGACCAGCGCGCGGCCGTCGTCCTCGGCGGGGATGGTGGTGATGTCCTCGGTCAGCTCCTCGCCGTCGCGGTCGACGACGAACTGGACGGTCTCGCCGGGCTCGTGCGCGGTGACGGCGTCGACGACGTCCTGGGGGGCGGCGACCGGGGTGCCGTCGACGGACACCACGACGTCGCCCGGCTCGAGGACGCCGTCGGCCGGTGCGCCCTCGACGACGGCGTCGACGACCACCTTCTCGGGGACGTCGTAGCCGAGCTTGCGCAGCGCGGCCACCTCGGCGTTCTGCTGCGAGTTGGCCAGCATGGCGGCGTTCTGCTGCCGCGACTGCTCGGCCGTGGTGCCCTCGGGGTAGACCAGTTCGCGCGGGACGACCGCGCGGTCGGGGTCGAGCCAGGCCCGCAGCGCCGTCAGGAGGTCCAGCTCGGCGTCGGCCGACGTGACCCCGACCGTCGTGAGGTCGAGCACGCCCTCGGTGGGGAAGGTGTCGGCGCCCTCGACCCGGATGACCTGCTGGCCGTTCCACTCACCGAGCGTGTCCTCGACCGGGCCCGGCGAGTAGACGACGTAGGGCAGGCTGAACAGGGAGGCGACCGCGACGAGCGCGACGATCAGG
Organism: Jiangella mangrovi; assembly: GCF_014204975.1. NCBI lineage: Bacteria > Bacillati > Actinomycetota > Actinomycetes > Jiangellales > Jiangellaceae > Jiangella > Jiangella mangrovi. Next base: position 431,607 of record NZ_JACHMM010000001.1, read on the forward strand.
GCACCGGCGACGGCGAGCGTCGCGGATCGGCGGGTCATCGGTGTGGACGGTCCTCACGGTGAACGAGTGTCGACACCGTAAAGAGTACGTGGTCAGCCCACCTCTACTGTGAGCCCGGCCTTCGCGGCGCGTACGACGGCGTCGACCTGATCCTCGAGCCAGGCCTCGATCCGCTCGCGCCGCTCCGCCGTGGTGTCCTCGGTGTCGGAAACCGAGAGGGTGACCCGGATCCACCGGTCGTCGGTCCCGGTCATCACCATGAGGTCGGTGCCGTACCCGCGCACCGCGTATGGCCCATCGAGGGCATTGCTGGCCCGCTGGAGGTGCACCGTCTGGCCGTCGAGTCCGGTCGTCGTGGTGCAGGGCTGCGTGATGCGGCCCTTCTCCTCCATGGCGACGCAGTGCTCGGCCATGCTCAGCTCCGGCCCGAACTCCATGAGGTTCGCGGTCACGACGATCCCGCTGGGGAGCAGCGAGGTGACGGCGGGTCCCGCCTCGGCCGTCTCGCCCAGGCCGGGAGTCCAGCCCGCGCCGAGTTCGTCGGCCAGCACCTGCGCCGCTTCGGACGTCTCCTGCGGCCCGGGATCCTCCGGCGGCGCGGGCGGCTCGACGCCGGCGGTCAGCTCGGCCCAGACGCCGTCGGTGACGACGCCGGCGAGCTGGTCCGTGGAGAACGGCGGCTCGGCGCGGGTCGGCTCGGACTGCTTCTCGGTCGGCGTGTTCATGACGGCGAGATAGACCGTCAGGCCGTCCGGCGAGACGGCCGTGGCATGCGCCTGCAGCCGGTCCGGCTCGCGGTCGGGCTGCGGGTAGTAGGGCCCGGCCTCCAGTCGCAGCGTGGTGCCGTCGCCGAGCGCCTCGACCTCGCAGGTGCCTCCGTTGAGGATGACGGGGCAGCCCGGATCGGGCTCGGTCTCCATGGACACCGAGCCGCTCACCCAGCTCGCGCCGGAGCCGTCGTCCCAGACGAAGTCGACCCAGGCCGAGTTCGACTCGAGGCTGCTCGCGTTGGCCTCAGTGATCTCGCCGGGCGGGAGCAGGGCGACCACGGCGTCGAGGACGGCGTCGGGGTCGATCTCACGCGTCGGATCGGCCTGCACGGGCACGGCGGGCGACCCCGCGACGGGACTGTCGTGACCGCTGCCGCCGTCGTCGCCGCTGAGGAGCGGGACCGCGAGCACCGTGCCGGCGCCGGCGACGACGACCAGCGCCGCCCCGCCGACGGCGATCCGGGCGCGGTGCCGCCGCCGCAGCTCCTGGCCGCGGGCGAGCCCACCGGCCACGAGGCCGGCGACGGGCGGATCGATCTGCAGCGCCTCGGCGCGCATCTCCAGCTCGATCTGGTCTTCGAAGGTCAACTCAGCTCACCTCGTTCTGGGCGGGGCGGGGATCGGGCCACCGGATGCCGTCGCCGAGGACGGAGCGCAGCCGCTCGAGCGCGCGGAAGCTGCGCGACCGGACGGCGCCGGCGGACAGGCCGAGCTCGGCCGCGGTCTCCTCGACGCTGCGGTCCTCCCAGTAGCGCAGGACGAGGACCACGCGGTCCTTCGGCTCCAGCCGGGCCAGCGCGTCGATGAGGGTGATCCGCAGCGCGACGTCGACCTCGGGGACGGCGACCTCGGGCACGGTGTCGGTGGGGTGCTCCGCCGCCCGCCGACGGCGCCGGTGCGTGATGTAGGTGCGCACCAGCGTCGTGCGAGCGTAGGCGAGCGGGTCGTCGGGTCGCGACCGCTTCGTCCACGCCCGGTAGACCTTGCCGAGGGTCTCTTGCACGAGATCCTCGGCCAGGTGCCAGTCGCCGGTCAGCAGCCAGGCCGTCCGGAACAACCGGCCGCTGCACGCCGTGGCGAACTCCATGAAGCCTTCCGCACTGCCGGCCACTCGGCCTCCGTTCGTCGTCCTCACCCAGACAGACGCGATGAGGAGGCCGGGACGTTTCAGGGCGAGCCGACCCACTCCTCGCCGCCGTCGTCGAAGCGCTGGTGCTTCCAGATGGGCACCTGAGCCTTGAGGTCGTCGATGAGCTGGCGGCAGGCGGCGAACGCCTCCTGCCGGTGGTCGGCGGCGACCGCGACGACGACGGCGATGTCGCCGATCTCGAGGTGGCCGACGCGGTGGACGGCGGCCAGCGCCCGCAGGTGGGTGTCGGCGGCGACCTTCTCGGCGACGGTCCGCAGGGTCTCGCCCGCGGAGGGATGCGCCTCGTAGTCGAGGCTGGTGACGTCACGGCCGCCGTCGAGCTCGCGGACCGTGCCGATGAAGACGACGGTGCCGCCGGCGCCACGGTCGGACACGGCGGCCAGGACCTCGTCGACGGAGAGCGGGTCGGGCCGCACGTCGAGCAGTCTGATGACATCCATGGTCACGTCCTCTTCCGGCGGCGCGCCTTGCGGACGACGACGGCCGTCCCCAGGATCGCGACGGTGGCACCGGCGGCGCCGATGGTGGCGGCCGTGGCGGCGTCGCGCTTGCCGATGCGCCGCGACGCCAGCGCGTGTCGTCCGCCGACCTCGTCCATGAGCGCCCGCAGCGCCTCGGCGTTGTCGTGCGCGGGCTGCCAGCCGGCCTTGCGCAGGCGCTCGCCGGCGACCACCCACGGCCGGGTGACGAAGTGCAGCTCGCTGGCCGGCGCCGGGGTGACGCCGAGCCGGTGCAGCCGCTGCGCGGTGCCGAACGCGAACGACGCGGGCAGCTCGATGCGGCTGCGGCCGGAGAGCTCCTCGAGCGTCGCCTGGTCGAGGTGGCCCTCGCTGCCGACGGCGAGCGGCCCGGCGACGTCGTTCAGGACCACGTACTCGAGCGCCGACGCGAGGTCGTCGACGTGGCAGAACTGCCAGGCCGGCTCGCTGCCGCGGACGACCAGCAGACGGGGCGCCTCGAAGTGGCGGGTCAGGACGGTGTCGACGCCCGGCCCGACGACGGCGGCCGGCCGGACCACCGTCACGGACATGCCGGGGTGCGACCGCGGCGCCCGCGCGCAGAGGTCCTCGATCTCGAGCAGGTCGCTGATGATCGAGCCGTCGGGCTCGGCCTTCAACGGGGCGTCCTCGTCGAGCGGGACCGGGTTCTCGGCCTGGGCGCCGTAGACCATGGCACTGGTGACGGCGACGAGGTGGCGCACGCCGGCCGCGGCGGACGCCGTCAGGATGGTCTGCGTGCCGCGCACGTTGCGGTGCGAGCGGACGGCGGGGTCGTCGGTGATGCCGATGTCGACGGCGGTGTGCACGACGGCGTCGACTCCGGCCAGCCGCGTGACGATGGCGGGGTCGGTGAGATCCATCACGCGCCACGTGACGCCGTCGACGTCGCCGCGGGAGTCGTCGAGGCCCACGACCTCGGCGACGTCGTCGCTGGCCGCGAGGCGCGCGGCCAGCAGCCGGCCGACGCCGGACGCCGCGCCGGTGACGGCCACCACCAGCCCGTCGGCACCGTTGCGCCCAGCGCGAACCCCGCGCGGCTGTCTGCCCACGAATTCCCCTTCAACGACTACCGTGGAACGCATGAGGCGCTCCCGAACGCTTCCCATCCTGCCCGAGGCGCTGCCATGAATGATGTCCCCTTCGGTTTCCGTTCCGAGGACGACCCGGACGAGAACCGGCCCGAGAAGTCCGGTTCCGGCTCCGGCGACCCCGGTCAGCCCGGCGGTCCGGGCAGTCCCGGCGGCCCCGGCGACCCGTTCGGCAACCTCTTCGGCATGTTCGGCGCGGGTGGACCGGGCGGTCCCGGCGGCAACCCCGACCTCGGTGCCATGTTCGCTCAGCTCGGCCAGATGTTCTCCTGGTCCGGCGGGCCGGTGAACTGGAACCTCGCCAACCAGGCCGCCCGCGAGGTCGTCTCGGCTGCCGGCGACCGCTCCGTCAGCGGTACGGACCGCCGCGACGTCGACGACGCGTTCCGCCTCGCCGACACCTGGCTCGACGGCGCCACCTCGTTCCCCTCCACCGGCGGCGCGCCGCGCACCTGGAGCCGCGCCGAGTGGGTCGAGGGCACGCATGCCGCCTGGAAGGACCTCGTCGAGCCGCTGGCCGCGCGCGTCTCCGAGGCCATGAGCAAGTCGCTGCCGCCCGAGGTCGCGCAGGCCGCAGGCCCGCTGGTCGGCATGATGCAGCAGGTCGGCGTCTCCATGTGGGGCGCGCAGGTGGGCCAGAGCATCGGCAAGCTGGCCGGCGAGGTCGTCGGTTCGGCCGACATCGGCGTGCCGCTGGCCGCCGGCCACCCGGCGCTGCTGCCGGCCAACGTCCGCGCGTTCGGCGAGGGCCTGGGGGTCGACGCCCGCGACGTACTGCTCTACCTCGCGCTGCGCGAGGCCGCCTACGTCCGGCTCTACGGCCATGCGCCGTGGCTGCGCGCGCACATCGTCGCGCTGGTCGAGGAGTACGCCCGCAACGTCAGCGTCGACACCAGCGCCATCGAAGAGAAGATGCGCGAGATCGACCCGCAGCGGCCCGAGGCCCTGCAAGAGGCGCTCGAGGGCGGGCTCTTCGACGTGCCCACCACGCCGGAGCAGCAGGCCGCGCTCGACCGTCTCGAGCTGGCGCTCGCCCTGGTCGAGGGCTGGGTCGACGACGTCGTCACGCGGGCCACCGCCGACCGCCTGCCGTCGGCCGCGGCGCTGCGCGAGACCGTCCGCCGCCGCCGTGCGTCCGGCGGGCCGGCCGAGCAGACCTTCGCCACGCTGGTCGGCCTGCAGCTGCGCCCGCGCAAGCTGCGCGAGGCGGCCGACTTCTGGGCCGCGGTCCGCGAGGCGCGCGGCGCCGACGGCCGCGACGCCGTCTGGGCGCACCCCGACCTCATGCCGTCGGCCGACGACCTCGCCGACCCGGCGGCGTTCCTCGTCGTCGACCAGTGGGACATGTCCGGGCTCGACGACACCCCGGCTCCGCCCGAGGACGAGAACGGCGGCAGCCCGTCCTGATGACCGCTGACCACCTGCACGCCGACGCCGTCGCCGTGCTGTCGGGGTGGGTCGCGCCGTCGGCCGGTCAGGACCGGCTGCGCCGCGACTACCTCGACGTCCTCGATGCCCACCCGCGTGCCATGCGGCGCGACTGCGTGCCGGCGCACCTCACCGGCAGCGCGCTCGTCCTCGACCCCGTCACCGAGCGGGTGCTGCTGCTCCTGCACGCCAAAGCCGGCCTGTGGCTGCAGGCCGGCGGCCACTGCGAGGACGGCGACGCCTCGCTCGCCGCGACGGCGCTGCGCGAGGCCACCGAGGAGAGCGGCATCGCCGGGCTGACCCTGGGCGCGGGCGGGCGGCCGGTCCAGCTGGACCGGCACGCGGCGCCGTGCGCTCCCGGCGTCGCCGAGCACCACCTCGACGTCCAGTACGTCGCGCTGGCACCGGCCGGAGCGGTCGCGGCCATCAGCGACGAGTCGCACGACCTCGGCTGGTTCGGCTACGACGACCTCCCGGAGCCGCTGGGCGGCGGGGTCGTCGAGCTGATCGCGGCGGCGCGAGCCGCACTCTGACGCCGTCGGGCGACGACGGCGTCAGACCTTCGCCGGGGTCGACGGCTCCAGCGTGCGGCGGCGGGTGCGCAGGCCCTCGACGGTGATGCGGCCCCGGCGCACGGCGCCACGCTGGTCCAGCCAGGCGTCGAGGAAGCGCCACAGGGCGGCGGCATCGACGGTCTCACCTGTGACGACGGCGTCGATGACGGTCACGTGGGCGTCGCGCAGGCCCGCGGCGAGCACCCGGTCGCGCCGCCCGCAGCGGGCCCGCACCCGGGCGATCCGCTCGCCGAGGTCGACGAAGAGCCGCGCCTCGGCCTCGGTGAGCCGGCGCGATCCGCCGGGCAGCCACGCGCCGTCCTGGCTGGGCGCGGACGACGCCACCCGCATGACCAGCTCGCGCAGCGACTCGACCGCCTCGACCAGGCCCTGGCGCGCGCCGTGGCGCGACTGCAGCCAGAACGCGAGGAACGCGGCAAGGAAGACCGCCGGGACGGCCAGCGCGCCGCTCAGCAGCCCCTCCCAGGTGATCGAGCCCGAAGGGATGCCCACGAACGCCTGCGTCACCGTCACGGCCGGACGTTACCCACGTCGGGCCCCCGGTCAATCGTCGGTGAGGTCGTCCTCATGGTCCGCGTCGTCCTCGCCGCCCTCGGAGGCCGCGCCGCCCGCGTGGCTGTAGCCGTCGAGGAAGCCGCGCGCCCGCTCGGCCCGCGGGTACCGGCCGACCAGCGCCCAGAACTCCGGGCCGTGGTCGTTCACCAGCAGATGTGTCAGTTCGTGGATCAGCACGTAGTCGATGACCCAGGTGGGCAGGCCCTGCAGGCGGGCGGACAGCCGGATGGAGCCGTCGCTGGGCGTGCACGACCCCCAGCGGGCCTGCTGGCTGGCGCTCCAGCGCACGCTGGTGGGGACGGCGCGGCCGTCGAGATACTTGCGCGAGAGCTCGCCGGCGCGGGCGAGCAGGCCCTCGTCGCTGGGACGGCGGCGCTTCTCTTGCGCGGCCAGGCGGTCGAGCATGACCTGGACCCAGCGCCGCTCCTCAGCCTTGCTGAGCCGGGACGGGAGGCACACGACGATGCGGCCGTTCTCGCGGAACGCCGTGACCGTGCGTCGGCGCCGCAACGAGCGCCGTATCTCGACGTCCGGAGCCTCCATGGATGCACCGTAGACCCATCCGACCGGCAATGCGTGGATGCAATGTGGATAACTGGCCGAGAATGCCGCCTACGACGCCATTGCCCGAGTCGGTCGGCTTCTGTGCGCCGTGCTCCCCACAGTTTCTTCGTACACATGTGGTGGATTGCATCGGCGCTGGTCAGGGCCTCCATCGTCGCGAGGTGAGTCCGTCGTCAACATGCTGCGCACCGGTGGTCCACAAGCATGGCGGTAGTCCTGCACAAGTCGTCCACAGAGTTATCCACAACCTTGGGACAGTCCCCCGGCGTTACCGTTGCCGCCATCCGGGGATCGCCGTACGTTCACTGACATGTCCGGCGGTTCGAATCCCTTGCACACCACACATCGCACGGGCCGCCTGATCCCGCTCGGCGGGATCTCGGAAAACGATGACACCTGCGCGCGTCCGGGGAAGGCGCGCGACCGTCAACGGAACTGAGATCCCGCCGCGCGCATTTCACACTCGTCGATTTCTCCCTCGAAGCATCCGCCCGCTGGCGTAGTGTGTCGGGTCAAACCACACGGGGGACGCGGCTGACCTGCTGCTTCCGCTTCTGCAACGAAGGATTTGGGAGGCCACGAATGGCTGAGACGTACACGGGCGAGTTCTACTGCGTGAAGTGCAAGGAGAAGCGCGAGGCGACGGGCGACATCGTCGTGAACGACAAGGGCACCCGCATGGCCAAGGCCACCTGCCCGGTCTGCTCCACCAATCTCAACCGCATCCTCGGCCGCGTCTGAGGCCTGTGGACAACGGGACGCACGGCGGCGCCGTTCGGGGCAGGATGCCGCTGTGCGCCCCATCCTCCATCCCGCGCTGAGCCGTACCTGGCGCGACGAGACCACGCTGCAGGTCGGCGTCACGCCGGACCTCGCCCTGGTGGTCGGCCAGCTCAGCCGGCCCGAACGACACGTCCTCGAGGCCATGACCGGCGAGACCGACCTCGCCGGCCTGCGCGAGCTGGCCGAAGAGCTCGGCATCGGCCGCGCCGCCGCCGACCGGCTCACCCGGCTGCTCGTGTCGGCCGGTGCGGTGGTCGACGGCGACCGGCTCGCCCCGCCTGAACAGGCGGACCCGAGGCGCGGTCCCGACCGGTCCTCGGCCGGTCTGCTGGCCCGGGCGGCCGACGGCGGCGACGGCGTCCTCGCGACCCGGCGACGGGCCCGGGTCGACGTGCACGGCGCCGGCCGGGTCGGCGCCCAGATCGCCCGGCTGCTCGCTGCCTCGGGGGTCGGCGACGTCGCGGTGCTCGATCGCGAGCCCGTTCGGCCCGGCGACGTGAGCCCCGGCGGGCACTCGCCATCCGCCGTCGGCGCGTCCCGGCGTGCGGCGCTCGATCCGCTGCTGCGTGCCGACGCCGCCGATGTGGACGCATCCGCCCGGGGTGACGACGGCGGGGGCCAGGTGTTCGCCGTCCTGGCGCCGTCCGGCGGCACCGGCCGCGAAGAGGCCGCGGAGCTGCTCCGGCTCGGCGTGCCGCACCTCGTCGCGTACGTCATCGAGCTCACCGGCGTCGTCGGCCCGCTGGTGCTGCCGGGCGTGTCCTCATGCCTGCGCTGCCACGACCTGCACCGCACCGACCGCGACCCGCACTGGCCGCTGGTGCTCGACCAGGCGATGCGCCGGCCGCCGCCGGAGCCGGCCTGCGACGGCGCGCTGGCCGCCGCCGTCGCCGGTCTGGCCGCCACACAGGTGCTCGCTCACCTGGACGGCTTCGTTCCGGCCACCGTCGGGGGCACCATGGAGGTGTCGCTGCCGTCAGGGCTGCCGAGGCGGCGCACGTGGACGACACACCCCGGCTGCGGGTGCGGCTGGGCGGCCGGAGAGGACGAGACGGCACAATGGGTGATGTGAGCGATCTGCCTCGCAACGCCGTCAATCGCGCCTTCAAGCTCGCGTCGCTGCCGCTGGGCCTGGCCGGGCGGGCCACTCTGGGCTTGGGCAAGCGGTTGAGCGGCGCGTCGGCCGAGTCGGTCAGCGCCGACGTGCAGCAGCGCACCGCCGAGCACATCTTCCGGGTGCTCGGCGAGCTCAAGGGCGGCGCCATGAAGTTCGGGCAGACGCTGTCGGTGCTCGAGGCCGGCATCCCCGAGGAACTGGCCGCGCCCTACCGCGCCACGCTCACCAAGCTGCAGGAGTCCGCGCCGCCCATGAAGGCCGAGACGGTGCACGCCGTGCTCGCCGCCGACCTCGGGTCCGACTGGCGCGACCGGTTCCGGTCCTTCGACGACGCCCCGGCCGCGTCGGCGTCCATCGGCCAGGTGCACAAAGCTGTCTGGCACGACGGCCGCACGGTCGCCGTCAAGATCCAGTACCCCGGCGCCGGCGACGCGCTGCGCTCCGACCTGCGCCAGGTCGCCCGGCTGGGCCGCTCCATCGGCGCACTGGTCCCCGGCATGGACGCCAAGGCGCTGGTCGAGGAGCTGCACGACCGCATGGTCGAAGAGCTCGACTACCGCATGGAGGCCGACGCGCAGGACGGCTTCGCCATCGCCTACGCCGAAGACCCCGAGTTCGCCGTGCCGCGCCTGGTCGAGGGCGCCGAGCACGTCCTGGTGTCCGACTGGCTCGACGGCCGGCCGCTGTCGAACGTCATCGCCGAGGGCACCAAGGAGGAACGCGACCACGCCGGGCTGCTCTACGTGCGGTTCCTGTTCTCGGGTCCGGCCCGCGCCGGGCTGCTGCACGCCGACCCGCACCCGGGCAACTACCGCATCACGGCCGACGGCCGGCTCGGCGTGCTCGACTACGGCGCCGTCGCGCGGCTGCCCGAGGGACTCCCGCCGTCCGTCGGCCAGCTCATGCGGCGCGCGCTGGCCGGCGAGGCCGACGAGATGCTCGACGGCCTGCGCGAAGAGGGCTTCGTCAAGGCGCACATCACGCTCGACCCCGAGGACCTCTACGACTACCTCGCGCCGTTCCTCGAGCCGGCCCGGGTCGACCGGTTCCACTTCAACCGCCCGTGGATGCGCGAGCAGTTCGCCCGCATCAACGACCCCCGCCGGCCCGGCTACTCCATCGGGCTCAAACTGAACCTGCCGCCGTCGTACCTGCTCATCCACCGGGTCTGGATCGGTGGCATCGGCGTGCTGTCGCAGCTGGACTGCGAGGCGCCGTTCCGGGCCGAGCTGGAACGCTGGCTCCCCGGCTTCACCGCCTGATCCCCGGCGGTGGCCCGGCCGATCGCAGGAAGCGGCGCAGTTCGCGGGTGACCTCGTCCGGCGCCTCCACCGGGCTGACGTGGCCCGAGCCGGCGAGCACGACGAGCTCGGACCGCATCACCGCGTCGTGGATGGCCGCGCCGAGCGAGACCGGTGCGCGGACGTCCTGCCCGGCGTAGAGCAGGAGCATCGGCACATCGATCTCGGCCAGCACGTGGCGCTGGTCCGCGTAGCTGGCGCGTGCCATCGCCCGGAACCCGCTCGGACGGAACTCACGAACGCTGTCGAGGAACGGGGCCACCTTCTCGCCGTCTGCCGAGGGCGAGAACATCGACGGCGCCATCGCGGCGACGAACTCGCCGGGTGTGAGCCACGACGCCTCCAGCGAGCGGGCCAGCCGCTGGTCCGCCTCGGTCCGGCCGAGCGAGCCGAGCCAGCCGGCGTACCCGCTCACCAGGGTGAGCGACGTCGCCAGCTCTCGGTGCCGGTGGAACGCCGCGAGCACCAGCGAGGCGCCGAAGGAGAGCCCGACGAGGTGCGTCTGCCCGACCCACAACGCGATTCACCACCGTGATGCGGAGCCAGGGTTGCCAGCGCAGGCAGCACGATGCGGAGCGGCGGTGAATGCGGAGCCGGCGTCAAGAGCGCGCGCGGCATGCTTCACCGCCGCGAAGCGGAGCCGGCGCAGCATTCACCGCCGCTCCGCATCCCTTATCGCACCCGGCAGCGGCCGGCTGCGCCATCGCCCCTCCCTCACCACCAGGCGGAGTCGAGCCGTGCCTCGATGGATCGCAAGTTGTCGCGCGCACAGCGGTCGCAGTAGTAGAGCGTGCGGCCGCGTTCGACGCTGCTGACCCAGGTCAGCGGCAGGTCCTCGGCGGTCGTTCCGCATTGTGCGCACGTCACCGGCACCGCTTCGGACACGCGGCTCTCCCCCGTGGTCGTCATGTGTTCCCCCCCACCCATTGCGCCGAGGTAGATGAACCCCGGCCCGACATCGTCGAACTCGATGCCGGCCGATCGCAACGACTGGTCCCAACCACCTGTGCACGCGGGGTCGGCGGCCTCGAACCCGTGGTCGGCGGTGAGCAGGATGACGACGTCGTCGGTGACGCCCAGGGCGTCGAGCCGGTCGAGGAAGGCGCCGAGCCGGCGGTCGGAGTCGGCGAAGGCGTCGCGGGCGACCGCCGACCGCGGCCCGCCTGCATGGTGCCCGGCGTCCGTGACGGCGCTGGCCCACCACATGAGGGCGGGCGCCGTCGCCGCGGACTCCCACAGGCTCAGCACCTGCTGCAGCCCGACGTCGTCGGCGCGGGTGGCCCAGGTGTAGTAGTCGTCGACCAGGTGGGCGCGGTTGCCGAGGTACGGCGACGCGGCGGCGTCGGGCATCAGGTGCGCCAGCGCGGCTGAGCCGTCGCCGGTGCCGCTCTGCCGGATCAGCTGCATGGTCGAGTAGCCGGCGCCGCGGTCGGCCGGCTCGTTGACGCATGCCGTCAGGGCGTCCGGGCGCACGGCGGCGACCTGCTCGAACACCGTCGGGACGTCGGGACGCGCCCACTCGGGCCAGCGGTGCCAGGTGGTGGAGTCGTTGGCGTCGATGCGCCGGCCGGTCGCGCGGTCGAGGAACAGGTTGCCGAGCACGCCGTGCCGGCCGACGGCGGCGCCGGTGAGGATCGACGTGTGGTTGGCCAGTGTCAGGCTGGGGAACTCGGCGACGGCCCCGCCGGTCAGCGCGCCTCCGCGCGACAGCAGCCGGGCGACGTTCGGCAGCCGGCCGGCCGCGGCCTGCTCCAGCAGATCGCCGCAGTGCGCGCCGTCCCACAGGATCCCGACGACCCAGCGGGCGCCGCGGCCGACCAGCCGGTCGAGCACGACGCCGTCGAGGGGTGCGCCGTGCGCGTCGGACAGCCGGCCGTGCGACGGCGACGGGTCGACGCCGGCCAGCCAGGCGAGGGTGGGCCCGATGTCGCGCAGCCGGGCGTGGTCGGCCACCAGCCCGTCGATCCGCACGCCCGGCCCGCTGAGCAGCAGCGGCGCGCGGGACTGGATGACGTCGAGGCTGCCGTGCTCGCCGTGGTGGCCGCCGAACTCCGGGAAGTAGTGCCGCGGGGTGTGCACGACGACGAGGTCGGGCGAGCGCACGGGGTCCGAGAACACCGACAGCAGCCGCTCGGCCGCATACGGGTAGGCGTTGCGCTCGTTCGGCGGCGACGGGTCGGCCACCTCGGACCCGTGTGGAAGGAACGCCATGGGGTCCTGGTCGGCGACGGGGTTGCGCCCGGACAGCACCTCGTCGGGCTCCCCGGGCCGCAGCCGCGCGGATCCGGCGGCGTTCATGACGACGACCCCGCGCTGTCCGTCGTCGTCCTCGGGCCAGGCCACGAGGTCGACGATGCCGGACAGTGCGGGGTCGGTCAGTACTTCTGCTGCTGCTGACAGGACGCGGTGACGACCGGAACTCACGAGGACTGGTTCCCTTTCCCTTGCGGGGCTCGCCCCCGCGTGGGACCTCGCGGTCGGCTTTGGGGCAAGCCTGTCATCGGACAGGCGCTACCTCAACCGATCAGTACGTGCGGCTGCGCATCGCGACGGCCGCGGCGGCCAGGTTCCTGGCTCGCTGCGCCGCCCGGGCGGCCCGCCGGTCCATCCGGCGAACGGCCAGCACGCGCCGTACTCGCTGTTCCTGCAGCGCTCGCTCGCGCTGCTCCGTACAGTGCGCACGCGCGAGGGCTTCGTTCATGAGATGCATCTCGGTGCTCCTGAAGTCTCGGTTCACGGTGGTGGAAGTGATCTGCGGAAGGTCTGGGGTGGGCGTCGCGGCCCGGAGCTCGGTCGTCATGTCGGTCCATCCATCGGGGTCATCGGTCGTCGGCAGCTGCCGTTGGTGCCCTGAACTCGTGTCTCGGCGTCGCGCTGGTCCCGCTACGCCGCGATCTCGTTCTTCCTGGGGCGGCCACGCGGGCGCTTGCGCGCCACGATGGCTCCGGAGACGAAGAGCTCTCCGCCCCACACACCCCAAGGCTCGGCCCGGTCCATCGCACCCGCGAGGCACTGTGCCCGTACGGGGCACTCCTGGCAGAGCAGCTTGGCGTGTTCGACGTCAGCCGGCGACTCGGCGAACCACAGCTCCGGGTCCTTCTTGCAGGGCATGGACTCGTCGGCCGCTACGGCACGGTCGAGAACGCTGGTCAGCATCATGAGTTCGGTCACCTCCCTTCCTTCCGAGTCGGTCGAGACAAACAAAAAGGCCGCGGATCCCGGTGTGGGGTCCGCGGCCTGGAAGGCGCCGGTCTGATCATGCCTAGACCGGTGGACCCCAGGTGCGGACGCGCACGCCGCGCTTGACCCCATCGACGAGGTGCGTCGTCGCGACATCGGCCTGCGGACGCACTTCACCCGTCATCGGGGCGGTGACGGGCGCGACGGAACGCACCCGTGCGCTCTGGGAGACACCACGGAGGACGCGCTCATACGCGAAGCCGACACCGCACACAGACGGGTTCAGAGTCGTGATCTTCATCAGGGCGTCCCTCCTTTCGGCGTCAATCCCGAGCCGGTCTCTCCGGATCGTGGGCACCCTGCATTGCAAGGTGCTCGGACATGCTATTCCGGCCCCCATGTAAGGGGCAACCTATTTTTACGGTAATTCTTCGGCGAGATCCTGACACAGCCGAAGAACGTCCTCACCGTACCGGTCCAGCTTCGTGCGCCCAACCCCGGGGATGGCCGCGAGCTGAGCCTCGTCGGCCGGCTTGGACTCGGCGATGGCGATGAGGGTGGCGTCGGTGAACACGACGTAGGCCGGCACCTTCTGCTCCTGCGACCGCTCGAGCCGCCAGGCGCGCAGCCGCTCGAACAGCGCGTCGTCCATGGACGACGGGCAGCTGCCGCACCGGCCGAGCTTGCGGTCGACGGCGTCGACGAGCGGCGCGCCGCACACCCGGCAGCGCGCCGGCGCCCCGGACTTGCGGCCGCGGCCGCCGGCGCCGCGCTCGGGCCGGTGGTCGCTGCGGGCACCGCCGCCGGGGCGGACGCCGTCGAGGAAGCGGCTGGGCCGGCGGTTGCCGCGCCCGCCGGGCTGGCGGGCCAGCGACCACGAGATGGACAGGTGCTCGCGAGCGCGGGTGACGCCGACGTAGAGCAGCCGACGCTCCTCTTCGATCTGCGCGGGGGTCTCGGCGTAGCTCAGCGGCAGCGTGCCCTCGTGGCAGCCGACGACGAAGACGGCGTCCCATTCGAGGCCCTTGGCCGAGTGCAGCGACGAGAGGGTGACGCCGTCGGCCGAGGGGGCGTGCTGGGCGGCCGCCCGGGCCTCGAGCTCCTCGACGACGTCGGCCAGCGTGGCGCCGGGCTTGGCCGCCACGACCTCTTCGGCGAGCGACACCAGCGCCGCCAGCGACTCCCAGCGCTCGCGGGCCTGGCCGCCGCCAGCGGGCGGGGCCGGCGACCAGCCGGCCGAGCTGAGCACCGCGGCCGTGGCCGCCGCGGCGTCGGGGGCATCGGGCGCGCCGTCGGCCGTGCGGACCGCCGCTCGCAGCAGCATGGCCGCCTGGCGCACCTCGCCGCGGTCGAAGAACCGCTCGGCGCCGCGGACCACGTAGGCGACGCCGACGTTGGCCAGCGCCTGCTCGTAGGCCTCGGACTGCGCGTTGACCCGGAACAGCACCGAGATCTCTCGCAGCGGAGTGCCGTTGGCGACCAGCTTGGCCACCTGGTCGGCCACCCACGCGGCCTCGGCGAGCTCGTCGGGGTGCTCGACGAAGGACGGCTTGGGGCCGGGCGGGCGCTGCGCCTCGAGGACGACCCCGGCCAGGGCGTCGCGGCCGGGCTTGAGGACGGCGTTGGCGACGTCGACCACCTGGGGCGTGGAGCGGTAGTCGCGGAACAGCCGCACGACGGTGGCGCCGGGGAAGCGCTGCGGGAAGCGGACGAGGTAGTCGGGCTGGGCGCCGGCGAAGGAGTAGATGGTCTGGGCGGGGTCGCCGACGACGCAGACGTCGGTGCGCTCGCCCATCCAGAGGTCGAGCAGCTTCTGCTGCACCGGCGAGACGTCCTGGTACTCGTCGACCACGAAGTGGTGGTACTGCGAGCGCACCTGCTGGGCGACGCCGGGATGCCCGGACAGCAGGCCGACGGCGGCGAGCAGGATGTCCTCCATGTCCATGACGTTGCGGTCGGTCTTGAGGTCCTCGTACGCGGCGTAGACGCGGGCGACGGAGTCGGGGTCGACGCCGCCGACCTCGCGGTGCGCGGCCTCGGCCGCGGTGACGTAGGACTCGGGCAGGACGTTGCTGACCTTGGCCCACTCGATCTCGGACGCGAGGTCGCGCAGCACCGTGCGGTCGGTGGGCACCCGGCAGCGCGACGCCGCCGAGCCGACGATGGGCAGCTTGCTGGAGCTGATCTCGGGGAGGTCGGAGCCGGTGATCTGCGGCCAGAAGTAGCGGGCCTGGCGCAGCGCAGCGGAGTGGAACGTGCGCGCCTGCACGCCCTCGGCGCCCAGCGAGCGCAGCCGGCCGCGCATCTCTCCGGCCGCGCGGGTAGTGAACGTGACGGCGAGCGTGCGGCGCGGGTCGAACGCGCCGGTGTGCACGCCGTGGGCGATGCGGTGGGTGATGGCGCGGGTCTTGCCCGTGCCCGCACCGGCGATGACGCAGACCGGCCCGGTGAGCGCGGTGGCGACCGCCCGCTGCTCGGGATCGAGGCCGGCGAGGACGTCGGGTGTGGGCATCGCTCCATCCTGGCAGCCGGCACCGACAGGATGCGAGGCGGATCGCGCCGCGGTACGGAACAATCCGGACCGGCGCCGGTGTTGAACTGGCTGTCACGTCAACGATATGTCGAGAGCGGAGCGTCGATGTCGCAGTTCACCATGTACAGCACCACCTGGTGTGGCTACTGCCGTCGGCTCAAGACGGCGCTGAACCGCGACGGCATCACCTTCCACGAGGTCGACATCGAGACCGACCCGAAGTCCGCCGACCTCGTCATGAGCCTCAACCAGGGCAACGCCGTCGTGCCGACCCTGGTGTTCTCCGACGGCAGCGCGCTGACCAACCCCAGCCCGTCGCAGGTGAAGGCCAAGCTCACCGCCATCGCCGGCTGACGGCTGACGGCTAACGCCAGGTGGCGTCCACCGGGAGCGGCCGGCCGTACCACCCCTCGACCAGCTTCCGGGCGATCGAGATGCCGCTGGGCGGAAGCACGTCGCCGCTCTCCATGGCGGCCGTGAGCTCGTCGCGGCTGAACCAGCGCGCCTCGGCGATCTCCTCGCCGTCCGGCGTCGGCTCCTCGCCGGCCGCGCTCGCGTAGTAGCCGAGCATGAGGCTGGACGGGAACGGCCACGGCTGGGCTCCGGCGTAGGTGCACGACGTCACCCGCACGCCGGCCTCCTCGTAGAGCTCGCGCACGACGGCGTGCTCCGGCGTCTCGCCCGGCTCGACGAAGCCGGCGAGCGTCGAGAACCGCTTCCCGGGCCAGGCCGCCGAGCGTCCCAGCAGACAGCGCTCCTTCTCGTCGACCACCAGCACGATGATCGCGGGGTCGGTGCGCGGGAAGTGCTGCGAGCCGTCGAGCTCGCAGACCCGGACGTGCCCGCCCTGCTCGGAGCGCGTGGGGCCGCCGCAGCGCGGGCAGAACCGGTGCGTGGCGTGCCAGTTGGCCAGCGCGATGGCGTGGACGGCGAGCCCCGCGTCGCGGTCGCCGAGCGCCGCGCCGACCTCGCGCAGCGTCGCGCCGCCGTCGGGCTTCTCGCCGACGTGGACGGCGACGAAGGCCACGCCGTCGTCGAGCCCGAGCAGGAGGCGGTCGCCGTCGGGCGCGTCGGCCGGCGACACGAACCGCAGGCCGTCGCCGTCGACCGGCACCGTGCCGTCGCCGACCAGCAGCACCCGCGTGGCGGCGTCGGCCCACAGCGAGTCCAGCCAGGCGGCGTCGGCGCGGCGGTCGGCGGCGCGGTCGACCGTGGAGCGCGAAAGGGCGAGGGGTCCGGGCAAGACATAGGCCTCGTGCACGACCCACGACCCTACGCCGGATACGGTTTCCACTCGTGAGCACCCACATCGCTGCCGCGTCCGGCGAGATCGCCGAGACCGTCCTCCTGCCGGGCGACCCGCTCCGTGCCGAGTGGATCGCCAAGACGTATCTCGACGACGTCACCTGCTACACGCAGGTCCGCAACATGCTGGGCTTCACCGGCACCTACCGGGGTCAGCGCATCTCGGTCCAGGGCACCGGCATGGGCCAGCCGTCGATCTCGATCTACGTCCACGAACTGCTCGCCGAGTACGGCGTGAAGAACCTGCTGCGCGTCGGGTCGTGCGGCGGGCTGCTGGCCGACGTCCGCGTCCGCGACCTCGTCATCGGCGTCTCCGCGGCGTCGGACTCGGCGATGAACGCACTGCGCTTCGAGGGCTTCCACTACGCCCCGACGGCGGACTTCTCGCTGGTGCGGGCCTACGTCGAGAAGGCCGAGGCCGTCGGCGCCCGGTACCACGTCGGGCAGGTCTTCAGCACCGACTCCTTCTACCACGACCGTCCCGAGCTGCGGGACCGGCTGACGCAGTACGGCGTCATGGCCGTCGAGATGGAGGCGGCCGCCCTGTACACACTGGCCGCGAAGTTCGGCGCCCGCGCCATGGCCGTCTGCACGGTCAGCGACAACCTCGTCACCGGCGAGGAGACGTCGGCCGAGGAGCGCGAGCGCACGTTCGCCGAGATGGTCGAGCTGGCGCTGGACTCCGTCTCGGCGTGACACCGCGCGGCTGGGCGTGGCCGGCCGGATCGGCCGCGGCGGCCGCGCTGCTCGCGGTGCTGGTGGTCTGGCCGCAGGCGTTCGGCATGGCCGGCGTCTACGGCCCGGCCCAGGTGGTGGCGCTGCGCGGCCTGACGGTGGTCGCCGGCGGTGCCGCCGCCGTGGGCGTCGCCGTGCTGGCGCTGGTCGTCCGGCCGGCCCGGTGGCCGCTGGCGGCGGTCGCCGGGGTCGTCGCCGTCGCGACGGTGTTCTCGGCCGGCGTGCTGTGGTCGCGGGGCGTCTGGTCCGACCGGATCACGTCGGCCGCGTCGTCGACGTCCGGCGAGGGCGAGGTGCAGGTGCTCGCCTTCAACACCCTGTACGACGGCGCCGGCCCGGAGGTCGTGGCCGGCCTGATCACGACCTACGGCGCCGACGTGGTCGTGCTGCCGGAGACCTCCGCGGAGACGACGTCGCGCGCCGCGACACTGGCGGGTGGTGGCTTCCAGGTCTTCCACCACCAGGTCGACGCCGGCATCACCTCGGCGACGGGGCTGCTGGTGGCGACGTCGCTGGGGACGTACGGCGAGCCGCGGCCGGACCCGTCCGGCGGGCTCGGCTCGTTCACCGTCCGGCCGGAGCCGGGCTCGGACGGCCCGCCGATCACCGCCGTGCACGCCTGGCCGCCCACCGGCGACGCGATGGCCCGCTGGCGCGACGACACCGTCTGGGCCGTGCGCCGGTGCAAGGGCGCCGAGGGCTCGATCGTCGCCGGCGACTTCAACGCGACGCTGGACCACCCGGCGCTGCGCTCGCTGGCGCCGTGCGCCGACGCCGCGGCCGAACGCGACGCTGCCGCCGTCGGCACCTGGCCGGCGACCTGGCCGTGGTGGGCGGGCGCGCCCATCGACCACGTGCTCGCCGACGCGCGGGCCTGGGAGGTCGTGTCGTTCAGCGTGCTCGGCGCCGCCGGCGGCAGCGACCACCGGCCGGTGCTGGCGGTGCTGCGCCCGGCGGGCTAGAAGATTCTTCGAACTTCTTCGCTCGAGGTGTCGAGAACGGCGAACCGGCTCCGTCCCCGGGGTACGAGTGGCCACGAGGGCCACCCGCCGACGGGAGTGATGACAGTGCAGCCGAACCAGATCACCGAGATCCTGAACCGCCCGTACAGCCAGGAGCTGCTGGCCCGCGACATCGCCCGGCTGGCCTACGTCGCCGCCGACGGCACCCCCCGCGTCGTCCCCATCGGGTTCTCCTGGAACGGCACCGAGGTCGTCATGTGCACGTCGACGAACGCCGCGAAGCTGGACGCACTGCGCCGCAACCCGGCCGTCGCGCTGACCATCGACACCGAGGTGCACCCGCCGAAGGTGCTGCTGATCCGCGGCACGGCCGAGCTGGACGTCGTCGACGGCATCCCGGACGAGTACATGGAGATGAACAGCACCTACCAGATGACGCCCGAGCAGCGCGTCGAGTGGGAGGCCGGTGTCCGGGCCCTGTACGACCAGATGGTGCGGGTCGTGGTGACCCCGACGTGGGTGAAACTGATCGACTTCGAGACCACCCTGCCCAGCAACGTCGAGGAGCTCGTCGCTCGGAAGGCCGGGCAGGCCTGACCAGGAAGGATCACCGTGAAGTACCTGCTGCTGAAGCACTACAGGGGCGGACCCGACGCCGTCTCCCCACAGCCGCCGATGGACCAGTGGGCGCCCGAGGACGTCGACGCGCACATCCAGTACATGCGCGACTTCGCCGCCCGGCTGGTCGAGACGGGCGAGTTCGTCGACGAGCGTGCCCTGCGCCCCGAGGGCACGTTCGTGCGCCACGACGGCGTGGGCCGCCCGCCGGTCACCGACGGCCCGTTCGCCGAGACCAAGGACCTCGTCGCCGGCTGGATGCTGATCGACGTCGACTCGTGGGAGCGGGCGGTCGAGCTGGCCGGAGAGCTGTCCGCCGCTCCCTGCGCCGGTGGCGAGCCGGGCCGCGAGTGGCTCGAGGTCCGGCCGCTGTTCACCGAGCAGCTCCTGGGCACGGAGTGAACGAGGCGCTGCTGCGCGAGCTCGTCCCCGCGGTCATCGGGATCCTCGTGCGGCGCGGCGCCGACTTCGCGTCGGCCGAGGACGCCGTGCAGGAGGCCCTGATCCGGGCGCTGGCGACCTGGCCGGACGATCCGCCCCGCGACCCCAAGGCGTGGCTCGTCACGGCCGCGTGGCACAAGTTCGTCGACGCCACCCGGGCCGAGGCCTCGAGGCGGGGGCGGGAGGTCGCGGTCGACGCCGAGCCGCTTGCCGGACCGGCGCCCTCCAGCGACGACACCCTGCGGCTCTACTTCCTGTGCGCGCACCCCACGCTGCCGCCGGCCTCTGCCGTCGCTCTGACGCTGCGCGCGGTCGGCGGCCTGACGACCCGGCAGATCGCCGCCGCCCACCTCGTCCCCGAGGCGACCATGGCGCAGCGGATCAGCCGGGCCAAGCGGAAGCTCGAGGGGCTGCCGCTGGACCAGCCCGGGGACCTCGCCACGGTGCTGCGCGTGCTCTACCTCGTCTTCAACGAGGGCTACGGGGGCGACGTCGACCTCGCCGCCGAGGCGATCCGCATCACCCGCCAGCTCGCCGCGCTGACCGACGAGCCCGAGGTCGCGGGGCTGCTCGCGCTCATGCTGCTGCACCACGCACGGCGCGCCTCGCGCACCGGCCCGGACGGCCGCCTGGTGCCGCTCGGGTCGCAGGACCGGTCCCGCTGGGACACCGGGCTGATCGCCGACGGCGTGACGGTCCTGCAGGCGGCCCTCGCCCGCGATCGGCTGGGCGAGTACCAGGCGCAGGCCGCGATCGCCGCCCTGCACGCCGACGCACCGAGCGCGGCGGAGACCGACTGGGTGCAGATCGTCGAGTGGTACGACGAGCTGCTGCCGCTCACCGGCGACAGCCCCGTGGTGCGGCTCAACCGGGCGGTGGCGGTCGGCGAGGCCGACGGGCCGCGGGCCGGCCTGGCCGCGCTGGACGGGGTCGATCCCGAGCTCCCGCGCTACGCCGCGGTGGCGGCGTACCTGTGCGAGCGGTCGGGAGACCTCGCGCGGGCGGCGGAGCTGTACGCCGACGCCGCCCACGCCGCCACCAGCGTGCCCGAGCGCGACCACCTCACGCGCGAGGCGGCCCGCGTGCGCCAGCAGCTGCGAGGTTCGTGAGAGCATCCGGATCCGGTCGCGACTTCGAACAGGTGTGCGATACGCTGCGGACATGATCCGCCCCGGAGATCACCCCAGCGCGGCCTGGGCCGGCCTGGCCCCCGGCACCGTCCTCAACGCCGTGCTCGAGACGTTCGACCCGCCCGCGCTCCCCCGCCGCGACCTCCCCCGCGTCGCCGCGGCCTACCAGCGCCAGGGCTCCCACCTCGACGCCATGCAGGCCCGCATCATCGCCGAGCTGGCCTCGCGGGCCGAGCCGCCGGGCGGCGCGGCCACGCCGGTCACCATCGCCGAGGCCCTGCACCTCGACCTCGACACCGCGACGGAGCTCGTCACCCTCGCCGTCGACCTCGTCACCGGCCTGCCCGCCACGCTCGCGGCCCTCGACGACGGCCGCATCACGCTGGCGAAGGCGCGCGTCATCGCCCGGCGCACCCGGCGGCTCGGCCCCGCCACCCGGGTCGCGGTCGAGGCCGTCGCCCTGGCCCGCGCGCCCGAGCTCACCGAGCCGCAGCTGCGCCGCTGGCTCGACGACGCCATGACGCCGCCGGAGAACGGCGAGAACGGCGAGGCTCGTGCCTCGTCCTGAACCGGACGAGGCGCGAGCCCGGGTCGGCCGCGGGTGGGATCAGCCCCGGTCGTGGCGTGGCACCAGCATGATCCGCTGCTCGGTGTGCCGCTCGATGGCCCCGCGGCTGTACAGCAGCGGGAAGTAGTCCCACGTCGACCACCGCTCGACCAGGTCGTCGTAGTGCCGGCTGCCCGGGACCCCGGACTGGCCGGGCACGTTCAGCGCGATCGAGTTGTCCCACCGGCCGACGTCCAGCACCATCTTGAACGACGCCGCGGCGCTGGCCAGCGGGTTGCCGCCGCTGCCCGGCATCTGCACCGACGGGATGTCCCAGTCCGGCATCAGGTCGCCGAGCCGGTGGTTCCAGCCCACCGTCACGCCGCGGTACGCCCACTGCGACGGGTCGTCGCCGTGCCCGGCCTGGGCGGCGGTGAACGCGTCGCGCAGGCTGGTCAGCAGCAGCTCGTCGCGGGTCGCCGCGCCGCCGTCGAACCAGGCCTCGGGGTCGCGCAGCGCGTCCTCGACCACGAGCCAGTCGAGGTTGCCGAACTCGTCGAGATCGTCCGGCGCCACCAGCTCGGCCTTGACCGCCTGGTTGATGCGGGTCTCCCAGTAGCCGCGGTACAGCAGGGCGTGCGGCGAGCCGACCTCCTCGCGGAAGTCGTAGCCGCGCATGAACTCCAGCGCCTGCGCGGTCACGGGGTCGGCCGGATCGAGGGCGCCGGCCATGCCCATGATCTCGCGGGTGCGGATGTTGAGGATGTCGCTCTGCAGCGCCGCGGACTCCTGCACCGTGTGGTCGTCGTCGGCGGCCAGCACCTCGTCGATCCGGTTCTTGCGGATCGGGTCGGACCAGATGTACCCGAACCGGCTGTCGTCCTGGGCGTTGAACTGGTTGGCCGTCGCCGCGAACCCCTCCGGCGGGTTGAACAGCGACGGGAACTCCTCGATGCCGCGGAAGCCGGCCCACTCGTACCGCCCGTCGCCGGGCACCGGCAACAGACCGTCGAAGCCGACCCGGACCGGCGCCTTCCCGCCGGGCTGCCAGCCGATGTCGCCGTGCACGTCCGCGTACACCTGGTTCTCGCCGGGGGTGGCCCAGCGCGACATGGCGTCGGTGAAGTCGTCCCAGCTGCGCGCGTTCATGTAGCCCGAGCTGCCGAAGTACGGCGCCGTGCCGGGCTCGGTCCACACCGTGCGCACCGCGTAGGCGCGGTGGTTCTCCTCGTCGACGAGCGTGACCGGGCCGTGGCGGGTGAAGACCAGGTCGTGGGTCTCGGTGCCGCCGCCCCGGACGTCGATCTCGGTCGGCCGGACCTCGAACGGCTCCCACTCGCCCTGGTACAGGTACCGCTCGTTGGTCTCGTCGAGCTCGTACACGTACAGGTCCGCCTCGTCGACCGCGAAGATCGTCAGGCCGAACGCGGCGGTCCCGTTGTGCCCGATCGAGATGCCGGGCAGACCGGGCTCACCGGCGCCGATCACGTCCAGCTCCGGGGAGCTCAGGTGCGTGATGTAGCGCAGGGACGGGTTCTCGTGCGCGCGATGCGGGTCGTTGGCCAGGATCGGCCGCCCGGTCGCGGTCTTGTCCGCCGACACCACCCAGTTGTTGCTGCCGGGCTCGAAGTCGGGGCGGTCCTCGACGGTCAGCGGGCGCGCCGCGTCGCCGGTGAAGCGCACCGACGACGTCGCCAGGTCGTACACGTCCAGGACGTCGGCGGGGATGCTGCAGGGGTCGAGCCCCTCGGGCACCCGGGTGGTGTGGTCGGGCTCGTAGCGCTCCCGCAGCGGGTCGAGGTCGAGGCGGCCGCGGCAGGCCAGTCCGCGGGCGAGCGAGACCTCGTTGCTGACGCCGCGCGTGAGACCGTGCGTGCGGTTGCGGACGGCGTCCTCCGGCGCCCACCTGTCCGGGAAGTAGTCCAGCAGCCGGAACTCCGGCGGCAGCGCCTCGGGGTTGTCCTCGAGCCAGTCGATGTAGGCGTTGATGCCGGCGGCGAACCGGGTGGCCATCTCCTCGGCGCCTTCGCCGTAGGCGGCCCACTCGTCCTCCATGTCGCCCTGGTAGAGGAACAGGCGGGCGGCGCGGTCCTGCTCGACGTAATCCGGTCCGAAGACCTCCGACAGCTGCCCGAGCCCGCGGCGGCGCCACAGGTCGATCTGGAACAGCCGGTCGCGGGCGACGTTCCAGCCCTGGGCGAAGAACGCGTCCTCGGAGCTGCGGGCGAAGATGTGCGGCACGCCCCACTCGTCGACGTTGATCCGGACAGGCGAGTCGAGGCCCTCGACGCGGTAGCGCTCGACCCCGGTTCCCTGAGCCTGCGACGGCACCAGCAGGCCGGCCACGAGGAGCAGCGCCGCCGCTCCTACCAGGCCCAGGCGTCTCGATCTGGACATGTGGACTCCCTTCTGCACGGCATGGGGGAGAAAGGTGTCAACCCTGGAAAAACCAGGTGACAAGCGAGTCAACCGATGGATGACCTCGACGTCAACAGATCGATCTCAATACCGCGTCAATAGTCACGGCTAAGACGTCAATGATTCCTAAACCCGCAGCTCACAGCGGGACGGACGGCGTCAGGAGGCCGCGCGCAGCGCCTCGGTGGTGACGGCGGTCAGCGCCAGCGCGACCACCTCGGCCGGGTCGAACCAGCGGGCGCCGACGGTGGAGCCGCCGACGTCGGCCAGCACCAGCTCGGCGGGCTCGTCGACCACCACGTCGTAGTAGGGGCGCACGCCGTGCCAATCGATCGCGAAGCCCTCGGGGCCCAGCTGCTCGGGCTCGCGGTGGCTGGCCACACCGAGCAGCCGGCGCACCCGGCCGATCTGCCCGGTCTCTTCGTGCAGCTCGCGCAGCAGCGCCTGCGAGGGCTGCTCGCCGAAGTCGGTGCCGCCGCCGGGCAGGTGCCAGCAGCCGGCGTCGGGGTAGCCCTCGGCCACCTGGGTGAGCAGGATGCGCCCGTGCGGGTCGCGGACCAGCCCGTACGCGGCGAAGCGCTGCACGGTGTGGCGGCCGTCGGGCGCCTGCTGGATGTGGAAGCCGGGAAGCTCGGGCATCTGCTCCGGCGGCAGGTCCGTCGTCGACAGCGGGAGCTTGAGGACCTGCGCGACGAACGGGCGCAGCTGCAGCGTCGCCGCCTCGTCGAGGCTGACCCAGCGGACGTCGTCGACCATGGGCGAGAGCGGCTCCGGCTCGCCGCTGATGACCTCGGCCTCGAACAGGATGCGGTCGGTGTGCAGCGTGACCTCGCGGTGCGGCCGGGCTCGGGTGTCGGCGAGCACGTCGATGGGCGTGACGGCGCGCAGCAGCAGCCCGGACTCCGCGGCCGCCTCGCGCACGACGGCGTCGCGCGGGTGCTCGCCGTGCAGGACGCTGCCGCCCGGAAGGGTCCAGACCCCCGGCGTCCCCGACTTCACCGACTCGCGGATCAGCAGCACGCGCGCGGACGCGTCGAGACAGACGGCGTAGGCGGCGATGCGGCGGAGCGGTTTCAGTGCGGGGGTCACGAGACAGGAGTGTCGCCCGCGCGGGCATGCCGATCAAGGGGCATCTCCGAGACCGAGACAACGAGTCATTTCTACTGCTAAACGGCCCGCGAACAGGTATGATGCGCACTTCGGCGGTTCCCCGGGCGATCCGCACGCCGTCCGGCCCGCTCGTGGTGACGCGTCGCCGTCACGTGCGCCGATCGGCCGTTCCCGCAGGACCCGATGCTTGCCCCGTCACAGAATCTGGTCGATCGTCACACTTCGCCGCGTGACCTGGCCGATTACCCCCCAATTGACCACAGTGGTGGGCATAGGTCCCGTGGCCGCAACACTCGCGCAGCGGCCGGGGACAACGGCTCCCGCGCAGCTCGACGGGGACGGAGCAGCGGGAGCGCGATGGTCGCCGGACCAGCGCCTTGCAGGGCAGCGGGGTCCGGCGACCATCGTGGGCCCATTCGTTCCCGCCAGGAACTGGGCCGCGGCGAGCTCGATAGCCCCACCTCGCCGCGGCCCCTCAGTCCTCCGCCTGGGGGACGGCCGTCACCAGCGCCGTCAGCTCCTCCTCGGCCATGAGGTCGGCGGGGCGGACGGTGACGTTCTGGCGCACGTGGTGGAACGCGGCGCCGACGTGGTCGAGCGGCAGACCGTAGAGCCGGGCGAACGCCAGCCGGTACGCCGCCAGCTGCACGGTGCGGGCCGCGGCCTCCTCGTCGGTGGCCGGCGGTCGGCCGGTCTTCCAGTCGACGACGTCGATGCCGCCCTGCTCGGTGCCGAACACGGCGTCGACCCGGCCGCGCAGCAGCACCCCGGCGACCAGCAGCTCGAACGGCGCCTCGACCTCGACCGGGGTGCGCCCGGCCCAGTGGCTGCCCAGGAACGCCTCTTGCAGCGAGGCCAGCTCGCGGTCGGGCGCGGCGCCGTCGTCGGCGAAGCCGGGCAGCTCGTCGACGTCGAGCAGGCGCGGCGCGCCCCAGCGCGACTCGAGCCACGAGTGGAACAGCGTGCCCCGGCGGGCCAGCGGGGCGGGCGGGCGCGGCACGGGACGGCGCAGGGACCGGGCCAGGCCCTCGGGGCTCTCGCGCAGCGCCACGAGCTGCGACACCGAGAGGTGCTCGGGCAGCGCGACGTCGATGGGCCGCAGCGAGGAGTGGCGCTCGCGCTCGGCCAGCAGCCGCTCGACCTCGGCGTCCCACTCGGTGGCCGGTTGCTCGGGATCGAAGAGCACGCCGTCGACGGCGCCCTGCTGGGAGCGGACGAGCGCGGCGCCGTCCTCGAGCAGCGCGCGCCGCTGCCCGAGCGGGTCGTAGGGCCAGCGCAGCTCGCGCACGTTCTGGGTGAGCGGGTTGGTGTCGTCGTCCTCGGGCGGCTGCACCCACACGCCGACCTCGCCGGCGCCGTCCTGGCACGCCACCTTGATCTCGTGCAGGAACATCGACAGCTCACGTGGCCGGACGGCGTCGTCCCAGACGTAGCCGGAGCAGACCAGCATGTGCCGGGCCCGGGTGACGGCGACATAGGCCAGCCGGCGCTCCTCGAGCCGGGCCGCCGCCGCGGCGTCGCCGTAGAACGCGTCGACGGCGTCGCGGACGCCCACCTGGTCGGCAGCGCCCGAGAGGTCGAGCGGCGGCAGCGAGCCGGCGTCGCCGCGCAGCGCGTACGGCAGGTCGCCCGGGTCGCCGAGCCAGGCCCGCTGCTTCTCGCCGCCGGACGGGAAGATCTTGTCGACCAGCCCGGTGACGAACACCGCGTCCCATTCGAGGCCCTTGGCGCCGTGCACCGTGAGCACCTGGACGCGGTCGCCGGAGACCTCGACCTCGCCGGGCGCCAAGCCGCGTTCGGCGGTCTCGGCGGCCTCGAGGTAGGCCAGGAACCCGGAGAGCGTGCTGCCGGCGTCGCGGTTCTCGAACTCGGCGGCGACGTCGAGGAAGCGGTCGAGGTTGGCTCGCCCGCCCGGGCCGCGCCGCGCCGCCAGCTCGATGTCGAGGCCGAGCGTGCGCTGCACGTCGTGGACCAGCTCGGTGAGCGACTGGCCGGTGCGGGTGCGCAGCTCGCGCAGCTCGGCCGAGAGCGTGCGCAGCCGGCGCCCGCCGTCGGGCGAGAACCAGCCGTCGCCCTGGGGCAGCGCGTCGAGGGCGTCGACGATGCTCAGCTCGTCGACCTCGTCGAGCGCGATGCCGTCGGCCGCCTGGCCGCGCCCCGGCCGCCCGCCGCCGGTGTCGCCGTCGGGCCGGCCCAGCCGCCGCGCCCAGCGGGCGAGTGCGTCGAGGTCGCGCGGCCCGATGCGCCAGCGCGACCCCGTGAGCAGCCGCATGAGGGCGTCGCCGCGGGACGGGTCGTTGACGACGCGCAGCGTGGCCACGACGTCGCCGACCTCGGCCGTGGCCAGCAGGCCGCCGACGCCCACGACCTCGACCGGCAGGTCGACGGCCCGCAGCGCCGACTCGAGCCGCGGGATCTGGCTGCGGTTGCGGACCAGCACCGCCACCGTGCGGCCGTCGTCGGAGGCGTCCCAGAACGCCCGGGCGCGGCGCGCGACGTCGGCGGCCTCGTCGTCGGCGGTGAGGTGCAGCGACGCGACGACGGTGGACGGCGGCAGCCCGGCGAACGCCGTCAGCTCGGGCACGTCGAGGCCCTGGGCGCGCAGCGGCTGCGACAGCCGGTTGGCGACCTGCAGGATCTCGGCGCCGTTGCGGAAGCTCGTGGTCAGGGAGTCGAGCCGGGCCAGGCCGCCGCTGCCGCCGTCGTCGCCGATCGCCTGGAACTCGCGGCGGAACGACGTCAGCGTGCCGGCGCTGGCGCCGCGCCAGCCGTAGATGGACTGGCACGGGTCGCCGACCGCCGTGACCGGGTGGCCGCCGCCGAACAGCGACCGCAGCAGCACCAGCTGCGCGTGGCTGGTGTCCTGGTACTCGTCGAGCAGCACCACGCCGTACGCGGCCCGCTCGGCCTCGCCGACCTCGGGGAACCGGTCGGCCAGGGTGGCGGCGAGCTCGGCCTGGTCGGCGAAGTCGAGGACCTCGTCGGCCTGCTTGCGGGCCCGGAACTCCTCGACCACCGGGAGTAGCGCCACCCGGGCGTCCTGGACGGCCAGGCCCTTGGCGACGTCGGCGTAGAGCAGGTCCTTGGTGCGCTGTGCCTTGGCCTTGGGCAGCGACTCGATGTGCGCGCGCAGGCCGGCCGTGTACTCCTGGATCTGCGGCGGGGTGACGAGGTGCCCGGCCAGTTCGTTGTGGAGGTCGAGGACCTTCTGCACGACGGTGGACGGCGCGTAGCCGACGGCGTCCATGTCGCCGTCGTAGGCCGACACGACCCGCTGGGAGTACTGCCAGGCCACGGCCTCGGTGATGAGTCGCGCGCCGGGCTCGCGGCCGAGACGCAGGGCGTGCTCGGCGACGATGCGCCCGGCGTAGGCGTCGTAGGTGAGCACCGTCGGTTCGCCGTCGAGGAGGTCGGGCGGCACCAGCCCGCGCGCGGCCAGCTGCGACAGACGGCGGCGGATGCGGGCGGCCAGCTCGCGGGCGGCCTTGCGGGTGAACGTGAGGCCGAGGACGTCCTCGGGCCGGACCAGGCCGGACGCGACCAGCCAGACCACGCGCGCCGCCATGGTCTCGGTCTTGCCCGAGCCGGCGCCGGCGACGACGACGCCCGGCGCGAGCGGCGCGGCGATGGCCGCCTCCTGCTCCGGCGTCGGGTCGGGCTGGCCGAGGCGGCGGGCCAGCTCCGTGGGCGAGAGGGTCGTCGTCGTCACGGCGTCACCTGCTCGCCCTCGGGCCAGACCGGGCAGGACGGCCGGGCCGGGCAGAATCCGCACCAGCCGCCCTTCTCGGCCCGGAACGCCGGCTGGCGCATGCCCGAGGCCGTGCGCTCCATGAGGTCGTGTGCCCAGGTGGGCTCGTCGTCGTCGGGCAGAGCGCCCTGCAGCTGCTCCTTCGCCTGGCCCTTGGCGTCCTTGCCGAGCTGGACCAGGCTGGCGCCGCCGCTGCGCCGCTCGCCGCCGGTGGCGCCGTCGAACCCGCCGTGCACGATGGCCAGCTGGTACGCCGCGAGCTGCGCGTGCTCGGCCACCTCATTCGTGGTGGGTGCGGAGACGCCGGTCTTGTAGTCGACGACGACCAGCCGGCCGTCGCCGTCGGCGTCGAGGCGGTCGACCCGCCCGACCAGCCGGGCGTCGCCCACACGGACGTCGAAGTCGAGCTCGGCGCCGACCATGGTGCGCGGGTTGTCGCGCAGCCAGCGGCCCAGCCGCTGCACCATGTCGCGCACGCGGGTGTACTCGCGCGCCGCGACCCAGCCCTCGCCGGCGTCGATGCCCGGCCACGAGTTGTCCAGCTCGGTGAGCAGCTTGTCATCGGACCAGCCCTCGACGGCCGCGCGCTCGGCGAGGTCGTGGATGAGCGAGCCGACGCCCGCGCGGCGCAGGTCGGAGTCGGTGGCGCCGCAGGCCTTGAGCAGCCAGCGCAGCTCGCACCGGTTGAACTCCTCGACCTTCGACGGCGACACCCGCACCGGGAGGTCGGGGTGGCCGAGGGGGTCGGTGACGGAGACCGGCCGCAGGCCGTACCAGTCGTCGGGGTCGGCCTGCTGCACGCCGGCGGCGGCGAGCCGGGCCAGCTGGTGCGCCGCACCGCGCCGCCGCTCTTCGGGCTGGGCGGGATCGCAGACGACGCCGCGCAGCTCGGCGACGACGGCGGGGAGGTCGAGGCCGCGGCCGGGCGCCTGGACCAGCCGCTCGACGGCGCCGTCGGCCGGCAGCGGGTCGATGTCGTCGAGGAACCGCGACGGCTGCGACTCCTCGTTGGACACCGCGGTGAGGTACAGACGGCGCCGGGCCCGGGTGACGGCGACGTAGAACAGCCGGCGCTCCTCGGCCAGCCGGGCGCTGGCGCGGGTGACGGCGGAGTCGTCGCGGTGGGCGACGAGGTCGACCAGCGACTCGGTGCCGAGCAGGCTGCCACGCTCGCGGACGTCGGGCCAGACGCCCTCTTGCACGCCCGCGACCACGACGACGTCCCATTCGAGGCCCTTGGCGGCGTGCGCGGTCAGGATGGCGACGCTGGCCGTCTGGGGCCCGCCGGGACGGTAGGTGTCGGCCGGGAGCTGCTGGTCGCGCAGGTGCTCGGCGAACCCGGCCGGCCCCGCGCCGGGCATGCGGTCGACGAACTTGGCGACGGCGTCGAACAGTGCGACGACGGCGTCGAGGTCGGCGTCGGCGGCGGGCGCGGCCCGTCCCCGGGAGAGGGCGGCGCGCGACCAGCGCGCCTCGAGCCCCGAGCCCGACCAGACCGCCCACAGGACGTCCTCGGCGGTGGCGCCGTCGGCGTCGGCGGCCTCGCGGGCGGCGGTGAGGAGGCCGGCGACGCGGGCGGCCGGGGCGACGGCGTGGTCGTCGAGGAAGCGCAGCTCTTCGGGGGTGGTGATGGCCTCGACCAGCAGCTCGCCGGAGGCCCGGCCGCCGCCCGAGGTGAGCTCGTGGGCGCGCAGCTCCTGCCGCAGCCGGCGGACGGCGAGCGCGTCGGCCCCGCCGAGCGGCCCAGTGATGAGGTCGAGCGCGGTCTCGACGTCGAGCTCGCGCAGCCCGGTGGCGAGCTCGAGCACCGTCAGCAGGGCGCGGACCGGCGGCTGGTCGACCAGCGGCACGTCCTCGGTGCGCACGCTGACCGGCACGCCGGCGCCTGCCAGGGCGCGCCGCAGCACCGGGATGGCGGACGCGCTGCGCACCAGCACCGCCATGGACCCCCACGGGACGTCGTCGAGCAGGTGCGCCGCGCGCAGCCGGCCGGCGACGAACGCCGCCTCCTGGCTGGCGCTGGCCAGCAGGTGCACGGTGGCGCGGTCGTCGCCGTCGCTGAGCGGAGGGCTGACGCCGTCGACCCCCGATGGGTTGTCGGCGGGCGGGGCCGGGCGGAGCTCGCGGTGCCGGCTGAGCCCGCCGAGCCGCACGGCCACCCGCCGCGACGACGTCAGCAACCGCGGGCCGCAGCGTCGCGACACCGTCAGCGCCATGACCTCGCCGGGTGAGCCGTCGGCGGCGGGGAAGCGGTCGGCGAAGCGGCGGATCGCCTCGGGCTCGGCGCCGCGGAAGCCGTAGATGGACTGGTCGGGGTCGCCGACGACGAGCAGCTCGCGCCCGCCGCCGGCCA
The DNA here is from genome assembly GCF_014204975.1 of Jiangella mangrovi. Classification (NCBI taxonomy): domain Bacteria; kingdom Bacillati; phylum Actinomycetota; class Actinomycetes; order Jiangellales; family Jiangellaceae; genus Jiangella; species Jiangella mangrovi. Next base: position 462,518 of record NZ_JACHMM010000001.1, read on the forward strand.
GCAGCCCGAGCAGGTCCTCTTGCGCGGGATCGGAGTCCTGGTACTCGTCGACGACGACGACGGCGCGCGCCTGCCGCTCGCGCGCCAGCAGGTCGGGGTCGTCGCGGAGCAGGCCGGCGGCGGCGCGGACCAGTTCGGCCTGGTCGAAGGTGGGCGGGTAGCGGAACGCCGTGACGCCGCCGTACTGCTGGGCGAACCGGGCGGCGGCCTGCCAGTCGTCGCGGCCGTGGGCGCGGCCCAGCGCGGCGAGGTCGTCGGGGCCGATGCCGCGCTCGACGGCGCGCATGAGGAAGTCGCGCAGCTCGGCGGCGAACCCGCGGGTCAGCAGCGCCGGGCGCAGGTGGTCGGGCCAGTAGTCGGCCCCCAGCTCCTCGACGTCGCCGCGGAGCAGCTCGCGGATGAGGACGTCCTGCTCGGCACCCCCCAGCAGCCGCGGCGACGGCTCGCCCTGAGCGATGGCCTCGCGCCTGAGCAGGCCGAACGCATAGGAGTGGAGCGTGCGGGCCAGCGGCTCGCGGATGGTGCGGCCGAGGCGGCGGGCGATGCGTTCGCGCAGCTCGGCGGCCGCGCGCCGGCTGAACGTCAGCACCAGCACCCGCTCGGGGTCGAGCCCGTCGTGCTCGACCCGGTGCGCGACCGCCTCGACCAGCGTCGTCGTCTTGCCCGTGCCCGGCCCCGCGAGCAGCAGCAACGGCCCACCCCGGTGCTCGACGGCGCGCTGCTGGGAGTCGTCGAGGCGGACCGGCGGGGGCGTGGGCCGGACGGTGCGCACCAGTCGGACCGCTGCGGGACGCCTCACCGAATGCCGCTCCTCTTCTGTCCGATTCGCCGAGTGATCCCATCCCACCACGCGGGTCCGACAGGGTCTCAGAGCCGCGCCGGGCTCGCCGGGGTGTGAGGTGGGCTCGCCTCGCCGTTCCCGCGCCCGTTTCGCCTGATTCGCCGGGCCGTGGACAGCGATGATCATCAAGGATCGCGTACATCACCAGGCCTTCTCCCACACCCATAGGCCTGCAGACCTCGTGAAGCGGGAACAAGCCTGGTGGGCGGCCCAGAAAACACCCCGAAATCCCACATCGTGGACGCAGCACGTCGGGAGATCCGTCTTCAATAGCGGGAACCGTCTTCTGCGCCCCCGCCGGAGCTCAGAAGACGGCTGGCGCTATTGAAGACGACCGCCGCCAGGAACAGCCATCCACCCGTCGCCAGACTCCCCCCGTCCCCCTGATAGCTGCCGAGTTCTTGGCCGCGGGGACCCGGGTCAAGTCGAAGCCCCGGAAGCCACAGCGAAACAGCACCACAGAGGGCGCCGACTTGAGGCGGGTCCCCGCGGCTAAGACACTGGGCAGCAGGGGGACGGGGGCCCTCAGCGCAACCCCGTCACTCAGGGCCTGGGTACCAACCAGCTCTCCGAAGATCCACCCGCTCGCCGTCCCTCGTCAGGGGCGTCCCCTCGGCCGCGAACTCGGTCAGTGCCCGGACCTCGTGACCCCGCGGCGGGCGACCGGCCGCCGTTACCACGCGCCACCAGGCCACCGTCCCGCCGACCGTCGACATGACGGTGCCGACCTGCCGCGGCCCGCCCCGTCCCAGGGCCGAACCCACCACGTCGGCGATGGCGCCGTAGGACATGGCCCGGCCCGGCGGGATCTGTTCGACCACGCTCAGGACCGCCTCGGCGTACTCGTCGTCCATCGGGACATCGTGCCCGACGGGTCGGCGTCCGGGCAGGCGGCGGCCGTGCGACGATGCTCCTTCGATGACCGAACCCCAGGACGCAGAGGGACCGTCGGCCGACGAGATCGTGGTCGACGAACCGCCGCTGCCCCCACGCACCCGGCGCCCGGCCGACGTGTTGTCGCTGCTGATCGTGAGCGGCGTGCTGACGGGCCTGGTCGCGATGTCGATCATCGCCGAGCGGACCATGACGGCCATCACGGCCGACCTCGCCGATCTCAACACGCGCGTGCCGGGCAGCGTCGTCGGCATCATCGACTTCACGGCGAACCTGGCCGGCGTCGTCATCCCCATCGGGCTGGTCGCGGTGCTCATGGTCCGCGGCCGGGTGCGCACCACCGTCGAGCTGCTGATCGCCGGCGTCGCCGCGTCGGTCGCCGCGGCCCTGGTCTCGTCGTGGCTGACGGGGCCGGCGCCGCAACGGCTGCAGGACAGCCTGGTGCCCATCATCGACGGCACCGAGGGCACGCCGGTCCCGGCCTACCCGGCGCTGCTGGTCGCCGTCGTCACCGTCGTGTCGCGGCTGGACGTGCGGCGGTTCCGGCAGGTCGCGATCTTCGCCATCGCCGGCACCTTCGCGGTGCAGCTGCTGCGCGGCGAGGCGACCGTCGGCGGGCTGCTCATCTCGACCAGCATCGGCATCGCGGCGGGACTGCTGGTGCGCATCGTCGGCGGCCAGCCGTCGGTTGCCCCCAGCGGGCAGCGGATCGCCGCGACGCTCGAGGCCGCCGGTTACGGGCTCAAGGCGCTGCGGGCCGACCCGTCCGGCGAGTACCGGCGGCTCACCGCCGAGACGGACGAGGGCCGCTACAGCGTGCTCGTCCTCGACCGCAACCACGAGGGCGCCGGCACCATCGCGCGCGCCGTCGACCGGCTGCGCACGCGCGAGGAGGTGCTGCCGCGGCAGACGCTGACGCTGCGCGACGCCATCGACCGCATCGCGCTGCAGTCCTTCGCCGTGGCCCGGGCCGGCGGCCGCACCCCTGAGCTGCGCACCGTCCTGCGCATCGACGGCGACTCCGCGGCGCTGGTCTACGAGTACGTCCACGGCACGGCGCTGGGCGACCTCACCGCCGACCAGGTCAGCGACGACATGCTGACGGACCTGTGGACCCAGCTCGGCGGACTGCGCCGCAGCCACGTCGCGCACCGGCGGCTGTCCGGCCGAACCATCCAGGTCGACGACGACGGCGGCATCTGGCTGCTGAGCCCGTCGGGCGGCGAGCTGGCGGCCACGGACGTCGCGATGCGCACGGACCTCGCCCAGGCACTGACGGCGGCCAGCATCGTCGCCGGGCCGGACCGCGTCGTCGACACCGCGCTGGACGTGCTCGGGCCCGACGTGGTGCGCTCGGCCATCCCGCTGCTGCAGCCGATCGCGCTGACGCCGGGCACCCGGCAGCAGGTCAAGGGCCACCGCGAGGTGCTGATCCGGCTGCGCGACCGCCTGGTCGACCGCCTCGGCGCGCCGGCCGAGCCGCTGCGGCTGCAGCGGATCCGGCCGCTGTCGCTGCTCACCGGCGTCGGCACCGTGGTCGCGGTCTACCTGGTCGGCACCCAGCTGTCCGACGTGTCGTTCGGAGAGTTGTGGGAGCGAACCGACTGGCGCTGGCTGATCGTGGCCATCGCGCTGATGTTCGCCAACTACCTCACCATGGCGATCGGCCTGCTCGGGTTCGTGCCGGAGCGGGTGCCGTACTGGCGGGTCGTCAGCGCACAGGTCGCGCTGGGCTTCCTGCGGCTCATGGCGCCGACGACGGTGGGCAACGTCGCGATGAACATCCGGATGCTGACGAAGTCCGGGGTCGCGGCGCCGCTGGCGGCGGCCAGTGTCGCGGCCAACCAGGTGGCGCAGGTCGCCGTCACGTTCCCCCTGCTGGCCGTGCTCGCCGTCGTGTCGGGGTACAACTCGCTGCCGGGGCTGCCGTCGTCGAGCACGCTCATCGTGGTGCTGGGGCTGCTGCTGGCCGCGGCGGTCGTCGGCATCATCCCGCCGGTGCGGGCGCGGTTGCGCGAGCTGTGGAGCGACTTCGCCGAGCGCGGCCTGCCGCGTCTCCTCGACGTGCTGACCGACCCGCGCAAGCTGGCCATGGCCGTCGGCGGCATCCTCGGCCAGACGGTCACGCTGATCCTCTGCTTCTACGCCTGCCTGCTGGCGGTCGGCGAGACGGTGAACCTGGCCGGCCTCGCGGTCGTCCAGCTGGTCGGCAACACGCTGGGCACCGCCGTCCCGACCCCCGGCGGTCTCGGCGCGGTCGAGGCCGCGCTGACCGCCGGCGTCAGCACGCTGGGCGTCCCGGCGTCGGCCGCCGTGACGGCGGTGCTGGTCTTCCGCATCGTCTCGTTCTGGCTGCCGATCCTTCCCGGCTGGGTGCTGTGGACGCAGATGCGGCGGCGCGACCTGCTCTGACTCGCGGGTCGTCGCCATGTGCCCGACGGTCGCGTGCGACGATCGGTCTGCGATGACCGAGACGACCGAGACGACGCGCGCGCGGCCGGTCTCGACCCCGAAGATCGTGGTCGAGGAGCCGCCGCTGCCCCGTCGTACCCGGCGCCCCATCGACGGACTGCGGCTGGTGTTCGTTCTGGTCCTCATGACGGCGCTGGCGGCGCTCGCCGTCGTGGCCGAGCGGACGCTCACCGGGCTGACGGCCGACCTCGCCGACTTCAACCGTGTCGTGCCCAGCGGACCGGTCGACTTCATCGCGCTGGCGTCGGAGCTGGCCAGCCTCGTCCTGCCGCCCGCGCTGGTGTTCATCCTGATGATCCGCGGGCGCATGCGCACGACGGTCGAGCTGCTGGCCGCCGGCGCGCTGGCGTCGATCGCGGCGGCGCTGCTGTCGAACTGGCTGGCCGGCCCCGCCCCGGAGCGGCTGCACGACACGTTCGTGCCGGTGGTCGACGGGTTCGACGGCACCGCCGTGCCCGCCATGCCGACGCTGCTGGTCGCCATGATGACGGTGGTCTCGCGGCTGCAGCTGCCGCGGATCCGCCAGGTGGCCGCGTTCGCCATCGCCGGCAGCTTCGCCGTCTGGCTGTTCCAGGGCGAGGTCACCGTCGGCGGCCTGCTGGTCTCGCTCGGCGTCGGCCGGGCCGTCGGCCTGCTGGTGCGGCTGGTCAGCGGGCAGCCGTCGCTCGCGCCCAACGGTCACAAGGTGGCCGCCGTCCTGCGCGACAACGGCTACGACATCACCGCGCTGCGCGCCGACCCCGTCGACAAGTACCGCCGCTACATCGCCGAGAGCACCCAGGGGTCGCTCGGGGTCCTCGTGCTCGACCGCGACAACGACGGCGCCGGCGTCGTCGTCCGCGCCGCCGACCAGATCCGCACCCGCGAAGAGGTGCTGCCGCGGCAGATGGTGACGATGCGCAACGCCGTCAACCAGATCACGCTGCAGGCCCTCGCCGTCTCGCGCGCCGGCGCCCGCACGCCGAAGCTGCGCAACGTCCTGCGCATCGGCTCCGACGCCGCCGCCATCGTCTACGACCACGTGCCCGGCACCATCCTCGGCAAGATGACCGCCGACGAGGTCAGCGACGACATGCTCGAGGACCTGTGGCGGCAGCTGGCGCGGCTGCGGCGCAACGAGGTGGCGCACCGGCGCCTCTCGGGGCGGACCATCCTCATCTCCGAGGCCGGCAAGGTCTGGCTGCTGGACCCGTCCGGCGGAGAGGTGGCCGCGCCCGACCTGGCCATCCGCGCCGACCTCGCCCAGGCCCTGGTCGGCTGCGCCCTCGTCGTCGGCGTCGACCGCACCATCGAGACCGCCATCCGGGTGCTCGGGCGCGACGTCGTCAGCGCGGCCATCCCGCTGCTGCAGCCGGTGGCGCTGGCCCGCTCCACCCGGCTCGACCTCAAGGGCCGCCGCGACGTCCTCTCGAAGCTGCGCGACGCCCTGGTCAGCAGCACCGGCCAGGAGCCCGACCAACCGGTGCGACTGCAACGGCTGCGGCCGTTGTCGCTGCTCACGGGTGTCGGCGTGGTCTTCGCCGTCTACCTGGTCGGCACCCAGCTCTCGGACGTGTCGCTGACCCAGCTGTGGTCGCAGACCGACTGGCGCTGGCTGTTCATCGCCATCGTTCTCATGTTCACCAGCTACATCGGGGCGACGTTCGCGCTGCTCGGGTTCGTGCCCGAGAAGGTGCCGTTCTGGCGGGTCCTCGGCGCGCAGGTCTCGCTGGGCTTCCTGCGGCTGTTCGCGCCCGCCACCGTCGGCGTCGTCGCCATCAACATCCGGGTGCTGACGAAGGCCGGCGTGGCCGCGCCGCTGGCCGCCGCGAGCGTCGCCGCCAACCAGGTCGGCAACGTCGCCATCACCTTCCCCGTCATCGGCATCCTCGGCGTCGTCTCCGGGTCCGAGGCCGCGCCGGACATCGACCCGTCGCTCAACACGCTGATCATCGTGCTCATCGTGCTCGCGGCGGCGACCGTCCTGGCGCTGATCCCGCCCGTGCGGGTGCGCATGCGCGCGCTCTGGAGCGAGTTCGCCGAGCGCGGTCTCCCCCGCCTGCTCGACGTGCTGAGCAACCCGCGCAAACTGCTGGTGGCGCTGGCCGGCATCGTGCTGCAGTCGGCCAGCCTGATCTTCTGCTTCTACACCTGCCTGCTGGCCGTCGGCGGCGCCGCGAACATCGCCGCCATGGCCGTCGTGCAACTCGTCGGCAACACGCTGGGCATGGCGGTCCCGACCCCCGGTGGCCTCGGCGCCGTCGAGGCCGCACTGACCGCCGGCGTGACGACCCTGGGGGTCAGCGCGACGACGGCGGTGACTGCGGTCCTGGTGTTCCGCATCGTCTCGTTCTGGCTGCCGATCGCGCCCGGCTGGGTGCTGTGGACCTGGATGCAGCGCCGCGACCTGCTCTGACCCCTTGGCACGGCTGGCCACGCTCTTGGCACGGCTCACCGTCGCCCACGTGTCCGTTTCGTCCCGATTCCCGAGGTGGCCAGCCGTGCCAAGGGGTCAGAGCTCGTCCACGGTGAAGAGGGCTGTCGGCGGCCAGCGGATGCCAGGCCGGCGCGGGACGTATCCGCTGCCCTCAGGATCGCCCTCGAGCTGCTCGAACGGCAGCTCGCGCTCAGCGGTCACGTCGATGCAGGCGACGTGGTCGGCGTACGAGGCCCAGTCGGTCACCGCCTCGCACGGCACCCGGCAGTCGATGGACCCGGTGGCATCGAACAGGTCGAGGTCGGAACCGCAACCGGCCGCCCGTCGCCACGAGGGCGAGGGCGGCCGGGCGGAACCGAGCGATCAGTACGAGGGCTGGGACGGGTCGATCTGGTTGACCCAGGCCGCCACCCCGCCGCCGACGTGCACGGCGTCGGCCATGCCGGCGCCCTTGATGACGGCGAGCGCCTCGGCCGAGCGCATGCCCGACTTGCAGTGCAGGACGACCTGCTTGTCCTGGGGCAGCTTCTCAAGCGCCTCGCCGGTCAGGAACTCGCCCTTCGGGATGAGCACCGCGCCGGGGATGCGGTTGATCTCGTACTCGTTGGGCTCGCGGACGTCGACGAGGAGGAAGTCGCGCTGACCGGCCTCGCGCTCGTCGAGCCAGGCCTTGAGCTTGACGACCGAGATGGTGGCGTCGGCGGCGGCCTCGGCGGCCTCGTCGCTCAGCGTGCCGCAGAAGGCCTCGTAGTCGATGAGCTCGGTGATGGGCTCGGCCGTGGGGTCCTTGCGGATCTTCAGCGTCGTGTAGTTCATCTCGAGCGCGTCGTAGATCATGAGCCGGCCCAGCAGCGGGTCGCCGATGCCGGTGATGAGCTTGATCGCCTCGGTGACCATGATCGAGCCGATGGACGCGCACAGCACGCCCAGCACGCCGCCCTCGGCGCACGACGGCACCATGCCGGGCGGCGGGGGCTCGGGGTAGAGGTCGCGGTAGTTCGGACCCTGCTCGGCCCAGAACACGCTGACCTGGCCCTCGAACCGGTAGATCGAGCCCCACACGTACGGCTTGCCCAGCAGCACGGCGGCGTCGTTGACCAGGTAGCGGGTGGCGAAGTTGTCGGTGCCGTCGAGGATGAGGTCGTAGCCGGCGAAGATCTCGAGCACGTTGTCGTTGTCGAGCCGCGTCTCGTGCAGCACGACGTCGACGTACGGGTTGACCTCCTTGACGGAGTCGCGCGCGGACTGCGCCTTCGACCGGCCGACGTCGGACTGCCCGTGGATGATCTGCCGCTGCAGGTTGGACTCGTCGACCTCGTCGAACTCGACGATGCCCAGCGTGCCCACACCCGCGGCCGCGAGGTAGAGCAGGGCCGGCGAGCCGAGCCCGCCCGCGCCGACGACCAGGACCTTGGCGTTCTTCAGCCGCTTCTGGCCGGCCATGCCGACGTCGGGGATGATGAGGTGCCGCGAGTAGCGGCGGACCTCGTCGACAGTGAGCTCCGCGGCGGGCTCCACCAGAGGAGGCAGGGACACGATCGGCTCCGTCAGTTCGTGGCGTGGGTTCTTTCCTCTGCCAACGGTGCCACGGCGTGCGGCATTCCCCGATCGAGTGTTCGCCTGGTGGACGTCGATGTCCGGATCCTGGACGCATCGCGGAGGAACTCGCGAATGACCTCGGCGACGGCGCGCGGGTGCTCCATCATCGCGACGTGCCCGGTGTTGGGCATGTAGACCAGCCGCGCGTAGCGCAGCGCCCGCCGCCACCGCGTGCGGCCCCACGCACCGACCAGGGCGTCGCGCGCGCCCATGATGACCAGCGTCGGGCGCAGGATGTGGCTCGCGGCCCGCCAGGCCGACTGCCGCCCCGGCTGCGTGTAGTGGCGCACGATCGAGCGCAGCGCCTGCAGCAGGACGGTGTCGGCGTAGGGCTTCTCGGTCCAGCGGTCGCGCTGCTCCGCGGCGAACGTCAGCTCCGCCACCGGGACCACCGCGGGGTTTCCGAACAGCATGGCCGCCAGCCGGTCGGCCTGCCGCTCGGCCGGGATCATGGCCGCCGTGCGCAGGATCCGCTCGCCGACCCAGGGCACGGCCATGACGGCGGTCGCCTGGGCGGCCCACGGCAGCCGGTACTGCGGCATGGCCGGCGACACCAGGCTCAGCGTCAGCACGAGGTCGGGCCGGCGAGCGGCCACGTAGACGCAGATCATGCCGCCGAGGGAGTTCGCGACCAGGTGCACCGGCCGGTCGAACGTCTCGAGGAACGCGACGACGTCGGCGACGTACTCGGCGACGGTGTGCCGGCCGCCGGGCGGTGACTCGCCGAACCCGGGCAGGTCGACGGCCCACTGCTCGGCGTCGTCGCGCAGCTCGCGCATGAGCGCCGTCCAGTTGGTGGACGAGCCGCCCAGCCCGTGGACGTAGACGATGGGCGTCGCCTCGCGCGCGGCCACAGCGGCGGCCGCGCTGCCGCCGTCGCCCCCGGGCAGGGTGTGTCGGACGAACACGCGCCGTCCGGTCGAGAGCGTCCGCAGCTCTCCCGGCCAGGCCTCGACTCGTTCCACGCCTCTGATGTTGGCACATGACCGGCTGTGGGAACGCTGAGCGGGTACGGTCGGTGAGAAGCACACCGAGGTCCCGGGAGGTGCACCGTGGTCGAGCGCTGGAGCGACGATCCCGAGGTCGCCGAGGGCGATCTGACCGAGCAGGCACGCGACCTGCTGGACGATCCCGAGGCCCTGGACGACGACGGCGACGGGCCGGTTCCCGACGGGGTCGACCCCGCCGATGCGCAGGAACAACACCAGTCGGTGGGCTACGGCGAGGACGACTACCGCTGAGGCCGCGATGCCGGGAACGATACGATCCCGACATATATCCAATCCGAGGAGTGCTGTGACGACCGTGCCCGCCATCCCGGCCCGCGGCATCCGCATGCCCCGGGACCAGCGCCGGGCCCAGCTGCTGGGCGCCGCCCGCGAGGTGTTCGTGGCGCAGGGCTACCACGCCGCCGCCATGGACGACATCGCCGACCGCGCCGGTGTCAGCAAGCCGGTGCTCTACCAGCACTTCCCCGGCAAGCTCGAGCTGTACGTCGCGCTGCTCGACGCCAGCAAGAACGAGCTGCTCGAGACCCTGCACCGGGCCATGGCGTCCACCGACGACAACAAGCAGCGCGTCATCGCGACGGTCAACGCCTACTTCGAGTTCGTCGACAACGACTCCGGCGGCTACCGCCTGCTGTTCGAGTCCGACCTCCCCAACGAGCCCGTCGTCCGCGAGCGGCTGGACCGCCTGACCGAGCTGTGCTCGCAAGAGGTCAGCCAGATCATCGCCGAGGACACCGGCCTGCCGCCCGAGGAGTCCAACCTGCTCGCCGTCGGCCTGGTCGGCATCGCGCAGGTCACCGCCCGCTACTGGCTGTCGGCCGGCGGCAGCATCCCGCGCGAGGCCGCGGCCGAGCTCGTCGCCGCCCTCGGCTGGCGCGGCATCCGCGGCTTCCCCAAGCGCGACGGTATTCCCCACGCCTGACGATTACGCTGGCGGCGCACACGTCGCGGGCGGCAGCATCGGCTCGACTAGCCTGAAGCCGACCACACCGAGAAGCAGGTCCTTGGGCCGAGGGGAGAAAAGAGGGTGGCCGTGGAGGTCAAGATCGGCGTGCACAACGCCACGCGCGAGCTGGTGATCGAGAGCAACCAGTCTCCGAAGGACATCGAGAGCACGGTCCGCTCGGCACTCAGCGACCCCAACGGTCTGCTCGACCTCGCCGACGAGCGAGGCCGGCGGCTCCTGGTCCGCACCGAGCACCTCACCTACGTCGAGATCGGCGAGCCGGTCGAGCGCCGGGTCGGTTTCGGCACCGTCTGACGACGTAGCCGGCCCCGGCCGGCTATGCGGACAGGCCGAGCTTGGTCATGCGGTCGGTGTGCTTCTTCGTGATGCGCGCGAACAGCTGACCGAGCTCGGCGAGGTCCATGCCCGGGCGGTCGACGCCGCCCACCAGCAGGACGGCCAGGGCGTCGCGGTCGACGGCGACGCGCTGGGCCTGGGCCAGCGCCTCGCCCACCAGGCGACGCGCCCACAGCGCGAGCCGTCCGCCCAGCCGCGGGTCGGCGGCCACGGCCTCGCGCACCCGCTCGACCGCGAAGTCGGCGTGCCCGGCGTCGGCCAGGACGTCGATGACCAGCTGCCGGGTGGCGGGGTCGACGGTCTCGGCGACCTCGCGGTAGAAGTCGGCCGCGATGCCGTCGCCCACGTAGGCCTTGACCAGCCCTTCGAGCCAGTCGGCCGGCGCGGTGTTGGCGTGGAACTGCTCGAGCGGCACCCGGAACGGCGCCATGGCCTCGTCGACGGAGACGCCGAGCTCGTCGAGGCGCTCGCGGATGCGCTCGAAGTGGTGGAACTCGGTGACCGCCATGCCGGCCAGCGCGGCCTTGTCGGCCAGCGACGGCGCCAGCCCGGCGTCGACGGCCATGCGCTCGAAACCGGTCAGCTCGCCGAGGCCCAGCAGGCCCAGCAGGTCGACCACGCCGGCCCGGTAGGCGGGGTCGTCGAAGGCGTCACTCGCGCTCACGCCGCCACGATATCGGCGTGGCGCCGATGACGGTGAACAGCACTCCAACGGACTTGCCGTTACACTGGACGATGGTATAGATGGCGTCCGGGCGAAACGGGCGCCCCCTGGGGACGAACCGGACGTCCGTACGCGTTCCACGCGGCCTCTGGGCCCGCCGACTCCGCAGTGTCGGCGCGCGGCCCGGAAAGCCCCTCGCGTGCACGCCGTCTCGCAGCCCTCGGGGTCCCAGCGACGAATGAGGCGAGACGCCCTGACAACCTTCACCGACCTGGGTGTGTTCCCACCCATCGCCGAGGCGCTCGAGCGCGTCGGCATCACCGAGGCGTTTCCCATCCAGGAGATGGCCATCCCGGTGGCTCTGACCGGCAACGACCTCATCGGTCAGGCCCGGACGGGCACCGGCAAGACGTTCGCGTTCGGCATTCCGCTGCTGCAGCGCATCGTCGCCCCCGGCGACCGCGACTACGGCCTGGCCAACGAGCCGGGCAAGCCGCAGGCGCTCGTCGTCACCCCCACGCGCGAGCTGGCCGTGCAGGTCAACGGCGACCTCACCACCGCCTCCACGGTGCGCAAGGTCCGCATCACCACCCTCTACGGCGGCCGCGCCTACGAGCCGCAGGTCAACGCGCTCACCAAGGGCGTCGACGTCGTCGTCGGCACGCCGGGCCGCCTGCTCGACCTCGCCGCCCAGGGTCACCTCGACCTCAGCCACGTCAAGGTCCTCGTGCTCGACGAGGCCGACGAGATGCTCGACCTCGGCTTCCTGCCCGACGTCGAGAAGCTCATCGCGGCGACCCCCGAGCTGCGCCAGACCATGCTGTTCTCGGCGACCATGCCGGCCGCCGTCATCGGCCTGGCCCGCCGCTACATGCGCCACCCCGTCAACATCCGGGCCGAGTCCCCCGACGACACCCAGACGGTGCCCACGACGGCGCAGTTCGTCTACCGCGCGCACCAGCTCGACAAGGACGAGATGGTCGCCCGGCTGCTGCAGGCCGAGGGCCGCGGGCTGTGCATGATCTTCAGCCAGACGAAGCGCGCCGCCCAGCGCATGGCCGACGAGCTGCGCGACCGCGGGTTCGCCGTCGCCGCCGTTCACGGTGACCTCGGCCAGGGCGCGCGCGAGCAGGCGCTGCGGGCGTTCCGCAGCGGCAAGGTCGACGTGCTGGTGGCCACCGACGTCGCCGCCCGCGGCATCGACGTCGAGGGCGTGACGCACGTCGTCAACCTCACCTGCCCCGAGGACGAGAAGACCTACCTGCACCGCATCGGCCGCACGGGCCGGGCGGGCGCGTCGGGGGTCGCCGTCACGTTCGTCGACTGGGACGACCTCACTCGCTGGAAGCTCATCAACGACGCGCTCGACCTCCCCTACCCGGAGCCGGTCGAGACGTACTCCAGCAGCGAGCACTTCTTCCACGACCTCGGCATCCCGCCGGGCACCAAGGGCACTCTGCCGCGGTCCGAGCGCACCCGCGCCGGCCTCGACGCCGAGAAGCTCGAGGACCTCGGCGAGACCGGCAAGGCCCGGAGCCGTCAGCCCAGGGCTCGCCGTGGCGGAGGCCGGCGGCGCACCCGCGGCGGCGAGCCGTCCGGGTCCGGCGGCGGCCAGGCCCGGTCGGAGCACCGGTCCGAGCCCCGCTCCGACCACCGCACCGGCGACGAGGACGCCCGGCCCCGCCGGCAGCGCTCGCGCCGTCGCACCCGCGGCGGCCAGTCGGTCGACGACGGCGGCAGCTCGGGTCACGCGCCCGAGACCGACTCCACCACCACGCCCTGACGGGCTGACGAAACGACGAAGGGATCCGGTGACCTCACGGGGGAGAGGGTCACCGGATCCCTTCGGTTCCGGCTGAGCCGGTGCCTTCCGATGACCGCCAGCGCAGGGGTGGTGTGACCTCGGGGTGGAGGGTGCCGACGGTCATCGGAAAGCCACTCGGCCGAGTCGCAGGCGCCCCCTGTGAGTCCGGCCGAGACGGGAGTTCGACGCGGTACCAGCCCGCCGGCGTCCCGTAGCTGTCGCGCCCGGCGAACCGGGTGACAACCTGTGCCCAACCTACGAAGGCCTGCGTAACGCGGCATCCGTAGTGATTACCTAAATTCTTCCGCGCGGATCACGGTGATCATGGTCGGCTGGCCCTAGCGTAGGCGTGCATGCACGTCACTCACGCGCTGGCTCACTGGCCACTCGTCGGCCGGTACGACGAGTACGCCGCCGCGCTGCAGGTCCTGACCGGTGAGGACCCCGCGACGGCGTACGGCGTGCTGCTCGTGGGCGAGTCCGGGGTGGGCAAGTCGACCCTGGCCGGCCGGCTCGAGGAGGCCGTCTTCGAGACCGCGCATGTGGTGACCGTCACATCTCCGAGCCGCGCCCAGCCGGTCATGCTCGGCGCGCTGGCACCGCTGCTCACCGACGTCGCCGCGCACGACGACGCCAGCCCCATCTCGGTGTTCCGCGCCGCCGCGGAGCGGCTGCGGGCCGAGGCCGGCGGCCGGCCGGTCGTCCTGCGCGTCGAGGACGGCCACCTGCTCGACGGCGCCAGCGCGGCCGTGCTGCGCATGCTCGCCATGTCCAAGCAGGCGAGGCTGCTGGTGACCAGCCGGCCCAACCCGGGCATCCCGGACGACCTCGTCACGCTCTGGAAGGACGGCTGGCTGCGCTGGATCGACGTCGCGCCGCTGGATCGGGCCGAGACCACACTGCTGCTGCGCGAGGCGCTGGGCGGGGTCATCGGCCGCGACACCGACCGGCGCATGTGGGAGGCCAGCCTCGGCAACCCGCTCTACCTGCGCGAGCTGGTCCGGGCGGCGCTGAGCCGCGAGGAGCTGCTGAACAACCACGGCGTCTGGACCTGGACCGGGCCGGTCGTCCCGGGCCGATTGATCGAGCTGGTGACGGCGGAGCTGCGGCGCCGGCCCGAGGGCGAGCGCGAGGTCCTCGAGATCGTGTCGCTGGCGGAGTCGCTGCCGCTGCCGCTGCTGTTCGAGCTGGCCGACACCGACGCCGTCGACTCACTGGTCGCCGCCGGCATGCTCGTCGTCGACAACGCCGCCGCACCGCCGTCGGCCCGGCTGTCGCACCCCGTCTACGGCGAGGCGATCCGCAGCCTCGTGCCGCCCGGCCGGCGCCGGGTGCTGCGCGAGCGCGTGGTCCGGCACCTGCCCGGCCCGCACGACGCGTCGCTGCCGGACCTGCTGCGCTGGGTGTCGTGGGCGCTCGAGGCCGGGTCCGTGCCCGAGCCGGAGCTGCTGGTCGAGGCCGCCGCCCTGGCCAACCGCCTGCAGCAGGCCGCCGACGCGCGCCGGTTCGCCGACCTCGCCCTGCTGGCCGACCCCGACGACGCCGTCGTGGCGGGCGCGCTGGCGCAGCGGGCCCGGGCGCACCGCGTGCTAGGCGCCATCGACCGCGCCCAGGCCGACCTCGACCAGTTCCACGCACTGCCGCCGTCGGCGCGCCCGGCCGCGCTCGAGGCGCACGTGGCCATCACCGGCGCCGACGTGCTGTTCCACGGGCTGGCCGACCCCGCCGCGGCGGTCCGGCTGCTCGACGAGGCACTCCCCCGGGTCCAGGAATGCGCACAGTCGTCGGCGGTGCTGCGCGGGCACCGGCTGGCGGTGCTGATGAACTCCGGGAGCACGGGGGCACCGCTGGACGAGGCGGTCGAGTTCCTGAACGACACCTGCCTGCCGCTGCTGGCCCGGATCCAGCTGGCCGCGCCCGTGCAGCTCTCGCTGGCGCGGGCGGGGCGGGTGGGCGAGGCCCTGCGCCTCGGCGAGCGCTACATGGAGGCCGCGCGCGAGTCGCTGTCCGAGGCGACGGCGTACCTCATGCCGCTGCGGGCCGCCTCGGTGGTGATCCGGCTGTTCGCCGGCGACGTCGACGGCGCCGAGCGGATGCACGCCGACGAGTCCGACCTCGACATCCACGTGCACCACCAGCGCAACGTGCCGGGCCTGGTCGAGGCGCAGATCGCCATGGCCCGAGGCCGCTGGTTCGAGGCGTCCGGGCACCTGGGCGGCGCCCTCGCGTCACTGCGCGAGGGCGACCCGCGTGGCCTGCTGCCAGCCGTACTCGCGCTGGCCGCCGAGGCCGCAGTCTGGCTGAACGACGTCGACGAGGCGGCCCGGTTCCGCGAGGAGGCGCTGCGCCAGCCGGTGCACGAGTCGTCCACGATCTTCGGGCGCCGACGGCGGACGCTGCTGTGGGTGGGGCTCGCCCGGCGCGAGGGCGACGCCGTCGACCAGGCCCTGAGCGCCGCCGACGACGCCGCCGCGTCCGACCTCCCGCCCGCCGAGATCGACTCGCTGCACGTGGCACTGCTCGGCCTGGCGGACGGCCTGCCGACGGCGCGGCTGCTCACGCTGGCCGACGTCGCCGACCGCATGGCCGCCGCGGCCAAGCGCTGCGACGGCCTCGAGCGCGCCGAGGCGATGGCCGGCTACGCCCGCGCCGTGGCCGACGGCGACGCCGAGCTGACGTCGGCGTTCGAGGCCACGCTGGCCGGCTACGGCATCTGGACCAACCCGCCGCGGCAGCAGACCGTCGCGCTGACCCGGCGCGAGCAGGAGATCGCCCCGCTGGCGGCCGCGGGCATCTCCTCGCGCGACATCGCCCGCCGCCTCACCATCTCGACCCGGACCGTCGAGAGCCACCTGGCCCGCATCTACGCCAAGCTCGGCATCACCAGCCGCGCGGAGCTCCCGGCCGCCCTCAGCGGCAGGTGAGCCGGACGCCGTCGGGCCGCGGGGAGCGACGGCGTCAGGTGCGGACGACCACCACGGGGGTGCCGACCTCGGTGTGCTCCCAGAGCGCGACGGCGTCCTCGAGGTCCTGCCGGATGCAGCCGTCGGACAGCGGCGTGCCGAGCTGCGACAGCGTCTGCACCTCGGTGCCTGTGGCGGTGGCGACCGGGAGGTCGTGGAAGCCGATGTTGGAGTTCTCGCCGCGGAAGAACCGGACCATGTACTCCATGGTCTCGGTGCCGTGCCAGCTGACGGCGTCGCGGGACTTGGAGAACACCTCGAAGGTGCCGGTGGGCAGCTGGTCGTAGCGGCTGCCGGAGACGAAGTAGGTGCGCACCACGGTGTCGTCGGCGTCGACGAGCCAGACCGTCTGCTGGGTGATGTCGAACACGACCCGGTGCCCGGAGCCGCTGCCGGCCGGGAGCGGGGCCGTCGCCACGGGCTTCACGTTGGGGTCCGCGGGCGGAGCCTGGATCACCTTGACCATGACCGGCCCGACGGTCTTGGCGGCGAGCTCGCGGTCGGTGCCGCGAGAGATGTCGCCGACATCGCGCTGACTGGGCGGGAGGACCCCGGCGCTGGCCGGGACGTCGGGGCCGGTGGCGGTGCCGGCCAGCCCGAAGACGCCGGCGAGGGTGGCGACGGAGCAGCTGAGGACCGTCAGCCTGGCACCGCGGAACCTGAGTCGAGCGCGGGAACGACGACGGGACACGTGGCGCGAGGCCGATCGGGACGAGACGCCGTAGCGCCCTGGCATCCGCGCTCCTTCTGCTCGGTCGGGGGGGGAACCGGATTTCAGCGTACGCCACCACGTCGCTCCGGTGGACCCGCCGGCATGATCATGCACTCGGGCGTGCCCGGATAAACGTGACCGACCGGCGAAAACCCTGGTCAACGCGACGTGACGGGAACGGGGTCAGCCGCCGTCGAGCCCGGCCCAGGACGCGCGGGTGGGCACCGACGCCCGGCCCTCGGGGCAGTGCTGCACGAAGTCGCACCAGCCGCACAGCGACGACGGCCGCGGCGGGAAGCGGGCGTCGCCGATGTCGCCGCCCCTGAACGCGGCGTCGGCCTCGGAGCACTCGGCCGCGATGCCGTCGGCACGATCGAGGTGCCGGGTGAGGGTGCGCTCGTCGTGCTCCCAGACGGCGACCGTGCCCGACGGCAGGTGGTGCAGCTCGACCCGCCTGCAGGGTGTGCGCAGCGTGCGCGAGGCGGCCGCGGCGTAGACGGCGAGCGCCAGCGACGAGCGGGCGTCGTCGGTGGTGAGGACGTGCCGGCCGGTCTTGTAGTCGACGATGACCAGCTCGTCGCCACGCTGGTCGACGCGGTCGATGCGCCCGGTGAGCGACGTGCCGCCGTGGACCAGGCCGACCGTGCGCTCGACGCCGCGCGGCTCGTCGTCGGGATCGAGCTTGGCGACGTACCCGGTGACCATGTCGCGCGCCCGGACCCGCCAGACCTCGGCCTGCTCGGCGTCGCGGAAGCCCTCGGCCGTCCAGTACTCGTCGACCAACGCGCCGGCCCGGTGCACCGTCCGCGCCTCGAAGGGCAGCCGCCACCAGCCGGCCAGCGCGTTGTGCACGACGGCGCCCAGGGTGTTGTGCGCCCAGGGCGGGCCCTTGGGCGGCGGCGGCCGGTCGAGGTAGGTGAACCGGTAGCGGCGCGGGCAGTCGAGCCAGGTGTTCAGCCGCGTCGGCGTGGCGCCGTAGAGGCGCCGCGGCATGCCGTCGAGGATGGGCTGGCTCATACGACCATTCTTCCCGCCCCCACCGACAGGGTCGTCATCCCGCCCCTTCGACGAAGGCTCGCACGGAGTCGGCGACGAGTTGTACCGCGATGGCCGACAGCAGCAGACCGGCGATGCGCGTGACCAGCAGGATGCCGGACTCCTTCAGCACCCGCAGCAGCACGACGCTGAACCGCATGGACGCCCAGATGCACAGCAGCACGACCACCACCCCGAGCACCAGCGCCAGGTGGTCCCAGCCGCCGTCGGCGTCCTGCACGAACACCATGGTCGCCACGATGGCGCCCGGACCGGCCAGCAGCGGCGTCCCCAGCGGCACCATGGCGACGTTCGCGCCGGCCGCGGTCTCGGGGTTGTCGGCCTTGCCGGTCAGCAGCTCGAGCGCGACCAGCAGCAACAGCAGCCCACCGGCGCCCTGCAGCGCGGGCAGGCTGATGTGCATGTAGTCGAGCAGTGTCTGCCCGAACAGCGCGAACACCGCGATGACGCCGGCCGCGACGGCGACCGCCTCCCAGGCCGCCCGCTTGCGCTCGGCCGGGCGCCGGTTGCCCGTCAGCGCCAGGAACACCGGCACCGTGCCCGGCGGGTCCATGATCACGAAGAGCGTGACGACGACCTCGCCGAACAGCTGCCAGTTCACCTAGGGACTCCGTGTGGGCTCGTCGCGGTCCAGGCGGACGTGGTCGCCGCCGGCCAGCGATCGTAGCCGTTCCCACTCCTCCGGCGCCGTGGTGTTGACGCCCAGCTCGTGGTCGAACTTGCCCGTGCCGTGGTAGTCGCTGGAGCCGGTGACGACCAGCCCGAGCTCCTGGGCCAGCCGCCGCAGCGTCCGCCGGCTGGCGTCGTCGTGGTCCTGGTGGTCGACCTCGATGCCGTCGAGCCCGGCGTCGCGCAGCGCCTCGATGGACGACGGCGTCAGCGCGCGGCGGGCGCCCTCGCGGCCCCACGGGTGCGCCAGCACGCACACCCCGCCGGCGGCGTGCACCAGGTGGATCGCCTCGTCGATGGGCGGGGCGTACTTCGCCGCCCAGCCCGGGCGGCCCTGGCCGAGCCACCAGGCGAACGCCTCTTCGCGGTCGCGGACGTAGCCCTTGGCGATCATGGCGTCGGCGACGTGCGGGCGGCCGACGGTGGCGGCGTCGGGCGAGTGGGCCAGGATGTCGGCGACGTCCAGGGGCAGCTCGGCCGCCGTCAGGGCCGCGGCGATACGCGCCAGCCGGGTGCGGCGGTCGTGGCGGACCCGGGCGAGCTCCTCGGCCAGCGGCTCGTTCTCGGGATCGACGAGGTACGCCAGCAGGTGCACGCCGTGGCCGCGCAGGTCGGTCGAGATCTCCGCGCCCGGCACGACCTCGACACCGGTCTCCTGACCCGCGGCGAGCGCCGCCGCCCAGCCGTCGAAGGTGTCGTGGTCGGTCAGCGCGACGACGTCGAGGCCGACCTCCTTGGCCCGCCGGACGAGGTCGTCAGGCCGGTCGGTGCCGTCGGAGACGCTGCTGTGCGTGTGCAGGTCGATGCGCAACAGAGGCACCCTCAGAGTGGTCGCTGACGTCCCCGGACCTCATCGATCGTAGCCCTGCACCAGCCACGGCGGAGGCGTTCCGTACGGCAACAGGTCCGCCTCGTGGCCGAGATCACGTAGATCGACCACGTGGACGTCCTCGAGCAGCAGCACCCCCGCCGAGGGCGGCGACAGGATGGCCCAGAGCCAGCTGCCGCTCCAGTGCCCCACGTAGACGGCGCGGTCGGCCGGCCCCTCGACGAACCACATGGGCACCGTGCGGCCCTGCACCAGGATCCGCGCGTGCGGCTCGCCGTCGACGGCCTTGCCCGGGTCGGCGCCCTCGAGCCCCGCCAGCCCGGCTCCGAGTCCGACGCCCTGTTCCTCGGCGACCAGCAGGAAGTCGCCCGGCCCGCCCATGGGGTTCGGCCCGGTGATGCCGACCCCGCTGGCCCGCACCCCCGCGGCGTCGTCGCCGGCATGGATCACGGCGCCGACGACCCACCCGCGCGGCAGCGGCCACGGCAGCCACAGCGGCACGTGCGAGCTGCGGGTCAGCTGGTGCACCAACTGCGCACTGGGCGCCGTGACGGGCGCCAGCGGGTACACCTCGCCGTGCACGGTGCAGATCCACCGGTTGGACCACGCACCGGGCGGACGGGCAGACGCGCCGCACCGCGGGCAGGTTCGTTCGCCTCTCACACGACGACGCTGACGGTTCCGCCCCGAGCGCGTCAAGCGCCTCGCCGCAACGCACCGGTTTGGCGGGGGTTCGAGGTTCTGATGGGGGACGAGGTTG
Organism: Jiangella mangrovi; assembly: GCF_014204975.1. Classification (NCBI taxonomy): domain Bacteria; kingdom Bacillati; phylum Actinomycetota; class Actinomycetes; order Jiangellales; family Jiangellaceae; genus Jiangella; species Jiangella mangrovi. The sequence continues at coordinate 482,510 of NZ_JACHMM010000001.1, forward strand.
GCTCCCCGTCCCCCTGCTGCCCAGTCTCTTAGCCGCGCACGCGCGCCTCAAGTCGGCGCCCTCTGTGCTTACTTTGCTGCTGTGGTCGGGGGGCTTCGACTTGACCCGCACGCACTCGGCCAAGAACCTGGCAGCTATCAGGGGGACGCGGAGACCCTGGGCACGCCTCGCCGATCTCTGGCGGTGCGGCCGGGGTTGTGGACAGCGATGATCATCAAGGATCGGCCACATCACGAGGCTTACCCGAGCCTCAACACGGTTGTAGGCGTGTCGAGGCTCGGGTAATCGTGGTGGGCGGCCCAAGAAGCGCCCCACGACGCCCGTCAGGAGGGAGTTCTCCCCGCCATAGCGAGGAAAAGTCCCTCCCGACGCCGTCGGCGGCCCGACTTCACTTGCGCCGGCCGTCTTCACTAACCCAAACCGTCTTCCGCGGCCCCGCCAGAGCTCAGAGGACGGTTCTCCGTAGTGAAGTCGGGCGGCGCAAGTGAAGTCGCGCCCCCGCGCCCGTCGCCAGACTCCCCCCGTCCCCCTGATAGCTGCCGAGTTCTTGGCCGCGGAGCCGCGGGTCAAGCGGACCCCCACCGGCGCGCAGCGCCGCCCAGGGTCCGCTTGAGGCGCGGATTCGCGGCTAAGACACTGGGCAGCAGGGGGACGGGGCCACCCAGCGCAACCACACGAACCCCAACTACGGAGCGTTCCAGCGGTCGATGGCGGGCGTCTCGCGGTCCCAGCCGAGCACCGACACCGTCGCGGTGTCCAGCCGCAGGCGAGCGCCGTCGGCGACAGGGAGGCCCACCCACCGGGCCCCGACCACGCGCAGGATGTGTCCATGGGCGAACACCAGCGCCCGCTCGCCGTCGAACGCGCGCAGCCGCGCCACTAGGCGGTCGACCCGCAGCTCCACGTCGTCGGGCAACTCGCCGCCGGGGGCGCCGTCGGTCCAGAGGGACCAGTCGGGGTCGGTCTCGCGGATCTGCGCCGTCGTGATGCCCTCGTACCGGCCGTAGTCCCATTCTCGCAGGTCGTCGTCGAGGTCGGGGGACGCGAATCCCGCCAACGAGGCCGTCACCCGGGCGCGCTGCAGTGGGCTCGACAGCACCAGGCCGAACGCGCCGCCGTCGAGCCGGGCCGCGAGCGACCGCGCGGCCTCCTCGCCCACGGGTGTGAGGGGCAGGTCGGTGCCGCTGGTGTGCTTGCCGTCGCGGCTCCACTCGGTCTGTCCGTGCCGGACCAGCCAGATCTCGGGTCGGTGAGTCGGCGGATCCTCGTGCCGGAACGTGGCCATGCTGGTAACGCTAGCGCTGGGGATCGGCTCGGCGAGGAGGAAACGGTGACGGTAACGGACTGGGCGCTGTACCGCGACGGCCGGTTGCAGCCCGGCCGCGAGTACGACGACGCCGTGGCGGCGGCCCGTGACCGGCTGGGGTTCGTCTGGGTCCGGCTGCACGAGCCCACGGACGAGGACCTGCGCGCCGTCGCGTCCGACTTCGGGCTGCACCCGCTCGCCGTCGAGGACGCCCGCGACGAGCGGCACGGGACGAAGGCGGGGCTGTACGACGGGCTGGTCTACCTGGTCCTGCACCGGGTCGCCTACGACGGCGAGGCGGTCGGGGTGCGCGACGCCGGCCGCCTGACGGTGTTCGCGGGACCCGACTTCGCCGTCACCCTGAGCGAGGGCGGGCCGGACCCCGTCCCGGCGATCGTGCAGCGACTGGAGGAGCAGCCGAAGCTGCTGGCGCACGGGCCGGCGGCGGTCCTGTACGCGACGGCCGACGCCACCGTCGACGAGTACACCGAGGCCGCCGAGGCGTTCGAGTCCGACCTCACCGACATCGAGGCGGCGGTGTTCGACGACACCAGCGGCAACCAGGCCGGGCGCATCTACCGGGCCAAGCGCCGGCTGCTGCAGCTGCGCCGGGCCGTCGTGCCCCTGGGTCCGCCGGTGCGCACACTCATGCAGCACGCGCCGGAGCCGGCGCAGGCCAAGGTGCAGCAGTTGTTCCAGGGCGTCGGTGACCACCTCGACCATGTGCACGGCCAGCTCGCCGCCCACGACGACATCATCAACTCGATGCTGCAGGCCAACCTCGCGCAGCTGTCGGTGTCGCAGAACAACGACATGCGCAAGATCACGTCATGGGCGGCGATCGTGGCCGTGCCGACGGCGATCGCCGGCATCTACGGCATGAACTTCACCGACATGCCCGAACTGCACTGGGTGTTCGGGTACCCGGCGGTCATGCTCGTGATGGCGGCGATCTGCGTCGTCCTGTACTGGAACTTCAAGCGCCGCGGCTGGCTCTAGGTGACTAGGGCGTGCCCGTCTGCAGCGAGAGCTTGGCCAGCTCGTTGCGGGCCTGGTCGGCGTGCTGGTGCTGGCAGAAGATCTCGTACCGGCTCGCGACGGTGACGCTCTGCGAGGTGAAGTCGCGCCGGCCGCCGGTCAGCGCGTAGCCGACCAGGCCGAAAATCATCATGAAGATGGCGCCCCACAGCACGCTGAGCAGGATGATCGCCAGCCACCCCTCGTCGGTGAACAGGCCGAGCAGCAGACCGACGAACAGACCCAGCCAGGCGCCGGTCGCCAACCCGCCGAGTGCCGCCTTGCCCCAGGTCAGCCGGCCGGTGACCCGCTCGACCTGACGGAGGTCGCTGCCGACGATGGCCAGGTTCTCGACGGGGAACTTCTGGTCGGCGAGGAAGTCGACCGCCTTCTGCGCTGCGGGGTAGTCGTCGTACGTACCCACGACGATGCCGGTCGGGAGACCGGGAACAGGACTCACCATGACGCACCTCCTAGGGCTTCGACAGTACTCGCGCGGACGATCATCGGACGGCTCATTCGACGGCGTCGCCGGAGGCAGAAGGGCAGAGTGCGGCCCTGGGGGCAGGGTCAGGCCGTGGACGCGATGAGCCACTCGGGCAGCGACTCTGCCGCCGTGACGCCCAGCGCCAGGACGAGCGCGCGGTGCGCCTTGGGCTCGAAGGGGTCGACGAGCAGCGTCATTCCCGCCTCGGCCGGGGTGCGGTCGGCCTTGAGCTGGTTGCACGACACGCACGCCGCGACGGTGTTGAGCCAGCCGCGCTGGGCACCGCCGCGCGAGGTGGGCACGATGTGGTCGATGGTGTTGGCGCGGCCGGCGCAGTAGGCGCAGCGCCGTCCGTCGCGCTCGAGGACCCCGCTGCGCGACCACGGCACCTTGCGGCGGTAGGGCACGCGCACGAACCGGAGCAGGCGCACGACCAGCGGAGTCGGCAGTTCGCGGGTGGCCGACCGGATGAGCTTCTCGGTGTCGGCGTGCTCGACGACGGCCTTCTCGGTCAGGATGAGGATGACGGCCCGGCGGACCGAGACCACGGCGAGCGGTTCATAGGAGGCGTTGAGAACGAGTGTGTTCATAGCGCACACGCCTCCTTCCCGAGCCCGGGTCAGGGCTCGTCGCTCTGACTCTAGTGTGGCCTATTCGCTCGGCAAGGAACGGAACGGCAAAATCTGGACCAATCGCTGACGGCGCCCGCTGGCGCGGACCCGCCTCTACAGTGCATCGACGCCGCCGGGTTCACAACGGCTTTTCCTTCTGGTCCAGGTCGAGACGCGGCAGCGACTCGCCCGACACCGAACCCGACACGGAGCGCCACACGTCGGTGACGCGGTCCTGGATGACCTCGACGACGTCGCGCAGCGGTTGGCCGGCGAACTCGTCGGGCAGGATGGGCTTGCCGACCCGCAACTTGATGGTCGGACGGCGGACGACCGAGGTGAGGGCGCCGCCGAGGCTGCGCCCGATGGACCCGGAGCCGATGCGCCGGGCGTCGTGGTGGGCCACCGGGATGACCGGTGCCTTGGCGTCGGCCGCGAGCCGGCCGACGCCGAAGCGGAACCGCCGGGGCGAGCCGTCGGGCGTGGCCGAGACGTCACCCTCGGGGTAGATGCCGACGACCTCGCCGCGGTCGAGGGCGTCGAACGCGGCCCTGAGTGCCGCGGCGCCCGCCTGCCGGCCGCCGACCTCGATCATGCCGGCCTGCCGTGCGAGCGGGCCGATGAAGGGGTTGGCGAACACCAGCGACGAGGCCATGAAGCGCACGTGGCCATGGGTGACGCCGCAGCCGTCGCGGTGGCACGGCACGCTGGGCCGCAGGCCGGCCTTGTAGAGCGTGGCCAGCACCGGCGGGACGTCGGCGATGGAGGTGTGGTTGACGGCGACGATCGCCGGGCCCTTCATGGGCAGGTGCGACAGGCCGGTGGGATCGACGCGACCGAACCACTTCGTCAGACCCACGGCAACCGCACCGACGAGTTCCACGAGGGAAGATTAACCCATCGGTCCGACAGGCCGCTGACGACGCGTCGTCACGGGGCCGGCGTGGGGGTCTCGGTGGGCACCGGGATCTTGGTGAGGTCGACGACGGCGTCCTCGGCCGGCGGCGTGACCGCGACCTCGGTGCCGTAGTCGGTGAAGCTGATGACGCCGGCGCCGGCCGACGCGCCCTTCTCCTCGAGCCGCAGCGGCAGCGGCTCGCCCGTGGCGGCGACCCAGAGCGTGCCGCCGGTCTCGGGGAACAGCAGGCCGACCGCCGGCTTGCCGTCGACGTCGCGGACAGCCGTCAGCCCTTCGGGGGCGTCGGCGCCGAGCACCGCGGCGGCGAAGGTGGAGCCGTCGGCGAAGATGGCGAAGCCGGACGCGGCCTCGGGTGAGATGAGCAGCCACTTGCCGGCCAGCGTGGTGCCGACGTCGGCGCCGACCACCTCGGCCAGCGACTCGTCGCCGGTGACGTAGACCGCACCCGGCGTGGCGACCAGCTGGACGGTGGTGTCCGAGCCCACGGTGCCGACGGAGCCGACGCCGTCCTTGAAGGAGATGTCGATGGTGTTGCCGCCCACCGTGGTGCCGGTGACGCGGTAGGAGCCGGAGGCGCGCATGGCCGCCAGCGACTGGTCGAGGACGTCGGCCGGAGCCATCTCGTCGATGCCGTTGGGGGCCTCGTCGAGGCCGTCCTCGACGCTGATCTGCGCCAGCGGCGACACCGACGGGTGTTCCGGCGCGGATGTACACGCGGTCAAGGCGATGGTCACGAGCGCGGCGGAACCGGCTGCAGCCAGTCGGCGAACGACCAGTTGCATGTGCGGCTGACCTCTTCGTTCAGTGGTCGGCTCGGGGGCGAGCACGAGGCGGCTCCGATCGGAGCGCCTGATGGAGCATACCCACGCTTCGCGCGGGTCGTCACCGAAACGTAACCTGGCCATGGCCGCACGGACACCCGCGCCGGGGCGTTTGCGCTGATCATCGCGGGTCGTGAGAGACGGGTGTAATCTCTTTCACGCGACAACTGAATACCCACGACAGGGGAGCGCTGCAGCGCTGAGAGTGCGGGACACGCCCGCAGACCCTCGAACCTGATCCGGGTAATGCCGGCGCAGGAAGTCGACACCTCGACCGCAGCAGCGCGTCCCACGGGTACGTCCCGTGGAGGCGCGCTGCGTCATGTTCGAGCCCCCTCGTCGTACCCCCACGTACGAGAGGAGCCCTCCGATGAGTGAACAGGGGACCGTCCAGCTGCGACGGCACCGCTGGCGCACCGTCGACATCGTGGTCGCGTCCGTCATCGCCGTCGTGTTCGGCGTCGTGTTCGCGATCTGGAACAACCTGCTGTACTCGGTGATCAACGCGCCCCTGGGCGCACTGCCGATCGCACCGCTGGCGTCGGGCGTCTGGCTGATCCCGGCCGTCGTCGGCGCACTGGTCGTCCGCAAGCCCGGCGCCGCGCTGTACACCGAGCTCCTGGCCGCCGTCGTGTCGATGTTCTTCGGCTCGGCCTGGGGGTTGTCGGTGTTCCTGTCCGGCATGTGGCAGGGCCTCGGCGCGGAGGTCGTGTTCGCGCTGCTGGCCTACCGCCGCTGGGGGCTCGGCCCGGCCCTGCTGGCCGGCGGTGGCGCCGGGCTGGCGATGGGCACCTACGAGATCATCACCTACGTCCCGACCTACTCCTGGGACTGGAAGCTCATCTACGTCGGTTGTGCGGTGGCCGCCGGTGTCGTCGTCGCGGGCGGGCTGGGCTGGCTGCTGGTCCGGGCGCTGGCCCGCACCGGTGCGCTGGCGCCGTTCGCCGCCGGCCGCGCGCAGAGCGAGATCTGATGACGGCGTCAGCTTCGGGTTCCGGCGGCGGGGCCGCGCTGCGGCTGCGCGGGTTCGGCTGGCGCTACGCCGGCCGGAAGGCGTGGGCCTGCCGTGGTGTCGACCTCGACATCGCCGCCGGTGAGCGGGTCCTGCTGGTCGGGCCGTCCGGCGCGGGCAAGTCGACGCTGCTGCGCGCCGTCGCCGGACTGCTCGACCCGGAGACCGCGGCCGAGCACAAGGGAGAGGTGCTCGTCGACGGCGTCCCCGCGGCGACCGCGCGCGACCGCGTCGGCATGCTGCTGCAGGACCCGGAGTCGTCGCTGGTGATGTCGCGCTCCGGCGACGACGTCGCGTTCGGCCTCGAGAACGCCGGGGTCCCCGCCGAGCAGATCTGGCCGCGGGTGGACGCCGCGTTCGCGCAGGTCGGGTTCCCGTACGACCGCGACCGGCCGACGGCGGCGCTGTCCGGCGGCGAGCAGCAGCGGCTGGCGCTGGCCGGTGCGCTGGTCCGGCGGCCGTCCGTGCTGGTGCTGGACGAGCCGACCGCCAACCTCGACCCGGCGGGGACGGCGACGGTGCTGGGCGCGGTCTCGTCGGCACTGACGGAGGGGTCCGGCGCCGGGACGACGCTGCTCATGGTCGAGCACCGGGTCGACGCGGCCGCCGGGCTGGTCGACCGCGTCGTCGTGCTGGAGCCGGGCGGCGGCGTGGCCGACGACGGCCCGCCGGCCGAGGTGTTCGGCCGCCGTGGCGCCGCTCTCGCCGCGGCGGGGGTCTGGGTGCCGGCGCCGTGGGGTCCGGCCGCTCCCTCGTTCACGCCCGGCCCCGGCGGCGACGAGCTGCTCACCGCCCGCGACCTCGGCCTGACCTACCCGCGGACCCGGCGCCCGGCGCTGTCGTCGGCGTCGCTGTCCGTGCGGCGCGGCACCGCCGTCGCCGTCACGGGGACCAACGGGAGCGGCAAGTCGACGCTGGCGATGCTGCTGGCCGGGCTGCTGCCGCCGGACACCGGCGCCGTGCTGCTGGACCGGTCGGACCGGCCGCTGCACCAGTGGCGGCCGCGCGACCTGTGCCGTCGGGTCGGGACGGTGTTCCAGGACCCGGAGCACCAGTTCGTCACGCGCACCGCCCGCGACGAGCTGCTGGTCGGGCCGCGGCGAGCCGGAGTGCCGGACGGCGAGGCGGCGGCCCGGGCGGACGAGCTGCTGTCGCGGCTGCGGCTCGAGCGACTGGCCGGCGCCAACCCGTTCACGCTGTCCGGCGGCGAGAAGCGGCGGCTGTCCGTCGCGGCAATGCTGGCGACCGCGCCGGACCTGCTGGTCATGGACGAGCCGACGTTCGGCCAGGACGCGCGGACGTGGGCGGAGCTGCTGGACCTGTGCGTGGGGTTGCGGGCGGGCGGGACGGCGATCGTGGCGGTCACGCACGACGAGGCGTTCGCCGCCGCGCTGGCCGACGAGCGCGTGACGGTGGCCGACGGCGTGCTCACCGCCGACGCGGGGGTGCGGTCGTGACGCTGCTGCAGACCCATCTGTCGACCGACCCGGCGGCCCCGCTGGCGCGCCGGAACCCCGTCGCGAAGCTGGGCGCCGCACTCCTTCCGTCGATGGCCCTGCTGGTCAGCGTCGACCCGGTGTCGTCCGCGCTGCTGCTGACCGCCTGGCTGGTGTCGGTCCCGGCGTGGGGCGTGGGCTGGCCGGGGCTGCTGCGCCGGCTCTGGCCGCTGGGGCTGGCCGTCGTCATGGTCGCGCTGGGCAACGCGGTCTTCACCGACCGCAAGGGCGGCGCGACGCTGCTCGAGGCCGGCCCACTGCTGCTGACGACGGAGAGCGTCGCGACCGGCCTGACGGCGGGCCTGCGGGTCGCGGCGATCGCCCTGCCCGGCGTGCTGGCGATCCTGACCATCGACCCCGTCGACCTCGCCGACGCGCTGGTCCAGCACCTGCGGGTGCCGGCCCGGTTCGCCTATGGGTCGTTGGCGGCGTTCCGGCTGGCGCCCCTGCTGGCCGCCGAGTGGGAGGTGCTCGGGCGGGCGCGGCGGGCGCGAGGGCTGGGCGGCGACCGCAACCCGGCGCGCGCCCTGGCGGTGCTCGGCGGCCGCCTGTTCGCCCTGCTGGTCGGAGCGGTGCGGCGGGGGACGCAGCTGGCGGTCGCCATGGACGCGCGCGGGTTCGCTGCGTCGGCCCACCGGACCTCGGCGCGCCGTCAGACCTTCACCCGCGCCGACGTCGCGCTACTGGCCGCGTCGGCCCTGCTCACCGCGGTCGCCGTCGCCGCAGCGATCGCCGTCGGCGCCTGGTCCCCCGTTCTCTCCTGACCGCCGGGACCGCCGGGACCGCCGGATCCGCCACCCCGGCAGGTGGCGGACCCGGCGGACCGGAACTCAGGCGGAGCCGACGTCGCTGCCGGCGGCGGCCCGCAGGATCGCGGACCGCTCCCGCGGCGTGATCAGGGCCGCGACCTCGGGCTGGTCGAGCACCTCGCCGACGTGGCGGACGAACTCGGCGTGGCTCGCCCAGTCCTCGTCGTCGAGGATGAGGTCGCCAACGGTGCAGCCGTCGGCCAGCGCCCGGTTCGGCACCCCGCTGTCGAGCCCTCCGACGACGACGGTGTCGCGCTCGTCCGGCTCCGGGCAGGCGGCCGGCTCGTCCTCCGGGTTCACCCTGAAGTGGTCGAAGCCGACCTCCACCGGCTCCGTCTGGCCGCGGCCCTGGTGCAGCGGGCCGAAGCCGCCGTCGGTGATCCCGGTGTTCTGCACGGACCCGGGCATCTCGATCCAGGTGACGCCGTCGACGCTGATCCACCCGGTGAACGTGGTGCCGGACTTCTGCAGCCGGAACCACCACTCGTCGCCGGGGTTGGCCGGCGCCGGCTGCAGGTTCGGCTGCGTCGTCGACGGCACGTCGCCGGTCTCCGAGCGCAGCTCCACGCGCATCGTCCGCGGCTGGCCGGGCAGGTTGTCGGCGACGAGGTCGAGCTTCACGTAGTCGCCGTCGTCCTCGTAGTACTGCAGGCCGACCTGCTGGTAGCGCTGCTCCAGCGGCGCGTGCACCTTGGTCTGGATCAGCCAGTCCTCGTCCGGGTCGACCGGCTGCAGGAACTGGTTCTGCACCGGCGGGTTGTTGTTGGCGCCGAAGTTGCCTCCGGACGTCGTGTGCACCCAGAGCCGGCCGTCGGCGACGCGGTAGTCGCCGGCCGCCTCGCGGACGATCCGCGACCACCGGCAGGTGTCCAGCGCCGTTCCGTCGAACTCGTCGTCGCGGACGGGGCACTGCGACGGCGGCTCCTCGACCTCGACCGCGACGTGGGCCCGCCCGACGCTGCCGGCGCTGTCGGTCGCCGTCAGCACGGCGTCGTACGAGCCGGGCGTCGTGTAGGTGTGGGTGGCGCTCGCGCCCGAACCGCTGCCGCCGTCGCCGAAGTCCCACGCGTACGACACGATCTCGCGACCGGCCGGGCTCGTCGCGGACCCGGTGAAGGTGACCTCGAGCGGCGCCTGGCCGGACTCGGGCGACGCGGACGCCGTCACCACCGGAGCGTCCGGGTCGGCGACGCCGGGCCCGTTGAAGCGCAGCCAGTCGGCCGAAAGCAGGTCCGGCCCGCCCGGCGTGTACCCGTCGCGCGCCTGGAAGACCATGAACAGCTCGAACGTGCCGCCCGGGTCGGCGAGGCCGACCTCGAGCTCCTGGACGGTGTCCCAGCTGCCGTTGCTCAGCACCTCGACGCTGCCGAGGACCTCGCCGTCGGGCGCGTCCTTGCGGAACTCGATGACGCCGCCCTGACCGGCCGACGACGCCCCGACGGTCACCGAGTCGATGCCGTGGAAGCTCACCGGGTCGTAGGACACCCAGTCGCCGGGCCGGATCTCGCCCAGCCGCACGCCGGCGCTCGACCCCGGCCGGGCCAGCGGCGTGACCCCGCTGTTGCCGTCGTAGTACTCCGCCTCGGTCGACTTGGTGCGCAGCTCGACGCCGGACGCGCCCGTGAGCGTGCCGACGCCCTCGCCGCCGCGGTCGACGTAGACGCCCTCGAGCACGTAGTAGAGGTTGACGTCGCCGCCGTGGCCGCCGTCGGTCATGGTCGGGACGACGCCCTCGCAGCCTTCGACGGTGTCCAGCGGGTGCGCGTGCTCGTCGTGCCCGAGCAGCGTCTGGACCAGCACGTCGGCGCAGTCGATGCCGCCGTCGGCGATGGACCCGTCCTCGGCGTCCTCGACCGACACCTCGTACGGGATGAGGTCGCCGAAGTCGAAGAACCCGCCGTCGGGCGGCAGCTCGACCGTCACCACGGGCCGGGTGTTGCCGACGACCACCTGCACCGCGGCGAGCGCCTCGCGGCCCTCCTCGTCGGTGACGGTGAGCCGTGCGGTGTACGTGCCGTTGGCGGTGTAGACGTGCGACGGGTCCGGTTCGGTGGAGCTGCCGCCGTCGCCGAAGTCCCACGCGTACGTCACCGGCAGCCCCTGCGGGTGGCCGCTGCCCGTGCTGGCGAACTGGACCGTCAGCGGCGCCTGGCCGTCCGACGGCGTGGCCGCGGCTCGCGCCGTCGGCGGCCGGTCCCCCGCCACGTAGTCGATGCGGTAGATGCCGGAGTCGTCGTTCGGCTCGCCGCGTAGCGCCCCGCCGAAGTTGCTGCCCCACTCGATGACGTAGAGCGAGCCGTCCGGGCCGAAGTCCATGTCCATCGGCCGGATCCAGGTCTGGTCGATGCCCCACGGGTCGACGGAGTAGACGTCACCCGCCTGGGCCGACGGGTACCGCTCGCCGGTGTGGTCCTCGCTGAGGACGGAGACCGTCTTGATCCAGCGCCGGTCCCACTCGGAGATGAACCACTTCCCGTCGTACGACGGCGGGAACTTGGTGTCGGAGTCCAGCTCCGGGTCGTAGTCGTAGATCGGGCCGCCGTGCGGGGCGATGCCGCCGGTGCCGAACTCCGGCCACTCGGGCGTGGCGCCATAGTTCTCGAACATCGTGGCGCCCGTGATCGGCGGGAGCTCGCGCAGACCGGTGTTGTTCGGCGAGTCGTTGACGGGGTTCGCGCAGTCGAACGGCGCGCCCGCCGTCGCCGTCGCGTAGTCGTAGTCGTGGAACGGACGGTTCGGGCCGATGCAGTACGGCCAGCCGTAGTTGCCGGCCTCGGTGATGAGGTTCCACTCGCCGTGCGCCTGCGGGCCGCGGGTCGCGCTGTTGCTGCGGGCATCCGGCGAGTGCTCGCCGAGCAGGACGTGCCCCGTCGCGTCGTCGACGCGGAACCGGAACGGGTTGCGGAACCCCATCGCATAGATCTCCGGTCGGGCCTCCGCCGGGTCGTGGGTCTCGGCGTCGAAGAGGTTGCCGTCGGGAACGGTGTAGCCGCCGTCGTCGGTGGGCGTGATGCGGATGAGCTTGCCGCGCAGGTCCGCCGTGTTGGCCGACGTCGACTGCGCGTCGAAGTGCGCCCGGCCGCTGCGCTCGTCGATCGGCGCGTAGCCGCTGGACTCGAACGGGTCGATGTTGTCGCCGAGCGCGACGTAGAGGTTGCCGGCCGCGTCGAAGTCCATGGCGCCGCCCATGTGCACGCCGGAGCGGTTCAGCTGCCGGTACGTCGGGATCTCGATCAGCACCTCCTCGGAGGCGAGGTCCAGCTGGTTCTGGTCGGTGAGGGTGAACCTCGAGATCTGGATGCGTGGTTGTATCGCGTGCGAGTAGGTGAGGTAGATCCAACGATTCGTCGCGAAGTCCGGGTCGACGGCGATGCCCAGCAGCCCGTCGGAGTCCGGCGTGTAGACGGGGACCGTGCCAGCCGTCGTCACCCCGAGTGTCGTCTGGTCGATGATCTTCACCGCGCCGCCGCGCTCGACGAACACGACCTCGTTCTCGTTCAGGAAGCCCAGCGCCATCGGGTCGGCCGGATTGGACGCGATCTGGACCTTGTCGAAGCTCTCCTCGGCGGTGCCGCCGCAGTCGCCGTCGGCCACCCCGGCGGCCCACTCGATGCCGCCCTTGAGGTGCTCGACGAAGTCGGCGTCCTGGAAGGCGGCGGCGCTGTGGCCGCCCGCGGTGTACCAGGAGCGGCCGCCGTCGTAGATCTGGCACCAGGAGAACGGGTGGTTGGGCCCCTCGGTCAGCCCGGAGATGCCGACCTTGGTGTCGACCCAGGTCAGGACGTGGACGTCACCGACCACACGCTGATTCCAGTTGTACCACTCCTCCTCGAACTCCCAGAGCTCCGGCAGATTCGCCGTCGACGGGTGGACGCGGTCGGTCACCTTCACCCGCCCGTTGATCGTGCCGTCGGGGTTCGTACCCGGCGGGTGGTTGGTGAAGATCGAGCCCACCAGGTCCTCGTACCACTCCCAGTCCCGCTCGGCCGCCGTCGCCGCATGCAGGCCGGTGAAGCCGCCGCCGGCCTGGATGTAACGCTGGAACGCGGCGCGCTGATCGGCGTTCAGCAGGTCGCCGCTCTCCGGTGTCGAGTTCGTGTTGTTGAAGATCACGACGTCGAACGTGGCGAGGTCCTCGTCATTGAAGATCGTGGCGTCGTCGGTGGTGACGACCTCGAAGTCGTTCTCCGCACCGAGCTGCTCGATGGCGGCCTGACCAGCGGGGATCGACTGGTGGTAGAAGTTGGTGACCTTCGAGAACACGAGCGCGCGGAACCGTGGGTCCGCCTGTTCCTCGTGGGTGGTGGCCGTGGCCGCCGTGCTCGCGACGGCGAGGGCGGTCAGCAGCAGCGCCAGCGCGGCGACGATCGAGGTGAGTCGGCGGGTGCTCCGGGACATCGGGCCTCCTTGACCGGAAAGCGCCTTCCCACCCGCCCGAGAGGGGCAGGTGGCGGGGATGGTAAGGGCTTTCCCGCGTACGCTAGGGACTTTCGTCGCCCGGTGTCAATAGATCGCCGCCGCCGTTCGATTCGGGGTTCTGCCGGGGCGGTGAGGTGGGCCGGGGGTCAAGTCCGGTGACGTGGTGTACGAGGTCTGATCCCTCGTCGTTGTGCTTCAGGCCGTGATGGCTTGCAGGGTCAGCTCCTCGTCGGTCACCTCCTGCTCGGCTGTTGCGACGGCCTGGGAGCGGGTGAGGACGTCGAGTCCGAGGTAGCGGCGGCCTTCGGCCCACTCGTCGTGCTGTTCGGCCAGGACGGCGCCGACGAGGCGGATGATCGAGGGCCGGTCGGGGAAGATCCCGACCACGTCGGTGCGGCGGCGGATCTCGCGGTTGAGGCGCTCGTTGGGGTTGTTCGACCAGATTTGTCGCCAGATCTCCTTGGGGAACGCGGTGAAGGCCAGGATGTCGGCGCGAGCGTGTTCGAGGTGGTCAGCGACGGCGGGGAGTTTCTCGGTCAGGGCGTCGACGACGCGGTCGAACTGGGCATGCACCGACTCGGCGTCGGGCTGGTCGTAGATGGAGTGCAGCAGGGCCTTGACCCAGCCCCACGAGTTCTTCGGTGTCGCTGACATGAGGTTGGCGGCGTAGTGGGTGCGGCAGCGTTGCCAGGCCGCACCCGGCAGAGTCGCCTCGATCGCGGAGGTCAGCCCGCGGTGGGCATCGGACGTGACGAGCTTGACCCCCGTGAGGCCGCGGGCGGTCAGATCTCTGCAGAAGGCGAGCCAGCCGGCGCCGTCCTCGCTGGTGGTCACGTGGATGCCGAGGATCTCGCGGTGCCCGTCGGCGTTCACGCCGGTCGCGACCAGCGCGTGGACTGCGACGACCCGGCCACCCTCGCGGACCTTGAGCACGAGTGCGTCGGCGGCGACGAACGTGAACGGCCCGGCGTCGGCCAGCGAGCGGGTGCGGAACTGCTCCACGTGCGCGTCGAGGTCCTTGGCCATCTCCGAAACCTGCGACTTCGACAGGGCCGTGATGCCCAACGACTGCACCAGCTTGTCCATCCGCCGGGTGGACACCCCGAGCAGGTAGCAGGTCGCCACCACCGAGGTGAGTGCCCGCTCGGCCCGCTTCCTGCGCTCGAGCAGCCACTCGGGGAAGTAGGACCCCTGACGCAGCTTGGGCACCGCGACATCGATCGTGCCGGCACGGGTGTCGAAGTCGCGGTGCCGGTAGCCGTTCCGCCGGTTCACCCGCTCCGGGCTGGTCGTGCCGTACTGCGCACCACACACCGCGTCAGCCTCGGCCGACAACAGCGTGTTGATGAACGTCTGCAGCAACTCGCGCAACAGATCCGGGCTGGCCTGGGCCAGCTGTTCCTCGAGCAGGCGGGCAGGGTCGATACTGGTCCTGACGGTCATCGTTGGTGTCCTTCTTCGAGTCGGTTGTGAGAGATCACTCGAAGGATCACCCGGTGGCCGTCACCCACATCTACAGCGACACGCTCACCGGGATCGGTACACCACTCTGCCGGACGTCACTGGGCCGGGGGATGGGGGTGGGCTCCCCGTCCCTCTGCTGCCCAGTGTCTTAGCCGCAGCTATCAGGGGGACGGGGAGACCCTGGGCACGCCTCGCCGTTGGTTTGCGGCCCACCGGACTGTCGTCGAGGGCGAGTTACTACCGCCAGAGCAGTAGTAACTCGCCCACGGCGTCCGTCAGGAAGGAGTTCTCCTCGCTATAGCGGGGAAAAGTCCCTCCCGACGGCACCAACAGCCCGACTTCACTACGACCAGCCGACTTCACTTGGCAGAACCGTCTTCTGCGCCCCCACGCGAGGTCAGAAGACGGTTCTCGCTAGTGAAGTCGGCGGGCGCAAGTGAAGTCGCGGCGCGCCCGTCGCCAGACTCCCCCCGTCCCCCTGATAGCTGCCGAGTTCTTGGCCGCGGGGACCCGGGTCAAGTCCAAGCGCCCCCAGGGCGCGCAGACTTGAGGCGGGTGCACACGGCTAAGACACTGGGCAGCAGGGGGACGGGGGCACCCAACCCAACCCCACGCACCACGACAAGGAACGTCAGGGTTCGATGCGGCGAAGCAGCTCGGCCAGCGTCCGGAGTTCCTGGTCGTCGAAGCGGCCGACCACGTAGTCGTGCACGCCGCGCAGGTGCGTCCCACTCGCGTCGCGAAGCCGCTCGAACCCGTTGTCGGTCAGCACCGCGTAGAAGCCGCGCCCGTCGCGCTCGGCCTGGGCCCGTTCGACGAGGCCTTCTTCCACCATGCGGTCCACCAGCCTGGTGAGGCCGCTGGGCGAGAGCATGACCCGTTCGGCCAGTTCGCTCATGCGCAACCGGCGGCCGTCGGCCTCGAGGAGTCGTACCAGGACGTCGTACCAGGCCAGCGGGAGGTCGTGCACGGCGACCAGGTCGGCCTCGAGGCGGCGCAGCACCTGCGACTGGGCGCGGATGAACAGTCGCCACACCTCGAGCTGCTCAGGTGTGACCCACTGGTCGGTGTCCTTGCTGGCGGTCATGGTGTCCAGATCCTAGACGCCGCCGCCCACGAGACGGTGCAGAAGCGCGGCGACGCAGCGGCGGACGTAGCATCGACACATGAGCGCGCTCCCCACCGTCGACGACGTCACCGCGGCCCTGGCCGGGGTCAAGGACCCTGAGATCAAGCGGCCCATCACCGAGCTCAACATGGTGAAGTCGGTCGACGTGGCGGCCGACGGCCGTGTCACTGTCGCGGTGTACCTCACGGTCGCGGGCTGCCCGCTGCGCGACACCATCACCCGCGACGTCACCGCGGCGGTCATGGCGCTGCAGGGCTCCACCAGTGTCGAGGTCGTCCTCGACGTCATGTCGGCCGAGCAGCGCAAGGAGCTGTCGCAGCAGTTGCGCGGCGGCGCACCCGAGCGCGAGATCCCGTTCACCAAGCCGGGCTCGCTGACCCGCATCTACGCGGTCGCGTCCGGCAAGGGCGGGGTGGGCAAGTCGTCGGTGACGGCCAATCTCGCCGCCGCCATGGCCGCCGACGGCGTCAACGTCGGCCTGGTCGACGCCGACATCTACGGCCACTCCATTCCGCGCATGTTCGGCGTCGAGGGCTCGCAGCCGACCGTCGTCGAGCGGATGATCATGCCGGTGCCGGCGCACGGCGTGAAGCTCATCTCGACGGAGATGTTCAAGCCCGACCGCGACATCCCGGTGGCGTGGCGCGGCCCCATGCTGCACCGCGCGCTGCAGCAGTTCCTCACCGACGTCTACTGGGGCGACCTCGACGTCCTGCTGCTCGACCTGCCGCCCGGCACCGGCGACGTCGCCATCTCGCTGGCGCAGCTGCTGCCGAACGCCGAGATCGTCGTGGTGACGACACCGCAGCTGGCCGCCGCCGAGGTCGCCGAGCGTGCGGGCTCCATCGCCATGCAGACCCACCAGCAGGTCGCCGGCGTCATCGAGAACATGTCGTTCCTCCCCTGCCCGCACTGCGGCCCCGAGCACCGGCTCGAGATCTTCGGCACGGGCGGCGGGCAACGGGTCGCCGACGGACTGAGCAGGCGGCTCGGCGCGACGGTGCCGCTACTCGGCGAGATCCCGCTCGACACCCGGCTGCGCGAGGGCGGCGACGCCGGCACCCCGCTGGTCCTCGGTGAGCCCGACGCGCCCGCATCGGACACGCTGCGGCAGGTCGCCAGGCGGCTCTCGCACCGCCAGCGCGGCCTGGCCGGCATGTCGCTCAGCCTCTCCCCGGCGGGCTGATGGCAGGGTCGGCGGATGCGTCGCGTCGCCGTCCTGCTCAGCACCCTGCTCCTCGTCGCCTGTGGTGACGGCGGCAGCGGCGGCTCGGCGACCCCCACGGGCGAGCCGCCGGGCACGGCCATCACCGCGGACCTGACCGTCCCGCCGGGCACCGTCCTGCTCGGCACGTCGTTCCCGCATGACGCCGGGACGGAGGCGCTGCTGCTGGTCACGGGCGATCCGGTCGCGGTGTTCGCCGACCTCGTCGACCAGGTCCGGGCGGCCGGGCTGGACCCGCTGACCTACCACCCGGACGAGGATGCGGCGCCGTCCGCCTGCCGGGTCGCCGACGTCGCCTATCCCGGCGGCGAGTCGGAGGCGCTGGAGTGTGAGGCGCACGCGTTCGGGCCGAGCGCCTACCGGCTCGACCTGGAGCTCGTGGTCAGCGAGCACCCGGAGCCGTACCTGTCGTTCGTCCGGATCACCGAGGTGCGGGACAGTCCGTCGTCGCCGCTGCCCGGTCTCGAGGCCGAGGCGCCGACGCCCGAGGGCGACTCGCCGGTCACTCCGCCGGACTTCCCCGCCGGGCTGCCCGGCCCCGGCGACCGCATCGGCGCGCCGTTCGCCCCGTCCGGTGAGGAGCACGCGCTGCTCGACGGCTACGAGCTGCTCGCGCCGCCGATGATGTCCACCTGCGCCACCGGCGGGTTCGTCGCCGTCGTCCGTGCCGTCGACGGCCCGAGCGACGCCGTCGCCGCGTGGGCCGAGCACCTGGGCGAGGAGTCGTTCGCGCAGGTCCCCGAGCCGGAGGTCAACGGGGCGCGGCTCGTGCTCAGCGGGGCGGGCGCCGGCACTGTGACCGTCACCGGCTCCGGGGACTACGTCCTGCTGGACCGCTGCAACGACTGAGCAGCCGTCACTCCGGCTCGTTCGACCCCGGACCGCCGATGCGGAACGGCGCGTAGACCCCCGTGTAGGCCAGGTGCGCGACCAGGCCCTCGGTGGCGTGCGGCAGGTCGTGGCAGTGGTCCAGCCAGATCCCCGGGTTGTCGGCGACGAACGCGATCTCGTAGGTCTCGTCGCGGCCGACGTCGAGGGAGTCGACGATCCACGGGCTGCCGGTGGCCGGCTCACCGTCGCGGCTGAGCACGACGGCGTGGTGGCCGTGCAGGTGCATCGGGTGGTTGTCGGCGCCGGAGTTCTCGATCCGCATGCGCACGACGTCGCCGTCGCTCACCACGAACATCGGGACGTCGGGGAACATGCTCCCGTTGACCGTCCAGTACATGCCCGGCCGCCCGTCGACCAGCCCGAACCGGCGGCCGATGCGGTACTCGAACTCGCGGTCGGCGGCGGCCGGGTCGAACCCGAGCGGCGCCGGGGTGCCGTAGTGCAGCAGGTCGACGTCCTCGGCCGGCGCGTCGCCCACGTCGGCCGGCGCGACGGCGGCACCCGGCGGCGCCACGACCACCGTCGTCCCGCCCAGCTCGACCCGCGCCGCCGTCCCGACGGACGGCGCCTCGAAGCCGAGGTCCACCCGGGCCCCGGCCGGCAGTGTCACCGCGGCATCCGTCACCAGCGACGGCTCGTGCACGTCGCGCCCGTCGACCGCCAGCAGCCGGAACGCGACACCGTCGGCCAGCCACGCACGCTTGACCTCGTTGTCGGTGTTGACCAGCCGGAGCCGTACCGACTCCCCCGGCGCCGCGTCGACCCGCAGCCCGTCGCGCCGCCCGTTCACCGTCGGCCCGTCGCCGTAGGTGTGCACGGCCGCCACGACGTCGTGGTCCGCCGCCTCCCCCGCGGGCGGCGCGACCACGAGCGTCCCGAACAGGCCGCCGCGCACCTGGGAGTGCGACACCTGGTGCGAGTGGTACCAGTACGTGCCCGCGTCCTCGGCGACGAACCGGTACGTGTGCGATCCGCCGACGGCGACGGCGTCCTGCGTGACCCCGGCGACGCCGTCCTCGGCGTTCGGCACGTCGACCCCGTGCCAGTGCAGCGTCACGCCGTCGGGCACCGACTCGTTGACCAGGGTGACCTCGACCAGGTCGCCCTGTTCGACGCGCAGCTCCGGCCCGGGCGTCGTGCCGTTCAGCGTGTAGCGGTCGCCGTCACGGGCCGCGACCAGCTCGACGGCGACGTCGGCCGGCCGGTCGCCGGGTCCGGTGAGCGAGTCGACGTCCCGGTCGCCGGGCTGCCGCGGTGGCCCGTCCCAGCCGTGCGCCGCGTGGCCGTCGTGCACCTCGTCGACCGGCCCGCCGCCGAACTCGGCGTGCCCCATGCCCATCACCGAGTAGGTGGCGGGCAGCCGGCTCGACGACCACAGCAGCCCGACGGTCACGAGCACCGCCAGCGCCGCCAGCGACGCGATGACCAGCCGGTTGTTCCGGCGCAGCCGGACGTCAGACCCGGACGGCATCGGCCGCGGTCGTCGTGGTCACCCGGGCCGCCCGGGCCGCCGTCAGGGCCAGCCCCAGGATGACGAAGGCGTTGACGCCGTGCAGCAGCCCGACGGCGGGCGCCTCGAACGCGGCGAAGCCCAGCGTGATCTGCACCGCCACCGCCAGCAGGAGCAGCAGCGCCCACTTCACGCCGCCGCGCACCTTCGCGAAGAACGACACGATCAGCAGCACCAGCACGAGCAGCGGGATGACCATCGTCCCGCCGATCCCGTGCAGCATCGGGCCCGCGTTCGGCAGGTCGGAGTCGGACGTGACCACCGCGCCGCCCTCGACCTCGTTGATCACCCCGAACGTCCCGAACGCGACCGCCGCGGCCTGGAACACCACCGCCAGCGCGATCAGCCCACTCACCACCCGGTACGTCGCCCGCATGAGCGCCCCCTCTCCTCGCCGACGACGCTACGGCGACGGCGGCCGACGGGGCAGGGTGCCAGCCTGCGACTCGGGCGGGGTGCCAGCACCCCCGCGCCACTCAGTACGCGTGGGGAAAGGGGTTCTGCCGGACGTGGGTGGCGCAGCTGTTGCCAGGGCGACAGTTCGGCCACCCAACCGGGTGCATCGTGCAACTATCCCGAGCCCGACCGTCCCGCCCAGCCCGAGCGCCCGCCGGCGCGCGATCAGCCGGCGGCTGTTCCTCACCTCGTCGTTCATCGTCATGAGTCGAGCGTGACCGGCCGGCCTCGGTGCGGGCCGTGAGCCGGCTGTGCGTCTCCTGTGTCCAGCGGCAGCCGGACCGTGAACACGGCGCCCGGCCCGGCCCCGACCCCGATCGTGCCACCGTGCGCGTGCACGATCGCCTCGGCGATGGCCAGGCCGAGCCCCGTCGACCCGCCGGCCCGGTTGCGGGCGGTGTCGGCGCGGCTGAACCGCTGGAACAGCCGGGGCACCAGCTCGGGCGGCACACCGGGGCCGTCGTCGCGCACCTCGACGACCACCTCGCCGTCCACGACGCGACAGGACGCCCACACCGTCGTTCCCGCCGGGGTGTGCACGCGCGCGTTGCCGAGCAGGTTCGCCAGCACCTGCCGCAACCGGCCCTCGTCACCACAGACGAGGATCGGCGACGGCGACGGGCCGAGGTCCAGCCGCCAGGCGTGGTCCGGCCCCGCGGCATGGGCGTCGGCGACGGCGTCGACGGCGAGCGCCGCGAGGTCGACCGGCGCCCGCTCCAGGGGCCGGCCCGCGTCGAGGCGGGCGAGCAGCAGCAGGTCGTCGACCAGCCCCGTCATGCGGCCGGCCTCGGCCTCGACCCGGCCGATCGCGTGCGTCGCCGACGGCGGCACCGTGTCGGGTGAGCGGCGGACCAGCTCGGCGTAGCCGCGGATCGAGGCCAGCGGGGTGCGCAGCTCGTGGCTGGCGTCGGCGACGAAGCGGCGGACCTGCTGCTCGGACTCGTGCCGCGCCGACAACGCCGTCTCTACGTGGCCGATCATGCGGTTGAACGCCGCGCCCACGCGGCCGACCTCGGTCCGCTCGGCAGCGAGGACGGGCGGCACCCGCGGGATCGTGTCCACCTCCCCACGGTCCAGCGGGAGCTCGGTGACCTGGCGCGCGGCCTCGGCGACCCGGTCCAGCGGCCGCAGCGACCGCCGGACCAGCACGGTCGCGGCACCGGCGGCGACGGCGACCCCGGCGGCGGCCAGCCCGGCCTCCAGCCCGACGTACGAGCGCAGCGTCCCGGCGACGTCCGCGGTGCTCAGGGCCGTCACGACGGAGTCGCCGCTCCCGGCCGGCTGGCACACGGCGTGGAACGTGCCCAGCTCGGGCAGGACCGCCGACCGGATCTCGCCGTCGCAGGGCAGCGCCGTCAGCGCCGCCACCTGGGCGTGGTCGAGCGGCTGGAACTCGCCGGCGTCGTCGACGTAGCCGGCCTGTTCCACCCGGCCGTCGTCGTAGTAGAGCTCGACGGTGCCGGCGGCCTGGCCGGGCACGGCGTGCGGCTCGTCCGGCGCGCCGAACCCGTGGCCACCGGGGCCGGCCGACCCCTTCGCCCGGTCGGCGGCGGCGAGCAGCTGGGTGTCCAGCTGGTCGTACAGCGACGAGCGCAGCACCAGCGCCGACACCACCGCGAGCGTCGCCGTCACCGTCAGCACCAGCGCCACGACGGTCAGGACCAGCCGGCGCCGCAGCGGATGCCGGGTCACGGGCCGCTCGCCGGCTTGAGCTGGTAGCCGACGCCACGGACGGTGTGGATCATCGGCTCGCGGCCCTTGTCGATCTTGCGCCGCAGGTAGGAGACGTACAGCTCGACGATGTTCTCCTGGCCGCCGAAGTCGTACTGCCAGACGCGGTCCAGGATCTGCGCCTTCGACAGCACCCGGCGCGGGTTGCGCATGAAGTAGCGCAGCAGCTCGAACTCGGTCGCGGTGAGGTGGATCGGCTCGCCGTCACGGCCGACCTCGTGCGCCTCCTCGTCCATGACCAGGTCGCCGACGGTGAGGACGGCCTCCTGACGGGCCCGGGTCGCCCCGGCCCGGCGCAGCAGCCCGCGCAGCCGCGCGACCAGTTCCTCGAGGCTGAACGGCTTGGTCACGTAGTCGTCGCCGCCGGCGGTGAGCCCGGCGACGCGATCCTCGACGGCGTCGCGGGCGGTGAGGAAGAGCACCGGGACGTCCGGTCGGTGCGCCCGGATCCGCCGCATCACCTCGATGCCGTCGAGGTCGGGCAGCATGACATCGAGGACGACGGCGTCCGGTGGCTGCTCGATGGCGGTGCGGACGGCGTCCTGGCCGGTCAGGGCGGTGGCGGTGGTCCAGCCCTCGTACCTGAGGACCGAGGTGAGCAGCTCGGCGAGGTTCGGTTCGTCGTCGACCACCAGCACGCGCGGCGGGAGGGTGTCGGTCATGGATCCGGTCTACGGGCCGAGGTTGAGAGGCTCCTGAGCCGACCCTGTGAAGTTCCTGTGAGCCGGCCAGGAGCCCTCTGACCCGGGTCAGGTGGTGGCGGTGCTGCTGGACTCGGCGTCTGGCGCGGGTCGTCCTTCCTCGTCGCAGCCCTCGCCGCGGCCGCCCGGCGCGTCCGGCCGGGTCCGGTTCGGCTCCGTGGCGTCGGGCGACCCCGGCGCGGACGGCTCCGCGGACTCCGACTCGGACGGCGACGACGGGGCGGGCGTGGAGTCGGCGGCCGCGGCGATGCCGTAGCCGCCGAGCAGCACGCCGCCGGAGACGGCCGCCGCCACGATCGGCGTGCGCCAGCGCCTCAGACGGTCGCGGGTCGGTGTCGTGCTCGTGCTGTCGGACATCGGTCCTCCCGTGGGTGGGGTGAGCCGCGCACCGGCCGGTGCACGTGCCACCCACGGTCGGCGGCGAACCTGTGCTCAGCCCGCGCCGGAGCTGTGCGCCGGCTGTGAGTCGACGGCGCCGTCGATGCCCACGTCGACCAGCCGCCCGCCCACCCGCACCCCGCGCAGCACCGCCGACCGGTCCACCGACGCCAGCCGCGACGACACCGTCAGCGACCCGTCGACCTCGGGGCGCAGGCCGAAGAACCCCTCGACCACGAGCGCCGACCACGCGCCGGCCGAGGAGCAGGACCAGTCGATGAGGTACGGGAACTGCGGCGGCGCCTTGACCGCGCCGCCGTTGACCGGCTCGCCGGCCTCCTCGACGAAGTGCGCCTGCCCGGGCGGGCCCTGGTTGGCCGAGCGCGCCAGGCCGGGCAGCCAGGCGGCGGCGACGTCGGGCCGGCCCAGCTCGATCAGCGAGCGTGCGGCGTCGGCCGGCCAGGCCGGGTAGGCGCCGTTCCACTGGTGGTCCGGGCGCAGGCTGAACGCCGCGTCGTCGTCGTACGGCGACAGCGCCCGCATCCACGACGGCGTCTGCAGCTCGCGGACGAAGAACGCCACCATCTCCTCGCGCCGCCGCTCCGGCAGGTCGGCGGCGAGGGTCAGCCCGACGGTGGTGAAGTCGTAGCAGTGCCGCACCGGGACCAGCCGGCCGTCGGGCTGCCGGGCGTGCCAGAAGCCCTGCCCCTCGACGTACAGCTCGCCGACCTCGGGCGCCAGCGCGTCGGCCTTCTTCCGCAGCTCCTCGGCAGCGTCACCGAACCCCCGCGCAACCGCGACGTCGGCCGCCGCCCGCAGGCACCACACGTTGGCGGCGTTGAGGCCGGCCACCTCGTGCACGTAGGAGCTGACGCACTCGAGCAGGTTGTCGATCTCGCCGTAGTCGGCCAGCGCGTGCGAGGTGCGCAGGCCCTCCCAGGCCGTGGCCCAGTCGGCGACGTGCTCGGCGACGGGCTTCGCGGGACCGTCGTGCGCGGCCAGCTCGACGCCGAGGAAGTCGGCGGTGCCGTTCCAGCGGACGTAGTCGCGGACCAGCCGGATCATCGCGTAGTCGTTGACGGAGTACCAGTAGCCGGCCGGGCCGCCGGTCTGCCACTCGGTACCGAAGTGCTGGTGGATGTCGAGGGAGATCCAGTGCTCGATCTGCCGGCGCATCGGCTCGGGGTCGAGCAACGCGTGGATCATCGAGCTGAGGCTGAAGTCCCAGATGAACGTGGTGCCCTGCCAGTACCGCGGCATCAGGGTGTCGTAGACGCGGCCGAGGTGGCTGGCAGGGCTGTCGCGGCGGAACCAGATGACGCCCATGACGCCCCACCAGTACAGCCGGCGGAGGGCGTCGTTCGACGTCTCGAGCGTCGGCACATGGCCGCTGAACTGGTCGTTCCCCGGGGTGAAGGCCGCCTCGAGCGCACCGTCCCACAACGCACGCGCCGCCTCGACCTGTTCGGGCACATCGGCGACGACGGCGTCATACGCGGCCAGCGCGCCGTCGGCGTCGGTGCCCACCACGTGCACGTAGCCGAACCGGTACCGCTCGCCGGGGTCCAGCCGGACGTCGACCTCGAGGGTCCGGTCGCGCACGCGGGCGCCGTCGGCGTCGAGCCCCTGCACGCTCACCGCGGCGGTGGTCGCGGCCCGGCCCAGCAGCGCGGCGCGGCCCGGCACCGGCGCCAGGGTGTTCGCCTCGGACGGCGGCTCGGGCGTGCGCCACGCGCCGGCCTGCGTCGCCGTCGACGCCACCGACATCCCCAGACGGACGCCGCGCTCCGCGGCGGACGTGTTGGTCACGACGACGTCGACGGCGACCCCCGCGACACCGGGCGGCGTCACCGTCGTCGACTCGACCGTCAGGTCGCCGAGCCGGGCGGAGCGGACGACGCGGTCGGGCCGCCACTGGATCGCCACCGGTACCCCGTACGAGCGCAGCAGGCGCCCGTCGATCCAGAGCGAGCCGGTGACGGTGTCACCGTGCGAGACCGGGGCGAAGTTGACGCTGCGCACGGCCGTGACGTCGTGGTCGACCTGCACCGCGCCGAGGAAGTTCGTCAGGCCGGGCGGGTTGACCATGTCGTCGTAGGCCTGCACGACGGGGTCGGAGGTGAAGTCGTCGACGGTGGGGATGAGCCGCATCGGTCAGCGTCCTCCGAGATCCACGGGGCCGGCCTGCTCGGGGTCGGCCCAGTCCGAGTTGGGCAGCAGCGGATACCAGCCGGGCCGGCCGGGATCGCGGTCGTACGGGTACCCACCCCGTTCCCGATACAGCTCGGCGTACTCGGCCAGCTTGTCGCGGTCGAGTTCGACGCCGAGCCCCGGCCCGTCGGGCACCGCGATGGCGCCGCCGTCGTAACGGAACGGCCCGCCGGCGATGACGTCGCCGGTCAGGTGGTGGTAGTGCGCGTCGGCGGCGAACGACAGGTTCGGCACGACGGCGCCCAGGTGCAGCATGGTGGCCAGCTGGATGCCCAGCTCGCCGGACGAGTGCACGGCGACGCCCAGCTGGAACGTCTCGCAGACCGCGGCTGCCTTGACGCACGGGCGGATGCCGCCCCAGAACGTGGTGTCGAGCAGCACGACGTCGACGGCGGGGTCGCGGACGTTGGCGGCCAGCTGCTCGAAGTTGACGACGACGGTGTTCGTGGCGATCGGGATGGCGGTGTTCTCGCGGACCCGGCGCAGGCCGTTCATGCCCCACGTCGGGTCCTCGAGGTAGTCGTTGCGCAGCCCCGCGATGCCCTCGGCGAACCGGACCGCCTCTTCGGCCGACCACGCACCGTTGGGGTCGTGGCGCAGCCGGTCGCCGGGGAACGCCTCGGCGAGCGCGCGGTAGCAGTCGAGCTCGTAGTCGGGCGGGAACACCCCACCCTTGAGCTTGTGCACGGTGAAGCCGTGCCGCTCCCTCAGCTCGCGGGCGTGCGCGACCAGCTGCTCGGGGGTGCGCACCTCGCCGCCGCCGTCGGGCCCCGGGTAGCGGAAGAAGAGATAGCTGGCGAACTCGACCTCGTCGCGGACCCTGCCGCCGAGCAGCTCGTGCACGGGGACGCCGAGGTGCCGGCCCTGCAGGTCGAGGCAGGCGAACTCGACGGCCGCGAGCAGCTGGGTGCGGTTGTTGTAGAGGCTGGCCGTGGGGTTGGCGAGCATGAACCGCAGCGCCTCGGTGCGGGCGGGGTCGTGGCCGACCAGGTAGTCGCGCAGGCCGCGGACCGCGTCCTCGGCGCTCTGCCCGCCGCCGCCCATCTCGCCCAGCCCGACCAGCCCGTTGTCGGCCTCGACCTCGACGATGGTGCGGACGAACCGGCCCCAGTGGGCGCCGTTGCTGTGCCGCAGCGGCGCCTCGAGCGGCACCGTCACGGTGGTCGCCCGGACATCGACGATCTTCACGAACTCAGTGCTCCTTCGTGTCCTCGGGCAGCGCCACGGCGAGAGCCGCCCGCAGGCCGCCGTCGACCACCAGGTCGGTGCCGGTGACGAAGCTGGCCCGCGGACTCACGAGGTAGGCGACGGCGTCGGCCACCTCGGCGGGCTGGGCGACCCGGCCCAGCGGGTGGGTCCGGCCCCACTCGGCGACGACGTCGTCGGCGGGCCGGCCGTCGGCGAACTTCTCTGCCGCCCAGCGCAGCATCGGGGTGTCGACGGAGCCGGGCAGGACGGCGTTGACGCGGACGCCGTCGCGGGCGTGGTCGAGGGCCATGGACCGGACCAGCGCGACCAGCGCGCCCTTGGACGCCGCGTAGGCCGCGACCCCGGTCTGCACCTGGTACGACTGCACCGACGCCACGACGACGACCGAGCCGCCGCCGTCGGCCCGCAGCAGCGGCATGAGGAAGTGGCAGACGGCGAAGACGCCGCGCAGGTTGACGCCGATGACCTCGTCGAAGACGGCCAGGCTGGTCTCCTCGACGGTGCCGTAGCGCTGGATGCCGGCCGCGCAGACCAGGGTGTCGATGCTTCCGTACCGCTCGGCCAGGTCCGCGGCGCAACGCTCGACGGCGGCGTCGTCGGCCACGTCGACCTGCCGGACCTCGACCTTCCAGCCGTGCACCAGGGCATCGGCGGCCAGTCCGCCCAGCGCCGTGGCGTCGCGGTCGAGCGCGACCACGCGCGCGCCGTCGCCGGCCAGCCGCTCGACGACGGCACGGCCGATGCCCGCCCCGCCGCCCGTCACCACGGCCACAGTCATCCGTTACTCCCTAGAACTGGCCGAGGTTGAGGCCCCGGCTGAAGATCCGCTGGGTGGACAGGAACAGGACCACCGTCGGCAGCGACACCAGCAGGCCGCCGGCCAGCACCGTCACCAGCGACGACCCGCCGTAGGTGTCCTGCAGGCTGGTCAGCGCCGTCATGAGCGGGCGGACCTCGTCGGACTGGCTGAGCACGAGCCCCAGCAGCAGGTCGTTCCACACGAACGTCGCCTGCAGGATGAACACCGCCACCAGCGCGCTGGCGGACATCGGCAGGTAGATGCGCCAGAAGATCCGCCACGTGGACGCGCCGTCGACGACCGCAGCCTCGAACACCTGGTGCGCGATGCCGCCGAGGAAGTTGCGCATGACCAGCGCCGCGAACGGCACCGCGATGGCGGTGTAGATGGCGACCAGGCCGAGCCGGGTGTCGAAGACGTCGGCCTCGACGTAGCCGACGAACAGCGGCATCAGGATCATCTGCAGCGGGAAGATCGTGCCGCCGAAGACCAGCACGAACCAGAAGAACCCGTGCTTCAGACGCAGCGCCACGATGCCGAAGCCGATGGCCGCGCCGATCAGCACGGCGAGCGCCGGCGCGGCCACGCTGTAGATGACGGTGCTGGTGACGGCGTCGGCGAGGCCCGCGAGGTCCCACGCCTCGCGCAGGTTGTCGAACAGCGCGAACTCGCCGATGGGCCGCCAGACCTGGTCCGACGCGTACCGTGCGGCGGGCTTGGCGGCGTTGACGACCAGCAGGTACACCGGCGCCAGCCAGACGACGCCGAGGATCAGCAGGATCGCGGGACGCAGCACGCGGGCGGCCATGTCACACCGTCCGCTCGGTCGACAGCTGGCGGCGCAGGTACGTGATGGCGGCCAGGAACGTGACTGCGCTCAGGAACACCGCCACGGCCGACCCTGAACCGTAGGCGCTGTTCACGAACGTCTCCTCGTACATCGTCACCGCCAGCGTCTCGGAGTTCCGTCCCGGCCCGCCCTGCGTCATGATCCAGACGATGTCGAACGTCTTCAGGCTGGCCACCAGCCCGAGCCCCACGACCACCGTCGTCAGCGGGCGCAGCATCGGCCAGTACAGGTGCCGGAACAGCCGCCAGCCCGACGCGCCGTCGAGCCGGGCCGCCTCGATGGGCTCGCGCGGGATCGACTGCAGCCCGATGACGAACAGCAGCGCGTTGACCCCGGTCTGCTGCCAGGCCGCGGCCCCGATCATGACGACGGTGTTCATCGGCGCGTCCAGCAGCCAGCGGGTGTCGGCCCCCGGCAGCCCGAACGCGTCCAGCGCCTGGCTCAGGCCGCCGCCGTTCTGCAGCACGAACACCCACACGATGCCGACGGCGACGCCGGAGATCGCGTACGGGATGAGGAACGGCAGCCGGAGCCACGCCCCGAACCGCAGCCCGTGCGACAGCATCGCGATCAGCAGCCCCAGCGCGACCGGCACCGTGATGGTGCCGACCACCCAGAGCAGGGTGTTGCGCAGCGACGTCAGGAAGTTGGCGTCGTCGAACATCGCCCGGTATTTGTCCAGTCCCACCCACTCGGGCGAGCCGAGCCCGTCGTACTCGGTGAGGCTGATCCAAGTGGTCCACAGGAACGGCAGGTACAGCAGGACCGCGACGACCACGACCGCGGGCAGACTGAAGGCCCGCGCCGGCCAGGCGTAGGTGTTGCGGTGCCGCCGCCGCGGCTCGCGCGGTGCGGAGCCGCGGGCGGACGTGGGAGGTGCTGCCGTGGCCGGCGCGGACATCGTCGCTCCCCTCAGCCCTCGCTGCTCCAGTAGGCGTCGGCCTCGGCCTGGATGGTCTCGAGGATCGGCATCGGGTCGCCCGGGTTCGTGACGAAGGCGCTGAAGCCGTCGAGCGCCGCGGTCAGCACCGGTGTCGGCGTCGCCTCGAAGTAGCGCTCGAGCAGCAGGTAGTCGCCACTGGCGGACTGCTCGTTCAGCTCGGCGAGCGGCTGGTCCTGCACCAGGGCCTTCGGGTTGAACGACACGTCGCCCCGGGCGTTGGCCCAGGTCGTCTGCGCCTCCTCGCCCATCCACCACTCGGCGTACTGCAGCGCGGAGGTCTCGTTCTCGGCGTCCTTGGCGGTGCACATGGGGCCGGTCTCGAAGATCAGCGACGTCTGCGGCAGCTCGGCGTTGACGTTGGGGATGACGAAGAAGTCGTAGTCGGTGCCGGACTCCATGGCGACGCTGTTGAGCTGGCCGCTGAGGAACGTCCCGAAGTTGATCATCGCGACGTTGCCGTTCTTCAGCTGGTCCTGCGGCGTGGTCTGGTCGCCCGGGTCGCCGAAGTAGCCGGCCTCGAGCATGGTCCGCCACTGCTCCATGACCGCGACGACGCCCGGGTCGGTGTAGCTGGCCTCGCCGCTGGACAGCGCGTTGTAGAGCTCGGGGTCGGTGCCGGCCAGCAGCGTCTGGAACCAGACGAACGAGAACAGGATGTTGGTCTCGTAGAACGGGGCGACGCCGTTGTCCTTCAGGGTGTCGGCGACGGTCATGAGCTCGGTCCAGCTGGTGGGCTCGGCCAGGCCGTACTGCTCGAAGATCGCCTTGTTGTAGTACATGACCCAGTAGGCGGCGTTCATGGGCACGCAGTACTGCTCCTCACCGACGGTGAAGTGCTCGCGCAGCGCCTCGGGCACGTCGCCGTTGCCGACGGCGGACTCCCAGATGTGCGTCGTCGGCGCCAGCAGGTCCTCGGCGACGAGGTCCTCGAGCTCGCTGCCGGTGTGCCAGGTGAACAGGTCGGGCTTCTCGTTGGTCCGGAAGGACTGCCGGATGAACGCCGAGTACTGGTCGGCGTCGGAGTAGCCGGTGAAGTCCAGGCCGAGGCCCAGGCTCAGCTCCGACACGTCGGACACGTCGAGGAACTGCGGCTCCCAGGCGCCCTTGTCGGTGTAGAAGTTGATCAGTCCGGGGCCTGTGGCGCCCTCGGCGTCGTCGTCATCGCCGCCGCACGCGGCCAGGACGAGCACCGACGCGGCCGCGGCAGCGACCAGCCCACTATGACGCATTCTCACGATGATTCACCTCGCGCATTCGTATATGACATCGGGTGTAACCCGTCAGCATGTGCCCGTGACAGGCCAGTATGCCGGTACGGTGCCTACCGTCCGGATTCGGGTGTTCTGGCCCGGATCGCCTCGATGACGTTGTCGAGGTGCTCCTTGCTCGCGCGGAACGCCTCGTCGGCATCGCCCCCGAGCACGGCCCGGGCGATGCGCCGATGCTCTTCGAAGTCCTCGTCCTCGTCGCCGTGCAGGCGCAGGATCTCGCGCTGCTCCTGGGCGTGCACCAGAACGATGGAGTCGACCACCTCGGCCAGCACGGTGTTGCCAGAGGCCTGCGCGACCGCCCGGTGGAAGTCGAGGTTGACCATCCAGAGCCGGTCGCTGCGCTGGACGAGGCACTGCTCGGCCTCGGCCAGCGTCTCGGTGATGCGCGCCACCCCGTCCGCGTCGCGCACCGTCGCAGCCATGGCCGCGATGGGCGGCTCGATGGTGCTCCGCGCCTGCAGGAGGTCGACCAGACTCTCGCTG
This sequence comes from Jiangella mangrovi, assembly GCF_014204975.1. Lineage (NCBI taxonomy): Bacteria > Bacillati > Actinomycetota > Actinomycetes > Jiangellales > Jiangellaceae > Jiangella > Jiangella mangrovi. The sequence goes on from NZ_JACHMM010000001.1 coordinate 512,658, forward strand.
GTCAGCAGCGGTCCGTGCGGGTTCGGCAGCACCGAGCGACGCACGTTCTCGCCCACGTACACCCCGGACCCGTGCCGCAGCACCACCACGCCCATGGCCTCGAGCCGGCGCAGCGCCTCGCGCATGGTCGGCACCGCGACAGCGAACCGATCGGCCATGGACCGGACGGTGTCCATCTGCGCGCCCGCGTCGAGCCGGCGCTCGCGGATCAGCTGCACGACACCGTCCGCCAGCTCGTCAGCCAGCGTCCGGCGACCCGCTTCTCCGGTGGTCATGAGAGTGATTAGATCACTAAATCACTTTTCTGTCGATAGGGGTGACTTCGGGCAAGGCTACAGTCACGGTTCGTTTGGGGTGATGGGGTAGGCTCCCCGTCCCCCTGCTGCCCAGTCTCTTAGCCGCAGGCCCGCGCCTCAAGCGGACCGATGGCACTTCGCGCGGAGGGACCGCTTGACCCGCGGTCCCGCGGCCAAGAACCTGGCACCTATCAGGGGGACGGGGAGACCCTGGGCACGCCTCGCCGGTCCGCTGCGGTGCATCCTGGTCTTCCGTCGCGTCCTGGTCCCACGTCACGCCGTCGAGCCGATTCCGCCCCTTGCGCGTGACACCAGACCAGCACGTAACACCAGACCAGGACGTCCAGCCGCCGCCAACCTAACCCAACCCCACGAACCTCAGATCAGGTGGCGTCGGGGTCGAAGCGCGGCGAACGCGAGGCCTCGGCGTTCACGGGTACCTGCTCCTCGTCGGACGACGATTCCGCGGCAACCGGCTCGGAGACCGGCTCAGCGACCGGCTCCTCGGCTGCCGGGGGCGGGCCTTCGGGAGTCTCTTCCATGGGCGGCGGCGGGAAGTCGGCGTCGGGCTCGTCGTCCGGGGGTGGCGGGACGTCGGCGGACGGAGGCGGCACGTCGACCACCTCGCCGACGTGCTCGGTGCCGGTGGTCGCCGTGGACGGGCGGGTGCCGTTGGCGCCGTTGACCCCGTTGGAGGACGCACCGTCGTCGTCGAGGCCGAGGTCGATGCCGTCGAGGACTTTGGAGCGGACGAAGGACTTCGGGTTGCGCAGGTCGGAGAGGGTCTTCAGATCCTCTTTGTCGATGCCGAGGTCGCCGACGCTGCCGGAGAGGTCCTTGCGGGCGTTGGCCACCATGGTGCGCAGGTCGCGGACGAAGCCCGCGGTCTGCTTGGCCATCTCGGGCAGCCGGTCGGGGCCGAAGACGAGCAGGGCCACGACGAGCAGCACGAACACCTCGCCGATACCAATGTCGAACACTGCCGGCCCCCACGTCGGTTACGTACGTGCATCCGTCCACGCAAGACTACGTGCTGCGTCAACCTACGGCCGAGCCCAGGGTGAGGGTGAAGGTGAGCTCCTCGCCCTCGCGGTCGACCACGACTTCGATCTCGTCGCCGGGCTCGTGCGCCCGCAGCCGGACGATCAGCTCGGCCGGCGTGCGGATCTCTTGGCCGTCGATCTCGACGACGACGTCGCCGGACTCGATGCCGACCTCGGCGGCCGGGCCGCCGGGGGTGACGCCGGGGCCGTTGTCGGTGTCTTCGGCCACCCGTGCGCCCTCGCCGACGAAGCCGTTGTCGAGCAGCACGCCCATGACCGGGTAGACGGCCTCGCCGTCGGCGATGAGCTGCTGCGCCGTGCGCTGCACCTGCTCGATGGGGATGGCGAAACCGAGGCCGATGGAGCCGGTCTGGTCGCCGAGCCCGAGGCTGGCGATGGCGGAGTTGACGCCGATGACCCGCCCGGCGCTGTCGACAAGCGGGCCGCCGGAGTTGCCCGGGTTGATGGCGGCGTCGGTCTGCAGCGCGTTGATGTAGGACTGGTCGTCCTCGCCGCCGGCGGTGACGGGCCGTTCGAGGGCCGAGACGATGCCACTGGTGACGGTGGCGTCGAGGCCCAGCGGGCTGCCGATGGCGACGACGGGGTCGCCCACGGCCACGGAGTCGGAGTCGCCGAAGACGACCGGCTGGAGGTCGGCGGCGTCGACCCGCAGGACCGCGATGTCGTAGCTGGGGCTGGTGCCGACCAGCTCGGCCGCGAGCCGCCGCCCGTCGAAGAACGCCAGCTCGATGCCGTCGTCGCCGGCCGACGCGATGACGTGGTTGTTGGTGATGACGTAGCCGTCCTCGGAGATGATGAAGCCCGACCCGCCCGCGTCGGCCACGCTGACCGACACCACGCTGGGCAGCACGCTGGCGGCCACGCCCGCGATGGACTCGGGCGGCCGCTCGACCAGCCCGGCGGGGTCGGCGCCGATGACGGTGACGGTGTCGCTGCCGCCGGCGGAGTCGTCATCGAGGGCCTCGGTGACCAGGCCGCCCGCCGCGCCCGCGCCCAGCGCCAGCAGCAGGATGCCGAACGTCGCGAGGCCACGGCGCTTCTTCGGCGGCCGCCCGTGCGCCGGCCCGCCGGGCGCGCCGGCCGGGACGCCGTTGCCGTGCGGTGCGGTCTCGATGAACCGGGTGGGCGCCTCGACGGTGTGTGGCGCGGCGACGCTCGCCGCGCCGTTCCCGGCGCCGGCACCCGCGGCGCCCGCCGCACCGGCACCTGTCGCGCCCGCGGCGAGCTGCCTGGTGACCGCGCGCGGGTCGGCGAGCTCCGGAGCCGGCCGGCTCGTGCCCTCGGTGTACTGCCAGGAGCCGCCCGCCCAGGGGTCGGCGCCCGTCCGCTCGTCGGGCGACGTGTCGTGCCCCAGACTGGTCCAGCCTGCCTTCATGGCGTCATTCTCCCAGCCGACGGCGGAGGGCGCACCGTCCGGTCGTGATGAAGAGGATCAGTCGAACGGGTTGATCCACGACCCCACCCGCTGCGCGCCGCGCGCGATGCGGTCGCCGAAGCCGTCCTTCTTCTGCTCGGGCTCGGCGGCGGGGTCGGGGGGCAGCTGCTCGAGGAGGTCGCGGATGCTGGCCAGCGGCGCCTCGGCGACGACGGTGATGACGCGGCCGTCGCTGGACCACATGAGCCGGGCCGGCGGGCCGGGGCGGGTGTAGACGACGCCGTCCTCGTAGTCGGAGGTGCCGTAGCCATCGAGCCGGTCGGGGTCGAGCCAGCCGGACTGCTCGAACACCGACACGGTCATGACGCCGTCGGAGTAGCTGAGCTGGATGGCGTCGCCGACCCGCCGCGCCTCGTAGAGGTCCATGCCCTCGCCGAGCGAGCCGGGGCAGTGCCAGCCGTCGTCGCGGAGGTCCTCGATGTCGTCCCAGCGCAGCATGGTGTCCTGGCGTTCCTCGAAAGCCGCCGTCGAGCCGACCTCGGTCCCGGACTTGCAGCACAGGTCGGGGCCGCCGACGGTGATGTCGATGAACGCGCTGGCGCTGAGTGGGTAGCCGTCCTGCGCGAAGGACTCGCGGCGCAGCGGCAGCCCGGTCTCGCGGTCGAGCCAGAGCTTCGCGGCGACGGAGCCGTCGCTGCGGAACGCCTCGATGACGTCGGTGTAGCGGCCGGCGACGGCGTCCTCTCCGGCCAGCCGGACGGTGTAGGCGCCGAGCAGGAGGTCGGCCGGGCCCTCGCCGGCCAGCCACCGCGAGGCGGTGCGGCCGTCGAGGATGGCGGTCTGACGGTCGTGCAGGCCGATCTCGGTCTGCCCGCCGGCACGGTGGCTCACCTGGACGATGGCGCTGGTCGACGCGGCCGACTGGGTGAGCGCCGACCAGGTGGAGACGTACTGGGTGCCGCGGTACGAGACGTGCTCGGCCGCGGTGGCGGACTGGCGCAGCAGCTGGACGGCGCGGGGGTCGTCGCCGACGTCGCGCGAGGCGGCCGGAACCACCTGCACGAACACGGCGAGCGCCCCGACCAGCAGGGGCATGGCGAGGACCGGCACGACCAGGGCGGCCAACCCGCCGGTCCTGCCGTGTCCGACGCGGTTGCCCGAGCTCACCAGCCGGCCCCCGAGCGAGTCTCGGTGGTGACCAGCAGCGACGACGGCTCGGCGAACGGCAGCCCGCCGGTGGAGTAGGCGTGCTCGTAGGTGAACTCCTCGACCGGCGGCACCACGCTGACCGGGGTGTCGGGCGTGCCCGGCGAGTTCGCGCCGGTGCCGCCCAGCGAGGCCAGCAGGATGAGCATGGCGCCGGTGGTGCACATGCCCAGCGCGACCACCCGCACGGCGCGGACGCGGCGGCCGGAGCGGGAGCCGGGACGCGAGCCCGACGGGCCCGAGGCCGGCCGGGAGTCGCGCGGGCGCCAGCCGGCCACCGGGGCCGGGTGCGCGGCGGACGCGGGCGGGGCCGGCGGCAGCGGCTCGCCGGGCTCGGCCAGCGCGAGCAGGCTCGCCACCAGCTTCGCCGACGGCGCTACGTCGGGCAGCGAGCGCAGCGCGTTGCGGGCGTCGCGCTCGAGCTCGACGGCCTCGCGGCAGTGCTCGCAGACCGTCAGGTGGACCAGGGCGCGATCGCGTTCGTCGTGTTCGAGGCGGTCGTCGACGAGGTCGCTGATCCGCTCGTCGAGATGTTTCATGCCGAGTCTCCGTGGTCACGCGGCGCGTCGGCCTCGCGGTCGCTCGCGACGTCGAGCGCGCTGGCGTCGTCGGGGGCACGGTGGTCCAGCGCGGCGCGCAACTGGGCGCGGCCCCGGTGGATGCGGCTGCGGACGGTGCCCAGCTTGATGCCGAGGGTGGCCGCGATCTCCTCGTACGACAGGCCCTCGATGTCGCAGAGGACCACCGCCGCGCGGAAGTCGGGCGGCAGCGCCTCGAGCGCCTTCTGGATGTCGGCCTCGAGCATGCTGTCGGTGATGACGCGCTCGGGCGTGGGCTCGCGGCCGTGCAGGCGCTCGGCGGCGTCGTCGGCCAGGGCGTCGAACCGGATGCGCTGCTTGCGGCGGACGGAGTCGAGGAAGAGGTTGGTGGTGATGCGGTGCAGCCAGCCCTCGAAGGTGCCGGGCGTGTAGGAGGACAGGGAGCGGAAGACCCGGACGAAGACGTCCTGGGTGAGGTCCTCGGCGTCGTGCGCGTTGCCGGTCAGGCGGTACGCGAGCCGGTAGACCCGTCCGGAGTGCTCGCGGACGATCTCTTCCCAGCTCGGCGGCGTCCAGGTCTCAACGTCGGCCACCCGGGGTCCTTCCTCGACACGGCTCGTCGGCACGAGCGCTACGTCCATCGTCACCCATTGCCCCTTTCGTGGCCAATCAGGGAAGCCCCCCATCTATTCCCCACGTTCCCTGTACCTCAGAACGATCCGGGACGTCGCAGAGGTTCCGGTCCCACCCTCCGGATGCTTGACGGCCTAAGCTCATGACTGACACAGTGCGCGCGCGACACTGGACGTTCCGACCAGGAGGCCGTCATTTCCACGGGCAGCACCACCGCCATCACGCCGGAGTCGTGGGCCTACGCCGAGGCGTACCTCGACGAGGACCACATCCTCGGCCGCGCGCGGCAGCGGGCCGCCGAGGTCGGCGCCGTCCCCGTCGGGCCCGGAGCCGGGGCCGCGCTCCGCCTGCTCGCCGCGGCGCTCGGCGCGCGCACCGTCGTCGAGGTCGGCACCGGCTGCGGCGTCTCGGGCCTCTACCTCCTCAACGGCATGCGCGCCGACGGCGTCCTCACCAGCGTCGACATCGAGTCCGAGCACCAGCGGCTGGCCCGCGAGGCGTTCACCGAGGCGAACGTCCCGGCCAACCGCACCCGGCTCATCGCCGGTCCGGCGCTCGAGGTGCTCCCCCGGCTCACCGACGGCGCCTACGACCTCGTCTTCTGCGACGGCGACAAGAACGAGTACAGCGACTACCTCCAGCAGGCGCTGCGGCTGCTGCGTCCCGGCGGGGCCGTCGCGTTCGACAACGCGCTCTGGCACGACCGCGTCGCCGACTCCGCGCAGCGCGACCCCGAGACCGTCGCCATCCGCGAGCTCGTCCGCCTCGTCCGCGAGGACGACCACCTGGTGCCGGCGCTGCTCCCCGTCGGCGACGGTCTGCTGGTGGCCGTCAAACGCGCCGACTGACGCCGCAACGCCCCGGTCACGAATCGGCACGATTCCGCGATCCGGCCGAATGACCGGCACCGATCGGGGCACGATAGGTCTCGTGCCGGAACTGGTCCGCCCCACCGTCGAGGTCCACGACTCGTGGCTCGAGGCCGTCGGCGAGCCCGGTTACGAGCCTCGGTGGGCCGACGATCTCCAGCTCGCCGACATGGTGCGCCCCGAGGGCTTCGCCGCGTACGTCCGCCGGCAGATCGACGACGAGCGCGAGGAGGCCCCCCGCTCGCGCGGCATGGTCCCGTCGACCCATCTCTGGTACGTCGACGGTGCGCTCTTCCTGGGCCGGCTGTCCATCCGGCACCACCTGACGCCCTGGCTGCGCGACTACGGCGGCCACATCGGCTACGACGTGCGCCCGTCGGCCCGCCGCCGCGGCCACGCGACGGCCATGCTGCAGCAGGCCATGCCGTGGTCGGCGAAGCTCGGCATCGACCCGGCGCTGGTGACCTGCGACTTCGACAACGTCGCGTCGCGCAAGGTCATCGAGGCCGCGGGCGGGCAGTTCGAGGACGAGCGGCACGGCAAGCTGCGCTACTGGGTCCCCGCCGGCTGACCACCCCGCACTGACGTGGTCGTTCGACCACATTCCGCAATGTCGTCGAACGGCGACATCTGTTAATGTGGTCGAACGACGACATGACGGGGAGATCCGATGCGAGCACGGACCGTGCGCGATCTCGGCGCTCTGGTGCGCGAGGCCAGGCGTCTCAGCGGAATGACCCAGGCGGAGCTGGCCGCCGCGGTGGGCGTCTCCCGTGACTGGGTGATCCGGCTCGAGCGTGGTCACCCACGACTGGAAGCCCAACTCGTTCTCGACGCACTCGCCGTCGCCGGCCTAGCCGTCGACATCGCTGTCGAGGACGGCGCGCCCAAGGCCGAACACGATCCGTTCGGCCGCCTGCTCGGCGGACTGGTGGAGGGAACCGACCGTGAGTGACCGACGGCTGGCCGTATACCTCGACGGGACAGCGGTCGGCACGCTCGTCCAGAGCTCCACTGGTCGGCTCGGTTGCACCTATCACCGCGGCTACGCCTCACCGACCGCGATTCCACTGTCGCTGTCGCTCCCACTCGGCCGGTCCAGCCATCCGCCCAAGGCGATCGGAGCCTTCCTCGCCGGCCTGCTTCCGGACAGCGAGCCCACCCTCGAGCGGTGGGGGCGCCAGTTCGGCGTGTCTCCGCGCAACCCGTTCGCACTACTCGCCCACGTCGGCAGGACGCAGCCGGAGCGGTGCAGGTCCTTCCCGAGGACACCTCGCCGAGCGACACCGCCACCCGGCAGGGCGACGTCCAGTGGCTGACCGACGACGACGTCCAGGTCTTGTTCGCCGGCCTCGCCGAGCATCCGGCCGACTGGGACCCGGGCCGGGACACCGGCCGATGGAGCCTCGCGGGAGCACAGAGCAAGGTCGCGCTCTTCCGCGGTCCTGACGGCCGGTGGGGCGTGCCCGCCGATTCGACCCCCACCACGCACATCCTCAAGCCGTCGATCCCTGGCCTGCGCCACCATCACCTCAACGAGCACCTGTGCCTCCGAGCGGCCAGGCTCGCCGGGCTGCCCGCGGCGGAGACGGAGATCATCACGACAGGCGACCTCGAGATCCTGATCTCCCGCCGCTACGACCGTGCGCAGGCCGACGGCCGATGGGTGCGGCTCCACCAGGAGGACCTCTGCCAGGCGCTGGCGGTACACCCGAGCATGAAGTACCAGAGTGATGGTGGACCGGGCGTCGCCGACATCGCCGGGCTCCTTCGTGGTCTGGCCGGGCCGGACCGGCTGGCCAGCACGCGGCGGTTCTTCGATGCGCTCGTCTTCAACGTGCTCATCGGCGCCACCGATGCACACGCCAAGAACTACTCCCTGCTGCTCGGCGCAGCGTCGCGTGCGCAGCTCGGTCCCTTGTACGACGTCGCCACCGTACTGCCGTACGGCGAGCGCTACGGTCATCGGTCAGCCATGAAGATCGGCGACGCCTGGGAGCTGGATCAGGTGACCCGGAAGGACTGGACGCAGGTCGCCACCAAGCTCGGCATCCCGGCTGAGGAGGCCCGCAGCCGGATCGCGACCCTCCGCGACGCCGTCCCGGAGGCGTTTCACCGCGCCGCCGCTGAGCCCGCCGTTCCGGAGCAGCTCCAGCGTCCGGCCGAGCAGCTCGCCGGCCTCGTGGCGTCACACGTGGACGGCCGCCGGAGGTGACCGGTCGGAGCGCTTCAGACGACGACCTCGAGGTCGGGGGTGGGGGCGACCCGGACCCGTTCGGGGTGGGTGTAGACGTTCATGCCGCCGCCGCGGACGAAGCCGACCAGCGTCAGACCGCACTCGTCGGCGAGGTCGACGGCGAGGCTGGAGGGGGCCGAGACGGCGGCCAGCACCGGCACCCCGGCGGCGGCCGCCTTCTGGACCAGCTCGAACGACGCGCGGCCGCTGACCTGCAGGGCGTGCCCGGCCAGCGGCAGCAGCCCGGCCATGAGGGCCGAGCCGATGACCTTGTCGACGGCGTTGTGCCGGCCGACGTCCTCGCGGACCGCCACGACGATGCCGTCGGCGGTGAAGAGGCCGGCCGCGTGGAGTCCGCCGGTGCGGTCGAACACCCGCTGCTCGGCCCGCATGCGGTCGGGCAGGGCGGCCAGGACGCCGACGTCGACGCGGGTGGGGTCCTCGGCCAGCCGCCAGCGCAGCGAGGCGCGGACGTCGACCACGCGGTCGGCGCCGCAGACGCCGCAGGCGCTGGTGGTCTCGAACGCCCGGGCCCGCGGCGGGGCGACGCCGTGGGCGAGGGTCACCTCGATGGTGTTCTGCTCGTCGATGCACTCCTTCATGCCGGCGACGTCGCTGGGGTCGCCGACGGCGCCCTCGCTGACCAGCCAGCCGGCGATGAGGTCGAAGTCGTGACCGGGAGTGCGCATGGTGGAGGTGAGGATCTGGTCGCCGACGCGGACCAGCAGCGGCTCCTCGACCGCCAGCGTGTCGGGGCGCTGTGCCGACCGGCCCGGCCGGAGCCGCAGCACGGGCCGCCGCGTCGTCATCTGCCCCATGGCTCCACCGTACGGCTCGTCATGGACCAGTCGTACCCACTTATCGCCATCCGATAATCACGGTTCACAACCGGCCCGGACAGACGGCAGATTGCCTGGCACCAGCGCAACGGAGCGAGCGGGAAGTGGGTGTGCGATGCGAGCCGTCCGTGTCCACGAGTACGGCAAGGAACCGTCCATCGACGACGTTCCCGAGCCGGCCGCCACGGGTCCGCTGGACGTGCTGGTCCGCATCGACGCGGCCGGCGTCTGCCGCACCGACCTGCACATCGTCGAGGGCCAGTGGGCGCAGAAGAGCGGCGTCGCGCTGCCGTATACGATCGGGCACGAGAACGCCGGCACCGTCGTCGACGTCGGGCCCGCGGTCACCAGCGTGGCCGCCGGCGACCGCGTCATCCTGCACCCGCTGGTGACCTGCGGGCTGTGCCGGGCCTGCCGCGGCGGCGACGACGTGCACTGCGAGAACTCGCGCTTCCCCGGCATCGACACCGACGGCGGCATGGCCGAGCTGCTCCTCACGGGCGCGCGCTCCGTCGTGAAGCTGGCCGACAACCTGGCTCCGCGTGACGTCGCGGCGCTGGCCGACGCCGGGCTGACGGCGTACCACGCGGTCCGCAAGGCCTGGCCGCTGCTGTACCCGGGCACGCACGCCGTCGTGATCGGCGCCGGCGGGCTCGGCCACATCGGCCTGCAGACGCTGCTGGCGACGACGGCGGCAGAGGTCACCGTCGTCGACCTGTCGGCGGAGGCCCTCGAACTCGCCGCCGGCCTGGGCGCCCACCACACGATCCGGGCCGGCGGTGACCACGTCGCCGAGGTGGTCGAGCTGACCGGCGGCGGCGCGCACGTCGTCTTCGACTTCGTCGGCGAGAAGGGGACCGAGGCGGAGGGCGTCGCGATGACCCGGCGGGCCGGCTCGTACTACGTCATCGGCTACGGCGGGCACGTCGACGTCCCGACGATCGACCTGATCTCGAGCGAGATCAACGTCATCGGCAACCTCGTCGGCTCCTACAACGACCTGGACGAACTGATGGTCCTGGCCGCACGGGGGATGGTCAGGCTGCACACGAAGCTCTACGCGTTCGACGACGCCCTGCAGGCGCTGTCGGACCTCGACCACGGCCTGGTCCCGGGCGGGCGGGCCATCCTCGTCCCGGCGCTGTGAGGAGGCACCCATGTACAGCAAGGACGGCCAGAACTACTTCGTGGTGGACGGGCACATCCACTACTGGGACGGGACGCCGGCGAACCAGGCCAACCGGTACGGCGAGGGCTTCCTGAACTGCTTCTACGACTACCACCGCAACCTCAGCCCCGAGGACGAGGTGTGGTCGCTGGAGCACTTCCAGCGCCAGTCCGAGGACCAGGTGATCCACGACCTGTTCGAGGTCGGCTACGTCGACAAGGCGATCTTCCAGCCGACGTACCTCACCGACTTCTTCGTCAACGGGTTCAACACCACCGAGCAGGACGGCGCGCTGGCCGAGAACCACCCGGGCCGGTTCATCGTCAACGGCTCCTGGGACCCGCGCGACGGCGAGGCCGGGCTGGAGCGGCTGGAACAGCTGGCCGAGCGCTGGCACCTGCGCGGCGTCAAGCTCTACACGGCCGAGTGGAAGGGCGACTCCAAGGGCTGGAAGCTGTCCGACCCCTGGTCCTACCGGTACCTGGAGAAGTGCCAGGAGCTGGGCATCCGCAACATCCACGTGCACAAGGGCCCGACCATCTACCCGCTCAACCGCGACGCGTTCGACGTCGCCGATGTGGACGACGTCGCGTCGGCGTTCCCGGGCCTGCGCTTCATCGTCGAGCACGTCGGCCTGCCGCGGCTGGAGGACTTCTGCTGGATCGCCACGCAGGAGCCGAACGTGTACGGCGGGCTGGCCGTGGCGCTGCCGTTCATCCACTCGCGGCCGCGCTACTTCGCCCAGGTGATCGGCGAGCTGCTCTACTGGATCGGCCCCGACCGCATCACGTTCGCCAGCGACTACGCCATCTGGACGCCGCGCTGGCTGATCGAGCGGTTCGTCGACTTCCAGATCCCCGAGGACCTGCAGTCGGAGTACGGCACGCTGACCACGGAGATCAAGAAGAAGATCCTCGGCCTCAACGCGGCCCGGCTGTACGACATCGACGTGCCGGCCGACCTGCGGCTGCCCGACGGCGTCCCTGAAGGCGAGGGCGAGGCGGTCGGCTCCGAGCCGGTCAGCCCGGCGCCCGCCGCCTCGGTGGCCCCGTGAGCACCATGAGCGCCTCCCCCACGTCGTGCGCCGCTCGCCCCCCAGCCGGCGCCGACGCCGCCCGGGCCGGCGGCAGCCCCTCCGCCGGCCCGGGAACGGCGGCCGTCCTGCGCGCACTGGACGCCGTCGTCGACCCGGAGCTGGACGAGCCGGTGACCGACCTCGGCTTCGTCTCGTCGGTGCGGGTCGAGGGCGGGACCGCGCGGATCCGGCTGCGGCTGCCGACCTACTTCTGCGCACCGAACTTCGCCTACCTGATGGTCGCCGACGCCTACGAGGCCGCCCGCGCCGTCCCGGGCGTCGACGCCGTCGACGTGCGGCTCGAGGACCACTTCGCGGCCGAGGAGATCAACGGCGGAGTGGCCGCCGGCGACGGGTTCGCGGCGGCGTTCGACGGCCTGGCGGACGGCGAGCTGCAGGAGCTTCGGCTGACATTCTGGCGCAAGGCGCACGCCGCCGAGCAGGAGCGAATCGCCTCCCGGCTGGCGCACGACGGCGCCGACCTCACCCGGGCGCGACTGGGCGACCTGCGGGGCGACGACGGCGTCAGGTTGCGCCGCCGCCGGGCTCGGCTGGGGCTCCCCGTCGACGACGACGCGCCGCTGCTGGTGGACGACGACGGCGCCCCGATCCCGCCCGAGTCGCTGCCGCTGAAGCTGCGGCTGGCCCGCACGACGCGGATCAGCATCGAGGGCAATTCCGGGTTCTGCCGGGGTCTGCTCAGTACCCGGTACGGCGACTAGTCTGGACGGATGGGGCAGGTGTCGGTGCGGTCCTCGCCAGGAACCATCGCCTCGGTGACCAAGGCGCTGCGGGTCATGGAGGTCGTGGCCTCCGATCCGCGCGGCGTCACGGCGCGCAGCATCGCCGACGAGCTCGGCCTCGCGCTCCCGACCACCTACCACCTGCTCAGCACGCTCATCGACAGCGGCTACGTCGTCCACCTCGCCAGTGAGCACCGCTACGCGCTCGGCTACGGCGTGCGCAGGCTCGACCGCGGGCTGCACCGCCAGCTCGCCGTCGAGGACGACGTCGCGGCGGCCATCCGGGCGCTGCACCACGACGCCGACGCCGCCGCCTACTACGCGGTGTTCCGCGAGGCCGGCATCGTCATCGCCCACGTCGCCGACTCCGAGCGCCGCCGCCGGGTGCAGCTGCTCGACGTCGGGTTCGACGAGTCCGCGCACGCCACGGCGTTCGGCAAGGTCATGCTGGCCGGCATGGACCGCGACCAGCTGCACTGCTACCTCGACCAGTCCGGCATGGCGGACCTCACGCGGTCCACCATCGTCCAGCCCGACCAGCTCGAGCGGCATTTGTCGCACGTGCGCGAGTCCAACGTGGCGCTCGAGATCGGCGAGCTGCAGGCCGGGCTGTCGTGCATGGCCGCCCCGGTCCGCTCCCCCGGCGGCGACGTCATCGGCTCGGTGGCCATCTCGCTGCCGTCGCCGGAGTTCCGATCCCGCCGCTGGGACATCGAGCGGGCGGTCCGCACCGGAGCCAACCGCGTCACGAGGGCCCTCCGGGCGGCACACCGCCGGGCCCCTGGGGCTACCGTCGGTACATGACCACTCGGGCACCGAAGGACGATCACGACGAGGCCGGTCTGCGGGTCGGCCCGCCCGCGGCGAGCGCGGCCGGCGTACCCGGCGTCGTGCACGGGCTGAAGGACGTGCTCGAGCAGGCCGGGGTCCGTCGCGGTGTGAAGACGCTGCGCGTGCTGAACCAGCAGCGCGGCTTCGACTGCCCAGGCTGCGCCTGGCCCGAGCCGGGCAAGCCGCACCTGGCGGAGTTCTGCGAGAACGGCGCCAAGGCGGTCGCCGAAGAGGCCACCGTCCGCCGGGTCGACGCCGCGTTCTTCGCCGCCCACCCCGTCGCCGAGCTGGCCGGGCGCTCCGACCACTGGCTGGGCCAGCAGGGCCGGCTCACCGAGCCGATGCTGCGCGACACCGGCGACACCCACTACCGGCCCATCACCTGGGACCGCGCGTTCGACGTCATCGCCTCGGAGCTGCGAGGGCTGGCGAGCCCCGACGACGCCGTCTTCTACACGTCCGGGCGCACCAGCAACGAGGCCGCGTTCCTGTACCAGCTCTTCGCCCGCACGCTCGGCACCAACAACCTGCCGGACTGCTCGAACATGTGCCACGAGTCGTCCGGCGCGGCGCTGTCCGAGACGCTGGGCATCGGCAAGGGCAGCGTCTCCATCGAGGACATCACCGACCACGCCGACCTCATCGTCATCGTCGGGCAGAACCCCGGCACCAACCACCCGCGCATGCTCACCGCGCTCGAGCACGCCAAGCGGCGCGGCTCCCGCATCGTCGCCGTCAACCCGCTGCCCGAGGCCGGCCTGCACACGTTCAAGAACCCGCAGACGGTGCGCGGCGTCGTCGGCAAGGGCACGCTGCTGTCCGACCTCTACCTGCAGGTCCGCCTCGGCGGCGACCTCGCGTTCTTCCAGGCGGTCAACCGCATGCTGGTCGACGCCGACGCCGTCGACCACGCCTTCATCGACCAGTACACGACCGGCTACGACGACGCCGTCGCGGCCTGGCAGAAGCTCGACTGGGACGACGTCGCGACGGCCACCGGCCTGCCCCGCGAGGCGATCGAGGCGTTCGTCGCCGAGGTCCGTCAGGCCGAGAGCGTCATCGTCTGCTGGGCCATGGGCCTCACGCAGCACAAGAAGGCCGTGCCGACCATCCGCGAGATCGTGAGCTTCCTGCTGCTGCGCGGCAACGTCGGCCGCCCCGGCGCCGGCGCGTGCCCCGTCCGCGGGCACAGCAACGTGCAGGGCGATCGCACCATGGGCATCTGGGAGAAGCCGCCGGCCGCGTTCCTCGACGCGCTCGAGTCCGAGTTCGGCATCACCGCACCCCGGCGACCCGGCCACGACACCGTCGACACCATCAGGGCCATGCGCGACGGCAGGGTCCGCGTCTTCATGGCCATGGGCGGCAACTTCGCCTCGGCCACGCCCGACAGCGACCTGACGGCGGCCGCGCTGCAGTCGGTGCCGCTCACGGTGCACGTGTCGACCAAGTTGAACAAGTCGCACGCGCTGGCAGGGCAGCGCTCGATCATCCTGCCCTGCCTCGGCCGCACCGAGCGCGACGTGCAGGCCGGCGGCGAGCAGTTCGTCACCGTCGAGGACTCCATGAGCGCGGTGCACGCGTCGCGCGGCACGCTGCGCCCCGCATCCAGACAGCTGCGCAGCGAGGTGGGCATCGTCTGCGGGCTGGCGTCGCGGGTGTTCGGTCCCGACGGCGGCGGCGTTCCGTGGGCGTCGTTCGCGGCCGACTACACGGCGGTCCGGGCGCGCATCGCGCGGGTGATCCCGGGATTCGACGACTACGAGGCCAAGGTGGCGGTGCCGGGCGGGTTCGTGCTGCCGCACCCGCCGCGCGACTCGCGGTCCTTCCCCACGGCCAGCGGCAAGGCGCAGTTCAGCGTCAACGAGCTCGAGGTGCTGCGGGTCCCGCCGGGCCGGCTGATCCTGCAGACGGTCCGCTCGCACGACCAGTTCAACACCACCATCTACGGGCTCGACGACCGCTACCGCGGCATCCGCGACGGCCGCCGCGTGGTGTTCGTGAACCCTGCCGACCTGGTGTCGCTCGGGTTCGCCGACGGCGCCATGGTCGACCTCGTGAGCGAGTGGACCGACGGCGACCGCCGGGCGCCGTCGTTCCGGGTCGTGTCCTACCCGACGGCGCCGGGCTGCGCGGCCGCGTACTTCCCCGAGACGAACGTGCTGGTGCCGCTGGACCACACCGCCGAGGTCAGCAACACGCCGGCCTCGAAGTCGGTGGTCATCCGGCTGGAGCCGGCGTCGGCCTGATCTTCCGCGGCGCGTCGACCAGCCGCTGCAGGAGCGTTCGGTCGCCCGTGACGGACATCCGGCCGGCGGCGACGGCGTCGGCCAGCGGCTCGGCGCCGTCGAGCACCGCCTGCCAGACCGCTTTCGTCGTGCGGACCAGCACGTCGGGCGCGGTGGTGGCCGGGCCGCGGGCGAGCTCGGTCAGCCGGCCGTCGTCGACCCGCAGCCGGTAGACGTCGCGGCCGAGCCCGATCTCGTACGTGGCCGACCAGCTCACGCCGTCGCCGCTGGCGTCAGAGGCGGTGAAGAAGGTGCGCAGGCCGAGCATGATGGAGTCGGCGCTGACCTCGCCGGTCAGCGGCAGCACGGGCGACCGGACGCCCCAGCGGGCCAGCGCCTGGAACACCGGCTCGAGGCTCGCGCCCCACTCCGTCAGCTCGTAGACCCTCGCCGCGGCGGGCGGCGGGAGCTCGCGCCGGTGCAGGACGCCGTACTCCTCGAGCTCCCTGAGCCGCTTCGAAAGTACCGCGGGCGTGATGCCGGGCAGCGCCTCCTGCAGGTCGCGGTAGCGGCGCGGGCCCAGCCGCAGCTCACGCACCACGAGCAACGCCCAGCGCTCGCCGACGATGTCGAGCGAGAGGGCGATCGGACAGCCCTCGCCGTAGGTCCGGGTCACTTGCGCCTCCTTCAGAACTATGGAAAGAATAGCACTAGCTACGTTTTTCATAGTTCTAGGGAGTGACGATGACCGAGCGGATGATCCCCGTGGGCGACGCGAAGCTGTGCGCCGAGTCCTTCGGGTCCCCGGACGACCCGGCGATCCTGCTGATCGGCGGCGCGGCCGCGTCCATGGACTACTGGGAGACGGAGTTCTGCTCGCGACTGGCAGCGCCGGGCCGGTTCGTCATCCGCTACGACTTCCGCGACACCGGCCGGTCGACGGCGTACCCGGCCGGCTCACCCGGCTACACCGGCGACGACCTGGTGACGGACGCGCTGGCCGTGCTCGACGGGTACGGCCTGGCCGCCGCGCACCTCTACGGCATCTCGATGG
Organism: Jiangella mangrovi; assembly: GCF_014204975.1. Lineage (NCBI taxonomy): Bacteria > Bacillati > Actinomycetota > Actinomycetes > Jiangellales > Jiangellaceae > Jiangella > Jiangella mangrovi. The sequence goes on from NZ_JACHMM010000001.1 coordinate 528,814, forward strand.
GCGCCGGCATCGCCCAGGCGCTGGGCGTGGAGTATCCGGCGCGGGTGCTGTCGCTGACGCTGCAGTCGACCAGCCCCACCGGCCCGCTCGGGCCCGGCAACCCCGACCTGCCGCCCATGTCGGCCCAGCTCGCCGAGCTGTTCTCCTCCGAGGACCCCGGGCCGGACTGGACCGACCGCGACGCGGCCATCTCTGCCATGGTGGAGGGCCTGCGCCCGTTCGACGGCACGATTCCGCCGGACCTCGCCGAGGAGCGCGCCGTCGCCACCCTCATGTACGACCGCACCACCGACGTCGCCGCCAGCCAGACCAACCACTGGATCCTGTCCGGTGGCGGGTTGGAGCGAGCGCAACTGGCCGGGATCACCGCACCGACGCTGGTCCTGCACGGCACCGCCGACCCCCTGATGCCGCTCCCGCACGGCGAGGCGCTGGCCCGAGAGATCCCCGGGGCGCGGCTGGTTCCGCTTGAGGGCATGGGCCACCAGTACCCGCCTCGCGCCGTGTGGGACACCGTGGTCGCCGAGGTGGTCGCTCACACGGGGTGATGAGGTTCTGCCGGAGTGATGAGGTCGACTCCCCGTCCCCCTGGTGCCCAGTCTCTTAGCCGCGCACCTATCAGGGGGACGGGGAGACCCTGGGGACGCCTCGCCCCTCGGTGCCGGTTCGCCGGACCCGAAATGATCACGTTCACCACGAAATCCCGTGCCGCACTACGCCTGCAACCGTGTTGGGGCAGGCGCAATCGTGTTGGGGCGCCACTCCCCCATGATCATGTCCCCTCGCGGTCGCTCACACGCCGCCACCGAACATGATCATGGAACCGGCGGGGCAGACAGCACGCCGAGCCGCGACTTCACTACGCAGAGCCGACTTCACTAGGGTGTGTCTCCCATATCTGTGATGAGTCGCGCTGCATGATCGCAGTGTGAGTTCGTCTCGGTTTGAGTCGTTGACCGATGCTCAGTGGGAGCAGATCGAGCCGTTGCTGCCGTCGAACGCGGGGCGGCGGGGCCACCCGTTCTGGGATAACCGGCGGGTGGTGGAGGGGATCGTCTACCGGTACCGGACCGGGATCCCGTGGCGGGACCTGCCCCGAGAGCCATTCGGGCCGTGGAAGACGGTCTGGAAGCGGCACCGCCGATACGCCGAGGATGGGACCTGGGACAAGGTGCTGGCCGGGCTGCTTGCCCAGGCGGACGCCGCTGGTCAGATCGATTGGACGGTGTCGGTGGACGCCACGATCAACCGTGCCCACCAGCACGCCACGAACACCACGCGCCCGGAGCGGGACACGGGGGGCGCGGGCGAATCACACGAGTCAGCCTGACGGGTTCGTTCCTAGCCCGATCGGCGGGGAACGTGAACCTGCAGGTCACGGTATCGGCAAGTCGCGTGGCGGACTGACCAGCAAGATCCACTTTGCGGTGGATGGACACGGCCGCCCGCTGGCCGCGGTCATCACCGGCGGGCAGCGCAACGATGGCGTGATGCTTACCGAGGTGCTGGCCGACATCCGCGTCCCTCGCCTGGGGCCGGGCCGGGCCCGCACCACCCCGGACGCGGTGATCGCCGACCGCGCCTACACCTCCGGCGTCAACCGCCAGATGCTCGCAGCCCGGCACATCAAGGCCGTGATCCCGCAGAAGAAGAACGAGATCGCCGCCCGCAAACGCAAGGGCTCGGCCGGCGGGCGACCTCCGGCCCTGGACGAGCAGACCTACAAGCAGCGCAACGTCGTCGAACGCTCCTTCGCTCTGATCAAGCAATGGCGAGGACTGGCCACCCGCTACGACAAGCTCGCGATCACCTACCGCGCCGCCGTCGTGCTGTCCGCCTGCATCACATGGGCGCGCATATAGGAGACACGCTCTAATGGGGATCGACCGGCGTTTCTGCGTTGGCTGTTGTGCGTCGATGGGAAGGCTGGTCGTCGAGCCGCCGGCCGGTGAGCACTGCCACGCCTCGGAGATGGTTGATTCCTAGGGCTAGATCGTGCCCCGGCCGGTCGGTGAGGGCTGTCGTAGCGCTGATGGGGTGTCGTGCCGTGCGAGCACTGATCCATTAGGTCGCCGCCGAGGCCCTCGTGGCTCCGACCTGTGTCACGACATCGAGAGGGCTGAGGCGATGTGATGATCTTCGTGGGTGATGACTGGGCCGAGGACCACCACGACGTGCATGTCATGGACGAGGGCGGGACCCGGTTGGCGTCGCGGCGGCTTCCCGAGGGGCTGGCGGGCATCGGCGGGCTGCACGAGCTGATCGCCGGGTATGCCGACGAGCCGGGCGACGTGGTGATCGGGATCGAGATCGACCGGGGCCTGTGGGTCGACGCGCTGACCGCGGCCGGCTACCAGGTGTATGCGATCAACCCGCTGGCGGTGACCCGTTACCGCGACCGCCACCATGTGTCCGGTGCCAAGTCCGATGCCGGGGATGCCAAGCTTCTGGCCGATCTGGTCCGCACCGATCGTCACAACCACCGCCCGGTCGCCGGCGACACTGGCCAGGCCGAGGCGATCAAGGTGCTCGCCCGCACCCACCAGAGCCTGATCTGGGCGCGGAACAAGCACACCAACGCGCTGCGCTCGGCGTTGCGGGAGTACTACCCGGCCGCCCTGCAGGCCTTCGACGACCTGCATGATCGTGACGCGTTGGCGGTGCTGGGCCGTGCCCCGGCTCCAGCCGACGGCGCCCGGCTGACGATCGGTGCGATCCGTTCCGCGCTCAAGCACGCCGGGCGGCGCCGCAACCTGGACCAGCGGGCGGCGCAGATCCAGGCCGCGCTACGCACCGAACAGCTCACCGCGCCCGGCCCGGTGACGGCCGCGTTCGCTGCGACCACCCGCGCCACGGCCGGCATCATCGTGGAGTTGAACCGGCAGATCAGCGAGCTGGAAACCCAGCTCAACGACCATTTTGAGCAACACCCGGACGCCGACATCTACCTCTCCCTGCCAGGACTCGGTGATGTGCTCGGCGCCCGGGTGCTCGGTGAGTTCGGGGACGACCCCGACCGCTACACCACCGCCAAGTCTCGCAAGAACTACGCCGGCACGTCACCGTTGACCATCGCCTCGGGCAAGAAACGTGCCGTGCTCGCCCGCCACGTTCGTAACCGCCGCCTCTACGACGCGATCGACCAGTGGGCATTCTGCTCACTCAGCGCCAGCCCCGGATGCCGAGCGTTCTACGACCAGCACCGCGCCGCCGGGGACCTGCACCACCAGGCACTACGCGCCCTGGGCAACCGACTCGTCGGCATCCTGCACGGCTGCCTACGCCACCACACCCACTACAACGAACACACCGCCTGGGCCCACCGGGGCCAAGATCAACCAGAGGCCGCTTGACAAGTTACGCCCCTGGGATGTCTAGCCAGAACCGTCTTCTGCGCCCCAGCGCGAGGTCAGAAGACGACTTTCGCTAGTGAAGTCGGCTGGCGCTAGTGAAGACGACCAACCGCAACCAGCGAGCCACCATCCACACCGTCGGCAGACTCCCCCCGTCCCCCTGATAGCTGCCGAGTTCTTGGCCGCGGGGACCCGGGTCAAGCGGTCCCTCCGCGCGAAGCGTCATCGGTCCGCTTGAGGCGGGTCCCCGCGGCTAAGACACTGGGCAGCAGGGGGACGGGGGATCAGACCGGGCCGGGTCCGGCGGCGAAGCCGGAGCCGCCCTCGGCGACAGCGACGACGTCGAACGGCTCCTGGAACACCGGCGCCGAGCCGATGATCTTCGAGCCGGGCGAGTCGGCCGCGACCTCGGCGAACCAGGTGGCGAAGGTGTCGCGGGCTGCCGCCGTCTCGAAGACGTAGGTGCCCTCGAACCATTCTCCCGGCCGGGTGCGCCAGGTCTTGAACCGCAACCCGTCCATGCCGCTGAACTTGGCCAGCGAGGTGTCGTGGACGTACTCGCGCAGCGCGGCGTCGACGCCGGCGGGCGCCTCGGCCAGGGACCAGCGCACACTCAGACCGTACATGCAGGATCCTTCCGAACGACCATCACGAGACCGGAGCGCCGGCCTCGAGCCAGTACAGCAGCGCCCGCACGCCGAAGCCCGTGCCGCCCTTGGTGACCTCGCCCTTGTCGGAGTCGGCGCGGGCCGGGCCGGCGATGTCGAGGTGCGCCCACGGCACGTCGCCGACGAAGCGCTGGAGGAACAACGCTGCCATGATCGAGCCGCCACCGAGGTGGGCGGTGTCGATGTGCGAGATGTCGGCGATCGACGAGTCCAGCCCGTAGCGGTAGTCCTCGACCAGGGGCATGCGCCAGAGCCGCTCCCCCGCCGCGTCGCCGGCCGAGCGCAGCGCGGCGGCGAGGTCGTCCGACGGCGAGTAGAGGGCGCCGTGGCCGCGGCCGAGCGCCGTCGTCGCGGCGCCGGTGAGGGTGGCGACGTCGACGATGACCGTCGGCTCGAGCTCGGCGACGGCGTAGCCGATGCCGTCGGCGAGCACCAGTCTGCCCTCGGCGTCGGTGTTGAGGACCTCGACGGTGGTGCCGTCGTACTGCCGGATGACGTCGCTGGGCCGCTGGGCCGCGGCGCCGGGCATGTTCTCGGCCGCCGCGACCAGGCCGGTGACCCGCACGCCGATGCCGAGCTCGCGCACGGCCGACAGCACGCCCATGACGACGGCGCCGCCCGTCATGTCCGTCTTCATCGGGACCATGCCCTCGCGCGGCTTCAGCGACAGCCCGCCGGTGTCATAGGTGATGCCCTTGCCGACGAGCACGACGTGCGGCGTGGAGGGGCCGGCCTGCGGCGGCTCGTAGCGCAGCGCGATGAGCCGCGGCGGCCGCTCGGAGCCCATGCCGACGGCGAGGATGCCGCCGAAGCCCTCGTCGGCGAGCGCCTTCTCGTCGCGCACCCGCACGTCGAGGCGGTGCTCGGCGCCGAGGCGGCGGGCCTGCGCCGCCAGCCACTCGGGGTCCTTGACGTTCGACGGCGTCTGCGCGAGGTCGCGGGCGGTCCAGCCGGCCTGCGCGACGGCGACCGCCGCGGCGACGACGTCCGCGCGGGCGCCGTCGCCGGTGATGACCAGCGTGCCCAACGGCAGCTTGCGCTCCGGGACCGGCGCGCTGCGGAAGCCGCCGAGCGTGTAGGTGGCGAGGACGGCGCCCTCGACGAAGGCGCGGGTCGCGTGGTCGTCGGCGGTCGCGGTGACGGCGGACGCCAGCCGGTCGACGCCGCGGGCGGCCCGGGCCAGAGCGGCGCCGGCCTTGCGGTAGGCGGCCGATGAGCCGTCGCCGAGCCCGACCAGCAGGACCTCGGTGACGTCGACCTCGCCGTCGACGCTGCCCGCGCCGCGGCCCTCGGCGTAGACCGGGACGGAGACGACCTCGCCGGCCTTGCCGGAGGCGTTGCCGCGGTCGAGGGCGGCGAACAGGTCGAGGCCGAGCGAGTCGCCGGCCTCGGCGCCACCGGGGCCGATCCAGGGCGAGCTGTCCGGGGCCTCGTCGGGCCACACCGCGAGCGCCAGGACGCCGGCCTCGGCGTCGAGCAGCGGCCGGGCGTCGACCACGACCTCGGTGGGGCTGACTGTGTTCTCGGCTGACACGCGCACTCCTCGTTCCCTGACGTCCCGGGTCCCTCCGGGCAGAGTAATGCCCCCGCCCAGCGCCGCCGGCGCCGGACGAGGGCACCTATTCAATGCTCACGGCAACGACACGTCAGCCGACAACATCTTTCAACGCATCACCCAGCGCGCCGGCCTCGTCGGCCGTGAGCTCGACGACCAGACGACCGCCACCCTCGATCGGGACACGCATGACGATGCCGCGCCCCTCCTTGGTGACCTCGAGCGGCCCATCGCCAGTCCGCGGCTTCATCGCCGCCATCCGCGCACCCCTTCCTTTTCAGGCGCACACCCAAACCCCCTGATGGCCAGGGAGCACCAGCCGTGTGCGTCACGATGGAGGTCATTATCCCGCATGTTGGTCGCCGCGGGGAGAGCGCGGTCGGTATGTCCTCACCTGGCGATGCCGGACTGGCGGACCGGACTGTCGGAGCGGGCTGGCAGGATGGTGGACTGTGAACGCCAGATCCGCCCTGTTCGACCTCTATGGCGATCACGTGCGCTCGCGTGGCGGCAGCGCCCGGGTCGCCGCACTGGTGCGGCTGCTCGCCCCGCTCGGCGTCGCCGCGCCGGCGGTGCGCACGGCCGTGTCGCGCATGGTCAAGCAGGGCTGGCTGCGTCCGGTACGCATCGACGGCTCGCCCGGTTATCAGCTCACCGAGCGCGCCGACCGCCGCCTCGAGGAGGCGGCCGTGCGCATCTACCGCACCAACGGCCGGGGCGACTGGGACGGCCGTTGGCACGTCGTCGTGCCCGAGCGGTCGGCGCAGCGGGCCGCGCGCGAGCGGCTGCGCAACGGCCTGGCCTATCTCGGCTACGCGCCGGTCGGCGACGGCACCTGGATCGCCGCCCGGCCCTCGCCCGAGCTGCCGTCGCTGCTCGACGCCGAGGACCTGCGGGCCGAGCGGTTCAGCGCGCGGCACCAGGGCGACGACGCCGAACTGGTGCGCCGGGCGTGGGACCTCGACGCCGTCGGACGGTCCTACCTGCGCTGGCTGTCCGAGGCGCGGTCGCTGCTCAGCTCGCTGCCCGGCCGGCCCACCGACGAGCAGGCGTTCGCCGCGCGCAGCCGGCTCGTGCACGAATGGCGCAAGTTCCTCTTCACCGACCCCGGGCTGCCGCGCGAGCTGCTCCCCGAGGTCTGGCCCGGCGACGACGCCGCCGCCTTCTTCGACGAGCACGCCGCGCGCCTGCAGCCCGCGGCCGGCCGGTTCGTCGACGCCTGCCTGTCCGCCGGACCCACCAAGGAGGGTGACCTGTGACCCCGGTGCGCTACCAGGCCGACGACGGCGTCGGCGTCATCACGCTCGACCGGCCCGACTCCATGAACAGCCTCGACACCGCCACCAAGGTCGCCCTGCGCGACGTGGTGCTCGAGGCCGCGGCCGACGACGCCGTGCGGGCGGTGGTGCTCACCGGGTCCGGCCGGGCGTTCTGCGTCGGGCAGGACCTCAAAGAGCACGCCCAGGCGCTCGCCTCGGGCGACTCCGGGCTGGCCGCGACGGTGCGCGAGCACTACAACCCCACGGTCAAGGCGCTGCTCACCATGCCCAAGCCGGTGGTCGCCGCTGTCAACGGCGTCGCCGCCGGCGCGGGCGCGTCCTATGCGTTCGCCTGCGACCTGCGCATCGTCGCCGACACCGCCGGGTTCAACCTCGCCTTCGCCGCCATCGGGCTGTCGTCGGACACCGGGTCGTCGTGGACGCTGCCGCGGCTGGTCGGCTGGGCCAAAGCGCGCGAGCTGCTGCTCCGGCCCCGCACGGTCGACGCCGGCGAGGCGCTGGCCCTCGGGCTGGCGACGGAGGTCGTCGCGGCCGCCGACGTGCTGCCACGCGCCATGGAGCTGGCCCACGAGTTCGCCCACGGCCCCACGCAGGCCTACGCGGCGCTGCGTCAGGCCCTGGAGTTCTCCGCCACCCACGGCCTCGACGAGTCACTCGCCCACGAGGCCGACCTCATGCAGCGCACCGGCGACACCGACGACCACCGTGCCGCCGTCGAGGCGTTCCTCGCCAAGCAGGCGATGGTGTTCCATGGCCGCTGACCTGGTCGAGGGCCCCGACGGCCTGCTGCGCTGCCCGTGGGGCCTCAGCGCCCCCGACTACGTCGCCTACCACGACGACGAGTGGGGCCGGCCCGTCCACGGCGACACCGCACTGTACGAGCGCCTCACCCTCGAGGCGTTCCAGTCCGGGCTGTCGTGGCTGACCATCCTGCGCAAGCGCGACGGCTTCCGGAAGGCGTTCGCCGGCTTCGACCCCGCCGTCGTCGCGGCCTACGGGGCCGACGACGAAGCCCGGCTCATGCAGAACACCGGCATCGTGCGCAACCGCGCCAAGGTCGCGGCCGCCATCACCAACGCGCGAGCCCTGGTCGCCCTGCAGGACGCCGGCGGCGACGGCGCGCTCGACCGGCTGATCTGGTCCTTCGCCCCCGACGCCGACGGCCGCCCGGTGCCGCGCTCGCTCGGCGACGTCCCCGCCACCACACCCGAGTCGGCGGCGCTGGCCAAGGCGCTGAAGAAGAACGGCTTCGTCTTCGTCGGCCCCACCACTGCCTACGCCGCCATGCAGGCGTGCGGCCTGGTCAACGACCACCTCGAAGGCTGCGTCTCGCGCTGACGAACCCGCCGCTACCGAAGGCGGTGCAGGCGCTCGGCGTAGCCGGCGAAGCGGCGCAGCGCCACGCTCAGCCCGGCCCGCACCAGAGGGCGCACCACAGGCCAGCCCACCCGCCCCGCCACCCCGAGCGGCAGGTCGAGCCACTCCTCCCAGACCACCTCGCAGTCCGCCTCGCCGACCGGGCGCACCGCGAAGATCCCGGGCCCGCGCACCAGCCGCCCGGTGTGCAGCACCTCGCACCGTCGCGGCGGCTCCCAGGCGGTCACGACCATGGTGTCGAGGAAGCCGGCCCGCCCCACACCGGTCCAGGCCTCCAGCCGCGCGCCCACCTCGCGCCCGTCGCCGGGCCCGGCCACCCGCACCCGGGTGAGCGGCATCCAGGAGCCCTGGGCCGGCCAGTCGGTGAGGACGTGCCACGCGACGTCGGCCGGAACGGCGACCCGTCGCGCGACCCGGACGTCGGCGGTCACCGTCAGAGCTCGTCGGACGAGGCGGGCGAGGCGGGCGGGGCGGGACGGCGGCGCGGCAGCGGGTCGGCGTCGTGGCCGACCCGGGCCTCGAGGTCGGCGATGCGCCGGTCGCGCCGGTCCAGCTCGCGGCCGAGGCGGTCGAGGACGGTGTCGACCTGGTCCATGCGATAGCCGCGCTGGACCACCGAGAACCGCAGGTCCGCGAGGTCCGCCGGATCCACGCCGTCGTCGGGGAGCAGCCGTGCCTGCGCCTCGGGCACCTCGGGCTGGAGGAGGTCGCCACGGCCCAGCACCAGCAGCACCGCGACGAACAGCACGGCGGCGCCCACGACGACGAAGACGGCGAACACGCCTCAAGGGTGCCACGCCCGGCGTTCCACCTCCGCGCCACGCCCGGTGACACCTCGTGCGACGCTTACAGACACCGAACCAGCAGCCGATCAGCAGTCGACCGAAGGAGCTTTCGTGGGTGTCCTGCGCCTGGGCCGCTCGACGTTCCCGCCCGGCCGGTTCGCCGTCATGGCGATCGTGAACCGCACCCCCGACTCCTTCTACGACCGGGGTGCGACGTTCGCGTTCGAGCAGGCGTGGCGCCGGGTCGAGCAGGTCGTGGCCGAGGGTGCGGACATCATCGACGTCGGCGGGGTGAAGGCGGGCGCCGGCGAGCCGGTCAGCGAGGACGAGGAGATCGACCGCGTCGCCGGGCTGGTCGGGGCGATCCGCGAGACCTACCCGCAGGTCGTCGTCAGCGTCGACACCTACCGGGCCCGCACGGCCGACGCGCTGTGCGAGGCGGGCGCGGACCTCGTCAACGACACCTGGGCCGGCGCCGATCCGAACGTCGCCGACGTCGCCGCGCGGCACGGCGCCGGGCTGGTCTGCAGCCACACCGGCGGCATGCTGCCGCGGACGCTCCCGCACCGCGTCGGCTACGAGGACGTGGTCGCCGACGTCCTCGCGCACACCGTCGGCCTGGCCGAGCGGGCGGCGGAGCTGGGCGTGCCGCGCGAGGGCATCGTCATCGACCCCACGCACGACTTCGGCAAGAACACGTTCCACTCGCTCGAGCTGACCCGCCGCCTCGACGAGCTGGTCGCGACGGACTGGCCGGTGCTGGTCAGCCTCTCGCGCAAGGACTTCGTCGGCGAGACGCTCGACCTCCCTGTCGGCGAGCGGCTGGGCGGCACGCTCGCCGCGACCGCGATCTCGGCCTGGCACGGCGCCCGGGTGTTCCGCGCGCACGACGTCGCCGCCACCCGGCAGGTGCTCGACATGGTGGCCTCGATCCAGGGCGCCCGCCCGCCCGCGGCCCCGCTGCGCGGCCTCACCTGAGGCCTCAGTCGGCGGACCGCCCGACTGAGGCCACCTCAGGGCACCTCAGGCCCCCTCACCCGCCCCTCAGGCCGCGAGTAAGGCCCCTTCCACCTGCGAAGATGCGGCAGTCACCTCATGTGGCGACCACCCCTTACGGACCAGACTCTTCACTGTCAGCAGATGAAGGTCACCGAAAGAGGTCCGGTCATGAACAGCGCCTACACCGCCCAGCTCATGCACGAAGAGCGCGCGGACCGGCTGCGGGCCGAGGCCGACGCCGATCGGCTCGCCCGCGCCGCCCGCCGTGCCGCCAAGAGCTCGCCCCGACGGGCCCGCTCGTCCGGCACCGCCTGGGTGGTCAACCACCTTCCCGGCCGCCACGCGGCCTGATCCCAGCCATCCCGAGCGGCCCCGGTGTCCTCCCCTCCGGACACCGGGGCCGCACCATGCCGGGAAACCGGTGTGCCCGGAGCGGCCCGGGCGTAGCAGGATGGACATCGTGGCGTTGGCAACGACGAGTCCCGCGATGGTCGGTCGCACGAGCCAGCTCGACGGACTGCGGTCCGCGCTGGCCGCGGCGGCCGACGGCGTCCCCGCGACGGTCGTCCTCGGCGGCGAGGCCGGCGTCGGCAAGACCCGGCTGGTCACGGAGTTCGCGGCCGAGGCGGAGCGCGACGGCGCCCTGGTCGTCGTCGGGCAGTGCGTCAGCCTCGGCGGCGAGGGGCTCGCCTACGCCCCCGTCGCCGGCGCGCTGCGCGAGCTGGCCGCCCAGCTCGGCGTCCCCGGCCTGCTGGCCGCCGCCGGACCGGGCCGTGCCGCCCTGCGCACGCTGCTCCCCGACCTCCCCGGCGCCGACGGCGACGACGATCCCGGGGGTACCAGCCAGGGCCGCGTGTTCGAGGCGGTCACCGGCCTGCTCGAGCACGTCGCCGCCGACCGCCCGCTGGTCCTGGTGCTCGAGGACCTGCACTGGGCCGACCGCTCCACGCGCCAGCTACTCGGGTTCGCCGTCCGGGCCCTCGGCACCGCGCGAGTGCTGATCGTCGGCACCTACCGCAGCGACGAGGTCTCTCGCGACCACCCGCTGCGCATCCTGCTCGCCGAGCTCGAGCGGGTCCGGACGGTGCACCGCATCGACGTGCCGCGGCTCACCGAGGACGAGGTCGCCCTGCAGCTCGCCGGGCTGGCCGGCACGGCGCCGGCCACCGACGCCGTCCGGCGCATCCACGCCCGCAGCGAGGGCGTGCCGTTCTTCGTCGAGCAGCTGGCCGACCTCGACGACGGCACGACCCTGCCGGAGTCGCTGCGCGACCTGCTGCTGATCCGCGTCGAGCAGCTCTCCGACGAGTCGCAGCGGCTGGTCCGGCTGCTCGCCGTCGGCCGCGACAGCGTCGGTCACGACCTGCTGGCCGCCGTCGCCGCCGTCGATCCCGACGCCCTCGACCGCACCCTGCGCGAGGCGGTGTCGGCCAACGTGCTGCGGGTCGACGGCGACGGCTACGCGTTCCGCCACGCGCTGGTCCACGAGGCCGTCCACCTCGATCTCCTCCCCGGCGAGCACGCCCGCCTGCACGCGCTCTACGCCGGCACCCTGGAACGGCAGCTCAGGGCCGGCGCCGCCGGCCGCTCGCTCACGGCGGAGGCCGCCCACCACTGGTTCTGCGCGCACGAGCACGCCAAGTCCTTCACCGCGTCGCTGGGCGCCGCGGCCGAGGCGCGCTCGCTGTCTGCCTACGACGAGGCGCAGCACAACTACGAGCGGGCGCTGGAACTGTGGGACCAGGTGCCCGACGCCGAGGCGACGGCCGGGTTCGACCACACCGAGCTGCTGGGCCGCACGGCCGCGGCCGCCAGCAACGCCGGCGAGGTCGACCGCGCGCTGGCCCTGGTCGAGGCCGCCCTCACCGAGGCCCGGGCCGAGGCGAGCACCGTCGAGCCCGCCCGCGTCGCCCGGCTGCTCGGCTTCCGGGGGACGCTGCTCAGCGAGCTGGGGCTGGCCGGCGCCACCGACGAGGTGCGCCGCGCGCTCGAGCTCATCCCGGCCGACCCGCCCTCGCCGCGCCGGGCACGCCTGCTGCAGAAGTACGTCTCGCGACTCATGATGGACGGCTCGCATGCCGAGGCCATCGCGCTGTCCGCCGAGGCCGCCGAGCTGGCGCACCGGACCGGCGAGGCGGAGTCGGAGTACCGCGCCTACGTGGTGCTCGGGCCGTGCCTGCTGCACTCGGGGCGGGTCGACGAAGGTCTCGAGGCGCTCGAGACCGCGCACCGCCTCGCCGGCGACCGGCCCGAGTGGCTGGTCGGCTACCACATCAACATGTCCGACTCGCTGCACCTGCTGGGCCGCTACGCCGAGGCGGCCGAGGTGGCCCGCGCGGGCATCGACCGCGCCCGCGCCGTCGGGCTGGCCCGCACGCTCGGCACCATGATGGCCGGCAACGCCGCGGAGCCGCTGCTGGCGCTGGGCCACTGGGACAAGGCCGAGCGCATGATCACGCGCGCGCTCGAGCTCGACCCGCCCGGCCGGCACGTCTGGCAGCTGGTCGGACTGCAGTCCTGGCTGGAGTTGTGGCGCGGCGACGTCGGGGCGGCCTCACAGTCGGCGGCGGAGATCCGCGAGCGGCTGGCCGGCCGCGAGCCCGGACCGCAGTACGTGCTGCCGGTCACCCGGGCCGGCGCCGAGGCCGCGCTCGGCCGCGGCGAGCCCGGCGTCGCCTGGGACCTCGTCCGCGCCACCATGGACGGCCTGCCGGGCCGGCACCCCGGCTACGAGCTGCCGCTGCTGGCGGCCGCCGCCTGGGCGCTCGAGGCGCGGTCGCGCGACGGCGCCAGGGCCGGAACCGACGCCGACTGGCTGCGCGGCCGGCTCGAGCCGATCGCCGGCTGGGGGCCGGGGCCGGTGTGGGCGCCGGTCATCGAGGCGCACCTCGCCGGCCTCGACGGGCCCGCGCCCGACGCGTGGCGGCGCGCGCTCGACGCCGTCGAGCGGGCCGAGGGACCGGCACACCTGCGACCGTTCGCCGGCCACCGGCTGGGCGAGGCGTACGTCCTGCTCGGCGACCGTGCGGCGGCCGAGGAGCCGCTGCGCCGGGCCGCCGACGAGGCCGACCGGCTCGGCGCCGGGCTGGTGCGGCGCTGGATCGACGACCTCGTGCGCCGCGCCCGCCTGGGCCTGCCGCCGTCCCCGTCGGGCCCGAACGGCGACACCGGTACCTTCCCGGCGCTGACCGACCGCGAGCGCGAGGTACTGCTCCTGGTGGCGGCCGGCCGCAGCAACCGGCAGATCGGCGAAGAGCTGTACATCAGCGCCAAGACCGCCAGCGTCCACGTGTCAAACATCCTGGCCAAGCTCGGGGTCTCGGGCCGCGGCGAGGCCGCCGCCCTCGCCCACCGCAATCACCTCCTCGACGAACCTGAGCGTCGCCCGACCGCCTGACCCCAACCGGCCCCGGAACGCCACCAGGGCTGACCAGGTGGAGGGGCGGGATGCGGAGCCGGCGTCAAGAGCGCCCGCGGCATGCTTCACCGCCGCGTAGCGGAGCCGGCGCAGCATCCTCCCGCCCCTCCGCCGGGCCCACAGCCCGAGCGCGAGACGGAGCCGGGTCCGTCAGTTGACGGGACCGCCGACGCCCAGGTTCTCGGGATCCTCCATGTCGCCCTGCGACCGGTGCAGGCGCCGGTTGACCAGCCAGGTGACGAACCAGAGCACGACGCCGATGGCGAGCAGGATGCCGGCGATGCGGTACTGCTCGTTGTCGCGCCCGGTGAGCGGCGTGGCGAGGTAGGCGCAGGTGATGGCACCGATGATCGGGATGATCGTCGGCGTGCGGAAGTGCTTGTGCTCGACCGGGTTGCGCCGCAGCACCAGCACGGCGACGTTGACGACCGAGAACACCGCGAGCAGCAGCAGCGCCGTCGTGCCGCCGAGGGCCGGCACCTCGCCGACGAACGTGATGAGGCCGGCCGCGAGCACCGTCGTGAAGATGATGGCGACCCACGGTGTGCGCCGCCCGGGGTGCACGCGGCCCAGCGGACCGGGCAGCACCCGCTCGCGGCTCATGCCGTAGACGAGCCGGCTGGCCATGAGCATGTTGATCAGCGCGGAGTTGGCGACGGCGAACATCGTGATGAACGCGAAGATCTTCAGCGGGAAGCCGGGCGCGCCGGCCTCGACCACCTGCAGCAGCGGGGTTTCGCCCTCGCCGAGCTGGTCGACCGGCACCAGCGCCACCGAGGAGATGGCGACCAGCACGTAGATGATGCCGGTGATGATCAGGCCCGACAGCATGACCTTGGGGAAGATCCGGACCGGGTCCTTGCACTCCTCGGCCATGTTGACGGAGTCCTCGAACCCGACCATGGCGAAGAACGCCAGGGCCGTGGCTGCCGTGACCGCCCCGAAGACGCCCTGGCCCTGCGTGTCGAACTCGGTGACGCGGGAGAGGTCGGCCTCGCCGCCGCCGATGGCCCACAGGCCGATCATGATGATGATCAGCAGGCCGCTCAGCTCGACGCAGGTGAGCACGACGTTGGCCTTGACGCTCTCGCCGACGCCGCGGAAGTTCACCGCCGCGACCAGCAGGATGAACCCCAGCGCGACGCCGGTGATGCCGACGCCGGTGCTCAGTTCGACGTTGAACGCCTCGGACAGGTTCGCCGCGAACGCGCGCGACGCCGTCGAGGCCGAGGTGATGCCCGAGCACATGACCGTGAACGCGACGATGAACGTCACGAAGTGGACGCCGAACGCCTTGTGCGTGTAGAGCGCGGCGCCGGCGGCCTGCGGGTACTTCGTCACCAGTTCGAGGTAGCTGAACGCGGTGAGGATGGCCACGACGAACGCGACCAGGAACGGCAGCCAGGCCGCTCCGCCCACCTCGGCGGCCACTTGGCCGGTCAATGCATAGACACCGGTGCCGAGAATGTCACCGACGACGAACAACAGCAGCAGGCTGGGCCCCATGACCCTTTTCAGGCTGGGTTGTTCCGCGGGCTGGCGGGGGGCCTCTCCGGTCTGCACGGGCGCATCTGCCATGAGCCGCCTCCAATCGTTGCCTTGGTCTACCCCTTGGAGGGTGTGCGACGCAAGCAGCGACGCGGCTCAGCAGGCGTCCGGTACAGCGAATTCAGACGCTATCCGCGACCCGCCGCGCGACGGGCCTCTTCGGCCCTGGCCAGCACCGACATCACCTCGTCGAGGTCGTCCGTCACAGTGAGGAGGTCGATGTCGACTGCCGAGATCTTCTTCTCCACGACCAGCGTGTCACGAAGCCAGTCGACGAGTCCTTTCCAGTAGTCGACACCGACCAGGATGATGGGAAAAGCGGTCACCTTGTGGGTCTGGACCAATGTCATGGCCTCGAACAGTTCGTCGAGGGTGCCGTACCCGCCCGGAAACACCACAAACCCCTGCGCGTACTTGACGAACATGGTCTTGCGGGCGAAGAAATAGCGGAAGTTGACGGCGAGCTCGACGTAGGCGTTGATGCCCTGCTCGAACGGCAGCTCGATGCCCAGACCGACGGAGGTGCCGCCGGCCTCGTGGGCGCCCTTGTTGGCGGCCTCCATGATGCCCGGGCCGCCGCCGGTGATGACGGCGTAGTTCGCGCCCACCAGTCGTTTCCCGAGGTCGACGGCGAGCTGGTAGTACGGGTCGTCGGGCAGCGTGCGGGCCGAGCCGAAGACGCTGATGGCCGGGCCGAGCTCGGCCAGCGCGCCGAAGCCCTCGATGAACTCGGCCTGGATGCGCAGCACGCGCCAGGGGTCGGTGTGCACCCAGTCGCCGGGTCCGGCGGTGTCGAGCAGGCGCTGGTCAGTGGTCGTCACGTCGTACTGCTTCCCTCGCTTGATCACCGGCCCGGCGTACTTCTCCGCCGGCCGCCCGAACTCCTCGTGTCGCGTCACGCGGCCAGGGTAGTGGCCCCGCTCGCGTCGAGGGGGTGACTCAGCCGCGGAGCCAGGTCCGCAGCCGCTCCTCGCAGACGTCGATCTCGGCGATGTCGACGCGTTCGTCGTCGGCGTGCGCGAGCTGCGGGTCGCCGGGGCCGTAGTTGACGGCCGGCACGCCGAGCGCGTCGAACCGGGCGACGTCGGTCCAGCCGACCTTCGCCCGCGGCTCGCCCCCGACGGCCGTCACGAACGCCGCCGCGACGGGGCGGTCGAGGCCGGGCCGGGCGCCGGGCGCGGTGTCGAGCAGCCGGACCTCGTAGCCGTCGAACACCGACCGCACGTGATCGAACGCCTCGGCCTCGGTGTGGCTGGGGGCGAAGCGGTAGTTGACGCTGACCTCGCAGCGGTCGGGGATGACGTTGCCCGCGATGCCGCCGCTGATGCCGACCGCGTTGAGGCCCTCGCGGTAGTCGAGGCCGTCGACGGTGACCGTGGCCGGCCGGTAGTCGGCCAGCCGCTGCAGCACCGGCGCGGCGGCGTGGATGGCGTTGCTGCCCCGCCACCACCGGGCGCTGTGCGCGGCGGTGCCGGTGAGCTCGACGGCGACCCGCAGCGTGCCGTTGCATCCGCCCTCGACCGCGGCCGAGGTGGGCTCCATGAGAACGGCGAAGTCGGCGGCCAGCCAGCCGGGGTGGCCGCGGGCGATGCGGCCGAGGCCGTTGCGCTCGGCCTCGACCTCCTCGTTGTCGTAGAAGACATAGGTGACGTCGCTGACCGGGGTGGCCAGCTGCGCGGCCAGCCGCAGCCCGACCGCGACGCCGCCCTTCATGTCGACGGTGCCGCGCCCCCAGAGCACGCCGTCGGCGAGCCGGGTGGGGAGGTTGTTCGCGACCGGCACGGTGTCGAGGTGCCCGGCCAGCACCACCCGCGACGGCCGCCCCAGCGACGTGCGGGCGACGACGGCGTCGCCGTCGCGGAGGACCTCGAGGTGCCCGACGGCGCGCAGCGCGGCCTCGACGGCGTCGGCGAGCGGCCCCTCGTGGCCGCTGGGCGAGGCGAGGTCGCAGAGCTGCGCCGTCAGTGCCGGCGCGGGAAGGTCGAGATCGAGAAGGTGGCCCACAGCTGTCAGAGCCTACGACCGCGGCGCGAAGGCGCAGAACTCGTTGCCCTCGGGGTCGGCCATGACGTGCCAGGAGATGTCGTCGCCGGGCTCGCGCAGGACGGTGGCGCCGCGCTCGGTCAGGGCGCCGACGTCGGCGACGACGTCCCAGTGGACGCGGTTCTTCACCGTCTTCGGCTCGGGCACCGGCACGAAGCACAGGTAGTCGAACGGCAGCCGGCCGCCGGACTCGAGCGCGGCGTAGTGCTCCTGGGGCTCGCGCTCGGGCTCGAGCCCCAGCAGCGCGCCCCACCACGCGGCCTGGGCGTGCGGGTCTGCGGAGTCGACCACGACCTCGTAGAACCGGCCGGGCAGCGAGGCACGGCCGGGGCGCACGAACGCGCAGAACTCGCCGCCGCCGGGGTCGGCCATGACGAACCAGTGGATCTCGTCGTCGGGCTCGCGCAGCACGGTGGCGCCGAGCGAGCGCAGGCCGTCGAGGTCGCCCACCTCGACGTCGAGGTGCACGCGGTTCTTGGCCGACTTGGCCTCGGGGACGGCGTCGACCCAGACGTGCTCGCCTTCTGCATTGCCGCGCAGGTGCGTAGGATCGTCTGGGTCTGGCCGGTGACCGAGCGCCGCCGCCCAGAACTCGGCGAGTCGGGGCTGGTCGCTGGCGTCGAGGCAGAGAGCCTGCCACGTGGCGAGGGGCGAGGTCGGGCTCATGGCGGCAACGCTAGCCGAGCGTACCGACACCCTGACCGCACGAGACCCGACCCTGGTGGACCCCACTGATCATGAGCTCCCTGCCGGCCGCTCCCCCCGACGACCAGCACCTGTGGTCGCGGGCACGCCAGGGCGACCCGGCCGCGTTCGGTGAGCTCTTCACCCGGCACTCGACGGTGGTCTACAACTACTGCTTCCGGCTCACCGGCAGCTGGAAGACCGCCGAGGACCTCACCTCGGTCGTCTTCCTCGAGGCGTGGCGCAAGCGCGAGGACGTCACCGACGGTGCCGGCTTCGTGCCCTGGCTGCTCGGCCTGGCGTCCAAGGTGGCCGGCAACAGCACCCGCGCCGTCCGCCGGCACCGCCGTCTGCTCGCCAAACTGCCGCCCGCGGTCATCGCCGGGGGCGCCGCCGACGCCGTCCCGCACACCAACGGCACCGGCCCGGCCACCGACGGCGTGCCCGCCGACGCCGAGGCCCGGGCCGAGGACGAGCGGCGCATGAAGCAGATCCTGCGGGTGTTCCGGCGGCTGCCGAAGCAGGAGCAGGAGGTGCTCGCGCTGTGCGTCTGGGGCGAGCGCACGTTCGCCGAGGCCGCCGTCGCCCTCGGAATCCCCGTCGGTACCGTACGCTCGCGTCTGGCGCGGGCCCGAGCTCACATGGAGCGGCTCACCGAGGCCGCCGCCACCAAGTCCGCGGAGCCGCGATCCGGCCCGCGACCTGAAGGAGCGCACCACTCATGAGTTCCACCGGCATGAACCTCGCCTTCGAGCTCCCGGCACGTCGCGAGCTGCCCGCCGAGCGCCGCGACGCCATCCGTCGCCTGCTCGAGGACACCGTCGCCGGCCGGCCGGCCGCGCGGCGACGCCCGACGCTGCGGCTGGCGCTGTGGCCGGCGGCCGGCCTCGCCGCCGCGGCCGCGGTCACCACCGCGGTCCTCGTCGTGGGTGACTTCGGGACCGGCGGCGAGGAGGTGGCGCACGCCGCCACGCCGCCCGTCCTGGCCGGCGAGCTGGGCATCGGCGCTCCGGCCGAGGCGGAGCTGCAGGCCCTGGCCGCCACGGCCGCCGCCGCTCCGCAGGCGTACGCGGCCGTCGATACGACGGTGTCGACCGAGACCTGGCTGCTGTCGGTGACCGAGACGGCCTCGGACGGCGCACCGGCCGAGGGGCAGGCGCAGGCCGAGGGGCAGGCGCCGGCCGAGGGCCGGGCACCCGCCGAGGGCGCCGCTGCGACCCTGTCCATGAGCGGCACGGCCGCTGTCACCACGGCCGTCGTGCCGGTCCTGCGCGAGCAGCGCCTTCTCGCCGATGGCTCGGTGCACCTGCGCGAGACCCAGGGCGAGGCGCGGTTCCCGACCGCCGAGTGGAGCGCGTCGGACGAGTCCGCCGCGGCGGGCACCGTCCTGCTCGACGAGACCCTCCCGGCCGGTGGCCTCCCGTCGGCCTATCCCGCGCAGCTGGCCACCGACCCAGCCGCCCTGCGCGAGCAGCTGCTGACGGTGTGGCCGCAGGCGACCGACCCCGCCGCGGCACTGTTCCAGGCGCTGCACGAGGTCGGCTCCACCCGCCCGGTCGACGGGCCGGTGCAGGCCGCGGCGCTGACCATGCTGGCGCACGAGCCCGGCGTGGTGGCACTGGGCGCGGCCACGGACCGCCGCGGCCGCGACGCCGTCGCGTTCGCCACCGACAGCGCCGACTCCGGCCTGGACCGCCGCTACGTGCTCCTGGTCGACCCCGCTACCGGGCGCATGCTCGGCTACGAGGAGATCCTGACCGGCGACACCGGCCTGCTGGACGTGAAGTCGCCCGCCGTCACCGCCTACACCGTCTTCCTCTGAGCTCACGCCGGGCTGCAGGTCCAGGCGCTCATGCGGTTGTCGTTGGCGGTGCCGACGTAGGCGCTGGTGCGCCCGGCGCCCATGGTCCACAGCAGGGTGCCGCCGGAGCTGTCGTAGGCGTTGATGCGCTTGTCGAGGTTGCGGTTGGCCCACGACGAGGTGTTGTTGTCGAAGCCCCAGGACGCGGCCGAACCGGAGCAGGTGCTGGAGAACTGGTAGCGCGCGCCGTCCCAGTTCATCGAGGTGTAGAAGCAGTAGTAGTCGACCGGGCACGAGAGGTGCGTGCCACGCGGCTCGACGTCGCTGCCGCGCGCCTGCGCATCGTCGGCGAGGCCGAGCGCCTCGGCGACTTCGTGCCGGACGTTGGCGCCGAGCCCGAGGGGCGCGGCGGCGTCGCCAGGGTTGGGCCAGACCACGACGACCGCGCCGTCGTCCCAGGCCATGGCGTTGTCGGAGACCTGGACGCCGCCCGGCTGCTGCTCGAGCGCCGCCGCCATCTCGGCCGCGAGCGGGCCGGTGGGCGGGTCGTCCGCCGCATCACCGGCGTAGGCGCCGCCCGTCGCCGTCAGCACCGTCGTCGCGGCTCCCACGAGAGTGGCGAGCAGCCGTCGTCCCGTCATGAGGCCTCCTGGGGTGCGGCGTGGCGGCGTTCCGTAGGCTGACCCTCATGACCGACGAGCGACGGGCATGGGGTTTCGGCCTGGCAACGATAGCCGCAGACGGAACGATCTTGGATGTTTGGTACCCATCCCCAGCTCTCGGCAAACCGCCCATCTCCTCCGACGACGCCCACATCGAGCTGCGCGACCTCGAGGGTGAGGACCTCGACCGCGGGGTCCGCCGGACCGTCGTCGAGACCGTCGCCGACCTCGACGCGCCGCCCGCCGACGCCCAGGACGCCTACCTCCGGCTGCACCTGCTGTCGCACCGGCTCGTCCAGCCGCACGGGCTGAACCTCGACGGCGTGTTCGGCGTGCTCAGCAACGTCGTCTGGACCAACCACGGCCCGTGCGCGGTCGACGGCTTCGAGCGCACCCGCGTGCGGCTGCAGCGCCGTGGCCCGGTCACCGTCTACGGCATCGACAAGTTCCCGCGCATGGTCGACTACGTCGTGCCCGCGGGCGTGCGCATCGCCGACGGCGACCGCGTGCGGCTGGGCGCGCACCTGGCCGCCGGTACCACCGTCATGCACGAGGGCTTCGTCAACTTCAACGCCGGCACCCTGGGCTCGTCCATGGTCGAGGGCCGCATCTCGGCGGGCGTCGTCGTCGGCGACGGCTCCGACGTCGGCGGCGGCGCGTCGATCATGGGGACGCTGTCGGGCGGCGGCAAAGAGACCATCACCGTCGGGCAGGGCTGTCTCATCGGCGCCAACGCGGGCATCGGCATCTCGCTCGGCGACGGCTGCGTGGTCGAGGCCGGCTGCTATGTCACCGCCGGCACCAAGGTCGGGCTGCCCGACGGCCGCGTCGTCAAGGCGATGGAGCTGTCCGGGCGCGACGGCCTGCTGTTCCGCCGCAACAGCGTCTCCGGCGCCGTCGAGGCCCTGGCCCGGTCCGGCGACTGGGGCGGGCTGAACGCCGTCCTGCACGCGAACTGACCGGCCCCGGACCACCAGGAACCACCGGCCCGGCCACGGACGTTCTTCCGATCAAATGAGTCGTGCTGCCCGCCTGACGGCGACCATGGGGACCATACTCGCCCTCGGCGGGTGCATCGCCGCGCTCCTCATCTGGTGGGTGGGAGGCGACGACAACCCGCTGCGGTTCCAGCGCAACGACTGCCGCGCCACCGTCGACGGCCGCACCGTGGCGCTCAGCCCCGAGCAGGCCCGGCACGCGGCCACCATCGCCGCCGTCGCCGTGGAGCGCGGCCTGCCCGCCCGTGCCGTCACCATCGCGCTGGCCACGGCGTACCAGGAGTCCGACATCTACAACGTCGACTACGGCGACCGCGACTCCCTGGGCCTGTTCCAGCAGCGGCCGTCGCAAGGCTGGGGCACCCCTGAGCAGGTGCAGGACCCCGTCTATGCCGCGGGCGCGTTCTACGACGCCCTGGTCCGCATCCCCGACTACCGCGACCTCGAGATCACCGTCGCGGCCCAGGAGGTGCAGCGCAGCGCCTACCCGGACGCCTACGCCGACCACGAGGCCGACGCCCGGGTGCTGGCGTCGGCGCTCACCGGCAACTCCGAGGCGACGTTCTCGTGCGCGTACGGGCGTGGCGAGCACGTGGCGCAGACCATGGGCGACGACGGCCTCACCGACCGTGCCCGCGCCGTCCGCGACGAGCTGGCCGGCACGTTCGGCGGCCTCGACATCGGCGGCTTCCAGCCCGGCGGCGTCGACTCCGGGCACGTCGAGGGGTCGGCACACTACGACGGCCGCGCGCTCGACGTCATGTTCGAGCCCTATGACGACGTGGAGGTCAACCGGCGCGGCTGGGCGGTCGCGCACTGGGCCGCCGCCAACGCCCAGGAGCTGGGCATCACGACCATCATCTACGACGAGCGGATATGGTCGGCCCGTCGTTCCGACGAAGGGTGGCGCGCCTACACCCACCCGTCCGGCGACACCACGAACATCACGCTGCGCCATCTGGACCACGTCCACATCGACGTCGCCGAAGGGTCGTGATCAGGGTCGTGAGCATGACGGGAGGTGTCGTCGCCACCCCGCACACGCTGAGCACCCGCGCCGGCGTGCAGATCCTGCAGGCCGGCGGCAACGCCGTCGACGCCGCCATCGCGGCCTGCGCGGTGCAGGGCGTGGTCGCACCCGAGACGTGCGGCATCGGCGGCGACCTGTTCGCGCTGGTGCACCGGCCGGGCGACGCCGCTCCGCTGACGCTGAACGCGTCCGGCCGAGCGGGCTCCGGCGTCGACGCCGCGGCGCTGCGGGCGGCCGGGCACCACGAGATCCCGCGCGGTGACGCCGGGGCCATCCCGGTGCCGGGCTGCGTCGACGGCTGGGTGGAGCTGTCGTCGCGGCTGGGCCGGCTGGGGCTCGCGGCGTCGCTGGCGCCGGCCATCCGGCTGGCCGAAGAGGGCTTCCCGGCCAGTGACGACCTGGTGGCGGCGTTCCGTGCCAACGCCGCGGAGCTGGCCGGGGCCGAGGCCGCGCAGCCCATGCTCGCCGCGTCGCGCGCGGGCTCGACGGTGGTCCGCTCGCAGCTGGCCGCGACCCTGCGGCTGGTCGCCGACGGCGGGCGGGCGGCGTTCTACGAGGGCGGGCCCGGCCGGGCCGTCGCCGACGCCGTCGGAGGCGCCATCACGCCCGACGACCTGCGGCGCAGCCAGGCCGACTGGGTCGAGCCGCTGTCCGCCGACGTGTGGGGCGCCACCGGCTGGACCGTCCCGCCGAACTCGCAGGGCTACCTGGCCGTCGGCGCCTGCGCGGTGCTGGAACGGCTGGGCTGGACCGACGACCCCGGCGACCCGCAGTCGTGGCACCTGCAGATCGAGGCGCACCGGGCGCTGGCCGCCGAGCGCGACGCCGTCGTCGTCGACCCCGGCCGGGTCCCGGTCGACATCGGCCGGCTGCTCGACCCGGCCCGCCTCGACGCCGTCGCCGCCTCCGTCGACCCCGCGGCGGCTCGCGACCGGCACGCGCCGGCGCTCGCGGCGGGCGGCACGGCCTACCTGTGCGTGGTCGACGGCGCCGGCATGGGCGTCTCGCTGATCCAGTCCAACTTCCACGGCATCGGCTCGCTGGTCGGCGCCGGGTCGGCGGGCTTCCTGCTGCACGACCGCGGCCGCGGCTTCACGCTCGTCGAGGGCCATCCCGGCGAGCTGGCGCCCGGACGGCGGCCGCTGCACACGCTGTCGCCGACGCTGTGGACCCGCGGCGACCGGCTGGCCATGGTCCTGGGCACCCGCGGCGGCCATGTGCAGCCGCAGCTGGTCCAGCAGCTGGCGACGTTCGTGCTGGGCGCGGGGCTCGACCCCGACGAGGCGCAGGCGCGGCCGCGCTGGACGGTCGAGCCCTCGCCCGTGGCGCCCGGCCTGCCGGTACCGGCCGGGTCGCGGGTGCGGGTCGAGCCCGACGTCCCCGCCCGCGTCGTCGACGGCCTGCGCAAGCGCGGCCACCAGGTGCGTCCCACCGAGGGGCCGCAGTCCGGCTGGGGTCCGGTGTCGGTCATCCAGGTCGACGACGGCGCCGGCTGGCGGCTGTCCGCGCGCGACCCCCGGGTCGCCACGACGGCGGTCGCGACGGCCTGACCCCGGGTTACGTTAGGGAGATCATGAGCACGCCACCGCCGCCGCCCCCGCCGTCGCCGCAGCCGGCCCGGTCCCCTTCCAGCGCCGCGCCCTGGCAGATCGCGACCGTCGTGGCGCTGGCCGTCGGCCTGATCATCGCCGGGCTCGTCTACGTCGTCATGGACCAGCGCGCCGACGACCTGCGGGCCGAGCGCGACGACGCCCGCCGGCAGCTGGCCGAGGCGCAGGAGGAGTCCGAGGGCGGGTCCGGTGGACTCGGCGGGCTCGAGGACCTGCTGGGCGGCGAGGACGGCCTGGGCGGTCTCGAGGACCTGCTCGGCGGGCTCGGCGACCTCGAGGGCATGGGCGACGTCGACCCGATCCTGTTCGAGTGCCTCGGCGCCGGCGGGCTCGGCCTGGGCGGCGGGGGCGAATCCATCCCCGACGGCGACGTCGAGACGCAGGTCGCCGCCATCGCGCAGCTGGTCGAGGAGGAGCGCGGGCTGCCCGCCGGCGACGACGT
This sequence comes from Jiangella mangrovi, assembly GCF_014204975.1. Lineage (NCBI taxonomy): Bacteria > Bacillati > Actinomycetota > Actinomycetes > Jiangellales > Jiangellaceae > Jiangella > Jiangella mangrovi. The sequence goes on from NZ_JACHMM010000001.1 coordinate 553,067, forward strand.
CGACATCGAGTTCGTGAGCCTCGACGAGGTGCAGCGGCGCGCCGTCGAGATCACCCGCGAGGACCTCGACCCCGAGCGGGCCGCCGTCGACTCCCGGCTGCTGGCCGCGCTGGGCGCCGTCGAGCCCGGCACCGACCTCGCCCAGGCGCAGCTCGACGCGCTCGACGCCGGGGTGGGCGGGTTCTACGACCCCGAGACGCACCAGCTGGTCATCGGCTCCGAAGAGATGGACGGCATGGGCGCGTTCATCACCGCGCACGAGCTGGTGCACGCCCAGGCCGACGCCGCGCTGGGCCTGCCGGACCAGGAGGCCATCGCGACCGAGTCCGGGTCCGACGCCGCCTACGCCGCGCTCAACGCCACCGAGGGCGACGCGTCGCTCTACAGCCAGCAGTTCATAGGCCAGCACCTGCCGCTGGACCAGCTGCTCGAGCTGCAGGAGCTGTCCGGGCAGACGAGCGCCGACCTCGACGGGCTGCCGCACTTCATCGCCCGCCAGCTCGAGTTCCCCTACGTCGAGGGCCTGACGTTCACCTGCGACGTGTTCCTCGACGGCGGCTGGGACGCGGTCGACGCGACGTACGACCAGGTGCCGGCGACGACCGCGCAGATCCTGTTCCCGGACCGGTACCGCGCCGGCGAGGCCGCCGTCGACGTCCGCGACCCCGCCGGGCCGGGCGAGGCGTGGCAGGAGCTGCGCTCGGACACGTTCGGCGCGGCCGACCTGCTGTTCCTGCTCGAGGCGCCCGGCGACGACGAGTCGGTGGCGCGGTCGGACCCGAAGGAGCTGGCCGCGGCCTGGGCCGGCGGCGAGGTGACGGTGTGGGGCGACGGCGACCGGACCGCGGTGGCTCTCGTGCTGGCCGACCGTGGTGACGAGGGCGCGGCGCCGCTGTGCGAGACCGTCACCGACTTCTACGCCGCCGCGTTCCAGGACGCCGACGCCGCCGAGGAGGGCGGCCGGACGGTGTTCACCGGCCCCGATCAGTCCGCGGTCGTCGCCTGCTCCGGCTCCGAGGTCGCGCTGGGCATCGGCCCCGACGCCCAGACCGCCGCGGCCGCCGTCAGCTGACCGCCTGGAGATGAGGCGTGGGTTGCGGTGCTGTCGCCGGGGCGACAGTGCCGCCACCCGCCAGGTACGGCGATCTCGCGGCGCGGCGGGCCGACGCTGGGTCACCGTGCGGCGATCGCTGCGGTATCACTGCGGAATCGATGCGGCAACACTGTCGTGTCCACGACAGTGACCTCACATCGTCGGCGCAGCGATCCCACACCGATTGCCCGCGCGACACAACAGGAGCGCGCCGCGCCGCCGGCCGATCCCCGGCGAGGCACCACGACGCCTGGCGATGTCCGCGACCGGGACCCACCGATCGGGTCGAGGCCCCCATCTAGAGGAGCGCGGCTGGGGAGTGGGAGAAGGTCAGGCGGTGAGGCGCTTGGCCGCGGCGTCGATGCGCTCGTCGGTCGCCGTCAGGGCGATACGCACGTGCGAGCCGCCGGCGACGCCGTAGAAGGCGCCCGGCGCGGCCAGGATGCCGCGGTCGGCCAGCCGGCCGACGGTGTCCCAGCACGGCTCGTCGCGGGTCGCCCACAGGTACAGCCCGGCCGTCGAGTGGTCGATGCGGAACCCGGCGCCCACCAGCGCGTCGCGCAAGACGTCGCGGCGGCGGGCGTAGCGCTCGCGCTGCTGCTCGACGTGGGCGTCGTCGTCGAGGGCGGCCGCCATGGCGGCCTGGACCGGCGTGGGGACCATGAGGCCGGCGTGCTTGCGCACCTCGAGCACCCGCTCGACCAGGGCGGGGTCGCCGGCGACGAACCCGGCGCGGTAGCCGGCCAGGTTGGAGCGCTTCGACAGCGAGTGCACGGCGAGCAGGCCGTCGAGCGACCCGCCGTTGACGGCGGGGTCGAGGACCGAGACCGGCCGCTCCTCCCAGCCCAGCTCGAGGTAGCACTCGTCGGAGGCGACGACGGCGCCGCGCTCGCGCGCCCAGTCGACCACCTTGGCCAGGTGCGCGGCCGGCAGTACACGGCCGTGCGGGTTGGCCGGCGAGTTCACCCAGATCAGGCCGACGCGACGCGGGCCGAGCGCGGTGACGGAGTCGCTGGCGACGGGGTCCGCCCCGGCCAGGCGGGCGCCGATGTCGTACGTCGGGTAGGCCAGCTCGGGGAAGACGACGGCGTCGCCGGGGCCCAGGCCGAGCAGCGTCGGCAGCCAGGCCACCAGCTCCTTCGACCCGATGGTCGGGATGACCGCGCCGGGGTCGAGACCCGGTGCGCCCGCGCGGCGGGCGAGCCAGCCCACGGCCGCCTCACGCAGCGCGGCCGTGCCCAGCGTGGTCGGGTAGCCCGGGGCGTCCGCAGCCGCGCTCAGAGCGGCGCGGACGACCTCGGGCGTGGGGTCGACCGGCGTGCCGACCGAGAGGTCGACGATGCCGTCGGGGTGAGCCGCCGCCCGCTCGCCGTACGGGACCAGGGAGTCCCACGGGAAGTCGGGCAGCCGCGGCTGCGGTGGCACTCCCTGCGGCCTGATCAATGCCCCTCGTGCTCCTGCGGGGGCAGCGCCGAGATGACGGCGTGGTCCTTGTCGATGGCGCCGAGCTTGGCGGCGCCGCCGGGCGAGCCGAGGTCGTCGAAGAACTCCGCGTTGGCCTGCGTGTAGTCCTTCCACTCGCCGGGCACGTCATCCTCGTAGAAGATGGCCTCGACGGGGCAGACCGGCTCGCACGCACCGCAGTCGACGCACTCATCCGGGTGGATGTAGAGCATCCGCTCGCCCTCGTAGATGCAGTCGACCGGACACTCCTCGACACAGGCGAGGTCCTTGAGGTCGACGCAAGGCTGCGCGATGACATACGTCACGGCGGTGTCCTCCTATCGCAAGCCGTTCCGGTACCGGTTCGGCTACTCACTCGTGCTCAGCCCTAGTATCGCGGGTGCCCTGAGTCCATCGTGCACCAAGGTCAGCCTATGAGACAGCCCAGTACGCATCAGAACCCGTCCGACCTGGTCGGACGGCGTGTCGTCGTGCGCTACCGCCTGCACGGCGGGCAGTACGGCGCCACGGACGTGCTCGGCGTGCTCGAGTCGGCCGGCGACGTGCTGCGGATACGGCCGACGCGCGGCGGCGAGGTCGTCGCCGTGGCCGCCACCGACGTCGTCGCCGTCAAGGAGATCCCCGAGCTCACGGTGACCCGGCGCGAGGTCCGCGACCTCGAGGGCGCCGCGCTGCACGGCTGGCGGGCGCTCGAGACCGAGTGGCTCGGCGGCTGGCTGCTGCGCGCCTCGCGCGGCTTCACCGGCCGGGCCAACTCCGTCATGCCGCTGGACGACCCCGGCCTGCCGCTCGGCGACGCCGTCGCCCGGGTCGAGGACTGGTACCGGGCGCGGGGGCTGGTTCCGGCGTTCCAGGTGCCGGAGCCGCTGGGGCGCTCGCTCGGGCCGGTGCTGGACGGGCGCGGCTGGCCGGCGTTCGAGGACAGGACGTTCGTCATGGTCGCGCCGGTGTCCGTGGTGCTCGGCGCCGAGCGGGCCGGGCTGCCCGCGGTGCGCGTCGACGACCGTCCCGACGACGACTGGCTGGCCGGCTACCACTACCGCGGCGGAGACCTGCCCGCTCACGCCGTCGACGTCCTGGTCAACGCGGCGACCGCCGGGTTCGCCTCGGTGGACGACGACGGGGTCCGGGTCGCCATCGCGCGGGGCGCCGTGAGCGACTCGCCGGGCGGACGGCGCTGGCTCGGCGTGACGGCGGTCGAGGTGGCGCCGTCGGCCCGTCGGCGCGGGCTGGGCGGCCACATCGTCGCCGGGCTGGCGGCGTGGGCGGCCGGGCACGGCGCGACCGACGTGTACCTGCAGGTCGCCGAGCCCAACGAGCCGGCCCGTGCGACATATCGCAAGGCCGGCTTCGCCGAGCACCACGCGTACCACTACCGCCGGCTGCGCTGACCGCTCCGCTGGTGCGGGCCGCGCGGCCGGGTCACTCGCCGTCCTCGCCGCCCTCGTCACCGCCGCCACCGCTGCCGTTGCCCTCGCCGGGGTCGGGGCCGCAGATGACGCGGTGGTTCGGGTTGTAGGTCCACGGGTCCGACTCGTCCTTGACCAGCGTGCCCTCGAGGTCGAACACCTGGCGGAACGAGGTGATGTCGAAGCCCTGGCTGCCGCCCTGAGCGGAGCAGTTGTCCGACGTGTCGTAGATGGTCTGCGGCGACGTGAAGTTGGACCGTTCCGAGACCGAGGTCTCGACCCGGTAGTACTCCGTGCTCCAGATCTTCACGTTGAGCACGCCGCTGTTGCCGGGCGTGCTGCGCGTGAAGCTGGTGTCGACGACCACGCCGTACGGGGTGTCGTTCTTGAACCGCATGTCCTTCGAGCCCCAGGCGACCGTGGCCTCCTGGCCGATCGGGTAGCGGTCGAAGTAGATCGAGTGCGGGTGGTGCTCGACGTCCTCGAGGCCGGCCAGGAACGCCGCGTGGAACGTCGTGGTGGCCACCTGCGAGACGCCACCGCCCAGCGACTCCTCGAGCCGGCCGCCGTTGATGATGGTGCCCTCGGTGAAGCCGTTGGCCTCGGTCCGCTCGCCCACGATGCCGTTGAGGCTGAACTCGTCGCCCGGCAGCAGCAGCGTGTTGTCGATGCGCTCCGCCGCGGTACCGATGTTGACGTTGCGGTACTCGGCGTGCGGGAAGCGGGTGGTGAACTCGGCCACCACCTCGGTGACGCCGAGCTCCTCGGCCGCCGCGGTGGTGAGCGCGGGGTCCACCTCGGACAGCTCGACCGTGGCCTCGCGCGCGTCACCCTCGGCCGTCAGCACCGGCAGCAGAGCCGCACTCAGCGACTCCGGGGCGATGCCCATGCCGCGCTCGGCCGGGACGACCACGGGCTCGCCGTCCTCGATGGTGACGGTGGCGTCGCGGCCCTCCTGCCCGACCTCGGCCAGCACGTCGATGGCGACTTCCCTCAGCTTCGCGCCGTCGAGCGCCGGCTGCAGCGTGCCCGCGTCGTCGGGCGCCATGGTGAGCGCCTGGCCGATGAGCTCCGGCGGCAGCTCGACGCTCTCGTCGTCGGCGACGACGGTGACCGGTCCGGACATGGCCGGCTCGGCGAACTCGGCGACGGCCCGCTGCACCTCCTCGGCGCTGACAGCCGGCTGCACCTCGTCGATGACCAGCGGCACGTCACCGAGCGGCACCCGCGACTCGGCGCCGAAGAAGACACCCTCGAGCCGCTCGATGGTGGCGTCGGCGTTGACCGCACGGCCGGGCTGCGGGTCGCTGGTGACGACCTCGCCACCGTCGAAGGCCACGGCGCCGTTGACCGGCTCGATATCGGCCTGCGCGGCGATCTCGGCGAGCGACGCCTCGAGCGCCGCGTGGTCGACCGCCGCGACCGGCGTGGTCTCGCCGCCGCCGAGCAGCGCCCGGAACAGCGAGACGGGGTTGGCGCTGCCGCCCGGGACGGCGTCGATGGTCGCCGGCACGTCGATCGTCAGGCCGGCCGCCGACGGGACCAGCTCGAACGAGGTCTCGCCCTCGCCGATGGTCAGGTGGAACGGCTGGTCGACGAGCGCCGGCAGCTGCTCGTTGAGCGCGGTCTCGGCCTCCTCGGGCGTCATGCCGCCGATGTCGATGCCCGCGACCGTCGCACTGCGCGCCAGCGAGTTGCCGGCGACCGCGTAGGCGACGCCGTAGCCGATGCCCAGCACGACGACGACCCCGGCGGTGACCAGCGCCGCGACGCGCAGCTTGCTGCGACCGCCGGACGCGCCCTCGCCGTCTCCGTCGCCGGAGCAGCCGCCGTCGGCGCCGCCGCCGTTGCCGCGGCCGCCGGGCTGGTCGAGCAGGGCAGCCGCGGTGGCCGCCTGGCCGAACGATCGCTGCTGCTGACGGCGGGACGACCGGCCGGGCCCGTTCGAGCCGGAGCCGGCGTCCTTCGCGCCCGCCGCCTGCTCCGCCGCCGCGAGCGAGGCCGGGAGCGGCATCGCGGGCATCGTCGGAGCGTCGCCCGCGGCCAGTGCCTCGGTCGGCAGGTCGGTGGGCTGGTCGGCGCCGGAGCGCTGCGGGGCGGTGTAGATGCCCGCGGCCCGGACGCCCGGCTCACGCGGCGTCCTGGGCGTCTCCTGCTCAGGGGCTTGCTGCTCCGCGGCCGGCTGCTCCGGTGCCGGCTGCTCGGCGGGCTCCTGCTCCTGAGCCCGCGGTTCGGGTGCCTGGGCCGCGGGCTCCTCGGGCCGCTCGGCAGCGGCCGGGACCGGGATCGGGCCGGAGAGCTTCGGCTCGGCGCCCTGGTCGTCGCTCTGAGCCGCGACCTGCGGCGCCTCGGTGGACGGCCGCTTGCGCTGGTTGGACCGGCCGGGTGCCGGGCGCTCGCTCGCGACCTGCGGCGGGGCGGCCTGGGTCGCGCCGGTGGCGCTCGCGGCCTGCATCGCCGCCAGCGCCTCGGCCGCCGTCGGGACCGGGCCCGACAGCCGCGGGTCGAGCGCCGGGGACTGCTCGCCGGACCGGGACCGGTCCTTGACGTTCGACTTGCCTGGCGCGGGCCGGCTGCTCGCGGCGGGAGCCGCCTCGGCGGTCCGGTCGTCCGGGGTATCCTGCTGGTCCGGTTCGGCCGGCGGCTCCTCGGCCGGGCGCGCGAACCGCGTCTTCAGCGACGGCGGCGGCACCGGCCCCGCGGGCGGCGCGGCGGGTTCGGTCTGCTGTGCGGCCGGTTCGGTCTGCTGCGCGGCCGGTTCGGTCTGCTGCGCGGCCGGTTCGGTATGGGGGGCTTCCTCGGCGCGCGGCTGCTCTGCCTGCGGCTGCTGCTCGACCCGCGGCTGCTCGACCGGGCGCTGCTGCTCGACGGGCTGCCGCTCGACCGGCGGCTGCTGCTCTGCCGACGGCTGCTCGGTGGCGCGCGCCCGGGCCGCCTGTGCCCCGGCGATCGCCGAGGCGCCCGCGGCGAAGCGCGTGGCCGCCGACGACGGCTGCACCGGCCCGGCGGACTCGGTCTCCGGCAGGACCGGCGGCTGCGCGTCGGACATCGCCCCGGCCGGCGGAATCACGGACCGCCGCCGGGTCGGCAGCTCGACCGGACCCGGCCGTCGTCCGCCGTTCTCGGAGCCGTCGGGGCGCTGAGCCCACGCCGGGGGCGCCCACGGCGACGGCTCCGGGCTCGGCTGCGCGGCCTGCTGGTCGCGGCCGGAGTCGGAGCCCTTCTGCGGTCGCGAGAACGGCGACCACTCCTGGGCCTGCGGACGAGGCTGCTCGTCGCTGCCCTGCCGCGGCTGCTCGGACGGCTGCGACCGCTCGAGCGGCGGCGCCCACGGCGACCGCTCGGCGGCGTCGGCACGCGGCGCCTCGTGCCCGGAGCGGGCCGCGGAATCGGCACCACCGGACCTCGACTCGCGGTCAGCGCGCGGGTCAGCGCCGTTGCTCCGGCTCGCACCGTGGTCGCGGGGCGCGTCGCCCGGAGGCGTCGCCGCGGTGGCGGCACCGGAAGCACTCGCCGCCGTAGCCTCCTTCACCGCGCCGGCGGCACTCGCACGATCGGCACCGGCATCATCGCTGCTCGCGGCGGCCGCGCGGGCCCTGGCCGCACGCTTGGCCGCGAGGGTCGCCGCCGAGGCAGCGATGGTCGTGCGGCGCACGGGCGCCGCGCCACCACCGCCGCCTGGGGCGGGCGATGTGCCGTTGGTCTCAGCCTCGGGGCGGGCGGATGCGTTTCCGGGCGACCCGGTAGGGTCTGCCGCAGACGTCACCGCCGGACCACCGGCGGCTTCGCCGTGGTCAGCGGAACCGGCCGCGGCATCGCCTCGGCCAGCTGGGTTGTCGGTCACGCTCGAGCACCTATCGGTTTGAATATGCGCAATTCGTCAGTAGTCAGGTCTTGCCCCGCGCATCTTACGTCACTCGTCGAGTCGATCTGGCCTCAACGCCCATGCCCAAGATGACGGCCAGGCAGACCGTTCCGCCGAAGAGGAACACCAGACCGAACTCGTCGCCCTGGATGACCACCGCGGAGTTCCGCGGGCGCGAGAGCACGATGACCGGCACCAGCCAGAGCATCGCGATGACCGCCAGCCCGAACCGGCTGCGCGCGCACGCCCGCGCCAGGATCGCCACCCCGGCTGCGCCGCCGATGGCCAGGATCAGCCCGACCGGGTTCTGCCATCGGTGCACGAACGCCCCGCACACCGCGACCACGACGGCGACGGCCCCGAGCCCCGTCACCGCGAGCGCGGACAGCACCCGCGACCACCACGGCGGACCCTCGGCCCGTCCGGCCGGCGTGACGGACGGCGCCGCACCGGGGGCGACCGTCACGGCGAGACGCCGGCGAACAGGTCGGACTCGTACCCCGTAGCCGGGTCGACGGGGCCTCGCTGCCCGAACGCCAGCCGGAAGTGCTCCTGGGCCCACAGCGGCTGACCGACGCGGTCGGACAGGGCGAAGTACGGCCACTGCACGTCGATCTGGGTGGCATGCGCCCGCATGGCCGCCATCTTGGCGTCGAGGTACTCGGTCCCGTCGACGACGGCGTCGACGTCGGCCTGGTCGACCACGTAGCCGAAGTCGTCGGCGGTGGCGACGTGTTCGAATCCGCTGTCGCCGCGCTCGTGGGCGACCGTCAGCGCCTCTTGCATGAGCTGCCGCGGCGTCGCCGTCCAGTAGACCTTGGCGACCTGCCAGGCCGGCCCGAGGTCGGCGCGGTAGGAGCGGACGGAGGCCAGGGCGTGCGCGTAGGTGGCCACCCGGTGCGCCTGGATGTGGTCGGGGTGCCCGTAACCGCCGTGCTCGTCGTAGGTGACCAGCACCTGGGGCCGGACCTCTCGGATGACGGCGACCAGCTGGTCCGCGGCCTCGAGCATGTCGGCCGCCCAGAAGGAGCGCGGGTCGATCTGGTCGGGCGCGACCGCCCGGCGGCCGTCGGCACCCCACACCATGCCGGAGTCGCGGTAGCGGCCCGGACCACCGAGGTAGCGGTGGTCGGTGACCTTCAGCTGCGCCATGGCGTCGGCCAGCTCGCCCGCGCGGTGCGGCCCGAGGGTGTCGTCGTGCTCGGGCGCGAGGTGCGCCAGCCCGGGCGGGATGATCTCGCCCAGCTCGCCCTGGGTGCAGGTGACGAGCGTGACCAGCGCGCCCTCGGCGGCGTAGCGGGCCATGGTGGCGCCGGTGCCGATGGACTCGTCGTCGGGGTGGGCGTGGACCAGCAGCAGGCGGCGGGCGGGAAGCATGCTTCCACCCTATGCAGGCCCTCCGACAGCCCGCCGATCACCGGGGTTCGCCCGTCGGCTCGTCCCGGGACGTCCTACTCTAGGCGTGTCCGCGGACCACCTCCCCAGGAGGAGTGACGTGCCCAGACTCTCGCTCGCGCTCCCGCACGGCGCCGACCCGGTCAGCCGCTGGCGCATCACCGCGCGAGCCCACGAGAACTTCCTGCGCTCCGACCCGCGCGGCGACGCCGAGGTCCGGCCGGTGGTCCTCGAGTCGTGGCGCCGCTCCGCGGCACTGCACGTCGACCCCGACCGCCCCGGCTCGCCCATCACCCTGACCGACGACGCCCTGGCCGAGGCCCGCGCCACGCACCCGCTGCGCTACGCCATGCCGGTGGTGCGGCGGCTGCTCATCGACGACGCCGCCGAGGCCGGCGTGCTGGTCATCGTCGGCGACGCCCAGGGCCGGCTGCTGTGGGCCGAGGGCGACGAGGACCTGCGCCGCCGGGCCGAGCGGATCCACCTCGTCGCCGGGGCGGACTGGGGTGAGGACGCCGTGGGCACCAACGCCATCGGCACCGCGCTGGCCGTCGGCGACACCGTCCAGGTCTTCGGCAGCGAGCACTACACCCGCAGCGTGCAGCCGTGGAGCTGCACCGCCGCGCCCATCCGCGACCCCCTCACCGGGCACGTCCTCGGTGTCCTCGACATCACCGGCGGCGCGTCCGTGGTGGCCCCGCAGTCGGCGTTCCTGGTCCGCTCCGCCGTCGCCGCGGTCGAGGCCGAGCTGCGGTTGCTCGGCGCCACCGAGGGCATGGCGGCCCCCGGCAGCCGTCTCGAGGTCCTCGGCCGGCCGCGCGGACAGCTGACCCACCGCGGCCGGACCCACGAGCTGAGCCTGCGCCACACCGAGCTGCTGCTGCTCCTCGCCGAGCACCCCGACGGCCTGCCCGCCGGCGAGCTGGCATGGCAGCTGTACGAGCACGACGCCGCCGAGGTCACCGTCCGGGCCGAGATGTCGCGGCTGCGCAAGGCGGTGCCCGACCTCGTCTCCCCCGCCGGGCAGTACCGCCTGCAGACCGAGCTGCGCACCGACGCCATGGAGGTCGCCGAGCGGCTGACCCGCGGCGACCACCGCAGCGCCGTCGAGCTGTACAAGGGCGAGCTGCTGCCGCGGTCGACGGCGCCAGGGGTCGTCGCGCTGCGCTACCGGCTGCACGGCTGGCTGCGCAACGTGCTGCTGCAGTCCGGCGACACCGAGGCGCTGCGCACCTACGCGACCTCTCCCGCGGGCCGCGAGGACACCCAGATCTGGCGGGCCTGCCTGGACCGGCTGGCCCCCGGATCACCCCACCGCGCCGAGGCGGCCGCCGTGCTCACGGGCCTGGACGGCGAGCTCGGCCACGCCGGCTGACCTGCACGATCACCTGAGGAGTTCGACCGGGCGGGCATCCATGGAGTCAGCCGGGCTCGTCTCAGCGCTCAGGAGTTCGACCGGGCGGGCATATGGGCGGGCTGGGTTTATGGGCGGCCCGCCCGGTCGTGAGACGAGGGTAGGCGACCGGACGTTGCAGTCGCGTTGCAGCCAGGGTGCGTCTCCCGAACCCATGGCCTACTGCGACTCGGGAGACACACCCTAGTGCTGGACGACGACGTCCTCGCGGACGGCGGCGTAGTGGCACGCCGACTCGTGGTCGCTGCCCGGCCGCACCGTCAGCGCGGGGTCCTCTTCGGCGCACTTGTCGGTGGCCTTCCAGCAGCGGGTCCGGAACCGGCAGCCGCTGGGCGGGTTGGCCGGGCTGGGGACGTCGCCGCTGAGGATGATCTGCTGGCGCTGCCCCCGCACGGACGGGTCGGGCACCGGCACCGCCGAGAGCAGCGCCTGGGTGTACGGGTGCGTCGGCTTCTCGTAGATCTGCGTGTCGGTGCCGGTCTCGACGATGCGGCCGAGGTACATGACGGCGACGCGGTCGGCGATGTGCCGGACCACGGAGAGGTCGTGCGCGATGAAGATGTACGACAGCCCGAACTCGTCCTGCAGCTTCTCGAGCAGGTTGATGACCTGCGCCTGCACCGACACGTCGAGCGCGGACACCGGCTCGTCGCAGATGATGATCTCGGGCCGCAGCGCCAGGCCGCGGGCGATGCCGATGCGCTGGCGCTGGCCGCCGGAGAACTGGTGCGGGTAGCGGTTGATGTGCTCGGGGTTGAGCCCGACGACGTCGAGCAGCTCCTGGACCCGCTTGCGGCGCTGGCCGCGCGGCGCCACCTCGGGGTGGATGTCGAACGGCTCGCCGACGATGTCGCCGACGGTCATGCGCGGGTTCAGCGACGAGTAGGGGTCCTGGAACACGATCTGGATGTTCCGGCGCAGTTCGCGCAGCGCCCGGCCCTGCAGGTCGTAGATGTTCTGTCCGTGGAAGTACGCCTTGCCGCTGCTCGGCTCCTCGAGCCGCATGAGCAGCTTAGCCAGGGTGGACTTGCCGCTGCCGGACTCGCCGACGATGCCGAGCGTCTCGCCCTTGTGCAGCTGCAGCGAGACGCCGTCGACGGCCTGCACGGCGCCGACCTGGCGCTTGACGACGATGCCGGTGGTCAGCGGGAAGTGCTTGACCAGGTTGTCGACCTCGAGGACGACCTCACTGCCGAGCGGGTTCGATGTCACCCTCGAGCACCTCCTGTGCGAAGTGGCACGCGCTGAACCGGCCGGGAACGACCTCGGCCAGGGCCGGGCGCTGCTCCTTGCAGATGTCGCGTGCGTAGGGGCAGCGCGGGCGGAACTCGCAGCCGGCCGGGATGTTCGTCAGGCTCGGCGGCAGCCCCTTGATGGCCGACAGCTCCTGGCCCTTGAGGTCGACCCGCGGGATCGACTCGAGCAGCCCCTTGGTGTACGGGTGGGCGGGCGCGGCGTAGATGTCGTGCACCGGCGCCTGCTCCATGATGCGCCCGGAGTACATGACCTCGATCTTGTCCGCGACGTCGGCGACCACGCCGAGGTCGTGGGTGATGAGGATCAGGCCCATGTTCCGCTCGCGCTGCAGGTCGCTCAGGAGCTGCATGATCTGCGCCTGGACGGTGACGTCGAGCGCCGTCGTGGGCTCGTCGGCGATGAGCACGTCGGGGTCGAGCGCGATGGCCATGGCGATCATGATGCGCTGGCGCATGCCGCCCGAGAACTGGTGCGGGTAGTCGCCGGCGCGCTCGCGGGCGGCCGGAATGTGCACCTGCTCCATGAGCTCGACGGCGCGGTTGCGGGCGTCCTTCTTCGACAGGCCCTCGTGGACGCGGAACATCTCGGCGATCTGCCAGCCGACCGGGAAGACCGGGTTCAGCGCCGACAGCGCGTCCTGGAAGATCATCGCGATGCTGCGGCCGCGGTAGGCCCGGCGCTCGTCGTCGGGCAGGGCGAGCAGGTCCTGGCCGCGGAAGCGGACCGCGCCACCGGTGACGAACCCGGGCGGGCTGTCGAGGATGCCCATGACGGCCTGCGCCGTGACGCTCTTGCCGGAGCCGGACTCGCCCAGCACCGCGAGGGTCTCGCCCTCGTGCAGCGTGTAGGACACCCCGTTGACGGCCTTGGCCACACCGTCGCGGGTGCGGAACTCGACCTGCAGGTTCTCGACCTCGAGCAGCGGGGTCACCCCGGCCTCGTCCGGCCGTGGTGCGATGCCGGCTTGCGTGGTCGCCACTCTTGGCCCTCCTCCTGTGAAGTCGCTCATCGGAGCTTCGGATCGAGCGCGTCACGAATGGCGTCGCCAAGCATGATGAAGGCCAGCACACACAGAGACAGCGCTGACGCCGGGAACAACAGCATATGCGGCGACGTGCGGACGTAGTCCTGAGCACGGCTGATGGCCAGGCCCCACGACACCACCGGCGGCTGCAGCCCGACACCCAGGAACGACAGCGTGGCCTCGGCCGCGATGTAGCCGCCGATGCCGATGGTGGCGACGACGATGACCGGCGCGATCGAGTTCGGCACGATGTGCTTGAGGATCATCCGGCGGCCGCCGGCGCCGAGCGCGCGGGCCGCCTGGACGTAGTCGGCCGAGCGCACCTGCAGCACCGACGACCGCGTGATGCGCATGATCTGCGGCCAGCCCAGCACGGCCAGCGCCAGCACGACCTTCGAGATCGTGACCAGCTCCGGCGTCTCGGCGTCGCCCGGGAACGAGACCAGCACGATCAGGGCGCCGAGCAGCAGCGGGATGCCGAAGAAGATGTCGCCGACCCGGGACACGACGGTGTCGGTGGCCTTGCCGTAGAACCCGGCGACGGTGCCGGCGATGCCACCGATGAGCAGCACGCCGATGGCCGTCAGCACCCCCACCATGATCGACGCGCGGGCGCCGTAGATGGTGTGCGTGTAGACGTCGCAGCCGTTGTTGTCGTAGCCGAACCAGGCGGAGCTGCTGGGACCCTGCCGGGTCAGCGCGAGATCGCAGTCGTTCGGGCTCAGCGACGTGAACAGGCCCGGCGCGATCGCGATGGTCACGAAGAACACGAACAGCACGCCCGAGACGATGAACGTCGGCTTGCGGACCAGGTCGTGCCACGCGTCGCGGCCCAGCGAGCGGACGGCGGTCTCCGTCGCCCGGGGCGCCTCGGCCTCGAGGACGGTGGGAGGTGTGGGGTCAGCCATGACTGATCCTCGGGTCGAGCCAGCCGTAGATGAGATCGACCAGCAGGTTCACCAGCAGGAACACGAGCACGAGGACGGTCACCGCGCCGGTGACCATGACGCCGTCCCTGGTGGTGATGGAACGGAAGATGAGGTTCCCCACGCCGGGGATGTTGAAGATGCCCTCGGTGACGATCGCGCCGCCGAGGAGCGCGCCGAAGTCGGCACCGATGAACGTGATCACCGGGATCAGCGAGTTGCGCATCGTGTGGACGCCGATGACGCGGCGTTGCGGCAGGCCCTTGGCCACCGCCGTCCGGACGTAGTCGGCGCGCCGGTTCTCGGCCAGACTCGTCCGGGTCAGCCGGGCGACGTAGGCCAGTGAGAGTGACGCGAGCACGAAGCCCGGCAATATCAGGTTGTACAAGCTCGCATCGCCGCCCACGGTGGCCGGGAAGATCCCCCAGCGCATCCCCAGGAACAGCTGCAGCACCGAGCCGATGACGAACACCGGGATCGAGACCACGACCAGCGTCGACACCAGCACGAGGTTGTCGAGGTAGCTGCCGCGGCGAAGGCCGGCCATGATGCCGGCGCCGATGCCGATGAGGATCTCGAAGAAGATGGCGACCAGGGCCAGCTTGACCGTGGTCGGGTAGGCCCGGACCAGCTCCTCGGCGACGGAGAGCCCCTGGAACGTCTCGCCGAAGTCCCCGCGGAGCAGATTGCCCAGGTACTGGATGTACGCGATGGGCAGCGGGTCGTCGAGGTTGTACTTCTCCGTCATCTCCGCGACGTACGCGGGAGGACACGGCCTGGCCCCGCACCGGCCGGCGAACGGATCGCCCGGCAGGGCCCAGACCAGGGCGTAGATGATGAACGTCGTGCCGATGACCACGGGGATCATCTGAAGCAGGCGGCGCGCGACGTACCGGCCCATGACCAACCTTTCCGTGCGCAACGGTTTGCGCCAGCGTGCGGGGCGTCCATCTCGTGTGCCACGAGATGAACGCCCCGCAACCGACCGCTGCGACTCTAGACCATCAGTGGACCGGTCAGTTCTTGACCGAGATGGACAGCGGGTCGACGTAGCCCTTCCAGGTGAAGCCCGGCTCGTTGACGTTCTCGGACCAGCCGCGCTGGCCGTTGTCGTACCAAAGCGGGATGACCGCCATGTCCTCGGCGAGCAGCGTCTCGGCCTGGTTGTACAGGTCGAGGGCTTCGTCGCCCTCCAGGCCGGCGGCCTGGCGGATCAGGTCGTCGAACTGCGGGTTGGAGTACCCGCCGTCGTTGGCCGAGCCGTTCGAGGTGTAGAGCGGCGCCAGGAAGTTCTGGATCGACGGGTAGTCGGCCACCCAGCCGGTCCGGAACGGCGACGTGAGCTCGTTGGCGTTGACCCGGGCGCGGAACGACCCGAAGTCGGGGTCGAAGTCGCCCTGGCAGGGAACGCCCAGCGCGTTGGTGATCGACGTGCAGGCCGCCTCGACCCACTCGCGGTGGCCACCGTCGGAGTTGCTCGCGATCATCAGCGTGCCCTGGATGCCGGCGGTCTGGTCGTAGAGCTCCTTCGCCGCGGCGGCGTCGAACTCGCACCACTCGCCGCAGGTGCCCTCGACGTAGCCGTCGTTGCCCGGCGGGACCCAGCTGTTGGCCGGCACGTAGTTGCCCGGGCCGTAGGCCGCGGCGATGACGGCCTCGCGGTCGATGGCCTTCGAGATGGCCTTGCGCAGGTTCGCGTCGGCCCACACGTCGGTGCTCGTCAGCGGGAACGTCATGCTGGTGAACCGCGTGGTCAGCGGCGCCGAGGCCGACCGGCCCTCGAGGTCGGTCTTCCAGACGTCACCGGCCAGGCCCACCGGCGGGATCTTGTCGAGGATGTCGAGCTGGTTCGACACGACGTCGGCGTAGGCGGCGTCGAGGTCGGCGTAGATGCGGTACTCGATGTTCTCGACCTGCGGCTTCTCGTCACCGGCGTAGTCGGCGAAGGCCGTCAGGTTGATCGACTGGTTCGGGATCTCCTCGACGAACTCGAACGGCCCGTTGCCGACCGGGTGGGCCTCGAACGCGGCCTGGTCGGTGAAGAAGCTCTCCGGCATCGGGTAGAACGCCGAGTAGCCGATGATCGTCTCGAACAGCGAGTTCGGCGAGCCCAGGGTCACCGTGAAGGTGGTGTCGTCGACGACCTCGAGGCCGCTCATGGCGTCGGCCGTCGCCGAGCCGGGCACGAAGGCGCCTGCGTCGTCGGTCTGGCCGGCCACCTCGTCGAACCCGGCGATGTTGGCGCCGTCGGGGCCGAAGAAGTACTGGTTGAGCTGGGCGTTCTCACCGGCCGCACCGAAGTTCCAGGCGTCGACGAAGCTCTGCGCCGTGACCGGCGTGCCGTCGTGGAACGTCCAGCCGTCCTTGATGGTGATGGTGAACTGGGTGAAGTCCTCGTTCGGCTCGATCGACTCGGCGACGGCCAGGCCGGGCTCGGCGGTCTCCGGGTCGTACGAGACCAGGCCGGTCCACATCGCGTCGACGATGTTGCCGCCACCGACCTCGTTGGTGGTGGTCGGGATCAGCGGGTTCTCCGGCTGCGTGCTGTTGATCGACACCGTGCCGGTGGGGCCCTCGCTCGAGCCGCCCTCGTCACCAGAACCGCTGTCGCCGCCGTCGTCGTCGCCACCGCACGCGGCGAGCACGAGCGTCAGACCAACTGCTGCGACCGCGAATCCTCTGCGGGCAGAGCCTCGCATGGAATCCTCCTCTAACGGGCCTGCGCCCTGTGGTGATCATGGGCGTGGCCGATCGGCCTCGCCGCAGGGTGCGGATCTGCGCGCAGCCGGGTACGGTCGCGATCCCGATCCGCGTCCTCATTTCTAAACCCGGGCCTGGCTGCGGGCAAGCCTGACCGGACGGACGACTCACAACGCAACCGGACTGTGACCATACTGGCTGATTGCTGTGATCCTGCCGCCCCGCAGGCGTGTGAGCTGCGGAATCTTCGGCCGGAGCAGTCCGTTAACGTGATGTTTGCGGCATTGGCGTGGCGCCGGTCACACCCGTGTCCGGCGCCACACCGCTCAGCGCAGCTTGGGGTCGAAGGCGTCGCGGACGGCGTCGCCGAGCATGATGAAGGCGAGCACCGTCACCGACAGGAACACGCTCGGGAACAGCAGCATGTGCGGCGACTGGCGCACGTACGTCCGGGCCTCGCTGATCGCCGTGCCCCAGGAGATGACCGGCGCCTGCAGCCCGATGCCCAGGAACGACAGCGTCGCCTCGAGGACCACGAACACCCCGAGGATGATCGTCGAGTAGACGATGACCGGCGCCATGGCGTTGGGGACGATGTGGCGCAGCAGGATCCGCCGCGGCCCCGCGCCGAGTCCGCGCGCGGCGTTGACGAAGTCGGCCTCCTTGACCTGGATGACGGTCGAGCGCATGAGCCGGGCCACCGTCGTCCAGCCGAGCACGCCGAGCGCCAGCACGACCTTCCCGATGGTCTGCCAGGCCGGCGTGTGCACGTCCGACGGGAACGTCGCGAGCACGATGATCGCGCCGAGCAGCATGGGGACGGCGAAGAACATGTCCGTGACCCGCGAGAGCAGGGCGTCGACGCGGCCGCCGTGGTAGCCGGCCAGCATGCCGACCACGCTGCCGACGATCGCGATGCCGACGGTGGTCAGGACGCCGACCAGGATCGACGCCCGGGCGCCGTAGATGGTCCGCGCGTACATGTCGCAGCCCTGCAGGTCGTAGCCGAACCAGGCACTGCCGCTCGGTGGCAGCCGGGACAGCGCCAGGTCGCAGTCGCGCGGGTCGCTGCTCGTGAACAGGCCGGGCGCCACGGCCATGGCGATCAGCACGAGGATGATCGCCGCCGAGATCAGGAACAGTGGGCTACGCCGCAGGTCCTGCCAGGCGTCGCCGGCCAGCGAGCGGGGCGTGCTCGCCGCGTGGCCGCCTCCGCGCCGGCGCCGGACCCGCCGTCTGCTCCGCCGTCCGTCATGCATGGCGGATCCTCGGGTCGAGCACGGCGTACAACAGGTCGACGAGCAGGTTCACGATGAGGAACACGAGGACGAGGACGGTGACGGCGGCCGTCACGGTGCCGCCCTCGTGGGCGTTGATCCCGCGGAAGATCATGTCGCCGACGCCCGGGATGTTGAAGATGCCTTCGATGACGACGGCGCCGCCGAGCAGCCCGCCGAAGTCGGCGCCGACGAAGGTCACGACGGGGATCAGCGAGTTCCGCAGGGTGTGCACGCCGACCACGCGCTGGCGCGGCAGGCCCTTGGCGATCGCGGTGCGCACGTAGTCCGAGCGCAGGTTCTCGACCAGGTTCGCCCGGGTCAGCCGGGCCACGAACGCCAGTGACAGGCTGCCCAGCACGACGGCGGGGAGGATCAGCGAGAAGAAGGTGCCGTCGAAGGTCACCGGGAACCAGCCGAGGCGCACGCCGAACGTGACCTGCGCCAGCAGTCCGATGACGAACACCGGAACCGACACCAGCACCAGCGTGCTGACCAGGACCAGGTTGTCGAGGAACCCGCCGCGGCGGATCCCGGCCAGCACGCCGGCCGCGACGCCGATGACCAGCTCGACGGCGATGGCGAGCAGCGTCAGTTTGAGCGTCGTCGGGTAGCGCTGCAGCAGCTCGCCGGCGACGGACACCCCCGAGAACGTCTGCCCGAAGTCGCCGGTGAGCAGCTTGCCCATGTACTTCACGTACTGCACGGGCAGCGGGTCGTCGAGGTTGTAGGCGGCCGACATGCGCTCGACGTAGCTCTGCGGGCAGGGCCGGTCGCCGCACTTCGCCGCGAACGGGTCGCCGGGCAGCGCCCACACCAGCGCGTAGATGAGGAACGTGGTCCCGATGACCACCGGCACCATCTGGCCGAGGCGCTGGACGACGTACCGACCCATGACCTTCCTTCAGCGATCAGCGGCACCGCCGTGCGCGCGCCGCGTCAGACTGTACGGCGTCGCGCACGAGCGTCAGCCGGTGGTCGTCCGCACGGTCAGCAGGTCGACCGTCTGGAAGATCGTGATCTGGACGTTCTCGACGTGGGTCGAGTAGCCGGCGATGTTCACCCGGTTCCACAGCGGGATGGCCGGCATGTCCGCGGCCAGCATCTGCTCGGCCTCGCGGTAGCCCGCGGCGGCCGCCTCGGCGTCCGGGTTCGCGGCGGCGGCCTTGACCGCGGCGTCGAAGTCGGGGTTGCTGTAGTCGCCGTCGTTCGCCGACGCACCCGTGGCGAAAACGGGCACCAGGAAGTTCTCGAGCGACGGGTAGTCCATCTGCCAGCCGGTGCGGAAGACGCCGCCCATCTCGCGCGCCGTGATCTGGTCGCGGAAGGTGGCGAGGTCGACCACGCCCCGGCCGAGGCACGGGACGTCGAGCGCGTTGGTGATGGAGGTGCAGACCGCGTCGACCCAGGCCTTGTGGTCGGAGTCGCTGTTGTACGAGATGGTGATGGTGCCGTCGTAGCCGCCGGAGTCGTCGAAGAGCGTCTTCGCGGCCGCGGCGTCGTAGGTGCAGTAGGTGCCGCAGGCGCCGTCCTGGAAGCCCGGGACCACCGGCGAGACCCAGCCGTTGGCCGGGATGCGGGCGCCGGAGAAGATCTTGTCGACGATGAGCGGGCGGTCGATCGCCATCGAGATGGCCTGCCGGATCCCGGCTTCGTCGTAGGTGCTGTCGACGGCGCTGGGCGCGAACGTCATGGTCTCGAGGACGCCCGTCGGCCGCGAGACGAACCGCTCGCCGAGGTCGATCTTGTAGGTGTCGCCAGCCAGGGCCGACGTCGGCAGCAGCGGCATGATGTCGAGCTGGTCGGCCTGCAGGTCGTTGTAGGCGGCGTCGTCGTTCTCGTAGATGCGGTAGGTCGCGCCGTCGATGCTCGGCTTGACGTCGCCCGCGTAGTCCTCGTAGGCCGAGATCCGGATGTCGATGTTCGGCTCCCAGGAGTCGAACTGGAACGGCCCGGTGCCGATGGGGTGCTGGCCGAACGCCTCGGGGTCCTCGAAGAACGACTGCGGCAGCGGGGCGAACGCCGTGTAGCCCAGGCGCATCGGGAACTGCGACTCGGGCTGGGACAGCGTGACGGTGAACGTGAGGTCGTCGACGACCGCGAGGCCGGACATCGTCTCGGCCGCCGCCGACCCGTCGATGTAGTTGCCTTCGTCGTCGACCTCGCCCTGGACCTCGGCGTAGCCGGCGATCGGCTCGAAGAAGTAGCTGTTCAGCGTGGCGTTCGCGCCGGAGGCGGCCCAGTTCCACGCGTCGACGAAGCTGCTCGAGGTGACCGGGGTGCCGTCGTGGAACGTCCAGCCGTCCTTCAGCGTGATGGTCCAGGTCACGCTGTCCTCGGTCGAGATGTCGGCGGCGATCTCGTTCTCGGGCTGCCCGTCCTCGGGGTTGTACCTCACGAGGAAGGAGAAGATCTGGTCCAGGACGTCGCCACCACAGACCTCATTGGTGTTCGCCGGGACGAACGGGCTCTGCGGGTTGCAGCCACGGACGGTGACGGTGTTGCCACCGTCGGCGGCGGCTCCGTCGTCACCTCCGCCGCAGGCGCCCAGCGTGAGGGCGAGTGCGACGGCTCCCAGCACCACCGACGTGCGGCGCGAGACTGGCATGGGATTCCTCCTGGGATCTGCCCGAGGCGTGGCATGGCTGCGGACCTGGTCGGCGCCTTTGCCACCATCGGCCATTCGGCCGATTTATGTGCCCGTCACTTTCTATGTGCCGTTCGCCTCTCAGGGCAAGTCCTGAGTTTCGCCGCCTCACCACTCGCAACAGGACTGTGACCTCCTGAACAGGAGGTCAGCGGGTCAGTTCGCGTACTTGCGCCGGGCCGCGGCACGACCCCGGGTGGCGGCGTCGAGCACCACCTTGCGGATCCGAACCGCCTGGGGCGTGA
This sequence comes from Jiangella mangrovi, assembly GCF_014204975.1. Taxonomy (NCBI): domain Bacteria; kingdom Bacillati; phylum Actinomycetota; class Actinomycetes; order Jiangellales; family Jiangellaceae; genus Jiangella; species Jiangella mangrovi. The sequence continues at coordinate 573,783 of NZ_JACHMM010000001.1, forward strand.
CCTCGACGCACTCGTCGTCGCGGCAGAACTCCAGCGCCTGCTCGAGCGACAGCTTCCGCGCCGGGACGAGCTTCTCGAACTCGTCGGCGTTGGAGCGGACGTTGGTGAGCTTCTTCTCCTTGGTGATGTTGACGTCCATGTCGTCGGCGCGGGAGTTCTCGCCGACGATCATGCCCTCGTACACCTCGGTGGCCGGCTCGATGAAGAGCGTGCCGCGCTCCTGCAGGTTGATCATGGCGTACGAGGTGGCCGCGCCGGAGCGGTCGGCCACCAGCGAGCCGCTGGGCCGGGTGCGGAGGTCGCCGAACCACGGCTCGTAGCGCTCGAAGACCTGGTGGGCCAGGCCGGTGCCGCGGGTCTCGGTGAGGAAGTCGGTGCGGAACCCGATGAGGCCGCGGGCCGGCACCACGAACTCCATGCGGATCCAGCCCGTGCCGTGGTTGGTCATCTGCTCCATGCGGCCCTTGCGCACCGCCAGCAGCTGGGTGATGGCGCCGAGGTACTCCTCGGGGCAGTCGATGGTCAGCCGCTCGACCGGCTCGTGCACCTTGCCGTCGACGTCGCGGGTGACGACCTGCGGCTTGCCGACGGTCAGCTCGAAGCCCTCGCGGCGCATCTGCTCGACGAGGATGGCCAGCGCCAGCTCGCCGCGGCCCTGCACCTCCCAGGCGTCGGGCCGCTCGGTCGGGAGCACCCGCAACGACACGTTGCCGACCAGCTCGGACTCGAGGCGGTCCTTCACCAGCCGCGCCGTCACCTTGGTGCCGCCGGAGCGACCCGACAGCGGCGAGGTGTTGGCACCGATGGTCATCGACAGCGCCGGCTCGTCGACGGTGATGAGCGGCAGCGGCCGCGGGTCGTCGACGTCGGCCAGCGTCTCGCCGATGGTGATCTCGGGGATGCCGGCGACGGCGATGATGTCGCCCGGGCCCGCCTTCTCGGCCGGGACCCGCTCGAGCGCCTCGGTCATCAGCAGTTCGGTGACCTTGACCCGCTCGATGGTGCCGTCCTTGCGGCACCACGCGACCTGGGTCCCCTTGGCGATCTCGCCCTCGCGGACCCGGCACAGGGCGAGCCGGCCCAGGAACGGCGAGGCGTCGAGGTTGGTGACGTGCGCCTGCAGCGGCGCGCCCTCGGTGTACGTGGGCGCCGGGATGGCGTCGAGAATGGTGCTGACCAGCGGCGCGAGGTCGTTGGAGTCGGGCACCGCGCCGTCGGCCGGCCGCTCGAGCGACGCCTTGCCGTCGCGGGCGCACGCGTAGACGATGGGGAAGTCGAGCGCGCCCTGGTCGCTGGAGTCGTCGAGCAGGTCGAGGAAGAGCTCGTAGGTCTCGTCGACCACCTCGGCGATGCGGGCGTCGGGGCGGTCGGTCTTGTTCACCACCACGACGATGGGCAGCCTGCCCTGCAGCGCCTTGCGCAGCACGAACCGCGTCTGCGGCAGCGGCCCCTCGCTGGCGTCGACCAGCAGCACCACGCCGTCGACCATGGACAGGCCGCGCTCGACCTCGCCGCCGAAGTCGGCGTGCCCCGGCGTGTCGATGATGTTGATGGTGGTGTCGCCCCACCGCACCGCGGTGTTCTTGGCGAGGATGGTGATGCCCTTCTCCCGTTCCAGGTCGCCGGAGTCCATGACCCGGTCGGCGACGTCCTGGTTGGCCCGGAACACCCCTGACTGCCACAACAGCGCGTCGACGAGGGTGGTCTTGCCGTGGTCGACATGGGCCACGATGGCGACGTTGCGGAGGTCGTCGCGGCTGCGCACGGACATGCGGAGAACTCGTTCCTGGAAGGGGGAGATGACGCCTAATCCTACGGCCTGCCGCCCCGCTCCCCCGCATCGCGCCACCGAGCCCCTGGAGTCTTCACCCGCTCGTCACGAACGATGTGGCATCGCTGCGGCCCCGGGCACCGTGAACTCACATCGATCCGGCAGTGACGTCACACCGTCGACCCGCGTGCCGGCGATGACCCGACTGGACCGCGGCCTCGATCTCCGCGAGCACCGTCCGTGGCTCGTGACGCAGCCGCCAGGGCGAGACCGGCACGACGGTCCACCCCAGGGCGGCGTAGTGAGCGCGTCGCCGCTCGGTCCGCTCCGGCCCGTCACCGAGCCGGTGCCACTCCGACGAGTCGACCTCGACCACGACGCGCGCGTCGCGCCAGTGAGCATCGGGAGTCAGCTGAGCGTCGGCCTCCTCGGGCAACGGACGGTTCCACAGAGGCTCGTCGAGCACGAGCGAGGTCCGCACGAGGTCGCGCAACTCGCATTCCGGCGCCGACCGGCAGCCCGCCCGCACGTCGCCCAGTGCCAGCCGGACCAGCGCCGACCCCTGCCACCTGGCATCACCGACGGCGTCGGCCAGCAGCTCGCGCGTGGTCAGGCCGGACTGCACGGCCTCGCAGAGCAGGGCCCGGACCGCACGCAGCGGGAACCGGCCTCGGCAGGTGTCGATGACCGCACGCGCCGGCGGCGCGACGGGAACGCCGTCGATCCACCGGGACGCAGGCAGGGCCGCTGCGCGCCGGAACTCGGCGAAGGCCATTGCGGCCGGCTGCGCGCCCGCCGGCACCAGGCAGATCAGTGGTGCGTCGTCGGGCACATAGCGCAGTCCGTAGGCGCGGCAGGCGTGGCCACCGCTGATCATCGCGGCAGCGCCGCCGCGCAACAGTGCGGCCCGCACTCGGTGCCGAGGAGTCAACCGGCCGGTGAACGTCGCGTAGATGCCAGCGGCGAGCCGCTGCCAGTGCCCGCCGGCACCGAGCGCGTGCCGGATGGCGGCAGGCGACATGCCGCAGGCAGCGGCCTGACGCCGGGTCACGAGACCGTCCTGGGTATCGGCCAGGAGCAACAACTCGTCAGGGATGCGCACGCCGTTCATCGTGCGTCGCCGCGCGGCGCCGTGCGTCCGAGAAACCGTCGATTGTGGACGACGCGTGCGGGTCATTCGCGTTGTGGAAACCCGCCCCGAAGCATCGATGCGGCATCGCTGCCGGATCGAGGTGAGGTCGCTGTCGCGAGAGGGACAGCGATCTCACTCCGAAACGACGCGGTGAGTTCAGACGATGCGGGTGTTGACCTCGGCGAAGTGGCAGGCGACCGGGTGGCCGACGCCGGTGTCGATGAGCGGCGGCTCCTTGGCGGCGCAGATGTCCTGGGCCTTCCAGCAGCGGGTCCGGAACCGGCAGCCGCTCGGCGGGTCGAGAGGGCTGGGGACGTCGCCGGCGAGGATGATGCGCTCGCGGCGGCGCTCCTCGACGGGGTCGGCGGCGGGGGCGGCCGAGAGCAGCGCCTGGGTGTAGGGGTGCGCCGGCCGCTCGTAGACCTCGTCGCGGGTGCCGGTCTCGACGATCTTGCCGAGGTACATGACGGCGACGCGGTCGGAGATGTGGCGGACGACCGAGAGGTCGTGGGCGATGAAGATGTACGCCAGCCCCAGCTCGTCCTGCAGGTCCTCGAGCAGGTTCACGACGCCGGCCTGGACGGACACGTCGAGCGCGGACACCGGCTCGTCGAGCACCAGCAGCCGCGGCTCCAGCGCCAGGGCCCGGGCGATGCCGATGCGCTGGCGCTGGCCGCCGGAGAACTCGTGCGGGTAGCGGTTGCCGTGCTCGGGGTTGAGGCCGACCAGCTCGAGCAGCTCGGCGACCCGCTTCTTGCCGCCGCCGCGCCACCGGCCGTGCACCTTGAGCGGCTCGGCGATGATGTCGTTGACCGGCATCTTCGGGTTCAGCGAGGCGTAGGGGTCCTGGAACACGATCTGCAGGTCGCGCCGGACCTCGTTCATGCCGCGGGCGTCGAGCTTCGTGAGCTCCTTGCCCTGGAACACCACGGACCCGGACGTCGGCTTGTGCAGCTGCAGGATGGCCCGGCCGGTGGTGGACTTGCCGCAGCCGGACTCGCCGACGACGCCCAGGGTCTCGCGCGCGTCGACGTGCAGGGAGACGCCCGTGACGGCCTGGACGTGGCCGACGACGCGGCGCAGCAGGCCGCCGCCGTAGACCGGGAAGTGCATGACGAGGTCCTGGACGTCGAGCAGGTGCTGCCCGGTGGCGCCCTCGGACGCCGCCTGGGGCGAGGTCTCCGTGGAGGTCACCATGTCAGACCGCCTCGCTCTCAGTGCGGAAGAACACCGTCGGGTCGTCGACCTCGGCGAGCTTGTCCCAATGGTGACACGCCGCGACGTGGCCGAGCTCGTCGACGGAGGCCAGCGGCGGCTCCGACTCATGGCAGACGTCCGTGGCCAGCGGGCAGCGCGGCGAGAACGGGCAGCCCTTCGGCAGGTTGATCAGCGACGGCGGGGTGCCGACGATGGGCCGCAGCCGTGAGCCGGAGCCGCTGCCCTCGAGCGACGGAATGGACCCCAGCAGCCCGGCGGTGTACGGCATGCGCGGGTGGTAGAACATCCGGTCGGTCTCGGCGATCTCGACCGGCTTGCCCGCGTACATGACGAGCACCCGGTGCGCCATGCCCGCGACCACGCCGAGGTCATGCGTGATGAGCACGATGGCGGCGTTGACCTCGTCCTTCACCTGGACCAGCGTCTCGAGGATCTGCGCCTGGACGGTGACGTCGAGGGCCGTGGTGGGCTCGTCGGCGATGATGACGTCGGGGTTGTTGATGACCGCCATGGCGATCATTGCGCGCTGGCGCATGCCGCCGGAGAACTCGTGCGGGTAGTTGTCGAGGCGCCGCTTCGGCTGCGGGATGCCGACCAGCGCCAGCATCTCCTCGGCCCGGGCCAGCGCCTTCTTGCGCGGCATGATCTCGTGCGACAGCACCGCCTCGGCGAGCTGGTCGCCGATGGAGTAGACGGGGTTCAGCGCGGTCATCGGGTCCTGGAAGATCATCCCGATTTTCTTGCCCCGCAGCGCGCGCTGCTGCTTCGCCGACTTCTTCAGCAGGTCGTCGCCGCGGTACAGGATCTTGCCGGCGATGCGCGCGGACTTGGGCAACAGCCCCATGACCGCCATGGACGACACCGACTTGCCCGAACCGGACTCGCCGACGATGCCCAGGACCTCGCGCTCGTGGACGGCGTACGAGACGCCCCGCACGGCGCGGACGAGGCCGTCGTCGGTGGGGAACGAGACGGTGAGGTCCTCGACGCGCAGGACCTCCTTCTCGCCGGGGCCCGCGGTCTCGTCGAGCTTGGTGGCGACGTGCACCTCGGCCGCGGACTCGGTGACGGCGGGCTGGTCGATGCCGCCCGCGGCGGGGTCGGGCAGCGGTGCGCCGATCGGCATGCCTGGAGTCGTCATCAGTCACGCACCCGGTTCTGTCGAGGGTCGAAGGCGTCGCGCAACCCGTCGCCGATGAAGTTCACCGACAGGGCGATCGCGATGATGAACACGCCGGGGAACCAGAACAGCCAGGGTCTGGTCGAGAACGCCGTCTGATAGTTGCTGATCAGCTTGCCCAGCGACGTGTCCGGGTCCTGCACGCCGAAGCCCAGGAACGACAGCGCAGCCTCGAGCAGGATCGCCGCCGCGATGGCCAAAGTGGCGGCGACGATGATGACGCCGACGATGTTCGGCAGCATGTGCTTGACGATGATGCGCCGGGCCGACGTGCCGGCCGCGCGGGCGGCCTCGACGAACTCCTTCTCGCGCAGCGAGAGGAACTCGCCGCGGACCAGCCGGGCCAGTCCGGTCCACGTGACCAGCCCGATGACCAGGCCCAGCACCACGATGCCGGAGCTGCCGTAGCGGCGGCCGAGGACGGCGGCGACGACCAGCAGCGGGATGGTGATCATGACGTCGGTGAAGCGCATCAGGATGGCCTCGGTGCGGCCCCGGAAGTAGCCGGCGGAGGCGCCGATGAGAGTGCCGATGACCGTGCCGACGAAGCCGACGATGAACGCGATGGTCAGCGACTGCTGCACACCGCGCATGGTCAGCGCGAAGTAGTCCTTGCCGACGTTGTCCTGGCCGAACGGGTGCTCGCCGAGGTGCATGCCGCTGCCGCCGAGCCAGGTCGGGACGACGCTGAGCGTCGGCCGGCCGCCGTTCTCGACGGTGGCGATGGAGAAGTAGTCCTTGTCCCACCAGCCGGGGATGCTCGCGAAGCCGATGGAGCTGAACGCCAGCAGCACGATCAGCAGCAGCGCGATCAGCCCGCCCATGGCGGCGCGGTGCCGGAAGAACCGGCGCCGGACCATCTGGGCCTGGGTCCGGGCGACGACGGTCATGCCCTGGGCGTCGCCCGCCGTGGCGGCGGCCGCCGGCTGGGAGCCGGGGCCGGGAGTCGTGGGGTCGCTCATCGTTTCGTCCTCCTCACGACAACCGGATGCGCGGATCGAGGAACGCGTACGCGATGTCGGCCAGCATGTTGAACACCACGGCGGCGGTTCCGGCGATCAGGAAGAACCCCATGACGGGGTTCGGATCGACCCGGTTGAGCGAGTCGGTGAACAGTCTGCCCAACCCGGTCCAGCCGAAGACGTTCTCGGTGATGACGGCCCCGCTCAGGACGCCCGCGAAGTCGAACGCCATGAGCGTCGTGATGGGGATCATCGCGTTGCGGAAGGCGTGTTTGACGATGACGCCGCGCTCCGCGAGGCCCTTGGACCGGGCGGTGCGCACGTAGTCCTGGTTCAGCACCTCGAGCATGCTCGACCGGGTGTACCGGGTGTAGGTGGCGAACGAGATCAGCACGATGGCGATGGTCGGCAAAACCAGGTGCGTGGCGCGGTCCAGGCCCTCTTCCCAGTACGTGCCCTCGAAGTTCGGGGTGCGCGCGCCGATGGTCGCGATGACGCGTCCGTTGACGCGGTCGGAGTAGCTGCTCCAGGCGCCCAGCAGGCGGTCGAGGAAGAGCAGCGCGCCGGTGCCGAGACCGGTGAGCACGGCGGCCTGGATGGCCTGCCGGCGCTGCAACCCGCCGATGGCGTAGCCGATGCCCACGCCGACGGCGACCGTCACCGCTGCCAGCAGCACGAGGGTGAGGGTGCTGGGATCCTCGAGGACGGAGCTCAGGGCGAAGTGGCAGACGATGCCGACGCCGGCCGACGCGAGCGCCGAGTACAGCACGTTGCGATAGGTGAACCCGGCCACGACGGCCGTGGTCAGGAACGCCAGCCCCACCGAGGTGACCGCGATGACGACGATGCCGAGGCCGGGGTCGGCGAACCACTGGGTCTCGGAGAGCAGCCACAGCGCGCCGGCCGAGGCGACGAACGCCGCGACGAACGTGGTGATGCGTCTGTTCCGGTCGCCCGCGATGACGATCATCCAGAACAGGCCGCTGATGACGCCGAGGACGACCGCCACGGTGATGGGGACCGTCGGATCGGCGAGCCAGTCGTTGAACCGGATCGCGCCGTACTCCTTGAGCAGCACCGCGACCCAGAAGATCGGCAGCGAGAAGAAGAGGAAGGCGCTGAACGTGACGGTGTAGTCCAGCCCGCTGTACTGCCGCAGCGCGGTGACGATGCCGACGGTGATGCCCAGCACCATGGCCAGCACGGTGGCCGCGAGGACCAGCTGCAGCGTCTGCGTGAACGCGACGCTGAGCAGGGCGGTGACGTCCTGGCCCATGATGCTCTGGCCGAGGTCGCACTCCATCACGAAGGGGACCAGGCAGCCCGCGGCGCCCTTGAGCCAGATGAAGTAGCGCAGCGGCGCGGGCGTCTCGAGGTTCAGCAGCCGGATGCGCGCCTCGATCAGCGCCTCGCGGTTCGGCGCCCGTGACTCCTGCAGGTCACCCAGGGGATTACCCGAGTTCGCCGTGAGCAGGTACATCACGAACGTCGCGGCCAGCAGGATGAAGAAGGAGATGATCACCCTGCGCACGATGAAGACCAGCATGGCTACACCAGCCCGTCGACAGTCATCAGATCAGGTCCAACCCTCGTCAGGTCAGCGCACTCAGGCCCCATCGTGGTGGGACGGGCACCTCGGCGCAAGGCTCGGGCCAGGGGCGTTGCGGCCCCTGGCCCGTGCCATCGGGCCGGTCCGGCCGGGATTCCCGGCCGGACCGGCATCGGTCAGCTGCGTGCCCACTCTTCCATGTTGAACGACACCTGGGTCTGCGCGGAGTTCTGCTGGACGCCGGTGACGTCCGGAGCGTGCGCGGTGACACCCGGGTGCGCGTACAGCGGGATGCTGAAGAGGTCGGCCCAGAGGTTGGTCTCGATCTCGGTCAGCAGCTCCACCTGGCGAGCCTCGTCGGTGGTGACGACCAGCTCGTCCCAGGCCGCGTCGACGTCGGGGTTGGAGTAGCCGTACGGGTTCTGGCCCTCGGCGGTGCGGTACAGCGAGGCACCGGAGGTCAGGACACCGGAGCCGGCCCACGCGAACAGCGCGACCTCGTAGCTGGTGACGTCGGTGATGCCGGCGCCCAGGTCGGGGGTCGGGGTGTCGACGATCTCGAAGCCGGCCTGGTCACACGAGGCCTTGATGGCCGCGACCGTGTCGGCACGACGCGGGTTCGGGTCGGACCGGAGGATGCGGACCTGGGTACCGGCCGCACCGGCGGCGTCGATCAGAGCCTTGGCGCCCTCGATGTCGGGCTCGTCGTACTCGCCGCCGTAGGCAGCGCCCACGACCTGGTCGTACTCCGGGTCCCACGGGAAGAACTCGCGCAGGTTCATGACGACCGCCTCGGGGTTGGCCGGGGCGATGAGGTTGTCGACGATCTGCTGGCGCGGGACGCACATGGCGAACGCCTGACGCAGGTTCGGGTCTTCCATGACCGCACCCGGCGTCTGGTTGAAGTCGAGGTGCTCCCACGTCATCTCGTCACCGGTGATCATGGTGACCTGGTCGCCCAGAGCCTCGAGCGCCTGGACGAGGTCCACGCTGACCTGCGGGGCGATGACGTCGACCTCGCCGTTGGCCAGCGCCTGGACCTGCTGGTCCTGCGGGATGAACCGGACGACGATGGTGTCGGTCGCCGGGGCGTCGCCGTAGTAGTTCTCGTTGGCGACGAGCGTCAGCGACTGGCCCGCCTCCCAGCTGTCGATCACGTACGGGCCCGAGGAGGGCAGCACGGCCGGGTCGAGCAGCGCGCCCGGCTCCATGTCCCAGCCGGTGTTCCAGAACTCCGCGACCGGCGCGAGGGCCTCGAGGTCGTCGTTCTGGATCGCCGTGACGAGGTCCTCCGGCGTCATGCCGGCCTGCTCGGCCACGATGTGGGCCGGCAGCATGTTGGTGTTCGTCACCTGCTGCCAGTCGGCGAACGGCTCGGAGTAGACGTAGTCCACTTCCTTGTCACCGGGCTGGCAGGTCGGCTTGGCCACGAGGTCGTAGCCGGTGGTGCCGGGGACGCGGAACAGCGGGATCGGGTTGCCGTCCTCGCCGATCTCCGCGGTCTCGTAGCCGGCGCCCTGGGTCGCCCACTCGAGCAGGAGGTCGTCGCAGTCGATCGCCACGCCGTCGGACCACACGGCGTCCTCGGCGAAGGTGTAGTGGACCGTCAGCGGGTCCTCGGAGGTCGTCTCGTACGTGCCGAAGGCCTCGTTGCGGACGATCTCGCCTTGCGGACCGTAGTCCCAGAAGCCGTCCTGGACACCGTTGAGCACGAACGCGTTCCAGGTGCCGTTACCGGTCTCGGAGTTGCCGTTGTACGACGTGAACTCCGCGTCGGAGGCAACCGTGATGGGGTCGCCACTCGACTCGGCGGGGGACTCGGTGCTGTCGCTGCCGCCGGACTCGTTGTCGTCGTCGCCGCCGCCACATGCAGAGAGCGCCAGCGCCCCTGCCGTGAGGACGGCGAAGACCGCCATACCCCTGCGCTTGGTGGTCAAGGTCTGACTCCTCGTGTGTCGGATCGCAAGGATCGCAGAATGAGAGTGGGGCTAACACCATCACCGCTACTGACGTACACACAAGGTGGGGGGACGCGCTGTTACCGACCCGAAACCCAACTGGGGCCGCAGGCTACGAAATCACAACGGATCGGACACGAACGTTCCCGGAAATTCTCCTGTTCAATCGCCGTCCGGCAGGACAAGAAGCGAACGGCGGACCACCAATCCCGCTATGGCGATGCCCATTCCGCCGACGATGAATGGCAATCGGAGGTCGGTACTGCCCAGGAGTCCGCCGATGAACGTGCCGACCGGGATCAGGCCCCACCCGAGCGTGCGCCAGGCGCCGTGGACGCGCCCGAGCAGGCGGCTGGGGACCAGCTCCTGCCGGACCGTGACGCTGACGATGTTCCACGTCGCCACGCCGGCGCCGACGAGCAGCATCCCGGCGCCGGCGGCGGCCGCGTGCGGCACGAACCCGCACAGCGCGTACGACGTCCCGGTCAGCAGGACCGAGGCGACCATCACCGGGCCGCGGCCGAACCGCCGGACCAGCCGCGGCGCGACCACCGCGCCGAGCAGCGCGCCGACGGCGGCGGCCATGGCGAACGCGCCGTAGACGGCCGTCGGCACGCCCAGCAGGTCCAGCACGTAGAGGACGAACACCGCCTGCGCGAGCGCGTTGAACAGCGCGAGGAGGATGCTGACCGTCCACAGCCGGCGCAGCACCGGGTGGCCGGCGAGGAAGCGGAAGCCCTCGGCCAGCGAGCGGCGGGTCACCTTCTCCTTGGGCTCCTCGGCGCCACGGGGCGGGCGCGCGGCGCTGCGCGGCAGCATGAGCGCCAGCACCGCGGCCAGCACGTAGCCGGCCGAGTGCAGCACGAACGGCAGCGCCGCGGCCACCGCGAACAGCACGCCGGCCAGCGGCGCGGCGACGAAGTTCTGCGCCACGACCTCGGTGGCCTGGATGCGGCTGTTGGCCCGGACCAGCCGGCCGCCCACGCCGTCGCCGCCCACGCCGTCGCCGCCCTCGCCGTCGCGGCCCACGATGGACGGCACCATGGCCTGCACCGATCCGTCGGCCATGGTCTCGAACGCGCCGAACACGAACACCGCGGCGATCAGCACGGCGATGGCCATGTGGTCCGTGGCGACGAGCACGCACACGACGGCGGCGACCACGGCCCGGACCCCGCAGGCGACGGCGGCGACCCGGCGCCGGTCGAACCGGTCGACCACGCCGCCGGACGGCACACCGAGCAGCAGCCACGGCAGGAACTGCGCGACGCCCACCAGCGAGATGACGACGGGGTCGCGGGTCAGGCTCGCCGCCAGCAACGGCGCGGCCGTCGCCGCGAACCCGTCGGACAGGTTGCTGCCGAGGGCGGCGCCCCAGAGCCGGGTGAACGCCGGGCCGAGCCCGCGTCCCTCGCGGGCCGCCACCGTCACGGGACGTCCTGCGCCGCGACCGGGAACGTGCGGACCTGTACCTCGACGATCCGCTCCCCGTCGACCGCGTCGCGGTCGGCGACGCGGTCCTGCCAGGCGTCGACGACGGCGGTGAGCTCGGCGCTGAGCCGCGCCAGCTCCTCGGGCCGCAGCCGCAGATGCGAGGTGGCGTTCATGGTCGCCGCGCCCCACTCGCGCGGCACCTGCTGGTAGCCGACGGCGAGCCAGTGCTCGAGCCGGGCCGACTGCGCGCGCTGGAACTCGTCGACCACCAGCCGGGCGGCCTCGCCGCTGGCGCCGTCGGACAGGTCGTAGCGGTCGAGCCGGCTGCCGCCGGGATAGGCGCGCCAGTACCGCTCGCGCCCGACGCCGCGGACCGGGTCCTCCTCGACGAAGCCGTGCTTGGCGAGTTGCCGCAGGTGGTAGCTGGTGGAGGCGCTGCTCTCGCCGAACCGCTCGGCCAGCATGGTCGCCGTCGCAGGTCCGTAGGTGACCAGCGCGTCGTAGAGCTGCACGCGGAGCGGGTGCGCGAGACCGCGCAGGGTGGTCGCGTCGATGCGGCGCCGGGGCGCTTCGGGCATACCGGGACGCTAGCGCTTCCCAAGACTTCTTTGCAACCATGTCTTTGCATGGCCGCGCGAATTTCACAACATGATCGTCCAGAAAATCAAGGGTGCGGCTATGTGACGTTCATCCCATCGCCGCCAACCCCTGGATTCGCGCCGGGACCCGTGCCAGGCTGCGGCCTATCGCGACCGCCGACGCTCGCGGGAGGCTGTGATGGGAGTGCACGAGAGCCGCGCCGCCGTGGCTGAAGCCGTGTCCGCACTGGACTCGGCCGTGGCCACCCTGCGCCTGCACTACGGCGACACCCTCGGCGTCCGGCGGCTTGTCAGCGACGTGGCACGGCTCGGCGACGACCTCGACGAGCTCGGCGACCCCCAGCCCGGCCATGGACCGCATCCGGTCCGGCAGCTGGAGATCGTGCCCGACGAGCCGTACGACCGCAGCATGTGGGCCGGCGCGGACGACGAGGGCCTGGGTGCCCCCGACCGGCGTGCCCCATGACCGGCCGCGTCGCGTGAGCCGGCCTCCTGAGCCTCAGCTGAGAAGCGTGCTTCGGCAACCCAAACCCGCTGTCGCGTGAGGCCCGTTCGTTCCCCGTCCCGCCCGTCCTCTGAAAAGAGCGCACAAGAGATATGGCCGCCCCTACCGGAATCAAGTCTCCGACCCGGGCCCGCATCGCAGCCCGCACGCTGCGTACGGACCGCTGGTGGCTCTACCCCACGTTCACGGCGCTGGTGCTGCTCGCCTTCGTGGCCTATGCGACCTACCGGGCCTTCTCCGGCGAGCACTACTTCGCCGAGCCCTACCTGACGCCGTTCTACTCGCCGTGCGTCACCACCGAGTGCGTCGAGGGCTCCAGCCACCTGGGCACCTGGGTGGGCGACTGGTGGCCGTTCTCGCCGGCGGTGCTGATCCTCGTGATCCCGCTGAGCCTGCGGCTGACCTGTTACTACTACCGCAAGGCCTACTACCGGTCGTTCTGGATGTCGCCGCCGGCCTGTTCCGTCGCCGAGCCGCACCGCCGTTACACCGGCGAGACGCGATTCCCGCTCATCCTGCAGAACATCCACCGGTACGCGCTGTATGTCGCGCTCGCGTACAACGTGCTGCTGACCTATGACGCGGTCATGGCGTTCAAGTCGCCCGAGGGCGAATGGGGACACATGGGCCTGGGCACGTTGATCCTCGTGGTCAACGCCGTCCTGCTGGGTCTCTACAGCCTGTCGTGCCATTCGTGCCGGCACATCATCGGCGGCCGGCTGCGCAACTTCTCCCAGCACCCGGTGCGCTACCGCGCCTGGGGCATGGTGTCGGTGCTCAACGGCCGGCACGCGCAGCTCGCGTGGGCGTCGCTGGTGTGGGTCGCGTTCACCGACTTCTACATCTGGATGGTCGCGTCCGGCACCTGGTCCGACCCGCGGTTCTTCTGAGGAGCATGAGCTACCACCATGGCTGAAATCGAACGCCACAGCTTCGACGTCCTCGTGGTCGGCGCCGGCGGCGCCGGACTGCGCGCCGCCATCGCGGCCCACGACGCGGGGGCGAAGGTCGGCATCGTCTGCAAGTCGCTGCTGGGCAAGGCCCACACCGTCATGGCCGAGGGCGGCATCGCCGCCGCCATGGCGAACGTGTGGAAAGAGGACAACTGGCAGGTGCACTTCCGCGACACCATGCGCGGCGGGAAGATGCTCAACCACTGGCGCATGGCCCAGCTGCACGCGCAGGAGGCGCCCGACCGCGTCCGCGAGCTCGAGGAGTGGGGCGCGCTGTTCGACCGCACGCCCGACGGCCTGATCTCGCAGCGCGACTTCGGCGGCCACCGCTACGCCCGGCTGGCCCACGTCGGCGACCGCACCGGTCTCGAGCTGATCCGCACGCTGCAGCAGCGCGCCGTGGCCCTCGGCATCGAGGTGTTCATGGAGTGCACCATCACGAAGCTGGTGACGACCGGCGGCCGCATCGCCGGCGCGTTCGGCTACTGGCGCGAGTCCGGCCGGTTCGTCGCCTTCGACGCGCCGTCGGTCGTGCTCGCCACCGGCGGCATCGGCAAGTCGTACAAGGTGACGTCGAACTCGTGGGAGTACACCGGCGACGGCCACGCGCTGGCGCTGGAGGCCGGCGCGAGCCTGGTGAACATGGAGTTCGTGCAGTTCCACCCGACGGGCATGGTCTGGCCGCCGTCGGTGAAGGGGATCCTGGTCACCGAGTCGGTCCGCGGCGACGGCGGCGTCCTGCGCAACAGCGAGGGCCGCCGGTTCATGTTCGACTACATCCCCGAGTTCTTCAAGGCCGAGACGGCGGACTCCGAGGAGGAGGCCGACCGCTGGTACGAGGACAAGACGAACAACCGCCGGCCACCGGAGCTGCTCCCCCGCGACGAGGTCGCGCGCGCCATCAACTCCGAGGTCAAGGCCGGGCGCGGGTCACCGCACGGCGGCGTGTTCCTCGACATCGCGTCGCGCCGCACGCCCGAGTACATCCGCCGCCGGCTGCCGTCGATGTACCACCAGTTCAAGGAGCTGGCCGACGTCGACATCACGGCCGAGCCCATGGAGGTCGGCCCGACCTGCCACTACGTCATGGGCGGCGTCGCCGTCGACCCCGACACCGGCGAGTCCGCGGTCCAGGGCCTGTACGCCGCGGGCGAGGTGGCCGGCGGCATGCACGGCGCCAACCGCCTGGGCGGCAACTCGCTGTCGGACCTGCTGGTCTTCGGCCGGCGGACGGGGCTCAACGCGGCCTACGCGGCGGCCCGGCTGAAGCAGCGCCCGGAGATCAGCGACGACGAGATCAGCGCGGCCTCGGAGCACGCCCTGGCGCCGTTCGGCATCGAGGGCGGCGAGAACCCGTACACGGTCCAGCACGACCTGCAGGAGGTCATGCACAACCTGGTCGGCATCATCCGGACCGCCGACGAGATGGAGCAGGCGATCACGGACCTCGCCTCGCTGCGCGAGCGGATCACCCGGCTCAGCGTCGAGGGGCACCGGCAGTACAACCCGGGCTGGCACCTGGCGCTGGACCTGCACAACATGCTGCGGGTCAGCGAGTGCATCGCCCGTGCGGCGCTGGAGCGCACGGAGAGCCGCGGCGGGCACACGCGCGACGACTTCCCGGCCACCGACGACTCGTGGGGCAAGGTCAACCTGCACTGCCGGGTCGACGGCGACGGCGTCGGCATCACCCGCGAGCCGCTCCCCCAGATGCCCGACGACCTGCGTGAGCTCTTCAACTAGAGACCAGTGTGTGACCGCCGAGGAGGCGTTGAAGTGGGATACGACCTGCAGATGAGGGTGTGGCGGGGCGACGCCACCGGCGGGGAGCTGGTGGACTACACCGTCCCCGTCGAAGAGGGCGAGGTGGTCCTCGACGCGCTGCACCGCATCCAGGCGACGCAGTCCGGTGACCTCGCCGTGCGGTGGAACTGCAAGGCCGGCAAGTGCGGCTCGTGCAGCACTGAGATCAACGGCAAGCCGCGGCTGGCGTGCATGACCCGGCTGTCGACGTTCGAGCAGGGCGAGACGATCACGGTGACGCCGTTGCGCACCTTCCCCGTGATCCGCGACCTCGTCACCGACGTCTCGTACAACTACCGGGTCGCCGAGACGATCCCGGCGTTCGCGCCGCAGCCGCGGCCGGCCGACGGCGCCTACCGCATGCAGCAGGTCGACGTCGAGCGCGGCCAGGAGTTCCGCAAGTGCATCGAGTGCTTCCTCTGCCAGACGGTGTGCCACGTCATCCGTGACCACGAGGAGAACAAGCCGGCCTTCTCGGGTCCGCGGTTCTTCCTGCGCTACGCCGAGCTCGAGATGCACCCGCTGGACACCAACGACCGCCGCCAGCTGGCCCGCGAGCAGGCCGGCATCGGGCTGTGCAACATCACCAAGTGCTGCACCGAGGTGTGCCCCGAGGGCATTCACATCACCGACAACGCGATCATCCCGATGAAGGAGCGCGTCGTCGACCGGTCCTTCGACCCCGTCACCTGGCTCGGCCGCAAGATCTTCCGCCGCGACCAGCTCGAGGAGGCGCAAGTCCCTCAGGGGCGCGCAGAATGACTTCATGACTCTGCTCGACGACGACGGCGTCCGGGCGGCCCTCGAGGGGCTGCCCGGATGGTCCGGCGACACGTCCGCCATCGCCCGCTCCGTCGAGGCGCCGGACTTCTCCACGGGAATCCGGATCGTCGACGACGTCGCGGCGGCGGCAGAGGCGGCCGACCACCACCCCGACATCGACATCCGCTGGACGAAGGTGACGTTCACGCTGGTCACCCACTCCGAGGGCGGAGTGACCGGCAAGGACGTCGACCTCGCCGGCACCATCAGCGAGATCGCCGCCCGGCACGGCGCGCGGGGCTGATCGGGAGCCCGCCGGAATGACCGCTCGCCGCCGGCCGCGCTGGTCCGAGCTGCGGCCGCTGCTGCAGCCCGGAGCCGGGCCGCTCGGCCTCACGGACCGCCGCCTGGCGCGGGCGTCCTCCGTCGAGGACCTGCGGGCCCTGGCCCGGCGCCGGGCGCCGCGGGCCGTGTTCGACTACACCGACGGCGCCGCCGGCCGCGAGCTCGCGCTGCGCCGGTCGCGGCAGGCCTACGCCCGGGTCGAGTTCCTGCCGCGGGTGCTCCAGGACGTGTCGTCCGTCGACCTCTCGACGACGATCCTCGGCACTCCCTCGTCGGCGCCGCTCGTCTTCGCACCGACCGGCTTCACCCGGATGATGCACACCGAGGGCGAGCCGGCCGTCGCCCGCGTCGCGGCCCGGACCGGCCTCCCGTACGCCCTGTCGACCATGGGCACGACGTCCATCGAGCGGCTCGCCGCCGAAGTACCCAAGGGCCGCCGGTGGTTCCAGCTCTACCTGTGGCGCGACCGCGCGGCCAGCCGCGACCTGGTCGAACGCGCCCGCGAGAGCGGCTACGAGGCGCTGGTGCTGACCGTCGACACACCGGTCCCGGGGCCGCGCCTGCGCGACGCCCGCAACGGCCTCACCATCCCGCCGTCGCTGACCGCGCGCACGGTCGCCGAGGCGGTCCGGCACCCGGCCTGGTGGGTCGACCTGCTGACCACCGAGCCGCTGGAGTTCGCGTCGCTGCACCGGTTCGAGGGCACCGTCGCCGAGCTGGTGGCGCGCATGTTCGACCCGTCGGCGACCATGGACGACCTCGCCTGGCTGCGGTCGGCCTGGCCCGGGCCGCTGATCGTCAAGGGCGTCCAGACCGTCGCCGACGCCCGAGCCGTCGTCGACGGAGGCGCCGACGCGATCGTGGTCTCGAACCACGGCGGCCGGCAGCTGGACCGCGCGCCGACGCCGCTCGAGATCCTCCCGGAGGTGGCCGACGCGGTGGGCGACCGCGCCGAGGTGTACGTCGACGGCGGCATCCTGTCCGGCAGCGACGTGGTCGCCGCCGTCGCCCTCGGAGCCCGCGCGGCGCTCGTCGGACGGGCCTACCTCTACGGCCTGATGGCCGGCGGCGAGCGCGGGGTGCAGCGGGCCGCCGACCTGCTGCTGCAGGAGGCCGCCACCACGCTCGCGCTGCTCGGCGTGGCCCGGATCGAGGATCTAGGCCGCAACCATGTACGGCTCCGACCGGGCTGAGATATTTTCCGGAAATGGATGTCGTCGAGTACACGCCCTCCCGTGACCAGTACGCCTACACCTTCGGCGGCGCCGCTCCGGCCATGCGCGTCACACCGGGGACCGCCCTGCGGCTCTGGTCCGACGACGCGTTCGGGGGCGTGCTGCGCTCGACCGACGACCTCTCCAGCGAGAAGGTCGACCTCCGGTTCGTCAACCCGCAGACCGGGCCGTTCTGGGTCGAGGGCGCCGAGCCCGGCGACACCCTGGTGCTGCACCTGGTCGACCTCGAACCGGCGCGCGACTGGGGCGCCTCGGCGGCCATCCCGTTCTTCGGCGGCATGACGAGCACCGACCGCGTCGTCACCCTGCAGGACCCGCTGCCCGACACCACCTGGATCTACGAGCTGGACCGCGACCGCAACACGGTGGCGTTCGCGGCCCGGCACAGTGACCACCGCATCGAGCTGCCGGTCGCGCCCATGCTCGGCACGGTCGGGGTGGCTCCCGCCGGCGGCGAGGTGCGCTCCTCGCTGGTGCCCGACCGCTTCGGCGGCAACATGGACACCCCGCAGATGCGCGCCGGCACGACGGTGTTCCTCGGCGTGAACGTCGAGGGCGCCCTGTTCTCCGTCGGCGACGGCCACTACCGCCAGGGAGAGGGCGAGGCCTGCGGCACCGCCGTCGAGGGCGCCATGACCACCACGCTCATCGTCGACCTCGTCAAGGGCGGGGCGCCGGGCTGGCCGCGGCTCGAGGACGACACCCACTGGATGACGGTCGGGTCGAGCCGCCCGCTCGAGGACTCCTGGCGCATCGGCAACG
This sequence comes from Jiangella mangrovi, assembly GCF_014204975.1. NCBI lineage: Bacteria > Bacillati > Actinomycetota > Actinomycetes > Jiangellales > Jiangellaceae > Jiangella > Jiangella mangrovi. The sequence continues at coordinate 591,951 of NZ_JACHMM010000001.1, forward strand.
CCGAGCTGGTGCACTGGGTCGCCGAGCTCTACGGCCTGCACACCATGGACGCCTACCAGCTGTGCTCGCAGCTCGCCGAGGTGCCGATCGCCAACGTCGTCGACGCCAACTACAGCGTCGTGGTCAAGGCCGCGAAGTCGCTGCTGCCCGCCGCCGACGCGTTCGGCGGCATCCACGCCGACCTGCGCGACCGCGCCGCCACGCTCTGACCCTCCTCCCCCACTGAAAGGCCAGCCATGGATCTGCAGCTCAGCGGCACTCGCGTCCTCGTCACCGGCGGCACCCGCGGCATCGGACGGGCCATCGTCAGGGCGTTCCTCGACGAGGGCGCCACCGTCGGCTTCTGCGGGCGCACCGCCGACGCCGTGAGCGCCACCCAGGAGGCGCTCGGCGCCCGCGGCAACGTCACCGGCACGGTGGTCGACGTCGGCGACGGCGACGCCTTGGCCGCGTGGGTGGACGAGTCGGCCGCGGCGTTCGGCGGACTCGACACCGTGGTGGCCAACGTCAGCGCGCTCGCCATCCCCGACACCGAGGAGAACTGGCAGCTCAGCCTGAACGTCGACGTCATGCACACCGTCCGGCTGGTCCGCGCCGCCCTCCCGCACCTCGAGGGGTCCTCGTCGCCGTCGATCATCGCGATCTCGAGCGTGTCCGGGCGCGAGTCGGACTTCGCCTCCGGACCCTACGGGACGGCCAAGACCGCCATCCTCGGCTACATCAGCGGGCTGGCCCTCCAGCTGGCCGAGAAGGGCATCCGCGCCAACACGGTCTCGCCCGGAAACACCTACTTCGAGGGCGGCGTCTGGGCGAGCATCGAGACCGGCAACCCCGAGCTGTACAGCACCGCGGTGGGCCTGAACCCGACCGGCCACATGGGCACGCCCGAAGAGGTCGCCGCTCCCGTGGTGTTCCTCGCCAGCCCCGTGGCCCGGCGCATCAGCGGCACCAACCTCGTCGTCGACGGCGCCCTCACCCGCGGCATCCAGGTGTAGCCCGCGCCTGCCGGTCGATTGCTGACGCCGTCGTCGGTCATCTGACCGACGCGGCGGCGACGGCGAGCGCGCACGCTGGCCTCCACTCGTCCACGAGGGAGGTCACATGGCCAGGAACGTCTCCATCGCCGCGGTCAACTTCGCCGTCCAGCCGGTCGACAGCTTCGGCGGGTTCGCCGCCCACACCGAACGGCTCCTCGCCGGCTGCCGGGGCGCCGACCTGGTGGTCTACCCGGAGCTGTTCACCGTCGAGCTGTTCACGACGCTGCCGGGGTGGCAGGACCTGCCGATCGCCGAGCTGACCCGGATCGACCGCTACACCGACGACTACCTGGAGCTGTTCACGCGGCTGGCCCGGCGCAACGGCCAGCACATCGTCGCCGGGTCGCACCTGGTGGCCGACGGCGACCGCTTCCTCAACGTCGCCCACCTGTTCACGCCCGACGGCGACGTCGTCAAGCACGCCAAGACGCACATCTTCCCGGCCGAGGCCGACTGGCACACGTCCGAGGGCGACGTCTTGGAGGCCTTCGACCTGCCGTTCGCCCGGGTCGGCTTCAACGTCTGTTACGAGGCGGAGATCCCGGAGTGCGCGGCGACCCTGGCCGAGCAGGGCGCCGAGATCATCCTCAGCCCGTCGTACACGTTCACCGAGCACGGCTTCTGGCGGGTGCGCCACTCCGCCCAGGCGCGCGCCGTCGAGAACCAGGTGTACGTCGTGCACTGCAGCACCGGCGGGGCACCGGGCGCGCCGCTGCCGCTGGGCTGGGCGCAGAGCTCGATCCTCAGCCCCTGCGACGCGATCTTCTCGCCGAAGGGGATCGTCGCCGAGGCGACCGCGAACACCGAGGCGGTGGTCCGCGGCATCGTCGACCTCGACCTGCTGGCGATCAACCGCGAGACCGGCGCCGCGCCCACCTACCGCGACCGCCGCCGCCGGTCCGACCTCTACAAGACCTGGCCGTCGCACCTCAGCCTCTGATCTCGTCGATCCAGAAGGAGACACCGATGGGACACCTCCAGCTGCCCGAGGGCAAGAAGATCGCCGTCAACCTGGGCACCGACTTCGACGCCCAGTGCCTGTGGCTCGGCGCGTTCAACCGCAACAGCCCGTCGTTCATGTCGCGCGGTGAGTTCGGCGCCGAGGTCGGCGTGCCGCGGCTGCTCGAGCTGTACGAGCGCTACGGTGTGAAGTCGACCTGGTTCACGCCCGGCCACTCCGTCGACACCTTCCCGCAGTGGTGCAAGAAGATCCTCGACGGCGGCCACGAGTTCGGCCACCACGGCTACTACCACGAGATCCCGCCGGCCATCAGCCGCGACACCGAGCGCCGGCTGGTCGACCTCGCGTTCGAGTCGTTCAAGCGGGTCCTCGGCGTCCGCCCGACGGGGTACCGCTCGCCCTACTGGGACTACAGCGAGAACACGCTGGACATCATCGAGGAGTCCGGCTTCACCTACGACAGCAGCCTCATGGCCCGCGACCTGGTGCCGTACCACCCGCAGCGCTGGCAGGTGAACTGGGAGCAGGGCAATGTCGCCGGCAAGGCCAGCCACGTGCTGGAGATCCCGGTGAACTGGTACCTCGACGACTTCCCGCCCCTGGCCTACACCGGGACGTCGACGGGGATGCAGGACACCGAGTCGATCTTCCGGCGCTGGCGCGACATCTTCGACTACGCCTACGAGCGGGTCGAGAACCCGGTCTACGCCACCTGCGTGCACCCGCAGATCGTCGGGCAGGCGCACCACATGCTCTGGTACGAGCGGCTCATCGAGCACATCTCGTCGAAGGACGGGGTCTGGTTCGCCACGCTCGACGAGATCGCCGCCGTCTGGGTCGACGACGAGGACGACCACGCGCGCATGGCACTGCCCGACGTGCGCGGCACCCAGCCGCCGCCGGCCGACTCCAGCTGGGCCGCCGGGGCGGCCTGAACCGCGCCGGCCCGGCCTATCATCCGACCATGGCACGCGTCTTCGGCGCACCCGCCGACGCGACCCGCTGGGCCTGCGTCGACGATCGCGACGTGCTCAGCAGCGCGCCGCGCGGCTGGCCGGACGCCGACCCCGCGCTGCTGACGTACGTGCACGCCGCGGCGGCGGCCGGCGAGCCGGCGGCGTTCCTGTGGAGCGGCGGGCCGGGCCGGGTGGTGGCGGTCGGCGTCACCCCGGTCTGGTCCGCCGGCCCGCGCCCGGTCGCCGAGGTGACCACCGAGGCCGCGCCCGCGCCGTACGGCCTCACCTGGCGCGAGCTGCAGGTGCTGACGCTAGTCGCGGGCGGGCTGACGAACACCGAGATCGCGGCGCGGCTGCGCACGGCGCGCCGGACGGTGGCCACGCACGTCGAGCGGCTGCTCACCAAACTCGAGGTGCCCACCCGCACGGCCGCGGCGTCGACGGCGGTCGACGCCCGGCTGCTGGTGCTGCCCATCCCCGGCGGCGCCGGTGGGCTGGCGGCCATCGGCGTGCAGCGGCTCGAGGCGGCGGTGTCACGGCGGACGACGGCGCCGGCCCGGCCGGGGCCGAGACCGGTGCGCAAGCACCCGATCGTCATCGGCGGCGTGTATCCCGCCGAGGGCCGGCTGTCCGCCGACGGCCAGGGCCGGCGACGGGCGGCGGAGCTGGCCGTCGGCGAGGTGAACGCCCACGGCGGTGTCGACGGGCACGAGCTGGTGCACGTCGCCGTCGAGGCCGACCTCGCCGACCTCACGTCGCTCGCCGGGGGCATCGACGACCTCGTCGGACGCGGTGTCGACGCCGTGACGCTGGGCTACACGCTGGCCCGGCACGACTTCGCCGGTGTGTTCGCCTCGGCCGCGGACCACGGCTGCCCGGTCCTGCACTCGGCGACGTCGCAGAGCGCGCAGTCGCTGGTGCTCGAGGAGCCGGTGCGCTTCGGCAACGTCTTCCAGGTGTGCGCGCCCGAGAGCCGCTACGGCGTCGGGTTCGTGCGGGCGCTGCGTGACTTCGAGGCGTCCGGGTCGTGGCGGCCGCACCGCCGCGAGCTGCTCGTCGTCGACTCCACCGACCCGCACCTGACCACGTTCACCGCGCAGGCGCACGAGGCCGCCGAGCGGGCCGGCTGGCGGGTCGAGGTCGAGCGGGTCGACTTCCTGCGGCCCGGCTGGCGGCAGGTCCTCGACGTCATCGGGCAGCGCGACCCGGCCGCCGTCATGGTCGCCACGTGGGTCGAGCCGAGCCTGCTCGACTTCCTGCGCCGGTTCCGGGCCACCGGGTCACAGGCGCTGGTCTACGCCATCTACGCGCCGTCGGTGCCGGGCTTCCTCGAGCGAGCCGGCGCGCTGGCCGAGGGGTTGTCGTGGGCGACGGTCATCGGCACCTACCAGGACGGTCTGGCCGGGCGGTTCGCGCACGAGTTCGCCGGCGCGCACCACAGCGACCCGGGCCGCTCCGGCGCCGGCATCCACTACGACATGGTCCACCTGCTCACGCAGGCCTGGCGGCAGGTCGCCAACCCGCACGACACCGCCGCCGTCAATCAGCAGCTGCGCACGCTGGTGTACCGCGGGGTCAGCGGCGCCTACTGGTTCGGCAGCCCCGGCCAGTCGGCGCTGACCTACCCCGACGACACCGCCGACCCGTCCATCGCCCAGGCGCACCTCGTGCACCAGGTGCAGGACGGCCGGCACGTCATCGTGGCGCCGTCGCCGTACGCCCAGGGGACGTTCCGCCCGCCGCCACTCAGCTCGACCGGCCCGCCCGGTGCCGCAGCACGCTGACCGCGAAGTCGGCGTCGTCGTGCCAGGCGCGCAGGTCCCAGGTGGCGAACCGGTGCTCCAACCGCAGCCCGGCCTCGTGCACGGCCGCATCGAAGTCGGCCAGGGCGAGGTGCCGGTTCACGTGGAAGCCGGCGACGACGAACCCGTCCGGCACGACGTGCGCGCCCACCCGGCGCAGCACCTCGGTCTCGGTGTCCGGTGCCAGGAACACCATGACGTTGCCGGCCAGCACCGCGGCGTCGAACGTCTCGCCGAGGTCCAGCTCGGAGAGGTCGGCGACGAGGTAGCGCGGGCCGGGGTAGTCGGTCCGCGCCGCCTCGATCAGCGCCGGGTCGACGTCGACGCCGACGACGATGTGCCCGCGCGCATGCAGCGCCGCGGCGATGCGCCCGGTGCCGCAGCCGGCATCGAGCACGCGGGCGCCGCGAGGGAGCATGGCGTCGACCAGCCGCGCCTCACCCGTCAGGTCGGCGCCGTCGGCCGCGAGCTTCCGGAACCGCTCGATGTACCACTGCGAGTGGCCCTCTTTGGTCTCGGACAGCCAGCGCGTCGGCTTCGCCATGCTCCCATCAGATCACGCGAGGACCAGCCCGATGAGGTCGGGAGCGAACCGCACGCCGCTGGCGTCGACGTTCTTGTCGACGACGGTGAACCGGACGGTGTGCGTCCCCCGGCCCAGCGCCACCCGGCCCACCCGCTCGGTCTTGAAGGAGCGCACCGACACCGTCGAGGTGTCGAACGGGCCGCCGAGCCGCTCACCGTCGACGTCGATGACCACGACGCCGGCGTTCGCCTGGTGCCGGAACCGCGCGTACAGGTCGTACTGGCCGCCGCGGGTGATCTCGATGGTCGCCTCGAGGTACTGGCCGTAGTCGGTGGCCCGCACCTCGACGACGGCGCCGCCACTAGCCGCCGCGTCCGCCGTCCGGACCACGGTCAGGCCGGGCGACGTCGTCGACGGCAGGTCCTCGACCTCGAAGCCGAGGCGCGTGGCCGGGCCGCGGCGGCCGGTGTCGGCGCCGCCGGTCAGCCAGGCCAGGTCGAAGGTCGCGAACACGATGTCGCGCGAGAAGCTGGTCGTCACGCCGGGCTGGCTCTCGCGGCCGTACAGCACGCCGATGCGCCCGTCCGGCAGCGCGACGGTGTCGGAGTACGACGCCGGGCCTTCGGTCAGGACGCGGCTGTACGGCCAGCTCATGCCCTCGTCGTAGGAGATCGAGACGGTCATGTTGCGGCGCGTCGGCGAGTCGGTGCGCGAGAACACCAGCCGGCTGTCCTCGCGCTCCCCCAGCCCGCTGAGCCGGACGATGCCGGTGTCGATCGCGTTGACCGGCCGGGCCGCCGCGTCGAGCACGGGCGGGGACCAGGTGGCGCCGCGGTCGGTGCTGACCGACGTGATGCGCGGGTGCGTGCCGCCCGACGCGTACCGGCCGAGCACCACCAGCGAGCCGTCGGGCCGCTCGATCAACCGGGCCTCGTTCAGCGGGTAGGCGCCGTCCAGCGGCACGCCGCCGCCCGCCTGCCAGGTGGCGCCGCCGTCGTCGCTGTGGATGACGGTGACGCCGTAGCGCCGCTCGGCGACCGGGAACGCGATGGCCCTGCGGTGCCAGACCTGCAGCATCAGCCGGCCGTCGGCGAGCTGCAGGCCGTGCCCCGGGCCGGGCATGTGCAGCGTCTGGCCGTTCGGGTCGCCGTCGAACAGCTGGGTCAGCTCGGTCGGCGACGACCACGTCTCGCCGTCGTCGTCGCTGGTCACGACGTACAGCCGGGAGCTGTCCGGCGAGCCGCCGGTGTTGCCCGCGTCGCGGAAGCACTCGGCGTGGAACAGGAAGATGCGCCCGGTCTCGCGGTCGACCAGCGGCGTCGGGTTGATGAAGGACTGGACGCCGTCGGAGCGGCGCACGTAGCGCAGCGGCTCCCAGGTGCGGCCGCCGTCGCGGCTGCGGCGGACGGCGATGTGGTGCGGGTCGGCGTCGTGCTGGGTGATGCGGGCTTCGGAGAACGCCAGCACCGAGCCGGCCACCGTCGTCGTCAGCCCGAAGACGTGGAAGACCGCGAGGCCGTCGTCGCCGGCCTGGAACACCAGCGACTCGTGGAAGTCGCCGGTGTCGGCCGAGGCCGTCGCCGCCCGAGGCAGGGCGGCGGCGGGCGAGGCCAGCGCGCCGATCGCGGCGGTGCCGGCGGCGGCGCCGAGGACGAGGGTGCGACGGCTGATCGGGGTGTGTTCCACGGGCTCTCCTTGGATCAACGGGGGGTGATCAGGTGCGCGTCGAGCGGGGCGAGCAGGTCGAGCAGCCCGGCGCGTTCGGCCGGGCTCGCGGGGACGAACGGGGCCGCGACGTGCGGCGGGCAGAGGCCGCGGGCGGCGAGGACGGCCTTGACGGCGGGCACGCCGCGGCGGACGGTATGCAGCGCGAGGACGCGGTCGGCGGTCTCCTGCGCGGCGTCGGCGGCGGCCATGCGCCCGGACCGGAACGCGTCGTACAGCTCGGTACAGAGCACCGGTGCGAGGTTCGCGATGCCGGGCACGATGCCGTCGGCGCCCGCCTCGAGCCCGGCGACCAGCTGCGTCTCCGACCCCTGGCTGACCCCGACGTCGGGACGGCGGCGGGCCGCGGCGACCAGGTGACCCAGCAGCGCGAGGTCGCCGGAGCTGTCCTTGATGCCGACGACGTGCGGCATCGCCAGCACCTCGTCGAGCACCGCGGGTGTCATCGGCACGCTGTAGCTCGGCACGTTGTACGCGACCACCGGCACGCCGAGCCCGGCGAACGCGGCGAAGTGGGCGACCACCTCGTCGTCGCGGTGCCGGAAGTAGATCGGCGGGCTGACGACGACGGCGTCCGGCTCGGCCAGGCGGACGGCGGCGGCCCGCTCCAGCGCCTCGGCCGTCCCCGCGGCCGTGACGTTGACCAGCACCGGACCGTCGCCGGTGAGCTCGCGCCAGCGCGCCGCGACACCGGCCGCGAACTCCGTCAGGGCGGACGTGGGCAGCAGCGGGCCCTCGCCGTTGCTGCCGAACAGCATGAGGCTGCGCGCGCCGGCCCGAGCCAGCGCCGCGAGCAGGTCGTACGCCGCGGCGGCGGACGGCTCGCCGGGCGCGCTCATCGGCGTCACGAGCGGGACCATGACGCCGCTCAGCAGGTCTCGGCCGTTCATGTCAGTACCCCTTGATCGCAGGCCACGCCAGCTCGACGCCGTCGGCGGCCAGGTCGTCCTGGAACGCGGCCAGCCGGTCACCGGACTCGTGCACCTGGCCCGGCTCCAGTCCACCGGCCAGGCAGTGCGCGGCCAGCGCGCCGGCCACCTCGCCGACGTTCCACTCGACCGGGTGCAGCCGGTAGCAGCCGTTGGTGATGTGCGTCGTCCCGATGTTCTTGCCGGCCGGCAGCAGGTTGCGCACCCGCTGCGGGACCAGCGCGCCGAGCGGGATCTGGAACGGGCTGCTGGCGACGTCGATGTAAGTGTCGCCGCCGGTCGAGGGGTGCAGGTCGATGCGGTACATGCCGACGCCGACGGAGTCCGGGTACTCGACCGCCCCGGCGTCGCCGCGCACAGCCAGCGACAGGTCCTGCTCGACGACGCGGCGCCGCGAGAGGATGCGGCGCGACTCGCGGATGTACGGCGCCTTCGCCAGGCCGTCGGTCGTGCCCATGACGTCGCCGCGCAGCCGCAGCCCCGGCCAGCCGGTGCCGCCGTCGGGCCGCGGCGCCTCGGTCTGCAGCCAGTAGAGCATCGACATCGACAGCTCGCGGGCGCCGGCGAGGTGCTTGTCGCGCTCCTCGTCGCTGACCCCGATGAGCGGGCCGGGCAGGTAGTCGATCATCGGCCAGTTGACGACGGTGACGTCGCTGTCGGCGAAGCCGGGCCGGAACACCGAGCGCGCGACGATGCGGCGGAACGCCCACAGCTCGCGGTCGCCCGGGTCCTTGCTCTGGTCGGCGACGACCGGGCCGGTGTCGCCGTTGGGGACGAAGGCCCGCTCGAACGGCTCCAGCGTCCGCGGGTCCGGCGCACGCAGGCTGATCAGCGGGTTCGGCCACTTCGGCGGCTGGTACTCGCGCCACGCGGCGTACCCGGCGGGGCGGTCGACGGTGTGGTCCTCGCCGGCGCGGTGCTCGACCGCGAACACCCACGAGAACGCCTGCATGTTGTCCGGCTGCGCCTCGTCGGGCGCGCTGGGCTCGCCGGTGTCGTGCCGCGACTCGAACCCGGTGACGTGCTCGGTGCCGGTGAGCGGCAGCAGGTCGCCCAGCTCGGTGGCGTCGAGGACGTAGGGCGCGCGGATCTCGACCCGGACGCCGTCGGGACCCTCGACCACGACGGCGGTGACGCGGTCGCCGTCGACGCTCGCGGCCACCGGGCGGTGCCGGTAGAGAATGCGCAGCCGGCCGGCTGCGATCCAGGGCGCCACCATGGCCTCGAGCACGGCGGCGCCGACGCGCGGCTCGTGGCAGAGCCGGCTGACCTTCCCCTGGCCGGGGTTGAGGTCGCGGGCCTCGCGGGCCCAGTCGGTCAGCGGGTACCAGGTGCGGTAGTAGGCGCGGATGTTCTCGCGCAGCTCGCGGTAGGTGCGGGTGCTGCCGAACTGCTCGATCCAGGCGTGCTCGTCCGGCGGGACGCCCTGGCTGGTCAGCTGGCCGCCGATCCAGTCGGTCTCCTCGGTGAGCAGGACGGACCTGCCTCGCCGCAGTGCCGCGAGGGCCGCGGCGACGCCGCCGAGCCCACCGCCCACCACGAGGATGTCGGTCGTCGTTGCCGTCTCACTGCTCACGCGGGGGATCCCTCTCTGACGAACTGGACGCGCCGGGTGCCGCCGTCGACGGTGACGACTTCCGGCTCGCCGTTGGTGGTGCCCGGCACGGCGACGCGGACGTCCCCGGTGCCGGTGACGGTGGCGCCGACCTCGTCGGCCGTGCGCCGGTAGGCGGTGACGACGACGCCCGGTGCGGCGTCGAGCAGGACGGCGCCGTCGAGCGTGACCACGAGCCGATCGCCGGCGGTCACCGTGAGGCGGCCGTCACCGAGCGGCAGGTTGCTCAGCTCGGCCGGTCGTCCGGGGTGGGCGAAGCGCCAGCCGTCGGTCCGTGCCTCGGCCAGCTCGCCGAACGCGAGGTGCGCCAGCAGCCCGCCCCAGGCCATCAGCCCGTCGGAGCGCTGCTGGAAGCCGGTGAGGTCCTCGCCGTCGAAGGCCGGGTAGTTCTCGCGGACCGCGCTGTGGGTGTCCCACTCGGCGAGGAAGAGGCCGAGCAGGGCGCCGCTGACCGCGCGGCTGTGGTCGCGCAGGTCGTAGCGGCGCAGCCCCTGCACGGCCAGGTAGGCCATGGGCGCCCAGATGCGGCCGCGCCAGTAGGTGGCGGCGAAGCCGGGGTCGTTGCGGGCGACGCTGGGCAGCGGCCGGTCGCCGCCGAGGACGCCGGGTTGCAGGAGGGCGTCGGCGATGTCCCGCGCTGTCGCCTCGTCCGGGAACCCACCGAGCAGGGGGTACAGCAGCGTCGGCGAGACGTGCGGGTCGTGGCTGCCGTCGGCGCGCAGGTTGCGGTAGGCGTGCGCGTCGTCGTCCCAGAACGCCTTCGCGGCGGTGGCGCGCGCGTCGTCGGCCTCGGCCGTGAGCCGGGCGGCCGTGGCGTCGTCGCCGAGGATCGCGGCCATGGTGGCCAGGGCCTCGGCGTCGGCGACGTGCAGCGCGTTCAGCCCGGCGTCGGCGAGGTCCATGGTGTGCGTCGCCGGGTCGTACGTGGCCTCGTCGTACATGGGCGAGTCGTCCAGGCCGGACTCGCGCTTGGTGCGGTCGAGGGTGGCCGACTCCGGGTCGCCGTCGATCGGGTCCGACCCCCACGCCAGCAGCCCGTACGGGCCGCGGCGGTGGGCCGGCCACCAGTCGTGCCAGGCCAGCAGTCCGTCGAAGGTCTCTTCGAGGAGGCGCCGGTCGCGGGTCTCGTCGGACAGCCCGCCGGCGAGGTACGCGTTGAGGACGGTCAGCGCGCCGACCGGCGGCTGCGAGCGGTCCCACGTGGTGCCGCGCTCGTCGCTGACGCGGTTCGGGATCATCCCGGCGTCGTCGGCGAACGGCAGGATCTGCGCCAGGATGCCGCGGGCGTAGTCGCGGTCGACCACGCTCGCGACCAGCCCGGTGAAGAACGTGTCCCACGCGTGCAGCGCCCAGGTGCCGTAGAACCCCTGCCGCTCGACGGAGACGAAGTCGCGCGACGTCGGGGTCAGCACGCGGTCGAGGTCCGGCGCGTGGATGGTGTTCCAGGTGACGGCGCGGGTCAGCGCGTCGGCGGCGGTGCCGTACCAGCCTGCGGAGCGGGGGCGGACGGCGTCCGCGGCGGCCCGGTGCTCCTCGACGACGGCGCCGGCGTCGCCGGCCTTCGCGGCGGACGCGAGCGGCGCGATCAGGACGTCGTCGCCGTCGCGGTCCAGTCGCCAGCCGGGCGTCTCCGGCCAGTCGACGACGACGATGCCGGCGGACTCGGCGCGCACGTACAGCTCGTCGCCGGGGCCGCCGGCCATGGCCAGCCGCAGCTCGACGCCGTCGACCTCGACCGTGACCTCGGCGAACGAGCCGTCGACGGTGTGGTGGCCGAGCCGGACCAGGCCGTGGCGCCAGGTGAACCCGTCGAACACGGGCGTGCCCGCGGCGTCGAGCAGGCCGAAGCGGACCCGCAGGCCCGACGGCAGGTGGGTCATGCCGGTGTGGGTGCGGACGTCCCAGGTGTTCCAGCCGGAGGGTGCGGGAGTGGTCATCCGGTCACCGATCCGGCGTCGTCGAGGTCGAGGGCGGCGTCGAGCAGCGCCCGCGTGTACTCGTGCTGGGGCGCGCCGAGCACGTCGGAGGCCGGGCCCTCCTCGACGACCAGGCCGCGGCGCATGACGGCGACGCGGTCGGCGATCTGGTGCACCACGCCGAGGTCGTGCGAGATGAACAGCATGGCCAGGTGGTGGGTGCGGCGCAGGTCGACCAGCAGCCGCAGGATCTGTGCCTGCACGCTCACGTCCAGCGCCGACACCGCCTCGTCGCAGACCAGCAGCCGCGGCCGCACGGCCAGCGCCCGGGCGATGCTGACCCGCTGGCACTGCCCGCCGGAGAGGTCGCCGGGACGGCGGGACGCGACGTCGGCGTCGAGGCCGACGTCGGCGAGCAGTGCGTGGACGGCCGCGCGCCGGTCGCCGGACGGCGCCGCCGACGGGTGCGTGCGCCAGGACTCGCCGATGATCGCGTCGATGCTCATGCGCGGGTTCAGCGACGAGCGCGGGTCCTGGAAGACCATCTGCACGGCGCGCTGCAGCGGGGACGGACGGCGGCCGACCCGGTCCAGCGCCCGGCCCTCGAACGTGACGGTGCCGGCGTCGGGGCGCTGCAGCCCGGCGACGCAGCGGGCGACGGTCGTCTTGCCCGAGCCGGACTCGCCGACCAGTCCGACGGTCTGCTCGGCGCCGACGTCGAGGCTCACGCCGTCGACGGCGACGAACGGATCGCGCCGTCGCCCGAACGTCACCCGCAGGTCGCGGATCTCGAGCAGACTCATGGGGCGAGCACCTCCTCGGCGAAGTGGCAGGCGCTGAACCGGCCCGGCGCGACCTCGCGGACGGCGGGCACCTCGCTCCGGCAGCGGTCCTGGGCGATCGGGCAGCGCGGGTGGAACGGGCAGCCGGCCGGGCGGTTGGCCGGGGTGGCCGGCGCACCGGGCAGCGGGTCGGCGAGCGCGGTCTTCGTGCGCACCGCCGGCACGCTGCGGACCAGCGCCTTCGTGTAGGGGTGGGCCGGGCGGCGCAGCACCGCCGGTGCCGGGCCGCGCTCGGCGACCCGTCCGGCGTACATGACCACCACTTGCGACGCCACGTTGGCGACGACCCGCAGGTCGTGGCTGACCAGCAGGATCGAGAGCCCCTCGTCCTGCTGGATCGAGTGCAGCAATGTCAGGATCCGGGCCTGGACGGTGACGTCGAGCGCCGTCGTCGGCTCGTCGGCGAGCAGCAGCGAGGGGTTGCCGGCCAGGGCCAGTGCGATCATGGCCCGCTGCCGCAGCCCACCGGAGAACTCGTGTGGATAGTTCCCCGCCCGCGAAGCCGGGTCCGGCACGCCGGCGCGGTCGAGCAGCTCGACCACCCGCCGGCGCACCTCGCCGCGGCCGACGCCGTCGCGCCGGAGGATCTCACCGACCTGCCGGCCGATGCGCTGCGTCGGGTTCAGCGCGGCCAGCGGATCCTGGAAGATCATCGAGATCTCGTGGCCGCGGGCCTTGCGCCGGCGACCGGCGCCTGCGTGCAGCAGGTCCTCGCCCCGCCACAGCAGCCGGCCGCCGGTGCCGGCGCCGTCCGGCAGCAGCCCGATGATCGCGTTGGCGGTCATCGTCTTGCCGCTGCCGGACTCGCCGATCAGGCCGACCGTGGTGCCGGCCGGCACGTCGAACGACACGCCGTCGACGATCCGGAGGTCCCCGCGCGTTCCCGGCAGGTCGACGGTGAGCCCGTCGACCTGCAGCAACGCCTCGTGCTGGGCCACCGGGGAGCCGCCGGCTCGCGCCGTCCGTACGTCGCTCACGAGCCCGAGACCGTCACCGTCGAGAAGTCCGGCAGGCCGCTGGGGTCGGGCGTGAAGCCCTCGAGGTCGCTGTTCCAGGCGTACGCCAGGCTCACGGCCATCGGGTACATGCCGACCGCGTCGCGCCAGATGATCTCGCTGGCCTGGCCGTAGAGGTCGGTCCGCTCGGCCTCGTCGGCGGAGCCGCCGGCCGCGGCGAGCAGTGCGTCGAGCTCGGGGTTGCAGTAGCCGTTGCGGCCGGCGGCGCAGGTGTAGAGGCGGCCGAGGTTGCTGGCAGCGTCGTAGGTCGGCGTGGCGAGCTGCTGGAAGTTGATGTCCCAGTTCAGCGCCAGCAGGTCCTCGGTGAAGACGGCCTGCTCCTTCTCCAGCGGCTCGACGGTGACGCCGATCTCGGCGAGGTCGGACACGACGGCCTGGATGAACGGGCGGAACTCGGCGTTGGCGAACTGCAGGCGCAGCGACTGCGAGAAGTCGAACCCGGCCGCCGTCAGCGCCGCCTGGGCCGCCTCGGGGTCGTAGCCGACCGGCTCCTGCGGCGAGTAGCCGAGCACCAGCGGCGAGACGGGCGCCTCGGCCAGCGTCCCGGTCTCCGGGTAGAGCGTGGAGATGATGGTGTCGAAGTCGACGGCCTGCCAGAGCGCCCGGCGGACCTCCGGCGTGGTCAGCGACGGGATCGAGGAGTTGAACCACATCGTGTAGACGGCGGTGCTGGGCACGGTCTCGACGGTCAGCGTGTCCTCGCCCTGCAGCGCGCCGAGCTGGTCGTCGGGGATGCCCCAGACGACGTCGACCTCGCCGGTGCGCAGCGCCGTCAGCCGGGCCGACAGCTCCGGGATGTTCCGGACGGTGACGGAGTCGACCTGCGGGACGTCGCCCCAGTAGTTCTCGTTCGGCACCAGCTCGAGCGAGTCGCCCGGCGTGAAGGCGCCGACGGTGAACGGCCCGGAGCCGACCGGCTCGGCGAAGAACGCGGTGTCGTCGGGCGCGACGCCGACCGGGATGACGTAGAAGATGAGCAGCTTGCCCGGGACGGCGGCGTCGGGAGCGGGCGCGGTGATGGTCACCTCGGTGTCCGACGCGGCCGTCATCGTGTACTCGGGGAAGTTGCCGGCGTTGGGGCCGTCGAGCGTGATCATCCGCTCGAACGAGGCCACGACGTCGTCGGCCGTCACCGGCTCGCCGTCGCTGAACGTGGCGTCGTCGCGCAGGGTGAACGTCCACGCCGTCACGTCGGCGTTCGGCTCCCACGACTCCGCGAGGTCGCCGGTCAGCGAGCCGTCGGGCGCGGGGCGGACCAGCCGGCTGAAGATCGCCTGGCCGGCGAACTGGGTGCCGGTGGACGCGCCCTGGGCGCCGTGCGGGTCGAGGCTCTCGATGGGGTACGTGCCGGCAGCGACGACGTCGCCGCCGGCCGCCTCGCCGGAGTCGCCGGCGTCGGCCGTGTCGTCACCGCCGCCCGACGTCGTCGAGCAGGCCGCGAGCAGCAGCGCGGCGGCCGCGGCGACGGCCGCGAGGCGGCCCCTGGATCGGGTCATGGGTCTGGCTCCTTCGTGTGTGCTTCAGGGGTCGCGGCGTCCGCGCCCGTACCGGGCGGTCAGCTGGTCGCCGAGGATCCCGACGTTGATGATCAGCAGGGACAGCGCGATGCCGGGGAGGGTGGAGATCCACCACGCCGTCTCGAGGTAGGTCTTGCCGTTGGCGATGGTCTGGCCCCACGACACCGTCGACGAGGGCAGCCCGATGCCGAGGAAGCTCAGGCCCGCCTCGGCCAGCACGACCAGGGCGAACTCGAGCGTCGCCAGCGCGACGATCGGTCCGGCGGTGAACGGGAGGACGTGCCGCCACAGGATCGAGCGGTTCGGGACGCCGAGCACGCGGGCCGCGTCGACCCAGGCCCGCTCCCGCAGGGACAGGGCCACGCTGCGGGTGACCCGGGCGAACGAGATCCATGCGGTGGCCGACAGCGCGACCACCACGAGCAGGACGCTGCGCTGGAAGGCGCCCGCGATGACGATGGCGAGCAGGATCGCCGGGAACGCCAGCAGCACGTCGAAGATGCGGGCGAGGACGGCGTCGAGCCAGCCGCGCGCGAATCCGGCGACGGCGCCGAGCAGCAGCCCGACGACGCTCGAGATGCCCACCGTCGCGACGCCGATGAGCACCGACGTGCGGGCGCCGTAGACGATCTGGGCCAGCACGTCGCGGCCGAGGTCGTCGGTGCCGAGCCAGGCCGTGCCGCCGTCGGCCGTCGTCGAGCCCGGCGAGAGCAGCCGGTCCTCGAGCGGCGTGTGGACGGGGTCGTAGTCGAGCAGCAGCGGCCCGACCATCCCCACCAGCACGTACAGGCCGATGACGACGTAGGGGACCGTGCCGAGCCAGCCGGCGCGGCGTCTGGTCCGCTTGCCGGTGGCCAGGGGCGCGGACAGGGTGGCGGTGGCGGTCACGACGCGCCCTCCATCCGGATGCGCGGATCGAGCTGGGTGTACAGCAGGTCCGCGACCAGGTTGAGCACCATGACGATGCCGGCGATCAGCAGCGTCACGGCCTGGACGACGGCGTAGTCGCGGTTGGCGACGGCGTCGACGACCAGCGACCCGAGTCCGGGCCAGGCGAACACGTTCTCGACGATCACGGCGCCGCCCATGAGCGCGCCCATCTGCAAGCCGACCACCGTCACGACGGGGATCAGCGAGTTGCGCAGAGCGTGGCCGACCAGCACCTGCGGCTCGGTCAGGCCCTTGGACCGGGCGGTCTGCACGTACGGCTCGCGCATCGCCTCGGCGACGGAGCTGCGGGTCAGCCGGGCGACGATGGCGGTGAACGGCAGCGCGAGCGTCACCGCCGGCAGCACCATGTGCTGCGGGGTTCCGACCCCGGCGCTGGGCAGCAGCCGCAGGCCCAGCGCGAACACCAGGATCAGCATGATGCCGACCCAGAACGTCGGGAACGACTGCAGCGCGATGGTGGCCGCCGACACGACCCGGTCGACGACGCCACCCGGCCGGCCACCCGCCACGAGGCCGAGCGTGAGCCCGACGACGACGGCGATCGCGGTGGCGGCGAGGGTCAGCTCGATGGTCGCCGGCAGCCGGTCGAACACCGCCTCCATGGCGGGGCGGCCGAGCCGGTGCGAGTCGCCGAAGTCGAGCCGGACCGCGTCACCCAGGAAGCTCAGGTACTGCGCGAACATCGGCCGGTCGAGTCCGAGCGTCTCGTGCAGCCGCGCGACCTGCTCCGGGTCGGCGTCCGGGCCGAGCATGACAGTGGCAGGGTCGCCCGGCGCGACGCGCACGATGACGAAGATCAGCGAGGCGGCGCCCCACATGACGAAGACGCCGATGAGCAGCCGGCGGAGGATGAGCTTGATCACGGGGCGGCCGCCTCAGGGGCCGGGCCGATGGAGTCGCCGGGCAAGAACGTGCACGGGATGCTGACCTGGCGCGACGACGACTGTGGGTCGCCGAGCAGGTCGACCAGCATGCGCACCGCCTCGCGCCCCATCTCCGCCCGCGGCAGCGAGAACCGGGTCCAGTCGCGCAGCTCCGGCGTCCACGACGGCGGCTCACCGAGCAGGGCGATCGAGCAGTCCTCGGGAAAACGCACCCGCTCGCCGTCGGTCATCGCCGTCAGCGCGTCGACCAGCCGGTTGTCCTCGGTCGGCTCGACCAGGATCGCGGTGACGCCGTAGGCGCCGATCCAGTGCTGGACGTGCTCGGCGGACAGGTCGGCGGGGTCGGCGAGGCCCTGGATGAGCCGCTCGTCGACCTCGAGGCCGGCGGCGGCCAGGCCCTCGCGGTAGCCCTGCTCGCGGTCGCGGGTGGGCTCGGTGTCCTCGATGGCGCGCAGGTAGAGGATGCGCCGGTGGCCCAGGCGGTGCAGCTCGGCGACCATGGCGCTGGTGGCGGCGACGTAGTCGGCCCCGACGTAGCTGATCTCACCCTCGTCGACCTCGCGGCGGCCGATGAAGACGAACGGGAAGTCCTCTTGGACCAGCGCGTTCAGCTCTTCGCGGCGAACGTTGCGGCCGAGCAGGACGCAGCCGTCGGCGAGCTTGAGCCGATTGGTCCCGCCGGCGTAGATGGACCGGTCGGGCGACGAGGTGACCGAGCTGAACAGCAGCAGGTCGTAGCCCTGGGACGCGGTCTCCTCTTCGACCCCCAGCAGGAACGGGTAGTAGAAGTCGCGCAGATCGGTCGGGAACACCGGCTCGAACGTGTAGAGGCCGAGCAGCCGGTTGCGGCCGCCCTTGAGGCTGCGGGCGGCGACGTTGACCGCGTAGCCGAGCTCCGCCGCGGCCGCGAGGACCGCCTGTCGCGTCGACGCGGCGATCTGGTCGCTGGCCGCGCCGCCGCTGATGACCAGCGAGACGGTGGCCTGCGAGACGCCGGCGCGGCGTGCGATGTCGACCTGGGTCGGCCGGCGTCGTCGCCCCTGGGGTGGCACGTCCCGTCCTCCAATTCATACGTATTAGGTACGGTGGCGTCGAGATTACGCGCACGTTTCGCGAATCGTCAAGGCATAGCGCGCAAGGAGTCGTTGTGACAGGATTCGCCATCATGCTGCGTGGTGGAGCCATGGCCGCGGCGGGGTGGACGACGCCACGCTGGTGTCGTCCGTCCCTCGTCCTCGGGAGTGTGCCGTGACCGTCACCCCAGCTGCCGCCGTCGTCCTGCCCGCCGTCGATGTCTCGGCGCCAGGTGTCCTGGAAGAGCGCTATGAGCAGGACGGATTCGCCATCCTGCCGGACGTGCTGAGCCGCGCTGAACTCGACGCACTGCTAGCCGAGACGGCCCGGATCTGCCGCGGCGAGCTCGGCGCCATCGAGGGTGCGGTCGCGTCCTCCGCGGACGAGACCGACGACGAAGTGATCCGCCGGTTCCTCTGCATCCACTACCCGCACAAGCTGTCGTCGCTGATGCTCGACACGATGCGCCATCCCGGCATCGTCGGTCCGCTCACCCGCGTCATCGGCCCGAACGTCAAGGCGATGCAGTCGATGCTGTTCGTCAAGGCCGAGGGGAAGCCCGGCCAGGCCTGGCACCAGGACGAGATGTTCATCCCCACGCGCGACCGCTCGCTGACCGCCGCGTGGATCGCTCTCGACGACGCCACCGTCGAGAACGGCTGCCTCTGGGTGCTGCCCGGCTCGCACCGCCGCGGCGTCATCTACCCCAACCGCGAGCACGACGACCCGCGCTACGACTGCACCGTCGAGTCCTACGACTTCCCGTGGACCGACGACGACGCCGTCCCGGTCGAGCTGAAGGCCGGGTCGGTGCTGCTGTTCAACGGCTACCTGCTGCACAAGTCGCTGCCCAACACCGGCGCGCACGGCTACCGGCGGGCGCTGGCCGACCACTACATGAGTGCCGAGTCGCTGCTGCCGTGGGCGCTGCCGTACGAGGGCCAGAACATGGCGCAGGCCGACTTCCGCGACGTCGTGCTGGTGGCCGGCGACGACCCGTATGCCTACAAGGGGGTCGAGCAGCTGCGCACTCCGCGGATCCGGCCCGATCGCGACGGTGGCTGTGACCGCTGAGGTCGCTGCGTTCGGGTCCGGGGTCTCCGGCGGGTTCGAGGTGGGGCTGGTGTCCCGCCTCGGGCCCGCCGTCGCCGACTACCCTCCGGGCTCGACGTTCGGCCCGCGCGACGCCCGCACCTACGAGTTCGTCTGGCTGCTGTCCGGCAGTGCGACCTGGCACTGGGACGACATGCGGGTGCCGCTGGCGCCGGGCACGCTGCTGCTGGTCCGGCCGGGCATGCGCGACTCGTTCCGGTGGGACCCGCGCCGCCCCACCCGGCACGCGTACGTGCACTTCACGCTGTCGGGGTCCGGGCTGGACGGCGCGATGTGGCCGGTCGTGCGCGACCTCGGCGGCCGGCCCGATCCCATGGGCGCGCTCTGCCAGTACTTGCTCTGGCTCGGCGCGGCCTGTCCCCCGGCCTGGCGCGAGCAGGCCGCGGAGACGCTGCGCCTGTTGGTGCTGACGTTCCTCGCGCCGCCGCCGTCGCCGTCCTCGGATCCGGGCGCCGACGGCGGGCTGCCGCGACCCGTCGTCGCCGCAATGGCCGCCGTCCGGTCCGCCTGGGCCGCGGGCGTGGCCCGGCCGGTGCCGCTGGGCGAGCTCGCCGCCGCCGCGGGCGTCTCCGTCAGCACCTTGTGCCGGGTGTTCCAGCGGCAGTTCGGCGTCGGCCCGGTCGCCGCGCTGGAACGGCTGCGGCTGGCCCGCGCCGAGCCGCTGCTGTGGATGAGCAACCTGTCGCTGCAGGCCATCGCCGTGCAGTGCGGCTTCGCCGACGCCTACCACTTCTCCCGCCGGTTCCGTGCGGTCTACGGCCTCGCCCCGAGCGCCTTCCGCGCCGCCACGCCGGACACCGCGCCCCGCCCGCCCGTGCCGGCGGCCCTCGACGCCCTCATCACCCCGTGATCTGCCGGAACCGGTACCTGGCCTTGATGACCTGGTTGATGAAGGTGCCCTTGCTGTCGGCCAGGATGAGCGCCTCGACGTCCGCGGGAGCCACGCTGTAGTAGCGGTACACGTCGCCGGAGCTGAACTCGACCTCGAGGGTCGACGACTCGGGGTCGTAGCCCATGGTCCGCACCGCGGACGACTCGATCGGCCAGCGTCTGATCTTCTCCATCGCCGTCGATCGTGGGTGCTGTGGTCGGTGCCGGTCAAGGTCGCGGCCGGTAATCGCATTGCCGCCGGGTGCGGGCCGGGCTAGGCTCCCCTGTCTTGTGCGGCGCTTCCCCGATGCGGATCCCGGTGAGCCGAGCCGCCTGACGCCCGGCCGGTACCTGTTGTGGCTGGCCCGCACCCAGTGGCCGGTCGTCCTGCTGGGCGCCTTCTGGGGCTGCCTCTGGCCGACGGCGCAGGCGCTGATCCCGTACGGCGTCGGCCGGGCCATCGACGACGGGCTGACCGGACGCGACCGCGGCGACCTGGTGCTGTGGGGCGGAGTGGTGCTCGCCCTGGGCCTGCTGCAGGCCGCCGCCGCCATCCTGCAGGACCGGTGCGCGCTGACCAACGCGCTGGGCGCGCGGTACCGGACGCTGCAGCTGGTCACCCGGCAGGCGGCCCGGCTCGGCGCGACGCTGCCGCGCAAGACGTCGGCCGGCGAGGTCATGAGCGTGGGCGTCGCCGACGTGCTGCAGATCGGCCGCGTGCTGGACCTCAGCTCGCGCGGCATCGGCTCCGTCGTCGCGATCGCAGTGGTGGCCGCCGTCATGCTCGCGACGTCGTGGCAGCTCGGGCTGGTCGTCCTGGCCGGCGTGCCGCTCATGGTCGCGGCGGTCGCCCTGCTGCTGCGGCCGCTGCACGACCGGCAGGCGCGGCTACGCGACCAGCAGGCCGAACTGAGCTCGCACGCCGTCGACATCGTCGGCGGACTCCGGGTGCTGCGCGGCATCGGCGGCGAGGAGCTGTTCGCCGGGCGCTACCACGCGGAGTCGCAGCGGGTCCGCCACGCCGGTGTGCGTCTGGCCGGTGCCGAGGCGGTGTTCGACGGCGTGCGCATGCTGCTACCCGGGCTGCTGGTCGCGGTGATCGTGTACCTCGGCGCGCGCTCGGTGCTGGCCGGCGACCTCACCGCCGGCCAGCTGGTCGCGTTCTACGGGTACGCGGTGTTCCTGGCGACGCCGATCCGCCGGGTCACGTTCTTCGCGAGCACGACGATGAAGGGGTTCGTGGCGGCGCGCCGGGTCGTGGAGCTGCTGGCGCTGACGCCGTCGATCGGGCCGGGTGGCGCGGCGCGGTTGCCCTCGGCGGGTGGCGATCTGGTGGACCCGGTGTCGGGCCTGGTCGTGAAGGGTGGCGGTGTCACCGCGGTGGCGTGCACGGTGCCGGCCGACGGGGCCGAGCTGGCCGACCGGCTGGGCCTCTATGTGGATTCCGACGTCACGTGGGACGGTGTGCCGCTGCGGGCGGCCGGGCTCGACGAGGTGCGTCGGCGCATCCTCGTGTCCGGCAACGAGGCGCGGCTGTTCGCCGGACCGCTACGGAGCGAGCTGTCGCCGTCGTCGTCCGCCGAAGAGCTGCTCGCCGCGATCGAGGTCGCGTCGGCGGCCGACGTGCTGGAGGCGCTGCCCGACGGGCTGGACACCGTCGTGACCGCGGGCGGCAAGGAGTTCTCCGGCGGCCAGCAGCAGCGGCTCCGGCTGGCTCGGGCCGTCCTGAGCTCGCCGGACGTGCTGGTGCTGGTCGAGCCGACGAGCGCCGTCGACGCGCACACCGAGGCGCGCATCGCCGCCCGGCTGGCCGCGGCCCGGGCCGGGCGGACCACCGTCGTCGTCGGGACCAGCCCGATCCTGCTCGACCACGCCGACGACGTCGTCCTGGTCGACGGCGGCACGGTGGTCGCCACCGGCACGCATGCGTCGGTGCTGGACGACCCGCGCTACCGGGCGCTGGTCGCTCGTGAGGAGGGGACGGCATGAGCGGCACCTCGCCGGCCGGGTCGTCGGCCGGGTCGTCGGCCGGCCTGCCGGTCGCGACGGCGCGGGAGGTGCGCCGGCACGCCCGCCGGCTCGCGCTGCGGCACCGGCGTGAGCTGACGGTCGCCGTCGTCCTGCACTCGCTCGGCGCGGCGACCGGGCTGGCCGGGCCCTGGCTGATCGGCCGGCTGGTCCAGGACGTCAGCGCCGGCGTCGACGACGTGGGGCGCATCACGGCGCTGATCTGCTTCTTCGTCGTCGCGCAGGCCGTGCTCACCGGGCTGGCGATGTTCGCGTCGGCACGGCTCGGCGAGAAGGTGCTGGCCCAGCTGCGCGAGGAGTTCGTCGACGGGGTCCTGGCGCTGCCGCTCGGCACGGTCGAGGCAGCCGGCACCGGCGACCTGATCACCCGCACCACCCGCGACGTCGACCTGCTGGCCCGCGCGGTGCGCTACGCGGTCCCGGACACGTTCCTCAGCGTCGTGACGATCGTGCTGACGCTCGGCGGGCTGGTGCTGCTGGGACCGCTACTGGCCGCGTTCGCGCTGGTGAGCGCGCCGATCCTGGGGGTGGCGACGCGCTGGTACCTGCGCCGGGCGCGCGACGCGTACCTGCGCGAGAACGCGTCGTACTCGCGACTCGCCGAAGGACTGGCCGAGACCGTCGACGGCGCCCGGACGGTGGAGGCGCTGCGGCTGGGCGACCGGCGCTTCGCCCGGGTCCAGTCCGACATCGCCACGTCCTACGGCGCCGAGCGCTTCACCATGTACCTGCGCACGGTGTACCTGCCGCACGTCGACGTGTCGTTCATCCTGCCGGTGGTCGCGACCCTCGTGTTCGGCGGGCTGCTCTACCTCGACGGCGTGGTCACGCTGGCCGCGGTGACCGCCGCGACGCTGTACACCCAGCAGTTGCTGAACCCGGTCGACACCCTGCTGTTCTGGCTGAACGAGCTGCAGGTCGGCGGCGCGGCGATGGCCCGGCTGCGGGGTGTGCGGCCGTCGGCGGCTCCGGCGAGCGCCCCGGGTGAGTCGCACGGGCCGCAGGCTGACGCCGTCGTCGACAAGGGGTTCGAGCTGCATGGCGTGAGCCATGCCTACCGGCCGGGCCACGACGTCCTCCACGACATCGACCTCACCATCGCGGCGGGTGAGCGGCTCGCCGTCGTCGGGCCGTCCGGGGCCGGGAAGTCGACGCTCGGGAAGCTGCTCGCCGGCGTGCACGCGCCCCGGACCGGCACGATCACCGTCGGCGGCGTGCCGGTGGCGTCGTTGTCGCTGGAGGACCTGCGGGCCGAGGTCGCGCTGGTGACGCAGGAGCACCACGTGTTCCGCGCGTCGCTGCGCGACAACGTGCTGATGGCGCGGCCGTCGGCCTCGGATGCGTCGGTGGAGGAGGCGTTGCGCGCGGTCGACGCGTGGTCCTGGGCGGCCTCCGTGGGGCTGGACACCGCGGTGGGTGCGGGCGGGGTCGAGCTGTCGCCGGCGCAGGCGCAGCAGCTCGCGCTGGCCCGGCTCGTGCTGGCCGACCCGCACACGCTGGTCCTCGACGAGGCGACGTCGCTGCTGGACCCGCGGGCGGCGCGGCATCTGGAGCGTTCGCTGGCGGCGGTGCTGACGGGCCGGACGGTGGTCGCGATCGCGCACCGCCTGCACACCGCCCACGACGCCGACCGGATCGCCGTCATGGAGGCCGGCCGGATCGTCGAGCTGGGATCGCACGCCGAACTGGTGGCGGCGGGTGGCGCCTACGCCGCGCTCTGGCGGTCGTGGCACGGCCAGGACTGAGGTTCAGCCCTTGGCGCCGGCCTCTTCGGCGAGGCGCTTCAGTTTCTCGACGTAGTCGGCCCAGCGCTGGGCGTCCTGGTCGGGCAGGTTGGAGTTGCCGGGCCGCAGCCCCGCGGTGCCGTCGATCTGCTCGCGCACGATGTCGGCGTGGCCGGCGTGCCGGGCGGTCTCGGCGATCATGTGGACGAGGATCTGGTGCAGCGTGACCTGCCGTCTGTCCTCCGGCCACCAGGGGACGCTGCCGGTGTCGTCGAGCGCGAGGGCGTCGATGGTGGCGTCGGCGTGCGCGACGGCGCGGTCGTAGAAGGCGAGAACCCACTCGATGGACTGCTCCGCCGTCGCCCACAGGTCGGCGTTGACCTCGGCGTCGTCCTCGAGCCAGGGCATCGGCTCGGGCTTGGGGCGGTCGAAGACCAGGCCGAAGTAGTCGTACTCCATGCTGCCGACGTGTTTGACCAGCCCGAGCAGGTTGGTGCCGGTGGTCGTCATGGGCCAGCGGGCGTCGCGCTCGCCGAGCCCGTCGAGCTTCCACCGCAACCCGTCGCGCTGAGCCTGCAGGTACCGCTTGAGGGTGTCCTTCTCGTCCGGCATGGCCGTCACGCTAGCCGACGGCGGCGACAGCCTCGATCTCGACGAGCGCGCCGGGCACACCCAGCGCGGCGACGAAAGCAGCGGTGATGGCGGGCGGGTTCGGGCGCTGCCCCCACACCTCGCCGAACGCGGCGAAGCCCTCTTGGACCGACTCGCCGGCCTGGATGAGGATGGTCCACTTCACGACGTCCTCGGGCTGCGCGCCGGCCGCGTCGAGGCATGTCAGCAGGTTCTTCACCGCCTGCCGCGTCTGGCTCGCGAGGTCCGGCCCGACGACCTGCCCGCTGGCGTCGACACCGTTCTGGCCGCCGACGAAGACGAGGTCACTTCCCGCGGGCACCCGCACGACCTGCGAGAACGCCGGGTTGGAGTGCATGGACTCGGGGTTGATGTGTGTGATGTGGGTCATGGAGGGACTGTAACCAGTTATAGTGGTGTCATGCAAGGACGGGCC
Source organism: Jiangella mangrovi (assembly GCF_014204975.1). NCBI lineage: Bacteria > Bacillati > Actinomycetota > Actinomycetes > Jiangellales > Jiangellaceae > Jiangella > Jiangella mangrovi. The sequence goes on from NZ_JACHMM010000001.1 coordinate 616,503, forward strand.
GATCTCCCCCTCGACGTGCGACGGCGTTTCCTCACCGGCCGCGTCTCGCTCGACTTCAGCCACACCGGCGGCGACGGCGACTGGGCGGTGTGGGAGATCCTCCACACGCCCGCCGACCTGTCGCACTGGCTCGGCGTCATCCTGTCGGTCGACGGTCTGTCGGCCGGCGGGCCGGACCTGGCGGCGGCCCGGCCGGTGCGCATGGCCATCGCCGTCGGGGCTCGGTCGCTGGCGGCGGGCCGATCCGTGTCCGCTTCCGACGTGGCGGTGCTGAACGCGGCCGCCGCGGCGCCCCCGCTGGTGCCGCAGCTGACGCCATCGGGCATGGGCGTGTCTTTCGAGGCGCCGACGGCGGCGGCCGCGCTCTCGACCCTGGCGAGAGACGCGATCGACCTGTTCAGCGGCCCGTGGGCCGGGCGCATCCGGGTCTGCGCGGCCGCCGACTGCGGGCTGCTGCTGGTCGACACCTCCCGGCCGGGGCAGCGGCGGTGGTGCTCGATGCAGCGCTGCGGCAACCTTGCCAAGGTGCGCGGTCACCGTCGGCGCGCGACCTGACCTCATGTGGCGCTATGCTGTGTCGTGCCGGCGGAGGTGCTTCCACCACTTTTGATGCCGGTCGGCCGCGACGCAGTCCCACACCGGTGCTGCGCCGCGGTCTTTTTATGTTGTGGCTAGGCTTGCCGGCCGTGGGTACTTTCGCGACCTTCGTCTACAGCGACGGCGGATGGGATACTTCGGCCGTCTCGGAGCGGTTCCTCTCCATCGACCTCCACGACCGCGACCACGCGACCCTCCGGTTCGCACCCGTCGAGCCGCCCGCCCGCGGCCTGCTCCACCTCGGCCGCCCCGACGGCGGCGACCCCGTCCCGGTCTCCGTCTCCGTCGAGACCGAGGCGTTGATCGTCTGGGCGGCGGACGTGACCGGCGTACAGGCGTCGCCGGACGAGATCCTCCCCCTCCTCGCCTCGGTGGACGTCGTGGTCGAGAAGAGGACGGTCCAGCTCCTGAAGGTCATCGGTCTCCTCCCGCCGCCCGACCTCGACGACGAGGACGCGTAGCCCCAGTGCCGATCGCGATCCGGGTGCGGGACGAGCGGTTCCGCGACATCGCGCAACTCCAGGACGTCGAGGACACGCTGCCCGGTGAGCCTCGGGTCCTCCTCGAGAGCCACCTGCCGCTAGGCCGCGCCGACCGCTACCCCTTGCTCGCTCACATCGACCCCGTCGGCGACACCTGCTTCAATCGCGGCCAGACGGTCGTTCTGATGAGCGAGCTCAGGCGGTGGGCTGACGAGACCGGCAATGCGGACGTCCGCGCGATCTGTGGCGCGCTCACCGTGCTGGTCGCGACCCACATGCGGCGCCCGCACACCTACCTGTGGTTACTCGGCGACTGAGTGTCGATATCCGCCCTCCTTCCATGATCATCAAGGATCGATGGGGCCATCACCCCACGAATCTTGGATGATCATGGCTGCTCAATCCCGGGATCGGACGATCCGCGGCCCTACGCTCGGATCGTGCCGTCTCGCAGCCGAGCCGCGACCTATGCGCGTCGCCGGAAGCGTCGCATGGGCAAGGTCGAGCACGACCTCACCGACGACCAGTGGTCGGCCCTCGTCGCCGCCTGGGGCGGCTGCGCCTACTGCGGCGCTCCGGAGCCGCAGCCCAAGCTGCAGAAGGACTGCATGCTGCCCATCTCCCGCGGCGGCCGCTACACGCTGACGAACGTCGTGCCCGCCTGTCGCTCGTGCAACGCGAGCAAGTGCAACGTTGAGGTCACCACCTGGATGCGCCGCAAGAAGCTGGACGAGCAGGCCTTCCTCGTCCGGCAGATCGAGATCGCCCGGGCGGCCGCGAACGCCGTACCCGTCGCCGATGTACCCCCGGGCACAAGGCCCGAGTCTGCTGGACGATGACGCCATGAGCTGGGTGACCAACGTACTGCTGTCGGTCGACACGGCCGAGGACCGAGCGCTCGTGCACGACTTCGACCGTTGGCTGCAGACCGAGGCCCCACGGCAAGGTCAGCCCGACGTCCGAGGCGTCGGTTCTCTCCGGGCCCTGCACGACCACCCGGACGCATGGGGCGGCTGGAAGTTCCCCGAAGCACTGCTCTGGGCCGGTGTGCTCAACCATGCCGACATCGCCGCCGTCGTCCAGCGATTCGGAACCACCGGCTGGCGCGTTCCGGCGCTCGCTCAACTCTTCGTCCAAGATCAAGAACAGGGTGCGTTCCGGGTCTGGATGATCCGTGACGTCAGGGCGCGCCAATACGCGCCCCTTCCCGACCTCGACGCGGACGAATGAAGCCACAGGGTCGGCTCGCCCCGTCCGCCGTCGTGGCGGAAGCTCACACGTTGAAGCGGAACTCGACCTGATGGCGTCACTATGCAACACTTCGACGGTGAGCACAAGACCCCGAACGACCCGATGTGCGGTGTACTTGCGCATCTCGCTCGACGCCAACGGCGATGGCCTGGCCATTGACCGCCAGCGTGAGGACTGCCTGCGCATCGCGGCCGAGCGCGGCTGGGACGTCATCCAGCCGTTGTTCATCGACAAGGTCTCGGCCAGCAAGCCGACCAAGGTCCGGCCCCACTACGACGCGATGGTCGCCGCATTCGGCCGCGGCGAATTCGATGCCCTGGTGTGCTGGGACCTGGACAGACTCACGCGTCAGCCACGCCAACTCGAGGATTGGATCGACGCCGCCACCGACCGGGACCTCATCCTCGTCACGGCCAACGGCGAGGCCGACCTATCGACCGACGCGGGCCGGCTCTTCGCGCGCATCAAGGCATCTGTGGCGCGCGCCGAGGTCGAGCGAAAGGGCGCCCGGCAACGTCGCGCGGCCTTGCAACGGTCGGAGCACGGCCGGCCGCCGCTCGGTGTCCGGCTCACCGGGTACGAGATCGACGGCACCGTCATCTCGTCGGAGGCCGTCGTCGTCCGGGAGATGTTCGAGATGTTCGCCGCCGGTGAATCGCTGCGCGGGCTCGCGAGCCAGCTGACGGAGGCCGGAGTCTCGACCCGCAGCGGGCGGCCGTGGAACCCGTCGACAATCCGCACCGCGCTCGCCAACCCGCGTTACGCCGGCCGCACCGTTTATCAGGGCAAGGAGACAGGCCAGCGCGGCGGCTGGGACGCGATCGTCGACGATGACCTGTTCGACATCGTCCAGACCCGCCTCTCCGACCCCCGCCGCCGCACACAGGTCGGGACGGACCGCAAGCACCTCGGCGCCGGCCTATACCGATGCCAGTGTGGCCAGCGCGTCGTGTCGTGGAGCGGCGACCGTTACCGCTGCTCCAGGGGGTGTCTCACGCGTGCTCAGGGTCCCATCGACGACTACGTGCTCAGGGTCATCCGCGAGCGGCTGCGACGTCCCGACCTGGCGCAGCTGCTCGTGTCGCCCAAGGACGACGCCGAGGCCGAGCGGCTCGGCAAGGAGGCCACCACGCTCCGGCGTCGCATCGCTAAGACCGATGAGGACTATGACGCCGACCTCATCGACGCGCGGCGGCACAGAGTCAAGGTCGAGAAGTTGCGGGCCGATCTCGACGACGTCAACGCGCGGCGCGCCAGGCTCACCAGAGCGGCCGGTCCCGCGGCGGCCGTACTGACGGCACCGGACCCCGCTGCGGCGTTCGACGCGCTGACCTCGTTGATGATTCGCCGAGCGGTCGTCGACCTGTTCGCGGAGTTCACACTCCACCCAGCACCGCGCGGGCGGCGTACGTTCGATCCCGAGAGCGTGAGCATTGAGTGGAGGCGGCCGTGAAGTTGACCATCGTCTGCACCGGTCGCGGCAGCCACGAGGACTCACCGCGGGAGCTTGGTGTGGTGACGATGGAGCGCCGTCTCACCCAGGCGGACGTGGACCTCATGGCCGACGTCATCGAGAAGGTAACCCCCCACGATGCCGCATGGGCGGCGGAGATCCGCGAGAACTACGTCAAGAGCCAGCCGCCGCCTGGGCCGTTGTACGAGCGGCGCACCGTGAAGTACACGATGGCGCAGGAGTTGCGTCGCTCGCCGAAGCCCGGCGCGGGAAAGAAGGTCATCAACCGCAAGTCGCTCAGCGTCACCGTGAACCCGAGTGGGAACCGCACGTTCACGTTCACGTGCCCCACCTGCCGCAAGCTCCGTCGCCGGCAGGTGAACTGGCCGCTCTCCGAGGCCGAGGTGGCCACGATGGTCGAGGGCTGCGACGCGCGGGGCATCGAGTCCTTGGACATCTCGTACCGCTGACCAGCTAAACTGGCCTGGCACGAAGTCGACCGGGCGGCGTCATCCCGGAGGTAGGCCACTCCCCGTCGGGGCGGGTGTGCGAGTTTCGCATGCCCGGAGGCCCGACACGTGCCATCCATGTACTCCGCGCGGGCGCGCCACAACGCGCTGGTCCGCCACCGCGCACCTGACGACCCGGAAGTGGTCGCTGCCCGCCGCGAGCTGCGCGCCGCCGCGCTCGAAGACCACATCCGCAAGGTCGTCGACCAGGCGCCGCCGCTGACCACCGAGCAGCGGGACCGACTCGCACAGCTGCTACGACCATCCGTCGCACGGAACGGCGGTGGCGCTCATGGCGTTGCCGCTTGAAAGAGAACGCCGCCCCGTGGACGAGGGCGGCGCTCCGATGACTACCACGGCGGCGGAAGTCCCCTTCAGCATAGGCGAGACGACCGGCGACAGCACTGATGCCGCGCTGTTCGAGGGCATCGTCGATGGCGCCTACGTCGTGGTCTGCCGCTCGCTGGACGACCGGTTCAAGCGCCGGGTGTACCTCAACCTCCCCGCAGCCGAGAAGGCGGCTCAGCGCGCCAGCGAGCGCGGTGTCGACGTCGCGATCGTGCTCGCCCGACTGGTCCCCGTCCGGACGGGGTGGGTGCGATGACGGCGACGGTTTACGGCACTAGTCCGGTAAAGCGTCCCCGGCGGACCAAGGACCAGCTCGCCGCGCTCGACGAGGCGATCATCCGCGTCTGCACCACCGACCATCCGATGTCGGTTCGCGGCGTGTTCTACCGCGTCATGTCCCTCGGCGCGGTGCCGAAGACGGAGAAGGGCTACGCCGCCGTCCAACGCGAGGTGCTCAAGCTCCGGCGGGCCGGCGACCTGCCGTACGAGTGGATCGCCGACGGCACCCGCTGGCACATCAAGGGCAGCACGTGGGATCGAGTCGAGGAGATGCTCGACCATGCCGCGGCGTCCTACCGGCGGGCGCTGTGGAACGACCAGGACGTCTACGTCGAGGTGTGGTCGGAGAAGGAGGCCATCTCCTCGATCGTCTCGCCGATCACGAGGTCCTGGGACGTGCCGCTGATGATCGCCCGCAGGTTCGCCTCGGAGTCGTTCCTGTGGTCCACCGCGTCCACGATCCGCAGGGTCGGCAAGCCCACCTTCGTCTACCAGCTCGGCGACCACGACCCATCGGGCGTCGCGGCCTGGCAGCACGTGCAGACCAGGCTGCGGGAGTTCGCCCCGAACGCCGAGATCAACTTCCGGCGACTAGCCGTCACCGAGGAGCAGATCTCGGCCTGGTCACTGCCGACCCGGCCGACCAAGACGACGGACTCGCGCGCCAAGTCCTTCGTCGGCGACTCGGTCGAGGTCGACGCCATCCCAACGACCCAGCTCCGGCAACTGGTCGAAGACACCATCGTCGGCCACATCGACCAGCACGCACTCGATCTCACCCGCGCCTACGAGCGGTCTGAACGGGATCTCCTCCGGCGGATGGCTGGTGACGCCCGATGACCGCCCTCGAGGAGTACGTCACCCGCATCGACGCGTTCTGGCGCCGACCCATCCGCGGCCGCGACTTCGAATTCTGGATGGCGCTCTACACCGAGAACACCGCGCGAACCACTGCTGTCACGGCGGTGGTCGAGTGAAGACAGACACCTGCGAGCACGGCTACTCGGTCGCCGTCTGCATCCGCTGCACGCCGCCGGGCAGTAGCGACGTCCTGTCCTACGGCACGGACCACCCGGACCCGCCCGAGTGGCAGCTCGACCCAAACGGCCAGTTGCCGAAGGACAGCAGCGAGCCGGCCGACAAGGTGCGGTCTTGGCGGCCCCAGGACATCAGCTCCGTCCTCGACGGCACCTACGAGCCGCCACAGGCCACCGTCGGCGCCCGCAGCGACGGCATCGGCATGTTCTACCGCAGCCGCAAGCACACCGTGTCCAGCGAGTCCGAGGGCGGCAAGACCTGGCTGCTGCTCGCCACCTCGATCACAGAAATCGAACGCGGCAACAGCGTCGTCTACCTCGACTTCGAGGACGAAGCCGGCGGCGTCGTCGGCCGACTCATGTCGATGCAGCTCCCGGCGCAGTCCATCCGCGACCGGTTCGCCTACGTCCGGCCCGAGCAGCCCCTGGACGTCGTGGGCCGCTCGGACCTAGCGCAGGCCCTCGGAGACATGCACCCGACGTTCGTCGTCATCGACGGCGTGACCGAGGCCATGGTGCTGCACGGCCTGGACCCACTGTCGAACAAGGACGCCGCCACGTTCGGGCGCATGCTCCCGACCGGCATCGCGAACATGGGCCCCGCGGTCTGCTCACTCGACCACGTCACCAAGGCGGCAGAGGGGCGCGGCCGGTACAGCCTGGGCGCCGTGCACAAGCTGAACGGGCTGGACGGCGCCGCATACGTGCTCGAGAACAGGACACCGTTCGGCATCGGCCTCACCGGACGGTCGACGGTGAAGATCGGCAAGGACCGCCCGGGCCAGCTCCGCCGACACGGCAAGCCGTCGTCCGGCGGCATGCACTGGTTCGCCGACCTGGTCCTGGACTCGCAGCACGAAAGCTTCGTCCTCGCCGACATCGAACCGCCCACGGAGAAGACGACCGGCGACTTCCGGCCGACCGTCCTGATGGGCCGGGTCGTTGAGGCGCTCAACACCCACGGGCCGCTCTCTCAGCGCCGCATCTGCGCCGCCGTGCGCGGCAACGCGAAGTCCATCCGCGAGGCACTCGACTTCCTCATCCTCGACGGATTCGTCTCCGAGAGCACCCCGCACACCCTGCTCAAGACCTACGAATCGGGGTCCGAAAAGTGACCCCGTGTCCCCGTGTCCAAGGCGTGTCCAACCGTGTCCATGGACACGCTGGTCAACCCCGTGTCCACCGTGTCCATCGCTTTACAGATGGACACGGGACACGGGTGGCCTCCAGATGGACACGCTCGAGGTACCCGGAGAGCGCCCGATGAAGATCCAACTCCGCCACCTCGTGCTCGCGCACCGCGTCCTCGACGCCCTCGTCACCGACGACAACGGCCGGACCCACCGCGTCGGCTACCTCGGCCACGAGGGCTGGTTCTGCACCTGCACAGCCGGCAAACGCTGCGAGGCCATCGCGGCCGTCAAGGACGTCACCATCAGCAACTTGGAGGACCAGTGACCAGCGACCACACCTACTTCGTCGTCAGCGACGACAACGAGCCGATCGGCATCTTCAACCTCGACCAGGTCGAGACCGAAGCCACCCGCTACGCCCACGCCCTCGCCGCAGCCAGCGACGACCCGGCAGCACTCGACCGCATCAACGCCGAGACCCTCGCCCGGGTCGGCGTCGACTCCATCGGCTACGTCTGCGCCAGCGCACTGCGCATCGTCGTCGAGCACATCCTTTCGCCGGTCCTCGACGTCGCCGCCGCACACGGCACAGACCTCCGTGAGGGCCTGCGTGCCATCGCCGACGGCCGCGACCCGCAGACGGGCGAGCCGACCCGATGAGCGTCTACGTCGTGCAGTGCAGCCGACCGTGGTGCGGTGTCTGGCTGCCTGCCCGTGGTCCGAAGCCTGTCGCACGGCCCGATTGCGGCCAGCACGTAACCCGCCGCCCCATCGGGGCTGCGTGCCGCGGCTGCGGCGCCTCGATCCGCGGCTACCGAAACCTCTGCGACGAATGCCTCGCCGACCCCATGACCGTCGCCCGCATCTCCCGAGCTGGGCGCCAACCGGAAGGAACCCGCCGATGACCACCACCTTCGCAACGATCCTGACGTCCGGCAACCCCGCGCTGAAGCGCGCGCTCGACGACATCCCGCACTACACCGAGACCAAGGCAGCGGTCGCTGCCGCCAAGGCCGCGCTGAACGCCGAGAGTGCACGCCGACCGGCGGCACAGGACGACCTGGTCTCCGAGGTCATGGAGGTCCTGCGCGCAGGCGAAGAGGTCCCCACCGACCTTGCCGAGCGGGCACACGCCGCTACCCTGGCACCGCAGCAGCGCAAGGCCGTCATCGAGCTACTCGATCAGGCACACCGCCGGCTCGACGAGGAGCTCGACACCGTCATCCGCGGTGGCGCCGACGCGGTGTTCGGGTCCCTGCACGACCAGCTCCAGGACGTCATCACCCGCTTCGAGAAGCTCGAGCCGCGGGTCCTGGACGTCGCCAGCCCGTCGGGCGCCATCACCGCCGGGCTCGCCGACGCCTGGCAAGAGGCGCAGCTCGTCGGCAAGGACTACGCGGCCATCCGCGAGGCGCAGCAGCTCGCCACCCACGCCTTCAACACCGCAGGTGACCGGCCCTGGACCGAGCAGCACTTCGCGATCGAGAACCTCGATGAGGTCTGGCCCGAGTGGTTTGTGTATCGCGGCGTCGGTGTCATGGTCGACGTGCGCACTCGCGAGCAGCACCGCATCGTTCCGCCGATGCCGGCTGAGCCTGGTCTCGCATACCTGGCGTGGGCCAGAGAGGCCGGCGCGATCCTCTGGGTGCCCACGCTGCGCCAGCTGCGTGAGACCTACGCCGCATCGAACACCGAGGCCGGCGCGCGGTGGTACGGCAAGAAGTCCACCGCGTTCACCATCGAACGCGCCCAGAAGCCCGGCACCGAGCCCGCGCTACTGCCCGGCGACGCCGACCTCCCCGACCGCGACGGCGCAGCGACCCGCGTCGTCACCCTCTGAACGGAGAACCGACATGTTCGACCAGCCCTATGACGTCGACCTCGACGACCCGCTGACCCGCGGCCGGATGCGCCACGCGGCCAAGCACGGAGACCAGCGAGCCCGCGCGACGCTCCGGAAGTGGCGCGGCGACGGCGGCCAGGAGACCGAGCAGACCCCGCGCGAGTCCAATGGCGGCCTCGAGCGCGGGCGCGCAGCATTCGAAGCCAAGCAGGCGCGGAAGAAGGACCCGCTGATCGATCTGCGGAGCGACGGGCCCGACGCCGCATGAGCCGCTCGACCCGGAGCGCGCGACGTCAACGTCACCGCGGCAACGCTCAGCGGATGCGAGCACTGCACGCGGAGCGATGGTCGCGAGGCACACAGCGACTCGGCGCCACGCCGTCGACCGGCCAGCGTCGCCCTCCGGGTCGAGCACACAACCGGGCGGCGTGGTCGCCACCACGGCCACGCCGCCCGGCACCACGGCAAGGGGGGTCAGGCACCCCCCACCCCCGGTCCTAGCCTCGCCGTTCACTCGCATTGGCGAGTACCCCCCACGCAGTTTTCCCGAGACTGAACCGAAACCCCCTGTAGGAGGGCCGATATGGGTTACCGACCGCCTGACCCGCCGGCGGGCCTTGCTGAGTCCGGCCGCGCGTTGTGGACGGACGTCGCGGGCAGGTTCGTCATCGAGGCCGAGAAGGACAGGTTGCAGCTGTTGCAGGCGTGCCGCACCGCCGACTTGTGCGACCGACTGGCCGAAGTGTTCGACAAGGAGGGGCCGATGAGCGAGTCGTCGCAGGGTGTGCGCGTGCATCCGGCGGCGGCGGAGCTGCGGCAGCAGAGGATCGTGCTGGCGCGCCTGCTGGCCGCGCTTGGGGTGCCGTCGGAGGCTGCGCCAGCTCGCGGCATCTACGCCATCGGCGGTGCCTGATGCGCGCGGGCCCCGTCGCCTCCCGGCGCGAAAAAAACGGGCTCCCTCTCAGGCTGCCAATGACGGGAGAAGCGAGCCCGGAGCGGTAGGGAGGGGGTCACCCACCCCTCCCCCTGGGGCCCCGGCCAAGGACGTTCCGCATTGGCGCTGGGGCCGTCTACGGGTCTGGGATTCTGGGGAGCGCGACGCCGAGCGGCTCATCGGTGGACCGCCGAGCACGCGCGGCTTGAGGAGCGGCTCTGGTTCTTGCTCGAAAATGGCGACGCCGCTTCGGCGAGTCCAGCTGACTAGGTCATCTGTCGAATCGACGATCATCGAACAGGTCAAGGACGCTACGAACGAGCCATGCGTCGTCGCCCTGCCGCACGTCCGCCCGAACGGTGACCGGCGACTGGTCCGGGTCGTCCCACACGAGGATGCCCCGCCACGGCGTACCGGCCCGGACGGTGCCGATGAAGTTGCCGTCCGCCAGCGGTCTATTTCCGATCCGCCCGTCGGGGTAGAAGCCGACCTTCGGTCGCGCGACGACGGTGAGCTTCACATCCTCTAGATCTTCTAGGCCGTCGTGCTCCACGAAGAACATGATCTCGGGCTTCGCGGCGCCGGCACTTGCCAGAAGCACGCGGACCTCGGGGCGGGCCGCTTCACGGACAGCCTCCTTCTTCATGTCCAGTGCCTCGCGGGCGATCTTGTTCGCCTGATCCGCGTGTTGGTTGGCCTCGTTGGAGCGCTTGTTCGCGCGGATGGCGACGCCGATGCTGACGCCGGCGGCCAGCACCGCGAGCACGCTCCCGAGAGCCGACCACGCCTCTGCGCTCATCTCGACATCCTCACAGCCGTCCGTCAGTCCATGCGCTCGCAGAGCCTGCACGGCCGGTTCCCGTAACCCTTCCCCGACACCTTGTTCCTGGCCGGGATCTGCGAGCCGGCCGGACAGTTGTCGTGCCAGTGGTACACGTCCGGGTCCGTCGGGTTGCTTGAGTGGTACGGCGTCACCTTCGTCATGATGTGCCCCCCTTGGCAGGATCGGTCGTTGGCGCGGCGGACGCTACTCCCAGGGGGTGACAGAACTGCGACGACAGGGAAGTGTCCGTGCCTCCTGGTAGCGTCCGGCACCCGAGTTGACGGACTCCAGGGGGCAAGGGATGGATGCGGACGCAGCGTACGCAGAGATCGTCCAGGAGGCGATCCACTACTCAGCCGAGACCCGGCAAGACAGCGAGGGCATCGACTACGTTGATGCCAGTTCGCGTGTCGCAGGCAGGCTGGCTGGCAAGGCGCTCGAACTCGCCGAACGCCTACGGCCGCTACTGCCGGAACTAGATGCGTCTTCGTGCTCGGTATCGGTCAGCGCCGTGCCGCCGAACATCGAGATCTCCGTCACCTGGGACCGTCCGCGAAAGCGCAGCGGTCAAGTGTGGACCTGACCGTTCGTCCGGCGAGCGTTACCCATTCGAAACAACTAGACGGTCCCCGAGCGTTGTCACTGTCAGACCCACCTGGGACAGTGGGACGCGTAGGGGATCATCAGAGGCAGGAGAGGAGTTCGGTCATGAGCATCGACTTCGACGACCGTCCGGCTGTGGTGACCCGCGACGAGGCATGGGAACTGCTCGACGAGGCCGCGCACAAGTGGCTCGGCATCTCCGCCGACGAGTTCGCGAGGCGGCACGACAAGGGCAAGCTGAGCGACGACGCGCGCACCATGCACGTGACGAGCCTGCTCGACCTTGCCCGGCAGTAAGCCCGCAGAGGCGTACGACGCCTTCCTTGAACCACTACAGAAGGCGCTGAGCTGCATCACCAACGAGCCCTTGATCGGCCGAGAGAACAGCCGCAAAACCGGGGGAAAGCGCACGCTAACGTTCCCCGGCGACCCGGCGGGGCTCGGTGGATCGGGCGGTCTCGCCCTGACCGTGTCATTCGAGTACGAGATCTACAAGACAGGCGACACCGGCAAGATGAAGTACCGGTGCCGGACGCACGGCTACAAGCATCAGATCGTCACCGACGAGTTCGCCGAGGTGATCCTGTTCCACTGGCATCCAGGTGAAGCCGAGGACCGGGCTGGTCTCCCGCAGCGCCCACACATCCACATGGGTACGGAATTGCTCGCCGCTGACGGTCGTCTGACTCGGCGCAACCACTTGCCGAGCGGTCGCGTCTCGCTCGAGGACGTGGTCGAGTTCGCGATCACCGACCTCGGCGTCACTCCATTGCGCGACGACTGGCAGACCGTCATCGACAACACCAGGGCACTGTTCGAGAAGCACCGCACCTGGGGCGGGCGAGGCCTCAACCAGTAGCTGAGCATGACAGAGCCCCCGCCACCCCTCGGGGCGTGGCGGGGGCTCTGAGTCACGATCAGAGTCCTCCTTGCCAGTGCCACTCCATGTAGTCGAACGACGGGGCGATGGACAGCGTGATGTCCGCCGGGTCCTGCACGCCCCACGCGTCGGTGAACGTCACGCTCTGACCCGGCAGCACCTGAGCTGTGGGGTAGTCCACACCCTGGTCCGTGTCGAAGACCTGGGAGCCTTCACGCCCGCCGGAAAGCAGCGTGGCGTAGTAGGTCGCAGCGTCGAACACGTCCTCGCTGTTGTTCAGGATCGTCACGTCGTAGGCGATGTAGGCCGGCGCGTCCTCGAAGGACGCGTACTCGCCGGGCTCGAAGGCTCGCAGCGGGGAGACCGTGACTTCCACTCCCGTGTTCCACGCGTAGGACTCGCCGAAGGCCGAGATCCGGTCCGCAGCATTGGTCGGGTGAGCCTCGGGCGTTGGCGTCGGGGTCGGCTTTACCGGAGGCTCCTCGGTCTCCTGGGCCGGTGTCTCGGCCTGCTCGCTGGGCGCCGCCTGGGGCTCTGCCGTGGTTGTCGCTCCGCCGTCGTCACCAGATGACGAGCAGCCCGCCAAAGCCAGCATGGCTGTGGCGATGATCGCGATGGTCTTTCGCATGATGTTCCCCCTCCTATGGGGTCGGATTGTGTGCTCGGGGTCGGACAGAACTCGTATCGACCACGGGGCCGCTTCATCGGATTGGCGGCGCGTGTGAACTTCCCAGCCAGCGGGTCAGCTTCGGCGGGCTCAGGCTCGCCACCTCTTCCCGGCGCCAGTGAGCATCGCGGCCAGTTCGTCGGCCTGCTCCCAGGACAGCTCCGCGGCCTGGTAGCGGGACGGGCGCGCGGCGGCGACGGTGACGACGAGGACCGGCCGTGCGGCATCCTGCGGTGCCTCCAGGCCCACGTGGATGCTCGTGACGGGCTGACGGCCGTCGAACTGGACCTCGCCGACGTACTGCCGGTGACGCCCGAAGTGGTCGGCCGGCGTCTCGTCGCACCACTTCACCGGGCAGGCGTCCGGCGTGCGCTGCCCGCTCATGGCCGCGCCTCACCGGCGGTCGGCGCCGGCGCTGGGAGCACGGTCTCGCGGCCATCGACGAGCAGCGTGGTGACGACGAACACTGCCATCGCGACCAGTGTCACCACCAGGGTGATGATGGCGTCGCGGCGCCTCACGGCGCGCCGTCCCCGAGGGCGCGGTCCACGATGTCCGACGCCTTGACGTCGAGCACTGCGGCGAACTCACACAGCCGCGGCACCGTCAGCGGCTCCATGTCGAACAGCTCGCGCCCGGCCGCGTCCTTGTCCGACGTGGCCGCGCACAGCTCCTCAAGGTCGAGGCCACGCTCGGCAGCCATGGCGCGGATCGTTTCGGCGACGAAGCGGGACCTGCTCGGGGCCGTCATGACGCCACCCCGTCCACACCGAGGGCGGCCATCGCGTACATCAGGCTCGACGCGGCCTCCAGCACCTCGGCGACCTCGCGGATGTCCGTCGGGTCGTTGGCGTTGGCCTCGATGTCGGACTCGAACAACAGGGCCTCGCCGAGGGTCCGCTGCCCGTCCGTCTCGACGCTCTCGAACAGGTCGAGCTGCGCCAGGACCGAGCCGTCGTCAGCGCGGCGGATCCACTGGTGCCACCGAGACCGCGACCCGTCCAGGTCGACGTCCCAGGGCGTGACCTCCGACGCCCACCACAGCGGCGCCTGCGCGCCAGGGACGCGTTTCGGCAGCCTGGTCACCGGAGATCACCTCCGATGACGTCGAGCACGTCAGCAGCAGCCCGCAGCGACGCCGCATAGCCGGAGAGGTCGCCGCGCCGCTCCAGCCGGTCGTTGCCCTCGCCGGGGTCGAGCTCGACGTCCTGGACGCGCCTGGTGCCGTCGGCGTCGATGACCTCCAGCAGCTCGACCGAGACGCGGCCGTCGGTCCAGCGGTGCACCCGCGCGAACGAACCGTCCGCGTCGTCGTGATCCCACTTACTGGTCCAGTTCGCCCACCCCGGCACCGCACCGCCCTCCGGCGTCTGGCGGTCGAACAGGCCGACCGCCAGCGCCGCGCGACGCACAGCATCGACGATGCCCTCGTCGCTCGTCTCGTCGGGCACGTGCAACTCGACGTCGTCAGGGTCGGTGCTGTCCGGTGCATAGATCAGCACCACGTCGCCGGACTCGAAGACGTACCTGATGCGCGGGTCCTTACCGAGGGTCATCTCCCAGTCGCTGCGCGGGATGTGGTGGTGCACGAGCACCTCGTCGAGGTGGATCAGACGGCAAGTCATCGTCCGGCCTCCCGCCGCTCAGCTGCGATGCCGTCGGCGCGGCCGAGCCAGTAGGCGTTTCCGATGTGCGGCTCGTCGTCGACCGCGGTCGCCGCCTCACGGGCGGCGCGACGCTCGGCGGCAGCGCGAAGCGCAGCCCAGCGGGCACGGTCGGCCTTCAACTGCTCACGCCCGGCGGCCAGGGCCTTCTCAAACTCGGCCGGGTCGGTACCGCGGAACCAGCCGGCCAGGTGGGCGTACATGTCTGCCCGCTCGCCCTCGGTCATGCCGTCAGACCAGTGCGGCTCCCGCATCGGCAGCAACGGCTCGACATCGATGGTGGGCGGGCTGGTGTGGGACAGTTTGGACACGGTCGCCTCCTGCGTAGGCGGTCGAGGGACCGTCCGGAGATGCGACCTCCTGGCGGTCCCGCTGTGTCGGAACCGCCAGTGCCCTACGTGCTACTTAGACGTTGGACTGAAGCGGAACTCGACGACGTCGCCGTCGGCCATGATGTAGTCCTTGCCCTCCATGCGGACCAGGCCCTTCGAGCGTGCCTCCGTCATCGAGCCGGTCGAGACCAGGTCGTCGAAGGAGACGACCTCGGCCTTGATGAAGCCCTTCTGGAAGTCGGTGTGGATGACGCCCGCCGCCTCGGGGGCCGTGGCGCCCTTGCGGATGGTCCAGGCGCGCGCCTCTTTGGGGCCAGCGGTGAGGTAGGTCTGCAGGCCCAGCGTGTCGAAGCCGACCCGGGCGAGCATGTCGAGACCGGACTCCTCCTGACCCATGGACTGCAGCAGCTCGAGCGCCTCGGCCTCGTCGAGCTCGGACAGCTCGGCCTCGATCTGGGCGTCGAGGAAGATGGCTTCGGCCGGGGCGACCAGGGCGCGCAGCTCGGCCTTCAGCGCATCGTCACCGAGCTCCTCGTCGTCCATGTTGAAGACGTAGAGGAAGGGCTTGGCGGTGAGCAGGTGCAGCTCGCGCAGCAGCTCGAGGTCGAGGCCGGCGGCGAAGACGGTCTGCCCGCCGTCGAGGACCGCCTTGGCCTGCTCGACGGCGTCGACGGTCGCCTGCTTGTCCTTGGCCATCCGCGCCTCCTTGACCAGGCGCGGCAGGGCGTTCTCGATGGTCTGGAGGTCGGCGAGGATGAGCTCGGTGTTGATGGTCTCGATGTCGGCCTTGGGCTCGACCCGGCCGTCGACGTGGACGACGTCGGGGTCGTTGAAGACGCGGATGACCTGGCAGATGGCGTCGGCCTCGCGAATGTTGGCGAGGAACTTGTTGCCCAGCCCCTGGCCTTCGGAGGCGCCCTTCACGATGCCGGCGATGTCGACGAAGCTGACGGTGGCGGGAACGAGCCGCGCGGAGTCGAAGATCTCGGCCAGCTTGCCCAGCCGCGCATCGGGCACGCCGACGACGCCGACGTTCGGCTCGATGGTGGCGAACGGATAGTTCGCGGCCAGCACGTCGTTCTTCGTCAGGGCGTTGAACAGCGTGGACTTGCCGACGTTGGGCAGGCCGACGATGCCGATGGTGAGACTCACGAGTGCCAAGGGTACGTGCCCCGGACCCACCACACGAAGTGGATCTCCGAAACGGACGAAACACCTGATCCGGGCCCGTTCTCGCCGTGCCTCCCCGACTTTGTCGGAGGTCCCCGGCAAAGTAATCCCCATGACCGTCCCCGGCCTCCTCATCGCCCTCGTCGCCCTGGTGCTGGGCGGCGCCGTCGGCGCGCTCGTCGTCCGCGTCCGCACGGCCGCCGCCACCGCCACCGTCGTCGCCGAGCGCGACGCGGCGCGGACCGAGCTCGACACCGTCCGGCGCGAGAAGCACGACCTGGTCGCCGAGCGCGAGGTCGACCGCGAGCGCATGCTCGACGCCCAGGCCGAGCAGACCCGGCTCGAGACCGAACTCGCGCACGCCCGCACCAGCGGCGAGGAGAAGCTGGCCCTACTGCGGGCTGAGCAGGAGCGGCTGACGCAGGAGTTCCAGCGGCTCTCCGCCGACGCGCTGCGGCAGAACCGCGCCGAGTTCCTCGAGCTGGCGACGGAACAGTTCAAGGGCTCCGAAGAGCGGGTCAAGACCGAGCTCGAGCACCGCCGCCAGGCGGTCGAGGCCATGGTCAAGCCGCTGAACGACCAGCTCGAGAAGGTCACCACGCACGCCCACCAGCTCGAGAAGGCCCGGGCGACGGCCTACGGCGAGCTGCGCACCCAGCTCGAGACCATGGGCAAGAGCTCCGAGCAGCTGCGCCTCGAGACCCAGCAACTGGTGACGGCGCTGCGGGCGCCCCAGGTGCGCGGCCGCTGGGGCGAGCTGCAGCTGCGCCGGGTCGTCGAGGCCGCCGGCATGGTCGAGCACGTCGACTTCTCCGAGCAGACGACCGCCGACACCAGCGACGGCAAGCTCCGGCCCGACCTCGTGGTCAGCCTCGCCGGCGGCAAGAAGGTCGTCGTCGACGCGAAGGTGGCGTTCAACGGCTACCTCGAGGCCATGGAGGCCCGCGACGAGGCCACCCGCGACAAGCGGCTGGCCGCGCACGCCCGGCACCTCAAGACCCACATCGACTCGCTGGCCGCCAAGCAGTACTGGGAGCAGTTCACGCCCACGCCCGAGTTCGTGGTCATGTTCGTGCCGTCCGACGTGTTCCTCAACGCCGCCATGGAGCGCGACCCCACGCTGTTCGAGCACGCCTTCGAGCGCAACGTCGTCATCGCGACGCCGTCCACGCTGGTCGCGCTGCTGCGCACGGTCGGCTACACCTGGCGGCAGGAGGCGCTGGCGCAGAACGCGCAAGAGGTGCTCACGCTCGGCCGCGAGCTGCACTCCCGGCTCGCCACCATGGGCGGCCACCTCGCCCGGCTCGGCCGCCAGCTCGACGGCGCGGTCAAGGCCTACAACGACGGCGTCAGCTCGCTCGAGAGCCGGGTCCTGGTCAGCGCCCGCAAGATGGCCGACCTCAAGGTGGTCGACGAGGAGATCGAGGCACCGCCGCAGGTCGAGCGGGCCGCCCGCCAGCTCCAGGCGCCCGAGATGGTCGACGACGCCCTCATCGCCCTCGAGGACATCCAGGTCGATCCCCGGTTCGGCCTCGGTCCCGCCACCGGCAAAGGGTCCCGGTCGCGACGGCGCAGCGGCACCGACGGCTGAGCCGCCCGGCCGCCCGCGCGACGACGGGTGAGCGCGGCCGGCGGGTGAGCGCGGCGGGCTGGAGCACGGCCGTCGGCTGCGTGTGGCCGGCGGGGCGAAATGTCCGTTGGATGGCCGAAGAACTCCAAGATCGACTTCAGTCGAGGGCTACTCGGTCGGCGTGCGACGGGGCGAGTGCGGCGATGGGTGAGCGTCCACCGGCGCCAGAGCACCAGCGGACGCTCACCCATCCCCTGACCGGGTCAGCCGGTGCCGAGATAGGCACCCAGGGTGTTGGCGAACTGGTACCCATTGGTGGCGTCCCAGTTGACCGACCAGGTCATCGCCCCGCCGATCGGTCCCCACGGATCCGACGGGACGAAGCCGCCGCACCGCGTGGCCGTCGCCAGGCAGTCGAGCGCGGCCGTCACGTTCGACGGCGACTGGTAGCCGCCGCCCGCGGCCTGCGACGTCGCCGGCAGGCCGAGGCCGACCTGGTGCGGCGCCAGTCCGGCCTGCAGCTGGATGCACGCCAGCGCGGTCAGGAAGTCGACCGTGCCCTGGGCGTACACCTGCTGGTTGCAGCCCAGCATCGTGCCGGAGTCGTAGTACTGCATGTTGACGATGGTCAGGATGTCGCGGATCGCCAGCGCCAGCTTGTAGTACTCGAACGTCGGCGCCTGGAAGTCGATCGTCTGCGGCGCCATCGTGATGATGAGGTCGGAGCCGGCCAGGTTCCGCAGCTGGCGCAGCGCCTGCTCCATGTACGTCGCGTTGATCCCGTGCTCCAGGTCGATGTCGACGCCGTCGAAGCCGTACTCCTGCATCAGGGCGTAGGTGCTCTGCGCGAAGTTCGCCGCCTCGGTGGCGTTGGTGACGTTGACGTTGCCGTTCTGGCCGCCGACGGAGATGACGACGGTGCCACCGGCGGCCTGGCGCGCGGCGACGTCGGCCTTGAACTGGGCGACGGTGTAGCCGCCGAGCCCGCCGGAGTCGAGGGTGAAGGTGATCCCGCCCGCTGTGCCCGGCTGGTTGTCGGCGAACGCGATGGCCAGCAGGTTGTACGCCGCCGGCACCTGCGAGACCCGCAGCACCGTCGATCCGTTGTTGAAGTTGTGCCAGTAGCCGGTCAGCCAGCGGTGGCCGGGCGGGTCGCCCGGATCGCCGGGATCGCCGCCGTCCTCAGTGCCGGTCTCCGAACCCGCGTCGGTGCCGTCGTCGGAGCCGGAATCGGAGCCGGAGTCGGCGCCCGTGTCGGAGCCGGACTCTGTGCCGCCGGCACACGGGCCGTCGTCGCGCCAGGGTCCCCACTCGCTGGGCGCGGGGGTGTCGCCCTGGGTCCAGTGCCGCGCCGTCCAGTGGTGCCCGTTGTACGACACCCGGTCGCCGCCGACGTAGACGGTGGTCCGCTCCCAGGCCGGCGCCGAGCAGGCCTGCGGCTCCCCGTCGTCGCCACCGGAGACATCGCCGCCAGAGACATCCCCGCCCGACACGTCACCGCCGGACACGTCACCGCCGCCGGGATCGCCCGGGCCGCCCGTGGCCAGCCGCGACCCCATGAGCCCGACCAGCTCGTTCTGGTGGTCGCCGGCCAGGTCCCACCACATCGCGCCGCCGAGGCCGCCGGCCGTGATGTAGTCGGCCTTCTTGTCCACCAGCCACGGATCGTCGAAGGACCAGAACTCCGTGCCGTCGTACGACCACGAGGCCAGGACCTCCTCGTCGTGGAAGATCTGGCCGCCGCGCAGGTTCC
Source organism: Jiangella mangrovi (assembly GCF_014204975.1). Lineage (NCBI taxonomy): Bacteria > Bacillati > Actinomycetota > Actinomycetes > Jiangellales > Jiangellaceae > Jiangella > Jiangella mangrovi. Next base: position 635,831 of record NZ_JACHMM010000001.1, read on the forward strand.
GGTAGCGGTCGGTGCCGGGCTCCTCGGCGAACTCCCCCGGCGCCGCGCCCGTCGCCGACTGCCACGCACCGTCGCTGCCGCCGTCCGTGACCCCGGTCCAGCCACGGCCGTACAGCGGGATGCCGACGGTGAGCTGCGACGGCGGCACCCCGCGGTCGACGTAGTAGCTCATGGCCGCGTCGACGCTGAACCGCTGCGCCTCCTCGAGCGGGTTCGCCGGGTCGTCGAAGGTGTTGGCCTGGTGTCCGGAGAGGTCCGGCCGCCAGGTGCCGTGCAGGTCGTAACCCTGCACATTGCCGAAGTCGAGCGAGTCGAAGATCTGCGTGACGTCCCAGCCGGCGTCGATGAGGACGGGGTTCGCCGGCAGGAAGGCGCTCAGCTCGTACGACGACCCCGTCTGCGCGCCGTACGCGTCGAGCTGGCGGCGGAACTCCGCGAGCAGCGCGGTGAAGTTCTCCTTGTCGTTCTCCGACCAGTGGTTGCCGGGATGCTGGAGCTCCTCCGGCACGCCGGGCCATTCCCAGTCGATGTCGAACCCGTCGAACACGCCGGCGCCGGACCCGGGACCGCCGCGCCCGTCGATCACCGGCAGGTTGCCGCGCAGGAACAGGTCGATGCAGGACGAGACGAACCGCTGCCGCGACTCCGGCGTGGCGGCAGCTCGCGAGAAGTGCCGCGACCAGGTCCAGCCCCCGATCGAGACCATCGCCTTGAGGTGCGGGTACTTCGCCTTGACCTCCCGGATCTGGTTGAAGTTCCCGGCCAGCGGCTGATCCCAGGTGTCGCCGACACCGTCGACGGACTCGGCGGCGGTGAAGCCGCGGCCGAAGTCGGCCCAGGCGTCGCCGGCGTAGTCGCCCTCGGCCGGGGAGTCCTTCGGCCCATTCGGCCGGTTCGCGGAGAAACAGGTCAGTGTGTCCGGGTGGATGTTGGCGAAGGCGTAGTTGATGTGGGTGAGGTCGCCCGCCGCACCGGTGAGGTCGAGATCCTGCACCAGGTAGTCGCGGGCGTAGATGCCCCACTGGGTGAAGTAGCCGACGTTGCGGTAGCCGTTCTCGGCGGTGGCCGTCGCTCGGACGGACGCGGCCTCCGCCGCCGTCGTCGCGGCCGGGTCGTCCTCAGGGGCCGACGCCGGGACGGCGAACGCCGCCGCGACGCTCGTGACCAGCAGACCTGCGGCGGCGCCGTACGCCACCGCGGTACGCCATCGAGTCTTCATGGGCTGACTCCTCGCGTGATGAAAGTCCGTGACGGGGCTCGGATCGCGTGGATCCGATCGCGGGTACGCATCACCTCCACGAGGGCGCACGCAGGCTCGCGCGCAGGTTGACAGGGGGTGTGACTAACGGGCCAAATAGGCTCGAATCGAATTGGAAAGAAAGTTAGCAGAAGCGTTCAGGTCTGCCAAGGGGGTCGTGACCGGTTGTCAGCACCACGTCATGCGCACGCCGTCGCCAGCGGATGGGAGCAGGGCCGCGCTGGTCGTATCCTTGCTGCGGGCACGCCGACGGGAGGGGATGGGATGAACGATCTGCCCGCGCGACGCCCTGAGCAGCGCGCCGCCGACACCGACCGCGACCTCGTCGCCGAGGATCTGCGCGACGCGTTCGCCGAGGGGCGGCTCGACAACGACGAGTACGAGCGCCGCATGCAGGCGGTCTGGTCGGCCCGCACCTACGGCGAGCTCGACCGCCTCACCGCCGACCTCCCGCAGCCGCTGCAGCGCGAGCGCCGTCAGGCCGAGGAGCAGGAGCAGCAGGCGGTCGCCGAGCGCAAGAAGCGCGAACTGCGCGAGTACCTCGACGAGTGGCAGACGTGGCTGGGCGCGTCCGTCATCATGCTCGCCATCTGGGGCATCAGCAGCATCGCGTCGGGCGAGCTGCAGAACTTCTGGCCCCTCTGGCCCATCGGCATCTGGGGCGCGATCCTGCTGGTCTCCGGAATCGGCAAGCGCGGCGACGGCAAGAGCTGACTACTCCGGCGCCGACGCCCCAGCCTTGAGATCACGCCGCAGCTCGCGCGGCAGTGAGAAGATCAGCGACTCCTCGGTGGTGCGGTGCTCCTCGACGGTGGGGAACCCGCGCTCCCCCAGCCACGCGACGACGCCGTCGACCAGGTCCTCGGGCACCGAGGCACCGCTGGTCAGGCCCACGGTCGACACACCCGACAGCCAGGCCTCGTCGATCTCGGACGCGTTGTCGATGCGGTACGCGGCGTCGGCGCCGGCGTCGAGCGCGACCTCGACCAGCCGCACCGAGTTGGAGGAGTTGGCCGACCCGACCACCAGCACCAGCTCGGACTCGCGGGCGATCTCCTTGACGGCGACCTGGCGGTTCTGGGTGGCGTAGCAGATGTCGTCGCTGGGAGGGCTGATGAGCGCCGGGAACTTCTCGCGCAGCCGGTTCACCGTCTCGTACGTCTCGTCGACCGAGAGCGTGGTCTGCGACAGCCACACGACGCGGGACGGGTCGCGGACCTGCACCTTGTCGACGTCGGCCGGGCTCTCGACGAGCTGGATGTGCTCGGGTGCCTCGCCGGCGGTGCCCTCGACCTCTTCGTGCCCGTTGTGGCCGATGAGCACGATGTCGAGGTCGTCCTTGGCGAAGCGGCGGGCCTCGTTGTGCACCTTGGTGACCAGCGGGCAGGTGGCGTCGATGGTGCGCAGCCCGCGCTCGCCGGCCTCGGCGTGCACCATGGGCGACACGCCGTGCGCGGAGAACACGACCAGCGCGCCCTCGGGCACCTCGGACAGCTCTTCGACGAAGATGGCGCCGCGCTGCTCGAGCGTCTCGACCACGTGCTTGTTGTGCACGATCTGCTTGCGCACGTAGACCGGCGGGCCGTAGTGGTCCAGCGCCTTCTCGACGGTGACCACGGCGCGGTCGACGCCCGCGCAGTAGCCCCGCGGGGCGGCCAGGAGCACTCGTCCCGAATCAGTCATGTCTCCCATGGTAGGTGCCGACGACGTCGGTCCCAGCGGGTACGGTGCCCATCGTGGCCCTCGACACATCGCCGGAGAAGCCCGCGCCGGTCCGCGTCATCTCGCAGCTGATCGGCCAGTGGGTGGCCCGGCTCGGCCCGGTCTGGGTCGAGGGGCAGGTGGCGCAGTACTCCCGCCGTCCGGGCACGTCGACGGCGTTCCTCACGCTGCGCGACCCGCACGCCGAGGTGTCGCTGACGGTGACCTGCCCGGTCGCCCTGCTCGACACGCTCGAGGTGCCGCTGGCCGACGGCGCCCGTGTGGTCGTGCACGCCAAGCCGTCCTGGTACTTCACCCGCGGCACGCTCTCGCTGGCCGCCGACGAGCTGCGCACCGTCGGGCTCGGCGACCTGCTGGCCCGGGTCGAGCGACTGCGGAAGATCCTGGCCACCGAGGGGGTCTTCGCCGACTCGCGCAAGCGCCCGTTGCCGTTCCTGCCCCGGGTCGTCGGGCTGATCTGCGGCCGCGACTCCAAGGCCGAGCACGACGTCCTCGAGAACGCCCGCCGCCGCTGGCCCGGCGTGCGGTTCCGGGTCGAGCCCGTCGCGGTACAGGGGCTGAACGCCGTCAGCCAGGTCATGGACGCGCTGCGGGTGCTCGACCGCGACCCCGAGGTCGACGTCGTCATCATCGCCCGCGGCGGCGGGTCGGTCGAGGACCTGCTGCCGTTCTCCGACGAGGCCCTCATCCGGGCGGTCGCCGCGGCGACGACGCCGGTGGTCAGCGCCATCGGGCACGAGGCCGACTCCCCCCTGCTCGACCTCGTGGCCGACGCGCGCGCGTCCACGCCCACCGACGCCGCGAAGCGCGTGGTCCCCGACGTCGCCGAAGAGGCCGACCGCGTGGCCCGGGCCCGCGAGCGCATCCGCTCCGCCGTCCGGCACCGGCTCGACCGCGAGCGGCACGGCCTCGCGTCGCTGCGGTCCCGCCCCGCGCTGGCCGATCCGCACCACGGCCTGCGCCTCCGCGCGCAAGAGGTCGACGCGCTGGTGCAGCGGGCCCGGCGCACCGTGCGGCACCTGCTCGAGCGCGCCGCCGTCGACGTCGACCACACGCGGGCGCGCATCCGGGCGCTCTCGCCCGCCGCGACGCTCGAGCGCGGGTACGCCGTCGTGCAGAAGGACGACGGCACCGTCGTGCGCGAGCCCGCCGACGTCACGGCCGGCGACCACGTGCGCATCCTGGTGTCCGGCGGCGAGATCTCCGCGACCATCCGGTAGGTTGGCTGCCCATGCAGGCCGCCGAACCCACCTACGAAGAGGCCCGCGACGAGCTGATCCAGATCGTCGCGAAGCTCGAGGCCGGCGGCAGCACGCTCGAGGAGTCGCTGGCCCTCTGGCAGCGCGGCGAAGAGCTCGCGGCGCTGTGCGAGAAGTACCTCGACGGCGCGCGCGAGAAGCTCGACGCCGCGGGCCGGGCCGAGCCCGACTCCGGCGCGGCCGGCTGAGTCAGGTCTTCCGCCCCAGCACCACCAGGTACTCCAGCGCCCAGACGATGCCGCCGTCGCGCGCCGCCGTGGCCTGCTCGAAGTAGGTCCCCAGGTCGTCGTGCAGCGCCGGCCAGCGGCCCTGCGGCTCCAGCAGCCGCCGCGCGGCGACGATCGGGCCGAAGCGCGTCGCGTAGAACTCGACCACGTCAGGCACCGAGCCGAACCGCAGGTCGACGACGTCGTGCTCGAACTCCGGCGTCACCCCGGTGCCGTCGAACAGCCGCCGGACGTGGTCCGGGTCGCCCCACAGCGGTGGCGGCGAGGCGTACGGCGGCAGCGGCGGCACGTGCCGGCCGATGACGGAGAAGAAGCCGCCGGCCCGGCCGTCGGGGCGCCAGTTGCACAGGCCCAGCCGCCCGCCGGGACGCAGCACCCGGGCCAGCTCGCGCGCCGTGACCTCGTGGCGCGGCGCGAACATGCAGCCGAACGTCGACAGCACCACGTCCTGCGACGCGTCCGCGATCGGCAGGTCCTCGGCGTCGCCCTCGCGCCAGTCGACGCTGACCCCGGCGGCCGCCGCGTCGTCGCGCCCGGCGGCGAACAGCTCCGGCGTCAGGTCGACCCCGACGACCCGCGCTCCGGCGACGGCGGCCGGGATGGCCGCGTTGCCGGTGCCGCAGGCGACGTCGAGCACGTCGTCGCCCGGCCCCACGCCGACACTGCGGACGATCCGCCGGCCCACGTCGCCGAGCTTCACCGCGACCGCCGCGTAGTCGCCGGCCGCCCACATGGCCCGCTGCCGTTCCTTGAGCTGGTCGACGGGGGTCGCGGCGGGGTCGTCGGGCGCGCTCATGGCAGCCTCCCAGGTCGGGACGCGCCCCACGATGCCGCGCCGCGCCGGTCAGCGCAACAGCGTCACGAACTCCTCGAGGGCCTCGTACGTGACGGTGCCGCGGACGATGGTGATGGCGCCGCCGTCGACCCGGACCAGGGCGCGGTCAGGGGCGTCGTCGTCCTCGAGCAGGCGCTCCCAGGTGACACCGTCGACGGTGCTCTCGCCGTCGGGCACGAAGTCGGCGAGGCGGTCGTCGCGGTAGCTCTCGATCTCGCCGTCGGACTGCTCGATGCCGACGAACTGCTCGCCGTCGATGAGGAAGCCGAGGCGCCAGCGGTCGCCGCTGCTGTCCTGGGAGACGTCGACGCTGGTGGCGCGCCAGCCGTCGGGCACCGGTTCGGGCGCCAGCACGGGGTAGTCGTACTCGCCGCGGATGGTCTGAAGCGCCTGCTCGTAGTCGACGGGCGGAGGCAGCCGCGGCTCGGGGTCGTTGAGCAGGTTGAACACGATGGCGATCGCGGCGATGACGCCGGCCAGCACGCCGACGCTGCGCAGGATGTCGCCCAGCGACGGGTTGCCGCGAGTCGAGGTGGCCACGGACAGCATGGTGTCACGCCGGGTACACGCTGATCTCGCTGGCCTTGACCGACGCCCACACCTCCCCGCCCGGCTCCAGGCCCAGGTCGGCGACGGCGAGCGGGGTCACGTCGGCGAGCACGGGCACCGGGCCGTCGGTCGTCACGCGGACGAGGTCGCCGTGCGCCTCGAGGTCGGCGATGACCAGCGGCCAGGCGTTGCGGGCCGATCCCTCGGGCCGGCGCGGGCTGAGGGTGACGGCGACCGGCGCGAACGCGATGTGCACCGGGCCGGTCGCCTCGTGGGCCAGCGCGACGACGGCGCCCGACGGCAGCTCCGCGGTGCGGCCCGACGCCACGCCTGTGAGCAGGTTCAGCCCGACCAGCCGGGCGACGTAGTCGGTGCGCGGCCGGCGGGCGACCTCGGCCGGCGGCCCGTGCTGCACGACGCGGCCGCGCTCCAGCACGACGACGCGGTCGCCGAGCACCATGGCCTCGAGCGGGTCGTGGGTGACGACGAGCGTGCAGCCCCCGTAGCCCGCGAGGTGCCGGCGCAGCTCCGCCCGGACCGCCGGGCGGGTGCCCGCGTCGAGCGCGGCCAGCGGCTCGTCGAGCAGCAACAGCCGCGGCTCGACGATCAGCGCTCTGGCCAGCGCGACCCGCTGACCCTGCCCCCCGGAGAGCTGGCCCGGACGCCGTCGTTCGTACCCGTCCAGGCCCATGCGGCTGAGCCAGCCGCGCGCCTCGGCCCGGGCCTTCTCGCGGGGGACGCCGCGGGCCCGCAGCCCGAACGCGACGTTCTCGAGCACGCTCATCTTCGGGAACAGCAGGTAGTCCTGGACGACCATGCCGACGCGGCGGTCGCGCGGGCGCACGTGCACGCCCTGGGCGGCGTCGTCGAGCGTCACCCCGTCGAGCTCCACGCGCCCGCCGTCGGGCACCAGCGTCCCGGCCAGCAGCTGCAGCGTCGTCGACTTGCCGGCGCCGTTCGGGCCGAGCAGCGCGACCACCTCACCGGCGCCGACGGCGAGCCCGATGCGCAGCTCGAGGTCGCCGCGGGTCAGCGCGAGGTCGGCGTAGAGGCTCATGCGGCACCGATCCAGCGGTCGCGCAGCCCGACGAGGATGGTCACCGACACCGCGATCATCAGCAGGCTGAGCACGATGGCGACGTCGCTGTTGCCGGAGTTGATGGCGACGTAGGCCTCCAACGGCAGCGTGCGGGTGGTCCCGGGGAAGCTGCCGGCGAACGTGACCGTGGCGCCGAACTCGCCGAGCGCCCGCGCCCAGCAGAGCACCGCGCCGGCCAGCACGCCGGGCGCGACCCCGGGCAGCGTGACCCGGCGGAACGTCGTCCACGAACTGGCGCCGAGCGTGGCGGCGACGTCCTCGTAGCGGCGGTCGGCCGTGCGCAGCGCCCCCTCGACGGCGACGATGAGGAACGGCATCGCGACGAAGACCTGCGCCAGCACGACCGCCTCGGTGGTGAACGGCAGGCTGATCCCGAACGTGTCGTAGAGCCAGCCGCCGACCAGCCCGCGCCGGCCGAAGACCATGAGCAGCGCGACGCCGCCCACCACCGGCGGCAGCACCAGCGGCACCGTCACCAGACCGCGCAGGACCGACCGTCCGGGCAGGTCCGTGCGGGCCAGCAGCCAGGCGACCGGCACGCCGCACACCAGCGCGACCCCCGTCGACACCGTCGCCGTGACCAGCGACAACCGCAGCGCCGTCAGGACCTCGTCGGATCCGAGGATCGACGGGAGGTCGCCCCATGGCGCGCGCACGATCAGGCCCACCATGGGCAGGACCAGGATCGCGACGCCGAGCGCCGCGGGGATCAGCAGCCCCGCCGGGACCCGCAGGTCCTGACTGCGACGGGTGCGGCTCACGGCTCCAGGAAACCAGCCTCGGTGAGGATGCCCCGGCCCGGCTCGCCGGTGATGGCGTCGAGCACGGCCCGGGCGCCCTCGGCGTTCGCTGCCTCGGAGAGCACCGCGACCGGGTAGTCGTTGACGACGGCGTCCGCTTCCGGGACGTCGACGGTCTCGACGGCGTCACCCTCGGCCGCGGCGTCGGTCAGGTAGATCAGCGCCGCGTCGGCCTCACCGAGCGCGACCAGCGACGCCGCCTCCTTGACGTCCGTGGTCAGGGTGTCCGGAGCCGCCGTCACCCCGGCCGCGTCGAGGAGGCGCTGGGCCGCGCCGCCGCAGGGGACCTGAGGTTCGCAGATCGCGATGCGCAGGTCCGGGTTGGCGAGGTCGGCCAGCCCGGTCACGTTGCCGGGGTTGCCGGCCGGCACCGCCAGCGCGAGGGTGTTGCGGGCGAAGATCTCCGGCTCGCCGTCGACCACCCCGCCCGCGACCGCCTGGTCCATGGTCTTGGTGTCCGCGGTGGCCAGCACGTCCGCCGGGGCGCCGGCCAGGACCTGCTCGACCAGCCCGGAGGACGGGCCGAAGGAGTACACGATCTCCAGCTCCGGGTAGGTGTCCTGCAGCTGGTCGGCGAGGGTCTCGAACGACTCCGTCAACGACGCCGCCGCCAGGACGGTGACCGTGCCGCTGGGCGCCTCCTCGGCAGCGGGGGTCTCGCTGGTGGCCGCGTCCTCGGACGGCGCCGCACTGCTGTCGCCGTCGTCGCCCCCGCAGGCGGTGAGCAGAGCGGCCACGGTGACGGCGAGAGCGATCGCGCCCAGGCGCGGGCGCCGGCTCACGCCCGACCCGCCGGCAGGTCGACGACGACAGTGGTCGCCTTGACCGACGCGATGGCGGCGACGCCGACCTCGAGCCCGAGCTCGTCGGCGGCCTCGCGGCTCATCAGCGACACGACGCGGTGCGGACCTGCCTGGATCTCCACCTGAGCCATCACTCCGTCCTTCTTCACCGAGATGACGATGCCGGGAAAGTGGTTGCGCGCCGACTCGCGCGGCGTGGGAAGAGCGGACTCGTCGGGCACGTTCTCGCGCGCCACCCGCGCCAGCTCCGCCCCGTCGACCACCATGCGCCCGGCGTCGTCGCGGTCGAGCCGCAGCCGCCCGCCGTCGGCCCACCGTCGCAACGAGTCGTCGCTCACCCCCAAGAGGCGAGCCGCATCAGATATCCGAAACTGCGGCACAAAGGACAGCATAGACCCGCAGATGCGGCTGCGTCATCTCGGGATTGCCTCAGATGACGCCGCTCGGGTGACCCGGCTCGGGTTGCGGGTCGGACGGGTGTTCGATAAGATCATTTCGTTGGATCAGCCGTCACCGGGAGCGGCAGCAGTGGGTTCCCGGGCCTCGAAGCAGGACATCACGCCAGGTGTTCTCACCTCGTCCACGGTCGCACCCGTCATCGGGTTTCGCGGTCGTCCACCCCAGCCCCTCGATCGGGCTCAAGGCGGTGGCAGGCGCTCGTGGACGGAGGACTGCTGTGACTGCTGATCTGGTTGAACTCGTCGAAGGCCTGGCGGGGCTGGCGCCAGGCCCGGACCTGGCCGCCGCGCTCGCGGCGGTGGATCTCGCGGGGTTGCCCGCCGGTGGGCTGGTCGCGGTCGCGCAGGCCCGGCAACGCCAACTCGCCCACGACGAGGCCGCCCTGCTGCGCGTGTTCGCCGAACTGGCCGCCCGCCCGCAGTACCAGGCCTGCACCGCCCCGGACGACCTCGCCCCCGGGCATGCACACCGCCCGGTCCAGGCCGCCGGCGACGAGGTGTCCCTGGCGCTGCGCTGGACCCCGGGCCGCGCCACCAGCCGGGTCGCGCTCGCTCTCGAACTCCTCGAAGACCTCCCCGACACCCTCACCGCGCTCGACACCGGCCTCATCGACGCCGACCAGGCACGCCTCATCGCCGAACGCACCCGCTGCCTCCCCTCACCGGCGCTGCGCCGCCGGGTCGAGCAGGTCGTACTGCCGGTTGCCGCGGCGCGGACCCGGTGGGTGCTCGACCAGACCCTGCGCCGCGAGGTCATCACCGCCGACCCCGCCGCCGCCGAGGAACGCCGCGCCACGGCCGCCCTCCAGCGCCGGGTCGGGCGCCCCGAACCCGCCAGCCCGGGCGGCGACGACGCCATGGCCACCATCACCCTCTACGGCCCGGCCGAAGACCTCACCGCGCTCTGGGTCGCCGCCGACGCCGCCGCCCGCCACACCCGCACCACCGGCGACCCCCGCACCCTGGATCAGCTGCGCTTCGACCTACTCACCGGGCTGGCCTGGACCGCCCTCGAGACCGGCCACCTCGGCTGCTGCAACCCCACCTGCACCAACCCCGGCACCGCCGCCAGCCCTGCCACCGCCAGCCCGCCCACCGCCAGCCCGCCCGACGCCGGCAACGAGGCACCCTCACACGCCGAGGTCGCCCACGCGGCGGGGCCGGTGGTCCTCGGGCAGCGCCGGGGCCGGGCCGCGACCGTGCACATCACCGTCCCGATCACCGCACTGGCCGGCGCCGACGATGCACCGGGCGAGCTCGACGGATACGGCCCCATCCCCGCCACCACCGCCCGCCGCATCGCCGCCGACGCCACCCTGCGGCGGCTGCTCACCGACCCCGCCGACGGGCTCCTCCTCGAATACGGCCGCACCACCTACACCCCACCCGCCGACCTCGCCGCCCACGTCGTCACCCGCGACCGCACCTGCCGCTTGCCCACCTGCCACCGCCCCGCCACCGAAGCCGAGATCGACCACATCCGCCCCTACGCCCACGGCGGCACCACCGACCCCGACAACACCTGGGCGCTGCACGGCGGGCACCACAAGGCCAAGACCTGGCACGGCTACCGCATCGTCACCGACACCACCGGCACCACCTGGTGGATCACCCCCGCCGGACTCCGCTACCGCGTCGAACCCGAGACCATCGGCACCGTACTCACCACCCGACCCCCGGCACCCGCCACCCCGGCCGCCAAGCCTCCGCCGACGCCGAACGAGGAGGTGGCGCCGTTCTGAACCCCGCCGCGCCGCACCACCCGACCGCGCCCAAGGCCTCGGCACCCTCGCAGGGCACCCGCTGCGCTACCCAAGGCATCCCGAACCCCGGCACCCACACCCCACACCGAATGAGGAGGCGGTGCGGCAATGACGAGTGAGCCACCGCCGACGACGAATCTTCAGCGGCGGCGGGAGGCGCGACGGCGCAGGAGCAGGGCCGCGACGAGGACGAGGCCGAGCCAGCCGAAGCCGGCCCAGATGATGCCCGACGGGCCCCAGCCGAAGGCGGAGTCGTCGCGGTCGTCGGAGTCGCTCGCGGCGGCGCCGGCCGCGAGCGGGTCGGCCGCGAACGGGTCGGCCGCGAACGGGTCGGCCGCGAACGGGTCGGCCGCGAACGGGTCGGAGGCGGAGGCGGACCGGGCGGAGACCGTGATGTTCGACGCGGCGGCGGGGCGCCAGGGTTCGGCGGCGGCGGGGGCGCCCGCGCCCACCGCCAGGGCGGCCACCAGGACCACGCCCACGAGGAGGCGCCGCACCACGCGAACGGGACTCACCGAGAAACGATCGTCCACGACGGTGAACCCCCCGGGTCGTGCAGGCCTCTGGTCAGTGGCCGAAAGGCAAACGGCGCTTGTCGCGGGGCGGCCGGACGGTGACCTCGCCCAGCAGCACGAAACCGCGCACGTGGTAGACGGGGCCGCCCGGCGTGACCGGCTCGCGCAGCTTCATCTTCCGCTCGCCGAGGACGTTGGTGCCCTCGTCGAGGCGGACCTCGATGCCCTCGGGCACGATCAGGGTGAGGCTGCCCAGCACGATGGCCGTCTGGATCTCGACCTCGGGGGTACGCACGACCGCCTCGGAGAAGTCGAGCACCACCTCGCCCAGCACGGCGGTGATGTCCATGCGGGCCGGGACCTCCCAGCGGCCCTGGCGCTTCTCGTTGCTGAGCACGCTGGTGATGCGTTCGGAGCGGCGCACGGGTCCGCCCGACGGCGGCAGCGGCGGCTGGACGCCGGCCCCGGCCACGGCACCAGCGGGACCGGCCGGCCGGCCCTGCTGCCAGTTGGCGACGGCGTTGCCGCCCGGCAGCGGGTACGGACCTTGAGGAAGATCGCGGGTGATGGGCTGCAGCTCGCCGTACGTGCGGGCCTTGAATGTCGCCTCGAGCCGCTCCTCGAGCTCGGTGAGCGTGAGCCGGCCGTCGCCCGCGGCCTGGCGCAGGGCCTCGGCGACCCGCTCGCGATCGACGTCGGAGCAGCGCAGGTCGGCGGCGCTGTGGACGGCGGGGAACTCGGGGTCGGGTGCCGGCTTGGGCTGGTCGGGCACCTGGCTCATCAGTGGCCCACCGGCTTGCGTTGCACGTTGACGCCGCCGAAGACCGCCTTGCCGGTGACCCGGACCAGCGGCGCGCCGGGATCGGGGCGCCCGGCGCCGCTGGTGTCGTCGTTGAACGCGCCGAAGACGCCGTCGCCGTCGACCTGGACACGGATGTCGGGCGGGACGACGATGTTGACGCCGCCGAAGACGGCCTTGATGTTGATCTCGACCTCGGCGGCCTCGAGCGAGGCCTCGCGCAGGTCGAGGTCGGCGCCGCCGAGCACCGCCTTGATGCTGTAGTGCTGCGGAACCACCCAGTCGCCGCGGCGCTGGATGCCGCTGAACACGACCTTGGCGCTGCGCGCCGACGCGACGCCGCCCACCCGGGCCGACGGCGAGGTCGAGGACGACGGGGCCGCCGCGGCACTGGCACGGCGCACGATGGCGGCCGACGGCGGCAGCGGAAGGTCGCCGGGGAGGTCGCGGACCACGGGCTCGAAGTCGGCGTACGTCTTGGCGGCGTACAGCGCCTCGATGCGCTCCTCGAGCTCGGACAGGCTCAGCCGGCCGTCCGAGGCGGCCTGCCGCAGGACGTCGGCGACCTGCTCGCGGTCGGCATCGGAGGCCCGCATCGCCCGCTGGTCACGTGTCTCGTCCACAACAGATGACCTTAGCAATGACCCGGCCGTCCGGGCGGAGGAGAAATCCCGGAGATCTACCCCTGAAGAAGGATCGGGGAGACCTCCGGGACACCCCTCAGGACGGTTCTGCGGCCGGCTGGTCCGTCGTGCCCGGGCCCGGAGCCGGCCGGCCGCCGTCGGCCGCGGCCGCGGACTGGTTAGGCTCGGCCTCACCCCGTGACGCCAGCGCCGACACCGTGAGGTTCTCGCCGGACTCCGGGTCGAAGACGTGCACCCGGCGCAGGTCGAGCCAGAGGCTGGCCGGCGTGCCCTCGGGAATGCGGCTGCTGGCGTCGAGCGCGACGACCAGCTGGGTGCGCAGCGCCTCGCTGTCGAGCTCGCGCTCGAGCTCGGCCAGCTGCGCCCGGATGTCCTCGGGCGCCTCGTAGGGCACGTAGGCGTACTGCTCGTTGCCCAGCCACTCGATGACGTCGATGGTGGCGTCGAACACCGCGCCGTGCTCGCGGACGGAGTCGGAGACCACCGAGGCGTCCTCGAACGCCTCGGGCCGGGCGCCGAGGATCACGACCTCGTGGCCGCTGAGGTCCACCGCCCGCGACGAGGGCAGCTTCCACTCGCCGAACGGCGTGTGCAGGCTGTCGCCGGACACCGTCGCCGAGATGAAGTTCATGGGCGGCGACCCGATGAACCCGGCGACGAACAGGTTGACGGGGTTCTCGTACAGCTCGCGCGGCGTGGCGACCTGCTGGATGACGCCGCGGCGCAGCACGACGACGCGGTCGCCGAGCGTCATGGCCTCGACCTGGTCGTGCGTGACGTACACCGTGGTGATGCCGAGCCGCTTCTGCAGCCGCGAGATCTCGGTGCGCATCTGCCCGCGCAGCTTGGCGTCGAGGTTGGACAGCGGCTCGTCGAAGAGGAACGCCTGCGCCTCGCGGACGATGGCCCGGCCCATGGCGACGCGCTGGCGCTGGCCGCCGGAGAGGTTGGCAGGCTTGCGGTCGAGGTGCTCGTTCAGCTCCAGCAGGTCCGAGGCCCGCCGCACCCGCTCGTCGACCTCCTTGTCCGGTGTCTTGGCCAGGCGCAGCGGGAAGGCGATGTTCTCGTAGACGGTGAGGTGCGGGTAGAGCGCGTAGTTCTGGAACACCATCGACAGGTTGCGGTCGCGCGGGGCCTTCTCGTTGACCCGCTCGTCGCCGATGCGCAGCTCGCCGCTGGTGATGTCCTCGAGCCCGACGATCATGCGCAGCAGCGTCGACTTCCCGCAGCCGGACGGCCCGACCAGGATGACGAACTCGCCGTCGGCGATGTCGAGGCTCACGTCCTTGACCGCGTGGAAGCCGTCGCCGTAGCGCTTGTTGATGTCCTTCAGCGTGATGGCAGCCATGGGATCTCCTCCAGTTGCAGCGGGGTCAGCCCTTGACGGCGCCCTGGGTCAGGCCGGACACGATCCGGCGTTGGAACAGCAGGACGAGGATGACGACGGGGATGGTGACGACCACCGCGGCCGCCGCGATGGCGCCGGTCGGTTCCTCGAACTGCGACGCGCCGGTGAAGAACGCCAGCGCCGCGGGGACCGGCCGGGCCGCCTCGGTCGAGGTCAGCGAGATGCCGTAGATGAAGTCGTTCCACGCGATGAAGAACGAGATGATCGCCGTGGTGAACACGCCCGGGGTCGCGAGCGGGACGATGACCTTGCGGAACGCCTGCCACGTGGTGGCGCCGTCGACCTGCGCGGCCTGCTCGAGCTCCCACGGGATCTGACGGAAGAACGCCGACATCGTCCAGATCGAGATCGGCAGCGTCAGCGAGAGGTACGGGATGATCAGGCCGATCCAGGTGTCGTACAGCCCGATGTTGCGCCACAGGTTGAACAGCGGCGTCACGATCGAGATGACCGGGAAGATCGCCACCGCGAGCGCCGTCGTCAGGATCAGCCGCTTCCCCGGGAAGTCGAGACGCGCGATCGCGTACGCCGCGAACATCGCCAGGACGACGGAGATGAACGTGGCGATCAGCGAGATGCCGACGGAGTTGCGCAGCGAGGACAGGAACAGGTCCTGGGCGTCGCCGCGCAGGATGCTGTCGTAGTTGTCGGTGACCCAGTCGGTCGGCAGGAACCGCAGGCTGGCGAGGTCGCTGGGGGTCTTGAAGGACAGCGACACGATCCACGCCACCGGGAACAGCGCGTAGACGATGACGACGACGCCGGCGACCCACCACCAGACCTTGGTCCCGCGCGAGAGCTGACCCTCGTCCATCACCGCTCCCCTCTCGCGCTGGCCAGATCGACCTTGAACAACTTGATGAACAGGAAGCTGATCAGCACGACGCAGAGGAACAGCAGCACCGAGACGGCCGAGCCGAGGCCGATCTCGAGCCGGCTGATCGTCTGTCTGTAGGCGAGGAACGAGACGACCTCGGTGTTGTTGGCGCCCTGGGTCATGATGAAGACGTTGTCGAAGATGCGGAACGCGTCGAGGGTCCGGAACAGCAGCGCGACCATGATCGCGGCCTTCATGTTCGGGATCGTCACCTTGTACAGCCGCTGCCACCAGGTGGCGCCGTCGACCTTCGCCGCCTCCTGCAGGTCCTCGGGCACCTGCGCCAGGCCGGCCAGCAGGAGCAGCGAGATGAACGGCGTCGTCTTCCAGATCTCCGACGCGATGATGACGAACACCGACGTGCCGAACTGGCCGAACCAGTTGGTGTCCTCGCTGATGCCCGGCGCCCAGGCGAACCAGGAGTTCACGAACCCGGAGTCGATGCTGAACGCGTAGAACCAGGCGAACGCCGAGACGACGGTGATGATCGCGTACGGGATGAGGATGGCCGTGCGCAGGATCGGCCGCAGCGTCTTGAGCGCCCGGTGCATGACCAGCGCCAGCGCGAAGCCCAGCACCGCCTCGATGGCCACGGTGATGACGGTGATCAGCACCGTGACGCCGACGGCCCGCCACCAGATCGGGTCGGTCAGCACGACGACGTAGTTGTTCAGCCAGGTGAACTCGCGGGCGTCGGGGTCGGTGAGCCGGTACTTGAACAGCGACTCGTAGAACGCCTGCAGGATGGGGTAGGCGGTGACCAGCAGCATCACCACGAACGCCGGGCCGGCGAGGTACCAGCCGAGGCGCCGTTCGGCCCGGGCCCGGTCGCTGATCGGGACCCGGCCGTTGCCGCCGTCGCCGCCCCCGGCTGCCGCGCTGGTCTCGCCGGCTGCCGCCGATGTCGTGCTCATAGCAGCCTCTCCCCCTTCAGCACCTCGGTGATCAACACGGTGGCCTCCTCAGGCGACGAGTCCGGGGTGACGGAGCTCGGCGGGTGCCAGGTGTTCTGCAGGCCGGTCGAGACCTCGTTGTAGTACGGGGTCTGCGGCCGCGGCGCCGCCGCCTCGAGCGACTCGCGGATGAGGTCGGCCATGGGGAAGGTCTCTTGCACGTCGGGGTCGTCGTAGGCCTCGGTGTTGGACGCCGGGTTGCCGTTGGTGACCATGTAGTACGCCTGGTTGTCCGGCGTGACGATGCACTGCGCGGCCTCGATGGCGAGGTCGGGGTGCTCGCTGAACGCGCCGATGCCGAGGTTGATGCCGCCGTACGGCGGACGCGAGTCCTCGCCCTCGGCGACCGCGGGGTACTGAGCCCAGCCGATGTCGTCGACGAGGGACTGGTCGAGGTTGCCCGCCTCGACGCCGGCCAGCGTGGCCGCCCAGACGAACGGCCAGTTGACCATGAACGAGCCGCGGTCGCCCTGGAAGAGCAGCATGGACGCGTTCTCGTCCTCGTTCGCCAGCCCCGGCCCGCCGAGGCCGTTGCGGGCGATGTTCTCGATGATCTCCGCGGCGGCACGGCCGGCGTCGGTCTCGAGGCCGAGCTGGACCTGGTCGGCCGGAGCCTCGGGGTTGTCGAGGATCTCGCCGCCCGCGGACGTGACCAGTGCGTTGATCCACACCGTCAGCGCCTCGGCCCGGATGCCCTGCACGCCGAGGTACTTGTCCTGCGACTGCGCCGCCTCGATGATCTGCTCCCAGGTGACCGGCTCGTTCTCGGGATCGAGACCGGCCGCCTCGGCCACCGACTTGCGGTACCAGAGCAGCTGGGTGTTCGCCCAGAACGGGACGGCGACCAGCTTGTCGCGCCAGGTGGCGCCGTCGATGGCGCCCTGCACGACGTTCTCGGTGACCGCCTCGGCGACGTCGTCGGGGATCTCGGCGAGGAAACCGGCCTCGGCGAGCTCGGGGATGAACGGCGGGTCGAGACTGATGATGTCGATCGACGAGTCGTTGGCCGCGAGTCGCCGCGCCAACTGCTCGCGCTGCGCCGACGCCTCGCGTGGCAGCAGCGACGTCTTGATCTGGTATGCGCCGTCGGCGGCCTCGGTACATCGGGCGGCCAGTTCCGTCTGGCCGCCGTTGTCCGGATTGATGTACCAGGTCAGGGTGGGGGTGGAATCGTCACCCCCGCACGCGGCTAGCCCGGCCAGCACGACGGCGGCCGCTGCAATGCTGACGGTCCTTCTGCCCACATCGCCTCCCTGGAGCAGACTGCCGCTCCAGGTGACCGCTGCGTCATCGGAGCGTCAGGGTGTGAGTCGAACCTACGACATCGAGCGCCCTCGGTCGAGGACATACCCTCTTCTCGTGTTCGACACCCCGGAGACACTCGCCCGACATGACGGTGTCGACGGCGAGGTGGTCGTACGCCGTCGTTCGACACCCTCCGGACCGGTCTACGAACTGATCGTCAACGGCACCTTCCTCATGGACACCGCCGAGACCTCGACGGAGCGGCTGCTGGCCGAGGTGCTGCTCGACGGGCACCCGTCACCCGAGACGGTGCTGGTGGCCGGACTGGGGTTCGGGTGCACCGTCGCGGCACTGCTGGCCGACTCCCGCGTGCGGCGCGTCGAGGTCGTCGAGCTGGAGCCGACGCTGGTCGACGTGGTGCGCCGCGGCCTGGTGCCGGGCCTCGACGCCGTCCTCGGCGACCCGCGGGTGCGGGTGGTCGTCGACGACGTGCGCGCCGTCCTGCCGGGGCTGACGCCGTCGTCGTACGACGGCATCCTGCTCGACGTCGACAACGGCCCGCACTTCCTCGTGCACGAGGCCAACGCCGACGTGTACGAGCGGCCGCTGCTCACGCTCGCCGCCCGGGCGCTGCGCCCGGGCGGCGTGCTCGCGGTGTGGTCGGCGGCGCCGGCGCCGGTGCTGGCGGGCGTGCTGGCCGACGCCGTCGGCTCGGTCGAGCAGGTGGTGCGGACGGTGCCACGCCAGGGCCGCGACGTCGACTACCACGTCTACGTCGCCCGCCACCCCTGACTCACGGCGACGACGTCAGGCGAGCACCCCCCGGGCGTCGAGCGCGTCCTGGACGATGCGCAGGCCCTCGAGCCCGGGCATCCGCCCGATGTGGTCGTCGATGGTGCGGGCCGCGCGCCGTCCGTCGGGACCGCTCATGAGGTGGCGCAGCACGTGCCGGACCTCGGTCTCCGCCATGACGCCGGAGCCGACCGGTCCCCAGAACTTGCGCAGCGCGAACCGGGCGATCTTCTGCGCCTTGCGGCTGCGGGCCAGCCGGTCGCGGGCCTGGGTGGCGTAGAACGCGACGTGCCGCGCCTCCTGCTTGGCGATGCGCTGGAGCAGCTCGGTCAGGACGGGGTGCTCATCGAGCTGGGCGAGCCGGTTGTAGGCGGTGATGGCCGACCACTCGTTGGCCGCGCCCCAGATCATGTGGACGGCGACGAAGTCCTGGCCGACCACGTTGGCCAGCAGCGACTGCTTGATCGGGTCGAGCTTGTCGCGCCAGCCGAGCTTGAGCCGGGTGGCCTTGAGCTCGTCGTAGTCGACGCTGACGCCGTGCAGTGCCAGCACGGCGGCGAGCGCTTCGCCGTGCCAGAACTCCTCCATGTTCCACATCGTCATGAACGCGGTGACCTGCGGGTCCTTGTGCGACGGCGTCACGAGCATGTCGCGCAGGTAGCAGACGGTGTGGTACTCGACGTCGCACATGTAGCGGAGGCTGCGCAGGGTGTCCGGCGGCAGCGGGTTCGTCCTGAACTCGTCCAGCGGCAGGTCCTGCCACTGCACGGCCTGGGACGTTCGGGTGTAGTCGCGGATGTCGAAGGCCATGTCGTGCCGGGGCGCCGGGTCGGGTCCTCGCCCCGTCCCTCCCTTGGTCCTCGTAAAACGGAGGCTCATTCTTTATAGGTGGAGTATGCCTGTTCACATAGTGCCCAGGCAATGTGCCCCTGATCACCCGGTTTTCCCCTGATTCAGCCCTGACCCCGCCTACTCCCGCCGGCGTACGACCCACCATGATGGGGTCATGAGCGACCAGGAGTACCGCATCGAACACGACACCATGGGCGAGGTACGGGTTCCCGCGGCGGCGAAGTACCGCGCGCAGACCCAGCGCGCCGTCGAGAACTTCCCGATCTCCGGGACGCGCATCGAGCGAGCGCTCATCCATGCGCTGGCCTCCATCAAGGGCGCGGCGGCGCAGGTCAACGCGGAGCTGGGGGTCATCGACGCCGACCTCGCGAAGGCCGTCCACGACGCCGCCACCGAGATCGCGTCCGGCGACCACGACGACCACTTCCCCATCGACGTCTTCCAGACCGGGTCCGGCACGTCGAGCAACATGAACACCAACGAGGTCATCGCGACCCTGGCCACCGAGCGGCTCGGCCAGCCGGTGCACCCGAACGACCACGTCAACGCGTCGCAGTCGAGCAACGACGTCTTCCCGTCGGCCATCCACATCGCCGCCACGCAGGCCGTCGTGCGCGACCTCGTCCCCGCCCTGCAGCACCTCGAGCGCGAGCTGTCCCGCAAGGCCGCCGAGTTCGCCGCCGTCGTCAAGAGCGGACGCACCCACCTCATGGACGCCACGCCGGTCACGCTCGGCCAGGAGTTCGGCGGCTACGCGGCGCAGGTGTCCTACGGCGTCGAGCGGCTCGAGGCCGTCCTGCCGCGCGTCGCCGAGGTCCCGCTGGGCGGCACCGCCGTCGGCACCGGCATCAACACCCCGCCCGGGTTCGCCGCCGCCGTCATCGGCCGCATCGCCGCCGACTCCGGGCTGCCCATCACCGAGGCGCGCAACCACTTCGAGGCGCAGGGCGCCCGCGACGGCCTGGTCGAGCTCTCCGGCCAGCTGCGCACCATCGCGGTCTCGCTCTACAAGATCTCCAACGACGTGCGCTGGATGGGCTCCGGCCCGCGCGCCGGCCTCGCCGAGATCGCGCTGCCGGACCTGCAGCCGGGCTCGTCGATCATGCCGGGCAAGGTGAACCCGGTCATCCCCGAGGCCATGTGTATGGTGTCGGCGCAGGTCATCGGCAACGACGCCGCCGTGGCGTTCTCGGGCGCGGCCGGCAACTTCGAGCTCAACGTGATGCTGCCGGTCATGGCCCGCAACGTGCTCGAGTCGATCCGGCTGCTGGCCAACATCGCGCGGCTGTTCGCCGACCGCTGCGTCGCCGGCATCGAGGCGAACGAGGAGCGCTGCCGCGAGTACGCGGAGTCCTCGCCGTCCATCGTCACGCCGCTCAACCGCTACATCGGCTACGAAGAGGCGGCCAAGGTCGCCAAGCAGGCGCTGGCCGAGCGCAAGACCATCCGGCAGGTCGTCGTCGAGCGCGGCTACGTCGTCAACGGCCAGCTCACCGAGGAGCAGCTCGACCAGGCCCTCGACGTGCTGAGCATGACCCGCCCGCCGTCGGCCTGACGCTGGACGCGCCTCGCCCCCGTCACCGAGTCATCGGTGACGGGGGCGAGGTTTAGTCGTGCGCGGGTCGGCTCAGTACCAGCCGACGTCCTCGGAGTGGGCCCACGCACCGCAGGGCGTGCCGTAGCGGCCCTCGATGTACCAGAGCCCCCACTCGATCTGGGTGACCGGGTTGGTGCGGTAGTCGTCGCCGAACCGGGACATCTTGTCGGCCGGCAGCGACTGCGGGATGCCGTACGCGCCGGACGACGGGTTCTCGGCCGTGTGACGCCAGTTGGACTCGCGGGTCCACAGGTTGTCCAGGCACTGGAACTGGTCGTCGCCCCAGCCGTAGTCGGCCATGAGGGTCCGGGCGGCGGACTGCGGGTCGTCGATGGCCCGCTCGAGCGACCGGGCGGCGGCCTCGGCCGCGGCCTGACGTTCGGCCTCCGCGGCGGCGGCCGCTTCGGCCTCGGCCTTCGCCTTCGCCTCGGCTTCCGCCTTGGCCTGGGCGGCGGCCTCTTCGGCCTGCACCTGGGCCTCGGCTGCCGCGGCGAGATCACGCTCGAGCGACGGGCGCTCGGGGGCCTGGGCCTTGGCGCCGACCTCCGGGAGTGCCGCCTGCTGGTGCCGTTCGGCGGTCACAGCGGTGGTGGCGGAGCCGGTGGAATCGACGAGCCACCCCGTGAAGAGGGTGGCGAGGACGGTGATCGATGCGAGGATGCCGAGTCCGACGGAGACCCGGCGCAGACGCCTGCGTCTTCGATGCACGAGGGGGCATACCTTTCCTGTAGGGCCCCAACACCTTGCAATGGAATCGTGACCTCTGCCAACTCCGCGGCGTGTCACACGGGCGATCGTGACGCTTCCAGGCCCGGGCGCGTCCACCCACGCAGGCCGCAGCTGACGCCGTCGTCACCAGGCAGGTTCATATGCGCTCACCAGCGGAAACTCCCGTGCCACCACCCTCGGCGGGGCGGTAGCACGGGAGTACCGGATATAGCTGACGAATCAACGAAATGAGACTTCGCTCACCCGGGCATGCGCTCGAGCATCTCGGTGACCAGAGCAGCGATCGGCGAGCGCTCCGAACGGGTCAGCGTGACGTGGGCGAACAGCGGGTGGCCCTTGAGCTTCTCGGCCACCGCGACGACGCCGTCGTGCCGGCCGACGCGCAGGTTGTCGCGCTGGCCGACATCGTGGGTGAGGACGACGCGGGAGTTGCTGCCGATGCGCGACAGGACGGTCAGCAGCACGTTGCGCTCCAGCGACTGCGCCTCGTCGACGATGACGAAGGAGTCGTGCAGCGACCGGCCGCGGATGTGGGTGAGCGGGAGCACCTCGAGCATGCCCCGCTCGACCACCTCGTCGATGACGTCCTGCGTGGTCAGCGCGCCGAGGGTGTCGAAGACCGCCTGCGCCCAGGGGTTCATCTTCTCGGACTCGCTGCCCGGCAGGTAGCCGAGGTCCTGGCCGCCGACGGCGTACAGCGGCCGGAACACGACGACCTTCTTGTGCACCCGGCGCTCCATGACCGCCTCGAGGCCCGCGCACAGCGCCAGCGCCGACTTGCCGGTGCCGGCCCGGCCGCCCAGCGAGACGATGCCGACCTCTTCGTCGAGCAGCAGGTCCAGCGCGATGCGCTGCTCCGCGGAACGGCCGTGCAGGCCGAACGCCTCGCGGTCGCCGCGCACCAGCTTGACCCGCTTGTCCGCCGTCATGCGGCCCAGCCCGCTGCCGCGCTCGCTGTGCAGCACCAGTCCGGTGTGGCAGGGCAGGTCACGCGCCTGCTCGAGGTCGGCGTACCCGTTCTCGTACAGCTCGTCGAGCAGGCTGCCGGCCACCTCGAGCTCGGTCATGCCGGTCCAGCCGGACTCGATGACGGTCTCGGCGCGGTACTCCTCGGCGTGCAGGCCGACCGACGAGGCCTTGACCCGCATCGGGAGGTCCTTGGAGACCAGCGTGACGTCGTTGCCCTCGGCGGCCAGGTTGCGCGCCACCGCGAGGATGCGGGAGTCGTTGTCGCCGAGCCGGAAACCGGCCGGTAGCACCTCGGGATCGGTGTGGTTCAGTTCCACGCGGACCGTGCCGTCGTCGTCGCCGACCGGTATGGGGTCGTCGAGGCGGCCGTGCTCCACCCTGAGCTCGTCGAGCAGCCGCAGCGCCGCTCGAGCGAAATAACCCAGCTCTGGATGGTGGCGCTTGGCCTCGAGTTCGGTGATCACCACGATCGGCAGGACGACCTCGTGCTCAGCGAAGCGGAGGATCGCGTACGGGTCGGCCAGCAGCACGCTCGTATCGAGCACGTAGGTGCGGCGAGCCGGCTCCTGCCGGGTGGTGCGACGACGGGGGGTCTGGTTCTTGGAAGCGGCCACGTCCGTCTCCCTCACGCCTGAATGCACCCTGATGGATCAGGCGTCTGTGTCGCGCGGAGTGCCGGGACCGAGCCCACTGGGCCGGGTGCCGGCCCTCCGTTCGCGCCATGGTGTCAGCACGTAGGACGGGCCTCCCGAGCGGCCGGCTACCCACCGTCCGCCACTCCCAAGATTACCGTCAGGCATGACCCCAGCGATAGGACACGCCTGAACGCCCCGTGAACGATGTGTTGCGCCGGCCGGTGGGACCGGCCGGCGCAACGGGCAGTGAGAGGGACTGGCGATCAGCGCTTGATGCCGACACCACCGGCGATGCACTCCTGGGCCTGGCTCAGCGGCTCGAGCTGAGGGCCGTCGGGCCACCAGTCGGCGCACCGGGTGACGCCCGGGTCGATCAGCTCGAGGCCGTCGAACAGCTCGACGATCTCATCGTGGGTGCGGAACGTGCCCGAGCCCATGGGGCTGCCCCGGAAGTGCTCCTCCATGTGCCGCGCGACGGAGCTGTACTGGTTCTCGGGGTCGAGGAAGTGCGAGATCGCGACGTACGACCCAGTGGGCAGCGCGTCGATGTAGGTCTTCATCAGCTCCGCCGGACCCTCCTTCGGGCCCTCGAAGTGGTGCAGCGTGCCGAACTGCAGGAAGCCGATCGGCTCGGAGAAGTCGAGGTGCTTGCGCACCACCGGGTTCTCGAGCAGCTCCTGGGGCTCGAAGATGTCGGCCGCGACGAAGTGGGTGTAGGCGTTCTCCTCGAGCAGCGCCCGGCCGTGCGCCAGCACCACGGGGTCGTTGTCGACGTAGACGACCCGCGCCTCGGGGTCGAACCGCTGGACGACCTGGTGGACGTTCTCAGCCGTCGGCAGGCCGGACCCGCAGTCGAGAAACTGCTTGATGCCGGCCCGGGAGGCCAGGAACCGGGTGGCCCGGTTGAGGAACCCGCGGTTGTCGATGGCGAGGTCGCGCGCCTCGGGCGCGGCCTGGGCGACCCGGCGGAACACCTCGCGGTCGATCTCGTAGTTGTCGGTGCCGCCGAGGAACGCGTCGTACACGCGAGCGATGCTCGCGCGGCTGGGATCCACGCCGACGGGTACGCGAGCTGCTCGAGGAGCATCAGGCATTGGTCAGTCCTTGCTCTAGACCCGGGTTTCGATCGCCCATAGCGTAGGTGTGGTTGATCATCGACGCAATGGCGTCGTCCACAACGTGTCACGGTCACCCGCATCCGCCTGTGAGCCTGGATCATGACGCCGCCACTCCCTAAGATGGAGTGGTTGCGGTGGATCGGACGAGGAAGGCGCGCACATGGCGAGCGTTGACGCGGCTGGCAACAGCCCGGTCGATGCGCGGACGAGCGCGCCCACCGCACGTCGCATGGTCCTGGGCGCCCAGCTGCGCCGCCTGCGCGAGGCCGCCGAGCTGTCGCGCGCCGACGCCGGCTTCACCATCCGCGCCTCCGAGTCGAAGATGAGCCGCCTCGAGGCCGGCAAGGTCTCCTTCAAGGAGCGCGACGTCGCCGACCTCCTGACCACCTACGGCGTCAACGACCCCGTCGAGCGCGAGGCGTTCCTCGACCTCGTCAAGCAGTCCAACCAGCAGGGCTGGTGGCACCGCTACAACAACGTCATCCCGGGCTGGTTCAACGACTTCGTCGGGCTCGAGGAGTCCGCGTCGCTCATCCAGTCCTACGAGCACCAGTTCGTCCCCGGCCTGCTCCAGACCGAGGACTACGCCCGCGCCGTCATGACCCACGGCCGCCCGCAGCACGCCACCGACGACATCGAGCAGCGCATCGACGTGCGCCGGCGCCGCCAGCGCATCCTCGCCCGCCCCGGCGCGCCGCACCTGTGGGTGGTTCTCGACGAGTCGGTGCTGCACCGCCCGGTCGGCGGCCGCAAGGTGCTCAGCGGCCAGATCGCCGCCCTGCTCGAGGCGAGCAGCCTGCCGCACATCACGGTGCAGATCGTCACCTTCGAGCGCAACTCCAACGCCGCCGAAGGCGCCTTCACCATGCTCAAGTTCGCCGAGAAGGAACTGCCGACGCTCGTCTACATCGAGCACCTCACCGGCGCGCTCTACCTCGACCGCCTCGACGAGGTCGAGACCTACGGCCGCGTCCTCGACACCCTCGCCGTCGAGGCCGAGACGCCCGAGGACAGCCGCCAGATCCTCGCGAAGCTCCGCAGCGACATCTGATTCCGCTGCTCGGGTTCGCGCCCGCGGCGCACGCCCGCGACGCACATCGTGTGCACGCCGGCAGCGAAACGATCATCTTGCTCACGCCACCTCCACGCCCTCTGCGCTACCCGCACGCCCCACGCGCAAACCGTACGAACGGATGATCGCGTGCATCTGCACATGCACGCGATCAGTGCTACATTCGTATGCACCGGCAAGTGCACGTTTCTGCTTGGTCGACGCGGCCCTGGGAGATGAGCGGCATGGACTCGATCGTCAATGGCATCACGGCCTCGGAGATCCCCCATGCCGTCTGGCGCAAGAGCAGCAAGAGCGGCGCGCAGGGCAACTGCGTCGAGGTCGCTCCGCTGCCCACCGGCACCATCGCGGTGCGCAACTCGCGCCACCCCGACGGCCCCGCGCTGATCTTCACGCCCGACGAGATGACGGCGTTCGTCGACGGCGCCAAGGCCGGCGAGTTCGATGTCACGCCGGCGTCCGAGGCCCCGCAGGTACCCACGTCCTGGGTCGACGAGAACACGCCGCCGCGCTACCAGGCCATCGGCAACGAGCTCGAGAACCTGACCGGACGGCTGCTCGAGGGTGACACCGTCCTCGACCGCGACTCCTCGGAGCGCCTGGTGCGCCTGCTGAGCGGCGTCGCCCAGCTCCAGCAGCTGCACCGCGTCGACAGCAACGGCCACTGCACCATCTGCCGGACGAAGTCGCGGCGCTGGCCGTCGCGGCAGAACGAGTGCTCCGTCCACACCGCGCTGAGCACCTACCTGGGCCGGTCGCTGACCATGCCCGCCGTGCCGGACGAGACGGCCGGCACCACTCGCCGCTCAGGGTGACCCACCGCGCGGCCGTTCCGCGGGGGATCACCGGCGATCTGAGAGGACGAGATGCTCACGGCACTACTGCACCACCCCGTCGGCCGGCCGGCCGAACGGGTCGGCGGGTTCGCGGGCGAGGCCTGTCCATGAGTGCGGCGAACGAGGCGGCCGAGCAGCGTTTCGCACCGGCCTACCGTGCCCACTGCCCCACCTGTCACAAGTCCGGACGCGAGTTCACGTCGTACGGCAACGCCGAAGAGGCCGCCCGCGGCCATGCGGGCAAGCACATCCACACGACCTACGTGCTCGACCAGTACGGCATCCGGGTCATCGGCTCCGTCCAGCGCCCGGGCGGCGATCCCCAGCCGTGACGGCATCCGGCCCCGTCACGCCGATTCACTGATCTCCTCGTCCCGCGACCGATGACTCTCGGCCGCTCGCCGGGTCTGTCCTAGTGAGAGACCCGACGAGAGGATTCATCATGAGTGGCGCCACCCTCGCCAGCATCCTGCTGTCCAGCACCGACCCCGACCGGCTGGGCGCCTGGTACGCCGCGGCGGTCACGCCCGCCGACGACGCACGCGTCGACACCTACCGGATCCTGCGCTACGGCGACTTCCACCTGATGATCGACCAGCGCGACGACGTCGGCCCGAAGAACCCGGAGCCCGGCCGCATCATCCTCAACTTCGACGTCGACGACGCGCGCGCGGTCGTGGCCCGGCTGGACGAGATGGGCGCGACCTGGCTGTCCCCGCTGGAGGACCGCGACGGCAGCCTGTTCGCCACGGCGGTCGACCCGGACGGCACCTACGTCCAGTTCATCCAGATCAGCGCGGAGCACCGGGCGCAGCTCGCGTCGGCGAGGGACGCGACATGACGGCGGCGACGGATCGGCGCTGGCTCGCGCTGACCGTCGTCGCGGCCGCGTTCTTCATGGGCGTTCTCGACTCCACCAGCGTGTTCACGGCGCTGCCGTCGATCGCCGACGACCTGGACTTCTCGGCGGCGGGCATCCAGTGGGTGGTGACGGCGTACGGCGTCACCGTCGGCGGGCTGATGCTGTTCGGCGGACGCCTGGCCGACCTGCTGGGCCGCCGCCGCGTCTTCATGGCCGCGGTCACGACGTTCGCGGCGGCGTCACTGCTGTGTGGGCTGGCGTGGTCGGCCGAGGTGCTGGTCGCCGCGCGGACGCTGCAGGGCGTCGGCGCCGCGGTGCTGACGCCGGCCGGGCTGTCGTTGCTGATGACGGTGTTCCCGGAGGGCACGGACCGGCACCGGGCGCTGGGCGTCTGGGGCGGGCTCGGCGGTGTCGGCGCGACGGCGGGCCTGCTGCTCGGCGGCGTGCTGACCGACGGACCGGGCTGGTCGTGGATCTTCTTCGTCAACGTCCCGGTCTGCGTGCTCGTCCTGGTGCTGAGCCCCGCGCTGCTGCCGGAGAGCCGCGACCGCGACGTGCCGCGGCGCTTCGACCTGGCCGGCGCGGTGACGGTGACGGCGGCGCTCGCGTTGTTCGTCTACACGATGTTCGACGCCGCGGAGTCCGGCCGCCCGACGGCGCGGACGGCGGTCCTGCTGGCCGCCGCGGTGGCGCTGGGCGCGCTGTTCGTGCGGATCGAGGCGCGCGCGACCGCGCCGCTCGTGCCGCTGCGGATCTTCCGGTCGCGGACGCTGGTCGGCGGCAATCTGGTCGTGCTGGTGGCCGGGGTCGCGGTCGACGGCATGCTCGTGCTGGTCACCATCTACGCCCAGCAGGTGCTCGGCTTCACCGCGCTGCAGTTCGGGCTGGCGGTCGCGGTCATGACGGTCGCGTCGGTCGGCAGCGTCGCGCTCAGCCAGCACCTGGTGACGAAGGCCGGGTTCGGTCCGGTCGCGCTCGGCGGCACGATCGCCCTCGGGGTCGCGTTGCTGCTGCTCAGCGGGGTCTCGGCCGGCGGGACGTTCGCCGGCGACCTGCTGGCCGGGCTGCTCCTCTTCGGCGTGGGCATGGGCGGCGCGTTCGTCGCCTCGCAGATCGCGGCGCTGGCCGACGTCGCGCCGGAGGAGTCCGGGCTGGCGTCCGGGCTGGAGGAGACGTCGTTCACCATCGGCTCGACGCTGGGTGTGGCGATGCTGACCGCTGTCGCCGTCGCCCGGGCCGACGACCTCACCGCCGGCGGCACCGACCCGCTGGAGGCCCTGACGGCGGGCGCGCAGACCGGGTTCCTGGTCGCCGCAGGGATCACCGCGCTCGGCGCGCTGGCGGCCATCACCCTGCTGTGGCGGCGGCGAACCCCGGAGGCGACCACGACGGCGCCTCAGCGGACGCCGTCGGCGGCGTAGGGTCGGGACAGGATCAGGAGGCGACAGGTGCAGACCACCACCACGGACGAGTCGCACGGCGACTTCCAGCAGCTCGCCCAGCCCTACCGGCGCGAGCTGCTCGCGCACTGCTATCGCATGCTCGGCTCGGTCCACGACGCCGAGGACCTCGTGCAGGAGACCTACCTGCGGGCGTGGCGCGCCTACGACCGGTTCGAGGACCGGTCGTCGCTGCGCACCTGGCTCTACCGCATCGCGACGAACGCCTGCCTGTCGGCGCTCGAGGGCCGCAACCGACGGCCGCTGCCGACCGGCCTCGGCGGGCCCAGCACCGAACCGGCCGGCGACCTGCTGGAACGGTCCGAGGTGCCATGGCTGGAGCCGTTACCCGACCCCGCCACCGTCGTCACGTCGCGCGAGACCGTGCGTCTGGCGCTCGTCGCGGCGCTGCAGCACCTGCCGCCGCGGCAGCGGGCCGTGCTCGTGCTGCGCGACGTGCTGAGGTGGAAGGCCGCCGAGGTGGCCGACCTGCTCGAGACGTCGCCGGCGGCGGTCAACAGCATGCTGCAGCGGGCGCACGCCCAGCTCGACAAGGTCGCGCCTTCCGAGGACGACGTCGTCGAGCCGCTGACGCCGGAGCTTCAAGAACTGCTCGACCGCTACGCCACGGCGTTCGAGAACTACGACGTCGACGCCATCGTGCGCCAGCTCACCGAAGACGCCGTCTGGGAGATGCCGCCGTTCGCCGCCTGGTTCGTCGGGCCGGCCGACATTGGCGAGCTGATCCTCGTCCAGTGCCCCATGAAAGCCCCCGGCGACCTCCGCATCGTGCCCACCTCCGCCAACGGCCAGCCGGCACTCGCCCAGTACCTGCGCGGCGACGACGGCGTCCACCGTCCGTTCGCGATCCAGGTCGTCACCGTCGGCGCGGCCGGCATCACGCACGTGGCGCAGTTCTTCGACACGAGCCTGTTCCCGCTGTTCGGACTGCCGGACGTCCTGACATGACCGGGCCGCCGGCGCCGGGCGACGCCCTCGAGCTGCTGGAACGGTCCCTCGCCTACACGACGGTCAGCCTCGGGCTGGTCCGGCCGGCGCTGCTGGCGCGGCCCACCCCGTGCGCCGGCTGGGACCTGCGCGCGCTGCTGCGGCACATGGACGACTCCCTGCTCGCGCTCATCGAGGCGACGGGCACCGGCCGGGTGCGACTCGGGCTTGGGTCCGAGGCTGCCGGAGGGGCGTCCGACCCGGTACGGACGCTGCGGGAACGGGCGTGTCTGCTGCTCGGCCGGGTCGCCGCGGCCACCGGGCCGGACGTCGTCGCCGTCGGGGACCGGCAGCTCGCCGCACGGGCCGTCGCCGTCACCGGGGCGCTGGAGATCGCCGTCCACGGCTGGGACGTCGCCCGGGCCTGCGGCGCCGACCGGCCGCTGCCGCCGTCGTTCGCGCTGCGCCTGCTCGAGGTCTCGGCCCTGCTCGTCGACGATGCCGACCGGCCGGTCCGGTTCGCGCCACCCGTCCTCGTGCCCGACGGCGACGGCCCCGGCCCGCGGCTGCTCGCCTTCCTGGGCCGCGACCCCGTGGCGGCCTAGGACACGCCCTAGCGGCCGTAGCGGCGCTCGCGCTCGCTGTAGGAGCGCAGCGCGCGGAGGAAGTCGACCCGGCGGAAGTCGGGCCAGAGCGCCTCGCAGAAGTAGAACTCCGAGTTCGCGCTCTGCCAGAGCATGAAGCCGGAGAGCCGCTGCTCGCCGCTGGCGCGGATGACGAGGTCGGGGTCGGGCTGCCCCTTGGTGTAGAGGTGCTCGGCGATGCCCTCGACGGTGACCACCTCGGCCACCTCCTCGACCGAAGCCCCGCGCGCGGCGTGCTCGTGCAGCAGGGCCCGGACCGCGTCGGCGATCTCGCGCCGGCCGCCGTAGCCGACCGCGACGTTGACGTGCATGCCGTCGATCTCGCGGGTGCGGTCGGCGGCCTCTTTGATGACGGTGGCGGTGCGCGGCGGCAGCAGGTCGAGCGCCCCCATGGGGTAGACCCGCCAGCGCCCGCTGGCCGCGATGTCCTCGATGAGGTTCTCGATGATGCCGAGCAGCGGCACCAGCTCGTCCTCGGGGCGCTCGAGGTTGTCGGTCGAGAGCATCCAGAGCGTCACGACGCGGACGTCGAGCTCGTCGCACCAGCCGAGGAACTCGCGCGCCTTCTCGGCACCGGCCTGGTGGCCGCTGGAGGTCGGCGCGCTCAGGGCCCGCGCCCAGCGGCGGTTGCCGTCCATGAGGACGGCGACGTGCTGCGGCAGCCGACCGCGGTCGAGGTGCCGCTGGATGCGCTTCTCGTAGATGCGGTAGACCAGGTCGGGCAGACCCATCGACCGATGCACCTCCAGCATCGTGTGGCTGCTCGCCGGATGTCCCTTCTTCCCCGCCAGAGAGTACTCTCCCGCGCCCCATGTGCGGTGAATGCACGGCTAACGCTGACCGCGAGGTCGAATGTCGCGCAAGTCCCCCACGCCAGGAAAGGCAGTACCGTGGGGTTCATGACGTTCGACGATCAGGTGCGCGAGGTCGTGGCCGCGGTCAAGCCGCGCCTGCGGGGCTGGCTGCACGCCGGGACGTTCCCGGTGGCCGTGCTCGCGGGCATCGTGCTGATCGTCCTGGCGCCGACCACGCAGGTGCGGGTCAGCGCCGCCATCTACACAGTCACGGCCGCCCTGCTGTTCGGCATCAGCGCCGTGTACCACCGCGGCCACTGGTCGCCGCGGGCGCACGCCGTGCTGCGGCGCTTCGACCACGCCAACATCTTCCTGATCATCGCCGGCACGTACACGCCGTTCACCCTGCTCGTGCTGCCCGAGAACGACGCGACGGTGCTGCTCTGGCTGGTGTGGGCGGGTGCGTTGCTGGGGGTGCTGTTCCGGGTGTTCTGGACCGGCGCGCCCCGCTGGCTCTACGTGCCCATCTACGTCGCGCTGGGCTGGGCGGCGGTGTTCTGGCTGCCCGAGTTCGCCAGCCACGGCGGCGCGGCGGTGGCCACGCTGATCATCGTCGGCGGGCTCATGTACACCCTCGGCGCCATCGCCTACGCCATGAAGCGGCCCAACCCGTCGCCACGCTGGTTCGGGTTCCACGAGGTCTTCCACGCCTTCACGCTGGCCGGGTTCGCCAGCCACCACGTCGGCATCTGGCTGGCCGCCTTCGGCGTCGGCGCGGTCGCCGCTACCTGATCCCGGGCGCCTCGAACCGTCACTCGGTGACGGGGCCGGTGGCGCGGACCTCCTCGACGCGGGTGAGCGCCTCGCGCAGGTCGGTGAGCCAGGTGTCGGCGTTCTTCCCGACCAGCTTGACGCACCAGGCCAGGGCCTCGGAACGCGACCGCGCGACCCCGGCCTCGACCAGGGTGTCCAGCACCTGCCGCTCGGGCTGGCGCAGGCGGGTCATGACGGGCGCCGCCAGCCGGGTGAACAGCTCGCGCCGGTCGCCGCAGTCGACGCCCCAGGCGACCTTGCGGTCGCTGCGGTGCTCGAGCTCGCGGGCGATCTCGATGCGCCGCTCGCGGGTGGACTCGCGGAACGCGCTGATGCGGCCGGACAGCGCCGCCTCACGCTCGACGTCGGAGACGCCCTCGGTGCTCGGGGCCGGGATGCGGCCGACGACGGTGATCTCCTCGCGGTCGACGGTGACCTCGAGCGGGCCCTCGAACCAGTCGTCCGGGAGCCGGCCGGTGAGCCAGCCCCGGATCCTCTCGACGGTGTCATCACTGCGGTTGCACATGTTGCGATGATTACAGAATTACGCAGCAACGGACCAGGGCTGTCCGCTCACGGCGTAGCGGCCGTCAGCAGGGCGCGCGAGAGCCCCCGCCAGCGCGGCCGGAACGCGTACTCGCCGGCCAGCCGGAGCCTGGCCGCGCGCTCGTAGGCCGGCACCCGCGCCAGCGTTGCCTCGTCCGGCCCCAGCCCCTTCAGCACCGCCGTCCGCGCCACCCGGGCCCGCGACGGCGTCAGCTCGCCCTGGGCGACCCGCAGCTCGATGCGGACCAGCAGGTTCGCCACGCCACGGGCCAGTTCGCCGACGGCGACCGCCTCGAGCCCGAACAGGCCGATGCCGCCGCCCGGAAGGAGCACCACCTGCGCGTCGGTGACATCGGGGCAGGTGAGCCCAGCCGGCCCCGGCGCGCCGGCGACCAGGTCCGCCAGCACCGACTCGACGTCGACCGGCTGCAGCAGCCCGTACTCGGCGGCCGGGCGGAGCCAGCGGGTCGCCAGCGTGACCTCAGCCGCGGCGTCGTGCGTGCCGGCGCTGGTCAGCGCCAGCACCCGCGGCGCGTCGTGCAGCAGCCGCAGCGCCGCGCCGAGCCGCTGCCACGCCGCGGCGAGCTCGCCGGCGGCCACCGACCGGTCCGCGCCCGCCGCGGCCAGCGTCGGCCCGGGCACCGCGGACAGCACCAGGACGCCGTCGCCGAGCGGCCAGTCCTGCACGGCGGGCAGCGTCGCCGTGCCGTGCAGCAGCCCGGCCAGTCCGCCGAGCCGGCGGCCGAGACCGGCGTCGACGCCGGGACGGACCACCGTCGCGTAGTACACGTCGCCGTCGCCGCTGAGCCGCACGACCGCCCGCTGCTCCGGGCGGTGCGCCAGTATCCGGCTGCCCGGCCACGAGACCAGCCCGGCCGGTGCCGTCAGCCGCCGGTCGGCGCCGTCGGGATGCAGCACGATCCCGTGGCCGGGCACGTCCAGCGCGCCGCGCGTGGCCGCGAACACCTCGGCCCGGCGGATCGCGTCGGCGAACCACTGCCCGGCGATACGCCCGCCGCCGGGCGTCTCGAACTCCAGCAGCACGTGCCAGTCGTCGTGCGGCCAGGCGCGGCGCAGGGTGAGCTCGGCGCCGGTGACGGGATGGGTCAGCCGGTCCGGGTGCCGGACGCGGTCGGCCGGGCGCGCGTGGTGCGGGTGTCTCACGCAGGCTCCGCTGTGATCCGCTTCATCCGCACCACGGTTGCCGCCGAGCGTGGCCTGCGGATGAGGGCGGGATGAGCGTGTTCTCATCAACCGCCCGGAATCAACTGCCCGGAATCAGCCGCCCAGCTGGCGGACCAGCGCCGCGGGGTCGGCGGTCGGCAGCTCGCAGACGAAGTTGCGGCACACGTAGGCCGCCGGCGCTCCGGCGACGAGACCCCGGTCGAGCAGGAGCGGCACCGACGCGGCCGCCGGATCGTCCGGGTCGCCGGCCACGACTACCGCGCCCGGTGACGTCGCCCTCAGCGCCACCGCGTGCAGCGCCGCCGTGCGGGCGTCGTCGGCGGGCCCGACGACGGCGACCTCGACCGGCCCGGCGAGCCTCGCCTCGGCGACCGCCAGGCCCCAGCCGGCGAAGCGGGGCGCCCGCTCGGCCAGCGCGTCGTGGATGCGCAGCGCGTCGTCCGCCGCGTCGCGATGGCGCGCGGACCCGGTGTACGCGGCGAAGGACAGCAGCGCGCCGGCCGCCGCCGACCAGCCCGACGGCGTCGCGTTGTCGGTGGGATCCTGCGGTCGCCGCAGCTCGGCCAGCCGTGCGTCGGTCGTCTCGGAACCGGTGTCGAAGAACCCGCCCGCCGGGTCGCGGAACTGGGTGAGCACGACGTCGAGCAGTTGCTCGGCGAAGGACAGCCAGACAGGGTCGCCGGTGACCGCGACCAGCGCCAGGAACCCCTCGGCGACGTCGGCGTAGTCCTCGAGCACCCCCGCGTGGGTGCCGGCGACGCCGTCGCGCGAGACCCGGACCAGCCGGCCGCGCTCGTCGAGGTGCAGCCGGACCAGCAGGTCCGCGCAGTCGACGGCGGCCGACACCCAGCCGGGCTCGTCGAACAGGGCGCCGGCCTCGGCCAGCGCGGCGATGGTGAGGCCGTTCCAGGCGGCCACCACCTTGTCGTCGCGGCCCGGCGCCGGCCGCGGCAGCCGTGCGTCGAACAGCTGGCCGCGCACCCGCTCCCAGCGCTCGGCGTCGTCGGGGTCGCGCGGCAGCCGCAGCGTCGACGCGCCGTGCTCGAAGCTGCCGGAGGGCGTCACCGCCAGCAGCGCCGCCGCCCAGTCGCCGTCGTCGTCGCCGAGCACCTCGCGCAGCTGGTCCGGCGTCCACACGTAGAACGCGCCCTCGACCGGCGTGGCACCGGCGACCGGCGGCGAGTCGGCGTCGAGCGAGCTGGCGAAGCCGCCCTCGGCCGTGCGCAGTTCGCGCAGCAGGAAGCCGGCGGTCTCGCGCACCACCCGCGCGGCCACAGCTGACGCCGTCGTACGCCAGAGATGGGTGTAGACCCGCAGCAGCAGCGCGTTGTCGTACAGCATCTTCTCGAAGTGCGGCACCACCCAGCCGGCGTCGACGCTGTAGCGCGCGAACCCGCCGCCGAGCTGGTCGTACAGGCCACCGCGAGCCATCTGCTCGCAGGTCGTCCCGGCCATGGCGAGGGCGCGGGGATCGCCGGTGCGCGCGTGGTGGCGCAGCAGGAACTCGAGCACCATGGACGGCGGGAACTTCGGCGCGCCGCCGAACCCGCCGGCGGCCGGGTCGTACTCGGCGGCCAGCCGGGCGGCCGCGGCGTCCAGCCGTTCCGCCGCGGGCGGGCCGTCACCCGCGGCCACCTGCGCGACGCCGCCGAGCGCGGCCCCGATGCGCTCGGCCGACTCCGTCACGTCGTCGCGCCGCTGCGTCCACGCGTCGTCGACCGCCTCGAGCAGCTGGCGGAACGACGGCAGCCCGTGCCGCGGCCGCGGCGGGAAGTAGGTGCCGGCGTAGAACGGCTTGCCGGCGGGTGTGAGGAACGCCGTCATGGGCCAGCCGCCCTGCCCGGTGAGCGCCTGCACCGACTCCATGTACACGGCGTCGACGTCGGGCCGCTCCTCGCGGTCGACCTTGACGGCGACGAAGTGCGCGTTGAGGTACGCCGCCACCTCGGCGTCCTCGAAGGACTCGTGCGCCATGACGTGACACCAGTGGCAGGCGGCGTACCCAACGCTGAGCAGGACCGGGACCTCGCGTCGGCGCGCCTCCGCGAACGCCTCGTCGCCCCACTCCCACCAGTCCACGGGATTGTCCGCGTGTTGCAGGAGGTAGGGGCTACGAGCGTCGCGGAGGCGGTTGGCCATTCCCATAACTCCTGACGAGTGGCACGCTTATCACACTTCGTCCCTCATGGTGCACGAGAGTGATACGCGAAGCAGATTCGCGGGCCGCGATTCGAGCCCACGTCTCCAACCCTAGGAGGGGCCGGCGCTAGTGTGGGTGACGTTCAACCGAGAACGGGCCGGGTTAAGCGGACCACGATCATGGACGACGCTCGCCACGTCCTCCTCGGCGCACACGACGTGATGGCCCGATACGGCTGGGGCAAGGCCAAGGGCTATCAGAATCTCAAGACCGCGAACTGCTGCCACCGCCCGTGATGACCCACCCCCGACCAGGAGGAAGTGAGCGTCACCGAGCTGCTTCCCCAACCCGAGCGACCACGGCGGGCGAGGGACATGCACCGAGGAGAGTTCTCGAAAATAGCGACCTTCCGCTAAGTGCGGAACTCGGCTATTATCGAGAAATGGCTGGAGTCCAGCGCACGCTCATCCTGCCCTCCGAGGGGTACGGCGATGAGCCCAAGAGCGAGGCCGACGTCCTGCTGACGGCCGCTGCGCGGGTGCAGGCAGCCCTCCCTTCGGGTTGGACGCTCAAGACGAGGACTGAGGTCGGCGGGCTAGACGACTCAACCAACACCTATCGCCGTGCCGACTCGCGACTCGCGCTCGTACGCGAGGGGAAGATCGTGGTGACATACGTCGTCGAGGTCAAACGCGTCCTGACGTCGAACAGCCTGCTTCCCGCCATCAATCAGCTTCTCGCCCTGCGGAGCGACAAATCGGCCCGGATGCGGCCGATGCTGATCGCTCGCTACCTCAGCTCCCAGCAACAGCGCGTATTGCAGGAACGTGGCATCGCCTACGCCGACGCAACAGGGAACCTAAGGCTGACATCGGATGACCCACTGATCCTGCTGTCCGATCGGGGTGCGAGCGCCGATCCGTGGAGAGGTCCCGGACGGCCAACGACCAGTCTCAAGGGCCTCCCTGCCGCCAAGCTCGTGCGCGCACTTGCTGACTTCGTTCCGCCGTACTCCGTCGCCGATCTCGCCGACCTGGCCGGCGCCTCGCTGGGCGCGGCCTACCGCCTCTGCGACTATCTCGCCGGCGAGAGGCTGCTCACCCGCGTCGAACGCGGGCCGATCACGGACGTCGACTGGCCCGAACTGCTCCGGCGATGGAGCCAGGAAGCTCGATACCTCGACACCAGCACGACGCGTGGCTTCCTCGAACCTCGTGGGCTGGACAACCTCGTCGAGAAACTCGGCAACCAGACGCCGTCGCAGCGCTACGCAGTCAGCGGCTCCTTGGCCACCCAGCCGTACGCGCCGTACGCCGAAGCTCGCATGGGGCTCATCTACGCACAGGACCCGGTGAAGATCGCATCGGACCTCGGCCTGCGGCCCGTGGAGACTGGTGCCAACGTCATCCTCGCCGCGCCACGCTCCCCGGCGGTCTTCGAGCGCACCTCGACCTGGCGAGACGTCACCATCGTTGCCCCCAGTCAGGCTGTCGCCGACCTCCTCGGTGGGCCAGGCCGAAACCCTGCCGAAGGCGACTATCTGCTGGGCTGGATGAAGGAGAACGAGGATGCCTGGCGCCAACAACTTGATCGTTGAGGCACGTGCCGCGCTGCTAGACGCAGTGGCAGCTCTCGAAGCCCACAAGGCCTCGGTGATCCTCATCGGCGCCCAAGCGATCTACCTGCGCACCGGCAGTGCCGCCTTCGCTCTGGCCGAAGCAACGAAAGATTCCGACCTGGCCATCGACCCGCGGAAGCTCGGCGAGGATCCTCGTCTCGAAGAAGCAATGACCGGAGCGGGCTTCATCCTCAATCCGGTCAGCCAGCAACCCGGTGCCTGGATGTCGCCCAACGGAATACCCGTCGACCTCATGGTCCCCGAACACCTCGCCGGCTCGGGAAGTCGGCGCGGTGTCCGCATCCCGCCCCATGACAAGCGCTCGGCCCGCCGCGCGGCGGGCCTTGAGGCGGTGATCATCGACCTGTCTCCGATGACCGTCGAGTCCCTCAATGGAGACGGCCGGAGTGCCACTATCAATGTCGCCGGATCGGCCGCGCTCCTGGTCGCGAAGCTGCACAAGATCGGTGAGCGTGTCAACACTCCCGACCGCCTCAACGACAAGGACGCCCACGACATCTACCGACTGCTGGTCGCGACCGAGACGCCCGACATCGCCGCGACCGTTCGCGAACTCCTCTCCGACGAGTTGTCCCAGGAGGTCACGACACGAGCGCTCAACTACCTGAAGGACCTATTCGCAAGCCCGGAGGCTCTCGGTTCGACGATGGCCGGACGCGCCGAGGAGGGAGTCGGCCAGCCAGACACTGTTTCGGTCTCAGTCAGCTTCCTGGCGCAGGACCTGCTGTCAGCATTGGCGTGATCGGCGACGGGCCCCGCGGCTCTGAACCGGGAGATATTGACACATGTGCGACATACACGCCGAACTCGAGAGCTTGAGGCGCGAGAACGCACGCCTGCGCAAGCTCCTCAAACTGACCGACGCGGAAGCCGCTCCTGCTCTTGGCGCCCAGACAGCTTGGTTCGACAAGGCACCAGGACTGAACCGCCCCGGGGTGTCCGGAGACTTCATTAGTTGGAGGATGAGGTCATGGCACGTCCCTCGAAGTACCCGCGGGAGTTGCGTGAGCGGGCGGTCCGGATGGTTGGCGAGGCTGTGGAGCGGGGTGACTACCCGAGTGAGTTCGAAGCGATCCGCACCATCGCGGGCAAGCTCGGGATCGGCTCGGCGGAGACGCTGCGTCAGTGGGTGCGCCGGACCGAGATCGACGGCGGTGCTAGGCCGGGCAGGACCACGCAGGAGCTGGCGGAGATCCGGGAGCTCAAGCGCGAGGTGGCCGAGCTGCGCCGGGCGAACGAGATCCTCAAGAGCGCGTCGGCTTTCTTCGCGGCGGAGCTCGACCGCCCACACCGGTGATCATCGACTACATCAGCGAGCACAAGGACCGGTTCGGGGTCGAGCCGATCTGCCGCGTGCTGTCCGAGCACGGCGTCCAGATCGCCCCGTCCACCTACTACGACAACCTGCGCCGGGGGCCGTCGAAGCGGGCGCTGCGCGACACGCAGATCGTCGAACTGATCGCCGCGGCGCGTGAGCAGCGGTTCATCGCCCGCTTCGGTGCGCGCAAGATGTGGCTGCACCTGCGCCGGGCCGGTCACGACGTGGCCCGGTGCACGATCGAGCGGCTGATGACAGCAAACGGCTGGCACGGGGCCCTGCGCGGCAGCCGTGTGCGCACCACGATCGGCGACCCGCGCGACGCGCGGGCGGCTGATCTGGTCGATCGGGACTTCACCGCGACCTGCCCGAACCAGCTGTGGGTGGCCGACTTCACCTACGTGGCGACCTGGACCGGCACCGTCTACGTGGCGTTCGTCTTCGACGTGTTCTCCCGGATGATCGTCGGCTGGCGCGCCGCCACCAGCATGAGCACACAACTCGTGCTCGACACCCTCGAGCACGCCATCTGGTCACGCCGCCAAGCCGGCATCACCGACCTGACCGGGCTGGTCCACCACACCGACGCCGGCTCCCAGTACACCTCGTTCGCGTTCACCACCCGGCTGCTCCAAGCCGGCGTCGACGCATCGGTGGGTTCGGTCGGTGACGCCTACGACAACGCCCTGGCCGAGTCCCAGATCGGTGCCTACAAGACCGAACTGATCCGCCCCGACGGGCCCTGGCGCGACCTCGAACACGTCGAGATCGAAACCCTGAACTGGGTTCACTGGTTCAACCACGAACGGACCCACGAGTCCATCGACGACCTCACACCAGCCGAGGTCGAAGCCGCCCACTACGCTGCACGAAACCGTCTCACCCCAACCGGGTAGAGACACGATCCCAAGTGTCCGGAAACCCCGGGGCGGTTCAGGACCGGTGGACGCGCATTCCTCGTCACGAGCCAAGGTCGAGTTCTACGCAACCCTGTTCGGCGCACGACGCGACGTTTATGCCGTCCGCTGGGAGAACGCCCGCACCGGCCAGGCGGGGTGGATGCCCGCCGTCGAGGGTGGCTGGCGCAAGGGCCGACCAGCCTCCGACATACGCTACCTGTCGCTGACGCCCGAGGTGCTCACCGCGCATCTGACCGGCGACGTCCACATCGGCCTCTACCCGATGCTCCCCGGCGACCAGACCTGCTGGCTCACCGCAGACTTCGACGGACAGGCCGCCATGCTCGACGCGCTCGCCTACCTGAAGGCAGCACGCGCCGTGGGTGCACCCGCCGCCCTGGAGGTGTCCCGCTCCGGGATCGGAGCGCACGTGTGGGTCTTCTTCACGGATGCCGTTCCGGCAGTCACAGCACGCCAGCTCGGAACAGCCCTCGTCCGCGAAGCGATCGCGATTCGTGGCCGCATGGACCTGCGCTGCTACGACCGGCTGTTCCCGTCCCAGGACGTACTGCCCGGGCAAGGCCCTGGCAACTTGATCGCGGCCCCGCTGCACGGCAAGTCACGCAGGCTCGGAACCACGGTGTTCCTCGACCTGGCTACACTTGAGCCTTTCGAGGACCAGTGGGATTACCTCTCCACCTTGGAGCGCCTCACCCCGAAGCAAGTCGCCAAACTCTCCTCCGCGCTTCGGGAACCGACCGTCGGGGCGCGGGTCGACCGCGCGCAGCCCGCCCGGTCGACCAAGACCCAACCCAGACCGGCTCCGATCGTGCATCTGACCCTTGCCGGCGCAGTGAGGATTCCCGGGTCGGAACTGAGCCCCTCGCTCTATGCGACCTTGAAGCACGCAGCGTCCACGTACAACCCCGAGTTCTACGATCGCCAGCGCCGCCGTCAGTCGACCTGGAACGTCCCGCGCATCATCACCTCCTACGACGAGACGCTGGATGACGACCTCGTTATCCCACGCGGACTACGCGACACAGCCACGAAGCTCATCGAGGAAGTCGGCAGCAAGATCGACGTCGACGACCAGCGAGTCACCGGTGACGCAGTGCAACTCTCGCCCTCAATCGACCTCAAGCCGCAGCAGCAGGAAGCTGTGGGGGCGTTGGTCCCGCACGAACTCGGACTATTGGTCGCACCACCCGGCTCCGGCAAGACCGTGATGGCCTGCGCCGTCATCGCCCAGCGAGCCGTCTCCACGCTCGTGCTCGTGGACCGCAAGACGCTCGCCGACCAGTGGCGCCGCCAGATCCAGAACCTGCTCGGATTCAAACCCGGGCAACTCGGCGGCGGCCGTTCCAAGCTCACTGGCATCGTCGACATCGCCACCTTGCAGACCCTTGCACGACGCACCGACCTCGCCGAAAAACTGAGCACCTACGGCCAGGTCATCGTCGACGAGTGCCATCACGTCCCGGCAGCCGCGTTCGAGACCGCCGTCCGCGCAATCCCCGCCCGCTACTGGGTCGGGCTCACCGCCACCCCCTACCGACGCGACGGCCTCGACGACCTGATCGGCTTCCAACTCGGCCCCGTGCGACATACCTTTACTCATACCGATCCCGACACCCT
Organism: Jiangella mangrovi; assembly: GCF_014204975.1. Taxonomy (NCBI): domain Bacteria; kingdom Bacillati; phylum Actinomycetota; class Actinomycetes; order Jiangellales; family Jiangellaceae; genus Jiangella; species Jiangella mangrovi. The sequence goes on from NZ_JACHMM010000001.1 coordinate 676,510, forward strand.
CGAAGGAGCCGGCGCCGACCGGCCACGCCCGGTCCTTGTCGTCCACCCGACGTCGTTCCGGCTGGATGATCCGATCGACCTGTCAGTGCCGGGTGCCATCGCAGGCGTCCATCGCGCACTCGCCGAGGACGACGCACGCAACGAGCAGATCCTCACTGATGTCGTTGATGCCCTGGATCGCGGTCGGCACTGCCTCGTCCTCGCTCAACGCACCGGCCATGTCGACCACCTCGCCATCACACTCACCGAGCGGGGACTGGACCCCGTCATCCTCAAAGGCGGGATGGGCGCCAAGCAACGCGCCGCGGCCAACCAACGACTTGGTCCAGCCGACGACGGGCCGCCCCTCCTGGTCGTCGCAACCGGTCACTTCGTTGGCGAAGGCTTCGACTGTCCCGCGCTCGACACCCTCTTCCTGGCCGGTCCGGTCTCGTTCAAGGGACGACTCGTCCAGTACGCGGGGCGCGTGCTCCGCGCCCATCCCGGCAAGCAGACCGCCGAGGTCCACGACTACCACGACACCCAGGTGCCTGTCCTCGCCGCAGCGCTAACCAAGAGAGCCCCCGGCTACGTCAGCCTCGGATTCCCCGACCCTCGCAAGTCCACGTGACCGCTCCACGCTGCGCGAGGGACCAGCCCGAGTGATACACGAAAGTGATTCACCAAGCAGCGGAAACGGCGTCCAGCAGCGGCACGCCGTGAACCGAAATTAACCGCGATCACCCCTCTGACCTGCGGCTTCGTCAAGATTCGTCGATGATCGTCTACGTGGCAACCTCGTGGCACCAGTGGCAGGCCGCGTAGCCGAGGCTGAGCAGCACCGGGACGTCGCGGCGCCGGGCCTCCGCGAACGCCTCGTCGCCCCACTCCCACCAGTCCACGGGGTTGTCCGCGTGTTGCAGGAGGTACGGGCTACGAGCGTCGCGGAGGCGGTTGGGCATCGGGTTCCTCTCGGGCCGGTGCCCCCAGCCTAGATCCCGCCGTCCGTCGTCGATCAGGTGCGCCGGACCCGCCAGCGCACCGCCGCGCCCGCGGCGAGCAGCGCCGCCGCGACCAGCGCGACCAGCCGGAGCGGGTCGCCCAGACCGGTGTCGGGCAGGTCCGGCTCGCCCGGCTCACCAGGAGTGGGCGACGGCGACGCCCCCGGCTCCGTGGGGGACGGGGTCGGCGTGGGCGACGGCGTCGGCGGCTCGTCGGCCGGCGGGTCGACGAAGGTCACCGCGGCGATGTCGGTGCCCGCGTTGTCCGCAGTGATCGAGATCGTGTCGCTGGTGACGTCGTCCGGCAGCAGGTAGCCCTCGGGCGCGGTGATCTCGACCCAGTGGTAGTCGCCGAAGTCGAGGTCGCCGACCGAGCACAGCCCGTCGTCGCCGGTGGTGCAGGTGCCGACCACGAAGTCGGCGTCGCCCTCGAGCACCAGGTCGAACACGGCGCCCGGCAGCGACTCGCCGGTGTCCTCGGCGACCTTGTGCACGCTCAGGTCCGACAGCAGCCGCGGGTCGTGCACGACGACCTGGGTGAGCTCGCCGCCCGCGTTCGAGGCGTCGATGACCACCGGGTCGCTCGTGGCGTCGTCGGGCAGCGCGTAGCCGTGCGGCGCGGCGGTCTCGACCCAGACATAGCTGCCGAAGTCGAGGTCCCCTACGGTGCAGGTGCCGTCGTCACCGGTCGTGCAACTGCCGACGGCCTCGCCGTCCTCGTCGCCGGCGCGCAGCTCGAACTCCGCGCCTGCGAGCGTCGTGCCGTCGTACGCGTCGACCTTCAGCACCGACAGCTCCGAGAGCAGCCGCGGGTCGCGGATCTCGAACACGGCCGGGTCGTCGACGGTGGACGCGTCGAGCACGATCGAGTCGCTCGTCACGTCGTCGGGCAGGTCGTAGCCCTGCGGCGCCGCCGTCTCGACCCAGTGGTACGTGCCGAAGCCGAGGTCGCCGATCGAGCAGGTGCCGTCCTCGCCGGTCGTGCAGCTGCCCACGACCTCGTCGCCGTCCTCGTTCACCAGGTCGAACTGCGCGCCGGCCAGCGGCGCGTCGTCGTCGGCGTCGAGCTTGAGGACCGAGAGCACACCCGGCTTGCGCGGGTTGAAGAACGTCAGCGGCTCGATCTCGGTGCCGGCGTTCTCGGCGGTGATCGTGACGAGCTCGCTGGTGGGGTCGTCCGGCAGGTCGTACCCGGGCGGCGCGGCGGTCTCGAGCCAGTAGTACGACCCGAAGCCGAGGTCCTCGACGGTGCAGGTGCCGTCGTCGCCCGTGGTGCACTCGCCGACGAGCGTGTCGTCCTCGAGGTACAGCTCGAAGGTGGCGCCGGCCAGCTCCAGCGGGGTGTCGGAGTTGCCGTCGAGCTTGCGCACCGACAGGTCGGTGAGCTGCTGCTCGTTCTCGACCGCCACCTCGACCGTGTCGCCGGCGTTGTCCGGGCCGATGGACACCGGGCCCTGGAACGCCGGGTCGGGCAGCTGGTAGCCGGTCGGTGCGCCGGTCTCCTCGACCCAGTAGTCACCGAAGAGGAGGCCGTCGACGGTGACCGCGCCCGTCGCGTCGGTGGTCACCTCGCCGGGCGGGTCGACGACGGCATCGTCGCCGGTCTCGAACTCACCGTCGCCGTCGTCGAGGCGGACGACGAACGTCGCGCCGGCCAGCGCCTCGCCGGTGGTCGCGTCGGTCTTGACGATCCGGATCGCCGAGCGGACCTGACGGTCGGCCAGGGTCGAGACGGCGAGATCGGTGCCGGCGTTGTCGCGGTCGATGGTGGTCATGCCGCTGAGCCGGTCGGCGGGCAGCTCGTACCCGGCCGGCGCCTCGGCCTCGTACCAGTAGTAGGTGCCCCACGCGAGGGTACCGACGGTGCAGGTGCCGTCGTCGCCGGTGGTGCAGTCGCCGATCAGCGTGTCGCCGTCCGGCGCCTCCATCTCGCCGTCGCCGTCGTCGAGGTACAGCTCGAACGTGGCGCCGGCCAGCGGCTCCTGGGTGTCGGCGTCGAGCTTGCGGACGGTCAGCTCGGAGAGCAGCCGCGGGTCCTCGAACGCCGCGTCGATGGCGGCGTCCGGCGTGTCCTGGTCGATGACGATGCCGTCGCGGACCGGGTTCTCCGGCAGGTCGTAGCCGGTGGGCGGCTCCGTCTCGGTGACGGTGTAGGTGCCGGTCGGGAGGTCCTCGACCAGCACGGCGCCCTCGGCCGGGTCGGCGTCGTTCTCGCCGTTGTCGACGACCGTCAGGCTGACGCCGTCGGCCGCGCCGCCGGTGCCCTCGACGGTGAACGTCGCGCAGCAGACCGGGTCGCCGGACTCCGCGTCGAGCTTGGCCCACGCGAGGGAGCCGAGGCCGTTGACGAACGTGACCGTGGCGGTGCCGCCGGCCTCGACGGTGGCGTCCTGCGGCTCGCCGTCGGGGACGTAGCCGGGCGGCGGGGCGGTCTCGGTGACGGTGTAGTCGCCGGGCAGCGCCGGGTCGACGACGATGACGCCGTCGGCCGGGTCGGCGTCGTTCACGTCGTTGTCGACGATGGTCAGCGAGCCGGGGTCGGCCGCGTCCGGGATCGGGTTGGGCTCGACGGTGAAGGTCGCGCCACCCAGCGGCTCGCCCTCGGCGTCCTGCTTCTCGATGACCAGCGCGCCGCACGGGTCGGCGACATCGACATCGCCGGTGACGTAGTCCTTGAGCTCCGAGCTCGGGCTGACGCCGGGCGCGCTGCGGACCCACAGCGCGCCGAAGCCGCCGAACGCGCAGTCGTCCTGCTCGCCGATCAGCGCGGTGAGATCGAAGGCGAGCTCGACGAACTGCTCGCGGTCCAGCGGCGACTCGTCGCTGGGCGTGGTGATGGCGGAGTCGTTGGCGAGGACGGTGACGTCGCCCGTCGCGCCGGCCGAGACCCAGCTGTCGCCGTCCCAGCGCTCGAAGGCGTCGACCCGGATCGCGCGGATGCCCTGGTTGAACAAGCTCACCCGCAGGTCGCCGACGGTGCGGTCGGGCACCACCGTGTCCTCACCGTTGACGGTGTTGGGCTGCTGGTTCAGCTCGACGTACCAGCGGACGCTGCCGTTGTCGGTGCCGCGCTCGAAGCCGGCGAACAGGTACTGGTCGCCGCCGGAGACGCGGCTGTAGGTGTAGGCGCGGCCGAGGTCACCCTTGCCGGGCGCCGCCGCGGACCCGTCGTCGTTCCACGTCGAGAGGTCGTTCTCCTTGCTCCCGCGGTCGAACACGGTCGTGTCGGTGCCGCCGAGCGGGTCCTCGACCACGTCGACGCCGGGAAGGACCTCGGCGCTCCCCCAGTCGACCGGGTCGCCGTCGGGACCCGTCGCCGTCGTGTCGTTGTCGAAGCCCTCGTAGACGTTGCCGTCCATCTCGAAGCCACCGACGAGCTCGTTGTCGTCGTCGTTCGCCAGCGCGCTCGTACCGGCAGCCGTCGTCGACGCGCCGACCAGTAGGAGAACCATCGCGACCCGCGCGAAAGACCGTCGCAAACCGGGCATACCCGTCCCGCCCCCAAAAGAGAATGCCCGGTGCGAGTGGCCCGGGGCACATTACCCATAGAAAGGTCAATCGCCCTTCGGCGCCTGGGCGACTCGACAATGTCGAGAGCCCGGCACCGAAGGGCGAGTGCCCCCCGGCCTGTGACAGCTGCATCACACGTGAAGTCTGACCTGCCGGAGCCGCCGCGTTCGCCGCGTCGACCTCGGCCAACGCAGAGCATGCACCCATCGGGGCAGACCTGTCAACGCGAACTCGCGCGGCTCTTCAGGCACCCCCATATGACGCGGCTCATGACGAAAGCGCAATTGCTTCATCATGCAATGCACGTGCTTAGAGGTGATTCATCCATTCACCCGATGCGTGACAGCGAACCCGGCCCGAATACCGGTCCGGTGACATAGATCTTTCCGTTCGGTGCGGTATCCGCGCCACCGGGCAGGATCAGCGTGCCGGGCACCAGTTCCCTGATCGAGCCGCCGGGGCGAACCCGGAACAGCCCGCCGATGGGCGGGTCGACCAGCTCGAGCTCCCACTGGAACCAGCTCTGCTGCACCAGCTCGACCGCCAGGATGCTGCCGTGGCTGCCAGGAGCGAGGTCCACGATCGACGTCAGGCCGTCGGCGAAGCGCCGGCAGTCGCCCTTGTGCGGGCGTTCCGGGTTGCACACCGCGTTGCGGGTGCCCGGCTTGATCCGCCAGATCTCCGACGTGCCCGGCGTGGCCGGGAACCCGCGCAGCTCGCCGACGTACCAGTAGCCGTCCGGGCCGACGGTCACCGAGGTCGCGACGGCCTCGGCCGTGATCTCGGTGCCGACCGGCGGGATCGGGTTGCCGTCGAACTCCGGCGGCAGGCCCGCGGGCACCTCGACGGTGCGCGGCTTGAGCCGGGCGACGGTGACGATGTGGCCGTTCGGGTACACGCGGAGCAGGTCGTTGCCCGCCGCGTCGGCGACCAGGACGCTGCCGTCCTTCAGCGCGGCGACGCCGAACGGGTTCGACTCGGTGGGCTCGCCCTCCTGGTTGAACGGGTCCGGGTCGCGCTGCTGGTAGGCGGCGATGTCCGCGATCGGCTTCGCGTCCCTGCCCTTGCGCAGCAGGTACAGCGTCGCCGCGCCGGTGCCCGGTTCGCCGCCGCCGGTCAGGGCGTAGAACTTGTCGTGCCGTCCCGCCGCGACCGCCGGCGCGAGTCCTGTCGCCGGCACCGAGCCGATCTCGCGGACCTTCGGGTGCCGGCCCCGGTCGGTCACCAGGCTCACCGTGCCGTCGGCCGCGCCGACGACGATGCGGCCGTCCCGGTCGACGTCCACTCCCCTCGGGCCGTCGAACGACGCCACCGGTTTCGGCGTGGACGAGCCCTTCGCGACGGCGGCCGGTGCCGTGAACACGGCCGAGACGGCCATCACCCCCGTGGCCAGGACTGCTGCTGCTGTGCGTGCACGCGACAGTTGCACCATGAGAAACCCCCCGATTTCTCGTCGGCTCGCGCCCCCCGTGAGGCTGGTCCTCCGGCGCGAACCCGTCCATGCCTAACAGCAGGTCCGGGGTGCGTCAAGGGGTTCTGAGCGGCGCGTTTCACTTCCCGCCGGGCTCGAACGCCTCCGCCATCGCCTTCTGGTCCAGTGCCTTGTCGTTGAGTTCGTTGAGGCTGTACCAGTTGCCGAAGTCGTCGCGGAAGACCGCCTCGACGCCGTACGGACGCTCGGCCGGCTCCTGGATGAACTCGACCCCGCGGGCGGAGTACTCCTCGAACGTCTTGCGGCAGTCGTCGGTGTTCCAGGCGCCGGCGCTGAGCGCGCCCTTGGCCATCAGCTCACGCAACGCCGCCGCCGTCGCCTCGTCGTGCATGGGCGGGCCGGGCACCGTCAGGTTCAGCTGGAACTGCGGGCTGGCCGGCGGGCCCACCGTCAGCCAGCGGAACCCGTTCTCCATGGTGACGTCGGAGCGCAGCTCGAAGCCGAGCTTGCCGATGAAGAAGTCGAGCGCCTGGTCGTAGTCGCTCACGTACGCCGTCGCGACGCCCAGCTTGGTGATCATGATCCGCTCCTCCGGTCGATGCGTGTCGTCTCGTCGACTCGACGCTACGGCGCGGGAGCGGGCGGCGGCTTCTCCGTGGTTGCCGTCTTCCTCGGCAGCGGCCGGCCCCACATGAGGATGTAGCAGCCGGGGATCAACGGCGGCCCGGCCGCGTGCGCGTCGCGCTGGAACTGCGACGGCGACACCCCGACCAGCTCGGAGAAGAGGCTGCTGAACGAGCCGAGACTGCTGAAGCCGACCACGTGGCAGATCTCGGTGACGTTGAGGTCGGCCACGCGCAGCAGCTCCTGGGCCCGCTCGACCCGGCGGCGCTGCAGGTAGCGGCCCGGCGTCTCGCCGTAGGCCGCCTTGAACGCCCGGACCAGGTGGAACCGCGAGTAGCCCGCGGCGGCCGCGATGTCGGCCAACTCCAGTGGCTCGGCGTAGCACCGGTCGATGAAGTCGCGGGCGCGCCGCACCGCGACCAGCGTGTCGACGGCGCCGGACCCGGCCGTCATCGCTCCGGCGGCTCCTGGTGCCCGCGCATGCGCTCGGAGTCGGTGGCGCCCTCGGGGTCGAAGTCGACCCTGCGGATCTGCTTGCGCATGCTCCGGTACAGCACGACCAGCGCGACGATCAGGAAGACCAGGACCAGGAAGCCGTACAGGCCGGGGCCGATCCCGGAGTCCTCCGCCTCCGACTCCGCCGCGGTGAGCGCCACCGCTTGCAGGATGCCCATCGTCAGAACCCGTCTTCTCCTCGCGTCATCCCCCGACGTTCCATTGTCGCACCGCCGGCGCGAGTCGTGCTCACCGCAGTCCCGCGAACAGGTCGTCCTCGGGGCGCTGCGTGGCCACGTGCGACGTGACCAGCTCGTAGTCCTCGGTGGGCCAGGCCTGCTGATGCACCTCGAGCGGGACAGCGAACCAGGAGCCGTCGGGGTCGATCTGGGTGGCGTGCGCCAGCAGCGCGCGATCGCGCACCGGGAAGTACTCGGCGCACTCGACCCGGGTGGTGACGCGGTCGTCCCAGCTCTTGTCGCCGTCCCATTCGGCCAGCCACTCGGTGTAGGGCGAGGTGAGGCCGCGCTGCTCCATGGCCTCGTTCAGGGCCAGCAGGCGCATGCGGCTGAAGGAGTGGTGGTAGTACAGCTTCCGCGGCTGCCAGGGCTCGCCGCTGCCGGCGTACTGGTCCGGGTCGCCGGCAGCCTCGAACGCCGCGACGGTGATCTTGTGGCACATGATGTGGTCGGGGTGCGGGTAGCCGCCGTTCTCGTCGTAGGTGGTGACGACGTGCGGTCGGAACCGGCGCATGAGCTCGACCAGCGGCTCGGCGGCCTTCTCGACCGGCATGAGGCCGAAACACCCCTCGGGCAGCGGCGGCAGCGGGTCGCCCTCGGGCAGCCCGGAGTCGACGAAGCCCAGCCACTCCTGCCGGATGCCCAGGATCTCGCGCGCCGCGTCCATCTCTTGCCGGCGGATCTCGGTGATGTTGGCCAGGACGTCGGGCCGGTCCATCTTCGGGTTGAGGATGGACCCGCGCTCGCCGCCGGTACAGGTGACGACGAGGACGTCGACGCCCTCGGCGACGTAGCGGGCCGTCGACGCGGCCCCCTTGCTGGACTCGTCGTCGGGATGAGCGTGAACGTGCATCAGCCGCAGCTGCTCGGACACCGGAAACCCCATGTGGTCGGAAACTTCTGTGCGCGCCGGCGGTCACCGGCCGGTCTCCGCTGCCCGAGACCGCGCCACCCGCACGGGGCGGCTCATCGCGGCCGCCGCCGACGGGGATAATGGTGCCGCACGACACTGACAACAACGCGTCCAGCCCCTTGGGGACATTCCCGCATGGCCGAGAACGACACCGCACAGCAGGACCTGCTGGCCGAACGCTACGGCCGGCGGACCCAGCGCGAGTCGCGCGGCGTGCTCATCGGCGTCGTGGCCGGCGTGGCCCTGGTGGCGGCCGTGGTGGTCTGGCTGATCGTGCGCTCCAGCGGCACCACGCTCGACGCCGAGCTGCGCGGCTGGGACGAGCCGCGCGACGGCGTGCTGACCGCCCGGGTCGAGATCCGCCGCGACGCCGGCCTGGCCGTCACCTGCGACCTCGTCGCCGTCGACCTGCGGCGCATCATCGTCGGCCAGCTCGAGCTGCAGGTCCCGGCCGGCCCCGACGAACACCTGGTCGTCCCCGCCGACATCCCCCTCGAGGGCGACGGCGTGGTCCCCGAACTACGCGGTTGTAGCCCGGCCGAATGACACCGGCGCGGCGCGAACCGCGCCGCTGACCTGCGACAATCGTCGGCTTGCCACATTGCTTGTATTCTAGTTCTTTCCCCGTCAGCACTTGGACCGGGCGAACCGCCCGGCGGCGAAGCACACCCACACGGCGTGCGGCGCCACCGATAGACACCCGAGGAGCAGTTGCCGTGACCACTACCAGCGACAACGTTGCTTGGCTCACCCAGGAAGCCTTCGACCGCCTCAAGCAGGAGCTCGAGCACCTGATGGGGCCGGCGCGGCTCGAGATCGCGCGGCAGATCGAAGAGGCCCGCTCCGAGGGCGACCTGTCCGAGAACGGCGGGTACCACGCGGCCAAGGACGAGCAGGGCAAGCAGGAGGCCCGCATCCACCAGCTGCAGCAGCTGCTCCAGCGGGCGCAGGTCGGCGACCCGCCGGACGACGGCGTCGTCGAGCCGGGCATGATCGTCGAGGTCAAGTTCGAGGGCGACGACGACTCCGAGCGGTTCCTGCTGGGCTCGCGCGAGCTGGCCACCCTCGACGACTCCGTCGACATCGACGTCTACTCGCTGAAGTCGCCGCTGGGCGCGGCCATCAGCGGCAAGAAGGTCGGCGAGAAGGCGTCCTACCAGGCGCCGAACGGCAGCACCATCACGGTCGAGGTCGTCAGCGCGAAGCCCTACGGCTCCTGACACCACCCGCACGCGCACACGCCGCCCGCCCGGTCGAGATGACCGGGCGGGCGGCGTCGTCGTGCGGGACCTACTTGCTGGACGCCTTCTTGTACTTGCGCACGGCCAGCGGTGCGAAGACGGCGATGATGAGCAGGCACCAGAGCAGGGAGGCGAGCACCGGGTTCTGCATGGGCCAGGCGTCGGAGTCGACCAGGCTCTGGTTGCCGAACAACTCACGAGCGCCGGACGCGATGGCGCTGACCGGGTTCCATTCGGCGATGGCCTGGACCACCGACGGCATGGACGACGGGTCGACGAACACGTTGGACATGAAGACGACCGGGAAGAGCCAGATCAGCCCGGCCGAGGCGGCGACCTGGGGGCTGCCGACCGACAGGCCGATGAACGCGCCGACCCAGAGCATGGCGAACGCGAACAGCAGGAGCAGTCCGACGGCCGCCAGGAACTGGCCGAACCCGTTGTGGAACGTCCAGCCCACGATGAAGCCGCAGACGATCATGATGACCAGCACGATGAGCTGGTTGACCAAGTCGGCGATGACCCGCCCCGCGATGACCGCGGACCGCGCCATGGGCAGCGAGCGGAACCGGTCGATGAGGCCCTTCTGCATGTCGTCGGCGAGACCGACGCTGGCCGGCGCACAGGCGAACGCCATGGTCTGCACGAAGATGCCGGCCATGAGGAAGTCGACGTAGTCGACGCCCGGCACGTTGATGGCGCCGCCGAACACGTACGCGAACAGCAGAACGAACATGATCGGCTGGATGAACATGTAGATCTGGTTGTCCGGAACCCGCCAGCCGGCCCGGATGTTGCGCCACGTCATGGTCATGGCGTCGGTGAACGCCTGGTTGAGGCCGACGCGGCTGGGCGCGGCGGCTGTAGGCATGACGTCGGTGGTCACGATGCCCTCCCCTGGGCCGTCTCGGCCTGCGTGTCCTCGTCCTCTGCGTGCCGGCCGGTGAGCTTGACGAACACGTCGTCGAGCGTGGGGCGTCGCAGCGCGATGTCGTCGATGGCGACGCCGGCCTCGTCGAGGTCGCGGATGACCTGGATGAGGCCCTTGGAGCCGGTGTGCGTGGGCACGGTGAGCTTGCGGGTGTGGTCGTCGCGGAGGCACTGCCCGCCGCTGCCGAGGTTGAGCACCTGCTCGGCCTTTCCGAGCGCTTCGGGGTCGTGCACGATGACCTCGATGCGCTCGCCGCCGATCTGCGCCTTGAGCTGGTCGGCCGTGCCCTGGGCGATGATGACGCCGTGGTCGATGACCACGATGTCGTCGGCCAGCGCGTCGGCCTCTTCGAGGTACTGCGTGGTCAGCAGGATGGTCGAGCCCTCGGCCACCCGCTCGCGGATGACGTCCCAGAGGTCGAGCCGGCTGCTGGGGTCGAGGCCCGTGGTGGGCTCGTCGAGGAACAGCAGCTGCGGCCGCACGATGAGGCTGCCGGCGAGGTCGAGACGCCGCCGCATGCCACCGGAGTAGGTCTTGAGCGTGCGGTCGGCGGCGTCGGCGAGGTTGAACTGCTCGAGCAGCTCGGCCGCGCGCTTCGACGCCTCCTTGCTGGACAGCTGGTAGAGCCGGCCGAACAGCCAGAGGTTCTCGCGCCCGGTGAGGTTCTCGTCGACCGCGGCGTACTGGCCGGACAGGCCGATCTTGGACCGTACCGCCTGCGGTTCCCTGACGACATCGTGACCGGCGACGACCGCCCGGCCCGCGTCGGGCGCGAGCAGGGTGGTGAGCATGCGTACCGTGGTGGTCTTGCCGGCGCCGTTGGGCCCGAGCAGACCGACCACGGTGCCCTCGGGCACGACGAGGTCGACGCCCCCGACGGCCTTCACGGCCTTCTCCCCGGAGCCGAAGGTCTTGACCAGACCCTCGGCGGTGATGGCGTTCACGGTGGTGTCCTCTCCTGTTGGGTGGAGGCATCGTGGCAGGCGCCCCTGACAAGGTCGGCGCGGCGCACCGCGCACTCCGACCCCGCCAGCCACCACGGCCAATGACTACTTATATAAGTCAAGCCTGATATTTTCAAGCGCTCAGCTGAGCAGCGTGGTCGCCTCGTCGAGGTCGAGCTCGCCGGCGGCCAGCCGGCGCAGGACCTCTTCGCGGTCGACGGTGTCGGCCCGCCCTGCCCCCGGGTCGGCCGGCGCCTCGAGCCCGAGCCGCTCGAGCAGCTCGGCGAACCGCTGCCTCGCGGTGGGGTAGCTGACCCCCAGCTCGCGTGCGAGCTCCCTCATGTTCCCCCGAGACACCAGGAAGGTGCCAAGGATTTTCTGGTCCTGCGCGCCGAGCGAGCAGTACGGGCAGGACGCGAACCGGCCCGAGAGCTCCGTGCCGCAGGACTCGCAGCCGAGCCTGGTGACGTGCAACTTCACACCACAGACCGGGCAGTCCGACGGTGCCTGGTGCAGGTGCTGCGGGTAGCCGCCGATCACCGGTCACCGCCCGGGAGCCGGACGGTGACGTCGCCCATGACGACCTCGGCGTCGATCTCCGCGGCACCGGTGCCGAGGACGATGTCGCGGTCGCGGTCGCGGCCGGTGCGCTCGGGCACCGAGCGGAACCGGCCGAGCTGGACGTCGGAGCGGACCCGGACGTCGGACCCCTCGAGCAGGGTGAGCTGCAATGACCCGGACTCGCACCGCATGCGCGAGTGCCCGGCGAGCTGACGGGTCTCGACCTGCGCGGAGCCGGCCTGCACCAGCAGGTCGACCGGGCTCTCGAGGCCGCGCACCCGCAGCGAGCCGGCCGTGACCCGGACGTGGTCGAGCGCCGGCACGTGGTCGACCTGGAGCGAGCCGGCGATGACCTCGGCGCCCAGGGCCAGCTCCGGGTTGACCCGCACGTGCAGGTCGAGCAGCTGGCCCGGGTTCTGCAGCCGGCTGGCGAAGTCGCGCCACCGGCCGCCCGCGAGCAGCACGAACGCGCCGTCGGCCGGCACCAGCTCGGACTCGCCGGTGACGTGCAGGACGTCGCCGTCGCGCCGCACGGTGTGCTGGCCGTTGACGGCCACCGTGGCGACGCTGGGGTCGCCGACGATGACCACCCGGCGCGAGGTGGCCCGCACCTGCACCCGGGTGATCTGCTGCGCCGTCACCGCCCCGCCCGCCGAGCCGGCGGACCGGGCACCCGCGGACCGGGCCCCGGCGGGACCGGCAGCTGACGCCGTCGGCCCCGGAGCACCGGCCGCCGCGGTGACCGACGCGTCGACGGGGTCCTCCGTCACGGCGTCGGCGGGCGCGCCCGCACTCTCGTCCTCGATGCGGTCGAGCAGGACGGCCGCCCGGGTGGGGTCGAGCCGGCCGTCGGCCACCTGCTCGAGGATCTCGCGCACACTGAGCGTGTTCATGCCCCCATGGTGGCGCCAGATCTATCAAAACGTCAAGACGACTTCACAGATTGATAGGTCAGTTGCTTGAAATGGCAATCGAGTAGCCCGACTCGCGCAGTTTGGCCAGCACGCGCTCGCAGTGCTCGGGACCGCGCGTCTCGAGCTGCAGTGCGATCTCGACCTCCTCGATGGACAGCGTCGACCCCGTGCGCTCGTGCACGACGTCGAGCACGTTGGCGTCGACGGCGGCGAGCTCGGACAGCAGCCGGGCCAGCCCGCCGGGGGCGTCGGGCACCCGGACCCGCAGCGCCAGGTACCGCCCCGCGGCCGCCATGCCGTGCCGGATGACGCGCAACAGCAGGAGCGGGTCGATGTTGCCGCCGGACAGGACGGCGACGACCGGCGGCTCGTAGGCGCCGGGGTCGTCGAGGAGGGCGGCGACGGCGGCCGCTCCGGCGGGCTCGACGACCAGCTTGGCCCGCTCGAGCAGCAGGACCAGCGCCCGCGACAGCGACTCCTCGGACACGGTGACGACGGAGTCGACGTACTGCCGGATCATGTCGAACGGGACGTCGCCGGGGCAGCCGACCGCGATGCCGTCGGCCATGGTCGACATGCGCTCCAGCGCGATCGGCCGGCCCGCCTCGAGCGATGTCGGGTACGCCGCGGCGCCCTCGGCCTGCACGCCGACCACGCGGACGCCCGGCTTGAGGTGGTGCACGGCCAGCGAGATGCCCGCCGTCAGCCCGCCGCCGCCGGTGCCGACGACGATGGTGCGCACGTCGGGGCACTGCTCGAGGATCTCCATGCCGACGGTGGCCTGACCGGCGACGATGTCCGGATGGTCGAACGGGTGGATGAGGACGGCGCCGGTCTCGGCCGCGAACGCGCGCGCCTCGAGCAGGGCGTCGTCGATGCTGGTGCCGGCGAAGCGCACGTCGGCGCCGTAGGCCCGGGTGGCCTTCTCTTTGACGATGGCCGCACCCTCGGGCATGAACACCGTCGCCTTGGTGTGCAGCATGCTGGCCGCGAGCGCGACGCCCTGGGCGTGGTTGCCGGCGCTGGCCGCGACGACGCCGCGGGCGCGCTCCTGCTCGGACAGCCGCGCGATGCGCACGTAGGCGCCGCGGATCTTGAACGATCCGGCGCGCTGGAGGTTCTCGCACTTCAGATGGACCCGGCCGCCGACCCGACCGGCCAGCCAGCGGGAGTCCTCGAGCGGGGTGGGCCGCACGACGTCGCGCAGCAGCTCGCGCGCGGCTTCCACGTCCGCCATCGAGACAGTACTCATGGGGTCGATCCTGTCACCTGCGTGCCTATGATCGCCCCAGCCCCATGCCCGGCGCGAGCATCTAGTCGCGCGTAGATATTAGATATAGAGTGAGCCTGTGAAACTAGCCTGGTTGTGCAGCCATGAGTCCTACCAGCCCGAGGTCCTGCTGGAGCACGCCGTCCTCGCCGAACAGGTGGGATTCGACGTGGTCACCGGGGCCGATCACTTCCACCCCTGGGTCGACGACGTCTCGGCCGCCAGCTACGTCTGGACCTGGTTCGGCGCGGTCGCGCAGGCCACGTCCCGGGTCGAGCTGGCCACCAGTGTCACGGCCCCGCTCTTCCGGTATCACCCCGCGCTGATCGCGCAGGCCGCCGCCACCGTCGACCGGCTCTCCAACGGCCGGTTCATCCTCGGTGTCGGCACCGGCGAGGCGATCAACGAGGCACCACTGGGGTACGCGTTCCCCGGCTACGGTGAGCGGATCGCGCGCATGCGCGAGGCGCTGACCATCATGCACAGTCTGCTCGACGGCGAGAAGCTCGACTTCGACGGCGAGTACTACGAGGCCCGGACGGCGAAGCTGTACAGCCCGCCGACCGGCCGCGTGCCGGTCTGGATGGCCGCCGGCGGCCCGAAGTCGGCGACGTTCGCCGGCGACACCTGCGAGGGCCTGATCACCAGCGTCAAGGACCCCGCCGAGACCGTCGCCAACATCATCAACCCGTACCGCGAGGCCGCCACGGCCCGCGGCGCGGACACCACGGTCATGGCGACCCGCTGGGTCGTCCTGGCCGCGAACGACGACGAGGCGTGGGAGTCGCTGGTCTCCATGCGGGGCCTGCGCGCCCCCGGCCGCCTCGAGGTGGCCGACCCCGCGGTGCTGCGCGAGCGCGCCGACGCCATGGACCGCCAGGAGATCCTGAGCAAGTACACGATCGTCCGCGATCTCGACCAGCTCACCGAGGCGTACCTGCCGCTGGTGACCGACGTCGGGGCCGACTACGTGGCGATCCAGGTGGCCAGCGCCGACCCGGCCGACACCATCCGGCGCGTCGGCGCCGAGGTGCTCCCGGTGCTGCGCAAGGCCGCCGAGTCCGCCTGACCGCAGCTCTACCGGCAACGGCCGGCGACCCTCACCGGGTCGCCGGCCGTCGGCGTGTCAGGGCTGCGGCGGCACCGGCGGCGGCTCGGGCGCACCCTGCGGCGGCTGGCCGTACGACGGCGGCAGCTGCTGGCCGTACGACGCAGGCCAAGCGGTCTGCGCCGTACCGCCGAGCAGCGCGAGCCGCTCGGACAGCCTCGTCTCCTGCTTGCGGGTGAGCTCGCGGACCATGAGGATCGCCAGCCCGGCCGACACGATGCTCAGCACCTCGCCCACGGCGGCGGCGGTGTCGGCGGAGCGGAAGTCCTCGATCGTGTTGCTCTCCTGGCTTCCGGAGGCCCGCATCACCATCCCGCCGATGAACACGGTGAGCCACCAGGCGATGACGATGCCGGCGCCGTTCTGCCGCGGATCGGAGAACTTGCTGGCCACCCAGAGCTGCCGCACCGGCAGGAAGACGTTGGCGATCGGGATGAACCAGCCGGCGATGGCCGAGCCCGGCCCCCACGACGTCGAGCCGAGGATCCGCGCGTTCTTGGCGTGCCGGTACTGCCACACGATGAACACCGACGCGTTGACCACCAGCATCACGAGCCACACCCGGTTGCTGGTCACGGCGAAGTCATCGGCGGCGCCGAGCCGCTCGGCATCGGCCGTGCCACCGACGTAGTCGTCGATGACCTGGATGCGAAGCAGGAGGGCGACGATGGTGACGACGCTGATCAGCGCGGAGACGCCGAGCAGCACCGTCAGCGCGGTGCGCAGGCCGCGCAGGTGGGACACCTGGACGGCCGGCGGCTGCGGCGCCCAGGCGACCCCACCCTGCCCGGGGTCGGGCTGGTCGTAGAAGCTCAACGTGGTCCCCCCGGATCAGCTACGTCGGTGTCGTCACGCCGGCGGCGCCGACGGGGGCACCGGCGGCGGAGGCGCGGGCGGAGCCTGCGGTTCGTCGGTGTCCGACGGCGTGTCGGCGGCCGGCGGGTCCGACGGCGACCCGTTGGCGGCGGGCGCGAACGGCGACGGCGGCGGGTTCGGGCTCGACGGCTCCTGGGCGCGTGGCGCGGACTGGTCCTGCGGCGCGGGCTGCTCGGAGGGCGACCCCGACGGCGGCGGGCCGTACTCGGGCAGGCCGTACGACGGCTGGCTGTAGGACGGCTGGCTGTACGAGGGCTGGCTGTAGCCGCCGCCGGCCGGGGGCTGCGTGTAGGGCAAGTCGCTGGTGGGCTGCTGACCGCTGGGCGGCTGCGCGTAGGGAGAGTCGCCGGTGGCCTGCTGACCGGAGGGCGCCTGACCGTACTGGGGCTGCCCGTAGGCCTGCTGCCCGTACTGCGGCTGGGCGTACTGACCGGACGGGCCGTACTGTCCCGCGGGGCCGTACTGCCCGGCGGGGCCGTAGGGCTGCTGACCGTACTGCGGCTGGCCGTAGGGGCCCGGACCGTACGCGGCCGCGGGCCAGGCGCCGTACTGCGGCTGCCCGCCGATCATCGACGCGCGGGCGGCGAGCGCCGCCTCCTGCCGCGAGGTCAGCATGTGCACCATGACGATGGCCAGGGCGGCCGCCACGACGAGCCCGAGGTGTGCGATCAGCGAGAAGGCGTCCGACGCACGCAGCAGCTCGGTGAAGTCGGGGTCGCCGTCGAGCGGCCGGGCGGCGTTGGCGACGCCCCTGAGCAGGGCCGCGAGCGCGAAGCAGATGGCCCACGCGATCACGATGCCCGGTGCCCGTCCGCCGGTGCCGGCCCGTTGCCCGTCGAGGTCGGAGACCCGTCCGTTGACGTAGAGGTTGCGGGCGGGGATGACCCAGTTCGCGAGCGGGATGAACCAGCCGCCGACTGCCCAGCCGGGGCTCGCGACCCCGCCCTGGGCCGGCCCGAGGAAGCGGGCGTTCTTCGCGTGCCGGTACTGCCACACGATGAACACCACGGCGGTCGCGACGAACACCAGCCCCCAGATGACCTCGCTCGCGTTCACGAACGCGTCTGCGTCCTGGGCCGCGGACGAGTCGAACACCCCGGTGTCGAGGTAGTCGGTGATGAAGACGACACGGCTGGCGAACGCGAAGACGGACAGCAGGCTGACCAGCGCGATGAGCGCGAGCAGCACCATCAGCGCGATCCGCAGACCACGCAGACCGGACGGCTCACCGACCGGCGGCTGGGGAGCCCACTGAGGGTTGTCCCACTGCTGGCCCGGCTGCTCGTAGTAGCTCATGCATTCCCCCGATCCAAACGGCGACGGCTCAACCTACTTGGCCTTGGGCCACCGGGGAAAGTCTCAGCCCAGCGCCTGCCCGAGGTCGGCCAGGATGTCGTCGATCGTCTCGATGCCGACGGACAGTCGCACGAGGTCGGCGGGGACCTCGAGCTGGCTGCCCGCGGTGCTGGCGTGGGTCATGCGGCCCGGGTGCTCGATGAGCGACTCGATGCCGCCGAGCGACTCGCCCAGCGTGAAGAGCTTCGCGCGGTTGCACACGTCGAGGGCGGCCTGCTCGCCGTCGGCCAGCCGGAACGAGACCATGCCGCCGAAGCGGCTCATCTGCTTGACGGCGACGTCGTGGCCGGGGTGCCCGGGCAGGCCCGGGTAGAGGACCTGCGAGACCCGCGGGTGCCGTTCGAGCAGCTGGACGACCCGCTCGGCGTTGTCGCAGTGGCGGTCCATGCGGACGGCGAGCGTCTTCAGCCCGCGCAGCACCAGCCAGGCGTCGAACGGGCCGGCGACGGCGCCGATGGCGTTCTGGTGGTAGGCCAGCTCCTCGCCGAGCGCGGCGTCGGCGACGACCAGCACGCCGCCCACCACGTCGGAGTGGCCGCCGCAGTACTTCGTGGTCGAGTGGACGACGACGTCGGCGCCGAGCGCGAGCGGCTGCTGCAGGTACGGCGTCGCGAACGTGTTGTCGACGACCAGCAGCACGCCGGCGTCGCGGGCGACCGAGGCGAGTCCGGCGATGTCGGCGACGCTGAGCAGCGGGTTGGTCGGCGTCTCGATCCAGATGACCTTGGTCTCGGGGCGGATGGCGGCGCGCACGGCGGCGGTGTCGGTGACCGGGGCCGCGGTCCAGCCGATGCCCCACGGCTCGAAGACCTTGCTGACCAGCCGGAAGGTGCCGCCGTAGGCGTCGTCGGGGATGACCACGTGGTCGCCCGGCTTCAGCACCGTCCGCAGCAGGGTGTCCTCGGCGGCCATGCCGCTGGCGAACGCGAGCCCCCGCACGCCGCCCTCGAGCGCGGCGATGCACTCCTCGAGCGCGGTGCGGGTGGGGTTGGCGGTGCGGCTGTACTCGTACCCCTCGCGCAGCCCGCCGACGCCGTCCTGGGCGTACGTGCTGGTGGCGTAGATGGGCGTGATGACCGCCCCGGTCCGGGGGTCGGGGTCCTGGCCCGCGTGGATGGCTCGCGTCTCGAATCCGTGCACGACATGCGACTCTACGTTGCCGAGGTCACGGGAGCGACGCGAATGGGCTCACGGACCTGCAACTTCGGCAGCAGCACGTGCACCAGCGGGCCGATCGCGAGCGCGTAGGCCACGGTCCCGACGCCGACGGTGCCGCCGAGCAGCCAGCCGGTGGCGAGCACCGTCACCTCGATCGAGGTCCGGACCAGCCGCACGGACCGTCCGGTGCGCCGGACCAGTCCGGTCATCAGCCCGTCGCGCGGGCCGGCCCCGAGCCGCGCGCCGATGTAGGCGGCCGTGGCGACGGCGTTGAGCACCACGCCCGCGACGACGAACGCGATCCGCGCGGCCATCGGGTCGGGGGCCGGCAGCAGCCAGATGGACGCGTCGGCGACCAGCCCGATGACGATGGCGTTGGCGACGGTGCCGAAGCCCGGCTTCTGCCGCAGCGGGATCCACAGCAGCAGGACCAGCGCGCCCACGATGATGACCACGGTGCCGATGCTGAGCCCGGTCCGCTCGGCGATGCCCTGGTGCAGGACGTCCCACGGGTCGAGGCCCAGGCCGGCCTCGACGAGCAGCGCCATGCTGAAGCCGTAGAGCAGCAGGCCGGCGAAGAGCTGGATCAGGCGTCGCGTCATCACGGGCCCATCTTCAGCCATCAGTGGCCTGTGAATCCATAGCCACTTGTGGAACAGTGGACTGGTGCGCACTCTGAGTGGATCGCAACTGGCGACGCTCCTCGGCGACTGGTCCGGCGCCGGCGGCCCGGCGTACGCGCGGGTGGCGGCGGCCGTCCGGCTGCTGGTCCTCGACGGCCGGCTGCCGCTGGAGACGCGGCTGCCCGGCGAGCGCGAGCTGGCGACGGCGCTGGGCGTCAGCCGGACGACGGTCACCGCCGCCTACGACGAGCTGCGGACCGGCGGCTACGCCGTCAGCCGGCAAGGATCGGGCACGCGGACCACGCTGCCGCCGTCGCGCACCGGGCCGACGTGGACGCCCTGGGCGGCCGACGGGTCGGACCTGCTCGACCTCGCGCACGCCGCGCCCGAGGCGCCGGCCGAGGTGCGCCGCGCCTACGACGCCGCCCTGGACCAGCTGCCGCGGCACCTGCCCGGCTCCGGCTACCACCTGTTCGGGCTGCCGGAGCTGCGCGCGGCGGTCGCGGACCGGCTGACGGCGCGCGGCCTGCCCACCGTGCCCGAGCAGGTGCTCGTCACCAACGGGGCCCAGCACGCGTTCTCGCTGGTCCTGCAGCTGGTCACCGGCCCGGGCGACCGCGTGCTGGTCGAGCAGCCGACGTACCCGAACGCGCTGGACGCCATCGGCCGGCACGGTGCCCGCGCGGTCCCCGTCCCGCTGGCCGACGACGGCTGGGATCTCGATGCCGTCGCCGCCGCCGTCCGGCAGACCGCGCCGCGCCTCGCCTACCTGATGCCCGACTTCCACAACCCCACCGGCCTGCTCGCGTCCGACGGCGAACGGCGGGCGCTGGCGGCCGCGCTGACCCACGGCCGCACGCTCACCGTCGTCGACGAGACCCTCGCCGAGCTCTCGCTGGACGGGCCGGTGCCGCCGCCGCTGGCCACCTACCTGGCCGGCGACCTGACGGTGACCATCGGCAGCACCAGCAAGACACTGTGGGGCGGGCTGCGCATCGGCTGGGCGCGGGCGAGCAGCGCGCTGATCCGCCGGCTGGCGGCCGTCCGCGCCGGCGTCGACATGGGATCGCCGGTAGTGGAGCAGCTGGCGGCGGCCGAGCTGCTCGGCGGTCTCGACGCCCTGCTTCCGGAGCGACGGGCAGAGCTGCGGGTCCGGCGCGACGCGCTGCTGGCGGCGCTGGCCGAGCGGCTGCCGTCGTGGCGGGCGCGGGTACCGGACGGTGGGCTGGTGCTCTGGTGCGATCTCAGCCGCCCGGTGTCGAGCCGGCTGGTGGTCGCGGCGGAACGACACGGCATCCGGCTGGCGGCCGGCCCGCGCTTCGGCGTCGACGGCGCGTTCGAGCAGCGGCTGCGGCTCCCCTACGCCCACCCCGCCGAGGTCCTCGCATCCGCCGTCGGCTCCCTCGAGCAGGCGTTCCGGACGGTGGCAGAGGGCGGCGGGGACACGGCCGACCCCGTCGGCGCCGTCGCCTGACCGCGACGCGACGAACCCGAACGACTACCGCAGCCTGACGTCCCATCCCCGGCCCCGCGACCGTCAGGTCGTCAGGGCCGGTTCCCTTGTCAGGGCTGGAAGCTGTGAACGCCGGGTAGATCGTCGAATCGAGCCTGGTCGTCGCGGGTCACGAGCACCCGCGCGGTCGCGGCGGCCGTCGCGGCGATGATCAGGTCGTGTGCTCCCCTCGGCTTGCCGATCCTCCGTACGTGAGCGAGAAGCCGGGCGTGAACCACTGCGACATCGGTGGTGTAGTCCTCCACCGGGATCAGCGCACGCACTCCGTCGACGAACTCCTGCCGACTCTGGCGATACTCGTCGGTGGCGAGCTCGACACCGAGTTGCAGTTCAGCGATCGTCACCGCCGCCACCGCCACGTCGTCGTCGTTCGCCAGTACCGCCCTCAGCCCGTCACCGCCGCGCTCCACGTTGGTGAGCAGTCCGGTGTCAAGGATCAGGCGTCGGGCCATGCCGAACTCACGTCCTCGGTGACGAGCTCGCGGACGGCGGCGACGTCTGAGGCGAAGTCCTCGTCCGGGGCGTGAAGCGCCAAGAACTCCTTCACGGCGGCGCCATTGCCGACAGGAGCCGGCGAGAGTGTCGCGAGCCGGCGTCCACCCCGGGTGATGACGATCGTCTCTCCGTGCGCGGCACGGTCGAGCACCGACGCGAAGTTGCGCGACACCTCGGTCGCAGTCATCGTCCTCATGAAAGTCAGATTATCTGATCGGCGCTGCTAAAACCAGGTTTCAGAGGTGAAGCTCATTCAGGGATAGGGCCAGCTGTTGGCCACGCAGCCCTCGAGGCCGTAGGTCTGCTGCAGCATGACCGGAGCCACCTCGCCGGGCGCCGGGCAGTCGACGTGGCTCTCGCCGAGGGCGTGGCCGACTTCGTGGTTGACGACGTACTGCCGGTAGCCGTCGACGTCGCCGTCGTAGTGCGGGACGGCGGACGCCCAGCGCAGCGCGTTGAGGACGACGTTCTGGCCGTTGCGGCACGACACCTCGCCGCGGGTGCGCAGCGGCGCGCACAGCTCGTCGGTGGTGCCCGGCGTGGCGACCAGGACCCGGAGGTCGCCGCCGGCCGGCACCCGCTGGAAGGAGTGCCGGCCGTCGGCGATCCAGCTGCGAGGGTCGGCCAGTGTGGTGTCGACGACGGCGGCCACCTCGATGGGGTCGAACGGCAGCCCGGTCTCGACCTCGACGGTGTAGGTGAGCAGCGACCCCTCGGTGCCGGCCTGGGCGCTCTGTCCCGGCGTGACGGTGAACGTGCCGGGCCCGGTGGCGGGGATCTCAGGGGGCGGGGTGACGGACGGTGTCGGGGTGGCGTCCGGGGCGGGCCGGGCGACGGGCACCCCGACGACGGTCTTGGGCGGGCCGGCAGCGTCGGCGGTGTCGGCGGGCAGTCCGGCGAGCGGCGGCGCGGGCCGCTGGGGTGCGGGGGCGCCGTCGGGAGCGACCGCCCAGCCGACGATGCCGAGCGTCGCCAGCCCCAGCACCAGGCCCCCGAGCCGGCCGCGGCGGACGCTGCCGGAACGCGCAGGTAGCACCCGGCGCCGTCCCCGATCACCATGACCGGCGCGACGCACTCCGGAGCCCATGCGGATCATGTTCTCACACGGTTCTCGGACCGATCTCAGTGCGGGAGCGCACAGAACGACGGCGGTGACGCGCCACCGGAGTGGGCGTCACCGCCGTCGTTCAGCGGAGCGTGTTCGGGCGTGACGGGGTCAGCTGCGGACCGCGAGCCGCCGCCGCGCCACGAGCGCCACGGCCGCACCGCCGGCGAGCAGCAGCGCCAGCGCGACGCCCGGGCCGGCGCCGGCGCCGGTGTCGGGCAGCTCCTCGCCCTGGTCGTCGCCGTCGTCGTCACCCGGGTCGTCGGTCGGGGTGGCGGTCGGCTCCTCGGTCGGCGTCGGAGTCGGCTCCTGCGTCGGTGCCTGGCCCTCGACGGTCACCGTGACGGCGGCCGGCGCGGAGTCGATCTTGCCGTCGTTGACGACGACGTAGAACGTGTCCTCGCCCTCGAAGCCCTCGGCCGGCGTGTAGGTGAGCACGCTGGGGTCGTCCTCGTAGGTCAGCTCGCCGACCTCGGGGGCGTAGACCTTGAACTCCAGGTCGTCGCCCTCGGGGTCGGTGCCCGACAGCTCGATCCGCACCGGGGTGTCGATGGTGGTCTCGGCCGAGGTGGCGTCGACCTCCGGCTCGGTGCGCAGCTCGGCCGTCTCCTGGATGGCCGCCGCGACAGCGCTCACCTGGGTGTAGACGCCCGGGTAGTCCGGCCGGGCGCAGCCGTTGCCCCAGCTGACGATGCCGACCTGGACGGTCTCGCCCTCGTCGTCCTCGCGGAACAGCGGGCCGCCGGAGTCGCCCTGGCAGCTGTCGATGCCGCCCTCGGCGAAGCCGGCGCACAGCTCGATCTCGCCGACGAAGCCCCAGCCCTCGCCGTCGGGGTAGGACGCCAGGCACTCGGCGTCGCCGACGAACGGCACCTCCGCCTCGAGCAGGAACTGCTGCTGGTCGCCGCCCTCGGCGTCGGCGCCCCAGCCGGCCACGGTGAAGTCGCCCTCGTCGTACTCGCCGGTCGTGGTGATCGGCAGCGTCGGGACGCCCTCGACCGGCTCGTCGAGCTGGATCAGCGCCCAGTCCGGGTAACCGCCGCCGATGCCCTCGGCGTTGCCGGACCACACGTGGTTGCCGCCGACCTCGACGATGTCCTCGCTCTCGAGGTCGACCGAGCCGATCATCGCGGTGATGTCGGTGTTCGGGCCGGTGCCGGGCGAGACGCAGTGCGCGGCCGTCAGCACCAGGTCCGGCGCGTACAGGGCGCCGCCACAGAGCCCGCCGGCGATGTCGAGGCGGACCATCCACGGGTAGTCGCCCTCGGCAGCGGGCTCGCCGCCGACGATGCGGGGCAGGACGTCGAGGGCCTCGAAGGTCTGGTCGAGCAGGTTCACCGCGGTGTCAGGAGTCTCCTCCGACGACGCGACCTGGGCGGTGCCGAGCAGGCCGGCCCCGGCCAGTGCGGTGGCCAGCAGCACGCCCGCGGCGCGGGCGCTGTGGCGCAGGTGGTAACGCAACGATTCTCTCCGATTCGGCGCAAGGATTCACATTCGATGATCACTGTTCACCGGAGCGGCGCGACGGGCGTGCGAGAACGGCACCCACCGGAATTCGCCCCACCCCGGAACCGCCCGGAACGGTACCGGAAGCCGACGCCGTCGCGACCCCGACATCACGGTTCTCACCAGGAATTTCTCGGTCCCGAGGCGGCTCGTGGAGCAATGTCACGATTCGTCCGCGACTGGCCCCGCGACACCCTGACATCGTCGCAATGGACACAAATCCGGCGCGGATCAATAAACTGCGGCCATGCAGTCGTTGTGGGACTGGTTCAGCGAGCACGCGTGGGTGCTGTTGTGGGCCGGCACCGCCCTCGTCCTGGGGACGATCGAGCTCACGACACTCGACTTCTTCTTCCTCATGCTGGCCATCGGCGCCGCCAGCGGAGCCGTCGCCGCCGGCATGGGCGCGGAGTTCATCGTGCAGCTGCTCGTGGCCGTCGGCGTCAGCGTCGCGCTGCTCGGCGTCGTGCGGCCCATCGCGAAGAGACGACTGCTGAAGCCGACGCCGTCGTCGTTCGGGGTGGCCGCCCTGGTCGGGCAGAACGGCGTCGTCATCGAGCGGGTCGACGGCCACGGCGGCCTCATCCGGCTGGCCGGCGAGACGTGGTCGGCGAAGAGCTACGACGGCCGCTCCACCTTCGAGGCCGGTGTCACGGTCGGCGTCGTCGAGATCCGCGGCGCCACGGCCATGGTGCTCGACGAGGCCTGAGCGTCAGGTCGTCGCGACGTAGCCGAGCAGGTCGGTGCGGGTCAGCACGCCCACCGGCTTGCCGTCGTCGACGACGAGCAGCGCGTCGGCCGAGCGGAGGGCGTCGACCGCGCGGGTGACCGCCTCGCCGGCGCCCACCATGGGCAGCTGCTTCGACATGTGCTGCTCGACCCGGTCGGTGAGGTGCGCGGCACCGGTGAACAGCGCGTCGAGGAGGTCGCGCTCGACGACGGCGCCGGCCACCTCGGCCGCCATGACCGGCGGCTCGGCCCGGACGACCGGCATCTGCGAGACGTTGTACTCGCGCAGGATGTGGACGGCGTCGGCGACGCTCTCGGCCGGGTGGGTGTGGACGAGCGCCGGCATGGCGCCGGACTTGGCGCGCAGGACGTCGCCGACGGTGACGCCCTCGACCGGCGGCAGGAAGCCGTACGACGTCATCCACTCGTCGTCGAACACCTTGGAGAGGTAGCCGCGGCCGCCGTCGGGCAGCAGCACCACGACGACGTCGTCGGGCCCGGCCCGCTCGGCCACCCGCAGCGCCGCCACGACGGCGAGCCCGCACGAGCCGCCGACCAGCAGGCCCTCTTCGCGGGCCAGCCGGCGGGTCATGTCGAAGGAGTCCTTGTCGGACGCCGCGATGATCTCGTCGCAGACGTCGGCGTCGTACGTGGTGGGCCAGAAGTCCTCGCCCACGCCCTCGACGAGGTACGGCCGGCCCGTGCCGCCGGAGTACACCGAGCCCTCGGGGTCGGCGCCGATGACCTGCACCCGGCCGCCGGACACCTCCTTGAGGTAGCGGCCGACACCGCTGATGGTGCCGCCGGTGCCGATGCCCGCCACGAAGTGCGTGATGCGCCCGTCGGTCTGCTTCCACAGCTCGGGGCCGGTGGTCTCGTAGTGCGAGCGCGGGTTGGCCGGGTTGGAGTACTGGTCGGGCTTCCAGGCGCCCGGCGTCTCGCGGACCAGCCGGTCGGAGACGGAGTAGTACGAGTCGGGGTCCTCGGGCGCGACCGCCGTGGGGCACACGACGACCTCGGCGCCGTAGGCCTTGAGGACGTTGCGCTTGTCCTCGCTCACCTTGTCGGGGCAGACGAAGATGCACCGGTAGCCCTTGCGCTGCGCGACCAGGGCGAGGCCGACGCCGGTGTTGCCGCTCGTGGGCTCGACGATGGTGCCGCCGGGGCCGATGAGCCCGGCCTTCTCGGCGTCCTCGATCATCCGCGAGGCGATGCGGTCCTTCACCG
Source organism: Jiangella mangrovi (assembly GCF_014204975.1). Classification (NCBI taxonomy): domain Bacteria; kingdom Bacillati; phylum Actinomycetota; class Actinomycetes; order Jiangellales; family Jiangellaceae; genus Jiangella; species Jiangella mangrovi. The sequence goes on from NZ_JACHMM010000001.1 coordinate 702,260, forward strand.
AGCCGCCCGGGTTGAGGTACTCGACCTTGGCCAGGACGGTGGCCGGCAGCCCGGCGCCGACGGTGCCCAGCCGGACCAGCGGGGTGTCGCCGATGAGGTCGACGACGTTCTCGTAGTACTCCACGTTGCTGACATTAGCCGAGCCGATGGACTGCCAGAGGATCGCTCGCGGGTTCGCTAAAGTCGAATGGTGGTCGGCATGCTGAGCGCTCGGACGGCACGACGTCTCGCCGCGGCTGCCGCATACGGGGGTGGCGGGCTGAGCCTGCTCGGCGCCGCCGGATACGGACTGCTCCGGCTGCAGGCGAAGCTGGCCCGGCGCACCATCACCGGGCGCCCGCTCGGCGGCCCGCCCGACCCCGACGGCCTCTACGGCACCGGCGACGGTCCGCCGCTCTCCTTCGTCGTCATCGGCGACTCCGCGGCGGCCGGCTACGGCGTCGACACCGCCGAGGAGACACCGGGCGCGCTGCTGGCCGCGGGGCTGGCCGAGGTCGCGCACCGGCCGGTCGCCCTGACCACGGTCGCGCAGGTCGGCGCGCAGACCGCCGACCTCGCCGACCAGCTCGACAAGGCGCTGGTGGCCGCGCCCGACGTCGCGCTGCTGATCATCGGCGGCAACGACATCACCCACCAGGTCAAACTCACCGACTCCGTGGCGCTGCTCGACCGGGCCGTGCGCCGGCTGCGCGACGCCGGCTGCCAGGTGGTCGTCGGCACATGCCCCGACCTCGGCACCATCCGGCCCATCCGGCCGCCGCTGCGCTGGCTGGCCCGGCGCGCCAGCCGGCAGCTCGCCGCAGCCCAGACCGTCGCCGTCGTCGAGGCCGGCGGCCGGACGGTGTCGCTCGGCTCGATCCTCGGCCCGGAGTTCGCGGCCGCACCGGGCGAGCTGTTCAGCGAGGACCAGTTCCACCCGTCGTCCGCCGGCTACGCCCACGCGGCCGCCGCCGCGCTGCCGTCGCTCATCGGGGCGCTCGGCCTGTGGGCGCCCGGCGAGGACTCCCTTGAGATGGTCCGCGGCGACAGCGTCCTGCCCATCGCGATCGCCGCGGTCGCCGCCGCCGACCACGCCGGCACCGAGGTCGCGGCGGCCACGGTCGGCGGCAAGGCCCGTGGCCCGCGCGGGCGCTGGGTCCAGCTGCGCAACCGCCGTCGCCGGCCGCTCCCGGACGCACCCGAGCGGGTCTGACGGCGGCAGCCTCCGGCCGGGGGTGCCTGAGACACCAACCCCATGTTGATCATGGGGAGGGTCGGGGCTCGGCGCTGGATAGCTGACCTTCTCCATGATCAACTTTGGGTGCGCGGGCCTCGTGGCTCGCCTGCGTGAACGGAGTGGGTTCGGTGCGGAAACGGTGTGGCGTTGCTGTCGCCAGAGCGACAGCAACGCCACCCGCATCGCGCAGCAATCTCACACCGTCGGGCACGGGGTGGGTCGCCCAGCGACTGCTTCCTCGGCCCGACCGGGCGGGTCTGACGGCGGCGAGAACCGCCGGAGCCGGCGCGTGGGGTGCCCGCCGCCCGCCCGTGAGGGTGGGCGTGCCGCCCATCGGGTGGACCACCCCGCCCGGTTGGGTGGGTGTCCACCCTAGGCGTGCGCACCGACAGTCGGCGGTATGCTGACGGTTACCCGCGAGTAACACCGGTCGAAGGAGCCCGCCATGCCCGAGGCAGTCATCGTCGCCACCGCGCGCTCGCCCATCGGCCGGGCGTTCAAGGGCTCGCTGGTCGACGTGCGGCCCGACGACCTCGCCGTTGCAACCATCCGGGCGGCGCTCGACCAGATCCCCGCCCTCGATCCGCACACCATCGACGACCTCTACGTGGGGTGTGCCGAGCCGCGCGACGAGCACGGCGGCAACGTCGCCCGTCGCATCGCCGTCCAGCTCGGACTCGACGGCGTCCCCGCGGCGACCATCAACCGGTTCTGCGCCTCGTCGGTGCAGACGGCGCGCATGGCCTTCCACGCCATCAAGGCCGGCGAGGGCGACGTGTTCGTGTCGGCCGGCGTCGAGTGCGTGTCGCGCTACGTCGGCTTCGGCGGTGCGGGAGTCGACCCCGCCGAGACCCAGAACCCGGTCTTCGCCGAGGCCCAGGCGCGCACCGTCCGGTACGCGGAGTCCAACGACACCTGGCACGACCCCCGCGCGGACGGACGACTGCCGGACATCTACATCCAGATGGGCCAGACCGCCGAGCACGTCGCCACCTCGGTCGGCGTCACCCGCGCCGACCAGGACGAGTTCGCCCTGCTGTCGCAGTCGCGGGCCGAGCAGGCCATCAAGGACGGCTTCTTCGCCCGAGAGATCACGCCCATCACGCGACCCGACGGCCAGGTCGTCGACACCGACGACAGCCCGCGGCCGGGCACCACGCTCGAGAAGCTGGCCGCGCTCGACCCCGTCTTCCGGCCCGCCGGCACCGTCACGGCCGGCAACTGCACGCCGCTCAACGACGGCGCCGCCGCGGTCGTCATCATGTCCGACACCCGCGCCCGCGAGCTGGGCCTGACGCCGCTGGCCCGCATCGTCGCCACGGCGGCGTCGGCGCTCTCGCCCGAGATCATGGGACTCGGCCCGGTCGAGGCGTCGGGGCGAGCACTGACCCGGGCCGGCCTGACCATGGACGACATCGACCTGGTCGAGATCAACGAGGCATTCGCCGCCCAGGTCGTCCCCAGCGCGCGCCAGCTCGGCATCGACTACGACAAGCTGAACGTCCACGGCGGCGCCATCGCGCTCGGCCACCCGTTCGGCTCCACCGGTGCGCGCATCATGACGACGCTGGTCAACGGGCTGCAGACCCGCGACGCCACCCTCGGCCTCGAGACCATGTGCGTCGGCGGCGGCCAGGGCATGGCGATCATCCTCGAGCGCCTCGCCTGACCTCCGCGAGCACGGCGGCGACGGCGTCCAGTTCGGCCGGGCGCCCCTCGGCCGGATGCTCCGCCAGCGCGTCGAGCAGGTCCCGCCCGGTGACGGCGACCTGGTCGGGCAGCGCGTGATCGCCCAGCCGCGGCACCGGCCGGCGCGGCTCGCCGCGAGCATCGGCCGCGGCGTCGGCGAGCGCCTGCGCCAGCCGGTGGACCGTACCGGCATCGGCTCCGCCGAGGCGACGGCGGCGCAGGTCACGGCCGACCAGATCCAGCTCGCGGGCGAGCCCTGCGGCATCGTTGCTGATCACGAGCGGGTCCGATCTGCAGATGGTCTTGCCCATAGGGGTTGTGCCCTGCGGAGTCCTGCGGCACAGTCGATGTACGGAGACCTCTATAGCCCTCGGAGGCAGCCATGAGCCTGAACCACTCCGACGAAACCCATCGCAATCTTCTCGCCCGGGTTCCGAGCGTCACCGGACGAGAACTCCCGGAGTGGTTCAAGGCCTTGGAGGCCGGACCGTCCTTCCTGAGGTTCGACGATCGCGTGAGGTGGCTCCGCGACGAGCACGGCCTGGCCCACGGCCACGCCACGGCCATCGTGCACGAGGCCGACCTGCGCCGCGCTGCTCGCAACTTCGGCTGAGCAGCGCCCTTCAGCGCTCCTGAGGCGGACGCCCAGTCGTCCGCCCGCGCCCGAACGCGGCCCCGGACCGTCGGCCGGGCGGACACCAACGAGAGCGGCCCGCCCCCTACTGCAGGGGGCGGGCCGCTCTGGTGTGCTCAGGTGGTACTGCCTACGGACGCTCACTCACCACGAAGGATGGCGAGCAGGCGCAGGATCTCGAGGTACAGCCAGACCAGCGTGACGGTGAGGCCGAACGCCGCCGTCCAGGCGAACTTCGCCGGCAGGCCCTGCTTGACGCCCTGCTCGATGAAGTCGAAGTCGAGGATCAGGCAGAACGACGCCAGGCCGACCGCGAACAGGCCGATCAGCACACCGAACCAGCCGTCGCGGAAGCCGAAGGCACTGTCGGACGAACCGAACCACATGAACAGCAGGTTGACCAGGCTGAAGATCGCGTAGCCGCCCAGCGCGATCAGGACGCCGCGCCGGAACTTCGGCGTCACCCGGACGCGGCCGCTGCGGTACGCGAACAGTGCGGCCGCGAACACGCCGAGCGTGCCGAGGACCGCCTGCGCGACGATGCCGTCGAGCGGGCGCCCCGAGATGGCGGTGTTCTCGAAGAAGTTGCTGATGCCGCCGACGAACAGCCCTTCGAAGCCCGCGTAGAGCAGGATGAGCGCCGGCGACGGGTTGCGCTTGAATGCGTTGACCAGGCCGAGCACCAGGCCGACGATGAGACCGATGAACGTCAGGCCCGTGTTCATCCAGCCGATGACGGCGCCGACGAGCAGCACCGCGAAGGTGATGCCGGTCTTCATGATGACGTCGTCGTAGGTCATCCGCCCGGTCTGCACGGGCGTCGCCGACGGAGCGGCGTACATGTTCTGTAGTTCTTCAGCGCTCGGCGCGGCGGCGTCATAGGTCGCGTGCCGTCCGTTGAAGCCCTCAGCCCGGCTGAAGATCGGGTTGTTTCCCTGCATCGTTCTCCTCCAACGCCCCACGGCGGGGCGAATCAGGTTCGTTCGGCAAGTCTACTGTTCACGAGCGGTATGGACGAGTCCCCGGGACATTGCCACAACAGTTCTCATCTTCAACAGGGGTGGTCCGATCGGCGGTCCGGACGGTGGCCCGAGCCGGTGGCCGGGCGGCCGCGCGGCCGACATGTGCCGTACACGTTGCCACAAGGCAACATTCCGGACTTTCCGCTACCCTGAGCCCGCGACCGGGCGATGGGCCCGGCAAGGCGGCCGTCAGGTCCGCCGCCACGGGGGAATCGCGGAGGTCAGCATGTCGTATCCAGGCCCGCCCACGGGTCCCGAGGGGCACGAGCCCGGCCCGGTCCCGCCGCCGCCGCCGCCGTTCGACGCCACTCCGCCCAGCGACCCGACGCGGCCGCTGGCCTACCTCGACGGTGCCGCCGCCGAGCCGGCCATCGTGCCGCGCAAGCGCCGCGGCCTGCTCGCGGGTGGCATCGCGGCGGCCGTCCTGATCGCGGGGTCCGGCGCCGTGTTCGCGTGGCAGGCGCTCGACGGCGGCGGCACGCAGCCCCACGAGGTGCTGCCGGCCGACGCCATCGGCTACGTCCGCCTCGACCTCGACCCGTCCGCCGGGCAGAAGATCCAGGCCTTCCGGCTGCTGCAGAAGTTCCCGCTGTTCTCCGAGGCCACCGGCATCACCGACGAGAACGTCGACCTGCGCGAGCTGTTCATCGACGAGCTCGCCTCGTCCACCGGCTGCGACATCGACTTCGCCACCGACGTCGAGCCCTGGGTGGGCGAGCGCGTCGGCGCCGCCATGCTCCCGCCGTCGGGCGACGCCGGCGAGCCCGGCTACGTCGTCGCGCTGCAGGCCAGCGACCAGGAGAACGCGACGGCCGCCATGGACCGCATCCTGGGCTGCGGCGGGTCCGGCGGCTCCGGAGACGGCGGCGCCATCGGCCGTGCCTACGTCGACGGCTACCTGCTGCTCACCGACACCCAGGACGACGCCGACGCCTACGCGGCCGCCGCGGCGGACTCGTCGCTGGCCGACAACGCCGAGTTCACCGAGGCCATGGACCTCCTCGGCGAGCAGGGCATCGCGTCGGCCTGGTTCTCCGGCACCGCCATGTTCGACGCGTTCGACGGCTCGGCCAGCGCCTTCGGCATCGGCGCCGGCGCGTCCGGCAACGGCCTGCCGTCGGTCGAGGAGGCCCGCGAGCTCGTCGACGAGACCTACCGCAGCGTCGCCTTCTCCGTCCGCTTCGACGACCGGTTCGCCGAGCTGGCCGGCGTCGTCACCGGCAGCGCGTACCAGGCGCTGAGCGGCGGCGGTGTCGAGGCCGACGTGCCCGACTCCACCACGTTCTTCGTGGGCAGCAACAACACCGCCCAGTACATCCGCGACAACTGGGAAGCCACCATCGCGTCGGTCCCTGAGGCCGAGGAGATGCTGGCCGAGCTGCAGGACCAGACCGGCCTCGTGCTGCCCGACGACATCGCCACCGCCCTGGGCGAGAACCTCACCGTCGCCGTCGACGCGAGCGACCTCGACCTCGAGGGCCTCGCCCAGTACGGCGACTTCTCCAGCATCGACCTCGGCATGCGCGTGGTCACCGACCCCGAGGCGTTCGCCGACCTGTGGGAGCGGGTGCAGGGTCTGGCCGCCGACTCCGGCCTGCCCCTCGACGACCTGCCGCTGCAGACCACCGACGACGGCTACGTCCTGGCCACCTCCGAGGACTACGCGGCAGAGTTGCTCGAGGGCGGCGGCCTGGCCGACACCGACGCCTACCGCACGGCGGTCAGCGGCGTCACCGAGGCCGACTCCGTGCTGTTCCTGAACTTCGACGCCATCGAGGAGCACGTCCTCGCGGCCGCCGGCGGCAATCTCACCGAGGCCGAGACGCAGTCCATCGAGGCGCTGCAGGCGTTCGGCATGTCCATGCAGCTCGAGGACGGCCACATGGAGCTGAGCCTGCGAGTCACCACCGACTGACGTCGATCGGCCTGCGCGAGGAGAGCGCGAGTGAGGACGTGGGACCGAAGCGTCGGCTCGCGGGCGTGACGGTGCCCGGCAATGGGGGCCTTGGGGAGGGACAACGTGGCACACCCCATTGCCGGGCACGCTGAGGGGCGGCTTACTCCGGGTCCGTCGTCCCGATGCGCCAGGCCCGGTCGACCTCCTGGCGGACGGTGGTGCCGGCGGCGTCGGTGACGCTCACGCGGACTGACGCGAACCCGCCGTCGGATGCCGGGACCTGCGCCGTCAGCACGTCGTCGCCCGAGGGCGCCACCGGCACGGGCCGCCAGCTGACGCCGTCGTCGAACGACACCTCGGCGGTCGCGGTGAACCCGCCCGGGCCGTCGGCGCCCGCGGGGTACGTGGGCCGGATGACCAAGGGGTACGCCGTCCCGGCCGGGACCTCGTTGTACAGCCCGGTCTCCAGGCCGAACGCGAGCTGGATCAGCGGCAGCACCTCACGCACCGACGATTCCGGCCGCGCGGACCGGAAGCCCCACGTCGTCTCCGTGCGTGTCGACAGGTCGGAGAAGTTGCCCGGCCCGCGCGTCGTCGTGAGCGACAGTTCGAAGTCGCCCGCGGCGCCCGGCACGGTGAACTGCGCCTCCGACCACGCCGCCCGGCCGACCTCGACGCCGTCGCGGCGCAGCACCAGTTCCGAGGTGTCGCCCATCTGCTCCTGGATGAACCCGTAGGTCGACGGGCCGTAGAGGTACTGCGGGACGGACACGCGGATGGCGTCGCGGAACCGGGCGGCGGGCAGGCCGTACTCCTCGGAGCCGGTGAGCGCCGGCATGCCCGGGGCGGTCAGCGGGCCCCACCAGACCTGCTCGCCGGTGCTGCCGGGCGCGTACGGCTCGATGGCCGACCAGGTCCAGTACATGTTGAGGAACTCCTGGTGCGGCTGGCCGAACCGCTGCCACTCGACGCCGTCGGTGCTCAGGTACTCGGTGCGGCGCACCGGGCCGTTGCGCTGCAGGCCCAGGGTCGTCCCGAAGCTGGTGGTGCCGGTGAACGGGATCCAGCCCTCGCGCGTGCCCTGGCGCTCCGAGACCTGCCGGTACTCCGACTCGACGGTGGCCAGCTGGTCGTGGTCCGGCTCGTAGGTGACGCCGTCCGGGAGGCCGTCCTCCGTGTGGACCAGGTGGTAGGCGTACTCGGCGTCGCTGCGGCCGGTGACGTCGAGCTCCAGCCCGGGATCGGCGGCCAGCGCGGCGCGTAGCCGCGCGCCCACCTCGCGGTCGACGGCGTACGCCGGCAGCGGCGCGGTCCAGAACGACGGCAGCCACGGTCCCGGCCCGCTGTCCACCAGCACCACGAGCGCCGCGCCGGCAGCGGCCGCCAGCTCCAGCTGTTCCGTCGCCTCGGCGCTGTCACCACGTCGGGTGACCAGTACGACCGCGCCCTGGGCGTCGACGGCGGCGAACTCGGCCGCGGTGCCGGTGCCGGCGTCGGCGACCGGCAAGCTCGCCGAGCCGGTGTACGGGTCCGACGGAGTGGCCGGCCGCGGGTCCGGAAGGTGCTCGCCGTCCAGGCTCAGCTCCAGCAGCGGCTGGGTGCGCAGCCAGGCCGTCGTCACCTCGAACGTGCCGGTACGGACGGGATCGGACTCGATCGCGTACAGGTCGGTGCCACCCCAGCTCTGGGCGATGGTCTCGCGGATCGACAGCTCGCCGACCCGGCGCTCCCAGATGACGTCGAACCCGTTGTCCGCGCCGTCGCGAGGGGTCACCGCCTCGAGCGGCTCGCCGTCGCGCCCGTCGTAGGCCAGGACGAGGTCGCCGTCGACGCGGAGCTCGGGCTCGGCGGCGAGCACGACGCTGTCGGTGGCGAGGTCGGGTCCCTCGGTCTCGATGGCGGTGACGACGGTGTAGTCGCCCTCGGGCACCTCGGCGATGACCGTGCCGTCGCGCATGAACCTGCGCACCGACTCACCGGTCTCGATGTTCCACAGGTCCACCGGGCCGGTGGCCGCAGCGCCGTCGTGGCCGGTCGCATTGACGGTGACGGTGTGCACGGGCCGCTCGATGCTGAACGTCGTGACGCTGTGGACCGCGGTGTCGCGGTCGCGCGGGTCCTGGGCCACGATCTGCCCGCTGTAGCTGCCGCCGGTGCTGGCCTCGGCCGACACCTCGACGCGGGTGCTGGCGCTGCCGCCGGGCGGGATGCTGAGGACGGGGTTGCGCACGCGCATCGCCGGCCGGCCGTGGCCGCTTCCGCCGGGCCGGGTGACGTCTGCGCTGATGCGCAGCGTGACCCGCCGGTCGGTCGGGTTGTGGTAGGTCAGGGTGCGGCTGACGGCGGGCGCGTCCATGGCGAGTTGGCCGAAGTCGACGACGCCCTGGTCGACGGTGACCGTCTCGCCCACCGCCGCGGCCACGTCGACCCGGCCGGCGCCCCGGAACGAGACCGGCTCGTCGTCGAGCGGCAGGCTGGACGACACCAGCCGCTGCTTGAGCTGCTCGTCGTCCCAGTCCGGGTGCTGCTGCGCCAGGATCGCGGCCGCGCCTGCGACGTGCGGCGTCGCCATGGACGTGCCGTTGAGCGACGTGTAGTGCTCGTCCAGCAGGTTGCCCAGCGAGGTGCCGGCCGCCCGTGCCGCGACGATGCCCACGCCCGGCGCCACGACCTCCGGCTTGACGGCGCCGTCACCGACCCGCGGGCCGCGCGAGGAGAACGCGGCGGCGCGGTCCTGCTTGTCGACGGCGCCGACGGTGAGCGCGGAGGTGGCCGCTCCGGGCGAGCCGACGGTGCCCTCGGCCGGCCCCGCGTTGCCCGCGGCGATGACGAACAGCGCGTCGGACTCGGCGCTGAGCCGGTCGGCGGCCAGGCTCATGGGGTCGGTTCCGTCGCTGGCCCAGTCGGTGCCCAGGCTCATGCTGACGACGTCGGCGCCCTGCGCGACCGCCCACTCCATGCCGGCGATGATCCAGTCCTCGTAGCCGGAGCCGTCGTCGCCGAGCACCTTGCCGATCAGCAGGTCGGCGCCCGGCGCGACGCCGCGGTGGATGCCGCCGGACGCCGCGCCGGTGCCGGCGACGGTCGCGGCGACATGCGTGCCGTGGCCCTGGCGGTCGACCGCGGTCTGGCCCTCGGGGTCGGCGTCCTCGGTGAAGTTCCGCGCGCCGGCCACCTGGCCCTCGAGATCGGGATGGGCGGGGTCCCAGCCGGTGTCGAGGACGGCGACCGTGCTGCCGGTGCCGTCCAGCCCCTGCTCCCACGCCACCGGGGCGCCGATCTGCGGCACGCTCTCGTCGAGCGTCGCCTCGACCCGGCCGTTCAACCAGACCCGGCCGACCTCGCCGGCCACGACGTCCTCCCACACCGAGCGCACGTCGTCCTTCGCGGCGCTGACCGCGAGGGCGCCGATGCTGGCGAGGGGGCGTTCGGCCCGGGTGCCCGAGGGCGCCTCGGGCACGCTGCGGATCCCGGGACCGTCCGGCGCGGCCACCACCAGCGGCAGGTCGGTGCGGGCGAGGTCGTGGTACCCCGACTCGGCGAGGTACGTGAGGTCGAACAGCCGCTCGTCGACCACGCCGTCCTGCACGTACGGGACGGCCTCGTCCGGCAGCGCCAGCACGTGGCCGTCGCGCTCGACGAACCGGGGCGCCCGCGCGGTGGCGTTCGTCTGCGCCCACGCCGCCTGCCGGCCGTCGGGCGCGACGTGCAGCACGACGACGTCACCGGTCAGCAGCGTGAGTTGGTAGGTGTGACCGGTCGCGGCGGACCCGGTGGCCGACGTTGCGGCGCCGGTCGTGGCATCGACCGCCGGGCCGGTCGTGGCCGGCGCCGTCGCGGCTCCGGCCCCCACCAGCAGGGCGGTCGCGGCCATCGGGACGAGCAGCCGGGCGCGGGTGCGACGCCAGGACAGGATCGTGCGGGGCATGGGGCCTCGTCTCCTCGGGCCGCGCCCCGCCGCCCGACGGGGGTGGCGGGCGGCGGGGTTCGCGGCGGGGGATCACCGTGCGCCCACCGTCCCGTATGCCGCCGTCCGTTGCGATTGGGCGAATCACCCATTTATGTGCAGGCGGACGGTGTCAGAGCGGCTCCCAGTGCTCGCCGTCGGCGGGTTCCGGGTCGGCGGCGACGGTGTCGGCCCGACCCTGGTGACGCGGGCTGTGGCATCGCTGCGGAACGATGCGGCGTCGCTGTCGCGGACACGACAGTGATCTCACATCATCGGCGCAGCAGTCTCACACCGCTGGCGTGCCGCGCCACGGAGCCGGCGGGCGTCAGAGCGGCTCCCAGTGCTCGCCGTCGGCGGGTTCCGGCTCGGCGGCGACGACGGTGTCGGCCGCGGCCTCAGGGTCGAGGTCGGCGGGGCCGGACGGTTCGGTGTCGTGCATGAGGCCACGGTCGCCGCCGCGACCCGCGTTCGCGAGTGGGTGGATCACCCATTCAATGCGGAGTCGTCCTCCACGGAGTCGGTCGAGATCGCCACCGCGAGCGCCGTCCGCGACGCCACGCCGAGCTTGCGCATGGCGGCGCTGAGATGCCGGTCGACGGTCCGCGGCGACAGGAACAGCGCCTCGGCGACCTGCCGGTTGGTCCGGCCCTGCGCGACCAGCAGCGCGACCTCGAGCTCGCGCGGCGAGAGCTGGTCGCCGTAGCCGCGGCGGCCGCCCCGCCAGGCCCGCGCGACCTCGACGCCGTGCGCGCGAAGCACTTGGGCGACGCGGTCGGCGTCCCAGCGGGCGCCGAGGTCGCGCAGCCGCTGCTGCACCGTGCCGAGCAGCTCCAGCGCGGCGCCGTCGGGCAGCAGCGCCAGTCCCTGCCGTTCCAGCGCGAGCAGCTCCTGGTACGGACGGGGCAGCTCGGCCCAGGCGGCCGCGGCGGCGGCGAACAGCTCGGCGGCACGCGAGCCGTCACCGTCGGCGATGATGCCGCGGCAGACGAGCAGTGCGGCCTGGGGCGCGGGCGCCGCCCGGTCGCCGAGCCCGGCCGCGAACCGCTCGACCAGCGCGACGGCGTCGTCCATGCGCCCGGCCCGCACCAGCGCGTCGGTGTGCACGGGTGCCAGCTCCGTGGCGAACAGCCAGATGCCCTTGCGGACCACCATGGTCATGGCCGGTTCGGTGACCCCGAGGGCGTCGCCGACGGCGTCGTCGGCCAGGAACAGCCGGCCCAGCGCGCCGGCCGGCCCGGTCTGCACGTCGACCAGCCCGCGCCGGACGGCCTCGGCGACCACCACGCGGAACTGGTCGGCGGCGTCGTCGCGGCGGCCGGCGGCGAGGTCGAGCAGGCCGAGGATCATGCGCGCCTCGAGCAACGCCTCGGGCAGCGTGTCGGCGGACCCGGCCAGCTCGGTGACCTGCCCGGCCAGCCCCTCCCAGGCGCCGCCGTGCCAGTCGAGGTTGGCCCGCGTGATGAGCGCGGAGTTCATCAGCCGCTGGTAGCCGGTGGCGGCGAGCAGCTCGACGGCGCCGTCCAGCTGCCGTCGTGCCACGGCGTCGCGGCCCCAGCCGATGGCGGTGTGGCCGACGTTCATGCGGCAGCGGCCGAGCTGGCGGCGCTCGAACAGGCTGTCGGTGGCGACGTCGAGCTCCCGCGCCGCCGTCCAGCCCTCGGCCTCGCCCATCATCAGCAGCGCGCTGGCGCGGTCGACGGCGAGCCAGGTCCGCTCCTCGTCCGGCACCTGCGGGAACAGCTCCGTCGCGCGGTCCAGCCACTCGCGGTGCCGCGTGACCGGCCAGACCTGCCCGCGCGGGTGCGCCAGCGAGATCATCGCCCGCACGGCCAGCTCGGGCCTCCCGGCCAGCTCACCGGCCGCGGCCTCGACCTGCTCGATGCCGGTGTCGAAGTCGCCCAGTTGCAGCCAGAGCCGGCCGAGCAGCAGCCGCAGCTCGCCACGCCGGTCGGCGGGAACGTCCGGCCGGTCGAGCCGCTCCAGCGCCGCGGCCAGCGCCGTCGTGACGGCCAGCGCCAGCTCGCCCAGCGCCGCCACGCCCCAGGTGGCGGCCTGGCCGAGCTTCTGGGCCAGCCGCGCCTCGCGCTCCGGCGGGTGCTCGGCGGCCGTGAGCAGGTCGGCGAGCAGGACGACGGCGGCGCGGTCCTCGCCGGCCTCGAGCGCGAGCTCGGCGGCGGACTCGGCGTGCCGGCTCCATGCGGCGACGTCGCCGGCCTCGCGGAAGTGCCGGCTCAGCCGCAGCACCGGCGGGGTCGGCAGCTCCTGGAGCGCCGCCGCGGCATGCGCGTGCAGCAGCCGCCGCTCGGACACCGGCAGCGCCTCCTCGATGGCCCGCGACGCCAGCACGTGCCGGCACACGAACTGCCCGGGCGCGGCCTCGCGCAGCAGCCCCGACGTCAGCGCCCCGGCGAGTCCGGCCCGCGCGTCGTCGTCGCCCAGCCCCGCGACCCGGGCGAGGACGACGCCGTCAGCCGGCTCGGCCAGCACCGCGGCGGCCTCGAGGATGCGCCGGGCCGGCGGTGGCAGCCGGTCGACCCGCTCGAGGACGGAGTCGCGCACCGTCGGCGGCACCTGCAGGTCGTCGAGGGCGCGGCGCGACCACTCGTCGCCGCGGCGGACGATGTCGCCGCGGTCGCGCAGCAGCGACAGGCTCTCCTCGAGCGCGAGCGGCACCCCCTCGGTGCGGCGGTGCAGGAACGTGACGAACTCCGTGGAGATGTCGTCGGTGGCGAACATCGACGCGACCAGCGCCGTGGTCTCGCCGACGGTGAGCGGCTCGAGCGCCAGCTCCAGCCGGCGCAGTCCGGCCGGCGGCCGCGCCGTCAGCCGCAGCAGGGGCGACGCGGCCGGGACGTCGGTGCCGCGGTAGGTGACGACCAGGCTGAGGTCACGCCCCGCCGACGCGAGCAGCAGCGGCAGGAACTCCAGCGTCGCGGCGTCGGCCCAGTGCGCGTCCTCGAGCACCAGCACCTCGATGCCGGACCGCTCGACCAGCTCGGCCAGCGCGCGGAACAGCCGGTGCCGGGTGGAGCTGGGGTCCTCGAGCGGCTCGAGCGCGGGCGGCAGGTGCGCGGCCCACTCCGGGAACAGCGGTCGCAGCGCCCCCGCGAGCGGACTCAGCTCGACGCCGTCGACCGGCAGCCGATGCAGCGCGTCGACCAGCGGGCCGAGCGGGAACGGCTCGGCCAGCGGCGGGCAGGCGGCGACCAGCGTGGTGGCGGGGTCGAGCGAGAGCAGCGCCTCCTGCACCAGCCGCGTCTTGCCGATACCGGCCTCGCCCTCGACGAGGACGAACGCCGGCTGACCCGGCCTGGCCAGGGCGGACGTGACGGCGGCCAGCTCACTCTCGCGCCCGACGAAGGCGGGGCAGGGCGCAGCGGCATCGGCGTGCTGACGTGCCACCGATCCTCCCGCCGCCGGCCACCCGCTGTCCGTCCGCCCCACCGATTCCGGTCAGCCTAGCCCGCCGGGCCGCCGTGACGGGCAAGGCCCGGTTGCGCGCCCCGGTAGGCTCCTGTGACCCGCCAGCCCGGTGCGCAGCGAAGGGGTGCGTCGTGGACCAGCCCGAGAGCATCGCGTCGCCGGCGCTGGTCGGGCGCGAGCGCGAGTCGGCCGAACTGGCCCGTGCCCTGGCCGGCGGCCCCGCTCTGGTGCTGGTCGAGGGCGAGGCCGGGGTCGGCAAGAGCCGGCTGGTCCAGGAGTACCTCGCCGGGTCCGCCGGGCAGCGCCGGCGCGCCCTCGTCGCCGGCTGTCCGCCGTTCCGGGAGTCGCTGACCCTCGCCCCGGTGGTCGACTCCCTCCGTTCGGCCCGCCCCGCGGTCGCCGACCGGCGGCTGAGCCCGCTCGCCGGCGCGCTGCGGCCGCTGTTCCCGGAGTGGGCCGGCGACCTCCCGCCGGCGCCGGAGCCGCTGACCGACCCGCTCGCCTCGCGGCACCGGATGTTCCGCGCCCTGCTCGAGCTGGTCGACCGCTCCGGGGTCGAGCTGCTGGTCATCGAGGACGTCCACTGGGCCGACGACGCGACCCTGGAGTTCCTGCTGTTCCTGATGTCGGACCGGCCGGTCCGCGACCTCGGCCTGGTGCTGACCTACCGGCCCGACGACGTCGCGGCGGGCTCGCTGCTGCGCCGGCTGACGTCGCGTCCGCGCGCGGGCCTCGCCCAGGCTCGCATCACGCTCGGCCTGCTCGACGTCGAGGCGACGGCCGGGCTGGTCTCGTCGATGCTGGGCGACGAGCCGGTCTCCGAGGCGTTCGCCACGTTCCTGCACGACCGCACCGACGGGCTGCCGCTGGCACTGGAGGAGTCGGTGCGCCTGCTCAGCCAGCGCGACGACGTCATCCGCCGCGACGGCGAGTGGGTGCGGCGCAGCCTCACCGAGCTGAGCGTGCCGCCCACCGTCCGCGACTCCGTCCTCGAACGGGTCCAGCGACTCGGCGGCGACGCGCGGCGGGTCCTCGACGCGGCCGCCGTCCTGGCCGAGCCGGCGGGCGACGACGTCATCGCGGCGACGGCCGGCCTGTCGGGACCGCAGGCCCGGGCGGCGCTGATCGAGGCCGCCCGCTCCGGCCTGCTCGGCGAGGACCCACGGGGGCGAGCGGTGTTCCGGCACGTCCTCATGGGCCGGGCGGTGTACGACGCCATGGCCGGCGTCGAGCGGCGGCGGCTGCACCAGGACGCCGGGCGGGCACTGGAGCACCTGCGCCCACCGCCGCTCATGCAGCTCACCCGGCACTTCCGCACCGCGGGCGACCTGGCGCGCTGGGCCCGGAACGCCGAGCTGGCCGCCGATGCCGCGGCCGCCTCGGACGACCACACGACGGCGGTGGCCGTGCTGGAGCCGCTGGTCACCGCCGGTGGCCTGGCCGCACCGGATCTGGCCCGGCTGGCCACGAAGCTCGCGACCGCCGCGACCGCGCGCCGGGAGTCGGTCGACGCCGTGCACGCGCGGGTCATCGGGGTGCTGCGCGGCATCCTCGACGGCGGCGGTCTCGCCCCGCTGGCCCAGGCGGAGCTGCGGATCCCGCTCGGCCGGCTGCTGCTGCAGTCCGGCGAGTTCGAGGCCGGCCGCGCCGAGCTGGAGCGGGCCGTCCCGCACCAGACGCCCCGGCCGGCCGAGGCCGCCGTCGCCATGACCCTGCTCGGCTACCCGCTGCCGGGTCCGCGGCCGGCGGCGGAGTACCGGGGCTGGCTGGAGCGCGCGGAACGGGCCGCCGCGGACCTGCGGTCGGACCTCGACCGACTGTCGCTCACCGCCGACCGGGCCGCCGCACTGCTCGTGCTCGGTGAGCCGGACGGCTGGGACGTGGTGACCCGGCTGCCCCGCGACATGCCGACCGTCGAAGGCCGCTGCCAGCTGGCCCGCGGCCACGCCAACGTCGGTTACGCCGCGCTGCTGTGGGGTCGCGACGCGACCGCGCGCCGGCACCTGGACCGCGCGCTGGAGCTGGCTGAGGCGGCCCGGTTCGCCCGGCTGAGCGCGACCGTCCAGGAGCTCGTCGTGCTGGCCGACTGGCTGTCCGGACAGTGGCACGGGCTCGCCGAGCGGGCCGCCGCGCTGGCCGCCGACGACGACGTGGAGCCGAACGCGAAGCAGGGCGCGCTGCTGGTGACCGCGATGCTCGGCGTCGTCACCGGCCGGCAGGGCGCCGAGCGGGAGCTGCGCGGACTGCTGGAACGGGTCCGGCCCGACAGCGTCGCCGCCATCCCGCTGATCCCCGCGGCCGCGCTGGCCCGGCGCGAGCTCACCGCCGGCCGCCCCGACGCGGCGCTCGAGCTGACCGACGCGGCGACGACGACGGTGCAGACCTCGGGCACCTGGATCTGGGCCGCCGAGATCGCGCCGGTGCGGGTCGACGCGCTGCTGGCGGCCGGGCGGCAGGACGCGGCGACCGGCTTCGTCGCCGCCTTCGAGCGCGGGCTCGGCGACCGCGACGCCCCGGCACCGGCGGCCGCCCTGGCGTCGTGCCGGGCGGCCCTCGCCGCCGCCGGCGGCGACCACGAGGGCGCCGCCGGGTTCGCCGCGGCCGCCGCCACCCGCTGGGCCCGGCTGCCACGCCCGTTCGAGGAACTGCTCGCCTCCGAGGCCGCGGCCGGGCACCTCCTCGACGCGGGCCGGACGGACGACGGCGTCGCGCTCCTCACCCGCACCCACAAACGGCTGGCCGAGCTGGGCGCCCGCGCCGACGCCGCCCGGGTGGCCCGCGCGTTGGACCGGCACGGGGCGCCGGCGCCCGGCGTCGTCCCGGCCCGGCGCGGCCGCCGCGGCTACGGCGACGAGCTGTCGCCCCGCGAGCTCGAGGTGGTCCGACTGGTGGTCACCGGACGGACCAACCGCGAGATCGCCCGGGCGGTGTCGCGCTCGCCGAAGACGGTGGCCGCGCAGCTCAACTCGGCCATGCGCAAGCTCGGGGTGACCTCGCGGACCGCCCTCGCGGTGCTGGCGGTCGAGGCCGGACTGGTCGGCGCCGACACCCAGCGCTGACCCCGTCCCCCCGTCCACGCGCAGCCATTCTTTAGGTCATTTGCCGGGTGACAACCGATTCGCCCCGGTCGACACTCACTGGCACCCGCTACGTGCCGAGCCCCGGAGGACCCATGCCGCGACCGCACGACCCCGTGCCGCCGCCGGATCCGGCGCCGGACCCGGCGGAGCGCACCGAACCCTCGCCAGCCCACGACCGAGGCCCCGGCCACGACGGCTACGAGCCGCTCTGACCGGGCCGGAGAGGCGACGATGACCCCCCATCGCCCCACCCGTCCGCCCCGCCCCCGCCGTCGCGCCGCACTGGCGGCCGTCGCCGTCACGGGCGTCGTCCTCGCCACCATGGCGCCACGAGCCGACGACCCGGCCGCGGCGATCCCCCTGACCCCCGCGGCCGCCGAGCCGGTGACGGCGCTGCCGGGCGACACCGTCGCGCTCACCCTCGTGACCGGCGACCGCGTGCACCTGCGCACCCAGCCGGGCAGCACGCCCGAGGTGGCCCGCATCGAGCCCGCGCCGCGAGCCGGCGGCGCCCCCGTCGGTTTCCAGACCTTCCGGCACGACGGTGACGTCCACGTCGTCCCGTCCGACGCCTCAGCACTGCTGGCGGCGGACCGGCTGGACCCGGAGCTGTTCAACGTCACCCTGCTGGCCGAGCACGGCCTCACCGGCGCCGGCGGGCTGCCGCTGATCGTGCAGTACGGCGGCGCACGGCAGCGGCGTGCCGCGACCGAGTTGCCGGGCGCCACCCGCGGTCCCGAACTGGAGAGCATCGACGCCTCCGGGGTGCGGGTCGACCCGGCGCGGGCGGCCGACTTCTGGGCCGCCGTCGACGGGGCGACCGGAGCGTCGGCGGCGCGGCTGGACCGCGGCCTCGAACGGATCTGGCTGGACCGGCCGGTCGAGGCGGTGCTGGACGAGAGCGTCGCCCAGGTCGGCGCCCCGGAGGCGTGGGCAGCCGGCTTCGACGGCACGGGCGTCACCGTCGCCGTGCTGGACACTGGGATCGACCCGCAGCACCCGGACCTCGCCAACCGGATCGTGGGAAGCCGCAGCTTCGTCCCCGGTGAGGAGGTGACCGACGGCCACGGGCACGGCACCCACGTCGCGTCGACCGTGGCCGGCAGCGGCGCCGGGTCGGACGGACGCTACACCGGGGTCGCACCGGGCGCGCGGCTGCTGGTGGGCAAGGTGCTCAGCGACGGCGGCTCGGGCTCCAGCACGGGGATCATCGAGGGCATGGAATGGGCGGTCGAGCAGGGCGCCCGCGTGGTCAGCATGAGCCTGGGCGGGGACCCGACGGACGGGACCGACCTCATGAGCGCGGCCGTGAACCGGCTCAGCGACGAGTCCGGTGCGCTGTTCGTCATCGCGGCGGGCAACGCCGGACCGGACGGTGGCACCGTCGGCGCCCCTGGTGCCGCCGACGCCGCTCTCACCGTCGCCGCCGTCGACAAGCAGGACGAGCTCGCCTCGTTCTCCAGCCGCGGCCCGCGCGTCGGTGACGCCGCGACGAAGCCGGACATCGCGGCGCCCGGCGTCGCCATCGCGGCCGCACGCGGCGCGGGCACCTCCCTGGGCCAGCCGGTCGACGAGCTGTACACCTCGGCCAACGGCACCTCCATGGCCACGCCGCACGTCGCGGGTGCGGCCGCGATCCTGGCGCAGCAGCACCCCGACTG
Organism: Jiangella mangrovi; assembly: GCF_014204975.1. Lineage (NCBI taxonomy): Bacteria > Bacillati > Actinomycetota > Actinomycetes > Jiangellales > Jiangellaceae > Jiangella > Jiangella mangrovi. The sequence goes on from NZ_JACHMM010000001.1 coordinate 720,831, forward strand.
GACCGGCGCCGACTTGAAGGCCGCGCTCACCAGCACCGCCACCGACGTGGGCGGCACCGCCTACGAGACCGGCGCGGGCCGGCTCGACGTCGACCGCGCCACCGGCCAGGGCGTGTTCTCCGACGGCGGCGTCTGGTTCGGGCACCTGCCGTATCCGCAGACGGCGCCGGTGACCCGCACGGTCACCTACACCAACACCGGCGCCGACCCGGTGGTGCTCGACCTCGCCGCCTCGCTGTCGACGGCGGCCGGAGCGCCCGCCCCGGCCGGGATGATCGGCGTCTCGCCCGGCACGCTGACCGTCCCCGCCGGCGGCACCGCGACAGCCACGGTCGCCGTCGACCCCACCGCCGGAGAGTCCGTCGGCCTCTACCAGGGCCGGGTCACTGCGACCGGCGACGGCGGCGCGGTCCGGGTGACCACGGTGGTCGGCGTGTTCGTCGAGCCGGAGACGTTCGAGCTGACGGTGTCCGCAGTCGCCCCTGAGGGGAGCAGCGACCTCGACATCGAGAGCTGGCTCGTCATCCGCAACGACGGCTGGATCGACTTCAGCGCCAACGCCGTCCGGCTCCCCGGCGACCCGGAGGCGACCGTGACGCTGCCGCGCGGCAGCTACACCGTCGCGGCCCAGCTGTCCTGGCAGGACGCGGCCGGCGAGACGCACGTGGGGCTGCCGCTGGAGCCGCAGGCCCGGCTCGACGCCGACACCGCGGTCCGGTTCGACCTCGGGCAGGCGACCCGGCTCGGCGCGGCGACGCCGTCACCCACCGAGGCCTACGACACCCGGCTCGCCTACCTGCGCGGCGGGCCCGGGGACACGTGGAGCCTGGAGGCCACCCTGACCGGCGACTACGGCGCGGAGAACTTCTGGATCACGCCGACGGCGCCGGTCGGGACCGGAACTCTCGAGCTGACGTCGCAGCTGGTCCTCGGCCCGCCGCCACTCACCCTGCAGACCATGGGCGCCCGGCCGCTGACGCTGACGCCACGCTACCGCTCGGCCGACGCCACCGAGCCGAGACTGGACCGGCGCCGCCCGCTCCCCGTCGTCGACGGCGGGCGCGGCGACGATCTGAGCGGTGTCGACGCCGAGGGCGCGCTGGTGCTCATGACACCCGACGACCTGTGCACACCCGGCTGCGGGCCGGAACTCGCCGGCCGAGTGGCCGCCGCGGCTTCGGCTGGGGCCGCCGGTGTCCTCGTCGCCGGGACGACGGCGCGGCCGTCGCTCGGGGACGCGGAGCTCGCGCTGCCCGTCGCCACGCTGCCGCCGTCCGAGGGTGCGGCCCTGGAAGCCGAGCTGGCGCTGCGGCCGGTGCGGGTCCGCGTCGGGGGCGACCCGACCGTGCCGTCGCTGCGGCTGCTCTCCTACCGCGAGTCCGGCGCCGTGCCGGCCGACCTCACCTACGAGGTCGCCGACGACGAGTTGACGGTCGTGCACCACGACCTGCACGCCGGCGCCGCAGACGCGGGCGAGGCCCGGCGCTTGGTGTGGACGGTCGACGGAGGTGGGCTGCAGCTGCCATACGTCACCACGCCGCGGCGGCTCACCGTCCTCGTGGGATCGGCCGACGCCGACGCTCTGCACGCGATCGACCTGCAGGACGACGACGACTCCGACCTGGGGCTCTTCATGGAGTCGACGCGGCGGGTCTACGGTCCCCCGGGACCGCACGTGGTCGCCTGGAACAGCGGGCCCCAGGTGCCCGGCGCGTCGTCGGGCTGGTCCGGCCTCGACGACCAGGCCGGGCCCATGCGGGCCTGCTCGGGCTGCCGCATGGGCGACGTGTTCCTGCCGTTCATGTACCTGGGCACGTCGCGCCGGCACGAGTCCGGGCTGCTGGGGCTGGTCGAGGGCGGCATGCTGGCGCCGTCGTCGCACATCTGCCGGCCCGACGACCCGGAGCATCCGCCGTCGAGCCCGCCCCGGTACCGGTGCGAGGTGCACCTCTACCGGGCCGACGGCACCGAGATCGAGCCGCGGCTGGTCAGCGACGCGCCGATGATCCCGCCGCTCTCGGCGGGCGCCACCGGGACGGAGGAGGACCGATGACCACGACCACTGCTCGTCGGCGACGCCGCGCCACCGTCGTCGCCGCGGTCCTGACCCTGCTGCTCCTGGCGACGGGCTGCCGCATCATCGCCTTCGACCTCGCGCCCGAGGCGCAGCGCTACCGGATGACGCTCGACCAGGAGAACGGGGCCAGCACCGTCCACACGGCCTGGGAGTTCACCTCGGCGCGTGTGGTCGAGGACGACACCCCCGAGGGCACGATGTGCTTCGGCAACTACGTGCCGGAGGTCGGTCTCGGCGGCCCCTGCGAGGCCGAGCCGCTCATCTTCCTCGGCTACGAGCTGGCGCTGGACCTGGACAACACCGCACCGGCGGGCCGGCAGCACACCGTCGAGGTCACCGGCTACTACGAGGACGACACGAAGCCGCTCGAGGTGGTCGAGCTCGCCGCCTGGGCCAGCTTCGACGAGGGTGCGACCTGGACGCCGCTCACCGTCGAGGCCACCGGCGGCGGGACGTTCTCCGTCACCGTCGACCACCGTGAAGCCGGCCCTCGCCCCGGGTCGGTGTGGTTGCGGGTGCACGCCGGCGACACCGAGGGCAACACCGTCGAGCAGACCATCGAGAACGCGTACGCGCTGCGCCGGTGAACCCTGCGCCCTTCGCCCCGCCCGTGCTCGTCGCGGGCGGGGCGAGGTAGGTTCGGCTCACGGCTCTCGGGGGAGGTGCGGTGGACGACCACACCCACACCAGCGGCGCGCTCGGGCGAAGCGTCGGCGCGACGGTGGCGGCGGACGGGCAGGCACGCGAGTTCGCCGACGCGCTCATGGGGTTCCTGTCCGCGTCGCGGCGCACACGCGGGCGCCTGCAGCCGCTCTTCGACGACATCACCGTGCCGCAGCTCGTGCTGCTCGACGCCATCGAAGAGTGCGGCGCCGACGGCGTGGGCGCGGTCGCCGAGCTCACCGGCTTGAGCCAGCCCACGGTCACCCGCAGCGCGGGCGCCCTCGTCAGGGACGGCCTGGTGCAGTACGGCCAGGTCGACGGCGACGGCCGGCGGCGGGTCCTCGAGCTGACCGAGCGCGGCACCGAGCTGCTCACCGCCAAACGCGCCGTCGTCGCCGGTCACCTCGCCGGCGCCTGGGACAACCTCTCCCCCGCCGAGCAGGCCCTCGTCGTGCCGCTCCTCCGCCACCTCACCGAGCTCGTCGACAAGCTGTTCTGAACAGACGCCGGCCATCGAGTCAGGAATCCGCCGACGGCGGCGGTGAACTCGGGGGCGACCGTCGAACGATGGCGCTGGGCTTCGAGCACCCAGTCATCCTGGCCCACGTGTGCTCCAACGCGACCGCGAAAGGGCTGTTCCATGATCGTCCAGGATCGGTGGGGTCAGGACGCCACCGATCCTGGATGATCCTCGATCTGTGGGCACATCCCGGACACCTCCTGGCGCCTGGCGCTGTTCCTGCTATATAAATCGGCGTAACCTAGAGGTGACGAGCCGTTCCCGCTGGGTAAGGGGAACAGCGAGTACCGCAGCCGCAATGACGCGGAGGTGAGCAACGTGAGCTACGGGTCGGCACACCTCATGCACGCGATGTTCGACGCGATGCGCTATGTCCTGTGGGTCGTCGTCAGCGGCTTCGCCGTCGTCGGCGCCGCGTTCTACGGCGGGGCCGGAGTGGCGGCCGTCTGGCAGAAGGCGGGTCCGCCCGCCCGGCGCAGGAACGACGAGGTCAGCCGCGAGGCAGCCGAGGGCATCGCCGAGATCGAGGCGTTCCTCGCGACGCAGGGGCCCCAGGTCGAGCACGACGATCCGCCGCCGGCGCCACGCCGGAAGCTTCCACCCACCTCGGGCGAGGCCGCCTGATGCGAAGATTCCGCCATGACCGCGGAGTACCGGTTCTACGGTGATCTCGCCGAGTGGTGGCCGCTCATCTCGCCGCCCGACGAGTACGCCGACGACGCCGCTTTCGCCGCGACCGCACTGGACTCCGCCGAGCTCCCGGTCCACGAGGTGCTCGAGCTGGGCAGCGGCGGCGGGCACAACGCCGTCCACCTGAAGCGGCGGTTCGCGCTGACGCTGGTCGACCTGTCGCCGCAGATGCTCGAGGTCTCGCGCCGCCTCAACCCCGAGTGCGAGCACGTCGAGGGCGACATGCGCAGCCTCCGGCTGGGCCGCGACTTCGACGCCGTCTTCGTCCACGACGCCGTCGACTACATGCTCACCGAGGACGACCTCGCGTTGACGGTGGCGACGGCGTTCGCCCACTGCCGGCCGGGCGGTGCGGCGGTATTCGTCCCCGACCACACCACGGAGACGTTCGAGGAGAGCACCGAGCACGGCGGCGACGACGCCGACGACGGCCGCGGCGCCCGGTTCCTCGGCTGGACCTGGGACCCCAACACCGCCGACACCTGGGTGCAGACGGAGTACGTGCTGCTGCTGCGCGAGAAGGACGGCAGTACGGAGTCGATCCACGAGACGCACCGCACCGGCATGTTCAGCCGCGACGTCTGGCACCGGCTGCTCACGGGCGCCGGATTCGAGGCGCTGGTCCTGACCCGGCAGGGCGACGAGGACGAGCCGCCGCGGGACCTCTTCATCGCCCACCGCCCGCGCTAGGCCGACGCCTGATGGCGCTCTTTCGACGGTCAGGGCAGCAGAAAGAGCGCCATGACTCAGTCAGCCGCGCCGGGTGACCGCCTTCTCGTAGGCCGCCGCCGAGTGCCGGACGTGCGCCCGCGAGGCGCGCTCGGCGCGGGCGGGGTCGCCGGCCGCGATGGCGTCCATGATCGCCTCGTGCTCGCGCAGCGTCCGCGGCACGCCGCCGGACGGCCGGCCGGACCAGGCGAGGCGGATCTGGCCGCTGAGGTTGTCGGTCACCTGGGTGAGCCTGCCGTTGCCGGACGCGTGCCAGATGGCGCGGTGGAACTCGATGTCGAGGTCGCGCAGGCCGGCGAGGTCGCCGTCGCCGCCGCGCTCGCGCTGCTTGGTGAGCAGCGGGTCGAGGACGGTCCGGACGAAGCCGGCGGCGTCGGGCGTGGCCGCGACCTTGCGGGCGGCGATGCCGTCGAGCATCTCGCGCAGCTCGTAGATCTCGCGCATGTCCGCGAGGCCGACCTCGGGCACGTGGAAGCCGCGGTGCGCGATGGCGACCAGGAAGCCGTCACGCTCGAGCGCGGCCAGCGCGGACTTGATGGGCGTGGCGGACAGCCCGAGCCGCTCGGACAGCAGCCGGACGATCAGCTTGGTCCCGGGTGGCAGCTCGCCGTCGACGATCATGGTGCGGATGTCGCTGTAGGCAGACTGCGCCAGGGTCCGCTCTTCGAAGTGCACAGGGCATGATCGCACCCACTCCGGACACTGTGAACCCTTCGCGCGCCGCTCTCATGACCGCGCGGCCGGGACGATGTTGTGGTTGAGGTGGAAGACGTTCTCGGGGTCGTAGGCCGTCTTCAACGCCGTCAGCCGGGCCAGCTTCTCCGGCCGGTAGGCGCGGCGGACCCCGGCGGCGCCCTCGTCGCTGAGCGCGTTGACGTACGCGCCGCTGGCGAACGGCTCGATGGCCGACGCCGTGCGACGGGCCATGGCCATGCGGTCGGCGTCCTCGGCGGCGTCGGTCCAGCGGGCCGCGGCGACGTACTCGAAGACAGCGTCGCGCTGGCTGAACGCGGAGTCGCCGTCGGGCACGTCGGCGATCGCGCCGCCGTAGGCCTGCAGGCTGATCCCCATGTCCGCGTCGCCGTGCTCGACCAGGGCGTCGACGGCGTCATCGGGCAGCCCGCGCACGTAGTGGCCCTTCCAGTAGCGCCGGTACGCGTGCCCCTCGGGCGTGTCCTCGCGGGTCTGCAGCTCGACGTAGGAGAGCTCGCCGATGTTCTCGGTGACCGGCTGCCCCAGGGCGCGCAGCTCCGGCAGCAGGTCCGCCGCCTTCTCCGTCGGGCCGGCCCACACGTAGCCGACGGTGGCGAGCCCGCGGCCGACCGACGCGGCGAAGGTGGCCTCGCGCGGCGCCTCGGCGCTGAGGTCGCGCCAGCCGCGCAGCACGGCCGCGGCCTGCTCGAGCGGATAGGTCAGCTCGGCGACATAGGCGCGGGTGCCGACGGGGTGCAGCTGGAACTCGAACTCGGTGACGACGCCGAAGTTGCCGCCGCCACCACGCAGGCCCCAGAACAGGTCGGGGTGCTCGTCGGCGCTGACCCGCAGGCGCTCGCCGTCGGCCGTCACCAGCTCGTAGGAGATGACGTTGTCGCAGGTGAGCCCGTACTGCCGGGCCAGCCAGCCCATGCCGCCGCCCAGCGTGAGGCCGCCGACTCCGGTGTGCGAGACGTTGCCGGCCGTGGTCGCGAGCCCGTGCGCCTGCGCCGCGACGTCCAGCGCGCCGAGCAGCGCGCCGCCCTGGACGCGGGCCCGCCGCGTCGCCGGGTCGACGGTGACGGCCGCCATCGGCGTGAGGTCGATCATCAGCCCGTCCTCCGGGACCGACATGCCGAGGACGCTGTGCCCGCCGCAGCGCACGCCGATCTCCAGGCCGAGGTCGCGACCCAGCCGCACGGCGGCGACGACGTCGTCGGCGCTCGCGCAGCGGACGACCATCCGCGGGCGGCGGTCGACCATGGCGTTCCAGACCGTGCGGTGACGGTCGTACTGCTGGTCGCCCGGCAGGACGAGGCGGTCGCCGAGCTGTTCCCGGAGGTGCGCGTGAGTCGTCATGGGGTGAAGCCTCACAGCGATCGGACCTCGCGATAAGGTCCAATGGCATGGCGGAACCCCGGACCAATTCCACGGGCCACAGCCTGCTCGTCACGCTCGACCGCGCCGCCGCCGAGCCGCTGCATCGTCAGCTCGCGGCCGCCGTTCGCGACGGAGTCCGCTCCGGCCGGCTGCGACGCGGCACGGCCCTGCCGCCCACCCGCCGCCTGGCCGGCGAGCTCGGCGTGTCCCGCGGCGTCGTCGTCGAGGCCTACCAGCAGCTGGTCGCCGAGGGCTACCTGACCAGCCGGACCGGCGGGTACACCGAGGTGGCCGCCGCCCCGGCGACGGACCCGCCGCGGCCGGCACCTCCCACCGGCCGGGAGCCGGTGGTGAACTTCGGCTACGGCCGCTACGACGTGGGGAACTTCCCGCGCGCGGCGTGGCTCCGGTCGATCCGCCGTGCCTTCGCGCAGGCGCCGAACGAGCGGTTCGGCTACCTGACCGGCCGCGGCGTCCCGGAACTGCACGAGGCGCTGTCGGACTACCTCAACCGGGTCCGCGGCACGGCGGCCACCCCGGACGCCGTCGTCGTCTGCAACGGCTACGCCCAGGGCATCGCGCTGCTGGTCCAGGTGCTGGCCGCCCGCGGGGCCCGGCGGATCGCCGTCGAGGACCCGTCCGCCGACGACGACCTGCGCCCGCTGGCCGCCGCGGCCGGTCTCGAGGTCGTCGGCGTGCCGCTCGACGACGACGGTGTCCGCACCGACGTCCTCGGCTGGCTTGACGCCGACGCGCTGGTGCTGACGCCGTCGCACCAGTGGCCCACCGGAGGGGTGCTGCCGGCGCGGGCCCGGGCGGCGGTCCTGCGCTGGGCGGCCGACCGCGGCGCGCTGGTCGTCGAGGACGACTACGACGCCGAGTACCGCTACGACCGGTCGCCGGTCGGTGCCATGCAGGGACTGGCGCCGGACCTCGTCGCCTACGCGGGCTCGGCCAGCAAGACGCTCGCGCCGGGGTTGCGTCTTGGCTGGCTGCTCCTCCCCCGGCACTTGGTCGACGAGGTCGCCGCCGCGAAGATCGTGACCGACCGCGGGTCGCCCGTCATGGACCAGCTGGCGTTCGCAGACTTCCTGGTGCACGGCGAGTTCGACCGGCACCTGCGCCGCATGCGCCCGATCTACCGGCGCCGCAGAGACGCCCTGCTGGACGCGCTCGCCACGCGGTTGCCGGAGCTGAAGCCCGCCGGCATCTCGGCCGGCCTGCACCTGGTCGCCTGGCTGCCCGCGACCCTGGACGAAGAGGCGGTCGTGGCGGCCGCCGAACGCCACGGGGTGCGGGTGCACGGGGTGACGCCCTACCGCCTTTCCCGGACCGGCCGCGGCGGATTGATCTTCGGATATTCCGCATTGAACGAACGCGCAGTCGCAGACGGAGTCGCGAGGCTGGCCGAGGCGATTGCGGCGATTCGGGCCGAATGATCTCCGCACGGGCGGCTGATCCCGGTTCGTACCGAACCTTGATCACGCCGTAGTCGAAGACTCGCTGGTCGGAGACTCGTCGAGCAATTTTTCTGGATCCAGATGCACAAACCCGGTTCCATGGGTTAGTGTTGGTCCACGAGGCCGCCCTGCCGTTTTGCCCCCCAAATTGGCAGGGTGGCCCTTTTCTTGCCCGCTGACTTTTTCGGCGGTTCAAACCTGTCGTGACGGTGATGTCTGTCACATCTTTCTCGGACGCCTTATCCGGTGTCATTCTGGTCATTTCAGTCACGCCTCTGACGTGCTGGTTCGCGTTCACCGCGCCCGGTTCGCTACTCTTGAAGCACCGACATAGTGAAGGTGCATCACAATGAGTTCGCCGCAGAAGCACACCGAGGCGCTCGGCCGGATCCTCGAGCTGGTCGTGGTCCTCAGCGACGACATGAGTCGCAGCCTTGCGGCCCAGGGGCTCACCGACGCCCGGGCGCACCTGCTGTGGGTGCTACACGAGGGCGGGCCGTCGACGCAGCGAGCGCTGGCCGAGGCGCTGGGAGTCAGCCCGCGCAACATCACCGGGCTCGTCGACGCCCTGGTCGCGACCGGTTTCGTCACCCGTGAGCCGCACCCCACCGACCGCCGCGCCACCCTGGTCTCGTTCACCGAGCACGGCGCCGCCATCGCCGCCGGACTCGAGCGCGACCAGCACGAGTTCGCCCGCATCCTGTTCGAGGACATGCCCGACGACCGCCTCACCGCGCTGGTCGACGGGCTCGACGACGTGCTGGCGCGGCTGCGCGCCCACGGCGTCTCCATCGAGGCGGCGAGCGCGGCCGCCGCCGACCCCGTCGCCGACGACCCGACCGGCACCGACAGCCCTCACGAGAGCGAGGACGGCCGATGACGAAGACGACCCGGACCGGCGAGGCCAGCCTGTTCCAGAAGGCCTCCGCGTTCGAGGCCGGCGTGTGGCGCAGCCTGTACGTCCTGATCGCCCGCCGCCCGCGGGTGCCCGAGCCGGGCGCCGTCGCGTTCGGCTACCTCGAACCCGTCTCGCTGCTGATCTGGGTCTTCATCATCGGCTCGGCCATCGAGGTACCGGTGGCGCACCTGCTCATCGGGCACTTCGTCCCGTGGCCGCCGGCGCAGATCATCGCGCTGGTCATCGGCGTCTGGGGGCTGATCTGGATGATCGGCTACTGGGCCGCGCTCAAGGTGCACCCGCACGCCGTCGGCCCCTCCGGGCTGCGGGTGCGCAACGCCGTCACCGTCGACATCGCACTGACCTGGAACGACATCGACGCCATCCGGGTGCAGAAGCTGACGCTGCCGGAGTCGAAGACCGTGCAGCTCGCCGACGGCGAGGACGGCACCGTCCTGCAGGTGGGGGTGTCGAGCCAGGTCAACGTGCACCTCGTGCTGTTCGAGCCGATGACCGTCACCCTGCTGAGCGGCCCGGTGACCTTCACCGAGCTGCGCTTCTACGCCGACGACCCGAAGGGCCTGGTCACCAGCGCCCGCGCCTACCTCAGAGCGTGACTCAGAACGTGACGACGACCTTGCCGCTGGCGCGCCCGTCCTCCTGGAAGCGGATGGCGTCGGGGATCTCGGCGAACGGGTAGGTGCGGCCCACGACGGGGACGACCCGCCCGTCGTCGAGGTACTCCGTCAGCGTCAGCAGGTTCGCCTGCCGGTCCTTGCTGCCGACGACGTCGGTCATCAGCATCCGCTGCGACACGAACGCGTTGAGCGCGACGGCGGCGAGCGTGTGCCCGGCCGGCTGTACCCAGCGCCCGGCCGGCCCGCCCACCACGACCAGCGTGCCGTCGTGCGTCAGGATCCGGCGGAACGCCCGCGCCGAGTGCCCGCCGGCGATGTCGACGACGAGGTCGAAACGGCCGCCGCCGCGCGTGACGTCGGCGGTGGTGTGGTCGACGACGTCGACGGCGCCGATCCCGCGAACGAGCTCGGCGTTGCGGCCTCCGCAGACGCCCGTGACCGTGGCGCCCATGGCCGTCGCCAGCTGGACCACGAACGTGCCGACTCCGCCAGAGGCGCCGTTGACCAGCACCCGCTGACCCGGCTGGACCCTGCCGTCGTCGCGCACCGCCAGCAGCGCCGTGATGCCCGCGAGCGGAACGGCGGCCGCTCGCTCGAACGAGAGGGTGCGCGGCATCGGCGCCAGGCCGGCGGCCGGGACGCTGACGTACTCGGCGAAGCCACCGCCCGCCACCAGCGCGAACACCCGGTCGCCGGGCGCGAAGCCGGTGACGTCGCGGCCGACGGCGGCGACCTCGCCCGCGACGTCGGCGCCGAGAATGGTCAGCTTCGGTGCGCGCAGCCCGAGGGTGCCGGGCATCAACCGGGCGATCCGCGGCTCACCGCGCATGTGGTGCCAGTCGTACGGCTGCACCGACGTGGCTCGGACCCGCACCAGCACCTCGTCATCGCCGGGGACCGGGGTCTCGACATCGGCCGGCTCCAGCACGTCGGGCGAGCCGTACGAGTGGATCACGAACGCCTTCATGGTCGCCCCCTCGCGGCTGTTCTTACGTCGTAAGGTTTACGTCGTAAGGTAGCCATACGACGTAAGGTTGTAAAGACCTCGTGACGGCTCGATGGTTGAGGGATCAGTGCAGCCCTGACTACACGGATCCCTCAACCATCGCCATGGATGAGCGGAGTCAGGAGGAGGAGCGCTCGCGGAGGCGGTCGAGGCCGTCGAGCAGGAGGTCGAGCCCGAACTCGAACTCCTCCTGGTCGTCGCACCAGCCGAGCGTGGAGTCGGGGTCGTCGTGCGAGATGTGCGCGAGCATGCCGGCGAGGTTCGGCAACCGCTCCGCGAGGCCCGCCAGCGCGTCGTCGTCAGCGGCGGCCGCGGCGCCACCGCTGGGGTTGAACAGCTCGTGGCTGAAGCCGAGCGCGCGGCTGCCCAGCGCATGCAGCGCGTGGTGGCAGTGGTCGTAGGAGAACCCGCCGTCGCGCATGAGGCCGAGCAGGCGATCGTGGTAGCGCAGGATCTCGGGGCTCATGCTCGCTCGTGTCTCGAAGACGGCGGGCGCCCACGGGTGGCGCAGCAGCACCTCGCGGGCGGCGAGGATGCGCCGGCGGACGGCGTGCTTCCACTGCGGTCCGGCCGACGGCACGTCGAGGAACTCGACGACCTCGTTGATCTCGCGCCCGACGGCGTCGGCGATGCCGTCGAGGACCTCGTCCTTGTTGGCCACGTGGTAGTACAGCGACATCGCCTCGGCGCCGAGGTCCTCGGCCAGCCGGCGCATGGTGAGCGCCCCGAGCCCGCCGTCGTCGGCGATGCGGACGGCGGCACGCAGCACGCGATCCCTGCTCAACGGGGCCCGCGCCGGACCCACCTCGGCGTCGGCCGCCACGTGCATCACCTCAGCTCGGATCGTACTCAGTCAGGATCGCTCGGCGTCGGCGGAGAGGTCGTCGGTGGCGCGCCGGCCGGCCTCGAGGGTGCGATGCAGGAAGCCGACGATGAGCTCGAGCTCCTCGGTGCTGTAGTCGTCGAGGATGCCGGTCATCGCGTCGTTCATGCCGGCAAGCAGCCCGAACAGCTCGCCGTTGCGGTCGCGCAGGGCCCGCACCAGCACCGCGCGCCGGTTGTCCGGGTCGCGCTCGCGCGACACCCAGCCGGCCCGCTCGAGGCGGTCGACCACGCCGGTGACAGTGGCCGGATGCAGCCCGGAGCGCCGGGCGAGCCCCGTCGGCGTCAGCGGACCCTCGGTGAAGACCAGGTTGAAGCACTCGAGGTCGGCGTCCTTCAGCTCCAGCCGCGTGCCGACCCGGCGGTTGAGCAGCGACATCTGCAGCGCGACGTCGTTGAAGGAGCGCCGGACGGCGGCCTGCAGGGGCCCGCGGTTGACGCCCTGATCCTCAGAAGATACGGTTTCCATATAATCCGATTCTCATATCGTACGGGTTCTGTATCAACAGCCTAGCCCGTCGGAACAGGAGTGTCTCGTGGTGGACGTGGCCGTGTGGATCGCCCAGATCTTCCTCGCACTGTTCTTCCTCGCCGCCGGCCTGCCGAAGGTGGCCGGCGGCGGCATCGAGCGCTGGGTCGGCTTCGACGACGTCGCCCGTCCGCTCGTCGTCCTCATCGGTGTCGCCGAGGTCGTGGCCGCCGTCACCCTCGTGGCGCCGATGGCGGTCGGCGCCGGCGAGTGGACGACGCCGCTCGCCGCGCTCGGCATCGCCGTCATCTCCCTGATGGCCAGCGGGTTCCACGTGCGCGCCGCCGAAGGGCTGCCGGCGCTCGAGACCGCACTCTGGTCCGCACTGGCCGGCGCCGTCGCGGTCGGCCGCTGGGACCAGCTGTCGGGCGGGCCGTCGCTCGGCGGCGGCGTCCTGGTCGCCGCGCTCGCCGTGCTGGTGCCGGCCATCGTCGTCAACCTGGTCGTACTGTTCCGCCGCCCGCTCCCGGCGGCACACTCCGACGACCTCAGCCGAGCTCGATGATCCGGCGCAGGTCGGCGCGGAGCTGGTCCAGCCGGGCGGCGCCCAGCTCGCGCTCCAGCCGCCCCTCGATCTCGGGCACGGCCCCCTGCGCGATCGCCACCACCTCACGGCCCTTCACCGTCGGCAGCACGAGCTTCGCGCGACGGTCCGACGGGTCCGGCCGTCGAACGACGTAGCCGTGCGCCTCGAGGTGCTGGACCAGCTCGGCGGCGGCCTGCTTCGTGATCTGCGCCCGCTCGGCGAGCCGGCTCACCGTCGTCCCGCCGTCGTCGAGGTGCTGGAAGATCGCGCCGTGGGCGGCGCGCACCGCGTCGTGACCGCTCTCGGCCAGCAGCCGCAGCACACGGTCGTTGAGCGTGGTGAAGGCGTCGCGCAGCAGGACGGCGACGTTGACGGGGCGCTGCCGCCCGGCCGTGACGGGCCGCGGGGTTGACATCGACAGGCTCCCTGTCTAGTTTCGGCAATATGGACAAGTTACCTGTCGATCGTAGCGAAGTCGAGCGGTTCACCCTCGGCGCCGACGAGCTCACGGTGCTCGCCACCTCGGCCCAGACCGGCGGCGCGATCTTCGCCGTCGAGATCCGCATGCCGCCGGGTGGCGGTGTGCCCGTGCTGCACCGGCACGCGCCGGGCGAGGTCTACCACGTGCTCGCGGGCGAGTTCTCCTTCTACATCGGCGACGGCGTCAGCGGTGCGGTCCGGCGGGTGGTCGCCGGAGTCGGCGACGTCGTGCCGCTGGCGGGGCAGACGCCGCACACCATCCGCAACGAGGGGACCACCGACGCGGTCGCGTTCGTGGTGCACTCCCCCGGCGCGCCCATGGAGGGGTTCTCGCGCGCGGCCGCCGCCCTGGCCGCGGCCGCCGGTGGGACGCCGGCCATTGAAGACGTCCCTCGCCCTCGCCCAGCAGCACGGCATCGAGATGCTCGGCCCGTACGCCGCGGGAGACACACCCCGGGTCAGTGCCGCACGGTGACGACGACCTTGCCGAAGCGCTCGCCGGAGTCGAGGTAGCGGTGCGCGACGGCGACCTCCGTCAGCGGGAACAGCCGGTCGACGACGGCGCGGAAGGCGCCGTCGCGCAGCCCGGACGCGACGTAGGCGGCCGCTCGTCGCAGCCGGTCGGGGTCGCGGGTGGTCTCGTGCACGGTGTACGTGCGCACGTTCAGCGCCGGCATGCCCAGTTCGAACCCCGGGTAGGGCGTCGGCCGGCCGCTCTGCGCACCCCACAGCAGCAGCGTGCCGCCGGGCGCGACGGCGCGGGCGAGGTCGATGACGCCCGGCCCGGCGACCGCGTCGAAGACGGCGGCGGCGCCGCGGCCGCCGGTCAGCTCGAGCACCCGGCGCGCCACGTCCTGCTCGGCCGAGACGACGACCTCGGCCGCGCCCTCGGCGCGCAGCCGGTCCGCCTTCGCCGGGGTGCGCGTGACGGCGACCGGCGTGGCGCCCAGCCGGGCGGCCGTGTGCAGCGCCGCCAGCCCGACGCCGCTGGAGGCCGCGGTGACCACCGCGACGTCGCCCGGGCGCAGCCCGGTGACCTCGGCCATCGCGCCGTACGCCGTGAGGTACGGCATCCACACCGCCGCGCCGGACACCGCGTCGACATCCTGGGGTCGCGGGAGCAGGGCCCGCGCCGGGACGACCGCCCGCTCCGCGTACACGCCGTAGTCGTTCTGCGAGAACGCCGGCACGACGCTCACCGCCTGCCCGGGCTCCAGCCCGCCGACGCGCGGCCCGAGCGCCTCGACGACGCCTGCCGCCTCGGTGCCGAGCAGGGCCGGGAACTGCTTGACCGGCTCGATGTACTGCCCGGCGCGGAAGAGCGCCTCGGCCCGGTTGATCCCGATGGCGTCGACGCGGACCAGCACCTCGCCCGGCCCCGGCCGGCCGGGGTCGACGTCGTCGAGCCGGAGCACCTCGGGACCGCCGTGCTCGTGGAACCGCACCGTGAGCGCCATGCGCCCACTCTGCGCCGTTGTTCGATGGCTGTCAAACTTCGATAGCTGTCGTACTATGACGGCGTGAGCCGGACGCCGCCGCACCCCGACGTGTCGCAGATCGACCTGCAGAGCGTGCTCGAGGCCGTCGTCGACCCGGTCCGGCGCAGCATCGTCACGCAGCTCGACGCCGCTGGCCACGACATCAAGTGCGGCGACTTCGACCTCCCGGTCAGCAAGTCGACGGCGACCCACCACTTCACCGTGCTGCGCGAGGCCGGGCTGATCCGCCAGTACTACGTCGGGGTCGCCCGCCTGAACGCGCTGCGCCGTGCCGACCTCGACCGGGCGCTGCCCGGCCTGCTCGACGCCATCACCGGCTGAGCGCCTCGGCGACCAGCCGGTCGACCGTGGCCGCGGCGCTCCAGTCGACGCTGAAGAGGTTGCGCAGCACCGCCACCGCGACGCCGGAGTCGATGTCGGCGTAGGCGGCGGACCCGTTGGCGCCGAGCATGCCGAACACCGAGCCCGAACGCCCCGGCGCGCCGCCGGGCGGGCGGTGCGGGCCGAACCCGAACGCCCACGCCGTCGGCACGTTCATCACCTCGTCCAGGCCCTCGTACGCCGGCGTTGCCAGCGCCGTCAGCCGCTCCGGAGAGACGAGCCGGACGCCGTCGACCGGGCCGAGCAGCCCGCCGTACACGGTGGCCGCCCCACGCGCCGTCACGGTTCCCATCGAAACGATGTCCGACGTCAGCACGTCGCGCCGGTTGGCGGCGTCGGCGTCCATGCGCAGGCCGGGCGGCATCGCGCGGTCGCCCGGCGAGCCAGGCTTGGGCCGCGGCAGCGGCGCGACCGGCCGGTGCTGGTGCGCGACCCGGCCCAGCAGCGGCTCGGGCACGCCGAAGTGGACGTCGGCGGCGACGCCGAGCGGCTCCGTGACGGCGTCGCGCAGCCGGTCGGTGATGCTCCGGCCGGTGGCCCGGCGGACGAGCTCGCCGACCAGGAAGCCGAAGGTCAGCGCGTGGTAGCCGAATCGGGTGCCGGCCGGCCACCACGGCTCGGCGTCGGCGAGGACCGCGCACATGTGGTCCCAGTCGCAGAGCTGCTCGAGGGTGGTGTCGTACGGCGGCGCCGGCACCCCCGCGGTGTGCAGCAGCACGTGCCGCAGCGTCACGCCGTCCTTGCCGTGCCGCGCGAACTCCGGCCAGACCTCGGCCGCGCGCAGGTCGTACGTCAGCTCGCCGCGCTCGACCAGCGCGTGCGCGACCGCGGACGCGATGCCCTTCACCGTCGACGCCGACCAGAAGAGCGTGTCCGGCCCGACGGGTTCGGCTCGCGCGGCGTCGCGGGTGCCGGCGACGGCGTCGACGATCAGCTCGCCGCGGTGCAGGACGGCGACCTGCAGACCCACCTCACTGCCATCGTCGACCAGCTCGTCGATCGCCGACTGGACCTGCTGCTGGAGGGTGGTCACTCGGACACCGGCTCCTTGGCCTCGCGCAGGACGGCGACGGCGATGGCGCGGCAGCCGCCTGCGAAGGCCAGCCCGAGGCCGACGGCCAGCAGCGGCAGCCCGATGTTGAACGGCATGCTTGCGAGGTAGTTGAGCGCCGATCCCTCGCTGACGTGCGAGAAGCTGGCCGCGACCACCGCGAGCGCGAAGATGCCGGCGCCCACCGTCCCGACGACGGCCCACATGGCGGCGGTCAGGCTGCGCGCCGCCCAGAGGCTCGCCACCACGGCGACGGCCAGGAAGGCGAGGGTCAGCAGGGTCCAGCCGCCGCCGCTGCTGAGGCTCGCGTACGCCCACCCGGAGTACGACCACGCGTAGCCGTCCTGGTTGAACCAGGGCAGCAGATACCCGGCGACGGCCATCAGCGACCCGGCCAGCAGCGCCGCATCGGGCGCCGGGCGAAGGCTCTCCTCGGACTCCATGGCCGCACTGTAACGGCGCCCGACGAACGCCAGGTGACGCGTCAGTCGCCGCCGTCCGGGTCCATCCGGAAGAACCGGAGCTCGCAGGACAGCCAGCCCGGCTGGGTCGGGTGGTCGGTGACGTCCTTGCCCGTCAGCCGGTAGCCGTGATCGGCGAAGAGCCGCACGACGGCGCGCTCCCACTCGTCGAGCAGGTGCCGCTTGGGCCGTGGGGCGGAGAATCGCGGCGCGTACCCGGGCAGCCGCCGTTCGAGCTGGGACCGGTGGAAGATCAGCGACTCCCTGAGCGCCACGAACTCGAGGTCCGGCCCGTCCCCCGCCTCGAACGCCGGCTCGGTGGCGGCCGGCGAGGTGCGCGCCGGCCCGGCGGGGCCACGGCGCTCGCCGTCACCCCGTCCACGAAGCCCGACACGGAGCCGGTCGATATCGGTCCGCTCGAAACGCAGGATCGCGGTGGTGTCGCTCGGGCGATCCGGGTCCGGGCCGACGAACTCGTCGACGAGCCGGTATGGCAGCGCGGCGAAGAACTCTTTGATGGCGCGGATCCAGGGGTCGAGGTCGCCCGGGCGGGTCGACGGCACGCTGGCGCGTTTGGTGGAGCGCCAGGCCATCACACCGTTCTCGAGGTGCATCCGGGTCCGGCTCAGCGAGTCCTCCGGGTCGGGCACCAGGCCCGAGTCCACTCCGTCATCGTCGGCGAACCGCATGTCCGGACTGTCCTCGTCCGCCCGGCCCTCCCGCAACCCCTTACGCGGCCCTGTTCACGCCGCCGATGTCCGGCGTTACCGCAGCACGGGCCGGCCCTTCGCGGCGTCGAAGGACCAGACGGTGGCGAAGTCCCAGCCCATCGCCTCGTAGGTACCCTGGCTCGCGGCCGCCGCGGCGGTGACGGTCGCGCCGTTCAGGGTGTCGGGGCCGGTCGCGGGCACCGACTGCGTCGCGGCGACGACGGTGTCAGCGGCGGCGTTGCCGGACAGGGTCGCGGTGTTGCCGGCCAGCACCCGGGCCACGACGCGGTGGGCGTAGCCGGTGGCGACGACCTCCGAGTTCAGCGCCATGCTGTTGCGCAGCGTCGTGCCGGTGTAGGCGTAGCCGCTCACGCCGCCCGCGTTGGCGTCGCCGACCACCTCGACGTGGCCGGTGGCGTAGGTCCGCTCGGTCAGCGAGCCGACACCGGTGATGCCCGCGACGCCGCCGGCCTGCCGCCCGCCGGTCGCGTACACGTCCGCCGTTGAGTAGCTGTCGCGGAACTGCCCGTAGGTGTAGCCGATGACGCCGCCGACGGTGGAGCCGCCGGCGATCATGCCGGACGTCGCGACCCGCTCGACGACGCCGTAGCTGGTGTTGACGAGGATGCCGACGTTCGCGGCCGCGGTCTCGACGGCGGCGCCGTCGACGGCGAGGTCGTGGATGCGCCCGCCGGCCGCCACCAGCGGGAACAGCCCGCCCGAGGGCGAGGTGAACCCGCGCAGCCGATGCCCGGCGCCGTCCAGCGAGCCGGAGAAGCCGGTCCGCGCCAGCGTGAGTCCGGGGTGGTCGCTCAGGTCGAGGTCGGCCGCCAGCCGGAACCGCTGGTCCGGGAACGCGGTGAGCTGAACCAGCCCGGCCACCGACGCCACCAGATAGGCGCCGTCAGAATCCTGCGGCAGCGACGGGACGCCGGGCTCCGACGAGCCGGGCGGCACGTCCTCGGCGACGGCGCGCAGCACCGGCCGGCGACCCTCGGCGGACCAGGCCCAGACGGTGTCGAGGTCCCAGCCGAGCGTGTCGCGGAAGAACGCCGGGTCCCGGGTCTGCTCGACCGTCGCGGTGGCGCCCATGAGGTTGGTCGCCGCCGGCGGGTCGAGGACCGTCTGCTTGGCGGCGACCACGCCCTCGGACGCCCAGTTGTTGCCGAGGGTGGCCGTGTTGCCGGCGAGCACCCGGCCGAGCACGCGGTGGGCGTAGTCGGGCGCCGTCACCGTCGGGTTGAGGGCGACGGTGTCGCGCAGCACGGTCCCGGTGTAGCCGTAGCCGGCCACGCCGCCGGTGTTCCGCGTGGACGCGCCGACCGGGCCGGCGGCGTAGACCCGCTCCGTCGTCGACCCGGCCAGCGCGACGCCCACGGCGCCGCCGGCCTCGGTGCCGTAGCTCTGCACCCGCGCCGTCGAGTACGCGTCGCGGAGCACGCCCGCGTTGTCGCCGACGATGCCGCCGGCCCGCGAGCCGGCCGTGACCAGGCCGGTCGTGTAGACGCGCTCGACGGTGCCGGCGTTGCTGTCGGCGAGGATCCCGCCGCGCGCGGTCGCGGTCGCCACGTCCGCACCCACCACACCGAGGTCGTGCACGGTTCCCCGGTTGACGCCGATCAGTCCGCCGGCCGCGCTCACGAACCCGGTGACGACGTGCCCGGCGCCGTCCAGGTCGCCGCCGAACTCCGCGATCCGCGCGCCGGCCACACCGGTCAGGTCGAGGTCGGCGGTCAGCCGGTAGGACGCGGCCGGATCGGTCGCGATCTTGCCGAGGTCGTCGGCGGAGTCGAGCAGGTACGGGTCCTCGTCGGTGCCCGCGCCGGCCACGCCCTCCTGCAGCACCAGCGCCGGGCGCAGCTCCGACTCGCGCCGCGGACTGTCCCAGAAGCGCACCGTCACGGTGTCATTGGCGCCGGCGGCCAGCGGCGGGTCGAACGCGACCCACTGCTCGGCGCCACGCTCGTCCAGCGTCACCTCGACCAGCCGCGAGTCGAGCACCTCGGCGCCGGCGGCGTCGGAGCGGACGGCCTCGACGGTGACGGAGCGCGGGGCGCCCGGGTGGCTGATCAGGCCGACGCCGTCCAGCTCACCGCCGTCGAGCACCGCATGACTCACCGACCACGACCCCGACGGACGAGCCAGCACCGCATGGTCCACCTGCCGGCCGTCGACGGTGTACGTCGACAGCTCCAGCCCGCGACGCGTCACCTGTAGCGCGGTGCCCTGCCGGGCCTCGGCGGCGCCGAGCGTGACGAACGTGACGCCGTGAACCTCGGTGCGGGACCAGACCTCGTCGTGGCCGCCCACGTAGACGTCGACGCCGAGCCGGCCGAACAGCTCCGCGACCTGCTGCCGCCGCGCGTTCTGGCCCGGCCCCGGCGTCCCGGCGCCGAAGAACGACTCGTGCCCGACGACGACGTTCCACGGCTCGTCGGCGGCGTGGATGTCCTCGACCAGCCAGTCCAGCTGCGCGTCGAGTTCCTGGGTCGTGTTGAGGACGGCAATGTGCACGTCGCCACGGTTGAACGAGTAGTTCGTCTCGCCGACAGGTCCGCCGCCGGGCAGCGCGTACATGCTCGACGTGATCGCGTTGCGGTCCGCCGAGGTCAGGTTGTACTCCAGGTCGCCGTCGCTCTCCGCGTCGCCGACGACTGGCGCGACCTGCAGGTCCAGCCCGGCGTAGACGTCGTCGAATACGTCCTCCCAGTACTCGCGGTGCACGCCGCTCGCGACCATGTCCCCGGTCTGCACGACGGTGTCGCCACCGGGCACCTGCGTGCGGATCGCGTCCAGCCCGCCGCGCTGGAGCCCGGAGCCGAGCAGGTAGATCGGGCGGTTCTGCTTCCCGCCCGCGACGAACGACCCGCGCACGTCCGACCACGCCGCCTCGTCCTGGGCCCTCGGCGCCGCACCGTCGACGGCGACGCCGAAGCGGTACTCGTAGCGGGTGGTGTCGCGCAGCCCGGTCAGCGCGAACTCGTGGCTGCGCAGCGGCTGGCCGGTGACGGTGTCCTGGTAGACCTCGCCGGGCTTGCCGACGGTGTTGAGCTCGTACGTCGTGTCACCGGTGGACGTCAGCACCGGGGCGCTGCGCCAGGTGCGGTGGCCGGCCGGGCGGACCTGCGCGTACACCGTGCCGACGGTCGCGTCGGTGGTGACGCTGAGGCCGGCGGTCCCCGGCTCGGCGCCGACCGTGGCGACGGTGCCGAAGAACTGGAACACCCCGGCCGGGTCCGCGGCGTCCTGGTCGACCTGGATGCGCAGCAGCTCGGCGCCGACGTTGCCGGCGTCGTCGGTGGCCTTCACGACGACGACGTGGTCGGAGTAGCCGCGGACGGTGAAGCGGCCGTCGACGACCGGGACCTGCCCGTTGTCGTCCCACACCTCGTAGGTGACGGCCGGCTGCTCGCCGCTGTCGTCGACGGCGCTGACGGACGGCAGCGCGACGGTGTCGCCGTACGCCGCCGCGTCGGGCACAGCGGGGTCGACAGAGATGACCGGCGCGTAGTCGGCGCCGCGGGTGGTCTCGCCGACCCAGACCGGCGCCGAGACGACGGTGTCGCCGTCGGCCTGCGTGGCCACGACGTAGAAGTAGTCGCCGTCGGCCGCGGGCAGCTCGTGCGTCACCCGCACCGAACGCCCGGACACCGCCAGCGCCTCGTACGCGACCGCGCCGCCGTTGGTCAGGACCCGCACGGACGTGAACGCGTCGGCGCCGTCGGGGTCGGTCAGCCCGATGTCCAGCGCCACGGAGCCGGTGTCCGCCGGCAGGACCGAGCCCATGAGCTGCCCGTTGACGCCGTACTCGAGGACGGTGTTCTGGTCCTGCGTCGAGTACATGCTGCGCTCGCGCATCGCCCGGTAGACGCCGTCGCGGCTCTTCTCCGTCGCCCACACACCGGTGAGCGACTCGTCGCCGGTCACCCAGTTCGCGCCGTGCTCGTCGCCGTTCCACACCGGCGCCAGGTGCCAGCCCTTGTCCAGCGCGATCTGGAACTGGGCCAGGTTGGTGGCGTTCTTGACCTCGATGAGGTCGATGCGGTCGTCGACCTCGCGGTCCAGGTGCGCGAAGGCGGCGAAGTCGCCCTTGCCGGCCGGGTCGGGGTGGTTGAACTGCGCGATCGCCTCGGGGGCCTGCTTGAGCCGCGCGTAGAACGTCGGCAGGTCGTACTTGAGGTCACCCGTCGCGGCGCCGAACGAGAGCGAGTCGCCCTCGCTGCGCGCCGTCGTGAACCAGTCGGTGTTGAACAGGTTCATGTGGCCGGAAGTGTCGTACCAGGTGATCTCCTCGGCCGGGATCGTCACCAGGTCGTCCTGCGCGGCGTTGAACGCGTCGGAGACCTCGTGCAGGTAGCGCCACTCGTCGGACACCGCGTCGCGCCAGTCGGTGGTGAAGTCGTCGCTGTTGCGCCGGTCGTAGAGCACGTCGTGCTCGGACAGCGTGAAGAAGTCGGCGTCGCTGTTGCCGGCGACGTGCTCGAACGCGTCCTGCGGGGTCTCGACGCCGTCGCTGACCTCGGTGTGCGCATGGAACTCGCCGGTGAACCAGGTCCGGCCCAGGTACTCCGGCCGGTCCTCCCCCGCTGGAGCCGCTGCCGCCGGTCCCGTCGTCAGCGCGGACACGATCAGGACCAGCGCGGGGACCAGCCGGACACCAGCAGATCGGGCAGAGAACGGCACCTGCGACTCCTCGGA
Organism: Jiangella mangrovi; assembly: GCF_014204975.1. NCBI lineage: Bacteria > Bacillati > Actinomycetota > Actinomycetes > Jiangellales > Jiangellaceae > Jiangella > Jiangella mangrovi. The sequence continues at coordinate 742,802 of NZ_JACHMM010000001.1, forward strand.
CAGACGGCGTGAATCGGCACGAAGCTGTCCGACAGGTTGCCCGTCCCGGGTGACCCGAACCTGGTGCCCGAGGCGACGGGAGGTGACCGTGCGGTGAACTCACGGCCGGAGGGCCGGTCACCGCGAACGGTGGCCGGCCCTCCGGGTGGAGCGATGGATCAGCTGCTCTTCGTGAAGGCGTACAGGTTGCCGTCCCACGAGCCGAACACCAGCGTGTTGCCGGTGGCCGCGAAGCCGGTGGCGTTCCACGCACCGGTCTCGTAGTCCCAGACGATCGCACCGGTCGCCCGGTCGAAGCCGTACATGTGACCGTTGTTGGCGCCGACGTAGACGGTGTCACCGGTGACCAGCGGCGAGCCGAACACACCACCCTGGTCGATGTCGCCCGGCAGCATGGTGCTCCAGACCACCGCGCCCGACGCCGCGTTCAGCGCCGTGACCCGGCCGTCGGGGAAGCCCATGTAGACGGTGTCGCCGGCGATGGCCGCCGTCGACGTGACCGCGTCGTTGGACTGCAGCGACGGGCCGGTGCTGCGGTGGATCCACAGGTCCGCGCCGGTCACGACGTCGCGGGCCACGACGGAGTTGTCCTCACCGACGTAGACCCGGCCGCCGCCGACCGAGGGAACGCCGCCGCCGGTGCCGCCGAGGGCGTTCGACGACTGCCACAGGCGGGTGCCCGTCGCGACGTCGTAGGCGAGGATCTTGCCACCGTTGCCGCCGCCGTTGCCGACGAAGACCCGGCCGTCCTGGACGACGGGCGTGCCACCGGCCATCTCGTTGTTGACCATCGGGGCCAGCCAGATGGTCTCGCCGGTCTTGGGGTCCAGCGCCTCGAGGGCACCCGAGGCACCCGGGCCGAAGCGCTCGGCGTGGGTCCAGAAGACCTTGCCGTCGGACACCGTGACACCCCAGCCGCCCCACTTGCGCTGGACGTAGGGCTCCGGCGCGGCCTCCGGCGAACGCTTCCACAGCAGCTCGCCCGTGGCGGCGTCGATCGCGTAGAGGTTCGCGCGCAGACTCTGGGCGTAGACCACACCGTCGTAGACGGCGACGGTCCGGCTGACCGACGAGTCGGTCGGGAACTCCCAGAGCTTCGTGCCGGTGGCGAGGTCGACGGCGTGGACCGCGCTGATGTCCTCGGCGTTCTCGTCCCGCGTGCCGGCGTACACGACGCCGTCGACGATCGTGGGCGAGCCGGTGAGGAACGTGCCCGGCGTCCGGTAGATCCAGGCCAGGTCGAGGTCACGGCCGAGGTTCTCGGACGCGATGCCGCTGTGCTGCTCGTTGCCCTGGTGCTGCGGCCAGTCGTTCGTGGCCGACGGGACGACGGGCTTCTCGTTGGTGACGGTGAACGTCTCCGTCTTCGACCAGAGCGCGCCGCCGGGGCCGTGCGCCTGGATCTCGATGCTGTGCGCGCCCGGCTTCAGACGCGGACCGCTCCACTTGTTGAACCACGACATCTCGCCGGACGACGTCATGCGGTGCCACGGGCCCTTGCCGTCGATCCTGTAGACGACGCGGGTGACCTCGTCGGACGTGTGGTACGCGTTGACCTGGATCTCGTCCAGACCGGCTGCGGCGACGCTCGAGCCCGGCGCCGGGTTGGTGAGGACCAGGCTGTGGTCCATGCCATAGACCCGGAACGGGTTCTCGAAGTGGTTCCCCTGCATGTGGACGTAGCGGAAGCCACGCGGCGTCTGGTCCACGGTGTAGGAGCTGGAGTTCGTCTGCACGTGCTTCGCCGTCGGGATGAACTCGCTGTTCGCCTCGGCGTCGTTGGAGTGCGCGTGGCCGACGAGGACGAGCTCGGCGCCGTACTGCTCGAGCAGGTCACCGTAGACGTCGTACGCCCGGTTGCCGCCGAAGGTGAGGTTCATCGGCTGGTGCGTGATGACGACGACGCGCTTGTCCTGGGCGTTGAGCTCGAGGTCGCGGCGGAACCACTGCAGCTGCTGCTCGAACTGGTCCGCCTGGCTGGCCTGGCCGTTGTTCTCGATGACCACGAAGTGGCGGTTGCCGTAGTCGAACGAGTACCACTCCGGGCCGACGTAGCGGCGGTAGTTGTTGATCCGCGCCGCGTAGCTCGTGCCCGCGCTGCTCTGGTACTCGTGGTTGCCCACGGCCGGCCAGACCGGCAGCTCCGACTCCGCCGTCGCGGCCAGGTACGCCTCGAACTCGGCGTTCGTGGCGCTGTTCGTGAGGTCGCCGCTGACCTGGATGAAGTCGAGCTCGTCCTTGGTCGCGTTGATCTCGCGGATCTGCTCCGGCAGCTGCGGGTTGACGTGCGGGTCCGCGATGTTGGCGAAGGAGAACTCCGCGCTCTCCGACCCCGGGACGCGGGTCAGCGCGAAGTCCGCGGTCTTCTGGTCGTCGGCGGCCAGCTCGCCGAGGTCGGCCCAGAACTTCGGCGTCATGAACTCGTCGTTCGGCACCGCGTAGCCGGACGGCTGGGTGATGAAGACGAGGTCGGTGATGCGCCGCTCCGGGTCGACCTCGAGGCGGTAGCCGCCCTGGCCGTCGGTCTGCACGATGCTGGCGCCGTCCGAGACCAGGACGCCCTGGACGCCGCGCTCGTTCTGGTCGCGCACGCCGTCGCCGTCGCGGTCGTCGAAGACCGTGCCGGACACGATGGCGCGCGACGGGTCGACGGTCTCGGCGATGACGCGGGAGACCGGCGCCACGAACACGAGGCCGACCATGAGCACCGTCGCCAGCACCAGGAGCCGTCTGGCCCGGGCGAGTGCCTCGGGCGAGAGACGGTCGGTGATCGTCATTGCGGTTGCCTCCTCAGGCAAGGGGTGGGTCGGGTCTCGCTCACACGACGAGCGAGACCCGCTGGGCGAACCACACGAGGCCGAGCAGAGCGATGACCCCGGTGGCTCCGAGATGGACTGCCGTGGACAGCGGGAGACGTCGGATCGACGGCAGCCTGCGGGCCGCCAGGAGCAGCGGGAACGCGACCAGCACCAGCAGCAGCTGGCCGGCCTCGATGCCCAGGTTGAAGCCGGCCAGGGACCCCACCAGGCCCCAGCTCAGCTCGTCGGTGAACCGCATCGCGCTGGCGAAGCCCAGCCCGTGCAGCAGGCCGAAGGCGAAGACGACCAGCATCCGGTGCCGGACCCGGCCGGCCAGCACGCTGTCGATCGCGACGTAGGCGACCGAGAGCGCGATCAGCGGCTGGACGTACTGCGCGGGCACGTGCACCACGCCGAGGACGGACAGCGCGAGCGACAGGCTGTGCGCCGCGGTGAACACCCCGACGGACCTGGCCAGCGACGCCACCGAGGTCGCCCCGAGCAGCAGCGCGACCACGAACAGGATGTGGTCCAGGCCGCTGAGGAAGTGCTCGAAGCCCAGCTCGACGAAGCGCGCCGACGACGACAGCCACGACCGCTCCCCCGCGACGAACTCGGTGACGTAGCTGTCGACGGCCGCCTGCCCCTTGGCCTCGCCCAGCTCGTAGTCGACCAGGTTCACGTGGTCGTCGACGATGCCCTCGTCCAGCGCGAACATGGCGTAGTGCACCCGGTACGACCCGTCCTTCTCGCCGAAGCAGGAGAAGTCCAGGTCCAGCACGGCGTACGTGACGGTGTCCTGGTACTCGACGTCGGAGCGCTCCAGCTCGCCGTCGCAGGCGACGTCGTCGAGGTAGATGACGACGCGGTCGTCCACGTAGTCGGCCACCGCCCGGTTCCCGGTGCGCAGCGCCTCGCGCCGCTCCTCGTCGGTCGAGGCCTCCTCTGCGGCGCGGCCCATGCCGGTGGAGCGCGCGAGCACGTCGTACTCCACCCGCAGCTCGTAGCTGATGCGGTCACCGTCGGAGCGGATCACCGAGTAGCCGGTGGTGGTCTTGACGTGCGCGCCGGCCGGCGCCGCCGCGAGCACGGAGGCCAGCGCGGCGAGCAGCGCCACCAGGCCGGCGACCAGCAGACCTCGTAACGGCAGGGTCGTACGCCGCGTGGGGTCCGCCATCTGATGTCCTCCGGGAGCCGGTGTCTCGTGCCTGCCGGGAGCCAGTGTGAGGAGGGTGATCGAGCAGGCTCAATGCCCGAAAGAGACCGTTCATCCAGGTTTCGCCACGCAGATGGCATCTTGTATCCGATCCGGACACCCGGGTTAAGGCCGGACCAACGCGGCCGGTCGCGCGGGTGCGGGGACGGAGCTCCGGCCGGGCCATGGCCCCGCGCGCCGAGGCGGACATTTCGCCACAGAAATTCCCATGATGCGGGATGCTGCATTTCCTTCTCGTAACGATCACACGACATTCCTCGTCGCCGCGAGCCGCGCCCAGCCCCCGGCGTCAACGGACGAAGCAGCAGCTCAGAGGGGTTGCCACCGCCCGCAGCGCAGGCGAGACCCGTGATTCGATCTTCTCTCGATTTCCGAACGCCGCACACAAGAGGTCCAACCTCTCGTTATGGTTCCGACCAAAAGAGGTTGGACCACTTGGAGATGCCGATGCAGGAACCAGGCACGCGCTACCGGGGCTACCGCAGCTTCGACTACCTCGAACCGCACACCGACTACCGCGTGTTCGACCTCGCCCCTGAGATCGGGCGCGTGCCCGCGTACGACCTCGGGCTGGACGAGGAGCAGACGCGGCGGGTGACGGAGATCCTGGGGCGCGAGCACGTGATCTCGCTGCACGAGCACCCGAAGATCCTGACGACGGACCCCTCGCTGCTGAAGGAGTACAACGGCACCGGGCGCAACGCGTTCGGGTTCGAGGGCATCGCCCGGTCGGGCATGACCGCGTTCTTCGACAACTTCATGAACGGCACCAACACGGTGACGTCGGAGCACGGCTGGAAGTGGAACGACGTCGTCTTCGACCTCGGCCTGCGCTTCGCCGACGTCGCCCAGCAGGACCACGTCGTCCTCGCCCGCACCGTCGCCGACCTCGAGAAGGCGAAGGCCGAGGGCCGCATCGCGATGGTCGCCGGGCTCGAAGCCGCCACGATGATCGAGAACGAGCTGGACCGCCTCGACGTCCTCTACGGCCTCGGCGTGCGTCAGATGGGCATCGCCTACTCCATGGCCAACCAGCTCGGGTCCGGACTGGCCGAGGAGCGGGACGGCGGGCTCACGGCGTTCGGCGGCCGGGCGGTCGAGCGGATGAACAAGCTCGGCATCGCGATCGACATCTCGCACTCGTCGGACCGCACCAGCCGAGACGTCATCGAGAAGTCGTCCGTGCCGGTGTTCATCACCCACGCCGGCGCCCGGACGGTCTGGCCCACCAACCGCATGAAGCCCGACGACGTCATCGTCGCCTGCGCCGAGCGTGGCGGCGTGATCGGCATCGAGGCCGCACCGCACACCACGCTGTCGCCGGAGCACCCGGAGCACTCGCTGGAGTCGGTCATGGACCACTTCCAGTACTGCGTCGACCTGGTCGGCATCGACCACGTCGCGTTCGGCCCGGACACCAACTTCGGCGACCACGTCGGGCTGCACGACTCCTTCACCGGTCACCTCACCATCGCCAGCGCGCACGGCCACGTGGAGCACCCGCGGGTCCCGTACGTCGCCGGCGTGGAGAACCCGGCGGAGAACTTCACCAACATCGTCGGCTGGCTGGTCAAGAACGGCTGGTCCGACGAGGACATCAGCAAGGCCATCGGCCTGAACATCCTGCGCGTACTCAAGGAGGTCTGGTGAACGGGAAGATCGGACGCATCCGGAAGGCCGGCGCGGCACTCGCGATCGCGACGCTGGTCGCGGTCACGGGCTGCTCGCTCAACGAGGGCGGCGGCGAGTCGACCGGCTCCGGCGACTCGGGCGAGCAGGCCGGCGGCGCGACGCTGCGCATCGGCACGACCACGGACATGGAGAACTTCAACCCGCTGCAGTCGCTCTCGAAGACCGACAGCTGGATCCTCAACGCGACCTATCCCAGCCTGCTGCGCATCGACGAGAACGCGCAGAAGGTCCCGGAGCTGGCCGAGGACTACACCACCGAGGACGGCGGCAGCGTCGTCGTCTTCCACCTGCGTGACGACTTCGAGTGGTCCGACGGCACGCCGGTGACGGCGAAGGACGTCGCGTTCACCGCCCAGTCGATCATGGACTACCAGCTCGGCAACGTGGCGGCGAAGCTCACCTGGGTCACCGGCATCGAGGTGCGCGACGACCAGACGGTCGCGTTCACGCTGAGCGAGCCGTACGCCCCGTTCGCCGAGGGCCTCGGCTTCTGGATGCGGGTCGTGCCGGAGCACATCTTCAGCAAGGCCGGCGACCTCTCGCAGTTCGCCAACGACTCCGACTGGGTCGGCGCCGGCGCGTACATCCTCGAGTCCGCCACCAAGGGCCAGCGCTACACCCTGAAGGCGAACGAGAACTACCCGTACGCCCCCGAGGGCGGCGCCGCCGTCGAGACCGTCGAGTACGTCGTCTACCCGGATGTCAACACGATGATCCTCGCGCTGCGCAACGGCGACATCGACCTCATGGGCACGCCGGTCCCGGTGTCCGCCGTGGCCTCGCTGGAGGGCGACGAGAACATCGCCATCGAGACGGTGGGCTCGCTCGGCTTCGCCCACCTCACGTACAACATGCAGAACCCGGTGCTGGCCGACCAGACGGTCCGGCAGGCGCTGTCGATGGTGGTCGACACCGAGTCGATCATCGAGACGATCCTGCAGGGCGACGGCGAGCAGATGGTCGGCCCGATCTCACCGACCTTCGCCGACTACGACAACACCGACCTCGAGCCCTACCCGTTCGACCCGGCGGGTGCACGGACCATGCTCGAGGAGGCGGGCTACGCCGACGCCGACGGTGACGGCATGCTCGACGACCTCGCCTTCGAGGTGGTCTGCGACCAGTCCAACGCCAACCTCACCCGGGTGGCCGAGGTGGTCCGCGACGACGCCGCCGAGGCCGGCATCCAGCTCGACCTCGCCTGCATCGAGCGGAACACGTTCCTCGCCCGGACCCGCGGCGGCGAGTACGACATCGACCTGTCGCAGTGGGGCGTCTTCGACAACCCGATGGACCAGCTGCGCAGCACCTACCTGTCGACCAACCCGGGCGGCATCAACTACAACCTGGTGGCCGACCCCGAGCTGGACGCCCTGGTGAACGACGCCGCGGTCACGGCCGAGCCGGACCAGTTCGTCGAGAAGATCAAGGGCATCGACGCCTACGTGCACGACCAGGCGCTGCTCACCCCGCTGTACGTGGAGAACTTCCGGTTCGCGTACCGCGGCGACCGGTTCACCGGATTCGACCCGTCGCCGTCGGACCTGCTGGGCATGGTCACCGGCTACTCGCTGTCCCAGGTCGAGCGGGCCGGCTGAGCCCGGACCGTCCGTGACCACCAGGTCCACACACACCCGGAGGGTGGGTAGCACACCGTGTTGAGGTACGCCGCGAGTCGAGGGTCCCGCGCGATCCTGACGATCTGGATCGCCGTGACGGTGACGTTCTTCCTGCTGCGGCTGCTGCCGGCGGATCCCACCCTCCTGGTGGTCGAGGGCGACATGACCCCGGAGATGCAGGACGCGCTGCGGAGCCAGTACGGCCTGGACAAGCCGCTGCTCCAGCAGTACCTGCTCTACCTGGGCCAGCTCGTCCAGGGCAACCTCGGCGTCTCGTTCCGGCAGCTGGTCCCCGTCACCGACCTGCTGCTGTCACGGCTGCCGTGGACCCTGCTGCTCGCCGGGTCGGCGTTCGTGCTGACCCTGCTGATCGGCATCCCGCTCGGCGTGTACGCGGCGGTCGGCCGGGGCGGCCCGGTCGACCGAGCCGTGCAGTTCTTCGGCATCACGTCGAACGCGCTGTTCATCCCGAGCGTCGCGATCCTGCTGCTGGTCGTGTTCGGGTCCAACCTCGGCTGGTTCCCCATCGGGCAGGCCATCGACCCGGACACCCGGGGGCTTGCCGCCTACGCCTCGCTGCTGCACCATCTGGCGCTGCCGCTGTTCTCCCTCGTCCTCGTCCAGCTGGGGCCGTACGCCCTGACCCTGCGCACCAACATGGCCGAGGTGCTGGGCGAGGACTACATCACCAGTGCCAGGGCCCGGGGCCTCACACCGCGGCGGGTCGTGTGGCGCCACGCGCTGCGCAACGCGGTGCTGCCGGCGCTGATGCTCATGGGCCTGCAGCTGGGCACGCTCATCGGCGGCGCGGTGCTGACCGAGACCGTCTTCGCCTACCCGGGCGTCGGCCGGTTGATCTTCGAGTCGGTGCAGCAGCTCGACTTCCCCGTGCTGCAGGGCGCGTTCGTCGTGCTGGCCGTCACGGTCGTGCTGGCGAACCTGCTCACCGACCTGCTCTCGATGGCTCTCAACCCGAGGATCCGCACATGAGCACCGAGTCGCAGCTCCCCACCGCCGACCCGCAGGCAGCGGCGCTGGCCGCCCCCAGGAAGCGGCGGGGCGGCGGGTTCTTCTCCGCGCCGTCAGGCTGGCTGTCGGTCGGAACACTGGGCCTGTTCGCGCTGGTCGCGGTCTTCGGACCGATGGTCGTCGACTCGCCCAGCGGGCTGGGCACCGACATCCTGCAGCCGCCGTCGTCGGCGCACTGGTTCGGCACCGACGACCTCGGGCAGGACGTGTTCGCCCAGGTGGTCTGGGGCGCCCGGATCAGCCTGCTGGTGGGCGTGGTCGCGTCGCTCATCGCGATCCTCATCGGCACCATGCTGGGCCTGGTCGCGGCGTACGTGAAGCGGCTGGACCCCCTGGTCACCACGGCCACCGACGTCATGCTGTCGCTGCCGATGCTGCCGCTGATGATCCTCGTGACGGCGCTCGCCGGGCCCAGCGTCGCCACCCTCATCACCGTCATCGGGCTGCTGTCCTGGCCCGAGGTGACTCGGATGATCCGGGCGAACGGGATGGTCGTCGCCGCGATGCCGTACATCGACGGCGCCCGGGTCCTCGGCGCCGGCGCGACGCGCATCATCTCCGGCGAGATCCTGCCGGCGGTCATGCCGCTGGTGGTGGTCAACGTGCTGCTCACCGCGGCCCGGGCCGTCATCGCCGAGGCCGGCCTCTCGTTCCTCGGCATGGGCGACCCGTCGTCGTGGTCGTGGGGACGCATCCTGCTCAACGCCCAGCGCTCCGGGACCATCGCGTCGGCCTGGTGGCAGACGCTCTTCCCGTCGCTGGCGATCCTGCTGCTCGTGCTCGCCGCGACCATCGCCGGCATCCGCTACAACGACTCGCGCGACCCGCGCACCCGAGGAGTGTGACGCCACCGTGCACCTGCCCGACTCCTTCTACCTCGGCGCCCTGGACCGTGTGGTCGAGCGGCTCGGCGCCGGCGGCCACGACGGCCTCCTCGTCACCCATCCCGCCGACGTCGCCTACCTCGTGGGGTTCTGCTACGCCGTCACCGAGCGACCGGTGTACCTCTGGATCGGCGCCGACCACGACCGGTTCCTCCTGGTGCCGGAGCTGGACCGCGAGTACGCCGAGCAGCAGCGCAGCCACGCCCCGGTGCAGACCTACTTCGAGTACCCCGGCGTCACCAGCCCCGAGGAGCACCTCGCCGCGCTGCTGCGCCGCCGCGGCCTGGGGTCCGCCCGCATCGCGTACACGTCGTCGGTCTCGGTCGGCACGTTCGCGAAGCTGCGCGCCGCGCTGCCGGACGCGACCTGGGCGACCTCCGACGTGGTCGCCGGGCTGCGGCTGACCAAGGCGCCGGAGGAGATCGAGCTGCACCGGCAGGCCGCGGACATCTGCGACTCCATGCTCGCGGCCGGACGCGCCTACATCGAGGAGGCGCTGGCAGCCGGCGGCGAGCTGCCGCGCGAGGGCGAGATCGCCCGGCACGTCATCGGCCACGGCACCGACCTCGTCTACCAGCGCTACGACCGCGTGGTGTTCACGACGAAGCTGGCCGGCGGTCTGGTCTATGCCGGCCCGAACGCCGCCAACCCGCACGGCCTGCCCAGCAGCCGCCGTGTCCAGCGCGGCGACACGCTGATCCTGTCGCTCGGCGCCGCGGTCCTGAGCCGGTTCGTCGAGAGCGAGCGGACCTTCGTCATCGGCGAGCCGAGCGCGGACCAGCGGCGCTACTTCGAGGTCGCCCGGACCGCCCAGAACGTCGGCACCGAGGCGATGCGCGTGGGCCGCGCGTGCGCCGACGTCAACGCCGAGTGCCTCGGGGTCATCCGCGACGCCGGGCTCGGCGAGTACCTGCGCCACCGGCAGGGCCACGGCATCGGCGTGCAGAACCACGAGGCGCCGTGGGTCGAGGACGGCGACCCGACGCCGCTGGCGCCCGGCATGGTGCTGTCCAGCGAGCCGGGCGTCTACGTCCCCGGCCACGGCGGATACCGGATCTCCGACACCGTGGTGGTGACCGACGACGGCCCCGAGCGGCTCACCACCTATCCGCGCACCCTCGAGGAGAACGTGATCGCGGCATGACGACCTCTCGCACCCACACCGAGACGATCAACGGCGCGCGGATCGTCATCGAGGAGCTCGGCCCCGAGGACGCGCCGGCCATCGTGGTCCACCACGGCGCGCCCGGCCTGGGCTCGCGGGCGGAGCCGCTGCGCTCGTTCGGCCCGTTCGCCGACGCCTACCGGATCGTGACGTTCGACGCCCGCGGCTCCGGCTCGTCGTCCGACGACGGCCCGTTCAGCCACGAGCAGTGGGTCGCCGACATCGAGGCGATCCGCGGCCGCCTGGGCCTCGGCGACATCGTGATGGCCGGCGGGTCGTACGGCGGCTTCCTCGCCATGGAGTACACACTCGCCCATCCCGAGCGGGTGCGGGCGCTGGTGCTGCGCGACACCGCGGCGGACACCTCGCACGACCACCTCGCCGTCGAGCGGGCCCGCAGCTTCGACGTCGTGCCGATCGACCCGTGGGCCATCGAGCGCATCGGCACGGGGAACTTCGCCGACAACACCGAGTTCGAGCGGTACTGGCGGGCGATCCTGCCGCTCTACGACCACCACTACGACCCCGCCGCGGTCGAGCGGAAGGCGGCGAGCACCCAGTACCACTACGCCACCCACAACGCCGCGTTCGGCGTGAACATGCCGGCCTACGACCTCACCGGCCGGCTGCCCGAGATCGCCTGCCCGGTCCTCGTCACCGTCGGCCGGCACGACTGGCGCACCCCGGTCCCGGCGTCGGAGCTGATCGCCGAACGGGTGGCCGACGGCCGGCTCGTCGTGTTCGAGCACTCCGGCCACTCGCCGCAGCTCGAGGAGCCAGAGCTGTTCCAGGCGACGGTGCGCCAGTTCCTCCGCGACGCCGGGGTGGACCCCCATGACTGAGCCGGTGCTGAGCGTGCGCGACCTGAGCGTGGAGTTCGACACCCGCGACGGGGTGCGCCCCGTGGTGCAGGACGTCAGCCTCGACGTGCACGCCGGCCGGACGCTGGCCGTGCTGGGCGAGTCCGGGTCTGGCAAGTCGGTGACGGCCCGGTCGGTCATGGGGCTCATCGACCCGCCCGGCCGGGTCACGGGCGGCCAGGTGTTGTTCGAGGGCACGGACCTGCTGCAGACGTCGGCCGAGGAGCGGCGGCGCATCAGCGGCGAGCGCATCGCGATCGTGTTCCAGGACGCGCTCTCGGCCCTCAACCCGGTCTTCTCCGTGGGCGAGCAGATCGCCGAGCTGCTGCGCACCCGGCGGGGCCTGCGCCGGCGTGAGGCCGCAGCGCGCGCCGTCGACCTCATGGCGCGCGTGCGGATCCCGGCGGCGCAGCGGCGGGCGAAGGAGTACCCGCACCAGTTCTCCGGCGGGATGCGCCAGCGCGCGATGATCGCCATGGCACTCGCGCTCGACCCGACGGTGCTCATCGCCGACGAGCCGACCACCGCCCTCGACGTGACGGTCCAGGCCCAGATCATGGACCTGCTGCTGGACCTGCAGGCCGAGTCCGGCATGGGGATGATCCTCATCACCCACGATCTCGGCGTGGTCGCCGAGACCGCGGACACGCTGGCGGTCATGTACGCCGGGCGGGTCGTGGAGCGCGGCCGCGTCGATGACGTGTTCGCCCGGCCCGCCCATCCGTACACCAGGGGCCTGCTGCACTCGATCCCCCGCGTGGACAGCGAGGACGAGGCGCTGTGGGCGATCCCGGGCTCGCCGCCCACGGTGCTCAGCCGGGTGGCCGGCTGCGCGTTCGCCCCGCGCTGCGACGTCGCTATCGACCTGTGCCGCACGTCGCGGCCCGAGCTGGTGTCACCCTCGCCGGGCGGGGCGTCGGGCAGCTCGGTCGCCCGCGGCAGCGCGTGCCACCGTCGTGAGGAGGTCCTCCATGGCCGTGTCTGACCCCGTGCTGTCGGTCGAGAACCTGACCCGGCACTTCGCCGGACGCCGCGCCGTCCTGCCCGGGCGGCACACACCGGTCGTCCGTGCCGTCGACGGCGTCAGCTTCCAGCTGCATCCCGGCGAGACGCTCGGCATCGTGGGCGAGTCCGGCTGCGGCAAGTCCACCCTGGCCCGCATGATCGTGGGCCTCGAGACGCCGACCTCCGGCGTGGTCCGGTTCCGCGGCGAGGACGTGCACACCGCGCGCGGACGCCGGGCCCGCGAGCTGCGCCGGCGCGTGCAGATCGTGCTGCAGGACCCGTACACGTCGCTCAACCCGCGCCGGACCGTGCGCGAGCTGCTGCGTCAGCCGTTCGAGATCCACCGCGACCTGCTGCCGCGCCGGCAGCAGAGCGCCCGGATCGGCGAGCTCATGGAGCTGGTGGGCCTCGACCCGGACCACCTCGACCGCTACCCGTTCCAGTTCTCCGGCGGGCAGCGCCAGCGCATCGGCATCGCCCGGGCCCTGGCCCTGGCGCCGGACGTGGTGGTCTGCGACGAGCCGGTCTCAGCACTCGACGTGTCCATCCAGGCGCAGGTGGTCAACCTGTTCCAGCGCCTGCAGCGCGAGCTCGGCCTGGCCTACGTGTTCATCGCCCACGACCTGTCGGTGGTCCGGCACATCTCCGACCGGGTCGGCGTGATGTACCTGGGCAAGCTGGCCGAGCTGGGCGCCCGCCGCGACGTCTACGACCGCCCGCGGCACCCGTACACGTCGGCGCTGCTGTCCGCGGTGCCGGTGCCGGACCCCCAGCTGCGCGGCCGGCGGACCCGGCGGCTGCTCGAGGGCGACCCGCCGAGCCCCGTCGACCCGCCGTCCGGCTGCCGGTTCCGGACCCGGTGCTGGAAGGCGACCGAGGAGTGCGCGACGGTCGAGCCGCTGCTCGCCGCCGACGACCGGCACCGGCAGGCCTTCGCCTGCCACCACCCGATGCCCGTGCAGGCCGATCCCGCCACCGCATGACCACGAGGAGCACAGTGACCGACACGTCCCCCGCCGCCGCATACGACGGCTACCGCGCCTACTCCTACCTGAAGGCCGGCACCGACTACCAGGAGTTCGCGCTCGCGGCCGAGGTCGGCCGCGTCCCGGCGTACGACGGCGGGCTGGGACCGGAGGAGCGGGCTCGGGTCGCCCGGCTGCTCGAGGAGAACATCGTCATCTCGCTGCACGAGCACGCCGTCGTGCTGCCGGAGGACCCGGAGCAGATCCGCCGCTACAATCGCACCGGCCGGCAGCGCACCGCGTACGAGGGCCTCGCCCACTCCGGGCTGACCGCCGTCGTCGACAACTTCATGGCCGGCGCGTCCTGCGTCACCAGCCAGCACGGCTGGAAGTGGGACGACATGATCTACGCCCTCGGCTTCCGGCTGGCCGACCTCGCCAAGCAGGACTTCGTCGTCCACGCCACCACCGTGCAGGACATCCGCGACGCGAAGGCCGCGGGGCGGATCGCGCTGATCGCCGGGCTCGAGTGCGCGACGATGATCGAGAACGAGCTGGACCGCATCGACATGCTCTACGGGTTCGGCGTGCGCCAGATGGGCATCGCCTACTCGCAGGCCAACATGCTCGGCTCCGGCCTGTCCGAGCGCTCCGACGCCGGCCTGACCCACTTCGGCCGCCGCGCGGTCGAGCGGATGAACAAGCTCGGCATGGCCATCGACATCTCGCACTGCGGCGACCGCACCGGCCTCGAGGTCATCGAGGAGTCGTCGGTCCCGGTGATGATCACCCACGCCGGCGCCCGCGCCGTCTGGCCCATCGCGCGGCTCAAGACCGACGAGGTCATCAAGGCGTGCGCCGAACGCGGCGGGGTCATCGGCATCGAGGCGGCGCCGCACACGACGCTGTCCGAGGCGCACCCGCACCACTCGCTGGAGTCCTTCATGGACCACTTCCAGTACTGCGTCGACCTGGTCGGCGTCGACCACGTGACGTTCGGCCCGGACACCATGTTCGGTGACCACGTCGCCGTGCACCGGACCTACGCCGGCAACTACGCCCACAAGGACGAGGGCCGGCTCGAGCACCCTCTGGTGGAGTACGTCGACGGGGTGGAGAATCCGGGCGAAAGCTTCCACAACATCACCGGCTGGCTGGTCCGGCACGGATATTCTGATGCGGACATCGCGAAGGTGCTCGGCGGCAACACGCTGCGGGTGCTGGAGGCGGTGTGGCGGTCCGGCGATGATGAGCGATGACCTCGCACAAGGGCGGTAGTCGAGCATGAGGCGGGACTCCGCGGCGCAGAGCGCCCTGTTGCGGTTGCGTCACCTCATCGCGTCCGAGTTCTCGCCGGGCGACCGGCTGCCGCCGGAGAAGGACCTCGCCGAGGCGCTGGACGTCTCGCGGACGACGGTGCGCGAGGCGCTGGTGGTCCTCGCCGCCGAGGACATCGTCACCCGGCAGTGGGGGTCCGGGACGTTCGTGAACGCGCCGCCCAAGGTGGCGTCGCTGAACATGTCGACCATCGAGTCCTACCGCGACCGCGTGGCCACCGGCGGCCGGGCCGTCACTCTCCTCGAGGCGTCCTGCGACCTGGTGACGCCGCCGGCGGGCGCGGCCCTGGCGCTGCAGCTCGAGGGCGGCGCCAAGGCCTGGCACATCCGCCGGCTGTTCGCGGTCGACGGCTCGCCGTCGGCACTGATGAGCGAGGTCGTGCCCGCCCAGCTGTTCGGCCGGCCCATCGACCCCAGCCCCATGCTGCGCATCGAGACCTCGCTGTACGACCTGCTGAACCAGCACGCGCCGGGCTCGGCCGTGCACGCCTCGACGGAGCTCGAGGCGGTGTGCGTCCACGGCCCCGACGCCCGCGCTCTGGACCTCACCGACGGCGCGCCCGTGCTGCAGGCGACCCAGACCACGTTCGAGCGCCGCGGCCAGCCCGTGGCGCACGGCGTGTCCCTGCAGCGCACCGATCTGGTCCGCATGCGCATCACCCGCTGAGCACTTTCCCGCGTTGACGGGCGCGCGGGCCGCCGCTCCACTACGCTCATGCCGCCAATCACGGCGTGGGGAGGAGCATCGTGGCGCAGCGGAGCAGGAAGAAGAAGGAAGTCGTCCGGGTCGAGTCGGCTCCCGAGGCCGCGACCGGCCGGTCGTCCGGCGGCGGGTCCGGCGCCGGGTCCGACCTACCCGACGAGCCCACCTGGACACCGACCCCTGAGGCGAAGAAGCAGGCCACGCGTCTGCGGTTGTTCACCGCGGGGCTGTGGGCGCTCGCCATCGCCGGCGAGGCGTTCGCGATCTTCTGGGTGCTCCAGCAGGACCCGGTGAACATGGTCCTGCTCATCATCATGATCGTCGTCATCGGCGCGCTCGCCATCGGCGGCTCGCTGCTGTGGAAGAAGGCCAACCGGCTCGACCCCGCGTCCAGGAAGGACACGGTCCGGTTCTTCGTCCAGAACCAGCTCGGCGCGATCATCACCGTCATCGCGTTCCTGCCGCTGATCGTCCTGATCTTCACCAACAAGGACATGGACGGCAAGCAGAAGGGCATCGCCGGCGGCATCGCCATCGTCGTCCTCGGCATCGCGGGCTTCATCGGCGCCGACCTCGACGCACCGTCGACGGAGCAGTACGCCGAGGAGACGAACATCGTCGAGCAGCTGACCGGCGAGAACCTCGTCTACTGGACCCGGTCCGGCTCGGTCTTCCACGTCTGCGCCGAGGTGCCCGACGTCAACCGCGAGTCCCAGGACGGGCGCATCTACGAGGGCACCGTCGCCGACGCCCACGCCGACGGCAAGGACCGCCTCGTGAGCTACTGGCAGCGCGAGGCGATCAACTACTGCGGCTACACCCAGGAGCAGGTCGACGCCGTCGAGGCCGGCTCCCCCGCCGAGGACGGGGACGCCACCCCGGCGTCCGGCGAGACCGCCCCTGCGGGCGCCACGGCCACGCCGTAGCGCCCGCGGGGCGCGGGCCCCGTCAGCGGCCGCCGATGAGCTCGGTGACCTGCTCGATCACGACCTTGCGATCGGTGACGTAGTAGTCCTCGCTGAGGCCGTCGTTGAGGTAGTCGACGCCCTCCTGCGGCACCGTGTAGTCGGGCAGCTTCGACTTGTCGGTGTCGAGGCGGTTGCTCGACTCGAGCATGACGTCCTGGTAGGTCTGCTGGCCGTTCTTGCTCGCGTACCAGTTGAGGAAGACCTGCGCGGCGGCCGGGTGCGGCGCGCCCTTGGCCTGGCGCACCACGCCGAAGCCGGGGGTCAGGTAGCCGGGCATCGGCTCGGGCAGGACGACCTCGAGGTTGATGCCCTCGGCCACGAACTTCTCGATCTGCTGCTGGATCAGCGCCAGCGCGATCGGCTGGTCGCCGCGCGCCACCGCCTGGGCGAGCTGGTCGTTGTCGGCGACGAACGTGACGTCCTGCTCGGTGAAGAGCTGCTCGAGGTACGGGTAGTCCAGCGCCAGGGCCATGGCGCCGACGGCACCCTGACCCGGGCCGTTGCTGCGCGGGTCGTAGGCGATGATCTTGCCCTTGTACTCGGGGTCGAGCAGGTCGTCCCAGGTCTCGATGGCCGACGCGTCGACCATGTCGCCGTTCACCGTGACGTAGCCGAACACGTAGGTCGTGCCCTGGAACAGGTACTGCCCGGCGTTGTCGTACCAGTGCCAGGTGCCCTCGCGCCAGTTCGGCCCTTCCTGCACCGACGGCAGGATGAGCTGCGGCTTGATCGGCTCGAGCAGGCCGTCCGGCAGCAGGGTCTCGAGCTCGTTGCCGCCGCCGAAGAGCAGGTCGATCGACGCGTGCCCGGCGCGGACCTCGGTCTCGAACCGCGAGGAGAGGTCGCTGCCGCTGCCGCCGACCCACTCGAGGTCGATGCCGGTGTCGGCCTTGAACGCCTCGGTCATCGCGTCGGCGAGCGGCGCGGGGCCGGCGACGACGACCGTGCCCTCCTCGCGCGCCTCCTCCATGACGGCGTCCCACTCGGCGTCGGCGCCCTCCAGCCACTCGGCGGTGGCCTCGTCGGGCGTGGACTCGCTGGCGGTGGAACCGTCGTCTCCGGAGGAGCAGCTGGCGGCGACCACGCCGGCAGCCAGGACGGCCGCGACGGCGGCCAGCCCTCGTCTTCTGATGGAACCCTTCATGATCGTGACCTCCTGTGGACCGATCGGGTTGTGGGTTGGCTGTGCTGACGTACTCAGGGCGCTCCGAAACCGGACACCAGCGGGGTGTCCACGCCCAGGGGGCCGACGGCGGCGGCGGAGCCGGGCGTCCCCACCGGCTCGCTCCGCCCGGGCAGCGCCTCGGTGAAGAACCGGGCGTTGTCCTCGACGAACTCCCGCTGCTCGGCGGCGATGCGACGGTCGGCGGCGATGGCCTCCTCGGGGCACACCGGCTCGCAGGCGCCGCAGTCGATGCACTCGACGGGGTTGATGTAGAGCTTGCGAGCACCCTCGTAGATGCAGTCGATGGGGCATTCCTGCAGGCAGGAGCGGTCCATGACGTCGATGCACGAGGAACCGATGACGTAGGCCATGGCGTGCCTCCCTTACTGGCCGGCCAGGGCCGGCACGGCGTCCGTCGAGTGGCCGGGGAACAGCTGCTGATCGGGGGCGAGGTGGACGGCGGCGTTGTTCACCGCCAGGGCGGCCTCCCCGAAGCCGACGGAGATCAGCCGCACCTTCCCGGGGTAGTCGGTGATGTCGCCGGCCGCGTAGACGCCCTCGACGCCGGTCGACATGGTGGTGTCGACGGCGATGAAGCGGTTGCTGTTCAACCGCAGCCCCCACGCGCGCAGGGGCCCGAGGTTCGCCGTGAAGCCCAGGGCGGCGATGACCGCGTCGGCCCGGCGGACGAGCGGGGTCTCGCTGCCGCGGACCGAGATCTCGACCCGGTCCAGCCGCTCGGCGCCGGCGAGGCCGGTGACCTCCGCGTCGCGGATCACCTCGACCGGCGACGCGTGCAGCTGGCGGACGGTGTGCTCGTGCGCCCGGAACTCCGCCCGGCGGTGCACGAGGGTGACCGACCGCGCGATCGGCAGCAGGCTCAGCGCCCAGTCGCAGGCGCTGTCCCCGCCGCCGACGACGACCACGTCCTGCCCGGCGTGCGCCTGCAGGGACGGGACGAAGTAGGACAGCCCGCGGCCGAGCCAGTCGGTGCCGGCCGGCAGCGGCCGCGGGGTGAAGGTGCCGATCCCCGCCGTGATGACCATCGCGCGGCACCGCACGGTGACACCGTCGTCGAGGCCCACCACGAACGCGCCGTCCGCACGTGTGAGGGTCTCGGCCCGGCGCGACAGCAGGTAGGCCGGCGCGAACTCCGCCGCCTGCTCCATCAGCCCGGCGACGAGGTCGCGGCCCCGGACCGCCGGGAAGCCGGCGACGTCGTAGATCGGCTTCTCGGGGTACATCGCCGAGATCTGGCCGCCGGTCTCGGGCAGCGAGTCGACCACCGTCGTCGTCAGGCCGCGGACGCCGGCGTAGTAGGCCGCGTACAGGCCCACCGGCCCGGCCCCCACGATCAGCAGGTCGCTCACGACGTCGCCGCTCACGTGCCCTCCTTCTTCGCGAGCACTGAGAGCGCGACGTCGGCGAGGAGGTCCTCCTGGCCGCCGACCAGCTTGCGCCGCCCGGCCTCGACGAGGATCGAGCGGGCGTCGAGGCCGTAGTGCTCGGCGGCGTTCTCGGCGTGGCGCAGGAAGCTCGAGTACACGCCCGCGTAGCCGAGCGTCAGCGTCTCGCGGTCGACGCGGACGGGCCGGTCCTGCAGGGGCCGCACGAGGTCGTCGGCGGCGTCCATCAGGGCGAACAGGTCGCAACCGTGCCGCCAGCCGGTGAGGTCGGCGACGGCGATGAAGACCTCGATCGGGCAGTTGCCGGCACCGGCGCCCTGCCCGGCCAGCGACGCGTCGACGCGGACGGTGCCCTCCTCGACGGCGACGACGCTGTTGGCCACACCCAGCCCCAGGTTGTGGTGCGCGTGGATGCCGATCTCGGTGCCGGGATCCAGGGCGTCGCGGTAGGCGCGGACCCGGTCGCGGACGCCGGTCATGGTCAGCCGGCCGCCGGAGTCGGTGACGTAGACGCAGTGCGCGCCGGCGCCCTGCATGATCACGGCCTGCCGGGCCAGCTCGGCCGGCTCGGCCATGTGCGACATCATCAGGAACCCGGCGACGTCCATGCCGAGGTCGCGGGCCTTGGCGATGTGCTGTTCGGCGATGTCGGCCTCGGTGCAGTGGGTCGCGATGCGCACCGAGGTGGCGCCGGCGTCGAAGGCCCGCTCGAGGTCCTCGATGGTGCCGATGCCGGGCAACAGGAGCGTTGTCAGCCTGGCGTTCGTCACCACGGACGCGGCCGCCGCCAGCCACTCGAGGTCGGTGTGCGCCCCGGGCCCGTAGGTGGCGCTGCTGCCGTTGAGCCCGTCGCCGTGCGAGACCTCGATGGCCGCGACGCCGGCGGCGTCGAGCGCGGCGGCGATGGTGCGCACGTCCTCCAGCGAGTAGCGGTGCCGGATCGCGTGCATCCCGTCACGCAGGGTGACGTCCTGGATGTAGAGGTCGACGGTCATCGCGCGGCCACCTCCTCGACCAGCCGCTCGCCGACGCGCAGCGCGGCGGAGGTCATGATGTCGAGGTTGCCGGCGTAGGCCGGCAGGTAGTGCCCGGCGCCCTCCACCTCGAGGAACACCGTCACGACCCAGCCGGGGCCGCCCTTGCGGGCCCGGACCAGGTCCCACTCGGTGCTCCGCTCGTCGATCGGGCGGAACTGCACCGGCTGCTTGAGCCGGTAGCCGGGCACGTACTGCCGGACGTTCTCGACCATGGTGGTGACGGCGTGGTCGACGGCCTCGCGGTCGGCCTCGTCGACGATGCAGATGACGGTGTCGCGCATGACCATGGGCGGCTCGGCCGGGTTCAGGACGATGATCGCCTTGCCCTGCTCCGCCCCGCCGACGATCTCGATGGCGCGCGCCGTCGTCGCGGTGAACTCGTCGATGTTGGCCCGCGTGCCGGGGCCGGCCGAGCGGGAGGCGATCGAAGCGACGATCTCGGCGTAGCGCACCGGGGTCACCGACGCGACCGCCGCGACGATCGGGATGGTCGCCTGGCCGCCGCAGGTCACCATGTTGAGGTTGCGTTCGTGCAGGTGCTCGCGCAGGTTCACCGGCGGCACCACGTACGGCCCGATGGCCGCCGGCGTCAGGTCGACGATCCGGGCCGGGTGGTCGCGCAGCAGCTCGGCGTTGCGCAGGTGCGCCGCCGCGGACGTCGCATCGAAGACGAGTTCGATGTCCCCGGCGTTCGGCAGGTCCAGCAGGCCCGCGACGCCCGTGGAGACCGCCGGGACGCCGAGCCGCGCGGCCCGGGCCAGCCCGTCGGACGCCGGGTCGATGCCGACGAGCGCACCCACCTCGAGCACCGGCGACGTGCGGATGATCTTCACCATCAGGTCCGAGCCGATGTTCCCGGAGCCGATGATCGCCACCGTCGTGGCCATGGTCAGTCCTCCCTGTCCGCGAAGGAGACCGACACCGGGCCGAGGCCGCTGATGCCGGCGGTGAAACGGTCGCCGGGCGACGCGGCGACCATGGGTCCGAGGGCGCCGCTGAGCACCACCTCGCCGGCGCGCAGCGGGTCGCCGAACCGCATCGCGGCGGCGGCCAGCCAGGCCAGCGCCGCGAGCGGGTCGCCCAGGCAGGCGGCGCCGGTCCCCTCGGAGACGACGGCGCCGTCGCCGTCGCGCGTCAGGCTCATGACGACGCCCGCGGGCTCGACCTCGGTGAGCGGCACCCGGGTCCCGGAGACGACGAACATGCCACTCGAGGCGTTGTCCGCCACGGTGTCGCCGAGCGTGATGTCCCACCCGGCGATGCGGCTGTCGACCACCTCGATGGCCGCCCCGACCGCCTCGACGGCGTCGCGCAGCTCCCGCGGGTCGGCGACCTCGGCGTCGATGTCCGCGGCGAGCCAGAACGCGACCTCGGCCTCGACCTTCGGCTGCAGCAGCCGCCCGGCGGGGACGGCGCCGCCGTCGGGCACCACCATGTCGTCGAGCAGCGCGCCGAAGTCGGGGCTGTCGACGCCGAGCTGACGCTGGACCGCGGGCGAGGTGAGGCCGATCTTGCGGCCCACCCGGACCCGGCCGGCGTCGTAGCGACGGCGCAGGTTCACGGCCTGGACCGCGTAGGCGGCTTCGACGTCGTCGGCGCCGATGAGGTCGCGCACCGGGGCGCACGGCGTGCGGCTGTGCTCCGCGCCGCGCAGCCGGGCGGCCGCCTCCTCGACGGCGGTGGACGCGCTCATGCCTGCTCCTCCGTCTCCGCGATCGCGTGCAGGTGGCCGCGCACCTTCTCGACGTGGGCGTACACCCAGGCGTCCGCGCCGGCGAGGTCGCCGTCGCCCACCAGGGCGACGAGGTCCTGGTAGCGGTCCGGGGTCGCGCCGGGCAGCCGGTAGTTCGGCCAGGGCCGGCTGACCTGCCCGCGGAAGCCCTCGATGGTCTCGACGAGGACGGGGTTGTGATCGTGGTCGTACAGCTCGCGGTAGAAGCGGTCGCGGACCTCGTTGAGCTCGGCGCCCCCGATGCCGGAGTCGAGCTCACCGGCGAGGCCGCGCAGCCGCTCGATGCGAGCAGAGGTCATGCGGGCCATCGAGAGCTTCAGGGCGTGCGACTCCAGCAGGACGCGCAGCCGGCAGATCTCGTTGACGCGGGCCACCGAGAGCATCCGGACCTGGGCCCCGCGGCGGCCGTGCATGGCCAGCAGCCCTTCGGCCTCCAGCCGGATCAGCGCGCTGCGCACGGGCACCCGCGAGACGCCGATGGCCTCGGCGATCGCCTCCTGCCGCAGCCACTCGCCCGGGGCGAGCGCGCCGCGGATGATGCTCTCGCGCAGCACGTGATAGACGGCGTCACCGGTGCTGTCGAACGTCGAGGCGAGCTCGGCGACGACGCCGTGGAACCGCGAGTCCACGGCCAGCTCGGTCTTCTTGCGCGGCATCGTGTCTCCCTCCGCTCAGTCGTTCGGTTCCGCGGACTCGGTGCCCTGACGGCCGGCTTCCTCGTCCTCGACGAACCGGCGCCACTCGAGGACCGACGAGTCGGGCCGGTACAGCCGCTCCGGCGGAACCTCCATGACGTCGACCATCCAGGCGTCCTGGCCGGTGAACTGCCCGTGGAACACCCAGCGGATGAACAGCCGGTACTTCAGCCGGAACCAGAGCCGCTCGATGGGACTGCGGGCGAAGCTGACCAGCAGCTGCACGTAGCGGTGCGAGTCGGCTCCCTCCGCGACGGCCCACTCGTAGTGCACGTAGCGGCCGTAGGCGATGCGGACCACGCCGGGCAGGCCCACCGACGCCTTCGCCGGCAGGTCCAGCGACGCGAGCACCGGCTCGGCCCGCTTGCCCTTGAACGGCCCGTGCGAGGTCCGCTTGAACTTCCACCAGCGCCGCTGCGTCCACGTGCCGAGGCCCGGGAACGACTCCTCCCAGTACGAGTTGACCTGCCGGCGGATCACCCAGCGGCCGTCGTCGGAGCGCATGACCTTGGTCTCGTTCCAGACCGGCAGCTCGCGGAAGAGCGTCCACAGGGCGTGCCGGTGCAGGTACTTCGCGTGTCCCTCGTCGAAGCCGTTCTCGGTGGCGTAGCGCCAGTTGCCGCCGCGCCCGGGCTCGATCCGGCCGACGACGGTGGTGGCGTTCGACACGAGCTCGGCCGGCAGGTCCTCGTCGAGCGGCCGCACCGGCTGGTCGCGGTCGTCGGGGTCGCGGGCGATGTAGATCCAGACCAGGCCCAGCCGCTCCTCGACCGGGTAGCGGGCGACGCTGACCTTCCCGACGATCGGCGAGCGCGGGCCGTCGGTGATCGCCGCGCACAGCACGCCGTTCGAGGTGTCGAACGTCCAGCCGTGGTAGGCGCAGCTGATGGTCCCGGGGAACTCGACCGAGCCGAGGTGCAGCGGAACGCCGCGGTGCGGGCAGCGGTCGGCGAGCGCCCAGACTTTGCCGCGGTTGCGGCCGATGACGATCTTCTCGCCCGAGACGACGATCGGAATCGGCCGCTGGCCGACGTCCTTCGCCCACATGACCGGGTACCAGTGGTCGCGCAGGCCGAGGCCCGCCGCCTGGTAGGTCGGCCAGGTGGACCAGTCGAGCCGGCCGAGGCTCGCCTTGCCGCGGCGTCGCGGGGACGTCTGGTCAGCGGCCTGTTCCGACAGAGTCATGGACTACCTCTCAGTTCCCGGACGGCGTGAAGCGGACGATGCCGACTCCGGTCAGCCACTCCGCGATCGGCTCGTATGCCAGCACCTCGCCGGGCGCGTCGCCGAGGAACCCGGCGGCCGTCGCCCAGTTCCGCAGCTCGTGTGCGCCGTTGCCGGCCTCCTGCTCGAGCCGGTCGTCCGGCCAGCCCCGCAGGAACCCGGCGATGTCACCGGCCTGCACGGCGTCGAGGAACTCCTTGTCGAACCGCTCGTTGACCGGCCCGGTCTCCTCGAGCTCGACCGGGTGCTGCGCGAGGTCGGCCAGCCGGGACCCCGGCTGGCGCTGCATGAACGCGCGGCGCCGCTCGTCGCCCACCCAGTGCGAGAGCCCGCCGGTGGCGATGAAGACCACCCGCCCGGGCAGCGTGTCGATCGCGGCCCGCAGGCCGGTGCCGAGGTCGTAGCCGGCCTGCATGGTCGGCCGCGGCGGCACGTTGCAGTTCTGGGTGATCGCCACGATCGGGAAGCTCGCCTCGGGGTCGAACAAGTCCAGCGGCACCACGAACGAGTGGTCGATGCGGATCTCCTCGGCGAACGTCAGCGCGCCACCGGCCGCCGTGTACGCCTCGAGCAGCCCGGCCGCCAGGTCCGCGTGCACGGGGATGTCGCGGGCCGGAACGCCGGCGTCGCCGAGGCCGTGGGCGACGGTGCCGACGCCGATGGCGGCGGGCGGGATGCCGCCGGCCAGCGTGTACGCCTTCATGTGGTCGGTGCCGAGCACGACGATCGCGTCGGGAGCGAGGTCGCGGATCTGCTCGCGCAGCAGGTCGGCGGCGGCGAAGTAGCGGCCGGACTGGTCCGGCGACCCCTGGTCGCGCCGGGTGGCGATCAGGCCCGCGTGCGAGCACGCGATGCCGAGGGCGATCTCCATGTCGGGTCCTTTCGGGTCGGGTGCGCGGTCAGGGCCGGCCGAGGAAGTCGAGCGCGACGGCGTTGAACTCGTCGGCGCGCTCGACGTTGGCCCAGTGGCCGCACCGGGCGAAGACGTGCAGCCGGGCGTCGGGCAGCTTCTTGAGCAGCAGCAGGGCGTGGTCGAACGGGGTCGCGCGGTCGTCGTGGCCCCAGACCAGCAGGGTGGGCGCGACGACCTTGGTGAGCTCGCCCTCGAGGCTCTGCCGGCCCCAGTGGCCCTTCGCGTTGACCCGGATCGTCTCGGGGTCGACGCTGGCCTGGTAGCGCTCCTCGACGACCTCGTCGGTGACGAACGCCCTGTCGTACACCAGTCGCTCGAGCACGTCGCGCATCTTCTGCCGCGACGGCCCGTCGCCCCCGTAGTACTCCGAGATCAGCTGGACGGCCTCGGTCGGCATGGGCGTCTGCAGGCTGTGGCCGGCGACGGCGGGCGCCATGAGCACGAGCCGCTCCACCCGCTCGGGCGCGTCGATGGCGACCTTCATCGCCGTCTGGGCACCCATGGAGTTGCCGATCAGGTGCGCCTTCTCGATGCCGAGGGCGTCCATGAAGGAGCGCACGGCCCGCGAGGTGAAGTCCAGCCGCGGCTCGGTGACGAACACCTTCGACGACTTGCCGAACCTCGGCAGGTCGGGCACCAGGGTGCGGTAGTGCGGGGTCAGCGCCGGCACGTTGCGCACGTAGCTGGCCAGCCCGCTGGAGCCCGGCCCGGTGCCGTGCAGGCAGATGACCGGGTGGCCCGACCCGCCCTCGGCGTAGTGGATCGTCAGGTCGCCGGCGACGTCGACGTCGTGCTCGCTCATCGCCAGGTCCGCAGTGGTCGCGGTCACGGGTGCGCTCCTTCGTGCTGGTCGTAGGTGGTCACCGTGCGGACCAGCCACTCGGCGAGGGTCAGCAGGCTGGGCAGGTGCACAGCGCCCATCGAGAACGGCGGGCCGCCGTCGCGCCGCGGCGGTCGCGGCATGCCGGCGCGGACGGTGTCGACTCCGGCGGCGCGCAGGACGACGGCGTCGGTGTAGCCGCTGGTCGCGGTGCGCGGCTCGTGGGTGTCGCCGGTGAGGTCCTCCCAGGCGGCGACGGCGCTGCGCACGACCGGCGCGCCGGGCGACGTCGTGGCGCCGGGCACCGCCTGCACCCGCTCCACGGACACCGCCACGCCCAGCCGCGCGACGATCCGCACGACCTCCGCGCGCAGCTCGTCGTCGACGCGCTGCACCGCGACGCCGGGCGGCAGCCGCAGGTCGACGTCGATGGTGCAGGTCTCGGGCCAGAACGCCGGCCGCGCGGGGTCGCCGCCGCTGATAGCGACGACCGCGCCGCGCGGCCGGCAGTACTCGGTGGCGAAGCGGTCGCCGTAGTCGGCGAACCAGTGCTCGAGCGCGCCGACCACGCGGGCGGCCTGGGCGACGGTGTTCTCCTCGGGTTCGTAGCCGCGGATGCCGGTGTAGCCGACGCCGCCCTCGACGGTGAGCCGGTAGACCGCGATGCCCACTTCCTCCCAGCTGGCAGCGAAGCCCGGCTTCGGGACGATCGCCGCGGTGACCGGCGCGACGCCGGCCAGCAGCGCCCGGACGCCGCGGCCGAAGCCGAGCGGCAGCGCGGGCATGCCGGCGGCGCAGAACCCGCCGACCACCTGCACGTTCCGCGGCTGCCCGGCCGCGGCCAGGGCCAGCATCGCCAGCACCCCGGCGGCCAGGTAGCCCTTCGGGTTCTCCGCGCCCAGGCCCAGCATCCAGTCGCCCGACCGCTCCGCGACCGGCCGGAACTCGGGGTCGGCCCGGCCGGCGAGCAGTGGCCGGTCCTGGTCGGTGTCGCCGCTGAACGTGGTGTCGAGCTGCCCGTAGATCAGCAGGGAGGGCCGGCCGTCGGGCTCGCCTCCGACCACCACGTTCGCGGACTCGCCGCCCACCGGCCGCACGTCGGCCGGCAGTCCGGCGGCGCGGAACCGGGCCGCGAGCCGCTCGGCGAGCGGGCGCTCCGCACCGGTCGGCGACGGCGTCTCGATCAGCTCGGTCAGGAGCCCGGCCGCGTCCAGCCGCTCGAGCTCGGCCAGCGCGTGCGTGAGCGACGACGGCGCCGCCATCAGCCCGCCCTCCCCGCGGGGCGCAGCCGGCCCAGCAGGCGCACCGCCAGGGTGGGCGCGACCTGCGCGCGGTACCAGGGACTCGCCAGGCCGGGCTCGTCGGACAGGGCCGCCGCGCGGACCCGGCCGGCGACGTCGTCGGTGTCGCGCGGGTCGGCGACCTCGAGCGTGATAGGCCGGGCCCCGACGGCGCCGACGACCAGCGTCGTCCGCTCCGGGCGCGCCCACGCCGCCACGTTGACGATCGGCCCCTGGCTGGTGCCGACGCGCTCGAAGCCGACCTCGTGCGCCGCCGGGACCACCGGGATCTCGACGTCGACCAGCAGCTCGTCGGGCGCGAGCACGGTCCGCCGCTCGGCCAGCACGACGTCGGCCACGGGGACGACGCGCGTGCCCCGGACCGACGCGACGTGGGCCCGGGCGTCCAGCGCCGCGAGCAGCGTGAGCACGTCGTAGCGGGACCGGGCCGCGCACAGGTGCCCGCCGATGGTGCCGCGGTTGCGTACGCGCGGGTTGGCCAGGTGCGCCGACAGGTCGCGCAGCACCGGCAGCGCCTCGGTGAGCAGCGCCGACTCGGCGATCCGGCGGTACGTGACGGCGGCGCCGATCCGCAGGCTGCCGCCGTCGGCGTCGATCCGCCCGAGCTCCTCGAGGCGACGGCACAGCAGGACGCGGCCCGTGACGACCTCGCCACGGCGCAGCCGCGGCACCAGGTCGGTGCCGCCGGCGCACACCGTCGCCGGCACCGGCGCGGCCAGCTCGGCCAGGGCGGCCGGGAGGTCGGGGACGGTGAGCACCTCGGCGTCAGTCAGCACGGCGCACCTCCCCGGCGGTCCGGACGGCGGTGCGGACGGCGGCCGCGATGGCGGCGTAGCCGGTGCAGCGGCACAGGTTGCCCTCGAAGTACGCGGCGATCTCGGCGTCGGTGGGGTCGGGGTGCTCCGCGAGCAGCGCGACCGTCGTCATGACCATGCCCGGCGTGCAATAGCCGCACTGGAAGCCGGACTGCTCGGCGAAGGCGCGCTGGACCGGGTGCAGCCGGTCGCCGTCGGCCAGCCCCTCGACGGTGGTGACGTCGCTGCCGTCGAGGTCGGCGACCAGGACCGAGCAGGAGCTGGCGGCGGCGCCGTCGACCAGGACCGTGCAGGCGCCGCAGAAGCCCTGGCCGCACGAGAGCTTCGGCCCGGTCAGCCCGAGCTCGTCGCGCAGCACGTCGACCAGTGCCGCGGAGGGCGCCGCGAACGTGCACTCCCGCCCGTTCACCGTCAGTGCGGTCTCGCGCTCAGCCATGGGCGGGCTCCAGCAGCTCGCGCAGCACGTCCTCGGCCGACACCGGAAGCCGGTGCACCCGGACCCCGACGGCGTCGCGGATCGCGTTGCAGATCGCCGGGGCCACCGACACGATGGCCGGCGTCCCGATGCCCCGGGCCGGCGCGTCGGGCGCGTCGCCCGCGGAGCCGGGGGTCGTCACGAGGACGCCCTCGACCTGCGGCAGGTCCTCCATGTGGGCGAAGCGGAAGTCGTAGGGGTCGGCCGGGCCGGGGATCGCGGCGTCGACGGCGAGCTGGCTGCCGAGCGCGTACTCCCAGCCCATGGCGAACGCGCCGACCAGCTGGCCGCGGCACTGCGTCTCGTCGAGCACCCGCCCGACGTCGTAGGCGGAGATGCCGCGCAGCACGCGGACCACGCCGGTGTCGGCGGCGACGCAGACCTGGACCAGGCAGACGCCGTAGGTCGGGGGGTTCTGCTCGCTCGTGTGCGTGCCGGCCGCCTCGACGGGGGCGCCGGCCAGCGCCGCGACTCCGGCCAGGTCGATCGACCGGCCGTCGTGGGCGTGCACGCGCGACTCCCGCAGCCGCAGGTCCGCGGCACGCACCCCCCAGTGCGCCGCGACCACCTCCAGCACCCGGTCGCGCAGGGCCCGTGCTGCCGCGGCGGCGGCCGGCGCCACGACGTAGGCACCGCGGGAGGCCACCGACCCCCAGCGGTCGTACGGCGAGGTCTGGGTCGAGATGGCGGACAGCCGGACCCGTCCAGGCACGAGGTCCAGCACCTCGGCGACGACGGCCCGGTAGGCGGCCGCGGCGCCCTGGCCGCTGTCGGGCGCGGCGACGGCCAGCTCGACGTCGCCGCCCTCGAGCAGTCGCACGGTGGCGGCGGACGCGTCGCCGCCGTGGAAGGTGCCGAGGCCGCTGGTGTGCAGCCCGGCCGCGACGCCCCAGCCGTGCCGGCAGGACGCCGTCTCCTCATGGTCGACGGCGTCGGCTTGCGCGGCCGCCGCGCGGGCGGCGTCGAGGCAGGCTCGCACCGTCGCGCTCGCGTCGCCGACGACCTTCTCCTGCGAGGCGGCCTTCGTGGTCGCGTTGCGCAGCAGGAACCGCTCGGGCAGGACGCCGGCCCGCCGGGCCAGCTCGTCCAGGTGCACCCCGACCGCCCAGAGGATCTGGGTGACGCCGATGCCGCGCATCTCGCCCGCCGTCGGGTTGTGCGTCAGGACGGCCCGGCCGGCGAAGTCGTAGTGGTCGACGGCGTACAGGTCCAGCGCGCGGTCGCGGCAGTTGGACAGCACGACGTCGGTGACGAACGACGGGAACGGCCCGTGGTCGACCGTGGCCCGGACCTTCAGCGCGGTGAGCTGGCCGCCGGCGTCGCAGCCGGCAGTGAGCGCGAAGTGCACCGGGTGCCGCGAGTGGCTGACGCCCAGCTCCTCGGCCGGCGAGAACGCCAGGCGCACCGGCGTCCCCGGGCAGAGCCGCGCGAGGCGGACCGCGATCGGCTCGAAGAGCGGGTTGATGCTGGTCCGGCCGCCGAAGCTGGACGTGGGCAGCTCGGACACCGTCAGCCGGACGTCGTCGTCGGCCAGCCCCACCGCCACTGCCAGCTCGTGCCGGGCGAAGTAGGGCGCGTCGGCCGAGGTCAGGATGTCGACCCCGCCGTCGGCGTCGACGGTGACCACGCAGCAGCGCCGGGCCAGGTTGTAGTGCACCGGCCGGCCGGTGACGTACTCGGCGGCATACGTGACGGCGGCAGCGGCCAGCGCGGCCTCGACGTCGCCGTGGCTCCGCGTGACCTCGCGCACGACGTTGTCCTCAAACCGATCGTCGATCCGCACGGACGCCGTCGCGAACGGGTCGTCGACGAACGGCAGCGCCCGGTAGTCCACCTCGATGGCCCGCGCCGCCCGGTCGGCCGCGTCCTGGCTGTCGGCGACCACCGCCGCCACCACGTCGCCGACCTGCCGGACGACGCCGTCGAGCCCCAGGTCCGCCCGGTCCGCCACCACCAGCACGCCGGGCAGCGCCCGCGCGGCTGCGAGGCCGGCCGAGACCTCGGCGTGCGGCACGCTGCTGCGGACGACGCTCGCGTACCGGCAGCCCGGCACGGCGTAGTCCGACGGGTAGCGGCCCCGGCCGGTGATCTTGGCGACGACCTCGGCGGGCCAGTCCTGGGTGGTGGTCACGGTCATCAGCCCCGCAGCACCGCGCACAGCTCGGCTGGGGCCGCCACGTGCACCTCGGCGCCGATGGCCCGCGCCTCGAACGGCTTGCCGCGCAGCGAGAACTCGTGCCCGGCGACGTCGATGACGTGGTCGACGAGCTCGCCGAGGAAGGTGGTCGACTTCACCGTCCCCGACCAGACGTTCAGCTCCGGCCCGGCGGGCGTCCCGGCGTCGACGAACGCCAGGCTCTCGGGGCGGACGCAGACGACGCACTCGCTGCCCGGCGCCGTCTCGGTGGACGTGCGGCCCCGGACCCGGCCGAGGACGGTGTCGACCTCACAATGCCCGTCGGCGGCGGCCTGGGACAGGGTGGCCAGGATCAGGTTGGAGTGCCCGATGAACTCGGCGACGAACCGCGACGCGGGGCGCTCGTACACGTCGAGCGGGCGGCCGATCTGCTCGATGACGCCGTTCGACATGACCGCGACCGCGCTGGAGAGCGAGAGCGCCTCGCTCTGGTCGTGGGTGACGTAGAGCATGGTGACGCCGATGTCGGCCTGCAGGCGCTTGAGCTCGCCGCGCATGTCGTCGCGGGTGCGCGCGTCGAGGTTCGACAGCGGCTCGTCGAGCAGCAGCAGCGGGGGCTCCATGATGATCGCCCGGGCCAGCGCCAGGCGCTGCTGCTGACCGCCCGACAGCGACGTCGCCCGGCGGCCGGCGAGGTCGGCCAGACCGACCGCCTCGAGCACGCGGTCGGCCCGGCTGCGCGCCTCGGACCGGCGCACCTTCGCCTTGCCCCGCTGCACCGTGAGCGGGTAGGCGGCGTTGTCGCGCACCGTCATGTGCGGCCAGATGGCGTAGTTCTGGAACACCATGCCCAGGCCGCGCCGGTTCGCCGGCAGGGCGACACCGTCGTCGGAGCTGTAGAGCGTGCGCCCGCCGACGGTGATGCGCCCGGAGTCGGGCTCCTCGAATCCGGCGATGCACCGCAGCGAGGTGGTCTTCCCGCACCCGGACGGGCCGAGGAGCGTGAAGATCTCGCCCTGCCGGACCGTGAAGTCCACCCCGTTGACGGCGCGCACCCCCGCGGTGGGGTCGTCGCGCCGGCCGGGACCGCGGTGGGTCTTGACCAGCCGGTCGACCGTGAGCACGTCATGCACCGCCGCCTTCGGCGACGTGGCGATCTGCGCGGTCTCCGTCATCTCCCGTTCCTTCCCGGCCCCTTGAGCCTCAGCTGAGGTACGTACTTCGGCAATCAGTCAGTTGACGCTCAGGCGCTCGCCGATGCGCAGCACGACGGCGGTCATGGCCAGCGAGATGATCGCGATGATCACGCCGACGACGGCTGCCGCCTCCGGTTCGGATCCGTTGGCGTACTCGAACATGAGCAGCGACAGCGTCGAGTGGCCGGGCGCGGCCAGCAGCACCGTCGAGCTGATGTCCCGGATCGCCGACATGAAGGTGATGACGAACACCGTCACCGCCATGGGGGCGACCAGCGGGAGCGTGATGCGGAAGTAGGTCCGCCACCAGCCGGCGCCGGTGCCGTACGAGGCCTCCTCCAGTTCCGGGGAGACCTGGGTGACCGCGGACTGCATCATCATGCTGCCCAGCGGCAGGCTCTGGACGAGCAGCACGATGATCAGCGGGAGCAGCGTCTGCAGCCACGAGGCCAGGCCCGGGACGATGAGGAACACCGTCAGGTAGGCCACGCCCATGAGCAGCCCCGGCACCGCCCACGGCAGCCAGGCGGCCAGCGAGATCCAGCGCGTCAGCCGGTCCCGGCTGCGGGCGAAGACCGTGCCCAGCAGAGCGAACACGAACGTGCCGACCAGGCCCACCGTCAGCGCGACGATCGCCGAGTTCTTCACCGCGCCCACGAAGTCGGAGTCGGTCAGGACCGAGGTCCAGTGCGCCAGCGTCCACGGCTGGTCGAGGAAGAAGAACCCGAACAGCTTGGTGAAGGAGCCCGCGACCAGCATCGCCAGCGGGCCGACGATGCACACCGCCACGGCGACGTACAGGGCGATCGCGGCCAGCCAGGACTTCGCGGTGCGCGGGCGCTCCCGCACCCGCACGCCCTTGCCGCCGAGCGTGGCGTTGTCGGCGTAGCGCGACTGGACCCGCTGGTAGAGCAGCGCCACCGCCACCAGGATCACCAGCAGCAGCGTGCTCAGCGCCATGGCCTGCGCGTAGTCCGGCGGCGACGCGCGCAGCAGGTTGAAGATGCGGGTGGAGTAGACGAAGATCTCGGCCGGCGTGCCGAGGATCTGCTCCACCTCGAACGTCTCGAGGCTGCGGATGAACCCGGCCAGCAGGGCGACCAGTACCGCCGGGGCCAGCAGCGGCAGCGTGATGCGCCGGATGGTCGTCGAGGTGCGGGCGCCGGCGATGTCCGAGGCCTCTTCGTAACTGGCGTCGATGGCACGCATGGCCGGCACCAGCAGGATCGTCATGATCGGGATCGTCGTGAGGGTGATGTGCACCCACATGATCCCGGGGATGGTCTGCAGGTTGAAGATCGGCCCGTCGACGAACGGCAACCGGTCCAGCAGCTGGTTCAGCAGGCCGGAGTTGCCGTTGATCAGCAGCATCCAGCCGAACGTCATGGGCAGCACCGGGAGGAAGAACGCCGTCCAGAGCGCGTACATGACGAACTTGCGGCCGGGGACGTCGACGCGCACCAGGAACCAGGCGAAGCACAGCGCGACGGCCATCGAGATCGGCACCCGCAGCGTCAGCACCAGCGAGACGAGCAGCGACTGCACCGTCCGGCCGCTGTCGAAGGCCCGCTCCCAGGGCGCCCACGACCAGTTCAGCGCCTGCCCGGGAAAGGAGTCGCTGAAGCTGGACACGACCACGTAGAGGATCGGCACCAGCACCGGCACGCCGACGAGCACGAGGATGAGCAGCTTCGGCCACGGCAGCCGGCGCCGCGAGATCCGCCCCCGGTCCTGGGTGGTCGTGCTCATCGGGCGCCTCCGTTCTGCTGGCCGGACTCCGTGCTGTAGACGCCGCGCAGGTGCAGGTCGAACGCGATGGCGGCCTCGGTGAACGTGACGCCGACCGCCGCGCGGCCCTTCGACAGGACGTCGTCACGGCCGACCCGGACGTGGGCGAACCTCAGCCCCGGGGTGCTCGCGACCTCCTTGCCGAGCGCGCGCACCTCGTCCGGCGTGGTGGGCCGGGCGATCGCGTCGGCGTCGAAGCCGCTGGCCGCCGCGAGGTCGTCGACCCGGACCCCGTCGCCGGCCGGACTCGGGATGGTGCCCGGGCCGGTGCCGTAGACGCCGTTGTCGAAGACGACGACGCACAGGTTCGGCGGGCGGAGCCGGGCGATGGTGAACCAGTTCGCGACGCCGGCCACGGCCGACCCCTCGCCCTCGACGGAGACGACGGTGCGCTCCGGCCGGGCGAGCGCCAGGCCCAGCGCGACGGCGGACGGGTAGCCGAACTCCATGTTGTAGAGGTGCGCCGGGCTCGGGCCGAGGCTCCAGAGCCCGCCCGAGGTGGCGCCCACTCCGGCCACCACCAGGTGGTCGGCGGGCAGCTCGGAGACGAGAGCCGCGAGGGCGTCAACGCGTCGCATGGGTCACCGCCCTTTGGTCGTCCCCGGTGTGGACGAGGCCGGGAAGCGTGAGCGCGTGGATCGAGCGCTGCGTCGCGACGGTGACCAGCGTCTGCGCCACGACGTCGGTGATCCGGTCCGCGTCGTCCAGCGCCCGGGCCGGGATGGCGAATCCGGAGAGGACGGCGGCGCTCGCGGCGATCGCCGTCGAGTGGAACGGCCGCGACTCGCCGGGCCCGTCGGTGTGCGACACCAGCAGCAGCAACGGCGTGTGCTGGACCCGGGCGCGGGCGAGGACGAGTCCGCAGAGGCCCAGCCCGGTGCCCTCCATGACGGCGACCGGCAGCAGGCCACCCAGCGCCGCGCCCATGGCGACGGCGACGCCCTCGTCCTCGCGCGCACACCGCACGACCCGCAGCCTCGGGTCCTGCTCGAGCAGCCCCTCGAGCGCCGCGAACCGGCTGTCGGGCAGGTAGGTCACCAGACCCGCGCCCCCGGCGATCAACCCGGCCTGGATGGCCCGGGCGATCGAGAGTTCGTCCGCCGTCACTGTCACCCCACTCGGTGGTTGGTGGCGGCGAGCGTATTAGGTATCCAATCTGCTTGTCCATAGTTCTGAGCGGCGAAATCAGATTTTGTATATCTCCGAAACCTGCAGGTCACAGGGCTGCTACTTTCAGGGCCGCAGAGAGGTGAGGCTACCCTTCCGGCAATATGTATCCAGGAATGTTGACCTTGTCCGCTCCTGTCGGCGCAGCTCAGCGGCCCGACGACGGACCCGAGATGGCCGAAGAGACACCACGTCAGCCCACCGCGCACGGCCCGGCACTGTTGATCATGGCGAAAGGCGGCTTCCAGGTCGCTCGGAACCCGATCTTCTCCATGATCATCGACGGGCCGTTCCGGGACCGGGCTGCGCGACGACGTCCGCTCGGCCCGCATGAGCCGTACGTATACCCGTCGTGAACCTTGGGGGAACAGTGGCCGTGACGCCCGTGTGAGCACCGCGGACCGTGGTTAGCCTGCAGGCGACTTCTCCCCCTGCAATCCCCGTTCGAGGATGCTATGAAGCTGTACGTCCAGGTCCCGTGCCTCAACGAGGAGGAGACTCTCCCGCTGGTGCTCGAGTCGATCCCGCGCGAGATCCCCGGCATCGACGAGGTCCGCGTGCTGGTCATCGACGACGGCTCGACCGACCGCACCACCGAGGTCGCCCGCTCCTACGGCGCCGAGGTGCTCCGGCACCCGCGCACCATGGGGCTCGCCCGGTCCTTCCGCGACGGCGTCGACTACGCACTGGAGCACGGGGCCGACATCGTCGTGAACACCGACGGCGACAACCAGTACCCGCAGGAGCGCATCCCCGACCTGGTCTGGCCGGTCATCGCCGGCCAGGCGGACGTGGTGATCGCCGACCGGCAGACCAGCACCATCGCGCACTTCTCACCGTTCAAGAAGGCGATGCAGCGGTTCGGGTCGCGGGTGGTGAACTACGCCGCGGGCACGGATCTACCCGACGCCGCGAGCGGGTTCCGCGCCTACTCGCGCGCCGCCCTGCTGCGGCTCAACGTCGTCACCCAGTTCAGCTACTGCATGGAAACGATCATCCAAGCCGGCAACAAGCGCCTGGCCATCACGTCGCTGCAGATCGTGACGAACGAGAAGACCCGCGAGTCGCGGCTGTTCAAGAACCACTGGCAGCACATGTACCTGTCCGGCCGGGCCATCGCCCGGTCGTACCTCATGTACCGGCCGAACGTCATTCTCGGCTGGATCGGCGTGCCCATGCTGGTCGCCGGCCTGGTGCCGTTCGTGCGGTTCCTCGCCTACTGGTTCATGGGTGACGGCGACGGCCACATCCAGTCGCTGGTCTTCGGCAGCGCGATGCTCGTGGGGGCGCTGCTGTGCTTCGCGCTCCTCGTCATCGTCGATCTGCAGCGCACCAACCGCATCCTGCTCGAGGAGACCCTCGAGCGGATCAAGACCCTCCAGTACGGCGCCGGCCGGCGCGACACCCGGCGCGACCCGCTGCCGTCCGGCGGGGCGGCCGACCTCCTGCGCGAGGCCGAGGACCTCGCCGCCAGCGAGACAGCCGTCGCGTCGTGAGGGTCGTGGCGTTCGGGACCTACGACGCCACGGCGCACCCGCGGGTGCAGGTCCTGATCGACGGGCTGCGCGAGCGCGGCATCGAGGTCCGCGAGCTCGCCGAGCCGCTCGGCCTCGACACCGCGCGGCGGGTCGAGATCCTCCGCAAGCCCTGGCTGCTGCCGGTTCTCGTCGCGCGCCTGGGCCGCCGCTGGCTCACGCTGACCGGCCGGGCCCGCCGGCTCGGCCGCGAGGAGCGCCCGACCCACGTGCTCGTCGGGTACCTCGGCCACTTCGACGTGCTGCTCGCCCGGGTGCTGTTCCGCTCCGCCACGATCGTGCTGGACCATCTGATCTTCGCCGCCGGCACCGCCCGCGACCGGGGAGTCTCCGGCGGGCTGCGGACGCGGCTGCTGTCGGGCCTCGACCGGCTCGCGATCGCCGCGGCCGACGTCGTCGTCACCGACACGGCCGAGCACGCCGCGCAGGTGCCCGCCCGGAGGCAGGCCGACGCCGTCGTCGTCCCGGTCGGAGCGACGCGGGCCTGGTTCGACGCGGGAGATCGCGCTGCCGGGTCGCGGCCCGACGGTGCTGCGCTGACGGTGGTGTTCTTCGGCCTGTTCACCCCGCTGCAGGGCGCGACGGTGATCGCCGAGGCCCTGCGGCTGCTCGCCCGCCGCGACGTCCGGGTCCGGGCGACGCTGGCGGGGTCGGGGCAGGACGCGGCGGCGGTGCGGGCGACGCTGGCCGGCATCGACCCGGACGGCACGGTCGAGGTGACCTGGCGCGACTGGGTCGATGCCGCCGACCTGCCGGGCCTGGTGGCCGCGCACGACGTCTGCCTCGGCATCTTCGGCACGACGAGCAAGGCGCTCGCCGTCGTCCCGAACAAGGTCTACCAGGGCGCGGCCGCCGGGTGCGCCGTCGTCACCAGCGACACCGCGCCGCAACGGCGGGCGTTCGCCGGCGGCGCCACCTTCGTGCCGCCCGGCGACCCCGAGGCGCTGGCCGCCGCGATCGAGTCGCTCGCCGGCCCCGTCGAGCTCGCCCAGGCACGGGCCGCGGGGCGCGAGACGGCCCAGCGGTTCACCGCCCGCGAGGTCGTCGCACCGCTCGTCGGCGCTCTGGGCGCGGCGCCGGCGACGGCCGCCCGATGAGGCGGCTGCTCGCGCTCACCCGCCACCCGTGGGTGCGCCGGGCGTTCCTCGTCCTGGCGTTCGCGGCGGCGGTCTGGGCGATCGCGAGCCGCTGGGACGACGTCCGCGCGGCCTGGTCCGAGCTGCCGCCGCTGACGGTGCTGGCCGCTTTCGCCGTCGCCCTGGTGTACGTCCTCGCCACGTTGGCCTCGTGGCGCGCGGTCCTGGCCGACCTCGGCTCGCCGGTGCCGCCCGGCCCGGCGGCGCGGATGTTCCTCGTCTCCCAGCTCGGCAAGTACGTGCCCGGCGGGATCTGGAACCTCGTCGCCGCGGCGGAGATCGGGGCGGACCTGCGGATCCCGCGGCGGCGGTCTGTGACGGCCATGGCGGTGGCGCTGCTGGTCTCGATCGTGACCGGACTGCTGGTCGCCGTCGTCGCGGTGCTCGCCGGCCCCGCCGACGTCCGCGCCACCTACGGAGCGGCGCTGATCGCGCTGCCCGTGCTGGTCGTGCTGCTGCTGCCGCCCGTGCTGAACCGGCTCCTCGGCGTCGCGCTGCGGCTGCTGGGACGGCCGCCGCTCGAGTACCCGGTCAGCGCCGCCGGCGTCGCCCGCGCGTCGGCCTGGGCGCTGCTCGCCTGGCTGCTGGCGGGGCTGCACGTCTGGCTGCTCGCCACCGCGCTCGGGGCCGAGACGACGCTCGCGACGGCCGCGCTGGCGACCGGCGGGTACGCCCTGGCCTGGACGGTGGGCTTCCTCGTCATCGTGGTCCCGGCCGGGGTGGGCGTGCGCGAGGCCGTGCTGGGCCTGGTCCTCGCCGGCCAGCTCTCCGGCGGCTCCGTCGTGGTGGCGGTGCTGGCGTCGCGGGTGCTCATGACGGTGGCCGACGTCGCGCTCGGCCTCGCGGCCGCCGCCAGGAGGAGACGGCCGGCCCATGCGTGAGACCACCGGCTACCGGGCCGCGCTCGCGGCCATCGCGCTGCTGGTCGTGACGGTGGCCGGCTGCTGGGCCGTACTGACGCCCGCGTTCCGGGCCCCCGACGAGCCGCAGCACGTCAACAGCGTGCTCCGGCTCGCCTACGGCGGCGGCTGGCCGGCTCCCGGCGAGGCGCTGATGGGGCCCGCGATGATCCTGGCCCGCCAGGAGGCGGCGCTGCAGTCCGACATCCCCGGCCGGCACTGGATCCGCATCGGCCTGATCCCGTACACCGACGTCGACCCGCTCCCCGACGAGCAGCGACTCCGGGTGACGGCGGAGAACGCGCTGCCCTGGCCGGGGATGACGGCGACCTCCGTCGACACCGTCGACCAGATGACCCAGCACCCGCCGCTCTACTACGCGGCCGCAGCGGCCTGGCTGCACGCGACCGGGACCGCCGACGCCCGCTGGGACCAGTTGCTGCTGTCGCTGCGGCTGTTCGACCTGCTGCTGCTCGCGCCGCTGCCGCTGCTGGCCGCCGCGACCGTGCGCACCCTGATGGGCGACCGGCCCCGGGCCCGCCCGGCCGCGCTGGTCGCCGCCGCGGGCGTGCTCTTCGTCCCGATGTCCGGGCACATCCTCTCGGCGGTCACCAACGACGCGCTGGTGACGCTGACGGGCGCGGTGATCACCTGGCTCGTGGCCCGGGTCCTGACGGGCGACCTGCGGTGGCCGACGGCGATCGGGCTGGGGGCCGCGCTCGGCGTCGGCCTGCTCACCAAGGTGATGGCGGCGTTCGCGGTGCCGATGGTGGTCCTGGCCTACGTCCTCGCCGGCGTGGTCGCCCGGCCGCTGCTGGCCGAGCTGCGCAGGACGTGGTGGCCGCGGGCGAGCCGGGTGCTCGTGGTGGGCGTGGTCACGTTCGCCGTCGGCGGCTGGTGGTGGCTGCGCAACCTGCTCGTCTATGGCGCCGTCCAGCCCGTGGGGATCCCCGAGCGCTGGGAGCCGGTGCCGAGCGAGGGCATCGGCCACTTCGCCACCACCGTCGTCACCGCGTTCACCCGCTCCTTCTTCGGCGACTTCGGCTGGCTGGAGCTGCGGATTCCGGGCGTGGCGTTCTGGGGTGGCGCGACGGTGGTGGCGGTGCTGGGCGTGGCGGCGCTGGTCCGGCGCGACTCCCGCGGATACGTCGCCGTGCTGCTGCTCCTGCCGGTCGCGCTCTGGTGGAGCGTCGTGCTCAACGCGTGGCGGTCCTACGTCGACACCGGCTGGATCAGCGCGGTCCAGGGGCGATACCTGTTCGCCGGACTCGCGGCCCTGACCGTCGTGTCGGCGCTCGGCGCCCGGCCACCGGCCCGGGCGGTGCCGTGGATCGTCGCCGGCGGCGGCATGGTCGCGGCGGCGGCGCTGCTGTTCGCGTTCCACGGCATGTACTGGGGCCACCAGGACAGCCCGGCCGACGCGGCGGCTCGCCTGGCCGGGTGGAGCCCGCTCTCGTCCGGTCAGCTGGTGGTCGCCGCCGTGCTGGCGCTCCTGGCCGGCGCGCTCGCCGTCGGCGCCTCCGTCCGGTTCGCCGTCGAGTCGAGCAGTACCCGGGCCGTCGCGACGGCGGCGCCCACCGCGAGCACCGCGGCCACGACGGACGGGACCGGCGCGTCGGTGTAGTACCAGGGCTCGGCCGGCGGGGTGGTCAGCTCCTTCGCGACCCAGCCGGCGAGGTCCGCGAGCGCGACCGCCGTCCAGACCGGGACCAGCAGCCGTGGGCGGGTGACCAGGCCCGCGGCGACGGCCAGGCAGATCGGGAGCAGCACCGGCAGCAGGTAGCGCGGGTACACGCCGCCGCCGTTGGAGGCGAACACCACCTGCGTCGCCACCAGCACCCCCGTCGGCAGGACGAGCAGCAGCCACAGCAGGCGCCGGTCGGTGGCCTCGAGGTCGGCGGGACGGGCGTGGTGGCGGACGGCGCGGGCGGCGGCGAGCGCAACCGGGATCCAGACCAGCACCAGCGCGGTGACGACCATGGCGGTCATCACGTAGGTGGTGCGCGGGGGCTGCTGGCCGGACCACCAGAACAGGTTCGGCATGCGCAGCCAGGTGACGGCCTCGACCAGCACCTGCAGCAGCGGCTTCGGGGACCGGCCCTGGTTCTCGTAGGACCAGTCGAAGTGCGACCCCGTCAGGTTCCCCGTCAGCTCGAGGTTGCGGGCGTAGAACCAGCCAGCCGCGGCCAGCACGATCGCCGGGCCGCCGAGGACCAGGCCGGCCACCGGCGCCCACCGTCCCCGTCCCTGCCGCGCGCGGACGATTCCGGCCAGCCCCGCCACGCCCGCGACGACGACGGCGACCACTCCGGCCGAGAGCCGGGTCAGCGCCGCCCCGCCGGCGAGCAGCGAGAGCGCCAGCACCAGGCGGGCGTCGAGGCCGCGCCGGACCGCCGTCCCCGCGACGCCGAACATCGCCGTCACGAAGACCGCCGCGAGCAGGTCGTTGTAGCCCGAGCCGCCGACGAGCGACTTCGCCGCCATCAGCGCGACCACGAACGCGACCACGGCCGGGACGGCGCTCCCCGGCCGGCAGATCCGCCGGGCCGCGCCGTGGGCGACGAGCACGAGCAGGCCGGAGAGCAGCACGTTCACGGCCCGCGCGGCGTACACCGCAGCCTCCGGATGGCCCGCCTCGGCGAGCGGCCCGACCAGCGGGGCGATGAGCAGGTAGTACAGCGGCGGGTGCTGCGCCGTCCACTGGACGGGCGCGAGCCAGGCGCCGTCGGGCCGGTGCTCGAGACCGTCCTCGAAGACCGGGAGATCGCCCTGCCAGACCTGGTAGGCGTAGTCGATGTGCGGGGCCTCGTCGCCGGTCACGTACGGCGCCTGGACCAGCGCCGCCACCGCCGACAGCAGCAGGGCGGTCAGCACGGCGAGCGGGAGCAGCGCGCGGATCGGGAGCCTCACGCGACGGGCTCCCGGGTCCGCACCGGCTCGACCGGCTCGGTGGCCGCCACGACCGCGTGCCGCGCGAGCAGGACCGCCGCGGCCGACCCGGCCAGCAGCACGACACCCAGCACCGCCGGCGGGAACGGGTACCACTCCACCATGGCCCGGGCGGCGCGGGTGACTCCACCGAGGTTGCCCACCCCCGTGTCGGCGGGCAGCCAGTAGAGCGTCCACACGTCGTGCCAGAACGCCGCGTGGATCGCCACGGCGAGCGCGAGCAGGCCCGGGAGCACCCAGCGCCGGTGCGCGGGCGCGAGCGCCGCGGCGCCCGCGACGGCCACGACCATCAGCCCGACGATGCCCGGGAACAGATAACGGCCCTGCTGAGCCGCCGCGACGTCGCCGAACGCGGCGAACTGCTCGTACGAGCCGCGCGCGACGATGGCGGCGAGCGCGGGGATCGGGAACAGCAGGACGAGCGCGACCGTCCGCGGGAGGCTGCGCCGGGCCAGCGTCACGCCGATGCCGGCGACCACCGCGACGAGGGCGACCCGGGCCATCCACCACGAGGCGTCCATGGCGCGGTCGGCGTCGTGGTCGTTGACGAAGAACAGCGTCACCATGCGCTCGGCGAACCGCGACAGCCAGTCCCAGCCGCCGTCGGACCAGCCGTAGACGGCCGTGAGGTCCGGCGGCTCGGTCTGCGTGCCGTGCGGCTGGATGGTCCCGTACTCGAGCTTGTTCCGCAGCCACCAAAGCGCCCCCGGCACGCTGGCCGCGGCCGCCACCAGCAACCCGCGGGCCGCGTCGGGCGTGCGCTGCCGCTCCCGCGCCGCCGCCACGACGTAGGCGAGCAGGATCCAGGCGGGCATCAGCAGCGCGAAGCCCTTGGTCAGCAGCGCCAGACTGGTGACGGCGCCCAGCGCGGCCCCGGTCGTCCAGCGCAGGTCGCCGGTGAGGACGCGCGCCACCAGGTAGGTCGCCGCCGCGAAGAGGACGATCAGCAGGGTGTCGTTGTTGACCGACGACTCGATGTGCGTGAGCTCGGGGACGAGCAGCGGCGTCGCGGCGGCCACCACGGGCAGCGGGTCCGCGAGCCCCAGGCGACGCGCGGTGAGGAACAGCAGCAGCGGCAGCGCGGCGACGAGCAGCGCGTTGCCCCAGCGCAGCAGCATCCACACGGCGTCGAGGGGCTGGTCGGCCCAGCCCGGGACCGCGGCCACCACGGCACCGCCCAGCAGGTAGTAGAGCGGCGGGTGCTGGATGAGCTGGTTGTGGACCGGCTCACCGGCCGAGGTGATGACGGGGGCCGAGTCGCCGCCGGCCTCGTCGTACGAGAGCCGCTGGCCGCGCGGCGGCAGGTCGTCGCGGTCGGCCAGGTGCTGCGGTCCGGAGAGACTGTCCGCGGCGATGAAGTAGCCGGCCTCGATGCCCTCGGTCAGGAACGCCGTCCCGGGGTCCGGCCACGGCCACGCATCGCCCTCGGCGACCTGCAGCACGAGGTCGACCTGCTGGCGCTCGTCGGGCGAGCGCGCGTTCGGGAAGACCGCCGTCTGCGCCAGCGCGACGACCAGGTGCACCACGG
This sequence comes from Jiangella mangrovi, assembly GCF_014204975.1. Taxonomy (NCBI): domain Bacteria; kingdom Bacillati; phylum Actinomycetota; class Actinomycetes; order Jiangellales; family Jiangellaceae; genus Jiangella; species Jiangella mangrovi. The sequence continues at coordinate 784,961 of NZ_JACHMM010000001.1, forward strand.
CGATCAGCCACACGACCGTGGGCACCGCACGCCTCATGGGGGGAGCCTAAGGGGCACCTCCGGGCCGGATGCCCGGTGGTTCCGGGCTGTTCGGCCAGTGTTCGCGAAGCGCGCGCCCTACGGTCCCGCGGGCGCGCTGAAGTGCTGGTAGTCGGGGTCGGAGAAGTCGCCGCCCCACTCCCAGCCGGCCCGCTCGAACGCCTGCCGCACGATGTCGCCGTCGGTGATGACACCGGGGAGGGCCGGTGTGCTCCCGCTCCGGTCGACGACGGCGAACGGGGCGGCGGCCGGGGGTCGCACCTCGCCGCCGACGACGTACGGGTTCTGGACCGGGTTGATGTCGATGGCCCGCCCGAAGGCGTGGTCGGACCAGTGCTGCTGGCCGGCGACGCGGCGGCAGTTGTAGCCGGACGTGTTGTTGTTGGCCATGGACAGGTCGTCGTCGCCGCCGTACTCGTCGACCAGGAGCATGCGCTCGATCGGGAACCGCGACTCGTAGAGCGCCTGGAACACGCCGACGACGTCCTCGGCGACGTCGGCGTGGACGACCAGCTCGCCGCGGCGGGCGCGGCCGTCGAACCCGACGTGGGTGACGACGAGGTGGCGCAGGTCGGTGAGCGGGACCGGGCAGGTCGCGGGGTCGTGGCTCTGCATGGCGAGGGCCACCGAGGGACCGATCGGCTCGACGGACGACGCGAAGTCGGGCAGCGCGTCGTCGGCGGCCGTGGGCGTGCCGGGCGGTTCGGCGGGCGCCGCCGGATCGGCGCCGGGTCCCGGCGCCAGACCGGTGCATCCGCGCAATGCGTGCCACTCGTTCACGGCCTCGGTGCGGGCGTCACCCGTGAGCAGGCCGGGGCCGCCGCCCGCGGGCGGGATCCGCCCCGGCAGCCACTCGTCGCCGACGACCTCGCCGTCGCGAACCGCGAGCCGCAGCACGCCGGTGTCGGGCTCGCGGCCGTGGTACCAGTAGAAGTTCCCGAGCCCGTAGTTGACGTACGTCGAGCCCTGCAGGCCGCCGCCGAGCGGGGTGTGCGCGTGGCTCCCCAGGACGATGTCGGCGCCGGCCTCGGCGAGCGTACGGGCCAGGTCCTGCTGGACCGGCGTCGGGCAGGCGTTGAACTCCTCGCCCCAGTGCAGGTAGACGATGACGACGTCGTCCACCTGTGCCGACCGGGCGACGGCGGCCGCGAGCGTCGCCTCCTGCGGGCCGCGCGCCGACGCGATGCCCAGCCCGGTGCCGGGCGCGGCGGCCCAGGTCGGGTCGGCGCTCTCGAGCGGCGACGCGTCGGCGGCGTGGATGGCGACGTCGGTGCCCTTGACCCTCACGCGGTGCGGCGCGTACGCCTGCCGGTCGTTCCGCCCCACCCCGACGACGGCGACGGCGCCGGTCTCGCCCGCCTGGACGGTGTCGGCGAGGCCGGTCCGGCCGTAGTCGGCCCCGTGGTTGTTCGCGATCGACACGACGTCGACGCCGGAGCGGGCCAGCAGGTCGAGCGCGGCCGGGCCGGTGCGGAACCAGAACCGGTTGGTGGGGTCCTCGAGCTCCTTGGCCGCCGGCTCGCCCCGCAGCGTCAGCGCCGACTCGAGGTTGACCATGGCGAGGTCGGCCTCGGTGAGGATTTCCGACATCGGGCCGAGGGTGGAGCCGGGCAGCGCCGGAACGCCGGTGTACGCGCCCTCGAAGTGGACGTCGCCGGCGAACGCGAGCTGGATGGTCGGGGTGTCGCCGTCTGCTGCGTCGCCGTCGGTGGTGTCGTCGGTTGCCGCGTCGTCCGGGGCCGGGGTCACCGGAAGGTCGTCGAGCGGGTCCGGTGGGGCGGCGAGCGGACGTTCGGGCCCGCCCGTGGTCGGCACCGGCTCGTCGCGGTGGTCCGGCAGCGGCGCGCCGGCGATGACGGCGGCCGCTGCGATGCCTCCCGCGAGAACGAGGCGAGGACGACGGCTCCGCATGATCACGATCATAAATGGCGCATATCAGAATCCTCTGATGTCACAATCCGCCGCCGCACGGGGTCGTATGGGTGGAGGTGAAGGATCGTGAAGGCTGACATCGCGGGCCTCGGCGGGGCCGACCCGCACGACGTGCTCGGCGTGCGGGTCGGGGCGAGCCCGCAGCAGGTGAACCGCGCGTTCCATCGCGAGGCACTGCGGGGCGGCCACCCCGACACCGGCGGCGACGCCCTCGCCTTCCGGCGCCTGGTGGTCGCCCGCGACGCCCTGCTCGCGCAACCGCAGGTGACGCCGTCGTCGATGGGAGTGCGCACCGGCGGCGCCGGTCCCACCACGGCCACACCCCGGCCACCCCGGCCGCCCCACCCGCCTCAGCCGCCGCCCGGCCCCGGCCGGGCGGCGGCGCGGTCGTCCGACGCGAGCGCGATCCCGCTGATCCTGCTCTTCCTGGCCTTCTTCGTCGGCGTCCCGCACGTACTGCTCGCGCTCGTGCTCATGCTCGTCCCGTGACCTTCGACGCATCCGTCCAATCCGTCACGCGGGCACGTCGGCATTGACCAGATCGTCAAAGGCTCGATGGAGTGCGTACGAACGGCATCGATGTGAGATCTCTGCGTGATGGGTGTGACGATGCTGTCGCTCCGACCACAGTTCCCTCACACCGTCAGCGCAGTGATCTCGCACCGTTGCGACGCGAAGAGACTCACCGCAGCCGTCGGTGCCCCCGTCCGGTTCGAACAACATCCACACGCCAGCCGACGCTGAGTAGCCTGCAGATATACGCACGAACGTCAGCGGCGGACAGCACGTAGCAGAGGACGACCGCAAAGCGTAAGGTTGTGTACACACCGATACACAACCTGGAGGCTCCGATGGCGACGACCAAGGTGGGCATCCGCGAGTTCCGCGCGGGGCTGGCCGACTACATCGCTTCCGACACTCCGGTCGTGGTCACACGGCACGGCCAGACGGTCGGATTCTTCATCCCGGCCAAGAGCGACCTGTCCGCGGAAGTGGCCGCCCTACGGACCGCGGCCGCGCGACTGGACGAACTGCTGGAAGCCGAGCACGTCGACGCTGACGAGATCGTCGAGGACTTCAAGGCGGCCCGGCGCAAGACGGCGCGCTAGTGGAGATCGAACGCCGGCTGGTGCTCGACGCGAACATCCTCATCCGCGCCGTCCTTGGCCGCTGGGTGCGGGAGATCATCGCCGAGCACGCTGGCGCGGCCGCGTTCTTCGCGCCTGAAGTCGCCTTCGAAGACGCCCTGAACTACCTGCCCGCGCTGCTGGAGAAGCGAGGAGTCGCCGCCGGGCCCGCGCTCGCCATTCTCGAACGACTCAGCGGCATCGTCCATGCAGTCGGCGAGGAGACCTACTCGCCGCTACGCCGGACGGCACTCGCCCGAATCGAGCAACGCGACCCCGACGACTGGCCGATCCTTGCCACCGCGATCGTCCTGCAGTGCCCAATCTGGACCGAGGACCAGGACTTCTTCGGCACTGGTGTCCCCACCTGGACCACCGACCGCGTCAAGATCTACCTTTGCCGCCGACGACTAGCCAGGGCACCACTGCTTTCGGGCTGCCGAGCCCAGCTATCGACGATGTGTCAGCGGTTGACGCCAGTGGCTGCGGCAGCGATAGCGCGCTCGATCAGCGGGTACCAGATGCGCTCCTGTTCAAGCCGTATCGACGGTCCTAGGACGTCCTCGACCAGGTCGCTGTACAGGTCCGTCTCATCAGGCCGAAGGTTCTCCAGGTGTGCGACATGCTGAGCTTCTTCGGTGACCCATTGCCCTTCATGTGCAAGAAGCGTCGCGCGGTCCATCAGCATCGAACGTACCTGCGGAAAGTGGCGTCGGAGCCGATCCAGAATGGCGAATCCATGCGTGTCGATGTCGCCCCAGTAGACGACGTCACGCTCACTCAACCAGCTCAGCGACTCGAGTACGGATACCGCATAGCCGCCACCGAACAACGCGAGAGCGTCGTCGACAGCCGGGAACGCGAGATAGGTCGTTTCGTTCTCGATGACGTAGACGGTTGCGCCGGGCAGAGGCCGGCGCGCAAGCTCGTCCGTCCGGAACATCAGCTCGCCATAGCCGTCGACGAGCGCCCGGCCAGGTGTCAGCGATCGCAGCCGTGCGTACCTCGGTCGCCGCAGGAAGCCGTACCGTCCAGCGAAATCGGCGCGCGGCTTGCTCAGATCGATCCGGTTCACGTCGAGCTGGTGATCGAGCAGCGTGGCGAGCACGATGCGGTGGCGTTCGATGAACTTGGTGTCCACTCCGGGAACATCGATCTGGCGGAGGTAGCGCCCGTGATCGGAGCCGACGTCGATCCACTGGATGGTCCTGGTGATCGCCGGCCACTCGGACTCGAGTTCCAGGACGCGCAGTGGATGCCCGAGCATCCACTCCACGAGCCGTGGAGTGGATGTCCGCGCAGCCGCCACCAGCTCAGTGAATCGCCGCACCTGCTTCTCTGCACCGACCGCCGACCACAGCCCGTCGTAGCTGTCAACCCACAGCCGGGCGGGCAGCTCGTTCGTCCCGACCAGCCGCCCGCCGACACGCCGGTACTCCAGCCGGCCCAGCCGCCCGCCGACGCGTTGCCAGACTCGGACCCACGCCTGCACTTGGTCCAGGCCGGCGGCCACTTCACCGGCCGTCGGGCCACGCAGCAGTACGCCGACCGGTTCCCACGACACGTCCTCGGCGAACGCACGCAGCGGGCCGCCGGACTCCCATCGGCGCCGGAGCTTGCGTTCGACATCGTCCGGCGTGGTCCACGACGTCATGTCCGTGCGGCTTCCTGGGCCAGAAGATGCGCGGCTCGCCGCTCGCGATACTCCTCGATGGTCATGCACTGCAGCCGTGAGTAGTCACCTTCCTGGGTGTTGTCCACGTATCCGACGGCCTTCACGAACGGCTCGATCACATGGATCTTCTGCAGCGGCGTGACGATCAACAACTGCAACCCGAGTTGACCGAACAGCTTGAGCGCGTAGCGCGTCGACTCGTCCGAGCCTCGACCGAACGCCTCGTCGATGACGACGAACCGGAACGACTTCGATCGCGCCGCGTCCAGCTCGAGCTTGAACTGGTAGGCCAGCGACGCCGCCAGGATGGTGTAGGCCAGCTTCTCCTTCTGTCCTCCCGATTTGCCACCTGAGTCGGTGTAGGTCTCGTGCTCGGTGTCGTCCTCGCGCCAGCGCTCCGACGCGGAGAACACGAACCAGTTGCGCACATCGGTGACCCGCTTCGCCCACGCGGTGTCCTGATCGGTGTGGCCCTCGCGACCCCGGAACCGCTCAATGATTGACTTGACCTGCAAGAACTTCTGCTCTGAGTACTGGTCGGTGTCGTCCTCGGCGGCTGTACTCTCGGTGCACGCCCGAAGCTCAGCCCGGAAGTCACGGACGTCGGTGTTCGGCGTCGGGTGCTGCTCGAGCCGGATGTAGCGGCCGGGGTTGTAGTCGATGCTCACCAGGGACTGGTTGATGATGTCGATTCGTTCCCTGATGAGATCGACCTGCTTGTTGAGCTGTGCCTGGAAGCCCGCGACGTCCCGGATCGTGTTGGTGTTGAGATATGTCTTGAACTGCTTCTCGAAGCGCGGCAGGTCGTCGTGGACGAGCCGCTGATGGAGCTCGCGGTACTCCCCAGCGGACTCGATCGAGTCATCGAACTCGCCGGTCTCTAGTGGGTACCTCCGCCGGAAGGCGGTCATCTTCTGTACGGCCCGGTTGCCGACCGTGTTCTGCTTGGCAGTGCGCACGCCGATCGTCGACGTGACCTCGCTCGTCGTGTTGGCCTCCAACCGATCGATGACGTCGGCATCGGTCAGCGCTTCGGCGCCGATTCGCGCAGCCAATCGGTCGAACATGGTCACCGCGGCCACGTAGCCGGAGTCGGCGAGCACTACCCGGGCTTGTTCGAGCGCCTTCCGGTCGCGGCCGCGCCGGTCCTCCAGCCGTGCAACGGCAGCAAGCAAGGCGTCGCGAGCAGTCCCCGCCTCGCCGATCGCTCGCTTGATGCCCTCGATCTCGTTCGCAAGCCGCTCCAACGCGCTGGAAGAGGACTCGATCCGCTGTTGCTCGGCAGCCAGCGTCGCGATCTTGGTCACGACTTCGGCCCAGTCGAGCTGGGTGTAGTCGCGCAGCTCGTCCAGCCTCGCCAGGACGCCGCGCCGCTCGCTAGCGCGGGCGAGCGCCGCTTCGAGCCGCTGGCGCTCCCCTGCGAGCTCGCCCATGCGACGCTGAACCTTGGACGCACGGTCGAGCAGCGTGTCGATCTTCTCCTCGTTGCTCCAGCCGAGCACGTACTGGCTGCGGTCATCGAGACGCCTGCGATCGTCCTTCTCGTGGCGGCCGGCCTCCTTGATCTGCCCTGCCAGGGTGATCGCGCGACGTGCGCGGTGGAACTCGTCCATCGAATCGACGCACTCGACCCCGGCTCGGTGCGCCAACTGCCGCTCGATCCAGGGGTAGAAGTCGGAGTCGGCGATCTCCAGCCGGTGGAAGAGGGCGCGATCGGACAGGTCGTCGGCCGGCATCGGCGCGGGCGTCCGCGGTACCCGGTAGTACACCAGCCGGGCACCCAGGTGGCGGCCGTTGATCCAACTCGACGCCGCTCGATAGTGCTCGTCGGGTACCAGCAACGACAGGCCGAAGCCGCGAAGCAGCCGCTCAGCGGCGCCCTCCCACTGCGACCACTCACGCCGGACCTGGATCAGCTCACCGGCGAACGGCAGCGCAGCCTCGGCGACGCCGAGTTCGCCGCACATCCATGAGCGCAGCTCAAGGCTGCGGGCGGGGATGTTGGTGCGGCGCTCTCGCAGGCTCACCAGCTCGGTGTTGAGGTCTTTGGCTTCCCGTCCGAACTCCTTCTGGTCGGTCGCGACCTCGACCAGGCGGTTCTGTACCTCGGCATCGGCGGTGTCCGCCGACTCGGACAGCACGGCGATCTGACTCAGGCGATCCTGGAACTGGTCCGCTTGTTCCAGCAGTGGAAGCTCGGCCTGGCGCAACAGGTCGTTGAACCGGTCCCACCGCTTCTGCCGTTCATCGCGGAGCTTCTCGTTCTCCCCGATCTGGCGTTCGATATCGGCCAGTCGGTCGCCACCGCGGCCGGCCCGCTCGAGCTCGAGGGCCCGCTTGCGGGCATCGAGCTCGGCCAACGCGGTTTCTCGCACCGCCTGTTCTCTCTGCTTCGTGGCGATCTCTCTGTCCAGTTCGCCGATGCGCAGCTGAAGCAGGCTTGCCTTGCGGTCGGCGCAGAAGAACGGCAACGCGTCGCGCTCGGCCGTCAGCGCGGCGATCTCTGCGACCAGCTCGTCATATGCTGCGCAGTCGGCCAGCAGAGGCTCTAGTTCGTCGCGCTGTGAGCGGGCCTTGACCACGGCGTCGTGGGCCTTGGTGAGGTCGTCGAAGTGCCCAACCAGCTTCTCGATCCATGTCTTGGCGTCGAACGGCTCGAGCATGTGGCTGCGCACGAAATCGTTCAGGTCGCCGACCGACTTCATGGACACGGTCTGGTGGAACAGCTCCATGGCCTGCTCGGACTCGATACCCAGGCGGCGGCGGAAGTCCCTGCCGTACTCCGGGAAGTGATCGTGGACTCGTGCACCGGAACCGCGCAGCCGCCGCCGCAGGGCAATGAGATCGCTGCCGAAGTCGGCGAAGTCCTCAGTGATGGACAGCTGCCGGTCGGCTGCGACGTAGAACCGCTCCGGCTGACCGGAGTTGCCCTCCTTCGTCCAGAACACCTGGGCGAGCGATACCGCGATGTCGTACCCCTCGTTCCCGAAGACGCCGAGCACGACGGAGAAGGAGCCGGGCCCGCGCAGCCCGACCGGACGGGACGTGCCGGTCGTCTCACTGCGTTCAGCCTTGTAGTAGCCCAGGACGTACGACCGCAGGCTGCGCTCGCGTACCTCTGCGCCGGCCGCTTTGTTGTAGGAGATGCGATTGGCCGGCAGGAGCAGCGTTGTGATCGCATCGACGATGGTGGACTTCCCCGAGCCGATGTCGCCGGTGAGCAAGGCGTTGTCGCCGTCGAGATCGAGCCTCCAGGCACGGCGATGGAATGTCCCCCAGTTGTAGACCTCCAGCCGGGTCAGACGGAAGCCGGTCCGGCGAGCAGCCGAACCCTGCAGCTCGACGGCGCTGAACAGGCCCGGCATCAGACCTCCTCAGGCTCGTCGCCGAGCAACTCCGCCGCATACTCGGCCAGTCGCTGGTCGAACTCGGCCAGCCACTGTCCGTCGACGAACGCCTTCAGGATGCGGCGCACCTCGAAATGCAAATCAGCACCCTTGATACGTCGGAGAAAGCCCAGGTCGACGACCTTGCCGATGGTGGAGTCGATCTGGTCGACCAGGCGCGCCTCGTTGCTTCCAGCAGGCATGAACACCCGCACGATCTCGACGATGTGATCACGGGAAAGGACCAACTTGGCGTCACCGCCGGTGGCGTCGAACTCGATCAGCTTCTTGCGCAGCAGCGCCAGCACAAGGCTGACGTGGAACGACAGCGCCCGGCGCGGGATCAGCCGCGGGATGCCGGGACCATCGTCATCGCCGAGATCGGGACGCGACCGCAGGAACGCGTAGCCCTCCGCCTCGTCCACCACCACGGTCAGCCCGATGACACCGACGTAATCGCGGACCTGTGGCTGCAGCTGAAGCAGCTGGCCCCACTGTGACTCATGAACGTCTCGGTACACGACGCCCTTCATGAGCTGCGTGACCACGACTGAGAGGTCAGGCTCATCCCGCCGCACAGAGGCCGCTGTCGTCATGACTGCTCGCCTCCGTCGTCGCCGGTAGGCCGGACGTAGGTGACTCGTGGAAGCTTGGCAACCCGCTCGCGGCCGCCGTCGTCGTGCCAACTGACCTGCTCACGCGCGTCCTCGTCGAACACGACGGAGAAGGCATCGTCGGAAAGGGACAGGTAGCCGATCAGCTCGGCGAGCCCATGCTCCAGCGGGGCAGTGCGAACGAGCTCCGCCAGCCCGACCTGGCTGCGGTTCTGCAGCGCCCTCCTGACGCCGGACGCCAGCAGGCTGCGGTCGACATACACCTGCTCGAAGAGCGCGGCTGGATCCGCTTCGGCGTCACCCGCATCAACGCGGCTGTCAATGGGTGTCCTCGCTGCTGGAGCGTACAACGGCCGCTCCAGCGGTAGCACGATGGCCGGCGCGGTAGCGTCGAGCTCGAACGTCAGTGACGGCGTGCCGTGATCGCGCACCCGCAGCGCATTCGACTCGATGCTGTGCAGCAGGTCCATCACCCGCCGATTCTCCAGCCACACCTGATCGTCCAGGAACCGGCGGAGCTGGTCGGACAGGACGCGTACGGTCCCCTGGGTCTGCTCGCCGGCGTCGAGCCAGTCGTAGTGGATCCGCCGGATCCTCGGATCCCGCTCCTCGATCGCCGCCAGCTGCTGCACCCGATCGAGGAGGTCGGTCAGCTCCGCCTGTCGCTGCGGGGAGAGCAGGAAGTCATAGAACGCCTGGAAGCTGCGTCCCTGATCGGACTCGGTGATGGCGTCGCGATCGCCCAGGACGTCGTCGAGCAGACCGCCCTTCGAGCCACTCCACGCCGCGATGCGCTCCCGCAGATCGCGGTCGAGCCGGCGGAAGTTCGCCTCGACCTCACGGAAGTCGGACAGTAGCTCGCGCGCCGTGTCGGCGAACTGCTGGTACCGGTCGCGCTGCGCCGATGGATCGAGTACGGAGACGTCGCCGCGTTCGACCTGTGCGATCTCGAGATCTATCTCGTGCCGGCGCCGGTGCAGTTCGGCCAGGCGGACGTCGGGGTCTTCCTCGGCGCCGTAGACGATCTGGCGCAACAGGTCGAACAGAGTGTTCAGCCGCGACTCCGTACCGACGAACGAGCGAGACTCGAGTGAACGAAGCCACGACAGGGCCTTCTCCACTGCGGGAGTGGCGTCGAAGTGCGGCTCATCCGATCCAGCCGGATAGTACTTGCGCAACCAGCCGAGTTCAGGAGTGGACCAGTCGTTCAGGTACTCACGGGGGGATTTCGGGAACGTCCCTGCCCCTAGCCGGTCGTTGAGTGCGTAGAGCTCATCGTCGAGCTGGCTGATCAGCACGGTAGCTGAGACCGAACGCGCGTTGCCATCCACGAAGACCCGGTGCAGAAAACTGAGGACCAGCGGTGCGTTGCCGGCACGCAGCAGGCGCCATGCGGCGTCATGATCCCGGAGAAAGGTGATGTCTTCGTACCTCACCCTCAGCGGCCTCTTCCCCTTGGGCGGCGAGTCATTAGTTCGTCATGCTACGTCCGGCCTCAGACAGAATCCGCCGCCGCGCTGGCCGGGCCACCGGCGAACGGCCTCGAGCAGACGACTCGGACTCAGACGTGTGGATATTGTCTGTGCCCCCGGTCGGGTTCGAACCGACACTCTTCAGCTTTTAAGGCTGATGCCTCTGCCAGTTGGGCTACGGGGGCCGCCCATCAGTATCGCGCCTGGCGAGGCCGCTGTCTGCACTTGGGAATCCGGGGATGCAGCCGATTGGATCACGTATCACCGGCGCAATGATCCGGACATATCCGCTCCCTAGCCTCCTCTCGCCGAGCTCGAACGAATCGACCTCAGGAGGTCAGCGGATGTCTCGCAGGTCCCGGGCGGCCGCCGTCGCCGCCGCGATCACGCTCGTCACCGCCGTCACAGCCGCCGCCGCGGCGCCGGCGGTCAGCAAGGAGAAGTTCACCGTCGACGAGACGACGGTGGCGGAGGTCGAGGAGGCGCTGGCCGACGGCGATGTCTCCTGCCACGCGCTTGTCCGCGAGTACCTGCGCCGTATCGCGGCCTACGAGGACCGCGGGCCCGCTCTGAACACGCTGATCACCGTCGCGCCCGACGCGTTCCAGCAGGCGGTCGCGCTGGACCGGGCGTACGCCCGCAACCGCGGCCCGGTCGGCCCGCTGCACTGCATCCCCGTCGTGCTGAAGGACAACGTCGACACCACCGACATGCCGACGACCGCGGGGTCGCGGACGTTGGAGGGATCGGTCCCGGCGGTCGACGCGACCATCACGGCGCGGCTGCGCGAGGCCGGCGCGATCATCCTCGCCAAGGGCAACATGGACGAGTGGGCACACGGCGGCGCCGGCGGCTACAGCTCCGTCAATGGGCAGACGAAGAACCCGTACAACCTGGGCTCGCCCAGCGGGTCCAGCGGCGGGCCGGCCGCGGCAGTGGCGGCGAACTTCGCGGTCCTCGGCCTCGGCACCGACACGCTCGGCTCGATCCGCGGCCCCGTCAGCACCAACGGCCTGGCTGGCGTGAAGCCGACGCTCGGGCTGGTGCCGGGGACCGGAGTGGTGCCGTTCGCGCTCACCTTCGACGTCGCCGGGCCGATGACGCGGACGGTCACCGACGCGGCGCGGATGCTCGACGTCATCGCCGGCTACGACCCGGCCGACCCGCGCACCGCCGCGAGCATCGGGCAGGTGCCCGACAGCTACACCGACGGGCTCACGACCGACGCGCTGGACGGGGCCCGGATCGGTGTGCTGCGCACGTACTTCAACGCCGACCTGGAGCCGGTCATCGACGTCATGGGGGACCTGGGTGCTGAGGTGGTCGACGACCTGCGCGCGACGCCGCCGATGCAGAACCTCAACGGCCAGTACTACCAGCTGATCTCCGAGACCGAGTTCAAGACCCAGCTCGGCGAGTACCTGCAGGCCTACCGGCCGGACGCGGCTGTGCAGTCGCACGCGGACGTGCTGGCGGCCAGCTCGCAGCCCGGTTTCGGCATCGCCGACGCGGTCCTGGTGCGGCTGCAGCGCGAAGCGACCCGCGGCACCATGCTGGACCCCGACTACCTGGCCGCGGCCGCCTACGCCCCGGCGGCGATGCGCGCGGAGATCGACGCCATGCTGGAGGCGAACGACCTCGACGCGATCCTCATGAGCAGCGGCGGCTCGGCGCTGCAGAGCTTCAGCGGCTACCCCGGCGTCCTAGTCCCGGCCGGCGTCGACGAGGACGGCGACCCGTTCTCACTGCAGCTGCTCGGCCCGGCGTTCAGCGAGCCGGAGCTGCTCGGCTTCGCCTACGCCTACGAACAGGCCACCCACCACCGCCCGCTGCCGCCGTACGCGCCCCCGCTGCGCTGACCCGGCCCTGAGTGAGGTGCTCCTCGCCCCGGGCGAGGAGCACCTCACCCGCGTCGAGACCGGATCCGGCCCCGGATCAGCGCCGCATCCGGCGTTCCGGCGGGTGAGGTGCATCCGCCGCGAGTGCCGACCGCCGTCCCGCGACCGACCCGACCAGCCGTCCCCGCGGTCCCCGCCTGCGACGAAGCGAGCGCACGGACCGGCGGACCGAGCCGACGGGCCGAGCCGGCGGCCCGGCCGCGCGGCCGGGTCTACTGGTAGGTCTGCCGCGGAAAGATCGCGTGCGCGCCGGCGACGCGGTCGAGGAACAGGAAGCCGCCGCAGTGGTCGATCTCGTGCTGCAGCGCCCGCGCCTCGAACGCGTCGGTCTCGACGACGAGTTCCTCACCGCTGCCGGGGAGCAGGCCGCGCACCGTCAGCCGGGTCGCGCGCTTGACGTCGCCGGTGAGGTCGGGGACGGACATGCAGCCCTCGCGGCCCTTCTCCTTGCGCGTCGCCTCGACGACCTCGGCGTTGCAGAGCACGAACGTGCCGTGCGACGTGCGGGTCTTGGGGTGGGAGCTCACGTCGACGGCGAAGAGGTGCGCCGCGACGCCGACCTGGCAGGCCGCCAGCCCGACGCAGCCGGGCGAGACCCGCATGGTGGCGACCAGGTCGGCGGCCAACTGCACCACCTCAGGCGAAGCGGGGTCCACCAGCGGCGACGGCGTGGACAAGACGGCAGAGGGGGCGCGGACGACGGTCAGGACGTGGCCTGGCACCCCGAGGTCGGCCTCGGTCCAGTCGGCGATGCTCACAGGACGTCGGTCTCCTGCGGCCGCAGGGTGACCCCCACGCCCAGCTCCTCGCCCGCCGCGCGCAGCCGGACGGCGACATCGTCGGCATCGGCGTCCGCGGGCAGGTCGACCTCGGCGATGGCGACATAGAGGTCGCCGGTCAGCCGGGTCGTGAGGTCGGTGATGTTCCCGCCGGCCGCGGCCAGCACGCCGGTGACGGCGGACACGATGCCGGGCCGGTCGCCCCCGTGCACCGTCAGCACATAGGGCCGCAGCGAACCATGACCCGAGCCGTCCTCCTCGGGCACGGCGCGGGCGGACACCTGGAGCCGTCCGTCGGCGGCCAGGGGCGCGAGCGCACCCTCGACCTCCGACGGCGACCGGTCGCCGGAGCAGATCAGCATCATGGCGAAGTGCCCGCGCAGCAGGGTCATGGTGGAGTCTTCGAGGTTGAGGCCGAGCGCGGCGAGTCCGGCGGTGGCGTCGGCGATGATGCCGGGGCGGTCGTGCCCGATGACGGTGACGGCGATGAGGCTCACAGGCTCCATCCAACCGGACGCGCCAGGGGCAGGTCACTCCGGCCGTCGCCATACGGGCGAACGGCCAGCACCTGGTCCACCCCGATGCGCGCGGCGTCGAACGACACCGCCGACGCGGCCATGTAGAGCCGCCACACCCGCGCCCGGCCCTCGCCGGCCAGCTCGATCGCCCGGTGCCAGCCGCGCTCGAGGTTGCGTACCCAGGCGCGCAGCGTGCGGGCGTAGTGCTCGCGCAGCGCTTGCACGTCGCGGACCTCGAACCCGCCCGCCTCGAGCCGCTCCAGGACGTCGCCCACGGGGATCAGCTCGCCGTCGGGGAAGACGTAGGCGTCGATGAAGGTGCGCCGAGGCCGGGCCAGCCCACCGGCGCGCGGCCGCCCGGACCGCACGATCTGGTGGTTGAGCAGCCGGCCGCCCGGCCGCAGCAGGCTGTACAGCAGCGCCGCGTACTCGGGCCACAGGGCGGCGCCGAGGTGCTCGGCCATACCCACGCTGGCGACGGCGTCGTACGGCCCGTCGGTGACGTCGCGCCAGTCCTGCACGCGGATCTCGACCGCGTCGGAGAGGCCGGCGTCGGCGACCCGCTGCTTGGCGTACTCGGCCTGCGGCACCGACAGTGTCACGCCGACCGCCTCGACGCCGTAGTTCTGGGCGGCGTGCAGGACCAGCGAGCCCCAGCCGGAGCCGACGTCGAGCAGGCGCATGCCCGGCTGGAGGCCCAGCTTGTGGCAGATCAGCTCGTTCTTCGCCCGCTGCGCATCTTCGAGAGTGACGGCGTCAGCTGCGGTCTCGTCGTCGGCCCCCGCCCAGTAGGCGCAGGAGTAGACCATGGACGGGCCGAGCACGAGCTCGTAGAACTCGTTGCCGACGTCGTAGTGGTGGCTGATGGCGGCCTGGTCGCGGCCGCGCGAGTGACGGTCGCCGGCCAGCACGACCTCTTCGGGCGGCGGCTTGAGCGGCGGGCCGAGCGCCCCCAGCACGACGGCGAGGCGGATCACCTCGGCGCGGTCGGCGGAGGTGAACCGGCCGCGGTCGCCGAGGTCGCGCAGGGTGCCGTCCAGGCGGATCAGCGCCTCGTCGAGGTCACCCTCGACGTCGACCTCGCCGGCGACCCATGCCCGCGCGAGCCCGATCTCGTCGGGCTGCCACAGCAGCCGGCGCAGCGCGCGACGTGACCGGATGACCAGGACCGGACCGCCCTCGGGTCCGGCCTGAGCCCCGTCCCAGGTGCGTATGGCCAGCGGCAATGACCGTCCCAGCAGCCGCTCGACCAGGCCGGCGATGCGTCCGGCCGCTCCCCCAGTGGACATGGCGACCTCCCGTTCCCCGTCTGCCACGCTAGCGAGACGGCCGGGCGGCTGCCATGTCTTCGAAGGTCCACGGCGGGCGGCGCCGGATCGACCCGGCGCCGTGCCGTGCTCCCGCGCGGTAGCTCAGCCGCGCGGGAGCCGGCCACCCGCCGTGGCGGCGTGCTCCTCCGGGCGGTCGCCCGCCGATCCCGGGGCCGGCGTCTCGGCCGGCCGGAGCGGGATCGGCTGCGCTGCCCGGCGGAAGTCCTCGCGTGGCATCCGCATGCGGCCGAGCGTGACGACCTCGCGCTTGAACAGCAGCGCGAGCGTCCAGTCGACCACGACGCGGAACTTGCGGTTGAACGTCGGCATCTTGCTCATGTGGTAGGTGCGGTGCATGAACCAGGCCGCGAAGCCGCGGACCTTGATGCCGTAGGTGTGCGCCACGCCCTTGTAGAGGCCGAGGCTGGCGACGGAGCCGATGTACTTGTGCTTGTACGGCTTCGGCAGCCCGCCCTCGAGGTCGGCGATGATGTTCTTCGACAGCAGCTTCGCCTGCCGCACCGCGTGCTGGGCGTTCGGCGCCGTGTAGACGCCGGGCTCTCCGGCGGTGAGATCGGGGATGGCCGCGTTGTCGCCGGCCGCCCACGCGTCGTCGACGCCGTCGATGCGCATCTCCGGCAGGCAGCGCACCCGGCCCTTCTCGTCGAGCGGCAGGTCGCTGTTGGCCAGGACGGGGTTCGCCTTGACGCCCGCGGTCCAGACGATGGTGTCGGAGTCGAACGGCTTGCCCTTGGACAGCACGACGTGGCCGTCGACGCAGGACTTCAGGAGGGTCTCGAGGCGGATCTCGATGTCGCGCTTGCTCAGCTCGACGACGGTGTACTCGCCCATCTCGGGGCCGACCTCGGGCAGGATGCGCCCGGCCGCCTCGACGAGGACCCAGCGCATGTCGCGCGGCTGCAGCTGCGGGTAGTAGCGCAGCGCGTAGCGGGCCATGTCCTCGAGCTCGCCGAGCGCCTCGACGCCGGCGAACCCGCCGCCGACGAAGACGAACGTGAGCGCGCGCTTGCGCACCTCGGGGTCGGTGGTGGACGCCGCGACGTCGAGCCGGTCCAGCACGTGGTTGCGAAGCGCGATGGCCTCTTCGATCTGCTTGAAGCCGATGCCGACCTCGGCCAGGCCCGGGATGGGCAGCGTCCGCGAGATGGAACCCAGGGCGACGACGATGATGTCGTAGCCGAGCTCGTACTCGTCGCCGATCTCCGGTTTGACGGTGACGGACTTGTTCGCGTGGCTGATGGAGGTGACCTCGCCGGTGATGACGTTGCAGCGCTTCAGCACCCGCCGGAGGGGCACGACGACGTGCCTCGGCTCCAGCGCGCCGGCTGCCGCTTCGGGCAGGAACGGCTGGTAGGTCATGTAGGAACGTGGATCGATCACCGTGATGCGGGCCTGGCTCCGCTTGAGCGAGCGCTGCAACCCGAGCGCGGTGTACATGCCGACGTAACCTCCGCCGACAATGAGGATGTGCGGGGTTCCGGTGCGTCCAGCTCTCCCGTTCATGTCTCCAGCCTATGCGCTTGTGAACGCATTCACAAGCCCTTTCACGGTGCGCTCGACCACACTCACGCTTCGGCCGTCGCGTGGACCGCGGCCGAGCTGGCGCGCACCGCCGGTGTCGCGCCGTCGACCGCCACCGAGCACCTGAACCTGCTGGTCTCTGGCGGACTGCTAGCCGAGGAGCGCCTGGGCCGGCACCGCTACCTGCGCCTCGCCGACGACGCCGCCGAGCTGATCGAGCGGCTGACCGCGGCCGCCCTCATGGCGGAGGCGGCGCTGGCCCGCGAGCTGGGCGTCGACCTGCCCTGATCAGGTGGCCGCCGCCCGCCGGAACACGTCGTCGAGCATGCCGACGGTGAGCCTGCCGGTGAAGGTGTTCTGCTGGCTCGGGTGGTAGCTCCCGATCAGCCGCACCGCTGACGCCGTCGTCGATGAGTCGCCCGACGGCGTGAGCGTCACCTCCGCGCCGTGCCCGAACACGGGCCGCGGCCGGGGTACCGCCAGCCCGGCCCGGCCGAGCGTACGCAGCGCGGCGGCCCACGCGAACGACCCGAGCGCGACCGCGGCGCGCACCGTCGGCAGCACCAGCTCCACCTCGCGGTCCAGCCAGGGCGAGCAGGCGTCGCGCTCCTGCGGGGTCGGCTTGTTGTCCGGCGGCGCGCACCGGACGGCGGCGATGATGCGGGCGCCGGTCAGCTCCAGGCCGTCGCCGGCGTGCGTCGCGGTCGGCTGGTTCGCCAGGCCGGCGCGGTGCAGGGCGGCGTAGAGCCAGTCGCCGCTGCGGTCGCCGGTGAAGACGCGGCCGGTGCGGTTGCCGCCGTTCGCCGCCGGCGCCAGCCCGAACACCAGGACGCGCGGGCGCGGGTCGCCCCAGCCGACCGTCGGGCGGCCCCAGTAGGGCTGGTCGGCGAAGGACTTGCGCTTCTCGCGGGCGACGTCCTCGCGCCAGGTGACGAGCCGCTGGCAGGCGCGGCAGACCGACGAGCGCGCCTCGATCTGCGCGAGCGTCGCGCCGCCCGCGAGCCGGACCACGTCGTCCGGCGACGCCGCCACCGGGGTCGCGGCGTCGGCCGGGTCGCCGGGCCAGCCGGTCCCCGGCGCAACGGGGCTGGGGAACGGCTGGCCGGTGAGCGGATGGGGCAGGAGCACGCCCCACATTGTGCCTAGCGCGTGATGACGCCGGTCAGGCGGTCGTAGCGGATCACCGTCGACACGCTCTCGCGCGGGTCGGCCAGGCCGGTCACCTCGAACGCGGTGACGCCGTGGCGCACCCGGTCGACCGTGGCGATGCGCAGCCACGGCTGCTGGTCGCGCAGGACCGTGACCTCCTCGACCAGCGTGCCGTCGCGGCCGGCGGCGATGGCGAACGTCGGGCCCTCGGGCGCGGCGATGTCGATGCCGCCGTCCTCGCGCAGCGTCATCGTGCAGGTGAGGTTGCCGCGGCCGCCGTTGGCCGTCCCGATGAAGTCATATAGCGGGGCCGGGTCGCCGGGGTAGTACCGCAGCCGGCCCAGACCGGTCACGTCCATGCCGTTGTAGAAGTTCCTGCCCTCGCGGTCCAACCAGAGGTGCGGGTTGTGCGTCTTGGCGTTGAAGTCGCGGCCGGAGTTGTACGAGATGTGCCAGTGCGGCGGGTTGTCGGCGTGCAGCGTGTTGTTGGTCTCGAAGCCCATCAGCACCCAGCGGTGGCCCTTCGCGGCCGCCGTCGCGACCAGGCCCGACGCATGGCAGATGTAGTTCGCGGCGACCAGCTGGTGCACGACGGAGCGGACCTCGCCGGCCGGCCACGGCACCGTCGTCCACGGGCCGGCGACGCGGTCGGCGTCGTTGTGCTCGATGCGCCAGTTCATGCCGGGCACGTTCTCGGGGAAGCTCCACACCTGCAGCGTCGGCTGGTTGGCGTCGGCCGACGTCTGGGTGACGGGCAGCGTGAACGTGAAGCGGTCGCCGTCGGAGGGGTCGGGGCGCAGCGCCAGGCGGGTGTCCTGGTGGACGACGGTCTCGACGGCGACGTCCGGCCAGCGCACGGCGATCTCGATGCCGGGGCTGCGCGGTCCGACGACGAACGTGTAGTACTCGGCCCGGCTGGCCACGGAGTAGCGGGTGCCGGCCAGGATGCTGTAGCCCGCCGGCAGCGTGATCTCGGGGACGCTCGGGGTGTCGGGCCGGGTGCGGACGACGCGGAACGCGGCGTACGCGGTGGGCTCGGCGGACGTGGCGGCCGACGGCAGCGTCAGCGCCAGACCCGCTGCGGAGGCACCCGCGATGAGGGTGCGTCGGGTCAATGGTCCGGGCATGTGATGGCCTTTCTCTCGTGGAGTCGACCCCCGTGTCACGTCCGAATGATCACGGTATGGCATGAACCGACACGCAGAGTCGAGCTGAACGGAGGTTGAAGACTGCCCCGGCCGATCGTTCGCTACCGTTCCACGTATGACCGGCGCGCAGCACCATCTGACCGGCACCCTGCACGTCGCCCTGCCGCCGGCCGAGGCGTTCGTCCTCTTCACGCCGCGCGGTGAGATCGCGTGGGCGCCCGGGTGGGAGCCGCGGTTCGCTCTGCCCACCGATGACGACACCGCGCCCGGGACGGCGTTCGAGACCGGCGCCCACGGCGAGCACACGATCTGGGTGGTCCTGCAGCGCGACCCCGGCCGGAGCATCTCCTACGCGCGGGTGACGCCGGGTTCGCGGGCCGGGGTCGTCCGGGTGTCACTGCGGCCCGGCGGGGACGGCGGCAGTGACGTGACCGTCACCTACGAGCTGACCGCACTCACCCCGGAGGCGGCGGCAGAGCTGGACCGGTTCGCCGACGGTTACGCGGCCTACCTGCGAGAGTGGGAGCAGCTGATCGGGGCGCTCAGCCGCTGACCATGCTCCAGGCGATGCCGTCGAGGATGTCGTGCTCGCTGACCAGCACCTCGTCGACGCCGGCGCGGTCGACCACGCAGCGCAGCACCAGCGCGCCCGCGCCGATGACGTCGGCCCGGCCCGGGTGCATGGGCCCGATGGCCAGCCGTTCGTCGTGGGTGAGCGTGAGCAGGTGGTCGCTGATGGCGCGGGCCTCGGCGGCGGGGATGCGGCTGTGGTGGATGGCTGCGGAGTCGTACTCGGCCAGCCCCAGATGGATCGCGGCGACCGTGGTGACCGATCCGGCAACCCCGACCAGCGTGCGGGCGTCGGCGACGGGCACGACGGCGGCGGCTTCGTCGAGGGCGGCCTCGATGTCGGCGCGGGCGGCGGCGATCTGCTCGGCGGTGGGCTGGTCGGTCAGGAACCGCCGCTCGGTCAGCCGGACACAGCCGATGTCGACGCTACGCGCCGCCGTGACGCCGCCGGTGGACCCGAGCGCCAGCTCCGTCGACCCGCCACCGATGTCGACCACCAGGAAGGGCGCCGTGCCGTTGCCGGGGAGCCCGCGGACGGCGCCGTCGAACGAGAGCCCGGCCTCGGCCGCCCCGGACACCACCTCGGGCTCGACGCCGAGGACGCGGACGACGCCGGCGACGAACTCGTCGCGGTTGGCGGCGTCGCGGGTGGCGCTGGTGGCGACCATGCGGACGTGGTCGGCGCCGAGGTCATGGATGACGGCGGCGTACTCGGCCAGCGCCTCGAACGTGCGCTCCAGTGCCTCCGGGGCCAGCACGCCGGTGCGGTCGACGTCCTTGCCGAGGCGGACGATGCGCAGCCGGCGGTCGAGGTCGTGCTGCTTGTTCGCCGCGACGTCGAGGTCGGTGACCAGGAGCCGGATCGAGTTGGTGCCGCAGTCGATGGCGGCGACGCGGGTCATTCGGGCCTCCAGTCGCACGTGGCCGGCGTCCAGGTGGCGGCCATGAGCCCCAGCGCGCGGTCGCCCAGCGGGTTCACGCCGGGGCCGGCCGCCAGGCTGTGCGCGACGAGGACGTGCAGGCACTTGACGCGGTCGGGCATGCCGCCGGCCGAGACGCCGGCGATCTCCTCGACGTGTCCGGCGGCCTCACGCTGCGCGAGGTAGGACTCGTGCGCCGCCCGGTAGGCCGCGGCCAGCTCGGGGTCGGCGGCCAGCTCCTCGGTCAGCTCGCGCATGACGCCGACCGACTCGAGCGTCGACGTCGCGGCGACGGCGCGCGGGCAGGTCAGGTAGTACAGCGTCGGGAACGGCGTGCCGTCGGGCAGCCGCGGCTCGGTCTCGACGACGGACGGATGGCCGGCGCCGTCGGGCCCGCACCGGGCCGCGACGGCTCGCACGCCGCGGACCGGGCGGCCGAGCTGCTGGGTGACGGTGTCGAGGTCGGTCTGCGTGGGTGGCGTGGCGCTCACTCGCCGCTGTCTCCGTCGTCGACCGGTGCGTCGGGGTCGGGCGGCGGGCTGTCGGCGAAGGTGACCGACGCCCAGAGCCGCTCGTACCAGGCGCCCTGCCCGGCCGGCGGCAACCCGTCGGCGGCGCCGGCGGTGGTCTCCTCGGCGGCGTCGGGGTCGGGCAGCACGATGTAGCTCTGCTCGCCCGGCAGCACGAACCCGAGCCGCTCACGCGCCTGGGCGGCGACGTAGGCGGGGTCCTCCCAGAGCCGCAGCTCCTGCTCGAGCTGCTCGACCGACGCGGTCAGCTCCTGCTGCTCGCGCTGTAGCTCGACCCGTTCGCGGTGCTGGTCGAACCAGGCCCGCAGCGGGTACGCGTAGGACACCAGCAACACCGCCAGCACCAGCGCGAGCACGGCGGCCCGGCCGGTGACCGACGGGCGGCCGCCCTTGGGCTGCGGCCGCCGCGGCGGCGGTGGGGGTGGCGGGCCGTCGGCGGAGTCGGCGCGGGGCCGAGCTGCCGCCGTCGTGCCACCCTTGGGCGCGCGGGCCGCCGGACGACCGGCCCGGCCCGCGCTGGGACGTCGCGCCGTGCCAGCGCCCGCCGCGGGGCGGGCGCTGGGCGAACGACGCGACGTGGCCACGGCGGCTCCTAGGCCTGGAACCGCGGGAAGGCCGACGAGCCGGCGTAGCGGGCGGCGTCGTCGAGCTCTTCCTCGATGCGCAGCAGCTGGTTGTACTTGGCGACCCGCTCGGACCGGGCCGGGGCGCCGGTCTTGATCTGGCCGGCGTTGGTGGCGACGGCGAGGTCGGCGATGGTGGTGTCCTCGGTCTCGCCCGACCGGTGGCTGATCATGCAGGTGAAGCCGGAGCGCTGCGCCAGCGAGACCGCGTCGAGCGTCTCGGTCAGCGAGCCGATCTGGTTGACCTTGACCAGCAGCGAGTTGGCGGCGTGCTCCTTGATGCCGCGCTCGAGCCGCTCGGGGTTGGTGACGAAGAGGTCGTCGCCGACGATCTGCAGCTTCGAGCCCAGCACGTCGGTGAGCGCCGCCCAGCCGGACCAGTCGTCCTCCGACAGCGGGTCCTCGATGGACACCAGCGGGTAGGCGCCGGCCAGCTCCTCGTAGTACTTCGTGAGCTTTGCGGCCGAGATGCTCTTGCCCTCGAAGGAGTACGTGCCGTCCGCGTAGAACTCCGTGGACGCGACGTCGAGGGCCAGCGCGATCTGCGCGCCCGGCGTGAAGCCGGCCTTCTCGATGGCCGTGACGATGATGTCGAGCGCGTCGCGGTTGCTCGGCAGGTTCGGCGCGAAGCCGCCCTCGTCGCCGAGGCCCGTGCCCAGGCCGCGCTCCTTCAGCACGCCCTTGAGCGTGTGGTAGACCTCGACGCCCCAGCGCAGCGCCTCGCGGTAGGTCTCGGCGCCGATCGGCGCGATCATGAACTCCTGGATGTCGACGTTGCTGTCCGCGTGCGCGCCGCCGTTGAGGATGTTCATCATCGGCACCGGCAGGACGTGCGCGTTCGGGCCGCCCAGGTAGCGGAACAGCGGCAGCTCGGCCGACTCGGCGGCGGCCTTCGCGACCGCCAGCGAGACGCCGAGAATGGCGTTGGCGCCGAGCTTGCCCTTGTTCAGGGTGCCGTCGAGGTCGATCAGGGCCTGGTCGATGAGGCGCTGGTCGCTGGCCTCGAAGCCCAGCAGCTCGGGCGCGACCTCGTCCATGATGGCCGTGACGGCCTTGTCCACGCCCTTGCCCAGGTAGCGGGCGGGGTCGCCGTCGCGCAGCTCGACCGCCTCGAACGCGCCGGTGGAGGCGCCGGACGGGACGGCGGCGCGGGCAATGGTGCTGTCGTCGAGAGCCACCTCGACCTCGACCGTCGGGTTGCCCCGGGAGTCGAGGATCTCGCGTGCTCCGATTGCTTCGATCGTGGCCACGTATCGTCTCCTGCGGTGGGTCGCTGTCGTCTCCGTACGTGGGTGCAGTGACGACGGCGGCGCTGCACGCTCGTACGACCGCAGCCTACCCGGACCAAGCACCCGATCCCGGACCGACGGGCCGCGCGTGGCCGCCATCGAAGATCCACGAGTTCCGGACGCGGATCGTCCGGAACCGCTCCTACAGTGCCTACATGGCCATCGCACGCTTCCCGAGTCTCGTGATCGACTGTCCCGACGCGACCGCTCTCGCCACCTTCTACGGCTCACTACTGGACTGGAAGGTCGAGCTCTCCCCCGGCTGGGCCGACGTCCGCGCCGACTACGGCCAGTGCATCTCCTTCCAGCAGGTCGAGGGGTACACGCCGCCTCGCTGGCCGGGCCAGGAGATCCCGCAGCAGACGCATCTCGACGTGATGGTCGACGACCTCGACGTCGCCGAGGCGGCGGTGCTCGAGCTCGGCGCGACCAAGCACGAGCACCAGCCGGGAACGTCGTTCCGGGTGTTCCTCGATCCCGCGGGGCACCCGTTCTGTCTCTGCGTGGACTAACACCCCGGGCGTCAGCCCACGACGGGGACCAGCTCGACCAGGGACATCGAGGGGTTGGGCAGGTCGAACTCGACGTCGACGGCGCCGCCGGCCACCGTCAGCGGGCGGGGCGGGTGGAGCTCGTCGAGCCGGTCCGCGGCACGCAGCTCGGCCCACTGCGCGTCGGTGGGCCACGCCGCCCCGCCGCCGATCCGGCGCCAGACCGCGGGGACGCACGAGTGGTCGTCGTCGACCCGGCGGTGGCGCAGTTCGTAGTCGCCGTCCGGCAGGCCGGTGAACCGCAGGGACACCCGTCGCCCCAGGTCGGCCGACCCGGCCGCCTTGGACTGGTCCAGCGTCCCGTTCCACACCAGCGCCGCCACCCGGCCCTCGCCGGGGTCCAGGGAAGCCAGCGACTCCACCAGCGAGTCCGCGCCGTCCCCCGACGCCCGCACCGACAGTCGCCGCGACGGCAGCGCCGCCAGCATCGCCAGCGCCCACCACCGGGGCTTGCGCAGCTCACCGACGGTGCGCAGGCCGAACCCGCCGTGGAACAGCGCCGGCGGCCGGCCCAGCTCCTCGAAGTGGTCCGACACCACCCAGTACGACAGCGCCTCGATGCGGCCCATGGCCGAGCGCATGCCCCGCAGTAGGAACACCGCCGCGAACACCGACTCGCTGACCTCGTTGAAGTGCGTCGGGGTGACGCCCCACTCCGTCCACCAGAGCGGCAGCCCCTGGTACCCGTGCCGCGACAGCACCGGCCGCAGGTCCAGCGGCGGCGAGCCGTACGTGTGGGTCGACACGAAGTCCAGCGGCTCCTTCGTCGACGCCAGCAGCTGGTCGACCCAGCCGGCCGCCGCCGACGACGGCCCGCCGACGCGCAGCCCGTCGTCCACGGACTTCACCGCGCGGACCGCGACGTCGTGCAGGCGGAAGAACTCGTCGGGCGTGCCGGACCAGAAGACCTCGAGGTTGGCCTCGTTCCACACCTCGAACGCCCACCGGTCGCGCACCTCCTCCAGCCCATAGCGCTCGACCAGGTGCGCCACGAACGCCCGCACCAGGTCGTACCAGCGGTCCCAGTCCTTCGGCGGGGAGATGATCGCGCCGTACTCGAACACCGTCGCCGACGGGTCCGAGGCGAGGTCGCGCGGCATGAAGGAGATCTCGACGATCGGCCGCAGCCCCAGCGACAGGATCATGTCGTAGACGCGGTCGACGCCGGTGAAGTCGTGGACGGGCTCGCCGTCGACCTCGCGGTAGACGCCGAGGTCGTCGCAGAGGATGCCGTGCGCGCGCACCGTCTCGACGCCGAGCTCCTCGTGCGCGGCCCGCAGCGCCGCCCGCAGCTCCGCGCCGATCTCGTGCCCGCCGGTGCGGTCGGTGGAGAGCGCGTGCGAGAGGTGCTCGCTGCCGATCATCGGCGCCCAGGGCCGGTCCAGCTCGCCCTCGTCGGACCCGGCATCGACGACGACGGCGACCGGCTCACCTGCCGTCGCGCCCGGGTCCGCGAGCGGGGCCGCCACGACCGGGGAGCTCAGCGGGCCGACGTGGTCGACGGAGGCGACGGCGGCGACGGCGTACCAGCGCTCGACGCCCGGTTCGCCGGTGGTGTCGGCGTACGGGCCGTGCGGGACGGACAGCACGTCGCGGCCCTGGTGGTCCAGCGGCTCGAACGGGCCGTCGGCCGATGCGCCCACGTGCACCAGGTACCCGGCCGCGCCCTCGACCAGCTCCCACGACAGCGTGACCTGCGCCCGCCCGGGTCTCGCCGTCAGGCCCGCGGGCGCCGCGAGCGCCACGCCGGCGCCGTCGGAGCCGGCCACGCCGCTGGACCGGCCGAGCCTGGTCTCGAAGTCGGTACGGGCGTCGGTCTCACTGCTCACGCGTCTGTCCTTCCACCATCACTTGATGCCGGTCATCGCGATGCCCTGGACGAAGTACCGCTGCACCGCGAGGAACAGCACGACCACTGGCACGACCACGACGACGGCGCCGGCCAGCAGCAGTCCGTACTGCGTGGCGTTCTGGCCGACGGAGTACAGCGCGAGCGCGACCGGCAGGGTGTACTTGTCCTCCGTCTGCGCCACGACCAGTGGCCAGAGGAAGTTGTTCCACGACGTCAGGAACGTCAGGATGCCCAGCGTCGCCAGGGCCGGCCCGGTGAGCGGCAGCATGACGCTCCAGAAGATCCGCAGCTCGCCGGCGCCGTCGACGCGGGCGGCCTGGATCAGCTCGTCCGGCAGCCCCAGGAAGTACTGCCGCATGAGGAACACGCCCAGCGGCCCGACCAGGTACGGCAGGATCAGCCCGGGGTACGTGTTGGTCAGGCCCATGTTGCTGACCAGCACGAACAGCGGCACGAACGTCACCATGCCGGGCACCATCAGGGTCCCGAGCACGATGACGAACACCAGCCGTTTGCCGCGGAACTCCAGCTTGGCCAGCGCGTAGCCGAGCATCGAGCCGAACACCAGGTTCCCGAGCGTCACGACGACCGCGACGACGATCGAGTTGACGAAGTAGGTCGGGAAGCTCAGCCGGTCGAACAGCTCGCCGTAGTTCTCCAGCGTGAACGTCTCAGGCAGCCAGGTCGGCGGGATCGACCGCACCTCGGCCTCGGGCTTCACCGACGACAGCAGCATCCAGACGAACGGCAGCGCCATGACCAGCACGCCGACGGACAGCACGACATAGAGCCAGCGCGACGGCGCCCGCTCGGCGTTGGTCCGCCCGGCCGGCTCCGCGTCGCCCGGCCGCAGGCTGTCGCCGTCGTCGATGGTGGACGGGGGTGGGGTGTAGGTGGTCATCGCCGGCCCCTCACGTCTTCGGCCGGAGCACGCGGAACTGGATCGCCGTCAGGACGACGATGGCCACGAAGAGCACGTAGCTGGCCGCCGAGGCGTAGCCGTAGTTCCCGAAGCTGAACTGGTCGTAGGTGTAGTAGGCCACGGAACGGGTCGCGTTGAGCGGCCCGCCGTTGGTCATGACGAACGACTCCTCGAAGAACTGCAGGTAGCCGATGCCGGTGATGACGGCGCCGAACAGCAGCACCGGGCGCAGCAGCGGCAGCGTCACGTGCCGGAACCGCTGCCAGCGCCCGGCGCCGTCGACCTCGGCCGCCTCGAGCAGCTCACGCGGCACCGTCTGCAGCCCTGCCAGGAAGATCACCATGAGCGTGCCGAGGTTGCGCCAGGTCGCCATGGCGATGACCGACGGCAGCGCCAGCGACGGCTCGCCCAGCCAGTCCGGGCCGTCGATGCCGACGACCCCCAGCAGCTGGTTGATCGGCCCGGTGTCCGGCTGCAACAGGAAGCGCCAGACGACGGCGACGGCGACGATGCTGGTGACGACCGGCAGGTAGAACCCGAGCCGGAAGAACGCCCGCAGCCGGGTGATGCGGTTCAGCCCGACCGCCGCCGCCAGCGCCAGCACCATGGTCAGCGGCACGCCCACCGCCACGAAGATCGCCGTGTTGAGCGCGACCTTGCGGAACAGCGGATCCTGGAACAGCGCCGTGTAGTTGTCGATGCCGGCGAGGTCGACGGCGAACGGCGTGCGCACGTCGGTGCTGCGCATGTCGGTGAAGCTCATCACCAGCGACGCGAAGACCGGGCCGACGGTGAAGGCCGCGAACAGCAGCAGGAACGGCAGCGCGAGCAGCCAGGCGGTGCGGGTCTGCCGTCGCTGCAGCAGCGACCGGCGCCGTTTGGTGCCCGGCGAGCCGCCCACGGGGGACGGGCGGCTCGCCGGAGCCGTGGTGGCGGTGGCCATGGCCGGGGCTCCTACTGCAGCCCGGTCCCGATGGACGACGCCTGCGACTGCATGTCGGCGACGGCGTCAGCAGCGGGGATGGTGCCGCGCACGGCTGCCTCGACGTTGCCGTCGATGACCGTCGCGACCTGCTCCCACGTCGGGACGGCGGGCGGCGCCTCGGTCTGCTCGAGCTGCTCGCCGAAGACCGCGACCAGCGGGTCCTCGGTCAGCGGGCCGCCCTCCCAAGCGTCGGGGCGCGACGGCAGGCCGGTGGCGGTCTCGTACCAGCTCTGCTGCACCTGCGACTCGGTGAGGTACTGGACCAGCTTCCAGGCACCGTCCTTGTTGTCGGAGTCGGTGAAGACGGCCAGGTTGCCGCCGCCGACGAACGACGTGCCGGGCGCGTCGTCCTTGCCGGGCAGCGGGACGACGTCGAAGTTGTCCGTCGCGCCGGCGCCACGGACCAGGCCGATGTGCCAGGGCCCGGAGATGAACGAGCCGATGGCGCCGTCGGCGAACATCTGCTCCAGGGCACCCGGCTGCAGCACGGTGTCCTGCGACAGGCCCTCGGAGAAGTAGGACATGTAGTACTCGAGCGCCTCGGTCATCTCGGGGCTGTCGAGGGTGTAGGCGTCGCCGTCGGTCAGCGTGGCGTCGTTCTGCCAGGCGAACGGCATGAACGTCTGCCACGAGCCGGCCTGGCCGGGCTGCAGGTAGATGCCCTGCTGGGCACCCGCCCCCTGCAGGCCCTGCGCGAACGCCTTGAGGTCGTCCCAGCTGGCCGGCGGCTCGAGGCCGGCGGACTCGGCGAGGTCGGTGCGGTAGAACAGCGCGCGCGTCTCGACGTACCAGGGGACGCCGTAGGAGGTGCCGTCGACGACGGTGGACGCCCACGGGCCGGGGAAGAAGTCGTCCTCGGCGAACACGTCGGTCGGCGTGGCCTCGAGGCCGCCGGTCGCGGCGAACTCGCCCATCCAGGTGGTGCCGATGAGGCTCACGTCGGGGGTCTCGCCGGCCGCGATGGCGGTGGCGATGCGGTCGTGCGCGCCTTCCCACGGCACCGGGGTCACCTCGACGGTGGCGTCGGGGTTGGCCTCCTCGAAGTCGGCCAGGAAGTCGCCGAGGAGCTCGCCCTCGGTGCCCATGGCCCAGACCTCGATGGTGCCGGTGGCGGGGCCGTCGCTGATGTCGGCGGACGGGGCGGCATTGCCGTCGCCGCCGTCCCCGCCGGACCCGGAGTCGGAGTCGCGGCCGCAGGCGGTGAGGGCGAGGGCGGTGGCAGCGGCCAGGGCGGTCGCGGTGATGATGGGTCGTCGACTCATCGATGAGCCTCCTTCGAGTGCGGCCCGCAACTGCGGCGGACCACGAGCTGGGTGGTCAGGACGTCGTGACGTGGTTCGGAACGGTCCCCGCTGATCCGGGCGTCGAGCATCTGCGCCGCCCTCGCCCCCATCTCGCGCATCGGCTGACGGACCGTCGTCAGCCCCGCATAGCGCGCCGCCATGACGTCGTCCCACCCGGTGACGGCGACCTCCCCCGGTACCTCGATCCCCTCTTCGGCCAGCGCGACCGTGAGGCCGAGCGCCAGCTCGTCGTTCGCGCAGACGACCACGTCCGGCAGGCCGTCGGCGATGAGCGCGGCC
This sequence comes from Jiangella mangrovi, assembly GCF_014204975.1. Taxonomy (NCBI): domain Bacteria; kingdom Bacillati; phylum Actinomycetota; class Actinomycetes; order Jiangellales; family Jiangellaceae; genus Jiangella; species Jiangella mangrovi. The sequence goes on from NZ_JACHMM010000001.1 coordinate 813,375, forward strand.
GCCACGCGGGCGCCGTCGTCCTCTTTGAAGCCGGCCGGGATGGCCCGTTCCGGCACGTCGACCCCGGCCTGCGCGAGCGCGCCGCGGAACCCGGCCCAGCGCTCGGCGACGTCGGTGGAGTCGACCGGGTCGCCGAGGAACGCCATGCGGCGGTGCCCGTCGGCCAGCAGGTGGTCGACGACGGAGGTCGCGGCGACGACGTTCTCGGTGCGGACGGAGTCGGCGCCCTCGATCTCGGTGCGGGCCATGAGCACGACGGGGACGCCGCGCTGCACGATCTCGGCGACGACGTCGTCGTGCACCGTCCGCCCGAACACGGCCAGCCCGTCGACCCGGCCGGCGAGGTCGAGCACCATGTCGCCGGCTGACTCGCGGTTGTGCGTGCTGAGGATGAGCACCGAGCGGCCGAGCGTGGCGGCGACCTCCTCGTAGCCCAGGACGACCTCGGCGTAGAACGGGCCGGACAGGTCGGGGAAGACGATGCCGTTGGCGGCGTGCCTGCGCTCGGCCAAGGAGCGGCCGAGCTGGCTGGGCGTGAACCGGAGCTCCTCGATGGCGGCGTCGACCCGCTCGCGGGTGGCCGGGTGGACGAGGTCGCTGCCGCGGAGCGCGCGCGAGACCGTCGCCACCGAGACGCCCGCGTGCCGCGCCACGTCGCGGATGGTCACGCTGGCGCGAGCGGACGTGCGGCGACGCTGTCCGGTGCTCTTCTGCTCCGCGCTGTCCATGGTCTGGTCGCTCCTTTGGTACCGGTTACATAAACCGGTTACATCGGCTACATTCGGGCATCATGGCCGAGCCTGTCAACCCATTGTCCGTAGCCGATGCCGCTGACCTGCGACGACTCGCTCGGGTCAGCGTGTCGACCATCGCGGCGGCGCAGGATGCCTCCGGTGCGTACCCCGCGGCGGTGGGCTTCACGCCGTACGGGTTCTCCTGGTTCCGCGACGGCGCGTTCATCGCGGAGGGCATGAGCCGGGCGGGCGCCGTCGAATCGGCGACCGCCTTTCACGACTGGTGCGCGCGCGTGCTGTCGCGGGAGGCGCCGACGGTGTCCGCTCTGGTCGCGCGGGTGTCGGCCGGGTCGCAGCCGGCGGACGGTGAGCTGCTGCCGGCGCGCTACACCCTGGCCGGCGAGCGCCACGACGACGACTGGTGGAACTACCAGGTCGACGGCTACGGCACCTGGCTGTGGGCGTTGCGGGCACACCTGACGCGGTGGGGGCTTCCGGTGGAGCCGTACGCGCCGGCGGCCGAGACCGCGGTGCGCTACCTCGTCGCCGTCGGCGCCCGGACCTGCCGCGACTGGTGGGAGGAGCACCGCGACCAGACCCACGTCTCGACGCTGGCCTCGGTGTACGGCGGCCTGCGGGCGGCTGAGGCGCTGGGCGTGCTGGCGCCGGAGGCGTCGCGGGCGGCGTCCGATATCGCGGAGCTGGTCACGCGGTCGGGGACCTTCGAGGGCGCGTTGCGCAAGTGGCTGGGGTCGACGGCGGTCGACGCGAGCCTCGTGGTGGCGGGCGTGCCGTTCGAGCTGTACTCGCCGTCGGGCTCGGTGATGGCGGCGACGGTGGCGCGGGTGGAGTCGGAGCTGACGACGCCCGGCGGCGGGGTGCACCGCTACGTTGCCGACACCTTCTACGGCGGCGGGCAGTGGCCGATCCTGGCGGCGTTCCTGGGCTGGCACCACGCGGTGATGGGGTCGCGAGGGCGGGCAACGGAGCTGCTGCGGTGGATCGCCTCGACCGCCGACTCGTCCGGCTGGCTGCCCGAGCAGATGCCGCCGGTCCTCGCGCCGGACGTGCTGCCGGAGTGGCTCGAGCGGTGGGGCCCGAGTGCCCGGCCGCTGCTCTGGTCGCACGGCATGTACCTGGTGCTGGCGACCGAGCTCGGCGTCACTCCCGAGCCGACAGCCACTCACTGACAGCGCGCGCCGTCTGCTCGATCGGCACGCCGGTGGTGTCGAGCAGCGTCATCGGCGGGTCCATGGTGGCCGCGTTCGCGTCGATCCAGGCGGCGAAGTCGAGAGTCTCGGTGATCCGGGGCTCGTCCCACTCGCGCCACTTCGGTCGTGCGCGGAGGCGTTCGGCGAGCACGTCGGGATCGCAGGTGAGGCACAGGTAGTCGATGCGCTCGAACAGCGCCCGCTCCGGCAGGGGCTCGAACTCCGGCGGCACCACCGTCCCGCACAAGACCACAGGCCGGCGGCTCTGGTTGATCATCGCCGCCATGCGCAGCCAGGTGGACCGGAACGGCCGGTGCTCGGCGCCGTCGTCACGCAGCCCGGCGACCCACAGCACGTCCTGCTCGAGGACGACGAACCGGTCGGCCAGCCCGGGCTCAGCGGCGAGGAGGCGCTGGACGGTGGACTTGCCGGTGCCGCTCGGGCCCGTCAGGCAGTAGAGCGGGAGGCGCAGGATGGGCCACCGGTGGCCGCAATGGGCGCACCGGATGACCGCTTCCGTCTTCTCGACCTGCGGGTGGTCGGCGCGTTCGCCGCAGCGCTCGCAGATCAGCAGGTTCACGTCTCGATCAGTCGAAGAGCTGGTCGAAGATGCTGCGCTTGCGCTTCTTGCCGTAGCCGTAAGGGCTGGGCGAGTCGGAGTAGCCGCCGCGCCCGTACGGGGACGGGCTGTCGGGGCGGCCGCGGTACGGCTGCTGGTACTGCTGCTGCGGGTGCTGCGGCGGGGGCGCCTGGCGGCCGCCGTAGTCGAGGGGCGGCGGCGGCGCGTTGTACTGCTCCTCGGCGGCGACGATCTGCTCGAGCTCGCCCTTGTCGAGGAAGATGCCCTTGCAGTCGTCGCACTGCTCGACGTGCACGCCCAACCGGTCATACGTCTTCATCTGGCCGTTGCACTTCGGACAGGTCACGGATCTCGTCCTTTCGCCGACGACGTCGTCGTCGTAGCTGATAGTCGTTATCTGGTGACAACGCTACCGGTCTGGCCAGGGTTCCGGGCCGTCCGGACTGCATCGGCGCAAGGTGGCCGGTAGCGTGGCGGAGGTGACGCAGCCTCCCGCGCAGCCGCCGGAGCGCGGTGCCCTGCGTGCGGCCATCGAAGGCCTCCTCCGCACCTGCGTCGACCTCGAGCGCCAGGCGGAGGGTGCGAGCGCCGACGCGGCGAAGCGGGTGCGCGGCATCGCCGAGACGCTGTCCGCCGTGCACGTCCCCGGGACCGTCCTCGACGTTCCCGCTCTCGTGCAGGAGATCAGCGGTGTCGGCCGGCAACTGGACGCGGACCTGAACGGGCAGCTCGCCGAGGCCCGGCGACCGCTGGTGACGGAGATCCACGCCCTGCTCGCCCTGCTCGCTCCCTGGCACGGGTTGACGGCGCCGCCGCCGCTGGTCCCGGCCGGCCCGCTCGCGCAGCTCCCCGACCACTTTCCGCCCGGCTTCGCGCACGACTACGTCGACGACCTGCTCGGCACCGTCGATACCAGCGTCACCCTGACCGCACAGACGGCCAACCAGGTTTCCGTGCCGTCAGAAGAACTCATCGATGCCGTGCCGGGATCGGTCGGTGGTCACCTACCGGACACCGACCGGCTGGAGGGCATCGCGATGCTCAAAGGCAGCGATTGTCACGCCGTGGAACGGCACGGCCCCCACATCCCGTTGCAGGCCCAGCTCGCACGCTTGCTCTGGCTGAAGGATCCATCGGGGCACGGGCCATGGCAGCTCCTGCCGGACGGTGGCGCTGAGTCCGACCACCGATGTGGACCCATCGCGGGTGGATTCGCCTCCGCCGAGGCGATGGCCAAACCACTCGAGGCGATCCTTCGATGGGCGCGTGTCCACGCCGGTGGCTTGGACGAGCTGCTCACGAACAACACCAAGGCGAAGACCAAGCGCATCAGCATCCACGTGAGCGCGACATCGGCCGGCCTCGCAGCCGGCGACACGCACGGATACCGAGGCACGGCGACATCGAGCCGTGCCATGGCGGACGATTGGCTGGATGCGCGCACGTACGCGATGGCCCACGGTGCACCACCCGTGTACGCGGTGCCCTACGACCCCATCGCCGAAGGCGATGATCCGGGAGTATTTCTCCAGTTCAAGCGACTCGGGACGACGAGCTGGGCGCTCGTGACGTGCTACCCGGTCGGCGAGCGAAACCCGAACTGCAAACGCATGGAGGACCTCACATGACCCCGCCGAGCGAGAACTTCAAGGAACACTTCGGCGGAGGATTCGGCCTGGCCGATGAGACGCCGGAGGCCTACATCGAGGAGTGCGAAGAGGCCGCCGCCAGGTTGGAGGACGACGAGGACGGCTCGTTCCACGCCTTCCTTGACGAGTTCGCCCGCCACATCCGCGATTCGTCCTATCCGCCGCACCGCGTCGCCGACTCGCAATGGATCACCGACGAGTGGCTCCGCAACATCTGGTACGACGCGTTCGGTCCGGAACCATCGCCCGGCGACCCGTACCCCGTGCCCGCGGAGGACTGGGGCCGTCGCCGTCGCACGCCCTACATGACGTACGCCGTCAACCGGCGGCCGGAACTCAGTTCGCCCGGTGTGCCGGACTGGCTAGAAGCCCGCGGCCTGACCTTCGATGATGCGAACGCCGGGATCGGTATCTCACTCAGCGGCCAGTTCGCGAGTGCACGACCGGCGCCGGAGGGGTGGCTGGAGCGGCTGCACGACCTCACCGCGCGCGGGCTGCGCGCCGAACAGCCGGGCGAGCGCTAGTCGAGCCCGCGCTCCGGTCAGCAGAGTCCATCATCGACGTGTAGACGCTGAGGCCAAGCTGTTGGCATCAGCGTCTACACGTGCGACAAGTACTCTGCCGCCCCCGGCGAGCGCTAACGGTCAGAAGGTGTAGCGGGTCTGGCTGTACGGCTGCTTGGTGAAGGCCAGCACCTTGGCCGGGGTCAGCGCGAAGACCACGGCCTGGTGGTCCGGGTTGCCCTCGTCGAGGAACACGCCGTCGCCGACGGTGAAGTGCCAGCCGATCTTCTCCATCCAGAGCGCGGCCAGGCGGGCGAGCTGGTCGTTGCCGGTCTCGCGGGCCACCGGGCCCTCGACCACGACGTCGATGCCCGACCGGAACGCGTTGGTACCGGTGGTCAGGGCCACGTCCTGGTTGACCTCGATGTTCTTCGCCTTCTGCTCGTGCGCCCCGGTGCAGAAATGCAGCCTGCCGTCCAGCCACATGGCCGGCAACGGGGCCACGTGCGGGCGGCCCTCGCGGCGCACCGTGGACAGCCAGAACATCTCCGCCGACTCGATGACCTCGAGCGCCCGCTCCCAGGGCAGGGCCTCGGCCTGGGGATCACTGAACTCCGCGACGAGCGCTGTCTCCATGAACAGCACCCTAGACGGGGCGACCGACAGACTCCGCGGCCTTGACGGCGTCGATGTAGCGGCGGGCGGCGTCGCGGAGGGCCTGTTCGGGGTCGAGTCCGTGCTCGCGCCCGGCCGCGGCCAGCGCGAACAGCGCGTCCCCCAGCTCGTCCGCTGACGACGGAACGACCGGCGGAGACGAGACCTGCACCGGCACGCCGGCCTTCTCGACCCGGTGGACGAGCTTCGCGGCAAGCGACAGCGCGGGCTGGGCGAGCGGCACACCGTCGACGGCGGAGGAGCGGTTCTTCTCCTCGCGCTTCAGCCGCTCCCAGCGCTCCCCCACGTCGGAGGCGGACGACGCCTCGGCGTCGCCGAAGACGTGCGGGTGCCGGCGGACCAGCTTGTCGGCGATGCCGGCCGCGACCTCGTCGATCCCCCACGGACCGGACGGGCGCTCCTGCGCCAGCCGCGCGTGGAACACCACCTGCAGCAGCAGGTCGCCCAGCTCTTCACGCAGGTCGTCGTCGTTGCCGGACTCGATGGCCTCGAGGGTCTCGTACGTCTCCTCGAGCAGGTACGTCGCCAGGCTGCGGTGGGTCTGCTCGGCGTCCCAGGGGCAGCCGCCGGGCGAGCGGAGCCGGTCCATGACGGCGACGAGGTCGAGCAGCCGCGACCCCGGCAAGTCCTCGGACCCGACCACGACGGTCGCATCCGCGAACTCGGCACCATCGGAACCCGGCGGAAGCAGCCACACACCGTCAGCGGGCGGCGCAGCTGCCACCGTCACCGGAACACCGGCCGCACGCAACGGCGCGACCTGCGGGTGCGACTCGTCGGCGACGTAGACCGCGGCGGCCGAGCGCAGCACCTCCCACGCGTCCGCCGACAACAGCCCGGGGGCGACCCGCGGGCTGGTGACCAGCAGGACCAGGCTCACGAAGCCGGTTCGGAGATCGACCCGGTGTCGGCGCTGACGGCGATGTCGTCGCCCCAGGTGCCGAAGCGCGGGTTGACCTCGACGCCCATCTCGGTGCCGAGGTCGGCGAGGGTCTGGGTGAGGACGGCGTTGTCAGCGCCGGTCTCTTCAGCGAACGACTGCGCGATGAGCTGGTCGGCGACGGCGGCGCGGAAGCCGGCATCGGTGTAGCCGGCCTGCGCGATCGCCGCGTCGAGGTCGCCGCCGGGGGCCTGGGCCGCGATGCCCTCGATGGCGTCGTCGATGTCGGCCTCGGTGACCTCGAGGTCCTCGTCCTCGGCCAGCCGCAGGAAGATCTGGTGCTGGATGTGGCGAGTGAGGAGGGTCCGCTGGAACGCCGGCATGCCGCCCGCGGCCTCGACGTCGAAGCCCTCGAGTCGCTGCACGTGCTCGACCTCGTTCTGCAGGTCGTCGACGGTGAACCGGTCGCCGTCGATGACGACGGCGGAGCCGATCTGCTCGGAGTCGCACGCGGTCAGCGCGACGGCGCTGGCCGCGGCGAGGGACGCGATGACGATGCGTCGGATGGTCGACACGGTGATCCTCTTCGTCGGTACTCGAGTTCGGCTACGCGGATGGACGATGCCCGCGCGCATCCTATCCAGCCCTGCTTCCGGCCCGGTCGGGCTGGTGGGCGATGACGTCGTCGATGACGGTCTTCGCCCAGGCCAGGAGCTCGACGCCGCGCAGCTGCGGCCCGCCGATCTGGGTCGGCCGCGGCCGGGGCACCAGCATGGTGCCGACGGCGTCCTTGACCAGCGACTTCGGGTACAGCCGGCCGAGGCGCACCCGCTGCCAGTCGGCCAGCTCGACGTGCGCGAACCGGATGTAGGTGCCCTGGACGGTGACCTCGGAGAGTCCCGCCCGCCGCGCGTGCGCCCGGAACCGGGCCACGGCCAGCAGGTTCTCGACCGGCTCCGGCGGCGGGCCGTAACGGTCGGCCAGCTCCTCGAGCACGGCGTCGACGGCGGCGTCGTCGGCCGCCTCGGACAGCCGCCGGTACGCCTCGAGCCGCAGCCGCTCGCTGGCGACGTAGTCGTGCGGGATGTGCGCGTCGACCGGCAGCTCGATGCGGACCTCGGGCATCGCCTCGGCGCCGTCGCCGCGGTAGTCCGAGACCGCCTCGCCGACCAGCCGCACGTAGAGGTCGAACCCGACGTCGGCGATGTGGCCGGACTGCTCGCCGCCCAGCAGGTTGCCGGCGCCGCGGATCTCGAGGTCCTTCATGGCGACCTGCATGCCGGCGCCGAGGTCGGAGTGCTGCGCGATGGTGGCCAGCCGCTCGTGCGCCTCTTCGGTCAGCGGCGTCTCACGCGGGTAGAAGAAGTACGCGTAGGCCCGCTCGCGGCCACGCCCGACGCGCCCGCGCAGCTGGTGCAGCTGCGAGAGGCCGAGCCGCTCGGACCGGTCGACGACGAGGGTGTTGGCGTTGGAGATGTCGAGGCCGGTCTCGACGATGGTCGTACACACCAGGACGTCGATCTCGCGGTGCCAGAACGCGTTGATGACCTGCTCGAGCGCGTGCTCGCCCATCTGGCCGTGCGCCGTCGCCACCCGCGCCTCGGGCACCAGCTCGCGCAGCCGGGCCGCGACCTTCTCGATGGTCTCGACCCGGTTGTGCACGAAGAACGCCTGGCCGTCGCGCATCAGCTCGCGCCGGATGGCCGCGCCGACCTGCTTCTCGTCGTAGCCGCCGACGTAGGTGAGGACGGGGTGGCGCTCTTCGGGCGGGGTGGTGATGACGCTCATGTCGCGGATGCCGGTGATGGACATCTCGAGCGTGCGCGGGATCGGCGTCGCCGACATGGTCAGCACGTCGACGTTGGCGCGCAGGTGCTTCAGCTTCTCCTTGTGCTCGACGCCGAAGCGCTGCTCCTCGTCGACGATGAGCAGGCCGAGGTCCTTGAACCGGACGTCGCCGGTGATGAGCCGGTGGGTGCCGATGACGACGTCGACGCTGCCGTCGAGCAGCCCCTCGATGGTCTCGGCGGCCTCGCTGTCGGACTGGAACCGCGACAGCGCCCGGATGGTGACGGGGAACGGCGCGAACCGCTCGGAGAACGTGGCGAGATGCTGCCCGACCAGCAGCGTGGTGGGCACGAGCACGCCGACCTGCTTGCCGTCCTGCACCGCCTTGAACGCGGCCCGGACGGCGATCTCGGTCTTGCCGTAGCCGACGTCGCCGGCGATGACGCGGTCCATGGGGATCTCGCGCTCCATGTCGGCCTTGACCTCGTCGATGGTCGACAGCTGGTCGGCGGTCTCGACGTAGGGGAAGGCGTCCTCGAGCTCGCGCTGCCAGGGGGTGTCCTGGCCGAACGCGTGCCCCGGCGCGGCCTGGCGCGCGGCGTACAGCTTGATCAGCTCGGCCGCGATCTCCTTGACCGCCTTGCGGGCGCGGCCCTTGCGCTTGGCCCAGTCGCTGCCGCCGATGCGGTCGAGGTGCGGGGCGTCGCCGCCGACGTACTTGGTGACCTGCTCGAGCTGGTCGGTCGGGACGTACAGGCGGTCGGCCGGCTGGCCGCGCTTGGACGCGGCGTACTCGACCACGAGGTACTCGCGGGTGGCGCCCTGCACCGTCCGGCTGGTCATCTCGACGTACCGCCCCACGCCGTGCTGGTCGTGGACGACGTAGTCGCCTGGCTTGAGCTGGAGCGGGTCGACCTGGTTGCGCCGGCGGCTGGGCATGCGGGTGGTGCCCTTGGTGGACACCCGCTGGCCGGTGAGGTCGTCTTCAGTGAGGACGGCGAGCGCTGCGGCCTGGGCGACGAAGCCGTGCTTCAGCCCGCCCGTGGTGACGAGAACGACGCCCGGCTCCGGCGCGGTGTCGACGTGCTCGGTGTAGCGGGCGGGCACCTCGGACTCGCCCAGGACCTCGACGACGCGCTCGGCGGTGCCGTGGCCGCCGGTGACGAGGACGGCGCGGCCGCCGGTGGCCAGCCAGCCGGAGAGGTCGGCGACGGCGCGCTTGGTGTCGCCGCGGTAGGTCTCGGCCGGGCGGACGTCGAGCTCGCGGGTGTCGACGGCGCCGGCGGTGACCATGTCCTCGCCGAGGTCGACGGCGTACAGGTCGGCGTCGAGGTCCTCCTTCTCGGCACGCGCCGGACGCGCGCCGTCGCCGTCGGGACCGCTGACGCCGTCGGCCGAGCCCAGCCCGAACGAGCTGAGGCTCCACCACGGCAGCCCCTGGCGGATCGCCTGCGCCCGGACGTCGCCGAGCGTGTGGTACGCCGCCGCGCCGAGGTCGATGGGTGCCTTGCCGCCGCCGGCCGCCGCCGCCCACGACGCGTCGAGGAACTCCTGGCTGGTGGCGACCATGTCGTGCGCCCGGGTTCGGACCCGCTCGGGGTCGCAGACCAGCACGTGGGTGCCGGCCGGCAGCAGGTCGACGAGCATCTCCATGCGGTCGACCAGCACGGGCGCCAGCGACTCCATGCCCTCGACGGCGATGCCGGCGGCGATCTTCTCGAGCATCTCGCCCAGCTCGGGGTGGGCGTCGGCGAGCGCGGCCGCACGCCGGCGGACGTCGTCGGTCAGCAGCAGCTCGCGGCACGGCGGCGCCCACAGGCCGTGCTCGGCGACGTCGGTCGAGCGCTGGTCGGCGACGGTGAAGTACCGCACCTCCTCGACGGTGTCGCCCCAGAAGTCGACCCGCAGCGGGTGCTCCTCGGTGGGCGGGAAGACGTCGACGATGCCGCCGCGGACGGCGAACTCGCCCCGTCGTTCCACGAGGTCGACGCGCACGTACGCGGCCGCGGCCAACTGCTCCACGACGGAGTCGAGGCTGACGTCGTCGCCGGGGCGCAGTGCGACGGGACGGAGGTCGGCCAGGCCGGCGACCTGCGGCTGCAGCACGCTGCGCACCGGCGCGACGACCACCTTGACCGGCCCGCCGGACTCGTCATCGGGGTGGACCAGGCGGCGCAGCACCGCCAGCCGGCGCCCGACGGTGTCGCTGCGCGGCGAGAGGCGCTCGTGCGGCAGCGTCTCCCAGGCCGGGTACTCGACGACGGACTCCGGCGGCAGCAGGCAGCGCAGCTCGGTGGCGAGGTCCTCGGCCTCGCGCCCGGTGGCGGTGACGGCGAGCACCGTCCGGCCCGCACCCACGCCGTCGGCCGCGATGGCGCCGGCCACGAACGGGCGCAGCGCCGGCGGCGCGGTGAGGTCGAGGGCGGTGACCGCGCCCGTGCGCGCGTCGGCGACGGCCGAGCGCAGGGTGGGGTCGCCGTCGTCGCCGAGCAGGGCGGACAGCAGGCCGCTGAGACTCATGTGGACCTTCCGGGCACGCAGACATGCCCCCCACACCTGCTGGGGTGGGGGGTACTACGAGCTTACGACGTCTCGCCGACAGAGTCGCGACCCTCGACTCATGATCATGTCCCCTCGCGGCGCCGCAGCGACCGCGAGGGGACATGATCATGGAAACGGCGTCAGTGATCCAGTGCCGGAAGGCGCTTCAGCGGCTTCGGGAGCCACCAGTTGCGCTCCCCCAGCAGCACCATGATCGACGGCAGCAGCACTGCCCGGACGATGGTCGCGTCGATGAGGATCGCCGCGGCCAGGCCCACGCCCATCTGCTTGAAGTCGATGGCGCCGAGCGTCGCGAAGATCGAGAAGACGGCGACCATGACGATGGCAGCGCTGGTGACGACGCCGGCGGAGCGGATGATGCCGGTGCGCACCGCCTCTCGCGTCGTCATGCCGGCCTTGGCGCCCTCGCGGATCCGGCTGACGACGAACACGTGGTAGTCCATCGACAGGCCGAACAGGATCACGAAGAGGAACAGCGGCAGCCAGGTGATGATCGCGCCGGTCGACTCGAAGCCCAGCAGCCCCTCGGCCCAGCTGTTCTGGAACACCAGCGTGAGCAGACCGTAGGACGCGGCGACGGATAGCAGGTTCAGGCCCGCCGCGGTCAGCGCCACGGCCAGCGACCGGAACGCCATCACCAGCACGACGATGGTCATGAGCAGGACGAACCCGATGACGATCGGCATCCGGTCGGCCAGCAGGCCGCGGAAGTCGACGTTGCCCGCCGTCATGCCGGTGACGCCGCTTTCCGTGTTGGGCAGGTCGTCGAAGGCGGCCGGGACCAGGTCGTCGCGCAGCGTCTGCAGCGAGGCCTCGGCGCGGTCGTCGTCGTGCTCGTACGGGACGGGGACGGTGATCTCGGCGACGGAGCCGTCGACCGAGTAGTCGGCGACCAGGCCGTCGGCCGCGGCGAACTCCGGGTCGGCGGCGACGGTGTCGCTCAGCTGCGCGACGGCGGCGTCGACGGCGTTCTGGTCCAGCGGCGAGCCGTCGGGCGTCCAGACGCCGATGTCGTGCGCGGCGCCCTCGGACGGGAACGCCGTCGTGATCGCGTCGTAGGTCTGCACCGCCGGCACGTCCTTGGACAGGTCGGAGATGCCGGGCTGCGAGAGCTTCATGCCGATCGCCGGGGCGGCCAGCGCGAGCAGCGCCAGCAGGCCCGCCGTCAGCGCCGTCTTCGGGTGCCGCAGCACCGGGCCGAGGATGGCGCGCCACACGCGCGGCTCGCTGCCGTCGCGCTTGCGCAGCCGCCACAGCAGCGGGATCCGCGGCCGGTCGATCCAGCGGCCGAAGATCGAGAGCAGCGCCGGCAGCGCCGTGACGGAGCCGACGACGGCCACCGCGACGACCAGGATGGTGCCCACGGCCAGCGACTGGAAGGTCGCCTCGCCGGCGAAGAACATGCCGGCCATCGCGATGATGACGGCGAGCCCGGACACGACGACCGCGCGCCCGGACGTCGCGGCGGCGACCGCGACCGCGTCCATGGTGCCGCGGCCCTTCTCGCGCTCCTCGCGCTCGCGGCGGACGTAGAACAGCGAGTAGTCGACGCCGACGGCCATGCCGACGAGCAGCACGACCGACGCCAGGATGTCGGTCGACGGCACCACGTACGACGCGAACGCCGAGAGTCCCATGGCCGCAACCACCGACGACAGCGCCAGCAGCACCGGCACCGCGGCGGCGATCAGCGCGCCGAACACGACGAGCATGATGAGCAGACTGACCGGCAGCGACAGGTACTCGGCGCGCTGCAGGTCGTCCTCGTAGACCTTGTCCAGCGCGTCGCCCAGGCTCGCGTCGCCGACCTGGCCGACGACGAGGCTCTCATCGCTGCTGGCGTCGATGGCTTGGCCGATCTCGGCGGCGGCCGCGCTGGCGGCGTCCTCCTCCTCGGCGTCGGTCCCCTCGGGGACGTCGAGCGTCACCTCGTAGAGGGCCGCGGTGCCGTCCTCGGACACCTGCGGCTCGCCGACGGATGCGACGCCGGGTGCGGCGGCCAGGTTCGCGGTGAGCGTGCCGACAGCGTCCGAGCCGGTGTCGACGGCGCCCCCGCCGGCCGACTGGACCAGCACGGACTCGGTGACCGGGTCGTCGAAGTCGGCCTGCATGAGCGCCTTGTCGGCACCGGCCGAGGCGCCGACGCCGCTGTCGCCGTCCTCCACCTCCTTCGTGCCGACGGCGCCGCCACCGACGATCGCGGCGGCGACGAAGGCGAGCCAGAGAACGAGGGCCAGCCACTTGTGGGTCGCACTCCAGCGGGCGACGCGCACGACGAGGCCGCGGCTGGGCGGCGGAGGCAGTGGCGGGGTCGGTGCGGGTGGCCGGTCGAGCGGCAGGGTCGTGGTCATGGTGCGTCCCGTCGGCAGAGTCGGTGAGGTCGGTCTCACTCTCGCCGGGACGGGAACTCGCGGTAACCCGGAAAGCCCCCGATTCGCCCTGGGGGAATCCCCCGGTTCCTTGCTGGGGACAACCCAGAGACCGGGCCCTGACCAGCTAGTTCTTCACTCTGCCTCAGGGCAGGCCGGGGTGATGAGGTTCTGCCGGGTGGTGGCGGGGCTCCCCGTCCCCCTGCTGCCCAGTCTCTTAGCCGCGCAACCGCGCCTCAAGTCCGACGATAGAGGCGCTTCGCGCCGGAGAGACGGACTTGACCCGCGGTCCCGCGGCCAAGAACCTGGCAGCTATCAGGGGACGGGGAGACCCTGGGCACGCCTCGCGGTTTCCGTGTCCGTTTCGTCCCGCCTTGGTGGCCTGTGGACAGCGATGATCATCAACGATCCGCTACATCATGAGGCTTACGCGAGCCTCAACACGGTTGTAGGCGTGATGAGGCTCGGGTAAGCGTGGTGGGCGGCCCAGAAAACGCCCCCCAAATCCCACATCGTGGACGTCAGCAGGCACGCCGACCCCGCACCCGTCGCCAGACTCCCCCGTCCCCCTGATAGCTGCCAGAGTTCTTGGGCCGCGCGGGTGCGGTCAAGTCCAAGCGCCCCCAGCACAGCAGCGACTCAACACCAGAGCGCGCGGACTTGAGGGCACCCGCGCGGCTTAAGAGAATGGGCAGCAGGGGGACGGGGGAACCCAACACAACCCCACGACCCCCGCAGAACCTCAGGCCGAGACCGTCGTCGAGCGGACGGTGACCGAGGCGAGGAAGTCCTCGTCGACGTCGTGGCCGAGGCCGGGCCCCGTCGGCACCTCCACCACGCCCGCGGAGGCGGTGATGGGCGGCACCACCACGTCACGCTCGTAGTACTTGTCCGACGCCGACACGTCGGACGGCAGCGTGAAGCCGGGCAGGCTCGACAGCGCGACGTTGGCGGCCCGGCCGATGCCGAACTCGTGCATGCCGCCGCACCAGACCGGGATGTCGTGCTCGGCCGCGAGGTCGTGCGCGGCGACGGCCGCTCCCAGCCCGCCCATGCGCGACACCTTGATGTTGAGCACCTTGAGCGCGCCCAGCACGACCGCCACCCGCAGGTCGTCGAGCACCTCGATGGACTCGTCCAGGCAGACCGGCGTCGAAATGTCGCGCTGCAGGGCCGCATGGGCGAGCAGGTTCCGCGGCGCGAACGGCTGCTCGATCATGGTCAGCCCGAGGTCGTCCAGGGCCCGCAACGCCGCCAACTCAGCCGACGACTCGCCGTACGCGCCGTTCGCGTCCACGTGCAGCGACAGCGACGGGAACGCCGACCGCACGGCCCGAACCGGCTCGACGTCCCAGCCGGGCGCGATCTTCAGCTTCACCCGCGGGTAGCCGGCCTCGACCTGCTTGGCCACCTCCGCGAGCAGGTCGTCGACGGACGGCTCGATGCCCAGGGACACCCCCGCGACCACCGACCCGCGAACGCCGCCGAGCGCGCGGGCCAGCGACACCCCGCCGGACTGCGACCACAGCGCCCAGGCCGCCATGTCGACGCCGGCCTTGGCGAACCGGTGACCCCGCACCTTCGTCCACAGCCCGGCCACCTCGGCCGGGTCGTCCCACCGAGAACCGACCACGGCCGGCAGCAGATACCGCGACGCCACCAGCCAGCAGGTGTCCGCCGTCTCGGGCGAGTAGAAGGGATCCGACGGCGACGCGATCTCGCCCCAGCCGACGGCGCCGGACTCGTCGGTGAGCCGCACCAGGATGTGCTCGAGGTGGTCCTTGGCGTGCGAGCTGGTGCGGAACCGGTGCACCAGCGGCAGCCGCACCAGGTGCAGCGACGCATGGGTGACGCGCACGGTCAGTCCTCCCAGTAGAGGTCGAGGTCGCGGGCGAGCCGGTCGCGCTCGGCCAGCCGGCGGCGGGCGCCCTTGGCGCTGGCGGTCGTGAGAGTGGCCAGCAGGTGCAGGACGGCGGCGACGGCGGTCGGCGAGTCGGCGAACGAGGCGCTGGCGGTGGGCACGACGATCGACTGGCCGGCCACGGGAACCAGCGGCGACGAAGCACTGTCGGTGACGGCGACGACGGCGCCCCCTGCGGCCGCGAACCGCTCGGCCAGGGCGACGGTCTCGCGGCGGTACCGGCGCAGCGACACCGCGACCAGCACGTCGGTGTCGCGGACGTCGGCCAGCACGTCGAGGTGCCGCACCAGCGTGCCGTCGACCAGCGTCACGTTGGACAGGCCGGCCGACAGGTCGACGGCCAGCAGCGACGCGTAGGCGAACGACTTGCCGGTGCCCGCGACGAACCGGCGCCGCGCGGCCACGACCGAAGCGGCCGCCGCCGCCACCGACCCGTCGGCCGCCACCTTCTCGAGCGCCTCG
This sequence comes from Jiangella mangrovi, assembly GCF_014204975.1. NCBI lineage: Bacteria > Bacillati > Actinomycetota > Actinomycetes > Jiangellales > Jiangellaceae > Jiangella > Jiangella mangrovi. Next base: position 828,709 of record NZ_JACHMM010000001.1, read on the forward strand.
GCCAGCGTCCGCGTCTCCTGCTCGATGACCCGCGCCTGCAGCGCCGCCGACGACGACGGCCGCTGCAGCCGCGCGCCGAAGCGCTGCGACGGGCTGGTCAGCTCCTCGGCGGCGCTCATGGCGCGACCCGGGCGAAGCGATAGGCGGCGGTCGACGGCGACACCACCACGCACGATGTGGCGACGGAGCCGTCGTCGATGAGCCCGCCGACGACGGCGCCCAGCTCACGCCGCTGCTCGGGACCGGCCTCGATCGGCAGCGGCAGCCAGGTGTCGGGGCCGGACGGACGGGGTCGCAGCCAGCCGGCGGGGTCGGCGAGGTCGGCGGGCAGCCCGGCCGGGGCCGGCGCCTCGCGGGCGCGCCGCTCGTCGTCGAGGTCCCAGTCGACGATGAGGCGGTCGGTGCCGGGCAGCCCGAAGAAGTCGGCCCGGAACCACCGCCCGACCGCTCCCAGCACGTCGAGGTTGAAGTGCGCGTTGCGGGTGACCGACGGGTCGAACGACCAGCGCATCCGGGTCTGCCCGCAGGCCAGGGCGACCTCGCGCTGGCCGCGCTTGAGCGCGCGGCCGAGGCCCAGCCCCTGGTGCTTCGCGTCGACGACCGCGGCCTGCGAGTAGTGGTAGACCTCGCCGCCGTCGATGCCGACGAACCCGTACGCGAACGCCACCAGTGCGCCGTCGTCGCCCCGGACGCCGACCACCGAGCCGCCGTTGGCCGCCAGCGAGGCGAGCAGCCGCGGGTTCACCGAGTGCGCCGGGTCCTGGTAGCCGAAGACCTCGCGGTAGAGGCGGGCGGCGCCGGCGAGGTCGGCCGCGGACGTGAGCCGCTCAACCTGCGGGTGATCTGATTCGTAAGTCATCTACTGAACACCCTACTGACGACGCCATGACCACGGATACGAATCGTATAGTGGCGAGATGAACGGTACCGCACCCGACCTCGGCGCGATGCTCGCCCGGCTCGAGACCTACGTCCGCCACGAGACCCCCACCGGCGACCCCGCCCGCCTCGACGCGTTCGGTGAGGTCCTGCTGGCGCGGCACCGCGAGCTGGGCGCGACGGTGCGCCGGGTCGCGTCGGACACCGGCGACCACCTGGTCATGGAGCACCCCGGGCGGGGCGCGAGGGCCGGCGCGGCGCCGGTGCTGTTCCTCGGCCATCACGACACGGTGTGGCCGGCCGGTCAGCTCGACGGCGTCATGCCGTGGCGGGTCGACGACGGCGTCGCGCACGGGCCGGGCGCCTACGACATGAAGAGCGGCCTGGTCGTCATGGAGACGGCGCTCGAACTGGCCGGCACCGCCGGTGCCCACCCACCGGTGCGGGTCGTCGTCGTGGCCGACGAGGAGGTCGGCTCGCCGACGTCGTCCGCCCTGGTCACCGAGGCCGCAGCTGACGCCGTCGCCGCCCTGGGGTTCGAGTCGCCGCACCCGGACGGAACCCTGAAGGCGGGCCGGCGCGGCAGTACGCGGCTGCGGCTGGCGGTCGAGGGGGTCGAGTCGCACGCGGCGCTCGACCCCGAGTCGGGCGTCTCCGCCGTCGACGAGCTGGTCGACCAGCTGATCCTGGTGCGCTCGATCGTCCGGCACGCGCCCGGGAACGTGCTGTGCAACGTCGGGACCGTCGCCGGCGGCGGACGCACCAACGTCGTCCCGGCCGCGGCGCGCGCCGACATCGGGCTGCGCTTCGCCGACGCCGAGTCCGAGCGGGTGGTGCTCGACGGCCTGACGTCGCTGCGCCCCATCAGGTCCGGCGCCGCGGTGACCGCCGAGGTCATGTCGCGGCGGCCGGCGTGGTCGGCGGGCGAGGCGACGGCCGCACTGCTCGCCACGGTGCGACAAGCGGCAGCGAGCGTCGGCCAGGACATCGACGGCGCCCCGGCCGCGGGCGGCGCCGACACCAACACCACCGGCGCGCTCGGCGTGCCGACGCTCGACGGGTTCGGCCCGCGCGGCGCCGGCGCGCACGCCGTCCACGAGCAGGTGGTCGTCGCGTCGATGGCCGAGCGGGCCCGGCTGGTCGCGGCGCTGCTCGCCGAGCTCTAGAGTCCGGCGGCCTGCTTCACCAGCGCGACCAGCTGCTTCTCGTTCTCGGCCGACAGCTTGCGCAGGCCGAACGCCGTCGGCCACATGGTGCCGTTGTCGAGCAGCGGCGCCTCGTTGAAGCCGAACGTCGCGTAGTCGGTGCCGAACTTCGCCGCCGCCTGGAAGAAGCAGAGGACCTTGCCGTCCTTGGCGTAGGCGGGCTGGCCGTACCAGGTCCGCGGCGTGAGCTCGGGCACCTCGGCGCTGATGAGGGCGTGGATGCGCTCGGCGAGCACGCGGTCCTCGTCGGGCATCTCGGCGATCTTCTCCAGCAGGTCGGCCTCGGGATCGACCTTGCCCTTCTTCTTCTTGAGCTCCTTGGCCCGCTCCTTCATTGCGGCGCGCTCGGCCTCGTCGAAGCCGTCGTAGCTCTTCTCGGTGCTCATCGGACTCTCCCTCGACGCGTTCCCTGGTGACACGTTCACGCTACGGACCCAGCGGCGACCACCGCTTCTCGAAATCTGATCGGTCTTGTGCGACCCGCATTATGACAGTTACTCTCAGAAACAAGGAACCTTCTACACCGAGTCACTGTCGGAGGATGTCGTGGCAACCCTGCTGTACCGGATCGGGCGGTTCTCCTACCGCTCCCGCCGGCTGGTCGGAGCGATCTGGCTGGCGGTGATCGTGCTGGCCGGACTGGCGGCGGCCACGCTGTCCAACCCGACGTCGGACTCGTTCGCGATCCCGGGCACCGAGTCGCAGGAGGCGTTCGACCTGCTGCAGGAGCGGTTCCCGGGCTCCTCCCCCGACGGCGCGGCGGCCCGGCTGGTGTTCGCGGCGCCCGACGGCGGCACCGTCACCGACCCCGCCCACGAGCAGGCGATCACCGACGCGGTCGCGCGGATCGACGCCGGGCCGCAGGTGGCCGCCGTCGTCGATCCGTTCACGGCCGGTCTGGTCTCCGAGGACGGGCGGATCGCGCTGGCCGAGGTCACCTACGCCGTCGACTTCTTCTCGCTCGAACCGAAGGCCCGCGAGACGCTCGACGACGCCGTCGAGACCGCCCGCGAGTCCGGCCTGCGGGTCGAGCTGGGCGGCACCGCGGCGGAGCCGGAGCCGGAGCTGGGCGGCGAGCTGCTCGGCATCGCCGTCGCCGCGCTGGTGCTGGTCATCACGTTCGGGTCGCTGATCGCGGCGGGCATGCCGCTGCTCACCGGCATCGTCGGCGTCGGCGTGGGCGTCGCACTGGTCACCGCGGCCACGGCGTTCGTCGACCTCAGCACCATCACTCCGATCCTCGCCACCATGCTCGGCCTGGCCGTCGGCATCGACTACGCGCTGTTCATCGCCTCGCGGTACCGGCACGAGCTGGCCACGGGCCTCCCCGGCGACGAGGCCGCCGGCCGGGCCATCGGCACCGCCGGCACCGCGGTCGTGTTCGCCGGGCTCACGGTCGTGATCGCGCTGGCCGGGCTGACCGTCGTGGGCATCCCGATGCTGACCGAGATGGGCCTCGCCGCGGCCGTCACCGTCGCGATCGCCGTCGTCATCGCGCTGACCCTGCTGCCGGCGCTGTTCGGTTTCGCCGGACGGCGGATGCTGGCGCGCCTGCCCGGGCTGCGGTCCCGGGCCACCGACCCCGAGGACGACGACGCGCCGCGCCTGAGCACCCGGTGGGCCGGGCTGGTCACCCGGCACCCGGTCGTGGCGGTGACGGCGAGCGTCGCCGGTCTCGCCGTGCTCGCGCTACCGATGCTGGACGTCCGGTTCGGCCTGCCCGACGAGGGCACCTACCCGGCCGACTCCACCCAGCGGCAGGCCTACGACCTCACCGCCGAGGGCTTCGGGCCGGGCTTCAACGGGCCGTTGCTGGTGCTGGTCGACGGCGGCAGCGGCGGCTCCGTCGGCGTCGAGGCAGCGGCCGCGTCGGTGGCGGAGGGACTGCAGGGTCTCGACGGCGTCGCGCTCGTCACGCCGCCGGAGCCGGACGAGGCGGGCCGGACCGCCGTCGTCACCGTCGTCCCCGAGGGCGGTCCCAGCAGTCCGGAGACCGAGCGGCTGGTCGAGGCGATCCGGTCCTCGTTCGGCGGCGACGACGCCCCCGACGGTGCGCGGGTGCTGGTGACCGGCATGACGGCGCTCTTCATCGACTTCTCCGAGCGGATGTCCGCGGCCCTGCTGCCGTACCTGCTGGTGGTCGTCGGCCTGTCGTTCCTGCTGCTCATGCTCGCGTTCCGGTCACTGGTCGTGCCGGTGAAGGCGACGCTCGGGTTCCTGCTGACCATGGCCGCGACGTTCGGCGCGATGGTCGCGGCGTTCCAGTGGGGCTGGCTGACCGGCCTCGGCGTCGAGGAGGTCGGCATGATCAACAGCATGCTCCCGATCATCGTGGTCGGCATCGTGTTCGGCCTGGCCATGGACTACGAGGTGTTCCTGGTGACGCGGATGCGCGAGGCGTACGTGCACGGCGAGCCGGCGCTGCGGGCCGTCACGACGGGGTTCGGGCACGGCGCGCGTGTGGTCACCGCGGCGGCGATCATCATGATCAGCGTCTTCGGCGGGTTCGTGTTCCACGAGGCGGCCGACGTCCGGCAGCTGGGCTTCGCCCTCGCCGTCGCGATCGCCGTCGACGCCTTCGTGGTGCGGATGACCATCGTGCCGGCGGTGCTGGCGCTGGTCGGCGAGCGGGCGTGGTGGCTGCCGCGGTGGCTGGACCGGCTGCTGCCCGACGTCGACATCGAGGGCGCCCGGCTGACCGGGGCCCTCGAGGACGATCAGAACCGCCAGCGGGTCGCCGTCAGCCCGTCGGGGCCGTAACCGAAGGCCTTGGCCAGCGTGATCTCGAAGAACGCGTACTCCGGCGAGCCCGGCAGGCTGTCGTCGAAGATCCGGCCGTCGCGCAGGGCGAACCGCCAGTCGTACGTCGCGGCGAACGCGGCGGCGACGGCGTCCTGCCGGGCGAGGCCGGTGACGTGGCGGGCGGTGCCCTCGAGCACGAGGTCGCCGAGGTCCGTCGCCGCGGTGACGACGCAATGACCACCGCCGCCGGCGCCGTCGCGGAGCAGGTTGCGGCCCTTGACCGAGCCCGGCCGGCAGCTGATGGCGAGCGTGGCACCGAGCCAGACGCCGAGCACCGGCATCACGTGCGGCCGGCCGTCCGCACGCCCCGTCGCCAGCCAGTACTTCGGCGCGGCGGCGAACTGCTCGGCGGCGGCCGGCCACGGCATCAGGTCGGCCTCGTCGGTGCTCATCGGGGTGGCGTCCTCGGGCCGGAACAGGAACTCGGTCGTGGGCGTCACGGGGTGACCTCGGCCGAGGCGTACTCGTCGTGCAGGCGCCACCACTCGTAGGGCGCGGTCTGCGGCCGGCCGGCGGGCGTGTCCTCCCACGTCTCCTGCCGGCCGAGCGGGGTGAGGTCGAGGATGGTGAACTCGAACCGCAGGTGGTCCACGCCGCGGGCCGTGGTGCTGTAGGTCCGGTAGACGTCGTCGCCGTCGCGCAGGAACACCGTCAGCGCGAATCCGCTGGCGGCGCCGCAGTCGGCCGCGAACGTGCTGTCGCGCGACGAGTAGAACGGGATGGCCCACTCCATACGCCGCCAGTACGCCGTCAGCTGCTCGATCGGCATGTCGCTCACCACGGCGAACGTGGTGTCGCGGGCGTTCAGGTGGGCCAGGTGCCCGACGCTGTCCATGACGGCCGCGCAGCCCTCGCAGTAGTCGTCGGGGCCGTTGTCCATCATCTGGTAGACGACCAGCTGGCGGCGACCCTCGAACAGGTCCGGCAGTGTGCGCGGGCCATCCGGGCCGGTCAGGTCGTAGTCGCCGGCGAACCGGGTCATCGGCAGCCGACGACGCTCCGCCGCCAGTGCGTCGAGGGCCCGGGTGGCGGCCTTCTCCTTCTCGAGCAGGTGCTCGCGGGCGTCCTGCCAGGCGTCCTGGGTCACGATCGGCGGTAACTGCATCGTCCGTCCTCCTTCGTGAGTTCCTTGAAGAAACTGACGCTAACGGAGTAAGTTCCTTGAAGCAACTGACTGGTCTGGAGGTGGCGCCGTGCAGCGGACCGACTTCGGCGACATGGTGTGCTCGATCGCGCGGACGCTCGACATCGCCGGCGAACCCTGGTCGCCGCTGATCATCCGCGATGTCTGGGTCGGCATCCGCCGCTTCGACGAGCTCCAGCGAGACCTCGGGATCTCGCGGAAGGTGCTCACCGAGCGGCTGTCCTGGCTGGTCCGGAACGGTGTGCTGGAACGGCGGCCGTACTCCGACCGCCCTGCGCGTTACGAGTACGTGCTGACACAGAAGGGGCTGGAGCTCACCGAGGTCCTGATGGTGATCAGCGCGTGGGGCGATCGCTGGACGGCCGGGGAGGCCGGGCCGCCGACGCTGCTGCGGCATCGCTCGTGTGGGAAGCACGTGCACGCCGAGGTCCGGTGCTCACACTGCGGCGAGCTGCTCCACGGCGACGAGGTCGACGTCGAGGACGGCCCCGGCGCTCGGGGCTGAGGTTCTGCCGGGGTGGCGACGTGGGCTCCGCCTCGCCCCTCCCTCCCCCTCCGTGTCCGTTTCGCCCCGTTTTGGTGGCCTGTGGCCAGCGATGATCATCAACGATCCGCTACATCACCACGATTACCCGAGCCCCAACACGATTGCAGGCGTGTCGAGGCTCGGGTAATCGTGGTGGGCGGCCCAGAAAACGCCCCGAAATCCCACATCGCGGACCGCCACGAGGCGTCGCGGGAGAGTTACTACCGCTCTGGCAGCAGTAACCCGCCCACGACACACGTCAGGAGGGAGTTCTCCCCGCCATAGCGGGAAGAACTCCCTCCCCACACCGCCACCTCCTGGGTCTGACGCGCGCGAAACAGCCGAATCGGCCCCAACAGCGCGACTCACACCCAGGACGCGCGCCACACCCAGGACCAAGCAGACCTGCCGACCACCCACCCGTCGCCAGACTCCCGTCCCCCTGATAGCTGCCAGGTTCTTGGCCGCGGAGCCGCGGGTCAAGCGGACCCCCGGGGCGCGCAGCGCCCACCGGTCCGCTTGAGGCGCGGATTCGCGGCTACGACACTGGGCAGCAGGGGGACGGGGCCACCCAACCCAACACCACGAACCTCAAGAGCTCAGTCCAGCGCGGCGCGGGCGCGGACGAAGGCCTGCGTCGCGGCGCGCAGGTCGTCCAACGAGTGCGCCGCCGACACCTGTGTGCGGATGCGCGCGGCACCGTGCGGGACCACGGGGTAGCTGAAGCTGACCGCATAGACGCCCTCGGCGAAGAGCAGCTCCGACAGCCGGGCGGCCCGCGACGCGTCGCCGATCATGACCGGCACGATCGGGTGCTCGCCGGGGAGGACGTCGAACCCCAGCGATGTCATCTCGGCCCGGAAGAACGACGTGTTCTCGCGCAGCTTCGCCCGCAGGTCGCCGCCCGACACCAGCCGTTCCAGCACCGCCGAGGCCGCCGTCACGATGGACGGCGCGACGGAGTTGGAGAAGAGGTACGGGCGCGAGCGCTGCCGCAGGTACTCGACGATCTCGGCGCGGCCGGAGGTGTAGCCGCCGCTCGCCCCGCCGAGGGCCTTGCCGAGGGTGCCGGTGACGATGTCGACGCGGTCGCGCACGCCGAAGTGCTCCGGTGTCCCGCCGCCGTTCTCGCCGATGAACCCGACCGCGTGCGAGTCGTCGACCATGACCAGGGCGTCGTACTGCTCGGCCAGGTCGCAGATCTTGTCCAGCGGCGCGAGGTAGCCGTCCATGGAGAACACGCCGTCGGTCGCGATGAGCCGGAACCGCGCATCGGCCGACTCCTTCAGCCGCGCCTCGAGCTCGGCCATGTCGGCGTTGGCGTAGCGCAGCCGGCGCGCCTTCGACAGCCGGATGCCGTCGATGAGGCTGGCGTGGTTGAGGGCGTCGGAGATGACGGCGTCCTCGGGGCCGAGCAGCGTCTCGAAGAGTCCGCCGTTGGCGTCGAAGCAGGAGCCGTACAGGATGGTGTCCTCGGTCCCCAGGAACGACGAGATGTTCCGCTCCAGCTCGGTGTGGATGGTCTGCGTGCCGCAGATGAACCGCACCGACGCCATACCGAAGCCCCACTGGTCCAGCCCCGCCTTCGCGGCGGCGATGAGACCGGGGTCGTCGGCCAGGCCGAGGTAGTTGTTGGCGCACATGTTGAGGACGGAGCGCCCGTCGGCCAGGGTGACGCGGGCGCTCTGCGGGCTGCCGATGACGTGCTCGGGCTTGTAGAGCCCGGCCGACCGGATCTCGTCGAGCTTCTTGCGCAGCTCGTCGCGCATCGCTCCGTACACCATGACGACTGCCTCCGTCCTACTTCGCGGCCCACTCGATGATGACTTTGCCACTGTGCCCGCTGCCGGCCGCCTCGAAGGCCGCCTCGAAGTCGGCCGCCGGGAACCGGTGCGTCACCACGCGCGAGATGTCGACGCCCGCCGTCACGAGGACGGAGGCCTGGTACCAGGTCTCGTACATCTCGCGGCCGTAGATGCCGCTGATGGTGAGCATGCGCAGCACGATGCGCGACCAGTCGACCGTGCTCTCCTTCGACGGCAGGCCGAGCATGGCGATGCGCCCGCCGTTGGCCATGCCCTCGATCATGTCGTGCAGCGCGGTCGGGTCGCCGGACATCTCCATGCCGACGTCGAACCCCTCGGCCATGCCGAGCTGCTGGCGGACCTCTTCGAGCGTGGTCTTCCGGACGTCGACGGTGGTTCCCGCGCCCAGGCGGCCGGCCAGCTCGAGGCGGTACGGGTTCACGTCGGTGATGACGACGTTGCGGGCGCCCGCGTGCTTGGCGACCAGCGCCGCCATGATGCCGATGGGACCGGCGCCGGCCACGAGCACGTCCTCGCCGTGCACGGGGAACTTCAGCGCGGTGTGCACGGCGTTGCCGAACGGGTCGAAGATGGCGGCGGCGTCGAGGTCGATGCCGTCGGGGTGACGCCACAGGTTGCCGGCCGGCATGGCGATGAACTCGGCGAACGCGCCGTCGCGGTGCACGCCGATGCCCTCGGTGTTCGGGCACAGGTGCCGCTGTCCGGCCCGGCAGTGCCGGCACCGCTCGCAGACGATGTGGCCCTCGCCGCTGACGACGTCGCCCACCTGGACGCCGCGGCTGCCCGGCCCGACCTCGACCACCTCGCCGACGAACTCGTGCCCCACGACGAGCGGCGGCGTGATGTTCGCCTGCGCCCACGGGTCCCAGTTCACGATGTGCAGATCGGTGCCGCAGATGCCGGTGCGCAGCACGCGGACCAGCGCCTCACCCGCACCCACCACCGGCATCGAGACGTCGGTCAGCTCCAGTCCGGCGCCGGGTCCGGCCTTGACGAGTGCTCTCACCCGCGCGAGCGTAGGCGATGCATTAACCTACGCCGAATGCAGGTGGTCATCGCAGGCGGACACGGCCAGATCGCGCTTCGGCTGGAACGGCTGCTCACGCTGCGCGGCGACAGCGCGGTGGGGCTGATCCGCAACCCCGAGCAGGCCGGCGACCTCGCCTCCGCGGGCGCCACGGCCGTCGTCCTCGACCTCGAGAAGGCGACGATCGACGAGGTGGCCGCCGAGGTGCGCGGGGCCGACGCCGTCGTGTTCGCGGCCGGCGCCGGGCCGGGCAGCGGCACGGCCCGCAAGGACACCGTCGACCGCGGCGCGGCGGCGCTGCTGGCCGACGCCGCCGAGCGGGCCGGGGTGCGGCGTTACCTGCTGGTGTCGTCGATCAACGCCACGACCGAGCCACCGGCCGACCCCGAGGACGTGTTCCAGGTCTACCTGAAGGCCAAGGGCGACAGCGAGGCCGACCTGCGCCGCCGCGACCTCGACTGGACCGTGCTGCGTCCCGGAGGCCTCACGAACGACCCCGGCACCGGCACGGTGGCGCTGGCGCCGTCGGTCCCGCGCGGCAGGGTGAGTCGCGACGACGTGGCCGCCGTCCTGGTCGCGCTGCTGGACGACGTGCGCACCGCGCGGCTCACGCTCGAACTCGTCGGCGGGGACACCCCGGTCGACGAGGCGGTCGGCGCGCTGGTGGGCTGAGACGGTTTCGGGCTCGGCCGTACGACGGCCCTAAGCTGTGCGCCGTGGCCGCCGAACCGACCCCCGGTCCTGTTCTGACCCCCGATCCGATCACCCTCACCACCATCGAGCTCGCGCTGCTCGGCATCGCCGTCCCCGGCGCCGCCCCGGAACCGCCGGCCGTCGCCGTCGAGCTCGATCCGCTGCCGGGCAAGAAGCCCGCCCCGGGCACCGAGCTCACCCTCACCGACCCCGAGGGCGCGCCCGTCGCCGTCCTCACCGTCGAGACCGCCGCCACGCGCAAGCGCCGCCTCGCGGTCACCGGCCCGGTCCGCCGCGCGGTCGCCGACGCGGACGACGACGAGCCGCGCGGGCCGTACCCCGAGCTGCGGCGCGCCCCCGGCGAGGTGACCATGACCGGCCCAGCCGCCGTCGTCGCCCGCGACCCGGTCGACCTGCGCACGCTCGAGGCGGCGACGGCGAAGGCCGGCCAGCCGGTGCTGCTGCTCGTGCTCGACGGGCCGCGGGTCGTGCCGGGGCCCGACGCCGCCGACGTCGTCGCGGCCACGCTGACGCTGCGCGACCGGCTGCGCCGCGACGGCCGCAGGGCCGAGGTCGTCGTGGTGCGCGCGCCGCAGTACGGCGACGGCCGCGACGAGGAGCTCGCCGAGCGGATCGCCGTGGCCTACGGCGCCACCCGGGTCGTGCCGGCCACGCCGCCGCGGACCGAGGCGCTGGCACAGTGGCTCGACGGCACCGCCGCGGAGCCGGCCGACTGGCCGTCGGCGAGCCGGCACGCCTGGCGCCGGTGGCGGCCGCTGCCGCAGGAGCGCGGGCTGGTGCTGTTGTTCACCGGGCTGTCCGGGTCGGGCAAGTCGACGGTCGCGCGGGCGGTTGCCGACCGCATCGCCGAGGTCGGCACCCGCACCGTCACGCTGCTCGACGGCGACGTGGTGCGGCGCAACCTGTCGGCGGGGCTGGGGTTCTCGAAGGAGGACCGCGACCGCAACGTCGAGCGCATCGGCTTCGTCGCCGCCGAGATCGCCAAGCACGGCGGCCTCGCGGTGTGCGCGCCCATCGCGCCGTTCGCAGCCACCCGGGCCCGGGTCCGGGCGATGGTCGAGGCGCACGGCGACTTCCTGCTGATCCACGTCGCCACCCCGCTCGAGGAGTGCGAGCGGCGCGACCGCAAGGGCCTGTACGCGCGGGCCCGGGCCGGCGAGATCGCCGAGTTCACCGGCATCTCCAGCCCGTACGAGGAGCCGGACGACGCCGACCTCGTGCTCGACACGACGGGCCTGACCGTCACCGCCGCCCGCGACGCCGTCATCACCCTGCTCGACCAGGGCGGCCGCCTGTGACATCGGACGGACGAGCCATGGTTGGGTTCGAAGACGGGAGTCGGCTCGCTCCAGAACGGGCTGGCGAGCCCGGACTCCCATACGGTTTGCTCCGTGACGGCTTGGGTTCTGGAGCGGGACGTCTTTCGGGACGGTCATGAAGGTCTGGCTACGGCGGTCGCCGATGCCGGAGGAAGGGTTGTCTCGTGGCATGACGATTGGTGGTCCGACGGGCGATGGCCCCGACCGGATGGACCCGTCGTCTTCCACGGCTCGTTGGGGAACGCCGACAGGATCGGCAGAGAGCTGCCGTGGGCCCCGGGAGCGTACTGCTCAACCGCTCGCTTCGCATGCAGCGAATGGTGGCCTCGGGCTGAGAGATACCTGGTGACGCCTCGCTATACGCTCACGACAGTCGGGGACCTCGTAGAGACCGGACCGCCCTCGGAGTTCGGACAACGCGTCTTCGTCCGCCCTGACAGCGCACTCAAACCCTTCAGCGGACGCGTGCTGGAGCGCGACCAGATCACCCTCCGTGCGCTGGACCATGGGTTCTTCTACGACGACGATTCCCTTCCCGTAGTCGTCGCTCCCGAGATCACCATCGGACACGAGTGGCGGTTCGTGGTCGTTGGAGCGACGGTCGTGGCCGGGAGCGACTACACATCCCTGAGTCGAACCGCCGGGGCGGCGCTCTCACCCGAGCATCCGGCCTGGGGCTACGCGGCTGATCTGGCTTCCAAAGTGGAGCCACCCGATCCCGTGTTCGTCCTGGACGTGTGCGAAACCGATGCAGGCTTGCGCCTCTTGGAGTTCAACCCGTTCGGCGGAGCCGACCTGTACGGATGCGACCGCGCCGCCATCGTCGGCGCTGTCCACGCCCTGCTGGCGTAGCCAGCGACGCCCATCAAGAGTTCCCCGCTCATCGGCAGATCCCCGTGCGCTTCTAGGCGTCGAGCATCAACTCCGTTGAGGCAAGGGCGCGGAGCCGCTGCACCAAACCGCGTAGTTCCACAGCGTCGCCCCAGTCCACCTCAACATCATCCAGCAATGGACGAGACTTGGGAGTCTCGACTCGCGGCACGGGCGCGCAGGACCAGGGCGGTCGCCCGTAGTTCCGTCCGGGCAACCATTGCCCCGCAGCTCAGAAGCGTGAGGGCAAGCGTGCGGGCAAGTCCGCGGGCAAGGGTGCCCGGTGATCGTGGGGCGCATGAGCGTCACGATCACGGGAGCGCGGCGGCAGACCGGGACCGGCGTGGCCGGCCGGCTCAACGACGAGTGGGACCGGCTGTGCGCCGACGGCTCCGGCTCGGCCGCCGCCGTCGCGCGCTGGGCCGCCGGGCACCCGGCGCTGGCCGGCTGCCGCGACCTGAGCGACGTCGAGGCGGCGGTGACGGCGGGCGCTGCCTCCCGGGCGGGTGCCGGCCGGGCGGCCGCCGACGCCGTCCTGCTCGCCCTCCTGCGCCTCGCCCACGACGGCGACGCGCTGGCGGGACGGACCGTGCTGCAGCTGATGCTCGGCAAGGCGATCCGCATCGCCGGCGGGCACACCGGCCGCGATAGCCGCGAGAGCCTCGAGCAGGCCGCCGTCGCCGCCCTGTGGACCGTCATCGCCACCTACCCGACCGAGCGGCGGCCCACCAAGGTCGCGGCGAACATCGCCATGGACACCCTCGGCGCGGTCAGCCGCGAGCTCGCACACCGCCGGGCCGAGACGCCGACCGAGCCGGACACGCTGGCCGCGGCCCTCGGCTGCGACCCGGGCGACGCGGACGGCGGCGACGTCGGCCTTGCCGAGCTGCTCGCGTGGGCGGCCGACGCCGGCGCGATCACCGCGGCCGAGGCCGGCCTGCTGCTGGACATCTACGCCCCCGCGCCCGGTGTGGCCGGAGGCGCGGCAGCCGCCGAACGGGCCGGCATCAGCTGGGCCGCGGCCCGCCAGCGGGCCAGCCGCGCGGTGCGCCGCATCGCGCTCGCCGTCCGCGCCGACACCGTCGACGACACCCGCGGCGACACCCTCGACGCGGCCTGAACCGAACCAGTCGGCCCGCGCCGATTGACCCCTCCCCGGGGCGGGTCTACGTTGAAAATTCGGGCAGGAGACGCCCAGCGCCTGCGAAGCGATCCCTCGTCCGTGCCGTCCGCCCTGATTCCCGAGGGGGCACGGTGACGAGTTCGGACGGCCCCGCCACCGTGGCCGGGAAGGCAGCCGAACTCCGTCACATCCGCCACTCGAGGAGGGGAGCAGGGTCGTGCCTGCGAACAGAGCAGTCATCTACCGGGGACCCGGTCACGTCGAGGTCGAGTCCATCGACTATCCGACCTTCGAGCTCAAGGACGGGCCGGGCGTCAACCCGGCCAACGTGGGAAGGCAACTGGGTCACGCGGCGATCCTCAAGGTCGTCGCCACCAACATCTGCGGCAGCGACCAGCACATGGTCCGCGGCCGCACCACCGCACCCGAGGGACTCGCCCTGGGTCACGAGATCACCGGCGAAGTGGTCGAGGTCGGACCGGGTGTCGAGTTCATCCAGGTCGGTGACCTCGTATCGGTACCGTTCAACATCGCCTGCGGGCGCTGTCGCAACTGCAAGGAGGGCAAGACCGGCGTCTGCCTGAACGTGAACCCGGACCGGCCGGGGTCGGCCTACGGGTACGTCGACATGGGCGGCTGGGTCGGCGGCCAGGCGGAGTACGTGCTGACGCCGTACGCCGACTGGAACCTGCTGAAGTTCCCGGACCGCGACCGTGCAATGGAGAAGATCCTCGACCTCGCGATGCTCGCGGACATCTTCCCGACGGGGTTCCACGGCTGCGTGACGGCCGGGGTGGGCCCCGGCAAGTCCGTGTACATCGCCGGCGCCGGGCCGGTCGGGCTGGCCGCCGCGACGTCGGCGTTCCTGCTCGGCGCGTCCGTCGTCATGGTCGCGGACCTGCAGAAGGAGCGGCTCGACCAGGCCCGCTCGTTCGGCTGCGAGACCATCGACGTCTCCATGGGCGACCCGAAGGAGCAGATCGCCCAGGTGCTCAGTGGCGAGCCGGAGGTCGACTGCGCGGTCGACGCCGTGGGCTTCGAGGCCCGCGGGCACGGTGCCGACGCCCAGACGGAGCGGCCGGCGACGGTGCTCAACGCCGTCATGGACGTCACTCGGGCCGGCGGCGCCGTCGGCATCCCGGGGCTGTACGTGACCGGCGACCCGGGCGCGGGCGACGAGGCGGCCAAGGTCGGCTCGCTGTCGATCCGGCTGGGTCTCGGCTGGGCGAAATCGCTGTCGTTCACGACTGGTCAGTGCCCGGTCATGAGGTACAACAACTACCTCATGGAGGCGATCCTGCACGACCGCGCACCGATCGCCAGGAACGTGAATGCCACGGTCATCCCGCTGGACCGGGCTCCGGAGGGCTACACGGAGTTCGACCACGGCGCGGCCCGCAAGTACGTCATCGACCCGCACGGGATGCTGGGCTCGGCGATGTCCTGACACTCGTGGGATAATGGATCCGTCGCAACGGGGCGGCGCGTCAGACCCTCAGCCCCCATGGCGTGGTGATCCCATGAGCATCGATGAACGGCTCGACCTGGAGTTCGCGTACACCAGCTACGCCGACTCCTGCCGAGATCTCTACTCGCTGACGTACCGGTGCCGGCGGCCGCACGGCCACGACGGCGTGCACGCCGCCGGCTTCGGCACGCACCGGGTGCGCTGGCAGCACGACCCGGACCACGGGCTCGACGCCCCGCCGGTCAACCCGTAGCGGGCGCGCTCCCCTCGACCAGCACGGCCAGGCCGTCGAGCACGACCTTCAGGCCGAACTCGAACACGTCCTCGTAGCTGAACGTGAACGTGTCCTCGTGCAGCTTCGCCAGCGTCGGGAACCGCCCCGACTCCATGACCTTGACGAGCACCGGCTCCTGCGCGGCCCAGAAGTCCTCCTCGGAGATGCCGGTGCGCTGCTCGGCCTGCAGCGCGTTGACCTGTGACCGCGCGACCGCGGACACGAAGCCGTCGACCACCGAGATCATGAGGACCAGCTGCGTGTCGTCGAGGCCGGTCGGTTTCAGCCGCCGCAGCATGGCGTCCATGCCGGCCATGTTGTTGGGCCCGAGCAGCGGGCGCACCTGGTCGACCAGCGGGTACCAGGGGTGGGCGAGGCACAGCTGCCAGATGCCGCGGCCCATCTCGTCGAGCGCCGCACGCCAGTCGCCGGCGTCGGCCGGCTCGCCCGCGCCGCCCGCATCGTCCTCGTCCGGCCAGGCGACGTAGTCGAGCATGAGGTCGAGCAACTCGGCTTTGCCCGGCACGTACCGGTAGAGCGACATGGTGCCGACGCCCAGGTGCGCGGCCACCCGGCGCATCGAGAGCGCGGCCAGCCCCTCGGCGTCGGCCACCTCGACGGCGGCCTCGACGATGCGCTCGAGCGTGAGCCCGGGCTTCGGCCCGCGGGTCGGACGCTGCTGCATCCCCCACAGGAGCTCGAGGCTCTTCGAGACGTCGCCGCCGCCACTGTAGTCGGTTGTCATCAGGGGAAACACTAGTCCGCGAATGAACTGCGCAGGGTGTACGCTTCAATGCGTACAACGTACCCGGTTCAGCGGAAGGGACTCCCTTGAGCGCCTCCAGCCACGCGATCCTCGCCCAGGGACTGCAGAAGAGATACGGCGAGAAACACGCCCTCGACGGGTTCGACCTGGCCGTGCCGCAGGGCACGGTCTACGGCCTGCTGGGCCCCAACGGCGCCGGCAAGACCACCGCCGTGCGCATCCTGGCCACGCTGGTCCGGCTCGACGGCGGCCGCGCCGAGGTCGCCGGCTTCGACGTCACCCGCGACGCGCGCAAGGTGCGCCGGCGCATCGGCTTCACCGGCCAGTTCACCGCGGTCGACGAGATCCTCACCGGCCGGCAGAACCTGCGCATGTTCGGCCGGCTGTTCCACCTGAGCCCGGCGCGCGCGGCCGCCCGCGCCGACGAGTTGCTCGAGCGGTTCGACCTCACCGACGCGGCGGACAAGGGCACCAAGGAGTACAGCGGCGGTATGCGGCGCCGGCTCGACCTCGCCGCCAGCATGATCCTCGCCCCGTCGGTGCTGTTCCTCGACGAGCCGACGACGGGGCTCGACCCGCGGGGCCGCAGCGAGGTGTGGACCGCCGTCCGGTCGCTCGTGGCCGGCGGCACGACGGTGCTGCTCACCACGCAGTACCTCGACGAGGCCGACCAGCTGGCCGAGCGGGTCGCCGTCATCGACCACGGCCGGGTGATCGCCGACGACACCCCGGCGGCGCTCAAGCGGCGCATCGGCGGCGACCAGCTCGAGGTCGTCCTCGACGAGGCGGTCGACCTGCCGGTGGCCGTCCAGACCGTCGCGAAGGTCGCGGCCGGCGAGCCGGAGGTCGACGAGGAGAACCGGCGTGTGACGGCCGCCGTCGACCAGCGGGTCAGCGCGCTCACCGAGGTCGCGCGCACCCTGCAGGACGAGGGCATCGGCGTCGAGGACATCGGGCTGCGCCGGCCCACGCTCGACGAGGTGTTCCTCCGCCTCACGGGTCACAAGACGGAGAAGACGGAGGTTCCGGCATGAGCACCACCACCCTGGATGCCCCCGAGCGGCGGATGTACTGGGCGATGACCGACGGCTGGACCGTCGCCCGGCGCACGCTGACCCACCTGGTCCGCCAGCCCGCCAACATCGCCTGGCAGCTCGGCTTCCCGATCGTGTCGGTGCTCCTGTTCGGGTACGTGTTCGGCAGCGCGATGAGCGTGCCGGGCGGCGGCGACTACCGCGAGTACCTCATGCCCGGCATGTTCGGCATGACCATGGCGATGGGCTTCATGAACACCGCCTACGCCGTCGTGCTCGACACCACGAAGGGCGTCACCGACCGGTTCCGCTCGATGCCCATGGCGCCGTCGGCCTCGGTGACCGGACGTGGGCTGGCCGACATCGTCAGCGCCACGCTGGACCTGGCGGTGCTGGCGGTGACGGCGCTGGTCATCGGCTGGCGCTCGGACGGCGGGTTCTGGGCGACGCTGGCGGCGTTCGCGCTGCTGCTGTGGCTGCGGTTCGCGCTGATCTGGATCGGCATCTGGATCGGGCTGCTGACGCCGAACGAGGAGGCGGCCGGCAGCCTGTTCGCCGTCGCGTTCCCGTTCGCGATGATCTCCAGCGTGTTCGTGGCCCCGTCGCAGATGCCGGACTGGCTGGGCGCGATCGCGGCGTGGAACCCGGTGTCGTCGACGGTGACGGCGGCGCGCGAGCTGTTCGGCAACCCGGTGGCGCTCGGCGACAGCTGGATCGAGCAGAACGCCATGGCGGCGGCGATCGTGTGGCCGCTGGTGCTGACGCTGGTGTTCGTGCCGCTGGCGGTCCGGAGGTTCCAGCGACTCAGCCGGTGACACGGTGTGAAAATTGAAGCGGGGCGAAGGGTAGCGAACTGTGACAAGGGCGGCCACTATGTGGCGTACAACGTCATATAGTCCTGCCCCGGGAGTGGCTCATGGCCCCGCAGACCCCCCGCCCCCGCCGTCGGCTGGCCTGGTTGGCAGCCCTGCCCCTGCTCTTGGCCGGGCTGCCACTGGCCGCCGGCGCCGAGCCCGATCCCGACGACACCCCAGTGCCGCTCTCGGCCGTCGACTCCGCCGGCCAGGCCACTGACATCGTCGAGGTCACCGTCGCCGACCAGGACGCCGTCGTCGGCCTCATCGAGGCCGGCGCGGACGTCACCGAGTACACCCGTCCCACCGAGGGCGGCCTCGTCGTCCACGTCGTCGCCACCCCGGCCGAGCAGGCGGCGCTGCGCGACCTCGGCTACGCCGTCGGCGAGGTCGTGGTCAGCGCCGCCGACACCGCCGCCGTCGTCGCCGAACGCAACGCGGCCGTCCGCCGGGCGAACCAGGTGCTCGCCCGCCAGGCGGAGACGCTGACCCCGCTGCGCGCCGAGTGGTTCGAGAGCGTCGGCGGCCACACCTACATCGGAGTGGAGGTGAAGAGCTCACTCGGCGCCCCCGCCGTGCTGACCGTGAGCTACGACGGCCAGAGCGTCACGATGGACGAGTTCGTCGACGCGGGCCAGTACATCTACCACACGTTCAACGCGCCGGTCCCGGTCGACGACGTCCCCGCCGAGGTCACCATCACCAGCAGCGGCGGCGGCTCGATCACCGTCCCCGTCGTCGAGTGGCTCGGCGACCCGCGGCCGGACCCCGGCCCGCACTACGCGACCGGCTTCGTCGACCACTACATGGACCCGACCGAGCTGTACGACCGGATCGAGGCGCTGGCCGCCGAGTTCCCGGAGCTCACCGAGATCATCGAGCTGCCGTACCAGTCCAACGGCTACCGCCGGAAGGCGCAGGCCATGATCGGCAGCGGCGCGACGGCGTTCTACGTGACGTCGCGCGCCTGGGGTCACGAGGGCGGCAACGACCTGCGACTGGAGTCGGCGAACCCGGGCGTGGCGAACAGCCCGCTCTCGGTCGCCGTCGACGGCGGCACCGTCCGGGTCTCGCTGGCCACCGACGCGGCCGGCGCGCCCAGCAGCACCGCGGCGCAGGTCGTCGCGGCCCTCAACGCCTCGCCGGCGGCCTCGGCGCTGCTGACGGCGTCGACCTACCGCCTGACGGGCGGCACCGGTGTCGCCGTCGCCGGTGCGCAGGACCTTACCGACGGCCTGGACGCCCCGGCACACATCTCGCGCGAGCCCTGGACGCTCCGGGCCATCCGCATCGGCAGCGACCGCGACGGATCGAAGACCGGCGTGTTCGCCTACAGCCAGGAGCACGCCCGCGAGTGGGTGACGCCGCTGGTCGCGGTCGAGACGGCCGAGCGGCTGCTGCGCAACTACGCCACCGACGCCGAGACGAAGAAGCTGGTCGACGACCTCGACATCTTCATCGTGCCGTCGGTCAACCCCGACGGCGGCCACTTCTCCTTCTACGACCGCGCGGGTCAGCGGCGCAACATGACCAACCACTGCGGCCC
Organism: Jiangella mangrovi; assembly: GCF_014204975.1. Taxonomy (NCBI): domain Bacteria; kingdom Bacillati; phylum Actinomycetota; class Actinomycetes; order Jiangellales; family Jiangellaceae; genus Jiangella; species Jiangella mangrovi. Next base: position 848,086 of record NZ_JACHMM010000001.1, read on the forward strand.
CGAGGACTCCGACCCCGCCCGCGCCGCCAGCAGTTGGGGCGTCGACCTGAACCGCAACTTCAGCGTCGGGTCGCGGTTCGACGGCTACAGCGGCGCGTCCGCGTCGTGCATCAGCGACACCTACTCCGGGCCGGCCGAGCTGTCCGAGCCGGAGGCGCGCAACGAGGTGTGGCTCACCGAGGAGTACCCGAACATCAAGTTCGCGATGAACGTGCACTCCTACGGCGGCTACTTCATGTGGCCGCCCGGGGCGTACGTCGCCAACGGCCGCATTCCGCTGCCCCGCCCGACCCTGGGCGAGGAGAACTACTTCTGGGCCGCGTCCAGCCACATCCTGTCCGCCGTGCAGGACTGGCGCGGCACGGCGGTCTGGCCCGGCCGCACCGGCCCGGTGAGCGACGTGCTGTACTCGGCGGCCGGCAACTCCGCCGACGAGCACTGGTACAACCGGGGCATCTTCGGCTGGGACTTCGAGGTCGGCGCGGACCTGTGGGACCCGGTCGAGCAGGAGTGGGACCAGCAGGGCTTCCAGCCGCCGTTCGCCGAGGGCTACGAGCAGGCCATGGAGTTCTCCAACGGCCTCGTCGGCATGCTCGAGGTCGCCCGCGCCTACCAGAACGACCGCCGCCCGCCGCGCACGATGCTGGAGCTCACCGACGAGGGCGTCACGTTCGAGTCGACCGAGCCGGTCACCATCCACTACACGCTCGACGGCAGCCGCCCGACGTACGCGTCGCCGCGGGTGGAGTCGGCCGGGCTGCGTGAGGACGCGGCGCCCATCCCGGTGAGCGCCGGGTCGACGCGGGTGCACTGGTTCTCCGTCGACGTCGCCGGCAACGTCGAGAACCGGTACGACCCGGTCCGCGGCGGCTCGAACTACCGGAAGGAGACCGTCGTGGTCGACTGACCCGGCCCGTCCTCGCACAAGGGGACGCCCCCGGCGCCGCGGTGCCGGGGGCGTCCTTCTGTGTGGTGCGATCAGCTGGTCAGGCGCTGACGGTAGCGAGCGACCAGAGCCGCTCCCCCGCCCAGCGCCAGCAGGGCCGCGCCGGCCCAGAGCAGCGAGCCCCCGGCACCGGTGTCGGGCAGCTCGTCACCGTCGCCGTCACCGGTGCCGTCGTCGCCACCGGAGCCGTCATCGCCACCGGAGCCGTCATCGTCGCCCGACGGGGACGGGCTCGGGCTCGCACTCGGGCTCGGGCTCGGGCTGGGCGTGCCGCCGTCGTCGGCCCCGGTCTCGGTGCCGCCGTCGTCAGTGCCGGACTCGCCGCCGTCGTCGGTGCCGTCGTCGTCGCCGGAGCAGCCGGTCGGCTCCTCCGCCGTCAGGACCCAGCCGTGGACCAGGACGGTGTCGTCGGCCGCCAGCCAGGCCATGACCTCGTGGTCGCCGGGCGCCGCGTCGTACTCGCCGGCGTCCACGGGGGCGTCTTCGAGGGTGTACGCGTAGCCGGCCGCTGCCGGGATCGTGAGCGTGCCGACCGGATCCTCGCACGTCGGCTGCACGAGGGTGGGCTCGACCGGGGGGACGAAGATCACCGGCTCGCCACCGACCCTGAGGTCGCTGAAGCGGACGGTGCCCTCGACGCCGCCGTTGCTGGTGTCGTAGACCAGCCCCAGGTGGCCGATGGTGCCGTCGGCCGCAGCCGTGAGCGAGAGCGTGCCGGAGGTGCTGCCGTCGTCCGGCGCAGCGTCATGTGCCAGGGGCGCCGCACCGACCACGGCGAAGAGCCGGACCGCGCCCGCGGCCGGGTCGGCGCCACCGACCAGCTCGTACTGCACGCTGATCTCGGCGCCGGCGGTGACGGCCGCGCCGAGGTTCGTCGTCTCGGCGGACGTGCCGAGCGAGGCGCCTTCGACGTCAGCGGACCAGATCAGGTCCACCGAAGTCGCCCCGGTGAACTCGGAGAGTTCGGAGTCGTGTTCCAGCCCGGGCGCCCAGACGGTGCCCGGGCCGGTGTCGAGTGTCTTCCATGGAGCGGTCGCGAGGATGAAGCCCTCGCCCGCCGTGTCCTCAGCGAATGCCGCCGGTGCCAGCCCCCCGATGGAGAGGGCCACCGCACCGACCGCCGCACCGATGAGCTTGCGCACGGTCGATCCTTTCGTTGGCCGGACGGCGGCAGCTGCCTGCCGCCGACGCGCGGGACCGTAGCGCACATTCGGCCAATGTATGGTGAAAGTCACATGAGAGAACGATCATGAGGGGTTTCACCTTCGGGACCCAGGGTGCATACCGGCTCGTCGTGCGGTCGTAGGATTCAGGACGTCGTTGACCGGATCGGGCACTGGTGGGGGCCAGCATCGACGTTCTCTTCGTCTGCACGGCCGGCCGCTGCCGCTCACCCATCGCCGCCGCCATGCTCGACGCCTACGCGCCGCGGGCCGGGTCGCCGCTCGCCGGCCGGTCCGGCGCGCTGGTGGGCGCGCACGGGTCGGTGCCGCCGGTGGGCATCACCGTCATGCGCGAGCGCGGCCTCGAGCTCGGCGGGCACCGCAGCCTGCCCGTCACCGCCGCGTCGGTCGCGTCGGCGGCGCTCGTGCTGGGCATGGAGCGCGAGCACGTCCGCGCCGTCGTCGGCGAGCACCCGGACGCCTGGGTGAAGACGTTCACGCTCAAGGACTTCGTGCGCCGCGTCGAGAAGGCCGCGCCCCGCGGCCGGCACCAGCGCTTCACCGACTGGCTCGAGCAGATCGGCGAGGGCCGCACCCGCGACGACGTCGCCGGCGAGAGCCCCGAGGACGACATCGTCGACCCCTACGGCCAGCGGGCCTCGGTCTGGCGGGAGGTCGTGGACGAGATGGACGACCTGGTCCGCCGACTCATCCCGAACGTCGGCTGAGCAGGTCGCGCACCGCGTCGGCGCCCTCGTCGAGGCCGGACACCTCGAGCCGCCAGCCGCGCGCGCCCCTGGCGAGCGCCGCCGCGGCCGCCCAGGCGCCGGCCCCCAGGCGGTAGTGGTTGAACCCGGCCCTCAGCACCTGGGCCAGCACCTCTCCGGCCGGCCGCGGCACCAGCCGGGTCTGCGGGGCGCCGCGGCGCAGCTCGACGACGTGGGCCACCGGGAGCGTGGCCGCGACGGCGGTGGCGCCGAGGCGGTCGCAGGGCACCGCCGCCTTCGTGGCGTGCGCGGCGGTGGCCAGGGCGGTGCCGGGTCCGACGGGGCCGAGGCCCAGCGCGCCCTGTGCCCAGGCGGTCAGCATGAGCGGCCTGGCCCACCCGGTGACGCACCCGGTGTCCGTCTCGACGGCGACCAGCTCGTCGCTCAGGTAGTCGAACCCGCGGCGCAGGCACGCGGCGACCATGGTGCTCTTCCCCGTGCCGGACTCGCCGGGGAACAGGACCGCCCGCCCGTCGCGGGCGACCGCGCCGGCGTGCAGCAGCAGCCGCGGCGACCGCTCGATGGCCACCAGGGCGGCCGCGGCGTAGAGCTCCTCGGCCGGGGCGCCGTCGGGCGCGGACACCTCGACGGGAACGCCGACGACGTCCAGCACGAGCCGCTCGGTCATCCCGGCGACGGGAGGTCGACGACGTGGTGGGCGGCGAGCTGCGCGAGGGCGGCCTCGACGCCGCCGCGGACGTCGTCGGGACCGGCGCCGTAGGAGCTGGCGAGGAGCCGGACGATGTCGTCGGCGGTGCGCTCGCCGTCGACCAGGCGCCAGACGTCGCCGGCGGTCTCGTTGAGGACGAGGGCCGTCTGCGTGGGCTCGTGGAAGAGGGTGACCTCGCCGTCGATGTCCATCTCGCGGACCGCGGGCGCGGGGACCGGCGCAGATCGAGTCACGGGCGCCATCGTAACGACCTCGTGACCGCTCTCTGTACCTTCGACAAGACAGATCGGTCATTTGGCCGGTATCATCCTGGCCAGTCGCACGGGGGGCGTGCGCACCGAGAGGCGTTGCTGATGCAGCAGAACCAGTCCACCGGCCTGAACCGCCGTCAGATGCTGGCCAAGGGGGCCGCGCTCGGCGGTGTCGTCTGGGCCGCTCCGACCGTCACCGCCATCACGTTGTCCCAGGCCAACGCGGCCGTGCCCAGCGGTCCGCCGCCGGAGCCGTCCGAGCCGCCGAAGCCGCCGGAGACCCCGCCGGAGAAGCCTCCGACGCAGCCTCCCACCACGCCGCCCGACGACCACACGCCGGAGCCGAGCCCGCCCGCCGAGACGCCGGCTCCCAAGCCGCCGCCCGGCGACGACGAGGACGTTCCCGTGGGTGGCCCGGAGCTGCCGAACACCGGCCCGGGCGACGTCGCCCGCACGGTGGCGGTCGGCGGCCTGCTCGCGGCGGCCGGCGCCTCAGCCGTCTACGTCGCGTCCAAGGACGGCCAGCAGTCCGCCGACGAGCCCGGGCAGGGGACCCCGGCCTAGCTCGGCGCACTGAGACCAAAGGCCTGGGGGGGTCATGGGGGTGTTCGGTGGGGTCGCTCGACGCCGCGCAGGGGCGTCGACGCGGGTACTGATCGTCGTTCAGAACATTCCGCTGCGCTACGACCGGCGGGTCCGCAACGAGTGCAGGGCACTGCTCGACGCCGGCTACGGCGTCACCGTCATCTGCCCGAAGGACACCGCCGACGAGCCTGACGAGCACGTGCTCGACGGCGTGGTCGTGCGGTCGTACCAGCCGCCGCCGGCCACGTCGGGGCTGGTCAGCTACCTGGTCGAGTTCATCGTCTGCTGGCTGCGCACGGCCCGGCTGTCGCTGCGCGCCGCCCGCGCCGAGGGCTTCGACGTCCTGCAGGCGTGCAACCCGCCGGACACCTACTGGCTGCTCGGGCTGCTGTGGAAGGTGCGCGGCAAGCGGTTCGTGTACGACCAGCACGACCTGTGCCCCGAGGTCTACGAGGCGCGCTTCGGCAAGCGCGGCCTGCTCCACCGAGCGCTGTTGCTGCTCGAGCGGGCCACGTACGCCACCGCCGACCGCGTGGTGAGCCCGAACCCGTCGTACCAGGAGATCGCCCTCACCCGCGGCAAGCTGCCCATCGGGCGCACCGCCGTCGTCATGAGCTCGCCCGACCCGGAGCTGATGAAGCGCGGCGAGGCGCATCCGGAACTGCGCGGCGGCCGCGACTTCCTGGTCTGCTACATCGGCATCATGGGGCCGCAGGACGGCGTCGACCGCCTGCTCGACGCCGCCGCCCACTACGTGCACGTGCTGGGCCGGCGCGACACCCGGTTCGCGCTGCTGGGCTACGGCGACAGCCTCGACGACCTGCGCGCGCAGTCCACCCGTCTGGGGCTGGACGAGTGGGTGACGTTCACCGGGCGTGTCGACCAGGTCGAGCTGGGCCGCTGGCTGTCGACGGCGGACATCGGCGTCACGCCGGACCCGCCCTGCGAGTTCAACCACCGCTCGACCATGAACAAGACGCTCGAGTACATGGCGCACGCCGTGCCCGTGGTGGCGACCGACCTGCGCGAGACCATGCGCTGCGCCGGGCCGGCCGCCGAGTACGTGCCCGACGGCGACCCGGTCGTCATGGCCAAGACCATCGCCGCGCTGCTCGACGACCCGCGCCGCCGCGCGCACATGGGTGCCGCCGGGCGCCAGCGCATCGAGACCGAGCTGGCCTGGCAGCTGCAGGCCACCGCCTACGTCGACCTCTACCACGGACTGCTGAACGCGAACGGCACCACCAACGGGGGGAACCAGTGAAGACCGCCATTCTGGCCGGCGGACTCGGCAGCAGGCTGGCCGAGGAGACCGTCGTCCGGCCCAAGCCGATGGTCGAGATCGGCGAGCGCCCGATCCTCTGGCACATCATGCGCCACTACCTGCACTACGGCCACGACGAGTTCGTCATCGCCTGCGGCTACAAGGGCGAGGTCATCAAGCGCTGGATGCTGGACTACGCGACGCTCAGCGCCGACGTCACGGTCCGGCCGCGCCGGGGCGAGGTGACGGTGCACCGCTCCGACGTCAGCGAGGACTGGGCGGTCGACGTCGTCGACACCGGGCAGACGACCAATACCGGCGGGCGCATCAAGCGGCTCGCCCCCTGGGTGGGCACCGACACGTTCATGCTGACCTGGGGCGACGGCGTCAGCGACGTCGACCTCGACGCGCTGCTGGCCTTCCACCGCAGCCACGGGCGCATCGCGACGCTGACCGCCGTCCGCCCGCCGGCGCGGTACGGCCACATCGTCACCGACGGCGACCAGATCGTCGAGTTCTCCGAGAAGCCGCAGATCGGCGAGGGCTGGATCAACGGCGCCTTCTTCGTGCTCGAGCCGGCGGTCTTCGACTACATCGAGGGCGACGACACCCAGTTCGAGAAGGAGCCCCTGGAGCAGCTGGCCAAGGACGGTCAGCTCATGGCCTACCACCACCACGGGTTCTGGCAGTGCATGGACACCGTGCGCGAGAAGCACATCCTCGAAGAGTTGTGGCGCAGCGGGAACGCGCCCTGGAAGATCTGGGAGTAACACCTCGATGCGCATTCTCGTCACGGGCCACGACGGCTACATCGGCACCGTCCTCGTCCCGCTGTTCCAGCAGGCCGGGCACGAGGTCGTCGGAGTCGACAACGGGCTCTTCTCCACCTGCGCGTTCGCACCGGACCGCGCCAAGCCCGACGCCGAGCTGCGTCTGGACATCCGCGACCTGCGCGAAGACCACTTCGAGGGCGTCGACGCGGTGGTCCACCTGGCCGGCATCTCCAACGACCCGGTGGGCGACCTCAACCCGTCGACCACCTACGACATCAACCACCTCGCCACCGTGCACGTCGCCCGCACCGCCAAGGCCGCCGGCGTCCCGCGGTTCGCGTTCTCGTCCTCGTGCAGCATCTACGGCGCTCACGGCGACGACGTCCTCGACGAGTCCGCGGAGTTCTACCCGGTCACGCCGTACGGCGAGTCGAAGGTGCTGAGCGAGCGCGACCTCACCGCGCTGGCCGACGACGACTTCAGCCCGACGTTCCTGCGCAACGCGACGGCGTACGGCGTCTCGCCGCGGCTGCGCGGCGACCTGGTGGTCAACAACCTCACCGGGTACGCCGTCACCACCGGCCAGGTGCTGCTCAAGAGCGACGGCACCCCGTGGCGCCCGCTGGTGCACATCGAGGACATCGCCCGCGCGTTCCTGGCGGTCGTCGAGGCGCCGCGCGACCTCGTGCACCTCAAGGCCTACAACGTCGGGCGCACCGACGAGACGTACCGCATCCGCGAGGTCGCCGAGATCGTCGCCGAGGTCGTGCCGGACTCCGTCGTGAGCTTCGCGCCCGGCGCCGGCCCGGACAAGCGCAACTACCGCGTCGACTGCTCGCTGATCGCCCGCGAGCTGCCGTCCTTCCAGCCGCAGTGGACCGTGCGCCGCGGCGTCGAGGAGCTGTACGCCGCCTACCTCGAGACCGGCCTGACCGAGGACGACCTCACCGGCTCGCGGCTGCAGCGGATCAAGCACATCAAGGCCCAGCAGGAGAGTGGTCTCGTCGACGAGCAGCTCCGGGTCACCACCCTGAACGGAGCCACCCATGCCTGACCCGATCCCCTGCCGCTCCTGCGGCTCCACGGACCTGCGGCCGTTCCTGTCGCTGGGCAAGACGCCGCTGGCCGACGCGCTGGTCACCGCCGACCGGCTGGACCGGACCGACCCGACCTTCCCGCTCGACGTCGCGTTCTGCCCCGGCTGCACGCTGGTGCAGATCCTCGAAGAGGTCCCCCCGCAGCAGCTGTTCGTCGACAACTACCTGTACTTCTCCTCGTTCTCCGACCACCTGCTGCGCCATTCCCGCGAGCACGTCGAGGGCCTGGTGAGGAACCGGGGGCTCAACGAGTCGAACTTCGTCGTCGAGCTGGCCAGCAACGACGGCTACCTGCTGCGCAACTTCCTGCCCCACGGCGTCAAGGTGCTGGGCGTCGACCCCGCGCCGGACCAGGCCAACGCGGCCCGCGAGGCCGGCGTGCCGACCATCGAGGAGTTCTTCGGCGTCGAGTCGGCGCGGCGCATCCGGGCCGAGCACGGTCCGGCGGACGTCATCATCGCCAACAACGTCATGGCGCACGTGCCGGCGCTGAACGACTTCGTCGGCGGCATGGCCGAGCTGCTCGCCGACGACGGCCTGATCACCGTCGAGAACCCGTGGGTCAAGGACCTCGTCGACCACGGTGAGTTCGACACGGTCTACCACGAGCACCTCTGCTACTACTCGTGCACGTCGGTCGACGCCCTGGTCCGCCGGCACGGCATGTTCCTCAACCACGTCGAGTACTTCCCCGACCTGCACGGCGGCACGCTGCGCTGGCACATCGGCAAGCGCGAGCAGGTCTCGCCCGACGCGCGCCGCATGCTCGACGCCGAGCTGGCCGCCGGCCTGACGACGTTCGGCTACTACGCCGACTTCGCGAACCGGGTCGAGAGCATCCGCTCCGGGCTGCGCTCGCTGCTCGAGGACCTCAAGGGCAGCGGCGCGACGATCGCCGCGTACGGCGCCGCCGCCAAGGGCAGCACGATGATCAACTACGTCGGCCTCGGCACCGAGCTGATCGACTTCGTCGTCGACCGGAACACCTGGAAGCAGGGCAAGTACATGCCCGGCGTGCACGTGCCGATCCGCCCGGTCGAGGCGCTGCTCGACGAGCAGCCCGACTACGTGCTGGTGCTGGCCTGGAACTTCCTCGCCGAGATCCTGGAGCAGCAGCAGGAGTACCGGCAGCGCGGCGGCCGCTTCATCCGTCCCGTCCCGGCCCCGGAGATCCTGCCATGAGCACCGCCTGCCCCGCCTGCGGCTCCGGCGACGCGCGCTCGTTCTACCAGTGCGCCGACGTGCCCGTGCACAGCTGCCTGCTGGTCGACGACGAGCGGACGGCGCTGGACTTCCCGCGCGGCGACCTCGACCTGATGTTCTGCACGGCCTGCGGCTTCGTCTACAACCGGCTGTTCGACCCGGCGCACAACGCGTACTCGTCGGACTACGAGGAGACCCAGGGATTCTCGGCCCGTTTCCAGGACTTCATCGCCGACCTCGCCGGGCAGTGGGTCGACCGCTACGACCTCACCGGCAAGACGGTCATCGAGATCGGCTGCGGCAAGGGCGAGTTCCTCACCGAGATGGTGCGCGCGGGCGCGGCGCACGGCATCGGTGTGGACCCCGGCGTGCACCCGGAGCGGATCCCCGACGACGTCGTCGACCGCACCACCTGGGTCCAGGGGTTCTTCCCCCGCGACTATCCGGAGCTGCACGCCGACGCCGTCATCTGCCGGCACACGCTGGAGCACATCGCCCCGGTGGCCGACTGGATGCGCACGGTGCGCGCCGCCATCGGCGACCGCACCGACACGGCGGTGCTGTTCGAGCTGCCCGACGTTCGCCGGGTGCTCGAGGAGGGCGCGTTCTGGGACGTCTACTACGAGCACTGCTCGTACTTCTCGACCGGCTCGCTGGCCCGGCTGTTCCGGCGCACCGGCTTCGAGGTGCTGAACCAGTGGACCGCCTACGACGACCAGTACCTCATCGTCGAGGCGCGGCCGTCGGCCGCGCCGGCGCCGGGCACGCCCGAGGCCGTCGAGGGTGACCTCGACGCCGTCGGGCTGGCCGCCGACCGGTTCGCCGCCGCGCACGCCGCGATGATGAACCGCTGGCGCGAGCGGCTGCGGCACGTCGCCGACGGCGGCGGGCGCAGCGTCATCTGGGGCTCGGGTTCGAAGGGCGTCGCGTTCCTCGCCGCCCTCGGCGCCGACGCCGGACTGGTCGAGGCCGCCGTCGACATCAACCCGTTCAAGCACGGCCGCTACATGGCCGGCAGCGGGCACCGCATCATCGCGCCGAAGGAGCTCATCGAGCTGCGGCCGGACCTCGTGATCGCGATGAACTCCGCCTACCTGGACGAGATCGGCCGCGACCTCACGACCATGGACGTCGCCACCACGCTGGAGGCGGTGTGAGCGGGCTGACGTCCTGCCTGGCCTGCGGTGGCGAGCGCCTGAAGGGCGTCGCCGACCTCGGCGCCTCCCCGGTGCTCACGGGCGCGCTCTTCGACGACCGCGAGCGCGCCCGCGGCGCCGTGCACGGACGGCTCGACCTCGCCGCCTGCCTCGACTGCGGCCACGTCCAGAACGTGGCGTTCGACCCGGAGCTGGTCGAGTACGACGTCAGCTACGACAACTCGCTGCACTTCTCCGGCACGTTCCAGGCCTATGCCGACGAGCTGGTCGAGCGGCTGGTGCGCCAGTACGACGTCCGCGGCACCCACGTGGTCGAGATCGGCTCGGGCAAGGGCGACTTCCTCGCCGCGCTCGCGGCCGCCGGCGGCAACACCGGGACCGGTTACGACCCGACGGTGGAGCCGCAGACCCGGATCGAAGGCGTGCGCCTAGTGCAGGACTACTTCCGCCCCGGCGACCAGGTCGAGCCGTACGGCCTGCTGGCCTGCCGGCACGTGCTGGAGCACCTGGACGACCCGGCCGCGCTGCTGGCCTCGCTGGTGCCGGACGCGCCCGCGGGCGCGCTGTACTACGTCGAGGTGCCGTCGGCGGAGTTCAACTTCGGCCCCGACGGGCTCTGGGACTGCATCTACCCGCACGTCTCCTACTTCTCGGCCGAGTCGCTGGCGGCGCTGCTGCTGCGCTCCGGCTTCGAGATCGTCTCGCTGGAGCGTTCCTTCCACGGCCAGTTCCTGTCCGCAGAGGTGCGCGTCGGCGACGGCGGCAGCGGTGCGGCCGGCTTCGGCAACCCGAGCGGCCACCTGGCCGTCGTCGGCGAGTTCGGCCGCCGCCACCACGAGGCGGTCGAGCGCTGGCGCGCCGACGTGGCCGCCGCGGGCGAGCGCGGGCAGACCGTCGTCGTGTGGGGCGCCGGGTCCAAGGGGGTCAACTTCCTCAACGCCGTCGACCCCGAGGGCGCCCTGGCCGCCGTCGACATCAACCCCCGCAAGCACGGGAGGTACCTGCCCGGCGGCGGGCACCGCGTCGTCGCTCCGGAGTCGCTGCGCGACCTCGACGTGTCGACGGTCGCGGTGACCAACCCGGTCTACCGCGACGAGATCGCGCGCTCGCTGGCCGAGCTGGGTGTGCCGGCCGCCGTCGTCACGGTGTGACGCGGCCGGCCTCGGTCTCGACGCCGGCGAGGTAGACGTCGAGGTCGGCGCGCGTGGCGGTGTCGGTGGGCCCGGGCGGCCGCTGCTCGGGCCCGACGCGGTCGACCACGCCGTGGCCGAACCGGCTGACCAGCTCGCGCAGTGACGCGCCGCCCGTGCGGCGGGCCGAGCGGGCCACGATGCGTGCCAGCGTGGCCTCGCGGGACAACGCCGGGACGGGCGAGAGCCGGTCGGTGGCGCGCAGCACCAGCCGGTAGGGCGCCGACGAGAGCAGCTCGGCCTCGGCCTCGCGCGGGACCGGCGTGCCCAGCAGCCGCCGCGCCCGGCCGAGCACGACGGCCAGCGCCGGCCCGGCACCCCAGTCGCGGGCCCGCTCGACGACGTCGTCCCAGCGCTGCACCCGCCGGGCGAGCGCATCGACGTCGACGAGCAGCAGCATCCGGTCGGCGCCGGTCAGGGTGGCGTGCAGGCAGGCGTGCACCAGGGAGTCGACGGGGTCGAGGGTCCAGGCCACCCCGAGCCCGACCGGCACCTGGACGCGCCGGGACAGCAGCTCGCGGGTGCCGATGGAGAACTCGACCCGCTCGGTCTTCATGTTGAGCATGGCCCAGTGCAGGTCGATGATCAGGCCGGCGGGCGTGCGCACGTGCATCTCGCCGGGCGTGGCGCGGTAGCGCAGCGCCTCGGGCGGGTCGACCACCTGCCAGCCGGCATCGAGCAGCCGGTCGACCCCGCGGCGCAGGTCGGCTGGGTCGAGCAGGATGTCGAGGTCCTGGTAGGTGCGGATGCCCGGCACCGGGTGCGCCGTCTCGGACAGCACCGGCCCCTTGAACGCGACCCACGAGAGATCGTCGAACAGCTCGCCGAGGGCGCCGAGCGTCGCCACCGCCCGCAGGTGGTGGGCCATGGCCGCGTTGCGGTCGGGGCGCAGCGCCTCGGCCAACGGCAGGCCGGCCCGGCGCAGGACCACGTGCGCGAGCGGCGCCACGCGGTGCCGGCGGACCGCGGCGACGAACCCGGCCTCGGCCTCGGGCGACGCGCCGACCCGCGGCGTCTCGCTCCGGGAGACGGCGAGCACGGCGGCGGCCGCGCCGCGCGCACTACTCCCCACCGGCCACACCCCCCAAAGACGACCCGGACGGCAACAGTACCGTCCGGGTCGTCATGGAGCATCCCGAACTACAGCGGTTCGCCGGTCTCGTGCCAGACGTTCCCGGACAGCGTCACACCGACGATGTTCGTGAGCGGGCCGTAGAAGCCGGACTTGTCGAAGATGGCCGTGCTGAAGCGGTTGTTGACGATGCGGACGTTGGTCCAGTTCTCGGAGCCGCCGCCCTCGTAGGCGCCGCCGTAGACCGCGTACCCGCCGCCGGAGACGATGTTGTCCTCGATCAGCAGGTTGGAGCCGTGCGACGTGCCGATCATGATGGCGGCGTTGCCGACCTCGGCGTCCATCTCGAGCACGTTGTGCCGGATGGTGATGTTGCTGCCGCCGGTCGACTGGATGGCGTCCTGGTGCGCACCCTGGTCGGCGTACTCACCGTGGTCGTGGATCCAGCTGTCCTCGATGAGAACGTCGCCGTTGGCCCGCGGCCCGTCGCCGAAGCCGTAGATGTTGGCCCGTCGCAGCGTGTACCGGGCATAGCCGATGGCCTCGATGCCGTCGGGGTTGCCGCGCCCGTCGAGCTCGACGTCCTCGATGACCAGCCCGTGGTTCTCGGGGTTGAAGAAGATCGCCATGCCCCGCGGCTGACGGACGCGCACGTTGCTGATGGTCACGTTGTCGGCGTTGACGACGATGGACCCGGTGATGTCGAGATCCTTCAGTACGGCGCCGTCCTCGTTGACCGTGACGGATCCCGAGGGCTTCAGCGTGCTGCCGGGCTTGATGCCGGTGTTGGAGGCGTTGGGGTAGTCGCCGTTGGACGGCCCGTCGTCCTCCGGCGGCGCCGGCGGCTCCTCGGTCTCGGTGGGCTCCGGGTCCGGCGTCTCGGTCGGCTCCGGGTCCGGCGTCTCGGTGGGCGTCGGAGTAGGAGTCGGCGTGGGGGTCGGGGTGGGCGTCGGAGTCGGTGTCGGCTCCTCCGGGTCCGGGTCGGATCCCGTGACGCGGATGACCTCGATGGCCGAGATCATCGGGTCCTCGACGACGGCGTCGAAGCCGACGTCGAGTGTGCCGTCCTCGACGTCGACCGTGAACGAGCGGGTGTAGGCCCGGCCGGTGCCGGCCTCGGCCTGCACGTCGAGGTCGGACAGCAGGGTGTCGCCCTCGGCGCTGACGTCGAACACGCGCTTGCCCGGCGCCGTGAAGATGGTCTCGGCGAAGTGCAGCACCAGGTTGTAGGTGCCGTTCTCGGGCACCGGAAGCGCGTAGCCCGACATGCCCCAGCGGTGCCGGCCGTAGAGGCGGTCGGCGTCGGTGCCGGCGACGTGCTCGGAGACCTGCCCGCTGGTGTGGCCGCCGTCGAAGTACCGGTCGGACGACCACTTGCTGCCGTCGGGCGCGGTGTAGCCGCTGCCGGCCGCGGAGATGCGGTAGACGACGTCGCCGTTGGGCGTGGGCGTGCCGGGACTGGCGTCGCCGGTGCAGCTGGACACGCGGTCGACGCTGATGGCGGAGATCATGGGGTCTTCGACGATCTTCGTGAAGCCGATGTCGAGCAGGCCGTCGCTGACCTCGAGCACGCGGTCGAGCTCGAGCGGGCGCATGGGGCCGACGGCGTCGACGACGTCGAGCTCGCGGGCCAGCGGCTTCCCCTCGAGGGAGACGCCGAACACCCGCTGCCCCGGCTCGTCGAAGATGACCTCGGCGAAGTGCAGCTCGACGCGGTAGCGCGCGGGGCAGGGCACCTTCACCTCGTAGTCGGACATGCCCCAGCGGTGCGAGGAGTAGAGGAGGCGGTCCGCGGTGTCGCGGACCGGGACGACCCCGCCCAGGTGGGTGCTGCCACCGACGTACCCGGCGTCCGGGGACCACGTCGCGCCCGAGGAGTCGACCCACGGTGTCGCCGCGGTGGCGCGGATGCGCGCCACCGGCTCGGCGGAGAAGGTGTCGTCGGGAGAGGGCGCGGCCGAGCCGATGATGGTGGCCGACGCCAGAAGTACGGTGGACAGGAGGACGGTTCGAACCGATCGCGCGGAGTACCGCTTCTCGGAGGCACCATTCCGCGCCTTGTATCGGCCGTTCGCACTCATGTATCAGCCTTCCGCTGGACACCAGGGATGGTTCGCAATCGCCCGCAAGTCAGCACCTCTGAGGTCTTCTCAGGCGGCCGGGCCGGCCAAGCCCGGGCTGCGACCAGGGCTTATCCTACCCACGGAAGTAGACACGACACCGATAAGGCAAAAAACACCGCGATATGGGCACAGTCTGGCAACTTGTGCCGAGGGGGGAAGCCGGTGGATTCGCCAGAGCGCGACGCTGACCAGGATCGATCGAAGCCTCGTACCTTGCGCCGATGGCCATGGTTCGCCATTGCCGCCATCCTGTTGGCAACTCTCGAAGCGGTACTCTTCGTCATCCCGCCGACCGATGAACCGACTCCCGCGGACGCCATCGTGATGTTCGACGGACCCGGCGATCGAATTGATCGTGCATGGGAGTTGGCCGATATGGGATATGCGTCGTATGTGGTCGTCTCGATCGATGACACCTCCAAATGCACCCCCGAGCGACCGGATATCGAACAGATCTGTGTCACCCCCGATCCGCCCACCACTCGGGGCGAGGCGCGGGCCTTCGCCGACCTCGCTCGGGAGCGCGGCTGGGACCATCTGATCGCCGTCTCTACGGCCAGTCAGAGCGTCCGGGCGCGGCTCCGGCTCAGCCGCTGCTACGACGGTGAGGTCCAGTACGTGACGGCGCCGGAGTCGTTCCTCGACCGGGTCTACCGCGTCATCTATGAGAACGGCGCCCTGCCCAAGGCGCTGATCGTCCAGCGCGACTGCTGAGGCGTCGCCGGCGGACCGTCAGCTGCGGGCGCGGCGGCCGCCACGCCGCACGCGCGCCGTCGCCTCCCGGCCCCGGGCCGCGGCCAGCTGCACGGTCGCGCCCTCGGTGAAGAAGGCCAGGGCGACGGTGCCGGTCAGCCCGACGGCGACGATCAGCCCGACGGTCAGGGTCCGGCCGACGTAGTCGGACTCGGCGGCGAGGGTGGGCTCGCTGATGACCTGCGTCCGCAGCCAGGTCTGCTCCGGCGCGCCGACGGCGGACTGCATGGCCTCGAGGTCGGTGCGGAACGCGTCGATGACGTTCTGCGCCGTGGCCACCGCGGCCTCGGCGGAGCCGGCCCGCGCGTAGACGTCGATGACCGGCAGCTGCAACGGCGAGGGGTCGAAGCCGACGGAGTACGTGGCGCCGTCCTCGGCGAGTGTCGCGCGCCGGCCGTCGGTCCCGAGCGCGTCCATGACGAGCTTCGCCGGTGCCCGCTCGCTGCCCAGCTGCAGATAGCTGTTCTGGGCGAGGATCTCGTCGGTGACCTCGATGTTCGGCTTGATCACCAGCACCGAGCCGTACGCGCTCATCCGCTGGTCGGACTCGGAGTAGGCCGAGACGGCGAGCACACCGACCAGCGCGAGCGCGGGAAGGGTGATGTACCAGCGACGCACGAGGATGAGAAGAGCGGACAGCACGTCCACCGGCGAAGTCTATCCGGCCGCGGGCAGCCCGGCGGCAGCGGCGAACTGCGCCGCACGCACCGACCAGTCGCACGTGGCGGCGACCGCGCGCCGGGCGGCCCGCTCCGAGGGCGAGGGCGTCGCCTCCGCCGCGGCAGCCGTCGCGGCAGCGAACCCGGCCGCGTCCGGCGCCGCGACCACGTGCTCGGCGAGCACCGACGCGCCGACCGGCAGCTGGCTGGCCACCACCGGCAGCCCGGCCGCGAGGTACTCGTAGGCCTTGAGCGGCGAGCTGGCGGAGTTGAAGTCGGACCGGACGTACGGCAGCAGGCCCACGCGGGCGCGGCTGTAGTAGCGCGGCAGCTCCTCGTACGGCACCGGCCCGGTCCAGACGACGTTCGGCAGCGCCGTCAGTGCGCGGAACCGCTCGGCCTGCCACTCCGGGTCGACCGGACCCACGAGCACGAGCGGCACGCCCGACGCGGCGACCCGCTCGAACATCTCGATGTCGAGGCGCGAGGTGATGTTGCCGACGTACAGGGCGTGGCCCCCGTCCGGCAGCCCCGGCGCCGGCTCCGCGTCCTCGCAGCCGGCGAAGGCGCGGGTGTCGCAGCCGTTCTCGACCACGTGCGGCTCGGCGCCCAGTGACCGCCAGCGCTCCGCGAGCACGGACGAGACCACGACGACGACGTCGGCGCGCGCCAACTGCCGCCGCTCGCGCTCGGCCAGCCACGTGGCATCGCGGTTCATCAGGCGGGCGCCGGCCACGAAGTCGTCGGTGCCGAACAGGACGGCGGTGCCCGACGGGACGGCGTCCAGCAGCGGCTCCAGCGACGCCACGACGACGGCGTCGGCCCGCCCGCCGAGCGGCCGGACCGCACGCGCGATCGCGCGCCGGTGCAGGACGTGGGTGAGCGCTCGGACACCGGGCCTGGTCTGCAGCGGCGGGCCGACCGGAGACACCCGGGTGAGGGACGGGCCTACGCGCGTCACCGTCGCCCCCGGCCGCGTCCTGGCCCGCACGAGGGTGGTCAGCGACACCGGCGGGTCGACGTACACGACGTGGCACCACTCGCTCAGTGCGCCCGCCAGCTGCTGGTCGGTGCCGCGCAGTGCGTCCCAGGCGGTGCCGCCCGCGTACACGACGACCGGCGGCTCGGTGTGCGGCGGCAGGGGCACGCGCTGCATGATAGTCAAGGTACGGATGGCCACCGCACAGGTGGACGCTCGCGAGGGGGGCGGGGACGTGACGACCAACGTCGTCGCACACGAGGCCGAGCAGGCCGCCGTCGAACGGCGCCCTCCCTACCTCGTCGGCCTGCTCGTGTTCCTGATCCTCGTCATGCCGTCGATGCTGGTCTTCAAGCCGCTGGGCTCCAGCGCCACGCCCGCGACCATCGCCGGCATGGGGCTGTTCGTGCTGTGGTGCGCCTGGCGGGCCATCGGCGAACCGGCACTGCCCGGCCGGTCCACCCCCGTGCACTGGGCGCTGCTGGCCTTCGGCGCCGCCATCCTGCTCAGCTACGCGATCATGCACACCCAGGCCGAGCGGCTGCCGCTCGAGATCCGCAGCGCCGACCGCGGCCTCATGCTCCTCGTCGGCTGGTGCGGCATCGCCCTGTACTGCGCCGACCGGTTGCGCACCTGGCGCGACGTGTCGTTCGTGGTGCGGGCCGTCGTCCTGGCCGGCGCCTGCGTCGCCACCATCGGCCTGCTGCAGTACTTCGCCGGCTTCGACCTCTCCCAGTTCCTGCAGTTCCCCGGCCTGTCCACCCGCAGCGACCTCGGCTACATCGGCGACCGGTCCGGGCTGCGGCGGGTGGCCGGGCCGATGATCCACCCCATCGAGTACGGCGTGTGCCTGGCCGCGGTCTTCCCGCTGGCGCTCGTCAGCGCGATGAGCCGGGGCCCAAAGCTGGACTGGGTGCTGCTCGGCCTGATCGTGTTCGCGCTGCCGACCGCCATCTCGCGGTCGACCATGGTCGCCATCGCCGTCGGCGCGCTGATCGTCGGGCTGTCGTGGAGCTGGCGGCGCCGGATGATCGCGCTCGCCGCCACGCCGTTCATCCTGGTGGGCCTGCGGCTGGTGCTGCCCGGCGCGCTCGGCACGATCCTCGCGCTGTTCGAGAACATCGGCAACGACCCCAGCATCTCCGGGCGCACCGAGGACTACGCGGCGGCGGACAAGTTCATCACCAGCTCGCCGTGGTTCGGCCGCGGTTTCGCCACGTTCACGCCCGAGCTCTACCGGCTGCTGGACAACCAGTACCTGGGCATGCTCATCGAGGTCGGGTTCATCGGCCTGGTCGCGCTGGTCGCGCTGCTGGTCACCGCGCTGTTCCTCGGCCGCGGCGCCGCACTGCGATGCGGCGCCACGACGCCCGAGGGGCAGCTGAGCATCGGGGTGTCGGCGGCCGTCGCCGTCTTCGCGGTCAGCTTCGGCACCTTCGACGGCCTGGGGTTCGCCGCAGCCGCGAACGCGTTGTTCCTGTTCATCGGCCTGTCCGCCGCGGTCTGGCGCATCGCGGTCGCCGAGCACGGCTTCACCGCGGTCGCGCCGTTCTACGAGCGGCTGGTCGCCCGAGCGCCGCAGACGGCGCGTCACTCCGCCGGCCGGCGGCGGCCACCGAGCAAGCCGCGATGACGACTCGGCCGGCCCGGAACCCGCCACGGCCTAGACTCGTTACGCTGGACTAGAGTTCGCTCGTCATCCGTGTGGGGCCGAGAAGGGTTGAGGATGGACCTGTGGGAGGCGTTGCGGGTACTCGCACGCCGGTGGGTCGTCGTGGTGCCTCTTCTCGTTCTGACGGCGTTCGGGGCGTTCAACCTCTACTCGACCACTGAGCCCGAGTACACCGTCACCGGCAGCCTGCTGCTGCGCGGGCCGAGCGTCAGCCAGGACGAGGAGACGGGGCAGCGCAACCCGTACCTCGACTACGGCAACATGGCCGTGCCGGCCCGTGTCGTCACCGACATCGCGCTCACGCCGAGCACGTACCACGAGCTGACCCGCGACACCGGCACCACGTTCGAGATCGGCCTCGACACCACCACCAGCGCCCCGCTGGTCATGCTGACCGTCAACGGCCCCACGCCCGACGCCGTCGTGGCCGGCGCGCAGAACGTCGTCGACTTCTTCAACACCACGCTCCAGCAGCGCCAGCTCGACGCCGGGGCGCCCGAGAACACGCTCATCACCAGCGAGATCGTGCAGCCGGCCACCGACGTCCTGCAAGAGAACGCCAGCCGCATCCGCATGCTGGTCGGCGTCACCGGCGTCGGTGTGCTGTTCTCGGTGGGCATGGCCTTCCTCGTCGAGGCCATCGTGCGGGCCCGTGCCCGGGGCAAGTCGAAGCGGCGGGCCAAGAACGGCAAGGCCGCCAAGACCACCGAGGAACCGGCCGAGACCACCCGCCCGGTCTCGCCCGCGCCGCCGGTCGTCGAGCCGCACCACTCCTCGGACAACCTGTTCCGTGCCATCGACGGCAACGGGCTCGGCCTGGGCGCAGGCTCCCGCGCATCGCGACGTGCCTCGAACGAGCCCCAGCGCGGGGACGAGTCCGAAATCTCGCACTAATCCCACTTCACCAGTACAGTGGTCCCACCATTGAGGGGTCCGACTGGGGGGTCGACTCGAACGCGGGGGGCGTGGGGTCAGGGTGGGGCACAACTTCTTGCGGCGCATTGCGCCGGTCATGGCAGGCGCGCTGATCGTCGCGACGCTGCCGGTTCAGACGGTCACGGCCGATCCGGCCGGGGTCAGCGACGGCTTCAACCGCGCCGACGGTCCGCTCGGCACGTCCGACAGCGGCCACGCGTGGACCGATCACCGCGGCAGCTCGACGGTCGCCGGCCAGTCGGCGGCACTCGGCATGGGCTACGCCCTGGCCGCGGTCACCGCTGACACCGCCGACGTCGAGGCGGCCGTCACGGTCTCCGTGCCGGCGCAGGAGCAGTGGCTGGTCGTGCGGCTGTCCGGCGGCGGCGACTACTGGCGCTTCGGCCGCGTCGTCGGCACCGGCAGCTACACGCTGCAGCTGATCCGCGGCGACCAGCTGGCCGACGGCGCCGTCCAGCACCACGCCACCGTCGCGCCCGCGCCCGGCGACCGGCTGAGCTGCTCGTCGAGCGCCGACGGGCTGCGCTGCAGCGTCAACGGCTCGGCGGTCGCGTCGACCACGCACACCTACAACGCCGCCGCGCGCGGCGTCGGCATCGCCGGCTGGAACAGCGCCAACGGCCGCTTCGACGACCTCGCGGTGGTCGCGCTCGAGCCCGAGGAGCCCGCCGAGGAGCCCCAGCAGGAGCCCGTGCCCGACGGTGCCCTGGTCTACGACGACTTCGGCGGCACCGGCGGACTCGCCGCCACCCGCACCGGGCAGCCGTGGGTCACCCACGCCGGCGCCTGGGGCGCGGCCAGCGGCCGTGCCTCACCGTCGCTGGGCTACGCGCTCGTCTCGGCCGACGCCGGCCGTCCCGACGTGGTCGCCCGCACGGTGCTGGCCACTCCCTCCGACGAGTTCTGGCTCGTCCTCCGCTTCCGCGACGCCGCCAACTACTGGCGCTTCGGCCGCTCCTTCGGCGGCACCTACACGCTGCAGCTGGTCGCGAACAACCAGCTCGCCTCTCCGGCGCTGGTCACCAGCGCGACGGTGAGCCCCGCGGCGGGCGACGTCCTCAGCTGCGCGAGCACCGCCTCCGCCGTCACCTGCTCGGTCAACGGCGTCGAGGTGGTGCGCTCCGCCGACACCCGTGAGGCCACCGCCACGCGCACCGGACTGGCCGCCTGGAACGGCACCGCGGCCGCCTTCGACGACTACCTCGTCACCGCCGCACCCGCGGCCGCCGCCCTCACCGCCGCCGTCGACGTCCAGGGCACGCCGGTCATCGGCGCGCCGGCCACGGTCGCGGTCGCCGTCGACAACGGCTCCGCCGCCACGGCCACCGGCGTCACCGCCGAGCTCGAACTGAGCGGCACGGCGCCCGTCAGCGGTCTCGCGAGCACGACGCCGGGCTGCACCGTCACGTCGGCCACGACGCTGAGCTGCGCGCTGGGTACCATCGCGGCCGGCGCCGACGCCGGGGCCGCGGCCACGTTCACCGCCAACGCCGCGGGCTCCGTCCGCGCCGACGTCACGGTCACCGCCACCGGACTCGCGCAGCCGGCCACCGCGTCGGACCAGGCCACGGCGCGCGCCGACCTCGGCGACCTGGTGGTCTTCGACGACTTCGAGCGCACCGGCTCGACCCCCGGCACCACCGTCACCGAGCACCCGTGGCAGCTGCTGGCCGGTTCGGCCGGCACCAGCAACGGCCGGCTCAGCCTGGGCGGCGGCTACACGCTGGCCACCGTCGACAGCGGGCTGGCCGAGTCGACCACGTCGGTCGCCGTGGCCCACCCCGACCACGAGTTCTGGATGGTCCTGCGGCTCTCCGACGGCGCCAACTACTGGCGCTTCGGCCGCGTGAACAACGGCGCCTACACGCTGCAGAAGGTGCAGTCCAACACGCTCGGCAACCCGGTTCTCGACGTGAGCCGGACGGTGAGCGCGCAGGCCGGCGACGTCGTGTCCTGCACGACCACCGCCAGTAGCATCGCCTGCTCGGTCGACGGCGAGCTGGTCGTCAGCACCGACGACACCTTCAACCACCAGGCCACGTCGCACGGCGTCGCCGGCTACCAGCCCGCGTCGCTGCGCTTCGACGACTTCGCCGTGGGCGAGGTCCCCACCTCGCCGGACCTCTCCGCGCGGGTGACGGCGCCGTCCAGCGGGCTGGTCGGCGCGACCGCCGAGGTCACTGCCACCGTCCGCAACAACGGCACCGCCACGGCCACCGGCGTCGAGCTGACCGGCACGACGGGTGCAGCCATCACCGCCGTCGACGACGGCGCCGCGACCTGCCAGGCCGACGGCGACGAGCTGACCTGCGACCTGCCCGACCTCGCGCCGGGTGCGACCGCGGCCGTCGAGCTCACGCTGGACCTGCCGGCTCAGCCCGACGACGTCGACATCGAGGTGACGGCCACGCTCTCCGGCGAGGACCGCACCCCGGCCGACAACACGCACAGCCGCACCATCAAGGTCCGCAACCCGGTCACGCCGGGCGCGGGCGGCGTGACCGACGCCTTCGAGCGGCCGGACCAGAGCGGCCTCGGCAGCACCGAGACCGGCGAGACCTGGCGCACCGTCACCGGTGCGGCCGCCGTCGACGACGGCCAGGCCCGTGCCGCGGGCGGCGCCTTCACCATGGCGGTCGTCGACACCGACTACGCGTTCGGCACCTTCGAGGTCACCTGGCCGGCGGTCACGGGCCAGTTCTGGACCGTCTTCCGGGTGGTCGACGAGAACAACTACTACCGCTTCGGCCCCGACCCCGGCGCCAGCGGCCACTACCGGGTGCAGAAGGTCGTCAACGGCCAGCCGCAGGGCCTGGCGTTCGGCCTGGTGCGCCGCCAGGTGCAGGCGTCGCCGGGCGACGTCGTCCGCATCGTGCAGCGCCCCGACGACAGCATCTTCATCTCGGTCAACGGCGACCACGTCATCGACGCCGGCGACCAGCACCTCATGCACGAGACGTCCTACGGCGTCGCCTTCGGCGGCACCGGGGTCCGCGCCGACGACCTCGTCATCTCCTCGGTCACCTCCACGTTCGACGTCGACGACGACTTCGACCGCCCCGACACCTCGGAGCCCGGGGTCCCGTCGTCCGGCGTGCGCTACCCGTGGCACCGCTGGCAGGGACACGAGTGGAGCATCGCAGACGGCGAGCTGTACAACTCCGCCGACGACTACGGTGTGCTCATGCTCGACACCAGCAGCGAGTCGGCCGACGTCGCGGTCACGGTGGCCGAGGCCGAGGGCGACTTCGGTGTCGTGCACCGGTTCTCCGAGAACGGCACGTTCCTGCGCTTCGGCCGGTTCGGCGGGGCGGGGTACACCGTCCAGCGGGTCACCGGCTACTTCTCGGCCGCCACCGCCGCGGGCCTGACGGCGCACGCCACCGTCGCGCCCGCCGACGACCAGCGGCTCGAGGTGCGGCAGGAGCTCGACGGCACCATCGAGTACTACGTCGACGACGTGCTGGTGTACTCCCTCGAGGACACCACGACCAACCTGCGCGGCGGCCACTACGGTCTGACCGCGTCCACCGACGACGCGCGGTTCGACGACTTCGCGGTCCGACCGAGAGAGCTCTGAGGCACCGGCTTCGATGACAACCACGCCACGGGTCTCCATCGGCGTGCCCGTCTACAACGGCGGGCGCTACCTGCAAGAGACCCTCGACTCGCTGACCGCGCTCACCGGGCCGGACCTCGAGATCGTGGTCTCCGACAACGGCTCCACCGACAGCACCGAGGAGCTGTGCCGGGCCGCGGCCGCCGCCGACGAGCGCATCCGCTACCACCGCAGCCCCGAGAACCGCGGCGCGGCCTGGAACTACAACCGCGTCCTCGAGCTGGCCACGGCGCCGCTGTTCAAGTGGGCCGCCGCCGATGATCTCTGCGAGCCGACGTTCGTCGCCCGCTGCGTCGAGCTGCTCGACGCTGCCGGGCCGGCGGCCGTCCTCGCCTACCCGCGCACGACGCTGATCGACGAGAGCTCCGCGGTCGCGGGCGAGCTGGACGACGACGACCTCGACCTGCGGGCGCGCCGGCCCAGCGACCGCATCGGGCAGCTGCTGCGGCACCGGGTCGAGTGGCACCCGGTGTTCGGGGTCGTCCGCACCGACGTGCTGCGCCGCACCCCCGGCATCGGCGCCTACCCGAGCGCCGACATCAGCCTGCTGGCCGAGCTGTCGCTGTACGGGCAGTTCCACCAGGTGCCGGAGCGGCTGTTCCTGCGCCGCTACCACGACGAGCGCAGCATCGCCGCCGGCCCGAGCTTCAAGGAGCAGGTGGCCTGGTACAACCCGAAGGCCCGCGCCAAGCTGGTGCTGCCACAGGTCAAGCTCACGAAGGAGCTGCTGGCGGGGGTGCGCCGGGTGCCGCTGCAGCCCGGCGAGAAGGCCCGGGCGGCCCGCATGGTGCTGCAGCGGTGGGCGCTGCCACACTGGCGGCACATCGGCGGCGAGCTGAAGCTGGCCGCGCGCGACCTCGCCCGCCGCTGAGTCGTTCGGTCGGGCGCGGCCGTCAGGCCAGGCCGCGGCCGGTGAAGCGGTGGAAGACGGTGCCGGTGTCGTCGCCCCACTCCTCGTTGGCCACCAGGCCCACGCGGTTGACCGTCAGCCGGCCGGCGTCGGGGTAGACGTCGGTGAGGGCCCGGTACAGCGTGGGCCGGCCGTCGATCGACGCGACGAACCGCTCGCCGTCGAAGCGCAGGTTCAGGGTGCACGGGTCGCCCCAGCGGAACATGTCCGCCGTCAGCGTCCAGACCGCGTCGTACATGTCCTCGTGGCCGCCGATGCGGTAGAAGCTGCTGAGTGAGCCGCCCTGGAAGTGGTTGGCCAGCCAGAGGTTGACGATGACGTAGTTCTGGTCGTCCTGCCAGACCACCAGGCCGCAGCGGCCCTCGTGGCCCTGGCCGCGCGCGGTGCCGGGCGGGGTCATGGTGACGGTGAGGTCGGCGTAGCCGGGCTCGGGCCAGGCGACGGTGTGCAGCGTGCGGCCGGGGTTCGGGCGGTCGACGTCGGCGTCGACGCGCACTCCGCCGGGCGCCGCGAGGACCTGCCCCTTGCCCTCGGTGCGCTCCCACTCCCCGGCCGCGGTGCGCCAGCCGGCCAGCACGACGCCGTCGGGGAGGTCGTCGAAGGTGTCGGTGAAGACCTCGGCGCCGGGCTCGGCGAGCTCCGGCCACGCCGGCTCGGCCCAGCCGGGCGCGGCGACGGCGCGCGGATGCGCCTCGAGCTCACGCAGCCGGCTGCCGGCGCCGTCGAGCCCGACGACCAGACCCTGGAGGTCGCCGTCGCGGGCGTCGTCGAAGGAGCGCCCGAACAGCCGCCGCCCGTCGAGGTACCACGAGAACGACGCGCCGTCGTCGGACAGCTGGACGCTGTGCCGGCGCAGCGGGCGCAGCGCGGGCCGGCGGCTGCGGGCGACGGTGGTGCGGGTGTCGCCGTCGACGTGCTCGAGCCGCGCGCCGCCGGTGCCCAGCCGCAGCTCCCAGCGCCGGCCGTTGCCGGCCCGCCAGCCCAGCCGCATCGGCGACGGGCGCAGCCCGGTCGTGACCAGCGCGTGCACGAGTCCGGCCGGCTCGTCCGGATCCAGCCCGGCCAGCACGCCGCCGGCGCCGGCGAGCAGGCCGCCCGCCGTCCGGGTGGCCGTGCCGGACAGCACCCGCCAGGCGCCGCCGCGGACCGCCGGGGCGCCGTCGAGCAGCGGCCCCGAACCGGTCAGCGGGTCGCAGGCGTGCGCCGTCGTGTACCACTCGGCCAGCTCCGGCACGTCGGCCACGCCGAGGTGGTAGACGCGGGTGTCGACGCGGTAGCCGACCTCGCCGAGGATGCGCTGCTGCACGCCGGGCCAGAGCGGGCCGCGGGCCGTGCGTGGGTCGATCGCCAGCGGCCGCACCCACGGCAGCGCCGGCAGCAGGGAGTCGCCGGCCATGGTCGCCGCGTAGTACACGGCACCGTGCCGGCGCAGCACGACGTAGAAGGCCAGCGGGGTGTTCAGCACCCCGCGCAGCGAAACCAGCGGCCGCGAGTCGTGCGCGAGCCACAGCTCGCCGTTGTCGCCGGTGGCCGCGTGCACCACCAGGCCGTGTCCGCCGGCCAGCGGGCGCCGCCCGGCCGGGCCGGCGAAGAACCCGGCCGCGAGGTTCTCGTAGTGCTTCGGCCGCGGCCTGACCGTGCGCCGCTTGACGACGTTGCCGGCCCAGCGCCGCAGCTTCTTCTTCAGCGTCTCGGCGTCGTAGTAGGTCTGCGAGGAGTGGTGGCCGTTGAGCAGGTGCACGCCCAGTACGCGGCCCGGCCACCGGTCGACCGGCCCGTACGCGACGCCGGAGCGGCCCCAGCCGGGCCGGGCCAGCGGCCGGATCCGCAGGGCGCCGTTGTCGACGCCCACGACGCCCTCGACGTCGGTGCCGGCCCGCTCCCAGCCGGCGGGCGCACTGCTGCCGACGGCACTGCCCAGCGGCACGGCGTCGGTGTAGTCGTCGTCGAAGAGGTGCCCGCCGGTCATCGGCCCGCTCCCGCACGGTCGGCCGCGGGCTCGACGAAGATCTCGGCATCGCCGAGGAACCGGCCCAGCAGCGCCTCGTCCATGACCGCCCAGTCGTCCTCGCCGGACAGTCGCGTGGTCTGACTGCGGTACTCGGCGACGGCGGCGCGCTTGCGCTCGAGGACGCCGCTGACGTCGACCAGCCCGGCGCGCACGCCGTCGAGCGCCGCCCTCGGGTCGGCCGGCCCGTCGACCCACGACCAGACCGGGAACTCCAGCACCCGCACGGTGCCGCCGGCCCGCTCGGCCGCGTCGCGGACCGCGGCGGACACCAGCTGGTGGTCCTCGTGCCAGTCCCAGCCGCTGGTGACCAGGACGTCGGCGAAGGCGCCGGTGCGCAGCTCGGCCGCCACGGCATCGGCGACGGCGTCGGCGTGCGCGGACAGCTCGTCCTCGCGCACGCCCAGCAGCACCAGCTCGTCGGCCGGCAGCCCCAGCGCGGCGGTGGCCCGGCGCGCCTCGTCGGCCCGGATGGCCGCCAGCTCGTCCGGCGAGATCACCGCGGACGTGTGTGAGCGCCGTCCGTCGGTGACCACGAGCACGCGCACCCGGGTGCCGTGCAGCCGCTTCAGCGCGACCGTGCCGCCGCAGCCGAGGGTCTCGTCGTCCGGGTGCGGCGCGACGACCAGCGCCGTGCGCAGTGCGGAGTCGGCCGTGACGTCCAGGGCGCGGCGGCGCAGCGCGCGCCGCCATCGCCGCAGGCGGGCCGCGCGGACGGCCCGCCGGGCACGCCTCATCAGGTCACGCGGGCTGACAGGCACGATGCGGGCTCCCTGCGCTGGTGGGGGACGAATCGGGACGGAGTAGTCTGACGCGGTGGGTGTGGTGGAGCGGCTTCGCGGCCGCAGACGGCGGGCGTACACCGTGAGCTCCGGTCCGGCGGCGGGGCTGAAACTGCATCCGGCGGGGGCCAGTGCCGATTATGCGGCCGGCGACAACGAACTGCCGGTGCAGCGCGCCGTCCAGGAGCTGCTGTCGCCCGGCGACGTGTTCTACGACATCGGCGCGAACATCGGCTTCTTCGCACTGCTCGCGGCGCGCGAGGTCGGACCTGACGGCGCGGCCTACGCGTTCGAGGCGGTGGCCGAGATCGCGGCCGCGGCCGAGCGCAACGCCGCCCTCAACGACCTGCGCAACGTCACGGTCGTCACGGCCGCCGTGAGCGACACCGACGGCACCGCCGAGCTGCTGCTGACCACGCATCCCGGCGGCGCGACGCTCGCCGGCGGGCAGACCCCGCCCGACCTCCGCGGCCGGCGCGCCGTCGACACCGTCCGCCTCGACACGCTGCTGGCGCAGGACCGCGTCCGCCCGCCGAAGGTCGTCAAGATCGACGTCGAGGGCGCGGAGGCAGCGGTGCTCGCCGGCATGGCCGGCATCCTCGAGACCCACCGCCCGGCGCTGATCTGCGAGTTCGACGGGCCCGACGACGCCACGGTCGCGACGGCGGTGGCGCGGTTCCGGGGCCGTTTGGCGGGCCTGGCCTACAGCGTGCGCATGCTGGATCCGTCGTACGAGGGCAGTGGCTGGCAGGTCCGGCACGTCGTCGCCATTCATCGGTGACCCGCCCGGCGGGTCCGGCGGCGCCGCCGCCGGTGCCGGCCGGCGTCCGCGGGCCAGGTCCACATGAGCCCGGGGAACGCGATGGCGGTGTAGACGAACAGCAGGACCGCGCCGCCGGCCAGCAGCCTCATCAGGTCCGAGCCGGCGACCAGCTGCACCAGCGTCGCCGCCACGCCCGCGCACACGCCGGCCACGGCCGGGCGCACCAGCTGCGGCCACAGGGCCGACAGCCGGACCCCGACCAGCCGGCTGGCCAGCAGGAACATCGGCAGACTGACCAGCACCGCGACCGCGGCGTGGGCCATGGCGACGGTCTTGATGTCGCCGTAGTGCGCGGCCGCGACCAGTGCCGGCACCAGCGCCGCGAGCCAGACCAGCTTGACCACGAGCGTCGCCATGGAGCGCCCGACGGCCACCAGCACGTCGAAGACCAGACCCTGCGCCACCCGGACGCCGCCGAGCACGGCCAGCCAGGCCAGCACCGGGGCGGCGGGCGCCCACTGGTGGCCGAAGACCAGCCGCAGGAACGGGCCGGACAGCAGGCTCAGCCCCATGACCAGCGGCAGCATGACCTTGACCAGCACGACGAAGCCGGCCCGGAACGCCTTGTCCAGCTGCCCCGGTGAGTCCTGCATGGACGCGAACTCGGAGATCGAGACCCGCCGGATCGACTGCGTCACCGCGGTGACCGGCCAGCTCGACACGTTGAACGCGAGCACGTAGAAGCCCAGCGACAACGTCCCCAGCACCCGGCCCACGATGAAGTAGTCGGCATTGAGCAGCACGTACTCGATCAGCGACGTCATGGCGAGCGGCAGGCTGAACACGATCATCGAGCGGGCCGCGGCCGCGTCGAACCCGGGGCGCAGCCACTGGCCGGCCAGCACCACCAGCGCGATCGCCATGGTGACGTTGCCGACCAGCTGCCCGGCGACCAGGCTCCAGCCGCCGGCCCCGGCGAACGCGAAGGCGAGCGTGACGCCGACGCCGATCGGCAGCGTCACCAGCTCGGCCCGCGCCAGCCTCGGCTGCTGGAACTCGCGGATGAGGATCGCCGACGGCACCGCGGTGACGCCGTCGAGCACGAGCACCAGCGCCAGCACCCGCAGCATGGCGGTCGCGTCGGGCGCGTTCATGTAGGCGGCGTAGGCCGGCGCGCCCGCGTACACCAGCGCGTACAGGCCGAGGCTGAACAGGACGGAGAGCGTGACGGCGGTGCGCGCGGCCGTGCGGATGTCGCCGGTCCAGCGGACCACCGCCATGGTCATGCCGACGTCGTTGATGCCGATGAGGATGTTGACCACGAGGATGGCCAGGCCGAAGACGCCGTAGTCCTCGGGCACCAGGATCCGGGCCAGCACGATGCCCATGAGGACGTTGACGCCGCGGGAGAACAGCTGCGAGCCGAGCGTCCAGGACAGCCCGCGGATGACGCGGGTGGTCCGGCCGGACTCGACGTGGTGCTCGTTCTCCTCGCGGATGACCGGCAGCGAGGTGAGGGTGTCCGCCGTGCTCATCGGCGCCGCCGTTCGGCAGCGACCCGCTCGTACACGCCGGCCAGCGTCGCGGCGGCGACCGGCCAGCGGAAGCTGTGGTCGACGGTGTCGCGGCCGGCCCGTCCCATGGCGGCCCGCCGGGCGGGGTCGGCCAGCAGCTCGATGACCGCCTTGGTGAGCTCCTCGCGCGCGCCCGGCGGCACGAACGCGCCGGTCTCGCCGTCGCGGGCGAACTCGCCGAACGCCGGCAGGTCGTAGGCCGCGACCGGCAGCCCGGTGGCCATGGCCTCGAGGACGACCAGGCCCAGGCCCTCGCTGGCGGACGGGAAGACGAGCAGGTCCGCGGCGGCCATGAGGGCCGGCACGTCCTCGCGCCGGCCGAGCAGCCGGACCGCGTCGGCGAGTCCGGCCGCGTCGGCCGCGCTCCGGAACGCCGCCGAGCGGTCGCCGTCGCCGACGAGCAGCAGCACCGTGCCGGGGAAGCGGGCCCGGACGTCCTGCAGCAGCGGCACGAGGTCGTCATGGCCCTTGCCCTCGACGATGCGGGCGACGTGCAGCAGCACCGGGACGTCGGGGTCGAGGCCGAGCTCGCTTCTCAGGCGGGCGCGCTCGGCCGGCGGCGGCGCGGTGACGTCCGTGGCCGGCGGCAGGACGGTGATCGGCGTCGTGGTCGCCGCCGCGAACAACGCGGCGACGTGGGCCGACGCGGCGACGTAGTGGCGGACGGCGCGGCGCTCGGCGGCCAGCCGCACGGACCCCGTCAGCCGCTGCCGGGCGCCGAGACGGCCGGACGGGCGCAGGTGCACCCACTCGGAGTGCAGGTGGCCGACGACGGGCACCCCGGTGGCCAGCGCGGCGAGGTGCCCGGCGGTGCGATCGGGCGGGCTGTGCACGTGCAGGACGTCGGCGCGCTCACGCCGCAGCAGCCGGGTGACCGCGGCGACGGCGCCGGCCGTGCCGCCCGCCGACGCGCCGAGCTCGACCGGCGGCGAGCCGGCCGCCTCGGCGAACTCGGCCCGCAGCTCCGCGGGACCGCCCAGCGACGCCACACGGACGTCGAACCGGTCGTGGTCGAGCTGCCGGAGCAGCCCGAGAACCACCGTCTGTCCTCCCCCGACCCGCAGGTCCGGCAGGAGGTGGAGCACCCTCACCCGTGCCATGTGCGACGGCCCGGGCTCACGTGCCTGCCGAGTAGGCATGACGCGGCGGCCCGCCGTCGTGCGGAACTGTGCAGATCATCGTGCCCCCCACGAGAATCCCCCCGGTGCCGGGCCCCCACCCGGCGGTTCGCCCGAAGCGGGCAAACATGGACCAATGTCCGATCACCCAGCGTAAGGCATGGGTGGACGCAGTCAAGGCGAAGTCCAGCTGCTAGGCGACGGCGGCGACCGCCTCGTCGACGAAGCCGGCCACGCGCGCCGCCACCGTCGGCCAGGTGTAGTGCTCGAGCACGTACGCCCGGCCGGCCGCGCCCTGGGCCCGCATGCGGTCGGGATCGGCGCCGAGCTCGAGCAGCGTGGCGGCCAGCCGGCCGGGGTCGCCGTCGGGCAGCACGACGCCGCCGTCGGCCGGGAAGAGCGCCTCGCGGCCCTGACCCGCCAGCATCACCACCGGCAGCCCGTAGAGCGCCGCCTCCATGTAGACGATGCCGGTGCTCTCCCACACCGAGGGCAGGCAGAACACCGTCGCGCGGCGGATGGCGGCGTCCAGCCGGGCGGCGTCGGCGGGGACGTCCTTGTCGAGGTAGCCGAGCACCGTCACGCCCGGCTCGTCGACGTCGGGCTCGGCGCCGACGACGGTCAGCTCCGCCTCGGGGTCGGCGGCACGCACCTGCCGGAACGCCTCGACGAGCTCCGGCCCGCCCTTGCGCTCCCAGTCCTTGCCGATGAACAACACCGAGAGGTGGTCCCAGGTCCGCTCGATCTCGCCCGGGTCGGCCATGCCGCACCCCGGCGGGTACCAGCGGATCCTGCTCTCGGGGAGGTCCTCGGACACCAGCTGCGCCGCCGTCCAGGGCGAATTGGTCCACACGACGGAGCAGGCCCGCAGGAACTCGCGCTCGCCCGCGATGGCCGCGGCGATCTCGCGGTCGGTGAAGCGGTCGAACCCGTACGACCGGGCGAACACCGGCGTCGACACGGCCGCCTCGACCGGGATCTCGACGTGCGCCACCAGCGGCACGCCCTCGGGGATGCCCGCGACGCCGAACTGCAGCACGGCGTCGTGCTCGGGCAGCTGCGGCGTGAGCGCGGCGAAGCGCCGGCTCAGCCGCTCGATGTTGGCGGGCAGGTAGCGCCAGAGCGCGTTGCGCCGCGGCCGCCGGGCCTGCAGCGTCCGCCGCACGTCGACCATGCCGTGCAGGACGTCGGTGAGCCGCGTCTGGTTCGCGTCGGCCCGGCCGGACAGCGCCGACATGCGGTCGAGCTCGGCGAACAGGTGCCACGGCACGCCGCTGTAGGTGAACGCCGCGTACGGGTCGCCCCAGGTGACGCCGAGCGTGCGCGCATGAGTCATGACCATCCCCCCGGCGGCCAGTGTAGACGGCACGGACCCCCTAGTCAGGCGGGTGCACCGGGTCTACGATCTTCCCCGGTCCGGCCTGGGGGGCACATGGCATCGCTGATCGAGCACAGGACGCGCAATCTGTTACGCCGGTTCGGGGTCGAGGTCGTGCCGACCCGGCGCCGGCGCGAGGCCGGGCTGCTGAGCCTGCACCTGAGCCGGCTCTTCGCACACCTCGACATCACCGTCGTCCTCGATGTCGGCGCCCGGCACGGCGAGTTCGGCAGGCAGCTGCGGCGCAACGGCTACCGCGGCTGGATCGTGTCGTTCGAGCCGGTCGCCGAGAACCGCGAGGTGCTCACCCGCGTCGCCCGCGGCGACGACAAGTGGCGGGTGCTGCCGGTCGCGCTGGGCACGTCGGACACCACCTCGCGCATCAACGTCGCCCGCAACACCTCGCTGTCGTCCCTGCGCTCGGCCAGCGAGTACGGCCAGCGCGACTTCGGCGACGTCATCGAGACCGCGCGCATCGAGCAGGTGCAGGTCCGCCGGCTCGACCACCTCTGGGACCGCGTGCTCGCCGGCATCGACGCACCGCGCGTCTACCTCAAGCTCCGCACCCAGGGCTGGGACCTCGAGGTCCTCACCGGCACCGGCGAGAAGCTCCGGGAGGTGCTGGCGCTGCAGACCGAGGCGGCGGTCCAGCCGACCTACGACGGCATGCCGACGCACCTGGAGACGCTGCGGGCGCTCGAGGCCGCCGGCTTCACGGTGTCGGGCATGTTCCCGGTGACGTTCGACCCGCGGCTGGCGCTGGTGGAGTACGACTGCGTCGCCGTGCGCCGCTGACCGGCTCGGACTACCATGAGGCAACGCCGGTGACTGGGGGGTGACCGGCGACGACTCGCGTGGGGGGCCACATGACGACGCCGCGGCACGCCCGAGGCGCCGCCTCGCGGAGCCGTGCGGCCGACGACGCCCCGATCAGCGACGACCCCGTCGAGCTCGCGGCCTCGGCCCGGCGCCAGCGCCGGTCGGTCGGCCGGCTGCGCGCGCTGTTCGGACACAGCATCCGGCTCACGTGGTCCGCCGACCACCGCGCGTTCATCGTGACGACGGCCCTGCAGCTGCTCGGCGCGGCGATCATCGCCGCCCAGGTGCTCATCGTGAAGGCCGTCCTCGACGCCATCCTGGTGGTCGGCGACGGCGGCGGTGTGGGGCCGGTGGTGCTCCCCGTCGTGCTGCTGGCGACGGTGACGGCACTGGTGGCGGTCGCGACGGCCGTGCAGGTCAACCAGCAGCGGCTGCTGGCCGAGCTGGTGCTGCGCTCCACGTGGCAGCAGATGCTGGACGTCGCCGGCGCGGTGGGCCTGCGGGCGTTCGAGTCGCCGGAGTTCTACGACCGCCTGCAGCGGGTGCAGACCAACGCGCTGAGCCGTCCGTACACCCTCACGCAGGGCCTCATCGGCATGGTCGGCGGCTTCGCCGGCTGCGTCGGGCTGTCTGTCGCCATCATCAGCTTCGAGCCCGCGCTGCTGCCGATCCTGCTGCTCGCCGGCGTCCCGCTGTTCTTCACCAGCCGCCGCGAGAGCCGGCTCGAGTTCGACTTCGCCGTCGCCCAGACGCCGGCCCTGCGGCTGCGGCAGTACCTCGGCCTCGTGCAGACCGGCCGCGACGAAGCCAAGGAGGTGCGCGCCTACGGCCTCACCGGTGCGCTGCGCCAGCGCTTCGACGCCGTCTACTCCGCGTACACCACCGACCTGCGCCACCACCTGCGCCGCCGTACCCGCCTCGCCGTGGCCGGCAACCTCGCCTCCGCGGCGTTCCTCGCGGCCACGCTGATCGCGCTGGTCTGGCTGGTCGGGCAGGGCCGGGTGACCCTGGCCGAGGCCGGCGCCGCCATCGTCGCGATCCGGCTGCTCGCGACCCAGGTCACCACGCTGTTCAAGGGCGCCCAGCAGATCTTCGAGTCCGGCCTCTTCCTCGACGACCTCGACCGCTTCGTCGCGCTGCGCCCGGAGGCCGAGACCGCCGAGGCGGGCGCACCGGCGCCGTCGTCGTTCACCACGCTGACCGCCGACGGGCTCCGCTTCAGCTACCCGGGCAGCGCCACGCCGGCCCTCGACGACGTGTCTATCCGGCTGAACGCGGGCGAGATCGTCGCGCTGGTCGGCGAGAACGGCTCCGGCAAGACGACGCTCGCCAAACTCCTGGCCGCGCTCTACGAGCCCGACCGCGGCAGCATCCGCTGGGACGGCGTCGACGTGTCGGCCTACTCCCGGCCCGGGCTGCGCCGGTCGGTCGCCGTCGTCTTCCAGGACTTCGTCCGCTACCACCTGTCCGCCCGCGAGAACGTCGGCCTCGGCGACGCCGACCGCATGGGCGACACCGAGGCGATCGACGCGGCCGCGCGCCGGGCCGGCATCGCCGGCGTCATCGAGACCCTGCCGGGCGGCTGGGACACCTATCTGTCCAC
This sequence comes from Jiangella mangrovi, assembly GCF_014204975.1. Lineage (NCBI taxonomy): Bacteria > Bacillati > Actinomycetota > Actinomycetes > Jiangellales > Jiangellaceae > Jiangella > Jiangella mangrovi. Next base: position 881,920 of record NZ_JACHMM010000001.1, read on the forward strand.
CATGTTCAAGGGCGGCCAGGACCTCTCACTGGGCCAGTGGCAGCGCATCGCCCTCGCGCGCGCGTTCTTCCGCGACGCCCCGTTCGTCATCCTCGACGAGCCGTCGGCGTCGCTCGACCCGCGCGCCGAGCACGCACTCTTCCAGTCGCTGCGCGACCTGCTGGGCGGGCGGACGGTGCTGTTCATCTCGCACCGCTTCTCCACCGTCCGCACCGCCGACCGCATCTACGTCCTCGACGGCGGCCGGGTCACCGAGCACGGCTCGCACGACGATCTCATGGCCCACGACGGCCACTACGCCGAACTGTTCCGCCTGCAGGCGGCCGCCTACCTCGCCCCCGAAGCCTCCCGCTGACCCGTGGGCGACCTGCTGCGCCGCGCCCTCGACCGGCCGGCCGTCCTGGTGCTGCTCGGCACGGCCGGCCTGCTGTTCGCTCTGGTCGCGGTGGGCCTGGGCGTCTGGTCGCTGGTCCTGCTGGCCCGCCTCGGCGAGGCGTCGGTATGCGAGCGCGACTTCAGCGGCATCTGCCTGACCGAGCGCGAGGCGACCGTCGCCGAGCGGGTCGTGAACCATGGGCGGAGCTGGGACCCCGACCCGAGCTGGCGGCTGGCGCTGCACGGCGACGGACCCGAACCCACCGACGGGACCCGACTGTGGGTGGACTTCCGCCCGCAGGACGACCTCGACGAGCTGACGACGAACCAGCGCGTCACGGTCGTGTTCATCGAGCACGAGCCGGCCTGGCTGCGGCTGCCGTCCGGAGCGGTCCTCGAGTCCAACCAGCATCCGCAGTACACGTGGGCGGGGGCGTTCAGCATCGCGGCGATGATCGCCGGGCCGAGCATCACCGCCGTCGTCACCGGCATCCGCGGCCGGCGCGGCGGCTGGTTCGCGAACTCGCCGGGCCACGGGTACGGCCCCGACCGGTGGTGGCTGCTGTTCCTGGTCGGTCTGGTCGGCTTCGTCGTGCAACTCGCCTTCCCGCGGCCGCACCTCTTCCACGTGCTGCTGGGTCTCGGCCTGCTGGCCGGGCTCGTCGCCTACCTGGTGTGGAGGGTGCTCCCGGTGCCCTCGTCCGGCCGGCACGCGCCGCGGCGGCGCCGTTGGCACAGCCGACGGCGTCACAGTCGCGGCCCGGATGTCACGGGATAGGCCTTGCGGGCGACGAGAGCCACCCGCACCCGATAGACATGTGGGCGCGCCGGACCGGGCCCGCAGCGCCCCCGCAGTTCGTTGTCGCAGCACAGACCGTGTTTCGATCAGTGAACCCGGCATTCGGTCGTCCCAGGCCGCTGACCGCGGCATCTGGAGCCAAGCCACGACGGATGCCCCGGTATGTCGCTTTTGGTGCGCGTCTCATGCCAGCCGATGTTTCAACGTGTCACACGTCACGCGGTGACGCTGCACGAGGGCTCGGACGGTGTCACTCTGGTGACATCTCCTAGAGAGTGCGGAGGGCGGACATGGTCGGCTGGGGTGGGCCGCAGCAGCCGTCGTCGCACACCACAGGCCGGCGTGGCGGCCGGTCGGACCAGCCAGGTCCCGGCCGCCACGCCTGATCAACGAACGGGGAAACAGAAAGTGAGCCAGCCCGCTCAACTCCCGCGCCGCTTCGCCCTGCACCGCCGCTACGACGTCACCGGCGTCTCCGGCACCGGCATCGTCGCGTACGGCACGCAGTACCCGACCGGCCGCACCACGCTCGCCTGGTGTTGCTCGGACGTGCAGTCGGTCGCCGTCTACGACGACATCGACCACGTCACGGCCATCCACGGCCACGGCGGCCTCACCGAGATCCGCTGGATCGACCCGCCGCTCTCCACGGAGCCGGCGACGACCAGCGCCCACCCCACGGGCGTCACGGTGCTCAGCGGCCGTGCGCGCTGCGCCACCGCCGCCCAACAGACCGCCTGACGGTTCCGACGGCGACCTCCCGCGGTCGCGGGAGGCATGAGCAGCGGTGGTGGCCCTCAGGCGTCGGCCGGCTCGCCGCGGACGGCGGCGTAGGTCTGGCCGAGTGCGGTGATCGAGCGGTCGTATGAGGCCTGTGCCACGGCGGTGAACAGGCAGTCCGCGACCATGAGCTGCGCGATCCGGCTGCCCAGCGCTCCCGGGCGGAACCGTGACTCCCGGGCCGCGGTGGTGAGGACGATGTCGGCGGCGTGGGCGACCGGGGCGTCGGCGTGGTTGGAGATCGCGATGGTCGTGGCGCCGGCGCGCGCGGCCAGGCTGAGGAAGCGGACGGTGCTGGCCGTCGTCCCCGTGTGCGAGACCCCGACCGCCACACAGGAACTGTCGAGCACGACGGCCGAGGTCCAGGCGGAGTGCGGGTCCGACCAGGTGAGCGCCGTCCGGCCGATGCGGACGAGCTTCTGCTGCAGGTCCAGTCCGACGAAGGCGCTCGCCCCGACCCCGAACAGGTCGACGCGGCGGGCGGCGGCGACGACGGCCACCGCCCGGGACAGCGCGTCGAGGTCGAGCGCCTCGGCGGTGTCGGAGATGGACAGCGCCTCCTTCCGCGCGACCTTCGCGACGATGTCGGACAGCAGGTCGTCGCGGTCGATGTCGCCGGAGGCAGCGGCGCCTCCGGCGTGGGCGAACGTTTCGCGGGTGACCTCGCGGGTGAGGTCGAGCCGCAGGTCCTGATGGCGGCTGTAGCCCAGCCGCCGGTAGAAGCGCACCACCGTCGTGGTCGAGGTCTCGCCCTCGGCCGCCAGCCGGTGCATCGACCAGCCGGCCACGCCCACCGGGTCGGCCAGGATCGCCCGGGCGACCCGCTGCTCCGACGGCGGCAGCGAGGGCAGGGCGGCCCGGATGTCGACCAGGACCATGCGGGCGGACGGCGTGCTCGGCATCGGTCTCCCCCTCGTCGCGTGAGTGCGTACCAATTTTACGCATCAGACGGCTCGGACGTATGGTCTATACCTGTCTGATCGGCGAATGAGGAGGACGGTCATGTCGAACGGTCTGCGCACGACGGCGATCGGCGCCGTCGTGGCGATGTCCCTGACGCTCGCCGCGTGTTCCGACGCGCCGCGCGACGAGACGGGCTCCGGCGGTGGAAGCGACGCCGGCACGGCCGACGCGCAAGCCGGCGGCGACCTCGTCATCGGCGCGACGTCGGACCCGGACACGCTGTTCCCGTGGCGCGCCACCCAGTTCCAGGCCGTCCAGCTGCTCGGCAACGTCTACGGCACGCTCACCGAGCTCGACGAGAACCTCGAGGTCGTCCCGGGCCTGGCGGAGTCGTGGGAGGTCTCGCCCGACGGCCTCACCGTCACCTTCCAGCTGCGCGAGGGCGTGACCTTCGCCGACGGCAGCGCGTTCGACTCCGCGGACGTCGTGTACTCGCTCGAGGCCATCCGCGACGAGGCGACCGCCGCCGTCGCCGCCAGCACGCTCGCGCGGGTCAGCGCCGTCGCCGCGCCCGACCCGAGCACCGTCGAGCTCACCCTCAGCACGCCGGACTCCGGCCTGTTCGCCAACCTCTCCACCGTCAACATGGCGATCCTGTCCTCCGACGACACCGAGGAGGCGCTGAACACCCAGCCCAACGGCACCGGGCCGTTCACGTTCCAGGCCCGGGTCCCGAACCAGTCGGTCACGCTGGCCCGCAACGACGCCTACTGGGGCGAGCCGGCGCTGCTCGACACCGTCGAGTTCCGCGTCATCCCGGACGAGTCGTCCATCGTCTCCGCGATGCAGTCCGGCAACGTGCAGATGGCCGTCTTCGACGACCCGCTGGTGGCCGACACCGCCACCGGCCCCGACCTCACCGTGGCCGAGACGCCGCAGCTCAGCTACCACGTCCTGCAGCTCAACGCGCGCCGTGGGCCGCTGGCCGACGTCAACGCCCGGCTGGCGATCCAGTGCGCCATCGACCGCCAGCAGGTCCTCGACACCGCCGCGCTGGGCGAGGGCGAGGTCACCGGCCCCATCACGTCGCCGGCCTATAAGTCCGACCCCGACGCCCGGCCCTGCCCCACCCGCGACCTCGACCAGGCCCGCGAGTACCTCGCCGACGCCGGGCTGGCCGACGGCTTCGCGCTGGACACCATCGTGTCGCAGGGCGAGTACGCCACGTCGGTGAACGAGGCGCAGAACCTGCAGGCCCAGCTCGCCGAGGTCGGCATCGAGCTGACGTTCACCCCGCTGGAGTCCGGCGCCTACGTCGACCGCTGGATCGCCGCCGACTTCGACGCCGCCGTCGCCCTCAACGGCGGCCGCCCGGAGCCCGACGGCATGTACGGCCGCTACTTCACCAGCGACGGCAACCTCAACCAGGTCGCCGGCTACAGCTCGCCGGAGCTGGACGACCTCTTCGCCCAGGGCCTGCAGGCCACCGACGAGGGCAAGCGCAAGGAGATCTACGACCAGGTCGCCCGCCACCTCGAGGACAATGCCGCCTGGGTCTGGCTGTTCACCAGCTACACCTACACCGTCACCACGAACACGCTGCAGGGATTCGTCCCGATGGCCAACGGCTCGCTGCAGTACCTCCGGACAGCCGGCTTCACCGGCTGACCGGGGCCGACGGCATGCTCGACACCCTCCTCCACAACGGCGTCGTCCGCCGCGTCGCCCAGTCCGTGTTCACGCTGTTCGGCGTGGCCGTCGTGGTGTTCGTCGTGCTCCGGGCCATCCCGGGCGACCAGATCACCGCCAACCTCGGCACCGAGGCGGCCGCGCTGACGCCGGACCAGCGGGCCGCGCTGGAGTCGTACTACGGGCTGGACCAGCCGCTGCTCACGCAGTTCTTCGGCTGGCTGGGCAACATCCTGACCGGGAACCTCGGCTTCTCGGCGCGGGCGCAGACCAGCGTCGCCGACCTGACGCTGCAGGCGCTGCCGGTGACGTTCGAGCTGGCGGTGCTGTCGATCCTGCTGGCACTGGTCATCGGGATCCCGCTGGGCATGCTGTCGGCATCGCGGCCGAACTCCGCACGCGACGCCACCGGTCAGGTCGTCGGGCTGGCCGGACTGTCGGTCCCGGCGTTCCTGCTGGCCACGACGCTGACCTCGGTGCTGGCGTCGCGGTTCGGCTTCAACCCCAACGGTGAGCCGTTCGCGCGGTTCTTCGACGACCCGCTGCTGAACCTGCAGCAGATGCTGCTGCCGTCGCTGGTCCTCGGGTTCGGCGTCGCCGCGCCGATCCTGCGGACCACCCGGACGGCGGTCCTCGAGGTCGCCTCCGACGACTTCGTCCGGACCGCCCGCGCCAAGGGCGTCCCAGCCCGGCGGCTGCAGATCCGGCACGTGCTGCGCAACGCGCTGGTGCCGATCGCCACCATGACCGGGCTGCAGTTCGGCTACCTGCTCGGTGGCGCCGTGGTGGTCGAGCAGATCTTCTCCATCCCCGGCATCGGCCGGCAGGTTCTGCTGGGCATCCAGCAGAACGAGTACGCGTTGGTGCAGAGCACCGTGCTGGTCATCGCGCTGGCCTTCGTGCTGGTCAACCTCCTCACCGACCTGCTGTACCGGATCATCGACCCCAGGGTGCGCGCCGCATGACCACCACCGACCAGATCCCCGACGTCGCACCGACCCGGGTCAGCGCCCGCGGGCTGCTGCGCGCCCTGACCCGCAGCCGGGTCACGCTCGCCGGCCTGGTGATCACGGGCGTGCTCGCCGTCGTCGCCGTGCTGGCGCTGCTCGGCGCGCTGCCGCACGACCCGCTCGCGCAGGACCCGCCCAACCGGCTGCTGGCGCCGTCGGCCGAGTACTGGTTCGGCACCGACCAGTTCGGCCGCGACGTCTTCTCGCGGGTGGCCGCGGGCGTGGGCAACTCCGCGCGGATCGCCGTCGTGGCGGTGGCCATCTCGGCCATCGTGGGGACCGCGGCCGGGCTGGTCGCCGGCTTCTACCGGGGCTTCTCCGACACCGCGATCGGCGGCGTGACGAACATCCTGTTCGCCTTCCCGCCGCTGCTGCTCGCGCTGGCGCTGGCCTCGGTCTTCCAGCGCACCTGGTTCACCGTGGCGGTGGCCATCGCCATCGTCTACACGCCGATCTTCGTCCGGGTCACCCGCGGGCCGGTGCTGTCACTGCGCGAGATCGACTACGTCCGCGCGGCCGTGAGCACGGGGCAGAGCCGGCCGGCGGTCATGCTCAAGCACGTCCTGCCGAACATCACGTCCATCATCATCGTGCAGGTCACGCTCTCGTTGTCGTGGGCCGTGCTCACCGAGGCGTCACTGAGCTTCCTCGGGCTGGGCACACCGCCGCCGGCGCCGTCGCTGGGCTCGATGATCTTCGAGGCACGCACACTCGTGACCGTGGCACCCTGGACCATGCTCGCGCCCGGCCTGGTGGTCGTGGCGCTGATCGCAGGACTGAACCTGCTCGGCGACGGGTTGCGCGACCGGTACGACCGGCGCGGCCGGGGCGCGGGCGCGCGATGACGGACGGAGACGGCCGCACGCCGCCGGACACCGAGGCGATCGACCCGCGCTACGCCGCTCTCGACGAGGCACCGGTGGCCGAGCTCGCGCGGCTCATGAACGAGGCCGACTCGACGGTGCCGGCGGCGGTCGCCCGCGAGCTGCCGCGGATCAGCGCCGCCATCGAGGCCATCGTCGAGCGCGTCGGCGCCGGCGGCCGGCTCGTCTACGTGGGCGCGGGCACGTCCGGCCGGCTCGGCGTGCTGGACGCCTCGGAGTCCCGCCCGACCTTCAACGTCGGCCCGGACGAGGTGATCGCCGTCATCGCGGGCGGGCCGGAGGCCATCGCCGGCGCCGTCGAGGGGGCCGAGGACGACGCCGACGCGGGTGCGCAGGCCATGACCGACGCCGGCATCGGTCATGCCGACGCCGTGGTCGGCCTCGCCACCAGCGGGCGGACGCCGTACGTGCTCGGCGCGGTCCAGCGGGCCCGCGAGCTCGGCGCGCTGACCGTCGGGGTGTCGTGCAACCACCAGACCGAGCTGAGCGCGGCCGTCGACCACCCCGTCGAGGTCGTCGTCGGACCCGAGGTCCTGAGCGGCTCGACCCGGCTGAAGGCAGGCACCGCCCAGAAGCTGGTGCTCAACATGATCTCCACCATCACGATGGTCCGGCTCGGGAAGACCTACCGCGGCCTCATGGTCGACCTCCGGGCCAGCAACGACAAGCTGCGCGGCCGGGCGACGCGGATCGTGTCCGCGCTGACCGGCGCCCGCCCCGACCAGGCGCGGGCGATGCTCGCGAGCTCCGGCTACGACGTCCGCACCGCCGTCCTTCGGCTGCGGCTCGGCCTCGACCACGAGACGGCCACCGAGCGGCTGCGGGCCGCGGACGGGCGGCTGCGCGACGCACTGGGAGAACACGCATGAGGGTCCTCGGTCTGATCTCCGGCACGTCGCACGACGGCATCGACGCCGCGACCGTCGACTTCACCGTCGACGACGACATCCTGCACGGCCGCGTCGTGCACCTGTCGTCGACGCCGTACGCGCCGCGGCTGCGGGCCCGGCTGCTGGCGGCGCTGCCGCCGGCACCGGTCGACCTGGCCGAGGTCGCCGTCCTCGACACCCTCATCGGCCAGGCGTTCGCCGACGCCGCCGCGGCGGCGCTCGACGCGGGCGGACCGGCCGACCTGATCACCTCGCACGGCCAGACGGTCTTCCATTGGGTCGAGGGCACCAAGGCGCTCGGCACGCTGCAGCTCGGCCAGCCGGCCTGGATCGCCGAGCGCACCGGCACGCCGGTGCTGTCCGACGTGCGCATCCGCGACATCACCGCCGGCGGGCACGGCGCGCCGCTGGTGTCGATCCTCGATGACCTGCTGCTGCGCGGTCTCGACGGCGTCCCCGCGGCGCTCAACCTCGGCGGCATCTCCAACGTGACGGTGCTGGGCCCCGCCGGGCTGCACGCGTACGACATCGGCCCCGCCAACGCGCTCGTCGACGCCGTGGTGACGGCGCACGGGCTGCACCCCGCGGGCTACGACGACGGCGGCCGGATCGCCGCGGCGGGCACCGTCGACCCCGCCCTCCTCGACGTGCTGCTGGCCGAGCCGTACTACCGGCTCCCAGCGCCCAAGAGCACCGGCAAGGAGCTGTTCCACCTGGGTTATATCGAGGACGCGGTCGCGCGCGCCGGCCTGACCCCGGAGCCGGCCGACCTCGTCGCCACGCTCACCGAGCTGACCGTGCGCACCGTCGCCGACGCGGTCCGGGCCGAGGGCGTCACCACTGTGGTGGTGTCCGGCGGCGGCGTGCGCAACCCGGTGCTCGTCGAGGGCCTGCGCCGGGCGCTGCCGGACACGCGGCTGATCCCGTCGGACGACCTGGGCGCGCCGGCCGGTGAGAAGGAGGCCATCGCGTTCGCCCTCATCGGCTGGTGCAGCGCACACGGCCTGCCCGGCACGGTGCCCGGCGGCACGGGTGCCACCGCGCCGCGGATCCTCGGCACGTTCACGCCCGGCGCCGGTCCGCTGCGGTTGCCCGACCCGCTGGCGACGATGCCGTCGGCAGTGACGCTGCGCGGTGCGGCGACGCCATGACGCCATCCGTGCGCGCCGCCACCGCCGCCGACCTGGACGACGTCGTCCGGGTCTTCCTGGCCTGCTGGCGCACCAGCTATGCCGAGACGCTGCCGGCGCGCCTGGTCGCGTCGATGACGGACGAGCGTGCCCGGGCGCTGTGGCGCCGCGCGGCCGAGTCCGCCCGGCCCGGCGAGCTGCTGGTCGCGGTCGACGACGGCGTGACCGTGGGTGTCACGCGCTCCGCGGCCACCGGCTCCGGCGAGGGCGCCGTCCACTCCTTGTACGTGCACCCCGACGCCCAGGGCCGCGGCGCCGGCGCCCGGTTGCTGGCCGAGGCGGTGCGCCGGCTGGGCGAGCGCGGCGTGAGGGTGGCCCGGCTCTGGGTGTTCCGCGACAACACGCCGTCGCGTCGGTTCTACGCGTCGCAGGGCTGGGCCGCCGACGGCGCGGAGCGGGTGCAGGACGAGTTCGGCGAGCCCGAGCTGCAGCTGACCCGGCCGGTCCCCGGCCCCGCCGCGCATCCCGCCGTCACCGGCGCCGTCGAACGGATCCTCGAACCCGGGCCGACGTGGACGCCACCGGGCGGCGCCGTCGTCATGGTGCGCACGTCCGCGGGCACCTACGCCCACGCCGCCGGCGACCGGCTGACCGGCGCCCCCATGACCGTCGCGACCGTGCACGACCTCGCCTCGGTGACGAAACTGGTCACGACCGCGATGTGCCTGCGGCTGGTGTCGTCCGGGCGACTCGGGCTCGACGACGACGTGCGCGCGCACCTGCCGTCGTTCGCCCACGCCGTCACCGTCCGGCAGCTGCTGCTGCACCGCGCCGGGCTGTGGGAGTGGTGGCCGTTCTACGTCCGTGCGGCCCACGCAGAGGCGGCGTACGCGGAGCTCGACACGCTGCCGTTGCGCTACCCGCCGGACACCGGGCGGCACTACTCCGACCTCGGCTTCATGCTGCTCGGGCGCATCGTCGCCGCGGTCACCGGCGGCGGGCTGCGCGCGGCCGTCCGCGACCTGGTCGCGGAGCCGCTGGGCCTGCCGACCCTCGGCTACGGTCCGCGCACCGACGACGAACTCGCGGCCGGTGCGGACGGCGACGCCGTCGAGCGCCGCATGCTCGCCACGTCGACGCCGTACCCCGTCCCGTTCGGGCTCGGCGACATGGACCGCTGGCGCGACGGACTCGTCGTCGGCACCGCCGCCGACGGCAACGCGTTCCACGCGCTCGACGGCGTGAGCGGCCACGCCGGGCTGTTCGCCTCGGCGCCGGACCTGCTGGCGTTCGCCGCCGCGGCCGCCGGGACCGACCCGGCGCTGCTCGCCGAGGGACCCGATGCCGGACAGGCGCTCGGCTGGCGCACGGACACGCTGCGGGCCGGGCCGGACACCGTCGAGCTGCGCTACCACCCCGGCTACACCGGGACCACCGTCGCCATGGTCCCGGGTCACGCCATCGCGTTCGTCGTCGCGACGAACCGGCTGGTGACGCCGGGCGAGCCTGCGACCAACGACCACCTCCGCCAGGTCACCGCCGCCGCGGTCGAGGACCTGCTGTACGCCCCCGTCACGACACCGACGAGGTACCCATGACGACCGACCCGCTGCTCTCGATCCGCGACCTCTCCGTCACGTTCGCCACGCCGGCCGGCCCGGTGCCCGCCGTCACCGGGGTCAGCCTCGACCTGGCCGCCGGCCGGACGCTCGCGGTGGTCGGCGAGTCCGGCTCGGGCAAGTCGACGACGGCCGCGGCCATCAACCGCCTGCTGCCGGGCAACGGCACGATCACCTCCGGCTCGATCCACTTCGACGGCCGCGACCTCACCACGGCGAGCGAGCGCGAGCTGGTCGCGATCCGCGGCGCCCGCATCGGGCTGATCCCGCAGGACCCGATGTCGAACCTCAACCCGATGCAACGGATCGGCACCCAGATCGCCGAGGCGCTCGAGGTGCACGGGCGCACCACCGGCCGAGCGACCGACCGGCGCGTCGTCGAGCTGCTCGACCTGGTCGGCATCCCCGAGCCGGAGCGGCGGGCCCGGCAGTTCCCGCACGAGTTCTCCGGCGGCATGCGCCAGCGCGCGCTCATCGCGATGGGGCTGGCCTGCGAGCCGTCCCTGCTGATCGCCGACGAGCCGACCTCGGCACTCGACGTCACGGTCCAGCGGCGGATCCTCGACCAGCTCGACACCCTGACCGACCGCATGGGCACCGCCGTCTTCCTCATCACCCACGACCTCGGCCTCGCCGCCGAGCGAGCGGACACCGTCGTGGTCATGTACCGCGGCGAGATCGTCGAGACCGGGCCGGCCCGCGACATCCTGGAGAACCCGCAGCACGACTACACGAAGGCGCTGATCGCCGCCGCGCCGAGCCTCAGCTCGCGCGAGCTGGTCCGCCCCGCGGAGGGTCGTCCGGCCGAGATCGGGCCGCTGGTCGAGGTGAGCGGGCTGTCCAAGGAGTTCGCCATCCGCTCCGGCCGGGGCCGCAAGCAGTCCTTCCTCGCCGTCGACGATGTCGGCTTCACCATCCCGCGGCGCCAGACGGTCTCGCTGGTCGGCGAGTCCGGCTCCGGCAAGTCGACGACGGCGAACCTGCTGCTCGGGCTCGAGGACGCGACCTCGGGGTCGGTCCGGTTCGACGGCGCCGAGCTGGTCGGCATGAGCCGGCGGGAGCTGTTCGCGTTCCGCCGCCGGGTCCAGCCGGTGTTCCAGAACCCGTACTCGTCGCTCGACCCCCGCTACACCGTGCTGCGCTCGATCACCGAGCCGCTGCAGGTGCACGACATCGGCGACGCGCGGTCGCGGCGGCAGCGCGCGCACGAGCTGCTCGACCAGGTCGCGCTGCCGCCTGAGACCGCCGAGCGGCTTCCGCACGAGCTCAGCGGCGGGCAGCGCCAGCGCGTGGCGATCGCGCGGGCGCTGGCGCTGGAGCCCGAGCTGGTCATCCTCGACGAGGCGGTCTCGGCGCTGGACGTGATCGTGCAGAACCAGATCCTCGAGCTGCTCGCGGGGCTCCAGCAGCGGCTGGGGCTGAGCTACCTGCTGATCAGCCACGATCTCGCCGTCGTCCGGATGCTCTCGCACCAGGTGCACGTCATGCAGCGCGGCCGCATCGTCGAGAGCGGCACGCCTGCCCAGATCTTCGACGACCCGCGCGAGGACTACACCCGCGAACTGCTCAGCGCCATCCCCGGCGAGCGCCGCGCCGCGTCCTGACGGCCGTTCTTGCCTTGACGCACACGTCAAGGATTACCGTCGAGACATGCGTATCGGCGACCTCGCCCAGCGGACCGGCACCACCACCCGGGCCCTGCGGTTCTACGAGTCACAGGGCCTACTCATGGCGCAGCGCGCCCCCAACGGCTACCGCGAGTACGACGATGACGACCTACGACTGGTCGCGGAGATCCAGGCGCTGCAGGGCATCGGGTTCAGCCTCGACGACACCCGCCCGTTCGTCGACTGCCTGCGCTCGGGGCACGACTCCGGCGACGCGTGCGCGGACTCCCTCGAGACCTACCGGCGCAAGCTGGCCGAGGTCGACGGGGTGCTCGCGCGGCTGACCGAGGTCCGCGCGAGCATCCAGGCCAAGCTCCACGACGCGCAGGCCCGGCACGAGGGTGAGGGCGGCCGATGACGGTCACGGTGACGGACGAGACCTTCGAGCGCGAGGTGCTGCGCAGCGAGCTGCCGGTGCTGGTCGACTTCTGGGCGCAGTGGTGCCCGCCCTGCCACATGATCGCGCCCATGCTCGACGAGCTGGCCCGCGAGCTCGACGGCATCGTCGCGATCCGCAAGGTCAACACCGACGAGCACCCCGACCTCGGCGCCCGCTACCGCGTCATGTCGCTGCCCACCCTCATGCTGTTCGTCGACGGAGAGCCGGTGCAGGCCCTCGTCGGGGCGCGTCCCAAGGCGCGGCTCCTGAAGGAGCTCGAGGACGCCCTGTCCCGCTAGGGAGTCTCTGACGGGACCTGGTCACCGCGGGCGTGCCGCTGCCCGCAGAGATCTCACCTTGACGTGGCTCGAGCGTGCACCGGGCCTTGGCACGGAGGTGAGTGCCTGACTGATCAGCGGCCCGTGTCCGGCCGCGATGATCATCCAGGATCGGTGGTGTCATGACCCCACCAATCCTGGACGATCATGGAGATCGGGGCGGCAGCGACACCAGGGCGCGGCACCCGCAGGGGTGACCCACGGCGGACCGCCGACGACCGCCAGACACGTTCTAGCTGACGTAGGGGTCCCACCAGCCCGGTGCCGGCTCGATCTGCTCGACGACGTCGACCCACATGCCCGCGGGATCGACCAGTCCGAATCGGCGCTGTCCCCACGGCTCGTCGGTCAGGGGCAGCGCGAACGACGGGGTAGGCCCCGGCCAGGTGCGTCGCGGCTCCCTCAGCGGCTGATCCGCCGGCCGCGGACCGCCCAGGCGCGGGCGGTGAGCGCGACCGAGCCGTCCGCCATCGCCGGGACCCGGGCCCGCAGCGCCGTGCGAATGGCCTCCTGCTGCGACGGCGGCAGCGCGGCCAGGTAGCCGGGGGCAGCGCCCTGGCCGCCGAGGAACGGGCGCCAGAAGTCGTCGAACGAGGCGAACACCGTCGGGATCTCGATACCGCGCACGTCGACCTCGACCAGCCCGGCCGCCAGCCAGAGGTGACTCAGCGGCTCCGGCCGGCAGAGCGGGAAGCGGGTGCCCTCGTCGAGGCGGGCGCCCGCTGGGTCGACGTCGGCCGCGGCGGCCCAGAAGTGCCGCATCATCTGCATGCCGTCGGCGTAGTCCCAGACGTAGGCGGCGACGACGGCGCCCGGCGCGGCCACGCGCGTGAACTCCGCCACGGCGGCGGGAGCGTCGGGCACGAAGTTCACCGCCAGCCCGCTGACGACGGCATCGACGGCCCGGTCGGCGACGGGGAGCGACGCCGCCGTGCCGGCCTCGAACGAGGCGCCCGGGACCTCGGCGCGCGCCGTCTCGAGGAAGCCCTCGGACGGGTCCACGCCCAGGACCGAGGCGGGGGCGGCGAGCTCCAGCACGGTCTGCGTCAGCGCGCCGGTGCCGCAGCCGACGTCGACCCATCGCATGCCCGCCGGCACGCCGAGCCACGGCACGAACGCGGCCGCGACGCGGCGGCTCCACCGTCCGACGTATGCCTCGTACGCGTCCCCCCGGGCCCACACATCCGGTGCCATGAGCTGACGATACGTCCGGATTGCCGGTTAAAGTGAGGCCATGCGCCGCAGGATCATCGTCACCGTGTCCGCGGTGGTCATCGGAGGGCTGGGGCTCGGCGCCGCCCTCTGGTTCGGCGCGGTGCCGCACTGGCGGCCGGCGCTCGAGGACGGCGAGCGCTACGGCATCGACGTCTCCGCGCACCAGGGCGAGATCGACTGGCAGGCGGTCGCGGACGACGGCATCCAGTTCGCCTACATCAAGGCCAGCGAGGGCCAGGGCTGGGTCGACGCGTGGTTCACCGAGAACTGGGAGGGCGCCGCGGCGGCCGGCCTCGACCGCGGCGCCTACCACTTCTTCACGCTCTGCGCGCCCGGCGAGGCGCAGGCCGAGAACTTCCTGGCGGCGGCCCCGCCCGACGACGACGCGCTGCCGCCGGTCATCGACCTCGAGCTGACCGGCAACTGCAGCGACCGGCCGCCCACCGACCACGTCTCCGCCGAGGTCGACGCATTCGTGCAGCTGGTCGAGGAGGCCTGGGGCCGGCACCTGCTGTTCTACGTCCGCCCCGACTGGGACGACGTCTACCCCGTGCGCGACGGCCTGGACCGGCGGCTCTGGGACTACCGCTTCTTCCGCCGGCCCACCGACGACCGCTGGCATGTCTGGCAGGTCAACACGTTCGCGCACGTCGACGGCATCGACGGCGACGTCGACCTCGACATCATGCGCGAAGGTGAGGACGGCGAGGTCGGCGAGGACTAGAACGTGAACCGCGTCGCGCCGAGCGGGTCCTCGGCGCCGAGGGCGAACACCGTCGACGGCGTCACGCGGTAGACCTCCCACGGCGGCGGGCCGGCGCTCGGCGCGCTGAAGGGGGCGGTCAGGGCGCCGTCCTCGATGGTCGCCTCCCAGCCGTCGTCGGCCGCGTACGCGTCGACCACCCGCCGCAGCGTCGCGTCGTCGGTCACCTTCTGCGCCGTCCCCTCCACGACGATGTCGAACGGGTCCAGCGCCACCGTGACGACGCAGTGCGGGTCGGCCGCCGGGTTGCGCGCCTTGCGCGTGCCGGGACCGGCGTTGAACCAGAACGCGCCGTCCAGCCAGAGCAGTCCGAGCGGCATGACGTGGGGCCGTCCGTCCGGGCGGACCGTCGCCAGCCAGCAGGTGTGCCGGTTCGGCCCGCCGGTGCCGGGCGCCTGCGGCACGCCCGCGTCCAGACGTTCCCGCACCTTCTCCCACGGGATCAGCGGTGCGCCGTAGCCGTCGAGATTGCGGTCGCTCACGGGTGTCGTCATCGTCCTCGCCTCCCTGTCACATGCTGACACGCCTGGTTTGCCCCGATGTGGGGGCGGGAAGAGATGTGTACTGACACGCAGCCTGCCTCCCGGAGGGACCCGGCATGATCGTGCTCGGACTGATCCTCATCGCCGCCGCGGCAGCGGTGGTCGTCGTCGCCGTCATCGCCGGCGGTGACGCCACCGTCGCGCTCGACGCGTTCGGCTACGACCTCGACTCCCCCGTCTGGGGCGTCTTCGCGGCGGGCATCGGCACCGGCCTGCTCCTGCTGCTCGGCATCATGGCGATCGTGGCCGGCGCGAACCGGGCGCGGGCCCGTCGCGAAGAGGTCGAGTACCTGCGCGAGCAGGTCGCCCGGCACGAACGGCAGGCGGCCCGCGACGGCGACGATCCCGAAGTCGGCGAGTGGCTCGGCCAGGCGCACAGCCGCAACCGCGCCGACACCACGACCGCCGAGCCGGTGCGGCCCGGCGCCACCTCGGGCGCCGCCCCGCTGTACCGGCAGGGTTAGCCGACGCGCGCGCCCAGGCCGACGGCGTCGGCGATGGCTGGCGCGATGGCGGCCGAGAACGGCGGACCCCACGGCACGTGCGCGATGAACACCGGCACGCGTTCGACGATCTCGCCCGCCTGCTGGAACTGCCGGTCCAGGATCTCGGGGTCGGACCAGCCGAGCAGCCGCGGGAAGCGCAGCAGCGTGATCAGCGCGTCCATGGGTCCCATGCGGGTCAGCTCGATGGTCTCGCGCTCGCGGTCCGGCAGCGGGAAGACGATGCCGGCCAGCGGCAGGGCGTCGGTGTGCGACGCCGCCACGCTCAGCGCGTCGCGGGCGTCGCTGGTGAGCCGGCTGGCCGGTGCGACGGCGAACTGCTCGACCAGCTCGGCCGCGGACTTGCGCAGCCGCAGCTCCGTCGCTCCGAGCCGGCACAGCAGCCGGCCGTCGCCGTCGTCGTCGAGCCGGAGGACGTCGTCGGTGATCAGCGTGCCGCCGGCCGCGCACATCAGCGTGGCCATGGTCGACTTCCCCATGCCCGAGCGCCCGACGAAGGCGACCGCGCCGGAGCCGACCTGGACGGCGCTCGCGTGCAGCACGATGTCGCCGCGGACGGTGACGAGGAACGACAGCAGGGCACCGGCCGTCAGGATGCCGGCGATGCCGGGGTCAGCGCCCTCGACCACGTGGACCCGGGCCGACCGGCCACCGGGCGCCACCACGAAGTCGCAGGTCCGGTAGAACCGCAGCGCCCAGCCGCCGTCGTCGGTGCGCGTGAACGTGTAGTACGGCTGGTCGGTCTCGAGGTGCGCCAGCACCTGCCCGGCCGGCGGCTCCAGCGTCAGCGGGACCGGGTCGCCCCAGCGGATGTCGACGTCCGGCTCGCCCTCGGCGGTGTCGGCCCGCTCCTGGTGCAGCGGGACCTCGGAGGCCACCCGCAGCCCGTACAACAACTGCAGTTCCGTGCTCATCGCTACCCGCCCATCGCCTCGAACGTCCGGTACGTCGCCGCACCCACGGGGTCGAGGCTGACCCCGTCGATCTCGAGCCAGGCGTGCGCCTGGATGCGGCCGTCGATCTTCGCCACGCCCACGCGCAGCGCCGGTTTGCGACGGCGCAGCACATGCCCGCCGACGAGCGCCCGGCGCAGGCAGGTGTCGCCGAAGGGCGAGTGCCGCACGACCCGCTCACTCACGTACAGCGCCCGCACCTCGCGCGCGCCGAGGATCGCCGGCAACGACGGCGCCGCCGGCGGGACGGGGTCGTCGTCGAAGCGCAGCGGCACACCGACCAGCGACGCCAGCCGTGGCAGGGTGGCCAGCCGGAGCCCGGCCTCGACTACCACCGTCACCAGGACCGCCCGGGCCGCGACCGGCCAGTCGCGGACCGAGCGCACCGCCCGCCACCAGCCCGCCCCGCTCATCGGACGCCTCCGGCCGGGACGGCCCGCGCCGACAGCCAGGCCTGCTGCAGCAGGGTGCCCGACAGCGTCGAGGGCCGGTCCGAGAGCCAGGACGCCCGCAGCGCCTCGGGGTCGACGAGCGCGGTGTCGACGCCGGAGCCGTCCCAGGTGCGCGCGAACTCGCGGGTCGGCTCGCCCATGTAGGCGCGGTCGAAGCTGGCCTTGCTGGCGCGGCTCAGGATCGCCTCGGGCAGCAGGTGGCCGAAGAGGATGCGCATGAGGTCGGTGCGCCCGGCGAAGCCCCACCGCCCGCCGAAGCGTGCCAGCGCGGCGAGGAAGGCGTCGTCGAGCAGCGGGTGCGCCACCCGCACGTCGAACTCGGCGCCGAGCGCATCGTAGTTGGTCAGCACCGCGTCGACCGCGCGCCGGTGCCGGATCCACCAGATGGACCGGTCCCAGGGCAGCGGCTCGGCCGCTTCGTCGACGGCCAGCAGCCGGCGGTGCTCGCGCGCGACGGCCGGACGGAGCCACGGCTGCTGGTCGTCGGCGACCATCTGGCGGCGCACGGCCGCGCGCCGGACCGGCGCGGGGCGCAGCGACGAGGCCACCGCGGCCAGCAGGATCGGACGCGGGCGCCGGCGCAGCCGCACCAGCAGGTTGACCGGCGTCATGCGGCGCGGGCCGATGACCTCGTCGCCACCCTCGCCGGTGAGCATGGAGCCGCCACTGACGGCGGCGAACAGCGGGTCCTTGACCTGGAACGCCGGCGGCCACACGACGCCGCGCCGGAGCAGGCCGGCGCGCGCGCCGGGGCCGAGCAGGTCGCTCTCGCCCGCCACGGGGAGCCGGACCCACTCGGTGATGTCCAGGTGCTCGATGACCAGGCGCTGCCAGTCGGACTCGTCGGCGTCGGCGACACCGGGATAGACCTCGGTGATCGGCACCGGGTCCGGCAGGCCCTCGCGCCGCGCGAGCGCCGTGGCGGCCGCCAGGACGGCCGAGGAGTCGCGCCCGCCGGAGAACGACACGAAGCAGGGCGCGCGCAGCAGCGCGGGCCGGATGGCGTCCTCGAGCGCGGCGACCGGCGTCGCCGGCACAGCAGGAATGGCCGGCACCGCGCGCACCCCGTGCACCCACGACGTGGCGAGTTCGAACGCGGACAGCCGGTAGTACTCGGATCTGGGCTGCGGATGATCCACGACGGACTCAGCTGCGTCACCGTGGCGCGGCGGGACCCTCCTCACGGTGGGTCCCGCCGCGCCGAGCGGTTGACGTCAGGAGATCCCCCCGCCGCCGCCACCGCCGGGCTTGCTCGTGAACCAGAAGAACTGGTCCGACGAGCCCCAGCCGTTCAGCGCCAGCGTCAGGTCGCGGACGGAACCGACCTCTTCCAAAACAGGCGGCTCGTATGCCATGCCCCTGCCCCCCTTACTTCGTGCCCTCAGACGAGGACGGATCAAGGGAGCATCCACCAATGCCCCCCACTGGTAACGAACCGGAGCCTACCGTCCCTTGCGGGGATTCAGACAGGTTTCTGATGAATTCTGCTGAGATCGGACCGAACGGCGGAGTATCCGGCATGCCGGAGCGTCAGGAAAGGACGCCACCGGGGTCGTTGTTGTAGCGGAACCACTGCACCTGGTCCGAGCGGCCACGACCGCTGTCGGCCAGGGTGAGATCGCGGACCGAGCCGATCTCTTCGAGCGTCGGCGCTTCGTACGCCATGGGAAACCCCCAGTTCATTCATTTCTGCGGATGGGTGGTGCTGTTCCGGCGGTCGCCCGAGAGCGATGCCGGGACGGACTCTAGGAATCTGCGGTGTCGAGGAGGTTCCGCTCGCGAAGCATCGCGATGAACGTCTCGGTGTCGGCCTTGGCCTGGTCGGCAGGGATGCCGTAGGCCTCGACGAGGCCGTCGGCGAGCTCGTCCGAGGTGCGTTCGTCGGCCAGCAGCCGCATGATCGTGGAACCCGCGGCATTGGTCTTCAGATACGTCGACGAGGACAGGTCGAGAATGACCGTCTCTCCGTCGATCTCACGCCAGCTGACGCCTTCGGTGCGCAGTTTCATCGGCCCCCCCAAGAATCCTGCTAGGGCGAACTTTAGCGTAAGCATGCAGAACTCGCAGAGCTGATCATGACGGTACTCATCGGGGCAGAAGGGCGTCACTCGCACCCAGCATCGGCGGCCGGGTCGACGGGCGCACCAGTGCGCGCAGGGTCGTCCACGAGTTCCGGTGGCCGAGAATGCCGCGGCGGAGCTCGACCAGGAGCGTCAGCGCGAAATAGCCCCACGCCCGGCGGTCGCCGGCGCGGCGCCGGTAGAGCCGGATCCGGTTGATCATCTGCATCGTGTGGGTGGTCGCGTTCTCGCCCGACCCGCCGCCCACGTGCATGCCGCCGGCCTCGGGCGTGTAGACCGTGGCCCAGCCGAGGTCGCGGGCGCGCAGGCAGAAGTCGGTCTCCTCGGAGTAGAGGAAGTACGACTCGTCCAGGCCGCCCAGCGCATCGAAGCACTCGCGGTCGACCAGCAGGATCGAGCCGATCGCCCAGTCGACCTCGTGCTCGGACTCGTACGCGCGCGGGTCCTCGATGCGCTCGGCGAACATCGCGAGCCCAGTGAAGCTGAGCCCGCCGACCCGGCCGAGCGTCGGTGTGCGCCTCAGGGTCGGCGACAGGCTGCCGTCGGCCTCGCGCGTCCGGGGTGCCACGATCCCGACCCCCGGCTTGCGCACGACGTCGAACATGCGTGGTCCCGCCTCGGGGTCGAGGGTCGCGTCGGGATTGAGGACCAGCACCGTCGAGGCGGGCGGGGACGAGCGCACCGCCCGGTTGATGCCCGCCGCGTAGCCGTCGTTGACCGAGCGGACCACGGTGCAGTCGGTGCGGGCGTCGAGAAGTGCGACGGTGCCGTCCGCCGAGCCGTTGTCGACCACCACGACGGAGTAGCTGAGCTCACCCATCGCCGCGGGCAGGCTGTCGAGCAGGTCGGCGACGTGGCGCTCGCTGTTGTACGTCACGACGGCCACGGCGACGTCGAGTTCCTCGGACCCAGCACCCATGTACGCCTCCATCAGCGCAGCCTCTTGATCACGCTCACCGCGGCGTTGCGGGCGTCGCGAGGGCCGGGCCGGTGGGTGATGAACGCCCGGACCGACTCGACGGTGTCCGTCGCGGTGACGCTGTAGCGCGCCTGCAGCCACCACTGGGAGCGGGCCGGGAAGCGGTCGCTGGTGTAGACCGCGTCGTAGCCGGCGCCGCGCAGCCGCCCGAGCAGCCGCCGGTCGTAACGGCCGAGCGGCAGCGCCACTTCCGCGACCGGCCCGCCGCTGGCCTCGGCGATCGCGGCGCGCGCCTCGACCAGCTCGCGGCGGGCGTCGGCGGGCGAGAGCCCTCGCCACGGCACGTGGTCCCAGCCGTGGCTGCCGATCTCCATGCCGGCCGCGCGCAGGTCCTGCAGGTCGGCCGCGCTCAGGCTGACCGGGTCGTCCAGCCGCCCGGCGAGGGCGAAGAAGGTGGCCCGCAGGCCCCGTTCCTTCAGGGCCGGCAGGGCGACCGTGGTGTCGGAGGCGTTGCCGTCGTCGAAGCTGAGCCGCACGTGCGGGTGCTTCGCGGCCTCGTCGAGGATCCGCTGGAACATCGGCTCGGCGACCCAGTAGCGGGCCTCGCCGGGCTCGCGCTCCCGCTCGCAGGTCCCGATGCCGTGGAAGCACAGGTTGACGGTCACGTGGGTGTCCCTTCCGCGGGCGAGGCCGTGCGCGTGCTGTCGTCGCGGCCCCAGGCGTCGCCGTCCTTGGCCGGACGGCGGGCGAGCAGGGCGGCCGCGACGGTGATGACGAGGTACGGGACGGCGGCCGGCGCACGGCGGGGCTCGCGCAGGACCACCTCGCGCAGCCAGGCCCACCGGTCGGCCGGGCGCACGGGCAGGTCCAGCTCGCCTCTGGCCGCGGCGGCCCGCAGCTGGGCGTTGCCGCGCCGGACGCGGACCAGGCGGCGCAGCAGGTCGCGGGTCGTGCGCGGCGCCTCGACCACCACCTCGACCTCGCTCATCTCGGCCTTCTCCGCGGCGGAGAATCGCGAGTCGAGGAAGAGGTCGTCGGCGATGAGCGCAGGGAAGGTCTCGAACCGCGCGCGTCCCTCTTCGGACAGCGCGATCATTCCCCGGCCGAACAGTCCGGTCCGGAACGCCGGGTGCCGGTCGTTGATGGAGAAGTACGCCTTCACCGGCCACGGCCGGCCGGTCGTGTTGACCCGCCGCCGCGGCACCACGGCCAGCGGCCGCGGCAGCACGCCGAAGCGGGCCACCAGCGTCGCGATGCCGTCGGGCGGCACGACGATGTCGGCGTCGAGGTAGACGCGCGGGAAGCCGGTCGCGACCTGGTCGCCGGCGTCGAGGGCGGCGGGCTTGCCGGCCTCCGCTCGGTCGACCACTGTGACGCCCGGGCGCGCGGCGAGCGCCGCGGTGTCGTCGGTGCAGCCGTTGGCGCTCACGACCACGTCGATCGGCTCGGAGAACCGCTGCGCGGCCAGCGCGTCCAGGCACCTCCCGATGACGTTGGCCTCGTTGTGGGCCGCGATCACGACGCTGGGCATCGCCGCACCTCCCCCCTCATCAGCTGCGCTATGGTGACCGAATGGGAGCGCCCGCCGTGGTCGTGCGGCCGATTTCCGACGCCGACACCGGCGCTGCGAGCCGGTTCCTGCACCAGCACCTCAACCAGCGGGTCTCCGCCGCCGCGTGGGGCCGGCTGCTCGCCCCGCCGTGGAAGGCCGACGCGCCCAACCGCGGTTTCCAGCTGCTGTCCGACGACGGCGCCGTCGTCGGTGTGTACGCGGCCGTCTACTCCGACCGCGACATCGCCGGCGAACGGGTGCCGTTCTGCAACCTGGCCGCGTTCTGCGTGCTCGAGGAGTACCGCGCGCACTCGCTGCGGCTGGTGCGCGCGCTGCTCGGGCAGAAGGGCTACGTCTTCACCGACCTGTCGCCCAGCGGGAACGTCATCGCCCTGAACGAGCGTCTCGGCTTCCAGCGCCTCGACACCGCGACCAGGCTCGTCGCCAACCTGCCGCGCCCGCAGCGGGGCACTCGCGTGACGACGGCGCCGGCCGCCCTCGACCACGTGCTCACCGGCCGCGACGCCGAGATCCACCGCGACCACCGGCAGGCCCCGGCCGCGCAGCACGTGCTGGTCGAGCGCGGCGGCGAGCACGGCTACCTCGTGTACCGCCGCGACCGGCGCAAGCGACTGCCGTTCTTCGCCACCCCGCTGTACGCCGGCGGCGACCCCGGCGTCCTGCAGGCGGCCTGGCCGGCGGTGAGCGCCCACCTGCTGCGGCAGGGGCTCCCGCTGACGCTCGCGGAGCGGCGCGTCCTCGGGTTCACGCCCGGCGGTCCGGGCGTCGAGCTGGCCGGTCCTCGCCCCCGGATGTTCCGGGCGAAGGACGTCGGCGCCGAGTCGATCGATCATCTCTACAGCGAGCTGACGCTGGTCCGCTGGTAGCCGGTCTCAGACCGCGGCCAGCTTGGACTCGACGAACTCCGTCAGGCTGCCGAGCGTCTCGAACAGCTCGGCGTCGAACTCGTCGTCGTCGATGGTGATGTCGAAGCGCTCCTCGATGGCCGACACCAGCGAGAGCACGCCCAGCGAGTCCAGCTCCGGCAGCGAGCCGAACAGCGCGGTGTCCTCCTGGAGGTCGTCGGGTGCCTGCGAGAGGTCCAGCGACTCGATCAGCACCGTGCGAACGGTGTCCAGGGTGTCGGTCATGTGCGCTCCTTGCTCCATGGATCAGACGAGGACTTCGACCGGGGCCGGGTGCCCGAGGAAGGCCGTGGGGCTGGCGGTCAGGCCGTAGGCGCCGGCCTGGAAGATCACGACGAGGTCGCCGATCTCGGCGGCGGGCAGCTCGACGTCGTCGCCGAGCAGGTCCAGCGGCGTGCACAGGCAGCCGACCACGGTGGCGGTCTCGGCGCCCGGCTTCTCGACGTGGTTGCCGACGACGAGCGGGTAGTTGCGGCGGATGACCTGCCCGAAGTTGCCCGACGCCGCGAGCTGGTGGTGCATGCCGCCGTCGACCACGAGGTAGGTCTTGCCGCGCGACACCTTGCGGTCGAGGACGCGGGTGACGTAGACGCCGCACTCGCCGACGATGTAGCGGCCCAGCTCGATGACGGGGACCGCCTCGGGCAGCCGGTCGGCCAGGGCGCCGTCGACGAGCTCACCCAGCCCGGCCGCCACGAGGCCGAGGTCGAGCGGCTGGTCCTTCCCGACGTAAGGGATGCCGAAGCCGCCGCCGAGGTTGAGGTAGCGCACCGGCGCCGGCAGGTGCTCGGCCAGCGAGGCGACGAGGTCGACGGTTCGCCGCTGCGCCTCGGCGATGATCTCGGCGTTGAGGTTCTGCGACCCGGCGAAGACGTGGAAGCCGAGCCAGTTCACCCCGGCCGCGGCGAACTCGCGCAGCACGCCGGGCACCTGCTCGGCGTCGATGCCGAACTGCTGCGGGCCGCCGCCCATGCGCATGCCGGAGCCCTTGACCGCGAAGTCGGGGTTGACGCGCACCGCGACGTTCGGCGTCAGCCCGAGGTCGTCGCCGGCCGCGACGACGCGCGCCAGCTCCGTCGCCGACTCGACCTCGACGATGATGCCGGCGGCGACCGCCTGGCGGATCTCGGCCGGCGACTTGCCCGGCCCGGCGAAGCTGACCCGGCCGGCGGCCATGACGGTGTCGAGGGCGGCGTGCATCTCCAGCGCCGAGGCGACGTCGATGCGGTCGACCCGGTGCGCCAGGTGCTGGACGACGGCCGGCATCGGGTTGGCCTTCATGGCGTAGCTGAGCTGCACCGACGCCGGCAGCGCGGAACGCAGCCGGTCGATGCGGGCGTCCAGTAGCCCGCGGTCGTAGGCGAAGAACGGCGTCGAGCCGACCCGCTCGGCCAGCCGGCTCAGCGGCATCCCGCCGACGCGGAGCTCGCCCTCGGCAGTGCCGAAGGCGGCGACGTGCTCGTGCGGCTTCACCGGACCAGCTCCCCCTTGATGAGGCCGCGGTCGAACTTGCCGTTGGGCGAGCGCGGCAGCTCGGCGCGGACCTCGACCCCGGCCGGGACCATGTACAGCGGCAGCGTCTGGCGCAGCGCGGCCAGCAGCGCCGCGACGTCCAGCTCACCCTGCGGCGGCGTGGCCACGAGCACGATCCGCTGGCCCAGCGCGGGGTCCTCGACGCCGACGGCGACGGCGTCGCGCACCAGCCCGGTGCCGTACGCGGCCTCCTCGACCTCCGTCGGGCTCACCCGGTAGCCGGAGGTCTTGATCATGTCGTCCTTGCGGCCCACGAAGTAGAGGAAGCCCTCGTCGTCGGCCACGACGGTGTCGCCGGACCACACCGCGAGCTCGGGCGTGCGCCAGTCCTGGCCCGGGCGGCGCAGCGGCTTGTACCGCTCGGCCGTGCGGACCGGGTCGTTCCAGTAGCCCAGCGCCACCAGGGCGCCCCGGTGCACGAGCTCGCCCTCCTCGCCCGGCGCGCACGGCGTGCCGTCGGGGCGCACCACGAGGATCTCCGCGTTCGGGATCGCCTTGCCGATGGAGTCGGGCCGGCGGTCGACCTCGGCGGGGTCGAGGTAGGTCGAGCGGAACGCCTCGGTCAGCCCGTACATCAGGAACGGGCGCGCCTCGGTGAAGATGCCGCGCAACCGGTCCAGCGTCACCCGCGGCATGCGCCCGCCGGTGTTCGCCCAGTAGCGCAGCTTGCGCGCCACCTCCTCGGGCCACGGCACCTCGGCCAGCTGCAGCCACAGCGGCGGGACGCAGGTCAGCCCAGTCACGCCGTACCGCTCGCACAGCTTCGGCACCTCGCGCGGCAGCAGGTAGTTCATCAGCACGCAGTGCGCGCCGACCGAGAAGGCCGTCGTCACCTGGCTCAGGCCGGCGTCGAAGCTGAGCGGCAGGACGCTGAGGATGACGTCGTGGGCGCTGTTCTCGAGATAGCTGCTGACGCTCTCGGCGCCCACGATGAGGTTGCGGTGGCTCAGCACGACGCCCTTGGGCTTGCCGGTGCTGCCCGACGTGTAAAGGATCGCCGCCGGGTCGACGTCGATGGCCGGCGACGGCTCCAGCTCAGCATCGGCCTCCTGGCCGGCGTCCCAGCCGTGCACGCGGTACCCGTGCGCGGCGTCGGCGGGCAGTCCCGTGCCGACGACGACCACGTCGGTGACCGCCGTCCCCGCCAGGACGGCGTTCAGCTGCCCGAGCCGGTCGGCCGACGTGACCAGCACCGTCGCACCGCTGTCGGCGAGGATGTGCCCGACCTGCGTGGCCTTGAGCACGTGGTTCACCGGGACGAACACCCCGCCCGCCGCCGACGCCGCGACGAACGCCGCCACGGTCTCGATGCGCTTCTCGAGGTAGATCGCCACGCGATCGCCGCGCCGCAGCCCGAGCCCGGCCAGCTGCGCCGCCGCGGCCTGCGCCGTGCGCCAGACCTCGGCGTAGCTCGCCGTCCGGTTGCGGTAGGTGAGCGCCGGGGCGTCCGGCCGGGCGGCAGCCGCCTGACCGAGCAGATCGTGGAAGCCGGTCCTGATCGCGGTCACGACGCGATCGCCGTTCGAGCAGCACAACGGCGCATCGGCACTTCTCGGCCCCCCCGAGCGAATCACCCCACGCGTCTCGGTGCCACCACGAGACGCGAATCGGGTCGAGCATAGCCGCCGAGGGGCGTTATCGCATCCCGGCCGGTGATCTTGCCGTCCACGCTCCGCTCAGCTCGCCGCCGTGATCATGCCTGCGCCCACCGTGCGGTTGGTGGACTCGTCGACGAGGATGAACCCGCCGGTCTGCCGGTTGCGGCGGTACTCGTCGGCCAGCAGCGGCACCGTAGTGCGCAGCCGCACCCTGCCGATGTCGTTGAGGCCGAGCTGCGTCGCGGTGTCGTCGCGATGCAGGGAGTTGACGTCGAGGCGGTACTGCAGCTCCTTGACCACCGCCCGCGCCGACCGTGTCGTGTGCTTGACGGCGAGCTTCTGGCCGGGCACCAGCGGCGTCTCGGCCATCCAGCAGACCATGGCGTCGATGTCCTGCGCGACGGCCGGCTGGTTGTGCGGCCGGCAGATCATGTCCCCGCGCGAGACGTCGATCTCGTCCTCGAGCCGGACCGTGACCGACATCGGCGCGAACGCCTCGGCCACCGGGCCGTCGGCGGTGTCGATGCCGGCGATGCGGGTGGTGAAGCCGCTGGGCAGCACCATGACCTCGTCGCCGGGCTTCATCACGCCGCCGGCCACCTGGCCCGCGTAGGCGCGGTAGTCGCTGTTCTGCAGCGACTGCGGCCGGATGACGTACTGCACCGGGAACCGGACGTCGACGAGGTTGCGGTCGCTGGCGATGTGCACGTGCTCGAGGTGGTGCAGCAGCGACGGGCCCTCGTACCACGGCATGTTCGGCGAGCGGCTGACGATGTTGTCGCCGTGCAGCGCCGAGATCGGGACGACGGTGAGGTCGGGCACCTCGAGCTTGGTGGCGAACGACGAGAACTCGCGCTCGATGGACTCGAAGACCTCCTGCGACCAGCCGACGAGGTCCATCTTGTTCACGGCCAGCACCAGGTGCGGCACCCGCAGCAGCGACACGAGGAACGCGTGCCGGCGGCTCTGCTCGACCATGCCCTTGCGAGCGTCGACCAGCACGATCGCGAGGTCGGCGGTGGACGCCCCCGTGACCATGTTGCGGGTGTACTGGATGTGCCCCGGGGTGTCGGCGATGATGAACTTGCGCCGCGGCGTCGCGAAGTAGCGGTACGCCACGTCGATGGTGATGCCCTGCTCGCGCTCGGCGCGCAGGCCGTCGGTCAGCAGCGACAGGTCGGTGTACTCGTCACCGCGCTGCTGGCTGGTGCGCTCGACGCTCTCGAGCTGGTCGGTGAAGATCGCCTTCGAGTCGAAGAGCAGCCGCCCGATGAGCGTGCTCTTGCCGTCGTCGACGGAGCCGGCGGTGGCGAACCTGAGCAGATCCATCTCAGAAGTAGCCTTCCTTCTTCCGGTCCTCCATCGCGGCCTCGCTGACGCGGTCGTCTCCGCGGGTGGCGCCACGCTCGGTGAGCCGGGTGGCGGCGATCTCCTCGATGACCTTCTCGACGGTGTCGGCGTCGGACTTCACGGCCGCCGTCAGCGACGCGTCGCCGACCGTGCGGTAGCGCACCTTCGCCACGAAGGTCGTCTCTCCCTCGCGCGGCCGGCAGAACTCGTTGTCGGCGAAGAGCATGCCGTCGCGCTCGAACACCTCGCGGTCGTGCGCGTAGTAGATGGACGGGACGGCGATGTTCTCGCGCTGGATGTAGTGCCAGACGTCGAGCTCGGTCCAGTTCGACAGCGGGAACACCCGGATGCTCTCGCCCAGGTGGATGCGGCCGTTGTAGAGGTTCCAGAGCTCCGGGCGCTGGTTCTTCGGGTCCCACTGGCCGAACTCGTCGCGGAAGGAGAACACCCGCTCCTTGGCCCGCGCCTTCTCCTCGTCGCGCCGGGCGCCGCCGAACAGCGCGGTGAAGCGGTGCTTCTCGACCGCCTCGAGCAGGACCGGCGTCTGGATGCGGTTGCGCGAGCCGTTCGGCTCCTCGGCCACCAGACCGCGCTCGATGGCCTCGGGCACTGACGCGACGACGAGGTTGACGCCCAGCTCGGCGACCCGGCGATCGCGGAACTCGAGCACCTCGGGGAAGTTGTGGCCGGTGTCGACGTGCATGACGGGGAACGGCATGGGCGCCGGCCAGAACGCCTTCTCGGCCAGCCGGAGCATGACGATGGAGTCCTTGCCGCCGGAGAACAGCAGGACCGGGCGCTCCAGCTCGGCGGCGACCTCGCGGAAGACGTGCACCGCCTCGGCCTCGAGGTAGTCGAGCTGGGAGAGCTGGTACTCGTGGATCGTCATGAAGACCTCACCGGTTGAGCGACGGCGCCGTCGGCGACGGCGGTCAGGAGCGCGTCGGCGAGCTCCGGGCGGGCGACGAGCAGGTCGGGCAGATACGGGTCGGCCTGGTTGTAGCGCAGCGGCGAGCCGTCGAGGCGGCTGGCGAACAGGCCGGCGGACCGGGCGACGGCGACCGGTGCGGCGGAGTCCCACTCGTACTGGCCGCCGGCGTGCACGTAGGCGTCGGCCTCGCCGCGGACCACGGCGGCGACCTTGAAGCCGGCCGAGCCCATGGGCAGCAGGTCCGCCCCGAGGGCCTCGGCGGCCCGCTGCGCGGCGGCGGGCGGACGGCTGCGGCTGACGGCGATGCGCGGCGGCGCCGCGGGGTCGCGCGGCGGGACGATGGCGGCCGGGTCGGAGCCGAGGGTGACGCCGTCGGCGCCCAGGCCGGGCAGGGCGACGGCGCCCGCCGTCAGCTCGCCGTCCTGCCAGAGAGCGACGTGCACGGCCCAGTCGTCGCGACCGTCACCGAACTCGCGGGTGCCGTCGAGCGGGTCGACGATCCAGACCCGCCGCGAGACGAGCCGGGCGGCGTCGTCGGGCGCCTCCTCGCTGAGGACGGCGTCGCCGGGCCGCTCCGCCGCGAGGGCGTCGGCCAGGAGTCGATGGGCTGCGCGATCCCCGGCGTCGCGCAGCGCCTGAGTGCCCGTGACCGGGTCGTGGTCGCGGCGCAGTGCGAGCAGCAGCGCGCCCGCCTCGGTGGCGAGGCGGGCGGCCAGGATCGCATCGGTGGATGCCACGGAACTCCTCGAAGCCGGTCTCGAACGTCCCAGCCTAGGGCGAACCGGCGGACGATCACGCGCTCGCCCATCATCCGAGACGAGGCGTCCAGCATCCGGTCACTCGACGCCGAGGACGCTCGGCGCGGCCGCCCGCAGCGCCTCGCGCCACGGCCGCAGCGGCGCCAGCCCGAACCGCGCCCACCGCTCCTGCGACAGCACCGAGTGCGCGGGCCGCGGCACGATCCGCGGCACCTGGTCCGCCGCGACCGGCCGCACCCGCTCCGGGTCCAGCCCCAGCTCGGCGTAGACGGCGCGAGCCAGCCCGAACCACGTCGTCGCACCGGAGTTGACGGCATGCAGGACGCCCGAGACGCCGGCCGCCCGGCCGATGTCGACGATGCGGTCGGCCACGTCGAGGGTCCAGGTCGGCTGGCCCCACTGGTCGTCGATGACGTCGGTGAAGGGCCGCTCCGTGGCCGCGGTGGCGGCGGTCCGGACGAAGCTGCGCCCGTACTCGCCGTACAGCCAGCCGGTCCGCAGCACCACACCGGCCTCGGGCAGCGCCTCGAGCACCGCCCGCTCGCCGTCGGCCATGGTGCGCCCGTACGCCGTGGCGGGCGAGACCGGCGCGTCCTCGGCGTACGGCTCCGTGCTGACGCCGTCGAACACGTAGCTGGTCGACAGGTGGATGAGGCGCAGGCCGGACCGGCCGCACGCCTGGGCGAGGTTGGCGGCACCGTGCACGTTGATCGCCCGGGCCGCCCCCTCGTCGACCTCCGCGGCGTCGACGTCGGCCCAGCTGTCGAGGTTGACGACGATCGAGCCGCTGCCGTGCGCGCCGATGCGGGCAATGGTCGTGACGGCGGCGTCGACCGCGCGGCGGTCGGTGAGGTCCAGCACCGTGCGCGTGGCCGGGATGACCCGCTGGCGAACCGCCCGGAGCATGGTCACCAGATCGCGGCCGAGCATGCCGTCGGCCCCGGTGACCAGCCACGTCGCCACACCGACTCCCCTCAGAGGCCGTCAGGACGATACACCGGCCATGAGCCGGCGCTCGTCCCCGGCCGGGGAGATCAGTACGCCCCGGTGCTGCGGACCACCGCCCCGGCCGTGCGGCCCAGCAGCTGCAGGTCCTCGGTGTAGGACCAGTTGTCGACGTAGCGCAGGTCCAGCCGGACGGTCTCGCCCCAGGTGAGGTTGGACCGGCCGCTCACCTGCCACAGGCCCGTCATGCCCGGGATCGCGGCCAGCCGCCGGCGGGCGGTGCCGTCGTACGTGGCCACCTCCTCGGGGAGGGCGGGCCGCGGGCCGACCAGCGACATGTCGCCGCGCAGCACGTTGATCAGCTGCGGCAGCTCGTCGAGCGAGTACTTGCGCAGCAGCCGGCCGATGCTGGTGATGCGCGGGTCGTGGCGCATCTTGAACATCGGCCCGTCGCCGTCGGCGGAGTCGAGCAGCTCGGCGCGGCGCAGGTCGGCGTCGACGTACATGGTCCGGAACTTCAGCATGGTGAAGAACAGGCCGTCGCGGCCCACCCGCACCTGCCGGTAGATGGCCGGACCCGGGTCGGTGACCTTGACGGCGAGGCCGATGGTCAGCAGCAGCGGCGACAGCATGAGCAGGATGAACCCCGCCAGCACGCGGTCGGTCGCGACCTTGGCCGCGAGCCGCAGGCCGGTCGGGCGGACCTGCTTGACGTGCAGCAGCACGCCGGAGCCCATGGTGCCCAGTCCCATGCGGTGCGCGGCGACGTCGGACAGCCCGAGGTCGGTGACGAGGTCGATGCCGATGTCGCCGAGCATCCAGCTCAGCGCGCGCAGGCGGTCGCCGGTGAACTCCGAGCCGGGCGTGACGCAGACCGTGCGGGCACGGACCCGCTGGGCCGCGAGCCGCACCGCGTGGACGATCTCCTCGTCGCGCAGCGCGTCGTCGTGGCCGGGCAGGCCGCCGACGATGCTGCCGACCACCGGGACCGCTCCGGGCGCCTCGGCGGCGTCGCCCTCGACGCAGGCCGCGACGACGGAGAGCGGGTGCTCGCCGTCCTGGGCGAACCGCTCGACGGTGTCGGCGACGGCCGCCGCCGGACCCACCAGCAGCGTGCGCCGCGTGGCCCGGCCGAGCGTGCGCAGCCGGCGCAGCTTGCGCCGGACCGCGACCCGCACGGCGATCGAGCCGACGGCCAGCACCGCGGCCGCCGCGAGGAACGTCGTGCCGAGCAGCGGGATCGAGAACACCGCACCGGCGACGGCTAGGACGGCCACGACGGCGGCCAGCCCCTGGAAGATGTCGCGGTAGGTGTTCTTGACGCCGAACAGCCGGTCGGGCCGGCCGGTCTTGGCGGTCAGCACCAACGGCCACGCGAGCGCCATGACGCTGACGGCGATGGCGACGTCGAGTGCCGACCAGCTGAGCGCCCAGGTGGTGCCGACGGCGAGAGCGCCGGTCAGCAGGTCACCCGCGGCGGTGATCCGACGATAGCGAAATGGACGAGTCGCAGGCGGCACCAAGGGACCGCGCCCATCGAATGTGGACGTGGTTCCGTGCGAACGTGTGCGCGCGCCAGCCGACGACAGATCGACCGTAGCCATGGCCCCCCCAAGGCTCCGATACCCCCCACCGGCTCATCATCAAGCCAGCGAAACTGGGACGGACTATACGCTGTGGGGCCGAATGGGACCAGTCGAATCGGTCGATTTCGAAACCGGCTCCGCCGCGGGCGACGGTGACACCGGATGCTTACACGTTGTAGTGGTTCTGCGCATACGTGAGGCCGTCGACCACGACGGCCTCGGCGGCATCGGCCGCGCGGTCGATCTCGAGATCGATCTCACGCTTCTCAACAGTGGAGAAGGGCTTGAGCACGAATGCCGCGGGGTCCATGCGACCGGGCGGCCGGCCGATGCCGAAGCGCAGCCGGCAGTAGTCGCCGGTGCCGACCCGGGCCCGCACCGACCGCAGCCCGTTGTGACCGTTGTCACCCCCGCCGCGCTTCAGCCGGACGGTACCGAAGGGCAGGTCGAGCTCATCGTGGACGACCAGCAGACGGTCCGGCTCGATCTTGTAGAAGTCGGCGAGCAGCCCGACCGGCCCGCCGGACTCGTTCATGTACGAGTGCGGCTTGGCCAGCACGGCGCGGACACCGGGCACGCCGCCGAGACGGATCTCGGCGACATCGGCCCGGTGCTTGCGCTGCGACTTGAAGGCGACGCCGACCCGCTCGGCGAGCAGGTCGACCACCATGGCCCCGGCGTTGTGCCGGGTGCCGGCATACGTCGGGCCGGGGTTGCCCAGCCCGACCACCAACCACGCGTCGGACATCGACAGGCTCCCCGGCCCGGCGGAGTGAGCTCAGGACTCGTCGGAGGACGCCTCGGCGTCCGCGGCCTCGCCCTCGGCGGCGGCAGCCTCGTCGGCCGGCGCCTCCTCGGCGGCGGCCTCCTCGACCTCGCCCTCGAGCTGCTCGGCGGTGGGAGCAGCGGTGACGTTGACGACCAGCTGCTCGGGGTCGCCGGCCAGGGACGAGCCACGCGCCAGCGTGAGGTCCTTGGCGAGGATCTGGGTGCCCTCTTCGAGGCCCTCGACGGAGACCTCGATGCCCTCGGGCAGGTGGGTCGCCTCGGCCTCGATGGAGACGGTCGACTGGTCGAGGTTGACCAGCGTGCCCGGCGCGGCCTCGCCCGTGACGTGCACCGCCACCTCGACGGTGACCTTCTCGCCGCGCTTGACCAGCAGCAGGTCGACGTGCTCGATGAAGCCCTTGAGCGGGTCGCGCTGCACGTGCTTCGGCAGCGCCAGCTCGCTGCCCCGGCCCTCGATGTCGAGCGTGAGGAGGACGTTCGGGGTCTTCAGGGCGAGCATGGTGTCGTGGCCCGGCAGCGCCAGGTGGACGGGGTCGGTCCCGTGCCCGTAGAGGACCGCGGGAACCTTGGCAGCGCGGCGAAGGCGGCGCGCGGCGCCCTTGCCGAACTCGGTACGCAGCTCGGCGGCGATCTTGACGTCGGACACGGGAGAACTCCTCGGAAAGCGCGGTGGGCGGTCAGCGGCACGTCGGGCTCGGGCAAGGGCGCGCACCGACTGCGCACCGCGTCGATCACGGTGTCGTCAAGAAAGACGCACCCTCGCCGAGGCAACCCGCCAAGTCTAGCCCCCGAGCAGCCCCGATGTGAAACCGGCCCCGAACGTCGTCGCTAGGCGTTCCCGTTGAACAAACTGGTAACGGAGCCCTCTTCGAAGACCTCGTGGATGGCCCGCGCGATGAGCGGTGCGATGGACAGCACCGTCAGCTTGTCGAAGTGCCGGTCCTCGGGGATCGGCAGCGTGTTGGTGACGATGACCTCTTTGATGCCGGCCGAGTTCTTCAGCCGGTCGACCGCGGGGCCGGACAGCACGGCGTGCGTGGCCGCGACGAGCACGTCGGCCGCGCCGGCCTCCATGAGCGCCTCGGCGGCCTGCGTGATGGTGCCGGCGGTGTCGATCATGTCGTCGACCAGGAGGCAGGTGCGGCCCTGGACGTCGCCGACGACCTCGTGCACCTTGACCTCGTTGGCGACGTCGGGGCTGCGGCGCTTGTGGATGATGGCCAGCGGCGTGCCCAGGCGGTCGGCCCACACGTCGGCGACCCGCACCCGGCCCGCGTCGGGCGAGACCACCGTCATGTTCGCCGGCGCGTAGTTGTCCTGGACGTGGTTGGCCAGGATGGGCAGCGCCCACAAGTGGTCGACCGGGCCGTCGAAGAAGCCCTGGATCTGCGCGGTGTGCAGGTCGACGGCCATGAGGCGGTCGGCGCCCGCGGTCTTGAACATGTCGGCGACGAGGCGCGCGGAGATGGGCTCGCGGCCGCGGTGCTTCTTGTCCTGGCGCGCGTACCCGTAGAACGGCATGACTACGGTGATCTGCTTGGCCGACGCCCGCTTCAGCGCGTCGACCATGATCAGCTGCTCCATGATCCACTCGTTGATGGGCGCGGTGTGGCTCTGGATGACGAACGCGTCGCTGCCGCGCACGCTCTCTTCGAACCGCACGTAGATCTCGCCGTTGGCGAAGTTGAACGTCTTGCTGGGCACCAGGCTGACGCCGAGGTGGTCGGCGACCTCCGCGTTGAGCTCGGGATGCGCGCGGCCCCCGAACAGCATCAGCGTCTTCGTGCCCGTCGCGCGGATCCCCGTCACGGCTGCTCCCCCTTGTCGCCGTCGCCCGTGTCGCTCGCGGCCGCCTCGGCTGCCGCGGCGGTCTTGCTGCCGGGGCGCTTGCGCGCCACCCACCCGGCGATGTTGCGCTGCCGGCCCCGCGCGACGGCGAGCTCGCCCGGCTCGGTGCCCGACACGACCGTCGACCCCGCGGCGACGTAGCTGCCGTCGGCGAGCTCGACCGGCGCCACGAGCACCGAGTCGCTGCCCACGAAGACGTGCTTGCCGACCGTGGTCGGGTGCTTGTCGACGCCGTCGTAGTTGGCGAAGATCGTGCCGGCGCCGATGTTCGCGCCCTCGCCGATGGTGGCGTCGCCGACGTAGGTCAGGTGCGGCACCTTCGCGCCCGCGCCGACGGTCGACTTCTTGATCTCGACGTAGGCGCCGGCCTTCGACTTCGCCTCGAGCACGGTGCCGGGCCGCAGGTAGGTGAACGGGCCGATGGTGGCGCCCTCGCCGATCTGCGCGCCGTCCGCGTGGGTGCGCACCACGCTGGCGCCGGGCCCGACGACGGTGTCGATGAGCGTGGAGTCGGGACCGACCTCGGCGCCGGCGGCGACCTCGGTGGCGCCGCGCAGCTGCACGCCCGGGCGCAGCACGACGTCGCGCTCGAGCACCACCGTGACGTCGATGAACGTGGTGGCGGGGTCGATCATGGTGACGCCGGAGCGCATCCACTTCTCGGCGACGCGGCGGTTCAGCTCGCGGTTCATGGCGGCCAGCTGGACGCGGTCGTTGACGCCCTCGGTCTGCCAGGGGTCGTCGGTGACGACGGCGCCGACGCGGCGGCCGTCCTGTCGGGCCAGCCCGAGCACGTCGGTGAGGTACAGCTCGCCCTGCGCGTTCTGGGTGGTGATGCGGCTCAGCCCGTCGCGCAGCACCGCGGCGTCGAACGCGTAGATGCCGGAGTTGATCTCCTTGATCGCCCGCGTCTGCGCGTCGGCATCCTTGTGCTCGACGATGGCGCGCACCGCGCCGTCGGCCTCGCGCACGATGCGGCCGTACCCGGTGGGGTCGGCGACCTCGGCGGTGAGCA
Source organism: Jiangella mangrovi (assembly GCF_014204975.1). Taxonomy (NCBI): domain Bacteria; kingdom Bacillati; phylum Actinomycetota; class Actinomycetes; order Jiangellales; family Jiangellaceae; genus Jiangella; species Jiangella mangrovi. The sequence goes on from NZ_JACHMM010000001.1 coordinate 916,642, forward strand.
CCGTGACGGCATTGCCGTCGGCCACGTGCCGGTCGGCCAGCGCGTGCAGGGTGTCGCCCGTCAGCAGCGGCACGTCGCCGTACGTGACGACGACGACGCCGTCGAGCTCGGGCAGCTGCTCCAGCGCCACCCCGACGGCATGGCCGGTGCCGAGCTGCTGCTCCTGCACCGCCGTGGTGACCCCCGGCGCGGTCTCGGTGAGATGCGCGGCCACGAGGTCACGGCCGTGCCCGATGACCACGGTCAGGTGGTCGGGCTTCAGCTCCTGCGCCGCGGCGACGGCGTGCCCGACCAGGCTGCGGCCCGCGACCTCGTGCAGGACCTTCGGGATGGACGACTTCATCCGGGTGCCCTCGCCAGCGGCGAGAACAACGACGGCGGCCGGGCGCGTAGTCACGCGTTCGTGCTCCTCGGCTTCGGTGGCGGGTCCGGACACGACATTACCTGCCCCTGGTCGGCGACGAGAACTTCGCCCGAGACCGTTCGGAGGATGCCGCTCAGAGCTCCGCCGCCAGGGCTCGAACCTGGACAAAGGGCTTCAAAGGCCCTCGTGCTAACCGATTACACTACGGCGGAAAGACGGCGCTCGGCTGTCACATGGCCGCCCGCCCCCTCTACGGTATCGCGACGCTCGCTCCGGCTCGCCGGGCGGACGTCCCGCCGGGGGGTTCGAGGTTCTGCCGGGGTGATGAGGTCGGCTCCCCGTCCCCCCTGCTGCCCAGTGTCTTAGCCGCGTGCACACGCCTCAAGCCGGCGCCCTCTGTGGTCACTACGCCGCTGTGGTTGGGAGGCTTCGGCTTGACCCGCGCACCCGCGGCCAAGAACCTGGCAGCCATCAAGGGGACGGGGAAACTCTGGGCACGCCTCGCCGTGTTCTCCGGCGGTCCGCCCGGGCCGAGATGATCACGTTCACCAGGAACCCGTGCCGCATCGCGGACGTCACACGTCAGGAGGGACTTCTCCCCGCCATAGCGAGGACAAGTCCCTCCCCACACCGCCCACGACCCGACGTCGACAGCCGGAACCGTCCTCGATGGCGAAACCCGTCCTCGAGACCCACAGAGCACGGTTCCTGACATCGAGGACGACCGCAACCAGCGAGCAACCACCGGCCCGTCGCCAGACTCTCCCCGTCCCCCTGATCACTGCCCGTTCTTAGGCCGCGGGGACCCGGGTCAAGTCGAAGCCCCGGAAGCCACAGCGAGACAGCATCACAGAGGGCGCCGACTTGAGGCGGGTCCCCGCGGCCTAAGAATGGGCATCAGGGGGACGGGGGAACCCAGCGCAACCACACGAACCGAAGAAGAACCTCAGTCGGCGGCGTGGTCGACAGCCCTGCGGAGGACCTGCTCGAGCACCGCCCCATCCACGTCGCCGAGACGCTTCACGTAGAGGCAGCTCTTGCTGACGGTGTGCTTGCCGAGCCGGGCGAACAGGTCGGCGTACACGTCGAGGTCGTCGGGCAGGTAGATCGTCAGGGCCTGCCTCCGGGGCGAGAAGCCGATCACGAACCAGTCGAGCTCGCGCCCGCTGTCGTAGCGGAGCCGCCGGGAACCGAAGCCGACGATCCCGACCCCCCACATGGCCGGCGGCGCGCCGGTCACCGCACCCATCAGCGAGCAGACGGCGACGGCGTCGGCGCGGCGGCCGGGGTCGGGCACCTCGGCCAGGAACGCCTCGACGCTGTCGTCGTTTCGCGAGGTCTTCAGCTCCGCCATGTCACACATCATGGCGGACATTCCGGACACATCTCCACCGATCATGCGGGTACAGATCAGGAGATCCGGACTATACGACCTACGGCATCGTAGGTTACGGTGCCGTAAGGAAGGTTCCCCTTACACACGGAGACTCCATGGCTTCCACGGACACGGCGAACAGCCCGCAGTCCCCGGCGCAGAGCGACCTCCCTCGCGGCACGCTGTCGGGTGACACTCAGACCCTCGGCGAGCGGATCACCATCGGCGTCTTCATCGCCGTGCCGTTCGTCGCCCTCGTGGCCGCGATCCCGATCGCGTGGATGGGTGGCTATCTGAGCTGGCTCGACGTCGTGCTGGCCGTGGCCTTCTACGCGTTCACCGGCCACGGGGTCACCGTCGGCTTCCACCGGTACTTCACCCACCGGGCGTTCAAGGCGAACCGCGGCGTGAAGAACACGCTGGCCATCGCCGGCAGCATGGCCGTCGAGGGGCCGGTCATCCGCTGGGTCGCCGACCACCGCCGGCACCACAAGTTCGCCGACAAGGAGGGCGACCCGCACTCCCCGTGGCGCTACGGCGAGACCGTGCCGGCGCTCATCAAGGGGATGTTCTTCGCCCACATGGGCTGGCTGTTCGACGTCGAGCAGACCGACGCGCGCAAGTTCGCGCCGGACCTCATCAAGGACGACGACATCCGGCGCATCAGCAAGCTGTTCCCGCTCTGGGTCGCGCTGTCGCTGCTGCTGCCGCCGATCATCGGTGGGCTGGCCACGTGGTCGTGGCACGGCGCGCTGACGGCGTTCTTCTGGGCCACGCTGGTGCGGGTCGGCCTGCTGCACCACGTCACCTGGTCGATCAACTCCATCTGCCACGCCATCGGCGAGCGGCCGTTCGAGAGCCGCGACAAGTCCGGCAACGTGTGGTGGCTGGCGTTCCTGTCCATGGGCGAGTCCTGGCACAACCTGCACCACGCCGACCCGACCTGCGCGCGCCACGGCGTTCTGAAGGGCCAGATCGACTCCAGCGCCCGCGTCATCTGGGCCCTCGAGAAGGCCGGTTGGGCGTGGGACGTCCGCTGGCCCAGCCCCGAGCGCATCGAGTCCAAGCGCGTCGACGACTACGGCGGCGAAGCCACGCTCATCGCCGACTGAGGACATTCGACGAGGTTCGCGGACCGTAACTGTCGCACCACGGGAGCATGATGGGGCGCGTGACCGACGATGTCGTGACGAGGCCGCGCGCCACACCCAGCCGCGTCCGGATGACCGGCAAGCAACGCCGCGAGCAACTGCTCGACGTGGGCCGCGCCCTGTTCGCCGAGCGCGGCTACGACGGCACGTCCATCGAGGAGGTGTCGGCCCGCGCCGGCGTCTCCAAGCCGGTGGTCTACGAGCACTTCGGCGGCAAGGAGGGGCTGTACGCCGTCGTGGTCGACCGCGAGATGGAGCTGCTGCTCGACCGCATCACGACGGCGCTCGCCTCGGCCACGCACCCGCGGGTCATCCTCGAACGCGCCGCGCTGGCCCTGCTCGACTACATCGAGACGTCCACCGACGGCTTCCGCATCCTGGTCCGCGACTCCCCGGTCGCCCACTCCACCGGCGGGTTCGCCAGCCTCATCTCCGACGCCGCCAGCCAGGTCGAGCACATCCTCGCCGCGCAGTTCAAGGCCCGCGGGTTCGCCACCAAGCACGCGCCCATGTACGCGCAGATGCTGGTCGGCATGGTCGCGCTGACGGGCCAGTGGTGGCTGGAGGTCCGCTCACCCAAGAAGGCCGACGTCGCCGCCCACCTGGTCAACCTGGCCTGGAACGGCCTGTCCGGCCTCGAGCACAAGCCCCGCCTCACCGGCGAGTGATGGTGAAGCGGCCGGGCACCTAGAGGCAGATCTCGATCCCCAGCAGGACCACGCAGACCAGCGAGCCGTCGTCGTCATCGTCGTCCGTGGGCGGCTCCGACGGCGGCGACGGCTTCGGGGTCTCCGACGGGGTCGGCTCGGGCGACGCGGGGGGCTTCGGCGGCTTCGGTGTGGCCGACGGCTCCGGCTCCGGCTCGTCCGACGGCGTTCCGGGCGACGACGGCGACGGCTGCGGCTCGTCGTCCTCACCGGGCGGCGACGGCGGGTCGTCGGGCCGGCCGGGGGTCTCGCCCGCCGGGGGGTCCTGCGGCGCGTCGTCCGGCGATCCGGGCGGTCGCTGCGACGGCGACCCCGGCGGCTCGTCGGCGCTGCCGGCGCCACCGTCATCGGACGGCGACCCGGACCCCGTCGGGCCCCCGGCCGAGGTGGGCGAGGGGTCCGACGACAGGCCGTCCACACCGGGCCGACCTGCCGTCGGCTGGGGTGACGGGGTGCCCGTGGCGGACATCGGCGCCGGCTCCTGAGGCGTACGCGCGCCCCCGTCCCGATCCTGGAACCCCGGATACTGCCCCTCCGAGTCATCCGGTGTCCCGTCGCGCCTGGAGGCCGCCGGCTCCCCTTGGTCGGCCACGACGGCGGCGACCGGGACGGCGAGCGCGGCGAGCGCGACGAACTTCAGGACGTGCCGGCGGACGCGCTGCAGCCCCAGGACGGCGCCGCTGGGCGCCCGTTTGTGTCCCCCCACGAGAGGAGAAGGTAGCGTCCGGCGATCACTCTGCGTGGCGTTTTGGCGGAACTCGTGCCGATGCGCTGCTGTTTGGCCGGAAGGACGTCACTGTGCGTGGCTTCGCAACGGCTCGCCGACGTCGTGCATGTGCCGCAGCGCGATGCGGTAGGACTCGATCAGCCCGGTCTCCGCGTACGGCACGCCCAGCTCCGCACAGTACTGCCTGACGATCGGCTTCGCCTTCCGGAGGTTCGGCGTCGGCATGTTCGGGAACAGGTGGTGCTCGATCTGGTGGTTGAGACCGCCGAGCGCGACGTCCATGACCGGACCGCCGCTGACGTTGCGCGAGGTCAGCACCTGCTTGCGCAGGTAGTCCAGCTCGTCCTCCTCAGTGAGCGTCGGCATGCCCTTGTGGTTCGGCGCGAAGGTGCAGCCGAGGTAGATGCCGAACAGCGCCTGGTGCAGGACGACGAACGCGAGCGCCTTGCCGGGCGGCAGCACGGCGAGCACCAGCGCGAGGTAGCCGGCGAAATGGGCGAGCAGCAGGCCGAGCTCGAGCCGTCGCCGCTTCAGCCGCGGGTCGAGCGTCGCGCGGACGCTGGCGACGTGCAGGTTGAACCCCTCGAGCGTGAGGAGCGGGAAGAACAGGAACGCCTGCCGCGCGGCGATGATCCGGGTCAGCCCCGATGCCCTGCCCGCCTGCCGCTCCGACCAGACGAGGATGTCCGGCGACACGTCGGGGTCGAGCTCCTCGTGGTTGGGGTTGGCGTGGTGACGGGTGTGCTTGTCCATCCACCAGCCGTAGCTCATGCCGATGCCGAGGTTGCCGGCGATGCGCCCGGCGATCTCGCTGGGCCGGCGACGGCGGAACACCTGCCGGTGGGCGAGGTCGTGGGCGACCAGCGCCACCTGGGCGAACACCACAGCGAGGACGGCCGCGAAGAGCAGCGTCCACCACGAGTCGCCGACGGCGGCGAAGCCGCTCCACGCCGCCCCGTAGGCCACGGCGACGAGGCCGATGCGGGCGGCGTAGTAGCCGGGCCGGCGGTCCAGCAACCCGGCGTCGGCGATCTTCCGGGACAGCCGGGCGTAGTCGCTGCCGGGGCGCGGAGCAGCGGGGATGTCGGTGTCGGTGGTCATGGTTCGATCCTCGGAGCCGAGGGTGCCCCGGCGACATCCCGGCACCACCCCGCTTCGCCCGGGGGACAGCCCCACCCCGGGCGCGCTCAGGCGGGCTTGCGGCCGACGGCGAAGATCCGGCGGTACGGCAGCACGGTCCCGTGCGCGCCGGGCGGGTAGGCACCCCGCAGCAGGTCGCGGTACTCGCCGACGAAGGTGTCTCTGTCGGCGTCGGACAACGCGGCGAGGTACGGCCGCAGCCCCGTCCCGCTCATCCACTCCAGCACGGCGTCCTCGCCCTGGAGCAGCTGGACGTAGGTGGTCTCCCACACGTCGGCGCCGAACCCGAGGTCGAGCAGCGCGTCGAGGTAGGCGACCGGCTCATGCGCCGACGGACGCTCGAGGTCGTGCAGCTCGGGCCACCGGTCGCCGGCGGCCAGCTCGCGCAGCAGGACGTGCGCCGGCTCGGCGAAGTTGCCCGGGATCTGGAAGGCGAGCCAGCCGCCGTCGGCGACGTGTCCGGCCAGCCGGGGCAGCAGCGCGAGGTGCCCGGGCACCCACTGCAGCGTCGCGTTGCTGAGCAGCACGTCGACGGGGCGCGACGGCGTCCAGTCGCGCAGGTCGGCGTGGACGAACTCGACCCCGGCGGGCGGGTCGGCCGGCGTCGCGGCGATCATCTCCGCGGACGCGTCGACGCCGACGACGTGCGCGCCCGGCCACCGCTGCGCCAACCCCACGGTGAGCGTGCCCGGCCCGCAGCCGAGGTCGGCCACCTCGGCGACGGTCCCGGGCTCGGCGCGCACCTGGGCGATGAGGTCGGTGAACGGCCGGGCCCGCTGGCTCGCGAAAGTCAGGTAGCGGTCCGGATCCCACATCGTGCGGCCCTCCCAGAAATCTTGACGTCGAGATAACCGAATCAGACCGCTCTCTCGACGTCAAGATGCTTGGCCGACACCGTAGAGTCGGACCATGGCGCAGGACGAGGTCGACCGGCTGACCGAGGCGTGGCGGCACGAGCGGCCCGACCTCGACGTCAGCCCCATGGAGGTGCTCTCGCGCGTCAGCCGGCTGGCCCGGCACCTCGACCGCGAACGCCGGGCCGCGTTCGCCGAGCACGGCCTCGAGCCCTGGGAGTTCGACGTGCTCGCGGCGCTGCGCCGGGCCGGCGAGCCGTACGAGCTGTCCCCCGGCGTCCTGCTCGGCCAGACGCTGGTCACCAGCGGCACCATGACCGCGCGGGTCGACAAGCTCACCGCCCGCGGGCTGGTGAGCCGCCGCCGCGACGAGGACGACCGCCGCGCCGTCCGGGTCCGGCTCACCGAGTTCGGCAAGAAGTCCGTCGACGCCGCCCTCGAGGGGCTGCTCGCGAACGAGCGGAGGCTGCTGGTCGGGCTCGACACCGAGGAGCGCAAGCGGCTCGGCGACCTGCTGCGCACGCTCGTGCTCCCCTTCGACGACGCACCGAGCTGACTGTTCCGTCACCGAATGGGCTGATCTCCTTTCCTCGTGGGACTCATCACCGCTTCTGACCCTGCGGTCGGCCGTTGGTTAGGCTGACGTCGACCATGGGCTCCGCACTGCGCTCCCCCCGCAGCCACCGCGCCTGGATCACGGCGGTGGCTGCCCTCGTCGTGCTCGGGTCCGGGGCGCTGCTGCCGGCCGGAGCAGCGACGGAGACGCCTGCGGCCTCCGAGCCGGGCAGCCCGACGCCGGCGCCGTCGCCCACCGTCCTCGAACCGCCGGCCGACTCCCCGGTCGACGAGATCGTCGGCGGCGAGGATCTGGCGGCCACCGGGATACCGCTGGTGTCGCCGTCGGCGCCGCCGCTGCCGTCGGTCGACGCGCAGGCCTGGCTGGTCGCCGACGCCGAGTCCGGCGACGTGCTCGCCGCGTACAGCCCGCACGAGCGCCGTCCCCCGGCCAGCACGCTCAAGCTGCTGACGGTGCTGGCCGCCGGCGCCTCGCTCGACCCCGAGGAGACCTACGTCGCCACCGAGGCCGACACCTCGGTCGAGGGCAGTCGCGTCGGCATCGTCGCCGCCCAGACCTACACCGTCGACCAGCTGCTGCACGGCCTGCTGCTGGCGTCGGGCAACGACGCCGCGCACGCCCTCGCCGAGGCGGCCGGCGGGCTCGACGAGACCGTCGACGAGATGAACGACGAGGCCCGCCGGCTCGGCGCGTTCGACACCAGGGCCGCCACGCCGCACGGCCTCGACACGCCCGGCCAGCTGTCGTCGGCGTACGACCTCGCGCTCATCGGCCGCGAGGCGCTGGACGACGAGACCATCACCCGGCTGGCCGGCACGCCCGTCTACGACTTCCCCGGCACCGACGGCGCGACCTTCCAGATCCAGAACCAGAACCGGCTGCTCGGCTCGTACGAGGGCGCCATCGGCCTGAAGACCGGGTTCACGACGCTGGCCGGGCACACGTTCGTCGGCGCGGTCGAGCGCGACGGCCGGCTGCTCATCGCGACGATCCTCGGGTCCGAGGGGCGGGCCGAGGATGCCGCGGCCGCCCTGTTCGACTGGGCCTTCGCCGCTCCGGAGGCGCCGGCGGTCGGCCACCTCGTCGCGCCCGACGAGGTCGAGACCATGGTCACCGAGGCATCCGACGACGGCGACATCATCGGCCGCAACCCGCTCGAGGACTACGAGGACGTGCTCAGCAGTCCGGGCGGCAGCTCCCAGGGCGTGCCGACGGTGGTCTGGCTCAGCCTCGCCGCGGCGGCGCTGGCCGGCGGGCTCGGCTTCGCCCTGCGCCGACGCCGTCCCAAGACGACGGGCCGCTACTCCTCGAAGTGACGGCGTCGCCGGTCAGTCGTCGTGCCGGCGCAGCGCCGACGTCGCCGTGCGGGCGGCCCGGGTGGCGAAGATCGCCAGCGCGAGGCCGGCCGCACCGAGCACGGCACCGGCGGCCACCCCCGTCGCGCGGACCTGGCCGGGCGTCAGCACGTCGGCCGGAGACGGCACGGCCGGCTGGACGCCGCGGGTCTGCGACTGCAGCGCCCGCGTGCTCTCCGCCCGCTCGTTCGCCTCGAGCTGGTCGATGGCGCTCTCGGCCGTGATGGCGGCGGCCACCATGAGCAGCCGGGTCACCAGGTAGATCCAGGCCAGCATGGCCAGGGGCGTGGCGAACGCCGCGTAGGAGTTCTGCGTCGCCGTGCCGACGACGTACTGGACGAGGAACTGCTTGAGCGCCTCGAAGACGACGGCGCTCAGCAGGGACACCACGGCGAGGTTGCGCCACGGCACGACGATGCGCGGCAGCCCGGCCAGCAGGTAGGCGAACAGCGCCGTGCTGGCGCCCACCGACACCAGGCCGCTGATCAGCCGGAGCAGCCAGCCGCCGCTGCCGAACCCGAGCCAGTCGAGCACGTCGCCGGCGAAGGAGATGAGCACGACGCTGGCGCCGGACGACACCAGGATCAGCAGGCCGAGCCCGGCCAGCACCGCGATGTCCCAGGCCTTGCGCACCACGATGTTGCCGGGCTGGTCGTCGAGGCCCCACATGGACCGGACCGCGGCACGGACGGAGTCGACCCAGCCGAGGCCGGTGAAGAGCAGGACCAGCGCACCGATGACCCCGACCGTCCCCGCGTTCTCGTGGAAGGTCGACACGTTGACGTTCAGGCCCGGCAGGTTCTCGTTGACGATGTCCTGCACGCGCTCGACCCCCGACGGCCCCGCGACGGCGCTCACGATGGCCGCCGACAGCACCAGCAGGGGGAACAGCGACACGAACCCGTAGAAACTGGACGCGCCGGCCAGTCGGTTGCCCCGCAGGTCGCCGTAGCGTTTCCAGGCGCGCAGTGGGAGGGTCAGCTGCAACCGCGCCCACACCGTGCGGAGCCGGGCGATCACACGCGGGCTGCCTCTCCCGTCAGGACGAAGTCGCGTTCGCGGCGCCAGTAGCCGTCGTCGCCGTGCTCGTAGAGGCTGAACGCGGCGACGTCGAAGCCGGCGTCGTAGCCCGCCAGGGTGTCGAAGGCGTTGTCCATGGCCTCTTCGGACACGTGGTGGGCGACGGTGACGTGCGGGTGGTACGGGAACGACAGCTCGACGTCGAGCGGGCCGGTGCGGATGGCGTCGGACAGCCGCTCGCACGCGGAGATGCCCTGCGCCAGCGCCACGAACACCACGGGCGACACGGGCAGGAAGGTGGCGGTGCCGCGCAGGTGCACCCGAAAGGGCGCGAACCGGCTGGCGACCTTGTCGAGGTGCTCGTACAGGCCGGAGCGGTCGGCGTCGGCGATGACCCTGGGCGGCAGCAGCGTGATGTGCGCCGGAATGGCGTCGGCGAGAGGGTCGCCGAACGAGCGCCGCCAGTCCTGCAGCTCGCTGCCGTAGGGCTCCGGAATGGGGACGGCCAGTCCGATGGTCTGGCCGGCGGGCCGGGAGTCGACTGTCACAGGGTCACCGCGCTGCAAGGAACCCGACGCGCTCGTACACGGTGGCGAGCACCGGCGCGGCGACCTCGCGGGCCTTGGCGGCACCCCTGGCCAGGACGGCGTCCAGCTCGGCGGGGTCGTCGAGGAGTTCGTTGACCCGCTGCTGGAACGGAACGACGACGTCGAGCACCGCCGCCGCCACCTCCTTCTTCAGGTCGCCGTACCCCCGCCCGGCGAAGTCCTGCTCGATCTGCGCGACCGAGCGACCGCTGAACGCAGCCAGGATAGTGATGAGGTTGGTGACTCCGGGCTTGTTCTGCGCATCGGCGACGACCTCGCGCCCGGTGTCGGTGACGGCGCTCTTGATGCGCTTCTCGATGGTCTTGGGCGACTCGAGCAGCTCGATGAGCCCGGACCCGGCCACGCTCTTGCTCATCTTGGCCGTGGGCTCCTGCAGGTCGTAGATCTTCGCCGTGGCCTCGGGGATGTACGCCTTGGGCAGCACGAACGTCTCGCCGAAGCGGGAGTTGAACCGGCCGCCGAGGTCGCGGGTGAGCTCGATGTGCTGGCGCTGGTCCTCGCCGACCGGGACCTGGTCGGCGTTGTAGAGCAGGATGTCGGCGGCCTGCAGGATCGGGTAGGTGAACAGCCCGACGGTGGTGCTGTCGGCGCCGGCGCGGGCGGACTTGTCCTTGAACTGCGTCATGCGGCTGGCCTCGCCGAAGCCGGTGATGCAGCTGAGCACCCAGGCAAGCTGCGGGTGCTCGGGCACGTGGCTCTGCACGAACAGCGTGCTGCGTTCGGGGTCGACGCCGCCGGCGAGGTACTGCGCCGCCGTGACGCGGGTGCGCTGGCGCAGCTGGGCGGGGTCGTGCCCGGCGGTGATGGCGTGGAGGTCGACGACGCAGTAGAAGGCGTCGTGGTCCTCTTGCAGCGCGACCCATTGCCGCAGCGCCCCGAGGTAGTTGCCCAGGTGCAGCGACGCGTTGGTCGGCTGCATGCCGGAGAGCACACGGGGGCGGCGACTGTTGGTCATACGGTCATTCTGTCAGTCACTGCGCGGCGGGACACGCCGGTGCGCCGTTACGCCCGCCTGGGCCGGTCCCTAGCATGCATCGCATGACGCGCATCGAGACCGCCGAGGTCGTGGTGACCAGCCCGGACCGCAACTTCGTCACGTTGCGGCTGACCACCGACGAGGGGCTGGTCGGGCTCGGCGACGCGACGCTGAACGGTCGCGAGCTGGCCGTGGTGTCCTACCTGCGTGACCACGTGGTGCCGCTGCTGATCGGCCGCGACCCGCATCGCATCGAGGACACCTGGCAGTTCCTGTATCGGGGCGCGTACTGGCGGCGGGGTCCGGTGACGATGGCCGCGATCGCCGCGGTCGACGTCGCGCTCTGGGACCTGAAGGCGCGGGCGGCGGGGATGCCGCTGTACCAGCTGCTCGGCGGGGCGTCGCGTGACGGGCTGCTGGCGTACGGGCATGCCTCCGGCCGGGACCTGCCGGAACTGTTCGACAGCGTCCGCGACCACCTCGAGCAGGGCTACCGCGCCATCCGCATCCAGACCGGCGTCCCCGGCCTGAAGACCATCTACGGGGTCGCGTCCAACGCCCGCAGCGCCGAGCCCACCGGCGCCGACGACGGCGGCCGCTACGACTACGAACCGGCCGGCCGCGGCCCCCAGCCGCAGGAGGAGGACTGGGACACCCCCGCCTACCTGCGGCACCTGCCGACGGTGTTCGAGGCGGTCCGTCACGAGTTCGGGCCGGAGCTGCCGCTGCTGCACGACGGGCACCACCGGATGACCCCGATCCAGGCCGCCAAGCTGGGCAAGTCGCTGGAGCCGTACGACCTGTTCTGGCTCGAGGACTGCACTCCCGCGGAGAACCAGCAGGGCCTGCGCCTGGTCCGGCAGCACACCACGACGCCGCTGGCGATCGGCGAGGTGTTCAACACCGTCTGGGACTACCAGACCCTCGTCAGCGAGCAGCTCATCGACTACGTCCGCTCCGCCGTCACGCACACCGGCGGCATCACCGCGCTGCGCAAGATCCTCGACTTCGCCGCGCAGTACCAGATCAGGTCCGGCATCCACGGGCCCACCGACATCTCCCCGGTCGGCATGGCCGCCGCGCTGCACCTGGACCTCGCCATCCACAACTTCGGCATCCAGGAGTACATGAAGCACGGCGCTCGCACCGACGAGGTGTTCCGCCAGTCGTTCCGCTGGGAGGACGGCCTGCTGCACCCCGGCGACGAGCCGGGCCTCGGCGTCACCCTCGACGTCGACGGGGCCGGGAAGTACCCCTACGTCCAGGCCTACCTCCCCTACAACCGGCTCTCCGACGGCACCGTCCACGACTGGTGACGGCGGGCGGCGACCAGCAGCCAGAGCATGAGCGCGATCTCGCCGACGAAGGTGACGGCCGCGACCTCGAACGGCGGGTCCGCCACCAGCACCTTGGCCGCTGAGTCGACGACGTAGCCCGCACCGGCGACGCACACCAGCACGCCGACGAGTCGCGGCACCCATGTCGAGCGGAGGGCCAGGGAGCCGACGACGACGAGGTGCAGGCCGAAGACGGCGAGCCCGGCGCTCCAGATCGCGTCGAACGTGTCGATCCGCGACAGCGCGAGCGCCTGGCGCTGCTGCTCGGTGAACCCGCCGAACGCCGCCGCGTCCGTCAGCGGTGACAACGCCGCGACGAGCTGGGCGATGGCCGTGAGGAAGACGGCCGCATAGGCGACCCGGAACCACGCCGCGAGCATCGACACCGCCCGGTCGACCGGCTCGAACAGCCGGTACAGCGCCCACGCCACCACGATGTCGAGGACCACGACCAGGCAGAAGCTCGCGATCCCGAGCCGGTAGAGGCCCTCCGAGTCGAGGACGTCGGCCGCCGTGCGGGCTGGATCGCCGGGCGTCACCAGCCCCTCGAGCACGACGAAGTTGGCGAACCCGCCCAGGAGTGCCATGGCCGCCAGGCCGATCCCCGCCAGCAGCGCGATACCGTACTTAGTACGCATACTTAGTACGGTAATGGGTTAGAGTGACGTCGGCAAGAGTGACGTCGACGACACCGGAGATCCACGTGACGCAGACAGGCCGCGGCCGGCTCACCCGCGACCGGGTGCTGGCCGGCGCCGTCGAGGTCGCCGACGACGCCGGCATCGGTGCCCTGACGATGCGCGCGCTCGCCGATCACCTCGGCGTCAAGCCGATGGCGCTCTACCACCACGTCGCGCACAAGGACGAGATCCTCGACGGCATCGTCGACCTCGTCTTCGGCGAGATCGAGCTCCCCATACCCGGCGGCGACTGGGCCGACGAGCTACGACGCCGGGCGCGGTCGGCCCGGACCGTGCTCCGTCGTCACCCCTGGGCCATCGGACTGCTGGAGAACCGCGTCACCCCAGGGCCGGCCACGCTGCGCCACCACGACGCCGTCCTCGGCACCCTCCGGCAGGCGGGCTTCTCCGTCGCCATGACGGCCCACGCCTACGCGCTGCTCGACGCCTACGTCTACGGATTCGTCGTCCAGGAGATCTCGCTGCCCTTCGAGGGCCAGGGTACGGCCGGCGAGGTGGCGCAGACCATGCTCGCCCAGTTCCCCGCCGACCGGTACCCGCACCTGATGGAGCTCATGACCGAGCACGCCATGCGCGACGACTACGACTTCGGCGACGAGTTCGACTACGGCCTCGACCTCGTCATCGGCGCCCTCAGCCCGTGACCGGCGCGCTCAGCCCGTGACGGGCGGCATCGCCTCGGACGGCACCGCCTCGGGACGGGGGTGGACGCGCAGCCGGGACGCACGCCGTCCGTCCAGCGAGAGCACCTCGATGCGCACGCCGTCGTAGTCGACGACGTCACCGACCGACGGAAGCCGTCCCAGCCGGGCGACGACGAAGCCGGCGACGGTCTCGTACGGCCCGTCGGGCAGGCGCACGCCGGTGCGGTCGGCGAAGTCGCCGAGGTTGAGCATGCCGTCGACGTCGACCACGCCGCCGGCGCCGGCCGCGGTGGGCAGCTCGTCGGTGTCGTACTCGTCGCGGATCTCGCCGACCAGCTCCTCGACGAGGTCCTCGAGGGTGACGATGCCGGCGGTGCCGCCGTACTCGTCGACGACGACGGCGAGGTGCGAGCCCTCGCGACGCATCTCCGACATCGCCGGGAGCACGCGCTTCGTGCCGGGCAGCACGAGCACGTCGCGGACCAGCTCGCCCACGCGGATGCTGCGGCCGGACACCTCGGGGTCGAAGAGGTCGCGCACGTGCACGAACCCGACGACGTCGTCGGTGGACGTGCCGACCACCGGGTAGCGCGAGTGCGGCATCGTCGACGCCAGCTTGACCGCCTTGAAGACGGGCATGTCGGCGTCGAGGAAGTCGACCTCGGTGCGCGGTCGCATGACCTCGCGGACCTGCCGGTCGCCCACGTCGAGCACGTCGCCGACGATGCGGCGCTCCTCCTCGCTCAGGCCCTCGTGGCCCGAGACGAGCTCGCGCAGCTCGTCCTCGCTCATCTCCTCGCGCTGCGCCGACGGGTCGCCGCCGAGCCCGCGGACGACGAGGTCGGTGGACTTGGACAGGAACCAGATGACCGGGCGCATCAGCGTCGCGAACCGGTCCAGCGGCGGCGCGACGGCCATGGCGACGCCGGCCGCCCGCTGCAGGGCGATGCGTTTGGGTACGAGCTCACCGAGCACCAGCGAGAGGTAGGCGATGAACAGCGTGAGCGCGATGAAGGAGAGGGTGTCGGCGGCGCCCTCGGGCAGCCCCGCGTCCTGCAGGAGCGGCGAGAGGTCGGGCGCGAGGGTCGAGGCGCCGTAGGCGGCGGAGAAGAAGCCGGCGACGGTGACGCCGATCTGCACGGCGGAGAGGAAGCGGTTGGGGTTGCGGGCGAGCTCGGAGACCCGTTCGCCGCGACGGCTCTGGTGGGCCATCTGGCCCAGCTGGCTCTCACGCAGCGACACGAGGGCGAGCTCGGTGGCCGCGAAGACCCCGCCGATGAGGATGAACACGAGGACGAGACCGAAGTTCAGCAGGGTGCCCTGGTTCACGAGCGGGACCCCTGCACGCTATGTCGGCCGGGTGTGCTGTCGTTCATCCGCGAATTGTATGGGGATGCCACGCTCCAGCCGTACCCGAGCCGAGAGAGGATGACACGGTGACGAACCACCCGCGTGCGGGTCTGCCCGCCGCCCCCGAGGACCTGGTCGACGTGCCCCAGCTGGTGCGGGCGTACTACACGACCCATCCGGACCCCGGCGACCCCGGACAGCGGGTCGCGTTCGGCACCTCCGGCCACCGCGGGTCCTCGCTGGGCGCGGCGTTCAACGAGGACCACATCGCCGCGACGTCGCAGGCGATCTGCGACTACCGGGCGGCCAACGGCATCGACGGGCCGCTCTTCCTGGGCAAGGACACGCACGCGCTGTCCGAGCCGGCGTGGGCGACGGCGGTCGAGGTGTTCGCGGCCAACGAGGTGACGCTGCTGGTCGACGCCGACGAGCGGTACACGCCGACGCCCGCCGTGTCGCACGCGATCCTCACCTACAACTCCGTGCCGGGGCGGCGCCGCGCCGACGGCGTCGTCGTCACCCCGTCGCACAACCCGCCCTGGGACGGCGGCTTCAAGTACAACCCGCCGGACGGCGGCCCGGCCGGCTCGGAGATCACCGGCGCCATCCAGGACGCCGCGAACCACTACCTCGAGCGCGGGCTGCACGGCGTGCGGCGCCTGCACCTGGCGTCGGCGCGGGCGGCGGAGACCACGTCCACGTACGACTTCCTCGGCGCCTACGTCGACGACCTGCCGTCGGTCATCGACATCGCCGCGATCAGGGCGGCCGGGGTGCGCATCGGCGCCGACCCTCTCGGCGGCGCGTCGGTGGACTACTGGGCGGCCATCGCCGAGCGGCACGGCCTCGACCTCACCGTCGTCAACCCGCTGGTCGACCCCACGTGGCGGTTCATGACGCTGGACTGGGACGGCAGGATCCGCATGGACTGCTCGTCGCCGTACGCCATGGCGTCGCTGATCTCGAAGCTGTCCGACGGCGCCGACTTCGCGGTCGCGACCGGCAACGACGCCGACGCCGACCGGCACGGCATCGTCACGCCCGACGGCGGGCTGATGAACCCCAACCACTACCTCGCCGTCGCCATCGACTACCTCTTCCGGCACCGCGCCGACTGGCCCGATGCCACCGCCGTCGGCAAGACCCTGGTCAGCTCGTCCATGATCGACCGCGTGGCCGCGTCGCTGGGCCGGCCGCTGCTCGAGGTGCCGGTCGGGTTCAAGTGGTTCGTGCCGGGCCTGGTCGACTCCTCGGTCGGATTCGGCGGCGAGGAGTCGGCGGGCGCGTCGTTCCTGCGCCGCGACGGCCGCGTCTGGACCACCGACAAGGACGGCATCATCGCCTGCCTGCTGGCGGCGGAGATCATCGCGGTGACGGGGTCGACGCCGAGCGAGCACTACGCCCGGCTCACCGAGATGTTCGGCGACCCGGTGTACGCGCGGGTCGACGCCCCCCGCGTCGCGCGAGCAGAAGGCGGTCCTCGCGAAGCTGTCGCCGGAGCAGGTGACGGCGACGGAGCTGGCCGGCGAGGCGATCACGGCGAAGCTGACGGCGGCGCCGGGCAACAACGCCCCGATCGGCGGGCTCAAGGTCGCGACCAAGTCCGGCTGGTTCGCCGCGCGCCCGTCCGGCACCGAGGACGTCTACAAGATCTACGCCGAGAGCTTCGAGGGGCCGGAGCACCTGGCCCGCATCCAGGCCGAGGCGCGCGCCGTCGTCGACGACGTGCTCGGGTAGTCGTCAGCGGCCTTCCGCGACGCTGCGGCCGGTGGCGGACTGCCAGTACAGGACCGATCGGCCGGACCGGCGCCGTTCCAGCAGCCCGGCGTCGGTCAGCACCCGCAGGTGGTCCGAGACGCTCGCCAGCGCCAAGCCGGTGGTCGCGACCAGCGACGTCGTGCTGACCGGCTCGGCCGCCTCGACCAGGATGCGCGCGCGATGGCGGCCGAGCAGGCGCACCAACGGCTCGGCCGCGACCGCGTCCGTCGCGAAGATGCCCGTGACGGGGTACATCAGCGAGTAGAGGTCCGGCGGCAGCCAGCCGACGTGCACGCGCTGCGCGTGCGTCGCGATGAACAGCAGGTCGCACCCGCGGACGTCGGTCACCGGATAGTCCCAGCGGTTGATCTGGATCCGCCCGTCGCCCAGCCAGTGCACGTCCGGCCCCAGCCCGCGCAGCACTCCGGCCCACCCCTGCTCGCTGAGCCGCGACGTCCGCGACACGATGTCGGCGCGCAGTAGCCGGTTCCGTCGTGGCCACTCCGGCTCGACGGTCTCGGTCCAGATCCACCGCAGCAGCGCCGCCGCCTCGGCCGCCAGGCCGCTCGTCTCGATCAGCAACGGCGGCAGCGGCGTGCGCACGACGCTCAGGTCCGCGCGGATGCGGTCGTCGGACAGGGCGAGCAGCGCCTCCAGCTCCTCGTGCAGCTCGAGGTCCGGCGTGGACGGCAGCAGGGCGAAGAAGTCGGCGGCCCAGCTCCGGCTGAATGCGCTGTCGACCAGTGCCTCCCACACCGGGTGGGCCGCCAGCACGGCGCGGTAGGCGGCGGAGTGCGCGTCCTTCCACGGCCGGAACCACGGCTCGACCGGTGCGCGCAGCAGCTTGAGCGCCGACACGGTCTCGATGTACGGCGACGTGCCGAACCGCGCGTTGGCGAGGGTGTCGGCATCGACCAGGAACTCGGACAACGTTTCGCCTCCACCCGAAACTGTAGGCGCCGCGCGCACCGGCGTCGATGCTGCTCGCATGGCTACCTACCGGGCGATCTTCGCCAACCGCGAGTTCCGCAATCTGTGGTTCGGCAGCGCGCTGGGCAACGCGTCGTCGACGATGACCAGCCTGACCCTGGCGATCATGGTCGACCAGGCGACCGGCTCGGCACTGCTGGCGGCGATGATCATGTTCGGCCCGTCGCTCGCCCAGGTGCTCGGCGTGTCGACGCTGATGTCCGCGGCGGACACGGCCCGGCCGCGACGGCTGCTGACGCTGCTCGCCGCGTTCTCGGCGGTCGCGGCCGGGCTGCAGGCGGGGCTCGACCTCTCCGCCGGCCAGCGCCTGCTGCTCGCGTTCGCGGTCGCCTACGGCCTGTCGATCGGGGCGGGGGTGCGCTGGGGACTGCTCGGCGAGGTGGTCCGCGCGGACCAGTTCGTGCTCGGCCGGTCCGCGATGAACCTGTCGGTCGGCGCGATGCAGATCGCCGGCTTCGGCATCGCGGGCGTCCTCCTGCAGGCCGTCAGCCCGTTGGCGGTGCTCTGGATCGCGACCGGCTGCGCCGCCCTCGCCGTCCCCGTGGTCCGGTTCGGCCTGCTCGACCGCGCCCCGCGGCGACTGGCCCGCACCGGCCTCGCCGAGACCTGGCGCGGTAACCGCCGGCTGCTCGCGCAGGTCCGGACCCGCCCGCTGCTGCTGGCGCTGACGGTCCCGAACGGCCTGATCGTCGGCTGCGAGGCGCTCTTCGTCCCGCACTCCGGGGCCCAGGCCGGGTGGCTGCTAGCGGCGGGCGCGGCCGGCATGATGGCCGGCGACCTCGTCGTCGGGCGGCTGCTCACGCCCGGCGGGCGCCGGGTCGCGGGCCGGGTGCTGCGCTTCGTCCTCGCCGTGCCGTTCCTGGGCTTCGCGTTCGACCTGCCGATCGGCGTGCTCTGCGTCCTCGTCGCGATCGGCAGCAGCGGCTACGCGGCGTCGCTGGCCCAGCAGGAGGTGCTGGTGGACCTGACGCCGGAGGAGCTGCACGGCCAGGTGCTCGGGCTGGAGTCCGCGCTGCGGATGACCACGTTCGGCGTGGTGGCGATCGCGGCCGGCGCGCTGGCCGACCTCACCGCGGCGGGTCCGGCGATGACGGTGTGCGCTGCGGCCTCGCTGCTGGTGTCGGTGGCGCTGACCCGGCCGCTGGCCCGGGTGATGAGGGACCGCGCTCCGGCGCCTGCGCCTGAGCCCGCGCCCGTGCTGGTGTGAGCGCCGGTCACCTCATGTCGCGGGCCAGTACCGGGACCCGTCGGCGTCGCGGTCCAGGTAGCCGAAGTCGACCAGCAGGCGGCGCAGGGCGACCGACTCGTCGCCGAGTTCGTGGAGTTCGGCGGTGAGTTCCTTTTCCGTGTAGCTGTCGCGGCGCGGGAGCGCGGCCATGACCAGCCGGCCGAGCTCGTCCTTCAGCCGGTCGTCGGCCGGGATGGTGGCGATGCGGCCGTTCTTCAGGCAGCCGTCCAGCCGCGGGAAGTCCGCAGCCACCCGTCCCACCGGCGTCGACGCGGACCCGGCGGCGGCCGCCGTCCGGATCGGCTCGAGCCCGGCGCTCAGCCCGGTCTCGTCGCGGCGGACCAGCCCGGCCCCGCCGAGGACCGCCAGCGCCCGCTGCACGTCCCGCTCGGACAGCCCGGTGCGATCCCCGAGATCGGCGACGGTGTGCGCTGCGGCCGGGCCCGTGGCACAGAGCGCGCCGAGGACGGCCAGCCGCTTCCGGTCGCCCAGCGCGCTGAGCAGTTCGGTGGTCATGCGCGCACGGTAGGCGGCGTGGCGCCGTGACCGCACCTGGATTACTCGTCGGCCGCGTCCTCCTGACACTCCGGCGGCGAGGTGCAGTCGGCAGGCAGCGGCTCGGGCGTGGCTCGAGGTTGGCGAGGTCGCCTCCCCGTCCCTCTGGGCACGCCTCGCCCGCTCCATGGCGGTCCGCCCGGGCCGAGGTGATCACGTTCACCACCAAATTCCGTGTCGCACTAGGCCTGCAGGCCTCGTGATGCCCGGGTGATCGTGGTGGGCGGCCCAGCAAACGCCGAGAAATCCCACCGCAGGGCCGTGGTGCTATCGTGAAAGAACACGATCGCACAGATTCGAACAGAAGGGCACGGCCTCCATGCTCGCCGCTGAACGGCAGGCGCTCATCCTGGACGAGGTCCAGCGACGCGGCGCCGCAACCGTAGGCGAGTTGGCCGGCCGGTTCGAGGTCTCCGAGATGACCATCCGGCGCGACCTCGACGCGCTGGTGGGGCGGGGTGCGCTCGACAAGGTGCACGGCGGCGCCACCACGAGACGCGAGACCAGAGCACCCAGCACCGAGGAGCCGGGCTTCCGGGCCAAGCAACGACGCCAGCAGGCCGAGAAGGAGGCCATCGCCCGCGCGGCCGCAGCGCTGGTCGAGCCCGGATCGGCGGTCGGGCTGTCGGCGGGCACCACCACGTGGGCGCTGGCCCGCCACCTCCGCCAGATCCCGCGGCTCACCGTCGTCACCAATTCCATCCGCATCGCCGACGAACTGCACGACGACGACCGCACCGACCTCGCCGTCGTCCTGACGGGAGGGGTGCGCACGCCGTCCGATGCGCTCGTCGGGCCGGTCGCGGTCTCGTCGCTGCGGCTGCTGCACCTCGACGTCGTGTTCCTGGGCGTGCACGGCATCGACGCCGACGCCGGGTTCACCACCCCGAACCTGCTCGAGGCCGACACCGACCGCGCGCTCGTCGCGGCCGGCCGGCGGCTGGTCGTCGTCGCCGATCACACGAAGTGGGGGACGGTGGGCATCAGCACCATCGCCCGGCTCGACGAGGCCGACGTGCTGGTCACCGACGACGCCCTCCCCGACGACGCCCGCGACACCCTCGCCGACCAGGTCGGCGAGCTGATCCTCGTTCCCACGCCACAGACGAACGGACCTCGATGAAACGCACCACGGCGCGGCTGGCCGACGGCCGCGAGATCATCTACTTCGACCGGCGCGACGACGCCACCCACCGCCTCAACGACCCGCGCGACCTGCCGCCGGTCAGCACCACGTCGCAACTGCGCTACGACCCCGTCCTGGCCGAGTGGGTGGCCATGGCCGGGCACCGGCAGACCCGCACCTTCCTGCCGCCGAAGGACCTCTGCCCGCTGTGCGCCTCGACCCCTGAGCGTCCCACCGAGGTCCCCGACAGCACCTACGACGTCGTCGCGTTCGAGAACCGCTTCCCCAGCCTGTCGACGCACGCGACGACCACCGAGACCGGCACCGAACTGGTCCCCGTCCGTCCCGGCACCGGCCGCTGCGAGGTGCTGGTGTTCAGCAGCGACCACAACGCGTCCTTCGCCACCCTCGAACCCGCCCACGCGCGCCTCGTCGTCGAGGCCTGGGTCGACCGCACGGCCGAGCTGTCCGCCGTCCCGGACGTCGAGCAGGTGTTCTGCTTCGAGAACCGCGGCCAGGAGATCGGCGTCACGCTGTCGCACCCGCACGGCCAGATCTACGCCTACCCGTACGTCACGCCGCGCACCGCGCGGATGATGCAGTCGGCACGCGAGCACCACCAGCGAACCGGCCGCAACCTCTTCGCCGACGTCCTCGCCGAGGAGCGCGCGGCGCAGACCCGCGTCGTCGCGCAGACCGAGCACTGGACGGCGTTCGTGCCGGCCGCCGCCCGCTGGCCGGTCGAGGTGCACCTGTACCCGCACCGCCAGGTGGCCGAGATCGGTGACCTCGACGACGCCGAGCGCGACGAGTTCGTCACGCTCTACCTCGACGTGCTGCGCCGCTTCGACGCGCTCTACGACGCGCCGCTCCCCTACATCGCCGCCTGGCACCAGGCGCCGGTCCGGCAGGACCGCGACCTCGCCTACCTGCACCTGCAGGTGTTCTCGATCAAGCGGGCGGCCGACAAGCTCAAGTACCTCGCCGGGTCGGAGTCGGCCATGGGCGCGTTCGTCACCGACGTCCTGCCCGAGGACGTCGCCGCCCGCCTGCGCGACGTGGAGGTCCGATGAAACTGCTGGTCACCGGCGGAGCCGGGTACATCGGCTCAGTGGTGGGGTCGCAGCTGGTGGCGGCCGGCCACGAGGTCGTGGTGCTCGACAGCCTGCTCACCGGCCACGAGGACGGCGTGCCCGACGGCGCCCGCTTCGTCCGGGCGGGCATTGAAGATGCAGCGGATGCGGTCGATTCGAGCTTCGACGCCGTGCTGCACTTCGCCGCCCGGTCGCTGGTCGGCGAGTCTGTCTCCGAGCCGCAGCTGTACTGGTGGAACAACGTCGTCGGCACCCTACGGCTTCTCGACGCCATGCGCGCGGCCGGGGTGCGCCGGCTGGTGTTCTCGTCGACGGCGGCCACGTACGGCCAACCGGCGCAGAGCCCGATCACCGAGGACACCCCCGCGGTGCCGATCAACCCGTACGGGCAGAGCAAGCTCGCCGTCGACCACGCGCTGGCCGGCGAGGCCCGGGCGCACGACCTCGCCGCGGTCAGCCTGCGCTACTTCAACGTCGGCGGGGCGCTGGGCCGCTACGGCGAGCGGCACGACCCCGAGACGCACCTCATCCCCAACGTGCTCCAGGTCCCGGCCGGCCGCCGCGACGCCGTCGACGTCTTCGGCACCGACTACCCGACGCCCGACGGCACCGCGGTGCGCGACTACCTGCACGTCGAGGACCTCGGCCGGGCGCACCTGCTGGCGCTGGACTGGACCGGCACCGCCGAGGCCACCGGGCAGCACCGCGTGTACAACCTGGGCTCGGGTACCGGCTACTCCGTCCGCGAGGTCGTCGAGGCCGTGCGGCGGGTCACCGGGCACCCGGTCCCGACCAACGACAGGGAACGGCGCGCCGGCGACCCGCCGGTGCTGGTCGCGTCGGCCGAGCGCATCGCCGCCGACCTCGGCTGGCGCCCGGAGCACGACCTGGACACGATCGTGGAGGACGCATGGCGATTCCTGCAGGGCTGACGCGGACGGGGTCGGCTCCCGGCCGGGTCAACCTCATCGGCGAGCACACCGACTACAACGGCGGCTTCGCGCTGCCGCTGGCCATCCCGGCCCGCACGACGGCACGGGTGCGCACCCGCGACGACGGCGTGATCGTGGCGGCCTCGACCGCGCCCGGCACCGAGCCGGCCCGGTTCGCCGTCGGCAGCTCCCCCGGCGAGGTCACCGGCTGGGCCGCGTACGTCGCCGGGGTGTTCTGGGCGCTGCGCGACGCCGGGCACGACGTGCCGGGCGCCGACGTCACCATCGACAGCACCGTCCCGTCGGGCGCCGGGCTGTCGTCGTCGCACGCGCTCGAGGTCGCCGTCGCGGTCACGCTGAACGACCTGCACGGGCTCGGCCTCGACCGCACGTCGCTCGCCCTGCTGGTGCAGCGGGCCGAGAACCACTACGTCGGCGCGCCCACCGGCACCATGGACCAGATGGCGTCGCTGTACGGGCAGGACGGCCACGTCATCCTGTTCGACGCGCAGGCCATGACGGCGCAGCCGGTGCCGTGCGACCTCCCCGCCGCGGGCCTGGGGCTGGTCGTCGTCGACACCCGCGTGCACCACGACCACGTCGACGGCGGCTACGGCGCCCGCCGCGCCACCTGCGAGGAGGCCGCGGCGCTGCTCGGCGTCCGGACGCTGCGCGAGGTGCAGGGCGACGCCGTCGACGACGTCCTGGGCAAGCTCGACGACGACGTCATGGTGAAGCGGGTGCGGCACGTGCTCACCGAGAACGCCCGCGTCCTCGACACCGTCGCCCTGCTGCGGGCCGGGCGGGCCGCCGAGACCGGGCCGCTGCTGACCGCGTCGCACGCCTCGATGCGCGACGACTACGAGATCACGGTGCCCGAGGTCGACCTCGCGGTCGAGGCCGCGCTCGACGCCGGCGCGCTGGGTGCGAGGATGACCGGAGGCGGCTTCGGGGGGTCGGTCATCGCGCTGACCACCGCGGCCGGCCAGGACGCCGTCGGCGACGCCGTCCGCACCGCGTTCGACCAGCACGGCTACGCGTCACCGTCCGTCTTCACCGTCCGCCCGGCGGCGGGCGCCGGCATCGAGGAGAACAGCCAGTGAGCCCCAGCGGCACCCAGGTCGAACTGCGCCACGGCGCGTACTCCGCCGTCGTCACCGAGGTCGGCGCCACCCTGCGTGAGCTGCGCCACGACGACCGGCCCCTGGTGGTCGGCTTCGGCGCCGACGACATCCGGCCCAACTTCCGCGGCGCCGTGCTGGCGCCCTGGCCCAACCGCGTCACCGACGGCGTCTACACCTTCGAGGGCCAACGGCGGCAGCTGCCGCTCACCGAGCCCGACCGCGGCAACGCCCTGCACGGCCTGGTCGCCTGGGTCCGCTGGGAGGTGCTCGAGCAGTCGGAGTCGTCGGCGGAGCTGCGGCACGCGCTGGTGCCGACCCCGGCCTACCCGCACCCGCTGGACCTGCGGGTCCGCTACGCCCTCGACGACGACGGCCTGCACTGGACGGTGTCGGCGACCAACACCGGCGCCGGCGCGGCCCCCTACGGCACCGGCCCGCACCCGTACCTCGTCGGCGGCGAGGGCCGGGTCGACGACTGGTCGCTCGAGCTGCCCGCGGCCGAGTACCTCGCGGTGACGCCGGACCGGCTGGTGCCGGTGGGGGTCGAGACCGTCGAGTCCGCCGGGTTCGACTTCCGCTCGCCGCGCGCGCTCGGCGACATCTTCATCGACCACGCCTTCACCGGGCTGACCGCCGACGGCGACGGGGTCGCGCGCGTGCACGTCCGGGCGGCGGACGGGCGCGGCGTGGTCTGCTCCTGGAACGCCGATGAATGCCCGTGGGTGCAGATCCACACCGCCGACCGGCCCGGTGAGCCCGGCAACCGCATCGGCCTCGCCGTCGAGCCGATGACCTGCCCGCCCGACGCGTTCAACTCCGGCACCGACCTCGTCGTCCTGGAGCCGGGCGCGTCCCACCAGACCACGTGGACCATCGCCGCCCTTTGACGGGCTACGGGGTCAGCGGCCGGCGACCGCGCGAGTGGCGAAGGCCTGGCCGACCTGGTATCCGAGCCGCTCGTAGAGCCGGCGCGCGACGTCGTTGTCGGCGTACATGCCCAGGGTCACCGCCTCCGCGCCGCCGGCCAGTGCCGCGCGGGTGACGGCGGCGGTGACGTCGGCGCCGAGCCCGCGGCCACGGAACGACGGGTGGGTGGCGATCGCCCGCAGGTGCGGCACGCCGCTCACCGTCTCGTCGCGGGCCGCGCAGGCCACCAGCGTGCCCGACGCGTCGCGGACGCCGTACCAGGCCTCGACGCTCGCGTCGTCGGGCATGGCCGACGACCGGGGCGACGACAGCCGCAGCAGCTCCTCCAGGTCG
The DNA here is from genome assembly GCF_014204975.1 of Jiangella mangrovi. Classification (NCBI taxonomy): domain Bacteria; kingdom Bacillati; phylum Actinomycetota; class Actinomycetes; order Jiangellales; family Jiangellaceae; genus Jiangella; species Jiangella mangrovi. The sequence goes on from NZ_JACHMM010000001.1 coordinate 941,595, forward strand.
CCAAGGTCGGCCGCACCGAGCACCCGGACCGCGTCCTCGCCCGGCCGCCGCGGGTCCGGAGCGGCCGCCGTCCAGAACCAGTCCCAGTCGTCGCCCGCCCCGAGCGGCGTGTCCACGTGCGCCAGTGCGCCGACCGGCACGATGACCCGCCCGATCGAGGCGTCGCCGCGACCCAGCACAGCGGTGACGAGACCGCCGGCGTCGGCGGCCGAGCCGAGGCCCCAGAGCGTCCGGCCGCCGCCCCACTTCGACACCGTCCAGCCGACGGCGTCGCCCTGCGACCACGCCTGCTCGAGCACGTCCGGTGAGGTCAGCCAGCGAGTGATCGGGTGGTTCCCGCCGGCCGCCAGCAGCGCGGCATGGTCGGGCAGTTCGGTGAGCGTGGACGTCAGCACCGAACCAGGGTAATGACGCTGTCCGTGGGAGGATCGCCGGCATGACACCGCCCGATCCGCACGCCTTCGCCCGCGACTGGGTCGCCGCCTGGAACGCCCACGACGTCGAGGCGGTGCTGCGGCACTTCCACGACGACGTCGTCTTCACCTCGCCGTTCGCCACCCGGGTGCTGCCGGAGTCCGGCGGCGTGGTCCGCGGCAAGGACGAGCTGCGCCGGTACTGGACCGAGGGGCTGCGGCTCCTCCCGGACCTCCGGTTCAGCGTCGAGGCCGTCTTCGCGGGAGTCTCCGCCGTCGTCATCACCTACCGGAACCAGAACGACGTGCTGGTCAACGAGGTGCTGATCTTCGACGGCGACCTCGTGCGCGAGGGCCACGGCACCTATCCCGCCGGCTGATCTGCCGACCCGGCGTGCGATCAAGGAATCGATCGGTTAGCCTCCCCTAAGTAAGGCGAAGCAACCTTCACACGGGGACTCGATGACCATCGCGACCACCGAGCGTGCCGTCCGGCGCGCCGCAGACGTGCCGTCCTGGCGCCCGTTCCGGGTGACCGTGGCCCGCGTCCAGCAGCTCACGCCGTGCTTCCTGCGCATCACCTTCACCGGCGGCGACCTCGACGAGTTCGGTCATGACGGACCCGACCAGCGCATCAAGCTCTATCTCCCGGCGGCCGGCCAGGGCTTCCCGGAGTTCGCCGAGGGCGACTGGTACGCGCAGTACCGCGCCATGGACCCCGAGGCCCGCGGCCACCTGCGCACCTACACGATCCGCCAGGTCCGGCCCGCACAGCGCGAGGTCGACGTCGACTTCGCCCTGCACGGCGACGCCGGCCCCGCCTCGGCCTGGGCGGTCCGCGCCGCGGCCGGCGAAGAGGTCGTGCTGGTCGGCCCGAACAGGCTGTACGGCGCCGACTGCCAGGGCCACGAGTGGAACCCGCCGGTCGACGTCCGCGACGTGCTCATCGCCGGCGACGAGACCGCCGTCCCCGCCATCGCCGGCATCCTCGAGCGTCTGAGGGGCACGCTCGATCCCGGCGCCCGGCTGCAGGTCTTCCTCGAGGTCCCCGACGACGGCGACATCCTGCCGCTGATCGCCCCGGACCAGGCCGAGATCACCTGGCTGTCGCGCCGCCGCCCCGACGGCTCCGTCACGGCCAACGGCGAGCTGCTGGTCGAGGCCGTGTGCGCGGCGGAGTTCGGCCGAGGGGCCCGGGCCGCAGCGCTGGACGCGAGCGCCGTCGACACCGTCGACATCGACCTCGAGGTGCTGTGGGAGGTCGCCGCGGCGGCCGGCAGCAGCGCCTACGCCTGGATCGCGGGCGAGGCCGGCGCCGTCAAGACCATCCGCCGGCACCTGGTCCGCGAGCGCGGCATCGACAAGGGCGCGGTGTCGTTCATGGGCTACTGGCGCACCGGCCGATCCGAGAACTGACGGCGGCAGCTTTCCGTCAGCGCAGCCGCACCACGCTGCCGGTCAACAGCCGCGCCTCGTCGGTGACCCAGCCGGTGTCGATGACCGGCGGGTAGACGATGTTGGCCGCGCCGTAGGACACCCGACTCGACCCGGATCCAGGAGAGTCCACCACCGACATGTAGACACACACGCCAACAGCTTGTTGGCATCAGCGTCTACATGCCGGCATCGGACTCTCGCCCGTTTCAGCGCGTCACGAGCCGGCACCGTCGATCCAGGCGAGCACAGCCAGGACGCGCCGGGCCGCGGGACCGGTGAGGTCGGCCCTCGACGGCATGCGCGCGGGCGCCCGCGTTCGCTCCGGTGACGAGGGCGACGTGTGGGAGGCGGACCGGCTCATGCGCACCATCCTCATCCGGCGGCCGCCAGGAGCCGCAGCGCGGCCTGCGAGCTGCTGCCCGGCCGGGCCGTGTGGGTGAGGATGCGCTGGCCGTCGCCGTCGGGCAGGTGCAGCACCTCGTAGTCGAGGTCGAGGTCGCCGACCGCCGGGTGGTGCAGCAGCCGCGTGCCGCTGGTGCACAGCCGCACCGTGTGCCGGGCCCAGAGCGTCGCGAACGCGGCGCTGCCGAGGCTCAGCTCGCCGACCAGCTCGGCCAGCCGGCGGTCGTCGGGGAACTGCGCCGCCACGTAGCGCAGCGACGCCACCGCCAGCGCGGCCTCGGCGTCCCAGTCGCGGTGCAGCTCGCGCGTGTGCGGGTCGAGGAAGAGCATGCGGACGAGGTTCGGGCGGGTCGCCGGCCGGACGGGCGCGCCGTCGTCGAGGTGCCCGGCCAGCAGCAGGTGCCCGGCGTGGTTCCAGGCGAGGATGTCGTTGCGCCGCCCCAGCAGCAGGGCCGGAACGGCATCCATGGCCCGCAGCAGTTGCACGGCCCCGGCGTGCGGCACCTCGGGCCGCGGCGCCCGGCGCCGCTTGGGGGCGACCGGGCGGGCCAGCGCGAACAGGTGGGCGCGCTCGTCGTCGTCGAGTCGCAGCGCGCGGGCCAGGGCGTCGATGACGGCGTCGGAGGCGTTGGCGGACTGGCCCTGCTCGAGGCGCGTGTAGTACGCCACCGAGACCCCGGCGAGCTGCGCCAGCTCTTCGCGGCGCAGGCCAACCACCCGCCGCTGCCCGTAGCTGCGCACGCCCACCTCGTCGGGGGTGAGACGGTCGCGGCGGGAGCGCAGGAACTCGCCCAGCTCGGTCATGTCCCCATTCTGCGCCGCTGCCGGCGCGGCTGCCTGACCCTGCCGGTGGTAGGCAGCGCAGGGGCCTGGCTGGCAGGGGCGGCCGGACGGACGCTCGCTGCCATGAGTACCCACACCGACCTCCAGCCGGCTCCCCCCGCGCCGCGGTTCACGGCGGCCGAGCGGCTCGCCCTCGCCGTGCTGCTCACAGCGAACTTCACCCTCGCCGTCGACTTCTCGATCCTCAACGTCGCCCTGCCGCGGATCGGCCAGGACCTCGGCCTCGCCACCGGGCACCTGCAGTGGATCGTCACCTCGTTCGCGCTCTGCGCCGCCGGCGGCACGCTGTTCTTCGGGCGCGTGGCCGACGTCTTCGGGCGACGGCGGCTGTTCCTGGCCGGCATCGCCCTGCTGGGTGCCGCGTCCGCCGCCGGGGCGCTCGCCCAGGAGCCGGCGCTGCTGATCGTGGCCCGGGTCGCCCAGGGCGTCGCGACGGCGATGGTCACGCCCGCGGCGTTGTCGCTGCTGACGACGCTGTTCCCCGAGGGAACCGCCCGGACCCGCGTGCTCGGCCTCAACGGGGCGCTCATGGCGGCCGGGTTCACCACCGGCGCCGTTCTGGGCGGCGTGCTGACCGGTGCCGTGAGCTGGCGGTGGGCGTTCTACGTCAACGTCGCGGTCGCGGTGGTGGTGCTGGCCGCCGGGCCGTTCGTGCTCAGCGGCGGCACCGCGGGGCGACGGCCCCGGCTCGACGCGCCCGGCGCGGTCCTCGTCACACTGGCGCTGGTCGCCGTCGCCTACGGCATCAGCACCGCTGGGGAGTCCGGCTGGACCCACCCTGCGGCGTGGGGGGTACTGCTCGCGGCCGCCGTGCTCCTGGTGGCGTTCTGGCAGGTGGAGAACCGGGTGCGCGAGCCGCTGGTCGCGCCGTCGATCCTGCGCCGGCACAACGTCTCGTGGGGCGCCGTCGCCGGGCTGCTGGCCTTCGCCACCGAGACCGCGCTGGTGTTCCTGCTGACGCTCTACCTGCAGGACGTCCTCGGCTTCGGCGCCGTCGCCGCCGGCCTCGCGCTCGCCGTTCTCGGGGTGGGCACCGTCGTGGGCGGGCTCGCCGCACCGCGCGTCATCGGCCGGACCGGCGCGAAATGGGCCATGGTGGCCGGCTTCGTCGTGCAGGCCACCGCGACGCTGCCGCTGGCCTTCGCCGGTGGCTCGTCGGCCTGGGTCGTGCCGCTGCTGGTGCTGACCTTCGCCGGCGGGGTGGCGAACCTCGTCGTGATCGTCGGCTACGCCGTCACCACCACCGCGGGCGTCCCCGCCGGCCAGCAGGGACTCGCCACCGGGCTGGTCACCCTGAGCCAGCAGGTGGGCATCACGCTCGGCACGCCGCTGCTCTCGGCAGTGCTGGCGGGACGGCTCGCCGACGGGCTGCTGCCGGCGCTGCGGCTGGCCATCGGCGTCGACGCGGCACTCTGCCTGGCGGCGGCCGCGCTGGTGGCCGTGACCGTCAGGACGGCCGGCGGACCTGGGCGACCAGCTTCTTCGGCGCCAGCACGCAGTAGCTCTCGGTGACCAGCTCGGCGATCTCGGTCCAGTCGACGTCGTCGTCGGGCAGCACCAGGACGACGACGTCGCGGCCCCAGCTGCCCTTGAAGTACGGCGGCCCGGCGGAGACCAGCGCGGCGAGGTCGTCGGGCGGCGCGCGGAACGTCAGCAGCGGCAGCGGCTCCGTCCGGCCGCCGCCGGCCACCCGGGTGTAGACGATGTCGTGGTCGGGCTCGATGCAGAGCACGTGCGCGAACGTGCGCCCGCGCACCCGCCAGCGGGTGCCGATCCAGGCCTGCTCCTCATAGACGCCGGGCAGGCCCATGCAGATCTCGCGCAGCGGCTCGACGAGCTCGTCGGGGACGTCGTCGTCGTGCTGCACCATCCGACGAGGCTAGCCGCCGGGTCCGACAGCCGCCGCGGCGCGCGGCCGGCTACCCGCCCAGCGGCTGGTAGTCGACGTCGAGCAGCCGGCAGACCTGCTCGAGCTCGGCCACGTAGTCGCCCGGGACGGCGTGGATGTGGTTGGCGCCGAACCGCGACAGGAACTCGTCGGCCGGCACGTCCATGCGGGTGAACGCGTGCGGCCACTCGAACGTCGACTGCCGCGCCAGCTGCTCGTTGACCTCGTCGCCGTAGTCCTCGAACGCGCCGCGCACGACCTGCATGCGGTAGCGGCCGCTGTGCCGCGTGAGCCGGGTCAGCGTCATGTCGCCCGGCGCCGCGACGTGGTGCACCGACGCGCCGCCGGCCGGGAAGAAGAACACCTCCGGGTACAGGTGCACCCGGCGCAGGTTCTCGGCCGGGTCGTCACTGCGGGCCGCGTACCAGGTAGCGTGCTGGCCGGAGTTGCACAGGTCCCAGATGTCGCGGTCGGCGTGGTAGTGCCGCACGTCGGCGAAGAGCACCGGGTCGCCCGAGATCAGCTTGAGGATCTGCATGGTCAGCGCGGCGTCCATGTCCGACTCCGTCGCGGTGACGTGGGTCGGCTTCGGGCCCTCCCAGTCGTACGGGTCGTTGAGGAACGCCTCGGTGATGTCCATGGTGGTGAAGTGCGTGGTCAGCTCCGGCTGGCCCTTGATGCCGGAGAAGTCGAGGTTCCACTCGTCGATCAGCTCGCGCACCGCGTGATACGACCGGATCTGCCGCTCCAGCAGCTCAGGGGTGAGCTGCTTGCCGTCGTAGTGGACGGTGGCGTGCGTCTCGAGCCACTCGCGGCCCTCCTTGGCCCGGGCCGGCGACACCAGCTCGGAGCGGCGGACGATCTCCCACTGGTCGATCTCCTCGACGTCGACGCCGAACGTCGACAGCCACTGGTCGCTGTTGGCGACGGCGGTGTACATGCCCATGGGCCGGCCGCCGAACCGGCCGAACGTGCTGCCGCGCAGCCCGCCAACCGCCTGCGCCGCGCGGACGTGCACGAGCAGCCGCCCCAGCGTCTCGGGGTCGGCGACGTCGCCCCACACCCGCCCGTGCACGCGGCCGATCTGGTCCAGCGCGCCGCCCGCGGCCAGCATGCCGACCATGCCCGGCTGGACGGGGTCGATGTTCGACAGCAGCACCAGCGGCCCCGGCGTCGCGTCGGCCGCGAGCATCGAGAAGTGCGGGAACGCCCAGACGGAGTAGTTGAAGATCGTGACGTCGGGCCGTGCCTCGGCGACCTGCCGGGCCAGGCTGGAGGCCAGCGCGTTCGTCCACACCGGCTCCGCCGCCCGCACCACCTCGTGCCCGGCGCCCTCCAGCGCCGCGGCGATCGCGTCCTCCGACGAGCGGGCCCAGGCCTCGATGTCGCGGTGCACGAAGTCGCGCCCGTCGGAGATGGTCAGCAGGCCGATCCGTGCCACGGTGCACTCCTCGCGTCGGCGGGAACAGTCAGAAATCGATTGCCCGCCACGCTAGGATGACCGCGGAGCGGATGTCAACGGGGGCAGCGCCGGATCGCGGAACGGGGGCTCGGTGGTCACCATCTACGACGTCGCACGCCACGCGGGCGTGTCGGCCGCCACCGTGTCGCGCGTGCTCAACGGCCACGTCAAGGTCGACCCCGTGCTGGCCGGGCGGGTCACCGACGCCGTCGCCCAGCTCGGCTACCGCCGCAACGCCGTCGCCCGCAACCTGCGCACCAGCCAGACCACGCTGTGGGCGGTCATCGTCTCCGACGTCCAGAACCCGTTCTTCACGTCCATGGTGCGCGGCATCGAGGACGTCGCGCTCTCCGCCGGGTACTCCGTCGTGCTCTGCAACAGCGACGAGAACCCCGAGAAGGAGTCGAACTACATCGCGGCGGCGCTGGCCGAGCGCATGGCCGGCGTGGTCATCTCGCCGTCGTCCCACCGTGTCGACGACGTCGAGCTCCTGCTCCAGGCCGGCTGCCCGGTGGTGGTCATCGACCGCGAGCTGGCCGGCATCAGCACCGACACCGTCCTCGTCGACAACGAGCACGGCGCTCAGATCGGCACCACGCACCTCGCCGACCAGGGCTTCCGCCGCATCGCCTGCATCGCCGGGCCGCGCTGGCTCAGCACCGCCACCCAGCGCCTCGACGGCTACGGCAAGGCGCTGCGCGCGGCCGGGCTGCCGGTCGACCCCGCGCTGGTGCGGCACGCTGACTTCCGCGAGCGCGGCGGCTACGAGGCCATGGCGTCGCTGCTCGACGACAACGCCGCGGCACCGCCCGACGCCGTCTTCGCCGCCAACAACCTCATGACCATCGGCGCCATGGAGTGCCTGGTCGAGCGCGGCATCGCGGTGCCGTCCGACGTCGCCATCGTCGGTTTCGACGCCATCCCGTGGGCCGACCTCATCCGGCCGACGCTGACCACCGTCGCGCAGCCCACCTACGAGGTCGGCCGACGGGCGGCGCAACTGCTGGTGAAACGGCTGGCCGGGCCCGCCGAGGAGCCCACCCACGTGGTGCTGCCGACCGCGCTGCAGATCCGGGCCAGCTCGATCCGCGTCACCGCCCGACCGCGCTGACTCACCCCTTGACAGTCGGTGTAGCCCGCGCCTAGCGTCGTTCGAAATCGATTTCTCAGCCGACATCGGGGTCGGCGAGAGAGACGGAGACGCGAGATGGCCGGTTCCCGCCCCCACGTGCTCACCCGCCGTCAGTTCACCACCAGGATGGTCGCCGCCGGCGCGTCCGCCGGCATCCTCGGACCGCTGCTCTCCTCGTGCGGAGGTGGCGACGACAGCAGCAGTGACGGCGGCGGGCCGATCCAGTTCTGGAAGTTCGTCGCCGAGGGCGACGACCCGCAGATCGAGGCGGCGATCGAGCGCTGGAACGCCGAGAACGCCGACATGCAGGTGGAGTTCCAGACCTTCCCGTTCGCCGACTACACCGGCACCAAGCTGACCACCGCGTTCGCCGCCGGCAACGGCCCGGACGTGTTCTGGATCAGTCCCGGCGCGTTCCTCAACTACGTCAACACCGGGGTGTCCGCGCCGGTCGACGACCTCGTCGACAAGGGCGGGTACAACCCGGCGTCCGTTGCCGCCGTCACCGTCGACGGGGCGATGCAGGCGCTGCCGTTCGAGATCGAGCCGGTGGCTCTGTTCTACCGCGAGGACCACCTGGCCGACGCCGGCCTCGAGCCGCCCACCACCTGGGACGGGCTGTTCTCCGCCGCCCAGGAGCTCACCTCGGGAGATCGCAAGGGCATCATCATCGAGGTCGCGCCCGGCCCGTACCAGAACTTCACCTGGTACCCGTTCCTCTGGAGCGCCGGCGGCGAGGTCGTCAACGAGGACTCCACCGAGTCCGCGCTGCGCTCCCCCGAGGCGGCCGCGGCGTTCGACCTCTGGGGGCGCCTCGTCACCGAGGGCTACGCGCCCAACGACAACGCGACGTCCACCACCGACATCGGCACTCTCGGCCGGGGCGAGACGTCCATGCAGGTCTGCGGGTTCTGGGCCATCGCCGCACTGCAGGAGGAGTTCGCCGACCAGCCGATCAACGTCATCCCCATCCCCGCGCCCGACGGCGGCAGCCCCGTCTCGGTCTACGGCGGCTGGACGCAGATGCTCAACGCCGAGAGCCCGCGCCTGGACGCGGCGAAGGCGTTCACGAAGTGGCTCTGGGTCGACGACGACGTGTTCGCCGAGGAGTGGGCCTGCCGGGCCGGCTCGAAGTTCTCCCCGCGCGAGGCGGTCAACGAGGCCTGCGCCGACGTGTTCGGCGCCGCCACGCACAGCGTGTTCGCCGACCAGATCCTGCCCATCGCCCGGGCCGAGCCGCGCTACCCCGACCAGGTGGTCAAGGCCGTCGGCGACGGCCTGCAGGCGGCGATGTTCCGTGGCGCGAGCGGCGAGGAGGCGGCGGCGCTGGCGGCCGACGCCATCGACACGTTCCTGTCCTCCTACCAGGGGGCGCCGCTCAACCCCGAGACCACGTGAGCAGCGCCGTCGGCACCGCGCCGCCTCGGTGGTGGCGGACCCGGCGCGGCGAGCAGCGACTGGTCGGGTACGCGTTCCTACTGCCGGACCTGCTGGGCCTGGCGGTGTTCGTGGCGCTGCCGATCCTGGGCGCGTTCTACATCTCGTTCCACGACTGGACCGGCATCGGGGCACGCGAGTGGACCGGCACCGCCAACTACGAGACCCTGCTGCACGACCAGGCGTTCCGCGACTCGCTGAAGATCACCGCCGTCTACACCGTCACGTTCGTGCCGCTGCTGTTCGTGCTGTCGCTGGCGCTGGCCCTGCTGGTCAACCGCGGGCTGGCGCTGAGCGGGTTCTTCCGGTCGGCCTACTTCGCGCCGTTCATGGTGTCGCTGGTGGTCGCGTCGGTCGTCTGGGGCTTCATGCTGCAGGACCCCGGCGGCGTGCTGAACGCGGTCCTCGGGCTGTTCGGCATCGACCCGCAGCCCTGGCTCGGCTCGACCCGGCTGGCGATGGTGTCGGTGATCCTGGTGACGCTCTGGCAGGGCGTCGGCTACAGCATGATCATCTTCCTGACCGGGCTGCAGGACATCCCGAAGGTCTACTACGAGGCGGCGGTGGTCGACGGCGCCGGCGCGTGGCGGCGCTTCCGCGGCATCACGCTGCCGCTGCTGCGGCCCACCAGCGTGTTCGTCCTGCTCATCACGTTCATCAGCGCGCTGCAACTGTTCGACCCGATCTACGTGCTGACACAGGGCGGGCCCGCGGGCGCCACCCGGACCACCGTCGTCTACATCTACGAGACCGCGTTCCAGTTCCTGCAGCTGGGCTACGCGTCGGCGCTGTCGGTGGCGCTGTTCGTGATCATCCTGGTCTTCTCCCTCCTCCAGCTACGGATCTTCCGCCATGAGTCCTACGACTGAGGCCGCGCCGGCCCGCGAGGCGGCCGCCCGCCCGCCGATCCCCCGCCGTCGGCGCCGGCACCGGCTGGCCGACCGGCTGGTGCTGTACACGCTGGCGATCCTGGCGTTCGTCGTGCTGGCCGGGCCGCTGCTGTGGATGCTGTCCAGCTCGCTCAAGGACGGCTCCGAGGTGCTGGCCAACCCGCCGACCGTGGTGCCGCGCGAGCTGCACTTCCAGAACTACGTCGACGTGTTCGAACAGGTGCCGTTCGCGCGGTACATGCTGAACTCGCTGTTCGTGGCGACGGTGGTGACGGCGATATCGCTGCTGTTCCACTCGATGGCGGCCTACTCGCTGGCCCGGCTGCGCTTCCCCGGCCGCAACGCGATCTTCCTGGCGATCCTGTCGACGCTGATGGTGCCGTTCACTGTCATCGTGATCCCGCTGTTCATCATCGTCGACTGGCTCGGCTGGGTGGACACCTACCAGGGCCTGATCATCCCGATGATCCCGCACGCGTTCGGGATCTTCCTGCTGCGCCAGTTCTACCTGTCGCTGCCGCGGGAGCTCGAGGAGGCGGCGATCGTCGACGGCGCCGGGCTGGTCAAGGTGTACTGGCACATCGTGCTGCCGTTGTCGCGGCCGATCCTCGCGGCGCTGGGCATCTTCTTCTTCCTGGCCAACTGGAACAACTTCCTGTGGCCGCTGATCGTCACACAGTCGCAGGAGCTGTGGGTCGTGCAGCTGGGCATGCAGCAGTTCACCGGCCAGCACGGCACGCAGTACCACCTGATCATGGCCGCCTCGACGCTGGCGGCGCTGCCGACGCTGATCCTGTTCTTCGTCCTCCAGCGCCGGCTCGTCGAGGGCATCAAACTGACCGGCCTCAAGGGCTGACCTCTCGAGAAGGAGCGCCGATGACCGGACCCCTGTCGAACCTGCCGCGGCTCACCGGCACCCGCAGCGCCCGCGCGTCCAGCTGGGACCGGACGGGCGGCAACGACGACCGTCTGACCATCGCGCCGGGTGAGACGGCGCTGCTGGCGGCCGTCGACGAGCCGGGCGTCGTCCGGCACATCTGGGTGACCATCGCCTGCGAGGACGAGCACTACCTGCGCAAGATCGTGCTGCGGATGTACTGGGACGGCGCCGACACCCCGTGCGTCGAGGCGCCGGTGGGCGACTACTTCGGGCTCGGGCACGCGCAGCACCGCAACTTCGTGTCGCTGCCGCTGCAGATGAGCCCGCAGGACGGCAAGGCGTTCAACTGCTGGTTCCCGATGCCGTTCGACTCCGCCCGGCTCGAGGTGGCGAACGAGTGCGGCACCGACGTGATCTTCTACTACTACGTCGACTACGAGCTCACCGGCGAGCCCGACACGCGGGCCGGCCGGTTCCACACGCAGTGGCGGCGGCAGAACCCGACCGACGGACTGGCCGACGAGTCCGGGCTGACCAACAGCGAGTTCCAGTTCGGCGGCACCAACACCGACGGCGCCGGCAACTACGTGCTGCTGGACGCCGCGGGCGAGGGCCACTACGTCGGCTGCCACGTCGACATCGAGAACCTGCGCCAGGTCGGGCCCGCCCAGTTCAACTGGTACGGCGAGGGTGACGACATGATCTTCGTCGACGGCGAGCCGTTCCCGCCGGCGCTGCACGGCACCGGGACCGAGGACTACTTCAACACCGCCTGGTGCCCGTCCGAGGAGTACAACGCGCCTTACCACGGCATCGTGCTGCCGGGCGGGCAGAACTGGTCCGGGAAGATCTCCCTCTACCGCTACCACGTCGAGGACCCGGTCCGGTTCCAGCGGTCGATCAGGGTGACCATCGAGCACGGGCACGACAACCACCGCTCCGACGACTGGTCCAGCACGGCGTACTGGTACCAGACCGAGCCGCACGCCCCGTTCCCGCCGCTGCCGGCCGTCGGCGACCGCCTGCCGCGGCCGGGCGAGCGGCTGTTCTGAGGAGTTCGTGTCGAGCACGAAGGCGCGCGGACCGGTGTGCAGAACGGCCCCGCCGATGAACCGGTCGCCGGTGATGGGAGCCTCGGTGACGAGGAGCTCCGGCCCATCTCTGCTCGGAGGTGCGCCACGACCAGCGTGTCGAAGGTGCGGCCCAGCATGTCCGCGTCCTCTATTAGCGCAAGGCAGCCGCGCTGGCCCGCTTCGCCGCCGCCGAGGGCATCCCGCTCTCGCAGACGGTCGCCGTCGGCGACGGCACCACGACCCCGTCACCGCCCGTCCGCTGAGGTTCGCTGGGTGACCGTGCGCTGGGTTTGCCGAGTCACGCCGGCCGCTGGCGGTTCCGCCGTGGGTTCGGCGACCGGTCCCGCGGACATCCAGCCCCGCCGACCACTTTCCATGATCATCAATGATCCAACCACCTATAGGGGGTCGAATCATTGATGATCATGGAGAAGAGCGACCAAAACCGGCCTCGGAAGCCGCCCTTCTCCATGATCAACAGCGGGCGGCCAGCGCAACCCAACACCAGCGGGTCTGAGGGCCGGGCCATCCGGGGAGGGGGCCCTGGTGCTGTTGAAGGCGAGGGCGCGGCGGCGCGGTTCCGCGACATCCGGTCGCAGGGCGGCGAGCGCGAGCGATGGATCGACGACGTATCGCTTCGAGCCACGGACCAGACGCTTCAACCGCTTCCGATGCGAGCAGATCACCCCTGATCTCACCGACGGTGAGTCCGTGCATCGGCACCCGCAGAATGCGACCGGTGCCGGGCCGGCTGGGCATGTCGAGGTCGCCCCGCACCGAACCGGTGAGGATGAAGCGGCCAGGGCTCGGGGTCCGCGCCGGCGACCGCGCCCTGGGCCGGCTGATCGAGGAGGATGCTGCTTCGAGCAAAGCGCCGCACCCTCGAATGGGCAGATTACGCAGGCGTCAGTAGCAGGATGCCACACCATCCACTAGCCAAATTCCGCAGGTGAGACCGCAACGACCGCCTCGATGCGGACGTCGAAGCCGGCGCCGTCGTCGTCGCCGCCGAGCTCGCGCAGCTCGACGCAGATGCCGGTCTCGACGTCGAGGGCCACGGCGAACGCGTCGGCGAAGGCGCGGTCCTCGGGATCGGGCCCGCCCTCGGCCCGCAGCAGCTCGGCCGAGACCTCGCCGATCAGCAGGGCGCAGCAGGTGCAGCGCGGGTCGTAGGCCGCGGTGGGCCGGACGGTCGCCTCGAGGGTGTCGCGGCCCTCGCGGACCACCTGCTCGACCGACAGCACGTCGACGCCGTCGGACAGCTCCACGGGGTCGAGCATGGCGACCCACAGGTAGTTCTCGTACATGGGGTCGTCGTAGGCGACGGTGACACCGGACGGCCGCCGCGCGACCAGACCGTCGGGGCGGCGCTCCGGCGCGGGCGCGGCGGGATCGAGCGGGACGGTGACCACCGACGGCTCGACGGGCGCGCCGCCGGAACCGTCGCCGGAACCGTCGTCGGAGCTCGACACGAGGACGAGGCCTCGGTCGGCCGGCGTCTCGTCGACCAGGTGCTCGGTGCCGTCGTGGTCGACGACGCGCATGCGGCCGGGCCGGTCGATCCAGGCACGCACTTCCTCGTCGGCCGTGATCGCGTCGCCGACCAGGCGGCGGGTCAGCTCCACCGACCGCCAGCGCCAGGGCGACGAGCGCGCGAGCGCCCGGAAGGTCTCCTCGTCCACCATGCGGTCGAGCCTAGGCGCGACCCGACCGCACGGCGAACGGCTTCACGGTTCTCAGACGAGGCGCTTGGCGAGGTTCTCGTCGAGCGCGCCGAGGAAGTCCTCGGTGGTCTTCCACTCCTGGTCCGGCCCGACCAGCAGCGCGAGGTCCTTCGTCATGACACCGGACTCGACGGTCTTGATGATGACGTCCTCGAGGGTCTCGGCGAAGCCGGTGACCTCGGGGGTGTTGTCGAGCTTGCCGCGGTGCTTGAGGCCACCGGTCCAGGCGTAGATGGACGCGATGGGGTTGGTCGACGTCGGCTTGCCGGCCTGGTGCTGCCGGTAGTGCCGGGTGACCGTGCCGTGCGCGGCCTCGGCCTCGACCGTCCTGCCGTCGGGCGTCATGAGCACCGACGTCATGAGGCCGAGCGAGCCGAAGCCCTGGGCGACGGTGTCGGACTGGACGTCACCGTCGTAGTTCTTGCAGGCCCAGACGTAGCCGCCCTCCCACTTCAGCGCGGCCGCGACCATGTCGTCGATGAGCCGGTGCTCGTAGGTGAGGCCGGCCTTCTCGAAGTCGGCCTTGAACTCGCGCTCGAAGACGTCGGCGAAGATGTCCTTGAACGCACCGTCGTAGGCCTTGAGGATCGTGTTCTTGGTCGACATGTAGACCGGGTAGCCGCGCTGCAGGCCGTACGAGAACGAGGCGCGGGCGAAGTCCTCGATGGACTTGTTGTAGTTGTACATGCCCATGGCCACGCCGCCGTCGGCGCCGTAGTTGGCCACCACGTGCTGGATCGGCTCGGAGCCGTCGGCCGGGGTGAAGGTGATGGTGAGCTCGCCGGCGCCGGGCACCTTGAAGTTGGTGGCCTTGTACTGGTCGCCGTGGGCGTGACGGCCGATGATGATCGGCTTGGTCCAGCCCGGCACGAGCCGCGGGATGTTCGAGATGATGATCGGCTCGCGGAAGACCACGCCGCCGAGGATGTTGCGGATCGTGCCGTTGGGCGAGATCCACATCTTCTTCAGGCCGAACTCCTCGACCCGCGCCTCGTCGGGCGTGATGGTGGCGCACTTGACGCCGACGCCGTGCTCCTTGATGGCGTTGGCGGCGTCGATGGTCACCTGGTCGTCGGTGGCGTCGCGGTGCTCGATGCCGAGGTCGTAGTAGCGCAGGTCGATGTCGAGGTACGGGTGGATCAGGCGGTCCTTGATGAACTGCCAGATGATCCGCGTCATCTCGTCGCCGTCGAGCTCGACGACGGGCCCGGCCACCTTGATCTTCGCCATGTCAGCGTCTCCCGGAAGAATAGATTTGTCTCGACGTCAAGATAACAGACGCGCTCAGATGAGCCCGAGCGCGGCCACCGCGTCGCGCTCCTCGGTCAGCTCGCCCACCGACGCGTCGATGCGCTGCCGCGAGAAGTCGCTGACCTCGAGGCCCTGGACGATCTCCCAGGCGCCGCCGCGCGAGACGACCGGGAACGACGAGATGATGCCCTCGGGCACGCCGTACGAGCCGTCGGACACGATGGCGGCCGACGTCCAGTCGCCCTCGGGCGTGCCGTTGACCCAGTCGTACACGTGGTCGATGGCCGCGTTGGCCGCCGACGCCGCCGACGACGCGCCCCGCGCCTCGATGATCGCGGCGCCGCGCTTGGCCACCGTCGGGATGAAGTCGTCGGTCAGCCAGGACTCCTCGACCAGCTCCGCCGCCGGCTTGCCGGAGACCTCGGCGTGGAAGATGTCGGGGTACTGCGTGGCGGAGTGGTTGCCCCAGATGGTCAGCTTGCTGATGTCGGCGACGCCGACGCCCAGCTTCGACGACAGCTGCGACAGCGCGCGGTTGTGGTCGAGGCGGGTCATCGCGGTGAACCGGTCGGCCGGCACGTCGGGCGCGTGCGACTGCGCGATCAGCGCGTTGGTGTTGGCCGGGTTGCCGACGACCAGGACGCGAACGTCGGACGCCGCGCCGGCGTTGATCGCCTCGCCCTGCGGCTTGAAGATGCCGCCGTTGGCCTCGAGCAGGTCGCCGCGCTCCATGCCCTTGGACCGCGGACGCGCCCCCACGAGCAGGGCGACGTTGACACCGTCGAACGCCTGGGTCGGGTCGTCATAGATGTCGATGCCACTGAGCAGCGGGAACGCGCAGTCGTCGAGCTCCATCGCGGTGCCCTCGGCGGCCTTCACGGCCTGGGGGATCTCGAGCAGCTTGAGCCGCACGGGGGTGTCGGCTCCCAGCAGCTGACCCGACGCCACCCGGAAGAGCAGCGCGTAGCCGATCTGACCGGCCGCGCCGGTGACGGTGACGTTGACGGGCTGGGCCATGGTGGATCTCTCCTCGTTGAGGTGCGACGGAATCGGATTCAGGACGGGGGCGGGACGATGAGCGACGCGATCAGGGTCCCCGCCCCCAGGAACCCCAGCGTCAACAGGTCGATGGCGCGCGAGCGCACCTTGAGCAGGCCGGCGATGCCGCTGGGCAGCACCGCCCGCAGGACGACCGCCAGGCAGATGCCGCCGGCGATGATGAACGTGCCCCGGCGGAAGTGGTTGTCGGCGACGATGACGGTGCCGACGGCGATGACGGCGAGCACCAGCAGCAGCGGCCACTGCCGGAACACCGCGCGCAGCCAGCTCGCGGGCATGAGCCGCCGCTCGGCGGCCGCGGCCCAGCGGCTGCTGGCCGCCGCGCGATGGGAACCGGCGCGTGTGTTCACCGCTGCGAGATCTCCACCCACTGCTGGTCGTGCGGCCCGGTGTAGTCGCTGTCGGGCCGGATGAGGCGGTTGTCCTCGTGCTGCTCGATGACGTGCGCCGTCCAGCCGCTCATGCGCGAGATGGCGAACACCGGCGTGAACAGGTCCGTCGGGATGCCCAGCGCGTGGTAGACGCTGGCGGCGAAGAAGTCGACGTTGGGGTACAGGCCCTTCTCGTCGAGCACCGTCTGCTCCATGCGCCGCGAGAACTCGTAGTAGCGGCGGTTGCCGGTGAGCTCGGCCAGCTCCTCGCTCATGCGCCGCAGGTGCGTGGCGCGCGGGTCCTCGGTCTTGTAGACCCGGTGGCCGAACCCCATGAGCTTGCGGCCGGCGGCGAGCTCGTCGCGGACGAACTGGTCGACGGCGTCGGCCTCGCCCTCGATGGAGGTGAGGGTCTTCATGACCGCCTCGTTGGCCCCGCCGTGCAGAGGCCCGCGCAGCGCACCCATGGCGCCGGTGATGGCCGAGTGCATGTCCGACAGCGTGGCGGCGATGACCCGGGCGGTGAACGTCGAGGCGTTCATGGTGTGGTCGGCGTGCAGCACCAGGCACTCGTCGAAGATCTCGGCGGCCCGCGGCGCCGGCCGCTCGCCGGTGATCTGCAGCAGGAAGTTGCCGGCGATGCCCAGCTCGGGGTCGGCGTCGGGGACCTCGCGGCCGGAGCGCTGCCCCTCGTAGGTGGCGACCAGCACCGGCATCTGCGCGACCAGCCGGGTGGCCTTGCGGCGGTCGGCCTCGATGGACGCGTCGGAGGCGTCGGGGTCGTCGATGGCCAGCGAGGAGACCAGCGTGCGCAGCGCCTCCATGGGGGTGCCGCTCTGGACGACGTACGGGAGCAGCGTGGTGGCGACGGAGCCGTACTGGCGGCCCTCGGCGAGCTCCGCCGTCAGGCCGTCGAGCTCCGCCTGCGTCGGCAGCGTGCCCCGCTGGAGCAGATGGACGCACTCCTCGAAGGAGATGCGCCCGGCGATGTCGTGGATGTCGTAACCGCGGTAGGAGAGCCGACCCGCTCGCCCGTCGATGTCGGAGATCGACGTGGACGCGGCCACGACGTCGGCGAGGCCGCGCGGAGACTTCTCGGCCATGGAATGTGTCCTCCTCAAGGGGAAGAACGAACCGGCGTGAACACTGCCGATCCGCTCGCCGGGCGTGGTCCGGCCTACGCGAGGACGGCGGACTCGGCCGCCTCCACCACGTTGGCCAACAGCATTGCACGAGTCATGGGCCCGATCCCCCCGGGCATGGGCGCGAGATGGCCCGCGACCTCGCGCACCTCGGGCGCGACGTCGCCGGTGTAGCGGCCCTTGCCGTCGGGCCCGACGACTCGGGTGATGCCGACGTCGAGGACGGCCGCCCCCGGCTTGATCATGTCGGCCGTGATGAGCCCCGGCACCCCGGCCGCGGCGATGACGATGTCGGCCCGCCGCAGCGTGCCCACGAGGTCGCGGGTGCCGGTGTGGCAGATGGTGACGGTTGCATTCTCGGAACGCCGCGAGAACAGCAGCCCCATGGGCCGGCCGGCTGTGACGCCGCGCCCGACGACCACCAGCTCGGCGCCGTCGACGGGGACGTCGTAGCGGCGCAGCAGCTCGAGGCACCCACGCGGGGTGCAGGGCAGCGGCGCCGGCTGCATGAGCACCAGCTTGCCGAGGTTCTGCGGGTGCAGGCCGTCGGCGTCCTTCGCGGGGTCGATGGCCGACAGCACGCGCTCCTCGTCCAGGCCCTTCGGGAGCGGCAGCTGGACGATGAAGCCGTGACAGCTCGGGTCTTCGTTGAGTTGCGCGACGGCCGCCTCGACCTCGGCCTGCGTGGCCGTGGCGGGCAGCTCGATCTGGAGGGACTCGATGCCGACCTCGGCGCAGTCGCGGTGCTTGCCGGCGACGTAGGCATGACTGCCGGGGTCGTCGCCCACCAGCACCGTGCCGAGGCCCGGGACCACACCCCGTTCGCCGAGGGCCTTCACCCTGGCGGTGAGCTCGGAACGGATGATGGCCGCCGTGTTCTTGCCGTCGAGAATCTTTGCGCTCACGTATCTGATTCTCGCATGACCCGGACCGGCGGCCGAACGGCGATCAGCCGCTCTTGCGCCGGAACATCCGCTGGGTCTTCGCGGCGTCCTCGTGCGAGGGGCCGGTGCCGGACGCTTCGTCGTGCGGGTGGTCGTGGTCGGCCGACTTCTTCCGCTCGAGGGCCTCGCGCATCTTGGCCTTGAGCTCGTCGTTGCCGCCTGACTTCTTGGCTGCCATGTCGTTCACCCTACCCCGCCGACTCCCCTGATCATCCCCGTTTTCCCAGCGCCCGGCGGCGTGCGGCGGCGTGCGGCCGGGCCGGCGAAACGGTGTGAGATCGCTGCCGCGTCGGGGTGGCGCCACTGTCGCCAGAGCGACAGTTGCGCCACACAGTTCCCGCACCACACCCACACCGACGCCGCCGAGGAGTCGCCCGGTCAGCCCGCCCGGAGCGTCAGTGGAAGAAGTGCCGCGTCCCGGTGAAGTACATGGTCACGCCGGCCTCGCGGGCGGCGTGGACCACGTCCTCGTCGCGGATGGAACCGCCGGGCTGGACGACGGCGCGGATGCCGGCGTCGGTCAGCACCTGCAGGCCGTCGGGGAAGGGGAAGAACGCGTCGGACGCGGCCACCGAGCCGGCCGCCCGCTCGCCCGCCCGCGACACCGCCAGCCGGGCGGAGTCGACCCGGTTGACCTGGCCCATGCCGATCCCGACCGCCGCACCACCGGAAGCCAGCAGGATCGCGTTGCTCTTCACCGACCGCACCGCCCGCCACGCGAACACCAGGTCGGCCAGCGTCGACTCGTCGACGGCGGTGCCGGCGGCCAGCGTCCACGTCGCCGGGTCGTCGCCCTCGGCGTCGACCCGGTCGACCTGCTGCATGAGCAGCCCGCCGGAGATCGCGCGCGTCTCGACCGGCCGCAGGTCGGCACCGGCGACCCGCAGCAGCCGCACGTTCTTCTTCTGCGTCAGCACGTCCAGCGCGCCGGGCTCGAAGTCCGGCGCGACGACGACCTCGGTGAAGATCTCGGCGATCTGCTCCGCGGCCGCCACGGTGATCGGCCCGTTCGCCGCGATGACGCCGCCGAACGCCGACACCGGATCGGTCGCGTTGGCCTTGCGGTGCGCGTCGGCGATGTCGGTGCCGACGGCAATGCCGCACGGGTTGGCGTGCTTGATGACGGCGACGGCCGGGTCGGTGAAGTCGTGCGCGGAACGCCAGGCAGCGTCGGCGTCGACGTAGTTGTTGTACGACATCTCCTTGCCGTGCAGCTGCTCCGCGCCGGCCAGCCCGGGCGCCCCGAAGCCGGTGCGGTACAGCGCCGCGGCCTGGTGCGGGTTCTCGCCGTAGCGCAGCACCGCCTCGCGCTCCCACGTGCCGCCGATCCACGACGGGAACACGGTGCCGTCGGCCGGCGGCGCCACGACGCTGCCCAGCCAGGACGCGACGTGCACGTCGTAGGTGGCGGTGTGCGAGAACGCCTGCAGGGCGAACCGCTGCCGCTCGCCGAGCGTGAACCCGCCGGCCTCGACGGCGGCCAGCACCTCGCCGTAGCGGGCGGGGTCGACGACGACGGCGACGTTGGCGTGGTTCTTCGCCGCGCCGCGCACCATCGAAGGCCCGCCGATGTCGATCTGCTCGATGACCTCGTCCGGTCCCGCGCCCGACGCGACCGTCTGAGCGAACGGGTACAGGTTGCTGACCAGCAGCTGGAACGGCTCGATGCCGAGCTCGGCCAGCTGCGCCCGGTGCGACTCGTGCCGGACGTCGGCCAGCAGGCCCGCGTGCACGTTCGGGTGCAGCGTCTTGACCCGGCCGTCGAGACACTCGGGGAACCCGGTCAGCTCCTCGACCGCGGTCACCGGCACCCCGGCGTCGGCGATGCGGGCCGCCGTCGACCCCGTCGAGACGATGGCGACACCGGCCGCGTGCAGCCCGCGCGCGAGCTCCTCGAGCCCCGTCTTGTCGTAGACGCTGATCAGCGCGCGCCGGATCGGCGTACGTGCCTCGCTCACGGGATGGTGACCTTTCTCTCGTTGATGGTCCAGCCCTCGCGGGCCAGCCGGCCGACCCAGTCGACCAGCTGGGCGCGCTCGGCGACCTTGATCCGCTCGGTCAGCGTGTCCTCGGTGTCGTCGTCGAGGACGGGGACGGCCACCTGGGCGACGATCGGCCCGGTGTCGACGCCCTCGTCGACGAAGAACAGCGTGGCGCCGGTGACCTTGACGCCGTAGGCGAGCGCGTCGCGGGGGCCGTGGATGCCGGGGAACGACGGCAGCAGCGCGTTGTGGGTGTTGAGGTAGCGGTCGCCGAACCGGCTCAGGAACGCCGGGCCGACCAGCTTGAGGAAGCCCGCCGACACCACCAGGTCCGGCGAGTGCTCGGCGGTCCGTGCCGCCAGCGCGCGGTCCCAGTCGGCGCGCTCGGGGTGGTCCTTGACCCGCTCGACGAAGGCCGGCACCCCGGCGCCGGCGGCGAGGTCGAGTGCCCGGATCCCGTCACGGTCGGCGCCGACAGCCACGACCGTCGCACCGTAGGAGGGGTCGGCACACGCGTCGAGCAGGGCGGCGAGGTTGCTGCCGGTGCCCGACACCAGCACCACGATCCGGCAGGTCACGCGGGCGACAATACCCGTCCATCACCCCTGGCCCGGCAGGGGCGGGGGCGGTGGGCCGGTCAGTGGTTCCTCTTCCTCTTCCTCGACGGCGGACGGCTCACCTTCCGCCGTGCCTCCCGAGCGGTCCGCCGGGCCGCCGTCCGCCGCATGCGCCGCACCGTCCGCCGGCGCATCGTCGTCGTCCGCCGAATCCTCGTCCGCCGGGTCCTCCTCGTCCGCCTCGGCCCGCGGCGCCCGCCGGAAGCGGAGCACCAGCACGACCAGGATCGCGGGCACGCCGACCAGGCCGAGCGTCGCGGCGGCGACCTCCCACGGCACCGGGCCGAGGACGGCCAGCCGCTCGGCCCCCGCCGACCCGCCGGACAGCAGTGCCAGCACGGCCATGGCGACCGCGGCGATCGCCCCCGCCCCACCCGCCACCACGACCGCCGTCCCCAGCGGCACCGGCTCCTCGACCGTGTCGTCCGCCGGCACGACCTCGTCCGCCTCGTCCAACAGCTCGTCAGCCACGTCGACCGGGCCGAGCCGGCGGTGCACCAGCAACCCCGCCAGCACGCCGGCCAGCACCGGCCCGGCGACGACCAGCCAGGTGAGATTGCCGGGGACGCTCGTCGGCAGGGCGCCCAGCACGGGGACCGCCGGCACCAGGCCGAGCGTGACGCCGTCGGGCGCCACCGAGGTCGCCGTCCCCACGGCGAAGCCGGGCCCGAGCGCGAACGCCGCGGACCAGATGACCAGGTTCGGCACGATCAGCGCGCAGCCCACGACCAGCAGCGTCGAGCCGAGCAGACCGGCGTCCAGGGCGGTGGCGAGGTCCCCGGTCCGGCCGGCGTGGGCGACGAGGCTGACCCCCATCAGCACTGCGCCCACGCAGACCAGCCCCGCCACCGCCGCGGCCGCGCCGGCAGTCGCCGCGCGTAGGAGAGGTGGCACCTGATGCCACCAGCCGGCCAGCAGTCCGGATTCGTGCGCCACCCCGGTGGTCACGGCGGCGCCGGACCACAGTGCCGCCCAGAGCACCGCCTCGAGCGGCTGGCTCGAGGCGTCGGCGGTGGCGGAGAGCGCCGCGATGATCCCGGCGCCCACGGCATACGTCACGACCGCGGGCACGACGACGGCGGCCGCGCCGCGCGTCGTCGCCACCCCGGCCGAGTGCGCCGCCCACCGCGCGGAGCGGTGCAGCAGCAGCACGAACAGCAGCGTCAGCCCCAGTGGGGCGAGCGTCAGCGACCCGGCCTCGAGGTCGAGCCCCGACCCGTGCGCCGTCAGCCAGACCCGGGAGCCGAACCGCAGCGGGTCGCCCAGAGGGCCGATGGCACCCTCGGCGATCCACACCGCGACGCCGGGCAGCACGCACAGCGCGAACCCGGCCAGCAGCGCCCAGGCGGCGGCGACCATGGCCGCGAGCCACGGGACCCGCGACCCCCACGCCGGCTCGTCGCGCCGGAGCAGCGGTCGGGTCAGCAGGTCGGCCACGTCTCCATCGTCACCGCACATCGCCCCGATATCGGCACTGCCACGCCGATCACGCCCTGATCAGCTGCCTTTTCTCGGTGCGGAATACGAGGAAACACGCTCATTCCCCGAATGGCCGTGCAACCGTGGAGCGCACTCACGGGTCCTCCAGGGTGTAGGTCACGAGCGACGGGCACGGGGGAGGTAGCGGTCATGGGTCGATCCGCGGATTTCGACGCGTTCTACGACGCGACGAGCCGCCGCGTCCTGCATCAGCTGTACGCGTTGACCGGCGACCTCGAACAGGCCCGGCAGTGCACCCAGGAGGCGTACGCTCGGGCCTGGCGCCAGTGGCCGGCGGTCAGCGCCGCCACCAGCCCGGAGGCCTGGGTCCGCACGACCGCCTGGCGGCTCGCGCCGGGCCGCCGGATCGCCGTCAAACGGCCCGCCAAGCGGCCCTCGACGCGCGCCGCGCGGACGCCCGGCGGCGGCAGCGCCGACCTCGTCGCCGCGCTGCGCAAGCTGCCCGAGCGGCAGCGGTACGCGATCGTCGCCCGGCTGATCGCCGGGGCGGCCGTCGCCGACATCGCGACCGAGACCGGAGCGTCCGTCGCGACCGTCGAGAACCGCCTCGCGAAGGCCCGCGCCACGCTCGCCCGAATTCTTCCCGACGACACCGCCGTTCTCACCGGAGGCCACCGTGTCTGACAGCCTCGACGACAGCCTTTCCCGGCGCTTGTCGTCGCTCGAAACGGACCTAGCGGGCATCTCGCTGGCCGGTCCGGCCGCCGCCCGGCGCCGTGCCGCGCAGCGGACCCGGCACCAGGTGACCGGCGGGGTGCTGGCGGGGGTCGCGGCGATCGCCGCCGGGGTGTTCGCGATCAGCCCGCCGGACTTCGTGGCGTCGCCGGAGCCGGTCGGCCCGGTCACCGACTCCCCCACGACCGAGGAGACGTCCCCGACCACGCCGCCGTCGACCCCGCCGGCCGAGCCCACCCCGGACCCGTCCGAAAACGAGAGCCCCGACGGCAGCGGCCAGAACGGCAGCACCGGCGACGACGGCACCAGCTCGCTCGCCGTCCCGCCGGGCGCCCTGATCGACCTCGAGTACCTGATCCGCGGCCAGGAGTCCCCGTCGGACTGGGTCGAGGTGCCGGCGGGCGACAGCTGGCTGCCGTGCATGCCGGCCGCCGGCGACGCCGCCGAGGCCGTGGCGTTCCAGGTCGACGACTACTACCGCGTCGAGCACATCGTCGAGCCAGCCGGGACCGATGCCGAGGCCCGGCTCGCGCAGCTGCGCGACGACCTCACCGCGTGCGCCGAGGGCGGCGACCACCAGCTCATCCAGGTGTGGCAGGTCACCGGCGTGGGCGACGAGACCTATCTGCTGGCCTGGCAGGGCCCGCCACGGACCGAGGAGACCCAGACCTACGTGGAGGCCAGCCTGTCCCGCGCCGACGGCTTCGTCGAGATCGTGATCAGGGGCGGCGCAGGCCAGGACTACAACGGTGTCCCGCAGACCAACGACGCGGTCGAGGCCGTCAGCCGGCTGTGCGCGGTCTCGAACACCGAGTGCCCGTCGGAGCCGGAGCGCGAGCAGCTCTACCCGGAGCCGGTCGGCGATGTGCCGGGCTGGCTGGCCCTCGACGACCTCGCGGAGGTCGGGCTGGACATCCTCGCCAGGGGCAGCGACGTGACCGACTCCACCGAGCTGGGCCTGACCGACTACGGCTTCGTCGGCCTCGAGCGCGACCCGTTCGCCGACGACGCCGAGTCACTCGAACAACGGACCTACGACGATCCGTTGGAACCCGGCGGCGTCCAGCTCACCCAGTTCCGCGCCCAGTTCCCGGACACCGAGTCCGCGCGCGCCCACTACGACGCGCTGACGGCCGCCGCCGAACAGCCCTCCCAGCCGGGCGACACCGTCGAGAACACCGGCACCGTCTCCGGCGACGGCTACGACGGCACCACATGGCAGCTGACGAACACCGAGTTCGGGACGTCGTGGCTCTACGGCGCCGCGGTGAGCGGCGACGTCGTCACCGTCGTCTACTACGGGCTCATCGCCGACGAGCTGTCACCCGATCAGATGCGCCAGCTGCTCGAGCTCGCAGCGCAGCGGATCGGGGGGTGACGACCATGGCCGCCGACACCACCGATTTCGACGAGTTCTACAACGCCACCCACCGCCGGGTGCTGCACCAGATGTACGCCATGACCGGCAACCTCGCCGACGCGCAGGAGTGCACGCAAGAGGCGTACGCCCGCGCCTGGCAGCGCTGGAAGACCGTCAGCCAGGCGAACAACCCGGAGGCCTGGATCCGCACCGTCGCCTGGCGCATCGCGGCGAGCCGCTGGCGCAAGGCGAAGAACGGCGTCACGGCGCTGGTCCGCCACGGCGCGCCGGACCACGCGCCGTCGCCCGACCCCGACCACGTCGCGCTGGTCACCGCGCTCAAGCAGATCCCCGAGAGCCAGCGCCAGGCGATCGTCATGCACCACCTGGCCGGCATGAGCGTCGAGGACATCGCGCACGAGACCGGGTCGCCGACCGGGACCATCAAGGCGCGCCTGTCGCGGGGGCGGGCGGCGCTGGCCCAGCTGCTCACCGACCCCGGCGACACCACCGACTCGGCGGGCATACCGGCGGGAGGTGGAGCGTCGTGACGGGCGACTTCGACGACGAGCTGCGCCGGCGGCTCGGCGGGCTCTCGGCCGACCTCGACGGCGTCTCGCTGCCGGGGCCGTCGGCGGCACGGCAGCGGGCGGCCCGGCGGACCCGGCACCAGGTGACCGGCGGCGTGCTCGCCGGGGTGGCGGCGGTCGCGGCCGGCGTGGCGATCATCAGCCCGCCGGACCTCTCGACCACGCCCGACCCGGCCCCGCCCGCCAGCCTCTCGACCCCGCAGACCACGGACCCGGCCACCACGACGTCGGCGCCCGCGGTGAGCGCGGCCCTGCTCACCCCCGAGGATCTGACCGAGGCCACCGCGGTCGACTGGCAGCAGTCCGACGAGCCCGGCCCGGCCGTCGCCTGCGACCCGTCCGGCACCGTCGACACCATGAGCGCGCTGACCGACCGCGCTCAGGCCGGCTTCGCCTCCGAGTCCGGCGAGGTGCGCCAGGATCTCGTGCGGTTCGTCGACGGCGCGAGCGCCGCCGGGCTGCGCGACGAGCTGCTGGGCTGCCTCCCCGAACGCGGCGCCGACGCCCTGCCGGCGGTCACCGACACCGTGCGGCTCGGCGGCGTCGGCGACGAGGGCTGGATGGTCCGGTACTACGCCGATCCCGACGACGACGCGGCGACGGTGGCGACCGTGGCCATCGTCCGCAGCCGCGACGTCGTCAGCGTCACCGTCAAGACCGAGACCACCGCCGACACCGTCGGCGAACGCGCCCTGGACATGGACGTGCCGGTCGCGGCGGCGGAGCGGATCTGCGACGTGCTCTTCGGCGACACCTGCGTCGACGAGCCCTTCATCGAGCCGATGGACGGGCCGGTGACGACCGAGGGACCGACGAACGCCCCGACCGGCGATCCCACCAGCGACCCGACCGGCGACCCCACCGGGGACGCCGAGCCGGAGGTGCTGAGCCTCGCCGACGACCCGTTCCTCACCGACGACGACGTCGCAGCGGTCGGCACGGCGACCGGGTTCTTCCGCAGCCCGGAGTCGACCGAGACCACGGCGCACCAGGCGCCCTGCCTCGAGGACCTCACGGCCGTCGGCGCCGACACCGTCGAGGTGCTGGGCTACATCCACGACCTCGACGCCAGCCTGGCCGAGTGGGCGTTGCAGCTGCCGGACGCGGACACCGCGTTCCGGGTGGTCGCGGCCCACACGGCCCTGCCCGAGACCTGCGGCGAGGTGGGCGAGGATCGGGAGCAGACGGTCGGCGATCCGGTGACCCTGGAGGTCGACGGCGCCGACGACGCCATCGCCTGGACCGTCACGAGCGAGCCGACCGCGGACAACGCCGGCTCCTCGGGCTCGTTCTCCGGCGTCGGGATCGCGCGGGTGAGCAACATCGTCGTCGTGGTGTCGTTCGGCGCGATGGACGATCCGTCCGGCGGCGACTGGCCCGGCGTCGTGACGCCGCTGCTCGCGACGGCGCTGGAGCGGGCCGTCGGCTGACGGCGCCGCACGCTGACGCCGTCGTACGCTGCGGGGCATGGAGCGCGCACACGCCGAGGCACTGGACCGCGACGACCCGCTGGCGCACCTGCGCGACCGGTTCGACCTGCCCGACGGTGTCATCTACCTGGACGGCAACTCGCTCGGCCCGCTGCCGCGCGGCGTGGCCGAGCGGGTCGGGCGGCTGGTCGGCACCGAGTGGCGCGACGACCTCATCACGTCGTGGAACGCGCACGGCTGGTACGACCTGCCGGCGACGGTCGGGGCCAAGCTGGAGCCGCTGCTCGGCGCGGAGCCGGGCACCGTCACTGTCGGCGACTCCACCAGCGTGCAGTTGTTCAAGCTGCTCGTGGCGGGCGCGCGGCTGCGGCCGGACCGCACGGTCATCGTCACCGAGCCGGGCGCCTTCCCCACCGACTCCTACGTGGCCGACGGGGTCGCGCGGCTGCTCGGGCTGACGGTGCGCTGGTGGGACCCCGCGACCCAGCCCCTCGACGAGGTCCTGGACGACGACGTCGCCGTCGTGTCGCTCTGCCACGTCGACTACCGGCTCGGGCGCATGCACGACGGCGCCGCCGTCACCCGGGCGGTGCACGAGGCCGGCGCCGTCGTGCTCTGGGACCTCTGCCACTCCGCGGGCGCCGTCGCCGTCGACCTCGCCGGCTGGGGCGCCGACCTCGCCGTCGGCTGCGGGTACAAGTACCTCAACGGCGGTCCCGGCGCACCGGCGTTCGTCTACGCCGCGCCGCGCTGGCTGGGCACCGTCGAGCAGCCCGTCACCGGCTGGTTCGGGCACGCGACGCCGTTCGCGCTCGAGCGTGACTATCGCCCGGCCGACGGCGTGCGGCGGCTGCTCAGCGGCACCACGCCGGTCATCGGGACGGCGGTGCTCGACGCCGCGCTGGACGCGTTCGACGGGGTCGCCATGGCCGACGTGCGGCGCAAGTCGCTGGCGCTCACCGACTTCTTCCTCGCGCTGGCCGCCTCACGTCTGGGCGAGTACGGCGTCGAGCCCGAGGTGCCGCGCGACCACGCCGCCCGCGGCTCGCAGCTGTGCCTGCGGCTGCCGGAGGCGTACGGGTTCGTGCAGGCGCTGATCGCCCGCCGCGTCGTCGGTGACTTCCGCGAGCCCGACCTCGCCCGGTTCGGCCTCGCGCCGCTCTACCTCCGGTTCACCAACGTGTACGACGCCGTCGAGCACATGGCCGCCGTCCTGTCCGCCGGCGAGCACCGTCGCCCCGAGAACGTCGCCCGCGCCGCCGTCACCTGATCCGGTCGTAGGTCGCGATGATCACGCCCGTCGTGGTCGGGACGGACTTCACCAGCCGGAACGGCGCCAGCTGCGCGCCGTCGCGGAACAGCCGGGTGCCCTCGCCGAGCACCAGCGGGTGGATCGACAGCAGGAACTGGTCGACGAGGTCCTCGCGCAGCAGCGACTGCACCAGCTCGCCGCTCCCGAGCACGCCGATGTCGCGCGGCTCGCGCTCCTTCAGCGCGGCGAGCTCACCGGGCCCGACGAGGACGGAGTTCTCCCAGCTCAGCGGCTCGGTCAGCGTGGTCGAGGCGACGTATTTCGTGGCGGCGTCGAGCACCGGGGTGAATGGGTTGCCGTCGGTCTGCTTCGGCCAGAACCCCTCGAACTGCTGGTAGGTGAGCCGGCCGAAGAGCAGCGGGCCGCCCTGGGCCATGCCTTCGCCCATCTCGCGCATCGCGACCTCGTCGGAATAGGGCGCGCCCCAGCCGCCGTACCGGAAGTCGCCGCGGGTGTCCTCCTCGGGAGCGGCCGGAGCCTGCATGACGCCGTCGAGCGTGACGTTCTCGATGACGATGATCCTGCCCATCATCCACCTCTCAACAGACCAAACCAAACTAAACGGTGTAGTAAAGTCTGCTCCATGAGCCCCCGCCCCGGCAAGCAGCAGGCCATCGTCGAGGCCGCGACCGAGGTCTTCCTGGCCCAGGGCTACGCCGGCACCAGCATCGACCAGATCGCCGCGCGCGCCGCGGTCTCGAAGCCGACGGTGTACGCGCACTTCGCCGGCAAGGAGACACTGTTCGCGGCCATCGTCGCGCTGACCGTCGACGAGGCGGCCGACCCCGTGCACGCCGAGGTCGCGGCGCTTCGCGACACCGGCGACGTCGAGGCCGACCTGCGCGACCTCGCCCGCCGCCAGCTGGCCATGGTCATGCGCCCGCGGCTGCTGCGGCTGCGCCGGCTGGTCATCGGCGAGGCGGGCCGCTTCCCCGAACTGGGCCGGCTGTTCGCCGAGCGCGGCCCGGCCCGCACCATCGCCGACCTCGCGGCGGCCTTCCGCGGGCTCACCGAGCGCGGCCTGCTCGCGGCCGACGACGCCGATCTCGCGGCCGCGCACTTCAACTGGCTGGTCATGTCGGTACCGCTCAACCGGGCCATGCTCACCGGCGACGACGCTCCCCTGCCGGCCGCCGAACTACGGCGCTACGCCGACGAGGGCGTCCGCGTCTTCCTCGCCGCCTACGGCGCCTAGCGCGCGTCTGGCGGATCAAGGTGTGCCCGACGGATCAATGGGTCCGCGGCCCCGGATCCCGGTTGATCATGGAGAAGAGCGGGTTTCCAGGGCCGTGGAAGCCGCACTTCTCCATGATCAACAACAGATCGCCACAATGCGGCCCAATGCCGGGTGAGGTGATCCCCACGCGAATGAGGAGGTCCGCCGATGACAGTCGTCGTACCGGTGATCATGTTCTCTCACGGCGCCACAGCGACCGCGAGGGAACATGATCACGAACGGCTAGGAAGGGCGCGTCGATCCGTCGAACCCGTCAGCGCAGCGTGTCGAAGTACTCCGCGAACGCGGCCGCCTCGTCGCGCTGCTCCACGCCCAGCACGTAGGCGGCCTGCAGCAGCCTCGGCACCGTCGGCAGCACCGTGAACCGCACCTTGTCGCCGTCGGTCGTGCGGATGACGTAGCGGCGCTGCAGGTCCTTCTTCGCCGACCGCAGCGTCGACGCCGTCACGTACAGCGGCTCGGCGGCCTCGATCTCCCCGGGCTCACCCGAGACCTCGAGGATGGCGAGGTCCTTCGCCCCCGGCACGTAGCCGACGACGAACGAGTGGATGATCGTCCGCTTCACGACCAGGTAGTTCTTCTCGGTCGAGTCGTAGCCGTAGGCGATCCGGTAGCCGTCGGGGTCCTTCACGGCGCCGTCGAACACCCGCCGCAGCTCGGCCAGGATCTCGCTCACGTGCCCTCACTCCCCGGGCAGAGATCGGCCGGGCCGCCGACGAATCGACGACCCGGCCGAGTTTCTCCCGATCCCAGTTGGCTCAGCGGACTCTCTCTTTCAAGCGCCATCGGGCTGGCGGCCCGCGGTTACAGCCTCTGGTAGATCTCGCGCATCAGCCGCGCGGTCTCGCTGGGTGTCTTGCCGACGGCGACCCCGGCGGCCTCGAGGGCCTCCTTCTTGGCCTGCGCCGTGCCGGACGAGCCGGACACGATGGCGCCGGCGTGGCCCATGGTCTTGCCCTCGGGGGCGGTGAAGCCCGCCACGTAGCCGACGACCGGCTTGGTGACGTGCTCCTTGATGTAGGCCGCGGCCCGCTCCTCGGCGTCGCCGCCGATCTCGCCGATCATGACGACGGCCTTGGTCTCGGGGTCGGCCTCGAACGCCTCGAGCGCGTCGATGTGCGTGGTGCCGATGACCGGGTCGCCGCCGATGCCGACGGCGGTGGAGAAGCCGATGTCACGCAGCTCGTACATCATCTGGTAGGTCAGCGTGCCGGACTTGCTGACCAGGCCGATGGGCCCGGCGCCGGTGATGTCGGCCGGGATGATGCCGGCGTTGGACTTGCCGGGGCTGATGACGCCGGGGCAGTTCGGGCCGACGATGCGGGTCTTGTTGCCCTTGGACTGCGCGTAGGCCCAGAACTCGGCGGTGTCGTGCACCGGGATGCCCTCGGTGATGACCACGAGCAGCTCGATGCCGGCGTCGACGGCCTCGATGACGGCGTCCTTGGTGAACTTCGGCGGGACGAACGCGACCGACACGTTGGCGCCGGTCTTGTCCATGGCCTCGGCGACCGTGCCGTGCACCGTGAGGACGGCGTCGGAGGAGAACTCGGTGAAGTCGAGCTCCTGGCCGGCCTTGCGGGCGTTGACGCCGCCGACGATCTTGGCGCCGGCGCGCAGCATGCGCTGCGTGTGCTTGGTGCCCTCGGCGCCGGTGATGCCCTGGACGATGATCCTGCTGTTCTCGTCGAGGAAGATAGCCATGACTCGTCGCCCCTACTTCGCTGCCGCGAGCTCGGCCGCGCGTCGCGCGGCGCCGTCCATCGTGTCGACCTGCTCGATGAGCCCGGCCGGTGCCGTGGCGGCGAACTCCGAGAGGATGCGCCGGCCCTCCTCGGCGTTGTTCCCGTCGAGGCGCACCACCAGCGGCTTGGTGACCTGGTCGCCGCGGCCCTCGAGCAGCTCGAACGCGTGCACGATGCCGTTGGCGACGGCGTCGCAGGCGGTGATGCCGCCGAAGACGTTCACGAAGACGGCCTTGACCTCGTCGTCGGACAGGATGATCTCCAGCCCGTTCGCCATGACCTCGGCCGACGCGCCGCCACCGATGTCGAGGAAGTTGGCCGGCTTGACCCCACCGAACTCCTCACCGGCGTAGGCGACCACGTCCAGCGTCGACATGACCAGGCCCGCGCCGTTGCCGATGATGCCGACCTCGCCGGACAGCTTGACGTAGTTGAGGTCCTTCTCCTTGGCGCGCGCCTCGAGCGGGTCGGCCGCGGCCTTGTCCTCGAACTCGGCGTGCTCCGGGTGCCGGAACTCGGCGTTCTCGTCGAGGCTGACCTTGCCGTCGAGCGCGACGACCTGGCCGTCGGGCGTCTTCACCAGCGGGTTGACCTCGACCAGCGTGGCGTCCTCGCTGGTGAACACCGTCCACAGCTTCTGCAGGATGTCGATGACCTGGTCGCGGACGTCGGGGGCGAACCCGGCGGCGTCGGCGATCTCGGCCGCCTTGGCGGCGTCGACACCCTCGATGGCGTCGACGGCGATGCGCGCCAGCGCCTCGGGCCGCTCGACCGCCAGCTGCTCGATCTCCATGCCGCCCTCGACGCTGGCCATGGCCAGGAAGGTCCGGTTGGCGCGGTCGAGCAGGAAGGAGACGTAGTACTCCTCGGCGATGTCGCTCGCCTGGGTGACCAGCACCCGGTGGACCGTGTGGCCCTTGATGTCCATGCCCAGGATCGCCCGGGCCTTCTCTTCGGCCTCGACGTCGTTCTCGGCGAGCTTGACGCCACCGGCCTTGCCGCGGCCGCCCGTCTTCACCTGCGCCTTGACGACGACCTGGCCGCCGATCTCCGCTGCGGCCCTGCGGGCCTCGTCCACCGTCTCGGCCACGGACCCCGGCAGCACCGGGACCTCGTGCTTGGCGAAGAGCTCCTTCGCCTGGTACTCCATCAGGTCCACGCGAATCCATCCTTCAGAGTCTCGGTCGTGCGCAGCCTATCCGCGCTCGTCGCGGGCCGCAGCGAGAGGGGGTCACCACCCTCGGCGGGCGGTGACCCCCAGTGCGCTCGGCGGTCTTCGCCGACGGTGTCAGCCGACGGTGACCGCCTGGGTCGCCGTCTCGCCGTTCACCGTGACGGTGAGGGTGGCGGTTCCGGCCCGCAGGCCGACGATCGTCCCGGCCGCCGGGTCGACGGCGACGGTGGCCCAGCGCGGCGCCTCGTCGGCCCCGCCGACCCACACGCCGGCGCCGCCCCACTGCGCCGACACCGGCCACTGCACCGGGACAGTGCGCACGCCGTCCTGCTCGACGGTGGCCGCGACCGCACCGGTCGCGCCGGCCGCCAGCGTCGCCGGGGCCTGCAGGGCGATGGTGTCGACCCGCGCCCGGACCTCCGCCCGCAGCCACTCGTCGTCGTCCTTCTTCTCCCCGCGCGACGGCTCGAGGCCCAGCAGCGTCCAGCCGGTGAAGCCGCCGTCGTCCGGGGTCGAGGCCGGGCCCTTGCCGGAGTTGCCGTTGACGATGAACGGCACGCCGTCGACAGAACTGGCGTCGAACACGCCCGCGTGGGCGCCGACGAACGCCGCCGACTTGCCGCTCTCGGCCTCGAAGCCGGCCAGCCAGGTCTCCAGCATCGCCGCCTCGCGCCGGTCGGCCAGCTGGCTGTTCGCCGTGGGCAGCGGGTCGTTGGCCGGGTGGTGCATGAAGACCAGCACACCGGTGACATCGGGCGCCTCGGCTGCTTCATCGAGAGCCCGGCGCAGCTCGGCCACCTGGGCGAACCCGCCACCGCGCAGCGTGCCGAACGCGGAGTTCAACGTGATGATCCGCGTGCTGCCGTGGTCGGTCGGCAGGTCGACGGTGTGCTGGGTGGCGCCGAACTCGGCGATGAAGTTGGCGATCGGGCCGCCCTGCACCTCGTGGTTGCCCGGCACGTAGTACCAGGGGAAGTCGGCGCCGGCCAGCTCCTCGTCCAGCACCCGGCGGGCCAGGTCGAAGTCGATCGGGGCCGCCTCGTCGACGAGGTCGCCGTTGATGACCAGCGCGTCCGGGTCCTCGGCGACGATCTCGCGCAGCGTCCGGCGGGCGGCCTGGACGATGTCGCTGTCCGGGTTGCGCCCGACGAACTGCGAGTCGCTCATGACGGCGATTCGCTGGGCGGCGTCGTCGGCGGTGCCGTTGGTGACGACGACCGGGTCCTCGAACCGCTCCGCCGCGGGCAGCTCCACCTCGGGCGCGATCTCGACGGTGATGTCGCTGAACGACGTCTCGCCGTGGTAGTTGCGGGCGCCGGAGGCCTCGACGGCGTAGATGTCGCGGAAGCGCAGCGGGTACTGCGTGCCGGCCGGGACCGGGAAGCTCAGCTGCTGCCAGCCGGTGAACGTCGTGTAGCCGCCGTTGAGCGTGAGCAGCGTGCCGTTGGGGTCGTAGATCCGCATCCGGATCCAGGTGCCCTGGCCGTCGCCCTTCACCCACGCCTTGATGTTCTGCGGCTGCCCCGGCATGGTGAACTGCGCCGGCGGAGCGGCGTAGGCAGCGCGGGTGTTGCCGCCGGTGAAGTCGTACGTGAGCCGCACGCCGTCGCGGCCGTCGGGGCCCTCGGTGGGGGCGATGGCGCCGGTCGCGCGGGCGAAGCTGATGGTCCAGCGCGACGCGTCGGCGAAGTCCGCGACCGGCACCTCGGCCAGGCCAACGGTGATCGCGACGCTGGTCTCGACGCCCGCGGCCTCGAGCGTCACCAGCGCCGACCCGGTGTCGACCAGCGGGTCGACGGTGAACCCGTCGCCGTCGGGCACCAGCGCGACCACGCCCTCGCCGCCGGTGACGGTGACGTCAGCGGGCTCGACCGGCGCGCGGTAGCCGTCGATGTCGTAGCCGGTGAGCGCGAGCGTCCCGGTGTCGTCGGCGCCGCCCAGCGGGATCAGCGTGGCGGTGGGCTCCAGCCGCCGCAGCTCACCCAGGACGGTGATGTCCAGCGCGCCCTCGGACCCGCGCAGGTCGGCCTGCACGTCGGTGCTCCCCGGCCGGATGCCGGTGACGACGGCCGTCGTGGGGGTGTCGCCGCGCAGCACCGAGGCGACCCGGCGGTCCTCCGTCGTCCACCGCGGCCGGGCGTCGACGGCGGCGAACGTCTCGTCGTGGCCGAGCGCCTCGACCGTGCGGGTGAGGCCGGGGAACACGCGGTCGGTGTTCTCGGTGTCCTGAGCGTGGCCGGCCAGGATGCGGAACCCGTCCAGCTCGCCGGAGCCCTCGGCCGCGAACAGCGCCAGGCCGTTGGCGACCGACCGCTCGCTGCCGTCGGACGGGGTGTTGACGACGGTGCGGTCGTCGGTGCCGGGGTCGCGGACCACGAGCGTGGACGATCCGCCGCCGTCGATGTTCAGCGCGTCGTAGGCGCCGACGTCGGACATCAGCTCCGCGAACTCGCCGAGCGTCATGCCGCGCGAGTGGGCCTGCTTGCCGTCGAGCGACACCAGATACATGGTGCGGCCGTCCTCGGAGATCCCGATGGACGTGCGCGCAGCCGGCTCGGTGTCGGTGAAGGTGCGCTGCACGCCGTCGTCGACCAGCACGTCCCCGCCGCCGACCGCGACCGCGACCTCGCCGAGGTCCGAGCGCGGCGCGTAGGAGACGTCGACGGTGTCGCCGGGCTGCAGCGCGAGCAGCGACGCGGCGCCGGTGTCGCGGCCGATCAGCACGACGGTGTTCGCGGCGATCGGGCCGGCGCCGGGCGTCGCGCCCACGGCGGTGACGACGCCGTCGACGACGGTGACCTCGGCGCGAGGGCCGGTCGCCGGGACGGTGTTGGCGCGGGTGTAGCTCCCCCATGCCGACGTGAAGACGCCGATGCCGTTGGCCGGCAGACGGTGGGTGTTGACCCCCGCGAGCCGCAGGCTGACGCCGTCGCCCGTGACGGCGGTGCCCTCGAGGAAGACCTGCGCCATGGCGACGGCGCCGGCGGAGTCCACGGCGATGGCGTTCTCGTGGCCCGCGGTCGGGGCGGTGACCATGCCCTCGTCGCGGCCGACGCCCACGCCGAGCGGCGCGTTGGAGTTGTTGATGTCGTAGAAGTCGCCGTTGACCGCGGCCGTCGCGCCGCTGGCCTCCGCCAGCGACCTGACCGTGGCGGTCCGGGTGACCTCGCCGGAGTACTGGTAGTCCAGCGTGACGCCGGAGTCGAGGTCGACCTCGAGGATGCTGCCGGCGTTCCAGCCGCCGTCCTCGAGCCGGGAGAACGTCGTCAACTCCATCCCCGGGGCGATGGTCTGCCGGTCGGTGTCGACCAGGACCGACTCGCCCGGGCGGGTGAGGTCCTCCGGCTCGACGGCGGCAGCGGGGACGAGGACCAGGCCGCTCATGAACAGTGCGGCGGCGGTGGTGAGGGCGGCGGAGCGCGCGCGATCACGTCGATTCAGCACGGAGTTCACCCCATCGATGCCGGACGACCCGCCATCGATCGCCGGGCCGCAACTCGGTGAATTTCCGGCAAACCTTACCGAGTCAGGGCAGACTCGTGCTATCGGCGGAAATGATTTCCAGCCGGACTACGAGGCCTGGGCGCGGTCGCGCAGCGTGTCGACCCAGGCGACGATGTCCTGCGTCGAGGCACCGGGCGTGAAGACGCGGGCCACACCGAGTTCCGCCAGCAGCGGGATGTCGGCGTCGGGGATGATGCCGCCACCGAAGACGACGATGTCGCCGGCGTCGCGCTCGGCCAGCAGCTCGAGGACGCGCTTGAACAGCGTCATGTGCGCCCCGGAGAGAATGGAGAGGCCGACGGCGTCGGCGTCCTCCTGGATGGCGGC
The DNA here is from genome assembly GCF_014204975.1 of Jiangella mangrovi. Classification (NCBI taxonomy): domain Bacteria; kingdom Bacillati; phylum Actinomycetota; class Actinomycetes; order Jiangellales; family Jiangellaceae; genus Jiangella; species Jiangella mangrovi. The sequence continues at coordinate 977,396 of NZ_JACHMM010000001.1, forward strand.
CTCGACGATCTGCTCGGGTGTCTGGTGCAGGCCCGTGTAGACGACCTCGACGCCGGCGTCACGAAGCGCCCGCGCCACCACCTTGGCGCCCCGGTCGTGACCGTCGAGACCGGGCTTCGCGACGACCACCCGCAGCGGGCGTGCGTCCACCATGACCACCTCCAGGAACAACGCTGATCCGACCGGTGTTACGACACTACCTGCGGATGAACCGCGCGCCCTCCGTTCGGTGGAGGGGGACGCCTCAGCTCGGCCGTAGGTTGCCAAGTGTGACGCAGATCACATGTCACAGAGCGTCACGAACCTTGCGCTCGCAACGTCGATCAACGTCTGCCTGTTGGTCGAGGTCACGACCCGGTTACGGGCCGTTCGGGGTTGCTTCCGGTGTCACAGTCCGTGATGAGGTGGCGAAACGCCTGAGGCGGGGCGTTTGGCAGGACCCCTAGGGGACGGTTAATGTCCTCCGAGTCCTTGTCCCCGGCGAAAGGTTCTGGCGTGTCGCAACGCTCCGGCAGCGGGCGTCACCGTAGCCGCCGCAGACACGTCAGTGTCCCGTCGGTGGTCGGTTCCGTAGCGGTAGCAGCAGCGGCCTCCGGGGCCCTGGCCATGCCTCATGCGGTCGGGTCGACGGACAGCTCGGACGGACTCAACGCCATCGCCCAGCGCCCCCAGGAGTCGGGCCACCCCACTGAGGGCGGCGCGCTCGACACCCTGGTCGCCGCAGAGCAGTCGCTCGCGGCCGAGGCCGGCGAGATCGCCACCGAGGCACACACCCGCATCATCGAGCAGCAGCGCATCGAGGCCGCCGAAGCGGCCGCCCGCGCCGAGCGCGAGGCCAAGCGCTGGCTCCTCCCGGTCGAGAACTACCGCATCACCGCGGGGTTCGGCGCCGGCGGCTCCATGTGGTCCAACCGCCACACCGGCCTCGACTTCGCCGCTCCCACCGGCACCGAGGTCATGTCGCTCTCGTCCGGCGAGATCATCTTCGCCGGCTACGACGGCCCCTACGGCAACAAGATCGTCATCCGCCACTGGGACGGCACCGAGACCTGGTACTGCCACCTCTCGCGCTTCGTCCTCCGCTCCGGCGAGGTCGCCCCCGGCGAGGTCATCGGCCGCGTCGGCTCCACGGGCAACTCCACCGGCCCGCACCTGCACCTCGAGGTCCACCCGGACGGCGGCGACCCCGTCAACCCGCGCTCCTGGCTCGAGGACCAGGGCGTCAACGTCTGACGGTTCGTCGTCTTCGTTGTCATCTCACTTGGTTGTTTACCCGGTAGGCGCGCGCCCATGCGTAGGTTCTGCCGGGCTGGCGAGGTCGGCTCCGATCCGCCCGGGCCGAGATGATCACGTTCACCACGAAATCCCGTGCCGTACTAGGCCTGCAGGCCTCGTGAAGGTCGGGCAATCATGGTGGGCGGCCCAAAAATCGCCGGAAATCCCACAACGCGGACGCCACAGGTCGTCGAGGGCGAGTTACTACCGCCAGAGCAGCAGCAACTCGCCCTCCACGCGCGCCAGGAGGGAGTTCTCCCCGCCATAGCGAGGAAAAGTCCCTCCCGACGCCCGCAACCAGCGACCAACCACCCACCCGTCGCCAGACTCCCCCCGTCCCCCTGATAGCTGCCGAGTTCTTAGGCCGCGCGGGTGCGGTCAAGTCCAAGTGCCCCCTGGGCGCGCGGATTTGAGGGCACCCGCGCGGCATAAGAGAATGGGCAGCAGGGGGACGGGCTCACCCAGCGCAACCCCAGGGACCTCAGCCGAGATCGTCGGCGAGTTCCAGCCAGCGCTCTTCCAGGGCCTCTCGCTCGCCGTGCACCTCGCGCAGCTCGGCGTCGAGCGCCAGGACCTTCTCGTGGTCGGTGGCGTTGTCGGCGATGCGCTCGTGGAGGGTCTTCTCGCGCCGTTCCAGCTTCTCGAGGTCGCGCTCGATGCGGGCGATCTCCTTGCGGACCGCCCGGCTGTCACCGGACCGAGCCCGCGCCGCCGGCACCGCAGCCGCCGCGACCGAGGCCTGCTCTCGCCGCAGTTCCAGGTACTGGTCGACCCCGCGGGGCAGCTGCACGAGCCGGCCGTCGCCCATGAGGGCCCAGATGGCGTCGGTGACCCGCTCGAGGAACCAGCGGTCGTGGCTGACGACGACGAGCGAGCCGGGCCAGCCGTCCAGGACGTCCTCGAGCACGTTGAGCGTCTCGACGTCGAGATCGTTGGTCGGCTCGTCCAGAAGCAGCACGTTCGGCTCGCCCATGAGCAGCCGCAGCAGCTGCAGCCGTCGCCGCTCGCCGCCGGAGAGGTCGCCGACGAGCGTCCACTGGCGCTGGCCGGCGAAGCCGAACCGCTCGAGCATCTGGCCGGCCGTGACGGTGTCGCCGCCGCCCAGCTGCACCTCGCGGCGGACCTCCTCGACGGTCTCGAGCACGCGGGCCGACGGGTCGAGGCCGGCCACCTCTTGGGCGAGGTGCGCGACGGCGACCGTGCGGCCGACCTTCACCTTGCCGCCGTCGGGCGCCAGTGAGCCGTCGAGCAGCCGCAGCAGCGTCGTCTTGCCGGCGCCGTTGACGCCGACGATGCCGGCGCGGTCGCCCGGGCCCAGCCGCCAGGTGACGTCGTCGAGCAGGGTGCGCCCGCCGAGCGTGACGGTGACGTCCTCGGCGTCGAACACGCTCTTGCCGAGGCGTGTCGTGGCCATCTTCGCCAGCTCGTACCGGTCGCGGGCCGGCGGCTCGTTCTCGATGAGGGCGTTGGCCGCGGTGATGCGGAAGCGCGGTTTCGAGGTCCGTGCGGGCGGGCCGCGGCGCAGCCAGGCCAGCTCCTTGCGCAGCAGGTTCTGCCGGCGCGACTCGTCGGCGGCGGCGATGCGGACCCGCTCGGCCCGGGCCAGGACGTATTCGGCGTAGCCGCCCTCGTAGGAGTTGACGGCGCCGTCGACGACCTCCCACGTGGTGGTCGCGACGGTGTCGAGCAGCCAGCGGTCGTGGGTCACCATGACGAGCGTCCGGCTGCCGGCGGACAGATGGCGCGACAGCCAGTCGATCGCCTCGACGTCGAGGTGGTTCGTCGGCTCGTCGAGCAGGATCAGGTCGTCGTCGCCGATGAGCAGCCGGGCCAGCGCGACCCGCCGGCGCTCGCCGCCGGACAGTGGCCCCACGAGCGCGTCCATGGACAGCCCGGGCACCAGGTGCGCCATGACGTCGCGGATGCGGGCGTCGCCGGCCCACTCGTGCGTCGCACGGTCGCCGATGACCACCTCGCCCACCGAGGCGCCGGGGTCGAGTTCGTCGCCCTGGCCGAGCCGGCCGATGCGCAGCCCACCCGTGCGGCTGACCCGCCCGGAGTCGACCTGTTCGAGGCCGGCCAGCACCCGGAGCAGCGTGGACTTCCCGCTGCCGTTGCGGCCCACGATGCCGATGCGGTCGCCGTCGGCGACACCGAGGGACACCCCGTCGAGGATGAACCGAGTGCCGTAGGCCAGCGAAGCCGACTCGAGGTTGATGAGGTTACGGGGCGCCATTTGGCACCAGTTTCTCACGCCGGGCAGTAGTGCCTGTTCTTCCCGCCCACCTGCTCGAGCCGGTGCTCCGACATCGGGTGGTGGCACAGCGGGCACTCCACCTCGCGCACCGTGCGCGGCGGCGGAGCGTCGTCCTGGCGGCCGACGTCGGCGGGACCGAGCAGCGGCATGAGGATCTCGGTGAGCCGGCCGTACCACGGCACCTTGCCCTCGCTTCTCGTCATGCATTAATAGTTAGCACACTAATCAATCGCGTGCGATAGAGTGTGACCATGACGACAGACCTCGGTGACGATCCGCTGGCCCTCGACCGGCAGGTCTGCTTCGCGCTCGCCGTCGCCGCCCGCAGCGTCATCGGCCTCTACCGGCCGCTGCTCGAGCCCATGGGCCTCACGCACCCGCAGTACCTCGTCATGCTGGCTCTCTGGGAGCGCGAGCCGCGCTCGGTCAAGGATCTCAGCAGCACGCTGCAGCTCGAGTCGGCCACACTGTCGCCGCTGCTCAAGCGGCTCGAGGCGGTCGGCTACGTCACTCGGCGGCGCAGCGCCGACGACGAGCGGCTACTGGTCGTCGAGCTGACCGACGCCGGCCGCGCGCTGCGCGCCGAGGCCGAGAAGATCCCCTACGCCGTCGTCGATCGGCTCGGTATGCCGGTCTCTGAGCTGGAGGAGCTGCACACGTCGCTCAGCCGGGTGATCCGGGCGGCGACGACTCCGGCGTGAGGTCGACGGCGTCGAGGTGCGCCCGCTGACCCTCGTGATCGAGGATGGTCAGCACCTCGGCCGGCCCGTCATGAGCGACGATGGCGTGCGGCGCCAGCGTCGAGAACTGCGCCGCCTGACCCGGCGCCACCAGGATCACCCGCTCGCCCAGGTACAGCCGCACGGTCCCGGACAGCACCGTGAACCAGTCGTGCCCCGGGTGCACCCGTAGCTGCTTCGGCCGGGTCCGCCGGGTGATGCGCAGCTTCGCGACGGTGAGCCCGTGCGGCCCGTCGTCGCGGGACAGCAGCCAGGTGGTGGCGCCGTGGACGACGTCGTGCCGCGGCCGGATCACGACGTCGGCGTCGTCGACCGGCTCGACCAGCTGGTCGACGGAGGAGTCCAGCGCCCGCGCGATCAGCACCAGCTGGTCGACGGAGATGCGCCGGTGTCCGGTCTCGATGCGGCTCAGCGTCGACGGGCTCAGATGGCAGCGGGCGGCCAGCGCATCCAGCGACCAGCCCTTGGCCTGGCGGAGACCACGGATGCGGGCCCGGATCACGGCGTCGAGGTCATCGGCGTCTTGCGTCATAGGCAAGAGGCTATGCGATCGACGCACCGTCGTTCTACCGTCACAGCATGGGCCACCATCACCACCACCGCCATGGGAGCGACGACGGCGACAGCTCGCTCGCCGAGCTGCTCGACCTCGACGGCGAGGTATTGACCGACTATTGGGCCGACGCGCTGGACTGGGTCCGGCAGGCGGCCGACGGCGGGCCGCGACAGCGGATCGTCGACCTCGGCGCCGGGACGGGGACCGGGACGCTGCGACTGGCCGACCGGTTCGCCGAGGCCGAGGTGGTCGCCGTCGACTCCTCCCCCGACATGCTCGACCGGATCCGGGCGAAGGCCCTGGCCCAGGGGCTGGCCGGCCGGGTCCGCACCGTCCAGGCCGATCTCGACCAGCCCTGGCCGGACCTCGGCACCGTCGACGTCACGTGGGCGTCGCTGTCGCTGCACCACCTGACCGGTCCGGACCGCGTCCTGCGCGACCTGCACGCGGCCACCCGCCCGGGCGGGCTTGTCGCCGTCACCGAGTTCGACGGCCGGCCGCGGTTCCTCACCGACGCCGTCGGGGACGGCTTCGAGGAGCGGCTGCTCGGGCTGCTCCACGAGCACGACGCCGAGCGGCTGCCCGAGCTCGGGACCGACTGGCCCGCCCGGCTGACGGCGGCCGGGTTCACCCTGGTGGACGTGCGTCCGTTCGTCATCGACCTCGCCCCGGCGCCGCCGAGCACGGGCCGCTACGCCGACCTCTGGCTGCGGCGACTGGGTGAGCGGCTGAGCGACCAGCTGACGCCCGCGGACGCGGCGACACTGGCCGGGCTGCTGGACCCCGACGGCCCCTCGTCGCTGCTGCGCCGCGACGACCTGCACGTGCGCGGCACCCGCACCGTCACCTTGGCGCACCGCCCCTGACCGCCGCCCGCGCAGCTGCGGCAGAACGCACGAACGGGGACCAGCTCTCGCCGGTCCCCGTTCGCTCCCTGCGGCTCGACCTCAGCCGGCCAACCAGGGGTCGACGACTAGCCTTGATGGGAGCCGGGGGAGGTGCGTCAACACTGGTGATCCCGGTCAGGCCCCGGCGCGTGCAGTTGTGGCTCCGCGCCGGGGCTCTTGACGTCCTCGGGCGCGCTTCCGTCCGCTGCACCCGCGCCGTCACGTTGGTGCGCCGCCCCTGAGCGCGGCCCGCCACGGGTGGTTCGGCGCCGTCAGCGCCAGCGCGCGGTCGAGCCATCCGCGGGCGGCGGCATCCAAGGTGGGCAGCACGACCGCGAAGTCGGCCTCGTCCTTCGGCCGCAGACCCTTGGCCTTGTAGAAGAGCTGGATCTCCGGCCGCAGATACGGCAACCCGCTCACGCTGCGACGCCCCAGGCCCGTGATCGGCGCCCGCAATCGGCTATCGCGCCGCGAGCACCACTGGTCCCCGTCGGTCTCGTCGACCATGAGCTGAAGCTCCCACGCGGGCGACGCCGGACGGCGGCACCAGATGTCGTGCACATGGTCCGGCAGCGGCTCGTCCGCCGGCCAGAACCGCAGCTGCCCGGGCGGGTCGGCCGCCCACAGTTCCCAGCCGGCCAGGACGGCGTGCAGCTCACCCGCCGACGACCGCAGCACCAGGACGTCGATGTCCCCGTGCGCCCGCCAGGACCGCCCGACGGCCAGCTCCAGCGCATACCCGCCGGCGACCCACCACGGCTCCGCCCAGCCACCGAACAGCTCCCCCACCGCCGACGGCGTCACCGGCGCCCACGCCCCCAACGCCGGATGGCTCACGAGCAGGCCCGGGCCCGGGATGGACGGAACCGGCAGCCTCGCGGGGGTCGGGGGGGATGCCGTCAGGGGTAGGCGCGGGCGTCCGAGCGAGGAACGAGCGAGGCGGGCGGGGACGGCATCCCCCCGACCCCCGCAACGCAGCGCAACGGTCACGTCCCGACGGCGGCGTGTCCGGTCACGGCAACAGCCCGCGCACACGTCCCCGACGCCGCGAGATCGACGGCCAGCGCCCCCGCGGAGGCCCCGTCGCGGGCCAGGAAGACGCACGTGGGCCCGGATCCCGACACCAGTCCCGCCAGGGCCCCGTGCTCCTCGCCGGCCCGCAGGGTGTCCTTCAGCGTCGGCCGCAGCGCCAGGGCGGCCTCCTGCAGGTCGTTGTGGAGCAGCACGGCCAGGGCGTCGAGGTCGGCGGACTCCAGCGCCGCCAGCAGCTCGCCGGGCACGGAGGGTGCCGGCACCTTGCGGTCGGAGCGGAGGTCGTCGAGGCGGCGGTAGACGTCGGGGGTGGAGAGGCCGCCGTCGGCGGTGGCGAGCACCCAGTGCAGCTCGCCGCGGACGGGGACCGGCCGCAGCCGCTCGCCGCGCCCCGTTCCGACGGCGGTGCCGCCGATGAGCGCGAACGGGACGTCGCTGCCTAGGCCCGCCGCCACGGACGAGAGCCGCGACTCCGGCATCCGCAGCCCCCACAGCCGGTCGCAGGCGAGCAGGGCGCCCGCGGCGTCGGCGCTGCCACCGGCGAGTCCGGCGGCGACCGGGATCTCCTTGTGCACGCGCAGCAGCGCGCCGCTGCGCAACCGGGCGCGGCGGGCGAGGGAGCGGGCGGCACGGACGGCGAGGTTGGACTCGTCGGCCGGCGTCTGGTCGGTGTAGGGACCGGTGACATGGACGGTGACGGCGTCGGCGTGGACGGCCGAGATCTCGTCGTAGAGCGAGACGGCGTGGAAGACGGTCGCGAGCTCGTGGAAGCCGTCGGAGCGCACCGGGCCGACGGACAGCATCAGATTGATCTTCGCCGGGACGCGGGCGATCACCTGCAGCACCAGCGAGACCTTACCGGAAATACCGGCTCATGAGGCGCCAAAGGTGGTGATAGTCGGACGCGCCGCGGCGATCCGCGCGAAGTCGTCGACGGTGAGCTGTTCGCCGCGCGCCCGAGGGTCGACGCCGGCCGCCGTGAGGGCCTCTTCGGCCGCCGCGGGGGACCCGGCCCAGCCGCTCAGCGCGGCCCGCAGGGTCTTGCGGCGCTGGGCGAACGCGGCATCGACGACGGCGAAGACGGCGGCCCGGTCCGCGGGGTCGCGCGCACCGCCGGGACGGCGCTCCAGCAGCACGAGTCCGGAGTCGACGTTTGGCGCCGGCCAGAAGACGTTGCGGCCCACGGGACCGGCCGGTGACACCGTCGCGTACCACGCCGCCTTGACCGAGGGGACGCCGTACGTGCGCGACCCCGGCGGCGCGGCCAGCCGGTCGGCGACCTCCTTCTGGACCATCACGAGGACCCGCGACAGGCTCGGGAGCGTCTCGAGGAGGTGCAGCAGCACCGGCACGGACACGTTGTACGGCAGGTTGGCCACCAGCGCCGTCGGCGCCGCACCCGGCAGCTCGGACACCCGCAGCGCGTCGGCCGGCACCACCTCGAGCCGGTCGGCCACGCCGGGCGCGTACTCGGACACCGTCGACGGCAGCCGCCCGGCCAGGACGGGGTCGATCTCGACGGCGACCACGCGGCTGACGACCGGCAGCAGCGCCAGCGTCAGCGAGCCCAGCCCCGGGCCGACCTCGACCACGACGTCGTCCGGGCCGACGCCGGCGATGCGGACGATGCGGCGCACCGTGTTGGGGTCGATGACGAAGTTCTGCCCCAGCGTCTTCGTCGGCCGCAGGTCGAGCTCGGCGGCCAGACGGCGAACGTCCGCCGGCCCCAGGAGTCTGGGACCGGCGGACGTCTCGTCGTTCTGCACCGCCCGAGCCTATCCGGGCTCAGGCAGCAGACACGCAGGGTCAGCCGAGCGGCAGGCCGAGCGACCGGGCGCAGGCCGGCCAGTCGCCGTACCCGCCGCGGTTGTCGCGGACCTTCGTGGCGATGCGGATCTGCTCGGCCTTGCTGTTCTCGTGCGGGTAGCCGGAGCCGCCGAAGGCGCGCCAGGTGCCCACGGAGAACTGCAGTCCGCCGTAGTAGCCGTTGCCGGTGTTGATGGACCAGTTGCCGCCGGACTCACACTCCGCCAGCCGGTCCCAGACGCCGCCGTCGACGTCGCCACCACCGCCGCCACCGTCGCTCGGCTCGTCGGCCGGCGGGGGCGGGGGCTCCTTGGTGCCGATGAGCACGACCTGGTCGACCGGAGCGGCGATCACGGTCTCGGAGAGCATCTTCTGGTTGTGCAGCTCACCGTCGATGTAGGTGTTCTGCATGACCCGCTCGACGGAGCCGTCCTTGCCCTCGGTCTCGACGGACTCGGAGCCCTTCTCGAGGGAGTCGTCCTCCTGCTCGGTCACCTCGAACGGCAGCGCCGCGGTGACCGTCTCGGTCTCGACGGTGACCCGCCGGACGGTGACGGTGGCCGCGTCGGCCAGCGCGGTCTCGAGGGCCGGCTCGACGAGGTCACGCTCGCCGAGGCTGATGCCCGCGTCGCCGAGGGCCTCACGCACAGTGAGCGCCGTCGTCGTGACGGGGTTCGAGGCACCGTCGGCGGTGACGGTGATCTCCTTGGGGGTGCGGACCTCGAAGTCGATGCCGCCGCGCCCGATGGGCTGCGAGCGCGCCACCGAGAGGTCGGCCCCTTCGGCGCGGATGTCGAGGTCGCCCAGGGCTTCCTCGACGGACAGCGCGGTGGTCCAGATCTGCTGCTCCTCGCCGTCGACGGTGACGGTGACCTGGCGGGCGTACCGGACGGAGATCTCAGTGCCGTCCTCGACGTCGCTGTCCAGCGAGGGAATGACCTCGTCGCGTGCGCTGAGCTCGATGCCACGGTCGTCGAGGACGTCCTCGACGGAGTCACCGAACGTGTGCACGGTCTCGGTCTGGCCGTCGACGGTCAGGGCGACGGCGTTGTCGAGCGTGATGTAGGCGACGCCGCCGCCTACGAGAGCAGTGACGACGGTGGCATTGATCGCCATCGTCTTCGCGGACAGGCGCACTGTGCTCCTTGGTCGTACCGTCCGGGCACGGGACCGCGCGGCACGGCCGGTCACGCGATCTGCCCAGCCTTCGCACGCCTGATCGACGCGCCGCTGGACGGACGGTGTGTCCGGCCGTTCATCTGCCACCCGAAGTTTCCCCGACCCCGGCTAACAATCTCGGGACGGTAACGCATCGCGGGCGGCCGGACAACACGTACATGCCCTGAAACCAGACATATCGGGCGGGCCGAGCCGGTTGTGACACTGTGACGCCCCCACGCGTGCGCCGCGCCGGCGCCCGCGCGCGCGAGCCGCCCCAGGCACCCGCTTGACCAGCGGAAACGACTTCCTGTCACCATGATCCGAAAACACGGTCGGTGTTCTCCTGGAGCGCGTGACACACCGTCTCGACACTCTGGCCGAGGGTCTCGGCGATGAACCGCACCGTCACCGGGACCAGGTACGACGCGTTCGGCCGGCCGCGGTACGGGTGCGGCGTGAGGAACGGCGCGTCGGTCTCGACGAGCAGGTTTCCGAGCGGCGTGACGGCGAGCGCGGCACGCAGATCGGCCGCGTTCCGAAACGTCACCGGACCGGCGAAGGACAGGTACCAGCCGCGCTCTGCGACGTCGCGCGCGAAGGTCTCGTTCCCCGAGAAACAGTGAAATACGACACAATCGGGCGTTTCGGCGTCGTCGAGGACCCGCAGCACGTCCTCGTGGGCGTCCCGGTCATGGATGGTCAGGACCAGTCCGCGGCGCCGGGCGATCTCGATGTGGGCGCGCAGCGAGTACTCCTGAGCGGCCACGCCCTCGGGCCCGGTGCGGAAGAAGTCGAGGCCCGTCTCGCCGATGCCGCGCACCCGTGGGCTCGACCCGGCCAGCCGGTCGATCTCGGCCAGCGCGTCGTCCAGCGTGCCCCCGGCGGCCAGCTTCGGCGCCTCGTTCGGGTGCAGCGCGACCGTCGCGACGACCGACGGGTACCGCTCGGCGACCTCGACGGCCCAGGCCGCGCCCGGCAGGTCGCAGCCCACCTGCACGACGCGGGTCACGTTCACCTTCGCGGCGGCGTCCAGCGCCTCCGTCACCCCGAACGCGTCGCCGTCGTCACCGTCGGCGATGTCCATGTGGCAATGGGTGTCGGTGACGGGCAGCGGGAGCGGCTCGGGCAGCGGCGGCCGCGACCGGTCGCGCTTGCGGCCCGACTCGTCGGTGGCCGACCGCCGCTCGCGGGGTGTGTCGCTCACTGCCCGTCGGCGGCGAGGTCGAGCCGCGGGAACAGTGCGTCGCCCTTGGTGACCTCGGCGCCGGGGACCAGCTGGCCCCAGCGGCCGGCGTCGGCGACCGGCTGGGCGGCCAGCGCGCCGAGCGCCTTCTCGGCCCCCAGGGACTCCCACAGCTTCGCCGTCGCCTTCGGCATGACCGGGTTCAGCAGCACGGCCAGCGCCCGCAGCGCCTCGGCGGAGGAGTACAGGATGGTGGCCAGACGCTCGCGCTGCGACTCGTCCTTGGCGACGGCCCACGGCTGCTGCTCGGTGATGTAGCCGTTGGCGGCCTCGACCAGGGTCCAGACGGCGGCCAGCGCCTCGTGCGGGGCGACGCGGTCGACGGCGGCCTCGGCGTCCTGCGCGGCCTTGGCGGCGACGGCGGCCAGCGCGTCCTCGGCGGGGGTCGACGGCCCAGGGGCCGGCAGCACGCCGTCGAAGTAGCGGCCGACCATGGCGGCGACGCGCGAGGCGAGGTTGCCCAGCCCGTTGGCGAGCTCGGCCTGGTAGCGCGCGGCGATGTCCTCCCACGAGAACGAGCCGTCGTTGCCGAACGCGATGGCGCGCAGGAAGTAGTACCGGAACGCGTCGGAGCCGAACGTGTCGATGATCTGCGCCGGGGCGATGCCGGTGAGCTTGGACTTGCTCATCTTCTCGCCGCCGACCAGCAGCCAGCCGTGCGCGAACACCTTCTTCGGCAGCGGCTCACCGGCGGCCATGAGCATGGCCGGCCAGATGACGGCGTGGAAGCGCAGGATGTCCTTGCCGACGAAGTGGATGTCGGCCGGCCAGGTGCTCTGGTACTTCTCCGGGTCGGCGCCGTAGCCGGCCGCCGTGGCGTAGTTGAGCAGCGCGTCGAACCAGACGTAGATGACGTGCGCGTCGTCCCACGGCACCGGGACGCCCCAGTCGAACGTCGAGCGCGAGATGGAGAGGTCCTGCAGTCCCTGCCGGACGAAGCCGAGCACCTCGTTGCGGGCGCTCTCGGGCTGCACGAAGTCGGGGTTCTGCTCGTAGAACTCCAGCAGCCGCTCGGTGTAGGCGGACATGCGGAAGAAGTAGTTCGTCTCCGACAGCTTCTCGACCGGCCGGCCGTGGATCGAGCAGAGCAGCTGCCCCTCGTACTCCCCGGTGCCCTCGACGAGGTCGCCGGGGAGCTTGTACTCCTCGCAGGCGACGCAGTAGTAGCCCTCGTAGGTGCCCTCGAAGATCTCGCCGGCGTCGTAGAGGTGCTGGATGAAGTCCTGCACCCGGGCCACGTGCCGCGGCTCGGTGGTGCGGATGAAGTCGTCGTTCGATGCGTCGATGGTCTCGAGCACCGGCTTCCAGGCGGTGTCGACCAGCCGGTCGGCCCACTCCTGCGGGGTGACGCCGTTGGCCTCGGCCGTGCGCATGACCTTCTCGCCGTGCTCGTCGGTGCCGGTGAGGAACCAGACATCCTCCTGGCGCTGACGGTGCCAGCGGGCGATGAAGTCGGTGGCTACGGTCGTGTACGCGTGGCCGATGTGCGGTGCGTCGTTGACGTAGTAGATCGGCGTGGTGACGTAGAACGCCTTGGGCATGCGCCCGATGGTAGTCCCCGCCCATCCATGATCATCAACCGCTGGCGACACCATGACGTCGCCAACGGTTGATGATCATGTGGATACCCACGAGGTTGTCCACACATCACGTTCTGGCCCTGGCGCACAGCGCGCGCGTCGATGAGGCTCGGCGGCGTGGGACTGCCTTCCGATGTCGCCGTGATCGCCGCGCAGCAGCACGGCGTGATCGGCCTCGACCAGGCGATCGCGGCCGGGCTGACGCAGCGACGCATCGGCTGGCTCGTGCGCTCGGGGCGCTGGCGGCGCGTGCACGCCCGGGTGTACGCCGTCTTCCCCGGACCGCTCTCGTTCGAGGGCCTCGTCTGGGCCGCGATCCTGCGCGCCGGCCGGGGCGCGGTCGCCAGTCACCGGACGGCCGCGTACCTCGATGGTCTCTGCGACGAACCCGGGCCGGTGGTGCACGTCACCGTGCCGGCTGACCGGCACGTGCGCAGCCGGATCGACGGCGTCCGGGTCCACTACGCGCACCGCTTGGACCGGACGCGTCACCCCACACGCACGCCACCCCGCACCCGTACCGAGGAGACGGTCCTCGACCTGGTCGACATCACCCGCCGTCCGCAGGAGGTCGAGACCTGGGTGACGTCGGCCTGCCAGCGCCGCCGCACGACACCAGAGCGCCTCGCCGACGCGCTCGCGCTGCGCAAGAAGATCCGCTGGCGGCCGATGGTGGAGAGCATGCTGAGCGACGTCGAGGAGGGTGCGCAATCGCCGCTCGAGCTCCGTCACCTCCACGCCGTCGAGCGTGCCCATGCCCTGCCTCGCGGCCATCGGCAACGGCGGGTGACTGGTGGCCGCGTCACCTGGGTGGACGTCGACTACGACCGGTACACGCTCCGGGTCGAGCTCGACGGCCGGGTCGGACATGCCGACGAGGGCCGGTTCCGCGACCGTCATCGCGACAACCGCGCCACCACGCACGGACGGGCCACGCTGCGGTACGGCCACGCCGATGTCTTCGGTGATCCGTGCGGGGTCGCCGCGGAGCAGGGACGCGTGCGAGGACCGGGGTTGGACCGGAACGCCACGCGCCTGCGGCCCCGACTGTCGTTCGCCCATGATCATCAACGGGTGGCGACGTCATGGTGTCGCCAGCGGTGGATGATCAAGCGAGGAGGGTCAGAGCTTGGGCACGACGGTCTCGAAGAACAGCTCGACCTGGCGGCGGGTGTCGCCGCGTACCGGCCAGAAGACGAAGGTCTCGAAGCCGAGCCGCTCGCGGTAGTCGGTCAGCGCCTCGGCCCAGTGCGCGGCCGGCCCGACCAGGAGCTGGTCGTTGCGCCGCGCCTGGTCGTCGTCGATGACGCCCATGACGTTGAACACACGCCGGATCGCGGACGGGTCGCGCCCCGCGGCGACGGCGGCCGCGTCGACCGCGCGCTGCATGGCCGGCACCTCGTCCAGCGACAGGTAGGCATTGGTGGGCAGCCAGCCGTCGGCGTGCCGGCCAGTGAGCGCCAGCATGCGCGACTTGAACGCGCCGACCCAGACCGGCGGGACGGGGTCCGGCGGGGCTCCGGCGACGGCGACGGCCTCGCGCAGCCGGTAGAACTCGCCGTCGTGGTCGACGCGGTGACCGCTCCACAGCCGCCGGAGCAGCGGGATCGCCTCGTCCAGCGCGCCGATGGCCTGCCCGAGCGAGCCCCACTGCGCGCCCCACCCGGGCAGCCCGTCGTACGGCCCGCCGGCGCCCAGCCCCAGCACGAACCGGCCGCCGCTGGTGAACTGCAGCGTCGCGGCGGCCTTCGCGATGACCGTCGGCGACCGGAACGGCAGCGCCGTCACGTTCGTCGCGACTCGGACCCGCGACGTCCGGGCGAGCAGCAGCGGGACCAGCGTCCACGCGTCCAGCTCCGACGGCAGGTACGGATGGTCGGCGACGGTGACGAGCCCGGCCCCGAGCTCCTCGGCGATGGTGGTCGCCTCGAGGAGCTCGGGAAGCCGCTTCGCCGACGCAGGGAGGGCCGCGCCGAACTCGATCGCTGTGGTGGTCATGCCTCCACTACACAACCTCAACCAACGTTGAGGTCAAGCCTGCCGCGCAGGAACGCGCCGGTCCGCGACGCAGGCGTCGAGGCGACGGCAGACGGCGTCCCCTCGGCGACCACCCGCCCACCCGCCGCACCGCCGGCGGGCCCGAGGTCCACCACCCAGTCCGCCGCCGCGATGACGTCGAGGTCGTGCTCGATCGCCACGACGGTGTTCCCGGCGTCGACCAGCCGCCGCAGCACGCCGAGCAGCCGCGCGACGTCGTCGACATGCAGGCCGGTGGTCGGCTCGTCGAGCAGGTACAGCGTGCGTCCCGTCGACCGCCGGGCCAGTTCCTTCGCCAGCTTGATGCGCTGCGCCTCGCCACCGGACAGCGTGGTCGTGGGCTGGCCGAGCTGGAGGTACCCGAGCCCGACGTCGGCCAGCAGCCGCAGCCGCGACGCCGCCGCGGGCACGCCGTCGAACACCTCGACCGCCTCGGCAACCGTCAGCGAGAGCGCCTCGGCGATGTCGAGGCCGCCGTACCGCGCGTGCAGGACGTCGCGGGTGAACCGGCGGCCGCGGCAGATCGGGCAGCGCACCTGGACGTCGGGCAGGAAGTGCATCGACACCGTCAGCACCCCGGCGCCCGTGCACCGCTCGCACCGCCCGCCGGGCACGTTGAAGGAGAAGTGCCCGGCGGTGAGGCTCCGCGACCGCGCACCGTCGGTCGCGGCGAACGCCTCGCGGATCGGGGTGAACGCGTCGGACAGGGTCGCGACGTTGGACCGGGGCATCCGCCCGGCCGCCTGTTGGTCGATGGTGACGACCTTGTCCAGGTGCTCCCAGCCGTCGATGCCGTCGTGGTCGCCGGGCGGGTCGCCGGCGCCGTGGAAGCGCTGGCGGCCGGCCTTGTCGACGAGGTCGAGGATCAGCGACGACTTCCCCGACCCCGATGGCCCGGTGACGGCGACCAGCCGCCCCAGGGGCAGCGCGAGGGTGACGTCCTTCAGGTTGTGCTCGCGTGCGCCCCGGACGACCAGCGCGGGACCGCCGCTGCCGCCGTCGGCCCCCAGCGTCGACGACGACGGCACCCGCAGCCGCCCGGACAGGTACGCCCCGGTCACCGAGCCCTCGGTCGCGGCCACCTCGTCGGGCGTCCCCGCCGCGACCACCCGGCCGCCGTCGCGCCCGGCGCCGGGACCGATGTCGATGACGTGGTCGGCGGCCCGGAGCACGTCGAGGTCGTGCTCGATGACCAGCACGGTGTTGCCGAGGTCGCGCAGCCGGCGCAGCACGTCGACCAGCCGCGCGCTGTCGGCCGGATGCAGGCCGATGGTCGGCTCGTCCAGGACGTAGAGCACGCCGGTCAGCCCGGACCCGAGCAGCGCCGCCAGCCGGAGCCGCTGCGCCTCGCCTGCGGACAGGCTGGGCGTGGCGCGCTCGAGGGTGAGGTAGTCGACGCCGACGTCGACCAGCCGCCGGACCCGTTCGTGGAGGTCGGCGACCACGGGCTCGGCGAAGCGCCACTCCTCGGCGGTGACCCGGTCGCGCAGCGCGTCGATCCAGGCCGCCAGCTCGCTCAGCGGCAGCCGGGCGGCGTCGACGACGGTCAGCCCGGCGACGGTGACCTTCCGGCTCTCGGGCCGCAGCCGGGTGCCGTCGCAGTCGGGGCAGGTCTCCTGGCGCAGCACCCGCTCGGTCCTCTCGCGGTAGCCGGCGTCCTCGATGCGGTCGGCGTAGCGGCGCAGCACCGCCGTCGCCACGCCCTCGAACCGGCCGGCGGACACCGTCCGCGGCGGCTGCGCCGACGCGTCGACGTGGCGGCGGAACTGCGGGCTCTCGACGCCGTGGACCAGCAGGTCGCGCTGGGCCAGGCCCAGCTCGCGGACCGGCACGTAGGCGTCGAACTCGAACCCGTAGTGCGTGCCGGCGGCCTGCAGGATCGGGATGTTGCGGTCGGTCAGCACCGGCTGCCAGCCGAGTACCGCGCCCTCCGCCACGCTGACGCCGTCGTCGATGAGCAACGACACGTCGGGCCGCATGACCACGCCGAGACCGGTGCAGGTGGGGCACGCGCCGGCCGGCTTGTTGAAGGAGAAGTCGCCCATGACCAGGTCGGCGACCGGGGTGCCGCAGTGCGGGCAGGGCACGGTCTCGGAGTCGCGCGGCTCGCCGGACTCGTCGTCCCACGGGTCGTCGTCGCCCTCCTGGTAGCTGGGCAGCAGCGCGCCGCCGCAGGCCGGGCAGGGCCGGTGGCCGGCGCGGGCCCAGAGCAGGCGCAGGTAGGTGAAGACCTCGGTGGCGGTGCCGACCGTGGACCGCGGGCTGCGGTTCGTGAGGTACTGGTCGATGCTGATGG
The DNA here is from genome assembly GCF_014204975.1 of Jiangella mangrovi. Classification (NCBI taxonomy): domain Bacteria; kingdom Bacillati; phylum Actinomycetota; class Actinomycetes; order Jiangellales; family Jiangellaceae; genus Jiangella; species Jiangella mangrovi. The sequence continues at coordinate 994,266 of NZ_JACHMM010000001.1, forward strand.
AGGGCGACAGGCCGGTGATGGAGTCGACCGGCGCCTTGCTCATCTGCATGGTGACCAGCCCGAGCGACTCGAGGTACTGGCGCTGGCCCTCGCGGTGCAGCAGGTCGAAGGCGAGGGTGGACTTGCCGGACCCGGACAGGCCGGTCAGCACGACCAGCCGGTTGCGCGGGATGGCGACGGTGACGTTCCTGAGGTTGTGCAGGCGGGCGTTGGTGACCCTGATCTCGCCGAAATCCATACCTTCAAGTCTCTCATTGAACTCCTTATTGAAGGTTGGCCTCGTATGCTGGCTGAACTGCAAGGATGAGTCTCAAGTACCGTGGTGAAGGAGGGCTCGACGGTGGCAGCGTTGCGGCCTGCCGATCTGGCCCAGGCGGTGGGCGTCTCGGCGCAGCAGGTCCGCAACTACGAGGACGCCGGAGTGCTGCCTCCGGTGCCGCGCTCCGCGTCGGGATACCGGCAGTTCTCCGAGCGGCATCTGGAGGCGCTGCTCACCTTCCGGTCGCTGGTGCCCGGGTTCGGCGTCATCGCCGCGCGGTCGATCATGCGGACGGTCCACGACGGCGACGTCCCCGGGGCGCTGGCGCTGGTCGACGCGGCGCACGCCGACCTGCACGACCAGCGGCGCCGGCTGCACCGGACGGCCGCGGCGCTGGCGGCTCTGGCCGGCGGGGTCACGACGGGGTCCGCGGCGGCTCCGGCCGGGGTCGCGTCCGGACTGCGCGTGGGCGAGGCCGCCCGCCTGCTGGGCGTGCGGCCGTCGGCGCTGCGCACGTGGGAGGCGGCCGGGCTGCTCACCCCGTCGCGCGAGCCGGGCACGTCGTACCGCACCTACTCCCCCGACGACGTGCGCGACGCGCAGCTCGTGCTGCTGCTGCGGCAGAGCTACTACGGGCTGGCGCAGGTCGGGTCGGTGCTCGGCGAGCTGCGCCGTACCGGCAGCACCGAGGCGCTGCAGGCCGTTCTGGCGCAGCGGCGGGAGCAGTTGACGGCGCGGTCGCTGGCCATGCTCGACGGCGCCGGCCGGCTGTTCGCCTACCTGTCGTCGGAACCGTCGGAACCGCCGGCGCCGTCGGACCCCGCGGCGGCGGCTTCGCGAGCCTCGCGCACGGCCTCGCCGGCGTTGGCCCAGGGCGTGCCGGCCCAGGGGTCGTAGTCGACCTCGAGCGGCTCCTGCTCGGGCCGGCGGTCCTCCGGCACGTGCTGCAGGTTGACGCGGATGCGGTACCAGAGCGAGCTGCGCCCGCGCATGCCGTCGACCAGGACGTCGGCGGGCGCGAGGTCGGCGACGACGTCGGGATGCCTCTCCTTCCAGCGCTCGAGTCCGGCCATGGCCTCGTTCTTGGTCTTGGCCCGCGCGATCTCGATGAGCGGCATGGTCTGGGTGCGCCGGCCGGTGCCCTTGGGCGGCTTCTCGGCCGGGCCGAGGCGCTCGGCCAGCTCGAGCAGCCGGTCGAGCGAGCCGGCCGACGTCTCGATGCCGGCCCAGGGGTCGCCGATGTCCTCGTAGCGCTGGGCGGCCGTGGCCAGGGTGAACGCCTCGGGCCGGCAGGTGGGCACCTCGTCCCAGGTCAGCGGCATGGACACACGGGCGTCAGCCTTGGCGCGGACGGAGTAGGCCGAGGCGACGGTGCGGTCCTTGGCGTTCTGGTTGAAGTCGACGAAGACCCCTTCGCGCTCTTCCTTCCACCACTTGGCGGTCGCGATGCCGGGCGCGCGGTTCTCGACCTCGCGGGCGACGGACTCGGCGGCCAGGCGTACCTGCCGGTAGGACCAGTGCGGGTCGATGCGGGTGTAGACGTGGAAGCCGCGCGAGCCCGACGTCTTGGGCCAGGCGGTGAGCCCGTGGTCCTGCAGCACCTCGCGCGCGACGAGGGCGACGTCGATGATCTGCGCCCACTCGATGCCCGGGTTGGGGTCGAGGTCGATGCGCAGCTCGTCGGGGCGGTCGAGGTCCTCGGCGCGGACGGGGTGCGGGTTGAGGTCGATGCAGCCGAGGTTGACCACCCAGGCCAGGGCCGCGGCGTCGCGCACCACGACCTCGTCGGCGGACGTGCCGGAGCGGTAGCGCAGCGTCGCGACCTCGACCCAGTCGGGTCGTTTGTCGGGAGCGCGCTTCTGGAAGAACGCCTCCTGGTCGATGCCCTTGACGAACCGCTTGAGGATCATGGGCCGGCCCTCGACGCCGCGCAGCGCACCCTCGGCCACGGCCAGGTAGTAGGTGACGAGGTCGAGCTTGGTGTGGCCGCCGTCGGGGAAGACCACCTTGTCCGGATGGGTGATGGTCACCTCGCGTCCGGCGACCTCGAGCACCTTCGAGGACGACGCCATGAACCCACCTTAGAGGGACGGGGTGACAGCCGGTCGGTTCACGCCTTGGCACGCTCGAGCGTCGTCCTTGGCACGCCGGAAGCGACCAATCGCGCCCGAGATGCGGCATGTGTGGAGCGCTCCGGCGTGCCAAGGCCGAGCGGTCAGGGTTCGATGCGGCGGTGCCGGCAGGTCACGACGGCGTCGCCTGCGGCGGGGGCGGCGGCGTCGCGGCGTCCTGGGCCAGCGGCGCCTCGGCGACCGGATGCTCCACCAGGGCGAGCACGCGGCTGGACATGAACCGGGCGGTCCGCACGGGCGTGCCGGAGCGGGTGACCTCGGCGACGACGACCACGCCGCGGCCGATGCTGACGTCGACCCGGCGCCCGGCCCGGGTGGCGGTGATCTCGTAGCTGCGCGTGGTGTCGCCGGCGTCGATGACGATCTCGACCCTGTCACCCCTCATGGGCACCTCCCGGAAGGCGGCCTGAGCACCCACGATCCCATGCGGCGGTGACAATCCGGCCCAGACGGGGTACGGACCACCCAGATCCACGTGATCGAGAGGAGTTCCGATGACCACCGACATCCCGCGTTCGCTCGTTCACCTTGCCGATTCCGACCTGACCGTGAAGATCGAGGACGACGTGCGCGGCCGGCCGGTCGTGGACCGCAACGGCGACGAGGTCGGCACCGTCGACGACCTCGTCATCGACCCGCAGGAGCTGAAGGTGCGGTTCCTGCAGGTCGGCTCCGGCGGTTTCCTCGGCCTTGGCGAGAAGAAGCAGCTCATCCCGGTCGACGCCGTGGTGAAGGTCGACGAGCAGGTGCACATCGCCCAGGAGCGCGGCCACGTGGCGGGCGCACCGGCCTACGACCCGGGCCTGGTGCCGCAGGGCGAGTACTTCGAGGAGCTGTACGGCTACTACGGCTACCCGCCGTTCTGGGCGGCCGGCTACGCCTACCCCGCCTACCCGTTCTACCTGTGACGACGGGGGCGACGGCGGCAGCGGTTCAGTCCGCCGCCGCGGCCGCCTCCTCGTAGTCGAGGCGTTCCAGCTCGCGCCGCATGACCTCGTCGTCGAGGTCGCCGGCGTCGCGCGCCGCGGTGAGCGCACGGCGCTGGGCGGCGAGGATCTCGCGGCGGACCGTCAGCATGGTCGCGCGCATGGCCGGTGCGTGCTCGGCCAGCTCGACCTCCGCGTCGGCGTCGTCGGCGGAGTTCCGGGCCCGCATCGCGGCGGCGATCCGGTCGCGCATGGACCCGAGCACGACGGGGTCCGCTCCGGGCGGCGGGTGGGTCAGCAGGTCGCGCAGTGTCTCCTCGGCGGCGGACCGGGTGATCTGCCGGGCCAGCCGCTGCGCCTCAGCCTCGGCGGCCTGCTCGTCGTCGGCGTTCAGGTGCAGCCGGCGGACCAGCAGCGGCAGCGTCGGGGCCTGGATGAGCAGGCTCCCGACGGCGACGACGAACGCGAGCGCCTGGATGGTGCTGCGCCCGGGGAACGGCGCGCCGGACGCCGTCGTGGCCGGGACGCCGGCGGCCGCCGCCAGGGTCACCACGCCACGCATGCCCGACCACGAGATGACCAGCAGGTACGGACGCGGCAACGGCTGGTATGTCCGGGGTCGACGGCGTCGCCTGCGGAACGGCAGGTACCGCCGTCGCAGCACCCGCTGGCCGTAGGTGAGGAACACCCAGAACGGCCGGACCAGCAGCACCACCAGCAGCACCGCCCCGGCGGCCAGCGCGAACCGCCACCATTCGCCGTCCGTCAGCCCGAGGTCGGCGAAGACGAACCGGCACTGCAGGCCCATGTAGGCGAAGACCAGCGCCTCGAGCAACGTGTCGAGGCTGCGCCAGACCTGGCGTCCCTGCAACCGGGTCGCGAAGCCGGCATCGGCGTCGTGGTGGCCGAGCCAGAACCCGGCCGTCACCACCGCGAGGACGCCCGAGGCGTGCAGCTCCTCGGTGAACAGGAACGCCGCGAACGGCACCACCAGGCCGAGGACGGTCTCGAGGCCGCTGTCGCCGAGCCGCTGCCGCGCCCAGTGCACGCCCGCGGCCAGCGCCAGGCCGACCGCGCAGCCGACCGCCGCTGAGTACAGGAACAGCAGGATCGCGTTGTCGATGAACGGGTGGCTGCCCGTGGCCGCGGCGACGGCGAGGGTGAAGATGGTCAGCGCGGTGGCGTCGTTGACCAGGCTCTCGCCGGTCAGGATCGTCATCAGCCGTTTCGGCAGCCCGAGCTTGCGCCCGATGGCGACGGCGCTCACGGCGTCCGGCGGCGCCACGACCGCGCCCAGCACCAGCGCCGATACCACCCCGAGGCCCGGGACCACCCAGTTCGCCACGGCCCCGGTGATCAGCGTCGACACGACCACCATGCCGATGCCGAGGGACAGGATCGGGCGCAGGTTGCGGGCCAGGCTGTAGACGCTGAAGTCCAGCGCCGCGGAGTACAGCAGCGGCGGCAGCACGACGCTGAGGATCAGCTCCGGGTCCAACTCGAACCGCGGCAGCCCGGGGATGAACGAGACCAGCGACGCCAGCACCACGACGACGATCGACGGCTGCAGCCCGCGCCGGTTGGCGACCGCGGTCACCGCGATCGCGCCCACCACCACGAGCAGCAACTGCATCGATCAGCAGGCTAACGGCCTACGGGATGTGCTGGACCCCGATCCGCTTGCGGAACATCCAGTAGACCCAGCTCTGGTAGATCAGCACCGCCGGGACGAACGGCACCGCCACCCAGGTCATCACGGTCAGCGTGTAGTCCGACGACGACGCGTTCGCCGTCGTCAGGCCGTTCGCCGCATCGAGGGTCGACGGCAGCACGTCCGGGAAGAGCGCCGCGAACAGCGTCACCGCGGTGCCGGCGACCGCCGCGAAGGTCGCCACGAACGCCCACCCCTCGCGGCCGCGCGCGATCGCCGTCGCCCCGGCCGCGACCGCCGCCACCGTCACCAGCGCGCCGGCTGCCGCCAGCCGCGACGGGGTGTCGTCGCGCAGCAGCGTCCAGGCGAGGAACGCCGCCAGCACGACACCGACCGGGACCGCGAGCCGCCCGGCCAGCCGCCGCGCCCGGACCCGGATGTCGCCGACGGTCTTGAGCGCGACGTAGTGGGTGCCGTGCAGCAGCGCCAGCGCCAGCGTCACGACGCCGCCCAGCAGCGTGTACGGGGTGACGAGGTCGGCCCAGCCGCCCACGAAGTCGTGCCGCGCGTCCAGCGGGAGGCCCTGCACGAACCCGGCCAGGATGACGCCCCAGACGAACGCCGGGACCGCCGAACCCACGAAGATCACCAGGTCCCAGCGACGGCGCCAGCTGTCGGTGTCGCCCTTGGCGCGGTACTCGAACGCCAGGCCGCGGCCGATCAGCGCCAGCAGGATCAGCAGCAGCGGCAGGTAGTACGCCGACCATGCCGTCGAGTACCACTCGGGAAAGGCGGCGAACGTCGCGCCGACGGCCGTGATGACCCAGACCTCGTTGCCGTCCCACACCGGTCCGATGGTGTTGATGAGGACCCGGCGCTCGGTGTCGTCGCGGGCGAACCGGCGGGTCAGCAGGCCCACGCCGAAGTCGAAGCCCTCGAGCGCCAGGTAGCCGGTCCAGAGGACGGCGATGAGCAGGAACCAGAGCGTGGTCGATTCCATCGTGTCCGTCCTCTCAGTACGCGAAGCTCAGCGGCTTGTCGGCGTCGGCCTCATCGGGCTGGTCCGGCTCCGCGTCGCCGCCGGTGGGCGTCACGTCGGGCAGGCCGGGCCGGGCGTGTCTGAGCAGCAGGTACACCCACAGCCAGGTCAGGCCGGCGTACAACACCGTGAAGGCGGCGAGCGAGACGAACACCGTCGTGGCGCTGGTGCTGGGACTGATGCCCGACTCGGTCCGCATGAGGCCGAACACCAGCCAGGGTTGCCGGCCCATCTCGGTGAAGATCCAGCCGAACGCGTTGCCGGCCAGCGGCAGGACGGGCAGGACGGCGGCCGCGCGCAGCGCCCAGGGCGACGCCGGGACCCGTCCGCGCCGGGTGGCCCAGAGCTGCCAGAGCGCGATCAGCCCGGCCAGCCCGCCCATGGTGATCATCATGCGGAACGTCCAGTACGTCACCGGGATGTTCGGGCTGTAGTCCCCCGGCCCGTACAGCTCCTCGTACTGCGCCTGCAGGTCGTTGATGCCCTCGACCTGGCCGTCGAACGAGCCGGTGCCGAGGAACGAGAGCAGCTGCGGGACCTCGATCGAGTACAGCGCCTCGCTGCCGTCCAGCGTGCCGACGGTGAACAGCGAGAACGGCGCCGGCTGCGCGGTCTCGTAGAGCGCTTCGGCCGACGCCATCTTCATCGGCTGCACCTCGGTCATGACCTTGCCCTGGGTGTCGCCGGTGATCGCGACGCCGATGCCGCCGATGAGGACGGTGACGGCGCCGATGCGCAGGGCGGTGCGGAAGGCGCCCCGGTCGGACGGTGCGCCGGGGGCGGCGTCGTCAGGGTTGCGCGCGCCGCGCACCAGGTGCCACATCGCCACCGCCGCGACCACTCCGCCGCCGACCATGAACGCGGCGAAGATCGTGTGCGGGAACGTGACGAGCAGCACCTTGTTCGTCAGCACGGCCCAGATGTCGGTGAGCTCGGCGCATCCGGCCGCCTCGTCGATCTCGTAGCCGACGGGGTTCTGCATGAACGAGTTCGCGGCCAGGATGAAGTACGCCGACAGCAGCGTCCCGAACGCCGTCACCCAGATGGTCGTGAGGTGGATCTTCGGCGGGATGCGGCCCCACCCGAAGATCCAGACGCCGACGAAGACCGACTCGAGGTAGAACGCGAGCAGCGCCTCCATGGCCAGCGGCGCGCCGAACACGTCGCCGACGAAGCGGCTGAAGTCGCTCCAGTTCATGCCGAACTGGAACTCCTGCACCAGGCCGGTGACCACGCCGACGGCCAAGTTGATCAGCAGCAGCTTCCCGAAGAACTTGGTCAGCCGCAGCCAGCGCTCGCTCTTCGTGCGCATCCAGACCGACTGCATGATCGCGACGAGGAACGCCATCGAGATGGTGAACGGGACGAAGAAGAAGTGCACCACCGTGGTGATGCCGAACTGCCAGCGGGCGAGGTCCAGCACGTCCATGTTCGTTCGTGACCCTTCGGGGCGCCGGGGTACTACATTCCGTCGTAGATTCTACGACTTACTGTAGTACTACGAGCGGTCGGTAGACTGTGAGATGTGCCAGGACGCGCCCGACTCGGTGAACTCGAACGCACCGTCATGGACCTGTTGTGGACGTTCGAGACCCCCGCCACCGTGCGGCAGGTGCACGAGGCGCTGGCCGGGTCGCGCGACGTCGCGTACACGACGGTCATGACGGTGCTCGACCGGCTGGCCCGCAAGGGGTCGGCCGAGCAGATCCGCGACGGCCGCGCCTACCGCTACCGCCCCGCCGTCTCGCGCGACGAGCTGACGGCCGAGCTCATGCACGAGGCGCTCGACACCGTCGACGGGTCCGACCGCACGGCGGCGCTGCTGCGGTTCGTCGGGTCCGCGTCCGCCGACGACGCGCGGGCACTGCGCGAGGCGCTCGAAGCGGTCGAGGCGGTCGAGGGTTCCTCGTGACGGAGACGACGCCCGTCGTGCTGCTGGTCCTGGCCCTGCTGCTGGCCGGGCCGGCGCCGGCGCTGCTGGCGCGGTCGCGGTGGCCGCTGCGGGCGCCGCGGGCGGCCCTGGTGCTCTGGCAGGCGGTCGCGCTGGCGGCGGTGCTGTCGGCGCTCGGCGCGGGCGCGTCGGCGGGGACGCTGGTGGTCGGACATCCGGCGCCGTCCTGGTGGCTGCTGGTGCTGCACGGCGCCTCGTTGCTGCTGACGGTCGTGGTGGCGGCGCGGCTGCTGTGGTCGGCGCACACGCTGGGCATGACGCTGCGGGCGCGGCGACGGCGGCAGCGGCACGTCGTCGACCTGGTCGGGCGGTCCGACGGGCGGGCACCGGGGGCGGTGGTGGTCGACGTGGCGCCGGCCCTGGCGTACTGCATCCCCGGCGTCCGGCCCAGGGTCGTGGTGTCCTCACCCACGTTGGAAGCGCTGGACGAGGCCGAGGTCGACGCCGTCCTGGCGCACGAGCGGGCGCACGCCCGGGCCCGGCACGACCTCGTGCTCGAGGGGTTCGGCGTGCTGCACAACGCGTTCCCACGGCTGGTCCGCAGCTCAGTGGCGCTCGACTCGGCGTCCGGGCTGGTCGAGATGCTCGCCGACGACGCCGCCCGACGGCGTTCCGGTGCGGTCCCGCTGGCGCGGGCGCTGGCCCGGCTCGCGCACGCCCCGGTCCCGGCCGGCGCGCTGGGCTCCGGCGCGGTGACCCCGGCCGTGCGGATCCGCAGGCTGGCGCCGTCGTCGATGGAGAGCCGGATCCCGGTGGGGCTGATCGCCGCGGTCGCCTACACGGTCGCCGCCGCGCTGGTCGTCGTCCCCACCGTCGCCGTCGCCGCCCCCTGGCTCGCGGCCCTGACGCGCGCCGCTCAGCTCCCCTGAGCAGAGTCCTTCGCGGCGACGACGGCGTTGTAGACGTCGCGCTTGGACAGGCCCAGCTCGCGGGCGACGTCGGCGATGGCCTCCTTGCGCCGGACGCCGGTGGTCTCGCGCTCGGCCACCAGCGCGACGGCGTCGGCCACCGTCGCCGCGGCTCTCGGCGGCGCGCCGCCGACCACGATGGTGATCTCACCGAGCGGCCCGTCGGTCTCGGCCCAGCCGGCCAGCTCGGCCAGGGGACCGCGCTTGACCTCCTCGTGCGTCTTGGTCAGCTCGCGGCAGACCGCCGCTGCGCGGCCGTCACCGAACGCCGTCGCCATGGAGCGCAGCGTCTCGGCCAGCCGGTGCCGCGACTCGAAGAAGACCATGGTGCGCGGCTCGTCGGCCAGCGCCCCGAACACCCGCGCCCGCTCCCCCGGCCGGCGCGGCGGGAAGCCCTCGAAGCAGAACCGGTCGACCGGCAGCCCGCTGAGCGCGAGCGCCGTCAGCACCGCCGACGGCCCCGGCACCGCCGTCACCCGCACGCCCGCGTCGACGGCGGCCGCCACCAGCCGGTAGCCGGGGTCGGACACCGACGGCATGCCGGCGTCGGTCACCAGCACCACGCGCGCGCCGTCGGTCAGCGCCGTCAGCAGCTCCGGCGTCCGCGCGGACTCGTTGCCCTCGAAGTACGACACCAGCCGCCCGGACACCGTCACACCCAGCGACGACGTCAGCCGGAGCAGCCGCCGGGTGTCCTCGGCAGCCACCACGTCGGCCGTCGCCAGCTCGGCCGCGAGCCGCGGCGGCGCGTCGCCGACGTCGCCGATCGGGGTGCCGGCGAGCACCAGCACGCCGTCGGTCATCGAGTTCGCCACCCGCCCATCCTCGCGCAGCGATGCACCGGACTTCACAGGACGCACTCGTAGGATGACCCGGTGACCCAGACGGTTGACGCCCCCGAGGCATCCGTGACGGCGAGGTCCGCGGCCGCGATCCGCGCCCGCCTCGTCCGGCCGATGCCCACCGACCGCGTCTGGGGCTGGATCGGCCCGCTGCTGGTCGGAGTGGTCGCGGCGGTGCTGCGGCTGGTCGACCTCGGCCGCCCCAACAAGATCATCTTCGACGAGACGTACTACGCCAAGGACGCCTACTCGCAGCTGCTGTTCGGCTACTCGCGCAAGTTCACCGAAGACGCGAACGAACGCATTCTCAACGGCGACCTCGACGTCTTCCTCAACGAGCCGTCGTTCGTCGTGCACCCGCCGGTCGGCAAGTTCCTCATCGGCCAGGGCATCCGGGTGTTCGGCATGGACCCGTTCGGCTGGCGCATCGCGGTGGCCCTGTGCGGCATCCTGACGGTGGTCCTGGTCGCGCGCATCGGCCGGCGGATGTTCCGGTCGACGCTGCTGGGCTGCGTCGCCGGCCTGCTGCTCGCCGTCGACGGCCTGTCCATCGTCATGAGCCGGACGGCGGTGCTCGACGGCATCCTGACGATGTTCATCGTGGCGGCGTTCGGCTGCCTGCTCGTCGACCGCGACTCGATGCGGGCCAAGTACGCCGACTGGGCCGAGGCGCGCCTCGCCCGCGGCCTGACCGAGCCCGGCGACGGTCCGCTGTTCTGGTGGCGGCCGTGGCGGCTGGCGGCGGGCCTCATGCTCGGCCTGGCCTGCGGCACCAAGTGGAGCGGGCTGTACGCCCTCGCCGTCTTCGGGCTCATGACGGTGCTGTGGGAGGTCGGCGCCCGGCGCGCGGCCGAGCTGCAGAGCCCGGTGCTGAACTCGATGCTGCGCGACGGCCCGGTGGCCTTCCTGACCATGGTCGGCACGGCCGTCGTCGTGTACGTCGGGTCATGGTGGGGCTGGATCTTCTCCGAGAACGGCTACGGCCGGCAGTGGGCGACGGAGCACGCGCCGTCCGCGTTCGGCTCACTGTTCCCGAGCTGGGCCCGCAGCCTCTGGCACTACCACGACGACATGCTGCGGTTCCATCGCGACCTCGACACCCCGCACGACTACATGTCCAAGCCGTGGGAGTGGCTCTACCTCGGCCGGCCGGTCTCGTTCGACTACGAGGGCTATGACCTCGGGCAGGGCGGCTGCCAGGTCGAACGCTGCAGCCAGGCGGTGCTCGCGCTGGGCACGCCGCCGTTGTGGTGGGGGGCCCTCGCGGCGATCCTGGTGTGCCTGTGGTGGTGGTTCTTCCGCCGCGACTGGCGGGCCGGTGCCGTCCTGGCCGGCTTCACCGCCACCTGGGTGCCGTGGATGTTCTTCACGACCAGCTGGCTGCCGTGGTTCTCCGGCACCGACCGGACGATCTTCTACTTCTACGCCGTCGCCCTCGCGCCGTTCCTGGTGCTGGCCGTGACGTTCGTGCTGGGCCTGATCATCGGGCCACCCGACGCCTCACCACGGCGGCGGGCGATCGGTGTCGCCGTCGCCGGCGGATACGTGCTCATCGTCATCGCGGTGGCCGCCTGGTTCTACCCCATCCATGTCGACCAGCTGATCCCGTACGACGACTGGCGGGCCCGCATGTGGTTCGACAGCTGGATCTGAGCGCTCCTGTCAGGTGAGCTCCGCGATCCCCTCGATCAGCAGCCAGATGCCGAACAGCACGAACAGCGCGGCGGCGCCGTACTGGATGAGCCGCTCCGGCAGCCGCTGACCGAGGTACCGGCCGACGACGATGGCCAGCGCGTCCGCGGCGACCATGCCGACCGTCGAGCCGAGCCAGACGCCGAGCCAGTCGTGGTCGGCGGCCAGCGTGATGGTGGCGAGCATGGTCTTGTCGCCGAGCTCGGCCAGGAAGAACGCGGTGCCGACGGCGATGACGGCGGCCCGGGTGGCTCGCTCGGCCTTGCTCTTCTCGTCGTCGGTCAGGGTGTCGCCGCGCCAGGTCCACGCGGCGAAGCCGAAGAACGCGACGGCCGCGACGATGTTGATCCAGCCGGTGGGGAGCGCCTCGCCCAGTCCGAACCCGATCGCGACCGACGCCAGGTGCACGACGGTGGTCGCGATGGTGATGCCGAGGATGACGTGCCACGCCTTGTAGCGCGTGGCGAACGTCAACGCCATCAGCTGGGACTTGTCGCCGAGCTCGGCCACGAAGATCACGCCGAAGCTCACGAGGAACGCGGCCCACAGGTCGGCCATCGGATCCCTTCCGGTCACGGCCGGGACCGGAAGACGCGAGACTCCGACCCCGGCATTGCTGCCAGTGGTCGAAGGTCTCGCCCGCCTCTCGAAAGAGGCCGCGCGGCCGGACGCCGGAGCGTCAGTGTGTCGACCGCGACATTGGGGGCTACTCCCCTTCGCTGTGTGCAGCTTACCGGGATCGCGGATCAGGAATCCAGCCGACGTGCGCAGGCTCACACCCCGGCGTTCACCTTCTGGTCATGGTGTCGTCGATGGTGTCGTCGGGTCGGCACGGGTGGCGTGGAGGACGACCAGCGCCGACACCGCCATGACGGCCGCGCCCACGAGCGCCGGCACGTTGACCTCGGTGGCCTCGGCCAGCGCGCCGAACACCAGGGCTCCGGCGGGCGCGCCGACGGTGCCGAGCGTGCGCTGGGCGGAGCTGACCCGCCCGAGCAGCTCGTCGGGTGTGCGCTGCTGGGTGAGCGTCACGAGATGCACGTTGATCACCATGCCGGCCACCCCGAACACGGCCAGCGCGGCCGCCGTCGCCGCCGGGTGCGCGACGCCACCGATGACGACCAGGCAGCCGGCCTGCGCGGCGAGCGCCAGCACCATGGCCCGCGCTCCGCCGCCGACCCATCGGCCGATGCGCGTCGCGACCAGTCCACCCACCACCCCGCCGGCGCCGTACGCGGCGAGGACCAGCCCGAACACGACGTCGGAGGCGCCGGCCCAGCGCGTGATGATGAGCACCAGCACCGCCTGCAGCCCGCCGATGACCAGGTTGCCGAGCAGGTTCGCCAGGCAGCCGCCGCGCAGGAGCCGGTCGCGCCAGAGCCGGCGGACGCCCTCGGCGATGTCGGCGCGCAGCGTGCTGCCCTGCGCCGTCGTCACCTTGGGTGCCGCCTGCCGTGGCAGCGAGGCGATCAGCGCGGCCGCGACCAGGTACGTCGCGGCGTCGACGGCGAACGGCAGCGCCACGCCCGCACCGACCAGGAGCCCGGCCGCCGGCGCGCCGAGGAACGTTCCTGCCAGCGCCTGCCCGGTCATGAGCCGCGCGTTGGCCGAGGGCAGGGCGTCGCGCGGCACGATCCCCGGGAGGATGGCCGTGGCCGCGTTGTCGAACAGGGTCTGCAGCGTGGTGAGCGCGAACGCGAGGATCGCCAGCACCGCGATGTGCGCGTGGCCGAGCGCCAGGGCGACCGCGAACGCCGCCACCAGCGCTCCCCGCGCAACGTCGACCATCCACATGGCCCGGCGGCGGTCGACGCGGTCGGCCAGCGCGCCGCCGAGCAGCCCGAAGACCAGCCACGGCAGGTACCCGGCCGTCGACACCAGCGACAGCACGAACGGCGACGTCGTCAGGCCCACGGCGACCAGCGGCAGAGCGACATTGCGCACGGCGTCGCCGAACCGCGACAGCACCGCCGCCGTCCACAATCGCCCGTACCCGCCTCGCCAGCGCACCGCCGCGCCCGCCTCCGCCACCGTCGTCATGCCGCGGAACGTTAAGGCGAGGGTCCGACAACGTCGGCCGCGTGGTCGTCAGGAGGGACTTTCACCCGCTATAGCGAGGAGAACTCCCTCCCGACGCAAGGAGTCAGCCCTCCGCGGGGGCCTCGGTGCCGGTGTAGAAGGCGGTCGTCCGGTCGGCGGCGGCCTGGGCGCCTTCGGCACTGGCGAAGCCGGACTCCACGTTCGCATCGCGCCACTTCTCGCTGGCCGACGAGATGAAGTCCTTGCCCTCGTCGGACACGGTCCAGGCCTCGACCGCCTTGGGGTCGACCTGCTCGCCGCCCGAGGTGAGGTGCAGCGTCAGCCCGATCAGCGCGAGGTCCCAGCCGAGGCCGACGGCGCCGGGGCCGTAGAGGTCCCAGAACGCGAGGCCGTCGTCGGTGACCAGGGCGATGTGCTCGAGCTCGAGCCGGGTCCGCTCGTCACCGTCGGGGGCGAGCCGGACCTCGATCCAGCTGGTCTGACCGTTGAACTCCCACGTGGCCGCGAAGCTCTTGGGCGGGTCGCAGCGCTCGACGGTGCCGCCGGCGTTGCCCTCGACCTGGTACCGGCCGCCGAGCTTCAACTCGCCGCTGACCGGCGAGAACCAGCGCGGGATCCGCTCCTGGTTGGTCACGGCGTCCCACACGTCGTCGACGGCGGCGGAGTAGGTCTGGATGAGCACGACGGTGCGTGCCTCGCCGGGCTCGATGGTGCGCGAGCCGACCTGGCGGCGCACGGAGTTGATCTGCTGGGCGACGTCGATCATGGGGTGTTCTCCTGATCCGCGGGGTGCGATGGGTCCTGGCCGGCCTGCTGCTGCAGCCGGCGTTCGCGCTTGCCCCTGGCCAGCTCGGTGGCCAGTGCGTCCAGCGGCGGCGTCCAGAACCTCCGGAACCGGTCCAGCCACGCGTCGACGTCACGCAGCGGTTCGGAGCTGACGGCGTACAGCCGGCGCGCGCCGTCGGGCCGCACCGTCGCGAACCCGGACTCGCGCAGCACCTTGAGGTGCTGCGAGACGGCCGGCTGGGAGATGCCGAACTCCTGCTGGATGACCGACGTGACGGCGCCGGAGGTCAGCTCGCCGTCGGCGAGCAGCTCCAGGATCCGCCGGCGAACCGGGTCGCCGAGCACGTCGAAGGCATGCACATCCGCAACCTATCGCTTGTCACTTATATAAGTCAACGCTACTTCTCTTCGCTCGACGGCCGCGGCGACGCGCCCTCCACAGTGTCCGCCACCGGCGACGCGGGCACGGTGACCGCGACGTCGGCGGGCGAGTTCTGCCGCCGGCTGCCGACCAGGAACGGCGCGGCCAGCACCTGGAACACCGCGCCGATGGCCAGCGACGTGCCGTAGCTGTACACGTCGGCCGCACGGCCCAGGATCGGTTGGATGACGACCCCGCCGGTGTTGCCCATGAGCGAGTCGAACGAGAGCACCGTCGCCCGCTGCTTCGACGGGATCATGTCGTTGAGGTACGCCTGCCGGATCGGCGTCTCGGCGGCGAAGATCAGCGCCCAGAGCACCAGCAGGAGCAGCGCGACCCAGAACACTTCGGTGATGCTCAGCAGCCCGAGGATGACGGCACTGAGCACCGTCCCCAGGATGAGCGCCGTCGTCCGCTTGCGGAACATCTTGCGGGCGTACGGCGCCGCGTACCCGCCGACCACCTGGGCTCCGGCGACGACGGCGGCGGCGAGGCCCGCGACGGAGTAGGCGTCGGGGTCGCCGTAGAGCTCCAGCAGGTACGGCTGCAGCGCGTAGAACGTGTAGATGCCGACGCCCGACGCGAACGGCGCGGCCAGCATGACCCAGCGCACCGGCGGGTTCTTCAGGCCGTGCTCGATCGACGCCGTCCAGATGCCGCGCACCGCCTTCGCCGTCCCCGACGAGCGGTCCGGCGTGAACCCGAGGTCGCGCATGAGCAGCCCCGCCACCACGAACATCGCGAGCAGGACGGCGACCCGGATCAGGAACGGCACGCCCAGGTCCGTCGCCTGCGCGATGACGCCGCCGGCCACCGACCCGCCCAGCATCGCCACGCCGGACACCATCTGGCCGCGGCCGAACACCGTCTCGAGGCTGCCGTCGTAGCCGGCGAAGTGCAGCGCGTCGACCAGCCAGGCCTCGACCGCGCCGGAGAAGAACGTGAACCCGAGGCCGATCAGGACCGACACCAGCGCCCACGCCCAGAACGGCGCGCTGATCTGCCACATCAGGTAGTAGAGTGCCGTCGACGCGGCCAGCGTCAGGGTGCCGAGCATGTACGACGCCCGCCGCCCGACGGTGTCCGCCACGACCCCCGTCGGGACCTCGAAGAGCACCATGCCGGCGGTGAAGAACGCGTTGGCGGCGAACGCCTCGAGGTTGCTCAGCCCGGCGTCGAGCAGGAACAGCGTGTTGATGCCCCAGATGAACGACGCCGCGAGCGTGTTGCCGAGCATCAGCGTGATGTAGACGCCCTGAATGCGGCGGGCCTCGGTGTTCATGGGCACAGCGTCCTCTCGTCCAGCCGCGTCGGCGCGACTAATCAAGGTACAAGTGCCCGTCGTCCCGAACTATGCCCGAACTATGCCCGACGGCCCGCCGCACACACCAGGTTTCGCCTCAGGCCGTGCAGACCACCCCGGAGCACTGGGCCGCCTCGTCGTTGCCGCTGGCCCGGTTGCCGCCGCCGTCGGTGGTGCCGGCGACCGCGTAGATGCCCCAGCCGCCGTTCAGCCGGGCGATGTTGCGGCGCAGCGTGTTGCCGGCGTTGGCGACGTGGATGCCGTCGCCCTCGTTGCTGCTCGCGGTGTTGGCCTCCAGCAGGTTCGCCGCGACGCCCGCGGACCCGGAGACGTAGATGCCGGAGCTGTTGTTGCTGTTCGCGGTGTTGCTCAGCAGCCGGTTCGACGCCGAGTTCTGCAGCTCGATGCCGTGGCTGAGCTGCGAGTTCGCCGCGTTGGACTGGACGGTGTTCGAGTTCGACGACACCAGCTCGACGCCGGCCGCGTTGGGCCCGCTGACGTTGAGGTTGTTCGAGCGGACGGTGTTGCCGTTCGACGACGTGAGCAGGATCCCGGAGTCGCTGCTGCCGGAGACCCGGTTGTTGATGACCTGGTTGCTCGGCGCGGTCATCAGCTCGATGCCGGTGTCGCCGCTGCCGGTGACGGTGTTGTTGTCGACGACGTTCAGCGTCGTGCTGGTCAGGCCGATGGCGCCGTCGCCGCCGGTCGTGATCGTGTTCTGCCGCAGCGTGTTGCTGCGCCCGCCGAGGATCTCGACGCTCTGGTCGCTGCTGGCGCTGACGTTGTTGAGCTCGACGAGGTTGCTCAGCGAGTTCTCGACGTGGATGCCGTCGGCGTTGTTGCGGACGGTGTTGCTGCGCACGACGTTGCCGTTGGAGTCGCCCAGGACCGCGATGCCGCGCTGCGACTGCAGCTCGACGGTGTTGCTGATGACGCGGTTGTTGGTGTCGGCGTTGGACAGCTGGATGCCGGCGACCTCGTTGCCGCGCACGGTCAGCGCCGTCACCAGGTTGCCGACGGTGCCCGGGTTGAGCGCGACGCCGTGGTCGAAGCCGGTGATCGTGCCGTTGCGGATGGTGACGTTGTCGAAGCCGTTGTTGCGCACGCCCACCCCCAGCCCGACGCCGTCGATGGTGCGGCCGTTCAGGTTGAGGGTGATGTTGTGCGCCCCGATGATCAGGCCGTCGCCGGGGCAGTCGGTGAGGTTGGCCGTCACGGTGGTGTTGGTGGTGACGACGGCGCCGCAGTTGGGAGCCGCGTGTGCGGCAACCGGGACGAACACCGTCGCCATGAGAATCAGGATCGCGGCCGCAGCCGCCGTTCTGAGGGGGGTTCTCATGGCCCCCACGCTTCCGACCGTCCGGGAGGATTCGGTCAAGACGGCGTGAGAGTTCGGTTATGTGCCGGGTCGAGCCCGACGGCGTCAGCCGACGGCGATCCCGCGGTCCTGGAGCACGTCCTCGAGCAGCGTCGGCCGGTCGGTCATGATGCCGTCGACGCCGAGGTCGATGAGCCGCTCCATCTCGGCGCGGTCGTTGATGGTCCACACGTGGACGGCGAGGCCGCGGCGGTGCGCGTCGGCGACGAAGTCCGCGGTGACCACCGGGATGCCCGACTGCGACGGCGGCACCTGCAGCGCGTGGTGGCCGTGCAGCGTGATGCCGGTCAGTGGGCCGAGCGTGTTCAGCCAGAACGCCGTGGCCTGCGTGGTGCCCGGCGACGTGCTGACCTCGCGGTTGTACAGCTTGAACCGGGTGACCGCGCTGTCGGAGAACGAGGCGACGACGGTGTCGGTGCCGCGGCCGAACTCGGCGAGGAGGTCTGCCATGGTGCGCTCGTACGGCGTGGTCTCGGGCCGGGTGCGCTTGATCTCGACGTTGATGAGCACGCCGGGGAACGCCTCGAGCACCTCGCGCACCGTCGGGATGCGGAAGTCCTCGGCGGTGTAGCCGGGCGGGGCCGGCCGGTCGCCGGTCGCGACGCCGCGAAGGGTGTACGCGGCCGCGTCCTGGTCGTGGCACGTCCCGCAGCCGGGCACGAACCAGTACGCCGCGTCGAGCGCGCGGATCTGCGCCAGCGTCAGCCGGTCGACCCGGCCCGTGCCGTTCGTGGTGCGGTCGACGGTGGTGTCGTGCAGGACGACCAGCTCGCCGTCGGCCGTGGCGTGCACGTCGAGCTCGAGCACGTCGGCGCCCTTGTCGAGCGCCGTCTCGAATGCGTAGAGGGTGTCCGACGGCGCCTCGATCTCGCCGCCCTGGTGCGCGATGTTGAGGACACGGCGTTCCAGCCACGGGTTCTGCTCCGCGGCGGGGACGGCAGGCGCGCCGGCCGCCGTCATGGTCGTCGGGAGCAGGACCGCGGCGACGGCGCCGGCGGCAGCGAGACCGGTGAGCCTGTTCATGGCGGCACCGTAGTGGGTGGTGGTGACAGTCGCGCCGACAGGAGATGAACGTGCTGTCGGTGCTGGTGGGTACGGTCCGGATCATGGCGACGTATCCCAGCGTGTTGCAGACCGTCCTCGACACCACCGACGCCCGCGCCGCCGCGGAGTTCTACCGGCAGTTGCTGGGCTACGTGTACCGGCCCGGCCACGAGACCACCGACCCCGCCGGCGACGACTGGCTGGTCCTACTCGACGAGCCTGGCGGCGAGCGACGGCTGGCGTTCCAGCAGGTCGACCAGCTGACGCCGTCGACCTGGCCGGACGCCGCCGTCCCGCAGCAGCTGCACCTCGACATGACGGTGCCGTCGCTCGAGGAGCTGCTGGCCCAGCACGACCGCGTGCTCGCGCTGGGCGGGCGCATGATCTTCGACCGCCTCGACGACCCCGACGAGCCGCTGCGCGTCTATGCCGACCTCGACGGCCACCCGTTCTGCATCTTCGTGGGCTGACGGCGCTCGCTGCGGACCGCCCACGCGGTCGCGAGCAGGCCGCCGCCCACCAGCGCGGCGAGCACCGCCCGACCCAGCGGGCTGCCGGCGTAGAGCACCGCGGCCACCGCCAGCACGACGGCCACCTCGGTCACGGCGTACGTGCGCCGCTCGTGCCGCAGGGCCCGCCGCACCACCGCGGCGCCGCAGCCGGCAGCCATGACGAGCAGCACGGGCGCGATCGCCAGCGGGAGCGGATCGCCCCAGTACCGGGCCACGGCCAGGCCGAGTCCGGCGCCGAGTGCGCCCACGCCGGCCACGGCCGAGACCGGGAGCGCCCACGCGGGCCACGGGCGCTCGTCCGGAAGGCGCAGCTCGCGGGTGTCCGTCATGTCCGCAGTGTGACAGCCGCTCAGGACGCATGCCCCACCTCCCCCACCCACGTTGATCTTGGAGTTGTTCGGCATATGCGGGGTAATTTGCCCCGATTGATGGCCGAAGAACTCCAAGATCAACTTGGGTGGGGGACGGCGCGCGGCGGCGCGGCAGCCCGCGTCAGCCGAGGCGCTCGGCGAGGAACTCCTCCCAGGTGCGGGTGCCGAGGTCGGCGCCGTCGACGGTCAGGTTGGCGCCGTCG
The DNA here is from genome assembly GCF_014204975.1 of Jiangella mangrovi. Taxonomy (NCBI): domain Bacteria; kingdom Bacillati; phylum Actinomycetota; class Actinomycetes; order Jiangellales; family Jiangellaceae; genus Jiangella; species Jiangella mangrovi. The sequence continues at coordinate 1,013,724 of NZ_JACHMM010000001.1, forward strand.
CGGTACGCGCGGCCCGCCTTGCCGGGCATCCGCACCGGCAACAGCGCCCGCCGCTTCCCGGCCGCCCGCAGGTACGAGCGCATCAGCTCGCCCATCGGCTCGATCCGCGGGCCGGCGAGGTCGGGCACCAGGCCGGCCGGCTCGCCGAGGGTCAGCTCGGTCAGCCGGGCGGCCACGTCGCGCGCGTCGACGGGCTGGAACCGCAGGCCGCCGGGGACCGGCACCACGGGGAGCTTCGCCATCGCCGTCGCCGTCTTCAACACGAGGTCGTGGAACTGGGCGGCGCGCAGGACGGTCCACGGCACGCCCGCGCCGGTCACGGCCTCCTCGGCGGCCAGCTTCATGCGGAACCAGGCGATCGGCACCCGGTCGGCGCCGATCGCCGAGATGTGCACGAGGTGCTTCACGCCGGCCCGGGCGGCGGCCGCGGCGAGCGCCGTCGTCGCCTCGGCGTCGCCCTTGGGTCCGCCGGCGAGGTGCAGGACGACCTCGACGCCACCGAGCGCGGCGTCGAGGTGGCGTGCGGCGTCGGGGCCGCGGAGATCGGCCGCGACGTGCTCGACGGCGTCGGCTGCGGGTTCGCGCGGGGTGCGGCTGAGCATGCGGACGGTCCGGCCGGCCGCGACCAGCCGTGGCACGATGAGACGTCCGAGGGTGCCGGTGCCGCCGGTGACGAGAAGAGGTGTGGTCATACTCGGCTGACCCGCGGAGACGGAGGAATGTGACCGGATGAGCGAAGAAGTTTTCGAGCATCACCGGTCACACCTGCGCGCCGTCGCCTACCGCATGCTGGGGTCGCTCAGCGAGGCTGACGACGCTGTCCAGGAGACCTGGCTGCGCTACCAGCGCACCGACACCTCCGACGTCGAGAACCTCGCGGGCTGGCTGACGACGGTGGTCAGCCGCGTCTGCCTCAACCTGCTGCGGGCGCGAGCCACTCGCGCCGAGGAGCCGCTGGACGACGGCGACGGCGTGAGCCTGCGGCTGCCCGACCCGGTCGTCAGCCCGCTGACCGGCCCGGACCCCGAGCAGGAGGCGCTGCTCGCCGACTCCGTCGGGCTGGCGATGCAGGTCGTCCTCGACACCCTGTCGCCGGCCGAGCGGCTGGCGTTCGTCCTGCACGACCTGTTCGCGGTCCCGTTCGAGGAGGTCGCGCCGCTGGTCGAGCGGACCCCGGAGGCCGCGCGCCAACTGGCCAGCCGGGCCCGCCGCCGGGTCCACGACGCCGCCCCGGTCCCCGACGCCGACCTCGCCCGGCAGCGGGTCGCGGTCGACGCGTTCTACGCCGCGGCCCGCGACGGCGACTTCGACGCGCTGGTGTCGGTGCTCGACCCCGAGGTCGTCCTGCGCGCCGACGGCGGTGCGGTGCGGACCCGCCCGACGGTGCTGCTGCGCGGGGCGCGGACGGTCGCCGGGCAGGCCGCGACGGCGCAGCGGCTGTCGCGGTACGTGCGGCCGGCGCTGGTCAACGGCGCGGCCGGCGCGGTCGTCGTCATCGCCGGTCGGGTGTTCGCCGTCATGGCCTTCACCGTCGCCGACGGCCGTATCGCCGCGATCGACGTCCTCTACGACCCCGCCCGCCTCGAGCGCATCGACCCGGCGGCGTTCGATGCCTGATCCCGGAACGCGAACATCCACGCAGACCTGGTGACGCACCTGTTCGAGCCCGGCGCGCGGGGCACGGGCGAGGATGTCCATCGCGGAGGTGTTGACGCTGACGCCAACTGTTGGCACTGGCGTCTACACCCGCGCAGCCGACACTCATCGTCTGCCGCGCCGCCGGCGGTCGACTCGCTTGCTCAGTCGCGCAGCGCGAAGACCGGCCGGGTCCAGCCGGTGTCCGCGACGCCCTGGTCCAGCGCCGCGCCGATGGCCCGCTCCTCGTAGCGGAAGTGCGACTCCATGATCGCGGCGAGCCCGTCGAGCTCGCCCCGGATCGCGTCGCGGCGCTCCGCGGTGACGCCGGCCTGTGTCTCACCGGCCAAGCCTTGGACGGTGGTGAGGATGCCGGCGATCAGCCAGTGGTCCTCCTGCAGCGCGGCGACGGTGGCCGCGAGGTCCGGGCGGACGCGGAGGAGCTCGGCGAACAGGCCGGAGTCCTCGCCCTCGTGATGTGTCGTGAGCGCCGCACAGAACCCCAGGCAGTGGGCGAGCAGGTCGCCGTCGGCCCCGTCGGCGTCGAACCCGGCGGCCGTCTCACCGCCGAGGTCGGACTGCAGCCGCCGCAGCCGCTCCCGCAGCGTCGCGTGCGTCTCGGTGAGCTGCCGGCTCCATGCGGCGGTGCGGTCGAGGTCGCCGTCGGGCATCGGTCCATCCGATCAGGCCGCGCCGCTCCCCCGCAACCCGGCTCCGGCCCGGGGTCTTTCGGCCCTGCTCAGCGCGGTCCGGCGGGTCGAGGGTGGCGGTATGGGGGAGGAGACGCGGGCCGGCCCCTCATGGCCGGCACTCGCGCTCGTAACGGTGACCGCGATCGCCGCGTCGGGGGTGGCGTCGGCGGTGTGGACGACGCACGGCGACCGCTCGCCGCGGGCGATCGTCGACCCGGCGGCGCAGCTCGTCACCGTCGAGGAGGCCTGTGAGCGCTGGACCGACCAGACCGGGCGGCCGTTCACCAGCGACGGCGACCGCTGCGCCGCGCTGACCGGGTGGTTGTCCGACGCGCTGACCCGCACCGGCCGCAGTCCCTGGATGCTGTGGGGCGACCCGGAGAAGCTGCACACGGTGTGTCTGGAGTGGCTGGCGGAGGGTCCGCCGGCCGACCTCGGCGACGACGACGGCGTCACCTGGTGCGGCGACCTCGTCGGCTGGATGGCCGACCATGTGGGCTCCTGGAAGGACCGTGACGGCTGGGACGGCTGGCTGCCCGAGCCGATGATCGGCCCCTGACGCCGAAGCCGGCGTCACGGCCGCACGGCCCAGCGCAGGCCCGGGATCAGCGCCAGCCCGACGGCGACGTGCATGTGCGCCAGGTAGACCCGGGTCGCCGTCGTCGCGTCGGCGCTCAGCGGACCACCGAGCGACAGCAGCAGGACCGTCACCGCGACGATCGTCCACACCCGCCGGGCCCGCGCGTCGCCCAGTCGCCGCTGCAACAGCGTGAGCAGACCCCAGCCTGCCAGCGACACCACCAGCGCGGCGCCCAGCACCATGGGCAGGCCGACGTCCATGGTCCAGCCGCCCGTGGTCACCTCGAGGTCGGCGCCGGCGATCTCGGCGACCGCCCACGGGACCGCAGCTGCCGCCGTCGCCCCCGCAATCGCGAGCGCGATCGCACCACCTCGTCGTCGCACTGCAAGGTTCGTCGTCGTCATCGTCGCCTCCTGGCACTCTGGTGGTCGGTCAGCGACACGACGACACAGGAGCGCGAAACGTCAGGCCTCACGTTTCGGGTCACTGTCTCGTCGGTGGAGCAGGAGAGGAGGCCGGCCATGACCGATCCGAGCCTGAAGGCGATCATGAGCGAGCGCCGGCAGCTGATCAACCTCGCGTACCGGCTGCTCGGCTCGCTGGCCGACGCCGAGGACGTCGTGCAGGAGACGTACACGCGCTGGTACGCGATGTCCGAGGAGCGGCGCGACGCCGTCGAGACCCCGGCCGCCTGGCTGACCACGGTCGCGAGCCGGATCTGTCTCGACCTGCTCGGCTCGGCCCGGGTCCGCCGCGAGAGCTACGTCGGCGACTGGATCCCGGAGCCGGTCCCCGACCGCACCGAGTGGTCCGGCGGGCCGTCGAGCGGCGCGACGGCCGAGCCCGCCGACCCGGCCGACCGGGTCACGCTGGACGAGTCGATCAGCATGGCGTTCCTCGTCGTGCTCGACGCGATGACGCCGGCCGAGCGGGTCGCGTTCGTCCTGCACGACGTGTTCCGCTACCCGTTCGCCGAGGTCGCGGACGTCGTCGGACGCAGCCCGGCCGCCTGCCGCCAGCTGGCCTCGTCGGCCCGCCGCCGTATCCGCGACGCGCAGCCGTCCGCTGCCGCCGTCACCACGTCGACCCGCCGCGCCGAGCTCGTCCGCGACTTCAAGGAGGCGTGGGCGGCCAAGGACATCCAGGCGCTCGTCGGCCTGCTCGACCCGTCCGCGACCGCGGTGGCCGACGGCGGCGGGCTGGTCACGGCGCTGGGCCCGGTCGACGGCGGTGCGCAGATCGCCCGCGCGCTCGTCGAACTGCTCGAGGGTGCGCCGGAGCTGACGATGCTGGAGCGGACGGTCAACGGCCAGCCCGGCCTGGTGCTGCAGGAGGACCGCGTGACGGCGACGGTGCTCGCGTTCGACGTGGCCGGCGACCGCATCACACACGTGTGGGCGGTCCGGAACCCGGAGAAGCTGCGCCCCTGGACCGACTGACCGCGCGCCGCACCCGACTACCGATCATGCGAACATGTGTTCGATACTGGCGTCATGTCGTCCGTGCACTGGCTGGAAGAACCACCGCTCGACGTCCTCGAACTCGATCCGGGGCAGCTGGAGATCAAGCTCCGCGTCTACACCGAGGCGTCCGGCCTGTACAGCGCGGTTCCGGTCATCATGGGCGACCGGTCCAGCCGGCGGGTGCAGGGCCGGCTGGTCGCGTGGGGACGGCGCCGGGGCGAGGGACGGTGGCGCTACCTGCTGGTGCTGTGGCCGGACCGCCAGACCGACGGGCAGGGGCGGCTGGCCTGGCGGTGGCGGGCCGCCTGGTGCGTGTTCGACCCGCGGCGGGTCCGGCCGGCGCACCGGTCCGAGGTGGTCCACGGCGGCACTACCTACTCCGAGGACCTCTCCGCCGCCATCCGCCGAGTCGTGCCGCCGGGACACGGGCTCGACTCCCGGTCCGAGCCGTACGACTGACGGCGATTCCTTTCCGCGCCCGCGCCGGTCGGTACGAGGATGAGCACAACCATGGACGACGACTTCGTACGGCGGACCGAGCGCTACCGCCGCGAACTGCTGGCCCACTGCTACCGCATGATGGGCTCGCTCGACGACGCCGAGGACCTCGTGCAGGAGACCTACCTGCGGGCCTGGCGGTCGTACGACGGGTTCGAGGAGCGGTCGTCGCTGCGCACCTGGCTGTACCGGATCGCGACGAACGCCTGCCTGAACGCGCTGCAGCGCAGCGACCGGCGCGCCGTCCCCGTCGACATGGGCGGCGGACCGAGCACGGCAGCTGGGGTGGGCTGGCTGCAGCCGCTGCCCGACGCGCTGGTGACGCCGTCGTCGGACGATCCCGCCGCGGTCGCCGAGGTGCGCGACGGCGTCCGGCTCGCGTTGATCGTGGGGTTGCAGTACCTGACGCCCGGCCAGCGGGCCGTCCTGATCCTGCGCGACGTCTTGGCCTGGCCGGCGGCGGAGGTGGCTGGGGCGCTGTCGTTGGAGGTCGGCGCGGTGAAGTCGCTGCTGCAGCGGGCCCGAGCGCGGCTGGCCGCGGTGACGCCGTCGCTCGACGAACCCGTGCTGGAGCCGTCGCATCCGCGGGCTCAGGAGCTGCTGTCGCTGTACATGACGGCGTTCGAGACGGCCGACGCGCGGCTGTTCGAGGAGGCGCTGCGGGCCGACGCGGTGCTGGAGATGCCGGCCGCCGCCATGTGGTTCGCCGGCAAGGTCGCCTGCGTGGAGTACCTGATGAGCGAGGTCGTCGGCGGGGCCGGCGACTGGCGCAAGGTCCCCACGGTGGCGAACGGGCAGCCGGCGTTCGGCGCGTACCTGCGCGACGGGTCGGCGTTCGGGCTCGCAGTGCTGACGGTGACCCAGGCGGGGATCGCCCGGGTCACCGTCTTCGCCGGCGACGGCCTGCTGGGGCGGTTCGGCCTACCCGCCACCCTGCCCGCCGCAGGCTGACGCCGTCGTCACCCGATGAACTCCTTCGCGAACCGGCGGATCGCCTCGGGGTCGGTCGCCTCGTGGAAGCCGACGATGAGCTGCTGGACGCCGGCCTGTTCGTAGGCGGCGATGCGGTTCTTGACTGTGTCGACCGAGCCGTAGAGCAGGTAGTCGGCGAAGTCGCCCGGGTAGAACGCGCCCATGGCGGGCGACAGCGCGGCCTGCGCCTCCTCGTCCGTCGCGGCGATGAGGCAGCCGGTGGTGGCGGTACGCAGGATGGTGCCGTAGTCGCGGTTCAATGTCCGGCAGTGGTCGCGGAGGATGGCGAACTTCCGCGCCGCCTCCTGCGGCGAGACCATGACGTTGCAGGCCTCGGCGTACTCGGCGACGATCTTCAGGGTGACACGTTCGCCGCCGCCGGCGATCATGATCGGGATGTGCGGGCGCTGCGGTGCGGTGGTCGGGTGCAGCCACATCTCGGTGATGGTTCGGACGCCGTCGCGGAGGCTCGCGAGCCGCGTGGGTGCGTCGGCGAACTCGTAGCCGAACGTGTCGTAGTCGGGCTGGTACCAGCCGGCGCCCAGGCCGAGCGTCAGCCGTCCGTGCGACAGCACGTCCACCGTCGACGCGATCTTCGCCTGGAGGGCCGGGTTGCGGTACGAGTTGGAGCTGACGAGCGGCCCGATCCGGATCCGGTCGGTGTGCCGCGCGAGCGCCGTCAGCATCGCCCACGACTCGAAGAGGTGCGACGGCGACGGCGGGATGGTCTGCAGGTGGTCGGGGAGCCAGGCAGCCGCGAAGCCGCACTCCTCCGCTGTCTGTGTGAGTTGGATGACGCGTTCTGCCGCCTCGACCGGGTCGCCGTCCGCGCCGAATTCGCCGCCGAACCCGACCGGCAGGAAGATGCCGAATTCCATGGGAGATCGCCTCTCTGTCTGCGTTGATTCCTGGACAGACAGACCGAACGGCGGGTGCGAAGGAATCGGGCTTCGCACGAGACGCACGAAGGGGCCGGCCTCAGCCGACCCCGTTCGCTCCCGGCGGCTCGACCTCAGCCGAGCTGATGCAGGGCAACACCCAGAATCGAGGAGATCACCACGACCAACGGCCACAGATCCCTCAGGATCTGGCCGATGACCTCGGTGTGCTGACGCAGCTTCCGTAGCCTGCTCAGCGCGCTTCCTCGTCTGTTGTCGTGGTTCACTGGGTTTCCTCCCAAGTGCTGAGGGCCACCAGACAAACCGCGTCTACAGTCCGCCCGAGAGCCGATTTCTCGACTACGCCGGGCGGATTCCCGATGTAGTTAGCCGACCAGAATGACAGGACGACAGCCACGGCGTCAACGAGTAGTCTGGAGGCGGTCGGGGGAGGTGCGTCTACACCTACGATCCCGGCTAAGTCCCGGTGCGTGCTGTCGTGGTTCCGCGCCGGGACTTCTTACGTCGTAGCATCGGTCCTGGCCGGGCGAGGTGCGCTAACACTGATGATCCCAGTCAAGCCCCGGCGCGTGCTGTTGTGACTCCGCGCCGGGGCTTCTTGCGTCGCGGCCGACACGGCTGGAATGCGCCCGCGGTACGGTCGGTTGCCCGTACGAAGGCACCGTCCGTTGAAGGGATGCGACACCCGATGAAGGCGATCGTGCACGACGAGTCCGGCTCCGCCGACGTCCTCCGGATCATCGAGCGCCCGGTCCCCGATCCCGGCCCCGGCGAGGTCCGCGTCCGGGTCGTCGTGTCGGGCGTGAACCCGACCGACTGGAAGGCCCGCAGCGGTGGCTACGGCGCCATGGAACGCATCGAGACGGTGCCCAATCAGGACGGCGCGGGTGTGATCGATGCGGTCGGCGACGGTGTGAGCGGCCTGTCTGTGGACGATCGGGTGTGGGTGACGCTGGCGGCGTACCAGCGCCCGGGCAGCGGGACGGCGCAGGAGTACACCGTCGTGCCGGCGGAGCGGGTGTTCGCACTGCCCGACGGCGCCCCGTTCGACCTGGGTGCCGCGGTGGGGATCCCGGCGATCACCGCGCACCGCGCCCTGACCGTCGCCGAGGGCGGCCCGACCCGGCTGCTTCCGGGTGCGCTGGCGGGCCGGACGGTGCTGGTGGCGGGCGGTGCGGGCGCGGTGGGCAACGCCGCGATCCAGCTGGCCCGCTGGGCCGGCGCGACGGTCATCGCCTCGGTGAGTTCGTCCGAGAAGGGCGAGCTGGCGACGGCGGCCGGAGCGCATCACGTCGTGACCTACGGTTCCGCGTCGTCGTCTGATGTCGTTGCCGCCGTCCGCTCCATCGCTCCCGACGGCGTCGACCTGGTCGTCGAGGTCGCGGCGGGCGCGAACGCCGCTCTCGATACCGCCGTCGTGAAGCCGCTCGGCACGATCGCGATCTACGCCAACAACGGTGACCGGCCGTTCGACCTCAACGTGCGCGAGTACATGGGCCTGAACGCGCGGCTGCAGTTCGTGCTGCTGTACACGCTGGGTTGGGAGAAGCTCCGCGAGGCCGGCGACGACATCAACGCCGCCATCGCAGACGGCGGCTACCGCGTCGGCGACGAGGCCGGGCTGCCGCTGCACCACTTCGGCCTCGACCAGACCGCCGACGCCCACCGCGCCGTCGAGGACGGCGCGACCGGCAAGGTCCTCATCTCCGTCCTCGACGTCTGACCGGGGCTGGACCATCCCGCCTCGTCAGGGCGCATCCAGCCGGAAGACCTCGAGCGCTGCTCGCTGCTCCCCCGTCATCGAGAGCTGCACGTTCGTGGCGACGGGGAAGATCTCGGCCGCGGCCCAGAGCGCCTTGGGGACGCTCGATGCGATGCCGATCTTGACGCCCCGCGCCCGCTGCACCTCAAGCAGTTCTCGCGCGTCGAAGAGGTAGACGTTGTGGATGCACCAAGGGCGCACCCCGCCGCGTGACGAGGCCGCGGACGCCGAAGGGCCAGTCATGACCAGGTAGTAGTCGAGGACCTCGGACGTGGTCATGTCCAGGATGCCCTCGCGCTTGAGGTACCACTTGACGTTCACGGATCGGCCGGCCAGCGGCCCGGACCGGAAGCGGCCGTCGATGGCGGTCGCGGTAGCCGACGGCTCCAACTGGAGGTCGAAGACCTGAGCGGCGATCCATTCGCCCGGATGTCCGGCAGCCATCGGCCGGTTGATCAGCGCCGCGATCTCAGCGTCGATGAGGTTGCGGCGACGGAGCAACTCACCCAGGCGTCGGGCGTTCTCAGGAGGCACCAGGCCTCACCACCATCTAGTCGTCGAAGAGCTGACGGATGTCGTCGACGCCGAGGCGGCCGTTGAAAGCGTCGCCGTCGTCCATGACATTGGCCGAGAGCTCGGCCTTGCGTTCCTTGAGCGCCATGACCTTCTGCTCGATCGTGTCTCGGGCGATGAGCCGGTAGACCATGACGTTGCGGGTCTGGCCGATGCGGTGGGTGCGGTCGACCGCCTGTGCCTCGGTCGCCGGGTTCCACCATGGGTCGAGGATGAAGCAGTAGTCGGCCTCAGTGAGGTTGAGCCCGAACCCGCCGGCCTTGAGGCTGATCAGGAAGACCGGAGCGTCGCCCTCTTTGAACTGCGCGATCACCTGCTCGCGGTGCCGCGTCGAGCCGTCGAGGTAGCAGTACTCGATGCCGGCCGCCTCGAGCCGGGCCCGCACCAGGCCGAGGAAGCCGGTGAACTGGCTGAACACCAGCGCCCGATGCCCGCCCTCGATGACGTCGCCGAGCTGCTCGATCAGCACGTCGATCTTGGCGCTGGCGACGTCGAGGTCCGCGTCCTCGACCAGGCCGGCGTGCAGGCTGAGCTGCCGCAACAGCGTCAGTGACCGGAAGATGACGAACCGGTTCTTGTCGACGTCGTCGAGCAGGCCGAGCACGCGTTGCCGCTCGCGCTGCAGGTGCTTGTCGTAGATCTTGCGGTGCTTCGGATGCAGGTCCACCTCGAGCACCTGCTCCTGCTTCGCCGGTAGGTCGGCGGCGACCTGTTCCTTGGTGCGCCGCAGGACCAGCGGCTTGATGCGGCGGCGGAACTGCGCGAGCCGCTCGGTGTCGCGCTGCTTCTCGATGGGCTTGGCGTAGTACTCCTCGAACTTGGCGGGGTGCGGGAACAAGCCGGGCGCGGAGATCGAGAGCTGGGACCACAGCTCCATGAGGTTGTTCTCGACCGGCGTGCCGGTGACGGCCAGCTTGAACGGCGCCGGCAGCTTCCGCGCCGCCTGGTAGGTCTTGGACTGGTGGTTCTTCACGTGCTGTGCCTCGTCGAGCACCAACCCCGACCACGCCGCCTGTCGGTAGGCGTCGCCGTCGAGCCGGAGCAGCGTGTACGTGGTGACGACGATGTCCGCGCCGGCGACGACCTCATCGATCGACCTACCGCGCTTCCGCAGTGTGTCAGTCACCGGCACGACCGTGAGCCCGGGCGCGAACCGCGCGGCCTCGGTCACCCAGTTCGACACGACGCTGGTCGGCGCCACCACGAGGAACGGCGGCATGTCCGGGTCGCGCTGCTTCGCGTGGCAGACGAGCGCCAGCGTCTGCAGGGTCTTGCCGAGCCCCATGTCGTCGGCGAGGATCCCGCCGAGCCCGTGCTCCCACAGGAACGTCAGCCAGCGGTAGCCGTCGAGCTGGTACGGCCGGAGTTCCGCGTGCAGCATGCTGGGAGGCGCGGCGGCCGCGTCGAGCGCGCCACCCAGAGCGAGCAGCCCCTGCACCTGCCGCTGCCAGGAGTCGGCCTGGTGGTTCACTACGCCGAGGTTGGCCAGTTCTTCCCAGAGGCCGGCCTGAAATCGGCTGATCCTGGTGCCGTCGCCGGCGTGGTCGCCGAGTGCCCGCGCCTCGTCGATGAGCCGGCGCAGTGCCTGCAGTTCGGGCTTCTCGAGCGAGAAGTAGCCACCGTCGGGCAGCAAGAGATAGGGCTGGTCCCGGGCGAGCGCCAGGAAGAGGTCGGTGAACGGCACGTCCTGCCCGTCGGCGGTGATGGTGACGCCGAGGTCGAACCAGTCGTTCTCGCCCTCTGCGGCCTCGGTGGACACGCCGATGACCAGGGAGTCGCCAACCTCGCGGTAGTCGGCCGGATCGCCGAACACCTCGACGTCGATGTCGTCGAAGTCGCGCAGCCGCGGCAGCGCCTCGGTACTGAAGCGCATGGTCTCGAGCCCGTCGAACCGGCGCTGTGCGTCCGGACCGAAACCACTCAACTCGGCTTCCAGTTCGGCGAGCAACGCCCGCTCCGCGTCGGTGTCGCGGAACCCGTCGTCCGGCCCGGGTGCGTGCAGCTCGTCCAGCGGCACCCGGCGTTCGGTGTCGCCGATCTCGTAGCGCCATTCCCAGTCGAGTTCCAGCCCGTGACCCTCGCTGTAGTCGGCGCGAGCGACCAGCGTCGGGCCGGACACCTCCGGCGGCACGAACGACCCGTCCGACGACACGACCGTCGCCAGCCGTTGCAGCCGCGGGACGTACTCGCTCTGGAATCGCTCGGTATCACCCGCCGGGACGATCAGCCGGCCCTGGTCCAGCACCAGGTCCTGAAGCTGCCGGCTGGCCGCGCGCTCGAGTTTGGCGAGCCCGAACCGCCAGTTCTGCGGGTCGGGCGTGGTCTGGAGGTTGTGGCGCGGCGCGTAGACCACGCCGTGCCCGTCGGCGCCGATGAACCGGACCGGCACGACCTCCGTGCCCACGTCGTCGACGATGAGCACCGGGACGATCACGAGGTTACCGCTCGTCGTGTCCCTCGTGACGTCGAGCACGATGCACGCTGTCGTGTAGCCGTCGATGTCGCCGGCCCGCTTCTTGCCGTAGACGAAGCGGATGCCCAGGTCCTTCGCCTGGTCGAGGAGCGGCCACAGCTGGGTGGACTCGAACCCGGTGAGGTCGAGGTGCTTCTCCTCGCGACCGTACGGCAAGTAGGAGCCGGTGTCGCTGCGGCCGGCCTCGTAGAGCAGGAAGAACTGACGCAGCCAGCGCAGCTTCTCGATGGGTCCGGCCACCAGCTCGGGGCGGTGCCGGAGCCGCGACCAGCTCAGTTCGCCGGCCACCCACCCGCCGCGGCCGGGTCGCACCAGCCTCGCGAGTAGCCGCGGATGCGTTCCGGTGGCGTCCTCCCAGCGTCCGGTCGCCCGCGGTTTGCTCGACAGCGTCAGCTCGACGGCGATCTCACTGGTGCCGCCGTCGTGGTGCACCACGGCGGGGTCGAGCAGCGAGTCGAGCGACAGCTGCCAGTCCGCCGGACCCTCGTTCGTAGCCTGCCGGTCGCCCGGCAGGCCGCCGCTCAACGCCGTCGCCACCAGCGCGACGACGTGCTTGCAGTCGAACCCGACCGGGCAACTGCAGCGCCCTTCGACGAACGTGAACCTGCCGCCGCCGGCCGGCTTCATGATCGCGACCGTCGAGTACGGCTGCCGCGCGCTGCCGATGACGTTGCCCGTCACGATGCCGTCGTTCGGCCCCCACACCACGTCCGTCACCGCGCCGTGCTGCGCGTACATGAGGCCGCGCACGTACGTCGACGGGTCCACCACCTTCAGCAGACCCGCGTCGTCGTTCACCTGGATTCCCGGCCACATATCGAGCACGTTAGCCGTCGCCACCGACAATCTCGGGCCATTCCGCCGCATACCCGTTTGCCCGATTCGGCGGGCAAGTTTGCCCGACGTTGCGGGCAAACCCGCCCGGCACTTGCCCGACTCAGGACGACGTGCGGAGATCACCGGACGGTGATCGTCACGGCTCGGACATGAGCGCGAAACGGACCTCGTTGACATTTGATCCGCAATGTCACATTGGCCCGGTTCTGCTTCCCTCGAGGAGTCGCGGTGCATCGGTCAGTCATCGTTCGGAGGTTGCTCTCCCTCGCCGTCGCGGCAGTGCTCGCCGCGCCCGTCCTGGCGGCGGCACCCAGCTCGCCGCCCGTCAGCGCGGCCCCGCCTCCCCCGGTTCTCGATCTGGAGACGCTCGACGGCCTCACTGCCGAGCAGATGATGGAGTCCGGCGAGCTCACGTCCGTGCAGCTCGTGCAGGCGTACCTGGAGCGCATCGAGGCGCTCAACAAGAGCGGTCCAGGGCTGAACGCCGTCACGCAGATCAATCCCGCCGTCATGGCTGAAGCCCGGCGGGCCGACGAACTGCGCGCCGACGGCGTCGTGCTCGGCCCCGCGCACGGCCTGCCCGTGCTGCTCAAGGACCTCATCGACGTGAAGGGCATGTACACGTCGAACGGCAACTACTCGCTGCGCCACTCCTACCCGGAGGACGACGCCGGCATCGTCAAGAAGCTGCGCGAGAGCGGCGTGATCATCCTCGGCAAGGTCGGCCTGTCGGAGTGGGCGAACAGCTTCGGCAGCCAGCCGTCCGGCTTCGGCAATCTCACGGGCCAGGTGCTCAACGCCAACGACGCCGACCAGAACCCGAGCGGGTCCTCGTCGGGCACGGGGGCCGCCGGCGCGGCGGCGCTGTCGATGCTCACCGTCGGCACCGAGACGTCCGGCTCGATCATCAGCCCGTCCGGCGCGCAGAGCCTGGTCGGCATCCGCCCGACCGTCGGCATTGTGCCCGCCTACGGCATCGGCCCGATCTCGTCGTCGCAGGACACCGCGGGTCCGATGGATCGCACCGTCGCCAATGCCGCCATGCACCTGCAGTCGATGGTCGGCCGCGACCCGAAGAACGAGGCCGGCTACGCCGCCGTCTTCGGGCCGAACTGGCAGGCGTCGATCAAGCGGGCGCCCGAGGAGGCGCCGGACTACATGTCCGCGCTCGACCTCGACTTCGTCCGCGGCCAGCGGATCGGCTACAACGGCACCATCGAGCCCGGGTCGCCGACGGCGCTCGCTTTCGACGCTCTGGTCGCGGCCGGCGCGATCATGGTCGAGCGCCCGTCGATACCGGTCGGCGACGTGCCCGCGCTGCCCAGCGGTTACCAGCAGCACAAGGCGATCGACGAGTACTACCGCGGGTTGGGGGCGTCCGCTCCGATCAACTCGCTGGAGGAAGAGGTCGCCGTCAACGCGGCCGAGTCGGACCAGGCGCTGAAGTTCGGCAACCAGAACCACGCCAACGCGGCGGCTGCCGAGACGGAGCCGGGCGGGCCGAACGAGACGGCGTACCGCGCGGCCATGCCGATCCGGCGGGCGGCGCAGTGGGCCGCGATCGACAGCATGATGAACAACCAGACACCCGACGATCCCTCGGACGACTTCCTGGCGATCCTCGGCAGCGTCCCGAGCGGCGCGACCGCCGGAACGCCGCAGATCACGATCCCGATGGGGTACTCGACGACGCACCGGCGTGCTGTGAACGTGTCGATCCACGGGAACGCGTACAGCGAGCGCAACCTGATCGGCGTTGCCTACGTGATCGAGCAGGCGACTCGCTTGCGGCAGCCCGTGTCGGAATTGAACCCGAGCATGTACCGGTGCGCTGACACCGTGCCGGCGCCTGCGTTCGCGTCGCGTGGTGGGTGCAACCCGTCGTACTCGACGGCGATGGAGTTGGCCGGGTCGGTGCCGCGACTGCCCTTCTCGCTCGAGACGGAGACGGCGCAGAGCCTGCAAGCGCGCCAGGCCGCGGGCACGCTGACGGCGGAGACGTTGACGCGGGCGTACCTGGCGCGGATCGCCGCTTCCAATGCTGAGGGTCCGGCGATCCAGGCCGTGCGCGCGCTCAACGTCGATGCCGTCGCCGAGGCGAAGGCGCTCGACAAGGAGCGCAAGAAGAGCGGGCCGCGCGGTCCCCTGCACGGCATTCCTGTTCTTCTCGACGACTCCTTCGACGTCGCTGGCCTGCCGACGACGGCGGGATCGATCGCCCTGCAGTCGTTGTTGCCGGCCGACGATGCCGCCGTCGTCGCTCAGTTGCGGGCGGCCGGGGCGATCATCCTGGGCAAGACCAACGTGACGGAGCTCAACGGCGTCTTCGACGCCAACCTGCCCGAGGGCTACTCGTCGCTCGGCGGCCAGGTGTTGCTGCCGTCGGACACCGACAAGACTCCTGCTGGATCGTCCGCGGGTTCGGCGGCGGCGACTTCGGCTGGTCTCGCGGCGTTGACGATCGGCATGGAAACTGGGACGGATGTGGGCGCGCAGCTCATTGCTCCCGCGGGAGTCGCGGGCGTGGTGGGCCTGAAGCCTGGCGTGGGGGTCGTCGACGGCGACGGCGTGCTTCCCGTGGCGTCCTCGCAGGACGCCATCGGCCCGTTGACGCGGTCGGTGTACGACGCGGCGGTGACTCTTGGTGCTGTCGACTCGTCGTCGGTCGACTACACGGCCGGCCTGACGCAGACGGCGCTGGCCGGCAAGAAGGTCGCCGTCGTTTCCGGCGGATCCGCCCCGTACCCGGCGGCGGTAGCAACCGTCGAGGGCTTGGGCGCGACGGTCGGCTCAGTGACGCTGGGTGCGCCGACGACGCGGCCGAGCATCGTGCTGCGGGAATTCTCGCGGGACCTGGATGCGTATCTCGGCGGGGCGTCCTCACTGGACGAGATCATCGCGTACAACCAGGCCAACCCGGTCGAGGGCCTGAAGTACCAGCAGAACGAGCTGCTGGCAGCATCGGCCGCGACGTTGGAGACGTACGAGTCCGACCTGTCGGTCGGGCGCGCGGAGAGCGCCGCTGTCATCGACTCGGTGCTCGCGTCCGGCTACGACGTGATCATGGTGCCGAGCAACAGCACCCTGGTCGGGATCGCCGACCGCGCCGGCTACCCGGTTCTGACCGTTCCCGCGGGTGAGGGCACCGGCAACGCCGGCCGCAACCCCATCGGCGTCACCTTCGTCGGGACGGCGGGCAGCGAGGCCTCGCTGCTGGCGGCCGGGTACGCGTTCGAGCAGGGCCACTCGTACGGTCGGCGCGCTCCTGGCGTGACGAACCCGTCGATGTGGCGCTGCACCCCGGGCGGCTCGTTCTTCACCGGCGAGCTCTGCAACCCCGGCGACAGCGGCGAAGCCCTCGCCGAACTTGTCGACGGCCTCGGCCCCGGCCGCAGCTGGGCTTCGATCGTGGCCAACATCCAGGACGCCAAGTCGGATGACCGCCAGGCTGCCGCCTGCTCGCTGATCGACGCCCTCGTAGCGAACGTCGGCAGGTCCGGCCGGGGCGTCCCCGCCGCAACGGGCTCATCCATCACCGCCGAGGCCTCCCGCGTCGCGGCCGTCACCGGCTGCGCCCCGCCAAGGACGTAACAACGGACGCTGGGTGGGGCCTCGAGCGCGAGACCCCACCCAGCACACGCGCTCACGAAATTGACCAGCACACTTTACCCATGTGGATGTTCTCGGCAGCACCGGGTCCGGCGACGTGGCGGGGCGGCCGCCGAAGCGCTTGGACAGGTTCCCCGCTTCTACCATCCTGGTGCAGGCGGGCGCCCTGCCTCAACTCAGGAGCACGTCCCGCCCTTCATGTCATACCCCTTGAGTACTCTTAGGCGGCCAGGGAAGAACTCGTGAGCGGAGGCGTGCGTGATTGACGTTGTCGCACGCCGACGATCGAACCCGAGCCCCCTTCGGTATCCGGGCGGCAAGGCGTCGCTGGCGGACTTCTTCGAGTCCGCGATCAACGCCCTCGGACTGTCGAAGCCCACCTACGTCGAACCGTACGCCGGCGGCGCGGGTGCTGGCCTCGCCCTCTTGTACCGGGGTGTGGTGGGTCGGGTCGTGATCAACGACCTCGATCGGTCGATCTACGCGGTCTGGGATTCCATGCTTCACCGTACCGACGACTTCCTACAGCGTCTCGAACGTGCGCCGCTCACTGTCGATGAGTGGAAACGACAGAGAGAGATTTACCGCAGGCGTGATGATGGCGATCTGGATCCCCAAGACCTCGGCTTCGCGACCTTCTACCTCAATCGCACTAACCGTTCCGGCGTCCTGGGCGGAGGGATCATCGGCGGGCTCAAACAGACTGGCACTTACAGGATGGACGCTCGCTTCAACCGGGAGACGCTAAGGGCGCGGATCGAGCAGGTTGCCGAGCACAGGTCGAAGATCCTGGTCAGTCATCAAGATGGCGTCCTCCGCCTCCGCCATTGGCTTCCGAAGGAGAATGTCTTCGCATACGTTGACCCGCCTTACTACGAAAAGGGAAGCTTTCTCTATCTCAACTCGTTCAACGACCCGCAACACCACAACCTCGCGAATTGGCTCAACTCGCTAGCCGACGCGAACTGGGTTCTGACTTATGACATGGCCGAACCAATCCGGGCCATGTACACGGACCGCACAATGCTGGACTTTAACCTGCACTACTCGGCGAACCGTCGCGAACTGGCGAGCGAGCTGATGGTCGTATCCGACCCGCTCGCCGACGCGTTCGCGAAGAAAGCGGCCAGGACCGAGAGTTACTAACGCGAACGAGTGCTGGCAATTAACTATCATCCGAGTTGTCGAGGCCGAGGCGCTTGATTGCAACGAGGCGCAGGACGTCAGTGCCGACGCCGATCGGAAACGCTGCCTTCCCGTGCGCGGCCGCGACTGGGATAATGCCGTCGACGTACATCGATGAGCCTGTCCGGTCGATAACGTCCAGAATCGCTGGTAGCGTCGGATACGCATCGGGGTCAGGCTGGCCACCGTTGGTGTCGTAAGGCGCGCCGGTCGGCGGCATTATCGTCGGTACAACAACTCGCCCGTCGAGCGCGCGATAGACGAACTTGCGCCCCCAATAGGTCTCTTTTCCGTAAGCGCGGGCATTGTTGACGTTGGCAACACGGGCGATAACTTCTTCGTCGCATACTAGAACGTCACCGGGGCCAAGCACATCGTGGCGCGCCAATTGCCGGGCGTAATCGACCATCGCGCCGGACTTCTCGAGTCCGCAGATGTAAGGTGCGTCGTCGGACGTAGTGCGCGCCATGCTCTGGAAGTAGTCAAGAGCCCGCCCCCGCAACTTCGCTGGAGGACCATACATCGCGAGTGGGCCATCCACGATGAAGAGCGTGGTCGGCAGGAGCTCCTGGCGCGACTGCTCCCAAAGGAGCGTGGCGAGACCAACGAGCACGAGAAGTTCGACCACCGACATCAGCCGGCCTAGGGCGGACTGGTTGCTGCCTTCCTCCCCAACCTCCTCATGGATGCGCAACACGTCGGTGGGGAACAGCCGCACGCCACACGCGTCGCACTCGACACCGGTCGAGGGCACCGGAACGTTCTCGTTGCAGTCCTCGGTCGGGCAGTTCACGCGCACGGTCGCGACGGGCTTCCCCGGCTCGCCGTGCATCAGCAAGAGTAGGTCCAAGAGGCTTTGGTTGAGGCGATTGACCTCGATCTTCTTGACGCGGAACAGCTGATCGATCGCTTCGCGCCAGGACGTCACGATGTCGACACCCTCGCGCGTGTAGGCGCCTGCAACAGGGAGATCGAGCGTGACGAGCGCGGTGTTCACGGCGCGGTCAATCTCGTAGGGGTCGACGAACCTCTCCGCCTTCTGCGTCTCGAGGATGCCGAGGTCGACGTACGCGGCCGCCGCCTGCGCGAATCCGTACAGGACGGACGGCAGGCCGTCTCGGACTCTCTCGACGACTTGAGAGCCATCCACAGCGAGGGCAGACGTCAACTGCGGCTTCATGCTCGGGATGACGAAGCTGACCCGGGGTCGTATCCTTTTCTTGATTTCGTCCACATCGCGCAGGGCTTCCGCCGGGACGTGGAAAGTGCGCTGATCCGCGATTGCGCGAACAGCAGCGGTCGCGTGTCCAAGGCGGGAGGCGAGCTCGTAGCTGCCGCCAACGGTCTCGTACGGCATTAGGGAGTCGATCCGTTCGGAGTCAGCGGCGCGTCGCCGGCCGCGGCGCGAGCGTCGTTGACGAGCTCCATATCGTAGCGGTCGATCTGAACCGGGACGATGTAAGGCGATGACAGGGTCTTCAGGCGGACGTAGCCGCGGTCCTCGGAGGCGATGATCGCGTCGGAGAAGGAGCCGAAATCGTAAAAGCGGGCCAACTCCTGTACCTCCTTGGTGTTGTTCAGGTGGGCGACGACCCAATTTGCGGTGTTGGCCTTGACCTGATGCGCGACCCCTGAGACCTCCTGCGTGGCGTAGGTCATGCCGAGGTTCAGCTTGCTGGCCTCCTTCGCGAGTCTCACCCAGATGTCTCGGTCATCCTTGTAGCGGTCCGACGCAAAGAGGTTGTGAGCCTCCTCGAGCATGACCTGGATCGCAGGCGGCTCCTCCCCGGATGTGAACACGGTCGTCTGACGTTCCAGGAGGCGTGCAGTGATCGACTCACTGAGCGACTTCGTGATCGGGGCGGCGCCGACGTGGAGGTCGACGATCACAATGCGGCCCTTGACGAGTTCGTCGTAAATCTCGATCGCTGGGTCGTTCTGCGTGATCGGACTGTGGAACGGGCGCAGAGGGTTGAGGTTCTTCCAACCGCGAACGTTCCGGCCTTGACTCTTTGTGGTGAAGATCGGCTCCACGCTCTTCCAGCGAACGTCCTTCGTGAAGTCGCTCGCGTCCTTGTCTGCCACCTCCCGGAGCTCGACGATCTTGTCGACAACCTCTTCCACGTCAGTAGCGGAAATCGTGACCATGTTCGCGGTGCTGCCAGCCTGTGTGAAGGGGTTCCGCCCGAGCGCGGTGACGAGCTTCTGCTGGAAAATGGCCTTGACATTTATGCGCACCCGGAAGCTTTCCGGCACCGCGAATCCAGCCTTCATAAGCGCACCGTAGAGCACGAGTCGTGCCCGCTGAGCATGGGTGGTTGCCGACGGGTCACCCGAGACGTTGGCATAGGAAGCGCCCGCGAAGTCCTTCACGTAGCCGGACTCGTCAGTGCTCAACTGGTCCGAGATAAGGCTCTGAACCGCATCGATCTGGTTCTCCGAGTAGAAGTTTATGTTCAGCGGCTTCACATGCGGCTGGGATCCATCCGCGCCGAACTTGAAGATCTGGACGTGTTTCGCGCCAATGGCGGCGATCTCGGTGCCGTCCTGGGTGTTGGGGTTGGCGTATTCTCCCTGCGGATCGAAGATGAGCTGCCCGATAGGACGTCCACCAGCCGCCCTCTGACGCTCGGAAACCGCGAACGTGCGCGCAATTATGATCTTTGCCGTGTTGGACTTGCCCATGCGGGTCATGCCGAGGAGCGCCGTCTTGTGCCCAATAAAGTCACGGATGTTCACCTCGACGGCCGCGTCAGCCTGCTTGGACGCCTTGGCACGGCGGCGAGTTGCCGAGTACCGTACGGCGCCGAGGCGCACCCTCTCGACGGGCCGCCCGGTCGGTTTGAGATACGACGCGATAGTCGATAGTCCTTCACCGACGGGCTTGAGCACCCGATAGGTGGACGTGGCGTAGAAATTGTCGACGTCAGCGCCGAACTCAAGGACCTTCTGGCCATCCACATCGTCCTCGTAGAATGTGCCGAGGACCTTGCAACGCAGGCCGGTGAACGAGACTCGGTTCTTGGTGAAGGGGTCCATTTCGACGTCTAGGACGACTGAGGGCGACGGGTTCTGATTGCTCGAGAGGGCAGAGCGCAACGACTCCTCACGGACGGCATGCAGATCGCTCTCCATCGACAACGGTGACGTGCCCTGCACCCGAAGGAGGAGCACCTCATCGTCGTCGACCTGCGAGGTGTTGATGTCCTGGGCAGTCGCCAGCAGGAAGGAGTACTGGGGGATGCCCCCGGCGTCGAACTTCCAACGGTCGTGGGTAAGCACGATCGCCTCGCCGTAGTCGATGCGGTAGACAGCTCCAATGCGGGTCGACCGGTCGTCGGCGAGCAGTTGCGAGTGCAGGAGCGAACCGGCGCCGACGCCGGGGATCAGTTCGGTCATCGCGGTCTCCCGAAAGAAGCGAGGTCTCTTGTAGAGATTGGCACAGCGGTCTGACAGAACCTCATCGACCGCTTGGAAGGTGCCACCTCCGTACCGGAACATCGTTAAGCCGTTGGACGCTCACGACACAGGGCGACAAGGTCGCACGAGCCGCAGGCGTGCTTGTCCCAGACCCTGAGCCGGGGCAGGTTGTTGGTGCGGAGCGCCTCACCGGCATCCCGGATCCTGTCGCGGACTGCGACGAGGAGGGGGTCATTGATCGGCTCTCTCTCAGTCTTGCCATTCTCGTCAAGGTTGAGCACCTCAATCACGTCCGCGGACCGCCCGGTCAGTTCCTGGTAACCCACGGCGTACACGTGCAGCTGGTCCCGGGTCACGTCCTCGGCCTGCGCCCGCTCGGTCGACTTGAAGTCGACGATGGCGACCTCACCGGTGTCGAGGCGACGAATGAGGTCGATGCGCCCGTCGACGGTGATACCGGGTGCGACGTGCACCTGGATTTGCTTCTCGGAGAACTCCGTTTTGGTGATGTCCTTGCCGTGTGTATCGAAGTAGCGCTCAAGAGCTTTGATGCCGGAGGCGCGCAACTGCTCCTTCAGCGCCGGGTAGGCGAACGGGGCGTGCATGTGGCGGTCGACCAGGGCACCAGCAGCGTCCTTGGTGGCTATGTCGCCTTCAAGCGCCCGCTTATGGACCTCAGCCAACGCGTCGTGGAGTCCTTTGCCGTAACCGAGCGCCTCGTGGATCGGCGCGTTGAAACCGTACAAGAACCGGAGCTTGAACTGGTAAGAGCACTCGAAGAGATACTTCAGCTCCGAGAACGAGAGTGTCACCTGCGGCGTCTCATGCAGGGGGTGCGGCGCGAGCTTGGCTCCAGCCACAGGCGATGCAGCCGTCGACACCCATTGCTGAGCAGCGATGTGGTCGAAGAACTCGGACCGGTTGCGCTGCTGTTGGTTCGACTGGATCGGGGCGAACGTTACGTAGAGGTACTTCTGCGCGCGAGTCACGGCGACATAAAGCAGCCGCGTCTCGTCTTCAACGGTGCCGCGGTAGCGCGCAGGGTCGTCGAGCGCGTCGTCGGGGATGACGTGCCGAAGGCTCACGCCACCCATGACGCGGGCCGGGAATCGGTTTCGCCGCATCGCGGGCAGGAAGACTGCCGGCCACTGAAGACCCTTGGCCTGATGCACGGTGGCAATGGTTACAGCATCGGGCGTGGCGTAACCGACGTCGGCATCCGCGTCAGCGTAGTAGTCGGGCGCCTGGAATTGCAACCACTTTGCGAAACCCTCATATTTTGCTGCGGGCTCGGTAGTGAAGTAGATCTGCTCGTAGTCGGAGATCACCTGACTGAACTTGCCGAGCTGGTAGAAGACGAGCTCGGCGCGCGTCGGCGCGCCGGGGAGGTTCTCCTCGCGCACGTCCAGGGCCTCGAGGAAGTCGAGATACAGACGCTGGATGTTGTAGACCGCATGGCGGCGGGTCGCGGCGAAGTCTCGCCCGACCTCCAGCACCCGAATGGCCCTTGTCCAGTCGCCCGTTGCTGGAATGAGCTGTGCCTCGTCCCAAAGTGCGCGGAGCGCGCCATCGTCGATCTCGGAGACCATGAATCGGAACACGCCTACGACTGCCTGGATCTCGGGGCTGTCGAAGAGCCGGTTGAGACCTTTAACGATGAACGGGATGCCACGCTGCCGCAGCTCCTCCACCAACGGCCCCGAGTCATTTGTCACTGAACGGAAGAGCACTGCACAGTCCGACCACGACAGACCTCGTGGCCCCGAGTCGGGCCTATCCTGGAACGCAACGCCGCGCAGCTCGACGATGCGGTCGACGATCCATGTAGCCTCTGCGAGAGGGTCATCCATGGTCAGCGCGACGAGGTCGCCACGCTCCCACTTCTGATGACCCGCCGCCACCATCGACTTCGGGAGTCGCGCGTTCGCCGGGATGCGCTCGGCGACGGAGCGGCCAAGCTCAACGACTCCGATGCTGGACCGGAAGTTGTCGTCGAGCCTCACCTGTCGAACGTCGGCGTATCGTCTCGCGAAGGTGACGATGTTCGACACCTGGCTACCACGCCACTGATAAATCGTTTGATCGTCGTCGCCGACGACACACAGGTTCGCTCCGAACCGGACTAATCCGCGCACGAGCCGCTCTTGCAGCGGGTTAACATCTTGGTACTCATCGACGACTACGTACCTGATGTCTTTCGCGACGTGCTCGTGTACTCTACCAAAATCGTCGTCCTCGTACGGATCACCCTCCAGGTAGTGGACAGCTCGACGGATGATCTCGGTGTAGTCAAAGGCCGCGTTCTGTTCGAGCAGCTCGGCGTACTTTTCGAACGATTCGAGCACGCCCGCCGGCACTCTGCTGTAGTCGATCTGGTCCTCGCGCAGCACGCTCGCGACCTGCAGGTAGAGCTTGGAGTTCCGGTACCGCCGGAGCGTTCCCTGAACGGCCGTCGTCGGGCACGATGTAAGCCCCGACTTGCGGCTGTAGCGGTCAACTAGGAGCTGTGCGGTGATGTCGGTGAGCACCGAGTACTTGAACGTATCGGGAACGAGCCGCTGCAGCAGGCCGAGCGCATAGCTGTGCATCGTCCCGATGTACATCTCAGCCAGTCCGTTAAGCTGGCCGTGTTCCCGCTCGACGATCGACAGAACCCGCTCCTTGAGCTCGGCTGCCGCCTTCTCCGTGAAGGTGAAGGCCACGACGTTGCGCGGGTCCACACCCGGCAAGCCCAGAATCGCGGCGATGCGCTGCGAGATCACTTGGGTCTTCCCTGAACCCGCACATGCAATGATCTGGAGCGGCTCGTCCAGGCAACTGATTGCTTCCGCCTGAGCCTCGGTGTACGTCGTCACGGTATCCATCTTGGCAGGCGAGGGCTACGTCGGCGGTTCGCCACAGCCGAAGCGCTTGCCCGCGGTGCGGGCGCCGGCTCATTGCTCTCGTGTGGGCACAGGGTGACGTCCCAGGTCGTGGTGTAACGGTCGGGCCGTTGTCGGCGTGGGTGACCACGTCGGGAGTGGCCATCGTGTGATGGTCGGCGAGACCACGCCAATGGTTCTCGCGGAAGGGACACATCACACGATGGCTCTGGACCAGTCTGCCCTGCTGGAGGTGCTCGACGCACTCAAGGGCGCCGATGTCGAGGATCGGATCCGGCAAGCAGCCACGACGATTTACCAGGCGTTGATTGAGGCCGAGCTGACCTCGGTGATCGGTGCCGGCCCGCACGAGCGCACCGACACTCGGCTGGCGCAGCGCAACGGCCACCGGCCCAAGACTGTCTCAACGGTGGCCGGCGACTTGGAGTTGCGCATTCCCAAGCTGCGCGCCGGTTCGTTCTTCGCGAGCCTGCTCGAGCGGCGTCGACGGGTGGACCAGTCGCTGTTCGCCGTGATCATGGAGGCTTACCTGCACAGCACCTCCACCCGCAAGGTCGATGACCTGGTCAAGGCGTTGGGCGCGGACACTGGCATCTCCAAGTCCGAGGTCAGCCGGATCTGCGCCGAGCTCGACGTCGAGGTGGCCGCGATCCGCGACCGATCGCTGGCCGAACAGGCGTATCCGTACGTGTTCCTCGACGCCACCTACTGCAAAGCACGCGTCAATCACCGGGTCGTGTCGCAGGCGGTCGTGGTCGCCACCGGGGTCGCCGCCGACGGTCGCCGCGAGGTACTCGGGTTCGACGTAGGCGACAGCGAGAACGGCGCGTTCTGGACCGCCTTCCTGCGAAGCCTGAAGACCCGCGGGCTGCGCGGGGTGCAACTGGTCATCTCCGACGCGCACGCCGGCTTGAAGGCCGCGATCGAGGCGGTCCTGATCGGCGCGTCCTGGCAGCGCTGCCGCGTGCACTTTCTGCGCAACGTGCTCGCTCAGGTCCCCAAGGGCGACGCCGAGATGGTCGCCGCCGCGATCAGGACGATCTTCGCCCAACCCGACCGCGACCACGTGCGCGAGCAACTGGACACCATCGCCGGGATGCTCGGGCGGCAACTCCCCAAGGTCGAGACCATGCTGCGCGAAGCCGCCGACGACATCACCGCGTTCACCGGCTTCCCGATCAGCCACTGGAAGAAGATCTGGTCGACCAATCCGCTGGAACGGGTGAACAAAAGAGATCAAACGCCGCACCGACGTCGTCGGCGTGTTCCCCAACCCTGCCGCGTTACTGCGCCTGGCCGGCTCGGTGCTGGTCGAGACCCACAACGAATGGCAAGTCTCCGACCGCCGCTACCTCTCCGAAGGCTCCATGGCCCTGCTCAACACCACCACCAACGATCAGGAGGTAGCACCAACTGCGCTCCTCACGGCATGATCAGCACAACTCGCTGACCCGCACACCGTGGAAGACCGCCTACACCACGTCACGGGACGTCACCGTGCACAGCTGCGCGTCCGCCGTCCCAGACGTCATCTTCGAGTGATGGAGGCCCCGTAGTTGCACCCACCGACAGAACGTAGGGACTACCGATGCGGGCCGTGGGTCCTCGTTCGATAGCACGAGGGTACCGCCGAGCCTCCGAGAGACACCTGGATCTGTCGGGGGGCCGTGGCAAGCTTTGGCCGTCACCGTATGAAGGAGAGTCGTGTCCCGGATCAGCGACCTGCTGCGTCAGCTTCGCGCGACAGATGAGGCCCTCGCCGCCGACCTCGAACGAGAGGTGGCCGCCCTCGCGGATCGCCGAGCCTTCGGCCTGAACTTCGAGCGCCACGTCCCCGAGGTCGTCGAGCTCCCCGGGCGCAAGGTCCGCAAGGGTGACAAGGTGCGGGTCCTTCCGCTGCGTTGCGAGGTACCGACGAAGGCGCACGAGAAGCTCTGGCAGGTCGTCAAGATCGACCGAGCTTCCGGCACACCGACCGCGTCTCTTGAAGCCCTCGACCGAAGCGACGCCTCAAAGACGACTGCTGCAGTTGATGGCCTCGTGGTCGTTGCGGAGTTTCGTGATCCGATCTATCCAGGTCTCGTTTCCACCGGCAAGGTCGAGCGTGGCGGTAACAAGCCATTTCACACCGTCATCAACGCCGAGAACTACCACGCGCTTCAGGTGCTACTGTTCACCCATCGCAGCAAGGTCGACGCGATTTATATCGACCCGCCCTACAACACCGGCGCGAAGGACTGGAAGTACAATAACGACTATGTTGAGGGCGATGATCTCTACCGCCACAGCAAGTGGCTGGCATTTATGGAGCGACGCCTACTTCTCGCTAAGGAGCTCCTCAACCCATACGACTCCGTCCTCATCGTGACGATCGATGAGAAGGAGTATCTGCGATTGGGCCTGCTGCTCGAACAGGTCTTCCCCGAAGCAAAAGTCCAGATGGTGACGAGTTCAATCAAGCCCAGCGGGTCGCAGAGGTCCGGTGAGTTCTCTCGGGTCGAAGAGTACATCTTCTTCGTCATGCTAGGTACTTCCGGGCCTAGTTCTCATGCCACTGACATGCTCCGGGATGGGGCCATTCCCGAACCGCAGGCAGCGATGGTGACCTGGCACGGGCTGCGGCGGCGAGGAAGCACGGATTGGCGCCGGTCTCATCGGCCGAACGGCTTCTATCCGCTCCATGTCTCGGAGCTCGACGGCACGTTGGTTTCAGTAGGAGAACCCCTGCCTCCTGACGCGCACCGTTCGGCCCACCACCCCCCTAACGGGACCTTTGCAGTCTGGCCACTCGACCCGCGCGGCGAAGAAGGACGATGGCAGGTGTCGCCCGATCGCCTTCGCGAGCAGCTCGCCGCCGGAACTGCTGCTCTTCGGAGCGCGAACAGAGACACGGGATCTGGTTCCGTTGTGTATCTGAAAGGCGGCGATCTATCCCGTATTGCATCAGGCGAGTTGAAGGTCGTTGGTCTTGAGCCAGATGGCCGCGTGCGAGTCACCGGAGCAAACAGCAACAGCCGACGCCCAAAGACGATGTGGCTTATGGATTCGCACGATGCGAGCGCGCACGGAACGGCACTCCTGACGCGCTTCGTCCCAGATCGACGATTTCCTTTCCCCAAATCGCTGTACGCAGTCGAGGACTCGCTTCGTTTCTTTGTGGGAGAAAAGCCTGAAGCCGTGATTATCGACTACTTCTCTGGATCCGGCACCACCACTCATGCCGTAATGCGGTTGAATAAGCAAGACGGCGGTAGGCGCCGTTCCATCTGCATCACTAATAATGAAGTTGCCGCTGCCGAGCAGAGGTCATTGCGAGGAGGCGGGCTTCGCCCTGGTGATCCGAAGTGGGAGCAACGGGGGATCTGCGAGTACATCACCAAGCCGCGCATCCAGGCCGCAATCACCGGCAGAACCCCCGACGGCCAGCCGATCAAGGGCGACTACAAGTTCACTGACGAGTTCCCGATGGCCGACGGGCTGGAGGAGAACGTCGGGTTCTTCACCCTGACCTATGAGGCGCCGCTTCGCGTGGCTAGCAACCGCGAGTTCGCCAGAATCGCGCCCCTTCTCTGGCTCCGGGCCGGGTCGTGCGGTCGACAAATCGACGATATCTCCAAGGGCTGGGACGTCGCCGATACCTACGGCGTGCTCGCCGAACTCGACCACACCGAGGACTTCCTCAAAGCGGTGGCGGAAAACGACGACGCTAGGATTGTCTATATCGTCACGGACGAGGACCGGCTGTTCGAGTCGGTGTCTCAAGAACTCCCCGACCAGGTCGAGCCAGTGCGCCTGTACGAGGCGTACTTGCGCAACTTCGAGATCGAATCCGGGAGGGGCGCACTGTGAAGTTCACCCTGAAGGACTACCAAGCCGACGCCGTCGAAGAGATCCTGCAGAACCTCGCGTCGGCGCGCACACTGTACAAGAAGTCAATGACGCCAGTTCGCTCGTCGTTCTCCCTCGCCGCGACGACCGGGGCCGGTAAAACCGTGATGGCAGCCGCCGCCATTGAGGCACTGTTCTGGGGCAGCGATTCGTTCGACTTCGCGCCCGACCCCGGCGCTGTTGTGCTCTGGTTCTCCGACGACCCCAACCTGAACAAGCAGACATTCAACCGCCTTATCCAGGCGTCTGAGAAGTTCACGCACTCCAACCTCGTACACATTGAGCCGCCGTTTGCGCACCCTCGACTGGACCCGGGCAAGGTGTACTTCCTCAACACCCAAAAGCTCACGAAAACGTCGAAACTCACCCGGGGGTATGTGGAGTCCTCCGATAATGGCGGCCAGCTTGCCGCGTTTCAGCCCACCCCCGACGATCAGGGCTGGACGATCTGGGAGACGCTCGCGAACACGATCGAGGACCCGAAGCTCACGCTCTACCTCGTGCTCGACGAGGCGCACCGCGGCTTCAACTCAAAGGACACATCGGATAAGCCGACGATCGTCCGCAAACTCGTGAACGGCACTAGGGTGCGGCCTGCCATCCCAATCGTGTGGGGCATTTCCGCGACGATCGCCCACTTCGAGAACGCGATGAAGCAAGCCGAGGCCACCAAGAACCGCCAAACGCTGAAGCCGATACTCGTCGACCCCGTCCGGGTGCAAGAGTCGGGTCTCGTGAAGGATACGCTCGTCCTCGACATTCCCGACGAGGTCGGCAATTTTGACTCGGTGCTGGTGCGCCGGGCGGCGCGCAAGCTGAAGGACTCGGCCGAGCGCTGGGCGGCGTACGCGCATGCCCAGGGCCTTCACGAGACGGTTCGCCCGCTCCTCGTGCTGCAGACCCCGAATACGCCCGACCACGACCACGTCGGGCTGGCGCTCGACACGATCTTCGCGGAATACCCGGAACTACGAGCAAACTCGATCCGGCACGTTCTCGGTGACCACTCCACACAGAAGTTTGGCGCGTGGGAGGTGGACTGGATCGAACCGCAGCGCGTCCAGGACTCGCATCAGGTGCGAGTGCTTGTCGCCAAGGACGCGATCTCCACCGGCTGGGACTGCCCAAGGGCAGAGGTGCTGGTTTCGTTTCGGCCCGCGAAGGACGACACTCACATAACGCAGCTGCTGGGCCGCATGGTTCGCAGTCCGCTTGCACGCCGAGTACCAGGTGACGAGCGCTTGAACGCGGTCGATTGCATCCTCCCCTTTTTCGACCGCACGACTGCTGTGAAAGTGGTGCGGTTCTTGACGGGCGAGCTCGAGGAGATCCCCGGGGCACAGAAGAAGGCCATCATCGACGGCAAGGAGCTTCTGCCCAACCCGAACGTCCCGAAGGCCGTCTGGGACCTGTGGCAGACACTGCCCACGGAAACACTTCCACAGCGCGGAGCGAGGCCAATGAAGCGTCTCGTGGCACTCGCCCAGGCGCTGTCCACCGACGCGCTACGTCCGGGAGCGCTCAAGGAGGTCGAAGAGGAGCTTCACCGCATCCTCGACGCGTACGCCACCCGCTACGCGAGGCAGCTCGAAGCGGCGGTCCAGGAAGTTTGGGACGTTCACGTAAAGGAGATCTCTGGCCGATATGGCAAGGGCGGGCTCTCCTATGACGAGTTCATCGAGCGGGCCGACGACCGCGCGATTCGAACCGGGTTCGAGTCGGCGAAAAGGGCGTTCGGGTCGGATATCGCCCAGTCGTACGTCAACCACGTCGCCGGCCCAGACGACCCCGACACCGACGATGACGGCCTCCGCGAGGCGTATGTTCGTGCCTCCGCGTTGGCCTCGGTGAAGGAGGTACGCGAGAAGGTTGACGCCGAGGCGCTCGAACTCACCGACAGGCTGTTCGCCAAATACCGCGTCGCAATCAAGAGGCTTCCCGACGTACGCCAGCAGGAATACGAGGACATTCGCGCGATGGCGACCGAGCCACAACTCGGGTCGTTGCGGCCACCGCGCACCCGCATCGAGGGTTTCTCGGTCGAGGATGAATACGGCCAGCTCACTGTTGCGCCGCTGGCACCTCTTCACCTGATGTCGGACGATGACGGTCAGTTCCCACTCACCGACCTGAACGAGTGGGAACGCAAGGTAGTGCTCGCCGAGATCTCCCGTCCTGACGCGCGCGGGTGGTACCGCAATCCGTCACGCGCGGCGTTCGACTCCCTCGGTATCGCGTACCGCGACCAAGACGGGAACTGGCGCTCGATGCACCCCGACTTCGTGTTCTTCCATGAGATCGGTGGCAAGATTGTTGCCTCAATTGTCGACCCGCACGGTCATCACCTCGATGACGCAGCAACCAAACTCCGGGCCTTGGCGCGCTTCGCGCGAGACTACCGCGACCTGTTCCATCGCATCGAGGCCGTCGCAGAGATTGCGAGCGGAATGCGAGTCCTCGACATGAAACTCAGCATGGTGCAGGAAGCCGTGCTCGCCGGCAAGAAGCCGCCGATCGAACTCTACCGCTCCGACTTTAGCGTGATGTACGAGCCGGAGAGCTGGTAGGGCCCAAACGGCGATGTAGTCGGGCCAGGTCTTCCGTCAGTGACGTCACAAGGCGCTCAACAGTGTCGGCAACGCTGACGCCGAGGTTGCGCATCATCTCGTGGGTGGCTTCGCCAATCATCTGGTCCAGCTGGGCGACAGCGCGGCTTGCGGATACGAACGGCGCAGATATCGCCGCGTCGTGCGTCCCAGCGCCGGTTCAGCGCCGAAGAGCCCAACGAGACCTGGCAGTCCGACTTCACCCGCTGGACATTCACCGACGGCAGCGATGTGCAGATCCTCGCATGGCCAGGCGAGCACCACCGGCTACCTCTGGCGGCCACCGCACACACCCGGTCATCGGCACTGACGTCGTCAGCAGGTTGAAGCGCCCCGGGTTGGATGCCGCATCTTCTGAGTTGGAAGATAGGCGTCATGCCGAGCAAGATCTATCCGGAGCTCGTGCTCGTGCAGTGCATCCGGTGGCTGAGCATCATGATCATTACTCGTCGGCGACCGAGGCATCGGTCAACCCGGCGGACTCCCCGCCGCCCACACCATCGACCGCACTACTGGCGCAACCAACAAATGGCAGCCCGGCCGCTCGCCGAGCGCGCGAACCTTAAATGATGTCCCGACTCATCACTTTGTGGGGCTGAGAGTGTGTTGGTTCACGACATCGTTGTTAGATGAGTCGAGACATCGTTGATGGCCGCGGCGGGTCGGCTCCAATGCTACTAACGCAGCGAAGAACGAGAGCCCGGCCGCTGGCCAGGCCTTTCGTCCACTATGAACGATGTCCCGACTCATCACATGGTGGAGCTGAGGGGACTCGAACCCCTGACCCCCTCGTTGCGAACGAGGTGCGCTACCAGCTGCGCCACAGCCCCTAGAACGTCCGCGACTTTACCATCCGGACCGGCCCGAGACCCAATCGGGAGTCAGTCGCCGACGGCGCGGCGGGGCTCGTCGACCACTTCGTCGGTGGAGGTGGTTTCGGCCGGCTGCTCGGCGGGGGCGCGGTGGGGGAGCTGGATGGACGAAGCCGGGTCCAGTCTGCCGGAGGTCCAGGCACCGGGCTGGCCGAGATCGATCTTCCGGGCCGCGGGGCGGGTTGCCTTGGGCTTGGTGAGATAGGTCGGGAGCGGCACCGACACCGGCGACCATTCGCCCTCGGCTGCGGCAGCCGGCTCGGTGACTTCGTCTGGCAGGACCAACCGACGTGGGGCGGTTTCCTCGGCCTCGGAGGTCACGGTTTCGGATGTCCACACGACGCCGCCTTGACGGGCCTCGCGCTTGCGCGAGGCCGCACGACGGCGGGCGTCGATCCGCTGGCGGCGGGCTTGGGTGACGGCTGCGCGGCGGGCGACGACGAGGAAGAGAAAGAGCAGTACTCCCGGGCCGGCTGGCAGCCATGCCTGCGCGCGGCCCACGAGGACAAAGCCCGCAGAGACCACGAGTAGCACCAACAGGAGCGAGAGTATGCGACGGCGGCGCCTTGCGGCTTCTGCGAAGACGTCACGATCGACCGACGGCGTCACGACCGCCCCTGCCGGCTGGGGGACCACGACGGCGCCGTGGGGGGCCTGCGGCGGGCGACCACGGCGAGGCGACAGTACGCGCACCCCACGTTCGACATCGGCCGAGCGGGCCTGCTCGACTTCCTCGTTGCGGCGCACCCACTTGGGCACGAGAAAAGCGGCCCACGCTGCGACGATCGCCGCATAGATGAGGCCGCTGTATCCCATGGCCCAAAACGCTACGGTGCGAGACAACCCACACGTTGGACCTGACCCGGTGTGTCGTCCGTAACGGACGATACCGGTGTGACCAGAGTGACCTCAGGTCATCCTGATCGCTTGTGCCCGGATCTCGAGCTGGACCTTCTGCGACACCAGCCAGCCGCCGGCCTCGAGCGCCACGTTCCAGGTCATGCCGTACGCCTCGCGGTCGATCTCGCCGGTCGCCGACAGCGCGAGCCGCTCGCCGCCCCAGGGGTCGCCCTTGACGCCGTCAATCGAAACATCGAGCTCGATCGGGCGCGTCACGCCCTTGATCGTCAGGTCGCCGACACAGATGAACTTGCCGGCGCCACCACGGCGGCGGCGGACCATCTGGCCGTTGACGGTGGCCCACTTGGGGCCCGACGAGCCGCCGTGGACCTGGCGGGAGATGAAGCTCATCTTCGGGAACGTCTCGACGTCCAGGAAGTCACCGCTGCGCAGGTGCGCGTCGCGCTCGGCCGCGCCGGTGGTGATGGAGCCGGTTTCGATGACGGCGTTCGCGGACGAGTCGAGCGGGTCCTCGGCCACATGAATGGTGCCTTCGACCTTCTCGAACCGGCCACGGACCTGGGTGACCATCAGGTGCCGGGCGACGAAGCCCGCGGTCGTGTGGGCGGCATCGATCTGGAAGACGCCCGGCGTCGGAAGCATGGCGCCGTTCCAGAGCCGCACACCTGCCGAGTCGTTCATGAATCCCCCGAGACGAAACAATCAGCAAACGATGCGCTACCGATCAATAATCGCACAGACAGATAGCAACAGAGCGTGATGAATCGCCCGGAATCGGTCACCCACAGTGATCAGCGCTGGTCAGCGCACCACCAAGCAACCAGCTCAGGGGGCCAGACGCGACGAACGCCACCGTCGCAGGAGTCCTTCGGGGACCTCTTCGGCGGTCAGCGCGAACGAGCGGTGGTCGCGCCACTCACCGTCGATGTGCAGGAGCTTCGGCCGCAATCCTTCCTCACGGAAGCCGAGCTTCTCGACGACCCGCAGGGAGGCGCGGTTCTCGGGCCGGATGTTGACCTCGAGCCGGTGCAGGCCGGCGACGAAGAAGCAGTAGTCGACGCCCAGCGCGACGGCAGTGGGCATGATGCCGTGGCCGGCGAGGTCGACGTCGAGCCAGTAGCCGATCGTCCCCATGCGGGCCGAGCCCCAGATGATGTTCGAGACGTTGAGCTGCCCGGCCAGCCGCCCGTGGTACGTGACGGCCCACGGCAGCGACTCGTCGGCGCGGGCCTGGGCGGAGTGCAGCCGGACCATCTGCCGGAACGACATCGTGTACGGATCGGCCGGCGGCGGGGGCGTCGCCTCCCACGGCCGCAGCCAGGCCTCGCTGCGCTGGCGCACCTCGGACCAGACTCGCAGGTCGCGCGCATGCAGCGGCCGCAGCCCGACGGGGCCCTCGTGCAGCTCGACCGGCCAGCCGAGCCTGGTGGACCGCGACCTCACGACGCACCTCCCGAACCCACGTGGTCTCCCCCGCGCAGCTGGTCCACCGCGTGCCCCAGCACCGGAACCAGAACGGCGAGGCCGTCGCGCACTCCGCCAGGCGATCCGGGGAGGTTGACGATGAGCGTCCGACCGGCCCGGCCCGCTATCCCACGCGACAATGCCGCCGTCGGCACCCCCTGCGCGACCCCGTACGCGCGGATGGCCTCGGCGATGCCTGGCACCTCGACCTCGACCACGCGGCGGGTCATCTCGGGCGTGAAGTCGGTGGGGCTGAGCCCGGTGCCGCCGGTGGTCACGACGACGTCATAGCCGTCGGCGACCCCGGACCGCAACGCCGCCTCGACGGGAGCACCATCCGGCACCACGACTGGGCCCGAAACGGAGAACCCCGCAGACGACAACGCCGCGACGATCAACGGCCCGCCGCGGTCCTCGTACACCCCCGTGGCCGCGCGCGTCGACACCGTCACGACCAGTGCTCTCATGGTCGCCGCCAGGTCCCGGACTTGCCGCCGGTCTTCTCCTCGATGCGGATGTCGGTGATGACCGCGCCCTTGTCGATCGACTTCACCATGTCGACGACGGTGAGCGCTGCGGTCGCGACGGCGGTCAGCGCCTCCATCTCGACGCCGGTCCGGTCGGCGGTCCGAACGACAGCAACCACACCCACGGCGTCATCCAGCACCGTCAGCGACACGTCCACCCCGTGCAGCGCCAGCGGATGACACAGCGGGATGAGGTCGGGCGTCTTCTTCGCGCCCATGATGCCGGCCAGCCGCGCGACGGCGAGCGCGTCGCCCTTCGGCACCTCACCGCCTCGCAACGCCGCGACGACAGCCGGCGACACCAGCACGCGGCCCGACGCCGTCGCCGTCCGGACCGTCACGTCCTTGGCCGACACATCGACCATGCGCGCCGCACCCTCGGAATCGAGGTGCGTGAACCCCGACGACGACGTCACTCTCGCCGCCGTTCCAGCAGGACGGTGTCGACCACCTGGCCCGCCGCGACCTCGGTGATGTGCTCGGGCACGACGATCAGCGCGTTGGCGTAGGCGAGGTCGCCCATGAGGTGCGAGTGCTGCGCCCCGATGGGCCGCACCTGATGCGTCCCGTCGGTCGCCGTCTGCACCCGCGCCCGTGCGAACTGCCGCCGCCCCTCGGGCGAGCGCAGCCGCTCTTGCAGGACGGCCTTGACGCTGGCGCGGTGCAGCCGCGGCGAGCCGAGCATCTTGCGGATGGCCGGGCGCACGAACACCTCGAACGACACGAACGCGCTGACCGGGTTGCCGGGCAGCGCGAAGATCGGCGTGCGGTCGTCGCCGATGGTGCCGAAGCCCTGCGGCTTGCCCGGCTGCATGGCGACGCTGTCGAACTTGACCGTGCCGAGCTGCGAGAGGACCTCTTTGACGATGTCGTAGGCGCCCGCGCTGACCCCGCCCGTGGTGATGACCATGTCGGCCCGGATCAGCTGGTCCTCGATGAGGCCGAGCAGGCGGTCCTTGTCGTCGGGGATGGGCGGGATGCGGTACGCGACGGCGCCGGCCTCGCGCGCGGCAGCGGTCAGCGTGAACGAGTTGGAGTCGGAGATCTGCCCCGTGGTCAGGGGGTAGCCGGGCTCGACCAGCTCGCTGCCGGTGGAGATGATGACGACGCGCGGCCGCGGCCGGACGACGACGCGGTCGCGCCCGACGGCGGCCAGCAGGCCGATCTGCGCCGCACCCAGGTAGGTGCCCGCGCCCATGACGACGTCACCCTCGTGCACGTCGCCGCCGGCCCGGCGGATGTGCGCGCCGGGCTTCGCCGCTGTCATGATGCGCACGCGCGCGGTGCCGGCGTCGGTCTCTTCGACCGGCACGACGGCGTCGGCCCCGGCCGGCATGGGGGCGCCGGTCATGATGCGCGCCGCCAGCCCCGGGCCGATGGCGTTGACCCGGGTGTCGCCGGCCGGGATGTCGAGGACGACCGGCAGCGAGACCGGCTCGTCCGCCGTCGCCGACGCGACGTCGTCGGCGCGCACCGCGTAGCCGTCCATGGCGGTGTTGTCGAACTGCGGCAGCGACCAGGGCGCGATGACGTCCTCGGTCAGCACGCACCCGTGCGCGTCGAGCAGCTGGAAGTCCAGCTCGCTCAGCGGCCGGACCGCCGCGAGGATGTCGGACAGATGGTCGGCGACACGCTTCACCTAGTCATCCTTAACCTCGGGCGGAAGCTGCGCAACGAACTCGCGCAGGAACGCCCGGAAGTCCTTGCCCAGATCGCTGCGCTCGCTGGCCAGGCTGACCGTGGTGCGCAAGTAGTCGAGGCGGTCGCCGGTGTCGTAGCGGCGGCCGCGGAACACGACGGCGTGCACGCCGCCGCCGTCCTCGGCGGGCATGCCGGCCAGCGTCTTGAGGGCGTCGGTGAGCTGGATCTCGCCGCCCCGCCCCGGCTCGGTGCTCTTCAGCACGTCGAAGACGGCGGGGTGCAGCACGTAGCGCCCGATGATGGCGAGGTTGCTCGGCGCGGTGCCCGGCTCGGGCTTCTCTACGAGGTCGGTGACGCGCACGACGTCGTCCTCGGCCGGCTCGACGGAGGCGCAGCCGTACAGGTGGGCCTGGGACGGGTCGACCTCGATGAGCGCGATGACGCTGCCGCCGTAGCGCTTCTGCACGTCGAGCATGTGCGGCAGGAGCGGGTCGCGCGGGTCGATGAGGTCGTCGCCGAGCATGACGGCGAACGGCTGGTCGCCGACGTGCAGCGCGCCGCACAGGACCGCGTGCCCGAGGCCGCGCGGGTCGCCCTGGCGGACGTAGTGGATGTCGCCCAGGATCTGCGACTTCATGACCCGCCGCAGCCGCTCCTGGTCGCCCTTCTGTTCCAGCGCGCGCTCGAGCTCCCAGGCGCGGTCGAAGTGGTTCTCGATGGCGTCCTTGTTGCGCCCGGTGACCAGGAGTACGTCGGAGAGCCCCGCCGAGACGGCCTCTTCGACGACGTACTGGATGGCCGGCTTGTCGACGACCGGCAGCATCTCCTTCGGCGTGGCCTTGGTGGCCGGCAGGAACCTGGTGCCCAGGCCCGCGACCGGGATGACCACCTTCGTCACCGCACCGGCCGGTCCGCCCTGTTCCGTCTGCGCTGGAGTCATGGGCGTCACCCTACAAAGCCCGGCGGACAGGCTGAAGGGCGACGTGCGGGCGGCATACGGTGAAGGCGTGACGACGACGGTGCGCGAGGCCAAACGGGCGCTGCGCGAGCGCATCCTCGCCCGCCGCTCCGAGTTCGACGCGACGGCGCTCGCGGCGGCCGGACAGGGCCTGCGCGACGTCGTCCTGGCCCTTCCAGAGCTGGCCAGAGCGCACACCGTCGCCCTCTACGTGTCGGTGGGCCGCGAGCCCGGCACCGGCCCGCTCATCGAGGCGCTCAGCGACGACGGCGTCGAAGTGCTGCTGCCGGTGCTGCTGCCCGACGGCGACCTCGACTGGGCCGCGTACACCGGACCACGTGGTCTGGTCACGGCCGCGCGCGGGCTGCTGGAGCCCGACGGCGACCGCTTGGGTCCCGCGGCGGTGGCGTCGGCGTCGGCGCTCCTGGTGCCGGGACTGGCGGTCGACCGGCACGGTCACCGGCTGGGGCGCGGCGGCGGGTCGTACGACCGCGTGCTGGCCCGCCAGCTCGCGGTGTCGCCACCGGTGTTCACCTGCGTCCTGCTGCACGACGGCGAGGTGCTCGACATCCCGATCCCCCGCGAGCCGCACGACGTCCCCGTCGACGCCGCCGCCACCCCCAGTGGAGCCCAGCGGCTGCGCTGAGTTGGCCGTCCGTGGACGGCCACGGAACCAGGTGGTGGCGCGCACGGAATCGAACCCGTCGCCCGGCCGGCGTCGTCAGTCGGTCGGCTCGGGCGGCTCGAAGGTGAAGGTGTGCTCGCCGGCCTCGCGGATGCCGTCCTCGTCCCAGCGCATCGGCAGCGTCTCGCCGTCGCGCCAGAGCTCGGTCTGGTCCTCGTAGTTGTCGTGGAACGGGTGGCCGCTGATGCCGGTGAGGTCGATCCAGCGCGACGCGTCGAGGTCGTCGAGGTCGACGATCATGCGCATGGACGGCGACCAGACCGTCTCGTAGCCCTCGGCGGCGTCCCAGGCGTTGGCCAGCACGATGGACCCGCCGCCGCCGACCTCGACCGGCCCGCGGTTGAACATCCACTCGACCAGCCCGATGCCGGACGTGCCGAACGTCTGCTCCGTCAGCTCCAGGGCGTGCAGCCGGCCCCACTCCCACTTCGAGGCGTCCTTGCCCTGCTCCATGGTCATCTCGTCGCGGGCGTCGCGGGCGGCCTCGACCAGGACGATGTCGCG
This sequence comes from Jiangella mangrovi, assembly GCF_014204975.1. Taxonomy (NCBI): domain Bacteria; kingdom Bacillati; phylum Actinomycetota; class Actinomycetes; order Jiangellales; family Jiangellaceae; genus Jiangella; species Jiangella mangrovi. Next base: position 1,051,210 of record NZ_JACHMM010000001.1, read on the forward strand.
CGTCTCGGTGCCGCCCTCGCTCGTGACGTCGTCCCAGAACGGGTCGTCCGGGTGCTGCAGCAGGTGCCGCATGACCTCGAACCAGCGCCCGCCGCCGTCGGGCCACTCGTCCTCGGGCAGGTCGTCGTGGAAGGTCAGCTCGAGCAGGTTGCGCCAGACGGCGTTGAAGTAGGCGGTCGCGGAGGAGTCCGGCGACATCGACCGGTCCCAGTCGCGCAGCAGCCGCAACCCGTCGCCGTAGTAGCCCTGCGGCGCCTCGAGTTCGAGCAGGTACGGCACCAGGATGTCGGCGGCGTCGCTGTGCGCGTCCATCTGGATCGCGGCCATGTCCGCGGCGTCGAGCGGGTCGCCGTCGCCGGCTGCCGCGGCGATCAGGTCGTTGATGCGCCCGGCACGGTGGCCGGGGTCGAAGTCGGCGGTCAGCAGGAACGGGTAGCGGTCGCTGGTGACCGGCTGGTTCGCCGTCACGACATAGCCCTGCATCGGGTTCAGGACGCTGGGCATGGCGGCGAACGGGATGTAGCCGGCCCACTCGTACTGCCCGGTCCAGCCCGGAACGGGGTAGCGACCGTCGTACGTGGTGCGCACGGGCACGCGGCCCGGGGCCTGGTAGCCGATGTTGCCCTCGGTGTCGGCGTAGACGAGGTTCTGCGACGGCACGTCGAACAGTGCGGCGGCCGAGCGGAACGAGTCCCAGTCGGTGGCCCGGTTCAGTGCGAAGATCGCGTCGGCCGTGCGGCCGGGGTCGAGCGCGGTCCAGCGCAGGGCGACCTCGTACCCGTCGTCGGAGCTGCCGCCCGGCGGCGGCTCGCCCTCGACCTCGGCGTCCGCGCCGATGTCCTCGATGTCGTCGTCGCGCTCGGACAGCAGCGGCCCGTGGCGGGTGCTGCGGACGGTGATGGTGACGTCGTCGCCGCCGGCCACCCGGATGGTCTCTTCGCGGACCTCGAGCGGCAGCCAGTCGTCGCCGACGCGGTAGGAGTTGCCGCGGATCTGCTCGAGGTAGAGGTCGGTGACGTCGGGGCTGAGGTTGGTGAACCCCCACGCGACGTCCTGGTTGTGCCCGATGATGACGCCCGGCAGCCCCGCGAACGAGTAGCCGACCACGTCGAACGGGCAGGCCGGCCCGACCTCGCGGCAGTGCAGCCCGACCTGGTACCAGATGGACGGGATCGACGGCGCCAGGTGCGGGTCGTTGGCCAGCAGCGGTGCGCCGGACTCGGTGAGGTCGCCGCCGACCACCCACGAGTTGGAGCCGACGCCGTCGCCGTCGCCGAACGTCACCGGTGCCGCGTCGAGCCCGTCGGCGGCCTGCTCGATGGCGTCCACGGCCTCGGGCGGCAGCGGGACGGGGGCGCCGTCGGTGCCGGTCAGCGCCTCGGGCAGCCGCGGCGACACGTACTCGTCGGGGACGATGGGCGGCGCCAGCCCGGCCGGCGAGTCCGGCCAGAGCTGCTCGACGCGGTCGACCGGCAGCCCGCTCGCGGCGAGCAGCGACCGGCTGATCTCGTCCTGCATGTTGCCGCGCAGGTCCCACGCCATGGCCTTGAGCCAGCTCAGCGAGTCGACCGGCGTCCAGCGGCTGGGTGCGTCGTCGCCGCCGGTCAGCCCGAGCAGGGTGTACGCCAGGCCGCGCTCGCCGCCGTCGGTCTGGTCCAGCCAGGCGTTGACGCCGTCGGCGTACGCGTCGAAGTAGCGGCGGCCCTCGGGGCTGATCAGCGGCAGCTCGGCGCGCGCGACCTGGGTCCAGCCGAGGGTCCGCACGAACGCGTCGGTCTCGACCTGGTCCTCGCCGAACAGCTCCGACAGCCGGCCCGACGTGACGTGGCGGCGGAAGTCCATCTGCCAGAACCGGTCCTGCGCGTGCACGTACGCCTGGGCCCGGAACAGGTCCTCGGGGGTGTCGGCATAGATGTGCGGGATGCCGTTCTCGTCGCGGATGACCTCGACGCCCGCCGACAGCCGCGGGATCTCGGCCGTGCCGTCGTACTCCGGGTACGCGCGGCGCACCGACCAGACGCCGACGGAGGCCGAGGCGACGAGCGCCAGCACGACCAGACCCGCCAGGACGGCGAGCCCAGCGGCGAGGCGGCGACGAGTCACCGGGACAGAGTAGGCGACCGATCAAGCCCTGCTGATGCCCGTCATGGCGGCCGACGACGGCGTCAGCCTGCGGTCAAGGTGTGGTCCTTTCATGGCGCGATGCAAGTTCTGAACCTTGCGGGAGTGGACGCCAGGTCGTAGCCTTGCACTGTGCCCTTCGTCCTGACCGTCGACCAGCGCGGCAGCCGCCGCAGCCGCGACCTGGTCGAGGATGCCCTGTCCACGCTGAAGCAGCTGGTCCACGAGCCGCTGCTCGCGTTCGAGCGCACCGCCGGCGACGAGTTCCAGGGCGTCCTCGCCGAGCCCGCGGCCGCCGTCGACGCCGCGCGGCTGCTGCTGCGTGCCGACGCGTGGAGCGTCGGCATCGGGGCGGGGCCGGTCGAGGAGCCGCTGCCGGCCAGCACGCGCTCGGCCCGCGGCCCGGCGTTCGTCCACGCTCGCGAGGCGCTCGACACCGCCAAGCAGCGCCCGCAGCACGTCGCCGTCGTCGGAGCCGAGGCCGAACGGGCGCAGGAGGCCGACGCCGTCCTGACCCTGCTGGCGGCGGTGGTCTCGCGGCGCAGCCCGGCCGGCTGGGCCGCCATCGACCTCGTCGAGGCCGGGCACACCTTCGCCGAGGCCGCCGAGATCCTGGGCGTGAGCCGGCAGGCCGTCGGGCAGCGGCTGTCGGTCGCGCTCTGGCAGCAGGAACGCGACGCGCGGCCGGTCGTGGCGCGCCTGCTGCACGAGGCCGCCGCATGACGGTGGTGGCGGTGGTCCTGCTCTGTGTGGCGGCCGTGGCCGGTGGCATCGTGTGGTACCTGGTCGAGCGCCGGCCCGGTGCGACCACCGGCACCTGGCTGGCAGCGGCCGCCGTCCCGATCGTGCTGGTCGTGGCCGCCGCGCTGTTCGGCCTGGCCGGCGACCCGGCCGGCGACACCCTGCTCACCGTCGCGCGGGCGGCCGCCATCGCCGCCGCGGTCACGGGCGGCAGCCTGGTCGCGACGGCGCTGCTGCGGGTCGCCGACCGCAAGACCGGCGTCATCGACGACGACGGCGAGGTGGGCGACGCGTCAGCGAACGTCTCGGACCCGCAGACGCTGCGCGGCGGCACCTCCATCGGCGCGCTCGAACGGGTCGCCGTCGCCGTCACGCTGCTGGCCGGCTGGCCCGAAGGGCTCGCGCTGGTGCTCGGCGTCAAGGGCCTGGGCCGCTACCCGGAGCTGCGCAGACCGGCCGCCGCCGAGCGGTTCATCATCGGGACGCTGGCCAGCGTGCTGTGGGCGGTGGCGGCGGTCGGCGTCGTGTTCACCATGCGACCCTGGTGACCGGCCGCGTGGACAAGGCCGCACAGGACCGGGCATTATTCTTGGCAGTCGAGGGTTGAGAGTGCTAGAAGCCATCGACCTTCGATGCTGACCGGGAGGATCTGGCAACGTGCCCACGTACCAATATGTCTGCACTGACTGCGGCGAGCCGCTCGAGGCGGTGCAGAAGTTCAGCGACGACGCCCTGACCGAGTGCCCGGTGTGCGGCGGCCGCCTGCGCAAGGTGTTCTCCGCCGTCGGCGTGGTGTTCAAGGGCTCCGGCTTCTACCGCAACGACAGCCGCGCCACGTCGTCCTCCAGCACCCCGGCGAGCAGCAGCTCCAAGGAGTCCTCGTCCAGCTCGTCCGACTCCGGCAGCAAGAAGAGCGGCGACTCGTCCTCGAAGAAGGACTCCTCGTCGACGTCCTCGAGCTCGTCGTCCGGCTCGAAGGCCTCGTCTCCCGCCGCCTGAGGCGAGCCGCGTCCCGTCCACAGGCCGCCCGCGGGCGAACTCGGCCTGTGGACAGCCGGATCGACGGGGTCCGGCGCACCTAGCGTCGTGCGCATGGACGACCCCCGCTCCGCCCTGCGACACCTCATTCGCACCGCCGGCTGGCATCGCCGCCTGCTGGCCGGCGGGCTGGCCGCTGCCGCCGTCGCGTTCGCCATCGAGGCCGCGTCGCCCGCCCCGCCGGACACGGTCGACGTGGTCGTGGCGGCCCACGACCTGCCCGGCGGCACGGTGCTGAGCGCCGCCGACCTCGCAACGGTGGGACTTCCGGCGTCCGCCGTCCCGGCCGGAGTCGTCGACGCGGCGTCGGCGCCTGGCGCGTTGCTCGCCGCGCCCGTGCGAGCGGGCGAGCCGATCACCGACCGCCGCATCCTCGGACCGGGACTGCTCGACGGCTGGGACGCGGCCGGGGACGTGGTCGCCGCGCCGGTGCGCGTGGCCGACGCCGGAGCCGCGACCTACCTCCGTCCGGGCGACCGCATCGACCTGTTGGCGACGTCGCTGGACGGCGTCGCGAGCACGTCCGTCGTGGCGGCGGACGTGCCGGTGCTGGCGCTGCCGTCGGCCGCCGGCTCCACGCTCGCCGAGGGCGCCCTCGTCCTCGTCGCCGCCAGCCCGGCCCAGGCCGCCGACCTCGCCGCTGCCGCCGTCGCCGCGCGCCTGTCGTTCACCGTCGGTGTGCCCTGATGTCCCCTGATCACGGTCTTTCAGCCGCTAAGGTGTGCCCGGCCAAGCGTCTGGACGGGAGAAGGGTTGCAACGGATGCTCAAGGGCTTCAGAGACTTCATCAGCAGGGGCAACGTCGTCGATCTGGCGGTTGCCGTGGTCATCGGCGCCGCGTTCACCCAGATCGTCAACGCGATCGTCAACGGGCTCATCAACCCGCTGATCGCGGCGATCTTCGGCGAGCCGAACCTGGCCGCCGTCGGCAACTTCACCATCAACGAGGCCGACTTCTCGTTCGGCCTCGTCCTCGCGGCGGTCTTCAACTTCCTGTGCGTCGCCGCGGCGATCTACTTCCTCATCATCACGCCCATCAACAAGCTGCGCGAGATGCGCGCGAGCGAGCCGGAGGCGGCCGAGGAGTCCGTGCCGCCGGAGGACATCATCCTGCTCCGCGAGATCCGCGACTCCCTGCGCGACCGCGTCTGAGCGGACTCGGCACGGTCACCAGTGCGGCGGGCGCTCCTCCAGCAGCCTCGTGTCGTTGGAGGAGTCGTCCTCGCCCCAGCCGGTGGGACGCTCGTCGGTGGTGGTGTCGGGCAGGACCTCGAGGTCGTCCTCCCACCCGGATGCGCTGCTCATGCCCGTGGTTCCTCTCGTGGCTGGGGCGGACCGCTCAGTCCAGGTCGCCCGCTTCGATGCGGGCCAGCCGGCGCTCGCGGACCAGGTTGTCGACGTCGATCTCGGGCACGCCGTTCTCGTACCAGAGCGCCGCGAAGACGCCGATGACGTCGCGCTGGCTGAGGATGCCGGCCAGCCGCCCGTCGTCGACGATGGGCAGGTGGCGGATCCAGTGCTGCGCCATGAGCCGCGCCGCGTCACGCACGTGCGTGTCGGGCTCGGCCGTGATGACGTCGCGGGTCATGACGTCGGCGATCGGCTCCTGGTCGGGGTCGGCCCCACGGCCGACCGCTCGCAGGACGTCGCGCTCGGTGATGATGCCGGCGATGGTGTCGCCGTCGACGATGACCAGCGACCCCGTCTGCTGCTTCCACATCAACTCCGCGGCGCTGCGCAGCGTTCCCGTGGTCGAGTCGGTGATGGTGGCACTGGTCATGATCTCGGCGACGCGCACGGCTATCCGCTCCCCCTGAACGACATACCTGCTGGAAGATCACCAGCGTAGAACACTGCCCCCGGCCGTCGGCGACGGATTCCAGGATCCGGCAGGTCAGAGCCCGGCCCGCGCTGGGCAGCCCAGCGCGGGCGGGCGGGTGAGGCGGGTGCGTCAGGCGGGCGAGCCGGCGCGGGCGACCCGGACGGCGTGACGCAGGACGTCGGTGGTGCGGGCGTCGGCGGCGTCCAGCGTGAGGTCCGCGGCGAGCAGCGTCACCACGTCGTCCACCCGCCGGGCGACGCCGTCGGACTCGGTCCAGCGGGCGAGCGAGGCCAGTTCGCGGCCGGTGTAGTCGCTGACCGCGCGGCCGCTGACGATGAGCGGCCGATCGCCCTGCCGTTCGGGCGCGGGCTCCTCCGCCGCGGAGGTGTCGTCGGCGGCCTTCTCGTCCGCGGCCTTCCCGTCCTCGGCGACGGCGTCAGCTGCGGCCGCCGCGGGCTCCTCCTCGGGCATGCCGGCGACGATGTCGGCCTCGGCCGCCGCGACCGCCCAGTCGTAGGCGTCGGCGTCCTTGACGGCCTGCTCGTACGCCGCCAGCAGCCGCTCGGTCTCGGCGTCGGGGTCGGCCGCCCAGGCAGCGGACCAGATGCGGTGCACCGTCCAGCCGAGCCGGGTCAGCTGCTCCTGCCGCAGCCGCTCACGCTCGCGGGCGCTGCGCCGGGCCGCGTACGTCTCGCCGTCGGTCTCGATAGCCAGCACGAACCGCGACCGCCGCGTGGGGTGCCGGACGGCGACGGCGACACCACCGGGCCCGCCGTGGTCGAGCACGACCTCGGCCGCGACGCCGGCCTCCTGCAGCCGCTCGGCGACGGTCTCGGCCAGCACGCCGGAGCGGGCCGGAGCCGAGCCGGAGCCCTCGACCCAGTCGGGCTGCGGGCCCTGCTGCACGTACGCCAGGAACTGCCCGAGCGCCTGCGCGCCCGGCGTCGTGAGCCGCCGCGGGCTGAGGTCGTCGGCGCCGAAGGTCGCGACGACGGTGAGCCGCTCGCGCGAGCACAGGGTCGCCGCGGTGAGCCGTCGCTCGCCGCCGGGGCGGCCCAGCGCGCCGAAGCGGTACAGGATGCGCCCGTCGACCGACCGGCCGTAGCCCAGCGACAGGATGATCGCGTCGCGCACGTCGCCGGACACCCGCTCGACGTCCTTGATGAAGAACGGCTCGGCGCGGTCGCCGCGCAGGTACGGCGCGACCTCGGGGGCGCGGATCAGCGCGTGCCGCAACGCGACGTCCAGCCGCTCGGCGTGCCGCGGCCCGAGGGTCACCACACCGAGGCTCTCGTGCGGGCGCTTGCGGACGTGGTCGAGGACGAGCTCGACGACGCGGGCGACCTCGTCGGACGAGCTGTCGACGGGGTCGTCGGCGATGGGGTCGGAGTCGACGATCTCCATGATCACGCGGTCCGCGCCGCCGACACCGGGCACCGTCGTCAGCCGGGCGGCGTGCGTCGTGCGGGCCGCGAAGCCGATCAGCCGGTCGTCGCGGACGCGGTGCTGCCCCGTCAGCAGCCGCTCCGGGAGCGAGCCGCGGAGCAGGTCGACGACGGAGGCGGGCGGGTCCTGCGCCCACGGCCCCTCCTGCTCGTCGGGGTCCGGCGCGGGCTCGACGGCGGTGGTGAACGGCGGGCGCGCGACGTCGTCGTCGCCCACGAGCACGACACGGGCCGCGCGGGCCAGCGCCGGGACCGCCTCGGCGACGGCGAGCCGGCCGGCGTCCTCGACGATGACGACGTCGAACAGCCGGCGCGGCGGCAGCAGCTCGGCCACGGACAGCGGCGACACCACCCAGCACGGCACCGTCGCCAGCGCGAGCTCCGGCGCCTCCTCGACCAGCGCCCGCGGCGTCGGCGGCAGCGCGCCGTCGGGCGACTCCGTCAGGACGGCGGCCTGGCCCTCGTGCTGCTCGGCGACGTCGGCGAAGCGGCCGCGCCGGGCCTCGAGCACCCGGCCCGCGGCGGCGCGCACCTCGACCATGTCGGCGGCGCGGAACTCCTCGAGCCGCCGGTCGTGCGCGTACCGGTCGAACCGGCCGAGCGCCGGGTCGGTCGAGCGCCAGAAGTCCAGCAGCGAGGAGTACCAGGCGTAGTCGAAGACGGCCTCGACCTGCTCGGCACCCAGGCCGCGGCGGCGCAGCTCGGCGATGAGGTCGTCGAGGCCGGCCGCGGACAGCTCGGCCTGCAGCTCGTACAGCCGGGGCAGCGAGCGCAGGTGGCCGGCGTCGGCGATCAGCTCGTCCAGCCGCTTCGCGACGTCGGCGAACGACAGCTCCTCGAGGTCGCCCGCGCGCGGGTTGCCGGCGGCCAGCTCGGCCAGCGCGTGCCGCACACCCTTCGCGGCGTCGACGGCGTTGAGCAGATGCGGGCCGGTCCGCGGCGCCTTGCCGTCGCGGGACCGCTCCTTCCACGTCGCCAGCTGCTGCTGCGCGGCGAGCAGGCCCTCGTGCTGGCGCTGACGGTGCTGCCCGCCGGACTTGCCGGTGAGGTCGGCGAGGCGCTTGCGCAGCTTGCGCCGGGCGAAGAAGCCGGCCTCGGCGCCGTGCTCAGTGCGGTAGGCGCGGTCGCCGGTGGCGGCGGCGAGGTCGGCGATGGGCTCGTCCCAGATCTGCGCCCCGAGCGTCTCGATGGTCCGCCCGACCGAGGACAGCAGGTCGACGGTCTCGAGGCACTCGGCGACGGTGCTCGGCCCGGCCACGCCGACCTCGACGGCGGCCCGGGTGGCGGCGTTCTTCAGTCGCGGCAGCGCCCGTTCGCGCAGTTCGGTGACGGTGCCGAGCAGCGCGTCGGCGGCCCGGAGGTCGGGGACGTCGGAGCCGAACCAGGGCGACCCGGTCTCCGTCAGCGTCAGGCCCTCGATGTTGGCGAAGTCGCGCAGCTGCAGCCGGACGTGCGCCGTGCTGCCCGCCCGCGCCAGGACGTCGGGGTCGACCCGCGCGGACGTCCGGGCGAACTCCTGCGCCGTCGCGACCAGCACCATGGCCTCATGCGCCGTCGAGCCCCAGGGCTGGCGGATCTGGTGGATGGCGTCGCGGTACGCGTCGAGTTCGCCGGCCAGCGTGGCCGCGGTGCCGGGCGTGATGTGCTCGAACTCGCCGGGCCGTGCCCGGGTCAGCCGGCGGGCGATCTCGGCGATCTGCTGGACGGCGTCAGGGGCGGGTGTGCGGCCCGCGTCGAGCACGAGGTCGCGCAGGCCGACGGAGTCGAGCCGGGTGACGAGGTCGTCGAGGACGGTGCGCTTCTCGCCCACGACCAGCACCCGCTGACCCCGTCCGACCAGCTCCGCCACCAGCGCGGCGACCGTCTGGGTGCGGCCCGTGCCCGGCGCCGCGGCGACCCGCAGGTGACCGTCGCCGGCGCCCGCGGCGACGACGTCGTCCTGCTCGCTGTCGGTGTCGAGGACGCGGTAGCGCAGCTCGCCCGGTGCGCCCGGGCGAGAGACGGCGGACAGCGCGGCGGGGTCGCCGGCCAGCGCCGCGACGACGTCGTGCTGCTGCAGGTCGACGCCGAGCGCGGCGAGGTCGCGGCTGAGCGCCAGCGGCACCGTCGCGAACGTAGCGAGCACGGCCCGGTGCGCGATGGCGAACCCGTCGACCACGTGCGGCGGGGCGAACTCGCGCAGCCGCTCGACCACCGTCGCGTACCGCAGCCGGCCGGCCGGGTCGCGCAGGTCGTCGGTGGCGAAACGCAGGCCGAGCTGGGAGTCCAGCGCCCACAGCAGGACCGGGTTGACGAACGGGTCGTCGGCGATGGTGATGCTGAAGTCGGTCTCGGCCGGGTCGCGCGCCTCGACCACCGCCGAGCGGAGCATGACCGGCGCCGTGGGACGTCGGGCCGCGAACGGATTCGCCCAGGTCGCGATGCCCACGGCGAGGTAGCAGACGGCGAGGCCGCGCTCCTCGGCCAGCTCGCGGGACTTGTCGCGGATGGCTCGCACCGAGCGCAGCGCCGACGTGCGCAGCGGCTCGTACGGGAAGAGCTTGGAGACGAGCACGGGCTCGCCCTCGAGCAGCAGCTTGCGCGCCTCGGGCTCGGCGGCCGCGAGGTCGAGCGTGCCCACCTTGAGGTCGCGGTAGGACAGCAGCGGGTCCCGCCCGCCGAGCGTGGCGAGCTCCTCGCTCCACTGCTCGACGGCGTGAGCGACCATCTCCGCGCGGGTCGGGGCGGGACCGGCGACGGCGTCGCTGCGCATCGCGCTCACGGGCGCGGTAGCTGGGGAACCGGATGCCTCACACCACGCACGGTAGTTCGCCGACCCCGTCCGCGTGGGGAGGCAAGCCGAAGAGGGCCGCAGGTTTAACCGCAGGCCGTCCGCTTCGTCCGACCCGGGTGCCTCCGCCCCCGGCGGGTATGTCGTGTGCGGAGCAGGCGCATGCTTTAGAGTGTCGCCGGTCCACGGGGGGCGAGGGATCCGGCAACGAAGCGAACGGATCCAGGCCAGGCTCGAAAGGTGTGAGTCGTGAAACTGCTCGAGGACGTCTCCTCGGCTGTCACCCACCGCCCGCCGCCACGCCGCACCAAGCTCACGCTGGGTGTAGCGGCGGTGTTCCTGCTGGTGGCGGCGGTCGTCGGCATCGTGCTGGTCGCGTCGAGCGGCGGTTCGGACGACACCGCGGCCGACAGCGACCCCCGTCCGTCCGGGACGCTGGCCGACTGGGCCACCGGCGTGACCGACGCGTGCACGACGGTGGCGGCCGAGCAGCCGATCATGGCGCAGGGCCCCGAGGTGCGCCTCGACGTCGCCAACCTCCCCGCCGTCGAGGCCGGGACCAGGGCGCTCGTCGGCGCCGTGCACGACGTCCCGCTGCCGGCCGAGGAGGCCGAGCAGACCCAGGCGAACGCCGTCGTCGTCACCGGCGACCAGGCCGCCCAGGCGTGGACGGCGCTGACCGGCAGCACCGCCGAGACGACGCCGGAGCAGGTCACGCAGGCCGCGGAGCTGACGGCCGGCTTCGTCGCCGGGCTGACGCAGCTCGGGGTGAACTGCACGCCGATCGGCTGACGAACGACGCGTTACGATGGACTCGTGAAGTCCCTCGTGCTGGTGTGGTGGCTGCCTTCGTAGGCGGCCCCCTTCAGCATGCTCACCGGCCGCCGCGACGGCGGCCGGATCGGTGACAGCTCTCGCGGTGGCCCGTCCACCGAACGGAGAGCGTCATGACCCTCACCACCACCCTCGACACACCGCTGCTGGCCGACCCGGCCCAGGTGGCGGCCGATCCGGGGCGCTACCGCGTCCTCACCGGCGACCGGCCGACCGGCCCGCTGCACCTCGGGCACTACTTCGGCACGCTGCTCAACCGCGTCCGGCTGCAGCGCCAGGGCGTCGAGACCTTCCTCGTCGTCGCCGACTACCAGGTGATCACCGACCGGCTGTCGCCCGGTGAGATCGCCGACAACGTGCGCGAGGTCGTCCTCGACAACCTCGCCGCGGGCATTGACCCCGAGCTGACGACGGTGTTCGCGCACAGCGCCGTCCCGGCCCTCAACCAGCTGATGCTGCCGTTCCTGTCGCTGACCACGGTGGCCGAGCTGCAGCGCAACCCGACGGTGAAGGACGAGGCGGCCGCGTCCGGGCTGGCGGCGATCAGCGGGCTGCTGCTCACGTATCCGGTGCACCAGGCGGCGGACATCCTGTTCTGCCACGGCAGCCTGGTCCCCGTCGGCGACGACCAGCTGCCACACGTCGAGCAGACGCGGCTCATCGCGCGGCGGTTCAACGAGCGCTACGCCGGCGGCCGCCCGGTCTTCCGCGAACCGCAGGCGCTGCTGTCGCCGTCACCCCGGCTGCTCGGCATCGACGGCCGGAAGATGAGCAAGAGCCGTGGCAACGCGATCGCCCTGAAGGCGTCCGCCGACGAGACGGCGCGGCTGATCAGGCGGTCGGTGACCGATTCCGAACGTGCGGTGACCTACGAGCCTGATCGGCGGCCGGGGGTGTCGTCGCTGGTCGAGATCGCGGCGCTGTGCCTGGATCTGGCGCCGGCCGTGGTCGCGGAGCGGGTCGGCCCGGGCGGGTCGGCGGCGCTGAAGGCGCTGGTCACCGAGGCCGTGAACGAGGAGCTGCGGCCGGTCCGCGCACGCCGGGCGGAGCTGGCGGCGGAGCCTGGGCTGGTCGGGAGGCTGCTGGCCGACGGGGCCGAGCGGGCGTCGGCGCTGGCCTCGTCGACGCTGGCGGACGTGCAGGAGGTGCTCGGGATGACCGCGTATTGAAGCGGTTGGTCGGCGACGAGTGAGCGCCTGGCGGGGCAGGGAGGTCCAACCAGGCGCTCACTCCTGCGGCCGACGGGATCCGTCGTGACCGCCGCGCACCGGCCGTCTACATGGTGGGGTGGAGGGGCCGGTGCGACGCTTCGGCGGGTCAGTCTCCGTCCTGGTCGCCGTCCTCGCCCTGGTCGCCCTGGTCGTCCTGGGCCTGGTCCGGGACGGCCTGCTCGGGCCGGCCGGCGTCGTCCTGACCCTGGTCGCCCTGCTCCGGCCGGTGCTCGTCGCTCTGGCCGTTCTCGTCCTGGCCCTGATCGCCCTCGTCGGGCTGACCCTGGTCCCCGTCCTCGGGACGGCCGGGCTCGTCCGGCCGGTGCTCGCCGGGCGTCGTCGGGACGGTGGTCGGCAGGTCCGGCAGCTCCGGCTCGTGGCCCGCGCCAGGGTCGTCGGGCCGGTTGCCCAGCTCCTGGGCGTCCTCGCTGACCTCCTGGCCGTCGACGCCGTCGTCCTGCGCGTCCTCGGAGACGTCCTGGCCGAACTCGGCGCCGTCGCTCGGCGGGGCGCCGTCGTCGAACTCGATCGGCGTCACCGACTCGACCACCGTCTCGAACCCGTCCTGCGCCGGACCGGGCAGGGCGCCAGCAGCGGCCACGCCTGTCACTCCGGTGAAGAGGACGGCGACCAGGGCGACCAGTCGTGCGCGGAGGCTCATCATCGCGTACCTCCGGGCGAGGCGGGCGCGCACTCCGTGCGGGCGGATCGGCGGTGCCGGCGTGACCCCGGCGAAGTCACCCAGGGCGATGCGGCGGGCGAGCTCGGCCGTGGGGGGAACGGCTTCATCTGCACTCCTTCGAATGGCGTCGACCGCATCCGACAGTGCCGCGAGTTCGGCCCAGCCCTCTCCGCCGGACGGGATCCACGTGTGCTGCAGGATCGCCTCGACCGTCGCGTCGTCAGGTGCGGCTGTTGGTGTCATGTCAGTCCTGCCATCGCCCACACGCCTCATCTGGATACGCGCTCCCGGTCGAGTCGTCGCCGCAACGCGCTCAGCCCCCGTCGTTGCAGTGCCTTGACGGCGCCGGCCGACTTGCCGACGATGCCGGCCACCTCCTCGACGCTCAGGTCACCGAGGATCCGCAGCAGCACGACCTCGCGCTGGTCCGCCGACAGGCCGGCGCACAGCTCGTGCACGCGGCGCCGGCCGAGCGCCTCGAGGGCGTCCTCCTCGGCGTCACCGCCGACCTGGTCGACGACCTCGAGGTCGACGTCCACCGTCGCCGGCCGCCGCGACCGCCGTCGATGCTCGTCGGTCACCCGGCGGTACGCGATGGTGAAGACCCACGACCGGAATTGCTGCTCCGATCCGGTGAAGGACCCGAGGCCGGCGAAGACGCCGAGGAAGACCTCACTGGTCACGTCCTCGGGCTCCTGCGATCCCTGCAGCCGCGCGTAGCCGGCGACGACCGGTGCGAGATCGGCGTACAGGCGCTCAAAGGCCCACGGCGCGCCCGCACGCGCCGCGAGGATCACCCCGTCGAACTCCGCTCCGATGGACAGCTGCCCTCCACGTGCGCGCGCTGCGCCTCACAGGCGTCATCGCACGGAGCGGCCGGAAGGGTACGGCTTGCGTCGTTTCAGCCGGTTGGGGGCCGTCGCCGGCGCGGGGTGAGGCGCAACGGCGGCAGGGGCGGCGCGGGGATGCGATCGGCGCCGTGTCCGGCGACCGTGCCGAAGCGCTCCTGACCCGCCCGCTCCCACTCCTCCCGCGCGGCGACGATGTCCTCGTGGCTGCGGCCGACGAAGTTCCACCACATGACGAGATCGTCGGGGAACGGTTCGCCGCCGAGGAGGAAGAGCGTGGTGCCCGTCGTGTCTGTACGGAGCCTGAGCTCGGAGCGGCCGGTGCCGAGGTAGAGCAGCGGGCCCGACTCGAGCTCGGTGCCGTCGACGGTGGCCCGGCCGGTGAGGACGAGGACGGCGTGCTCGAAGTCCGGGTTGAGGGGGACGACGGTGTCGGCTCGCGTCGCGTCGAGGCCGAGCTGGGCGCCGAGCAGCGGCGTGTAGGTGGTGGCGGGCGACGCCGTCCCGGCGAACTCCCCCACGACCACAGTGGCGCGCACGCCGTCGCCGTCGTAGATGGGAAGGTCGGTGTGCTGCTCGAAGGTCGGTCTGGTGTGCGTGGCGGCGGCCTCGGGGAGCGCGACCCAGAGCTGCAGGCCGTGCAGAAGTGGCGACTCGCCGAGCGAGATCTCCGAGTGCGCGATGCCCGGCCCGCTCGTCATCAGATTGAGCTGCCCCGGCTTCACGACGACGTCGCTGCCCACGCTGTCGCGATGGTGGATCTCGCCCTGGATGGGCCAGGTGACAGTCTGCAGGCCGGTGTGCGGGTGCGGCAGGACGACCATGTCCGTGCGCTGCGGCCCGAACTGGTCGAGGAAGCACCACGCGCCGACGGTGGGAAGCTGGCGGTGCGGCAGGGTACGACTCACCTGCATGGCGCGGATCCCGCCCAGCGGCACCTCGCGCGGCTCGAGCCTGATCGTGGTCGGGCCGGCGTGCGTGGCCGCGTGGCACCGCATCTCGGCCGGCTTCGCGTCGAGATTGCTCACGGTGTCGAGCGTAGACGCGGGCGGGGCACGGGGGTGGGCCCGCGGCCGATAGACTGTCTCGGCCCGCCCTCGTAGCTCAGGGGATAGAGCATCCGCCTCCTAAGCGGAGGGTCGCAGGTTCGAATCCTGCCGGGGGCACCCTCTCACCAGCGCATTCACTCGGCGCTTGTTGACCCTGAAGGACCGAGACGGATCTGGTCTCCCCGTCGCAAGTTGCAGGCGGGTTGCACGACCATGCTGCACGCCACCGTTCGCCCACTTCGCCCGGCCTCCTCACAAATGCCGGCCCCATGGTCGGAGTGAAGCGTGTCAAGGGTGGCGCTTACGCCATCGCGAAGCAACGCCCACCCGACGTGCTTCAGTACTCCGTCGCTGGGATCCAGCCGCCAAGATCGAGAAGTCGACGCTTGGCATTGTTTCAGGAGAACGGGAAACGCTGCCGCGGTTCGCCCCACCCGCGTCGTCGCCTTTTATTGCCTCATCCTCAACTGCCGTCGCTCGCCGTCATGCGGCTGATGCTAGACCCAGGGGAGGAAAATCTCGCCACGCATGCGCGAATTCTTTTGCAGTTATCAACAACCGTTCAGTAACGTTCCTATAGTGCTCGCCCGGATGGTGGACCCTGGTCCTATCGCCCACTTCCAATCCGATGGCACGACCTGCGTGCCCGACGGGGTGACGCTGATCTACGACTCCTGGACGTTGGTGCCGTGCAGCATCATCAGGGCGGCGGCGGTGTTGGCCGCTCGTATCTCGCCCTTACGTACGAGGTCGGGGACTTGCGACAGCGGGATCCACTCACGCCGAGAAGACTCAAAGTCGTCCTCAGGGTGACCGATGTAGTCCGCGCCTTCGGCCCAGTACACGTGATGGAGGGAGTCGGAGAGGCCGTTGGCAGGCTCCAGGGTCATCAGATGATGGAGGGGACCAGGCTGCCAACCTGTCTCTTCGAGGGCCTCGCGCGCCGCCGCCTCCTCGAGAGTCTCACCATCGTCGACGACGCCTGCGGGCAGTTCCCAGCCCCACGTGTCAGTGATGAAGCGGTGCCGCCACAGCAGCAAGGCCGCGCCGTCGGCTATCGCGGCGGTGAGCACAACCGGCCGCTGCCGAATCAGGTAGTGGTCCAGGTGCCGGCCGTCTGGAAGCTCGACATCCGCGAGGTTCACGGTGAACCAGCGGTTCTCGTAGACCGTGTGTTCGCCGAGGTTCTTCCATTGCATGGTGCGGAGCCTTCCATAGGGGCCGGGTGTCATGCGAGCAGCTCTAGAGTTCGGTCTAGTCGGTCGATGGCGTCGTGTGTCGCCACCGATTGGTGGCCCGCCAGCGAGTGGCGGAGCTGGCGGAAGCGGTGTGTGAGCCGTCCGGACTCCATGCCCTGAGCGTGGTCAAGCATATCGACGACCAGGATGGCCGCTTGGTCTGCGTCACCCGCCCGGAGTGCCAGGGTGGCGGCGGTAGCGCGGCGATTCACGCGGCCTCGTGCATGCGCGGGCGCTTCGAGTGATGCTGCGGCGAACTCGGATGCTGGCCGTAGGTCGCCTAGGCTGATCAGCGCCTCGGACATCTGGGCTTCGATCAGGCCGGGTTGCACATAGCTCGTCTCGGCTGGCTCGGATCCACTGCCGATAAGACCTGCTGCACGCTCTGCCTCGTGCATCGCGCGGCGTGCCGTCGCTGCGTCGCCGATGAGTGCGTAGCCCTTCGCTTGCATCACGTGCAGGTCGGCCCTGAGGGCAGGTGAAACTGCGGCTCCCGCGGTTCTCAGCGCAGCCTGCGAGAACGCGATCGCTTGGCGCGGATCACCGAGTGCCAACGATTGGTTGACCAGGAGCGCGAGGACGTAACCGCCGAAGGCGCGGTCGCCCGACGACTTCGCCAGCCGTAACGCTTGGTGGAAGTAGCGCTGCGCGATGCCGTGCAGTTCGGCGTCGTACGCGCTGATGCCCGCGACCGCCGTCAGGCCGCCAATGGCGCGGTGCAGCTCCCTACCCACTCCATCGGTGAACGTCCCATAGAGCATCGGCGTGGTCTGCTGGCTCAGGAAACCGGCCACCCGTGCATGTGTCGCGACCCCGCCTGCACGCCGGTACATGTGCTCGTAGTGCCGTCGAGCGTCATGGAGGGTGCGCACATCCTTCGCTCCAACGTGCCTGTCGCCTTGGCTCGAGAGATCGAGGTCTATGGGTGGGTTCTCCCACTCCCACACGGGCCGCACGGCATCCATTCCCGTGGCGATCGGCGACGACCACAGCTCCTGGCGTTGCAAGTGGTCTGAACGCCACATCGACGTTGTGCGGCTGACGAAGATCGGGAGGGGGGCGGGAACCGCCGAGTCATCCTCCGCGGTGTCAAGCCCGATGTCGGCGAGTGTGAGGGGCCGATCCAACTGGGCTCCCAGTACTTCGCAGATCAGGTCAGGTACCGGCGCCCTTGGCCGCTGGCCGCGAAGCCAGCGCGCGACGGCGGTGTGGTCGTACCGGGGGACGCGCCCTTGTCGTGCACCTGCTTCGTTGACCCGGACCGCAAGGCCTTGCCGCGACATCCCGGCCTCGGAAAGCATGTTGTCCAGCAGCGAGTTCGGCCCTGCCACCGTCCCACTCCCTTCGCCGCTTCTGCTCGTGCGTACTCAGAGTAACGAGGGTTGATTCACACCCCGTGCGAACCGAGTGCACGAACGCTGGGCTCGCGCGCTCTGTCGCAGACGTGCACTACTGCATTGACTAGCGGTATGTGCTCTGACGATGGAGGTTCGCCATGACACTCGCTCCCGAGGTATTGCACAGCGCCGAGGCCACGACGGCGGAACTCCTCAAGTCGCTCATCGATCTCGGCATGGCCTTCAAGGACCAGGAACAGATCTATGCGAGGCGGCTCGCCCCGACGGCGATCCGAGACCTGGTCGTCACCGACCTACCCGACGCGGCGACGTCGCTAGCCGACCTTGTCGCCGAGTTCCAGCACGACTTGCTCCCGCTGTGCAAGAACGAGGCCAGCCCGCAGTTCCTCGGGTTCGGCGACACCGGTGACGATCCGGCCGCCCTGGCCGGCAGTCTGCTGGCGATGTTCACGCAACAGAATCTGATCAACCAGAGCTTCGACTCGCCGTCAGCGACATTCGTCGAGATCGCGGTGCTGCGCTGGTTCCGAGACCTGATCGGGTACGCCAGTCCGCCGCTCCCCGAAGTCTCCACGGTATGGACGGCCGGCGGCGTGGTGACCACCGGCGGCACGATGTCGAACACGATCGCGATGATGCTCGCCCGCGAGCACCGGTTCCCCGGAACGATGCAGTCTGGTGTCACAGACCCAGGACGTTGCGCAGTCGTGGTGCCGCGTGGGATCGGGCACTACAGCATCCGCTCCTCGCTCGCCTGGATCGGGTGCGGGAACGCCGTCATCGAAGTCGACACCGATGGGTTCCGGTACGACCTTGCAGGTCTACGCCACGCGCTCGCAGAGCACCGCGACGAGATCATGGCTGTCGTGGCCTACGCCGGCGACTCCCGGACTCAGACGGTCGAGAACCTGCGCGCAGTGCACGACATCGTCCGTTCGAAGGCTCCCGCCGCCTGGCTGCACGCCGACGCCTGCTGGGGCTTCATGGCCACGTTCAGCCCGACGACGCGCCGACTCGTCGACGGAATCGACCTGTACGACTCGGTCACCGTCGACCCGCACAAGGTCATGGCCGTGCCCTACGCCGTCAGTGCCTTGGTCACCCGCGATGTCGAGGCACTACGGGCGATCAGCAGCCACTCGGACCTCATCATGCAGGAGGACTTCGCGTTCGGGCAGGTCACCCCGTTCGTCGGGTCCAAGCCGTGGTCCTCTCTCAAGCTCTGGATGACGATGCGGGCCCACGGCCGCCACGGTTTGGCTGCGCTCGTCGAACGGCGGTTCGCGACCATGCGGGACTTCGTCATGGCCGTCGATTCCCGCCCCCGGTTCCTGCGGCTCCACAACCCGGACCTGACCGCGTGCGCATTTCTCTGGCTCCCGCCGAGCACCGACCTCACCGCCCCGGACCTCAACCGAATCAACGACGTCAACAAGCGCATACATGGCCGGCTCCTGGCTGACGGCGAGTGGTACCTGCACCAGTTCAGCATCCCCGATCCTGGAGTCCTGTCCCTGGGCGAGCAGTTGCACCCGCTGCGGTTCATGTCCGTCAACCACCGGATCACTACGGCCCAAGTCCAGGGTGTGCTCGACGAGGTCGACTGTCTTGGTCTGCAGATCACCCGCGAGACAGGGCCGACGAAAGAGAGCCGACGATGACCGGCACCCTGCCGTTTCGCGCCGTATACCATACCCCGGACGTCTATGACCGAGTCCTGCTGCCGCACTGGTTCGACGGCGCCGAGGACACCGGCCATGTCCGCGCGTTGATGCATCGCTGCTATGGTCCCGCCCCCGCGTCCGGTCGAATGCGGATCCTGGAGCTCGGCTGCGGCACCGGCCGCGTCACCGCAGCCCTGGCGCCCTACGCGTCGTCGCTGCACGGCGTGGACTCCGGCGCGCCGATGCTCGATGTGTTCCGGACTCGATACCCGCTCGCGACCACCCAGCTCGCAGACATCGCGGCCGCGGTCGAGTGCCTGCATGCAGATGGTGAGCGTTTCGACATCGTCGGCGCGTTCTGGTCCCTGTCGTACCCGATCGGGGATTGTTTCGAGGACCTCACCACGGACGGCATCCGGCCCCGCCCCGACCTCGCGGCCGGTGTCGCGGATGCCAAGGTACTCGTTCGCAAGATTGTCGATCTCCTGGCCCACGGCGGGCACCTGATCGCTCTGTTCTTCGACTCCGACGCCCCAGAACAGCGGGTCGTCACCCGCGCATGGGAACGCATCGCACCTTTCCCCGGCACCGGCCGCGGCTTCGGGCGCGAGACCCTGCTCGCCGCGCTCCGCGACGCCGAGGAAGACGGCCTCGGACGTCTCACCCATTTCCGCACCGGTGGCCTGTCCGTGGCGCCCGACCCGCCGACCGCGATCGACTGGTTCACGATCGTCCACCTGAAGTCCATGCCCGCCCTTGTCGATGACCCGGACATCCGCGCCGAGATCGAGGCTTTCGTCCATCAACACACCATCGACGACGGCCGAGTCCTGCTGCCCACCGGGATGCACCTGATCGACTTCTGGCGTACACCGCGCACCAGCCACCTGCCGAACGACAGTGCAGGCACGCGGGGGGTGGACCCGTGACCTCCGTACCGGTGCTGTCCACGCTGCCCGCGCTGGCCGGCGCTGGAGCGCTCCTCAAGACCCTGCCGGGAGTCAGATTTGCCGTCGCATACGGCTCCCACGCCCGGGGCCGGGCATCGGCCAGGTCTGACCTGGATCTGCTGTACGTCTTCGACGAGCAGCCCGCGCCCGACACGATCCGTTACCTTGTCGCCCGCGTCCTGCGCTTGCACGCCGCGCACGGCCTCACTCTGGACAGCGAGGTTGCCTACGCCATAAAGCTCTGGACCACTCGCGGCGAGCTCCACGACGCGCTTAGCCTGGCAGGGTTCACCACAGCCGGTGGCGAGATCGTCATCTCGACCGTGCCGACCGACCCCGCCTACCTCAATTCCCCGCGATTCAAGGCCAGACTGATCCTCAACGCTCTCACCAGTCCGCACGTGTTCCTCGGCGGCGATGGCCATGCACACCAGCGAGCAGCCCGCGCAGCGATTGGAGCACTCACCCGGCTCGCAGTTCTCACCGTGGGCCGCCCGAGTGCCCACGAATTACATGAGCTCGCCGCCGGCCTGATCTCGGACCCGGTCACCGGAGCGAGCGGTCAAGACTGGCTCGGTTACCAGGATCATGACGGTCCGCATCTGTACGCACTACTCGCTGCCCACCTGCACGGGAGACACAGACGTGCACAGACACTTCATCGCGGGTCGCGAAAGCCTGCACTGAGCGATTCGGACTGACCGGAGATCCGTAGACTTACATTTCCCCGCAGCTCAGCGGGATATCCACACATTCGAACGGAAGGTTGCAGCGTGACCGTCGTCGCAATCAAGGGCCAGGTAGAGGCGGCCGTCAAGGCCGCCCTGACCCGGGTGCTGCCTGCTGAGCTGGCCGACACCGACCCGGTGGTCCGACGATCCGACCGCGCCGATTTCCAGGCCAACGCTGCCCTTGCCGTCGCCAAGAGGGTCGGCCGGCCACCACGTGACATCGCCGGCGACATCGCCGGACACATTGACGGCTGCACGGCAGAGGTCTCCGGCCCCGGATTCGTCAACATCACCGTGCCCGACCAGGTCGTATGGTCGGCTGTCACCGACAGGCTCGCAGACGCGCGGCTGGGCGTCGCGAGCCCATGCACCGACGAACGGGTCGTCGTCGACTACTCAGCGCCGAACGTGGCCAAGGAGATGCACGTAGGACACCTGCGCAGCTCGGTGATCGGCGACGCCCTCGTGCGCGTCCTCGCCCACCTCGGGGCGGACGTCACCCGGCAGAATCACATCGGGGACTGGGGCACCCAGTTCGGCATGCTCATCCAGTACCTCGACGAGCACACCGACGTCACTTGGCGCGGCCACGGCGCCGAGACGATGTCGGCTCTCGACGCCCTGTACAAGGCGGCTCGCGCCGAGTTCGAGGCGGACCCCGCGTTCGCGGACCGGTCTCGCACCCGCGTCGTCGCACTCCAGGCGGGCGATGAGCCCACTGTCACCGTTTGGCGCGACCTCGTGGCCGAGTCCGAGCAGGCCTTCGAGGCCATCTATGCCCGCCTCGGCATCCTGCTCGACGACGGCGACTTCGACGGCGAGTCCCGCTACAACAACGCTCTTCCCGGAATCGTCGATGAACTGCTCTCCACAGGTGTCGCGGTCGAGTCCGATGGCGCGATCGTCGTCTTCATCGACGGGGTCGCTGGCCCTGATGGCGACCCCGTGCCGCTCATAGTCCGCAAGAAGGACGGCGGTTACGGATACGCAGCCACTGACCTCGCCACGATCCGCCTGCGCGTAGAGGAGTACAAGGCGGATCGCATCCTGTACGTCGTGGACGCGCGTCAGGCGCTGCACTTCACCATGGTGTTCGACACCGCCCGGAGAGTCGGCTGGCTCCCCGAGACCGTGCACACCGAGCACGTCCAGTTCGGCACGGTCCTCGGCAAAAACGGCAGACCGTTCAAGACCCGCTCCGGCAAGGCCGTCCGGCTCGCGGACCTGCTGGACGACGCCGAGGCGGCAGTCCGCACGGTCCTGCAGACGCGGGACCACGACTTCTCTGAGACCGAACTGAACGCGATCGTGCACGCGGCAGGCACAGCGGCGATCAAGTACGCGGACCTGTCCAACACCCGCACCAAAGACTACGTGTTCGACGTTGACCAAATGGTCGCCACCACCGGCAACACTGGCGTCTACCTCCAGTACGCCTACGCCCGCGTGCGTTCCATCCTGCGCAAGGCCACCGGACGGATCGCCGCCGCAGGGCGACCTGCCGTGGACGCAACACTGCCGCTGCATTCCGCCGAACGGGCACTTGCCCTGTCCCTGGACGGGTTCGAGGCAAGCCTGCGCGACGTGGCCGACACGCTCGAGCCCCACCGCCTGTGCGGGTACCTGTACGACCTGGCCACCACGTTCACCAAGTTCTACGACGCCTGCCCGGTCACAAGCGCCGAAGGCACCGTACGCACCAACCGAATCTCGCTGTGTGAGCTGACCGGCCGCACCCTGGCCACCGGCCTCGGCCTGCTCGGCATCGATGCGCCCGAACGCATCTGACGCACCAGGCCGGGACGTGCTGCGGATAGAGCTGCCGGGCATCGTCCGGCAGCCCACCCGCAGGCGGCACCTCGTCGCCGGTACGATTCTCGACGGCATGGAAACCCTGCTGACGAGCACCCGGTTGCCAGCAGTGGACAAGACGTCGATGGACCGGCGCCGCCGCTGAAAGGCGCCCACCGCATGACTACATTCGGAGTCCGAACCCCGCGCCCGTGAGCGGTGCGAAGACCAAGCCGCGCGAACTGCGCGCCCAACGCCGCCGTACCCGGCACGGATGCTGGGATCATCTCGTCATCGCTCCCCTGTGGGTGGCCTACGACGCCAACCTCGGCACTCTGTTGCGCACCTGCGACGCGATCGGCGCGTGTAGTGCGGTGCCACGGACACCGCACTACACGTCTGCATTGCAGACCGGGGACACGCTGCGCGGCCGAAGGCCGTGCGTCCATTGGGTCGCGCCCAGCAAGGAAGGCTGGCTCGACGAGCAACACGCGGCGGGCAAGCGCATCGTCGCGGTCGAGCTCGCTCACGACGCGACACCACTCACGCGGCTCGCGCCGGCCCGCAGACCGACCGTCGTCCTGCTCGGCCACGAGCACCACGGCGTTCCCGACGACGTCCTCGCTCGAGTCGACGAGTGTGTTGAGATTCCCATGGTCGGCTGGGGAGCGAGCCTGAACGTCGCGGTGGCGGGAAGCCTCGTCGCCTACCGGCTCGCGGGGCTCTCCTGAGTGTGGGCCACTCGTCACCGGTTGTTCGTTCGGCGGCAGCCCGGCCGGGGTATCGACGCACCCACAGCGCGCCGACACTGGCGGCATGATCAGGCGTCGATTGGTCCCGGTTCTCCTCGCCGCTGTCATGGCCCTTCCGGGTCTGTCCACGCCCGCCGCCGCTGCGACCCCCACCCCGGTCTGGACCGCACCCGGTCAGTCCTGGGCGTTCTTCTCCGAGGACGGCACCCTGGCACTCGCCGCCGGGAACACGTCGGCCGGAGGCCGGCTCGAGATCCGCCAGGCCGCCAGCGGCGCTGTCGTCAGAACACTGACCAGCCCGCTCGAGTTCAGCGCCGTCGCGATGTCGAGGGACAACCAGACGTTCGCCGTCACCGTCAACGACACCAGCTCGGGGCTGACCGTCCGGACCATCCGCCTGTACCGGACGTCGACCGGCGCTCTGCTACGCAGCGTCCCCACAGCCGCCGGCCGCGACCTCGACAGTCTGCAGTTCGCGCCCGACGGGACGACCATCGCGGCGATGGACGCGCGGTCCTACGAGCGGGGCGGGCAGGTGCACATCCACCGCGTCTCCAGCGGTGCGAGAGTCGCCACGCTCAGCGTGCCCGCAACCACGGCGGCCGTGCGGTTCTCGCCCGATGGGCGGTTCCTGGCCGCCAACGACCGCTTCATCGTCGACGGCAGGGCGGTCGCGGGCGTGCGGGTGTTCCGCACCGACACGTGGGCGACGGCGATGACGCTCGCCGACGGCAACCAGCTGCTGCGCTGGACCCCGGACGGCACCGGGATCTGGACCAGGCGCATCCTGCCCGGCGTCCCCACCGGAGTCCGCCTGGTCGGCGTGCCGAACGGGACCGTGCAGCGCTCCCTCGAGCTGGACCTCTACGACAGCGTGGCCGACGTGACCGACGACGGCGCCTTCGTGCTCACCAACCGGGTCGTCGCGCCGCGAAGGACGCTCACGTTCACCAGCACGCTGACCGGTGTCGACGTCGCCACGTACGAGTTCGGGCAGGACGTGTTCCCCGGCGACATCAGCCCCGACGGCGACCTCTTCAGTTACGCGCGCACCACCGCACCCAGCGCCTTCGACGTCCACGTGGCACGGTCGCCGGGGCTGTAGCCTCGACCCTGTGCCAGGCGAGCCCGCGGTCTTGATCCGACTGCTGGGCCCCTTCGCGCTGTTCGGGGGTTCAGAACAACAGCCGCTCGCCCGCCGTCCGGCGATCCTGCTCGCCGCGCTCGCGGTGCGCATCGGCACCCCGGTGTCGTACGACGCCCTGACCGAGCTGGTCTGGTCCGAGGAGGACCTGCCCGCGAACGCGCGCCGCGCGATCCAGACGTACGCGTCACGGTTGCGCGACGTGCTCGGGCGCGAGGCGATCGTCGCGCAGGGGGACGGGTTGCTGCTGGACCTCGACCCGGACCGCGTCGACCTGCACCGGTTCCGGCGGCTGGTGACGACGCGGACCGAGCAGGCCGCGTCGGCGCGCGAGGAACTCGACACCCTGACAGAAGCGCTCGGGCTCTGGACCGGGCCGCCGCTGTCGGGACTGGCATCGGAGCGGCTGGCGGAGGTCGAGGCGCCCGCGATCCTCGACGAGATCCTGAGCGTCGTCGAGCGGAGCAACGACCTGCGGCTGCAGCTCGACGACATCGACGACGCGCTGGTCGCGTCGCTGCGGCGGATGACGGCGGAGCATCCGTGGCGCGAGCGGACCTGGTGCCACCTCATGCTCGCCCTCTACCGCACCGGCCAGCAGGGCGAGGCGCTCACGACGTTCAGTCGCCTGGTCGACGTCCTGCGGGAGGATCTCGGCATCGACCCGGGCGCCGAGGCGACCCAGTTGCACCAGCGCATGCTCGCCGGCGACCAGGATCTCCTCTTGCCGGCACGACCGGAGCCGACGGCGTCACCGTCACCACCGGCACCCACGCCCGCCCAGCTGCCGGCCGGCTCCCCCGCGTTCGTCGGACGGCGCCGCGAGCTCGACGCGCTCGGGGCCCTGCTCGAGCGGCCCGCCGACCGGGTCCGCGTGGCCGTCGTGTCGGGGCCGGCCGGTGTCGGGAAGACGACGACGGTGCTGGAGGCGGCGCACCGAGCCCGGGCCCGGTTCCCCGACGGGCAGCTGTTCGCCGAGGGGACGAGCGGCGGCACCGCCGTCGCCGCCCGGGACGTGCTCGGCTCCTTCCTGCGCGACCTCGGCATCGCCGGCGACGACATCCCGTCGTCGACGGCGGACCGCGCGGCGCTGTTCCGCTCGATCTGCGCCCGCAAGCGGCTGCTCGTCCTCGTCGACGACGCGCATTCGGCCGACCAGATCACCGCGCTCCTTCCGGGCGCAGGCGAGTGCGCGGTTCTCGTGACCAGCCGCCGCCGGCTGGCGCTCCCCGCGAACCTGTCCGTCGACCTCGACACCATCTCGGCGACGGAGTCGCGCGAGCTGCTGGCCACGCTGGTCGGCGCCGACAGGCTGGCCGCGGAGCCCGAGGCGGCGACGGCCATCGTCGAGACGTGCGCGGGCTCGCCGCTGGCGCTGCTGATCGTCGGCGGCCGCCTCGCCACCCGGCCGAGCTGGCCGCTGGCCCACCTGCGCGACCGGCTCGCCGGACCGGGCCGCCTGGCCGAGCTGCGGCTGGACGGCCGGTCGGTCGCCGCCGCGCTCGATGCGACGACCGGCACGCTCGAGCCGCCCGACGAGGCGCGGTTCCGCGAGCTCGGGGCCCTGCCCATCGACGTCGTGGACGTCGATTCCGCGGCCGCGCTATGGCGAGTCGGCCGCGCCGAAGCCGGCGACCTGCTGGAGCAGCTCTGCGACGTCCGGCTGCTCGAACCGACGACGCCCGGGTGCTACGGCTGGCACAGCCTCATCGGCAGCTACCTGAGGGATGGCCCGCGGCCGCACACCGAGGCGGGACGCCGCCGGGTCCTGCGCCAGGCGATCGCCTCGGTCGCCAACGCGAGGGATCGGCTCCGGCCCGGCGACCGCTCCCATCACGCGGTCATCGCCGCCGCCATCGCCGCCGACGACAGCGATGGCGTCACCTTCCCGCAGCTCAGCGACCTGCACGCCTGGCTGCATCCGCGGACCCTGCTTCTCATCAGCCTGGCCTCCGTCGGCCTCGCGTCGGCCGACGACGAGGAAGCGGTCGAGGCTGCGGCGCTGGTCCCCCTCCTCGACTCCGTCCTCACCGAGTGCTGCACCGCGCACGAGATCACCGAAGACCTGCTCAGGGCCGTCACGACCGCCCCTTTGCCGCCGAGCGCCATCCACTTCGTCGCCTCAGCGCGGCACAACCTCGCGGCGACCCTGTCCGACCAGGGGCGCCTGCACGAGGCCATGGCCGGCGCCGAAGAGGCGATCGCCACCTGGAGGCACCTCGGCGACGCCTACGGCGAGGCCGCCATGCTGCACAATCTCGGTCTCCTGCACAGCCGCCTGGGCGACTTCACCACCGCCGTCGAGGTGATGCGTCAGTGCCTCGCGGCCGCGGACGCGCTGCCCGCCGTCCTCCGTCTGCGCTGCCAGCGCACGTACGCGTACCTCCTCGCCCGGCACGGTGACGCCGCAGCGGCGCTGGAGACGCTGCAGGCCACCCGGAAGCTCGCCGTCCCCGAGCCGGGGTCCAGAGAGCTCCACGACGAATTCGTCGCCGAGGCCGCCGCGCACCTCACGGCCGGCGAGCCGGAGGCCGCCATCGCCGTGGCCGAGATGACGATCGCTACGGTGCGCCAGATGGGCTCGGACCGGCTGACCGCGCAGGCGAAAGTGCTGCTGGCGCGCGCCCGGCGGCTGGCCGGGCAGGACAGCCTCGAGACGGCCGCCGATGCCCTCCAGCTCCTCCTCGGCCATCACGACGTCCAGACGAAATGCGAGGCCCTGGCCGAGCTCGCCCTCGCCCACGAGGCCGCCGGCGACACCGGGAGCGCCCGTGCCTGCGCCGCGGAGGCGGGCCGGCTGATCGGCATCGCGGGACTCAGAGGCACACCGTGGGCCACGAGCCTGTTCGCCGAGTTGGACCCCGAGCCCAGCCACCGCTGACGACGGGGCAGGTGCGGTCTGCGGCAACTGCAAGCGCACACCCCGGTCCCGCGGTTACTGTGCGCCCATGACGACGCCGCTGGTCATCGGAGGGATCCTGCTGGCGGCCTTCGTCTGGCGGTTCCACCGCGAGCCGCGGCGGCTGAGCAACGGGCTCCTGCTGCTGCTCGGCGCGGGGACGATGCTGCTCGGGCTGCTCGGTGACCTCGCCCCGACGCTGCTGGTCGTCCTGGTGGCGGCGTCACCGCTGCTGGTGCTCGGCCTGGCGGTGCTGCTCATCGTCAACGGCGTGGTGGTGCTGCAGCGCGAGCGGTTGCGGCTGGGCAACGCGCTCTCGCTGCTGACGGGTATCGCGATCATCGGTGTCGTCGTCATCGGCGCCGTCGGCTTCCTGATCGCCTACCGGGCGCCGGACCGCACGTTCCTCGTGCCCGCGTTGCTGTCGCTGCTCGGCGTGGCCGGCTACATCGGGTTCGTGTTCACGCTGGTCGCGCTCTACGCCGTCGTCTACTCGCGGTTCACCCCGCGCCCGGGCCACACGGCCATCGTCGTGCTCGGCGCGAGCGTGTCCCGCGGCACGGTGCCTCCGCTGCTGGCCAGCCGTCTGGACAAGGCCGTCCAGCTGTTCGGGCGCGAGCAGGCGGCGGGGTTCACGCCGTACGTCGTCGCCTCCGGCGGGCAGGGGCCGGACGAGCCGGTGTCCGAGGCCCGCGCCATGGCCGGTTACCTGCACGAGCACGGCATCCCCGAGGACCTCCTGGTCGAGGAGGACCGGTCCACCTCGACCCGCGAGAACCTCGTCTTCAGCCGCCGGGTCCTCGCCGAGCGCGGCGCCGACGGCCGGCTGCTCATCGTGACCAGCGGGTACCACGCCCTGCGCGCCGCCATCCAGTCCCGCCGGCTGCGGCTGCGCGCGCACGTCGCCGGCGCCCCGACCGCCCGCTACTACGTTCCCAACGCCTTCCTGCGCGAGTTCGTGGCGCTCTTCGCCGAGCACAAGGTGCTGCACGGGATCGTCATCGCCCTGATCATCGCCGGGCCGGCCGCGCTCTACCTCGCCTGAGCGCGGACCTCGAGCAGCCACGGGTCCTGTTCTCGCGCGGGCTCGCTCAGCGACACGTCGAAGGTCCGGGCGACGACGGCGGCAAGCTCACCCGCCGTCCGGGGATCGTCCGCCGCCTCGCAGAGCGCGCGGGCCACCAGGCCGCGGGTGGCCTTCGCGGCGTGCGGCGAGCCGGGGGCGCGCAGCAGCACCCAGCGCTCCGCCAGCTCCGGGCCGGGCCGCCACAACGGCGTGTAGCTGCTGGACCGCAGGTCGACCACCACGCCACGCCCGGCCGCCGCCGTCAGCACCGCGCCGAGCCGCGCCCGCCAGTACGCCTCCAGCCCGGGCACGTCCTCGAGGCCGTCGAGGTGCGCGCAGACGGGCAGTCGGTACGCCGGGATCCGGTCGCCCAGCCGCAGCGCCCCGAACAGCGAGGACACGATGACGACGCGGCGCCGGGCCCGCCGCGCGGCCTCGGCGGACAGCGTCGCCGGGTCGAACGCGCCGTAGAGGACGCCGCGGTAGACCGCCGAGGCAGCGGCCGACGGCGCCGACAGCACGTCCAGGTTCCGGGCGATCTCGGCGGCCGCGCCCGCCGGAGCGTCGAGCCGGCGGACCGCGTCGGGGCGGGCGCTGGTGCTGACCATGCCGTCGAGCACCGCCACGCGCGCCTCGGTGAGCTCGGGGAACGAGAGCCGCGCGAGATCGAGGCCGCGGCCGCGAGCCGGCCGGGCCTGCGTCTCCGACGGCGGCACCACGATCAGCACGGCTTCAGCATAGGGACGTGTTCGCCGACCGTTCGCCCGGCGGACACGGGCGCGGCAAGGTTGCTGGAGTTGGCTCGCGATCATGCGCCGAACCGTTGCCCTCGCTGCCGCTGTTCCGCTCGCCCTCACGCTCGCGCTGCCGGCCACCGGCGCGCCTTCTGCCGGCCCGTCGAGGCCGCATGCGCCCGCCGTCGTGACCACCGACAACGAGACGCCGGTGCTGTACGACGACGACGAGGGCGGGAACGCCTCCGGCGACGACCCCGCGATCTGGGTCCACCCGAAGCACTCGGACCGGTCGATCGTCATCGTGACGGCGAAGGAGGGCGGGCTGCGGGTCTACGACCTCGACTCGCGCGAGCTGCAGTCGCTGCCGGGCACCCCCGCGCCGCGCGCCGACGGCGTCGACGGGCGGTACAACAACGTCGACATCGCCTACGGACTGCGCGTCGGCGGGCGCACGGTCGACGTCGCCGTGGCGTCGGACCGCTACAACGACCAGCTCCGGTTCTTCACCATCGACCCGGCCGGTTCCCGCGCCGCCACGCCGCTGCGCGAGGTCACCGCGCCGGAGCAGCGGTTCCTGTTCAGCCCCGACCGCGAGACCGTCGAGGAGGAGCAGACCGCGTACGGCGTCGCCGTCTGGCAGCCCCGCAAGGGCGAGACGTACGCCGTCGTGACCCGGGAGGGCGCCACCACCGTCGCGACCGCGCGCATCACCCCGCGCGCCGACGGCACCATCGCCTACACCGGCGTCGAGCACCTCGAGATGCCGGACAGCTTCCCGCTGCCGGACGGCGACACGTGGGTGCCGTGCGAGGAGCCGGGCGTCGGCCCGCAGCTCGAGGGTGTCGCTGTCGACCAGCGCAGCGACGTGCTCTACGCGACGCAGGAGGACGTCGGCCTGTGGCGGATCCCGCTGCCGCTCGGCTCTGGCGACCCGCGGCTGATCGACGAGGTGGCCGACTTCGGCATCCACGACGTCTACGACGAGGAGACCGAGGAGTGCGTCCCCGTCGACCCGGACCCGCCGGGCCTCGGCGGGCCGAACCTGGTCGCCGACGCCGAGGGCGTCGACGTCTACTACGGCCGCGGCCGGGTCGGCTACGTCATCGTGTCCAGCCAGGGTGACGACCGGTTCGCCGTCTACTCGACCATGGGCCACAACCGCCCGCTCGGCACCTTCCGGGTCGCCGGCGACGGCGTTGACGAGATCAACGGGTCCGACGGGCTCGCCGTCACCAACCGCGTCGTCGGCGACTACCGCGAGGGCCTGCTGGTCACGCACGACGAGCCCGAGACCGGCCCGGGCGTCGACCCGGAGCGCGACGCCACCAACTTCTCCTACGTCGACTGGGGCCAGGTCGCCGACGCGCTCGGGCTGCAGGTCAGCACGGACTGGGGCAACGACCCGCGGCTGCGCTGACTCTGGGGGTTGCACCGCCGACCTTGGCAATCCTGGCGACGTGCTTGGCACGGCTCACCGTCGCTCGCACGTCCGTTTCGTCCCCATTTCCAGGGCGGCCAGCCTTGCCAAGGCACGCTGAATGCTCGCGCCACGCCGGTCCCCACCCGCTCAGTACGGGGCGTGAACCGGCCGGCCGAACTCGGTGTAGAGCGCCTCGCCGCTCTCCAGCGCGAGCTGGGCGGCGGCGAGGCGGCGGGCCATGGACGGGCGGAGCCGGTCGGCCGCGTCCGCCAGGGGAAGGAAGCCGAACGCGCGGACCTCACCCGGGTCGGGCGTGATCCGCGCGATCGTCGCGGCGTCCAGCACGCCGCCGTCGAACACGAAGACGATCTTGTCGTGCCAGGGGCCGCTGGCGGGGACCCAGTCGACCACCAGCGCGCGGCCGACGGGGAGGTCGAGGCCGAGTTCCTCGCGCACCTCGCGCCGGCAGGTCCGCAGCGGCGACTCCTCCGCCTCGGAGTTGCCGCCGGGGATCTCGAGCGTCGGCTTGTACGTCGGCTCGAGGAACAGGATCAGCCCGGCCTCGTCGCGGAACAGCGCCCCGCCGGCGACGGTCTTGCGCGGCAGCCGCCCCGCGACGCCGGTATGGAACTCGCGCTCGGGCGCGCCCTCGGCGCGCACGTCGTCCTCGAAGCCGGGGTGGGTCACGCGGCCACGATTCCAGGACTCACCCGAGATCATCAACCTTCCGCGCTGTCATGGCAGCCCAAAGGGTTGATGATCATGGGAGACTGCACGCGTGGTGACGTTCACCGGACGGGTGCGCCGCTGGCGCGAGGACAGGCCGGGCGGCATGGCGGTCGTCGACGTCCCGGCGGAGTTGGTGGCCGAGCTCGGCGGCCGCCGGCAGTACCGCGTGTCCGGGACCATCAACGCCGCGCCGTTCACCGGCAGCACCATGCTCGTGGCCGGCGGCGGGTTCTGCGTCGGCGTCAGCAAGGCCGCACTGAAGACCGCCGACGCCGCCGTCGGCGATGACGTGGACCTCACCATCGCGCCGGCCGACGCGAACAAGTAATTCGCATAACTGATTCATGGCCTGACCAGCGCGACCACCGCCGCCTGCCTGAAATCTCCTTGTCACACCCTTGACACCATTCCGGCGACCGGCCAGGATCGCACCCAATCCCCGGCTACGAGCCGGTGGATCCAGGTCATGAAGTTATGCGCATAACGATCATCGGGAGGAGTGGCATGGCGGCCAAGCGAGCCACCCAGGCCGACGTCGCGCGGATGGCTGGGGTCAGCCAGGCCACCGTGTCGCTGGTGCTCAACGCCGAGCCGGACCGCGTCGGCCCCGAGACCCGGCAGCGCGTCCTCGACGCGATCAGCAAGACCGGCTACTCGGCGAACCCGCTGGCGCAGCGGCTGGCCCGCGGCCGCAACCAGATCATCGGCGTGTTCACCTACGAGCCGGTGTTCCCCCAGGGCAACGGCGACTTCTACCACCCGTTCCTGGTCGGCATCGAGCGCGAGGCGGAGCGCTGGGGCAGCGACCTGCTGCTGTTCACCAGCGCGCCGGTCGAGAACGGACGGCGCCGGCTGTCCGGCAAGGCCCGCGCCCACCTGGGTGTCACCGACGGCTGCGTCCTGCTGGGCCGCACGGAGGACAAGCAGGAGCTCGTGCACCTCATCGACGACGGGTTCCCGTTCGTCTTCGTCGGACGGCGCGAGCTGCCCGGCGCCGCCGACCTCCCGTACGTCGGCGCCGACTACGTCCAGGCGACGAACGATGTCGTCGGGCTCTTCGTCGAGCAGGGGCACGAGCGCATCGGCTTCGTCGGCGAGCTGAGCGACCGCGAGTCGATCATCGACCGGCTGACGGGCTACCGGACGGCGATGCGCGCGGCCGGGCTGCGGCCGACGTCGTTCGACCCGGCCGAGCTGAGCCCCGCCGAGATCGTCGACGTCGTGGTCGAGAACCACCTGACGGGCCTGGTCCTGGCCGAGGCGTACCGCGCCGGGAGCATCCGCGCGGCGGCGGCCGAGCGCGGCCTGGACGTGCCGGCCGACCTCTCGATCGCCGTGCTCGGCCAGCCGGACGTCCCCGTCGAGCCCGGCACCGACGACGCCGGCTCCGCTGTCGCGTGGAGCGGCTTCCGGATCCCGCGCGAGGAGATGGGCGAGCAGGCGTTGTCGCTGCTCATCGAGCTGATCGAGGACCCGTCCGGCACCACGGACCGGCACCGGCTGCTCCCCTGCATGGTCGAGCCCGGCGCGACGGTGTCCGCTCCCCGTTCGCGCTGAGCCCCGGCCGCTGAGCGCAGAACCGCAGCAATCCAGAAGGAGACGAGTGAACGAGCTAGAGACCGAGATCCTGGTGGTCGGCGGCGGCCTCGGCGGCGTCGCGGCGGCCCTGGCGGCACTGCGCCGCGGCCGCCGGGTGGTGCTGACCGAGGAGTACCCCTGGCTCGGCGGCCAGCTCACGTCGCAGGCCGTCCCGCCGGACGAGCACCCGTGGATCGAGGAGTTCGGCGCCACCCGCTCCTACCGCGCCCTGCGCGACGGCATCCGCGACCACTACCGCCGCGCCTACCCGCTGACGGACGCGGCGCGCCGGCATCCGGCGCTGAACCCGGGCGCCGGCTGGGTCAGCAAGCTCTGCCACGAGCCGCGGGTCGCGGTCGCCGTCATCGACGAGCTGCTCGCGCCCTGGCGCTCGGCCGGCCGGCTCACCGTCCTGCAGCCCGCCCGCGCCATCGGCGCCGACGTCGACGGCGACACCGTCCGCGCCGTCACGATCCAGCGCCTCGACACGCACGCGACCACGACGATCAGCGCCGACTACGTCATCGACGCCACCGAGACCGGCGACCTGCTGCCGCTCACCGGCACCGAGTACGTCACCGGCTTCGAGTCGCGCGCCGAGACCGGCGAGCCCAGCGCCCCGGAGCACGCGCAGCCGGAGAACCAGCAGGCGATCAGCTACTGCTTCGCGTTGGACCACGTCGACGGCGACCACACGATCAGCCGCCCCCAGCGCTACGACCACTGGCGCTCGGTCGAGCCCGCGTTCTGGGGCTCGCCGCTGCTCAGCTTCGGCGCTCCCGACCCGCGCACGCTGCGGCACAAGCCGCGCGTCTTCGACCCGAACCCCGGCGACGACGCGCTCGCCGTCGACGCCGACCAGAGCCGCGAGCAGGGCGACGCCAACCTGTGGACGTTCCGCCGCATCGCCGCCCGCGACCTCTTCGCGCCCGGTCACTACGCCAGCGACATCACGCTGGTGAACTGGCCGAACATCGACTACTTCCAGGCGCCGGTCATCGACGTCGACGAGGCCACCCGCACGCGGAGGCTGGACGACGCCAAGCAGCTCAGCCTCTCGATGCTCTACTGGATGCAGACCGAGGCGCCACGGCCCGACGGCGGCACGGGCTGGCCGGGGCTGCGGCTGCGCCCCGACGTCGTCGGCACCGACGACGGGCTGGCCCAGGCGCCGTACGTCCGCGAGGGCCGGCGCATCCGGGCCGTCACCACCGTCGTCGAGCACGACCTGTCGCAGGCCGTCCGCGGCGCGAGCGGCGCCCGTCGCTACCCGGACACCGTCGGCGTCGGCATGTACCGGATCGACCTGCACCCGTCCACGGGTGGCGACAACTACCTGGACGTCGGCGCCGAGCCGTTCGAGATCCCGCTCGGCGCCCTGCTGCCGCAACGGATGCGCAACCTGCTCCCCGCGGCGAAGAACATCGGCACCACCCACATCACCAACGGCTGCTACCGGCTGCACCCCGTCGAGTGGAACATCGGCGAGGCCGCCGGGCACCTGGCCGCGAGCTGCCTCGACGACGACCGGCAGCCGCACGAGATCCAGGCCAAGCAGCCGCTGCTCGAGGACTTCCAGGCACTGCTGACCCGCGACGGCGTGGAGCTGCGCTGGCGGGACGGCGTGTCCGGCTACTGACTCTCGCTGACCACGTCCAAGGAGGGACGATGAAGCACCGCACTCTGTACGGCGTCGCCGGCCTCACCGCCGTCGCGCTGACCCTGACCGCCTGTGGTGGCGACGACGGCGGGGGCGACTCGACGTCGGACGGCCCCGCCGACCTGCGCATGACCGTCTGGACCGCCGACGAGGCACAGCTCGCGCTGTTCCAGGAGATCGCCGACGCCTACGTCGCCGACCACGCCGACACCGTCTCGGGCATCAGCTTCGAGACGCTGCCGTTCGAGGACTACACCACCGGCATCACCACGCAGATCGCCGGCGGCAACCCGCCCGACCTCGCCTGGATCTTCGAGTCGTCGGCGCCGGAGTTCGTCGCCAGCGGCGCGCTGCTCGACCTGCGCCCGGTGCTGGAGGAGACCGACGGCTACGACGCCGGCGACCTGGAGCCGGACGCGCTGCGGCTCTGGGAGAACGACGGCGGGCTGTACGCCTACCCGTTCTCGAACAGCCCGTTCGGCGTGTTCGTCAACACCGACCAGCTGACGGCCGCCGGCCAGCCGCTGCCCGCGGACCTGATCGCGGCCGGCGACTGGACCTGGGACCGGGCGGCGGAGATCGCGGCCGCGACGGCGCAGGCCAGCGGCAAGGCCGGACTCGTGGTCCGCGACTTCGACTTCGCGCTGTGGGAGAACCTCGGCACCATCTGGTCCAGCTTCGGCGCCGAGCCGTGGTCGGAGGACGGGTCCACCTGCGAGTTCACGTCGCCTGCGATGATCGACGCGCTGACCTGGATCCACGACCAGATCTTCACCACGGGCGCGCTGCCCGGCCCCGGCACGACGGCGGACTTCTTCGCCGGCGACGCCGCCCTCACGGTGACGCAGATCAGCCGCGCGTCGGCGCTGGACGACAGCTTCGGCTGGGACCTGGTGCCGCTGCCGGACGGGCCGGAGGGGCACGTCAACGTCATCGGGCAGGCCGGCATAGGGGTCTTCGCCGACGGCCCGAACGCCGACGTCGCCGCGGACTTCCTGGCGTACTTCACGAACCCGGAGAACGCCGAGCGGCTGGCCGCCTACTTCCCGCCACCGCGCACGTCGCTGCTCACCGCCGAGACGCTGCAGGGCGCCAACGCCAAGCTGACGACGGAGCAGCTGCAGGCGGTCGTGATCGACGGCATCCCGGGTGCGGTGACGAAGCCGGCGCACGCCAACTTCGCCCAGTTGCAGGCCGCGATCCGGGCCGAGCTCGACGCCCTGTGGACCGCGGACGCCGACGTGAGTGCCGTCGCCGAGTCGGTCTGCGCGGCCGCAGAACCGCTGCTGGCCGGCTGATCGGGGACCGTTGATGACGACGGCGACCATCGGCACACCGCGTCGACAACGGCGGCTGAGCCGGCGCGAGGACGTCCTCACCGGATACGCGTTCGTCCTGCCCCAGCTCGTCGGCAGCCTGCTGTTCGTGATCGGGCCGCTGGTCGCCGTCGTCTGGTACAGCCTGCACGACTGGAACGTCCTGGCGAACAGCTTCACCTACGCGGGCACGGACAACTACGAGCGGCTGGCGACGGACCCGGGGTTCCACGACGCGATGCGGGCCAGCGGGATCTTCTCCGCCGGTCTGGTGGTGCTCAACGTCGGCCTTGCGCTCGCGCTGGCCGTCATGCTCAACCAGCGGCTGCCGGGCACGGCGACGTTCCGGGCGTTCTTCTTCTCCCCGGTCGTGGTGTCGCTGGTCGCGTGGACCATCGTGTGGGGCTTCCTGCTGCAGGCCGACGGCGGCATCAACGGGTTCCTGTCGCAGCTGGGGATCGACGGTCCCAACTGGCTGCGCGAGGGGCCGACGGCGATGCTCTCGGTGATCGTCGTGCAGGTGTTCAAGAACGTCGGCCTCAACATGGTGCTGTTCCTGGCCGCGCTGCAGGGCGTGCCGCGCGAGGTGCGCGAGGCGGCCACCATGGACGGGGCGTCGCCGTGGCGCTCGTTCTGGTCGGTGACCGTGCCGCTGATCAGCGGGACCATCCTGCTGGTGTCGATCCTGACGGTCGTCGGCTCGCTGCAGGTCTTCGCGCAGATCGCCGTCCTGACGCAGGGCGGGCCGGGGACGTCGACGACGGTGATCGTCTACTACCTCTACCAGCAGGCCTTCCAGTTCCAGGAGTTCGGCTACGCCAGCGCCGTGTCGGTGGTGCTGTTCGTGATCGTCGCGATCCTGACGTTCGTCCAGTGGCAGACGCGGAGGCGGTGGGTGTTCCATGAGGTCTGACGTCGTCGAGGCGCCGGTGTCCGCAGTGGCGGGCGACCAGGGCGCCGCGGCACCGACGGCGCCGGCCCGCCGCCGCCGGGTCCGTCCGGCCATGGTCGCGGTCTTCGTGCTGCTGTGCGTGCTGGCCGTGCCGTTCGTCTTCCCGACCTGGTGGATGGTGACGGCCAGCTTCAAGCCGATGAGCGAGATCCTGCGGATCCCGCCGACGCTGTGGCCGTCGTCGCCGACCATCGAGGCCTACGGCCAGGTGTTCGACCTGCAGCCGTTCGCGCAGCAGTACTGGAACAGCATGTACATCGCGGCGCTGGTCACGGTGGGCACCATCGCGGTGTCCTCGATGGCCGGCTACGCGTTCGCCCGGATCCGCTTCCCCGGGGCGAACCTGCTGTTCGGCGTCGTGCTGATCGGGCTGCTGGTGCCGGCCGAGGTGACCATCGTGCCGCTGTTCCGGCTGGTCAACTGGGCCGGGCTGATCGACACGCACTGGCCGCTGATCGTCATCCCCATCGTCGGGGCGCCGAGCGTGCTGGCGACGTTCATCATGCGGCAGTTCTTCCTGACCCTTCCCGGCGAGCTGGAGGAGGCCGCCCGCATGGACGGCCTCAGCCGGGCCGGCATCTTCCGCCGCATCGCGTTCCCGCTGGCGCGCCCGGCCATCGCGGCGGTCGCGATCTTCACCTTCCTGCACTCGTGGAACCTGTTCCTCGAGCCGCTGGTCTTCCTGTCCAGCCGCGAGGGCTTCACTCTGCCGCTGGCGCTGACGCAGTACGTCGACGCCTACGGCGGGCCCATGTGGAACGTCCAGCTGGCCGCCACCACGCTCACGGTGCTGCCGGTGCTCGCGGTGTTCCTGCTGGCCCAGCGGCAGTTCGTCGAGGGCCTCGCCAACACCGGCCTCAAGGGCTGACCTGACACTTCCCTGCGAGAAGGAGTTCGTCGATGTCGCCGAACCACGTACCAGCACTGTCCCGCCGCTCGCTGCTGGCGATCAGCGCCGGCCTCGCGGCCGCACCGTTCCTTCCGTCGACGACGGCGTCAGCTGCCGGCCGGGCGGGTGGCTGGGCCGCCACCGGCGTCGACCCGACGGTGTTCGGGTCGACGCTGACCGCGCTGCCGGCCGACCCGACCACCGTCGTCCTGGGCTCCGCCGGGTTCACGACGCACGCCGACGGCGTCGGCGACGACACCGCCGCCCTGCAGGCCGCCGTCGACGAGGCGTCGCGCCGGGGCATCGCCAACAAGCTCGGCGACATCCTCGGCGGCGCCCGCGACTTCCCGCACGGCGACGGCGGCGGCGTCGTCCTGGTGCCCGAGGGGACGTACCGGCTGTCCGCGCCGATCAACGTGTGGGACTCGGTGCGGATCGTCGGCTACGGCGCACGGCGGCCGGTGTTCGTGCTCGGCGCGTCGACGCCCGGCTACGCGTCGAGCACGCCGCGCGACCTCTTCTCGTTCCGCCGCCGGCCGGTCGGCGGGCCCGTGACGTACGCCAACAACGACACGTTCGGCTCCGGCCTGGTGAACCTCGACATCCGCGTCGAGCCCGGCAACCCGAGCACGTTCGCCGTCCGGTTCGCCGGCGCCCAGCTGTGCATCCTGCAGGACCTCGACATCCACCTCGGCGAGGGCCACACCGGCATCGACCACAACGCCAACCTCATCCAGCGGGTCCGGGTCTTCGGCGGCGAGATCGGCTTCCACGCCTACGCCGCGTCGGCCGGCTGGCAGACGACGGTGCTGGACTGCCGGTTCGAGGGCCAGCGGTCGCTGAACGTGCGGCTGTTCAACGACGCCAAGCTGGTGGTCGTGCGGACGGTGTTCGCCGGCGCGCCGCGGGCGTTCGAGTCCGCCGTCGACCAGTGGCAGCACCTCTACCTCCAGGACTCGCATTTCCAGGACATCGGCGACGTCGCGGTGGCGCTGAACGAGAGCTCCACCATCCCCGGCGCCACCGACCCGCTGATCCGCAACAGCAACCAGCTCACCGTCCGCAACTGCACCGCCGACGGCGTTCGCGACCTGCTGCTGCTCACCCAGACCGGCGAGCGGACCACGGCGCGCACCCGGACCAGCCGGATCAGGGAGCTGACCTACGGGCTGCGGGTCGAGAACGCGCTGTCGTCGCGCGAGAGCCGCCGCGACGGTGTCTACGCCGACGTCGTCGGGACGGCCGGGACGGCGTGGACGAAGCGGATCCTGCGCACCGACGTGCCCGCGCTGCCGGCGGTCGGGACCTGGGCGAACGCGGCCGACATCGCCGCCTCGCTCGGGCGGACCATCGGCGCCGGCTCGGACGACCTCGAGGTGTTCCAGGCCGCCGTCGACCAGTACGACACGGTGTACGTGCCGATCGGGAAGTACCTGCTCAGCGACACGCTGCGGCTGCGGCGGACGTCGAACCTCATCGGGCTGCACCCCCGGCAGACCTGGCTGCGCGCCGTCGACGGACATGCGAACTTCGCCGACCCGGACGCCCCGCGGGCGCTGGTGTCGACGCCGCCGGGTGGGCGCAACATCGTCGTCGGGCTCGGCCTGGACACCGCCGAGCAGACACCGGGCGCGGCGAACCTGCTGTGGCAGTCCGCCGATGGGTCGTACCTGGCGGACGTGACGACGCAGTTCGTGAAGTGGCACCCGGAGGACGTCGCGTCCGGCGATCCGGGTTACACCTACCGCGGCCGGCACAAGTACAACGTGTGGGTGCGCGGGGGCGGCGGCACCATCGCCAACGTGTGGGCCGCGGCCGGCTGGGCCGACAACGGCCTGCTGGTCGAGGACACCGACGTGCCCGCCCGGGTCTACGAGGTCTCCGTCGAGCACCACGAGAACCGCGAGGTCGTCCTGCGCGGGGTGTCGGACTGGCAGTTCCTCGGCCTGCAGACCGAGGACCACATCTACGGCTGGCGCTCGCAGGCCGTCGAGGTGGTCGGGAGCTCCGACCTGCTCTTCGCCAACTCGGTGTTCTTCCGGGTCGCGACGGTGCTCGGGCCGTACCCGTACGCCGTCAGCGTCCGCGACTCGCGCCGGATCGAGCTGCGCGGCAATCGCGGCTACCGCAACATCGAACCGCAGTTCACCCAGTGGGGAGCCGGCGCCGTCGACCACGGGACCGGGCGGCTGGTGCCTGAGATCGAGTTCGTCCACGTCGGGATCGAGGGGTGAGCGCGATGTCGCTGGGACGACGGTCCTTCCTGGGTGTGGCCGGCGGTGTCGCGGCCGGGGTGGCGCTCGGCGGGACGCTGACGCCGTCGGCCGCAGCCGTGCCCCGCGACCGGAGTGAGCTGATCCCGTCGTCGGGCGCCCATCTCGGGGTCTACGCCTACGCCGGCAACGACGCCGGCGTCTCGCAGCCCGAGGCGCTGGAGTCGCGGATCGGGCACCAGCTGCGCATCAACCACTGCTTCCACCACTACGGCACGGCGCCGCACACGGCGCGCTGGCAGAACGACATCGCGGCGGGCCGGATCCCGATGATCTCGTGGGGCGCCGGCCCGCAGACGCGACTGCAGGAGATCGCCGACGGTCTGCACGACGACGAGATCTCCGGGCAGGCGACGTTGCTGGCGTCGCTGGAGGCACCGCTGTTCCTGCGTTTCACCTGGGAGTTCGACCTGCGCTACACCGACACCGCGCTGTTTCGCGAGGTCTGGACGTACGTGCACGCGAAGTTCGCCGGCGCGCCCAACGTGGCGTTCGTGTGGTGCCCCACCTGGCGGGCCTACCGCGAGACCTTCAAGGCCGACGCGTTCTACCCGGGCGACGCGTTCGTCGACTGGATCGCCGCCGACGCCTACGCCCGCCCGCACACCGACCCCGCCTACCACTACCGGCCGTTCGACCTCATGATGGACACCGCGCACGCCTTCGCCGCCGACCACGGCAAGCCGTTCATGGTCGGCGAGACCGGCGTGCACCGGGCCGCGGTCGACCCCGTCCAGGCCGCCTGGCTGACCACGACGCGGTCGGTGGTGAAGAGCTCGTACCCGCAGCTCAAGGCGTTCGTCTACTTCCACCGCGACGGCGACGCCCCCGACGGCGACGACTGGCGGGTCACGGTCCCCGACGGCGGCCCCGCTCAGCAGGCGTTCGCCGCCTTCGCCCACGACCCGTACTTCGACCCCTCCTGAGCGCCGTCCTGTGGGCCATTGCGGTCGTCCGGTGACCGGAATGGCTCCTACCGTCGAGCCATGACTTCCATGGCACCCACTTCGATTCTGGTCACCGGCGCGACCGGCAACGTCGGCCGGCCGCTGGTCGAGCAGCTCCTCGCCACGGGGCACCGGGTCCGGGCCCTGACCCGCAACCCCGGCGCGGCGGAGTTGCCGGCCGAGACCGACCTGGTCGCCGGCAATCTGAAGGACCCGCACAGCCTCGACGTCGCGATGGGCGGCATGGAGGCGGCGCATCTCATCGGGTTCGACGGCGCCGACTACTCGCCGCTGGACAACGGCGAGCAGATCGCCGAGACCGCGGTCCGCAAGGGCGTCCGTCGGGTCACGCTGCTCAAGGGCGACCTCGAGAAGAGCGACCTCGAGCGGGCCGTCGAGGCGAGCGGGCTGGCCTGGACCCACCTCGCGCCGGTCGAGTTCATGTCGAACGTGCTCGAGTGGGCCGACTCGATCCGCGCCGAGGGCGTCGTCCGCGACGGCTTCCCGGACAGCCCGAGCGCCATGGTGCACGACGCCGACATCGCGGCCGTGGCGGCGGTCGCGCTGACCTCTGCGGCCGACGAGCACGCCGGGCGTGAGTACTGGCTGACCGGGCCCGAGGCGCTGACCGCCCCGCAGAAGGTCGCCGTGCTCGCCGAGGTGCTCGGCCGGCCGATCCGGTTCGAGGAGCTCACTCGCGACCAGATCGTCGGCCAGTGGCGCGAGCAGGGCTGGTCCGACGGCGACATCGAGTTCTTCCTGGCCATGCGGACGAACCCGCCGGAGGCCGGGTACACCGTGCTGCCGACGGTCGAGGAGGTCACCGGCCGGCCGGCGCGGACGTTCGCCCAGTGGGTGTCGTCGAACCGAGAGGCATTCAGCTAGTTTGCTAGCATGATCGCATGGCGACGGCGGCGACAACCCGATCGGCCGGCGACCGCCTGCTCGCCGTGGGCATCGTCGCGCTGGAGTTCGCCGCGGCGGTGAGCACGTTCGTCGCGTCGACGCTGCTGCCGGTGGTCACCGAGGAGCTGGACGCCCGCGACCGGCTGGGGCTGTTGGTGGCGGGCGGCACGCTCGGGCTGTTCGTGGCGCTGCCGCTGGCCGGGACGGCGCTGCGCCGCCTGGGCGCCGGGCGGACGCTGGCACTCGGGACGGTGGTCTACGCCGGCGGGCTGGTCTTTGCCGCAACGGCGCAGCAGGCCTGGGTGTTTGCCGCGGGCCAGTTCACGGCGGGCCTGGCGGGCGGGTTGCTGGCGGTCTTCGGGATCAGCGCGGCGATCCGGCGGCTGGACGAGCGGCTGCGGCTGAAGGTGGTCGCGGCGTCGTCGGCGATGTGGATCCTGCCGGCCATGGCCGGTCCGGCCGCCACGCTCGCGCTCGAGCACGCCGTCGGCTGGCGGTGGACGCTGCTGGTCCCCGTGCCTGTGGTGCTGGCCGGCCGGCTGCTGGTGGTCCGGGCGGTGAGTGGCTCGGCGGGCTCGTCGTCGATTGCGGACGACGAGCGGCTGCGGCCGGCCGGGCTGCTGGTGCCTGTGGGCGCGGCGGCCATGGTGCTGGCCGACGGCGTCTGGCTCGGCGCGGCGGCGGGCGCGGCGTGCGCCGTCGCCGGGACGGTCGCGCTGCTGCCGGCGGGGACGGCCCGGCTGCGGCGCGGCGGTCCGGCAGCACTGGCCGCGATGACGCTGTTCGCCGCCGGGTACGTCGGCGCGGACAGCCTGATCACGGTGCTGCTGACCGACGGCTACGGCGTGACGCTCGCCCATGCGGCGATCGTGCTGGGCGCCGCGCCGTTCGCCTGGGGACTGACCAGCCTCGTGGTCGCCCGCGTGGCTCCGGAGCGGCAGGTCCCGGCGGCAGGGCTCGCGCTGACGGCGGCAGCGGTCGGCCTGCTGGCGGCGGGCTCCGGGACGCCGGCCTTCGGGACGTTGGGCTTCGAGACGTTGGGCTTCGGCGGCGCGCTGGTGGCCTGGGCCGTGGCCGGCGCCGGGGTCGGGCTGGGCTACCCCGGCCTCTACCTCCGCTCGACGGCGGCGACGGGGACGGGGACCGGGACGGAAGCGGCCGAGCTGGCGGCGGCGGTGATCACGGCCGAGGCGATCGGCGGGCTGCCCGGCCGGGCCGGCGGTGGCGCGCTCGCCAGCATCGACGGCGGTCTGCCCGCCGCCTACGGAGCCTTCGCCGTCGTCCTCGGACTCGCCGCCCTCGCCGCCACCCGCAGCCGCGCAGCGGGGCCGCGCCGGCCGGCCGGGTGACAGCACGCTCGCGCGTATCGACGGCGGCCCCCGCAGCCGGACACCGGGGCCGAGCGGACCGGCCGGCCGGCGCTCCGGATTCCGGCTGACGCTCGGGAATCCGGCGCTTGGCGAGCGTTCGGAGCCCGGACGCGTCGGTTCCCCGAGCGTCGACCTGATTCCCGGGCGTCAGCGATCCCACCCGGCCGGCAGCACGACCCCCGCCGGCCCGGGCGACAGCACGCTCGCGCGTATCGACGGCGGCCCCCGCAGCCGGACACCGGGGCCGAGCGGACCGGCCGGCCGGCGCTCCGGATTCCGGCTGACGCTCGGGAATCCGGCGCTTGGCGAGCGTTCGGAGCCCGGACGCGTCGGTTCCCCGAGCGTCGACCTGATTCCCGGGCGTCAGCGATCCCACCCGGCCGGCAGCACGACCCCCGCCGGCCCGGGCGAGGGCCAGTCCGCCGGTTCCGGCTCGACCGCGCCGACACCGGGAACGTGCTTCCACCACCGGACCGGCCGGTCATGCCGGGCGTTGTCCCGCAGCAGCGCGGCGAACCGCTGGGCAAGCTCGGCCCGATTCCGCCACGCCAGGTCCCACCCGAACCGCACCACGTCGACACCCAGACGCCGCAACCGCCACTCGCGCTCACCCTGCCGCGCCACGATCTGCGAGGCGTCGGGCCGGTTGTCGTACTTCAACGCACCATCGGCCTCGAACGCGGCCCAGTGATACGGCCACAACCCATCCACCCGGTACTCCGGCTGGGTCTCACCCACCCACGCGTTCGCCACGGGCAACGGCAGATCGAACTGCAGGCAGGTGAATCGGCCCAAGGTCTCCAGCGGCGACTCCGCACCCGGATCGGCGTGCTCGGCCACCCACCGTGCCCGCGCCACTCCCGGCCAACCGGCCATGGCAAGTACCGCGGTCTGCAGTTCCCGGCCCGCCGCCATCGCGGCGTCGGCGGCGACCAGGGCGGGGAGGATCGGGCCCGATC
This sequence comes from Jiangella mangrovi, assembly GCF_014204975.1. Taxonomy (NCBI): domain Bacteria; kingdom Bacillati; phylum Actinomycetota; class Actinomycetes; order Jiangellales; family Jiangellaceae; genus Jiangella; species Jiangella mangrovi. The sequence goes on from NZ_JACHMM010000001.1 coordinate 1,095,100, forward strand.
GTGCGGCATCGGCGATGGCCCAGCCGGTCCTCATCAGCCCGATGCCCTGGACCCGTCCCAGCTGGTGCGATGGAACGGAGATGATCCTGACGTCGCCGTACACGCCCAGCTGGACCCTGGGTCCGGTGCCGCTCGGCCGGATCGCCGTCACCCGCCGCGGCACCGAACCGACCGTGGGCAGGTGCCAGGCGGCCACCGCGGACCAGCCGGTCAGGAAGGTCGTGTCGCCGCTGTAGAGGGCGAACGCACGCGACCGCAGCCGGTACGCCGCCCACGCCGGCGCAGCAGCCAGAACGGCGGCCGAGACGTAGCAGCCGGGCGCGAGCCGGACCAGCAGCCCGGCAGCGGCCAGCCGACGCAGCCGGCTCTCGTCGATACCGGCCCGGGCCGCGGTGGCGACGTCGACGACCTCGAAGCACCGCTCGAGGAGTCCGGCCACGTCGGGCGGGAGGTGGCGCAGGCGGGCAGACACCCGACCAGCTTCGGTGGGGCGGGCGACCCTCGGGAGGCCCGAGGCGCGATTTGTGGATGACTCGCGCGCACCGAGCGACCTGTGGACGACTCAGCCTACGGCGGCGTCGTCGAGGGAGCGGAGGCGGCGAAGCGGCGACAGGTACAGCGGCACCCAGACCAGGGCCAGCACGACGGCGCCCGCCCACAGCGCCGTCCGCGGACCGGCCAGACCGCCGATGAGGCCGGACAGGCCGGCGCCGATCGCCACGGCGCCCGTCAGCAGGAACCGCATGGTCGCCGTCTGCCGGCCGAGCAGGTGGTCGGGGGTGACCTTCTGCCGGAAGCTGACCAGCACGACGTTGTCGACGGCGATCTTGTAGACGACGATCACCCAGCCGAGCCCCGCCAGCCACAGCAGCGGCCCGGCGTCGATCAGCGGCACCAGCAGGCCGGCCGGGGCGATCACGACACCCAGCAGCCACAACGCGCGCCCCGCTCCGAGCCGCCGGACCACGCGGGTCGCCGTCGCCGCGCCGATCAGGCCGCTGACCCCGCCGACCGCGAAGAACAACCCCAGCACGCCGGCCGACATCCCGAGCCGCTCGACCAGCAGGACCGGCAGCATGACGAGGATGAGCTGCATGCCGAGGTTCGTCATCGCGCCGGCGACGGCGACCGCGCGCAGCACCGGGTGGCCGGCCACGAACCGGACGCCGGCGCCGATCGAGCGCAGCATCGGTTCGCGCGGCGCAGCAGCCAGGCCCGACGCCACCGACGGCTCACGCCGTCGGATCCCCAGCAGGAAGCCGCCGGACACCAGGTAGCCGGCCGCCGTCACGACCACCGCGGCCGGCGCGGACGCCAGCTGCACGAGGAACCCGGCCGCGCTGCGCCCGCCGATGTGCACGACGGAGTCGATGCTGCCGAGCACGGAGTTGGCCTCGATCAGCCGGTCGCGCCCGGCCACGTGCGGCAGGTAGCTGTGCGCCGACACGTCGAAGAACACCGTCGCCACCCCGGTCAGCAGCGCGACGGCGTAGAGCTGCCCGAGGGTCAGCGCGTCGAGCCACCAGGCCACCGGGAACGACGCGTACAGCACGGCCCGGGCGAGGTCGGCGGCGATCATGACGCCGCGGCGGCGCATGCGGTCGACCCAGACGCCGGCGGGCAGGCCGATGAGCAGGAACGCGGCCGTGGTGAGCGTCGCGAGCAGGCCCACCTCGCCGGGCGAGGCGGACAGCGCGAGCACGGCGACGAGCGGCAGGGCGAGTGAGCCGACCTGCAGGCCGAGCTTGCTGGCGGCCGCGGCGGCGAACAACAGGTGCAGGTCGCGCCGGGCGGGCGGCGCCGCGACAACAGGGGCGTCGAGGGTCATGGCGGCACCCTCGCCGCTCGCGCGCACCCTGCCGAGAGATTTAGGCTGAGCTGAATGCTGGAGCTGACCTTCGCCGCCCAGGACCTGTCGCTCACGCGGTTCGCCTTCTCGCCGCTGTGGGAGGTCGTGGCGAGCATCCGGGTGCTGCGCGAGCCGGCCGGGCACGCCCTGCACCTGCCCTGGGTCAAGGCGACCCGGGCCCGGTTGTCCGAGACGGGCCTGGACCTCCGGCCGCTGACCACCCACGTCAGGCACCCGGGCCGGACGCTGCCCGGTTTCCTCGCGCCGACCCCGCAGACGCCGACTCCTGAACTGGCCGACGAGCTCGAACTGCTGCGCGGCACCGACCCGGCGACCGTCCCCGGCGGCGACCAGGCACTCGAAGCCCTCGTGAGCACCATCGCGTCGTACTGGGAGCTGGCGTTCGCGCCGTCCTGGCCCCGGGTGCGCGATCTGCTCGAGGGCGACGTGCTCTACCGGGCCCGGAGGCTGGCCGCCGGCGGCGCGCCGCAGCTCTTCGCCGACCTCGATCCGGCGATCGCCTGGGCCGGAGACACCCTCACCGTCCGGCACGCGCACGTCAGCGAGACCCGGCGGCTGAGCGGGCGCGGACTGGTGCTGGTGCCGTCGGCCTTCCTCTGGCCGCACGTCGCCTCGAAGACCGAGGAGCCCTGGCAGCCGGTGCTGCGCTATCCCGCCCGCGGCGTCGCGACGCTGTGGGAGCGCGGCCGGCCGGACGCACCGGACGCGCTCGACGCGCTGGCAGCAGTCCTCGGCCACTCCCGGGCACTGCTGCTGGCCGAGCTGGACTCGCCCGCGTCGACCGGCGAGCTGGCCCGGCGCACGGGGCTCACGCCCGGCGGCGTGTCGCAGCACCTGAGCCTGCTGCGGGCGGCCGGCCTGGTGACGTCGCACCGCACCGGCCGGGTCGTCCTCTACGCCAGGACGGCGCTCGGCGACGCCCTCCTGGGCACGTGACGGCGCGCCCTGACGCAGGAGCCCGGGGCCGGTCCGAGCACGTTTCGGACCGGCCCCGGGGGTCGGGGGGCGAAGCTCAGAAGCGGCCGCACTGCTCCTGGCTCGCGAACGGCAGGTCCTCATAGCCGGACACGTCCTGCTGGCCGAGCGACCCGTCGGCCGCGGCCCGCAGCACCGCCATGGTCGGGATGCGGAAGAGGTTCTCGAGCTGGCCGTTGCTCTTCTGGCCGACCGAGCGGACCTCGTAGAAGATGGCGCCCGTCGTGAGGCCCTGCGGCGCGGGCTGCTCACCGGCCGGCGCGGTGCCGCCCATGAGCATGCGGCTGAGCCCGGCGTTGGTGATGTCGATCAGCGGGTAGTGCGCGACGTTCGCCAGGCCGTACTGGTCCAGCGCCTCGACGCTGGCCATGGCCATCTGCCGGTTGGTCAGCCACTGCTCGGCCGTCATGCGGCTCGGGTCGATCGAGCGGGCGCCGATCTGGAACTGGTTGAGGTCGTTGGTGCCCTCGACGATCGGTGCCTGGCCCATGTGGTGCAGGTCGAGCGCCAGCTCCGGGGCGGTGTCACGCCACAGCTTCCAGAAGGCGACGGTCTCGGGCTGCGCGAAGTTCTCCCAGTCGCGGTTGAGGTCGATGCGGGTGGGCGTCGTGCTCTGCCGGATGTTCGCCTCGGCGCCGTCCGGGTTGTACATGGGGATGACGATGACGGTGAGGTTCTCGCGGATCAGCCGCGCGTCCGGCGACCCGCTGGCGAGGTGGTCGAGGATCTGCAGCACGGCCTCGGTGCTGTGCAGCTCGTTGCCGTGGATGCGGGCCTGCAGCCAGAACGTCGTCGGGCCGGTGCCGACGGTGGCGTAGTACAGCTCGCGGCCCTCGCCGGACACCCCCGCCGACGCGACGGCGACCCGGCCCTGGCTGGTCCGCTCGATCCGGTCCAGCTCCTGCACGACGTCGTCGTAGCCGGCGACACTGGACAGGCTGACGTTCTGGTCCTCCTGCAGGCACGGCCCGCCCGGCAGGTGCGGCGGTTCGGAGGCCGCCGTCCCCGCGCCTGTCAGGACGGTGGCGAGCATGCCGAGGCCGGCGAGCCCGGTGATGATTCTGCGCATGGTCGTCTCCCTAGAGGTCGTCGCGGGGGTTGCCGATGGACGGGCCGGCCGGCGGGATGTCGAGGTAGCGGTCGCCGTCGACGGTGTCGATCGCACCGGAGGCGAGCGCCTCGAGCGTCACGCCCATGCCGGTGAGCGACTGCTGGATCAGCATGCCCATCGACTTCTGCGCCACGGAACGGGTCTCGTACAGCATGATCCCGGCTCCGTTGAGTGCGTACGAACCGAGCGCGGTGCCCGGCAGCTCCACGTCCGGGTAGCGGGTGATGCCGCCGAACGGCGACTCGCCGAGCGAGCGCAGCGCGTCGTACACCAGCACGTTGATCCGGAAGCTCAGGTCGCGCACGGCAGGGTCGAGCGGGAACTCCGGCGTGCCCTCGGTGACCAGGCCGATCACCTGCAGCGTCGTGAGCTGGTTCTCCGTCTCGGACTCGACGTTGCTGCCGCGGTGGTGGTGGTCGATGAAGACCTCCGGCCGGAGGCGCTGGAAGATCGCCGCGGACGTGCGGGCCTCCGGGGTGACGTAGAACCCGGGCAACTCCGACTCCCCGGGCAGCAGGGCCTCGTCGCCAGGGCCGAGGCGGAAGGTCAGGTCCGGGTGGAAGTCGCGGTTGATGTCGTAGCCGGAGACGCGGCCGGGCTGGAGCAGGTTGCGTGGCAGGTACCAGGGCGCCGGCGTCGCGGCGGCGAGGCCCCACTCCTGCGGCGTCCAGACCTGCGTGTTCTGCCGCCGCTGGACCAGGAACCCGGTCTCGTCACGGAAGTCGGCGCCGTCCATGTTGAGCCGCGGGATGAACCAGATCGTGAGCCGGTCGAGGATGTCCCGGACCGCGGGGTGCGAGCTGGTCGCGAGCGTCTGCATGAGCCGGAGCACCACCTCGGTGCCCAGCGGCTCGCCGCCGTGGATCTGGGTCTGGATGAGCACCGGCAGCCGGCCCGAGCCCGGCTCGCCGAAGCGGACCAGGTGGATCGGCCAGCCGGTGGCCGACCGGCCGGCGACCTCGACCGCCATGCGTCCCTTCGACCGCGCCGCGATGGTCGACAGCTTCGGCCCGAGGTCGGTGTTGGCGGTGAGGGCGACCTTCTGAACGGTCTGGTCGGGCTGCAGCCACGGCCCGTTCGGGCGGGACTGAGGACCGGCGTGGGCACTGGGAGTCAGTGCCGCACCCACTCCCAGACCGGCGACTCCAGCGAGGAACGTGCGTCGGCGCATGTCGGCTCCTGTGGTCGGTGACATAGCACCCATGTGATCGCCGTCACGTCCCAAAGGGGCACGGCCTGGAATTAGGCGATCGCCTCAACTATCCGCACGGGGCGGCCGGGGCCGTAGCTCTCGCGGGCGCGGTTGCGGGCGAACCGGCGCAACGGCGCCACGTAGGCGTAGGTGTCCGGCCCGGTGGCGGTCAGCAGGTGCACGTCGACCAGCGACTCGACCAGGTCGGCGGCCTCACCGAGCGGCAGCCCCAGCACCTCGGCGGCGAACGACGGCGTGATCTCCACGACCTCCGGCACGGCCAGCAGCAGGAACGCCCGGGTCTGCTCCGGCACCAGGCCGATGAGCATGGCGTCGTACGGATCCTCGATGGACGAGCACTCCGGCGCGCGCACCGGGGCATCGGGCTCCGGGGCGTGCAGCCGCTCGACGGCGGCGCGCAGCGTCCAGTCCGGCCGCGACGCGATCCGCTCCCCCAGCGCCTGCACCACCTGCGGCAGCCCACCGGCCTGGGTGAGCAGGGTCGCGACGGCGTCCGGTTCGGCCCGCAGCCGCTCGGCCCCGACCAGCCGCTCGAACAGGGCGAGCGCGTCGCCGTCGGGCAGCACGCCGAGGGTCAGCCAGCGCGTGGCGGCCAGCCCGTATAGCCGCTGCCGCGCCGTCACCACGACCGCCGCCCCGCCGGCGCCGGGCAGCAGCGAGCGCACCTGGTCGCCGTCGCGGGCATCGTCGAGCACGACGAGCAGCCGCCGGCCGGCCGACAGTGTGCGCCAGAGCGTGGCCCGCTCGCCGGTGGAGTCCGGCAGCTCGCCGGCCCGCACCCCGAGACCGCGCAACAGCTCGGCCAGCGGATCGGCGGACGTGCCGAGGTCGACGAAGAGGTGGCCGTCGGGGAACTCCATGGGCAGGCTGCGGCCGAGATGCACGGCGAACGTGGTCTTGCCGATGCGGGCCAGCCCGTCGACGCCGAGCACCGGCACCGTCCCGGACGACGGCGTCAGAGTGGCGGCCGCGACGGCGAGCTCCTCGTGCCGGCCGACGAACTCCGGCAGGTCGGGCGGCAGCTGGCAGGGCCGCTGGACGGAGCCGGTGAACGACGGCGTCAGCTGCGGCTCCACGGGTGCTGCGGCCGGCGCAGTCGGCGCGGCCGGCGCCGGCGGGACCGGCTCCGCGGTGAGGATCCTGCGTTGCAGCTCCTGCAGGCCAGGCCCGGGATACAGCCCGAGCTCCTCGGACAACCGGTGCTGGACGTCGGCGAAGACGGCCAGGGCGTCGGCCTGCCGCCCGGACCGGTACAGGGCCAGCATGAGCAGCTCGCGCGGGCGTTCGCGCAGCGGCTCCTCGGCGACCAGCTCGGCGAGGTCGGCGGCGGCCTCGGCGGGGCGGCCGGCGTCGATGTCGGCCGCGGCGAGGTCCTCGAGCGCCGTCAGCCGCAGCTCGGCGAGCCGGACCCGCTCGAACTCGGCGAAGTCCGCGGCGACCCCGGCGAGCGGCGTGCCGCGCCAGAGCGCCAGGGCCGAGCGCAACGCCGTCGCCGCGGGGTCGCCGTCGGACCGCCTGGCCGTGGCGAGGAGCCGCCTGAACACCGTCAGGTCGAGGTCGTCGGGGCTGTCGAGGCGCACGGCGTAGCCGCCGGCGACCGACGCGACCACCGCGGGGCCCAGCGCTCGGCGCAGCCGCGACACGTAGGAGCGGACCATGCCGACGGCGGCCGGGGGCGGCTCGTCCGGCCACAGCGCCGCGACCAGCTGCGCCGTCGTCACCGCGGTGCCGTCCTGGAGCAGGAGGAACGCCAGCAGCGAGCGCTGCTGCGGCGAACCCAGCGCGATCTCGGCGTCGCCGCGCCAGGCGCGGACCGGACCGAGCACCTCGAACCGCAGCTCGTCGGCCACGCCACCTCCTCCGGACCCGTCGGGCAACCCGTGGGAGCCAACGACGGGTCCGGAGGCGGTATTCCGATCACGCGCCGCCGGTGAACGCCTCGCGGTGGGCGGCCAGCCAGCCGGCGAAGTCCTGCAGGTGCGGGTGGAGCTTGCGGACCTGCTCGGGGTCGCGGGCGCCGGCGAAGACGTCCTGGTGCTCGGCGTAGAAGAAGAACATGTTCGCGAAGTCGTCCGATCCGGGCGTCGGCTGCGCGCGGACCTCGTCGAGGCTCAGCGGCCGGTACTCGACGGTCTCGCCGAGCTCCTTGCTGAACGCCGCCGCGTACTCCGCGCCGGTGAGGTTCTCGCCGGAGATGCTCACCGTCTGCCCGGCGAACTCCTCCGGCCCGCGGGCGAGGATGGCGAACGCCGTCCGGCCGATGTCCTCCGCCGCGATGCCGGGCAGCCGGGCGTCGCCCATCGGCAGCCGCAGCGCGAGCACCCCGTCCTCGCCGCGCGTCGGCGGGAAGTAGTCGATGAACGAGTCGAAGTAGAACGTCGTCGACAGGTACGTCGTGGGCACGCCCGCCTCGGCGAAGAACGCGTCGGCCTCGCCCTTGCTGTCGAAGTGCGGGACCTTGTAGCCGCCTTCCAGCGTCGGAGCGCGGTGGTCGTCGGGGGCGATGTGCTCGCGGGTGTCGGGCAGCGTCGACCAGATGACGTGCTTCAGGCCGGCCGCGGCGGCACCGTTCGCCAGGGCGCGGGCGTGCGCCTGCTCGCGCTCGACGGAGTTGTACTCCCAGAACGCCGTGACGAAGAAGCCGCCGTAGGCGCCCTCGAGCGCGGCCCGCACGCTCGCCTCGTCGTCGAGGTCGGCGGCGACGACTTCCGCGCCGGCGGCGGCCAGCGCCTTCGCCGCGCCGGCGTCCGGCCGCCGGGTCAGCGCCCGGACGGCGAAACGCTTCTCGGGGTCGTCGAGGATCGCCCGTGCGACCCCGCCGCCCTGCTGCCCGGTGGCGCCCACTACTACGATGATCTTCTGTTCGGTCATGCTCCGAGGCAACCGCCGCGACCTTCACGTCCCGTGCATATTCGATTGACGTGCAGGTCAGGACCCTTAGGCTGACGGAGATGTACTCCGATGACGACGTGGCGGCGCTCTACGAGGTGCTCAACCCCTGGGGTCCCGGCGACGACTTCTACCTCGGCCTGGTCATGGCGGCCGGCGCGGTCCTCGATGTCGGCTGCGGACCGGGCGGACTGCTGCGCCGCGCCCGCGAGGAGGGACACCACGGACGCCTGTGCGGGCTCGACCCGGACGTCGCCGCCCTGGACCGCGCGCGACGCCGCGCCGACGTCGAGTGGGTCGAGGGTCGGGCCGCCGACCTCTCCGCCAAAGAGGAGTTCGAGCTCGCGGTCATGACCGGCAACGCGTTCCAGGAGCTGCGCGAGGACGCCGACCTGACGGCTTCGCTGGCGGCCGTCCGGCGCGCGCTCGCCTCCGGCGGGCGGTTCGCGTTCGACACCCGCAACCCCGAGGTGCGCGAGTGGGAGCAGTGGCGTCCGGAGAACGGCTTCGACGTCGTCGACCACGCGGGGCGCGAGCTGCGGGTCTGGCACGACGTCGAGGCGGTCGCGGACGGCCGGGTGACGTTCACCGAGACCACCGGCACCCGCGACGGCACGGCGCTGCGGGTCGACCGCGGCACGCTGCGGTTCCTCGATGTCGCGACGCTGGACGCCCTGCTGGCCGAGGCCGGGTTCGTGCTCGAGGACCGCTACGGCTGGTGGGACCGGCGGCCGTTCGCCGCGGACAGCCGGAGCATCGTCACCGTCGCGCGAGCCGTCGATGGGTGAGCTCGTGCGCGTCGGGGTCGTGTCGGACACGCACGCGCCGCGGTTCTGGAAGTCCTGCCCGCCGGCGGTCGCCGAGGTGTTCGGCCACGTCGACCTCATCCTGCACGCGGGCGACGTCTGTGTGCCGTCGGTGCTCGACGAGCTGACGGCGTTCGCGCCGGTCCACGCGGTGCAGGGCAACAACGACGGCGCCGACGTCGCGGCGTGGGGCGCGCCCGAGGTGCTGCGGCTCACCGTCGCCGGCGTCCGCATCGCGATGCTGCACGACAGCGGGCCGGCGTCCGGGCGGCTGCCGAGGCTGCGCGCGCTGTTCCCCGACGCCGACCTCGTCGTGTTCGGGCACTCGCACATCCCGTGGAACGAGGAGTCCGGCGGCTTCCGCGTCTTCAATCCCGGTTCGCCCACGGACAAGCGCCGCCAGCCGCGCGGCACCGTCGGGCTGCTGACGCTGAGCGACGGCCGGGTGAGCGCCGCGGACATCGTCGCCGTCACGCCCTGATCCCCCGCGTGCCGCCCGTTTTGCCCCGCCCGCAGCGGGTAGCCGATCAGTATGACGGCCCACATCGAACGCGAACGCAAGTACGAGGTACGCGACGACGGGCCGGCGCCTCCCGTGGCGGGGCTGACCTTCGCGGGTGGGACGACCCCTGTCGATCCGAGCTCCGAGGAGCTCCAGGCCGTCTACTTCGACACCCCGGACCTGCGGCTGCTGCGGGCCGGCATCACGCTGCGGCGGTGCGCGGGCGGCGCCGACGCGGGCTGGCATCTGAAGGTGCCGAGCGCCGAGGCGGACACCCGGGTCGAGCTACGGCTGCCGCTGGAGGAGCCGGTGGCCCTGGTCGCCGGGGGTGCCGACACTCCGCCGTCGGACTTCACCGCCCTGCTGGACGGTCACACCCGCGGCCTCGAGCTGGAGCCGGTCGCGCACATCGTCACCGACCGGACCACGTGGCAGCTGCTCGGTGAGCACGGCCGGCCGGTCGCGGAGCTCACCGACGACCGCGTCGAGGCCACCGACCTGCGCCGCAAGTCGACCGCCCGCTGGCGCGAGGTCGAGGTCGAGCTGACCGGCGACGGCGACCGGGCCCTGCTGACGTCCGCCGATGCCGAACTGCGCCGCCACGGCCTGCGCCGCAGCGAGGCGCCGTCGAAGCTGGCCCGGGCGCTCGGACGGGTCGGTGCGGAGGCGCCGGGTGCTCACGGGCCGGCCGGCGGCCTCGACGACGACACCGCCGGCGCGCAGGTCGTCGGCTACCTGCGCACCCAGGTCGCGCGGCTGACGAGGTACGACCTCGCCACCCGCCGCGGGGAGCCGGACTCCGTCCACCAGCTGCGCGTGGCGACCCGCCGGCTGCGCAGCACGCTGCGGGTGTACCGCGGCCTGTTCGACCGGGGCGTCACCGAACCCGTCCGGACGGAGCTGCGCTGGCTCGGCCGCCGGCTCGGCCCCGCCCGCGACCTGGAGGTCATGGAGGAGACGCTGACCCGCGAGGTCGCCGAGTTCCCGGCCGAGCTGGTGATCGGCCCGGTCTCGGCCCGGCTCACCCGGCACTTCGCCCCGGCACGGGCCGACGCGGCCGCGGCCGTCGAGGAGACGCTGCGGTCGGAGCGGTACCTGCGCCTGTTGGACGCGGTGGACCGGCTGGTCGCCGACCCGCCACTGACGGAGCGGGCGTCGCGCCCGGCGGACCAGGAGCTGCCGCGGCACGTGCACAAGGCGTACCGGACGACGAGGCGGCGGGTCCAGCGGATCGACGGCGAGGAGCACCGCGACGACGCCATGCGCGACGAGGCCCTGCACGACGCGCGCAAGGCGGCCAAGCGGCTGCGGTACGCGGCGGAGCTGGCCCGGCCCACCGCCGGCAAGCCGGCGAACCGGCTGCGCAAGCGGGCCAAGAAGGTCGCCTCGGTGCTGGGCGAGCACCAGGACAGCGCCGTCGTCCGGCCGCTGCTGCGCCAGCTCGGCACGCAGGCGCAGCAGGCCGGAGAGAACGGCTTCACGTTCGGCGTGCTGCACGACCGGCACCAGGAGCTCGCCGAGGACGCCGAGCGCCGGTTCTGGCCGGCCTGGGACCGGGTCACCGCGAAGAAGGCGCGGCGCTGGTTGAGCTGATCCACCGCACGCTCCTCCATGATCATCCAAGTTCCGGGGCGTGATGGCGCCCCATTTCTTGGATGATCATGAACGAGGGGCGAGGCCGAACAGCTCGAACACCCGCGGATCCTGGAAGACGACGGTGTGCGCGATGCGGCCGCCATCGACCGCGAACACCTGCAGCGTGTGCAGTGTCCCGGCGCGGTAGGCCGCGAACGCCGGCTGGCCGTTGGCCCACACCGGCTCGGTCCGCCAGTCAGAGCCGCGCAGCACGAACAGCCGCTCCATGAACCGGCCGTAGTCGTCGCGGCCGCGGTACCAGAGCGCGACCGGCGGCATCTCGAGGACGGCGTCCTCGGTGAGCAGCGCGACCAGCCCGTCGACGTCGGCGGCCTCGAAGGCGCGGGCGTACCGGTCGACGACGGCGCGAGCGCGCGGGTCGTCCGGGTCGTCCGGGGCGGCCGCGACCGCCGACGCCGTCGGCCCGGCCGCCGCGACACGGCCCGGGCCCGCTGCAGCGCGCTGTTGACCGACGCGACCGTCGTGTCGAGCCTCGGCGGCGCTGAACTGCAGCACCTCGCGCAGCACGAGCACGGCCCGCTGCCGCGGCGGCAGCACCTGCACCGCCGCGACCAGCGCGAGCCGCAGCCCCGTCCGTACCTCGACGGCGTCGGCCGGGTCGGTGGGGAACGGGTGCAGCCAGGGCACCTCGAACGACGGGGTCAGCGGCGCCTCGGCGTCCTCGCTGGGCGCGCCGAGGCCGGACGGCAGCGGCCGCCGCGCCCGGCCCTCGAGCGCCGTGAGGCAGGCGTTCGTCGCGATCGAGTAGAGCCATGTGCGCACCGACGCGCGGCTCTCGTCGTACCGGTCGCGCGCCCGCCAGGCCCGCAGCATCGTCTCCTGCACCAAGTCCTGATTTCCTTTACCTTGCGGGACTAATCGCCGCCAGGGACCTCGCGGTCGGCCACGCCCTCAGCCCCGTGCACCGAGCCGACCATCCGGTAGCAGTGCGCGACCAGCTCGCGACGATGCGGCTCCAGGCGCTCCGCGAGGTCGTCGCCGGCGCCCGTCGTCACCGTGCCCCCGTCGTCACTGGGCGGGCGTGTTCGCGTAGGCGGCGATCTGCCAGCGACCGTCGCGCCGGAGCAGGACCCAGGTGGCCAGCACCGCGCGTTCGGCGGGCAGCTCGGTCTCGCCGGCGAACAGGATCCCGGCCCGGCTGACGACGATCGCGGTGTCGCCGTCGACGCGGACGTCCTGCGGGGTGTCGACGCCCTGCGAGCCTCGCAGCGGGCCGGCGAACCCGGCGGCCATGTGGTCGCGGACCGCGGCCCGGCCCTGGTGGAATACCCCGCGCATCGCCACGGTCGCGTCCTCGGCGTAGGGCGCCGCGAACGCGTCGGCGTCGCCGGCCGCCCAGGCGGTGCAGATCTGGTCGAGGACGGCTTGGACATCGGTCTCGGTGGGTCGTGCTGTCACCGGGGTGTACCGGCGAGCGGCCGCGAACTCATCGGCGTCTCCGCGGGCGACTCTACGGAGCGCCCCGTCCGGCCGTGCGGCAGGGCGAGCGCGGCCAGCGCCCCCAGGCCGACCACACCCGCGCCGGCCAGCACCGCGACGCCGGCGGCGTCGACGTAGCCCGACGGCGTCAGCTCGCCGCCCGCGCCGGTGAAGACCGCCGTCAGCACGGCGATGCCCAGCGCGACGCCGACCTCGCGCAGCGCGGAGTTGGTGCCGGACGCCTTCGCGTTGTCCTCGTCGCGGATGGTGGCGAGGACGGCGGTGGCGCTCGGCGCGATGACCAGGCCCATGCCCACACCGGCCAGCGCGAACGCGACCACGAGCCGCCCATAGCCGACGTCCTCGGTCATGACCAGCGCGATCCAGGTGAGCGCCACCGTGACGAAGACCAGCCCGGTCACGATCGGCAGCCGGGTCCCGAGCCGCGGCACCGCGAGTCCGGCCAGCGGCGCGACGACCATCGGGGCCATGGTCCACGGCATGGTCAGCACGCCGGCCTCGAGCGGGCTGTAGCCCTGCACGATCTGCAGGAACTGGATGAGGATGAAGATCGCCCCGAAGATGCCGAAGCTGAAAAGCACGCCGACCACGTTGGCCACCGAGAAGCTCCGGTCGCGGAACAGGCCCAGCGACAGCAGCGGGTCCGGCGTGCGCCGCTCCCACGCCACGAACAGCCCGAGCAGTACGACGCCCGCCGTCAGCGTCGCCACGATCTGCGCGCTCCCCCAGCCCACCGACTCGGCCCGGACGATCCCGAAGACGAGCGCGAGCAGTCCAGTGCTGGCCAGCCCGACGCCGACGAGGTCGATGCGCACCCGGCGGCCGAACGACTCCGGCAGCACCGCCAGGACCAGCGGCAGCGACAGCAGGCCGATCGGTACGTTCAGCCAGAAGATCGCGTGCCAGCTCAGCCCCTCGACGACGGCGCCGCCGACCAGAGGGCCGAGGGCGACGCCGAGCCCCGTCACGCCGCCCCAGACACCGATCGCCACGGGCCGCAGCCGGGGCGCCACCGACGTCGACAGCAGCGTCAGCGACAACGGCATCAGCGCCGCCGCGCTCGCGCCCTGCAGCGCCCGGGCCGCGATGAGCTGCCACGACTCCACGCTCAGCGCGCACAGCACCGACGACACCGTGAACAGCGCCAGCCCGATCGCGAACACCCGCCGCCGGCCGAACCGGTCACCGAGCGCGACGGCGACGAGGATCAGCCCGGCGAACGCCAGGGTGTAGGCGTTGACGAACCACTGCAGCTCCTCGATGGAGGCCTCGAACTCCCGCTGCAGCACCGGGAGCGCGCTGGTGACGACCAGGTTGTCCAGCGCCGCCATGAACATCGGCAGCGACGCCGCCATCGGCCCGGTCGGGCGCGAGGGGTTCCTGACGATCTACCGGCTGCTCCGCGACGACGCCGGCCTCTCCCCCGACGAGGCCACTCGCTTCCTCGCCGAGGGGATGCTGATCAACACCGTGCTGGCGCTGCAACTGCAGGACTCGGGCGACCCGGACGCGCTGGAGCTGGTCACCCAGGCCTGCGGCGGCGACCTCGACCGGTTCCGCACGCTGGCCGCAGCTGCCGCCCCCACATCTATCCAATAACCCAATATCCCGATACATTTCGGATCGTCAGGTCGGCGGTCACGAAAGGGTGCGGGCGATGGGTCGAAGCGGCGTGGTCCTGGCCGGAACGATCACGGCGGCGGTGCTCGCGGCCGCGTTCTCCGCTCCACCATCGACGACGGCGTCAGCCGCGGCCGGGCCCGTCCTCGCCGCCGCGCCGTCGCACAGCGAGCGGGTCATCTTCGACGGCGGCGGCGGTGAGGTGCTCAATGGGATCACATACCACTCGTTCCGGATCCCGGCGCTGATCCGCACCACCGAGGACACGCTGATCGCGTTCGCCGAGGGCAGGGCCGCGAACAACCAGGACTTCGGCAACATCAACCTGCTCTACAAGCGCTCCACCGACGACGGAGCCACCTGGTCGCGGCTGTCGGAGGTCGTCGGGGCCGGGCAGGGCACCTGGGGCAACCCGACCGCCGTCGTCGACCGCGAGACCGGGACGATCTGGCTCTTCATGAACCACCAGCCGGTCGGCTCGCACCCGGTGAACTCGTGGGACGACCGGCAGGTCTGGCTGTCATCGTCGACCGACGACGGCGTGAGCTGGAGCGACCCCGTCAACCTGTCGAGCACGCTGAAGCCGCGGACGCTGGCCGGCGGGCGCAGCTGGAACTGGGACGCGGTCGGGCCCGGCGTCGGCATCCAGACCACCGTGCGCAACCCGGGCCGGCTGGTGATCCCGGCCCAGCACCGCACCATCTACAGCGACGACCACGGCGAGACCTGGCAGGTCGACGTCATGGAGACGGCGTCGGGCGCGGCGATGGAGCAGACCGGCGAGTCGACGGTCCTCGAACTGGCCGACGGCCGGCTGTACCGCAACGACCGGCCGACCTCGGGCGTCTGGGAGACCGGGAAACGGCGCTGGGTCTCGACGGGGAGCATCGGCGGCTCGTGGGCGCCGTTCGCGCCGGCGAGCTGCCTGCTCGATCCGCTCAACGAGGCGTCGACGATGCGCTACAACGCCGACGCCCCGGCCCGGCTCGCGTTCGTCAACTCCGCCAGCACCGAGACCCGGACCCGGATGCGGATCCGGATGAGCGAGGACGAGGGGCGCACGTGGAGCTACAGCCGGCCGTTCTCTGACGCACCGCTTCCGCTGGAGGGCGGCAACTACCGCGAGGGCGGCTACTCGAGCATCGCGAAGACCGCCGACTACAACGTCGGCGCGTTGATCGAGGTCAACGAGAACACCGCGAGCAACTCCACGTCACACCGCTCGATCGCGTTCCGCAAGGTGAACCTGCCGTGGATCCAGGCCGGCGTCCGCGAGCCGAGCTGCGCGGGCGGCATCTCATGATCATCAATGATCCAACCACCCAGAGGGGGTCGGATCATTGATGATCAAGGGAACGAGGGTCAGAGCTTCGCGGCGACGGGGATGACGTCGGCGCCGATGCGCTCGAGGTCGTCGAGACCCGGCAGCGACGGAGGCTGCCGATGACGACGTCGGCGCCCAGATCGGCGAGCCGGCCGAGCTCGTCGATCAGCCGCTGGGTGCCGTCGCCGTTCGTGCCGACGCCCATCGAGTGGTAGACGGTCTTGGTGATGTCGTCGTAGTCGCGGCCGACGTCCTCGCAGTGCCGGCGCAGCACGTCGAGCTTGTGCGGCAGCTCCGGGGTGTCGAAGAGGTTGCAGGCCTGGGCGTACTGCGCGACCAGCCGCAGCGTCTTCTTCTCACCGCCGCCGCCGACCATGATCGGCGGGTGCGGGCGGCTGAGCGCCTGCGGCGAGTTGAGCAGCCGCTCGGCCTTCGTGAAGCGGCCGTCGAACGGGCCGTCGTCGTCGGACCACATCTGCATGACGTAGTGCAGCGCCTCCTCGAGCCGCTCGAACCGCTCGGCGGTGGGCGGGAACGGGAAGCCCAGGCCGCGCGACTCCTCCTCGTTCCAGCCGGCGCCGATGCCGAGCATCGCGCGGCCGCCGGAGAGGACGTCGAGCGTGGTGACGGCCTTGGCGAGCAGGCCGGGCTCGCGGTACTGGATGCCGGTGATGAGGGTGAGCAGCGTCGCGCGCTCGGTGTGCGCGGCGAGGAAGCCGAGGGTGGTGTACGCCTCGAGCATGTCGTTCTCGGACGGGCCGACGCCGCGGATCTGGAAGAAGTGGTCCATGACCGCGAGGTACTCGAACCCGGCGCCGTCGGCGGTGCGGGCGATGGCCGCCAGCTCGCCGCCGAGCGCGGCCGGGCCGTTCGGCCAGGTGAAGTCTGGGATCTGCAGGCCGAGCTTCATGGCGTGGTGGTTCCTTCGCTGAGAGAGAGCCGGATGTGATGTGCTTCGTCGACGAGAAGCGATGGCGTAAAGTGGAGGGTGCCCTCCACATCACTATATGGAGGCACGCCTCCGCTTGCAAGGGCTCTGATGGAAAGACGGGGACGACGGCATGACCGACGCGGACGAGGCCACACCCGACGTCCTCGGGCGCCGGCCGATGCGCGCCGACGCCCGGCGCAACTACGAGAAGCTGCTCGCCGCGGCCCGCGAGGCGTTCGCCGAGGCCGGCATGGGCGCGTCGCTCGAGGACATCGCCCGCCGCGCCGGGGTCGGCATCGGCACGCTCTACCGGCACTTCCCCACCCGGCAGGACCTCTTCGAGGCCGTCTACGTCGACGAGGTCGAGGTGCTGTGCCGCGCGGCCGACGACGTGGCGGACCTCCCGCCGTGGGAGGCGCTCGCCGCCTGGCTGCGCCGGTTCGTCGGCTACACGGCGACCAAGCGGGCCATCGCCGAGGCCCTCAACCACCAGTCGACGGTGTTCGCCTCCGGCTGGAAGCTCGTCAACGCGGCCGGCGAGCCGCTGCTGCGCCGGGCCCAGGAGTCCGGCGACGCCCGGCCCGACGCCTCCTTCGACGACGTGATCCGGCTGGTCGGCGGCGTGACGATGTACCCGTTCGCCGACCCCGCGCAGCTCGAGCGCGTGCTGACCATGGCGCTCGACGGCGTCCGGGTGCGGCCTGGCGGCTGACCCGGTCGCCCTAGCCCGTGGTCCGGTAGACGGCGGTGCCCTGCTGCTGGTCGGTGTGGGCGAGGCCGAAGCCGTCCTTCTCGAGCACCCGGATCGAGGCGGGGTTGGCCAATTCGACGCCGGCCCGGACGGCGTGAACCCCCGGTGCGGCGAGGGCGTGCGCCGTCAGCGCCCGGGTCGCCTCGGCGGCGTACCCACGGCCGCGCCGCGAGGCCAGGATGCCGTAGCCGATCTCGACGCTGCCGTCCGCCGGCGGCCAGAACAGGCCGATCGACCCCACCACCAGCCCGGTCTCGCGCTCGACGACGAGCCGGTGACCGTACGGGCCGAGCCAGCCGAGGTGGTCGGCGAGCAGGCCTGCGATCACCTGGTCGCCCTCGGCGGGGAAGTCCTCGGCCCACTGTGCCGAGCGGACCCCGTCGACGACGGCGGTGACATCGGCAGCGGTCCACGAGCGCAGGACGAGACGGTCGGTGTGCAGAGCGGTGGTCACGGGCGGCGACCGTAATCGTCCCGTCCGGCCGGCTTCAACGGGTTTTCAGCGCGGCTCGATCTCGTCGAGGTAGGCCTGGGCGACTTTCTTCGGCGCGCGATCCAGCCAGGCCTCGACCATCAACTCGGTGAGCTCGGGCTCGTCGATGCGATCGAGGCGCACCAGCACCGCCGCGTAGCCGTCGAAGTGCGGCGTCGTGAAGAAGAGGTCCGGGTCGTCGGCGAGGATCGCCTCCTTGACGCCGAGGTCGGCGACCCAGACGCCGAGGATCGGGCCGTCCGGGGCGGCGTCGCCGAGTGCGGCGAGGTCGGCCTTGCGCAGCGGCCGCTCCCACACGAACGTCTTGTCGCGGACCTTCCAGCTGCGCAGTCCGTCGCGCCCGGACTGCTCGTCGGCGTCCGGCAGGGCGGTCGCGATGCGGCTGACGTCGTCCCAGCTGCACATGTGATCAACGGTAGACCCGTCCGGGCGGGCGAACCAGGGGCCGTCCGGCCCACGGCGCCGTCAGCTTCCGCCGTCGCCGGTCGGCCGGGGGCGGCTGCCAGGGCGGGAGCGTCTATGACGGCATCGGCTCGGACAGCTCGGGATCGGCCCGAACAAGGAGGGCGGGCCGTCAGGCGATCCGCCGCCAGAGGTCCGGATAGTCGACGACGAAGCCGTCGGCATCCACCGTCAGGTCGGCGGTGAATTCGCCGGACGAGTAGCGGTAGACGTCGTCGGCCAGCCGGACGTAGCGCTGATTCACCGCGTCGGACGTCAGGCCGCGGTCCACCTGCACGTAGATGATCCGCAGGTCCTCCGACGCCTCCCCCACCGCGAGGCCCAGGCGGCGGATCGGCAGCGTGTTGGTGAACGGCGTCAGCGCGACGTCGACCTCCACGCAGCCGGCTAGGTCGGCCCGCTCGGCGCCGTCGCCGTCGTACCAGCGGTCGCCGTCGCGCCGTTCCAGCACCAGGTCGGGCTCGCCGTTGGTCGCCAGCGTCAGCCGCCGCACGGCCCAGCCGGCGTCGGCCTCGATGCGGTAGGCGACCCGCGTCGGCCGGCCGTCCAGCGCGACGATCACGCCGTCGGCCACCACGCCGTCGCCGCCGGCCCGCAGGATCAGGTGCTCGGTGGCCGGCCACTGCAGCGCCGACCACATCAGCTCGCGTCCCATCATGACGCTAGTTAACCACTAAACTGATTGGATGGTTAACGCTCAGGAGGCGCCGGGCGTTCTCGAGGACGTCCGCGAGCTGCTGAACAGCTGGCTGATCCCCAACGACACCCGGCAGCCCGACGACCGGTTCGACGCGTGGGCCGCCGCGCACGCCGTCACCGATCCGGCCGAGCGCGGCGCCGTCCGCGACCTGCGCGACGACCTCCGCGCCGCCCTCGACGGCGGGGCGGAAGCCGACGCCGTCGTCAACCGGTGGATCGCCAGGGCCGGGCTGCAGCCGCGGGTCGAGGATGGCGCCGTCACGTACTGGCACGAGGGCGGCCCGGCCGGTGACCTGGTGGCCGCCGTCGTGACGGCGATGGCCGACGGCCGGTGGTCACGGCTGAAGACCTGCCCGGACTGCCGCTGGGCGTTCTACGACCACACCCGCAACGGCAGCAAGCGCTGGTGCCTCATGACGGCGGGCGGTCCGGGCGGGCGGTCGTGCGGCAGCATCGCCAAGGTCCGCGCCCACCGGGCGCGTCAGGCCTCGGCGGACGCCGGGTAGCGCTCGCCCCACCAGGCGGCCCACCGGTCGTTCAGCTCGGCATACGCCTCGTCCAGCCCGTAGGTACTGAGCACTGCCATGGCGGTCCCGGCCGGCTTGTCGACGGTCGGCCCGGCGTACGCGACCACCAGAAGGCCGTCGCCCCAGGCGTCGACCGTGACGCCGAGCTGGTTCTCCGAGCGGAACCAGACCTCGCCCTTGACGTCCTGCCCGGCCAGGGTCGCCTCGAACGCGCTGCCCGCCGGCTGGACGGCGACGCCGTCGAGCCCCAGTTCGGGCAGCAGCGGCGGCGCGCCGGCCGTGGTGCCGGCGAGGAACACGGTGCGACGGTGGCCGCCGGGCTGACGCTCGAGGAAGAAGCGCAGCTGGTGCATGAACGTCGTCCAGCCCTCGGTGATGTCGTCGTAGTAGGCGTCCCACTCGGGGCTGACCCCGCGCGGCGCCCTGGTCAGCGTGACCCGGGTGCCGTCGCCGTCGGGCTCGAGGACGATCTGGTCGCCCTCCTGGACGCCGAGCGTGCGGGCCGGCGCGTCCTCGACGAAGCTCTGGAAGTAGATGAGGTCGATCTCGGCGTCGAGGCCGGGGTCGTCCCAGCCGTGCCAGTGCCGGATCTTGTCCTTCTCGCGCAGCGCACGCCACACGTCGTCGACGGGTGCGGCGATGGTCACCTGGATCACGGGGCGTTCCTGGTCGGTCATGGGGTGATCTCCTGTTCGGCGGGTGCCGGGTAGCCGCCGGCAACCAGGCGGTACGGCCGGCCGTCGGCGGTGTCGAAGCGGGCGACTGTGCGCCGCACCGCCTCGGTCAGCTCGTCGGTGAACGCGTGGACGTCGCCGGGCGCGGCGAAGCGCACCTCGGCCTCGATGGTGAACGTGAGCAGCCGCCTGCCGGACTCGTCGGCCTTCGACTGCATGCGGGCGACGTCGCGCACGGCGCCGGCCGCGACGCCGACGAGGTGCTCGGCGGCGTACTGGTCCTGGATCTGCGTGAACCGCCGGCGGCCGTCGCCGTCGCCGTCGCCGTCGGCGGACATGACCGCGGGGTCGACGACGAGCGCCCCCGGCTTGGCCCGCAGGATCCGCTCGACGAACCCGCGCCGCCGTCGCTCCTCGACCAGCTCGACCAGCCCGGCGGCCTCGAGCACGCGCAGGTGGTAGTTGACCCGCTGCCGCGGCAGTCCGAACGCCGCCGCGAGCTGGGTGGCCGACGACGGTTCGCGCAGCGCCGTCAGCAGCTCGCGCCGTGGCGGCGACAGCGCGGCGCGCACCTCGGCGGGCTCCTCGAGGTAGGTGATCGCGGCCATAGCACCATCCTCGAATTGACAGTTCAATTTGTCAATATGGGAGCGAGCGTGGCCACGACCTGGGGTGACGACGGGTCAGGGTGCGGCGAGCGGGGCGCGGTCGGGGACGACGCGGCCGAGGCCACGCAGCCACTCGTCCGGCGGATCGGGCCACCAGCGCCCGGATCGCAGCCCGCCGAGCAGGTCGCGGACGGCACCGACGGACGGGGCGGCCGGCACGACGCGGTTCGGCGAGGCGCCGGCGAGCACCCCGAACCACCAGTGCTTGGCGGTGTCGCCGAGCCCGTCCGGGTCGAGGACGACGTAGTAGTCGGGCAGCGCGGCGGCCTCGGTGCGCAGACTGCTCAGCGCTGCCTCGACGGCGACCTCGAGCGTGCCGGCCGGCGCGGTGGCATCGAAGAACCCGGCCCACGCGGCGCCGACACCGGCGAGCGGGTCGAGATCGTGCACGACATAGGCCGCGTGCGACTGCGCGGCCGCCTCGCGGACCCGCACGCCGTCGCCGTCGTCACCCGTGCGAGCCACCGCCCGCACGTTCGCCAGCCCGTCGAGCCCGGCCACGATGCGGCCCGCCTGCTCGCCGACGATCACGACGACGGTGCTGTTCGGTCGCGCCACGGGTTCCAGCCTAGTGGCGCTGCGCCCTAAGCTGCCGCTCGTGAAGTACATGATGCTGATCTACGGCAGCGACGAGACGTGGCAGCGCATCTACGACGGCGACAAGGCCGGCGCCGCGCACATGCGGGCCCACCGCGAGCTGACCGAGAAGCTGGTCGCGTCGGGGGAGTACGTCGCGTCGCAGGGGCTCACCGTCGAGGCGGCCCGGACCGTCCGGGTGCGCGACGGCGTCCCCGCGGTGACCGACGGGCCGTTCGGCGAGGCGAAGGAGGTGCTCGCCGGCTTCTACCTGGTCGACTGCGCGAGCGACGAGCGGGCGACGGAGATCGCGGCGCTCATCCCCGAGGCCGCGCTGGACCTCGTCGAGGTGCGCCGGGTCATCGACCCTGCCGACATGTGACCCTGCGGGTCCAGACTCAGGCCGGCGCCTCGGGGTCGAGCCCCAGCGCCGCGCGCCCGCCGTCGACCGGCACCGTCGCGCCGTTGACGAACGAGGCGTCGTCGGAGAGCAGGTGCGCCACGACGGACGCCACCTCGCCGACCCGGCCGACCCGCCCGACCGGGTGCAGCTGACGCAGCTGCGCCTCGACCTCGGCGGCCGCCTCAGGGGAGAGACCGGCGAGGTAGCTGTCGTAGCGCTCGGTGGCGATGGACCCCAGCGCGACGGCATTGACGCGGACGCCGCGCGCGCCGTACTCGACCGCGAGCGCCCTGGTCAGGCCCTCGACCGCCGCCTTGGCCGTGGCGTACGGCAGTGACCCCGGCACCGCCCGCTGCGCCTGGTGCGACGACACGTTGACGATGGCCCCGCCCTGACCGTGCGCCAGGAACCGGCGGACCGCCGTCGTGCAGCCCACCACCACCGGGTCGAGGTTCAGCGCGATGAGCCGGGACGTCTCGGCCGCGTCGGTGGAGTCCACGGACGCGTCGCGGAAGACCGCCGCGTTGTTGACCCAGCCGGCCAGCGGGGCGGCGGACTCGGCGAGGTCGGCGGCGTGCCAGGCGACGCCGTCGTCGGCCGCGCTGCCCGCCACCGCCAGGGCGCGCTTGCCGGCCGGATGGTCGCGCAACCAGGCGAGCGCCGTCGGGTCGAGGTCGAGCGCCACCACCGTGCCACCGGCCTCGAGCAGCCGTTCCACGACGGCACGGCCCACGCCGCGGCCGCCGCCCGTCACCACATACGAGCGGTCCATGCCCTCCACCCTGCCACGGTCACGGCGACGGCGGCTCCAGGAACACGACCGGGATGACGCGGTCGGTGTTGGACTCGTAGAGGCGGTAGCCCTTGTACGCGGCGAGCACGCGCGGCCACCACACCGCGCGTTCCTCCGGGTCCGCCGTCCGGGCCCGGGCCGGCCAACGCCGCCCGCGCACCTGCACCGTCACGTCCGGGTGCGCGACGAGGTTCGTGTACCACTGCGGGTGCCGCGGCCGGCCGCCCCACGACGCGATCACCACCAGCCGCTCGTCGTCGTGCAGGTAGAGCAGCGGGACGGTGTGCCGCTGCCCGGTCCGCGAGCCGGTCGTGGTGAGCAGCAGCATGTCGTTGCGCACGAGCCGCCGGCCGGCCACGCCGCGGGTCGCCCGGTAGAGGGCGATGTGCAGGCGGGACAGCCGGCGGGCGGTGACGTCGCGCACGGCGGGCCGCGGCCTAGGAGCCCAAGACGTCCTCGAGCGGGACGCCGGTGTCGGTGAGCCGCGCGACGTCGACCGGTTCGCCGGAGCGGATCAGTGCCTTGATCGGCTCGCCGACGTCCCACACGTTGACGTTCATGCCGGCGACCACCCGGCCGTCGCGCAGCCAGAAGGAGACGAACTCGCGGGCCTCGACGTCGCCGCGGTAGACGACGTCGTCGTAGTCGTCCTGCCGCACCAGGCCGTGGAACTCCATGCCGAGGTCGTACTGGTCGGTGAAGAAGTACGGCAGCTCGTCGTAGACGGCGTCGCCGCCCAGCATGGTCGACGCCGCGACCGCCGGCTGGTTCAGCGCGTTGGCCCAATGCTCGACCCGGATGCCCGGCCCCAGCAGCGGATGGTCGGCCTCGGCGATGTCACCGGCGACGACGATGTCGGGGTCGCTGGACTGAAGCCGCGCGTCGGTGACGACACCCGAGCGCACCCGCAGCCCGGCACCGGCCGCCAGTTGCAGGTTCGGCGCCGCCCCGATGCCGACCACGACCGCGTCGGCCTCGAGCCGGGTGCCGTCGGCGAGCACCGCACCGCTGACGCCGTCGGCGCCCACCGTGAACCGCTCGACCCCGCTGCGCATGCGCATCCTGACGCCGTGCTCGGTGTGCAACGTGGCGAAGACCGTGGCCAGCTCGGGCCCCAGCGGGCCGATGAGCGGCAGCTCCTGCGACTCGACGACGGTGACCTCGACGCCGGCCTCGCGCGCGGCCGCGGTGATCTCGAGACCGATCCAGCCGCCGCCCACGACGAGCAGTCGCTGGATCGAGGCGAGCGTCGCCTTGATGGCGTCGGAGTCGGGCAGTTTGCGCAGGTAGTGCACGCCGTCGGCGTCGGCGCCCGGCAGCGTGAGCCGGCGCGGGCTGGACCCGGTGGCCAGCAGCAGCTTGCCGTAGCGGACGGTGCCGCCGTCGTCCTGGACGACGGTGTGCGTGCGGGGGTCGATCTCGATGACACGCGTGCCCAGCCGCAGGTCGACGTCGTGCTCGGCGTACCAGCCCTCGTCGTGCACGAACGCGGCGTCGCGCTCGGCCTTGCCGAGGAGGTAGTCCTTGGAGAGCGGCGGCCGCTCGTACGGGCGGTCCGGCTCGTCGCCGATGAGCACCAGCGGACCGGTGTATCCCTGGTCGCGCAGGGCCTCGGCGCCCTTGGCACCGGCGAGGCCGGCTCCGACGATGACGAATGGCTGCTCGGTCACGGCCCCACGCTAACGCGCCCGGTGCGGGGCGGCGGGGTCGAGGGCGATAATCCGCCAGTGGTTGTCGGACCTGGCTGGTTGGATGCGGTCCATGACGTCTTTGCGTGACAGCGCCGCCGCCTTCGCCGCCCTGCACCGGCCCGGAACCCCGCTCCTGCTGCCCAACGCCTGGGACCCGCTCAGCGCCTGCATCGTCGAGGCCGCCGGAGCCCCCGCGGTCGCCACCACCAGTGCCGGCGTGGCCTGGGCCCTCGGCGCGGCCGACGGCGACCAGATCGACCGCGACAGCGTGCTGGCGCTGACCGCACGGGTCGTGGCGGCGGTGGGCGTGCCGGTCACGGCCGACCTCGAGAGCGGCTTCGGAGCCACGGCGGCGGAGGTCGGGGTGACGGTGCAGGGCGTGCTGGCGGCGGGGGCGGTCGGGGCGAACATCGAGGACGTCCACCCGTCCGACCCGTCGGCGTTGCGCGCGCCGGAGGAGCAGGCCGAGCGGCTGGCGGCGGCGCGTGCGGCCGCCGACGCCGCCGGCGTGCCGTTCTACGTCAACGCGCGCATCGACACCTACCTGCGCGCCGTGGGCGACCCGGCCGGGCGGTTCGACGACGCCGTCGCCCGGGCCCGGGCCTACCTCCAGGCCGGCGCATCCGGCATCTTCGTCCCCGGCGTCGTCGACGTGCCGACGGTCACGCGGCTCGCCGCGGCGATCGATGGGCCGCTCAACGTCCTGGCCGGGCCGAGCGCCCCGCCGGTCGCCGAGTTCGCGGCCGCCGGGGTCGCCCGCATCAGCCTCGGCTCGTCGGTCGCCGCGGCCGCCTACGCGGTCGCCCAACGCGCGGCGAAGGAACTGTTCGAGCAGGGCACCTACACCGCCATCGAGGGAGGGCTCGCCTATGGCGACCTCAACACGCTGATGTCCTGACACCGGGCGACGCGCGACCGCGGGCGCGGCTCGGGCGGCTTCGGTGTGGCGTCGCTGCACCGACTGGGTGGCGTCGCTGCCGTCAGGACGACAGCGACGCCACCCGGTCTTCGCAGCGTTCGCCCGCCAGTCGACGCTCCGGGCCGGGAGCAAGACCCGTCGCGTCAGCGGCGGTACAGAACCGGGTTGAGCGGGCTGGCCGCGACCTCGCCGGGCCGGACCCCGGGCAGCGACGCGGCCAGGTTGCCCACCTGGTGCTCGTTGACCGGCTCGGCGGCGACCATGTCCGCGTCGATGTAGATGACCGTCATCACCCGGCGCGGATCGGCCGCCGTGTTCGGGCCGGCGTGGTGGAAGGTCCAGCCCAGGTGGAAGCTGGCGTCGCCGAGCGCGAACGGCTCGTTCACGACGGGCAGGTCCTGCTCGGCCAGCGCCACCTGCAGCGCGGCCTCGGACTCGTCGCTGATCGGCAGGTCGCGGCCGTACTCGAACCGGTGGCTGCCGGCGGCGAACTCCAGCGGTCCCATCTCCAGCGGGGTCTCCTGCAGGGGCAGCCAGATCGTGCAGCAGCGGTCGTTCGCCAGTGGCCAGTAGTACTGGTCGGCGTGCCAGGGCGTGATCCCGCCGCCGGGCTCCTTGTACAGCGCCTGGTCGTGGTACAGCCGCACACCGTCGACCCCCAGCAGCTCCGCGGCGATCCGGGCCAGCCGGCGCGAGTACACCAGCTCACGCACCCGCTCGCTGTGCTGCCAGAGGTTGCCGACCTGCAGGAACGCCTTGTTGTAGGTGGATCCCTCGGCCATCGGCAGGTGCATGGTGTTCAGCTCGATCACCTTCGCGGTGATCTCGGGCTCGTAGCCGGCGACGACGGACGGATCGAGCACGCCGCCGAGCTGGACGAAGCCGTCGCGCTCGAACGCGGCGATCCGCTCCGGCGCGAGGTCGTAGGGGGTGTCGAGGGCGGTCGGCGTAGTCGTGGTCATCGGTCCTCCTGGGACGGGTGGTGACGGGGGTGGTCACGGCTGGGCGCCCACGTCCATGCTGCGGGCGCCGCCCCATCGGCCACCACGCCGGCGATGACGACTTCCGGTACTCTCCTGACCTCTTCACCGCGTCGAGGCGCTCCTACGCGGCTGCCCCGTATCGTCGGGGCATGCGCCCGGCCCTCGAGCACGTCGGCACGACGGGAGGGCTGTCGTGGAAGCGGCACCTGTTCCGCAGCCGCGCGTTCGCGTTCAGCTGGCACTTCCACCCCGAGGTCGAGCTGACGCTGATCACCGCGGGCACCGGGACGCGCTACGCGGGCGACAGCATCGAGCCGTACGAGCCGGGCCAGCTCACCCTCCTCGGCGCCGGTGTGCCGCACGCCTTCGTGTCGGCGGCGCCGGGACGGCACGAGGCGGTCGTGGTGCACTTTCGGCCGGACTTCCTGGGCCCCGGACTGTTCGACGCGGCGGAGTTCGCCGGGGCCGGGCGCCTGATCGCCTCCGCCGGACGCGGGCTGGAGCTGCCCGCGCCGCCGCCGATGGTCACCCGGCTCACCGAGCTGACCACCCGGACCGGCGCCGACGGCACGCTCGGCCTGCTCGACGCCCTGGTCAGGCTGGCCGACGGCGCACCGGGGCGGCCACTGGCCGGCGCCGGCTACCGGCCGCCCGGCCGGGCGAACGGCCGTCGCATGGACGACGTCTTCGGCCATCTGCACGCCCACTACGCCGAGCCGATCGCCGTCGACGACGTCGCCGCGGTCGCGCACCTCTCCCCGACGGCGTTCAGCCGGTTCTTCCGCCGCGCCACCGGCCGCACGTTCACCGCCTACCTCACCGAGCTGCGCGTCGGCGCCGCGTGCCGGCTGCTGTCCGAGACCGACCGCGCGATCTCCGACATCGCCGCGACCTGCGGGTTCGGCAACCTCTCGAACTTCAACCGGCGCTTCCGCGAGCTCAAGGCCATGACGCCGCGCGAGTACCGCGCCCGCTTCGCCGACGGCGGCGGCTGACGGCGGCGGCTGTCGGAGCCGAGTGGCAGAGTGGAGGTATGTACCGCGAACGCCCCTCGCGCATCCCGCACGCGGTGGTCTGGTCGTCGACGGTGCGCTCGGCCGAGTCGCACCGGGTACTCCCCGACGGCTGCCTCGACCTGCTCTGGTCGAACGGCCGGCTGACGGTCGCCGGGCCCGACACCGTCGCGCACATCGCGTCGTGGCGGCCGGGCACGCCGTTCGTGGGGCTGCGCTTGGCGAGTGGGGCGGGGCCGCGGGTGCTGGGCCTGCCCGCGCACGAGCTGCGCGACCAGCGGGTGCGCCTCGACGAGCTCTGGCCGGCCGCGCAGGTGCGCCGGCTGACCGAGCGGCTGGCCGAGGCGTCCGATCCCGGCGGCCTGCTCGAGGCGGTCGCCCAGGGCCGGCTGGCCGCGGCGGCGCCGGCCGATCCCGTCGTCGAGCGGGTGGCCGAACGGCTGGGCCAGGGGTCCACGGTCGGCGAGGTCGCCGACGAGGTCGGGCTGAGCCCCCGGCAGCTGCACCGCCGCAGCCTCGACGCGTTCGGGTACGGGCCGAAGACGCTGGCCCGCATCCTGCGGCTGCACCGCGCGCTCGAACTCGGGCGCTCCGGCACGGCCGCGGCCGAGGCCGCCTACGCGGCCGGGTACGCCGACCAGGCGCACCTCTCACGCGAGGTGCGGTCGCTGACCGGCGTCACCCTGACCACCCTGGTGGCCTGACCCACGGCAAAGCGCGTCAGCTCGCCGGCAGCGCCGCATACAGGTCGACGCCGTTGCCGTCCGGGCCGAGCACCACGGCGTAGCGCTGCCCCCAGAACGCGTCCCACGGCGCGAGGTGCGACTCGTACCCGGCGGCGGTGAGCTTCTCGTACAGCTCGTCGACCCCGGCCGGGTCGCCGCAGTCGAACGCGAGGTTGGCGCCGCTCTCCTCGGGCGGCGTGAAGCCGGGGTCGAACGAGGCGATGGTCGCGTGGGTGTCGAGCAGGAGCTTGACCCCCGGCGCGAGCTCGATCTCGACGTGCGGCGCGTCCTCGGCGCCGTCCGGGACGTCCAGTCCGAGGGCGCGGTAGAACTCCAGCGAGCGTGCCATGTCGGCGACGGGGAACCCGATGGCGGCGAAACGTGGCTGTGTCATGCCACCGACGCTACGGCCCGGCGCGCACGCCGTCTTGAAGGAATCGGACGCCGCTACGCTGAGGTCGTGGCGCACCCGCGGATGTACAGCGACGACGACCCGTACCTCGCTGACCTGCGCGCGGCGTGCCTGCGCTTCCCCGAGGCGGTCGAGGTCGAGGCGTGGGGCCGGCCGACGTTCCGCGCGGGGAAGAAGATGTTCGCCGTCTTCGAGGGCAACGACGACCACCCGTTCGCCGTCATCGTCAAGCCCGACCCCTCCGACCGCCCGGCGCTGCTGCAGGAGCCACGGTTCTACGTGCCCGCCTACTACGGCCCCAGCGGCTGGCTGGCGTTCGACCTCACCGCCGCCGAGGTCGACTGGGCCGAGGTCGGCGAGCTGCTGGACGGCTCCTACCGGCAGGTCGCGCTCAAGCGGATGCTGAAGGCGCTGGACGCTGGCTGATCCGCGTCGCGGCGGAGGTACTGTCGAAGGCGTGGCAGTACGTATCGAGCAGGTCGACCTGCCGGGCATCGGGGTGCGGCACGACGTGCTCACCGAGACCGGCCGCCGCGTCAGTGTCCTGACCCACCGCTCCGGCGAGCGCACGCTCGCGGTGTTCGAGGTGGACGATCCCGACTCCTGCCGCGACCCGGTCACCCTCACCGACGACGAGGCCGAGGCGCTGGCCGAGCTGCTCGGCGCGTCGGTCATGCTCGGGCAGCTCTCGGCGCTGCGCGAGGCCGCGGGCGTGTACACCGAGCAGATCGTCATCGCGGCCGACTCCCCGTTCGTCGACCGGCGACTCGGCGACACCCGGGCCCGCACGCGCACCGGCGCGTCCATCGTGGCGCTGCTGCGCGACGGCAGCGTGGTCCCGTCGCCCGGGCCCGAGACGCGGCTGCAAGCCGGTGACAACGTGGTCGCGGTCGGCACCCGCACCGGTCTGGACTCCTTGACGCGGATCATCGCCGACGGCGCGAACTGACCGCCCGCTGCCCCCATGGCGGAGACGACCACGCTGCTGATCGAGATCGGCGCGCTCCTCTTGGGCATGGGCCTGCTCGGGCGCATCGCCGGTCGCGCCGGGGTATCGCCGATCCCGCTGTACCTGCTGGCCGGGCTGGCGTTCGGGCAGGGCGGGCTGCTGCCACTGTCGGCGAGCGAGGAGTTCTTCGAGGTCGGCTCCGAGGTCGGCGTCATCCTGCTGCTGGTCATGCTGGGCCTGGAGTACTCCGCCGGTGAGCTGCTGACGAGCATTCGCCGGTCCGCGCTGGCGGGGCTGCTCGACGCCCTGCTCAACGCGCTGCCGGGGGCGGCGCTCGCACTGCTGCTCGGCTGGGGCCCCGTGGCCGCCGTCGCGCTCGCCGGCGTCACCTGGGTGTCGTCGTCGGGCGTCATCGCGAAGGTGCTGCGTGACCTGGGCCGGCTGAACAACCGCGAGACGCCGGTGGTTCTGTCGATCCTGGTCATCGAGGACCTCGCGATGGCGTTCTACCTGCCGCTGCTCTCGGCGCTGGTGGTCGGGGCGGGGCTGGCCGAGGGCGCCCGGACCATGGCCATCGCCGTCTCCGCAGCGCTGGTCATCCTGTTCGCGGCGCTGAAGTACGGCCGGGTCATCTCCACCCTGTTCTCGCCGCGGCAGCGCGAGGCTCTGCTGCTGGGCGTGCTGGGGCTGACGATGCTGGTCGCCGGCGTGGCCGAGCAGGTCAACGTGTCGGCGGCCGTCGGCGCGTTCCTGGTCGGCATCGCGATCTCGGGCCCGGTCGCCGAGCACGCGTCGGAGCTGCTGACGCCGTTGCGCGACGTGTTCGCGGCGGTGTTCTTCGTCTTCTTCGGGCTGCAGACGGACCCGGCCGAGATCGGGCCGGTCCTGCTGCCGGCCCTCGCGCTCGCGATCATCACGATCGCGACGAAGCTGCTGACGGGCTACCTGGCCGCGCGGCGGGCCGGGATCGGCGAGCCCGGGCGGTGGCGGACCGGGCTGGCGCTGGCACCGCGCGGCGAGTTCTCCGTCGTCATCGCGGGGCTGGCGGTGAGCGCCGGCATCGAACCCACGCTGGCGCCGCTGGTGACGACGTACGTGTTGATCACCGTCGTGACCGGACCGCTGCTCGCGCGGCTGCCGGAGTCGCCGCGGTTCCGGGCGGCGCTGCGACGGCGGATGCTCAGCCGAGACCGGGGAGCAGTACCGCCGCGCCGGTGACGGCGTCGCCAGCCAGGTCGGCCAGGGCTCGGTCGGCCCGGCCCAGCGGATAGGGCGTGGTGGTGACCTGCAGGCGGTGCGCGCCGGCGAAGCGCAGGAACGCCCGTGCGTCGTCGCGGGTGTTGGCGGTGACGCTGCGCAGCTGCCGCTCCTGGAACAGGTGCCGCTGGTAGTCCAGCGGCGGAACGTCGGTGAGGTGGATGCCGGCGACCGCGAGCGTGCCGCCGCGGTCCAGCGCCTCGAGTGCCGTCGGCACAAGATCGCCGACCGGCGCGAACAGGAGGGCGGCTTCGAGCGGCTCCGGCGGCGGGTCGGCGGCGCCTCCGGCCGACGCGGCGCCCAGCTCGAGCGCCAGCGCCCGGGCGGCCGGGCTGCGGGTCAGGACGTGAACGGTGGCACCTTGGGCCAGCGCGACCTGCGCGGCCAGATGGGCGCTGGCGCCGAACCCGTAGATGCCCAGGCGCCCGCCGGCCGGAAGCTCCGCGCGGAGCAGCGCGCGGTAGCCGATGATGCCGGCGCACAGCAGCGGCGCCAGCTCGGCGTCGTCGTAACCGGTGGGCAGCGCCAGCGCGTAGCCGGCCGGGACGGTGGCGTACTCGGCATACCCGCCGTCGGCGTCCCAGCCGGTGTAGACCGACGCCGGGCACAGATTCTCGGCGCCCCGGCGGCAGTAGGCGCAGGTGCCGTCGGTGCCGCGCAGCCAGGCGATGCCGACGCGGTCGCCGGGGACGTGCCCGGCGTCGTCGGGTGCGGTCACGACCTCGCCGACGACCTCGTGGCCGGGGACGACGTGCGGGCGGTGCACCGGCAGGTCGCCCTCGGCGACGTGCAGGTCGGTGCGGCAGACGCCGCAGGCCAGGACGCGGACCAGCAGCTCGCCAGGGCGGGGCTCGGGGACCGGCTCGTCGACGAGGGTGAGCGGCCGGGTCGCCATGGGCCCGGGCGCCGTGACCCGCCAGGCGCGCATCGTCAGTCGAACGTCAGCAACGCATCGACGTCGACGGTCACCGGGAACGGCCGCTCGAGCGCGATGACGCCCGAGCCGCGTGCGACCTCCTTGTAGGCCTCGCCCACCAGCTCATACGCCACGAACCGACTGTCGTCAGAAGCCGCCGGGTCGATGATCCAGTACGCCGGAATGCCGGCGTACTGATAGTCGGCGACCTTCCCGATCCGGTCGGTGCGCCGCGAGCCGGGTGAGACGACCTCGACCACCAGCCGCACGTCGGCCGGGTCGATCCGCGGCACGTCCAGGTGCGCCAGCGCCCGCGGGAACACGACGACGTCCGGGCCGCGCTCCGTCGGCGGGAACTGCGCCTCGATGGTCACGCCGATGTGCTGAAGGGCGACCAGGCCGTCGGGTAGCTGCGCGTGCAATCGCGTGACCAGTCGCTGCGCAACCAGCTGATGTCCGACCGACGGGAACGAGTTCATGACGATCGTCCCGTCGACGAGCTCCCAGTACCGGTTGGCGTCGGTCTCCTCGAGTGCATCCCAGTCCTCGATGGTCAGGAGCTCCATGGGCACGGTGACCGTCGTCATCGGTACCTCCTTCGCTCGATCGTGTTCTGACCTTCGAGTCATACCGTCACGATACGCAGTTCCGCACCTTCGCGCAGTTGCCCGAATCCGCCGGCCCGGTTGCCCGAACCGGCGGATCCGGCGTCCGGAAACTTGCCCGAACCGCTAACTCCCCAGGCCGACGTGCGAACCGGGCAGCAGCACGTCCGCCTTCACCGGAAGGTGGTCCGAGGCGTCGGTCGTCACCACCGCGGCCGTCCGGGTGATGACGTCGCCGGACGTGAGGACGTAGTCGATGCGGGCGTTCGGGTCCTCGGCCGGGTAGGTGTGGCCCTCGCCCGCGCCGCCGGCCTCCCACGCGTCCACGAGGTCGTCGACGAGCTCGCGGATCTCCGGCGCCGTCGGCACCGCGTTGAGGTCGCCGAGCAGCACGACCGACTCGTCCGGCTCGCCGATCAGCTCCTCGATGGCCGCGACCTGCTCGAGCCGCTCGTTGGCGTCGTTGTGCTGCAGGTGCGTGTTGTAGACCGTCGCCCAGACACCCCGCACGTTGATGCGGGCGCGCAGCAGGCCGCGCTGCTCGTGCCCCTCGTACTTGGGCAGGAAGGTGTTGTCCCACTCGCGGATCGGCCGCTCGCTGAGGATGGCGGTGCCGTACTGACGGCGCGGCTGGCCGGGCTCGAGCGGGTCCTGGTCGAGGTTGGCGCCGTAGACGACGTGCATGTCCAGCTCCTCGGCGAGCCAGGCGGCCTGGTCGACGAAGTCGCTGCGGGCGCCCCAGTGCCGGTCGACCTCCTGCAGGCCGACGACGTCGACGCCCTCGGACTCGATGACGTCGGCGACGCGCTGGAGGTTCAGCTGGTCGTCGGTGCCGATGCCGGCGTGGATGTTGAAGCTCATGACCGACAGCGGGCGGTCACGCGGCGACGGGTCGGCCGACGAGGCGGGTTGTGCGGTCGCGGCCATCAGTCCCAAGACTGCCAGAGCCGCGGGCACGGCGGTGCGGAGCATGCGCATGGGGGAATCCCTTCGACGTCACGGGGCACGTGCCGTCGAGCTTTCCCACCATGGATGACTTGTAGACAAACCTGCCGGAAACGGTCAGTCAATGAGCCCGTCGATCGGGTCGCCGGAGCGCACCTGCCACGTCGGCACCCGCAGCACCCGGGTCACCGGCGGCAGCCCCGACTCCGGCACCAGGCCGGTCAGCAGGCGCCGCCGGCGCAGCAGCAGCCGCAGGTGGCGAGCGGAGTCCTCGCCCGGCCAGCCGCGGTCGATCAGCACCGCGGTGCTGCCGGACGGGGTGCGCACCAGCACGTCGACGCGGTAGCCGTCGACGACGGCGTTCGGCTCGACGTCGGTGTGCCCGGCGGCAGCGAGCCGGTCGCACAGCAGCTCGATCAGCGGGTCGGTGAAGACGGCGGACTCCAGCGGCGCCGGCGGGTTGGGCCGGACGTGGAAGGACCGGACGGCCGACATCCGCGCCAGCAGCGCCGGGAGCCCGGCCTGGCGCGACCAGAACCCGTGCTGCCCGACGGTGACGACGTGCGCACGCGTGCGGCTGATGGCGGCGCTCCACAGCGGGGCCTGGGCCAGCGCCCAGCGGACCGTCGCCGCCGGCATGTCCTCGCCCGCGACCAGCGACAGCACGACGGCGTCGCAGTCGACGGGCTCGCCGTCGGCCACGCACACCACCGGCACCGGCTCGAACCGGAACAGCGACCGCAGCTCGTCGGCCTGCGCCCGGAACGGTGTGACGACCGCGATGGTGGCGTCCTCGGGGAGCTGCTCGCGCAGTTCCTTGACCGCCCACACGACGCGGTCGATCTCGGCCTGGTTGCGCCACGACCCGCCGTTGGCGCCGCGCTCGGGCGTGCCGGTGACGTCCTCCCAGAGCAGCAGCGTGGCGTCGCCGGTCTCGGGGTCGAGCGCCCGGGGCAGCGCGCCGACGTCGGTGACGACGGTGAGCCGGCCCTCGTAGCAGTGCTCGTCGACGATGCGGGCGATGCCGGGGTGCGAGCCGTCGTGCTCGTCGAGCAGCAGCGGCTCCTCGACGTTCGGCAGTGCGGCGTCGTAGACCGAGTCGCCGCGGAACGACAGCCGCCGCTCGGCCAGGAACCCGGCGGAGAGCCCCGCGGCCCGGCGCGCCCGACGCAGCCGGTGGTCGCTGAGGCCGGGCGCCCGGACCTGCTGGCGGGGGTCGCCGACGATCAGCGCCCGGCGCGCGCGGAACAGCAGCGGCAGCGCGGCCGAGACCGGCGCGCGGTGGGCGTCGTCGATGACCACGAGGTCGAACATGCCGGCCTCGAGCGCCAGCTGGCCGGCGTCCTCGAGCGTGACGGCCCAGCCGCCGAGGTGGCTCAGCAGCTCGCGGTGGCTGGTCTGCCGGTTCCGGCCGCCCGGCTCAAGCGCGATGCGGCGCGCCTCGAGCCGCTCGCGGGCGGTCGCCGCCTGCTCGCCGACGACCACCGAGACCAGCTCGGTCGACAGCTCGGCGACCCGGGCGGCGAGGTCGCGGCCCTCGCGGTCGAGGGCGTCGTCGGTGACGGCGAGCACCTCGCGCTTGTCCTCGCGCAGGCGCTCCTCGGCCCGGGCGAACAGCAGCAGGGTGTCGTAGGCGGCGGGCTCGAGCAGCGCGTCGCGGACGGTGTCGCCGTCGGCCCCCGCCTCGGCGACGGCGTGCACGTACGCGAGCACCAGGTTGCGCCGGCGCAGCCCGCCCATGAGGTGCGTCTCGGTGAGGGTGCGCGCGCGGTCGATCCAGTCGCTCAGGCCCGGGTCGTCGTCGCGCCAGGCCGCGGCCAGCACGTCCGCCGGCACGCCGAGCCGCTCGGCCGCCGTCGCCCGCGCCGTCGTCGTCTTGCGCATCAGGATCTCGAGGTCGTTGCGCTCGGCCAGCCGCTCGCGCCAGGCCTTGACCTGCGCCTGGGTGGCTGCCAGCTCGGCGGCCACGGAGCCCCGGGCCCGGCCGCGCCGCTCGTCCTTGGTGGAGCGCAGCAGCTCGCGGACCACCTGCTTCTCCTCGGCCCGCGCCTGCGCGTCGCCGGTCTTGACCAGCAGACCGGTGGTGAGGGCGCCGCACCGGTCGGCCAGCCGCTGCAGCGCGGCGTCGTCGGCCGAGGCCACGAGCACCTTCTGCCCGGCGGCGACCGCGGTGGCGACGACGTCGACGATGACGTCGCCCGCCCCGGTGCCGGGCGGGGCGGTGACGACGGTGAGCGGCCGCGACATGGCTGCCGCGACCACGGCCTCCTGGCTCTCGTTCAGCTCGGCCGGCAGCACGGGGGTGACGAAGGAGCGGGTGGTCGTGCGCAGCCCGACCGGCTTGCCCAGGAACTCCAGGGCCGTGCCCGGGACGTCGGCCAGCCGCTCGGCCAGCTCGCCCAGCTCGGCGGCGACGGCCTGCTGGGCGGCGCGATCGGACTCGGCGTAGAGGACGCCGGCGGTGTTGTGCACGCCGGTGCGGTTCGCGGTCTTCAGCTCGACGGCGCTCAGCGCGGCCGGGTCGAGCGCGTCCAGCTCGGTCAGCCCGAGCCGCTTCAGCAGCTGGCGGATCGCCACCAGCATCTGGTCGCGGTCGCCGGGCTTCCAGCCCTGCCGCCAGGCCGCCAGCAGGCTGGCCGCCTCTTGGTCGTCGAGGCAGGCCTGCAGGACCCCGGCGTGCGGCAGCACCGGGCCGGTCGGGCGCAGCGCCGCGGCCCCGCGTGCGTCGACGGTGACCTCGGCGCGGCGCACCAGCAGCGGCGCGACGGTCGACGAGGCGAGCGGGTCGCCGGAGTTGCGGCGGCCGGCGCCGGCGAGCGTGACGAGCGGGTAGCCGTACCAGACGTCGCGCTCTTTCCAGTCGAACGTGTCGACGCCGGCGGGCGCGAGGGCGGTGGCCTCGACGCCGCTGAGCAGCAGCTCCGCGCCGTCGGCCATGGGGAACCAGTCGGCCGCCTCGCCGGTGCGGCTGGGCAGCGCGCCCGGCGACGGGGCCTCCGCCAGACAGGCGCGGTAGTAGGCGATGACCTCGCGCCAGCCCGGGTCGGCGACCTGGTCGCCGTGCTCGCCGTCGGCCGTCCCCGCACCGCCGGCGGACGCGCCGGTGGCCGGTGCGGCGGGCGCGAGGGTGGCGGTGGCGCCGCCCCAGCCGCCCTTGCCGCCGTCGGGGCCGCGGCCGCGCACACCGTCGGCGTCGCCGTCGAGCAGGCTGAGCGCCCGCACCGCGGACCGCGCGATGACGTGGTTGCCGGCGACCGCCAGCGTCGACGTGGCCGGCAGCTGCTCGGCCCGGAGGCCCTGCTCGGTGAGCCGCTCCGTCAGGTAGGTCGCGAGGTCGTCGGCGGTGACCCACGGGCCCAGGCCGCGCTTGACCCGCCCGGTGCGCAGGCCCTCGACGATCTCGCCGGTGAACCGCGTCGTGCCGAGGCGCGCGACCGGCTCGGCCATGGCCGCCGCCGGCTGCGGCACCTGCGACGCCGAGATGACGTAGACACCGGCCGGCTCGAGCATGACCTGACGGCGCTGGACGGCGAACCGGTCGGTCTCGGCGCCCGGCAGGCAGGTGTCGAGGAGCACGACCTTGCTGGCCGCCCGGCACTCCTGCAGCTGGTCGCGGAGGAAGTCGGCGGGGATGGCGGTGCGCTCGAGGTCCGCGGGGTCGGTGTCGGCCGCGGCGAGGTAGAGCCGGCCGTCGGCCGCGGACACCTGCGCGTAGCCGGTGAGGTACACGAGGACGGTGTCGGCCAGCGCGCGCTCGTCGAGGAACGTCTCGATGGCCCGCATGACCTCGCCGCGGCTGCCGTCGGGCACCACCTGGCACGTGTCGACCATGCCCACGTCGGCACGCTCCAGGACCTGCCGCAGCTGCCGCAGCCCGGCCGCCGCGGCCGGCAGCAGCGGGTAGCCCGCGTGGTCGTGCACGGCGGTGCCGACGAGCAGGGCCGCGCGGTCGCCCGCGGGCAGCTGCCGGCGGTCCGGAACCGCGGGCGCGACAGCGGACTCCGCGGCCGACGGGAAACGCAGGGACGCGTCCGGAGTCCGCCTCGACGACACCGGAAGTGTGGCGGTGGCCGGACGGACTGCCACGAATCGGTCGCGGACGTGATCGGCCCGCACATTCATCGACAGCTCGTTCATCAGGCTCCCTCGCGTCTGGCCTGGATGGCGGCGAACACCCCGTTCACCTGCAGTTCTCTCGCAGACTAAGTACGCATCGCGACGTATGTCGGGTCTTGGAGCAATATGGTCCGAACACCCGATGGAGTACTCGGACGAGAGGATCGTGGTGATCTAGAAAGACGTCCCGTATAACCCCGCGCGCATTCGATCATGAGAATTCCGGGTTGTCATCCCGAACCGGGACCGGTCAGTCCGCGGGCCACCGCGAGCACCCCCGCCTGGAACCGCGTCCGCGCGCCGAGTGTCTCCATGAGCACCGCCAGCTGCCGGCTCAGCGTCCGCGGGCTCACTCCCAGCTGGCGGGCGATCGCCTGGTCGCCGAGCCCGGCCACCAGCAACGGCACCAGCGCTGCGACGGCCGCATCCGCCTCGCCCGCGCCGGTCTGCTGCCCCGTCCCCTCTAGTCCGGCCAGCGGCAGCGCGAGGTCCCACAGCACCTCGAACAGCGACACCAGCGCGTCGACGAGCGTCGAGGCGTGCACCACCAGCGCCTGCTCGGCACTCTGCTCGAAGCTCAGCGGCAGGATGGCGACCTCGCCGTCGGCGATGGCCATCTTCAGCGGCACCACGGGCGACGTCCGCGCCTCCTCGCCGGCGTCGACCAGGCGGCGCAGCTCGTCGAGGCGGCCGGGCCGCTCCAGCCCCTCGGGCGCGTAGATGCCGCGGCAGCGGACGCCGCGGGCGAGCAGCTCGTACTCGCGGTCGTTCGGCTGGTCGAGCGTCTGCGCGTACGGCGGCCGGTCCAGCACCAGCAGCTCACGCGTGACCGTCTGCTCCATCTGCATGAAGCGGTGTGCGACGGCCGGCCTGCCGCGGACGATCTCGATGAGGTCGCCCGACTCGTGCACGTGCTCGGCGGACATCTCCTGCAGCAGGCCGCGGGCCGACTCGCGGGCCAGCGCCAGCTCCTGCTGGCGCTGCGCGACCAGCACGTCCACGGCGACGTCGGGGCGGGCCGGCAGCAGCCGCACCGGCGTCCCGGCGAGCCTCGTGACCAGGCCGAGCTCCTCGAGCCGGCGCACCGAGCGCCGCAGCGTCGATGCCGCGTGCCCGGCGAGGTCGGCGAGGTCCTCGGAGGTGCTGCCCGGGTAGCGCAGCAGCGTCCGGTACACCTCTTCGTCCAAGGGCGTCACGCCCAGTGCCTGCAGCATGGCGAGATGATGCCATGGCGAGCACTCGCCAGGCCCAGCTCTGGTGCCACCGAGCGCCCGGACCGAACACTGGACGGCACTTCCCCCTTGCGACAATGTGAAGGAGCCGTCGTGACGATCCGCCGGCCTGGTACCCCCGCGCAACGCGTCGTCGCCGTCCTGCTGGGCGGCTCGGTGGCCGTCTCCCTCGGCGCGACGGCGCCCGGACACGCCGAGGTGCCTGGACAGGCGCCACCGGCGACGGCGTTCGGCGCGGCGCCCGCGGCCACCACCGTCACGCTGGTCACGGGCGACCGCGTCGAGGTGCACCCGACCTCCGACGGCCGCCACGGCATCACCGTCGACCCCGCGTCCCGGCCGAACGGCATGGTCCCGCAGTTCCTGGTCAGCAGCCACGGCGACACCACGTCGGTCATTCCGGCCGACGTCGCGGCGCTGGTCCCGGACCGCCTGGACGCCGCCCTGTTCGACGTCACCGCGCTGTCCGAGCTGCCGGCCGGCGACGGGCTGCCACTGATCCTCGACTACGCCGACGACGCGCCGCGCCCGCTCAGCACCGAGCCCGTTCCCGGCGCCACGGCGCGGCTGCAGCTGGACAGCGTCAACGCGGTCGCCGTGGACGCCGCCACCGACGAGTTCGGCGCGGCGGTCCTCGGCCTGGCCGCGGCCGGCGGCGGCGCCGAGGCCGACGCCGACACGCTCGCGGCCCAGCCGCTCGGCGCCGTCGAGAAGGTCTGGCTGGACGCGCCCACCGAGGCCCGGCTGGACCGCAGCACCAGCCAGATCTCGGCGCCGGCCGCCTGGGACGCGGGCGTCGACGGCACCGGCACCGTGGTCGCCGTCCTCGACACCGGCATCGACGACACCCACCCCGACCTGGCCGGACGGGTCGACGCGGCGGCCAACTTCACCGAGGACCCCGACGCCACCGACCACAACGGCCACGGCACCCACGTCGCGTCGACGGTCGCGGGCACGGGCGCTGCCTCGGACGGCGAGCGCCGTGGCGTGGCGCCGGGCGCGCGGCTGCTCAACGGCAAGGTGCTCGGCTCCGACGGCGGCGGCTCGGTGTCGTGGGCGATCGCGGGCATGGAGTGGGCCGCCGCCCAGGGTGCGGACATCGTCAACATGAGCCTGGGCCTCGGCCCGGGCCACTTCGAGGGCCCGCTGTTCACCGCCGCCGTGGAGCGCATCAGCGCCGAGCACGGCACGCTCTTCGTCATCGCGGCCGGCAACAACGAGTGCGAGGCCTGCATCGGCAGCCCGGCCGACGCACCGTCAGCGCTCACCGTCGGCGCCGTCGACCGCGACGACCGGCTGGCCGACTTCTCCAGCCGCGGCCCGGTGTTCGAGAGCAGCGAGCCGAAGCCGGACATCACCGCGCCCGGCGTCGGCATCTCCGCGGCCCGCGCCGGCGGCGGCAGCACCGATCCCTACGTCGCGCTCTCCGGCACCTCCATGGCGTCGCCGCACGTCGCCGGGGCCGCGGCGCTGCTGGCGCAGGCCCGGCCGGAGCTGACCGGGCCGGAGCTCAAGGCTGCCCTGATGTCGACGGCGGTGCCGACGGACGGGCTGGACGTGTCCGACCAGGGCACCGGCCGGGTCGACGTCGGACGCGTGCTCGAGGGTCCGGTGGTGATGACGACCGGCCCGCTGGCCTTCGGCGCCGTGCCGCATCCCGAGGACGGCCCGGCCGAGCCGCTGCGGCGCGCCGCCGGCTTCCGGAACACGAGCGACGAGCCGGTCACCGTGGAGCTGGCCTTCGACGTCCCCGGTGTCGAGCCGGGCGACCTGACCGTGACGCCGTCGTCGCTCACCATCGCGCCGGGAGCGACCGCGCAGGCGGAGGGCGTGCTCGACGTCGCCGGCGACACGCCGGCCCAGTACGCCGGCCGGCTCGTCGCGACCGCCGGCGACACCGAGCTGGCCATGCCGGTCGCGTACGACGTGGAGCCGCGCTACCACGACCTCACCCTCCACGCGATCGCCGCGGACGGCCGCCCGGCGCGGGCCCTGGCGCAGTTCGCCGGCACGCCCGTCGTCGACGTCGCGACCGGCCGGCCGGCCGATGCTGGAACCGTGCGCCGAGCAGCCGGCCGGCCTCGACATCTGCCTCCGCGTCCCCGCCGGCACCTACTCGGTCATGGGGTGGGTGCTCACCAAGCCGGCCTGGGCCGAGAGCGACGGCGACCTGTTCACGACCATCCCGCTGCACTCGGCCCTGGTCGGCGACCCCGAGGTCACCGTCGACGCCGACCTCACCGTCGTCCTCGACGCCCGCGAGGCCACCGAGGTCGAGGTCACCACGCCGGACCACGTGACCGGCGCCGGCAACCTCGGCGCCGCCGCCGGGTTCAGCTGGGCCCGTACGGCCGCAGACGGCACCACCGCCGCCGAGTACCTGCTCAACCCGCCCGGGTCGCAGATCGAGGAGCGGCTGTTCATGGCGCCGACCGACGAGGTGACGGTGGGCGCTTTCAGCGCGTCGTCGCGCTTCCGCCTCGCCGCGCCGGAGGTGATGCTCGAGGCCGGCGGCACCGCGCTGCACCCGTCGTACTACCCGCCTCCGGCGTTCAGCGACCAGACCTGGCAGCTCCCGGTGCTCGACGGCGAGCTGGAGCTGCCGGTCGTCGACGCCGGGACGGCCACGCCCGCCGAACTCGCGGGGGCGGACCTGGACGGCGCGCTGGCCCTGGTCCGGCGCGACCCGGCCGTCGCCGTGGCCGAGCAGGCCAACGCCGCGGCCGCCGCCGGCGCCCGCATGGTCGCGGTCTACCACCACCTGCCCGGATCGTCCGCCGATCCCGGCGCGTGGGGGATCCGGCTGGACGTCCCGACCGTCCGGCTGTCGCACGAGGAGGGACTCGCGCTGCTCGACCGGATGGCGGCCGGCCCCCTGACCGCCACCGCGACCGGGACGCCGTCGAGCCCCTACCTCTACGACCTCAGCCACACCGAGCACGGGCGGATCCCGGCCGAGCTCTCCTACGTGGCCGACTCCGACGAGTTGGCGGCCGTCGAGCGCGACTTCTCCGTCCAGGTGGCCGGCTCGCTGTCCGAGGCCTCGTGGGCGTTCGAGCCGGGCGCGGACTTCTCCGCGACGTGGGCCCATGCGGTGCCGTCGGCCCCGGCGGAGCGGGTCGACTACTACGTCCTCGACCCCGAGATCGTCTGGCAGCACCACGTGCGGACGCCGCAGGAGCCGTACTCCGGCAACTGGCCGGAGCCGTTCGTCACCCCACTCAAGCTGCTCAGCACGCTGCGGACCTACGAGGAGCCCGGCACCGAGGAGACGTCGTGGCTACGCCAGCCGCTGGCGCCCGGGTTCGACTCCGGCCAGCCGATGGCCCGGCAGGGCGACGTGCTGATCATCCCCACGGCCGGGTACGTCGACGCGGACGGCAACTTCGCCGAGGCCGTGGCCGACGGGTTCGGCCAGGGCTACCAGGGGCTGTTCCAGGTGTGGCACGGCGACGAGCTGATCGGCGAGGCCGGCGGCACCGACCTCCCGTCCGGAACGATCCTGCTGCCGCCCGGCGAGGAGACCTTCCGGATCGACTACGCGATCGAGAACCGCACGCCCTGGGTGGAGCTGTCGACCCTGACGCGGACGTCGTGGACGTTCGTCTCCGCGACGACCTCGGAGGACGAGGAACCCGCCGTCGTACCGCTGCTGACGCTCGACCACGACCTCGGCGCCGACCTCACCAACCGGCTCCCCGGACCGCGCGACCGCCGCGGCCCGAACGAGATCCAGGTGAGCGCCGGGCACCTGGCCGGCGCGGACACCCGGATCACCGGCCTGACCGTCGAGGCCTCCTACGACGACGGCGACACCTGGCAGACGCTGCGGGTCCGGCGCGACGGCGACACCTTCGCGGCGCACCTGCCGAACCGTCCGCCGCGCGACAACTCCGGCTTCGTCTCGTTCCGCTTCTCGGCCGAGGACGCCGACGGCAACCGGATCGACCAGGAGGTGATCAGGGCGGCCGCGCTGCCCGCCGACTGACCGACGCTCGCCGCCGCGGTCAGCGCGACAGCCAGTCGAGGGTGACCGCGGCGGTCCAGGACTGGTGCAGGCTGCCCAGCGGCTCGCCGGTGAACGGCTCGTAGTACTCGCCGAAGTCGCCCGCGGCGAGCTGCCGGAGCGAGGCCTCGCGCAGCCGGCCGGCGCCGTCGTCGTCGCCGTGGCGGGCGAAGGCCCAGCTGAACAGCCACGACACAATGGGCCAGACCGGGCCGCGCCAGTAGGCCCGCGGCTGCAGGCCGGGGTCCGACGGCGACACCGTCGGCGGGAGCGGGTGGGCCAGGG
Source organism: Jiangella mangrovi (assembly GCF_014204975.1). Lineage (NCBI taxonomy): Bacteria > Bacillati > Actinomycetota > Actinomycetes > Jiangellales > Jiangellaceae > Jiangella > Jiangella mangrovi. Next base: position 1,137,540 of record NZ_JACHMM010000001.1, read on the forward strand.
CGGGGTGGCCGCACCAGCGCTCGCCCCAGAACAGCTCGCGCTGGCGGTCGTCGGGGCCGCAGAGGAGCGGCGCGAAGCCGGCCACCGTCTCGGTCTCGATCCACTCCCCCGATCGACGGTCGAGGTCGCGGGCGAGTCCCGTCGACGGCGACACCGTGGACGCGACGCCGGCGCGGAACCGGGCCGCCAGCTCGCGCAGCTCGGCCACGTCGTCACCCGACCCGGCGCCGAGCTCCTCACCGAGGAGTGCCAGCTCCTCGCTGGCCACCGCGAGGATGGCCGAGGTGAACACGTCGGCGACCCGGAAGCCGACCACGTCGCGGGCCGCGTCGTCGTCGTAGCCGACCCGGCGCAGCTGCTCGACCAGCCAGAGGTACCGCCCGTACTCGGCGTCGGTGGGGCGCTCGCGGGCGTCGCCCACGTGGTCGACGTCGGTGCGGACGAACGAGGGCAACTCGGCGCCGGGGACGACGGCGGCGTACGGCCGGTCCCAGCGCGGCGAGTTGTCCATGCCGCTCTCCCAGCCGTGGTAGATCTCGACGAGCCCGCGGCGGTCGGGGTCGCGCGCCGTCGCGAGCCAGCGGTGCCAGGCCAGCCAGGCGCCGAACGTCTCGCGGACGAACGCCTCGGCCTCCTCGCGCGCCGACCCGCCCGCCCGCCGCCCGGCGTCGACGATGCGGCGCACCGCGACCGCGTGCACTGGCGGCTGGCAGATGCCCGACGTCCGGACCGAGGCCGGCGCGGCCGCCGCGGCCTGCGTCCCCCAGCGCTCCGGGCCGGGGAAGTAGCCGTCGCCGGCCGAGAACACGATGTGCGGGATCATCCCGGTCGACCACTGGGCCCGCAGCAGCGTACGCAGCTCCGTGACCGCGCGCGGCACCGACAGCTGGGCCAGCCCGACGGCGATGAGCGCGGAGTCCCAGCTCCACATGTGCGGGTAGAGCCGGGGCGCCGCCGCCGTCATGGAGCCGAGGTCGTTGCGGCGCAGCACCTGTGCCGCGCGGTCGCCGAGCCCCACGTCGCTGACCGGGACCAGCACCGCGCCTCCTGCACCTGTCGAACCAGGGGATGTCCGTCCCGTCCAGGTTTCGGTATCGTCCTGCTTTTGTCAACTCGCTGGACGTAAGGGGTGGCTCGTGACGGCGCTGCGCACCACCGGCCGGCCCGCGGCGACGACCGGCAACTCGCCCGGCCGGCTGCTGCAGCTGATCCGCTCCCGCGACGACTGGACCCGCCAGCAGCTGCTGGCCGAGACCGGGCTGTCGCGCATGACGCTGTTCGAGCGGCTCGACACGCTGTTCCGGGCCGGCCTCGTGCACGAGGCGGGCGCGGCCGGGCCGACCGGGGGCCGCCCGGCGGCGCTGATCCGGTTCGCCGGCCAGGGCCGCGTCGTCCTCGTGCTCGACCTCGACCACCACACCGCGCGGGTCGCCGTCACCGACCTGACCGGGCACAGCCTGCGCGAACGCGAGCTGCCTGTGGACATCGCGGGTCCGCCGGCCGAGGTGTTGACGACGGTGTGCGAGGCGGGCGCCGCGCTGCTCGCTTCGGGCGCGGGCGAGACGCTGGTCGGCGTGGGCGTCGCGCTGCCCGGCCCCGTGTCGCCGGTCACCGGACTGCTCCGACCGGCCACGGTCATGCCCGGCTGGGACGGTTTCCCGATCGCCGCCGTCATCGCCGCCCGCTGGCCGGTGCCCGTGCTGCTCGAGAACGACGCGCGGGCGCACGCCCTGGGCGAGGCGGCCGAGCGTCCCGGTACGACGCCGCTGGTCGCGGTGAAGTACGCGCACGGCATCGGCGCCGGCGTGGTCCTGGACGGCGCCCTGCTATGCGGGTTCGACGGCGCGGCCGGCGACATCGGCCACATCCGGGTGACCGGTGGCGACCCGGCGGGCAGTGCGGCCCCGGTCTGCCGATGCGGGCGGACGGGGTGCCTGGCGGCGTACGCGTCGGGCTACGCGCTGCTGCGGCGCCGCGGCGTGACCCCGTCGCCGTCGGACGACCTGGCCGCGCGGGTCGCGGCGGCGCCGGACCTGCGTGCCGGCGCCCGGCTGCTGGGCCGGACGCTCGCCGGGCTGGTCGCGCTGGTGAACCCGCAGACGATCGTGCTGGGCGGGTCGCTGGGACGGCTGCCGGTCGTGGTCGACGAGGTCGCGGCGGCGGTGCGGGCGGATGCCCTGGAGCGACTGACCGGCGACCTCGAGATCGTCGCCAGCACGGCCCGCCACCCGGCCGCCGTGGGCATGGCCGCCCTGGTCACCGGGCACGTGTACGACCCGGAGGTCGTGGACGCCGGGCTCAGAGAGCGGGCCGGCGCCGGCGGGTCTGCCGCGCGGCCCAGTGGTCGATGACCGGACGGGTCCAGAGCGGCAGCCGGTTGTTGAGCGTCGCGACGGGCGGGGGCATCTGGTGCCGGGCGTGGTAGGCGTTGACGGTGCTGCGGGTGACGCCCAGCAGCCGGGCGATCGCCGACGCCGTCAGCAGCGCCTCCGGGTCGAGCTCCGGCGCGGACAGGCCGACGACCACGGACGAGCGGGCCAGGATCTCGTCCACCGGCACCGCCACCGTCGGCGAGCCGTCGGCGGCGAGCGTCCCCAGCGGGATGCACCAGCGCAGCTCCGGCCGCGACTCGGGGCCTTCCAGCCAGGCCCGGTCCAGCAGCACGAACTCGCCGTCGTCGCGGGCGACGCGCAGGGCGCCCGCGTAGCGCCGTCCGAAGGTGACGTCCGTCGCACCGGGAACGGGCTGGCGGGAGGCGGTGTAGATCCAGGATCCAGAAGTTCTCAGATAGTTGCCACCACCGGCCATGAGATCGGCATCGGGCCAGGTCAGAGGGCGTAGAGCGGCCTCGAGCTCGGCACCCGCATCGAGCATGGGCATCCCCCTGGATTACAGCTATTGGTTGTAAAACCGGGCAAAGCCCGCTTACAGTAGCCGCCGATGACTGCCGACAGGAAGGGCCCCGAGTGACGAGACGATCACTGGGGCCGATCGTGGCTGCGACCGTCACCATCGGATGTCTTTCCTGGGGAATGACGTCCTCGACGGCGGCACCCGATCTCCGTGCCGAGTCCACCGTGCCCTCCGTCGAGGAGGCGCAGGCCGACCTCGAGTCCGCGCAGGCCGCGTTCGAGACGGCCCAGCAGACCCGACGGGCCGCCGAGCAGAAGGCCGAGCAGGCCAGCCAGGCCGCGGTCGAGGCCCAGGCGGCCGCCGAGCAGGCGACCGCCCGCGCCGACCGCGCCCGCGGCGAGAGCACCGACGCCGCCACGGCGGCCGAGAACGCCCGCCAGACCCTGGGCCGGCTCGCCGCGCACGCCTACATGACCAACTCCGAGCTGAGCAGCATCATGCAGCTCGGCATCGGCGACCCCGAGGAGTTCCAGGCCCGGTCGTCGGGCGTCCAGGACCTCATGCGGGTGCAGGACGGCGTCCTCGCCGAGGCCGCCGAGTCGCAGGCGAACGCCACCGACGCAGCCTCCCGCGCCGACGGCCACGCCGCCGCCGCCCAGCAGGCGGCCGCCTCGGCCACGGAGCTGTCCGACCAGGCCCTGGCCGCCCTCGACGAGGCCGCGGCCGCCATGGACGAGGCGAACGCGCAGCTGCGCAAGATGCGCGACATCCATGCGGCCGCCGAGCGCGCGGCCGAGGAGCGCGAGAACGCGCAGAACCAGCCCGACCGCGGCGACGACGGCGGCGGCGGTGGTGGCGGCTCCACCGACAGCCCGCCGCCGTCCGGCAACGGCGTCTTCCAGTACCCGTCGAGCGCGCGCATCACGTCGCCGTACGGCATGCGGGTGCACCCGGTGACCGGCGTCTACAAGCTGCACAGCGGCACCGACTTCGGCGCCGCCTGCGGCTCGCCGGTGTACGCGGCCTACCCCGGCACCGTCGAGTCGGCCAACTACGCGGGCGCCTACGGCAACCGCATCGAGGTCTCGCACGGTGACATCGACGGGGTGGACGTCACCACGACGTACAACCACCTGTCGGCGTTCAGCTCCAGCCCCGGGCAGTCGGTTGCCGCCGGCGAGCTCATCGGGCGGGTCGGCACCACCGGCTCGTCCACCGGCTGCCACCTGCACTTCGAGGTGCTGGTGAACGGCGACTTCACCGACCCGATGAGCTGGCTGCAGTAGGAGCCGGCGCTCAGAGCTCGCGCAGGGCGTCGCCGATGCCGCGGTGGATGGTCGGGTAGGCGTAGATCATGTGCTTCAGCTGCTCGACCGGGACCCGGCCGTGCACCGCGACCGCCAGCGCGCCGAGCACCTCGCCGCCGGTGGGCCCGGCCGACGTGGCACCCACCAGGACACCCTGGTCGGTGTCGGCGACGAGCTTGATGAAGCCGTCGTTGCCGGCCTTGTGGATCCAGCCGCGCGACGTGGACGGCACCTGGGTGCTGCCGGTGCGGACCGCGAGCCCGGCGTCGCGCGCCTGCGCCTCCGTCAGGCCGACCCCGCCGATCTCGGGATCCATGAACGTCACCCGCGGCAGCGCGCGGTAGTCGGCCGCGGGACCGTCCTGGCCGAGGACGTCGCGGATGACGATGTCGCCCTGGTACATGGCCATGTGCGTGAACGCGCCGTGCCCGGCGACGTCGCCGACGGCCCACAGTCCGTCGCCGGCCCGCAGGTGGTCGTCGACCTCGACGAACTTCGCCGACGGGTCCAGGCCGACGGCGTCGACCCCGATGGCGCCGAGGTCGCAGTAGCGGCCCACCGCCACCAGCAGGCGTTCGGCGCTGACGTCCGAGCCGTCGGCGAGCGTGACGGTGAACCGCTCGCCGTCGTGGCGCACCGACCGTGCCCCGGAGCCCACGCGCACGTCGACGCCCTCGGACTCGAGGATGCGGGCCGCCAGCTCACCGGACTCGGGCTCCTCGTTGTGCAGCAGCCGCTCGGCCATCTCGACGATGGTGACCCGCACGCCGAACCGGGCGAACCCCTGTGTCAGCTCGAGCCCGACAGGGCCGCCGCCGAGCACGATCATCGACTCCGGCAGCTCCTTGACCTGGACGGCGTCGCGGTTGGTCCAGTACGGCGTGCCCTCGATGCCGTCGATGGGCGGCACGAACGGCGCCGACCCGGTGCCGATGACGACCCCGCGGTTCGCCTCGTACACCGTCCCGTCGACCTCGACCCGGCCCGGACCGGCGAGACGGCCCCAGCCGCGGACGAAGGTGACGCCCTTGCCGACGAGGCGGTCGACGGCGACCTGGTCGTTCCAGTCGTCGGTGGCCTCGTCGCGGATGCGGGCCGCGACCGGCGCCCAGTCGGGCGTGACCTCGGCGTGCCCGGCCATGCCGTCGACGCGGCGGGTCTCGGCCAGCAGGTCGGCCGCCCGCACGATCATCTTCGTGGGGACGCAGGCGTAGTAGGGGCATTCGCCGCCCACCAGCCGGCCCTCGATGCCGACCACGTTCAGCCCGTTCTCGGCCAGCGTTCCGGCGACGTGCTCGCCGCCCACGCCGAGCCCCAGAACGACCACATCGACCTGCTCGCTCATCGCACCTCCAGTCGTTGCCGCCGAGCCTATGTCGATTCGGGGGCGCCTCGTTCGTCAAGGGTGATAGACAGCCACCGAGAGGGAAGGACGAGGCGACATGAAGTACATGCTCATGCTGTTCGAGCCGGACACCGACTGGGACGCGGTGCCCGACGAGGAGCGCACGGCGGCCCTGGACGAGCACGGGAGATTCATCGCCTACCTGCAGGGACGCGGCATCGAGTTCTCCGGCGACGCACTGCGCCCGTCGACGACGGCGACGACCCTGCGCCCCGCGGGCCCGGGCGAGGACATGCTCGTCACCGACGGCCCGTACGTCGAGCTGAAGGAGAACCTGGCCGGCTACTACGTCGTCGAGGCGGCCGACCTCGACGACGCCATCGAGATCGCCCGGCACTGCCCGACCGGCACCGGCACGGAGATCCGGCCGCTGTGGGAGACCGACCTCTGAGCGAGGCGGCCGACGCGGTCGCCGATGCGGTCGCCGACGCGCACCGCCGGGGCTGGGCGAGGGTCTTGGCCACGGTGGTGCGCGTCACCCGCGACCTCGACGCGGCCGAGGACGCCGTCCAGGAGGCGTTCGCCCTGGCGGTCGAGCGCTGGCCGGTGCGGGGCGTACCCGAGGACACGACGGCCTGGCTGACGACGGTCGCCCGGAACCGGGCCCTGGACGCGATGCGGCGGGAGCGGACGATGGCCCGCAAGCTGCCGCTGCTCATCGTGCCCGGCGAGGGTGAGCCGGACGCCGTCGCCGATGCCATGGACGACGAGCGGCTGCGGCTGGTCTTCACCTGCTGTCACCCGGCGCTGGCGCTGCCGGCCCGGGTCGCGTTGACGCTGCGCCTGGTCTGCGGCGTGCCGACGCCGGACGTCGCCCGGCTCTTCCTGGTGCCGCCGCCGACCATGGCGGCCCGGCTGACCCGGGCGAAGAAGAAGGTCCAGGCCGCCGGCATCCCGTACCGCGTGCCGTCGGCGCACGAGCTGCCCGACCGGCTGCCCGCGGCGCTCGCCGTCGTGTCGCTGCTGCTGACCGAGGGCCACACGGCGTCGCGCGGCGAGTCGCTGCGGCGCCCGGAGCTGGTGCGGACGGCGACGGAGCTGGCCGAGGTGCTGGCCGAGGTGATGCCGGACGAGGCGGAGGTGCTGGGACTGCTGGCAACGGTGCGGCTGGCGGCGGCCCGGGGCACGGCGCGGCTGGACTCCGAGGTCGACCTGGTGCCGCTGTCGGCGCAGGACCGGTCCCGCTGGGACCGGGCGCTGATCGACGACGGGTGCGCGCTGGCCGCGCGCGCGATGCGGCGGTCGTCGCCGGGACGGGCCGGCCCGTACGCGCTGCACGCGGCCATCGCGGCCGTGCACTCCGAGGCGCCGTCGTACGAGGCGACCGACTGGGCGCAGGTCGTCGCGCTGTACGACCTGCTGCTGACGGTGGCGCCGTCGCCCGTGACGGCGCTAGCCCGGGCGGCCGCGTGGTCGCACGTGGCCGGGCCGGACGCGGCCCTCGACTCGGTGGCGGCACTGGCCGCCGACCCACGGCTGGACGGGTACTACGGTGTGCCGGCGGTCCGGGCCGACCTGTTGCGGCAGCTGGGCCGGTATGCGGAGGCGGCGGCCTCCTATGCGGAGGCCGCCGCCTCGACCGGCAACGACGTGGAGCGGTCCTACCTGCTGGCTCAGGCCGCCGAACTGGCGCCGTAGCGCCGGCGGAACTTCTCGACCTGGCCCGCGGAGTCCAGGACCCGCGCCTTGCCCGTGTAGAACGGGTGGCTGGCGGACGAGATCTGCACGTCGACGACGGGGTAGGTGTTCCCGTCCTCCCACGCGACGGTCTGCTCGGTGCGCGCGGTCGAGCGGGTCAGGAACGCGAGGCCCGCCTCGGCGTCGCGGTAGACCACCGGCCGGTACTCGGGGTGGATGTTCTTCTTCACGACGACCTCCTTCTGAATGTCGTTCTCAACAACGCGGCGGCTGTGCGCGGCATTCCCGCCGCCGTGTCGCGGCCGGTAAACTCGTGGCGTGCCGACCTACGAGTTCCGCTGCCGCGCCTGCGGCTCGACCTTCGACGTCGTGCGGCCCATGGCCGACGCGAGCGCCCCGGCACCGTGCCCGGCCGGGCACGACGACACCGTCAAGCTGCTCACCACCGTGGGACTGGCCGGTCGCTCCGGCGCCGCCCCGGCCGGTGGCGGCGGGTGCTGTGGCGGCGGCTGCGGCTGCGGCTGACCCCGTCGATTCTTGCGTTGGCCGCAATAATCGCTTCCGCGCCGGCCCGGGGCGTGCTTGACTGAGACTGATTCTCAGGCAAGGGCGTTGAGGGGGCCGCGCCATGAACCATCAGACCATCGTCATCAACTGGGCCGAAGAGGCCGAACGACTCTGCGCCGCCGTCACCGACGACGCCGCCTGGTACGCATCCGTCGCCCGCGAGCTGGCTCGGCCGGGCGACCGGCTCGCCGTCGACATCGGCTGCGGCGGCGCCGGCATGGCCGTCGCGCTGGGGGCCGCGCTGCCGCCCGCGGCGTTCGTCGTCGGGGTCGACGGCGACGGCGACGTCCTCGACGCGGCGCGCCGGCGCATCACCGAGACCGGCATCGACGACGGCCACATCCGGCTGCTCCTCGCCGACCTCGACACCGACCTCAACGTCCTGCCCGCGGTGGCCCGCGGTGCGGACATCATCTGGGCGTCGTCGTCCATCCACCACCTCGCCGACCAGCAGGCCGCCATCGACGCGCTCGCGGCCCTGCTGGCGCCGGGCGGCCGGCTGGCGCTGGCCGAAGGCGGCCTGCCCGCCCGGCACCTCCCCTGGGACGTCGGCGTCGGCGAGCCGGGACTCGAGGTGCGGCTGGCGGCCGCCGAGGACCGCTGGTTCGCGCGCATGCGGGCCAGCGTGCCGGGCAACGTGGCGATGCCGTACGGCTGGTCCACCGCCCTGCGCCGCGCCGGCCTCGTCGAGGTCGGCACCCGGACGTTCACGTTCGAGCGCCCGGTCCCGCTGAGCGAGGCCGACCTCGCCTCGGTGCTGCACAGCCTCCGTCACCGCGTCGACCGCGCGTACACCGACGGCGAGCTGCGACCGGCCGACAAGGCGGCCTGGGACCGGCTCCTCGACCCCGCCGACGACGCCTGGCTCGCCCACCGCGACGACGTCTACTCGCTCAGCGCCCGCAGCGTCCACCTCGGCCACCGCGCGACCGCCTAGCGCCGGCCCCGCCGGTCGCCGTCGCTGCTTGCCAGTCGTTGCGGGTTGCCTGTCGTTGCGAGTTGCCTGTCGTTGCGGGTTGCCAGTCGTTACGGGTTGCCTGTCGGCGGTTGTCGGTGCCCGCCCGTAGGGTGGGCCCCCTCCCAACCGGGCGGGGACCAGACCTACCGCCAACCAGTCTCGCCGGCCGAATTCCGTGATCATCAAGAATTCGGGTCGTGATGGCAGCCCAAATCTTTGATGATCATGGAGAACGTCGGCTCCACAGCGCCCCAGAAGCCGACCTTCCCCATGATCAACAGTGAGTGGCCGGCGGAACTGGACCACGCGCGAACCGCCCCCTCCCGACCGGGCGCGGACCAGACCCGCGCCGGACCTGCGGCGGATCGCCCACGGCGAACGGCGGGAATTGAGCGTAGGCGACTCAAGTTATGCGTGTCAGACCTGGTGATCCCAGGTACTCGATCACGAAGGAGAGTCGCCATGAGCACCACACTCGTACCGTTCGCCGACGTCGACCGGCTGTTCCGCAGCTTCTGGGACGCGCCCGTCACCGCCGGCACCGCCAAGGGCTTCGCCCCCGCCGCCGACCTCGCTCGTGAGGGCGACGACCTGGTGGCCCGCTTCGACCTCCCGGGCCTGGAGCCGGAGAAGGACGTCACCGTCGAGGTCGAGGGGCGCAAGCTGGTCGTCCACGGCGAGCGCCAGGACACCCGCGAGGAGAACGGCTCCGGCCGCCGGGTCCGCGAGGTCCGCTACGGCAGCTTCCGCCGCACGGTCGCCCTGCCGGTCGCGGTCGACCCGGGCGCCGTCAGCGCGAGCTACGACGCCGGCGTCCTGAGCGTCACCGTGGCGGGCGTCTACGCGGGCACCTCGCCCACCCGCATCGAGGTGCAGCGCGCCGCCTGACCCGCGGCAGAACAAACGGCCGGGGCGGTCCACACGGACCGCCCCGGCCGTTCGCTGTCCCCGGGTCCCGTCGGGGTCAGCTGGATGGCTCGATGCCGACCACGGTGTCGACGCGGAACGGCGTGCCCTGCTGGCACGTGGTCATGAGGGTGTCGTCGACGGTGCCGGTGATCTGGACCTCGCGGCCGGACGCGATGAGCGTCTGGTCGCCGCCGATCAGCAGATAGCCGTCGAGCAGCCAGCAGCCGGACTCGACGCCCGCCTCGGGGAAGCCGGTCAGCTCGGTGGGGCCGGGCAGCGTGGTGGGCTGGGGCACGGGGTCCTCGGTGCCCGACGGGTCCGGCTGCGGCTCGCCGCCGGGGCCGGTGGGGTCGGCGGACGGACCGCCGGTGGGGTCGAGGCCGGGATCGGTGGGGCCGTCGGTCGGGGCGCCGGGGTCGTCGGTGGGCAGTCCCGGTGAGGAGCTGGGCCCGCCGGTCGGTGTCACCTCCGCCGTCGGATCGTCGCCGCCCGTCGCCGGGACGTCGCTGCCGCAGGCCGCGAGCAGCAGGGCCGCCGCCGCGGCGACGGTCGTGAACAGCCGATCCATCCTCACGATGATCAGACGTCCGACGCCGCGCCCCGGTTCCGGACGCCGCCAGGCCACTAAGCTGTGACGGGTGATCTGGACCGTCGCCACCGACTTCGGCCCCCTCGTCGTGCGCGAGCAGATCGAGCCCGACGACGAGCCCGGCATCCTCGAGCTCTTCGCCGCCTGCGACGACTGGTTCGAGGCGGTCACCGGCGGGCCGTCGGGCCACGGCGACGTGCAGAGCCTGTTCTACTCGCTGCCCGAGGGCCGCTCGTTCGAGGACAAGCGGCTCTACACCGTCCGCGACGGCGAGAAGATCGTCGGTCTGGTCGACGCCGTGCTCGGGTACCCGCATCGCACCGCCGTCGCCGTCGGTCAGTTCCTCGTCGCGCCGTCGCACCGGGGCCGCGGCGCCGGCACCGCCGTCGCCGGCGTACTCATCGCCGAGGCGCGCGCGGCCGGCCTCGAGCAGGTCACCGCGACGGCGCACGACGCCTGGCCGGCGGGGCAAGCGTTCCTGCGCACGCTCGGCTTCACCGTCGGCCCCGACGGTGAACCACCGGCCCGCCGGGCGACGCTCGCCCTCGGCGGCTGAACCCTCCACCCGCCTTCCAGGCTCGGGCCGACGGTTCGTAGCCTGGACGGCCATGAACTGGTTGCCCTCCCGCCGGCACACGACCCGCGCACGTCAGGAGCTGGCGTCACTCACCGCGCGGATCGGCATGGAGACGATGTCGCAGTGGGCGCCGGGCCTGCTCGCCGAGGTCGACCAGCACGCCGCCGCCGTCCGCGACATCCTCGTCCTCGGCAACGCCGGCCTGGGCCCGGCAGAGCTGGCCGACTACGCGCGCGGCATCGAGGACGTCGCCCGGGACCACGGACGGGACAACGTGCGGCGGCCCGGCGGCGGCCACGACTGGGTCTGGCTGCGACTGGCCGGCGTCTGCATGCTGGCCACGGCCGACGGCGCCATGGCCAGCATCGCGGACGGTGACGCGGCGCTCTCCTGAGCCCGCGCCGTCACCGGCCCTACGGGTGCTCCTCCTGCGGCGAGGTCGAGTACGGACCCACCGCGTCGGCCCTCGTCGCCGACGGCAGGTCGCCCGGCCGCCCCGACGGCTGGACGCCCGCCGGCGTCTCGTGCGCACGTAGCGCGTCCTCACGACCGCGCTGGTAGGCCTCGCTGCGGGTCCGCGCCTCGGGCATCTCGCGTTCCGCTCGGCTCAGCCACCGTTCCCAGCGCTGCTCCATGGGCCGCAGCATCCCGCCGCCGACGCCGACGATGATCACACCGGCGACGGTGGCCAGCACGGCGATCAGCACCGGGGTGGTGACGGTCGTCGCCACACCGATCTGGTTCAGCGCCGCGATCACACCGAGGGCGATGACGAAGACCTGCACGATCGGGCGACCAGACGGCCGTAGCTCAGTCCGCTCAGCGCGCCGCCGACGAGGTCGCCGAGTGCACTGGCCACCGCCGTGGCGACCACGACGATCACCACCGCGACGATCGCCTGCGGCAGCCAGGCCACGATGTCGGAGAGCAGGTCGCTCACCGGATTGGGCCCGAAGACGCCGAAGGCCATCTGCAGGGCGAGCAGCAGCACCGCGTAGTAGACCAGGGTCGCGATCAGGCCGCTGGCGTCGTACTTCGACTGCGCCAGGGCCCGCCGGACGCCGCCGCGCTCCACCGCACGGTCGAAGCCCACCCGCTCGAGGATCACGTCGACCAGCTTGCGCAGCGCCTTCGCCACGAGCCAGCCGATCAGCAGGATCGCCAGGAACGCCACGAACCTCGGCAACCAGGTGATCACGGCGTCGAGCGCGTTGTTCCAGGACTGTTCGATGTCCATCCGGGCTCACATCCTTCCGGGCCGGGCCTGCCCGCCGCCGCTCGGCGGCCGCACCCGTGCCCTCCGGCATGCTGCGCCGATACCCCGGCGATGCGATCCCAACCGGCCCGGACCGGACGGCCGCGCTAGAGCCGCAACGCCCGCGGCGGCGACGCCAGCAGCTCAGCGTCGTCCCAGTCCATGCCGGGGACGTCGACGTAGAGCTCGATCTCGTTGCCGTCGGGGTCGGCGATGTAGAGGCTGTGCGTCACCACGTGGTCGGTGGCGCCGAGCACCGTCGCACCGGCCTCCTGCAGCGTGCGCAGCGCCTCGCGCAGCTCGTCGTCGGACGTGCCGATCTTCAGGCCGAAGTGGTACATCCCGACCCGGCGGCCGGCCGGCAGGGCGGCGGCGTCCGGGCCGACCTCGATGAGCAGCAGCTCGTGGTGGGTGCGGCCGGACGGCGCGTTGAACATCGCGAACGGCGCCGGCAGCGCGCCGGACCCGTCGCCGCCGGGCTTGGGCAGCACCTGCCGCCAGCCCAGGACGTCGCGGTAGAACGCCACCGAGCGCTGGATGTCGCGCACATAGAGCACGACGTGCCCGAGTTCCTTGACCTCCATGACAACCCCTCTCCGCCTACGCCGGGCACATCCCCTCGTCCGCGCCCGACGCAGAAAGTTGAACTCTCAACCATCATCGTATGCTGGATGACGTGAAGGCAACACGGTGGCTGAGTGACGATGAACAGAAGGTGTGGCGGCACTACCTGCTGGCGAACCAGCTGCTGTGGGCGTCGCTGGACCGCCAGCTGCAGCGTGACGCCGGCATGCCGCACGCGTACTACATCATCCTCGCGATGCTCTCCGAGGCGCCCAACCGCGAGCTGACCATGTCGCAGCTGGCCAAGATGGTCAGCTCGTCCCCCAGCCGGCTGTCGCACGCCGTCGCCAAGCTCGAGCAGGCCGGCTGGGTGCGCCGCCGCAAGCACGACACCGACGGCCGCACCACGCTCGCCTCGCTCACCGACGACGGGTTCGCCGTGCTGGCCGCGGCCGCGCCCGGCCACGTCGAGGAGGTCCGCGGCATCCTCTTCGACCCGCTCACGCCCGAGCAGGTGGAGCAGCTCGGCGACATCGTCTCGGCGATCGTCGCGGCGCAGGACGGCCGGGCTCCGCACCTGTGACAATGCTGCTGCGCAACGGCGGCAGCAGCCTGCCGGCGACGCCCCCGGACCACGCCGACACGACGCGAGAGAGGGCCTGAGACCATGCGCGACATCGCCGTATTCAGCGGGAGCGCCCACCCGCAACTGGCCGCCGAGATCTGTGCCCAGCTCGGGGCGGCCCTCAACCCCGTCCGCATCCAGCGCTTCGCCAACGACTGCCTCGAGGTGCAGCTGCAGGCGAACTGCCGCGAGCACGACGTGTTCCTGATCCAGCCCATCGTGCCGCCGGTGCAGGAGCACCTGGTCGAGCTGTTCCTCATGCTCGACGCCGCCCGGGGCGCCTCGGCCGCACGCATCACCGTCGTCATGCCGCACTACGCCTACGCCCGGTCGGACAAGAAGGACGCGCCGCGCATCTCGATCGGCGGCCGGCTCATGGCCGACCTGCTGACCACGGCGGGCGCCAACCGCGTGCTGGCCATGACATTGCACTCGCCGCAGGTGCACGGGTTCTTCAGCGTCCCGGTCGACCAGCTGCACGCGCTGCGCGAGCTCGCGGCGCACTTCCAGGGCCACGACCTCTCCAACACCGTCGTCGTCTCGCCCGACCTCGGCAACGCCAAGCCGGCGTCGGCGTTCGCGCGCATGCTGGGCGTCCCCGTGGCGGCCGGCGCGAAGCAGCGCTTCGCCGACGACAAGGTCACCATCACCGCGATCATCGGCGAGGTCGCCGGCCGCGACATCATCGTTCTCGACGACGAGATCGCCAAGGGCAGCACGCTGATCGAGCTGATGGACCGGCTGCGCGAGCGCGAGGCGCGGTCCATCCGGATCGCCTGCACGCACGGCCTGTTCGCCGACGACGCTCTGCGCCGGCTCGGCGACCAGCCCGACGTCGAGGAGATCGTCTGCACGAACACCGTCCCGCTGGCCAACGGCACCACGCATCCGAAGCTGACGGTGCTCTCGGTGGCCCCGCTGCTGGCCGAGGCGATCCGCCGGATCCACAACGGCGAGTCGGTCAGCGCGCTCTTCCACGACGCGTGAGATCTAGCTCACCCGCATCACCGGGACCAATACGGGCATTTCCCGGACGGCGCCCGATTTCGCGCTCCATACTCAGTCCTCATGACGAGGAGTCAGTTCGAGACCATGTCGGACTTCGCCGACCCGCTCACCGCTGTCACCCGCCGCGGCACGCTCGTGCCCGCCCAGCGCGAGGGGTTCATCGAGCTCGACGCCTCAGGTGAGCGCTTCGAGCTGCTCGGCCCGTTCGACAACGCCGCCGAGCTCGGCGACGACGTCGAGATCACCGGCGTCGTGGCGCCGCAGGGCCGCGGTGTCCGTGGCACGCCGGCCATGCTCGTGCGGCACGTCCGCCGGCTCTGAGACTCCACCCTTCCCAGCAACGACGAAGCGGGCGGCCGCCTGGCCGCCCGCTCCTCGGTGTCTTCGGATGGTGCGGTGGCTACTCCGGCAGCCCGGTCTCGACCGGGTGCCCGGCGCGGATCCAGGCGTTGGTGCCGCCGGCGACGTTGCGGACGTCGTAGCCCTGCGCGTCGAGGTAGTCGGCCACCTGCCCGCTGCGCCCGCCCACCGCGCACACGACGTAGACCGTGCGGTCGCGCGGGATGTCGTCGATCTGCTCGATGACCGAGCCCATGGGGATCAGCTGCACGCCGGGGATGTGCGCCTCGACGTACTCGCCCGGCTCGCGGACGTCGACGATGGCCGCGCCGTCCTTCCACTGCGTCACCAGCTCGTCGACGCTGACCTCGCCGGCGCTCACGGGATGCTCACGAAGATGTGCGCTGCGTCGGCCGCGGACAGCTCGACGGTCTCGGTGCTGCGCACCTGCACGCCGTTGTCGGTCGTGGTGGCCCGCACGGTGCGGCCCGGCACGATCTCGGCCTCGCGCAGGCTGGCCAGCAGCTTCTCGTCGACCTGCAGCGGCTCGCCGATGTGCCGGACGGTGACCTCGGCGCCGTCGGTGGTGCCGGCCTGGCGCAGCTGCCGGACACCGGAGCGGAAGTCCTCGACCACCGTGGCGCTGCCCAGCTCGGCCAGCCCCGGGATGGGGTTGCCGTAGGGGTCGGCCGCCGGCTCGTGCAGGAGGTCGACCAGGCGCCGCTCGACCGCCTCGGAGACGACGTGCTCCCAGCGGCAGGCCTCGTTGTGCACGAGCTCCCAGTCGAGCCCGATGACGTCGACCAGGAGGCGCTCGACCAGGCGGTGCTTGCGCATGACGCGCATGGCGAGCAGGCGACCCTTCTCGGACAGCTCGAGGTGGCGGTCCTCGTCGACGTGCAGCAGGCCGTCGCGCTCCATGCGGGCGACGGTCTGGCTGACGGTGGGGCCGGACTGGTGCAGTCGCTCGGCGATGCGCGCCCGGAGGGGGACGATGCCTTCCTCTTCGAGCTCGAAGATCGTCTTGAGGTACATCTCTGTCGTATCGATGAGGTCGCTCACCGGACGGCTCTCCTCGCATCACTCAGAAGTCGAAATGACCTGGGCCTCGTGGTGCCCTCGGTCCCGCGCAACCCGCCGGGGTTGGGGTTGATACGTCCGAGCTTATCGCGACCGCGTCTCGTTTTCCGGTTCCGCTCAGGTCAGCGGCACTGGACCAAGACGCCGGGTGCTCGCTCATGGGAGGATCACGGGGTGCCGGTTGTGAGCGTCCTGAGCCTCAAGGGCGGCGTCGGTAAGACGTCGGTCGCCCTCGGGCTGGCCGGAGCGGCCCTGGCACAGCGGTTGCGCTGCGTCGTCGTCGACCTCGATCCGCAGGGCAACGCCACCACGGTGCTCTCCCCCGGCGACGTGAAGTTCACCGCCAACGACGTGCTGGCCCGCGACCACCCGGTGGCCATCGGCGACGCCCTCGCCGTCAGCGGCTGGGGCGAGCAGGTCCGTCTCCTGGCCGGTGAGCCGGCGCTCGAACGGCGCAACCATCCGCCCGACGGCGTCCCGGGCCGCCACTACGTGCGCACCGCCCTCGCGGGTCTGCGCGACGCCGACCTCGTCCTGCTCGACTGCCCGCCGAGCCTCGCCGAGCTGACCCGCAACGCGCTGGCCGCCAGCGACGTCGCCCTCGTGGTCACGGAGCCGACGGCGTTCGCCCTGGCCGGCGCCCAGCAGGCCCTCGATGCCGTCGACGCCGTCCGCCGGGCCCACAACCTGCGGCTGCGGCCGGCCGGCATCGTCGTCAACCGCTTCCGAGCCGGGTCCGCGGAGCACCGGTTCCGCCTCGACGAGCTCATCGCCGCCTACCGCGACCTCGTCATCGACCCCGTCCTGCCGGAGCGCTCGGCCATCTCGCGGGCCCAGGGCGCCGGGCTGCCGGTCCAGCGCTGGCCGTCGCCGGGCGCCCGCGAGGCCGGCCGGGTCTTCGCCGGGTACCTCGAGCTGATCATGCGATCGGCCGGGGTCGGCGCCGGCCCGTTCTCGAAGGGGGCTTCCCGATGAGCGGCTCCATGCCCGCGCCGCGGCCCGCGCTGGTGCGCCGGTCCGACGGCACGGTGGGCTCCACCGGCGGCCACCTGTCGTCGCTCGCCGTCGACGAGGCCGCCGTCGCCAAGGCGGTCAAGAAGCACAAGAAGAAGACCCACTCCGGCGACGACGACGCCGAGCTGACGGTCCCGCTGTCCAAGCGCGACCGCAAGCGGCTGCGGCGCAAGGCCGACGCCTACGGCTGGACCGCCGAGGAGGCCGCGGCGCACGTGCTGCGCGCCTGGGCCGACGAGTAACCCCGTCGCCGACCGCGAGGTCCCAGGCGGCGGCGAGTCCCCCGAGGGAAAGGGAATCAGCCCCGGCTTCACGGTCCTGCAGGTGCCCGTACCTGCCGTGGAGTCGTTCGTCCGGGGCCGGTTCGAGCACTACGACCCCGCATACCTGTCGGCCGACCCCGCGTTCACGCACGCGCACGTCACGGTGCTGGCACCGTTCCTGCCCGCACCGACGGCGGGCGAGCTGGCCACGGTCGGGGCGATCCTGGCCGGGACCGAGCCGATCGCGTTCGAGCTGCGCCGGCTCGAGACGTTCCCGAACGGCATCATCTACCTCGCGCCGGAGCCCGACGACCCGTTCCGTGCGCTGACCGAGCGGTTCGTCTCGGCGTTCCCGCAATGTCCCCCGTACGGCGGGCAGTTCCCCGACATCGTGCCGCACGTGACCCTCGACCAGCGCTCGGCCGACGTCTCGGTGGAGTCCACCCGAGACCGGCTCGGCGACTCCGTGCCGGTGCGCTGCGTGGCCGACCGCGTCGACCTCGCGTGGTACGAGCCGGGCCGGACCCGGATCCTGACCAGCTGGCCCCTCGGGGTCAGAGCTGGATCGCCTTCAGCTCGGTGAACTCCTCGACGCCCGCCACGCCCATCTCGCGGCCGGTGCCGGACTGCTTGGTGCCGCCGAACGGCGCGAGCGGGTTGAACCGGCCACCGTTGACGTAGACCTGGCCGGCCTCGAGCCGCCCCGCGACGGCGAGGGCGTGGTCGCGCTCGCCGAAGACCGCGGCGCCGAGGCCGTAGATCGTCCCGTTGGCGATCGCCACCGCCTCGTCCTCCGAGTGGTACGGGATCACGCTGAGCACCGGGCCGAAGATCTCCTCCTGAGCGACGACCGACCGCGGGTCGACGTTCGCGAAGATCGTCGGGCGGATGAACGCGCCCCGTTCGAGGCCGGGGACCCGCCCCGGCCCGCCGTGGACGAGGTCCAGCCCGGCGGCGACGCCGCGCTCGATGTAGGCGTTGACCCGTTCCCATTGGGCCTCGGAGGCGAGCGGGCCGAGCCGGGTGGTCTCGTCCCACGGGTCGCCGACGGTGTACGCCTGGGCCGCGTCGACCAGCGCGGCCACGATCTCGTCGTGCCGGTCGGCCGGGACCAGCAGCCGGGTCCACGCGCCGCAGGCCTGGCCGCTGTTGGTCCAGCTGTAGGCGAGCGTCTCGGCGACGGCGTGCTCCAGGTCGGCGTCGGGCAGGACGAGGTTCGCGGTCTTGCCGCCCAGCTCCAGCGCGACCCGCTTGACGGTGTCCGACGCCGCGACGGCGACGCGCTTGCCGACGGCGGTGGACCCGGTGAACGAGACCATGTCGATGCCGGCGTGGGTGGTGATCGCCTCGCCGACGACCGCGCCGACGCCGTGGACGATGTTCAGCGCACCCGCCGGCAGGCCCGCCGCGGCCGCCGCCTCGGCCAGGATCGGCGCGGTCAGAGGGGCGGTCTCGGCCGGCTTGAGCACGACGGTGTTGCCGGCCAGCAGCGCCGGCGCGATCTTCGTGATCACCTGCTGGAGCGGGAAGTTCCACGGCGTGAGCGCCCCGACGACGCCGACCGGTTCGCGGACGACCAGGGAGTTCCCGATCTCCTCGGTCCAGGCGATCGTGCCGGCGAGGCTCGCGACCGCCTCGGTGACGGCGACCGGGAAGCCCGCGTGGGCGGCCCGCGCGAGCGCGATCGGGGCGCCAATCTCGGCGGTGATGGCGCGGGCGATCCGCTCGCGGCGAGTTTCCAGCTCGCCGGCCAGCCGGTGCAGCACGGCGCCGCGGTCCGCAGGGCTGGTCGAGGACCACGCCGGGAGGGCGGCGCGGGCGGCCGCCACCGCGCGGTCGACGTCGGCGGCGGAGCCTCGCGGGACGGTCGCCACGACGGCGCCGTCGACCGGGCTGACGACCTCCATGGTCGGGCCGTCGCCGGGGGCGGTCGCGCCGCCGATCCAGTGCCCGGCGATGTCGAGCTCGTGCGGTGCGGGGACGAGTGTGAGTGCGTTGGTCATGCTTCCACCCTGTGGCGGTGCCGCCGGTCGAACCATGCCCGGTCGATCCCCCTCAGCCGGCCGTCAGCCGGTGGTGAAGACGGTCAGGACCTGGGACCGGTCCGGGTCGATCAGATTGTCGCCGCGGACGTCGATGACTCCGAGGTCCCGGTGGACGAGCCGCTTCGGCGGGCACACCGCGTCCGGCACCGGCTGGGTCGCCCAGACGGCGGCGAACTCGGGGCTGCGACGGCGAAGCTCGGCGACCAGCGTGGCGGCGGGTGAGCGCGGACCGGCCGCAGCGGACGCCGTCGCCAATCCCGCGACCAGGGACCGCGAGTGCGCCGCGTGGTCCTCGGCCGGCGTGAGCATGCGTTCGGAGGGGTCGGTGAACCAGCGGTAGGCCCGACTGCGCGCCGCCCCGGTGTGCCGCGACTCGTCGCCCAGCAGGTCCCTGGCGGCCGGGGTCTGCAGCAGCGTCCGGCCGACGGCGTCGGACACCATGGCCGGCACGTCGTCGCCCAGCCGGTCGAGGACGCGGCGCAGGCCGGGTGCGACCTCGCCCGGGCCGTCGTCCGGTCCGCCGGCTCGCGGTGGTGCGGCCCGGCCGGCGAGGTCGAACAGGTACGCCCGTTCGCCGTCGGTCAGCCGCAGCGCGCGGGCGAGCGACGTCAGCACCTGGCCCGACGGCACCGGCCCCCGTCGCTGCTCGATCCGGGTGTAGTAGTCGGCCGAGATGCCACCCAGCAGGGCGACCTCGTCGCGGCGCAGACCCGGCGTGCGCCGCGCCCCCGGTCCGGGCGGCAACCCGACGTCGTCGGGTCGGAGTGCCGCCCGGCGGGAGCGGAGGAAGTCGGCCAGCTGGGCTCGTTGCACACCCTCTCAACAGCGCCGCTGCCGGCCGCGATTCCGCCGTCGCACGACGGGTCAGGCCTCCTGCGCCCCGGGGTTCCCGGCCTCGATGACGTACGAGGCGCCGGTCCGCAGCGGCGCGCCCGGCGTCGAGACCTGGTCGAGGATGCGGTAGTCGACCTCGTAGGTGTCGCGGTCGAGCCGGCAGGACACGTAGCCGCGGCGGTTGCTGTTGTAGCGCAGGTGCGGGTTCTCCGGCAGGACGGAGGTGTAGTACGAGGACAGGTCGGTGCCGTTGCCGCCGGACGTGATCGACGTGCAGACCAGCTCGGTGCCGATGACCGGCGACGACTCGTTCTCGAAGTTCTGCCGCAGGTCGGACATGAAGTGGGCGTGGATGTCGCCGGTCAGCACGACGAAGTTCTCCACCTCGCGGTCCACGACGTAGTCCATGAGCCGCTGCCGCGACGCCCGGTAGCCGTCCCAGGCGTCGGTGAGCCCGGCGTCGCGGTCGTCGCCCGGGATCGCGCCGCCGGCCTCGAGGTCGAGGTTCGCGAACAGCACCTGCTGCGGCACGACGTTCCAGACGGCGGTCGACTCGCCCAGCTGCTGCTCCAGCCAGGTCGCCTGCGCCGAGCCGAGGATGGTCGCCGACGGGTCGAGGTCGCCGCCGCACATCGCCGGGTAGGTGTCGTTGCAGGGCTGGTTGGTGCGGTACTGCCGGGTGTCCAGCACGCTGAACCGGGCGGTGTCGCCGTAGGTGAACCCGCGGTACAGTGGAAGGTCGGCGCCGACGGCACGGCGGTCGGCGCGCAGCGGCATGTGCTCCCAGTACGCCTTGTAGGCGGCCGCCCGGCGCCGGGTGAAGTCCTCGAGCGAGCCGTTGCCCTGGTTGGAGTCGGTGTTCGTCGGCAGCAGCGCGGCGTAGTTGTTGTCGACCTCGTGGTCGTCCCAGGTCACGATCCACGGCGCGACCAGGTGCGCGGCCTGCAGGTCGGGGTCGGTGCGGTACTGCGCGTGCCGGCGGCGGTAGTCGTCCAGGCTCTGGATCTCGCGGCCGACGTGCGAGCGGAGCGCGTTCGGGTTGCCCTGCCCCTCGTAGAGGTAGTCGCCGAGGTGGAAGACCACGTCCGGGTTCTCACCGGCCAAGTGCCGGTAGGCGGTGAAGTAGCCCTGCTCCCAGTTCGAGCAGGACGCGAACGCGAAGCTGACCGGCGGCGTCGTGCCCGGCGCCGGGGCCGTTCGGGTGCGGCCCACCGGCGAGACGTCGCCGCCGACGATGAAGCGGTAGTAGTACCAGCGGTGCGGCTTCAGGCCCCGCACGTCGACGTGCACGGTGTGCGCGTCCTCGGCCTTGGCCAGGTCGACGCCCTGGCGGACCAGACGGCGGAAGCTCTCGGTCTCGGAGACCTGCCAGCGGACGGGGACGCTGCGCGAGGTCATGCCGCCGTTGGGCTCCAGCGGCTGCGGCGCGAGGCGGGTCCACAGCACCACGCCGTCGGGCAGCGGGTCGCCCGAGGAGACGCCGAGCGTGAACGGGTAGTCGAGGATGCGCTCGTCGGCGTTCGCGAGCGTCGGGACGAAGGCGATGGTGGCGAGGGCGCCGGCGCCGGCCAGCACCTGCCGGCGGCCGAGCAGGGGTCCGTGGGACATCGGGGGCACGCCTTTCTGCGGAGGGTGCCCCGATGCAACCGGCGGGCCGTGAACGCGAGCGGCGCGAACTCGTGATCGGCAGATGCCCGCCCGGTGAACGCTGTCGGCTGCTGCCGGCTAGGGAGTGCTCCACTTCCCGCGGGTCATGACGGCCTCGACGGTCAGATCGGCGCCGAGGACGACGAGGTCGGCGTCCAGTCCCGTGGCGAGTGCGCCCGTGCGCCCGTCGATGCCCAGCAGCCGGGCCGGGGTGGCCGACGTCGCGCGCACCGCCTCCGGCACGGTGAACCCGGCCTGGTCGACGGCGAACCGGAACGCGCGGTCCATGGTCAGCGTGCTGCCGGCGATGGAGCCCCCCTCGACCAGCCGGGCGACGCCGTCCTCGACCCGCACCGCGAGCCCGCCGAGCACGTAGTCGCCGTCGCCGATGTCGGTGGCGTCCATGGCGTCGGTGACCAGTGCGATCCGGGCGTGACCGGCCGCTGACGCCGTCGCCGCGCGGACCATGCGGGCGACCGCGGGGTGCAGGTGGACGCCGTCGAGGATCAGCTCGACGGTGACCCGTTCGTCCTCGAGCAGCGCGACGATCGGCCCGGGGTCGCGGTGGTGCACCGGCGCCATCGCGTTGAACAGGTGCGTCGCGACGGTCGCGCCGGCGTCGACGGCCTGACGGGTGACGTCGTACGTGGCGTCGGTGTGCCCGACGGCGGCGACGGCGCCCGCGGCGACGACCGCGCGGACGGCGTCGAGGCCGTGGTCGAGCTCCGGCGCGAGCGTGACCATGCGGACGGCGCCGCGGCCGGCGGTGAGCAGGCGTTCGACGGCGGCCGGCTCGGGCGTGCGCAGGGTCGTGGCGTCGTGGGCGCCCTTGCGGACCGGCGAGATCCACGGCCCCTCGAGGTGGACGCCCGCGATCAGGCCGTCGTCGGTGAGCTCGGCCAGCGCCCGGACGTCGTGCTCCAGCGCGTCGTAGGCGCCGCTGACCAGGCTGGCGACGATGGACGTCGTGCCGTGGCGGCGGTGGGTGGCGACGAAGGTGCGGATCGCCTCGGGATCGGCGCCGACGACGGTGCCGCCGCCACCGCCGTGGGTGTGCATGTCGACGAAGCCGGGGACCAGCCAGCGTCCGGCGAGGTCGCGGTCCGTCGGGGTGGTCGGCTCAGGTCCCGTTCCCTGGCCCAGCGCGGCGATGCGGCCGCCGTCGACCCGCAGCCAGCCGTCCTCCACCACGCCCTCGGGCGTGACCATCCTCGCGCCGGTGATCACCGACATCCGCGTTCCTCCCGGTTCGGTCTCGTGTCGGACCGCACCGTATCGCGCGGCGGTTAGGCTCAGGCCGCATGACGCTGACGGTGCAGTCGCGGTTCCGCGGTCCCACGACGTCGGGCAACGGCGGGTACGTCGCGGGCCGGCTCGCGGCGCGGGCGGGCGACGGGCCGGTCACGGTCACCCTGCGCACGCCGCCGCCGCTCGAGACGCCGCTGGCGGTGCGGCCCGCGGCCGAGGGTGGCGGGGTGGAGTTGCTGGACGGGTCGACGCTGGTGGCGGTGGCCGTCGGTGCCGATTCGGAGGGCGACCTCGCCGCCGTCGAGCCGGTCGCCGCGTCGGAGGTCGCCGCGATCTCGGCCGGATACCCGGGCTTCACGGCGCACCCGTTCCCCGAGTGCTTCGTCTGCGGCCCGGACCGCTCCCCCGGCGACGGCCTGCGGCTGTTCCCCGGCCGGGTCGGTGACGGGCGGACGGCGTGCGCGTGGTCGGTGGGGGCCGACGTGGCCGGCTCGGCCGAGTTCGTGTGGGCGGCGCTCGACTGCCCCGGCGGCTGGTCAGCGCCCATCGAGGGCCGCCCCAGGGTGCTCGGCCGCATCACCGCGCTCGTCTCCGGCGTTCCGTCGGCGGGCGAGACGTGCCTGGTCATGGGCGCTCTGGTCGGGACCGAGGGCCGCAAGACCTGGACCGACTCCACGGTCTACGGCGCCGACGGCCGGGTGCTCGGCCGAGCCCGGTCGACGTGGATCGCGCTCGCCTGAGTCCTGACCCTCGCCGCCGGTTTTGTTCCCGCGTTCACCCCGCGAAAAAGACATTGCCGCGGGAACCGGTCGCCGCCTAACGTGGGAGGCACACGGAGAGGAGGTGGTCCAGTAGATGAATAGCTATCGGACTCGTGAGGTGGCTGCTCGCTAGCAGCCCTGCTCGTCGCAGGACTTGGGGGTGACCCCCGCGGTTCGCCGGCAGGAATGCTGGCACTACCGAGCAGTCACCCGACCCGTGGGCTCCCGGCGCTGGTCCGTCCGGGCCACGGCCGCCGACCGTGTTGGTCAGCGGAGTGGAAGCAGCCCACGGGTCGTCCTATTTTCTGGGCCCTGTTGGGTGTTGAGGTTGGCCGAGGTTTGAGGTCGGCTCCCCCGTCCCCCTGGCGCCCATTCTCTTAGCCGCAGGCCCGCGCCTCAAGCGGACCAACGGGCGCTTCGCGCCAGAGAAGACCGCTTGACCCGCGGTCCCGCGGCCAAGAACCTGGCAGCTATCAGGGGGACGGGGAGACCCTGGGCACGCCTCGCGTCCGTTTCGTCCCGCTTCGCCGGACTGTGGGCAGCGTTGATCATCAAGGATCGCCTACATCACTAGGCCTACCCGACCATCACGAGGCATGCATGCCTCGTGATGCACGGGTAAACGTGGTGGGCGGCCCAGAAAACGCCCCCAAATCCCACATCCTGGACCGCCACGAGTCGCCGAGGGCGACTTCACTACGACCAGCCGACTTCACTTGGCAGAACCGTCCTCCGCGACCCCGCCGGAGCGAAGAAGACGGTCCTCCATAGTGAAGTCGGCCCACGCACGTGAAGTCGCAACCCCGCCCGTCGCCAGACTCCCCCGTCCCCCTGATAGCTGCCCGTTCTTAGGCCGCGGGGACCCGGGTCAAGTCGAAGCCCCCCAACCACAGCGGCAAAGCAACCACAGAGGGCGCCGACTTGAGGCGGGTCCCCGCGGCCAAGAGAATGGGCAGCAGGGGGACGGGAAACCCCACCCAACCACACGAGACCCGCAGAACCTCAGGGAGCGAGCCGCTCCACGATCCAGCCCGCGCCGTCGGCCGTGGGGCGGTACCGCAGCCTGTCGTGCAGCCTCGCCACCCCGCCCTGCCAGAACTCCACCGACGCGGGCACCACCCGGAAGCCGCTCCAGAAGTCGGGCAGCGGGACCTCGTCGGGGTACTGCTCCGCCACGGCAACGGCCGCCGCCTCCAACTCCTCGCGCGTCGCGATGACGCTGGACTGCCGGCTGGCCCAGGCGCCGATCTGCGACTCCCGCGGCCGGGTGCGCCAGTAGGCCAGCGTGGCCGCACGTGACACCGTCGACGCCGAGCCGCAGACCAGGACCTGGCGTTCCATGGCGATCCAGGGGAAGCACAGCGAGACCCGCGGGTTGCCGGCGATCTCGGCCGCCTTGCGCGAGCCGGTGTTGGTGAAGAAGACGAAGCCGCCGTCGTCGATGCCCTTGAGCAGGACGGACCGGCTGCTCGGCTGCCCGTCGGGCCCCACGGTGCCCAGCACCATGGCGTTCGGCTCGGCGATGCCCACGGTGACGGCGTCGTGCAGCCAGGCCCGGAACTCGTCGAACGGATCGGGGGCGAGGTCGCGTTCGAGCAGCCGTCCGGCGGTGTAGCGCCGGCGCATCCGGGGCAGTCCTTCCTCCACGGCCTCCACTCTGTCACCCCGAGCAGACAGAACGCCCTCCGGTGGCCCGCTGACCGGGACAATCACAGGGACGTGGCCAAGGCCACTGTGGGAAACCGCACATTCACATTGTCGCAACTTGTGGAGTGCCACCAGTTGCGGGGCATGATGGGGGTGGGGGCCCGCGAGCGCACCACGAATGGAGATGTCAATGACCGAGGTCAAGCATGGCCTTGAGGGTGTCGTAGCGTTCGAAACGCAGATCGCCGAGCCCGACAAGGAAGGTGGTGCGCTCCGCTACCGCGGAGTCGACATCGACGACCTCGTCGGCCGGGTGCCGTTCGGCAACGTCTGGGGGCTGCTGGTCGACGGCGGCTTCGACCCCGGCCTGCCGCCCGCCGAGCACCTGGACCTGCCCATTCGCACCGGTGACGTCCGGGTCGACGTGCAGAGCTCGCTCGCCACGCTGGCACCGCTGTGGGGCTTCAAGGCGCTGCTCGACACCAGCGACGACGACGCCCGCGACCAGCTGGCCCGGTCGGCGTCGACGGCGCTGAGCTTCGTCGCCCAGTCGGCCCGGCACGTGGCCGGCGAGGCTCCCGTGCCCGACGAGGTCGTCGCCCGGGCCGGCAGCATCGTCGAGCAGTTCATGGTGCGCTGGCGCGGCGAGCCGGACCCCCGTCACACCGCCGCCGTCGACGCCTACCTCACGTCGGCCGCCGAGCACGGCATGAACGCGTCGACGTTCACCGCGCGGGTGGTCGCCTCCACGGGTGCCGACGTCGCCGCGTCACTGTCGGCCGCCGTCGGCGCCATGAGCGGCCCGCTGCACGGCGGCGCGCCCTCGCGGGTGCTTGCCATGATCGAAGAGATCGAGCGCACCGGCGACCCCGTCGGCTACGTCAAGGGCATCCTCGACCGCGGCGAGCGGCTCATGGGCTTCGGCCACCGGGTCTACCGCGCCGAGGACCCCCGCGCCCGCACGCTGCGCCGGGTCGCTCGCGAGCTGGGCGCGCCGCGCTACGAGGTCGCCGAGGCGTTCGAGAAGGCCGCGCTGTCCGAGCTGCACGAGCGCAAGCCCGACCGCGTGCTCGCCACCAACGTGGAGTTCTGGGCCGCCATCGTGCTCGACTTCGCCGAGGTCCCGGCCTCGATGTTCACGTCGATGTTCACCTCCGCCCGCACCGCCGGCTGGTGCGCGCACATCCTCGAGCAGAAGAAGACCGGCCGCCTGGTCCGCCCGTCGGCCATGTACACCGGCCCGGGCGAGCGCACGCCCGACTCCGTTCCCGGCTGGGACCCCACCTGGGCCGCCTGACCAGCACCAACGTAGTCCGCCTCGCGCCGGTCCGTGTCAGTCGACGGACCGGCGCACGCATGTCCGGTGACATGCGGCACAATGGCCTACCTGACAGTGTCGTCACACTTCCGTAACCCGCCGGACACCCGACACGGAGCGCATCCATGACCGACACTGTGCAGATCCCCGACGACCTCAAGCCCGCCGACGGCCGCTTCGGCTCGGGCCCCAGCAAGGTCCGCCCCGAGGCGCTGGCCAACCTCGCCGCCCACGGCGCCGAGGTCCTGGGCACCTCGCACCGGCAGGCGCCGGTCAAGAACCTCGTCCGCCGCGTCCGCGAGGGCGTCGCCGACCTGCTGAACCTGCCCGAGGGCTACGAGGTCGTCCTGAGCAACGGCGGCACCACGGCGTTCTGGGACGCCGCCGCATTCGGCCTGGTCCGGCAGAAGGCGCAGCACCTGTCGTTCGGCGAGTTCTCGTCGAAGTTCGGCACCGTCACCAAGACCGCCCCGTGGCTCGACGAGCCCAGCATCGTCAAGGCCGAGCCGGGCTCGCTGCCCGTGCCGGTGGCCGAGGACGGCGTCGACGTCTACGCGTGGCCGCACAACGAGACCTCGACCGGTGTCATGGCCCCGGTCCGCCGGGTCGCGGGCGCCGCAGACGACGCGCTCGTG
Organism: Jiangella mangrovi; assembly: GCF_014204975.1. Lineage (NCBI taxonomy): Bacteria > Bacillati > Actinomycetota > Actinomycetes > Jiangellales > Jiangellaceae > Jiangella > Jiangella mangrovi. The sequence continues at coordinate 1,164,626 of NZ_JACHMM010000001.1, forward strand.
CTCGTCGACGCCACCAGCGGCGCCGGCGGCCTGCCGGTCGACGCCTCGCAGGCCGACGTCTACTACTTCGCGCCGCAGAAGAACTTCGGCTCGGACGGCGGGCTGTGGATCGCCGCCTTCTCGCCGGCCGCTCTGGCCCGCGTCGAGGAGATCGCCGCCACCGGCCGCTACGTCCCGGCGTTCCTCGACCTGCCGACGGCCGTCGACAACTCCAGCAAGGACCAGACGTACAACACCCCGGCGGTTGCCACGCTGTTCCTGCTGGCCGACCAGCTCGACTGGCTCAATGGCAACGGCGGCCTCGAGTTCGCCGTCGGCCGCACCACCGCGTCGTCGAGCCACCTGTACAGCTGGGCCGAGAAGACCCCGTACACCACGCCGTACGTCGCCGACCCCGAGGCCCGCTCGCTGGTCGTCGGCACCATCGACTTCGACGACAGCGTCGACGCCGCCGCCGTCGCCAAGGTGCTGCGCGCCAACGGCATCGTCGACGTCGAGCCGTACCGCAAGCTGGGCCGCAACCAGCTGCGCGTCGCGATGTTCCCGGCGGTCGACCCCGCCGACGTCGAGGCCCTGACGGCGTCCATCGACTTCGTGGTCGAGAAGCTCGGCGCCTAGCCCGAGAACTGTTCGGCAATAACAACGCCCGGCCGCGATTCGTGTCAGCGGCCGGGCGCGTTGTTGGTTCCACTTTCTGCAGGAACCGCATTCCCCCGTCGTGTTCCTGGGACAACCATAGGGCTCGGCGATCATCCTGGGGATCATCCGTTCGGACGTCTACTGCTCATCCGCGCGGTCAGCATTTCACTGCAGTAGTGCGCCGGTTTGCCCAGGCCGGAGCCATGATCATCGGCCGATGAGACCGTTTCCACGACTGTTGATCAACTAGTCACGATTCTGGTCACGACGGCGACGATTCCGGGTGCCGACGGCGGCGGCCGGCGGTCCCCGGGTGGCGCGTAGGCTGAGCGCGACGATCGGCGAAGGAGGCGACCACGGTGCGGCCGAAGACCACCCGGCAATTGGTGACCGCCGCCCTGGTCGTGATGCTGATCATCGTGGCCATCGCGGCGGCGCTCTGACGGCGGTGCGTTCGCGCGTCAGCTCGTGCCGGTCAGCGGCAGGGTGGCGAGCGGTTCGTAGCGCGGACCGCGGCCGGGCCCTCCGGGGTGCGATCGGAGCAGCGTGACGGCGCCGGCGGTCCACTCCGGCCCCTCGTAGCCGGTCAGCCGCTCGACGTACAGCCGCAGGTCGGCCGCGCCACGGGCTCGGGCGAGGGTGACGTGCGGGCGGAACCGCTGCGTGTCCTCGTGGCCAACACCCGTGCGCCGTCCGGCCGCCCGGGCCGAGCCCGCCAGCCCACGCAGGGCGACGCCGTCGCCGTCGACCCCCGCCCACAGGACCGAGGTGCCGAACCGTCCCGCGCCGGCGAGGCGTGCGCGGGTCGCGGGATGCCGGCGGGCGGCCCGCCCCAGCCGCTCGGTCAGCTCGGGCAGCTTCTCTTCGGCGACCTCGCCGTAGAACGCGAGCGTGAGGTGCCAGCCGGCCGGGTGGGCCCAGCGCAGCACGTCGTCGCGCACCCCGGCGACGACGGCGTCGAGATGCGCCAGCGCCTCGGGTGCCGGCTCGATGGCCGCGAACAGCCGCATGCCCGCCCACGATTCCACGCGGGCGGCGGCTGTGACGATTCAGGCGGCGCTGACGGCGTCGCGGGTGCCGGCGCGGACGGGCCCGGGCACGTCGGCCGGCATGGGGGCCGGGGCGGTGGTGACGATGACGAGGCCGGGCCGGGGCCGCAGCCGCGTACGCACGATGACGCCGCTCTTCGGCGCCAGGATCAGCAGCGCGGCCACGGCGAACGCGGCGGTCAGGATGCCGCCGCCGAGCAGCGACCAGCGGGCGCCGAACGCCTCGGCGACGAAGCCGATGACGGGCGCGCCGAAGGGCGTGCCACCCATGAAGATCATCATGTACAGCGACATGACCCGGCCGCGGACGTACTGCGGCACCGTCGTCTGCACGTAGGCGTTGGCCGCCGTGAGCACCGTCATGGCGATGATGCCGACCGGCACCAGCGAGACGGCGAACAGGACGTACGACGGCATCAGGCCGGCCGCCACCTCGAACACGCCGAAGACGACCGCCCCGCCGACGATGAGCCGGCGGCGCGGCACCCGGCGCCGGGCCGCGACGAGCGCACCGGACAGCGTGCCGATGGCCATGATCGAGCCGAGCAGGCCGTACTCGCCCGGCCCCTTGTCGTAGACGTCGGTGGCCATGAGCGCCATGGTCATCTGGAAGTTCATGCCGAACGTGCCGAGCCCGAACATGATGGTGAACACCATGAGCAGGTCGGGCCGCGACCGCACGTAGGACACACCCTCGCGCAGCTGCGAGAACGCGCCCGCGCGCTCCTCGTCGCGCCTGGGCCGGCTGCCGACGCCGCGGAGGAGCAGCAGCGCGAGGATCGGCGAGACGAACGAGGCGCCGTTGAGGATGAACACCCAGCCGGTGCCGATGAGCCCGATGAGGATGCCCGCCACGCCCGGCCCGATGAGGCGAGCCGCGTTGAACGACGCGCTGTTGAGGGCGACCGCGTTGGTGAGGTCGTCCTTGGCCACCAGTTCCGACACGAACGCCTGCCGGGCCGGGTTGTCGAGCGCGCTGCCGACACCGAGCAGGAACGCCAGCACGTAGACGTGCCAGATCTGGGCGACGCCGGTGAGCGTCAGGACGCCGAGCGTGAGCCCGACGAGGCCGAGGAACGCGTTGGTGAACACCAGCAGCTTGCGCTTGTCGAACCGGTCGGCCAGCAGCCCGCCGAACGGCGCTACCAGCAGGAACGGCAGGAACTGCAGGCCGGTGGTGATGCCCACGGCCTGCGCCCCGCCGCCGAGCACGACCAGCACCAGCCAGTCCTGCGCGATGCGCTGCATCCAGGTGCCGACGTTGGACAGGAACATGCCCGACCAGTAGAGCCGGTAGTTGCGGTGCCGGAGGGAATGGAAGGTAGGGCTCACAGGCCGGCCAGCTTCTCGAGCACGGGCAGTGCGGCGCGCAGCCGCTCGCGCTCGTCGGGGGTGAGGTCGCGCAGCCTGTGCGTCAGCCAGGCGTCGCGACGCTTGCGGTCGGCGGTGGTGCGCGCCTTGCCGGCCTCGGTGATGCGGACGTTGGTGACCCGGCGGTCGACCGGGTCGGGCTCGCGGACGGCGAGACCCAGCTCCTCGAGGCCCGACACGATGCGGGTCATGGACGGCGGGCGGATGCGCTCGCACGCGGCCAGCTCGCCGACCGGCAGCGGGCCCTTGCGCTCGAGGATGGCCAGCGCGGACAGCTGGTTCAGCGTCAGGGAGTCGTCCTCGCGCTGGTTGCGGACCCGGCGGTTCAGCCGTCCGACGGCGATGCGGAGGGAGCTGGCCAGCCCGGCCTGGGTACGCGGCTGCGCCGAGCCCGAGCGCGCCGGCTGGCCCTGGGGCGCGGTGTTCTGAGAGGTCTTCGTCGCTGGCACTTTCCTTAGTCTAACTCATTACCTTTGCTAACGGCCAGTGGCGTTGGACACGATGACTCCTGGCACAACATGGGTGGGTTTGCGGCGGTGTGAGCGCAGGGTCGAGCGCCGCGACGCGCACTGGTGAGCACCGCCGGCATGGCCGGCGGCGCGTCGGGCGTGAGGTGGTCAGGCGGTGTCGGAGCGGCGCGCTCGGCGGCCGCGATACTGACTGCCGCCCTCGGTGGTGTCGTCGGCGTCGGCCGGCGGCTCCTCGGCGGCGGGACGACGGGGACCGCCGCCGAACATGGTGTCGAGCAGCGGCTCGTCGTCGTCGACCGGGCCGGCGGGCCGGCTGACGGGCTCGCCGAAGAGCTCCGAGGCCGGCGGCGTGCCACGGCGGGCCGCCGGGCGCTCGGACGGCGCGGGCTGGGGCGTCGCGGGCCGCGGCAGCGCGGGCTGCGGCGGCGCGGCGGGAGTCTCGTCGGCGCGGGGCCGAGGTGCGGCGGCGGCCGGGCGCTCGGACCGTGCGGGCTGCGGGGACGCGGGCCGGGGCGCGGCGGCCGGGCGCTGCGGCGCGGCGGCACCCGGACGTGGTGCGCCGGTGGCGGGGCGCGGCGGCGCGGCCGGGCTCTCGTTCGCGCCGGCCCGCGGCGGCACACCGGCGCCCGGACGGTCCGAACCGAGACCCGGGCGATCCGAACCGAGACCAGGACGATCGGGGCCGGCACTCGGACGCTGTGCTCCTGCCGCCGGTCGTTCACCCGGAGCGGGTCGTGATGCTCCGGCGGCGGGCCGCTGAGGCGCCGCCGGACCCTCGCCCGCACCGGGGCGGGCAGCCGGCGCACCGGGCCGGGTCGACGGCGCCGTCGGGCGCTCCGCCGCGCCGGGCGTCTGAACCGGGCCGCCGGGCTGGCCCCCCGGCTGGCCGCCGGCCTGATCGCCGGACCAGCCGGGCCGGCCGTGGGTCGTGGTGTCGGGGCGGCCGCCGCGCGGATCGGGACCCGGCCGGGTGGCCGGTCGCGTGGGCGGCAGGTCGACGCGGGTGGCGTCGGGGCGCGCGGGCTCGGGCCGGACCGGGGGCACGTCGCCGGTGTCGATGGGCCGCGTGACGGAGTCGGGCGCGCTGCGCGGACCGGACACGTCGGCCTCGGCGCCGCGGGCGATCACCTCGCCGCGCGTCAGCACCTCACCGCCGTCGGCGCCGTCGCCGAAGCCCTCGGCGAGTGCCGCCTCGGCCTCTTCGCGCTCGAACTCGATGGCGTCGCGGCGTTTGCGGGCGTACTCGAGGCCGAGCAGCCCGAGCCCGACGCCGGCGAGGCAGGTCCAGACCCACCAGCCGCGCCCCTCGGCCTGCAGGGTGTCCATGCGCAGGGCCAGCAGCACGAAGGCGACCGCCCAGAGGACGGTGACGACGGCGACCGTGCGAACGCCGTCGACGTCGAGCGGCTGAACCTCGTGGGGCTCGACCGCCTCGACCTCGGGCTCCCCGGGGGACCGCCGCCGACGCTTCGCCATGAACCCCAGGCTAGCCCGCTCGGATACATCGCGGCGAGCCGATCCACAGCCCGCCGCCTTCGCTCGCGAGCGATCTTCTGGCATCCTCACGGCCAAACCGGCTGCGTCCGTCCCCCGCCGAGCCGCCCGGAGGCCCCATGAGCGACACCGGAACGACCACCACCGAGCCCACCGAGCCGACCGCCATCCACCGCTACTTCAAGATCACCGAGCGCGGCTCGACCGTCGGCCGCGAGGTGCGTGGCGGCCTGGTCACGTTCTTCACGATGGCCTACATCATCGTGCTGAACCCGCTGATCATCGGCACCGTCGCCGACGTCGACGGCGACTATCTGGGCGGCGGCGACGTCCCCGACCTCGCGGCCGTTGCGGCGACGACGGCGCTGGTGGCCGGCGTGCTGACCATCGCCATGGGCGTGGTCGCGAACTTCCCGCTCGCGCTGGCCGCGGGCCTCGGGCTCAACGCGTTCGTCGCGTTCGGGCTGGCGGCGCAGATGACCTGGGCCGACGCCATGGGCCTGGTCGTCATGGAGGGCCTGGTCATCCTGATCCTGGTGCTGACGGGGTTCCGCCAGGCCGTGTTCGGGGCGGTCCCCCGCCAGCTGAAGACGGCCATCAGCGTCGGCATCGGCCTGTTCATCGCGCTGGTCGGCTTCGTGAACGCCGGGTTCGTGCGGTCGACGGGGACCCCGGCGCCGCCCGTGGGCATGGGCGAGGGCGGCTCGCTCACCACCTGGCCGGTCGCGGTGTTCTGCGCGGGCCTGATCGCCGTCATCGTGCTGTACGCGCTGAAGATCCGCGGCGCGATCCTGTGGACCATCATCGGGACCACGGTGCTCGCGGTGGTCGTCGAGACGGTGGCGGACCTGGGCACGTCGTCGGAGAACCCGGGCGGCTGGAACCTCAACGCGCCGCAGTGGCCCGACCAGATCGTCGACCTGCCGGACTTCTCGCTGATCGGCGACTTCAGCCTGCTCGGGTCGTGGGAGTCCGTCGGCGTCGTCAGCGTGCTGCTGTTCGTGTTCACCCTGATGCTGGCCGACTTCTTCGACACGATGGGGACCATGGTCGCCGTCGGCGGCGAGGGCGAGCTGCTGGACGAGGACGGCAACCCGCCGAACACCACGCAGATCCTGCTGGTCGACTCCGTCGCCGCGGCGGCGGGCGGCGCGGCGTCGGTGTCGAGCAACACGTCCTACATCGAGTCCGCGTCGGGTGTCGGCGAGGGCGCCCGCACCGGCCTGGCCAGCGTCGTGACAGGCGTCTGCTTCCTGCTGGCGACGTTCCTGGCGCCGCTGGTCGCCATGGTGCCCAACGAGGCGGCCGCCCCGGCGCTGGTGCTGGTCGGCTTCCTGATGATGGGCCAGGTCCGCGAGATCGCCTGGGACGACGCCGAGATCGCCATCCCGGCGTTCCTCACGCTGGCGCTGATGCCGTTCACGTATTCCATCAGCACCGGCATCGGGGCCGGGTTCCTCTCGTTCGTGATCATCAAGATCGCGAAGGGCAAGGCCCGCGAGGTGCACCCGCTGCTGTGGATCGTGGCGGCGCTGTTCGTGGTGTACTTCGCGATCACGCCGATCGAGGATCTGCTCGGCGTGAGCTGACTCGTGTCGCCCCGACATTGTCGGTGCCGTCCGGTACACCTGGATCCATGACCGAGATCGTGCTGTTCCACTCCGTCCTGGGGCTGCGTCCCGGCGTGCTCGAGACCGCGGAGCAGTGGCGGGCGGCGGGCCACGTCGTGCACGTGCCCGACCTCTACGGCGGCGCGGTCTTCGACGGCTACGACGAGGCGTTCGAGTTCCTCGACAAGTACGGCGGCCAGGACGAGCTGCTGCGCCGCACCGACGCCGCGGTCGACGGCGTCGGGCCCGGCGTGGTCTACGCGGGGTACTCCAACGGCGTGCTCTCGGTCGTGCACCTGGTCACCTCTCGGCCGGGCGCGGCCGGGGCGCTCTCGTTCCACGGGTCGGTGCCGGTCCGTGCGGTCGGCGCCGAGCTGTGGCCGTCGTCGGTCCCGGTGCAGGTGCACGAGGCCGAGCTCGACCCGTTCCGCGAGGACGACGCCAACCGTGAGTTCGCTGAGACCGTCAGCGCGTCCGGCGCGTCCTACCACTACTACGGCTACCCGGGCGTGTCGGCGCACCTGTTCGCCGATGCGTCGCTGACCAGCGAGTACGACGCGCAGGCCGCTGCCACCATGCACGGGCGTGCGCTCGAGTTCCTCGCGGCGTGTGAGGATCGGGGGCGCTGACCGGCCACCGATCCTGACGAGGAGACTCATGCGGCTGACGTCCACGGCGGTCGCGCTGCTGGTGGCGGCCGCGATCGCAGGGGTCGGCGCGACGGTGTCAGCCGCCGGTGCCGTCGTGGTCACGGCTGAGGCGACGGCGGACGGCGTCGCCACCGATGTCGCCGAGGCGTGGGAGTCCGCGCCGGTCTACGTCGACGCGACGCAGGACGGCATCGTGCCCTCCGACGAGGCCGAGCGGCTGGCAGGCCGGGTCGAGGGGCACTCGCCGGCCGTCTACCTCGCCGTCGTCCCGGCCACGGCGCTGTCGGACCAGCCGGGCGACTCGAACCGGGCCCGAGCCGAGGCGTTCCTCGAGGCCGTCTCCGCGGCCGGCGGTCCCGACGGCGTCTACATCGCGGTGTTCGCCGGCGCGGCCACGTACGGCGCGGACTACGGCGTCGACTCCGGGGTGACCGCGGCGGTCGAGACGGCCGTCGACCGGCACACCCGCTCGCAGCAGGTCGCCATCCTCGACGACGCGCTCACCGAGCTCGGCGTGCCGGGCGCGCCCCAGGAGCCCGGCGGCAGGGGCTGGGTGCTGCCCGTGGTGGTCGTCCTCGTCGTCCTGGCGCTCGCCGCCGGTGCGCTGGTCTGGTGGCGACGGCGGCGAGCTGACGCCGCCGACGCTGCCGAGGGTCCAGCGACGTACCGGCCCTCGTTCGACGTGCTCGACGACGAGGCCGACTCCCTCGACGAGCGGCAGCGGCTGGCCCGCGAGGACGTCACCCGGTTCGGCGAGGAGCTCGACGCCGCGGACCTCGACGTCACCGATCCCGCGGTCGCCGCCGACGCCCAGGCCGCCATGGACGCCTACGCCGAGGCCGGCGGCGCCGTCGACGGCACCCCCGGCGACGAAGTGCTCCGCGCGCTCCGATCGACCGTCGAGTACGGTCGGTGGCGCCTGGCGTGCGCGCAGGCGCGGCTGGCCGGTCGTCCGTTGCCCGCGCGCCGGGCCGACTGCTTCTTCGACCAGCGCCATGGAGTGTCCGTGACCGACTGGATGTACACCCCTCCCGGCGGCCGGGCCCGCGAGATCCCGGTCTGCGCCGCCTGCCGCGACCGGCTGGCCGGAGCGGCCCGATGAGGTCCGCGGCCCGGCTCGCCGGGACCGCCGCGCTGACCGCCGTCGCCGCGCTGTGGGCGGGCGCCGCCCCGGCCGCGGCCGACGAGGCCGACGTCGAGCGCTACCTCGACGAAGTGGCGGTCGAGCTGGCCGAGCCGGGCGTCTGGATCGATCCCGACGCCGGCGGCATCATCGGCGACGTCGAGGCCGCCCAGCTCGACGACGCCGCCGCCGAGGCTCCCGGCAACGGGATGCGGATCGCCGTCGTGCCCGCGTGGAAGCTCGATCCCGAGGGCCAGGAGCGGCTGTTCGGCCGCACACTGCTCTACGAGGGCGAGGAGCTCGCGTCGCAGATGTACGACCGCGTGGGCGTCGACGGCGTCTACGCGGTCATGTCGGTGGCCGACTCCTCGTACGACGGCCGCGGACTGTTCGCCGTCCAGCACAGCGAAGAAGGCCCCACCTACTACGTCGAGGACGCCATCGACCAGGCCGTCGACTGCTGCGCGCCGAACTACGGGCCCATGATCGACCGGTTCATCGAGCGCTCCTCCGACGTCGACCACCCGCTCTACCGCGACGCCGCGCCGTGGGCGGCGGGCGCGGCCGGCATCAGCGGCGGCTGGTGGGGCGCCACGGCGCTCAGCGCGCGACGCCGGCGCCGGACCGAGGAGCAGCGCCACCTCGACGTCGTCCGGCCGCTGCTGACCGAAGAGGTCATCGAGTTGTCCGACCGCGTGTCCGACCTGCCGACCACGTCCGACGTCACGCAGGCCGCGCTGACGAAGGAGATCCTCGACACCGTCGAGAAGGCCCGGCACCGCCTCGACGCCACGAAGACCGACGGCGACGTCCAGGCCGTGACGACGCTGCTCGGCACCGCGCGCTACAAGATCGCCTGCCTCGAGGCCCTGCAACAGGGCCGGCCCGTGCCCGAGCCCACGCCGCCCTGCTTCTTCGACCCGCGGCACGGCCCCAGCACGCAACGGCGCCAGTGGTCACCGGCCGGCGGCGTGCAACGCGAGGTCCCGGTGTGCGACCAGGACGCTGCCCGGCTCGACGCCGGCGAGGCACCCGCGGCGCGCCAGGCCGGCAGCCGCAGCTACTGGGAGGGCGGCGAGGACCTCGTCGCCTACATCGAGGGCTACTGGAACGGCTCGGCCGGCTCGACCGGCTCGTGGCGCTTCCCTCACGACGACCACGCGCGGGCCCGCGGGTCGCTGTGGAGCCGCTGGGACTCCCGGCGCCCGCGTGCCCGGCTGGCCAGCATGGGCCGGTCGCTGAGCAAGGCGGCGAGCTCGGCCATGACGTCATCCGGCGACGGCTCGTCCGGCTCCGGCTCGGGTGGTGGCTGGGGCGGCGGGTCGAGCAGCGGGCGCAGCCGCCGGCGCAGTTTCGGCGGCGGCTCCAGCCGGCGCTCGTCGCGCCGCTCCGGCGGCGGCCGCCGCTTCTGACCCCAGCCGCCGGCGCCCATGACCTGTCCGGCTCGAGTCCGGTCCCCGCCCGGTTGGGAGGGTGCCCACCCTACGAGCGGGCACCGACAGCGTCGATCGACGTCGACCGAGCCGACCGGCCGACCGGGGCAGCCGGGCCGACTGGGGCGGCCGGACTGCCTTGGCACGCCTGGGCGTCGCTCCAATACGGACATCTGGGGCACCTCAGCGACGCCCGAGCGTGCCAAGCACGACGCTCAGGCGTGCCAAGGTGTGACGAGCCCCGCGGGACATCAAGGCACGGTCGCCGCACCTGCGCGCCTGCGGACCGAGCCCGGCCTCAGCGCGTCGTCGACCGGCTGGAGTCTGGTCCCCGCCCGGTTGGGAGGGTGCCCACCCTACGGGCGGGCACCGACACTCCCGCTCGCCACTAGACCCGACCCACGTAGCCAAGGCCCACTCGACCCGATCACCCAATCGGCCAGGCCCGGCCGACCTGCCCGCACCCTGACTTGGCCACGGTCGGCTGAGCCTGTGAGCGGCGGCCGGGAACGAACGCGGTGGGGTTCGGCGGATGCCGTCAGGGGTAGGCGCGGGCGTCCGAGCGAGGAACGAGCGAGGCGGGCGGGGACGGCATCCCCCGAACCCCACCGCCCAACGCAAACCCTCAGAACGACTCCTCGGCCAACAGAGCAGGCAACGCGCCAGGGTCGGCCAACGCCTCGCCCAGGACCCATCTCAGGTCCCACCGCCCGGTCGCCCACGCCAGCCCGCGGGCCAGGCCGTCCGTGGTCGCCGCGTGCACGGCGGAGTCGCCGTCGACCCACCAGTCGACCGCGACGCCGTCGACCAGCAGGTCGTCGTGCTCGATGTAGGTCGCAGGGGCGGAGCCGAGCACCGCCGCCACCACGGACGGCACCGGCTGGATCCACCCGTCACCGGACAGCGCGGCGTCGTGCACCTCGGAGGCGAGGTCGACGTCGAGCAGGTCTGCCAGCGCGGCCGGGCCCGGGACCACCGCCGTCAGCCCGAGCTGCAGCCAGTGCGGCCCGTCGCAGACCACCACCGACGCCGCAGGCACCACGCGGCTGCCGGCGCCGACGGCCACCCGGACCCTCGACGGCGGCTGCACACCGGCCGGGTCGCGCCCCGCGAGCGCGGCGTAGACCTGCGCCAACGCCGCCGCGGGCAGCTCGAAGTCCTCGGCCAGCCGCGCCAGCACCGCGTCGGGGTCGAGGTCGTCGGGCTCGTGGGCCAGCCCGACGGCGGCGGCGAACGCGTCGTCGAGCGCGACGTCGGCGATCGGCAGGACGGCGCGCACCACGGGCGCCGCATCCGGCAGCGCCAGTCCCGTCAGCGCCCGGCCGCCGACGCGCGCGTACCGCCGCAGCCACCACGCGGTGTACGACGGCGCCGACCGGCGGCTCCCGTCGCCCAGCGTCAGCAGTACCGGGTCGACGACACAAGCGCGAGCCCCCGTGTCGGCGGCCAGCCAGGCCAGCACCTGGGGCCAGGCATCGTCGCGGACGAGGTCGAGGTCGGCAACGGCGGCGAAGTCGTCCATCAGCGGCGGCACGTCCTGGCGCGGGAGGCCGGCGAGCACGTCGTCGATCCAGGCGTCCTCGTCGTCGAGGTCGTGCCAGGTGTCCGGCTCGAGCGTCACGTCGGCGTCGTGGACGACGGCGAACCCGTCGCGCACGCCGACGGCGCGGAGCACGGCCGGGCCGAACCGTTCGACCAGCGACGGCGCGATGGTGAACTCGGCCGGGTCGGCGTCGAGCGCGTCCAGCAGCGCCGACCCGGGGAGCAGCAGCTCGCGCGCCGCGACATCGGCGCCGGTCGCGTCCGCCAGCGGCAGCCCTGCCAGCCAGGGCTCCTCGGCGACGGACAGGCCCGACTCGGCCACCAGCCGGAGCACCGCCTCGGCGAGCGGGACGGGGTCGCCGTCGCTCTCGGCGAGGTCGGCGACGGCGCCCTGCACCATGGGGTCGCGCAGCACCGAGGCCGCCGTCGCCTCGACGGCGCCGAGCCGGTGCAGCAGCGGGTGCACGGCGTCGGGGTGGACCACGCGCAGGTCGAACGGCGCCAGCAGCTCCGGGCTCACCTCGCCGGGCACCAGCAGCCCGCGCGGCCCGCGGACCAGCCGGCCGTCGGCCAGCGGTACCGGCAATGCCCCGAGGGACTCCTGGTCCGAGCCGTCCAGCGCGTCGTACAGCGATCGCCAGCCGGCCGGCTCGAGCCGCTCGCCGGCCAGCTCGTCGACCACGTCGGCCAGCGGGGTCACGGTCGCGCCGAGTCCGGGCAGGACGTCGGCCCGCCACCAGTCCCGGGCCGGCAGGCCGCGAACCACACCGCTCAGCACCCCCGGGTCGCCGAGGCGGCTCAGCCCGTCGACCAGGGTGACCTCGTCGGGTCGCAGCAGTCCCTCGACGGCGGCAGGGACGAAGGGCGTCCGGGTCAGCGCCTCCCGCGCCGCCCGCCGCAGCTCGTTGTCGACCACGTCGACGCCCAGCGGCGCCGGCACCAGCCCGAGGACGGCCGCGGCATCGGCACCGGGCCGGGCGAACGACGCGACCAGCTCGGCGTACACCTCGCCGGCCGCCGCCACGAGCAGATCGGCCAGTGGGCCGGGCGCGACCCGGCGACGGGAGGAGTCGAGCGGGAACCCGGCGATCACCAGGACCGGCAGGTCGGTGCGGTCGTCGGTGGGCGTCGGCGCGTGCACGACCGGGGACACCGACGGCGGCAGCGCGGCCGGCGAGAGCACCCCGTCGGCATCGACGACGGGGACCGCGAGCGTCACCGACCACCCCGGCCGGGACCGCTCCTCGAACGGCCGGTCGGCCAGCAGCTCGTCCGCGGCCGCCCCGGCCCGCGAACACATGCGCCACAGCCGCTCGCCGATGCGCCGCTCGACCAGCGCGGGCGCGAGCTGCGCCGGCGGCCCCGCGGAAAGCCGCCGCTGCGCGCCGTCGACGTCGACGACCAGCTCGCCGAGCCAGGGCAGCGCCAGCAGCAGGGCGTCGTCGACCTCGGTGAGCAGCCCGCGGACCAGCCGGACCGCGTCGTCGTCGCGCAGCGGCAGCTCGACGGCGGTGTCGTAGCCCGCCGGGACCGCACCGCTGACGCCGTCGTCGATCACGGAGAACGGCAAGCGCAGGACCGGCACCGCGGCGCCGCGCCGGGCCAGCTCACCGGTCAACGCGGGCAGCTCGGCCGCCGCCGACAGCGCCTCGGAGCGCGACCACCGCACGCCGCCGCCCGCCGCCGTCAGCACTCGCGGCTCGTCGGTGACCGCCAGCACCGCGGCGAAGCCGACCCCGAACCGGCCGACGGTGTCGCCGTCGCGCTTCGTGGACGCCCGCAGCGTCGACAGCCCCTCGACGCCAGCAGCGTCCAGGACGGCGCCGGTGTTCGCCGCCGTCAGGACGGACCCGCGAAGCCACAGCAGCAGCCGCGACGGCAGCCCCGCCCGCGAGCCGGCGTCGGCGGCGTTCTGCGCCAGCTCGACGACCACCCGGTCGCGGTAGGCGCCGCGGGCCAGCTCGTCCTCGGCGTTGGCGTCCTCGCGGAACCGGGCCGGCGACGCGGACCAGGCGGCGAGCACCCGCGAGCGCAGCGCCGCGGTGTCGAAGACGTCGTCCACGACGGCGACGTTACGGGGCGTCGAGCTCCAGCGGCACCAGCTCGTAGCTGAGGGTGTCGACCACCGGCTCCGGGGCGTCCTCGGAGGGCGCCGGCAGCCGGACGTCGGTGTGCCCGCCGCAGCCGTGCGTGTGCGCGACGACCTTGCCGTCGAACGGGGTGCGCTCGTTGGTGCAGACCCCGAACGCATGGCCGATGGTGCCGGCCAGCTGCACCGAGAACCCGCAGCTCCCGCAGCGACCAGGAGCGGCCTTGGCGATGTCGGTGTGCGGGCCGGTGTCGCCCTCGAACCAGCGGACGGCGGCGTCGTCGCGGCCCTCGCGCGACAGCACCCACTCGCGGCCGAGGCCGAGCTCCTGGACCACCTCGAGGGCGTCCTGGTCGTCGGCCGTGACGTAGCCGGGCTCGACGCGGTAGTCGTCCTCGGAGACCGGCAGCAGGTCGCCCGGGCCGAGGTCCTCGGGCTTGACCCGCTCGTCCCACGGCACCCAGGCCGGGGCGAGGACGGCGTCGGCGCCCGGCAGCAGCACGCACTCGCTGACGGTGACGGCCTTGGACCGCGACGCCCGCGTGACGGTGACGGCCCACCGCCAGCCGACGTAGCCGGCCAGCTCGCAGGCGAAGTAGTGGGTGACGACGCGTTCGCCCTCGGCGTCGTGGCCGAGGTGCGCGCCGACGGCGTCCTCGCTGCCGATGTCGACGGCGGCGGCCCGCGCGTCCTCAGCTGCCTTGACGAGGACGGAGTCGGCCTTGACGGAGCGGGCTCGGGGCGATGCGGCGGTCACAGTGGTCGATTGTCGCAAACTCCGGCCATGATCGACACATCGCGCCCGAAGGAAGGACATCATCGGAGCCGGCCGCCCCGATGAGGTTGGATGGGTGTGTGGCAGAGACGGATCCGCTCGGTGGTCCGCCCGACGAGGGCGGGCGGCGTGGCGCGCGCGACGACGGCGGACGGTACGAGTCCCCGTTCGCCGACCGCGCAGCGTCCGGCGGGGCCGACGACTACACGGGCGGCGCCCGGCCACAGGACCCGCCGCATGAGCCGCCGCACGACTCCACCCGCACCATGCCGCCCCCGCCCAGCGCCGGCCAGCGGGTGCGCCGCGCCGCCGGGGCCACCGGCCGGGCCGCCCGCACCGCGGCCGCCGGCACCTCGCGCGCCGCCCGCGGCGGCGCCACCCGGCTGCACCGCGCGGCCGAGGCCAAGGGAGCCGGCCAGACCGGCCTGTCGCGGCTCATCGAGCTCAACGCCGCCAGCGCGTTCGCCGACGCCCTGGTGACGGTGGCGCTGGCAGGCACGCTGTTCTTCTCGGCGTCGACGTCCGAGGCGCGCGGCAACGTCGCGCTCTACCTGCTGCTGACCATGGCCCCGTTCGCGGTGGTCGCGCCGGTCCTCGGGCCGTTCCTCGACCGGTTCAGCCACGGCCGGCGCTGGGCCATAGGGTTCACGGCGGCGACGCGCGGCTTCCTCGCCTGGGTGGCCGCCGACGCCGTCATCGACGGTGGCGTGTGGCTGTACCCCGCGGCGCTGGGCGTGCTGGTCGGGCAGAAGGCGTACGCCGTCACCCGGGCCGCCGCCGTGCCCCGGCTGCTGCCCGAGGGCTGGACGCTGGTGGCGGCCAACTCGCGGCTGCAGCTCGCCGCGACGCTCGGCACGGCGGCCGGTGCGCCCATCGGGCTGGCGCTCGCGCAGATCGGCGACGACTGGCCGTTGCGGGCGGCGTTCTTCGCCTACATGGGCACGACGATCCTGGCCATCCTGCTGCCCAAGCGGGTCGACCTCTCCGAGGGCGAGGAAGGCGCGTCGCTCACCGAGGGCGACGACGACGAGCAGCACCGCATGTCGCGCAGCGGGAAGCGCAAGTTCCGGGTCGGCCCGGCGGTCGTCCGCGCGCTGCGGGCCAACACCGCGCTGCGCTGGCTGTCCGGCTTCATGACCATGTTCATGGCGTTCGTCCTGCGCGAGGAACCGGTCGCCGGGCTGGACGACCTCGTCCTGCTCGGCATCGTCGCGGCCGGCGCCTGGCTGGGCAGCACCATCGGGTCCTCGGTGGGCGCGCTGGTGCAGGCCCGCAGTCCCGACCGCACCATCATCGTGCTCGTCGGGTTCGGCGCGGCCAGCACGCTGGTCACGGCCCTGTTCTGGAACCTGCTGACGGTCATCCTGATCGGCCTGGCGGCCGGGTTCGCCCAGCAGCTGGGCCGGCTGTCACTCGACGCGATCGTGCAGCGCGACGTGCCGGAGAAGAACCGCTCCAACGCGTTCGCGCGCTCCGAGACCCTGCTGCAGCTGGGCTGGGTGGCCGGCGGCGCCGTGGGCATCGTGCTGCCGCTGATCCCCTGGGTGGGCATGGGCGTGGCGACACTGGTCATGGTCGGCGGGCTGGTCTTCGCGCTGCGGGTGCGCCCGCAGCGGCGCCGTCCCGACCGCCACCCCGCCGACCGCACGCCGCCGCCGTCGGCCCCCGCTCCGCCGCCCGCCCGTCTGCCGGACGACTGAGCGGGTCAGAGCTCGAGGTCGTCGGCGACGCCGCGCAGGACCGTCGCGACCTTGCGCGCCGTCTTCGGGTCGGGGTGCCGGCCGCGCCGGTAGGTGTTCGACAGGCCGTCGAGCAGCTTGATGAGGTCTTCGACGATGGTCACGAAGTCGTCGGGCTTCTTCCGGGTGGCCGCGGACACCGACGGGAGGGGGTCGAGCACGCGCACCGAGAGCGCCTGCTCACCCCGGCGGCCCTCGGCCACCCCGAACTCGACCCGCTGGCCCGGCTTCAGCGCCGTGACACCCGCGGGCAGCGCGGACGAGTGGACGAACACGTCGCCGCCGTCGTCCTTCGAGAGGAAGCCGAAGCCCTTCTCGGTGTCGAAAAACTTGACCTTGCCGGTAGGCACGGCGGACCTCTTCGTGTCGGGGGGACCGGACAATCCTCCCGTAGCCGGGAGACGTCACAAGCCTAAGGCCGAGAACGGCCCGTCGGCCTCTTCGGGGGCGATCAATCCGATGACGTACCGTCGTCGACCATGGTCGAGCTTGCTGCGGTGCCGGTGCAGTCGGGGCTGCCGGTCGTGCGCGCGGTCCGTTACGTGGAGCCGCTGCGCGAGGGCGGGTCGCTGCCCGGCCTGGTCGAGGGCGACGACCTCGGCACGTACGTCGTGAAGTTCCGCGGCGCAGGCCAGGGCCCGAAGACGCTGGTCGCCGAGATCGTGGTCGGCGAGCTGGCCCGGCGGCTGGGCATCCGGGTTCCCGACCTCGTGCTGGCCGACCTCGACGAGGCGATCGCGCGGCGAGAGCCGGACCCGGAGATCCAGGCGCTGCTGCTGGCCAGCGTGGGGCTCAACCTCGGCATGGACTTCCTGCCGCGCTCGCTCGGCTACGACGGGCACGGGCGGCGGGCCGACGCCGTCGACGCCGCCCGGGTGCTCTGGCTCGACGCGCTCACCGTCAACGTCGACCGCAGCTGGCGCAACCCGAACCTGCTGACCTGGCACGGGAACCTGTGGGCCATCGACCACGGCGCGGCGCTGCTGTTCCAGCACACCTGGCCGGGGGTCGACGCGTTCGCGGTGCGGCCGTACGCGATCGACGACCACGTGCTGGCGTTCGCGGCGGACCGGCTGGCGGCGGTCGACGCCGAGCTCGCGCCGCAGGTGACGCCGTCGGTGCTGGCCCAGATCCTGGCGCTGGTGCCGGACGACTGGCTGCCCGAGGTCCCGGCCCTCCCCGGAGCCGGGCCGGACACCGTCCGCCAGCACTACGTGGACCACCTCGCCGCGCGCGCCGCGGCATCGGCCTCCTGGCTGCCGAGGGCGGCCGCATGATCGCGTTCGAGTACGCCGTCCTCCGGGTGGTCCCGCGCGTCGAGCGGGCCGAGTTCGTCAACGCCGGCGTCATCGTCTACAGCCAGAAGGCCGGCTACCTCGACGCGGCGACGCACGTCGACGCCGACCGGCTGCGAGCCCTCGACTCCGAGGCCGACGTCGACGCCATCGCGGCCGCCGTCGAGGCCTACGCGCACGCCACCGACCCCGAGGCGGCCGGTCCCGTGGGCGCGACGGCGATCGGCGAGCGGTTCCGCTGGCTGACGGCGCCGCGCAGCACCGTCGTGCAGACCGGGCCGGTGCACGCCGGGCTCACCGACGACCCGGCGGCCGAGCTGGATCGGCTGCTGCGGCGGCTGGTGCTCTAGAGCCTCAGGTCGGGTTGCCGACGAAGTCGTCGAGCCAGTACGGGAAGTCGAGCAGGTCGGCGAAGACGGCGTCGGCGCCGGCCTCGCGCAGCGCGACGGCGTCGTGCGTGCCCGTGGTGACGCCGATGGCGTAGACGCCGGCCGACCGCGCGCCGATCATGTCGCCGGGGTGGTCGCCGACGTAGACGTCGGCGCCGCGCTCGCGCAGGGCCGCGCCCTTGGTCTCGGCGTACCGCTCGCCGACGACGTCGTCGACCGGCAGGCCCACATGTGTGAGCACCGCCCGGACCGCCGACTCGATCTTGGCGCTGACCACCAGCACGGTGCCGTGGTGCGCGTGGATGGCGTCGATGGCCTCGACGGCGCCGGGCAGCGGTTTCGTGCCCGGGATGCCCATGGTGAGGTAGAGGTCGCGGTAGATGCGCCGGGCCTCGTGGACGTCGGCCTCGGGGACGAAGGTGCGGATGGTGACGTCGAGCGGCAGGCCGATCATCGGCAGCAGCTGCTCGGGCTCGATGGTGACGCCCACCTGACGGAAGGCCTCGGTCATCGAGACCATGATGCCGTCCGCGGAGTCGACGAGGGTGAGGTCCAGATCGAATCCGACGGTGAGGGGCATGATCATGACAATACGCGCCCTTTGCTCACAATCGTGTAACGCAGGTCACCCGGAGGTTTCAGCGGTCACATCGCCGGTCACGCGCCGCCGAGGGCCAGGAACGACCACGCCGTCGCCCGGTCGCGCGCCCCGCCGGCGCTCCGCCGGGCCGCCAGCAGCGCCGCGCCGAGGTCGTCGCCTTCGCGCAGCCGCCCGTGCACGGTGAGGCTCAGGTCGACGCTGGCGGCGTCACTGACGGGGACGACGGTGGCCAGCAGCCCCGCGGTGCCCAGCGCCGACAGCGACGTGGTCAGCCCGAGCAGCTCGTCGGCGCCGGTGGGCGAGCCGACGCCGGACTCGCACGCCGTCAGCAGCAGGCGGTACGGCGGTGACTGCAGCCGCTCGATGTCGAACACCGTCAGCGGCCCGTCGGCCAGCTCGAGCGAGGAGAACATCGGGTTGTCGCCGCGGTAGCGCCCGTGCGCGCCGACGTGCGCGAGCCAGGACCCGTCCAGGGCTGCCAGCGCGGCGTCGGCGGTGGCGTCGTCGCCGGTCAGCACCGCCGCGTCGGGATAGACGCCGGCCAGCACGCCGACCTCGGCGCCCGACGACGCGAGGTCGGCGCCGGCGATCAGCGCGACCCGGCGCTCGGCCGGCGGCGTAGCGGTGCGCGCACGCAGCCAGGCGGTGGCCGACGGCGCCACCGTCACGTCGCGCTCACGCAGGGCCGGCAGCGCACCCCAGGGAACGGCCTGCATGGTCGACGGCGGCACCAGCACCACCGGCCCGTCCCCCAGTTCGCGGACGGCCGGGCCGAGCATCGTCTCCTGCAACCGCGCCAGCCCCGGTTCGGCGGCCGTCAGCAGCACCCCGGCGACGGCGTCGGCGGCCACCGCCGCCCCGCGCAGCGCGAACTTGGCGTACTCGACCTCGTTCAGCGCCGCCTCGGAGTCGCCCGCGACCACGTGCCGCAGCCGCCCCTCGCGCGCGACGACGACGTGGAAGCGGCCGCCGCGCAGACCCACGATGCTCAGCAGCGTGCGGTCACCGAGGGCGTCGAGCAGCTCCCGGACGTCCAGGCGGCGACGGCTACCGCTTCCGTTGGCGACGGGGTCGGCGTGCGTCGCGACGACGCCGGCGCCGCCTGCGTCGCGGCCGTGGACGTGCCGGCGGATCCGCTCCTCGAGCCGCCGCCGCTCGGCCTCGTCGGCGTGGCTGCCGATGAGGCTGCCGACGGCGCGCAGCCGGCCGAGCTGGGCGGCCAGCTCGGCGTCGTGGCGGGCCTCGGGCCAGGGCAGCGAGTGCAGGCTGCCGCGCCAGCGCTCGGTCCAGCGCAGCAGCTCGCGCGCGGAGCCGTCGACGGCGACCCGGCGGGTGGCCAGCGCGGCCAGCTCGCTGCCGTGCACCGTCGCCCGGGCCCGCAGCTCCGTGGCGCCCAGGGAGAGCGCGTGGGTGTCGAGGACGTCCAGCCCGCGGCCGCAGGCCCGCAGCATGGCGCGGCGGTCGCCGGCGGCCTCGGCCAGCAGCGCCTGGGCATACCAGCCGGTGGCCCGGCGCAGCGCCGAGCCGCGGCCGCGGCGTCCGGTGGCGGCGGTGCGCAACGACTCCTCCGCCAGCTCCGGCAGCCCCGTGGCCAGCGCCAGCCGGCCGGCCAGCACCAGCGCGTCGAGCCGCTCGGAGGCGTAGCGGTCGGTCAGCTCCGCAGCCAGCCCCGCGGCCGCCCGCGCGTGCCGCTTGGTGACGGCGCCCGCGGCGGCCTGGGCGCGGAGCAGCACGACGCGCGCATGCCGCTCGGCGTCGTCGTGGCCCTGGCGGCGGCTGGACCGGGCGGCGCGGTTCGCGAGGTCGGCGGCGCGGTCGGCGTTGCCGGCGGCCAGGTGCACGATGGCGGCCGCTATGAACCCGTCGGAGCGGCGCAGGGCACTGTCCCGCGCGCCGTCGAGCACCGCGACCAGCTCGTCGGCCGTGGTGGCGGCGTCCTCGGTGAGCCCGGCCGCCAACTGGACGACGGCGAGGTCGCGGACCACCTCGGGCGGCACCACGCCCAGCTCTTCGTACCGGCGGCGCGCGTCATACAGCAGGCGCAGCGCCCGCGGCAGGTCGCCCATCCGGTGTGCGCAGTCGCCGCGGTCCTGGAGCACGATGGTGGCGAGATAGTGCTGCCCGTCGGCCTCGGCGAGGCCCTGCGCCCGAGCCAGCTCGACATCGGCCTCGAGGAACTGCCCGAGCCCGACCTGCGCGGCGGCGAGGTTGATCCGTGCGCGGGCTTCCCAGCCCGAGTCGCCCAGACTGCTGAGACTCTCGGCGGCCGCTCGGCCGTCCTCCTTGGCTTGGGCGAGGTCACGGAGGACGTATGCCGCCGCTGCACGGCGGACCAGAATCCGAGCCCGGTCCAGTTCCCCCGCGGACACGAGCGCGCTGTCGAAGGCTGCGGCAGCGTCTCTAGCGCGACCGGTCAGGGCCAGAATCGTGCCGAGGCTCGCCTCGAGGTCGGACGACCGCTGAGCCAGGCCGTGCTCACGACTGAGCCTGATGCCTCGCCGCGCGGTCCGGATCGCCCGCGCATGCTCGCCACGCTCGCGCTGGATGATGGCGAGGGCCTGCAGCGCATACGTGCGATCGACGGCAGGCGAGTTCCGGCCGAGCACCGACTCGGACCAACTGTGCGCCTCCTCGGGGCGCGACATGGCCAGCGCGGGCAACTGATCCGCTTCTACCGGTGTCGACGTGCTTCCCGAGGTCACGCCCTGATGCTAGACATGTAGTCGTTTGCCCGAATCATGGCTGGGGGAATCAGATGCAACAAGATCGCGAACGGCTACACCAGGAGTTCGAGAGACTCCGTGAGAACAGCGCGCGCCGCACGAAGGACCGGGGCTTCGAACTGGCCGCACGCTGGAACCGGGATGAGACGGCCATCGAGTACCTGTACCGCCAGGGCCAGCTCATCTGCGACGAGCGCGACCTCGACACCGTCCTCGAGGCGTTCGAGCAGCTGCGGCTGGACCGGCCGGAGGTGACGGAGGGCCCGGTCGGCCTCGCCGTCCTTCACGTGCCCGACGCCGACGCCGACGAGATCGCCGCCAAGCTGGCGGACCACCTCGGCGACGAGCGCATCGTCGCACCGAACCATGTCCTGGACGCCCAGGTCCATGTGGCGATGTGTCCGGCGACCGAGCCGGTGCCGTCGTACGCGCCGATCCCGGTGCTGGGTGAGCCGGTCGGCGCGGGCAGGCCCAAGATCGCCGTGGTCGATACCGGCTACTTCGCCGACGCCGCCGAGGACTCCGGCTTCGGCCGCTTCTCGGCGGTGACGAAGTTCGAGCCCGACGACGACGTCTACGTGCAGGGCACCGACGAGATCCGTCCGTACGGGGGGCACGGCACGGCGGCGACGGCTCGGCTGCTGGCGGTCTCGGGGGCCGAATCGGTCAAGGTCGAGGTGCGCGACTGCCTGCTCGGCGGCGCGGTCGACGAGCTCGCCATCGTCGAGGACCTCGAGAAGGTGGTGCGCGGGGGCGCCGACGTCGTGAGCGTGCAGGCGGGGCTCTACGCACGACCCGGCAACACGCCCAAGTCGTTCGACATGCTGTATCGCCGTGTCGTGAGCAAGCACCCGAACACCGTCATCGTCGCTGCGGCCGGCAACCACGGCACCGACGTCCCGTTCTGGCCCGCGGCCTACAGCTGGGTGACAGCGGTCGGCGCCCTCACTCGGGGTGGCGACTACCGAGCGCCGTGGAGCAACTTCGGCTACTGGGTCGACGCGTACACGCCGGGCGAGAACACCGTCATCCCTTATCCGAACGGCCGCTACGGTTACATCGACGAGACCTCGGCGCGATTCACCAACGGGCACGCGCTGTGGTCGGGCACGTCGTTCGCCGCCCCCGTCGTCGCCGGGCTGATCGCCCGGCGCATGATCGAGCGCGAGGTCTCCGCGCCGGTCGCGCGGTACATCGTGCTGCAGGAGGCCGCCATCGGCGCGCTGCCGCACACCGGCCCTCGCCTCATCGTCTGAACCCGACAAGAATGACGAAGCGGTCTTGATCGGTCACGGTGGCGGGGGTACCTTGCGGAAATCTACCCTCGCCACCTGACCAGCAGGAGTCATCATGGCGCCGCATTCCTCCCCGACCACGATCACGATCCGCGCCGCGTCGCCCGACGCGATGTTCGACCCCAATCACCGGCTGATGGAAGAGATCCAGCGGCTGCACCGCAACATCGCCCGACGGCCGGACGCGTTCGATCTCGGTGTGCGCTGGCATCGGTCCGGTGTCGGAATCGAGTACCTGTACCGCCAGGGCCAGCTCGTCTGCCGCGCCGCCGACCTCCTCGCGGCGCTCGAGGCGTTCGACACGATCGGCCAGCCGCGCCCCGACGTGGTGACGGGTCCGGTGGGACTCCGCGTGCTCGAGATCGGCGATCGCGACGCCGCCGATCTCGCGGACGCGTTGGCCTCCGCACTCGGCCGCGACGACCTCGTCACCCCCAACCACGTCCTCGACTCCCAGGTGCACATGTCGATGTGCCCGGCCACCGAGCCGGTGCCGGCGAGCGGCCCCGTCCGCGACCTTCCGGAGCCGGCCGGCGACCGCCGGGTCGATGTCGCCGTCGTCGACACCGGTTTCGTCCATGCACTTGCCGACGGGACCGGCTATCCGCGCTTCAGCGCCGTCAGCGCCGACTCGCGCCCGGACGCACAGGTCCATGCCGACGGCACCGACCAGATCCAGCCCTATGGCGGCCACGGCTCCGCCGCGGCTGCCTGCTTGCTCGCGGTCGCAGGCGCCGAGTCGACGACGGTTCACGTCGACAGCTGCCTGGTCGGCGGCGCGGTCGACGAGGTATCGGTCGTCGATGCGCTGACCGCGGCCGTCGAGTCCGGTACCGACATCGTGAGCCTGCAGGCCGGCATGTACACCCGGGAGCACGTGGCCTCGGTCGCCTTCGCGGCGTTCCGCGACGAGGTGCTCGCCGCGCACCCGGACACCGTCGTCGTCGCGGCGGCCGGCAACAACGGCTCCGGCGAGAAGTTCTGGCCTGCGGCCTTCGACTGGGTCACGAGCGTCGGCGGCCTGACCGAGGACGGCTCGGCGCGCGCCGACTGGTCGAACCACGGCGACTGGGTCGACGTCTACGCCCCTGGCGACAACGTCACCGTGCCGTTCCCGAACGGCACCTACGAGTACCACGGGGGTGTCACCGCGGAGTTCACGGACGGCCACGCCGTCTGGTCCGGAACATCTTTCGCCACGCCGGCGGTCGCAGGGATGATCGCCCGGCGCATGATCGAGGACGGAGTCAGCGCGCCGGTCGCCCGCGACCGAGTCCTGGCCGACGCAGCGACGGCGGAACTGGCCGGCGTCGGCCCCCGCCTGCTGGCCGACTGAGCATCAGCTGATCGAGCCGGCCGGCGGCCCTTCCACGTCGCCGGCCAGCTCGCTCCGTCGCTCTGCCCGGAACGCGGGCAGGTAGAGCGGCACGGCCAGCGCGACAGCGACCGCCCCGACGAGCATCGCGCTCGTCACCGACGCCGCCTCCGCGACGTTCGTCAGCAGGAGCAGACCGAGCGCCGAAGCCGGCTGGAAGACCATCGAGCTCAACGACAGGATGGTCGTCCGGTGTTCGCCGGTCACCTCCTTGTGCAGCAGCGTCATGTGCATCGGACTCGAGGCGCCGTCGGCCAGATAACAGGCCAGGAAGGCCACCACCAGTCCGATCGGCCCGGCGAACAGGGTCATGGTCGCGATGAAGACCGCCTGCGCCAGTCGTGTCGCCGCCGCCGTCCGGGCCACACCGATCCGGCGAGAGAGCATCGGGGTCAGCGCTGCTCCGCCGGCGGAGGCCAGCCAGGCCGCCGCGGCGGCCGGGCCCATGATCGCGCCGGCACGGTCAGCGTCGTCGAGGACCTCGGCGATCCGGATCGGCGTGAGGGACTCGTAGGCGATCGCGCCGATGCCCCAGCACAGCTCGATGCAGACCAGTGCCTGGAGGATCCGCGACCTCCGCAGGAGCCGAAGACTCCCGCTGATGACCCCCGGCACCTCGCCGGCCGCAGTGATCGACGCGCTCCAACTCATCGAGCGGCCCGGCTCCACCAGCAGCTTCATGGTGGCGAGTACCGACACGACCCGGAATACAGCGGCGACGACCACGGGTACCGCCAAGGGCTCGATCGAGCCGATCGGGCCCAGAGCCACCAGAGCGCCCGCGAGAAGAGCGCCGCCGCCGATCGCCACTCCGGCGACGGTGCCACCCCGCGACAGACCCTCGGAGAGGTCGGCGTCTGGATCACGCGCCTGGACGGCGTCGACGTACCAGGCCTCGAGCGGCCCGCTGTCCAGGGCGCGATAGATACCTTGAACCGCGAACGCCAAGGCGAAAACGGCGAACGAGTCCGCAGTGAGGATGAGAGCCAGCCCGACAAGGCTGATCAAGCCGGCGGCGACCATCACCGGACGACGCCCGAGTGAGTCCGACAACCCACCGGTGGGAAGCTCCAGCAGGAACACCACGAAACCCTGAGCGGCTGCCGCCATCCCGAGCTCGGACAGGGTGAGGCCGCGATCCAGCGGCAGCAGCGTCAGGACGGGCAACAACATGCCGGACGGCAGCCAGCGCAAGGCCAGCAGGATGAGGTAGCGGGTCCGCGCCTGCCGGGGGTCGAGCTGAGTCATGGCAATGCATCTTGGCCGACCCGAGGATCGGACACAACGCAACGCAGCGGGAGCTTCTGGACATCAACCACGGAGCCGATCGAGACCGGCCGCGGCGAGCAGCCGCAACACCACCCGTGGCGTGAAGAATTGGTCGGCGGGGACCACGCCGGCAAGGGCGCCGAGGAAGCGCTCGATCTCCGCGGGCCGGTCCGCGAGCGCGGCGAACAGCGCGTGGTCGGTGCGGCGCGGCCGCAGCTCGGCGAGGCGCAGGGTGAGGTCGTACATCGGCAGCAGGCGGCGGTCGCGCTCCCGCTCGTGGCCGGCCAGCGCGACGGCGAGCGACACGGTCCCGCCCAGCCCGGCGACGACGGCGGCCGCGAGCGACTCCGCGTCGGCGAGGGCGTGCGAGATGCCCTGGGCCGTCACCGAGTCGAGGACGGCGCCCGCGTCGCCGGCGAGCGCCCAGCCCGGCCCATGCGCGGCGCGGACGGCGTTCGGCTGGTCGGGCGTGGTGCGGAGCCGCTCTACGCGGACGGCGCCGCGCACTCGCGAACCCAGGTCGCCGCAGCGGTCGAGGCTGCGCAAGTGGTGGGCCGCGAGGTCGCGCCGCGCGGCCTCGAACTCCGCCAGCGGCGCCGCGACGTAGACCATGGTCAGGTCGTCGTTGGTGGGGAACGCCGCCACCACGCGCCCGGGCCGGTGGTACATCTCCCCCGCGGCCAGCGGCACGCCGGACCAGTAGCCGTAGCTCGCGAACGTCCGCACGGGTGCGCTGCGCCGGACCCGCGCGCCCACCGAAGCGGCGACGAACGAGCGCTTGCCGTCGGCGCCGATCACCAGCGGCGCCCGCTCCGTCACCGATGTCGCCGCGACACCGCACCGGCCGCGGATGCCGACCACGGCACCGTCGGACCGGACCAGCTCCTCGACTCGGAACCGCTCGCGCACCTCGGCGCCGGCCGCCCTGGCGGCGTCGACGAGGACGGCGTCGAGCAGCGTGCGCCGCGGGCTGTACAGCGCGTCGACGCCGTCGTGCGCGGGGAACCGCCCGGTGAAGGCCACGGTGCCGGCGTCGAAGCACACCTCGCGGGTGGGCGGGGTGCCGGCCGCGACCAGCCGGTCCAGCAGGCCCCAGCGGGCCAGCCGCGCCACTGCGGGCACGTGCACCTGGTGCGACGACACGGTGTCGCTCGGGAACCCGGCCCGGTCGACCGCGAGGACCCGGAGTCCCGCCCTGGCCAGCAGCATCGCCGTCGCCGCACCGGCCACGCGGGCACCGACCACGATCACGTCGTACGCCATCGACGGACCCCCTCACCCCGAACCATACGTAACCGTATGGTGGTTCCGTACGCTACCGTATGGAGGTGCCCGAGCAGAAGACCCGCCGCCGGCTGACCCGCGACGACTGGGCCGACGCGGCGCTGGCCGCCATCGCCGAGGGCGGGCTGGCCGCGGTCGCCGTCGAGCCCCTGGCCGTCGGGCTCGGGACCACCAAGGGCAGCTTCTACTGGCACTTCGCGAACCGCGACGCGCTGCTCGACGCCGCCCTCGCGCGGTGGGAGGAGCGCACGACGACCGACGTCATCGGCGAGATCACGGCGCTTCCCGACGAGCCCGCGGGACGGCTGCGCCGGCTGGTCACCCGGGTCGTCGCGATCGCCGAGCGGGACCCCGTCGGGCCGGCCCTGCTGGCGTCAGCCGCCGATCCGCGGGTGGCGGCGGCGCTGGACCGCGTCACGCGCGCCCGGGTCGGCCTCATCGTCACCCTCTTCGAGGGCATGGGCTTCGCGCCGGACGCCGCGCACCGGCGGGCGCTGCTCGCGTACAGCGCCTACCTCGGCCACGCGGAGCTCGCCCACTCCACGCCCGGCGTCCTGCCGGCGGACCCGGAGCAGCGGCAGGCCTACCTGGACGACGTCCTGACCGCTCTCACGGCACGATGAGACGGGGACTTGGATCCACTTCCGGAGGGCCGGTAATGTCGCGCATGTGACTGTCGAACGACGCAAGCCCCTCGAGGTTCCCGTAGATCCCGACATCACCGCGGAGCTGAAGGCGGCCGATATCGAGGCCCGGGTCGAAGCCGCCGAGCGCAGTGCGGAGCTCCTGGAGCGTCTCCGCAAGCTCTGATTCGCAGCACGCCAGATGCACGCCGTACCGTAGAGCGGATGACCGGGAACGACTCGGCTCCGCGCAGTCTCGCCGACGACTTGCGCGCTCGCGCCGACGACGAGCTGGCGGCGCTGCTGCGCGCCCGGCCCGACCTCCTGGTTCCCGTTCCTGCCGACGTCTCTCAGCTGGCGTCGCGGGCGACCACTCGGGCCTCCGCCGTCCGGGCGCTCGACCGGCTCGACCGGTTCACCCTGCAGGTCGTCGACGCGCTGGTCATCGCGCCGGCGCCGGTCTCGCCCGACGCCGTCCGGGCCGCGCTCGGGGTGGCCGACGCCACCGTCGACAAGGCCCTGGTGACGCTGCGCACCCAGGCCCTGCTCTGGGGGCCCGACGACGACCTGCGGCTGCCGCGCATCGTGCACGAGATCGTCGGGCCGCACCCCGCCGGGCTCGGCCCGCCGGCCCGCCAGGCGCTGCTCGCGCTGGCGCCGTCGCGGCTCGCGGCCGTCATGAGCGGCCTCGGGCTGTCCGCGACCGGTGACCACGCCGGCGACGCCGAGGCCGTCGCTGCGCTGCTGTCCGACGACGCCGCGCTGACGGCGCTGCTGGCCGAGCTGACCGACGACGCCCGCTCGGCGCTCGCCGCGCTCACCCCCGGACCGCCCACCGGCCGCATCGACGACGCCCTGCGCGAGGCCGACCGCGCGACCGCCCGCACCCCCATCGACCTGCTGCTGTCGGTCGGCCTGCTGGTGCCCGTCGACTCCACCACCGTCGTGCTGCCCCGCGAGGTGGCGCTGCACCTGCGCGGCGGGCTGGTGCACGCCGAGGCGCAGCCGGCGCCGCCCGTCCCGCCGGTCACCGAGCGCACGCCCGTCACCGTCGACCGCACCGCCGGCGCCGGGGCGTTCGACCTCACCCGCAAGGTCGAGCTGCTGCTCGACACATGGGCGGCCGAGCCGCCGCCGGTCCTGCGCACCGGCGGGCTGGGCGTCCGCGACCTTCGCCGGCTGCCGGACCTCCTCGACACCGACGAGGCCGGCGGCGCGCTGATCGCCGAGGTCGCCTACGCCGCCGGGCTGGTCGGCGCCAGCGAGGACCTCGACGAGGTGTGGCTGCCCACCCCGGAGTTCGACGTGTGGCGGCGCGAGGAGCCGGCCCGCCGCTGGGCCGCTCTGGCGCACGCCTGGCTCACCACCAGCCGGGTCGCCGGGCTGGCCGGCAGCCGCGACGAGAAGGACCGGCCCATCGCCCCGCTCGGCCGCGACCTCGAGCGGCCGGCCGCGCCCGAGGTGCGCCGGCTGGTGCTCGAGGAGCTGGCCGCGCTGCCGGCCGGCTGGGCGCCCGACCTCGTCGGCGTGCTCGCCGTCCTGCAGTGGCGGCGGCCGCGCCGGGCCGGCCGGTTCCGCGACGACCTCGTCCGGTGGACGCTGCGCGAGGCCGAGCAGCTCGGGCTCACCGGCATGGGCGCACTGGCCTCGTTCGTACGGCCGTTCCTCGAGGGCCGGGCCGGCGACCGCGCCGTGGTCGCGGCGGCCGAGGCGGTGCGCGCGAGCCTGCCGCAACCGCTGGACCACGTGCTGTTGCAGGCCGACCTGACGGCGGTGGCGCCCGGTCCGCTGCGGGCCGACCTCGAGCGCGAGCTGGGCCTGCTCTCCGACGTCGAGAGCCGCGGCGGCGCCTCGGTGCACCGGTTCACGGCCGGATCGCTGCGGCGGGCGCTCGACGCCGGGCGCACGGCCGCCGACGTGCACGCGTTCCTGGCCACCATCTCGCGCACGCCCGTGCCGCAGCCGCTCACGTACCTCGTCGACGACGTCGCCCGCACGCACGGGCAGCTGCGCGTCGGCGCCGCGTCAGCGTTCGTCCGCTGCGACGACGAGACCGTGCTGGCCGCCATCATGGCCGACCCGCGCTCGTCCAGCCTGGGCCTGCGCCGACTGGCCCCGACGGTGCTCGCGTCGAGCATCGCGGCGAACACGCTGGTCGAACGGCTGCGCCAGCTCGGCTTCAGCCCGGTCCCCGAGGCCGCCGACGGCTCCATCGTCATCGGCCGCACGGAGCCGCGCCGGGCCACGCCCCGGTTCGCGCCCCGGCCCGCCCTCGCCGAACTGACCGCGCCCGAAGAGACCCTGCTCGGCGCGGCCGTCCGCGCACTGCGGGCCGGCGACCGGTCCCGGGCCGAGCGCCCCGCCGACGGCGCACCGGCCCGCCCGGGCCGCACGACGGCCGCCACCACCCTGGCCGACCTGCGCGAGGCACTCGAGACCGGCGCCACCGTCTGGATCGGCTACGTCGACCAGCACGGCTCCACGACGGAGCGGCTCGTCGACCCCGCCCGCATCGAGGGCGGCTGGCTGTCGGCCTTCGACCACCGCAGCGGCGAGGTCCGCTCCTTCGCCGTCCACCGCATCAGCGGCGTCGCCCCCGTCGACGCCGCCTGACCCCGCCGTCTCGTGTCATGCCGTTCGGCCCGACCACCTCACTCGCCACGGGCACACCTCACCCGCCAGAGCACTGAATGTCGCCTGTCCGCGGCGGCGATGCGGTATGGGAGCGGGTGAGGTGCCCGGCGCGCGAGTGGAATGGTTGGGGCCGGCGTCGCCGTGAGCCCGCTCTTGATGATCGACCATGATCGGGGCCCGTGCGGGCACCAGCGGTCGCAAGGAGGGGGATGGCTCACGTGCCGGTCATCGGGGTCACGGGGCACATGGACCTGCCGGAGGCGACGCGCGTCCTCGTGGCCGGGGCGCTACGCGCGACGCTCGCCCCATACGGCGCGGGCGAGTTCCGCGGCGCGACCTGCCTCGCCCGCGGCGCCGACCGGATCTTCGCGCACGTCGTCCTCGAGCTCGGCGGCGCGGTCGACGTGGTGCTGCCCGCGGCCGACTACCGCGACGCGATCGTGAAGGACGCCGATCGGCCCGAGTTCGACGACCTCCTCGCGCGGGCGGCGACGGTGACGACCCTGCCGTTCCGGACCTCGAGCCGAGCGGCCTACCTGGCGGCCAGCCGCGAGGTCATCGACCGGAGCGACCTGCTGGTGGCGGTCTGGGACGGCCGCGCGGCGGACGGCTCCGGCGGCACTTCCGACGCCGTCGCCCTCGCGGTCGACGCCGGCACCCCCGTTACCGTCGTCTGGCCGCCCAGCGCCGCCCGCACGTCCTGAGGGGTCGAGCGGACCAAGATCGCCAAATCTGTTACTACGATCACAGAATTTCCGCTACTCGACTCCCTCCGAAGATCGGTCGCGGACGTCCTCAGGAGTGTGCCTCGCCAGGGAGAAGGGCCTGGCGCTCATGACGATTCGCCGGCGGCGCGGTCGTGTGGGGCGGGCGTGAACGGAGAGGGAACGTTGCACCGACGATGTGAGATCACTGTCGTGTCCGCGACAGTGATGGCGCATCGTTTCCGCAGCGATGCCGCACCGTCGACAACGCCCGAGTCGCTCGTCGAATACGGCATCGCCGGGGGTATCAGATCCAGCCGCGGTGGGCGGCCTCGACCACGAGGCCGATGCGGGTCGTCGTGCCGAGGCGCTCCTGCAGCTCGGTGATGCGCCGCTGGACGGTCCGCCGGCCGACGCCGAGCTGGCGGCCGATCGCGTCGTCCTTGATGCCCGACGCCACGAGGCCGAGCAGCAGGTGCTCGTCCGGGCCGAGGATGTCGTCGACGCCGTCGGGGCGGTCGAGGTTCACCGTCGCCGCCGAGTTCCAGAGCGTCTCGAACAGCGCGCACAACGCGTCCAGCAGCGACGACGCGTGGATCACCAGGGCGCCGGTGCTCTCGCGCACCCGTAGCGGCATCATGGCGACCTCGCGGTCGGCGATGGCGAGCTTCATCGGCAGCTCGGCCATGCACCGGGCCTCCTCGCCGGCGGCCAGCAGCTCCGTCAGCGCCCGCACCTTCGCCGGCTCCTCGAGCGCCTGCCGGTCGTACAGGCCGCGGTAGCGCACGCCCTGCGCCAGCATGCGCAGCTCGATGTCGATGTTGCCCTCGATGGACCCGACGTACGGCGGCTTGTCGAAGACCAGCACCTCCGAGCGCGCCGACAGCTGCAGCTGCTCGAACCGCTGCACGATGGCGGCCGGCTCGGTGACCAGCTGCAGCGCGTCGGCCGCGGACGAGACGAGCATGCTCTCGCGGTAGCGGTGCTGCAGCTCGTGCACCTCGGCTCGGACCGACTGCAGCTCCTGCTGACGGTGCAAGAGCAGCGGCTCGAACGCGACCTCGGGCGGGACGGCGGTGAACCGGGGCGGCCGGGTGGTGGTGCGCCCGGCCAGCCCGGCGGCCTCGAGCGACTGGACGGCGAGCAGCACGTCGCGCTCGTCGGTGCCGAGCCGGGCGGCGAGGTCGGCGCCGGTGGCAGGGCCGAGGTCGAGCAGGGCGCGGTAGACCGACTCCTCGGCCTCGCTCAGGCCGATGGCCGACAGCCGTCGGCGGCTCGCGGCGCCGTCGCTCTGCAGTGTCATAAGTGTGACGTGACTCTAGTGCGTCACACGTGAAGTGGTGCCTGGCACCGGCCGCGACCGTTACGTTCACCCGCAAACGTCGGCATCGCCCCCTTTGTGCCACCCCAGGAGACCCCCGTGAGGCACGACTCCCCCCGTCGCCGCTGGCTCGCGACCGCTCTGGCCCTGCTGTCCCTGACGGCGGCGACGGCGGCACCATCGGCGGCCGCCCCCGAACCCGCCGAAGCCACACCCCCGCCGCAGGCGCCCGAGGACAAGCTCGACACCACCCTGTCGCGCCAGCTCGACGACGGCGCCACGGCCGACTTCCTGATCTCCTTCGAGCAGCGCGCCGACCTGGCCGCCGCGGCCGCCGTCGACGACTGGGCGGACCGCGGCGCCGCCGTCGTCGAGGCCCTGCGCCGGACCGCCGACCGCAGCCAGCGCGCGGTCCGCCGCCAGCTCGACGCGGCCGGTGTCGAGTACCGCGCCTTCCACGCCTCGAACGTCATCTACGTCGTCGACGGCACCGAGGAGCTGGCCACCCGGCTGGCCGGACGGACGGAGGTCGCCGAGATCGAGCCGGCCCGCACCTACGCGCTGCCGGAGCCGCGCCAGGACGTCGCACCCCTCGCCGCGACGGCGGAGGCCGTCGAGTGGGGCGTCGCCGACATCCGCGCCGACGACGTGTGGGCCGACTTCGGCACGCGGGGCGAGAGCATCGTCGTCGCCAGCATCGACACCGGCGTCGAGTTCGACCACCCGGCGCTGGCCGGCCAGTACCGCGGCAGCAACGGCGACGGCACGTTCGACCACGAGTACAACTGGTACGACCCCGCGAAGGTCTGTGCCGGCAGCACGCCGCAGCCGTGCGACAACAACGGCCATGGCACCCACGTCACCGGCACCATGACCGGCACCGGCGAGGGGGCCCAGATCGGCGTCGCCCCGGGCGCCCGCTGGATCGCGGCGAAGGGCTGCGAGAGCGACGGCTGCACGGACTTCGCGCTGCTGGCCTCGGGCGAGTGGATGCTGGCGCCCACCGACCTCGACGGCGAGAACCCGCGGCCGGACCTGCGCCCGCACATCGTGAACAACTCGTGGGGCGGCGGCACGACCGCGCGCTGGTACGACGACCTGGTCGAGGCGTGGGTCGCGGCGGGGATCTTCCCGGCGTTCGCCAACGGCAACTCCGGCCCGTCCTGCGGCTCGGCGGAGAACCCGGGCAACGGCGCGGGCACGTACAGCGCCGGCATGTACGACATCGAGCACGTCATCGACCCGCAGTCCAGCCGCGGCCCCGGCTTCGAGGGCGAGACCAAGCCGGACATCGCCGCGCCCGGCGTCCTGATCCGCTCGTCGCTCCCCGGCGGCACGTACGCGAGCTGGAGCGGCACCTCGATGGCGACGCCGCACGTGTCCGGCGCGGTGGCGCTGCTGTGGTCGTCGGCGCCGGCGGTGATCGGCGACATCGACGCCACACGCGCGCTGCTGGACGAGAAGGCGATCGACACCGACGACACCAGCTGCGGTGGCACCCCGTCGAACAACAACGTCTTCGGCGAGGGCCGGCTGAACGTCTACGCCGCGATCGAGGCGGCGCCGCGCGGCGACACCGGGGTGCTGCGCGGCACGGTCACCGACGCGGACGGCACGGGCCTCGGCGGCGTCTCCGTCGCCATCGCCGGCCCGGCGAACCGCCGGCTCAGCACGGCGCCCGACGGCACGTGGTCGGTGCAGCTGCCGGTCGGCGACTACGACGTGACCGGGTCGCTCTTCGGGTACGACGACGGCGCCGGCTCGGCGACCGTCCGCACCGGCGAGGCGACGACGCTGGACCTGGCGCTGACGGCGCGGCCGACGGCGACGCTCACCGGAACCGTCACCGAGGGCTCGGACCACGGCTGGCCGCTCTACGCCACGATCACCGTCGACGGCGTCCCGGACGGCACGTACTACACCGACCCGGTCGACGGCACGTACGCCATCGAGCTGCCCGCGGGCGACCGCTACGACGTCACCGTCGAGGCGCTCGCACCGGGGCTGACGCCGTCGGCCACGAGCGTCGACCTCACCGGTGCCGCGACCCACGACGTCGCGCTGGCCGCGGACGGGTACGCCTGCACCGCGCCCGGCTACGAGGAGCGCGACCGCGTCGTCACGTACACCGAGACGTTCGACCCCGACACCGCCCCGCCCGGCTGGTCCGTCGCCGACCACGTGGGCAACGGCCAGGTCTGGCGGTTCCCGCACGACGACTACAACCGCACCGGCGGCGAGGGCAACTTCGCCTCCGTCTTCAGCCCGCTCTACGGTCCGGACGGCCGCCAGGACACCGACCTCGTCTCGCCCGTCATCGACCTCACCGGGGTGGACGTGCCGGCGCTCTGGTTCAGGACGGACTACTCGTCCGACGCGAACATCGGCGTCGACCTGTCCGTCGACGGCGGCGCCACCTGGTCGACCGTCTGGTCGCACAGCGGCTTCGAGGGCATCTACGAGGAGGAGCTGCAGCTGCCGATCCCGGCGGCCGCCGGCCAGCCGGACGTGCGCGTGCGGTTCACCTTCGCCTCGGCCTACAACGGCTGGTGGCAGGTCGACGACGTCGTGCTCGGGCAGCGCAACTGCGCCACGGTCGACGGCGGGCTGCTGACCGGGCACGTGGTCGACGCCAACACCGAGACGCCGATCGTCGGGGCGACGGTGACCGTCGCCGACCCCGCACTGACCGTCACCACCGTCGCCACGCCGGACGACCCGGGCCTCGGCGACGGCTTCTTCTGGACCTTCGTCCCCGGTCCCGGCGAGCAGGCGTTCACCGGCGCGCGGACCAGATACACCGACGCGACCCGCACCGTCGACGTCGCGGCGGACGCCGTCACGCCGGTCGAGTTCGCGCTGCCGGCCGGGCGGCTGGACCTCCGCGAGGACCGGGTCGACGGCGCGGTCGTCCTCGGCGGGATTGCGACCGCGACGGTCACGGTCGCCAACGACGGCAGCGCCCCGGCCACGCTGGACCTCACCGAGCGGCCCGGCGTCAGCGCCCCGTCGGCCACCGGTGCCGGCGCGCCGGTCCAGCGGGTGTCCGGCACCTTCACCGCCGGACCCGAGCTGACCAGCAGCGAAGCGACCGGCGCCGCCGGCACCGCAGTGGCTGGCGAGCCGATCGCCCCCTGGGCGCTGCTGGCCGACTACCCGTCCCCCGTCTGGGACAGCGCGGTCGACGTGCTGGACGGGCGCCTGTACTCCGTCGGCGGCGCGACCGGGTCCGGCGCGACGAGCGCCGCCTACGTGCACGACGGCGACGGCGAGTGGGAGCCGATCGCACCGCTGCCACGGGCCCGGCAGCGGCCGATGGGCGGCTTCCTGCACGGCCGGTTCTACGCGGCCGGCGGCTGGAGCAGCACCGGCGCCACCCGCGTCGACGTCGACGTGTACGACCCGCGCACCGACACCTGGTCGCCCGGCCCGGCGATGCCGAAGGCCGTGACCAGCGCGGGCTCGGCGGTCCTGGACGACATGCTCTACGTCGTCGGCGGCTGCCCCGGCGACTGCGGCAGCACCGACGTCCTGCGGCTCGACGCCGCGGCCGGGCGGTGGGAGCAGGTGGCCGACTACCCCGAGGAGACCGCGCTGGTGTCCTGCGGCGCCATCGACCACAAGCTCTACTGCGCGGGCGGGGCACGCGGCGAAGGGCTGAACGAGCTCACGTCCACCTACGTGTACGATCCCGCGGCCGACTCCTGGACCGAGCTGGCCGAGCTGCCGATCGGGTTGTGGGGCTCGGCGTACGCGGCGGCCGACGGCAGGCTGATCGTGTCCGGCGGCGTCACCGACGACGCCGGGGTCGTCACGAACGAGGGGTTCGCCTACGACCCCGCCACCGACACCTGGGCGCCCATCCCGAACGCCCCGCAGCCGGTGTACCGGGCCGGCAGCGCCTGTGGCTTCCACACCGTCGGCGGCAGCACCGGCCCCGGCACGACCAGCGCCACGGCCGTCCTGCCGGGCTGGGCGAACTGCGGCTCCGGCGACGCCGTCGGCTGGCTGGCCGCCGACCCGCCGACGCTGACGCTGGCGCCCGGCGAGGCGGCGGAGGTCACGCTGACGTTCGACGCGTCGGCGCTGGAGCAGCCCGGCGCGGTGTCGGCGGCCCTGGTGCTGCGCGACGACACCCCGTACGACGCCGCCGCGGTCCCCGTCCACCTGACGGTGTCGGCGCCGTCGACGTGGGGCCGGCTCACTGGGACCGCGCTCGGCCGGTCCTGCGCCGGGGCGACGGCACCGCTGCCCGGCGCCGTCGTACAGCTGGACGGCGCGACCGGTTCGCGGACCCTGGTCGCCGGCCCCGACGGCCGGTACGCGACCTGGTTCGACCGGGCCGCCAATCCCGTCGACGCCGTCGTCGTCAAGAGCGGCTACCAGCCGCAGACCGCCGAGCTGCGGGTGCGGGCCGGCCGCGACACCGTCCGCGACTTCACCCTCCGCCAGACCGGATGCGGCCGATGACCGCCCGGCGCGAACGACAGGGAGCACCGATGAACCGACGGCGAGGCATGACGGCGGTGGTCTCGGCCGCGCTGACGGCCGCGGCCCTGACCCCGGCGGCGGCCGCAGCCGACGCCGTCACCGTCGAGGGAACCGTCCGCGACGGGTCCGGGCAGGGCTGGCCGCTGTGGGCGGACGTGACGGTCGACGGCATGAGCGCGGTGACCGACCCGGTGACCGGCGCGTTCTCGCTCGACCTGCCGCCCGGTGAGCACACGGCGACGGTGACCAGCCGCTACCCGGGGTACCCGGCGACGACGGTGTCGCTCTCCGGCTCGGACGCGGACGTCGCGCTCGAGGTCGACCCGGTCCGCTGCTTCGCCCCCGGATACGCGCTGGCGTCCGACGGCGTCGCCGCGAGCTTCGACGACGGACTGCCCGCGGGCTGGACCGTCACCGACGAGGTCGGCGACGGCGAGAACTGGCGCTTCGACGACCCCGGCGAGCGCGGCAACCTCACCGGCGGGCGGTCCGGGTTCGCGATCGTCGACGGCGAGTTCTACGGCTACGTGACCCGGCAGGACACCGCGCTGGTGACGCCCGTGCTCGACCTCACCGGCGTGGCGGAGCCGGCGATCGGGTTCGCGCACCACTTCGACACCTGGGTCTGGGACGAGCCCGGCGGCATCGCCGACGTCGACCTGTCGCTGGACGGCGGCGTCAGCTGGGAGACGGTCTGGCACCGCGTCGAGCCGGTGTACGGCCCGGCGACGGAGCTGGTGCCGGTCCCGCAGGCGGCCGGACGGTCCGACGTGCGGGTGCGGTTCCGCTACCACGAGGGGCCGTACACCGCGGCGAACGGCTGGCAGCTCGACGACGTGTTCGTCGGCAACCGCAGCTGCGACCCCGTCGACGGCGGGCTGCTCGCCGGGCATGTGACGGACGGCAACACGGGTGCGGCCGTGGCGGGCTCTCTTGTGGAGGCCGGGTCGGACGCTGCCGCGACGACCGACGGGGACGGGTTCTACTGGATGTTCGTGCCCGGCACCGGCTCGCACGACGTGACGGCGAGCCGGCTGCAGTACCAGGACGGGTCGTCGGCGGTCCGGATCGCAGCGGGAACGACGGCGACGGCGGACTTCGCACTCGGCGCCGGGCTGCTGACCACCAGCGTGTCGTCGGTGTCGTCGTCGGCGGACCTCGGCGCGGACGCGACCGCCACTGTCACCGTCACCAACGAGGGCACCGCGCCCACCGCCGTCACGCTGGCGGAGCGGCCGGTGTCGTTCGTGCCGAACACGACCGGGCACCCGCGCACGACGGGGTCGGCGTCGGCGTCGATCTCCGCCGGGCCGGGCGCGCCGGCCTGGGAGGCGCTGCCGGACTACCCGATCAACATCGTCGACAACGTCGCCGGACTGCACGAGGGGCGCCTCTACTCCGTCGGCGGCGAGTCCGGCTTCGACTACGCGACCACCCGTGGCTTCGTCCTCGACCCGGCGTCGGGCGAGGGCTGGCAACCGCTGCCGGCCATGCCGCACGGCCGCGGCGCTCCCGCCGGCGAGTTCGTCGGCGGCCGGCTCTACGTGACCGGCGGGCGGGAGCCGGGCATCTACGAGAACGGCATCTCCCCCGGCACCGACGTCTACGACCCGGCGACGAACAGCTGGACCACCGAGCCGGGTTCCCCGGTCCCCGTCCAGATGGCCGGCAGCTTCGTGCTCGACGGGCTCATGTACGTGGTCGGCGGCTGCTTCAGCGACGAGGACGAGGACTGCGGCACCGACGACGTGTTCCGCTACGACCCCGCAGCGCGGGAGTGGGAGCAGGTGGCCGACTATCCCGAGCCGATCGCCGAGCCGGCCTGCGGCGCGATCGAGGCCAAGGGCTACTGCGCCGGCGGCCTGGTCCAGCGCGGCCCGACGAAGACCGCGGCGTACGCGTACGACCCGAAGATGGGCACCTGGACCGCGGTGGCGCCGTTGCCGATGGAGCTCTCCGGCGCCGCCCACACCGTCGCCGACGGGAGGCTGCTGGTGTCCGGCGGGGTCAGCGGCGGGCGGTACCACGACTCCACCAACGCCGGGTTCTCCTACGACCCGGTCTCGGACGCCTGGTCCGAGCTGTCGGCCGCGGTCAACGCGCTGGCCCGGGGCGGCAGCACCTGCGGCTTCCACCGCGTCGGCGGCGGCGACGCCGGCTACGCCGGCCGCCCGTTCGTCGAGACGCTGCCCGGCTACACCGACTGCGGCAGCGACCGGGACGCCTCGTGGCTGTCGCTCGCGGGGTCGGCGGGGCCCGCGGAGACGCTGGCGCCGGGCGAGAGCATGGAGGTGACGGTCTCGCTGGCGGGCGCGGCGGCCGACGGGCCGGGCACGTACTCCGGCGCCGTCCTCGTCCGCGGCGACGACACCCCGTACGACCAGCGCGAGATCGGCGTGCGCTTCGACACGGTGGCGCCGCGGACATGGGGCGCGGTGGCGGGGACGCTGAGCGGCCGGACCTGCTCTGGTTCCGTCGTGCCGCTGACCGGGGCAGAGATCTGGATCGACGGCCGCGACGAGTCGCACACCCTGCGCACCGACGCCGAGGGCCGGTACGTGCTGTGGCTCCCGGTGCGGCAGAACCCGTTGCGCGTCGTCGCCGGCGACGACACCTGGATCCCGCACACGGTGACGGCCCGGGTCGCGCCCGGCAAGGTCACCGACCTCGACCTGGTGTTGCGCCACATCGCCTGCCCGTGACGGGTGGGCTGCGGCCCCTGATCATCAATGATCCGGCCCCCTATGGGTGGTTGGATCAGTGATGATCAAGGGCTCGGGACGTCGAATCAAGATCGTAAAATCTGTTAGCACGTTCTCCAAATTTCAATTAGTATGGTGGCGTGAATTATCTGCCGAGGCTGGCGCAAGACCGGCTGGCGGAACGGACCGGCGCCTTCCGGGTCGTCGTGGTCAACGGACCGCGGCAAGCCGGCAAGACCACCCTGCTCAGGTTGTTCGAAGCGAACCGAGGCGGCTCACTCCGCTCGTTGGACGACGCCACGACGCTCCGGTCGGCGCTCGCCGATCCCGCGGGATTCGTGCGATTCGGCGCGACGCCGAGGATGATCGACGAGGTCCAGCGCGGCGGAGACGACCTGGTCGTCGCCATCAAATACGTGGTCGACCGCGACGACACACCCGGCCAGTTCATCCTCTCCGGGTCGACGCGGTTCCTGACCGTCCCGACCATCTCCGAGTCGCTGGCCGGCCGGGCGGTCTTCGTCGAGGTCTGGCCCTTCGCCGTAGCGGAACGCACGGGAGCACCGGCCGACTTCTGTGCGCTGCTGTTCGGCGACAGCGCGCAACTGACGCAGGCCGCCACGTCACCATGGACCCGCGACCGCTACGCCGATCTCTTCTGCACCGGCGGCTACCCAGAGGTCCTGCGATTGCAGGCCGCGAATCTGCGACACGGCTGGTTCGACGGATACCTCAGCACGGTCGTCCTGCGAGACGTCGCGAGCTTCGCCCAGGTGCGGCACGCCGAGATCCTGCCAAGACTGCTCGCCCTGGTGACGGCGCGGGCCGGCAGCCAGCTCGTCGTCTCCGATGTCGCTCAGAGCCTGCAGCTCAATCAGGCCACCGTGCGCGATTACCTGACCCATCTCGACACCGTCTTCCTGACGGGCCGCGTCTCGCCCTGGTCCTCGAACATCACGACGAGGCTGGTCAAGACGCCGAAGGTCTATCCCACCGACGCAGGCCTGGCGGCCCATCTGCTCCAGGTCGATGCCGACGCCCTCACAGCGCCCGGGCATTCCTCGCTCGGCGCCATGGTGGAGTGCTTCGTCTACGCGGAGCTCACGAGGCTGCTCGCCGTCAGCGACCTCGGCGCCTCGCTGCACTTCTACCGCGACCACGACGGTCGCGAGGTCGACTTCGTCCTCGAACGGCGTAACGGCCAGATCGTCGGCATCGAGGTCAAGGCCTCTTCGTCGGTGGGTGCGGGCGACTTCCGGCACCTCCGCTGGCTCCGCGACCGAGTGGGCGACCGGTTCGCGGGCGGCTACGTCCTCTACCTGGGTACCGAGTCGCTGCCGTTCGGAGACGGCATGACCGCACTTCCACTCTCCGCGATGTGGCACCACCACGACCTCTGACGGCGGTGACGGCGAGGCCCGTGCGGACGATCTCGACAACCGCTGTCCCGTCGCGTGGTCGCTACGTGGCTTGACGCGGCACTCGGGGTGATCATGACGGGCGGAGCACCTCGAGGTGGGTACGGGCGAAGTCGTCGCCGACGCAGAGGACCGGGATGCCGAGTTCGGCGGCTACGCCGTACGTGAAGCAGTCCCCATAGTTGAGTGCGGCCGGGTGACGGCCCTTGCCGAACAGCCGCCATCCCTCCAGCGCCCGCTCCGCGATGACCGGATCGACCTCGACCAGTTCGATGTCGGAATCGCGGACGAAACGAGCCGCCGCTCCCGTCGCGACGGGTCCCATGCGGGTCTCGAGCACGATGCCGAGCTCGAGGTAGGTGGCCGACGCCATGTATCGGTGCCGCGTGGCCGACAGGGTGTCGATCAGCCAGTCGGCTCCGTTCTCGCCGGTCAGGATGGCGACGACCGCCGAAGTGTCGACGACGAGTGCCTGGGCGCCATCGGTCACCGGGGCAGGCCGTGCTCGTCGTAGCCGAGGATCTCCTCAGCGGAGCGCGCATCGACGACCTCGTGACCACGAAGATCGGCTTGAAGCGCACGCAGCCGCCGGCTGATGCGGTTGCGAGATCCGCCACGCTCACGGTCGAGTCGTTCGCGCAACGCGATGACCACAGCAGTCGTCAGAGACTCCCCGGTCACCCCGGACAGTTCGCGGGCCAGCCGATCCGCTTCGTCACTCTTGATACTCAGGGCCATGCCAGAATTCTACCGCGAGGAAGAGAATTCTAGAAAGCGGCGGGGTGAGCGGGACCGGCATCCCGCACACCCCGCCGAGAGCGGAGACGAAACCCGTCAGCCGTCGAGCCAGGGGTCGTCCGGGCGTTCGCGGTCGAAGGTGGGCCGGGGGTCCTCCCAGTAGCCGCGCGTGAAGTCGGGCACCTTGACCGCCTTGATGCGCCCGCCCTTCATCGACTCGTGGCTGAGCGGGATGACCGAGCACCAGGCCGCGGAGTCGTACACGTCGATGTCGGGCGTCATGCCCAGCCGCATGAGCTGCACCAGGCGGAAGATGGCGATGAAGTCGCCGCCGCCGTGGCCGCCGTACTGGTCGGCGAGGTCCTCCAGGGCCGGCCAGAGCCAGTGGTCGTGCTCCGCCATGATCGAGTTGAAGGCCGAGCCGGTGCGCCACGAGTGGTTCGTGTGTCCGAGCGACTCGAGGTAGATGCGGGCGTTGTCCAGCTCGACGACACCACTGCTGCCGGTGAGAGTGGTCTCGCGGCTGTAGGGGTGCGGCGAGTTGACGTCGTGCTCGACCCGGATCATCCGGCCGTTCGCGGTCTTGATGAGGGCGGTGTGGCGGTCGCCGGAGATGTACTCGTCGTCGTCCCAGGAGGAGTGGTCGGGGCCGACGCGCGGGTCGTTCTCGCGGAACAGGGCGAGGTTCATCGGCGGCGACGCGACGGCGACCAGCTCGGCGAAGCGGTCGCCGCGGTTGATGCCCATGGTCGCCGACACCGGACCCAGGCCGTGCATCGGGTAGTGCAGGGCGTTCATCCGGGTCTGCCAGTGCCGCCGCCAGTACTCCGGGTAGTACGCCCCGCCGAAGAAGTACGGCCAGCGGAGGTCATGCACGTAGCCGCCGGACGCGTGCTGCAGCTCGCCGAACAGCCCGGCCTGGGCCATGTTGAACATCCGCAGCTCGGGCCGGAAGTAGTTGACGTTCTCGAGCAGCATGCAGTGCTTGCCGGTGCGCTCCGAGGTGCGCACGAGGTCCCAGATCTCGTCCAGGTGAGGCGAGATGGGCAGCTCGACGGCGACGTGCTTGCCGTGCTCCATGGCGGCCTTGGCCTGCGGGTAGTGCCACTCCCACGGCGTCGCGACGTAGACGAGGTCGATGTCGTCGCGGCGGACCAGGTTCAGGAAG
The DNA here is from genome assembly GCF_014204975.1 of Jiangella mangrovi. Lineage (NCBI taxonomy): Bacteria > Bacillati > Actinomycetota > Actinomycetes > Jiangellales > Jiangellaceae > Jiangella > Jiangella mangrovi. The sequence goes on from NZ_JACHMM010000001.1 coordinate 1,206,640, forward strand.
TCCTCCTCGCCGTCGGAGTAGCCGACCGGCTCGGTGTCCTGGAAGCCCTGCGCCATGATGCGCCCGATGGTGCGGCTGACCCGCTCGGGCCGGATGTCGCAGACGGCGGTGACGTTCGAGACGGCGCCCCAGCGGACGTCCTGGCCGCCGCCGCGCTCGCCGAGGCCGATGAGGCCGACGCGGACGTGCTCGAACCCCTCGAACGGCACCTCGGCCATGGACCGCTCGCGCCCCTTGATGCGCGGCGGCTCGCGGCGGGTGTCGTCCGCGCCGGCCTCGTCGGGCGCGGACGAGGCGCCCGCGACTCCGGCGGCGGTCCCACCGAGGCCGGCGGCGGCGCCGATCGCGGCGCCGGTCCTGATGATGTCGCGACGGGAGGGTCGATACCTGTGCGGAAGGGCCACGCGAATCACTCCCTTGATCGATCATGCAAACTTTCACGGCGTAACGAGCAGTATTCGTCACACAATCAGTAAGCACAAGGGTCAAAGGGGGGCAAAGAAGATCTCCGTCAGGCCGCGCGCAGCACGCCGAGCAGCCGGGCCGTCTCCGCGGCCAGCGCCTCACGGCCCGCCGACACGTAGCGGCGCGGATCGACCAGACCGGCGTCGGCGTCGAGGCGCCCGCGCACCGCGCCGGTGAACACCGCGTTGAGGTGGGTCGCGATGTTCACCTTCGTCATCCCGGCCGCCACCGCCTTCGTCAGCTCCTCGTCGGGCACGCCGGACGAGCCGTGCAGCACCAGCGGGACGGGGACGGCGGCACGCAGGGCGGCGACGAGGTCGTGGTCGACGACGGCGTCGCGCGTGCGCATGGCGTGCGAGGTCCCCACGGCGACGGCGAGCGAGTCGACCCCCGTCGCCTCGACGAACGCCACCGCCTCGGCCGGGTCGGTGCGCGCGCCCGGGGCGTGCACGCCGTCCTTGCCGCCGACCTCGCCCAGCTCGGCCTCGACGGCGACGCCGTGCGCGTGGCAGTGGTCGACGACGGCGCGGGTGGCGGCGACGTTGTCGGCGTAGTCGAGCGTCGACGCGTCGAACATGACGCTGGTGACGCCCAGCTCTACCGCCTCGTGCACCAGGGCCGCGTCCTCGGCGTGGTCGAGGTGCACGACCACCGGCACGGACGCCGCCCGCGCGACGGCCAGGGTCGCGACGGCGATAGGCTCGAGCGCGCCGTGGTAGCGCACGCAGTTCTGGCTGATTTGGAGCACGACGGGGGCAGCTGCCCGCTCCGCGCCGGTCACCAGGCCCTCGGCGTGCTCGAGCAGGATCACGTTGAAGGCGCCGATGCCGCCGCCGCGCTCCGCCGCCCGGCCGAACAGCTCCGTCATCGAGGTCAGCGTCATTCCACACGCTCCGCATGCAGGGTGGGCAGGAACCGTTCGTAGGCGGCGAGGTCGACCTCGCCGGCGGCCGCGGCCAGGACCGCGGCGGCGCCGAGTGCGGCGGCGTCGGTCAGCGCCTCGGGCCAGGGCGTGCCCGCGACCAGGCCGCGGACCAGGGCGGCGACGGTGGCGTCGCCGGCACCGGTGGGGTTGCCGGCCACGCCGGGGACGCCGGCCACCCGCCAGACGGCGCTCTCACCGGACCCGCCGGAGCCGTCGACCCCCAGGAGGCCGTCGGCGCCCAGCGACACCACCACCCGCTCGGCACCCAGGGCGAGCAGCCGCCCGGCCGCACCGCTGACGCCGTCGTCGCCCGGCAGCGCCTCGGCCAGCTCGTGGGCGTTGGGCTTGACCAGTGCGGGACCGGCCCCGGCCACGGTGAGCAGCGCCGGCCCGGAGGTGTCGGCGACGGCGGGCACCCCGGCGTCGCGGGCGGCTGCCACCAGCCGGGGCAGCAGGTCCGACGGCGCGCCCGCGGGCAGGCTGCCCGACACGACCAGGGCCACCGCGTCGCCCAGCTCCTCGGCGACCGCAGCCACGAACGCCGACCACTCGTCTTCTGACAGCGCCCGCCCCGGCTCGTTGAACGCCGTCGCCGCGCCGGTGTCGTCGACGACGGTGACCGTGCGGCGGGTCGCGGCGGCGACGGGGACCGCTCGGACGGCGTGTCCGCCGGCCCGCAGCTCGGCGGCCAGCCAGTCGCCGCCCGGACCGCCGAGCGGCGCCACGACCACGGCCGGCACGCCGAGCACCCGCAGGACCCGGGCGACGTTGACGCCCTTGCCGCCGGGCCGCTCCAGCACGTCGCGCACCCGGTGGCTCGCACCGGGCGCCCACGACCCGACCCGGTAGGTGACGTCGACCGCGGGGTTCGGCGTGACGCACAGGACGCGGCTCACGACGACATCAGTCGGTCGGCTCATGCGGCGGCACCTCACTTCCACCATTCGGCTCTCGGTCTGGACCGACGACTCGGCGGGACCTCCGGCCCCGCGTCGCCGCCGGTGCCGCTCGAGCCTCCCTGGGGATCAGCTCCCGGGCCAGCAGCCCCGCGCCCACGCAGCCGGCGGTGTCGCCCAGCTCGGCGGCCACGAGGCGCGGCGGCCGCTGGAAGGTCAGCCGCGCCTTCAGCCGGCCGGCCAGCGGCTCCAGCACGAGGTCGGCCGACTCGCCCAGCCCGCCGCCCACCGCGACCACCTCGGGCGCGACCACCCCGGTGAGCAGCGCCAGCCCGGCGGCCAGCGCGTCGAGCGCCTCGTCCCAGACGGCGACGGCGGCGGGATCGCCGCGCCGGACCAGCTCGGCGACGTCGAGACTGCCGCCCACGGCGACCCCGGTGGCGGCCGTGTACCGGCGCGCGACGGCGGCGGCCGACGCGACGGCCTCGAGGCAGCCGCGGCCGCCGCACGCGCAGACCAGCGAGTGCCCGACGTCGACATGGCCGATCTCGCCCGCGTAGCCGTCGCCGGCGAACACCCGGCCGTCGAGCACCAGCGCCGCCGCGATGCCCGTCCCGACCGGCAGGAACACCGCGTTTCGCGCGCCCCGCAGGGCACCGGCCCGGTGCTCGGCCAGCCCGCCCGCCCGCACGTCGTGCCCGACGGCGACCGGGCACCCCAGCCGCTCGGCCAGCAGCGCGCGCAGCGGGACGTCGTGCCAGCCCAGGTTCTCGGCATGCACCGCCACGCCCGCGGCCTCGTCGACGATGCCCGGCACCACGACGCCGACCGCGGCCGGCCGCACCCCACGAGCCAGCCGCCGCGCGATCGCCTCGACCGCGTCGACCACGGGCCGGCCGTCGAGCCCGGCCGCCGGCGTCGCCGTCCGGTCGACCGAGCGCACCGCGCCGTCGTCGTCGACCACCCCGGCCTTGACGGACGTGCCGCCGACGTCGACCGCGACCACCCGCGGCGCCACGTCAGCGGCCCGGGAGGACGACCGAGCGGGTGAGATGCCGCGGCCGGTCGGGGTCGAGCCCGCGCCGCTCCGCCAGCGCGACCGCGAGCCGCTGCGCCACGACCAGCTGCGCCATGGGGTCGAGGTCGCTGCTGACGAACGTCGCGCCCGTGGCCGCCACCTCGGCCTCGAGCCCGCCGGGCGGCGGGCCGAACGACCACACCAGCCGGCCCGGCTGGGCGATCGAGACCGGGCCGTGCCGGTAGTCCATGGCGGGGTAGGACTCGGCCCAGAACTGCGCGGACTCGCGCAGCTTGAGTGCCGCCTCGTGTGCCAGGCCGACCGTCCAGCCGCGCCCCACGAACGTCGCCTGCTCGATGCCGGTCAGCCCGTCGAGCGGCTCGTCCAGCGCCTTCTCGGCGTCGGCGACCACTGGGCCGAGGTCGTGCCCGAGGTGCGCGCGCAGCAGCGCCAGCGTGCTGGTGGCCGCGCGCGTCTGCACGACCGAGCGCTCGTCGGCGAAGTCGAGCACGACCGCCTCGTCGGCGGCGTCGGCGGCGGGCGAGTCGGCGACCGCGGTGAGCACAACGACGCGGGGCGCCTCGCCCGGACCGCCGCGCAGCGCCGCGATCAGGTCGAGCACCTCCGTCGTCGTGCCCGAGCGCGTGATGGCGACGACGGTGTCGTAGCGCCGGCCCGGCGGCAGCTCGGAGGCGGCGAACGCGTCGGACTCGCCCTGTCCCGCCTGCTCGCGCAGCGCCGCGTACGCCATGGCGACGAACCACGACGTGCCGCAGCCGGCCACGGCGACCCGCTCGCCCGGCGCCGGGAGCACCCGGCGCGCGTGGTCGAGCAGGTCCGCGACGCGGACCCAGCAGGCCGGCTGACTGGCGATCTCCGCCCTGACGTGTTCGGTCATCGATGTGCCGTCCCCTCGCCGCTCGGACCGTTCGAGTGCATCATATCGACCGAACTCAGCATCAAACGCTCAGCTTCGGTCAGACGACGTCACATGCTGCAGAGGTTTCGGTTGAGTCACACCTGTTGACATGGTCTGCCGGGCTCGCCACGATGGGTGCCCACATCGACAGATTGTGCGCGAAACGTTCGTGAAACGCATGCAATCAATCATCGCGCCGAGCGCCTGGAGGCGACGTGAGACGACTGGTGTCCTTGACGGCGGCGACGGTGGCGGCCGGGCTCGCGCTCACGGCCTGCGGGTTCGGCGGCGACGACGGCGGCAGCGGTGGCTCCGAGGACGAGGGCGGCGCCACCACGATCGACCTGCTGGTCCCCCAGTACAGCGACGGCACCACCGCGCTGTGGGAAGAGATCATCGCCTCGTTCGAGGACGCGAACCCCGACGTCACCGTCAACCTCGAGGTGCAGTCGTGGGACAACATCAACGACGTCATCCGCACCAAGGTGCAGGCCGGTGAGGCGCCGGACATCCTCAACATCGACGCGTTCAGCGGCTTCGCCAAGGACGACCTGCTGTACCCGGCCGACGAGATCGTGTCCGAGGAGACCTTCGGCGACTTCCAGGACTCGTTCATCGAGAACGCCTCGCTCGACGGCACCGTCTACGGCCTGCCGATGATCGCCTCGGCGCGGGCGCTGTTCTACAACGAGGACGTGCTCGCGCAGGCCGGCATCACCGAGCCGCCGGCCACCTGGGACGACCTGCTGGCCGCCGGCACCGCCGTCGCGGGGCTCGGCACCGGGGTCTTCGGCTACGGCATGCCGCTGGGCAGCGAGGATGCGCAGGCCGAGACCTCCATCTGGACGTTCGGCGGCGGCGGCTCGTGGACCGACGGCGACGCCATCACCGTCGACACCCCGGAGAACCTCGCGGCCGTCGAGTTCATGAAGCAGATGATCGACGCCGGCGCCACCCAGCCCGACCCCGGCGCCACCGACCGCACGCCCATGCTCGACGTGTTCGTGCAGGGCCAGATCGCCATGGCCGTCGGCCTGCCGCCCACCATCGGGCAGATCGAGGAGCGCAACCCCGACCTCAACTACGGGATCGCGCCCGTGCCCACGCAGGACGGCTCGCCCGTCACCCTCGGCGTCGCCGACCACCTCATGGCGTTCCGCAACGACGACGACAAGCAGGACGCCATCACGGCGTTCCTCGACCACTTCTTCGCCACCGACACGTACCTGACCTTCGTCGACACCGAGGGCTTCCTGCCGACCACGAAGTCCGGCGCCGAGGGCACCGCCAACGCCGAGCGGTTCGCCGACTTCCTCGAGGTGCTGCCGGACGCGCAGTTCTACCCGAGCACCAACGAGGCCTGGGCCGCCACCCAGGGCGCGCTGCAGAGCCTGGTCGGCCAGATCCAGACCCAGGACGCCGCCTCGGTCCTGCAGCAGATCCAGGCCGGCGCCGACAACGCATGACGACGGGCGGTCGCCCGGCGCGCTGGACCGCGTCGGCCCGAGCCCTCCCGTGGCTCGGGCCGACGCTGGTCCTCGTCGCCGGCGTGGTGTTCTTCCCGGCCGGCTACATGGCCTGGACGTCGTTCCGCGACCTCAGCCAGTTCGGCGTCGACAACGGCCCGGCCGGTTTCGACAACTACGCGCGGTTGCTGGAGTTCACCGCGCTGTCGCGGGTGCTGCTCAACACCGTGGTCTGGGTGGCCGGTGTCGTCGTGGTGACGGTGCTGCTCTCGCTGGGGCTGGCGCAGTTCCTCGACAAGGCGTTCCCGGGACGGCGGTTCGTGCGGCTCACCGTCATCGTGCCGTGGGCGGCCAGCGTCGTCATGACCACCACCGTCATCTACTACGGGCTGGACCCGTTCTACGGCGTCATCAACGCCTTCCTCGTCGACGTCGGCCTGCTGGACCAGCCGTACGGCTTCACCCGCAACGCGGTGCCGGCGTTCCTGACGGCCATGGGCATCGCGGTGTTCGTGTCGCTGCCGTTCACCACGTACACCCTGCTGGCCGGGCTGCAGACGATCCCGTCGGACGTGCGCGAAGCCGCGGCCATGGACGGCGCCGGGCCGTGGGCGACGTACCGGCGGATCATCCTGCCGCTGCTGCGCCCGGCGCTCGCCGTCGCCACGATCATCAACATCATCAACGTGTTCAACTCGCTGCCGATCCTGCAGGTCATCACCGGCTCGATCCCCGGCTACAACGCCGACACCACGACCACCCTGATCTTCAAGTTCATCCGGGCCGACCGGCAGATCGACACCGCCAGCGCGCTGAGCATCGTCAACTTCCTCATCGTGCTCGCGGTGATCCTCGTGTACCTGAAGGTCGTCAAGCCGATGAGGGAGGACTGACTGTGGCCGCCGCCGTCCGACCCCGGAACGCCCGCCGGCCGCTGATGGCCGCCGCCGGGGCCCTCATCGCGCTGGTCTTCGTGCTCCCGTACCTGATCATGCTGATCGGGTCGTTCAAGTCGCGCTCGGAGATCCTGCGCGTCCCGCCGACCTACCTGCCGCAGGAGTGGCTGCCGTCGAACTACGTGGACATGTGGTCCACGCCCGAGACGCCGCTGCCGTACAACCTGGTGTCGACGATCGTCATCTCGGTCTGCGCGACGCTGGTCGTGCTGGCGGTCGCCGCACCGGCCGCGTACTACACCGCGCGGCACCGGTTCCCGGGACGGCTGGTCTTCCTGCTGCTCGTGCTGGTGACGCAGATGCTGCAGCCGACGGTGCTGGCCACCGGCCTGTTCCGGCAGTTCGTGACGCTCGGCATCAACGACACCTGGCTGGCGATGATCCTGGTCAACAGCGCGTTCAACCTGTCGTTCGCGGTCTGGATCATGCACAGTTTCTTCGCCGCGATCCCCCGCGAGCTCGACGAGGCGGCCGCGCTGGACGGCGCGTCGAGGCTGCAGATCCTGCGCCGCGTCACGATGCCGCTGGTGTGGCCGGGCGTGGTGACGGCGATCATCTTCACGTTCGTCGCCTGCTGGAACGAGTTCGCCGCCAGCCTCGTCATCCTCACCACGGCCGAGAACCAGCCGCTCTCCGTGGCGCTGACCAAGTTCGTCGGGCAGTACGAGTCGGCCTGGCAGTATGTGTTCGGGGTGTCGATCGTCGGAATCCTGCCGGTGGTCATACTGTTCGCACTCATCGAGAAGAGGCTGGTGGCGGGGCTGACCGCCGGAGCGGTCAAGTGAGGGGGACGCCGTCGTGACCGAGGTCCCGCCGGAGGACGCCGGCACCGATCCCGAGGGCCAGACGCCCGATCGCGCCCGCCGCTGGCGCCAGATGCTCGACCTCCTGGCCGAGCGCGGCCGGCTCAGCGTCACCGAGACCGCCTCCGCGCTGTCGGTGTCCGAGGCGACGGTCCGCCGCGACTTCACCGAACTGGCCCGCCAGCAACTGGTCACCCGCACCCACGGCGGCGTGCTCGCCACCGCCGTCGCCTATGACCTGCCGGCCCGCTACCGCGCGTCGTCGGGCAGCGACCCCAAGGAGCGCATCGCCGCGCTCGCCGCCGACCTCGTCGAGCCCGGCATGGTCGTCGGGTTCAACGGCGGCACCACCACGTCGGCGACAGCGCGACGGCTGGCCGCCCGCATCGAGCACGGCCCGCACAGCGGCGAGCACGCCCTCACCGTCGTCACCAACGCGCTCAACATCGCCACCGAGATGGTACTGCGCCCGCACATCCGCACCGTCTCGCTCGGCGGCGTCGCGCGGCCGCAGTCCTATGAGATGACCGGCCCGCTGGCCACCCTCGTGCTGAACGAGCTGTGGCTCGACATCCTGATCCTCGGCATCGACGGCCTGACGGCGGCCGGCGGCGCGTCCTGCCGGCACGTCGGCGAGGCCGGCATCAACGCCGACATGGTGCAGCGGGCCAGCCGGGTCGTCGTCGTCGGCACCGGCGACAAGATCGGCCGCCGCGCCTTCGCCCGCATCTGCGACGTCGAGCAGGTCGGGGTCCTGGTCACCGACCCCACCGCCCCCGAGGACGAGCTCGCCGCCCTGCGCACCGCCGGGGTCGACGTCCGCGTCGTCTAGGACGGTCCCTAGCAGACGTCGTCGACGTCGACGGCGCCGTCGGCGTCGCTGGGGGTCTCGGTGACGCCCGGCGTCGGCTCCTCCTCGCCGGTCGGGTCGTCCGCGGGTGCCTCGTCCTCGCCGGTCGGCTCGTCCGCGGGCGACTCCTCGTCGGCCGGGTCGGCGGGGTCGCCGGTCGGGTCGCCGGTCGGCTCGTCGCCCGGACCCGGCGGAGGCGTCTCGGGCGGCGGGTCGAGGGACTCCTGGACGTACTCGCGGATGACGTCGTAGTCGGGGTTGTGGTACTCGATGATGTCGTTGGTGAACGGCAGGCTGCGCAGGCCGCCGGACTCCTGCACCTTGAGCGCCAGCTGCGCGAAGTCGGACAGCCGCGACTGCGTGATGTCGGTCGACATGGTGTTCTCGGCGGCCGACGCGAGCTGCTGGTAGCGGCGCAGCAGCGTGGCGGGGTCGGCCTGCTCGGCGATGGCGCCGATGACGCAGCGCTGCCGGCGCATGCGCTCGTAGTCGTCGGAGACCGGGCCGGGGCCGCAGCGGGCGCGGGCGAACCAGAGCGCGCGGTAGCCGTCGAGGTGCTGGTTCTCGCCGGGCTCGATCCAGCCCGACGGCTCGGTGCAGCGGCCGTAGGACTCCTTGGTGCCGATGGGGATGCGGTACGGGACGTCGATGTCGATGCCGCCGAACGCGTCGACCAGGTACTGGAAGCCGCGCAGGTTGACCATGACGTAGTAGGAGATGTCGAGCCCGAGCGCCTCGCCGACGATGAGCTTGACCGCCTCGGCGCCGGGGTCGGGGATGCCCTCGAAGAACTCCGGGAACTCGTGCGGCACGAACCGGTACACCGCCGACAGCCAGTAGTAGGCGTCCTCCTCGGGGCCCTCCCAGCCGTCCGGGTAGGCCTCGGCGAGCGGGGTGTCCGGCGGCATCGGCAGGTTGAGCAGGTTGCGCGGCAGCGAGAACAGCGCGGTGTCGCCGGACTCGGTGTTGATGCTGGCGACCATGACGGTGTCGGTGCGGGTCTCGTCGCGCCCGGGCCCGCTGTCGGAGCCGAGGATGAGCACGTTGACGCGCTGCTGCCCGGCCCAGGGGTCTTCGTCGGTGGTCTCGGGGACGGTGAGGCTGGGCTGGTCGTCGTCGGCGAACACGTTGCCGATGACCTCGCGCTGCGTGTACGCGTAGCGGCTGCCGAGGCTGAGCGGGCTGACCACCAGCGACGCCACCACCACGACGACGAGCGCGCCGAGCAGCCGCTGCGGCGTGCGCAGCCCGCGCGGCTGCAGTAGGTAGAGGCTGATGAGCGCGGTGAGCAGCCAGGCCGCGGCGACGGCGACGAGGACGGCGACGATGAGGTTCAGCCGCTCGGTGTCGGTGCCGGCATCGATGAGGCCCGTGGTGCCGCTGCGGTAGACGTAGAACGCGGCACCGATGGCGAGCAGGAGGAACAGGACCAGGACGGCCCAGCCCGACTTCCTGCGCCCGGCCGCGATCAGCCCGACCCCCGGGACGAGCGTGCCGATGCCGGCACGGAACAGGAACCGGCGGTACTCGTCGGGCGACACCCTGTCGCGGGAGGTGCGGGAAACCCGCCGCCCCCGACCTCGTCGGCCGACCGTCTCGTCGCTGCTCATCGATTGCCGCCGTCGCGCGCGTGCCCCTGCGCGGGCCTGCCTCCTTCGCCGGAACGTGGCCGTGCTGCCGATGGGTCGCCGGACATTGTGCCTCACGTGACGAACTCCCGCCGAGGCGCCCGCGTTCCCGGCGCGCCGGACGTGTCCCTTTCCTACAGTTTGCGCTGCATGTGGACGGAGTCGCGGTCATCGCCCGGCGCGACCCTGATGGCGCCCGGGATGCGGCCCACCTCGGCGAACCCGCAGGACTCGTAGAACCGGCCGAGACCCAGGCCCTCGCGGTAGGTGAGATGCAGGAACGCCAGCCCGTCGGCGCGCGCGTGCTCGGCCAGGCCGTCGAGCAACGCCCGGCCGGCCCCGCGGCCCCGGAACCGCGGGTGCACCTGCAGCCGCAGCACCGTCGCCCAGTGGTGGAACAGCGGGCTGGCGGAGCGGACGACGAAGCCGAACCCGGCGCGGTCGCCGTCGATGCTCAGGAGGCCGACGTACGCCGCGCCCGCCGACACCTCCGCCAGGTGCGCCTCGAGCGTGGGCCGCACGTCGCCGGGGCCGACCGGCGGGACGAAGCCGACCGCCCCGCCCGCGTTGGTGACAGCGACCCAGCAGCTCAGCAGCCAGGTGCACAGCTCGTCGTCGACATCGGTGACCCGCTCGACCGTTTCACTCACAGGGCGACCGTACGGGACAATGGCGAGGTGAACGACGGACCCCTCATCGTCCAGAGTGACAAGACCCTGCTCCTCGAGGTCGACCACGACCAGGCCGACGACTGCCGCCGCGCCATCGCGCCGTTCGCCGAGCTGGAGCGGGCTCCGGAACACGTGCACACCTATCGTCTGACCCCGCTCGGCCTGTGGAACGCCCGGGCCGCCGGTCACGACGCCGAGCAGGTCGTCGACACCCTGCTCTCCTACTCCCGCTATCCCGTCCCGCACGCCCTGCTGGTCGACGTCGCCGAGACCATGGCCCGCTACGGCCGGCTGCGTCTCGAGAGCCACCCGGTGCACGGGCTGGTCCTGGTCAGCACCGACCGCGCCGTGCTCGAAGAGGTGCTGCGCTCGAAGCGGGTCAGCCCGCTGGTGGGCAACCGGCTCGACCCCGACACCGTCGTCGTCCACCCCTCCGAGCGCGGCAACCTCAAGCAGGCCCTGGTCAAGCTGGGCTGGCCGGCCGAGGACACCGCCGGCTACGTCGACGGCGAGGCGCACCCCATCGACCTCGCGGAGGACGGCTGGACGCTGCGGCCGTACCAGCGCGAGGCCGCCGACGGCTTCTGGCACGGCGGCTCCGGCGTCGTGGTGCTCCCCTGCGGGGCCGGCAAGACGCTGGTCGGCGCCGCCGCCATGTCGAAGGCCAAGGCGACCACGCTGATCCTGGTGACCAACACCGTCGCCGCGCGGCAGTGGAAGGACGAGCTGGTCAAGCGGACCAGCCTGACCGAAGAAGAGATCGGCGAGTATTCCGGCGCCAAGAAGGAGGTCCGCCCGGTCACCATCGCCACCTACCAGGTGCTCACCACGCGGCGGAAGGGCGTCTACCCGCACCTCGAGCTGCTCGACGCCCGCGACTGGGGGCTCATCGTCTACGACGAGGTGCACCTGCTGCCGGCGCCGATCTTCCGCATGACGGCGAACCTGCAGGCCCGGCGGCGGCTCGGGCTGACGGCGACGCTGGTCCGCGAGGACGGCCGCGAGGACGACGTCTTCACGCTCATCGGGCCCAAGCGCTACGACGCGCCCTGGAAGGAGATCGAGAACCAGGGCTGGATCGCCCCCGCCGACTGCGTCGAGGTCCGGGTCACGCTGTCCGACGGCGAACGGCTCGCCTACGCGACGGCCGAGCCCGACGAGCGCTACCGGCTGGCCTCGTGCACCGACGCCAAGACCCGCGTCGTCGAGAGCCTGGTGAAGCGGCACTCCGGCGAGCCCCTGCTGATCATCGGCCAGTACATCGAGCAGCTCGACGAGATCGGCGAGCGCCTGGGCGCCCCGGTGGTCAAGGGCGAGACGACGGTGCGCGAGCGGCAACGGCTGTTCGACGGGTTCCGCTCCGGCGAGATCCGCACGCTGGTGGTCAGCAAGGTGGCCAACTTCTCCATCGACCTCCCCGAAGCCAGCGTCGCCATCCAGGTGTCCGGCACGTTCGGCTCTCGGCAAGAGGAGGCGCAGCGGCTCGGCCGCATCCTGCGCCCCAAGGCGGACGGCCGCACGGCCCGGTTCTACTCGGTCATCGTCCGCGACACCGTCGACCAGGAGTTCGCCCAGCACCGGCAGCGCTTCCTCGCCGAGCAGGGCTACGCCTACCAGATCGCCGACGCCGAGGACGTCCTGCGCGACAGCTGACACTGCCCCGGAATGATCACGTTCACTACGGAATCCCCTGCCACACCAGGCCTGTAGTCCTGGTGATGCTCGGGTAGTGCTCGTGATCCCCGCCCGCCGCGTTGATCATGGCCAAGTCGGGGTTCCCAGCATGGCGGAACCCCGATTTCCTCATGATCGACTTCGGCCGGGGTGGCGCGCCTCCTGGTCTGGTGTTGCGTCCTGGTCTGGCGTAGCGGCGCTGGGCCGTTTCGGGCGCCGAAGCGTGACGAGAGACCAGGACGTGACGTGAGACCAGGAGGCCCACGGCGCACATCACGGCGAACGGCGCGTACCTCGGTTTCGGGCTGTGCCCGGTCCTTCTCCGTCCCCCTGATAGCTGCCCGTTCTCAGGCGGACGCGGTAATTCGCTGGACACAGCCGCGGCGAGCCGACTAGGGTCCCATGCCCTTCGCGACCGGACCGGAGACCCGGGCCGTCGGAAAGCCCCATTTCCGCCGAGCCCCAGGAGGCCGCCCATGTCCGCCGACCCCGCCCTGCAGGCCGAGCGCGAGCACCTGCGCCGCTCGCGCGCGGACCTCGCCACCATGCGCGAGCACACCCTGTCGCTGACGGCGCAGAGCGCGGACCACGTCTCGACGGAGTACCTCAAGGCCGCGCTGTACCGGCGGGCGAAGGCGCTCGAGGACGACCCGTCGCTGCCGCTCTTCTTCGGCCGCATCGACCGCATCGACCCGGACGACACGCACGAGTCCTTCCACATCGGCCGCCGGCACGTCATGGACGGCAACGGCGACCCCATGGTCGTCGACTGGCGGGCCGACGTGTCGCGCGCCTTCTACCGGGCCACCCGGGCCGACCCGCACGGCGTCACGCTGCGCCGCCGCTACGGGTTCGCCGGCGGGGAGCTGACGTCCTACGAGGACGAGCACCTGCTCGACCCGGGCGAGGCCGACGTCACCAGCCGCATCCTCACCGAAGAGATCGAGCGCCCGCGCGTCGGGCCCATGCGCGACATCGTCGCCACCATCCAGCCCGAGCAGGACGAGGTCGTGCGGGCGGGCCTGGACCGGACGGTGTGCGTGCAGGGGGCGCCCGGCACCGGGAAGACCGCCGTCGGGCTGCACCGGGCGGCGTACCTGCTGCACACCTACCGCGAGCGGCTGGCCCGCACCGGCGTGCTGGTCATCGGGCCGAACCAGGCGTTCCTGCACTACATCGCCCAGGTCCTGCCGACGCTCGGCGAGGTCGACGTCCGCCAGGTCACCGTCGCGGAGCTCGTCGGCACCGTCCCGGTCCGGAGCACGGACGCCCCGGGCACCGCCGGGCTCAAGGGCGACGAGCGGCTGGCGACGGTGCTGCGCAACGCCATCTGGTCGCACGTGCGCGAGCCCGAGGAGACGCTCTACGTCACCCGCGGCACGCGCCGCTGGCGGGTCCCGGTGCACGAGGTCGCCGACGCCGTCGCCACCCTGCGCGAGCGCGGCGACGGCTACACGACGGCGCGGTCGCTGCTCGGCCAGCGGCTGGCGCACCGGATCCTGCTGCGCATGGAGGCGGCCGGCGAGATCACCGACGACCGCGTGCAGAACGCCGTCGCCCGGTCCCGCCCGGTGAAGCAGTACGTCGACGAGCTGTGGCCGGCGCTGGACCCGGTGAAGCTGGTCATGCGGCTGCTCAGCGAGCCGGAACTGCTGGCGACGGCCGCCGCCGGCATCCTCGACGACGAGGAGCAGCGCACGCTGCTCTGGGCCAAGCCGGCCCGCGGGCCCAAGACCGCGCCGTGGTCGCACGCCGACGCCGTCCTGGTCGACGAGGCGGCGGCCGCGCTGGAGCGGGTCCCCGGAGTCGGCCACGTGGTGCTCGACGAGGCGCAGGACCTCTCGCCCATGGAGCTGCGCGCCGTCGGCCGCCGCGCGGGCACCGGCTCGCTCACCGTCCTCGGCGACATCGCGCAGGGCACCACCCCGTGGGCGACGCCGTCGTGGCCGGAAGCGCTACGCCATCTCGCCCACACCGACGCGCACCTGGAAGTCCTGCGCAAGGGCTATCGCGTCCCCGCATCGGTGGTGGAGTTCGCCGGGCGGCTGCTCCCCGTCATCGCGCCCGGCATCGCGCCGCCGGAACCGGTCCGGTCCAATCCGGGCCGGCTCGACATCACCCGGACCGACGGCGAGCTCACCGCCGCCGTCACCGCCGCGACCGCCGAGGTCGCCGCGCGCGAGGGCTCCGTCGGCATCATCGTCGCCGACGACGGCGCCGGCGCGGTCGCCGAGGCGCTCCGGCAGGTCGGCGTCGCCTTCGGTGAGCTCGCCGACGACCAGCGCGTCACCGTCGTCCCGGCCACCCTCGCGAAGGGCCTCGAGTACGACCACGTGATCGTCGCCGAGCCGGCCGCCATCGTCGCGGCCGAGCCGGCCGGGCTGCGCCGCCTCTACGTGGTGCTGACCCGCGCGGTCTCCTCGCTCACCGTCGTGCACTCGCAGCCGCTACCGGATCCACTGACCCACCAGTAGCGATACGATGCCGATGCCCGCCAAGGGCTACATTCTGTGTATTGTCTGCACGGCGTATGGGGTCATCGGCACCCCCCGGAACACGACATCGGGCCGCCGGCCGACGGCACGGGTAGCAAACGCTGCTCGGACGAGAGCGACGGCACCTGCCTGGGGAGGGCGCATGGCATCGGAATTCGACCCGGCACGGGCCGGACGCGGTGCCCTGGGCATCCACCGGTGAGCGCCGCTACGGCCAGCGGAGGATCCTCGATCTTGCACGGCGCACACGTTCTTCTCACCGGCGCGACCGGTTTCGTCGGACAGGCACTGCTCGAGAAGCTGCTGTCCAGCTACCCGGACACCCGGGTCAGCCTCATCGTCCGGCCGCGGGGGGCGCTCAGCGCCCAGGACCGCATCGACCGGCTGTTCCGCAAGCCCGTCTTCGGCACCTGGCGCGCGGCCGTCGGCGAGGACGAGGCCGAGCGGCAGTACCGCGAGCGGGTCACCGTCCTCGAGGGCGACCTCGGCGACCTGCCGCCGCTGCCCGCGGACGTCGACGTCGTCGTCCACTCCGCGTCGACGGTCTCGTTCGACCTGCCCATCGACGAGGCGTTCGCCTCCAACGTCTCCGGTCCCGAGTCGCTGTACCGGGCGCTGCTGGCCGGCGGCACCGACCCGCACGTCGTGCACGTCTCCACAGGCTACGTCGCCGGGTTGCGCAAGGGCATCGCCGAGGAGCGCAGCCTCGACCACGACGTCGACCGCACCGCCGAGCTCACCTACGCGCAGTCCGCCCGGCCCGACATCGAGCGGGTGTCGCGCAGCCCTCGGCTGCTGCGCCGGCTGCTCACCGAGGCGCAGGAGGAGCACGGCCGGGCCGGCGCGCGCGTGGTCACCGACGCCGCCGAGCAGGCCCGCCAGGACTGGGTCCGCAACGAGCTGGTCGAGGCCGGGCGCACCCGGGCGCAGAGCCTGGGCTGGCCCGACGTCTACACCTTCACCAAGGCGCTGGGCGAGCGGGTCGCCGAGGATCTCTGGGCGGGCTCGGGCCACCGGCTCACCGTCGTGCGCCCGACGATCATCGAGTCGTCGCTGAAGCACCCGTTCCCCGGCTGGATCGACGGCTTCAAGGTCGCCGACCCGCTCATCGCCGCCTACGGACGGGGCCTGCTGCCGGAGTTCCCGGCGCTGGCCGACACCGTGCTCGACGTCATCCCCGTCGACTTCGTCGTCAATGCCGCCCTGGCCGCGGCCGCCGCCCCGCCGCCGCCCGGCGAGGCGCAGTACTTCCAGGTCAGCTCCGGCATCACCAACCCGCTGCCGTTCGGGCGGCTGCTGCGGCTGGTGCACGAGTACTTCGAGGCCAACCCGCTCCAGGATGCCAAGGGCCTCGTCGCCGTCCCGTCGTGGTCGTTCCCGCACCGCGGCGTGGTCGAGCGGGCGCTGCGCCGCCGCGAGCGGGTCGTCGACCTCGCCGACAAGGCCGTCGACCGCCTGCCGCCGGGCGAGCGGTCGCGCAAGTGGATCTCGACCATCTACCGGGCCCGGCGCGACCTCGACACTCTGCGCAAGTTCACCTCGCTGTACCAGCCGTACACCGAGACCGAGGTCATCTTCGACGACGCGAAGCTGCGGGCGCTGCACGCGGCACTGCCCGACGACCGCAAGGCCGAGCACGGCTTCGACGTCACCGAGATCGACTGGGCGCACTACCTGCAGAAGATCCACATCCCGAGCGTTCCCGGCCTCACCCGGGGCAGCGGCGGCGACGGCGGCAGCGGCGGCTCCGCGCCCCTCGACCTCCCGCAGCGCACCGACGTCGTGGCGGTGTTCGACCTGCAGAAGACGGTCGCGGCGGCCACCCTGGTCGAGCACTACGTGTGGATCGAGCTGGCCGCGAAGCCGCTGTCGCGCTGGCCGGTCGTGCTGAGCAACCTCGTCGCGCTGGGCCCGCGCTACCTGCAGGCCGAACGGCGCGACCGCGGCGACTTCATCCGCACGTTCATGCGCCGCTACGAGGGCGTCCACGAGAACGAGCTGCGCAAGGTCATCGCCGACGAAGTGACGGTGTCGCTGCACAAGGGCCTGTTCGAGGACGCGCTCGAGCGCATCCGGGCGCACCGCGCGGCCGGGCACCGCACGGTCCTGCTCACCGGCGAGATCGACGTGTTCGTCGAGCCGCTGGCGACCCTGTTCGACGTCGTGGTGGCCGGGAAGATGGAGTCCGACGAGTCCGGGCGCTGGACCGGTCACCTGGCCGCGCCGCCGCTGGTCGGCGAGGCCCGTGCGGCCTGGCTGCGCCGCTACGCCCAGGCCGAGGGGTTCGACCTCGCCGGCTCCTACGCCTACGGCGACAGCTACGCCGACCGCTCCTGGCTCGAGGTCGTCGGCCACCCCCACGCCGTCAACCCCGACGCCAGCCTCTACCGCTACGCCAAGTCCAAGCGCTGGCCCGTGCACAGCTGGACCACCACCGCCGAGGGCCGGTTGTCGCCGGTGCTGCGCAGCGTCCGCGGAGCGCGACGGGCATGACCGGGCGGCTCCTCACCGGCCGGGCGCTGGTGACCGGCGGGACGTCGGGCATCGGGCTCGCGTTCGCCGAGGCGCTGGCCGCCCGCGGCTGCGACCTCGTGCTGGTGGCGCGCGACGGCGACCGCCTCGAGGGCACGGCCGGGGCGCTGCGCGAGAAGCACGGCGTCGACGTCGAGGTGCTGAAGGCCGACCTCGGCGACCGCACCCAGGTCGACATCGTCGTGGCGCGGCTGACCGACCGGGACCAGCCGATCGAGGTCTTCGTCAACAACGCCGGCAAGGGCGTGCACGCGCGGCTGGCCACCGACGACACCAGCGAGCACGAGCAGGCCATCGACCTCATGATCACGGCGGTCGTCGTGCTCGGGGCGGCCGCCGCCCGCACCATGCGCGAGCGCGGCCACGGCGTCATCATCAACGTCTCGTCGGTCGCCGGCCTCATCACCATGGGCGGCTACTCGGCGGTGAAGTCGTTCGTCCGCACCTACTCCGAGAGCCTGTCACTCGAGCTGGCCGGCAGCGGGGTCCAGGTCACGGCGCTGCTCCCGGGTTGGGTGCGCACCGAGTTCCACGAGCGGGCCGGCATCCGGACCAGCTCCATCCCGTCGTCGCTGTGGCTCGAGGCCGACCGCGTCGTCGCCGACTGCCTGGCCGATGTCGAGAAGAGGCGGGTCCGTTCGGTACCGTCAGCACGGTTCAAGGTCCTGGCCTGGCTGGCCGAGCACGCCCCCCGTGCGGCGGTGCGCAAGGTCACCGCACGACTGGTGAGCGGACGACGATGAACGCACTGCCGAGTACGAAGAGGTACCACGCGGCCTGGCACCGGTTCGCCCGGTTCGTGGCCCAGCGGATGATGCTGCGGCCGGTCGTGCACCTGACCACCAAGGTGACGGTGCGGGGCGCCGAGAACCTCGACGGTCTCGCCGTGCCGTTCGTCGTGGTGGCCAACCACAGCAGCCACCTCGACGCGCCGCTGCTGGTCACCGAGCTGCCGCGGCGCTACACCCGCACCATGGCCGTCAACGCCGCCGCCGACTACTTCTACCGCTGGTGGTGGATGAAGGCGACCACGTCGCTGTTCTTCAACACCTACCCCGTCAGCCGCACCAACGCCGACATGGGCAAGGGCCGCGGCCTGGCCAACAAGCTGCTGAGCGAGAACGTCCCGGTCGTCGTGTTCCCCGAGGGCACCCGGCGCAACACCGAGGGCGGCGTCAAGCGGTTCAAGCCCGGCGCGGCCGCGCTGAGCATCGCCCAGGGCGTGCCGTGCGTGCCGGTGGCGATCATCGGTACGGACCAGGCCATGCCGGTAGGGCAGTGGTGGCCGAAGCGGGGCCGCCCGCCGGTGACGCTGGTCATCGGCGCGCCCATCCACCCGGTCGACGGCGAGCGGACCCGCGACCTCACCGAACGGCTCGAGGCGAAGGTCGCGGCCATGGTCGCGACGGGCGACCCGGACGCCGAGGGACGACCACGGCGCGACACCGCCAAGGCGGACGAGCCGGCGGAGCAGCAGAGCGAGCAGGCTCAGAAGGAGGAGGCGTCGTGACGGGTGTGAAGCACCAGAAGTGGTGGGGCTGGGGCGTCGAGGGCATCGCCTTCACGCACGAGGACAAGCCGAGGCTCGCGCCGTTCGTCATGGAGAAGATCGGCATCGACCTCAACACCCCCGGCACGCCGCCGCCCGCGTTCGAGGACCTCAAGGTGCCGGCCTCGCAGCTCGGCGACGACCTCGGCGCGACGCTGCGCGACGCCGTCGGCGAGCAGTACGTCGACACCACCGACCTCAACCGGGTCGTGCACACCTACGGCAAGGGCCTGGTCGACCTCGTCCGCGTGCGCGCCGGCGACCTCCCCCGAGTGCCCGACGCGGTGGTCTACCCGGCCGACGAGGACCAGGTGCGGCAGGTGGTCGACGCCGTGGTAGCGGCCGACGGCGTCATCATCCCGTTCGGCGGCGGCTCCAACATCTCCGGCTCGCTGACCCCGCAGCCGGCCGAGCAGCGGGTGGTCGTGTCGCTCGACCTCGGCCGGCTCAGCCGCGTGCTCGAGGTCGACGAGGCCGCCGGGCTGGCCCGCATCCAGGCCGGTGCGCTCGGCCCGGACCTCGAGGAGCAGCTCAACGCCCGCGGCTGGACCATGGGCCACCAGCCCGACAGCTTCAAGCACTCCACGCTCGGCGGCTGGGTCGCGACCCGCAGCTCGGGCATGCAGTCGGACAGGTACGGCGACATCGCCGACATCACCCGCGGCATGCGGGTCGTGCTGCCGGGCAAGGTCATCGTGCTGCGGCCGCTGCCGAGCACGTCGTCGGGGCCGAGCGTGCGCGAGATGATCCTGGGCTCCGAGGGCCGGCTCGGCGTCATCACCGAGGTCTGGGTCAACGTGCACCGGCTGCCCGAGAACCGCGAGATCATCGCCTACCTGTTCCCGACGTGGGCGGCCGGCATCGCGGCGATGCACGAGATCTCCGAGTCCGACGCGGCGCCGACGGTGACCCGCGTCTCCGACGCCAACGAGACCGCGTTCTCGCTGTCGATGCAGAAGCCCTCGAAGGGCCTGGCGGCGAAGGCCGGCCCGATCCTGTTCAACGTGCTCGAGCGGCGCGGCTGGGACCTCTCGGCCGCGTGCCTGTCCTACATCGGGTACGAGGGCACGGAGTCGCACCTGAAGTACGAGAAGGGCCTCGTCGGCAAGATCGTCAAGAAGCACGGCGGCATCAAGCTGGGCAAGGGCCCGGGCTCGCTGTACGACCAGAAGAAGTTCGACACCCCGTACATCCGCGACTTCCTCCTCGACATCGGCGCGCTGGGCGACGTCTCCGAGACCGCCGCGCCGTGGTCGAAGCTGATGAACCTGTACGCCAACACCATCCGGGCGGCCAACGAGGCCTACGCGGAGCTGGGCGTCAAGGGCTTCGCCATGTGCCACCTGTCGCACAGCTACCACTCCGGCGCGTGCCTCTACTTCACCTTCGCGTTCCCGCCCGCCACCGACGTGCCGGCCGAGCAGATCGAGCAGTACTGGCAGGTGAAGAAGGCGATCCAGCAGTCGTTCATCGACAACGAGGCCACCATCTCGCACCACCACGGCGTCGGCACCGACCACGCCCACTGGCTCGAGGACGACATTTCGCCGGCCGGCACCGACGTCATGGCCGGGCTGCTGAAGTCGGTCGACCCCGGCCGGAACCTCAACCCCGGGACGCTGCTGCCGGCTCACCGGGAGTGGTGACGGCGCCGGCTTCCCGCCGGGTGCGCAGGCGGACAGCCGCCAAAACCACGGCGAGAGCCGCGGCTGCCACCGTCACCGCGAAGGCCGGACGGTGCCCGCCGAGGTCGGCCAGCCGGCCGGCGATGCCGGACCCGATGGCGTAGCCGATGCCGGTGGCTCCGGCCAGAAGCGTCATGGCCGCGCCGACGCGGGTCACCGGCACGAGCTGCTCGGCGGCCGCGAACACGCTGATCATGTACGGCGCCACCGCGAGGCCGAGCACCAGCACCACCGGGACGAGCGCCGTCAGCGACCCGGCCAGCAGCAGCGGCGACGACAGCACCACCAGGCCCACGGCGAACACCAGAATGCGCCGGTCGTAGCCGAACCGGGCCGGCAGCGCCGCCGTCGCCAGTCCGGCCAGCACGCTGCCCACACCGAGCAGCGAGTGCACCAGGCCGGCCATGCCGGGTGCGCCCGAGGCCGTGGCCAGCGCCGTCGTGCCGGTCTGCGTGGCGCCGAAGATGACGCCGATGAACAGCTGGGCCAGGCACAGGGTGAGGAACGCCGCGGTGACGAACGACGCGCCGTGAACGGCCGCCGACGCGCGCAGAGCGTGGGTGAGCCGGGCGGTCGGGTGCAGCGCGAACCAGGAGCCGAATACCACCAGCAGGCCCGCAGCGGCGAGCAGTGCTCCGCTGGGGCTCAGCGCGACCGCGCCGAGGCCGACCAGCGCCGGGCCGAGCACGAACGAGGCCTCGTCGGCCGCGCCCTCGTAGGCGAACGCGGCGTCGACCAGCCGCGGCTGGGCGGCGCCGGTGCGGTGGGTGATGGGCCGCCAGCGCACCCGGGCCAGCGGCCCGACCTGCGGCATCGTGAAGCCGGCGACGGCGGCCGCGACCACCAGCGCCGGGGTGCTCGCGCCGGCCTGTACGGCGCCGACCAGCACGGCCAGCGCCAGCCCGGCCGCCAGCGACTGCGCCAGGACGATGGGCCGCTGCCCGATGCGGTCGGCGACGGTTCCGGCCAGCGGGGCGCCGACGGCGTTCGCGACGGCCAGCGCGCCCGCGGCCAGGCCACCGGCGGCGTAGCGGCCGGTGGCGTCGGACACCAGCAGCAGGGTGCCGAGCTGACTCATGGCGAGCGGCAGCCGGCCGACGAAGGCGACGACGACATAGCCGAGACCGGCGAGGGAGAGAAGGCGGCGGTACGAAGCGATGGGGGACACGGGAACTCCGGAAACGACTCGGTGGCGCGTCTCCCGCCACCAGACGCGCGCTGTTCCCTGTGCTACGGACATTCTACAACGAGAATGGGCACATGGACGAGCTGGAACGGCAGTGGAGCGCCTTGGCCGGCGACTCCCCCGCGGCGACGGCGGCCGGCGCCGACCTGCTGGTTCGCTGGGCGGAACCGCACCGGCGCTACCACGCGACCGGGCACCTGACGGCGATCCTCGCGGCCGTCGACGAGCTGCTGGCGAGCGGCGAGCCGGCCGACCCTGACGCCGTCCGGTTCGCCGCCTGGTTCCACGACGCCGTCTACGACGGGAAGCCGGGCCAGGACGAGGCCGCCAGCGCCCGGCTCGCCCGCGAGGTGCTGACGGCGCTCGGACGGCCGGCCGCGCTGGTCGACGAGGTGGAACGGCTGGTGCTGCTCACCGCCGGCCACGACCCCGCGCCCGGCGACGCGAACGGCGCGGTGCTGTGCGACGCCGACCTCGCCGTGCTGGCCGGCTCGCCCGCCGAGTACGGCGCCTACGCGGCCGCCGTCCGCGACGACTACGCCCACGTGCCCGACGCCGACTTCGCCGCCGGCCGGGCCGCGGTGCTGGCGGGGCTGCTGGACCGGCCGGCGCTCTTCCGTACCGAGACCGGGCGGGCCCGCTGGGAGACCGCGGCCCGGCACAACCTCGGGACCGAGCTGGTCCTGCTCCGCGCCTCCGCCTCGTGACGTCCGTCACGATCCTGGCTACCATCTGACACCACCGCGGACCCGGGCACCTGCACAGAGAGGGCGGCATGGGCAAGTCCGAGCAGCAGGAGCGACTCGAACGCATCGTGGGCCGGTTCGCCGAGGTCGCGCCGCCGAGCTGGGTGCGGCTGGTGGGCAACTGGGAGGCCTCCCCCGGACCCACCGGCGAGATCACGCTGAACTACCTGACCCTCGCCGTGGTCGACGGCGGCGACCGCTGGCTGTTCGGGCAGGTCGGCTACGACGAGCCGCTCTATGACCTCGTCGCGCAGCTGCACGCCATGGCCGCCGCGGACGAGCCGGACCACGCCTGGACCGTCCTCGACCTCGAGGTCGACCAGGACGGCACGTTCCGCGTGGAGCTCGGGTACGACCCGCCCAAGCGCTCCCGCGGCGTCCTCGACGAGGAGTCGATGGGCCGGTTCGAGACCTACCTCGACCGCTGGGTGGCCGAGCACGGCCCGCGGCCGCCGGCCCGCCCGGCAGGAAGCTCGTCGTGAACACCGACGAGGAGACCACCGTCGCGAACCCGTACCGGGCTGCCATCGCCGGACGCCGCGAGCAGTCGCGGCCGCTCACCCAGGACTTCGCCGCGGAGCTCGACGACGCCGTCGCCGCCATGAACGCCGGCGCCTGGATCAGCACCGCCGCCGACACCTTCTTCACCGAGCTCACCGGCCATGTCACCACGTGCGGCACCGCCGCCGAGGGCGTCCTGCAGACCTACCAGACCGCCATCGACGGCCAGCCCGCCGAGGTCCCGCCGAACTCCTGGCAGACGCACTGGCGGAACCTGCGATGAGCACGGCGTCGATCGACCTGGAGCAGATGGCCGGGCTGATCCGCGCCATGGAGAACGCGTCCACCGAGCTGGAGAGCCGGGCCGGCAGCGTCCGCGGGCACCTCACCGACGTCTGGCTGTCCACCGACGAGCTCGACCGCCTCAACGGCGTGCTCAGCTGGATCGACGGCGAGCTGCCGGGCCTGCGCCGTCGGCTCGCGTTGGCCCGGCACGTCGAGGCGCAGACGCCGGGCATCCAGACGTACGCGCAGATCGACGAGTCCACGATCTCCACCGCGACGCCCGAGGAGGCGCGCGAGCGGGCCGACCGCGCCGCCGAGCTGATCGAGGACTTCGACGACGGCGAGATCCCCGAGGAACTGCTGGACCTGCTCGCCGACAACGCCACCGACCCGTACTTCGCGCAGCGGCTGGCGCAGGAGGTCAGCCCCGAAGAGGTCTCCGAGATCATCCTGTCGCTGTCGTCGCAGCGCCGGGTCATGCCGTCGATGATGCAGAGCGACCTCGAGGCCATCGAGGAGTTCGACACCGGCTACGAGGCGCTGCTCGACGGCCTCGGCACCACGCTGGGCATGGCGACGCAGAACACCGGCGACCTCGCGCTCGACGACGACTACGCGCTGCGGTGGCTCGACGCCATCGTCGAGGAGAACCCGGCCGAGCTCGGCCAGGCCGGCGCGCTGAGCCTGGTGATCTCGCGCGGGTCCTGGTCGACGGACTTCCTCACCACCGTCACCGAGGGCGTCTACTTCTACGAGCGCGACGTCGACGAAGACCACATGTGGCAGAACCGCTCGTCGGACGGCACGGGCCAGCTGGCCGGCGCCATCGACCCGGTGCACGGCGACGACGAGGGCGCCCCGTCCGGGTGGTCGGAGTACTTCGACCCGCTGGCCGGGCTGCTGGCCGCCGTCGGGCGCAACCCCCAGGCCGGGCACTACCTGTTCGGCAGCGGCGAGGTCATCGACATCGAGGCCGACGGCGAGACCGCCCAGGTCAACGCGTTCATGGAGTACCTGATCGCGCGGCGGCGCTGGCCGGTCGACGACGGCGCCGGCGCGCGCGAGGCGATCGCCACGGCCATGACGCCGTTCGAGGGCGGCGACGTCATCAGCGCCGACATCGCCGCCGACGCGCACGCCGTCGTCACCATGAAGGCCGAGGAGATCGAGGCCCGCGGCGACGACACGAACTGGTTCTCCGAGATCGGGCACCTGGTCCTCGACGGCCTCGGGCTCATCCCGGTCGTGGGCGAGCCGGCCGACGCGATCAACGCCGTCTGGTACGCCGCCGAGGGCAACGTCATCGACGCTGGGCTGTCCGGGGCGGCGCTGATCCCGTTCCTCGGCTGGGGCGCCACCGGCGGGAAGTGGACCCGCCGGGCCCTCACCGCCCAGGAGCTGACCATCCTCGGCCGGCTCGACAGTTTCCCGACCGGCTTCGACAACGTCACCATGATGGCCCGCGCCGACGGCGTCGAGCTGCCGACGTTCGAGTTCAGCGACCTGGCCGCGTTCAACCGCGCGGCCAACAGCGCCCACCCGAACGCACGGTACGTGTTCAACGGCGTCGCCTGGGAGACCGACTCGCTGGGCCGGCCCATCCGGGTCAGCGGCAGCCCGTCGGGATCCGCCGCCGGCCGCGCCCCGGGGGTGCAGCGGGGCATCGGGCACGAGGGCATCGACGGCGACGTCGGCTTCCACATCCTCGCCGACTCCCTGGGCGGGCCGACCAACCGCCTCAACGTGGTGCCGGGCAACGGCAAACCGCTGGGCGACGGCCTGGCCAACCTCAACCAGGGCCGCTACGCGCAGATGGAGCGCTATCTGCGCGAGGCGCTGGGCAACAACCAGGCCGTCCAGGTCGACATCGTGCCCCGGTACCGGCCGGACAACACGACGACGCGGCCGGACTCCTTCCGGGTACAGACCTGGGTCGACGGAGAGCTGCGCGAGTTCGATTTCGCCAATAGACCAGGTTAGGTAGGGTCCTGACGTGACACCGGAGCAGGAACGCACGCTCGCCGAGATCATCGCCGTCTACCGCCGGTCGGCGCCCGCCGGCTGGCTGCGCATCGTCTGCCGCTGGGAGTGCGAGCTCGCGGCCGACGGCCTGCCCGACCGCGCCATGTCGCATGTCGTCATCGTCGACGACGGCGGCGTGCTCGGCCAGGTGCAGTTCCCGGAGCCCGACGACCTCGCCTTCGTGGCCGGCGACTTCCACGCCGACCTCGCCCGCGAGACCGCTGGCGGCAAGCTCTCCGTCGACCTGCTCATCGACCCCGACACCCATGAGCTCACGCTGACCGAGGAACCGTCGCCGATGCTGCACGGCGACTGGGCCGACTCCCGCGAGCGGGTGCACCAGTACCTCGACCGGCACCGCGACGAGCTGACGGCACTGGCCGCCGCCCGCCGTTAGAGATGTCTAGCGCAGCTTGCGGCGGCGCAGGCCGGCCGCGATGAGCCGAGCCACCAGATCGCGGCTGCTCATCTCGACCGCACCCGCGTCGACGGCGCGCTGGTAGTCCGCGGCCGGCAGATCGTAGTGGTCGCCGTCGAAGCCACGGGCGGGCAGACCGAGGGCGACGGCGAACTCGTGCAACTCCTCGAACGACTCGTCGGACGCCAGGTGCGACCAGAGCCGGCCGTGGCCCGGCCAGGCCGGTGGATCGACCATGATCATGCGGCCGCGCCCTGCCCGGCGCTCACAGGGCCGCCGCCACGGCGTCGTCGACGAGGATGCGCCACGACCGCACCAGGGCGGCGTCGACGTAGGCCTTCCAGGAACCGCCCGGCCGGACCCGGCTGCCGACGTGGAACTGGCGGACGCCGGCGCGCGCCAGCCACGGCACGTGGTCCGCCTCGAGCCCGCCACCGGCCATGATGACGCTCGCCGCGCGAGCCGACCCCGTCGCGCGCGTGCACAGCTCGTCGAGGCCGGAGCCGACGCCGCGCGCGGATCCGGCGGTCAGGACGGCGTCGAGGCCGGGCAGCCCGGGCACGACCTCCCACGCCTCGTTCAGGTCGAGGCAGTGGTCGATGGCGCGGTGGAACGTCCAGGGACGCCCGTCGAGCTCCTCGGACAGGGCCAGCGTGGCCTCGACGTCGATCTCGGCGTTGAGGCCCAGGAAGCCGAGGACGAACCCGTCGGCACCCGCGTTGGCCAGCTGGTACGCGGCGATGCGCAGCCGGGCCAGCTCGGAGCCGCTGGTCGAGAACCCGTCGTTGGCGCGCAGCATGACCCGCAACGGCAGGTCGCAGGCGCGCTTGAGGTCGCGGACGGTCTCGAGGGACGGGGTCAGGCCGTCGGAGTCCATGTCGGCGACGACCTCGAGACGGTCGGCGCCCCCTTCGACCGCACCGGGCACGTCGCCCGGACCCAGGGCGATGACCTCCAGGAGCGGACGCACGGGGACAGTGTGCCAGCTCCGGGGCGCGGCGTGGCACCATCGGTGCGTGGTCGACGACGTCGTGCTCGTGGCGCGGGCGCTGGTCCTGCGCGACCTCGGCGCGCGCGGACTCGACGTCGCCGCCGCGGTCGACGTCCTCGACGCCGCTCTCACCGAGCGGCGCTGGTGGGTGGAGCAGTGGCCCGACGGCGCGCCGTTCGTGGCCGGCCAGCTCGCCCAGGACGTGCAGGACCGATTGCTCGACACCGGGGTGGGTCGATGGCCCTCATGCGTGCCGTGCACCGAGGAGGAGCCGCACGAACTGCGGATCGAGCCCGAACTCGGGCCCGATCCGCAGTGGGTGTGCGAGAAGACCGGCCGGCCGGTCGCGCCCCTGGGGGCGTTGTAGACCGGTCAGGCCGCCCGCACCTGAGCGTGCCGCACACCATCGACGGCGACCCAGCGCAACTCCGCCCGCTGACGACCGGAGATGTCGGTCACCGTCACCCAGCGGGCCACGAGTGCGGGGCGCTGGACCTGCGTCATCGTCACCATGTCCGCTCCTTTGGCCACTTTTGAGTCAGGTGTTGTTCACCTTCTGTTTACCTAGAATACCAGGTCCGTTCGCCCGGCACGCTCGGCTCGTTCAGCGCAGCGACGCGAAGAACTCCCTGACGTCGGCGGCGAGCAGCTCCGGCACCTCCTGCGCGGCGAAGTGGCCGCCGCGGTCGAACTCCGTCCACCGCACCACCGTGCCCATGGGGTCGACGAGGTGCCGGATGGAGTTGTCCGCGGCGAAGACGGCGACCGCGCCGGGCGGCGGGGGTGGCGCGTCGGCGTTCCACTGCTGGTCGCCGTCGTGCTGCTCGCCCGCACTGGCCATGAACTCCTTGAACGCCTGCATGCCCTCGTAGACGACGTGCGCCGCGGTGGCGCCGGTGCCGGTGAACCAGTACAGGCTGACGTTGGTGAGCAGCCGGTCGCGGCCGACGGCGTCCTCGGGCAGCTCGGCGGCGGGGTCGGTCCACTCGCGGAACTTCTCCGCGATCCACGCGAGCTGCTCGACCGGCGAGTCGGCGAGGCCGTAGGCCAGCGTCTGCGGCCGGGTCGCCTGCTGCACGAGGTAGCCGATGCCGTCCTCGCGGAAGGCGTTGAACCGCTCGGCCCGCACCTTCTCGGCGTCGCTCAGCCCGTCCAGCTCGACCGGCGGGCCGAACGGGTACGGCGCCGGGCCGTTGACGTGCGTGCCGATGACGCGCCGCGGGTGCAGCATCGCCAGCATGCCGACCACGCCCGCGCCGACGTCGCCGCCCTGGGCCGCGAACCGCTCGTAGCCCAGCCGGGTCATCAGCTCGGCGATCGCGCCGGACACCCGGAACAGGTTGCCCCAGCCCGGCCCGGACAGCGTCGAGAAGCCGAAGCCGGGCAGCGACGGGATCACCAGGTGGAACTCGTCGGTGAGCAGCGGGATCAGGTCGAGGAATTCGACGACGGAGCTCGGCCAGCCGTGCATCAGCAGCAGCGGCGTCGCGTCCTCGTTCGCCGACCGGACGTGCAGGAAGTGGAAGTCCTGGCCGTCGACGGTGGTGACGAACTGCGGGTGGGCGTTCAGCTCGGCCTCGGCGGCGCGCCAGTCGAACCCGTCGCGCCAGTTCGCGGCCAGGTCCTTCAGGTAGCCGACGGGGACGCCGCGCTCCCAGCCGGTGCCGGCGACCTCGGCCGGCCAGCGGGTGTTCGCGAGGCGGGTGCGCAGGTCCTCGAGGTCGGCGTCGGTGATGTCGATGCGGAAGGAGCGGATCTCGGTGGAGTTCGTCATGCCCCTACGGTCTCGGCAATCGCGGCCAGTTACGGGCCGCAATCGATGCGAGAATCACGGACATGGTGGAGACCTCGGCCCGGCTGCTGCGGCTTCTGTCGCTGCTGCAACTCCGGCGCGACTGGGCCAGTGCCGACCTCGCCGACCGGCTGGGCGTCGCTGTCCGGACCGTGCGCCGCGACGTCGAGCGGCTGCGGACGCTCGGCTACCCCGTCGACTCCACGCCCGGCGTGTCCGGCGGCTACCGGCTGGGCTCCGGGGCGGACATGCCGCCGCTGCTCCTCGACGACGAGGAGGCGGTCGCCGTCGCCGTCGGGCTGCGGACCGCGGCGGGCGGGTCGGTCACCGGCATCGAGGAGACGTCGGTGCGGGCGCTGGCGAAGCTCGAGCAGGTGCTGCCGGCGCGGCTGCGGCACCGGGTGGCGGCGCTCTCGTCCGCGACGGTGCCGCTGCCGGCCGGCGGGCCGACGGTCGAGCCCGACGTGCTGACGGCCATCGCGGCCACCGTCCGCGACCACGAACGGCTGCGCTTCGACTACGTCGGCCACGACGGCGCCTCGTCGCGACGCGAGGTCGAGCCGCACCGACTGGTCAACCGCGGCCGCCGCTGGTACCTGGTCGCCTGGGACGTCGCCCGCGCCGACTGGCGCACCTTCCGCGTCGACCGGATGACGCCGAAGATCCCGACCGGGCCGCGGTTCGCCCCGCGCGAGGCCCCCGGCGGCGACGTCGCCGACTTCGTCACCCGCGGCCTCGATGCCGCGCTCTGGCGCTACCGCGTCCGGCTGCGGCTGCATGCCCCGGCGTCCGCGGTAGCGGGCAGGCTGCCGTCGGTCGTCACCGTCGAACCCGAGGGCGAGGGCACCTGCCTCATCCACCCCGGCGCCGACAGCTACGAGATGATCGCCGCCTACCTCACCATGCTCGACGTCGACTTCGACGTCCTCGACCCGCCCGAGTTCGCCGACCACCTGCGCCGCCAGGCCGCCCGCTACCTGCGGGCAGCCGACGCCGTCGCGACCCCGTAGACGGAGCGAGGGCGGTACCGCCGGCCGGAGCCGGGGTACCGCCCTCGTTCTGTGGTGCGGGTGGTGCGGCCGGACTCAGAAGTCCATGCCGCCCATGCCACCGCTGGGGTCGGCCGGAGCGGCAGCAGCCTTCTCCGGCTTGTCCGCGACGACGGCCTCGGTGGTGAGGAACAGACCGGCGATCGAGGCGGCGTTCTGCAGCGCGGAGCGCGTCACCTTGACCGGGTCGTTGATGCCCTCGCCGAGCATGTCGACGTACTCGCCCGTGGCGGCGTTGAGGCCGTGCCCGACCGGCAGGCCGCGCACCTTCTCGGCCACGACCCCGCCCTCGAGACCGGCGTTGACGGCGATCTGCTTCAGCGGCGCCTCGACGGCAACCTTGACGATGTTGGCACCAGTGGCCTCGTCGCCCTCGAGCTCGAGCTTCTCGAACGCGGCCGCACCGGCCTGGATGAGAGCGACGCCACCACCGGCGACGATGCCCTCCTCGACGGCCGCCTTGGCGTTGCGCACGGCGTCCTCGATGCGGTGCTTGCGCTCCTTCAGCTCGACCTCGGTGGCCGCGCCGGCCTTGATGACGGCAACGCCGCCGGCCAGCTTGGCGAGCCGCTCCTGCAGCTTCTCGCGGTCGTAGTCGGAGTCGGAGTTCTCGATCTCGGCACGGATCTGCGAGACGCGGCCGGCGATCTGGTCCGGGTCGCCCGCACCCTCGACGATGGTGGTCTCGTCCTTGGTGACGACGACCTTGCGGGCCTGGCCCAGCAGGTCCAGCGTCGCGGTCTCGAGCTTGAGGCCGACGGTCTCGCTGATGACCTGGCCACCGGTCAGGATGGCGATGTCCTGCAGCATGGCCTTGCGGCGGTCGCCGAAGCCCGGAGCCTTGACGGCGGTGGACTTGAACGTGCCACGGATCTTGTTGACCACCAGCGTGGCCAGGGCCTCGCCCTCGAGGTCCTCGGCGATGATCAGCAGCGGCTTGCCGCCCTGCATGACCTTCTCGAGGAGCGGGAGCAGGTCCTTGACGCTCGAGATCTTCGACTCGACCAGCAGCACGTAGGCGTCCTCGAGGACGGCCTCCTGGCGCTCCGGATCGGTGACGAAGTAGCCCGAGATGTAGCCCTTGTCGAAGCGCATGCCCTCGGTGAGCTCGAGCTCGAGGCCGAAGGTGTTGCTCTCCTCGACGGTGATGACGCCTTCCTTGCCGACCTTGTCCATCGCCTCGGCGATGAGCTCGCCGATCTGCGAGTCGCCGGCGGAGATCGACGCGGTGGCGGCGATCTGCTCCTTGGTCTCGACCTCGCGCGCCGTCGACAGCAGCTGCTCGGCGATGGCCTCGACGGCCCGCTCGATGCCGCGCTTCAGCGCGATCGGGTTGGCGCCCGCGGCCACGTTGCGCAGGCCCTCGCGGACCAGCGCCTGGGCGAGGACGGTCGCCGTCGTCGTGCCGTCACCGGCCACGTCGTCGGTCTTCTTCGCGACCTCCTTGACGAGCTCGGCCCCGATCTTCTCCCACGGGTCCTCGAGCTCGATCTCCTTGGCGATCGACACACCGTCGTTGGTGATGGTGGGGGCGCCCCACTTCTTCTCCAGAACGACGTTGCGACCCTTGGGGCCGAGGGTGACCCTGACGGCGTCGGCGAGAGAGTTCATGCCGCGCTCGAGGCCACGCCGCGCCTCTTCGTCAAAGGCAATGATCTTTGGCATGGGTTCCTGGTCCTCCCATAGCGGGTGGAAGTTCCGGCTCGACGCCCGCGACGGACGGCCGCCGGCTCCCGGCTCATGTCACCGGGACACCTGCGGCCTCGCCGATCCGAAGTCCTGTCACTCTCACCTTGAGAGTGCTAACTACGTGTTTAGCACTCTGCCTAGGAGAGTGCAAGCGTGTCCCTATACCCCGTATACTCGCGCGCTGTGAGTTCCGAACCGGCCGTCCGGCGTCTTTCCCGGCGGGGCCTGGTGTGGCGGCTCGGCGTCACCGGCGTGGCCCTGGTGATCCTGACCATGGGCCAGCTCCAGGACACCAACGACTACTTCCCGCTCGGATCGCTGTCGCAGTACGCCACCCCGCGCGACCTCGACGGCACCGTCCGCTCCGTCTACATGATGGCCGACACCGAGGGCGGCGAGCACGTTCGCGTCCCGCTGAACCCGCAGGGCGTGGGCGTCGGGCGCGCTGACATCGAGTCCCAGCTGAACCGCATCGTCGACGACCCGTCCCTGCTGCAGTCCATCGCCGACGCCTGGACCGAGCTGCACCCCGGGGCCGACCCGTACGTGCGGCTGTACGTCATGCGCGACACCTACCAGCTGAAGGACGGCATCCAGCAGGGCGACCCGGACGTCGAGGAGCTCACCACCTGGGAGGTGCGCCGATGAGCCGCGCCGGGCGCGCGGGTCGCGCCGTCGTGGGGTGGTGGTCCCGGCCGGTCCCGCTGGCCCGCGTCGCCGTGCTGCGGGTCGCCATCTACCTGTTCGTGCTGTACGACATCTTCCGGCTCACCAACGACGTCATCCCCATGGCGCACGCGCCGGGCCTCTACCACCCCACGTGGGTGGGCCGGGTCCTGCCGCTCCCCGAGCCGTCGCTGGTGCTGGCGCATACCTTGCAGATCGTCCTGATCGTGGGCTGCCTGGTCGCGGCGACGGGGTTCCTGCCGCGGGTCGCGGGCTGGGTGGTCGCGCTGGCCTACTTCCAGTGGATGGTGTTCAGCCAGGGCTACGGCTACGTGTCGCACGACCACCTGGCCCTCATGGTGGCCGTCGTGGTGCTGCCGACCATCGGCCGGGCCCGGTTCACCGACCGCGACAGCAGCGAGAGCGCCGGCTGGGCGTTCCGCTGCATCCAGGTGGCGACCATCGCGACCTACTTCGCGTCGGCCGTCGTGAAATGGGTGCGCAGCGGGTCGCCGGCCGCCTGGGCCAACGGCGCCGTGTTCATCTGGGCGATCATGCGGCGCGGGTCCGACCTCGTCCGCTGGACCATCGACTACCCATGGCTGCTGATCATCGCCCAATGGGGCCTGATCCTCATCGAGTTCCTGTCGCCGGTCGTGCTCTGGCTCAAGGGTCGGGCGCTCTACCTCGCGGTCGTCACGTTCGCCGGCTTCCACCTGATGACCTACCTGGCCCTCGGCATCCACTTCCTGCCGACGGTCATCTGCTGGCTGGCGTTCCTGCCGCTGGAGCGGCTGGTGCCGTTCGCGCAGCGCCTGATCGGCGGGGTCCGCCGGCGTCCTCCGGTCCCGTCGGGCGCCGCCTGAGGCTCGGCCGGGGGTTTGAGGTTCTGCCGGGGTTGAGGTGGGCTCGCCTCGCGCGGTGCTGTGCTGTGTCGCTGGGGTGTGGACAGCGATGATCATCAAGGATCGCCCACATCACGAGGCTTACCCGAGCCTCAACACGGTTGCAGGCGTGTTGAGGCTCGAGTAGGCCTGGTGGGCGGCCCAGAAACGCCCCCAAATCCCACATCGTGGACCGCGATGGGGTCGTCAGGAGGGAGTTCTCCCCGCCATAGCGAGGAAAAGTCCCTCCCGACAGCACCACGGCCCGACTTCACCAGCCACGACCGACTTCACTAGCCCAAACCGTCTTCTGCGACCCTGCCGGAGCGAAGAGGACGGTTCTCCGTAGTGAAGTCGGCCGGCGCAAGTGACGTCGCGACGCCGCACCGTCGCCAGACTCCCCCCGTCCCCCGATAGCTGCCCGTTCTTAGGCCGCGCGTCTGCGGGTCAAGCGGTCCCTCCGCGCGAAGCGCCATCGGTCCGCTTGAGGCGCAGGTGCGCGGCCAAGAGAATGGGCAGCAGGGGACGGGGGAACCCCACGCAACCACACGCACCCCGACAAGAACCTCAGGGCGCGAGCGACGGCACTTTCTTGATGCCGAACCGGGCCTCGAGCGCTCGCTTGGCGGCGTAGAGGCCACCCATGCCGTGCACCGCAGGGCCAGGCGGCGTCGAGCCGGAGCAGAGGTAGACGCCGGGCACGGGGGTGGCGAACGGGTTCCACTTGATGCTGGGCCGGGCGAAGATCTGCCACAGGTTCATGGCGCCCGCGGCGATGTCGCCGTCGCGGTAGTTGGCGTTGTGGTCGGCCATCTTCGCCGCCGGGATGGTGTGCCGCTCGACGACGAGGTCGCCGAAGCCGGGGGCGAACCGCTCGATCTGAGCCTGCACCGCGTCGCCGACGTCGATGCTCGAGCCGGCGGGCACGTGGGCGTAGGTCCAGAAGGGCCGCAGCCCGGCCACCTCGCGCCCGGAGTCGAAGACGGCGGGGTCGGAGGCGAGGATCATGGGGCGATCGGCGTGCCGGCCGGCGGCCACCTCGGCCTCGGCCTCCGACATCTCGGCCAGGGTGCCGCCGACGTGGATGGTGCCGGCCCGCCGGACCTCGGGGTGCGCCCACGGCACCGGGCCGGAGAGCACGAAGTCGACCTTGGCGGCGGCGTTGCCCGCCTTGAACCGGTCGATGGCGCGGCGGTAGCGCGACGACAGCTCGTCGCCCAGGATGCGGGCCAGGATCCACGGGTTGGTGTCGAACAGGTAGGCGCGCGCCTGCGGCAGCTGCGCCATCGAGGTGACCTCGACCCCGGTGTGGACGGTGCCGCCGTGCGCCTCGAGGTCGGCCACCAGGGCGTCGACGATGGCCTGGCTGCCACCGACCGGCAGCGGCCAGCCCGGCGAGTGCGCCAGCGCGCCCAGCGAGAGCGCGGTGCCGGCCGCCGTGAGGGTGGGGATGCGCGAGATGGCGTGTGCCGCGACGCCCATGAGCAGCGACGGCGCGACCTCGTCCTTCCAGCGGACCTTGCCCAGCGCGCTGCCCTGCTCGAGCATGCTGAGCGCGAACTGCGCCGACGTCAGCAGGTCGGGCGGCAGGCTGCGGCGGTCGGACAGCGCCAGCTCGACGACGGCGGGAGAGTGCCGCACGAGCGGGCGCATGAGCCGCCGCCACGAGGGGCCGTCGGCGCCGAGGCCCTCGACGGTGCGGTCGAGGTCGCGGTAGGCGATGCCGGCGCGGCCGCCGTCGAGCGGCTGGGCGTAGGAGACGTCGGGGTAGTTCAGCCGCACGCCGCGGGCGGTGAGGTCGAAGGCGCGGAAGAACGGCGACGCGGCCGCCATGGGGTGCACCGCCGAGCAGATGTCGTGGACGATGCCGGGCGCCAGCCCGAGGTCGAGGGTGCGAGCGCCGCCGCCGATGGTCCGCTGCGCCTCGAAGACCTGGACCCCCAGGCCGGCCCTGGCGAGCACCACGGCCGCCGCCAGCCCGTTCGGGCCGGACCCGACGACGACGGCATCAACCTGCTCCGATGCCTTCACGATCTCATCCTATGTCCGCCCTCAGCGCGGCGTGGGCGGAGGCGTCATCTCGTCGTCGTAGAGCAGCCGGCCGCTCGGCGCGACCTTCAGGCTCGCGGTGGTGAGCAGCGCGTCGCGCAGGTCGGCGGGGGTCATGCCGTTGAGCTCGGCCACGTGCTCGAGCCGTTCGCCCAGCGCGTCGATGGCCTCCTGCCCGCCCATCGGCTCCGGCAGCAGGTCGTCCTGGCCGCCCGGCGCGAGCGTGCCCGTGGTCGGCGCGGGCGGGTCCGACGGCACCGCCACCGCGCCACCGTCGGCGCCATCGTCGTCATCCCCGGAACGGCTGGTCAGCCAGACCGCCGCCATGACGGCGACCGCCACCAGCACGAGGGCGGCCGCCACAGCCAGCACGGTGGTGCGGCGCTGCTTCGCGGTGGAGTCGGCCATGTGCGTCAGACCTCCTTCACCAGGTCTGACGCACGAGCGCCCCCGCAGGTTTCGCCAGCGGCGTCAGCGAGCGCGGCAGCCGGCGACGCTCAGCCGGTGACGGTCCGCCGGGTGCGCGTGTACAGGGCGGCGCCCAGGGTGAGCAGGACCACGCCCACGGCCAGGATCATCCGGTTGGCCGCCGTGCCGGTGTCGGGCAGGTCGGAGCCGTCCTCGTCGCCGTCGTCGCCACCGTCCTCGGAGCCGTCGTCACCGCCGCCGGACCCGTCGTCGCCGGTCGCGACGTCGACGGTGAAGGTGAGCGAGTCGGTCTGCGCGGAGGTGGCGCCGTTGATCGACTGGACGGCGCTCACCGAGCACTGGCCGTTGGGCAGCTCCGAGCCCGGCGTGAACGCCCAGGCGCCCTCGCCGTTCACCTCGGTGCTGCCGGACCAGGTGTCCTCGCCGCAGGTGATGCTCAGCTCGACGACGGCGCCGGGGATGCCCTCGCCGCTGAACGTCGGTGTCGCGGTGGTGGCGGTGTCGCCGTCGACCGGCCGCGTGATGGTCGGCGGGCCGACCGGCACGACGACGGTGACCGACGCGGTCTCGGGCACCTCGATGTCGCCGACGGTCTGCTGCGCGGTGACGGTGGACTCGCCGAACGGCAGGTCCGTGGTGAGCACGATGCTCCACGTGCCCTCGTCGTCCGTGCTGCCCTGACCGGCGGGCTCGTCGCCGACGGTGAGCGTGACCGTCGAGCCGGGCTCCGCCGACCCGGTGATCTCGACCGGCGTGGACTGGACCTCGTCGCCGTCCTCGGGCGAGATGATCGTGATGGGCGCGGCCTCGAACGCGGCGGCCGTTCCGCTGACGGTGTAGTTGCCGAGGCTGCCGTAGTCGGTGTAGCCGGAGCCGTTGCTCGCGGTGTTGCCGGCGGGGTCGCCCTGGCCGACGCCGCTGACGCGGAGGTAGTAGACGCCGGCCTCGACCTCGGCCTCGAGCTGGGCGTCGAGCCCGGAGGCGGTGCGGTCCGTGGGCGGGCTGGCGGGGTCGGTGCCCGACTCGGGGGCCGCGTCGCCGACGCGCTCGCCGGCGCCGTCGATGAGCTCGAGGCGCAGGTCGAGGTTCTGGCCGACGGTGGCGCCCTCGGCCGTGGCGGTGACCGGGCCGCCGTCGGTGACGAACGTGAACACGTCGCGCTCGCCGGAGCTGCCGATGACGCCGGTGGCGCTGAACTGGCCGGTCGCGTTGTCGAGCGCGGTCGCCTCGTCGAGCCCGTCGCCGTGGTCGTCGGCGGCGTAGGCGGCGCGGTCGGCGTAGTGGAACTCGAGCGTGAGCGGGTCGCCGGCGGGGTCGCAGGTGCCCTGGGCGTTCGGCTTGAAGACGCTGTCGCCGGGCTGCGGGTCGTCGGGGTCCTCGGCGTCGGTGCAGTAGGAGTCCAGCCACATCTGGTCGCCGTCGTAGACCATGAAGGTCTGCAGAACCGTGCCTGTGGCGGTGATCTCGGCGAGGTCGTCCTCGCCGGGGCGGCTGGCGCCGGCGTAGTCGCCGGGCGACCACTGCGACAGCGGCGCGGACCACGGGGCGCCCATGATCGGGCCCCAGAGCGAGGCCGGGTCGGCCTGCGTGTCGCCGTAGTACTCGTCGTCGCCGATGCCGTCGTGGTTCAGGCCGAACGTGTGGCCGACCTCGTGCGACACGACGTTGCCGACGTCGGGCGCGTTGCTGTCGCGCGCGACCGGCGCGAAGATCATGGCCGGCGACAGGAACGCGTTGCCGAACCCGCCCGCCCACGCACGGCCGCTGGCGTCGACCGCCGGCTCGATGTCCGTGGTGTCGGTGACGACCGCCGTCATGCCGTACTCGTCGTCGTCGGGCGAGGTCTTGTGCAGCGCGTCGGCGCCGGGGTCCGTGGTGGTGACGTTGACGTCGAACGGCGCGTAGTCCTCGGCCACACGCGCCCACACCTGGTACACGTACGCGGCGTCGGCGGCGGCCGCGTTGGGGGCGAGCTCGAACACGTCCTGCTCGTAGTAGCGGTTCCACTCCGTGTTCCGGATGGTGGCGCCGTCGAAGTC
This sequence comes from Jiangella mangrovi, assembly GCF_014204975.1. Taxonomy (NCBI): domain Bacteria; kingdom Bacillati; phylum Actinomycetota; class Actinomycetes; order Jiangellales; family Jiangellaceae; genus Jiangella; species Jiangella mangrovi. The sequence continues at coordinate 1,243,918 of NZ_JACHMM010000001.1, forward strand.
GAGGTAGACGGTGTACGGCGCGCCGGGCCGGGAACCGCCGGCGGGGTCGCCCGGGACGTCCGCGACAGGCGCCGCCGGCTCCGACTCGCCGGCGTGGTCGTCAGGAGCCTCGAACTCGTCGGTGTACGACAGCACGCCGCTGGCACCGACGACGGCCGCACCGGACTCCACGAGCTCGCGGACGGCGTCGGCGGCGAGGCCGACGCGGTCGGCGGCGGTCTCGAGCGTCTCGGCCACCAACTCGGCGGCCGACAGGTCGACCAGCTCCGTCAGGTCGGTCAGGCCGTTGGTGAGGTCGTCGGTGGCGGCCGCCGGCGGGGCGGTGCCGGCGAACGCGAGCACACCGGCGCCCGTCGCCGCCGCCACGGCCAGCAACCGCCGCGGGATTCCGCGATTCATGACTTCATATCTCCTGATGATTCACGTGATTCTCAGGGCATACGCTCGACGCACGGTAGCAGACCGAATCGGCCGGTCCCGGGGCTCCGATGAGATCAGGTCCCGGCGCGGAAGGGTCGCCGGTTAGGCTCTTGGGCATGCATCGCAAGGCGGCCAAGGGGCGTCGTAGAGCCTCGGCCCGGAACAAGCCGCAGCAGCCGGCCAAGCGCAACGTCGCCGCCCTCATCGCGGGCGGCGTCGGCGAGCTCATGCTCACCGCGGGCGCCGTCGTGCTGCTGTTCGTGGTCTACACGCTCTGGGGCACCGGCATCCAGACCGCCAACGCGCAGGACGACCTCCGCGACCAACTCGGGATCGGCCTCGACGCCGGCCAGGTCGAGAAGGAGCCCATCCCGCTCGACCAGCTCGAGGTGGGCGACGCCTACGGCATCATCCGCATCCCCCGCTTCGGCGAGGACTGGGAGTGGATCATCGTCCAGGGCACCGAGGACTCCGACCTCAAGAACGGCCCCGGCCACTACCTCGACAGCGTCGACCCCGGCAACATCGGGAACTTCTCCATCGCCGCGCACCGTTCGGGACACGGCGAGCCGTTCGCGCAGTTCCCCGAATTGGAGGTCGGCGACATCGTCGAGATCGAGACGAGCACCGGCACGTACCTCTACCAGCTCGACAACGCGCCGAACGGCGACCCCGACGGCAACCGCATCGGCATCAGGGACAGCTGGGTGGTCGACCCCGTGCCGGGCGAGTCCGAGGAGACCGAGCCCACCGAACGGCGCATCACGCTCACCACGTGCTGGCCGCGCTGGGGCTCGTCACACCGCATGTACGCGACCGGGATCCTCATCGGCGGAGAGGAAGTCTAGACAGATGTACGCCTGGGTCTGGCGGCACCTGCCGGGACCGTGGCCGATTCGGCTGCTGATCTACTTGATCCTCATCGCCGCGATCGTCTACGCGCTATTTATTTGGGTCTTCCCGTGGGCGGAAGACGCCTTCAACATCAGTGAAGTGACCGTCGGCTGATCCGGCTCCTCCGCACAGGCAGACGACGCCTCTCACCATGCAGCGAGGTCACCGTCGGCTGATCCGGCTCCTCCGCACAGGCAGACGACGCCTCTCACCATGCAGCGAGGTCACCGTCGGCTGACGGTGACCTCGCGGGGACGGGGTCGACGACGGGGTCAGCCGCCGGCGACCGCCGGGATGACGGAGATCTTCGCGCCCGACGGCGTGGGCGTCTGCAGGCCCGACGCGAACCGGACGTCGTCCTCGTTCACGTAGACGTTGACGAACCGGCGGATCTGGCCGGTGTCGTCGAGCACGCGCGCGCCGATGCCCGGGTAGGCGGCGTCCAGCGCCCCCAGCACGTCACTGAGGGTGGCGCCGTCGGGCACCTCGACGGTGACGTCGGACTCGCCCTTGGTGTAGGTGCGCAGGATGGTCGGGACTCGTACGGCGACGCTCATGTTCAGCCTCCGTTGACGAGGCTGTGGAACGCCTCGGTAGTAGGTGCGATGGTGCCGGCGGGGCCGACCACGGACGAGACGGCGTCGAGGGTCTTGAGCCCGTCGCCGGTGTTGAAGATGACGGTCTCGGCGTCGGGGTCGAGCTTGCCGTCACGCAGCAGCTTGGCCAGGACGGCGACGGTGACCCCGCCGGCGGTCTCGGCGAAGATGCCCTCGGTGCGGGCCAGCAGCCGGATGCCCTCGACGACCTCGTCGTCGCTGACGTCGTCGACCGCGCCGCCGGTGCGCCGCGCGACGTCGAGCACGTACGGCCCGTCCGCCGGGTTGCCGATGGCCAGCGACTTCGCGATGGTGTCGGGCCGGACCGGCCGCACCACGTCGTGGCCCTCCTTGAACGCCGTCGAGACCGGAGAGCACCCCGTCGCCTGGGCGCCGAAGATGGCCGGCGCGTCGCCCTCGACCAGGCCGAGCTGCACCAGCTCGCGGAACGCCTTGTCGACCTTGGTCAGCTGCGAGCCGCTGGCGACCGGGATGACGACCTGCTTCGGCAGCCGCCAGCCGAGCTGCTCGGTGGTCTCGTAGCCGAGCGTCTTCGAGCCCTCGGCGTAGTAGGGCCGCACGTTGACGTTGACGAACGCCCAGTCGTCGTGCTCGCCGGCCAGCTCCGACGCGAGCCGGTTGACGTCGTCGTAGTTGCCCTCGACGGCGACCAGCGTGGTCCCGTAGACGGCGCTCGTCACGATCTTCGGCAGCTCGAGGTTGCTGGGGATGAACACGTAGCTGGTGATGCCGGCCCGGGCCGCCGCCGCGGCGACCGCGTTGGCGAGGTTGCCCGTGGACGGGCAGGCCAGGACCGTGAAGCCCAGCTCGCGCGCCGCCGCCAGCGCGACGGCCACCACGCGGTCCTTGAACGAGTGCGTGGGGTTGGCGGCGTCGTTCTTGATCCAGAGATCCTTGATGCCGAGCTCGCGGGCGAGGTTGTTCGCGCGGACCAGCGGGGTGAACCCCGGGTCGGTGTTCGGGATGTCGGCGACGTTCTCGGGCACCGGCAGCAGGTCGCGGTAGCGCCAGATGGACCGCGGGCCGCTCTCGATGCGCTCGCGCGTGATGGTGCCGAAGTCGTAGGCCACCTCGAGCGGCCCGAAGCACTCGAGACACGCGTAGTAGGGCCCGAGCTCGACGGTGGTGCCGCACTCACGACATGAAAGATGCGTGGCGCGCCCCAAGGAGGTGGTGCTGGTGACGGTCATGCTGCTGCGGATCCCTTCTCATCTCTCCCACTCGGGTGAGCGGGCCGGAATTGGCACCGTCGTCGCGCGGGTCGGCGCGGACGGTTGCCGGAGCTTCGACGGGCCGGTCCCTCGGCTCCTCTGGATGAGGACAACTGATGGTCACACTACGTGGCACGTTTGGATCCAGACAGGACGAGTCCGCGATACGAGACAAATCTGTATCGCATCGTGGATGGTCGTCACTCGAGTGGGCGACGCCGCACGTGCTCTGGCCCGGCGACGACTCGGACCTCGAGCTCACGCATCCGGGCCGCTTGGGCAAGGTACTCGCGGATCGCGATCAGCGCCTCTTCCTCGGGCGATCGACCCGAACGTTCGGCAAGGGCGCTGTAGCGCCGCAACCTCCTCGTCGGTGAGGGTGATGGAGAGCTCCACCTCGTGATGGTGGCAGCGCCGCCGGGGTTCGCGCCACTCGCGGAGCGGCGCCTCGCGAGCGCCTTGGCACGGCTGGCCACCCTGGAGATGGGACGAAACGGACACCCGAGCGACGATGAGCCGTGCCAAGCACGTCGCCAGGCGTGCAAGGTCAGTCGAGCGCGGCGAGCTCGCGGAGCAGGGCCTGGACCCCGGGCGGACCGGGGACGACGACGTCGGCCGCGGCCCGCAGGTCGGCCGATGCCTCCTCGGCGTCGGAGCAGACGACCAGCCCGGCCTCGATGGCGCGCGACGACACCAGGTCGCGCACCGCCGCCACCGCGGGCAGGTCGCCCAGGTCGTCGCCGCCGTAGAGGACGGCCGCGGCGCCGGTCTCGGCGACCAGGGACCGGATGGCGACGCCCTTGTCGACCCCCACGGGCCGCAGCTCGAGCACGAACCGGCCGGGCGTGACCTGCAGGCCGGCCTCGGCGGCGACGGCGTCGGCGTGGGGGCGCAGCTCGGCCAGGGCGGCGGCGGGGTCGGCGGCGGACCGGGTGTGCAGCGCCACCGAGTGGTGCTTGTCCTCGACGGTGACCCCGGGTCGGGCTGCGGCCAGCTCCGTCGCCCGGCGGCGGGCGACGTCGACGCCGTCGTCGCTGTCGGGAGTACTCAGCGTGCCGCCGGACCAGCGCTGCAGCCCGTAGTGACCGAGCACGACCAGGCCGGGCACGTCCGCCAGCCCACCGAGGCGGACGGCGTCGGCGGCGGGCCGGCCGGTAACGACGGCGACCCGGGCCACCCGCGCGGCCACCGCCGTCAGGACCTCGGCGGTGCCGGGCAGCGCGACGGCGCTGGCGGGGTCGGGCACGATCGGCGACAGCACGCCGTCGAAGTCGAGAGCCACGAGGGTGCGGTCCAGCAGGCCGGACAGGGGTCGCAGCTCGGGCGTCACTCCGACTCGACCTCGTCGAGGTAGTCCTCGGCCAGCACGACGACCAGGCGGGTGTCGTTGAACGGCTCGACGGTGGGGCGCTGGCGGCCGATCTCGGGGAACTGCGCCATGAGCGCCTCGGCGGCCTCTTCCATGCCCTCGGGCACGTAGACCGTGGTCTCGGGGACGGTGCCGGTGAACTCGCTCATGGCGGCGACCTCCCAGCCGCCGTCCTCGAACCGCTCGCTGGCCTGCTCCTCGATGCCGGGCTCGCCGGTCTGGTTCAGCACACCCAGCGGCTCGACGACGTCGGGGTCGGCGGTGACGGGCTCGCTCGGCTCGGTGGGCGCGTCCGTCGGCGCGTCGGTCGGCGGAGGCTCCGTCGCGGGCGGCTCGGTGGCGGGAGGCTCGGTCGCCGGGGGCTCCGCGCCGGCGGCGTCACCCGCCGCGACGTCGTCCGGGCTGCTGTCCTCGACGTCGTCGCCGAAGTACCAGAGCAGTGCGAGGACGACCGCGACGGTTCCGACGAGGGCGACGAGGGACGGCCAGAGCCGCTGGAGCCGGTCACTCATCGTCACAGGACCAGGAGAGTACGCCACCGGCCTGTGTCCATGCGAGGCACTCGGCCCTGGCGCCGATGATCAAGATCGGCGACACTGTCGTATGGACTGGCGCGGCCGCTCATGCCTCCGCGGCGAGCGAGCGCCCGGAACCGGTGCGCGTACGGCGCGAGCGCTGCCGTCGCAGCCGCCGCACCAGCAGTGGGTCGTGCGCCAACGCCTCGGGCCGATCGATGAGGGCGTTGAGCACCTGGTAGTACCGCGTGGCCGACATGCCGAACTCTCGGCGCACTGCTTGTTCCTTGGCTCCTGGGTACTTCCACCAGCGGTGCTCGAAGTCGAGGATCGCGCGCTCGTGGGAGTCCATGTCAGCCATCGTAGGCAAGGGCTGTGACAACCATGCAACACAACTCGGTTACCGTTGTCGGCACGAGGAGGCCCCATTTGTCCACGACTGGAACGAGTAGCTTCGTCGTAGTCGCCAATCGGCTGCCGGTCGACCGGGTGTCGACGGCCGATGGCGCGACCAGCTGGCGCAGGAGCCCCGGCGGACTGGTCACCGCCCTGGCTCCGGTGATGCGAGCCTACGACGGAGCCTGGGTGGGCTGGACCGGCTCACCGGACGACGCCCCGGCCCCGTTCTCGACCGACGACATGGACCTCGTCGCCGTTCCCATGTCGGCCGAGGAGATCGCCCTCTACTACGAGGGATTCTCGAACGCCACGCTCTGGCCGCTGTACCACGACGTCATCGTCCAGCCGGAATACCACCGTGAATGGTGGGACGCCTACCGCGCCGTCAACCGCCGATTCGCCGTGGCTGCGGCCTCCGTCGCCGCTCAGAACGCCGTCGTGTTCATCCAGGACTACCAGCTGCAGCTGGTGCCGCAGCTGCTGCGCGAGCTGCGCCCCGACCTCAAGATCGGCTTCTTCCTGCACATCCCGTTCCCGCCCACGGAGCTGTTCGCCCAGCTGCCGTGGCGCCGGCAGATCCTCGAGGGACTGCTCGGCGCCGACCTCGTCGGGTTCCAGCGGGCCGGGGCCGCCAGCAACTTCGAGTCGCTGGCCGAGACGTTCACGTCGGCCGTCCTGCGCGACGACGCCCTCGTCCTCGAGGACGGCCGCGAGGTGCTGGCCCGGGCGTTCCCCATCTCGATCCAGGTCGAAGAGGTGGCGCGGCTGGCCGAGGACCCCGAGGTCCAGCAGCGCGCGGCCACCATCCGCGAGGAGGTCGGCTCGCCGCAGCACATCCTCCTCGGTGTCGACCGCCTCGACTACACGAAGGGCATCGGGCACCGGTTCAAGGCGTTCGGCGAGCTGCTCGCCGAGGGCTCCGTCACGCCCGACGAGGCCGTCCTGGTCCAGGTGGCGACGCCCAGCCGCGAGCGGGTCGAGGCTTACCAGACGCTGCGCGACGAGATCGAGCTGCAGGTCGGGCGCATCAACGGCGACTACGGCCGCATCGGACACCCCGCGGTGCACTACCTGCACTCGTCGTACGACCGCACCGAGCTGGTGGCGCTGCTGCTCGCCGCCGACGTCATGGTGGTCACGCCGCTGCGCGACGGCATGAACCTGGTGGCCAAGGAGTACGTCAGCGCCCGCTCGGACCTGCGCGGGGCGCTGGTGCTGTCGGAGTTCGCCGGCGCCGCCGACGAGCTCGGCGACGGCGCCTTCCTGGTCAACCCGCACGACATCGACGGGCTGAAGCGGACCATGCTGACCGCGATGCGCCTCGACCCGGCCGAGGCCGAGCAGCGCATGAAGCTGCTGCGCGACCACGTGACCAGCCACGACGTCTCGCGCTGGGCCACTGAGATCCTGACGGCGCTGCGGGCGATCTGACCGCGGCCCGACGGCGTCAGCGGCGGTCGTCGCGCTCCGGCTCGGCGTCGGTGTAGGCGAGCCAGGCCTGCGTGTCGGCGGAGTCCGCGGGCTCCGGCGCGGTGGCCGGCTCGGACAGCGCGGCCAGCCGCCGCTCCGCCGCCTCGACGTTGCGCAGCTCCATCTGGGCGAGGGCCATGAGGTCGCGCAGGCCCTCGGCGCCGAAGCGATCGCGCACGTTCATGACGGCGGAGGTCACCATGGGGTCGACTTCGGGGGTCTGAGGCTGCAGTCGTGGGTCCATGCGATCACTCCTGGGAGGAATTACTGAGAGTCGGGACGTACCGTAACCCGCGTCACTGCTCCGCCGGGCGCCGACCCGGGCTCCGGGCGTCACCGGCGGGCCGCCGTGACAGGATCGCGACACATCGACGATGATGTGGCTGCACAGGCCTGAGGGACACGGGGGTGACTCCGGCCTGCCCGCGAGATTTCCCAACGTAACGGTGGTCGATGCTCCCTCGACGGTTCGCCCTCGTCCGCCACGTCGACTACACCGGAGTCTCCGGGGTCGGGGTGGTGGCCTACGGCGTCGTCTTCGCCGACGGGCACGTGGCACTGCGCTGGGCCTCGACGCACCCGGCCACCAGCCTGTGGAGCTCGATCGACGACCTCGTGGCGGTGCACGGCCACGGCGAGGCCACCAGCATCGAGTGGCTCGACCCTGCCACCGACCCGTTCGCCCAGCCCGCCGCCTCGCGCGGCGCCGGCCGGCGGGCGCGGCGGGTGACCCCCGACCCCGAGGTCCCGGAGCCCATCGTCGAACCCGACGTCACCCGGCCGACCCGGCCCATCACCCTCGAGCCGGAACCGGAACCGGAACCGGTGCCGGCGGAGCCCGAGGCCGCGGCCCGCCCGGAGCCGGCGGCCAGCCCGGAGCCCGCGGCCCGCCCCGAACCGGGCCGGCCCGACCCCGTCACGCCGGAGATGCTGGGCCGTCTCCCCCACCCGGAACCGCTCAAGCCCCGGTCGCAGGCGGAGCCCGCGGCGCCGGCTCCGGCCCCCGCCACCACGGAGACGCCGCCGCCACCGCCGCCCGTCGAGGCTCGCGCGGCCGACCACGCCGCCCGGTCCGCGCACCCGCGGCTGCCGGCCCAGCGGGGAGCGGGACGGCACCGCCGCAGCGGTGCCGAGTCGCCGTCGCGGACGACGTACCAGGTCGAGAGTGACGGCACATGACCGACGACCGGCGCTGGCCGCGCAGTGTCTACGAGTCCGGCAGCGAGCCCGACCCGCGCTTCACCTTCGCCAACGAGCGGACCTTCCTGGCCTGGATCCGGACGGCGCTCGCGCTGCTGGCGGCCGGCATCGCGCTCGAGGCGCTCGAGATCCCGGAGCACACGGCGCTGCGGCTGGTGCTGGTGGTGGCGCTGGCGCTGCTCGGCGCCACCTGCAGCGTCATGGCGTTCGTCCGCTGGGCCCGGGCCGAGAAGGCGCTGCGCGAGTCGCGGCCGCTGCCGTCGCCCGCGCTGGCGCCGGTGCTGGCGTTCGGGCTGGCGGTGGCGGCCATCGTCATCGTCGTCGTGCTCGTCGCGCCGTGACGTCATGACCGAGGAGACGTACGACCGCGGCGCCCAGAACGAGCGGACGGCGCTCGCCTGGATCCGCACGTCGCTCGCCCTGCTGGTGGGCGTGGTCCTGGCCAGCCGGCTGGCAGCGGAGCCGCTGGGCCCGGCCGCGGTGGTGTTCGGGCTGGTGGTCGCGCCGGTCGCGCTACTGGTCCTGGTGCTGGCCCGGCGCCGCTACCGCCGCTCGCACGAGGCCCTGCACGCCGACCGCGCCCTGCCCGACGGCAAGCTGCCCGGCCTGGTCGCGCTGGTCACGCTGCTGCTCGGAGTGCTCGAGATCGCCTACGCGATCGCCGCGCGCACGTAACCGCCGGCCGCGGCGAGCCGGCGGCGTGCCTCGTCGGCGCCCACCCCGGCCAGCAGCATGACCGTCGCCGTCTTGGTCTCGTCGCCGCCGGCCGCCAACGCGGCAGCGACCGCCTCGTCGGACTCGCCGGTGGCCTCCTGGACGATCCGCTGCGCCCGGCGGCGCAGCTTGTCGTTGGTGGCGCGCACGTCGATCATGAGGTCACCGTGGGTGTGCCCGAGCTGCACCATGACCAGCGTCGAGATGGTGTTGAGCACCAGCTTCGCCGCCGTGCCGGCCTTGAGCCGGGTGGAGCCGGCCACCACCTCGGGGCCGGTGAGGGCCTCGACGGCGACGTCGCAGGCGGCGGCGATGGGCGAGCCGGCGTTGTTGACGACGGCGACGGTGTACGCGCCGGCCGCGCGGGCGGCGGCCAGGGCGCCCAGCACGTACGGCGTGCGGCCCGACGCGCTCACCGCCACGACGACGTCATCGGGCCCGGGCCCCAGCGCCGACAGGTCGGAGCGGCCGCCGTCGTGGTCGTCCTCGTCGTGCTCGGCGGCCGAGCGGACCGCGTCGAAACCCCCGGCCATGACGGCGACCACCTGCCGCTCGTCGACACCGAAGGTGGGCCGGCACTCGGCGACGTCGAGGACGGCGAGCCGGCCCGGCGTGCCGGCGCCCACCTCGATGAGCCGGCCGCCGCGGCGCAACCGGACCACCGTCGCGTCGACCGCCTCGACCAGCCGGTCGCGGGTCGCGGCGACGGCGTCGACCGCCACCCGGTCCTGCTCGGCCATCAGGTCGACCTGCTCGCGGGTGGACCGGAGATCCAGGTCGGCGGCTGCGGCGAGCCGTCCCTCCGTCGCCAGCCGGTCGAGCTCGGAGTTCCTCACTCGGCCGCCCTGGCCGGCCGGCGGGCCGGCTGCAACTCGACGCGGAACTGGTAGCGGTCGCCGCGGTAGACCGAGCGGACGAACTCGACCACCCGGCCCTCGGCGTCGCGCGAGATGCGCTCGAACAGGAACGCCGGCGAGTGCAGCGGCACCCCGAGCAGCTCGGACTCCGTCTCGTCGGTGACCGTCGCCTCGATGGTCTGCACGCCGCCGGACAGCTCCAGCCCGTACACGTCGTGCAGCAGCTCGTAGAACGAGCCGTCGGCGAGCATGCCGCCGTCGAGCCCGGGCGCGATGCTGCGCGGGACGTGCAGCGTCTCGACCGCCATGGGCGCGTCGTCGGCCAGCCGCAGCCGGGTCACGCGCACCACGCTCTCGCCCGGTGAGATCTCCAGCCGGCGGCCCAGCGGCGCGCCCGCCAGCACGTCGTCGACGGCCAGCGTGCGGCTGGACGGGACGGCGCCGCGCTGGCGCATGTCCTCGGAGAACGACGTCACCGCCAGCCCCTGGGCGATCTTCGGACCGGCGACGAACGTGCCGGCTCCCTGCCGGCGGACCAGCCGCCCCTCGCGCACCAGCTCTTCGACGGCCCGGCGCAGCGTCATGCGCGAGACCCCGAACCTTGGCGCCAAGGTACGCTCGGCCGGCAACGCGTCGCCGACGCCGAGCTCTGCCACCAGGTCGAGGATCTCGTCCCGGATCGAGTGATATTTCGCCACGCCCGCACCCCCCTGTAGACGTATCGGGCAAAGTCTTCCAGACTTAGGGCCCATATTGGTCTAGTCCATCGAGGAGGACCAGCGTGAGCCGACGTCGCCTCACACTTCCCGCCATCGTGGCACTCGTCCTGGCCGTCGCCGGCGCTCCCTCGACCACCGCCGCCCCGGCGGCTCAGGACGCGCCCCCGGAGCAGTGGCGCGGCTACTGGGCCGACGCCTTCAACGAGGGCATCTACACGCCCGCGCAGGTCGAGGAGCTCGTCGGCGACGCGCTCGAGGTCAACGCGAACGCGCTGATCGTGCAGGTCGCCCGCCGCTACGACTGCTTCTGCAACCGCGCCGACTACCCACGCACCGACGCCGCCATCGCGCCGGCGCCGTACGACCCGCTGGACGAGGTCATCGAGCAGGCGCACGCCGCCGGGCTCGAGGTGCACGCGTGGGTCAACTTCGGCACGCTGTGGAACTCGGCGACGGCGCCGCGCTCGCCCGACCACGTCTTCAACACCCACGGCCCGAGCGCCGCCGGGGCCGACCGCTGGCTCAACCGGCGCGCCGACGGCACGGAACTGGTCGGCAACAACAGCTTCCTCGACCCCGCCAACCCGGCCGCCCGCGACTACGTCGTCGGCGCCATCCAGAGCATCGTCCGCGAGTACGACGTCGACGGCATCAACCTCGACTACATCCGCTACCCGGACCACAGCTCCACCACCACGCACAGCGACTGGGGCTACAGCGAGACGTCGATCGCGCGGTTCCAGGCCGCCACGGGCCGCACCGACGTGCCGGCGCCGTCGGACGCCCAGTTCACCGAGTGGCGGCGCGAGCAGATCACCAGCATCGTCCGCCGCATCTATCTCGGCATCTTCGAGATCGACCCGACGGTGCGGCTGAGCAACGACGGCATCACCTACGGCTTCGGCCCGCAGAGCGTTGGCGGCTGGGAGCAGACTCGCACGTACGCCGAGGTCCTGCAGGACTGGAAGGGCTGGCTCGACGAGGGGATCATCGACACCGTCGTCGCCATGAACTACAAGCGCGAGTGGATGCCCGACCAGGCGCAGATGTTCGCCGAGTGGAACGAAGTCCTGGCCGACTGGCAGGGCGACCGGCAGACGGTGTCCGGGCCGGCGCTGTACCTCAACGAGATCGACGACAGCGTCCAGCAGGTCCACGACCTGCTGACCCCCACGGCCGCCGGCAACACCGTCGCCGGCTGGAGCGGCTACTCCTACGCGAACCCGTCGCTGACGGCGGCCGCCGGGTCCCCGGCGGTGAAGGACGCTGAGCGGGCCGAGTTGGCCGCCGCGCTCACCACCGGCCCGGACGCCCCGTTCGCCGAGGACGCCGCCGTCCCGTCCATGCCGTGGAAGGAGGACCCGACCACGGGGAACGTGGCCGGCACGCTGCGGCTGCGCAGCGGCGCCGCGCTCGACGGCGTCAGCGTCACCCTGAAGCCGGTGGTCGGCGACGGCGAGACGCGGACGCAGGTCAGCGACGGCTCCGGCTGGTTCGGCTTCGTCGACGTGCCGCCCGGCGTCTACCTCGCCGTCTACGACCTGCCCGACCGCGTGGTCGGCGCGCCGATCAGCGTGGTCCGGGTCCGCGCCGGCGAGCTGGCCGGCACGCGCACGCCGCCGTTCATCGGTCTCCCCTAGCCTGGGCCGATGACGGGATTCGGCGCCGTCGGGGCGCGGCTCTACGCCTGGTTCAACCGCCATCCGGAGGCGAACCGGGCGGTGGTCGACGTCGCGGCGCTGCGCCCCGGCGACCACGTCCTCGAGGTCGGCTGCGGCCCGGGCGTCGGGCTCGAGCTGGCGGCCCGGGTCGTCGGCGCCGAGCGCGCTGCCGCCGTCGACCCGTCCGAGACGTTCGTCGCCATGGCCCGCAAGCGGGTTCCGGGCGCCGACGTCCGCGTGGCCGGCGCCGAGGACGTGCCGTTCGACCACGCCACGTTCACGGCGATCTACACGCTCGCCTCGATGCACCACTGGTCCGACCGCGACGCCGGCCTGGCCCGGCTGATCGCCGTGCTGGCGCCGGGCGGGCGGCTGGTGCTGGGCGAGCGGCTGCTCGACAAGCCCGGTCACGGCATCACGCCGGTGCAGATCGACGAGGTGACCGCCCGGCTGGCGGCCCTCGGGCAGACCGGTGTGCGGACCGTCGAGCGGCGGGTCGGGCGCAGGACGCTCGCCGTCATCGTCTCGGAGCGGCCCTTTCAGGCTTGACATGGAACGGCGTTGCACGTGAGGTCGGATGATGACGCTGACGCCTGACTGGCCGGTCCTGCGCCGGTACGACGCCGACCACTCGCTGCGCATCGCACTCCCGCTCGGCGGCATCGGCGCCGGGACCGTGTCGCTGGGCGGCCGCGGCGACCTGCGCGACTGGGAGATCCGCAACCAGCCGGCCAAGGGCTTCGCGCCGCGCGACAGCTTCTTCGCCGTCCGGGCGGGCGACGTCGTCCGTGCGCTCGAGGGCCCCGTCGACCCCGTCCTGTACGAGGGCTGGGAGGGCGCCGCGGTGCCCAACCACAGCCTGCCGCGGTTCGCCCGCTCGGAGTTCCTGGCCGCCTACCCGCTGGGCCAGGTGTGCCTCGACGACCCGGACGTGCCGGTATCGGTGCGGCTGCAGGCGTTCAACCCGCTGGTCCCGGCCGACGTCGACGCCAGCTCACTGCCGGTCGCGGTGCTGCGCTACGCCGTCACCAACACCGGGACCGAGCCGATCCCCGTCACGGTCGCCGGCAGCGTCCGCAACCCCGGCACGGATCCACGCAACGAACCGCGGCCCGACGGCGTGGTGCTGCGGTCCGGCAACGGGGCCGACCGGCAGGACGAGCAGTGGGGCTCGCTCGCCCTCGCCGTGCTGGACGAGGACGACGTCACCGTGCGCACGGCGTGGGCCGGGTCGAGCTGGGGCGGACCGCTGCTGGACTTCTGGGACGACCTCGCGGCCGACGGACGACTGGACGAGCGGCCGGCGGACGGCGAGCCGGTGGCCTCCGTCGCCGCCCTGCGCATGCTGGGGCCGGGCGAGACGCACGCGTTCACGTTCCTGCTGACCTGGCACTTCCCGAACCGGCGCGACTGGCGCGGCGAGACCGTGATCGGCAACCACTACGCCTCGCTGTACGACGACGCCTGGGACGTCGTCAACGCGACCGCGCCGAAGCTGGCCGACCTCGAGGGGCGCACCGTCGCCTTCGTCGCCGCGCTGACGGGCGCCGACCTGCCGGCCGCGCTCGTCGAGGCCGCGCTGAGCAACGTCAGCACGCTGCGCTCGCCGACCTGCTTCCGCGCCGCCGACGGCCGGTTCTACGGCTGGGAGGGCTGCCACGACGACAGCGGCAGCTGCTACGGCAACTGCACGCACGTGTGGAACTACGAGCACACGACGCCGTACCTGTTCGGCGAGCTGGCGCGGTCCATGCGCGAGCTGGAGTTCCACCACGCCACCGCCGACGACGGCCACATGAGCTTCCGGCTGGAGCTACCGCTGGACCGGTCGCGCGAGCACGGCGTGGCGGCCGCCGACGGGCAGATGGGCTGCCTGGTCAAGCTGCACCGCGAATGGCGGCTCAGCGGCGACGACGACCTGCTGCGCTCGCTCTGGCCGGCCGCGCGGCGCGCGCTGGAGTTCGCCTGGATCCCCGGCGGCTGGGACGCCGACCGCGACGGCGTCATGGAGGGTTCCCAGCACAACACCATGGACGTCGAGTACTTCGGCCCGAACCCGCAGGTCGGCAGCTGGTACCTGGCGGCGCTGCGGGCCGCGGAGGAGATGGCCCGGCACCTCGGCGACGACGAGTTCGCCGCCACCTGCGCGGACCTGTTCGCCCGCGGCAGTGCCTGGATCGACGCGCACCTGTTCAACGGCGAGTACTACCGGCACGAGATCCGCCCGCCGGGCAGCGAGGACGCCATCGCGCCGGGACTCCGGCTGCCCGGCATCGGCGCCCGCGACCTCACCGAGCCGGAGCTGCAGATCGGCGACGGCTGCCTCACGGACCAGCTGGTCGGGCAGCACGTGGCGCGGCTGACCGGGCTCGGCGACCTGCTCGACGACGCGCACGTGCGCACGACCCTGCAGAGCATCGTGCGGCACAACGACCGCACCGCGCCGGGCGCGCCCTTCAACCCCAAGCGCAGCTACGCCCTGGCCGGCGAGCCGGGGCTGCTGGTCGCCTCCTACCCCCGCGGCAACCGCCCGGCCCGACCGTTCCCGTACTTCGCCGAGGTGTGGACAGGGCTGGAGTACACCGCGGCCATCGGCCTGCTGCAGGCCGGGCTCGCCGACGACGGCGTGCGCGTCGTCGAGGCGGTCCGCAGCCGCTTCGACGGCCGCCGCCGAAACCCGTTCGACGAGGCCGAGTGCGGCCACCACTACGTGCGCGCCATGGCGGCGTGGGGCACGCTGGTCGCCTTCACCGGCTTCGGGTACGACGGCGTGAGCGGCGGGCTCCGCTTCGCCCCGGCCGACCTCACCGGCGGCCCGGTCACCTGGTTCTGGGCGAGCGGCGACGCGTGGGGGACGGTGACGCAGGCGGCCGGGGGCGGGGGCGTCGACGGCGTCGACGTCACCGTCGCGGTGCACGGCGGCCGGCTGCGGCTCCGCACCCTGAAGCTGACCGGAGCCGGCACCGTCGAGCTGCCGGACCGCGTCCTCTCGACCGGTGAGACCGCGGGTGCAACCGTCGCGGCTCCTCGGCTGTCATAGGAGGAGTGAGCACCCCAGTCGAGATCGACCTGCTCGGCCCCATGCGCCTGCGGGCCGGCGGGCGGCCGGTCGAGGTCACGACAGGCCGGCTGCGGGCGCTGATCGCGGTGCTGGCGCTGTCGGCCGGCCGCACGGTCACCGTCCAGCAGCTCGTCGCCGCGCTGTGGAGCGACGCCCTGCCGGCCAACCCGCGCCGCAGCGTGCAGACCTACGTCACCCGGCTGCGGACGCTGCTCGGCGCGGACCTCATCGAGACCTCCGCCACCGGCTACGTCCTGCATGCCGACGAGGCCGCCGTCGACGTGCTGCGGTTCGAGCGGCTGCTCGAGCGGGCCGACGGCAACGCCGACCCGCTGCGCCAGCGCGCCTGCCTCGCCGAGGCGCTCGAACTCTGGCGCGGCCGGCCGTTCGACGACGTGGACTCCGAGTGGTTGTCCGGCACGGAGGCCCCGCGGCTGGAGGAGCGCCATCTCGCGGCGCGGGAGCGGCGGATCACCCTCGACCTCGACCTGGGCCGGCCCGCGGACCTCGTCCCCGAGTTGCGCGAGCTCACCGCCGCCCACCCGCTGCGCGAGCCGTCCTGGGCGCTGCTGCTGGGTGCGCTGGAGCGCTCCGGGCGCCGGGCCGAGGCACTGGTGCAGTACGAGCGGGTGCGTGCGCGGCTGGTCACCGAACTGGGCACCGACCCCGGGCCGCAGCTGCAGGCGGTCTACGCGCGGCTGCTGGCCGAGCCGCCGCCGCAGACCAGGACGTCGGCCCGGCCGGTCCCCCGGCAGCTCCCGGCCGACGTGCCGGACTTCGTCGGCCGCGCCGACGCGCTGGCGCTGCTCGACCACGCCGCCACCACGGCACCCGTCGCGACCGTCTCCGGCACCGCGGGCGTCGGCAAGACGACATTGGCCGTGCACTGGGCGCACCGGGTCGCGGACCGGTTCCCCGACGGCCAGCTCTACGTCAACCTGCGCGGCTTCGACCCGGACCGGCCGCCCGTCGACCCGACCGACGCGATCCGCGGCTTCCTCGACGCGCTGCGGGTGCCGCACGAGCTGATCCCCGCCGACGCCGACGGCCAGGCCGCGCTGTACCGCAGCATGCTGGCCGGACGCCGCGTCCTGGTGCTGCTCGACAACGCCCGCGACGCCCGGCAGGCGCGGCCGCTGCTGCCCGGCTCGGCGGACTGCCTGACGCTGGTGACCAGCCGCGACCAGCTGATCGGACTGACGGCGACCGCCGGCGCCCGGGCCGTCACGCTGGACCTGCCGCCGGCCGCCGACGCCCGCGAGCTGGTGACCCGGCGCATCGGCGGCGACCGCGTCGCGGCCGAGCCGGACACCGTCGACGAGCTGGTCACCCTGTGCGCTCGGCTGCCGCTGGCGCTCGCCGTCGCCGCCGCCCGTGTCGCCGGCCAGCCCGAGTCGCTGGAATACCTGGTCGCGCAGCTGCGGGCGGCCAGCGGCGGGCTCGAGGCGTTCGCCGCCGACGACGCCACCATCGACCTGCGCTCGGTGTTCTCGTGGTCCTACGACGGCCTGAGCGGTCCGGCCGCGCGGCTGTTCCGGCTGGTCGGCTCCACGCCGGGCCCGGACATCGGCGCCCCCGCGGCCGCCGCCCTCGCCGACCAGGACGCCGACACCGTCCGGTCACTGCTGGGCGAGCTCACCCGGGCGCACCTGCTCACCGAGCACACGCCCGGGCGCTGGTCCGCGCACGACCTGCTGCGCGCGTACGCCCGCGAGCTGGCCGGACCGGGATCCCGCCCGGCGCTGGGCCGGCTGCTCGACCACTACCTCGCGACGGCGCTCCTGGCCAGCGGGTTCCTGCGCTCGGACCGCGAGACGTTCGAGCCGCAGCCGCCGCCGTCGGCGGCCCCGGACGTCGCCGAGCCGCTGCGCGGCGCCGACGCCGCCCGGGCCTGGTTCGCCGCCGAGCGGCGCACCCTGCTGGCCGCGGTCGACGCCGCCGCCGACCGCGGGTACCCCGTCCACGCCTGGCAGCTGGCCTGGGCACACACCATCGACCTGGACTGGCGCGGCCGGTGGCGCGACATCGCCCGCGTCAACGGCTCGGCGCTGCTGGCCGTCCGCGAGCTCGACGACACCGAGGCCGAAGCGCACCTGCACCGGCTGCTCGGCCGCGCCCACGGCTACCTCGACCGGCACGACGACGCGCGCGCCCACCTGGAACGGGCCCTGGAGCTGTACGCGGCCCGCGGCGACCTCGTCGGGCAGGCCCGCACGCAGCGATCGCTGGGCGTGGTCAAGGAGCGCACCGGGCGGCACGAGGAGTCGCTCGACCACGACCTCGCCGCGCTGGAGCTGTTCCGCCGCATCGGCCAGCCGGCTGGGCTGGCAGGCGCACTCAACGCCGTCGGCTGGGCGCACGCCATGCTCGGGCGGTACCAGCGGACACTGGAGTTCGCCGGCCAGGCGCTGACCGCGTTGCAGGGCCTGGACGACCGGCTCGCCGAAGCGGCCACGTGGGACACCCTCGGCTTCGCCCACCACCGGCTCGGCGCGTACGACCGCGCCGTCGACTGTTTCGAGCACGCGCTGGACCTGCTGCGCGAGCTCGGCGGGCTGTACTACGAGGTCGTGACGCTGCGCAAGCTCGCCGACAGCCACGAGGCGGCCGGCGACGACACGGCCGCACGGCGAGCGCGCGACCTGGCCGACGCCGGCCTCGCGGAACTGGGCGAGCTGCCTGCTACTGCGCCGGGCGGGCCTGCGGCTCGGCCGGAGCGGCAGCCGGCGCGGCCGGGGTCTCGGTAGCGGCCGACGGGGCCTCGGCAGCCGGAGCAGGGGTCGCCTGCGCGGCCTCTGCCTGGGCGGTCGGTGCCTGGGCGGGAGCCGGCGCCGGGTTCACGATGACGGCGTTCGACGCATCGCTGTCGGCAGGCTTGGCCGCCATCTCGGTCTTGAAGATCTTCAGCGACTGGCCGATGCCGCGGGCCATCTCGGGCATCCGCTTCGCCCCGAAGAGCAGGAAGATGACGATGAGGCCGATGATCAGCTCAGGCGTACCGATACTAGGCATTGGGTCACTTCTTCCCTGACAGGT
Source organism: Jiangella mangrovi (assembly GCF_014204975.1). Lineage (NCBI taxonomy): Bacteria > Bacillati > Actinomycetota > Actinomycetes > Jiangellales > Jiangellaceae > Jiangella > Jiangella mangrovi. Next base: position 1,262,061 of record NZ_JACHMM010000001.1, read on the forward strand.
ACGGGTCCTCCTTATCGTACGCCCCCGGGGTAGCGGGTATGGTTGGCGCGGTTCGGGGACGGATCGTCATGTGCCCCTGCGACGGCGTGTCAGGAGGTCGAACAGTGTCCGGTCACCGCTCCGGAGGCCGCGCGGGCAGCCGCGTGCTCCGGAAGACCTGGACGCTCCCCGCCATCCTGCTCTCCGGCGCCCTCATGCTCATCTCGTCCGGCCCGCCGGCCGCCGCGTCGGCCGACCGCGCGGGTGGCGACCGATACCCGTCGGCCTCCGCCGTCGCCGGTGCCGACGACGTCCCGGACACCGTCGCCGTCGCCGCCGGCGGCACCGCCAAGCTCGGCTACGCGCCGCCCGCGCCCGCGAGCACCGTCGTCGGGCCGCTCGATCTCTTCCTCGTCGACGCCGGCTCCGGTCCGGCCGACCGGGTGCCCGCGGACTCCGCGTGGACGCCCACCGATCCGCAGCGCGGCCCGCCCGCGACCCAGCAGTAGACGTCCCCTGCCTTCCTCGCCCGACGGCGCGCCGGCCTGTGCCAGCGCCGCCGGGTACGCCCTTTGGAGACTCCTGTGGATCGCATGACCGCGCTCTACCTCGTCGGCGGTGCGACGGCCGTCATCCTGGTCACGTACGCACTGTTCAGACGGCGCGCGAAGAAGCGCGGCGACGGCGCGTCCGACGGCGGCCGCGCGGCCCGCGCCGTCACCGCCCTGCTGGTGCTGGCCGGCTCCGCCTTCGTCACCCTCACCGCCTCCCCGAACCTCGGCCTCGACCTCGAGGGCGGTGCGCAGATCGTCCTCGAGACGCAGAGCACCGACACCGTCGAGGCCAACGCCGAGTCCACCGACCGCGCCCTCGAGGTGCTGCGGCGCCGGGTCGACGCCCTCGGCGTCTCCGAACCGTCGCTCAGCCGGTCCGGCGACCGGCGCATCATCGTCGAGCTGCCCGGGGTCTCCGACCCGCGCGAGGCCGCCGACGCCCTGGGCCAGACCGCCCAGCTGACGGTGCACGCCGTCACCGGCTACGACACCTCCGGCCTGCCTCCGGTGGAGACACCTGCTCCGGGTGAGACGCCGCCCGCGACCCCGCCGGCCGAGACGCCGCCGGCCACGCCACCCGCCACGCCGCCCGCCACCGAGGGCAGCGTCGGCGGCGCCATCGAGCCTTCGACCTCCACCGGCGACACCGGCACCGACGTGCTCGCCGGCACCACCCCGGCACCCACCGACCCGGCCGCCCCGGCCGAGACGCCCGCACCCGGCGAGACCCCGGCGCCCGGCGGCGAGGACCAGCTGGTGCTGCCGGACGAGTCCGGCCAGCCGCTGCTGCTCGCCCCGACGGCCATGACCGGCGAGGAGATCGACGGCGCCGACGCCATCTTCGACGTCCAGCGCGGCGGCTGGCTCGTCACCCTCGACTTCACCGGCAACGGCGGCGACACCTGGGCCAACCTGACCAGCGAGGCCGCCTGCCAGCCCGACGGCGACCCCCGCCGGCGCATCGCGATCGTCCTCGACGAGACCGTCATCTCCTCGCCCAACGTCACCACCAGCGTCCAGTGCGGCGTCGGCATCCGCGGCGGCCAGACCGAGATCACCGGCGACTTCTCCGAAGAGGAGGCGAAGGACCTCGCCGCCCTGGTCGAGGGCGGCGCGCTCCCCGTCGACGTCACCACCGTCGAGCAGCGCGTCGTCGGCCCGACGCTCGGTGACGAGGCCATCGAGGCCAGCGCCTGGGCGGCGATCATCGGCATGGCCGCCACCGCCATCTTCATCGGCATCGCGTACCGCATGGTCGGCCTCATGGCCATCCTGGCGCTCGTCGGATACGCCGGCATCGCCTACGCGGCACTGAGCGTGCTGGGGGCGACGTTGACGCTGCCCGGCCTCGCCGGCTTCGTCCTGGCCATCGGCATGGCCGTCGACGCGAACGTCCTGATCTTCGAACGCGCCCGAGAGGAATACGTCGACGGCACGACGAAGAGCCTGCGGGGCGCGGTCCAGAACGGCTTCAAGAACGCGCTGTCCGCCATCGCCGACTCCAACGTCACCACGCTGCTGGCCGCCGGGCTGCTGTTCTTCCTGGCCTCCGGCCCGGTCCGTGGCTTCGGCGTGACGCTGACCATCGGTGTGCTGGCATCGCTGCTGTCGGCGCTGGTTCTGAGCCGGGTGCTGTGCGAGTGGGTGGCCGACCGCCGCTGGCTGCGCGAGCACCCGCATGCCAGTGGCCTGGCCCACCACGGCCGGGTCCGGCTGTGGCTGCGCGAGCGCAACCCGCAGCTCATGACCCGGCCGCTCCGCTGGCTTCTGATCTCCGCGGTCGCGGTCGTGCTCGCCGTCGGCGGCATCGTCGTCCGCGGTCTCGAGTTCGGCATCGAGTTCACCGGCGGCCGGCTGGTCGAGGTGTCCACGACCGAGCCGATCGACGTCGACGACGCCCGCGCCGCCGTGGCCGACGCCGGGTTCCCGACCGCCATCGTCCAGGAGTCCGGCGACGACGACATCACCGTCCGGGCCAGTGACATGTCCGACGACCAGGCGGCCGCCGTCATCGAGGCGATCGGCGAGCTCGGCGGCGGCTCCGAACTGGTCCGCGACGAGCTGATCGGACCCAGCCTCGGCGACGAGCTGCAGCGCAACGCGCTCATCGCGCTGGGGGTGGCGCTGGCGGCACAGCTGGCGTACCTCGCCATCCGGTTCCGCTGGACGTTCGGCACCGGCGCCGTCGTGGCGCTGTTCCAGAACGTCGTGGTCACCGTCGGCATCTTCGCGTGGATCGGCAAGCCGCTCGACGGCATCTTCCTCGCGGCCCTGCTGACGATCATCGGTTACAGCGTCAACGACGCCGTCGTCGTGTTCGACCGCATCCGCGAGACGTGGACCCGCAAGGACGGCGAGAAGTTCAGCGACGTCTCCAACACGGCCATCCTCAACACCCTGCCGCGGTCGGTGAACACCGGCGCCAGCACCTTGTTCATCCTCATCGCCCTGCTCATCCTGGGCGGCGACTCGCTGTCCGACTTCGCTCTGGCTCTCGTCCTGGGCATCGTGATCGGTACGTACTCGTCGAACTTCACGGCCGTGCCGCTCACGATCCTGCTCGAGGACAAGCAGCCGGCTCCGCCGCCGGCCCCGAAGAAGGTCGACAAGCGCAGCCGCGAAGACCCGAACTACGGCGCCGTCGTCTGACGGCGCCCCCGCCCGACGCAGTGGAGGGGACGGTGCCCGCTCGGGTACCGTTTCCTCTCCTGCCCGAATAGCTCAGCTGGTCAGAGCAACCGCCTTGTAAGCGGTAGGTCGTCGGTTCGAATCCGACTTCGGGCTCCGCAAGAATCGACCAATCTCCAGAGGTTCTCCGCGTTCAATCGTCCAGGAATCTCACCGATCCGCGAAGTTCTGCGCCGGACGAGTGCAACGCCTGCCCCTTCACACAACGGTGTGAGATCGCTGCGCCGAGTGTGTGAAGGAACTGTGGTCGGGGCGACAGCATCGCCACACCGATCCTGGATGACCATCGTGGGTGGTCGCGGGAAACTCGGATGCCGCGCCGGGGCCGCCATGGCACGATCCTCGCCATGGCGGACCGGGAGCTGCGCACGATCTTCGACGAGGACGCCGAGCTCTACGACCGCTGCCGGCCGGGCTATCCGGAGACGATCTTCGACGACCTCGCCGAGCTGGCCGGTTTGGCGCCCGGACGCCGCGTGGTCGAGATCGGGCCGGGGACCGGGCAGGCGACCCGCCGGCTGGTGGCGCACGGCACCGAGGTGGTCGCCGTCGAGCTGGGGGCGAACCTCGCGGCGGTGCTGCGCGAACGGACCGCGGGGCAGCCGGTCGAGGTGGTGGAAGCGGCGTTCGAGCACTGGTCGGCGGGTGCGCCGGTGGCCTCGGCCGACCTGGTCGCGTCGTTCACGGCCTGGCACTGGCTGGACCCCGGCATTCGAGGCGAACGCGTGGCGCGAGTACTGCGGCCCGGCGGCGCGCTGGCCACGGTGACGACCGAGCACGTGCTCGGCGGCACGGCGGACTTCTTCGCCCACGTGCAGGACTGCTACGAGCGCTGGGACCCGGCCACCCCGCCCGGTCTGCGGCTCACCCCGGCCGACGACATCGCGCCCATCACCGATGAGGTCGACGACTCGCCGCTGTTCCAGCCGGCCGTCCGCCGCCGCTACCGCGCCGACGTCACCTACGACCGGCAGGGCTACCTCGACCTGCTGTCGACGTACTCCGGGCACCGCGCTCTCCGGCCCGACCTGCGCCGCGGGCTGTTCGACTGCATCGGCGGCCTGATCGACGGGAGGTACGGCGGCCACATCACCAAGGCCTACCTCTACGAGCTCAGGGTCACCCGCACGTGGCCGTCGAAGAGCCACTGACCGGCGGCCGCCTCACGCCGGGAGTCGTCCGCGTGGGAGACACGGTCCGCAGGCCCATCGGTTCGCATTCCGAGTTCACCGCGGCGCTGCTCCGCCTGCTCGAAGAACGTGGCTTCGACGGCGCACCCCGCCACCTGGGCACCGATGCCGCCGGCCGCGACATCCTGAGCTTTCTGGACGGCGAGGTCCCGGCCCGATTCCGCCCGTGGGCCGACGACCAGGTGCACGCCGCCGCGGCGCTGCTGCGCCGCTTCCACGACGCGACTCGCGGAAGCCGGCTGACCGGCCCGGATCCCGTCGTCTGCCATCACGACCCCGGCCCCAACAACACCGTCTTCCGTGCCGAGCTGCCGGTCGCGCTCATCGACTTCGACCTCGCCGCGCCGGGCGAGCCGCTCGAGGACGTCGGCTACCTGGCGTGGACCTGGTGCGTCTCGTCAAAGGATTCCGCACCGAGCCCTGATGTGCAGGCCCATCAGCTGTGGATCGCGGCCGACGGATACGGCCTCGACCGCGAGCAGCGGCAGGGGCTGGTCGACGCCATGCTCGAGCGCCAGGAACGCAACGCGCGGTGGTGGGCCGCCTGCACCGAGCCCGCGGCGCCGGAGCGCGCGGCGTGGTCGTGGCGCGAGCACGCCTTCACCCGCGCCCACCGCGAGAGGTTCACGGCTGGTCTCGGCGTCGACGGCGGCGGGCGGCGATGACGTCGCGGATCGGCGGGACGACGACGCCGCTCTCGGCCATGCGGCGGCGGGCCAGCCGGCGTGAGCGCAGGATCCCGATCAGCCCGATCGCCCACATGACGTACTGCACGCACATCGCGACCCGGAAGTCGCCCAGGTCGTAGGACGTCGAGCCGCCCGAGCGGGCATCGAGCACGAGGCCGATCGCCAGGATCGTCAGCAGCGAGGCCAGGAAGCCTCCCACGTTGACGATGCCCGTGGCGGTGCCGAGCCGGTTCGGCGGGTTGAAGGTGCGGGCGAAGTCGAAGCCGATCATCGAACCGGGGCCGCTGAGCGCCATCGACAGCACCAGCAGGACCAGCAGCCAGCCCGGCGCGCGGCCGGACAGCAGCAGGACGGCGGTCCAGGCGGCCGCGTTCGCGACCACGATCCCGAGCACCAGCCACGAGCGGCGCAGCGGATGCCGTTGCACCATGACACCGATGACCGGCCCCGCGACGACGCCGGCGAGCACCGTCAGCGTCAGCAGGGCGCCGGCGGCGGTCTCGGACAGCCCCTCGCCGGACACCAGGAACGGGAAGCCCCACATCAGCGCGAACACCGTGCCGGAGAACTGCGTCGTGAAGTGGGTCCACAGCCCCAGTCGCGTGCCCGGGTGCCGCCAGGCCTTGACGAGATCCGCACCGAGGTGGCGCATCGAGCGGTCCTGCACCGGCTGGGCGCGCGCCGACGGGGTGTCGCGCAGCGCGGCAGCGGCGAGGACGCACACCAGGACGCCGGTCGCGGCCGCGGAGCCGAACGCCGCGCTCCACCCGTAGGAGTGCAGGACGAGGACGAAGGGGACGGCGGACAGGATCTGACCGGACTGCCCGACCAGGCCGGTGAGCTGCGTCATCACCGGCACCCGGCCGGGCGGGAACCAGGCCGACACGATGCGCAGCACGCTCACGAACGTCAGTGCGTCGCCCATGCCGACGAGGACGCGGCCCGCCGCGGCCATGGGGACCGACTCCGCCACCGCCAGCAGCAGCTGTCCCGCCGCCATGAGCAGTGCGCCGGCGATGACCAGCCGGCGGCCGCCGACGCGGTCGAGCAGCAGGCCGATGGGGATCTGCAGCCCCGCGTAGACCACCAGCTGCAGTACGACGAACGACGCGAGCACGCTGGCCGACACGTCGAACCGGTCGGCGGCGTCGAGCCCCGCCACCCCGAACGTGGTGCGGTGCATGACCGCGACGATGTACGCGGATATGCCGACGGCCCAGATCATCCAGGCGCGGCGGGGAGTCGGCATCAGGGTTCCATTGTCCACCGTCGCCCGCCGTGGTGAACGCGAAGGACCCGGCACCCCAGGATGGGGCGCCGGGCCCTCCGGCTCCGGTCACGAGGGCATGTGACCATTCCGACTGCGGGTTTGATTTCAGGCGGTCCCCACAACCGGATGTGGCGGCTCGAAAACCACCACGTCCGAGAAATGCGCGGCTGCTCACAACGCATGACAATCTCGCGCAAATTTAGAACGGGCAAAGACTTCCAGAAATCGACTTGTCGTGCATGTCGACGCGCCCGGACCTGGGAACACGCTGACCGATTTGCCGCTTAACGTCGGGAAAGATCGGCCGATCGGTGGATAGAGGAATCAGACAATTCAGGTGGCCGCCGTGCGAATGTACGACGAGAGCGAATCGCGTTCCACCTCGAGCTCGGTGATGCGGATCTTCACGACGTCGCCGATGCTGACGATGCCGTCGAGCCGGCCGTCGTCGGCGACCACCGGCATGTGCCGGAATCGGCCCAGCGTCATGGCGGCGGCGAGCTCGTCGATGTGCGCACCGGACGCACAGGTCTGGACCTCGGCGGTCATGATGGCCGAGACCGGCTCGGAGAGGACGGTGGCGCCGCGCTCGGCCAGCGCGCGCACGATGTCGCGCTCGGAGGCGATGCCGTCGATGGTGGTGCCGTCGGCCGACACCACGACGGCGCCGATCCGGTTCTCGGCCAGGACGGTGAGAAGGGTGCGGACGTCGGTATCGGGCGGCACCGTCACGACGGACCTGCCTTTGGTCCGGATGATGTCGGAGATGCGCATCGGGGGCCTCCTCGCCGGCTCGGAGTACTCCTGGTGCCTTTGAACCGTACGGTGTTCGCGCCGATCCGGAAAGGCTTCTGAACGGGTGAGGGTGATTTACCCCGGAACCTCCACCCCATGAGCGCCCGCCGGCGCGGCCCCCGTCGAGCCGCGCACCACCAGCTCCGGTGTGAACAGCAGTTCCGACCGGTCGGCGGGCACGCCCGCGATCTGCTCCATCAGCACCTGGACGGCCGCGGCCGCCATGGCCGGCACCGCCTGCCGGACGGTGGTCAGCGGCGGGTCGGTGAACGGGATGAGCGGGGAGTCGTCGTAGCCGATGACGGAGACGTCGCCCGGCACCGACAGCCCGCGCTGGCGGACCGCCCGCACCGCGCCGAGCGCCATGAGGTCCGACCCGCACACGATGCCCGTGCAGCCGGCGTCGAGCAGCTGCGAGGCGCAGGCCCGTCCGCCCTCGACCGTGAAGAACGAGGTCGCGACCAGTCCCTCGGGCGACGGCGCCCCGGCGACCCCGCGCAACGCCCGCGTGAACCCCTCGATCTTCCGCGCAGCCGGGACGAACCGGCGCGGCCCGATGGCCAGGCCGATGCTCCGGTGCCCGAGCGAGACCAGGTGCTGCACGGCGAGCTCGGCCGCCGCGACGTCGTCGGTGGAGACGAAGGGCGCGTCGAGCCCGGCCACGAACCCGTTGACCAGAGCGATGGGCAGCCCCAGCTCGCGCAGCCGGTGATAGCGGGCGGGGCTCGCGGTGCTGTCGGCGTGCAGCCCGGAGACGAACAGGATGCCGGCGACGCCGCGGTCGAGGAGCATCTCGACGTACTCGTCCTCGGTGACTCCGCCGGGCGTCTGCGTGCACAGCAGCGGCGTGTACTCGCGCTGCGCCAGGATCGTCTCGATGACCTGCACGAACGCCGGGAAGACGGGGTTCTCGAGCTCCGGCACGATCAGCCCGATGAGCCCGGCGCTGGTCGAGCGCAGCCGGCTCGGCCGCTCGTAGCCCAGCACGTCGAGCGCCGCCAGCACCGCCTGCCGCGTCTGCGCGGCCACGCCGGGCTTGGCGTTGAGCACCCGGCTGACCGTCGCCTCGCTGACGCCGGCGTGCTGGGCGACGTCGCTGAGCCGCACCGTCATGAACGGACGGTACCGTGCAGCTGGTCGTGACCTACGTCACGCCCGGGTGACGCAGCGCACGTCGACCTATAGTGTCTCGTAACACCCGCAACCTCTCGGAAACCTGCGGGACAACTTCATACCTCGTCCACTTCACAACGGATCGTCCGGCACGTACCTGCCGGTGAAGGGAAATCAACGATGGCTACGGTCACGTTCGACAAGGCAACCCGGATCTACCCGGGCACCGACAAGCCGGCGGTCGACGCTCTCGATCTCGCCATCGAGGACGGGGAGTTCCTCGTTCTCGTCGGCCCCTCCGGTTGCGGCAAGTCCACCAGCCTCCGCATGCTGGCCGGCCTCGAAGAGGTCGACGGCGGCGCCATCCGCATCGGCGACCGCGACGTCACCCACATGCCGCCCAAGGACCGCGACATCGCGATGGTCTTCCAGAACTACGCGCTGTACCCGCACATGACGGTGGCCGACAACATGGGCTTCGCGCTCAAGATCGCCGGCACCCCGAAGGACGAGATCCGCCGCCGCGTCGGCGACGCCGCGAAGCTGCTCGACCTCACCGAGTACCTCGACCGCAAGCCGAAGGCCCTCTCCGGTGGTCAGCGCCAGCGTGTCGCCATGGGCCGCGCCATCGTGCGTGAGCCGCAGGTGTTCCTCATGGACGAGCCGCTGTCGAACCTCGACGCGAAGCTGCGTGTCTCGACCCGTACGCAGATCGCCTCGCTGCAGCGCCGGCTCGGCATCACCACCGTCTACGTCACGCACGACCAGGTCGAGGCCATGACCATGGGCGACCGCGTGGCGGTGCTCAACGCGGGCCTGCTGCAGCAGGTCGACAGCCCGCTGGGCCTGTACGACAAGCCGTCCAACGTGTTCGTCGCCGGCTTCATCGGCTCGCCGGCCATGAACATCGCGACCTTCGACGTCAAGGACGGCCGCGCCGTGCTGGGCGACGCCAACGTCCCGATCCCGGCGTCCATCTCCGCCAAGGTCGCCGAAGAGGGCTCCAACACCGTCACCCTGGGCTTCCGGCCCGAGTCCCTCACGCCGGCCTCGGCCGAGGAGATCGGCGGCATCCCGGTGCTCGTCGACGTCGTCGAGGAGCTCGGCTCCGACGCCTACGTCTACGGCCGCCCGGCCGGCCCGGCCGCCGACGTGCAGGCCGACCGCCTGCGCAGCGACCAGATCATCGCGCGGGTCGAGCCCCGCAACGCGCCGCAGAAGGGCGAGAAGATCAACTTCACCGTCCGCCAGGGCAGCGAGCACTTCTTCTCGGTCAAGACGGGCGAGCGCCTCGAGCCCTGATCCACGCCTCTGAGCACCACCTGATCGACTGACGGCGAGGGTCCGCGGCTCCGTACGGGACAATGTCCCCATGGAGCTTCGGATCCTCGCCGCACCACGCGAGCAGCAGGCGCTCCTCGACCTGCCGTGGGACATGCCGCTCGAGCAGTGGCCCGAGTGGTACCTGGTCGCGCTCCCCCGCGGCATCTCTCGGCACGTCGTCCGCTTCACCCGGCTCGGCGGCAACGTCTACGCGCTCAAAGAGATCGTCAAGCCGTTCGCCGACCGCGAGTACCAGATGCTGCGCGACCTCGCCCGGCTCGACGTCCCCGCGGTGCAGGCCGTCGGCGTCGTCAGCGGCCGCGAGGCCCCTGACGGCTCGTCGCTCGACTCCGTCCTCGTCACCCGGCACCTGCAGTTCTCCCTGCCCTACCGGGCGCTGTTCGCCCGCATGATGCGCCGCGACACCGTCGACCGCCTCATCGACGCCCTCGTCGTCCTCATCGCCCGGCTGCACCTCACCGGCTTCTACTGGGGCGACTGCTCGCTCTCGAACACGCTGTTCCGCCGCGACGCCGGGGCGTTCGCCGCGTACCTCGTCGACGCCGAGACCGGCGAGCTGCACAACTCCCTCAGCGACGGTCAGCGGGCCCACGACCTCGACACCGCGCGCACGAACATCGCCGGCGAGATGATGGACCTCCTCGCCGCCGGCCAGCTCGACAAGACCGTCGACCCCATCGCCGTCAGCGACCAGGTGGTCGAGCGGTACGAGGCGCTGTGGACCGAGCTGACGGAGTGGGAGGCGTTCGACGTCAACGAGCGCTGGCGCATCGCGCGGCGGGTCGACCGCCTCAACGAGCTGGGCTTCGACGTCGACGAGCTCGACATCGTCACCGACATCGGCGGGCGCACCATCCGGGTGCAGCCGAAGGTCGTCGACCCCGGGCACCACTCGCGCCGGCTGCTCCGGCTCACCGGCATCGACGCTCAGGAGAACCAGGCCCGCCGGCTGCTCAACGACCTCGACACCTACGCCGCGGTCACCGACCAGCAGGGCGAGGACGAAGAGATCGTCGCCAACGCCTGGGTCATGGACGGCTACGAGCCGGTGCTGCGGGCCATCCCGCGCGAGTTGCGCGGCAAGCTCGAGGGCCCTGAGATCTTCCACGAGGTGCTCGAGCACCGCTGGTACCTCTCCGAGCAGCACGGCCGCGACGTGGGCCTCGAGGAGGCCGCGCGCGACTACGCCGAGAACGTGCTGCGGCACAAGCCGGACGAGCTGGCCATCCTGGGCGGCACCAGCGCCGAGCCCGACACCACCCAGCCGTTCCGCATCACCTGGAACGACCTCCAGTAATCCCACCTGTTAGGGTGCTGCGCGCGGGCACATGAACATGGGAAGACTGGATGAGGCACCACACCATACGTACCCGCAGTGTGTTCGCTCTCGCGGCCGCCGCTTCGGGCGCCGTTCTCGTTCTCGCCGCGGCGGGCTCGGCGAGCGCCCAGGACGTGCCGCTCACCACTGAGAACCCTCGGCCCAACTCCGCCCCACTGACCGGCGGCGACGCGGCCTATGAATACGCTCCGACGATCATCGCCGAGAACGGCGTGTACCGCATGTGGTACTGCGCGCAGGACCCGCAGGGCGCCGTGCCCGGCGACGACATCCTGTACGCGGAGTCCTCGAACCTGAACGGGCCGTTCACCGCTCCCGGCGGGGGCGACCCGCTCATCGTCTTCGAGGGCCGCGGCGACGGCAGCTTCGACGGGCAGCACACCTGCGACCCGTCGATCGTCAAGGCCGACGGCACCTACTACATGTACTACGGCGCGGCGGTGAACGACGGCGCCACCACCATCGGCGTCGCCCGCAGCTCCGACGGCCTGAGCTGGGAGCGCATGGTCACCGCGCCCATCATCGCGCCGGCGAACCAGCAGGACACCGGCAACGACTACGGCGCCGGCCAGCCCAGCGCGGTCTACCTCGACGGGCAGTTCTACCTGATCTTCACCGACACCACCGGTGCGGGCGCGCTGGCCAGCAACGGCGCCGGCCAGTTCGCGTGGCGCTCGTCCGACCCGACGTTCGCCACCGGCACCGAGGTGTTCACGGCCGAGGGCTGGCAGGCGAGCACGCCGGAGAACAACCGGAGCTTCTCCGTCGCCAACGCCTTCTCGGCCGACTGGCAGTACTCCGACGAGCTCGAGTCGTTCATCATCGCCCACAACAACGACGCCGGCCGCACCACGCTGACGTTCCTGGGCACCGAGAACCTCGCCGAGCACCCGTACGCCCCGGTGAACATCGAGGGCGTCTGGGTCGAGGGGCCGGGCGTCGTGTCGCTGCCGGACAAGCACGCCGTCGACGACGGCGCCGAGGAGTGCGGGCGGGTGCCGGTCGACGTCATCCACTCCAGCCGGGCCGACGGCGTCCCGCCGCAGGACCTCGTGCACAAGGGCATCGACCTCGTCGCTCCGATCGACTGCGAGACGCCGACGCCGACCCCCACCGAGGACCCGACGGACGAGCCGACCGAGGACCCGACCGACGAGCCCACGGACGAGCCCACCGAGGAGCCGACCCAGGAGCCCACGGACGAGCCGTCCGAGAGCCCCACGCCCACGCAGGAGCCGACCGAGGACCCGACCCCGTCGCCGTCGCCCACCGATGACGACGACCTGCCCGACACCGGCGCCGGCGGCACCGGCCTGCTGGTGACGCTCGGCGCGGCCCTCGTGGCCGGGGCGGCGCTGCTGTACCGCTACCGCCGCGGCACGGTCGCCTGACGCGAGGACGCACGACAGCACGAGCACGCACGAGGGGCGGGTCACCACACGGTGGCCCGCCCCTCGCCGTCAGATGCGGTAGGGCGCCTCGCCTCGGACGAGGTCGGTGACCTCTTCGTTCACGGGCCGGATCTCGACCGCCCCGCCGGCGCCGCACGGAATGCGCGCCGCGATGGCCGCCGCCTCCTCGGGCGTCTCGCACTCGACCAGGTAGTAGCCGGCCAGCAGCTCCTTGGCCTCGATGAACGGCCCGTCGGTGACGGCGGGCGCCTCGCCCCGCGACGACAACCGGACCGTCCGCACGCCGTCGTTCTCGCGCAGCGCGGCCGAGCTGAGCACCGTCCCCGACGCGTCGAGCTCCTTGAACAGCGTCATGTGCCCCTGCAGGCGCGCCTCGGCGTCGAGGTCGGGGCCGGTGGCGGTGTTGTAGATGAGCAGCATGTACTTCACGGGTCCACCCTCTCACGGCAGCTGTGTGACCCAGGTCACATGAAGTCGTCGCCAGCCGGTGTCGAAATCGCCGCGGCCACCGCGACGTACCGGGTGACAGCGCGATCGAGAAGGATCTGAGAGAGGGATCATCGTGACGACCATCGACACCGCAGCCCCCATCGAGCGGGCCGGCAAGCGCGAGTGGATCGGCCTGGCCGTCCTGGCCCTGCCCACCCTGCTCCTCGCGCTCGACATGAGCGTGCTCTACCTGGCCCTGCCGCACCTGGCGGCCGACCTGCAGCCGACCAGCACCCAGCTGCTCTGGATCACCGACATCTACGGCTTCATGGTGGCCGGCTTCCTCATCACCATGGGCACCCTGGGCGACCGGATCGGCCGGCGCAAGCTCCTGATGATCGGCGCGGTCTTCTTCGCCGCCGCCTCGGTGGCTGCGGCCTGGGCCTCGAGCGCGGAGATGCTGATCGCCACCCGCACGGCGCTGGGCATCGCCGGGGCGACACTCATGCCGTCGACGCTGGGCCTCATCACCAACATGTTCAAGGACCCGAAGCAGCGCGGCGTCGCGATCGCGGTGTGGATGAGCTGCTTCATGGGCGGGACGGCGCTCGGCCCGGCCGTCGGCGGCGTGCTGCTCGAGGCGTTCTGGTGGGGCTCGGTGTTCCTGCTGGGCGTTCCGGTCATGGTCCTGCTGCTGGTCACCGGCCCGATCCTGCTGCCCGAGCACCGCAACCCCGACGCCGGCCGGCTCGACCTCGTCAGCGTGGGCCTGTCGCTGGGCACCATCCTCCCGGCCATCTACGGCCTCAAGGAGCTGGCGAAGGACGGCGTCAGCGCCACCGCCGTCGCCGCGATCGTCTTCGGTGTCGCCGTGGGTGTGGCGTTCGTCCGCCGGCAGCTGCGTCTGACCGACCCGCTGCTGGACCTGCGGCTGTTCCAGAACAAGCGCTTCACCTCGGCCCTGGGCATCTTCTCCGTCGGCGGGTTCGCGATGGGCGGCATCTTCCTCTTCGTCAGCCAGTACCTGCAGCTGGTCGAGGGCCTCTCGCCCCTGCAGGCCGGGCTGTGGCTGGTGCCGCCGTCGGTGGCGATGATCGGCGGGACGATGTTCGGCCCGGCGCTGAGCCAGCGCATCGGCACCGGCTGGGTGATCGGCGGCGGCATGGCCCTCGCGGGGATCGGCCTGCTCGTCATGACCCAGGCGGGCGCCACCGGCGGCCTCGGCCTGATCGTCAGCGGCCTGATCGTCGCCACCGTGGGCCTGGGCCCGGGCGCCGCTCTGACCGCCGACATCGTCGTCAGCTCCGCCCCGCCGGAGAAGGCCGGCTCCGCGGCCTCGGTCTCCGAGACCAGCGGCGAGTTCGGCATCGCGTTCGGCATCGCCGCCCTGGGCAGCCTGGGCACCGCGGTCTACCGCTCCGAGCTGGCCATCCCTGACGGCACCCCGGCCGAGCTGGCCACCGCCGCACAGGACTCGCTGGCCGGCGCCTCCGTGGCCGCCGCCCAGCTGCCCGGCGACGTGGCGGCGCCGCTGCTGGAGGCCGCTCGCGAGGCCTTCATGACCGGCCTGAACACGGTGGCGAGCATCGGCTCGGTCGCGATGATCGCCTTCGCGGTGGTCGGCGTGGTGCTCTTCCGCCGCTTCCAGCCGGCCGCACCCGTGGCCGAGGAGCCCGCCACCGACGAGCCGGTCGCGGACGCCGACCACGAGCCGGAGCCCGTCGCCGCCTGATCCCTTCACCACTCGCGCAGAGCTGGGTCCGGTCGATTCTCGACCGGCCCCAGCTCTCGTGTCATCCAATGAGGTCCAAGACCTCGCGCGCAATGTAGGCCGTCGCTCCTCGCTCGATGACCTTGGTGTGCAGGATGCCGGCCCGACGCAGCTCTTCCAACGCTGCAGTCGCCGCAGGGAACGAGACGTCGAGGATCCGCCTCAGCGTGGTCGCGGTCACGACCGGCGCTTCCGGGAACTGCGCCAGAAGACGCGCGACGGCTGCTCGGGCAGCAGCGAGGCGTGCAGGTCGACGATGCCCTCGACGGTCAGCAACTCAGCTTCGACCAGCTCTGTCGTCGAGCGGCGTACGACGGTCAGGTTGTTGGCGACGAGACGAGCCTGCTCGCTCACGCCCCTGACCGATTCCGACTGTCCCAACTCCGCGAGCGCCACCTGCTGCGGAGCGGACGCGATGCTCTCGATACGAGAGCTGGCGATCGCCTCGGAACGCAACAGGAACCGGGAGATGCCCGCAAGCCCGTCCGCGTCGGAGCCGTTGAGCACGCGGATGCCTCGCTCGACCCTGGTGACCTGCCGGGAGAGGTCGCCGCGGGAACGACGCAAGGATGCCGACGATGCACGACAGCCTTGCAAGGATCCGTACACCTGGCTGTTACGGTGCGTTCATGAAAGACCCGGCCGGCCGACTCCGGTTCATCACTCCACCGGCGCCTCTGGACGACGCCCGCTACGTCATCGGCCGGGCCCTGCTGCTGGTCAGCGCAGCCATCATGGCCCTGCACGCCGTCTCCGTCGTGGTACGGATCCGGACCCGGCCCGAGGCCGGCGCCCTGGCCGACGTCCTGGCGTTGCTGAACGGCGGCCACGAGCGCTCGCTGGCGAGCTGGTGGACCGCGGCGCTGCTGGTGACCTGCAGCGTGGCCGCTCTCCTCGCCGCCCGGCTCGCTCGCGGCGACGGCGACCCCCGCGCCGGGCGGGCCTGGGTGGTGCTGGCCGTCGTCTTCGCCCTGCTGTCGCTGGACGAGGCCGTCTCCCTGCACGAGCGCGGCGCCGAGTGGGCCGGCGCAGTCTTCGACTCCGGCTCGGTGCTGGCGCGGCTCGGCTGGACGCTCCCGGCCGCCGCGATCATCGTCGTCTCGCTCGCGGCGCTGGTGCCGGCCTTCCGGGCCATCCCGTCGCGCTCGCGCAGCATCATCGTCGCGGGGCTGGCCACGTCGATCGCGGGCGCCCTGGGCATGGAGGTCGTGAACGTCCTGCTGGTCGACGCCGGGGCGCGGTACCTGTGGCGGCACCTGGTCATGGCGATCGAAGAGGCGGCCGAGATGGCCGGCGTCGTGATCGCCCTGCTCGGGGTGCTGACCACCGTGCGGGTGAGCGGGACCGACCGCGGAGTGGCTCTGGCCTACGACGCCGGCCGCTGAGGATCCCGGCTGCGCTGGCGCAGCGCCTCGTAGAGGACGACGGCGCCAGCGGCGGCCGCGTTGAGCGAGCTGGCGCCGCCGGTCATGGGGATCCGGACCGTCACGTCGCAGCCGTCGCGCCACGCTCGGCTCATGCCGGTGGTCTCGTTGCCGATGACGACGACGGCGGCAGCGGTCAGCGGGGCGGCGGGCAGCTCGACGTCGCCGGACTCGTCGGTGCCGATGACCGTCGCGCGCCCCGTGGCCCAGTCCAGCAGCGGCGCCGGGCCGCTGAGCCGCAGCACCGGCAGCGAGAAGATCGACCCGGTGCTGGCCCGCACGGACTGCGGGTCCCACGGGTCCGCCGCGTGCCCCGTCACCACGACGGCGTGAGCGCCCAGCGCGTCGGCCGAGCGCACGAGCGACCCGATGTTGCCGGGCGACGACGGCCGGTCGAACGCCACGACCAGCGCGTCCGGCACCTCCGGAAGCGCGGCCACGTCGTCGGAACCGGGATGGCGGACGACGGCGAGCAGCTCCGGCGCGCCGTCGGAGCGCTCCCCCAGCTCGGCCAGCAGGTCCGGCGCCACCCGGGTCACCGGCGCCAGGCCGGACGCCATGAGCTCCGCCGCCCACGACGAGGGCCGCGGCCGGCCGTCGAACAGCAGCGACACGAACGGCACCCCGGCCGCGACCGCCATGGAGATGGGCCGGACGCCCTGCACGATCAGCTCGCCGCTGGACTGCCGCTTCGCACGGTTGGTGAGCAGCGCCTGCCACTGCTGGAACGTGGCGTTGCGGCGTTCGACGGCCCGCACGTGGCTACCGGCCGCCCGGCGGGCGGAGCATGCGCGCGATGACCAGCCGCTGGATCTGGTTGGTGCCCTCGAAGATCTGCATGACCTTCGCCTCGCGGAAGTACCGCTCGGCCGGGTGGTCGCGGGTGTACCCGGCGCCGCCGAGCACCTGGACGGCGTCGGTGGTGACCCGCATGGCGTTGTCGGTGGCCACCAGCTTCGCCACCGACGCCTGGTGGCGGAACGGCAGGGCGGCGTCGCGGCGGCGGGCGGCCACGATGTACAGCGCGCGGGCGCTCTCGACCGCCGCGGCCATGTCGGCCAGCAGGAAGCCCAGGCCCTGGTGGTCGATGATCGGCTTGCCGAACTGCTCGCGCTCGCGGGCGTAGACGACCGCCGTCTCCAGCGCCGCCTGGCCCAGGCCGGTCGCGATGGCGGCGATGCCGAGCCGGCCGGAGTTCAGCGCCTCGAGCGCCATGCCGAAGCCGTCGCCCTCGCGGCCGATGCGCCGCTCGGCCGGCACCCGGACGCCGTCGAGGTTGAGGATGGTCGTCGGCGAGCCGGTGAGCCCCATCTTCCGCTCCGGCGCGCCGAACGACAGCCCCGGAGTGTCGGCCGGGATCAGGAAGCACGAGATGCCGTGCGAGCCGTCGTCGGACGTCCGGGCGAAGACGGTGTAGAAGTCGGCGACGCCGCCGTGGGTGATCCAGGCCTTGGTGCCGGTGAGCACGTAGCCGTCGCCGTCGCGCACCGCCCGGGTGCTGATGGCCGCCGCGTCGGACCCCGCCTGCGGCTCGGACAGGCAGTACGCGCCGAGCAGGTCGCCGCCGATGAGGTCGGGCAGCCATCGCTTGCGCTGCTCGAGCGTGCCGTGGCTGGCGAGCGGCCAGCACGACAGCGAGTGCACGCTGACGGTGAGGGCGACGGTGGCCCAGCGCTCGGCCAGCTCCTCGAGGACCTGCAGATAGACCTCGTAGGGCTGACCCCCGCCGCCGTAGACCTCTTCGTACGGAAGACCGAGCAGGCCGACCCGGCCGAGCGTGCGGACCAGTTCGCGCGGGTACTCACCCGCCTCCTCGGCGGCCGCGGCTCTGGGCCGCAGCTCGCGCTCGGCGATGTCGCGAACCAGGCCGATCAGGTCTTCGGCCTCGGGCGTGGGCAGCATGCGCTCCACGGACACGTCCGGATACCTCCGCGCTCGGCGCCGTGTCCGGGGATCGCCCGGGCGACGGCGTCAGTGGACGGCCGTAGCCTACCGTGGCCCGCCTGCGGACCGGGCCCGGGTGATCTCGTAGAGCGCCACCCCGGCCGCCACCCCGGCGTTCAGCGACTCGACGCTGCTCACGATGGGGATGCGGACCACCAGGTCGCAGGTCTCGGTGACGATGCGCGACATGCCGGCGCCCTCGGACCCGACCACCAGGCAGACCGGCTGGTCCAGCGCGCGGGCCTCGGCGATGTCGGTCTCGCCGGCACCGTCGAGGCCGATGACGAACAGCCCGGCGTCCTGGTACGCGCGCAGTGCCCGGGCCAGGTTGGTGGCCTTGGCGACGGGAGTGCGCGCGGCCGCGCCGGCCGACGTCTTCCAGGCGCCCGCCGTCATGCCGGCGCTGCGCCGTTCGGGCACCACGACGCCGTGCGCACCGAACGCGGCCGCCGAGCGGACGACGGCGCCGAGGTTGCGAGGGTCGGTGACGCCGTCGAGCGCGACGATCAGCGGTACCTCGCCGGCGTCGAACGCGGCCGCGACGAGGTCGGCGGGATCGGCGTACTCGTACGGCGGCAGCGTCAGCGCCACGCCCTGGTGGACGGCGCCGCCGGTGACGCGGTCGAGCTCGGAGCGCGGCGCCTCGAGCAGCGGCAGCCCGCGCTCGGCGGAGATCTTCAGGATCTCGCGGACGCGGTCGTCGCTGTCGATGCGCTCGGCCACGTACAGCGCCTTGACCGGCACGGCGGCCCGCAGCGCCTCGACGACGGCGTTGCGCCCGGCGACGGTCTCAGCGGCGCCGGGCCTGCCGGTGCCGGAGCCGCCACGGCCCCCGCCGGACCGCTCGGCCGCCCTGCGTTCCGCGGCCGCCTTGCGGGCGGCCGGGTGCGCGGGGCGGTCCTCGGCCTTCGGCGTGGGGCCCTTGCCCTTGAGCGCCTTGCGCCGCTGGCCGCCGGAGCCGACGACCATGCCCTTCTTCGTGCCCGTCTTGCGCATGGCGCCGCGGCGCTGGGAGTTGCCGGCCATCAGGGGGTGCCTCCGAGGTCTCCGGGTTCGTCCGCCAGCTGCCAGCGGGTGCCGTCAGGGTTGTCCTCGACGACGATGCCGGCGGCCTTGAGGCGGTCGCGCAGGGCGTCGGCCGTGGCGAAGTCGCGGTTCTCGCGCGCCTGCTGGCGCTGCTCGAGCACCGTCTGGACGAGGACGTCGACGGCGCCGCGCAGGCGGTCGCCGCCACTGCCGACCGTCCCGAGGCCCAGCCAGGGCTCGGCGAGGGGGTCCAGCCCCAGCACGCCCAGCATGGCCCGCACGGACGCGAGGTTGGACCGCAGCTCGACCCGCTCGCCCGACGTGAGCAGCGTGTTGCCCTCGCGGACGGTGTCGAACAGGACGGCCAGCGCCTGCGGCACGGAGAGGTCGTCGTCCATGGCCGCCCGGAACGCCGCGGGCACGTCGGCCGCGGGCTTGACGTCGGTGGTCACCTCGGTGGCGCGCACCACGTAGCCCTCGATGCGCCGGAACGCGGCGGCCGCCTCGGCCAGGGCGTCCTCGGAGAACTCGACGTGGCTGCGGTAGTGCGGCGCGGCGAGGTAGTAGCGCAGCTCGATGGGGCGGATGCGCTGGACGACGTCGGCGACGAGCAGGGAATTGCCCAGCGACTTGCTCATCTTCTCGCCGGCCGTGGTGACCCAGCCGTTGTGCATCCAGTACCGGACGAACGGATGCCCGGCCGCACGCGACTGGGCGAGCTCGTTCTCGTGGTGCGGGAAGCGCAGGTCGATGCCGCCGCCGTGGATGTCGAACTCCTCGCCCAGGTACTTGCCGGCCATGGCCGAGCATTCGAGGTGCCAGCCGGGGCGGCCGCGGCCGAACGGCGCCGGCCAGGAGGCGGTCTCGGGCTCGCCCGGCTTGTGCCCCTTCCAGAGCGCGAAGTCGCGGGGGTCGCGCTTGCCGCGGGGGTCGGCGTCGGTGGCCGGCTCCATCTCGTCGATCTTCTGGCCGGACAGCTCGCCGTAGGAGGGCCACGACCGCACGTCGAAGTAGACGTCGCCGGAGCCGTCCTCGGCCGCGTAGGCGTGCCCGCGCTCGATGAGCAGCTCCATGAGCTCGATCATCTCGGGGATGTGCCCGGTGGCCCGCGGCTGGTAGGTGGCCGGCAGGCAGCCCAGCACCTCATAGGCGGCGTCGAGCGCGCGCTCGTTCTCATACGCCCACGCCCACCACGGCCGGCCCGACTCGGCGGACTTCGTGAGGATCTTGTCGTCGATGTCGGTGACGTTGGCGACGATGGTGACCTCGTGGCCGTTGTGCTCGAACCAGCGCCGCAGCACGTCGAATACCACTTCCTTGCGGATGTGGCCAATGTGCGGGGGTCCCTGCACGGTCAGCCCACAGTGGTAGATCCCGACCTTGCCCGGTGTGACGGGCACGAAGTCGCGGATCTCACTGCTGGCGGTGTCGTACAGGCGAAGACTCACCGGACAAGGGTAGCCACTCCGCGGCCCCTCCACGGCCGCCCGGACGACGTCGCCGTTCCCCGATCGGTGCCCTGATGGGGAACAATGAACGCAGACCATGGTGACCGACGACGTTCCGACCCGAGTGTCCACCCGGCGTGAATGGCCGTGGTGGGCTCCGTCGGTGTCGGCCGGCCTGGTCAGCGCCGCCCTGCTCGGCCTCATGACCTGGCAGGTCCTCGAACGCGGCTGGTTCATCGCCTGGGACTGGAGTTTCCACGCCCACGTCGACGTCCGCCAGCCCGACGGCATCACCAAGACCCTGCTCGACGCCCTGGCCAGCCTCGGCGGGCAGCGCCTCTACACCCTGCCCATCATCGCCGCCGTCGGCCTGTACGTCGCGTACCAGCAGCGCCGGGTCCGCGTCCTGGTCGCCATCGTGGCCGGGCTGGCCACCGTCCTGTTCATCGGCTACTGGATCAAGTTCGGGCTGGGGCGCACACCGCCGGCCAGCGGCCAGGACGTCCTGCACGGCGTCGGCCAGGCGTTCCCGTCCGGGCACACCGCCAACGCCACGCTCACCTGGTTCCTGCTGGTCGTGGTGCTGTTCGGCGCGCGGGGGCTGAAGCCCGACCGCGTCCGCTTCCGCCGCTACCTCTGGGTGGCCGCGGCCGGGGTGCTGGTCACCGGGTTCCTCATGACCGCCCTCGACTACCACTGGCTCAGCGACATCCCCGGCGGCTTCGCGCTGGGGCTGCTGGCGCTCATGGTGTCGGTGACGGTGCTGAGGGCGCCGGCCGTGCGCTGGCCCCGCCGGCGGGGATGAGCCCGCGCTCCTCGAGGTCGGCCCACAGCCGCTCGGGGACGGCGGTGTCGAGCCGGACCGCGTTCTGCGCGGCCTCGGCGGGGCTGCGCATGCCGACGACGGCGGAGGCGACGAGCGGGTGGCGCAGCGGGTAGTGCAGCGCGGCCTGCGGGAGGGTGACGCCGTGGTGCGCGCAGACGGCGGCCAGCTCGCGGGCCCGGTCGAGGATGCGCGGCGGGACTGGTCCGTACTCGTACGTGCCGCCCGGGTCCGGGACGTCGGTGGCCAGCAGGCCGGAGTTGTAGATGCCGGCGGCGACGACGGCGACAGCTGCGGTCTCGCAGGCGGGGAAGAGCTCGTCGAGCGCAGGCTGCTCGAGGAGGGTGAAACGGCCGGCGACCATGACGGCGTCCAGGCCACCGTTGTCGACGAGGGTGGTGAGGGCTGCCGCGTCCTTCGAGCCGACCCCGACGGCGGTGATGGCGCCCTCGTCGCGCAGCTCGATCAGCGCGGGGATCGCGGTAGCCAGGGCGTCGGGCATGCGGTCCTCGGGGTCGTGCAGGTAGAGCAGGTCGACCCGGTCCAGGCCGAGGCGGGTGAGGGAGTCGTCGAGGCTGCGCCGGATGCCGTCGCGGGTGTAGTCCCAGACGCGGCGGTGTGTGGCCGGGTTGGCGAACCCGTCGTCGACGTCGGTCCGGCCCGAGTCGTCGGGGACGAGCAGCCGCCCGGCCTTGGTCGACACCAGGTACTCGTGGCGCGGCCGGCCGGCGAGCGCACGGCCGAGACGCCGTTCGGAGAGGCCGAGGCCGTAGTGGGGTGCGGTGTCGAAGTAGCGCACCCCCGCATCCCAGGCCGCATCGACGGTCGCGGCCGCGGTGTCGTCGTCGACCGGCGTGTAGAGGCCGGCGATCGGTGCGGCGCCGAAGCCCAAGCGGCTGAGCGTCAGCGCCACACGGCACCGTCCGGGAACCGGTGCGCCTCGATGGAGGGGACCAGGATCTCCGTGCCCGCTCCGGGCTTCTCCGGCGCGAGGTAGCGGCCGTTCTCGATGCGGACGGGGTCGGCGAAGTGTTCGTGCAGGTGGTCGACGTACTCGATGACCCGGTCGTCGAGCGACCCGCTCACCGCGACGTAGTCGGCCATCGCGAGATGCTGCACCACCTCACACAGCCCGACCCCGCCAGCGTGCGGGCAGACCGGCACGCCGAACTTGGCCGCGAGCAGCAGAATCGCCAGGTTCTCGTTCACCCCGCCGACCCGGGTCGCGTCGATCTGCACGAACTGCGCCGCCCCGGCCTGCAGCAACTGCTTGAACACCACCCGGTTCGCCACGTGCTCACCCGTCGCCACCCGCACCGGCGCGATCCGCTGCGCGATCGCCGCGTGCCCGAGCACGTCGTCGGGGCTGGTCGGCTCCTCGACCCACCACGGATCGAACGGCGCCAGCTCCTTCACCCACCGCACCGCCTCGTCCACGCCCCAGCGCTGGTTGGCGTCGATCGCGATGCGGACGTCCGGCCCGCAGATGTCGCGGGCGATCCCCAGCCGGCGGACGTCGTCGTCGAGGTCACCGCCGACCTTCAGCTTGATCTGCGTGAACCCGGCCGCCAGCGCCTCACGCGTGAGCCGGGCGAGCTTGGCGTCGTCGTAGCCCAGCCAGCCCGGCGTCGTCGTGTACGCGGGGTAGCCCTCGGCGACCAGCCGGGCCGCCCGCTCGGCCTTCCCCGGCTCCGCGGCCTGCAGCAGGTGCAGCGCCTCGATGGGATCGAGCACGTCGGTGAGGTAGCGGAAGTCGACCAGGTCGACGATCTGCTCGGGCGAGAGGTCGGACAGGAGGCGCCACAGCGGCACGCCGACCCGCTTCGCCTTCAGGTCCCACAGCGCGTTCACGACCGCGCCGATCGCCATGTGCATGACGCCCTTCTCCGGCCCCAGCCAGCGCAGCTGCGAGTCGTGCACGAGCCGGCGCCAGGTGCTGCCGAAGTCGTCCAGCAGCGGCTCCAGCTGGCAGCCCACCAGCATCGGCCGCAGCGCGTCGATGGCCGCGACCTGCACGTCGTTGCCCCGGCCGATGGTGAACACGAACCCGTGCCCGGCCGGGCCGTCACCGTCGTCGGTCCGCACGACCACGTACGCCGCCGAGTAGTCCGGATCCGGGTTCATGGCATCGGACCCGTCCAGGAAGCGCGACGTCGGGAAGCGCAGGTCGAACGTCTCGAGAGCGGTGATCTGGCTCATGGCAACCCTTCTGGTCCACGGCACGACGCACAGAACATCGGATGTCTGTACCCACAGTGTGCCAGAAGGCACGCAAGGGGTTGTGGTCTGACCAGGGTGACATAGGATGTCTCGCGATCGGACGACGAGTGAGCGGGAGCGGGCGATGGGCGACTTCGACGGCCTGACGGCGGTGGTGACCGGCGGCGCGTCGGGCATCGGACTGGCCACGGCGCAACTGCTGGCCGCATCCGGCGCGAACGTGGCCATCCTCGACCGCAAGGTCGACGACGCACCATCCGGCCTCTACGCACTCGACTGCGACGTCACCGACTCCGACGCCGTCACCACCGCCGTGAACGCCGTCGCCGAGCACTTCGGCGGCCTCGACATCGTCGTCAACAACGCCGGCATCGGCGCCGCCGGCACCATCGCCGACAACCCCGACACCGAATGGCACCACGTCTTCGACGTCAACGTCCTCGGCATGGTCCGAGTGGCGCGCGCCGCCCTCCCCCACCTGCGCCGCTCCGAACACGCCGCCATCGTCAACGTCTGCTCCATCGCCGCCACCGCAGGCCTCCCCCAACGCGCCCTCTACTCCGCCACCAAAGGCGCCGTCCTCTCCCTCACCCAGGCCATGGCCGCCGACCACATCGGCGAGGGCATCCGCGTCAACGCCGTCAACCCCGGCACCGCCGACACCCCCTGGGTCGGCCGCCTCCTCGACGCCGCCCCCGACCCCGCCGCAGAACGCGCCGCCCTCGAAGCCCGCCAACCCACCGGCCGCCTCGTCCCGCCGGCCGACATCGCCCACGCCATCGCCTACCTCGCCGGCCCCCACTCCGGCTCCGTCACCGGCACCACCCTCGCCGTCGACGGCGGCATGCAAGGCCTGCGCCTGCGCAAATAGGCCGCTCACGGCCCGGCCAGAACGCCCGCCCCGCCCCTAGATTGGGCACATACGGGGCACAGGGGGTGGGCCGTGACCAGCGAGTCGTCGGTGATGCTGACCGTGGTCCTGGCGGTCGCCGTGCTGGCCCCGATCCTCGCCGACCGGCTCTCGCGGTTCGTCACGGTGCCGTCGGTCGTGCTGCAGATCGGGTTGGGCATCCTGATCGGGCCGGCCGTCCTCGACTGGGTGCGCGCGACCGGGGTCGTCGACGCGCTGTCGGATCTCGGGCTGGCCTTCCTCATGCTGCTGGCCGGCTACGAGCTGGAGTTCAAACGCATCCGCGGCGCACCGCTGCGGGCCGCGATCTGGGCGTGGTTCGCGTCGCTTGCGCTGGGTGTCGCGGCCGGCCTGCTGATCGCCGGGGTGACCGCCGGGCTGGTCGTCGGCCTGGCCCTGACCACGACGACCCTCGGCGCGATCCTGCCCATGCTCCGCGACCGCAACCTGGTGAAGACCGAGTTCGGGACCCGGTTCCTCGCCGTCGGGGCCATGGGCGAGTTCCTGCCGATTGTCGCCGTCGCCTTCGCGCTCAGCGGTGAGCGGCCTTCGCACACGACCCTCGTCCTGGTGCTGTTCGGCGCGGTGGCGACCACGGCCGCGGCGCTGGCCCGGCGCCCGCGGCACCCGGCCGTCGCCCGCCTGGTCACCGTGACACTGGGGACCAGCGCCCAGGTGGCGGTCCGGTTCTGCGTGCTGATCTCGGTCGCGATGGTGGCGCTCGCCGAGAGCCTGGACCTCGACCCGGTGATGGGCGCGTTCGCCTCCGGCGTCGTGATCCACCTGTTCCTCGACACCGGCGTCCCGCGCGAGTCCGACGAGGTGCTGAAGCGGCTCGAGGCCCTCGGGTTCGGCTTCTTCATCCCGATCTTCTTCATCATGAGCGGCGTGCGCTTCGACGTCGGCGCCCTGGGCGAGCCGGCGACGCTGGCGCTGCTCCCGGTGTTCCTCGTGCTCTTCCTCGCGGTGCGCGGAGCGCCGACGGCGCTGCTGCAGCGCCCCGCGCTCGGCACCCGGCCCGCGGTGGCGATGGGGCTGCTGGCGGCGACGGCACTGCCACTGCTCGTGGTCATCACCCGGATCGCGCAGGACGAGGGCGTCCTGTCGTCGGACCTCGCCAGCGCGCTGGTCGGCGCCGGGATGCTGTCGGTCCTGATCTTCCCGGCGGTGGCGCTGCGGCTGCTCGGCGCGGGCGGGATCAGCCCGGAGCGGGGTACACCAGCGCGGTCGCCAGCGCGGCCAGACCCTCACCCCGGCCCGTGAGCCCCAGCCCGTCGGTAGTGGTGCCGCTGACGCTGACGGGCGCGCCGACGGCCTCGGAGAGCACCGCCGCGGCCTCGTCGCGGCGGATGCCGATGCGCGGGCGGTTGCCGACGACCTGGACGGCGGCGTTGCCGATCTCGAGCGAGGCCGCGCGGACCAGCCGGGCGGTCTCGGTCAGCAGGGCGACGCCGGACGCGCCGGCCCACTCGGGCCGGTCGGTGCCGAAGACGGCGCCCAGGTCGCCGAGGCCGGCGGCGGAGAGCAGGGCGTCGCAGAGCGCGTGGGCGGCGACGTCGCCGTCGGAGTGGCCGACCGGGCCGGCCGGCTCGTCGGCCCAGTGCAGCCCGGCCACCCAGCAGGGCCGGCCGGGCTCGAGCCGGTGGACGTCGACGCCCAGGCCGGTGCGCGGGATCGGCGGCGTCATACGGCGGCCGCCCGCCGGGCGAGCACCGTCGAGGCGAGCAGGAGGTCCTGCGGCCGCGTGACCTTGAAGGCGTCGGCATGGCCGGCGACGACGTGGACGGGCAGGCCGAGCCGCTCGACCAGGGCGGCGTCGTCGGGGGCATCGGTGTCGCCGCGCTCGACGGCGGCGGCGTGCGCGCGCTCGATGACGGTGCGGGCGAAGCCCTGCGGGGTCTGGACGGCACGCAGCTCGGTGCGGTCCGGAGTGGCGGTGACCAGGCCGGCGCCGTCGACCACCTTGAGGGTGTCGACGACGGCGACCCCGGGAACGACGGCGTCGTGCCCGGCCAGGACGTCGGCGGCCACGTCGTCGTAGAGCGACGGCGGCGCCAGGCAGCGGGCCGCGTCGTGGATCAGGACGACGTCGGCGTCGGGCGGCAGCACGGCCAGGCCGTTGGCGACCGAGTGCTGCCGCGTGGCGCCGCCGGGCACGACGGTGTCCGCTCCGCTGAGGGCCGGGTCACCCTCGTACCCGTCGGGCGCCACCACGACGACGTGCGCGACCCGGGCGGACCGGGACGCGGCCTGCAGGGCATGCCAGATCAGGGGACGTCCGCCGACTTCGACGAACGCCTTGGGGCGCTCTTGGCCCAGCCGCTCGCCACGTCCGGCGGCGACCACGATGCACGCGACGCTCACGACGGGATCATGCCCCGAACGACGCGCGCGTGTCAGCCCGCGAGGACCTCGTCGAGCAGAGTCTCGGCCTTGTCCTCGTTCGTGTTCTCGGCCAGCGCCAGCTCGGAGACGAGCACCTGACGAGCCTTGGCCAGCATGCGCTTCTCGCCCGCGGAGAGACCGCGGTCACGCTCGCGGCGCCAGAGATCGCGCACGACCTCGGCCACCTTGATGACGTCGCCCGACGCCAGCTTCTCGAGGTTCGCCTTGTAGCGGCGCGACCAGTTGGTGGGCTCCTCGGTGTGCGGCATGCGCAGCACCTCGAAGACGCGGTCGAGCCCTTCCTGGTTGACGACATCGCGTACGCCGACGAGGTCGACGTTGTCAGCCGGGACGCGAACGGTCAGGTCACCTTGCGTGACCTTCAGGACGAGGTACTGACGTTCCTCTCCTTTGATGACGCGGGACTCGATGGCCTCGATGAGCGCGGCCCCGTGATGGGGGTAGACAACCGTTTCGCCGACCTTGAAAGTCATGTGTTCCTGTCCCCTTTCCCTCACCTATGGTAGCACGAATTTCTCGACTCCGATGAGCGTTTGTGCTGGTCAGCGCCAGTGGTGGGGGTTGACAAATCGCCATTCGCCGTGCTGCGGTCGGACGTCATACGCCGCGGGCGGCCGTTCCGTACTGTCCGTTTCGCCCTTTTCCAAGGTCGACGATCTTGATGTACCGCCAGGTAGG
The DNA here is from genome assembly GCF_014204975.1 of Jiangella mangrovi. Classification (NCBI taxonomy): domain Bacteria; kingdom Bacillati; phylum Actinomycetota; class Actinomycetes; order Jiangellales; family Jiangellaceae; genus Jiangella; species Jiangella mangrovi. Next base: position 1,289,513 of record NZ_JACHMM010000001.1, read on the forward strand.
AGCGGGTGCCGGTGACCGGTCGCCCGGACGACGTGGGTAGCCTTGTCCGCGGTCTGTCCGCACTCCGTCCGCACTGGGCCCCGCTTTCGAGGAGCACGTGGTGAAGGTTGCTGTCCGGCGTCTACTTGTCGCCGTCGTCCCCGTCCTGCTGCTGGGCGCGGCCGGCTGCAGCATCCACGAGCAGACGCAGCGGTGGTACCCGGCCGACAACGGCGTCAACACCGAGGCCGGTGACATCGGCCTGCGCAACGTCCAGGTGATCTCCGACGGCGAGGGCACGGCCACCGTCGTCGCCACGCTCACCAACCGCGGCACCTCCGAGGACGAGCTCGTCGAGGTGCGCATCGGCGACGTCACCGCCGACCTCGCCGACGGCCCGGTCGAGATCCCGGTCAGCGGCATCGCCGACATCGGTCCCGAGGCCGACCGCGTCGACGGCTTCGACGTCGAGGCCGACCCCGGGCACACCGTGACGGTCGAGTTCCGCTTCGGCGCGGCGCCACGCACCACCGTCCACGCGCTCGTGCGGCCCGCCGAAGGTCAGTACGCCGAGGCGCTGCCGGCCGAGCCGCGCCGCCCCGCCGAGACCCCTGACGAGGACCAGCAGGGCGACGAGGGCCAGCAGGGCGACGAGCCCACGGACGAGCCCACCGAGTGAGGCGGGCTCAGGCCTCGAGCTTGTAGCCGAGCCCGCGGACCGTCAGCAGGTAGGTCGGCGCCGCGGGGTCGGGCTCGATCTTCGCGCGCAGGCGCTTCACGTGGACGTCGAGCGTCTTGGTGTCGCCCACGTAGTCGGCGCCCCAGATGCGGTCGATCAGCTGCGCCCGGGTCAGGACCCGGCCGGCGTTGCGCAGCAGCAGCTCGAGCAGCTCGAACTCCTTGAGCGGCAGCCGGACGGTGTCGCCGTTGACGGTGACCACGTGGCGGTCGACGTCCATGCGCACCGGGCCGGCGCCCAGGACGGCCTGGCTGGCCTCGGTCGGCTCCGTGCCGCGGCGCAGGACGGCACGGATGCGGGCGACCAGTTCGCGTGAGGAGAACGGCTTGGTGACGTAGTCGTCGGCGCCCAGCTCGAGGCCGACGACCTTGTCGACCTCGGAGTCCTTGGCGGTCAGCATGATGACCGGGACGTTGGAGCGCTGCCGCAGCTGGCGGCAGACCTCCGTCCCGGACAGGCCCGGCAGCATGAGGTCGAGCAGAACGAGGTCGGCTCCGCCCCTGTCGAACTCGTCGAGGGCGTCGTCGCCGGTGACGGAGACGGCGACCTCGAAGCCCTCCTTCCGGAGCATGTACGACAGAGCGTCGCTGAACGAATCCTCATCCTCGACGACGAGCACGCGGGTCACGGCGTCTCCTTACCAACTGGCGTCTCGAACGCGGACGGTTGCCCGGTTCGCTGCGGGTGCAGCGGCAGTCGCAGGGTGAAGGTGGACCCTGCTCCCTGCACGCTCCACACGCCTACCTCGCCGCCGTGGCTGGCGGCGATGTGCTTGACGATGGACAGTCCCAGGCCGGTGCCCCCGGTGGCCCGGGAACGCGCGGGATCGACGCGGTAGAACCGCTCGAAGATGCGGTCCAGCTCGCTCTCGGCGATGCCGAACCCCTGGTCGGTGACGCTGACCTCGACGAGGTCGTCGCGACGGCGTACTCCGACGGCCACGCGGGTATTGGGAGGGCTGTAGTTCACCGCGTTCTCGACGAGGTTGCCCAGTGCGATGACCAGCTGCTCGATGTTGCCCAGGACCTGCAGTCCCGGCGTGCCGCCGGAGGTGAGCCGGATCTTGTGCTTCTCGGCCTCGACCCGGCTGCGGTCGAGGGCGGCCTCGACCACGCTGTCGACGTCGACGGACTCGGGCGAGGCGACGGGGTCGTCGTACTGCAGCCGCGAGAGGTCGATGATCTCCTGCACCAGCCGCGTGAGCCGGGCCCCCTCGCGCTGCATGCGCTCGGCGAAGCGCTGGACCGCCTCGGGGTCGTCCTTGGCGTCCTCGACCGCCTCGGCGAGCAGCAGCAGCGCGCCGACGGGGGTCTTCAGCTCGTGCGAGACGTTGGCGACGAAGTCGCGGCGGACCTCGTCGACGCGGATCTCGTGCGTGCGGTCCTCGACCAGTGCCAGCAGCAGCTTGCTGTTGAGCGGGGCCACCCGGGCCGACACGTACAGCGTCTGGGTGGTGTCGCGCGAGCGCGGGATCTCGAGCTGGACCTCGCGGATCTGGCCGTCGCGGCGCACCCGCTCGGTCAGCTCGACCAGCTCGGGGACGGCGACGCGGTCGTGGCGGACCAGGCCGAAGGCGTACGCCGACGGGCTGGCCTTGACGACGTCGAGCGCGCTGTCGAGGACGATGGCGCTGGAGCGCAGCACCGACAGCACCTCGTCGACGCCTTCGGGCACACGGGACGTCCGCGGGGGTTCGGGCGGGTGCTGGGCGCGCTCACTGGCTTTGAACGCCAGGCCCGCCGCGAGGCCGACCGCTGCGCCGACACACGCGGCCAGCGCTCCGGCTGTCACGGCATCCACATCCACCGATGGTATGTGCCACAGCGGAGTTCATCTCCACTTCAAGACACTTCACGCCGCGGTTTCGGCAGCTTGTTCACCCAGACTTCGGGGGGCGTTCACCTTGTGGCGATGCTCGTCCACCAAATGCACCTACGCTGATCAGACGGGAGCAACCTGCCCGCCCCCCAGTGAACAGGATGACGACGCCAATGCGTGAGGCCTACCACGAGCAGCTGGACGAGGTCAACGGCCGGCTGATCGGCATGATCCGCAAGACCGGTGAGCTGATGGGTCTTGCCACCAAGGCGCTGCTCGAGGCCGACCTCGACGCGGCCGAGCAGGCCATGGCCTCCGACTCCAGCATCAACCGCGACCAGCTCGAGATCGACGAGCAGGTGCTCGAGCTCATGGCCACCCAGGGGCCGGTGGCCTCCGAGCTGCGCATCGTCACCTCCGCCATGCGCACCACGTCCGACGCCGAGCGCATGGGCGACCTCGCCGTCCACGTCGCCAAGGTCGCGCGCATGCGCTACCCCGACCACGCCGTGCCCGACGAGCTGCGCGACACCTTCGCCGCCATGGGCAAGGCGGCCTGCGAGATGTCCGGCAAGGCCGTCGAGGTGCTGCGCACCCGCGACCTCGACGCCGCCGCCGAACTCGCCCAGGACGACAACGAGATGGACCACCTGCACCGGTCGCTGTTCGCCAGGCTCCTCGACGACCAGTGGGACCGCGGCGTCGAGGCGGCCGTCGACATCGCGCTGCTGGGCCGCTACTACGAGCGCTTCGCCGACCACGCCGTGCACATCGCCATCAACGTCCGCTACCTCGTCACCGGCGAGATCGAGTGGGCCGACAGCACCGCCGGCCACTGAGCTAGGCCGTCAGCGCCTCGCGCAGCCACTGCTCGACCCCGGCGACGTGCACCGTCGCCCAGGACCGGGCCACGTCGGGCTGGCGGGCCCGGATCGCCTCGACGATGGCGCGGTGCTCGGCCAGGGTGCGCGCCACCGCCGCCTCCTGGGTCAGGCCGCGCCAGACCCGGGCCCGGTGCGTCGGCCCGGACAGGCTCTCGACCAGCGAGCAGAGCACCGGGTTGCCGGAGCCCTCGGCGATGAGCCGGTGGAACTCGAGGTCGCTGGTGACCAGCTCCTCGACGCCGGTGTCGGGGCCAAGGGGCGCCATGATCTGCTCGAGCTTCTGGATGGCGTCGTCGGTCATCTGCACGGCCGCCATGGCCGCGGCGGCCGGCTCGATGATGCGGCGCACCTCGAGGAAGTGCAGGACGGTGTCGTCGCGGTGGAAGTCGACGACGAACGCCATGGCGTCGAGCAGCAGGTTGGGCGACAGGCTGGTGACGTAGGTGCCGTCGCCCTGCCGCACGTCGAGCACGTGGATCAGCGACAGCGCGCGGACCGCCTCGCGCAGTGAGCTGCGCGAGAGCCCCAGCCGTTCGGCGAGGTCGGCCTCGCGCGGCAGCCGGTCGCCCGGGCTCAGCTCCCCGCTGACGATCATCTGCTTGATCTTCTCGATCGCGACGTCGGTCACTGCCATGCGTCGTTCCCCCTTGCGGCCCTGACCGGACTATACGCGCGCGGCCCGGTCAATCCTGGGCCCTGCCGGTAGTGAGCCGGGCCAGCACCAGGGCGGCCAGGATGATGCCTCCGTAGATGGCCTGGATCCACTGGGCCGACACGCCGCCGAGGGTCAGGATGTTGGTCACCAGGCCCAGGACGAGCACGCCGCAGAGCGCGCCGAACACCGTCCCCTTGCCGCCGGACAGCGCCACCCCGCCGATGACCGCGGCGGCGAACACGGTGAAGATCATGCCCTCGCCCTGTGCGGCGGCGACGGAGCCGAGCCGGCCGGTCATCAGCACGCCCGCCAGCGCCGCCAGCGTGCTGGCCGCGATGAGCGCGCCCCACACCACCCGGCCGACGCGGATTCCGCCGGCCCGGGCGGCGTCCTCGTTGCCGCCGACGGCGTACAACGCGCGGCCGGAGCGGAACGAGCCGAGGACGACCATGCCGATGGCGAACGCGGCCGCGCAGATCCACACCGACGCCGGCAGGCCGAGCCAGCGGGTCGAGCCGAGGTAGGTGAACGACTCCGGGATGTCGAAGAGGTTCTGCCCCTCGGTGATGCCGATCTGCAGGCCGCGCAGCACGATCAGCATGCCGAGCGTGACGATGAACGCCGACAGCCCGAACCGCACCACCAGCAGGCCGTTGAAGCAACCGATGAGCACGCCGGCCAGCAGGCAGAGCGGCAGCGCCGTCCAGGCCGGCAGCTCGGTGCCCAGGCCGTTGCTGGCCGCCGGGATGACCAGCGCGATCGCGATGGCCGGAGCCAGGCCGACGGTCGACTCCAGCGAGAGGTCCAGCCGGCCGGCGATGAGGATGAGCACCTCGGCGAGCACCAGCAGCGACAGCTCGGTCTGCTGCTGCAGCACGTTGATGAGGTTGCCGCTGGTCAGGAAGACCGGGTCGACGAGCGTCCCGATGACCAGCAGCACCACGATGGCCGGCACCAGGGCGAGGTCGCGGAGCCGGGCGAAGCGCAGCGACGGGCGCCGCGGCGTTCGCCCGCCCGGGCCGCCGGGCAGCTCGGTGGCGACGGTGGTCTCGGTCACGGTGCGACCCCTTCCGTAGCGGCGACCATCTCGTGGTCGGTCCAGCCGCGCGGCAGCTCGGTGCTGACGCGGCCGCGGAACATGACGACGACCCGGTCGCAGACGCGCAGGTCCTCGAGCTCGTCGGACACCAGCAGCACGGCCGTCCCGGCGCGGGCGGCGGCGTCGACGGTGGCCAGCAGCGACTCCTTGGCCCGCACGTCGACGCCGGCGGTCGGGTTGACCAGCACCAGCACGCGTGGGTCGGTGGCCAGGGCGCGGGCCATGACCACCTTCTGAGCGTTGCCGCCGGAGAGCCCGGCGACCGGCTGCTCCGGGCCGTCGGTCTTGATGTCCAGCTCGCCGATCATGCGCTCGGCGAACCGGCGCCGCCGGCGGGCGTCGATCCAGCCGAACCGGCCGAGCCGGTCGCCGATGGTGAGGCTGGCGTTCTCGGCCACCGACAGCAGCGGCACCAGCCCCTCGCGGTGACGGTCCTGCGGCACGTAGCCGACGCCGGCCCGCAGCGCCGCCGGGACGCTACCCGGCTTCGGCTTCCGCCCGGCCACCTCGACGGTGCCGGCCGACGGCGCGCGCAGGCCGGCCACGACCTCGGCGACCGGCGTCTTGCCGCTGCCGCCGATGCCGGTCAGGCCGACGACCTCGCCGGCCCGCACGGTCAGGTCGACGTCCTGGCAGTGCCCGTCGACGGTGAGGCCGCGGACCACCAGGCTCTCGCCGGCGGACGACGGGAGCCCGGGCCGGGCCTCGCGCGCCGTCGACCCGGCCGCCGCCTCGCCCGTCATCGCGTCGACCAGCCCGCGGTGGGTGATGTCGGCGACCGGCGTGGTGAGCACGTGCTGCGCGTCGCGGTACACCGTCACCGTGTGGCAGAGGCCGAAGACCTCCTCGAGGTGGTGCGAGATCATCAGGAACGTCACGCCCTGCGCCTGCAGCGCGCGGATGCGGTCGAACAGCCGCTCCACAGCCGGGCCGTCGAGCTGCGCCGTCGGCTCGTCGAGGATGACGAATCGGGCGCCGAACGACAGCGACCGCGCGATCTCGACCATCTGCCGCGCCTCGACGGACAGGTCGCGGGCGTGCGCCGCCGGGTCGACGCCGACGTCCCAGCGCTCCAGCACCTCGGCGGCGCGACGGCGCAGCGCCGGCCAGCGGATCGGCCGGCCCCGCTCGCTCTGCCGGTCGAGGAAGAGGTTCTCGGCCACGCTGAGGTCGAGGATGATCGTCGACTTCTGGTAGACGCAGGCGACGGCCTCGCGCCAGGCATCGCGGTCGGACAGCGACGGCGCCGGGCGTCCGCCGAACGCCAGCTCGCCCTCGTCCGGCGCCTGCAGCCCGGTGAGGATCGAGACCAGCGTCGACTTGCCCGCGCCGTTGCGCCCGACGAGACCGTGGATCTCGCCGGGCGCCACGACGATGCCGGCGCCGTCCAGCGCGGTGGTCGGCCCGTACCGCTTGACCAGGCCGCGCGCCGCGACGACGGGAGTGGTGGTGGTCGTCATTGCGTGATCTGGTTGCCCCAGAGCTCGGGGTCGTCGACGTTCTCGATGGTCACCAGCGGGGCGGGCAGCTGGTCCTCGAGCACCCCGGGCCGCACCTCGATGATGGTGCTGTCGTGGTCGGTCGGGCCGGGCTCGAACGTCTCGCCCTCGACGGCGGCCTTCGCGTAGAACAGCGCGTACTGCGCGTAGAGGTCGGCCGGCTGCGACACCGTCGCGTCGATGTGGCCCTCGCGGATCGCCTCGAACTCCTGCGGGATGCCGTCGTTGGACACGATGGTGATGTGGTTCGGGTCGTCGGGTGGCAGCAGCTTGCCCTGGTCGCGCAGCACCTGCAGCGTCGGCGCCAGGAACACGCCGCCGGCCTGCATGTAGATGCCGTTGATGTCCGGGTGCTGGGTGAGCCGGGTCTGCAGCGCCGCGGCGGCGGCAGCGCCCTCCCACTCCGTCGGCTCCTCGAACACCTCGATGTCGGGGAAGTTCGCCGCCATGCACTCGGCGAACGCCTCGGACCGGTCGCGGCCGTTGACCGACGACAGGGCACCCTGGAACTCGACCACCTTGCCGGTGCCGCCGAGCTGCTCGCCCAGGAACTGGCAGGCCTGCTCGCCGTAGGCGCGGTTGTCGGCCCGGACCACCATGAACACGTCGCCCTCGTCGGGGCGGGTGTCGACGGTGACGACGGGGACGCCGTCGTCGTTCAGCTGCTCGATGGTCGACGCGATGGCGCCGGTGTCCTGCGGGGCCATGACCACGGCCTCGGCGCCCTGGCTGGTCAGCGCCTGCACGTTCGCCACCAGCGCGGCGACGTCGTTCTGCGAGTTGGTGGGTTCCATGAGGTCGATGCCCAGCTCGTCGGCGAACTGCGGGACGTAGCTGGCGTAGGAGTTCCAGAAGTCGGAGTCGGAGCGGGGCAGGTCGAGGGCGATCGGGCCCACCGCGCCGTCACCGCCGCCGTCGCCGCCGGATCCGCCGTCGCCGCCCGTGCTCGCGGTGCCGCCGTCGTCGCTGCACGCGGCGAGCAGCAGGCTCGCCGCCGCCAGCGCGAGCACGACCCGGCCGGTCGTCGTGGTCCTCATCGTCGAGTCCTCCATGAGATCGTGCCTGGCGCTCCCGGTGACATCGGCGAAACATCCGATGTCTAGCCAGGGTTGTACCAGTCATCGCGCGCGCGTGTCCAGAGGGCCGCCACGGATCAGCTGTGCGACGGAGAACTCGTCATACGTCTGACGCGAAAGGGCGCCACCAGGATCTGCCTGGTGACGCCCTTGCCGACGGTGGACGAGGAACTAGCGGCCCTGGTTCTTGACCGCCTCGATGGCGGCCGCGGCGGCCTCGGGGTCGAGATACTCGCCGCCGGGGTTCACCGGGCGCAGCGACTCGTCGAGCTCGTAGAGCAGCGGTACGCCGGTGGGGATGTTCAGGCCCGCGATGGCGTCGTCGGAGACGTCGTCGAGGTGCTTGACCAGCGCCCGCAGCGAGTTGCCGTGCGCGACGACGGCGACGGTGCGGCCGAGGCGCAGGTCGGGCACGATGGCGTCGTACCAGTACGGCAGGAACCGCTCGAGCACGTCCTTGAGGCACTCGGTGGCCGGCAGCAGCTCCGGCGGCAGGTCGGCGTAGCGGGCGTCGCCGGTCTGGGCGTACTCGTCGCCGGGGTCGATGGGCGGCGGCGGGGTGTCGTACGAACGGCGCCAGAGCATGAACTGCTCCTCGCCGAACTCCGCCAGCGTCTGCTTCTTGTCCTTGCCCTGCAGCGCGCCGTAGTGGCGCTCGTTGAGCCGCCAGTGCCGGCGCACCGGGACCCAGTGCCGGTCGGCGACGTCGAGGGTGATGTTGGCGGTGCGGATGGCCCTGCGCAGCACGCTCGTGTGCAGGACGTCGGGGAGCACGTCGCGCGACTTCAGCAGCTCGCCGCCACGCCGTGCCTCGGCCTCGCCGGCCGCGGTGAGGTCGACGTCGACCCACCCGGTGAAGAGGTTCTTCGCGTTCCACTCGCTCTCGCCGTGACGGAGCAGCACCAGGCGGTAGGTCATGGCGGTCAGTTTAGGGCGCGGGGCGCAGGTGCTCGAAGGCGGCCAGGTTGCGGGTGGACTCGCCGCGGGACAGCCGCCACTCCCACTCCCGCCGGATGGACGTGGCGAACCCGAGCTCGAGAATGGTGTTGAACGAGGAGTCGGCGGTGTCGAGCACGATGCCGAGCAGACGGTCGACCTCGGCGGTGGTGACGGCGTGCAGCGGCAGCCGGCCGACGAGGTAGACGTCGCCGGCGGGGTCGACGGCGAACGCGATGCCCGACAGCCGGGTGTTGCGCTCGAGCAACCACCGGTAGACGGCCTCGTGGTTCTCGTCGGGCCTGCGGGCCACGAACGCGCTGACCACCAGGCTGTGGTCGCGGACGGCGAGGCTGCAGGCTGTCTTCAGCTTGCGCTCGCCGGGCAGCTCGACGGCGAACTCGCCGGGCGCGGCCTCGTCCCACGGCTGCCCGGACTCGTCCAGGTAGGCGCGGACGACGGCGGCGGGACCGTCGTCGGTCGTCATGCTGTCATCACCTGCCGGCGCTGCAACGCTGTCGTGTAGACGTCGAGCATACGAGCCGCCGTGGCGTCCCAGCCGAACTCCGCGGCGTGCGCCACCGCACCGGCGCCGAGCCGGCGCAGCCGCCCGGGGTCGCCGATGATGCCGGCGACGGCGTCCGCCCAGTCGGCGGGGTCGTGGCCGTCGACCAGCACGCCGGAGACGTCGTCGGCGACGGCGGTGCGCAGCCCTCCCACGGCGGCCGCGACGACCGGCGTGCCGCAGGCCTGCGACTCGAGCGCGACCAGGCCGAACGACTCGCTGTAGGACGGGACGGCGGTGAGGTCGGCGGCGCGGTACCAGTCGGCCAGTGCCCGCTGCCCCACCGGCGGCTCGAACCGGACGACGTCGGCGACGTCGAGGCAGTCGGCCAGCCGGGTCAGCGCATGGGGCTCGGCCAGGCCGGACCCCGACGGCCCGCCCACGACGGCGACGACCAGCCGCTCGCGCAGCTCGGGGTCGCGGGCGAGCAGCAGGGACGCGGCGCGCACCAGCACGTCGGGCGCCTTGAGCGGCTGGATGCGCCCGGCGAACAGCAGCACGACGGCGTCGGCGGGCAGTCCGAGGCGGGCCCGGGCCGCGGCCGCCGGGCCGGGCGAGAAGACGTCGAGGTCGACGCCCGGCGGGACGGTGGCGACACGATCGGGATCAGCGCCGTACAGCTCGGCCAGCTGGGCGGCCTCGTCGGCGGTGCTGGCGACCAGGAGGTCGGCGGCCTCGACCACCTGCTCCTCGCCGAGCTCGCGCTCGCGCGGCTCGGGACGGTCGCCGTCGGCCAGCGCCAGGTTCTTCACCTTCGACATGGTGTGCATCGAGTGCACCAGCGGCACTCCCCAGCGGCTGGTCGCGAGCCAGCCGACGTGGCCGGAGAGCCAGTAGTGCGAGTGGACGAGGTCGTACCAGCCGGGCGGGCGCCGCGCCTCGGCGCGCAGCACGCCGGACGTGAAAGCGCACAGCTGGGCCGGCACCTCGGCGACGGGCAGCAGCTCGTAGGGGCCGGCCGCGACGTGGCGCACCAGGACGCCCGGCGACGTCTCGACCACCGGCGGCTGGTCCGAGGACGTGGCCCGGGTGAACACCTCGACCTCGATGCCGAGGCGGGCCAGCCGGCGGGCCAGCTCGACGACGTAGACGTTCATGCCGCCGGCGTTGCCGCCGCCGGGCTGGTCGAGCGGGGAGGTGTGGACGCTCAGCATCATCACCCTGCGCGGTCCGCGCGTGCCCGACATCACAGTTCGCTCAACCGGCTGCGGCGCCGCCCGATTCCCTGGCACAGTACCTGGGCGCATTCGATAACGACCGATTCGCGACATAGATCGTGAAAGCCCGAGAGTTCCGTGACTTCGAGACCGAGTCGTAATACACATTGTCGTGTTTCGACGGCAACCTGGTCGAGGCTTGACGAGTCTTTCAGGGTGGGAGCGGCGTCGAGGGGACGTCGTCGGGAGGGGAAGGAACAATCGTGACGCGAGGCAGGAAACTCGGCCTGCTCATCGCCGTGCTCGCCGTCGCCGTGGTCTCGGCCGTGCTCATCGGCCTGAACCAGTTCGGCGGGGACGAGCCGGCGTCGGCCAGCCCGGGCGGTTCCGGCCGCGCCGCGACGCTGCCGGCAGAGCAGCCGCCGACGGACACCCCGACCCCGACGGCAACCCCGACCCCCACCCCGACGGCCACCTCGACGCCGACTCCCACCAGCACTCCCACGCCCGAGGCCCTCATGGCCGCCGGCGCCAGCGGCGACCAGGTCCGCGAGCTGCAGGCCCGGCTCAAGCAGCTGCAGTGGTACGAGCCCAAGATCACCGGCGAGTTCGACGACGTCACCGTCGCCGCGGTCTCCGGGTTCCAGGGCAAGCGCGAGCTGCCGGCCACCGGCGAGGTCGACCAGGCCACCTGGGACACCCTGGTCGGGATGACGCAGACGCCTACCGAGGACGAGCTGAACAACGTCCTGACGCCCGGCCCGGCCATCCTCGGACCCGGCGACACCGGCGACCAGGTCCGCGAGCTGCAGGCCCGGCTCAAGCAGATCGACTGGTACAGCGGCGATGTCACCGACACCTACGGCGACACCACGGCGGCCTCGGTCAAGGGCTTCCAGGAGAAGCGCGAGTTCCCCGCCACCGGCGAGGTCGACCAGCGCACCTGGGACAAGCTGGTCTCGATGACCCGCACGCCCACCGACGACGAGCTGAACAACCGCGCGCCCGAGAACAACGGCGGCGAGACGGCCGGCCTCGACGACCGCTGCCTCACCGGCCGCGCGCTGTGCGTCGACAAGTCCACCAACTCGCTGCGCTGGGTGGTCGACGGCGAGGTGCGCATGACGCTCGACGTCCGGTTCGGCACCGAGCTCACGCCGACCCGCGAGGGCGCGTTCCAGGTCAACTCGAAGTCGCGCGACCACGTGTCCTCGCTCTACGACACCCCGATGCCGTTCGCGATGTTCTTCAGCGGCGGCCAGGCGGTGCACTACTCGCCCGACTTCGCGGCCAACGGCTACAACGGCGGCTCGCACGGCTGCGTGAACGTCCGCGACCGCGACGCCATCGAGTCGCTGTTCGACCAGGTGCACGTCGGCGACAAGGTCATCGTCTACTGGTCCTGAGCCAGGGTGGCGAACACCACCAGGTTGTCGACGTAGTGACCGGCGGCCTCGTCGAACGTGTGACACGTGATGAGGCGCAACTGGCGGTCCGGCACCGGCCCGTAGACCTCGTCGGTCGGGAAGTCGGCCTGCGGGACGGTGTGACTGCCGTCGACCTCGAAGCCGGCGGTGCGCCCGTCGCTGAGCTCGACCTCGACCCGGTCGCCGGGACGGAGCCGGGCCAGCCGGGCGAACACCGCCGGTCCGCTCGGTGAGTCCACGTGCCCGGCGATGACGGCCGGGCCGGGCGCGCCGGGCACGGGTCCGCCGGCGAACCAGCCGGCGGACTGCCAGTCCTGCGGCGCCGCCAGCCGGCCGTCGTCCTCGCGGGTCAGGGTCTCGAGCGCGCTGTCGACGCCGATGGCCGGGATCCGCACCCGGACGGGCACGGTGTCGTCGACGGGAATCGGCCGGGGACCGGTGGTCGCCTCGGCGTGGCTCGGCGGTGCCGCAGCGGTCGCCGTCGTCACCGGGCCGGCCCCCGCCGCCGGCACTGTCGCGTCGTCTCGCGCGCAGGCGCCGGCGGACGCGGCCAGGACGACCGCGACCGCCAGCGCCGTCGCGGCTCGTCTCATGCCACGCGTCGCCGGCGCGCCAGCACCCCGGTGACGGCGGTCAGCCCGGCCACCAGCGCGACCGCGCCGAGCGGCGTCGACCACCCGGAGCTCTCGGCCTGCCCGCGGCCGCCGGTCTGCACGCCGCCGGCCGGCGACTCGGGCGTGCCGGTGCTGTCGACGACGCCGATGACGTTCAGCTCGCCGTCGACGTCGAGCACGAACAGCGTGTTGACGCTGCCGGCCGCGAGGTCGACCTCGGTGCTGCCGGTGCCCGCGTCGCTGCTGATCTCCAGCGTCCAGCGCCCGCCGGCCACCTCGCTGTAGTCCGTCGCCGTGCCGAACGCGGCGTCGTCGGCCAGGACCTCGCCGGTGTCGGTGCTGACGTCGACCGACGGCGACGAGACGGCCGCCGAGATGAGCCGCACCCGGGCGTTCCCCGCGGCGGGCGGGGTGAGGTCGTCGACGAGGATCCGGCCGGACAGGTCGGCGTTCATGCCGACCGCGGCCACGGTGATCGCGACGCCGTCCTGGATCTCGACGGCCGCGGTGATCACCGGGTCGGAGTCCGCGGGCGCACCGGCCGGGCGCATCGCCGCGGTGTAGGTGCCCGCGGGCAGCCGCGCGTAGTTGGACACGTCGCCGTAGCCGACGTCCTCGAGCTGCAGGACCGACTCTCCGTCGAGGCCGGTCAGGCTGACGTCGACCTCGGGGGTGTCGGGCGAGAGGTGGGCGAGGCGGGCCCAGCCCTCGGCCGCCGGCTCCTCGGTCCCCTGGGCGCCGGTGGCGGTGCCGGCGACCAGGGCGGCGACTCCGACGGCCGTGGCCAGCGATGTGACGAGACGCTTCATGACGATGACTCCTCAGTGGTGATGTCAGGTGCTGCGGGGAGCAGGCCGCCGGGAGCGGCCAGCGAGTAGGTGGCGACGACGGTCGTCCCGTCGGTGTCGACGTTCGCCGGCGTGAACGGCGCGGGCTGCCCGAGCAGCCACAGCGCCAGCCGGGCGGCCTCGTCGTCGGTCGGCAGCCCGCTCAGCACCAGCTGCCGCCGGGTGCCCGCGTCCTCGCCGGGCAGTGCCGGCAGTGCGATGTCCAGCTCGTGCGTGCCCGAGAGCTTGCCGAGGACGATCACGAGCCGCGGGTCGATCCGGCCCGCGGCCGCGATCTCCCGGGCGGCGGCGTCGAAGGTCAGGGCGTCGTTGCGCATCAGCTGGCCGGCGGCGTACTGGACCCGGCGTCTCTCGTCGGCGGCCACGGCCTCGGCGACCTCGCGGCCGAACGGGTGGATCGCGCGGATCTCGACGCGGTCGTCGCCGGTGCCGAACTCGGCGACCGGCGTCGACTCGGCCAGCGCCGCCCGGACGTCGGGCCGGTCGGTGTCGTCGGCACGCAGCGCGGCCGTCGACACCACGTAGTCGTAGTGCGTCCAGCCCGGCGGCCGCGGCTCGAACCGCTGCGCCACCGGAACGGCGGCACCGAGCGGCCGCGCCTCCGCCGGGAGCTCGGCCGTGCGGAAGCTCGTGAACGGCAGCACCCCGCCCGCGCCGAACCCGGACCGCAGCAGGTCCGCCCGCATGGTGTGGTCGACGACCAGCCGGCCGTCGCGGGGCACGTTCGCCTCGAGCCAGCGCTCGGCCTGCTCGACCGGCGCGATCGGGTTGTCGCGCAGCAGCGGGCGCAGCTCACCCGGCCAGGTCGCCGCGACGGCCACGACCAGCACGGCCGCCGCCGTCGTCGCCATGATGCCCAGCGGGGTCGCCTCGGGCCGGCCGCGCACGGCGATCAGCCGGACCGCCAGCCGGTGCGCGCCCGCCGGGAGCAGCAGCGCCGCCAGCGGCACCGCGGCGACCGTCAGAGCGACGGGTGCCGACCCGGCCGGCAGCACGATCAGCAGCACGAGGGTGAGCAGTGCGGCGCCGAGCGGTCGCAGCGGCCGGAACAGCAGCGCGCCGATCGCGGCCACCGGCGTCAGCGCCAGCAGCACCGGATCCAGCGCCCACAGGTCGCCGAGCGACTCCTCGCCCGGCAGCGGCTCCCGGCCGATGAGCGTGACCAGCACGTACGCGTAGCCTCCGACGGCCGCCGCGGCGCCCAGCCCGGTCAGCGCCAGCCGCCGCGCCCGCGTCCGCACCTGCTGCCACATGGTCCAGACGACGAACGGGGCGAACAGCAGGAACGTCGCCTCGGTCGCCACCGCCAGCAGCGCGGCCACGCCCGCGGCCGGGAACGCGACGAACTGGCGCCGGCGCGCCGTCGCGAGCGCGAACGCCAGCAGCGTCCAGAGCACCGCGACGTTCTCGACGTGCACCATGCGGTGGACATGCAGGGCAAGCGGCGACACGGCGAAGAGGACGACGGCGACCGCGGCGGCGGGCCGGGCCACCCCCAGCCGCCGGGCCAGGACCCACAGCAGGACGACGCCGAGCAGCAGGACGACCAGCATCGCCTCGCGACCGGCGGCGACGGTGTGCTCCGCGCGCTCCAGCGCACCGGCCGGCTCGATCCAGGCCGCCAGCTGCGCGAGGCCGAGGTCTCCCGGCAGGGACCACGCACCGTCGGTGACCCGTGCCACCGTCCGCCCCTCGACCTCGGTGAACCCGGGCGAGCGGGTCATGCCGGCGGCGTGCACGAAGCCGGCCAGCGTCAGCAGCGGAGCCAGCCAGGCGAAATCGGGCCCGTGCCGGCGGAACCAGGTGCGCAGGGGACGAGGTCGCGGCGGCCGCGGCTGCACCGGGATGGGCAGCTGCAGCTCGTTGAGGTCCCGCGGCAACGCGGGCAGTGTGGACACAGTGTCGCGCAACGCCGACGCCTCCCCCCGAGGTGTCGCACAGACCTGCGCGCCGGCCCATGGCACGGCGAGGCCGAGCCATGATCGCCAGGCAGGTCAGGCTCGCGGTTTCCTGACCATCAGGCGAAAACAGTGCCTGGTACGTCTTCGCGGGGAGTGTATACCGGAACGTGACCGTTTGACCCGTATTGTCATGATCCACTTGTGACAAGCGGCATGATCAGGCTGGCAAGTCGATCATCATGACGGGGTCGGTGGTGGGCTGCGGCGACCCGCCGTCGGGCTCGACGGTGATGCCCAGACGGTCGACACCGGTCAGGCCGCGCGCCGTCACCGGGCCGACGTGGCCGTCGGGCGGGCTGCCCAGCACGCCGGCGGACACCACCGGCCCGTCCTCGTGCATGAGCCACAGCTGGTAGGTGTGCCCGGCGGGTGCCGGTGCCATGCCGTCGCCGATGAACACCGCGACGTCCAGCGACCGCGCCACCAGCACGGTCCCCCGGCTCTCGCCCTCGCCGACCCGGATCATCTGCATGTCGTCGGCCTCGACCAGCTGGCGCATCTGCGCGCCGACGGCCTGTGACTGGTCCAGCCGATCCTGCACGTCGTTCAGCCGGATCCCGAGCACGACGATGCCGGCCACCAGCGCCGCCACCAGGCCGGTCGCGACCCGCGGCCACCAGCGGCGCAGCACCGGCGCCGGGCCGGTCGCGACCCGCGGCGGCAGCGGGCGCACCTCGGCGACCCGGGCCAGGACGTCCTCGCGCATGCGTGGCGGCGGGGTGACGGCGGTGGCCGCGCCCAGCCGGGCTGCGGTCTCGCGCAGCTCGTCGACCTCGACCCGGCAGTCGGCACACCGCTCCAGGTGCGCCTCGAACCGGCGCGCCTCGTCGTCCGGCAGCGCGTGCAGCGCGTACGGCGCCGCGAGCGTGTGGATGCCGGCATCCGCGGGCTTGGTCATCGCCCCACCCCCATGCAGTCGCGCAGCCGGACCAGCCCGTCGCGCAGCCGCGTCTTGACGGTTCCGAGGGGCGCCTGCAGCAGCTGCGCGACCTCGCGATAGGTGTAACCGTCGTAGTAGGCCAGCGCGACCGACTCGCGCTGCAGGTCCGTGAGGGAATCGAGGCAGCGGCGCACCTGCTCGCGCTCCAGCGTCATCTCCACGTCGTCGGCCACGTGGTCGTAGGGCCGCTCGTCGTCGCGCCGGCCCACCCGGTCGTCGCGGTCGCTGTCGGCCTGCTCGCGGCGGACGCGGTCGACGGCGCGGCGGTGCGCGATGGTCATGATCCAGCCGCGGGCGCTGCCGCGGCCGGCCTGGTAGCGCGACGACGTGCGCCACACCTCGACCAGGACGTCCTGCGCGACCTCTTCGGCGAGCGCGCGGTTGCGCACCACCGTGGTCGCGATGCCCAGCACGGGTCCGGCCATCGCGTCGTAGACCTGCTCGAACGCGGCGTGGTCGCCCCGCGCGCAGCGCCCGAGCAGCCGGCCGAGCCGGTCGCCGGACTCCGGGTCCGGCTCTCCGGCCGGCACCGATCGCAACGTCACCATCCAGCGTCCTCCGCCGTCATCGTCCCACCTGGCTGAGAGATGTTCGGGGCCGAGGCCGCCCTGGATTGGTCCGGGCGGCGACCAATCCGCGCCGGTCGCGGCCGCGAACCCCGGTCATGGAGCATCGGTCCGCCTCGCGCCCGTCGGTCGCGGTGATCGGGTCCGGCGTCGCCGGACTCACCGCCGCCCACCTGCTGCAGCGCCGCTACGACGTGCACCTGTTCGAGGCCGACGACCGGCTCGGCGGCCACGCGCACACCCACGACGTCCCGGGACCGGACGGCGGCGCGCCGATCGCGGTGGACAGCGGGTTCCTGGTGCACAACGAGCGCACCTATCCGCAGCTGGTCCGGCTGTTCGGCGAACTGGGGATCGCGACCACCGAGACCGACATGTCGATGAGCGTGAGCTGCCGGTCCTGCGGGCTGGAGTACGCCGGCGCGCTGGGCCCGAACGGCGTGTTCGCCCAGCGCCGGTCCGTGGCCCGGCCCCGGTTCCTGTGGATGCTGGGCGAGATCACGGCGTTCCACCGGCGGGCGCGGGCCCTTCTGGCCGGCGCCGATGCGGGGGACGACGGGCTCACGCTCGGCGCGTTCCTGGCCCGGCACCGGCACACGCCCTACTTCACCGACCACTTCGTCGTGCCGCTGGTGTCGGCGGTCTGGTCCGCCGGCCGCGACGACGCGCTGGCCTACCCCGCGCGCTTCCTGTTCCGGTTCCTCGACAACCACGGCATGCTCGCCGTCGGCGGGTCGCCACGCTGGCGCACCGTCACCGGCGGGTCGCGCAGTTACGTGGAACGGGCGGCCAAGAACCTCACCTCGGTGCGCACGGCCACGCCGGTGCGTGGCCTGCGCCGCGGCGCCGACGGCGTGTGGCTGCGGGAGGCGTCGGACACGGTGCACCGGTTCGACCACGCCGTCGTGGCGACACACGCCGACCAGGCGCTGCGGCTGCTCGAGGACCCGACGCCGGCCGAGCGCGACGTGCTCGGGACGTTCGGGTTCTCGGTCAACGAGACCGTCCTGCACACCGACGCGACGCTGCTGCCCCGCGAGCGGCGGGCGTGGGCGTCGTGGAACCACGTGGTGCCGTCGTGCGGGGACGGCGCCGGGGCGGCCGGGGCCCAGGCGCCGGTCGCGATCTCGTACCACCTGAACCGGCTGCACCGACTGGGGGCGGCGGGTGGGCGGGAGTACGTCGTCACGCTCGGAGCCACGGACCAGGTGGCCGCTGACGCCGTCGTCGCCCGCATGGTCTATGCGCACCCGATCCACACGGTCGAGACCGTGGCGGCGCAGCGGCGGCTGCCGGATCTCGCCACCGGCCGGACGGTGTACGCCGGCGCCTGGCACGGGTGGGGCTTCCACGAGGACGGCTGCGCGTCGGGGGTGCGGGCGGCCGCCCACCTGGGGGTCGCGTGGTGACGGCGCCGGCGCTCTACGCGGCGCGCGTCAGGCACACCCGGTACGAGCGGGTGCGCCGCACGTTCGGCTACCGCACCTACCTGTGGCTGGTCGACGTCGACGACCTGCCGAGGCTGCCGCGGCCGCTGCGTGCCCTCGCGGCGTTCCGGGCCCGCGACCATTTCGCCGGTTCCGCTCCCACGATCCGGGCCGGGCTGGAATCGTGGCTGGCCACCCGGGGTATGACTCTGGACGGCGGTCGCGTGCTCATGCTGGCCAACGCTGCCGTGCTGGGCTACGTGTTCAACCCGATCACGGTGTTCTGGTGCCTCGGCGCCGGCGGCGAGACGGTCTGCGTCGTCACCGAGGTGCACAACACCTACGGGGGCCGGCACGCCTACGTCCTGCGACCTGACGAGCAGGACCGGGCGACGACCGCGAAGGAGCTGTACGTGTCGCCGTTCTTCCCCGTCGACGGCAGCTATGCCATGACGGTCCCCCGCCCCGGCCGGCGGCTGCGGCTGTCGGTCACGCTCACGCGTCCCGGTCCCGACGGCGACCGGCTCGCGTTCGCCGCGTCGCTGACCGGCCGGCGCCGCCCCGCCACCGTCCCCCACCTGTTCCGGCTGCTGCTGCGCCACCCCTGGGCACCGCTGCGGGTCACCGCGCTGATCCGCTGGCAGGGCATCCGGCTCTGGCTGCGCCGCGTGCCCGTCGTGCCCCGGCCTCAGGGGGAGCCGAGATGACCACGCTCACCGAGATCGACGCCGGTCTCTGGCCCGACGTCGCCCGCGTGCCGGCGGCGGGTGCGGCCCGGCTCCGCGCGGCCCGGACGGCGATCGCCCACGCCACGCGCGTGGCCGGAGTCCGGCTGCGCGAGGCGGGCGGCGCCGACGCGCCCGGTGACCGGCCGCCCGGCGACCGGCGGCCCGTGCTCGAGGTGCTGCGGCCGCACGAGTTCTACGCGCGCCTCGGCCGTGACGGGCTCATCGGCTTCGGCGAGGGCTACATGAGCGGCGCCTGGACCGCGCCGGACCTCGCGGGACTGCTGACGGCGTTCGCCGCCCGGCTCACCAGCCTGGTGCCGCCGCCGCTGCAGAAGCTGCGCCGGGCGTTCCAGCCATCGATGCCGGCCGCGGAGCTGGCCGACCGCGCGGGCGCCCGGCGCAACGTCAGCCGCCACTACGACCTCTCCAACGAGCTGTTCGCGCTGTTCCTCGACCCGACCATGACCTACTCGTCGGCGCTGTTCGAGCCCGGCGACGACCTCGAGCGGGCCCAGCTGCGCAAGATCGACGCCGTCCTCGACGCCGCCTCCGTCCGGCCGGGCTCGCGGGTGCTCGAAATCGGCACCGGCTGGGGCGCGCTGGCGGTCCGCGCCGCCACCGAGCGCGGGGCGCGCGTCACCACCGTCACGCTGTCGGAGGAGCAGGCGCGGCTGGCCCGTTCACGCGTCGAGGCGGCAGGGGTGGCGGATCTGGTGGACATCCAGGTGCGCGACTACCGCGACGTCGAGGGCCGCTACGACGCCGTCGTCAGCGTCGAGATGATCGAGGCGGTCAGCGAGCGGCACTGGCCGGACTACTTCGCCGCGCTGGGCCGGGCGCTGGCGCCGGGCGGACGGGTCGGGCTGCAGGCCATCACCATGCCGCACGACCACCTGCTGGCCACCCGGCACTCGTGGACC
Organism: Jiangella mangrovi; assembly: GCF_014204975.1. Lineage (NCBI taxonomy): Bacteria > Bacillati > Actinomycetota > Actinomycetes > Jiangellales > Jiangellaceae > Jiangella > Jiangella mangrovi. Next base: position 1,309,351 of record NZ_JACHMM010000001.1, read on the forward strand.
TGGATCCACAAGTACGTCTTCCCCGGCGGGCTGATCCCGTCGGAGGTCGCGATCCGGGCGCACGCGCTGCGCGACGGCGGGCTGGCCGTGCTGCAGCGCCGCTCGTTCGGCGCGCACTACGCCGAGACGCTGCGGCAGTGGCGCGAGCGGTTCCTGGCCGCCGCGGACGCCGTCAGCGCGCTCGGCTTCGACCCGGTGTTCCGGCGGATGTGGGAGTTCTACCTCGCCTACTGCGAGGCCGGCTTCCGCACCGGCCGGCTGGACGTCGAGCAGTACACGCTCGGGGCAGGAGGGGTGCGATGACGACGGCGACCGCGGATCGGTTGCACGGGCTGCTCGGGGACGTCCTCGGCGCGGAGCCGCCGGTGCGGATCCGGGCCTGGGACGGCAGCCTGGCCGGCCCCGCCGATGCGCCCGTCGTGGTGCTGCGCTCGCCCATGGCGCTGCGCCGGCTGCTGTGGCGGCCCGGCGAGCTGGGCCTGGCCCGTGCGTACGTCGCCGGCGACCTGGACGTCGAGGGCGATCTCGGCGCGGCGTTCTCGCACACCCGGTCCGCGTTCGCGGCGCGGCAGACGAGACCGCGGCCGGCCGCCGTCCGGTCGGCGTGGCGGGCGGCGCGCGACTGGCGGCTCATCGGCGCACCGCCGCCGGCCCCGCCCGAGGAGGCCCGGCTGCGCGGACGGCGGCATACCCAGCGCCGCGACCGCGCGGCCATCAGCCACCACTACGACCTCGGCAACGACTTCTACGAGCTGCTGCTGGACGAGACCATGGCGTACTCGTGCGGCCTCTGGACGCCCGAGATGGGCGACGGCGACGGCGCGGCGGCGTCGCGGGCCAAGCTCGACCTCGTCTGCCGCAAGCTGGAGCTGCACCCCGGCGACCACCTGGTCGACGTCGGCTGCGGGTGGGGCTCGCTGGTGCTGCACGCGGCCGCCGAGTACGGCGCCCGGGTCACGGGCTACACGATCTCGCGGTCGCAGGCGGAGTACGTGCGCGAGCGGATCGCGCGGGCCGGACTCGGCGACCGGGCGACCGTCGAGCTGCGCGACTACCGCGACATCGGCGACACCGCGGCCGACGCCGTCGCGTCGATCGAGATGGGCGAGCACGTCGGCCAGGAGCGCTACCCGGAGTACGCGGCGGTGCTTCACCGGATCGTCCGTCCCGACGGACGGCTGCTGCTGCAGCAGATGTCGCGAGGGCCGCAGGCGGCCGGCGGCGGGGCGTTCATCGAGTCCTACATCGCGCCGGACATGCACATGCGCCCGCTGCCCGAGACGCTGCGCATGGTCGCCGCCGCCGGGTTCGAGCTGCGCCACGTCGAGGCGCTGCGCGAGCACTACGTGCGCACGATCCGGTTCTGGGCCGGCCGCCTGGAGTCGCACTGGGACGATGTCGTCGCGCTGGCCGGCGAGCGGACCGCGCGGGTCTGGCGGCTCTACCTCGCCGGCGGCGCGGCCGCGTTCGACGAGGGCCGCATGGGCGTCGACCAGATCCTGGCGGAGCGGCGCTGATGGGCGGCGTCGCCTGGGCCGGGCTCGGGCCGAACCTCGGGCTCACCGCCGCGGCCGTCGTCGTGCTCATGGCCGGCGTCGTCCTGTGGGTGGCCCGTGGCGGCGCCGCCGTCGTCATCGACACCGTCTGGGGCGCCGGGTTCGCGCTCGTGGCCGTGGTCGGCTGGGTGGCGTCGGCCGGCGACGGCGACGACGTGCTGCGGGCGGTGGTCACCGTCCTCACCGTCGCCTGGGGCGTCCGCCTCGCCGTCCACCTGCACCGGCGCAACCACGGCAAGGGCGAGGACCCGCGCTACGAGGACCTGTTCGCCCGGCACGACGGGGGCCGGGTGCGCGTGACGGCGCTCTGGGTCTGCCTTCCGCAGGCGGTGATCCTCTGGTTCGTCTCGCTGCCGGTGCAGGTGGCGCAGTACATGACGCTGGAGCCGGCGTGGTGGCTGGTCGGGCTGGGCGTCGTGGTGTGGGCGGCCGGGCTGGTCCTCGAGGCCGTCGGCGACTGGCAACTGGCCCGGTTCAAGGCCGACCCGTCGAACCGCGGGCGGATCATGGACCGCGGGCTCTGGCGCTACACGCGGCACCCCAACTACTTCGGCGACGCCTGCGTCTGGTGGGGCCTGTGGCTGTGCGCGTGCGTCACCTGGCCGGGCGCCGCCACCGTCGCGTCGCCGCTGCTCATGACGTTCGTGCTGGCGCGCGGGACGGGCAAGCCGCTGACCGAGAAGCGCATGGCCGAGCGGCCCGGCTACGCCGAGTACGTCCAGCGGACCAGCGGCTTCGTCCCGCTGCCACCCCGTCAGAGGTCGAGCAGGGGGTCCGGGTAGTCCAGCTCCTTGCGCTCGTCATCCGGGAGCGTCCACGGCGTGTGGACGGCGGCGCCGTCGACGTCGCGCAGCTCGGGGACGTAGCGGCGGACGTAGGCGCCGTCGGAGTCGAACCGCTTGGCCTGACGCAGCGGGTTGAGGACGCGGTTGGGCCGGGTGTCGTTGCCGGTGCCCGCCACCCACTGCCAGTTGCCAGCGTTGTTCGCGACGTCGCCGTCGACCAGCCAGCGGAAGAAGTGCGCGGCGCCGTCGCGCCAGTCGATGCGCAGGTTCTTGGTGAGGAACGAGGCCGTGACCAGCCGCGCGCGGTTGTGCATCCAGCCCTCGCGCAGCAGTTGGCGCATGCCGGCGTCGACGATCGGCACGCCCGTGCGGCCCTCCTGCCAGGCCCGCAGCGCGTCGGCGTCGTCGCGCCATTCGACGTCACGGCGCCGGTAGTCCTTCGTGGCGACGGACGGGACCGCCGCCGTCACCTGGTGGTGGAAGTCGCGCCAGGCCAGCTGCCGGACCTGCTCCGGGGCGCGGTCGACCAGCCGGTTCGCCGCCTCGAGCGGCGAGACGCAGCCGAAGTGCAGGTACGGGCTGAGCCGCGAGGTCCGGTCGCCGGCGAGGTCGTCGAGGTCCGGTTCGCCGTCGCCGGCCCGTCTGACGGCCGCGTCGAGGACGGCGCGCCCGGCGGTCTCGCCACCGTCGGGCAGGTCGGGCGACGTGTCGCCGTCGGCCAGCTCGCCGGCGAACGGGAGCCGGCCGATGCGATCGACGGCCTGACCACCGGGAATCGTCCGGGGGGCCGCGAGCTGCCGGCGCCAGTCGACGGCGTCCCAGGCCCGCCAGTACGGGGTGAAGACACGGTAGTGGTCGCCGCCGGCCGGGAGGAGCGCGCCGGGCGGCACCACCGTCACACCGGGGTAGGTCGTGAACCGTACGCCCTGCTGCGCGCACGCGCCGGCCAGCCGGCGCTCGCGGCGCTGGGCGTAGCCGCTGACATCGGCGCTGCACACGAGCGCCGTCGCCCCGGCCTCGGCGACCACCGCGATGGTCTCCTCGACCACGTCGCCGCGGCGCAGCACCAGGTCGCCGCCGCGCTGCCGCAATTGCTCGCGCAGGTCGGCCAGCGCCCGGGCGAGGAACGCGGCCCGGTTGGGCGCGGCGAACCGGCCGCCCAGGATCGCGTCGTCCAGCACGAACAACGGCACCACCCGGTCGGCGTGCTCGCAGGCCGCGGCCAGCGCCGGGTGGTCGCGCACCCGCAGGTCGCGGGTGAACAGCACCACTGCCGTCTTCTCCATCGTCGGACTCATACCCGTCATTCGAGGCCCATCCGCCCCCGGATGGGGTACGAATCCCCGACATGAGGGTTCTCGTCGCCGGCGCGACCGGCTACATCGGCAGCCGTCTGGTCCCGCGGCTGGTCGACGCCGGGCACACCGTCCGCTGCCTCGCCCGCGACCCCGGCAAGCTGCGCGACCAGCCGTGGGCCGGCGACGTCGAGGTCGTGCGCGGCGACGTGCTGGACCGCGCGAGCCTCGACCCTGCCATGGCCGGCGTCGACGTCGTGCACTATCTGGTGCACTCGCTGGCATCGCGCGGGTTCGCGGCGACGGACCGGCGGGCGGCGGCGACGGTGGCAGCGGCGGCCGCCGACGCGGGGGTGCGCCGGCTGGTCTATCTGGGCGGCCTGCATCCGCCGGCCACCGCCGGGCTCTCGGACCACCTGGCGTCGCGCACCGAGGTGGGCCGGATCTTCCTCGACGGGCCGGTGCCGGCGGTCGTGCTGCAAGCCGGGGTCGTCATCGGGTCCGGCTCGGCCAGCTTCGAGATGCTGCGCTACCTCACCGAGCGGCTGCCCGTCAGCGTCACGCCGCGCTGGGTGCACACCCGCACCCAGCCGATCGCGATCCGCGACGTGCTGGCCTACCTGGTCGCGGCCACCACGCTGCCGGACGAGCCGAACCGGACCTTCGACATCGGCGGGCCGGAGGTGCTGACGTATGCGGACATGATGCGCGGCTACGCACGGGTCGCCGGGCTGCCCCGGCGAGTGATCGCGCCGGTGCCGCTCCTGACGCCGTGGCTGTCCGCGCAGTGGGTCAACCTGGTGACGCCGGTACCGCGGTCCATCGCCGTCCCGCTGATCGAGTCGCTGGAGCACGAGGCCGTCTGCACCGAGGACGACCTGCGCGACCTGCTGCCCGGACCGGTCGACCCGACACCGTACGAGCGGGCCGTCGAGCTCGCGCTGGCCCGCATGCGCGACGGCGAGGTCGAGAGCCACTGGTCCGCCGCCTCGCCCGCCGGCGCGCCGTCGGATCCGCTGCCCAGCGACCCGTCCTGGTCCGGCGGCTCGGTGCGGGTGGACGAGCGCTCGGTCCGGTGCGACGTGCCGCCGGAGCGGCTCTGGCGCGTGGTCGAGGGCATCGGAGGCCAGAACGGCTGGTACTCGTTCCCGCTGGCCTGGGCGGTGCGCGGCTGGGCCGACCGGCTCGCCGGCGGCGTCGGCCTGCGCCGCGGCCGCCGCGATCCCGCCCGCCTGCACCTCGGCGAGGCCCTGGACTGGTGGCGCGTCGAGGCGATCGAGCCCGGCCGGCTGCTGCGGCTGCGCGCGGAGATGAAGGTCCCGGGGAGCGCCTGGCTCGAGCTCTCCGTCACCCCCGACGGCGACGGCTCCGTCTACGGCCAGCGCGCGGTCTTCGTGCCGCGCGGCCTGACCGGGCAGGTGTACTGGTGGATGCTGTGGCCGTTCCACGGCGTCATCTTCGGCGGCATGGCTCGCAACATCATCCGCACGGCGGCCCGGTAGGCGTGTGGTCTCGCTGCGAGGCGGAGGTTGCTGCGCCGGCTCCGCTACGCGGCGGTGAAGCATGCCGCGGGCGCTCTTGACGCCGGCTCCGCAACCTCCGCCTCTCCGCTCGGTCAGCTCGGCTTGCGTGCCGCCGAACGGCTGCGGTTGCGGTGGTTGGGCCACCAGACCTTGTCGCCGAGGTCGTAGGCGAGGGCGGGGACGAGGAGTGAGCGGACGACGAAGGTGTCGAGCAGGACGCCGAAGGCCACGAGGAAGGCGATCTGGGCCAGGAACAAGATCGGGATCACCGCGAGCGCCGAGAACGTGGCGGCGAGCACCAGCCCGGCCGACGTGATGACGCCGCCGGTGACGGCCAGCCCGCGCAGGACGCCGGGCCGCGTGCCGATGCGCACGGACTCCTCGCGGACCCGGCTCATGAGGAAGATGTTGTAGTCGATCCCCAGCGCCACCAGGAACACGAATGCGAACAGCGGCACGCCGGGGTCGGCGCCGGGCCAGCCGAGGACGTGGTCGAAGACCACCCCTGCCACCCCGAGGGTCGCGGCGAAGCTCAGGACGACGGTGAGCACCAGCAGCACCGGCGCGAGCACGGAGCGCAGCAGCCCGATCAGCACCAGCAGGATCACCCCCAGCACCACCGGGATGATCAGCGTGCGGTCGCGGGCGGAGATGTCGTTGGTGTCCAGCAGCTCCGCCGTCCGGCCGCCCACCAGCACGTCCGGGCCGACGTCGTCGAGGGAGGTACGCAGCTCGCGGACGGTGCTCACCGCGGCGTCGCTGTCGGCGGGCTCGGCGAGGGTCAGCTCGAGCAGCGCGCGGTCGCCGGCGATCTGCGGGTCGGGGGCGTTGGCCGCCGGGCTCACGCCGTCGACGGCCGCGGCCACCCGGGCGACGTCAGCCGCGTCGTCCGCGCCGCTCAGCACGAGTACCGGCGAGCCGGAGCCGCCCGGGAAGTGCCGGCCCAGCGCCTCCTGGCCCGCGACCGCCTCGACCCGGTCGAGGAACAGCTCGCTCTCGCTGACGCCGTCGGCACGGAAGGTGGGCACGAGCGCCGCCAGCGCCAGCAGCACCGCGCCGACCCCGGCCCACAGCGCCCGCGGACGCCGTCCCACCAGCCGGGCGACGCGATCCCACACGCCGGCGTGCTCCGGGGCCGTCGAGCCGTACCGCGGCCGGAACGGCCAGAACGCCGCCCGGCCGAGCAGCACCAGCACGGCGGGCAGGAACGTCAGCGCCACCAGCAGCGAGGCGGCGATGCCGATGGCGGCCACCGGGCCCAGGCTGCGGTTGGAGTTCAGGTTCGACAGCAGCAGGCAGAGCACGCCGGCGATGACGGTGCCGCCGGACGCCACGATGGGCCCGGCCGCCCGGCGCAGCGCCGTGGCCATCGCCTCGAACCGGCCGCGGTGCTCGCGCAGCTCCTCGCGGTAGCGGGCGACCAGCAGCAGCGCGTAGTCGGTCGCGGCGCCGACGACGAGGATCGACATGATGCCCTGGCTCTGCCCGTTCAGCGTCAGCGTGCCGGCGTCGGCCAGCAGGTACACCAGCCAGGACGCCAGCCCCAGCCCGAGCACCGACGACACCAGCACGGCGAGCGGCAGGATCGGGCTGCGGTAGACCACCAGCAGGATCACCAGCACGACCGCCAGCGCCACCACCAGGAGCACGCCGTCGATGCCGGCGAACGCCGCACCGAGGTCCGCGGCGAACCCGGCCGGCCCGGTCAGGTGCACGGCGGCGCCCGCGGCCTCGCCGAGCTCGGCCCGGATGTCCTCGACGACGGCGTCGACCTCGGCCGAGCCGGACGTGTCGATCTGGACGACGGCGGTGAGCGCGCTGCCGTCCTCGGACGGGATGGGCGGGCTGACCGGCGGGGTGACGCCGTCGAGCCCGGCCACCCGCTCGAGCTGGGCCGCGGCCTCGTCGGCGGCGTCGGGGGCCAGTCCGTCCGGGTCCTCCCAGACCACGACCGCGGGCAGGACGTCGGCGTCCTGGAAGTCCGCCCGCGCGTCGGCGACCTCGGTGGACTCGGCGTCGGAGGGCAGGAATGCGGCGTTGTCGTTCTCGGCGACCTCGCCGAGCCGGCCGGCGTACGGTCCGCCGACGGCGCCGACGGCCAGCCAGCCGAGCAGCAGGAGGACGGGTAGCAGCCAGCGCAACCGGGTGGCCATGGAACGACCTTTCGTTCGATGGTCGAAAATCTCGATCGTCGAGATATTACCCGCGAGCGGCCGCGTCACGCTCCCGGTGAGCGACGAGCGCCTCGAGCGCCGTCGCCAGGAACCGCTGCACGACGTCGAGGTCGTGCTCGTCGTAGGCCGTGAGCCGGTCCGCCATGTCGGTGGCGAGCGGCCCGAAGTACGCCGGCCCCAGCGCGGCGGCCGACGGCTCGAGCCGGACCAGCACCCGGCGCCGGTCGCGCGGGTCGGGCTCGCGGCGCAGGTGGCCCGACGCGACCAGCCGGTCGATCAGCGCCGTCACCGACGCCGACGACAGCCCCAGCTCGCGGCCGATGCTCCCGGCCGTGACGTCGCGGCCCTCGCGAGCCGCCGCCACCAGGACCAGCAGCGCGCGGGCGGCGGAGTGGTCGATGTCGTGGGCGGCGCCGAAGCGGCGAGCGAGGTCGGCCATCTCGGCGCCGAGCGTCTGGAGCTGCCGGATGACGGCGTCGGTGCGCGCGTCCCTCGCCCCCGCCTCGCCCGGCATCTCCGTCGCCATGGGGTTCATGCTCCCAGACGACGGGGTACGGCACGGGCACCGAGGTGAAGGGAGGGGTCCCCGATGACCTGGCCCGTTCGAGTGCTGGGAGGGCTGACCGCCGGCTACGGCGTCGCCGTCGCCGTCCGCCCCGAGGTCCTCGCCCGGCCCTGCGAGCTGGTGGAGCCCGACGGCTCGCTGACGCCGTCGACGCGGATCCTGTGCCGTGCCATCGGCCTGCGCGACGCCGCCTCCGGCACCGCAATGCTGACCGCGCCCGCCGGCGCCGCCCTGACCTGGGCGACGACCGTGCGAGTAGCGGCCGACACGGCCGACGCCGTCGGCTTCGGGCTGACCCTGCCGTCGGCCCGGGCGCGGCGCAATGCCGCGCTCGTGGCCGGCGGCTGGGCTCTGCTCACCGCCGCGGCGGGTCTCAGATCGGCGGCATCAGGACGCCGTCGATGAGGTAGACGGTGGCGTTGGCCGTCGTGACACCGCCGCAGACGACGTTGGCGTCGTTGACGGTCATCGCGTCCGGCGTGCCGGCCACGGTCACGGTCGCACCCTGGACGGTGGTCTGCTCACCGATCACCTGGTCGGGCGTCAGCTGACCGGGCACCACGTGGTACGTCAGCACCGTCGTCAGCAGGTCGGCGTCGGTGCCCAGCGTCTGCAGCGTGGCCGGGTCGACCGCGGCGAACGCGTCGTCGACCGGCGCGAACACGGTGAACTCGCCGCCGTTGAGGGTGTCGACGAGGTTCACCTCCGGGTTGAGCTCCCCGGACACCGCCGAGACCAGCGTGGTGAGGATCGGGTTGTTCGACGCGGCCACGGCGACCGGGTCGTCGGACATGCCCTCGACCGAGCCCTCGCCGTCGGGGACCTGGGCGGCGTAGTCGGCGCAGCCCGGGCCGACCGGACCGGCCATCGGCTCCTCGGTCATCTCGTCGGCCGGGGTGCTCTCCTCGTCCTCGGGCGTCTCCATCGCGGAGTCGTCCTCGGGAGCGGCGGAGCTGTCGCCGTTGCCGCCGGCGGTCGAGTCGTCGCCGCCGTCGTCGCCACAGGCGGACAGGGTCAGGGTCAGGGCGGCCGCCGTCGCGAGGAGGACGGGGACTCGCCTGGTCAGGAGCTTCATGAGGGGTTCCTCTCGGATCGTGTGGTCGGAAGGTGCTCGTTCGTGCTCGGTGGTGCTCTGTCTCAGCTCACGCGCACCACCACCGAATGCCAGCCGCTCGATCCGTCCGGGAACGGCGGCGCCTGCTCGTCGGTCTGGACCTCGCCCGCGCCGTCGGTCGCACGGACCCGCAGGGTGTGGTTGCCCGGCTCGGCGTCCCACTCCCAGAACCACTGGCGCCAGGTGTCGACCGAGGCCTCGGCGGCCAGCTCGGCGGCCTGCCAGTCGCCGTCGTCGACCCGCACCTCGACGGCTCGCACGCCGCGGTGCTGCGCCCAGGCGGTCCCGGCGACGACGGTGCGCCCGGCGGTCACGTCCGCGAACGAGCCGGGGACGTCGATGCGCGACGCGGTCTTGATCGGCGCCTTCGCGGCCCAGCCGCGGTCGGTCCAGTAGGCGGTGGCGCGGTCGAACCGGGTCAGCTCGAGGTCGGTGACCCACTTCGTCGCCGACACGTAGCCGTACAGGCCGGGCACCACGAGGCGGGCCGGGAAGCCGTGCTCCACCGGCAGCGGCTCGCCGTTCATGCCGATGGCCAGCATCGCGTCGCGCCCGTCGGTGATGACGTCCAAGGGCGTGCTCGCCGTGAAGCCGTCGACGCTGGTCGAGAGGAGCATGTCCGCGTCGTCGGCCGGACGCGCGCGGGCCAGCAGGTCGGCCAGCGGGTACCCGAGCCAGACGGCGTTGCCGGCCAGCTCACCGCCGACCTCGTTCGAGACGCAGGTCAGCGTGATCATCCGCTCGACCAGGTCCAGCTCGAGGACGTCGTCGAAGTCCAGCTCCAGCTCGCGCTCGACCAGCCCGTGGATGCGCAGCCGCCACTCGTCGGGGACGACCTTGGGGACGTCCAGGGCGGTGTCGACGCGGTAGAAGTCGCGGTTCGAGGTGGTGAACGGCGTCGCCCCCTCGACGTCGACGGCGGTACCGGCCGGGACCGCCGGCGCCGGGTCGGCCGGTGCCGGCAGCCGCAGCGCGTCACGGGCATCGCGGACCTCGGCCAGCGTCTGCCCGAACCGCCGCCCGCCGAGCGCCATCACCACGGCCAGTCCCGCCACGGCCGCCGTCAACAGCAGGACCTGGCGGCGCGGCGGCTGCGGCCGCTGCGGCGGCCGTGCGGCGGATACGGACTCCCCCGAGACCCTCGGATCCGCATCCGCCGCACGGGTCCGCAGCCGGCCCACGAGGAGGGTGAGCGCGGCGGCACCGGCGACGGCTCCCGCGGCGGTAGGGAGCGCCCAGGCCGCGTCTGCCGTCGGGCGGTTCAGGGCAGCAGCGGCGGCCACCGCACCGAGAACGGCCAGCACCGTCACGCCGGCCCAGCGGCGCCAGAGCTCCAGCAGCCCGCCCGCCGCCGACACGACCAGCAGGACGACGGCCATGCCGGCCAGCAGGACCTGCTTGTCGTTCTCGCCGAACGTGCGGATCGCGAAGCTCTTCAGCCACTCCGGCGTGAGATCGACGAACGTGTTGCCGACGGCCAGGAACGGCGCGGCGGCCGGTTCGACGACCAGGGCCGCGACCAGCTCGCCGACGCCCAGCGTCAGCCCGCCCGCCGCGATCCCGGCCAGGGCGGCCAGGCCTCGGGTGCGCCAGCGGTGCGTCGTCGCGGTCATGCCCCGTGTTCGGCGCGGCCCGTGACCCGGATTGGTGCGGGTCTTGGAATCAACCGTTCGGCCCACGCCGTCCACAGGTGCGGCGGGTTCGCGGGGTTGTCCACATTTCGCGGTTCGCCGGTGGAACGCGGCGCCGCTGCCAGCAAGAGTGGCGGCATGCCGAACAGCAGTGCGAAACTCTCGAGAACAGGAGAAGCCAGATGGTGGTGGTCGACATGCCCGCGGTCGAACTCCCGACCGGTCCGCGATGGTGGACGTTCGACGATCTCCTCGAGCTGCCCGAATCCGACTGGCGGTTCGAGATCGTCGACGGCGGTCTGCTCATGACCCCGGGGCCGGGCCTCTGGCACGAGTCCGTGTCGGACTTCCTGCGGGCACGGCTCCGCGCTGCGCTGCCGCCCGGCTTACGCATCCTCGGCCCGGTCACGGTCGACATCGACCCGACCTTCCTGATCCCCGATCTCATGGTGCTGCCCCACGATGTCGTTCGCCGCGGCGGTGCGAAGGCCATGGCCGCCGAGGCGCTCCTCGTCATCGAGATCGTCTCGCCGGGGTCGGTCTCCATCGACCGCATCCTCAAGCCGGCCAAGTACGCCGAGGCGGGCATCCCGCACTTCTGGCGGGTCGAGTTCCAGCCCGAGCTCAGCCTCACGGCGTACGCGCTGCCCGAGGGCACTTCCGCCTACACCGAGGTGGGCACCTGGACGGCCGGACAGACGGCACCCATCCGGGCGCCGTTCGAGGTCGACATCGAGATCGCGGAACTCGCTCCGGACCGTTGATCCGCGCAACCACCCGGGCGTAGGCTTCTCGACGGCCCCATTCGGGGTGTCCGCCAATCCGACCCGCTGCCTCGGGAGATCCCTGTGCCCAGCCGCACCGCGTCCGCGCGTCCCTCAGATCAGTCCTCCACCCGGCCGTCACCGCCTTCAACGCCGTCGCTGACCGTCGCGTCAGCCGAACCCTCACAGCCACCCGGCACCTTCCGCCGGCTCGCTCCCTACCTCCTCCGCCACCGCGGCACGCTGATCGTCTCGGTCGTCGTCGCGCTGGCCTGGGCGGTCGCCGTCGCCGCCGTTCCCGTCACGCAGGGCCGCGTCGTCGACGACGCGATCACCGAGCGTTCCGCCCCGCTCATGCCGATGATCGTGCTGCTCATCGGCCTGGCCGTCGCCCGCTTCGTGCTGTCGAGCTGGTGGCGCTACACCGGCGGCAAGACCGCCTTCAGCATCCAGGACGACCTGCGCCGCGACGTGTACGACACGCTGCAGCGCCTCGACTTCACCGGCCACGCACAGCTGCAGAGCGGCCAGCTGGTGTCGCGCATCAGCGGCGACCTGCGCTACGTGCTCATGCTGCTGACCTGGATCCCGCAGGTGGCGGCCACGCTGGTGTCGTCGCTGCTCGCAGTGGTCGTGATGTTCACCCTGTCCCCACTGGTCGCGGCCCTCGTCGTCGCGGTCATCGTCGTCGTGTTCGTGGTCACCAACCGGCAGCGCCGCCAGGTGTATGCGGCGGGCTGGGACGCCCAGGACCGCGAGGCGGAGATGACCTCCCGCGTCGAGGAGGCCGTCACCGGCGTCCGCGTGGTGCGGGCGTTCGGCCAGCAGCCGGCCGAGACCGCGCGGCTGCACCGCTCGCTGCTCGACATGTTCGACGCGCGGGTCCGGGCCGTGCGGCTGCGCGCCCCGTTCATGGCGTCGCTGCAGGGCGCGCCGCTCTTCGGCCAGGTGCTGGTGCTGCTGGCCGGCGGGCTGCTGGTCATCGAGGGCCACCTGACCATTGGCGTGTTCCTGGCCTGCACCGGCTACCTCGCCGAGCTCATCGGCGCCGCGCGCGTGGCCGGCATGGTGCTCACCAACGCGCCGCTGTGCCGGGCGGCCACGGAGCGGGTCGGCGAGCTGCTGGACCTGCGGGCCGAGATCACCGAGCCGCTCCGGCCGGTCGACGTGCACGAGCGCGGCGGCGCGGTCTCGTTCCACCGGGTGCGCTTCGCCTACGCCGACGGCGACGGCCACCAGGTGCTGCGCGGCTTCACCCTCGACGTCCGGCCGGGCGAGACGGTCGCGCTGGTCGGGCCGTCCGGGTGCGGGAAGTCGACCGCGCTGTCCATGCTGCCGCGGTTCTTCGACGCCGACGCCGGCACCATCACCGTCGACGGCATCGACACGCGCCGCTGGTCGCTGCCGGAGCTGCGCCGTCGCATCGGCGTCGTGTTCGAGAACAGCTTCCTCTTCTCCGACACCATCGCCGCGAACATCGCCTACGGGAAGCCGGACGCGAGCCTCGACGAGATCCGGGCGGCCGCCCGGGCCGCCGCGGCCGACGAGTTCGTCGAGGCGCTGCCCGACGGCTACGACACCGTCGTCGGCGAGCAGGGCATCACGCTCTCCGGCGGGCAGCGCCAGCGGGTCGCGCTGGCCCGGGCGCTGCTGTCCGAGCCGGACATCCTGCTGCTCGACGACGCCACCTCCTCGGTCGACGTCAAGGTCGAGGAGCGCATCCACGCCAACCTCGAGCCGTTCCTGGCCGCGCGGACGGTGCTGCTGGTCGCCTACCGCGAGTCCACGCTGCGGCTGGCCGACCGCGTCGTGCTGGTCGACGACGGCCGCGTGGTGGACGAGGGCGGGCACGCCGAGCTGCTCGAGCGCAACGCCCTGTACCGCGACCTGTTCGGCGACGGTCCCGGCACGGACGCCGCCGCGGACCGGCCCGCCGACCTCATGTCGCACGCGCGGTCCGGCCGCTTCGAGGCGACGGCGTCGGCGTGGGAGTCGCGGCAGGACGCCACCGGCTCGCTGCCGGGGCTGCAACTGGCGGTCCCGCCCGCGGTGGCGGCCCGGATCGCCGCGCTGCCGCCGCCGGCCGACCCGCCCGGCGTCGACCTCGAGCGCGAGAACGACGCCCGCGGCCCGCTGCGGCTGCCGTCGTTCCTGCGGCCGTACATCGGCGGCCTGCTGGTCGGGCTGGCGCTGGTGGTGCTCGAGGCGGCCATCACGCTGGTCAACCCCATGCTGGTGCAGCGGGCGGTCGACGACGGCATGCGGGCCGGCTCGGAGTCCGTGCTGCTCTGGATCTGCGCCGCGGCGGCGGTGCTGGTGGCGCTGCTCTGGCTCGACCAGCGCACCGGCTACCTGTGGACGACGCGCAGCACCGAGCGACTGTTGCTGGCCATGCGGGTGCGGATCTTCGGGCAGCTGCAGCGGCTGGGCATCGACTTCTACGACCGCACCCAGGCGGGGCGCGTCATGACCCGCATGACGTCCGACGTCGACTCGATCGCCCAGCTGTTCCAGGTCGGGCTGATCAACGCCGTCGTCAGCGTGGCGACGTTCGCCGGCATGACGCTGGTGGTCGTCGCCCTGGACCCGATGCTGGCCCTGGTGGTGCTGGGTGTCGTGCCGTTCGCGGGCGCCGTCACCTGGTGGTACCGGCGGCGCGCCTCGGTGGCCTACGACGACGCCCGTGAGCTGCTCTCCTCGCTCAACGCCGACGTGCAGGAGAGCATGGCCGGCATCCGGGTCACGCACGCGTTCCGGCGCGAGGCCGTCAACCTCGGGCGGTTCGCCGGGCTCGGCCGCCAGTACGTCGGAGCCAGCCTGCGCGGGCTGTACGCGACGTCGGTGTACGTGGCCGCCATCGAGCTGCTCTCGGTGCTGGCCATCGCGGCGGTGCTCTGGGTGGGCGCGCAGCGCATCGAGGCCGGCACGCTGGCCCTCGGCACGCTGATCGCGTTCCTGCTGTACCTCGCCCAGGTGTTCGCGCCGGTGCAGCAGCTGTCGGCGGTGTTCGACGTGTACCAGCGGGCCCGCACCGGGCTGGTCCGGGTGCGCGCGCTCCTGGCGCTGGAGACGTCGACGCCGGTCCGCCCGGACGCCGCGCAGGTCGACGCCGTCGCCGGTGACCTGCGCTTCGAGCAGGTGCGGCTGCGCTATGCCAGCGCCGCCACCGATGCCCTGCGAGACGTCGACCTGCACGTGCCGGCCGGCCAGCGCGTGGCGTTCGTCGGGCGCACCGGCGCGGGCAAGTCGACGCTGTCGAAGCTGGTGGCACGGTTCTACGACCCGACCGAGGGGACGGTCCTGGTCGACGACCGACCGCTCGACGGTCTCGACGTCACCAGTTACCGGGGGCATCTGGGCTACGTGCCGCAGGAGCCGTTCCTGTTCTCGCGCACCATCCGCGACAACATCGCCTACGCCCGTCCGGACGCCAGCGACGCCGAGGTCGAGGCGGCCGCCCGGGCCGTGGGGGCGCACGAGTTCATCACCCGGCTGCCCGGTGGGTACCACCACGTCGTGGCCGAACGGGGCCGCTCCCTCTCGGCCGGCCAGCGCCAGCTGGTCTGCCTGGCCCGGGCACTGCTCGGCGACCCGTCGATCCTCATCCTCGACGAGGCCACGTCCAACCTCGACCTCGCCAGCGAGCGCAAGGTCAACCAGGCCATGCGCGTGGCGTCGGCCGGCCGCACCACGATCGTCGTCACGCACCGGCCGCAGTCCCTGCACTGGGTCGACCGCGTCATCGAAGTAGCGGACGGTCGCATCGCCACGGACGAGCCGGCACCGAGATATGTCGCCCGGGTCCTCACCCGAGCGAGCTGAGTGGCGGCCGGGTGAGGCTCGGCCGCTTGTGGTGACGTTGCGTGGTGGGGGGCGGTGGAGGCTACGCCGGCTCCGCTTCGCGGCGGTGAAGCATGCCGCGTGCGCTCTTGACGCCGGCTCCGCCTGCACCGCCCCCACCCGACGTCGGGTTTCCGTCGCGTTCACCCGGCCGGCCGAGGATCGCTCGGCCGGCCGGGGAGCCTTACTGACCGCCGAGGGTCAGCGCTGCATGTTGCTCATGTTGGTGCCGCTGATGACGGCGTGGCGCAGCGAGCGGCCGGGGTCACCCGCGCCGCCGGGAGCGGTGTCGTCCTCGTAGTTCGGGTTGTGGTAGCCGCGCGGACGGTGCCGGCGGAAGATCGCGTCGTAGTCGATGTCGCTGCGCGGGTCGCCGAACGGGATCATCCGGTAGCCCTCGCCGGTGCCGGGCGGCTGCTCCTCGCGGCGCTCGCCGTCCTTGGCGTGGTAGAGCGGGTAGCGCAGCGGCTGCGCCGCGATCTGGTCGATCGGGCTGAAGATGCTCTCGCGGCGCTGGCCCTCCCAGTCGTAGTACCAGCGGAACCGGTGCTGGGCCGAGTGCGCCCAGTAGATGTCGATCTCGCAGAGGCACTTGGTGCTGGGGGTGATGTCCAGGTAGTACTGCATCCGGCGGATGCCGGACTCGCCGCGCACCATCTGCGGCTGCGGCAGCGGCGCGCCGGTGACGCGGTCGACCGTCACCTGGACCATGGGGCCGTCCTGCAGGAAGCCGTAGGCGTCGGCGTGGTTGTGCGGGTACATGCGGATGCGGTGGCCGTTCCAGGAGAGGTCGTTGATCGCCTCCCACTTCTGGCCCGCGAGGTCCCACGCCTCCTTGGCGCCGCCGCCGGTGGGGTCGCCGCCGGTGCCCATGAACGGCATGCCGAGGATCGAGGCGAACTCGAGCTCGACCTGGAAGCGGTCGTAGTCGTCGGCGGTCATGCCGCCGTTGGGGCCGCCGGGCCAGCTGTTCGGGATGAAGCCGTGGTTGCCGATGGCCTCGAGGCCGGCCTCGTCGAGGAAGCCACGCAGCGTCCGCGCGTAGTTCAGGTAGGCGGGGAAGTTCTGCCGCAGCAGCGTGCTGCCCTGGGTGAGCGGCGGGACGTTGCCGCCCTGGTTCTCGGCGTGCTGGCTGTAGCCGGCGAACTCCACCTGCTTGAAGCCGGCGTCGGCGAGGAACAGGAAGACCTCGCGGAAGCCGCCGGGCAGCGGCACTGTGGGGCCGAGGTCGTTCGGGTCGGTGGGGAAGTTGGGGCCGCCGAGCTGGCCCATGGTGGGCGCCGGGTTGTTCCAGATGCCGCGCCGCGCGGTGGCGTCGCGCTGGGTGTACAGGATGGTGCCGCGCTTGCCCGGGGGCAGCAGCGGGTTCGGCACGTTCTGCACCGCCGCTCCGGCCAGTGTCGGCACGGCCGGCGCGATGGCCGCCGCGGCCAGCGTGCCGGCGCTGATCGTGATCAGCCGGCGCCGGCTCAACCTGTGGTCCTGAGCCATGTCGTCTCCTCGCTCCGTGGAAGTGCGGGACCGTTTGCTCGAGATCGCATCGCCCACCGGAGCCGGCTGCGGCCAGGACTTTCTACGAGAGGTGTGGAAAGCCGCCCCGATGTTGGGGAAACACTAACGCCATCCCGCCGTAACTCGACCCAGCTAGATCGAGATTGTCCGGTTTGTGCCATGTCGGCAGCATGACGCGGCCGCCGCTGTGCCAGAGTGAGGCATGCCGGTACCCGGGCCCGTCCGCCGTCGGTGTCAGGAGCTCCTCGAGCCGGGCGAGCGGATCGACTACCTCGTCCCGGTGGTGCTCGCGTGGATCGGCGCGCTCCCGGCCGAGGTCGAGTGCCACATCGCCGTCACCGACCGGCGCATCGCCGTGCTCATCGGCAGCCAGTGGCGCCGGGGCGGGCCCACCGAGGTGACGCTGCAGTACCCGCGCGCCACGCGGCTCGGCCCGGTCGACTTCCGCCCGGTGCCCACGTTCGACCTGGGCAGCCGCTCCTACGAGATCGACGACGAGTACGTGGCCGCCGTCCACGCCGCCGACGCCGAGCTCGACGGTCTGCTCCCCGAGGACCCGTTCCCCGGCGCCTGAGGGCTCAGGCCAGGCGCGACGCGCGGTAGAAGCCCTCGATGTGCTCGGCCACCAGCTGGGCCGCGGTGTCGCCGTCGCCGCCGGTGACCGCCGCGAGCACGGCCCGGTGCTGGGCGCGCAGCCCGGCCGCGGCCGACGGCCAGTCGGGGAGGTTCGGGGCGGCCGCCATGACGTAGCCGTGGATCGCCTCGCGCAGCGACGCCATGATCGTCGACACCAGCACGTTGCCGGCGAGCGTCGCCAGCGCGACGTGGAACTCCGCGTCGAGCAGGTGGAAGCGCTCGCGCGGCAGCTCGGGGTCGTCCATGGCATCGAGCAGCGCCCCGGCCGCGGCCAGCTGGTCCGGCTCGGCCCGGCCGGCCGCCTCGCGCACCGCCCACGACTCGAGCAGCACCCGGGTCTGGACGATGTCGCCCATGGGCAGATGGCTGGTCGCCAGGTGCAGCCGCAGCGTCGCCGTCAGCGGGGAGGCGGGGTCGGCGACGATGACCGCACCCGCGTCGGGGCCGGAGCCGACCGCCGTCCGGACCACCCCCATGGCCTCGAGCACGCGGATCGCCTCGCGGACCGAGGGGCGGCTGACGCCGAGCTGCCCGGCCAGGGCACGTTCGCCGGGCAGCCGGTCGCCCAGCCGCAGCTTCCCCGCGGCGAGGTCGGCCTCGACCTGGCGCAGCACGAGCTCGTGAGTTCTCACCACTCCTCCACAGGCCGAACCTAGCTGATAGTGTGTGGTCTGACCACAGGATCGACGTCCCCGGAGCCTCGCATGACCGAACGGCAACTCCCCCGCTGGTCCGAGCTCAAGCCGCTGCTGCGCGCGAAGCCGCCGGTGCTCAACCCGACGGACCGGCGGCTGGCGAAGGCGCTGACCATCGCCGACCTGCGCCGCATCGCCCGGCTGCGCACGCCGCGGTCGGTCTTCGACTACACCGACGGCGCGGCCGAGGCCGAGATCAGCCTGCGCCGGGCCCGGTCGCTGTTCAGGCAGCTGGAGTTCCGGCCGTCGATCCTGCACGACGTGTCCGAGGTCGACACCACGACGACCATGCTCGGGCAGCCGGCCGCGCAGCCCTTCGCGTTCGCCCCCACCGGCTTCACCCGGATGATGAACCACGAGGGCGAGACCGCCGTGGCCCGGGTCGCCGAGCGGATCGGCATCCCCTACTCGCTGTCGACCATGGGCACCACGTCCATCGAGGACGTCGCCGCCGCGGCGCCGCGGGCGCGCAAGTGGTTCCAGCTCTACGTGTGGAAGGACCGCTCGGCCGGCGAGGACCTGGTGAAGCGGGCCGCGAACGCCGGGTTCGAGGGGCTCATGCTCACCGTCGACGTCCCGGTGGCCGGCGCCCGGCTGCGCGACGTCCGCAACGGGTTCACCATCCCGCCGTCGCTGACCGCGAAGACCGTGCTCGACGCCGCGGCGCACCCGGCCTGGTGGATGAACCTGCTGACGACGAAGCCGCTGCAGTTCGCCTCGCTGACGTCGTGGAAGGGCACCATCGCGGAGCTGCTGAACCTGCTCTTCGACCCGACCATGACCATCGACGACCTCGCCTGGCTGCGCTCCATCTGGTCCGGCCCGCTCATCGTCAAGGGCATCCAGACCGTCGACGACGCCAAGCGGGTGGTCGACGCCGGCGCCGACGCCATCGTGCTGTCCAACCACGGTGGCCGCCAGCTCGACCGCGCGCCGGTGCCCCTGCGCATCCTGCCCGAGGTCGCGGCCGCGGTCGGCGGGCAGACCGAGATCTACCTCGACACCGGCATCATGAGCGGCGCCGACATCGTGGCGGCCAAGGCGCTGGGCGCCGACGCCTGCCTGGTCGGGCGCGCCTACCTGTACGGGCTGATGGCCGGCGGCGAGCGCGGCGTCGCGCGGGCCGCCGAGATCCTCACCACCGAGGTGCGCCGCACCATGGCGTTGCTCGGCGCCCGCACCGTCGACGACCTGAACCCGGATCACGTCCGGCTCCCCTGACCAGCACAAACACCTTCGAGGAGACACGACATGCAACTGATGCGCATCGGTGAGCGAGGTGCGGAGCGCCCGGCCGTCCGCGGGGACGACGGCGTGCTCTACGACCTGTCCCCGGTCACGAGCGACATCGACGGGGCGTTCCTGGCCGGCGACGGCGTGAACCGGGCGCGGGCGGCGCTGGCGGCCGGCGAGCTTCCGGCCCTGCCCGACGGCGACGGCGTGCGGGTGGGTGCGCCGATCGCGCGGCCCGGGAAGGTCGTGTGCATCGGCCTGAACTACCGCGACCACGCCGCCGAGACCGGCGCGGCCATCCCGGCCGAGCCGATCGTGTTCATGAAGGCCCCGAACACCGTCATCGGCCCGAACGACACCGTCCTCGTCCCCCGCGGCAGCGTGAAGACCGACTGGGAGGTCGAGCTCGGCGTGATCATCGGCGCGCAGGCCCGCTACCTCGACAGCCCCGACGACGCCGCCGGCGTGATCGCCGGCTACGCCATCAGCCACGACGTGTCCGAGCGGGAGTTCCAGCTCGAACGCGGCGGGCAGTGGGACAAGGGCAAGTCGTGCGAGACGTTCAACCCGCTCGGCCCCTGGCTGGTCCCCGCCGACGAGATCACCGACCCCGCCAAACTCGGACTGCGGTTGTGGGTGAACGGCGAGCCACGCCAGGACGGCACCACCGCCGACCTCATCTTCGGCATCGACCACGTCATCTGGTACCTGTCGCAGTTCATGGTCCTCGAACCCGGCGACCTCATCAACACCGGCACCCCCGCCGGCGTCGCCATGGGCATGCCCGGCCAGCCCTACCTGCGCGCCGGCGACACCATCGACCTCGAGATCGACGGCCTCGGCCACCAACGCCAGACCCTCCAGGACGCCTGACCGGCGTCCGTCACAGAGCTCCGGACACACGCGAGGGGCCGGCCGCCCATCGACTGGGCGCCGGCCCCTTCCGCGTCAAATCCCCCGTGCATCTCCCCGGTGATGCGTTGACGACTGCGTCATCACCCGTGAGCGGTCTCGTACTTCGCCAGGATGTCCGACGGAATGCGTCCCCGGTCGGACACCTTGAGGCCCTGGTCGCGGGCCCACTCACGGATCGCGGTGGTGTCGGTGCGGCTGGCTCGTCCGCCGGTGGCTGCTGCGCGCCCGCGTCCCCGCCGAGCCGAGGCACGACGCGCCGAGGCGACGTACGGAGCCAGGGCGTCGCGGAGTTTGCCGGCATTCTTCGCCGACAGATCGATCTCGTACGAGGCGCCGTCCAGGGCGAAGCTCACGGTCTCGGTGGCTTCACCACCGTCGAGATCGTCGAGCAGAATCACCTGAACCTTTTGTGCCATCGTTGATCCTTCCTGCGGGGTGCACTCGAAGATTTGGTCTTGACTACTCTATTGTTACGCTCTGGAACGGGAATTTTCAATTCATCTGCCGCGAGTCGTCGCGGCCGATTTGTGGCGTCCTACCCATTAGCCTGAGCATCCGGACGTTACCCAGAGTATTCGGCTTCACCCGGTCCAGGTCGAGGAACTCGGCGACACCTTCGTCGGCCGAGCGCAACAACTGCGCGTACACGTCGGTGTCGACCGGCGTGCCTTCCACTCGCTCGAATCCGTGCCGCTCGAAGAAGTCGACCTCGAAGGTGAGGCAGAACACCCGCGCGACGCCGAGTTCTTCGGCCACTTCCAGCAATCGGGACAGCAGGACGTGGCCGACACCGTGCCCGCGCCATTCAGGGTCGACGGCAAGGGTACGCACCTCGGCCAGATCTTCCCACATGACGTGTAACGCGCCACAGCCGATGACGGTGCCCGCACCGTGATCGCCGGCGGTTTCCACCACCCAGAACTCCTGGATGTCCTCATATAGGGTGACCGTCTCTTTGGATAGCAGGATGCGCTGCGATGCGTATCCGTCGAGCAGGGGGCGGATGTACCGCACATCGGCCGTGCGGGCCCGCCTCACCCGAAAGCGCTGATCCGGCTCGATTTCGGCCGGGGCCGTCATTCCGGCTTCACCAGCGGGAACAAGATCGTCTCGCGAATCCCCGCATCGGTGAGCAGCATCATCAGCCGGTCGATTCCCAGGCCCATGCCACCGGTGGGAGGCATGCCGTATTCGAGTGCGCGCAGGAAGTCCTCGTCGAGTTGCATGGCCTCGGGGTCGCCCGCCGCGGCCCGCAGCGACTGCGCCGTCAGCCGCTCACGCTGGACGACGGGGTCGACCAGCTCGGAGTAGGCCACGCCGAGCTCGACCCCGCGGATGATGAGGTCCCACGCCTCGGTGAGCCGGGGCTCGTCGCGGTGCGGCCGGGCCAGCGGCCGGACCTCCTCCGGATAGTCGCGGATGAACGTGGGCGCCATGTAGGTGTGCTCGGCCAGCTTCTCGAACAGCTCGAGCACGACCTCGCCGTGACCCCACGTCGGGTCCAGCCCGACCTCGTGCTTCTCGGCCAGCTCGCGCAGCCGCTCGACCGGGGTGTCGATGGTGACCTCTTCGCCGACGGCGTGCGAGACGGCCTCGTGCAGGGTCACGTACTGCCACGGCGCCTCGAGGTCGATCTCGCCGCCCCGGCCGTCGGGCACGACAGTGGCGCCGATGGCGCGCGCCGCGTCGAGCACGAGGTCGCGGGTGAGCGCGGCCTGGGTGTCGTAGTCGCCGTAGGCCTCATAGGACTCGAGCATGGTGAACTCGGGACTGTGCGTGGAATCGACGCCCTCGTTCCGGAAGATGCGCCCGATCTCGTACACCTTGTCGACGCCTCCGACGATCGCGCGCTTGAGGTACAGCTCGATCGCGATACGCAAAGTCATCGGAATGTCGAACGCATTCAGGTGCGTGTGGAAAGGCCGCGCCGAGGCACCGCCGTGCACGAGCTGCAGCACCGGCGTCTCGACCTCGATGTAGCCGTGCCGGTGCAGCGTTTCCCGCAGCGACCGCGTGACGATGGCACGAGTTCGCACCATGGAGCGCGCCGACGGATTGACGACGAGGTCGACGTAACGCTGCCGGACCCGGGTTTCCTCATTCAAATCCTTGTGCGCCACCGGCAACGGCCGCAGCGCCTTGGAAACCATGGTCCAGCGATCGGCGGAGACGGACAGCTCGCCGCGCTTACTGACGATGACCTCGCCCTCGACGCCGACGTGATCGCCGATGTCGACCAGGTGCTTCCAGGACGCCAGACTCTCCTCGCCCACGCGATCGAGCGACAACATCACCTGGAGTTCGGCGCCGTCGCCTTCGCGCAGCCGGGCAAAACAGAGTTTGCCGGTGTTGCGCAGGAAGATCACCCGGCCGGCGACCGACGCGCGGTCACCGGTTTCGGTGCCTGGGGCCAAGTCGGGATAAGCCGCCCGCAACGCCTCGAACGTGTGGCTGCGCGGGAATCCGAGGCGATACGGGGGCTCCCCGGAGGCCAGCAACTCCGCGCGCTTCTCGCGCCGGATGCGCATCTGCTCGGGCAAATCCTGATCGTCGGTCGGCGGCAGTCCACTCATGGGGGTCAAGCCTAGGCCGTGATGGTTCGCGACTTGTCATGGCGGGCGGCAATTGGTTGCCGGTGGGTACGAGGACGATCACACTCATAGGAGGAGGTGAGGTCGATGAGCACAGTGCAGGTCGTCGACCGCGGTGCCCGCGAGATCGTCGTGTTCCTCTCCGGTGACGTCGGCAGCGATCCCGCCGACGAGTTCGGCGCGGCCGTCGAAGAGGTCGACCGGCTCGAGCAGCTCAACGCCCTGGACCACGTGGTCGTCGACATGCATCGCGTCACCGGCATGACCGACGCCGCCATCGGCTTCCTGCGCGAGCTGTCGTCCCGCGGCCGCCGGTCCGGGTTCGAGGTGTCGTTCGCGGCGCTCAGCGGCCCGGCCCACCGGGCCGTCGAGGCGAACGGCTGGTCGTTCGTCGAGCACAGCCCCGACACTGAGCGCGCCTGAGGCTCACCGGGTCAGGAACGCCCGGGCCGCGGTGACGTAGCGGTCGTGGCCCGCCTCGGCGGCGGGCCCGTCGGCGTGCCCGGACGACAGCACGACCAGCTCCTTCGGGCCGGGCAGCGCGTTGTGGACGGCGAACTGGCCCGGCGGCGGGACGACGGCGTCGGCCAGTGCGGGCGCCACCAGCGTGGGGATGCGAAGCCGGGCGGCCGCCGTCGCGGCGTCGAAGAACCGCAGCACCTCGCGGGCCCGCGGGTGGGCGGCGACGTGCCGGCGCACGGCCTCGCCGCTGCCCTCGCACGGGATGGCCAGCCGTACGTCGTGGTTGCCGAAGCTGGGCACGTGCAGCACGGCGGCGGCGAAGCGGTCGTCCCACGGCAGCGCCAGTGCGCCGATGCCGCCACCGAAGCTCGAGCCCACGTAGGCCAGCCGCGCGGGCGGCGACGGCAGCAGGGCGAGCAGCGCCGACGCCGCGCACCACAGGTCGGAGGCGCACCCGCCGTGCACGTAGGTCTCCACGGAGCCGATGCCGTGCAGCACGTGCTCGGCCGCGACCGCCGGGATGCCCGGGACCAGCCCGCGGTCCGGCAGCCCGCGGAACGCCGTGAACAGCGCCGCGGCGCCGTCCGGGACCAGGTCGAGCTCGGGCCCGTCGCGGCCGCCGTAGCCGTGCCCGACCACGAGCGCCAGCTCGACCGGGCCGTCGGGCCGCACCAGCCACCCGCCCAGGCGGACGCCGTCGAGCGACGTGAACTCGATGTCCATCACCCCGCCCGGGCCGGAGCCGAGCACCACCGGCGCCGGGTCGACCGCGCGCGCCCGGGCCTGCAGCCCGGACCAGAACGCCGCGAAGCCCGGCGGCTCGGGCGGCGCGCCGACCCGCAGCAGCGCCGCCTCGTCGTAGCCGTGGGTCGCCGTCACGGTCACCGATCGTAGAAGCCCTGCCGCCAGCTCGGGTGCTCCGGCTTCCAACCCAGCTCACGCCGGGCCTTGGCGTTGGACGAGCCGCGGAGCGTGGTCATGAACGCCACGCCGAAGTCGCCGATCAGCGGCCTGGCGAGCCAGGCCGGCAGCCGCCGGGGCGGCTTCGCGCCGAACGCCGCCGCGAGCGTGGCCAGCATCTCCGCGACCGGTGCCGGGTCGTCGTCGACGATGTTGTAGACACCGGGCGTCCCGCCCTCGATCGCCGCGAGCGTGGCCCGCGCGGCGTCGTCGATGTGGACGACCGACCACACCGCCGTCCCGCCGCCGACGATCGGGAGCCGTCGCCTGCGCACCAGATCGGCGAACGTGTCGCTGGTCAGCCCGGTGCCGTTGCCATAGAAGCTGCCGTAGCGCAGCGCGAGTCCGTCGATGCCGGGCGTGCTGGTCGCGACCCGCTCGACGTACTGGATGCCGCGCAGCGACTCGCTGCAGGCGGACTCCGGGTTCGGCTCCAGCGGGTCGTCCTCCGTCTTGACCGGGCCGCCGCTGCGAGCATTCGGCCAGCCGGTGAAGCTCTGGGCCACGAGCCGGGTCACGCCCGTCTCCCGGGCAGCCGCCAGCAGGTGGTCGGTGCCCGCGGTGCGCAGCCGGTTGGTGGTGGCGAAGTCACGGTCGAACCGCTTGAAGTTGCCGGTCTGGTCCCTCAGCGCGCTCTGCTGGTGCACGATGACGTCGGGCCGGGCGGCGCGAACCGCGGCCATGACGCTCTCGGCGTCCAGCCCGTTCATCACGACGCCCTCGGCACCGGCGGCGCGCAGCTCGGCGAGCTTGGACTCGGAACGAGTGGTGCCGGTCACCTCGTGCCCGGCCTGGACCAGCAGCGGAGTGAGTGACCGTCCTACGGCGCCGGTGGCGCCGGCCAGGAAGACTCGCATGTCCTTCTCCTCTTCTTCTCGTGTCTCGCCCCCTCCGACGAGGCGGTTCGCGATCCTGTGACACGATCGAGAGGTGACCGACGTCACGATCGCCCACGACGACCTCCGGCCGCTGATGTTCTCGGTGGCCTACCGCATGCTCGGCAGCGTCAGCGAGGCCGAGGACGTCGTGCAGGACGCGTTCCTGCGCATGCACCGCGCGTCGGAGTCGGGCACCGTCGCGGACAACCCCGAGGCCTACGCCACCACCGTCACCACGCGGCTGGCCATCGACGCATTGGGCTCGGCTCGCCTCCGGCGCGAGCGCTACGTCGGGTCCTGGCTGCCCGAGCCGCTACTCGCCGTCGACGACGACCCCGCCCGTCACGTCGAGGAGAGCGAGACGCTGTCCACGGCGTTCCTCGTGGTGCTCGAGACGCTGTCGCCGGTCGAGCGGGCGGTGTTCCTGCTGCGCGAGGTGTTCGGCTACGGCTACGACGAGATCGCCGCCGTGGTCGAGAAGAGCGAGGCGAACTGCCGCCAGCTCATGGCCCGCGCCCGCAAGCACATCGACGAACGGCGGCCGCGGTTCGAGCCGTCGCACGAGCGCCGCGACGAGCTCGCCCGCACGTTCTTCGCCGCCCTGAACGACGGCGACGTCGGGGCGCTGGAGCGACTGCTCGCCGAGGACGTCGTGTTCCACGGCGACGGCGGCGGCAAGACCGCGGCCGTGCGCCAGCCCCTGGTCGGCGCGCTTCAGGTGGCCCGGTTCCTGGCCAACCTCGGCCGCACCGGCGTCGCCATGGGCCTGCTGCTCGAGCCGGTGGCGGTGAACGGCCAGCCCGGCCTGCGGGTCTCCGGCGACGACGGCGTCCTGGGCGTGCTCTCACTGACCATCGCCGACGACGGCCGTATCGCGGGAGTGCACAACCAGATCAACCCGGACAAGCTGCACCACCTGGGCCCGGTGGGCGACCTCAACGCGCACCTGGCGGCCGAGCGCGACTGAGCGCGGCCGGCGAGTGCCCGCGACCGCCGGTCTTGCCCGGCCCTTCTAGGCCGGATGGTTGCGGTCGAACACCAGCCGCAGGCCCATGAGCGTGAGCCAGGGCTCGTGGTGCTGGATGGTCGCCGACTCGTCCAGCACCAACGGCGCCAGCCCGCCCGTCGCGATCACCGTGACACCGTCGAGCCCTACCCCCAGCTCCGTCGCCATGCGGGTGACCACGCCGTCCACCTGGGCGCTGAAGCCGTACAGCGCGCCGGACTGCAACGCCTCGACGGTGTTCTTGGCGATGACGGACCGGGGCCGGACCAGCTCGACCCGGCGCAGCTGGGCCGCGGCGTTGCGCAGCGCCTCGAGCGACACGTCGATGCCCGGGGCGATGGCGCCGCCGATGTACTCGCCGCGCGCCGACACGACGTCGAACGTGGTGGCGGTGCCGAAGTCGACGATGATGCACGGCCGGCCGGTGCCGTACTGGTGCATGGCGGCCAGCGCGTTGACGATGCGGTCGGTGCCGACCTCGCGGGGGTTGTCCATGAGGATCGGCACGCCGGTCTTGACACCGGGCTCGACCAGCAGCGCCGGCACGTCGGCGAAGTAGCGCTGCGCGAGCCAGCGCATCTCGCGCTGCACCACGGGCACCGTCGAGCAGATGGCGACGCCGTCGATCGGCTCGTCGGTCCCCGCGAACAGCCCTCGCAGCAGCGCCATCAGCTCGTCGGTGGTGCGCGTGGCCACGGTGGCGACCCGCCAGTGGTGGCGCACCTCGAGGCCGTCGAGCAGCCCGATGACGGTCTCGGTGTTCCCCACGTCGATCGCCAGCAACACTGGTTCCCTTTCCCTCGTGGGACTCGCTCTCTCCAGGGACCTTGCGGTCGATCTCAGCCGAGTCAGTGTGCCTCGACGGCCACCATGTCGAGCCCGAGGTCCAGGGCTCGGACCGAGTGGGTCAGGGCGCCGGTGGACAGGTAGTCGACGCCGGTGGCGGCGTAGGCGCCGGCCTGGGCCAGCGTCAGCCCGCCGCTGACCTCGAGGCGGGCCCGGCCGTCGACCAGCTTCACCGCCTCGAGCACGTCGTCGACGCTGAAGTTGTCGAGCAGCACCAGGTCGGCGCCGGCCTCGACCGCCTCGGCGGTGCCGTCGAGGTCGTCGACCTCGACCTCGACCGCGATGTCCGGGTAGGCCTGCCTCACCGCCTGGAAGGCCGCGGTGATGCCGCCGGCCGCCGCGATGTGGTTGTCCTTGATCAGCGCCGACTCCGCCAGCGTGGACCGGTGGTTGACCCCGCCGCCCAGGCGCACGGCGTACTTCTCGAGCGGGCGCAGCAGCGGCGTGGTCTTGCGGGTGTCGCGGACGGCGGCGTGGGTGCCGGCCAGCGCGTCGACCCAGGAGCGGGTGGCGGTCGCGATGCCGGAGAGCCGGCAGACGAGGTTCAGCGCGGTCCGCTCGGCCAGCAGCAGCCGGCGGGTGCGGCCGTGCACCGTCAGCACCTTGGACCCGGCACGGATCTCGGCGCCGTCGGCGACGTGCCGCTCGACCTCGACCTCGGCGTCGGTGGCCGCGAACACCGCCTCGGCCACCGGCAGGCCGGCGATGACGCCGGTCTCGCGGGAGCCGAGCACGGCGACGGCGTACTGGTCGGCCGGCACGGTCGCCGTGGTGGTGACGTCCTCTCCGCCGCCGAGGTCCTCCTCGAGCGTGGCGCGCACGAGGTCCTCGACGTAGCGGGGATCGAGACCCGCCTCGCGCAGTGCGAGTGTCACGGGCTCGGGCAGACTCATCGGTACTCCTTACATGGGCTCATATGTCGTCGTGAGCACGCCGTCCGGGTCCACGACGCTGACCAGATGGCCGCGCCAGCGGGCGTCGTCCCGGTCCGGGAAGTCCTCACGCCAATGGCCGCCACGCGTCTCTTCGCGCATGGCGGCATGCCGACCGAGCGTAACGGCCACCGTGTGGAGATTTGTCGTCTCCCAGGAATCCGGGGTCATTCCGTCGGCGGCCGGGTCGGTGGCGAGGCTCGCCAGCCGGGCCGCGAGCGTCGTCAGCGACGACTCCGACCGCACGACGCCGGCGCCGGCCGTCATGGCCGACTGCACGAACGGGCGTGCGTCGGCGTCGAGCAGGCCGACCGGCCCGTCGCGCTCGACGGGGTCGCCCGGGTGGGCGTCGCCCAGCGACGACGCGAGGTCCTCGGCGATGCGGTGCCCCCAGACCAGCCCTTCGAGCAGCGAGTTCGAGGCCAGCCGGTTGGCGCCGTGGACGCCGGTGCACGACACCTCGCCGCATGCGTACAGGCCGGGGACGCTGGTGCGGCCGCGGCGGTCGGTGCGCACGCCGCCGCTGGCGTAGTGCTGGGCCGGCGCGACGGGGACGAGGTCCGTGGCGGGGTCGATGCCGTAGGAGCGGCAGCGCGCGACGATGGTCGGGAACCGCTCCTCGAGGAACGTCCTGCCGAGGTGCCGGGCGTCGAGCCAGACGTGCTCGGCGCCGGTCTCGGCCATGGCCGTGACGACGCCCTTGGCGACGACGTCGCGCGGTGCCAGCTCGGCCAGCTCGTGCCGGCCCTTCATGAACCGGCGGCCCTCGACGTCGCGCAGCACCGCGCCCTCGCCACGGACGGCCTCGGAGATCAGTGGCTGCTGCCCCTTGGCCGAGCGGCCGAGCCAGAGCACCGTCGGGTGGAACTGGACGAACTCGAGGTCGGCCACCTCGGCGCCGGCCCGCAGCGCGGCCGCGACGCCGTCGCCGGTGGAGACGGGCGGGTTGGTGGTCGACGCGTAGACCTGCCCGAGCCCGCCGGTGGCCAGCACGACGGCCCGGCCGAGCGCCGCGCCGACGCCGCTCTGCCGCCCGGCCCCGATGACGTGCAGCACGACGCCGCAGGCGCGGCCCGCGGCGTCGGTGAGGATGTCGGTGACGAGGGCGTGCTCGACGACCTCGATCTGCGGATCCTCGCGGACGGCGGCCAGCGCCTCGAGCAGGGCGCGCGAGATCTCCTTGCCGGTCTGGTCGCCGCCGGAGTGCGCGATGCGGTCGCGGTGGTGACCGCCCTCGCGGGTCAGCGCGATGTCGCCGTTGGGGGTGAGCTCGAACTCCGCACCCAGCTCGACCAGCTCGCGGACCCGCCGTGGACCCTCGGTGACCAGCGTGCGGACGGCGTCCTCGTCGCACAGGCCGACGCCCGCGACGAGGGTGTCGCGCAGGTGCTGCTCGGGGCTGTCCTCGGGTCCGAGCGCCGCGGCGATGCCGCCCTGCGCCCACGCGGTGGCGCTGTCGGAGAGCCGGGTCTTCGTCACGAGCAGGACCCGGCCGGCCTTGCGCGCCTCGAGAGCCGTGGTGAGCCCCGCGATGCCGCTGCCGACCACGACGACGTCGGCGGACACGGTCCAGCCGGGGTCCTCGGTGCGCATGCGGCGGGGGATGCGTACTCCGGTCACGCGCCACAAGCCTACGCCTGGGGCCTCAGGGCAGATCGACGGCGATGTTGTCGATGAGGCGCGTGGTGCCGACGCGGGCGGCCACGAGCAGCCGGGCCGGGCCGTGCTCCGGCCGGGGCGCCAGCTCCGCGGAGCGCAGCTCCAGATAGTCGACGGCGACGGCGTCCGCCTCGGCCGCCAGCTCGGCCCGGGCCGCGGCGACGACGGCGTCCGGCCCGGTTCCGGCCGCCGCGGCGCCCGCCCGCAGCGCCCGCGAGAGTGCCAGCGCCGCCGTCCGCTCGTCCGCCGACAGATACCGGTTGCGGCTGGAGAGCGCCAGCCCGCCGTCCTCGCGGACGGTCGGCACGCCGACGATCTCGTACGGCATCTCGAGGTCGGCCACCATGCGGCGGACCAGGGTGAGCTGCTGGTAGTCCTTCTCGCCGAAGACGGCGTAGCTGGGCACCGTGAGGTTGAGCAGCTTCGCGACGACCGTCAGCACCCCGGCGAAGTGGGTGGGCCGCACCGCGCCCTCCAGCTCCGCACCCAGCGGACCGGGCACGATGCCCACCTGCGGGTCGCCGTGCGGGTACAGCTCGTCGGCGGCGGGCGCGAACACGACGTCGACGCCCTCGTCGGCACACATGGCGAGGTCGGCCTCGAAGGTGCGCGGGTAGCGCTCGAAGTCCTCACCCGGGCCGAACTGCAGCGGGTTCACGAACACCGTCACCAGGACGGTGCCGCCACTGCCGACCAGCTCGCGGGCGGCCCGGATCAGTGCGCGATGGCCCTCGTGCAGGGCGCCGAGCGTCATGACGACGGCGCTTTCGTCTTCGCTCTGCGCCAGCGCCTCGGCGAGCTCGTCCCGGGTGCGGGCCACGATGGGGTCGGTCACGCCGTCACCGTACCGGGACGGCGACGGCGAAATTCCGATGACACCGCCGCAGGGGCCGACTACGGTACGGCGACTGTGCGTCTCTTCGCCACCTTCGTCGTCCTGGGCTTCCGCCGGTGGTCGACGTACCGGCTGGCGACCGTGGCGGGCGCGTTCACGAACACCGTCTTCGGCCTGATCAAGGCGTCCATCACGGTGGGCGCCATCGGCGCGGCCGGCGGCGAGCTGGCCGGCTACGACGCCGTCACCGGGGCGACGTACGCCTGGCTGGTGCAGGCCCTCGTGGCACCGGTCAACGTGTTCCAGTGGAGCGAGCTGGCGTACCGCGTCCGCGACGGCGACGTCGCGGTCGACCTCGCCCGGCCGGCCGACCCGCAGCTGATGTACCTCGCCGGCTTCCTCGGCCGGGCCGCGTTCCAGTTCATCCCGCGCGGTGCGCCGCCGCTGCTCACCGGCGCGTTGGTCACCGGCCTGGCGCTGCCGGCCACCCCGCTGCCGTACCTGCTGGGCGCCGTCAGCATGGTGCTGGCCGTCGCGGTGTCGTTCGGCTGCTGGTGGCTGGTGAACCTCGTCGCGTTCTGGGTCATCGAGATGCGCGGCATCGCCACCCTCTACGTCGTCTCGCTGAGTGTGCTCTCGGGCCTGATCATCCCGGTGCACTGGTTCCCGCCGTGGCTGGCCACCCTGGCGGCGCTGACGCCGTTCCCGTCGCTCCTGCAGGCGCCGGTCGACGTGCTGACCGCACGGGTCGAGGGCACGGCGGCGCTGGGCGTGCTGGGGGTGCAGGCGGCCTGGCTCGCCGGCGTCCTGCTGCTGGGCCGGCTGGTCTTCGCCCGCGGCACCCGGAAGCTGGTGGTGCAGGGTGGGTGAGCGGCTTCGGCCGTACCGGGTGCTGGTCGGTTCGCGGATGCGGTCGCAGACGGCGTACCGGCGCTCGTTCGTGTCCGACGTGCTGGGCAGTGTGGGCATCGGGCTGATGGAGTTCGCCGAGGTCTACATCGTCTTCGCCAACGTCGACGTGCTCGGCGGGCTGGACTTCGCCGCCGCGGCGCTGCTGTTCGCACTGGCCAACCTGGGCTTCAGCCTCGCCGACATGGTGGCCGGGCACGCTGACCGGCTCCCGGTGTACCTGCGCGAGGGGACGCTGGACGCGTTCCTGCTGCGCCCGCTGCCGGTG
Organism: Jiangella mangrovi; assembly: GCF_014204975.1. Classification (NCBI taxonomy): domain Bacteria; kingdom Bacillati; phylum Actinomycetota; class Actinomycetes; order Jiangellales; family Jiangellaceae; genus Jiangella; species Jiangella mangrovi. Next base: position 1,340,935 of record NZ_JACHMM010000001.1, read on the forward strand.
CTGGCGCAGCTGATCACCAGCGACGTCTCGCTGCGCCGGCTCGGCCGGTGCGCCGTCGCCGTCGCCGTGTTCGCGGTGGCACTGCCGCTCAACGACATCGACTGGACGCCGGGCCGGGTCGCCCTGGCCGTCGTCGCGCCCCTGGCGGCGGCCGCGATCTTCGCCGGGCTGTTCGTCTGTGCCGCGGCCGTGCAGTTCTGGCTGGTCGAGGGCGCGGAGTTCGCCAGCGCGTTCACCTACGGCGGCGCGTACGCGGCCGGCTATCCGGCGAGCATCTTCAGCCTGCCCATGCGGCTGCTGTTCACGTTCGTCGTGCCGGCCGCGTTCACCGCCTACCTGCCGGTCCTCGTCCTGCTGGACCTGCCCGGCCCGGCCGGGCTGCCGCAGTGGCTGGGCTGGTGCACCCCGCTGGCCGCGCTCGCCATCTGGGCCGTCGCCCTGGCCGGCTGGCGGGCCGGCCTCCGCCACTACACCGGGACGGGATCATGACCGACCCGATCATCGAGGTCCGCGACCTGCGCCGCGAGTTCGTCGTCCGGTCACCAGTAGGGCGGCTGCGCCGCACGCGCACCGTCGTCGCCGCCGTCGACGGCCTGAGCTTCGGCATCGACGAGGGCGCGGCCGTCGGGTACATCGGCGCGAACGGGGCCGGCAAGTCGACCACCATCAAGATGCTGACCGGGATCCTGGTGCCGACGGCGGGAACGGTGCGCACCTGCAGCCTCGACCCGATCCGGAGCCGCCGCGAGCTGGCCCGGCAGATCGGCGTCGTCTTCGGCCAGCGCAGCCAGCTCTGGTGGGACCTGCCGCTGCACGAGTCGTTCCGTGCGCTCGCCGCCATCCACCGGCTGCCGGACGCGAGCTGGCCGGCCCGCCGCGACGAGCTGGTCGACCGGCTCGACCTCGGCGCGTTCCTGGCCACGCCGGTGCGCCAGCTCTCGCTCGGCCAGCGCATCCGCGGCGAGATCGCGGCGGCGCTGCTGCACTCGCCGCGGCTGCTGGTCCTCGACGAGCCGACCATCGGGCTGGACGTGCTGAGCAAGGAGCGGCTGCGGGTGTTCCTCACCGAGCAGCGCGCCCTGCACGGCACGACCCTGCTGCTGACCACGCACGACATGGACGACGTGCAGCGCCTCACCGACCGCGTGCTCGTCGTCGACCACGGCCGGCTGGTCTACGACGGGACGCTGCCCGGCCTCGCCGGGAGGGTCGGCGCCGAGCGGGTCATGGTCGTCGACCTGGTCGAGCCGGTGCCCGACCTCGGGACCGTCGACGGCGTCCACGGTGTCGCCGTCGAGTCCGGCGGACTGCGGCACCGGCTCGCGTTCACCCCCGAGCGCACGACGGCGGGCGCCATCCTCGAGGCCGTGGGACGACGGGGTCAGGTACGCGACCTCGCCATCGAGGAGCCCGACATCGAGGACGTCGTGCGCCGCCTCTACCTCGCCCAGGTCAGCGGCGGCGGTCCCGCAGCAGCACCATGACCAGGGCGCCGACCACGGCCAGCCCCGCGCCGACGGCCAGCATGACGTCGGTGGCGCGGGCCAGGTCCGGCCCGGCCGCATCGACGACGGCGACCGCCACGGCGACGCCGACCGCCGCGCCCACGTAGCGGGCCGCGCTGTTGGCGCCGGAGCCCATGGCCGCGCTGCGCACCGGGACGCCGTCGACCGCGAGCTTGGGCAGGATGCCGTTCACCAGCCCGCTGCCGACCCCGGCGACGACCAGCCCGGGCAGCAGCCGCTGCCACGACCCGGCGTCGAGGAACCCGATCAGCGCGGCGGTGCCGATGGCCGAGAGCCCCATGCCCACGGCGACGATCGCCCAGCCCGGCCAGCGCCGGGCCAGCCGGCGCACCTCGAGCGCGACCACGAACGCCGTCGTCGCCCACAGGCCCGAGAGCAGCGCCGTCGACAGCGGCGACAGCCCGAGGCCCTGCTGGATCAGCGTCGGGAGGTAGCTGAAGAAGCCGATGACGGCGATGCCGGTGAACAGCGCCGCGACGGTCGCCGCCACGAACTCGCGCCGGGCGAACAGGGCGAGGTCGAGCATCGGCTCGCGGCCCCGGCGCTCGACCGCGACGAACGCGCCGAGCAGGGCCACGGCCACCACCGCGAAGCCCACGCCGGTCGCCGTCACACCGTCACGCACCTGGATCAGCGCGGTGAACAGCGCCGCCAGCCCGAGCCCCAGCGTGGCGACGCCGAGGCCGTCGAACCGCCGCCGGACCGCGGCCTTCGACTCGTCCAGCACCACCGCGCCGACGACGGCGATGACGCCGGTCACCAGCGCGAACACCCCATAGGCCGTCCGCCAGCCCCACGGAGCCGGCGCCGCGGCCACGATCGGGCCGATCGCGATGCCGCCGCTGACCATCGCGCCCCAGACGCTGGTCGCGCGCAGCCGGGCGTGGCCGTCGGGGTAGGCGTGCGCGATCAGGCCGAGGCTGCTGGCCAGGAGCGCCGCGCTGGCCGCACCCTGAACCACACGGGCGAGCACGAACACCGTCGCCGTCGGGGCGAAGGCACCCGCCACCATCGCCGCGGCCAGCACGCCGAGCCCGGCGACGAAGACACGCTTGCGGCCGAAGTCGTCGGCGACGCTCCCGGCGGCCAGGCTCAGCGCGGCCAGCCCGAGCGGCACGCCGTTGAGCGTCCACGTCTGAGCCGCGTGGCCGAGGCTCAGGCTGGCCGTGATGTCCCAGAGCGTCGCGAGCGGAGCGGTGTAGTTCATCAGCACCAGCAGCGTCGCTGCGCTGGCCACGAGCAGGGTGGTGCGGGGCGGTCGGCCGGTCGCCGTCGCCCCGTGACCGCTGAGGGTCGCCGAGAGGGTCATGACACTCCGTGAGTTCGGTGAATGAACCGACGATGAGCATACGCCTCGTCAGTTCAATGAACGAACCGACGTGTCGTAGACTGGACGCATGGCGCTCGGAACCGACTACGGCGGTCAGGACTGCTCGCTGGCCAGGGCGCTGGAACTGGTCGGCGAGCGGTGGACCCCGCTCATCCTGCGCGACGCCTTCCTCGGCGTGCGCCGCTACCGCGACTTCCTCGACCACCTCGACATCCCGCGCGCCGTCCTGGCGGCCCGGCTGCAGGCGCTGGTCGACGCCGGCGTGATGGCCAAGGAGCGCTACCAGGACGCCCCGCCGCGCGACGAGTACGTGCTCACCGCCAAGGGCCGCGAGCTCTGGCCGGCGCTGCACCTGCTCGGCCAGTGGGGCGAGCGGCACCTCAGCGACGCCGGTCCGCGCCGCGTCTACACGCACCTGCTCTGCGGGTCGCAGCTGGTCGCCGGCAGCTGCCCGGCCTGCGGCGCGATCCGCCTCGAGGACGTCGAGGTCCGGCCCGGCCCGGGCGCCGGAACGTCCCGCACCGACCCCGTCAGCGTCGCGCTGCGCGAACCGCACCGGCTGCTCGAGCCGCTGCGGGTCTGATCACGGGGCCGGCGGCTCCGCCAGCACGTCGATCAGCGCCTCGGCGTCACTCGCCTTGAGCCGACCGGCCGCCAGCGCCCGCCCCGCCGTGCGCCGAGCCAGCGCCACGTAGGTGCTCACCGCCTCGGGCATGGCCGCCGCGATCTCGGTGAGGTGGCTGCCGACGGTGCCCGCGTCACCCCGGGACACCGGCCCGGTCAGGGCGTCATCGCCCTGGCCCAGCCCGTTGTCGAGGGCGGCGGAGAGCAGCGGCGCCAGCACCTTGTCCGGCTCTTCGACGCCGGTGGCACGCAGCAGGTCCATGGCGTCGTTGACCAGCGTGACCAGGTGGTTCGCGCCGTGGGTCAGGGCGGCGTGGTAGAGCGCGCGGTGCTGCTCGGCGATGCGGATCGGCTCGGACCCCATCTCGACGACCAGCGCCTCGGCCACCGGCCAGAGCGGCTCGGGCGCCGTCACCCCGAAGGTGGCGCCGGCGAGCCGCTGCAGGTCGACCGTGGTGCCGGTGAACGTCATGGCCGGGTGCAGGGCCAGCGGCAGCGCCCCGGCGTGCGTGGCGGGGTCGAGCACGCCCACGCCGTAGCGGCCGCTGGTGTGCACGACGAGCTGTCCGGGCCGGACGGTGTTCGTGGCGGCCAGCCCCTCGACCAGGGCGGGCAGCGCGTCGTCGGGGACGGCGAGCAGCACCAGCCCCGCGCGGGCGAACACCTGCGGCACGTCGACCAGCGGCACATCGGGCAGCAGCGCGCCCGCGCGGGTGCGGCTGGTGAGCGAGACGCCATAGCCGGCGACCACGTGGTGCCCGGCGCGCGCCAGCGCCGCACCGAGCACCGCGCCCACCCGCCCGGTGCCGACGACGCCGACATCGAGTCGCGCCGGCCGTTCCTCCGTCACGCGCACCAGGCTAGATCATCGGCCCGCTCAGTCGGCCGCGAGCGCCACCACGGGAGACGTGCGCGCGGCGCGGTGTCCGGGCGCGATCGAGGCGACCACACCGAGAACCGTCGCGACCGCCGCGCTGATCGCGAGCTGCTCCCACGGCACGACGAACTCGAGCTCCGCGACGCTGGTGACCGCGGCCCAGGCGAACAGCGCCCCGGCCGCCGACCCGACGACGGCCGCCACGGCGCCCATGAGCGCCGCCTCGACGCCGAGCATGACGCGGGTCTGGCGGCGGGTCAGGCCGAGCGCCCGCAGCAGCCCGATCTCGCGGGTCCGCTCGTGCACCGAGAGCGAGAGCGTGTTCGCGATCCCGATGAACGCGATGACCAGAGCCAGCGCCAGGATCGCCAGGATCACGTTCACGGCCTCGTTGAGGTCGCGCTCGAAGTCGGCGCGGCGCTGGGCGAAGCTCTGCACGGACAGCTCCGGGTGGTCGGCCGTGGCCGCGACGATGGCCGCCCGCGCGTCGTCGCCGTCGACGCCGTCGGCCGCGTTCACCGCCAGGACGTCGCCGCCGTCGATCACGACGGAGCCGATCTCGGGCAGCTCCTCGATGGCTCGCGCGACGGCGTCCGGGATCGGCTCGGAGGTCGCGGTGTGGACGGCGAAGTCGGCCGGAACCCGACCGTCGACGACGACGCTGACGCTGGACCGCGACGACTCCACGACGGTGAGGAACCCGGCCACCGTCGTGACCCCGATGAGCAGCGCCGCGGTCGTCGCGGCCACCCGGCGCGGGTTGCGGACGGCGTTCGCGGTGGCGAGCTCCGCCGTCGACCGCGAGCCGCCGCTCAGCCGCGCCGCGATCGCGCCCAGGACCCGCACCAGCGGCGGCACCACCTTCGAGCCGAGGATCAGCAGTCCGAGGAAGCAGACCGCCGCCCCGAACACGACGATCACCAGCCCGATGCCACCGCCCGACGTCCCGGCCGCGGCACCGCCGGCCTGCAGCAGCGCGCCGGCCACCATCGCCAGCACGCCGAGGACCAGCCGGGCCCGCCCCGCGGTCCGGCCGTCGGCGCCGTCGGGCACGGCCTGCAGCGCGGCCAGCGGCGACACCCGGGTCGCCGACCGTGCGGGCAGCAGCGCCGACCCCACGGTCATCAGCACGCCGATCACCACCGACCACGCCACCGTCGTCCCCGTGATCGTCAGCACCAGCGAGGCGTCCAGCACCGACCCGACCGCCAGCGCGGTCAGAGCGCCCGCCGCGACCCCGGCGAGGCTGCCGGCCAGCCCGACGGCGGCCGACTCCGCCAGCACCCCGCGCAGCACCTGCCGCCGGGTCGCGCCGACGGTGCGCAGCAGCGCCAGCTCGCGGGTGCGCTGGGCGACGAGGATGCGGAACGTGTTGGCGATGACGAACGCGGCCACGATCAGCGACACCGCACCGAGCACGAGCAGCGGGATCCGCAGCGCCTCCCGCTGCGACGACCCGTCCACCAGCCGCTGCGCGAGCTGGTCGCCGGTCAGCACCTCGGCGCCGTCCGGGGCCGCGGCGGTCAGGGCCGCGACGACCGCACCGGCGTCGGCGCCGCCGGCCAGCCGCAGGTCCACCCGCGTCGCTCCGGCCGGGTCGGCGAAGCGCCGCACCACGTCCCAGCCGGCCACGATCTCGGGGTCGTCGCCGGCATCGGACGTCGGCTCGGCCAGCGCGGCGATGGGCAGCGCCACCAGCTCGGCCGAGCCCTCGGCGGCGACGGTGATCTCGTCGCCCACGCCCAGCCCGAGCCGCTCGGCCGACCGCCGGTCCAGCTGGACCCCGTCGCCGTCGACCGCCGAGTCCAGCGGGGGCGCCAGTACCCGGGCGTAGCCGAACGGGTCGATCCGGCCGTCGGCGTCGACGGTGTGCACCGTCGCCTCCCGCCGGGGCGCGGCCGCCGTCACCCCGTCGACGGCACCGATGGCCGCGACCTCGTTCTGCGGCAGCGCCCCGTCCGACGGCGCCAGCACCGCGAGGTCGACCCCGTCGGCGCCGGCGGCCAGCTCACGCCGGGACCCCGCGTCCAGCGAGTCGGTGAGGATCAGCGTCGCGGCGGTGAACCCCACCGACAACACGACGACCAGGCCGGTCAGGACCAGCCGGAGCAGGTGGGCGCGCAGCCCCGCCAGCACCACGGACCGCATCGCTCAGCCTCCCAGCCGGCGCAGGCCGTCGATGACGGCGTCGGGCGTGGGCCGGGCGATCTCGCCCGCGACGTGGCCGTCGGCGAGCATGACGACCCGGTCCGCCGACGAGGCCGCGACCGGGTCGTGCGTCACCATGACGACGGTCCGGCCCAGCTCGCGCACGCTGGTGCGCAGGATCGCCAGCACCTCGCCGCCGGAGCGCGAGTCCAGGTTGCCGGTCGGCTCGTCGGCGAAGATCACCTCGGGCCGGTTGATCAGGGCACGGGCGACGGCGACCCGCTGCTGCTGGCCGCCGGAGAGCTCGCTCGGCCGGTGCCGCAGGCGGTCGCCGATGCCCAGCACGTCGACGATCTCGGCGAACCAGCGCCGGTCCGGGCGCCTGCCGGCCAGCTTCAGCGGCAGCAGCACGTTCGCCTCCGCGTCGAGCGTCGGCAGCAGGTTGAACGCCTGGAAGACGAAGCCGAGGCGCTCGCGGCGCAGCAGCGTCAGCTGGGTGTCCGACAGCGCCGTGAGGTCGGTGTCGCCCAGCAGCACGCGGCCCGACGTCGCCGTGTCCAGGCCGGCGAGGCAGTGCACGAGCGTCGACTTGCCGGACCCGGACGGGCCCATGATCGCGGTGAACCGGCCGGCCGCGAACGCGACGTCGACGGCGTCGAGGGCACGGACGGCGGTGTCGCCGCTGCCGTGCAGCTTGGTCAGGCCGACGGCACGGACCGCCGGCGCGAGAACGGCGCTCGAGGCGCCGGGGAAGTCGGTCTGAAGGCTCACGGTCCCAGCCTCGCGAGAACCGGGCCGCAAAAGCGTCGGACCTCGGAGTGGATCAGGCGTACGACCAAGGTCGGACGCCGCAGGGCCGCTAGGGTCGGTGCTCGTGCCGCCCCGCCCGCTCGCGACGCTGCCGAAGGCGCAGTCGCACCTGCATCTCACCGGCGCGATGCGTCCGGCCACGCTGGACGAGCTGGCCGCCCGGCACGGCGTGGCGGTGCCGCCGCTGGCCGGGCTCGCCGGCGGGCCGCACGAGTGGGCGGTCTTCCAGGGCCGCTACGACGCCGCCCGGGCCGCCATCCGCACGGCCGAGGATGTCGCCCGCGTGGTCCGCGAGGCCGCCGAGGACGACGCCGCCGACGGCTGCGGCTGGTCGGAGCTGCAGGTCGACCCGACGTCGTACGCGCCGGTGCTCGGCGGGCTGGAGGCGGCGGTCGAGGCGGTGCTGACGGCGGCCGCCGCCGCGCCGCTGCCCATGGGTGTGGTCGTGGCGTCGAGTTGGGCCCGGTCCGGTGAGCACGCGACGACGCTGGCCCGGCTGGCCGCGCGCTACGCCGGCGACGGCGTGGCCGGCTTCGGGCTCTCCAACGACGTGCGGCGGGGACGGGCCGAGGACTTCGCGCCCGCGTTCCGGGTCGCCGCCGACGCCGGCCTGCTGCGCGTCCCGCACGGCGGCTTCTTCACCGGCGCGGCGCACGTGCGGGCCTGCGTGGAGCTGCTGGGCGCGACCCGGGTCGGGCACGGCACGGCAGCCGCCACCGACCCCGTCGTGCTGGAGCTGCTGGCCGAACGGGGCGTGGCGCTGGAGATCTGCCCCACCTCGTATCCGCCGTTCGGGGTGCACCGGCTCGACGAGATCCCGGTGCGGACGGCGCTCGAGGCCGGTGTGGCGGTGGCGATCGGCAGCGACGACCCGCTGCTGTTCGCCGTCGGGCTGGGCGGCCAGTACGCGATCTGCCGGCACACCCTCGGGCTGACCGACGAGGAGCTGGCCGCGCTCGCCCGCGGCTCGATCACGTCGTCGGCCGCACCGCCTCCGCTGCGCGCGCGGCTCCTGGCCGGCGTCGACGCCTGGCTCAGCGGCTAGGCGGAGCCGACGTCGTCCCCACCCGCAGCCGCACCGGCAGGTGCACGTCGGCCGGGCGCTCCCCCGCGAGCAGCTCGGTGACCATGCGCCCGGTGACCCGGCCCTTCTCGGTGATGGGCTGCACCACGGTGGTCAGCGTCCGCGCACCCAGCCACGGGGTGTCGATGCCGTCGAAGCCGACGACGGTGAGGTCCTCGGGGACGCGCAGGCCCAGCGCCTCGGCGGCCCGGATGACACCGACGGCGAGCAGGTCGCTCTGAGCGACGATGGCCGTCGGGCGGTCCGGGCCGGACAGCAGCAGCCGGGCGGCCAGCTCGCCCTCCTCGATGACGTTGCTGGGCGCCTCGGCCACCGGGACCGGACCGAAGACGTCCTCGGTGCCGCTGAGCCGGGCCCGGCAGTCGACGAAGCCGATGTCGGCGCGGCGTGCGTCGTCGACCAGCCCGCGCCCGCCGTCGAGGCGCAGCGGCAGCGCGACGACGGCGACCCGGTGGTGGCCGAGCGACGCGACGTGCCGGGCCAGCTCGGCGGCGCCTCCGTAGTCGTCGATGTCGACCAGCGTGACGTCTGGGCGGTCCGGCCCGTCGACGGCGACCACCGGCACGCCCCGGCGGAGGAACAGGTCGAGCAGGGGGTCGTCGTCGCGGCCGCAGGTGGCGAAGACGACGGCGTCGACCGGCATCCGGCCGACCTGCTCGGTGGTCGGGCTGCCGTGCTGGGCGTCGCCCGAGAGCAGCAGCAGGCCGGTGCCCGACGGGCTGAGCGCCTCGGCGATGCCGTCGAGCAGCGCGACGGCGACGGGGTCGCGGAACGCGTAGAGCAGCCGCTCGCCGATGACGGCGCCGACGATGCCGGACCGGCCGCGGCGCAGCGACCGGGCCAGCGGGTCGGGCCCGGCGTACCCGAGCTCCTGGGCGGCGGCCAGCACTCGCTCGCGGGTGGCCTCGGCCACCGGCCCGGAGCCGCTGAACGCCAGGGACGCCGTGGACGGCGACACCCCGGCCCGCGCGGCCACAGCCGCCAGCGTCGCCCGATGCTCGCCCACGTCACGCCCCTCGTCGATATCGCACTTGCGTCCGTTCTCCGGTCGTAGCAGAATATCGAATCGATTCGATCGAATCGATTCGACCGCTCAGATCGTGACACTTTCCTAGCACCCGAGGAACCCCGTGAGCCACTCCGCACCGGTCCAGTCGCCCGACCTCGCCCGGGTCGTTCGCGCGCGCAACGCCGTCGCCACGGTGTTCGCGCTGAACGGGCTGGCCGTCGCGAGCTGGATGGCGCGGATCCCCGAGGTCCGCGACCTGCTCGGCCTGACCCCCAGCGAGATCGGCCGCGTGCTGCTGGCCCTCGCGGCCGGCTCGCTCATCGCGCTGCCGACGTCGGGCCTGGTGGTGAGCAGGCTCGGGGCGGCCCGGACGGTGGCCGGCGGCTCGGTGCTCGTCGCCGTCGGGCTCGCGCTCGCGGGCCTGGGCAGCGACACGCTCTCCGTCGTGGCCGTCGCCGCCCTCGGCCTGGCGTTCGTCGGCTACGGGTCCGGGTCGTGGGACGTCGCCATGAACGTCGAGGGCGCGGCGGTCGAGCGGCTGCTCGGTCGCACGATCATGCCGCGCTTTCACGCGGCGTTCAGCCTCGGCACCGTGGCCGGCGCGGGCATCGGCGCCGGCGCCACGGCGGCCGGCGTCCCGGTGGTCGTCCACCTCGGGGTCATCAGCGTCGTCGCGGTCGTCGTCACCATCACGGCCACCCGCAGCTTCCTGCCGCGCACCGTCGAGGTCGGCGACGACGGCGAGCCCGCGCAGCGCATCTCGGTCTGGACCGCCTGGCGCGAGCCGCGCACGCTGATCATCGGCCTCATGGTCATGTGCGCCGCGCTCATCGAGGGCATCGCCAACGACTGGCTGGCGCTCGGCCTGGTCGACGGCTACGAGGTCGGCAACGCCACCGGCGCCGTCGGCTTCGCGATCTTCCTGGCCGCCATGACCGCCGGGCGGACCGCCGGCACGCAGCTGGTCGACCGGTTCGGCCGGCTCCCGGTGCTGCGCACCAGCGCCGTCCTTGCCGCGGCGGGCGTGCTGCTGGTGGTGTTCGGCGGGTCGCTGGCGGTCGCACTGGTGGGCACCGTCATCTGGGGCCTCGGCGCGGCGCTGGGCTTCCCGCTCGGCATGAGCGCCGCCTCCGACGACCCACGCCGGGCCGCCGCCCGGGTCAGCGTGGTCGCCTCCATCGGCTACACCGCGTTCCTCGCCGGCCCGCCCATCCTCGGCTACCTCGGCGACCACGAGGGCGTCCTCAACGCCCTGCTCGTCGTCGCCGCGGCCGCCGTCGTGCTCGGCCTGGTCTCGCCCGCGGCCCGCGAGCAGAAGCCGGCCGAGACCTCCGTCACGCGATGAAGTCGGCGGCCGTCATGCCCGCGGGGTGGCCGGGCGGCCACTGCACCAGCTCGATCCGGTAGCCGTCGGGGTCGGTCAGCCAGGACGTCCACATGCCCTCGCCGTGGTCGTGCGGCGGCTCGGCCGCAATGCCCCGGGCCGCGAGGTCCGCGACCGTCGCGGCCAGGTCGTCGGTCTGCACGACGAGGTGGTTGACGGCGCCGGTGTCGGTGACCGGGCGATCCGGGTCGTGGACGAGCTCGAGGCTGATGAACGGGTCGCCGGGCAGCTGGAGCATGGTGAGGCTGCCGAACCCGGTCTCCGGCACCCGGCCGGCCACCGTGTAGCCGACGGCGGTGTAGAAGGCGAGCGAACGGTCCAGGTCGGTGACCCGCAGGCCGAGGTGGAGCATGCGCATGCCCGGCAGGCTAGCGGCCGGCGGCACCGGCTCAGGACGCGCCCGGCCGCACCAGCCCGGTCTCGTAGGCGAGCACGACCAGTTGCACACGGTCGCGCAGGCCGACCTTGGCCAGCACGCGGCCGATGTGCGTCTTCACCGTCGCCTCGGTGACGAAGAGGGCCGCGGCGATCTCGGCGTTCGAGCGGCCGCGGACCACCTCGCGGACGATCTCGTGCTCGCGCTGGGTCAGCCCGGTCCAGACGGCGCCGGGCGGGGTCGCGTCCTCGGGCAGGTGCCCGGCGAACCGATCGAGCAGCCGCTTCGTCGTGCTCGGAGCGACCACCGCGTCCCCGGAGTGCACGGAGCGGACGGCGTCGAGCAGCGTCGGCGGCGGGGCGTCCTTGAGCAGGAACCCGCTGGCGCCGGCCTTGATGGCGGCGAAGGCGTACTCGTCGAGGTCGAACGTGGTCAGCACGATCACCTTCGGCGCGTCCTCGCGGGAGCGCAGCCGCCGGGTGGCCTCGACGCCGTCGAGCACCGGCATCCGGACGTCCATGAGCACGACGTCGGCCGCGGTGACCGTCAGGGCCTGCAGCGCGGCGTCGCCGTCACCCGCCTCGCCGACCACCTCGAGGTCGGGCTGGGAGTCGATGACCATCCGGAACCCGGCCCGGACCAGCTGCTGGTCGTCCACCAGGAAGACCTTGACCGGCTGCACCCTCACGCCCCTTCGCCGTACGGCAGGTCGAGCTCGACCCGCCAGCCACCACCGGCCGCCGGTCCCGCCGTCACCGTGCCGCCGTACATCGTCATCCGCTCCCGCATGCCCGCCAGTCCCTGTCCCAGGCCGTCGTCGACGGCGCCGGCTCCCCTGCCGTCGTCGCTCACCCGCGCCATGAGCCGGTCGGTGGCGAACACCAGCGCCACGCGCGCCCGGGCGGCCGGCCCGGCGTGCTTGAGCGCGTTGGTCAGCGCCTCCTGGATCACCCGGTACACCGCCAGCGACGGCCCCGGCTGCAGCGGCCGCGGCGGCCCGGTGACGTCGAGCTCGACCGGCAGCCCGGCCTGGCGCACCGACGTGACCAGCTCCGGCAGGCTGCCCAGACCCGGCTGCGGGCGGATGGTGCCGCCGTCGCCGTCGTCCGTGGCGCGCAGCACCCCGAGCAGCCGGCGCATCTCGGACAGCGCTCCCCTGCCGGTGTCGCCGATGGTCTTCAGCGCGTCGAGCGCCGCCTGCGGGTCCTGGTCGCCGGCGTAGCGGCCGCCGTCGGCCTGCACGACGATGACCGAGAGGTTGTGCGCCACGACGTCGTGCATCTCGCGGGCGATACGGGCGCGCTCCTCGGCGGCGGCCAGCTGGGCCCGCTGGTCGCGCTCGCGCTCGGCCTGGTGCGCCCGCTCGACAAGCTCGGCCACGTAGGCCTGCCGAACGCGGCGCACGTCGCCCATGGCCCACGCGCCGACCACCACGGCGGACAGCGACAGCAGGCTGGCGATGAACGCCTGCGTCCCGTCGGTGGCGGGCGAGAACTCGCGCGTGACGGCCAGGACGACGCCCAGCAGGCCGGCCGCGAGCCCGGCCCGGCTGGCCCAGCGCGAGCCGTAGGCGCTGACGGCGTACAACCCGATCAGCAGGATCACGTCGGCCGGGGTCAGCGGCAGGCCGGTCGCCCACTGCACGAGTCCGCAGGCCACCAGCACCGCGAACGACTCGACCGGCCGCAGGCGCCGGAGGACCAGCGCCAGGCACATGACGGCGCCCAGGGTCAGGTGTGCCCAGGTCGGGTCGTAGGCCGCCGCGCTGAACACCACGACGGTGAGCAGCAGTCCGAGCGCGATGACGGCGTCCGGCACGACGGGATGCCGGCGCACCCACGCGTACAGCCGGTCCCTGCGCCTCACGGTGAGCAGGCTAGCCCGGAACCCGGGACCGCGTTGCGTCGTCGAGCAGGGAGAGACCCGAAGAGAGGACGTTCCACGATGCTTGTCGCGGTACTCGGCACCGGCATGGTCGGCCAGGCGATCGCGGGCCGGTTCGACGAGCTGGGCCACCAGGTGTACGTCGGCACCAGGGACCCCGTCGCCACGATGATCCGCACCGAGCCCGACCACCTCGGCAACCCGCCCTTCCCGGCCTGGCACGAGCAGCACCCCGAGGCGCGGCTCGCCACGTACGCCGACGCCGCGGCCGCCGCCGAGCTCGTGGTCAACGCCACGCCCGGTGCGGTGTCCCTGCAGGTGCTCGAGGCCGCCGGCGCGGAGCACCTCGACGGCAAGGTGCTGATGGACATCTCCAACCCGCTGGTCTTCACGCCCGGCGGCCCGCCCACGCTGTTCGTCAAGGACGACGACTCCCTCGGCGAGCAGATCCAGCGCGCGTTCCCGGGCGCCCGCGTGGTCAAGGCCCTGAACACCGTCAACGCCACGCTCATGGCGCACCCCGCCCTGCTGGCCGGCGGCGACCACTCGATCTTCGTGTGCGGCGACGACGCGGCGGCGAAGGCGCAGGTCACCGAGGTCCTGACCAGCTTCGGTCACACCGACGTCATCGACCTCGGCGATATCGGCGCCTCGCGCGGGGTCGAGATGTACCTGCCGGTCTGGCTGCGGCTCATGGGCGCGCTGGGCACGTCCAGGTTCAGCATCAAGGTCGTCCGCTAGCGCCCTCGGTGTCGCGGGTCCGGCGCAGCCAGAGCAGGCCGAGCACCGGGAGCACCAGCGGCACGAACCCGTAGCCGCGGCCGTACAGCGACCACACGGTGTCGTCGGGGAAGTCGCCCGGGTCGAACGCCGTGATGGTGCCGACGGTCAGCACGCCGATCAGCTCGACGGTGACGGCGGTCAGTGCGACCCGGCGCGCCTTGGGGCCGGGCCGGGCCAGCGCGACCGTCGCGACCACGTACACCAGGGCGGCGAACGCCGACAGCAGGTACGCCAGCGGCGCCTCGTCGAAGCTGGTCGCGATCTGCACGCCGGCCCGGGCCGACGCCGAGAGCGCGAACACCGCGTAGACCGCGATGAGCAGCCGGCCCGGCCCGCTGGACCGGCGGGGCGTGTCGCTCATGCCGCGCCCGCGTCCCAGATCTGCTGCATGCGCACCACCAGCACCGGCACCACCAGCGCCGCGACCACGAGCACCGACGTGCCCCAGCGCGACTTCTCGGCCAGCGCCCAGAACAGCCCGAGCGGCACGATGAGCAGGTTCATCAGCAGGTAGCCGATGAAGGTCGCGGTCTCGTCGGGCGTGCCGTCGACGATCATCAGGACGATCGCGACGACCACCTGGATGAGGATCAGCAGCTCGACCACGCCGGCGCCGATGACGTACGGCTCGCGCGGCGCCTGGTTGCGGACGACCGCCACCAGCGCCCACGCGGCGTAGGCCAGCGAGGCGACGATGACGGCCCAGTCGACGACGGCAACCATGCGTCAGCCCGTCACGGCAGCCGGGCGAGCTCGGCGGCGAGGTCGTCGAGACCGAGCGACCCCATCGAGAGCGCGGCCATGTGCCAGGCCTTGAGGTCGAAGTCCGCGCCCTGCGCCGCCTGCGCGGCGTCGCGGCCGGCCAGCCAGGCCCGCTCGCCCAGCTTGTAGCCGATGGCCTGCGCCGGCATGCCGAGGTAGCGGACGATCTCGGAGTCGAGGAAGGCGGGGTCGCGGCCGTTGAAGGCACCGAAGAACTCGCGCGCCAGTTCCGGCGTCCACACCTCGCCGGGGTGGAACGTCTCGTCGCCGGGGATGCGCAGCCGCAGGTGCATGCCGATGTCGACGATGACCCGGATGGCCCGCATGATCTGCGCGTCCAGGTAGCCGAGGCGGTAGGCCGGGTCGGTGAGGTAGCCGAGCTCGTCCATGAGCCGCTCGGCGTAGAGCGCCCAGCCCTCGGTCATGGCGCTGACCGAGCCGAGGCTGACCTGGTAGCGCGAGAGCTGGTCGGCCACGTGCACCCACTGCGCGAGCTGCAGGTGGTGGCCCGGGACGCCTTCGTGGTACCAGGTGCTGACCAGGCCCCACAACGGGAACCGGGTCTCGCCCAGCGTCGGCAGCCAGGTGCGGCCCGGGCGGCTGAAGTCGAGCGACGGGCGGGTGTAGTACGGCGCGGCGGCGCTGCCCGGCGGCGCGATCATCGCCTCGACGTGCCTGATCGGCTCGGCGAGGTCGACATGGGTGCCGTCGAGGTCGGACATCGCCTCGTTCATGAGGTTCTGCAGCCAGTCGCGGATCGCGTCGACGCCCTCGATGGCGGCGCCGTGCTCGTCGAGGTGGCGCATGACGGCCAGCGGCGTGTGGCCGGGCAGGACGGCGTCGGCGGCCTCCTTCATCTCCGCGCCGATGCGGTGGAACTCCGACCACCCGTAGGCGTAGGCGTCCTCGAGGTCGAGGTCGGCGCCGGTCCAGCGGCGGGCCCAGATGGTGTACCGGTCGCGCCCGACGCCGTCCGGCGTGCCCTCGCTGGCCGGGCGGTAGGTGGTGGCGAGGTAGTCGCGCAGCTCGGCCAGGCCGGCGCCGGCCTCGGCGGCCGCGGCGGTCAGCTCGGCGCGCTGCGCCTCGGGGCCCTTGCCGACGAAGGTCGTGTACCAGTCCGACTCCAGCCAGGTGTCGAGCTGCTCGACGACGGTGTCGACCTGGCGCGGCGCGGCGTACAGGCCGCGGCGGTCGCCCTCTTCGAGCGAGGCCCGGAACCCGCGGGCGGCGCCGGGGATGTTGCGCAGCCGCCGGCCGATGACGGCCCAGTCGTCGTCGGACTCCGACGGCATGATGAGGAACACCGAGCGCAGCGACTGCACCGGCGAGAACAGGTTGCTGATCTCGCGCAGCCCCTCGCCGGCGTCGTGCACCGCGAGCGACGCCGTCAGCCGCTCGCGCAGCAGCCGGGCCGCGCGCCGCTCCTGGTCCGGCAGCCCGCCGTTGCCCGCGGCGGCCGCCTCGGCGGCGTCGAGCTCGGCCAGCGTGGCGCGGGCGGCCGCCGCCTCGGCCTCCTGGCCCTCGGGCGACAGGTCGGGCATCGCGTCGACGCCGGGTCTGATGCCCAGCGCCGTGCCGACGAGCGGGTTCAGGTCGGCGATGGTCTCGACGTAGCGGTCGGCGATGGCACGAGGGGTGGCGGCGTCGTTGTCGGGCACCGGCCCATCATGCCCTGACGGTGTCCCCACGCAGCAGGGCGGTGTCGCCGGGCACCGGCTCGGCGGCGTCGTGGCCGGCGCCGACGATGCGGTTGGCGGCGTCGACGTGCACCACCCGCGGCTTCAGGTCACGCGCCTCGGCGTCGCCGACCAGCGCGTAGCTGATGAGGATGACGAGGTCGCCGGGCTGGACCAGCCGGGCGGCGGCGCCGTTGATGCCGATGACGCCGGACCCGCGCGGGCCGGCGATGGCGTAGGTGGTGAGCCGGGCGCCGTTGGTGATGTCGACGATGTCGACCTGCTCGCCGGGGAGGAGGTCGGCGGCGTCGAGGAGGTCCTCGTCGACCGTGACCGATCCCACGTAGTGCAGGTCGGCCTGCGTCACGGTGGCGCGGTGGATCTTGCCCTTCATCATGGTGCGGAACACGCGTCTACTCCTGGTCTCGCTCGCTCGATGCGGCCGGTGGGCCGTCACCGTCGGCGTCGCCTGCGGGTGGGGGTGCCGACTGCTGCCGGTACCTCGCCATCCATTGTTCTGGAACATCGGCCTTGCGTGCCAGTCGAGCCCGTTCGGCCTGCTCTTCGACGATGGTGCGGGCCTCGGCGGCGAACCGGTGCCGGATGACGGCGTCGACCGGGCCGGGCGTGGTGTCGACATGCACCGAGGCCAGCCCGAGCCGGCGCTGCAGCGGTCCCTGCACCACCCGCACACTCTGGGTCTTCGCGTGCGGGACGGTGGTGACGGCGCGGCTCAGCACCCCCTCGCGCACGACGACCACATGCTCGTCGGTGCCGTACGCCAGCCGCTTCCAGCCGAACGGACGCAGCCAGCGGGCCGGCCGCGGGGCGTAGCTCAGCGGCACCGACAGCGGGTCGGAGCCCGGCAGCACCTGCCGCAGCACCTCGGCCGCCTCGTCGTACGTCGCCACCGGCAGCAGCGTCGACGTGCGCTGGCTGTCGTCGCCCGACTCGCCGCTGTAGCCTGCCACGTCCACGTCCAGTCGCACCCAGCCCTTCCCCCTCCACAACAACGGCTGGCGCATGGCTACTCCCTGCACGCGGCCGGGCGGGACGGTCTGGTGCTGGGTCTCGAGCAGGCCCTTGCGGATGCGGTAGCCGTCGGGCGACTCCGCCAGGACGAAGGCGAAGTTGCGGCCGAGCTGGGCCCAGAGCGCGGCGCCGATGGCGATGATGCCGGGCACCATCGACGACAGCACCCCGATGGTGACGTCGCTGTCGCGGAAGAAGGCGAACGCGATGCCGATGCCGACGATGAAGACCAGGCCGACGATGAACGTGCCGGACAGCACCGTCGACCACACCAGCCGGTCCAGCGGCACCTCGTGGACCAGCCGCTCCGGCGCCTCGGGTGTGTCGGCGTCGATGCCGGCGGCGCGGGCCAGCAGCTCGGCCCGCAGCCGGACCGCGTCGTCGACGGCAAGGTACTGCAACGGCGCCTCGGCCTTGCCCCCGCCGGCCACCTCGAGCCGCAGCTCCGAGAGGCCGAGCAGCCGGCCGGCCAGCGGGCGGTTGATGTCGACGGCCTGCAGGCGGTCCAGCCGGACCCGCCGGGACCGCCGGTTCAGCAGGCCGGAGTCGATGCGCAGGGCGTCGCCGTCGAAGCCGTAGCGGGTGGTCCACCACGACAGCAGCCCGGCGAGCATGCCGATGACCGCAACCACCAGCACGGTGATCCCGAGCCGGCCCATCTCGCCGGAACGCAGCGCGTCCTGGCCGCCGAAGGCGATGAGCGCGGCCAGCACCGTCCAGCCCCGCAGCAGCGGAGTCAGCGGATGCAGCCGGCGGAAGTGCTCCGGGGTGGGATCGACCCGGGTGGCCTTGGCGTCACCCGCCTCGCTGCCGGGCGCGCTGGTCACAGACCGGCCGCCTGAGCCTCACCCAGCGCCGACAGGCGGTCGCGCAGCCGCGCGGCCTCGGCGGCCGGCAGGCCGGGGATCTTCGCGTCGGTGGCCGGCGAGGCCGTGTGCAGCTGGACGGTCGCCAGCCCGTACCGCCGCTCGAGCGGCCCGGAGGCGACGTCAACGAACTGCATGCGGCCGTACGGCACCACCGTCAGCCGCCGGTACATGACGCCGTGGGTGACCAGGAGGTCGTCGAGCCGCTCGGCGTAACCCCAGGCCCGCCAGTTGCGCGGGATGAGCCAGAGTCCCCACACCAGCACGACCAGCCCGGCGCCGACGGTGATGAACACCGCCACCGGACCGGCGACCAGCCCGAGCACGACGGCGACCGCCGCGGTGCACAGCACCACCGAGACCAGCAGCACCAGCCGGCGCAGGTCGACGAGCTTGTGCGACACCTGCTGCCAGGCCTCGCCGGGCGGCGCGAAGAGCTGGTCCTGGTCCACGGCGTCGAGGCTACCCCGCGGCCGGTCGCCCGGCCGCGAGGCTCAGCGGATGACGACGGTCTGGACCTCGGCGACCGGCAGGTCGACGGACGTCGCCGGCGAGACGACGGTGCCCAGGCCGCCGCCGGGGACCGGGGTGCCGCCCTCCTGGCCGGACCAGGACGCGACGTACGCGCCGGTAGCCGTGACGGTGTAGGCGAGTCCCGGCGCCCGGGCCGACGAGCGCGGGTGCGTGAGGCTGCAGCCGGCGGACTCGGGCGTCCCGGAGGCGTAGGACGTGCGCGCCTGCTCGGCCGAGCAGCCCACCGACGGGCCGCCGGACGAGCGCACCGACAGGCGGTCCGGGTCGGCGACGACGGTGGCGGAGTTCTCGCCCGCCGTGGCCGTGACCTCGAGCCGGACGAAGCCGTCGCGGGGGCCGTCGCCCGGCGCCACCCAGAACCAGGTGGGCAGATTGACGTAGGAGTCGGCGACCGGGCTGCGGGCGGTGTCGGGCGCCGGGATGTCGAGGTGCTCGTAGGCGACCTCGGCCAGCATCTCCGGCGGCACCGGCGGGGGCGGCGGCTGCGGCGGCGTGGTGCCCTCGGCCACCCAGATGGTGTGGGCACCACCGTTGGCCGCGACCAGTTGGTCGAAGCAGGCGCTGGCGGCGTCGAAGCCGCCGTCGACGTTGAGCAGCGTGCCGAACGCCCAGGCGCCTGGCTCGTCGCGGTGCGCCTCGATCTCTTCCAGCGGCGGATACACGAAGGTCTGGTCGTAGCCCGGCCCGACCGGGTCGTCGAGGTCGTCGTAGTTCAGCGCCCAGTTCTCGTAGGCCCACTCGCCGGTGATGTTCTCGTGCACGTCCCAGTAACAGGGCGACGGCACCTGGACACTGACCGAGACGCCGCCCCCGCCGCCGTCGGAGCCGTCGCCGCCGCCCAGGCCGTTGCCGCTGAGGGAGACCGCCACCGCGGTCAGCTGGCCGTCGCCGGCGTCGCCACCCACCTGGTCGTCGCCGACACCGGCGTGCGCGGGAAGGGTGACCAGAACGGTCAGGGAACCGGCGGCCAGGCCGGTGAGCAGGGGCATACGTACGCGTCGCACCGTCGTCTCCTGAGGTGAATCGCTCGTGTGCCCGTTGCTGAGTCGAGTCTACCGTGACCGGTCGAAGCGCCCCTGTCAACCACAGTCGTGGTCGGCCCGCTGGACGTCGGCAACCACCCACCGGTCACCGGCCTGTGCCAGTTGCACCAGCACCGGGATCAGGTCGCCACGGCTGTCGGGCACCTCGGCGCCCGCGGCGTCGACGTCATAGGTGTCGCGGCCGTCCATGCAGTCCTGGACGGCGGCGGTGGGGCCGCTGACCGAGACCACGAACGGCTCGACCCGCAGGGTGCCGATGGTGCGGTGGTCCTGAGCGAGCAGCTGCTCGGCCACCGACACCACGCGCTCGCGCTGCGGGTCGACGGCGGCGTCGAGGAACGGCTGGTGGGCGGGGTCGGGGATGCTCAGCGCCTCGAGGTCGGCCCGCCAGTAGCCGAGGTAGGCCTCGTAGACGTCGAGGTCGGCCGGGGCCTCGGGCGGCTCGCCGCCGACCTCGACGGACCAGTCCTCGCCGGCCGGCAAGTCGGACGGCTCCGGCGTGCCGGAGGCATCGTCGGCCGGCGCCGTGCCGGTCGAGGTGTCCGTGGACGAGTCCGCCGGGTCGTCGAGTCCGGCGGGCTCGTCGCCGCCGCCCGCCTCGCAACCCGACAGCACCACGACCGTCACCGCCACACCGGCGGCGAGTGCTCGCACCCGCATTCCGCCCACCTCGCCAACGAACCCTTGCGCCCGCGACGGCGAGCGTACCGGGCCGGTCCCGGTCAGTCCCCGGAATACCCGGGCGGCACGAACTCGCCGGCCACCACCTCGAGGCCCAGCGTGTTGCCGGGCGGCGCGAGTGGGCAGGTCCAGGCGGGGTCGTAGGCGCAGGACGGGTTGTAGGAGAAGTTGAGGTCGACGACCAGGGCGTCGTGCACCGAGCCGCCGAGGTCGGCGCCCTTGACGGTGTCGAGCAGGTAACGCCCGCCGCCGTACGTGGCCCGGCCGGCGGAGGCGTCCTTGATCGGCACGAAGACCCCCCCGCCGTAGGAGTCGAGCCACCACACGTCGAGGTCGCCCAGCGGCAGGTGCAGCCGCCCGGCCAGCTCGAACGGGACGATGCCGTCGGTGGCCGTGGGGACCTCGAGCCGCTGCGGCTCGACGTCGGGGTCGACCGGCAGCTCGAACCGCAGGCCGGGGTCGTAGGGCGCGTGTCGCAGCCCCGCCCACCCGTCGCGCCGCTCGGGCGGGACGGGTGAGGCGGGATGGCTGCGGACCAGCTCGTCGCGGCCGGCGACCCACCCCTGGTGGGCTTGCGCCGGGTCCGTCGCGCTCTCGGCCCGCACCTGGGCGTAGAGCTCGTGGACCCGGCGCCGCCAGTCGAGGACGTCGAGTGCGCTGATCGAGGTCAGAGCAGGCCCTTCTCCTCGAGGTACGCCTGCGCGACGTCGGCGGCCTGCTGCCGCTCGGCGTCGACCTGGGCGTTCATGGTCGCGAGGTCCTCAGTGGTGAGCACCTCGGCGAGCTGGTTCAGCACGTCGGCGATGGCGGGGTCGCCCGCGCTCTCGGTGTTGACGACCGGCACGAGGTTGTCGGCGGCCTGCAGGCCCTTGTCGTCCTCGAGGGTCACGAGGTCGAACTGGCCGAGCGTGCCGTCGGTGGTGCCGACCAGGCCGAGCTGCGCGTCGCCGCGCTGGACCGCCTGCTTGGTCTCGCTGGTGCTGAACCCCGTGGCCAGCGGCGGGTCGACGATGTCGAGGCCGTAGACCGACTCGAGGCCCGGCTCGCAGAACGGGCGGTCGGGGCACTCCTCGACCGCGGCCAGCGTGATGGGCTGGCCCAGCGCCGCGAGGTCGGACAGCGTGGTGAGGCCGTTCTCGTCGGCGAACTGCTGGGTGACGGCGAACGCGTTCTGGCTGGCCGCCTCGGCGGGGTCGAGGATGGTGAGCCCGCGCTCCTCGGCCAGCGGACGGGCGGCGTCGACCGTCTCCTGCGCGTCGGAGGTGGCGATGGGCGCGCTGGACGGCGCGTCGGGGCCGTTGATGGCGCCGTTGAGGAACTCGGCGAACGTGGCGAGGTACTCGGGGACGACGTCGATCTCGCCGCTCTCGAGGGCCGGCTCGTAGATCTCGCGCGCGTCGACGGACTGGATGTCGACGGTGTACCCGGCGTTCTGGAGCAGCGCCGCGTACATCTCCTGCATGATCACCATCTCGGTGAAGTTGGCGCCGCCGACGGTGAGCTCGCCGCCGCCACCGCTGCCGGTGGTCTCGCTGCCCCCGGTGGCGGTGGCGTCGCCGTCACCCTCCTCGAACGGGTCGTCGTCGCCGCCGCACGCCGTCAGCGACAGCGCCAGGCCGGCCGCGGCCGCCAGCACGGCCGCTCGTCTGCTCATGGTCATGACATTCACCGGTGTCACCTTCTGTGTCCCGTGCCGGGCGCCTTGCCCCGCACGCGTGTCCGGCGAGCACCTGGACAGCGCCCGCGTTGGATAGTCAACTACCCGGCACTGACAACCTCGTCGGCCATCAGCGGCATTCCTTGGTCACGATCGGATCTCGAACGGCGGCGGCGCCGGGCCCCGCGCATGGGGTCGACGGCTCGCTGCAGCCAGGCCATCAGGCCCTCGACCACGAGCGCGAGCAGGCAGACGATGATCGCGCCGCCGATGATCTGCGGCACGTCCTGGCGGCCGAAGCCGCTGGTGATGATGCGACCCAGGCCGGGCCCGGAGATGACCGCCGCCAGCGTCGCCGTGGCCACGATCTGCACCGTCGCCAGCCGGATGCCACCCATGATCAGCGGCGTGGCCAGCGGCAGCTCGACGCGGCGCAGCAGCTGGGTCCCGCTCATCCCCATGCCGCGGGCGGCCTCGACGGCGTCGCGGTCGACCTCGCGCATGCCCACATAGGTGTTGGTGAGGATGGGCGGGATGCCGAACAGCACCAGCGCGATGATGGTCGTCCAGTTCGACAGCCCCAGCACGGTCATGTACAGCAGGGCCAGGATCGCGAACGTGGGCACCGCCCGGCCGACGTTGCTGATGTTGATGGCCAGCGTGCCGCCCCGGCCCAGGTGCCCGAGCCACAGGCCGATGGGCAGCGCGACCGCACAGGCCAGCAGGACGGCCACGCCGCTGATCCACACGTGCTCGACCAGCCGGGTGGCCACGCCCGTGGGGCCGGACCAGTTCGCCGGGTCGAACAGCCAGCCGAGGCCGTCGAGCAGCCCGTTCATGCGCTCACCGTCCGTCGCCAGGGCGTGAGCCATCGTTGCAGGCCGAGCAGCAGCGCGTCGGCGATCAGCGCCAGCACCACGCAGAGCACCGACGCCGTCAGCACCTCGGCGTGGAAGTTGCTGCTCAGCCCGCGGTTGATGAGGTTGCCCAGGCCGCCGTGGTTGACGATCATGCCGACCGTCGTCAGCGCCACGGTCGACACGGTCGCGACCCGCAACGCCGCGAAGATCGTCGGCATGGCCAGCGGCAGTTCGACCTTGCGCAGCAGCCGGAAGCCGTCGTAGCCCATGCCGACCGCGGCCTCGCGCACGTCGTCGGGGACGGCGTCGAGTCCGGCCAGGATGCCGCGGACCAGGATGGTCAGCGAGTACAGCACCAGGCCGACGACGACCGTGGTGGCCGTGATGCCGGTGAACGGCAGCAGGATCGAGAACATCGCCAGCGACGGCAGCGTGTAGAGCGCCGTCGACGTGCCGAGGATCGCGCCGCGCAGCCAGCCGACGCGCCGCGCGACGACGGCCAGCACCAGCGCCACCGCGAAGCCGATGACGATCGAGATCACGGTGATGGTGACGTGCTGGCCGAGGGCCTCGGTGATGTCCTCGCGGCGGGTGCGGATGTACTCGCCGCACACCCAGTCGTTGCGCACGAGGCAGTTGTCGGCGAGGGTTGCGTCATGAGCGGGCCCGAAGAGCGCCATTCCAGTGACGCTACCGAACAACCGATGATTCGTCTCGACGGCGTCTCCAAGAGGTACCCCGACGGCACCGTCGCGGTGCAGGAACTCACCCTCGAAGTACGCCGCGGCGAGCTGGTCGTCCTGGTCGGGCCCTCGGGCTGTGGCAAGACCACCACCATGAAGATGGTCAACCGCCTGGTCGAGCCGACGGGCGGGCGCATCATCGTCGACGGCACCGACGTCACCGACGCCGACCCCGTCGCCCTGCGCCGCGGCATCGGCTACGTCATCCAGAACGTCGGGCTCTTCCCGCACCGGACCATCGAACAGAACATCGCCGTCGTCCCGGAGCTGACCGGCTGGCCCAAGGCGCGCCGCGCCGAGCGGGCCCGCGAGCTCATGGAGCTGGTCGGCCTCGACCCCGCGGTGCACGGCAAGCGGTACCCGCACGAGCTCTCCGGCGGCCAGCGCCAGCGCGTCGGCGTGGCCCGCGCGCTCGCCGTCGACCCGCCCGTGCTGCTCATGGACGAGCCGTTCAGCGCCGTCGACCCCGTCGTCCGGTCGCAGCTGCAGGACGAGTTCCTGCGCCTGCAGGACGACGTCCGCAAGACCATCCTCTTCGTCACGCACGACATCGAAGAGGCGGTCCGGCTGGGCGATCGCATCGCGGTGTTCAAGCAGGGCGGCCGGCTCGAGCAGTTCGACACCCCGGCGGCCATCCTCGGCGCGCCGGCCACGGAGTTCGTGGCCGACTTCGTGGGCGCCGACCGCGGACTCAAGCGGCTCTCCGTCACGTCCATCACCCCCGCCGACCTCGAGCACCCGCCGGTCGTCCACGAGACCGACGACGTCCGGACGGCCGGCGCCACGCTGGGCACCGAGCGGTGGGCGGTGGTCCTCGACACTGCCGGCGGCCTGGCCGGCTGGGTGGGCCACGACATGCTCACCGGCACCGGGTCGGTGCGCGAGCGGGCCCGGCGCATGGAGGCCTGGGTGCAGCTCGACGACACCCTCAAGGTGGCGTTCGCCGAGATGCTGCAGTGGAACGCCGGCTGGATCGCCGTTCTGGACGACGACGACCGCTACGTGGGGGTGCTGACGCCGTCGACACTGCATGCGGCGCTGCGCCGGTCGGTCGAGGCCGAGGCGAACGACGTCGCACGGGCCGAGGTCGTGCTCGAGTCGGTGCAGAACGCCTGAGGGGCCTCCGTCAGGCGGATGCTGCGACCGTCAGGCGCTGCGCTCCTGGCGCTCGACCGGAGCGGACTTCTTCTTGCGGTCCACCTCGGGGAGCAGCTCGGTGTTCTTGTCCTCCCACTTGATGAGGTCGACCACGGTCGGCGCCTCGGAGAGGTCGGGCCAGAGGTCGTTCCACTCCGCGCCCTCGGCCAGCCGGGCCAGCTCGACACTGGGCGTCGAGGCGCCGGGACGGGCGCTGCGGGCGGCCGCGATCTCGGCCTCGAGCAGGTCGAGCTTGCCCCGCATGACGTCGATGCGCTCAGAGGCGACGTCGAGCAGGCCGACCATGTGGTCGGTGAACTCGCGGTGCTCCTCGGAGTAGCGGGCGTGCGCCTCGGAGTACTCGGCGGCCTGCTCGGCGCGGACCGACGCGACCTCGACGCGCAGCTTGCGCTCGAGGCGCAGCACGAACGCGCCCAGGACCGCCGCCGCGACGGCGCCCGCGGCGGCCGCGATGCGAGGCCAGGGCCCCTCGAGGACCAGGGCGGCGGCCGTCAGCCCGATGGCTGTCACCGGAGCGGCGACGGCGAGCAGACGGACAGCAGTGAGGCGGCGGCGGTGACGGACGGAGGCCATGGGCGTCACCGTACCTTCTGGGAAGGCGCGAATCGGACTTCACACGCCGCGCCACACCGGGAACTTCCGTCCCGCTTTCACCACCGTTCCGGCGCCGGCGCCGGTGCTCGGAAGGCGGCCCGGCTACGGTGCTCGCCATGCCGAGCACTCATGTCAACGGAGTCGATCTCGCCTACGACGATGCCGGGTCCGGCCCGGCGGTGATCCTCGTGCACGGGGCGCTCGGCGACCGCCGCATGTGGGACCACCAGTTCGCCGCCCTAGCCGACCGCCACCGCGTCGTCCGCTACGACTGGCGCGGCCACGGCGAGTCCGGCGACGCCGCCGGGGAGTTCGCCCACCACGCCGACCTGCTGGGGCTGATGGACGCCCTGGGCATCGAGCGGGCAGCGCTGGCCGGCAACTCCTACGGCGGCGCCCACTCCCTCGACGTCGCGCTGGCGGCGCCGGAGCGGGTAACGGCGCTGGTGCTCGTCGCCTCCGGGCTGTCCGGGCACGAGTGGCCGCCGGAGATGCTGCAACTCGCCCGCGAGCGGATCCTCGCCGCCGTCCCGGCCGAGCGCCTGCAGGCCTACCGCGACCGCACCGCCACACACGTCGACCCGGCCGACGTCGCCGCGATGGCCGAGGCGCAGTTGCGGCTCATGGCCGTGGGACCCGGCCGGGAACCGGGGGACCTCGGCCCGGAGGTGTGGGAGCACGCCATGACGATGTGCCGGCTCGTGTTCGACCGCGAGTGGAGCGGGCCGGCGAGCACCGAGCTGGGCCCGCGGTCACCGGCGAAGGGCCGTCTGCACGAGGTCGCCGCACCCACGCTGGTGATCAACGGGCGGGCCGACCTGTCGTACATCCAGGACGTGTCCGGCCTGCTCAGCGCGGGCATCCCGGGCGCGAAGCGGGTCGACCTGGACGACACCGGCCACCTGCCGTCGATCGAGCGGCCGGTCGAGGTGACGGCCCTGCTGACGGGCTTCCTGGCAGGGCCATCTCAGGCCGGGTGAGCGCCGCCGTTCTCCTCGTCCGACGGCGGCGGGACCTCGCCGGCCCGTTCCAGCCGCACCGCTGCCACCGTCAGGACCACGGCGGCCACCACGACGGTGGCGGACAGGACGGCGCGGTTGCGGCCCATCGGGGAGTCGAGGGCGTCGAGGGCCAGCAGCCCGAGCCCGGTGTAGATGCCCACGAGGACGGCTCCGAAGTACTCCGACGCCTTGGCGAGGGCGACCGAGCGGGCCACCCGAAGGGCGTCGATGCGCCGGTCGAAGCGGCGCTCGGTGATCCAGCCGCGCACCGCACGCGCGCCGGCGAACATCGCGATCGCGAGGAAGATCAGCAGCAGTGGCAGCACCCAGGGCACGGGCGGGAGCGCGCCGGACATGGCGTCGACCACCCGGCCGATCGACCAGCCGATCGGGACCGCCACGAGGGCGACCCAGATCAGCGAGCCGATCTTCGTCCTTTGCACGGGGTCGCGGCCTGGGCGTCAGGCCGGGATCTCGAGGGCGTCCTCGAGCCGGCGCACGCCGGTGGCGTCGACGGCGGAGCTGAGCTCGACGACGCGGCCGAGGCCGGGAACGCTGAACTCGGGGTCGATGTCGGCCCAGGGGATGAGCACGAACGCGCGCTCGGCCAGCCGCGGGTGCGGCACGCGCAGGTCGTCGTCGTCGGAGGTCACGTCGCCGACGGCGAGCACGTCGATGTCGAGGGTGCGCGGGCCGTTCGGGACGTCGCGCGTACGGCCGTAGGCGACCTCGGTGGACTGGGCCCGCTCGAGCAGCGACCGCGGCGACAGGGTGGTGTCGACGACCAGGACGGCGTTGAGGAACTTCGGCGAACCCTCAGGGGTGTCCACCGGGTCGGACTCGTACACGGGCGACACCGCCACGGGCACGATCTCCGAGGAGTCGGTCAGCGTGTCGACGGCCGCCTGCAGGAACTCGATGCGGTCGCCCAGGTTGCTGCCCAGGGCGAACGCCGTACGCCGCAGGGGACGCAGATCACCGGTCAGGGTGTCGGCGTCGACGACGTTGGGGTTGGGGACATTGGTCACGTTCTGGCCCTTCGAATCGTCACGGTCACGTCGCCGAACGGCACCGTCATCGGCGCCTCCGGCTTGTGCACGGTCACTTCCGCAGCCTCGACCCTGGGATCGTCCAGGCAGAGGTCAGCGATGCGCTGGGCGAGCGTCTCGACCAGTCGGACCGGCTCCCCCGAGACGAGGCCGACCACCCGCTCAGCAAGAGTGCCATAGTCCACGGTGTCGGTCAGGTCGTCGCTTTCAGCCGCCGTACGGACGTCGACGTCGAGTGCGACGTCGACGATGAAGGTCTGGCCGTTCTCCCGTTCGTGGTCGAACCAGCCATGGCGTCCGCGGGCGGTCAGGCCACGCAGTTCGATGCGGTCAGGCACGCCACGACCCTAGTCGCCCGGCGCCGGTCGCCGCGCCCCCGTCCAGGGTGGGATTCCCCACGACCGGATCCACGACGGTGTCAGCCCTGCGCCAGGCGGGCCGCGACCCGGACGGCGTCGAGCGTCGCGGGGACGGTGTGCACCCGGACGCACCACGCCCCGGCCAGCGCGATCGTCGTCGACAGCGCGTCGGTGGCGGCGTCGCGACCGGCCGGGGACCGCCGCTCGCCGGTGTCCGGGTCGGCGAGCAGCTCGCCCAGGAAGGTCTTCCGCGACGCCGCCATCAGCAGCGGCAGGTCGAGCGCGTGCAGCTCACCGAGCCGGGCCAGCAGCGTCCAGTTGTGGTCCCAGGTCTTGGCGAACCCGAGCCCGGGGTCGACGGCGATGTGGTCGGGCCGGATGCCGGCGGCCAGCGCGGCGTCGACCCGCGGGCGCAGCTCGGCCAACACGTCGGCGACGACGTCACCGTAGACCGCCTGCTCCTGCATGTGGTCGGAGTGCCCGCGCCAGTGCATCAGCACGATGGGCACGCCGGCCTCGGCCACGACGCGCAGCATGTCCGGGTCGGCCAGCCCGCCGGAGACGTCGTTGACCAGCCGGGCACCGGCCTCGAGCGCGGGTGCGGCGACCTCGGCCCGCATGGTGTCGACGGAGACGACGGCGCCGGCCGCGGCCAGTTCGCGGATGACCGGCAGCACCCGCCGTCGTTCCTCGTCGGGCGACGGCCGCTCGGCGCCGGGGCGGGTGGACTCGCCCCCCACGTCGACGAGATCCGCCCCCTGCGCAACCAGCTGCAGCCCGTGCTCGATCGCGTCGCCCGGCTCGTACCAGAACCCGCCGTCGGAGAAGGAGTCCGGCGTCACGTTCACCACGCCCATGACGAGCGCGCGCGGCGGCTGCGGGAGCCCCGCGACGTAGCGCACCGGCCGGCCGGCGGTCATCGGCGCCGCAGCGTTCATCCGTGCCGCAGCGCGATGTCGGTGCGGTGGTGGCTGCCGTCGAGCGCGATGTGCCCTACGGCCTCGTACGCGCGGGCCCGGGCCTCGTCGATGTCCTCGCCCACCCCGGTGACCGAGAGCACGCGGCCGCCGCTGGACACCACGACGCCGTCGGCGTCGAGCCGGGTGCCGGCGTGCAGCACCTCGACGCCCTTGACGGCGGCCGCCTCGGCCAGGCCCTCGATGCGGTCGCCGGTGCGCGGCGCCGCCGGGTAGCCGTGGGCGGCGACGACGACGGTGACGGCGGCGCCGTCCTGCCACACCGGCTCCGGGTGCTGGGCGAGCGTCCCGGTCGCGGCGGCGCGCAGCAGCCCGGCGAGCCCGGACCGCAGCCGCATCAGCACGGCCTGCGTCTCGGGGTCGCCGAACCGGGCGTTGAACTCGACGACGCGCGTGCCCCGCGACGTCAGCGCCAGGCCCACGTACAGCAGGCCGGCGAACGGGGTGCCGCGACGCAGCATCTCGTCGATGGTCGGCTGGACGACGCGCTCCATGACGTCGGCGACGAGGTCCTCGGGCGCCCACGGCAGCGGCGTGTAGGCGCCCATGCCGCCGGTGTTGGGGCCGTCGTCGCCGTCGTAGGCGCGCTTGAAGTCCTGGGCCGGCGTGAGCGGCACCGCCACGCGGCCGTCGGTGACGCAGAACAGCGAGACCTCGGGGCCGTCGAGGTACTCCTCGATGACCACGCGGCCACAGGCCTCGGCGTGCGCGACGGCGGCGTCGCGGTCGTCGGTGACGACGACGCCCTTGCCCGCGGCCAGCCCGTCGTCCTTCACGACGTACGGGGCGCCGAAGCGGTCCAGAGCGGCCTCGACCTCGGCGCGGGTCTCGCAGACCACCGCCATGGCCGTCGGCACCCCGGCCGCGGCCATGATCTCCTTCGCGAAGGCCTTCGACCCCTCGAGCTTCGCCGCGCGCGCCGTCGGCCCGAAGCAGGCGATGCCGCGCGCCTTGACGGCGTCGGTGACGCCCGCGACCAGCGGGCCCTCGGGCCCGACGACGACGAGGTCGGCGCCGAGCCGGGCGGCGAGGTCGGCGACCGCCTCGGGCTGGTCGGCCACGACGGAGTGCACCGGGACGTCGGCGGCGATGCCCGCGTTGCCCGGGGCGGCGTGCAGCTCGGAGACCTCGGGGTCGCGCAGCAGGCAGCGGACCAGGGCGTGCTCGCGCGCGCCGGAGCCGATGACGAGTACCTTCACGGACGCCGACCCTATCGGGCGGGCCGGGCGACACCATCATTACGCTGGACGGTGATGAGCGAACGATGGATCGACCTCGTCGGCGCGGTCAACGTCCGCGACCTCGGCGGGCTGCCCACCACCGACGGCGGCGCCACCCGGTTCGGCCGGGTCCTGCGCTCCGACAACCTGCAGGACCTCCTCGACGACGACATCCGTGTGCTCACCGGCGAGCACGGACTGCGCGACGTCGTCGACCTGCGTACGACCTTCGAGGTCACGTCCGAGGGCCCCGGTCCGCTGCACCGGGTCCCCGAGGTCACCGTCCACCACCTGTCGCTCTATCCCGAGGTCGGCCGGACCACCGACGTCGAGGCCGACGGCGTGCTGCCGTGGACCGGCGGCAACGACGCCATCTGGGTGGACACCGGCGTCTACTACACCAACTACCTGCGCAACCGGCCCGGCAACGTGGTGGCGGCACTGCGCACCATGACGGCGTCCGACGGGGCCACGCTGGTGCACTGCGCGGCCGGCAAGGACCGCACGGGCGTCGTGTGCGCGCTGGCGCTGACGGTGGCCGGCGTCGAGCGCCAGGCCGTCGTCGACGACTACGTCCAGACCGGCGAGCGCATCGACGCCATCATGAGCCGGCTCAAGGCGACGCCCACCTACGCCGCCGACCTCGAGGGCCGTCCGAACGAGGAGAATCTGCCGCGGGCGGAGTCGATGCACACGTTCCTCGACTTCGTCGAGACCCAGTTCGGCGGTGCCGAGGGCTGGCTGGGGCTGCACGGCTGGACGGCCGACGACTCCGCCGCCCTGCGCACCCACCTGGTCGACTCAGCCGAGCGCCCCGCGTAGGCGGTCCCGCACGGCCGGCCACTCGGCGCTGAGGATCGAGTAGTAGACGGTGTCGCGCCAGCTGCCGTCGGGGCGGCGCATGTGGTGGCGCAGCACGCCCTCGCGCTGCGCCCCGAGCCGCTCGATGGCCCGCTGCGACCGCTCGTTGCGGTGATCGGTCTTCAGCGCGACCCGCTCGAGCCCCAGCGTCTCGAACGCGTGCCCGATGACCAGCAGCTTCGTCGCGGTGTTGACCTCGGTGCGCCACCACGCCGGGCCGATCCAGGTCGAGCCCACCTCGACCCGCCGGTTCGCCGCGTCGATGTCCAGGTAGGACGTCGACCCGACGACGCGGCCGTCGGCCCGGCGGCGGATCGCCCAGGCAGCGACCTCACCGCGCCCGGCCTTGTCCAAGGATTGCCGCAGCGCACCCGCCAGCCCGCCGTCCGGGTCCGGGCGCCAGGTGAACACCCAGCGGAACAGCTCTTCGGGCGCGGAGACGGCGGCCTCGAGGTCGCCGATATGCGCAGCCGTCAGCGGCTCCAGCTCGATCCAGGGGTTCACCAGCGGGACAGCGGCAATCACTCGTCCATCTTGTCCTATGCCTCGCTGAGGCCGACCCGGGCGTGCAGCCGGCGCAGCACGCGCGGGGCGTACCAGGCATGCCGGCCGAGCAGTCGCATCGACGCCGGCACGAGGACGCCGCGGACCACCGTCGCGTCGAGGAGGATCGCCAGCCCGCAGCCGAGGCCGAACAGCTGCAGGAAGCTGACCTGACCGGTGAGGAAGGCGAAGAACGAGACCGCGAGCAGCGCCGCCGCCGTCGTGACGATGCGGCCGGTGCGGGCCAGCCCGGTGACGGTCGCGTCGTGGATGCTCGCGCCGGCGTCGACCTGCTCGCGGATGCGGCTCATGACGAACACCTCGTAGTCCATCGAGAGCCCGAACACGATGCAGAACAGCAGCAGGATCATCGCGGTGTTCAACGGAGCCGGCGTGAAGCCGAGCACACCCGACAGCGCGCCGTCCTGGAAGACCATCACCAGCACACCGAACGTCGCGGCGAGCACCAGCACGTTCGACAGCAGCGCCCGCAGCGGCTGCACGACGCTGCCGGTGAAGAGGAACAGGATCACGAAGGTCGTCAGGGCGATCATCCCGGCCGCCACCGGCAATCCGGCGCCGACGGCGTCCAGGGTGTCGACGAGCTGGGCGCTCGAGCCGCCGACCAGCGCGTCCGCCCCGTCCGGCGGCGGCACCGCGCGGACGTCGCGGACGAGGTCGCGGGCGGCTCCGGAGGTCGGGTCGGCCGCAGTCACGACGGCGAGCAGCTCGGCTCCGGCCTCCGGCGCCGCCAGGCCGGTGTCGACCCGCTCGACGCCGGGCAGCTCGGACAGCCGGGTCGCGTAGTCGGCCAACGCGGCCTGGTCGACCGGCCCCGTCGTGACGACGTCCAGCGCGTTGGCCTCGCCGGCCGGGAAGTCGTCGCGCAGCGCGTCGCCGACCTGGCGGCTCTCGGCCGACGTCGGCAGGACCCGATCGTCGGGCATGCCGAACGTGATGCCGAGGACCGGCGCGGCCAGCGCCAGCAGCACTCCGACCACGGGCAGCACCGCGAGCGCGGGCCGGCGCATGACCCACCGGGCGAGCCGGCCCCAGAACGGCGCCTCGACACTGCGGGCCGCCCGCGTCCACGGCACCCGCCCGGCGTCGACCCGGTGGCCGAGCACGGTGAGCAGGGCCGGGAGCACCGTCAGCACGGCGACCACGGAGATGACGACGACGCCGATGCCCGCGTAGGCGAACGAGCGGAGGAAGTACAGCGGGAAGACGAGCAGCGCGGCCAGTGCCGCCGCGACCGCCAGGCCGCTGAACACGACCGCCCGCCCCGCCGTGCGGATGGTACGCACGACAGCGGCCGGCACGTCACCGTCCGCGTCGCGCGCCAGCTCCTCCCGGAACCGGCCCACCACCAGCAGCGCGTAGTCGATGGCCAGGCCCAGGCCGAGCGCCGTCGTCAGGTTGATCGAGAAGACCGAGACGTCGGTGTTCGCGGCCAGCACCGCCAGCTCGGCGAACGTGCCGACGATCGCGACCAGGCCGATGGCCAGCGGCAGCAGCGCCGCCACGAGGCTGCCGAACGCGAACACCAGCAGCACGAGGATGAGCGGGACGGCGATCGCCTCGGCCACCAGCAGGTCGGCGGCCACCTGCTCCACGACCTCGTCCTGGACCACCGCCGGACCACCCGCGACCACCCTCAGGCCGTCCTGTTCGCCGCGGAACCGTTCGGCGACCGCGGCTCCGTCCTCGGAGTCCGGGTCGGCCAGCGTCACCAGGATCAGCGCCCGGCTGCCGTCCGCGGAGCGCAACGACGGCGCGTCCGTGGTCCAGTACGACCGCGCGCCGGTGACCGCGGGGTCGGCGGCGATCCGCTCGGTCAACGCGGTGCCGCCGGCCGCGGCGTCGTCGACGGAGCCGCCGCCGGCCGCCGTCGCCAGCAGCACCAGGTCGGCCTGGCCACCGGCCGCCTCGATCAGTTCGGCCGCCGCGACGGACTCGGCGCCGGGGTCGGTGAAGCCCTCGGACTGCAGCTGCCCGAACGCGCCGGCCCCGACGACGCCGGCGCCGACGAGCACGACGACGGCGACGGCCAGGACGGCCCGGGCATGACGCACGACGAAGGCGGCGAGATGGTCCAGCATGCGCGTTCCTCACTGATGTGGACAGGCGTAAACTTGACGGGTGTCAACTTGCCATCGCATGTGGGTGGGTGTCAACATCTGCTGATGCCTGAGCCGACGGCGCGGTCGTCCTACCACCACGGCGACCTCCGCAACGCGCTCCTGACGGCCGGCGCCCAGCTGGCCGAGGAGGGCGGGCCCGACGCCGTCGGGGTCCGGGCGGCGTCGCGCATCGTCGGGGTCAGTCCCACCGCGGCCTACCGGCACTTCGAGAACGCCGAGGACCTGCTGGCGGGCGTCAAGGACCGGGCGTTCCAGGCCATGAACGAGGCGATGCGCGACCGTGTGGCCACCGTCCAGGACCCCCGCGACCGGCTCGAGGCGCTCGGCCGGGCCTACGTGGGGTTCGCGCTGGCCGAGCCCGGCCTGTTCCGGGTCGCGTTCTGCGAGAAGGGCGCGTTGCCGTTCGACGAGCTGCCGGCCCCGCTCGCCCTGGTCGCGCAGGTGATGGACGAGCTCGTGGCGGCCGGCCGGCTGCCGGTGGAGCGGCGGCCCATGGCCGAGATCGCCGCCTGGGCCTCCGTGCACGGCGTCGCCCGGCTGGCGCTCGACGGCCCGCTGGCGAACATCGCACCCGAGCTGTACACGGCCGCCGTCGACCGCGTCATCGACGTGACGTTGCGCGGCCTGACCGGAGAGGGCATCACGTCGTGATCATCCGACCGTACGCGCCCGGCGACGAGGACGCGCTCTACGACATCTGCCTGCGCACAGGCGACAACGGCGACGACGCGACCGGGCAGTTCGCCGACCCGCGGCTGCTCGGCGAGATCTTCGTCGGCCCGTACCTGCGGTTCGAGCCGTCGCTGGCGTTCGTCATCGACGACGGCGAGCCCGCGGGTTACGTGCTGGGCGCGCGGGACACCCCGGCGTTCGAGCGCGACTGCGAGCGCGAGTGGTGGCCGCCGCTGCGGCAGAAGTACCCGCCCGGCACGTTCCCGGCCGGGACGCGCGACGCCCACTACGTCACCGTCCTGCACGAGCGGCAGCCCGCGAACCCCGCCGTCGTGGCCGACTACCCCGCCCACCTGCACATCGATCTGCTCCCCCGCACCCAGGGCCGGGGCATGGGGCGGGCGCTCATGGAACGGCTGCTCGCGGCGCTGCACGACGCCGGGGCGCCCGGCGTGCACCTGGGCGTGGGCGCGGCGAACGCCCGGGCCATCGCGTTCTACGAGCACCTCGGGTTCACGACGCTGCGGGAGTCGCCGGGCGGTCGCACCATGGGCCGCCCGACGACGTGAGCCCGCGGTCTCAGCGGACGAGGTCCCGGATGGCGACGATCTGCTCGCGGCCCGGGCCGACGCCGACCGCCGACACCGGCGCCTTGCACATGTCCTCGACGGCCTCGATGTAGCGGCGCGCGGCCGGCGGGAGGTCGTCGAGGGTGCGGGCCCCGGTGATGTCGTCGTCCCAGCCCTCGAAGTACTCGAAGATCGGGACGGCGTGGTGGAACTCGGTCTGCGTCATGGGCATCTCGTCGTGCCGGACGCCGTCGATGTCATAGGCGACGCAGACCGGCACCGGGTCGTACCCCGTCAGCACGTCGAGCTTGGTGACGACGAGGTCGGTGGTGCCGTTGATGCGGGTGGCGTAGCGGCCGATGACGGTGTCGAGCCAGCCGCAGCGCCGCGGCCGCCCCGTCGTCGTGCCGAACTCGCCGCCCGCCTTGCGCAGGCGGTCGCCGTCGGCCCCGAAGAGCTCAGTGGGGAACGGGCCCTCGCCGACGCGGGTGGTGTAGGCCTTGAGCACCGCGATGACGCCGTCGATGCGCGTCGGCGGGATGCCCGAGCCGGTGCTGGCGCCGCCCGCCGTCGCGTTCGACGAGGTGACGAACGGGTAGGTGCCGTGGTCGACGTCGAGCAGCGTGGCCTGCCCGGCCTCCATGATGACGACCTTGCCGTCGGTGAGGGCCTGGTCGAGCAGCAGCGCGGTGTCGGTGACCATGGGCCGCAGCCGGTCGGCGTAGGCCAGCAGCTCGTCGGTCACCTCGTCGACGTCGGCCGCGCGCCGGTTGTAGACCTTCACGAGCAGCTGGTTCTTCTGCTCCAGCGCGCCCTCGACCTTCTGCCGCAGGATCTTCTCGTCGAAGAGGTCCTGCACCCGCAGCCCGACGCGCGACATCTTGTCGGCGTAGGTGGGGCCGATGCCGCGGCCGGTGGTGCCGATCTTGCGCTGACCGAGGAAGCGCTCGGTCACCTTGTCCAGCGTGCGGTTGTACGACGGGATCAGGTGCGCGTTGGCGCTCACGACCAGCTTCGACGTGTCGACGCCGCGCGCCTCGAGGCCGTCGAGCTCCTCGAACAGCACCCCGAGGTCGATGACGACGCCGTTGCCGATGACCGGCGTGACGCTGGGCGTCAGGATGCCCGACGGCAGCAGGTGCAGCGCGTAGGTCTCGCCGTCGATGACGACGGTGTGGCCGGCGTTGTTGCCGCCGTTGAACTTCACGACATAGTCGACCTGGCCGCCGATGAGGTCGGTGGCCTTGCCTTTGCCTTCGTCGCCCCATTGGGCGCCGACGAGCACGATGGCGGGCATGCGGTGGGTCTCCCCCTACTCCGTGGCGCTGAGCGCGGCGGCGGCTTCCTCGCTGGAGTCGCGGAGGAACTGGGCGCAACGGGTGGCCTCGTCGGTCTCGCCGATGGCCTCGGCGGCGCGGCCGAGCGCGTTCAGCGAGCGCAGGAAGCCGCGGTTCGGCTCGTGCGCCCACGGGATGGGCCCCTGGCCCCGCCAGCCGGCCCGCCGCAGCTGGTCCAGCCCGCGGTGGTAGCCGGTGCGGGCGAACGCATACGACGTGACGGGGTCGCCCGCGGCGAAGGCGCGGTCGGCCAGCGCGGCCCACGCCGGCGAGTACGCCGGGTGGGCCGCCGCCACGGTGGCGGGGTCGATGCCCGACTCGAGCGCCTCGCGGGCCGCGGGGTCGTCGGGCAGCAACGTCTCGGGCGGGCCGGAGAGCAGGTTCTCGCCCGGCATCAGCGAATCTTCTGGCCGGCCGACCGCAGCTGCTGGGTGGCCTCGACGACGCGCTCGGCCAGGCCCGCCTCGGCCAGCTTGCCCCAGGCGCGGGGGTCGTAGGCCTTCTTGTTGCCGACCTCGCCGTCGACCTTCAGCACGCCGTCGTAGTTGGTGAACATGTGCGACACGACGGGGCGGGTGAACGCGTACTGGGTGTCGGTGTCGATGTTCATCTTGATGACGCCGTAGTCGACGGCCGAGCCGATCTCTTCCGCCGTCGAGCCGGAGCCGCCGTGGAAGACGAGGTCGAAGGGCTTGTCCTTGCCGTAGCGCTCGCCGACGGACTGCTGGATGTCGCGCAGGATCTCGGGGCGCAGCTTGACGTTGCCCGGCTTGTAGACGCCGTGCACGTTGCCGAACGTCAGCGCCACGATGTAGCGGCCGCGCTCGCCCAGGCCGAGCGCCTCGGCGGTGGCCAGGCCGTCCTCGACCGTGGTGTAGAGCTTGTCGTTGATCTCGTGGGCGACGCCGTCCTCCTCGCCGCCGACGACGCCGACCTCGATCTCGAGGATGGTGTGCGCGTCGGCCGACAGCGCCAGCAGCTCCTCGGCGACCTTCAGGTTCTGGTCGAGCGGCACGGCCGAGCCGTCCCACATGTGCGAGTTGAACAGCGGGGCCTGGCCGTTCTTGACCCGCTCGGTCGACAGCGCGAGCAGCGGCTTCACCCACTGCTCGACGGCGTCGAGCGGCGCGTGGTCGGTGTGCAGCGCGATCTGCACGTCGTAGCTCTGCGCGACCTCGTAAGCGAAGGCGGAGAACGCCGCGGCACCCCGGACGCGATCCTTGATCGTCGGGCCGGAGATGTACTCGGCACCCCCGGTGGAGATCTGGATGATGCCGTCGCTCTCGGCTTCGGCGAACCCGCGGATCGCCGCGTTGATCGTCTGCGACGACGTCACGTTGATGGCGGGATAGGCGAACGAGCCGGCCTTGGCCCGGTCGATCATCTCGGCATAGACCTCGGGAGTGGCGATGGGCATAGACGCTCCGTTCCGGTCGGACGGCAGTCCCCAGCCGCCCGGGCTCACGCCCCACGTCAACGGGGGGCACGCATGTCAGGCCCAGTATTCACCGGAACGGGCCGGTAACGCGAAACCGTCCGCGCCGGCCGCCTGATCAGGGCCGTTCGGGACCTCGGCGGCTAGGCTGGAGCCCGCATCACCCACGACCTCAGCAGAGGAGACGCCGTGCCCGAGCGCACCGCAGTCGTCGCAAGCAAGGCCGGGCTGCACGCCCGGCCCGCCGCTGTCTTCGTCAAGGCCGCCGCGGAACAGCCCACGAAGGTCTCGATCCGCAAGCCCGACGGCGAACCGGTCGACGCCTCCAGCATCCTGTCGATCATGACGCTCGGCGTCGAGCAGGGCGACCAGGTCATCCTGTCCGCCGATGGCGACAAGGCCGACCAGGCCCTCGACACCCTGGTCGCGCTGCTGGAACGCGACCTCGACGAGTAGCACCACCCTCAGCACGACGCACGGACGCTGCAGGTGGTTCACCCACCTGCGGCGTTGCTTTTTCACGGGGGGCACACGGGGGGCAACCGCTTGTGGCGCCCGACATTGCTCGGTTATCCTACAAATCAGACGCCATGGCGGGAGGAGTTTGACGTGGCACAGGGGGACCAGCTCACGAGACTGACGGCGCTGCCGCGACCACCAAGCCTGCACGAGTCCGTTCAGACGGCACTGCGCGACTACATCCTCACCAACGGCCTGCGCGCCGGCGACGGCCTGCCCGCCGAGGGCGCACTGGCCCAGCAGCTCGGCGTGAGCCGCAACTCCGTCCGCGAGGCGGTCAAGGGCCTGGTGTCCCTCGGCATCCTCGAGACCCGGCGCGGCAGCGGGGTGTTCGTCAAGGACTTCTCGCTCTCACTGCTCATCGACAACCTCCCGTTCAACCTGCTGTTCGACTCCAGCGAGCTGGCCGACCTGCTCGAGGTGCGCCGCGCCGTCGAGAACGACCTCATCGAGCGCGCGGTGGGCAACATGACCGACCGCACCCGCTCCGAGCTCGAGCAGATCCTCAGCGAGATGAAGGAGAAGTCCGACCGCGGCGAGGACGTGCTCGACGAGGATCGCCGCTTCCACCGCACGATGTTCGCCGACGCCGGCAACGCCGTCGCCCTCAAGCTGCTCGACGCGTTCTGGCTGACCATGAGCCGCGCCGTCGAGCAACGCTCCGAGATCGCCGACGACCGGCCGTCGGACACCTACCGGCAGCACGACGCCATCTACCGGGCGGCGCTCGGCGGCGACGCCGCTGCCGTCCAGGACGCCCTGACCGACCACTACTCCCCCATCCTGACCCGGCTGGACCGCACCGGGCCGCTCTAGGTCACTTCCGCATCGCCGTCCGGGCGCGGACCAGCACGGTCCGCGCCCCGCTGAACCCTGCCTTCGAGGAGTCGCCATGACCGTGTCGCCGCTGACCCGTCGTTCGTTGCTGGGAGTCGCCGGAGCGGGAGCGGTGGGGGCGGCGGCCGCGGGAGTGGCGGCGGCCGACCCGAGCGGGGCCGAGGCTGACACCGTCCCGTCGAAGGGGGCGGCGGAACAGACGATCGTCAACGGGCGGGTGCGGGCGCTGCGCACCTGCGGCTACGCCGAGGCCGGTGACGGCGGCGGCGCGCTCTACCGGCGGCTCGACTCCGCACCCGCAGAGCCGGACCGCTGGCACCTGCGGACCCGCGACGGCGCCTGGTGGGAGCTCGCCGAGGACGTCGTCTCGGTACGGGCACTGGGGGCTCGTGGTGACTACGACCTCGTGGCCGGCACCGGTTCCGACGACACCGCGGCCCTGCAGGCCGCGGCCCGACGCGGCGGGACGGTGTACGTGCCGGGGGTCGACGGCGCCTACCTGGTGACGGACTCGATCAGCCTGCTCACGGACGGCACGCACTGGTTCGGCGACGGGCTGCGGTCGCGGATCACGCTGGTGTCGGAGCCGGGCGGGGCGGGCGAGCTGCTGGGCATCCACGGGTCGGCGCCGTCGACGCCGTCCGGGCCGCCGCAGCGGTACGTGCAGGGCGTGCGGGTCAGCGGGCTGCACCTCGACACCGCCGACGGGTCCAACGACAACGGCCTCGGCGGCTCGTTCTGCCGCGACGTGCAGGTCGACAACCTCTACTTCTCCCGCATCGGGCGCAAGGCGCTGACGTTCCAGTACCACTGCTCGAACATCCGCTGCCGCGACGTGACGGTGTACGAGGCGGCCACGGAGCCGCGGTCCACGCACGCCGTCATCAGCATCGAGGGCCAGACCGCCGGCGTCGATCTGTCCTACTACCCGGGCGGCACCACCAGCACCGCGGACCTCGGGGGCGCCGACGTCCACGACATCGCGTTCAGCGACATCACCTGCCACTCCACCGGCTACAACTACGTCGTCGTCTCCAACGCGCACCGCGTGCGGTTCGACGGGCTGGCGCTCGGCGACACCGCCGGGGCCGGGTCGTTCGTGATCTTCACGCGCAAGGTCTGGGACAGCCACGTCCGCGGCGTGCGCGGCGGCGACACGGCCCGGCGGTTCCTCGAGATCGGCGAGCAGGCCGACTCGTGCACGTTCTCGGACCTGCGCTTCGGGTCGACGACAGGCACCGGTGCCGACGGCCGGGCCGTGCGGATCGGCGGGACCCGGGTGCGGCTGGCCGATGTCGCGTTCCGGCACGGCAACGCGGTGGCGCTGGAGGCCGTGCTGGTGGCCGGCGCCGACGCCACCATCACCGGCCTGCACGTGGCCGAGTGCGCGTCGCAGTACGTCCTCAACGCGCCGCCGGCGGGTGTGCGGCTCAAGCTCACCGACTCGACGTTCGTGTCCGCGGCCGGCGCGGCGTTCCGGATCAAGGGCGAGCAGGCGCAGGTCGCGGGGAACCACTTCCGCACGCCGGCCGGGCCCTTCGCCGGGCGGTTCGAGGGGCCGGGCAACGTGTTCACTGCGAACCACGTGGCCGGCACGGCGCCGGGGCGGCTCGTGGTGACGGCCGAAGCCTCCGTCGTCGCGGCGCTGAACGTCTTCGAGTCCGGCGAGACCGACGGCGCGGTGGGGGGCGGGCAGGGCTGAGAGCTCACCTCGTCGGGGCGGGTGCGCGGCAGCCGCCACGCCGCACCCAGCCCGATCAGCCCGGCGGCGGCGAGCACGGCCATGGCCAGCCCGTACGCCCGTTCCGGGGTCGCCGTCAGCCCGGCCACCAGCACGGTGCCGGCGATCGCCGTCCCCAGGGTGGAGCCGAGGTTCGAGATGCTGCGCGACAGTCCCGAGATCTCGCCCTGCAGCTCCTCGCCGAAGCTCGACTGCACGACGTTGACCGACGGCGTCAGCATCAGACCGAGTCCCAGGCCGATCAGCAGCAGGCCCGGGGCGAACGCCCACACCGACGGCGAGCCGACCACCATGAGCAGCAGCAGCCCGATGCCGCCGATGGTGAGCGCGAAGCCGGCCACGATGAGCGTGCGCTGCGACCGCCGCTGCGCCAGCCGCTCGGCGGCCAGCGACGACGCCAGCAGGCCGGCGGTGGCGGCGGTGAAGATCACGCCGGTCTCGATCGCGTCGTAGCCGCGGACCACCTGCAGGAACGTCGCGACGACGAACGACGTGCCCATGAGCAGCAGCCACTGCGCGTTCTGTGTCACCAGGCCGAGGTTGGCCGTGCGGCTGCGGAACACCGCCGTCGACAGCAGGGCCTCCTCGCCGGCCCGCTCCTTCGCGCGGATGGACCACACGAAGCCGGCCAGCACCAGCGCGCCCACCACCAGCAGCCCGAGCATCAGCCAGCCGTTGTCGTCGGCCGCGAGGATGCCCGTCACCAACAGGATCAGTCCCGTCGCCGACAGCACCGCACCACGGACGTCGAACGGGCGGTCCGGCTCCGGCGGCAGGGGGTCGCGCAGGTCGCGGCTCATCCAGACGATCGCCGCGATGACGAGCGCCTGGAAGACGAACGCCGCCCGCCAGCTGATCGCCGACGTGATCAGGCCGCCGATCAGCGGGCCGGCCGCGCCGCCGACGCCGCCCATCGCACTGATGACGCCGAACGCCCGGGCCCGATCAGGCCGGCCAGGAAGCAGCGCTTGCGGCCGTACTTGTCGGTCAGCTTGCCGCCGGGGATCATCAACGCCGCCATCACCAGCAGGAAGATCGTGATGGCCACCTGGACGCCCTGCACGGTGGTGTCGAGGTCGCGGCCGATGTCGTTGATCATCACGTTCATGTTCGAGCCGGCGAAGCTGCAGATGAACTGGGCCAGCGCGAGCGGAACGAGAACCCGGCGCATGGCACACACCCCCCGGCCTCGATGCTGGCACGGGCGTCGCGCCGAGACCAGGCCCAGAGTCAGCGATTGTCCCCTGCCGCGTGGCGGGTGCGTGCTAGCGTGCGGCGCGGTCTTTCCGCCCTCTGCCTTTGGGACGTTTCATGTCGCTGTCGCTCGTCCGCCGTACCGCTGTCCTGTCGGCGTCCGTGATGCTCGCTCTGGTCGTGACCGACTGCGGCTCCGACGACGATCCCGCCGCGGACGGCACCGACTCGCCGTCGCCGACCATCACCCTCCCGGTCGAGCCGCCGACGGACGAGCCCACGGACGAGCCGGCCTCGACCCCGTCGGACACGGTGACCCTGCCG
Organism: Jiangella mangrovi; assembly: GCF_014204975.1. Taxonomy (NCBI): domain Bacteria; kingdom Bacillati; phylum Actinomycetota; class Actinomycetes; order Jiangellales; family Jiangellaceae; genus Jiangella; species Jiangella mangrovi. The sequence goes on from NZ_JACHMM010000001.1 coordinate 1,383,158, forward strand.
GTCGAGTCCCCGACCACCCCGCCGGAGGACGCGGGTGGCTCGCCCGAGACCACCGCGGCGGCGATCACGCGGTTCGAGACCTTCCTGCACGCGCTGGGCAACGCAGACGTGCCGACGATGTGCGAGATCGCGGGGCCGGCCGCCGCCCAGGCCGAGGCCGACGGCTTCGGCCCGTGCGAGGCGACCATGGCGATGATGGCCGGGATGCCGTCGGCTGAGCAGACGGCGGCCCTGAAGACCGCGACCATCGACCCCGAACTGGTCGACGACAGCACTCCCGGCCAGGTCATCATCCCGGTCGAGGCCATCGTGGCCGACGCCTCGTTCAGCACCGAGGACCTCGGCGACACCGTCCTCGCCTACCAGGACGGCGACTGGTTCGTCGTCGACTGACCGGCGCGACGCAAGCGGTCAGAACGGCGGATCGTCGGGTGTGGGCGCGGCTCGGGCGGGACCGCTGACGATCGTGCGGCCGGTGGGGCTGATCCAGCGCAGGGTGCCCGGCTCGGGCTGGTCGACCGTGAACGGACCATGGTGCTTGATCAGGTGGTGCTTGCGGCACAGCGCGACCAGGTTCGCCGCGCAGGTGGAGCCGCCGGCGCTGTATGCGTGGACATGGTCGAGGTCGCAGCGGACGGCGGGGACGGCGCACCCGGGCGCCTTGCAGGTCCTATCGCGCAGCAGAACGTGATCGACGAGGTCGCGGGTGGGTGTGTAGCGAGTGCGCCCGTGGTCGAGAACGGCGCCGGTGACCGGATCGCAGCCGACCCACTGCCAGATCCCGGCTGCGGCCAGCTCGCGCGCGACCCGGGCTGGGATGGGGCCGTATCCGTCCAGGTCACCCGGTTCCTCGTCGAGCCCTGCGAGCGTCGTGAGCGAGACCGTGACCTGGACCGCGACCGGGCGCCCGTGCGCGCCGCTCAGTGACAGTCCGGCCGCCGCCTCGCGAAGCGGGCTTCGGGCCGCGTCGTCGCCGCTCGCCGTCGTGCCGGCTGCGGCCGGATCGATGCGGCCGGCGGCGAGTGCGGCCCACGCGAGCCGCGCGAGGACGTCCGCACGACGCTGGTCGCGAGTGCGGGCACGGGCGTCACCCGCGTCCGCGTCGGCTCGTTTCAGGGCCTTCTCGCCCGAGTCGAGGACCGCCTCGACCGCGGCGGCGTCCTCGGCACGCATCAGCGCCTCGATCCACGCCATCCCGTTCTCGGCCGGCGACACCCGCACGCACCGATCCGCCGCCGCGCGCGCCCGGCTCTCCTCGGCCTCCTGAGGTGCCAGCCGATGCACCAGGCCCTTCAGTCGACGCCGTAGTTGATCGGTGTTCTGCTCGCCGGCGCGCCCCAGGACGGCCGCCTCGACCGCCGCCGCGATCTCGCTGTCGTGCCGACCCAGCTCGGACATGATCAGCCGCGCCCGCCGCTCGTCGATCTCGCCCTGCGCCAGGGCGGCATGCGTCGCAGGGAAGTCGCGCACCAGCTGCACCGACTCGTTGACCAGGTACTCCGCCTGCCCCGAGGTCAGCGCCAGCGGCGCCGTCAGCTCCAGAGCCGCACACGACTCGGCGCTGACCGACCGGTAGCCGGCCGCCGGCTGAGCCGGCGCCAGCTCCGGGCGTGATGCCAACTCCTCGACCAAGGTCGCCTGCAGGGCTCGGGCCTGGGACATCACTCGTTGGCACGAGGCGATCAACTCGCTGAGCTCGTCGGCCGCCACCTCTGCCGCGCCGAGTTCGTCCACGACGGCCAGCGCGGCCAGTTCCGCGCGGATCGGGGCCACCGTCGACACCTGGATGGCCGGCACCACCTCGGTGACCGGCACGATGTCGCCGTCGACCAGCCAGCACGCGACGTCGGAGCCGGGTTCGCACTCGTCGAACCACGACACGTCGGCGGGTGCTCCCGCCGTCTCCGCGTCCAGCATGATGACCATACGTCGCATTCTATCGCATATGTGTTCGGATCGCCTCTTCTACATGCGCATCCTCAACTCTCCCTGCGGGCGAGGAAGTAGGCGAACGACCGGCCCGCTCCCTTGGGGTTGGGCTGATCGAGGCGTGCGGTGATGGTCAGGCCCGCATCGGTGAGCAGCGACGCGATGAGCTCGCCCGGAAACAGGAACCACTCGTAGGTGACGGGGTGGACGCCGTAGGCCTCGGTCGGCCGGAGGTGCTCGTCGGCGCCGAGATGGGTGCCGAGCAGCAGGTGACCGCCGGGCGCGAGGACGCGGTGGAACTCGGCGAACACGCCGGGTAGCTCCTCGGCCGGCAGGTGGTGGGTGGAGAAGTGCGCGACGGCGCCGCCCAGCTCGCCGTCGGGCAGGTCGAGCGCCGTGATGGAGCCGACACGGAAGTCCAGGTCCGGATGCGCCGCGCGGGCATGCTCGATCATGCGCGGCGAGAGATCGATGCCGGACACGTCGAGCCCGTGGCCGGCCAGCACCGCCGTCAGCCCGCCGGGGCCGCACCCGAGATCGGCGACCGGGCCCTTGCTCTCGGCCAGCACGATCTCGGCGAACGCCCGCAGCATGGCGTGGCCGAGCGGGCCGAGCCGCGTCGCCGGATAGCGCTCGACGTAGGTGTCGGCGACGGTGTCGTAGGACGTACTGATGGCATCGAGGAAGGCGGCGTCAGTCACCCGCCCGACGCTAGCCGCCGCCACCGACAGCCGTGTGCGCGTTCGACGGGAGGTCCTGCGCTGGACCCACCGTCGGGCGTCCGCTCCGGACCCTCGCACCCGGCGTCGGCCAGGAAGGCGAACAGCGCCCACGGTGACCGGCAAGCGCTTGCCAGCGGCATCCTCGCGTGCTTGACTCCCGCCCGTAAGGTCTAGACCTCTGCCGAGGAGGACCCGTGGAGATGAGCCGCCGCCGAGTGCTGTCGATCCTGTCCGCGGCCGGTCTGGCCGCGGCCGTGCCGCCCCTGAAGGCGGGCGCGTCCCCCGGCCCGGGAGCGACACCGGGCCCGACACCGGGAACCGATCGGCTGCTCGCCAACACCACGACGATCTTCGCCGGCACGCCGGAGGTGAACACCCACCCGGCCGTCGCGGCCAAGCTGACCGCCGTCGACAGCACCGCCGCGACCTGGCGCACCGCCCTCACCAACGCCGGGGACGGCGAGCTGTTCGCCGGTCTCCCGCTCGGCACCAGCGATCCCAACCTCAACGCCAGCTTCCAGCATCTCTACGAGATCGCGCTGGCCACCGCCACCCCAGGGACCACCCTGCACGGAGACGAGACGGCACAGCAAGAGGTGAAAGACGGCCTCGTGTGGCTGCACGAGCACTACTACGGCGACCAGTCGGCGGGCTACTACGGCAACTGGTTCACCTGGGAGATCGGCATCTCGACGCACGTCGGCAAGACCCTCGCGCTGCTCGCGGAAGCGGCCCCCGCCGACCTGACCACTACCTACGTCGCCTCGATGGACGCCTACCTGCGCAACGGCACGGACGGCGACGTGAACCTGGACTCGCGGTTCCACACCGGCGCGAACCTCGCCGACATCACGACGAACCGGATGATCCAGGGGGCGCTGCTCGGCGACGAGGCCCGCATCCGCAAGGCGATCGAGGACCAGCTCACCGTCTTCGCCACCATCGACCCCTACGCGCTGCGCCACGGCAACACCGACGGCTACTACGCCGACGGCTCGTTCATCCAGCACCACTCGGTCGCCTACACCGGCTCGTACGGCCGGGCCCTGCTGACCCGGGTCGTGCAGACGCTGAAGATCCTGGACGGGACGGGGTTCGCCGACGGCGCCGTGCTGGTGCCCGTCGTGCAGCGGTGGGTGACCGACGGGTTCGCGCCGCTGATCTTCGAGGGCTGGATGATGGAGATCGTCAAGGGCCGGGCGGTCTCGCGGACGGCGACGGGGTACTCCGACGTCGCGACGGTGGTCGAGGCCGTCGTCGACCTCGCCGAGCACGCCGGCGACCAGGACCGGGGCAGGCTGCGCGGCTACGTGAAGGCGATCCGGTCGACCTCGCGGGCGAGCCTGAACCCGGCCACGTTCGTCTCGCCGGTCAGCGCCGCGGCGTACGCCGACCTCGTCGCCGACGACACCGTCGAGCCGGCCGACCTCAATCCGCCGGAGCGCTGCGTCGCGTTCAACGCCATGGACAAGACCGTCCACCGCCGCCCCGGCTACGCGTTCGCGCTGGCCCGCAGCTCGGACCGGATCAGCAAGTACGAGTACATGAACCACGAGAACCTCATGCCCTGGTTCCAGGGCGACGGCGCGCACTACCTGTACCTGTCGGGTGCCGACCAGAGCCAGGCCTTCGGCGTCGACTACTTCACGACGGTGTCGCCGTACGGCCTCGCCGGGGTCACCGCGCCGGTCGAGGAGCGCCGGACGATCCCGCAGCTCTACGGCACGCCGTACTACGAGAACCCCGGTCACCCGCTGAACTTCACGTCGTCGTCGGAGTCGCAGAACACCTACGTCTACTTCCCGCGCGGCACCAACGGCCACTCCGGCGGCGCGACGCTGGGCGCCTACGGGAGCGCCGCGCTGGTGCAGTCGAGCGACGTCGCGTGGGCGGCGAAGCAGGACGGGGTCCTGCCGGACGACTTCGTGGTCTACCGCAACGCGACGGCGACGAAGTCGTGGTTCCTGTTCGACGACGAGATCGTCGTGCTCGCCGCCGGGGTCGGGGGTGACGCCGGCCGGGGCGCGACGAGCACCGTCGACGCCCGCATCGCCCCCGCGGCCGACCCGGTGACGGCGACCGGCGCGCTCCGGTCCGGCGCCTCGTGGACCGGTCCGGGCACCGCCGACCTCGCCTGGCTGCGCTACGCGAACCCGGCGCAGGGCAGCGCGGTCGGCTACGTGTTCCTGTCGCAGCAGCCGGTCCGGGTCGCGCTGGACACCGTCACGCGCAGCCGCCGCGTGGTCCGCACCTCGAACCCGGATACCGCCGTCACCAAGCGCGTCTTCGGCGTGGCCGTCGACCACGCGGCCGATGCGGCACCGTCGTCGCACGTCTGGGCGCTGGTCCCGCACGCGACCGAAGCGACCTTGGCGGCGTATGGCACGGCGAGCCCGATCGAGGTGCTGGCGAACACCGCCGACGTCCAGGCCGTGCGTCACACCGGACTGCGCCTGACCGGCGTCAACACCTTCTCAGCGGGGCCGCACGAGGCCGGCGGGCTCTCCGTCGATGGACCGGCGTCGGTGCTGGCGCAGACGCGGGCCGGCCGGCTCACCACGGTCGCGGTCTCGGACCCGACGATGGACCGCGACGCGATCGAGGTGCTGCTGCCCGGCCGGACGCTGACCCGCGTGGCCGGCGACCGAGCGGTCACCGTCGAGCACACGGCCGGCGGCGCCCTGCTGCGGGTCGGCACCCACCAGGCCTACGGCCGCTCTTTCGGGATCACCCTGCGCGGCTGACCTGCGCGCCGACGCCGCACCCATCGCGCCCAGTAGCTCGCGCCGAAGTTCCGTCCTGGCCGGCATCATCACGATGGCCAGTACCTGGCCTCGACGCACATGTGAAGGTTAGAGCCGCGAGGGGAATCGCAACACCAGCAGCAAATCCGCCGAGCGAAGCCTTCCGCCAATGCTCACTATACGGTAGAAAGATCACGTTGGGCCCGTCGCCCCGACGCGACGAGTTCGTTCGCATCCCATGGGGGGAACGTGTCGCAGATCCTCGAACGGCGCTTCGCGCTTCCATCGACCCCAATCCAAGAAGGCGGCCACGCTCGCCTATTCAAAGCGGTGGACCTAGAACAGAACAACCAATCAGTAGCGGTAAAGGTATTCAACCCGACGCGGGTATTCGACGATAAAGTTCTAAGTGCGGCATGGAGCAACGAGCTAACCACCTACCAGGCGCTGGGTAACCATGAGAACCTTGCGCGCCTCATCGACTGGGGCCGCACCGAAGATGGCGCACCCTATCTGGTCTTTGAGTGGCTTGAGTCAGACCTATTCTCCGAACTATCGAGCCTTGCGCTCGAAGGGTGGGACGACTTCTGGCCGATCGCCCAGGATATCCTCGCTGGCCTCGCCTTGATCCATGCCGCAGGATTTGTCCACCGGGACGTAAAACCAGAAAATATTCTGGTCACTGCGGACGGTCGCTATAAGATCGCCGACTTCGGCACTACTCGATTGACTGAGACTGTAAATCTCGGTATCACAATGGCGCCCCTCGGCACCGCACCATATGCGCCACCCGAACGCGGGACATCAAATCCGACGCCCGCGTACGATATCTACTCGTTTGCCGTGCTCCTAGTCGTTTGCCTCAGTGGCAAGGTGCCGCAGGACCACAACCGGGCCGCACAACTGTTCCAGGGCCTAGATTTGCCGGCCGACGTTAGCGGCATACTCGCGCCCGCCCTGCATACAGATCCGGACCAGCGTCCCGACAGCGCCAGTGTTCTTCTGGCGCGAATCAAGGAACTCCAGGATGCCCGGGAACTTCGACGTCGCGGGGAGCTTGAAGTATTTCTAGACGTCCCAGAACGCGTCATCGAAACCTACGCCAAGCAGTACGGAATGGCATCTAGCACTGCGCCGCTTTCCCAGATACTCGAAGACCTCTCGGCGGTAGGCGCATTCGCGTTCGATCATCGCCAGGAGCGGCCCGATCTTCAGATCGCCGGCCAAACCATCATTTTGAGAGCGCAGCTCCATAGAACCCGCGCCGGCGTCGTGCGAGTCCAACGAATTAGCCGGCCCCCAGCCCAAGTGCTTGAGTACGCCAGAGCCAACTGGTATCGCTCTCCTGTGACGCTCCGCACATCAGTTCCCACTGACCCTGCCAAAGCCGCGCAGCAGCTCCACGCGCATCTTGAGCAGGTCAGCCGCCAGGATGCGATCCGAGCTAGTGCAGAGGTCGAGCAACAAGAAGCGTCCGTCTTCAACTCATGGCGAGGCTCGCTTCGAGCGAAATTCGCGCTAGAGGCAGGGCGCAGCTCGCCGATCAAGTATCTGAGCTTCCGCACGCAAGGCAGTCGCGTGCGCTTCAAGATAAGCGGGGAAGCGGAGAGCATCGAGGTCAACGAGAGCCGGCTTGTCAGAAGCGGAAACCGGCGAGTATTCTACGGCGACATTGAAGGAGTTGAGAATGACGAAGTAATCCTCTATATGACGCGTGGTTCGGCGGCTACCTTGCCCAGCCGTGGCATCCTCGAATTTGATGCTGAATCGTCGCGATCAAAACTACGGCGCGAACAGGCCGCGCTCGAGCGCATCGTCGGTAGGCGTTCAGTTCGCGAGGACCTTCGAGACCTACTTACCTCACCCGCCGCAAGCGCCAAACCTGCACCCTACGAGATCGACCAATTTAGACAGCAAGGCCTAGATCCTGCCAAGCGAGTGGCCGTCCAGGCATCCCTAGGAGCACGAGACTTCCTTCTCGTACATGGACCGCCCGGCACTGGGAAGACGACATTCATAGCCGAGCTTGTGACTCAGGAGCTGCGGCTAAATCCGGCCGCGCGAATCGTTCTCGCATCCCAAACTCACATCGCTCTCGACAATGCGCTCATGCGTATACGCGAGATCGTTCCGGAGGCAGCGATGCTGAGGCTCGGACGCACGGAACGCCTCGCTGAGGATGTCGAGCCGCTCGGCTCGAACGCACAAATGAGCCAATGGCGAGAGGAGGCGGTCCAGCAGAGTCGGAAGTTTATCGTGGAGTTCGCTCAGCGGAATGGTATAGAAATCTCCGGCCAAGACGTCGAGGGACTTGCGCGAGAGCTCGAGCGCCGCACAGAGCGAGTTAAGGATTTGCGCTCCAGAATCTCACTGAGGCAGTCCGAGCGGCGCGCGTTGGTGCGGGAGATCGAGTCGATTGATTCGCTTGCGGTGCCCCTTTTAGAGGCTGCCGACCGCATCGAGCGCGTCACCACGAAGGGCCTGAGTAAGGAGTTGGAGGCTGCGGTCCAACGTTTCATCGAGGTAGGCATCGACGCCGCATCCCGCCTCGAGTCCGGAGGACCACTCGCAACCCGACTCTTGGCGATGGAGCAGAGTCTCGCCGAGTGGCGCTCGGATCTCCGAGAGCAGAGCTCACAGGAGACCTCAGCGCGCGCTTCCTTGGCCGCGGCGCTTTCCACTGACGCTGAGAAGCCTTCTGACGAGCTGCTCTCCGTCGCCAAGGAACGCCGCTACAAGTCCGACCCTCGATTGAGCGCCCTTGACGCGGTCGCTAGCGATTGGCACGAGCGCTTCGGGGTCGGTGCGGAATTCTCGGGTGCGTTGGTAGCCCGCGCCCAGGTGGTTGCAGCAACATGTGTCGGTCTAACTGGGACACCCGGGGTCGAATTGATTCCATTCGACCTATGCATTATCGATGAGGCTTCGAAGGCCACTGCAACTGAGGCCCTCGTACCGCTAGCAAGCAGCAGGCGATGGGTATTAGTCGGCGATGATCGACAGCTGCCGCCATTTGTTGATCATGCTCTGAAAGACGTCCGTCTTCTTGAGCGCTTCAACTTAACGCCGGACGAGATCGGTCAGACGCTATTTTCCGTCCTTGCGGAGCGCTTGCCCGCCGAATGCCGCTTTTCACTCACCCACCAACATAGGATGCACCCCACCATTGGGAACCTTGTCAGTCAGTGCTTTTACGACGGTGCGTTGACGTCTGAGCCCCGCGATCTCTCGGATACTATCAAGATGGCATTTGGTGCGGCAGCCGTCTGGGTAGACACAGCGCGCCGCCCAGACCGAAGTGAAGTTTCTAGCGGAAGCAGCTACAAGAATAAGGGAGAAGCGCGTGTCGTTACATCCCTCCTTGACCGTCTACAATGGGTCGCGGCACAGCGGTCGGACGAGCTTACAGTCGCCGTTCTGACAGGGTATGACGCGCAACGCCAGGAAATTACAGAGTCTCTTGCCCAGGGCGAACACCAGCGAGAAAATCTAAGGGTGAAGGTTGCGACCGTCGATGCCTATCAGGGGCAGGAGGCCGACGTGTGCATGTTTAGCGCCACACGTTCCAACAATCGACACGGGCTGGGATTTCTAGCGAGCGAGGAGCGGATCAACGTCGCGCTTTCCCGTGCACGTGATGGTCTTCTCGTAATTGGCGACGCCAGTTTCATTGATCAGCAAGCCGCTACCCGTCGGAGTCCGTTGCTGACCGTGTTGGAATACATGCGGAGCAACCCAGATTGCCTTGTGGAAGAATCGAGGGAATCGTGACCACTGCGTCAGTTGAAGAGGTCGTACACAGGTTCTCTCGGCGACCGGGATATCGCCTTGTCACCTACCGGCAGGTTGGTCTTCCGTTCTGGGACGTGGCTCTAAAGTGTCGCCTTCTGGCGAAGAAGCGGTTGTCAGTCCTGGAAGAATTTGTCCTTCGGTCCGTTGAGGCCGGGATTAGACACAGCGACGATGTGTCACGCTTCCTCGGACTTTCGGAGCGTATGGTCGAGAGCATTATGGGAGGTCTTGTCGCCACGCGGCACCTTGCTCCAGTTAGGTCTAATGGCGCTGCGCCCGAAATACACTTTGTGCTGACTGAGCACGGCAGACTCATTTTGAGTGAACTAGTGGCAATTGTCGCGCAGGAGGAAGTGCTACGTCTCGCCTATGATGGCCTGACTACTGAGTACAAGGTCGTCGATAACTCTTTGCGATGGCGGCCGCGGGATCTTCGCGACCACGATATTCTGGAGATTCCGGCCTTCCCTGCCGATCCGCCAACAGTCGGCCCGTCTGAGACCTCGGCCGTAAGGACCGCATTAGATGATGTGACCCGGAAGGCGGACAAGGAGCTCCTCACCGTCCTGGGGCTTGCCGAGAAGCGCGAGAAATTCTTTCTGCGCGCAGTTGCGCTTGTATTTGAGTCGGCTGATCGTGCTGATGAGACTTCGGTGCACTTCATAATCGATGGACGTGCGAGCGAACAGCACGATCTCGCGTTCGCACGCGCAGAAGGTCAACGAAAGCTAGGTATAGTAGGATCACTCCGCGAGTCGGCATCTGCGGTGGACGCGGTGATCGGGGACCAGCTCGTGGCTCAACGTACCGATGAGACCGAGATCATCGCATTGCGTAGGCTAACCGAGGATTACAAGAATCAATTGGTAGCCGTCGAGGCACGCACGCTGTCAGCGACGGACCAGCAGCAGGATGATCTGGTTGATAAGGCCTCGACTTTGGCCGTTAAGCTGGATGAAGCCGAAGCGGCGCTCGCTGCGATTCCTGTGAGAGTCCTCGAAGTACATGAGCATGCACCGCTTCTCTTCGATGCACTCAAGGGTGCAAGGGAAAAACTCCTTATCGTGTCGCCCTGGATACGCGCTGCCGTTGTCACCCCTGCGTTCATGGCCGCCCTCGAAACGCTACTGAAGAAGGGTGTTACCATTTCGATAGGATACGGCATTGGCGATGACGGCGGCTCTCACGGCAAGGACAGGGACGCAGAGGCCGCCCTCAAGGAGATGGCGCTCAAGTATGCGAACTTTAACTTTAGACGCTTAGGTGACACACATGCCAAGGTGCTCATCCTAGATGAGCGATATGCCGTCGTAACGAGCTTTAATTGGCTATCCTTTAAGGGCGATCCCGACCGCCCATTTCGAGATGAGCGCGGCACCCTAATAACTCTTGCGTCGGAGATCGAGCGCTTGTATCAAGACTATTTCACTCGCATCTCCAGTAGCCAAGGTAGTTTACGTTGATGTTTTTTCCGGGCTGGTCGCTGCCAGCCAGATCGCACGGTAGTTTCCTTGGTGATCTAGCAGGGCGCAATAGGCCGAGGCTGCGTTCGTAAGCGTGCCGGGCAAGGACCTGATACGTGTAGTCCGGTTAGCAGTCGAGCTACGACTGCGCGACCTTGGCGGCGACCGCGAGCTCGTCGACGAGGTCGTTCATGGGGTGGCCGGAGTGGCCCTTGACCCAGTGGAAGACGACGTCGCCGCGCTCGTCGACCATGTCGACCAGCGGCTCCCAGAGGTCGCGGTTGGCGACCGGCGACTTGCTGGAGGTGACCCAGCCGCGGGCCAGCCAGTTGCGCCACCAGCCGTCGCGGAAGCAGTTGACCACGTAGGCGGAGTCGCTGACGACGACCAGCGGGCCGGAGAGCGCGCGGACGGCCTCGAGCGCGGCCGTGATCTCCATGCGCTGGTTGGTGGTGCTGGGAGCGGAGCCGGAGGCGAACCGGTCGCGGTCGATGGCCCACGCCCAGCCGCCCGGGCCGGGTGTGCCGGAGCAGGCGCCATCGGTGTAGACCTCGATGGCACCCTCGGGCGCCGCCATGGCCGCCGGACGCGGCCGCTTGGCGCGCGCCTTGCCGGCCGAAGCGGCGGAGGTGGGGGCGACGGCGACGAGCTCGCCCTGCTGCGCGCCGTCGGGCAGGTCGATCAGCGCGGGGCTGGCCGCGCAGTCCGCGTGCACCCATGCACGGTTGCGGCCGCTGCCCGCGCTCTCGATCTCGGCACCCGGCTGGATGTCTCCACCGCACGTTCCACACCGGCCGGCGAACTTCGCGAGCACGAGCACCTCTCCCATCACCGAACGACTGACGACTCCCGGAACCTTACCGGCGGGCGCCGACAGGACCGTGGATCACGCGCGACGACGCAGCAGAACCTCGGCCAGGGCGACATCGGCGGGGTCGAGCGCGGCCTTCCCGTCCTCGATCTCCCACAGCGCGTTCTGCAGGATCCGGCCGAGCGTCCAGCCCACGGCAGCGGCCCGGTCGACCCCGGCGATCTCGGTGAGAAGGTCGAACCGGCGCAGCACGACCCGCTCGACGTCCCCGGCGACGACGGCGTCCCAGCGGCTGTTCAGCGCCGGCCAGAGGTCGAAGCCCGGATCGCCGGCCAGCGGCACGGGGTCGATCGCCAGCCACGGCTCCCGCTCCCCGGCCAGCACGTTCTGGTCGTGCAGGTCCCAGTGCAGCAACCGGTCCCCGGCGGCGGGCAGCAGGTCGGCGACGGCGTCCGCACAGGTCCGCGTCAACTCGCGTTCGCCCGCATCACCCAGCAACGACGCCGCAGCGGGCGCCATCGCCACCATGGCGGCCGCGACGTCGGCGAGCCGCGGCAGCCCGGCCGGCGCGGGCCGCACGGTCAGGCGGGCCAGCAACTCGCCGACGACGGTCATGACGGCGTCGTCGTCGCCCGCCGACGCCAGCGGCCGCGAACCGTCGAGCCGCTCCAGCAGCATCGCGCCGGTCGCGGCATCGTGGTCGAGCAGCCGGACCGCGCCGTCACCGTCCCACGCGCGCAGCCCGAGGACGGCGACGGTGTTCTCCTCGCCCACCGGCTGCAGCCGCAGGACCGCGCGCGTGCCGTCGGCGCGGTTGACCGGCACGACCAGCGCCGCCATGCCGTTCCCGGCGGCCCCGTCCGGACGCAGTCCCCACTGCCGCAGCATCTCGTCGGCCAGTCGCGGCAGTCCGGTCAGCCAGGCCCGCCCGGCGTCGTCGCGCCCGTACGACGCGACGAGCGCGGCCGGCGCCTCGTCGATGATCACCCCGGCATCGTAAGGATCGCCGATCCGTCGGCAACCTTTAGCCAGCTATGGGTCTGCGTGCTTGATCCCGATCGACGCCCATCAACTGTCCGATCTTCCTGGCACGATCGCGCGGCGCCGCCGTGAACCGACTGCGGCACATGTCCCGAGGGGGGATTCCCACTATGACCACGCCCTACGAACCAGTGCCGCCCTACCTGAACCACCGCCGCCCAGCGGCTCCGATACCGCCGGACCACAGCGGATCAGACGTCGCCTGGTGGTGGCGGCGTCCATCGTCGGCGCGTTCATCGTCGGCACGGTGGTTGGCATCGCCGTCGATGGCGGCGATTCGGACACGGCCACCGCCGCGCCGAGCGAGAAGGCAGAGGAATCGAGTGGAGCAGCTGTGGCACCGCCTCCGAGGCCGCAGCCAGAGCCCGAACCCGAGCCGACCTACTACGAGCCGACACCCGAGGACTACCTGCTGACCATCAAGGTGCTCGAGCAGACTTGCTTTGGCAGCGCGGGCTGCAACGTCAGCTACCGCATCGAGGTGACGTCCCTGTATCTCGGTGAGGTCGATCCCAACGCGACCTACGAACTCACCTACGAGATCCAGGGAGGCGAGGACACCCGCATCAACACCCTGGAGATCACGGGCGATCGCTACTCCGTCGATGAGCAGGAAATGGTCAGCACGCCATCAGAGGACACCGAACTGGCGGCTGTTGTCACCGATGTGTCCAAGCGGGGGCTTTGAGGACCGCGGTTTCGGCGGCGGGTGACCCACCGCCGAAACCGGGCCTCAGCCGGCGAGGTAGCGGGCCAGGTACTCGCCGGTGTACGTCGACCCGTCGGCAGCCAGGGCGGCCGGCGTCCCCTCGAACACGACCCGGCCGCCGTCGTGGCCGGCGCCGGGACCGAGGTCGACGATCCAGTCCGCCGCCGCGACCACGTCGAGGTTGTGCTCGATGACCACCAGTGTGTTGCCCTCGTCGACGAGCCGGTGCAGCAGCGCGATGAGGTGCGCGACGTCGGCGAGGTGCAGGCCGGTGGTGGGCTCGTCGAGCACGTAGAAGCGTCCCCCGGCGACCAGCTCGCTGGCCAGCTTCAGCCGCTGCCGCTCGCCGCCGGACAGGGTGGTGAGGGTCTGGCCGAGCGTGAGGTAGTCGAGGCCGACGTCGCTCATGCGCCGCAGCACCGGGACGATCGCCTTCTCGGTGAAGTACTCCAGCGCCTCGGCGACGCTCAGCTCGAACACGTCGGCGATGGACTTGCCGCGCACGAGGTACTGCTGCGCCTCGTCCTTGAACCGGCGGCCGCGGCAGACCTCGCAGACGGTGGTGACGCCGTCCATGAACGCGAGGTCGGTGAAGATGACCCCGGCACCCTGGCACTCCGGGCAGGCGCCGGTGGAGTTGGGGCTGAACATCGCGGCCGGAGCCCCGGTCGAGCGGGCGAACAGCGCCCTGATCGGGTCGAGCACGCCGGTGAACGTGGCCGGGCTGGACCGCCGCGACCCGCGGATGGCGCTCTGGTCGAGCATGACGGCGTCGGGCCGGACGGCGGGCAGGTGGCCGCGGACGAGGCTGCTCTTCCCCGACCCCGCAACCCCCGTGACCACCGTCAGCACCCCCAGCGGGAGGTCGACGGTGACATCGTGCAGGTTGTGCGTCGACGCGTTCTCGACGCGCACGGTGCCCGACGGCGTCCGCACGGCGCCCGCGTCGCGCGAGAGCCGCGCCGCCCTCAGGCCCTCACCGGTCCGCGTCTCGGACTTCACCAGCGCGTCGTACGTCCCCTCGAACGTGATGGCACCACCCGCCCGCCCCGCCCCCGGCCCCATGTCGACGCAGTGGTCGGCGATGGCCATGATCTCCGGGTCGTGCTCGACGACGACGACGGTGTTGCCCTTGTCGCGCAGCTCGATGAGCAGGTCGCCGAGGCGGTGCACGTCGCGCGGATGCAGGCCGACCGTGGGCTCGTCGAACACGTACAGCATGTCGGACAGGCTGCTACCGAGGTGCCGGACCATCTTGACCCGCTGCGACTCGCCGCCGGACAGCGTGGATGTCGCGCGGTCGAGGCTGAGGTAGCCGAGCCCGAGGATGCCCAGCCGCCCGACCTGCTCCGCGGCGTCCTGCACGAGCGGGGCCACCACGGGGTCGTCGATGGCCCGCAGCACGTCGACGAGGTCGTCGGCCTGCATGGCGTTGAGGTCGGCGATGGAGCGACCGTCGATCAGCGACGAGCGAGCGTTCGACGACAGCCGGGTGCCGCCGCAGTCCGGGCACACCCCGCGCGTGACGATGCGCTCGAACGCCTCGCGCGTCTTGCCCTTGTAGGCGTCGACCTCTTTGTGCAGGTAGAGCCGGTTGAACCGAGCGATGACCCCCTCGTAGCTGGTGACGTCGGGGTTCGGCGCCTTCAGCTCGTTCAGCTCGGGATACAGCAGAATGTGCCACTGCTCGTCGGTGTAGTCGCGCAGCGGCAGCGCCGGGTCGAAGAACCCGCTGTTGGCGTAGCTGCGCCAGAACCACTGCCCGACCCCGAACGCCGGGAACGTCAGGGCGCCGTCCTGCAGCGACCGGTCGCGGTCGAGCAGCTGCGACTCGTCGACCACGCTGACGACGCCCAGGCCCTGGCAGGCCGGGCACATGCCGGACGGGTCGTTGAACGAGAACGCGTTGGAGTAGCCGGCGAACGGCCGGCCGGCGCGCGAGAAGATCAGCCGCAGCCGTGCCCCGATGTCGGTGACCGTGCCGACGGTGGACCGTGCGCCGCCGCCGAGCCGCTTCTGGTCGACGACGGTGACGGCGCACAGGTGCGACAGCCGGTCCACGTCGGGCTGGCCGTAGCTGGGCAGCCGGTTCTGCGCGAACGCGCTGAACGTCGCGTTGAGCTGACGCTGCGACTCCGCCGCGAGCGTGTCGAAGACCAGTGACGACTTGCCCGACCCCGAGACGCCGGTGACCACCGTCAGCCGGCGTTTCGGGATGTCGACGTCGACGTTCTTCAGCGTGTGCTCACGGGCACCTCGGACCTCGATGAAGCCGTAGTCGGCCTCGGTCATCGGTTCAACCTCCGGTAGGCGACAGCGGACAGCGGTGCGAACACCGCCACCATCAGGATCGGCCAGATCACTGACAACATCTGTCCGTGATCGGCCGGCCAACTCCCGCCGGCGACGCCCGGGTTGCCGAACAGCTCGCGCACCGCGTCCGCCGTCGCCGACAGCGGGTTCCACTCCGCCGCGGCGCCGAGCCAGGCCGGCATGGTCGCCGGGTCGAGGAACACCGTCGACAGGAAGCCGACCGGCCAGACCAGGATCTGCGCCGCGGCGACGGCCTCAGGCCCGGGTGCCTTCAGCCCCAGGTAGATGCCGACCCAGAGCAGCCCGAACCTCAGCAGGAGCAGCAGCCCGAACGCCGCGACGATGTCGCCCACACCGCCGGACCACCGCCAGCCGAGCGCGAACCCGGCCACCGTCATCGCGGCCAGCCCGGCGACCGAGGCGGCCAGGTCGGCCAGGCAGCGCCCGGCCAGGACCGCGCCGCTGTGCATCGGCAGCGACCGGAACCGGTCCGTCACGCCACGCGATGCGTCGGTCGTGATGGCCGCCATGGTCGTCTCGAGTCCGAACAGCATCGTCAGGGCCAGTACCCCGGGGACGACGAACGGCACGTAGTCGGCCGCGCTGCCGGCGATCGCGCCGCCGAACAGCCCGCCCATCATCAGCACCACCAGCACCGGAAACAACAGCGTGACCAGGAACGGCACCGGCTGCGCGCGCCAGTGGCCGACCGTACGGCCGGCCAGCACCATGGCGTCGTGGGTGAGCGAGCTCATCGGGCCACCTCCTCGGCAGTGCGGTTCACGTGCACGAACACGTCGTCGAGCGTGGGCCGGCGGACGGCGACGTCGCGGGGCTCGACGCCCGCCGCCGACCACGCGCCGCAGAGCCGGGTGACGGCGACGGCGTCGGCCACCGGCACCGCCACGCTCACGCCGTCGACGACCACCGGCCCGACGGCGTGAGCCTCGGCCGTGCGGGCGGCGGCGGCCGCGTCATCCGTAGACGGCAGAACCGCCTCGACCCGGGTGTCGCCGACCAGCGACGTCAGCTCGGCCGGACTCCCCTCGAGGACCACCCGGCCGTCGCGGAGCATGGCGACGTGGTCGGCGAGCTCCTCGGCCTCCTCGAGGTACTGCGTGGTCAGCAGCACCGTGACGCCGTCGTCGACCAGTCGCCGGACCGTGCCCCACACGTCGCGACGGGCGTCCGGGTCGAGCCCCGTCGTCGGCTCGTCGACGAACAGCACCGACGGCGGCACGACCAGGCTCGCGGCGAGGTCGAGGCGACGCCGCATGCCGCCTGAGTAGGTGCCGACGGCGCGATCGGCCGCCTCGTCGAGCCCGAACCGCGTGATCAGCTCGGCAGCCCGGGCCCGCGCCGCCGCCTTCGACAGGCCACGCAGCCGGCCGAACAGCACCAGGTTCGCCCGGCCGCCCAGGATCTCGTCGACCGCGGCGTTCTGCCCCACCAGGCCGATGGCCCGGCGCACGCCGTCGCCGTCGGCCCGCACGTCGTGCCCGGCCACCGTCGCCGCCCCGTCGTCCATGGTCAGCAGCGTCGTCAGGATCCGCACCGCCGTCGTCTTGCCGGCGCCGTTGCGGCCCAGCAACGCGCAGACCGACCCGGCCGCGACCCGCAGGTCGAACCCGTCCAGTGCCGGCCGCTCCGTACCGCGGTAGTGCTTGCGCACCGACCGCGCCTCGATGGCTGTCTCCACTCGCCCTCCTCGCGTCGAGTCGTACAGTGTACGGTACAACGTACGGAAGGTGAGAGGATATTTCCGTGCCGTCGAACACGCCCCGCCCGTCCGACCCCACCCGGCTGGTCTCACTGCTCTGGGAGCCGTCCGACCGCGCCGGGCGCACGGGCATCACCAAGCGGGCCGTCGTCGAGCACGCCATCGCCATCGCCGACGCAGAGGGCCTGGGCGCGCTGACCATGCGGCGGGTCGCCGAGCGTCTGGGCGTCGGCGCCATGACGCTCTACACGCACGTCCCCGGCAAGCCCGAGCTCGTCGAGCTGATGCTCGACGCGGTCGCCGGCGAGGTCTACGCCGACAGCGTCGTCCCCGGCGAGCAGCCGACGTGGCGCGACGGCGTCCGGCTCGTGGCCGAGCGCAACTGGGCGCACCACCTGCGCCACCCGTGGACCGTCGAGGTGGTCCCGGGCCGGCCGGTGCTCGGGCCGGGGGTGTCGGCCAAGTACGAGGCCGAGCTCGCGCCCCTCGACGGCATCGGGCTCGGCGACCTCGAGATGGACCAGGTGCTCGGCGGCATCCTGGCGCTGGTCGAGGCGACGGCGCGGCAGCAGGTCGGCCTCGACCGCGTCCGGGCGGCCGGCAGCGGCGACCTCGACTGGTGGGCGGTGGTGAGCCCGGTGCTCGCGCGGTCGATGGGCGGGCGCAGCTTCCCGCTGGCCGGGCGCGTCGGCGCCGCCACCGGCGAGGCGGTCGAGGCCGGCGACCCGCGGGCGGCCATGCGGGTCTCGCTCGAGCTCCTGCTCGACGGCGTCAGCCTGCGGTTGGGATGACCGATACGTCACCTATTAGACTGGTGATATGCACCATGCGTTTCCTTGCGGGCACCTCGCCCTCGACTTCGCCGGCACGCTGCGCGCCCGGCGCGACGACCGGCCCACGGAGATGCTCGGCACGCCCGCCGACCTCGACGCCTGGTTCCGCGAGGCCGGGGTCACCGACGGCGACGCCGGCAGCTCCGGGGCCGACCTCGTCGAGGCGGTGGCGGTGCGCGAGGCCGTCTACGCGCTGGTCCGCGCGCGCCTGCTCGGCGACCCGTACGACGACGAGGCGCTGGACCTGGTGAACCGGGCGGCCGCCGTCCCGTCGGCCATCCCGCAGCTCACCGCAGCCGGGCGGCGGGTCGAGGCGACGCCGCGGCAGGCACTCTCCGAGGTCGCACGGGCCGCCGTCGACGTCCTCTCGAGCAACGACGCCGCCCTGCTGAAGGAGTGCGGCCGGCCCGAGTGCACCCAGGTCTACGTCGACCGTTCCCGCGGCGGCCGGCGCGAGTGGTGCGCCATGCAGACCTGCGGCAACCGGATGAAGGCCGCCACCTACCGTGCTCGCAACCACGCGCGGAATGCGTCACCGGTCTGACAGGTTAGCTCACACATGGACCTCAAGCTGGAACTGCTCGTCATCCCGGTCGCCGACGTCGACCGCGCCAAGGACTTCTACGTCGGCCTGGGCTTCCGCCTCGACGCCGACTTCGCCACCGACGACGGCTTCCGGGTCGTCCAGGTGACGCCGCCCGGCTCGCCCGCCTCGATCATCTTCGGCGACGGCGTCTCCTCGGCCGAGCCAGGCTCGGTCCAGGGCCTGCACCTCGTCGTCGACGACATCGAGGCCGCGCGCGAGGAGCTGGCCGCGCACGGCGCCGACGTCAGCGAGGTCTGGCACGATGCGACCGGGGTGTTCCACCGCGCAGGCACCGCCAACCGCGTCCCCGGGCCGCACCCGGAGCGGGCCAGCTACGGCTCGTTCCTCTCGTTCGCGGACTCCGAGGGCAACGGCTGGATCGTGCAGGAGATCACCACCCGGCTGCCCGGCCGCTGACCGGCACCGTCGACGAGGAGCAGACCATAGACCGAACCCAGGAGATCATCCTCGACCTCCTCCAGAAGGCGGCCGCGGCGCACGGCGAGTACGAGGCCGAGGTCCTCGGCGGGCAGTACGACGAGCAGTGGCCGCAGTGGTACTCCGCCCACATGGCCCGCGCGCTCGCCGAGGCCGGCTACCGCATCGCCGAGTCCTGATCCTCCCCCGTCGCCACCGTGAGGTGGAGCCTGGTGCCCGCGGGCGCGGGCACCAGGTCGAACGTGACGAGCGGATCGGGCCGGCCGGGCGCGGGGCCGGGACCGCCGGCGCGCCACCGGAACGCGAACCGGTTCGGCGGGTCCGCCGCCACGACGGTGAACGCGACCGGCCCGGCGCCGGCGTCGCCGAACCACCACTCCCATAGGTGCTCGGACCGGCTGAGCACGTCGAAGACGACGTCGGGCGGGGCGTCGACCTCGATGTCGCGCTCGATCGTCACGACCCCGCCGGGAACGCGGTGCCCTGGTCGTAGATCGAGAGCCAGCGGCCGCGCTCGAAGGTGTAGGTCACGACGGTGAGCGCGCGCGACTTGAACCCGATGCTCGGCAGCTCGTAGGTGGCGTCGTACTCGATGGTCGCGGTCTTGCAGCCGTAGACGTGGCGGTCGATCTCGGTCCACGTCCAGATCGCCTCGCGGTTCTCGAAGTGGCTCTTCTGTGCGGCCATGATCGCGTCGATGCCGGAGAAGCGGTGGCCGCTGGCGAAGACGCTGACGGCGTCCTCGTGGTGGCCGTCGCGCCAGGCCTCGGCGTCGAAGTCGCGGAAGGACTCCATGTCGATCCGCTGGGCCTCGTCGAACCGCGCCGCGCAGCCGCGGTGCTGGCCGCTGTCGGTGCCGGCCGTGGCCGCGGCGATGCCCGGCAGCGCGACAGCGCCCGCGGCCAGCACCCCGACGATCGCCCGGAACGTGTTCTTGCGCATGGCGAAACCCTCCTGACCTGTGTGTTCACTGAGCCGTTCGCCACGCTAGCCAGGGTCGGCGGGTGCCCACTGGTCCACAGGACGGGCTTCTGCACTGGGCCGATCACGGCCGGGTGACACGCCGGGTCCTAAGCTCGCCAGACATGGACCTGCACGTGCGGCTGGATGGGCGGGGCGATCTGTCCGGCCAGATCTACCGGCAGGTCCGGACGGCGATCCTGGCCGGGCTGCTCCCGGCGGGCCGCCCGCTGCCGCCGACCCGCGAGCTGGCCGGCGAGCTCGGCATCGCCCGCAACACCGTGAGCATGGCCTACGACCGGCTGGTCGCCGAGGGCTTCCTCACCGCCCGCTCCGGCGTCGGCACCTTCGTGGCCGACGGCCTCGCCCAGGACGGTCCCGCGAGCGGCGACGGCGACCAGGTCGCGCTGGCCCCGCGCCCGGTCTGGGCCGGGCTCCCCGAGGCTGCGGACCTCTCGGCGCCCGACCCCGAGTTCGACTTCCGGCCCGGCATCCCCGACGCGTCGCTGTTCCCGTACGCGGCCTGGCGGCGGCTGACGCTGCGGCAGCTGCGGTCGACGGCGGTGGGCGCCGGCGCGCACATCCCCGCCGCGGGGTACGCGCCGCTGCGGGCCGCGATCGCCCGGCACGTCGCCGTCGCGCGCGGCGTCCCGGCGAGCGGCGACGACATCATCGTCACCAGCGGCAGCCAGCAGGCCGTCGACCTCGTGGCCCGGGTGCTGCTCGCGCCCGGCGACGTGGTCGCGGTCGAGGACCCGGGGTACCCGCTCCCCCGCAAGCTGCTCACGTCGTCCGGCTACACCGTCGTCCCCGTCCCGGTCGACGACGAGGGCCTGGTGGTCGAGGCGCTGCCCGACGCCGCCCGCCTGGTCTACGTGTCGCCGTCGCACCAGTTCCCGCTGGGCAGCTCGATGTCCCTGGGCCGGCGGCTGACGCTGCTGGACTGGGCCCGGCGGACCGGCGCACTGATCGTCGAGGACGACTACGACAGCGAGTTCCGCTTCGCCGGCCGCCCGTTCGAGCCGCTCGCCGGGCTGAGCCCCGGCATGGGCGCCGGCGGGCACGTCGCCTACGTCGGCTCGTTCTCGAAGACGCTGCTGCCCACCCTGCGCCTCGGCTTCGTCGTCGCCCCGCGCTCGCTGCGCGACGCCATGCACAAGGCCAAGCAGCTGCTCGACTGGCACACGGCGGTCCCCGCCCAGGCTGCGCTGGCCGAACTGATCGACGAGGGCCTGTTCGCCCGCCACCTCCGCGGGATGCGCCGCGTGTACGCGCGGCGGCACCACCTGGTCACCTCGCTGCTCGGTCGCGACTTCGCCGGCCTGCTCGACCCGGTCCCGTCGCTGGTGGGCATGCACGTGACGGCGCTCCTGACGGACCGCGCGGCCGACGACGTCGCGCTGGCGGGCCGTGCCCGCGCGGCCGGGGTCGAGGTCCTGCCGCTCTCGCCGCTCGCGGTCGCGCACCCCGTCCAGGGCCTCGCCCTCGGCTACGGCGCGATCGCTGAGGACCGCATCGCCCCCGGCCTCGCCCGCCTCCGCGACGCCCTCCGTTCATGATCATCAACCTTTCGTGCTGTCCTGGCAGCACGAAAGGTTGATGATCATCAGGGTGTGCTCACAGGCCTGTTGTCACGGCGCGGCGAGAGGTCCGGCGCTCAATTTCGGCGGGATGCTCTGAGCGTGGTGACCGCCGACTTCGAGGAGAAGAGCTACGAGACCGCGTACAACGTCGAGCTGGCGAGTGGGCTGGGAGGGAATCCGCGAGTCTTCTCGCCGGGTCAGGTCCTGGAGAAGCTGACGGGGTTCGACGCAGCGGCCGACCCTGGCCCAGACCATCTCATCTGGCGGGTCCTTCGGATCCCCCGGCCTCCGGGGCTGTCGTTGTTGCCTGCCCATTGGTCGCCGTCAACGGTCGGGACTCCGAGGCCCGATCAACTTCCGAGTCTGCCAGTGAGTCTCATCCTGCAGTTCAAACGGCCCGAATATCTCCGTGGTGCGACCGCCAAGCAGTGGAGGCTCTGGTACGACCCGTACTACCGGTTCAAGGTCGATCCCGCTCAGCACAACGTCCTCAGGCGCTTGGAGCGACGACTCGACGGGGTTGCTCTGGTTCGCTATGCCGCGCCCGCCTTTCACAGGCTCGAGGAGCTCGAAGTGGCTCAGGTCGCGCGGACGATCATCGAACAGTCTGGGCATGTCTCACCTGAAGCGCTCGGCGGCCACCGAGTGTGGACCTATCAGTCCGCAGGCGCCGTGGGTCGGGGCAACCCCACCGGCCAACGCTTGCTCTTCGAAACCCTCGGGGACCTTCTCTCACACTTCGTCGCCGAGATCCCCCAACGCGCCTGGGAGATCGCCCGGTACGAGGGCCTCGAGTCGCACCTCGCAACCTTGGCTGCCGTCTGCCGTGACCGCGAACCGAGACTCCGCGCGATCGTCGATACCTGGGCCAGGAGCCTCTGGATCAGTGGGATCGCCGTCGATCGCGTGCAGGCCTTGGCCGACTTCGCCTCCGTCCAGACTCTCGTCGCGAGAGAGCGGTCCGTCTGGTGGCTGCTCGATCGTCAGCAGGCGGCGTGAACCGTCCTCCGTTCATGATCATCAACCTTTCGTGCTGTCCTGGCAGCACGAAAGGTTGATGATCATGGGAGTGCCGTGAGCTCGAGGGTGAGGACCTGGGCCGGGTTGAGGGTCGGGGCCTGCAACCCCACCCGAGACAGGACCCGGCCGGGCAGCTCGACGCCGCCGGACTCCAGCCAGGCGGCCGGCCGGGCCCAGCGCGGCAGCGCGCTGCTCAAGCCGTCAAGAGGCGTCACCCGGTACGTCACCGAGGGGTCGAGGCCGGGGAGGCGCAGCCGGGGCGGGATGTCCGAGGTCATCGTCGCGAGCGTCACGTAGCTGAACACGGCGTGCCCGTCCCCGACCACGCCGTGGAGGACGTGCTCGGCATCGGTGTCGGCGCGGACGACGCGGCCGGAGTGGAGCAGGGGGCGCAGCCGCTTGTAGGTCGCCGCCCACTCGCGCAGCGTCTCGAGCTCGGACGACGAGCACTCGGTGATGTCCCACTCGATGCCGGCGTGGCCGAACAGCGCCGTCGCGCAGCGCAGTTCCAGCGAGGTCACCCGGCCGGAGACGTGCGTGCGCCCCGGACCGACGTGCCCGCCGATCAGTTCCGGTGGCAGCAGCAGTGAGGTCCAGCGCTGGATGGCCTGCCGGTCGAGGGGGTCGTTGCTGTCCGAGGCCCACACGCGGTCGGTGCGCTGGATGATCCCGAGGTCGACCCGCGCCCCGCCGGACGAGCACGACTCGATCTCCATCGCGGGGTGCCGCGACCGCAGCTCGTCGAGCAGCCGGTAGACGGCGGCGGTCTGCTCGTGGACGCCGGCGTGGCCGTCGTGGACCGCCTCGAGCAGGTCGCGGTTGTGGTCCCACTTGAGGTAGTCGATCGCGTACTCGCCGACCAGCTTGTCCAGTCGTTCCAGCAGGTACGCGTACACAGCCGGGTTGGCGACGTCGACGGTGTGCTGGTTGCGCCACTCGCGGGGCACCCGGTCCGGGTCGTGCAGCAGCCAGTCGGGGTGCTCCTCGACCAGCCGCGAGCGCGGGTTCGCCATCTCCGGCTCGACCCACAGCCCGAACTGCATCCCCAGCGCCCGAACATGCTGGACCAGCGGGTGCAGCCCGTCCGGCCACAGGTCGGGGTCGACGTACCAGTCGCCGAGGCCGCCGAGGTCGTTGCGCCGGCCGAGGAACCAGCCGTCGTCGACGACGAAGCGCTCGACGCCCACCGAGGCCGCCACGTCGGCGAGCCCCTTCATCCGGTCGAGGTCGTGGTCGAAGTAGACCGCCTCCCACGTGTTCAGCACCAGCGGCCGCGGCGTCGACGGGTGCGACGCCCGCGCGCGCAGCGACGTGTGCAGCCGCCCCGACAGCCCGTCCAGGCCCGCGTCGGAGTACACGAAGTACACGTCCGGCGTCGCGTACGACTCCCCCGGTTCCAGCACCACCTCGCCCGACGCCAGCAGCTCGCCGGCGCCCAGCGTCGACCAGCCCTCGGCCAGCCGCTCCGCGTCGTGCACCGTCCAGCCGCTCCAGCCGGCGTGCACGCCCCACACCTCGCCCGAGCCGAACCCGAACCCCGTGGTGCCGGCGACCAGCAGCCCGGTGTGCGAGTGCCCGGTGCGCCCGCGCCGGGTCTCGAGCGACCGGATGCCGGGCAGGAAGCGCTCGCGCTGCGGGATCTTCTCCAGCCCCCACCGGCCGCTGAAGTGCAGCAGCTCGGCGGCCTGGTCGGGCACCGGCAGGACGGCGCGCAGCCCACCCATCCGCCACGGATCAGAGCCGTCGTTGGTCAGCGTGTGCCGCACCCGCAGCACGCCCGCCTCGTCGAGCCGCAGCGAGCTGACGACGGAGACGCCGGCGGCGCCGTCGAGCGACGCGATCTCGACACTGCCGCCGTCAGCCGCGACCTCGGGCAGCCCGACCGGGACGAGCCGCAGGTGCGCATACCCGCGCGACCGGTCGCCCGACACCGCCGGCCGGCCGACCCAGCCGTCGACCTGAGCCGGCAGCAGGGTCGGCGCCGCCGGCTCGGCCGGTGCTCCGCCGCGTCGCCCCGGCACCGCGATCGACCGGAAGGCGGCGTCGTCGACACCCGGGCCGAGGTCGGCGCCCCAGTGCAGCACCCGCGGCAGCCCCGGCGTGTCGAGGTCGAGCACCAGCCCGACCCCGGCCCGGGCCAGCACCACCAGCGACGAGTCCATCAAGCGATCCCCTCACGCGGCCGAAGAACGTCCGGGTCAGCCTGTCAGACCGCCCGCGACCGTCAGGAGGCGACCGCCTTCAACTCCTCGACCAGCCCGTCGACCGCGGCGACGGCGTCAGCGCTCAGCCGGCCCCACGGCGCCCTGGCCGAGCCCGCGTCGGGGCCGAACCGGTTGATCAGCTCCTTCACGACCGGGATGGAGCCCCACCGGTCGGCGACGGTGGCGATCTGGCGGAACGGCCGGTGCAGGTCCAGCGCCGCCTCGACCTCGCCGGCCCGCAGCCGCGCGACCACGTCGCGGGCCACCGGGGCCAGCACGTTGTACAGGCTGCCGATGGCGCCGGTCGCGCCGCAGGCCACGCCGGCCGGCAGCAGCTCGTCCTTGCCGAAGTAGACGCGGACGCCGTCGGCGGCCTCGCGGGTGCGGACGAACTCGAGCAGGTCGCCGTCGGTGAACTTGACGGCGCGCAGGCTCGGCACCCGCGCCACCGCCTGCTCGACCACCGCCGACGGCGCCGCGCGCAGCCCCGTCATCGAGGGGATGTGGTAGTAGCAGAGCGGCACGTCCGGCGCCGCCGACGCGATCTCGGCCAGGTAGTCGACGATCGCCGTCACCGACGGCGGCTCGCCGTAGAAGGGTGCGACGGCCGCGATGAGGTCGACACCGGCGTCGGCGGCGTGCCGTGCCAGCCGCCGCGCGTCCACCAGGCTGAGGTCGCCCACGTGCGCGCCGAGCAGCAGGCCGTCGCCGCGGTGCTCGGCCCAGGCGCTGATCAGCTCGGCCCGCTCGTCGACCGTCAGCCCCATCGACTCGCCTGTGGTGCCGCCGACGAACGCGCCGTCGATGCCCAGCGCGGCCAGGTGCGCGGCCTGGGCGGGGACCACGTCCGTCGCCAGGCTCTCGTCGGACCGGAACGGGGTCGGCGTGGCCGCCCAGAGCTCGAACGCCTCAGCGGTGTCTGTGCTCATGCACTGCTCCTCATCATCAACTCTTGGTGGCACCGGCGGTCAGGCCGCCGACGATGTAGCGCTGCAGGAAGACGAAGACGACGATGATCGGCAGCGCGACCACGACGGAGACCGCCATGAGGTCGTTCCACCGGGTGCCGAACGAGTTCGTCAGCCCGGCCAGCACGACGGTGATCGGCTGCATGGCCTCGTCCGACGCCAGCGCCAGGCCGAACACGAACTCGCCCCACGCGCCGAGGAAGCTGATGACGGCGACGGTGATCAGCCCCGGCACCGAGACGGGCAGCGCGACCCGCAGGAACGCCGTCCACGTGGTGCAGCCGTCGATCTTGGCCGCCTCGATGACCTCGCCGGGCACGGACAGGAAGTACGGCCGCAGGATCGTGATGGCCAGCGGGATCGCCAGCGAGCAGTTCGCCAGGGTCAGCCCCACGTAGGAGTTGACGAGGTCGGCCCGGCTGAAGATCACGAACATCGGCAGCGCGAGGTTCACGGCCGGGATCATCTGCACGACCAGGAACAGCAGCATCAGCAGCGCCACGAACCGGACCCGCAGCCGGGCCAGCGCGTACGCCGCCGGCACCGCGACCGCCAGCGTCACCACTGTGGTCCCGACGGCGATGACGGTGCTGTTGAGCAGGCCGCGGCCGATGCCGGCGTGGTTCACGACCGTCTCGGTGTAGGACGTCAGGCTGATCGGCGACGGGAACAGGTCCGGCGGCGTCGAGAAGATGTCCGAGGACTCCTTCAACGACGTCGCCAGCATCCAGTACACCGGCAGCAGGTAGACCGCCGTGATGAGCACGCCACCGACCATGAGCCAACGCCGTCTGCGGACCGCCGTGGTCATGCGGCCTCCTCGCGACGCAGCGAGCGGAAGTAGAAGACCGACAGGCCGAGCGGCACCACCAGCATGAGCGTGGTCGCGACGGCGCCGGTGTCGAACCGGAAGAACTCGAACGCCTCGTTGTAGGCGTAGATCGGCAGGATCATCGTGGCCTCGCCCGGACCGCCGCGGGTCATCAGAAACACCGTGTCGAAGGTCTTGAACGTGGAGATGAAGCAGAGCAGCAGCGCCGTCAGGTTGACCGGCTTCAGCAGCGGCATCGTCACGCTGGTGAACCGCCGCCAGGCCCCGGCGCCGTCGATCTTCGCGGCCTCGTAGAGCGTGTCCGGGATGCCCTGCAGCCCGGCCAGCAGCAGGATCATGATGAACGGCGTGAACGACCACGCCGTCGCGAACACGACGGCGAACAGCGCCGGCACCGGCCGGGCCAGCCAGAACAGGTCGCCGTCGAGCAGCCCCACGGCCTCGAGCAGCGTGTTGATCAGCCCGTAGCTGCCGTCGAGCATCCACCGCCAGACGTTCGCACTGACCACCGTCGGGAGGATCCAGGCGAGCAGCAGCAGCGAGCGCATGATGTTGCGGCCGGGGAAGCGCTGGTTGAAGTAGACCGCCAGCGCCATGCCGAGCGCGAACGCGACGGCGACCGCCAGGCCGGTGTAGAGCAGCGAGATCACCAGCGCGTGCCAGAACTCGTCGCGGCCGAGCTGGTCGGCGTAGTTCTCCCAGCCGACCCACTCGGCCCCGCCGGTGACGATCTCGCCCACGCCGACGTCGCGGAAGCTGAGGTCGATGTTGAAGACCAGCGGGTACAGCACGGTCGCCAGCACGAAGACGACCGCGGGAACGACGAACAGGTGGTCGCCCCAGTGCCGGGCCCGCCGCGGGGCCCGGACCGGAGGGGTCCTGTTCGCCGTTCCCGGCTCGTTGAGCGTGGTGGTCACTCGACGTTCGCCAGCGCCTCGTCGATCTGGCCCTGCGCCTCGGCCACGGCGTCCGCGGGGCTCGCGCCACCGCCCGCCGCCGCCTGCAGCGCGCCCTGGATGCGGGTCAGCACCTCCGACGACGCCGCGGCGAGGTCGCCCTCGGGCGCCCAGGCCTGCTGCAGCTGCTCGGCGAAGATCGCCCGGACGGGGTCGTCGCCGGTGTCGACGTCGTCGCGCGCGGCCAGCTTGTTCCGCTCGGGCAGGTACTCGGCGAGCACGTCGGGCTGCTGCATCCAGGCGATGACGTCCCACGCGGCGTCGGCGTTCTCCGTCGACGTGCTGATGGCGAGGTTCTCCTGGCTGAGGAACGTGGACGCCTGGGCGTCGGTGGGCAGCAGCGCGACGTTCCACTGCAGCTCCGGGTTCTCCTCGGCCAGGACGCTCAGATAGGTCGCCGAGTTGATCATCATGGCGGCCTGGCCGTTGGCGAACTGGTTCTTGACGTCCTCCTCGTTCCAGGTGAGGACGCCGTTGGACACCGCTCCGCCGGCGATCATGTCGGAGAACTGGGTCAGTGCCGTGACACCGGCCTCGGAGTCCAGTTGCGCGGGGTCGCCGCCGGCCGCGAGCAGCCGGATGACCAGCGCCGTCGCACCCTCGTCGCCCTCGATGCCGCTGAAGGCGAGCCCGTAGCGCTCGCCGTCGGACAGCTGCGTGGCGTGGTCCTGCATCTCCGCCCAGGTGGTGGGCGGCTCGAGGCCGGCCTCGGCCAGCATGGTCTCGTTGTAGTAGACGGCGTACGCGTCGGCCACGTGCGGGATCGCGTAGGTCGCGCCGTCGACCTGCGTGGTCTGCCAGCCGGTCTCGAAGTAGCGGTCGGCCTCGCCCCACTCGTCGACGCGGTCGCTGAGGTCCTGGATGACGCCGGCGTCGGCCAGCGCCTGCGTGGTGAAGCCGTTGATCAGGGCGATGTCGGGCAGGTCGCCGCCGGCCGCGGACTGCAGCAGCGTCCGGGTGAAGTCGCCGAACGGGATGTGCCGCGCCTCGATGGTGACGCCGTCGTGCTCCTCCTCGTACCGGTCGAGCAGGCCCTGCAGGGCCGCCCCGGTCGGGGTGTCGGGCGTCCCGTAGTAGTGCCACAGCGAGAGCGTGGTGGCACCGCCGTCGCCGTCGCCGCTGGTCTCGTCGTCGGAGCCGCTTCCGCACGCGGTGAGCAGCGCCGCCGCGGCCAGGACCCCCGCCGCGCGTGCCGTCCACGCGGCCACCGATCGCCCGCCTGTCGTACCCATGACACCTCCCTGTGTCCACGATTCGCGCCTCAGGCGAGAGAGTAGTCAGATATCCCATATCCCGTCAATGGGCGCATCCGCACGGGGAGGCGAGCGAGTACGACGGGGTCAGCCCACGGGACCGCCGGCGACGTAGATCACCTGGCCCGTGACGAACCCGGCATCGGGGCTGATCAGGTACGACGCGGTGTGCGCGATGTCCGCGGGCTGGCCGACGCGGCCCACCGGGATCGACCCCGCGGCGGCTCGCTGGTGCTCCTCGAAGGTCCGGCCCACCCGCCGCGCGCTGGCCGCCGTCATGTCGCTGACGATGAAGCCGGGCCCGATGGCGTTGACGGTGACGCCGTGCGGCGCGAGCTCGAGCGCCAGCGACTTGGTGAACCCGAGCAGCCCGGCCTTCGCGCTGGAGTAGTGCGACCGGCCGTCGTCGCCGAGCGCGGAGATGCTGGAGATGTTGACGATGCGACCCCAGCCGGCGGCGACGAGGTGCCCGACGACGGCGCGCGTGACCAGGAAGTGGCCGCGCAGGTTGATGCCGAGCATGTGGTCCCACTGCTCGGCCGTCATCTCGGTGATGGGCGCGACCGGGCCGACGCCGGCGTTGTTCACCAGCACGGTGGGCGGGCCGAGCTCGGCGACCACGCGGTCGGTCGCGGCTGTGACGGAGGCCTCGTCGGCGACGTCGCAGCGGACGGCGAGCGCACGGCCGCCGGCCCTGGTGATGGCGCCAGCGGTGTCCGCCGCTGCCGCCTCGTCGAGGTCGAGGACGGCGACGGTGTGCCCCTCGCGGGACAGGCGGGCGGCGACGGCAGCACCGATGCCGCGAGCGCCGCCGGTCACGATGGCCACGGGGTTCTGGGGTGGGGTCGACATGCCCCGAGCACACACCACGGCCCCGCGCCGGCGCCAGTGGATTGTCCGTCCGTTCGGCCGGTGCGCACCGGGCGATTCCCGGCCATACTCGGACGACGCGATCGCACTTCTGGGGGGAAGTCATGAGTCCGAAGCACGGTGACATCAAGATCGAGGACGGCCTGACCTGGACCTACCAGGACCCGCCCGGGACCTGGATCATCCAGACGCCCGACGGGCCGCTGCTGCGCCCGGTCGAGGACGACTTCCCCGGCGCCGGGGCATGACCGCGGGCGAGAACCCGGACGGCGCCTGGCAGCTCACCGCGGAGCTGAAGCCCAAAGGACCCGACGCCGCGGCGGCCGGCGGGTCCGGCCCGGCCGGCGCCGATCCCGCTGCGCCGGCCTGGGACGACGCCGCCGACGACCTGCGGGCGACGGTCAAGTGGATGGTGGCCGCCTTCGCCGCGGTGGGCGCCGCGATGTTCGCGAAGGGCTTCGTCACCACGCCGAAGCTCAGCTGGACCGACGACACCTGGCAGCTCAGCGCCGCCTGGGTCGTGGGCGCGGCCGGCGTGGTCGGGGTCGGCGTGCTGATCTACCAGGCGGTGCAGCTGCTGCGCCCGACGGCGTTCGAGCTGGGCAACCTGCCGGCGACGTACATCGCGGAGATCAACGCGAACCCGCGGTTCTACCTGCCGTCCGACGCCGGAACCCTCGCCGACTACCTCGCGACGCTGCGCGCGCTGCGGGCCGCGGCGACCCGCTGGTCCCGCGAGGTCGCCGTGCGCCAGCAGGCGCTCGCCGCCGCGCAGAAGCCCGCTCGGCCGGACGCGGCCGCCGTCGCCGCCGCCGAGCTGGAGCTGAGCCGCGCCACGGTCCGCCGCGACTCCGTGCAGCAGGCGCTCGGCGTCTACAGCACGGTGCGCGAGACCCTGCTGGACCGCGCCGGGTACTGGGCGCCGGACACGCGCCTGAACCGCGGCGGGCGGATCATGCTCGCCGCGGGCATCGTCGCCGCCGCCGGTGGCATAGGCTACCAGCTGCTGCTGGCCTCGCCCGACGACGACTCCGGCGACGGCGGGGGTGGCGGCGGCGCGTCGGCACCGTCCATCGGCGAGCTGGTGCGCTCGGACACCCCGGCCGGCGACGCGCTCTGGAGCCAGCTGGGGCTCGACGACTGCCAGGCCGACCCCGCCGCCGCGCGGATCGCCGTCGTCGTGGCCTCCGGCAAGGGCACCGACGCCGACCCGTACGTCGTGTCGACGCTGCCCACCGCGACCTGCCGGGCGGCGACGTTCACCGTCGTCGACGACGTCGCCCGGGTCAGCGTGCCGGAGCAGCTGTCGATCGACTACGAACCCGCCGAGGCGACTCAGAGCCCGTAGCCGCCGGCCACCTCGAGGTGCTGGGCGGTGATCCAGCGCCCCTCCTCGCCGGCCAGCATCGCGATGGCCAGGCCGACGTCGTCGGGCTCGCCGACCCGGCCGAGCGCGGTCCTAGCGGCGAGGGGCGCGATGACCTCGGGGAACCGCTCGAAGGCGTCGTCGCCCAGGCGCGTGCGGGTGGGGCCGGGCGCGACGGCGTTGACCCGGATGCCGCGCGGGCTGAGCTCCTTGGCGAGGTAGCGGGTGGCGACGGCGAGGCCGCCCTTCATCGCCGCATAGGCGGAGTACCCCGGCTCGGCCTCGGCGGCGAGCGCGGAGCTGCTGGTGACGTTGACGACGGCGGCACCGTCGGCCAGCAGCGGCAGCAGCGCCTGGGTGAGGAAGTACGGGCCCTTGAACAGCCCGCGGTAGAGCCGGTCGAACCGGTCCTCGGTCATGTCCGCGAACGGCACGGCCTCGGCGAACCCGGCGTTGTTGACCAGGACGTCGACGGTGTCGCGGCCCCAGGGGTCCCGCCGGTCGCGCAGGGCGGCGGCGACGGCGTCGCGGAACGCCGGGAAGGCGGCGGTGTCGGCGACGTCGAGCGGCAGCGCGACGGCCGTGCCGCCGTCCTTCTCGATGCGCGCGACGGTGTCCAGCGCGCCGTCCTCGTTGCGGTGGTAGGTGAGGACGACGCCGTGGCCGCGCGCGGCGAGCTGGACGGCCGCGCTCTGCCCGATGCCCGAGCTGGCGCCGGTGACGATGGCGACTCGCATGACTGACCTGCCTGTTCGATTCGGTGTCGGTGCTGACTCCTTCATCAGACCAGGTCAGGCAGGTGATCTACTAGATCGATCCTCTTCAGCACTTGCCCGATCCTCTCGACATTGCAAGGATCGGACTATGCACGACCGTCTCGACGAGCTGCGCCGGCTGATCGAGCGGCACGCCCGCCCCGACACCACCACGGCCATCGAGGACGTCCTGGTCTCGAGGGTCGACCGCTCCGACCCGCCGTCGGCGTCCATGTCCGGCACCGTGCTGGCGCTCATCGCGCAGGGCGAGAAGCGGCTGGCGCTGGGCGAGCGCGTCTACGACTACCGCGCCGGCCAGTACCTCGTGGCGTCGGTCGACCTGCCGGTCACCGGGCACTTCGTCGGCGCGACGCCCCAGCGGCCGGCGCTGGGGTTCGGGCTGGTCCTGCGGCCGGCCGCCGTCGCCGAGGTGCTGCTGCAGGCCGGCCCGGCCGCCCTCCCCCGCGACGGCGCCGCGGCGCCGTCGGCCCTCGCCGTCAGCGACGCCCCCGCCGAGCTGCTCGACACCGTCGTCCGGCTGCTGCGGCTGCTCGACCAGCCGCGCGACCGTGCCGTGCTCGCGCCGCTGGTGCTGCGCGAGCTGCTCTGGCGCCTGGTCAGCGGCGAGCAGGGCGCCGTCGTCCGCCAACTCGGCCTCGCCGACAGCAGCCTCAGCCACGTCGCCCGGGCGGTCGGCTGGATCCGCGACCACTACCGCGAGTCGTTCCGGGTCGAGGACGTCGCGCGGCTGGCCGGCATGAGCGTCTCGGCCTTCCACCGCAACTTCCTGGCCGTCACCGCCATGAGCCCGATCCAGTTCCAGAAGCAGATCCGGCTCCAGGAGGCGCGGCTGCTGCTGGCCGCCCACCCGGGCGACGTCACCGGCGTCGGCTATCGCGTGGGCTACGACAGCCCCTCGCAGTTCAGCCGCGAGTACCGCCGCCAGTTCGGCGTCCCGCCCAGCCGCGACGCCGCCCTGCTCGCGCCCGGCTGACTCAGGGTGCGGCCGGGAAGCCCAGCACCACCTGCAGCGCCTCGGCCGGGCGCTGGTCGATCAGCTCGAACGCGCTCGCGACCTCCGTGACCGGGACGACGTGCGACACCAGCGGCGCGACATCCACCCGGCCCGCGGCCACCAGGTCCATGAACACCCGCAGCAGACGGTCGTGGTTCCAGCGGTCGCCGAGCGCCCGCGGGGTGCCGCCGATCTGGCTGGCCACGATCTCGACCCGGTTGTGGTGGAACTCCTCGCCCAGCAGCAGCCCACCTGCCTCGCCCTGGTAGAAGCCCGCCGCCACCACCCGCCCCGCCGGCCGCACGGACCGGACGGCCTCGTGCAGTGCGCGGTAGTTGCCGCTCAGCTCGATGGCGGTGTCCGCGCCTGCTCCGCCGGTGACCGAGCGCACCGTCACCGCCGCGCCGCCCGGCACGTCGGCGCGCAGCGCGTGCGCCGCCCCGAACCGCGACGCCAGCGCGACCCGGTCGGGCAAGCCGTCGACCGCCACCACGGAGGCGCCGTTGAGCTCCGCCAGCCGGGTCGCGAGCAGCCCGATGACGCCCTGCCCGAAGACCACCACGTGCTCGCCGAGATGCACGTCGGCGGCCAGGACGGCGTTGAGCGCGATGGCGCCGACGCGGGCGAAGACGCCGTGCACCGGGTCGAGGCCGGCCGGGAGCAGCCGCCGGGCCGCGATGGCCGCCGGCACCACCGTCTCGGCGCGGTGCCCCCAGATGCCGTAGACGACGTCACCGACCCGCGGCGTCGCCACGTCCGGCGCCACCTCGACGACCTGCCCGACCTCCTGGTAGCCCCAGCCGGACACCGGGTACGAGAACGCGGGCGCACCCTCGGTGAACAGCCGCGACGCCGCGTCCCAGGTCTTCGTCAGGTACGGGTTCGAGCCGCGGTAGGCGGTCAGCTCGGTGCCGGCGGAGATGCCGGAGTACCACGTGGCGATGCGGACCTGGCCCGCGCCCAGCGGCGACGCCGGCTCCTCGGCCACGCCGACCTGACGGGGCCCGGTGAACTGCACGACCTGCGGCATGGGACACACCCCTATTTCGTCAAAGAACAGACAGATTATGTCTTGTCATCGGACATTATTAGGTGTTTCATGACCGTAACCCAAGAGAGCTTGCCATTCTCTCGACGTTGAGAGGTTCGCATGAGAGCAACCAGCATCGGCCGCGGGGCCGCCGCCCTTCTGGCCGGGTCCGTCGCGCTCGCCGCGTGCGGCGGTGGCGACGACGACAGCGGCGGCGGATCGCAGGACGCCGACAGCATCACCGTGTGGGTGGTCGAGGACATCGCCGACCGCGTCACCGCCATCGAGGCCATCGCCGACGCCTTCAGCCAGTCCTCCGGTGTCGAGGTCGAGCTGGTGTCGGTAGCCGAGAACGACTTCGACCAGCTCATCACCTCGTCGGCGGCCGCCGGCGACCTGCCCGACGTCATCGGCGCGACTTCGCTGGCCGGTGTGCAGTCCATGGCCGTCAACGAGCTGCTCGACACCGAGACGCCGGCGAGCATCGTCGACGAGCTCGGCGAGGACACCTTCGCCCAGGCCGCGCTCGAGCTGACCCGCGACGGCGACGCCCAGCTGGCGGTGCCCAGCGACGGCTGGCCGCAGCTCATGGTCTACCGCAAGGACCTGTTCGAGGCGGCCGGGCTGGAGCCGCCGACGACGTTCGACGCCATCACGGCCGCCGCCGAGGCGCTGGACAGCGACGCCGTCGCCGGCATCGTCGCGCCGACCATCCCCGGCGACGCGTTCACCCAGCAGAGCTTCGAGTACTTCGCCCTGGGCAACGGCTGCCAGCTCGTCGACGACGAGGGCACCGTCACACTGGACTCGCCGGAGTGCGCCGAGACCTTCGACTTCTACGCCGACCTGGTGCGCGACTACTCCGTGGCCGGCAACCAGGACGTCGACACCACCCGGGCCACGTACTTCGCCGGGCAGGCCGCCATGGTCGTGTGGTCGTCGTTCATCCTCGACGAGCTGGCCGGACTGCGCAACGACGCCCTGCCCACCTGCACCGAGTGCCGGGCCGACCCCACGTTCCTCGCGCAGAACAGCGGCGTCGTGACGGCCGTCGAGGGACCCAGCGGCGACGAGGCGGCGTCGTACGGCGAGATCACGTCGTGGGTGCTGACCGCCGACTCCGCGACCGAACCGTCGTCGCAGTTCGTCCAGTACATGCTCTCCGACGGCTACGTCGACTGGCTCGCCGTCGCCCCCGAGGGCAAGGTCCCGACCCGGCTGGGCACCGCCGACGCCCCCGAGGAGTACGTCACGGCGTGGGAGGGCCTCGACGCCGGCGTCGACACCAAGGCGCCGCTCTCGGACTTCTACGACGCCGAGACGCTCGAGACCGTTCGGACCAGCGCCGAGACCATCCAGCGCTGGGGGTTCGAGCAGGGCGAGGGCCAGCTGGTGGGCGCCGCGCTCGGCGAACTGCCCGTCGCGGCCGCGCTGAACGAGCTGGTCAGCGGCAGCGGTACGGGCGAGGAGGCGGCCCAGCAGGCCCAGGCCGCGGTGTCCGAGATCCAGCAGAGCCTGGAGTGACCGGGTGCCCCGCACCGACACCCTGACCCGCCAGGAGGCCCGGCTCGCCTACCGGCTCATCTCGCCGACGCTGCTCATCGTGGTCGTCGTCGTAGTGCTGCCGGTCGTCTGGACCATCTCGCTGGCGTTCCAGGACGTCCGGCTGATCAACCTGCGCGACGCCGGGTTCTTCGGCGAGTACAACGTCGACAACTTCACGACGGTGTTCGGCTCGTCCGGGTTCTGGTCGTCGCTGTGGACCACCGTCATCTACACCGTCGGCGCGACGCTCGGCTCGATCGTCATCGGGCTGATCGCCGCGCTGGCGCTGCGCAAGCCGTTCCGCGGGCGCGGCGTGCTGCGGGCGGCCATGCTGCTGCCGTACGTCGCTCCCGTCGTCGCGGCGACGTTCGTGTGGACGGTCGCGCTGAACCCGCAGTTCGGCATCGTCAACGCCTGGGGCACGCGGTTCCTGGGCTGGGATGAGCCGGTGCCGTTCCTGTCGCAGCGCGACTACGCGGTGGGGCTGTTCGGGGTCGACGTGACGGTGCCGCTGGCGCTGCTGACGGTCATCGCGTTCGAGGCCTGGCGGTACTTCCCGTTCGCGTTCCTGTTCATCATCGCCCGGCTGCAGGCGCTGCCCGGCGAGCTGGACGAGGCCGCCGTGGTGGACGGGACGTCGATCTGGCAGCGCTTCCGCTACATCACGCTGCCACAGCTCATGCCCGTCATCGCGCTGCTGACGATCCTGCGGTTCATCCTCACCTTCAACAAGTTCGACGACATCTACCTGCTGACCGGCGGCGGCGCCGGCACCGAGGTCGTGTCGATCCGGGTGTACGAGTTCCTGACCGCCCGTACGGACATCGGCGCGGCCGCCGCCCAGTCGCTGGTCCTGGCCGGGGTGCTGACCGTGTTCATCGCGATCTACATGCGGACGGCCGCGGGCCGAGGGGAGACGTCGTGAGCGTGGACACCGTCGCCACCACCCCCGCCGCGCCACCCGGCCGGCCGCCGCTGCCGCCGTCGTCGCGCCGCCGCCGCTTCCCGCGCAGCCGCGAGGAGCGCATCTGGGGATCGCTGCGGGTCATCGCGATCGTCGTGCTCGCGCTGTCGACGATCGTGCCGTTCCTCTACATGCTGGTGCTGTCGGTCCGCCCGATCGCCGAGGTGCTGCTCGAGCCCGGGCGGCTCTGGGTGTCGCCGTCGGAGTTCACCACCGACACCTACCGCGAGGTGCTCACCTCCGTCGACGACGGCGGCCAGGGCTTCCTCGGCTACATGGGCAACAGCCTGCTGGTCGCGAGCGTCACCGTCATCGTCACGCTGGTGGCCTCGATCCTCGGCGCCTACGCCGTCAGCCGGCTGGCCTTCCGCGGCCGCGGCGCGTCGGGCTACCTGTTCCTCATCGTCTACCTGTTCCCGCCGATCCTGCTGGCCATCCCGCTGTTCGTGCTGTTCTCGCAGCTCAGCCTCCGGGGCAACCTGCTGGCGCTGGCGGTGGTGTACGTGGCGCAGACTGTGCCCGTGGCGATCTACATGCTGCGCAACTACTTCGCGACCATCCCGGTGTCGCTCGAGGAGGCGGCGCTGATCGACGGGTGCACGCGCTTCGGCGTCATCCGGCGCATCAGCCTGCCGCTGTCGATGCCGTCGCTCATCGCGACCGGGCTGTACGTGTTCATGATCGCGTGGAACGAGTTCCTGTTCGCGCTGCTGTTCCTGGTCGAGCGGCGCGACAACTGGACCGTCAGCCTCGGCCTGTCGCGGCTGTCGGGGTCCATCGAGGTCCCCACGACGGTGCTCATGGCCGGTTCGGTGGTGCTCACCGTGCCGATCATCGCGCTGTTCTTCCTGGCCGAGCGGATGCTCGTCGAGGGGCTGACCAGCGGCGCGGAGAAGGGATGAGCGGGACGACGGCAGGCCGGATCCTCGAGCTGGTCCGCTCCGGCGAGGTCAGCACGCGGCGCGAGCTGCAGGAGCAGACCGGGCTGTCCCGCTCGACGCTGACCCAGCGGCTGGCCATGCTGACGGCGGCCGGCTACCTGAGCGAGGCGGCCGCCATGCACTCCGGCGTGGCGGGGCGACCGGCGAAGGCGCTGTCGTTCGTCGACTCCGACAAGTACGTGCTGACGGCCGACCTCGGCGCGACGCACGCCCGGCTGGCGCTGCAGGACGCCGCCGGCGCGATCCTGGCCGAGAGCACCGACCGGATCCGGATCCAGGACGGGCCGGACCCGGTGCTGTCGGCGGTGCTGGACGGGTTCTCGGCGCTGCTGGCTTCGGCCGGCGACGGCGCCCGGGAGCGGCTGTGCGGCATCGGCATCGGCGTCCCCGGGCCGGTAAACGTCGCGACCCGGCGGCTGCAGCAGCCGCCGATCATGCCCGGCTGGGACGACCACCCGGTGACGACGGTGTTCGAGGAGCGCTTCGGGGTGCCCACCCTGGTCGACAACGACGCGAACCTCATGGGGCTGGGCGAGGCCCGGCGGTTCCACCCGGACGTGCCGAGCCTGCTCTACGTCAAGGTCGGCACCGGCATCGGCGCCGGGCTGATCATCGACGGCCGGCCGGAACGCGGCATCGCGGGCGGCGCCGGCGACATCGGGCACATCCGCATCGCCCACCCCGTCGCCGGAGCCCTGTGCGCGTGCGGCGCCAACGGCTGCCTGGCCGCCCACGCCAGCGGCGGCGCGCTGGTCCGGCAGCTGGCCGACCGCGGCATCGCGGCCGAGACGGCGACCGACGTGGCCCGGCTGGTCCAGGCCGGCAACGCCGACGCGATCGCCCTGGTGCGGACGGCGGGACAGCTGCTCGGCGAGGTGCTGGCGACGGCGGTGGCGCTGCTCAACCCCGGGGTGCTGGTCATCGGCGGCTCCATGGCGATGACGCACGAGCACTTCCTCATCGGGGTCCGCGAGTCGCTGTACGAGCGGACGGTGCCGCTGGCGACCCGCGACCTCACCATCACCGCGTCGGCGCTGCAGGACCGCGCCGCCATCGAGGGCGCCCGCATCATGGTCGTCGACCACGTGTTCTCCGCCGACGCCGTCGACGCCCGCCTCGGCGCTGGTGCCGCCTAGCTAGTGTCCTGAGTCGTTAATTCGCGTGCAGTATCTGGCGATGGGTTCGAGGATCTGGTCGGCGGTCTTGGTCCAGACGTAGGGCCTGGGGTTGTCGTTCCAGGTGTCGATCCAGGCGCGGATGTCGGTGTTGAGTTCGCGGACTGACCGGTGGGTGCCGCGTTGGAGTTTCTTCGTGGTCAGCTCGCCGAACCAGCGTTCGACCAGGTTGAGCCATGAGGAGCTGGTCGGGGTGAAGTGGAGCGTGAAGCGGGGGTGTTCGATCAGCCATCGCTTCACGGCCGGTGTCTTGTGGGTCGAGGCGTTGTCGAGCACGACGTGCACGTCGAGTTCCGCGGGCACCTCGGCGTCGATCTTGGCCAGGAACTTCTTGAACTCGATCGCTCGGTGGCGGGCGTGCAGCGAGCCGATGACCTGGCCGGTGGCGAGGTCGAGGGCGGCGTAGAGGCTGGACGTGCCGTAGCGCTTGTAGTCATGGGTGGCGCGCTGCGGGGTGCCCGGGAGCATGGGCAGGATCGGGGCCGTGCGGTCCAGGGCCTGGATCTGGGACTTCTCGTCCACGCACAGCACCACGGCCCGCTCGGGCGGGTCGAGGTAGAGACCCACGACGTCTTTGACCTTGTCGACGAACAGCGGGTCCTTGGACAGCTTCCACGACTCCTGCCGGTGCGGCTGCAGGCCGAAGGCCCGCCAGATCCGCGAGACCGCGGACTGCGACAGGCCCAGCTCGGCCGCCAGCGACCGAGTCGACCAGTGCGTCGCATCCTTCGGCGTCGTCTCCAGCGTCCGGGTGATCACCGCCTCGACCTGCTCGTCACCAACCGTGCGGGGCCGGCCAGGGCGCGGTTCATCAAGCAGGCCATCGAGTCGGTCGGCGACGAACCGCGAGCGCCACTTACGCGCACTCGACACCGCGATCCCGAGCTTCTGCGCGATCGCGGTGTTCCCCAGCCCGTCACCAGCGGCCAGCACGATCCGCGACCGCACCGCCAACGCATTCGCGCTCGTCGGCCGCCGCGACCACGTCAACAGCTGCGACCGCTCCTCATCAGTCAACGTCACAACAGGGGCAACCGGACTCGGCACCCGCAAAGCCTACCCACTAAATACGAACTATTGACTCACGACACTAGCGCTTCAGATGAGGGGCGGGAGCTCGGCGTGGACGGCGGCGCGGGCGGCCCGGGCGTCGGGGGCGGACAGCGCCAGCTCGGCCAGCCGGACGCACTCGTCGCGGGTGACGGAGAGCAGCGTCGCCGCGACCTCGGGGATGGCCCGCGCCGTCATCGACAGGCTGGTCACGCCGAGGCCGGTCAGCACGACGGCGAGCGCGGGGTCGGCCGCGGCCTCACCGCAGACGCCCACCGGCCGGTCCGCCTGGACGCCCGCCTCCGCCGTCAGGTGCACCAGCCGCAGCGCGGCCGGCTGCCAGGCGTCGTTGAGCGCGGCCAGGTCGCCGAGCAGGCGGTCCGCCGCCATCGTGTACTGGGTGAGGTCGTTGGTGCCGAGGCTGGCGAACGCGACCTCCGACATCAGCGCGTCGGCGGTCAGCGCGAGCGCCGGCACCTCGACCATGACGCCGGCGATCGCCAGGCCGTGGGCGTGGGCGCGCTCGACGAAGTCGGCGGCCTCGCCGGCGGTCGAGACCATGGGCGCCATGACCCACACCTCGGTGCCGGAGGTCGTGGCCGCCCGGGCGATGGCCTCGAGCTGGTGGTCGAGCACCTCGGGGTGCCGGACGGCGGTCCGGTAGCCGCGGACGCCGAGGGCGGGGTTGGCCTCCGTCGCATCGGTGAGGAACGGCAGCGGCTTGTCCGCGCCGGCGTCGAGCGTACGGACGACGACCTTCCTGCCGGCGAACGGCTCCAGCACCGCGCGGTACTGCTCGACCTGCTCCTGGACCGTGGGCTCCTCGGCGCGGTCGAGGAAGCAGAACTCCGTCCGGAACAGCCCGACGCCCTCGGCACCGGCCTCGGCGGCGGCCGCCGCGCCCTTGGGATCGCCGACGTTGGCCAGCAGCTGGACGCGATGCCCGTCGGCCGTGCGGCCGGTGCCGTCGAAGGTCCACTCGCGGGCGGCCGCGGCCCGGACCTGCGCGACGGTGTCGGCGGACGGATCCGCCTCGATGGTCCCGGCGCCGCCGTCGACCAGGACGACGGTGCCCTCGGCGACGTCGAGGATGCCCGCCGCGGCGACGACCGCCGGCAGCCCGAGCGCCCGGGCCAGGATCGCCGTGTGCGACGTCGGCCCGCCGCCCTCGGTCACCAGCGCCAGGCAGGTCGAGGGGTCGAGCGTGGCGGTGTCTGCGGGGGCGAGGTCGTGCGCCACCAGGACGAACGGCTCGTCGCGCTCGGGCACGCCCGGCGCCGGGCGGCCGTCGAGCACGGCGACGATGCGGTCGCGTACGTCGGCGACGTCGCGGGCCCGCTCGGCCATGTAGCCCCCGAGCGACTCGAGCATCGCCTGGACCTCGGCCGCCGCCTCCCACACGGCGCGGGCCGGCGCCGTCCCGTCGTCGACCTTCTTCTGCGCCGCCGTGACCAGCGTGGGGTCGGCCGCCATGAGCGCCGTCGCCTCGAGCACCGCGGAGCCCTCGCCGTGCGCCGTCGTCGCCCGGTGCTCGAGGTCGGCGCGGACCTGCTCGGCGGCGGTCGCGATGCGGGCCTTCTCGGCGGCGAAGTCGGCGCCGTCGGCCGGTCGCGCGTCCGCCGCCGGCTCGGCCACCGGATCCGGCATACGCACCACCGGCCCGACCGCACGCCCCGAACTGACACCCACTCCGCTGAACACTGCCACGACGTTCCTCCTCGAACTGCTCCTCCACACGATCATCGGCACTTCCCGCCCGGGTGTGGGCGGGAAGTGCCGATGCTCACAGCGATTCCGTTACCTCGGCTCGCCGTTCTGCGACGGCGGCGCCGGCGGCTCCGGAGCGGGCGGCGGCGCACTCGCCACCGGCCGGTCTTCCGCGGGCGCGCCCGCCGGGACCTTCTCCCGCTCCTCCTCCTGGACGATCTCCGCGGCCTCCTCGCCGAGCGAGGCCTGCACCGCCTCGTCGTCGTCCTCGCGGCCCGGAGTCCGCAGGTTCCACTTGGTGATCACCCAGCGGAACAGGAAGTAGTAGACGACCGCGTAGCCCAGGCCGATGACGATGAGCAGGAGCGGCTTCTCGGCGATGCGGAAGTTGATCGCGTAGTCGATGAAGCCGGCCGAGAACCCGAACCCGTCGCGGATGTCCAGGGCGTTCGTCAGTGCCAGCGCCGTGCCCGTCAGCACCGCGTGGATGAAGTACAGCGGGAACGCGACGAACAGGAACGAGAACTCCAGCGGCTCGGTGACACCGGTGAGGAACGAGGTCAGCGCGGCGCCGAGCATGATGCCGCCGACGATCTTCTTCTGCGCCGGCTTCGCGGTCTGCCAGATGGCCAGCGCGGCGGCCGGCAGCGCGAACATCATGATCGGGAAGAACCCGGTCATGAACGCGCCGGCGGTCGGGTCGCCGTTGAGGAAGCGGAAGATGTCGCCTTGGACGACGTCGCCGGCCGGGGTCGTGTACTCGCCCAGCTGGAACCAGGGGAACGAGTTGAGGATGTGGTGCAGACCCAGCGGGATGAGCAGCCGGTTGAGGAAGCCGTAGAGGCCGCCGCCCAGCACGTCGTTCTCGGTGACCCACTCGCCGAGGTTGGTCAGCCCGTCGTCGAACGGCTTGTAGAGGAAGGCCATGCCGACGGCGATGAAGATCGCCACG
The DNA here is from genome assembly GCF_014204975.1 of Jiangella mangrovi. NCBI lineage: Bacteria > Bacillati > Actinomycetota > Actinomycetes > Jiangellales > Jiangellaceae > Jiangella > Jiangella mangrovi. Next base: position 1,425,405 of record NZ_JACHMM010000001.1, read on the forward strand.
AACGCGGTGATGATCGGCACGAACCGGCGGCCGCCGAAGAACGCGAGGTACGGCGGGAACTTCACCCGGTAGAACCGCTGCCACAGCAGGGCGGCGGTGAGACCCATGATGATGCCGCCCAGCACCCCGAAGTTGATCAGCTCCTGCGTCTCGCCCTCAGCCGCCCGGTCGAGGACGTGCGGCGACATCGCGTCGGACACGCTCTTGTAGACCAGGTAGCCGACGACGGCGGCCAGCGCCGTCGAGCCGTCGGCCTTGCGGGCGAACCCGATGGCGACGCCCAGCGCGAAGATCAGCGGCAGGTTGTTGAAGATGCCGGCGCCGGCTGCGCCGACCACCTCCGACACAGGCTGCAGCCAGTGCAGGCCGTCGTACTGGGCCAGGCCGGCCGGCATCCCCGGGGCTACCGTGCCCGGCTCGCCGCCCAGCATGTCGTTGGAGCCGAGCCGCAGCAGCAGCGCCGCGGCCGGCAGGACGGCGATCGGCAGCATGAGGCTGCGGCCGATGCGCTGCAGGACGGCCAGTCCGGGGAAGCCGCGCTTCCCGGTCATCGTGGCGGTCGCCGTGCTCATCGCATCGCCCCTCTCGCGGCGAGGAACTGACGGTTCACGTGCGTCTCCTCTACAGGTGATGTCCCGGGCCGGAGCCCTGGTGGGGGGTTCGTTCCAGCGTCATGTGCACCTGGTACCGGTCGGCGCGGTACCACGAGGTGACGTGCTCCATCGGCCGCCCGGCGGCGTAGGAGGTCTTCCGGAAGACCAGGAGCGGCGCGGCCGGCGGGACCCGCAGCAGCCGGGCGCGCAGCGGGTCGGCGCCCTCGGCCCAGACCGTCTGGGCGGCGGAGTCGAGGACGCGGCCGTAGTCGTGCGCGAGGATCGAGTAGACCGAGCTGGTGAGGTCGCGTTCCAGCAGCCCGGGCAGCGGCGCGGCCGGCAGCCACGACACCTCGTGCGCCATGGGGGCGCCGTCGGCCGAGCGCAGCCGCTCGATGCGGTAGGCGCGGTCGGTGACGTCGAGGCCCAGCGCGGCCCGGGCCGGCGGCGGGGCCGCGGTCTCGTCGGCGCCGAGCACGACGGTGGACGGCTTGTGGCCGCGGCGGCGCATGTCCTCGGTGAACGAGGACAGGTGCATCTGCGACTCGATGCTCGCGGCGGCCACGAACGTGCCCTTGCCGCGGACGCGGTAGAGCCGGCCCTCGGCGACCAGCCGGCCGACGGCCTCGCGGACCGTGGCCCGGCTGACCTTGAACCGGGCGACCAGTTCACGCTCCGAGGGGACCGGGGCGTCGGGCACCAGCTCGCCCTCGATCATGGCGAGCAGGATCTCTCTCAGTTGCCGGTGTTTGGGCACCGGTCCGTCGACCACGTTCACGGAGACCCTCTTTCCGGACATCTCGGACACTGGTAGGAACTGGTCTAGATGACTTGACCAGTGGCCCATACAATGTGGCTGCGCCTCACGCTTGTCAAGGGGTGCATGGTCCGAATCGACCGGCCAACGGGATTTCCCGCGGCCCCGACCCGATGCGAGTCCCGTGCTGTCCCTGCGCCGATCGCCGCTCAAGTACCTCCAGGTACGCGACTACCTGCGCAGCCTCGTGCTGAGCGAGCTGCGGCCGGGTGATCCCGTGCCCTCCGAGCGCATGCTCTGCGAGCGCTTCGGCGTCTCCCGCATGACGGTGCGCCAGGCCGTCGACGCGCTGGTCGTCGAGGGGGTGCTGGAGCGCATCCAGGGCCGCGGCACGTTCGTCGCGCCGCCCAAGGTCGACCTCCAGGTCCGGCTGGCGTCGTTCACCGAGGAGATGACCCGCCGCGGCATGACGGCGGGTGTCAAGGTGCTCGCGTCCGGGTTCGTGCCGGCCGAGCCGGACATCGCCGAGGCGCTGAAGGTGGCGACCGGCGAGCAACTCATCCACCTGCACCGGCTGCGCCTCGCCGACGACGAGCCCATGGCCGTCGAGCACACCTGGCTGCCCGCCGACCGGCTGCCCGGGTTCCTCGACGACGGCATCCCGGCCAGCGTCTACGTCGAGCTCGACGCGCGGGGACTGGTCCCGGACTGGGGCGAGGACACCATCGACGCCGGCGAGGCCGACCACGAGGAGGCCAAGCTCCTCATGATCAAGCCCGGCAAGCCCGTGCTGCGCATCTCGCGGCGCGCGTTCACCGGCGACGCCGCCATCGAGTACAGCCGCTCCGCCTTCCGCTCGGACCGCTACACGCTCTGGGTCCCCGTGGCCCGGCCCAGCCCGTCGGTGGTGCCGCGGGGGCGCACGACCGCACCCTGACCCCGCCCCGACCCGTCCCGACCCTCGACAGGAGAGAAGCCGCGTGACCGAGACGATCATGGCCCGCGAGATCGCCGAACAGCCCGAGGCGCTCGCCCGGACGCTCGACGCGCTGCTGCCGCTGCGCCCCGAGCTGCGCGCGCTGAGCGAGGGCCGGCGCGTGGTGCTGTTCGTGGCCCGCGGGTCGTCGGACAACGCCGCGATCTACGGCCGGTACCTGCTCGAGGTGCACGCGGGCGTCCCCGGCGGGCTGGCCGCGCCGAGCGTCGCGACGCACTACCACGCCGACCTCGACCTCTCCGAAGCCGTCGTCGTGTCGGTGTCGCAGTCGGGCGAGACCGAGGAGATCGTCGAGACCCAGGCGTGGGCCGCGGCCCACGGCGCCCGCACCATCGCCGTCACCAACGACGGCGGCAGCGCGCTCGCCGCCGCGGCCGACCTCGCGCTGGTCACGCGTGCCGGCGCGGAACGCGCGGTGCCGGCCACGAAGTCGTACACCACGCAGCTGGCCGCCATGGCGGTGCTGGCCGACTCCTTCGCCGCGAAGCCGGGCACCCTCGACGCCGACCTCGCCCGCGTCCCCGCCGAGGTGCGGCGGCTCATCGAGCGGCGCGACGGTGTCGACGAGGCCGCCGAGCGGCTGGCGTCGACGCCCGAGACGCTGGTCAGCGGCCGTGGCATCACGTTCGGCACGGCGCTCGAGGCCGCGCTCAAGCTCGAGGAGACCTGCCTGCGCCCGGTGCGCGGGCTGTCCTACGCCGATCTGCGGCACGGGCCGATCGCCGTCGTCGACGCCGAGCACGTCGCGCTGCTGGTGTCGGCGGCCGACGGGCCCATGGTCGCCGGACTGACGGAGCTCGCCCACGACCTGCGTCGGCGCGGGGCCGCGGCGACCATCGGCGTCGGCGGCGACACCGCGTTCGCCGGTGCCGTCGACGTCTGCGTCCGCGGACCGGAGCTGCCCGAGGCGGTGGCGCCGCTGGCGCTCGTCGTTCCCGCACAGTTGACGGTCGAGGCGCTGGCGCGCAGGCTCGGGCTCGACCCGGACGCGCCCAGGGGGCTCTCCAAGGTCACCCAGACCGACCCGGCCGGCAGCTGAGCCGGCACCCGCACTTCTCACCACACACCAACGGAGGGGACACATGGACAAGGCCGAGCAGATCCTGAAGGCGCTGGGCGGCGCCGACAACATCGTCGAGATCGAGCCGTGCGCCACGCGGCTGCGCACCGAGGTGCACGACGCCGCGCTGGTCGACGAGAAGGCGCTCAAGGCCGCCGGCGCGTTCGGCGTCATCTCGGCCGGCCAGGTCGTGCAGGTCGTGGTCGGGCCCGAGGCGGACACCATCGCCACCGACATCGAGGATCTGATGTGACCCAGCTCGACGTGCTGTCGCCGGTGCCGGGGCGGGTGATCGAGCTGGCCGAGGTGCCGGACCCGGTCTTCGCCCAGGCGCTGGTCGGCCCCGGCCTGGCCGTCGACCCCGTCCGCACCGGCCGCGTGACGGCGGTGGCCCCGGTGGCCGGCACGCTGGTCAAGCTGCACCCGCACGCGTTCGTCATCCAGACCGCCGACGGCGCGGGGGTGCTGACCCACCTGGGCATCGACACCGTCCAGCTGGCCGGCGACGGGTTCGAGCTGCTCGTGGCCGAGGGCGACGCGGTGGCCGCCGGCGCCTCCGTCGTCACCTGGGACCCGGCCGCCGTGGAGTCCGGCGGGCGCTCCCCGGTGGTGCCGGTGATCGCGCTCGAGGCGGCGGCGGACGACCTGACCGGGCTGCGCCCCGCCGGACCGGCCGAGGCCGCCGACGTGCTGTTCACGTGGGTCCGGTGAGCGGCGGGCTCGACCCGCAGCTCGCGGACCGGCGGGCGGCACTGGTCGACCTCGACGGCACGCTGGTCGACAGCGAGCCCGCGAACCAGGCCGCGTACCGGTCGTACTTCACCGAGCGGGGCTGGGAGGTGGGCCCCGACGTCTACCGCGAGTTCGCCGGCCGCCGGGGCGCCGACGTGTTCGCCCAGCTGGCCGGGCCGTGGACGGGCGAGGACGCAGCGATGCTGGTCGAGGGCGTGCTGTCGCACGTCGACCACGACGCCCACCCGCTGCGGCCCATGACCGGCGCCGCCGAGCTGATCCGCCGGCTGCACGAGGCCGGCGTGGCGATCGCGCTGGTGACGTCGGCCAAGCTCGCCTGGGCGGAGTACGCGGTGGGCGAGGTGCTGGGCGTGCGCGACCTCTTCACGGAACTGATCACCTGGGAGCGCACCGACGCCGGCAAGCCCGACCCGGCGCCCTACCTGCTGGGCGCCGAGGCCCTGGGCGTGCCCCCCGCCGACGCCGTGGCCCTGGAGGACACCGTGCCCGGCCTGCGCTCGGCGCTGGGCGCGGGGGTGGGTCTGGTCATCGGCCTGAGCACCGGCACCGATGCGCCGACGCTGCTGGCCGGCGGCGCGCACCGGGTGGTGGCCGGGCCCGCTGACCTGCTGAGGTCCTGACCAGACGGTTTGATCGATCTCAGGACGGGTACATCGCCGCTAAAGCAAGCCAGCGACGGGTGGACGAGCCCCGTAGGAGGTCGGGAACCATGCTGATCGTGCTCGCACTGCTGCTTCTCGCGGTGGCCGGTCTCGCGGTGTACGTGATCGCGATGGACGGAACCGGCCAGATGATGATCGACGAGCTCGGCATGAACACCGAGATCCCGATCTGGGCCGTCTTCGTGGCCGGCGCCGTGACGATGTTCGTGGTGGTGGCCGCCGTGGCCGCCTTCGGCTCGGGGATGCGTGCGGCCCGGGCCCGCCGGACGGAGATCCGCTACCTGCGCCAGCGGGTGGCCACGCAGGAGATGGCCGAGGACCGGACGGCCGACGGCCACCCGGCGACGGACGGCGTGCCCGCCGCCCGTGACACCGACGACACCGTGACCGACGACGGCCGGACCAACCGGCTGGGTCGGTGGCGCCGGCGCCACGCCGCCGACGACGAGACCCGGACCGACAAGCCGCCGGCCGAGGCCACTCACAGCTGACACGAGGGCGGGTGACCGGGCCCCGGCCGCGGAGCGATCCGCGGCCGGGGCCTCATCCCTGTGCGGCGCGGGCCTCCGCGAGCCGCGCCATCCCCAGCGGGTCCGGCGGGGCAGACGGTGTCGTTGTGAGATCTCTGCGCGATCGATGTGGCGACGCTGTCGCTGCAACGACAGTGTCCTCACACCCTCAGCGCGTGACGCCAGCCGCCCACCTCGACGCGAGCCCCGCCACCACCCCACGAGAGCCCCGTCAGCCCGGCGAGTGCGGCCGCGGCGCCGGCTGCAGGCCGGCCGGCAGCTCGTAGCCGGCCTCCCACGGAAACCGCCCGGCAGCGTCGTCCCAGATCAGCTGCAGGGCCGGAACCGGGCCCGCGGCGCCGAGGTCGTAGTAGCGCTGGGCCGACCCCAGCACGGGCGGGTGATCGCCGTCGTGGAACGGGAACAGCTGCAGCCGGTGGTCCCAGCCGGCCAGCCGCAGCGGCCGCCCGGGACCGAAGCGCTCGCCGTCGCGCACCCGCTGGCCGAACTCGTTGAGAAGCCAGGCGCTGGTCTGCAGGTCGAGGCCGTAGACCAGCAGCTCGGGATGCTCGAAGCCGAACAGGCCGACGGTGTAGGCGAACGGCGGCGACCCGGCCGCGTACTGCACGGCCCACCCGTGCCGGCGGACGGTGTCGCGCAGCCACGCGTCCTCCTGGTCCTGCCATTGCTGCAGCTGGAGTGGCGTGCACGTGCGCGACGTCATGTCGGCCTCCGGGGATGGCTCGATGGGAACGGGAGTTCGAACACTAGCCGGAGGCACTGACAATGTCGCGGCGAACGGCGGCTCACATGTCGCGGTAGCGCTTCGCTGCGGCGAGGTCGGCGCGCAGCTCGCCGGCGTCGCGGCGCGGGCCGTAGCCCGGGGTGTCGCGCTGGATGCGCCAGCCCTCGCTGAGCGGGCCGATGTCGACGGGGTCGAACCCGATGCGGTCGATGAACGTCGACACCTGCGCCTTGGCACCCTCGTCGTCGCCGGCGACGACCAGCGCGCGCCGGCCGGGCGTGCCGGCCGGGGAGCCGTCCTCGGTCAGCGCGGACGCGTAGATGTGGTTGAACGCCTTGACGACGTGCGACTTCGGCAGGTGCGCCTGCAGCAGCTCCGCCGTCGTGGTCGACTCGTCGTCGAGCTCGGGGATGTGGCCGTCGCGCTGCCAGTAGTAGTTGCCGGTGTCGATGACCGTCTTGCCGGCCAGCGGCTCGACCGGTACGTCGCCGATGGCCCGCAGCGGGATCGACACGACGACGATGTCGCCGTCGGCCGCCGCCTCCTCGGCCGTGCCCGCCCGCGCCCGGTCGCCGAGCTCGTCGACCAGGTCGACGAGCGTCTCAGGACCCCGCGAGTTGCTGACCACCACGTCGTACCCGTTCGCCACCGCGAGCCGCGCCAGCTGGCCACCGATGTTGCCGGCGCCGATGAAACCCAGAGTCGTCATGAAAGGTTGAACATCGAAGCACCGGCGAACAGTCCCGTGCACGGGTGTGAGATCGCTCCCCCGTCGTCCTCAGCCGGGCGACGGCTGCAGCCCGGCGGGCAGGTCGTAGCCGTGCTCCCACGGAAACCGCCCGCCGGCGTCGCTCCAGACGACCCGCAGCGCCGGCACCGGCCGGTCGCGCGTGGCCTGGTAGAACCGCTGCGCCGAGATGAGCACCGGAGTGTCGCCGTCGTCGCGGAACGGCACGAGCACCACCAGGTGCGGACCGCCGTCGACCCGCAGCGGCCGGTCCGAGCCGAGCTGCTCGCCCTGCCGGACCTGCTCGCCCAGCTCGTTGAGCAACGAGCTGGCGGCGTGCTGGCCGAGGCCGTACACCAGCAGCTCGGCGTGGTCGTAGCCGAACAGGCCGACGGTGTAGGCGAACGGCGGCGACCCGCCCCGCGGCCGGCCGCACCCGCACCGAGGCGGCCCCCAGCACCCGTCGCCGTCGACGTACTGCACTGCCCAGCCGTGCCGCCGGACCGTCTCTCGCATCCACGCGTCCTCCTGGTCCAGCCACTGCTGCAGCTGGACCGGGGTGTGCGTCTCGCCCATGGCCATGCCGAACCTCCCCGAAGTCACCAAGATCAAGATCAGGAGGGCGACGCTAGCCGGTCGCACCGACAACGTCGGTGCGTCACTCCTCGCCGGCGAGCGAGAGGACCCGCAGGCGCTGCCCGGCGTACCAGGTGGCGCCGACGATGACGACCGCCAGCAGCACCCCGGCGACCGCGAGCCGGACGTCGGACGAGACGAGGTCGCGCGTCGCGATCGCCTCGGTCAGCGACAGCGACCACTGCTGCACGCTCAGCGTCCGCGCACCGGGCACGAAGGAGCCGAGCAGGCCCTCCCAGATGAGCGCGTACGCCAGCCCGTACACCACGGCGTGCTTGGTGACGACGGCGAGCAGCAGGAAGATCGCGCTGTAGGCGATGGACGCCACCAGCGCCGCGACGCCGAAGCCCAGCGCGATGCGCCCGGTCGTCCCGGACATCACCAGGCCGGCGACGAACGTGGGCACGGCCGCGAACAGCACGGTGCCGGTGGCCGCGACGGCGAACTTGCTCAGGATGATCTTCGGCCTGGAGATCGGCTTCGACAGCAGGTAGACCACGGAGCCGTCGTCGATCTCGGGGCCGATGACGCCGGTGCCGACGATGAGCCCGAACAGCGGCACCAGGGCGGCCACCGCCACCGCGCCGAGGAAGTCCGCGGTGACCTGGTGGTCGACGCCGACGGTGACGCGCAGCAGGACGGCCATGGCGAGCAGCAGCACCGACATCGCCAGCAGCAGCCAGGCCCGCCGGCCCCCGAGCAACGCCCGGTAGGTCAGCCGGACAACGGTCCCGTTCATGCCTGAACCCCTAACTCTTCACCAGGTAGGAGAAGACGCTCTCGAGCGACTCGTCCGTGGGCGAGACCTCGTAGAGCCGGATGCCCGCGGCGCGGGCGACGCGTGGCAGCACCTCGGTGAACTGCAGGAACGCCACCGCTTCGACACTCAGCACAGCGCCGTCGAGCTGCACGCCGGCGGTGGAGCCGTCGGCGATGAGCGCGGACGCGAGCGCGCGGTCGTCGGAGGAGCGGATGACGTACTGGTGCGGCCGGTCGGTCATGAGCCGGCGGATCTCGCGGAAGTCGCCGGACGCGGCGTGCCGGCCGGCGACCATGACCTCGATCTGCTGGGCGAGCTGCTCGACCTCTTCGAGGATGTGCGAGCTGAACAACACGGTCCGGCCCTCGGCGCCCATGGAGCGCAGCAGGTCCATGAGGTGCATCCGCTGCCGTGGGTCCATGCCGTTGAACGGCTCGTCGAGCAGCAGGACGGCGGGGTCGTGGACGAGCGCGGAGGCCATCTTGACCCGCTGCTTCATGCCCTTGGAGTACTCGCCGACCTTGCGGGCCTGGGCGAACTCCATCTCGACGGTGGCCAGCGCGCGCTTGGCGGCGGCGCCGGGATCGGGCAGGCCGTGCAGCTCGGCGTTGGCCAGCACGAACTGCCAGCCGGTGAGGAAGTCGTAGGCCGCCTCGCGCTCGGGCACCAGCCCGACGGTGCGGTAGATCTCGGGGTTCTTCCAGACGGTGGCGCCGTCGAGGGTGACGGTGCCCGCCGACGGCGCCAGGAACCCGCCCAGCATGTTGATGAGCGTCGACTTGCCCGCGCCGTTGGGTCCGAGCAGGCCGGTGATGCCGGGACCGATGGTCATGGTGACGTCGTTGACGGCGACGACGTTGCCGTACCACCGCGAGACGGTGTCGACCGACAGGACGCTCATCAGATGGAGACCTTCCGGTAGCGCAGGTTCAGCAGGGCCCAGCAGGCACCGATGACCGCGAACGTCACCAGCACGTACACCACACCGCCGAGGTCGCCCGGCGGTGGCGCGACGGCCGAGGACGAGGCGTCGAGCACCCAGGTCTGGAAGCCGTCGACCAGCGTGATGGGCGACAGCAGCCCCAGCCAGCCGGCGAGGTCGGCGTTGCCGACCTCGTAGCGGATGATCCCCTGCAGGGCGCTGACGGCGGCGAAGCTCAGCGCGAAGAGGGTGATGATGGCGGCGACTCCGAGCCCGCGCCGTGGCGTCAGCGAGGCGATGACGAGCCCGACCCCGGCGAACACCACCGAGAACACCGCCACGCCGACCAGCGCCAGCAGCAGGTCGCCGGTCTCGCGGCCGGCCGGGAACTCGGCCAGCAGCGCGCCGACGTACATGATCAGCAGCGGCGCCGTCAGCAGCAGGAACAGCGCCGTGGCTAGCCCGCCGAACTTCGCCAGCACGTAGTCCGAGCGCTCCAGCGGCCGCGAGAAGTACAGCGGCACGGTCTTGAACCGCAGGTCGCGTGAGAGCGACACCGGCGCCTGAGCCGCCACGAAGATCGTCAGGATGCCCTGGGTGACGACGACGTAGCGTGAGTACGGCAGTGGCAGCTCGGTCATGATGCTGGACGTGACGTTGGCGATGACGGTGATGATGAACGCGGGCAGGCACATGACGCCCAGCAGCAGCATCGGCAGCACCTTCGCCCGCGCCGACCGGCCGAGGCCGTAGGCGCCGCGCAGGCTCTGCGCGAACAGCGCCCGGGTGACCTGACGGCGGCCGAGGCGCGGCCCGTCGTACTTGCGGTAGCCGATGTCGTGGATGACACCCGAAGGCGGATTGGTCATCGGGCTGCTCATGCCTGGTCCTCTCCGAAGACCTCCGAGATGTGGTGCCGGCCCTGCTCCAGCCGGATCAGCCCGACCCCCTGGGCGGCGACGGTGTCGCGGACGACGTCGTAGACCACGTCGTCGTCGAGCGGCAGCACCAGCAGCCGGCCGTCGCGCTTCACCGTCAGCCCGGCGGCCGACAGCGCGTCGGCGACGGCGTCGGAGCCGGACGACACCTCGACCACCAGCGACTGGCTTGTACGGGTGAACTCCGACGTCGACGACGACCGCAGCAGCTTGCCGCCGTCGATGACGACCACGTGGTCGGAGATGCGCTCGAGCTCGCCGAGCAGGTGCGACGTCACCAGCACCGTGATGCCGAACTCGGCCCAGATGCGCCGGATGAGCAGCAGCATCTCGTCGCGGCCGACGGGGTCCAGCCCGTTGGTCGGCTCGTCGAGCATGACGATCTCGGGGTCGTGCACGAGCGCCTGGGCCAGCTTGACCCGCTGCTTCATGCCGGTGGAGTAGCCGCCGATGGGGCGGTAGCGCTCTTCGTAGAGGCCGACGTGACGCAGGGTGTCGGCGGTCCGCTCGCGCGCGGCGTTGGCCGGCAGCCCGGACATGCGGGCCATGTGCACGACGAACTCGGTGGCGGACACGTCGCCGGGCAGGCAGTCGTGCTCGGGCATGTAGCCGACCCGTTCGCGGATCTCGGGGCCGTCCTTGGCGACGTCGAGCCCGAAGACGCGGGCGCCGCCGGAGGTCGCCGGGGACAGGCCGAGCAGGATCTTGATCAGTGTCGACTTCCCCGCGCCGTTGGCGCCGACGAGCCCGACGACGCCCGGCTCGACGTCGATGGTGAGCCGGTCGAGCGCGGTGGTCGCCGGGAACCGTTTCGTCAGGTCCTCGGTCTGGATGACTGGCACGGCTCGACGCTACCGGTGCCGTCCCGCGATGCGCGTCGGGCGGTGGTACGACACGCGATGTCATCCCGCAGTACGACCCTCCCCGAGCCGGTGGCGCGGGCGACCCTGAGCCGCGTCTCAGGGTCGGTGGGTCAGATCCGGTCGGCGGCCTTGCGGGCGGCGACCTGGACGGGGTCCCACACCGACGAGAACGGCGGCGCGTAGGCGAGGTCGGTCATGGCCAGCTCGCCCACCGTCAGCTCGGTCCACAGCGCCATGGCGCAGACGTCGATGCGCTTGGCCGAGCCGTCGCGGCCGACGATCTGCGCACCCAGCAGCCGGCCAGTCGGGCGCTCGGCGACCATCTTGACGGTGATCGGCTTCGTGCCGGGGAAGTAGCCGGACCGCGTCGTCGACTCGATGGTGACGGCGACGTGGTCGATGCCGGCGTCGACGGCGTCGCCCTCGGTCAGCCCGGTGCGAGCGAGTTCGAGGTCGCACACCTTCGTCAGCGCGGTGCCGACGATGCCGGGGAACCGGGCCGACCCGCCGCCGAGGTTGGTGCCCAGCACCTTTCCCTGCTTGTTCGCGTGCGTCCCCAGCGGCACGTGCACCCAGTCGCGGCGGACCCGGTCCCACGTCTCGACGCAGTCGCCGGCCGCCCAGACGCCGTCGGCCACCCGCTGGGTGTCGTCGGTGCGCAACCCGCCCGTGGGGCCCAGCGGCAGCCCGGCGGCGCGGGCGAGGTCGGTGGCCGGCCGCACGCCGGTGCCGAGCACGACGATGTCCGCCTCGAACGTGCCGGCGTCGGTGACCACGGCGCGCACCGCACCGCTGCCGCCGTCGCCGTCGCCTTCGGTCTCGAACGCGGTCACGCCCGCGCCGGTGACGACGTCCATCCCCATGTTCTCCATGGCGGCGTGCACCTGCGTGCCGAGGTCGGGGTCGAGGGTGTTCATGGGCTCCGGGCCACGGTCGACGACGGTGACCGCGAGGCCCCGGCGCACCATCGCCTCGGCCATCTCGAGCCCGATGTACCCGGCGCCGACGACGACCGCGCGGCGCAGCTCGCGGCCGCCGCCGAGCGCCCGCAGCACGGCGCCGCCGTCGTCGAGCGTCTGCACGCCGAAGATGCCCGGTGCCTCGGCCCCGGGGACGTCCGGGCGGACGGGGGTGGCGCCGGTGGCGATGATCAGCTGGTCGTAGCCGAGCCGCTCGGTGCGGCCCGCGGCGTGGTCGTGCACCTCGACCCAGCCGGCGCCGGTGTCGACGGCGGTCGCTTCGGTGAGCAGCCGGACGTCGATGCCGTTGGCGCGGTGCTGCTCGGGCGTGCGGGCCACCAGCGCGTCGGCCGAGGCGACGTCGCCGGCGATCCAGTACGGGATGCCGCACGCGGAGTAGGACGTCCAGTGCCCGCGGTCGACGGCGACGACGTCGAGGTCGCGGCCGGTCGACTTCGCCGTGCGCAACGCCTGCGACGCGGCACTCATGCCGCCGGCGTCGGCACCGATCACGACCACACGCTCAGCCATCGCCACCTCCGGGAACGACGTGCCGGCGGATCCAGGCGTGCATGGCGATGGCCGCCGCGGCGCCGGCGTTGATGGACCGGGTCGACCCGAACTGCGCGATCGACAGGACCGCGTCGACGTGCTCGCGCGCGGCCTCGGACAGACCGGGGCCCTCCTGCCCGAACAACAGGACGCAGGCGCGCGGGAGGGGGTAGGTCTCGAGCGGCACCGACCCGGGGAGGTTGTCGATGCCGATGACGGGCACGCCCTCGGCATGCGCCCAGGCGGCCAGGGCGGCGAGGTCGGCGTGGTGGCGGACGTGCTGGTAGCGGTCGGTGACCATGGCGCCGCGGCGGTTCCAGCGGCGGCGGCCGACGATGTGCACCTCGGCGGCGAGGAACGCGTTCGCCGTCCGCACCACCGAGCCGATGTTGAAGTCGTGCTGCCAGTTCTCGATCGCCACGTGGAACGGGTGCCGCCGCCGGTCGAGGTCGGCGACGATGGCCTCGTTGCTCCAGTAGCGGTACTGGTCGACGACGTTGCGGCGGTCGCCCTGGGCGAGCAGCTCCGGGTCGTACCGCGGGTCGTCGGGCGGCGGGCCCGGCCACGGGCCCACACCCGGCAGGTCCGGGCCGCGCTCCGGACCACTCTCCGGGTCCCGCTCCGGCCCGTCGGGCACCGGCTCCGGCCCGTCGGGCACCGCCTCCTCGCTCACGGTGCCCAACGGTAGCCGGGATCGTGCTGCTGTCAGCCCTGGGCCTTGAGCTTGTCCAGAGCGGTGGCGGCCAGCGCGTTCAGGTCGAACGTCGTGGACTCCGGGTTGCCGGCGACATAGACGCCGCGGTCGCCGTCGATCATGTAGATGACGCGGGTGGGGACGGCCGGCAGGTTCGCCGACTCCGTGACGGTCTCGACCGCGATGACCTCGTCGGCGTCGACCTCGGGCGCCTCGACCGTCGTGGTGCGGACGGTCATGTCGAGGGTCTGGCCGGCGGCCTCGCCGCTGATGGTGATCTCGCCGCAGCGGTCGTAGTAGTCCTGGACGCTCGCGACGTCGTCGGCGCTGGCGCCGGTGTAGACGGCGTTGACCAGCACGTCGGTACCGGAGGTCGCCGACATGCCGGCCGACTCCGCACCGTCCTTCTGCAGCGGGTTGCTGTCGTAGGCCTGGCAGTCGGCCGGCTCGTACGTGACGCCCTCGAGCATCTGCGCCATGCCCTCGGCGGCGCTGCTCAGCTGGGCGACGTCGAACGCGGACACGGTGGCGCCCTCGGGGAGGTCCTCGGCCGTCAGCAGCGCGCCCTGCAGGCCGGTGGCGGCCTCGCCGCCCTCCTCCTCGGCGGCGGGGTCGTCGCCCGCGGGGGTCTCGTCGGCCGCGGCGGTCTCCTCGCTCGCGGCGGTCTCGTCGGCGGCCGGGTCGTCGTCACCGCCGCACGCGGCGAGGAACAGGGTGGCGGCCACAAGCGCAGAAATTCCGAGCTTTCGCATGATGTGTCTGAATCCTTGACTGAGGGGTGTGCATAGGACATCCCCTGACATGAGCAGTCGTATCCGCTGTCACGCAGGGGAACGGCGGCAAATCTACCGACCGCCGGGCGCCCGCGTGGGCGGTGCGCCAGATTCGCCCCGGACGGACGATGCAGCGGTTCGGGCACTCCGGCCCGTCAGAGAGGCATGGGCGTGGACTTTCACGAGTACGTGGCGAGCCGGCGGCAGCCGCTGCTGCGCCTCGCGTACCTCCTGACGGGCGACACGCACCTGGCCGAGGACGTCGTCCAGACGGCATTGCTGCAGGCCTTCCGCCAATGGCGGCGAGTGAGCCGGGCCGATCAGCCCGACGCCTACGTGCGCCGGATGGTGGTCAACGCCTTCATCGACCGCAAGCGCCGGCACAGCTCGTCCGAGGCCCCGACGGCACCCGCCGACCTGCCCGCAACGCCCCAGCGCGACCACACCGACGACCACGCCGAGCGGTCGGTCATGTGGAGGTCGCTGGCCGGGTTGCCTCGGGTCCAGCGGGCGGTGCTCGTGCTGCGGTTCTACGAGGACCTCGACGACGCCCGCATCGCCGAACTGCTGGGCACCTCGCCATCGACGGTCCGGTCGAACGCCTCTCGGGCCCTGGCGACACTGCGGAAGGAGTGGACCCGTGTCTGACCCCGACGACGAGTTCGAGACCGCTTTGCGGACCGCCCTGCTCGATCGCGCCGCGCAAGCGCCGTCCGGGGACGACCTCGCCGACACTGTCACGCGCCTGGGAGTCGCCCGCCGGCGACGTCGGCGGATCGCGGGCGCCGGGGCGGTTCTGGTGGGCGGTGTGATGGCGGGTCTCGCCGCCGCCGGATCCGTCCCGTTCGCCGGCGGGCCCGACACCCCCGCTCCCGCAGAAACCCCGGAGGCGCCGGAGATCTCCATCGCCATCGACGGGCCCATCACCTGCGAGCCGGCCGGCTGGCCGGCGTTCGATCCCGCGCTGCTCACCGAGCGCCCGCCCCTCCCGCCGCACAGCCGCCTGGGCCGCGCGATGATCGGAGCTCCGCCGGAGAACGGGACGATCACGGGGCAGACCCTGGTGACAGAGGACGGCTCGACGGCGTACGTCCTCGTCTGGATGGGCGACGGCGCGATCGCGGCTCGCTACGAGTACCTGACCGAGGGCTACGGCGGGTGGTACCTCGAGTCCAGCTCGACCTGCGAGCCGGAGCTGGCGTTCGACGACGGGCTGCAACCGGCCGAGTGGGCTCTCGCCGGCCAGGAGCCGGGACCGGATTCCACCGCCATCGAGATCCGGGTGAGCAGCGCCGTGGGCTGTGCGGGCGACCTCTCGGTCGAGGGCCGGCTGGCCGACGTCGTCGTCGACGAGCGCGACGACGCCGTGCTGATCGCACCTCGGCTGCACCCGCTGCCGCCGGGGTCGTTCGCGTGCCAGCGAACCGAACCGGCATCACTCACCGTCGAGCTGACCGAGCCTCTGGGGGACCGGCAGATCCTGGACGGTCGCTGGTATCCGGCGCGGCCGCCGTCCGTCGAGCCGTAGGGCGTGGCGATTGGATCGTCGGCAGGCCGTCGTCGACCACCGCCCCACTGCGCATCAGCCAGGTCGATGTGAGATCTCTGTGCTATCTGTGTGGCGCTGCTGTCGCTGTGACAACAGTTTCCTCACCCACTCAGCGCAGTGATCTCACATCGCTGCGATGCTGTCAGCGCCCGAAAGGGCCGGAAGCCGCACCCCGCGACGGTCGGGCCGCCGAAGATCCGTCAGACACCCCTAGAGGCCGAGGTCGGCCTGGGAGTAGGCGGCCCGGTACTCGAGTCCGGCCGCCTCGATGCGCTCCTTCGACCCGGTGGCGCGATCGACGATGACGGCGACGGCGACGACCTCGGCGCCGGCCTCGCGCAGCGCCTCGACGGCGGTCAGCACGCTGCCGCCGGTGGTGGAGGTGTCCTCGACGGCGAGGACGCGGCGCCCGGTGACGTCGGGGCCCTCGATCTGCCGGCGCAGGCCGTGCTGCTTGGCGTCCTTGCGCACCACGAACGCGTCCAGTGTGCGCCCGCCGGCCGACGCGGCGTGCAGCATCGACGTGGCGACGGGGTCGGCGCCGAGGGTGAGGCCGCCGACGGCGTCGAAGGCGAGGTCGGCGGTGAGGTCGTTCATCACCCGCCCGACCAGCGGGGCCGCCGCGCCGTCGAGCGTGATGCGGCGCAGGTCGACGTAGTAGTCGGCCTCCTTGCCCGACGACAGCACGACCTTGCCGTGCACGACGGCCTTCTCGGTGATGTGGCGGCGCAACTCGTCCCAGGCACTCACGAGACACGAGCGTACGGCAGGCTGTGCACCGTGCAGCCAGGTGCCGTCGTCGTCGTGTCCGGCCCGCTCGGTCCGTGGGCCGCCGGGCGCCGCCTCGTCGAGCACGAAAGCCTCCCCTGCCCCGTCGTCGTCGCCGAGCCGGTCGCCGATCGCAAGCCGTACGCCGTCGCCTGGCTCGCCACCGCCGCCCGCGAACTGCTCGCCGCCGCTCCGCCGGCGCCGCTGCTCCTCGTCGCGCACGGCACGGCCGGCCCGCTGCTGCCCGCGCTCGCTCGCGCCCAACGAGCCGCCGGCCGTCGCGTGGGCGGCTACGTCTTCGCCGACGCCACCCTGCCGCGGACGGGGTCGCCGTCGCACCTCGACCTGCTGCGCGCGGCCGACGGCCCCGCGGCGGACGCCGTCCACACCACCTTGCACGACGGCGTCAGCTGGCCGCCGGGCGCCGCCCACCCGGGCGACCACGACTTCTGGACCGAGCGGCTGCCGCCCGCCCCGGACTGGCCCGACGCGCCGTGCGGGTACCTGCGCACCGGCGCCGACGTCCCCGGCATCGGCCCGGCGGACTTCTGGGCGCGGTCGGCGGCGGCCCGCGGCTGGCCCGCACGCACCGTGGCCGACGGCGAGGACGTGGCGGACGCGCTGGCCGGGCTGATCGCCGCGCTGCCCGGCTGAACGCGGCGGCGACCAGCGCCCGCGGATCAGCGCCGGCGCGACGCGGGGTGCCGCCGGCCGATCGCCCGCACCAGGCGGCGCGGCAGCCGGGGCAGAGCGGCGGCCGCCACCTTGTACACCGTCCCGGGAACCGAGACGGTGCGGCCGAGGTCGAGGTCGCGCAGCGCGGCGTCGACCAGCGCGTCGGCCTCGAGCCACATCCACGACGGCAGCCCGGACATGTTGATCTGCGCGCGGTCGTGGAACTCGGTGCGGACGAAGCCGGGAGCCAGCGCCATGACCCGGACGCCGGTGCCCTCGAGCTGCGGCGCCAGACCCTCGCTGAACGCCGTCACCCACGCCTTCGCGGCGCTGTAGCTGCTGCGCGGCAGCCAGCCGGCGACGGAGCTCACGTTGACGACGGCGCCGTGGCCGCGCTCGATCATGCCCGGCAGCGCCGCGTGCGTCAGCCGCAGCACCGCCCGGATCAACACGTCGACCAGGTACTCCTCGGCGGCGATGTCGTTGTCGAGGAATGACCTGCCGAGCCCGAAGCCGGCGTTGTTGACCAGCAGGTCGACCGGCCGTTCCGTGGCACGCAACCGCTTCTCGACCACCTCGGTGTCGGTGGCGAGGTCGGCCGCCAGCACCTCGGCGCCGACGCCGTAGGCCCCGCGCAGCTCGGCCGCGACGGACTCGAGCCGGGCCGCATCGCGCGAGACGAGCACGACGTCGTGGCCGCGTGCCGCGAGTGCGCGCACGAAGGCCAGCCCGATGCCCGCGGTGGGGCCGGTGACGAGAGCCGTAGCCATAGGGGGACCCTACGCCGACGATCACCATGTGAGATCGGGTGGTCGATTTGGTTACATCGCGACGATCATGGTCACACATCGGGCATTGCGGTCGATAAGGTCATGATTCGTGAACGATCTTTCCCCCACGGCTGTGGCCGACGCCGCCCGCTACTTCGACACGTGGGTGGCGTTCCGCCAGCAGTACGACCGCGTCCCCGGCATCCAGGCGGCCGTCCTGCACGAGGACAAGCTGCTGCTGTCCAGTGCACACGGCAGGGCCGACGTCGAGCAGGACACCGTGCTCACCCCGCAGCACCTGTTCCGTATCGCGTCGCACTCGAAGACGTTCACCGCCACCGCCGTCCTGCAGCTGGTCGAGCGCGACCAGCTGCGCCTCGACGACCGCGCCGGCCGCTGGCTGCCGTTCCTGCGGGGCACGGCTCTGGCCGGCGTGACGGTGCGCGAGCTGCTCGGCCACGGCGGCGGCGTCGTCCGCGACAGCGGCAACGGCGACTACTGGCAGCTCGCGCACGCGTTCCCCGACGAGGACCGGCTGCGGGCCATCCTCATCGACGACGGCGCCGGCGTGCTGCCCGCGAACGAGCGGTTCAAATACTCCAACATCGGCTACTCGATGCTCGGCATGATCGTGGCGGCCGCGGCGGACATGCCGTACGACGCGTTCGTCTGCGAGCACATCGTCGAGAAGCTCAAGCTCGAGAACACCGGCCCCGAGTACGACCCGGACCGCGCCGGCGACTACGCCACCGGCTACACCGCACTCTCCTACGCCGACCGCCGCATCCCCATCGACCACGTCGACACCGCCGCCATGGCCGCCGCCACCGGCTTCTTCAGCACCGCCGAGGACCTCGTCCACTACGTCTCGGCGCACTTCCACGGCGACAGCCGGCTGGTCTCCGACGCGTCCAAGCGGCTCATGCAGCGGGCAGAGTGGAAGGTCGAGGGCCGCGGCGGCGCCGAGTACGGCCTCGGGTTCGGCCGGTCGATGATCGGCGACCGGCTGGTCTTCGGCCACGGCGGCGGCTATCCGGGCCACCTCACCCGCACGTCGTTCGACCCCACCGGGCGGCTGGCCGTCTCGGTGCTGACCAACGCCATCGACGGGCCGGCGGTCATGCTCGCCGAGGGGCTGATCCGGCTGGTGAACCTCGCCGAGAGCGCCAGCCCGCTGCTGGAGCCGTCGCCGGTCGACCTGTCCCGGTTCACCGGGCGGTTCGCGACCATGTGGCGGGTCTTCGACGTGGTCGACCTCGCCGGGCGGCTCTACTTGCTGGACCCCACCGAGCGCGACCCGACGTCGGAGCCGGTCACGCTCGCCGTCGTCGACGACCAGACGCTGCGCATCAGCGGCGGCACCGGCTACGCGCCGGTCGGCGAGACGATCCGCTTCGAATTCACCGTCGACGGCGTCGCCCAGGTGCACGCGTTCGCCATGACGGCGCATCCGATCGACCGGGTGGCCCGGGCGGTACGCTCACGCGAGCGCATCTCGCCCGGCACGCCGCTGCTCACGAATGGTGGCGGCGACGCTCCCGCGTGATGATCTCGCAGACGGCCCACAACACGGGCAGGGCAAGGACGACGAGGGTGGAAGTCATCTCTCTCACTCAGATCGACGTCAGAGCCGCGAGTGCGGCTCGGTACGGGGCATGCCGTCGCTCCACTGGCCCGCCCACGTCGCGGCGGGGCACGGCCAGCTCTCTCCGCACTCGCGGCACGACGACGACCGATGGGGCATCCAGCGCCGGCTCGGGACGTGGTCCCGCAGCAGCCGTGAGGCGTAGGCGTCCACCTCCGCGGGCGACCAGTCGACGAGTCCGTACCCGTGCGCTCGCGCCGTGAAGCGGGCCATCTCTCCTCCGTCGTGCCGGGCCTCTGGAAGGTCCGTGCGTGCGGTCTCGCCCGCGGCCGTCCACATGAGTCGCGGACCGGGGCCTGGCAGCGCTTCGCCAAGGCTCGCATCAGCCGAAACGCTGCGCTGTAGCCCTTGGCGAAGTATCGTGCATGATCTGAGCCACCAGCGGGAACAATTTGGCTGTCACGCCCCCCACCTGTGACGCCGTCCGCGACTTTGTGACATCGCCTGGAGATGCCGTGACAGACCATGATCCGGATTCCGCGGCCGCCTTTTTCGGTGGTGAGCTGGCACGCGCGCGTCACCGTGCCGGCCTCACCCAAGAACAGTTGGCCGAAAAGCTGAACTACTCGCGCGGGGCCGTGGCTAATGTGGAAACGGCGCAGCGACCCCCGCAGCGAGAGTTCGCGGAACGCTGCGACGAGATCCTGGGTACTGACGGCCTCCTCGTCCGAGCTTGGAAGATGGTCAGCCGTGAGTCGGTGCCCGCGAAGTATCGAGGGTTCATCGAGGAGGAAGAACGGGCAAAGTCGATCCACACGTACGAGCAGACATTTCCGCCCGGACTCCTGCAGACACAGGCGTATGCACGCGAGCTCCTGGCGGGCGTCAGGATGGCCTATGACAACCACGTCGACACGCAGGTCGAAGCCCGCATGCGACGCCAAGAGATCTTGCGTCGCGATGATCCACCGAGGCTTCGAGCCGTGATCGACGAGGCCGCACTCCGCCGGATGATCGGCGGAACGGACGTCATGCGTGATCAACTCCAGCACCTGCTCAAAATGGGCGAGATGCGGCATATCACCATTCAGGTGATGCCCTTCGGGGCGGGAGCACATGCCGCACTGAACGGTCAAATGACGATCTTCGACCGCCTGAACGGGCAACCGGTGCTGTATTACGAAGGCCCCACCGGGGGTCATCTCATGACGGACAGCGGGGTCGTGGGTGACGCTGTGGACCGGATGGATGTGCTCCGGGCCCAGGCGCTGTCACCAGACGAATCGGCGGCAACGATCCGCCAAATCATGGAGGAATTATGAGCGAGGTGTCGGAGCTGGCCGGCGCCGTGTGGCGCAAGTCCAGCTACAGCAACGGCGACGGCGGGCAGTGTGTCGAGATCACGCCGCTGTCGAACGGTGGCATGGCCGTGCGCGACAGCAAGAATCCCAACGGTGGAATTCTCAAGTTCACCGCTGGTGAGTGGTCGGCATTCGTGATGGGCGCGAAGGCCGGCGAGTTCGACTGAGACCGGACGGACCTCTGACCGCCCCCGCAGCCATCGGCAGCGGGGGCGGTTCTACGATGCGGCCATGACCACCCCGGCCCAAGGACCCGCCCGCGGGTCGGTGGGCCGGCTCCGGGTCACCGCCCTCACGCCGCTGACCCCGGCCATGCTGCGCCTGACAGTGGCCGTCGAGGAACCGCATCTCGCCCCGGACCCGGCCTGTCCGAACCAGGTGCTCCGGCTCTCGCCGCCCGAGCCGGTCGCGACCGACGCCACCGCGACCGCCGTCGCGACCAGCGGGGCCCGGCCGGCCAGCCGCACCTACACGATCCGGCGCGCCGACCCGGACTCCGGGCTGATCGACATCGACGTCGCCCTGCACGGCGACGGGCTGTTCGTCCGCTGGGTCCGTGCCGCCGAGCCGGGCGACCTCATCGACTTCACCGGGCCGCGGCCGCACGCCGTCCCGTCGTTCGACACCGACGCCGTGGTCATGGCCACCGACGAGACCGGCCTGCCGGCGCTGGCCGCGCTCGCCGAGGCGGCTCCCGCGGGACTGGCCGTTCACGCCGTCGTCGAGGTGCCCGACGCCACCGAGGAGCAGCCGCTCGCGAGCGCCGCCGACCTTCGGGTCACCTGGCTGCACCGCGACGGCGCCCCGGCGGGGACGACCGGCGCCCTCGAGCGGGCGGTCCGGTCGCTCCCCTGGCCCGGCGGCGCCGTCGACGTCTGGGTGGCCGGCGAGGCGACTGAAGTGCGCGCGATCCGCCGGGTCGCCACCGCCGAGCGCGGCGTCGAGCGGCACCGGATCCACGCGTTCGGCTACTGGCGCCTCGGCCGGGCCGGCTCTCCCGCCTGACCGGCGTCAGGCCGAGCGCACGCTCAGCTTGTCGGCACCCTCGTCGAGGTCGACGGTGACGGTGTCGCCGTCGCGGATGTCGCCGGCCAGGATCGCCCGCGCGAGCTGGTCGCCGATGGCGGTCTGCACCAGGCGGCGCAGCGGCCGGGCGCCGTAGACCGGGTCGTACCCCGTCAGGGCCAGCCACTCCTTCGCGCTGTCGGTCACCCGCAGCACCAGCCGGCGGTCGGCCAGGCGCTGCGCGAGCTTCACGACCTGCAGGTCGACGATGCGGGCCAGCTCGTCGGTGCCGAGCGGCTCGAACATGACGATGTCGTCGATGCGGTTGAGGAACTCGGGCTTGAACGACGTGCGCACGACCTCCATGACGGCGTCGCGCTTGGTCTTCTCGTCCAGCGACGGGTCGGCCAGGAACACCGAGCCGAGGTTCGACGTCAGGATGAGGATGACGTTGCGGAAGTCGACCGTGCGGCCCTGGCCGTCGGTCATGCGGCCGTCGTCGAGCACCTGGAGCAGGATGTCGAAGACCTCGGGGTGCGCCTTCTCGACCTCGTCGAGCAGCACGACGGAGTACGGCCGGCGGCGGACCGCCTCGGTGAGCTGGCCGCCCTCTTCGTAGCCGACGTAACCGGGCGGGGCGCCGACCAGCCGCGCGACGCTGTGCTTCTCGCTGTACTCGCTCATGTCGATGCGGACCATGGCGCGCTCGTCGTCGAAGAGGAACTCCGCGAGCGCCTTGGCCAGCTCGGTCTTGCCGACACCCGTCGGGCCGAGGAAGACGAACGAGCCAGTGGGGCGGTCGGGGTCGGAGATGCCGGCGCGGGAGCGGCGGACGGCGTCGGACACGGCCGCCACGGCGGCGCGCTGGCCGATGACCCGGCCGCCCAGCTCGTCCTCCATGCGCAGCAGCTTCTCGGTCTCGCCCTCGAGCAGCCGGCCGGCGGGGATGCCGGTCCAGGCGGCCACGACGTCGGCGACGTCGTCGGGCCCGACCTCCTCCTTGACCATGGTGGTGGTCGCGGCCTGTGTCTCGGCGGCCTCGCTGGCCGCGGCGAGCTCCTTCTCGAGCTCGGGGATGCGGCCGTAGAGCAGCTCGCTGGCGCCGGCGAGGTCGCCCTCGCGCTGCGACCGCTCGGCCTGGCCGCGCAGCTCGTCGATCTGCTCCTTCAGGGCGCCGACGCGGTTGAGGCCGGCCTTCTCCTGCTCCCAGCGGGCCTCGAGGGCGCGCAGCTCCTCCTCGCGGTCGGCCAGCTCGGCGCGCAGCGAGGCCAGCCGCTCGCGGGAGGCGGCGTCGGACTCCTTGTCCAGCGCCAGCTCCTCCATCTTGAGGCGGTCGACCTGACGGCGCAGCGTGTCGATCTCGACCGGCGAGGAGTCGATCTCCATGCGCAGCCGCGAGGCGGCCTCGTCGACGAGGTCGATGGCCTTGTCGGGCAGCTGGCGGCCGCTGATGTAGCGGTGCGACAGGGCGGCGGCCGCGACCAGCGCGGCGTCGGCGATCTGCACCTTGTGGTGCGCCTCGTAGCGCTCGCGGAGGCCGCGCAGGATGGCGACGGTGTCCTCGACGCTGGGCTCGCCGACGTAGACCTGCTGGAAGCGCCGCTCGAGGGCGGCGTCCTTCTCGATGCGCTCGCGGTACTCGTCGAGCGTGGTGGCGCCGACCATGCGCAGCTCGCCGCGGGCCAGCATGGGCTTGAGCATGTTGCCGGCGTCCATGGCGGAGTCGCCGGTGGCGCCGGCGCCCACGACGGTGTGCAGCTCGTCGATGAACGTGACGACCTCGCCGTCGCTGGCCTTGATCTCGTCGAGGACGGCCTTGAGCCGCTCTTCGAACTCGCCGCGGTACTTGGCGCCGGCCAGCATGGCGCCGATGTCGAGCGCGACCAGCTTCTTGCCGCGCAGCGACTCGGGCACGTCGCCGGCCACGATGCGCTGGGCCAGCCCCTCGACGACGGCGGTCTTGCCGACGCCGGGCTCGCCGATGAGGACGGGGTTGTTCTTGGTGCGCCGCGACAGCACCTGCACGACGCGGCGGATCTCGGAGTCGCGCCCGATGACGGGGTCGATCTTGCCCTCGCGGGCCCGCTCGGTGAGGTCGACGCCGTACTTGTTCAGCGCGTCGTAGGTGCCCTCGGGGTCGGGGCTGGTGACGCGGGCGGAGCCGCGGACCTCGGTGAACGCCGCGCGCACCTTCTCGGCCGTGACGCCGTGCCTGGCCAGCAGGTCGCGCACCGGCGACGCCACATGCGCCAGGCCCACGACGAGGTGCTCGGTGGAGACGTACTGGTCGTCGAGCTCGCGGGCGACCTCGCCGGCGTGCGACAGGACGGAGTACGTGGTGCGGGCCAGGTTGGGCGACGCGACGGTGGACCCGGCCGCCTTGGGCAGGCCCTCGAACGCGGCGTCGACGTCGCGCCGGACGGCGGCGAGGTCGGCCCCGGAAGCCTCGAGCAGCGGCCCGGTCAGCCCACCGGACTGGATGAGGAGCGCGCGCAGCACGTGCACCGGCTCGACGGCCGGGTTGCCTGCCGTGGCGGCGCTTCGGACGGCGACGGACAGCGCCTCCTGCGCCTTGGTGGTGAGCTGGTCGTTCATCGATCTCCTCGGGTGCGTGGTCTCTTGATGGAGGCAACCGCCACAGAGTTGAGCCTATTCCACTCAACTCTGCGATTCCACCCCGGGAGGGTCGCGCATAGACCGATGGGCGATGGGGGCCGGAGGTCCCCCTGAGTCCTCGGTCCATCGGCGGGGTCGGCGGTCGAGCGCGCGTGCGTATTGCGCGACCCGACATCTGGACATAATTGCTGCGTGGGACGATGGCCCCGATGTCTGCTCACCGCCTCGCGGCCACGTTCGCCGCCGCCGCCCTCGCCGTCGCCGCCCTGTCCGGATGCTCCGCGCTCAGCGACCGGTCCGTGCCCCGCGACGACCTCCAGGACGCGGTGAAGCAGCTCATGGAGGAGCAGTCCGGCCAGGCGGTCGAGTCGGTGACCTGCGACGGCGACCTGCCCGGCGAGGTCGACGCCACGGTGCACTGCACGGCCACGGTCGACGGCGAGACCGTCGGGCTCACCGTCACCGCCACCGACGTCGACGGCAACGACGTGCGGTACGAGGTGCGCAACGACTCTGCATCGCCCACGCCGGAGCCGACCCCGTCACCGACCGGCAGCTGACGCCGTCCAGCCCGTCACATTGGCCCGCACCGCCGCCTCGAACACCGCGGCCGGGTCGCCGGCCCGCGGCGGCATGAACTCGCCCAGCTCGATCGAGACCAGGCCGTGCACGTTGGCCCAGAGCGCGGTGGCGATCGACTCCGGCGCGGGCGATTTCGGGAACCGGCCCGCGCGGACCGCCCGCCGACGTCGCCGGGGCGCAGCTCGTCGCCGAACATGACGCGTTGCCCGGGGCGCACAACACCCAGCCGGCTCATCTGGCTGGTCTGGATCGGCGCGCTGATCCTCGCCGCCCGCCACGCCACCTCCCGCACCGGCCACGGCACCGCACCCGCCACCGGCCACCCCCTCGCACCCACACCCAGCCCCTCCCAGACGACCAACACCAAGATCACCGATGATCGTTGCGTTGATCGCCTGAGAACAAGCAGTTGGCATCAGCGTCAACACGCCGATGGTGGACTCTCACGACTCCGGCCGCACGGAGCCGACGGTGATGGAACCCGCCGACCGGGCGAGGAGCCAAGTGGCCCTTCGGCGAGTGAGGACCCCGGCGGACGGGTGGTCAGTCGCGGGCGATGTAGCGGGACCGGTAGACGGCCAGGGCGGTCGGGAAGGCCGGCACCGGCAGGTAGTCGACGGGCTCCTGGGCCGCGCCGGTGATCAGCTCGAGCTGCTGGCGCAGCGCGTGCACCTCGGCCTCGAGCTGCAGGATCCGCTTGATGCCGACGAGGTTGACGCCGTCCTCCTGGGACAGCCGCTGCACCTCGCGCAGCATCTCGACCTCGCGCAGCGAGTAGCGCCGGCCGCCGCCGGGGGTGCGCCGAGGCGACACCAGCCCGAGGCGGTCGTACTGACGCAGGGTCTGCGGATGCATGCCGGCCATCTCGGCCGCCACGGAGATGACGTACAGCGGCTCGTCGTCGCTGACCAGGCGCGCGGCGCCGGACATGGCGACGATGAAGCGACCTCCGGCCTCCATGGTCATGCCTCCTTCGCCGCCAGGTTCATCAGGTCGGCACGGACGTCCTCGCCCGAGGTGGCCGTCTGGAACTCCTCGAGCGCCTGCCTGGCGTCGCCCTTGAGGCTCGGCGGCACCGACACCTCGACGGTGACCAGCAGGTCGCCGCGGGTGCCGTCCTTGCGGGTGGCGCCGCGCCCGCGGACCCGGAAGGTGCGGCCGTTGGGCGTGCCCGGAGGCAGCTTGAGCGTGACCGGGCTGCCGCCCAGCGTGGGCACCTTGATGTCCGCGCCGAGAGCGGCCTCGGGGAACGTGACGGGCACGGTGACCGTGAGGTGCTCGGCACGGCGGCCGAACACCGGGTGCGTCCCGACGTGGATGATCACGTAGAGGTCGCCCGCGGGTCCGCCGCGCTCGCCCGGGACGCCCTTGCCGCGCAGCCGGATGCGCTGCCCGTCGACCACGCCGGCCGGGATGCGCACGTGCATGACCTTGCTGGTGGTGCCGCGGCCGGAGCCGCTGCACACCGGGCAGGGGTCGTCGACGACGAGGCCGCGGCCCCGGCAGTCCTTGCACGGCTCGGCCATGCCGAACCCGCCGGAGTCCGTGCTGGTGAAGCCGGTGCCCGAACACGTGGGACACACCCGCGGGACGGTGCCCGCCCGCGCGCCGGTGCCGGCACAGGCCGAACAGGCCGACGAGCTGGTGAGCTTCAGCGGGATGGTCTTGCCCTCGACCGCCTCGGAGAACGTGACGGTGACCTCGCGCTCGACGTCGGCGCCCCGGCGCGCGCCGGTTCCCCGCGGCCGGTTGCGCTGGCCGAAGATGCCGCCGAACACGTCGCCCAGGCCGCCGCTGCCACTGCCGGAGAACAGGTCGCCGAGGTCGAAGTTGAACGACCCGCCCGCCCCGCCACCGCCGGCCGGGGTGCGGATGCCGCTGCCGAACAGCGTCCGCGCCTCGTCGTACTGCTTGCGCTTGGCGGGGTCGGACAGCACGGAGTACGCCTCGGAGACGTCCTTGAAACGCTCTTCGGCGGCCTTGTCGTCCTTGTTGCGGTCGGGGTGCAGCTCGCGAGCGAGGGTGCGGTAGGCCTTCTTGACCGTGGCCGCGTCGGCGTCCTTGGCGACGCCCAGGATCTTGTAGTAGTCCTTCTCGATCCAGTCCTTCGTGCTCACGGGCTCACCCCTCCTCTCCGTCTACGGAACGTCAGCTCTGCTCGTCCTTATTCTCCGCCGAGTCGTCACCCGCGGACGAGTCGGCGGACGGCTCCGGCAGCGCCTCGGTCGGCTCGGCCACCGCGACCCGCGCGGGGCGGATGACCCGCTCGCCGATGCGGTACCCCGGCTGCAGGATCTGCGTGCACGTGGGCACCTCGACGTCGTCGGCGTAGCCGTGCATCAGCGCCTCGTGGATCATCGGGTCGAAGGCGTCGCCCGGCTCGCCGAAACGGACCAGGCCGGCCTTGGCCGTCACCGACTCCAGCGCCTCGCCGACCGACCGGAACGCCCCGGTGAGGTCGCCGTGCTCGCGGGCCCGGCCGATGTCGTCGAGCACGCCGAGCAGCTCGGCGAGCACCTCGGCCTTGGCCGCCTCGCGGTTGGCCTCGCGGTCGCGCTCGACCCGGCGTCGGTAGTTGACGTACTCGGCCTGCAGCCGGCGGAGGTCGTCGAGCCGCTCGGCCGCCTCGGCCTTCGCCGCCGCCAGCTCCTCGTCGGAGGCGGACCCGCCGGCGGAACCGGGCGAGGCGGCCGTGGCCCCCGCGCCCGCCTCGGCAGCCCCCGGGCCGGCGTCGGCATCGCGCCGCTCGCCGGTCTCGGGGTCGATGCGGCGCCGGTCGCGGATGACGGGCTTCAGCTCCTCGGAGCCCTCACCCGCCGTCTCGGGTCGCTGCGCATCGGTCACTTGGTGTCCTTCTCGTCGTCGACGATCTCGGCCTCGACGACGTCCTCCTCGGCGTTGTCGCCGGCGTCCGAGGACGTCGCGCCGTCGGTGGCACCCGCGTCGGGACCGGCCTGGGCCCCGTCGCCGGACGGGGCCTGCGCACTGGCGTAGATGGCCGCGCCCAGCGCCTGGAAGGCGGTCTGCAGGCGCTCGGTGGCCGACTTGATGGCCGCCTCGTCGTTGCCCTCGAGCGCCTTCTTGGCCTCGGCCAGGGAGGTGTCGACGTCGTCGCGGACCTCCTGGGAGAGCGTGCCCACCTTCTCGGTGTTGTCGGCGAGGAACTTCTCGGTCTGGTAGACCAGCGACTCGGCCTGGTTGCGGTTCTCGGCGGCCTCGCGACGCTTGGCGTCCTCTTCGGCGTACTGCTCGGCCTCGCGGACCATGCGCTCGATGTCGTCCTTGGGCAGCGACGACCCACCGGTGATGGTCATGGACTGCTCGCGGCCGGTGCCGAGGTCCTTCGCGGACACGTGCACGATGCCG
The DNA here is from genome assembly GCF_014204975.1 of Jiangella mangrovi. Classification (NCBI taxonomy): domain Bacteria; kingdom Bacillati; phylum Actinomycetota; class Actinomycetes; order Jiangellales; family Jiangellaceae; genus Jiangella; species Jiangella mangrovi. Next base: position 1,453,582 of record NZ_JACHMM010000001.1, read on the forward strand.
TTGGCGTCGATGTCGAACGTGACCTCGATCTGCGGGACGCCGCGCGGCGCCGGCGGCAGACCGGTGAGGTCGAACGTGCCGAGCTTCTTGTTGTAGGCCGCGATCTCGCGCTCGCCCTGGTAGACCTGGATGCCCACCGTCGGCTGGTTGTCGTCGGCCGTGGTGAAGATCTCGGACCGCTTGGTCGGGATGGTGGTGTTGCGCTCGATCAGCTTCGTCATGACGCCGCCCTTGGTCTCGATGCCCAGGGACAGCGGGGTGACGTCGAGCAGCAGGACGTCCTTGACCTCGCCCTTCAGGACACCGGCCTGCAGGCTGGCGCCGACGGCGACGACCTCGTCGGGGTTGACACCCTTGTTGGGCTCCTTGCCGCCGGTGAGCTCCTTGACCAGCTCGACGACGGCGGGCATGCGGGTGGAGCCGCCGACGAGGACCACGTGGTCGATCTGGTCGACGGAGATGCCGGCGTCGCGGACCACGTTCTGGAACGGCGACTTGGTGCGGGCCAGCAGGTCGGCCGTCATCTGCTCGAACTGCGCGCGCGAGAGGGTCTCGTCGACGTGGACGGGGTTCTTCTCGGCGTCCTGCGCGATGTAGGGCAGCGAGATGGACGTCTGCGTGCTGGACGAGAGCTCGATCTTCGCCCGCTCGGCGGCCTCGCGGACGCGCTGCATGGCGATCTTGTCCTTGGAGAGGTCGAGGCCGTGCGCGGACTTGACCTGGCCGATCAGCCAGTCGACGACCTTCTGGTCCCAGTCGTCGCCACCGAGGTGGTTGTCGCCGCTGGTGGCCTTGACCTCGACGACGCCCTCGCCGATCTCGAGGAGGGACACGTCGAAGGTGCCGCCGCCGAGGTCGAAGACGAGGATGGTCTGGTCGTGCTCGCCCTTGTCGAGGCCGTAGGCCAGCGCCGCGGCGGTGGGCTCGTTGACGATGCGCAGGACGTTGAGGCCCGCGATCTCGCCGGCCTCCTTGGTGGCCTGGCGCTGGGAGTCGTTGAAGTACGCCGGGACGGTGACGACGGCGTCGGTGATGGTCTCGCCCAGGTACGCCTCGGCGTCGCGCTTGAGCTTCTGCAGGACGAACGCCGAGATCTGCTGCGGCGTGAAGTTCTTGTCGTCGATCTTCTGCGACCAGTCGGTGCCCATGTGGCGCTTGACCGAGCGGATGGTGCGATCGACGTTGGTGACGGCCTGGCGCTTGGCCACCTCACCGACCAGGACCTCGCCGTTCTTGGCGAAGGCCACGACGGACGGGGTGGTCCGGGACCCCTCGGCGTTGGCGATGACGGTGGCCTCGCCACCCTCGAGAACGGCCACGACGGAGTTCGTCGTGCCCAGGTCGATGCCGACGGCACGTGCCATGGCAGTTACCTCCAGTGTTCACTCAGCAGTGTTGAGTCAGTATGGCTCAACTATAACCTTGAGCCGACGGGGCTCAACTTCCGTACCCCGAACAACGAGCGACCTGCTCTGAGGATTCCCTCAGCAATGCCGCGTACGCTGGCCGCCATGTTCCCGGAGTTCCAGGACGACGACGCGCCCCGGCGCCCCGACGTGCGCAAGAAGGTCGTGGCCGCGGTCCTCATCGTGTGCCTGATCGCCGGCGTGGCGCCGTTCCTCGCCGTCCTGATCTTCTGAGCGCGATGACCGTTCAGGAGGACGCGCGACCGGTGGCCGTGCGCAGCCGGCTGCTCGGCGTCGACGCCGCTCGCGGCATCGCCCTGCTGGGCATGATGTCGGTGCACATCATCCCGGCGGTCACCGACGACGGCGGGCTCTCGGCGGCCCGGCTGATCGCGGGCGGCCGATCATCGGCCCTGTTCGCGCTGCTGGCCGGCGTCGGGCTGGCGCTGGCCACCGGCGCGCGCACGCCGCTGCGGGGCCGCCCGCTGGCCGCGGCGGGCGTCGGTGTGGCCCTGCGCGCGCTGGTCATCCTGCTCGTCGGGCTGTGCCTGGGCGCATTCGAGTCCGGCGTCGCCGTCATCCTGGTCAACTACGCGCTGCTGTTCGTGCTGGCGATCCCGTTCCTCGGGCTGGGCCCGCGGATCCTGCTGCCGCTCGGCCTGGTCTGGGCCGTCGGCGCGCCGCTGCTCAACCACTACTGGCGCATCGGCGAGCCGTTGTCGTCGTACGCCACGCCCTCCTTCGACTCGCTGGAGGACCCGGTCGGGCTGCTGCGCGAGCTGCTGGTCACCGGGTACTACCCGGTGTTCCCCTGGATGGCGTACCTGCTGGTCGGGCTGGGCATCGGCCGGCTGGCGCTGTCGTCGGCCCGGGTCGCGACGACGCTCCTGGCCGGCGGCGCGGCGCTCGCGGTGGCCGCCTGGGTGACGTCGACGGTGCTGCTCGACAACGGAGCGCTGGAGCACCTGGTGGCGGCCGGACTGGGCGGGCACCCGGCCAACCCGTTCGACTTCGCCGCGGCCGTGAACAACACGTCCTTCTACGGCACGACCCCGGCCACGTCGTGGTGGTGGCTGGTCGTCGCAGCGCCGCACACCGCTACGCCGTTCGACCTGCTGCACACCATCGGCACCAGCGCGGCGGTGCTCGGGCTCATGCTGCTCCTGGCCGCGCGCGTCCGGCCGCTGGTGTGGCCACTGGCGGCCATCGGCGGCATGACGTTCACGCTGTACACCCTGCACGTCGTGCTGCTGTCGGGCCCGATCCAGGGCCACGACGTCTCCACCTACCTCACGCACGTCGTCATCGTGTTCGCCATCGCGATGCCCTGGCGGGCGTTCATCGGCCGCGGCCCGCTCGAGGCGGTGGCGGCCGCCATGGGCCGCGCCGGACGCGAGCTCGTGCTGTCACCGTCGTCGCGGCGACAGGACTGAGAGCTCGACGGCGTCGGCCATGGCCTGGTAGCCGGCGTCGCCCGGGTGCAGGTGGTCCCCGGAGTCGTACTCGGGACGGATCCGCTGCGGGTCGGCGGGGTCGCGCAGGACGGCGTCGAAGTCGATGACGGCGTCGAACGCGCCCGAGGTGCGGATCCACTCGTTGACGGCGACCCGGACGGCCTCGCGCTCCGGCGTCCACGTGCCCCAGCCCTCGACGGCCCGATGGTGGCGCCGACCACGCGCATCCCCTGGTCGTGGCCGCGCTCGATGATCTGCTCGTAGGCGGCGATCAGCTTCGACGGGTCGTACTGCGAGTTCGGCTGCTGGATGTCGTTGACGCCCTCGAAGACGACGACGGTGCCCGCCGCGGTCTGGGTCAGCGCGTCGCGGTCGAACCTCGCCAGCGCGTTGTCGCCCTGACCGGCGCTGTTGGCGTGCAGCAGCAGCCGGTTGCCGCCGATGCCGGCGTTGAGGATCCCGAAGCGCTGCGGCCGCGGCAGCGCGAGCATGCGGTCGGCCAGGTAGTCGGGCCAGCGCCGGTTCGCGTCGCGGGTCGAGCCGCTGCCGTCGGTGATCGAGTCACCCAGGAACACCACGGCGCCGGACGTCGCGCCGCGCACGTCGAGGCCGTCGAGGAACCAGAACGAGGTGGTGGTCTGGCCGAAGGCCGACACCGCCGGCGACGCGGTCCGGTCGCCGGTCGCGATCCAGCCGGTCGAGTGGGCCGCCGCGTGGTAGGTCGCCGGGCCGGTCGGGCCCGGCACGTGCAAGCTGACGATGACGTCGCCGTCGTCGGGGATCCGCAGCATGACGGGGTCGGACACCAGTTCCGCGCCGGCCGGGACCGTGACGCCCGCCTCGCCCGAGAACGTCACCGGCCGCAGCGTCGCCGGGTCGACGTCGCCGGGGTTCGCGCCCGGCAGCGCCAGCGTCACGGCGCCGACGACCAGCGGCTGCGCCCCGTAGACGTTGCTGAGCCGGAGCCGGGACTGCGAACCGCCCACGGAGACGTGCAGCCGCTGCCGGATGGTGGCGTCGGTGAACCCGGCCAGCGCCTGGCCGCTCACCGGTCGCGCGACGGCGGTGGCCCAGGTGCCCACCCAGCCGCTCGACGCGGCGGGCGCGGCGGGCGCGGCCGGGGCGTCGACGGCGGCGGGCGTACCCGGAACGGCGGCGTCGGCGGGCGGTTCGGCCAGGGTGGCGCCGGCCATCAGCGCGGCGCCGGCGGCGGCCGCGGTGAGCAGCCCGGCCCAGCGGCGGAACGATCTCGGCAGCGAACGGGACGGCGGCATCGGCGGCTCCTCGCAGCTCGTTCAATCGGGTCGCGCAGAGATCACACGACGTACCGAGGACTCAGGGGGACCTCCGGCCCTCCATCGCCCATCGGTCTCTGCTCGACCCTCAGCGTCGTGTCGGCCGAGCCCGGCCGGGGGTGTCCGGGCTCGGCAGTCATGACGCTAGGGCGGGCCTGGCCCGTCCCGCCAGCCACGATGCGCCGAACGGCCGCCGTCGTGCGGCAAGCGGTTTCCCCTTCAGATGGCTTGCGGACAAAGTAGTTTGCGTTTTAAAGTGATTGGCATGACGAACCCCGACGACCTCACCCCCGAGGAGTCACTGCGGCTGATCGCCCAGGAGCGGGCGGCCGTCACCGGGCGGCACCGGAGCAACATGGCGCTCTACTACGTGCCCTGGGGACTGGCCTGGCTCATCGGGTTCGGCCTGCTCACGCTCGATCAAGGACCCGGCAGCGACGGCCCCTGGGTCGACCTCCCCGACGCGCTGCCGCTGGTCGTGCTGTTCGCACTCATGGCGGTCGCCACGGCCGTCACCGTCGTCACCTCGACGCGCGAGGCCCGCCAGGTCGGCGGCGAGAGCAACCGCCGTGGCGCCATGTACGGCCTCAGCTGGGCGCTGGCGTTCGGCACGATCTTCCCGATCCTGGGCCGGTTCGCCGACCACCTGCCCGAGGACCAGCGCGGCCTGCTCTTCGGCTCCGTCAGCGTGGCGTTGAGCGGCGTCTTCTACCTGGCCGGCGGGGCCATCTGGCTCGACTGGGGCATGTTCGTGCTCGGCGGCTGGCTGCTGGTGGTGAACCTCGCCGGAGTGCTGGCCGGGCCGGGCTGGCACTCGCTGATCATCGCCGTCGCGGGCGGCGGCGGGCTCGTCGCCGCCGGGCTCGTCGCGCTGGCCCGGCGGTCCCCGTCATGACGCCGTCGGCCGACCTCGACCCCGTCATCCACGCCCAGGCCCGGCTCCGGGTGGTCGCGGCGCTGTCCGCGCTGCCCCCCGGCGACCACATGACCTTCCCCTACCTGCAGAAGGTGCTCGACATGACGGCCGGCAACCTCTCGGTGCACCTCGGCAAGCTCGAGGAGGCCCGCTACGTCGAGATCACCAAGACCCATCAGGGACGGCGCCCGGTCACCTACGTCGCCCTCACCTCGCGCGGCCGGGCCGCGTTCGACGACTACACGGCGGCGATCCGCGCCCTGCTCGACGGCGCCGCGGTAACGGAGCACCCATGAGCGACCTCATCGCCCGCGCCATCGGCGTCTCGCGCCGCTACGGCGACGTCGTCGCGCTCGACCACGTCGACCTCGACATCCCGGCCGGTCAGCTGGTCGGCCTGCTCGGCCCGAACGGCGCCGGCAAGTCCACGCTGATCAACCTGTTCGTGGGGCTGCGCCGGCCCGGCGGCGGCCGGGTCGAGATCCGCGGCGCCAACCCGATGACCCCGACCACCCGCCGCATCCTCGGCGTCACGCCGCAGGAGACCGGGCTGCCGCTGAGCCTGCGGGTGGGAGAGACCGCCGACCTGGTGGCGGCGCACTTCGCGAACCCGGTGCCGCCGGGCGAGCTGTTCGAGCGGTTCGGCCTGACCGGGCTCGAGGGCCGGCAGTGCGGCTCGCTCAGCGGCGGCCAGAAGCGCCGGCTCGCCGTCGCGCTGGCGTTCGCCGGCCGGCCCGAGATCGTCTTCCTCGACGAGCCGACCACCGGCCTCGACGTCGACGCGCGGCACCACCTGTGGCAGGGCATCCGCGCGTTCCACGCCGAGGGCGGCACCGTCGTGCTGACCAGTCACTACCTCGAAGAGGTCGAGGCGCTGGCCGAGCGGGTCGTCGTCATCGACCACGGCCGCGTCATCCGCGACGGCAGCATCGCCGAGATCCGCGACGTCGCCGGCATGCGCCGGGTCAGCTTCGTGGCGGCCGACCTGCCGGAGCTGCCCGGTGTGATGTCCGCCGAGCGCGACGAGGCCGGCCTGGTCCAGCTCATGACCACCGACGCCGACGAGCTCGTCCGCGGCCTCGTCACCGCGGGCGTGGCGTTCCGCGACCTCGAGGTGCGCAGCACGTCGCTCGAGGACGCGTTCCTGGCCCTGACCGCCGATGACCACCGGAGCCTCGCATGAGCCTCGTCCTGACCTACGCCCGCTACCAGTTCCTCGAGACGGTGCGCATCCCGGTCGCCGTCATCGCCACGGTGTTCTTCCCGGCGGCGTCGATGCTGTTCTTCGTCGTCCCGAGCATCGGCGACGATCCGCGCGCGGCCACGCTCGCCACCGCGTCCATGGTCGTGTTCGCGTCGATGGTCACCTGCCTGTTCCAGTACGGCGCCGGCGTGGCCGAGGACCGCGCGCTGCCGTGGGAGTCGTTCGTGCGCACGCTGCCCTCCGGCCCCGGCCCGCGCTTCGCCGCCCGGGTGCTGGTCGGGACGGCGTTCGTACTGGTGGCCGTCATCCCCGTGGTGGTCATCGCGGTGCTGTTCACCGAGGCCACGCTGAGCCCGGTCCGGTTCGCCGCCGCCCTGGGCGCGCTGGTCGTGGTCGTCGTCCCCTTCACGCTGCTCGGCCTGGCCATCGGCTACTCGCTGCCGGCCAAGGCCGCCACCGCCGTCGCGACCATCTCGTTCCTGCCGCTGGCCTTCGGCGGCGGCCTCATGGGCGACCCCGAGGACCTGCCCGGCTTCATCGAGACCATCGCGCCGTTCCTGCCCACGCGCGGCGCCGGCGAGCTGATCTGGGCCGCCGTCTCCGACATCCCCGTCGAGCCGCTCTCGATGGTCATGCTCGGCGTGTGGACGGTGGCGGCCGGCGCCGCGGCGGTGGTCGCCTACCGCCGCGACGAGGGCCGCCGGTTCAGCTGAGTCAGGCCTCGAGGCGCAGCACCGCGACCCCGCGAGGCGGCAGCGCCACCCGGCCGTCCGACGGCGCCGGGCCGACCAGCGCGGTCGCCGCGGGGACCGGAACGGACGCCGTCGCCGCCCCGTGGTTGAGCAGGAACGCGTACCGCCCGGAGTCGTTGGACCGCACCGTCGCCTGCACGCCGCCGGGCAGCCCGGGCAGCACGGAGGTCACCCCGGCGCCGGCCAGGACCCGCCCGACCAGCGCGTCCATGGCGCCGTCGGCGAGCCGGGTGCCGACGTACCAGGCGACGCCGGCGCCGTAGGCGTGGCGGGTGACCGCGGGGCCGCCGGCCAGCTCCGACGACGTGAACGTGCCGACCACCTCGGCGCCGGCCGGCTCGACGACCTCGGACCAGACGGTGGCCGGCGTGACGGTGCCGGCGAGCTCGACGTCGACGGTGCCGCCGTCCTCGAGCGGCCAGAACTCCGCCACCGTCAGGCCCAGCACGTCGCGGAACGGCGCCGGGTAGCCGCCGAGGTGGACGCGGTCGTACTCGTCGACGATGCCGGAGAAGAACGACATCAGCAGGTGCCCGCCGCCCTGGACGTACGCCGTCAGCCGGGCCGCGTCGGCCTCGGACACCAGGTAGAGGTTGGGGACGACGACCAGCTTGTACGCCGACAGGTCGCGCGACGGCGGCACGACGTCGACGGCGACCGAGCGGCCGAGCAGCGGCGCGTAGTGCGCCGTCACGGCGTCGAACTGCTCCAGCACGGCCGGGTGCGAGCTGCGCTGCAGGCCCCACCAGCTGCGCCAGTCCATGACCACCGCGACGTCGGCCGTGCTGCGCCCGCCGGCCACCTCGGCCGCCGCGCGCAGCTCCGCCCCCAGCTCGCGGACCTCCTGGAAGGTCCGGGTGTGCTCGCCGCCGTGCGGGACCATGGCGGAGTGGAACTTCTCGGCGCCGCCGCGGGACTGCCGCCACTGGAAGTACAGGACGGCGTCGGCGCCCTGGGCCACGGCCTGCCAGGACCACAGCCGCATGAGCCCAGGCGGCTTCGGGCTGTTGCGCGGGCGCCAGTTCACCGCGCTGGGCGCCTGCTCCATGAGCATCCACGGCTGGCCGTGACGCAGCGAGCGCATGAGGTCGTAGCCGAAGCCGGCCAGCACGTGGGCGTCGGCCTCGTACGGGTCGGGGTAGGAGTCGTAGCTGACGACGTCCTGGTGCGGCGCCCAGGCGAATGGGTCGGTGCCGCGCGGCATGGGGATGAGGTTGGTCGTCACCGGGACGTCCGGCGTGATCCGGTTGACGATCTCCTTCTCCATGAGGAAGCAGGCCAGCAGCGCGTCGGAGCCGAACTCGGTGAAGTCGATCTCCTGCGCCGGGTTCGGGAAGGTCGGCGCCGACCGCGGCGGCTGCACCTCCTCGAACGACGAGTACCGCTGCGACCAGAACGTGGTGGACCACGCCTCGTTCAGCCCGTCGACGTCGCCGTAGCGCCGCTGCAGCCAGACCCGGAAGTCCGCCGCCGAGACGTCGCACCAGCAGCGCGACACGTGGCAGCCGTACTCGTTGCCGATGTGCCACTCGGCGACGGCGGGGTGGTCGCCGTAGCGTTCGGCCACCCGCTCGACCAGCTCGCCCGCGTAGCGCCGGTAGACCGGGCTGGACGGGCAGTAGTGCTGCCGCCCACCCGGCCAGAGCGTGGTGCCGTCGGCCGTGACGGGCAGCGTCTCGGGGTGCAGCCGGGCCAGCCACGGCGGCGGCGACGCGGTCATGGTGGCCAGGCCCGCCGTGATTCCGCCGCCGGCCAGCGTGTCGAGGACGCGGTCGAACCGATCGAACTCGAAGCGGTCCGGCTCGGGCTGGACGACGGCCCACGAGAAGATGCCGACGCTGACCAGATTGACGCCGGCGTCCTTCATGAGGCGGACGTCGTCGGCCCAGACCTCTTCCGGCCACTGCTCGGGGTTGTAGTCGCCGCCGAAGGCGATGCCGGTGATCTTCGAGTTCCACGCCCGTGGGCTCAAAATCGCTCCCAATTTACCGGTTTGTTATTGCGCCGTCAATAGCATCTTGTCCTACTGACATGAGCATTGACCCTACCAACTACTGTCGCTAGGTTACGTGGACCCCCACGTCCGAATTGTCCAGCGAGCGCCAGGACCATTGCACGCATCGCCGGACTTCATGAACGGAGGTCCCGACATGTCAATGAAGCGCGCCCTGACGGGTGTGGCCGCAGCCGCTCTCGCCGCGTCGGTGCTGGTCGTCGTCCCCGGAGACGACCGATCGAGCATCGCGGGCGCCGCGCCTGAGGACATTCCCACTCCTGAGGAATTCTTCGGATTCGCGATGGGCACCAGTGGAAAGCTGGCTCCTTTCGAGGAGATCAAGGACTACTTCGAACTGGTCGCCGAGGAATCGGACAGCGTCGAGTACGAGGTCGCCGGCACCACGACCCTGGGCCACGAATACCCCATCATGCGGGTGAGCTCGGCCGAGAACCTGGCCAACCTCGACCAGATCCTCGAGGCGAACGAGCGCCTCGCCGACCCGCGGTCGGACCTCTCCGAGAGCGAGGCCCGCGCACTCGCCGAGCAGAGCGTCCCCGTCTACTACCTCGAGGCGACGCTGCACTCCACCGAGGTCGGCAACCTGCCGGCGCTGGTCGACGTGATCCACCGGCTGTCGACCGAGCGGTCGGAGTTCGTGCAGAACATCCTGGACAACCTCGTGATCCTGGTGGTGCCGTCGGCCAACCCGGACGGCCAGCACCTGCTGGTCGACTACTTCAACGAGACCGAGGGCACCGACTACGCGCGCACCTATCCGGACCTGTACCACAAGTACGTCGGGCACGACAACAACCGCGACTGGATCTTCTTCACCCAGGAGGAGTCGCGCATCCGCACCCGGCTCGAGCAGCAGTACCGGCCGGTGATCCTGCACTTCATGCACCAGGCCGGGTCCAACAGCCCGCGCATGTGGGTGCCGCCGTTCGACGAGCCGCTCGGCCCGAACATCGACTCCATCCCGATCTCCGCGTCGAACGCCCTGGGCGCCGAGATCGCCAACGCCGCAGCCGAGGCCGGCCTGCCCGGCGTCAGCACCGACGACGCCTACGGCATCTTCTGGAACGCCGACGTCTTCGGCACCGGCCCGCACCGCGGCGCCTCGCTGTTCCTGCACGAGATCGCCTCGGTCCGCGACCTCGCGCTGCCGTTCTCGAACCCCGACGGCTCCCCGCCCGGCGCCCGCGACCGCACGATGCGCACGTTCGACCCGTACACGGAGTCGACGTGGACACTGGAGCAGATCGTCGAGTACGCCAAGCTGTCGATGTACACCGCCCTCGACAGCGTGGCCAAGGACGCCGACGACTGGCTGTTCAACAACCTGTACCAGGTCAACCGCAAGAACATGGAGCCCGACGGCGGCCCCGAGACCTACCTGGTGCCGGCCGGCCAGCGTGACCCGTTCGCCGTCAAGCAGCTGGTCGAGATCTTCGACATCGCCGGTGTCGAGGTCGACCGCGCGCTGTCGACGGTGCGCGTGGGCCGGACGACGTACCCGGCGGGCACGCTGATGATCCAGACGCAGCAGCCGATGGGCAGCTGGGTCGACCAGGTGCTCGAGGTGGACCAGTACCCGGACCAGGCGCGCAAGTGCGCCGACTGCCCGCTGATCATGCCGTACAGCGAGACGACCGACAATCTCGGCATGCTGCTCGGCCTGACGGTGCAGCCGGTGGACGACGCCCGGGTCGCCCGTACGGAACGGATCACCGCCGAGGACGTCACCGCCCCCGCGGTGCCGAACCCGCCGGCGAACGGCGCCTACCTGGTGCGGCCGACGTCGTACGGGCTGACGCACGTGATCGCGGGCTTGCAGGAGGACGGCGTCCCGGTGTTCCGGGCGGCGGCGGCCTTCCAGTCCGCGGGCGCGGCCTACGAGCCCGGCACGCTGATCGTGCCGGCGACGGCGGCGGCCCGGACGGCGCTGACCGAGGCGTCGGAGCTGACGGCGCTGCCGGTGACGACGGCGCCGCAGGTGCCTGCCGTCGGCGCGCTGGAGCTGAAGGCCGGCACCAGGATCGGGCTGATCCGCGGCGCCAACAACATGCCCGGCGGCTGGCTGCTGTGGCTGGCCGATACCTACGGGCTGAACTACGAGGTGGTCGAGGCCGACGACTACGCGAACCTCGCGCAGTTCGACACCATCCTCGTCGCCCCGGGCGTCACCAAGGCCCGCATCGTCACCGGCCTCAACCCGGCGCAGTACCCGGAGGAGTTCCACTGGGCCCGCGGCGTCGGCGAGGCCGGCTGGCAGGCGCTGGCGACGTGGGTGCAGGACGGCGGCAACCTGGTCGGCGTGGGCGCGGCGGCGGAGACGGTGCGCGAGCTGCTGGCGCTGCCGATCACCAACGCGACGCCGCGTGACCGCGACGCGTTCAGCGCCCCCGGCACGCTGCTCAACGCGCAGTTCGACCCGGCCGCACCGGCCACCTGGGGCATGCCGGCGAACTGGCCGGTCTGGTACAACAACAGCCCGGCGTACGCCGTTGCCGGCGGCTCCGGCGCCACCGTCGCGTCGACCTACCCGGCGTCCGGCGAACTGCTGGCCAGCGGGTACGCCCACGGCCAGGCCGCGCTGGCGGGCCTCGCCAACGTGGTGACCGTGCCGGTGGGCGAGGGCCAGGCCACCGTGGCGGGTGCGGACATCACGTTCCGCAGCTGGCCGCGCTCGGCATGGACCATCGTGTCCAACGCGCTGTACAACGGCCCCGGCACGCCGGTGGCCGCGGGCGACCTGGCGGCCCGGGTGGCCGCCCGGTAGGTCACGTGCGACGTTCCACCCCCGCGGCCGCGTCGACCGGGTCGCGGGGGTGGTTCGCGCTCGGGGCCGGTCGTCCGGTCAGGCCTCGTCGGCGCCCGGACGGCGGGAGCCCAGCTCCTCGTCGAGGCGCAGCAGGCCGGGGCCGTCGTCGCCGATGAGGTGCAGCCGGCCGAGGATCTCCGACACCGTCGACTCCTCTTCGATCTGTTCTTCGATGAACCAGCTGAGCAGCGGGAGGCTGTCGATGTCGCCCTCGGCCTGGGCCAGCCGGTAGAGGGCGCGAATGGAGTCGGAGACCCTCTGCTCGTGCGCCAGCGACGCCTCGAAGGCCGCCAGCACCTTGGAACCGGGGTCGGCCGGCGCGGAGATGTCGCCGATCTGCGGGCGGTTGCCGCGGTCGGTGACGTGCTGGATGAACTTGGCCGCGTGCACGCGCTCCTCGTCGGACTGGATGCGCATCCACGACGCCATGCCCGGCAGGTTGGCGTCCTCGAGCGCGATGGCCAGCTGCAGGTACGCGACGGACGACTCGATCTCGAGCGTGATCTGCTCGGAGAAGGCCTTGGCAAGCGTGTCGTTGAGCTTCATGTGGCTGACGTTAGCGCAGGTCAGAGCACATTTCCACGAAGTCGTGCCTAACCTTGCGAAGGTTCGCCGAACCTCTCCGGCAGGCCGACCGCCACCGGGACGGAGACGACCAGCACGACGATCGCCGCGCCGATCACGAGTGCCGTGAAGCCGCCGGACGCCACGACCAGCCCGGCGACCGGCGCACCGCCGCCGGCGGCCAGGCCCATGGCCACCTCGCCCCGCCCCTCGGCCCGCAGCCGCTCGCCGTCCGGCACCGAGGCCGTCAGCAGGGCGCTGCCGGCCAGCACGCCGGCGTTCCAGCCCAGGCCGAGCAGCGCCAGCGCGACCAGCAGCACGATCGCGTCGTCCGGCCCCAGAGCGCCGACGACGCCCGCCGCGGCCAGCAGGACGGCCGCCAGCACCGTCACGGCGGCCGGGCCGGCGCGGTCCAGCAGCGGACCGGAGACCAGCGACGGCGCGAACATGCACAGCGCGTGCACGCTGACGATGCCGCCGACCAGTGCCGGGCCGTGGCCGTGCGCGACGAGGTGCACCGGCGCCACCGCCATGACCCCGACCATCACCAGGTTGGTGACGGCCAGCAGCGCGACAGCCCGCCACGGCACCTGCCCACCCCCCGTCGACGTCGATCGTGGAGTCGTTCGGCCATGGCCGGGTGACAGGCCCGATCGATGGCCCACCTTCTCCACGATCAACAGGAGGGCGGCGGACACGAACGCGACGACTGCGATCAGGTACAGGCCGGTGAGCGGCGGCAGGCCGAGGCCGGACGCCAGCCGTCCGCTCCCGGCCAGCAGGTTCGGCCCCGCGACAGCGCCGGCGGCGACCGCGAACAGCACGATCCCCAGCGCCCGGCCGCGCGCGCCCGCTCCGCCGGCCTCGGCCGCGGCGTAGCGGGCCAGGAACACCGGCGCGTTGCCCACCCCGAAGAGCGCGCTGCCCACCAGCAGCAGGCCGAGGCCGGCCCCGGCGGCGGCCGCGACGACCACCACCGCCCCGATCGCGCCCACGAGGTAGCCGAGGGCGAGGCCCGCGGGCCGGCCGACCCGGGCGCTGGCGCGCGAGACCAGGACGGCGCCGACGGCGGAGCCGGCCACGTGCACGCCGACCGGCAGGCCCGCCGTCGCCGGGTCGCCGGTCAGGTGCACCGCGAGCAGGGGTCCGGCGATGCCGCCGGCGGCCAGGCCGATGCTGCCGACGGCGGTGGCGGCGGCGAGCCGCGCCACCTTCGTACGAGCGGGAGCGAGAGTCGTGGAGGTCATGCCCCCACGATCGGTGCCGTCCCCCGGAAGCGTCCAACACCTGTTCAGAGGCTATTGACCGCCCTGTGTTGTCAATCGGTAGAGTGGGCCGCGTGGCCGTCCCCGACGTCGACACCCGGTTGCTGCGGCACTTCGTGGCCGTGGCCCAGGAGCTGCACTTCGGCCGGGCCGCCAGCCGCCTGCTCATCGCCCAGCAGGCGCTCAGCCGCGACGTCGCCCGGCTCGAGCGCGAGCTCGGCGTCCGGCTGTTCGACCGCACCACCCGCCGGGTGACGCTGACGCCGTCGGGCGAACGCCTGCTCGCCCTGGCCACCGAGCTGCTGGCCCTGCACGACGCCATGCTCGCGGAGCTGCGCGACGCCGCCCGGCCGCTGCTCGTCGACGTCATGCACGACCGCTCGACGGCGCTGCGCGTGCTCGAGGCGGCCCGCCCGCTGGCGCCGGACGCCGAGCTGGAGGCGCGGTTCCACGGCGGCTGCGACGCGGCCGTGCGCGCCCTGCTGGCCCAGCGGGTCGACGTGGTGTTCGGGCGGCTGAGCGGCATCCGGACGGCGCTGCCCGGCGAGGTCGTCCGCCGCCCGGTCCGGCTGGAGCCGCTGGGCCTCATGGTGCTCGACGACGACCCGCTCGCGCGCCACGACACCATCCCCATGGCCGCCCTGCGCGGCCGCACCGTCGACACCAGCGGCGGCAACCCCGAGGCGCCCGAGTGGGTCGGCCTCGGCGCCGAGCTCGTCACCGAGCACGGCGGCACCGTCGCCCCGGACCACCACCCGGGCATGGCCGCCGTCGCCGCCGCACCGCCCGAGGAGACCACCCACCACCTGCGCGCCACCGGCTGGCCGGTGCTCACCAAGACCGACGCCGCGCCGATCCCGGGCACCGTCGTGCGGCCGCTGACCGACCCGGTCCCGCTCTACCCGTGGACCATGGCGCACCGGGCGGCGCTGCGTCACCCAGGCGTCGGCGCGCTGCACCGGGCGCTGGACCGGCTGATCCCCGCCGAGGGCTGGCTCGAAGCGCCGCCGGGCGCCTGGCTACCCGCCGCCGACCGCGCGCTGCTGGACGCCGCCCACTGACGACGGCCGCCCGCCGGTCCAGGTGCCGGCCACCAGGGGCACGCCGGGGCGGTAGGCGAGATGCACGTACGACGGCGCGTCCAGCACGACGAGGTCGGCACGCGCCCCCGGCGACAGCCGGCCCACGTCGGTGCGCCGCAGGGCCGCGGCACCGCCGGCCGTGGCCGCCCACAGCGCCTCGGCCGGCGTCAGGTGCATCTCGCGGACGGCGAGGGCGATGCAGAACGGTATCGACGACGTGTAGCAGGAGCCGGGATTGCAGTCGGTGGCCAGCGCGACGGTGACGCCCGCGGACAGCAGCGTGCGGGCGTCGGGGTAGGGCGAGCGGGTCGAGAACTCGACGCCGGGCAGCAGGGTCGCGACGGTGCCCGAGGCGGCCAGCGCGGCGACGTCGGCGTCGTCGAGGAACGTGCAGTGGTCGGCGCTGGCCGCGCCCAGCTCGCAGGCCAGCTGGACGCCCGGACCGTGGCCGAGCTGGTTGGCGTGCACGCGAGCGCCCAGGCCGCGGTCGATGCCGGCCGTCAGCACCGCCCGCGCGGCGTCGGCGTCGAAGGCGCCGGTCTCGCAGAACACGTCGATCCAGCGGGCGTGCGGGGCGCAGGCGTCGAGCATGGCGCCGGTGACGAGGTCGACGTAGCCCGCCGGGTCGCCCGCGTACTCGGCCGGCACGACGTGCGCCCCGAGGTACGTGGTCTCGTCGGTGTGCTGGCCGGCCAGGGCCAGCGCGCGAGCCTCGTCGGCCACCGTCAGGCCGTAGCCGCTCTTGATCTCGACGGTGGTGGTGCCCTGGCGGCGCATCTCGGCCACCAGGCGGGCCAGGTTGGCCGCCAGCAACTCGTCGGGGGCGGCCCGCGTGGCGGCGACGGTGGTGCGGATGCCGCCCGCGGCGTACGGCTGCCCGCTCATGCGCGCGGCGAACTCGGCCGACCGGTCGCCAGCGAAGACGAGGTGGGCGTGGCTGTCGACGAAGCCGGGGACGACGCAGCGTCCCCCGAGGTCGACACGGGTGTCGGCGCTGGGCGCGGCGGGGGCCGGGCCGGCCCAGAGCACCCGGCCGCCGGAGTCGGCGACCAGGGCGGCACCGGAGATCTCGCCCAGCGGCGAACCGTCACCGAGGGCGGGGTCGTTGGTCACCAGCAGCCCGATGCCGTCGAGCAGCGTCGTCGTCACGACCGCAGCCTGTCACATCGGGTCGTCGGAACGCGGTCCTACGGACTGGTGCTCGACAGCACGCCCCAGGTGACCAGCTTCTCCCGCAGCTCGGCGGGCGGGATCTCGTAGAGCAGCGCGGCCAGCGAGATGTCCTCGGACCGGATGGTGAGCACCGGGCTGCCGAAGTCGTTGCGCTGGCGCTGGATGGAGGCCACGAAGGTGGCCAGCCGCTCGGCCTCGGGCGGTGCGTTGCGCAGCGCGTCGAGATCGAGGACCAGCTTGCCCTCTTGAGCCGGGATACGGGACCGGGCGCCGTCGGACACCAGGGTGTCGATCGGGACGCCGTAGAACTCGGCGAGCTCAGCGATGCGCCGGATGGACGCCACGCGGTCGCCGCGTTCGTAGGAACCGACCACGACAGCGCGCAGCCGGCCACCGGACTTCTCTTCGACGGCCTGCAGCGAAAGCCGGCGACGCTTGCGCAGCGCGCGCAACCGTGCACCCACGACCTTCGCGAAGTCCTCCTCGGTCGAGTCCGGACTGCCGTCGTTCATCGTCGAGCTCCCCAAAGGTGCCTCGTCCTCCGTACTGATCCGCCCGCACCAGCACGCCTGCGCCGCCCCCCTGGCAGGGTCCCGGACAACGCCCGGGACAGATCAGAGAATACCGGGCATTCACGGCCGATTGATCACTGGCCGTCCGTGACCTTGTTCAGGTCGCATGCTAGGAGGTGCGGCGTCGTCGCGCCAACGGCACGTGTTCCACGTCACACCATGCGTAGCGGGACTCCTGGGTTCCGCGCCTGCTCCAGGACCACCTGGGCCGGCAGCGGCTTGGACATGAAGAACCCCTGAGCGCGGTAACAGCCGAGGTCGAGCAGCGTGGTCACCGCTGCCGGATCTTCGACCCCCTCGGCCACCGTGGTCAGGTTGAACGCCTCGGCGAGGCGGACGATCGCGGCGACGATGGCGCGATCGCCGCTGCTCTCGGCGAGTGCCGAGACGAAGCTGCGGTCGATCTTGAGGATGTCGACGGGGAGCTGCTTCAGCTGGGCCAGCGAGCTGTACCCGGTGCCGAAGTCGTCGATGGCGAGCGTGACGCCCAGGCCGCGCAGCCCGTTGAGCGTGGCCTGCACGTCGTCGATCTCGCGCATGACCGTGCTCTCGGTGATCTCGATGCCCAGCTCGGCCGGGGCCAGCCCGTACCGGCTCAGCAGCGTGGCGACGAATCCCACGAAGTCGGCGCTGATGAGCTCGCCGGCGGAGATGTTGACCCGGACCAGCGGCGGCGGCACCGGCGAGGTGCGCTTCCATGCCGCCAGCTGCCGGCAGGCCTCTTCGAGCACCCAGCGGCCCAGCTCGGCGGAGAGGTTGATCTCTTCGACCACCGAGATGAAGGCGTCGGCCGCGAGCAGCCCGCGCTCGGGGTGCTGCCAGCGCACCAGCGCCTCGACGCCGGTCATGCGGCCGTCGCGGAGGTCGAACTCGGGCTGGAAGTACAGCCGCATCTCGTTGTTGGTGATGGCGGTGCGCAACCTCAGTTCGAGATCGGCCCGGACGAGCAGTTTTGATCGTAGGTCGTCGTTGAACACCACCACCGAGTCCCCACCGCGCTCCTTGGCCTCGAGCAGGGCGACGTCGGCGTTGCCGAGCAGCTCGTCGACCGTGCTGGGAATGTCCCCGTTGACCACGACGCCGATGCTGGCGCTGCGACTGATGGCGTGCCCGCCGACCTCGAGCGGCTCGGCGACGCGGTCGAGGATGCGCCGGGCGGCCCGCTCGGCCGCGGACGTGGACCCGATGTCGTGCAGCACGATGACGAACTCGTCGCCCGCGAGCCGCGCGACGACGTCGTGGGGGCGGACGGAGTCGCGCAGCCGGTGCGCCACCGCCTGGATGAAGTTGTCGCCGACGGTGTGCCCCAGGACGTCGTTGACGGTCTTGAGGCGGTCCATGTCGGCGAAGAGGACGGCGAGCGGGGCGCGCGGGTCGGCGTCGAGCACTGCCTTGAGGTCCTCGACGAAGGCCCGGCGGTTCCACAGGCCGGTGAGCTCGTCGTGGTAGGCCTGGTGATGCAGGCTCTCCTCGGCTGCGACCCGGGCGTCGAGCTGCACCAGCAGCGAGGCGATGGCCCGCAGCGCCCGCACCTCGGCTCGGGTCCAGATGCGGTCGCCGAAGTGGATGAGGCCCAGCACGCCCAGCGTGGTGTCGTCGTGGATCAGCGGCACCATGGCCAGCGAGACCTCGGGTACGCCGGAACCGGCGCGGACCCGCTCCTGGTATTCGAACTGCCGGTCGGACGGCCGGTTGATGAACGGCTCGCGCTGGTCCTTGATCATCGCGAAGATCGTGTCCTCGGTGTCCCACGGGACGATGCCGAGCGGATCGGGATCGGGCACGTCGAGCCGCCGGGGCCACTCGTCGACCAGAACGCTGGCCTGCAGCTCGGGATCGTTGTGCCGGAGGAAGCAGGTGTCGGCGCCGAAGTAGCGGCCCAGTTCGCCGAGCACGCGGTACAGCGTCTCGGCGAGGTCGCGGGCGGTGACGCTCATGAGCTCGGCGGCGACGTAGGTGACCAGGGCATCGAGACGCCCGTGCTGGTCGGTGACCTCGCCCGCCTCCATGACCGCCGTGCACAGCTGCGCGGACACCGTCAGCAGGTCGCGGTCCTTCTGCGAGTACGACCGGCCGTCGAGGCGCACCAGGCAGACGCTGCCGCGGAAGTCGCGGTAGGCCACCCGGGCGGCCATGACGCCGGCGCCGGAGGCGGTGGTGTGCTCGATCAGCGCGCCCGTGGGATCGGCGGCGGCCTGCGCGGTGACGGCGCGGATGGCGTCGCGCATGACCGTGAGGTCCTTGCCCCGGACCCCGGCCCCGGCGGCGCTGCCCCACGACACCAGCGGCATGCCGCCCTCGACCGCCATCACGTCGGCGGAGATGGATTCGGTGGCCCGGGCCAGCGCTTCGAGAAGTGGCTGGATCGTCTCCGGGTCCATCTTCATAGGTTGCTCCCTGCCTCCAGGGCGTCCCGGACGGTGCGGTCGGCAGACAGGCGGCGGCTCCGGACGCTGACGCTAGGAGCGTAGCCGATCCGCATCACCAGTGCGACGTACCTCTGCCCAAGACCGGCGATAGCGCCGAAATCATGGCGTAGGCGGCGAAGCCGGTCGGCGTACCGGGGCGACAGCTCCTCGTGGTCGGCGTCGTCGACGGCATAGATGAACACCGGCGACATCGGGTGCACGGCCAGGCCCAGCCGCTCGGCCTCGATCCACACGCGCTCGACCGCCTGGCCACCGCGCACGTAGTCGGCCGGCGCACCGGCGCCGATGGAGACGACGGCCAGCCCGGACGCGGCGTCGATGCGGTCGCGGGTGGACTCGCCCAGCGCCCGGCCGAGGTCCTGCTCGGCCAGCAGGGCCATGACGTCGGACCGGCGGGCGACGCTCAGCTTGGCGAGATCGGACCGGTCCAGTTCGAGGCTGCGGACGTCGATGCCCCAGTCGAGCGCGTCGATGCCGGGCCAGCGCAGCTCGCGCATCATCTCGCGGTGCAGGTGCTCGGTGAGGTAGCGCAGCCGGTCGGACTCGCCCAGCAGCTCGGCCAGCTCGTGCAGCCGGTCGCGGTCGGTGACGAGGTGCACCTCGGCCCCCTCGGCCGCGGCCGCGGCGCCCAGCACGGCCGCGGTCCCGGCGGGCAGCGGGGCGGGGTCGTGGAAGTGCCGGTTCGAGACCCGGCGCAGCATGCCCTCGTACATGGCGGCCAGCTCCGGGTCCGCCCCGTCGCCGAACCGCAGCCGGGCCACGTGGACGCCGTCGGCCCGGATCTCGACGTCGCCGAGCAGGCCGTGCCGGGCGGCCGCGACCCGCGCGTTGAACAGCGCCGCGCCGATGGCGACGTGGCTCCCGCGGAACGCGACGTCGAGCGTGGACGTCTGCGCCGGGTCGAGGTCGAGGTCGAGCCCGTCCGGGCGGAGCGTGAAGAGCCAGGGCTGGGTGTTGCCGCCCGACGGCGCCAGCCGTGCGGCGTGCACGACGGCGGCGCGCGGCTCGGCCGGCACCGGCTCGGGGTCGAGCACGAGGTCGACACCGAAGTCGGCGTCGGCGGCCGACGGCGGCTCGGCCAGTTTGGACAGCACGGCGTCGAGGTCGACCCGAGCGCGCCCGGACGGCAGTGCCACGCCCAGGCCGAGCTTGCGGACCGCCGCCGCCACCGACGCTCCGCCCAGGGTGATGTCGCCGCCCAGCTGCGGCCAGGTGTTCAGGCTCTCGTCGACCTCCGCCATCGAGGCGGCCATCGGCGCCGACAGCTCGGCCGGCTCCAGCACCCGCAGGACGTAGGGGACCTTGTCGTGCGTCGACAGGCCCATGAGGTCCTCCGGGCGCGCGTCGCCGAGCAGGCCGTGGAACAGCGGCCGGTCCGGCTCGAGGTCGTAGCGCTCGACGTCGAGCAGCCCGCGGTCGCTGGTCTCCATGACGAGCGGCAGCCGGTGCCGCCGGGCGCCGTCGCGCAGCGCCAGCTTCAGGTCGAACGAGTCGCACTCCTCGACGACGATGTCGAGGCCGTCCAGGAAGTCGTCGATCGACTCCAGGGTGAGTCCGGCCGGCTCGATGCTCACCTCGATGTACGGGTCCAGCTCCGCGATGCGACGGGCCGCCACGACCGCCTTGTTCACGCCGAGGTCGAAGACCGTCGCCGGGATGCGATTGAGGTTGGACAGCTCGATCTCGTCGAAGTCGGCCAGCCGGATGTGCCCGCAGCTGCCCTCCAGCGCCAGCGTGTGCGCGATGGCGTGACCGACGCTGAGGCCGACGACGCCGACGGAGAGCCGGCGCAGCCGTTGCTGCTCGTCGGCGGTGATCTTGTTGCGGTTGCGGTCGGTGCGCAGCGTCTGGAACGCCTCGGGCCCGAGCAGGTGCACCAGGGTGCGCCGCCACGGGTAGAAGTACCACCGCGACGGCTCGCCGACGATCTCGGGCGAGGGCGCGGAGAGCAGCCGTGCGAGGTCACGGCGCTGCTGCTCGATCGTGTCGACGACCTGCACCGCCGGGTCCGCCCTGAGGCCGGCCAGCAGGTCGGGGTCGTCCACCAGTTCGGGGCGCCAGCCGGCCCCGTTCATGGCCTCGGTCATCGTGTGCCCGGAACCTCCGTGCCCGTCGCGGTGCGGAACTCGTTCTCGAACAGGCGGCGCTGTTCTTCGGTGGCGCGCCCCACCGCGGTCGCGGCGTCCCAGGTCAGCATCGTCGTGCGGTAGCGGTCGTCCGGGTAGCGGGCCGGGATGACGCCGGGCAGTTCCTCGGCGCCGGAGTTGGCCCAGCGCGACGCCGCGTGCTCCGCCGCCGAGCAGTAGGCGTAGCGCACCCCGAGCAGCCGCATGGCGTGCACGAACGCCCTCGACATGAGGTCGGCCAACACGGATTTGTGCTCCGACGTGGCGTCCACCCAGACGCCCTTGAGCTCGATGACGCCGTCCGGGAGCGCGGCCTCGATCCAGTGAGTGGCCAGGGTGGCCGACAGCGGCTCGCCGGCGAGCTCGCGGGGGGCATAGGCGTCGCGCACAGAGCGCAGCGGGCCGTTGACGTAGCAGCCGGCCCGGACCTTCCCGCCGTCGTCGGACGCGATGGCGAACACCGGTGCACCGGACTCCTGAGTGGCCACGGGCAACGCCAGGGCGTGCTCGACGTGATGTCGCCGGTAGCTGGCCCGGGCGCCGTCGGCGTAGGCCATCCACTGATCGAAGCGCCGGTTCGGCATGGAGAAGCGCAGCGTCGTGCCCGACGCCTCGTCCCGGAACCCGTACAACTCACGGGTGGTGGTGTGTTGCGCGGCGCTGAGGGGGGTGCTGAGGGGGCTGGTCATGGCATCCACACCTGGCTTCACGGCTCCGTCCGGTCTGCTCAATCTGTACCGTATGCGCCGTTCATGCTATTGAGGCCATAATGCCCGACTCGGCGCGAGGGCGACGCCGGAATGGAGAACGCGACGGGTGCCTGCCCCCCAACAGACCCGCCGCGTCTCCACCTTGCGGCAGCAGGACCAGCCCGCGGAAACCTGCCACCGCCCCGTTTGGGACGTGGTGCGAACGTCCCCGGACGCGCGCACCACGTCCCCTTATCGCGGTACGGCCTGTGCAGGGCGGAGGGCCGTACCGGTCCAAGGGTCACGGCTCGAGGCCGTGAGTCGCACCCACTCCTCGCTGCCAATCCAACGAATTGGACCAGAGCACCGAATTGCTAGTGCGGATGATTAGAGAATAGACATGGGAAACAGATCTCGCAACAACTACTTTGCGTAACAAAAAGTGACGGAGAGTAGCGGGATCGATCTTGGGCGAAGCGTGACGCTCCGTGATCAAAAACTCACGCTACGTCACGGATCGCCTGCTCAGAGGCGGTGCAGGCCACGTGCGCGCGGTTCCGGGCACTCCCGCCGGCACGACCCGGACAATTACGCCGCGTAACGTTGTCGAGTAGCGAAACGCGTGTTTTCCGGCGCGCGACGAACGCTATTCGTGCGACTCCTTCGGCGCGCACGGAAATACCCCGCCGAGAATCGTCCCGATGCATCGAGGCCGAGCGGAGAGGCCGCTCACCGGCGACGACGCGGGCCCCGGCGGCCGCGCCACGGGCCCTCGAGGCGGCCGCGCCGGACGGACCGACCGCCCGGCGACGAACTGTGAACCTGATCTTGCCCGTCGTCATCAGACCGGTCAGACTCTCCACAAATGTCTGTTTCCCCGGCCTCCTACCGCGACGCGTTCGCGGCGACAGAGTTCCGGTGGCTGTGGAGCGCACACCTGCTCTCGGTCGTCGGTGACCAGCTCGCCCGCGTCGCGCTCACGTTGCTGGTGTTCGAGCGGACGGCGTCCGCCGGGCTGGCCGCGCTCACCTACGCGCTGACCTACCTGCCCGATCTCGTCGGCGGCGCCGCGCTGGCCGGGCTCGCCGACCGCTTCTCCCGCCGCGACGTCATGGTGGTCACCGACCTCGCCCGGGCCGCGCTGGTGGCGGTCATGGCCATCCCCGGGGTCCCACTGGCCGGGCAGATGGCGCTGCTGGTCGTGGTGCAGCTGCTGACGGCGCCGTTCTCGGCCGCACGGCAGGCGGCGCTGCCGGACATCCTGAGCGGCGACCGCCTCACCCTGGGCCTCGGCATCTTCTCGATGACATACCAGGTGGCGCTGGTCGTGGGGTTCGGCGCGGGCGCTGCCCTCGTGGCCCAGCTGGGCGTGTCCACGGCGCTGCTGATCAACGCGGCCACGTTCGCGGTGTCGGCGCTGATCATCGCCCGCGGCGTCGGGCCGCACCACCCCGTCGCCCCGGTCACCGACCCCCGCGCCACCGGTGCCGGGCAGTGGGCGACCGTCAGGGCAGGGTGGCGGGTCGTGGCCCGCGACCCGCGGCTGCTCACGCTGCTCGCCATCGCCTGCTGCTCGGGGTTCTACGTCGTGCCCGAAGGTCTCGCGGTGCCGTACGCCGCCGAGCTCGACGCCGGCCCGGGCGCCGTCGGCTGGCTGCTGGTGGCGAACCCCGTCGGCACCGTCATCGGGATGCTGCTGCTGCGCCGGGTCCGGCCGGACCGCCGGCTGGCGCTCGTCGGCCCGCTCGCGGTGGCCAGCAGCCTGGTGCTGGTGCCCACGGGCTGGCTGCCCGGCCTCGCGGTCACGGTCGTGCTGTGGACCCTCAGCGGGGCGTGCTCCGCCCACGACATGGTGGTCCAGGCCACCTACGTCGAGTCCGTCCCCGCGCACCGCCGCGGTCAGGCGGTCGGGCTCGCCATCGCCGCCCTCCGAGCGGCACAGGGTCTGGCCATCGTCGCCGCGGGCGTCCTGGCCCAGCTGCTGTCGCCGTCGACGATCATCCTCGTCGCGGCGGTGCTGGGTGTTCTCGCGGCCGCGGCCGCATGGCATCGGTGGTCACGACTGGCCCCGCCCCGCGCCCATCCACCACCCCAGGGCGAGGCCGATGACATCACTGGCCGGCCATGAACGACCGGCGTCTCCATGTGCTGCTCGGACCTCAGGTCCAGGTGTTGTCGCGCATCGCCGTGCTCCCTCCGCCTCGTCGCCGTCTCACTGCCGCTGCCGGTCACGTCCAGGTGTTGTCGCGCATCGCTCGCTCCTCTCCGTGCGCCCCCGTGCCGTCATGGATCGCCGTCTCTCACGTCCAGGTGTTGTCACGCATGTCCCGCTCCTCTCACTGCGATGGGTCCACGTCCGCTCCGACTCAGGTCCAGGTGTTGTCGCGCATGGCCGGTCTCCTTCCTCCTCGTTCCGGGTCCGCCTGGTGCGGGTCGGCTCAGGTCCAGGTGTTGTCGCGCATGGCACGTCTCCTTCCGGGTAGCCGTGGTCGTGGTGGCTGCGGCCGGGCCGCTCAGGTCCAGGTGTTGTCGCGCATGGCACGTCTCCTTCCGCGTGGTCGTTGTCTCTGCGGTACCGACGATCACGTCCAGGTGTTGTCGCGCATGAACCTCACCTCCTCGCGGGGCGGGAGGGCAGCTTTCGGCAGCGCGCCGTCGCACATCGCCCGGCCCTCCTTCCAAGGCGTCGCGTTCGCGTCGAGAGTGCGGCAAACGCCCGTATTTGTGCACTCATTGTCGCCGACCCGGCAGCGACAGAACGTCCGGAATTCAGCTACTATGTGCCCACCCCGCATGACCCCGGTGAACTGCGCAGGTGAAAGCGAGTGCACGGCTTGATACGGCGAGCGCGAAACGAGGTCGCGGGCTGGGCGCTCTGGCAGGCGCCGGCACCCGTGCGCATCCTCGTGCTCCTCGCGTGCGCCGTGGGCATCGGAACCAGCATCGGCACCGCGTTCCTGTTCCCCGTCACCGGTACGGACCTCACCCGCTTCGCCGTCCTCGCGGTCTGCGCGGTCATCGCCATCGAGCTCACCCGCCACATCGAGCGGCGCCGGGTCTACGGGCACGCCAGCTCGGTCGCCTACATCGACACCAAGGCGGTCTGGAGCTTCGCCGCGGTCATCGTCCTGCCGCCCGTCTTCGCCACGCTCATGGTGGTCCTGACCTACCTGCACTCGTGGACCCGCGTGCAGCACGAGCGGCCCGGCGGCCTGGTCTACCGGTGGATGTTCTCCGGTGCCACGGTGCTGGTCGGCACCCAGGCGGCGGTCGCCGTGCTGGCGCTCGGCATGCACGACTACCCCGGCGCACCGGCCACGGCGGGCCTCGCCGGCCTCACCGACCTCGGCATCATCGTGCTGGCGGCCACGCTGCGGTGGGCCATCAACGTCGGGCTGATCATGGCCGCCATCGCGCTCAGCAAGCCCAACATCCAGGCCCGCGAGCTGTTCTCGAACTTCGGCGAGCAGATGCTCGAGGCCGGTGCCATGGGGCTCGGGCTGGTCGCGGCGGCCATCGTGGTGGCCAACCCGTTCGTCATGCCGGGCATCGTCATCGCCATGGTGGCGCTGCACCGCGGCATCCTGGTCAACCAGTACCAGCAGGCCTCGCGCACTGACGCCAAGACGGGGCTGTCCACGGCCGGCTGGTGGCACGACTTCGCCGACCAGGCGCTCGTCCGCGCCCGCGACCACGGCACCACGCTGGGCCTGCTCATCGTCGACCTCGACCACTTCAAGCGGCTCAACGACACCTTCGGGCACCCGCACGGCGACCGCGTCCTCAAGGCGGTGGCCGAAGAGCTCATCGCCGAGATCCGCAACGAGGACGCCTGCGGCCGGTGGGGCGGCGAGGAGTTCGTGGTCGTGCTGCCCGACGTCGGCGACCGGCACAACCTGCGCAACGTGGCCGAGCGCATCCGCCGGCGCATCCAGGCCATCGTGGTCGAGCCGCCCTCGCACCTCGCCCAGGCCGGCGACGCCACCGTCACGGCCTCGGTCGGCGGCGCCGTCTTCCCGTCGCCCGCCATCTCCAGTCTCGACGAGCTGCTGCTGGCCGCCGACACCGCGCTCTACGCGGCCAAGAACGCCGGGCGCAACACCGTCCGGCTCAGCGGCGCCGACCTGCCCGCCGGCCCGGCCGTCCCCGACCAGCCGCAGCTGCCGCAGCAGGCCGAGCCTCCGCAAGCCTCGGCCTGACCCCCGCTCGGGCCAGCCGCGCGACTCCGGAATGATGGGCTGATGCGCGCATTCATCGGGGCCGCCACATCGGCCGGCCAGGGCAGCCCGGCGGCCGGCGTCACCGTCGCCGACATCGACAAGGGCGTGGTCACGCCCCTCGACACGTCGGCCCTCGCCGGCGTCGACGACCCCATGTACCTGGCGCTGTCACCCGACTCCCGCGTGCTCTACGCCGTCCACGAGACCGGGGCCGGCGCCGTCAGCGCCTGGCTTCCCGGCGACGACGGCGTCCGCCCGCTCGGTGTGCCACGGTTCACCGGCGGAAACGGCCCCTGCCACCTCTCCGTCCACCCCAGCGGACGCCACCTGCTGACCGCCGACTACGGCTCCGGCTCGCTCAGCGTGCACCCCATCGGGCCCGACGGCGCCCTCGGCGAGGCGACGCACGTCGTCCAGCACGAGGGCAGCGGCCCCGACCCGGACCGCCAGACCGGGCCGCACGCGCACATGATCGTCACCGACCCGGTCCGCGGGCACGTCCTGGCCGCCGACCTCGGCACCGACACCGTCTACCGGTACCGGCTCGACGACGCCACCGGCCGGCTGTCGCTCGACGACGAGATCCGGCTCGCGCCGGGTTCCGGGCCCCGGCATCTCGTGCTGCGCGAGCCGTACGCCTATGTCGTCACCGAGCTCGCGTCGACGGTGACCGTCCTGGACCTGGCGACGGCGACGGTGCTCGCCGACGTCGCCACCCACACCGACCCGGACCGTGGCCCCAGCTACCCGTCGGCCATCCGGCAGAGTCCCGACGGCCGGTTCCTCTACGTCGCCAACCGGGTCGTCGACGACATCGCCGTGCTGTCCGTCGACGGGCCGGACGTCGCGCTGGTGGCCACCGTCCCCTGCGGCGGCGCGCACCCGCGCGACCTCGAGCTCGACCCTGACGGCCGCTACCTCTACGTGGCCAACCAGTTCTCCGACCAGCTGGTCTCGTTCCGCATCGACCAGCAGACCGGCCTGCCGGAGCCGACCGGCCAGGTGCTCAGCACGCCGAGCCCGTCGCACATCCTGTTCGGCTGAGCATTCGGCTGAGCGTCAGCGCCCCGAGCGCTGCCACCGGGGCCGCTGCCGCGCCGGGCGGTCGCGGACGGTGTCGTGCGCGGTGGCCGGGCGGTGCGCCCGGCCGGGCGAGAGCCGGCCCAGCCGCCGCCGGCGCCCGGCCGCGGCGATCTCGGCGTCGTGCGCCACGTGCGGCTCCGGCACCAGGGGCGGTGTCTCGCCGGTGATGGGCGGGTCGGGCTCGAGGCCGGTGATGTGCCGGGGCCGGGCGATGAGGAACATCGCGGCGACGGCGAGCACGGACATGCCCAGCATGACCCCCGCCATCGGCACGGCCGACCCGGTGCCGAACGCGCCGACCAGAGGTGCGCTGACCGCGCCGACCACGAAGTTCATGGCGCCGAGCAGCGCCGCCGCGGTGCCGGCGGACCGGCTGTGCCCGGCCAGTGCGAGCACCGGGATGTTCGGCATGGTGAAGCCGACCGAGGTCAGGATGACGAACAGCGGGACGGCGATGCCGTAGATGCCCAGCGCCCCGGTGGCCGCGAACACCAGCATGAGCGCGGCCGCCGACGACGCGACGACCAGCGCTCCGGCCACGATCCACTGCGGCCGGACCCGCCGGACCAGCCGCGCGTTCAACTGCGTGGCGATGATCAGGCCGAGCGAGTTGAGACCGAACAGGATGCCGTAGCCCTGCTCGGAGAGCCCGAAGACGTCCTGGAACACGAACGACGAGCCGGCGATGTAGCCGAACAGCGCCGCCATCATCAGTCCGCCGGTGAGCATGAGGCCGACGAAGCTGCGCTCGCGCAGGATCGAGCCGTAGGTGCGGACGGTGTCGGCGACGCCACCGGAGCGGCGGCGGTCCTCGGGCAGCGTCTCCTTGAGCCCGAACACGACGACGCCGACCAGCCCGAGGCCCAGGGCGGCGAGGACCCAGAAGACGCCGCGCCAGTCGGTGAATTGCAGCACCTGGCCGCCCAGCGTCGGCGCGAGCACCGGCGCGACGCCGGTGACCAGCATGAGCCTCGAGAGGAGCTGGACCGCGGGGAGGCCGGTGTAGAGGTCGCGGACCACGGCCATCGAGACGACGGCGCCGGCCGCCGCGGCCATGCCCTGCAGGACGCGGAAGACGCCGAGCACCTCGATGGTGGGTGCGACGGCGCACAGCAGCGACGCCACGACGTGCAGCAGGGTGGCGGCGATGAGCGGACGCCGCCGGCCCACGGCGTCGGACCAGGGGCCGAGGATGAGCTGGCCGACGGCGAAGCCGAGCAGCGTGCCGGTGAGCGTCAGCTGGACCTGCGCCTCGGTGGCGCCGAGGTCGCCGGCGATGTCCGGGAACGCGGGCAGGTAGAGGTCGATGGTCAGCGGGCCGAGTGCGGTGAGCGCGCCGAGCACGAGGACCCGGCGGATCATCCTGCTGCGGGACAGGCCGGTGTCGCCGTCGGCGTCCGGCACGGCGCGAGTGCGCGCAGGCAAGGGCAACCTCTTCCAGAGGTGGTGCAGAGTGGGTGGGCTGGCGCCCGCGACGGCTGCGGCGCGGATACAGCATCAACAACTGTGCCAGACGCCCCTGACATTCCGACAGGGCATTTCCATGTGACGAGCCGCACCGGTCCCGCCGGCGACACCCTCAGCGCAGCAGCGGGGCGACGGCCTTCCAGCCGGGGTCGGGGCGTGTCTGCAGGGCGGCGGTGCCGTGGGTCCAGAGCGGCAGCACCGCGTCGACGCCGGCGGGGTCGACCTCGAGGCCGTCGACGTAGAAGTGCGCGACGATCTGGCCGCCGCCGGTGACCCGGCCGATGTGGATGACCCGCGGGCCCTCGCCGCCGAGCTCGGCCAGCACGCGCTTCACCACCTCGTCGGCGTCGTCGAGAACGGCGGTCTGTTGCGGCTGGCCGTCCGGGCCGGCCGGGTAGTCGAGGACGACGGCGACGTGAGTGTCGGCGAGCGGGCGCTCCACGCGGTCGAGCGGGCGGCGCACCAGCGCGACGACGGGGCCCTTGCGGCCGGCGCCACGCAGCGTCGCCCAGGTCTCGCCGGACGGGCGCAGCTGGGCGACCACCGTCCCCAGCATGGACACCGGGATGGCGTCGATGGGGGTGTCGGCGGAGACCTCGACCTCGCCGATCCAGCGCTCGGCCTCGTCCTCGCCGAGCGCGGCGTCGAGGCCGTGGAACGCGACGGAGAGCCGGTGCTCCTTGTCGAGCAGCGGGAACAGCGGGTGGTGGATGACGACGTCGAGCACCCCGTGCTGCCCGTCGACCCGGGTGCCGGCGACCAGCTCGCGCAGCTCGATGTCGTAGTCGTCGACCTTCATGACCACGGAGTCGAACAGCGCCGGGTCGGCCCGCCGCACCGGCGCGAACTCGACGTCGGGGTCGTCGGGGGCGGCCAGCGCCCACCGCTCCGTCAGGCCGCGCAGCTCCGCCTTGCCGCCGCTGGACACCACCAGCGTGAACCGCTTCGCCGAGCTCGGCGAGACCTCCCAGTTGAGCGACGGGTCGATGGCCGCCACCGGTGGGCGCAGCAGCTCGATGAGGTCGTCGGACCGCTTCTCCTCGTACGCCGCGAGGACGTCGTCGCGGCGCTCGGACCACCACGCCCAGAACCGGGCGATCGCGGGCCGGGGGTCGTCGGTCCCCCTGGTCTTGCGGCGGAAGATCGCCATCTGAGCTCGTCTCTCGGGCGGCGGCTGTGAACGCTCTCGGCGATCACGGGTCGAGAGGAGCATCATAAGAGCCCGCGGGCGGCCCGGGGTCCTCCGAACCAGGTGAGGTCGCGTCGGCCATGATGTCGGACCATGGAGTTCGCCGACGTCGTCACCCGCCGCCGCATGGTCCGCAACTACTCCGACGAGCCGGTCGACCCGGCCGCCGTCGACCGCATCCTCACCGCCGCGCTGCACGCGCCGAGCGCCGGTTTCAGCCAGGGCTGGGCGTTCCTGCGGCTCGACACGCCCGCCGACGTCGCGCGCTTCTGGGCCGCCTCGACCCCGCCCGGCGAGGGCACCGACTCGTGGTCCGCCGGGCTGCGCCGGGCGCCGGTGCTCATCGTGCCGCTGTCGTCGAAGGCCGCCTACCTCGACCGGTACGCCGAGCCGGACAAGGGCTGGACCGACCGCGACGAGTCGCGCTGGCCGGCGCCGTACTGGGACATCGACAC
This sequence comes from Jiangella mangrovi, assembly GCF_014204975.1. NCBI lineage: Bacteria > Bacillati > Actinomycetota > Actinomycetes > Jiangellales > Jiangellaceae > Jiangella > Jiangella mangrovi. The sequence continues at coordinate 1,483,746 of NZ_JACHMM010000001.1, forward strand.
CGGCATGGCCAGCCTGCTCATGCTCCTCACCGTCGTCGACGAAGGGCTGGGGGCGTGCTTCTTCGGCATCCCGCCCGAGCGGGTGGGCGGCTTCCGAGCCGAGTTCGGCGTGCCCGAGGACCACAAGCCGATCGGCGTCATCAGCATCGGCCACCGCGCCGAGGACCGGAAGTCGCCGTCACTGCGCCGCGGCCGCCGCGACCTCGACGCCGTCGTGCACCGCGGCCACTGGTGAGCGCCTGAACGACGGGGTCAGCAGCGCCCTGCGAGGGCGCCGTAGGTGGCCGCCAGCCCGTCCCAGTCCGGCTCCAGGGCCGCGACGTCGCCGCCGTCGAGGTGCACCGTGAGCGCGTCGAGCATGGTGTGCCAGCCGGTGCAGTAGTGGACGGCGGGCTCGGGGCGCAGCGGCCGGTGCAGCAGCACGAGCAGGGTGCCGCCGTCGTGCGGGCTGAGCTCCCAACGCACCGTCGACTCCGGCTCGCCCGGCCACCGCCAGGTGTGCTCGAGGGCGACCAGGGGCTCGACCGCCAGGACGACGCCGTCGGCCACGCCCTCGTCGCCGAAGTCGTAGCGGACCGCGCCGCCGACGACGGCCTCGATGCGCACGCCCGGGACCCACACGTCCTGCTGCTCGGGATCGACCAGCGACTGCCAGACTCGGTCGGGGCCGTGCGCGAGCCGGCGCTCGAACCGCACCTGCCAGGCGCCGTCCGCGCCGACCCCGAGGGTGCCGCGGCGGTCGTCCGCGGGCGGCGGACCGTCGGGAGTCGTCATGGGGTGTCCTTCCATCGGTGGTCCAGGTGCGTCTCGAAGGCGTCGAGCCGGGCGGCCCAGGTGTCGCGGGTGCGCTCGAGCCAGTGGTCGACCTCGGCGAGACCCGTGGGCCGCAGCCGGTAGAGCCGGCGCTGCCCGTCGCCGCGCCAGTCGACCAGGCCGGCCTCGCGCAGCACCCTCAGGTGCCGCGAGACGGCCGGGCGGCTGACGTCGAACTCGGCCGCCAGCTCGCCCGCGGTGGACTCGCGCAGCGTCACCAGCTCGAGCAGCCGGCGACGCGTGGGGTCGGCGAGGGCCTCGAACACGTCCGCGGTCACGCTCTATTCGTAACGCACGTGTTACGTAACCGTCAAGTTACGCTCTCGGCCCTCAGCCCTCGCGCATGGGGATGCGCACGTCGCGCTCGTCGGCGACCTCGGCCGCGTGGTCGTAGCCGGCGTCGACGTGGCGGAGGACGCCCATGGCGGGGTCGTTGGACAGCACGCGGGCGATCTTCTCCGCGGCCAGCGGGGTGCCGTCGGCGACGGTGACCTGGCCGGCGTGGATGGACCGGCCCATGCCGACGCCGCCGCCGTGGTGGATGGACACCCAGGTCGCGCCCGACGCGGTGTTGACCAGCGCGTTCAGCAGCGGCCAGTCGGCGATGGCGTCGGAGCCGTCGGCCATGGCCTCGGTCTCGCGGTAGGGCGACGCGACGGAGCCGGCGTCGAGGTGGTCGCGGCCGATGACCAGCGGCGCGGACACCTCGCCCGACGCCACCAGCTCGTTGAACCGCAGCCCGGCCACGTCGCGCTCGCCGTAGCCGAGCCAGCTGATCCGCGCCGGCAGCCCCTGGAAGTGGACCTTCTGGCCGGCCATGCGGATCCACCGCTCCAGCGGCTCGTTGCCGGGGAACAGGTCGAGGACGGCGCGGTCGGTGGCGGCGATGTCGGCGGGGTCGCCGGACAGCGCGGCCCACCGGAACGGGCCCTTGCCCTCGCAGAACAGCGGCCGGATGTAGGCGGGGACGAAGCCGGGGAACGCGAACGCACGCTCGTACCCCGCCAGTTGCGCCTCGCCGCGGATGGAGTTGCCGTAGTCGAACACCTCGGCGCCGGCGTCCATGAACCCGACCATGGCCTCCACATGCCGAGCCATGGACTCGCGCGCCCGCGTGGTGAAGCCGTCCGGGTCCTTGGCCCGCTCACTCGCCCAGTCCTCGAACGCCACCCCGACCGGCAGGTACGCCAGCGGATCGTGGGCCGACGTCTGGTCGGTGACGATGTCGATCTCGGCCCCGCGGCGCAGCAGGTCGGGCACCACCTGCGCGGCGTTGCCCAGCACGCCGACCGACAGCGCGCGCCGGTCGCGGCGGGCCTCGCCGGCCAGCCGCAGCGCGTCGTCGACCGACGCCGCATGGACGTCGAGGTAGCCGTGCTCGATGCGCCGGGTGATGCGCGACGGGTCGCACTCGACCACCAGCGCGACCCCGCCGTTCATGGTGACGGCCAGCGGCTGCGCGCCGCCCATGCCGCCGAGCCCGGCGGTGAGCGTGACGGTGCCGGCCAGCGACCCGCCGAACCGCTTGGCCGCGACGGCGGCGAACGTCTCGTAGGTGCCCTGCAGGATCCCCTGGGTGCCGATGTAGATCCAGGAGCCCGCGGTCATCTGCCCGTACATGGTCAGCCCGAGCGCCTCGAGCCGGCGGAACTCGTCCCACGTGGCCCAGTCGCCGACCAGGTTGGAGTTGGCGATCAGCACCCGCGGCGCCCACTCGTGCGTCCGCAGCACGCCGACCGGGCGCCCGGACTGCACCAGCATGGTCTCGTCGCCGCGCAGCGTGGTGAGCGTGCGCACCAGCGCGTCGAACGACGGCCAGTCGCGGGCGGCCTTGCCGGTGCCGCCGTAGACGACCAGCTCGTCGGGGTGCTCGGCCACCTCGGGGTCGAGGTTGTTCTGCAGCATCCGCAGCGCGGCCTCCTGCGGCCAGCCCTGTGCGGTGAGCTGCGTTCCGCGCGGGGCGCGGACGGGTCGGGGTCCGGACGTCATCGGCAGCACCTCCGCCGGAAATCCTTTCACGTTCGCGCCGTCGTACCGGAGGATGGCGTCCCATGCGCCTCGGACTGCACCTGATGGACTTCACCTGGCCCGGCGGACCGTCGGCCCTCGCGCCGACCCTCGACCGCATCCTGCGCGACGCCGAGGCGGCCGGCCTGCACAGCTTCTGGCCCATGGACCACTTCTTCCAGATCGGCGTCGTCGGGCCGCCCGAGCAGCCGATGCCCGAGGTCTACGCGACGCTCGCGTGGGCCGCCGCCCGGACCACGAACCTGCAACTCGGCGCGCTGGTCACGGGCGTGCACTACCGGCACCCCGGCGTGCTGGTGAAGTCGGTGACGACGCTGGACGTGCTGTCCGGCGGCCGCGCGTGGCTGGGCATCGGCGCCGGCTGGAACGAGGAGGAGTCGCGCGGCCTCGGCATCCCGTTCCCGCCGCTGGCCGAGCGGTTCGAACGGCTCGACGAGACGCTGCAGATCGCGCGGCGGATGTTCGACGGCGACAGCTCACCGTTCGAAGGGAGGCACTACACGCTGGAGCGCCCGCTCAACGAGCCCTCACCGGTCCGCCGCCCGCCCGTCATGGTCGGCGGCTCCGGTGAGCAGAAGACGATGCGGCTGGTGGCGAAATACGCCGACGCCTGCAACCTCTTCGAGTGGCGGCAGGAGCCCGAGGGGCTGAAGCGCAAGCTCGACGTGCTGCGGCGGCGCTGCGACGAGGTGGGCCGGCCCTACGACGACGTCGTGCGGACGACGACCGGGCGGCTGCGCGACCTCGACCTCGACGCCGCCCGGCGCCGGCTCGACCAGCTGGCGGAGTGGGGCGTGGACCTGGCGCTGCTCACGCCCCCGTCCCCGCTTCCCGACGGCGTCTTCGAGTACGTCGCCGAGCTGGTCCGGCACGCCGCGCCGCTGGGCCGCCCGTCGCCCGCGTTGCTCGGCTGAGCCGGCCCTACCGGAGGTCGCCGACGGCGTCCGCTGCGGCCCGGGTGACCGCGCCCGAGCGGACCAGGCCGAGGACCGCGTCGATCTCCGGGGCGAGGTGGCGGTCCGGGCCGGGCCCCGAGACCTGCCGGCGGATGAGGTCGCGGACGGCGCCGGTGCCCACGGCTGGGGCCAACGGCGAGCGCAGGTCCAGCGCCCGGGCCGCCGTCAGCAGCTCGACCGCCAGCACGCGGCCGACGCCGTCGACGGCGCGGCGCAGCTTGCGGGCCGCCGCCCAGCCCATGGAGACGTGGTCCTCCTGCATGGCGCTGGAGGGGATGGAGTCGACGGACGCCGGGACGGCCAGCCGCTTCAGCTCCGACACGATGGCGGCCTGCGTGTACTGCGCGATCATGTGCCCGGAGTCGACGCCCGGGTCGTCGGCGAGGAACGGCGGCAGCCCGGCGTTGCGGGCGACGTCGAGGAAGCGGTCGGTGCGCCGCTCGCTGATCGAGGCGAGGTCGGCGGCCGCGATGGCCAGGAAGTCGAGCACGTAGGCCACCGGTGCCCCGTGGAAGTTGCCGTTGGACTCCACCCGCCCGTCCGGGGTGACGACGGGGTTGTCGACGGCGGCCGCCAACTCGCGCCCGGCGACCAGCGCCGCGTGGTCGGCGGTGTCGCGCACGGCGCCGTGCACCTGCGGCGAGCAGCGCAGCGAGTAGGCGTCCTGCACCCGGGTGCAGTCGGGACCGCGGTGGCTCTCGACGACGGCGGACCCGGCCAGCAGCGCGCGCAGGTTGGCCGCGGACTCGCGCTGGCCCGGGTGCGGCCGCAGCGCCTGCAGGTCGTCGGCGAACACCCGGTCGGTGCCGAGCAGCGCCTCGACGCTCATGGCGGCGGCGACGTCGGCGACTCGCAGCAGCCCGGCGAGGTCGTGCAGCGCCAGCACCAGCATGCCGAGCATGCCGTCGGTGCCGTTGATGAGCGCCAGCCCCTCCTTCTCGGCCAGCTGGACCGGCTCGATGCCGGCCACAGCGAGCGCCGTCGCCGCCTCGACCAGCGCGCCGGACCCGTCGCGCACCGGCCCCTCGCCCATGAGCGCCAGCGCGCAGTGCGCCAGCGGGGCGAGGTCGCCGGAGCAGCCGAGGCTGCCGTACTCGTGCACGACCGGCGTGATGCCCGCGTCGAGCAGCCGCGCGTACGCCGTCGCCGTCGTCAGCCGGACCCCGGTGCGCCCGGTCGCGAGCGTCGACAGCCGCAGCAACATGAGCGCGCGGACCACCTCGCGCTCGACCTCGGGGCCGGACCCGGCCGCGTGGCTGCGGATGAGGCTGCGCTGCAGCTGCGCCCGCTTCGCCGGGGGGATGTGCTTGGTGGCCAGCGCGCCGAACCCGGTGGAGACGCCGTAGTACGGCAGGTCGGCGACGGCCAGCTTCTCGATGACCTCGCGGCTGCGCGCCACCGCGGCCCGCGCGTCGTCGGCCAGCCCGACGCCGGCGCCGTCGCGCGCCACCGCCACGACCTCGTCGAAGGACACCGGGCCGGTGCCCACCAGGACCTGCTGCTGCATGCTCATCCGGTCATTGTGTGCCACCCGGCTCAGACACCGCCGAAGCGGCGCTCCAGCAGGCCGTTGAGGAGCCCGGCCGCGGTGGCGGCGTCATCGACGGTGACGACGGTGCGCACGCCGTCGGTGCGCTCGACCAGCAGCGCCTCGCCGCCGCGCAGGACGTAGCCGCGGGTGCCCCGCAGCGGTCCCATGGCCGAGAGGCGGTAGCCGTAGCCGCCGAAGTCGCGGACCGGCCGGACGGTGACGGTGCCGGCCCGCTCGATGCGGTCGAGCGAGGTGTGCATGCGCGGCCAGCCGAACCGGCCGCGGACGGTCAGCCCGCGCTGGTCGACGGTGACGGTGACGGAGAACAGCGCCGCGGCCAGCACCGCCATGACGCCGCTCAGGCCCAGCACCCACCACTGCCGGCCGACGACGGCGACGACCGCGGTGACGCCGACCCCGGCCACCAGGACGAGCGCCGGGAGGCTGCCGTGCGCCACCGACCGGGTCCACACCACCCGCTCGTCCGCGCCGACGGCCAGCCGCGGCGCGTCGGCCGACAGGTGTCCGCTCGGGGCGTTGGCGTGCCAGCGCGGCACCAGCAGGGCCGCCAGCACGGCCACCACCACGCCCACGGCGGCCGCGGCCAGCACGGCCGTCCCCTCGAGCGGCGCGTCGGTGGCGTCGGCGAGCCCGCGCTGCGGCTCGGTGAGCCCGACGACCAGCGCCGTCACGAACGCCGTCGTGCCGGCCGTGGTGGCGGCGACGGCGCGGCTGACGGTGCCATCGGCCCGGACCGCGAGCACCAGCGCCAGCCCGAGGACGGCGAACGCGGCCGCGAACCCGGCGATCAACCAGGGCACGACGGAGACGCGGCTGAAGCCGTCGGCCGTCCCGTCGAGGCCCCAGTGCGTGGCCACCCGGGCCGGCAGGTCGTCCTGCCAGCTCCGCACCACGACGACGCCCACGGCGCCGGCCACGAGCGGCAGCCCCGCGGCTGCCACCAGGGCCCGGGCCAGGACGCCCCGGGTCGGTCCCACCCTGTGTTCGGTCATGAGTACTCCTTCCGGATCAGGTCCGTGAGCTCGTCGGCGCTCAGCCCCAGCCGGCGTGCCTCGGCGGTGACGTCGGCCAGCGCGTGGCGCAGCCGGGCCAGCCCGTCGGCGCCGGCCGGCGTGACCACCGCCCCGCGGCCGCGGCGCAGCTCGACCAGCCCCTCGTCGCGCAGCCGCTGGTAGCCGTGCAGGACGGTGTGGACGTTGAGGCCCAGCGACTCGGCCAGCTCGCGCGCGCTGGGCAGCCGCTCCCCCGCGGCCAGCTCGCCGCGCGCGATGGCGCCCCGGACCGCTCCGGCCAGTTGGGCGAAGAGCGGCTCCGGCGACGCGGGGTCGAGTCGGATGAGCATGCTTCGATTGTATTGTTCTAGTTCTAATAGAACAACTTGAGGCGCAGTCGCGTGCGGTACGGTCGGCCTCATGCCGGAGCTGCCCGCGCCTCCCGTGGCGAAGAAGGTCCCCGCCGAGCGCGCCGTCCACGCGGACACCGTCGCCGACCCCTACGCCTGGCTGAAGGACCGCGACGACCCCGACACCGTCGCCTACCTCGAGGCCGAGAACGCCTACACCGAGGCGGCGTCGGCGCACACGAAGGCGCTGCAGGGCGAGATCTTCGACGAGATCAAGAGCCGCACGCTCGAGACCGACCTCTCGGTGCCCGTGCGCCACCACGGCTGGTGGTACTACACCCGTACGCTCGAGGGCAGCCAGTACCCGGTCCACTGCCGCTCGCGCACCGAGCCGGCCCTGCCCGCGGACCCGGCCGAGGACGTCGTCCCGCCCGCCGACGAGCAGGTGCTGCTCGACCAGAACGAGCTGGCCGGCGAGTCCCCGTACTTCGCGCTCGGCACGTTCGACGTCAGCCCCGACGGCCGGCTGCTCGCCTACTCCACCGACTACGACGGCGGCGAGAAGTACACGCTGCGCTTCAAGGATCTCGAGACCGGCGCGACGCTGTCCGACGAGGTGCCCGGCACGTACTACGGCTCGGCGTGGTCGGCCGACGGCGGCGCGCTCTTCTACACGACGGTCGACGCCGCCATGCGGCCGTACCGCGTCTGGCGGCACCTGCTCGGCACCGAGGCCGCGGCCGACGTCATCGTGCACGAGGAGACCGACGAGCGGTTCTTCGCCGGCGTCGGGCTCACCCGCAGCGAGCAGTACATCGTCATCGAGCTGGGCAGCCAGATCACCAGCGAGACGTGGGTGCTGCCGTCCGCCGACCCGCAGGGCGAGTTCCGCGTCGTCCAGCCGCGCGAGCAGGGCGTCGAGTACTCCGTCGACCACACCGGCGACGCCTTCTACATCGTGCACAACTCCGGCGCCGTCGACTTCGAGCTGGTCGTCGCCCCGGCCGACTCGCCTGGACGCGAGAACTGGCGGCCGGTGCTGCCGCACCGGCTCGGCGTCCGGGTCACCGGCGTCGACGCGTTCGCGGGGCACCTGGTGGTCTCGATGCGCCGCGAGGGCCGCACCGAGCTGCACGTCCTGCCGCTGGCCGACGGTGCCGTCGCGGGTCCGGGGCGCGACATCGAGTTCGCCGAGCCGGTCCGCACGGTCCGGCCGGGCAGCAACCCCGAGTTCGACACCACGACGTTCCGGCTCGGTTACGCGTCGCTCACCACGCCGAGCTCGGTCTACGACTACGACGTCGCCGGCGGCGAGCTGACGCTGCGCAAGCGCCAGCCCGTGCTCGGCGGGGTCGACCTCGGCGCCTACGAGTCGGTGCGCGAGTGGGCCACCGCCGACGACGGCACCCGCATCCCGATCTCGCTGGTCAGGCGGCGCGACACCCCGCGCGACGGCAGCGCCCCGTGCGTGCTCTACGGCTACGGCGCCTACGAGGCGTCCATGGACCCGTGGTTCTCGATCGCCCGGCTCTCGCTGCTCGACCGCGGCTACGTGTTCGCCATCGCGCACGTCCGCGGCGGCGGCGAGCTGGGCCGGCGCTGGTACGAGGACGGCAAGCTGCTGCACAAGCGCAACACCTTCACCGACTTCGTGGCCTGCGGCGAGCACCTGGTCGCGGCCGACTGGACGTCGAAGGACCGGCTGGCCGGACGGGGCGGCAGCGCCGGCGGGCTGCTCATCGGCGCCGTCGCCAACCTGGCCGTCGACACGTTCGCCACGCTGGTCGGCGAAGTGCCGTTCGTCGACGCCCTCAACACGATCCTCGACCCCACCATGCCGCTCACGGTCGTCGAGTGGGAGGAGTGGGGCAACCCGGTCGACTCCGCCGAGGTCTACGCCTACATGAAGTCCTACTCGCCGTACGAGAACGTCTCGGCGCGGGCGTATCCCGCCATCCTGGCGACGGCCGGCCTGAACGACCCCCGGGTCGGCTACCACGAGCCGGCGAAGTGGGTCGCCCGGCTCCGCGCGACCGCCACCGGCGACCGTCCGCTGCTGCTCAAGACCGAGATGGGGGCCGGCCACGGCGGGCCGTCGGGCCGCTACGACGCCTGGCGCGACGAGGCCTTCACGCTGGCGTTCATCATCGACACCACGTCCCCGCGAACCTAGCCGCCGTCGCAGGTCAACCGGACATTCGTCGCGTACCTCGCGTTCATGACCTGCGAGGATGCCCCCGCATAGCCCTCTGCTGATCGGGTAACCGCCACACATCGGCGAATCCCAGGGAGGGACCATGAAGGGCAAGTTGATCCTTCTGGCCGGCGCCGCGGTCGGGTACGTGCTCGGCACTCGCGCCGGACGGCAGCGCTACGAGGAGATCAAGGGGCGCGCTGACGCGTTGTGGCACGACCCCAAGGTCCAGCAGAAGGTCTCCGACGCCCAGGAGGCCGTGAAGGCCCGGGCCCCGGAGATCCAGGAGAAGCTCACCGACGCCGCCGGCCGCGCCACCGACAAGGTCAAGTCGACCGTGCAGCGGCACGACACCGACGACGTCACGGAGGTGGGGACCCATGGCCGCAACGGACACTACCCGCAGCCAGGATGACCGCTCCGTCGGCGAGCTCGTCAAGCAGTTCTCGGAGCAGACGTCGCACCTGATCCGCGACGAGATGCGGCTGGCCCAGGCAGAGATGTCGCAGAAGGCCAAGCACGCCGGCATCGGGGCCGGGCTCTACGGCGGCGCCGGGCTGCTGGCGTTCTTCGGGGTCGGATCCCTGGTGACGGCCTCCATCGCGGCGCTGTCGCTGACCGACCTCGAGGTGTGGGCCGCGGCGCTCATCGTCGCCGCCGCGCTGTTCGTGCTGGCCGGCATCGTGGCCATGATCGGCCGCGGTGAGACCAAGCAGGCGTCGCCCACGCCGGAGCGCACCGTCGAGAACGTGAAACGCGACGTCGAGGAGCTGAAGGAGAGCAGGCACTGATGGCCACCACGACGAAGAACACCATGAAGAAGGCCGAGCCCGCGAAGGGCGCCAAGCCGGAAGAGATCGAGAAGCACATCGAGCGCACCCGGGCCGACCTCGGCGACACCGTCGAGGCGCTCTCGCACAAGCTCGACGTGCGCAGCCAGGCGCAGGAGAAGCTGACCGCCGTCCGCGACAAGGCCGGCGCCGTGGCCACGGCGATCAAGGTGCTGGCGATGAAGCCGGTGACGATGATCGCGGCCGGCGCGACGGTGGTGGCGGCGGGCGTCGCGGGCACCGTCGCCTGGAAGCGCCGCCACTAGGGGGCGACGGGCCATGGCGACGGAGACACGGGGCCGGCACTCGTCGGCCGGATCGCAGCCGGAGGATCGGCCGCACCCGGACGACGAGCGCAAGCCGGACGCACCCACCCAGCTGACGAAGCCGTCGTGGGGTTATGTCGCCCGGCGGACCGTCCGCGAGTTCCTGCACGACGAGTGCCCGGACCAGGCAGCGGCGCTGACCTACTACGCCATGCTGTCGCTGTTCCCGGCGCTGGTCGCGCTGGCCTCGATCCCGGCCCTCGTCGGCCAGGACAGCCAGCAGACCACCGACCGGCTGGTCCAGCTCGTCCAGGACATCGCGCCGTCGCTGGTCACGTCCGACATCGAAGGCCCGATCAACCAACTCACCAATGCTCCGGGCGCCGGCCTAGCGCTGGTCATCGGTCTGCTGGCCGCGCTGTGGTCGGCGTCCGGCTACGTCGACGCGTTCGGCCGGGCGATGAACCGCATCTACGACGTCGACGAGGGCCGGCCGTTCTGGAAGCTGCGCCCGCAGATGCTCGGCATCACGCTGCTGACCATGCTGCTGGTCATCGCGGCCGCCGTCATGCTGGTGGTCAGCGGTCCGGTGGCGCGCGCCGTCGGCGACACCATCGGCCTGGGCAGCACCGCGGTCACGGTGTGGAACATCGCCAAGTGGCCGGTGCTCGTGCTGGTCGTCGTCATGATCGTGGCGATCCTCTACTGGGGCACGCCGAACGTCCGCCAGCCGAAGCTGCGCTGGATCAGCATGGGCGCGGTCATCGCGATCGTCGTGTGGGCGCTCGGCTCGGCCGCGTTCGGGCTCTACGTGTCCAACTTCGGCAGCTACAACAAGACCTACGGGTCGCTGGCCGGGATCATCGTGTTCCTGCTGTGGCTCTGGCTGACCAACCTGGCGCTGCTCTTCGGCGCCGAGTTCGACGCCGAGACCGAGCGGGCGCGGCAGCTGCAGGCGGGCATGCCGGCCGAGGAGTCGATCCAGCTGCCGCCGCGCGACACCCGCAAGATCGAGAAGGACGCCGAGAAGCAGGCGCAACTGGTGCGCCGCGGCCGGCGGCTGCGCCGCTCGCGGGGCGACAGCACCGAGCTGCCGGAGGAACGCGGCTGACGACCCGTCGTCAGAGGACCCTCGCCCGGGCGGTGCCGGCGCGGGTCTCGAGCCGGCGGGCCAGGCGGTCGAGCAGCCGGGCGGCCAGCTCGAGCCGACGGCTGCGGCGGGCGTTGCGGGCGATGACGCCGGCGGCGGCCTCGCGCTGCAGCTCGTCGGCGCGGACCCGGTGCAGGGTGTCGGCGTAGGGCTCGAAGCTCATGGCGGCCTCCTCTCAGTCGAGTCGTGGTCGTGGACGGATGCGGGCTCAGGTGGTGCGGCGCAGCCGGACGCCGCCGCTGACGGTGCTGACCGACAGCAGCAGGGTGCGGTCGGACTCGGCCGGGGCGTCGGCGCTGTCGAGCTCGGAGCGGATGGACCCGGAGATCGAGGACACGTCGAGGTGGGCGGCCGTGCCCGCGACGATGCCGACGGAGACCTCGCCGCTGGCGCTGCGGGCGCGCAGGTCGCCCTCGACCGCGCGGTGGACGGTGATGTCGCCGGAGGCCGTCTTCAGCTCGACCCGGCCATCGACGGTGTGCACCCGCACGTCGCCGGACGCGGCGGAGACTCGGCCGTCGCCCAGCGGCTGCTCGACCTCGATGCCACCGGAGCCGGACTCGAGGTCGACGCTGCCGCCGGCCGCGCCGAGCCGGATCTCGCCGGACCCGGTGCGGATGCCGGCGGCGGCGCACTCGTTGACGTAGACGTCGCCGCTGCCGGTGGTGAGGCGCACGTCGTCGCAGGTGTCGACGGAGAGGTCGCCGGACCCGCACTTCCCGTCGACCGCGCCGAACCGGCCGTCGAGCCGGACGTCGCCGGACCCGGCCTGGACGTCGGCGGTGCTGCCGGACGGGACGGTGACGGTGATGTCGACGCAGTGGGAGCGGCCGAGGAACGACGTGCTGCGCGGCACCTCGATGCGCAGCTCGCCGGAGCGGAAGTCGACCAGCGTGCGCTGGGCGAGGTCGTCGCCGTCGCGCCCGGCCGGCCGCAGCTCGACGAGGATCTCGGTGGTGTCGGCGGCGGTGACGACGACGTCGCCGGAGCGCTGCTCGACGGTCAGGGCGATGGGCCCGTCGGCGGTGAAGGTGTGCTGGACGATGTCGGACACGGGTGTCTCCCTGTGCGATCGGTGGTCGGTGGTCAGCGGACCCAGCCGGACAGGTTGCGCCCGGCGCTGACGCGGCTGGACGGCCGGGCCGGTTCGAAGGTCTGCAGAACGGCCCGGATCAGCCAGGCGTTCACGGACATCCCCTCGGCGGCGGCAGCCTCCTCGACCCGCACCTTGAGCGTCTCGGGCAGCCGCAGCGAGACGCGCGACGTGCCTTCGTCCTCGGGCGGCATGGGCGGGACCGGCGGCGTGGGCGGTTGCGGCGGCCGGGGCGGGGTGGGGACGGTCTCGGTGGCGACCATCTGGGGGTCGCCCCCGCGCAGCCGGACCTCGACGACGATGCCGTCGAGCTGGGTGGTGACCTCGGCCGCCGCGTCGCCCAGAGCCTCCAGCAGCGTCAGCCGCAGCGAGGGCTCGACGGCGTACGACAGCCGGTTCGCGGCGTCGCGGACGTCGTCGGCGGCGGCCTGCCCGGCCGCGGCCAGCGAGCCGCGGAGGGCTTCGACGTACTGGGTGAGCTCCATGACGCCATCATGGCGTCATTGTGGCGTCACGTCAAGCGTCACGATGGCGCACGCCTGACAGCAGGCTGCGCCACGTGACGCCAGAGCTGGCGTCACGTGGCGTCAGACGAGGTTCAGGAGCCGCGCTTGACCGAGGCGAGCAGCAGCTGGGCGACGTCGAGGACCTCGACGCCGTCGCCGCGGCCCTGCGCCTGGGCCTCGGTGAGGCCGTCGGAGAGCATGACGCGGCAGAACGGGCAGCCGACGGCGATGGCCTCGGCGCCCGTGTCGAGGGCCTCGGCGGTGCGGGCGCTGTTGACCCGGGTGCCGATGCGCTCCTCCATCCACATGCGCGCCCCGCCGGCGCCGCAGCAGAAGGAGTTCTGCTGGTTGCGCGGCATCTCGCGCAGCTCGACCCCGGGCAGGGCGCCGACCAGCTCGCGCGGCGGGCTGTAGACCTGGTTGTGCCGGCCGAGGTAGCAGGGGTCGTGGTAGGTGACCGGGCGGCCGGCGACGGTCTCGGGGTCGGTGGGCGCGACGGGGGTCAGCTTCCCCTCGCGGACGAGCCGGTTGAGCAGCTGGGTGTGGTGCACGACCTCGAGCTCGAGGCCGAGCTGGGCGTACTCGTTCTTGATGGTGTTGAAGCAGTGGGCGCAGCTGGAGACGACGCGCACGGCCTTGGACTCGCGGAGCACGTCGATGTTCTGCGCGGCGAGCTGCTGGTAGAGGAACTCGTTGCCCGAGCGCCGGGCGGGGTCGCCGGTGCAGGTCTCGCCGTCGCCCAGGACGGCGAAGGACACCCCGGCGGTGTGCAGCAGCTCCGCGACGGCCTGGGTGGTCTTCTTCGCGCGGTCCTCGAACGCGCCGGCGCAGCCGACCCAGAACAGCCAGTCCACCTCCTCCAGCGAGGAGACCTCGACGCCGACCCGCTGGACCTGGAACGGCAGCGCGTCGGCCCAGTCCAGCCGCTTGGAGGCGTTGACGCCCCACGGGTTGCCGGCCTTCTCGAGGTTCTTGAACAGCCCGTTCAGCTCGCTCGGGAACTCGGACTCGATGAGCGTCTGGTAGCGGCGCAGGTCGAGGATGTGGTCGACGTGCTCGATGTCGACCGGGCACTGCTCCACGCAGGCGCCGCAGGTGGTGCACGACCACAGCACGTCGGGGTCGATGACCCCGCCGGCGTCGACCGGGCCGACCAGCGGCCGCTCGGCCTCGGCCCGCGCCTCGGCGGGCGCGGTGTCGGCATCGAGCAGGTAGGGCGCCTTGGCGTAGGCGTGGTCGCGCAGGGCCGTGACGAACAGCTTCGGCGACAGCGGCTTCTCGGTGTTCCAGGCCGGGCACTGCGACTGGCACCGCCCGCACTCGGTGCAGGTGGAGAAGTCGAGCAGGCCCTTCCAGGAGAAGTCCTCGACCTTGCCCACCCCGAACGCGGCGTCCTCGTCGAGGTCGTCGAGCGCCTCGAAGTCGACCGGCTCGCCGTCGACCGTCAGCGGCTTCGCCGCGCCCAGCGCCGGGCCGCCGTCGGACTCGCGCTTGAACCAGATGTTGAAGAACGCCAGCCCGCGGTGCCAGGCCACGCCCATGGTGAGGTTCCACGCGATGACCGTGAAGAACGCCCACGACACGATGATCTTCACCGCCGCGACCACGTGGATGGCGAGCTCGACGTCACCGGTGCTGACACCGTCGAACCACGAGCCGATGAACGCCGTCAGCGGGAAGTGCAGCACATCGCCGTCACCGTAGAGGCGGTACTCCAGCCCCCGCAGCGCCAAGATGCTCAGCGCGATGGTCGCGATGGTGAACTCGACGTAGTAGGCCTGCCAGAAGTTCGACCCGAAGAACCGCGAGCGCCGGCCCAGCCGCCGCGGGTGCGACTTCTGCCGGATGACCGTCAGCACGACGATGCCGATGAGCGTCGCCCACGTGATGAGCTCAGTGCCCCACTCGAACACGACCCAGTGCCCGATGAGCGGCAGCGCGAAGTGCGCGTCGAACAGCTGCCCGTACGCCGTCACCAGCGTGAAGAACAGCGCGAAGAACCCGACCATGACGAACCAGTGCGCGGCCGCGACCACCGGCCGCTTCGCCATCTTCGTGTGGCCCAGGAACTCGCGGACCAGCGTGCGGGTGCGGCCCGACGGGTTCAGCTTGCGGCCGGGCGCGGGGCCGCCCAGGCGGATCACCCGCACCATCCGCACGACGGCGTCGGTGAACACGACAAGCGCCAGCACCGTCACCCCGAGAGCGGCGACTACGGCGACGTACTGCATGCGGGCTCGGCCTCCTTGCCGATGGAACAGGTCTCGCGGCTCATATTACCCGCGAGTAACCCACTAGGCGCTCTCGATGTGCGTCCGGTGGAAGCTCAGGTACGAACGGCTGGGCGTCGGGCCACGTTGCCCCTGGTAACGCGAGCCGTGCCGCTGCGAGCCGTAGGGCTCCTCGGCCGGCGACGACAGCTGGAAGAAGCAGAGCTGCCCGATCTTCATGCCCGGCCAGAGCTTGATCGGCAGCGTGGCCACGTTGGACAGCTCGAGCGTGACGTGGCCGGTGAAGCCGGGATCGATGAACCCGGCGGTGGAGTGCGTCAGCAGCCCCAGCCGGCCCAGGCTGGACTTGCCCTCGAGCCGCGCCGCGACGTCGTCGCCCAGCGTCACCGTCTCGTACGTCGAGGCCAGCACGAACTCGCCCGGGTGCAGCACGAACGGCTCGCCGCCGTGCGGCTCGACCATGCGGGTGAGGTCGGGCTGCTCCTCGGCCGGGTCGATGTGCGGGTACCGGTGGTTCTCGAACACGCGGAAGTACCGGTCGAGCCGGACGTCGATGCTCGACGGTTGGATCATCTCCGGGTCGAACGGGTCGAGCGCGACCCGCTTCGACTCGACGGCGGCCCGGATGTCGCGGTCGGAGAGCAGCATGTGGGGACACTACCGAACGTGCTCAGCCGTCCGGAGCCTGACGGCGGTAGGCCAGCGGTGCGCGCCATCCGTACTTGACCGCGAGCGCCCGCAGCGCGAACGTCAGGACGCTGGCCGCAACCCCCGTCCACACCGCCAGCGCATCGAACCGCCAGAGCACCGCCGTCGCCGCCGCGCCGACCACCGCGGGCAGCGCGTAGATGTCGTCGTAGCGGAACAGCGACGGCACCTCGCGCGCCACGACGTCGCGGAGCAGGCCGCCGCCGACCGCCGTCGTCACGCCCAGCAGCACGGCCGACACCGCCGGGACATCCGCGGCCAGCGCCTTCACCGTCCCCGTCACGCAGAACAGCCCGAGCCCGGCGGCGTCGAACAGCAGCAGCGTGCGCCGGAACCGCGGCACGTGCGGGTAGTACAGGTAGACCACGCCGGCGCCGAGCACGACGGGCAGCAGGTACACCGGGTGCTCGAAGGCCGCGGGCCGCACGTTGATGATCACGTCGCGGACCACGCCGCCGCCCAGGCCGGTCAGCCCGGCCAGGAAGGTGCTCGCCACGATGTCGAACCCCTTGCGCGCCGCCAGCAGCGCGCCGGTGACCGCGAAGAAGAAGACGCCGACGAGGTCCAGCACGAGCTGGGTGCGCTCCGGGAAGATCTCCACCGGAACAGCATCGACCCTGCGACCCACGAGGTGGGGTCACAGGGCCGATGCGTCGTGTCGCGCGTCGCGTGGCGGCTCAGAGGCTGTGCGCGTCGATGTCGCCGAGAGCGGTGGTCGCCCGGATCTCCAGCTCGGCCGCGCCCTCGTTCCGCAGCGAGTTGCGGACCCGCCCGAGGGTGGTGCCGGCGTCCAGCGAGGCGGACACGCCGGCGGCCGCGCCGACCGACACGTCGCCGGCCTGGGTGCGCAGCACGAGGGTGCCGCGCACGGCCTCGGCGATGCGGATGTCGCCCTTGGCGGTGCTGACCTCGGCGGAGCCGTTGAGGCGGCCCACGGTGACGTCACCGGCCTGGACGGTGAGGTGGGCGCTCTCGGCCTCGTCGACCTTGAGGTCACCGGCCGCGACCTCGAGGGTGACGTCGCCGAACCGCCCGACGCCGCGCAGGTCGCCCGCGGCCGCCTTGGCCTCGACCCGCGAGCCGGCGGGTAGCTGGACGGTCACCTCGACGGAGCCGGAGCTGCCGAGGATCCGGTGCTTCGCCTCGGCCGCGACGCGCAGGACTCCGTCGGCGTACTCGATCGTGGTCTGCTCGGCCAGCTCGACGTCGCGGCCCTTCGAGGCGTCGGAGGGCCGGACGTCGACCGTGGTGTCGGCCCGGTCGGCGGCGATGAACTGGACGTGGCCCGCGGGGATGTCGAGGACGGCGGAGATCGGGGCGGGGGTGTCGAAGGTCTGCATGATGCTCAGCTCCTGCGGTGCGTTCCGTTGGTTTCTGACATTGGAAACGCTACGTTGCGTTCGCATTCTCGGCAACACTCTCGTTGCACGTCAGCAGCTTCTAGGCAGGTCAGAGCTGTGATATCGTTGCAATGGTTCAGGCGTCAACGCAACATTCGAGCCTCAGCTCGTTGCAATGGGTAGCGATGAACGCTACGCTCGGGGGATGCCCGGAGGAAGGCTCACTCAGGGGGAACGCCAGCAGATCGCGCTGGGCCTCGCCGACGACCTCGCCTACGCCGAGATCGCCCGGCGGCTCGACCGCCCCACCTCGACCATCACGCGCGAGGTCATGCGCAACGGCGGCCCGGCCGGCTACCGCGCCGACCTCGCCCACCACGCGACCGAGCGCCGCGCCCACCGGCGCAAGCCGGCCGCACCCCGGGGGCCGCAGGTGTCGCCGTCGGCCCATGGGCGCGACCCCGAGGCGGTGAGCGAGTACGAAGAGTCGTTCACGACGCTGCTCATGCAGTCGGGCCTGCCCCGCATAGCGTCGCGGGTGCTGACCTGCCTCTACACCAGCGACGCCGGCAGCCTCACCGCGTCGGAGCTGGTCCAGCGCCTGCAGGTCAGCCCGGCGTCGGTCTCGAAGGCGATCACGCTGCTCGAGCACCAGGGCCTCGTGCTCCGCGAGCGCGCCGAGGGTCGCCGCGAGCGCTACGTCGCCGACAACGACGTCTGGTACCAGTCGATGATCGCCGCCGCCCGGTCCAACCTCCAGCTCGCCGAGACCGCCCGGCAGGGGGTCGGCGTCCTCGGCGCCGGCACCCCGGCCGCGGTCCGCCTCGAGAACATGGCCCGCTTCGTCGACTTCGTCGCCGAGTCCATCACCCGCGCGGCGGAGCAGGCCCGCGACATCCTGCACACGAAGGCCGCCCCGCCGCCCGGCTAACCGCTGCGCAAGGCCGTGATCGGCTCGACGGCGGACGCCCGCCAGGCGGGATAGGCGCCCGCGACCAGGCCGATCAGGCCGCCGAGCAGCGGCGCAACGAGCGCCAGCCGGATGTCCAGCAGCGGCGTCCAGTCGCGCACGACCGACACCCCGACCGTCGCCAGCACCCCAATGGTCGAGCCGATCAGCCCTCCCAACAGGCCGACGATCCCGCTCTCGACCAGGAACTGGCCGGCCACGTGCACCCGGCCCGCGCCGACCGCCCGGCGCAGCCCGATCTCGGAGATCCGCTCCAGCACCGACAGCAGTGTGACGTTCGCGATGCCCAGCCCGCCGACCAGCAGCGACAGCCCGCCGAGGGCGAGGAACAGCCCGTTGACGTCGGCCGACACGTTGTCGCGCAGCGAGCCCGGCCGCGGCGGTGCCGACACGTCGAGCAGGTCGGGGTTGTTGGGGTCGACGGCGATCGGCGCCTGCCGGCCGATCAGCTGGGCCGCGCCGAGCTCCGTCCGGACCTCGAGCACCTCGGGCGCCTCCAGCCCGAACAGCTCGCGCGCGGTGGTCATCGGCATGATCACGGAGTCCTGCAGCTCCGTCCGGTAGTCGACGGAGTCCACGATCCCGATGACGGTGAACGCGCGGTCGCCGATGAAGATCGACGGTTGTGCGTCGACCCGGTTGATGCCCAGCCGGTCGGCGGCGTAGCGGCCGAGGACGACGACGGCGTCGCCGCGGGCGTCGTGCCCCTCGTCGAAGGTCCGGCCGCCGGACAGCCGCGCCCCGAGCGACTCGAACAGCCCCGGCGACGCGGCGGCCACAGGCACCGTCTGCTCCTGGGTCCCGTACGGCACGCCGCGGACCGGGTCGCCGCCGACGTCGACGGCCGCGAACGTGCCCGCCGACTCGACGCCGGCCAGCCGCTCGAGCCGGGCCGGCGCGTCCCACGGCAGCTGGGTCAGGGCGACCTGCCCGTCCGGACCCTCGGTCTCCCCCGGCTCGACGGTGACCCGGGTCGCGGCGACCGCGTCGAACCGGTCGGAGATCTGCCCGGCCGCCGTCTGCCCGAGCCCGATCGTCGCCACCAGCGCGGCGATGCCCAGCACCGTCCCCAGCGTGGTCAACGCGAGCCGCGACGGCCGCGCGGCCACCCCGGCGAGCGCCTCGGAGGTCAGGTCGCGCAGGGTCATCCGCCGGCCGCGACGGGTCACCCGCTGCCGCCCGCGCCGCCGGGTCAGCCGGGCCAGTCGCGGCCGCCTCACACGACCACCCCGGCGGCCACGTCGGACATGACGCCGTCGACGATCCGGACCCGCCGCTGCGCCCGGGCGCTCACGCCGTCGTCGTGGGTGATGACGGCGAGCGTCAGCCCCTCGGCGTGCAGCTCGTCGAAGAGGTCCAGCACCGACGCCGCGTTGCCGGAGTCGAGGTTGCCGGTCGGCTCGTCGGCCAGCAGCAGGCTCGGCTGCGCCACCAGCGCGCGGGCGATGGCGACCCGCTGCCGTTCGCCGCCGGACAGCGTGATCGGGTCGAAGTCCAGCCGGTGCCCCAGCCCGACCCGCTCGAGCGTGGCCGTGGCGCGCGCCGTCCGCTCCCGCCGCGGCACCCGCAGGTAGATCATCGCCAGCTCCACGTTCTCGAGGACGGTGCGGTGCGGCAGCAGGTGGAAGGCCTGGAACACGAAGCCGATCCGCTCGCCGCGCACCCGCGTGCGCCGTCGTTCGGACAGCGTGCTGACGTCGACGCCGTCGAGCCGGTAGGTCCCGTGCGACGGCCGGTCCAGCAGGCCGAGCAGGTGCAGCAGCGTCGACTTGCCCGATCCCGACGGCCCGATGATCGACAGGTACTCGCCCTCGGCGACGGTGAGGTCGACGTCCTTGACGGCCTCGACCCGCGGCGGGCCGGGGAACATCCGGCCGACTCCGGTCATCTCAACCACCGGCGGCATCGTCGTCACCTCCATCGTCGTCTCCCCCATCGCCGACGACCACCAGGTCGCCCTCCGCGAGCGTGCCGTCGACGGCGCTGACCTCGGCGTAGCCCTCGGCGGTGAGGCCGACCTCGACCTCGACCAGCTCGGCGACGCCCTCGCGCATCACCTCGACGCGCGACTCGCCGCCCGGCCCTGCCGTCAGCGCCGCCAACGGGACGGCGAGCACGTCGCCGTCGGTGCTCTCGATCGGCACGGTGATGCGCACGTTCGCGCCGCGCAGCGCCTCGGCCTGCTCCGGCGTCAGCTCGCCGGGCGTGACGGTGACGTTCCAGCCGGAAGCGCCCTCGCCCTCGGCCTCCGCGATCGCGGTGATGGTGCCCGGCACCTCCTCGCCAGTGGGCACCTCGACGGTGACGGGCTGGTCGACGGCGAGCCGCTCGTGGTCGGCGTCGTCGACGTTCGCGGTCACCACGAGCGAGGCGCCGCTGACCGACATGACGGCGCCGTCGATCGCGCCGCCGCGGCGCACGTTCACCTCGTCGACGCGGCGCGGCAGGCTCGGCACGAACACGACCTCGGCGGCGGGGAGCGGCGTGCCGGCGGCGACCGCGGCCTCGTCACGGGCGGTCTCGGCCTCGTCGAGCCGCTCGCGGGCGTCGTCGAGCGCTTCCTCCAGCGCGTCCTCGTCGACGGGCGCACCCTCGGGCGCGGAGCCGGCCGAGTCGAGCGCGTCCTCGGCGTCCTCGACCGCGTCCTCGGCCTGGTCGACCTGGTCGTTCGCCGCGTCCAGCTCCTGCTCGGCCTGCGGGTCCGGCGCGGGCGGCTCGTAGCCGATGCGCTCGAACAGCTCCGCGACGGCGTTCCCGGTGGACCCGGTGTACTCGTCGTCGACCCGGCCGGGATCGAGCCCCAGCCGCTCCAGCGTCTGCTCCAGCTGCTCGACGTCGGGCCCGCTCATGCCCGGCCGCAGCGACCGGTACATCGGCAGCTCGCCGGCCAGCGCGATGAGCGGCCGGCCGACGATCTCGAGCAGCGCCGCGCCCTCGGCGATCTCCGCGCCCACCTCCGGCACCTGGCCGGTGACGATCGGCGGCATCTCCAGCCCGCCGGTCTCCGGCGTGATGTCGACCGCACCCGCGGATGTCACGTCGCCGCGGGTCACGACCTCGCTGTTCAGTGTCCGCAGCTCAACCGGGACCGTGACCTCGGACGCCTCGGGGGCGGCCGTCCGCGCGACGGCGTCGGCGGGCGACGTGATGCGGGTGCCGGCGTAGATGCCGGCACCCAGGGCGATGACGGCAGAGCCGCCGACGGCGAGAAGGGTCCGGCTGCGCGACCGGCTCACCCGAGTCCACCGGCGTGGCCGGCCGGGCCCTCGGCCATCGTGTCGCGGTAGCGCTCCAACTCGGCCCGGTGCTGATCGACGAACTCCTCCTCGAAGCCCAGCGCGACCTCGCTCTGCGCGTCCTCGAAGTGCTCCTGCTCGCAGTCGTAGTCGGCGGTCGCGACGGCGACCTCCCACTGCTGCAGCTCCTCCAGGTCCTCCGGCGAGACGTCGCTCTCGACCCAGCCGCCGCCCTCGGTGGTCACCGAGACACCGGGGCCGCCCTCCGGGCCGCCCTGCTCGGTCTCCCAGCCGTAGAGCTCGCCCATCCGCTCCATGACGGCGTCCTCGGGCTCGTTCAGTCCCTCGAAGTCGCCGGAGCCGGCCTCGGCCATGCAGACGGCCCACTCCTCCGTCGCCGCGACGACGCGCGGGTCGCTCTCGATGCGCTCGCGCAGCGCCTCGAGGTCCTCGAACAGGGACTCGAACTCGCTCATGTCCGGGCCGACCATCATGCCGCCGCCGTCGCCGTAGACCTCGGCGCGAGCCTGGCCGTGGCAGCCCTGCTCCTCCATGGACGGCGCCTCGCCCGGCTGGGCCGGCTTGATGGAGACCGCGCCGCCGTCAGGGGACACGTCGGCCATGTCGCCCCAGAGCGTGCGGTTGTACTCCTCGAGCGCCGCCTCCGACAGGCCCTCGCGGATCTCCTGGTTCGGGTCCAGGTTCTGCTCGTCCTCGGGGGCCTCGCGGCGCATCAGCGTCGACATCCCGTAGCCGTACTCGCGGGCGAACTCGTCCGGCGGCAGCGAGTAGGCCTCGGCGAACGGGTCGTCCTCGGGCGCCCCGGCGAACGGGTCGACCGGGACGTACTCGAACCCGGCGTCCTGCATGCACTGCGCCACGAGCTCCTCGACCTGGCGCATCTTCTGCTGCTCCTCGTCGCTGAGGTCGCCCGCCGACAGCGCCATCGTCATGCGGGCGCCGCCGGCCCGGGCGAAGCCGGAGTTCGCGCCCATGTACTCCTCGAGCGGGCTCAGCTCCTCGTCGCCGCCTTCGCCGTCGCCGCCGCCCGAGCCGTCCGCCTGGTCGGCGCCGCCGCCGTCGTTCTCACCGCCGCTGCCGCCGTCCGCACCGCACCCGGAGAAGGCCAGGCCGGCCACGCACGCGAACGCCAGCAGCCGGGTCCGTGCTCGCCAATTCGTCATGCCAGCAGGGTGCGGAGGAGGCTGTGAAGAAGCTGTGAAGGAGCCGTCAGATCGGCGCTCTTCACAGGTTCCTGACAGGTTCCTGCGACACTCGAATGTCATGGGAGCCCGGATCCTCGTGGCCGAGGACGACGTCAAGCAGGCCGAGCTCGTCCGCCGCTACCTCGAGCGCGAGGGTCACTCCGTCGTCGTCACCCACGACGGGCGCACCGCGCTGGACGAGGCACGACGGCGACAGCCCGACCTGCTGGTGCTCGACGTCATGATGCCGCGCGTCGACGGCCTCGACGTGTGCCGCATCCTGCGCACGGAGTCCGACACGCCGATCATCATGCTGACCGCGCGGTCCACCGAGGACGACCTGCTGCTCGGCCTCGACCTCGGTGCCGACGACTACCTCACCAAGCCGTACAGCCCGCGCGAGCTGGTGGCCCGGGTCCGCACCATCCTGCGGCGCGTCGAGCGGCACCGGGCGCCGCACTCGCGCCACCGCATCGGCGCGCTCACCGTCGACACCGACCGGCACCAGGTGTACGTCGACGGGCGCGAGATCGACGTCACGCCCGCGGAGTTCAAGATCCTCGCCTGCCTGTGCGCCGAGCCCGGCCGGGTGTTCCCGCGGCAGAAGCTGCTCGAGGAGGCGTTCGGGTTCGACCACTACGCCCTCGACCGTACCGTCGACGTGCACGTCATGAACCTGCGCCGCAAGATCGAGGCCGATCCCGGCGCGCCCGCCTACCTGCTGACCGTCTACGGCGTCGGCTACAAGATGGCTGATCATCCAGGAGTCCGCGATGCGTCGTAACCTCTTCGTCCGGCTGATCGGGCTGTCGCTCGGCGTCGCCGTCATGTCGATCGCGGCCACCGCCTGGATCACCACGCAGAGCACCAGTGAGCGGCTGCGCGGCACGTTCGAGCGCACCCTCGAGGGCGACTCGTTCGTGTACCAGCGGCTGATCGCCTACGGGCAGGAGCACGACTCGTGGGACGGCGTCGGCGCGGTCGTCGACGAGCTCGCAACCGCCGTCGGCAACCGGGTCGCCCTCACCGAGCCCGACGGCGAGGTCATCGCCGACTCCGCGGCCTCCGACGGCGCGGCGCCGCCGCTCCCGTCCACGCCGACCGCCGAGGTCGACCCGATGGCGCCGGTCGCGGTCATGGCCGGTGGCGCGGTGGCCCCGCTGGCGGCGGCGACGCGGATCGACGGCGGCGGCGTGATCGCGGGGGACGTGAAGGTGGGCTCGGGGTCGGGGGGTTCGGGGACGGCGAGCCCTTCGGTGCCGCCGGATGGCGTCACCGCGACGCCGTTCGAGGACATCACCGTCCACGACGCCCCCATGAGCTGGACGCTGGTCGGCGCGGGCGCCATGCCCCCCGACGCCGCGTCGTCCTGGCGGCTCACCGACGAGGAGGGGGCGGCCCGGCAGCAACTGGCGGCCGCGGCGAACACCTGCCTGCAGGACGTCGGCGACGGCGCGATCATCGTCTCGTTCGACGGGGCCATCCTGCGGGTGACGTCCGAGCCGGCCGCCGGCGTCACCTCGGCGCCCGCGAACACCACCTCGATGGTCGCCCTCGACGCCGCCAGCCATGGCTGCATCCCCGCCGAGCTCTCGGCGCCGAGCGCGGCCAGCCAGGACCTGAACGAGAACGAGGTGCGCCTCGCCGAGTTGTGCCTGGCCGAGGCCGGCGTCGCGACCAAGCCGATGCTCCAGCCCAACGGACTCGTCACCCTCACCACCGAGCGCGACGACGCCGCCGCCACCGAGTCGCTGCGCCTGTGTTCCACCCAGGCGAGCCAGCAGGCGATGGAGCCGTACCTGGCCGACGCGGCTCTGCTGTACATCGGCTCGACCGACCGGTTCGACGCCTTCTCCGGCGACGGGTGGGTGCGGACGGTGCTCGCCGGCCTGGGCGTGCTGGTGGCCGCGACCGGGGTCACCGTCCTCGCCGGTCGGCGCCTCACGCACCCGATCCGCACCCTCACCGAGGCGGCCCAGCGCATGGCGTCGGGCGGGCGGGGCGCCCGGGTCCGCGTCGCCGGCCACGACGAGGTGGCCCGGCTGGGCGACGCCTTCAACGCCATGGCCTCGTCGATCGAGGAGAACGAACGCCAGCGCAAGGCGATGGTCAGCGACATCGCCCACGAGCTGCGGACGCCCCTGGCCAACGTCCGCGGCTACCTCGAGGCGGCCGAGGACGGCGTCGTCCCGCTCGACCCGCAGCTGGTGTCGTCGCTGCTCGAGGAGTCGGCGCTGCTGCAGCGGCTCATCGACGACCTGCAGGACCTCGCCCTGGCCGACGCGGGCATGCTGCGGGTGCATCGCGAGGAGACCGACGTGGCCGAACTCGCCCGCCAGGTCGTCGCCGCCCACCAGCCGTCGGCGTCGTCGTCGGGGACGGAGCTGGTGGTCGCCGTCTCCGCTTCCGCCGAGATCGTGGCCGAGGTCGATCCGGTGCGGCTGCGGCAGGCGCTGGGCAACCTGGTGGCGAACGCGGTGCAGTACTCCGGCGACGGCGCGACCGTGCTGGTGCGGGTGTCGCGGGACTCGTCGTCCGACGAGGTGGTGCTGGCGGTCCGCGACGACGGTCCCGGCATCGCGCCGGAACACCTCGAGCACCTCTTCGACCGCTTCTACCGCACGGACACCTCCCGCACCCGCGCGACGGGCGGCAGCGGTCTCGGGCTGGCGATCACCAGGCACCTCGTCGAGGCCCACGAGGGGACGGTGACGGTGTCGAGCATGGTCGGCGCCGGGTCGACCTTCACCATCCGCCTCCCGATGCGGGTGGCGCTGCCGGCCTCACTGAGTTGATCATGGAGAAGATCGGCTTCCCGGCCCCCGGGAACCCGACTTTCTCCACTGTCGACGGCGGGCGCTGCGGCCCGGCCGGGGCGGCGGATGTGTGCAGCACCCGCGGGAACCGGTATGCTCGGCGACGTGCCGCCTCTACGGGCGGCATCTGCGGATGTAGTTCAATGGTAGAACTCCAGCTTCCCAAGCTGATAACGCGGGTTCGATTCCCGTCATCCGCTCCATAGCGCATCGGCCCAGGTCACAGACCTGGGCCTTTCTCGTTTATCACACGTCGACGAACAGGGTCACCGTCACCACGTCGCCGACGGCCAGGTCCTCTCCCAGCCGCACGACGTCCTTGAGGGGGACGATGTAGCGGCCGTCCTTCGGGAACAGCGACGTCTTCCAGTCGGTGGCGCCGATGCGGGCCTGGACGGGGATCATCCCCCAGCCGTAGGTCACCATCGCGGCCGCCTCCTTCAGCTCCTCACTCTCGTCGTCGGGGACGGTGACGAAGTGATAGGGCGACGGGCCGCGCCAGTGCCAGATCTCGCCGCTGAACTCGAGCTCCACCCGCGACAGCCTAGGCGGGGCGGCGTCAGAGCGGGCGGCCGCGCACGTGCGACACGACGAGCTGCGGAACGTGACCGTCCGGGCCGCCGCGTCCGGGGAAGTCGAACACGCCGAGCATCAGCTGCATCGGGTAGTCCGGCGCCTGGTAGACCGTCCGCACCGGGTCGCCGTCGACGCTGAAGGAGACGACGCCGGGGCGCCACTCGACGCCGTAGGTGTGGAACTCGGCGAGGTCGAGGTCGAGCCAGGGCGCGGTGAACTCCTCGCGCAGCACCGGGTCGCGGAACGCGTGGATGCCCATGCCGACGTCGTGCGGGGCGGAGCCGAAGACCTCCATGACGCAGATCTCGCCGGAGCGCTCGGGCCGGTCCTCGATGCCGGACATCCAGAACGCGACCATCGACCGCTCGGACACGACACCGCGCAATCGGGCTTCGAACCGCCCATAGGTCGGCGTGTAGCCCCAGAACGGCGGCTGCTCCTCGCGCACCGTCAGGCCGGGCACGAACGGCTGCTGCCCGACGGTGCCGCCGGCCGGTCCGGAGAAGGCGCCGGTCTGCAGGCACGACACCCGCAGCAGCTCGTCGTGCCGGTCGGCGCACCAGAGCCCCTGGGCCGGCGGGATCGACAGCCGCAGCTCACCGTCCTCGACGGCGTAGGTGGCGGCCGACTCCGCGCGCGAGCTCCAGTGCGACAGGTAGTAGGGGAACCAGACGCTCGTGTCGAGGTCGTCGCCGGTGAACCGCTCCTCCAGATGCACGGCCATGCCGCCGCATCGTAGACCCGCCCCGGCCTGACGACAGGGGCCGAACGGTCACTCCTCCCAGACGGTCACCAGCGGCAGTCCGCGGGTCGTCCGCGCGGCGTCGACCAGCTCCTGGACCAGGTCGGTCTTCGCGCGCGTGTACTCGTCGGAATCGGTGATCGTCCCCGCAAGGTCGCGCTTGAGCGCCCCGTACGCGGCCGCCGCCTCGGGGTGGGCGCGCAGGTGGTCGCGGAGCAGCCGCTCGTTGCGGGTGTCCCACGAGTCGGCGGTGACGACGTGGAGATGGTGCGTGCGCCGCCCGCCGGCGTCGTCGCGCGGGTAGAACAGCCGCTCGCGCATGGCGGTCTCGACCGGGTGGTACCCGAGCGAGGCGAGCACGTCCTCGCGATCGGCGACGGCGGACAGCGAGGGCACCGACGCCATGAGGTCGATGATCGGCTTCGCCGCGAGCCCGGGGACGGAGGTGCTGCCGATGTGCTCCACGTCGAGGAACACCCCCGGCAGTGCATCGCGCAGCTCGCGGGCCGCCGCGGCCGCCTGCCCCGGCCACGACGGGTCGTAGTCGCGCACCTCGATGGCCATGGCGTCACCTTAGGGTGGGCGCATGCGTTTCGGCGTCCTCGGCCCGCTGGCCGTCTGGACCGACGACGGCGACCAGGTCACCGTCCCGGGGGTCAAGGTACGGGCGCTGCTGGCCGTGCTGCTCGTCCACGAGGGCCGGGTCGCCTCGGTCGACCGGCTGGTCGAGGACGTGTGGGGCGACGACGCGCCGGCCAACCCCGCGGCCGCCCTGCAGGTCCGCGTCTCGCAGCTGCGCAAGGCCCTCGACGACGCCGAGCCGGGCGCCCGCGACCTCGTCGTCTCCCGCGCCCCCGGCTACGCGCTCGAGGCCGTTACCGACAGCGCCGTCGACGCCGCCCGGTTCGCCGCGCTCGTGACGCGTGCCCAGAGCGCCACCGGCCAGGAGCGCAGGGACGTCCTCACCGAGGCGCTCGCCCTCTGGCGCGGGCCCGCCCTGGCCGACTTCGCCGACCACGAGTTCGCCGCCACGGCCGCGGCCGGGTGGGAGGAGCAGCGCCTCGCCGCGCTCGAGCTGCTGGCGCAGGTCCGGCTCGAGCTGGGCGAGCACACCGTCCTGGCCGCCGAGCTGGCCGAGCCGGTCGCCGCGTACCCGTACCGCGAGCGGCTGCGCGCCGTCCACCTGCGCGCGCTCTACCGCGCCGGCCGGCAGCGCGAGGCGCTGGACAGTTACGAGGAGTTCCGCCGCGGCCTCGCCGACGAGCTGGGCCTGGACCCCGGCCCCGAGCTGGCCGAGCTGCACCAGGCGATCCTCGAACAGGACCCGAGCCTCGCCACCCCGCCCATTCGCCGGGGCGCCCGCCCGAGCCCCAACCTCACCGCGCCGCCACCGATCATCGGCCGCGACGACGCGCTCCCCGAGATCCGCGAGCTGCTCGGCAAGGAACGGCTGGTCACGCTCACCGGGCCCGGCGGCGTCGGCAAGACCCGGCTGGCGACGGCGGCGGCGCACCCGCTCGTGGGGTCGTACGACGACGGCGGCTGGCTGGTCGAGCTGGCCGCGCTCGAACGCCCGCAGCCCCGGCGCGCCGTCGACGACATCGCCGAGCTCGCCATGGGCGTGCTCGGCGTCCGCGACGCCACCGAGCCGGGCGAGGTCACAACGCCCGCGCACCGGCTGGCCGAGGCGCTGCGCGAGCGCCGGCTGCTGCTGGTCCTCGACAACTGCGAGCACCTCGTCGAGCACGCCGCGACCCTCGCCGAACTGCTGCTGCGGACCGCCCCCGGCCTGACCATCCTGGCGACCAGCCGCGAACCGCTCGGCCTGAGCGGCGAGGTGCTGTGGGAGGTCCCGCCGCTCGACCTGCCCGACGAGGACGGCGACAGCGGCGGCGACCGCCTGGCCGAGTCCGGAGCGGTGCGGCTGTTCGCCACCCGGGCCGCGGCGTCGGCGCGCGGCTTCACGCTGGACGAGTCGACCGCCCCCGCCGTCGCCCAGTTGTGCCGCCGCCTCGACGGCATCCCGCTCGCCATCGAGCTGGCCGCCACCCGGGTCCGCGCCCTCGGCGTGCACACCTTGCTCGAACGGCTCGACGACCGCTTCCGCGCGCTCGGCACCGGCCCGCGCGACCTGCCGGCCCGGCAGCGCACCCTGACCGCCGCCATCGACTGGAGCTGGAACCTCCTCGAGCCCGAGGAGCAGGTGGTGCTGCGCCGGCTCGCCGTGCAGGCCGACGGGTGCACGCTCGTGGCGGCGGAGGCGATCTGCGCCGACGAGGACGACGGGGCCGGCGACGGCGTCGACGTGCTGGACGTCCTCGCCCGGCTGGTCGACCGCTCGCTGGTGGTCGTCGACGAGCGTGACGGCGGACCGCGCTACCGGCTGCTCGAGTCGGTCGCTGCCTACGGCGTCAACCGGCTGCACGAGGCCGGCGAGCACGCCCGGATCCGGGCCCGGCACGCCCGCTACTACACGGACCTCGCCCGCGCGGCCGACGCCGAGCTGCGCGGCGCCGGCCAGCGTGAATGGCTGCGCCGGCTCGACGCGGAGTCGGCGAACCTGCGCGCGGCGCTGGACAGCGCCGAGCGGCTGGGCGACGCCGAGGTCGCGCTGTGCCTCACCAGCGCGCAGACCTGGTACTGGATGTTGCGCGGCCGGCTCTCCGAAGGCCGGCGGGCGCTCGAGACGGCGCTGGCGATCCCCGGCGACGTGCCGGCCGCCGTCCGCGCCGAGGCGCTGACCTGGCGCACCGGCATCACGACCCTGCAGGGCGACACGCACGACTGGATCGCGCGCTGCGAGGCCGCCCTGGACGCCTTCCCCGAGGGCGACGGCGGCGGCGCACCTGCCGGGCGGGCCCGGGCGGAGTGGTTCCTCTGCTACGCCACGTTCGACCTCGGCGACGCCGCGGTCACGGACCGGCTGCTGGACCGCGCGTCCCGGGGGTTCGCGGCGGCCGGCGACCGCTGGGGCGAGGCCGCGGCGCTCTACCTGCGGGCCCGCACCGCGCACGTCCACGGCGACCCGCAGGCGCTGGAGCAGTACGCCACCGAGGCGGTGCGGAGCTTCCGCGAGCTCGGCGACGGCTGGGGCATCCTGCAGGCGACCGACTGGCTGATCGGGCTGGCCGACCTCACCGGCGACTACGACGAGGGGCTGCGGCTCTGCCGCGAGTCGCTGCCGCTGGCCGAGGAGCTGGGGCTGTGGCCCGACGTCGTCGCTGCGCTGTCCTGGCAGGGCTGGATCGGGGTGCAGATCGGCGACTACGCCGCCGCCCGCGAGCAGTGCGAGCAGGCGCTGCGGCTGGCCACCGAGCTCGGCCAGCACTCGGCGCAGGTCTTCGCCGCGCTGGGGTTGTCGTTCGCGGCCAGGCGGGCCGGGGACCTGGACGTCGCCGAGGAACACCTCACCCGGCTGCTGCGGACCGCCGAGGAGCAGGCCGCGGAGGCCGGCACGGCGTTCTACCTCTCGATCGTGCTCAACGAGCTCGGCTTCCTCGCCGCCGAACGGGGCGACCCGGCCGCGGCGCTCGACCTGCACCTGCGCGCCTACGACGCCGGGCAGGACATCG
Source organism: Jiangella mangrovi (assembly GCF_014204975.1). Lineage (NCBI taxonomy): Bacteria > Bacillati > Actinomycetota > Actinomycetes > Jiangellales > Jiangellaceae > Jiangella > Jiangella mangrovi. The sequence goes on from NZ_JACHMM010000001.1 coordinate 1,513,872, forward strand.
GCGCGGCGGGTCGCGAGCTGACCTTCGCGCTGGTCGCGGCGGCCGCGGCGCTGGCCCAGGGCGGCGAGCCGCACGCTGCCGCCGTCGTGCTCGGGGCCGCCGAGACCGGGCTGAGCGCCACCGGGCTGCCGCTGGCGCCGTCGGACCAGGACGAGGCCGACCGGATCGCGGCGCTGGTCCGGTCGGTGCAGGACGCGGCCGCGTTCGAGGCGGCCCGCGCCGAGGGAGCGACGCTCACCCCCGCGGCCGCCCGGGAGTTCGCCGGGCGGCCGCGCTCGGGTGGGAGCGCTCACTTGGGCGCGTAGACCCCCACGATGATCCCGGAGTCGAACACCGTCTGGTCGACCAGCTTCAGGTGGGTGGTGTCGAAGCCGTCCCACAGCCGGTATCCGTCGCCGCCGGCGAGCACGGGGTACACCCAGAAGTGGTACTCGTCGACCAGCTGGTGCTCCAGCAGCGTCTTGTCGAACTCGCCGGTGCCGTACTTGACGATGGTCTCGCCGGACTGCGCCTTCAGGTCGGCGACGGCCTGCGCCACGTCGCCCTCGAGGACCCGGGAGTTCCACTCCAGCTCGCCGGTGAGCGTCCGCGAAGCGACGTACTTCGGCAGCGCGTTGAAGCGGTCGGCGATCGGGTCGCCGGCCCGGCTGGTCCAGGCGTCCTTGAAGCCGTCGTAGGTCGCCCGGCCGAGCAGCATGGCGTCGACGTCGGCAACCAGCTTCGCGTTGTAGTCGTTGTGCTGCTCGTCCCAGTACGGCTGGCCCCACACGTGCGGCTCGCCGATGCAGCCGTCGAGGGTGATGAACGTGGACTCGATGAGCTTGCGCATGATGGTTCCTCCCTGTGGTGCGGGGCGTGTCCCCGTCGATGTGTCCACCCTGCCCGTGTCCCCTTACGGTTCTCTTCAGGTGCGGTTCAGCGGCGCTGCCGTGGGTATCCCAGGGTGCAGGAGGTATCCGCATGATCACCCGACCGCACCAGATCGACATCTGGCTCGATCAGCTGCCGCCCGAGCGTCGCGTCGAGGCCGAGGAGCTGGCAGGGCAGGTTCGCGCCGCCGTCGATGCGAGCCCCGAGCTCGACGAGGCGATCAAGTGGAACCGGCTGACGTTCACGGCCGGCGGCAACTGGCACCACTGGGTCTGCGCCGTGTCCGTGACGAAGCGCGCCTGCAGCCTGCTGTTCCACAAGGGCGTCCTGCTCGACGACGCGAAGAGCCTGCTCGAGGGGGACGGGCGGTACCTGCGCGGCATGTCCTTCGCGCGGGCGCACGACGAGCCCGGCGCGGTCGCGGCGATGGTGCGGCAGGCGGTCGACCGGCAAAACGACATGCTTCCCGACTGACGGAACTGACAGAATCCGGGCATGCCCGGAGACCTGATCATCGAGCCACGCGACCGGCGGCCGGAGCTGGCCGCGCTGGTGGCGCAGCTGCCGCAGCTGTGGCCGACGTTCATGGAGCACGACCCCACGGCCGACCTGTACTACGCCGACGTCCAGCGCAACCATCCGGAGCACGTGCTGCTGGCCTACGAGCCGCCGGACACCCCCGTCGCCCTCGCCTACACCGTCCCGTTCGAGTTCGGTAGCAAGCACCGCGAGCAGCTCCCCGACGACGGCTGGGACGGCGTGATCCGCTGGGCGGCGCTCGACCGCGACCGCGGCACGAAGCCCACCCTGGTGTCGGCGCTCGAGATCGTCATCCGGCCCGACCGGCGTGGTCAGGGCCTCGCCGCCGTCATGCTCCAGGCCATGCGCGACAACGTCCGCCGCCTCGGGTTCACCGAGCTGGTCGCGCCGGTGCGGCCCAGCGCCAAGCACCTCGAGCCGCACACGCCCATGAGCGAGTACGCGTTCCGCACCCGCCCCGACGGCCTCCCCGCCGACCCGTGGCTGCGGGTGCACGCGCGGGCCGGCGCGACCATCGAGAAGGTGGCGCCGCGGTCCATGGTCATCTCCGGCACCCTGGCCGACTGGCGCGAGTGGACGGGCCTGCCGTTCGACACGACCGGCGAGGTCGTCGTGCCGCAGGCGCTGGTGCCGGTGCACTGCAGCGTCGAGCACGACCACGCGGTCTACGTCGAGCCGAACGTCTGGATGCGCCACGCCATCGACTGAGGCCTCCGTCTTCCGGGGACGACGGCGTCAGCGGTCGGCCTGGTGGTACTCCAGCCCGCCGGCCGCCGGCATGAGGTAGGCCGCCCACCGCTCGGCCGGGGGCTGCCCGCCCAGTGAGCGCGCCGTCGTCAGCCCGGCCACCTCGGGCCCGACGAGCGCCAGCCGCAGTGGGACCCGCGCGTGCACCTGGGCGCCGATGCCGGCCAGCCAGCGGTCGAGCGGCCGCCGCCACAGCAGCGAGTCGCCGCCACGGAACGGGAACGCCGCGCTGCGCGGCTCGGCGAGGTCGAGCGCGCCGACCGGGATGAAGAAGACCAGCCAGTCGGTGCCGGACGCCTGCCGCACGGCCCGCGCACCGCAGACGACCGTCCGCCGGCGCGGCAGCGTGACCAGCCCGGCCAGCCGCCCGAACCGCTGCAGCCCCGCGACGGTGCACGGCGCGTCGACCCACGACTCGCCGCCGTCGGTCCCGCCCTGGCAGCCGGCCACTCCGGCGGCTGCCCAGAGCGCCGCCAGCGCCGCGTCGAGCCGGGTGTCGTCGCGCTCGCCCAGCTCCATGGCCAGCTCGTAGGCACCGCCGAGCCACAGCGCGTCGTCGTGCAGATCGGATGCGTCGGCCGCCACGGCACCCATCATCGCGGTGCGCAGCCTTCGCGGGGGCGGTTTCCGGACAACTCGGGCGAGGCCGGATCTCGCCGATCCCAGCGGATCGGACGACTTCGCCAATTCTCCGGGCGACCCCTTGCGAGAACAGTGTCTGCGGGACACGGTTTATGGCATGTCCGCATCTGTGCTCTACATGTCCGTGTCGGTCGACGGCTACATCGCCGCCCCCGACGACTTCCTCGGCGGCCCCGCGGGGCACCGCCTGCACGAGTGGTTCGCCCCCGGCGGCGAGTTCGCCGAGGTCACCGGGCCGGCCAAGGCCCTCATGGACGAGATGGGGGCGGCCGGCGCCGTCGTCACCGGGCGGCGCACGGCCGAGCTGATGGACCACTGGGGCGGCGACCTCAACGGCGTCCCGATCTTCGTCGTCAGCCACCGCCCGCCCGGCCCGGCCGCCCGGTTCGGCTACCCGCTGGTGACCTACGTGACCGACGGCATCGCCAGCGCCGTCGAGCAGGCGAGGGCCGCCGCCGGAGACAGGCACGTGCACGTCCAGGGCGGGTACACCGCGCAGCAGGCGCTGGCGGCGGGCGTCCTGGACGAGCTCCAGATCAGCCAGGTCCCGGTGCTGCTCGGCGCGGGCCGGCGGCTGTTCGACGTCCTGCCCGCGGAGATCGAGCTCGACATCGTCCGCGTCATCGACACCCCCGAGGCCACGCACCTGCGGTACCGGGTGCGCCGCTGACGCGACAGAGTGCCGCGGGTCAGAACGGTGGTTCGTCCAGCTCAGCGGCTCGGTGCGGTCGCGCACGACCTGGGTTGATCCCTGGCGCTGCGCTGAGGATCGGGCCGATGGTCTCAGGTTCGACGGCGTAGCGGTGTCCGGCTGGGGTGATCCACCAGGTGGCGCCGGCGGGATCGGTGACGATGCGGAAGCCGTGCCAGGTCTTCGCCTTGTGGTGGCCGCCGTTAGCGCCCAGGTGTTGGTGAGGCAGGTGGTACCGCCGGCAGCCCACGGGATCCGGTGGTCGATCTCGGCCTCGGCAGCGGGGCGATGGCACGTGGGGAACCTGCAGGTGCGATCGCGGGTGACGACGTGGGCGGCGAGGGCGGCCGGCGAGGTGTAGGTGGTTCGGCTGTACTCGAGCAGCCGTCCGTCGGCGGGATCGGTGAGCAGCCGCCACAGCGTGGCGTCGGCGGCGACGCGACGAGCGGTGGTCGCGGTGACGGGACCGTAGCCGTCGAGCTCGCCGGGCGTCTCGTTGTCACCGCGCAGGGTGGTGACCGGGACAGTGACGTGCACGGTGGCGGCCCGGCCACGGCGCCGCCCCAGCCGCACGGCCCGGCCGCCGACGTCGCCCGGCCCGTTCGGGTCGCCCGGCCCCCTCGGGTCGCCCGGCCCCGTCGGCTCACCTGGGCGCGCGGGCGCAGTGACGTTGCCCGGTGGGTGGCCGGCGACGGTGACGTCGGGGCCGCCTGCGCAGGCGGGGTTACAGCAGCCCAGGTGACCGGAGTCCAGCGCGGTCCAGGCCAGCCCGGTGAGCAGGTCGAAACGCAGGTGGTCCAGGGTGCGTTCGTCCCCACCGTCACGGGCGTGGCGGGCGGCGGCGTCGCTGGCCACCCACAGGGCGGTGACGTCCTCGGCCGGCCCGCACAGGGTCAGCGTGGCCATACCGTCCTCCCCGCCCGGGGAGGCCGGTTCGGGCCGCCCGACCCTCCGCTGCGCGGCCGCCGCGTTGCGGCGTTCCTCGGCACCGGCGGGGTCGGCGGCGATCACCTCACGGCGCAGCGCCTGGTCCAGCACCCACCGGGTCCGCGCCCTCGCGATCGGCAACACGACCTGCTCCACCGCGCGGCGCACCGTCGGGTCGCCCAGGCAGCGGGTCCGCTCGGCGATCAGGCGGGCCTTGTCCAGGTCGATCCATCCGGCTTCCAGCGCGGCGAAGGTGTCCGGGAGGTCCTCGATCAGTTCGACCGCGAGCGCCACCTGCGCGGTCGCGCGCCCCGGCGTCCAGGCCAGCGCCAGCGACACCTCGTCCCCGGCCGCCTGCACCGGTTGGTGCGCATGCCCCGCGCCGAGCTCGCCTGCGCCACACGTGCCGTATTCCGGGCGGGCGGCCAGCTCAGCGAACACCCGCAGCAGGGCCGCGTCGTCACAGGCACGCTGACGCTGCCGCGCCAGCGCGACGATGACCAGCTCATGCGCCGACAACCCCGCCAGATCGACCGCGGCCAGTGCCGCCGCCAGTTCCGGCCCTGGCGGCAGCATCGCCAACCGATCCATCAGATCAGACACCGCACGTCCTTCCCGTCCACGATGGGGAAGCGCTCCTGGGTACGAGCGCGAGCCACCCACATTGGGCCCACCATGGGCTGGGATGGACGACCACACCCACCGAACGGGGCGCGACCGTGGACGGGGCGGGACACCTGGCGCGATGCCCTCTTCGACGCCCGGGAACCCACAACTGACCGCTCCCGGGAACGGCTGAAACAACTACCATTACCCTATCGCACGCGTGTTCGGCTCGCAAACGCTCACCAGCAGTGACCGTGGCCACGAACACGGCCCGCGAGTTCGGCAGCTGACACACTTCCTAGTCCGGCAGCATCGGCATGACCAGGGCCTCGTCCCGGTTCAGCAGGACGGCACGGGTGACGGCGCGGGTGCCGAACCGGTCGCGGACGTCGTCGACGGTGGCGTCGAGCGCGCTGCCGCCGTGCCGGTCGATGGGCAGCGGCAGCTGCAGCGGGTCGTCGTCCTCGAGGTTGCTGAGGGCGACACCCACGAGCGTCAGCCCGCGCTGCTCGATGGTGGGCGCGACGGTGGCGACCAGGCTGCGCGCGACGGTGAGCAGCTGCCCGGTGTGCGACGTCGGCTCGGCCAGCGTGTGCGAGCGGGTGGCGCGCGTGTAGTCGTCGAAGCGCAGCCGCAGCACGACCGTGCGGGCCACCCGCCGAGCGGCGCGCAGCCGCCGGGTCACGCGGTCGATGATGCCGACGACGACGGCGTCCAGCTCGGCCGGCGTCCGGCGCCGGCTGCCCAGCGCGTGCTGCGACCCGATGGAGTGGCGCCGCTGGCCGATGACGACGCGGCGCGGGTCGCGGCCGACGGCGAGCGCGTGCAGGTGCCGGCCGGCCGCTGGGCCGACGATCGCGACCAGCGATCGCTCGGCCAGTTGCGCGACGTCGCCGACGGTGTAGACGCCGCGCTGGCGCAACTTCACGGCCGTCTTCTCGCCGACGCCCCACAGCCGTTCGATGGGCAGCGGGTGCAGGAACGCCAGCTCGCGGTCGGGCTCGACCACCAGCAGGCCGTCGGGCTTGGCGACGGCGCTGGCCACCTTGGCGAGGAACTTGGTTCGCGCGACGCCGACGGTGATGGGCAGCCCGACCTTGCGCAGCACCTCGCGGCGCAGCTGGGCGGCGATCTGCGGCGGCGACCCCGAGATCTTCGCCAGCCCGCCGACGTCGAGGAACGCCTCGTCGATGGAGATGCCCTCGACCAGGGGCGTGGTCTGCCGGAACACCTCGAAGACCGCCTCGCTGGCCGCGGAGTACGCCGACATGCGCGGCGAGACGACGACGGCCTCGGGGCAGAGCCGGCGCGCCTGGCGGCCGCCCATGGCGGTGCGGACGCCGCGCGCCTTGGCCTCGTAGCTGGCCGCGAGCACCACGCCCATGCCCACGATGACGGGCCTTCCGCGCAGGTCGGGGTCGTCACGCTGCTCGACCGACGCGTAGAAGGCGTCGAGGTCGGCATGCAGGATGCTCGCCCGACTGGCCACGAACACATGTTCGCATCATCGGCACGAGATGCCAAGACCTCCGACAGCCCACCTCACCTTGACAAAGAGTTTTGTCGGTGAGAGGCTTCTCGGCATGCAGGACGTGACGGTGATCGAGGACCCCGCGGCAGCGGAGGCGTCCCTGGACCCCATGCGGACCCGGCTGCTGGCGGCGCTCGCCGAGCCGGGGTCGGCCACCATGCTGGCCGCACGCGTCGGCCTGGCCCGGCAGAAGGTGAACTACCACCTGCGCACGCTCGAGCGGCACGGCTTGGTCGAGCTGGTCGAGGAGCGCCGGAAGGGCAACGTCACCGAGCGGGTGCTGCAGGCCACGGCGGCGTCGTACGTCATCTCGCCGGTCGCCCTGGCGGCCGTGCAGCCCGACCCGTCCCGCTCGCCCGACCGGCTCTCGGCCCGCTGGCTGCTGGCGCTGGCGTCGAAGCTGGTCCGCGACGTCGGTCTACTGCTCACCGCGTCGTCCAAGGCGCGTCAGCGGGTGGCGACGTTCGCCATCGACGGCGAGGTGCGCTTCGCCTCGCCCGCCGAGCGCGCGGCGTTCGCCGAGGAGCTCGGCGGCGCCGTCACCGCGCTGGTCGCCAAGTACCACGACGAGTCCGCCCCCGGCGGCCGCGTCTACCGCGTCGTCGTCGCCGCCCATCCCAGCGTCGACACCCGGCCGGACGCCGCAGAGACGAAGGAGTCCTGACGTGGGCCGCGAGTTCGAGTCCGTGCACCAGGCCGACGTCGACGCCACGCCGGAGCAGGTCTGGGAGGCCATCGCGACGGGCCCCGGCATCGAGTCCTGGTTCATGGGCCGCGCCGACGTCGAGCCCGGCGCCGACGGCGTCGTCCGCCTCGACTTCGGCGGCTACTCCCCGAAGCAGCCCGTCACCGCGTGGGAGCCCGGGCACCGGCTCGCCTACGGCACCGAGACCGCGCCGGACGGCCGGTTCGTCGCCTACGAGTTCCTGCTCGAGGGCCGCGGCCGGGCCAGCACCACGCTGCGGGTCGTCGCCAGTGGCTTCCTCCCGGGCGACGACTGGGCCGACGAGTTCGAGGCGATGGCGCGCGGGCACCAGATGTTCTTCCGCACGCTGTTCGAGTACCTCGGCCACTTCGCCGGCCGCGCCGCCACGCCCGTCACGGCGTTCGGCCCGCCCGTCGCCGACCGCGACCACGCCTGGGCCACCCTGTACTCCGAGCTCGGCCTCAGCGCCCCGGTGTCGGCCGGCGACGGCGCCAGCCTTCGGTTCGCCGGCGGCGCGGCCGAGGACGGCGTCGTGTACTACGTCAACCCCGACACCCTCGGCATCCGCACCGACGGCGCGCTGATCCGGTTCCTCCAGGGGTTCCGGGGTCCGCTCATCGCCTCGCACCACGTCTTCACCGACGACCCCGATGAGGCCGCCCGCCACACCGACGCCGCCTGGCAGTCCTGGCTCGCCCGCGTCCTCGGCTGACCGTCCCACCTCCAAGGAGAGTTCCGATCATGTCCACCGTCACCTCGGCCGACGGCACCACCATCGCCTACACCAAGGTCGGCTCCGGCCCGGCGCTGGTCCTCGTCGACGGCGCCATGTGCTACCGCGACTTCGGCCCCATGGCCGACCTCGCCGACGGCCTGGCCGCCATGTTCACCGTCTACTTCTATGACCGCCGCGGCCGGGGCGAGAGCACCGACACCGCGCCGTACGCCGTCGAGCGCGAGGCCGAGGACCTCGAGGCGCTCATCGCCGAGGCCGGCGGCGACGTCCTCATGTACGGGTGCTCGTCCGGCGCCGCGCTGGCGCTCGAGGTGGCGAAGCGGCCAGGCTCCGGGGTGCGCAAACTCGCGCTCTACGAGCTGCCGGCCATCACCGACGACACCGGCAAGCAGTGGCCCGACGACCTGCTCTCGCGCACCGACGAGCTGGTCGCGGCCGACCGCCGCAGCGACGTCGTCAAGCTGTTCATGAAGACCGTCGGCACGCCGTCGTTCGTCATCGCGATCATGCGCCGCACGAAGGTCTGGAAGAAGCTCATGGCCGTCGCGCACACCATCCCGTACGACTACCGCGTGCTCGGCGACACCGGCTACGGCAAGCCGTTCCCGGCCGACCGCTGGTCCGCCGTCACCCAGCCGGCACTGGTCATGGACGGCGGCAAGAGCCCCGAGTACATGCGCAACAGCCAGCGCCGGCTCGCCGAGGTGCTGCCGAACGCCGAGCACCGGTCCCTGCCCGGCCAGACGCACATGGTGAAGGCGGCCGTGCAGGTCCCGGTGCTCGCGAAGTACTTCAGCTCCTGACGACCTCCGGCGCCCGCTCCCCCGGGGCCGCGGCCGCCGCCGTCGTCCGCCGCCGGGGAATCAGCAGCCCGGCGGCGGCGCCGAGCAGCGCCAGCAGCGAGGCACCGGCCAGGGCGGCCACGAACCCGTCGGCGAACGCCTGCGGCGACTCGTAGCCGCCCCAGCCGGCGAACACCGCGACCAGCACGGCGACACCGAAGACGCCGCCGAGCTGCCGGAGCATCGTGTTCGTGCCGGCGCCCTTGCCGATCATGTGCGGCGGCACGGCGCCGACGACGGAGTTCTGCGTGGCGGGGATCGCCATGGCGATGCCGACGCCGCTGACGACCAGCGGCGGCACCAGCGGCCCGTAGGCCATGCCCGGCTCGGCGACCAGCGCAATCCAGCCGAACCCGCCGGCCTGCAGCAGCAGCCCGCCGACCAGGAACGGCCGCTCGCCCAGCCGGTCGACCAGCGCGCCGGCCAGCGGCGCCACGACCATGAGGCAGCCGGTCCACGGCACCAGCCGCAGCCCCGCCTCGAACGGCGAGTGGCCCAGGCCGATCTGCAGGAACTGCGCGATCACGAACAGCGTGCCGAACAGCGAGGCCGTCAGCAGGAAGCCGGTCGCGTTGCCCGCCGAGAACGCTCGCGACCGGAAGAACTCCAGCGGCAGCATCGGCTCCCGCGCGCGCCGCTCCCAGGCGACGAACGCCACCAGCAGCAGTGCGCCGAGCACGAGCGCGCCGACGACCTCCAGACTGTCCCAGCCGGCGACGTTGCCGCGCACCAGCCCCCAGACCAGGCCGAACGCTGCCGCCGTCCCCAATGCGAGGCCCGGAAGGTCCAGCCCGGTGCCGAAGCCGCGGCTCTCCTCGATGCGGGTCAGCACGAACGGCAGCACCAGCAGGCCGAGCGGCACGTTCAGCCAGAAGATCCACTCCCAGGACACGCCCTCGGTGATCGCGCCGCCGAGCAGTGGGCCGCCGACCACCGACAACCCCGTCACCCCCATGAAGATCCCCATGGCCCGGCCGCGCCGCTCGGGCGGGTAGGCGGCGCTGAGGATCGCCAGCGAGAGCGGCATCAGCAGCGCCGCGCCCGCGCCCTGGGCGACCCGGGCCGCGATGAGCCAGCCGACGCCCGGCGCCAGCGCGCACGCGGCCGACGCCACGGTGAACCCGACCAGGCCGACGGCGAACAGCCGGCGCCGGCCGTACCGCTCGCCCAGCGCCGACCCGGTCATCAGCAGCACGGCCAGGCTGAGGTTATAGGCGTTGACCGTCCACTCCAGCTCCTCCAGCGTGGCACCGAGATCGTCCCTGATGGTGCTCAGGGCGACCGTCACGATCAGCGTGTCGAGCGCCACCATCAGCGAGGCGATCGAGGTGAGGGCCAGTACCCAGGCCCGGTGCGAGCGGGGCGTCATCACGCGACTCCATCCATGTCCACGAATCCGTCACCCAGGCAGATCCGCGGGTTCTCGGGAAATCGCCGATGACTTCCGCGGCGCCGGCGGATCTGTACAGGTGTGAGAAGGCACGAGGAGGATCGATGACCGTGACGATGTCGCCGTCCGAGGCGCGGGCCGACGAGTTCGCCCGGCAGGCCGACCCGTACCGGCGGGAGCTGCTGGCGCACTGCTACCGCATGCTCGGCTCGCTGCACGACGCCGAGGACACCGTCCAGGAGACCTACCTGCGGGCCTGGCGCGGCTACGCCGGGTTCGAGGGCCGGGCGTCGCTGCGGACCTGGCTGTACACGATCGCGACCCGGGCGTGCCTCCGGGCCATCGAGTCGCGCGGGCGGCGGGCGCTGCCGTCGGGCCTGGCCGGGCCAGCCGCCGACCCCGAGGCGGCGCTGGATCCGCCGCTCACCGACGTGGCGTGGCTGGAGCCGTTCCCGGACGACGGCTCGTCGGGTGGCGATCCGGCAGCTGTGGCCGTCGGCCGCGAGAGCACGCGGCTGGCGCTGGTCGCGGCACTGCAGTACCTGCCGGCGCGGCAGCGGGCCGTGTTGATCCTGCGCGACGTGCTGCGCTGGCGCGCGGCCGAGGTCGCGTCACTGCTCGACACGACGACAACGGCGGTCAACAGTGCGCTGCGGCGGGCGCGGACGCAGCTCGACGGGCTCGGTGTGGACGCCGTCACCCCGGCTCCCCTGGACGGGCGGCAGCGTGACCTGCTGGACCGGTACGCGACGGCGTTCGAGCGGGCCGACGTCGACGGGCTGGTCCGGCTGCTCGCGCACGACGCCGTCCTCGAGATGCCGCCGCACGCGACCTGGTTCCGCGGCGCCGAGGCGGTCGGGCGGTTCCTCGCGCCGCGGCTCGGATCACCGGGTTCGATGCGGACGGTGCGGGTCCGGGCGAACGGGCAGCCGGCGCACGCGATGTACAAGTGCGACGCCGACGGTGTGCACCGGGCGCACGGAGTGGTGGTGCTGACGACAGCCGGCGAGCGGATCGAGCGGCTGACGGTGTTCCTGGGCGCCGAGTGGGTCAGCGCGTTCGGTCTGCCCGCGGTCCATCGGGCCGGCGCCACCACCTGAGGCGGTTGCGGCGGCGCTCGCGGCGGGCCTCAGTGGCTTCTGCGGCGGCTTCCGCGGCGGCCAGTTCGGCCGCGGCGGCGCGTTCTGCCTGGACCTGCTGTTCGGCGGCCGCGCGCTCGGCCCGCGCCGTGCGCCACTCGGCGACGACGGTGTCGGCGTCGACCGGCGCGACCGGGATCTGCGGGCCCGACGGTGCCCGCAGCCACTGCATGACCTGCTCGTTGAGCTCGCGGACGACGTCGCGGACGGCCTGCTCGGTGCGGATGTCGCGGAGGGTCTCGGGCAGCCGGTGGATCTCTTTGCGCAGCCGCAGCGGCGTCGGCAGCAGGGCGTCGGTCGACTCGCCCTCGCGGGCCAGCTTCTCGCGGATCCAGGTGTACTCGTCGCCGGGACGACGGGGCGGCAGCGGCTTCCCGGCCAGCGGCAGGTCGTCGAACTCGCCGCGTGCCTCGGCCTCGCGGATCTGCTTGTCGACCCACGTCTCGTAGCCCATGCCGGGCGGTTTGCGTTCCGCCATCACCCCATTCTCGCAGGTGGGGGTCATCAGGCCGGGGGCGGGAGGGCCTTCTCGAACCAGTGGTGGGCGTACGGCTCGTCGTTGAACGCCTCGCGTTCGACGTAGCCGGCGGACCGGTAGAGCGCGATCGCCTCGGTCAGCGCCCGGTTCGTCTCGAGCCGGACGGCGGGCGCTCCGTGCTCGGCGGCCCGGCGTTCGAGCTCGGCCAGCAGGCGCCGGCCGACCCCCAGGCCGCGCGCGCCGCCGTCGACCCACATGCGCTTCAGCTCGGCCGGCTCGGCGCCGTGGAACTTGAGCGCCCCGCAGCCCACCGGCGCCTCGTGCAGGCTGGCGAGGAGGAGCAGGCCGTTCGGCGGGCGCAGGTCGGCGGCGTCGGCGCGGATGCTGCGCCCGGGGTCGAAGCCGGTCGGGAACCGCGCGTTCAGCTCGGCGGCGTAAGCGCGCAGGCAGTGCCGGGCGGCCGGGTCCTCGGGGTCGGCCGGCGCGATGCGCACCGTCGCCGCCGTCAGCAACCGCTCGACGTCGGCCATGGCGGCGACCAGCCGGCCGCGCTGGTTCTCCGTCAGAGCCCCAAGCAACTGGGTCGCGAGCTCGTCGCTGCGCTCGTCGAGCACGTCCTTCTCCGCCTCGCCCGCCTCGGTGAGCCGGGCCAGCATGACCCGGCGGTCGGCCGGGCTGCGCTCCGTCGTGACCAGGCCGGACGCCTCGAGCGAGCGCAGCAGCCGGCTGACGTACCCGGAGTCGAGGTCGAGCGCCGTGCGCAGCGACCGCACGTCGCGGCCGTCGCTCCCGGTGCCGATCTCCCAGAGCAACCGCGACTCCCCCAGCGGCCGGTCGCGGGCCAGGAACTGGTCATTGAGGGCGCCGACCTGCTGCGTGACGACCCGGTTGAAGCGCCGGACCTGCGCGATCATCGCCTCGTCCATTCCCTGACTCTAGTCAGGTACTTGCTGGAGCTCTAGAGTCGGCGCATGGCCGAACTCGATCTGGCCGGTCGGCGAGCGCTCGTCACCGGCGGCGGCAGCGGCATCGGCGCCGCTGTGGCCCGGCGCCTCGGCACGGCCGGCGCCCACGTCATCGTCGCGGACGTCGACGGCGACCGCGCGGCTGCCGTCGCCGCCGAGTGTGGTGGCGAGCCGTGGCAGGTGGACCTCTCCGACACGGTTTCTCTGGCGACGGCCGAGGTGGATGTCGACGTCCTGGTCAACAACGCCGGCGTCCAGCACGTCGCCCGGCTCGAGGAGTTCCCGCCGGACCGGTTCGCGTTCATCCTGCGGCTCATGCTCGAGGCGCCGTTCCTGCTCATCCGGGCGGCCCTGCCGGGCATGTACGCACGTGGGTGGGGGCGCGTGGTCAACGTGTCCAGCGCGCACGGACTGCGGGCCAGCCCGTTCAAGTCCGCCTACGTGTCGGCGAAGCACGGCCTGGAAGGGCTGTCGAAGGTGACGGCGCTCGAGGGGGCCGCGCACGGGGTGACGTCGAACTGCGTCAACCCCGGCTACGTCCGCACCCCGCTCGTCGAGGCACAGATCGCCGACCAGGCCAAGGTGCACGACCTGCCCGAAGAACGCGTCGTCAGCGAGATCCTGCTCGCCAACGAGGCGATCAAGCGCCTCATCGAGCCCGACGAGGTCGCCGAAGCAGTCGCCTTTTTGGCGAGCCCGGCCGCGCAGTCCGTCACCGGCACGAACCTCGTCATCGACGGCGGCTGGTCCGCCCGCTGACGCCCTAGACCGAGGTGCCGACGGCGTAGGCGATGAGGCGGACGGCCTGGGGCTCGAAGAGGACGGTGTAGTGGTTGACACCGCCGGCGGGGAGGATGCGGACGGTCGGCGGGAGGTCGGCGGCGGCGATGCGGTCGGCGTCGAGGAGGCCCTGGGGCTCGTCCTGCAGGCCGCGCGCCGCGTACAGGAGGGTCGCCGGCACCGTCCCGTCGTGCAGCGCGCCCAGCACCGCCGGGTCGGCGAGCACGTCGGCGCCGTCGGCACGGACCGCGTCCAGCACGCAGGACGACCGGCGCTCGCCGTCGCGGCCCACGAGGTCGTGGCGCAGGTACGCCGTCAGCAGGTCTCCGTACGGCGCGGACAGGCCGGGGCCGATGCCCGGGTGCTCACGCCAGAAGTCCAGGTAGTCCGAATCGTCTGCGAAGGTCATGGACAGCCGGGTCATGGCCGGGCCGATGACCTTCTCGAGCGCCTCGTCGATGTCGCCCGACGGCGCCGGGAAGCCGACCCCGCCGTCGACCAGCACCAGCGACGACACCCGGGACGGATGCAGGTACGCCGTCAGCGCCGCCACGTACGCGCCCATCGAGTGGCCGAGCAGGATCGCCTTCTCCACTCGGACCGCATCCAGGACGGCGATGACGTCGGCCGCGTGGGCGGCCAGTCCCCACGGTCCGCGGATCGACCGGCTGTCGGCCCGGCCGCGCAGGTCGGGCGCGAGCATCCGCACCTCGCCGTCCAGCGCCTGGGCGACCGCGCCGAACGCCAGCGCGTTGGCCGTGATGCCATGCAGCGCCATGACGACGGGGCTGCCGGCCCCTCCGTGCCCCAGCTCGTGGACCGCGAGCGTGCCCCCGTCGACCGCGACCCCGAGTGTCATCGTTCGTCCAACCTGCTCACGAGCGCGGCCACGAACTCGTCCGGCTTCTCGACGTGCGGGCTGTGGCCGGCGTCGTCGATGACGGTCTCGCCGGTGACGCCGCCGGCCGCGCGGTACTTCTCGAGGACGGCACGGGTCTGGGCGAGCATCGGTTGCGGCGGAGCGACGTCGGCGCCCGGCCAGCCCGGCACCACGCCGAGCGACCCCAGGTACGCCAGGTCGAACAGCGACGTGTCGGAGACGATGACGTCGTCGGAGCCGCGGATCCAGCGGATCGGCGGCTTCGGGTCGATCGCGTCCAGGCCGTCGAGGTGCAGGTGGGTCGGGGCCATGGTGTTGAGCACGCCGCGGGTCCCCGGCCCCAGCCCCGGCCAGGCCGAGGTCGCCACCGAGTCGCCCGGGTAGTGGTCGTCGCCGACGGCGGTGGTCAGCATGGAGTCGAGGTAGGCCTCGACCTCGTCGGCGGGCGGCACGAACGGCGGTTTGAAGTACGCCGCCAGCATGACCTGCCGCGGCGAGGTGGGAGCGTCGTCGCCGCGGTCGCCGTCGCGCAGGCGGGCCACGAAGTCGGGGTTGGCCGCGCCGCCCCCGGACCCGGCCGCCGACGCGTCGGCCAGCGCGCCGTCGGCCCCGCGGGTCGCGCCGAAGCCGTAGGGCGACACCGGGTTGACCAGCGTGACCGAGCGGTACCGGGCCGGCGCGTCGAGCAGCTGCTGCAGGACGACGGCGGCACCCATGCTCCAGCCGACCAGGTGGGCGCCGTCGAGGCCCAGTGTGTCGAGCAGGCCGGCGACGTCGTCGGCGTAGTCGCGGACGCCGCGGGTGGCGTCGACCGGCAGCGTGTCGGTGCCGCCGAACCCGCGCAGGTCGACCGCGACCGGGCGGAACCGGTCCGGCAGCCGCACCATGGCGCGCTGCCAGAACACGCCGGACGAGACGTTGCCGTGGACGAAGACCACGGGCTCACCGTCGTCGCGGCCCTCCACGGTGAGCGTGTTGACGGTGAGCCGCGGCGTGCTGTGCCGCGTCTGCACCACACCAGGCATGAGCGTCGATGTCATGGCCCCCTCCTCAGGCAGATCATGCCCTACATCGGGGCTCAGTACCGAGCCCTATTCCCCGGGGTAGCGCAGGCCGATCTGGCGGCGGATCTCGTCCATGGTCTCCATGATCGCGACGGTCTCGTCGAGCGGCATGATCTCGCTCTCGGTCGCGCCCTCACGCAGCAGCCGGCCGACCTCGACGGCCTGGTGACGCAGCCCGCCGCCGATGCGCGGCTGCTCGAACCGCTCCGGCGCCTGCGCGTTGGGCCGCAGCAGCGAGAACGACGTCGGCGTGTACCAGACGTCGTCGATCTCGAGCCGGGCCCGCGTGCCGGTGATGACGGCGCGGTTGGCCGTCCGGGCGCCCAGGGTGGTGGTCACGACGGCGTGCGCGCCGGTCTCATAGGTGAGGACGGCGGACGTCTGCGCGTCGAGGCCGTTGGGCAGCAGGGTGCCGGCCGCCGTGACGGTGGCCGGCCGGCCCAGCACGTACGACGCGAGCGAGATCGGGTAGACGCCGAGGTCGAGCAGGGCGCCGCCGGCCAGCGCTGGGTTGTGCAGACGGTGTCCGCCGTCGGCCGGGATGGCCTGCCCGTGGTCGGCGACCACCGTCGTCACGTCACCGAGAACGCCCGAGCGCAGCAACTGGTCGATGCGGCGGAAGTGCGGCAGGAACCGCGTCCACATCGCCTCCATGAGCAGCAGTCCACGCTCGCGCGCCAGGTCGACCAGCTCGCGGGCCTCGGCGGCGGTGATGGTGAACGGCTTCTCGCACAGCACCGGCTTCCCGGCCTCGAGCGCGAGCCGGACGTTCGCCGCGTGCGCGGTCTGCGGCGTGGCTACGTACACGACGTCGACGTCGGGGTCCGCGACCAGCTTCTCGTACGAGCCGTACGCGCGCGGCACGTCGAACCGGCCGGCGAAGCGGCTGGCGCTCTCGTCGGTGCGGGAACCGACGGCGACCACCTGGGCGTCGTCGACGAGCTGCAGGTCGCGCGCGAACGACGCCGCGATGCCGCCGGTGCCCATGATGCCCCAGCGGATCCGGCCGTTCCCGTCCGTCGCCATGTGCCCTCCTAGCGGTACCCCGTGACGTCGGCGGGCTTGCCGGCGTCCTGCACCTCCACCAGGTACCGCCACGCGTTCGGGCGGCTGCCGTCGAGGTCAGTGAAACGATAAACCGGCGCCAGTTGACCGCTCGACAGCGACTGCCCGTTCCAGCGCGCGACGTCGGGGTCGGCGGCCAGCGCGGCGACCGCCCGGCCCACGTAGCGCGGCGTCTCGGAGATCGCGAAGTGCGGCTGCGCCCCCAGCGCGTCGCGCCAGTTCTGCTCGGTGACGCCGAAGTGCTTCAGCATCAGCTCCGAGCGCAGCCAGCCCGGCGTCATCGCGACGGCGGTCGCTCCGTACGGCGCCAGCTCCTGGGCCTGGGCGAACGCCATGCGCAGCACCGACGACTTCGCGAGGTCGTAGAAGAACGAGACCCGGTAGTTGGCGGCGTTGTAGTCCGCCGTGCCGTCGGTCATCTCGACGACCAGGCCGCCCTTGGTCCTGATGAGCAAAGGCAGCGCGAAGTGGCTGGTGACGATGTGGGTGTCGATGGCGAGCCGGAGGATCCGCAGGCCCTTCTCCAGCGAGTGCTCCCAGAGCTTGTCGTCCCAGGCGAACAGCAGCTCGCCGCCCCAGATGTCGTTGACCAGCACGTCCAGCCGGCCCTGCTCGGCGTCGATGCGGTCGACCAGCGCCTTGACCTGCTCGGGCACCAGATGGTCGGTCTGCACCGGGATGCCGGTGCCGCCGGCCGCGGTGACCAGCTCGGCGGTCTCCTCGATGGTCTCGGGCAGGTCCTGCTCCGACCGCTGCGCCCGCGTGCTGCGTGCCGAGCAGTACACCGTCGCGCCAGCCGCCCCGAGCTCGACGGCGATCCCCCGACCCGCGCCGCGCGACGCCCCCGCGACGAGCGCGACCTTGCCTTCCAGGTTCTTCTCCATGGCACCCATGGTGTGAGCGCATCACTGACACGGAGTGTCAGTCACTCGATTCGGCGAGGTGCTTCAGCGCGACCAGGCTGACGGACGGAGAGCGGTTCAGCTACAGATCGCCGGGGAGCTGGAAGCGGTAGCCGAGGCCGGGCTCGGTGATGAAGTAGCGCGGCTTCGAGGGCTCCGGCTCGAGCCGCTGGCGGATCTGGGTCATGAACACCCGCAGGTAGTTGGTCTCCGTCCCGTAGGCGGGCCCCCACACCTCGTGCAGGAGCTGCTCGTAGGTGACCAGCCGGCCGTGGTGGCGGATCAGCATCTCGACGATGTGCCACTGCCGCGGTGTCAGGCGGACCGCGACGCCGTCGCGGACGACCCGTTTGGCCGCGAAGTCGATGGTGAAGTCGTCCGTCGCGACCACGGCGTTGCCGTCGGGCAGGACCGCGCGCCGAGTGGCCGCGCGGAGCCGGGCGAACAGCTCGTCCATGCCGAACGGCTTGGTGAGGTAGTCGTCGGCGCCGAGGTCGAGCGCCTCGACCTTCGCCGCCTCGGTGCCGCGACCCGAGAGCACCAGGATGGGCACCGACGACCAGCCGCGGATGCCGCGGACGACGTCGAGGCCGTCCATGCTGGGCAGCCCGAGGTCGAGGATGACGGCGTCGGGGTGGTTGCGGGCGGCCAGCTGCAGGGCCTGTTCACCGGTGCCGGCGAGATCGGCGGTGTACCCACGGGCCTTGAGGTTCAGCGCGAGGGTCTTGCGGATGCCGGCGTCGTCGTCGACGACGAGCACCCGGCCGGGTGACTCCATGCCGCCGATGGTAGCCGCGCGCCGCTCGCATTCTCGTACGGAACAGCAACGCGAGCACGACTCTTGACGGCTTCTTGACGGCGACGGCGTCAGCCTGCGGTCAGACTGGGGGCATGGGACGCGGGCAGCTGCGGATCTACCTGGGCGCCGCGCCGGGCGTCGGGAAGACGTTCGCCATGCTCGAGGAGGCGCACCGGCGCCGGGGCCGCGGCGCCGACGTCGTCGTCGGGTTCGTCGAGGTGCACGGGCGGGCCCGGACGGCGGAGCAGATCGGCGACCTCGAGGTGGTGCCGCGCCGCACCGTCCATTACCGCGGCGGCTCGTTCGAGGAGATGGACCTCGACGCCGTGCTGCGCCGCAAGCCGGAGGTCGCGCTGGTCGACGAGCTCGCGCACACCAACGTGCCGGGGTCGCGCAACGCCAAGCGCTGGCAGGACATCGAGGAGCTGCTCGACGCCGGCATCACGGTGCTGTCGACGGTGAACATCCAGCACCTCGAGTCGCTCAACGACGTCGTCGAGCGGATCACCGGAGTGCCGCAGCGCGAGACCGTCCCCGACGAGGTGGTCCGCCGCGCCGACCAGGTCGAGCTGACCGACATGACGCCCGAGGCGCTGCGCCGCCGGATGGTCCACGGCAACGTCTACGCGAAGGAGAAGATCGACGCGGCGCTGGGCAACTACTTCCGCGTCGGCAACCTCACGGCGCTGCGCGAGCTGGCCCTGCTCTGGCTGGCCGACAAGGTCGACGACCAGCTGGACCGCTATCGCGCCGACCACCGCATCGACGACACCTGGGAAGCGCGCGAGCGGGTCGTCGTCGCGCTGACCGGCGGACCCGAGGGCGAGACGCTGGTCCGCCGCGCCGCCCGCATCGCCGACCGCGGCAAGGGCGCGGACCTCATGGCCGTGCACGTCTCGCCCAGCGACGGGCTGGTCGGCGCCGACCCGACGCAGCTGGCCCGGCAGCGGCTACTGGTCGAGAGCCTCGGCGGCACGTTCCACCAGGTGCTCGGCGAGGACATCCCGTCGGCGCTGATCGAGTTCGCCCGCGGCGTCAACGCCACCCAGCTGGTGCTCGGCGCGAGCCGCCGCGGCCGGCTGGCCCAGCTGTTCTCCCGCGGCGTCGCGCTGACGACGATGTCGCTGTCCGGCTCGATGGACGTCCATCTCGTGCCGCACCAGCAGGCCGGGCGCGGCCGCAACGCCGCCCTGGGCAGCGCGCTGTCTCGGCACCGCCAGGTCGCCGGGTTCGTGCTCGCCGTGGTCGGCCTCCCGCTGCTGATCCTCGGGGTGCGGCTGCCCGAGGACGACGTCTCGCTGGCGACCGGCGAGCTGTTGCTGCTGGCGATGGTCATCGCGGTGGCGCTGGTCGGCGGCATGTGGCCGGCGCTGCTCGCGGCGGGCGGCGGGTTCCTGCTGCTCAACTGGTTCTACACCGAGCCGCTGCACTCGTTCGAGGTGAACCGGCTCGAGAACATCATCGCGCTGGCGGTCTTCCTGCTGGTGGCCGCGTCGGTGAGCGTCGTCGTCGACCAGGCGGCCCGGCGCACCCGCGAGGCGGCCCGCGCGAGCGCCGACGCGCAGAGCCTCGCCACCGTCGCCGGCAGCATGGTCGGTAACCCGCGGCCGCTCATCGGGCTGCTGGAGCGGCTGCTCGAGACGTACTCGCTGACGTCGGTGACGCTGCTGGAGCGCCCGGCCGACGCGCCGCGGCTGCCGGGCAGCCACCAGGACCCCGCGACGTGGTCCGTGGTGGCCTGCGTCGGCGAGCGGCCCTGCCTCACCCCCGCCGACGCCGACGTCGAGGTCCCCATCGACGACTCGCTCTCGCTCGCCCTGCGCGGACCCGGCGCGCTGCCGGCCGAGGACCGCCGGGTCATCGAGGCGTACGCCGCCCAGGCCGCGCTGGCCCTGCGGCAGGAGCGGCTGGCCCGGCAGGCGGCCTCGGCCGGGACCATCGCCGAGGCCGACCGGATGCGCACGGCGCTGCTGGCCGCCGTCAGCCACGACCTGCGCACGCCGCTGGCCGCCGCCAAGGCCGCCGTCACCAGTCTGCGCAGCGACGAGGTCCAGTTCGACCCCGACGACGAGGTCGAGCTGCTGGCCACCGCGGACGAGTCGCTGGACCGGCTGGCGACGCTGATCGCGAACCTGCTCGACCTGAGCCGGCTGCAGGCGGGCGTGCTCGGGGTGACGCTGCTGCCGACGGCGGCCGGCGACAGCGTCGCGCGGGCCCTCGACGAGCTCGGCGAGCCGGGCCGCGCGGTCGTCGTCGACCTGCCTTCGGACCTGCCGCCGGTGCAGGCCGACCCCGCCCTGCTGGAACGGGTGCTGGTCAACGTCATCGGCAACGCGCTGCGGTTCAGCCCGGCGGACCGCCCGCCCACCGTCACCGCCCGCGAGGAGGACTCCGCCGTCGATCTGCTGGTCGTCGACCACGGGCCGGGCATCCCCGAGGACCAGCGCGACCGTGTCTTCGTCCCGTTCCAGCGCCTCGGCGACAGCGGCACCGGGATGGGGCTCGGGCTGGCGCTCTCGCGCGGGCTGACCGAGGCGATGGGCGGCACGCTCGTCCCCGAGACCACGCCCGACGGCGGCCTGACGATGCGCGTGACGCTCCCGCTCGACGACGCGGGCACCTGGCAGAGTGGTGCTCGATGAGCGACTCGATGACCCGGGCGGCGACGGCGTTCCTGGCCGCGCTCGACCCCGACCAGCTCGCCCAAGCCGCGGCGCCGTTCGACGCGGCCGACCGGCGCACGTTCACCTACCTGCCGCGGTCGCGACCGGGGCTGACGCTGGGCGAGATGTCCGATGCGCAGCGTGAGCTGGCGCTGGCGCTGCTGGCGGAAGGGCTGTCCGAGCCCGGGCTGGCGGACGCGCGGGCGATCATGGCGCTCGAGACGGTGCTCGGCGCCGTCGAGCGCTCCGCCGGGATGGACACCTGGTCGAAGCGGCAGCCGGATCGGTACTGGTTCCGGGTGCACGGCACGCCAGGATCCTCGTCGCCGTGGGCGTGGAAGGTGGGCGGCCACCACCTCGCCGTCACTGTCACCGTCGTCGATGGAAGGGTCGCCGGGACGCCCCAGTTCTTCGGCGCCAACCCGTCGACGGTTCCGGCCGGCTATCCCGGGGCCGGACGGCGGACGCTGGCGGCCGAGCAGGACCTCGGGCGGGCGCTGGTGACGTCGCTACCGCCATCGCTGCAGGCGGTCGCCGTCACGTCGGAGGAGGCGCCGCGCGACATCCTCACCCGCGACGACCCCGTCGCCGACGCCGGGTTGGTGGCGCCGGGGCTGGCGTACGGCGACCTACCCGCCGAGGGGCGCGAGCTGCTGGAGCGGCTGATCCGGCTGTACGTGGGCCGGGTGTCGGCGTCCATTGCGGAGCCGGCGTGGGCGTCGATCGTCGATGCCGGACTGGAGCGGGTGACGTTCCGCTGGGCCGGCCCGGTCGAGCCCGGCCACGGCCACTACTACGCCGTGCTGGGCCCGACGTTCCTGCTGGAGTACGACAACACCCAGCAGGACGCCAACCACGTCCACTCCGTCTGGCGCGACCTGCGCCACGACTGGGGTGACGACCTGCTGGCGGCGCACCACGCCGCCCACCACGGGTGACGCGGTCAGGCGTGGCGTCAGGTGTACTCGATGCCCGCGCGGTCGAGGAGCTCGGTGAGCCCGACCCCGAGCGCCTTGGCGATGCGGACCAGCTCGATGACGTCGAGGCGGCGGTCGCCGGACTCGAACAGCGACACCTTGCGCTGGGTCAGGCCGAGCCGCTCGCCGAGCTGCTCTTGCGTGAGATCGCGCTCCTCCCGCAGCTGCCGGATCGTGGCGTACAGCCGCTGATACTCAGGAGCCCGGCTGTCGACCACCCGCCCATCCGATCGCCCTTGATCGAATAGCCAAAGTTTAGCTGTCGATATATCGTGCCCTCGTGGCCCCGCCGAAGACCCCGGTTCGGTACCGCGCACGCTGCCCCGCCTGCCCGTGGACCGGCCGCGAGTACACCCGCTACTCCCAAGCCGAAGACGCCGCCCGCGACCACGCCAAACGCACCGTCCACGACACCCACGTGATCGACCACTACGGCCTGCGCATCACCGGCTCAACGATCCGGCCGGCCGACGAGCGCTCCTGAATCCCGACATTTCGACCACTACGGACCACGCCTCACGGCCAGGTGACCGTCACCCGGGTATGCCGCTTCTCGATGACCCAGCCCGGCCCGAGCCGTTCGTCCGGTGTACCGGCCGGATGAACGGCGATCACCGGCTGGGACCCGTGCCGATGGCGGCGATCCCAGGCCCGGATCAGCTCGATCATGCGATCGGCGAGCCGGACGCCGGCCGGACCATGGCGTAGACGCCGAACTCGCACGTGCCGGTGTCCGGCGCGACGGCGCGCAGTGCGTGGTAGGCCAGGCTGGCGCCGTCGACGAAGGCCGGCGCCCACGGGGTGGCGGGGTCCACGAGCGCGCGAGCGGCCTCGGCGCGCGTCGAACGCAGCTGGCCGTAGCCCGCCTCGTGTGTGGCCAGCCACAACTGGAGGCCGTCGAAGGCCTCCAGCGGCCCGACGGTCACGCCGGACCATCGCTCGGTGCGCGACTCGCCCAGCGACGCGCGCAGGGCGGCCGGGTCGACCGGCATGTCGTGGTCGACGTGGACCACGACGTCCTCGCCCTGCAGCGGCACGGTCCGGTCGTGCCACGCGCCCATGCCCCTCATGGCGATGAATCCGCACATCTCGTGGGATCGGCTCACCAGGAGGTCACCGACGCGATCGAACGCCACCGTCCTCGTGAGGCCGCGCAGCCGCAACGGCACGACCAGCCGGCCGGCCGGCGCCAGCTGTGATCTCCATGCGGGCGGCACGTCCCACGCGCCGGCCGTGACGATGATGCGATCGTAGGGCGCGAGCTCCGGCGCCCCGTCCTCGCCGTCGCAGTGGACGACCCGGACGCGCTCGGTGCCGGCGGCCGTCAAGCAGCGGCGCGCCCGGGCGACGACGTCGGCGTCGATGTCCACGCTCGTGACGTCCCCGTCAGGGCCGACGACCTCGGCCATCAGCGCCGCGTTGTACCCGCCCGACCCGATCTCGAGGCACCGCATGCCGGGCTCCAAGCCGGCCTGCTCGATCATCAGCGCCTGCAGCCAGGGCGCCGACACCGAGCTGAGCGCTTCGCCCCGCGGGCCGCGCTTCGTGATCACGATGTCGTCGGCGTACGCCTCGGCGAGCGTCACCTCCGGGGCGAAGAGGTGCCGCGGCACGGCCGCGACAGCGGCGGCGACTCGCTCGGTGCGGATCGCGCCCTGCTCGCGCAGACGCTCCACCAGCGCCGCCCGCCGTTCCGCGGCCTCGCGAGACATCGGCACCGTGACCTCCCTGACATGCGAACGGCCGGTCAGGATGAGCCTGACCGGCCGGGATGAGGTGGTGGAGCCGCCTGTCGGAATCGAACCGACGACCTATTCATTACGAGTGAATCGCTCTACCGACTGAGCTAAGGCGGCACGTGCCCGGCGAACCGGGCACGGTGCATGAGTATAGGGCGTCCACCGCCCCGGAACCCAATCGGGCCCGGAGGGCCGAGCAACCTCAGAGCGCGTCTGTGGTGATGGGCGCGCCGAGGGCGGAATCGGCCACGAGCTGGTCCCAGGTGAGGTTCCAGTCGGCCATGCCGGGGTCGCCGCGCTGGAGGAGGTCTTCGGGGCCGCGGGTGGAGTTGGCGACGGTGACGATGTCGCCGTACTGCGCGCCCCTGAAGAAGGTGGCGCCGTTGGCCTGGCTGAGGTTGATGCAGCCGTGCGACACGTTCTCGTTGCCCTGGGAGCCCTCGGACCACGACGCGGAGTGGACGAAGGTGCCGCTCCAGGTGAGGCGGACGGAGTTGGGCACCTCGAGGTCGTAGTAGTTCGGGTCGGCGGGGTCGCAGGTGATGTTCGCGTTGCACGACGTCATCTGGCGCGTCTCGAACTTCTCGAGCACGATGTAGGTGCCGTTGCGGGTGGCGAACTCGGGCGCGCCGAGGCTGGTGTCCCAGGTGGCCGCGACGGTGCCGTCGACGCTGAAGGTCATGGAGTGGGTGGCGGCGTCGACGGTGGTGACGTGCGCCTCGCCGACCCTGAAGTCGAGGTCGTAGGAGCGGCCGCCCCAGAGGTCGTCGCCGGCCTGGACGCCGTTGAGGTCGAGGTTCAGCCGCACCTGGGTGCCCGACGGCCAGTATTCCTTGGGCCGGAAGTGCACCTCGCGCGAGTTGACCCAGTGCCACGTTCCCTCGACCTGCGGGTTGGACGCGACGTGCATGGCCTGCTCGACGTTCTCGCGTTCGGTGACCTCTTGGTCGAACCGGACGGTGATGGGCGCGCCCACCCCGACGACCGAGCCGTCGGCGGGCTGCATGCTCAGCGTCAGCCGGCTGGCGTCGGGCACGCCGCCGACGGCGACGGACTGGGTGAGGGTGTGCTCGGCCCCGAGCGTGTCGGAGGCGACGACGTTGACGGCGTAGGTGGCGCCGGGCGTCAGCGCGGCCGCGCTCTGCCAACTGGCGCCGTCGGAGCCGACCTGGCCCTCGATGGGCTCGCCGCCGTCGGGGGTGACCTGGACGGTGTCGATGGTGCCATTGGGGACGGTGAACGCCAGCGGTTCGCCGAACGCGACCTCGTCGGTGATGCCGGCGAGTCGCAACGGCGCGCGCTGCGTCTTGGGGCCTTCGGCCTGCGCGGTGGCACCGTCGCCGGAGCCGCCGTCACCGCCGTCGTCGGATCCGCTGCAGGAGGTCAGCAGCACCGCCGCGCTCAGAACGAGCACGGCCCGGCGGAGGGTCAGGCGAAGGCGCATTACTCCATTATCCGCATACGACACCCGGAATCACGAAGCGCAGCTGGTGCCCTCGTCGGGGACGGTACCGGCCAGCAGGTACGCGTCGACGGCGTCGTCGATGCAGTCGCTGCCCGCGAGATAGGCCGTGTGGACGGTGGAGTCGTAGGTGAGCAGCACGCCCGACGAGAGCTGCTCGGCCAGCGACTGCGCCCACTCGTACGGCGTGGCGGGGTCGCCGGTGGTGCCGACGACGAGGATCGGGTCGGCGCCCGGCGCGGTGACCGGCGGATGCGGCGTCGCCGTGGGGCCGGGCGTCGCGGTGGGATCGCCGGACTCGCCGTCGTCGCTCGAGTCGTCGGAGTCGCCGACGCCGGCCTCGGCCAGACCCTCGTCGAGCACCGTGCAGCCGAACCCGCCCCAGGCCAGGAACGGCCCGAACACCTGCGACACCGCGGTGAACTCCGCCAGCCCGGCCTGCGCCTCCTCGGCGGTGGCCTGCTCGGGGTGGTCGAGGCAGTTCACCAGGCCGATGACCTCGTTGGCGTTGCCGTTGTAGGTGCCGTCGCTGTTGCGCTCGAGGTAGAGGTCGGCGAACGTCATGAGCAGTGTGCCGTCGTCCTCGGTGAGCGCGAGGTCGAGCGCCTCGTTCAGCGGCTCGTAGCCTTCGTCGGCGGTGAGGTACAGCGGCAGGATGATGCCGTAGAACGCCAGCGACTCGGTCAGCGGCCGGTTCTCGTCGTCGGTGGCCAGCGGCTCCTCGTCGGCCTGGCGCAGCAGCCCGGCCAGCGTGGCCCGAGCCGCCTCCTCGGACGTCCCGAGCGCGCAGTCGTCCTGGTCGAAGCACCAGGTCAGGAACGACGACAGCGCCCGCTCGAAGCCGCGGGCCTGGCCGAGCCCCAGGTCGTCGCCCGAGAGCGTGGGGTCGATGGCGCCGTCGAGCACCAGCCGGCCGACGCGGTCGGGGAACTGGTCGGCGTACAGCGCGCCGATGAACGTGCCGTAGGACTTGCCGAGGTAGTTCAGCTTCTCGTCGCCGAGGGCGGCCCGCAGGATGTCGAGGTCGCGGGCGACGTCGGCGGTGCCGATGTGCGGGAGGAGGTCGCCGGAGCGAGCCGCGCAGCCCTCGGCGAGGTCGAGGGTCGACTCCTCCAGCTCGGTGATCTCGGCGTCGTCGTCCGGCGTGGCGTCGGAGGCGAGGTACTCGTCGAGCTGGGCGTCGTCGACGCAGTCGACCGGAGTCGACTGGGCGACGCCGCGCGGGTCGAAGCCGACGATGTCGTAGCGCTCGCGCACCTGGTCGGTGACGACGGACCCGGCCAGCTGCGCGTACTCGACGCCGGACGCGCCCGGGCCGCCCGGGTTCACCAGCAGCGAGCCGATGCGGTTGTCGCCGGTGGCCGGTGCCCGCAGCAGCGCCAGCTCGAGGGTGTCGCCGCCGGGGTCGGCGTAGTCGACCGGCACCTTGGCCGTGCTGCACTGGAAGCCCTCGCCGCAGTCGCGCCACTCGAGCGTCTGGGTGTAGAAGGACGCGAGCTCGGGCTCGACGCCCTCGGTGGCATCGGGCGCCGGCGTGGACCGGTCGGGGACGTCGGCGCGCTGCCCCTCGCGCTCGGGCTCGGCCGAGCAACCGGCGGCGGCCACCACGACCAGCGCCACCAGACCGGCCAGGGCACGCATTGTCACAGGTTCTCTCCGTCGTCCTCGTACGCGTCGTCGTCCTCGATGTCGGGCGTACGGCGCGCGCCCTGCGCCACGGCGCCCTCGTAGGCCTGCCGCGAGCCGCAGACGCTCGCCTTGGGGCAGGCGACCCGGCGGCCGGTCTCGCGGTCGCGGACGTACACCGTCTCGGCCGGCACGTTGTAGGCGACGACGGTGCCCTCGACGCCGTCGTCGGTGGTGACGTCGCAGCCGACGGTGGGCACGCTGCGCTTGAAGTCCTGGTACAGCGGGTGCTCGTACTTGAGGCAGCACATGAGCCGCCCGCACGCCCCGGAGATCTTCAGCGGGTTGAGCGGGAGGTCCTGGTCCTTGGCCATGCGCACGCTGACCGGCTCGAAGTCGGTGAGGAACGTGGAGCAGCAGGTGTCGCGGCCGCACGGGCCGATGCCGCCCTGGACCCGGGCTTCGTCGCGCGCGCCGAGCTGGCGCAGGTCGATGCGGGCCCGCAGCGTGCGGGCGAGGTCGCGCACCAGCTCGCGGAAGTCGACGCGGTGCGGCGCGCTGAAGTAGATGGTGACGAGCTGGTCGACGTCCTCGCGGGTGTCGACGTAGTCGACCCCGACGATCTTCATGGGGAGGTCGTGGTGCTTGATCAGCCGTCGGGCGGCCACCCGGACCTCGGCGCGGCGACGGCGGTTGCGCTCTTCGCGCTGCAGGTGCCGGTCGGTGGCCAGGCCGGCGCACACCGGCAGCCCGCCGATGTCCTCGCTGACCCACTGTGGCGCCCACACGCACTCGGCGACCTCGGGACCGTCGTCCGTGGGGACGAGGACCTTGTCGCCGACGCGCGGGGTGTGCTCACCCGGGTCGAGGTAGTAGAGCCTCCCGTACCGGGTGAAGGCCACTGCCATCACCATGCCCACGGACCCACCATAAGCGCTCGGACGATCAGGTTCGGCATCGCGACCGCCGTGCCGCGAACGCGAGGGCGCCGGCACCCCCGGCAGGGGTACCGGCGCCCGTCAGGCCGTGCTCGGCGATGCCCGTCGTCAGGCGGTCCGGCGGCGGACGGCGTACCCGGCGGCGCCGGCCAGCAGGAGCGCACCGGCCGCGAGCATCAGCGTCGTGGCGCTGCCTCCGGTGTCCGGCAGCTCGTCGCCGTCAGCGCCGGACTCGTCCGCACCGTCGTCGCCCGTGCCGTCGTCGGTCCCGCTCTCGTCGGCACCCGACTCGTCCGAGCCGGCCTCGTCGGAGCCGCTCTCGTCCGAACCGTCGTCCGAGCCGTCCTCGGCCCCGTCCTCGTCACCGCCGGGGCCGCCGTCGGCCTCGTCGATCCGGTAGAACGTGGTCGAGCCGGAGACCTCGTTGCCGACGGCGAGCAGCGCGGTGCCGGGGATCGGCGAGGCGTCGGCCGGGATGAACTCCAGGCCCTCGGGGCCCAGGTCGCCGGCGTCGGCCAGCTCGCCGCCGTCCTCGACCGAGACCGCGAAGTTCCGGTTGTTGACGTACGTGACGAACTCGACCGCGTCGGGCGCGGTGATGTCGAAGACGATGACGCCGCCGACCCGCTCGAAGCCGACGAACGCGTAGGTGCGCTCACCGACCCGGCCGATGGCCAGGCCCTCGGGCTCCGGGCCCTTGTCGTCGCTGCGGCCCTCGAGGTTGGACTCGGAGTGGTTGGAGTTGAAGAACTCCGGCAGCGCCGCGGCCGTCAGCTCCTCGAACTGCGCGCCGGAGTCGAAGACCTGCTCGCCGTCGGTGTTCCAGATCGAGAACGAGCGGCCGCCGTTGGCGTACAGCGTCTCGTAGCAGGTGCCGTCCTCGGACAGGCCGTCGG
The DNA here is from genome assembly GCF_014204975.1 of Jiangella mangrovi. Taxonomy (NCBI): domain Bacteria; kingdom Bacillati; phylum Actinomycetota; class Actinomycetes; order Jiangellales; family Jiangellaceae; genus Jiangella; species Jiangella mangrovi. Next base: position 1,542,473 of record NZ_JACHMM010000001.1, read on the forward strand.
CCGTGGTGATGTTCAGCCGGCCGAGCGCCTCGTCGGCGGTGACGCCGGCCAGGTCCTCGCAGACCGGCGGCAGCCCGTCCTCGCCGAGGTCCTTGACCCGCGCGACCTCGGTGTAGCCCTCCCAGTCGCGGGTGTCGCCCTCGTTCGCGGTGACGAGGTACGACGCGCCGCCCGCGGTGTAGCTGCCGATGGCGTCGGGCTGGTACAGGCCCTGGACCGGCCAGTTGGCCAGGTTGATGCCGCCGTCCTCGTCGGACGGGTCGAGCTCGTTGCCCGGCTGGCTCCAGTCCTTGGCGCCCAGCGTCTGGATCTCGGTCACCTCGGCGGCCCCGAGGTCGACGACCGCGATCGCGTTGGCCTCTTGCAGCGTGACGAAGGCCTCGTCGCCGACCACGGTGATGTACTCGGGCTCGAGGTTCTCCGAGACCGGGAACTCCGGGGTGCCGGTGCCGGCGTCCTCGCGGCCGCCGTAGATGCGCACGCCCTCGGGCAGCTCCAGCGAGCCGCCCTCCTCGAACTCGTGGAAGTCCGCGATCGCGACGTCGGACTGCGCCGGCGCGTCGAGCGCGTCCGGCACGTCGACGACCGCGACCGAGCCCTCGGGGTCGGCGGAGTAGTCCTCGGCCGGCTCGCCCTCGTTCGCCACCAGCAGCTGCGAGCCGTCGGGCGTGAAGGTCACCATGTCCGGCAGCGCACCCACGCGGACCGCGCCGAGCGGGGCGCCGTCCTCGCTGCGGGCGTCGAAGAAGACGACCCAGCCGGCGTCGGTCTTGTTCTCCGCCTCGACGGCGATGGCGCCCAGGCCGTCGGCGCGGACGTCGACGGAGTTGGCGACGGCGCCCTCGGGCACCGTCGAGTCGTCGTCGGACTCCACGCCCGTGGTGGGCACGTCGAACAGCTTGGCCGGAGCCGTCGGGTCGGCCGCGTCGAGCACCTCGACCAGCGCCTGCGCGGCGTTGATGATGATGAGCCGCTTCGAGCCGGCGTCGTAGTGGACGATCTCCGACGCGCCCTCGTCGAAGATGCCGGTCTCATAGGTGCCGATGGGCGCGAGCGCGAGCGCCGCGTCGGGTGCGGAGTGCGAGATCGGCTCGTCGACGATGCCGGCGGTCGCCGGCAGCGCGAACGCCCCGGTCAGTGCCAGGCCCGCCGTCGCGGCGGTGGCGGCACGGACGTGCGATGGACGCGGTCGGGTCACCAGGGCCCCCTTGGTATGAACGATGCGCGTGAACACGACAGACAACCGCGCAGACGCTAGGGGATCCGGGTGTCCGGAAGGCGTCCGGACGGTGAACGGGCCGGGGTGGGGTCAGCCGGCGCTCAGCCGGCGCAGGGCTTCCGCCCGGACCCCGGCGACGGCGTGCGGTGCGGCGAGCGGGTCGAGGACGTCGGCCAGCGCCCGCGCGGCGGCGACGACGGCTGCCGGCTCGGCGGCCACCGGGACGGTGGCGGCCAGTCCCGACGGAGCGGGCAGGTCGGCGTTCTCGACGCTCACCGCACCGAAGCCCGGGTAGTCGACGCCCAGCTCGGCCGCGTGCAGCTGCCAGGCGCAGGTCCGTGCCTCGTGCAGCGACTCGACGGCGCGCCAGACGCGGCCGCGGCCGGCGTGCTTGGCGGTGTCGGCCAGCGCCCACCAGCCGAGGAACGCCCACTCGCGCCGCTGCTCGTCGGTGGTGGTGAGCGCCGGCGGGGTGAACGGCTCGGCCAGCCGGCCGGACCGGTCGAACACCGGCTTCGACCCCGGCGCGAGGCCCGGGCGGCTGTCGGCGAGCATGACGACCAGGCTGAGCTGGCGGCCGTCGGCGTACTGGACGACCAGGTGGTCGGCCGGCTTCTCGGCACTGCCGAGGTGCTGGATCAGCTCGTCGGCGACGACGGCGTACTCGCGGGCGGCGGCCAGGGCGGCGTCGCGGCGCTCCTCGTACGTGGCGCCGTCGAGCACGACGCCCAGCCCGGCGTCGACGTCGGAGACGAGGTCACCGGCTCCGCGTCCGAGCGACCCGGCCAGCTCGACCCAGTCGCACCACGGCGTGCGCTCGGCCCACTCGGCGAGGGCGTCGACGATCTTCCACGGGTCAGCGGCGGCGTCCATCGCACGACCCTAACCGGCCGCTGACGCCGTCGGGCCCCGGGAGTCAGCCCTCGCGCAGCGCCAGCGCCATGGCCTCGAGCTGCAGCAGCGGCAGCGCGTTGGCCTGCAGCGCCTCGCGCGCGGCGACCACGGCCTCCATGCGGCGCAGCGTCGCCGCCGCGGAGCCGGTGCGAGCCAGGCGGTCGATGGACGGGCGCATCTCCTCGTTGACCAGCTCGGTGCTCACGCCCAGCTGCAGCATGACGACGTCGCGGTAGAGCGCGAGGACGTCGACCAGCGCGCGGTCGATGGAGTCGCGCTGGACCCGGGTGCGGCGCAGCTTCTGCTCGCGCTCGAGGTCCTTGACGGCGGCCTCGATGTTGCGCGGCTTGCGGCCGGTGGTGCCGGCGCCGAGAGCCTTGCGCAGCGCGTCGACCTCGCGCTCGTCGAGGGCGTCGCAGTGCTTCTCGGCGTCGGCCTTGGCCGCCTCGACGAGGTTGGCGGCGGCGTCGAGGCACTGGCGGATGTCGGCGAGGTCGAACGGCAGCCGGAGCACCTCGGCCCGGCGCGCGCGCACCTCGGCGTCGGTGGCCAGCGCGCGAGCCCGGCCGACGTGACCCTGCGAGGCGCGGGCGGCGAACTCGGCGGTCTTCTGGTCGACGCCGGCGGTGGCGACCAGGTGCCGCGCGACGTCGGCGTAGGGCGGGGTGCGCAGGTGCACGACCCGGCAGCGCGAGCGGATGGTCGGCACGATGTCCTCGGCCGTGGGCGCGCAGAGCATCCAGACCGTCCGCTCGGGCGGTTCTTCGACCGACAGCAGCAGGGCGTCGGCGGCGTCCTCGCCCAGGCGGTCGGCGTCTTCGACCACGACCACCTGCCAGCGGCCGCGGGCCGGGCGCAGCGCCGCGCGCGGCACGAGGTCGCGGACCTGGCTGATGCGGATGTTCAGGCCCTCGGTGACCAGCGACGCGACGTCGGGGTGGGTGCGGGCGCGGACGTCGGCGCACTCGGAGCACTGGCCGCAGCCGCCGTTGGGGCACTGCAGCGCGGCGGCGAACGCCCGGGCGACGACCGACCGGCCGGACCCGGGCGGCCCGGTGAACAGCCAGGCGTGCGTCATGGCGCCGCGCGGGCCACCCTGCAGGTAGCCGGCGGCGTCGGCCACGGTGCGCTGCAGCGCGGGCACCATGGTCTGCCCGACGACGGCGTCCCAAACGGTCATGCTCTCATCACCTTCTCGACAGCGACGGCGACGTCGGACGCAACCTCGGCGGGCGGGCGGCCGGCGTCGACGACGACGTAGCGGTGCGGTTCGGCGGCGGCCAGCTCGAGGAACGCCCGGCGGACCTTCTCGTGGACGTGGTCGGGCTCGCGCTCGATGCGGTCGACGTAGCCCTGCCGGCGCACCCGCTCGGCCCGCGCCGCCTCGTCGAGGTCGAGGACGACGGTGAGGTCGGGCAGCAGTCCCTGGGTGGCGAAGCGGGAGATGGCGGCGATCTGCTCGCGCCCCAGCCCACGGCCCTCGCCCTGGTAGGTGATGGAGGAGTCGATGTAGCGGTCGACCAGCACGACGGCACCGCGCTCGAGCGCCGGGCGGACGACGTGGGCCACGTGGTCGGCGCGGTCGGCGGCGAACAGCAGCGCCTCGGCCCGCGGGTCGAGGTCGCCGCCGTCGAGCACGATGGAGCGCACCTGCGGCCCGATGCGGGAGTCGCCCGGCTCGCGGGTGACGACGACGTCGCGGCCCAGGGCGCGCAGATGGTCGGCCAGCAGCGCCTGCTGGGTGGTCTTGCCGACGCCGTCGCCGCCCTCGAAGGCGACGAACAGCCCTCGCGGTCCGGTCACGTCGTCAGCCTAGTGAACGACACCGACAACGCGTGCCTACGCCCACAGACTGGGGTCTGCCCTACTACCGTCCCTGACTTCGACCCTGAGAGTTCCCTGAGTTCGGTTCCGCGCCATTGTCTCGGCACCGGTAGGAACACAGTGTGGAGTCCATGGACCTGCTGTCGTTCGTGGCCGTACCCGCGCTCGCCTACCTCGTCATCGCGGCGTTCGTGGCCATCGACGCGGTGGTGCCGGCGTTCCCGGGCGAGGTGCTCGTCATCTCCTCAGGAGCGCTGGCGGCCGCCGGTCACCTGAACGTCGCCTGGTCCATCGCCGCGGCCGCCGTCGGCGCACTCGCGGGCGACCTCGCGGTCCACGGGATGAGCCGGCGCGCGCTCCCCCGCTTCCTGGAACGCTTCGGCGTCGGGCGGCGGCTCAAGTCGCGGATCTCCCGGGCGCACGAACGCATGGGCTCCACCAGCGCGGCGGCCATCATCGCCGCCCGCTTCATCCCCCTGGGCCGCACGACGGTGGCCGCCGCCGCGGGGGTGGCGGGCATCGGGCGGCGCCGGTTCGCGGCGATCGCGTTCGCCGGCGGGCTGCTGTGGGCCGGCTGGTCGGTGGGGCTCGGCTACGTCACGGGCACCGTCACCGACGCCCCGTTGTGGCTGCAGGTGGCCATCGGCGCCGGGGTCGGCATCGTGGTGGGCGTCTGGGTCGGCGCCGCGCACTCGATGATCCGCACCCGGCGGCGCATGAGCGAGCGGGCCCGCGCCGCCGAGTCGTGTGACGAGCCGTCGCCGTCACGACGCCACGAACTGGTCGCCTGACACCCTTGGCACGTCGGCGGCGACCCCTTGGCACGCTGAAAGTGACCAATCACGCCGGATATGCCCGATTTGTGGAGCCCTCCAGCGTGCCAAGCACCTCGGCGGCCGCGCGACGCGCGCCCGAATGCGACGTGCGAACCCACACGTCCATGATCATCAACCTTTCGGGCTGCCCCAACAGCACGAAAGGTTGATGATCATGAAGCGCACGCCGGCGAGCCGGAACGGCTTCGGACCGTCAGGTTCCGTCGGGGCGGGGCAGCCGCTCGCGCATGACACCGGGGCGGGCTGCCGGGCGCGAACCCTCGCCGGGCGGGGCCCAGTCGTCGGGCGAGTCGACCCAGCCGGCGAACAGCACGAGTCCGCTCGACCGGTGGGTCGCGAGGAAGCCGAACGGACGGTCGTAGCTGACGGCGACCGCGCGCGAGGAGTGGACCGGCAGCGACACCGTCCGCAGCCCTATGGCGGTGACCGCGGCCGCCTCGAACCCCGTCGCGCTGAAGATGGCGACCGCCGCCTGCCGGGCCTGGTCGACGCGCAGCGGCACCGGGCCGATGGCCGGGAAGTGCCCGCGCTCGCCGCTGGCGACCGTCCGCAGCCCGAACACCTCGGCCTGACGCAGCAGGTCGTGCAGCGAGCTCACGCGGAAGCGGGGCGTCTTCAGCACGAGACCGGGACGCGGGGCCGACACCGTCGAGACACCGGGCCAGGGCGAGACCTCGCCGGACTCGAGCAGCGCCGCGCCGTCGACCAGCCCATCGGACCCGGACCCGGACCCGGGCCCCACCAGCGGCACCGCCGCCGCCAGCACGTCGCCCGCGGCAGCCTCGGGCGACCCGAGGACGAGGTGGACGTCCAAGCCGTTGTCGCCGGCCACGCGGGTCAGCGTGAGCGGACCGGCGGCGCTGTCGGTGACGCGGAGATCGCCGGCCTCGGGTGTGGTGCGGCTCAGCCCGGCCAGCCGCCGGCCGGACCAGACGCCGTCGGCCACCTGCCACGGCTCGTCGCTGAACTTGCGCTCCCAGGTGGTGCGCAGTGCCAGCGCCGTCGCCAGCGTGAGCATGAGCTCGGGACCGGCCTGGACGGGGAACCGCTCGATGAGCCCGTGCGTGCGCTCGTTCGCCCACGCGTCGAGCTTGGGCTGATCGGTGGACGCGTCGCCGGTGAGCTCGCCGAAGGTGCCGGCGGGCAGGGTGTCGCGCCACTCGGGGCGCACGTGCGCCGCCTCTTGCGCCCACAGCCCCAGCGCGGCGTCGACGCCGTCGAGGTCGTCGACCTCCTTCAGCAGGTCGCGCGCGGCGTCCATGCACTCGTCGGCGGGGAGGCCGACGGCGCCGGCAAGCTCGCCGCGGCCGGGCTCGTCGGCCGACCACGCGAGCACGGCCAGCAGCGGCCAGAGTCCCGCGCCGGACAGCACACCGGATCCGTCGGTGCGCCCCAGCCAGGCGGCGGTGAGCTGGTTGACCTCTGCGGCATAGCGAGTCATACGACGAGCCTAGGGCCGACGGCGTCCGCTGCGGTCAGAGAAGGACGAGCCAGGCGACGCCACCGGAGATGAGGGCCGCGCCGAGCGCCGTCACCGCGGTGACCCCCTCGCGGATCCGGAACACCACCACGCTCACCGGGATCACGATCATCGGCAGCGCCGACGAGATCGCGACCGCCACCGCCACGTCGATGTGCGCCGCCGACCCGATGACGGTCATCTGGCCGCCGATGGTCAGCCCGCCGGTGAGCGTCCACCACGCGACGCCACGCCGGTCAGCGCGCCGGACCCGGTCGAGGAAGCCGCGCGGCGAGATGTGGAAGAGCAGGTAGGCCAGCGTCGCGGAGATCGCGCCGAGCACCCCGCCGGCGATCGGCTCGTTCCAGTCCTCGACTGCGCCGCCGCGCAGCACGTTGCCCAGCCCGTACGAGGCGGTCGCGACGACGGCGGGCGCGAGCAGGGCGAGCCGTTCGCGCGCCGACTCGCGTCGGGACGCGCCGGAAAGAGCAGGCGACAGACGGTCGGTCCGGCGGTTGGTGAGGTAGACGCCCACCACGATGACGAGGATCGCCGCGACGTCCACCCAGCCGAGCGCCTGGTCGATGAGCACCCAGGCGAAGACCATCGTGAACATCGGGTTGGCCGCCTGCACCGCGCTGGCCCGCGACGGCCCCAGCGTCTCGACCGACTTGAAGTACCCGCGCCGGCCCAGGTAGCCCGAGAACACCCCGGCCAGCAGGAACATCCAGAACGACGGCCAGTCGACGCGCAGCGGCTCGGCCCCGAACAGCAGCCGGCCGCCCAGCAGGAGGCCGCCGACCACGACGTTGACCACCAGCGAGACGAGGAACCCGAGCCCCTGCTCGAGCCGGCGGCTGGCCGCGCGCACCACGAACGCGTTGGCCGCGAACAGCAGCAGGGCGACCAGCGCCAGGGTGTCACCCATCGGACCGACCGCTCCTACCGCACATCTGAATAGTGAATCAACAGGACAAGAACGGATCCCTTGACCGGCTCTGTGATTCTGAATATCTTATCCGAAATCGTCGGCTTTCCGTTCGCCATTTCCGTCCTGTGTGCACCTCCCTCGAAGCGGCAGGAGTTACGTCATGGCTCTGTCTCGCCGTCACCTCACGGCACTCGTTCCGGCGGCCGGGGCGTTGATCCTGCTCGCGGCCTGCGGCGGCTCGTCCGGCGAGACCGCCTCCTCCGGTGGCGACGGCGGTGACGGCGGCGGCGACGACGCCGCGGCCGCGACCGACACCTTGAGCGTCAGCACCGAGGACGCCTGCGCGGCAGCGGCCGACGAGGGTGGCGTGGTCCAGCATTGGGCCACCACCGACGCCGCCGTCTTCGACGAGATGATCCAGCCGTTCAAGGACGCCCACCCGGACATCACCGTCGAGTACACGGCGCTGCGGCCCAACGACGCCGTCCAGCAGGTGCTCACGCTCGTGCAGACCGGCCGCGACCTGGGCGTCGACTCCATCGCGATGTCGGTGCCGTACGTCGGCCCGCTGCTGCAGCGCGACCTCATCCGTGACGTCGACTGGGCGCTGCTGGGCATCCCCGAGGACCAGGTCCTCGAGGTCGGCGACGAGATCAGCCTGTACCGCAACTACCGCATGGTCAGCGGCCTAGTCTACAACGCCGACTTGATCAGCGAGGACGAGCTCCCGGACACCTGGGAGGAGCTGGTCGACGCCAAGTGGGAGGGCAAGATCGTCGTCGACCCGCGCGGCACCTATCTCTCCCGGCTTGCGCCGGCCTGGGGCGAGGACGAGACCGTGGACTGGTACACGCGCCTGATGGAGACCGCGAAGCCGCTGGTCGTCCAAGGCGCCACCGCCAGCCTGCAGAAGGTCGCCGTCGGCGAGGCGCTCATGAGCACCAGCGCGCACGACTCCGAGGTGCTGGAGCAGCAGGCCGCCGGCGCGCCGCTGGAGATCAAGTACCTCGACCTCGCGCCGACCCAGGACTACTACAGCTTCATCATGAGCGACGCCGTGCACCCGAACGCGGCCGCGTGCTTCCTGTCCTGGTACGCCTCCGAGGAGGGCCAGGCCCAGCAGCTGGAGTTCGAGTTCAAGGGCAACGAGACCGCGCCGTCGGACGTCCCGGACACCACCGAGCTGGTGAACCTCGAGACCGAGGAGGACGCCACCACGGTCGCGGAGGTCGGCGAGACCCTCGCCGGGCTCACCGCCTCGTAGGGGCGGCCGCGACATGGGCGCCATCAGGGTCGAGCACCTGTTCCACGCGTACGACGACGGCGGCCGCGAGGTCCGCGCCGTCGACGACGTGAGCTTCGACGTCGAGCAGAACGCGTTCTACACGCTGCTCGGCCCGAGCGGCTGCGGCAAGACGACGACGCTGCGCTGCATCGCCGGGCTGGAGGAGCCGTCGTCGGGCGAGATCGAGCTGGACGGGGTCGCCGTCGTGTCGGCGCGGGGCATCGTGCCGACGAACAAGCGGCCCATCGGCATGGTCTTCCAGGACTACGCCGTCTGGCCGCACATGACGGTGGCCGAGAACGTCGCGTTCCCGCTGAAGGTGGCGGGCGACCTGTCCGGCCGGGAGATCCAGGCCAAGGTCATGGACGCGCTCGCGCTCATGGGCATGGAGCAGTACGTGCAGCGCCGCGCCACCCAGCTCTCCGGCGGCCAGCAGCAGCGGCTGTCGCTGGCCCGGGCGCTGGTGCGCGACCCGAAGGTGCTGCTGCTCGACGAGCCGCTCTCCAACCTCGACGCGAAGCTGCGCGAGCAGATGCGCGCCGAGCTGCGCCAGCTGCAGCGCCGCATCAAGGTGACGACGGTGTTCGTGACGCACGACCAGGTCGAGGCGCTGTCCATGTCGAACACGATCGCCGTCATGAACCACGGCAAGATCGTCCAGGAGGGCTCGCCCCGCGAGATCTACCTGCAGCCCAACAGCCGGTTCGTGGCGTCGTTCGTCGGCGCCACGAACTTCGTCACCGGTGTCGTCGACGCCTACGACGACGACACCCGCTCGGCGTACCTGTCGACGCCGGCCGGCCCGCTGCGCTGCATCACCCAGGACCCGCCCGAGGTGGGCTCCGCCGTCACCGTCGCGATCCGGCCCGAGGCGGTCGAGATCGGCTACGAGCGCGACGGCGGGGAGAACCTGCTCCACGGCGAGGTCGAGGTCGGGCTGTTCGTCGGCGACGCCGTCGACTACCGGGTCCGCGTCGGCGACCAGGACTTCCGCGTCACCGGGCCGCAGCGCTCGCGGTTCCACCGCAAGGACGCCGTGGTCCTGCACGTGCCCGCGGACGAGTGCGTCGTCATCCCGGACGACCCGGAGGTGCCGGCCGGCGTCCAGGCCTCCATCCAGGACCAGGGGGCGCGCTGATGGCCGCCGGGACGCAGGCGCCGCCGTCGCCGCCCCCGGCCCCCACCCGCACGCCGCGCGTGCGCCGTCGCCGCAGGGTCGGCGGCAGGACGGTGATCGGCGGACTGGCCATCCTGGTCGTGATCTACCTGGTGGCCGGGCCGCTGCTGATGCTCGTCCTGACCAGCTTCCAGGACACGTCGCTGGGGCTGGTGATCCGCCCGCCGTTCCCGTGGTCGCTGCAGAACTACACCGACGTGTTCGCCGACTCCGGCACCTGGTCGGCGATCTTGTCGACGCTGATCTTCTCCGCCGGCAGCCTGCTGGTCGCGTTCGCCGTCAGCATCACCTGCTCCTGGCTGGTGGAACGGACCGACCTGCCGGCGCGCAACGCGGTGTTCGTGCTGCTGGTGGCGCCGTCGGGCATCCCGGCGCTGATCCTGGCCATCTCGTGGAGCCTGCTGCTCAACCCGAACAACGGGCTCATCAACACGCTGCTGCGGCTGCCGTTCGGCGCCGAGGGGCCCGGCCCGCTGAACGTGTACAGCCTGCCGTGGATGATCCTGGTCCAGGGCATGAGCCTCGTCCCGATGACGTTCCTGCTGATCACGGCCTCGCTGCGCGGGGTCAACGCGTCGCTGGAGGAGGCCGCGCGGGCGTCCGGCTCGGGCTTCGCGACCATCGTCCGGCGCATCACGCTGCCGGTGCTGCGCCCGGCGCTCATCGGCGCGCTGATCTACCAGTTCGTCACGGTGGTGACGGCGCTGGACGTGCCGCTGGTGCTCGGGCTGTCCGGCGGCGTGTCCGTGCTGAGCACCGAGATCTACGTCGCCTCGAACCCCGTCGGCGGGCTGCCGAACTACGGCGTCTCCGGCACGTACGGGATGTTCCTGCTGGTCATCTCGCTGATCCCGCTGCTCTTCTACAACCGGATCATCGGCCGCTCGCAGGACTACGCGACCATCACCGGCAAGACGTTCCGGCCGAAGACCATCGCGCTGAAGCGCTGGAAGATCCCGGCCGTGCTGTTCTGCTGGGGCTACATCGCGGTCTCGTTCATCATTCCGCTGCTGGTGCTGCTGTGGGCGAGCTTCCAGCCCTACCTCGGTGTGTGGGGCCTGGACGCGCTGGACCGGCTGACGGCGGCCGGCTACGGCGAGGCGCTGGGCGGCGCGCAGTTCCTCGACGCGCTGCGCAACACGTTCATCCTGGGCATCGCGGCGGCGCTGGGCGGCATGGTGCTGGCGATGGCGCTGTCGTGGGTCATCGTGCGGTCGCGGTCGAAGTACCGGGCGCTGGTCGACATCCTGGCGTTCGTGCCGCACGCGCTGCCCGGTGTGGTCATCGGCCTGTCGACGCTCGTGCTCTACCTGATCCTGCCGATCCCGATCTACGGCACCGTCTGGATCATCGTCGTGGCCATGGCGACGCAGTACATCAGCCTCGGCACCCGGCTCACGACCGCCGGCATCACGCAGATCCAGGTCGGCCTCGAGGAGGCGGCCGAGACTTCCGGCGCCTCGGGCCGGCAGATCTGGCAGCGCGTGCTCGGCCCGCTGCTGCGCCCGGTGTTCCTCAACGGGTTCCTGATGATCTTCCTGGCCAGCATCCAGAACCTCACGCTGCCGCTGATGCTCGGCTCCAACGACAACGTCGTGCTGTCGACGCTGATCTGGCGGCGCTGGGACTACGGCGACGTCACCGGCGCGGCGGTGCTGAGCGTGACCATGGCGACCATCACCGTGATCGCCGCGACCCTGCTGCGCCGGACCACCGGCACCCGCGGGCTCTGATGGGCGCGGAACCGGGACGAGACCTCCTCCTGCGCGGCGGCCGCGTCTGGGGCGCCCCACCGGACGCCGACGCCGTGCTGGTGCGCGGGCGCCGCATCGCCGCCGTCGGCCGGGGCGAGGACCTGCTGTCGGCGGGGGCCGACGTGGCCGACCTCGCCGGGCGGTGGGTGCTGCCGGGGTTCACCGACAGCCACACGCACTTCCACCGGACGGCGATGCTGGCGGAGTACTTCCTCGACTTCGCCGAACTGCACCCCGCCGACTCCGTCGCGGCGCTGCTCGACGTGGTGGCCGCCCGCTACGCCGTCACCCCGGAGGGCGCCTGGATCCAGGGCGACAACCTCGCGCCCGCCGCGCTGGCCGAGCGCCGGTTCCCGACCCGCTGGGAACTGGACGCCGTCGCGCCGGACCGCCCGGTCCTGCTGCGCGGCACCGGCAAGCACGTCGTCGCCGCGAACTCGCTGGCGCTGCGGCTGGCCGGCATCGATGCCACGACGCCGGATCCACCCGGCGGCGCGATCGAGCGCGACGAGGCCGGCGAGCCGACGGGCGTCCTGCACGAACGGGCCAAGCTGCGCCTCGACACGACCCGCACGGACACCGTCGTGCCCGGGCTGTCCGAGGCGGACCGGATGCGGGCGCTGGCGGCGGGCATCGCCCGGCTGCACGAGCTGGGCATCACCGCGATCCACGAGATCACCCGCACGGCCGACGAGTTCGCCGACTACCAGCGCCTCCGCGCGTCGTCCGGGCTGGGCGTCCGGGTGCGGGCGTACGTGCGCGTGGTCGAGGGCCAGGCGTCGCTCGACGACCTCGCGGCGGTCGGCGTGCGCTCCGGCCTCGGCGACGACCTGCTCCGGTTCGGCGGTGTGAAGGTGAGCGTCGACGGGTCCGACGAGCACCGCAACGCCGCGCTGCACGAGGACTACCCCGGCCATCCGGGCCACCGCGGCCTGATCCGCATCGAGGCCGCCGAGCTCGACGCCGTCGTCCGCCGCGCGCACGGCCTGGGCCTGCAGACCGCCGTCCACGCCATCGGGCCGCGCGCCGTCGACCTGGCGCTCGACGCGTTCGCCGGCATCGGCGACCCGCACGGCGTCCGCCGGCTGCGGCACCGCATCGAGCACGCCTACCTGCCGCCGCGGCCCGGGCAGCTGGAGACGATGCGCGACCTCGGGCTGGTGCTGTCGACCCAGCCGGCGTTCCTCGAGGCGGGCGGCGACGGCTGGCGGGAGATCTTCGGCGCCGACGCGGGGCCGCGGTTCCTGCCGCTGCGCACCGCCCTCGACCTCGGCCTCGTCGTGCAGGCCAACAGCGACGTGCCGTGCGCCCGGCTGGACCCGCTGGTCGGCATCCGGGCCGCCGTCCGGCGCACCACGCGCGCGGGAACCCACCTGGGCGCGGCCGAGGCGGTCACCGTCGCCGAGGCCGTCGCCATGTACACGCGGGCGCCCGCCTGGACGGCGTTCGAGGAGGACCGGCGCGGCGCGGTCGAGGCCGGGATGCTGGCCGACCTCACCGTCGTCTCCGGCGACCCCGTGGCCGAGCTCGACACGTTCACCGTCGACGCCACTGTCGTCGACGGCCGGCTGGTCTCCAGCCGGTTCACCGATCCCACGACGGAGGGTGCGTCACTGTGAGCGAGGTAGCGGCACGGTACCGGTTCCTGGCCTACGCCATCGGCGGCTTCGGGCTGAGCATGAACGCCGTGCTCTACCTGCTGATCCCCCTGCGGGCCGACGAGCTCGGCGCGAACGTGGGCGTCATCGGCCTGCTGGTCGGCACGAAGGCGCTGTTCGAGACCGTGCTGTCGGTGCCCATGGGCGCGTTCATGGACCGCGTCGGCGCCAAGCGGTCGATCCAGATCGGGACCGCGGGCACCGCGCTCATCGGCGTCGGCATGATGCTCGCGCCGTCGCTCTGGATGCTGTTCGTCCTGCAGGTGTTCATGGGCATCATCCGGCCGCTCGGCTGGATCGGCGGCCAGTCCTACGCCGCCGGCATCCGCGGCGGGAAGAACCGCAGCCACGACGCCGGCCGCTTCAGCTCCGTCGCGAACCTCGGCCAGATCGTCAGCCCGATCATCGCCGGCGCGCTGGTCGCCTGGCAGGACCCGCAGCTGGGCTTCGCGATGGTCGTGGCGCTCGGCGTGATCTTCTTCCTGGTCAGCCTCGCGCTGCTGGACATCGGCCGCGCGCCGGCGTCGGCCGACACCGGCTCCGGCTTCGCCGCCGCACTCGGGCTGATGAAGCTCCCCCGCATCCAGACCGTCATGTTCCTGACCTTCAACCGGCTCTGGATCCCGGCGGCGTGGTCGTCGTTCTTCCCGCTCTACCTGGTCGACGAGGGCAACTCGCCCACCGTCGCCGGCAGCGTCATCTCGGCCATGGCGATCGTCGCGACCATCACGTCGTTCTACACCGGCCGGATCGCCAAGCTCGGCACCCCGGTCGCCGTCACCTCCGTGGCGCTGGCCCTGGGCTGCCTGGGCGTCGCGGTGTCGCCGGTGTTCGACACGATGCCGCTGTTCTACCTGGCGGCCGCGCTGGTCGGCATCGGTCAGGGGCTGAGCCTGCCGATGCTCATCACGCTGATGAGCGACGCCGCACCGCCGGAGCAGCGCAGCCTCGCGCTGGGCCTGCGCTCCGGCGTCAACCAGGCGGCGGCCACCGTCGCGCCGGTGGCGATCGGCCCGCTCATCGGCGCGGCCGGGCTGGTGGTCGGTTTCCCCGTGGCCGCCGCGATCGGGCTGGTCTTCGTCCTGGCCGCCACCTGGAGCGCCCGCCGCGAGGACCCCGTCGACGACCCCGCCGACACGCCCTCGCACTGAGGGGCGTGCCGCTGGCCGGGGCATTGCCATGGCCCCGCTGGAGGTCTGCTGTCACATGAGCCTGCAGAGCTCCAACGCGCGCGCGTGTTCGAGCTTTGCGGTCACATGAGCCAGCAGACCTCCAACGCGCGCGCGTGTTCGGGCTTTGCGGTCACATGAGCCAGCAGAGCTCCAACGCGCGTTGGAGCTCTGCTGTCGGATCGGACAGCAGAGCTCCAGCGGGCGGAACGGGGTCCGGAGGATCAGGAGTAGATGTAGGGCTCCGGGTCCTTGGCGTACTCCTCGTAGGTGCCGTCGGCGCTGATGCCGGGGATCTCCGGCACCCAGTCGTCGGTCAGCAGCTCGTCCGGGTCGCCGAAGGTGGCCGCCAGGTCGCGGACCTCGGGGTCGTCGTACGCGGACAGCCGGCCGTTCTCGATGACCGTGTGCACCGAGCCGTCCAGCGCCTCGACCACCAGCGTCGGGAACAGCAGGTGGACGTGGAGGTGGCCGTAGAGCAGGCCGTGGTCGGCGGCCCAGTCCTCCTCGGTGGAGCGCCAGCGGGTGCCGATGCCGCAGTGGATGACGCCGCCGCGGCGGCGCTCCCACTCGAAGCCGTCGGACGACAGGTACTCGACGTTGGACGGGCGGCGGATCTTCGGGTTGGTGCCGATCGCGACCTCCCACAGCCAGAACAGGCCCGGCTCGGGGAAGCAGGGGTACTGGGTCCCGGCCGACTCCTCCTCGAGCTCGCGCCAGCCGTTGCCGTACTCGCCGCCGCCGTCGATGCGGACCATCCGCGACTTCTCGAGCTCGACCTCGATGCGCGGGAACGGCCGGCCGTAGTGGCTCATGGTGCCGGCGATGACGCCGCGGGTGTCGTCGTTGGGCTCGATGGGCGTCGGCGGGTGCGCCATGAGGTGGCCCCACTTCGGCTTCAGCCCGTAGTCGTGCCGGCCGTCGTGGAACGGCTTCTCGAGGATGGTGGTGGTGAGGTCGGTGCCCTCGGGGTCGGTGAGCCGGATCCGCCCGCCGATGTTGTTCGTGATGCGCTGGTACGTGCGCTCGTTGATGAGCTTGTGCAGCTCGCGCGGGAACACGTTGGCGGAACTCGCCAGGTGCTCCTCGGTGCTCCACGGGAACGCCTCGTACCGGCCCGACGACTTCGGGACCGGCCCGCCGGCGCCCTGGATGAGCAGGTCGTAGCCGCGCTTCTCGGCCAGCTCCTCGACCCACATGGCGCGGTCGCCGCGGCGCAGCTTCAGCTGCGACGACTCGCGCCGCATCATCATGGTGATCTCGTCGAGCGGCTCGAACTTGCGGTTCGGCTCGTCGTCGGTGACCAGCACGTCGACGGACGCACCCATGTCGTGCAGCGCGCCGACGATGGCCTCGACCACGTTGCCGTCGACGATGCGGGGAACGGAGATGAGCACACGGTCGCCCGGCTGGGTGGAGCCGTAGCCGATGAAGCCGGCCGCCGACCGCCGCACCTCGGGGTCGCGCACGACGTGGCGGGCCACCTCGTGCAGGTCGACGGTGTCCTTCCAGACCCGCAACCTGCCGTCCGTGCCGGTGATGCTCCCGTGCTCAGGTACATCGGTACCGCACATGTAGCGCTCCTTCCCGATCGTTCAGTCGGTCGGAGGCCGCCCGTCCAGCGGGTCGGGCCAGACGAACCCGGTGAGGTCCGGTCCGTCCAGCTGCGGCGGCTCCTCCAGCAAGGGCAACGGGTCCAGCAGCGTCGACATGAGGTCGAAGATCGAGTCGGCGTTGTGCACCCGGATGAGTCGGGTGGTGGCCTCGGGGTCGTCGTTGAAGTGCTGGTGCCAGCACCAGTGGTCCACGACGATGAGGTCGCCCTCCGCCCACGTGTAGGAGTCCTCGTCGATGTCGCTGTGGCCGTGCCCCTTGACGACGTAGAGGTACGCGTCGCCGCCGTGGCGGTGCCGGGCCTGCCACCGTCCGGGCGCCAGCTCGTGCATGACGGCGGTCAGCCCGGACGTGCGGTAGCCGATGGACTCGTCGACGAGGAACATGCTGCGCGCACCGCGCTTGGTGACCCGCGGCGTGACGTCGTCCCAGGCGGTGTGCAGGCGCGAGTCGCTGGTGTCGACGCGCGAGTTCAGCAGCCGGGTGAGTCGACGGGCGTAGGGGTCGGCCGGGTCCAGCCGGTCGCCGAGCAGGTTCGACGCGGCCGACTTCGGCGGCGGGGGCAACTGGGCGAACGGCTCGTCGCCGGCGTCCTCGAGCAGGGCCAGCCCGAAGTACTCGAACATCGGCCCGACGCTCCAGGACATGTACCGCGCGTCCTTGGCGGACTCGTTGCCGTGACGGTGCCAGCTCCACGCCGGGATGTAGACGGTGTCCCAGGGCTTCCAGTCGACGCGGACGCCGTTGATCTCGGTCCAGCCGGTGCCGGCGGTGACCCACATGACGGCGTCCCACGAGTGCCGGTGGATGGTCGACGTGGCGCCGGCCGGGATCTCGTGCAGGTCGGTCGCCATGACGTCGGTGGGCCGGACCCCGTCGGCGCCCATGTAGACGCCGCGGCGCATCCGGCGCAGCGGGCTGTCCTCGATGACCACGTCGGCCTCGCGGACCACGGCCGTGCGCCGCTTGCGGGCCTCCTCGACCACGGACGCGCGGCGCTTGTTCTGCACGTCGTAGTGGGTGGCGCCTTCGCTGTAGTCCTCGGCGCCGCTGAAACGGCCGTCCAACCTGCTGCTCACGTCTTACCTCCGGGCGGTAGGCACAACGCGGGTGATGAGGGCGACGATACTTTATTTGTTATCTACGTCAATGGTCCGTTCGCCGCGCCGGCACGTTCGGCGCGGCGAACGGGGTCCCGGTGGAACCGCTCAGGCCAGCCCGAGCTCCGTGCGCAACGCCGCGACGTGGCCGTCGGCCTTGACGTCGTACTGCGCCAGCTCGACGAGGCCGTCCGGGCCGACCACCACGGTCGACCGGATGACGCCCATGACCGTCGTGCCGTCCTTGACCTTCTCGCCGTACGCGCCCCATGCCTCCAGCGTGCCCTTCGAGGCGTCCGAGGCCAGCGGGAACGTCAGCTGCTCCTTCTCGGCGAACTCCACGAGCGCGTCGACGGGGTCCGGCGAGATGCCCACGACGTCGTACCCCGAGCCCGCCAGCGAGGCGAGGGAGTCGCGGAAGTCGCAGGCCTGCGTCGTGCAGCCCGAGGTCATGGCCTTCGGGTAGAAGTAGACGATCACGTGCCGGCCGCGGTAGTCGGCCAGGCTCA
Organism: Jiangella mangrovi; assembly: GCF_014204975.1. Taxonomy (NCBI): domain Bacteria; kingdom Bacillati; phylum Actinomycetota; class Actinomycetes; order Jiangellales; family Jiangellaceae; genus Jiangella; species Jiangella mangrovi. The sequence continues at coordinate 1,559,902 of NZ_JACHMM010000001.1, forward strand.
CGCTGCCGCCGTCGGCGGTGGGAAGGGTGAAGTCGGGCGCGACGTCGCCGGCCGCGAGGCGGGTGGCCATGCGGGCTCCTCCTGGTGCGAGTGGTGGGTGTGCGATGACTAGCTGATGCCCAGGCCGACGAACAGGTAGCCCGTCCACGGCTGCAGGCCCATGAGCGACACGACCAGCCCGTAGGCGGCCGCGGCGCCGGCCAGGCCCGCGATGACCGCGGTGTACGGCTTCTCCTTCGCGGTCAGCATGATGGCCGCGATGAGCACGCCGGTGGTGACGACGAAGCCGGCGATCAGGATCCCCACGTAGAACAGCACGCAGAACGCGGCCATCGCGAGGAACCGGGTGCGCCGGACCCCCTTGATGGCGATCAGCGTGTCGTAGGAGTCCTTCTCGAGCTCGTCCTCCAGCTCCTCCGCCAGGTGCTGGTGCTCGCCCTCGTGGCCCTCGGTGCGCGCGTCGGCGCGGTCGAGCACCGCCTCGGCGAGGTGCGGCAGGTGCGCCTCCTCGTGGGCGGCCTTGTCGCGCCGGACGTACAGGGTCACGATCTGCACGATCAGCGCCACGCCCGCGACGGCGGCCGTGATGGCCGGCACCCGGCCGGCGTTGTTGGAGTACGACGCCATGGTGGCGAGGTACCAGACCGTGAATCCCAGCAGGATCCACGAGACGATCAGCTCGAAGCGGCGCTCGTTCATCGGTTGCTCCCACCTGCCTGCTCACCGGCGGCGACGGCGTCGGCCGGCGGTCCGCCCGGGGTGTTCCTCCGGTCCTTCAGCGCCTTGCGGGCCGAGCCCCAGACGACGGCAAGGAGCGTCAGGCCCAGGATCGCGGCCGTGATGGGCCGCAGGACGAAGCCGGAGCCGTAGAGCTGCAGGGCCAGCCCGAGGTTCTGGTCGACGATCGGTCCCAGCACGAAGCCGAGGATCACGCCGGCCAGCGAGTAACCCAGCGCCCGCAGCACGTAGCCGACGAAGCCGGCGACGACCGCGATGAGCACGCTCAGCATGAACCGGGTGTCGACGAAGGCGCCGATGAGCGAGATCGCGACCAGCGGCGGCGCCAGCAGCTGCGGGCGCATGAAGGCCAGCTTCGCGAACAGCGGCGCCATGGCCAGGCCGAGGAAGCTGGCCAGGACGTTGCTCAGCGCGCAGATCCACGCGATGAGGAAGACGATGTCCATGTGGTTGTCGATCATCTGCGGACCGGGCACGTAGCCGAGGATCAGCAGGATGACGATGACCAGCGCCATGCCGGACGAGCCCGGGATGCCGAAGGCCAGGGTCGGGACGAACGAGCCGCCCTCCTTGGCGTTGTTGGCCGACTCCGGCGCCAGCACGCCGATGGGGTTGCCCTTGCCGAACGAGTCGGGGTCCTTCGAGCGCGCCTTGGCGTAGCCGTAGGCGCCGAACATGGCGACCGTGCCGCCCATGCCCGGGACCAGGCCGCAGATCGAGCCGATGATGCCGCCCTGGATGACCATCTTCCAGTTCTTGACGGTGTCCCAGACGCCGTCGATGACCCGGCTGCCCTTCGCGCCCTTGATCTGCGCCGGCGCCTGCGCGGCGATGGCCTGGCCGCGCGTGTACAGGACGAGCATCTCGGTGATGGCGAACAGGCCCATGGTCATCGCGGTGATGCCCAGGCCGCTGTTGAGCTCGAGGTGGCCGAACGTCATGCGGGAGATGCCGGTGATCGGGTCGAGCCCGATGAACGACAGCATGAGGCCGAGCGCGCCTGAGATGATGCCCTTGATCTTGGTGCGGGCGCTCGAGACACCCATGACCATGATGCCGACGATGCCGAGCGCGAAGATCTCCGGTGGCCGGAGGTACGTGATGAGCTGCAGCGCGATCGGGATCGCCAGCAGCAGGATGACGACGCCGAACATGCCGCCGAAGGCGCTGGACGCCGCCGAGACGCCGAGCGCGCGGCCGGCCTGGCCCTTCCGGGCCATCGGATAGCCGTCGAACGTCGTGACGACCTGCTCCCCCGATCCCGGGACGTTGAACAGGATCGAGGTGATCGAGCCGCCGAACGACTGTGCGCCGTACGCGCCGAGGATGAATGCCAGGCCCTGGACCGGCTCCATTCCGATGATCACCGGCATCAGCAGTGCCAGCGTGGCGAGCCCGGCGAGGCCGGGGAGGAAGCCGAAGACGAGTCCGATGGCCATGCCGATGGTGAGGTACACCAGCGACATGGGCTCGAGCAGCATCGTCAGACCGTCGAGGAGGGCCTGGCCCATAAGCGGAGCTCCGTTACCTGCGAGTGTGCGGTTCCGTGCCGATCGCGTCGAGCGCTGCCGGCGTACGGGTGCGGGGCGCGCGTTGTGGACCGCGCGCCCCGCAGCCGTGGTCTCAGTCGGCCAGCAACTCGGCCAGCGACTCGATCGACTCGTTGACCGTGCTCGAGAGCTCCATGGTGTCCGCGCGGTTCAGCGCGTTCACCGGGTAGCTCGCGGCTTCCATCTCGTCGGCGTAGCCGCTCTCCGACGCCGCCGCGAAGATCGCGTCGGCCAGGAAGTCGGCGCGGTCGTCCGGCACCCCGGGCGGACCGACGACCATCCGCTCGAGGTCGTAGATCGAGGCCAGCGGAGCCAGCTGCTCCTGCTGCGACTCGTCGCCGAACTCGCCGATGACGGGCACGTCGGGCAGCTGCTCGAGCGGCTCGTTGCTGACGGCGACCACGCCGTGCGCACCGGACCCCTCGACCATGAGCACGCCGGCGCCGCCGGAGTTCACCGACACGTCGACCTCACCGGCCAGCAGCGCGGCGTCGGCCTCGTTGCTGCCCGGGTAGCCGCCGATGATCTCGTGCGGGAAGTCGAAGACGTTGGAGATCGCCACCGCGACGTAGTACGCGTCGGACCCCACGCCGCCGAGACCGAACTTCACGGTGTCGCCGGCGTCGAGGATGTCCTGGAACTCCGTGTACTGCGAGTCCGGAGCGGTGTACACCAGCGGGGGCAGTGCGCCCAGCCGGCCGTACTGCGTCCAGTCGGTGCTCTTGAACGTGACGCCGTCGGTCCCGGTGACCTCGGCGAAGACCGCACCGGGGTAGTTGATGAGACCGATGGTCAGACCGTCCGGCTCCGCCTGGTAGACGGCGTTGGCGCCGATCAGCCCGCCGCCACCCGGCTGGTTCTCCACCCGGATGGTGGTGTCCGGCAGCTGCTCCTCGAGGTAGGGCACCAGGAGTCGCAGGTAGGAGTCGAAGCCGCCGCCCGGGTTGTAGGGCACGATCATGGTGATCGTCTTGCCCTCGTAGAAGGCGCCGGGATCCTCGTCCTCGCTGCCGGCGGTCGGCGACGCGTCGCCGCCGCATGCTGCCAGCACCAGCGCCGTGGCGACGGCGGTGCCGGTCAGCATCAGGCCTTTCGCGTATGTCCCTCGCATGTGAAGGTTCCCCACTTCGCTCGCGGTGGCAGGCCGGGACGGCCTACTCGCCCTTGTCGCCCTCGGGGAAGCGCTCGATGGCGTGAACGCCGAGAGCCTTCATCGAGAAGGTGTCCTGGACGGCGAGGTAGCGGCAGGTCTCCGAGTCGCTGTCGTTGAAGTGCTGGTGCCACATCCACACCGGGAAGCTGAACAGGTCGCCCTCTTCCCAGTCGATGCGCTGCTCGTTGACGCCGTCCCAGCTGATGATGGAGTGGCCGAAGCCCTTGACGATGTAGATGACGGCCTCGGTGGTGTGCCGGTGGTTGACCGACGCGCCGCCGGGCGGGAGCTCGCTCAGGTGCGGCTGCAGGCGGATGTCGTGGCCGAGACGGTAGAACCGGGCCTTGGTGTTCCGGTACTCCCGCGGAGTCAGGTCCGTGGTGCGGAGGTCCTTGATGAGGACGGCCTCCGTGGGCGGGTTCTTCTTGTTCCACGTCTCACGCTGGCCCATCTCGCTGTTGTGGGCCCCGCTCAGCGGTTGATCACGACGCTCGATGTCCTTGAGGTCCGGCACGGACTTGCTCTGCGGTTCCACGGTCATGCGTTGGCCTTCTTCCTGTGCGTCCGACCTGGATCGGGATGGGAGCCTCCGCGACGCCCGAGCATGACGCGCGTCACTTTTCCGGGGCTCTTCGCTAGAGGATACATGATACAGACGGTGGGTCAACGGTCCTGGCCGACTCGTTATCTCTGTCGACAAACGATGTCTGACCTGCTTCTATGACGTTACAGCAACGTCAACGTCGGCCAGCCAGCGCTTGATTCGCGCGACGGACTCGACGGGCGCCTCCCAGAAATAGCCGTGCTTGACGCCGGGCAGCACCGACAGCGTCGCCGAGGGCAGCGCGCGGGCCAGGTACAGCGACTGGTCCACGTGGGACCCCGTTCCGCCGGCGTGCGCGTCCGCGTCGCCGACGAGCACGAAGGCGGGGTGCGCGATGAGCCGCAGCAGCTCGACGGTGTCGTGCTGCTGCCGCGCGGTGACGTGCTGGAAGTAGTCGACCAGCGTGGGCCGGCCCTCCCAGAACGCGTCGAACAGCCAGTCGACCGGCTCCGGGTGGGCCAGCGCGTAGGACTCGGTGAAGAAGGTGTCGCGCTGCGACTTGCGGACGTAGCCGTCGTAGCCGAGCTCGACCATGCCGGCCGCCATCTTCGCGGGGATGCCGCGGGTGTGGCCGTCCTCGGCGCCGGGCAGCGGTCCGGGCCCGCTGGCGGCCAGGATCAGCCCGCCGACGCGGGCGGCGCCGTCCAGCGCCATCCACTGCGCGACGCGGCCGCCCATCGAGTGCCCCACCACGTGCGCCGTCGAGATGCCCAGAGCCGACAGCAGCCCCAGCGCGTCGGCGGCCAGCATCCGGGTCGAGAACGCCCCGGCCGGGCCGGTGGTGCGCCCGGTGCCGCGGTGGTCGTAGGTGATGACGGTGTAGTCGCGGGCAAGGTCGTTGACCATCCCCGGCCACCACGTGGAGCCGTTGTAGCCCGTCCCCGCCACCAGCAACAACGCCGGACCCGTGCCCGTCACCTGATAGGCGATGTCCAGATCCCCCACCCGAACCCTGCTCATCCGACCTCCGCCGCGACGACTGGATTTGATTAAATATCCAAGCTAGTGGCGGGTGTGTTCCAGGTCAATGGTTCGTGAGGACGGGGTTGAACGGCCGCTCAGGCGGCGCGGCGTCGCTCGTGGCCTGTCGCGCGGGCGAACAGTGTGGGATCGCTGCGCCGACGAAGTGAGATCACGGTCGTGGACACGACACTGATGCCTCATCGATTCCGCAGCGATGCCGCAGTGATCGCCGCACGGTGACCCGGCGCTACCCCGTCGCGCCGCGTGGCTGCCCGCGCCCGGGCGCACGGCCCGGCTTGTCACGGGTGCCGAACCCGCGACCGGGCGGCGCCAAGGGTGCCGTTCGCTGGGCTCGGCAACGGTGTGGGATCGCTCCGCCGACTGGGTGGCACTACTGTCGCCCCGGCAACAGCTACGCCACCCGCGCCCGGCAGCACCGAGTGCTTGGCTCGCTGAGCCTCATGTCTAGGCGTCCGGCAGCTCAGGCGGTGTCGACCCGCAGGCGGCGGATCACGACGGCGACGACGAGGGCGATGACGCCGAACACGGCCAGGGCCCAGGCGCCGCCGAACGCCGTCGCCAACGCACCGGCCACGAGGGCGAACAGCGGCCGCAGCCCCAGGTGCGCCATCGAGAAGACCGCCATGACCCGGCTGCGGAAGTCGTCGGGCGAGAGCATCTGCAGCGAGCCGCTCAGCAGCGGGATGCTCAGCGAGAACCCGATGCCGATGGGCAGCGCCCCCAGCGCCAGGACGGGCAGGCTGCCGCCCACCGCGACCACCGCGGCGCCGAGCGCCTGCAGCGCGAACGCCGTCGTGAGCATCCAGCGCCGCGGGAGCACCTTCTCGATGAGCCCGAACGTCACCAGTCCCAGCATGGCGCCGATGCTGTTGCCCATGATGATCACGCCGGCGGCGTCGGGCAGGTCCAGCTCGTGCGAGAGCGTGGGCGCCAGGGTGCGCAGGGCCTCGACGGCGGCGTTGGTGAGCACGACGGCGAGCAGGATGGCCGGCATGAGCGGGGTGCGGGCGACGAACCGCAGCCCCTCGACGACGCCGCCGGAGCTCTTCTTCTTCACCGCGCCGCGGTCGGCCGTGGCGTCGAGGCGGATGAGGAGCATCGCCACGATCGGGCCCAGGCAGCTGACGGCGTTGAACGTGAACGCCCACGTCGGGGTGGCCGCCAGCAGGATGACCGACGCGATGCCCGGGCCGGCGATCTGCCCGAACTGGAACTGCACCACGTTCAGCGCCGTCGCGCGGGCGACCTGCGCGCGCGGGACCAGTAGGGCGATCAGCGCGAGCATCGGCGGCTTCGTGAACGCGTTGGCTGTGCCCAGCAGGAAGCACGTGGCCACCAGCACCCAGGGCGTCAGCGAGCCCGACCCGCTCAGCACGGCCATCACCGCGGCCACCACGAGGGCGACGGACTGGGTGACGACGACCATGCGGCGGCGCTCGACGCGGTCGCCGAGGGCGCCGGCGGGCAGGCTGAAGAGCAGGTTGGGGATGAAGATGGCGAAGTTGACCACGCCGACCATGAACGGCGAGCCGGTGAGCGAGAGCATGAGGACGGAGGCGCAGACGTTGCTGGCCCAATTGCCGGGGCTCGAGACGATGCCGGCCCACCAGTAGATCGCGAAGTCGCGCCGCCGCAGCGGGCCGCGGGACTCGTCGTCCCCCGTGGGCAGGTCCGTCATCCTTGCACCAACTCCCATGGAAGACGCTCGGACTTCGGACAGGCAGCGCGGATCTGATTTTCTATCTAAGATACTTAGCACACCCACGAGAGGAGTGGCACCATGTCCGACACTGCCGGTCCAGGCCTGCGCGCGCTGGTCTACGCCGAGCTCCCGCCCAACGCGACGCCGACGGGCACCGCCTGCCACCCCATCCACCGGCACGTGCTCGCGCACGCCGAGGGTGACATCGTGGAGCTGACCAAGCAGAAGATGAGCGCGGAGTTCGGCGACGAGCCGCACGTCGTGCTGACCATCAAGGACGGCGACCTCGACCCGGCCACCGACGGCGACCTGGTGGGCCCGCTGGCGCTCACCGCCGGCGGCCTGCTGGTGTTCGGCGTGGCCTACCGACTGGAGGATGCGTGAACGTGAGCGACGAGTACTGCCCGGAGTGCGACTCCGCGAAGAAGGTCGAGCTGAGCCGCGCCGACGAGGTCGACTCGCGCGGCTTCGTGGCCGTGCTCTACCAGTGCGAGGAGTGCGGGACCGCCTGGGACGCCTACGCCCGCCCGGAGAGCTGACCCCGGGCGGACGACGGGTCAGCGGGTGGTGGCCGCCGCAGTGGGGCCGTTCTCGGAGACCAGCTTCTGCAGCTCCTCGGACACGTGCGAGAGGTGCGTCGAGAGCCACTTCTTGCCGCCCTCGAGGTCGCCCTTCTCGAGGTGCGACAGCAGGCCGGGGTGGCCGCCGTGCTCCTCGGTGACGCGCAGGAGCAGCAGGTAGCGCCCGACCGAGCCGCGCAGGTGCTTGGCCTCGCCCAGGGCGCGCGGCCGCTCGGCCAGCGCGTACAGCTTCTCGTAGAAGTCCTTGCGGATCTCGAGGCCGTCGGCGAGGTCGGCGGCGGACTCCATGGCCTCGGCGGACTTGCGCAGGTCGCGCAGGATGTCCTCGTTGAGGTGCGGCATGGCCCGCTCGAGCAGGTAGGTCTCGAGCAGGATGCGCAGCTCGTAGATCTCGGCGATCTCGTCGGGGAGCAGCACCGAGACGGTGACGCCGCGGTGGGCGTGGATGCGCACCAGGCCCTCACCCTCGAGCTGGCGCAGGCTGGCGCGGACCGGCATGCGGCTCACCCCGAGCGTGGCCGCGATGTTGTCGAGGTTCAGCCGCTGCCCCGGCGGGAAGTGACCCTGCAGGATCGCCTCGCGGATGAACGACTGCGTCATGTCCTCGACGGTCTGGAACGTGCCGCGGACGGACTGGGCGAGCCGGTCGAGGACCTCCTGGCCCGCCGCTGACTGACCATTGTCCGCGGCGGCTGCCTTCGCCTTCGCCATGATTCTTCCCCTGCCTCCCGTATTTCTCGGGAATACAATAGTCAATCGCTGTTCATCAGGCGCCATACGCGCTCGGGAGTGAGCGGAAGTCGGTCGGGCCAGCGCCCGACAGCACGCGCCACCGCCGACGCCACGGCCCCTCCGATGGGGTTGAGCGTGCCCTCGCCCGCACCTTTAGCGCCATACGGTCCCACACCGTCCCTGCGCTCGGCAATCATCAGGTCGATCTTGCGGGGCAGGTCCTTGACCCGCGGCACGCGATAGTCGACGACGTTGGCGTTGGCCAGCTGCGGCCCGTCGTAGACCAGTTCCTCGTGCAACGCGCTGCCCAGGCCCTGCGTGGCGGCACCGAGATCCTGCCCCTCGACGGCCCTCGGGTTGATGGCGAAACCGACGTCGGCGACGGTGACCAGCTGGTCGACGGCGACGACTCCGGTCTCGGGGTCGATCTCCACCGCGACGCCGACCATGCCGACCTCCCAGAACGGCGGCATCTTCTGCGTGGCGCCGTCGCGGCGCAGCAGCCCGACACCGGTGACCTCGCCGGCCGAGCCGCCGAACCACTGGCGGACGACGGAGCCGAAGTCGAGCTCGCGCCCGTCCGGGCCGGCGACCGCTCCGGGGAGGTCGCGCACGGCGTCGGCGCTGCACTCGAACAGCTCGGCGGCCATGTCGCGCAGCCGGGACCGGGCGTCGGCGCAGGCCCGCTGCAGCGCCAGGCCGACCAGCGTGGTGGTGCGGCTGGCGCCCGTGGTGCGCTCGTACGGCGTGACCGACGTGTCGGACTGGACGACCTTGACGACGGCGAGGTCGACGCCCAGCTCCTCGGCGGCGACCTGGGCGAGCAGCGACCGGCTGCCCTGGCCCATCTCGGTCGAGCCGCTGAGCACCAGCACCGAGCCGTCGATCTGGATGCGCACCTGCGCGGTCGAGATCGGGTACGCGCCGGCGTCGGACGCGGAGCAGCCGAAGCCGATGCCGTAGTACGGGACGTCCTTGCGGTCGCGCTCGAGCGACTCGACGACCATCTCCAGGTCGGCGGGGATGTCGGCGTCGATGCCGCGCTTTCCGGGCAGGATCTCCTCGCCCTTGCGCACCAGGTTGCGACGGCGGATGTCGGCGCCGGAGATGCCCAGCTGCTCGGCCGCGCGGTCGAGGTTGGTCTCGCCGGCCAGGTTGCCCTGCGGCGCGCCGAAGCCGCGGTACGACGACGCCGGCGACGTGTTCGTGTAGACCGACAGGCCCTTGGCGCGCAGGTTCGGCACCCGGTACGGGCCGAAGCAGCGGTTCACGGCCTTGGCCATGACCAGCGGGCTGTTGTCGGCGTAGGCGCCGGAGTCCATGACCAGGTCGAACTCGCGGGCGAGGAGGGTGCCGTCGGCGGCGAACCCGCTCTTGACCCAGACCTTCGCGGAGTCGACGCGGGTGGTGTAGATGGCCTCCTCGACGGTGAGCGTCAGCTTCACCGGGCGGCCGGTGACCCAGGACGCCACCGACGCCAGCGGCTCGACCTTCGTGTACGACTTCGAGCCGTAGCCGCCGCCGAGGTACGGCGACGTCACGCGCACGCGCGACAGCGGCAGGTCGAAGACGCGGGCGAGGTCGTCGCGGACCATGTACGGGTGCTGTGCCGTCGAGACGACGGTCAGCGCGCCCTCGGCGTACGACGCCACGGCGTTGTACGGCTCCATGGCGTAGGCGTAGAGCATGGGGAAGTACACGGTGTTCTCGACGACGACGGCGCTCTCGGCGAACGCGGCGTCGACGTCGCCCCAGCCCACGGTGACCTCGTGCGCGATGTTCGACAGGACCTCCTCGGCCCCGTCGCCCTCTTCGACGTGCGAGAGGTTCTTGAACGACTCGTCGCCCGTGGCCTCGTAGCTCTGCTCGTGCACCAGCGGGGCGCCGTCGGCCAGCGCGGCCTCGACGTCCATGACCGCCGGCAGGTCCTCGTAGGACACCAGGACCAGCTCGACGGCGTCCGCCGCGGCCGCGACGGTCTCGGCCACCACGACGGCCACCGGCTCGCCGTAGTAGCGCACCTTGTCCGGCGCCAGGATCCAGTGGTCGGTGATGATGTGGCCGAACCGCGCGTGCAGCGACGCGATGTCCTCGGCGGTCACGACGGCGACGACGCCGGGGCTCGCCAGGGCCGCCTCGACGTCGATGCCGGTGATGCGCGCGTGCGCCCGGTCCGAGCGCACGACCTTCGCGTGCGCCATGCCGGGCATCGTCACGTCGACGCAGTACTCCGCCGCGCCGGTGACCTTCTCGACCAGGTCGGGACGCCTGACCGACTTCCCGACGATGTTCTCACCCATGCGCACCTCCCCGCAGCTCCTGTGCCACGTGCTCGACCGCCTCGACGATCGGCTCGTAGCCCGTGCACCGGCAGATGTTGCCCTCGAGGTGCTCGACGATGGCCTCGCGGTCGGGGACCTCGTCGCCGTCGAGCAGGGCCTTCGACATCATGAGGAAGCCCGGCGTGCAGAACCCGCACTGCAGGGCGAAGTTGTCGACGAACGACTCCTGCAGCGGGTGCAGGGTCTGGCCGTCGGAGAGACCCTCGACGGTGGTGACGGCCGCACCGTCGGCGTCGGCGGTCAGGAACGTGCAGGAGCTCACCGGGCGGCCGTCGACCAGCACGGTGCAGACGCCGCACACCTGCAGCTCGCAGCTGACCTTCGTCCCCGTGAGGCCGAGGTCCTCGCGCAGGAAGTCGACCAGCATGGACCTCGGCTCGACCTGCCGGCTGACGCTGACGCCGTTGACGTCGACGGTCACCGGCATGCGGGGCGGCCCGGAGGTCGCCACCGGCTCGGACACGGACTCCGTCATGAGCTCACCTGCTCCAGCTTGGCCAGGGCGCGCCGGACGTACACCGCCGTCACGTGCCGCTTGTACTCCTCGGACCCGGCGAGGTCCGGGGTGGGATCGACCCGGGAGGCGATGTCGTCGGGGTCGATCTCCTCGAGCGAGCCGAACGACCACGCCAGCGGCACCTCGCCGACGGCGCCGACGCCCAGCCGGTACCAGCCGGCGGCGTCGTCGGCCAGCACCGCGACGCCGACCGTCGGGCGCTCCATGGTCTGGAACTTCACGTAGGCGCCGCGCAGCCCGGCGCGCAGCGGGATGCGGATGTCGACGAGGATCTCGTCGGGCTCCTTCTCGGCGTAGTACGGGCCGACGACGAACTCCTCGACCGTCACCGTGCGCCGCCCACCGGGGCTGACCAGCGTGACCGACGCCTCGAGCGCCATGAGCAGCGTCGCGACGTCGGACTTCGGCTCGGCGAAGCAGAGGTTGCCGCCGATGGACCCCTGGCTGCGCACCCGGGCGTTGCCGATGTGCTTCTCCATGCGGGCGAAGACCGGCAGCCGCTCGAGCAGCAGCGGGTGCGCGGCGAGGTCGGCGTGCCGCTCGGCCGCGCCGATGACCAGCACGCCGTCGTCGACGCGGACCCCGGTGAGCTCCGGGATCCGCTTGAGGTCGACGAGGGCGTCGGGCCGGTGCAGGCCGGCGCGCATGGCGAGCAGGAGCTCGGTGCCGCCGCAGTACGGCACCGAGTCCTCGGTCAGCTCGCGCAGCGCCTCCTCGAGCGTGGTGGGCCGCACCAGCGCGAACGGCGGAAGCGTCATGCGGCGCCCAGCACCTTCTCGGCGTTGGCGAAGAACTCGCCGATGATCTTCTCGGCCTTCTTGTTGATGGTGCCGCCGCCCATGGCCGCGACCTTGCCGGTCACCTCGTACACGCCGTTGACGCGCACCGTGGTGCCGCCGTCGGCCGCCGGCTCGAGGTCGAGCGTGGCGTCGACGACGAGCCGGGAGCCGACCTGGCGATCCTCACCCTCGGCGTGCACCGTGACGTGCTCCTCGGTGCGGACGTCGCTCAGCGTGATGGCGAGATCGGCGCGGAGCTTGAACGGGCCGAGGCGGTCCAGCAGCACCGCCGTGTACTTCTCCAGGTGCGTCTGCTCCTCGGCCTGCTCGAGCACGCTGATCCACGACACCAGCACGGGCACGTCGATCAGCGTCTCCCACGCCCGCGCGGGCGGCGCGGACACCGTCAGCTCGCGGCCGAACTCACTTCGAGGCATGCGGCCCCCTTCTTCTCAGCCGTCAGCCCTTGAGCTTGGGCAGGACCTCGTTGCCGAGCAGCTCGATCTGGTCGAACCACTTGTCGAACTTGAAGCGGAAGTCGAACACCAGGTGCTCGACACCGGCTGCTTCGAACTTACGGCATTCCTCGACGGCGCCGTCCACGTCACCCGCGATCAGTTGGCCCTCGAGGTCCTCGACGGTCTCGAACTGGCCCGACGGGGGCTTGACCGACCACTTGGACTTGTTCGCCCAGGCCAGCAGGCCCGGGATGTTGACGTGCTTCAGGGCCTCCTCGCGGGAGCGCTCGATGGAGGTCGGCGGGATGACGGCGATGGTCGGGCGCGGCTTGCCGGCGGCGGCCGACAGCTCGTCGATGGTCTCGACGCGCTTCTTCAGCGTGGCCATGGCGATGCGGCCGGGCATCCAGCCGTCGCAGAACTCCACGGCGAGACGGGCCGAGCGCGGGGTCGCGCCGCAGTACCAGAACGGGATGCGCCCGCCCAGCGGCTTCGGCTCGATGCTGACGTCCTCGAACGAGAAGTTGTCGTCCTTGTAGGTGACCTCGTTCTCGGTGAAGACCCGCTTGAGGATCTCGGCGTTGGAGCGGACCAGCTCGACGCGGTCGCGGTCGCCCCAGCCGATGGCCTCGAACTCGTGGTCGAACGTGCCCGCGCCGAAGCCCAGGATCAGGCGGTCCGCGCCGAGCAGGTGCGACATCGTGCCGGCCATGAGCGCGGTCACCAGCGGGTGGCGGAACGGGATCAGCGAGCCGGTGCCCAGCTCGATCCGCTCGGTGACGGCGCCGATCGCGGTGAGCGTCGTCAGCGCGTCGTAGAAGGTCCGGTTCGGCTTCTCCATCTCGCCGTGCGGCTCGAAGACCAGGTGGTCGCGCACCCAGACGGAGTCGAACCCGAGCTCCTCGGCGCGCTGGGAGCCCCGGAGCAGCTTGTCGCGGTCGGCCTGCTCACCGAAGTGAGGCAGCAAGAGTCCATATTTCATCCGTCATCGTCCTTAGTCGGTGGAGTGGGCGGTGGCGAGGCGGCCGTAGCCGGGCTTACCGACGACGGCGCCGTCGGCGAAGACGTCCGCGCCGCGGACGAGCGTGCGTTCGAACCGGACGCCGATGCTCCGGCCGTCGTACGGCGTCCACCCGATGCGGGACAGGACGTCGTCGTTCGTGATGGTCCACGGGCTGTCGAGGTTGGCGATCACCAGGTCGGCGTCGTAGCCCACGGCGATGCGGCCCTTCACGCCGGACAGGCCGAACGCGTCGGCGGGCCGGCGGGCGGCGGCCTCGACGGCGCGCTCCAGCGGGAGCTTGCCCTGGCGCACCGCGTCGAGCAGCAGCGGGTAGTAGTACTGGATGCCGGGAGTGCCGGTGTGGGCGCTCCACATCTTGGTCCAGCCGATCTCCTTCTCCTCGCGCGTGTGCGGCGCGTGGTCGGAGGAGATCATGTCGATGGTGCCGTCGAGCAGGCCCTCCCAGACCGCCTCGCGGTGGTTGTCGGGCACCCAGTACGACAGGACGTACGGACCCTGGGTCTCGACGTCGCGCCAGGTCGACAGGAACAGCGCCCAGTGGTTGACCTCGCCGGTGACGTCGACGCCGCGGGCCTTGGCCCGGCGGACGGCGTCGATGGAGCGCGCGGTCTGCATGTGGGCGATGTGGATGGGGCAGCCCGACGCCTCGGACAGCCGCAGCACCACGTCGATGGCGGTGTCCCAGATGACGCCGTCGCGGGCGGCGTAGGCGCTGGCGTAGCCCTGCGGGGTGTTGTCGCCGCGGGCCAGCACCTCGCCCTCGATGTAGTCCATCAGCGCCTGGTCGTGCGGGTGGATGATGAACCGCTTCCCGGTGGGCTTGATGAGGTCCATCATCTGCAGCAGGTGGCCGTGGTCGTGCATGCCGGTGCCCGCCGGGTGCGGGTACGTGCGGCCGGTGTCGACGACCATGTAGATCTTGTAGGCGTTGATGCCGGCCTCGGCCATCGACGCGATGTCCTCGAACTTCGTCGGCGCCGGGTTGTGGTTGTAGTCGACGATCGACTTCTCCGCGTACAGCGCCAGGACCTCGTCGAGGGTCTTGCGGTCCGTGGTCGGCGGGTCGAGGTTCGGCATGCCGAAGATGGTCGTCACACCGCCCACCGCGGCCTGCTCGGTGGTGGTGATGATGTCTTCCTTGTGCGTGTACCCGGGCTCGCGGGTGTGCACGTGGACGTCGACCATGCCCGGCAGGACCAGCCGGCCGGTGGCGTCGACGACGGTCGCGTCGTCGCCGATCGCGGTGCCCGGCGCGACCAGGCCGGCGATGGTGCCGTCGTCGGCGATGAGGATGTCGGCACGGACCGTGCCGTCCGGAGTGACGACGTCGCCTCCGTTGATCCGGGTCGTCACTGCCATGTCACTGCCCCTCCAGGTAGGTCACGCTCTCGGCCGGGCCGTCCTGGGTGGTGATGACGACGTCGCCGTTGTTCAGGTGGGTGTCGAACCACTGCACGATCGCCGGGGTGACGGTCTCCCAGTACTTGTCGTACGCGGCGTAGTGCGTGGTGTGGCGCTGCATGACCAGGCTGCGCGGGCCCTTGGCGGCCTCGTAGATCGCGACGGCGTGGTCGGTCGGCGTGGTCGCGTCGCCCTCGATGCCGATGACCATGAGCGGCGTGGTCAGCGTGCGGGCGGCGGAGAGCGGGTCGTACTCGAGGATCTCGTCGGCCGCGGCCAGCGAGACGGCGGTCGGGATGCGGCTGTCGACGTCGGCCTTGACCGTGGTGGCGCGCCGCTCGGGTGTCGGGACCATGATCTCCTCGCGCGGGTGGACCAGCCGGCCCTTGCCGGTGGTGACCCGCTCGCGGCGGTCCTCGTCGAGGCCCTTGAGGAAGTCGAGCCACTCGTACTCCGAGCGCATGCGGTGCAGCCAGTCGCGGCCGTTGGCGACGGGGAGCTGGCTGACGGCGGCCCGGACGCGGTCGTCGACGGCGGCCAGCAGGACGGCGTTGCCGCCGCCGGTGCCGCCGGAGCCGAACACGCCGATGCGGTCGGAGTCGACGTCGTCGCGCGTGGTCAGGTAGGTGACGGCGTTGCGCAGGTCCTGCAGCTGGACGGCCGGGGAGAGCTTCTTCTCGCCCTCGGAGTCACCGAATCCCCGGTAGTCGAAGACCAGGACGGCGAACCCCGCGGCGGTGAGCGCCTCGTGGTACCGGACGTAGAGCTTGGCGTCCTTCAGACCCAGCCAGCCGGGCCCCTGCACGATGGCCCGCAGCGGCCCGTCGGACTGATCCGGCGTGCGCCAGGACGCCGAGATCCGGCTGCCCTCGCTGTAGAAGACGACGTCTTCGATCCGCATCGAACCTCCATTTTGGATAATTGATACAGAGTCTAAAGTGCGTTGCCTGATCGGGCAAGACGCTGGAAGGGGACGACTGCGGCCGCCCCCACGAGGCACGCGAGACCGGAGACGAGCAGTCCGACCCGGGCGCCCCACCACTCGCAGAGCCAGCCGACCAGCGGTCCGCCGATGGGCGTCCCGCCGAGGAAGACCAGCCCATGGATCGCCATGACCCGTCCGCGCATCTCCGGCGTGGTGCGCAGCTGCACCAGGGTCCGGGCCAGCGTGTTGAAGATCATGTTCGTGACGCCCAGGAGCACGACCGCCCCCAGCGCCACGCCCAGCACGGGCGACACCGCGATGGCCAGCGTCGCCACCCCGAACGCCGCGCAGGCCACGATCGCCCCGCGCATCGTCACCGTCACGGCGGCCGCGCTGGCGAACCCGCCCGCCACGGCGCCCAGACCGAGCGCCGCCGTCAGCCAGCCGTAGATGCGCGCGTCGCCGCCGAACACGTCCGTCGCGAGGATCGGGAACACCACCCGGAAGTTCTGCCCGAACACCGAGACCACGGTCACCAGCAGGATCGCCAGCCGCAGCTCCGGGTGGTGCCACACGTAGCGCAGCCCCTCGCGGGCCTGGCCGGGTGCCCGCGGCACCGGCGTGCGCCGTCGCAGCGTCCCCACGTCCATGAGCCACAGGGCGATCATGACGGCGATGAACGACACCGCGTTGATCACGAACGTCACGCCCACCCCGACCAGGACGATCAGCCCGCCGGCCAGCGCCGGGCCGACCAGCCGGCCGGCGTTGTTCACCAGGCTGTTCAGCGCCTGGGCGTTGACGATGTTCTCCTCGCCCACCAGCTCCGCCACGAACGTGTGCCGCGCGGGGTTGTCGAACACCGTCACGATGCCCAGCCCGGCCGCCAGCGCGTACACGATCGGCAGCGTCGCCGTGCCGGTGAGCGAGAAGATCGCCAGTGCGGCCGCGAGGAGCGCCTGAGCCGCCTGCGTCACCATGAGCAGCCGCCGGGTGTCCACCCGGTCGACCACCACTCCGCCCCACACCCCGCCGACCAGGACGGGCAGGAACTGGCAGACCATCGAGACACCGAGCGCGAACGCGCTCCCGGTCAGCTCGAGGACCAGCCAGTCCTGCCCGATCCGCTGCATCCAGGTGCCGACCACCGAACAGCTGTGCCCCACGAAGAAGCGCCGGTAGTTGCGCTCCGCGAGCGAGCGGAAGACGCGTCCGCGCGCCGCCCGGAATCTCGTCACCCCCCGCATCGCCGGTCATCCCCGTGGAACCCGGGCCGTGACCCGATGGGAGAGGGCCGCCAGGATCAGCGTGATGACGACCATGACGATCGACAGCGCGGCCGTGCCGGCGGTGTCGCCATTGTCCCACCGGTTCCAGATGACGGTCGACAGCATGCGGCTGTCCGCCCCGCTCAGCACCAGCGGGATCGACAGGTTCTTCACGCTCAGCAGCGCGACCAGAAGGAACCCGTTGACGTAGGCCGGGAAGGCCAGCGGCAGCAGGATGCGGCGGAAGGTCTGCGCCCCCGACGCGCCGCTCGCCGTCCCCGCTTCCTCCAGCTCGCGCTTGATGCTGCCGATGCCGGTGTTCATCTGCCGCGTGGCCAGGCTGATGTAGCGCGTCATCAGGCCGACGACGATGATCCAGATGGTCCCGTAGATGGGGATCGGCACGTACAGGTAGATGAGCGCCACGCTCAGGCCCATGACCAGCGCCGGGATCGCGTGCGGGATGAACGCCAGGAAGTCCAGCACCGAGCGGAACGACGTCCGGCTGCGGATGATGAACCACGACACCACCGCGGCCAGCGTGAGGGTGGCGAGCCCGGCCCCCGCGGCCGCCAGGAGCGTGTTGCTCAGGGCCCCGGTGACGAGGTCGTTGCCGACGAGGTCGCGGTAGGCGGCCACGGAGCTGTTGCCGATCGACTCCCACGACGGCACCGAGTAGAACGGCTGCAGGCTGGTGTACAGCAGGATCAGCGTCGGCAGCACGAACTCCAGCAGCACGAACCCGCCGAGCAGCACCCAGCCGACCACCTTCATCCGCAGCGAGAGCGTGGTGCGGCGCTGGCGGTAGGAGTTCCCCGACACCGTCGCGTACCGCTCACTGCGGCTGATGACGCGCTGGTAGTAGAGCAGCGGCGGCACGACCACGGCGATGAGCAGCAGCCCGTAGGCGCTGGCCAGGCCGTAGTCGGGCAGACCGGTGCTCGGGCTGATCTGCAGGAACACCTCGGTCGGCAGCACGATGATGCCGTTGCGCAGGCCGAGCGTCACCGGCACGTCGAACGACTCGATGGTGGTGGCCAGCTGGTACACGAAGGTGCTGAGGATCGCCGGCAGCAGCAGCGGCAGGGTGATGCGCCGGGCGATCTTCCGCGGGTGCGCGCCGCTCATGGTGCCGGCGTCCTCGAGCGTGGCGTCGATGGCCCGGAACGCGGCCGTCAGGAGCAGGAACGTCACCGGCACCAGGCCGAGGCCCTCGACCAGGACCATGCCCCACAGGCTCAGCACGTTGAGGGGCCCGTCGCCCTCCCAGCCCAGGAGCGGGCGCAGCATCTCGTTGATGACGCCGTTGCTCGGGTTCAGCAGCAGGGTCCAGGCGATCGCCGAGATGAACCCGGGCGTGCCCAGTCCGGCGATGATCATGACGAACGCGAAGCCGCGGAACGGGAAGTCGGTGCGCTCGATGAACCACGCGGCCGCCAGGCTGATCGCGAACGCCAGCACCAGCGAGCCGAGACTCAGGACGAGCGTGTTCATCAGCAGCTCGTAGGTCCGCGACTCCAGGAAGACCGCGCGGAAGTTGTCCAGCGACCAGGTGCTGACGGCGTCGAACGGCAGCCCGCCGCGCGCGTCCCGGAAGCTGGCGAAGACCAGGATCCCGATCGGGACGATGACCACGTAGGCCAGCACCAGCAGGACGACCAGACGCGGCGCCGCCAGGCGCAGGCTGCTCGCCGTGGCGCCGCGCACTACGCGCCCGCCCCGTCGGCCGGCAGTACCCGGCAGGCCGCCACCGGCAGGTGCATGACGGCGTCGGGACCCTGGACGGCGTTGCGCGAGAACGAGCGCGCCATGAGCTCCTGGTCGCCCTCGGCGGCCAGGCGCAGGTCGGTGATGGCGCCGGTGAACGAGGCCAGCCGCACCTCGACCGGCCAGGTGTTGGGCAGCGCCTCGGCCGCGTCGGCGCCGTCGTCGTCCTTGCGCGGGCGCACCTCGACGTCCTCGGGACGGATCGCGAGGACGACGTCGCCGCCCACAGGCGTGCCGGCGCTGCCGACGGCGCGGACCGAGCCGAAGCCGGTGCGGACCGTGACGCCGTCGTCGTCCGCCGCCGTCACCGTCCCAGGCACCAGGTTGGTCGCCCCGACGAAGCCGGCCACGAACTCCGTCGCCGGCTGCGCGTACACCTCCTGGGGCGTGCCCTCCTGCTCGATCCTGCCGTCGCGGAGCACGGCGATCCGGTCCGACATGGCCAGCGCCTCGACCTGGTCGTGCGTCACGAACAGGGTGGTGATGCTCAGCCGCTGCTGCAGCAGGCGGATCTCCTGGCGCATGTGCTCGCGCAGCTTCGCGTCGAGGTTGGACAGCGGCTCGTCGAGCAGCAGCACCCGCGGCCTCCGGACCAGGGCCCGCGCCAGCGACAGCCGCTGCTGCTGGCCGCCGGAGAGCTGTGTGGCCATGCGGCCCTCGTAGCCGGAGAGGCCGACGAGGTCCAGCGCCTCGCCGACCGCCTGCTCGACACTCCCCTTCGACCGGCGCTCGCCGTCGACCTCCAGCGGGAACGCCGTGTTGTCGAAGACGGTCATGTGCGGCCACACGGCGTAGTTCTGGAACACCATGCCGATGTCGCGGCGGTGGCCCGGCACGATCTTCCCGTCGCCGAACACCACGTCGTCGCCGAGCGTGATGCGTCCGCTGTCGGGTCGCTCCAGGCCGGCCACGCAGCGCAGCGTGGTCGTCTTCCCGCAGCCGCTGGGGCCGAGGAGGGCGTAGAGCTCGCCCTCCTCGGCCTCGAAGCTCAGCCCGTCGACGGCGTTGACGTGCTGCCCGCGGTCGGGGAAGCGCTTGTGCAGGCCCTCGACACGGATCACGAACGACCCGCCCAGACGTCGCTGATGAGGGCGGCGGTCTCGGTCGCGAGCGCCGCGTCCTCCTCGGTTTCGATGGTCGCGACCTCGGCGCCCTGGGCCTCCTCGGGGGTGTCGACGTTGCCCTTGAACGCGAACTCCTGCTTGGCGTCGCGGCCCGCCTCCGAGTACAGCCAGCCGATCCAGCAGGCGCCGGCGTTCGGGTGCGGCGCGCCCGCGGGCACCGCCGCGTAGTAGTCGACGGCCGGGACGACGTCGAGGTAGTGGATCTCGACCGGGGCCCCGTTGCCCTGCTGCTCGTCGGTCTCGGCGGACCGGCCGTTCGTGGTCAGCAGGTTCTCGCCGCTGGCGACGGTGAGCAGACCGGCCGTGGCGCCCTCGACGACCACCGGCTCGACGGTCTCCCGCAGCCGGCGGACGTAGTCGAGCGTCTCGTCCTGCCCCCACACCAGCGAGAGCAGCTGCAGCTGGTCGCCGCGCGGGTCCACGACCACCTCGCCCTTCCACTTCGGGTCGATCAGCTCTTCCCAGGTGGACGGCAGGTCGGCCTCGTCGACCTCGTCCGTGTTGTACGAGAGCCCGACGGCGATGCGCTCGGAGCGGACCATGTTGCTGGCGGTGACGTGCTCCTCGGCGACGCCGACGGCGGTCCAGTCGACGTCGGTGTCCAGGAGCCCGCGCTCGACGAGGGGGCCGGCCTTGTCCTGGGTCAGCGACAGGAAGTCCGTCTCGACGCCGCGGCCCGCGGCGCCCTCGGTGATCAGCCGCTGGGTGATGTCGTCGGGGCGCAGGTTCACCGACTCGAGCTCGATGCCGGGGTAGTCCTTCGAGAACGCGTCGAAGATGTTGCGGTAGGCCTCTTCGTCCTCGCTGTTCCAGGCGATGAGGGTGCCTTCCTCGGCGCCGGCGGCGCAGACGTCGTCGAGCGAGCCCTCGACCACGCCGGACGACTCCGGCGTCGTGGTCTGCTCATCGCCGTCGTCCGACCCGCCACAACCGGCGACGACGAGGACGGAGCTGGTCAGGACGACGGCCGCGCGCAGGGCGGCCCTGGGGGTGCGGTTCATGATCCGCCTTTCAAGGGGTCAGGACGGGCTGGTGGCCACCAACGCCGTGCCGCCGTCCGCGCGCGGGTCCGCGACGCCCTCCCAGCCGGCGCCGTGCGCGTTCCACAGCACGTGCGCCTTGCCGAAGTAGGAGTCGTAGTTGCGCAGGTGTTGCTGGACGGGGCGCCCGGCCGCGGTCAGCGAGCGGACGACGTCGGAGGGGAACCGGCCCTCGAGTTGGATGCGGCCGTCCCGCTGGGCGTTGATCCTCGGGGCGGACACGGCTCTGTGGGGGTCCCAGGAACGGTCGATCAGGTGGGAGAGCACCTGGACGATGCTGGTGACGATGCGGGTGGATCCCGTGGCGCCGAAGACGCCGACGAGGTCGCCGCCGGCGTCGGTGACGAAGCCCGGCGACATCGACGCGGGGCGGGTGCCGCCGGGTCGCAGGGAGTTCCACCGTCCGGGCCGTGGGTCGTACCCGTGGAGGAAGTTGTTGTACATGAAGCCCAAGCCCGGCGTGAACACGCCGCTGCCGGACGCGAGGGTGTGCGTGACGGCCGCGGCGTTGCCGGCGGCGTCGACCACGGCGACGTGGGTCGTAGAGGGCGGCTCGGTGTCGTTCTCGTCGTCGGCCGCGCCGGCGCGCAGGGCGGCGGCGAGCTCGCGGGCGTGCTCCTTCGACAGCAGGTCGTCGATGGGGAGCGCGGTGTCGCGCGAGCCGGCGAGGTGGGTGAACTTGTCGCCGATGGCCGCGACCAGCGCGTCGGCGGTGCCGGCGACCCCGTCGGCGGACAGCCAGTCCGGCAGGCCGTCGGGGAACAGCACCTCGAGCACGTTGAGCGCCTGGAGCACACTGAAGCCGCCGCTGGGCAGGGGCGGCACGGCGATGCCGTAGCCGCGGTAGCTGCCGCGTAACGGAGCGGAGACCTCCGGCACGAACGCCGTGAGGTCGGCCTCGGTGAGCGCGCTGCCGCCGGCGCGCAGGTCCGCCGCGATCGCCCGTCCGACCTCGCCGGTGTAGAAGTCGGCGGCGCCGGCCTTCATCAGCCGGCGCAAGGTCTCGGCGAGGTCGCCGTTGCGGATGCGGCTCCCGACCGCCACCAGGTCGCCGTCGGGCGCGAACATGGCCCGGCCCGGCTCGCTGTAGAGCAGCCGGGTCTGGGCGCCGGGCTTGTCCGGCCCGTCGGCGCTGGTCCACTGCTCGCGGTTCGCGTGCGTGACGAGGTAGCCGTCGGTCGCGACGCCCAGCGCCGGCTCCAGCACGCCCGCCCACGGCAGCGAGCCGAAACGTTCCAGCGCGGTGGCGAGCCCCGCCACCGTGCCCGGCGTGGCGATGCTGCCGTAGCCGATCTCGTTCTCGCCGCCTTCGAGCACGAAGCCGTAGTCGTAGGCGAACTCGCTGCGCAGCTTGTCGCTGTGCTCGCCCTCGACGGCCGCGAGCGGCGCCCGGCCGAAGAAGTCCAGCGTCGTGACCTCGCCGTCCGCGGTGCGCACCGACATGACGCCGTAGCCGCCGAAGCCGCACATCAGCGGGTCGACGACGCCCTGCACGACCGCGGCGGTCACGCACGCGTCGACCGCGTTGCCACCCGCCTCGAGGACGTCACGCGCGGCTTCCGCGGCGAGTGGCTGCGGGCAGACGACGATGCTCATCGCGCCTCCGGAGATCGGTGCGGGCGGGTCGGACGATGCAACGGTGGAGCGAGAGCCACGGGCTTGGCTATTAGATGTTGTATCCGCAATACGCTAAGGGCGTTCGACTCGTGCCGTCAATGTGCGGCTTGCGAGCGCAACCAGGTCGTCACCTCGTCGAGCGAGATGACGTCGGCGTACTTCTGGTCCATGTCGAACAGGTTGATCGCACGCGAGGCCTCGTGCCGGTCGTAGACGCAGTCCTCGACGACGATGACGTTGAACCGGTGGCTGCGCCCGTCGACCACCGTGGCGCGGACGCAGCCGCTGACGCTCTCGCCGCAGACGATGAGCGTGTCGACGCCCTGGCCGATGAGGTGCGCGGCGAGAGGGGTGCCGAAGAAAGCGCTCGGCCCCGTCTTCTTCAGCACCACCTCGCCCGGGAGCGGCGCGGCCTGGTCGACGATGTCGAGCCGGCGCCGGTGCCGGTCGGCCTCCTCGGGCGTGCGCACCGGCGGCGCGTGCCGGCCGCCGATCTTCGCGCCCCACGCGGGGATGCCGGACTCCTCCGCCGACAGCGCGGTCAGGTGGACCACCTCGACGCCGCACTCGCGCGCGGTCGCCAGCAGCTGCTCGATCCGCTCCAGCGCCGCCCAGCCGTCCTCGCCCGTGCTGCCCGGCCAGGTCCTGATCGCCTCGAGCAGCGGCTCGGGCTCGTCGCCCACCGCCTTGCGATAGTTGTCGACGCTCAGCACCACGGCCTTGCGGCCGAACCCGTACCGTGTGGTGGACGGCGACGCGGCCAGATGGGCCTTGTCGCGCTCACTGAGGAAGGCGTCCCACACCCGCTCGGCCATGCACAGCTCCGTCCCGCCGGACCGCGGCGACGACAGTGGCCGCAGTGGATTGGATACGAGATATAAACCTCCGGACACAGTTCCGTCAACCGTATCTTTTATCCTTGACACGCCGAACCGGGTGCATCATCGTGGGCAGAACCCGGACTAGCGCGCCCCATCGAGCGAGGAGCACTCCGCAATGACCGATCACGACGCGCCGGAGCAGCCCGGCGGCCACGGGCATGGTCACGGCCACGGACACGGGCACGACCACGACCCGAGCAACCCGCGCCGCACCGGCAAGCTGCACTACCACGAGGACGAGGTCCGCCCGCTCGAGGCGCAGCCGCTCATCCACCGCCAGCCGCACCTCGACCTGTACGCGGACGGTGACCGCCAGCACCCGGCCCGCGACATCGACCTGCCGCTGCGGACGATCCAGCTGCACATCTCCGAGCTCGCGCCCGGCCAGCAGACCCGCCTGCACAAGCACCACAACGAGGCCGCGATCTACATCATGAAGGGCGTCGGCCACTCCGAGGTCCAGGGCGTCAAGGTCCCCTGGGAGCAGGGCGACTTCCTGTTCATCCCGACCATGCAGTGGCACACCCACGTGAACTCCGGCGACGGGCCCGTCCTCTACATGGGCATCACCAACAAGCGCATGCTCGACTGGCTCGGCCTGGACCGCAAGATCGAGGCCGGCAAGCACGTGCCCATGGAGGAGGTCGAGAAGGAGATCGCCTCCAAGAGCTACTCGCCGTACTCCCACTACAGCGTCGACCCCGAGACCGGGGTCCGCTTCGGCCCGCCCGGATTCATCGTCCGCGGCGACTGAGACGTCGGCTCCACACCGGCGACGGGCGCCGGTCACCCTGCTGGGGGTGGCCGGCGCCCGTTCTCGTTCGTCCGGGTGGCGACGGGGTCAGCTGCGGCTGCGCGCCCGCGCGGCCCGCTTCTTCGGCGCCGGGCCCTTGGCCCGCTTCTCGGCGATGAGCTCGACCGCGCGCTCGTGGGTCAGCTGCTCGATGTCGGTGTCGCGCGGCACGGTGACGTTGACCTCGCCGTCGGTGATGTAGGGGCCGAACCGGCCGTCCTTGACCACCAGCGGCTTGTTCGACACCGGGTCGGTGCCCAGCTCGCGCAGCGGCGGGGTGGCCGCCCGGGCGCCGCGGCGGCCCTTGGGCTGGGCGAAGAGCTTCTCGGCGTCCTCGACGGTGACGGTGAACAGCGAGGCCTCGTCGGGGAGGGACCGGGTGTCGGTGCCCTTCTTCACGTACGGGCCGTAGCGGCCGTTGCTGGCCACGATCTCCACACCCTCGGGGTCCTTGCCGACCACGCGCGGCAGGGTGAGCAGCTGCAGCGCCTCGTCCAGCGACACCGTCTCGACGGCCATGGTGCTGAACAGCGACGCCGTGGGCGGCCGCTCGTTCTTCGGGGCGTCGTCGGGGAGGATCTCGGTGACGTAGGGGCCGTAGCGGCCGGACTTCGCGACCACGGTGCGCCCGCTGGCGGGGTTGACCCCCAGCTCGCGGTCGCCGTTGCCGCGGCTGACCAGCTCGCGCGCCTTCTCGGAGTCGAGCTCGTCGGGCGGAAGGTCCTCGGGGATGCTGCCGCGGTTGCCCTCGGCGTCCTCGAGATAGGGACCGTAGCGCCCGACCCGCACCGTGAAGCCGTCGCCGATGGGGAAGGACGAGATCTCGCGTGCGTCGATCTCGCCGAGGTTGTCGGCGAGCTTCTTGAGCCCGTCGACGCTGTCGTCGCCGTGCCAGAACTGCGCCAGCTCGTCGGCGCGGTCGGCGCGGCCGCCGGCGATCTCGTCGAGGACGTCCTCCATCTTGGCGGTGAACTCGTAGTCGACCAGGCGGGTGAAGTGCTCTTCGAGCAGCCGCACCACGGCGAACGCCAGCCAGGCCGGCACCAGCGCGGTGCCGCGCTTGAACACGTAGCCGCGGTCGAGGATGGTGCGGATGATCGACGCGTACGTGGACGGGCGGCCGATCTCGCGGTCTTCGAGCTCCTTGACCAGCGTGGCCTCGGTGTAGCGGGCCGGCGGCTTGGTGCTGTGGCCCTCGGGCTCGATGCCGGCGGCCGTGAGCCCCTGGCCCTCGGTGAGCTGCGGCAGCCGGCGCTCGCGGTCGTCGAGCTCGGCGTCGGGGTCGTCGGCGCCCTCGACGTAGGCCTTGAGGAAGCCGTGGAAGGTGATGGTGCGGCCCGACGCCGTGAGCTCGACGGCCTCGCCCGTGGCGGCCGTGGCGCCGACCCGGACGGTCAGCGTCTCGCCCTTGGCGTCGCGCATCTGCGAGGCGACGGTGCGCATCCAGATCAGCTCGTAGAGCCGGTACTCGTCGTCGCGCAGGCCGGTCTCGGCCGGGGTGCGGAAGCTGTCGCCCGCCGGGCGGATGGCCTCGTGCGCTTCTTGGGCGTTCTTGACCTTGCTGGTGTACTTGCGCGGCGCGTCGGGCAGGTACTCGGTGCCGTACAGCTCCGCCACCTGCGCCCGCGCCGCGTTGAGCGCGGAGTCCGAGAGCGTGATGGAGTCGGTACGCATATAGGTGATGAAGCCGTTCTCGTACAGCCGCTGCGCCACCTGCATGGTGCGGGCCGCGCCGTAGCCCAGCTTGCGCGAGGCCTCCTGCTGCATGGTGGTGGTGCGGAACGGCGCGTACGGCTTGCGGGTGTACGGCTTGGCCTCGACGGAGCGGACGGTGTAGTCGGCGTCGCCGAGCGCGGCGGCCAGGGCCCGGGCGCGCTGCTCGTCGAGCACGGCGACCTCGCGGGTCCTGACCTCGCCGCGGGCGTCGAAGTCGCGGCCGGTGGCCACGCGGACGCCGTCGACGGTGGCCAGCCGCGCCTCGAAGGCGTGAGGGTCGTCGGACGTGCCGGTGTCGAGCGTGGCGGTGAGGTCCCAGTACTCCGCCGACCGGAACGCCATGCGCTCGCGTTCGCGGTCGACCACGAGCCGCGTGGCGACACTCTGGACCCGTCCCGCCGACAGGCCCTGCATGACCTTGCGCCACAGCACCGGCGAGACCTGGTAGCCGTAGAGGCGGTCGACGATGCGCCGCGTCTCCTGGGCGTCGACGAGGTCCTCGTCGATGTCGCGGGGGTTCTCGACGGCGGCCCGGATGGCGTCGCGCGTGATCTCGTGGAAGACCATGCGGCGCACCGGGACCTTCGGCTTCAGCTCCTCGCGCAGGTGCCACGCGATGGCCTCGCCCTCGCGGTCCTCATCGGTGGCGAGCAGGAGCTCGTCGGCCTCCTTGAGCATGGTCTTGAGCTTCTTGACCTGGTCCTTGGCACGGCCGGCCGGGACGATGTAGAGCGGCTCGAACCCGCCGTCGACGTCGACGCCGACCGGGTTGCCGTACCGCTCGCGTTCGGCGGCGGGGACCTCGGTCTTCTTCGACGGGAGATCGCGGATGTGCCCGAAGGACGACTCGACCATGTATCCGTCACCAAGGTAGCCGGCGATGGTCTTCGCCTTCGCCGGCGACTCCACGACGACCAGACGGCGGCGGGCCGTGCCGTTCGTGGATCGAGCCATGGATGCTCCTCACTCCCCGGGCGCGCTGAACCGACCCCTTCGGTCCATGTACATCTCCCCCGCGTCAACGCACGGTATCCGACGTTGTTCCCGAGACGCGAAGAGGATAACCGCACGGAGATCCCCGCCGCGAATGATCAACACGTCCGTCTCCTGGTGAAATCAGGCCGTCCGGGCCCGTTCGCCGAAGACCGCGGACCCGATGCGGACCAGTGTGGCGCCCTCGGCGACGGCCGCCTCGAGGTCGCCGCTCATGCCCATGGAGAGCACCGGGAGCCCGGTTCCGACGGCGTCGGCGGCGCGGTCGCGCAGCTCGCGCAGCGCCCGGTAGGACGCCCGCACGGCCGCCTCATCCGGCGACTGCAGACCCACCGTCATCAGGCCGCGGACCCGCAGCCGGTCGTGCGCGGCGACCTGCTGGACGACGGCGACGGCGTCCGCCGGGGACGCGCCGGACTTGCTCGGCTCGCCCGACGTGTTGACCTGCACCAGCACGTCGAGGGTGCGGTCCAGCGTCTCGAGCCGGCGCTGCAGCCGGCCGGCCAGCTCGGCGCCGTCGACGGACTGCACGCAGCCGACGTAGCGGAGCACCTGGTTCACCTTGTTGGACTGCAGGTGGCCGATGAAGTGCCGCTCGAACGCGTGGCCGGCCGCCAGCGCCGTCAGCTCCTCGTCCTTCTCGGCCAGCTCCTGCACGCGGTTCTCGCCGATGAGACGGGCGCCGGCGGCGACGGCCTCGGCGATGCGGGCGGCCGGCTGGGTCTTCGTGGCCAGCAGCAGCTCGACCTCGTCCGGGGCGCGTCCGGCCGCCACGCAGGCGGCGTCGACCCGTTCCCGCACCGCCGCCAGATTGCCCCGGATGTCCGCCTCGGCCGGCATCGGTCCCCTTCCGCCTCGACCTCTAGTGTTCTGTGCGTGACGGTACTGGTCGGCTGGATCCTGGCGCTCGGGATGGTCGTCGTGGTGCCCCTCGGGCTGCGGCTCCTCGGCGACGACCGGCAGCGGCTCGGGGCGGTCGGCCAGGTCTGGCCGTTCGCCGGGCTGCTCGGCGGGCTGTCGCTGCTGCTCGACCGCGGCGACACCTTCGCCGTCGTGCTGGCCTGCTGCTATGCGGCCGTGGCGGCCTGGCTCGCGGTGCTCGCCCTGTCGCGGCTGCCGCGCCGCCGGTCGCTGGCGCCGGTCGAGGTCGCCGTGCTCACCGCCATGGTGTCGCCGACGATCGCGGCCAGCTCGCTGATCGCCGAGCGCGGCGGCTGGGAGCTGCTCGGCTTCGGCATGACGACCCAGCTGCTGACCGTGGCGCACTTCCACTACGCCGGGTTCGCGGCGGCCCTCGTCGCCGGGCTCACCGCGAGCCGGGCGCCGTCGCCGTCGTCGTCCGTGGCCGCCCTGACGGTGCCCGCGGGCATCGCGCTGGTCTTCCTCGGCTACTTCACCGGCGACGGCGTCGAGCTGGCCGGCGCCGTCGTCCTGACGGCCGGCATGTGGCTGCTCGGCTGGACCGTCTGGCGCGACGTCGCCCCCTCGGCGCGCAGCCGCCCGACGCGGGCGCTGTTCGCCGTCAGCGCGGCCGTGCTCGCCGCGACCATGCTGCTGGCGCTCAGCTGGGCCGCGGGGCAGGTCTGGGACGCCGTCCCGCACCTGTCGCTGACCTGGATGGCCGCGACGCACGGCCTGGCCAACGCGCTCGGCTTCGCGGTCTGCGGCCTGCTCGCGTGGCGCCGGCTTCAGCGGGCGGGCGACACCCCGGCCACGAACGTCATGTCCGGGTAGCGGTCGCCGGACGGGACCAGCGAGTCCAGCGCGTCGAGGTCGGCCGCGTCGAGCGTGATCTCGAGCGCGCCCAGGTTCTCCTCGAGGTACGTCCGCCGATTCGTGCCGGGGATCGGCACGACGTCGTCGCCGCGGGAGAGCACCCAGGCCAGCGCCACCTGGCCCGGCGTCGCGCCCTTGGCGGCCGCCAGCTCGCGCACGTGGCCGACCAGCACGAGGTTCTGCTGGAAGGCCTCGCCCTGGAACCGCGGGTTGTGCCGCCGGTAGTCGTCAGTGCCGAAGTCGTCGGGCGACTTCAGGGCGCCGGTGAGGAAGCCGCGCCCGAGCGGGCGGTACGGCACCAGGCCGATGCCCAGCTCGCGGCAGGTGCCGACGACACCGTCCTCGACGTCGCGGCTCCACAGCGACCACTCCGACTGCACCGCCGCGATCGGGTGGACGGCGTGCGCCCGGCGGATGGAGTCGGGCGCGGCCTCGGACAGCCCGAGGTGGCGGACCTTGCCCGCCCTGGACCAGCTCGGCCATGGCGCCGACGGTGTCCTCGATGGGCGTCTTCGGGTCGACCCGGTGCAGGTAGTAGAGGTCGACGTGGTCGACGCCGAGGCGGCGCAGCGACCCGTCGATGGACGCCCGGACGTACTCGGGACGGCCGTCGAAGCCGCGCTTCAGCGGGTCGGCAGGGTCGCGAACGATGCCGAACTTGGTGGCCAGGACGACCTCGTCGCGGCGACCGGCGATGGCCCGGCCGACCAGCTCCTCGTTGACGTGCGGGCCGTACATGTCCGCGGTGTCGAGGAGCGTCACGCCGAGGTCGAGCGCCCGGTGGATGGTCGCGACGGACTCCGTGTCGTCGCCGGGGCCGTAGGACTGGCTCATACCCATGCAGCCCAGGCCGAGGGCCGAGACCGTCGGGCCGGACCGGCCGAGGGTGCGCTGAGGGATCACGGTGTCGCTGTACCTCCGTACTTGGCGATCTTGAAGTCGACGACG
The DNA here is from genome assembly GCF_014204975.1 of Jiangella mangrovi. Taxonomy (NCBI): domain Bacteria; kingdom Bacillati; phylum Actinomycetota; class Actinomycetes; order Jiangellales; family Jiangellaceae; genus Jiangella; species Jiangella mangrovi. Next base: position 1,589,315 of record NZ_JACHMM010000001.1, read on the forward strand.
TCGAGGGCGATGCGCAGGGCCTCCATGCGCACGCGCACGGTCTCGCGGTGCTCGACGAGGAGCGCGAGCCGGTCCGGCTCCGTCCCTGGGCCGGCCGCGACCAGCTCGAAGTAGCGCTGGATGTCGCGGATGGGCATGTCGAGCTGGCGCAGCCGGGTGATGAACACGACCCGGTCGACGTCGTCAGGGGTGTAGTGCCGGCGCCCGGCGCTGTCGCGCGGGACGTCGAGCAGGCCGATGCGCTCGTAGTAGCGCAGGGTGTGCGCCGTCACGCCGGTGCGCTCGGCCACCTCGGAGATGGTCTCTGTCGGTTGGGCGATCGGTGTGTCACGTACGTCGAGCGTCGTCACAGCTACGACCGTAGGACTTCGAGCGCACTCGAAGTCAAGTAGCCGAAGTACGCTTCTCAGCTGAGGCTCAGGAGGCCGGTAGCCGAAGTACACTTCTCAGCTGAGGCTCAAGAGGCCGGTCATTCGTAGCCGAACGTCTGGGTCCAGTAGGGGCCGCGGTCGCTGTCGGCCTCGCCGACGCCGATGGCCACGAAGTCGCAGTTCAGGATGTTCTTCCGGTGACCGGGACTGTCCATCCAGCCCTCGACGACGTCCTCGGCGCTGCGGTATCCCCAGGCGATGTTCTCGCCGCCCCAGCCGTCGTAGCCGGCCCGTTCGGCGCGTTCACCTGGGCCGACGCCCTCAGGGGTGACGTGGTCGAAGTAGTCGCGCTCGGCCATGTCCTCGCTGTGCAGGACCGCCGCCTCGTGCAGCCGGTCGTCGGCGCGGAGCGGCTCGCAGCCCTCGTCCGCGCGAGCCTCGTTGGTGAGGTCGAGGACCTCCTGCTCGCGCTCGGAGAAGCCGCCCACGGGCTGGTCCGGCTCGTCGCTGGGCTCGGGCTCCTCGGTGGGCTCGGGCTCCTGGGACTCCTCGGGCTCCGGCTCGGTGGTGCGGGTGGGCTCGGGCTCCGGGGTGTCGGCCGGCTCGTCCGGAGCCTCGGTGGCGGTCGGCGTTGGCGTCGGTGTGGGTGTCGGCGTGGCGGTGGGGGTGGCCGCGGCCGCGCTGGGCGTGGGCGTCTCGGTGGGCGGGTACTTCTCCCAGGGCCATGGCTCGGTGGTCTCCTCGCTGGGGACCGCGAGAGGGTCCTGCGTGCCACAGCCGGTGAGTGCGAGGACGCCGGCGACGAGGGCTGCGCAGGCCGCGGTGGACACCCGCCCTGACCGCATGCTCGCCTCCGTCCGCTCGACCCAGGGCATTCTCCCCAGGTGGAAGCGGCCGAAACCTCCGCGTTCCGGGCGTCTCGCCCCTCAGTACGTACCCAGCCAGGCCCACACGACGGTGCCGACGCGGTCCAGCTGAGCGGGGTCGACGACGTCCGGCACGTCGGCGGCCGAGTGGTAGCCGTCGTACGGGATGCTGCCCAGCCGCGCCGACGGCAGGTCCACCTTCTCGAACGACCAGTGGTCGCTGGAGCGGTTCTCGCAGGTCTGCACCGGAACCGCGGCCGTCGCGGCGGCGGCGACCAGCGCGTCCCGCAGCGCCGTGGTGCCGCGCCCGCCCGTGCACACCGGCACGTGGTCCGCGGCCACGCCGACGCGGTCGAGCGACACCATGCCGGTGGTCGCGGCCGCCTGCTCCGCCGTCAGCTCACGGACGTAGAACTGCGACCCGAAGTGGTGCAGGGAGTCGCCGTCGCCGCGCGGTTCCTCGGCCCCGAACGCGACGAACCGCACCGGCAGTCCCGGCGGCTGGGCAGCGGCCATGCGAGCGAGCTCGATCATGACCCCGATGCCGGACGCGTTGTCCTCGGCGCCCGGCGCCTGCGGGACGGTGTCGAGGTGCGCGCCGACGACGACGTGCGGCCGCGCGGGATCGAAGCCGGGCGGGTCGGCGATGAGGTTGGCCGACGTGCCCGCGGCGACGTCGACGCCCCAGGAGTTGCCGGCCGGCACCTCGAACGGCTGACTGGACAGCTGATAGCCCAACGGCGCCAGGGTGTCGGCGACGTACTGCGCGGCCTGGCCGAACGCCGGTGACGTCGCCTCGCGCGGCCCGATGGTCCCCGCCAGGTGCTCGACGACGGCGTACGCGGCGGCCGGGTCGAACACCGGCGGGGTGGGCGTGGGGGTCGGCGTCGGAGTGGGCGTCGGACTCGGCGTCTCAGTGGGCGACGGCGTCCTGGTCACCGAGAGCGACGGGGACGGCGTCGGCGCGGAGGCGGGCTCGTCGCCGTCGCCGCTGCATGCGGACACCGTCAGCACGAGAGCAGCGGCCGTCGCGAGGCGATACCTGGCCACTCTGCATGGTACGTCGCCGTGCGCGGGACACCCCCTAGTCGCAGGGGCGCTCCGCGCTGGTGGCGTAGGTGCGCGTGGTGCCCTCGGTGACCAGCCGCTCGACGGCGGCCAGCAGGCGGTCGACGTCGTCGGCGGTGGAGCCGAGCCCGAAGCTCGCCCGCAGCGCACCGCCGTCGGCGCTGAGCTTGGAGAGCAACGGGTGCGCGCAGAACCGCCCGTCGCGCACGCCGATGCCGTGCTCCGCGGACAGGTACTCGGCCACCTGGCGCGCCGGGTAGCCGTCGACGGTGAACGCGACGACGCCGATGGCGGAGCCGCTGTCGGGCCACAGCCGCAGCGTCCGCACGCCGTCGATGCGGTCCAGTCCGGCCAGCAGCCGCCGGCGCAGCGCCGACTCGTGCACCTCGGCGCACCCCTCGGGCAGTGCCGCCACGGCCTCGCAGGCGCGGGCCAGCGCCGCCGCGCCGATGACGTTCGGCGAGCCGCCCTCGTGCCGGGCCGGGGCGGGCGCCCAGTCCGTGGCCGTCACCGTGACCTCGCGGACGGCGCCGCCGCCGGCCAGGTACGGAGGTGCGGCGTCGAGCCAGTCGCGCCGGCCGACCAGGACGCCGGCGCCGAACGGCGCGTAGAGCTTGTGCCCGGAGAACGCGACGTAGTCGATCTCACCGGCGACGACGTCGATGCGCCGGTGCGGCGCGAGCTGGGCGGCGTCGACGGCGATGCGGGCGCCGTGGCGGTGCGCCAGCCCGGCCAGCGCGCCCAGCGGCAGCTGCTCCCCCGTCACGTTCGAGGCGCCGGTCACGGCGAGCAGGGCGGCCGGGCGCCGGGCCAACTCGACCTGGAGCCGGCTCAGGGTCTGCGCCAGCGTCGCGGCCGCGGGCACCACGCGGTGCGCGAGCCGCTGCCAGGGCAGCAGGTTCGCGTGGTGCTCGATGTCGAGGACCACCACCTCGCCGCCGTCCGGGACGCAGCCGGCCAGCAGGTTCAGCGCGTCGGTGGTGTTGCGGGTGAACACGACGACGTCGTCCGGGCGGGCGCCGACGAACCGGGCGACGGTGCCGCGGGCGTCCTCGTAACGCTGGGTCGACAGCTGCGAGGCGTACCCGGCGCCGCGGTGCACGCTGGCGTAGGTCGGCAGGATCGCGGCGACGTGGTCGGCGACGGCCTGCAGCGCCGGCGCGCTGGCCGCGTAGTCGAGGTTGACGTAGCGGGTGTCGCCCCCGCCGGCCAGCGGCGCGCGCAGGTCGCCGCCGACGACCGGCAGCAGCGGCCGGGTGGGCGCGGCCGGCAGCGGGGTGGCGAGGCGGGGCAGGTCGGTCACGGTCACGGGTCCTCCAGGACTCGGGACCCTGGGCCGGGTCCGCGCTTGCCGTCTCGGAACCGAGCCGGCCAGGTCGTCACCCGGGGCACCCCACCGCGGCGGAGGGTTGCCGGCCAGCGAGCCGGGGCTTGGCGCTGGCGCTCATGACCTTTCGACCGGAAGCCTAACCGGCGAGAGTCGACAACGTCCATCCCTCGAACGAAATCGTCTCACCGATCGAGATCTCCGACCGGCTCGCGGTGGGCCCGCCCGGCGATGCAGAATGCCGGAGACGTCCCGTCGACGAGAGTGGAATTACGTGACCAAGCCCGCCCTGCCGTCCGTCCAGCAGCGCATCGCCGAGGAGATCGGCGTCCACGAGCACCAGGTCGGCGCCGCCGTCACCCTCCTCGACGAGGGCAGCACGGTCCCGTTCATCGCCCGGTACCGCAAGGAGCGCACCGGCGGGCTCGACGACACCCAGCTGCGCACGCTCGAGGAGCGGCTGCGCTACCTGCGCGAGCTCGAGGAGCGCCGGGCGGCGGTGCTCGAGTCCATCCGCGAGCAGGGCAAGCTCGACGACGCCCTCGAGGCGCAGATCCTCCTCGCCGACACCAAGGCCCGGCTCGAGGACATCTACCTGCCGTACAAGCCGAAGCGGCGCACCAAGGCGCAGATCGCCCGCGAGGCCGGGCTCGAGCCGCTGGCCGACGGCCTGCTCACCGACCCCATGCTGGACCCGCAGGCCGTCGCCGCCGGCTACCTCAACCCCGAGGCCGGGGTCGAGGACGCCGCCGCCGCGCTGGCCGGCGCCCGGGCCATCCTGGTCGAGCGGTTCACCGAGGACGCCGACCTCATCGGCACCCTGCGCGAGCAGGTATGGACCGCGGGGCGCATGACGGCCAAGGTGCGCGAGGGCAAGGAGCAGGACGGCGCCAAGTTCGCCGACTACTTCGCGTTCGCCGAGCCGCTCACGAAGCTGCCGTCGCACCGGGTCCTGGCCATGCTTCGCGGCGAGAAGGAGGAGGTCCTCGACCTCACCGTCGACCCCACCGGCGACGACGGCTCCACCGCGGCGTACGAGTCCGAGATCGCCCACCGCTTCGGCATCCGCGACGAGGGCCGGCCGGCCGATGGCTGGCTGTCCGACACCGTCCGCTGGGCCTGGCGCACCCGCATCATGCTCCGTCTCGACCTCGACCTGCGCACCCGGCTGCGCGAGGCGGCCGAGGAAGAGGCGATCCGGGTCTTCGCCACCAACCTGCGCGACCTGCTACTGGCCGCGCCCGCCGGCACCCGCGCCACGCTGGGCCTCGACCCCGGGTTCCGCACCGGCGTCAAGGTCGCCGTCGTCGACGCCACCGGCAAGGTCGTCGCCACCGACACGATCTACCCGCACCAGCCGGCCAACCGGTGGAACGAGGCGCTGACCACGCTGGAGCGACTCGCACGGGAGCACGACGTCGAGCTGGTCGCCATCGGCAACGGCACGGCCTCGCGCGAGACCGACAAGCTCGCCGCCGACCTGGTGAAGCTGCGGCCCGGGCTGACCAAGATCGTGGTCTCCGAGGCGGGCGCGTCGGTGTACTCCGCGTCGGCGTTCGCCTCGCAGGAGCTGCCCGGCATGGACGTCTCGCTGCGCGGCGCGGTGTCCATCGCGCGACGGCTGCAGGACCCGCTGGCCGAGCTGGTCAAGATCGACCCGAAGTCCATCGGCGTGGGTCAGTACCAGCACGACCTCCCCGACTTCGCGCTCTCCCGCTCGCTCGACGCCGTCGTCGAGGACTGCGTCAACGCCGTCGGAGTCGACCTCAACACCGCCTCGACGCCGCTGCTCAGCCGGGTCTCGGGCATCACGCCGGGACTGGCCGACAACATCGTCGCCCACCGCGAGAACCACGGCCCGTTCCGCACCCGCACGGCGCTCAAGGAGGTCGCACGGCTCGGCCCCAAGGCGTTCGAGCAGTGCGCCGGCTTCCTGCGCATCCCCGGCGGCGACGACCCGCTCGACGCCTCCGGCGTGCACCCCGAGGCGTACCCGCTGGTCCGGCGCATCGTCGACACCTCCGGGCGCGAGCTGCAGGGGCTGCTCGGCGACACCCGGGCCCTGCGCGAGTTCCGCCCGGCCGACTTCGCCGACGAGCTCTTCGGCGTGCCCACGGTCACCGACGTGCTGCGCGAGCTCGAGAAGCCCGGCCGCGACCCGCGCCCGTCGTTCCGCACCGCCACCTTCAGCGACGGCGTCGAGAAGATCACCGACCTGAAGCCGGGCATGCGCCTCGAGGGCGTGGTCACCAACGTCGCGGCGTTCGGCGCGTTCGTCGACGTCGGCGTGCACCAGGACGGCCTGGTGCACGTGTCGGCCATGTCGAAGCGGTTCGTGTCGGACCCGCGCGAGGTCGTCAAGCCCGGCGACGTCGTCCAGGTCAAGGTCATGGACATCGACGTCGACCGCAAGCGCATCTCGCTGACCCTCCGCCTCGACGACGAGCTGCCCGCACCCGGCGCGGGCGGCCGCTCCGGCGGGCGGCGCGACGGCGACGGCGGACAGCCCCGCGGCGGGCAGCGTGGCGGCGGTCAGCCTCGCGGGGGCCAGCCCGGTGGTGGTCAGCGCGGCGGCCGGCCACAGCGCGACCGCGACTCCACGCCCGGCGGCGCCATCGCCGACGCCTTCCGGAGGGCCGGCTACGGCCGCTGACGGCACGCCGATGGTTGGCTCTGCCCACTTCATCACCGCAGGTCAACCTGGCTGATTGGGCCGAACCACGCCCTTGCCTCGCCTGTGCGGCCGGGTCTAGCGTCGCGTGCGGAGGGACCGGCGCAGGGGGCACGAGCAGCCGGTGCTCCCGCCCGGCCGGGGGGCATGAGAGTCCACGCACGAGCACGCGCACCACCGATGCGATCCGCGATCGATCCGCAGCGCAAACTCCGCAGCACGAACGTGGAACTCCCATGACATCCAACGGGGGATGACATGAAACGCATCATCATCATCCTGGTGGCCGTACTCGGACTGCTCGGATTCGCCAGCACAGCGGCCGTCGCACAGAGCGGCCACTTCATCGAGGGCGGCGGCAACGCCCCCGAGTGTTCCGACATCGGCACCCAGGTGACCTGCGACGGCAAGGTCGCCCGGTCTCGGCGGCACCACCTTCGAGATCACCGTGGAGGCGACCGGCATCGCCGAAGTCGTCTGCATCAACCCGGCAGGCCACCGCGCCCCCGGGCAGGACACCGAGGTCACGGTGGCCGGCACGACGACACCGCTGCCGACGCCGCGCAACGGCCAGTTCGTCTTCGACATCACCAGCGACGACCCTGAGCCGCTGCCGCCGACGCCCACCTGCCCGAACAACCAATGGACGCCGAACATCGTCGACGTCGCCTTCACCGAGGCCACGCTGACGCTCCTCGAGGACGGAGTGGTCTCCGACGTGGTGACCGTGCCGGTCCAGTCGTGACAGTCCGATCGACCGGCCAGGGGCCGGGCCTGCAGGTCCGGCCCCTTCTCGGGACCTCAGGGCCGGTAGCCGAGCTTCGGGTCGAACGCCGTCACCCAGAAGACCCCGTGGTCGGCGTCGTAGTCGTGGATCATCGCGGTGCTGCCGGGGCGCAGCGCCTCGACGCCGTCGTGGCGGACCTCGATGACGACGGCGGCACCGTCGGCGCCGGTGACCTCGGCCTGGCCGGCGTCGGGGCCGACCGCGCCGGTGCGCACCACGCACACGCTGCCGACCAGCCGGGCCGGGTCGGCGACCGCGCCGGCGCGCAGGATCCGCCGGATCGGCCGGGCCAGCGCCACGGTGCTGGCGGCGGCCAGCGCCAGCCCCAGCACCACGATGGCCGCAGACGCCAGCACGCCCGGCGGCCGCACCGCGATGTCGCCGCCGCGGGCCAGCGTGCCGATCATCGTGGCCAGCCAGGTCAGCACGATGAACAGCGACCCCGCGACATTCAGCGGGACGCCGTCGAGCCCCGCCGCGGCGCGCAGCCCGGGCGCCGCGTCACCGGCCTGCGGCGTGGTGCCGCCGACCATGACCAGCAGCCAGTAAACGACCACCGCGATGGTGAGGAAGGTGAACGGGACGACCGGTACGGCCATGGCGGCGTCGAACAGATCGTTGATCGCCACTTTCCAGCCTTCCGAAACGTGCAGGTGGTCCACGCGGACTATAGCTCCGAGCCCGCCCGCGGCACCGGCCTTTTTCGTCAACGACCTAAGGTCGTCCAGTGCGCGCGATGGTGTACGAGAGGTTTCGCGAACGGCCGGTCGTCCGTGACGTCCCGGAGCCGGTCTGCCCGCCGGGCGGCGCGGTCATCCGGGTGGAGGCCACCGGCCTCTGCCGGAGCGACTGGCACGGCTGGATGGGCCACGACGACGACGTCACGGTGCCGCACGTGCCGGGGCACGAGCTCGCCGGCGTGCTCGCCGAGGTCGCGCCGGACGTCCGGGGCCACGGCTGGCGGCCGGGCGAGCGGGTCACCGTCCCGTTCGTCTGCGCGTGCGGCGACTGCGAGCAGTGCCGGGCCGGCGACCACCAGGTCTGCGAGCGGCAGACGCAGCCGGGCTTCACCCACTGGGGCTCGTTCGCCGAGTACGTGGCGATCGAGCACGCGGCGGTCAACCTGGTCCGGCTGCCCGACGCCGTCGACTTCGCCACCGCGGCCGGGTTGGGCTGCCGCTTCGCGACGGCGTACCGGGCGGTCGTGCAGCAGGGCCGGGTCGCGGCCGGCGAGTGGGTGGCCGTGCACGGCTGCGGCGGGCTGGGGCTGTCGGCGGTCATGATCGCCGCGGCGCACGGCGCGCGGGTGGTCGCCGTCGACGTCTCCGCACCGGCCCTCGAGCTGGCCCGGCGCGTGGGCGCCGCGGTCGCCGTCGACGCGAGCAGCGGGACCGACGTCGTGGCCGCGGTCCACGAGGCGACGGGCGGCGGCGCGCACCTGTCGCTGGACGCCCTCGGCAGCACGACGACGTTCCTGAACTCCGTGCGCGGGCTGCGCCGCCGCGGCCGGCACGTCCAGGCCGGTCTGCTGCTGGCCGAGCACGCGACCCAGGCCGTGGCCATGGGTCCCGTGGTCGCGGCCGAGCTGGAGCTGCTGGGCAGCCACGGCATGGCGGCGCACCACTACCCGGCCATGCTGGCCGAGATCGCGGCGGGCACGCTGCGCCCGGACCTGCTGCTCGGCCGCGAGCTCACCCTCGAGGAGGGCGTCGACGCGCTGGTGGCGATGTCGGACGGCTCGCCGACCGGCGTGACGGTGCTGCGTCCGTAGCCCGCGGAGCTGGCCGAAGGGACCTATCGCCGGTCGCCGCCGCGATGATATGACTGTCGGCATGACCCGGAGACGCCACGCGGTCATCGCCGCCACCGTCCTGTTCGCCGCCGCCTCCTTCACCGCCGCCGGCCCCGTCAGCGCCGGAGACGCCCGCATCCCGGCGCCCACCATCGCCACCGGCCTCGGCTTCGACACCTGCACCGCGCCGTCGGTCGCCGCGCTCGACGCGTGGTGGGGGACGTCGCCGTACACCACGGTCAACATCTACTTCGGCGGCATCAACCGCGGCTGCCGGCAGCCGAACCTGACGCCGTCGTGGGTCCAGACGGTCAGCGGCATGGGCTGGCACCTGCTGCCCACGTACATGGGCCACCAGCCCATCTGCATGCTGGGCAGCAAGGAGCACCGCTACACCGCGGCCGACGCCACCACCATCGGCGCGGCCAACGCGCAGGACGCCCTCGCGCAGGCCGAGCACCTCGGGCTGCTGCCGGGCAGCGCGCTGTACGCCGACGTCGAGCACTACGACCGCAGCGACGCCTCGTGCGTCACGGCCGTGCGCCGCTACGTGTCGGCGTGGACCACCACGCTGCAGGCGGCCGGCTACCTGGCCGGGGTGTACGTGCACCAGGACTCCGGGCTGCGCGACCTCTCCGCCGTCTACGACTCCCCCGAGTATGCCCGCCCCGACGCCGTCTGGATGGCCCGCTGGGACGGCAACCCGGCCCTCACCGGCTGGCCGACGGCGCCGGACAGCCAGTGGGCCAACCACCAGCGGGCCAAGCAGTACCTGGGCGACCACAACGAGACCCACGGCGGCGTCACCATCAACATCGACAGTGACTCGCTGGACGCGCCCGTCGCCACGGTCGCGAATCCATAAAGACCCCGCGACATCCCTGTTCACAGCCGGTTTTCGGGAGCACACTCGAATCATGGCGACGGGGGGTCGATCATGCTCGGCTGGACACGCTCACTCGGCAGGGCCACGGCTGCGGCCGCGGCATCGGCGGTCCTGGTGGCCGCATCGGTCACGGGGGCCGCGGCACTGCCCGACTCTCCGGTCTCCTATCCGTCCGGCGCGTCGTCGACCCTCGCGCCGGGGCTGGGCTTCGACACCTGCACCGCGCCGTCCATCGCGGCGCTGCAGGCCTGGCGGGCCTCGCCATACCGCACCGTCAACATCTACTTCGGCGGGGTGAACCGCGGCTGCGCCCAGCCCAACCTCACCGCCGCCTGGGTCCGCGACGCGACGGCGACCGGCTGGCGGCTGCTGCCGACCTACTTCGGGCGCCAGCCGTCGTGCATGCTGGGCAGCAAGCCGTACCGGTACACCGCCGCCAACGCCACCACCTACGGCGCGTCGGAGGCGCAGGACGCCGTGGCCAAGGCCCGGGCGCTCGGCCTGCTCCCCGGCAGCGCGCTCTACGCCGACGTCGAGCACTACGACCGCACCGACGCCTCGTGCGTCACCGCCGTGCGCCGCTACGTCTCGGCCTGGACCACCACGCTGCACGCCTCCGGCTACCTCGCCGGGGTCTACGTGCACCAGGACTCCGGGCTGCGCGACCTGTCGGCGTCGTACGGCAACGCCACCTGGGCCCGCCCGGACGCCGTCTGGATGGCCCGCTGGGACGGCAGCCCGTCGCTCACCGGCTGGCCGACCGCCCCCAACGCGCAGTGGGCGGGGCACCAGCGGCTGAAGCAGTACCGCGGCGACCACAACGAGACCTGGGGCGGCGTGACGCTGAACATCGACAGCGACTCGCTCGACGCACCCGCGGCCACGGTCGCGCGGACCTACCGCGTGACCAGCTCGACCGCCCTCAACGCCCGCACCGGCCCGGGCTCGGCGTACCCGGTGGTGCGCAGCCACGCGCCGGGCAGCGCACTGGCGGTCATGTGCCAGGGCCTCGGTACCCGCGTGGGCACGAGCTCGGTGTGGAACCGGCTGTCCAATGGCACCTGGGTGGCCGACTACTACGTCTCGACGCCGTCGAGCACCACGTTCTCGCCGACGCTGCAGCGGTGCATGTACCCGGGCCAGGTCACCAGCGCGACGCCGCTGAACGCCCGCACGGGCCCGGGCACCGGCTACCCGGTCACCGGCACCGCCCTCCCGACCGGCGCGCTGGCCTGGGTGATGTGCCAGAAGGCGGGGACGGCGGTCGGCACCAGCACCGTCTGGAACCGGATGCTCGACGGCCGCTGGGTGGCCGACTACTACGTGTCCAACCGGTCGAACACGACGTACAGCGCACCGATCCCGCGCTGCCCGTGAGACGGCCGGGCGTCAGTAGGCGCGCCACTCCTCGCGCACGTACTCGAGCACCACGGGGTCGAGCAGCGTCGAGACCTCGGCGTCGGTGACCCGGCGGTCCGGCGGGAACACCGTCGCCGCGCGCAGCACGTCCTCGGACAGGTAGCGCAGCGGCGGCGCATCGGCGGGCACCTGCAGTGCCGGGCCCGCCTGCGTGCCGGGCGTCGTCAGCAGGAAGCCCCAGTCGCCGAAGCTGGGCACCGACGCGAGGTACGGCGTGACGCCGAACCCGGCCGCCCGGACCGTCGCCTCGATGCAGGCGAACGAGCGCGGTGCGAAGTACGGCGAGCCCGCCTGCACGACCATGCGCCCGCCGTCGGCCACCAGCTCGCGGACCAGGCCGTAGAACTCCAGCGAGTACAGCTTCGAGGTGGCGGTGGAGTCCGGGTCGGGCATGTCCACGATCACGACGTCGTACGGCTCGGCGCCGGCGTCGCCGCGCTCGCGGACCCAGCCGAACGCGTCGGCTGCGATCGCCTCGACTCGCGGGTCGGCGAACGCGTCCCGGTTCAGTTCACGCAGGCTCGCGTGCGTGCGGGCCAGCTCGAGGACGGCCGGGTCGAGCTCGACCAGCGTGACCTCCTCGACGGACGGGTAGCGCAGCACCTCGCGCAGGGCCAGCCCGTCGCCGCCGCCGAGGATCAGCACGCGGCGGTGCGGTCCGGCGAGCGCCGGATGCACCAGCGACTCGTGGTAGCGGTACTCGTCGGGCGAGGCGAACTGGAGGTCGCCGTTCAGGAACAGGCGGACGTCGTCGGTCCCGGACAGCCGGTGCCGCTCGGTGAGCACGATCTCCTGGTACTCCGACCGCTCGGCGTGCGCGATCGGGTCGCGGAACAGCCGCTGCCGCGCGTCGACCTCGAGGTCGTCGGCCCGCACCAGCAGCACGGCCAGGACTGCGCCCACCGTCAGCACCAGGGCCGCGATGACCGTCCAACCGCGCCGCGACACCGTTCGCCGGAAGAGCCAGGCCACCACGACGGTGCCGGCGACGAGGTTCAGCACGCCGGCCGCGATGGTGCCGCGCACCAGCCCGAGCGCCGGCAGCAGGACGAACGGGAAGGCCAGCCCGCCGAGCAGCGCGCCGAGGTAGTCCGCGGCGAACATGTCGGCGACGGCGCTGCCGGCATCCTGCGCGCGGATGCGCTGCAGCATGGTCATGAGCAGCGGGATCTCGGCGCCGATCAGCACACCGATCAGGGCGGCCAGCACGACCATGAGCGGCGTGTAGAGCTCGGTGGTCGCGAACGCCCGGTACAGCACCAGCACCGCGGACCCGCCGAGCAGCGCGAGCAGCGACTCGACCAGCACGAACGACACCGCCGGCGCCCGCTGCAGCGGCTTGGCCAGCAGCGACCCGATGCCCATGGCGAACACCATGACCGAGACGACGATCGATGCCTGGACGACGGTGTCGCCGATCAGATAGCCGCCGAGCGCGATCAGCGCCAGCTCGTAGACCAGCCCGCAGGCCGCGCAGACCAGCGCCGCGGCCAGGATGACCGCGCGCGCCGGCCGCGAGAAGCCGCCGGCCGGCGCCTCCCGCGGCGTCGTCGTCGAGGTGGTGGACGTGGCCCGGCCTCCGTGCCGCTAGACGATGGCCAGCGCGATGATGCCGGAGACCACGATGCGCAGCACGCCGAGCACCCAGCTGGCCGGGTGCGGGGTCTCGTGGACGAGGTCGTGGCGCCCCCGGCCCGGGATGAGCAGGTCGACCAGCAGGAACACCAGCGTGCTCACCACCAGCCCGATGAGGCTGTAGACGACCGTGCCGGCCAGGCCGTCGGCGACGTCGTCGGCGCTGGCGTAGATGGCCGCGACGACGATCAGCCCCTGCGCGAGGAACCCGGTCGAGACCAGCACCGCGGCGTTGTGGTTGCGCTCGACGAAGATGAGGTCGCGCAACCTGCCCGGTGTCAGCACGTCGATGAGCACGAAGCCGAGCAGCAGCATCGCCAGGCCGACCCCGCAGTAGGCCAGCACGACGCCGGCCTCCTCGGCCAGCTCGCCGACGTCGATGTCGCCGATCATCATCGGTCTCGTCCTCTCACAGCAGTCACTTGCCGAACCCGGAGCCGCCACCGGCGAATCCGCTGCGGTAGCCGCCGCCGAACGCGCCCCAGATCGGGATGATCACCGGGCCCCAGCGGTCGTAGCCGTCGCGGACGTCGGTGACCTCGATGTCGGAGCCGTCGCCGCCGGCCGCCGGCACGATGTGCACCATGGTGTCCTCGTAGCCGAGGTAGCGGCCGGTGGTGTCCTGGTGGTCGCGGCCCGCGGTGGCGGCGTCCTCGACGATCGCCGCGACGGTGTCGACGGAGTCGTCGGAGCGGTAGGTGGAGTAGTCGCCGTCCTGGCTGACCAGCTCGTAGTTGTCGGAGATGACCCGGCGCACGTCGTCGTCGGCGCTCCCGCAGGCCGACAGCGTCAGCGCGGCGGCCACCAGCCCGGCTACGAGCGCGCGCCTCATCGGGTCAGCTCCGTCCGGGTGCCGACCAGCTGGCCGGCGCCGGGGTAGACGTGCCAGGTCGACCAGGCGACGGCGTCGGCGTCCAGCCGGTCGGCGCGCAGGGCGGTGACGGCATCGGGGTCGCCCGGGAACGCGGCGACGACGGCGTCCGGCTCGGCCGCCAGGCGGCGCAGCTCGGCAGCCCGGGCGCGCAGCGTCGCGAGCGGCAGCTCCTCGACGGCGGCGTGGAACCGGTAGTGCCACCCGCCGGCCCGGCGGCGCACCTCGCCGGGGAGCTCCGCGGGCACACCCGGCAGACAGGCCACCGTCTCGACCAGCCCGCCGAGCACCACCTGGTGCGAGGCGCCCAGCACCCGCAGCTCCAGCGGTCCGGCCGCCCGGACGGCGAGCGCCGGCACGACCGGGTGGTCGAGGGTCCAGGCGAGGTCGGCCGCCCGCGTGTCGACGTAGGGTACGTCCAGGGTCGCGAGCACGTCAGCGCGGCGCCGGGTCGCTGCCGGGGTAGATCGTGAGGGTGCCGGGCGGCACGCGCTCGCCGCGGGCCACCTCCCACTCGCCGCCCTCGAACCGTTCGAACGAGAGGTACGTCCCGCGCGGGCCCTCGAAGTCGACGTACTCGACCCGTCCGGTGGACCCGAGGCCCGTCGTGCCCTCGGAGGTGAACTGCGCGGTGCCGTGCTCGTCGCGGCGGTACTCGACGCCGTCGTGGCTGAGCGTCGCCGCGCTGGGCTTCAGCCCGCTGTTGCGCAGCTTCAGCCACTTGACGACCTCGAGGTCGGGGTCCTCCTCGACCGACAGCCAGCTCCGGCTGCCGTCGACGTCGTCGAGGAAGTGCTCGCTCCACTGGTAGCCGCCCTCGCGCAGCCGCAGCGAGCCGCGCACGAACAGCCGTTCGCCGAGCAGCTCGACCATGTCGCCGGCGCGCAGCGTGCGGGGGTCGCCGAAGGTGCTCTCGCCCGGATCGAACGGGTCGCGGGGCACGGGCGCCGGTGCCGGCGCGGACCGGGACCGCAGTGCCCGGACGACCCAGACGGCGACGAGCACGATCGCCAGGACGACGATGACGGCCAGAACGGTCCTCACCCCGTCGACCCTACATTGGCCCGATCCGCCGGCCGACCACGGCGTCGGCGTGCGACACGGCCGGTTCGGGCTGCGAGGGTTCACCCGCGCGCTCTAATCTGGCGCTGCCAACTCTGGCGACCCCACGGAGGACCCTCATGGCAGGCAAGTTCGAGCTCTACAAGGACAAGTCCGACCAGTACCGCTTCCGCCTGAAGGCCGGCAACGGCGAGACGATCGCCGTCGGCGAGGCGTACACGAGCAAGAGCAGCGCGCTCAACGGCATCGACTCGATCCGGCGCAACGCCGTGGACGCCGTGATCGACGACCAGACCGACGACTGACCCGCCGCACGTCCGAAGAGCCCCGGCCCCGCACCCTGTGGGCCGGGGCTCTCGTCGTCTAGCGTTCTCGCCCATGGCAGCCCTGCGCGAGATCGTGGTCGACTGCGAGAACGCCCCCGGCCTGGCCCGGTTCTGGGCGGCGGTGCTCGACGGCTACGACGTCCTCCCCTACGACGACGCCGAGATCGAGCGGCTGGCCGGCCTCGGCTTCACCCCCGAGACCGACCCGACGGTGGGGGTCGGCGGCCCCGGCCCGACGCTGTTCTTCCAGCAGGTGCCGGAGCCGAAGTCGGTGAAGAACCGCGTGCACCTCGACGTCGAGGCGCCGGACCGCGCGGCCGAGGTCGACCGCCTGGTCGCCCTCGGGGCGAGCGTGCACAGCGTCCACGACCGGTGGACGGTGCTGCTCGACCCCGAGGGCAACGAGTTCTGCGTCTCCCAGCCCGGCTGACCCGCGCCGGTCGTCAGTCCGCCGCCCGGGCCGCCTCGGCCGCCCGCTGCCGCAACGCGCGCCGGGCCGGCAGCAGCGTCGCGCCCAGCGTGAGCACCACGGCCACGGCCACGACGCCCAGGTAGACCAGCGGCGAGCCCGACGGCGTCGTCGAGTCGGCCCGCGCCAGGCTGAACGGCACCAGCGTCGCGGCCGAGGCGAGCGTCCCGAGCGTGATGCCGACGGCCGCCACCAGCACGCCCTCGGCGCCGACCATGCGCATCACCTGCGCGCGGGTGGCGCCGGTGAGCCGCTGCAGCCCGAACTCGCGCCGCCGCGCGCCGGTGCTCGCCGACAGCACGTTGATCACCGAGATCGCGGCGTAGGCGACGATCATGATGACGACGGTGTAGTTGGCGAACGCCATGGTCCGCTGCAGGTGGCCGTAGTCGTCGAAGAGCGCGTCGCGGCCGGCGACGGTCAGCCCGGGCGTCGCGGCGGCCAGCTCTTCGACGGCCGCGACGACGGCGTCCGGGTCGCCCTCGGCAGCCACCAGGACCTCGTGCACCCCACCGGCCGCGGTGTGCGGCGCCAGCAGGTCCGCCGGCAGCAGCAGCGTGTCGTAGTCGTCGGCGGCGTCGAACGTCGCGGCCACGCGCACCGTCGCCGCCGCTCCGTCGCCCAGCCGCAGGGTCAGCTCGTCGCCGATTCCGACGCCGAGCGTGTGGGCGTGGTCCGCGGCCAGCGCGACGGTGTCGCCGGTCAGGCCGGTCAGCGCACCCTCGACCGGCGTGACCGGGGTGGTCGCGGCCGCGCCCGCCGCCGTCACGCCCTGCAGCGTCCAGCCCTCGTCGCTCTGCGCGTCGTCGTGCGGGGTCTCGACGAAGCCGGTGCTGCGGACCAGCGCCGAGGCGCCGGCCACCCCGGGGAGGGCGGCGACGCGCTCCACCAGCTCGGGCCCGGCGGGGTCCGCGGACGTCACGACGGCGTCGGCCACCAGCCCGCGCGCGAAGGCGTCGCGGTTCGCCGCGTCCTCGGTGGACTGCAGGTAGAGCGTGCCGGTGGCGATGCCGGTCAGCATGATGATGGGGGCGACGACGGCGGCCGTGCGGCTCGTGCGGCCGCGGGTGTTGAGGACCGCCAGGTGTCCGGCGGTCCCGGCGACCGCGCGGAGCGGCCACTGCAGCAGCGCCGTCAGGCCCCGGATCAGCACCGGGCTGAGCAGCGCCATCCCGATGGCCCACAGGATCACGGCGGGACCGGCGGTGCTCGACGTCAGCGGGCCGCTCATGACCGTCACCGTGACGATCCCGAGCGCGACCCCGCCGCTCAGCGCCAGCAGGCCGAACAGCCACCGCCAGGGGCTCATGCCGCGGATGTCGAGGGCGGCCTCGGTCAGCGCCTGCGTGGGCCGGACGGCGGCCGCTCGGCGACCGGCGATGAGCGCCCCGCCGACGGCCGCGACGAGGGCCGCGCCGACCGCCGTCACGACCGGGATCCAGCCCTGCCGGAACTCGATGCCCGCCGGGACCACGCCCGCGTCCGCCATCCGCTCGAACAGGAGCTCGCCGAGGAAGCGGCCCGGGACCAGCGCCGCCGCCGTCGCGACGAACCACAGCAGCAGCGTCTCGCCGAGCACCATGCGCCGCAGCTGGCCGGGCGTCGCGCCGGCCGTGCGCAGCAGCGCCAGCTCGCGGCCGCGCTGCTGGATCGAGAGCGCCAGCATCGACGCCACGCCGAACATCGACACCATGGTCGCCCAGCCGCCGAAGACGCCGGCCAACGCGATGAGGTCCTCGCTGCTGGACCGGGCCGTCAGCACCTCGGCCTGCCCGCGGGCGTCGCCGGTCAGCGTCGTCGCGGGCACGCCGTCCAGCGCTGCGTCGATGCGCTCCTTCAGCGCGCCCGTGCCGACACCCGGCGCGGCGGTGACGGCGATCGCGTCGACCGTGCCCGACGGAGCCGGGGCGTCCAGGACCCGTCCCTCGGCCGAGGCCACGCCGTCGACAGCGGACACCGTCGCGACCAGGTCGTCGTCGAGGCGCACCCGCTCGGGCAGCAGCGCCGACTCGTCCGTGCCCGGGATGTCGTAGCGCTGCTCCCCCGCGACGACGACGTCCGCCCCGGCCAGTTCCTGCGGCGGCACCGCGGTGCGGATGCCGGTCTCCATGAGCCCGCCGCAGGCCATGACGATGGCGGCGCCGAGCACCATCGCCACGAACGCCGCCGCGAAGGTTCCCGCGCGATGGCGCAGGGTCCGTACCGCCAGACCGAACATCGGATGCTCCCGAGGTCTCGTCGCGCCGGGTGCGCGACCTCGGGATCGACGCTACGGAGCGGGCGACGCGACACCCATGGCGCTGACCGGCGGCTCCACAGGGGGGTCAGCCCCACCTCAGAAGCTGCGGCGGGCCTGCCAGTCGGTGCGGAGCAGGCCCATGACGATGGTGTCGACCCGCTCGCCGTCCCAGAGCAGCGACTCGCGCAGCCGCCCCTCGACCACGAACCCGGCCTTCTCGTACGACCGCTGCGCCCGCGGGTTGAACGCGTAGACCTCGAGATCGACGCGGTGCAGCCCGACCTCCTCGAACAGGTGGGCCAGCATGAGCTCGATCGCCTCGGGGCCGATGCCGCGGCCGCGGTAGGACTCGACGAGGTCGATGCGGAAGCCGCCGGCCTCGTTGTCGGCGTCGACGTCGTTGACGGAGATGCCGCCCGCGTACTCGCCCGTCCCGACGTCCTCGATGGCCCAGTCGAGCCGGTCGTCCTGCTCGGCCCGGCTGGCGCAGTAGGCGTCGATCTCGGCACGGGTGAACGTGCGGTGGGTGCCGGTGAGCCGCATGGACTCGGCGTCGAACAGCGACTCGTAGACCGCGGCGGCGTGCTGCGGACCCAGCGGGACCAGCCGGATGCGCTCGCCGGTGAGGGTGGGCGTGGCCGCGACGGCGGCTGCGTTGATCACGCGCCCTGTCTACCCCTGACCGGGGGACGCGGCAACGCAATTAGACTGGAGGGGAGCAAGGCGAAGGCCCCTCGGAGTAAGGGTCCGAGGGGCCTTCTCAGTCGACCGGAACCATCACGACCGGTTGAACCGGCCGGATGCTCGCCACCTCCGATGACGGTGGCTCGAGTCGGCAAGGCTCACGGTTGCCCGTGGGTGCCTCGCAGCCCTTCCGGTCTGCCGTCCGGCTCCGTCAGCCGCCCCGCGCATCGGAGTGCGGTTCGCCGGGTTGCCCCGACGTGGCGAACTGCCGTTATCCGTCCGGCCCGCCCTCGACTCCTTCGGCGCGTTTGGCCAGGTCACCCCGGCTTTCCGGCTCCGAACTCGTCGATGACGATGAGGTATTTCTAGTCCTGTCGTCAGAGCCGCACAAGAGGGTTTCACCAAGATTTTCTCCGTCGGCCGCCGCCCACAAGGATGTCCACAAGGTACTGAGCGCGAAGGGCCGCGTTACCCACACCCCTGTGCACAGAAACTGTGGACAACTTCGCGGATCACCGCCGGTTCAGTACCCGCGTGACGGCTGCGACGACGGTCGTGGCGAGCACCGCGCCGGAGAAGACCAGCCCGTAGGCGACCACCAGATCGAGGCCGCGGGGGTCCCAGGCGTTGTCCTGGCCGAGGCTGAGGATCGGGATGAGCAGGTCCAGCGTGTAGCCGATCGGGTTGAACGTGGGGTGGACGTTCACCTCGACGGGGTCCAGCTCGCGGCCCCAGAAGTACGCAGTCCCGAACGCCAGCAGCCCGACGAACCAGATGGCGGCCAGGCCCGGCCGGTAGCCGAACCCGACGGTGACGTCCTGCAGGTAGCCCCAGCCCTTCATCAGCAGCTGGCCCAGCGACGACGTTCCCAGCAGGTCGCGGCGGTGGCGGTGCCGGGCGAGCAGGACGGTGCGCGCGGCGGCGTCGTCGCCGGAGCGGCGGTAGTGGTTGGCCAGCTGCTCGTACACCTGGTGCTGGTAGCCGGTGGGGTCGCGGCGCAGCCACGCCAGCGCGGTCTCGACGTCGGCGTCGCCGGGGTCGTCGAAGGTCAGCCCCGACAGCATGACCATGGAGGTGTCAGTGGGGTCCATGACCAGCGTGCGGACCTCGGAGTCGCGCAGGTCGACGGCGATCTCGCCGGCCGGCAGCTCGACGGTGCCGGCCTGCATCTCGGACAGGTCGATGACCGCCCGCCGGCCGCGCGAGGTGGGCGCGGTCTCGATGCTGAGGTCGTTCATGAGCACCCGCCGGGCCACCACCGCCTCGTGCAGCGTGACCAGCGGCCGCACCTGCTCCGTCCCGCCCGGGCGCCCGGCCGCCGGCGGCTCCTGGCTGATCGAGACCTGCTCGCAGGAGAGCTCGCCGATGTTCGCGCGGTCGAGGCGGACGTCGCCGACGATGGTGAGCGGCCCGTTGCCGGTGGAGCGCCGCGAGCCCAGCTCGACCGCGCCGGACACCCGCAGGTTCGGCGCGAACACCGCGGTGCGGCCGGGGTTGCGCAGGGTCGTGCGGCCGCGGACCAGCAGCCGGCCCGCCAGCGCGGCCTCGGCCAGCGAGAGCTGCCCGGTCAGCTCGACGTCGCGGCACTCGAGGTTGCCCTCGACCTTGAGCCCGGCCGCCGCCACGACCTCCTCGACGGGCGTGCGGCCGTCGGCGCGGACGCCGGTCTCGCCGTGCAGCGCCGTCAGCACCACGCTGAACCCGACCTCGGCCCGCCGAAGCGCCATGCCGCCGGTGAGCTCGGCCTCGCGGACGACCAGCGAGCCGCCCACCGTGCTGCCGGCGACGTCGACGGCGAACCGCCCGGGGTGGCGGAAGCGGCCGCCGTCGACGATGAGGTCGCCGCCCACCCGCGAGCGCGCCACGATGACCGCGCCGTCGACGTCGAGCGCGGTCAGCCGGAACACCCCGCAGGTGACGTCGGGGAGCAGCAGCGCCGTCTGGCCGGGCGCGACGAACTCGCCGTGGCGCAGGCTGAGCCCGGCCGCGAACGTCGAGCCGGTGAGCCGCAGCGCGCCGCGGAAGACGCCGCCGTCGACCAGGAACTCGTCGGACATGGTCTGGATGGCGCTGAAGACGATGGGCCCGTCGGTGGACCCCACCCCGTGCCCGCTCAGCGTCGACGCGCTGAGCACGAAGCGGCGGCGCACGTGCGCCTGGTCGAACGAGACGGTGCCCTGGATCTCGGCCCGCTCGATGGACACCTTGCCGCCCACCTGCACGCCGGTACCGTCGAGCACCCGGTGGTCGGGCCGGCGCAGCACGGCGCCGTCGAGCACGAGGTCGCCGCCGACCTTGCCGTCGCGCATGACGATGCCGCCGTCGGCCCAGAAGCCGCCGAGGTCGGACGAGTACGGGTCGTCGCCCACCACGAAGTCGCCGCGGACCTCGATGCGCGGCGCGATGAGCGCGTTGCCGTCGGGGTTGTAGATCTGCGCGCCGGTCAGCACGACGCTGTCGGCGACCGCAGCCGTCAGCCGCACGGCGCCGTCGCACACCATGCCGCGGGCGGTGAGCCGGCCGTCGACCCGCAGGCCGATGGCGTCGACGCCCATGCCGGAGGACTCGATGTAGGCGCCGCGCAACAGCACGTCGCTGCGCACACGTGCCTGGAACAGCCGGAGCTGGCCCTGGACGCGTGCGCCGTCCATGGCCAGGCTCTTGCCGAGGTCGGCGTGGGCGAGGTCGACGTCGCCGCGGCAGCGGAACCGGCGGCCCAGCACCAGCCGCTCACCGATGACGGCGCGCGACGCGGCCAGCGCGCGGTAGCCGCCGTCGAGGTGCGCCCCGCCCAGGAAGACCGCCGCGCCGACCCGGATGCCCTTGATGTTCAGCCCGCCCATGGCCGTCAGCCGCTCGAGGTTGAGGTCGCGCCGCACCGTCGCCGACTGCAGGCTGACCGCCCAGGAGTCGTCCGGGTTGGTGACCCGGGTGCCGACCAGCCGCGCGGACGTCGCCTCGAGGTCATCGAGCATGACCCGGCCGACCAGGCGGGCGCGGTCGGCCACCAGCGACCCGACAGCGGCGCCGATGCCGACCAGCGCGTAGCCGCCGGGGTTGCTGATCTCGACGCCGCGCAGCGCGAGGGTGTCGCGGACGACGCCGCGCGGGATCAGCATGCGCCCGATGATGCGGGCGCCGTTCTCGACCTCGAGCCGGTCGGCCTCGATGTCGCTGGCCACCAGCGCGTCTCCGCCCGGGTTGGCCAGCACCGCGGCGTCGAACACGACGCTGCCGGCGATGGTGGCGTGCCCGAGGTCGACGGTGCCGCTGCAGCGCAGCCCGTGGCCCTGGACGCCGCCCGCGACCAGCCGACGGGCGTCGAGGGCGACGCCGTGGCGGTTGCGCAGGACGGCGTCGGTGAGGTCGACCCGGCCGGACACCGTCGCGCCGGACAGCACGATGGGTCCGCGGGCCCGGGCGCCGACCAGGCCCAGCCCGCCGTCGACGCGCAGCCGCTCGGCGTTGACCGCCTCGCCCGACGCGGCGAACAGCCGGGCGCGGGTGAGCAGGAGGTCGCCGCCGACACTGAGGTTGCGCGCGTGCACGAGCGTGGCGTGCCCGGTGAACCGGCTGTCCTCGAACGACGCCGACCGGTGCACGTGGGTGTCGACCATGCTGACCGAGCCGACCAGGCACTCGCGGACGGCGATGGCGTTCTGCACGTCGACGGACTCGGTGCGCAGGTCCGGCACGCGGCAGCGGATCAGCTCGACGCCGGCCGCCGTCAGCTCGGCCAGCATGAGGATGTCGTCGATCCAGCACATGTCCAGCCGCAGCGGGCGCTCGAGACGGCCGTAGCGCAGCTGCAGCCCGCCGGTGATGCGGGCGCCGGTGAGCCGGACGGCGGCGCCGGGCACGCCGCCGGTGTCGCGCAGCAGCTCGTCGATGACCTTGGCCCGGACGGTGCGCGCCTCGTCCCAGGCATCGGCGGACTCGACGGAGCGGGGATCGATGTCGCGCCCGAGGTCCGCCTCGCCGCCCCGCGCCACGGCCGACCGCAGCGCCGACTCGGCACGGCTGAGCCTGTCGCGCACCCTGCCTCCTGGTCCGGCCATCTCACCCCTGCCGTTCTCGGTGATCAATGTAACGGGTGAGGCATTGCGGACGTTTGGGGATCGACCAACTCGAATCGATCCCGGCGATACGCCGTGTCGTTACGCACCGTTCATCCGCGGATGCGATAAGAATCGTGAAGACCCCTCGGGGTAAGGGTCCGAGGGGTCTTCTACCTGCACGTACACCGGCACAGACGGGTCGATACGGTCCGTGACCCACAGGTTGTGGATCAGTTGTGGAAACCCGCGCCGAACCGTGACAAACGATGCACCGCACGGTCAACGACATCTCGCCTGTCGGGCGGCGCACGCCACACTCACTCGCTCCGAGTCCCTCACGCTCTCGACCGACGACTCGTGGGTGCCTCCGGCCCCAGTCGCCGCCGGTGTGCGCCGCCCTCCATCAGGCCGCCGCCACCGCCTGCAGTCCGAACCCGCTGGGCGCCTCGAGCGAGAGCCGGTTGCCGGTGATCTCGAACCGCGCCTCGCCGGTGAGCACCTGCAGCACGATGTCCTGCACGTAGGCGGCGCCGTCGGCGCAGGCGGCGTCGCTCACCACGATGTCGGCGAACGTGACGGCGTCGCCGTCGACGGTGGCCGTGCCGCTGAGCTCGTTGCAGCCGGTGTGCCCGGTGACGGCGCCGTCGTCGAAGCGCAGGTGAGCGGCGAATCCGGCCGGCATGGACGAGGCCACCTCACCGTCAGTGAGGCCGTCGACGTCCCACTGACGCCCGGTCAGCTCGACCGGCGGCTCGACCACCTCGAGGTCGGTCAGCGAGATCACGAGTTCCCCCGCGGTGAGCACGAACGTGTTCGCGTCGGCGAGCTCCCAGGTGGGCTCCGCGGCCAGCAGGTCACTGAGCCACTGGTCGGCGTCCATGCGCTCGCCCGGGCAGCCCATCTCGGTCATGGCGAGGCCGCCGCCGGTGCCGAGCCGGCCGCCGTCGAGCGACACCGGCCCGTTGGCGCTGTTGCAGCCCGCCGAGGCCAGCAGCCGCCCGTCGTCGGTGAACTGCAGGTTCAGCGGGCCGCCGCCCGGGATGCCGACGTCCTCGGTGGAGACGAACGTGCGCCCGGCGAGGGCTCCGGAGTCGCCACCGCCCGTGGCGCCGGAGCCGTCGCCGTCGTCGCCCGCCGCGGTGTCGCCGCAGCCGGCCAGGAACAGCACGACGCCCAGCAGCGGGAGGAGGGCTGCTGGGCGTCGCATGTCAGCCGAGGTCCGTGGACGGGGCGTCGGACGCCGTCAGGCTGAGGGTGTCGCCCTCGGCGTTGGTGACCGTGAGCACGTCGCCCGCGACCTCGACGGTGACGTCGCCGTTGAGCACCTGCAGCATCGAGGAGTCGATCTTGCCGAGCTCGCCCGAGCAGCCGCGGCGGGTGGAGATGAGCGGCGTGAAGCTGATGCTGGAGTCGCTCACCTCGGCCGACCCGCTGAAGCCGTTGCAGCCGGTGGAGCCGGTGACGTCGCCGTTCTCGTCGATCTGGAAGTAGGCGTCGGCGTCGGCCGGGCGCTCGACCGTCGCGCCCTGGGCCGTCACCTCGTCGAGCACCCAGCGGCTGCCGACGATCGGCACACCCGGCTCGGTGGAGCTGTCGGATTCAGAGGAGTCGCCGGGGACCGCGGTGGTGTCGTCGCCGGCGTCTTCGCTGCCACAGGCGGCCAGCAGCGCGATGCCGGCCACCGCGGCGAGAGTTCCTAGTCGTCGCATATCCATGGGACGGACGCGGGCCGCCGGGCGTTCCTGGGTTGCGCGAAGTTACCGACTAGTAGCACCATGGAGTTACTCGCCGGTAGTAATTGCGACGGAGGATCCCGATGGGCCACTACAAGTCCAACCTGCGCGACATCGAGTTCGCGTTGTTCGACGTCTTCGGCAGCGGCGAGCAGCTGGGCGGCGGACGCTACGCGGAGTTCGACACCGACACGGTGCGCAGCATCCTCGCCGAGGTCGACCGCATGAGCCGCGAGGACCTCGCCGCGTCGTACACCGACTCCGACCGCCACCCGCCGGTCTACGACGCCGCCGAGCGCTCCGTCGTGCTGCCCGAGTCGTTCAAGAAGAGCTTCGCCACGCTCATGGACTCCGAGTTGTGGCGCTTCGCGCTGCCCGAGGGCCTCGGCGGCACGCCGCTGCCGCCGTCGGTCTTCTGGGGCGCGGCCGAGCTGATTCTCGGCTCCAACGCCGCCGCCTGGATGTACGCGTCGGGCCCGTCGTTCGCCAGCGTCATCTGGCGCAACGGCACCGAAGCACAGAAACGCATCGCCGAGCTCATGATCGAGCGCGGCTGGGCGGCCACCATGGTGCTCACCGAACCCGACGCCGGCTCCGACGTCGGCGCCGGCACCACCAAGGCGTTCCAGCAGCCCGACGGCACCTGGCGCATCGAGGGCGTCAAGCGGTTCATCACGTCCGGCGAGCACGACATGAGCGACAACATCGTCCACCTGGTCCTCGCCCGGCCGGTGGGGGTCGAGGGCGCCGGCGGCCCGGGCACCAAGGGGCTGTCGTTGTTCATCGTGCCGAAGGTGCGGTTCGACCCATCGACCGGCGAGCTCGGCGAGCGCAACGGCGTCTACGCGACCAACGTCGAGAAGAAGATGGGCCTCAAGGTCTCGACCACCTGCGAGCTCACCTTCGGCGACGGCGAGCCCGCGGTCGGCTGGCTGCTCGGCGACGTCCACGACGGCATCGCCCAGATGTTCCAGATCATCGAGTACGCCCGCATGATGGTCGGCACGAAGGCCATCGCCACGCTCTCGTCGGGTTACCTCAACGCGCTCGAGTACGCCAAGGAGCGGATCCAGGGCGCCGACCTCACCCGGGCCACCGACAAGACCGCGCCGCGGGTCGCCATCACCCACCACCCCGACGTCCGCCGCTCGCTCATGACCCAGAAGGCGCACGCCGAGGGCATGCGGGCGCTGGTCCTCTACACCGCCACCATGCAGGACGCCGTCGCCGCGGCGGCCGCGCGCGGCGAGGTCGACGAGACCGCGGAGCGCGTCAACGACCTCCTGCTGCCCATCGTCAAGGGGTACGGGTCCGAGCGGTCCTGGGTGCTGCTGGGCTCGGAGTCGCTGCAGACCTTCGGCGGTTCCGGCTTCCTGCAGGACTACCCGCTCGAGCAATACGTCCGCGACGCCAAGATCGACACGCTGTACGAGGGCACCACCGCCATCCAGGGCCAGGACTTCTTCTTCCGCAAGATCGTCCGTGACAACGGCCAGGCCCTCGGCTGGCTCTCGCAGCAGATCCAGCAGACCGTCGACGACGAGCTCGGCGGCGGCCGGCTGAAGGTCGAGCGCGAGCTGCTGGCCAAGGCGCTCGCCGACGTCCAGGGCATCCTCGGCACCATGGTCGGCTTCCTCATGTCCGCCGACGAGCGCACCGAGGGCGGCGACGTCCGCAACGTCTACAAGGTCGGCCTGAACACCACCCGGCTCCTCCTGGCCGCCGGCGACCTCGTCGTCGCGTGGCTGCTGTTGCGGCAGGCCGCCGTGGCGCTGGGCCGGCTCGACGGCGAGGTCTCCGCCAAGGACCAGGCGTTCTACGAGGGCAAGGTCGCGGCGGCCCAGTTCTTCGCCCGCCAGGTCCTGCCCCGGCTGGCGGCCGAGCGCGCCGTCGCCGAGGCCACCGACAACTCCCTCATGGACCTCGACGAAGCCGCCTTCTGACCCCAGCCCACCCCGTCCTCCACACGCGGCGCCCGCCGCCCCCGCACGTCGGCCCTCGGACCGTCCCACCCACGGTCCGGGGGCCGTCGACTGTCCGGCACCCCTCACCATCGTGACTATTCCGGCAGGCGGAAACTGGGGACCGCCTCGCGACACATGGGCGATTGAAACGTCTTGACAGACCGACGGTGGCGCTAGATTATCGATAATCAATCGGCCCGCAGGACGCTTTCAACGGAGAAGGGATCCGGCAGATGGTGAACGTCCGTCAACACCCCGGCAGACATGGGCTGGCTGCCCTCCTGCCGATCTGTTTGGTCGGCTCCCTGGCGCTGGCCGCGTGTGGCGGCAGCGGGAGCGACGGCGGCGACTCCGCCTCGGGCGCCTGCGAGGGCGCCCCGCTCAAGGTCGCGGTCCGGTCCCAGTTCGCGCCGAACATGGAGAAGGTGCTCGCCGCCTACGAGGACGAGTCCGGCGCCGACACCGAGCTGCAGACGCTGCCCGACGACAACGCGCAGTACCAGCAGAGCATCGTGGCCCAGCGCATGGGCGACGAGATGCCCGACGTACTCGAGAACATCGACACGCTGGTCAACGCGATGGCGGAGTCGAAGGTGACCGCCGACCTCACGCCGTTCCTGTCCGACGGCGACCTGCAGGAGGACTCGTTCCTGCCGCAGTTCCTCGACGCCTACCGGCCCATCGACCTGCCCGACGAGATCCACGGAATGCCGGTCGCCGCCGACGCGTACGTGCTGTTCTACAACAAGGACCTGTTCGCGCAGTACGGCGTCGACCTCCCGACCGAGGACTGGACGTGGGACGACTTCTACGCCGCCGCCAAGGAGATCACCACGGCGGGCAACGGCGAGGTGTTCGGCTTCGTGGGGGCCAACCTCCCGCAGCCGACGTTCAACCCCGTCATCCAGAGCTACGGCGGGTTCGTCTACGACAAGGACTCCAACACGACGGGCATCGGCGAGCCGGAGGCCATCGAGGCCTGGAAGTTCCTGCTCCAGCCGTACCAGGACGGCACCTACGCGCCGTTCGAGATCGGCTCCAGCCCGTCGCCGCCGGACTTCGCCAGCGGCCGCGTCGCCATGGCGTTCAGCACGCGCAAGAACGTGCCGAACTTCCGCAACCAGCTCACCGCCGACTGGGACGTCGCCCCGGTGCCGATGCTCAACGGCGAGCACCCGATCGGCGGCGGCAGCTACGGGCTGTCGATGTCGGAGCGGTCGGAGTGCAAGGACAACGCCTGGGACTTCCTCACCTGGTTCTACACCGAGGAGGGCGGCATGAAGATCATGCAGGAGAACTACGCCACGGTGCCGCCGACCCTCGACGGCGTCGAGTCCGGCAGCTGGCGCGACCTCCCCGGCCCGCCGGCCAACGTGCAGGTCTTCGCCGACGCCGTGGCCGACGCCAAGATGGCGCCGCAGCTGCCCCGGGCCGCCGGTCCGGAGCTGGCCGCCGCCCTGCTGGCCGCCCAGCAGAAGGTCCTGCTCGAGGGGGCGTCGGTCGAGGACGCCTTCGGCGAGGCCGCGTCGGATGTGAACGACGCACTTGAGGAGTGACCGGCGATGAACCCGTCCGCCGACGCGACGACGAGGGTGACCGGATGAGGACGAAGTCCGCGGAGGCGAAGACCGGACGCGAGGGGCGGGCCGCCGACACCGGCGGCCCGCGCCCGCGCTCGGCGGACCCGGGCCGCGGTCCGGCCAGACGCCGGTTCATCAGCCGCG
This sequence comes from Jiangella mangrovi, assembly GCF_014204975.1. Classification (NCBI taxonomy): domain Bacteria; kingdom Bacillati; phylum Actinomycetota; class Actinomycetes; order Jiangellales; family Jiangellaceae; genus Jiangella; species Jiangella mangrovi. Next base: position 1,617,267 of record NZ_JACHMM010000001.1, read on the forward strand.
ACGGCACCGCGGCCGCCGTCATGATCGCCCCGAACGCGATCATGTACCTGCTGTTCGTGATCATCCCGGCGCTGGCCGGGGTCGCGCTGAGCTTCTACGAGTGGAACCTCTTCGACGACCCGGTCTTCGTCGGCCTGGCCAACTACCAGGACGTGCTGACCGACGACGACGCCTGGGCGGCGATGGTCAACACCATCGAGTTCATGGTGCTCGGCGTGCTGCCGACGGTGCTGGTCGGCTTCGTCCTGGCGGTCCTGGTCAACACCCGGATGCGCGGCGTCGGCACCGTCCGGGTGCTGTACTTCGTGCCCCTGGTGGTGTCGACGGCGGTCGCGTCGGTGCTGTGGTCGTGGCTGTACCAGCCGCAGTCGGGCATCTTCAACTACCTGCTCAGCCTGGTCGGCATCGACGGCCCGGCGTGGCTGGCGAACACCAGCTGGGCGCTGCCGGCGCTGACGCTGATGATCATCTGGATGAGCCTGCCGCTGGTGATCATCCTGTACCTGGCGGCGCTGCAGCGAATCCCCGACGAGATCATGGAGGCGGCCAAGATCGACGGCGCCGGCGCCTGGCGGCGGGTCTGGCAGATCATCTGGCCGAACGTGTCGGCCATGACGCTGCTGGTGCTGGCGCTGCAGGTGCTGAACTTCCTGTCCGCGCCGTTCGAGACCGCGCTGATCATGACCCAGGGCGGTCCCATCGACTCCACCACGGCGCTGTCGCTGTACATCTACCGGGTCGCCTTCGAACAGGGCGAGATCGGTGCCGGCAGCGCGCTGTCGATGATCCAGTTCCTGCTCATCGTGCTGCTGGCCGGCGGCCTGCGGCTGATCCACCGAGTGCGGGTGAGGGGCGCATGAAGCCGTCGACCGCGGTGACCGTCACCCGGTACACCGCCATCCTCGTCATCGGGCTGGCCATGGGCCTGCCGCTGTTCTACCTGTTCTCGTCGTCGCTGATGACGCCGCAGGACGTCAGCGCCTACCCGCCGCACCTGGTGCCGCCGGAGTTCCGCTGGGCGAACTTCACCGACGCCTACGACTTCCTGGGCGCCCGGACCATCGCGAACTCGTTCATCTACAGCTTCGGCATCGTGATCCTGCAGCTGTGCATCGCGCTGCCCGCGGGGTTCGCGCTGGCGAAGGTGCGCTTCCGCGGATCGCGGGCGCTGCTGGTGTTCTTCGCGATCCCGATGTTCCTGCCGAACAACGTGGTGCTGGTGCCGCTCTACGTGGTCACCAACGAACTCGGTCTCATCGGCAGTTACGCCGGGCTGATCCTGCCGATCGTGGGCCGGACGGCGTTCGCGACGCTGCTGTTCCGGCAGTTCTTCCTCACCCTTCCCGACGGCCTCATCGACGCGGCCAAGCTCGACCGGGCCGGCTGGTTCCGCATCGTGCGGCACGTGGCCGTCCCGCTGTCCGGACCCGCCGTCGCCGCCTACGCGTCCATCACGTTCCTCAACAGCTGGAACGACTTCATCTGGCCGCTGGTGGCAGCACCCGGCGACGACTACCGGGTCATGACGGTGGCGCTGGCGCCGCTGGCCTACCAGGAGGGACTGTCGAACGTCCCGCCGAACGTGGGCATGGCGGCCGCCGTCATCAGCGTCATCCCCGTGCTGCTGGTCTTCGTCTTCACGCAACGCTGGTACATCCAGGGCGTGGTGGGGACCGGCACCGACAACACCTAGGGAGTGGCATCTCTTGACCATCACCGGCGTCCGCGTCGCCGCCTACGAGGCTCCGTACGACACACCGATCACCAACGGCCTGTACACCTACACGTCCACGGAGATCGTGACCTGCGAGGTGCGCATCGACTCCGGGCTGGTCGGCCTCGGCTGGTGCCACGGCGGGAGCATCGTCTTCCACGCGATGACGGCGATCGCCCGGCGGATCCTGGGGCAGGACGAGACCGACACCGAGAAGCTCTGGCGGGTCATGTACCAGCCGAAGCTGTTCGGCCGGAAGGGGCTCACGACGCGGGCCATCAGCGCCCTCGACATCGCGCTGTGGGACGCGCTGGGCAAGCGGGCGGACCTCCCGCTGTACAAGCTGCTCGGCGGGTTCCGCGACACCGTGCCGGCGTACATGGCCGGCGGCTACTACCGCGAGGGCGAGGGGCTGGCCGAGCTGCAGGCCGAGATGGCGCGGCAGGTGGCCGGCGGCGCCCGCGCCATCAAGATGAAGATCGGCGCGGTGCCGGTCGACGAGGACGTCGTGCGCATCGACGCCGCGCTCGAGGCGGCCGGGCCGGGCGTGCGGATCCTGGTCGACGCCAACAACGCCTACGACCGCATCGACGCGCAGCGGATGATCCGCAAGCTCGAGGAGCGCGACATCTTCTGGTTCGAGGAGCCGCTGAGCCCCGACGACCTCGAGGGCGCCGCCGCGCTGGCCCGAGGCAGCGACCTGCCGGTGGCGCTGGGCGAGAACGAGTACACCCGGTTCGGCTTCAAGGACGTGCTGGACGCCGGGGCCGCCGACGTGCTCAACGCCGACGCGCAGATCCTGGGCGGCATCACCGAGTGGCGCAAGTGCGCGACCCTCGCCGAGACCCACCAGATCCCCGTCGCGCCGCACGGCGACCAGGAGATCCACGTGCACCTGGTCGCATCGCAGCCGAACGGGCTCATCGTGGAGTACTACGACAACGCGTTGAACACGCTGAAGGAGGTCATGTTCGAGCAGCGGCTCGAGCTGGACGCCGAGGGCCGGCTCTCGCCCCCGGACCGGCCGGGCCTCGGCTTCGACGTGGACTTCGCCGCGATGAAGGGCTTCCTGCAGGCCGAGGAGGAGGTGCGATGACCTCGGACCGGGTGGCGCTGTGCCTGGTCGGCTGCGGCGGCATGGGCAGCCGGCACATCCTGGGCCTGGCCGCGCTGCAGCGCACCGGGCTGTCCACCGTCGACCTCGTCGCCGTCTGCGACCTCGACGAGACCGCCGCACAGCGCGCCGCCGGCGAGGCCGAGGAGCTGCTCGGCCGCCGGCCCAAGGTGCACCTGTCCATCGCCGACGCCGTCGCCGACCCGGACATCGCCGCGTTCGACGTCGTCACCGAGGCCAGCAGCCACCTCGCCGTCACGCTGCCGGCGCTGCGGGCCGGCAAGCACGTGCTGAGCGAGAAGCCGCTGGGCATCACCGTCCGGTCCTGCCTGGCCATGGTCGAGGCGGCCGCGGCGTCGGGCGCCGTCCTGGCAACGGCGGAGAACTACCGCCGCGACCCACCGAACCGGCTGGTGCGCGCCGTCCTCGACGCCGGGCTGCTGGGCGAGGTCTTCCTGGCCCAGGAGACCCGGCTGGGCGGCAGCGACCTCATCATCACCACGCCGTGGCGGCACCTCAAGGACCGCGGCGCCATCGGCCTCGACATGGGCGTGCACCTGACCGACGTGTTCCAGTACTACTTCGGGCCCATCGCGAGCGTCTACGGCGACGGCTTCATCGCCGAGCCCGTACGGCGCCGCCGGCCGTCGCCGTCGCGCGACCTCCCCGCCTACCGCGCCGCCTGGGAGAAGCTGCCCGAGCAGGTCACCGCGACCGGCGAGGACTCCGTCGTCGCGCTGTACCGCATGGAGTCCGGCGTGCGCGTGCAGCTGTCCTACGTGAACTCGGGGCTCGGCAAGCGCTACCTGTCGCGCAGCATCCACGGGCGGCTCGGGTCGCTGGAGATCTCGAAGGACCGCAGCGGCCGCGGCCCGGTCCTGCACCGCGACGGCGCCACGCTGACCGGGCGCGAGATCCTGGCCGAGCTGCCGGACTTCGCGCTCGACGACGTCACGTCCGCGCTGTTCGGGGCCGACGGCGTCGAGTACGACCTGCCGGCGGGCGAGGCCGACGCGGGCGGCCTGGCCATCGAGCTGCACGACTTCGGCCGCGCCGTGCTCACCGGCACCCCGCCCGAGGTCGACGGCGAGGGCGGCACCACCGCCGTCGCCGGCCTGCTGGGCGCCTACGAGAGCGGCCTGCTCGGGCGGCCGGTCACCATGAAGGAACTGCTGGACGCGACGGTGTCGGCCTACCAGGACCCCGTCGACGCGCAGCTCGGCCTGACGGAGGTGGCCCGATGATCCCGGGACTGGACGTGCCGACCATCGCCGGTCCGATCAAGCAGGTGGCGCTCGTGGTCCGCGACCTCGACGCCTCGGTGCGCGCGTGGACCGAGCAGCTGGGTGTCGGCCCGTGGACGGCGTACGAGCTCGGCCCGGGCGTCCTGAAGGACATGACCTACCTGGGCGAGCCGGCCGAGTTCAGCATCCGGCACGCGCTGGCCTGGACCGACACCGTCCAGTTCGAGCTCGTGCAGCCGCTGTCCGGGCCGAGCATCTGGGCCGACCACCTGGCCGAGCACGGCGAGGGCCTGCACCACCTCGGCGTCTACGTCGACGACCACGCCGCCGCCGTCGAGCGCGTCCTGGCCGCCGGCTACCGGCCGCTGCAGAGCGCCCGCGGCTTCGGTGCCACCGGCGACGGCGCGTTCGCCTACTTCGACACCGACCACCCGCTGGCCGCCGTCCTGGAGCTGATCGAGGCACCGTCCGTGCGCCGCGAGCCGGCCTTCGTCTACCCCGTGAAGGAGACCACCTCGTGAAGATCGAGGACATCGAGACGTTCACCGCGCACGACTGGCTGTTCGTCCGCGTCCACACCGACACCGGGCTGACCGGCGTCGGCGAGTCCACGTTCTTCATGTGGCCCGAGTCGGTCGAGGTCATCGTGAAGTCGTTCGCCGAGCGGCTGCGCGGCGAGGACCCGATGCGGGTCGAGCACCACTGGCTCGACCTCTACCGCGGCCGGTCCATGCGTGGCATGGAGGTCACCAGCGCGCTCAGCGCCATCGACCAGGCGCTCTGGGACATCCGCGGCAAGCACCTGCAGGCGCCGGTGTGGGAGCTGCTCGGCGGCCGGGTCCGCGACCGCGTCCGGGCCATGCTGGTGCTGCGCTACGGCACCGTCGACGAGGTCAACGCGGCTGCCGCCGCCGGGGTCGCCGAGGGGTACACCGCGCTCAAGGTGCTGCTGTTCCAGCCCGAGCACCACACCATGCCGCACGCCGCGCGCATCGCCGACCTCGTCGAGCGCGCGCACGCCGTCCGCGACACCGTCGGGCCCGAGGTCGACCTCGGCTTCGAGCTGCACCGCAACATGTCGCCGGGCGAGGCGATCGCGCTGATCCGCGAGCTCGAGGACACCCGGCCGCTGTTCGTCGAGGACCCGGTGCCGCCGGACAGCGTCCTGTCCTTCGGCGAGGTGTCGGCGAAGTCGCGGGTACCCATGGCGGCCGGCGAGCGCAACACCACCATCTGGGAGTTCCGCGAGTACATCGAGGCCGCGGGCGTGCACCACGTGCGCCCCGACATCGGCATCGCCGGCGGGTTCACGCACCTGCGCAAGATCTGCGCGCTGGCCGAGGCGCACCACGTCGGCGTCATCCCGCACGCCGTGCCGTCCGGGCCGGTGGCGACGGCGGCGCACGTGCAGCTCGGCGCCGCGACGCCCAACTACGAGGTGCAGGAGCACCGCGACCAGACGGTGGCGCCGTGGTCGGCGGTCGTGAACCAGGTGGCGCAGATCGTCGACGGCTACTTCGTCGTCCCCGAGGTGCCCGGTCTCGGCATCGAGCTCGACGACGCCGGCCTGGCCGCGACCCCGACGTTCCCGCGCAAGCCCAAGACGCCCCGGCGGCCCGATGGCTCCGTCGCCTACCGCTGAGGGCGGGGCGGTGCCGCCGTCCGAGGTCGTCGACGCGCACGCGCACGCCTGGCCGCGCTGGCCGTACCAGCCGCCGGTGCCCGACGACGCCACCCGCGGCAGCGTCGAGCACCTGCTGTTCGAGATGGACCAGAACGGGGTCGGCCGCGCGCTGGTCGTGGCGGCCGGCATCGACCGCAACACCGACAACAACGCGTACGTGGCGGCGGCGGTGCGGCGGTTTCCCGACCGCTTGGTGCACGCCGCCGACGTCGACTGCCGGTGGACGCCGGACTACCACCGGCCGGGCGCGGCGGACCGGCTGCGCGAGGCGGTCTCGCGGTACGGCGTGCGGGTGGTGACGCACTACCTGGCCAAGGAGAACGACGGCTGGCTGGTCGGCGACGAGGGCCGGGCGTTCTTCCGCACGGCGGCGTCGCTGGGGCTGGTGCTGAGCCTCGCCGCGGCGCCGCCCTGGCACGAGGATCTGCGGGTGGTGGCGCGCGAGAACCCGGCGCTGCCGATCGTCGTGCACCACCTGGGCAACGTCCTCAACTGGCCGGGCGGGGCCGACGAGGGGCTCCGGCTGGTGCTGCCCGGGCGCGACCTGCCGAACCTGTTCGTCAAGGTGTCCGGCTGGTACTACGCCTCGTCCGAGCCGTGGGAGTATCCGCACGCCGCCCGGCTCGACGTCGCCCGCGCCTTCCACGACGAGTGGGGGCCGCACCGGCTGGTGTGGGCGTCGGACCACCCGGTGCACCGGCGGGCGCTGACCTACCGGCAGACGCTGGAGATCGTGCGGCGGCACTGCACGTTCATCGACCCCGCCGACCTGCCGGGCGTGCTCGGCGGCAACCTGGCGGCGCTGCTGCCGGCGAGGAGCTCTGTGGCATGACCGAGACGTTGTCCGCCGACGGCGGCCCCGGTGCGCTGCGGGTCGGGATCGCCTGCAACCGGCGCACGCGCGACCTCACGGTGACGCCGTCGTCGCTGGAGAAGCTGCGCGGAGTGGCCGATGTCGTCTGGGCCGACTTCGAGGACGACTCCAAGGGGTACACCGACCCGCCGCCGTACGATGCCGCTGCCGAGAAGCGGCTGGCCTCGTTCGCGGCGGATCTGGACGGCCTGGTCATCTCGAAGGGCTGCCCCAAGGTGACGCCGTCGGTGCTCGACGCTGCGCCACGGCTGAAGCTCGTCGGCGACCTGCAGGGCGACCGGTTCGGCCGGCGCGTCGACGTCGCGGCCGCCCGTTCCCGCGGCGTGCGGGCGGTCGACACCACGCACGGCTCGTCCGACCCCGTCGCCGAGTGGGCGCTCGGGCTGATCCTCAACGGGCTGCGCAACGCCGGATCGCTGTTCCGGCGGATGATCGCGGGCGAGGTGCTGTTCACCGACCGCATGGAGCTGCGCGCCGACCCCGCCTACCTGCGCGGCGAGCTGACCGGCAAGACCGTCGGGCTGGTGGCATTCGGGCACATCGGGCGACGGCTGGTCGAGCTGCTGGCGCCGTTCCGGGTGAACGTGCTGGTGCACGACCCGTACGCGCCGCGGGTGCTGGCCGACGTCTACGACCTCACGATGACCAGCCTGTCGCGGCTCTTCGAGCTGTCCGACGTGGTGGTCGTGCTCGCGCCGCTGACGTCGCAGACCCGCGGGATGATCGGGGCCGCTGAGCTGGGCGCCCTGAAGCCGGGCGCGGTGTTCGTCAATGTGTCGCGCGGCCCGGTCGTGTCCTCTGATGCGCTGCTCGAGCGGTTGCGGCGGGGCGACGTCGTCGGCTGCCTCGACGTGTTCGACCCGGAGCCCATTCCGGCCGACTCCGAACTGCGGACCCTGCCGAACGTCTTCCTCACCCCGCACATCGCCGGCGTGACGGCCGAGTGCGGGCCGCGCTTCTTCGACCTCATGGTCGACGAGCTGCTGCGCTGCTTCGCCGGCCACGAGACCCGCCACGACCTCGTGCCCCGCGAGGACCTCGGTTGACCGGTGGGGCCGCCGGCCGGTTCGCCGGGCGGACCGTCGTCGTCACCGGGGCCGGGACGGGGCTCGGCGCGGCCATCGCGGTCCGGGCGGCCGCCGAGGGCGCCCGGGTCGGCGTGCACTACCGGCGGTCGTCGGCCGGCGCAGCGTCGACCGTACGGCGCATCTCGGATGCGGGCGGCTCGGCGGTGCTGCTGAAGGCGGACATCGCCCGCTGGGACGAGGTGACGGCGCTCGCGTCGGCCGCGTGGTCTGCGCTCGGGCGGGTGGACGTCCTGGTCAACAACGCCGGGACGCCCATCCCGGAGCAGCGCTCGTGGACCGAGCTGACGCCGTCGTCGCTGGACCGCGTCATCGACACCGACCTCAAGGGCACGCTGATCTGCGTGCACGAGTTCGGCCGGCGCATGGTCGACCAGGGCGGCGGCGCGATCGTCAACGTCGGGTCGGCGGTCGTGGTGCGGGGCAGCGCCCGGGCACCGCAGTACGCGGCGGCGAAGGCCGGGCTGCTGGGCGTCACGAAGTCCTACGCGCACGCGCTGGCCCCGTCGGTCCGCGTCAACCTGTTCGCGCCCGGCTTCGTCGCCACCCCGTCGACGCTGTCGCGCCCGGAATGGGCCGAGCGCGAGCCGACGCTGCTCGCGTCGACCCCGTTGGAGCGGGTGGCGACGGCGGAGGAGATGGCGGGGCTGGCGCTCTTCCTCGCCTCCGACGACGCCGCCCATCTGACCGGGACCTTCCTGGCGGCGGACGGCGGACTGAGCATGCTCGGCACCTGACGGCGGCAACTGTCCGACGCGCCTCGATCGCCACGCCGCCCGCGTTGATCTTGGAGAAACCGGGCCATCAATCGCCCGACATATCGCCCTTCAATTCCGCGCTTACTCCAAGATCAACGAGGATTCGTGCGGCGAGAAGTGTCCGCCGCCCCTCCTACAGTGCGACCACGCCGCGCATCGAGGCGTGGCGCCGCAGGCAGGGGGCTCGCCATGCAGCACAACATCATCATCATGCGCAACGCCATCGACCTGGCGAAGAGCGTTGCCGCGCGAGGCGACCTCAGCAAGCGCCGGCCGGTCCACGTCGAAACCCTCAGCAATGCGCAGGCCCTGCGCAGTCTGCAGGTCCAGGTCACCCAGCTGACCGATGCCCTCTCCGCCGCCGTCGCCGAACTGGAGGATCTGCGCCGCCTGAGCAGGTAGCGGTCCGGGAGGGGTCAGGCGATGCGGTGCGGCTCCAGGGCGTCCTCGTCGGGGTCGAGGCCGGCGCCGGGGACCTCGGGGACGGTGACGGTGCCGTCGGCGTTGAGCTCCGGCGTGTGCCGGTACACACGACCCGCCATGGCGTTGACCTCCTTCGGGTAGAACTCGAGGAGCGGCGCGTTCGGGATCGCGGCCAGCAGGTGCAGGTGCGCCTGCTGGTCGCCGTGGGGGCAGATGTCCAGCCCGTGCGCCTGCGCCATCGCGGCCACCTTCATGAACTCCGTGACGCCGCCCATGTAGCGGACGTCGGGGTTGAGGATGGCGACGGCCTGGGTGGCGATGAGGTCGCGGAACCCGTGCTTGGTGTACTCGTTCTCGCCGGTCGCGAGCGGGATCGTCGTGTGGGCGGCGATCTTGCGGAAGCCCTCGTAGTCGTCGGGCTGGACGGCCTCCTCGAACCAGTACGGCTCGTACGGCTCGGCCCGCCGCGCGAGCTGGATGGCCTCGTAATAGCGGTACGCGCAGTTCGCGTCGAGGAGGAGCTTGACGTCGGGACCGACCGCTTCGCGGGCGGCGGCGATGCGGGTGACGTCCTCGTGGATGGGGACGGCGCCGATCTTCATCTTCACGGCGCGGGCACCCAGCGCGACGTACGACGACAGCTCGTCCTGCAGCCCGCCGACGCCCTTGCCCTCGGTGTAGTAGCCGCCGGCGATGTAGATCGGGATGTCCTTGCGGTACCCGCCGAGCAGCGCGTACAGCGGCAGCCCGGCGACCTTCGCCTTGATGTCCCACAGCGCGATGTCGATGGACGACAGCGCCCGGGTCTCGTTGCCGCGCCGGCCGGAGAGCTTCGGGCTCCACAGGTCGGCCCAGATGCGCTCGGTCATGAGGGCGTCGCGGCCGGGCAGCTGCGCCAGGAACGACGCCCGCAACTCGTTCTCGCCGGCGCGCGGCCGCCCGACGCCGTAGCCGGTGACGCCGGCGTCGGTCTCGACCTTGACGACGGTCATCTCCGACGTGGTGTACGTGTGCAGCCCGTTGGTGATCGGGACCTCGCGCTTCCACTCGTAGTCGGCGGTCGAGACGCGCGTGATGGTGACGCTCATCGGTCCTCCTCGGTGCTCAGGCGCCGGCGGTGCCGACGACGATGCTGCGCAGGTTGGTGAACTCGCGGGCACCCGCCACGCCGAGCTCGCGGCCGTAGCCGCTCCGCTTCACGCCGCCGAACGGCATGCGGCTGTCCGAGGCGACGACGGCGTTGACGAACAGCGCGCCTGACGTGAGGCGCGCGCCCACCCGCAGCGCCCGCTCGGTGTCGCGCGACCACACGCTGGCGGCCAGCCCGTACCTCGTCCGGTTGGCCACCTCGACGGCGGCGTCGTCATCGGCGACGGCGACGACGGCGGCCACGGGGCCGAACGTCTCCTCCGTCATGACCGGCATCGACGGGGTCACGCCGGCCAGGACGGTGGGCGCGTACCAGCAGCCCGGCCCGTCCATGGGCGCCCCGCCCACCAGCACCCGGGCGCCGTCGGCCACGGAGCGGCGGACCTGGGCGTCCAGGGTGTCGACGAGGTCGGCCCGGGCGAGCGGCCCGATCTGCGTCGCCGGGTCGGCGGGGTCGCCGACCACCAGCGCCGCGGTGGCCGCGGCGAGCGCCGCCGCGAACTCCGCGGCCAGGCTCTCGTGCACGACGAACCGCTTCGCCGACAGGCAGCTCTGCCCGCCGTTGAGGTAGCGGGAGGCGACGGCCCGGGTCACGACGGTGTCGAGGTCGGCGTCGTCGAGCACGACGAACGGGTCGGACCCGCCCAGCTCGAGCACGCTCTTCTTGATCGCCGCTCCGGCCGCCGAGGCGACGGCGGAGCCGGCCCGTTCGCTGCCGGTGAGCGTGACGGCGGCGACGCGGTCGTCGGCGACCAGCTCGGCCACGACCGCCGGGACGTCGGACTCGGCCAGCACCAGCGCGCCGAACAGCCCCTGGGCCAGCCCGGCGTCGAGGAACAGCCGCTCCAGCGCGAGCGCGCAGCCCGTGACGTTGGGCGAGTGCTTCAGCAGGACGGCGTTGCCGGCCACCAGCGCCGGCGCCACGACCCGCAGCACCTGCCAGAACGGGAAGTTCCACGGCATGACGGCGAGCAGCACACCCAGCGGCTCGTACCGGGTCCAGGCCCGGGCGCCGGGACCGCCGACACCGTCGACGAACTCGTCGGCCAGCGCCGCCGGGCCGTGCTCGGCGTAGTAGTCGCAGGCGGTGGCACACTTGGCCACCTCGGCCATGGCCTCGCCGATGGGCTTGCCCATCTCGGCGACCGCCAGCTCGGCCAGGCTCTTCTGGTCGCGGCGCAGCGCCTCGCCGAGGGTGGCGACCATGCGGGCCCGGTCGTGGCGGTCGGCCCGGGCCCACTCGGCCTGCGCCCGGACGGCGCGATCCAGCAGGTCGTGCGCCGTCCGGGGATCCATGACGGGGTACGACGAGAGCTCCGTCCCCGTGGCGGGATCGACGGTCGTGAGGAAACCCTGGCTCATGGAGCCCACTCAGACGTCGATGGTCTCGTAGGTCTTGACCTCGCGGGCCTCGAGGTACTCGATGATGTAGCCGAACACGTGCTTCTGGAAGTGCTCCGACGCCTTGTGCGCCTCGTACCCGTCGGCGTCGGCGTACTGCTCGTACAGGAAGAACGTGGTGGGGTCGTCGGGCGACACCTGCGCCTGGTAGTACAGGCACGCGTCCTCGGCGCGGGACAGCGGCGTCATGGTCTCGATGACCTCGCGGACGCGGCCCTCCTCGCCGGGCTTGGCCTTCCAGACGGCGGCGACGACGAATGCCATGTCAGTCCTTTCGGATGGGGCGGGGGCCCACGCGGTTGCGCAGCACCCCCACCGGTTCGGCTTCCAGCTCGATCACGTCACCGGGCTCGAGCCGGCGATCGAGTTCCAGCCCGGAGCCGCCCTTGGCGGTTCCGGAACCCAGCAGCTCCCCCGGGCGCAGCGTCAGCTCTTCGGAGGCGTAGGCGATGAGGTCGGCGAAGGTGTAGCGCATGTTGGCGGTGGTGTCGCGGCCCCACTCCTCGCCGTTGATGCGCACCGTGAGCCAGGTGTTGCCGGGGTCGATCTCGTCGGGCGTGACGATGCAGGGGCCCAGCACGTTGGAGCCGTCCCAGTCCTTCGCCTTGCCCGGGCCCATGCCGACCGGCAGCTCGCTGCGCTGGGCGTCGCGCGCCGACATGTCGTTCCAGAGCGTGTACCCGAAGACGTGGTCCATCGCCGCGCCGGTCGTGATGTCCTTGCCCTGCCGGCCGATGATGACCGCCAGCTCGAGCTCGTGGTCCAGCTCGTCGGTGTACGCGGGCCAGGGGATCTCCTCCTCGGGCCCGATGACGGTGTCGGGCAGGCCCTTGTAGTAGGCCGGGACCTCGTACCACTCGCCGGGGATCTCGCGGCCGAGCCGGCCGAACGCGTTGATGAGGTGGCCCTCGAAGGCCAGGAAGTCGCGGATGGTGCGTGGTCGCAGCGGCGCCCTGAGCACGGCGTCGGGGACCCGGCGGGTGGTCCCGTGCGGCGCTCCGGCCTCGATGAACGCCACCATGTCGCCGTCGAACCCGAGGTCGACGACGTCGTCGCCGTCGAGGTATCCGACCCGGGTGGCGCCGTCGGCTGCGTACGTCACGTACCGAGTCATCCGCGCGGCCTCCCAACCATTGATTATCGATAATCAATCATTGCGAGCGGTTCTTTGTCAAGCACGAACGGTTGTGTCGACCAACCGTTGCGACCGGCCCGGATACCGCTTCCCCGCTACACTGTCGATAATCGATACCTGCCGTGGAGGACGATCCCGTGGAGACGGTGACGCCGAACGTCCGGACCGTGACCACGGTGCGCGGCTGCAACCCGAGCGTCGTCACCACCAGCGACGGCGTCGTGGTCATCGACACCCCGCAGCTGCCCACGCACGCCGTCCGGCTGCGCTCCGAGGCCGAGCGCGACGGCCCCGTCCGCTACGTCGTCAACACCGAGCACCACGTCGACCACGTCTTCGGCAACCACTGGTTCAAGGGCGCCGGCGAGTTGGTCAACCACCGCGAGATCGACCGGCTGTTCATGGCCGGCGGGCCGGAGCTCGAGCCGTTCGACTACGCCGCCTCGGCCGTCCCCATGGACGACCCCGGCGGCGCCGAGCTGCTGCCGTCGCGCGAGCAGTACTTCGCCGAGGCGCATCGCGCCACCGTCGTCTTCACCGGCGACCTCACGCTGACGGTCGGCCGGCACACCTTCCATCTGCTGCACACGCCCGGCCACACCCCCGGCCAGACGGCGGTCTACGTGCCGCAGGAGCGGGTGGTGTTCACCGGCGACACCGTCTTCTCCGAGTGCCAGACCTGGCTGATGAACTCCGACATCGACCAGTGGCTGACGGCGCTCGAGCGCATCGCCGCCCTCGACGTCGACCACGTGGTGCCCGGCCACGGACCCGTCACCACGCCGTCGTACCTCGACGTCCAGCGCAAGGTGCTGCTCGAGTGGGTCGACGCCGTCGCCGAGGCCGTCGCCCTGGGCTGGTCGCGCCCGGAGACGGTCGAGCGCGTGTCGTTCGCCGAGCGCTACCCCGTCGACGTCGGGCAGGGGTACATGATGCAGCACATCCAGACGCTCAACGCCGGCTCGCTGTGGGACAAGCTCGCGGGCCGGCCGGCGGCGGCCCCACCGGGCCGCGGCCATCCGCAGGAGCAGGAGGTCGACGCGTGGCAGCCCTGAACCGCACCGTACTGCGCGAGCAGATCAAGGAACTGATCATCGAGCGCATCCTCGACGGCACCTACCCTCCGGGGACCCGCATCATCGAGCTGCAGCTGGCCCAGGAGTTCGGCGTGAGCCAGGCGCCCATCCGCGAGGCCGTCCGCGACCTCGAGGCCATGCGCTTCATCGAGAGCGAGCCCTACCGCGGCGCCCGCGTGCGCGCCGTCACCGCCAAGGAGCTGGCCGAGATCTACCCGGTCCGCGCCGCGCTCGAGGAGGTGGCCGGGCGCGCCGCCGCCCCGCTCGTCACCGACGACCTCCTCGCCGGCCTCGAGACCGAGCTCACCGGCATGCGCGAGGCTGCCACCCGCAACGACGTCCACCAGCAGCTCGTCCACGACGCCCGGTTCCACGAGCTGATCCTCGAGGCGGCCGGCAACCAGACCCTGCTCGAGGTCTGGCGGTCGCTGCGCATCGAGGCGCGCACGCTGGTCAGCGTCATCACGTCCGACTTCGACCTCGGCGCCATCGCCGAGACGCACGTGCCGGTGCTCGAGGCACTGCGCCGCCGCGACCCCGAGCTGGCCGGCACCGAGATGCGCAGCCACATCGAACGGTTCGGCGCCGCCCTGCAGCTCAAGACCCAGAGCTGATTCGCTCACACTCGGTTGACCGTCGCTTCAGCGCGCCCGTATCCTGTTATTCGGATAGCAACTTCCGAATAGCGGAAATTGAGGAGTGCGCACCATGGCGGGTATCGAGGTCACCGGTCCTCTGCACGAACGGTTCGACGAGGTGCTGACCCCGACGTCGCTCAGCCTCATCGAACGGCTGCACCGCGAGCTCAACCCGCGCCGGCTCGAGCTGCTGCAGCGACGCGCCGAGCGCACGGCCGCCATCGCCGCGGGCGCCCAGCTCGACTTCCTTCCCGAGACAGCGGACGTCCGCGCCGACGACTCGTGGCGGGTCGCGCCGCCGGCGCCCGGCCTCGAGGACCGCCGGGTCGAGATCACCGGCCCCACCGACCGCAAGATGACCATCAACGCGCTCAACTCCGGCGCGAAGGTGTGGCTGGCCGACCAGGAGGACGCCAACACCCCGCTGTGGGAGAACGTCGTCGGCGGCCAGCTCAACCTTCTCGACGCCATCGAGGGGACCATCGAGTTCACCAACCCCGACGGCAAGCACTACGCGCTGCGTACCGACCAGCCGCTGGCCACGATCGTCGTCCGGCCGCGCGGCTGGCACCTGCCCGAGAAGCACATCCTCGTCGACGGCGAGCCGACGTCGGGCGGCCTCGTCGACTTCGCGCTGTACCTCGCGACCAGTGGTCAGAACCAACTCGACCGCGGCCAGGGCCCGTACTTCTACCTGCCGAAGATGGAGAGCCACCTCGAGGCGCGGCTCTGGAACGACGCGTTCGTCATCGGCCAGGAGGCGCTGGGCATCCCGCGCGGCACCATCCGCGCCACCGTCCTCATCGAGACCTACCCGGCCGCGTTCGAGATGGAGGAGATCCTCTACGAGCTGCGCGAGCACTCCGCGGGCCTCAACGCCGGCCGCTGGGACTACATGTTCAGCGTCATCAAGAACTTCCGCACCCGCGGCTCGGACTGGGTGCTGCCGGACCGCAACTCCGTCACCATGACGGTGCCGTTCATGCGCGCCTACACCGAACTGCTCGTGCGCACCTGCCACAAGCGCGGCGCGCACGCCATCGGCGGCATGGCGGCGTTCATCCCCAGCCGCGACCCCGAGATCAACGCGGCCGCGTTCGCGAAGGTCCAGGACGACAAGACGCGCGAGGCCGGCGACGGCTTCGACGGCTCCTGGGTGGCACACCCCGGCATGGTCGAGACCTGCCGCGACGCGTTCACCGCCGTCCTCGGCGACCGGCCGAACCAGATCGACCGCACCCGCGACGACGTCCAGGTGACGGCCGCGCAGCTGCTCGACGTCGCCTCGACGCCCGGTGAGGTCACCGAGGCCGGCCTGCGCGGCAACATCTCCGTCGGCGTCCAGTACCTCGCCGCCTGGCTGGGCGGCACCGGCGCCGTCGGCATCAACAACCTCATGGAGGACGCCGCCACCGCCGAGATCAGTCGCAGCCAGGTCTGGCAGTGGCGGCACAACGGGGTCAAGCTCGCCGACGGCCAGCAGGTCACCCGCGAGCTGGTCGAGCGGCTCATCGACGAGGAGTGCGCGGCCATCGAGCAGCGCGTCGGCGCCGACGCCTTCGGCGGCGTCCACTGGGCCGAGGCCCGGGCCACCTTCACCGACCTCTCCCTCGCCGACGACTACGTCGACTTCCTCACCCTGCCCGCCTACGAGCGCATGCCCTGACGAACGACACGGCTCACGCACACCGAACCCGCCGCCCGGCACAACCGGGCGGCGGGTCTCGTCTCGCCCGGGCCAGGCACACGGCGCCGTGATTGATATTGCAAAACGTCACGGAAAGCGTGACGATTGTCCATATGAACAACCGGGATGCCGACCGTGTGCGGGCACCGGAACTCGCCGACCGGCTGCTCTCCCTGGGCGTGGGAGCCGTGACGACCGCTGACGCAGCGGACCTGCTAGCCGTGCCGCCGGACCAGGTCCGGCGGCGGTTACACGCTCCGACGCGCCGAGGAGAATGGGTGACGCCGGCGCACGGGCTCTGGATCCCCGTGTCCCCGGAGTTCAGGACGTGGGGGGCGCCACCCGGCATCGAAATCGTCGACGTCCTCATGCGGCACCTGGATGTCGACTACTACGTGGGCTGGCTGTCCGCCGCCGAGCTCCACGGCGCTTCTCACCAGGCGCCGCAGGTCTTCCAGGTGGCCACTGGCCGGCATGTGCGATCACGTCGAATCGGGCGTTCCCGGTTCACCTTCCTGGAACGTGACTCAGTGCGAGACCGGCCGGTGGTGGAGCAGCAGACGCGGTCCGGTACCGCCCGGGTGGCGACGCCTGAGCTGACGGTGCTGGACATCGCGGCCGACCTCGATGCAGCCGGCGGAATCGACAACGCGGCCACCGTCATCGCCGAACTCGCCGACCAGAGCCGACTCGATGTCGAGGCCCTCGCCCAGGCGGCAGAACTGTTTGCGGCGACGGTGGGACGGCGCGCCGGGTGGTTCCTCGATCGCTTCGCGCCTGGGGTGGACCTCGAACCGCTGCGCGAGGCCGTGTACGCCAGGACGACTTCACCCTCGTTGCTCGACCCGACCGGCCCGCACGAGGGCGGGCTGGACACGCGGTGGCGCCTGCGCATCAACCGAGAGGTCGAAGAGGAGTCCTGGTGATCCCCCGCGACGCCATCACCTCGTGGTCCGTAGCCCATCCGTGGCCGACGACGGCGCAAGTCGAGCAGGATCTGCTGCTCTCCCGGGCGATCTGTGCGATCGCGACAGATACCTATCTCGGCGAGGAACTCGTCTTCCGCGGCGGGACCGCCTTTCACAAGCTCCATGTCGGCGCCGCGTACCGCTACAGCGAAGATCTCGACTATGTCCGGTCGAGCTCTGGCGGCATCCGTGAGATGACGCGCGCTCTCACCGACCTGGGCGAGACGCTTGGGTTCGAGGTCCGCACCCGAATCACGCAGCATCCGAAGGTGCTGTGGCGCACCACATCGACCGAGGGCACGCGGATCCGCATTAAGATCGAGGTCAACACCCATGAGCGATCCCCTGCCAGGCCGCACCACCGCCTCGTTCATCGGGTCGACTCGCCGTGGTGGACCGGTGAGGCCGAGGTCCTGACCTTCCACACCGCAGAGCTGGTGGCCACCAAGATCCGCGCCCTCTACCAGCGCTCGAAGGGACGCGATCTCTTCGACCTGTGGCTCGCGCTGGTGGAACTGGAGATCCCTGCGGACGAGATCCTCGACGCGTTCGCGCCGTACCGGCCGGACGGCCTCACCTCGGCCAAGGCCATCGCAAACCTGCGCGCCAAGCTCGCCGACCGCTCATTCCAGGTCGACCTCGAACCGCTGATGGTCCGCCGCCCAGACGGCTACGACCTCACCTCCGCGACCGAGCTGATCATCGACCGGCTCCTGATACGGCTCGACTGACGCGTTGCCCGACCGAGTCGCTGGTCTGGGCCGGCGGCCCAGACCAGCGAGCAGACTCGAGGCGTCAGGCGGTCGCGTGGGCCGCGTGCTTGACGGCGGCGGCGACGGCGGGAGCGACCTCGGGGTCGAAGACCGACGGGACGATGTAGCTGGCGTTGACCTGCTCGGGCCCGACGGCGTCGGCGATGGCCCGGGCCGCGGCGAGCATGGCGGCGTCGGTGATCTCGTGCGCGCCGGCGTCGAGCATGCCGCGGAAGAAGCCGGGGAACGCCAGCACGTTGTTGATCTGGTTCGGGAAGTCCGACCGGCCGGTGGCGACGACGGCGGCGTGCTCGCGCGCGGCGATGGGGTCGACCTCGGGGTCGGGGTTGGCCAGCGCGAACACGATCGCGTCCGACGCCATGGTCGCGATGTCGTCGCCGGTGAGCAGGTTCGGACCGGAGACGCCGATGAAGACGTCGGCGCCGGCCAGCACCTCCTTGAGCGTGCCGGTGACGCCGCGCGGGTTGGTGTTCTCGGCGATCCAGCGGCGGAACTCGTCGCGGCCCTCGCCGTTGGGGTGGACGGCGCCGCGGCGGTCGCAGGCGACGATGTCGGTGACGCCCTGGGCGGCCAGCAGCCGGATGATCGCGTGCCCGGCCGCGCCGACGCCGCTCACGACCACGCGGACGTCGTCGAGCGACTTCTTGACCACCCGCAGCGCGTTGTAGAGCGCCGCGAGCACCACGATGGCGGTGCCGTGCTGGTCGTCGTGGAAGACGGGGATGTCGAGCGCCTCGCGCAGCCGCGCCTCGATCTCGAAGCAGCGCGGCGCCGCGATGTCCTCGAGGTTGATGCCGCCGTACACCGGCGCGAGGGCCTTGACGATCGACACGATCTCGTCGCTGTCCTGGGTGTCGAGGCAGACCGGCCAGGCGTCGACGCCGGCGAACTGCTTGAACAGCGCCGCCTTGCCCTCCATGACCGGCAGCGCGGCGGCCGGGCCGATGTTGCCCAGCCCCAGCACGGCCGACCCGTCGGTGACGACGGCGACGGTGTTGCGCTTGATGGTGAGCCGGCGGGCGTCCTCGGGGTTCTCGGCGATGGCGAGGCAGACCCGGGCGACGCCGGGCGTGTACGCGCGGGAGAGGTCGTCGCGGTGCTTGAGCGGCACCTTGGGGTTCACCTCGAGCTTGCCGCCGAGGTGGATGAGGAACGTCCGGTCGCTCACCTTCCGGACGGTGACGCCGGCGACCTGCGCCAGCGCCTTGGTGATCGACTCGGCGTGGTCGGAGTCGACGGCGTCACAGGTGACGTCGACGACCAGCCGGTCGGCGAAGGACTCGACCACGTCGAGAGCGGTCAGCGCACCCCCGGCCGCGCTGACGGCGGCCGCCAGGCCACTGGTGGCCGTCGACGAGGACGGCGCCTCGACGCGGACCGTGATCGCGTATCCCGGGCTGGGTGTTGCCATGCGTCTTCTCCAAAGTTCGTATTGCGGAGGTTAGTATCTGCTGTGTGGAAAGCGGACAACGGGCCGCCGGCCGACGGCACGGGGAAGATCCTGCCTCGTCGAGGGCTCGCTCGGGTGGCGTGCAGTCGGTCGAGCGCGCGTTCGGCCTGCTCGAAACCATGGCCGACCACGGCGGCAGCATGGGGTTGTCCCAGCTGGCCACGGTCTCGCGACTGCCACTGCCGACCATCCACCGCATCGTCCGTACCCTCGTCGACCTCGGCTACCTGCGTCAGGAGCCGTCGCGACGCTACGCCCTCGGGCCGCGCCTGATCAGGCTCGGCGAGAGCTCCTCGACCATGCTCAGCACCTGGGCGCGGCCGCAGCTCACTCACCTGGTCGACGAGCTGGGCGAGTCGGCGAACCTCGCGATGCTCGACGGTGACCAGATCGTATACGTCGCCCAGGTGCCGTCGCGCCATTCGATGCGGATGTTCACCGAGGTCGGCCGCCGCGTCTGGCCGCACTGCACCGCCGTCGGCAAGGCCGTGCTGGCGACGCTGCCGGAGCGGACGGTCGACGAGATGCTGCAGCGCACCGGCATGCCGAAGCAGACCGAGCACACCATCACCGACCCGGCGGCGTTCGTGCGCGAGATCGCCCTCACCGCCGAACGCGGCTACGCCATGGACGACGGCGAGCAGGAGATCGGCGTGCGCTGTGTCGCCGTCGCCGTGCCCGACGCGCCGTCGAAGCTCGCCCTGTCCATCTCGGGGCCGTCGTCGCGGGTCACCGACGAGCTCGTGGAGCGCGCCGTGCCGCTGCTGACCCGGGCCGCCCGCGACCTCTCCGACGAGCTGATCGGCCAGACCCGCGCCTGACGCCGTCACCGTCGCGCCTTCGCCAGCGGCACGCCGCGGATCGAGGCGTCCAGGATCTCGATCGGGTGCACCAGCGGGATGTCCTCGCTGAGGAAGCGGCGCACCTGCAGCAGGCAGCCGGCGTTGGCGGTGGCGATGACGTCGGGCGCGGTCGACTCGATGTGGGCGGCCTTGCGCCGGCCCAGCTCCTCGGCGGTGTCCGGCTGGACGAGGTTGTAGATGCCGGCCGAGCCACAGCAGATCTCCGCCTCGGGGATGTCGGTGACCTCGACGCCCGGGACGGCGCGCAGCAGGTCACGCGGCTGCTTGCGGATGCGCTGGGCGTTCGCGAGGTGGCAGGCGTCGTGGTACGCGACCTTCGCGTGGATGGGATGCCGGGGCGCCCGCGGCTCCAGCTCGGCGAGCACCTCGTGGACGTCGCGCACCGACGCGGCGAACCGGGCGGCACGCTCGGCGTAGGCGGGGTCGTCGCGCAGCAGCTGCCCGTACTCCTTCATGGACGACCCGCAGCCGGCGACGTTGGCGACGACGACGTCCGCCTCGGCTTCCTCGAAGATGTCGACGATCCGGCGGGCGCGCGCGGCGGCGTCGTTCTCGAGGCCGGAGTGCAGCTCGAGCGCACCGCAGCACTGCTGGCCCTGCGGCACGACGACCTCGCAGCCCTCGGCCGCCAGCACCCGCATGGTCGCGGCGTTGACGTCGCCGAACAGCACCCGCTGCGCGCAGCCCTCGAGCATGGCGACCCGCAGCCGCTTCTCGCCGGCCGCCGTCGCGCCCGCGGGGAGCCGGCGGAACAGCGAGCGCACCGGCACCGGCGGCAGCAGGTCCTCGGCGGCGCGCAGCTGGGCCGGCAGCCGGTGCACGATCCCGAGCGAGTGCGCGAGCCAGCGCAGCCCCAGCCGCCGGTACAGCACGCCGAGCACCGCCGCCGCCCGCATGCGCGCGGGGTACGGGAACACCGCGAAGATCGCCCGGCGGACCAGCCGGTCCATGCGGGTGCGCGGGACGTGCCGCTCGAGCTGCGGCCGGGTCGCCTCGAGCAGCAGGTCGTACTGCACGCCCGACGGGCAGGCCGGCACGCAGGCCAGGCATCCCAGGCAGGAGTCGATGTGCCCGGCCATGGTCCGGTCGAGCGGGATCTCGCCGCGCTGGGCCAGGTCCATCAGATAAATGCGCCCGCGCGGGGAGTCCATCTCCTCGCCGTCGACGAGGTACGTCGGGCAGGTCGGCAGGCAGAACCCGCAGTGCACGCAGTCGTCGAGCAGGTCGCGCCGCGGCGGGTGGTGCGCGTCGAACGAGCCGGTCTCGCCGGGGATCAGAACCATGGTGCGAACCTTCCGGGGCACAAGCGGTCGTCGGGATCGAAGCTGCGCTTGACCGCGCGCAGGACGGCGACGGCGGGCGGCGGCTCGCCCCACGCGGGCAGCTCGTCGCGCAGGCCGTCGGCCCAGCGGCAGATGGTGGCGGCGGGGTACTCGCCACGCAGGGCGGTGACGACGGCGGCGTGCGCGGCCGCCGTCGCTCCACGCAGCCGGACGGTGTGCGCGCCGGCGTACGGGCTGCTGGCCATGGCGGCATCGACGGCGTGCGCCGAGGCCTCGCGGCCGACCAGCGCGGCCAGCGACGCTGTGCGGTCCGGCGCCGTGCCGAGGCGGACGACGGTGTCACCGTCGGTGCCGCGGACGAGATCGGCGACGGCATCCCAGGCGTCTGCTGCCGCCTCGGTCGCGTCCGCGCCGGCGAGTGCGCGGGCCCGGCGCAGGCGGTCCTCGACCCCGCCCGCCGTCCCGTCGAAGCGGGCGAGCAGAACACCGTCCGACCATTCCAACGCGACCGGCTCCAGGCCGCCGTGGACCAGCGTCCCGCCAAGGTCGAAGGCCGTCGCCGCGTCGCACGGGACCGCCAGGGTCGCCGTCGCCGCCGGGCGCGGGTGCAGCCGCAGGATCACCTCGGCCAGCACGCCCAGCGTGCCGAGCGAGCCGTGGAACAGCTTCGCGAGGTCGTAGCCGGCGACGTTCTTGATGACGTACCCGCCGGAGCGGGCCACCGTCCCGTCCGCCAGCACGACCGTCACGCCGATGACGGAGTCGCGCGACGTGCCGTACGTGTGCCGCACCGGCCCGGCGTCGGCCGTCGCGACCAGCCCGCCGACGGTGGCCGCGCGGGCCGGGTCGAGCGCGACCCACTGCGCGTTCTCGGCCAGCGTCTCCTGCAGCGTCGCGAACGGCATGCCCGCCTGCACGGCCACCGTCATGTCCGTCGGGTTGTAGCTGATCAGGCCGCTCATGCCGGTGGTGTCGAGGACGGCGTCGTGCTCGGGCGCACCACCCCAGTCCGCTGCGCTGCCGCCCCCGGCGACGGCCAGCCGCTCGCCCTTGCTGTCCACCAGGGCGTCGCGCAGCTCGGCCAGGCCGGTGGGCCGGTAGGTGTCGCTCATAGCCGCTCGATCACCCCGGCCTCCTCCAGCGGGTGCGGCCGGTACCGCCCGGGCCGCTCGCCGCACAGCCGCGGCGTCGGGAACACCTTGCCGGGGTTGCACAGGCCGTCGGGGTCGAACGCCGAGCGCAGCCGCAGCATCGTCGCGAGGTCGTCCTCGCCGAACATCCGCGGCATCGAGCAGGCCTTGTCCGCGCCGATGCCGTGCTCGCCCGACAGCGACCCGCCGAGCTCGACGCACAGCTCCGCGATCTCCGTCGACAGCTGCTCGGCGCGGTCGTGCTGGCCCTCGGCCTCGCTGTAGAGGACCAGCGGGTGCAGGTTGCCGTCGCCGGCGTGGAAGACGTTCGCGACCCGGATGCCGGCGTCGTCGGCCATGGCGGCGATGCGGCCGAGCACCTCGGCCAGCCGGCCACGCGGCACGACGCCGTCCTGGACGAAGTAGTCGGTGCTGATCCGTCCGACCGCGGCGAACGCCGCCTTGCGGCCCTTCCAGATCAGCGCGCGATGCTCGGCGTCCCTGGCCAGCATGATCTTCGTGCTGCCGTGCGCCCGGCAGATCTCCTGCACCTCGTCGAACTGCTCGGCGACGTCGTCGGGCGGGCCATCCAGCTCGACGACCAGCGCGGCGGCGGTGTCGGGGGTGTAGACGCTCTCGGTGGACGCGGCGACCGCCTGGATGGCGAGGTTGTCGAGCATCTCGACGGCCGCCGGGACGATGCCCGCCGCGATGATGCCGGTGACCGCGTCGCCCGCGCCGGCCACCGTCGCGAAGTCGGCCACCATGGTGCGGACGGCGGCCGGCTTGGCCAGGAGCCGCACGGTGACCTGTGTGACGATGCCGAGCGTGCCCTCGGAGCCGATGAACGCGCCGAGCAGGTCGTAGCCGGGCAGCTGCGGCGAGTCGCCGCCGAGCGTGGTGACGGTGCCGTCGGCCAGGACGACCTCGGCGGCCAGCACGTGGTTGACGGTGAAGCCGTACTTCAGGCAGTGCGCGCCGCCGGAGTTCTCGGCGACGTTGCCGCCGATGGTGCAGACCTGCTGGCTGGACGGGTCCGGCGCGTAGTACAGCCCGTACGGAGCGGCGGCCTTGCTGATGTCGAGGTTCGTGACACCCGGCTCGACGACGGCGCGCAGGTTGACGGGGTCGACCTCGACGATGCGGCGCAGGCGCTGCAGCGAGACGACGATGCCGTCGGCCACCGGGAGCGCGCCCCCGGACAGCCCGGTGCCGGCGCCGCGGGCGACGAACGGGACCCCGTGCCGGGCGCAGACCCGGACCGCGGCGGCCACCTCGTCGGTGGACCGCGGCAGCACGACCATGGCCGGGACCACGCGGTAGCCGGTGAGACCGTCGCACTCGTAGGTGCGCAGCCGGGCCGGGTCGGTGATGACGTTCTCAGCGCCGAGGGCCTCGGTGAGCTCCGCGACCCAGGTCATTTTCCGCAATCCGGAACTGAATGCATCGCCATACGGATACCTTAGATCCGGCGGCGGGGGTGGTCAACGGACCCCCGCCGGGGCACGGTTCCGCCGCCGCGGGTCACCGCGGCCCAACCTATAGGATCACCGTCGCGTTTCCGCTGTGTTGCCTCGCGGTAAAGCGCCAGGAACCGCCCCTGATCTGCAGAGTTACCCGTCCGCGCCACTCCGTCGGCAGCGAACGATCGGATAGGATCTCGCTGTTCGCGCGGAGGGAGTTGCATCGTGTCCACGGGCGCCGTCACCACCGGCATCGCCGGGCTCGCACCGCTGAATCGCATGCAACGCGCCGGGCGCACCGCGCCGCACGTCCGCGACCTCCTCGAAGAGGCCATCCTGCAGGGCGTGCTGCAGCCGGGGGCGCACCTCAACGCCGACGGCCTGGCCAAGCAGCTCGGCATCAGCCACATCCCGGTCCGCGAGGCCCTGCGCGCCCTCGGCGTCGACGGCTGGATCGAGTTCCGGCCGCACCAGGGCGCGTTCGTCCGCGGGCGCAGCGAGCAGGAGCTGGCCGACCTGTTCGAGAGCCGCACATTCCTCGAGGCGCACGCCGCCTCGCTGGCGGCCGAGCGTCGCACCGGCGAGCAGCTCGCCATCCTCGACGACATCGTGGGCCGGCAGCGGCGCTCCACCGACCCCGTCGAGCTGGCCCGCATCAACGCCGAGTTCCACAGCGCCATGGCCGACTGCTCGCAGAACACCCTCATGGCCGGGTTCGTCCGCACGCTGAGCATGCGGGCCCGGTTCTACTTCTCCACCGTCGCGCCGCAGCGGCAGGACACCTCCCGCCGTCAGCACGAGGCGCTGGTCGACGCGATCCGGCGGCGCGACGGCGCGGCGGCCGGCCGGCTGGCCCGCGAGCACGTCGCGGCCACACGGCGCGACGTGCGCGCGGAACTGCTCGGCCCCTGACCCGACCCCCGCGCCGGACGGGAGACGGCGACGCGCCGCCGCGACCCGGGATCGAGTCGCGACGGCGCATCGTGTCGTCGGTGCTGTCGTGCGACGGGGTCAGTCGCGGCGGCGGCCGTAGCCACCCGAGGGCCGGCCGCGGCCGGCGCCGGCGCCCTTGTAGGGGCGGCCCGAGCCGGACCGGTTCGGCCGGCCGTTGCCGGACGAGCGGGGCCGCTCGCGCTCCTGGACCATCGCCGGCGCGTCGGCGAGCGACGTCGGGGTGATGGGGCCCTCGACGGCGCGGGCGTCGACGTTCTTGGCCGTCACGCCGGCGCGGCGCAGCAGGTCGCCGAGCCCGCGCACCTGACGCGGGGTCGCGACGGTGACGACGGCGCCCGTGGCACCGGCGCGAGCCGTGCGGCCCGAGCGGTGCAGGTACGACTTGGGCTCGCCGGCCGGGTCGAAGTGCACGACCATGCCGACGCCGTCGACGTGGATGCCGCGGGCGGCGACGTCGGTGGCGACGACGACCTTGGCGCGGCCGGAGCGGAACCGGTCGAGGTTGCGCTCGCGGACCCGCTGCGACAGGTCGCCGTGCAGGTCGACGGCGGCGACGCCGGCGTCCTCGAGGTCCTCGGCCAGGCGCGTGGCGCCGTCCTTGGTGCGGGTGAAGACGATGCTGCGCGGGTTGGCCCGCATCAGCTCCGTCATGACCTCGAGCTTGTTGTACGGGCCGACGACCAGCACGTGGTGGTCCATGGTCGTGACCGAGCCCGCGTCGGGGTCGATCTCGTGCTTGGCCGGGTCGTTGAGGTGCCGGCGGACCAGCTTGTCGACGTCGCCGTCGAGCGTGGCCGACAGCAGCATCCGCTGCCCGCCCTCGGGCGTGGCGGCGAGCAGCTCGTCGACGACCGGGTAGAAGCCGAGGTCGCACAGGTGGTCGGCCTCGTCGAGCGCGACGACCTCGACGTCGTCGAGCTTGCAGATGCCCTTTTCGATGAGGTCGCTGAGCCGGCCCGGGGTGGCCACGACGACGTCGGCGCCGCGGTCGAGCCGGCGGATCTGCCGGTCGTACGGCGCACCGCCGTAGACGGTGACCATGCGCAGCCGCAGCGCCTCGGCCAGCGGCTCGAGCGCCGTGGTGACCTGGCCGGCCAGCTCGCGGGTCGGGACGATGATGAGCGCGCGCGGGCGGTTGGGCTCGCTGCGCTTGCCGTCGAGGCGGGCGAGGATCGGCAGGCCGAACGCCAGCGTCTTGCCTGAGCCGGTCTTGGCGCGCCCGAGCACGTCGCGCCCGGCGATGGCGTCGGGGATGACGGCCGCCTGGACGGGGGTCGGCTCGACGATGCCGTCGACGCCGAGGATCTTCACGACGCGGTCCGGCACGCCCATGCCGGAGAACGCCGAGCCGGCCGGGTCGAACGCCTCGATGGCGGCGCGCCGCTCGGGATCGAAGGGCCGGCGGTCGGCGGGGCGGCCGCCCTGGCGGCGGTCGCCACGGAACGGCCGGCGGCCCTCGCCGTCACGGCGGAACCCGCCGTCGCGACGGAACTCGCCGTCACGGCGGAAGCCACCCTCACGCCGGTAGCCGCCGTCCTCGCGGCGCGGACCGCCACGGCGGTCGGAACGCTGCTGGCGGTAGCCGGAGGAGGAACGGGAATCGGTGCCGGTCGAACCGCCGGCAGGGTCGTACGAAGTCACTGTGCTCCGAATCGGTAGAGCGCGGGCGCGCACCCCAGCACGTCCGCAAGCGGGCGGACGCACGGTAGGCCTTCGAGGGGCGCGGGGTACCCGACTTTCCCTCGACGTTCCACCGTCACAGAATTCGGGCACAAAATCAGGCCTCGCACGATCACGAGGCCTTGGCTTGTCCCCCAGTCTACCGGTTCCGCGGCCGAGGGACACCATCGGCGACGGAGACGCTCGTCACCACCACCCGCGAGCAGGGCGGAATGCGGTCCCGGGCCGGCCGCGTTGATCGCGGACATGAGCGACGACGCCCTCCGCAAGCTCCTGGCCGGACAGAACCTCGGCGTGCTGGCCACCGTCAAGCGCGACGGCCGGCCGCAGGTGTCCGTGGTGACCTACCACTACGACCTCGGCACCGACCTGGTCCGCGTCTCCGTCCGCGACCCGCTGGCCAAGACCCGCAACCTGCGCCGCGACCCGCGGGCGACGCTGCAGGCGACGGGGCCGGGCGGCGGCACATGGGTGGCGGCCGAGGGTGTCGCCACGCTCACCCCGGTGGCGCGCGACCCGCACGACGACACCGTCGAGGCGTTGGTCGAGCACTACCGCGACGCCCGGGGCGAGCACCCGGACTGGGACGACTTCCGCGCGGCGATGGTCCGCGACGAGCGGGTGCTGGTGAGCATCGCGGTTGACCACGTCTACGGGCGGGCCTGAGCCTCGACGACGTCGGCCACCGTCTCGGCCGGACGGGGTCGCGTGCTCGCCCGGAACGGGTCGAGCAGCCCCGGCGCGGCAGCGTCGGCGAGGTCGACGGCCTCGGCCGACGCGACGTCGAGCGCCGAGTACCCGCCGGTGCCCGCCGCCGTCGTGACCTCGACGGTGGCCAGGCGGAGCCGGCGCTGCAGCAGCGACTGCCGGAACGTGACGCCGACGACGGCGCGACTCTGCAGCGCCGCGGTGGTGCGGGCCCACGCGCCGGACCGGACGACGAGGTAGCCGTCGGCGACGGTGTGCCCCAGCGCGCGGTAGGCGACGACGGCGAGCGCCAGACCCACCGGCAGCACCCCGAGCCCGGCGAGCCAGACGCCGTCGGGCAGGGCGTCGATGAGCGTGGTCAGCCAGGCCAGCAGTCCGGTGACGAGCGCGGTGGTGGTGAGCGCCCAGCCGGCCCGGCGGCGCAGGGCCCGGCGCGGGTGCGCCCGCAGTGTCCGGTCGAGCGGGCCGGGGGTGGTCCCGAGGACCTCGGCGGCGACCCGGCGGGCGACCGAGACCGGCCCGCGCGGCAGGATCTGCGCCGACGGCGTCATGCTCCAGATGCTCAGGCCGGTCGAGACGACCGTGGTGTCGGCCATGCCGATCCAGCGCCAGAGCAGCGGCTCGGCGATCTGCACGCCGCGCAGGCGGTTGTCGTCGCGGTTGACCTCGCGGGTCTTGAACAGGCCCTGGGTGGTGCGCAGGACGGTGCCGCGCTCGCCCGGGACGCGTTCGAGCACGAACCGCCAGTTCTCGGTGAAGAAGTTGACCGCCAGCCCGACGACGCCGACCACGCCGACCGCCGCCACCGCGATGAGGACGGTCCACGCCGTCCCGACGGCGTCCCAGTCGGCGAGGCCCTGGACGAAGCCGGCCGGGTCGAGGCCGAACATCTGCAGCAGCCAGTACGTGCCCCACAGCAGCCCGGCCGCCATGAGGAACGCCCAGATGCTGAACATGTTGTAGAGGACCCAGGACCGCTCCAGGCGTGCCAGCACGTTCCCGTCCGGGCGTGCCTCGGCGGGTTCGTCGACGGGGTCCGCTCCCGCCGGAGCCGCGGCCGGAGTGACGCCGTACAGCAACTCCTGGCGCAGCCGTTCCGCGGTCTCGGTGCGGACGGCGTCGAGCATCAGGGCCGCCTCGCCGGCCGCGCTGTGCTGCCCGGCGCCGACGGTGACGACGCGCAGCCCGGCGAGCTTGTGCCGGAGCTTCGCCGACGTGTCGACGCTGCGGATGCGGTCGCGCCGGATGGAGCGGTGCTGCCGGACGAACAGGCCGGTGCGCCGCTCGACGTACTCGTCGGTGATGCGGTAGCGGGTCTTGACCCAGCGCAGCAGGTCGGCGATGCCGCCGAGGACGCCGAACGCGGTGGCGCCGAGGATGGGGCCCATGGTGCCCCAGTTGATCTCGGCGCCGAAGAACGCGATGGCGATGCCGGCGGGGACCATGGAGAGCAGCGTCTTGGCGGCGTCGACCCAGACGACGCGGGTGTCCAGGCGCTGCCAGGGCACCTCCTCGGTGCTCATGTCGCGTCGCCGGGCGTGCGCTGGGTGATCTTCGTCAGTTCCTCGGCCACGCGGGCGGCGACCGTCGCGTCGATGCCCGGCACCCTGACCGCGCCGCGCGAGGACGCCGTCGTGACCACCAGGGTCGCGAGGTTCATGACCTGCTCGAGCGGACCTCGGATGGTGTCGACGGTCTGGATGCGCGAGAGCGGCACGACCCGCCACTCGCGCACGACCCAGCCGGACACGGCGTAGACGGCGTCCTCGGTGACCTCCCAGCGGTGGACGGCGTAGCGCCACAGCGGCATCACGACGGTGACGACCGCACCCCAGACGGCGACGACGACCAGGATCGGGCCCAGCCAGGACCGGGCGCCGTCGAAGATCAGGTAGGCCGCGGTCACCAGGCCGGCGAGCACGCCGAAGCCGATGAGCGACTGCAGCGCCCACAGGCCCATGGCGCGCCGCTCGACGCGGTGCTCGGGCGAGCGCAGGGCGATCGGCTGCTCAGCCACGGGTCATCCGGCTCAGGCGCGACCGGCGGACGGCGAGGTCGTACGTCATGGACAGCTCCTTCGCGTAGGCGGCGACGTCGGTGTCGGGGCTGGCGAACAGCTCGGCCGGGATGGCCTCGATGCTCCCGAGCAGGGTGACGGCCATGAACCGGGGCGAGAAGTCGCGGAACTCGCCGTGCTCCTGGCCCTCGCGCAGCATCTGCTCGATCTGGCCGACGGACTGCTCGCGCTGCGACCGGACCAGCTCGCCGTTCTCGTGCCCGCCCACCCCCGCCAGCAGCTGGCCGAGCGCGAGCACCTGCGCGCGGTGGGTGTCGCAGAACACCACGAAGCCCTCGATGAGACGTTGCAGCGCCTCGCGGTAGGAGCCGGCGTCGCCGATGTGCTCGGTGAGCCAGCCGTCCATGAGCCCGTTGATGTCGGCGACGACCTGCTGGAACAGCTCGGACTTGTTGTCGAAGTGGTACGAGATGAGCCCCGCGCTGATGCCGGCGTGCTCGGCGATGCGGGCGAAGGACGTCTTGGCGTAGCCCAGCTCAGCCAGGGTCTCGATGGCGGCCGCGACGATCTGGTCGCGGCGGGCGGCCTCGATGAAGGACCGGGGCTTCTGGTCGGTCGCCTCATTTCTTGGTCGCATGACCAAGATTCTAGCGACACTTCCAGGAATCGGTAGTGCGCAGTGTCAGTGCAGGTCAGCCGCCGGACAGCACGAGCTCGATGCGCGCGGTGCCGCCGTCGACCAGGCGGACCGGGATGCCCCAGTCCTGCTGGTGGATGTGGCAGGCGGCGTTCTCGCCGCCGTCGTCGCACGAGGCGGCCATGGCGGCGACGTGCAACACGCCGGAACCGTCGCCGTCGCCGCTCGGCTCGACGACCAGCCGGCGGGTGAGCGCGGTGTCGCGGCCCTCGCCGCCGGCCAGCAGCGTCCCCGGCGTCGACGACACCGTCAGCCGGGTCGCCGGGCCGTAGCGCTCGTCCAGCTTCTGCCCCGGCGGCGGGTCGAAGACGACGACCAGCTCGACCTCGCCGGGCGCGACGTCGAGCACGGGGCGCTGGGTGCGGTGGGCCGAGCCGGACGCCGTCGCCGCCGAACCCAGCGGCACCCGGGTGAGCCGGTGCGCCGCCGACTCGACGACCACCAGGTGCTCGCCGTCGACGACCGCGCCGCTCGGCTCGCGCAGCCCGGTGGCGAGCGTGCTCACCTCGCCGGTCGCGGGGTCGTAGCGGCGGACGGCGTTGTTGTAGGTGTCGCTGACGGCGACGGAGCCGTCCGGGAGCGCCGTCACGCCGAGCGGGTGCTGCAGCAGCGCCTGGCCGGCCGGGCCGTCGCGGAAGCCGAAGTCGAACAGGCCGGTGCCGACGGCGGTCTCGACGACGCCGTCGCGCAGGCACCGCAGCGCCGACGTCTCGGAGTCGGCAAGCCAGACCACGCCGTCGCCGCCGACCGTGAGCCCGGACGTCTGGGCGAACCACGCCTCGCCGAGCTTGCCGTCGACGAGGCCCTCGTTCGTGGTGCCGGCCAGCGGCGCGACGATGCCGGCCACCGGGTCGAACCGCCACAGCTGGTGGATGCCGGCCATCGCGACGACGACGGTCTCGTCCCTGGGCGACCAGACGACGTCCCACGGCGACGACAGAGAGCCCGGCTCGAGGTCGCCCTGCATCCACGGCCGCCCGGTGCCGGCGACGGTCGTGACCTGGCCGTCGGCGAGCCGCACGCCACGCAGGACGTGGTTGACGGTGTCGGCGACGAGCACGTCGTAGCCGGCCGGCTCACGCAGCTCCGGCGGCAGCAGCGTCAGGCCCTGCGGCTCGTTGAAGCGGGCCTCGCCGGGGCCGCCGTCGGCCAGGCCGCGCTCGCCGGTGCCGATGCGCCGGACCACCGTCTCGAGGTCGTCGGCCAGTTCGACCAGGCTGTGGTTGCCGCTGTCGCTGACGAGGAAGGTCCCGCCGGGCAGCGCGACGACCTTGCCGGGGAAGCGCAGCGTGGTCGGCTCGGGCTCCGGCGGGACGTACGGGCCGTCGCCGCGGCGCAGCGTGCCCTTGGTCTCGTGCACCGGGATCAGCTCGTCGAGGATCGCGGCCAGCGCGTGCGCGTGCCCCTCTCCGGAGAACTGCGCCACGACGTAGCCCTCGGGGTCGACCAGCGTCAGCGTGGGCCAGGCCCGCACGGCGTAGTTCTGCCAGGTCGTGAGGTCGGGGTCGTCGATGACCGGGTGGTGCACGCCGTAGCGCTCCACCGCCGCGACGACGGCCTCGTGCTCGGCCTCGTGCACGAACTTCGGCGAGTGCACCCCGATGATCGTCAGCTCATCGGCGTAGGCCTCCTCGAGCGGGCGCAGCTCGTCGAGGACGTGCAGGCAGTTGATGCAGCAGAAGGTCCAGAAGTCGAGCAGGACGAAGCGTCCGCGCAGGCCCGCGAGGGTCGGCGACACGTCGCCGGTGTTCAGCCAGCCGCCGCGGCCCACCAGTTCGGGAGCGCGGACCCGGGCCCGTCCAGTCGTTGCCATGTCCACCATTCTGCGCGCCCGATACCTCTGGCCGGGTGAGAGCCCCGCACATGACAGAGCCCCGACGCGGAACCACAACCCACGCGCCGGGGCTCTCACCGGGATCATCGGTGTTAGAGCACCTACTCCGGCGGCACCAGTCTACGCGTTGACGAATTCGCTGACCAAGTGTCATGCTGCAGGGCTAACTACATTGGGACTCCGCCCGACGTAGTCCGGAAACGGGCTACCGGGCGGACTGTTAGAGCGGTTCACCTGGTGCCCCCGCGAGGGAAGGTATCTCGTGAACCACAACAACAGTCGAGGACGCACCTTGCTGGAACGCCTGCAAAGGCTGCGACAGCACACCGAGGTCGTCAGCCTGATCCTTCGGGATCTCAGGCCGATCATCCGGGGAGTGTCCTTGGTTCTGGGTGTTTCCCTGTCACTGTTCGTCGCGCTGCTGAGGTAGCCGGGGCGAACCGCAGGGAGCGAACGGGGTCGGCGCGAGCCGGCCCCGTCGTGCGTCAAGGCGCCCGACTTCACAGGAGCGTCGGGCGGGCGTCACCCGGAGGCCCTTCACCGCACACCTTTCCTCCCGAAAGTAGTGGGTTCACCCCCACCCCCCCCGGGAGAGAACCCATGCCCAGCACCCTGAGGACGACGGCGATCACCACGGCCGCCGTCGCGCTGACGGTCGCCGGCTTCGTCCGCGCGGACGACCAGGCGCCGCCGCCACCGCCCGCCGCAGCCGACCCCGTCACCGCTGCGACGACCCAACCGAGCAGCAGCGTCACCGGCATCGAGGACATCCACGAGATGTACCTCGACCACGGCCTCGACGCGGGCGTGATGGTCATCGCGCACCGCGGCTACTGGCGCGGCGCGCCGGAGAACTCGATCGCCGCCGTCGAGCAGGCGATCGACCGCGGCGCGCACGTCGTCGAGATCGACGTGCAGCGCACGGCCGACGGGCACCTCGTGCTCATGCACGACACCACCGTGACCGGACCACGAACGGCACCGGCGCGGTCTCGTCGCTGACGCTCGCGCAGATCAAGGCGCTGCGGCTCAAGGAGCACCTCGGCGGCGCGCAGGCCGCCGTCACCGACCACCAGGTGCCCACGCTGGAAGAGGCCCTCGCCGTCGTGAAGGACCGGGCGATGGTCAACCTCGACAAGGGCTGGCCGTTCCGCGACCAGGAGTACGACCTGCTCGCCCGGACCGGGACGCTGCGCAACGCGATCTTCAAGAGCGACGCGCCGGTCGCCGAGGTCGAGGCGTTCCTCGCGCGCGACCCGGAGATCCTCTACACGCACGTCGTCGGCGACGGGAACGCGTCGTCGATCGG
Source organism: Jiangella mangrovi (assembly GCF_014204975.1). Taxonomy (NCBI): domain Bacteria; kingdom Bacillati; phylum Actinomycetota; class Actinomycetes; order Jiangellales; family Jiangellaceae; genus Jiangella; species Jiangella mangrovi. Next base: position 1,650,378 of record NZ_JACHMM010000001.1, read on the forward strand.
CACCTTCACCGATGCCACCCGGCCGCAGGCGTACGAGCTGGTCTTCGACCGGCTGACCGACCCGCAGATCCAGCCGGCCACGGTCGCCGGCATCCGGGAGCACGCGCGGGTCTGGATCAACACCATGTGGTACGGCCTGGCCGCCGGCTACACCGACGAGAGGTCGCTGGTCGACCCGGCCGACGGGTGGGAGCCGGTCGTCGAGCGGCACGGCGCGTCGATGATCCAGACCGACGACCAGGACCAGCTGGTCGACTGGCTGGCCGCGCGCGAGGCCGGCCGGGACTGGCCGGCGGAGCCCCGGCCCGGCACGGTGCGCGTGCAGGCCGAGGACTACTCGATCGACGGCGTCGGCGTCGGCTACTCCGACCAGGACGCCGAGAACCGCGGCGGCGCGGCCCGCGAGTACGAGGGCGTCGACGTCTGCGACAACGGCGGCGCGACCGTCGTCTGCTGGATCCGCGGCGGCGAGTGGATCCGCTACTCCGCCGACGTGCGGGTGCCGGGCCGGTACGCCGTCACCGCGCGGGTGTCGTCGCCGTACCGCCCCGCCGGCCGGTTCACGCTCGAGTTCGACGACGGCGGCAGCCTCGGCCCGGTGGACGTGCGGACCACCACCGGCCACAACAACTTCATGACCCAGCCGGCCGGCGAGATCGTACTGGACCGCGGGACGCACCACTTCACGGTCCGGATCGACCCGGACGCCTACCAGAACTTCAACCTCGACTGGCTCGAGCTCACCCGGATCGGGAGCCGCTGATGCGCCGAGGCGCGGTCGCCGCTCGCCCCGCCCGCGGTGGGCAGGGCGAGCGCGCGCTGACGGCGGCCTCGGTCAGGCACGGAGGCGCCGGCGGTCAGGTGAGGATCGCCGGCGTCTCCCAGTCCTTGCCCAGCACCTGGTGCGCCAGGAAGGCGAACACCGTCTGGTACCAGACCTTCGCGTGCTGCGGGGTGAGGATCCAGTGGTTCTCGTCGGGGAAGTACAGGAACTTGTGCGGGATTTCGCCGTCCTCGGCCTCGGCGCGGGAGGCGATCTCGAACCAGAGCCGCAGCGCCTCGCCGATGGGCACCCGGTAGTCGCGGTCGCCGTGGATGACGAGCATGGGGGTGGTGATGGAGTCGACGTGGTGGTGCGGCGAGTTCGCCGCCGCCATCTCGGCCGTCATCTCCTTGACCCAGTAGAACGCGGCGTCCGTGGTCGGGCCGAACTGGTCGAGGGCCCACAGGCTGGCGTGCGTGACGATGGCGTCGAAGCGGTCGGTGTTGCCGGCCACCCAGTTGGCCATGTAGCCGCCGAACGAGCCGCCCATGGCGGCGGTGCGGGTGTCGTCGACGTCGTCGCGGGCGACGGCTGCGTCGGTGGCGGCCATGAGGTCGGTGAACGGTGCCTTGCCCCACGCGCCCCAGCCGCGGCGGACGAAGTCGAGGCCGTAGCCGGTGGACAGCGCGGGATCGGGCAGCAGGACGGCGTAGCCCTGCGCGACCGCCAGCCACGGGTTCCACCGCCACGACCAGGCGTTCCACGAGCCGAGCGGGCCGCCGTGGATCCACAGCAGCAGCGGCGCCGGGCTGGTGGCCGACGCGCCCTCGGGCAGCGCCAGCCAGGACCGCACCCGCACGCCGTCGGCCGCGGTGGTCTCGACCTCGGTCAGGGTGCCGGGCAGCACGGGCACGGGCGCCGGGGCCGGCAGCGGCGACGACTGCTGGCCGGCCTCCGTCGCCGACAGCCGGACCGGCCGCGGCGGCTCGAGGTAGGACGTGCGCAGCGCGTAGGCGGTCCGGCCGTCGGGCGAGACGACGAGGTCGGAGTAGGCGTAGTCGTCGGCCGTGAGCTGGGTGATCGAGCCGCTCGCGACGTCGATGCGGAACACCGGGGCGCGGCCGTCGTCGTCGGCGGAGAAGAGGATCGCGGCGCCGTCGGGCGTCCACACGGGCGCGCCCGGCCAGCGGTCCCAGTCGGCGGTGAGCGAGCGGATGGCGCCGTCGGCGAGCGTGACGAGGACGAGCTCCTGGTCGACCGGCTCCGTGGGCGTCGACCGCTTGCCCTGAATGGCGGCCACCGTCGCGCCGTCGGGGCTGAACTTCGGCGCGTCGAACTCGTGGTCGTCGACGTCGGCGAGGATGCGGCGCTCGCCGGTCGCGACGTCGACGGCCACCAGGACCTGGCGGAAGCCGCCGCGCTCGGGCTTGTTCCACACCGAGACCACGGTGCTGCCGTCGGGGCTGACGTCGTAGCCGGCGGAGTCCAGCGACCGGCCGGCGTCGGGCGTGAGGTCGCGCAGCTCGACCGCGGGGTCGTCGAGCGGGGACTCGCCGTCCTGCAGCCTGCCGGCGAACAGCCGCGGTGCGTCGGGGCCGAGGTCGTGATCCCAGTACCGGACCGGGTACCGCTCGTGCAGGATGGCGGCGACCTTCTTCTCCTTGCGCTCCTTGCGCCGCTTCTCCTCCGACTCGACGTCGGTGGACGACGGGAACGTGCTGGAGGCGACGACGACGGTGCCGGACTCGCGCGCGACGACCACGCCGCCGAGACCGCCGGGCCGCTGGGCGACGACCCGCGCCTCACCGCCGTCGGCCGGGAGCAGCCACAACAGAGGAACGGAGTCGTCCGCAGTGTCTCCGGACACGGCGGGGTCGGGGCGGGCGGAGCCGAACAGCAGCGAGCCGTCGGGCAGGAAGGCGGCGCCGCTCTCGCCCTTGGCACTGCGGGTCAGCCGCCGGGCCGGGCGCTCGCCCGCGGGGTCGACGTCCCAGAGCGCGGTGACGTAACGGGTCCTGTCGGGGTTGAGGGTGGACACCGCGGTCACCAGCCGGGTGCCGTCGGGTGACAGCGTCAACCCGCCGGTGCGCGGCAGTGCCACGTAGGCGTCCAGATCGTGGAACGGGGTGGGTGGAGTGTCCGGGGTCTCCGGCGTGGGCTCTGTCACCTTTCCTGCCTATCACGCCGATCCGGCGGAGAGAACCGCACTACCTACGCAACTACGTACGCACGGCCGCCGTGCTGGTCCGTGCGATCAACTTCGTCGCGACGGTGATCACCGACGGCTCGGTGTCGACGCCGGAGCGCAGCCGGTCGACCAACGCGGCCGCCGCCAGCCGGCCCTCCTCGCGGACGTCCTGCGCGACGGTGCTCAGCCCGAACAGCCAGGACAGGTCGTGGTCGTCGACCCCGATGACAGAGAGGTCCTCGGGCACCCGCACGCCGTCCTGCCGCGCCGCGTAGATGATGCCCATGGCGACCTCGTCGGAGACCGCGAACACCGCCGTCGGCATGACGTCGCGGGCGGCCAGCTCGGCGTACGCGGCGATGCCCGCCTCGACGGTGAACTTGGCCGGGACGGACAGCCGCGGGTCGGGCTCGACGCCGGCCGAGCGGAGCACCTCGAGGTAGCCCAGCCTGCGCTCCGGCGAGACGGGGAAGCCGAGGTGGTCGTCGGGGTCGCCGCCGGCGAACGCGATGACCCGGTGGCCGAGCTCGACCAGGTGCCGGGTGGCCTGCCGGCCCACCTCGACGTCGTCGACGCGGACCGAGGAGATGCCCGGCACGATGGGCCCGACCACCATGACCGGCCGGTGCATGGCGTGCAGCGCCGCCACCTCGTCGGTGTCGAGCGGCAGGCTCATGATGAGCAGGCCGTCGGCGCGCTTGCGCAGCAGCTGGGTGTCGAAGACCTTGCGCCGGTTGGTCTCGACCTCGGAGAGGTCGTAGCGGAGCACGTCGTAGCCGTGCTGCGCCAGCACCTCCTGAGCCCCTTCGAGCACGGCGGTGAAGTACCAGCCGCGGGCCACCGGGGACACGACGGCGACGGCGCCGGTGCGGCCGGTGGGCAGGCCGGCCGCGCTGGGCGACGCGACGTAGCCCAGCTCGGCCGCGATGTCCTGCACGAGCTGCCGCGTGGTGGCGGACACCCCCGGCAGCCCCCGCAGCGCCCGCGACACCGTCGCCACCGACACCCCGGCGCGGGCCGCGACGTCGACGATTCCGGTCATCGCACAGGTCTCTCCGCCGCAGACGGGTCCAGGGTCACCCCTTGACGCTACCTGCGAGCAGTCCTCGGACGAAGTAGCGCTGGAGCGAGAGGAACACGATCACCGGGATGACGATCGAGATGAACGCGCCCGCCGTCAGCAGATGCCACTCCGTGCCCTGGCTGCCGGACAGCTCGGCGATGCGGGCCGTCAGCGGCGCCACGTCGCGGGTGCCGCCGACCATGGTGACCGCCACCAGCAGGTCGTTCCAGACCCAGAGGAACTGGAAGATGCCGAACGCGGCGATGGCCGGTGTCACCAGCGGCAGCATGATCCGCATGAAGATGGTGACGTGGCCGGCGCCGTCGACGCGGGCCGCCTCGACCAGCTCCGCCGGGACCTCCTTGAAGAAGTTGTGCAGCAGGAAGATCGCCAGCGGCAGCGCGAAGATCGTGTGCGAGATCCACAGCGGCCAGAACGAGCCCCCGCCGTGGATGCCGCTGTCGACGTACATCCGCAGCAGCGGGATCAGCGCGATCTGCAGCGGCACGATCTGCAGCGCGAACACGGCGACGAAGATCGTGTCGCGGTACGGGAACCGCATCCACGCGAACCCGTACGCCGCGAGGCAGGCCAGGAACACCGGGATGACCACCGACGGGATCGTGATGACGATCGAGTTGATGAAGTACGTCGACAGCGCCGTCTGACCGTAGAGCACCTCGTCGTAGTTGGCGAGGGTCAGCTCCGGGTTGGTGAACCAGGTCCACCAACCGGTGGTCTTCAGCGACTGCTCCGGCCGGAACGACGTCAGCAGCAGGCCGAACGTCGGGATGGTCCAGAGCACGGCCACGATCAGCGCGGCCAGCGAGGCCCAGCGCGACGTCAGCCGCTTCTTCGCCCGGCCCGAGATGGTGGCGGGCTCGCCCTGTGCGAGCTCCTCCTGGACGGCGGGGGTCGGGATGACGGCGCTCATCGGTACTCCGCCTTTCGCATCTGCCGGACGTTGTACACGACGATCGGCACCACCAGCACGAACAGGATCACGGCCATGGACGACGCGACGCCGGTGTTCAGGGTGCGGAAGCCCTGCGTGTAGAACTCGTAGGAGATGACGCTGGTCCCGAACTGGCCGCCGGTCATGGTGCGGACGATGTCGAAGACCTTGAGCGTGCCGATCGCGATGGTCGTCAGCACCACCACCAGCGCCGGCCGGATGCTCGGCACCGTGATGTAGCGGAACATCCGCACCCCGGTCAGCCCGTCGAGCTGGGCCGCCTCGGTGATGTCGGACGGGATCGCCTTGATGGCCGCGGACAGCACGGTCATGGCGAAGCCGGCCTGGACCCACACCATGATGACGATGAGGAACAGCGTGTTCCACGGCTCGCCGATGAGGAACTGCCGTGGCTCCGCGCCGAGCCAGACGAGCACTTGGTTCAGCAGGCCGATCTGCTCGATGCCCTGCTGGTCCGGCCGGTACTCGTAGACGAACTTCCAGATGATCGAGGCGCCCACGAGCGAGATGGCCATCGGCAGGAAGATGACGGCTTTCGCGGCCGCCTCGACCCGGCTGCGGTCGACCAGGACGGCGTACACCAGCCCGATGAACGTCGACAGGAGCGGCGTCAGGAACACCCAGATCGCGGTGTTGCGCAGCACCGTGATCATCGCGTCGTTGGTGAAGACGAACTGGTAGTTGTCGCCACCCACGAACTCGCCGGCGCGGTCGAAGAACGACTGGTAGGTGGTCCGGATCGCCGGATAGATCAGGCCGACCGACAGGAGCAGCAGGGCTGGCAGCACGAAGGCCAGCGACTGCCAGAGGTCCGCGCGCTTCCGGACCCGGCCGGTGAGCAGCAGGATCAGGCCCATCAGCGCGCCGAACAAGGCGATCGCCAGGACCATCTGCAGGAGCTTCTCGGAATTGTCCACGTGTCACCACCTCGATGCGGAGGTCAGGGGCGCTCAGGCCGGTGTGGGCGAGCGGGATGATCCCCGCCCGCCCACACCGCACCCGTTACGGCCAGGCGTTCTCGATGGCGTCGACCGTTTCCTGCGTACTGGCGCCGGTGATCCAGTTGACCATGCCGGTCCAGAACGCGACGGTCCCGACCTCGGCCGGCATCAGGTCGGACGCGTCGAACCCGAACACCGCCTCGGGGTCGGCGATGATCTCGGCCGACAGCTGGTTGACCGGGCTGTCGTACGCGTCGACCGGAACGGTCCGGTTGGCCGAGACGAAGTTGCCCTTGCTGGCGCGCTCGGCGTGCCAGTGGTCGGTGGACAGGTACGTCTGGAAGGCCTGGACCTCCGGACGCTCCGTGAACGCGGCCACGAACTCGCCGCCGCCCAGGACCGGGTTGCCCTGCTCGGGGTCGATGCCCGGCAGGTAGAACGCGTAGACGTCGCCGTCCTCGGCCACCTCGACGCCCTCGCCCCAGTTGGCCTGGTAGAACGAGGCCTGACGGTGCATCCAGCAGTTGCCCTGCAGGATCGGCAGGCCGCCGTCCTCGAACCGCGTGGTGGCGATGCTGGACACGTCGCCCAGGCCGCCGTTGACGTACTGGTCGTTCTTGAGGATCTCGCCCACGGTGTCGAACGCCTCGACCACCTGCGGGTCGTTGAAGGGGATCTCGTGCTGGTACCACTGCCGGTAGGCGTCGATGCCGGCGGTACGCAGCATGACCTCCTCGACCCAGTCGGTGCCCGGCCAGCCGGTGGCGTCGCCGGAGCCGAAGCCGGCGCACCACGGAATGCCGCCGTCGGCCACGATCTGGTCCGAGAGCGCGATCAGGTCGCCCCAGGTCTCGGGGATCTCGTAGCCCGCGTCGGCGAACGCCGACGGCGAGTACCAGACGAAGGACTTGACGTTGGCGCCGAACGGCGTGCCGTAGTACTCGCCGTCCACGGTGCCGTAGTCGATCCACGCGGGGTCGAACGAGGCCTCGACGTTGGCCCGGGCCTCGTCCGGCACCGGGATGACGGCGTCGTAGTCGCGGACCAGCGTCGCCAGCAGCCCCGGCTGCGGGATGATCGCGAGGTCGGGCGGCGACCCGCCCTGGATGCGCACCGGCAGCTGCGCCTCGAACTCGTCCGAGCCCTCGTAGACCACGGTCATGCCGGTGCATTCCTCGAACGCGTCGAAGGACGCCTCGAGCGGCGCGTCCTCCGGCGCCACGATGGTGCTGTAGACGGTCACCGTGGTGCCGTCGAGGTCCGTGAAGTCCTCCGCGAAGGCGCAGTCGCCACCGCCTCCGCTGGTCTCACCGCCCCCAGCGGTGTCGTCGCCGCCGTCGTCGTCGCCGCCACAAGCGGCCAGGACGAGCGACACGCTTGCAGCGAGGCCGACAGCCGCCCAGCCCTTGCGGGCGCTGCTCATCGCCATGTGTCTGTCTCCCTCCCAGAAGGGATCGGTCCGAGCACCTGCCGCTCGAATCCCAGTGCATGAACGAAAACGTTTACGCTCGAAAATTGCAAGAGCCCATCGGCAACTTCGCCGTAACGATTACGTCACGCCGTACTGGTGGGTGTGAGATGTGACACGGGACGGCTCAGGCGTGCCGGCGCGAGGCGACCACCCGGAACCGCGACGCGACGAACGCGGAGTCGGTGATGCAGGAGTTCGCGGCCGGGTTGGCCCCCGTGCCGTGGAAGTCCGAGAACGCCGCCGACTGGTTGACGAAGACCCCGCCGGTGAGGTTGACCGACAGCGGGACGCCGGCCTCGAGCGCGGCCTGCTCCGCGGCGTCCAGGACGGCCGGATCGGTGGAGTAGACCGACGCCGTCATGCCGCCGTGCTCGCGGACCGACGACGCGAACCGCTCCAGCGCCTGTGCCGTGGAGTCGGCGGCGATGAGGAACGAGACCGGACCGAAGCACTCGGCGGAGTAGCGGTCCTCGTCGGCGACGTCGACGGCGACGACGGCGGGCGTGCGGACGGTGGCGTCCGGCCAGGCCGGGTGGGCCAGCGTGCGCGCGGCGAGGACCGTGCCGCCGTCGCCCGCCAGCGCGTCGACCCGCTCGCGCACGCCGTCGTTGACCACGGCGCCCAGGATCTCGACCGCGCGGGCGTCGTCGCCGAGCAGTTTGTCGACGGCGCCCGCGAGGGCCGCGCCGAACTCGTCGAAGGTGATCTTCCCCTGGTCGGTGAGCACGCCGTCGCGCGGCACGAACACGTTCTGCGGCGCGGTGCACATCTGCCCGGTGTAGAGGCTGAGCGAGAACGCGAGGTTGCCCACGAGGCCCCGGAGGTCGTCGGTGGAGTCGACGACGACGGTGTTCAGCCCGGCCTTCTCGGTGAACACGACGGCCTGGCGGGCGTGGTCCTCGAGCCAGTCGCCGAAGGCCGTCGAGCCGGTGAAGTCGATGATGCGGACCTCGGGCCGAACGGCGAGGACGGCGGCCAGCCGGTCGGCCGGGTCCTCGGCGGCGAGCGTGACGAGGCTCGGGTCGAAGCCGTACTCGCCGAGCACCTCGCGGACCGCCTGCACCGTGACGGCCAGTGGCAGGACGGCGTTCGGGTGCGGTTTGACGACGACGGCGTTGCCGGTGGCCAACGACGCGAACAGCCCGGGCCACGAGTTCCACGTGGGGAACGTGTTGCAGCCGACGACCAGCGCGACGCCGCGCGGCACCACGTGGAAGGTCTTCTCCATGCGCAGCGGCTCGCCCTTGGCCGGCTTCTCCCAGAGCACGCTGCCGGGGACACGGGCCTGCTCGGCGTGGGCGTAGGCGACCGCCTCGAGCGCGCGGTCCAACGCGTGCGCGCCACCGGCCTGAAAGGCCATGACGAACGCCTGGCCGGACGTGTGCATGACGGCCTGAGCCAGCTCGAAGATGCGCGCGTGCAGCCGCGACAGCGCCTCGAGGCAGACCGCGGCGCGGGCGTCGGCGCCGGCGTCACGCCAGGCCGGCATCGCGGCCTGCGCGGCGGTGAGCAGCGTCGTCACGGCCTCGTCGGTGGCCGGCACCCGCGGGTAGCGGATGCCGAGCTCCGGGCCGAACGGGCTGACCTCGGTGGCGACGGTGCCGTCGGCGCCGGGCGTCTCGAGCGGGAAGTCCGCGCCCCGCCAGGCCTCGAAGGCGGCGAGCCCGTCGGCGGCCGCGGTCTCGCCGTAGACACGGGGGCTGGGCGACTCCGGATAGGCGGAGAAGAAGGCGCGGTCGCGGATCGCCGCCTCGGCCTTGCCGAGGAGGTCGCGGTGCCGATCGATCAGAACACCCAGCGCCATCGCAGGACCTCCACAGAATGTGACAGACTGACGCACAGTTGCTTCCACTCTGTCACAACGACCCGCCGCCCGTCCATGAGGGGAGAGACTCGTTCCTATGGACGCGATCGCCCGTTCCGTGCCCGTCGGCGTCGTCGGCGCCGGGACCATGGGCGCCGGCATCGCCCAGGTGGCCGCGGTCGCCGGGCACGAGGTGCGGGTGTACGACGCGGTCGACGGCGCCGCCGCGGCCGCCGTCGAGGCCACGTTCGCCCGGCTGGCCCGCGCGGTCGACAAGGGCCGGCTGCTCCAGGAGGAGGCCGAGGACGCCGCGACCCGGCTGCGCGCCGTCGACACCCTGGAGGACTTGGCCGGCTGCGGCCTCGTCGTCGAGGCGGTCGTCGAGGACCTCGAGGTCAAGCGGGCGCTGTTCGCCGGGCTCGAGGCGGTCTGCGGCCCCGACGCGATCCTCGCGACCAACACGTCGTCGCTGTCCGTCGACGCCGTCGCCGAGTCGCTCGCGCTGCCCGGCCGGGTCGCGGGCCTGCACTTCTTCAACCCCGCGCCGGTGCTGGCGCTGGTCGAGGTGGTCAGCGGCGCCCGCACCGACGCAGGCGTCGCGGACCTGCTGGTCGCGACGGCGACCGCCTGGGGCAAGACCCCGGTACGGGCGGCATCGACGCCGGGGTTCATCGTCAACCGGGTCGCCCGGCCGTTCTACGGCGAGGCGTTCCGGCTGCTGGAGGCGGGCTCGGTGGACGCCGCGACCGTCGACGCGCTGCTGCGCGAGTCCGGCGGCTTCCGCATGGGCCCGTTCGAGCTCGCCGACCTCATCGGCCACGACGTCAACCTCGCGGTCAGCCGGTCGGTGTGGGAGGCGTTCGGCCGCGACCCGCGGTTCACGCCGTCGGTGCTGCAGGAGCGCCTGGTCGCCGACGGCCGGCTGGGCCGCAAGACCGGCGGCGGCATCTACGCCGACGACGAGCCGCCCCCCGCGCCGTCGACGGCCGACCCGGTCGCGGGAACGGGCACGTCGGCACCGTGGACCGGTGCCGGCGGGTTCGACCCGTCGACGCCGGGGTGGCGTATCGACGACGGCGACGTCGAGCTGCGGCTCACCGACGGCCGGACGGCGGCGCAGCACACCGGCGGCGGCCCGCGCACCGTCGTGCTGGTCGACCTGGCGCTCGACGCGACCCCGGCGCGGGTCGGCCTGGCGGCTCCCGAGCAGGCGCCGAAGGAGCACGTCGAGGCCGCCGTCGGGTTCCTGCAGAGGCTCGGTCACGCCGTCACGGTGCTGCCGGACGTCCCCGGGCTGGTGGTCGCCCGCACGGTGGCCACGCTCGCCGCCGCGGCCGCCGACGCCGTCGACTCCGGCGTGGCCACGGCCGAGGACGTCGACACCGCGATGCGCCTGGGGGTGAACTACCCGCGCGGCCCCTTCGCGTGGGGCGAGCGACTCGGCTGGGACTGGGTGGCCGGGATGCTGGACGCGCTGGCCGCCGCCGACGACCCGGGCCGCTACCGGGTGTCGCCGCAGCTGCGCGACCGTGCCGGCGACGGCGGGGCGACGCTGGCCAGGCGGGCCGCGGACGCGATGTGGGCCGGCGACGCCGCGTCGCAGGCGCTGGGGATGACCCTCGAGTCGGTCGGGCCCGGCCGGGCCGAGGTGAGCATGCGGGTGCGGGCCGACATGGTGAACGGCCACGGCATCTGCCACGGCGGCCTGATCTTCACCCTGGCCGACTCCGCGTTCGCGTTCGCCTGCAACTCCTACAACCGCTCCACCGTGGCACAGGGCGCCGACATCACGTTCCTGGCGCCGGCCCGCGAGGGCGACCTGCTGGTGGCCACGGCCCAGGAGCGTCATCGCAACGGCCGCAGCGGGCTCTACGACGTCACCGTCCGGCGGGTCGATCCCGACGAGGCGGTCATCGCGGAGTTCCGCGGGCGATCCCGCGAGATCCCCGGCACGCTCGTGCCCGGCGAGGAGGAGACATGACCGAGGCGTTCCTGGTCGGCGGCGTCCGCACCCCCATCGGGCGCTACGGCGGCGCGCTGTCGGCGGTGCGGCCGGACGACCTCGCCGCCCACGTGCTGCGCGAGCTGCTGGTCCGCCACCCGTCGGTCCCGGCCGACGTCATCGACGAGGTCGTGCTCGGCTGCGTGAACCAGGCCGGCGAGGACAACCGCAACGTCGCCCGCATGGCCGTGCTGCTGGCGGGCTACCCGCCGTCGGTGCCGGGCGTCACGGTGAACCGGCTGTGCGGCTCCGGCCTGGACGCGCTGGCCTACGCCGCCCGGACGGTGCGCACGGGTGAGGCCGACGTCGTCGTGGCCGGCGGGGTCGAGTCGATGTCGCGGGCACCGTTCGTGCTGCCCAAGGCGCAGGTCGCGTTCGACCGCGGCAACGCGCAGGTCTACGACTCCACCATCGGCTGGCGGTTCGTGAACCCGGCGCTCGAGGCCGCGTACGGCACCGACGCCATGCCCGAGACGGCCGAGAACGTCGCCGCCGAGCACGGCGTCGGCCGGGCCGACCAGGACGCGTTCGCCCTGCGCAGCCAGCAGCGCGCCGCGGCCCACCGCAAGGAGCTCGCGGCAGAGATCGTCCCCGTCACCGTGCCCCGCAAGCGCGCCGACGCCGTCGTCGTCGACCTCGACGAGCACCCGCGCGACACCTCGCTCGAGGCGCTGGCGAAGCTGCGGCCGGTCGTGCGCCCCGACGGCACCGTCACCGCCGGCAACGCCTCCGGTGTCAACGACGGCGCGGCCGCCCTGCTGGTCATGAGCGCCGCCGCCGTCGAGCGACACGGCATGGAGCCGCTGGCGCGCATCACCGGCGCGGCCACCGCCGGCGTCGAGCCGCGGGTCATGGGCCTCGGCCCGGTGCCGGCCACCCGCAAGCTGCTCACCCGCGCCGGCGTCGCGCTGGCCGACGTCGGCAACGTCGAGCTCAACGAGGCGTTCGCCGCCCAGTCGCTGGCGTGCCTGCGGCTGCTCGGGCTGCCCGACGACGCCGAGCACGTGAACCCCAACGGCGGCGCCATCGCCCTGGGGCACCCGCTGGGCATGAGCGGCGCCCGCATCGCGCTGTCGGCGGCCCTGGAGCTGCAGCGGCGCGGGTCGCGGCACGCGCTGGCCACCATGTGCATCGGGGTGGGCCAGGGGATCAGCGTCCTCCTGGCCCGCCCCTGAGCAGTCCGCCGGGCGTCAGCCCCAGACCAGGGCGTTGCCCGGGTCCTCGAGCAGCGCCGCGAGGTCGGCCAGGAACCGCGACCCCTGCTCGCCGTCGACCAGCCGGTGGTCGAAGGAGAGCGCGAGCGTGGTGACCCAGCGCGGGCGCACCTTGTCCTTGTGCACCCACGGCTGCTTGCGCACCGCGCCGAACGCGACGATGGCCGCCTCGCCCGGCGGCAGGATCGGCGTGCCGGTGTCGACGCCGAAGACGCCGACGTTGGTGATGGAGATGGTGCCGCCGAGCATGTCCTCGGGCGGTGTCCTGCCCTCGCGCGCCGTGGCGGCCAGCTGGTTGATGGCCACGGCCAGCTCGCGCAGTGGCAGCCGGTCGGCGTCCTTGACGTTCGGCACGACCAGCCCGCGCGGCGTGGCCGCGGCGATGCCGAGGTTCACGTAGCGCTGCAGGACGATCTCGCCCGCCGCCTCGTCCCAGCGGGCGTTGACGTCGGGCGTGCGGCGTGCGGCGATGCAGACCGCCTTGGCCAGCACCGCCAGCGGCGACAGCCGGACGTCGCGGAACTCGCGGGAGTCGCGCAGCCGCTCGACCAGCTTCATGGTGCGGGTGACGTCGACGGTGACGAACTCGGTGACGTGCGGCGCCGTGAACGCCGACGTGGTGACGGCCTTCGCCGTCGCCTTGCGGACCGAGCGGATCGCGACCCGCTCCTGCCGCGCCAGGCCGTCCCAGCCGTTGCCCGGCGGCGTCACGCTCGGCGCCGCGGCGGGCTCGGGCGCGGCGGCCGCGGTCTGCACGTCGTCGCGCGAGATGGTGCCGTTGGGCCCCGTGGGCATGACGGTGGCGAGGTCGACACCGAGGTCCTTGGCGAGCTTGCGCACCGGCGGCTTGGCCAGCACCGGGCCCCGGGCGACGACGGGTTCGGGCTCGGGTTCCATGGGGGTCGCCACCGGAGCGGGTGCGACGGGGGCAGCCGGCGGTTCCGCCGTCTTGCGCGCCCGCCGCTTCGCCGCCGTCGTGCGCGGGCCGTAGCCGACGAGGACGGCCTGCCGCTCCGCCTCGGGCTCGGCCTCGGGCACCGGCGGCGTCGGAACCATGTCCTCGGCGCCACCCCCCACGGCGGGCTCCGCGGCGGCCGGTTCGGACCCCGTCCGCACCGCGATGATCGGGGTGCCGACGTCGACCGTCGTGCCCTCGTCGACCAGCAGCGTCTCGACCACGCCGGCGAACGGGCAGGGAAGCTCGACCAGCGACTTGGCCGTCTCGATCTCGACGATGACGTCGTTGACCTTGACGTGGTCGCCGGGCTTGACCTTCCAGGACACGATCTCCGCCTCGGTCAGCCCCTCGCCGACGTCGGGGAGGTTGAACTGCGACACACTCATGCAGACCTCCTCAGAAGGCGAACGTGCGGTCGACGGCGTCGAGCACGCGGTCGAGGTCGGGGAGGTACTCCTCCTCGACCCGCGCCGGCGGATACGGGGTGTCGTAGCCGGTGACGCGCTGGACCGGCGCCTCGAGGGAGTAGAAGCACTCCTCGGTGACCCGGGCCGCCACCTCGGCGCCCACGCCGAGCGTGCGCTGCGCCTCGTGCACCACGACCAGCCGGCCGGTGCGGCGGACGGAGTCGTACACCGCGCGCAGGTCCAGCGGCGACAGCGTGCGCAGGTCGATGACCTCGAGCGACCGGCCGTCGTCGGCGGCGGCGGCCGCGGCGTCGAGGCACGTCTTCACCATGGGGCCGTAGGCCGCCACCGTGGCGTCCGTGCCGGGCAGCGCCACGCGGGCGGACTCGAGCGGCAGAATGCCGTCTCGGGCATCCATGTCCACCTCGGCCTTCTCGTAGTAGCGCCGCTTCGGCTCGAAGAAGACCACGGGGTCGTCGAGCCGGATGGCCTGCTGGATCATCCAGTACGCGTCGAGCGGGTTGGAGCAGGTGACCACCTTGAGGCCCGGCGTGTGGGCGAAGTAGGCCTCGGGGCTCTCGCTGTGGTGCTCGACGGCGCCGATGCTGCCGCCGTAGGGAATGCGGATGACCATGGGCAGTCGCAGCCGGCCGCCGGAGCGGAAGTGCATCTTCGCGACCTGGTTGACGATCTGGTCGTAGCCCGGGTAGACGAAGCCGTCGAACTGGATCTCGCAGACCGGGCGGTAGCCGCGCAGCGCCAGCCCGACCGCGGTGCCGATGATGCCGGACTCCGCGAGCGGGGTGTCGATGACGCGGTCCTCGCCGAAGTCCTTCTGCAGGCCGTCGGTGACGCGGAAGACGCCGCCGAGCTTGCCGACGTCCTCGCCCATGACCAGGACCTTGGCGTCGTGCTCCATGGACCGGCGCAGGCCCGCGTTGATGGCCTTGATGATGTTGAGCTTCTGCACGCCCGTCGGCTGGTCGGTCATCGGGCCACCTCCTCGGCGAAGCTGTCCAGGTAGGTCGTCATGGACTCGCGCTGGGCGACGAGGTCGGGCGTGGGCTCGACGTAGACGTGGTCGAAGATCGAGGTCGGCGTGGGGTCGGGCAGGGCCCGGCAGGCGGCGCGCAGGTGCACGGCCAGCTCCTCGGCCTCGGCCTCGACGCCGTCGAAGAACGCCTGGTCGGCGAGGTCGCCGCGGACCATGAACGCCTTGACCCGCTCGATGGGGTCCTTGAGCTTCCAGTGCTCGAGCTCGGCGTTGAGGCGGTAGCGGGTGGGGTCGTCGGTGGTGGTGTGAGCGCCCATGCGGTAGGTGAACGCCTCGACCAGCGTGGGGCCCTCGCCGTCGCGGGCCCGCTGCAGTGCCTCGCGGGTGACGGCTAGGCAGGCCAGCACGTCGTTGCCGTCGACACGGACGCCCGGGAAGCCGAAGCCGGCGGCACGGCGGTACAGCGGCACCCGGGTCTGGCGCTCCAGCGGCTCGGAGATGGCCCACTGGTTGTTCTGGCAGAAGAACACGACGGGGGCGTTGGTGACGCTGGCCCAGATGAACGCCTCGTTGACGTCGCCCTGGCTGGTGGCGCCGTCGCCGAAGTAGGCGATGACGGCGGCGTCGCGGTCGGGGTCGCCCGTGCCGATGGCGCCGTCGCGCTGGATGCCCATGGCGTAGCCGGTGGCGTGCAGCGTCTGCGCGCCGATGACGATCGTGTAGAGGTGGAAGTTCGTCTCGGCGGCGTCCCAGCTGCCCTGGTCGACGCCGCGGAACAGCGCCAGCAGCTTGACCGGGTCGACGCCGCGGCAGAAGGCGACCGCATGCTCGCGGTACGTCGGGAAGACGTGGTCCTGGGCGCGCAGTGCGCGGGCGGACCCGACCTGGGCGGCCTCCTGGCCCAGCAGGCTGGCCCAGAGGCCCAGCTCGCCCTGGCGCTGCAGCGCGACGGCCTCGCCGTCGACGCGGCGGCCCAGCACCAGGTCGCGGTACATGGCCCGGACGTCGTCGCCGGTGATGTCGGCGATGAGGGCGTCGTAGTGCTCGTTCGGGACCCGCAGTCCCTCGGGGGTGAGCAGCTGGACGAGCTCGGGTTCGGGCGGGGTGGCCCCGGCCGCCGTCTCGACAGTCATGTGTCTCCTTCACGTCGTCGGCTCCGCAGGATTGCCGCGGGAGCCTGCTCCTCGTGACCACCGGCGGCGTGGGTGAGGACTACGGGTGGGTCCTCATCCTCGCCGCGGTGCATGACCGTGACCGGAGTCACGACCTCGCTACCGCCACGGTACCCAGATCCGGGGTCGGACGGGTGCATCGAGGCGGCAGGTGGGGCTCCATCCTGCAGCACCTCCTGTCAGCCTGCCCGCTGGGGCTGGCCGGAAGGCTCGTCGTTCCGGACAAACTTCCTCGCCTGGACGCTGCACCAACCACACAAGTCCTCTGCCGTCCGAGTAACCGTCGCGCGCTGACCTCACACGACGCGAGCCGCGCGGTGCGTCCCGTCAGACGCGCCGCGCGGCTCGGCGATGTGTTCTGCGTTACTCGGCGGCTCCGCTGAACCGGCGGCGCAGCAGGAACGCGGCCGCAGCGACCAGACCCAGGCCGAGCGTCAGCAGCACGGTCGGCGAGCTACCGGTGTCCGGCAGGTCCTCGTCCGGGGTGTCGCTGGGCGACGGCGTCGGGGTCGCGCTCGGCGTCTCGGACGGGGTGTCCGACGGCGTCGGGGTCGGCGTCGGCGCGGCGGTCCAGTCGGCCGTGCCCTCGACCTCGAGCTCGGTCTTCTCCGACTGCGCCAGGATCAGCGACTGGCTGCGGATCTCGTCGGTGTCGCTGACGAACAGCCGGCCGATGTTCAGGTGCGCCTCGGCCCGCAGCCGCACGGTGGCGTCGCCGGCCTGCGCGTCGGCCGGGACGTCGACGCCGATGGTGTCGCCGTCGACGACCTGGTCACCCAGCGGTGCGCCGTCGCCGTCGACCAGCTCGACGCCGTCCGGGAGCTCCGCGGTGACGTCGACGGTGTCGGCGTTGGTGCTGACGGTGAACGGCCCGAGGACGGTGCCGGCCTCACCCGAGACCGACGCCGGCTCCAGCGCCAGGGCCGGCGCGGGCTGCTCGCCGATGCCGGTGTTGTCGTCGCCGGTCAGGTGGTCGTAGAGCGCCAGGACGTCGGCGTCGACCTCGCCGCCCGCGTGCGTGATGTCGTCGCGGTCGGGCTCGGCCGCGTCGCTGTAGTGCCAGACGGCCAGCTGGGTGGCGGTGATCGCCTCGCGCTCGTCGAGGCCGTCGTTGAAGTCGACGTCACCGAGCGCGGCCTCGATGTCGGCCACCGGCAGCACCGGGTAGGAGCGCTGCAGGACCCACAGGATGTGGTCGGCGTTCTGGGTGAACGGGGCGTCGGGCGCCGGATAGGCGTCCCACGGGACCTCGATCATCTCGGCGGCGCCGTCGATGGGCACCGACAGCTCGACGCAGTACGTCTTCAGCACCGCGCCGTCGTCGGCGCGCAGGCCGATGAGCAGCGTGCTGGCGTCGCCGATGGAGACGTTGACGCCGTATCCGGGGACGTCGCCCTCCGGATAGCGGCCGGCCTTCGCCTCGGCGTCGGCGGTCTCGATGTCGGCGGCGGTGGCGGATCCGGAAAGCAGAACGGCCGCGCCGAGCGCGGCCGCGACACCGGCGCTGACGGAGCGCCGGCGGACATGGCTGGACAAGGGTTCTCCTTCGTGATTGTGCACCCTCCCCCGAGAACCGCCGCAGGCTATCGGATATCGGGACGAATCGAAAGAACCCCTGTGACAGGGACATGACCGGCGGTCGTCGCGCCCCGGGCCTGTCGGCGCCGCGCGGAGTCGCATAGGGTCTTGACCCGTGCCTGACTTCGACGAAGCGTCGGCCACGCGCCGAGTGTCCCCTGGTCTGCACAGCGTCGACATCGACGGGACCTGGTCGGTGGGCGAGGTGCCCAACGGCGGCTACCTGCTCGCGCTGATCCTGCGCGCCGCCCTCGGCGAGTCCGCCCACCCGCATCCGGTGAGCACCAACGCGCACTTCGTGGCCCCGCCCACGGCCGGCCCGGCCGAGGTGAAGGTCGAGGTCGTCCGCACCGGCCGCACCATCGAGACGCTGCGCGCGACGCTGGTCCAGGACGACCAGCCGCGGGTCGAGGCCACCATCACCACCAGCACGCTGTCGCGCACCTCACCGGTCGAGTGGGTCGGCCCGCCGCCCGAGCCCGTGGCGCCGGTCGACGAGTGCATCCGCGCCGTCGTCGACCTTCCCGACGGCACCCACGTCGGCCTGCTCGAGCACGTCGACCTGCGGCTGGACCCGCAGACCCTGGGCTGGTTCTCCGGCCGCCCGGCCGGCCAGCTCTCCATGCGCGGCCACGTCCGGCTGGCCGACGGCACCCAGCCCGACCCCGTCGTGCTGGCCCTGGCGGTCGACTCCCTGCCGCCGACGGTCTTCGGCCTCGGCCGGCTGGGCTGGGCGCCCACCGTCCAGCTGACGGTGCTGACCCGCAGCCTGCCGGCGCCGGGCTGGCTGACGGTGCACCTGCGCGGCCGGCTGGTCCGCGACGGCTGGTTCGACGAGGAGGCCGAGGTCTACGACGCCGACGGCGCCCTGGTCGCGCAGTCGCGGCAGCTGGCCCGCATCAGGGTGACCTGACGCCGTCAGCCGTCAGCCGCCGGCCCTCAGCCGCCGCCTGCGAGCTTCTGACGCAGCTGCTCGGTCATGCGCGCCTCGCCGGTGCGCAGGTGCGCCAGCAGCCGCTGCCGGGCCAGCTCGAAGTCGCGTTGGCCCACCGCCTCGGCGATGCCGGTGTGCTCGTCGAGGGTGTCGTCGACACGCAGCGGCACCCCGGACGAGAGGTAGTGCCGGCCGCGGACGATGTGGTTCTCGATGACGGTGTAGAACCCCTGGAGCCGCACGTTCTTGCTGCACGCGACCAGGAACGTGTGGAACGAGTGGTCGTGGCCGAAGTAGTCGTCGAACCGGTCGGGCAGGATCGGGTGCTGGTAGCCGTCGAAGAAGGTGGCGATGCGCTCGATGGCGTCGTCGTCGGGCTCCTCCTCGAGGCGGTCCAGCCCGGCGGGCTCGAGCCGGCGGCGCAGCTCGAACAGCTCGTGCACGTCCTGCTCGGAGAACGGGGTGACCACCCAGCCGCCGCGGCCGCGCGGGGTCAGCAGGCCGGCCGCCTCGAGCCGGTGCAGCGCCTCGCGGACCGGGGTGCGGCTCAGGCCGAGCAGATCGGCGAGCTCGCGGTCCTTGACCGGCGCGCCGGGGGGCAGCTCGGTGCGGACGATGGCCTCGCGGATGGACTCGAAGGCGCGGTCGCCCAGCTGGACGGTCTCGATGGGCTGCAGCGACGTCACGGCCGGATCAACCCCCTTCATCTGCGACGACGGCCCGTTTGGTCTTCCGAGAACAGTATCGTGTGTTCCGGATGTTGATCCATAACGCGTCACGGCAGCTCCACCATCCGCAGCGCGGCGTCGATCCAGGCGCGGTCCCAGGTCCCGGCCTCGATCGCCCGCCGCTCCGCCTCCTCGGCCGACCGCTTCTCCTCGGCCAGCGCGACGATCTCTTCGGCCCGCGCCCGCGGGATGACCGCGATGCCGTCCGCGTCGCCGATGACGAGGTCGCCGTCGGCCACCGCCACCCCCGCCAGCGCGACCGGGCAGCGCAGTTCCCCGGGGCCGTCCTTGTACGGGCCGAGGTGGCTCACGCCGGTCGCGAACACCGGCGGCGCCAGCGCGGCGAGGTCGGCCTGGTCGCGCACAGCGCCGTCGACGACGAGGGCGGCCAGCCCGCGGGTCGTGGCGTACTGGCCCATGAGCCCGCCGAGCACCGCCCGGTCGGTCTGCCCGCCGCCCGCCACCACCAGCACCTCGCCGGGCCGGGCCAGGTCGAGCGCCTTGTGCACGACGAGGTTGTCGCCCGGCCGGGTGCGCACCGTCAGCGCCGGCCCGGCCACCACCTGGCCGGTCGTGAGCCCGGCGACGGGAAGCAGCCCGGGCGCGCCGGCCCAGCGGCCGAACACGTCGGAGACCAGTGACGTCGCGAGCTTGGTGAGCCGGTCGACCAGCTCGGTGGGTGGGAGTGGGGTGGCCGGGTGGATCGGGCAGTCGACGGGCATGGTCACTCCACTTCCGTGAGGGCGGGCAGGCGGTCCGGCAGTCCGAAGTCGGCGGCGACGGCGTCCAGCTCGGCACGGGCGGCGGCGGACAGCCGCACCCCGTCGCGCTCGGCGGCGGCCAGTGCGGCGTCCTCGACCTCGCCCGGCAGCAGGACGCGCTCGACACCGTCGGCCGGCGGGAGGTCGTGCACTTCGCGGGCGAACCCCTCGACGTGCGCGGCGAACGCGGCCCGTCCCCGCCAGCGGTCCGGGTCGAGGGCGAGGAACAGGTGGCTGACCCCTTGCGGGCGATCCGGATGCAGGTACATGTCGCCCAGGGAGTGGCCGGTCACCCCGGCCACCAGCCCGCCGCACAGCAGCTCGATCATCATCGCCAGGCCCGACCCCTTCGGCCCGGCGAACGGCAGCATCGCGCCGGCCAGCGCGGCGGTGGCCTCCGTGGTCGGGCGGCCCTCGGTGTCGACGGCCCAGCCCGGCGGGATCGCCCGGCCCTGCTGCTCGGCGACGATCACCTTGCCGCGGGCGGTGGCGCTGGTCGCGATGTCGAGCACCAGCGGCGGGCCGTCGTCGCGCGGGACGGCGATGCTCAGCGGGTTGGTGCCGACGGCGCGGCCGCGGCCGCCGTGGTAGGTCATGGTCGGGGGTGCGTTCGAGAGGGCGACGACGGCGTACCCCTCGGCCGCCGCGCGCCGGGTCAGGAAGGCGAGCGTGCCGCAGTGGTTCGAGTCGCGCACGCCCGCCACCCCGACGCCGTGCTCGCCGGCCAGGGCGACCGCCGCCTCCAGCCCCGTCAGCGCACCGAGCTGCCCGACGGCGTTGCGGGCGTCGACCCGGGCGGCGGCGCCGTCGCGCTCGACCACCGGGACCGCCAGCGGGTCCACGGCGCCGGAGCGCAGCCGCGACGCGTAGACCCGCAGCCGGACCACGCCGTGCGAGCCGACGCCGCGCGCCTCGGCATCGACGAGCGAGCCGGCCACCAGGTCCGCCGTCGCCGCCGGCAGCCCGGTCGCGCCCAGCACGGCGGCACAGTGCGCCCGCAGGACGTCGAGCGGGATCGGGTCGGCCTCCGTCATGCGGGGTCGGCCCACCGCTCGTTCGGGATCAGCGGGTACCAGTCGGGCCGGGCCGGGTCGCGGTCGTAGGTGTAGTTGCCGACCTTCTGGAACAGCTCGGCGTACTTCGCCATCTTGTCCGGGTCGAGCTCGATGCCGAGCCCGGGCCCGTCGGGGACGGCGATGGTGCCGTTCTCGTAGGTCATCTTGCCGCCGACGATGACGTCGTCGGCCAGGTGGTGGTAGTGGGTGTCGACGGCGAACGGCAGCGCCGGCAGCACCGCGCCGAGGTGCAGCATGGTCGCGAGGCCGATGCCCAGCTCGCCCGACGAGTGCATCGCCACGCTGAGCTGGAACGTCTCGCACACCCCGGCCGCCTTGACGCACGGCCGGATGCCGCCCCAGAACGTGGTGTCGAGCAGGATGACGTCGACCGCCGGCTGCAGCACGTTGGCCGCCAGCTGCTCGAAGTTCACGACGACGGTGTTCGTGGCGGTCGGGATGTTGATGGCCTCGCGGACCCGGCGCATGCCGTTGAGGCCCCAGGTCGGGTCCTCGAAGTAGTCGTTGCGCAGGTGCTCGATGCCGCGGGCGAACCGGATCGACTCCTCGACGCTGAGCACCGAGTTCGGGTCGTAGCGCAGCCCGTCCTCCGGCGCGGCCTCGGCCACCGCCTCGTAGGCGTCGCGCTCGTAGTCGGGGTGGAAGACCCCGCCCTTGAGCTTGTGGGTGCGGAAGCCGAAGCGCTCCTTGAGGTCCAGCGTGTGCGCCGCCAGCTGCTCGGCGGTGCGGACCTCGCCGGAGCCGTCCTCGTTCGGGTAGCGGAAGAACAGGTACGACCCGAACTCCACCCGGTCGCGCAGCCTGCCCCCGAGCAGCTGCGAGGCGGGCAGGCCGAGCGCCTTGCCCATGAGGTCGATGCAGGCGAACTCCAGAGCCGCGTGCAGGTGGGTGCGGTTGCCGTACAGCGCGGCGGTCGGGTTGAGCAGCTTGAACCGCATCGCCTCGAGGTCGAACGGGTCGTGGCCCTGCAGGTACGGCAGCAGCCCGCGGAACGCGTCCTCGGTCGCCTTGCCGGCGCCGCGCATCTCGCCCAGCCCCGTCAGGCCCTCGTCGGTGTCGACCTCGACGATGGTGCGCACGAACCGGCCCCAGTGCCCGCCGTTGGCGTGCCGCAGCGGCGCCTCGAGCGGGATCGCCACCGTCGTCGCGCGAATGTCCGTGATCTTCATCGGTGTCTCCTCACCGGTTGTAGAGCGGCGCGGCGCCACCCACGTCCGCCCAGACCTCGTCGCACGCCGCCGCCGTGGCGTCGTCCAGGGGTCCGCCGTCGATCGCCCGCAGGTTCGCCTCGAGCTGCTGGAGCCGGGACGCCCCGAGCAGCACCGCGCTGGTCAGCGGCCGGTGCGCCACCCAGCGCAGCGCCAGCTCGACCAGCGTGATGCCGGCGGCGTCGGCGACCCCGGCCAGCCGGTCGACGGCGTCGAACAGCGGGCCGTTCCAGTACCGGTCGCGGTAGACCTCGCGGCTGAACCGGGTGCCCGGCTCCGGGGCCCGGTCGATGCGGTGCTTGCCGGTGAGCAGGCCGCCGGCCAGCGGGTTGTAGACGATGTTCGTGAGCCCGAAGTGCTCCGCGCAGGCGGCGTACTCGGCCTCGATGCGCCGGCCGACGAGGTTGTACATCGGCTGCGAGACCAGCGGCTCGGGCCAGCCGTTCGCCCGGGCGAGCAGCAGCGCCTCGGTGATCTGCCAGGCGGCGAAGTTGGACTGGCCGACGTGGCGGATCTTGCCGGCGGCCACGAGGCCGTCCAGCGTCTCGAGGGTCTCCTCGATGGGCGTGTGGTAGTCGGGCCGGTGCAGGTAGTAGACGTCGATGTGGTCGGTGCCGAGGCGGCGCAGGCTGGCCTCGACGGCCTTCGTCAGCGCCGCCCGGCCCAGTCCCTTGAGCGACTCGTCGGTCTGCTCGACGTGGCTGCCGACCTTCGTGGCCAGCAGGACCTCGTCGCGGAACGGCTTCACCGCGCGGCCGAGGATCTCCTCGGACGCACCGCCCTGGTAGTTGTTCGAGGTGTCGAACATCGTCACCCCGGCCTCGCGGGCGGCCCGCACCATCTCGGTGGCGCCGGCCTCGTCGACCTGGGCGCCGAACGTCATGGTGCCCAGGACCACGCGCCCGATGGTCAGCGGCATGAGCTGCTCCTCTTGGGGGTGGGTGGCGGTCATTTCAGCCCCGTGGTCGCGACCCCGCGGACGAGGTACTTCTGCGCGGCGAGGAAGAACCCGAAGATCGGGCCGAGCGAGAGGATCGACATCGCGAACAGCGGCCCCCACGACGACTCGCCCTCGGCATCCATGAACGCGCGCAGCGCCAGCGGGACGGTGTAGTTGTCCGGCGTCGACAGGTAGATCAGCGGCGACAGGAAGTCGTTCCACGTCCAGATGAACGTGAAGATCGCCGTGGTGGCCAGCGCCGGCATGGTCAGCGGCAGGATCACCCGCCAGTAGATGCCCCACCAGCCGCAGCCGTCGATCTTCGCGGCGTCGTCGAGCTCACGCGGCAGCGTCCGGATGAACTGCACCATGAGGAAGATGAAGAACGCGTCCGTGGCCAGGAACTTCGGCACGATCAGCGGCAGGAACGTGTCGATCCAGTTCAGCTCCGAGAACAGGACGTACTGCGGGATCAGCACCACGTGCTGCGGCAGCATGATCGTCGCGAGCATGATCGCGAACCAGAACCGCCGGAACCGGAAGTTCAGCCGCGCGAACGCGTACGCCGCGAGCGAGCAGGCCACCAGGTTCCCGACGATCGACCCGATCGCCACGATGAACGAGTTGAGGAAGAACGTCGAGAACGGGATCCGCAGCGCGTTCCAGCCGTCGGTGTAGTTCGCCAGCGTGAAGGCGCTCGGCCACAGCCCCGAGTCGCTGAAGATCAGCTCCGTCGGCTTGAACGAGCTCGACAGCATCCAGATCAGCGGGTAGAGCAGCAGCAGCCCGAACGCCACCAGCGCCACGTGCTTGAGCAGCCGCCTCGCCCGCGACGGGCGTCCCGTCAGCGTCGTCGCCGCGCTCATCGCTCGTCTCCGTAGAACACCCAGTACTTCGAGGCGGCGAAGTTCAGCGCCGTGAACAGGGCGATGACCACGAACAGCACCCAGGCCATGGCCGACGCGTAGCCCATGCGGAAGCTGGCGAAGCCCTCCTGGTACAGGTACAGCGTGTAGAAGAGCGTGGAGTCGACCGGCCCGCCCGTGCCGTCGCTGACCACGAACGCCGGCGTGAACGCCTGGAACGCGCCGATCATCTGCAGGATCAGGTTGAAGAAGATGACCGGCGTCAGCAGCGGCACGGTGATCGAGAAGAACCGCCGCACCCGGCCGGCGCCGTCGACCGAGGCCGCCTCGTAGTACATGTCCGGGATCTGCCGCAGCCCGGCCAGGAAGATCACCATGGGCGCGCCGAACGTCCACACGCTCAGCGCGACCAGCGTGTACACGGCGGTCGCGGGCTCGGAGATCCAGCTCCGGCCCTCGATGCCGAAGACGCCGAGGAACCCGTTCACCAGGCCGTCGCCGCTGAACACCCGCCGCCACAGGATCGCGATGGCCACCGACGAGCCGAGCAGCGACGGCAGGTAGTACACCGATCGGTAGAACGAGAGCCCGCGCAGCCCCTTGTCCAGCACCATGGCCAGGAACAGCGCGAACGCCAGCTGCAGCGGCACCGAAACCACGACGTAGATCAGCGTGACCTTGACCGACGCGATGAAGCGCGGGTCGTCGGTGAACATCCGGACGTAGTTGTCCAGCCCGATCCACGTCGGCGACGTCAGCGGGTTGTACTCGGTGAAGGACAGGTACAGCGAGGCGATCATCGGGCCGATGACGATGACGAACAGCCCGACCAGCCAGGGCGACAGGAACAGGTACCCCGCCACGTTCTCGCTGATCCGGAACCGGCGCCCGCCGGCGCGGCGGGGCCGCTCCGGCGGGCTCTCGACCCGGCCTCGTGTCGCGACGGCGGACATCAGCCGAGGAGTCCCGGCGCTTCGCTCATGAACTGGTCGACGGCCTCGTCCAGGCTCATGCGGCCGAACGCGTACTCGTAGTACACCCGCTGGTAGAGGTCGTTGAAGTCGCCGAACCCGGTCGGCAGCACCGGCGTCACCTGGGCGTCGAAGGACTGCACGGTCTCGAGGTGCTCGAACGAGCGCTGCTCGGTCTCGTCGACGGTCCCCAGGACCTCCTCGCGGATGGCCGGGGACGCCGGCACGCCGCGGGTGGTCTGCAGCAGCGCGCCCGCCTCGGAGTCGTTGACCAGGAAGTCGATGAGCTTCGCCGCCGTCTCGGCGTTGGCGCTGGTCCGCGTGATGCTCCAGGCCATGCCGGCCCGCCAGACCTGACCAGGCTCGCCGTCGTCGCCGAACGGGTAGGTCGCCATGCCGACCTCGCCCTGGCTCAGGCCGACGAAGTTCGTGTACTGGCTCGACGTGGTGAAGTCCATGGCCGCGTAGCCCTGGACGACGCCGGAGTTCTCGGGGTTGGCGCCCTGCGCGGTCTGCAGGTCGGCCGGCACCGCGGCGCCGTCCTCGCGCAGATCGCCCCAGAACTGCCACAGGTCCTTGACGTCCTGCGCCTCGAAGCCGAGCTCGTTGCCCTCGAACAGCTGCTTGCCGCGCTGGTTGAGGAAGGACTGCAGCACCTCGTACTGCGGGCCGCCGTCCTCGGTGCCGTAGTAGCCCTCGCCGCCGGCCGCCGCGATCTCGCGGGCGAGGTCGCCGAACTCGGACCAGGTCCACGTCTCGCTGGGCGGCTCGATGCCCAGCTCCTGCAGCTTCGTGGCGTCGTAGACGAGCGCGTGGCCGTCGAGGCCCGGCGGGATGCCGTAGAGCGTGCCGTCGATGGTCTGTGCCTCGAGCGGCTCCTCCTCCCAGCCCTCGACGTCGATGGTGCCGTCGTCGACGAACGGGCCGAGGTCGAGCAGCACGTCGCTGGTCGCGTACTGCGAGAGCACCTGGCCGGACATCTGGATGATGTCCGGGGCGTTGCCCCCGGCGACCTGTGTGGTCAGCCGGTCCCAGAAGTTCGTCGCGGTGGTGTACTCGACGCTGATGTCGACGTTCGGGTTCTGCTCCATGAACAGGTCGAGGGCATCCTGCGTGCGGGTGTTGCGCTCGTCCGAGCCGGACCAGGCGATCCGCAGCGAGACGTCACCGTCGCCACCCTCGGCGCCGGCGGAGTCGCCGTCGGACCCGCAGGCCGCGAGGCCGGCGACGAGCACGGCGCACATCGTCGCCGTCAGAGCTGTGACTGCCCGCTGACGCGTAGTCCGTACCGTCATAGCGGTCTCCTCCTTGAGAGCTATCGATCACGGCAGAGTGCGGGGGCGCCGGCTGCGGGTCCGAGTGGCGTCAGATCACGACGCGACGCGGCCGAGCTGGCGGCTGAGCTGGGCGAGGTTGCCCTGGACGGCCGCGTACAGGCCGTCCGCGGTCTCCTTCGGGGTGCGGGTGGAGACGGTGTACGGGTCGGTGGCCACCTGGGCGGTGATGGTGGGCTCCCAGTCGGCGGGCAGCGCCCCCGTGCCACGCAGCGCGGCGCAGAGCGACCCCGCCACGCAGGCCCGGCCGTCGGTGTCGCGGCCGAGGTTGACGGCGGCGACGACGGCCTCGTACGGGTCGGCCCGGCTGATGTTCACGGCGGCCAGCGCCGTGCCGAGCGTCTCGACCGGCCACAGGATCGTGCGGCCGGCGTACTCGTCGTCGAGCAGGCCACGCAGGTTGCGCCAGTCGCCACCCGCGGGGACGTGCTCGAGGATGTGCTCGATCTCGGCGCGCGGCAGCGGCGAGAGCCGGGCCAGCGCGGCGTCGATGACGGTGTCCGCGGTGGCGTCGGCGCTGAGGCCCTCGGCGATGCCGGCGGCGACGGCGGACGCGACCTCGAGGGCGTAGTTGCCCGGGACGCCGCTCTGGTCCTTGAGCCGGCCGACGTCGAGGGCGTCGGCGGCGGCCTGGGCCGGGTTGCCCGCGTTGACGACGCCGACGGCGGCCATCATCGCGGTGACGCCCCAGGCGCCCGGGAAGTAGGCGAACTTGCCGATCTCCCACGGCGGGACGCCGGCCTTGGCGGAGTAGTAGATGACCTGGTCCTGGCCGCCGAGCAGGATGCCGAACTTCGACGGGTCGATGTCGCGGACCCAGATCTTCGCGACGTCCTCGACGGTGACCCGGCCGCCCTTCTCGATGACGGCGGTGACGGTGAGGCGGTGCCGCTCGTGGCCGTCCTCGCTCATGCCGGGCGGGCGGTCGTGCACCTGGTAGGTGTTCGGGTAGCCGCGGACCACCGGCAGGTTCGGGAACTTGTCCTTCCACTTGTCCGGCTGCGGCAGCATGGTCGTCACGAGGCCGAACTGCTCCTCGATGTCCTTCCAGTGCATCACCTCGGTGACGTCACCCATCGAGTGGCCGACCGTCGCCGCGATCTCGACCGCGAGGATGCGGTCGTAGAGGCGGCCGTCGTTCGGAGTGTCCTGCTCACCGTCGGACTGTGCGTGCGGCGCCATGTCCCTCCCGGTCGTCGTCGGCACGGGTTCCCATCCACTGCGGAGCTCCATGGCGGTGGATGGTATTCCACATTCTGTACTCTGGTCAACGCATCCCCGCGCTTCTCACCCCGACCCAACCGGGAGGACATCAATGCCGACGTTGTTCGAGAAGATCTACGGAGTCGAAGCCGCCACCACCATCGCCAACTCCATGGGCGACGTGCTCGAGGGCCTGACCTGGTTCGAGATCGAGGAGAGATACGGGCTGGTCACCGAGTTGCTGCCGCAGCCGAACAAGTGGGGCAGCCGGCCGGTCATGGGCATCAGCGCCGACGAGAACGGCCCGGCCCGCATGCCGCAGGAGTGGGGCAACGACTTCGTCTGGTACCCGCACGACCGGCCGCCGGGGCAGAGCGAGGACGGGCACGAGCGGCACCGGCTCGCCGTCACCGCGATCATCGAGAAAGGCGGCCGGGTCACCGTCGAGGACGTCGCCCGCATCTGGATGCGCGACATCGACCCGGCGAAGTTCGGCTACCTGCTCGGCCCGCAGGACCAGGTCATCTACTATGCGCTCAAGGCCGGTGTCTGGCCGTGGGAGTCCGGCCGGTACGCCACGTTCCCGGGCATGATCGGCACCTCGAAGATGATGATCGCCATCGGGACGGTGAACGCCTGCGACCCGCGGCAGGCGGCCCGCGACGCCCTCGACGTCGGGCGCATCAAGGACGTCCGCGGCCCGCGCGACAACTACTCGCTCGAGGTGGCGGCGGCCATCGCGGCCGGCACGGCGGAGGCGCTGAAGCCGTCGGCCACCGTCGACTCCGTCCTGGCGGTGGCGCTGGAGCAGCTGAGCCGGGTGCCGCGGCGCGAGGTCGAGACGGCGCTGGGCTGGGCGCGCGACGCCGCCGACTGGCGCGACCTGCGGCCGAAGTTCCAGGACAAGTACCTCGGCCACTGGATGTCCGACGCTGTCGAGATCCTGTCCGGCGGCGCCGCGATCTTCCAGATCACCGGCGGCCACGTCGAGGACTCCATCGTCCAGGCGGTCAACCTGGGCCGCGACACCGACTGCCGCGCCTACATCGCCGGCGGCTGGTCGGCGGCGATGCGCGGCATCGACGCCGTCCCGGAGCGCTGGCTGAAGACGGTGACCGAGCAGGTCGCGACCGACCCCTACACCGTCTCGACCCGCACCCCGCTCGAGAGCGCCACCGGTCTCTACGAGGCGGTCCAGAACGAGCTGCGCCTCGCCCGGACCCGCGTCGCCGACCTCGAATCCCTCGGCGCCGCCCCGGAATGATCACGTTCACCACGGAATCCCGTGCCACACCAGGCCTGCAGGCCTCGTGATGCACGGGATATCCGGGTGATGTGGCCGAGCCGGCGCGGGCAATCGCTTTCCAGCTGCCCTTCGTCGACGTCACGAGGGTTACCCGCGCTTCACCACGATCGCAGGCCTGGTTCACCACGGGATTCCGTGGTGAACGTGATCATTCCCGGCGGGGTCAGCCGGTGATGGTGAGCGCGAGCAGGGCGACGTTGAGGGCGACGACCACGGCGCTGACCAGCACGGCCAGCGCCGTGGTCAGCCGCGAGTTGGCCCACCGGCCCATGACCGACGACTTCGCCGTGACGGAGACCAGCGGGATGATCGCGAACGGGATGCCGAACGACAGCACCACCTGCGACAGCACCAGCAGCCAGGTCGGCTCGGCGCCGGTCAGCAGGATCGCGACCGCCGGCACCAGCGTGACCAGGCGCCGGAGCAGCAGCGGGATGCGCCGCACCAGCAGGCCCTCCATGATCACCGCGCCGGCGTAGCAGCCCACCGACGTCGACGCCAGGCCCGACACCAGCAGCCCGACGGCGAACAGGGCGCCGATCGCCGTGCCCAGCCCGGACTCGACCGCCGCGTGGGCGCCGGCGATGGTGTCGGTGCCGTCGACCCCGCGCAGCGACGCCGCGGCGACCAGCAGCAGGGCGATGTTCACGCTGCCGGCCACCAGCATCGCGACGCCGACGTCGGCCCGGGTCGCCTTGAGCAGCCGGCCGACGAGGCCGGGCTCCGGCGTGGCGCCGAACCGGTCGCGGGCCAGTGCCGAGTGCAGGTACACGACGTGCGGCATGACCGTCGCGCCGAACATGCCGGCCGCCAGCAGCACGGTCTCGGTGCCCTCGAACCTCGGGGTCAGCCCGGAGACGATGCCCGACGGCGACGGCGGCTCGACGAACAGCCCGGCCACGAACCCGACGGCGATGACCAGCAGCGCCGTCGTGACCACCCGCTCGAACGCCCGCTGACCCCGTCCGTTCTGGATCGTCAGCAGCGCCATGGAGGCCACGCCGGTGATGACGCCGCCGAGCCAGAGCGGCAGCCCGAACAGCAGGTTCAGCGCGATGGCCCCGCCGACCACCTCGGCGATGTCGGTGGCCATGGCGACCACCTCGGCCTGCAGCCAGTACGCCAGCCGCCCGCCGCGGGGCAGCCGGTCGCGCAGCACCTCGGGCAGCGACGAGCCGGTGACCACGCCGAGCTTCGCCGACAGGTACTGCACCAGCCCGGCCATCGCCGTGGCCATGACCAGCACCCACACGAGCAGGTAGCCGTAGCCGGCGCCGGCCGAGAGGTTGGTCGCGACGTTGCCGGGGTCGACGTAGGCCACCGCCGCCACGAACGCGGGACCGAGCAGGCCCAGTCCCGCGCCGGGCAGCCGGGTAGGCGGCCCGTCCAGCCGGTCCGGACGGCGACGCCGCACCCGTACGTACATGGGTCCTATCCTCCGCTGGCTCGGGCGTCGACCTCGTAGCTGGTGTTGATGGACTCGAAGAAGTTCACCAGTTGCAGCGTGTCGTTGGCAGTCGCCATCCACTTGGCGGGATTGGCGACCTTGTAGTGCGGCTCGAAGCCGAGCTCCTCGAGCCGCCGGTCGGCCAGGTACCTGACGTACTGGTTGATGTAGTCGGCGTTCATCCCCAGGATCCCGGTGGGCAGCAGGTCGCGGTTGTACTGCTCCTCCATGGCGACACCGTCGAGGATCATCTGCTCGATCTCGGCGGCGAACTCCGGCGTCTGCAGCTCGGGGTTCTCGTCCAGCACGGTGAGGACGAGGTTGATGCCGAACTTCAGGTGCAGGCTCTCGTCGCGCACGATCCAGTCGATCAGCGAGGCGAAGTTGCGCAGCAGGTTCCGCTGCCGGAAGCTCAGCGCGACCATGAACCCGCTGTAGAACCAGATGCCCTCGAGCACGATGTTGTACGCGACGAGGTTGCGGACGAAGTCCTGCTTGCCCTCGACGGTCGTGATGTCGAGCGTCTGCTCGGTCATCCGCTTGATGTAGCGGACCTCGAACTCCTCCTTCGCCACCATGGACGGCACGCTGACGTGGGCGGCGTAGGCCTGCTCGCGGTCGATGGGGAACGTCTCGAGGACGTATTCGAAGGCCATGACGTGGTTGGCCTCCTCCCACATCTGCTTGGCGAGGTACAGGTGCGCCTCGGCCGCGCTCAGGTACGGGTACACCCCGAAGGCCAGCGCCTTGTTCACCAAGAGTTCATTGGGGTTGAAATAGCTCATGAGGAACGTCAGCGCGTGCCGCTCCTCGTCGGACATCTTCTTGAAGTCGGCCATGTCCTCGCCGAGCTGGACCTCGTGCGGGAACCAGGTGTTCGCGACGGCCTGGTTGTACAGCTCGTACGCCCAGGGGTAGCGGACCGGCTTGAGCAGCAGGCCCTCCTGGATGCCGGTGCCGAGAATCCTCATCGTCTGCTCCCCGCTCACTGGCACGACTCGCACTGCAGGCGTTCCTGCGGATCGACGGGGCAGGCGTCCGCCTCCGGCTCGCTCACCACGGGAAGGGCCTGCGGTGCGGTCCGGACGGCGGTCCGAGCCGCCCCGAAGCCACGCCGAGGACCGCTCGGCGCAGAACCACTACCGTTCAGCGCTTCGGCTTTGTTGACCCGGACGGTGCTCTGCTCGGCGGTGTGCCGCGGCTTGACGTGCAGGTAGTACGTGGTCTTGACGCCCTTGGCCCAGGCCGTGGCGTAGATGTCGACCATGTCGCCGATGTCGCGGGTCTCGAGGTACATGT
Source organism: Jiangella mangrovi (assembly GCF_014204975.1). Classification (NCBI taxonomy): domain Bacteria; kingdom Bacillati; phylum Actinomycetota; class Actinomycetes; order Jiangellales; family Jiangellaceae; genus Jiangella; species Jiangella mangrovi. The sequence continues at coordinate 1,681,982 of NZ_JACHMM010000001.1, forward strand.
TGCGGCTGATGGCCTGGTCGATCCACTTCTGCGCCCGGGCGGCGACCTCGATGAACGCGTACGGCGAGAGCTGGAACGACGTCTTGTAGATCGCCTTGAGGTCGGCGGGCACGGCGTCCAGCGCGGACACGTCGCCCTGGGCGCGCAGCAGGTCGTCGCGCACCTGCTCCCACAGCCCGCGCGCCTTGAGGTCGGCCACCAGGTTGCGGTTGACCTCGAGGAACTTGCCCGAGCTGGTGGCCCGGCTGAACAACTGGGAGAACTGCGGGTCCAGGCCCGGCGTCGTGCCCGCGACCAGGCCGATCGACGCCGTCGGGGCGATCGCCATGAGCGTCGCGTTGCGCATGCCGCCGCGGACCTTGTCGCGCAGGACGTCCCAGTCCAGGCGGCTGGAGCGCGTGACGGTGATCGGCACGCCGCGCTCACGCTCGGCACGGTCGACGGTGTCGATCGGGACCAGGCCGCGGCTCCAGCCCGAGCCCTCGAAGTTGGCGTAGGCGCCGCGTTCGCGGGCGAGGTCGGCGCTCTGGTCGATGGCGTGGTAGCTGACGAACTCCATCAGCCGGTCGATGAGGTCGTAGGACTGCTCGCTCTCGTACGACCAGCCCAGCCGCTCGACGACGTCGGTGAAGCCCATGACGCCGAGGCCGACGGCGCGGTTCAGCTCGTTGGAGCGCTCCGACTCCGGCACCGACGAGATGGTGATGTCGATGAGGTTGTCGAGCTGACGGACCGCCAGCCGGACGCTCTCGCGCAGCCGGTCCCACTCGATGCGGCCGTCGGCCAGGTGCGCGGACAGGTTGATCGAGGCCAGGTTGCAGACGGAGATGTTGTCGCGGTCCTGCGGCAGCGTGATCTCGGTGCACAGGTTCGACAGGTGGATGGTGCCGGTGTTGTCGTTGAGCGCGCGGTTGTTGATGGTGTCCTTCCACGTCAGCCAGGGGTGCGACGTGGTCTGCAGGGCGACCAGGATGGCCCGGAACTGCTCGCGCGCCTTGATCTTCGTGAACGCGCGCAGCTCGCCGGCCTCGGCCGCGGCGACGTATTCGGCGTAGCGCCGGCTGAAGGCGGCGCCGTAGAGCTCGGGCAGGTCCTGGACCTCGAGCGGGTCGAACAGGTACCAGTCGTCGTCGTTCGCGACGCGGGTCATGAACTCGTCGGAGATCCAGACCGCGGTGTTGGCGGTGCGGACCCGGCGATACGGGTCGCCGGCGTTCTGCTTGAGGTCGAGGAACTGGCCGAAGTCGAGGTGCCAGTTCTCGATGTAGAACGCCAGCGCGCCGAACTTCTTGCCGCCACGCGACACCGCCCGCAGCGTGGAGTCGATGGTGTGCATGAACGGGATCGGGCCGGTCGAGACGGTGTTGTTGCTGCGGATCGGCGAGCCCTCGGCGCGCAGCTTCGTCACCGACAGCCCGATGCCGCCGGTGCCCTTGGTCAGCCACATGACGTCGCGCACGCTCTTGGCGATGTGCTCGATGTCGTCCTGCATCTCCATGACGAAGCAGTTCGACAGCTGCGCATACGCCGTCCCCGCGTTGACCAGCGTCGACCCGGCGGCCAGGTAGTCGAGGCGGGACATCTTGGCGTAGAACCCGATGGCCGCGGCGGTCGGGTCGTCCTCGTTCAGCGACAGGCCCATGGAGACGCGCATCCAGAAGAACTGCGGCACCTCGAGCCGGTGGCCGTCGCGGTCGTTGATCATGTAGCGGTTGCTCATGGTGACCGCGCCGATGTACTTCAGCAGGTCGTCGCGCGACGGGTCCAGCGCGGCGGCCAGCCGGTCGAGGTCGAAGCGGGTCGCGAGCCGTTCGTCGAGGAGCCCGGCGGCCACGCCCTCCGCCACGTAGCCGGGGAACCTCTGACGATGCAGCTCGGCGAGCTGGCCGGGGGTCTCGTAGTCGCCCAGGACCCGCTTGTACACCGTCTTCAGCAGCACGCGGGCCGCCACGGTGTCGAAGGCCGGGTCGTCGCGGACGTTCTGCAGCGCGACCTGGATGACGGCCTCGTCGAGCTGCTGGCTGCTGATGCCGTCGAACAGGGTGATCTCGAGTTCGGACTGCAGCTGCGTGACGCGGGCGACCTGGTTGTCCAGGCCCGCGCTGGCAGCCTCGATGGCCCGGGCGATCTTGTAGCCGTCGTAGGGCTCCACCGACCCGTCGCGCTTGACGACGTTGACGCTCATGCTCTCTCCTCGCGAGCTCGGCTGGCTCGGTCCACGGCCGTCGAAGGCGGGGAGGCAAGGAGAGATGCGTCGCCGGCGCCGCGCCGGGTTCGTCGGGGGTGCTGGTGGCGCCCCCGGGCGCGGCGGTGAGTACGTCGTCGTATCGTCCCCTGGCCCCTCCCTCGGGAGCCGCGGACCACCGCACGCGTAGGACGTGCGGTGCGCTGGCAGGTCTTCGGACTCACGGGCGCGGAGGCCACCTGGCTGATGGCGTTCCATCTACTGGCCGTCGCTTCCCAGGCCGTGGGGCCCAGTGCTTCGTGACGGCGGTCGTTCCCGTTCACCGCTGCGGGGCAGTCCCGGACTCACACCGGGTTCCCTCTTGCCTCCGCCGATCTGGATGACCGGCGGAACCAGCTGCAAGAGTCACACTATCTGGTAGTTACACAGATGCAAGTCACCTACATCTAGTGTCTCGCCAGCCGGTCGCCCACACCGGGACACATGCGACACCGGCGGTTGTCCCGATGTCGCACCGACATGGCCGAAACTCGCTGTCGCTGCTGGCTCGCGATCCGTCACAATGAGCGTCGTCAGGACTCACATAGGGAGACACTCATGACTCAGGCCCCCGCGCGGCCGGCGATGATCTGGGCCGCGCTGATCGTCGTCTACGTCGTCTGGGGCTCGACGTATCTCGCCATCCGCGTCGTGGTCGAGGCCGACATCCCGCCGTTCCTCGGCATGGGGCTGCGTTTCCTGTTCGCGGGCGTCATCATGCTGGGCTACCTGTGGCTGCGGCACGGCACCGAGCGCATCCGCATCACCCGGCGCGAACTGCGCGGGGCGGCGGTCATGGGACTGCTGCTGCTCGTGCTCGGCAACGCGATGGTCGCCGTGGCCGAGCAGACGGTGCCCAGCGGGCTCGCCGCACTGGTCGTCGGCGCCATCTCCCTGTGGTTCGTGCTCCTGCAGGTCGCCGGCGGCGAGCGGCCGCCCGTGCTCACCTGGATCGGCGTGCTGGTCGGGCTGGCCGGGGTCGCGGTCATCTGCCTACCCCGCGGCGGCATCGAGGGCGTCGAGGCCTGGGGCATCGGCATCCTGCTTTTCGGCACCATCTCGTGGGCGTTCGGGTCCTACTTCTCGCCGCGGCTCGGACTGCCGCGCAACGCCCTGGTGGCCTCGGCGTACGAGATGCTCACCGGCGGCGTGCTGCTGATGGTGGTGTCGGCTGCGACCGGCGAGTTCGGCGACCTGCACGTGGCGGAGGTGCCGGCGAAGGGCTGGCTGGCGCTGGCCTACCTCGTGGTGCTGGGCTCGCTGCTGGGCTACACCGCGTACGGGTACCTGCTGGCCAACGCGCCGCTGTCGCTGGTCGGCACCTACGCCTACGTCAACCCGGTGGTGGCGGTGATCCTGGGCTGGGCGATCCTCTCCGAGCCCGTGACGGCCATCGTGCTGGGCGGCGGAGCGCTGGTGGTCGGCGGCGTCGTGCTGGTGGTCAACGGCGAGCGCGCGTCGGCGAAGGCGCGGCGCGCGGAGAAGGCGCCCGAGCCGGCCCCCGACGAGGCCATGGTCTGAGCGCGCGGCGGAAGCCGCCCCCGGACCCGTCCCTGGACGGTCCCCGGACATGGCGAAGGCGTGAGCGGCGACTCTGCCGCTCACGCCTTCACACGTCGTGCGTGGGACGAACCTCAGGCGGTGGTGCCGACGTACTCGCCCACCGAGGCGGTCTCCTCGTCGACCAGGGTGGCGCCGACGTACGGGCCGACGCGCACCGAGCGCAGGGCCTTGTCGTAGGCGTCCATGGCCTCGTCGATGCGACCGAGGTCGCGGTAGAGGTCGGCCAGCTCGCGGTAGGCACCCGCCGCCACGCGCGAGGCGTGGACGGCCTCGAGGGCCGAGGCCGCGTGCGCCGCCTCGCGGATGCTGGCGTCGGCCTCGCCCTGCGCCCGCAGGATGCGCGCGAGGGTGAGCCGGGCGTCGGCGGCCGCGACCGGGGAGTTGCCTTCGAGCTCACGCAGCGAGGTCTCGACCGAGGCGCGGGCCTCGTCGAGGCGGCCCAGCCGCAGCAGCGCCTCGCCCCGCTTGATGTGCAGGTTGCCGACGTCGACCTTGCTGCCGTGCTTGTTGATGCTGTCCTCGACGTTGTCGAGGATCTCGAGCGCCTGCTCGGCCTGCGGCTCGCGCGACTGCAGCAGCAGCCAGGCGTAGGCGACCTTGAGACGGGCGAGGTTGCGGAGGTCGTCGCCCTCGCCGAACATCGCCAGCGCGCGGTCGACCAGGTTGAGCGCCTGGGCCAGCTCGCCGCGGGACTCGGCGATGAGCGAGGCGTTCCAGTAGGCGGCGCCGCGGGTGTGCGGCGTGCCCAGCGAGTCGGCGGCCTCGACGAGCTCCGCGGCCAGCGCCTGCGACCGGACGATGTCGCCGCGGCCGTGGTAGGCGCCCAGCACGTTGCAGCCGAGCCGGATGTACTCGTCGGTGCCGTCGAGACCGAGGCCCGAGGCGGCGCGGCGCGCCTCCTCGCCGATCTGGATGGCCATGTCGAAGTCGCCCGCGTGCGCGTAGCAGCGGGTGAGCGCGATGGCGACGTCGAGCCAGGGCTGGACGGCGGGCGTGTCGCGCGCCTCCTCGGCCAGCTCGCTCAGCAGCTCGATGGCGGCCTCGAGGTCGCCGAGGCGCTCCTTGGCCAGCGCCCGGCCCAGCCGGGCCACGCGGCTCTGCTCGTCGTTGAGGCCGGCGTCGCCGACCAGGATGGTGAACTGCTCGTACGCCTCGCCGGCGCGGCCCTCGCGCAGCGCCATCTCGGCGCGGCCGAGCGCGAGGCGGGCCTTGGTGCGGACGGAGGCGTCGACGCCGTCGCGCAGGTACTCGACGTCGATGCGCAGGCGCTCGGCGATGTGCGAGAGCGCGGAGGCCGCCGGCTGGCGGCGGCCGCTCTCGACGAGCGAGACGTAACTGGGGGACAGCATGCCCTCTGCGATCTCGGCCTGGGACAGGCCGAGCTCCAACCGGCGGGATCGGATACGCTGCCCGACGGGCGTCGGGACCGGCGCCTCGTCCTCTGTTGCTGGCTGGTCTACGGTCATGACAGTATTGGACTACAGCGAGTCATGTTTTTCCAGTCCAAATTCCGACTTTAGGGAGATCGATCGAGGTGAGGGGCGCCAAGAGGATCCTGGTCGCGATCATGGCCACACTCGCTCTCACGTTCGTGGCAGCTCCGATGGCCGGCGCGGCGGAAATGCAGCCCCGCAGCCCTGTCGACTTCTGCTGTTGAGGCACCACCCATAGCCGCACAGACGGTGTCCGGCGTCTCGCCCCCCGAACGCTGGACACCGTCTGTGCTTCTGTTTCCCCAGCATTCGGGGAACTTGGCAGGAACGACGGCGTCAGCGTGCCCGCCAGTCAGCGGCCAGTCGAATGAGCCTGTCATTGGCCTCCGGCTCGGCCACCGTCACCCGGCAGCCCTCGCCCGCGAAGGGCCGGACGACCAGCCCCGCGCCCTCGCAGTACCGGGCGAAGTCGACCGTCCGATCACCCAGGTCGAGCCACACGAAGTTGGCCTCGGTGTGAGGAATCTCCCATCCCTGCGCGACCAGTTCGTCGCGCACGCGGGTGCGCTCGGCCACCAGGACCTCGACCCGCTCGAGCAGCTCCGCCTCGCGCGCGAGTGACTCGACGGCCGCCCGCTGGGCGATGCCCGAGACCCCGAACGGCACCGCCGTCTTGCGCAGCGCGTCGGCCACGTCGTCGTGCGCCACGGCGAAGCCGACCCGAAGCCCGGCCAGGCCGTACGCCTTCGAGAACGTCCGCAGCACGCACACGTTGCGGTGGTCGCGGTAGAGCTCGAGCCCGTCGGCGGCGTCGGGGTCGCGCACGAACTCGCGGTACGCCTCGTCGACCACCACCAGGACGTCCTCGGGGACGCGGCGGACGAACTCGGCGAGCTCGTCGCGGTGGACGGCCGTGCCCGTCGGGTTGTTCGGCGTGCAGACGACGACCAGCCGGGTGCGGTCGGTGATGGCGTCGGCCATGGCGGCGAGGTCGTGGCGCGCCCCGGGCGCCAGCGGCACCTGCACCGCCGTCGCGCCGGAGATGCCCACGACGATGGGGTAGGCCTCGAAGGAGCGCCAGGCATAGACCACTTCGTCGCCCTCGGTGGCGGTGGCCTGGACGATCTGCTGCAGCACGCCGACGCTGCCGGTGCCGGTGGCGACGTGCTCCGGCGGCACGCCGAACCGGTCGGCCACGGCCGCGACCAGGCCCGTCGCGAACATGTCCGGATAGCGGTTCATGGACTCCGCGGTGGCCGTGACGGCCTCGAGCACGCCCGGCAGCGGCGGGTACGGGTTCTCGTTCGACGAGACCTTGAACGCCTGCTCGGCACCGGCCTTCGCGGCGGCCGGCCGGCCCGGCCGGTAGGACGGGAGACCGTCGAGAGCCTTGCGTATGCGCACCATGCTCGGCACGATAGCCGCTCCCGCCGAGGGCCCCGGATGTGTACGCTCGGCAGCCGTGACGTCCTTCATCATCCGCCTGCTGGTCAATGGGTTCGCCCTCTGGGTGGCCACCCAGATCGTCGATGGCGTGACCATCAGTTCTGACAGCACGTCAAGCGAGGTTCTGACCTTGCTTGTCGTGGCCTTGATCTTCGGACTGGTCAACGCCTTCATCAAACCAGTGGTCCAACTCTTGTCATTGCCGCTGCTCGTGCTGACGCTCGGCTTGTTCACATTGATCGTCAACGCGTTCATGTTCTGGCTGACCTCCGCCATCGCCGACGTCCTCGACGTGCCCTTCCACGTCGACGGGTTCTTCTGGGAGGCCGTGCTGGGAGCCCTGGTGGTCTCGTTCGTCAGCTGGATCCTGAATCTGTTGTTGCCCAACTGACGAACGGAGCACCGCCCGTCGTCCGTCCGTCGTATCGGGGTGGGCCTTAACGTCAACTTGATACGACCCTTCTTCCGCTGGGCCGATGTTTGACGTACCTTTGGCCTAGCATCCTCTGCACGACGGATAGGCGCCCGTTTCCACGGGTGCTACGGGGGTTCGTTGTGCCCTGAACTCAGTGTGGGCATGGTGAACATATGACGATCGGCTACGGCCCCGTCGGTTCGGTTTTGAACGAGCAACCTCCTTCGGGCCATCAGCGCGCCCGGCACCCCGGCGGCGGCATGTCCGCCCCGCGGCCGGAACGGCTGGCGGTGATCACGCCTGCGGGGTATCCGGAGCCGGACACCAACCGGCACGCGCTGGTGGGCTCGATGGTCTACGAGGTCGTCTACGACGATCCGAACGGCAACCCCATGCTCGCCTTCGCCGACGGCCAGTGGTTCGACGTCACGTCCTTCGCTCCGCGCCCGGTGTCGGTCCGGCACGCGCTGCGCCGAGACCCCGCGTGGTCCGGCGCCGTCGTGCAGACCATCTGCCTGTGGATGCGCAGCAACCCCAACCACGAGCGGTCCTTCGATCTGGCCACCGAGCTCGCCTTGGCCGTCGGGGAGCTCGCGCGCCAGCGCCGCTGAGGCGCGCGGCCGTGACCGATCCCACCCGCCCGTACCGCGTCTGCGTCGTCTGCGCCGGCAACATCTGCCGCTCGCCCATCGCCGAGTTCGTGCTGCGCCGGCGGCTCGACGACGCGGGGCTCGGTGACCTCGTCACCGTCGACTCCGCCGGCACCGGCGGCTGGCACTCCGGGCAGCAGGCCGACCCGCGCGCTCTCACGGCGCTGCTGGACCACGGGTACGACGGCGACAGCCACCGCGCCCGGCAGTTCCGCCGCGAGTGGTTCGACGACGTCGACCTCGTGCTCGCGCTGGACCGCGAGAACTTCGCCGATCTCAGCGCCCTGGCGCCCGACGACGACGCGCGCGCCAAGGTGCAGCTGCTGCGCGGGTACGACGCCGACGCCGTGGCCGGCGACGACACCGACGTGCCCGACCCCTACTACGGCGACGCCGCCTCGTTCGAGCAGGTCCTGGTCATGATCGAGCGGGCCGCCGACGGCTTCGTCGCCGCGGTCCGGCAGGAGATCGAGCTCGACGTGCCGGGCGGTGAGCCCAGTCGACACTGAGCATCTGCACACGCTGCTGGGCACCGCCGTCGAATCGCTCACCCCGGTCGGCGGCGGTTCCATCTGCGTGGCCCATCGCGCGGTGCTCGACGACGGCCGCACCGTCTTCGTCAAGGCCCGCGACGGCGCACCGGCCGGCTTCTTCCGCACCGAGGCGCACGGCCTGGAACGGCTGGGCGGCGCGCGCGACGGCGTCCCGGTGCCGCGGGTGCTCGCCTACGACGACCGCTGCCTGATCCTCGAGTGGATCGCCACCGGCGTGCCGTCCGCCGCGGCCGCCGAGCGGTTCGGCCGCGCGCTCGCCGCCACCCACCGGGCCGGAGGCGACGTCTTCGGCTGCGCCGACGGCGACGGCTGGATCGGCAGCCTGGACCTGCCCGGCGGGCCGTGGAAGTCCTGGTCCGACCTGTGGGCCTACGGCCCGGCTCGAGCCGTACCTGCGCGCGGCCCGCAAGGCCGGCACCGTCGACAAACGCACCGTCGCCGACGTCGAGAAGGTCATCGCCGAGCTCCCTCGGCTGGCCGGTCCGGCCGAGCCGGTGGCGCTGATCCACGGCGACCTCTGGGCCGGCAACGTCCTGTGGACCGAGCGCGACGCCCACCTCGTCGACCCCGCGGCACACGGCGGGCACCGCGAGACCGACCTCGCCATGCTCACGCTGTTCGGGCTGCCGCACCTCGACCGCGTCCTGGCCGCCTACGACGAGGCCGCGCCGCTGGCGCCCGGATGGCGCGAGCGGACGGCGCTGCACCAGCTGCACCCGGTGCTCGTCCACGCCGTCCTGTTCGGCGGCTCGTACGGCGCCCAGGCCGGCCAGCTGGCCCGGCAGGCCCTGCGCGCCGGCTGAGGACCGGTTCGCGGGGGAATCGCCCTCCTCCTGAGGTCGGACACGCACGTTCAGCAGTGCGAATGAGCTGGTCCGGCCCCGCGAACCGATAGGTTCGCAGGCGACCGACCATCAGGAGAAGCATGATCACCGCCCAAGGGCTCTACAAGAGATACGGCGCGAAGGTCGCCGTCGACCATCTGTCGTTCGAGGTGCGGCCGGGTATGGTGACCGGCTTCCTCGGACCGAACGGCGCCGGCAAGTCCACGACCATGCGGCTGATGCTCGACCTCGACAACGGGGGCGGCGAGACGCTGTTCGACGGCCGGCGCTTCGGGACCATCCGCCATCCCATGCGCGAGATCGGCGCGGTGCTGGAGTCCAAGGCCTTCCACCCCACCCGCACCGCCCGCAACCACCTGCGCATGCTGGCCGCGGGCAGCGGCATCCCGTTCTCGCGGGTCGACGAGGTGCTCGAGTTCGTCGGCCTGACCGAGGTCAAGAACAAGAAGCCGAAGAACTACTCCCTCGGCATGGCGCAGCGCCTCGGCCTGGCCCAGGCGCTGCTCGGCGACCCGAAGACGCTGATCCTCGACGAGCCCGCCAACGGCCTGGACCCCAGCGGCATCCACTGGCTGCGCACCGTGCTCAAGTCGCTGGCCGACCAGGGCCGGACGATCTTCGTCTCCAGCCATCTGCTGTCCGAGATGGCGCTCATGGCCGACCAGCTCGTCGTCATCGGCCGCGGCACCATGATCTACAACGGCGACGTCGACGGCTTCGTCCGCAACTTCACCCAGGCCACCGTCGTGGTGCGCTCGCCGAACGCGGCGCAGCTGGCCACGCTGCTGCGCCAGGTCGACGGCGTCACCGTCGAGGAGCTGACGGACCAGCATCGGCACTCCGGGGCAGCGGCGCCCGACGGACAGGCCGTCGTCGCGGCTCAGGCCCCGGCGGCGTCGCCCGGCCTGAGCGTGTCCGGCATCGAGACCGCCGCCGTCGGCGAGCTCGCCTTCCAGAACGGCATCATGCTGCACGAGCTCTCGACCCAGACCGCCTCGCTCGAGACGGCGTTCATGACGGCCACCGGCGAGTCGGTGGAGTACCGGGCGCACGATCTCGACGAGACACCGCCCGCCGGCCCGCAGGACGGTCCGCCCGCGGCACCGCCGGTTCCGCCGTCGCAACCCGGTGGCCCCACTCCGGGAGGTGCGGCATGAGCAGCGCGCTCCGCTTCGAGTGGGTGCGGTTGCGCACCCTGCGCTCGACCTACTGGCTCATCGGCATCGGGCTGCTCATCACCGCCGGCGTGGCGTTCATCATCGCCTACGCCACCCGCAACGAGCCGCTCGACGCCGACATCGCGGCCCAGGTGCTCACCGGCGGCGCCGACTTCGCCACGTTCATCCCGGTGTTCATGGCGATCATCGGCATCTTCTCCACCGGCCACGAGTACCGCCACGGCACCATCCAGCCGACGCTCACGGCCATCCCGCAGCGCTCGCGGCTGCTGCTGGCGAAGATCATCATGGTGGCGATCTGCTGCGTCGTGGTGGTCGCGCTGTCGCTGGCCATCAACCTGGTCATCGGCATGATCTTCTGGGGCGAGACGCCGTCGTTCGGCGAACCGCTCGACCAGGTCATTCCCGGCTACTTCGTGCTCGTCATCCTGTACGGCATCTGCGGGCTGGCGCTCGCTCAGCTGTTCCGCGGCGTGCCCAGCGCGATCGTGGTGCTGCTGGTGACGCCGCTGCTGGTCGAGGGGCTGATCTCCGGGCTGTCGCTGGTGCCGGCGCTCGACTGGCTGCAGCCGGCGCTGAAGTTCCTGCCGTTCTCGGCCGGCTCGCGGCTGCTCGCCACGGGTCCGTACGAGGCGAACGGCGGGCCGGAGTTCGACTACCTGAGCCGGTGGGAGTCCGGGGGCGTGTTCGCCGCGTTCGTGGCGATCATCCTGGCCATCGCCTGGTACCTGTTCAAGAAGCGCGACGCCTGACCGGCGCCGTGCTCAGGAGCCGCTGAAGTCGGCGGTGACGGTGGCCGTGATCTCGATCTGCTCCGGGCGCATCGAGACCACGGCGCCGCCGGCGTCGGCGGCCATGCGGGCGAACCGGGGCGAGCCGCCGTCGTACACGGGCTGGGTGTGCGGCCGCAGCCCGGGCTCGAACAGCGCGACGACCTCGACGGTGGCGAAGCCCAGCTCGGCGGCGTAGGCGGCGGCCCGTTCGCGGGCGTCGCGCACCGCCTCGGCCCGCACCTCGCGCTCGGCCTCGCGGCGCCGCTCGTCCGTCAACTCCCACTCGACGCCGTCGACGACCACACCGTCGACGGTGCCGGTCTCGGTGACCCACGCGGACAGCGCCGTGAAGTCGGTGAACCGCACGGCCACCCCAGCGGCCGCGACCTGGAACGTCTCGCTGACGTCGGAGTCGCGCAGGTAGCGCTGGACGGTGGAGACGTAGAGCTGGTCGGCCGACCACCGCGTGGCCGCGCCGGCCGCCACGTGCCGCTCGGCGTCGGCGGAGAGCCGGGCGTGCAGCTCGGCGACGACGGAGACGACGTCGGCCGACCGACGCGCCTCGGCCGTGGCGCGCAGGTGGACGGTGCCCCGCTCGGCGGGCAGGAGACGCTGGGCGGTCCCGGCGACCGTGATGGTGACCATGCGCTCATTGTGGCTCAGAGAGTGACCTCGCCGTGGGCCGTTCGGAACCGGACGGAGCGCACGCCCGGCCCGCCGTTCGTGGGCAGCCAGCGCACGTCGACGTCGTCGAGCGGGTGGTCCTCGGGCTCGCCGAGCCAGGCCGTCACGAAGTGCGGGTCGCCGGCGATCTCGAGGCTGACCAGCTCGACGTCGTGGCCGCCCTTCGACGGGTGCTCGGCGGGGTCGGACTCCCAGTGGACGAAGAACGGCAGCTGCGGATCGTTCATCAGGCCCATGACGCCGATCTGCCGCCACACGAGGTCGAACCCGTCGGGCCGCACGCGGTGGCCGTCGACGGCGGGGCGGCCGAGCCGCTCCTCGACCGGGGTGAGGTCGTCGACGGCGACCACCCAGCCGAGCCAGCCGCCGCCGGCCTCGGAGCGGGTCTTCACCGCCTGCCCGAACGGCACCTTGTCGACGGCGGGGTGGTCCAGGGCCGCCACCACCTCGAGGTAGTGGCCGCCGGCGAGCGGGAGCACCCGGTTGCGGGTGCCGAACCGCGGGTGCAGCCCGCCGTCGACGAGCTCGACACCGAGCTCGCCCGCGAGCCGTTCCGCCGTGGCATCGAGTCCGTCCGGTCCTGCGGCGTACGAGACGTGATCGAGGCGCATCCCCGCATCGTGGCAGTCTCCGGACCGGTTTGGCGAACCGGCTGGCGCCCGCACCGTGCCACCGCCGAGTCCGGGGGGTGCGTTACGGTTGCAGATCGGTGATCACCTTCGAATCGGGAAGATCCGGTACGAAGGGTCACCCGCACCCGATAGAAATGATCAAGCACCGTCTGTGGCATCGATCCAGCACCCCTGGAGGCGACTGCGCGTGAGCATCGAGATCACCAGGACCGCCCGCAGCTACGCCGCCTACCTGGGCGGAACCCGGGTCGGCGAACTCACCTACTCCCGCCGCGACGACGAGATCGTGGCGCTGCACACCGTCGTCGAAGAGGCGGCCGAGGGCAAGGGCGTCGGCGGCGCGCTGGCCCGGGCACTCCTCGACGACGCCCGCGAAGGCGGCCTCAAGGTCGTCCCCCAGTGCCCGTTCGTGGCCGCATACCTCGAGCGGCACCCCGAGTACACCGACCTCGTGGCCGGCTGAGCTCGACTACTCCCGCAGGGCCGCCCGCAGCCGGCGGGCGGCACCCTCGGGATCGTCCGCGGCGGTGATGGCCCGCACCACGACCACCCGCCGGGCGCCCGCGTCGACGACCTCGCCGACGGTGCGCTCGTCGATGCCGCCGATGGCGAACCAGGGTGTGACGGGCGCCGTGGCGGCGACCGCCCGGACCGTGTCGACGCCGACCGCCGGCCGGCCCTGCTTGGTGGGCGTGGGCCAGACCGGCCCGACGCAGAAGTAGTCGACGTCCGGGTCCGCCTCGGCCACGGCGGCCTGCTCGACGGAGTGCGTCGAGCGGCCCAGCAGCACGTGCGGCCCGAGCAGCCGCCGGCTCGCCGCGACCGGCAGATCCTCCTGGCCGGTGTGCAGGATCGCCGACCCGGCCAGCTCCGCGAGGTCGGCGCGGTCGTTGACGGCCACCAGCGCGCCGTACTGCGCGGCCACCGACGCCACCAGCGGCTGCAGCTCGAGCTCGGTGCGGGCGTCCAGCGTCTTGTCGCGCAGCTGGACGATGTCGACGCCGCCGGACAGCGCCGCGCGCAGGAAACGCTCGAGGTCGCCGCGGTCGCGCCGCGCGTCGGTGCACAGGTACAGCCGGGCGTCGGCCAGCCGCCGCGTCCGCTCGGGTCCGGAGGTCACACGCGGAGTCTGCCACGGCCTCGTCGGAGATGAGGGGTACGGTGGAAGGGCACGGGAGCCCTGGCGGCAGGGCTGAGAGGGCCAGCGGGCCGACCGTCGAACCTGAACTGGGTCATGCCAGCGGAGGGAGCGATCAGGGTGAGTGCGTCCGTCGACGTGGCCGTCGTCGGCTGCGGCATCATCGGCGCCGCCGCCGCATGGCGCCTCTCGCAGCGGGGACTCACGGTGACCTGCTTCGACCCTGCCCCCGGCGACGGCGCCACCCACGCCGCCGCGGGCATGCTGGCCGACGTCACCGAGGCGGAGTTCGGCGAGGACCGCCTCACGGCGCTGAACGTGGCCTCGGCGCGCGCCTGGCCCGACTTCGCCGCCGAGCTGTCCTCGGCCACCGGCGCGGACCTGGCGTTCCGGCGCACCGGCACGCTCACCGTCGCCTACGACTCCGGCGACCGGCAGCAGCTACGCCGGCTGCTGTCGTTGCGCCGTGACCTCGGCCTGCCCATCGAGGAGATCACCGTCGACGACGCCCGCGGGCTGGAGCCGCTGCTCGGCCCGCGCATCGCCGGTGCCACCTGGACGCCGGACGAGCACCAGGTCGACCCGCGCCGGGTGCACGCGGCGCTGCTGGCCGTGCTGGCGGACCTGGGCGTGGCGGTGGTCCGCCGCCGCGTCACGGAGCTGCAGCTGACGCCGTCGGGCACCGTCAACGGGGTGGTCGACGAGACCGGCGAACGGCACCCGGCCGGGTCGGTGCTGCTGGCGGCCGGCTGGGCCAGCCGCGAGCTGACCGGGGTGCCGACCCGGCCGGTCAAGGGGCAGTTGCTGCGGCTGGACGCGTCGGGGCAGCCCGGGTTCACGCTGAGCCGGGTGGTCCGCGGCTTCGTCCAGGCCCGCTCGGTGTACCTGGTGCCGCGGGCCGACGGCGAGGTCGTCGTCGGCGCCACCAGCGAGGAGCAGCCCGACGACCGGCAGGTCACGGCGGGCGGGACGTTCGCGGTGCTGCGCGATGCACGGGCGCTGGTGCCCGGCATCGACGAGCTGCCCGTGACGGAGCTGACGGCGCGGGCCCGGCCGGGCAGCCCCGACAACCTGCCACTGATCGGCGATTCGGGCATACCGGGCCTGGTGCTGGCGACCGGCCACTATCGCAACGGCATCCTCCTCGCGCCGCTCACCGCGTCGGTGCTCGCCGCTCGGTACGGTGCGGGAACGGTGCCCGAGTGGGCCACGGCGGCGGACCCGAGCCGGTTCGCCGCGACTGTGACGGGAGGACCCACATGACCACGGTGGTGACGGTCAACGGCGACATCGTCGCCTTCGACTCCGACGCGACGCTGGGCGACGTCGTGCTGCGCACCATGACCAAGCGCGACGGCACGTTCAGCGACCGCGGCATCGCCGTCGCCGTCAACCAGATCGTCGTGCCCCGCACCGACTGGCCGGCCACGATCCTGCAGCCCGACGACAAGATCGAGATCATCACCGCCGTCCAAGGAGGCTGACATGTCCGTCGACCACGCCCTCGCCACCACCGACGACCCGCTCGTCATCGCCGGCGTCGAGCTGTCGTCGCGGCTCATCATGGGCACCGGCGGGGCGCCCAGCCTGCTCGGCCTCGAGGCGGCGCTGCTGGAGTCGGGGACGGAGCTGACGACGGTCGCACTGCGGCGGGTGCAGGCCGGCGGCGAGGGGTCGGTCTGGGAGCTGCTGCAGCGCAACGGCATCCGCGCGCTGCCGAACACCGCGGGCTGCTTCTCCGCCGCCGAGGCCGTGCTGACGGCGAAGCTCGGCCGCGAGGCGTGCGAGACCGACTGGGTGAAGCTCGAGGTCATCGCCGACGACGTCACGCTGCTGCCCGATCCGGTCGAGCTGGTGTCGGCGGCCCGGCAGCTGGTCGACGACGGCTTCACCGTCCTGCCCTACACCAACGACGACCCCGTCCTGTCGCGCAAGCTGGCCGACGCCGGCTGTGCCGCGGTCATGCCGCTGGGTGCGCCCATCGGCACCGGGCTGGGCATCCTCAACCCGCGCAACATCGCCGCGATCGTCGCCGACGCCTCGGTCCCGGTCATCCTCGACGCCGGCATCGGCACCGCGTCCGAGGCGGCGCAGGCCATGGAGCTGGGGTGCGACGGCGTCCTGCTCGCCACCGCGGTCACCCGCGCCGCCGATCCCGTCCGCATGGCCCGGGCCATGCGGCTGGCGGTCGAGGCCGGCCGCGACGCCGCGCTGGCCGGCCGCATCCCCCGTCGCGAGGACGCGCTGGCGTCGTCGCCGGTCGGCGGGCGGGCCAATCTCGACCTGGCGATGTGACTGGTTTTGACGGGTATAGGGGTCCGGCTGTCGCCGGATGATCGTTCCTGGCACCATTCGTCCACATGGGTCTGATCGACGTCCTGCTGCTCGACCTCGACGGCGTGGTGCGCCATTACGACCCCGCGGCGACCGACGCCATCGAGAAGCGGTCCGGACTGTCGCCGGGGAAGCTGCACGAGACGGCGTTCGAGCCGCGGCTGCTGCAGCGGGTCGTCACCGGCGGCCTCACCCGGGCCCAGTGGGTCGACCACGTGGCCGCGGCCGTTGGGCCGGTGGCCGCCACCGCCTGGGCGACGCAGCGTCCCTCCGTCGACCGCGAGGTGCTGGCGACGATCCGCCGGCTGCGCGTCGCCGGCGTCAAGGTCTGCCTGCTCACCAACGGCACGGACCGCATCGGCGCCGAGCTGGCCGAGCTGCGCATCGCCGACGACTTCGACGAGGTCTTCAACTCCGCCGAGATCGGCGTCGCCAAGCCGGACCTGCGGATCTTCATGCACGTGCTGCGCGTCCTCGGGGTGCCGCGGTCGTCGGTCCTCTTCCTCGACGACTCCCAGGCCAACGTCCGCGGCGCGTCGGCGGTCGGCATGCGGGCGCACCTGTTCACGTCGGCGAGCGACCTCACCGACGCCTGCAAGACGTATCACCTGGCCTGAGCGCCCGCCAGCACCTCGTGTGCATAGCCGATCGCCTCGGGGGTCGTGGCGAAGACCCGCCCCTGGTCGCGCAGCCGCGAGATGACGCCCAGCCGGTCCAGCGGGCGGGCGTGGCCGCCGCGGAGCCCGGACACCAGCACGACGGTGTGCCGGCGTTCCAGGCGTTCGATGGCGTCCTTGAGCACCAGAGCACCGGTCGCGTCGACGGTCGTCACCCGCGACATCCTCAGGATGACGACCCGCACGTCCGCGACCTCGGACAGCTCGAGCAGGAAACGGTGGGCGGCGGCGAAGAACAGCGGCCCGTCCAGACGGTAGGCGACGACGTGCGACATCAGCAGCGCCCGCTCCTCGTCGCCGTGGCCGTCGGGGATGTCGTCGTGCAACGGCACCTGGTCGAGCCGGACGTTGCGAGCGACGGCGCGCAGGGCCAGCGCGCCCGCCACGACCAGGCCGAGGATCACCGCCTGCACCAGGTCGAGCGCGAGCGTGGCGGCCGCCGTCAGCACCAGCACGACGGCGTCGGACCGGGTGGCGCGCAGCATCGCCCGGACGGAACCGGCCTCGACCATGCGCACCGCGGTGGCCAGCAGCACGCCGGCCAGCGCGGCGAGCGGGATGCGGCCGACCACCGCCGCGGCCGCGAACACGACGACGGCGAGGACCACCGCGTGCGACAGCGCCGCCAGCCGCGACCCCGCGCCCGACCGCACGTTGACCGCCGTCCGCGCGATGGCCGCCGTGGCCGGGACGCCGCCGAACAGCGGCGTGGCCAGGTTGGCCAGACCCTGCCCGAACAGCTCCTTGTCCGAGTCGTGCCGCTGGTCGACGCTCATGCCGTCGGCGACGGTGGCGGACAGCAGCGACTCGAGTGCGGCCAGCGCCGCGACGGCGACGGCGGGCGCGAGCAGGTCCGGCAGCATCGCGGGGTCGACGAAGTCGAGGGACGGCGCCGGCAGACCCGCCGGCAGCGCGCCGATGCGGGCGGCGTCGAGCCCGGCCAGCTCCGCGACGGCGGTCGCGGCGACCACGGCGAGCAGCGAGAACGGGACGGCCGGGCGCCAGCGAGCGCCGGCGAGCATGACCGCGACGACCCCGGCCGCGATGCCGACGGCGGTCCAGTCCGGCGCGGCCGCGAAGTCGCGCACGGCCTCGGCCGCCACGAGGACCACGCGGTCGCCGTCGGGCACCGGCACCCCCAGCGCGGCCGGCACCTGCTGCAGCGCGATGACCGCGGCGATGCCGATGGTGAAGCCCTCGACCACGGGGGCCGGGACGTAGGCCATGTACCGGCCCGCGCGGCCGACGGCGAGGCCCACGAGGATCAGCCCGGCCAGCAGGCCGACCATCAGCACGCCGTCGGCGCCGTACTGGTGGACGATCGGCACCAGCACCACCGTCATGGCGCCGGTCGGCCCCGAGACCTGCAGGTTCGAGCCGCCGCAGAGCGCGGCCACGGCGCCCGCGACGACGGCGGTGGCGATGCCGGCCGCCGCGCCCAGTCCCGACGAGATGCCGAACCCCAGGGCCAGCGGCAGCGCCACGATCGCGACCGTCGCCCCGGCCAGCAGGTCGCGGCGGGGCTGGCGGCGCATGCTCGCGAGGTCGGCGCGGGTGGGCAGGACGGAGCGGAGCCGGGACCACGCCCGGCTCATCGGGCGGCGGCCTCTTCCTCTCGGAGCTCCTGCAGGAGTTCGCGCTGGCCGGCGAGGAGCTCGGTCAGGATGCGGCGGGCGGCGCGCAGCAGGTCGGCGACGTCGGGACCCGCCATGGCGTAGACCACCGTGGACCCTTCGCGGGCCGACGTGACGATGCCCGAGCGGCGCAGCACCGCCAGCTGCTGTGAGAGGTTCGACGGCTCGACGTCGATCTGCTCGAGCAGGTCGCGCACCGGCACCGGGCCGTCCTGGAGCAGCTCGAGCACCCGGATGCGGACCGGGTGGCCGAGCATGCGGAAGAACTCCGCCTTGGCGTGGTGCAGCGGGACCGGCATGAATCCATCATCTGCGAAATTGAAGAATTCTTCAAACCGTGATCGATGGGCGTGATCGGATCGGAATGCCGAACGTCCAGCCGCTGTCGGTGGGGTCCGCTACGGTCTGAGCCACGAGGTGAGGCCGATGACCGACGTCGACGCCGTGGTGCCGCTCACGAGGGTCGAACCGCCGCTGCGGGCAGCCGAGAAGGACGCACTCGTGCTGCGCCTCGACTTCCTGCGCGAGACCGTGGTCAACAAGGTGGCCGGGCTGTCCACCGAGCAGGCCACCACGGCCCCGGTGCCGCCCAGCACCCTCACCCCGGCCGGCATCGTCCGTCACCTCATGTGCGTCGAGCGGTGGTGGTTCGCGCTCGACTTCGCCGCCCTGCCCGACGTCCCCGACCCCTGGGGCGAGCACGACGCCGGCGGCTTCGACCTCGAGCCCGGCGAGACGCTCGCGTCCGTCGTGCGCACCTACCTCGCCGAGTGCGCGCGCTCCAACGAGGTCATCGCCGCCCACTCCCTCGACGACGTCGCGCGCAGCGAGGGCTTCGACTTCGACCTGCGCTACGCCGTCGTCCACCTGATCGAGGAGACCGGGCGGCACTGCGGCCACCTCGACCTCCTCCGCCAAGCCATCGACGGCGCCGTCGGCGAGTGAGCCGCCCTCAGTCGGCCCCCGCGCCGTCGAGGACGTCGAGAATGCCGCTGGCGATGAACAACCGCGGCCGGGCATGGCCGGCGAGTTCGACGAGGACACCCGCCTTGACCAGCTTCTCGATGTTCAGTGCTGCGGTCCGGTGGGTCACCCCCAGCACCTCCTGGGCACGGCCGATGGTCAGGCCCGGCACTCGGAACACCTCGTCGACCAGCAGACCGAGCAGCCCGGACGAGCCCACGGTGGCGACGCGGGCGCGGTAGTCATCGCGAAGGGCCTGCAGCCGAGCGGCCCGGCGGACCGCGTCACGTGCTTGCTCCTCGACGATCTCGAGGAAGAAGGCGAACCACGTCGGCCAGTCACCTTGTGTCGACACCTTCAGCAGGCCGTCGTAGTAACGGTCCCGCCGTGGCTCGATGTACGCGGAGACATCCAGCACGGGGGCCGGCAGGATGCCCCACTCCACGAGCAGAAGGATCACGAGGAGTCGCCCGATGCGCCCGTTCCCGTCGAGGAACGGGTGGATCGCCTCGAACTGGTAGTGCACCGCCGCCAGGGTCAGCAGAGGCGGAAGTTCGTGATCCGCGTGCAGGTACTTCTCGAAGGCATCCAGAGCGGACCACATCTGTTCTGGTGGCGGCGGTACGTAGGCTGCGTCGGCGAGCAGCGAGCCGGACGCGCCGATCCAGTTCTGAGACCGCCGGAAGTCACCGGGTGTGGCTGTACTCGCACCGCGCACGCCGTCGAACAGCAGCGCGTGAGCCTCCTTGAGCAACGGCAGGCTCACCGGGAATCGTCGCCCGGGCGCGATGAGATGGTCGAGTGCGGCCAGGTAGTTGAAGACCTCGCGGGCGTCGTCGGAGGCCGCACCCGTAGGTCGTTCCACCTCGAACAGGACGAGGTCCGACAGTGAGGACCGGGTCCCTTCGATGCGGCTGGACAACACGGCCTCGCGGCGCATCATCGTCTGGGACAGCAATGCCGGGTTGGCGATGGTCCGAGCCATGCCGGCGAGTTCACCCAGAGCGCGGTCGGCGGAGGAGAGGCGGCGCGCCAGAGCGTGCGACAGTTCGACGGCAGGTGGCAGCGGCGGAGGAACGAACGCGTTGTAGCCGCTCTTCGCACGCACCACATGAGCCCGCTGCGCGGCGCTGAAGCCGTCGAGCCGCATCGATACCTTCTTATCACTCGCCCGAGCTAATGATACTTGTCGCTTGATAAGTATCATAGCCGGTTTTCGACTGAGCGCCCTCAGTCGGCGATGCGCAGGCGGATACGGCGGAAGCCGCGGCCCTTGTTCTCGACCTTGGCCACCTCGATGCGCCCGATCTGCTTCGTCGACGCGACATGGGTGCCGCCGTCGGCTTGCAGGTCCAACCCGACCACATCGACCAGGCGGATGTCCTCGAGGTCGGGCGGCAGCAGGTCGGTCGCCGTCTTGACGATGGGGCCGAGCGCGTAGGCCTCGGCGCGGGGCAGCACGCGGACCTGGATGGCGCGGTCGGCCGTCACCTCGGTGTTGAGCGCCGCGGTGAGGTCGTCCTTGAACCCGGCCGGCACCTCGGCGAGGTCGAAGTCGAGCCGGGCCACGCCCGGCTCCATGTTGCCGCCGGTCACCGGCACGCCGAAGTCGCGCGCCATGACGCCGCAGAGGACGTGCAGGCCCGAGTGGGTGCGCATGAGCAGGCTGCGCCGGTCGTCGTCGACGGCGCCGCGAACGACGGTGCCGGCCGGCGGCAGCGGGTCGTCGGGGTCGGGGACCAGCCAGAGGTCGTCGCGCGGGCGGACGCCGACGATGCGGGTCTGGACGCCGCCCCAGATCAGGACGCCCTGGTCCGGCGGCTGGCCGCCGCCGCCCGGGTAGAAGGCGGAGCGGTCCAGCACCAGACCGTCCTCGGGATCGCTGGCCACAACCGTGCAGTCCCACTCGCGCAGCGTCTGGTCGTCGAGCTCGAGCCGGTGGGTACGGCCGTGATGGTCATGTCGCACCTTCGCGACCGTACTCCCGGCCCCGACGCTACGGAAGGCTGATCGCCACGTACTTGGTCTCGAGGAACTCCTCGATGCCCTGCACGCCGCCCTCGCGGCCGAAGCCGCTGGCCTTGACGCCACCGAAGGGGGCGGCGGGGTTCGAGACGATGCCGGCGTTCAGGCCGACCATGCCCACCTCGAGAGCCTCGCTCACCCGAAGAGCCCGCTGCAGGTCGCGGGTGAAGACGTACGCGACCAGGCCGTACTCGGTGGCGTTGGCCCGCGCCACCGCCTCGTCGTCCGACGAGAAGGTGGTGACGGGCGCGACCGGGCCGAAGATCTCCTCGGTCAGCAGCCGGGCGTCGTCGGGGATCTGGGCGAGGACCGTGGGCTGGAAGAAGTAGCCGGTGTCGCCGACCCGGCCGCCGCCGGTGACGAGCTTCGCGCCGCGGTCGACGGCGTCGGCGAGCAGCTCCTCGACGGTGCCGCGCTGCTTCGCGCTGACCAGAGGACCGACGTCGACGCCGTCGTCGGTGCCGCGGCCGACCGTCAGCGCGCCCATGCGCTCGGCCAGCCGCGACGTGAACTCGTCCGCCACCGACTCGTGGACGTGGAAGCGGTTGGCCGCCGTGCACGCCTCGCCGACGTTGCGCATCTTGGCGAGCATGGCGCCGTCGACGGCGGCGTCGAGGTCGGCGTCCTCGAACACCAGGAACGGCGCGTTGCCGCCCAGCTCCATGCTGACCCGGAGCACCTGCTCGGCGGACTGCTCGATGAGCCGGCGCCCGACGCCGGTGGAGCCGGTGAAGGAGAGCTTGCGCAGCCGCGGGTCGCGGATGATCGGCTCGGAGACCTCGCCGCTGGCGGTGGTCGGGATGACGTTGAGGACGCCGTCGGGCAGGCCGGCCTCGCGCAGGATCTGCGCCAGCGCGAGCATCGAGAGCGGCGTCTCGTGTGCCGGCTTCACGACCATGGTGCAGCCGGCCGCGATGGCCGGGGCGATCTTGCGGGTGCCCATGGCCATGGGGAAGTTCCACGGCGTGATGAAGAAGCACGGCCCGACCGGCTGCTTCAGGGTGAGCAGGCGGCTGCCGCCGGCCGGCGCCACCGAGTAGCCGCCGCTGACGCGCACGGCCTCTTCGGAGAACCAGCGCAGGAACTCCGCGGCGTAGGTGACCTCGGCCTTGGACTCCTTGACCGCCTTGCCCATCTCGAGCGTCATCACCAGCGCGAGGTCGTCCGCGCGCTCCGTGACCAGCTCGAACGCCCGGCGCAGCAGCTCGCCGCGCTCGCGCGGCGGGGTGGCCGCCCACGAGGCCTGCGCCCCGGCCGCCGCCGCCAGCGCCGCCTGCCCGTCCTCGACGGTGGCGTCGGCGACGGTGGCCACGACCTCGCCCGTGGACGGGTCCTCGACGTCGAACCTCGCGCCGGAGGCGGCGGCCCGCCACTGGCCGCCGATCAGCAGGTCGGTCGGCACCCCGGAGACCACTGCACGCTCATTGTCCGCACTCATGGATCCATTCCTACCCCCGCGGGCCATGCCATGTCGCGACCCGTCCCGGGGATCGACACGGCGGGACCGGGGACGACGAGCTGCAGTCCGGACACGGAGACCTCGGCGCTCAGCGTGTAGGTGCCGCCGGCCAGCCCGGACAGCACGTGCAGGTAGCGCACGGCGGCCCAGCGCAGGTCGTGCTGGCCGACCTCGGTGCCGGTCGCGTCGCGGACGACGAGAACAGCGGTCTCGGCGGGCGCTCCCGGTGCGGACGGGCCCTCGAAGTCGAGCGTGACGGGGCGCACCCGGCCGGAGCCGGTGACGCTCCACTGCGGCTCCCATCGCTCGACGGCGACCGCTTCCGTCGCGGCCGACTCGCCCGCGGAGTTGGCGGCGACGGCGGTGAGCTCGTTCCCGCCGACGGCGACCGGTGCGGCGACGCTCCAGGTGCCGTCCGGCGCCGTCCGCGCGGTCGCCACCGCCGAGCCGCCGGCCAGCACCGTCACCGTCGACGGCCAGTCCGCCGTGCCGGTCGCCGCGACGGTGCCGCTCACGGTGACCGCGGGCGCCTCCAGCGTCGGAACCGACGGCGCCGTCAGAGAAGCGTCGCGGGCCCAGTCGACGGCGTTGAGCAACAGCCGCTCGCCCTCGCCGGTCCAGCCCAGCCCGGGACCGACCGCGCCGGTCACCGCGCTCGCGGACAGCACGACCTCGACGCTGCCGCCGGTGCGCCAGTCGTACCCGGCCGCGATCCCCGTCGCCGGCGAGGACAGCATCGCCAGTGGCCGGCCCACGTACGACGCCAGCGCGCTGTAGTAGCCGCCGTCGGTGATGAGGGTCGCCGGGTCCGGCAGACCCGCGAACAGCGAGTGCGACGGGTCGAAGCCGGTGATCGTCACCGGTCCGTCGCCGTAGCCCTGGGCCCCGACGGCGACCCGGTCGGTGTACGCCTCGAGCAGGCGGACGCCGCCCTGGTCCACGCCCCAGGTGCCGGTGAAGACCAGGCTCGCCTCGGCGGCGTCGGCCGCGGTGAGCACGCCCTCGAACGTCGCGCGGTCCGGCTCGCCGCCGTTGACCACGACCACCTCGTAGGCGTCCAGGCTCCCAGCCGCGACGGTCCAATCCAGCGGTGCGGCGGCGACCCCGGAGTCGCGCAGGAACGCCGTCACGGCTCCACCCACGTCGCCGAGCACACCGACGTCCAGCGGCTCCAGCGTCACGTCCAGCGTGGCCGTGGCGTCCGCCGTCACGACCACCGACGCCGTCGCCGGCAGGTGGCCGGCGGCGGTCACGGTGACGGCGTACGAGCCCTCGAGCAGGCCGTTCGCCACGTACGCGCCGGACGCATCGGCGGTCGCGGTCCAGCCGTCCGGCCCGGTGCCGGTGACGACGGCGCCGGCCACCGGCTCGCCGCCCGCCGACGTGACGGTGCCGGCCACGCTCCCTCGCGGCAGCGGCGTCAGCGCGACGTCCAGCGTCACCGTCCCCGAGGCCGGGACCTCGACGGTCCGCGTCGCCGGAGCGAACCCGAACGCCTCGACCCGGATCGTGTGCGCGCCGGCCGCCAGCCCCAGCACGTAGGCGCCGTCGGCCCCGGTGGTCGCCGACACCGCCGCCTCGACGGCCGTCACGGTGGCGCCGTCGAGCGGTGACCCGTCCGCCGTCACGACCCCCGCGACCTGCGCCTGCCGGGCCTCGGTCGCCCACGCGACGGCGTTGAGGTAGATCCGTGCCGCGTCGGACGTCCAGCGGTCGCCGGGCCGGCCGTACGAGCTGGCCGCCAGCCCGCCGAGCAGGATCTCGACGCTGGTCCCCGACGTGAACCGGTAGCCGATGCCGTCGCCGAGGCCCATCCCGTCCGTCCCGGACCGCAGGGTTCCCACCGTCGTGCCGCTGTAGCCGGAGTAGGTCAGGTACTGCTGGTTGCCGCCGGGGTTGACCAGCAGCGGGATCGGCTCGCCGACGGGGTGCCCGGCGAAGATCGGATGCTCGGCCGTGGGGACGACCTCGACCGTCTCGGGTACGAAGTCGTACTCGACGGCGGCCGGGTCGCCGCGCAGGGCCGACAGCGCGCCGACGGCGTACCCGCCCCACTGGCCGGCGTGGACGACGGAGACGCCCGCGGCCGCCGCGGCGTCGACGACCTGCCCGAACGCGGCCCGCTCCGAGGTCAGGATCGTGCCGTTGAACACGACCAGCCGGAAGTCGCCGACCCGTTCCGCGAGGCCGGCCAGCTGCGCCCCGCTGACCTGCTCGACGGCGTAGCCCTCGCCCTGCAGCAGCCCGGTGATCGACGACGACAGGTCCTTGACGACGGCAACCGGCAGCGACGCGCGCAGCCGGACGTCGGCGTCCACCGTCCCGCCGCCCGGCACGGCCACGGACCGCTCGAACGCCTGGAAGCCCGCGGCCGTCACGCGCAGCGTCCACCCGTCGGCCGGCACCGACCCGATCGAGAACGAGCCGTCCGCGCCCGTCGTCGTCGACAACGGCGTGCCGAGCAGCTCGACCCGCGCACCGCCGACCGCGGCGCCGTCGGGACCCGTGACCGTTCCCGCGACGGTGCCCATCGGCCGGGTCGCGAGCTGGATCGGCCGGGTGAGCACCTGGCCGGCGGCAACGGTGACCGGCACATCCGCCGTCACGTGCCCGAAGCTCTCCGCCCGCAGCGTCCACGTGCCGGGCGGCAGCGGGACGACGAAGCTGCCGTCGCCGGGCCGCGCCGGCACCGTCGCACCCGTCTCGGCGACGGTGACCGAGCCGGTCAGCGCCGTGCCGCCGGTGTCGGTGAGGGTGCCGCGGACCTCGGCGCCGACGCGGTCGGTGTCCAGCGCGTAGCCGAGCGCGTTGCGCAGCAACCGCTCCGCCTCCGGCGACCAGCTCAGCCCGGGCTGTGCGCCGTACGCCGGGTAGCCATAAGTGCTCACGGACAGCGTCCCGAGCAGCACGTCGACGGCGCGGGCGCCACGGTGCCGGACGCCGGCCAGGCCGCGCTCGGTACCGCCGTCCGAGCGCACCGTCGCCACCGTCGTGCCGCTGAACTCCTCGAACCAGGAGTACTCGGCGTCGTCCTCGACCAGCGGGAACGTCGCCGGCAGGCCGGCCAGCAGCGGGTGCTCCGGCTGGGCGGCGGACGCCGTGACGGCGCCGTCGTTGCGGGTCTCGCCGGCCACGCCGGGGTCGCCGCCGTAGTCGGACAGGTAGCGGAACGAGCCGCGGCCGAACTGGTCCAGCCAGATCGCCGGAACGCTGGCGCGGTTCAGCGCGTCGTCGAACGCGGCGTGGCCCGCGGCGCCGGGGTCGAACCCGGACGACGAGCCGAGGTTGGCGACGACGAGGTCGAGGTCGCCGACGGCGGCGGTGTCGGCCCAGGTCAGCGGCTGTGGCGTGTAGCCCCAGTGCTGCAGGTACCCGGCGAGGCGCCCCTGGTGGTCGTCCAGGACGCCGACCGTGGGCGAGGACCGCAGCTCGACGTCGGCGCCGGTCTCCGCGCCGATCGTGATCGACACCGGGACCCGGGTGCGCACGTGCCCGTCGGCGACCACCTCGAGCTCGTAGTCGCCCGGCTCGACCAGCCCGAGCGCATAGGTGCCGTCCTCGGCGGTCGTGGCGGTCAGCGGGGTGCCGAGCAGCGCGACCGTCGCGCCGGCGATCGGCTCGCCCAGGGCGGACGGCCCGCTGATCTCCGCCTCGCCGGTGATCCGGCCGCGGACGGTCCCGGTGTCGGCCGGGGTCAGCTCGGCGTCGAGCCTGGTGACGCCGTTGCGGGTGACGGTGACGCCGTGCTCGACGGTCTTGTAGCCGAACGCGCTGATCCGCAGCGTGTACTCGCCGGCCTCGAGCGGGACGACGTACGCGCCGGTCTCGTCGGCCGACACGGAGCGGCCGGTCTCGACGACCTCGACGTCGGCAGGCACGCGGACGCCGTCGGCGCCGGTGACCGTGCCCTCGACGCTGCCCAGCCCGGGCGCGGCGGCCCAGCGGACGGCGTTGAGGTAGAGCGCGCGGCCGTCGTCGGTCCAGTCCTCGGCCGGGTGCTGCAGCAGCGTCGCGGCCAGGCCCGAGAGCAGCAGGTGGACGCTGCCGGGCGTGCGTGCGGTGTAGGCCGCGCCGACGCCGCGGTCGCCACCCTCCTCGGTGACGGTGTGCGCCAGCGGGACGCCGGAGTAGCCGACGATCCCGGTGCTGTACCGGTCGGCGAGCAGGATCTCCGGCTGGCCGGACAAGCCGGCGAACAGCGGGTGGTCCGGCCGCGTCGGCGCCAGCGAGACGATGCCCTCGCCGCTGACCGGCGTCGTGCCGGCCGGGTCGCCGAGATACTTGCGTAGCAGCCGCACGCCACCGTCGGAGCTGAACCGGTCGTCCGGGAAGATGCCGCTGACCTGCGCGGCGTCCATCGCGTCGAGGAATCCTTCGAACGCGTCGGCACCCGGGTCCGGCGGGTCGTTGAAGACGATGACGTCGAACTCGCCGACGCGGGTGACGTCGGTGAACGCGATCGGCTCGGCGGCGATCTCCGCACCCGTCAGCAGGGCGACGATGCCGTCGCTCGCGTAGTCGCCGATGACTCCGACCCGCGGCGCCGGCTCCAGCTCGACGTCCGCGACGGCCTCCTGACCGGCGACGACGGTGACCGCTGCGGTCGCGGAGAAGTGGCCGCCGGCCGACACCCGCAACTCGTACGTCCCGCCGGGGACGTCGGCCAGCGCGTAGGCGCCGGTCGCGTCGGTCGTGGCGGTCAGCTCGGTCCCGGAGAGCGCGACCAGCGCGCCCGCGACCGGGGCGCCGTCGCGGCCGCTGGTGACGGTGCCGCTGACCGCGCCGAGGCCGGAGCTCGTGAGGGTCGCGTCGGCGGTGAGCTCACCGCCCGCGGTGACCGTGACGGCCTGTTCGACCGGCGTGCTGCCGGGCCGGGCGAACCGCAGCGTGTGGTCGCCGGGCTCGAGCAGCAGCCGGTAGCGGCCGTCGGCGCCGGTGGTGGCGCTCTGCGCACCCGCCTGGACGGTGGCTCCCGCGAGCGGCTGGCCGGTCTCGTCCACGACCGTGCCCGCGACCGCGCCGAACTCCGCGTCTGCCGCGTAGCGCACGGCGTTGTCGAGGACGGCGAACGCCGGCGCGAGCCAGTCGGTGTCCGGGACGCCCCAACTGGCGGCCGCCGCCAGCGAGCCGAGCAGCACGTGCGCGCTGCCGGTGCCGCGCGGCGCGTAGCCGATGCCGCTGCCCGCCGCGCCGGTCTCGTCGGTGTGCAGCTCGGCGACGGTGACGCCGGAGTAGCCCGTGAACGCCGACCAGGCCGAGCCCGGCGTCAGGATCTCGGTCCGTTCGCCCGGCGACAGGCCCGCGGTCAGCGGGTGCTCCGCGGTCGCGACCAGCGAGATCCGGCCGGCGCTGCCGAGGTCGCCGGGCGCGGCCTGCGGGTCGCCGGTGTAGTCGACGAGGTGGTTGATCGCACCCCAGCCCAGCGACCACTGGTCCAGCCAGACGACGCTGGTCCCGGCCGCGTCGGTGGCGGCGAGGAACGCGTCGAACGCCTCCTGGCCGGGCTCGGTGCCGTCGGCGCCGTTGGCCACGACGACCTCGAAGTCGCCCGGCCGCGCGGCGACGTCAGCGTAGTCGGTGGCCTGCGCGGCGTAGCCGAGGTCCTCGAGGACGGCCAGGATGCGGCCGCGGTCGTCACCGACGACGGCGACCTCGTACCGGGTGAGGGTCAGCTGGACGTCCGCCGTCTCGCCGGCGGTGACGGTGATCCGCTCACGCAGCGGGGCGTAGCCGGTCAGCTCCGCCTCGACGGTGTAGGTGCCGGCGGCGACGTCGCCGAAGCCGAAGCTGCCGCCGCCGTCCGTGGTGACGGGGTCGAGCGGGGTGCCGGCCAGGGTGACGGCGACGCCGTCGAGCGGATCGCCGGCCGCGTCGCGGACGGTGCCGGTGACGGCTCCGGTCTCGACGGCGGTCAGCTCGGCGTCGATCGTGACCGTGGCGCCGGCCGCCAGCTCGACCGTCTCGGTGTGCGTGCTGAGCCCGTAGTGCGCGACGGTGACTGTGTAGCTGCCAGGCGGCTCGGTGAGCTCGAACGCACCGGTGCCCGGGTCGGCCGTGGCCTCGGCACCGGTCTCCTCGATCCGGACGGTCGCGGCGACCGGTCCGCCGGGACCGGCGACGGTGCCGCGGATGGTGCCGGTCGGGTGGAACGCGAACACGTTGCCGCGGACGTCGGCACTGACCAGCAGCCCGTCGGCGTAGGCGGGCGAGGTCGTCACGTTGCCCTCGGCCGGCGCCTCCCACACCAGCTCGCCGGTCGCGGCGTCCAGCGCCCAGAGCCGGTAGTCCAGCTGCGAGCCGCCGACCACGAAGCCGTCGTCGGTGACCGCGACCGACGCGCTCACGGCGCCGGACACCGCGTACTGCCAGACCTGCTCTCCGGTCTCGCGGTCGTAGGCCACGACCAGCCCGAGGCCGTGCGACCCGGCGATGACGAGGTCGCCGTAGACGGCCGGCGTGCTGCCCTGGCCGTCGCCGTGGGTGCCGGCCTCCCAGCGCAGCGTGCCGGTGGCGGCGTCGACCGCGAGCAGGCTGCCGCCGCCGTCGCCGTCCGTCGTCGGGACGAACACGGTGCCGTCGACGATGCTCGCGCCGCCGATGAAGTAGTCGTCTTCACGGGTCAGGGTCCAGCGGACCTCTCCGCTGGCCGCGTCGAGCGCGATCAGCTCGCCGTCGTCGGCGTTCCCGACGATCGCCAGGCCCTCGCCGACCGAGGGGCCGGCGAAGACCGAGGTGCCGACGTCGGTGGCCCAGAGCTGCTCGCCGGTGGCCGCGTCCAGCGCGAACACGGTGTCCTCGCGGTCCTGCGTCGGGCCGGTCGCCGCGTAGACGACGCCGCCGACCACGCTGGGCGCGGTGTAGACGGTGAGCCGGTCCGGCGTCGGGACCGACCAGCGCTGGGCGCCGGTGGCCGCGTCGAGGGCGACCAGTCCGCCGTCGAGCCCGCCGCCGCTGACGACCAGGTCGCCGGCCACGGCCGGGGTGCCGCGCAGAACGTCGCCGGCCTGGAACGACCAGAG
This sequence comes from Jiangella mangrovi, assembly GCF_014204975.1. Taxonomy (NCBI): domain Bacteria; kingdom Bacillati; phylum Actinomycetota; class Actinomycetes; order Jiangellales; family Jiangellaceae; genus Jiangella; species Jiangella mangrovi. The sequence goes on from NZ_JACHMM010000001.1 coordinate 1,711,628, forward strand.
CCGCTCGCCGCTGCCGGCGTCGTAGGCGGCCAGCCGGCCGGCATCGGAGCCGAGGAACACCCGGCCGCCGGCGATGACCGGCGAGGCGAACGTCACCGGACTGTCCGCGTCCTGCGTCCAGCTCGGCTGCAGCGTGCCGGCGGCCAGAGCGTCGCCGCTCATGCCGCTGCGGGTGGCGTTGTTCTGGTACTGCGACCAGCCGGGGTCGGTGGGCTGGTCCAGGGCGTCGAGGGCGACGTCGAGCTGCTCGTCGCCGTCGAGCGTCAGGTCGAGGGTCGCCGGCTGGTGTCCGGCCGCACTGACCCGGACCTCGTACGTGCCGGCGGCGACGCCGTCGAACCCGAAGCGGCCCTCGTCGTCAGTGCTGACGGCGTCGAACGGGGTGCCGGCCAGGGTGACGCGGGCATGCGCGATGGGTCCGGCGGGCCCGGTGACGGTGCCGGTGAGGTCGTGCGTCGCGGCGGCGTCGAGTGCGAGGTCGATCGTGGTGGTCTCGCCGATCGCGACGGTGACGTCCTCGGTGGCGGTGACGTAGCCGTAGGCGGCGGCCGTGACGGTGTGGTCGCCGGCCGCGACGGGGACGGCGTAGGCGCCGGTGTCGTCGGTGGTCGCGGTGGCGGTGTCGCCGACGGCGATGGTGGCGCCCGCGACGGGGTCGCCGTCCGGGCCGGTGACGGTGCCGGAGACCGTGCCCGAGTAGGCCGCGCGGGTGACGGCGGCGTAGGCGTCGACGATGCCGGCGCCGTAGCTGTCGTTCGGCAGGTCGCCCATGTGCGGCTCGGTGCGAGCGGTGTCCTCCAGCAGGGCGCGGATGTCGTCGATGGTGAGGCCCGGGTTGGCCGAGAGCATCAGCGCGACGACGCCGGTGGCGTGCGGCGAGGCCATCGAGGTGCCGGAGATCGTGTGGTAACCGTCCTCGCCGTCGGGCAGGTCCCGCGGCCAGGTCGAGCGGATCTGGTGGCCGGGCGCGCTGACCTGCGGCTTGCGGATGCGCTCGCCGTCCCAGATCGCCGGGCCGCGGCTGGAGAAGCTCGCGACCACGTCGTTGACGTCCGTCGCGCCGATGCCGATCGCGTGCGGGAAGCTGCCCGGTGAGCCGACCGTGCCCGGCGCCGGGCCGTTGTTGCCGTTGGCGAAGATCGGCACGATGCCGGCGGCCTCCCAGGCGGCGACGTCGTCCCAGAACGTCGTCGCGCCGCCCGCGTCGGACCCCCACGAGTTGTTCACGACGTCGGGCGCGGCGGCCGGGTCGCCGCCGGGCGCGAGCATCCACTGGAAGCCGTCGTGGATGATCGACTCGGTGGTGCTGCCGGAGTCGCGGAAGATCTTCGCCGCGATCCACTGGACGCCGGGCGCGACGCCGGTCAGCTCCCCCGGCGCGCTGCCGACGATGCTGCCGGTGACGTGGGTGCCGTGGCCGTGACCGTCGCCAGGGGTCGGGTAGTTCTCGCCGGTCGGGGCGTACCAGCTGGTGGCGGGGTCGCCGGTGGTACCGCGCCAGGACGCGCTGAGCGCCGGGTGGCCGCCGTCGGCGCCGCCGTCCATGATGCCGACCACGACGCCCTCGCCGCGGACCCCGTACTCGCCCCACACCTGCGGCGCGTGGATCTTCTCCAGACTCCAGCTGGGCAGCAGCGGCACGCCGGGCGCGGGCTCGATCGGCTCCTCGAGGGTGATCTCCTCGTCCAGCCCGACGCTGGCGACGCCGGGATGGGCCTCGAGGGCGGCGAGCGTCTCGGCGTCGACGGTGGCGGCGACGCCGTTGAAGATCCAGTACGGGGTGACGGCGGTGGCGCCGCGGTCGGCGAGCAGGTCGAGCACCGCGGGCTGGGTGGCGTCGGCGGCCGCCTGGAGCTCGGTCATGACGGTCTCGGTGCGGGCGACCCGGGCGGCCTCGAGGGCGGCGGCGCTGCTGCTGCGGTGGCGGGCGCGTGCCGCGTCCGCGGCGGCGTCGGCCTGTGCGGCCACGGCGTCGAGGTCGGCCTGGTCGCGCAGCCGGATGATCACCGGGACGGTGCCGTCGTCCGCTACTGCGGTGCGGACGGCGTCCTCCACTCCGGTGGGTGCCGCGGTCTCCTGATCCGCCGGGGTCCCGGTGCCGGAGCCGAACTCGGACGGGTCGACGGGCAGTCCTGCGGTCAGGTCGGCGGGAACGGCCTCGCTTTCGGCCGCCGCCTTCGCCGTCGTGACTGCGGCCCGCACCGGGAGTGAGCCGGACGCCGTCGCCGCCGGTGGCACCAGGCCGAGAGCCAGCAGCGGCACCAGGAGCAGCGCGAGCGTGCGTGGGAGCAGCGTGCGTACAGGCATGGTGACCGCCCTTCACCACCGAGTCAGCGCCGTCACCCGACTGCGGAATCGGGGCGAAACGGCGCAGGATGGTGCGCAACGGTATAGACCAGTCATGGACGGTGTAAAGACTGACTCGCGAAGATCACGTGACCGGTTGCTGCCAATGGCGGCTACCCGACAGCGTGAGCCGCCCGGTACGCCGTCGGCGCGAGCCCGGTCTGCCGGCGGAAGTGCTGGCGCAGGTTGGCGGCGGTCCCGAACCCGGCGGCCCGCGCGATCTCGGCGACGTCCATGGCCGTGGTCTCGAGCAGCGTGCGGGCGTGGTCGATGCGCTCGTGGTGCAGCCAGCGCAGCGGGGTCGTGCCGGTCTCGGCGAGGAAGCGGCGGTGGAACGTGCTGGGGCTCATCGCCGCGCGGCCGGCCAGGTCGGCGACGGTGTGTGGGTGGTCCAGGTGGGTGGCGGCCCAGTCGAGGACGCCGGCGAGCGTGGCCTCGTCGGGCCGCGGGACCGGGCGCTCGATGAACTGCTGCTGGCCGCCCTCGCGGTGGGCGGGGAAGACCAGCCGCCGGCTGACGGCGCCGGCGACGGCCGCGCCGTGGTCGGACCGGATGATGTGCAGGCACAGGTCCATGGCCGCCGCACTGCCGGCCGCCGTCAGCACCTGGCCGTCGTCGACGAACAGCACGTTCGGCCGCAGGTCGACCTTCGGGAAGCGGCGGCGGAACCGGTCGGCCCAGCGCCAGTGCGTGGTGACCGTATGCCCGTCGAGCACGCCGGCCTCGGCCAGGGTGAACGCGCCGGTGCAGAAGCTGACCATGCGCGCGCCGTCGTCGTGGGCGGCGCGAAGGGCTTCGAGGGTGTCGGCGCCGAAGCCCGCCTCCGGGTCCGGCCGGTTCGGCGCGATCACGGTGTCCGCCGTCGCGACGTCGTCGAGCGTGCCGGGGCAGCGCATGGTGAACAGCCCCTCGCGCACGTCGAGGTCGTCGCCCGCGGAGCAGACGACGAGGTCGTACCAGTCGACGTCGAGCTCCGGCCGGCTGATGCCGAACAGTTCCATGCCGATCGCCATCTCGAGCGGGTTCGACCCCGGCCCGGCGACCAGCGCGACCCGGTGCCGTCCTGGCCGTCGTCGTGACTGCGAGGATCCTTGCGACATATGCCATTCCTAGCACTCACGGTGCGGCTGTGTCGTGGCGGAGGCTGGGTGGCATGACCTCTTCCGCCCCGATCAACCTCGACGCCGCACTCGCCTCGTTCGAGGATCTGTGGAGCCCGCGCATCGTCACGCGGATCAACGACTACGACGTCCGGATCGCCAAGGTCCAGGGCGAGTTCGTCTGGCATACGCACGACGACACCGACGAGTTCTTCCTGGTGCTGGACGGCGAGCTGACGATCTCGCTGCCGGACTCCTCGGTGGCGCTGCGGCGTGGTGACGTCTTCGTCGTCCCGCGCGGCACGCAGCACCGCCCGTCGTCCGCCGAGGGCGCGTCCATCCTCATGTTCGAGCCGACCGGCACCGTCAACACCGGCGACCACGACGGTGACACGCCCGCGCACATCGCCAGCACCACCGGCCAGGCGCTCTAGGGGACCAGTGGGGTGCCCCAGCGGTCGAGGTAGCTGAGGTCCTCGACCGGCTGGCGGGTGCCCGGCTTGAAGTCCTGGGTGGTCGTGTAGGCGATCGGCAGCAGGCCCACCTGAGTGACGTCGTCGGGGATGCCGAGGATGCGCGCCGCCTCGGCCTCCTTGACCAGGTGGTACGACGTCAGCGTGGAGCCGAGCCCGCGCGAGCGCAGCGCCAGCTGGAAGCTCCACACGGCCGGGAAGATGCCGCCGTAGAACACGGAGTCGGCGGCGTTGGTGCCGTGCGGCCGGCCCTGCACGCACGGGATGACGAACACCGGCACCCGCTCGATGATGTCGACGAGGTACTGGCCGGACTCGAGGATCCGCTTCATCGGCTGCCGCTCGGCCGCCTCGCCCGCGGCCTCGCGCCGGTGCTGCATGTACGCCGTGCCGACCTCGCGGAAGATCGCGCCGAGCTGGTTGCGTAGCTCTTGGTCGCGGACCACCAGCCACCGCCAGCTCTGCGCGGCGCCCGGCGTCGGTGCCTGGACCGCGAGGCGCAGGCACTCGGTGATGACCTCGGGCTCCACCTCGCGCTCGAGGTCGAGCTTCCGCCGGACCGCGCGCGTCGTGCTGAGCAAGTGGTCGGTGACGGCGGTGTCCATGCGCGTCAGAGTACTGATCGTCCGAAGCCGGGGGGACATGGGTCTGCGACCCCGGGATCCCGGTTGATCATGGAGAAGAGCGGGTTTCCAGGGCCGTGGAAGCCGCACTTCTCCATGGTCGACAACAGATACGTCGGCCTGACGGTAGGAAGGGCACGTCGATCCGTCAGACACTCCCCAGCGCTACGGGGTCCAGTCCGGCGCGTCGACGGACCCGGTCTCACTGACGAAGAGCACGTGGACGCCCGCGGCGGCGCGTCCGGTCCGGGTGCGCTCGGCGAGGCCGCGGTAGCGCAGCAGGTCCGGCAGCACGATGAGGGACTCGTGCCCGGGCTGGGAGTCGAGGAGCATGACCGCCCGCAGCAGTGCCTGGGAGAACCAGTGCGCCGCCCGCGAGGCCGGATAGGTCTTCGTGATCCCGGCGGCCCGCCGCACGCCGGCGTCGTCCGCCGAGGGCCAGCCCTTCACCTCGGCGCCGAGCCGGCGATCGCCCTTGCGAGCGGCCACGTCGACACCGCGCTCGCGCGAGGCGGTGTCGGCTGTGGAGACCACCTGCCAGCCGTGGTCGTGCAGGAACGCCGCGAACATCGACCGCACCTCGCCGTCCCACGGCCAGCCCTGACCGGCGGCCGGGTCGAGCGGCGACGCTCCGCCTGCCTCGGAACCGAGGATCTCGAAGCCCAGCGCCCGCAGGTGCCGCCGGGCGACCGCACTGGAGAACTGGCCGAGCGGCAGGCCGGTGACCAGGTGGTACACCTGCTTGACGGGGAAGACGACGTCGCCGACGCGGACGCCGTACTTCTGCACACGGCCGGGCTGCACACCGTTGAGCACACGCACGATGTCCTCGCGGTCCAGGTCGACCTCGACTCCTCTGACGACGAACCGCATGGGCCGAGGATGCCGGGAGCCTCGGACTCAACCCGCGGCGACGCGACCCGTCGCGTACTCGACCAGGCGGCACAGCGTGTTGACGCCCTGGACCTGGTCGAGACTGCGCACCGGCGCACTCAGCAGGGCCGGGCTGCCGACCAGGACGGCCAGCGACCGGGCCCGCGAGACCGCGACGTTGAGACGGTTGCGGTTGGCGACGAAGTCGACGCCGCGGGGAGCGTCGGCGGCGGACGACGTGGTGAGGGAGACGATGACGACCGGCGCCTCCTGCCCCTGGAACTTGTCGACGGTGCCGACGCGCGCCCGGCCGTCGAGCACGCCGAGCAGCTGGCCGACCTGCGCGTTGTAGGGCGCGACCACCAGGATGTCGGCCGGCCCGAGCACGCGCGCGGACCCGTCGGCCGCCGTCCAGGTGCGGCCGGTGAGCGAGGCCACCAGGTCGGATACCACCGCCACCTCGGCGTCGCTGCGGACCGAGCAGCCGGCGTGAGCAACCGGCACCCACCGCACGCCCGCGCCCGCCAGCTCGTCGGAGCCGCCGACCCGCTGGTTCTCCATGCCGGAGCGCGGCACCAGCAGGGAGTCGTAGGACAGCTCGGACACCGGCGCGCACACGTCGGGGTGCATGCGCCAGGTGGTGTCGAGGAACAGGCCGCGTTCGGGCGGGACGGTGTCGTGCTCGCCCAGCACGTGGTCGAGTGCGGAGAGGCCGGCGCCGTCGGGGTGGATGCCCTTGGCCGGCTGCGGCAGCTGGCGGGGGTCGCCGAGCAGGATGACGGACTGGGCGGCGGCCCCGGCGGCGACGGTGTTGGCCAGCGAGAACTGCCCGGCCTCGTCGACCACCAGGACGTCGACGTGGATGTCGGGGCGGGCGAACAGCCAGCCGGTGCCGGCGACCAGGTTGACGGCGCCGGTCGCGATGGCCGCCTCGACCTGGTCGTTCGAGTTCGTCACCAGCACCGACGGGTGTCGGCTGCCGTTGCCGTCGTCGGCCTTCTGGACGGCCCGCACGACACCGCCGCCGACACCGACGGCGTCGGCGGCCATGACCGCGTCGAGCAGGTTGGTGATGACCCGGTGACTGAGCGCCGTGATGCCGACGGTCTTGCCCGCGCGCAGCAGCTCGATGACGGCGTGCGAGCCGGAGTACGTCTTGCCCGCGCCCGGCGGACCCTGGACCGGCAGCGCGCCGTCGAGCGCCGGCGCCACCCGTCGCAGCGCGTCGGAACCGGACTCGCCGTCCAGCCGCAGCCGGACCCCGTCCCCCAGCCGCGGCGACGCGCCGGACAGCAGGTCGCGGACGCCGCGGAACGGGCCGTCGGCGTCGAACCCGTGGTCGGCGATCCAGGAGCCGACCCGGCAGATGGCCGTCTCTTGCACCTTGGACGGGATGGGGCCGACCTTCAGGACGCCGTCGGGATGCGGGTGCTCGTTGGCCAGCGACCGCTTGAGGTCGACGTGCCCGCGCTCGAGGTCGAGCCCGACGACGATGCTGCTCCGGCCCTCCTGCTCGGCGTGGTCGACCCGCTCGCCGACGCGGATGCGGCAGTCCTGGACCGGCATGGAGTAACGCCAAACCCCGGACCTCAGCTCGGTGCGCAGCAACTGCGGATCGGACAGACCGCCGAGCGGCGACACGTCGTCGACCAGCTCGGCGGAACTGAGCCAGCGCAGCCTGAAGTACTCCCACCACTCCGCCCGCGCCTCGCGCCGATGCCATTCGAGCAGCCCCGCCAACAGGGCGCGGGCCCGCTGATCGGGCGTGCGGGAATCGGGGTCGGCCGGGACGCCGGCGAGCAACCGCTCTTCGAGCGCGACCAGGTCGGGATCGCGCTCCTTCAGGTAGTCGTCCTGCCCGTCGCCGAGGGCCGGCCGCGGGACGGCATGCCCGGCCTCGACCGCCTCGGCCCGCCGGTCCTCGAGCCAGTCGCGCAGCTGCCGAGTGCTGATGCAGTCGTCGCGGTTGTAGGCCTCGATGTCGTCGAGGATCTGCTGGTCGTGGTCGGCCAGCCAGCGCTCGTACTCGACGATGCTGGACCCGGCGTCCTTGACGGCGGCGCCGGCCCGGCCGTCGGGCGAGTAGAAACGCTCCAGAGCCTTGATGGAGTACGACTCGGTCCCGACCAGCAGCCCCTGCTTGACCACGGCGTAGAGGTCGACCAGCCGCTCGCCCCGCAGCAGCGCGTCGACCTCGTCGACCCGGGTGCCGTAGCGCTGCGACAGCCCCTTCAACCGGCTCGGCTCGTACGGCGCGTAATGGTAGACGTGCATGCCGGGACGGGCCTGCCAGGCGGCCATGAGGTGGTCGACGACGTGCTCGAACGCTCGCCGCTCGGCCTGCGGGTCGTGCGCCCACCAGGACACGAAGCCGTCGTGCACATCGGACACGCCCCACAGGTACTCGAGGCCGTGGTCGCCGAAGAACGGGTCGCCCTCGAGGTCGAGGAAGAGGTCGCCGTCGTCGGGGGCGGGCAGCAGGGCCAGGCCGCGGCGCGCCTCGATGGGGGTGACCAGCTCGTACGGCGGCAGCTGCTGCGAGCGTGCGCCGACCTGCAGCCGGGCCTGCGTGGCGAGCTTGCGCCTGCTGGACCCGCCCACCCGCGTGACGGTGTCGAGTTCAGCCGGCGTGGCGGCGGCCAGCTGGTCGACGGTGGTGATGCCGGCGGCCCGGAGGGAGTCGCGCTGGTCGCGGCGCAGGAACGGCACCAGCACGAGGTCGTCGTCGGTGTGCCACTGCTCGGCGCACTGGTCCTTCCATGGGCAGATGGCGCAGTGGCTGACGCGCAGCGGATAGGTCGGCAGCGGGTCAGCGAGCCACTGCCCGTACTGCCGCATGGCGTGGCGCGCGTAGGCGGCGACGTCGACGTACGGGACGGCGACCTGCTGGCGGTCGCCCAGGATGACGGTGAGGGTCTGCGGAGGAACGCCCTGCAGCTGCTCGAGACGCTGGGCGTAGACGGCCATCTGCAGCAGCGCCGCCGCCTTGACGTGCCGGGCCAGCTTGGTGTCGGCGATGTCGTAGGACCACGGCCCGAGCTCGGAGGAACGGTCGTCGTTGCGGATGAGGAAGTCGGCGTGCCCGCGCCAGCGCCCGTCGAAGAAGGTGGCCTGGAAGATGCGGTCGGCGCCGTCCTTCATGGCGGCCAGGGTGCGGTCCTCGGCGTCGGCGGGGCCGGTGCCGCGCGGGATCTCGACGACGCGGTGCGCCGCGGACATCTCGGCCAGGATGGCGGCCTCGTGCTCGTCGCCGCGGCGGCGGACGACGTCGGCGCCGGGATCGTCGGCCCGCGGCCGCGCGCGCCGTCCTTCCGCCACCTCGCGGTTGAGCGTGGTGAGGTGCGGGCACTCGAGGTGGCCGACCAGGTCGGTCGGGCTGAGGACCAGCCCGCCGTCGGTGACGTACATGCCGCACCTCCTTCTTCTCGTCGGGTCCAAGCCTGCCGCATGCCTCCGACAGAATCGGTACGGCGCGTCAGCCGGCGAGTGAACGAACGATCAGTGTGATCGCCGACAGCGCGCACACCACCATGACCGCCAGCCGCAGCCGTCCGCCGTCGGCGACCCTCCGCAGCGAGGACGCCGCCGCGAACCCGGCCGCGAGCAGCGGCGAGAGCGAGAGAGCCGCCGTCGTCTGCGTCATCGTCAGCTCGCCGAACAGCCGCAACGAGGCGAGCGAGAACCCCGCGCCGATGAGGAAGTACACCGCGAGCGTCGAGCGCACCTTCGGACCCAGCTCGCTCTGGTAGACCAGCGCCAGCGGCGGCCCGCCGATCGACGTCGCCGTCCCCGAGATGCCCGACACCGTGCCGGCCGCGACCAGCACGCCGCGCGTCATCGGCAGCCGGATCGTCCGGACCGTGAGGACCACCGCGACCAGGATCACCAGTCCGACGATCACGCTCAGCACGCGCTGCGAGATCACCGAGACGATCCACGCGCCGAGCACGGTGGCCGGGAACCGCCCGAGGAACGCCCAGCGCAGCCCCCACCAGTCGATGTGCGACCACTCGCGGGCCAGCGTGAACACCGGCAGCAGCATGGACAGCCAGAGCAGCGTCCCCGGCATCAGCTCCGGCGCCAGCAGCGCGGCCACGGGCGCAGCGAGCAGGCCCAGCCCGAGTCCGATCGCGCCCTGCACGGCGGCGCCCAGGAACACGGCGACCGCGAGCACGAGCATGACGTCAACCGGCGGCATCGTCGGCCCCGTGCCGCCGGGTGCGTGACGTCATCGGCGACGGCGTCAGCTGCGGCTCTGTGCGCGCTCGACCGCGTCGGCGACGATCGCTACGTTGGCCGCCACCAGGTCCAGGCACTCGGCCGGCGTGGCCGTGCTGGGCGAGGAGACCTTGACGCCGGCGAACCGCGGCGAGGCGGCCGCGTCGACGCAGGCCCGTACCTCGTCGGCGGTGAGCAGGCTGGTGGCGGCCTCGGCGGCGACCGGGGCGCCGGACCAGTCGCGGATCGGCAGGTGCAGGTCGGCCCAGGCCGGCCCGTCGAGCGTGTCGGCGTCGGACACCCCGGAGAACACGAGCGCGCCGAGCCGGCCCTGCGCCAGCACGGCGGCGAGGTGCTCGCGGGCGCCGGCGACGCGGCGGGTCTCGATGACCGAGCGGCCCCAGTTCACCGAGAAGCCGATGCCGCGCTCGGCCGCGACGGCGAGCTCGTCGTCGAGCGTCAGGAAGCCCTTGGCCGGCTCGTGCTCGTCGCTGTGCGCGTCGGAGTGCTCGATCAGCAGCTCGGTGCCGCCCCAGTCCCAGGCCAGGACCTCGTCGAGCGAGGCCCGGAACGCGTCGGCGGACGTGTACGGGTGCCGCGGCGCGGAGTGCACCTCGACGGCGGCGAACGTGCCGCCCGGGCCCTCGTTGACGGCGGTGACGAACTCGAAGGCACGGCGCAGCTGCTCCACGGCCTGCTTCCGGCCGCCGTCGTCGGACGAGGCGAGGCCCTGAGTGGGCGATCCGGCCAGCGCCATGATCGTCGCCGGGATCATCGTCAGCACGTGCTCACTGCCGGCGGCGGTCGCGTGCAGGTAGGCCGGATCGTTCCACGTGGAACCTTCTCCTTGGAACGGCACCTCCAGCCCGTCGACCGCCGGCAGCGCCAGCACGTCGTCCACGTAGGTCCGGAACTGCGTGCCGGGCTCGAGGCCCCGGGGTGCCGCCGCATACGCACCGACGATGAAGGGCATGCCGAACTCCTCGCTGGCTGGTGGACTGGCCGCGCTCAGCGTAGGTCGCCCCGACATGGAACGGTATGCCGGGTCGGCAGCGGGTCACGTGAGGTCGATCACGACCTTGCCGATGTGCTCGTCGCGCTCGATGATCCGGTGGCCGTCGCCGGTGCGTTCCATGGGAACCGTCGCGTGGACGAGCGGGCGGATGCCGGTGCGTTCCATGAGGCCGACGACGTCGACGAAGTCGTTCCAGCCGCCGAACGGCGCGCCCAGGATCTGCCGGTGCGCCTGGTAGAGCTCGCGGATGCTGATGTCGGGCCGATCGCCGCCCGTCGCCCCGCAGATCACCAGGCGTCCACCCATCGCCAGGGCGCGGATGGAGTCGCGCCACGTCGGCGCGCCGACGGCGTCGGCCACCAGGTCGACCCCCTGGCCCGCCGTCCGCTCGCGCACCTGCGCCGACCAGCCCGGCGCGCTGCTGTCGACCACGTGGTGGACGTACGGGAGCTCGCTCAGCCGCCGCGCCTTGTCCGGGCTCCGGGTGGCGGCCCACACCTCGGCTCCGGCCCGTGCCGCGAGCTGCATGGCGGCGGTGGCGACGCCGCCGCTGGCGCCCACCACGAGGACCCGTTCCCCCAGCCGCAGGCGACCGGTCGTCATGAGCATGGTCCAGGCGGTGGTGAACGTGGTGGGGACCGCGGCCGCCTCGATCGACGACATGCCCGGCGGCACCCGGAGCAGGCTCGCGGGATCCAGGGCCACGAGCTCGCGCTGCACGCCCCACGCGTCCTCGCCGAGGATCGCGTAGGCCGGGCACCTGCTGGTCTCGCCGCGGCGGCAGTAGCGGCAGTGCCCGCACGACAACCCGCAGAACACCATGACGTGGTCGCCCGGCACCAGGTCGGTGCGGGCCACCGGGCCGACGTCGACCACGGTGCCGGCACCCTCGGCCCCCATGACGTGCGGAAGCGCCCGTGGCTGGCGCACACCCGGGCCGGTGAGCCCCTGCCGGACGAACACGTCGAGCCGGTTCAGCCCGGACGCCGCCATGCGGACGACCACCTGGCCGGGCCCGGGCTCGGGGTCGGCGAGGTCGCGGACGGTGAGCACCTCGGGCCCGCCGTAACGGTCGATGACGACAGCACGCATGCGGGCTCAGACCCAGATCTCACCGAGTGCCCGCATGACGTTGCCGCCCGTGACCGCGATGATGTCGGCATCGCTGTAGCCGTGCTTCACCAGCCAGCCGACGAGGTTGTGGAAGCACTCGGTCGGGTTCTCGAGCCCGGCCACGTACGGCATCTTGGGGTAGGACGGCCCCTTGTGCGCGTCGTGCACGCCGAGGTTCGCCGCGAAGACGTCGTGGAGTGTGACGTGGTCACCGTAGAGCGTGTCCGGACCGAAGGTGACGTGCTCGATGCCGACCAGCTCGGCGCAGTACTCGAAGTGCTCCATGACCGACTCGATGGAGTGCTCGATGTGCGCCTCGGTCAGCGTGGTGTGGGGCGCGGCCTCGATGCCGATGACGCCCCCGGTCTCGGCGCAGCCGCGGATGACCTCGTCGGGCTTCATGCGCGGCGTCGGCCAGAGGGCGCGCGCGCCGGCGTGGGTGATGAGCACCGGCTTGGTGGAGGCCGCGAAGGTGTCCATGCAGGTCTTGTCGCCGGAGTGTGAGACATCGATGGCGATGCCGACCTTGTTCATGCGCTCCACGGCGCGGTGGCCGAACACCGTCAGGCCGCCGTCGCCGGCCTCCTTGAGGCCCGACCCCAGTGTGTTCGCCTCGGAGTAGGCGATGCCCATCTGGCGCACGCCGAGGCCGTAGAGCAGGTCGATGCGGTCGACCTCGTTCTCGATGGGCGTGGCCGCCTCGAGGCAGAGCACGATGGCCAGCTGGTCGTTCTCGTGCGCGGACCGGATGTCGTCGAGGCCGAGGGCGATGGTGACGTAGTCCTGGTGCGCGATGTCGGACGTGCGCATGCCGATGTCGTAGACGATGTCGTCGAACTTCCAGCCGGACTTGCTGGTGACACACGCGGTGCCGTCCATCATGTTGTCGAAGACGGCCGTCATGCCCGACTGCGAGAGGCCGAGGTAGCCGGTGCGCTCCCGGCCCGTGCGGATGTAGGCGCGCACCTCGTTCATGTCGTCGGGGAAGACCTGCGGGTGGTCGTGCAGGCTGATGATGATGTTGTCCCGGACGAGGCGTCGGGTGCGCTCCTCCTGGTCCTCGTCGAGCCCCAGGTCGTGGGCCGGTACCCGGCCCAGCTCCGGCGCGAGGGCGAACGCCTCGTAGTCGCGTCCCTCCTCGAGGTAGGAGAAGGACGTGTACCCGGTGTATCGGCCGGACCGGTAGGGGGTGGCCGGCTTGACGGTGTCGGTCATGCGGTTACCTCATCTCCCGCCCCTGGGCGCCACGGGTCAGCGCGGCATGTACGGGGCGATGTCGGGAAGCACGGTCGAGCTGGTCAGGAACCCTCGCTTGACGATCTGCAGCTCCTGGCCCATCTCGACCCGGCGGATGCCGGGCAGCGAGCCCAGCACCTCGGTGTTGAACCGGTAGAGGTCGTCGAGGTCGCGCAGCACGAGCTCGCAGGCGAGGTCGCTGTAGCCCGCCGTCGCGGAGAGGTAGCGCACCTCGGGATGCCGGGCGAGCTCCGCCGCGACCTCCTCGAGGCGCGCGAAGTCGACGCCGAGCCACAGGAACATCTCGGTCTGAAAACCCATGGCCTGCGGGTCGGCGAAGGTGGCGAACCACAGGGCGCCCTGCGACGTCAGGGCGTCGAGCCGGCGGCGGGCGGCAGCCTCGCCGATGCCGACGCGCGCGGCCACCTCCGACATGGTCGTCCGGCCGTCGGCGGCCAGGATCTGGATCATCTGCAGGTCGGTGGCGTCGAGGGAGACCCGGCCTCCGCTCGGCGCCGGGGGCCGCTCCAGGAGCGCTGCACGGTCGCCGAGGAGCCCGCGGCTCCAGTCATAGGACGTCTTGAAGTTGCGCACGACGGTCTCGGTGCTGGTGTGCGTGATGCCCGGGACCGATCGGAGCTGGTCGACCAGGACGTCGGCGAGGTGCGCCCGGGACCCGACGATCACCTCGAGCACGAGGTCGTGGGACCCGGTGAGCAAGGCCAGGAACCGCACGTCGGAGCGCACGGCGAGCACACCGGCCACGGCCGTGGTGGCGCCGACGGCGCACTCCACCTGCATGAGCACCGGCGTGCCGAGACCACAGCGCGCCGGATCGGGCACCGCCGAGACGCACACGACGCGATTGGCGAGCAGGCGGTTGGCGCGGCGCGACACCGTCGACTCCGAAGCGCCGACCACCGCCCCGACCTGCTGCCACGTGGCCCGGCCGTTCAACTGGAGGCAGGCGATGATCGCCCGGTCGAGCTCGTCGAGCCGGCTGAGTCCGGCTGACAGGGACGGCAACCTTCCGGAGAGCCAGGCGGGCGGTTCTTGCGACATGTCGCTCATATTTGCAAAGACTCATCGGCCGGGCAACCACCAGGGCAGAAAATCCTTCGATCGAGCCCGATGCCTGGCGTGCGTGATCACTTCAACCCGCTTGGTCCTCGCATTTCGGAGCGATCACCCATCACCCCTTGTCATATCGGCGGAATCTTGCAAGGCTCCCAGGCACCATCGTGAGCGGGAGGAGGCAGCCGTGTCCGACCATCTCGGGACCCACACCCTCGGCCCCGCCTGGCTCGCCGTCGTCGGTGACGTCGTGGTCATGGATCCGCCGGCGGGCGTCGACCCTCGGCTGTCCGAACTGCTCCGGGACGCGGAGACCGCGTTCGCGAACATCGAGTCCCCGCTCACGGCACGCGGCGTCCCGGCCGAGAAGGCGTTCGTCCACCGCTCGGCACCGGACCGGGCGGCGGACCTCGCGGCGCTCGGCGTCGACGTCGCCACCCTCGCGAACAACCACGTCCTCGACTTCGGCGCCGAGGGCCTCGAGGACACCCTGGCCGCGCTGGCCCGCCACGGAATCGCCGCCGTCGGCGCCGGACCCGACGACACCGCCGCGCGGGCGGCCGCCGTCCGTACGACCACTTCGGGCCGAGTGGCGCTCATCGGCCTGTCCGCCGCACTCCCCCCGGGGTTCGCCGCGGCGTCCGACCGGCCCGGAGCGGCGCCCTTGCGGGTCCGGCAGCAGGTGTCGATCGACCCGGTCCTGGCGGCCGAACAGCCTGGGATGGCGCCCTACGTGCACACGTCGGTCGTCGCCGCAGACCTCGACGCCGCGTGCGAGGTCGTCGAAGCCGCCCACGCGAGCGCCGACCTCGTCGTCGTCGCCGTCCACTGGGGCGTCCCGCACGGGTTCGCGGCGCCCTCCTACGGCCTCCTGGCCGAGTACCAGCGACCGGCCGGACATGCTCTGGTCGAGGCCGGTGCCCACCTCGTCGTAGGTCACCACCCGCACGAACTGCATCCGGTCGAACGACACCGCGGCGGGCTCATCGCGTACTCCGTCGGCAACTTCATCTTCCATGCCTGGTCGGACCTGGCCGGGGCCGGGACCTTCCCCATGCGGGTGCCGGCAGCGCCGTACCGCAGCGCGTTCGGGTCCGACGTCACGCTCGACTCGGTGGTCGTGCTGGTCGCACCGCCCGACGGGGACCGGCTGACCGTCCGGTTCGTCCCGGCCACCATGGTGGGCGGCGAACCGGTCCTGGCCACGGGCGATCGCGCACGGGCGATCGTCCACCGGCTCGGCGGCAGCGACGCCGGTGGCGCCGTCGTCGCCCGGCCGGATCTCCTGCCCGACACGACGATCGGCGAGGTGCATCTCCAGCCATGACCGACATGACGTTCTTCCGCGCTGCCGGAGTGTTCGACGCCGTCCGGCCCGGGCTTCGCGCCGGATCCGGGCTGCTGGTCCAGGACGGCCGGGTCGCCGCCGTCGGCCCGCCGGCCGACGTCTGTCCTCCCGGCGCGGCGCAGGTCGACCTCGGCGACGTCTACCTCGTGCCCGGATTCGTCGACGCCCACACCCACGTCACCATCAGGCCGGGCGAGGGCGATCAGCACGGCCAGTTGCAGCGCCCGGCCGCCTGGCAGACCGTCCGCGGCGTCGACAACCTGCGCCGCATGCTCGCGTCCGGAGTCACGACCGCGCGGATCATGACCGAGGAGCACGACATCGACGTGCACTTCAAGGCCGCCGTCGCCGCCGGTGAGGTAGCCGGTCCACGGTTACGGGTCGCCGGGCGCGGGCTGAGCCCGAGCGGCAAGCACGGCAGCGCGGCCGGTGGCGTCGACGGAGCCGACGCGGCCCGCGCAGCGGTCCGGGCCAACGCGGCGAAGGGCGCCGACCACATCAAGATCTTCACCACCGGCGGGGTGTCCTCCACGGACACGTCACTGGAGGAGTCGAACTACTCCGCCGAGGAGATCACCGCGATCGTCGATGCCGCGGCCCAGCTCGGGCTCATGGTCTCCGCGCACGCCCACGGCGGCGCCGGCGTGGACCTCGCGGCGGCCGCGGGTGTCCGGTCGGTGGAGCACGGCGCGCTGCTGACCGAGCAGAACATCGCCGCCCTCGTCGCCCACGGCACCTGGCTGGTCCTGACCAACACGATCCTGTTCCACCCCACCGGCATCGAGCAAGGCGATGCCGCGGAGCCGGCCATCCTGGCCAAGGTCCGGCAGGCGCGAGCCTCCATGGAGAGCGCGGTGGGCCGCATCCGTGCGGCGGGGCTGCCCATCGCGCTCGGCACCGACTCGATGCACGGTCTGTTCGGCTACGAGATGCAGTGGCTGGTCGAGCACGGGTGGTCCGCCGAGGATGCCCTGCTCGCCGGTACCGTCCGCGGCGCCGAGCTGATGGGCGTCACCGACATCGGCGCGCTCGAGCCCGGCCGCCGTGCCGACTTCGTCGCGCTGCGACGCGACCCGCTCCAGGACATCGACGCCGTCCGCGAGGTCGCCGGCGTCTACCGCGACGGCCACCGGGTCGTCGACGCCGACGGCTTCACCCGCCCCGCCCCGTCCTCAGACGACGGCCGCGCACCGACGCACCGCGAGGAGCAGCCATGACACCGAACCCGAACGACCCGTCCCGCGGCACCCGCCGCATCGCCTACCTCGTTCCCGGGCCGATGCACCGGACCGAGCTCGGCGCCGCCGAGGTGGAACGCCGTCAGGACAAGCTCCGCGGCTGGGCGTTCCCCGGCACAGAGGTCGAGGTCCGCGCCGTCGACCGCGGCCCGGCCTCCATCGAGTCGATGTACGAGGAGTACCTGAGCATCCCCGCCATGGCCGAGCTCCTGGTCGCCACCGAGGCCGACGGCTTCGACGCGGCGATCGTCGGCTGCTTCGGCGACCCCGGACTCGACGGTCTGCGCGAGATCAGCGACATGCTCGTCGTCGGGCCGGCGTCGGCGTCCATCGCCCTCGCCACGACCCTGGGTCATCGATTCAGCTTCGTCACCGTGACCGCCAGCATCGTCCCGGCCCTGCGCCGCCTGGCGTGGGAAGCCGGGGCCGCCGACGCTCTCGCGTCCGTGCGGTACATCGAGACCTCCGTCCTCGACGTCAACAAGGACCACGGCGCCGCCTTGGGCCGCATGCTCGAACAGGGCCGCCTGGCGGTGGAGCACGACGGCGCCGACGTGCTCGTCCTCGGGTGCATGAGCATGGGCTTCCTCGACGTCGCCGAGCAGATGACCGAGGCGCTCGGTGTCCCGGTCGTCAACCCGTCCCAGGCCGGCCTGCACGTCGCGGAGTCGACGGTGGCGCTCGGCCTGACCCACAGCAGGCGCGCCTACATGACGCCACCGAAGATCGCCGCCGGCGCGAAGCTCGGCGAGCTCTTCCTCGGCGGCGACGGGACCCGGCCATGACCCGTCGGGCCGCGCGGCGTGCCGCCACGGCCGGAGCGGCGGCCGCCGTGCTGCCCCTGGTCGTCGCGGCGGCCGCGGCGGCGGCGCCGGCCCTCGGCGAGGCCACCGCGACGGTCGACGTGGACGAGCAGGGGACGGCGCGGGTCGAGCTGACCTACGTCATCGACGGCGGCGCCGGCGGCACCGAGCCCGCGACGACCCTGTCCTTCTCGGCCCTCGACTTCGGCGGCACCGGCGCCGTTCCGGTCGAGGACGTCGAGGTCACGTCCGGTGGGGGCGACCGGCTGGACACCTCGGTCGAGACCGCCGATCTGAAGACCACCGTGACGGTGACCCTGGACGAGCCGCTCGAACCCGGGGCCCAGGCCGAGCTGACCATCGGCTACGTCGTTCCCACAGCCGGCGTGGTCGACGGCGACCGGATGACCACCGAGGTCCCCGTGCTGGCCTTCGACCTGCCCGCCGCGACGACGGAGCCCGGCGTCTTCACCGCGACGGTGCGGCTGGCTCCCGGGTACGACTACGTCGAGGGCTTCCCCGCCAATCCCGAGAGGGTGTCGGCCTCCGGCGGCCGCGCCGAGATCACCTACGACGCCCCGGCCGTGCCCTCGCTGGTGCGCTCGGTCGGCACCACGGGCAACGCCCCGCTGCTGACCCTGGGCGGCTGGGTGAACCTGGCGCTGTTCCTGACCCTCCTGGCCGGTGGCACCGCCCTGGCCCTCTCGTTCACCCGCGGTCGTGCCCGCGCGGCCGGCGGCTCGGGCGCGGACGACCCCGGCGCCGCTGATCCGAGCGCCGACGACACCGGCACCGGTGCCACCGGCGCCGCGTCCACCGGACGGAGGCTCTGATGTCGATCTTCGAGGCCGGCTTCGTCTTCTGGGGCTACCTGGCCATCTACATCGTGCTCACCCTCGCCTACTTCGGCTGGATGGCCGCCCTGAACCGACGCGAGTCGCGACGGACCGGCGACCGCCGCGAGAACGGATGACGCCATGACCGAATGGGCCGTACTCCTCGGCTACCTCGTCCTGACCCTCGCCCTCGGCTACTTCGGGCTGCGCATGACGAGGAACGACGAGGACTTCTACATCGCCGGCGGCGGGCTCGGCTGGGCCGTCGGCGGCGCGAGCATCGCCGCCACCCAGATGAGTTCCGGTCTGTTCATCGGGACCATCGGCATCATGTACGCCGTCGGCTGGTCGTTCGCCTGGGTGGTGTTCGTCTTCCCGCTGGCCTACTGGATCATGGTCGCGGTCATCGCGCCCCGGTTCACGCGGCAGCGCAAGATCTCGCTGCCGGACTTCATCGAGGCCCGCTACTACAGCCGCGGCGCCCGGGTCGTCGCGGCTCTGATCATCCTGGTGGCGTTCGTCGTCTACATCTCGGCACAGGTCATCGCCGGCGGACTGATCGCCAACGCGCTGTTCGGCGTCTCCGTCGAGTCCGGGATGATCGGATTCACGGTGGTCGTGCTGGCGTACACCGCCATCGGCGGCATGTTCGCCGTCGTCTACACCGACTTCCTCCAGATGATGATCATGATCGTCGGCGCCGCCGCGGCGATCCCGATGGTCCTGGGCCAGACGGGCGGTCTGAGCTCCAT
Source organism: Jiangella mangrovi (assembly GCF_014204975.1). Taxonomy (NCBI): domain Bacteria; kingdom Bacillati; phylum Actinomycetota; class Actinomycetes; order Jiangellales; family Jiangellaceae; genus Jiangella; species Jiangella mangrovi. The sequence continues at coordinate 1,730,676 of NZ_JACHMM010000001.1, forward strand.
GCTCGCCCTGGTCGACAGCGCCAACCCGGTCACGTTCACGTGGGACGGCATGGCGCCGTCGTTGCTGCTGACGCTGTCGCTGGCCTTCTTCCTCGGGGCCGTGGCACGGCCCGAGCAGCTGGTGCGCTTCTACGCGATGAAGGACATGGCGACCATCCGCAAGGGCATCGGCTTCGTCATCGTGCTCGTCGGCCTCGCCCACACGCTCGTGTTCGTCCTCGCGCTCGGCAGCCGGACGCTCTTCCCCGCGCTCAGCACCGCCGACCAGGCGATGCCGGTGCTCGCCGTCCATGCGCTGCCGGTCTTCCTCGGCACCCTGCTGCTGGTGGCAGTGGCCTCCGCCATGATGTCGACCATCTCGTCGGTGCTGCTCGTCGCGGGCACCGCGCTGTCACACGACATCTACGGCGTCATCCGGCCGGGCGGCTCACCGGAGCGCCGCGTGCTCATCGGACGCATCGGAACCGTGGTGGTGGGCATCGTGCCCATGGTCATGGTGCTCACCGGCTTCGGCGCGGGTGAACTGGTGCAGTTCATCGTCGCGCTCTTCAGCGCTCTCATGGGTGCGGTCTTCCTGGTCCCGGTGGTCGCCGGAGTGCTGTGGCGGCGCGCCACTCGCGAGGGCGCCATCGCGGCCATGCTCGGCGGACTGGCCGGCACGGTGGGCTGGCGGCAGTGGGGCGACATCGGGTCGGTCGACCCGGTCGTGCCCGGCTTCGCCGCCTCGCTGGTGCTGATGGTCGTCGTCAGCCTGCTCACGGCGCCGCCGCCGGCCAGCGCCACCGACCCCTACTTCAGCGACGACGAACCGGCACCGGTCGTCGAGGCACGGGGGCGGGCATGAGCGACGACGACCTGACCATCGACGGCGCACGGCTGCGCGCGACCCTGGAGACCCTCGCCACCTTCGGCGCCGAGCCGTCCGGCGGCGTCAGCCGGACCAGTTTCTCCCCCGCCGACGCCGCCGCGCGAGCCTGGCTGCGCGACCAGTGCGAGGCATCCGGGCTGAGCCAGCGGACCGACGGCATCGGCAACATCGTCGTGACGGTGCCCGCCCCGGACGCCTCCGAGCAGGCCGCGGTGTGGACCGGCTCGCACATCGACAGCGTGCCCGACGGTGGCCGGTTCGACGGCGCCCTGGGCAGCATGGCGGCGCTCGAGGTGGTCAGGCGCCTGGCGGAGACGCGCGTCCCGCTGCGACGGCCGGTCGAGATGGTGGTGTTCGCCGACGAGGAGGGTTGCTATCACCATCTTCTCGGCTCGACCGCGCTCGTGCGGCCCTACGCGGCGGACGAGCTGGAGCGACTCCGAGGGCGTGACGGCGACCGCCTGGTCGACGCGCTGGACGCTCTCGGCTGGGACGTCGCCGCGGCCACCCGGACGACCGTGCCACCCGGCACTGTGCACGCCTTCGTCGAGCTGCACATCGAGCAGGGCGCCGTCCTCGAGTCGGCCGGCACGGACCTCGGCGTCGTGACGTCGATCGTCGGCATGGGCGGCGGAGCGCTGGAGTTCATCGGCCGGGCCGATCACGCCGGTACGACTCCCATGCGCCTGCGCCGCGACCCGCTCCGAGGTGCCGGCGAGTTCCTGGCCGGGCTACCGGCAGTGACCGCCTCCATCAGCGAGACCGCCGTGGCGACGTGCGGGATCATCGCCGTCGAGCCCGGCGGGGCCAACGTGGTGCCGTCCCTCGCCCGGCTGCAGCTCGACTTCCGCGACGTGCGCCGATCGTCGATCGAGGCGCTCGAGTCGGCGCTGGTCGACGCGGCCCGGCGCGCGGCCGCCGCGCACGATCTCGAGGTCCGGTACACGCGCGACAGCATCACCGATCCCGCCCCGCTCGACCCGCGGATCCAGGACCTGATCGAGTCGGTGGCCTCCGCGCAAGGGCACTCGACCCGGCGGATGCCGTCCGGTGCCGGCCACGACTCCCAGAACATGAGCCGCATCGCACCCACGGGGATGATCTTCATTCCGAGCACCGGAGGGCGGAGTCACTCCCCGGCCGAGCACAGCAGCTGGGAGGACATCGAGCGCGGTGCCAACGTGCTGTTGCGGACCATCGTCGCCCTCGCCACCGAGTGACCGTTCGCCGGCCGGGCGTGTCAGCGGCGGCGCACGGCGAGCAGGCCGAGCACGAACAGCACGACGGCGACACTCGTCATGAGCAGGCCGACGTCGTGCAGGCCGTCGGTCGAGAGGTTCTGCTCGAGGATGACGCCGAGGACGCTGGTCGCGGCGATCGCGCCGAGGTAGCGGAAGGTCTGGAACAGCCCGGCCGAGGCGCCCATCCGGCCGACCGGCGCCGCCGAGTAGAGGGCCGTCTGCAGGCTGATGTTGTTGACGCCGTTCGGGACGCCCAGCAGGACGGCGATCCCGAGCAGCAGCACCACCGGCGTCGCGTCGCCGAGCAGCTGCAGCGCCGACGCCGCCACCACCATGAGCCCGAGCCCCAGCAGCCGCGGTCCCGTCGGGCCGTGCCGGCGGATCGCGCGAGCGGTGATCGGCGTGACGATGATGCTGAGGACCGTCGTCGGCAGCACCAGCAGGCCGACCGTCGCCGGGTCGAAGCCGCGGACGTTCTCGAGCCAGATCGGCATGCCGAAGAAGATGCAGTAGAAGATGAGGTTGATGCCGCCCTGCTGCACGAGGACGGTGCTGAGCGCCCGGTTCGCCACCAGTCCGCGCACGTCGAGGAACGGCTCGGCCACGGCCCGCTCGCGCAGCACCAGCAGGACGCCCAGCACGGCGACCACCGGGACCAGCCACCACAGCGGCTCGTCGGCGAACGACAGGACGGCGAAGATCAGCGCCACCAGCAGGCCGCTGAACAGCGCGATCCCCGGCAGGTCCAGCTCGCGCAGGCCGATCCGCCGGCCCTGCTCGACCGTCACGCCGCGCAGCACGCGCATCGCCAGCACGATCCCCACCAGCGTCACCGGCACGTTGACCAGGAACACCGCCTCCCAGCCGGCGACGGCGATCAGCAGTCCGCCGAGCACGGGGCCGAGCGCGGCGCTCCCCGACGCGGCGACGGACAGGACGGCGAGCGCCCGGGCGGGCGGCCCGGCACCACCGCCGCTGCCCGCCGCGGCCCGCACCAGGATCAGCGCCGACGGGTACGCCGTCGACGTCGCCGCGGCCTGCACCAGCCGGACCACGAGCAGCCACCCGAACGACGGCGCGAGCGGCGCCAGCGCGGACGCCGTCCCCATGACCACCAGCCCGCCGATGAACAGCCGCCGCGCGCCGAACTGGTCGGCGAGCCGGCCCATCAGCGGCTGGCACACCGCGGCGACGACGTAGAACCCCGACGCGAGCCAGGTCGTCGTCGCGATGCCGATGCCGAAGTCGTGCTGCAGACTGACCAGCGCCACCGCGATCATCGACGAGTTCAGCGGGTTGAGCAGCGTGCCCAGCGACAGCGTCAGCAGGAGCCGGGCCGGGACCCCACCGGCACCGTCGGCTCCGCCCCGGCCCCGGGGGGCCCCTCGGGTCACGGCGCGGCGCCGTGCCGCGGGACCCAGCGCGCCATGAGGGTGGCGGCGACGAACGCGACGGCGCCGGCCGCCGCGATGGCGGCACCCAGGGTGGCGGCGGCGGTGATGACGCTGACGAGGACCGGCCCGGCGCCGTTGCCGAGGTCGGCGAAGAGCCGCCAGGCGCCGAGGAAGGTCGCCCGGCTGACCTCGGGAGAGACGTCGGAGCCGATGGTCATGATGATGCCGCTGCCCAGGCCGTTGCCGAAACCCATGAGCAGGGCGACGGCGGTGTAGGTCGCGATGCCGCTGGTCAGCGGCAGCAGCACGAGCGACAGGCCGAGCAGCACCATGGACGGGACGACGATCCAGCGGCGGCCGAGGCGGTCCATGGCGTAGCCGGCCGGGTAGAAGATCAGCATCTCCATGGCGCCGGAGAGGCCGAACAGGAGGCTCACGGTGGCCGGGTCGAGGCCGATGTGCTCGCCCCACAGCGGGATCGCGACCTGCCGCGACGCCCGGGCCGCGCCGATGAGCAGCGCCCCGAAGCCGAGCGTGCGCAGGATGGGCAGGTGACGGCGGATGATGCGGGCCGTGCTGTCGGGCTTGCCGGACGGCTGGAGCTCGGCGCGCTCGCTGCCGCCGTCGGCCATCTCGGGTTCGCGCACCACGATCAGCACGACGGCGGCGGCGACCGCGACCACGATGTGCACCCAGTACCCGCCGGCGAGGCCCAGCCGGCTCATGACCGCCGCGCCGAGGAACGGGCCCACGAACAGGCCGATGCGCTGCATGCCGCCGAGCGTCGACAGCGCCCGGCCACGCAGGTGGAACGGGATCGCCTCGGTGACGTACGCATGCCTGGCCAGCCCGAACACCGACGACGAGATGCCGATGAGCACGACCGCGACCGCCAGCAGGTGCACCGACGGCGCCAGCAGGCAGGCGGTGAGCGCCGCCAGGACGACGACGAGCGCGAACAGCATGGCCCGCCGCTCCCCCAGCCGGACCGCGAGGACACCGGCCGGCAGGTCGCCCACGATCTTGCCCACGCCCAGCAGCGCGACGATCAGACCGGCGGTGGCGACGGAGCCGCCCAGGTCACGCGCCGTCAGCGGGATGATCGGGGCGATGGCGCCCTGACCGATGCCGAACAGGAGCGACGGAAGGTACACCGAGGGACCGATCGACCAGATGCCGACCTGCTTGCGGGCCGTCAACGTCGGTCCTGGCGCACTGCGGCAGCCTCCCTGACCCGACTCGCCGGGTCGCGGCTCTCGATCTGTCCGGGGTGTGTCGTACCGTCCTCTCGCTTCGGTCGACCTGCTCGGTCTTGGGGGTGCGGGCAGGTCGGCCGGAGTCCAGCTGCCTCACTGCAGCGGCGGGGTGTACGTCCAGTGGATATTGTAGCGATCCGGCCGGTCCCTGACGTGCGACTTGACCGACGTCACACGTACAGTCCGGCCCCGGTCTCGGGCTCCCACGCACCGTCGCGGACGAACCGCAGCAGCGTCGCCGTCGTCACCTCGTCGCCGTCGGCCAGCACCGCCCGGCGCACCAGCTCGCGCAGGTCGGCACCCGACGCTCCGTCGGTGCCGGCGGCGATGGTCCCGGCGTCGACGGCGGCCGCCAGCGGCCCGAGGTAGCGGCGCAGGATGGCCCGGCGCTGCGTGGCGTCGGGCAGCGGCACCTCGATGGTGCGGTCGAACCGCGCGGCCCGCACCGCGGCGTCGTCGAGCACCTGGGGATCGTTGGTGGTGGCGACGGTGACCACGCCCTGGTGCCGGCTCATGGCGCCGTCGAGCGCGGCGAGGAACCCGTGCAGGCCGACGTCGTTGCCGTGCCGGCGCCGCCCGACGACGAGGTCGAGGTCCTCGAGCACGACCAGCGCGGGCGAGAGCCGGGTGAGCTCCTCGTACACCGCCTCGATGGAGTCGACGATGGTGCGGGCGTCGCAGAACACGACCGTGACCTCGCCGGCCAGCTCGGCCGCGAGCACCCGGCAGAGCGCCGACTTGCCCGTGCCCGGCGCGCCGAACAGCAGCAGCCCGCGGTTGGTGCCCAGGCCCAGCTCTTCGAGCAGGGCACGACGGCGGAACAGCCCGGCGACGTTGAGGTCGATCTCGGCCCACACCGCCGCCGGCACGATGACGCCGTCGCGCGTCGCCTCGGGCACCGGGACCGTGCCGACCTGGAAGCCGCTGTGGTCGGCGCGGACCTGCAGGCAACGGCCCTTGAAGTAGTTGCGCGGGCCGCGGCCGCGCTCGACCACGCTGTGGAGATACGCCTCGGCCGCCTCGACGTCGCCCGCGCGGGCGTGCACGATCAGCTCCTTGGACGACCACCGCGCGTCGATGGCCACGACCAGCGGCGCCGTCGCGTCGAGCGTTCCCGCCGCGAACGCCGCGACCAGCGACGTCGGCACCGTCTCGACGGCGTCGGCGAGCTGGAGGCGGTCCCAGCGAGGGCTCTCGTCGCTCTCGAGTCCGGCGAGGGCGAACGGCGGGTGTGCGCGCAGGTCCTCGGCGAGCACCCGGGCCACCAGCGGCGCGGTGAACGGGCCGAGCTGCTCGCGGACGGCGACGACTCCGGCGCCGTCGGCGCTCGTGGTGCCGCTCAGCACGCGGCGGGCGAACTCGTCGTGGTCCTCGGCCGCACGCAGCGGCAGCGTCGCGTCCAGCACGTGCGCCAGCCACGACAGCGTGTCCCTGACGCTCGCCGGCATGCGCCGGGTCGCGTCGTCGATGCGCCTCACGTCATCGGTCGGTTCCTGCTCGGCGTCCATCGCCTTCACCTCCCTGGGCGTTGAAGCGCACCACCTCCTGCCGCGGGCTCCCCCATGGAGCCGCTGGTCGTTGCGGGGCCGGATGCCATGGTTCGACGATACGGGCGGCCTCCGACAGAACTCCATCGGATTTCCGCGCGCGGGGACGCGGCGCGTGCGGGCCGCGGAACAGGACGACCGTTAGCGTCGGACCGGAGGTTCGAGCATCTGCGTCGAGGAGTGACCATGCACCGAAGCACCGGAATCCGGCACCTGCGCACCACGCTCGAGCTCTGTGATCGGACGGCTCAGCGGGCCGAGGAGGGTCGCGTGCTGGTGGCGGCCTACGCGTTCGGCCAGATCCTGGAAGACGCCGGCGACCTCGACGTCGTGCAGGTTGCGATCGTCCTCGACCTACCCGCAGCACAACTGACCTGGGGCGCCCAGCCCGCGGCGTGCCGATGGCTCCGCTACGTCCTGGATCTCGGCAGGAACCCGGTGTCGGCTCGGTGGCGACCGGCGGCCTGGCCGGTGTGGAATCACAGGATCCAGCGTCCGCTGCGGCTCTGGTCGGCCGCCGACGGCATCGACTCGGCGGCACTCGACGCTCTGTCGCGGGGGAAGGCAGAGTCTTTCCGGCTGCCGAGCCCTCCGCACGAAGAGCGGGCCGAGCAGTATCGGCTCGAGCTGACCGCCTGTCGCGATCACCTGCGTACCGTCCGCGACCACTACTGGGACCGCGACTGGCGACGTGAACACCACGGTGACGGTGACTACCCCGATCAGCAGCTGTGGAGTGCGACGGATGGCTACCTGGAGATGGTTGACGTCGTCCACAGCCTCGCCGACTAGCCTCGGAAGGCGAGGAGCAGCTACACGAGCCCGCCGCGAACCGTACGGGTCGGTCCACGGACGAACTCCCTGCCGGGTTGCGCGGCGAGCGGCCGGCGACGAGCGTTGCGTCGCCTGCCACGTTCCGTCCGGGGTGGCGCCTAGGCTGCGGCTCGACCCCGTCGGGCGGCGAAGGGCATGCATGCCAGGAGGACGTGACCAGCTCGGTCCGCTGGAGCGGCTGACCCGGCTGCTGCTGGTGCTCGAGTCCGCCGAGCCGGCCGGGCTGCCCGCCGCGCGGCTGGTCGCCGTCGGCCGGTACGGCGCCGACTCCGCCTACGACGCGCAGCGCCAGCTCGCCCGCGACGTCACCGCGCTCACGGCCATCGGCTGGGACATCCGCAACGTCGCCGGGCCGGGCGTCGACGCCGTCTACCGATTGCACGCGCGCGACACCCGGCTGCGAGTCGAGCTGGCGCCGGAGCACCAGGTCGAGCTGGTCCGGGCGGCGCTCGTCGCCGGCGACGCCGGGTTCCGCGACCGGCTCGGCGACCTGCCGGAGCCGGGTTCCGACGAGGCCGGCCTCGTCCGCTCGGGGACGCCCGCCTCCGCCGCACCGGACCCGCTCACCGAGGCCGCCTACGCCGTCGAGCGGCGCTGCCTCATCCATTTCACCTACAAGGGGCGCCCGCGCGTGGTGCGCCCGCAACTGGTCCGCCCCGGCGCGTCGGGCTGGTACCTGTACGGCCACGAGATCGGGTCGGCCGACACCAAGTGGTTCGTCACCGACCGCATGTCCGACGTGTCGCTCGACCCACCCGGCACCGTCGGCCCGCTCCGCGACGTCACGGCCGACCAGCTCAACCCCATCACGTGGAACCGCGACCCGCGCGTCGACGTCACCGTCGAGACCACGGCCGAGCACGAGCCGCAGGTCGCGACCATGCTGGGCACGCCGTCGGCTCGCAACGTTGTCTTTGGAGACGGCGACGACGACGACGGCGTGCGGCTGACCGTGCCGGTCACCAATCGCGCGGCGTTCCGGGCCCGCCTCTACGAGCTCGGCCGCCGAGCCCGTGTCGTCGCGCCGCCCGAGGTCGTCGCCGAGATCGTCGCCGAGCTGCGCCGGTTCGTCGGCCCGACCGCTCCGGAACGACGGTGATCCCCATGGTGAGCCCGGCATGAGCACGCCGCAGTACGTCCGCCGGTTCGACCGCGTCACCCGGGCGCTCAATGAGCTGTCCCTGCACGCCGGCGGCCTGCCCATCGCGGCCCTCGCCGAGCAGCTGGGGACCGACGCCGCGACGCTTCGGGCGGAGCTGCGCGCCTACTTCCGCGCCGACGTCGACCCCGCCTTCAGCCCGAACGCGATCCGGCAGACCAGCATCCGCTTCCACGACGCCGACGGCGCCGACGTCGAGCCGACGGACGCGGAGTTCGTGTCTGCCTCGCCGCGGCCCACCGAGGAGATCGGCGCCGACTACGTCACCGTCGGCGAACTGGCCCGCATCTACCGCGCGGGACAGGACCTGCTCGCGGTGGAGCCCGGGAACTCCGCTCTGGAGGGCGCCCTCAACGCGCTGACGGCGACCGTGCTGGCCGGCCTCGGGACCGGTGTGTCCGGCCGGACCGCCTGGCTGGGCGACCTCGTGGCGTCCGTCGGCGACGCCCTGCGCTCGCGGCGGCGGATGTCGCTCACCTACGCCCGGGCCTGGCAGCCCGGCGTCCGCACCCACGTCGTCGAGCCGTACCGCCTGGTCAAGACCCGCCGTGGCTGGGAGCTCGACGCCGGCTTCGTCGAGGACGGCGCCTTCGACGGGCGGGTCGGCACCTTCCTGCTGTCGGGCGTGCGATCGGCGACGGTGCTGGCGGCCGGCTTCGACCGCCCCGCCAACGCGGACGACCTGATCGCCGCCAACCGCCGCACCGCCGCCGTCGACCTCGTCACCCCTCAGGACAGCCGCTGGGTGGTCGACCGCTTCTCCGAGTCCGTCGAGGTGCTGGGCGCCGACGAGGACATGATCCGCATGCGGGCCCACCTCCTGCCCCCGGTCGAGCAGCGGCTCGGGCTGCTGCTCCTCGTCGCTGGGCCGGACACCTGGGTCAACTCCCCGACGGGGCTCAGGGACGCCGGCACCGATCTCGCCCGCGACCTCCTCGCCCACTACACGGACTGACTCCGAGCCAGTTGTTGCGCGAGCGGCACCAGCTCGGGCGGCCGCAGGTCGATCGTGTGCAGCAGGTCGACGGGGACGTGGTCGACGAGGTGGCCGGCGGTGAGCTCGGGGCCGCAGCGCAACGACGGGTCCATCGTCAGCAGCTGGGCGAGGAAGACGTGCTGGCGAGTCGGGTGCTCAGTGGTCGGCTCGACGACGTGGACCCGGCCGAGCACCTGCGCCGTCGCGCCGAGCTCCTCCATGAGCTCTCGGTGCAGCGCCGCCTCGAGCGAGTCGTCCGACGGCTCGAGCTTGCCGCCCGGTGTCGTCCAGTACGGCCCCCGTCCCGGCCGCACCCGTTTGATCAGCACCAGCCGGCCGCCGTCGTCGAAGAGGAGGGCCCGGGCCGATCGCACCGCCGTCATGATCACGATCCTGTCAGTGCCTCCGCCTACGTTGAGCCCATGAGCATGCCGCCGCCGGTGTTGCGCGACCTTCTCGACCGGTACGCCGGCGTCGAGCAGAAGCCCGTGCGCATCCGGCCCAGCACGTGGCAGAACGCCCTCATCCGCGTCCCTGAGTCGCTCGAGGTGACGTCGCTGCTGACGCACCGGCGCTTCACCCGCGCCGTTCCGGGGTCGAAGACGCACGACCGCACCATCGGCCGCGACGGCGTGCGCGCGGCCTGCGCCGCCCTCAACGTCGACGACACCAAGGAGGTGCTCCGGACGTTCGTGCTGGTCATGGCGTGGGGCTCCGGGCTGGTGGGCGGCCGCAACCAGGCCAACACCGCGAAGGCCGTCCTCGACCCCGGTCGAGCGTTCCGCGTGCTCAGCGACTCCGCCAAGGTCCTGCGCCACGCCGCCGGCTTCCACGACGGCGCGCTGGAAGAGGTGCACCGCTGGTGGTCGCTCCCAGGCGTCGGGCAGTCGTTCGCGAGCAAGTGGTGGGCCTTCGCCGGCCACACCGCCGGGCGCGAGTGGCAGCCGCTCATCCTCGACAGCCGGGTCTACGCCACGCTCAACGACACCCTGCGCATCGGCGGGACCACCCGGCTGGCCGGCTCGCGCCGCCGGGCCGACCGCTACCGCGCCTACGTCGAGACCGTCCACCGCTGGGCGCTCGAGTTCCAGATGTCCGGCCTCGACATCGACGCCGAGCGCATCGAGTTCGTGCTGTTCCACCACAACGGAGGCGCCCCACCCAGCCGCTGAATTCGGAGGCCATCATTCGGCGCCAGGCGTAATGTCCTGATTGCACACATCCGCGGCCCACGGGGGACGCCATGGCGCGCATCGTCAGCACCGCGCTGCCCGCCGCCCTTCCGGCGCTCATCGACAAGTATCGCGACGTCCAGCCGAGGCCGGTGCGGTTCCGGCCGGCGACGTGGAAGGGCGTGCTCTACCACGCGCCGGCCGGGCTCGACATCACAGCGTTGCTGCGCAGCCGGCAGTACACCGCGCCGCTCGCGGAGTCGAAGGCCAAGGACCGCACCGTCACGCTCGCCGACGTGCGGGCGGCCTGCCGGGCCATGGACGTCGCCGACGAGCGCGAGGTGCTGCAGGCGTTCGTCCTGACCATGGCCTGGGCGTCGGAAGGCGCGGCGGCCAACCCGACGCTGCGGGCGACGGCGCGAGCCCTCACCGATCCCGGCCGCGCGCACCGGATCCTGAGCGACGCCGTCCGCACGCTCCGGTCGGCCCAGAGCATCCAGGACGGGAGCCTCGAGGCCGCCCACCGGGCGTGGACGCTGCGTGGCGTCGGCCAGTCGCAGGCGAGCCGGTGGTGGGCCTGCGCGGGCTACGTCGCCGGCCGCACCTGGCAGCCGCTGGTCCTCGACGACCGGGTGTACGCGACGTTGAACAGAACTCTCATGATCGGCGGGACGACCCGGCTGGCGAGCTCGCGGCGCCGCGCGGACCGCTACCGCGCCTACGTCGAGGCGATCCACCGCTGGGCCGTTGAGCTGCGGCTCGAGGGCCGCGACGCCGACGCCGAGCGCATCGCGTTCGTGCTCGGCCGGCACGACGGCGGAGCGGTCCCGACACCCTGACGAGGTCACTGGAAGCCATCTTTCCGATCGTTCGCCTGACCCGGACGGGGATCTGCGCAATCATGGTCAAATACCGCAACGGCGCGGGAGGTTCCGCGGGGTAGGTCGCCAGCTGTCGACGTCGAACCCGGCACATCGTGGTGAGGAAGGACAGACGTGACGACACACCCTGCTCTCGACGACGAGCAGCAGCGGCTCGACCGCTCGTATGCCCTTCTCGGTGACGACGCGCCGGACCGGCCGCTGATCTTCGGCCGGGTCGACGACGCCGGCGGCTCACGTTACGTGGGTCGCATCGAGGTCCGCGACGACGCCGGCGACTCCGTCGTCATCGCCTGGCACTCGCCCAAGGCCGGCGCGTTCTACCAGGCCTGCGCCACCGACCCGGCCGGCGTCACGCTCAAGCGCGTCGTGACCGTCAGCGGCCGCCAGGTCATCGCCGTCCACGACGAGATCGCCGACGGAGTCCCCGCCGACGTCAGCCCCGACCGCGACCAGCGCCCCGTCGTCGGCAAGGTCGTCGTCGCCGCGCTCGAGCAGTTCCGCACCGGGACCATCGCTGAGGCCACGGCCACCCTCCGGCCCGAGCAGTACCGCATCGTCCGCGAGCCGGCCGACGGCGTCCTGGTCGTCCGCGGCGGGCCCGGCACCGGCAAGACCATCACCGCGCTGCACCGCGCCGCATGGCTGGCCACCAACGACGACGGCGTCCGCTCGGCCGGGCTGCTGGTCGTGGTGCCGACCCCGGCGCTGCGCAGCTACATCGGCGACGCCCTGCCGTGCCTCGGCGTCGACGCGGTCACGGCCGACATCGCGTCGCTGTACGCCGGCCCGGCGCGCCGGCGCGGCCGCGACACGAAGGCCGAGGCCGCACGGGTCAAGGGCTCCGCCGTCATGGCCATGGTGCTGCGCCGCCTGGTCGAGTCGATCGACGACCCTGCCGGGCCCGGCACTCCCGAAGGCCTGCTGCGCGACCTCTACGCCGACCCTGCCCTGCTCGAGCGCCTGGCCGACGACCTCCTCAAGGTGGGCCAGCGCGACGTCCTGTACCGCGAGCCGGCCGCGTCCGCCGACGACGAGCCGTGGACCGTCGACGACCTCGTGCTGCTCGACGAGCTGTCGTACCTGCTGGGCCGGGCGCCGCGGCGCTATGGGCACGCCGTCGTCGACGAAGCACAGAACCTGTCGCCCATGCAGGCGCGCGCCATCGCCCGCCGCTGCCGCGACGTCACGCTCGTCGGCGATCTCGAGTGCTCCACCGGACCCGGCAAGCACGACACCTGGAGCGAGCTGACCAGCTACTTCGCGTCCGAGGCTCGCGAGGCGACGCTGAGCCTCGGCTACCGCGTCCCACGCCCGGTCGTCGAGCTGTCGCGCCGGCAGCTGGCCGACGGCGGCACGCTCGACCTCGCACAGTCCTTGCGCGACGGCCTCGGCACCCCGCTCGTCCGCCGGGTCGACCCCGGCGACGCCGTCGCGGTGGCGATCTCCGCGGGCGAAGCGGCGGCCGGGACGGGGTTCAAGGTCGGCGTCGTCGTGGCACCGGCGCGCTACGACGAGGTCCTGCGCTACTGCAGCGCGGCCGGCATCAAGGCCGGCGACGGCCGCGACGGCGACCTCGGCCAACCGGTCACGCTGCTCCCCGCCGACCAGGTCAGCGGGCTCGAGTTCGACGCCGTGGCGCTGGTCGAGCCGGCCGAGATCGGCGACGGCACCGAGCTCGGCCGGCGGCTGCTGTACGTCGCCATGACCCGCTGCACGCAGTCGCTCGCGGTCTTCCACTCCGCACCCCTGCCGGCCGGCATGGAGCATCTCGAGGGCCCGGCGCCGTCACGCGAGCCCGAGGTGGAGCACCGGCCCAAGCCGGCCCGCACCCAGGACCTCGTCGACCTGTTCGAACTCCTCCGCGACGACGACCGCATGCTCGTCGAGGTCCTCATCCGGCGCCTCGTCCGCGACTCCCTCGAGCGCGACGACGACTGAGCCGATCCGCTGCATTGACGCAAGGCGTCGGTTATCGTCGGACCCGTGGCGCTGCCGAGCTCGACCGACCGCGGTGAGCTGCGATCGGCCGTCGAAGGCCTGCTGCGCACCTGTGTGGAAGTGGAACGCGGCACGGCCGACATGGTGGCGCGGATCGAGCAGCGGGTGCGCCGGGTGACGGGCGAGCTCGCGGCGGTCCGGCTGCCGGCGCACGTCATCGACGTGGCCGCCCTCGCCCAGGAGGTCGACGGCGTCGGGCGCGGGCTGGGCGGCGATCTCGACGGCCTGCTGGCCGAGGCGCGGCAGCCGTACGTGACGCAGATCCACGCCCTGCTCGCGCTGCTGGCGCCGCTGCACGGCCTCGGGCCCGTCGCGCCGCTCACCCCCGTCGCCCCGGCCACGAGCCTCGACGGATTGTTCCCCGACGGGTTCGCCCGCGAGTACGTGGCCGACCTGCTCGCCGGCGTCCACCGCGGCGCCACCCTTACCCGCGACGACGCCACCGGCGTCGCGACGGTCCTCCAGCGCGACGCCGACGAGGCGATCGCCGCCTCCCGAGCTGGCTTCACCGACGACCATCGGTCAGGCGGCGTCGAGTTGCTCGCCGCCGACGAGTGCCACGCGGTCGAGCAGCACGGGCCGCAGATCCCCGACCAGGCCCAGCTGGCGCGGCTGCTCTGGCTCAAGGACCCCACCGGCGAGTGGCCGTGGCACGTCGACCCGTCGGGAGCTGTCGTCACAGAGCACTGGTCCGGCCCGGCGACCGGCGGCTTCACCTCCCCCGAGGCGATGGCGAAGCCGCTACAAGCACTGTTGGAGCACGCACGTACCGCCGCCGGCGGCCTGGACGCGTATCTCACCGACAACACGGACGACGAGACCAAGGTCGCGCTGCACATCTCAGCCGAGCAGGCCGATCTGAGAGCCGGCGACGCCTTCGGGTACCGGGCCGCCGGCGCCGGCACCAAGACGACGAGACGTGATTGGCTCGCCGCGCGAAAGTACGCCATGCGCCGGGGCCACGGGCAGGTCTATGGCGTGCCCGACGACCCGATCGCCAGCGGCGACGATCCGGGAGCGACGATCATCTTGACGAGAACGGGGAACGGGTGGCGGCTGACCACCTGCTATCCGGTGGACCGGCAGAGACCCTCGACCATACGCCTGGAGGACTTCGGATGATCCCCTGGAGCAGGAGGTTCCAACTGATCTTCGGCGGCGGATTCGCGCTGGCGGACGATGAGCCGGCCCTGTACATCGAGGCTGTCGAGGAGGCGCCCGTGCGTCTGGCCAACGACGCGTCCGGGAGCTACCACGCCTTCCGTGAGGAGTTCGCCGTCCATATCCGGGAGTCGTCCTTCCCTCCGGAGTCGGAGGCCGAGTCGCAGTGGATGACCGACGAGTGGCTGCGCGACGTCTGGTACGACGCCTTCGGACCCGAGCCCGCCCCCGGCGACCCCTTCCCCGTGCCTCAGGAGGACTGGGGTCACAGTCGGCTGACCGACTACATGCTGCACGCGATCAACCAGACGCTGGAGACCAGCGCCCCCGGCGCGGCGGAGTGGCTGGCGGCTCGGGGCCTGACGGTCGAGGACATCGGCGCGGCCGTCGACCGGTCCCCCACACAGTCGGTCGGGTTCCGGTCGGCGCCGGAGGGATGGCTGGACCATCTGCACGACCTGACGGCTCGCGGCCTGCGCGAAGCACAGCCGGGCGAGTGAATAGTTCATTAGGTGAAACCGTCACCACCTTGTGCCTATCGAAACCTCCGTGGCTAACCGGCATTTGGGGCAATACACCGGAGTAATTCGACCCAAAATGAGAAATGACGAACTACTCTGGCCTTTCACATGACACGGGCATAGCATGATCGTCCGATGTTGCTGTGGAGGGGCGCCATGGCTGGAGGACGGGACCAACTCGGTCCATTGGAACGGGTGACCCGAGTGCTGGTCGCGCTGGTCGCGGCCGAGCCCAAGGGGATCCCGACGCCGCGACTGCTGAAGATCGCGGCGTTCGGTGGGGGAGAAGAGCATCATGTACGACAGTTGAAGCGGCTGATCGAAGATCTCAACGCGGCCGGGTGGAACATCCGCAACACCGCGCCACCCGGGCAGACCGCGGTCTATCGCGCGTTCGCCGGCGACAATCGGCTCCGGCTGACATTGACTCCG
This sequence comes from Jiangella mangrovi, assembly GCF_014204975.1. Classification (NCBI taxonomy): domain Bacteria; kingdom Bacillati; phylum Actinomycetota; class Actinomycetes; order Jiangellales; family Jiangellaceae; genus Jiangella; species Jiangella mangrovi. Next base: position 1,746,119 of record NZ_JACHMM010000001.1, read on the forward strand.
GCTCAGCAGGCCGAACTGGCCCGCGCCGCGCTCATTGCCGGCGACGCCGAGTTCGCCGAGCGCGCCGGCATCGAGGGCACCCGCGCCGAGCCGATCCCGGAGCTGCGCACGGCGCAGAACGCGCAGCGCGACGATGCCCTCGACAAGGTGCTGTACGCGCTGGAGCGACGGTGCCGGCTGCGGTTCGTCTACAAGCAGCGGCTCCGCGTCGTGCATCCGCACTTCGTCTATCCGGGCACGTCGGGCTGGCACCTGGTCGGCCATGAGGACGGCAGCGAGAAGGACAAGCAGTTCGTCACCGATCGCATGTCCGCCGTCCGCGTCGACCTGCCGCGCACCGCGGACCCGCGGCACGAGCCGTACCGCGATGAGCTCGACCCGCTGACCTGGGGGGTCGACGAGCCGGTCGACGTCACCGTCGAGACGACCCCGGCGCACCGCAACCAGGTCGAGACGCTGCTGGGCACGCCGTCGTACCGCGAGGTCGACGACGACGTGGTCCGGCTGACGATCCGGGTGACGCACCGGTCGGCGTTCCGCAACCGCGTCTACGAACTCGGCCCGCGCGTCCGCGTGCTCGGGCCCGAGAGCATCCGCAGCGAGCTCCTCACGGAGCTGGAATCCCTCCTGGACTGACCCATGACGATGACCACGCCCGTGTTCGTCCGCCGTTTCGAGCGGGTCGCGCACGCGCTCCAGATCCTGACCATGCACCCCGACGGCGTCCCGTTGAGCCGGCTGGCGGCCGAGCTGGACGTCGACGAGCAGACGTTGCGCGACGAGATCGTGGCGTTCTACTGCGCTGACAGCGCCGCGTTCGATCCCGGCCCGCTGCGGCAGGTGCGCATCGAGTTCCTCGACCGCGACGGCGAGGTCGACGAGGCCGACCCCGCGGTGGCCGAGCTGGTGCGCGCGTCGACCGAGCGGCCCGCGGCCGAGATCGGCGTGGTGCACACGTCGCCGGCCGAGCTGGCCAACATCTATCGCGCCGGGCAGGCCTTGCTGTCGCTGGAGCCCGACAACGACGTGCTCGACGGCGCCCTGCGAGCGCTCGGCGGCACGATGCTGCGGGGCATCCGGCCGGTCGACGACCACTGGAAGGCCGAACTCGCCGGCCGGCTCGTCGAGGCGATCAAGCAGCGCCGCTGGGTGCGTATCGACTACACGCCCGTGTGGCGCGACGACAGCCGCGAGCACCGCATCGCGCCATACCGTCTGCTGCGGACCCGGCGCGGCTGGGAGGTCGACGCCGGTATGTCCGCCGACGGGCGGGTCGTGGGCAGCTTCCTGCTCACCGGCATCCGCGAGGCGACGGTGCTCGACGAGACCTTCGAGCGCCCGCCCGAGATCGACGACCGGCTGGCGGGCACCCGGTACGAGCAGCAGGTCGAGCTGGTGGTCCCGCAGGACGCCCGCTGGGTGGTGGACCGGTTCGCCGAGGGCTCGGAGCTCCTGGACGAGGACGCGGAGTCGGTGAAGCTGCGGGTGCGGCTGCTGCCGCCGGTCGAGCGCCGGCTCGGCATCCTGCTGCTGACCGCCGGACCGGAGGCGTTCGTCACCGACCCGCCGGCGCTGGCCGACGCCGGACGGCAGGTCGCGCGCGAGTTGTTCGAGCACCACTCGACCATCGCCGGGCCGCTGCCCGGGCCCGAGCGGGGCGCGTGACAGGCTTGGCCGCATGGCTGAGAACGCACGACGAACGGTGTCCCTGCGGCGGGTCGGCGAGCGCCGCTACGTCGCGACCAATGCCCGCGGCGGCGAGCTGTCCTTCGGGCAGGGCGACGGTGGCGACTTCACGCCCGTCGAACTGCTGCTCACCGCGATAGCCGGCTGCTCGGCCATCGACATCGACCTCATCACGTCGCGCCGGGCCGAGCCCGACGTGTTCGAGATGGAGACCACGGCGACCAAGATCCGCGACGAGCAGGGCAACCGGCTCGAGAACATCGAGGTGTCGATCCGGATCAGCTTCCCCGACGGCGACGAGGGCGACGCCGCGCGCGAGGTGCTGCCCGACGCCGTCAAGAAGTCGCACGATCGCCTGTGCACGGTGAGCCGGACCGTCGAGATCGGCACCCCGGTGGCACTGAACCTGGAGTGAGCGCGGACATGTCCTGGATCGGCGCCCTCGGCGAGCTGGCCGACGCGCGCACCGTCGAGCGCGGCCGGGCCTACGCCGTCGGCGGCCGGGTGGTCGACCTGATCGACGACGGCGCCAGGCTCACCGCCGTGGTGCGCGGCACGGACGACTACCGGGTCGAACTGGTCGCGGCGAAGCAGAGCTGGTTCTGCGACTGCCCGGTCGGCGTCACCGGAGCGTTCTGCAAGCACTGCGTCGCGGTCGCCCTGGCGGCGTCCGGCGGCTCGGGCAGCGCAGCGCCCGCCGGCCCGGTCGAGCTCGACCGGTTCGAGCCGCGCCCCGCCGTCGGTGACGACGTCGGCGAGCTCGCCGACGAGGTGAGGCGCGTGTTCACCCCGCGACGGCGCTTCTACGACTACGACCAGGCCAACGCCTACGCCGACGACGCCGAGGCGACCGTCCGGCTCCTCGAGGAGTGGTGCACCCGAGCGCCCTCGGCCGAGCTGCTGGTCGTCGTGCAGACCGCCATCGACCAAGCGATCCGCACCATCCTGCGCAGCGACGACTCGTCCGGCGGCCAGGGCATGCAGATCGGCCGGCTGCTCGATGCCCACGTGACCGCGGCCGTGCACGCGTCGCTCGACCGCAAGGCGTCGGCAGCGCTGGCCCGATGGCTGTTCCGCCTCATGTTCGCCGGCCCGCAGGACTTCGTCACCGTCGACATCGATCAGTATGCGGACGCCGTCGGGCCGGCCGGGATCGATCTCTACCGTCGCCTGGTCGACCGGGCCGACGAGCAGAGCCATGGGTCGGCGGTCCGCCATGCGCGCGGCCGGCTGGCGATCCTGAGCAGGGACCCGGCCGAGGTCATGGCGCACTTCGGCGCCGATCTGCGCCACGCCTTCCTGGTCGAAGACCTCGTGAGGGCGCTGGAGGAGGCCGGCCACGCCGACCTGGCCCTGGCGCAGGCCCGTGCGGGAGTCACCGCCGACCCGCTGTCGCCTGCCGTCGGACCACTGGTCGAGCGACTGGTCGCGGACGCGCGGCGGCGCGGTGCCGTGGACGAGGTCGCCCAGCTTCGTCGAGACGACTTCCACCACCGCCCGTCGACGACCACCTACGCGGCCTTCGAGCGCGCCGCGACCACCGCCGGCACGTGGGCGGCCGACCGCGAGAACGCGGACCCGGTGCTGCTCGCGGCCGATCCACGGGGCTGGGTGTCGACCCTGCTGCGCCAGGGCGACTCGGCCGCGGCGTGGGCCGCCGCCGAGACGATGCCCGAGCGCATCGACTTCGACCCCGACCTGTGGCGGCGGCTGTTCCGCGCGCGGGTGCGAATCGACCCGGCGTCGACGCTGCCGCACTACCGCCGTCTCGTCGAGAAGTGCGTGCTCGCCGGCGATCGCGGCAACTACCAGACGGCCGCACGGTTCCTGCGGAGCATGCGCGACGCCGCGGCCAAGGCGGACTCGCGGGAGTTCGACGCGTACGTCGCCGAACTGCGCGACCGCTACCGCCGACGCCCGGCGCTGCTCGACGAGCTGCGCCGGGGCGGAGTGTGACCGGCAGCCGTCAGCGCGGCGCGCCGGCCGCGATGCGCGCCTCGTAGCGCGCCCGCGCCTTGGCGGCCTCGACCTCGCGGTCGCGCGGCGGGGCGTTGGTGACGAGGGCGTCGAGCAGGTGCCGCGTGGTGTGCGCGATCTCCTCGACGGCGTGGTCGAACGCCTCGCGGTTGGCCTGCGACGGGGTACGGGTGCCGGCCAGCTTGCGCACGAACTGCAGCGCGGCGTCGTACACCTCGTCGTTGGTGGCCGGCGGGGCGAGATTGTTGAGCGGTCTGATGTTGCGGCACATGCCCCGAGCCTAGGCGCAGCCGCCGACAGCGTGCACGCGGTCAGTCGCCGACCAGCACGTCGCCACGGGTGCTGCGCTGGTAGCGGACCACGCGCCCGTCCCGGGTCCGGTGGACGAGCCCGGCGCGCAGCAGGACGCCCAGGTGGTGCGAGACGGTGGCCGGCGAGAGGCCGTGCCGCGTGCTGAGGTCGCCGGTCGACCGCGCCTCGGCGAGGTCGCAGAGCAGTGCGCCACGGGTGGTCCCGAGCAGCGCCGACACCGCCCGGCGATGACGGCGCCCCACGGCACCCGCCGGGGCCGCGGCGTCCGCGCCCAGGCCGTCGGCCGGATAGCAGAGGACGGCGTTGCCGGGTGCGCAGACCTGCACGCTCAGCGCCGGCCAGCGCAGGGCCGACGGTGCCAGCACGAGCTCGTCGTCGTGCAGGGCGAGCCGCTCGTGGTACGGCTTGCGCACCTCGAGCCGGCCGGCCGACCAGCGCAGATCCCGGTGCAGGCCAGCGAGCACGTCGCCGACGCCGTACTCGGCCAGCCGGTGCGAACGGACGCGGATGTCGGCGTCGAGCGTGCCCTGCAGCGCACCCCAGCCGTCGGCGAGCGTCGCGCGCCAGAACGCCCGCATGCCCTCGGCGACGCGGGAGGCGAACGTGCCGGTCAGGGCGGCCGCGCGCACCTCGCCCGGCAGCGCCCGCTCGGCCGCGCACCACTCCAGCTGCTGCGCGACGACGTCCGGTGGCGTGGCGGCGACGGCGTCGAGCTGGGCCGCGAGCAGATGCGCCCGGCGCCCGGCCGGGGGCTGCGGCGTGAGGAGGTCGGGGATGTAGCCGCGGCCCGCCTGCGGCAGCACCGCCGCGACCAGCGCCGTCCGCGGATCGCGCAGCGCCGTCCGCGCCGCCGGACCGGGGTCGCCGAAGACGGGGTGCCGTCGCCCCTGCGCCGCGAGCATCAGCCAGCCGACCAGCTCATAGGCCGGCGACGGCGTCAACCGCACCTTCGCGAGGCTGGCGCTGTCGACGTCCACCACGATCACGACTGCACGATAACCCCGGCCGTCCCGATTCGACCCAGGTCGAATCTCTTCGCCGACCGCGGCGGGCTGCTCTTGACTCGGGCGCACCGTCCCCGAGAGGAGCACCCATGAAGATCCGCGCCCGCATCGCGCTGCCGGCCATCGCCGTCCTCGCCGCCGCAGCACTGCCCGCCGCCTCGCACGCCGACGCCGGCGCCGAGGCGTCAAGCACGGGACTGCCGCACCGGCTGTGCGCCAAGGCGTTCGACCGCGCCGTCGACGCCTACGTGCAGACGACGTACGACCGCGACGCCGAGGGGTTCGCCGCGGTCCTGCACGAGGACGTCACCGCGATCTTCGCGACCGGCGACGTCCTGTACGGCAAGGACCAGACGATGGGCTTCATCGAGCGGTTCTTCGCCGTGCCGGACTGGACCCAGACCTTCGACGAACTGACCCGCGAGGTCCGCGGCTGCAGCACGGGCTTCGTGCTGTTCGACTCCGTCTACACGCCGTCGCCGGGCGCGCACCCGGAGCCGCTGGTCATCGGCGTGACGTTCGTCTTCGAGCGGGGCCGCTGGCTGGCACTGCACAACCAGGACAGCACCGGCCCGGCCACGAGGACGCCCTGACCGTCAGCCGGCGAGCTCGCGTTCCAGCGGGGTGCGGAAGCTGGGGATGACCGTGGCGCCGCCCAGCCGAGGCTCGAGCTCGCCGGCCGCCTGCTCGACGGCGGCCGCGGCCTCGGCGCCGGCGTCCTCGAGCAGCCGCCACCGGACGGTGCCCTGGCCCATGCCCCAGCCGCCGACCACCCGCCCGCCCCACCACACCGTCGGCCCGATGTTGCCGTTGCGGTCGAACAGGGCGTCGCGGTGCGGGCCGAGGTACCAGTCGCGCTGCTGCCAGCCCATGGGCGTGGGGTCGAGGGCGGGCAGCAGCGTGGCCACCGGAGCGACGTCGGCCTCGGGCTCGGTGTCGTCGGCCAGGACGACCCCCGCCGCGCCGTCGAGGTCGGCGTCGACGGTGTCGAGTGCGGCCAGGACCTGCCGCGTGACCCCGAGCGTCCACCCCGTCCACCACTGCAGGTCGGTGACCGTGGCCGGGCCGAACACCTGCAGCCAGCGCCGGGCCAGCGCCACGCGGGCCTCGGCCTCGGGGAGGTCGGGCAGGCCGTCGGGCCAGAGGCCGCGCACCGACGCCCACCGGTGCTGCCGCGACAGCCAGGTGCCCGCGGGGCGCCCGCGCACGATGCGGCCGTCGGCGCCCATGAGCGTGAGCACGCGGCTGGTGATGTTCTGCTTGACGTCCCACTTCTTCTCGGTGGTGGGCAGGATGGCGGTGCGCAGCCGGGGCTCGGCCTTGGCCAGCTCGGTGGCCAGTGCCTCGCCGCGTTCGTCGAGCGCCTTCTCGGTGCTGGTCTCGACGTCGGCCAGCCAGGCGGCGACGTCGCCCTCGAGCGGAGGGTCGGTGGGCAGCGTGCTCAGGTGCTGGACCAGTTGCTTGCGCAGCCGCTGGGCGATGGCCAGCCCGGCCGCGCTGTGCACGACCGGCACGAAGTCGGCCGGCGTCACGAACATGGTGCGGCGCATGGCGATGAGCTTGACCACCGACCGGTCCTCGTAGAGCGCGGCGGAGACGTCGTCGAGCGTGGCCGTGGGCACCCTGGCCAGCGCGGACAGGTACACCGACGCCTGGTCGGTGGCGTGCAGGACGACCATGCCTGCGACGGCTTGGGCGACCGTCGCCGCCTGGGCCTCGCGCGCCAACCGGTGGCGGCGCAGCAGTCGCAGGCGGCGCTGTTCGGGGCTGATGGTGAGCACGGATCCGATCCTGGCACGGGCGTCCGACAACGTCGGGATGTCCAGGATTCAGTGGACCACGAAACGGGAATGATCTCCGCGTTTCGGTTGACAGTGTTCGTAAAGTATGACCTTGGGACGAATCTTCTCAGTACGTGGACTTCTCGGGGGGCACCGTGAGTCAGCACAAGGCATCGGAAGAACGCCGCTACCGGACGGAGCTGGCGGTCGTCATCCTCATCGGCCTCGCCATCGCCGTCGGCGCAGTCGTCGCGATCATGAGTCTGGGCGGGTCCTCGGACGACCCGCCGCAGCAGTTCAACGGCCAGTCCGCCCTCTGATGCGCGGGCGCCGGGTCAGCTCCAGCGCACCCGCACCTGCGCCCGCCAGTCGCGCAGCACGTTCGCCCGCCCGGTGGCCGTGAGTTCGTCGCCGCGGTTCCACAGGCCCAGGTAGAGCTGCAGCGCGGTCCCGGACAGCTCCGCGTCCGCGGGCCCGCCCGCGCCGGCGCCCGCCGTCGTCGTCAGGGAGTCCGGCTCGACCCGCAGCGTCCACGCGTCACCGGTGTCGGTGGCCCGCACGGCGATCGTGTAGGGCTCGTCGGTGCTCAGCTTGCCGCGGCCGCGGGTGATGAAGCCGCTCAGCAGCTCGTCGACGCCGTCGGCCGCCAGCTCCGCCGCGATGTCCAGGTCGGCCGCGACCGGCACCCGGCCGAGCGCCGCCGCCAGCGCGTCCGCGCTGTGGATGGTGGTCTCGTGCGCCTGCCGGCGAGCCCAGAACCGGCGCGGCGGCGGCGCGTCCTTCAGGAAGACCATGGCTTCGGCGTCGTCGGGCGTGGCCGCGATGGTCGCCGTCAGCGCGTCGAGGCCGGCGGCGAACCAGGCGAGCAGGTCCGGCGCCGCCGCTGCCGCCGTCACCGAGGCCTGGGTGTCGTGGTCCTTCTCGCCGCGCAGGTGCGCCGCGGCCCAGCGGTGCACCATGCCCTGGTGGGTGACGAGCGCCCGCACGTCCCACCTGGGGCAGGTGGGCACCGGCGCGCCGAGCCCTGCCCGGCCCGCCGCGTCATGCAGCACCGCGCCGCTGTGCAGCAGCAGCGTCACATGGTCGTCGAGCCCCAGCCGGGTCGCCACGAGCGCATCGTAGACGCCGTCGCCGACACCCCCACCGCCCTCACCACTCGGCGAACGAGCCGTCGCGATGCCGCCAGACCGGGGCGCGCCAGCGGTGCCCGGCCTCGTCGGCGCGGCGGACGGCGGCCTCGTCGATCGCGATGCCGAGACCTGGGGCCATCGGCCGCTCCACGTATCCGTCGACGAAGCGGAAGACGGCGGGGTCGACGAGGTAGTCGAGCAGGTCGTTCCCGACGTTGTAGTGGATGCCGAGGCTCTGCTCCTGGATGAGGAAGTTCGGCGTCGCGAACGCCACCTGCAGGCTCGCGGCCAGCGCGATCGGGCCGAGCGGGCAGTGCGGCGCCAGACTCGCGCCGGCCACCTCGGCCTGCGCGGCGATGCGGCGGACCTCGGAGATGCCGCCCGCGTGCGAGATGTCCGGCTGAACGACGCTGACCCCGGCGGCCAGCGGCTCGACGAACTCGCGCCGGCCGAACAGCCGCTCGCCGGTCGCGATGGGCACCGAGCTGCACGCGACGACCGAGGCGAACTGCGCCCCGAGCTCCGGCAGGACCGGCTCCTCGACGAACAGCGGGTGCAACGGCGCCATCAGCGGCAGCAGCCGGCGCGCGTTGGCCGGCGAGACCCGGCCGTGGAAGTCGACGGCGACGTCGCGGTCCGGGCCGAGCGCCTCGCGGGCCGCGGCCAGCCGCTGCAGCACGTCCTCGGTCTCGGCGACGGTGCCGATGGGGCCGAGCGCCGCCGTCCCGTTCATCTTCACGGCGGTGAACCCCTCGGCGACCTTGGCCGCGATGCCGTCGGCGACCTCGGCCGGCTCGTCGCCGCCGACCCAGGTGTACATGCGGACGCGGTCGCGCACGGGGCCGCCGAGCAGCGCGTGCACCGGCGCGCCGTACACCTGGCCGGCGATGTCCCAGAGCGCCTGGTCGAGGCCCGCGACCGCGCTGGAGAGCACCGGCCCGCCACGGTAGAACGTCGACTTCGTCATGACCTGCCAGTGGTCCTCGATGCGCAGCGGGTCCTGGCCGACCAGGTAGTCGGCGAGCTCGTGGACGGCGGTGCGGACGGTGTCGGCGCGGCCCTCGATCACCGGCTCGCCCCACCCGACGACCCCCTCGCCGGTGGCGACGCGGCAGAACAGCCAGCGCGGCGCGACCAGGAACGTCTCGATCTCGGTGATCTTCATGGCGTCTCCTCTTCGGCGGTGATCGCGTGGACGTCGCGATCGGCCTGGGTCAGCAGGTCACGGACGGCCCGCTCGGCGCCGTCGGCGTCCCCGGCGGCGACGGCGTCGAGGACGGCACGATGGGCGGGGACGCTGTCCGCCCACGGGCCGCGGCCGTGAACCAGCAGGTCGCGGGCGCGCAGCCCGGTCGCGATGACCTGCTCCATCTGCCGCAGCAGCTCGTTGCCCGCGGCGGCGAGCAGCGCCCGGTGGAACACGAGGTCGGCCTCGACGACGGCGTCGACCGACGCCTCCGGATCGGCCATGATCGCCAGCGCGCCGGTCAACGTGGCGAGGTCGGTGTCGGTCCGGCGGGTGGCCGCGAGCCGCGCCCCGGCCGGCTCGACGATGCCGCGCACCTCGGCGAGGTCGGCCAGGAACGCGTCGTCGGCGCGGTGCTCCGCCTGCCAGCGCAGGACGTCGGCGTCGAGCAGCGACCACTTCTCGCGTGAGCGGACGACGGTGCCGCGCTTGGGCCGGGCGTCGACCAGGCCCTTGGCGGACAGGACGCGCAGGGCCTCGCGGACGACGGTGCGGCTCACGCCCAGCTCGCGCTCCAGCTGGGCGGGGTCGAGCGTGGCCCCGGGCGCGACGTCGCCGCGGACGATCAGCTCGCCGAGGTGCGCGACGACCGCCCCGTGGATGCCGCGAAACGGCGACCCGCTCACGCCGAGTCCGCCGTCACGCTCCACCCGCCGTCGACGACCAGACTCGCCCCGGTGACGTAGGACGCGTCATCGGAGCCCAGGAAGGCGACCACCGACGCGACCTCGTCGGGGCGGCCGAACCGCTCGAGCGTCGTCGCGCGGATGCTGCGCTCGCGGTCGGTGTCAGTGACCTCGTCCCAGGCGGGCGAGAGGATGGGGCCGGGGACGACGGTGTTCACCCGCAGCTCGGGTCCGTAGTCGGCGGCGAGCTGGCGGCCCAGCGAGAGCAGCGCGCCCTTGGTCGCCGCGTACGCCGGCCGCCCGGGCAGCCCTCGATGCGCGTGTACCGACGACGTCAGCACGATCGACCCTCGCGACGCGCGCAGCAACCCGGCCAGCGACCGCACCGCCAGGAACGTCGCCGTCAGGTTGACCGCCACCTGCCGGTCCCAGTCCGCGATCGCCAACTCGTCGGCCGGCGAGATGACCGCGATGGCGGCGTTCGAGTGCAGCAGATCCAAGCGGCCGTGCGAACCAGCCAGCCGCCCGGCCACACCCGCCCACCCGTCCGCGTCGGCGACGTCCAGCACCACGCTCGACGCACCGCCACCGAACCCGGACGCCGACGCGGCCTCGGCCGCCGACCCGGCAGCGGCACCCACCGCGTCCTCGTCGACGTCCGCCAGCACGACGTGCGCCCCCTCGGCCGCCAGACGGGCCGCCGTCGCCGCCCCGATGCCCGACGCGGCACCGGTGACCAGTGCCACCCTGCCGCGGTACCGCGGCGCCAGCACGACGCCGTCGCTCACCCGAACCTCGCTCACGCGGCGCAACTTACCATTCATCATTTTGTATGACTATATGCGTGACGCCCGTCACCGGTTGACGAACCGAATGTGATGGTTCACATTTGCTCCCATGACCGAGCGACCCGCAGACGGCAAGGCGAACCGCCCGCCGGACATCCATGCGGTCGCCCGGCATGCCGGGGTCTCGCACCAGACGGTGTCGCGCGTGCTCAACGAGAGCCCGCGGGTTCGCCCCGCCACCCGGGAACGGGTGCGCGAGGCGATGCGGGTGCTCGGCTACTCCCCCAACGTCGCCGCCCGCACGCTGATCACCAGAAGGTCCCGCACGCTCGGCCTGGTGGTGCTGAACGAGGAGCTGTACGGCCCGGCGTCGGCACTGCGCCACGTCGAGCAGGACTCACGCTCGGCCGGCTACGGGCTGCGCATCCTCAACCTCCCGCCGATGGCCCGCAGCACCCTGCGCGAGGCCGTTGAGTCGCTGCGACAGCAGCTGGTCGACGCCGTCATCGTGGTCGACCCGCACCCGGAGGACCAGCCGCTGCTCGGCCCGCTGCCGTCCGACCTGCCGCTGGTGACGGTGGGCGGGCTGCGCTCCACGGGCGTGCCGAGCGTCTCCTACGACTCCGGACCCGGCGTCAGCCAGGCGGTGAACTACCTGCTCAGCCTGGGTCACCGGACGGTACACCACATCGCCGGGCCGGCCGGCTGGGCCGAGGCCGACATCCGGCGCACCGTCTGGGAGCAGACGCTGCGCAAGGCCGGCCGCGAGGTCCCACCCCCCGTCGAGGGCGACTGGACGGCGCGGTCGGGGTACGCGGCGGGGCTGGCCCTGGCCGGTCGCGACGACGTCACCGCGGTGTTCAGCGCCAACGACCAGATGGCACTCGGGCTGTTCCACGCGCTGGCCGAGCGCGGCATCACCAGCCCCGAGGACGTCAGCGTCGTCGGCTTCGACGACGTCCCCGACGCCGCGTACTACCGGCCGGCGCTCACCACGCTGCGCCAGGACTTCGCCGAGCTGGGCCGGCACACCGTCCGGCTGGCGCTGCGCCAGATCGAGAGCGGCACGCGCGAGGGTGTCGAGAGCGTGACCCTCGCGCCGCCGAGCCTGATCCTGCGCGCCAGCACCGCCCCACCCCCGTCCAACTGAGGCCCGACGGGCGGGCCGAACCACCCCGGAACAACGCAATCCATCCCAGTACCGCATGCATCGCCAAAATGTTAAGGATCACATCAGGAGGAGATCATGGCTCAACGACGAGCCCGCCTCGCCGCGGCCATCGCGGCGACGGCACTGCTGCTGGCCGCCTGCGGCTCCGACGGCGACTCGGCCAGCACCGACGAGCAGACCGGCGGCAGCACGGACGACGGCGCCGCGCCCGAGAGCGGCGACACCGGCGCCACCCTCACCATGTGGGCCCGCTCGGTCACCGCACCGCAGACCGAGGCCCTGGTCGAGGCGTACAACGCCACCCATGAGAACCAGATCGAGCTGACCGTCGTCCCCTTCGACAGCTACCTGCAGAAGGTGACCGCGGCCGCCGGCGGCGGTGAGCTGCCCGACCTGCTGGCCGCCAACGTCGTCGAGGCGCCCAACTACGCGCAGCTCGGCCTCTGGCAGGACATCGGCGACCGCATCGACTCGCTCGACTACGCCGACGCGCTGGCGCCGTCGCACATCGACGCGGGCACGGTCGATGACCAGCGCTACGCCGTTCCGCACGTCGTCGACACCTCGGCGCTCTACGTCAACACGAAGATCCTCGAGGCCGCCGGCGTCGACCCGGCCGATCCCGCCCCGACGCTGCAGGCGCTCGCGGACAACATCGCCACCATCCAGGCGGCGAATCCGGACGTCCAGGGCCTCTACGTCGCCGGCAACTGCGGCGGCTGCCTGGTCTTCACCATCTGGCCGTCCATCTGGGCGTCCGGCGCCGAGGTCCTCAGCGAGGACGGCACCGAGTCGCTGCTGGACCAGCCGGAGGCGCTGGAGGTCTTCGAGGCCTACAACCAGATGGTCGCCGACGGCGCCATCCCGGAGGCCGCGCGCAACGAGGCCGGCCCGACCCAGAACGAGCCGTTCGCCACCGGCCAGGCCGCGTTCTCGCTGCTCGGCTCCAAGGCGCTGGCCACCATTCCCGAGAGCGACGCGCTCAGCATCGGCGTCGTCCCCATCCCGGGCGTCGACGGCGGCCGCTCGTCCTTCGTGGGCGGCGACGTGCTCGGCATCTCCTCGTCGTCGGAGCAGGCGGACGCCGCCTGGGACTTCGTCCAGTGGACGCTGAGCGAGGAGGCGCAGCTCGAGGTCATGGCCAAGGGCAAGAACCTCACCGTCCGCACCGACCTCGCGTCGAACCAGTACTCCGAGCAGGACCCGCGACTGGTGCTGCTCAACGAGCTGGTCGGCGAGGGCCGCACGCCGTACGCCGTGAACTTCTTCCAGACGTTCAACGACCCCAACGGGCCGGGGCTGCCGCTGATCCGGGCCGGGCTGTTCGGCGACGACCCGGGCTCGGAGGTGCCGGAGCTCAACGGCGCCGTGAACGACTCGCTGCAACGGAACTGATCGGAGCCACGTGAGCGCGATCGCCCTCACCCGGCGGCGCGGACGGCGGCACAGCATCCGCCGTCCGCGCACCGGATTCCTGCTCGTCCTGCCCGCCCTGCTGGTGGCGCTCGGCCTGTTCGTCGTGCCGCTGCTGCTGGCCGCGCGGATGTCGGTGTCGGACTGGCCGCTGCTGGGCGAGCCGTCCTTCACCGGCCTGGAGAACTACCGCGGCATCGCCGACAACGACCTCGTCGGCCAGGCGCTCGGGTTCACCGCCAAGTACGCCGCGGTGATCCTGGTCGTGCTGCTCGCGGTGGCGCTCGGGCTGGCGATGCTGGTCCGGCGTCCGCGGCGCGGCGTCGGCCTGCTGCGGACGGCGTTCTTCCTGCCGGCCGCGGTGGGCCTGACGTCGGCGGCGCTGCTCTTCTACGAGCTGTACTTCGCCGGGCTGTCGCCGGTGGACGACGCGCTCACGGGCCTCGGCTTCATCGACGAACCCATCGACTGGCTCGGCCAGCCGGGGACGGCGTTCCTCTCGGTCGTCATCATGATGACCTGGCGGTTCGCCGGGTTCTACATGCTGATCCTGCTGGCCGGGCTGCAGTCGATCCCCGACGACGTCTACGAGGCGGCCCGCCTCGACGGCGCGAACCGGTGGCAGACGCTGCGGCACGTGACGCTGCCGCTGCTGCGTCCGTCGCTGGCGCTGTGCACGATCCTCATCATCACCGGCGCGCTGCTGGCGTTCGAGCAGTTCTACGTGCTGACCAACGGCGGCCCGGACAACGCGACCGTCACGTTGGTGATCGTCATCGTGCGCGAGGCGTTCTCGTTCCTCGACCTGGGCTCGGCCGCCGCCATCTCGATGGTCGTGCTCGCCGGCCTGATCGTCCTCAACCTCGTCCAGCTACTCGCCCTGCGCCGGGAGAGGTGACCGCCGTGACCACCCTGACCTCCCCATCGACGACGGCGAACGGCTCGCCCGCCGCTGTGGCCCGGCCGAGGCGCCGGTGGGGCCGCACCACCGGTGTCGCCGGCGGCGTGCTGGCCGCACTGCTCGCACTGCTGTTCGCGTTCCCGCTGCTGCGCGCCGCGATTCTGTCGCTGACCGACGGTGGCAGCCTCACCACGGCCAACTACGGCAAGCTGGCCGACTTCGGCGCCGGGTTGCTGACGTACCTGTGGAACAGCGCCGTCGTCACCGTCATCACGGTGGCGGGGTCGCTGGCGCTGGCGATCCCGGCCGGCTACGGGTTCGCCCGCTACTCCTTCCGCGGCAAGAACCTGATCTTCGTGCTGATCCTGGCGATCCTCATGATCCCGCACCCGACGATCCTGATCCCGCTCTACGTGCTGCTCGGCGACCTCGGCCTGCAGAACACGCTGATCGGCGTCGCGCTGGTGATGATCATGTTCCAGCTGCCGTTCTCGGTGTTCATGATGCGCATCGCGTTCTCCGCGGTGCCGGAGGAGCTCGAGGAGGCGGCCATGCTGGACGGCTGCTCGGAGACGCGGGCCATGCTTCGGGTGTCGCTCGCGGCCGTCGTACCGAGCGTCGTCACCGTCGGGCTGTTCGCGTTCTTCGCCGCCTGGAACGAGTTCCTCACCCCGCTCATCCTGCTCAACGACGGCTCGCGGTTCACGCTGCCGATCGCGCTGGTCAGCCTGCGCTCGGGCGACTTCGGCGCCGTCGACCTCGGCGCGCTGCAGGCCGGCGTCATCGTGTCGGCGCTGCCCTGCGTCGTGCTGTTCCTGCTGCTGCAGCGGCACTACGTCCGCGGCCTGCTCGCGGGGGCGCTGCGTGGCTGAGCCGTCCGCCGTCCCCGACTCCCCTCACCTGCCAGGAGACTCCATGCCCGACCCGTCCCACCCGCAGCGCGGCCTGCCGGTCGCTCCGTCGCGCGGGCGGCTGACCCCGGTCCCGGCCGGCGACGTCGTCCTCGAGGACGGGTTCTGGAAGGCCCGGCAGGACCTCAACGCGAGCACCGTCCTGCCGCACGCGCTGGACTGGATCGACCGGCTGGGCTGGACGGACGCGTTCCGGCGGGCGGCGGCGGGCGAGGACGCGCGGCCGCGTCAGGGCAAGCTGTTCACCGACGCCGACGTGTACAAGACCGCCGAGGCGCTGGCCTGGGAGGCGAGCCGCACGCCGGAGGGTCCCGCGGGCGAGCGGCTGGCCGATCTGGGTGCGTTGATCCGCTCGGCCCAGGAGCCCGACGGCTACCTCAACACCTGGTTCGGGCACCGCCACGCCGCGGAGAAGTACACGAACCTCAGCCACGGCTTCGAGCTGTACTGCTACGGCCACCTCATCCAGGCCGGTGTGGCGCGGCTGCGGGGCGGGGTCGAGGACGACCTGACGGCGGCCGTGCTCGCCGCCGCCGACCACGCCGTCGCGACGTTCGGCGATACCGATGACACTCGGATCGACGGCCACCCCGAAGTCGAGGCCGCGCTGGTCGAGCTGGCCCGGGCCACCGGCCGCGAGCGCTACCTCGACCTCGCCGGGAAGTTCCTGGCCCGCCGCGGCCACGACACCCTCGAGCACCACGCCATCGGCCCCGAGTACTACCTCGACGACCGGCCGCTCCGCGACGTCGACGTCCTGCGCGGGCACGCCGTCCGGGCGCTCTACCTGACGGCGGGCGCCGTCGACCACGCCGTCGAGACCGGCGACGACGCGCTGGTCGACCACCTCGTCGGCCAGTGGGACCACACCATCGCCACGCGCACCTACCTGCACGGGGGCATGGGCTCGCGCCACCTCGGCGAGTCGTTCGGCAACGACTACGAACTGCCCACCGAGCGGGCCTACGCCGAGACCTGCGGCGCCATCGCCGGCGTCATGGCGGCCTGGCGGTTCACGCTGGCCACCGGCGAGCCGCGGTTCGCCGACTACGCCGAGCGCGCGCTGTTCAACATGGTCGCGACGGCGCTGCACCCCAGCGGGCAGCGGTTCCTGTACGTCAACCCGCTGCAGGTCCGGCACCCGCTGCCCGAGCCCGGCGACGACGAGGCGCCGTTCCGCAAGGACACGCCCCGCGCGCCCTGGTTCTGGGTGTCCTGCTGCCCGACGAACCTGGCCCGGCTGTTCGCGTCGTTCTCGGGGTACGTGGCGACGACCGACGCCGGCGGGCTGCAGCTGCACCAGCTGACGGCGTCGCGGATCGCGACCGACGTCGCCGGCCAGCGGGTCGTCCTGCGCGTGCACACGTCCTACCCGTGGGACGGCACCGTCGAGATCGAGGTGGTCGAGGCCGACGGACGCGACTGGGAGCTCGCGCTGCGGGTCCCGGCATGGGCGCGGTCGGCCCGGATCGAGGTGGCGGGCGACGTCCGCGCCGTCGTGCCGGGGATGGCGCGGGCGCGGCGCAACTGGCGGCCCGGCGACCGGCTGCGGCTGACGCTGGACGTCGAGCCCCGGCTGACGGTCCCGGACCCGCGGGTCGACGCGGTGCGCGGGACGGTCGCCGTCGAGCGCGGTCCGCTGGTCTACTGCGCCGAGGTGCCCGGCGGCGTCGCCGAGGCCCGGCACACGCTGCCGGACCCGCGGCCCAAGCTCACCGAGGTCCCCGCCGGCGTCGCCGGACTGGACCCGGGCGCCGTCGGCATCGCCACCACCGTCCGCACGACCGTCGAGACCACGGTGCCGGCCTGGCCGTACGGCCCGGAGGCGCCTCCGGCCTCGGCGGGCGACGAGGAGCTGACGCTGGTGCCGCTGTACCTGTGGGGGCTGCGCGGACCGTCGACCATGCGGGTGTTCCTGCCCGTGGAAGGGACTCAGGGATGAGCGAGGCGAGCGTGCGGCTGGTCCGCCGCGGCGAGCTGTCCGGCAACACCGCCCAGACGGCGGGCGGGCTAGTCCGCCTGTCCGCCGTCTCGACGTCGATGACCGGGTCGTCCGGCCTCTGGATGGGGATCGCCGAGCTGCCCGCCGGCCACGCGACCGAGGTGCACCACCACGGCGACTCCGAGACCGGCGTCCTGGTGCTCGACGGCGTCACACGCTGGTGGTTCGGCCCCGGCCTGACGGAGCACGTCGTGGCCGAGGCCGGCGACTTCGTCTACGTACCGGGCGGGGCGATCCACGTCGAGGAGAACCCGGCGCTGACCGAGATCGCGCGGATCGTGGTCGCGCGCACCAGCGGCGAGGCGATCGTCGTCAACCTGCCCGACCATCCGGCGAACGCCCGGTTCCGCTGACGGCGGCAGCGGCCGCGCGCTCGGCGAAGGCGCGCACGGCGGGTGGCCAGGCAACGGTGTGAGATCAGTGCACTGAGTGTGTGAAGAAAATGTCGTTGGAGCGACAGCATCGCCACACAGATCACGCAGTGATCTCCCACCCACGCTGTCCGTACGCGCACCCATCGGGCCTTGGCACGTTGCAGCGCTCTACACATGGGACGAATCAGGCGCATGGGCTCATGCCCCACGTGCCAAGGGGTCGCCGTCAACGTGCCAAGCACGAACCGCATCCAGCTAGCTCCTCTGATCCCGCCGGACGTACCTAGTGTCGTGAGTCAATAGTTCGTATTTAGTGGGTAGGCTTTGCGGGTGCCGAGTCCGGTTGCCCCTGTTGTGACGTTGACTGATGAGGAGCGGTCGCAGCTGTTGACGTGGTCGCGGCGGCCGACGAGCGCGAATGCGTTGGCGGTGCGGTCGCGGATCGTGCTGGCCGCTGGTGACGGGCTGGGGAACACCGCGATCGCGCAGAAGCTCGGGATCGCGGTGTCGAGTGCGCGTAAGTGGCGCTCGCGGTTCGTCGCCGACCGACTCGATGGCCTGCTTGATGAACCGCGCCCTGGCCGGCCCCGCACGGTTGGTGACGAGCAGGTCGAGGCGGTGATCACCCGGACGCTGGAGACGACGCCGAAGGATGCGACGCACTGGTCGACTCGGTCGCTGGCGGCCGAGCTGGGCCTGTCGCAGTCCGCGGTCTCGCGGATCTGGCGGGCCTTCGGCCTGCAGCCGCACCGGCAGGAGTCGTGGAAGCTGTCCAAGGACCCGCTGTTCGTCGACAAGGTCAAAGACGTCGTGGGTCTCTACCTCGACCCGCCCGAGCGGGCCGTGGTGCTGTGCGTGGACGAGAAGTCCCAGATCCAGGCCCTGGACCGCACGGCCCCGATCCTGCCCATGCTCCCGGGCACCCCGCAGCGCGCCACCCATGACTACAAGCGCTACGGCACGTCCAGCCTCTACGCCGCCCTCGACCTCGCCACCGGCCAGGTCATCGGCTCGCTGCACGCCCGCCACCGAGCGATCGAGTTCAAGAAGTTCCTGGCCAAGATCGACGCCGAGGTGCCCGCGGAACTCGACGTGCACGTCGTGCTCGACAACGCCTCGACCCACAAGACACCGGCCGTGAAGCGATGGCTGATCGAACACCCCCGCTTCACGCTCCACTTCACCCCGACCAGCTCCTCATGGCTCAACCTGGTCGAACGCTGGTTCGGCGAGCTGACCACGAAGAAACTCCAACGCGGCACCCACCGGTCAGTCCGCGAACTCAACACCGACATCCGCGCCTGGATCGACACCTGGAACGACAACCCCAGGCCCTACGTGTGGACCAAGACCGCCGACCAGATCCTCGAATCCATCGCCAGATACTGCACGCGAATTAACGACTCAGGACACTAGCCGACCGCGGCGGCCGCGCGGGCGGCGAGGGCGCGCACGGCGGCGACCAGTTCGTCCGGCCCATCGACGGTGAAGGGGTGGCCGAGCGTGACCAGGCGAGCGGCCAGCCAGTCCATCGAGTCGTCGCGGCGGGCGTGGAGCCGGCAGCGCGCCTCGTCGACGGCGACGACCTGACCGGGCGGATCGCCGAGCCGGCCGGCCACCGCGCTCACGGGCGCCTCGAACGTCACCACGACGTGCAGCTCGGGCGTGCCCCAGTCGGTCCGCCGCCCGGCGACGTAGGCCGCGGCGTCGGCGGCCGGCAGCGCCCGCTCCTCGCGCACCCGGACCCCCGTCGGCTGCACCCGGGTGATCCGGTCCACCCGGAACGTCCGCCAGCCGTCGCGGTCGCCGTCGTGCCGGGAGGCGGCGTGACCTGCGCGGCCACGGTTGTCGGTACCCGCCCGTAGGGTGGGAGGACCCTCCCGACCGGGCGGGGTCTGGCCAGGCGAACCGTCGACGTTCCAGGCGACGAGGTACCAGCGGCGGCCCGACGGGACCAGCGCGAGCGGCTCGACCAGCCGGCCGGACTCCGTCGCGTCGCCTGCGGTGTAGCGGAACCGCACCCGCTCGCGGGTCGCGGCGGCCGCCGCCAGCGCCGTCAGCACCTCCGGGTCGACCACCGGCCCGGCACCGTCCGGCCCGACCGGCAGGGTCGCCGCGCCGAGCGTCCGCACCCGGTGCCGCAGCCGCGACGGCAGCACCTGCTCGAGCTTGCCGAGCGCCCGCACGGACGCCTCCTCGATGCCCGCGACGGCGGACCCGGCGGCCGCCCGCAGGCCTACCGCGATGGCCACCGCCTCCTCGTCGTCGAGCAGCAGGGGCGGCAGCGCGGCGCCCGCCACGAGGCGATACCCGCCCGCCGCGCCCAGCGTCGCCTCGACCGGGTAGCCGAGGTCGCGCAGCCGGTCGACGTCGCGGCGGACGGTGCGCGGGGTGACGCCGAGGCGGTGCGCCAGCTCGCTGCCGGGCCATTCGCGCGGCGTCTGCAACAGAGACAGCAGCGCGAGCAGCCGGGCCGGTGTATGGCTCATGAAGGACAGAATGCCCGCAGAACTAGGACAAGTACAGACCTAGATGCGTCCTAGCGTCGGCGACATGACACCTTTCACCATCGACATCCCGCAGTCCGACCTCGACGACCTGCGCGAGCGGCTGACCCGCACGCGATGGACGCCGCAGCTGCCCGGCGACGGGTGGGACCGCGGTGTTCCCGCCGACTGGCTGCGCGACACCGCCGAGTACTGGCGAACCGGCTACGACTGGCGCGCCCGCGAGGCCCGGCTGAACGAGTTCCCGCAGTTCATCGAGGAGATCGACGGTCTCGGCCTGCACTACCTGCACGTCCGCTCGCCCGAGCCGGACGCGCTGCCGCTGATCCTCGCCCACGGCTGGCCGAACTCGTTCGTCGAGTTCGCGCGCACGATCCCTCTGCTCGCGCAGACCTTCCACGTGGTGGTGCCGTCGGTGCCCGGCTTCGGCTTCTCCGCGGCCCCGCGCACGACGGGGTTCGGCATCGGTGCGGTCGTGGCGATGTACGGGCGGCTGATGGAGCGGCTCGGCTACGACCGCTACGGCACGCAGGGCGGCGACCTCGGCGCGTACGTCGCGCCGGAGCTCGCCCGGCTGCACCCGGACCGTGTCGTCGGCGTGCACATCGACGGCGGCTTCGGCTTCCCGACCGAGGACGACGTACCCGGCATGACGGCGGACGAGCGGGCCGAGTGGGACCTGATGCAGCAGTGGATGTCCGGCGGCGTCGACCACCACGCGCTGCTCCGGGTCGCGCCGCAGACCTTCGGGCACGGCTGGCACGACTCGCCGGTGGCGCTGCTGGCCTGGCACGCACAGAAGTTCCAGGAGTTCTCGATGTCCGACCAGCCGCTGTTCGACGTCATCGACCGCGATCTGTTCCTCGACAACGTCAGCCTCTACTGGTTCACCAAGACCGCCGCGACGTCGTCGTGGCCGATGTACGAAGGGCTCGCCGGCGCCGCGGACCGACCGCGGTTCGAGTGGCCGAAGGGACAGAAGGCGGTGCCGTCGGGCGTCTACGCGGGCGGGTCGGCGCTGATGCGGCGGCTGGCCGAGCGGGACAACACGATCACGCACTGGCCCGAGGGCAATCCGGGCCGGCACCACTTCGTCGCCATGGAGGAGCCGGCCGCGCACGTCGCGGACATCCGGGCGTTCTACGCCGGGCTCCGGTGAGTCCGCAGCCGAGCCGGGCGGAATTCACAGTGTCACTGACTACCCTCGGAGCATGCGCCCCAACTCGCCCCGGCCCGGAGGTGTCGTCCTCGGCCTGCTCATGTTCGTGGCCGGCGCTCTCGGCACGTGGGCGAGCTGGCGGTGGTTCGTCGACACCGCCGTCGGGCAGCGCATCGACCAGGTGGCGTTCCGCGGGTCCGGCATCGGCCGGTCCACGCTCTGGTCCGGCGCGGAGCGGGTCCTCGACGTCGTCTCGGTCCCGTTCGTCGTCGTGGTGCTCGGCGCCGTCGCCCTGATCGCCCTGCTGCGCCAGCGCTGGCTGCTGGCGCTGCAGGTCATCGTCCTGGTCGGCGGTGCCAACCTGACGACCCAGGTGCTCAAGCACGCGGTCCTCGACCGGCCGCGGCTGGCCGAGGACACCGGGCCGCTGGGCAACTCGCTGCCCAGCGGGCACACGACGGTCGCGGCAAGCGTCGCGGCCGCACTGGTGCTGGTGGTGCCGCGACGGGCCCGGCCGGCGGTCGCCGTCGTCGGCGCCGGGTACACCGCCCTCACCGGCGTCTCGACCATGGTCGGCGGCTGGCACCGTCCGTCCGACGTCGTCGCCGCTGTCACGGTCGTGCTCGCGTGGGCCGGGCTGACGACCGTCCTCACCGCCATCAGCAGCCCCGAGAAGATGCCGGTGCCGTCCGTCGGCAGCACCCCGACGGCGGTCGTCACCGGCCTGTTCGCGGTCGCGGCGGGCGTGGCGGGTGCCATGGCCGCGTCGGCGCTGCTGCGCACCCGCGACGTCCTGAACACCGCCGGAGCGGTGACGGAACGGTCCGACCTGGCGACGGCGTACGTCGGTGCGGCGCTCGGGGTGGTGGCCGTCACGGCGCTCGCCTTCGCGGCGATCCTGGTCGCACACCAGGTCGCCAGCCGGCCGCTGTCCGCTCAGGGGAAATCGGCGGGCCGGACCACCACGGCCCGGGTTTCCGGTACGGTGTCCTAGCCGTTCGGTGCTGTCACAGCAGCGTGCCGGAGGACGGGGAACACCTGTTCAACGCTGCCCGCCGAAGTGATGGTCAAGAGTTGACATAGTCTTCCAAAGAGGGCTACACAACGGCGTCCCCGAGCGGCAGACTGGCGCAATGACCTCTCGCACACCGGCCGCGAGGCCTGTTTTTCCTTCGAGTCCGTTCCGCCCCATCGCCCCCGCCCCCCTCGAGAAGTTCTCCGTCGATGACCTGCTCACTCACGACCGCCACGGCTTGGGCCGCGTGGTCAGTGTTCCCGGCGAGCACGAGGTACACGTCGATTTCGGCACCGCGGTCCGTCGCATCGCACTGCCGAACCCCAAGGTGACCCGGCTCTGAGCCGTCACCTTTCTGAAAACACCGCAAAACATCACCGAAACGTCCTGGCATCCGGCCGCCCGGCATCGGGTGTGTCAATATCCGCCATGCCGGCCGGCCGGGGCGGGACGCTCATCGATCCGCCCGCCCCAGGCCACTGTGCCGGTCCGGGTTCTGGAACGACAACAGCCGGGTGACCCGGCCGTCCGCGGTCTCGACGATCGCCGCCACGGCCACCTGGTCGCCCAGCCAGCCGACGAACCCCAGCTGGCCGTTGAGCTCCACCGCCTCGAAGCGGAAGCCGGTCAGCTCGCCCCGGTCGCGGATGCCCAGGATGAACCGCGCCACGCGGTCGGCGCCCACCACCGGCCGCAGCGCCGCGCGCGCCTTGCCGCCGCCGTCGTTCGTCATGACGACGTCCGGCGCCAGCACCTCGAGCAGGGCCGTCAGGTCGCCCTCGAAGCAGGCCCGCAGGAACCGCTCGGTGACCTCGGCCCGCTGGCCCGGGTCGGTGTCGAACCGCGGCCGCCGCGCCTGCACGTGCTCGCGGGCCCGGTGCGCGACCTGCCGCACCGACGCCTCGCTGCGCTCCAGTGAGGTGGCGATCTCCGCGTACGGGAAGCCGAACACCTCGCGCAGCACGAACACCGCCCGCTCGATGGGCGTGAGCGTCTCGAGCACGACGAGCATCGCCATCGAGACGTCCTCGGCCACCTCGACCGGGCGGGCGGCGTCAGGCCCGGTCAGCAGGGGCTCCGGCAGCCACGGCCCGACGTAGGTCTCGCGGCGGGTGCGCAGGGTCCGCAGCCGGTTCAGCGCCAGCCGCGTCGCGATGCGCACGAGATACGCCTTGGGCTCGAGCACGTCGTCGCGGTCGTCGGCGGACCAGCGCAGCCAGGTGTCCTGCACGACGTCCTCGGCGTCGGCGACGCTGCCCAGCAGCTCGTAGGCGACGGTGAACAGCAGGCCGCGGTGACGCTGGAAGGGATCGACCACCGTCATGGCGCCGGCACCTCGCAGCGGTCCTTGAAGCCCTGGCCGGTCAGCCCCAGCGCGGCATTGGTGCGGTTGCGCAGGTTCTCGAGCGCGACCGTCGCCGTCAGCTCGACCAGCTCGGCCTCGCTGAGGTCCGTCCTCAACTGCGCCACCATCGCGTCGGTCACCTCCGGTGGCGTGGCCGTCATGGCCTCGGCGTAGACCATCACCCGGCGTTCCAGCGCAGTGTAGAGATCGCTGTCGCGCCAGCGGGTCACCTCGCGCAGCTTGGCCGGGTCGACACCGGCGTGGTGGTTCTCCCAGTAGCCGAAGTCCATGCACCACGCACAGCCGGTCCGCGCCGACGTCGCCAGGATCGCCAGCGCCCTGAGGTCGCGGTCGAGGACCCGCCACTTCTCGGCGCCGGCCTCGAGCAGGCTCAGGGTCCGCATGACCCGCGGCTGGTGCGCCGCGGCCGTGATCGGGTCGAGCATGACGCCGTAGCGCCGGCGCAGGAACAGCCGGACCAGGCGATAGCCGAGCGTGGGCTTCGGATCGAGGGAGATGCGTGCCATACCCCTGAGACACGCGCCGGTGCCCGGTTGTGACATCGGGCTGTGGCAGAGTCTGGCGCTGATGTCCTTCACCTATCCCGAGGTCGGCGCCACCCGCGACGGCGGGCCGCTGCCGGCCGGCTACCACCACGGCCGCGTCCGCGAGCGCATCGGCCACGGCCGGGCCGCCTTCGAGGCCGCCGTCGAGGGCGTCGTCACCTTCGAGGTGCACCGCGCGTTCGGCCTGCGGGTCGAGTCGTCCCAGCCGCGCGCCGCAGCCGGGGTGCGGGTCACCAGCACGCTGGCGCTCGGCCCGCTCCGACTGCTGCACGCGCCGTGCGAGGTGGTCTGGGCACTGGACGAGCCGGCCCGCGGCGGCTACGCCTATGGGACGCTGCCGGGCCATCCGGCCTCCGGCGAGGAGGCCTTCCTCGCCGAACTGGACGACCACGACGACGTCTGGTTCACGGTGACGGCGTTCAGCCGGGCCTCCGCCTGGTACGCCAGGCTCGGCGGGCCGCTCACCCGCGCCGCCCAGGACCGTGCCCTGCACCGCTACGTGACGGTGGCACGCCGCATCGCCGCCCGCGCGTCACAGGCCTGACCAGCGTCTTCCGAACGGGCAACCGTTGCCCGGTTAGCCCGGAAGTTAGCCCTACCCGCTTCGGCCCGTCGCGGCACCCATCCTCGAATGACAACCGAGCCCGAGGAGGGCACCATGACAACCATGCTGGAGCAGCGCCGTGCAAGTGACGCTTGGACCGTGGACGACCTCGACCAGTTCCCCGAGAACGACGGCAATCGCTACGAGCTCGTCGACGGCGTACTCGTCGTGAGCCCGTCTCCCCGGCCGAAGCACCAGTGGATCAGCACCGAGCTCTTCCGAGCGCTCGACCGAGCGTGTCCGGCCGACCTGAAAGTGTTCTACGCGCCGCTGGACTGGCAGCCGAATCAGCGGAACTCGCTGCAACCGGACCTCCTGGTGGTGGCCAGGGACGACGTCCGCGATGGGCCGCTCACCAGGCCGCTGCGGCTGGCGGTGGAGATCCTGTCGCCGAGCAGCCGGCTCTACGACACCAAGGTCAAGTTCGCGAAGTACGCCGAGGGAGGCGTCACGTCGTACTGGATCGTCGACCCCGACGGCGGACCGTCGATCGTCGCCTACGAGCTGCGCGACGGTGACTATGTGGAGACCGCCCGGGGCAGCGGCGACGACGAGGTCCACCTCGAGCTGCCGTACCCGGTGACCGTCCGGCCGTCGACCCTGCTCGCGTGAACCCTCGTGGACGTCCGCACATCGAGATGATCAGCGGGTGAACGTGACCTGGACCTCGACGATCTGTCCGGTATGGTGTAGGAATCGAAGAAGAGATCGTGTCGTCGTCGGCGCGTTCTCGCCCTTCCGGCGGTCGACCACCGGACCGAAGGGTCCAGCGACGGCATCGGGTGGAGGCCCGGTGTCCCCACACCAAGCCACATCGCGGTCCACTTCGACGAGTGCCGTGGAGTCCGAACACCGGCGGGGGTCAAGCAAGAGCCGCCGACCCACCGGAGCCACGGCGCGTTCGGGTACCGGTTGCGGCCCCGGCTCGCTGCGGAGGCCGGGGTCGCAACCTCCCGGACCACCCCACCCACACCTCGGGCCCTGACAGGGCATCCTCGTCGCATGCCCGAACGCGTCCTCACCGTCTCGCCCGAGCGCCTCGACGGCTGGCTGGCCGGCTTCGCCCAGCGCCACGGCGCCACCACGCACCGGGCCGGGCCTGACGTCGTCGTCGTCGAGGCCGCGGACGGAGCGGTCGCGAGCTGCGCCGTCCCGTTCCCGCCGCTCGAGAACGACGACACCGAACAGCCCTACGACGGCCTGATCGCGCACGCGACCCGTGAGCGCCGCATCGCCGTCCTGCTGGTCCGCCGCGGCGGCTACGCGGCCGGCGTCTTCGCCGGGACGCGGCTCGTGGCGTCGAAGGTCGGCTCGCGGCACGTCCAGGGCCGCACGGCCGCCGGCGGCCAGTCGCAGCAGCGGTTCGCCCGGCGGCGCGAGAAGCAGACCCGCGAGGCGTTCGAGGCCGCCGCCGACGTCGCGGCACGTGTGCTGCTGCCCCACGTGGCCGGGCTCGACGCCGTCGTCACCGGAGGCGACCGTGCCGCTGTCGACCACGTGCTCGCGGACCGCCGGTTGACGGCGCTGGCGACGCTCCGCGACCGCACGCGGAACGCGCCGCACCTGGCCGTCCCGGATCCGAAGCTGGCCGTCCTGGAGGCGACTCCGGCGACATTCCGGGCGGTCCGGATCACCCTGTCCGAACCGGACGTCGCACCGTGATCAGCCCGACACCACACAGTGCGGACCGTTTGTGGTCGCGCCCTCTGGGCAGGCGTAGGTTAGCCAGTGACAGGTTCCGCGCCTGACGATGTCGTCGAGAGGAAGCTCAGAAGCATGGCCGCCTATTCTCTGCCGGATCTCCCTTACGACTACGGTGCGCTCGAGCCGCACATCGCCGGTCAGATCATGGAGCTCCACCACTCCAAGCACCACCAGACGTACGTCAGCGGCACCAACACCGCGCTCGAGCAGCTCGAGGAGGCGCGCGCCACCAACAAGCTCGACACGGTCAACCAGCTGCAGAAGAACCTGGCCTTCAACCTCGCGGGCCACGTCAACCACACCGTCTTCTGGAACAACATGTCGCCCGAGGGCGGCGACAAGCCCGACGGTGAGCTGGGCGCCGCGGTCGACGAGTTCTTCGGCTCCTTCGACGGCTTCCGCGCGCACTACACCGCGGCCGCGCTGGGCATCCAGGGCTCGGGCTGGTCCATCCTGGCGTGGGAGAGCATCGGCCAGCGCCTGGTCATCGAGCAGCTCTACGACCACCAGGGCAACCTGGCGGCCGGCACCGTCCCGCTGCTCATGCTCGACATGTGGGAGCACGCCTTCTACCTGCAGTACAAGAACGTCAAGCCCGACTACGTGGCGGCGTTCTGGAACATCGTCAACTGGCCCGACGTCGCCACGCGCTTCGAGGCGGCCCGGACGAAGACCACGGGGCTCATCACGCCCTGACCGCTGCTCGCGAGGGCGCCGGCAGCCGGCCGGCGCCCTCCACCGCCGGAGGTTCGCGTGTTCAAGCCACCGTCGCAGCCCAGCCGGCGCGCCACGGCCGTCAAGGTCGGCATCGCCGCCCTGTGCGTGGGCTACGCCTCGGTGCTCGCGGGCCTGCTGCTGGGCTTCTAGCCCGGCGCCCGCCGCCCGTGTGGGCGGCCTCACACCCGGTTCCGTCACGCCGGCCGGGTCCCCTCGCGTCGTCTCGGTGACATCCCACCCACCGAGAGGAACGACGATGACGCAACGCCTGAACGTCTCCGCAGTGGCTCCCGAGGGCTACCGCGCGGTGGCCGGCCTGGCCGCCTACGTCAAGGCGAACGTCGACCGGACGCTCATGCACCTGATCGAGCTGCGCGCCTCGATCATCAACGGCTGCTCCTACTGCGTCGACATGCACAGCCGCGACGCCCTGGCCGCCGGCGAGGACGCCCGCCGGCTCTTCGCCGTCGGCGCCTGGGAGGACGCTCCGTTCTTCACCGAGCGCGAGCGGGCGGCGCTCGCACTCACCGACTCCGCCACCCGGCTGGGCCCCGGTGGCGTGCCCGACGACGTCTGGGACATGGCCGCGAAGCTGTTCACCGAGAAGGAACTGGCCGATCTGCTGCTGACCATCGGCACAATCAACGTGTGGAACCGGATCACCGTACCGACCCGGACCGAGCCGCCGACGACGGTGTGATCGACACCGCGTCCGCCGACGCGGCCGTCGAGGTCCAGCGGCACCGGCCGATGCTCCTCGGCCTGGCCTACCGGATGCTGGGCTCGACCGGCGACGCCGAGGACGTCGTGCAGGACGCCTACCTGCGCTGGCGTGACGTCGACCGGTCGGAGGTGCGCGAGCCGCGCCGCTACCTGTCCCGGACGGTGACCCGGCTCGCCCTCGACCGGCTGCGCGAGCGGAAGGCGCACGCGAGCTACGTGGGGCCGTGGCTGCCGGACCCGGTGGCCACGGCCCCGTCGCCGTTCGACCCGCTCGAGACCGTCGAGCAGCGCGACTCGGTGTCGACGGCGACCCTCTACCTGATGGAGCGGCTGGACCCGGTCGAGCGCGCCGTGTTCGTGCTGCGCAGCGCGTTCGACCTGCCCTACGCGGAGATCGCCGAGATCGTCGACCGCACGCCCGAGCACAGCCGCCAGCTCTACCACCGAGCGGCCGCCCGGCTGGGCGACGACCGCCGCCGGTTCGCGCCCAGCCGCCGCGAGCACGCCGTCCTGCTCGAGCGCTTCCTCGTGGCGGCTCGCGAGGGCGACCTCGCCACGCTGCGGTCCCTGCTCCACGACGACGCGGTCGCCTGGACCGACGGCGGCGGCCGGGCGAAGGCGGCCCGCAACCCGGTGTCCGGTGCGGACAAGGTGGCCCGGTTCTTCGCCGGCATCCACACCCGCAGCCGTCCGGCGTACGAGCTGCTCGAGCTCAACGGCGCCCCCGGCGCGATCCTCCAGCTGTACGGCGGCCCCCAGACCCTCACCTTCAGCATCGACGACGGCAGGATCAGCGCGCTCTTCCTCGTCACCAATCCGGACAAGCTCGGCTGGCTCGGCCGGTAACGTCGGCACCGTGATCGCATCGCTCGCCCGCCGGGCCCTCTATGCCCTCGCGACCAGCACCGAGCTGGAGTCCGTCGTCCGCGCCGTCCCGCCGGTCCAGGACCTCGCGCTGTCCCAGGCGCGCCGCTACGTCGCCGGCACCACACTGGACGAGGCGCTGGTCACCGTCCGGCGGCTGGTCGGCGACGGCCTCGCGGTCAGCCTCGACCTGTTCGGCGAGGGCGCGGCCGACGAGGAGGCGCTGGCGGCAACGGTGGACGGCTACCGCGAGGCGGCGGCCGCGCTGGCCGACGTGGGCGGCGACGTGTACCTCGAGATCGTGCCGTCGCACCTCGGGCTGGACCTCGGGCTCGACGTCTGCCGCCGACACGTGGAGCAGCTGGTCGAGTTCCTGCCGGCCGGGTCGCGGCTCGAGATCAGCGCCGAGGAGGCCGAGCGCACGCCGCACATCATGGACCTCACGATCGCGCTGGCCGAGGCGGGCGCGCCGGTCCTGGCGACGGTCCAGGCGAACCTGCGCCGCAGCCCCGGCGACGTCGACCGGCTGCTGGCCGCCGGGGTCCCGGTCCGGCTGGTCAAGGGCGCCTACCTCGAGGCCGCCGACATCGCCCACCGCTGGGGCGACGAGACCGGCGTCGCATTCGTGCGGCTCGCGCACCGGATCCACGCGGGCGGCACGCCGCCGCTGCTGGCCACGCACGACCGGGTGCTGCTAGAGGCCCTGCTCGAGGCGCTGCCCGGCGCCGGGGTCGAGATGCTGCTCGGCGTCCGCGAGGACGACGCCCGCGAGCTGGCCGGCCGCGGCGTGCCGGTGCGCGTCTACGCACCGTACGGCGACAGCTGGTTCCGCTACTGGATGCGCCGGGTGGCCGAGGCGCAAGGGGCGTGACCCGCGGCCACCCGGCAGCTCCTCGGCCTCACACCGGCTGCAGGGTGCTCGTCTCGTAGAGCCGGTCGGCCACGCGCTCGCCGTCGTGCACGAACGCCACGAGATAGGTGCGCAGCTCGCGGGCGAACTCGGCGACGTCCGCCGGCCCGAACCCGGCGATCGACGCCAGGGCGATGACATCGGCGGTCTCCGCGTCGACGATCGCCTCCGTCATCAGGTCCGGGTCGAGTCCGCAGGCCAGCGCGAGGGTGCGGATCGTCTCGCCGCGTTCGAGGGCGGCCTCCAGGGCCGCGGGGGTGACGCCGAGGATCTGTGCCGCCGTCGGGATCGCGTACATGGCCGCCTCCGGGTGAGGGTCGTGTCGTTCGTGAGACCGATCCTGTCCGGCGTTCCTGAGAACATCCGGAGACGGTCCTGAGAAACCTGTATGAGTCCGCGGGCACCGGGTACATGCTGGTCCTTGACGAGCAGCCCCAACCGAGGAGCGGCGACGATGCTCGACGAGGCCCGCCACACCATCGACGACGCCCTGCTCACCCGCATCGACGCGTGGTGGCGGGCGGCCAACTATCTCTCCGTCGGCCAGATCTACCTGCTGGACAACCCGCTGCTGCGCGAGCCGCTGCGCGCCGAGCACGTCAAGCCGCGGCTGCTCGGCCACTGGGGCACGTCGCCCGGGCAGAACTTCCTGTACGCGCACCTCAACCGGGCGATCGTCCAGCGCGACCTCGACATGATCTACCTCTCCGGCCCGGGGCACGGCGGCCCGTCGCTGGTGTCGGCGGCCTGGCTCGACGGCACCTACAGCGAGGTCTACTCCGGCGTCGGCGACGACGAGGCGGGCCTGCGCGAGCTGTTCCGCCAGTTCTCCTTCCCCGGCGGCATCCCCAGCCACGTGGCGCCCGAGACGCCCGGCTCGATCCACGAGGGCGGCGAGCTGGGCTACGTGCTGTCGCACGCCTACGGCGCCGCTTTCGACAACCCCGGGCTGATCGTGGCGGCCTGTGTCGGCGACGGCGAGGCCGAGACCGGCCCGCTGGCCACGGCCTGGCACAGCAACAAGTTCCTCAACCCGGCCACCGACGGCGCCGTGCTGCCGATCCTGCACCTCAACGGCTACAAGATCGCCAACCCGGCGGTGCTGGCCCGCATCCCGCGGCGCGAGCTGGAGCACCTCATGGTCGGCTACGGGTACACGCCCTACTGGTTCGAGGCCGGCTTCGACGACGAGGACCACCTGTCGATCCACCGCCGGTTCGCCGACCTGCTGAACCATGCGCTGGACCAGATCGCGGCCGCCCAGAACGACTTCCGCGCCGGCGAGTACGACCACCGGCCGGACTGGCCGATGATCGTCTTCAAGACGCCCAAGGGCTGGACCGGCCCGCGCGAGGTCGACGGCCACCAGGTCGAGGACACCTACCGGTCGCACCAGGTACCCATGAGCGCCGTCCGCGGCAACGACGAGTACACCCGGCTGCTGGAGCAGTGGATGCGCTCCTACCGGCCCGAGGAGCTGTTCGACGACGACGGCCGGCTCCGCGCCGACCTGCGCGAGCTGTCGCCGTCGGGACCCCGGCGGATGAGCGCGAACCCGCACGCGAACGGCGGTGTCCTCACCCGCGACCTGCGGCTGCCGGAGTTCCGCGAGTTCGCCGTCGACGTGCCGGTGCCCGGCGGGGTGATCGACGAGCCGACGACGGTGCTGGGCCGGTGGCTCGCCGGCGTCGTCAGCGCCAATCCGGACAACTTCCTCATCATGGGGCCGGACGAGACGGCGTCCAACCGGCTGTCGGCGGCCGTGGCGGCCGGCGGCAAGCGCTGGCTGGGCGAGACGCTGCCCACCGACGACTCGCTGTCGCCCACGGGCCGGGTGTTCGAGATGCTGTCGGAGCACCAGTGCCAGGGCTGGCTCGAGGGATACCTGCTGACCGGCCGGCACGGGCTCTTCAACTGCTACGAGGCGTTCATCCACATCATCGACGCCATGTTCAACCAGCACGCGAAGTGGCTGAAGGTGACCCGCGAGATCCCCTGGCGCGCGCCCGTCCCCTCGCTGAACTACCTGCTGTCGTCGCACGTCTGGCGCCAGGACCACAACGGCTTCTCGCACCAGGACCCCGGCTTCATCGACCACGTCGTCAACAAGAAGGCCGACGTCATCCGGGTCTACCTGCCGCCGGACACCAACACGCTGCTGTCCACGTACGACCACTGCCTGCGCAGCCGCGACTACGTCAACGTCGTCGTCTCCGGGAAGCAGCCCGGGCCGCAGTGGCTGACCATGGACGAGGCGATCGCCCACTGCACGCGCGGCATCGGCATCTGGGAGTGGGCCAGCACCGACGGCGGCGAGGGCGAGCCCGACGTCGTCATGGCCTGCGCCGGCGACGTGCCCACGGTCGAGACGCTGGCCGCCGTCGACCTCATGCGCCAGCACCTGCCGGAGCTGCGGGTGCGCGTCGTCAACGTCGTCGACCTCATGCGGCTGCAGGACGAGCACGAGCACCCGCACGGGCTGAGCGCCCGCGAGTTCGACGCGCTGTTCACCACGGACAAGCCGGTCGTGTTCGCCTACCACGGCTACCCGTGGCTGATCCACCGGCTGACCTACCGCCGCACCAACCACGACAACATCCACGTCCGCGGCTACAAGGAGGAGGGCACCACCACGACGCCGTTCGACATGGTGATGCTCAACGACCTCGACCGGTACCACCTGGTCATGGACGTCATCGACCGCGTGCCCGGGCTGGCCGGCGAGCGGGCGGTGCTGCGCCAGCGCATGGCCGACGCGCGCCTGCGGGCCCGCCAGTACACCCGCGAGCACGGCACCGACCTCCCCGAGGTGGCCGACTGGGCCTGGCCCGACGCGCGCGCCCGGGGGCTGCCGAAGCGGGGCGGCGAGGACACGGCGGCCGACTTCGCCGCGACGCCCGGCCCGGTGCAGGGCGAGCAGACGGAGGGTTGACGAGGGTTCGCCCGACGGGGTCCGGCTGTCGGTGGCGCGGGGCTGTCGGTGGCTCGGGGCACAATGCCCGGCATGACGATGACCGTCCGGGCGCTCAACCGTGCCACGCTGGCCCGGCAGCTGCTGCTGGAGCGCGCGTCCACCGACGTGGCCGGCGCGGTCCGGCAGCTGGTCGCGCTGCAGGCCCAGCACCCGGCCTCGCCGTACCTCGCGCTGTGGAACCGGGTCGACGGCTTCGACCCTGCCGCCCTCGACGCCGCGTTCGCCGACGCGACTGTGGTCAAGGCGACCCTCATGCGCGTCACGCTGCACGCGGTGGACGCCGGCGACCACCTCACCTTCAAGCAGGCCATGCAGCCGACGCTGCGCGGAGCCCGGCTCAACGATCGCCGCTACGCCGGCGCCGGCCTGAGCCATGCCGACGCCGAGGCCGCCATCCCCCAGGTGCTCGAGTTCCTCGCATCACCGCGCTCCAACGCCGAGTGCGAGGCCTGGCTGACCGCACGCCGGGGCGAGCCCAGCACGTGGCTGTGGTGGGCGCTGCGGCAGTTCGGGCCGGTGGTGCACGCACCCACCGGCCCGCCGTGGTCGTTCGGCGCCCGGCCGTCGTACGTCGCGCCCGCCCACCCGCCGCCGCTCGCCGACGACGCCACCGCCGCGGCCGCCCTGGCCGAGCTGTTCCGCCGCTACGTCGCCGGCTTCGGGCCCGTGACGATGCCCGACTTCGCCCAGTTCGCGCTGGTCTACCGGCCGCAGGCCAAGGCGGCGGTCGAGGCCCTCGCGGACGAGCTGGAGGAGCTGGCCGGACCCGGGGGCACCGTGCTCCACGACCTGCCCGGCGCGCCCCGCCCGGGCGAGCACGTCCCCGCGCCGCCGCGGTTGCTGGGCATGTGGGACAGCCTGCTGCTGGCGCACGCCGACCGCGGCCGCGTACTCCCGCCCGAGTACCGCAAGCTGGTCATCCGCAGCAACGGCGACACCCTGCCGGCGCTGCTCGTCGACGGGTTCGTGGCCGGCGTGTGGCGCCCGGCCGACGGCGGCGGCATCGAGGCGGCCGCGTTCCACCCGCTGCCGGCGGCCGACTGGGCCGGGCTCTCGGCCGAGGCGGCCGCGCTGACGGCGCTGCTGGCCGAGCGCGACCCCACCGTCTACCGCCGCTACGACCGCTGGTGGACGGGGTTGCCGGCGGCCGAGGTGCGCGTGATCGGCCGCTAGCTACCGGACCACGTCGATGACGACGTTGCCGATCTTGGCGCCGATGTCGACGTAGCGGTGCGCCTCGACGATCCGCTCCAGGGGGTAGTGCCGGTCGATCACGGGCCGGAACTCCCCCGAGGCCAGCAGGTCGCGCAACTGCTCGATCATCTCCCGCCTCTGCAGCGGCACCGGGAACACCACGCGACGACGTCGCAGCAACGGCGTGACCAGGGCCAGGCCGAGGTTCTGCGCGAACGGGCCGAGCTCGGAGCTCACGTAGACGCCGCCGGGGCGCAGCAGCCGACGGCAGCGCCCGAACGTCGCCTTGCCGACGGCGTCGAAGACCGCGT
Organism: Jiangella mangrovi; assembly: GCF_014204975.1. Taxonomy (NCBI): domain Bacteria; kingdom Bacillati; phylum Actinomycetota; class Actinomycetes; order Jiangellales; family Jiangellaceae; genus Jiangella; species Jiangella mangrovi. Next base: position 1,780,034 of record NZ_JACHMM010000001.1, read on the forward strand.
CGAACCCGCCGCCGGCAGAACGGGTGAAGTCCTCGGCGGTGTAGTCGATGACGTGACGCGCCCCCAGCGAGCGGACCAGCTCGACATGCGGCGTGGCGCAGACCGCCGTGACCGCCACGTCCATGGCCGCCAGCAGCTGGACGGCCGCCGAGCCGATGCCGCCGGTCGCCCCGTTGACCAGCACCGCCATGCCGGGCTCGATGCGGGCGCGGCGGATGAACGACTGCGCGTAGTGGGCGCCCTCGGTGGCCGGGGCCGCCTGCGCGAAGGTGACGCCGTCCGGGATCGCGGCCAGGAAGCCGTCCGCCTCGACCGTGAGGTACTCGGCGTGGGCGCCGAACCCGCCCTCGTGGTAGCCGAAGACGCGGTCCCCGGCGGCGTAGCCCGTGACGCCGGCGCCGGTCTCCTCGACCACCCCGGCGTACTCCGTGCCCAGGATCCGCCCGCGCGGGCGGACGACCCGCAGGAACACCGGCGTGCCCGCCCGGTACGCCGTGTCGGTGCGGTTCACCGTCGTCGCGTGCACCCGGACCAGCAGTTCGCCCGGGCCCGCGACCGGCCGGTCCGCGTCGGTCAGACGGACGACCTCGGGCCCGCCGTAGGCCGTCTGCGCCGCCGCTCGCACGCTCCGCACAGTAGCGTGTGACGCCCGCGACTCGCGGAACCGCCATCCCCGTCACGCAGTTCCTCGTATAACAAGCAGTCGGGCCACACTGCTGGAGGTCTTTCGGATGTCGTTCTTCACCCGCCGCCGGGTCCTCATCGGCGTCGGCGGCCTTGCCGCACTCGTGGTGCTGGTGATCGGCGGGACGTATCTCTACGTCAACGTCATCAGCGGCGACGCGCCCGATCCCCTGGCCCTCGAGACGAACCCGCCGCCCGCCAGCGGCGGCGATGTGGACCTCGACGGCACCTGGACGGTCGCCGGCGGCTCCGAGGCCGGCTACCGCGTCGACGAGGTGCTCAACGGCCAGGACAACACCGTCGTCGGCCGGACCAGCGACGTCACGGGCGACATCACCGTCGCCGGCGGCTCGGCCACCGAGGGCGAGATCACCGTCGACACGACGACCATCACCACGGACAGCGGCAGCCGCGACAGCCAGTTCCGCGGCCCGATCCTGCAGACCGACGAGTTCCCGACCTCGACGTTCACGCTCACGTCGCCGGTCTCGCTGGACGGTCTCGAGGACGGCGGCCCGATCACCGTCAGCGCCACCGGCGACCTCAAGGTCCGCGACGTCACGCACTCCATCGAGGTCCAGCTCGACGTGCAGCGCTCCGGCGACGGCGTCCAGGTGGCGGGGTCCGGCGAGATCCAGTTCGCCGACTTCGACGTCGACCCGCCGAACCTCGGCTTCGTGAAGGTCGAGGACCATGGCACCGTCGAGTTCCTCCTGACGCTCAGCAAGGGCTGAACCGGCGAACGACGGCGCTCGCCGTGCGGTGGTGCGCACGACGAGCGCCGTCGTCGGTTCGTGAAGCGAACGGGGTCAGCGCGGCGCGGCCGGCGGCTCCTGGCCCGGCGTCCCGCCCTGGCCCGGCGTCCCGCCCTGGCCCGGCGTCCCGCCCTGGGCCGGCGGATCCGTCGGCAACGGCGTCGTCTGCTGCGTGGGCGCGGCGGCCTGGTCCGGAGGCGGCGGCTGGACCGCGGTCGGGGCCTCGGTGGTGACGGTCGGCGCGTCGGCGGCGCTTCCCGGCCCGAACGGCGCGCCACCGGGCGGCGGCGGGACCGCGCCCGGGTAGCCGGCGGCGGACTCGTCGGCCGGCGGCGCCTGGTTGCGGTTGCGCGACAGGAAGAACAGCAGCGCCGCCAGACCCAGCACCACGACGACGATGAGGATCCAGATCCAGACCGGGATGCCGTCGCCGCCCCCGCCACCGGAGTCGGCGGACCGGGCGCTGATCTCGTTGGCCTCCCCGGGGACCGGGGTCCAGGTGACGGTGGTGCCGTCGAGCTCGCCGTTGTGCTCGGTGACCTCGCCCGGGAACGTGATGGCGACGCGCATCTCGAGCGACTCCATGAGCTGGTCCATGTCGCCGAGCTCACCGGCGTCGCCGCCCAGGCCGCCGAGCTCGCCGGCCATGGTCTCGGGGTCGAACTCGGTCATGTCGAGGGAGCCGTCGACGATGATCTCCTCGCCCTCGTGGGCGATGGTGAACTCGTTGCCCTCGGAGAACTCCGACAGCGCGATGTCCTCGAAGGTCACTCGCTGCCCGACGAAGTCGTCGTCCTCGTACTCCTCGACCTGCGCGCCCTCGGGCATGTCCTCGCTGAGGTCGCCGAAGGCCTCGCTCGGGTCCTCGCCCATGGCCTCGGCCATCGCGGACACGTCACGGCTGAGCGCGAAGATGATCTCGCCGCCGACCGTGTCGCTGTCGGACACATCCAGCTGCATATCCACCTTGATGCACCCGGTGAGGGCCACCGCCATGGCAGCCACCGCCAGAGCGCGCACTGGTCTCATTCGCTTCATGGGGCGCAGCCTGGCACAACGATCATGGTTTCGGCACCTCCGGACGGGTCCGGTGTCCCGGCTACGGTGGACCGATGCGGATCGTGTCGCTCCTCCCGTCGACGACGGAGATCATCTTCGCCCTGGGCGCGGGCGACGACGTCGTCGGCGTGACGTTCGAGTGCGACTTCCCGCCCGAGGCACGCAGCCGTCGCATCGTCTCGACCAGCACCCTCTCCGAGGGCCTGACGCCCGCGGAGATCGACCGCCTCGTCGCCCGGCGCATGGCGGCCGGCGAGGACCTCTACCACCTCGACGAGGGCGCCCTGGCCGGGCTCGACGCCGACCTCGTCGTCACGCAGGACCTCTGCGCGGTGTGCGCCGTCGACGTCACCGAGGTGCGCGATGCCCTGGCCCACCTGCGCTGCACCGCCGACGTGCTCACCGTCGACCCGCAGGACCTCGGTGAGGTGCTCGGGTCGATCCGCCTCATCGGCGCCGCCACTGGCACGCCGGACCGGGCCGATGCGCTGGTACGCGAGCTGACCGGCCGCCTCGACGCCGTGCGGGCGAAGGTCGCCGGGCGCGCGCCGGTGCCCGCCCTGGTGCTGGAGTGGACCGACCCGCCGTTCGCGCCGGGGCACTGGGTGCCGGACATGGTGACGGCGGCCGGCGGCGCCTGCGTCCTGGGCACGGCGGGCGAGCGCTCCTACCGCCTCGATCCGGGCGTGCTCGCGGGCTGCGGCGCCGACGTCGCCGTGTGCGCACCCTGCGGCTTCGGCCTGGACGAGTCCGCGCGGCTGGCAACTGAGCTGGTCCGGGCCGGCGGGCTGCCCGACGTGCCGGTCTGGGCGGTCGACGCCAACGCCTCGTTCGCCCGGCCCGGCCCGCGCCTGGTCGACGGCGTCGAGGCGCTCGCGGCGATCCTGCACCCGGACGCCGCCGGCGAGCCCGACCCCGCGCTGGCGCGGCGGATCGCCTGAGACCGGCGGTCCGTCAGGCGGCCGCGCGCAGGATCTCGAGGGCGCGGTCGGCGTGCTTCTCCATGGCCAGCTCGCTGCGCACGACACCCAGCACGCGCGCATCGGTGCCGATGACGAACGTCTGCCGCTTCACCGGGAGCGCGCCGAAGCGCCGGGCGACGCCGAACTGCGCCGCCACCGTCCGGCCGGGGTCGCTGAGCAGCGGGAAGCCGAGGTCGTTGCCGGAGTCGAAGGCCTGCTGCCGCTCGACGGCGTCGGCGCTGATGCCGACGGGCTGCGCACCGGCGACGGCGAACTCGGCGGACAGGTCGCGGAAGTGGCAGGCCTCGGCCGTGCAGCCGCGGCTCATGGCGGCGGGATAGAAGAACAGCACGACCGGACCGGAGGCCAGCAGCTCGCTGAGCCGGCGCGGGGTGCCGGACTGGTCCGGCAGGACGAAGTCGTCGACGGTGTCACCGGCATCCATGCCTCCATCCTGCCATCGCGTCGTGGTCAGCCCGTGAGGGCCGCCGTCACCAGCAGGACGGCCGAGGACGCCAGCACGGCGATGCTCGCGACCGCCGGCGCCACCGTCAGCCCGCCCGGAGCCACCGCCCGCCGTGCCTCCCACCGCTGCCGCACCGCCAGCAGCGCCGGTGCCGGCCGCTGCCCCGCCCGGGCGACGGCGTCGCGTTCGAGCACCCCGCCCGCAGTGACGTGCCGGTCGTACAGCGCCGACATCGACGCCGGGCCGGGCGCGGCGGCCGCGTGCCAGGTGACGTCGCCGGCGCGCAGCCACAGCGACCAGCCGAAGCCGGCCTCGTCGAGCGCGGCCCAGCCGGCCCGCACGTCGCGGAGCGGGTTGCGGACGGTGACGCCGTCGTCGTCGAGGACCACGGCCGGGCGCCAGCAGAGCGCCCAGAGCAGGCCGCTCGCCCCCGCGGCGAACAGCAGGCCGGTGCCGCCCGGCGGCCGCGCGGCGACCAGCCAGCCCAGCGCCGCCGTCCAGCCCACGACGGCCACGGCGCGGCCGAGCGCGTGGCGCAGGACGACCGGTTCCGTGACTGCTGTCGTCATCGCTCGATGGTGGCACAGTCGTTGATGCAACGGTTTGGTCCGGCCCATGCGTCATCCTGCTGAGAGGTGTTCCGGCGACGGGGAGGAGGTGGTCACGCCATGCGGGTCCGGTCCATTGCGGCCTTCGCCCTGGTGCTGGCCGCCTGCGGATCCGGCGCCGGCCCCGCCGCCGACACCGCCACGGCCGCCAAGACCGGCAGCGAGCCCTCGGCCCGGCGTGTCTGCGACCTGCTCGACCCGGCCGAGGTCCGCGCCGTCTACAGCGGCGGCGAGGTCCGCCTCAGCGACTACGCCGGTCCGGTCGGCGACCCGTCCTTCGAGAGCTGCTACGTCACCATCGACTACGGCACCACCACCCGGCCGCCGAAGCCGTTCCCGCTGATGGTGTCCATGGACCCGGTCTCGGCCGAAGAGCACCTCGCCATGCTCGAGGAGGACGCCGAAGAAGGCATCGGCCCGCGCACCGTGGTGCCCGGCCTCGGCGACGTCGCCTACATCGCCCCCGGGCTCCTGCACGTCTACGCCGGCGACCGCGTGGTGCGCATCCACGGCGGGGGCGACGACAACGCCGTCGACCTCGCCGCCCTGGTGGTCCCGCGGCTGGCCGAGCTGGCGCCGTCGCCCGACCCCGGCAGCACCCAGCCCGCCTGCGACGCCGTCACCCCAGAGGCCGAGGCCGTGCTGGGCGAGCCGGCCACCGGACGCCGCGACCGCCGCACGCAGGACGAGCTGCGCTGCGAGTGGACGGCCGGCGAGACCGTCCTCACCGCCACGCTGCGCGGGCGCGGCGACGAGGTGGGCCGGGTCTGGGCCATGGACCGGCCCGGCGCCGAGGTCGTGCACGTCGGCGGACTGCACGACAACGGCGTCTACGTTCCCAGCGGCCGCGTCTACTTCTGGATGGGCCACCAGCAGGTCGGCATGCTCCTGCGGCAGCGTCCGCACGACCCCGGGCGCGACCGCGACCACCTGGTGGCGCTGGCCGACGCGTTCGCGCCGTCGCTGCTCGACGTCGCGCCGCGGGTCGGTCCGGCGCCCACGCGCTGACGGCTCAGTTCGGGCGGCTCACCACTGGGCGTGCACGAGCGGGCGGATGCGCGCGTCGTAGATGCGCCCGATGGCGGCCGAGGTCGCCCCGTCGAGCGGCGCCAGGTCCGCCGCGGCCGCGTTGGCCCTGGCCTGCTCCGGGTTGCGGGCGCCGGGGATGACCACCGAGACGCCCGGCTGGTCGAGGATCCAGCGCAGCGCCAGCTGGGCCGTGGTGGCGCCGGACGGGGTCAGCGCGGCGATCTCGCGCGCCGCCTCGACGCCCACCTCGAACGGGACGCCCGAGAACGTCTCGCCGACGTCGAAGGCCTCGCCGGCGCGGTTGAACGTGCGGTGGTCGTTCGGCCCGAAGGTCGTCGACGCGTCGTAGCGGCCCGACAGCAGGCCGCTGGCCAGCGGCACCCGGGCGATGATGCCGACGCCGGCCGCCACGGCCGCGGGCAGCACCTCGTCCAGCGGCTTCTGCCGGAAGCAGTTGAGGATGATCTGGATGCTGGCCACGCCCGGCCGGCGGATCGCCGCGAGCGCCTCGTCGCAGGTCTCGACGCTGACCGCGTAGGCCCGCAGGCGCTTCTCCTCGACCAGCGTGTCCAGTGCGTCGAAGACGGCGTCGCGCGAGTAGACCTCGGTGGGCGGGCAGTGCAGCTGCACCAGGTCGAGGGTGTCGACGCCGAGGTTCTCGCGGCTGCGGTCGTTCCACGCCCGGAAGGCGTCCAGCGTGTACGCACCCGGCACGTGCGGATTCGCCCGCCGGCCCATCTTGGTGGCCACCGTGAGCCCGGCGTCGGGCCGGCGCCGCAGCAGCTCGCCGACGAACCGCTCGCTGCGCCCGTCGCCGTACACGTCCGCGGTGTCGATGAACGTCACGCCCGCGTCGACCGCGGCCTCGAGCGCCGCCATCGCGGCGTCCTCGTCGACCGTGCCCCAGTCGGCGCCGATCTGCCACGCGCCGAACCCCACCACACCGACCTGCCGGCCGGTCCGCCCCAGCTGTCTCGTCTCCACGAGACGCGACAGTAGCGGGCGGGCGGCAGGGGTCAGCGCGGCAGGTTGGCCTCGATGGCCCCGACCAGCTCGTCGGACTCCGGCAGCACGCCCGGGCGGAACCGGCCCAGCACGGCGCCGTCGGCCGAGACCAGGAACTTCTCGAAGTTCCACTGCACGTCACCGGCCTCGCCCTCGGCGTCGGCGACCTGCGTCAGCTCCGCGTACAGCGGCTGCTGCGACGGTCCGTTGACGTCGGCCTTCCGGTACAGCGGGAAGGTCACGCCGTAGGTCGTGGAGCAGAACTCCTGGATCTCCTCGGCGGTGCCGGGCTCCTGGCCGCCGAACTGGTTGCACGGGAAGCCGAGCACCGTGAACCCGCGGCCGGCGTAGCGCTCGTGCAGGCGCTCGAGGCCCTCGTACTGCGGGGTCAGGCCGCACTTCGAGGCGACGTTGACGAGCAGCAGGAGGCTGCCCTTGTGGTCGCCGAGCGAGGCGTCCACCCCGTCGATGGTCTGCAGCGGAATGTCGTACAGGCTGGTCAACGCCGTCTCCTCATGCCTGGCTGATGTCGTCCCAGAAGGAAGCCTAGGCTCGCGGCATGGAGATCCGGGACGCCCGCGACGACGACTGGCCGGCCGTCTGGCCGATCCTGCGGGGCATCGTCGCGGCGGGCGAGACGTACACGCTCCCCCGCGACCTCGACGTCGAGCTGGGGCGGCGGATCTGGATGCTGGCGCCTCCGGACCGCACGGTCGTCGCGGTCGGCGACGACGGCACGGTGCTGGGCTCGGCGAAGATGAACCGCAACCACCTGGGCCCGGGCGACCACATCGCCAGCGCGAGCTTCATCGTCGCGCCGGAGCACTCCGGGCGCGGCGTCGGGCGGGCGCTGGGCGAGCACGTCCTCGACTGGGCGCGCGCCGCCGGCTACCGCGCCATGCAGTTCAACGCGGTGGTCGAGACGAACACGCGGGCGGTCGCGCTGTGGCGGTCGCTCGGGTTCGAGGTCGTCGGGACGCTCCCGGAGGCGTTCCGGCACCCGGACCGGGGCTACGTCGGGCTGCACATCATGTACCGCCGTCTGTAGCCCCGGCCGGGTGCCGTGAGGGGCGCTACCAGTAGTGCTTGCGGCCGGCCAGCGGACGGCCGGCGGCGCCCAGGACGTACAGCACCGCACCGACGATCAGCAGGATGATGCCGATGGTCGTCAGGATGCCCACGCCCGCGAGCAACCCGATCAGCAGCAGAACGACACCCAGGATGATCATCCCAGCTCCTTCGTCCCCGTTCATCGGACTTTCGTGACGTAGCGGACTTACCCTGCTGATCACGGTCCAATCGGGCAGAGTCAGGAGCTCGCGTCGAGGTCGCGTCGGCGCAGGTCGCTGAGCCAGGCGTCGACGCGCGAGATGTCGGGGCCGGGCGGCAGGAACGACGCCGCGGCGACGTCGTCGAGCTGCTGCTGCAGCTCGAGGCGGTAGGAGTCGACCTGGTCCCAGGGCAGTGCGCCGGCCCGCACCGACGCCAGGCGCTCCTGGTGCTCGGCGGACGGCACGCCGGTGTCGCCCGTCAGCAGCAGGGCGAGGCCGTCGACCAGCAGCCGCAGCAGATCGGCCGCGCCGGAGTCGCGCGGCTCGCCCTGGACGTGCTCGTCGTCGAAGCGCTTGAACCCGGCCAGCACGTGGTCGGCATAGGCGGCGGAGATGGTCTGCGACAGGAACGCCGGCCGGAGGTCGAGCAGCTCGCGGCCTGCCTCGCTCACCCAGATGGGGCGGGCCGACCACAACAGCTCGAGGCATTCGGGGTCGGCGTCGAGCGCGAGCCGGCAGAAGTGCTCGACCTCCCACGAGAGCCAGGACGGTCCCGGCCCGGTGACCTGCTCGGGCGGCTTGCGCAGCGACCAGAACGCCGCCGTCGGCGCCTGGAAGACGCCGCGGACGGTCAGCGGCGCGGCGGGGTCGGCGGACGGCCGGCCCACCGCGGCGGCGTACAGGGTGCGGGTGGTGACCAGGTCGCGCGGGGCGCCGGAGCGCACCGGCTCGGGCAGCCGGGAGAGCGGGTCGGCGAGTGCGGTCAGCTGGTCGGGGTCGGCATCGACCAGGCGCCCGTCGCCGATCGCGACGGTGTAGGTGCCGTCGGCCTCGCGGACGACACGTCCGGCGAGACCACGGCCGGAGCCGGGGGCAGCGGCGTCGGCCGGCGTGCCGTGCACGACGACCTGTGTGCCGACCGGCACTCGCGTGGGGGCGCTCAGGCGAGACATGGCGCCCATTCTCCCGCGTCGGCGCAGGGCCCGCCCGGCAACCGACCGGGTTTCAACCGTTTGGACCGAATCTTGCGCCAGCAGGCAGTTCCGGACCGTGCAACCGCCGCGGGCGGGCGGGCCGTCTTCATGGCACAGGGTTCGAGGTCGGGACGGGTGATCATCGATGCGGCTCCGGTCCGCCGTTGCCGGCGCAGCGGTCCTCCTCGCGGCGGCCGCGTGCGGGTCCGGGGCGCAGGACGACACGGGGCCGGACGCACCGGCCGGGACGCACGTGTGCGAGTTGCTCCGCGCCGACGAGGTCCGGACGGCGCTCGGTGCGGCCGACGTGACCCTGACGGAGGAGCCGGGCCCGCTGGAGGAGGACTGGTCGTTCGACAACTGCCGCATCACCGTCGACGAGGCCGGCACCGATCCGACGTACGAGCTGCTGCTCCGGGTGTCGCTCGACCGGGCCGAGCTCGCCGACCACGAGGCGATGGCCGCGGACTGGGGCACGATCGAGGTGCCCGGACTCGGCACCGCGGCCGACCTCTTCACCCCGACCTGGCTGCAGGTGCTCGCCGGCGACCGGCTGGTCCGGCTGTCCGGCCGGTACCACCTCCCGGAGATCCCGGTGCTGAGCGAGGTCGTCCGGCCGGTGCTGTCGCGCCTCGGCGGCTATCGGCCCGCGCCGGCGGAGGTCGCGCTGCCCGCCTGCGACGCCGTCACCCCGCAGGCGGAGACCCTGCTCGGCGGCGAAGCCGACCGGCGGCGCGACCGTGCCGACGACCGGCTGCTCTGCTCCTGGTCCCGCGGCGGCGACGTGATCCAGGCGCACACCACCCTGGGCGACCGGAGTGTGCTCGAGGGCGCCGCCGACGCGACCGAGGACGAGAGCCTGGACCTCGGCGGCGCGCCCGCCAGGTACCTCTCGCACGAGGACGCCTTCGGCACGGTCCAGTTCGTGGTCGACGGCTGGCGTCTGGGCGGCTACGTCCAGCACCAGCCGCACGACCACGGCACCGACCACGACCCGCTGATCGCGCTGGCCCGGGCGTTCGCCGCCGAACTGCCCGAGGCCGCACCCGAACCGCCGGTCGCGTACCCGGTCGACCGCAATCGTCTCCCGGACCGGGCGACGGCCGGGATCTGCGAGCTGATCGGCGCCGACGAGGCGGGCGAGATCCTCGGAGGCGAGGTCGAGCTGGTCGAGCGGCCCGGGCCCGTCGACGTCCAGACGTTCGACGGATGCGACCTCGTCCTCGGCGGCGGCCCGTCAGCGGCCGGCTCGACCGTCCGCATCGACGTCTCGGCCCAGCCGATGACCCTGGCCGACCACGAGCTGCTCTACCGGCAGGCCGTCGCGCCTGCCGGGCCACCGCCCGGCGCCGAGGTGCCGGGGCTGGGCGAAGACGCCCGCTTCGTCTCGGACGGAAGCCTGCAGGTGTTCGAGGATGGCCGTGTGCTCCGGCTCCGGGACCTCCCCGGCCACGACGAGGCGATCGCCCTGGCCGAGCTGGTGCTGCCGCGGCTCCCGGACCTGCCGGAGCCGCCCGAGGTGGTCGCCCTGCCCGAGTGCGACGCGCTGACGGACAGCGCCGCGGCCGTGCTCGGCGAACGGCCGGAGCTGCGCCGCGACAACGTCTCGTTCTACGGCCTGGTCTGCGGCTGGGCCACCGAGACCGGCTCGCTGTCGGCCCGGACGACGTCGGGCGAGGTGGCGGGGCTGGTGTGGACGATGGACGCCCCCGGCGCAGAGGTGCTCGACCTGGCGGGTGGGACGGAGAACGCCGTCTACTTCGAGGTGATCGGTTCCACGCCCCCGACGGCCGGCGTCGACGTCGTGGTCGTCCCCCAGGAACTGGGCCTGGCCGTGGAGCACAGGCCCCACGACCCGGAACGCGACCGCGACGCCCTGGTGGCCTTCGCCGACGAGCTGGCCACCCTGCTTCCGGAGATCGCGCCGGACTGTCCCCAGCCGGGCAGCGACTGCGTCCGCCGTCCGTGATCCGGCCGCGCAGCGGCTGGCGGCGAACGTTCCGCGACGCCCGCTCGACGGGTCGGTGAATCCTTGATACATCCCTTTTGCGGCCTCCGGACCGGTTCCTACGGTGATCTCCGACCATCCATCGGAGACCATCACGGAGGCACGGCATGCGCGACGCTGCCACGACGGAGAACGACGGGGCGGTCTCGCGCCGGACCCTGCTGGCGACGGCCGGCGGCGCGGCAGCCGCGGGGCTCGCCCTCCCGCTCGTCCAGGCCCTGCCCGCGGCCGCTGCGGCCCGCGACCTCCGTCCGGTCAGCATGGCGATGCACATCCACGGCTCGTTCAGCGAGGGCACCGCCAGCTACGAGACGCACCTGCGGCAGGCGCGGCTGAACGCCGTCGACGTCATCTGGTGGACCGACCACGAGTTCCGGGTGGGCGCGCACGACCACCGCCGCGAGGTCCGCTTCGAGGGCCTGCGCGAGGTCGTCAACACCATGGAGTGGACCTGGACGCGCTCCACCGAGGGCGCGGTGACCAGCGGCGCGGCCGAGTTCGTCGACGACCCGCACTCGCCGGACGAGCCCGGCAAGGCCATGCGCCTGACGGCGGCCGGCACCGGCTGGGGGATCCTCTGGTACACCGCCGCGGCGTGGAACCAGACCTTCAGCGGCTCGCTCGCCGACTCCACGCTCCAGCTGGACGTGCTGGCCGAGCAGACCGGCCCGGGCCGTGAGCTGGTCCTCGAGCTGAACACCTCGTACCACCCGGCGCGCGGCGGCCGGGCCGCCGGTCGCTACCTGCTGCAGTACCGCATCGGCGGCAGCACCTCGGGCGCGATCGTCCGGCGCGCCGAGGGGCTGCGCGGCTACGTCGAGATCCCCGTCCCGCAGAACCAGTGGCAGCGTGTCACGCTGCGCCCCGTCGACGACATGCGGGCGATCTGGCCGGACCTGGTCGCGGCGGACAACTCGATGCACCAGCTGCGCCTCGGCGTCCGCGTCACGGGCCAGGCACCGACCCAGGTGGTCGCGGACCGGCTGCGCATCGACTACGGCCGCCGCGACGGCGCCGGCGGCATCGAGCTGCGCCGCGAGGTCCTGGCGAACTACGCCGGCGAGTTCGCGGACGTCACGCACTACGAGGCATTCGAGATGTCGATGGTCCGCCACCTCAACTGGATCGGCGGCGAGCTCGCGATGCCGGAGCTGCCCAGCCCGCCGCGGCGGAACAACGACCCGGACCTCACCGAAGAGATGATCGAGTTCATGCACGCCCACGGCGCGCTGGTCCAGTGGAACCACCCGCTCGACGCCGCGACGCCGGAGGAGCTGGTCCGGCTGATGATCGAGCGGAACAGCCTGGGCGCGGACCTCATGGAGATCGGCCGCACCCCGTTCGACGACCTGCGGTGGGTGTTCGACGCCGCGGCCCGCAACGCGCTGTTCATCACCGGGGTCGGCGTCAGCGACGACCACGCCGGCCAGAACTGGGCGAACCTCGCCGACAACAACATCACCTATGTCTGGGCGGCGTCGAAGGCGAAGAACGACCTGGTCGACGCGTTGCGGGCGGGCCGCGCGTGGTGGGTGGACCCGGTCCGCTGGCGCGGCGCCATGGACATCGAGTTGGCCGGACGGCGAGCGCTCGGCTCGGCGCTGGTGACGACCGCGGCCCGGCTCAACGTGCGGCTGACGGCGACCGGCCTGCCCGACGGCGGTGCGCTGCACATCATCGAGAGCCCGGTCGACCTCCCCGGCGTCGCCGACCCGTCGCCGGCCACGACGAGCACCGTCGTGCCGGCCGCGTCGCTGGTGAACGGGCGGGTCGACCACCTCGTGGTCCCCGGCGACGGCTCCTTCGTGCGACTGCAGGCCCGCGACGCGCAGAACCGCGTCATCGGCGAGAGCAACCCTTTCTGGATCCTGCGCGACGAGCCCCCGCACGGCATTCCCGCCGCCCGCCGCCTCCGCGGCTGAGAGGACCCGCCCCATGGAGCAGAAGCTCACCCGCCGCCGGGTCCTGCAGCTCGGCGGCGCGACGGCCGCCGCGCTGGTCGGCACCGCCGCCACCGGCGGCATCGCCTGGGCCTCGCCCACCCCGGCGCCGGCCAAGCTGACCGACGGCGTCTTCACGCTCGGCGTCGCGTCCGGCGACCCCCTGCACGACCGCGTCGTCATCTGGACCCGGCTGGCGGCCGACCCCGTCGCGCTCGACGGCGCGGGCGGCATGCCGTCGCGGCCGGTCGCGGTGTCGTGGGAGGTCGCGCACGACGAGCTGTTCACGCGCCTGGTCCGCCGCGGCATGACGATGGCCCGGCGCGAGGACGCACACACCGTCCACGTCGACGTCGCCGGGCTGGAGCCGGACCGCTGGTACTTCTACCGGTTCCGCGCCGAGGGCCAGCTCAGCCCCGTCGGGCGCACCCGCACCGCCCCGGCGCCGGACGCCCTGCCGTCGTCCTGGAGGTTCGCGATCGCGAGCTGCCAGAACTACACGGCCGGCTACTACACCGCCTACCAGGACATGCTGGCCGGGAACCCGGACATCGTGTTCCACCTGGGCGATTACATCTACGAGGGCGGCGGCCAGGGCAACCTCGGGCGCGGCCACCTGCCCGACGCCAAGCTGGCCACGCTCGCGGACTACCGCGTCCGGCTCGGGCAGTACCACAGCGACCCGGACCTGCAGGCCGTCCACGCGGCCGTCCCGTTCGGCATCACCTGGGACGACCACGAGCTGGAGAACAACTGGGCCGGCGACGACGCCGACCCGGACCGCCCCGCCGACGAGTTCGCCGCGCTCAAGGTCGCGTCGTTCCAGGCGTACTGGGAGCACATGCCCTTCCGCGCGGCACAGCGCCCGGACGGCCCGAGCATCCAGCTCTACCGGCGGCTGCAGTGGGGGCGGCTGGCGACGATCAACATCCTCGACACCCGGCAGTACCGCACCGACCACGTGGCCGACATCGAGGCCGACGGCCCCGAGGCCTGGGAGCCCGGCCGCACGATCCTCGGCGCCGAGCAGACGCGGTGGCTGCTCGACGGGCTCAACGGCAGCACGAGCACGTGGAACGTGCTGGCCCAGCAGGTGCCGTTCTTCGAGGACCCCGACGTGGGTGCGGAGAACGACAAGTGGGACGGCTACCGCGTCTCGCGCCAGCAGGTGCTCGAGGCGATGGCGTCGGGCCGGCCGCGCAACCCGATCGTGCTCTCCGGCGACATCCACGCCAACCGGGCGGCCGACCTCAAGCTCGACTTCGACGACCCGTCGTCGCCGACGGTCGGCGTCGAGTTCACCGGCACCTCGATCACCAGCGGCGGCCAGGTCGCGGGCTCCGTCCAGCACGACCCGGACCCCGAGAACCCGCACTTCCGGATGGCCGGTGCAGGCCGTGGGCACGTCCTGATCACGGTCACGCCGGAGCTGGCCCGCGCGGACTACCGCGTGGTCGACACCGTCCGGCAGCGGACGTCGCCCGCGCGCACCGTCACGTCGTACGTCGTCGAGGAGGGGGTCCCCGGGCTGAGCCGGGCCTGATCTAGGCCGAGCGGAGGAACAGCTCGCCCATGCCGCGGACGTAGTCGCGCAGCTCGGCCGGCGCCACGACGTCGAACTCGGCGCCGATCGAGCCCAGCGCGAACGCCGGCCAGTCCAGGGTGTCGACGTTCATGGTGAGCCGGCAGGTCGCCTCGCCGGTCGGCTCGATCGTGCCCCACCCCCACACCTGCCGCTTCACCCGGTCGGCCGGCGCCTTCACGTCGACCACCACCTGGTAGCGGGTCGGGATGGCGGCCAGCCGCTCGCTGAGGAAGGTGGCGGCGTCCTCGGCCGGCAGCTCGCGCGGGCGGAAGCGCTGGCCCGTCGTCGCCGGGTCGGAGAGCCGGTCGACGCGGAACGTGCGCCAGTCGTGCCGCTCGACGTCCCACGCGACGAGGTACCAGCGCCGTCCCCGCGACACCAGCCGGTACGGCTCGACCAGCCGGCCGGCCGGCTCGCCCTCGCGGGGCGCGTACCGGAACCGCAGCCGCTCGTCGTCGCGGCAGGCCTGCGCGAGGACGGTGAGCGCGGCGGAGTCGACGCGCGGTCCGCCGCCCGCGATGGACGGGACGGTGTAGGTGTGCAGCGCGTCGACCCGGCGGCGCAGCCGGGGCGGCAGCACCTGGACCACCTTGGTGAGTGCCCGCACCGACGTCTCCTCGATGCCGGCGACGGCGCCACCGGCGGCCGTGCGCAGGCTCACCGCGATGGCCACGGCCTCTTCGTCGTCGAGCAGCAGCGGCGGCAGCGCGGCCCCCGCCTGCAGCTGGTAGCCGCCGGCCACGCCCCGGGCCGCGTCGACGGGGTAGCCGAGCTCGCGCAGCCGGTCGACGTCGCGACGCAGCGTGCGCGGGCTGACGCCGAGCCGGTCGGCCAGCTCCTCCCCTGGCCAGTACCGATGCGTCTGCAGCAGGGACAGCAGCCGGAGCATTCGAGCACTCGTGTTCGCCATGTCTTCAGCGTCCTCGCAATTGAGGTCAGAAAGTGGCCGGAATGGATTCTAGCGTGGATCCCATGAACGCCACCATGATCCAGACCAACGGTCTGACCAGGCACTTCACGGTCAAGAAGGAGACGGTCGAAGCCGTTCGCGGGCTCGACCTGCACGTCGCGGAGGGCGAGCTGGTCGCCCTGCTGGGGCCGAACGGCGCAGGGAAGTCGACGACGCTGCGCATGCTGACGACGCTGATCCCGCCGACCTCGGGCACGGCGACGGTCGCCGGGTTCGACGTGGTCGCCCAGCAGCGCGACGTGCGCCGGGTCATCGGCTACATCGGCCAGGGCAACGGCGCGGCGCTCAGCCAGCGCGGCCGCGACGAGCTGGTCAGCCAGGGCCGCGCCTACGGCATGAGCGTCCGCGACGCCAAGGCCCGGGCCGACGAGCTCGTCGCCTCGCTCGACCTCGCCGCCGTCGCCGACCGGCCGACGTCGTCGCTGTCCGGCGGGCAGAAGCGGCGGCTGGACATCGCGATGGGCCTCATCCACGCCCCGCGGCTGCTCTTCCTCGACGAGCCGTCGACCGGCCTGGACCCGCAGAACCGGGCCAACCTGCAGGAGCACATCCTGAAGCTGCGCGCCGAGCACGGCACGACGATCGTGCTGACGACGCACTACCTCGACGAGGCCGACGCCATGGCCGAGCGGGTCATCGTCATCGACCACGGCACTGTCATCGCCGACGACACCCCGGCCCGGCTCAAGGCCGACCACGCGGGCGACCGGATCACGCTCGGCTTCGGGTCCGCGTCCGATGCCGGGCAGGCGGCCGCGCGGCTGGCGTCCCTGGCCGGCGCGACGGTGACCGTCGACGGCGCGTCGCTCGAGGTGCGGGCCGCCGGCGGGCCGCGCCTGGTCCCCGGGATCATTCGCGACCTCGACGCCGCCGGGATCGCCGTCGAGTCCACCGCCGTCAGCCGCCCCACTCTCGACGACGTCTTCCTCAACCTCACCGGCCGGAGCCTCCGCGAGGGCGGCACCGCAGCCGACACCGTCACCGACACCGCTATCGCCGAGGAGGTCGTGGCATGAGCAGCACGACTCTGGTCACCGACACCGTCACCGTCTTCAGCCGCGAGCTGCGGCCCGTCCTGCGCGACCCGTTCTCCGTCGTCTTCAGCATGATCCAGCCGCTGGTGTTCCTCGGGCTGTTCGCGCCGCTCCTTCCCGAGGTCGAGGGCGGCGGATCGGCGCTGCAGTGGTTCGTGCCCGGCATCGTGGTGATGTCGTGCCTGTTCAGCACCTCGTTCACCGGGTCGAACCTGCTGTTCGAGATCCAGACCGGGGCGCACGAGCGCATGCTGGTCACTCCGCTGCGGCGGCCGGCGCTCATCATCGGCCGGGCGCTCAAGGAGATCGTCCCGATGATCGTGCAGACGGCGATCATCGTGCTGGTGTGCGTGCCGTTCGGCTTCGACCTGCACGTCCTGGGCGTCGTCGTCGGCGTGGCGATCCTGTCCGTCATGGCCGTCGGGCTGGGCGCGCTGTCGTACACGCTGGCGCTGGCGTCGAAGAACACCGAGTGGCTGTTCTGGACGGTGCAGCAGACCGTGCTGTTCCCGTTGCTGCTCCTGGCCGGTATCCTGCTCCCGGTCGACGACGGTCCCGGCTGGCTGCGCGCGCTGTCGAGCGCCAACCCGCTCACCTACGTCGTCGACGCCGAGCGAGCCCTCTTCAACGGCGAGTTCCCCGCGTCGACGGTGCTGGCCGCGATGGTCGCGTCGGCGGCGGTCGCGGCCCTCGGCCTGGCGGTCGGCACCCGCGCGATGCGCCGCTCGTCCTGACTGCGATATCGAGGCCGGTCACGACGGACACCGTCGTGACCGGCCTCTCCGGCTCAGGTGATCAGGTTCCCTGGCGGCGTCTCAGTGACCGCAGACGAACATGATCACGCGGAGACACGGCACACATGGGCCGGGAAACCTCATTCATTCCGCTCGACGGCGCTCCCACCGGACGTAGTCCCAGTCCGCCGCAAGGACGGCGAACTGGTCGAGGGCGATACGGCGACGGCGAGTGACATATTCGCGAAGCGCGATGGTGACAGCGTGCTCTGCAGATGCAACGCCGGATCGGCGGTGGACTTCAGCGACGAGGTCCTGATCGAGGAGGATACGGGTCACCGGCATGTCGACCTCCCGATGTTGCTGGTAGACACAGGAAGTATGGACCTGGCCGTTCCGAGAACGCCAACGGTATGAGTGAGCCGGCCGTCGAGCTGCTGGAGCCGGAGGCGGCGGACGATGCCGCGCTGGTGGATCGACTGACCGGTCTGGTCAACGAGGTCTACGCCGCCTCAGAGACCGGGCTGTGGCTCGACGGCGCCAGCCGGACGTCCGCGGCCGAGATGGCGGGGTTCATAAGGGCCGGCGAGATCGCCGTCGCCCGCGTCGGGGACCGGACGATCGGGTGCGTGCGGATCCAACGCTGGGACGCCAGCACCGGCGAGTTCGGCATGCTCGCCGCCGACCCCGATCACCGGGGCGGCGGCGTCGGGCGGGCGCTGGTCCGCTTCGCCGAGGAGCAGAGCCGCGGCGAGGGCCGCACGATCATGCGGCTGGAGCTGCTGGTGCCGCGGACGTGGACGCACCCGGCGAAGGCCTTCCTCGCCCAGTGGTACGAGCGCCGCGGCTACCGGGTGGTCCGGCGCGGCACCATCGACGAGGACTATCCGCACCTGGCGCCGCTGCTCGCGACGCCGTGCGACTTCCTCGTCTGGCACAAGCCCCTCTAGGCGTCGCCGGGCTTCTGGAACACCAGGCAGTAGTCGCCGGTGAGCCACTCGGGCTGCTCGTCCCAGCACAGGAACGTCTCCTGCCGGAACGTCAGATGCTTGCCGACTATCTTCCCCACGTCCCACGCCAACGTCGTCGCGATGCCGTCGTCGATCATGTTGCCGACGTTGAGGACGAGGTGCCCCCAGGGCCGCAGCAGCCCGGCCACCTGGCCGAAGATCGCGTCCAGCTCGGACAGGTATGTGGTGTAGTCGCCGTCGAGGGTCTCGTAGGCGTTGAGCGGGTTCTCGGGGTGGTTCATCAGAGTCATGTACGGCGGCGACGTCAGGCACAGGTCGACCGGCCGGTCCACCAGCGCCGCGACCTTGCGGGCGTCGCCGGTGATGACCTCGCCGCGGCCCCCGAGCCGGCGCCGGACCATGTCCGCGCGCTCGGGCAGCAGCTCGACGCCCAGCCCGGACCGGCCCATCCGCTCGGCCACGACCAGCGTGGTGCCGAATCCCGTGAACGGGTCGAGGACCAGCTGGCCGGGCAGGGAGTACTCGGCGATCACGGTCTCGGCCAGGTTCTCGGTGAAGTGGACGTTCTCGTCGGCTTCGGAGTAGCGCTCGTTCTCGAGGTCGTCCATCCACTGTTGCAGCCAGGGCCTCATGCGCACCATCTTGCCGACCCGGCCGCCGACGCGCTCCCCGGACCCGGGCCGTACGCTGCTCGCTGTGAGCGCGGAACGGACGAACTGGGCGGGCAACCTCACCTATGCGGCCACGCGGGTGCACACCCCGGGCACGGTGCAGGAGCTGCAGGACCTCGTCGCACGCAGCGACCGCATCCGGGCGCTGGGCAGCCGGCACTCGTTCAGCGACGTCGCCGACACGACGGCCGAGCTGGTGTCGCTGGCCGGCCTGCCGTCGCACATCGAGGTCGACCGCGCGCACCGGACGGTGACCGTCGCGGCCGGCCTGCGCTACGGCGACCTCGCCACCCAGCTGCAGCGCAAGGGCTGGGCGCTGCACAACCTCGGCTCGCTGCCGCACATCTCGGTGGCGGGGGCGGTCGCCACGGGCACGCACGGGTCCGGCGACGGCAACGGCAACCTCGCGACGGCCGTGTCCGCCGTGCAGCTGGTGGGCGGCGACGGCGAGCTGGTCACCCTGCGCCGCGGCGAGCCGGACTTCGACGGCGCCGTCGTGGCGCTGGGCGCGCTGGGCGTCGTCGTGTCGCTGACGCTCGACCTCGAGCCGGCCTTCGAAGTGCGGCAGGTGGTCTATGACGACCTCGCGCTCAGCACCGCCGCGGAGCGGTTCGACGACATCTTCGCCACCGCCTACAGCGTCAGCATCTTCACCGACTGGGCCAGCGGGACGGCGCTCAGCTGGGTCAAGCACCGGGTGAGCGAGAGCGACGACTGGACGCCCGAGCCGTCCTGGATGGGCGCGACGCTGGCCGACGGCCCCCGGCACCCGGTGCCGGGCATGCCCGCCGAGTTCTGCACCGAGCAGCTGGGCGTCCCCGGACCCTGGTACGACCGGCTGCCGCACTTCCGGCTCGAGTTCACCCCCAGCAGCGGCGAGGAGCTGCAGTCGGAGTACCTCGTGCCGCGCGAGCACGCGGTCGAGGCGTTCGGCGCCGTCGCGAAGCTGGCAGACCGGATCGCGCCGGTGCTGCACATCTCCGAGATCCGCACCGTCGCCGCCGACGACCTGTGGCTCAGCTCGTCGTACGGCCGCGACGTCGCCGGCTTCCACTTCACGTGGAAGAAGGATCCGGACGGCGTCCGCCCGGTCATGGCCGAGATCGAGCGCGCGCTGGCCCCGTACGACGTCCGCCCGCACTGGGGCAAGCTGTTCACCGTCGACTCCGCCCAGGTGCGCGAGCGCTACCCGCGGCTGGACGACTTCCGCCGGCTGCGGGCCGACTACGACCCCGACGACACGTTCGGCAACGACTTCCTCGACCGCTACGTGGGCTGACCCGGGCGGCCGCGCGGAACCGGCCGGTCGCCGCCGCCGTCGAATCGGGCATGAGGCGGTGGTTTGCCGGCCTTGTCTCTTTGGGCATGCTCGCCGGTTGCTCGTGGGGTTCGGACGGTTCAGCTGGTCCGGATGAAGAAGACGGCCCGATCGCCGTCATGGGGCTGACGTACTTCGATGCCTGTGCGGACGTCCTGAATCACCTGAAGACCGAGGCGGGCGAGCGCGTGGGGCCGTACGGCCTCGGCGTCGGCGACCCTCGGCTCTACGCCGCGGGTGGCGCCGTCGCCATGGAGGACAGTGCCGTGGCCGCCGCTCCACAGGCGGCCGACGGCGCCGCGGGCAGCGCCGCCCGGCAGCCGCACTCGACCACCAACGTGCAGGAGGCGGGCGTCGACGAGCCCGACGTCGCCAAGACCGACGGGCGGCTGCTGGTGACGACGGCCGGCGGTGACCTGCGCGTCCTCGACGTCACCGGCGACACTCCGCGCGAGGTCGGCCGGCTCCGGCTGGTCGAGCCGCCGGTGCAGCCGCAGTCCGACGAACCCGGGGCGTACATCCTGCCCGATCCCGGCTACGTCGACGCGTCGGTGTTCCTGGCCGACGACCGCGCCGTGGTGCTGGTCCGGCAGAACTCGATGATCGCCTACGACCTCGCCGCCAGTACCTACCCCGCGGGCGGCGCGCCCACGACCACGACCACCGTCCTGCTCGTCGACCTCTCCGACCCGGCCCAGCCGGCCGTCGAGTCGACGCTCGTCGTCGACGGCAACTACGTCGACGCGCGCATGGTCGACGACACCGTCCGGCTGGTCGTCAGCTCCTACCCCACGCTGCAGTTCCCCATGGCGGAGGAGGACTGGAACAAGCCCGAGGACGTGCTCACCGAGCGCAACCAGGGCATCGTCGCCGACTCCACCATCGAGGACTGGCTGCCGGCCTACACCTTCACCCAGGGCGACGCCGACCCCGTCACCGGGCAGCTGCTGGACTGCGAGCAGCTGAGCCGCCCCGACGAGTTCGCCGGGTTCACCACGCTCAGCGTGCTGACGTTCGACCCCGCCGAGGGGCTGTCCGCCG
The DNA here is from genome assembly GCF_014204975.1 of Jiangella mangrovi. NCBI lineage: Bacteria > Bacillati > Actinomycetota > Actinomycetes > Jiangellales > Jiangellaceae > Jiangella > Jiangella mangrovi. Next base: position 1,801,119 of record NZ_JACHMM010000001.1, read on the forward strand.
ACGGCGCCGTGGGCGTGCTGACCGACGGCGACACCGTCTACGCCAGCGAGGACCGGCTCTACGTCGCCACCACCCGCTGGGGCGACCCGTTCCCCGTCGAGGCCGACGAGCCCGATGCCTCCCGGCTGGTCCGGCCGGCGCCGGAGACGACCACCGTCACCACCGGCATCCACGCGTTCGACATCACCGGCAACGTGCCCGCGAAGTACCTCGCGTCCGGCGAGGTCGAGGGCCGCATCATCGGCCGGTACGCGATGTCCGAGCACGAGGGCGTGCTGCGGGTCGCCACCACCCTCGACTCCTGGAACGGCACCACCGACACCAGCGAGAGCGTGCTCTACACGCTCGAGGAGGGCGACGGCGAGCTGATGCCGCTCGGGCAGGTCGGCGGGCTGGGCAAGGGCGAGCAGATCTACGCCGTGCGCTACTTCGGCGACACCGGCTACGTGGTCACGTTCCGCCAGATCGACCCGCTCTACGTGCTCGACCTCTCCGACCCCGCGAACCCGGCCGTCACCGGAGAGCTGAAGATCACCGGCTACTCGTCCTACCTGCACGACGGCGGCGACGACCGGCTCATCGGGGTCGGCCAGGAGGCCACCGCCGAGGGTCAGACCGTCGGAGCGCAGGTGTCGCTGTTCGACGTCGCCGACCCCAGCGCGCCGGCCAAGCTCGACGGGCACGTCGTGCCGAACGCCTGGTCGCAGACCGAGTGGGACCCGCAGGCGTTCCTGTTCTGGGCCGACACCGACCAGGTGGTCGTACCGCTCGAGACGATGACGGGGCCCAGCGCGCTCGTCGTCCGGCTCGGCGACGACACCGTCACCGAGCAGGGCCAGATCACCCGCACCGAGGCGCCGCGCGAGGGCTGGACGCAGCTGCGGCGCACCATCGTCGTCGGCGACGCCCTCTACACCGTGTGGCAGGACGGCGTGCAGGCCAACGGGCTCGACGACCTCGAGCCGCGCGGCTGGGTGCCGTTCGGTCAGCCGTAGGAGGTGGGGCTGGCGCCGGCGCTCGCCGCCGCCTCGGCGGCGCAGGCCTCGTTCAGGGTGGCGAGGTAGTCGTCGAGCGGCTCCAGCCCGACCTCCGTCCTCCGCTCGTCGACCGTCTCGGGGTCGGCGAGCGGTGCCGGCTGCGGCACGCCGTCGACGCAGCCGATCTGGGTGCCGTAGACCTGCTCGCCGCCGGAGTTGAGCCCGACCCGGTCCTCCAGGTACGCCAGCTCGGTGGGGTCGGCCAGCCCGGCCTCGACAGCGGGCCGCATCAGCTCCAGCGCCTCCTGCTGGAACTCCAGGTCGAGGTCGGAGTGCTGGGCGATGACCCAGGCCGCGGTGGCGCCGTCGTCGCCGACCAGGTCCGACCCGGGCCAGCCGTGCTCCTCGACGATCTCGCGCAGCCGGTCGGTGCGCTCCTGGTCGTTCCACTCGCCGGTGAACTCGGGCGAGCGCTCGGTCTGGTCCTGCTCCATCATCTCCAGCAGCTCCGCGCGCAGGCCCTCGTCGGTCTCGCGCTGCGTGGCCGACGGCGTGGGCGTGGGCGTCGCGCCGGCCGACGGATCGTCCCCGCCGTCGGAGCAGGCGGTGAGCAGCAGCACCATCGCGACGATCGCAGGGCGGATCATCGGCACAGTATGGCGACGCGGACGGCCGTTGGGAACGGCTCGGGCGCCCCGATCAGCGGTCGGTGTTGGCCCCGCACAGCACGATGCACGCCAGCTCGCCGGGCAGACGGCCGGCCAGCCACGCGGCGAACGGCACGGCGGCGGCCGGCTCGACCAGCAGCCGGAACTCGTCCCAGAGCCGGTCCCGTGCTGCGAGCAGCTCGTCATCGGTGACCAGCAGGGACACCACCGGCGAGGCGCTCAGGACGGCGAACGGCAGCTCGCCCACACGGGTCGCGCCCAGGGCCGACGCCGCGACGGAGTCGACCGGAGAATCCACCGGCTCCCCCGCCTCCAGCGCCCGGTGCAGCGCGCAACAGTGCTCCGGCTCGACGGCGACCGTGGTGCGCCCGCCGATGGCCAGCGCCGTCCCGGCGGCCAGCCCGCCCCCGCCGACGGCCACCGCCACCGCGTCGACGTCCGGCGCCTCGGCCACCACCTCGGCGGCGACCGTGCCCTGCCCGGCGATGACATCGGGATGGTCGTAGGCGGGCACGTAGCGGGCGCCGGGCTCGGTGGCGGCCTCCGTGGCGGCGGCCGCGGCCTCGGCGTAGGTGCTGCCGTGGCGGACGAGCCGGGCGCCGCCCTGCTCGATGCGGCGCGCCTTCGTCTCAGGGACCGTTTCCGGCACGTACACCGTCGCCGGCAGCCCGAGCAGCGCGGCCGCCGTCGCGACCCCGAGCCCGTGGTTGCCGCCCGACGCCGTCACCACGTGCTCCGGCCGGTCGCCGCCGAGCAGCGCGGTCAGCGCGCCGCGCAGCTTGAACGAGCCGCTGAGCTGCAGGTGCTCGAGCTTGAGGACCAACGGCCTGCCGTCCACCTGGGTACGGAACAGCGGCGTGGGCCGGATGTACGGGGCGATGGTGGCCCGGGCGGCGGCCACCGCCGCCGGCCCCGGCAGACTCGTCGACGTCGTCACCGTCCCACCTTGTGCCCTCCGGCCTCGGAACTCCAAGCCGGGGTGCTGAGCGGGTTCTATGCGAGGTGGGCGGCGAGGTCGTGCAGGGTGGCGATGCGGTCGCGTTCGCCGGCCGGGCCGGTGCCCCGCCGGTCGAGGTGGACGGCGCGCAGGCCGGCCGCGCGGGCGGCGACGACGTCGAGGTCGTGGTCGTCGCCGACGTAGAGGACGGCTGCAGGGTCGAGGCCGAGGGCCGAGCACAGGCCGGCATAGGCGCGCGGGTCGGGCTTGGCGCACCCCAGCACGTCGGCCGTGAGGACGGGGCCGACCCGGCCGGTCAGCCCGATGACCGCGAGCTTGTCGTGCTGCATGTCCTCGGGCCCGTTGGTGAGGATGCCGGTGCGCAGACCGGCCGCGGCCACCAGCGCGAGCGCCGCCTCGGCGTCGTCGAAGCGCTGCCAGCCGGAACGGTAGGCGACGAAGTAGTCGGCCCACAGCGCGTCCAGCCCGGTGGGCTCGAGCGCGGGCCGCCCGAGCAGCTCGAGCAGTCCGGCGATGCGGCGGCGGCGCTGCTCGGCCATGCTGACCAGGCCGGCCCGCCAAGCGCCGAAGTGCAGGTCCTGCAGCTCGAACCAGGCGGCCGTCAGCTCGGGCGTCGCCGGTCCGTGGAAGCCGGCCAGCCAGGTGCCGAAGCCGCGCGATGCGGAGCCGGAGTGGTCGAAGAGCGTGTCGTCGAGATCGAACACCACCGCCGCGAGCTCAGCCACGCCCTTCACCCTATGCGGGGGCGGATCCAGCGCCGTTCGCCGTCCTCGTAGTGGTCGGTCGGGTGCAGGCCGGCCCGCCGCGCGACCGCCTCGGAGGCCGCGTGGTCGGGGTGCACGTGCGCGACGACGGTGTGCACCCCGCGCGCGTCGAGCCACCCGACCAGGGCCGCGGCCGCCGCCGTCGCGTATCCCTGGCCCTGGAAGGCGGTCCCGACGACCCAGGCGATCTCGGCCTGCCGGCCCTCGTCGGTGACCGTCGCCTGCACGTAGCCGACGGCGCGGGAGTCGGGCCGGCGGCGCACGACCCAGTTGAGCCACTCCTCCGAGCCGTCGGGCGAGCGGCCCGCCGCCAGCCTCTCGTACCGCGCCCGCAGCTCCGGCAGCGTCGGCGGCGCACCCCCGATGAACGCGTACAGCGCGGGGTCGGCCAGCACCTCGGCCATGTCCGCGGCGTCGTCCACGGTCAGCGGCACGAGCTCGAACCGCTCGGTCACCACCCGGCCCCCGCTCACAGCACGCTCACCGCGACCACAGCGGGTGCTCCCAGGAACGCGCCCAGTTCGTCGGCCGCGACCTGCAACGCCCGCGACTCGGCGGCGTCGAAGGGTTGGTACAGCGCCGCCTCGACGACCACCTCGTCCTTGCGGACGCTGCGCTTCCACCGGCCGGCGACCTGGGTATCGACGACGATGACCCCGTTGGGCAGCGCGAGCTTGTCCGGCACCGCTGCGACCAGGCCGCCGAGGTCCAGCAGGTACTTGCTCTGGGTATAGCCGACGATGTACTCGTCGTACGCCTGGAGCAGCCGCACCGACGGCGACGGTGCCGTCACGGGAGTGTCGCCCGGCGCGGACCAGTAGGTGAGGCCGTCGACCTCGGTGCGCTCGAGCGCGTCCGCGGCGAGCGACAGTCCGGCGGCGATGTCGGCACCGCATCGCGGTCCAGACTCGCCGCCTGCGGAGCGCGCTCGTCCAGCAGGGCGTAGGTGTGCTGCCTGCCCTTCAGCGGCCCGCTGCAGATCACCCGCTCGAGCTCGGCGTGGATGAGGATGTAGCCGAGCCGGACTCGCACCGCACTGATGCCGTGGCGGTCCAGCATGGACGCGACCTCGGCTCGGGTCAGATGGTTCCCGCCCGCGAGTGCGCCGGCGATCAGGTCCGTGCCGCGGCGCAACACCTCGGCGTCGAGGCCGGTCGCCCGATAGGCATAGGCGTTCAGCGCGTGCACGCGCGGCGCGGTCAGCTCCAGCAGCCAGCGCAGGTCGGCCGGGGTGACGAAGTGCCACGTCGGGCGCAGCACGTGGGTGCGCAGGATGGCACCATCGTCGAAGGCGCGGTCGAGGTCGGCGTCGCCGACACCGGGGCCGAGCCGCTGGGCGATCGCCCATTTCGCCGGGTGGTAGTCCTGCGACTGCAGGCCACCGAACCAGCCCACCACGTCGGCGGCGTCGGCGAACGACGCGGGTTGCGTGTCGCCCAGGCCGACGGTGCCCAGCCGGCGGCGGATGAGCCCGACCTCGTCCACGGGTCAGTCCTGCCGCGCCGCCCAGGCACCGACGACCTGATCGAGCACGCCCATGGGGAGCGGGCCGTTGCCGAGCACGAGGTCGTGGAAGCCGCGCAGGTCGAACCGGTCGCCCATGGTGGCCTCGGCGGCGGCCCGGATGCGCTGGATCTCCAGGCGCCCCACCATGTAGGCGAGCGCCTGGCCGGGCGCGGAGATGTACCGGTCGACCTCGGTCTCGATCTCGATCTGGCTGGTCGCGGTGTTGGCGACCATGAAGTCGACCGCCTGCTGACGGCTCCAGCCCTTGGCGTGCAGCCCGGTGTCGACGACCAGCCGGCAGGCGCGCATGGAGTCTTCGCTCAGCATCCCGAGCAGGGCGACGTCGTCGGAGTAGAGGCCCATCTCGTCGGCCAGCCGCTCGGCGTAGAGGCCCCAGCCCTCGTCGAACGCGGTGATCGAGGCGAGCCGGCGCAGCAGCGGGAGGTCGGTGAGCTCTTGGGCGATGGTGAGCTGGAAGTGGTGTCCGGGGACGGCCTCGTGGAAGGCGACGGACTCGGCGCCGTAGCGGTCGCGCTTCTCGGCCTCGTGGGTGTTGGCGAAGTAGGTGCCGGGACGGCTGCCATCCAGGGCCGGCTGCATGTAGTAGGCGCCGGGCGCACCCGGGGCCTCGGACGCCGGCACCGCCTCGACGACGCAGCTCTGCGACGGCAGCCGGCCGAACCACTGCGGCGCGACGCGCTCGGCGCGCTGGATGGCGGCGCGCGCGGCCGCGAGCAGCTCGTCGCCGTCGCGCCAGCGCATGGCGGGGTCGGTGCGCAGCCGGTGCAGGATGGCGGCCTGGTCGCCGGTGCCGAAGACGCGGCCGCCGATCTCCGCATACTCGGCGGTGAGCCGGGCCAGCACGTCGAGGCCGGTCTGGTGCAGCTCGTCGGGCGTGCGGGTGGTGGTGGTGTGGGCGCGGGCGACCCGGGCATAGAACTCGTCGCCGCCCGGCAGCCAGCACAGCCCGGCCCTGTCGTCGGGGCGCCCGTGCGGGACGACGTCGGCGGCGACGGAGTCGCGGTAGCGGGTGATCGCGGGGTGGACGACCTCGGTGAGCAGGCGGTCGCGCTCGGTGCGGAACGCGGCGGCGTCGGTGCCGCTGCCGGCGGCCGGCTCGGGCCGGCGGAGGGGGTCGTCGGCGGCGTTGGCGACGTAGCGGGTCCAGTGCGCGACGGTGGCCTCGGCCAGCCGGCGCACCGGCAGCCGCCCGGCGGCGATGCCCGCGCGATGGCGCTGAGTGATGGTGTCGAGCAGGGCCGGCAGCCCGGCCAGCCGGGCGAGGTAGCCGTCGGCGTGCGCGGGCTCGGAGATGCCGATCATGGTCAGCGACGAGAGCGAGGCGCTGGCCGGAGCGAAGAAGGAGTCGGTGACGGTGTACTCGACCGCGTGGGTGGCGAGGTGGTCCAGCTCGGCCTCGGCCTGCTGCAGGATGACCGCCCGCGTGATGCGGTCGGCGTCGTCGAGACCGGCGGGGTCGACGGCCTCGGCCCGCGCGGCGACGGAGGTCAGCCGGCCGGCGAACGCGGCCTCGCCGGCCTCGGTGTAGTCGGTGAGGCGGTCCTCGCGGTCGCGCAGCCCGAGCAGCGAGGCGTCGACCGGGTAGGCGTCGAACAGGAGGTCGATGAGCTCGTCGGCGAGCTGGGCGATGGTCATGCGGAACTCCCACGGGGTCTCGGCGTGGGAGAGACGCTATCCCGGCGGACCGACAGGGCGACAACGGTTGACGCCAGGACCGAAACGAGGACGGCGCTCACCGTCGCGGCGACGGCGATGCCGCCGGTGAACGCGTCGCGCGCGGCCGCCAGCACGACCCCGTCCGTGGACGACGCGACGACCGCGCCGAGCGTGTCCGCCCCGGCGTCCGCCCCGGTGTCCGCGCCCCGGAACACCGCCGTCACGACGCTGCCCAGGACCGCGATGCCGAGCGCGCCGCCGAGCTGCGGCGCCATGGACGACAACGCGGCGGCCGCACCCGCACGCTCCGGCGGTGCCGCCCCGATGACCTCGTCCGTGGCCAGCGCCATCATCGGGCCGAACCCCGCCGACACCGCCACCGACCCGGCCACCATCAACCCCAGTCCGGACGTCGCGGTGAGCTGGGTGAGCAGGACGAAACCGGCAGCTGACACCGTCAGGCCGGCACCGATCACCAGGCTCGGTCGCAGCCGCCGGGTCAGCCGGGGCGCCAGCAGCGAGCCGGCGATGACCCCGAGCGCCGACGGCGCCGTCCACAGTCCCGCCTCGAGCGGGTCGAGGTCCTTCACCAGCTGCAGGTACTGGGCCAGGTAGTAGTTCGCGGCCCAGAGCACGAAGATCCCGATCGTCAGTGTCGCCACGACCACCGAGAACGCCCGGTCCCGGAACAGCCGCACATCGACGACGGGGTCCGCGAGTCTCCGCTGCCGCGCGACGAAGACGACACCGACGACCAGTCCGGCGACGACGGCGCCCACGGCACTCCAGCGCTCCCCGTCGGCGGCGATCTCCTTCAGCCCCCACACCATCGGCAGGACGGCACCCAGCGACAGCCCGACGCTCGCCAGGTCGATGCGGGCGGCGACGGCGGCCCGGTGTTCCGGCAGCAGCACCGGCCCGAGCGCGAGGATCAGCACCATCACCGGCACGCCCAGCAGGAACACCGAACCCCACCAGAAGCGCTCCAGCAGCGCTCCGCCCACCAGTGGCCCGATCGCCGTGCCGCCGGCCACGCTGGCGACGACGATCCCGAGGGCGACCGCCCGCTGCCGCGCCTCGCCGAACAACGTCGCCGCCAGGGAGAACGCCGACGGCATCAGCGTCGCCCCGGCCACGCCGAGCAGCGCGCGGGCGGCGATGAGCAGGTCCGGCGTGGGCGCGTAGGCCGCGAGCGCCGAGAGGACCCCGTACGCCGCGGCCCCGATCATCAGCAGTCGCCGCCGGCCGATCCGGTCGCCCACGGCGCCGAGCGCCAGCGTCGAGCCGGCCAGCAGGAACGCGTAGACGTCGACGATCCAGAGCAGCTGCGTCCCGGACGGCCGCAGGTCGGCGTCGATGGCCGGGAGTGCGAGATGGGTGACGGTCAGCTCGAGCGAGGCGAGCACCGCCACCACGCAGAGGACGGCGAGCCCGGCCCAGGCCCGGCGGGGGTCTTCGGTGATGGTCACGGAGCCAGGGTCCAATCTCAACCATTGTTGAGGTCAAGTCGTGCTCGCGGCCGGTTCGGGTACAGGGGGCCGCATGAACCCCTCTGCCGACGACCTCCCCGCCCCGCCCGACGGCGTCGACCCGGCCACCGTCGCCGCCGTCGGCGCCCTGACCGAGGCGCTCGAGACGACCGAGGTGGCGCGCGGGCACCTGTTCGCGTTCCACCAGCTCACCGGGTCGGCGGACTTCGAGCTGGAGGACGCGATCGAGCAGCTGGAGAAGGCCGGGCGCGACCTCGTGGGCGGGCGGCGGACTGACGGGTCCGCCCGCGTGCAGACCTTCCTGCCGGACGTGGGTGGCGGTGCTGTTGCCAGGGCGACAGTTCGGCCACCCACCGGGTGCAGCGTCGCAACACCGTGGCCGAGCTGTCGCGTCCACGTTCTCCGGAGGGCCCGGCTCAGAGGCGGGCGCGCAGCTCCGTGGCCCGGGCCGCGACGGACGCCAGCACTCGCCGCGTCGTCGCCAGCTCGCCGGCGTCGATGCCGCCGTAGACCTCGGCGGTGATGGCGGCGACCCCGCCCTGGATCTCGTCGAACAACGCCGTGCCCTCGGGGGTCAACCCGACCTGCTCGAACCCGTCGTAAGACAGCAGCCCGCGTCCTTCGAGGGCGCAGAGCAGCGCCGTCGCCTGGGTGGCGTCGAGGTCCAGCGCCAGGACGACGCCGTCGCGCAGGGCAGGCTGCGACACCCGCCCGGGGACGGCGACGCCGAGCGTGCGCAGCGCGACCCATTCGGCGAACGTGACGTCCTGGGCGTCGAGCACGACGTCGAGGAGGGAGCGGACGGCCTTGGCGGCGTCGCCGAGGTCGACGCCCGGAAGCGGGGTGGTGGTGTTCATGGGGTCCTCCCGGGGTCGGGCGGCGGCGGCGCGTGCAACAGGGTGGTCAGGGTGGCGATGAAGTCGCGGGTCTGCTCGCTGCCGGGCCCGCCGAGCGGCTCGGCGAGCTGGTCCTGCAGCGTCATGACGCGGGTGGTGGCGGCTTCGGCGATCTCGGCTCCCTGCTCGGTGAGGGTGAGCCGGACGGCGCGCGAGTCGGCCGGGTCGGTGGTGCGGCGCAGCAGGCCGTGGCCCTCGAGCGTGCGCACCAGCTTGGACACGAAGACCGGATCGAGGCCGGTGTGGTCGGACAGTTCCCGCTGGCTCGGCTGCCCGCCGGCCCGGGTGACGCCGTAGAGGGTGGCGAGCACGGAGAACTGCGCCTGCGTGAGCCCGAACGGTGCGAGCGCCCGGTCGAGCAGCGCGCCCCACTTGGTCGCGAGCCGCCACACGAGGTAGCCCGCGGTCGGGTTCTTCTTCATCACCCGAAAAACTGTACGTGGACACTATGTCCACGGCAACATTTATTGACGCGGCAACGGAGTCAGAGCCGAGGGTCGACCGGCTCGGACTCCAGCGCCAGGACGGCGAAGACCGGTTCATGGACGCGCCAGAGCGGCTCGGACCGGGCCAGCCGCTCGAGCGCCTCGAGGCCGAGCGCGTACTCGCGCAGCGCGAGGGAGCGCTTGTGCCCGAGCCCGCGGTCCTTCAGCCGCTCCAGGTTCACCGGCAGCGTGTAGTCGGGGCCGTAGATGATCCGCAGGTACTCGCGGCCGCGCACCTTGAGTCCCGGCTGCACCAGCCCGCGCCGGCCGCGGACGAGGTTCGCCGCGGGCTTGACGACCATCCCTTCGCCGCCGGCGTCCGTGAGCGACGTCCACCACTCGACTCCGGCGGCGGTCGATTCCGGTGACGACACCGACACCGCCAGCCGCCGCGTCGGGCGGAACAGCACCGGGTCCGCGGCCACCAGCCGGTCGGCCAGCGCGAGGTGCCACGGGTGGGGCCGGTCGTGGTACGTCGCGCCCTCCGTGGCGAGCAGCTGGAACGGCGCCACCTGGACGCCGTCGAGCCCGTCGACCGGCCAGACGTAGCGCCGGTACGCCGCCGCGAAGTCCGCCGCGTTGGCCGCACGCGCCGTCGTCCGGTCCAGCAACGCCGCCACCTCCAGTCCCCGTGACGCCGCGCGGGAGAGGGCAGACACCGCGACCGGCAGCGCCGACCGCGCCGCCGCCCCGACCGACGCGTATTGGCCGCGCAGCAGCGACTCCGCCTTCGCCGACCACGGCAGCAGCTCGGCGTCGAGCAGCACCCAGTCGGTCCCGAGCTCGTCCCACAGCCCGGCCGCCGTCACCGCCACCCGCACGCCGTCGAGCAGCACCTCCGTCAACGCCGAGGCGAAGAACGACCGCCCCGTCCGGGTGTACACCGCGCCCGTCTCACCGGCAGGCGCGCCGAACCGGCGGGTCGCCGCCGCCTGGTCGCGGCAGACCAGCAGGACGGCCCGCGAGCCCATGTGCTTCTCCTCGCACACGACCTCGTCGACGCCGTCGGCCGCGAACGCGGCGAAGGCCTCCGCGGGATGCTCCAAGACCTCCGGCAGCGGCGACGTCGCGACCGGCGCCATGGTCGGCGGCAGGTACGGCAGCCAGCGCGGATGCAGCGCGTACCGGCTCATCACCTCGAGCGCGCCGGCGGCGTTCTCGGCCCGCACCGTGATCCGGCCGTGGTGCTCCGTCTCGACGACCCGCTTGCCCAGGACGTCGGTGAGGTCCAGCTCGTCGCCCGCCCGCGACGACGCCTCTCCGGCCGCAACCGCTGGAACCAGCGGCTTCACCGGCTCGTACCAGACCCGCTCGGCCGGAACCTGGACCACCTCGCGCTCCGGGTAGCGCAGCGCCGTGAGGTGCCCGCCGAACACGCAGCCGGTGTCGAGGCACATCGTGTTGTTGACCCACTCCGGCTCCGGCGTGGGCGTGTGGCCGTACAGCACCATGGCCCGGCCGCGGTAGTCGTTGGCCCACGGGTAGCGCACCGGCAGCCCGAACTCGTCGGTCTCGCCGGTGGTGTCGCCGTAGAGCGCGAACGCGCGCACCCGGCCCGACGCGCGACCGTGGTACGCCTCCTTGAGCCCGGCGTGCGCGACCACCAGCTTCCCGTCGTCGAGGACGAGGTGCGAGACGAGGTCGCGGCACCAGTCGCGCACCTCGGCGGCGAACGACGGCGGCTCGGCGGACAGCTGCTCCAGGGTCTCGGCCAGCCCGTGCCCCACCTTGACCTGCTGACCGCCCAGGGCCCGGACCAGCTTGTGCTCGTGGTTGCCGGGGACGGCGAGCGCGTGCCCGGCCGCCGTCATGCCCATGGCCAGCCGCAGCACGCCCGGCGAGTCCGGCCCGCGGTCGACGAGGTCGCCGAGGAAGACGACGCGGCGGCCCTCGGGGTGGACGGCGTCGACGGCGCGCCCGTCGTCGTCGCGCACGACGGCATACCCGAGCCGCCCGAGCAGCGACTCCAGCTCGGACCGGCAGCCGTGCACGTCGCCGATGACGTCGAACGGGCCGTGCTCGTCGCGACGGTCGTTGTAGAGCCGCTCGCGCACGATGGTGACCGACTCGATCTCCTCGGCCGAGCGCAGCACGTGCACCTGGCGGAACCCCTCTTTGGCCAGGCCGCGCAGCGACCGGCGGAGCTGGTCGCGCTGGCGCCGGACCACGTGCGGGCCGAAGTCGCGGTCCGGCCGGTCCCGGTTGCGCTCGACGCACACGCTCTCGGGGACGTCGAGGACGATCGCGACCGGCAGCACGTCGTGCGCCTTGGCGAGGTCGACGACCTTGCGGCGGGCGTCCTTCTGCACGTTCGTGGCGTCGACGACGGTGAGCCGGCCGCCGGCCAGCCGCTTCCCGGCGATGTAGTAGAGGACGTCGAAGGCGTCGCCGCTGACCGTCTGGTCGTTCTCGTCGTCGGCCACGAGGCCGCGGCAGAAGTCGCTGGAGACGACCTCGAACCGGCCGAAGTGCCGGGCAGCGAACGTCGACTTGCCCGAGCCGGACACGCCGACCAGCGCGACCAGCGACAGCTCCGGGATCCCGATGCTGCTCATGCGGGGACCTCCGACCGGGTGAAGGTCGCGAGCTGGGTCGGCGGTCCGGCGACGGCGTCCGGCTCGCCCACGGGGGCGAACGCGACGGTGTAGCCGTGTGCGTCCGCCACACGTGTCGCCCACGCGGCGAACTCCGCGCGGGTCCACTCGAACCGGTGGTCCGGGTGGCGCAGCGTGCCGGCGGGCAGGGTCTCGAACAACACGTTGTACTCGCTGTTGGGCGTGGTGACGACGACCGTCCGAGGCCGGGCGTGGCCGAACACCGTCCGCTCCAGCGCCGGCAGCCGCTCCGGGTCGATGTGCTCGACCACCTCCATGAGCACGAGGGCGTCGAAGCCGGACAGGCGGTCGTCGCGGTAGGTGACCGACGACTGCAGCAGCGTGATGCGTGAGCGCTGCCGCTCGCCCATGCGGTCGAGGTGCAGCCGGGCGGCGGCCCGTTCGAGCACCCGCGGCGCGACGTCGGCGCCGACGATCTCGGTGAACGACGCGTCGGCCAGCAGCTCGCGCAGCAATGCCCCCTCGCCGCAGCCGAGGTCGACGACGCGGTGCGCGCCGGCCGCCGTCAGCTGCTCGACGACGGCCGCCTTCCGCAGCTGGGCCAGCGGGACCGACGCCGGCGGGTCCACCTCCTCCGTCTCGTCGATCTCCTCGGCCTCCCCGGGAGCGTCGTCCAGCTCGGCCAGCCGGGCCAGCGCGTCGGCGACGAAGCCGCGCTTGTGCGCCAGGTAGCGCCGGACGATCGCGTCGCGCTGCGGGTGGGTCTGCAGCCAGGACCCGCCGCTGCGGATGAGCTTGTCGACCTCGTCGCTACTCACCCAGTAGTGCTTGGCGCCGTCGAGCACCGGCAGCAGCACGTAGAGGTGCGAGAGCGCGACGTCCAGCGGCAGCGTGCCCCGCAGCGTGACGTCGGCGTAGCGGGAGTCTCCCCACGCCGGCAGCTCCGGGTCGAGCGGCTGCACCGTCGCCGACACCGACCAGCCGAGCGGCGCGAACAGGGAGCTGACGCCGTCGGCCCCGCCCCTGGACGGCAGGGACGGAAGGCGCACCTCGAGCGGCAGCGGCACGCCGACCAGCTCGGGCCGGGCGTCGCACCGTCCCTTCAGGGCCGACCCGAACACCCGGCCCAGCGCGACCGACAGCATCGACGACGCCGCGTACGGCCGGTCGTTGACGTACTGGGCGAGGCTGAGCGCGTCGCCGCCGAACCTCCGGCCGCGCACCAGCTCGATCGGGTCGACCTCGAGCAGCAGCGCGACGGTGCACCGTTGGTCGGTCGCCTCCGGGTAGAAGACGTGCGCGACGCCGACGCTGAGCTCGAAGCTCTGCACCCGCTCGGGATGCTTGTGCAGCAGATAGCCGAGGTCGGAGGCGTGGCCGGCGGTCGAGGTCAGGGTCAGCAGCACCGGACCATTCTCACCGTCCGGCTACTCGGTGGCGATGCGATTTCCGTAGCGCCGCGCGAGCTCGTGGAACGCCTCCTTGGGTCTGCGCCCGCCGTCGCCGGTGACCGCCACGACCCCGAACCCGGCCCTGTCGAGGTCGAGACGAGGATCATCGTCATGCGGGAAGCCGGGCATGACGAAGGTGAACACGAAGCAGCCGTGCACGCCCTCCGCGTCGTACTGGTCGATGAGCTCACCGAGGTAGCGGGCTTGGACGGCCTCGTCGCGGGGGTGGTCCCCACGGATACGCGGGGGTACGGCGAACCAGTCGACGATCCAGAACGAACCGGCTCCCCGCTGCTCGGCTCCGGCAAAGGCACCGCACCCGAACTCGGTGATGACGACGGGCTTGTCGTGGTCGCGAACCAGGCTGCGCAGGCGGTCTGCGTAGCCGGCCTGGTTGCGGCGGGAGCGGTAGAGGCTGACACCGACCAGGTCGAACAGTGACCAGTCCACCTGTTCCCACCCGGCCGCGGCGTAGGTGACCGGCCCGCCGAAGCCGCGTCGCGCGGTGGTCACCGCCAGGGTGAGCAGCCGGTGGAGCCGCCTGTCGATCCTGCGCCGCAGCACGCGGTGGAACCGGACGATGAGCTTCAAGCGGAGGAACGAGCGAGGTCCGGGGACGATGCCGGGCGCGGTGTGGGAGAACTCGCTGCCGACCAGGAGCGTCACCTGGTCCGGGTGTACCCGGCGAAGTTCCTCGGCCGCCTCGGCGACGGCGGCCAGGTGCTCCAGCAGCTCCGGCTGAGGCAGCTCGGGAGCGTGGGGCCGGATGTAGACGCCGAGACCGGCCTCGAGGGCAGCGCGGGCGGCATCGATCAGCCGCGTCCCGTCCCCGATGAGCATCACCGTGGTGCAATGCAGGTCCTGGGCGATGACCCTCAGGTCCCGCCGCACCTCATCGGTGCTCGCCTCGCCGACCAGGTAGGAGATTCCGCGGACGGTCAGCATGCGGTCGACGCTAGATGGACCGGCCACGGCCGGGCATCCGACTTCCGTTCAGGAGCGGATGACTTCCGGCGAGAGAGTGCCTGCGGTTCTCGCTCCTGGGAGTGAGGACTTCCGAGCGGCGGGCCGTCGATACTGATCGCGTGGAGCTGAGCGAGTACGGCGAACGGCTGGCGACGTGGTCGCGCGGCCTGCCGCCGATCGCCGTCGACGCGGTCATCGCGGCCTTCTGCGCGCTCTACGTCACGCTCGACGCCGGCGTCGAGCACCGGTTCGTCTGGTGGGTCCCCCTGGCCGCGTCCGCGAACGCCCTCCCGCTGCTGTGGCGCCGGCAGTACCCGTTCGCCGTCACCGCCATCACCGGCGTCACCACGACGGCGCTCTCGATGGCCGGCGGGCTCAACGACATCCCGGTGGCACAACTGGTCGCCACCTACACGTTCGCGGCCCTGTCGCCGCCGCTCAAGCGGCTGATCGCGGTGGCCGGCACCGTCGTCGGCGTCTCGGTGTCGATCCTGCTGCCCGAGGACGAGGCGCTGAACATCGGCGTCATCGGCATCTTCTTCGCCGGCGCCTACGCGCTCGGCGTCTCGGCCCGGGCCCGCCGCCTCCGCATCGCCATGCTCGAGGAACGGGAGCTGCGGCTCACGCAGCAGCAGGAGACGGCCGCGACCCGCGAGCGCGAGCGCATCGCCCGCGAGATGCACGACATCCTGGCCCACTCGATGAGCCTCGTCGTCGTGCAGGCCGAGGCCGGGCCGGTCGCCGTCCGGCACGACCCCGCCCGCGCGGAGCAGATGTTCGACACCATCTCCCTGACCGCCCGCGACGCGCTGGCGCAGCTGCGGCGGGTCCTCGGCGTCCTGCACACGGGCGACGACGGCGTCAGCCTGCGGTCCCCGCAACCCGGCCTCGAGGCGCTCCCCGATCTGGTCCGCCGGGTCGGCGACACCGGCCTCACCGCCACGCTCACCGAGGACGGCGACGCACGGCCGCTGCCGCCGGACCTGGCTGCGACGGCGTACCGCATCGTCCAGGAGTCGCTGACCAACACCGTCAAGCATGCGGCGGCGAGCGCCGTCGATGTGCGGCTGACCTGGTCCGACTCCGAGCTGCGCATCGAGGTGTCCGACGACGGCGCCGGCGCACCGTCGTCGATCGACGGCACCGGGAACGGGCTGATCGGGATGCGCGAGCGCGTCGCGGCCGCGAGCGGGTCGTTCGACGCGGGACCCGGGCCGGGCGGGGTGGGGTTCCGCGTGCGCGCCTCGGTGCCCTTAGATCGCCCCAGGGCCGACCGCCAGGTCCTGGGCGGCGGCGAGTCCCGGGAGGAAAAGGCAGAATAGGCGCGTGCCCGAGCCGACCATCCGTGTGCTCATCGCCGACGACCAGGCGCTGGTGCGGGGCGGCTTCGCGATGATCCTCGACGTGCAGCCGGACATCAGCGTCGTCGGCGAGGCCGAGGACGGCGTGCGCGCCGTCGCCGCCGCACGTGAGCTGCGCCCCGACGTCGTGCTCATGGACGTACGGATGCCGCACATGGACGGCATCGAGGCGACCGCCGCGATCTGCCGCGAGACCGACGCCCGCGTGCTCGTCCTCACGACGTTCGACCTCGACGAGTACGTGTACGACGCGCTGAGGGCCGGCGCCAGCGGGTTCCTGCTCAAGGACATGCGCCGCGACGAGCTGGTCGAGGCGGTCCGCGTCGTCGCGTCCGGCGAGGCGCTGCTGGCGCCGTCGGTCACCCGGCGGCTCATCGCCGACGTCGTCGGCCGCGGCGGGCCTCCGCCGGGCGCGGGCCAGGGCGCCGACGACGGCCGGCTCGACGTGCTGACCGCGCGGGAGACCGAGACGCTGCGCCAGGTCGCGCGCGGGCTGTCGAACGCCGAGATCGCCGCGGAGCTGTTCGTCACCGAGCACACTGTCAAGACGCACGTGAGCAGCATGCTCAGCAAGCTCGGCCTGCGCGACCGCGTCCAGGCGGTCGTGCTCGCGTACGAGACCGGCCTGGTCACGCCTGGGGATTCTCACTCCTGAGAGCGAGGCCCCCCGCTCCTGCGAGCGGGGGCGGAATCCGCTCTCGGCGGCGATTCGCCGGCAGGGGCTCCAGGGACACGATCGACCCAGTCGATCACATCTCTGGGAGGCCGCCATGTTGCGCCGCATCACGGGGTTCGCCGTCAGGCGGCCCCTCGTCGTCATCCTCGCCTGGGTCGCCGTCATCGCCGCCGGGTTCGGCATCGGCACCGGCGTCTTCGCGAACCTCACCTCCGACGTCGGCACCGTCCCGGGCAGCGAGTCCGCCCGGGCCGAGCAGAGCGTCGACGACGCCGCTCCGCAGCCCGACACCATCACCTCGGTCATCACCGGCGTCGGCGCGTCCGACCCCGGGCTCACCGCCGCGCTCACCGACGTCGCGGCGCTGCCGGGCATCGCAGGCGTCTCACCGCCACTCCCGTCGGAGGACGGCGGCGCGGTGCTGGTCGAGATCGACCTCGCGCCGGGGCTCGAGGACGACGGCGAGGGCGAGGCGACCGCCGCGGCCGAGCGGCTCGAGGCGATCGACGCCGGCTCGGTCGTCGTCGCCGGCGGCCCGCTCTCCGAGGTCGAGTTCGCCGACACCGCCCAGGAGGACGTTGCCCGCGCGGAGATGCTGTCCATGCCGGTCGTACTGATCCTGCTGCTGGTGGTGTTCGGCGGGCTGCTCGCCGCCGGGCTGCCGCTGCTGATCGCGATGGTCGGCGTCGGCGCGACGTTCGGCATCCTGTTCACGTTCAGCCAGGTCACCGGCGTGTCGGTGTACTCGATCCAGATCACGACGATGCTGGCCGTCGGCCTCGCCGTCGACTACGCGCTGCTGATGGTCAGCCGGTTCCGCGAGGAGCGGCGGACGGCGCCCGACGTGCGCGAGGCGGTACTGCGGACCTCGGCGACCGCCGGGCGGACGGTCGTGTTCTCCGGGCTGACGGTGGCGGTGGCGCTGGCCGGGCTGGTGGTCTTCAACGACCCGTTCCTGCGCTCGATGGGGCTGGCCGGGTCCGCCGTCGTGCTGGCCGACATGGCCGCCGCCCTCACCCTGCTGCCGGCGCTGCTGGCGAAGTTCGGCCACCGGATCAAGCCGTCCCCGGAACGCGACGAGAACGACGGCGTGTTCGCCCGCGTCGCCCGCGGCGTGCAGCGCCGGCCCGTCCTCACCCTGGTCACGACGGCGGCCGCGCTGGTCACGCTCGCGGTGCCGGTCGCGGACATGCACATCTCGCAGGGCGACCCGCGGATGCTCCCGACGTCGACCGACACCCGCGAGCTGTGGTCGCAACTCGGCACCCACTTCCCCGAGCAGGCGCGCTGGGCGGGCGACATCCAGATCGTGGCCTCGGCACCGGCCGCCTCCGTCGACGGGCTGCGCACCACCGTCGAGGACCTGCCCGGCATCGAGTCCGTCGAGGTCGTGCCGCTGAGCGACGACCTGACCGGGCTGGCGGCGACCCCGTCGGGCCACGCCGAGGGCCAGGCCGCCCAGGACGCCGTCACCACGATCCGCGAGCTCGACCTGCCGTACGAGGTCCAGGTCGGCGGCGACACCGCGACACTGGTCGACTACCAGGCGATGCTCGGCGACCGGCTGCCGTGGGCGATCGCGCTGGTGGCGCTCGGCACGCTGGCGCTGCTGTTCGCCTTCACCGGCTCGATCCTGCTGCCGATCAAGGCCATCCTCACCAACCTGTTGAGCATCGGCGCCGCCCTCGGCGTGGTCGTCTGGGTGTTCCAGCGGGGTCACTTCGCCGGACTGGTCGGCGCCGACGGCCTCGGCTACCTGCACCTGACCGTCCCGATCCTGGTCGGCGCCATCGCGTTCGGGCTCTCCGTCGACTACGAGGTGTTCCTGCTGTCGCGGATCCGCGAGCGCTGGCTGGCCGGCGACGGCGCTGCCGGGTCGGTGGTGGCGGGGCTGCAGCGGACCGGTGGCATCGTCACGGCGGCCGCGCTGATCATCGGGGTCGTCTTCGCCGGGTTCGTGTTCGGCGGGTTCGCGCCGATCAAGGCGATCGGGCTGGGGCTGGTGCTGGCGATCGCCCTGGACGCCGTCGTGGTCCGGATGCTCCTGGTCCCGGCGACGATGACGCTGCTGGGGTCGCGGAACTGGTGGCTGCCCCGGCCGCTGCGACGGCTGCACGAGCGGCTGGCCCTCTCGGAGTCGGCGCCGGCGGGACAGGATGAGGTACCGGCCGAGCGCGGCCCCGCCTTGGTGGGCTGACCCCGTCGTCGATGAGTACGGCCGGGTGGGCCAGTCTGAGGGTCATGGAGAACTTCGTGAACCCTCGGCTGGCCCGCCTCGGCGTCCTGCTGGGCGGGTGGGAGCTGACGACGTCGCAGGGCGACCGGGTCATGAGCAGGGCACGCACGACGTTCCGCTGGCTCGACGGCGGCCGCTTCCTCTCCCAGCGGACCGATCCGCAGACCGAACTGGTCCCCGAGTGGGAGGGCCTGGCGCCGGCCTGGACGGATAGCATCACCGGGCTCGACGACCACTCCGACGCCTTCACCGTCCTCTACACCGACTCCCGCAACGTCTGCCGCGTCTACGCGATGACCTTCGACGACGGGCAGTGGGTCATGACCTCGCGGCCGGCCGCGGACTTCCACCAGCGCTTCATCGGTGTCGTCGCGGCGGACGCGACGGCGATCGACGGGCGCTGGGAGGCCTCCCCCGACGGCCGCGTCTGGGCCACCGACTTCGACGTCAGCTACCGCCGCCTGGCGGACTGACCTCGCGGAGCCGACGCTCCAGCAGCCGCCGCTCGGGTTCGGTCCGGGCTGCGGCGACGGCGTCCCGGTAGGCCACGGCCGCCTCGCGACGCCGTCCGGCCCGGCGCAGCAGGTCGGCCCGGACGGCGGGCAGCAGCGGGTGGTCCGCGAGCCGGTCCACCGTGAGCCCGTCCACCGCGAGCAGCCCCGCCTCCGGCCCGTCCCGCAGGCCCACCGCCACGGCCCGGTTCAGCGCGATCGACGGCGACGGGCGCAGCACGAGCAGCGCGTCGTAGGCGGCGACGATGCGCTCCCAGTCGGTCACGTCCGCGTGGACGGCGGTGGAGTGCAGCGCCGCGATCTCGGACTGCAGCCGGTAGTAGCCGGGCGGCCGGCCGGTCGCCCGGGCCGCCGCGAGCGCCGTCAGCCCGGCCTCGATCGCGTCCCGGTCCCACCGGCCGCGGTCCTGGTCCTCCAACGTGACGAGGTCGCCGGACGTGTCGGTCCGGGCGGCGCGCCGGGCGTGCTGCAGGAGCAGCAGCGCGTGCAGGCCGAGCACCTCGTCGTCGTCCGGGAGCAACCGGGTGAGCAGGCCGGCGAGCTGGATCGCCTCGGCGGCGAGATCGTCGTGCAACGTCGCGTAGCCCTCGGTGAAGATCAGGTAGACGACGGCGAGGACGGCGGCCGTGCGCTCGGCCAGCCGGTGCGGCTCCGGGACGCGGAACCCGATGCCGGCGTGCTCGATCTTGTTCTTCGTCCGCAGCAGCCGCTGCCCCATGGTCGCCTCGCCGACCAGAAACGCCCGCGCGATCTGCCGCGTCGACAGCCCGCCGACCGTCTTCAGCGTCAGCGCGACCCGTCCCGCCATCGGCAACGCCGGATGGCAGCAGGTGAACAGCAGCTTCAACCGGTCGTCGCCGTACGGGCCGGGGTCGTCGCCGATGAGGTCGCGCTCCAGCTCGGCGAGCGCCTGCGCCTCGCGCAGCTTCGCCCGTTCGGTCTGCCGCCGCCTCAGCACGTCGACGGCCCGGCGCCGGGCCGTCGTCGTCAGCCAGGCGCTCGGGTTGTCCGGGACACCGTCGGCGGGCCAGCGTTCCAGCGCCCGCTCGACGGCGTCCTGCAGACAGTCCTCGGCCAGGTCCCAGTCGCCGGTGACCCGGATCAGGGCGGCGACGATGCGCACCCGCTCGGCGGCGACGGCGCCGGCGAGCGCCGCGCGGGCGCCGGGACCGTCGGTCACCCGTCCGTCACCCGTCGAGGGGCCAGAACGGCCGCAGCTCGAGCCGTCCGGTGTAGGCCATGGAGTGCTTCGACGCGACCTCGATCGCCTCGTCCAGGTCGGCGCACTCGAGCACGTCGAAGCCGACGATCCACTCGTTCGACTCCGCGAACGGGCCGTCGGTGACCAGCAGCTGGCCGTCGCGCACCCGCACCGTCGTCGCCGCGGAGGCCGGCCGCAGCCGGTCGCCGATGACGTGCTTGCCGGCGCCGGTGACGTAGTCGAACCACTCCTCGATGTCCGGCGCGGCCTTGGCGTCGGCCTCGGTGTGGTCCGGGTCCGTGCAGACGAACATCAGGTACTTCATGGGACTCTCCTTCGCTGGACGGTGTCGCGATACGCCCCCACGACGAACGGGGCGGTGGCGATCCGACACCCCAGCGGCGAATCTACGTCGCGAAATCGATCCGCATGACGGCGCGACGCTTGGTGGGCCGGCTGACCTGCGTGAACCCGGCCGCCTCGTAGATCTGCCGAGCGCCGACG
Organism: Jiangella mangrovi; assembly: GCF_014204975.1. Lineage (NCBI taxonomy): Bacteria > Bacillati > Actinomycetota > Actinomycetes > Jiangellales > Jiangellaceae > Jiangella > Jiangella mangrovi. Next base: position 1,822,002 of record NZ_JACHMM010000001.1, read on the forward strand.
AACAGCTCGCCCCAGGTGACCTCCTTGCCCGGCTCGGTGATCATCGAGTACGCCTCCAGCGCCCTGGCGCCGCGGTCGCGGGCGTAGCCGACGGTCGCCGCGGCCAGGTGGTACGCCAGGCCGCGGCCGCGGTACTCACGCCGGACGATCGTGCAGGTCACCGCCCAGACGCTGTCGTCCTCGCGGTCCTCGTCGCGGCCCTTCCACGGAACCGGGCTACGGCCTCGGGTCAGCTTCGGATACGCGGTGCGCGGCTCGACGGCGACCCAGCCGGCCGGGTCGCCGTCGACGTAGGCGACCAGCCCGCTGGTGCGCTCCGCCTCGGGGTCATCGGCGCCGGTCTGCGCCTGTTGCGCCTCGACCCGTTCGTCGAACGTGCTGTCGCGCCAGATCCAGCCCTCGACCTTGAACCACTGGCAGCGGCAGCGGGCCGCGTAGTCGGCCGTCCCGAAGACCAGGCCGAGGTCGTGCCAGGACGCCTCGTTGGCCGGGACGACCCGCACCTGGTCCGCGGTGATCGGCTCCTTCACTGGGCCGACGGCTGCTGAGGCTGCGGCGGGTCCTCGCCCACGCGGCCGTCCACGTTCTCGCGGAGGAGGTCGGCGTGCCCGGCGTGGCGGATGTAGTGCTCCGCCGCGTCGACCAGGACGCGGCGCAGGTTGGGGTGCGCGCCGGACTCGGTCGTGAAGATCGACGGCTGGTCCAGGCCGCCCTTCGCGAGCACCGTCGCCCAGGCGGCGCGCGACCGCTCGACCGACGCGCGCCAGAGTGCGTACAGCTCCTCGGGCGTGTCGTCGGCCGCGGAGTGCCAGTCCCAGTTGGAGTCGGCGTCGAAGTTCTCCTGCTTCCACGGCTCGGGCATGTGGTCGCCGGTGATGAACTCGGCGATGCGCAGGTCCTCGCAGAGCGCCATGTGCTTGAGCAGCCCGCCGAGCGTCATGGTCGACGGCGGCAGCGGCTTGTTCAGCGCCGCGGCGTCGAGGCCGTCGCACTTCCAGGCGAACTGCGCCCTCGCGCGGTCGAGGGCGAACATCAGCATCTCGACCTCGTCGCCGTCCATCGACTCCTTGATGACGGTCATGTCCTGTAGGTCCATGGGCGCCACGCTAGAGTGGGTTCCGGACGTTCCGCTTCCGGATCGGCGGTTCTTTGGTGGACGGTGACGCCAGCCCTACGGCGCGGGCACTGCTCGCGCTCGAGCTCATCCAGGGCAGCCCCGGCATCACGGCCGAGCGGCTGGCCGACAAGCTCGGGGTCACCGAGCGGGCCGCCCGCCGCTACGTCGGCATCCTGCGCGAGGCCGGCCTGCCCATCGACTCGATGCGCGGCCCCTACGGCGGCTACCGCCTCGGCCGCGGCGTCCGGCTGCCGCCGCTGATGTTCTCGGCCGCCGAGGTGCTCGGCCTGGTCATGGCGGTCCTCGACGGTCACCACCACGCGGCCGACGCCACGGACCCCGTCGGGAGCGGGCTCGCCAAGTTGCTCCGCGCGCTGCCCGAGCCCATCGCGGCGCAGGCCGAGGCGGTCCGGCGCACGACGGCGCCGGCTCCGGACCGCGCGGCCGCCCGGCCCGACCCCGCCATCGCGACGGCGCTGGTCCAGGCCTGCGCCGACCGGGTGCAGGTGCATCTCGGGTACCGCTCCGAGGCCGGCTCGGAGTGGTCCGCCGACGTCGAGCCGTGGGCCGTCGTCGTCCGGCACGGGCGCTGGTACCTGCTGTGCTGGTCACACGGCTCGTCGGCGCGGCGCGCGTACCGGATCGACCGCGTGACGACGGTGTCGGTGCTGCCCGGCTCGTCCTTCGAGCCGCCGGCCGGCATCGACGCCGTCGCCGAACTCGAGGCGCACCTGGCGAAGGGCTGGGAGTTCGACACCGAGGTCGTCATCGAGGGGCCGCTGGACAAGGTGCGGCCGTACGTGCCGCCCATGCTCGGGACGCTGGAGCCGATCGACGACGACACCACACGGCTGACCGGCAGCACCAGCAACCCGTGGTGGTACGCCGAGCAGCTGGCCAGGCTGCCGGTGCCGTTCCGGATCGTGCGCTGCGTCGAGCTCCAGCACACCGCGCGGGCGGTCGGGCAGCGCCTCGTCGACGCCTCGGGCCTCTAGCTCGGCGCCAGCCGCTCACCGCTCGCTGTCGAGGTCGGCCATGAACCGCGTCGGGTAGCGGTCGCCGCGGGCGGCGCCGGGCGGGATCAGCTCGCCGAGGCGGGCGAGGTCGTCGCCGTCCAGTTCGATGCCGGTGCTGGCGATCATCGAGTCCACCTGCTCGATCCGGCGCGGGCCGACCACCGGGACGATGTCCGCGCCCTGGGCCGCGACCCAGGCGATCGCGAGCTGCGCCACCGTCGCGCCCTTCGCGTCGGCGATCCCCTGGAGCCGGGCGACCAGCCCCTCGTTGTGCTCGCGGTTGGCGCCCTGGAACCGCGGCGCCATCGCGCGCGCCCCGTCGACCGTGCCGCTGCCGCCGATCAGCCCGCGCGATAGCACGCCGTAGGCGGTGATGCCGATACCCAGCTCCCGGCAGGTGGCCAGGATCTCGTCCTCGATGCCGCGGCTGAGCAGCGAGTACTCGATCTGCAGGTCGCAGATGGGCGCAACGGCGGCGGCGCGGCGGATGGTCTCGGCGCCGACCTCGCTCAGCCCGATGTGGCGGACGTGGCCCTGCTCCACCAGCTCGGCGATCGCGCCGACGGTCTCCTCGATCGGCACGCTGCGGTCCAGCCGAGCGGGCCGGTAGACATCGACGTGGTCGGTGCCGAGCCGCTGCAGCGAGTAGGTGAGCGACGTCCGGACCGCGGCCGGCCGTCCGTCGAAGCCGTCCGGCGGTGCGCCGGGGACGAGGTGGGCGCCGAACTTCACTGAGAGCACGACGTCGTCCCGGTTGCGAGCCCGCAGGGCACCGGCGATGAGCTGCTCATTGTGGCCGGCGCCGTAGAAGTCGGCGGTGTCGAGCAGGGTGCCGCCAGCGTCGAGGTAACGGTGGATGACCCGGACGCTCTGGTCGTCGTCGGTGCGGCCGTAGGCACCAGAGAGGCCGAGGCCGCCGAGCCCGGGCGAGGTGACGGCGGGTCCGGTGCGGCCGAGGGTGCGGGTGTCGAGTGTTGCTGTCGTCATGTCGTCCAGCGTCCGCGCGTCCGGGCCGCCGTGGCAGGCGCAACCCATCCAGGGACTGCCTCTCCCTGGTTACCGTCGCCACCGGGTTGCACCATGGAGGGGTGATCGATCGACCCGGGCTCGCCGACTTCCTCCGCCGACGGCGTGAGCTGCTGCGCCCCGCCGACGTCGGCCTGCCCGCAGGCGTCCGCCGTCGCACCCCCGGGCTGCGGCGTGAGGAGGTGGCGCAGCTAGCGGGGGTGTCGGCCGACCACTACTCGCGGCTGGAGCAGGCCCGGGGCTCGGCGCCGTCCGCGGCCGTCGTGGCGGCGATCGCCCGGGCGCTGCGCTGCGACCTGGACGAGCGCGACCACCTCTTCCACCTGGCCGGTCTGTCCGCGCCGCCGCGCCGGGCCGGCGGCCACATCCGCCCGGGCCTGATCGCGCTCGCTTCCCGCCTGGTCGACGTCCCGGTCTGCATCAACAGCGACCTGGGCGAGGTGCTGTGGCGCAACGCGCTGCTCGCCGCCCTCGTGGGTGAGCGCGACCTCCGGGCCGGCCGCGCCGGCAACGTCTACTGGCGCTGGTTCACCGAGCCCGCGTCGCGCGAACTGGCTCCGGAGGAGGACCGGCCCCGCCTGTCCGCCGCGCACGTCAGCGACCTGCGCTCGACCTACTCGCGCCGGGCCGGCGACCGTGACATCACCGAGCTGGTGCACGACCTGCTCGAGCGCAGCGCCGAGTTCCGCGAGCTCTGGGAGCGGCACGAGGTCGCGGTGCGCCGCTCCGACGTCAAGACCTTCGTCCACCCCGAGGTCGGGCCGATCCGGCTGCACTGCGAGGCGCTGCTCACGTCCGACGAGGACGTCACGCTGCTGGCGTACTTCCCGCTCGAAGGCACTGACGCCGCCGAGAAGCTGGAGCTGCTGCGGGTCATCGGCACGCAGGACTTCCAGACGACCTCCTGACGCGCCGGTCGCCGCATCAACGACGCCGTCCGCGCGATCAACCGGCGGCCGGCCGACGCGCCGAAGCTGGATCCGTGGCCTCCTCGTCCCCTCACGCCCGGACTGCGCTCGACACCGTCGACCGCCCCAGCTGGACGCCGATCGTCGCGCTCTCGGCGGCCATGGCGATGCTCGTCGCCAGCGAGTTCCTGCCGGCGAGCGTCCTCCCCGCGCTGGCCGCCGACATCGGCGTCAGCGAGGGTGTCGCCGGGCTGGCCGTCGCGGCCACGGCGATCGCCGGTGCGATCACCGCCCCGAGCATCGCGGTCCTGCTGCCCCGCACCGACCGGCGGACCATGCTGGTCGGGCTGCTGGCCGCCGGGTCGGTGGCGAACCTCGTGGTCGCCGCCGCGCCGAACTTCGCGGTGCTGCTGGCCGGGCGGCTGCTGCTCGGGGTCGCGATCGCCGGCGCCTGGTCGTTCGCCTTCGGCGCGGGCGTGCACGCGATGGGCGGCCGCGAGCGCGCCGTCTCCTCGGGCGTCGCGTTCGGCGTCAGCCTGGCCACCGTCGTCGGCGTCCCGGTCGCGGCGATCGTGGGCGACCAGATCGGCTGGCGGGCCGCGTTCGGCGGGGCCGCCGCGCTGACCGCCGTCACCGCCGCCGGAGTCGCCCGGGCGCTGCCGCCGGTCCCGGCGCATCCGGGCGCGGGGATCGGCATGCTCCGCGAGGCGCTGCGGCATCGCCGGCTGCTGGCCGGGGCCGGCTGCATCGTCCTCGTCGCGTTCGGCAACTTCGCGGCCTACCCGTACATCCGGATCGCGACCGAGCGCATCGACCCCGGCGCGACGACCTGGCTGCTCGTGGCGTGGGGCGTCGGCGGCGTCGCGGGCACCGTGCTGGCCGGTGTCGTGGCCGTGCGGCTGCGGCTGCTCGCGGCCCTGGCGCCGACGCTGCTCGGGGTGAGCCTGCTGGTGGCGGCGACGGCGAGCACGGTGCCGGTGCTGACGGCGGCGATCGTGCTCTGGGGGCTGGCCTTCAACATGGTGCCCGTGGCGACCCAGCTCTGGGTGACGCGGGTCGAGTCCGAACGCGTCGAGTCGGCGATGTCGTTGCAGGTCACCGCGTTCCAGGTGGCCATCACGGCCGGCTCCGCGGCAGGCGGCGCACTGCTGGACGCCTACGGGGTGCGCTGGCCGTTCGTCGTCGGCGCCGTGGCCGCCGTGGCCGCCGGGCTCGGGTTCGCACTGCTGCGGATCCCCGCCCGCTGACCGCACGGAGCCTGCTCGCGCCACCGCTGGGGCGTCACCCCGTGCGATGACGAGAACGCCCGGCTGAAGGCGGCCACCGACCCGTAGCCGACGGCGTAGGCGACCCGGGTGACCGGTTGTCCCTCGACCCCCAGGAGCTGGCGCGCCTCGCCCATCCGCACGTCGCGCAGCACCTGCATGGGGCTGCGGCCGGTGGCGCGGCGGAACCGGTCGGTCAGCGCCGAGCGCGAGAGGTGCACCAGCCCGGCCATCCGGTCCAGCGTCCACGGCTCGCCCGGCCGGTCGACGAGCGCGGCCACGACGGAGGCGACCTGCTCGTCCCCGAGGGGCGCCGCGCCGGGCGGCGGCGCGTCCTCGAGCCAGGACGCCGTCATGGCGGCACCGACGAGCCCGGCGTAGCTGGCGACGAAGAGCGCCGGGTGGCGGCCGTCGTTGATGGGGCAGGTCGTGACGAGCCCGGTGACCCCGCGGTGACGCTCGCTGAACGCCGTCACCACCAGGGGACTCGGTAGCGGGTGGGCCGGGACGACCAGGCGCAGGTCGGCGGCGAGGACGAGGGCCGGGGCGGCCGCCACCAGCCGGTACGCCGTCCGCGCATCGACGTGGACGGCGTCACCGGCCGCGAGCGGGTGGCGCCCCGTCGCCGTCTCGACCAGGACGGCGCCCTCGTGGACGAGCGCCCACAGCGATCCGGGCGCGTCGGTGAGGACCTCGCCCGCGCCCAGCCGGACCCGCCGGACGCTCGACATCTCCCACTGGGCCTGGATCGCGGCGGTCTCGTCCGGCGCCGGCAGCACTGCGGTCATACCGGGGCCAGCGGCGGCCGGCGGGTAGGTTATTCCCGGGCGGAGCGGTCGTCTGATCTGCATCGGCTGCGGACACACCTGGATGGTCAGCGGACCGCGCCGGTGACCATCCAGGTGTCGCTGCGCTCGCGCAGGGCCAGCGTGATCAGCCGCACCAGCATCCAGATCCCGATCGCGCCCCAGAGCCACATCAGGCCGGTCTTCCCCGACAGGTCCGCCTCCGCGACCAGCCAGGCGGCCGGCAGGAACGCCACCACCGAGACGACCGAGGCCCAGGCGAGGTAGCGACCGTCGCCGGCGCCGATGAGCACGCCGTCGAGCACGAACACCCACCCCGCGACCGGCTGCATCGCGGCGGCGACGACCAGCGCGGCGAACAGCAGGTCGCGCACCTCCGCGTCGGGGGTGAACAGGCGCGCGTAGCCGTTGCCGATGACCAGGAGCAGCACCGCCAGGGCGACGCCGGACAGCACGCCCCACTGGACCATGCGGCGCGTGATCGACCGCGCGCCGTCGACGTCGCCTGCGCCGAGGGCCCGGCCGACCAGCGCCTGGGCGGCGATCGCGACGGCGTCGAGGATCAGAGCGAGCAGCATCCACGTCGTGAACGCGACCTGGTGCGCCGCGAGCGCCGCCGTCCCCAGCCCGGCCGCGACGACGGTGATGACGATGAGCGCGACCCGCATCGCCACGGTGCGGACGATGAGCGGCACGCCGGCGCCGAACGCCTGCGCGACACCGCGGCCGTCGGGCCGGATCGCGACGCCCTCGCGGCGGGCGCCGCGCACCACGACCCGGATGAACACCGCGGCCATCCCCGTCTGGGCGAGGACGGTGCCCATTGCGGACCCGCCGATGCCGAGGTCGAGCCCGTACACCAGGACGATGTTGAGGACGACGTTCGCGACCGCTCCCGTGACGGCGACGTAGAGCGGTGTCCTCGTGTCCTGCAGGCCGCGCAGCACGCCGGTGGCCGCGAGGACGAGCAGCATCGACGGAATGCCGAGGAAGCTGATGCGCAGGTAGATCTCGGCGTGTTCGGCCACGTCGTCGCCGGGACCGAACAGCGACACCACCCACGGCGCCAGCGGCCAGCCCACGGCGACCGTCGCGACGCCGATCAGGACGGCCAGCCAGCAGCCGTCGATGCCGGAGCGCAGCGCGCCCGCCGTGTCGCCCGCCCCGAGCCGCCGGGCGACCGCCGCCGTCGTCCCGTAGGCGAGGAAGATCGAGACGTTCACCAGCGTGCCGAGCACCGTCGAGGCGATGCCCAGGCCGGCCAGCTCCGGCGTGCCCAGGTGTCCGATGATGGCGGAGTCGGTCAGCAGGAACAGCGGCTCGGCGACCAGCGCCCCCAGAGCGGGCAGCGCCAGCCGCAGGATCTCGCCGTCGGCGCTGTGCCGCCGGAACGGGTGTCGAATCATGGCAGGACCGACGGTAGGGGTGACGCATGACATCGCGTGACGGCTGTCTCGCCATCTGAGATCTTGCCCTGTGGATCTCCGTCCACACCCGGTGGACGACCAATGTCACGCGTGATCAGCGACGACGCCCGGATCATCAACAACCCGCCGGACGGCTGTCCCCAGGGTTGTCCACAGTTGGGGATGATCGTTTACGCGGTGCGTCCACAACCGGTCCACAGCGCCTGTGGACCGCGGGCTTGGCGACGCGCCGGTGTCGGCCGTAGGTTCACGGATGCAGCGGTCGGGAGTGCCAGACTTGATGGTGGAATCGCAGAGGTGGCCTGTTCGCGCGTATTATTAGAACAGGTGTTTGGCAAACCGATGCGAAGGGGGTTGTGTGAGCGTCGCTGAGCTGCCCGATCGCCGGGACGAGGCCCCGGTCGACTACGGCCGCACGCCGCCACAGGACGTCGCGGCCGAGCAGTCCGTGCTCGGCGGCATGCTGCTGTCCAAGGACGCCATCGCCGACGTCGTCGAGATCATCCGCGGCACCGACTTCTACCGCCCGGCGCACGAGGCCGTCTACGAAGCGGTCATCGACCTCTACGGTCGTGGCGAGCCCGCCGACGCCGTCACCGTCGCCGCCCTGCTGCAGAAGCGGGGCGAGCTGGGCCGCGTCGGCGGCGCGCCGTACCTGCACACCCTGGTCTCCTCGGTGCCGTCGGCCGCCAACGCCGGCTTCTACGCCGAGATCGTCCGCGAGCGCGCCATGCTGCGCCGCCTCGTCGAGGCCGGCACCCGCATCACCCAGATGGGCTACAGCGACGACGGCGACGCCGACACCATCGTCGACCGCGCCCAGGCCGAGATCTACGCCATCACCGAGAAGCGGGCGTCCGAGGACTACCACCCGCTGTCGGAAATCATGGAGGGCACCCTCGACGAGATCGAGGCCATCGGCTCCCGCGGCGGCCAGATGGTCGGCGTCCCCACCGGCTTCACCGACCTCGACGCGCTGACGAACGGTCTCCACCCTGGTCAGCTCATCATCCTGGCCGCCCGACCTGCGGTCGGCAAGGCACTGGCACTCGACACCCCGCTGCCCACGCCGACCGGCTGGACGACCATGGGCGAGGTCCGGCCCGGCGACCTGCTGATCGGCGCCGACGGCCGCCCCACCCGAGTGGTAGCCGCCACCGAGGTCATGACCGACCGGCCCTGTTACGAGGTCGAGTTCTCCGACGGCACCGTCATCGTGGCCGATGCCCAGCACCAGTGGGTCACCACCACCCGGGCGGGCCGGATGGTTGAGGCATCCGTGTCGCCAGGGCGACACCAATCCCTCAACCATTCTGGGCTCAACGGCACCGTGACGACGGAGGGAATCGCGAAAACGCTGCGCTGTCACGATGGCCGGCTCAATCACGCCGTTCGCCTCGCCGCGCCATTCGACCTGCCCGATCGCGACCTGCCGCTCCCGCCGTACGTCTTGGGTCTCTGGCTCAGTGGTCATGGCGGCGAGAACGCCTCTGCCACCCTGCGGACGCTGGGTCTGCTCGACGTCGGCATCCCGAGCGAGTACCTCAGGGCGTCGATCCGGCAGCGGCGCGCCCTGCTCGCCGGCCTGCTCGACACCGGCGGCCTCATCAACGCGAGCGGCGTCGTGCAGGTCTTCGTGACCAACCGCCGGCTCGCCGAGGACGCCCTTGATCTGGCGCACTCGCTGGGCTACAGAACCCGCATGACCACGAAGCGGGTCAACGGGCGCGCCGAGGCCGGCTCGACCTCGTACTGCATCACACTCACGTTGCCGACCGCCCGCATGGTCGTCGACGTCCGCCGGGTGCCGTCCGTACCGGTCCGCTGCGTCGAGGTCGACGCCGCCGACCATCTGTACCTGGCCGGTCGTTCCTGCATCCCGACGCACAACTCGACGCTAGGGCTGGATCTGGCTCGGGCGGCGTCCATCAAGCACGGCCTGACGTCGGTCGTGTACTCGCTCGAGATGGGCCGCAACGAGATCACCATGCGGCTGCTTTCCGCCGAGGCGAAGGTGCCGCTGCACCACATGCGCTCCGGCCAGATGACCGACGACGACTGGAACCGCATCGCCCGCAGCACCGGCGAGGTGTCCAGCGCGCCGCTCTACATCGACGACTCCCCGAACATGACCATGATGGAGATCCGGGCCAAGTGCCGGCGGCTCAAGCAGCGCAACGACCTCCGCCTCGTCATCATCGACTACCTGCAGCTCATGAGCAGCGGCAAGCGGGTCGAGAGCCGGCAGCAGGAGGTCGCGGAGTTCTCCCGTGCGCTCAAGCTGCTGGCCAAGGAGCTCGAGGTCCCGGTCATCGCCATGAGCCAGCTCAACCGTGGTCCGGAACAACGGCAGGACAAGAAGCCGATGCTTTCTGACCTTCGCGAATCCGGCTGCCTCCCGGCCTCGACCCGGATCATGCGAGCGGACACCGGGGCCGAGATCACCATCGGCGAGCTCATGGCATCCGGCGTGCGCGACATCCCGGTCTGGAGCCTCGACGACAGCCTGCGCTACGTCCCCCGCACTATGACCCACGCGTTCCCCAGCGGCCGCAAGGAGACGTTCCGGCTCAGGCTGGCCTCGGGCAAGCAGATCGACGCGACGGCGAACCACCCGTTCCTCACGTACGAGGGCTGGCGGCCGCTGGGCGAGGTCTCCGTCGGAAGCCGGCTGGCCGTCCCGCGGCATGTGCCGGCACCGCTGCTGACCCAGCAGTGGGACGACGCCGAGGTGGTCATGCTCGCGCATCTCATTGGCGACGGCTCCTTCGTGCGACGCCAGCCCGTCCGGTACGCATCGGTCGACGAGGAGAACCTGGCGGCGGTCAACGAGGCCGCGCGGAACTTCGGCATCACCGCCATTCGCGACGACTACGCGGCCGCGCGGGTGACGACGCTGCGGCTGCCGGCGCCATACCGGCTGGCGCACGGGCGCCGGAACCCGATCGCCGCCTGGCTCGACGGGCTCGGGCTGTTCGGGCTGCGCTCACACGAGAAGTTCGTCCCGGACGCCGTCTTCGGCCTGCCGAAGAAGCAGATCACCATGTTCCTGCGGCACCTGTGGGCCACCGACGGCTCGGTGACGGTGCACCGCAACGGCCGGTCCGGGCGCATCTACTACGCGTCCACCAGCCGGCGCCTCCTCGACGGCGTGTCCCGGCTGCTGCTGCGCTACGGCATCTCCACCCGGCTGCGGGTCGCGACGCCGAAGGCCGGCTACCGGCCGCAGTACACCCTCGACGTGTCCGGGCGGGACGAGCAGCTGCGCTTCCTGCGCGAGATCGGCTGCCACGGCGCCCGGTCCGCGGGGTGCGCGCGCCTGCTGGCCGTCCTCGAGGCCGGCACCTCGAACGCCAACGTCGACACCGTCCCCCGCGAGGTCTGGCAGGACGTCCGGTCCATCCTGGCCGAACAGGGCATGACGCACCGCCAGTTCGCGGCGGCCATGAACACCCAGTTCGGCGGCAGCGCCATGTGGAAGCAGGCACCGAGCCGCGAGCGACTGAGCCGGGTAGCGACGGTCCTGGGCAGCGCCGAGCTGGAGATGTACGCCACCAACGACCTGCTGTGGGACGAGGTCGTCGCCATCGAGCCCCTTGGCGAACAGGACGTCTACGACGCCACCGTCATGGGCACCCACAACTTCATCGCCGACGGCGTCGCCACCCACAACAGCATCGAGCAGGACGCTGACATGGTGATCCTGCTGCACCGCGAGGACGCGTACGAGAAGGAGTCGCCCCGAGCGGGCGAAGCCGACTTCATCGTTGCCAAGCACCGTAACGGCCCCACCGCGACCATCACGGTCGCCTTCCAGGGCCACTACAGCCGCTTCGTCGACATGGCCCAGTAGGCGGCTCGGGGCTCAGGCCCAGCCGCGCTGGGACGCCTGGAAGCCGAGCTGCAGCCGGGTCTCGGCGCCGGCGGCGTCCATGAGCGCCCGCACCCGTCGCTGCACCGTCCGCAGCGAGAGTTCGAGCATGTTCGCGATCGCCTGGTCGGTCATCCCCGCGAGCAGCAGCCCGAAGATGCGCGCGTCCAGCGGGGTGAGGCCCGGCGGCGGTCGCTCGGCCAGTGCGCCGCCCGAGCCGAGGACCAGCGGGACCGACTCGTTCCAGACCTTCTCGAACAGTGCCATCAGGGCGTCGAGCAGACCGCTCTGGTGCACCAGCAGCGCCCCGACGGCGCGGGACTCGCCGGAGACCAGCGGGACCAGGGCGATCTGCCGGTCGACGACCAGCAGGCGGATCGGCACCTCGGGCGCGACCCGCACCTCTTCGCCGTCGGTGAGGGCGAGCTCGGCGGCGGCCGCGAAGCCGGGCCGGTCGAACGCGGCCCGCTCGAGGACGACCCGGAACCGGACACCGCGCTCGACGGCGGCCTCCTCGGCGGTGTTCTCCTCGCCGGAGATCGCGATGACCTCGGCCTTCGTCAGGCCGAGCACCTCGGAGCGCGCGGACGCCTGCAGCTGCATGAACCGCTGGCCGACGGCCTGGGCGCCGTAGACGACGTCGACGACATCGCCCACGCTGCGGTCGGACTCGGTGCGCCGGTACGCCTCGGTCAGCGCGGCGATCTCGACCTCGGCGCGGCGCAACTCCTCCTGCCGGTCGACGACGAGGGCGGCGAGGGCGACCGAGGGCGGTGACGCGACGTAGTGCTCCGGGCTGGCGCTGGAGCGGGCGGCCAGTCCCCGGCGCTCGAGCGTTGCCAGCGCCGTCGCCGCCTCGCCGGGGCGGATGCCCAGCCGCGCGGCCAGCGCACTCACGTCGGCCGAGGGCACCTCGACCAGCGCACGGTACGCCGACTCCTCCGTCTCACCGAGTCCGAGCACATCGAACACGATGCCTCCCTTCCCGTGTGTCGTCGCTGGCGGATACCGGTCATGGCGCATTCACGTCAGGTTGCATTGTCCTGGATCGTGGCAGATTTACGAATGGCCCGTCTCCTCCAGAAAGCGGGGCTCGCTGTGCCTGCTCTCCGTCGCGCCGTCGCCGTCCTGGCCGGCCTCACGTTCGCCGCAGTCCCTCTGACCGGCTCCGCCACCGACCTGCCGGCGACGCCGTTGCCGCAACTGCCGGACGGTGTCGAGGCCGGCGGCGTCCGCACGGTCACGCTGATCACCGGCGACGTCGCGGTGCTGACCTACGGCCGGGGCGAGGCGCCGACGGTGCGGGTCGAGTCCGACGACCCGGGCGGCTACGAGGTGCGCCGCGAGGGCGACGACGTCTACGTCATCCCGGCGGCGGCCGAGGAGGCGCTGGCCGCGAACCGCGTGGACCGGCAGTTGTTCAACGTGACGGCACTGGTGGAGCAGGACCTCGACGACGCCTCGAGCGACACGCTGCCGCTCATCGTCACCTATGCCGGCGGCGCCGCCTCCTCCCGCGGCGCCGCCCCATCCGCCACAGCCGCGCTCCCCGCCGGCGCCCGGCGCACCAACGACCTGCCGTCCATCGGCGCCGACGTCGTCGAGGCCGACAAGGCCGCCGCGGACGCCGTCTGGGACGCCGTCGCGCCGCGGACCACGACGCTGGGCCGCCAGGTCGAGAAGATCTGGCTGAACGCCCGCGTCGCCCCGGTCCTCGACGAGAGCGTCCCGTACGTCGGCGCGCCGGAGGCGTGGGCGGCCGGGTTCGACGGCACCGGCAGCACGGTCGCCGTCCTCGACACCGGCATCGACGCCGAGCACCCCGATCTCGCCGGCGCCGTCGTCGACGCCGAGAACTTCACCACCAGCCCCGACGTCGTCGACCGCGACGGTCACGGCACGCATGTCGCGTCGACGGTGCTCGGTTCCGGCGCGGCCTCGGGCGGCAGCAACCGCGGCGTCGCCCCGGGCGCGGGCCTGCTGGTGGGGAAGGTGCTCGGCGACGACGGCTTCGGCGAGCTGGACTGGATCATCTCCGGCATGGAGTGGGCGGTCGCCCAGGGCGCCGACGTCGTCAACATGAGCCTGGGCAACACCGAGCTCGGCGCCTGCGACGACCCCATGGTGCAGGCCGTCGAGGCGCTGTCGGCGGCATCGGACACCCTGTTCGTCATCGCGGCGGGCAACCTCGGCGGCCCGTCCGAGACGGTGACCAGCCCCGGCTGCGCCGCCAGCGCGCTCACCGTCGCCGCCGTCGACCTCTCCGACACGACGGCGGACTTCTCCGGCCGCGGCCCGGTGCCGGTGACGCACGCCGTCAAGCCGGACATCGCCGCGCCCGGGGTCGGCATCACCGCGGCCCGGGCCGGCGGCCGCGGCGACGCCGCGTACACCGACCTGAGCGGCACGTCCATGGCCACCCCGCACGTCGCCGGGGCCGCCGCCGTCGTCCGGCAGGCGCACCCGGACTGGACCGGCGAAGAGGTCAAGGCCGCCCTGCAGAGCACGGTGCGCCCGGGCAACGACACCGACATCTACGAGCAGGGCGCCGGCATCCTCGACGTCGCCACGGCCGCGACCGGCACGCTCGCCGGGCCCGCCACCGTCGACCTCGGCACGCTGGCCTGGCCGCACGACCCGGCCGAGGCCGTCACCACCGACGTCGTCTACACGAACACCGGCGCCGCCGACGCGACCCTGACCTTCGAGCTCGACGCCCGCGGCGAGAACGGCTCCGTCCTGCCGCCCGAGGCCACCGCGCTCGGCAGCACGACGCTGACCGTCCCGGCCGGCGGCACCGCGGCGCTCCCCGTCACCTTCGACCCGTCCGTCCTCGACTACGGCCACTACGGCGCCGTCAGCCTCCGGCTGGTCGCGCGGGCCGGCGCGGACACCGTCGTCACCCCCATCGGGGCCTACGCGGAGCCGCAGCAGGTCGACGTCACGTTCCGGGTCATCGGCCGCGACGGCGAGCCGGCCGACGGCTTCAGCTCGCTCGACGTGCTCGACCTGGACAGCATCGCCGCCCAGCGCGTCGACCTCGAGGGCCAGGACCCCACGCTGCGGCTGCGCACCGGGACGTACTCGATCGCCGCGACCGTCACGGAGGCGGACCCCGAGACCTTCCAGATCACCGAGGCGGCGTTGCTGGCCGAGCCGGAGCTCCTGCTCACCGAGGACCGGACCATCACGCTGGACGCCCGCCGCGCCCTGCCGGTCCGCATCCGCACCGACGAGCCGATGCGGCTGCACAGCGGCGGTGTGTCCTACGCGCGAGTGGTCGACAACTGGATCCTGTCGAACACGCGCTACTTCCGCGCCGACCTGGAGACGCTGTACCTCGGCCGCATGGGCGACGTGACGCGCGGCGCGTTCGACGTGACGGAGGCCTGGCTCTACACCTCACCCGACGGCGCCGCGGAGCCGGTCGACTACCACCTCGTCTACCCGCACACCGGGACGATCACGACGCGCGACGTCAACCACCGGGTCGAGCAGGACCGGCTGGCCCGCATCGACTCGACCTTCCACACGCCCGGCGCGCCGGACGAGTACACACAGTACGTCGACGCCTACAGCGAGCTGCGGGAGGCGTACGTCGGCCTCGGCGACGTCGTCCAGTTCGCCGCGCCGGGCGACCGGACGATCTACGTGACGCCCGAGGTGCCCGTGCGCCAGACCGTGGTCCACCCCGACGGCACGCAGTGGTTCTGGGGCACCCCGATGTCGTCGGCCACCCGGCCGCTCGCGGCGGGCAGCCGCACCGCGGAGACGTGGTTCGGCGCCGGACTGCGCCCCGCGATCGCGGCCAACGCCCAGGGCCGGTTCGACTCCGCCGGCCGGGTCGGCAACCTCATCTGGACCAACTTCCCGGCCTGGGCCGACAGCCAGGACGGGCACTACGCCTGGAACGGCCTGAACGACCTCGGCGGCATGGAGCTGTTCGCGAACGGCGAGTCGCTCGGCCGGTGGGGCTGGTACGGCCAGGGCGAGTGGGACGTGCCGGCCGCGGCGACCGACCTCGAGCTGGTCTACGACCTCGTCCGCTACGACCGCGGCTTCTCGACCTGGTCGGCGCCGCTGTCGGCGCAGACCCGCTGGCGGTTCACCTCGTCGGCCGGCGACGACACGCTGCCGCTGCTGTTCCCGACCTACGACGTCGACGTCGACCCGCGGAACCAGGCGGCCGCCGTCGACGGGTACCGGATCGGGATCGGCGTCGAGGCGACCCCGTCGTACGAGGCCGGCGCGCTGGCCGACGCCGCGGCATGGGTGTCCTACGACGACGGCGGCAGCTGGACGCCCGTCCCCGCGGACCTGACCGGCGACACCGTCGTTGCGACCGTCGACAACCGCCCGGCCGCCGGCGGCCACGTATCGGTCAAGGTCGAGCTCACCGACGCCAACGGCGTGGGCGTCACCCAGTGGATCCAGCGGCTCTACGGCGTCGCCTGAGCGCCGGCTCAGGGCGCGCCTGGAACACTGGCGGCCGTGGATGTACTGACGTTCCCGATCGTCGCGGCGTTCTCCGTCGTCACGGCGCTGATCTTCGGGCTGATCGCGCAGCGCCTGCTCGGCCTGCGGCTGGGGCTGTTCCGGCTGCTGCTGACCGGCGGGTTCGCGCTGTTCGTCGGCCCGCTGATCATGTTCGCGCTGCTCGACCAGTTCACGCTGTCGCCGCACGGCCTGACCGACCAGAGCGAGGGCCCGGTCGCGTTCTGGTTCGTGCTGCTGGGCAGCGTGCTGACGATCCTCGCGTCGATGGTGCTCCTCGTGGTCATCGAGGCGTTCGTGCCGATGGGCTCGCTGCCGCCGGCGCTGGTGTGGGGACGGGGTCTGCTCGGCCGGGTGCGCCGGGCGCGGCGGTACTGGCAGATCGTCGGCATCGCCATGCGGCACGGCCTCGGCTCCTACCTGCGCGGCACCCGCGGCGACCGCGCGCTGGACGCGCCGTCGGGCCGGGCGCAGCTGGGCCGGGCGCTGACGACCACGCTCAACGCCGGCGGCGTGACGTTCGTGAAGCTCGGACAGATCCTCGCGACCCGCCGCGACGTCCTGCCCGCCGAGGTCGCCGACGAGCTGGCCCGGCTGCAGGACGACGCCGCCCCGGTGCCCTGGCCCGACGTCGAGAAGGTGCTGGTCAGTGAGCTGAACGCGCCGGTCGAGGACCTCTTCGCCGAGTTCGACCGCGAGCCGCTGGCGGCCGCGTCCGTCGGCCAGGTGCACGTCGCGCGGCTGCACAGCGGCGCCGAGGTCGTCGTCAAGGTGCAGCGCCCCGGCATCCGGCCGGTCGTCGAGCGCGACCTCGACATCGCGGCGCGGCTGGCCGGACGGCTCGAGACCGGCACCCGCTGGGGCCGGCGCATGGGCGTGCGCGCGCTGGCGGCGGGGCTCGCCGAGGCGATCCTCGAGGAGCTCGACTACCGCATCGAGGCCGAGAACATCACCGCGGTCGCGACGGCGCCCAGCCGGCAGCCCGACGTGGTGCTGCCGGAACCGCATCCGGCCCTGTGCACCGAGCGGGTCCTGGTGATGGACCGGCTGCACGGCACGCCACTGAACCGTGCCGACGCCGTCATCCGCAAGAAGGGGTTCGACCGCGACGCGCTGGCGACGACGCTGCTGGACTGCCTCCTGCGCCAGATCGTCATCGACGGCATCTTCCACGCCGACCCCCACGGCGGGAACATCTTCCTGCTCGACGACGGCCGGCTCGGGCTGCTCGACTTCGGCTCCGTCGGCCGCCTCGACGGCGCCCTGCGCGACGCCCTGCAGCGGCTGCTCGTCGGCGTGGACCGCGGCGACCCGCTCGCCGTCAGCGACGCCCTGCTCGAGTTGGTGCCCCGTCCCGACGAGATCGACCAGCAGCGGCTCGAGCGCGACATCGGCCGGTTCATGGCGCGGCACACGTCCGGCCCAGTCAGCAGCGGCGTGCGGATGTTCGGCGACCTGTTCCGCGTGGTCGCCGACCACGGCCTCGCCATCCCGCCCGAGATCGCCGCGGTGTTCCGCGCGCTGGCGACGGCCGAGGGCACGCTGACCCGGCTGACGCCGCGGTTCGACCTCATCGGCGGCGCCCGGACCCTGGCCAGCGGCTACGTCGAGGAGCAGTACGGCCCGGACCGGCTCAAGCAGGCCGCCACCGAGGAGCTGGCGGCGCTGCTGCCGATCCTGCGCCGGCTGCCGCGCCGGGTCGAGCGCATCGCCAGCGCCGCCGAGCACGGCCGGCTGGGCCTCAACATCCGGCTGCTGGCCGACGAGCGCGACCGCGCCGTGCTGACCACGATGCTGCACGAGGTGCTGCTGACGTTCCTGGCCGCGACCACCGGCATCATGGCGGTGCTGCTCATCGGCACCGACGGCGGCCCGCAGCTCACCGACGAGGTCGGCCTGTACGCCCTGATCGGCTACAACATGCTCGTCATCAGCGCCATCCTCGCCCTCCGAGTACTGGCGCAGATCTTCCGTCGCGGCTAGAAACCCCGCGCCGGCCACGCACCCGCAGCGGACGAGAGCGGGGGCGACGGCACCGGGCCACAGCGCCGTGGAGCGTGCGGAAGATGTGGAGCCGGCGTCAAGAGCGCGCGCGGCATGCTTCACCGCCGCGAAGCGGAGCCGGCGCAGCATCTTCCGCACGCTCCGCGGCCCAACCCGACCCCGACGGAGGCGCCGCTCTCATCCGCTCCGGGTGAGCCCGCGACGGCGCGCTGTCCCTAGCGTCGGGGAATGGCCATGCACGTCGACACCTACGACGACCGCTACGGCAACGCCTTCCTGCTGCGGGCGGCGCCGGACGACCGGCTGCCCCAGCTGGGCATGTCGGCCACGGACGCGATGCGGCTGCTCGGTGAGGAGTTGGTCCTCGACGGCATCCCGATGCGCAATCTCGCGACGTTCGTGACGACGTGGATGGAGCCGGAGGCGCAGCGGGTCATCGCCGAGAACCTGCACCGCAACTACATCGACCACGCCGAGTATCCGCAGACCGCGCTCATCGAGCAGCGCTGCATCCGGATGCTGGCGCGGCTGTTCCACGCTCCTGGCGAGACCACCGGCACCCGCACGCAGGGGTCGTCGGAGGCGATCATGCTCGGCGCGCTGTCGCTGAAGTGGAAGTGGCGGCAGCGGCGCGAGGCGGCCGGGAAGAGCACGGACCGGCCGAACCTGGTGTTCGGCGGCGACGTGCACGTGGTGTGGGAGAAGTTCTGCCGCTACTTCGACGTCGAGCCGCGGATCATCCCGCTGCGCCCGGACCGGTACACGATCGGCCCGGAGGACGTCGAGCCGCACGTCGACGAGAACACGATCGGGGTCGCCGCGGTCCTGGGCACGACGTTCACGGGCCACGCCGACGACATCTCCGGCATCAACGACCTGCTGGTCCAGCTTCGCGAGGAGAAGGGCATCGACGTCCCGCTGCACGTCGACGGCGCGAGCGGCGGCTTCGTCTGGCCGTTCCTGTACCCCCACACCGAGTGGGACTTCCGGCTGGAGCAGGTCCGCTCGATCAACGTGTCGGGGCACAAGTACGGGCTGGTCTACCCGGGCATCGGCTGGCTGATCTTCCGGACCACCGACGACCTGGCCGAGGACCTGGTGTTCTACGAGAACTACCTCGGCAAGAAGGACGCGACGTTCACGCTGAACTTCTCGACCAACGCCAGCATGGTGCTCGCGCAGTACTACAACTTCGTCCGCTACGGGTTCGACGGCTACCGCTTCATCATGGAGACCATGCAGGCCAACGCCCAGGCGCTGGCCGAGCGGATCGTCGGGGCGGGCGACTTCGAGCTGGTCGGCGACAAGGACGCCGAGCAGCTGCCGCTGGTCGCGTTCAGGCTCGCCGGCGAGCACGACTACGACGAGTTCGACGTGTCCGGCCAGCTCGCCGCCGAGCGCGGCTGGATGCTGCCCGCGTACACGCTGCCGCCCAACGCCCAGCACGTGACGATCATGCGGGCGCTGGTGAAGCAGACGCTGGGCCGGTCGCTGGCGGAGACGCTGGCCGACGACCTCGCGGAGGCCTGCACGACGCTGGACGCCAAGGGAGGCCTGCACGAACGGGACCGCCGCCGGGTGAAGACCGGGACCGGCTACTAGGTCAGGCGTCGCCGCGCCGCTCGAGCGCCGCCTCGAGCCGCTCGACCTTGCCCGTCATCTCGCCGGTGCGCCCGGGCCGGATGTCGGCCTTGAGCACCAGGCTGACGCGATGGCCGTGCCGGCCGACCGCCTCGGTGGCGCGCTTGACGACGTCGAAGCACTCGTCCCAGTCACCCTCGATGGTGGTGAACATGGAGTCGGTGCTGTTGGGGAGGCCGGACTCGCGGACGACGGCGACGGCGTCGGCCACCGCCTCGGCCACGGAGTCGCCGGTGCCGGACGGGGCGACGGAGAAGGCTACGAGCATGGCTCCATCGTAGGTCGGCGACGCCGTCAGCCCTCGGCGCCGCAGGTCGCGCAGCCGCCGCGACGGCGCAGCCAGTAGGCCAGCGCCGCCCAGGCCAGCGCGACACCCCACAGCGGCCACAGCATCGCCGGCCCGACGGCGGCCCAGTCGCTCGCGGTGAACCTGGCGTCGAGGAGCCCGGTCTTGGTCAGGCTCAGTCCGCCGGCCGTGGCGAGCATCGCCACCACCGTCGCGGGGACGACGGCGAGCCCCACCGGCACGGAGCGGCCACGCAGCACCGGGATCCAGCGCGGGAACACCTCGCCCCACCGCTGCACCAGTCCGAGCGTCAGCACCGTCCCCACCAGCGCGAACGACCCCAGGAACGCGGCCGCGACCATGCCGCCGTCGGCGGCGGCCGCGTCCAGCTGCTCCCGGCTCATGCCCATCGGCACCCCGGCCACCCAGAGCCAGCGCGTCGCGGCGTAGAGCGCCGGGATCACGGCCGCGACGTACGTGGCCGCCCGGCCCCAGCGCAGCACCGTCGCGACCCGCGCCGCCCGGTCCGGCCGGCCGCACCGCACGCAGGAGCCCGCGGTACGCCGCGCGTAGACGACGGTCGCCGCAGCCCAGAGGAAGCCGCCGGCCAGCGCCAGCACCTGGTGCACGTGCTCCGGCCCGAACGCGTTGCCGAGGTCGGCGCGCAGTCCCGCGTCGAACGGCGCGAGGGCGACGATCATCGGCACGTAGCCGAGCACGGCCAGGATCCGCATGTCCGGCACGACCACCAGCAGCACCACGGCCAGCAGTCCGCCGAGGCCGACGGCGAACCGGCGCCACCAGCGGGGCACCTCCGCGCCCGCCCGGTGCCGGGCCATGACGGCGCCCGTGCCGGCGGCGGCCAGCGCGACCGCGGCGAACAGCGGCGCTCCGGCGTCGGCCGGGACGTCGCCGACGAGCGACAGCTCCGGCTCCGGGTCGGCGGCCGGCGGGAAGCCCGACCCCGTCAGCGTCCAGCCCAGCGCCGTCAGCCCGTAGCCCAACGCCCACAGCGTCGCGGCCCAGGGCGCCCACTGCGGCCAGCGCCGCCAGAAGCCGCCCCGTGCCGGACCGCGCTCGGCCGCCGCGGGCGCCGTCGTCACCATCGTCGTCTCGTTCATACCCCGACGATCGCGCGTGGGCCAGTGCCACTGCCTCCCGCCGCCCGGTGATCCACCTCCCCCATGGGAGGGAATGCCGTCAGCGCGGGCTGATGAAGCCGGACTCGTAGGCGGCGATGACGGCCTGCGTGCGGTCGCGGACGCCGAGCTTCGTGAGGACGTTGCCGACGTGGGTCTTGACCGTCTCGGTGCCGACGACCAGCTCCGCGGCGATCTCGGCGTTGGACAGGCCGGCCGCCACGAGCCGCAGCACCTCGGCCTCGCGCTCGCTCAGCCCGGCGGCGGCCAGCGCGTCGCCGCCGTTTCCGCCGTGCGACGCCGCCAGCCTGCGGATGGCCGCCGGGAACAGCAGCGAGTCGCCGCGGGCGACCAGCCGGACCGCCTGCACGATCTCCTCGGGCCGGGCCCGCTTGAGCAGGAAGCCGTGCGCACCCGCCACCAGTGCCTCGTACACGTAGTCGTCGTTCTCGAACGTGGTGACGACGAGGATGCGCGGGGGGTCGTCGCGCCGGCTGAGCAGCCGAGTCGCCTGGATGCCGTCGACGGCGGGCATCCGCACGTCCATCAGGACGACGTCCGGCCGCGACCGCGTCACGAGCGGCCCGACCTCGGCGCCGTCGGCGGCCTCGCCGACGACGCGCAGGTCCGGCTCGGCGTCGATGATGGCCCGCAGCCCTGCCCTGACCAGCGGCTCGTCGTCGACCAGCAGCACGGTGATCTCTGCGCTCAACGTCCGTCTCCCGTCCGCGCCGGCAGGTGCACGCGCACCCGCCACACGCCGTCGGCGGCCTGCGCGGACAGCTCGCCACGCAGCAGCCGCACCCGTTCCCGCATGCCGCGCAGGCCGCGGCCGCCGTTCGCCCGCGGCCGCCGAACCGTCACGCCGTCGGGCAGCGGGTTGGACACGTCGATGTCGAGGCCGGTCGCCGTCGCCGCGACGCGCAGCCGCACCGGCACCTGCGCGGCGTGCCGGGCCGCGTTCGTCAGGCCCTCCTGCACGATCCGGTACGCCTCGCGCGACAGCACCGGCGGGACGGCGGCGAGGTCGCCGTCGACGGTGGCCTCAAGGTCCATGCCGGTGGTCCGGGCGTCGTCGACGAGCCGGTCGAGGTCGGCCAGCGTGCGCTGCGGCGACAGCTCGGCGTCGGTGCCCGCGCGCAGCACGCCGAGCACGTGGTCGAGATCCTCCATGGCCGTCCGGCCGGCCTCCTCGACCGCGAGCAGCGCGCGGCGGGCGAACTCCGGGTCCGTGTCGAGGACCCGGCGCGCGGCCGCCGCCTGCAGCGTCGTGACCGTCAGGGCGTGGCCGACGGAGTCGTGCAGCTCGCGGGCCAGCCGGTTGCGCTCGGCGAACTCCTGCGCCTGGGTCTCCATGGCCAGCCGCAGCTCGGCCGGCGACGGGCCCAGCAGCAGCGGCGCGAACCAGGCCAGCAGGGCACCGAGCCCGGCCACCAGGTACGCCGTCGCCACGACCAGGCCCAGACCCAGCAGGACCGCCCACCCGCCGGTGACGCCGTCGAGCATCGCCAGCCCGCCGACTCCGCCGCCGTCGTCGAACCCGAGCCCGCGGGCCACCAGCACCACCGCCGTCGGCGCCGTGAACAGGATCGCCACCATGGCCACGCCGCCGCTGAGCAGGTGCAGCACGTACCAGCCGGCGCCGAACAACCGCGTCTCCCACGGCGGGTCGGCCACCGGGTCGGGCAGGTCGACGTCGAGGAAGTGCCGCGTCGCGGTGATCTCGAGCGCGCGCAGCGCCGGCAGGAACGGCGGCACCGTCCCGATGACGAACGTCACCGCCGCCAGCACCGCCGACGGCACGACCGGCGTCCCCGGCTCGGTGAACAACTGGACGAACCCGATGATCAGCAGGACGTACGGGATGAGGACGACGCCGCCGAGCAGCAGATGCACGCCGCGGCGGACGAGACGGCGCCCGGTCAGCGGCGCGACGATCGTCCCGAGCGCTCCCACGCCGACGATTGTGGCAGGTCCGCTCAGGCCTGACGGCCGTCGCCGTCAGGCACCATGGAGAGCGCCACGACACAGGCGGCGTCGAAGATCTCCTCCGACGTCGCGTCGACGTCGCTCAGGATGGCGGGCCCGCCGTGCAGCGCGTAGAACGCCAGGCGGCCGCAGAGCTGTGCCGGCAGCGGGTCGGCGGGATCGACGACGAAGCCGATGAGCGTGCGCATGCGCTGCCGCAGGGCGTCGCCGGCCTCGAGTCCCCGCAGCGCCGGCTGGTTCTCGGTGAGGAACCGCAGCAGCGTGCCCTGACCGCGAACCGCCTTGCCGTAGCGCTCGATGAGCTCGCGCCGGTGCTGCGGCGTCGGCTCGCGCTCGCGGGACCAGTCGACGACCTCGTCGACGGCGGCCAGCAGGTCGCCGACCAGGCTCCGGACGATGTCGTCCTTGCTCTTGAAGTAGTAGTAGAGCGACGCCTTCGTCATGCCCAGCCGCTCGGCCAGCTCGCGCAGGGACGTCTTGTCGTAGCCCTGCTCGGCGAACAGCTCCAGCGCCACGCGCTGGATGCGTGCTCTGGTGCTGCCGAGCTCTGTGTCCTGCATGGGGGCGGGCTCCGTCGACGCGGTGGTGGCTTGTCTCAGACCGTACCCGGAATCCGGATCGGTTCCACCACCACGACGGGCCCGCAGCCGGCTGGCTGCGGGCCCGTGGTGATGAGAACGTCAGGCGGAGACGACCTCGAGGGTCACGTTGGCCGCGACCTCGGGGTGGAGCCGGACGGTAATGCGATGCGAGCCGACCGTCTTGATCGGGCTGCCCACCTCGATGCGCCGCTTGTCGATGGCCGGGCCACCGGACTCGGAGACCGCGGTCGCGATGTCGGCGGACGTGACGGCGCCGAACAGCCGGCCGGTGTCGCCGGCCTTGGCGACCAGCTTGACCGGCGTGTTCTCGAGCTTCGCCTTGACCTCACGAGCGGAGTCGAGGTCGGCGAAGTCGCGGGCCTGCCGGGCGCGGCGGATGGAGTCGATCTCCTTCTGCCCGCCCTTGGTCCACGCGAGCGCGAAGCCACGCGGCACGAGGTAGTTGCGGCCGTAGCCGTCCTTGACCTCGACGACGTCGCCGGCGGCACCGAGACCCGGCACCTCCTGGGTGAGAATCAGCTTCATGGCGTCCTCTCCCCTTCTCAGCGAGCCGTCGACGTGTACGGCAGCAGCGCCATCTCACGCGCGTTCTTGATGGCCGTGGCGACGTCGCGCTGGTGGCGGGTGCAGTTGCCGGTGACGCGACGGGCACGGATCTTGCCGCGGTCGGAGATGTACTTCCGCAGCAGCGAGGTGTCCTTGTAGTCGACGTAGTCGACCTTGTCCTTGCAGAAGGCGCAAACCTTCTTCTTCGGCTTGCGCAGCGGAGGCTTTGCCATCGTGGTGCTCCTCCTTCGGGGAGCCCGGTCGCCTCGCTGGGCGGCTGACCGGGATGGGTGGACGGGCGCGCTCCCGTGCTGGGCGACCTCCAGAGTCGCCCGGGAACGCGGGATTACGTGGTGATCAGAACGGGGGCTCGTCGGCCGGCGGGCCGGACGGAGCGCCCCACGGGTCGTTGCCGCCGCCCTGCTGCGGCGCACCGCCGCCGCCGGACGGGGTGGCCCACGGGTCGTTGCCGGCAGGCGCGCCGCCACCGTAGCCACCACCGCCGCCGCCACCGGACCGCTGGGTCCGGGTGACCTTGGCCGTGGCGAACCGGAGGCTGGGGCCGATCTCGTCGACCTCCATCTCGATGACCGTGCGCTTCTCGCCCTCGCGCGTCTCGAACGAGCGCTGGCGGAGCCGGCCCTGCGCGATGACGCGCATGCCGCGCTGCAGCGATTCGGCGACGCTCTCGGCCGCCTGCCGCCACACCGAGCACCTCAGGAACAGCGCGTCGCCGTCCTCCCAGGTGCTGGTCTGCCGGTTGAACGTCCGCGGCGTGGACGCGATGGTGAAGTTCGCCACCGCGGCGCCGTTGGGCGTGAATCGCAGCTCAGGGTCGTCGGTGAGGTTACCGACGACCGTGATGACGGTCTCGCCTGCCATGAACGAATCCCTCTCAGTGGGCTTCTGGCCGAACGACCTTGGTACGGAGCACCGTCTCGGAAAGCCCGAGCTGGCGGTCGAGCTCAGCCACAGTGTCGGCCTCGCACGTGACGTCGAGCACCGCGTAGATGCCCTCGCTCTTCTTGCCGATCTCGTACGAGAGCTTGCGGCGGCCCCAGATGTCGACCTTCTCGACCGAGCCACCGGACTCACGCACGACCCCGAGATACTGCTCGAGGCTGGGTTGCACGGTGCGCTCCTCGGACTCGGGGTCCAGGATCACCATGACTTCATAACGACGCATGCCGGATCACCTCCTGTGGTCTTCGCGGCCACGGTCTCTCCGTGGCAGGAGGGCTGAACGTCGATGGCCCGGTCGGATGCACACACGTCCGCGCATGACCAGGCCGCAGGCAAGGTTACCAGCGATGCGCCGAAACGCCGATTCGGTTGTCCACAGGCCTTGACCTGCGCTTCTGCCGGCTGCGGGAAACCGTCAGAAATCGGACCCGGCCTCGAGCCGCTGGCGCAGCAGCTGCTCCAGCGGCATGGACTCGCCGTCGCGCGCGCCGACGCCTGCCTGCAGTGGCGGGTCCGACGGCGTCACGTTCGCCCCGGTGAGGCGGGCCGCGGCCGAGCGCGGCACGTCCAGGAGGTAGAAGGAGCCGTCCTCACCGACCGCCATGGCCCGGTTCCGGCGCACGTACCAGCCGCGCAGCCCGGTGCGGTAGGTGACGGCGCCGTCGCCGGCCCGCGCCCGCAACGGCCCGGGCTCGATGCCGGCCGACCTCATGGCCGCGACGAACTCGGCGACGAGTGCCCGCGCCCGCTCGGTCTCGGCGGCCTGCTTGCGCGCGAGCGCGTCGGCGTGGGCCTGGACGGCCTCGCGTCGCTGCTCGCGCCAGCTGGCTTCTCCGGTCATCGATGAGGAGCCTACGGGGACCGGTCGCGATGTCGGACCGGCGCGGTAGCGTCTGGGCCATGGCTGTGCAGCGCATCGGTGCCCACGTGAAGCAGGGCGACCCCATAGCGACGTCCAAGGCGAACGGCGCCGGGGCGGTGCAGATCTTCCTGGGCGACCCGCAGGACTGGAAGGCCCCCAAGCTGGCCTACCCGGGCGGGGCCGAGGCGCTGAAGGCCGACGCCGAGGCGGCCGGCCTGACGGTGTACGTGCACGCGCCGTACGTGGTCAACGTCGCGACCACGAACAACCGCATCCGCATCCCCAGCCGCAAGATCCTGCAGCAGCACGTCGACGTCGCGGCCCAGGTGGGCGCGGCGGGCCTCGTGGTGCACGGCGGGCACGTGCTCAAGGGCGACGACCCCCACGCCGGCGTCGACAACTGGCGCAAGGCGGCCGAGCAGCTCGACGCCAAGGTGCCGGTGTTCATCGAGAACACCGCGGGCGGCGACTACGCCATGGCCCGCAAGCTGGACCGGCTGGCCATGCTCTGGGACGCCGTCGGCGAGTTCGGGTTCGGCTTCTGCCTCGACACCTGCCATGCGTTCTCGGCCGGCATCGCGCCCGAGGACATGGTCGACAAGACGCGCGCCATCACGGGGCGCATCGACCTCGTGCACGCCAACGACAGCCGCGACCCGTTCGACTCCGGGGCCGACCGGCACGCCACCATCGGCACGGGCAGCATCGGCGGCGAGGCCATCGTCGCCGTCATCCAGGCCGCCGGCACCGACGCCATCGTCGAGACGCCCTTCGAAGGCCAGGACGACGACGTCGCCTACCTCCTGGACAACATCAAAGCAGCCTGACGTGCCGAAACCCCACCGGCGCGCCCACGCATCGGCAGGTGACCGAGCCCGGCTCGAGCCGGCTCACCCACCAGGCCGGTGGGCGGGGATGCCGTCAGGGGTAGGCGCGGGCGTCCGAGCGAGGAACGAGCGAGGCGGGCGGGGACGGCATCCCCGCCCACCGGCCGGACCACAGACGGCGATCAGCCGGGACCTACACCCCGACGTGCGTCCGCGCCCGAGCGGCTTCGGCGACTCCTGCGACCGCTTCGGGCCGGACGGTGTCACGCACGATCCGCAGCGCGTCGGTCAGCGCGGTGAGCTGCTCGGGCGTCAGCAGGCCGGTGTACCAGCGGTCGACGTCCTCCATGTGGTCGGCCACGGCCGCCGTCACGCGCTCGAGCCCGGCGTCGGTGAGGACGGCCCAGGTGCCGCGGCGGTCGGTGTCGCAGCTGGCCCGGGCCACCAGGCCGGCGCGTTCGAGGCGGTCGACCACCCGGGTGACCCCGCTGGTGGTCAGGCTGGTCTGCGCGGCGAGGTCGCTCATGCGCAGCTGGCAGTTGGGTGTGCGCCCGAGTCGCAGCAGGATCTCGAGCTCGTTCTCGGACAGGCCGTGCTCGGCCAGGCGGGCGGCGAACTTGTTGGTCAGCCCCCGGTGCACCTCGACGAGCAGCCCGACGGCGGTGAGCCGGTCGTCGTCGATGATTCGCGTCGTCGCCATAGATGCTGATGCTAACAATGGTTGACGGCGCAAAATATTGAATGTTGAAGCAGATCGAGCAGAGATTCGACCAGAGAAGGGGCACGCGATGGCCGAGGCTCACGCCACCGGCAACCTGCACCCGTGGAACGGGCTCACCGTGCCGGCGGCCGGCGTCTTCACGCTCGACCCCGCGCACGCCGACGTCACGTTCGCGGTGCGGTACCTCATGGTCACGCAGATCAAGGGCCGGTTCGGCGACGTCCGGGCGACGCTGACCGTCGGCGAGGACCCCACCGCGTCGCACGTCGAGGTGGTCGTGGGGACGGCGAGCCTGGCCACCGGCGAGGACGACCGTGACGAGCGGCTGCGCTCCGCGGACTTCTTCGACGTGGTGCACCACCCGGAGCTGACGTTCCGGTCCACGCGCATCGCGCACGTCGAGGGCAACGAGTTCGTGCTGGCCGGCGACCTCACCATCCGCGGCACCACCCGGCCGGTCGACTTCCGGGCCAGTTTCGACGGCGTCGGCTTCGACCCGTGGGGGGCGCAGGTCGTGGGCCTGTCCGCGCGCACCGAGATCGACCGGGAACGGTGGGGTCTCACCTGGAACCGGGCGCTCGAGACCGGTGGTGTGCTCATCGGCCGGAAGGTGGTGCTGGAGATCGACGCCGAGTTCACCCGGCCTGCGCAACCGGACACTCCCGGACGATCGTGATCGTTCTCGGGTCCGCAGCCGGAGCGGGTACCCTCGCCCCGTGACACGCAGCCCCGCCCTCGCCGTCCGAGAGATCACAAGCGACCAGCACCTCGCCGCGATCGCCGAGCTGCCCTCGGTCAGCTTCCTGCAGACTCCGGCATGGGGCGTGGTCAAGCGCGACTGGCGGTCCCGCTCCGTCGGCTGGTTCGACGGCGACAAGCTGGTCGGCGTGGCGTTGGTGCTGTACCGCAAGGCGCCGCGCGTCCGCCGCTACCTCGCCTACGTCCCCGAAGGTCCGAGCATCGACTGGGAGGCCGCGGCCACCGGCGGCGACCTGCTGCGCTGGCTGGCCCCGCTGGCCGAGCACGTGAAGGCCCAGGGCGCGTTCGGCCTGCGCATGGGACCCATGGTGGTCACGCGCCGCTGGTCCAACGCGACGCTCAAGGAGGCGCTGGCCGACCCCGGCGTCACCCGGCTGCGCGACCTGCCCGCCGACGAGACCACCGCCACCGGCACCGCGCTGGCCGAGCAGCTGACGGCGCTGGGCTGGCGTGCGCCCGCCGACGTCGACGGGTTCTCCGCCGGCCAGCCGCGGCACGTGTTCCAGCTGCCGCTCGAGGGCCGGTCGGCCGACGAGGTCCTCAAGGGCTTCAACCAGCTGTGGCGGCGCAACATCAAGAAGGCCGACAAGTCCGGGGTCGTCGTCACCCAGGGCAGCGCCGCCGACCTCCCCGCGTTCCACCGGATCTACGCCGAGACCGCCCAGCGCGACGGCTTCACGCCGCGCCCGCTCGCCTACTTCGAGGGCATGTGGGCCGCCATGACGGACGAGGCGCCGGAGCGGCTGCGGCTCTACCTCGCACACCACGAGGGCGACCTCGTCGCCGCCACCACCATGACCCGCGTGGGCACGCACGCCTGGTACTCCTACGGCGCCTCGACGACGGCCAAGCGCGACGTCCGCGGCTCCAACGCGATCCAGTGGCGGATGATGCAGGACGCCCTGGCCGAGGGGTGCGCCGTCTACGACCTGCGCGGCATCACCGACACGCTGTCCGAGGACGACTCCCACGCCGGGCTCATCCGGTTCAAGCTGGGCACCGGCGGGCACGCCGTCGAGTACCTGGGCGAGTGGGACCTCCCGCTCTCGCGCGTCCTCTACTCCGCATTCGACCTCTACATGAAGCGCCGGAGCTGACCGTGTCCGTCACCTTGCACATCGCGGCCGGCCCGTGGCGGGACCGCGTCCGCCGCTACGTCGACGACGCGGCCGCCGCGGGTGTCACCGTCGTCCCCGTCGCCAAGGGCAACGGCTACGGCTTCGGCAACGCCGTCCTGGCGGCGGAGTCGGCGGCGCTCGGCGTCACCACGGTCGCCGCCGGCACGTACGAGGAGGTCCCGGCCGTCGCGCAGGCGTTCGGCGGCGACGTCCTGGTGCTGACGCCGTGGCGGCCCTGGCTCGACGGCGGGTTCGGCGACGAGCGCGTCGTGCACACGGTGTCGCGGCTCGAGGACCTGCGGGCGCTCGCGACGGGCGACGCGCGGCCGCGGGTGGTCGTCGAGGTCCTCACGAGCATGCGCCGCCACGGCGTCGCTGCCGGCGACCTCGCCGAGGTGGCGAAGCTGATCGACGGCGTGCGGTTCGAGGGGTTCGCGCTGCACCTGCCGCTGACCGGCGACCACACCGCCGAGGCGACGGCGCTGGCCCGGCAGGCGTTCGAGGCGGCGCCGGCGGCCCCGCGAACCGTCTGGGTCAGCCACCTCACGCCCGCCAAGGCGGCCGCCGTCGCCCGCGACACCGGCGCCGAGGTGCGGCTTCGGGTCGCGACGGCGCTGTGGCTGGGCGACCGCACGGGCCTGACGGCGAAGGCGACCGTTCTCGACGTGCACCGGGTGCGCCGCGGCGAGACGTTCGGCTATCGCCAGCGCCGGGCCCGCCGCGACGGCACGCTCCTGGTGGTCGCGGGCGGCACGGCGCACGGCATCGCGATGCAGGCCCCGAGCGCCGCGACGACGCTGCGCCAGCGCGCGACCGCCCTCGCCCGCGGTGGCCTCGAGGCCGGCGGCCGCGCCCTGTCGCCGTTCCGCGTGGCCGGCAGGCAGCGCTGGTTCGCCGAGCCTCCGCACATGCAGTGCTCGATGATCTGGCTTCCCGCCGACGCCACCCCACCCGCTGTCGGCGACCAGATCGACGTCGAAGTCCGCTTCACCACCACCACCTTCGACACCCTCGCCTGGGGATAGGGACGGGCATCCCCCGCCGCTCAGCCGGACGCAACCCCGGCTAACCCGCCCACCGACCGGTCAAGTAGGCAGCCGCCCAGACCGACATCAGCGGCACCGACACCACCAGATACGCCCAGAGGACCCAGCGCCGCCGAACGGCCAGGACGGCGATGGTCACCCACAGGGGCCACCAGAGGAGCGTCGCCCGCGGCACCGAGAAGAACCAGGTCGACGTGCCGAACGCGATGACCTGGAGGCCGACCCAGGTGGCCTCGCCCCAGCGGCGCCACCAGAGCAGCGCCCCGGTGAGCACGACGCCGACGAGCATGGCGACGATCTCGGCGCGGAACATCCACGCGAAGCCGGGCGACTGGGTGCCGCCGAACGCGGCCTGCCAGGTGGTGTCGAATGCCGTCCAGGGCCAGGTGAAGTGGCGGTCCCAGCCCTCGGCCTGGGCGTGCAGCCAGGCCAGCCAGTCGCCGGTCTCGGACTCGAGGAAGGCCGACCACGCGATCAGCGGCAATGCGGGCAGGAACAGCCAGCCGAGGCCGGACCACCAGGGCCGCCCGGTCTGGGCCATGGCCTCGCGCCGGGTGGTCAGCCACTGGACGGCGATGGCGGCGGCGAGGAACAGGCCGCTCACGCGGATGGTGCACGAGAGCGCCGTCAGGACGCCGGCCGCGGGCCAGTGCTGCCGCCGGGCCGCGAGCCAGGCGGGCAGCGCGCAGGCCAGGAAGAGCGACTCGGTGTACGGGGCGGCGAGGAACACCGCGGACGGCGCGGTGACCCAGACCAGCACGGTGAGCCGGCCGATGCTCTGGCCGCCCTCGAGCTCGCCGATGCGGCCGAGCGCGAGGGCCGCGACGGCGCCGGCGAGCAGCGACACGAGCAGCCCGGTGAACACGTGCTGCAGGCCGGCCTCGCCGCCGAGCCACAGCAGTCCGGGGAAGCCGGGGAAGAACGCCTCGTTGGGGACGCCGGTGGGCTCGCCGCCGTAGCCGTGGATGGCGATGCCGGCGTAGTGCCAGTAGTCCCACTGCTGCCACCGGTCGAGCGCGGGGACGACGTCCTGTCCCTGCGCGACGAACATCCAGCCGGTGGCACCGGCGATGACCCACATCGAGACCCGGCTCGCCAGCCAGATGGCCAGCGAGTCGGCGTCGACCGGGCGGGCACGGTCGAGGAGGCTGCGCGCCGTCATGCCGGCTCCGTTCCCCCGCGCCGGTGCCGCGCGGCGGCGACGGGCGGGCCGGCCGGCGACGGTGACGGCGTGACGTACCGCCGGACGGGGTCCTCTTCGGGATGGCGGATGTCGCGCACGACCATGACAACGAGCCAGAGCAGCCCCGCGATCCGCAGCACGATCGCCAGAGCGTACTGGTCGTTGCTGATCAATGGCGCGGACGGGTCGTACAGGGTGCCCAGGTAGCGCCAGACGCACACGAAGTACACGACCTCGGCGGCCTGCCAGAGCGCCAGGTCGCGCACCCGCGGCCGGGCCAGCACGGCCAGTGGCAGCAGCCAGAGCGAGTACTGCGGCGACCACACCTTGTTCACCAGCAGGAAGGCGGCGACGGCGAGGAAGGCCAGTGGCGCGACGCGGGGTGGGACGGGCGCCGTCAGGGCGAGCGCGGCGATGAGCACCAGCAGCACGGCCGCGGACACCACCACGAGGTCGTCCACCTGCTCGGGCAGCAGGTCCGGCGCCAGCAGGCCGAGCGCGTACCAGGTGGAGCCGAAGTCGGCCGCGCGGTCGACGTTGAAGGTGAAGAACTCGCGCCAGCCGGTGGGCGCCCACCAGGCCACCGGCAGGTTCACCGCACACCAGGCGACGACGGCGCCCGCGACGGCCAGGCCGGTGTCGCGCAGGGCGGCCCGCCGCTCCGGCGACCGCAGCGCCACCAGGACCATTACGCCCAGCAGCAGCACCGGGTAGAGCTTCGCCGCCGTCCCGAGGCCGATCAGCACGCCGGTGAGCACGGGCCGGTCGCGGCTCCACGCCAGCAGCGCCAGCGAGGTCAGCAGCACGGCCAGCAGGTCCCAGTTGACGTTGGCGCTGAGCAGAAGGACCGGCGACGCGGCCACGAGCAGCCCGTCCCAGGGCCGCCGTCTCTCCGTGCGCGCGGTGGCCGCGACGACGCCCAGCGCGCACACCGCCATGAGCGTCGCGGTGAGGTCGAAGAACGTCACGCTCTCGGCGACGTCGGGCGCGAGGCCGGGCGTGACCCGGACCGCGCCGAACCAGTCGGTCAGCAGGGCCGCCAGTGGCGCCGTCGCCTGCATGACGGCGCCGGTCAGCACCGGATACTCCAGCAGGCTGTCGCGGTAGGCCAGCAGGCCCTCGGCGAATCCGCGCTCGCGGTAGAGGAACGCGACGTCGCTGTAGCAGAGCGACGTCCACATCGACCGGTCCGCGCGGTCGGCCCAGCCGCCGGCACGACACGGCTGGTCGGCGAGCAGCCCCAGCGCCAGGACGACGACGGCGACCGCCAGGGCGATGCGCAGCGGACCCCACCAGCGGCGCGGCGCCGCGGCCCGGCGCCCGAACGGGCCGCCGACCACCTCGCTCATCGCGGCGACGAGGGGGTCCTCACGACTCGGCGCGGCGGATCCCTCGCGGCGCTGCGGCGTGACGGACACGAATGGACAGCCTAGAGGGAGCGCGTGACGTCAGCGGTCCGCGCCCCCGGCGTCGCCCCAGGCGCCGCCGTTGCCGCCTCCGTTGTTGCCGTTGGGGTCGCCCGTCGGCTCGTCGGTGGGTTCGTCGGTCGGTGGGTCCGTGCCGCCGTCGGCCCCGCCATCGGTGCCACCGTCGGTCCCGCCCTCGGTGCCGGCCCACTCGTTGCCCGACGCGTCGCCGTCGCCGCCGTCGCCGGAGTCGGTGCCGCCGTCGCCGGACTCGTCCGAGCCGGAGTCGTCGCCACCGTTGCCGCCGCCGTTGTTGCCGTTGTCGTCGCCGCCGTCGTTGCCGTTCCCGTTGTCGCCGTTGTCGTCCTCGTCACCGGGGTCGTCGGTGGGAGTGGGCGTCGGAGTGGGCGACGGGTTGACCGCCTCGCCGACCTCGGCCGGCTCGGGGAACTCCTGCACCTCGACGCCCTCGAGGGCGCCGGACATGAACGCGGTCCAGATGCGGGCCGGGAACGCGCCACCGGTGAAGGTGTCCATGCCGTCGACGCCGTCGAGGGACACGGTGCCGGCGGTCTCGCCGTCGCCGCGGAAGATCGCGACGCTGGCCGCCAGCTGCGGCACGTAGCCGGAGAACCAGGCGGTCAGGTCCTCGTGCGTCCCGGTCTTGCCTGCGGCCGGGCGCTCGAGGTTCTGCGCCTCGCGGCCGCTGCCGTTCTCGACCACCTGGTTGAGCGCGAAGGTGGTGTCGGCCACGACGCCGGAGTCGAGGACGGTCTCGGGCGCGGGCTCGACCCGGTAGGGGACGTTGCCGCCGGGCTCGGTGACCGAGCGGACGGTGTACCAGTCGGCGTGCCGGCCGCCCGCGGCGAGCGTGGCGTACGACTCGGCCATGTCGATGGGCCGGACGTGGCCGATGCCGATGGTGACGCGCGGGTCGTCGCGCAGCTCCGACTCCTCGTCGGCCGCGTAGGACAGGCCGCTGGCCAGCTGGGTGTCGACGATGGTGTCCGGGCCGATGTCCATGGCGAGGTCGACGTACGCCGTGTTCATGGAGTTCTCGGTGGCCGTGACCAGGTCGATGGCCTCGCCGTACTCCTCGTCGCCCTGGTTGTGCACCGGCGGGCCGAGGATGGGGTCGGTGAGGGTGTTGCCGGAGTAGCGGCTCTCGAGCGAGATGCCCTGGCCCAGCGCCGCGGCCAGGGTGAACGGCTTCACCGTCGACCCGCCCTGGATGGAGGCGTCGATGGCGTCGTTGAACGGCTGGGTGACGTAGTCGGCCCCGCCGTACATGGCCACGACGGCGCCGTCGCCCGGGACGACCGCCGCGAGCCCGACCCGGACGCCGTCGGCGTGCTCCTTGGGCCGCTCGGCGTCGACGGCCCTGATGGCGGCCGTCTGCGCCTTGGCGTCGAACGTGCTGACGACGCGCAGGCCGCCGGTGTCGATCTGCTCCTCTGTGAAGCCGTTGTCGATCAGCTCGTCGCGAACCTGCCGCAGCAGGTAGCCGTTGGGACCGCCGTAGAGGTTGGTGTTCTGCTCCGGCACGACCGCGGGCGGCACCAGGGTCTCGGCCGTGGCGGCGTCGAGCTTGCCGATGTCGACCATGCCGTCGACGACGTACTGGAACCGGCGCTCGAACCGCTCGGTGTTCTCGGGACCTGACGTGGGGTCGTACCGCGGCGGCGAGCGCAGAATGGCGGCCAGCGCAGCGCACTGGGTGACGTCGAGCTCGGACACGGGCTTGCCGAAGTAGGAGCGCGAGGCGGTCTGGATGCCGTAGAGGCCGCCGCGGCCGAACCAGATGGTGTTGAGGTAGGACGCCAGGATGTCGTCCTTGTCGAGCTGCTGGTCGATCTTGACCGCGATGAACAGCTCCTGCACCTTGCGGGTCAGGGACTGGTCCTGCGTCAGGTAGTAGTTCTTGACGTACTGCTGCGTGATGGTCGAGCCGCCACCGGCCGCCGTCGACCCGTTGTTCTGGATGTAGCCGATGCCGGCGCGCATGATGCCGACCGGGTCGAAGCCGTTGTTCTCGTAGAACGAGCGGTCCTCGGCGGCGACGACGGCGTCCTGGCAGGCCTGCGGGATCTCGGAGATGTCGACCGTCTCGCGGTTCTCGGCGCTGAACCGGCCGAGCTCGGTCTTGCCGTCGGCCCAGTAGACGATGGTCGCCTCGGACCGCGCGAACGCGTTGGCCTCGGGGATGTCCGTCATGGCGTAGGCGATGCTGACCCCGGCCACGCCGAGGAGCATCATGCCGAGCGCGTAGAGACCGAACGCCTTCCAGGAGACGAACCGGCGCCAGCCCTTGCGCTTGCCCTTGGCGTCCTTCTTCCCGTTGCGGCCGGCGGCGTAGCGACGACCGCCACCGTTCCCGCCGCCCCCGGGGGTCGCCGAAGGGACCGCGCCCGCGGACGCGGCAGTCCTCGACGCCGCGTTGCTGGACGCGGCTGTGCGCGCGCGGCCACCCGCGCGGCGTCGCCCTTGGTTCGTCACAGAGTTCTCGGTCGGTTGGGGGACATCGGCCGTCCGGAGCGCGCGATGAGGTGCCCCGGATCAAAGCAGAGCCTACGACGCTCCACGGTTGATCACGCCAATCCTGCTCTCGACCCGGCTGTTTCAAACCTGCCCGTGACAGCTCACGGCTCTCACCCGTCGCGTCGATGCGCACGGGTCACTTGCAGTTCGAGGCCGGGACGTTCTATCGTCCTGAAATATCGACATGATGTATCGGTTCGATACATCGATTCGTCAATGATGCAAGGGAGCGTACCTCGTGGGCAAACGCGCGGAGGCGCTGGAGCTGGCCATCCTGGGCCTGCTGCACGATGCGCCGCTGCACGGCTACGAGCTGCGCAAGAGGGTGAACTCGCTGCTGGGGTGGGGGCGAGCGTTCTCGTACGGCACCTTGTATCCGACTCTCAAGGCGATGGTGCGGCACAACTATCTGGCGGAGGACGAGCCGGTCGACACCCTGGTGACGCCGGGTCCCCACCGCAGCGGCCGCCGTGGCCGCATCGCCTACCGGCTCACCCCCGAGGGCAAGGAGCGCTTCGCCGAGCTGCTCACCCAGACCGGACCGTCGGCCTGGGACGACGAGCACTTCGGCGTGCACTTCGCGTTCTTCGGGCGGGCCGACGCCGATACCCGCATGCGGATCCTCCTCGGCCGGCGCAGCCGGCTGCAGGAGAAGCTCGACCAGTTCCGCTCGTCGCTGTCGCGCACCCGTGAGCGGCTCGACGCCTACACGCTGGAGCTCCAGCGACACGGCCTGGAATCGGTCGAGCGCGAGGTCAAGTGGCTCGACGGCCTGATCAGCGCGGAGCAGCGCTCGATCGCCATGTCACCGGGCGCCACGCCCACCCCAGGGGCCGGTGAGCCACCGGCACCCATCACCGGAAACGAAGGAGAGAACGGCCGATGAGCTCGGTACGTGTTGGCATCGTCGGCGTGGGCAACTGCGCCGCCTCGCTCGTGCAAGGCGTCCACTACTACCGCGACGCCGACCCGGCGACGAAGGTCCCGGGCCTGATGCACGTCCAGTTCGGCGACTACCACGTCCGTGACGTCGAGTTCGTCGCCGCGTTCGACGTCGACGCCAAGAAGGTCGGGCAGGACCTCGCGGACGCCATCGGCGCCAGCGAGAACAACACCATCAAGATCTGCGACGTGCCGCCCACGGGTGTCGTCGTGCAGCGTGGTCACACGCTCGACGGCCTGGGCAAGTACTACCGCGAGACCATCGTCGAGGACGAGAGCGAGCCGGTCGACGTCGTCGCCGCGCTCAAGGCCGCCAAGGTCGACGTCCTCGTCTGCTACCTGCCGGTGGGCTCCGAGGAGGCCGCCAAGTTCTACGCGCAGGCCGCCATCGACGCCGGTGTGGGCTTCGTCAACTGCCTCCCGGTCTTCATCGCCGGCACCCCCGAGTGGGCCGACAAGTTCACCGCCGCGGGCGTCCCGATCGTCGGCGACGACATCAAGTCGCAGATCGGCGCCACCATCACGCACCGTGTGCTGGCCAAGCTGTTCGAGGACCGCGGCGTCACCGTCGACCGGACGTACCAGCTCAACGTCGGCGGCAACATGGACTTCAAGAACATGCTGGAGCGCGACCGCCTGGAGTCCAAGAAGATCTCCAAGACGCAGTCGGTCACCTCGCAGCTGGTCGACGGCCTCGAGCCGCGCAACGTGCACATCGGCCCGTCCGACTACGTGGCCTGGCTCGACGACCGCAAGTGGGCGTTCATCCGGCTCGAGGGGCGCAACTTCGGCGACGTCCCGCTGAACCTGGAGTACAAGCTCGAGGTCTGGGACTCCCCGAACTCGGCCGGCATCGTCATCGACGCGCTGCGCGCCGCGAAGATCGCCATGGACCGCGGCATCGGCGGGCCGATCCTGTCGGCGTCGTCCTACTTCATGAAGTCGCCGCCGGAGCAGTACTCCGACGACGTCTGCCGCGAGAAGGTCGAGCAGTTCATCCGCGGCGAGATCGAGCGCTGACGCACCAGCGGTCACGACGGGAGCCGGTACCCTCGGGTGCCGGCTCCTTTCGCTGGTCGGGTATGAGAATCCCGTCGCCGGTGCGGCACTTTGACGTGGCTCGTCTACCATTTCCGTCATGCTCCGGTGGGATCGTGTGCCACATTGAGGTGTTTCACCCACCGGTCGCCTATTGACAGAACGCTGCCGGGCAGCAAGCGTCGTCTAGCGGCGCGTGTGCGTCCCGGAGCACGACGGCGGCCACGAGGAGCCTTGTGTCGCTCGCCGGCGAGCGACCATGGGGGACGACAGAGGAAGGATCATCGATGACGCGGACCGCCCGAGGACGCCGTAGCAACGACGGCGCCACGAAGCGGGCGCGCGCGAACCTGCGCCCAGCCGACCTGCGCCCATCCGTGAAGTCCGGCCGTGCGAAGGAGGGCGGAGCCGACGGCGAGCGGTCGCAGTCGTTCTGGCACACGTTCCTGCACGACCGCAGTGTGCGCTCCCGCGTCGCCGCGCTGGTCCTCCTCCCGCTGCTGGGCACTCTCGTGCTCGGCACGTTGTTCTTCAAGAGCGCCCTCGACGAGGCGTCCTCCGCCTCGCGCACCGAGAGCCTGGCCGAGCTGGGCATGGTGTCCCTGCAGGCCCTCGAGACCCTCCAGGACGAGCGCGACGTCACCGGCCTCGCCGAGGTCGGCCCCGGCGGCGCCCCCGCGGCCACGGGCGACGGCGCGGTCGACGACGCGCGCGCCGCCACCGACGCGGCCCTCGCGTCGCTCTCCGACGAGATCGACCAGCGCCGCGGCGACGACCTCGGCTCCGGCTTCGAGAGCGCGGTCGCGGCGTTCGACCGCCAGCTGCCGCGCCTGGCCGGCTACCGCGGTCAGCGCGACGCCAACGACCCGCCGTTCGAGAGCGGCACCGACGGCTACCAGCGCATCGCCCAGACGCTGCAGCAGCTGGCCACCGCGTCGGGCACGGGCAACGACGACCCCGTGCTGGCGCGCCAGATCTCGGCCCTGGCCGACATCGCCCAGGCGGTCGAGTCCGCGTCCATGGAGCGCGGCCTGGTGGCCTACTTCATCGGCCCCGAAGCCCTGACCAGCGCCCAGCGCGACCAGGTCGTCATCCTCCAGGGTGAGCAGGACCTCCTGCTCCAGGGCCGGTTCCTCCGCGGCCTCGGCTTCACCGACCAGGCCCGCCTGTTCTCCAACCAGATCACCGAGGGCAACCGCCTGGTCGCCGACACCCGCTCCGACATCACCAACGGCGCGGCGCCTCGGGCCACCAAGGAAGAGTGGTACCAGGCCTCCACCGACCGCATCGACGCGCTGCGCGAGGTCCAGAACGACACCTCCGGCACCGTGCTGACCGTGGCGGCCGACCGCACCGACAGCTCCCGGGTGACGGCGCTGCTCAGCGCCCTGGCCGTCCTCGCGGTCCTGGCCCTGACGGTCTACCTCGCCATCGTCGTCGCGCGGTCCATCATCGGCCCGCTGCGCCGGCTCCGGGCCTCCGCGCTCGAGACCGCGCAGACGCAGCTGCCGGCTCTGGTCGACCGCGTGCACAAGGACGGCCCGGCGGTCGCCCGCAACCTGCCCGACGCCGTCGAGGCCGAGGGCCGCGACGAGATCGGCCAGGTCGCCACCGCGTTCAACGACGTCCACTCCACCGCGGTCCGGGTCGCCGCCGAGCAGGCCATGCTGCGGCAGAACCTCGACACCATCGTCGTCAACCTCTCCCGCCGCACGCAGTCGCTCATCGACCGCCAGCTCGGCGAGATCGAGGGCCTCGAGCAGCGCGAGCGCGACCCCGACCAGCTGAGCACGCTGTTCCGCATCGACCACATGGCCACCCGCGTCCGCCGGCACGCCGAGAGCCTCCTGGTCCTCGCGGGCGTCGACGAGATGCGCAAGCACACCAGCGCGGCTGGCGTCCTCGACGTCGTCCGCACCGCGGTCGGCGAGGTCGAGCAGTACCCGCGCGTGAAGTTCGGCGTCATGCCGACCGACCTCATCACCGCCGGCGCCGTCGACGACATCGCCCACCTGCTGGCCGAGCTGATCGACAACGCCACCGAGTTCTCCGCGCCGGCCACGCCGGTCCGGGTCACCAGCCAGCCACTGCTGGGTGGCGGCCTGCGCCTGCAGGTCACCGACTCCGGCCTCGGCATCCCGGCCGGGCAGCTCGACGAGCTCAACGACCGCCTCCGCAACGTCGGCGACATCGACGTCGCTGCGTCGCGGACCCTGGGCCTCTACGTGGTCGCCCGCCTGGCCGCCAAGCACGGCATCCAGGTGCGCCTCGAAGGGGTCCCCGAGGGCGGCACGGCCGCGCAGGTCGACCTCCCCGCGCACCTCATCCTGTCGCCGCTGGACACCAGCGAGGGCGTCCTCAGCGCGGTGACGCCGGAGACGCAGGCACCGAAGTCCTCCGGCCTCGACGCCTGGAGCCTCGACAACGACTCGTCGCCGTTCCGCCGCGACGACTCCTCGCCGTCGCTCCCGCTGCCGTCGACCACCGGCCTGCCGCGCCGCTCCGACGAGCGCCCCGAGCCGACCCGCTTCCCGGTCGAGGCCAACGGCCGGCTCGACGAGCCGTTCCCGGCCGACCCCGCGCCCGCCATGGACGCCGGCCGGCCCACCTGGCCGAGCCCCGAGGAGTCGCGGCTGCGCGCCGACACCGGCGAGACCCGCGTCCCGCCCATCACGGCCGAGACCCGGTTCCAGGCCGACACCGGCGAGGCCCGGCTCGGCGACACCGCGGAGCGCCGCCTGAGCGACACCGGCGAGAGCCCGCTGAGCGACACCGGTGAGCGGCGGTTCTCCACCGACCACGGCACCCGGTCCGACGAGTCCTGGCGTGCGCCGCTGACCGGCGCCGGCACCAACGGCTCGGCACTGCCGACCCGCGAGCCGCGCCCCGAGGTCCGCCCGCCGGCACCCCAGCCGGCCGCTCCCGCCGTCCCGCCGGCCCCCGCGCCGGCACCGGCCGCCGCACGGGCCTCGCTGCGGGCGCCGGAGCCGGTGCTGCCCGACAGCGACTCCCCCATCTACGACTCCGTCGCCTCGGCCTGGTTCAGCCGGTCGAGCAGCCCCTCCACCGACTGGTCGAGCCCGGCCGACGAGGGCTGGCGGCGCGCCGCCGAGGCACTGCGGTCGGCCGAAGAGGCCGCCAGCGCCCGTGCGGGCCAGCGCGACACCGAGC
Source organism: Jiangella mangrovi (assembly GCF_014204975.1). Classification (NCBI taxonomy): domain Bacteria; kingdom Bacillati; phylum Actinomycetota; class Actinomycetes; order Jiangellales; family Jiangellaceae; genus Jiangella; species Jiangella mangrovi. The sequence goes on from NZ_JACHMM010000001.1 coordinate 1,862,713, forward strand.
CGATCGCCACGTCGCCGCAGATCGGGTCCGGCTGGGCAGCCAGCCGTCCCGAGACGCCGGCACCGGCGCCGGCGCCGGTTCCCGAGCCGGTCGCCGAGGCCGAGCCCGCGCTCAGCGCGTCCGGCCTGCCGCTGCGGCGGCGCGGCGCCTCGCTGGTGCCGGGATCCATCGGCGAACTCAACGAGACCGAACGCACCCGGCGCCCCGCGGCCGCGGCGAAGGACGCGAGTAACGTGGCCTCGACGCTGGCCAGCCTGCAGAGAGGTGTCGGGCGCGGCCGGGAGGAAACCGGTGGCTGGGTCCCGAAGCGGCCCAGCGACCCCGAGAGGAGCGATTCGTGACCAACGCCTCCAGCGACGAGCTCGGCTGGCTGCTCGACCGTTTCGTCGACCGCACCACGGGTGCCGCGCACGCGGTCGTGGTGTCCGCCGACGGTCTGCACCTGGCCGGCTCCACGGGCATGCCGCGCGAGCGCGGCGAGCAGCTCGCTGCGGTGGTGTCCGGACTGGCCAGTCTCACGGTCGGCGCCTCGCTGATCCTGGGTGCCGGCGAGGTCCAGCAGACCCTGGTCGAGATGTCCAACGGCTTCCTGCTCGTCATGGCCGTCGGTGACGGCGCGCACCTCGCGGTGCTCGCGGCGTCCACCGCCGACCTCGGTCAGGTGGGCTATGAGATGGCCCTGCTCGTCGAGCGCGTCGGCGCCGTCCTCAACCCGGCCACCCGGGTGGGGTGACAACGACGTGCACGGGCGCCGGATGTGGTAGGGATCGGGTCAGCACGACCGCGATCCAAGGTCCCACGATGGTCTGGAGGTAACGATGGCGGCACCTGACGGCCGGCGGGTACGGCCGTACCTTGCCACGCGTGGGCGCACGCGTCCGGTACAGGACATCGCCATCGAGGCTCTCGTCTCGACCACGAAGGACGGCCGCACCCACGGCGTCGACCCCGAGCCGGAGCGGGAGCGAATCCTCCGGTTGTGTCACTCGCCGCGGTCCGTGGCAGAGGTGGCCGCCATCGTCTCGATGCCGCTCGGCGTGGCCAGGGTGCTCGTCGCGGATCTCGAGACCGAGGGACTCGTGCGGGTCGCTGACCCGCACGCGGCGTTTGCCGGCTCCGCGGAGCCGGCACGGAACTTGAGCGTGCTGGAAAGGGTGAGGGATGGCCTTCGTCGACTCTGAGGTGTCTGGCGGCACACAGGCCGACCAAGATGCACTGTCGGTCAAGATCGTCGTGGCCGGCGGCTTCGGCGTGGGCAAGACGACCTTCGTCGGCGCGGTGAGCGAGATCGAGCCGCTGCGCACCGAGGCACTCATGACCGAGGCCTCGACGAGCGTCGACGACCTCTCCATGCTGCCGGAGAAGCGCACCACGACGGTCGCCATGGACTTCGGCCGCATCACGCTGGCCGAGGACCTCGTCCTCTACCTGTTCGGCACGCCGGGCCAGAACCGCTTCTGGTTCATGTGGGACGACATCACCCGCGGTGCCATCGGCGCCGTGGTCCTCGTCGACACCCGCCGGCTGGCCGACTGCTTCGGGGCCATCGACTACGTCGAGCAGCGGGGCATCCCGTTCGTGGTCGCCCTCAACGCCTTCAACGGCATCCAGGAGCACGACGTCGAGGACGTCCGCGACGCCCTGCAGGTCGGCACCGAGGTCCCGTTCGTCGTCACCGACGCCCGCGACCGCGAGTCGGTCAAGGTCGTGCTCGTCACCCTCGTCGAGCACGCGATGTCGCTGATCCAGCAGACCTGACGGAACGCGCCTGCGGCGACGCACGTCCCAGTGACATGCGTCACCACGGGTGGATCGTCGCCGTGCCGGTCGCGGCCCTGCTGTTCCTCGCCGCTTGCGGCACCGAAGAGGCGCCCGTCAGCGCCTCGCCGTCGGACCCGCCGGTCGCCGTTCCGGCGTCCGACCCCGACCAGACCTACACCGGGCTGTTCACGGTGCTCGAGGACGCCGAGCACGGGCCGCAGCTGTGCAGCATGGTGATGGACTCCTACCCGCCGCAGTGCGGTGGGCCCGACGTCGCCGGCTGGAACTGGGACGAGGCGCCGGACGCCGAGACCGCCAACGGGGTCACCTGGGGCTTCTACTCGGTGACGGGCACCTGGGACGGCACCACGCTCACCCTCACCGAGCCGCCACTCGCCGGCGCCGCGACCTCACCCATGGTGCCCGACGGCGTCGCACCCGACTTCACCTCGCCGTGCGAGGCGCCGGCCGGCGGCTGGGCCGTCGTCGACGCCGCCACGACCACACAGGCGACCTTCGACGCAGCCATGGCGCACGCGGCCGCTCAACCCGACTTCGCCGGCTCGTGGATGGACCAGTCGCCGTTCGAGGTCACGCCCGAGAACGAGCCCGAGCGGATGAACCACCCCGAGTACCTCGTCCTCAACGCGCAGTTCACCGGCGATCTCGAACGGCACGAGGCCGAGCTGCGCCAGCTCTGGGGCGGCGCGCTGTGCGTCAGCGAGGCCGCGAACGCCATGGCCGACCTCGAGGCCGTCCAGGCCGAGCTGACCGACTCGGTCCCGAACCTCGCGGGCGTCGGGGTCGACACCCTCACCAACACGGTGTCGCTCGAGGTGTTCGTCGACGACGGCCTGCAGGAAGAGCTCGACCAGCAGTACGGCGCCGGGGTCGTCCAGGTGACCGCCAGCCTCCAGCCGGTCGGCTGAGCCGATGTCGTCCTTCCGCCTCCGCCCCTGGATCGCCGTCGCCGCTGCCGCCACGCTGGGCGCGTGCGGCACGTCGCAGGCGGTGTCGAGCACCCCCGAGACCGAGCCGGAGCCCCAGACCTACACCGGCGTCTTCAGGGTGCAGGACGGTCCCGATCACGGCCCGCGGCTGTGCCGGTCCGTCGCGGCCCTGGCAGTCGGAGCCAGCCGGTCCCCCGGCTCCGGCGATGCGCCGGCCTGCAGCGGACCGACGTCCATGGCTGGTCCGACGCCGAGGGCGAGACGTCTGACGCCGGCGTCGTCAGCGGCACCTACACCGTCACCGGCACCTGGGACGGCTCGGCGCTGACCCTCACCGAGACCCCCGAACCGGCGGCCGAACCCGGGCCCGGCCCCAGCCCGGACTTCACCTCGCCGTGCGAGCCGCCGGCCGGCGGCTGGGCGGTCGTCGATCCGGCCACCGCGACCAACGAGGACGCCGAATCGGCGCACGCCTACGCGGAGAGCCAGCCCGACTGGGTCGGCGCCTGGTCCGAACCCTTCGACCGCTCGGCCGAGGACCCGTCGTCGCCCGAGTACGGCATGGTCATCTTCGCGAAGGTGGTCCTGAACTACCGCTTCACCGGCGACCTCGAACGACACGAGGCGGCGCTGCGCGAGATCTGGGGCGGCGCCCTCTGCGTCAGCGAGGCCCCGAACACCATGGACGACCTGCGGGCGATCCAGGACGAGCTCACCGGCACCATCGCCACGGAGAACTTCGTCGGAGCCGGAGTCGACACGACGGCGAACGTCCTCGACTCCAGGTCTTCATCGACGACGGCGTGCAGGAGAGCATGGACGAGCAGTACGGCCCGGGGGTCGTCAGGGTGACGGCCGAGCTCACGCCCGTCGAGTGACCTCTGCCCACAGCGAAGGAGCCGTGACGGGCGCCCAGCCGGCTGGCTAGCGTCGGGCGCCATGAGTCGTCACGCGATCGTCGTCGGCGGCACCGGTCAGATCGGCCGTGCCGCCGTCGAGTCCCTTCTCGCCGACGGGTGGACCGTCACCTCCGTGCATCGCGGCTCGACGGCGCACCCGGCCGGCTGGGCCGAGCGGGGCGTGCGCGAGCGGCGCTCCGACCGCACCGGTCTGGCCGAGGTGGTCGCGGAGTCCGGCGGCGCCGACGTGCTGGTCGACACCGTCGCCTACGACGACGGCGACGCGCGGCAGCTGCTCGGGCTGGCCGCCGACCTCGGCTCGCTGGTCGTCGTCTCCAGCGCCTCGGTGTACGCCGACGACGACGGCCGCACCCTCGACGAGGCGACCGGCCCGGACGACTTCCCGCGTTTCGCCGGCCCGGTGCCCGAGACCCAGGCCACGGTCGCGCCGGGCCCGGCCGGCTACTCCACGAGGAAGATGCTCCTCGAGACGGCGCTGCTCGACGACGGCCGGCTGCCGGTCACCGTGCTGCGGCCATGCGCCGTCCACGGCCCGGGCAGCAGCAGCCCGCGCGAGCTGTGGCCGCTGCTGCGCGCCCTGGCCGGCCGACCGCGCGTCCCGCTGGCCCACCGCGGCGAGAGCCGGTTCCACACCACCAGTGCGCCCAACCTGGCCGAGCTGATCCGGCTCGCGGCCGCCGACCCCGGCAGTCGGGTCCTCAACGCCGGCGACCCGGAGCCGCCGTCGGTCGCCGAGATCGTCCGTGCCGTCTGCGCCGCCGTCGGCCACCACCCGGAGCTGGTGCTCCTGGACGGCGCGCCGGAGTCGCGGGTCGGCCGCACGCCGTGGTCGGTCCCGCGGCCCTTCCTGGTCGACATGACGGCCGCAGCGGCCGAGCTCGGCTACGCGCCGGTCGCGAGCTACGCCGACGCGGTCGCCGCCACGTCGGCCTGGCTGCGGGAGCAGCTCGCCGACCGTCCGTGGCGCGAGGCCTTCCCCCTGCTCGCCCAGTACTACGGCGACACGATGGACGACTTCACCGCCGAAGACGACCTCCTGGCAACGCCAGGAATCTGATCCACCCAACCCCGCAATGACCCTCCCTCACCAGAGGCGCGGGGCGGACGCAACCACACCGCGGGTGCGCCGGCGGTTCGCGGAGCCGGCGTAAAAGTGGCCGCGCTGGATGGACACCTCGGTTGGTCGCAGAGCCGGCACAGCGAACCGCCGGCGCCCCCGCCCCAACCCGAGTCAGGCCCGACCTTCCGGCTGCTCACCCCACCAGCGCAACAGTTCCGCGCGCGCCTCGTCCTCGGGCAGGACCCCGTGGTCGAGCCGGACCTCGAGCATGTGGTGGTACGCCCGCCCGACCAGCGGACCCGGGGCGATGCCCAGGATCTGCATGATCTGGTTGCCGTCGAGGTCGGGCCGGATGGCGGCCAGCTCCTCTTCCTCGGCCAGCCGCGTGATGCGCTCCTCGAGGCTGTCGTACGACTGCTGCAGGGCCAGGGCCTTGCGCCGGTTGCGCGTCGTGCAGTCGGCGCGGGTCAGCACGTGCAGGCGCTCGAGCTCGTCGCCGGCGTCGCGGACGTAACGGCGCACCGCGGAGTCGGTCCACTCGCCGCCGCCGTAGCCGTGGAAGCGCAGGTGCAGCTGGATGAGATCGGCCACGCTGTCGATGACGGCGGACGGGTAGCGCAGCGCCGTGAGCCGCTTGCGCACCAGCTTCGCGCCGACCACGTCGTGGTGGTGGAAGCTCACGCCGCCGCCGGGCTCGAACTTGCGCGTGCGCGGCTTGCCGATGTCGTGCAGCAGCGCGGCCAGGCGGGCGACGAGGTCGGGACCGCCGCCGGGCAGCCGCCGCTCCAGCTCGATGGCCTGCTCGAGCACCGTCAGCGAGTGCTCGTAGACGTCCTTGTGCCGGTGGTGCTCGTCGATCTCGAGGCGCAGCGCCGGCAGCTCGGGCAGCACGTGGCCGGCGATGCCGGTGTCGACCAGCAGCGTCAGCCCGGTGCGCGGCGTCGGCGAGAGCAGCAGCTTCGTCAGCTCGTCGCGGACCCGTTCGGCCGACACGATCTCGATGCGCCCGGCCATGTCGGTCATGGCGGCGACCACCTCGGGGGCCACCTCGAAGCCCAACTGCGAGGCGAACCGCGCCGCGCGCATCATGCGCAGGGGGTCGTCGGAGAACGACTGCTCCGGCGTGCCGGGCGTGCGGATGAGCCGCTTGCCGAGGTCGGCCAGCCCGCCGTGGGGGTCGACGAACTCGCGGCCGGGCAGCAGCACCGCCATGGCGTTGACGGTGAAGTCGCGGCGCACGAGGTCGTCGGTGATGGACGTGCCGTAGGCGACCGCCGGCTTGCGGCTGGTCGGGTCGTAGCTGTCGGCGCGGTACGTGGTGACCTCGATCTGGAAGCCGTCCTTGGTGCCGCCGATGGTGCCGAACTTCTGCCCGACGTCCCAGAGGTTGTCGGTCCACCCCGCCAGCAGGCGCTTCGTCTCTTCGGGACGGGCCGACGTGGTGAAGTCGAGGTCCTGGCCCAGCCGGTCGAGCAGGGCGTCGCGGACCGAGCCCCCGACGAGCGCCAGCTCGTGTCCGGCGGCCTGGAACCGGGCCCCCAGCTCGTCGGCCACGGGAGCGATGCGCAGGAGCTGCCGCACCGCCTGCCGCTGGGCCTTCGAGAGCACGTGGGTCGCCGCTTCCTTCGTTCCGATCACGACGGACCAGCCTAAGGGTCGGAGGGCTCCCATTCCCAACCGTGACGCAGCTGCGCAGCCAGCGGCCGCATCCCGGCTACTCTGGACGTATGCCCGGCTCGCCGTCCTCGCCAGCCGACGGTCCGCACCATCGGCGACGTCGGGGGACGAGGCGACGGCGCAAGGCGAGCCGGCCGAGGCTGCGCACCGTCCGAGAGACCTCAGCGGGCGGGCTCGTGGTCGACCACTACGAACACCCGTCGAGCGTCGCCCTCATCGGCCGCATCGACCGGCGCGGGCGGCTCGAGTGGGTGTTGCCCAAGGGACACGTCGAAGCAGGTGAAACGCCCGAGGAAGCTGCGGTGCGGGAGGTATCGGAGGAAACTGGTCTGCAGTCGAGGGTCGTCACCGCGGTCGGCGACATCGACTACTGGTTCGTGGCGGACAATCGGAGGATCCACAAGACGGTGCACCACTTTCTCCTCGAGGCCACCGGTGGGAGTCTGAGCACCGACGACGTGGAGGTGAGCGAAGTGGCGTGGGTGCCACTGGACGAACTGGCCGGCCGCATGCGCTATGCGTCCGAGCGCCGGCTGGCCCGGCGGCTGCGCGAGCTGCTGCCGTCCGTGCCCCCGTCCGGCGACGAGCCCGCCGCCGTCCTCGAGCCAGGCCGCGGCGCTCCGAAGGACGTGCCATGAGGCTGCCCGGCCTCCGACCACTCGCCGCGATCACCGCACCCGTCGCCGTCGCCGCCGCGGCGCTGCTGGCACCCGGCGCCGCGGTCGCCGCTCCGGCGCGGGTCACGGCCGAGGCCAAGCCCGCCCCCAGCGAGGGCATGGCCGCCGAGAACGCGTTCACCGGGGTCAGCCCCAGTGTGCTGACCCCCGCCGACGACACCCTCACCCTGAGCGGCACCATCCGCAACACCGGCGAGGTGCCGCTCGTCGACGTCCAGGTGCTGCCGCGGTTCAGCCGCGTGCCGCTGGAGCAGCGCACCGACGTCCGTCAGGTGGCCGCCGACCCCGAGGTGCGTCCCGGGCGGCGCTACGTCGAGGCGTTCGCCGAGGTCACCGACGTGCTCGAGCCCGGCGAGACCCGCACGTACGACCTCGACATCCCGGCCGAGCTGCTCGCCTTCGACCAGGCCGGCGTCTACGCGGTCGGGGTCGACGTCCGCGTCGACGGCCCCGACGGCGGCCCCCGGGTCACCGTCGCGACCACCCGGACCGTCGTGCCGTACGTCAGCCCCGAAGACCTCCCCTCCGTGCCGGTGGGCGTGCTGTGGCCGCTCGCCGCCCCGCGGCCCACCCTGACCCCCGACGGCACGCTCACCGACGACACGCTGGCCGAAGAGCTGGCGTCCGGCGGTCCGCTGTCGGACCTGCTGGTGGGCGCCGCCGACGCGCCGGTCACCTGGGCCGTCGACCCCGACCTGCTGCGCACCGCCGGCCAGATGTCCGACGGCTACCAGGTCGCGTCGTCGTCCGGGCCTGTCGACGGACCGCAGGCCGGCGTCGATGCCGCCGGCGACTGGCTGGAGCTGTTCGACCTCACCACCCGCGACCACGACGTCTGGATGCTGCCGTACGCACTGCCCGACTTCGCGGCGTTCGAGCAGCACGACCCCGCCCTGGCCGCCGAGCTGGCCCAGGAGTCGCTGGCAGCCGCCGACACCGCGGGTCAGGGGCTGTCGCAGGCCACTACGGGCGTGGCCTGGCTCGACGGCGGCTCCGTCACCGAGAACGTGCTGACCACGCTCGCCGAGGCCGGCGCCCGGACCGTCGTGGTGCCGGGTGACGCCGTCGAGCCCGGCGACGCCGGTGCGCTCGGCGACCTCTCCGCGGGCGAGGACGGCCTGCGGACGGTGGCCGCCGGCACCGGGCTGAGCAGCGCCGTGGCCGACGCCGCCGCTGACGACGACCCCGCCGCGGGCGCCGCCGACCTGCGGCAGCGCTGGGTCGCCGAGACCGCCATGGTCGCGCTGGCCGCGGCTCGCGACGACACCGCTCCCCCGTTGATGGTCGCCGCCCCGCCGGTGCGCTGGCGCCCCGACGAGCGCGTGCTGCAGAGCGTCCTCGACACCTGGACCTCCACACCGTGGGTCGAGCCGGTCGGCCTCAGCGGCGCCGTCGAGGCCGAGGCGGCGCCGGAGGTTTCGCCGTCGCCCACCGAGGGCACGACCATGCTGCCCGAAGCCAGTGTCGCCGCCACGGCCCAGCTGCGCGACGACGCCACGCAGTACAGCACGCTGCTGGCCGACCCCGAGGACGTGACCCCCGCGCTCACCCTGGCCACCCTGCGCTCGGCGTCGACCGGCTGGCGCTCCGACCCGGAGACCAGCGTCTCCTACGCGCGGGGCATCGCCAGGGAGCTCGCCGGGCGGCTGCAGCAGGTCAGCGTCAACGTCCCCGAGTCGGTCACGCTGTCCAGCAGGGCCGGCTCGTTCCCGCTCACCCTCACCAACGAGCTCGACGACCCCGTCAACGTGCGCGTCGAGGTCCAGTCCGACAACCCCGACCGCCTGCGCATCACCGAGGTGCCCCGGCAGGAGATGGCGGCCGGCGAGCAGGTCCTGGTCGAGATCACCGCCGAGGCCGCCGCCAACGGCCGGGTGCCCATCGAGGTGCAGCTGACCACCGACGACGGCCGGCCCATCGGCCCCGCCGTGCCCACCGTCGTCAACGCCACCGAGTACGGCACCATCGGCTGGCTCATCGTGGGCGCCGCGGGCGCGCTGTTCGCCGCCGCCATCGCCCGGCGCATGCTGCGCAGCCGGCGGCAGCAGCCCCGGGGCCGCCGCCGCGGCGTCGCGCCCGACGAGCCGCCGGGCCTCCCCGCCGAGGCCGCGCTCCCCGACCTGCCCGCGGAGGCGAGGCCGACCCAGGAGGCCGCGCGGTGACCGCGACGCAAGAGCCGCCCCGCAGCTCCGGGCTGCTGGGCTCCAGCGCCATCATGGCCGCCGGGACCGTGGTCTCGCGGCTCACCGGTTTCGCGCGCGCGGCGGTCATCGCGGCGGCCATCGGCCTGACGGCGGCCACGGCCGACGTGTTCAACGTGCCGAACGTGCTGCCGAACATGATCTACATCCTGGTCGGCGGCGGCGTGCTCAACTCCGTCCTGGTCCCGGTGCTGGTCCGTGCCATCAAGAACGACGCCGACGGCGGCCAGGCGTTCTCGCAACGGCTGTTCAGCCTGGCGGTGACGGTGCTCGGGCTGGCCACGCTGCTGGCGGTGCTGGCCGCGCCCTGGCTGATGCAGCTGATCGTCGACGACCGCTTCCTGCAGCCGGACATGCGGCCGTACTTCGACAACATGGTCATGTTCGCCCGGTTCTGCCTGCCGCAGATCTTCTTCTACGGGCTGTACGTGCTCATCGGCCAGATGCTCAACGCCAAGGGCCGGTTCGGCCCCATGATGTGGTCGCCGATCCTCAACAACCTCGTCGCCATCGCCGTGTTCGGCGTCTTCCTCGTCGTCTACGGCACCCAGGGGTTCGAGCCGTTCACCACCACCCAGACGCTCCTGCTGGGGGTCGGCTCCACGCTCGGCGTCGTGGCCCAGGCCGTCATCCTGATCCCGGTGCTTCGCAAGACCGGGTTCTCACTCCGCTTCCGCACCGACTGGCGCGGCCAGGGGCTGGGCGAGTCCGTGCGGCTGGGGCTGTGGACCGTCGCGTTCGTGGTGGTCAACCAGCTGGCCTACCTGGTCGTGGTGAAGGTCGCGTCGGGCGCCAGCAGCGTCAGCGCGGGCGACGCCGGGGCCGGCTACTCGGTGTACGCCAACGCCATGCTGATCATGATGGTGCCGCACTCCATCATCACGGTGTCACTGGCGACGGCGCTGCTGCCGCGGCTGTCCGACCTCGCCTCCGACGGCCACCTCGACGAGGTCCGCGAGAAGCTGGTCGCGGCGCTGCGCATGTGCCTGGCGGTCATCATCCCGCTGGGTGCCCTCATGGCGGCGCTGGCGTTCCCGCTGACGGCGATGATCTTCGACTACGGCTCGGCCGGCGGGCAGACCGGACGGCTCGCGCTGACGCTGGTCCTGCTGATGCCGGGCCTGGTCGGGTTCACGGTCCACTACCTAGTCCTGCGCGGCTTCTACGCGATGCAGGACACCAAGACGCCGTTCTACACCCAGATCTGGGTGTCGGCGGTGATCATGATCGGCGCCGTCGGGGTCGCCGTCGCCGCGCCGGGCGCCCAGTACGTCACCATGGCGCTGGCCGGCGGCTACAGCCTCGCCTACATCGTCGGCGCCACCGTCGGCGCCGTACGGCTGCAGCAGCGCATCGGCACGCTCGGTGGCGGCCAGCTGGTCCAGCACGTCATCCGGCTGCTCATCCACTCCGCCATCGCCGCCGCGCTGGCCTGGCTGGTGTGGCGCGGCTGGACCGGACTCGGCGTCAGCGACGCGCTGCCCTCGCTGCTGGCCCGCATGATCGAGCTGTTCCTCGGCGGCACGGTGGGCGTCGTCACGTTCGTCGGCCTCGCCTACGCGTTCCGTGTGGCCGAGGTGCGCAGCGCCGTCGCCATGGTGCTGGCCCGCGTACGCGGCCGCGGACGGCCGGCCGGCGCCGTCGACCCCGGCGACCTCCTCGAGGACACCGCCGAGTACCACATCCCGATCGAGACCGGCACGCTCAGCATCTTCCGCCGCCCGGTCGACCCCGACATGACGTCGGAGTTCTTCCTCGACGAGACCCTGCCCGGCGTGCCGAGCTTCTTCGACACCCACGCCGGCGGCTACCGCGACCGCGCCGGCGTCGGCGGTGCGGCCGCTCTCGGGCTCGACGCGGTCCGCGACGGCGCGCGCGTGGTCCAGCCGCTGCCGGGCACCCGGCCGGGGGCGCCGCCCGAGGCCGCCGTCGCGCACCGCGGGCCCGGTCCGGGCGTGCGACGCACGGTCGCCGGGCGCTACCGGTTCGAGCGGCTGCTCGAGGACGCCGACGGCGTGCAGTCCTGGCAGGCGGTCGACGACGTCCTGCGGCGGGCCGTGTTCGTCCAGGCCATCTCGCTCGACGACCTGCGGGCGCCCGGCTTCGCCACCGCGGCGCGCGTCTCGTCCACCGTCTCCGATCCCCGGTTCCTGCGCATCCTCGACGTCGGCACCGACGAGGTCGCCTACGTCGTGCGCGAGTGGACCCCCGGGCAGAGCCTGGCGGCGCTGCTGGCCGGCGGTGCGTTCCACCCGGAGCAGGCGGCCGCCGTCGGGCGCGAGGTGGCCGAGGCGATGTCCACGGCGCACGCCCAGGGGCTGGCGCACCGGCACCTCGACCCCACGCTGGTGTTCGTCACGGCCGACGGCTCGGTGAAGATCGCCGGGCTCGAGACGGAGTTCGCGCTGCGCGGGCCGGCCCAGACGCCGTGCGCCCCCACCGACCCGTCCCACCCGAGCCCGGCCGAGCTCGACGCCATCGGCATCGGCTGCGTCCTCTACGCCGCGCTGACGGCGCGCTGGCCCATCGGCACGCCCGGCGGGCTGGCGCCCGCGCCGCTCATCGACGGCCGGCTCGCGTCGCCGCGGCAGGTCCGCCCCGGCGTGCCGCGACTCCTCGACGCCGTCGCCGACCGCTCCATCGGGCACGCCCGGCGTCACCACGCGACACCGCTGGTCACTCCGCTGGCCGTGGCCACCGAGCTGGCGAACGGCTCGCGCAACCACCACCGCGCCGTGGTGGCCGACGAAGCCGTGGTCGCAGCGCCGCCGGCCCTGCTCGAGGAGCCGGGCACCCCGCCGCCGGCCAGCCGCGTCGAGGCACTGCGGGAACGGCGCAAGTCCGGCCGCACGGCCCGGCTGCTCGGCGTCATGGCGGCCATGCTGCTGCTGGTCGGCGCCACGCTGGTGGGCCTGCAGCTGCTGCTCGGCGCCATCGACGACGCCGGCGACGACGACCCCGTGCCCACGACCAGCGCCACCGACGGCGCCACCACGCCGTCCGAGGACACACCGGCGGCCGACCCGACGCCCGTCCAGCTGGCCGGCGCCGACGACTTCGACCCCCTCGGCAACGGCGAGGAGAACCCGAGCGACGTCGAGAACGTCTTCGACGGCGACCCCGAGACCACCTGGGAGACCGTCAACTACTACGACCCGCTCGAGGACCAGAAGGACGGCGTCGGCATCTACCTCGACCTCGGGCAGGTCGCCTCGGTGCGCGAGGTCCGGCTGACACTGCTCAACGCCGGCGCGAACGTCGAGCTGCGGGCCGCCCCCGAGGACGCCACCCAGGCACCCGGCGATCTCGACGACTGGACCGCCATCGACACCGTCGAGGACGCCGAGCAGAATGTCACGCGCACGCTCGACGAGCCCGTGAGCACGCGCTATCTCCTCGTGTGGTTCACTCAGTTGCCTCGGTTGGACGATGGCAACTACCGAAGCGGCATAGCCGAAGCGGAGGTACTGGGGTGACGCAGCCCTCGCCCGGTCCCCGGGTGCCTGACGAGGAGCTCCTGCGCCGGCACGTCGACGGCGATCCCGACGCCTTCGGCGAGCTGGTCACACGACACCAGGACCGCATGTGGGCGGTCGCGCTGCGCACGCTCGGCGACCCCCACGACGCCGCCGACGCGCTGCAGGACGCCATGATCAACGCGTTCCGCCGGGCGGGGTCGTTCCGGTCCGAGTCCGCCGTCACCACGTGGCTGCACCGCATCGTCGTCAACGCCTGCCTCGACCGCGTCCGGCACGCCGCGGCCCGCCCGGCCGACCCCGTCGCGTTCGACGGCACCGAGATCCCGGGCGTCGCGCCGGCCACCGAGCCGTCCGCCGATCCCGCCGAGCGGACCGCCCTGCGCGTCGACCTCGAGCAGGCGCTCGCCTCGCTCCCCGCCGAACAGCGGCTCCCGCTGGTCCTCGTCGACGTCGAGGGCTACCCCGTCGCCGAGGCGGCCGAGATGCTGGGGCTCCCGGTCGGCACGGTCAAGAGCCGCTGCGCGCGGGCCAGGGCCAAGCTGGTCCCGCTGCTGGCCCCCGGTCGGCTGAGCACCACGGGCAACGCCACCGGGAACCAAGGACCCGGTGGCGACGTCCCATTTGGGACGTCGCGTGGAAAGGGAGGTGAGCATCGGTGAGCGGTACCGAGGCCCATCCGCCTACCCATGTGCTGGCCGAACTGGCCGAAGGCGTCCTCGACGACGCGCAGGCGCGCGAGGTCCGCGCCCATGTCGACCAGTGCCTCGACTGCCAGGCCTCCATCGACGAGCTGGCCCGGGTCACCGTCTCGCTGGGCGCCCTGCCGGCCGAGCTTCCCATCCCCGAGTTCGTCGCCGCGCGCATCTCGCACGCGCTGGCCGCTGAGCAGGCGGGCGGCGGCACCACGACGGCCGCGTCGGCCGTGGGAGCACCAGGGCCCGAGGGCGGCACCGTCGCCTGGTTCCGGCGCCGGCTCCCCCAGGGCCTCGCGGCGGCCGCCAGTGTCGCCGTCGTCGGCTTGGCCGGATACGTCGTCGTCAGCGGCGGCACCGGCGGTGGGAACGACAGCGCCGGTGACGGCGGCGCCGAGGTCGCCGCGGGGGCGGCGCCGAGCGACAGCAGCAGCATCGACTCGCAGCGGGCCGGGCCGTCGGTGCGGCCCTACACCGCGTCGGGCGACAGCTTCTCGACCACACTCCCGGATGCGGCCCAGGAAGAGGACAGCGACGTCGACACCGCCGAGCTGACGGCCGCCGTCGCGACCGTGGTCCAGCAGCAGTCGGCCGCCCGCCTGGGCTGCGGCCAGAACCTCGCCGACGAGCAGAGCCTTCCGCTGGTCGGCTCGGCCACCGATTTCGCCGGTGTGGTCGTGGTCCTCGACGCCGGCAACGAGTACGAGGGCTGGCTCGTGCCCACGTGCAACTCGGTCTCCACGGAGGAGATCGTCGACCACGTTCTGGTGCCGAAGCCGGAGTAGCACCCGGCAACCACCCCGCCGGGAATGCCGACCGCCTAGGATCCGTTGGGGCAGATGAACCAACGAGACGCTAGGAAGGCACAGGCGTGACAGACATCCGTGACCTGATCATCATCGGTTCCGGGCCGGCCGGGTACACGGCCGCTGTGTACGCTGCCCGGGCGCGGCTCGAGCCGCTGCTCCTCGAGGGCGAGGTCAGCTGGGGCGGCGCTCTCATGAACACCACCGAGGTCGAGAACTACCCCGGCTTCCGCGACGGCATCATCGGCCCGGCGCTCATGGACGAGATGCGCGCCCAGGCCGAGCGGTTCGGCGCCGAGATCCTCACCCGCGACGCCATCGAGGTCGACCTCACCGGTGATGTGAAGTCCGTCACCGACAGCGAGGGCACCGTGCACCGCGCCCGCGCCGTCATCATCGCCACCGGCTCCGGCTACCGCGAGCTCGGCCTGACGAACGAGAAGCGGCTCTCCGGGCACGGTGTGTCGTGGTGTGCCACCTGTGACGGGTTCTTCTTCCGCGAACAGGACATCGCCGTGGTCGGCGGTGGCGACTCCGCCATGGAGGAGGCCACGTTCCTGACCCGGTTCGCGCGCAAGGTCTACGTCATCCACCGCCGCGACTCCCTCCGGGCCTCCAAGGTCATGCAGGAGCGGGCGCTCGCGAACGAGAAGATCGAGTTCCTGTGGAACACCGAGGTCCTCGACGTCATGGGCGACGAGAAGGTCAGCGGGCTGCGGCTGCGCGACACCGTCACCGGCGCCGAGCGTGAGCTCCCCGTCACCGGGCTGTTCATCGCCATCGGCCACGATCCTCGCTCCGAGCTGTTCAAGGGTCAGGTCCGCCTCGACGAAGAGGGCTACGTCCTCGTCGACGCCCCGTCCACCCGGACCGAGATCGCCGGTGTGTTCGCCGCCGGCGACGTCGTCGACCACACCTACCGGCAGGCCGTCACGGCGGCCGGCACCGGCTGCCAGGCCGCGCTCGACGCCGAGCGGTACCTCGCCGAGCTCGACGACGCCCGCGCCACCAAGCCCGAGCTCGTCGTCTCCTGACGACCCGAGCTCCGTCACCAGAGAAGCGCCCACCATCAAGGAGTCCCACATGGGCAACATCCAGCACGTCACCAGCGCCGACTTCGACCAGAAGGTACTCCAGAGCGACAAGCCCGTCCTCGTCGACTTCTGGGCCGAGTGGTGCGGGCCGTGCCGCATGATCGCCCCGGTGCTCGAGGAGATCGCGAACTCGCAGGACAAGCTCGAGATCGTCAAGCTGAACGTCGACGAGAACCCCGAGATCGCCGCCAGTTATCGCATCACCTCGATCCCGGCCCTCAACGTCTACTCGGGCGGTCAGGTCGTGAAGCAGATCGTCGGCGCGAAGCCGAAGGCCGCTCTCCTCAACGACCTCGCCGACTACGTGGGCTGACGCCCTCGGGCCATCAGACGGCACGCGCAACGGCCGCAACCGGCGCCCGCCGGCGGACGATTCGTCCGCCCGGCGGGCGTCGTCGTCTGTGGGGTCGTTCCGAGCGGCATCGGCCGATCGGCGGACCTACTCATCCGTCCGGACGAAAAATCATTCGGACATAACCGTCACAATCGCCGTAAAAAGACGTTGTAGCGCGTACTAGCTTGCTCCGGACCTCTTGCCTCGGGGACCGAAACCGACATTGAATGTCGTATCCGCAGAAACGAGCCGCTCCGTTTGCCGAGTCCTCAGTTCTCCCGGATCATCTCGTCACGGAAGTCCTTGCTAGGACACCTACCGTGTCAGTGACCGGGGCTCCTGGGACGTCAGGCGAGAGGTGTACATGGAATACAGAGACGATTTGGTGAACGCCGAGAACGCCGCCGTCGAGGCCTACACCTCGATGGCGGTGCGGCAGACCAAGCTGTTGCTGCTCGGCATAGGCACGATGATCGCCTCGATCGTGGCGATCATCCTGGCCGCGCTGGCGACGCTCGCCGACCTGGCGGGCATCGCCGACCTGCACGCGGCCTTCATCCCCGTGGCGGTCGTCGGCCTCGCCTGTGGCGGCGTCGACTTCATCGCCCGCCGCCGCGACAACGACTACGTCGCCGGGTGGGCCACGGTGGTCGGCCAGGGCGCACTGACGGGTGCGGGAGCCATTGCTCTGCTCGGATGGTTCTCGGCGGACCTCTGGGTGCTCGGAGTTGGCCTTGCCATCGGAATGGTAACCAGTTCGATCTTGGTCAAGTATCCCGAATGGGAAACCGAAGCGGAAATGCTCGAACGATTCGTCCGAGTTCCCGATGACGGTGAGAACGATTTCTTCTGAACCTCGCCCGTTCGGTTGACCCCGGAGCACCATTGCCGGCCGACACCCCGGAGTCGGCCGGCCGCGTCATGCCCCGCCCCGCCCCGCATCGCGCCCCCCGTCGCCGACGCCACGCTGACGCCGTCGCCGCCCGCGGTTGATCCGCCCGGCACAGAAGCTCCGCCCTTCCCGGTCACAAACCGGCCATCCCGCGCACTTTCGTAGGGGACAGGCACCTCGACAGGAAGGGCAGGCATGCGCCTCACCGCCCTCCGTCCCGGTCTCCTCCGCGGCCCGGACCCCGACGACGACGGCCCCGCCGCTCTGGCGAACGCCGTCCAGGCGACCGAGGATGCCGCCCTGCACCTGCGCGCGCTCGCCGACACCGCGGCCCAGCGCGAAAGGCACCGGCTCGCCGAGGACCAGCAGTCCATCGCCCGCGAGTCGCGCCGCCGGCAGGCCAGGTCGCACGCCTCGCTGCTCGCCGCCGCCGACCGCGTCCGCCTCGACATCACCGAGCTGCTCGGTCGCGGCCCCGGCTACGCCCACGAGGGCTGGGAGTCCCCGCTCTGGACCGAGCCGTACGACCAGCCCGTCGACGTCGCGCAGGTGGTCCGGGCGGCCACGCTCGGCCTCGCGTCCCCCAGCAACATCGTCGAGCTGCCGTTCGTGCTGCCCGCGCTCGGCGGCAACGTCGTCATCACCCACGCGCCGGGCGGGCGCGCGCCCGCGCACAACCTCGCCCAGGCGTTCGCCACCCGCGCGCTCGCGTCGGCGCTGCCCGGCTCGCTGCGGCTGCACCTGCTCGACCCCGGTGGCCTGGGGCAGAACCTCGGCATCCTCAGCCGGCTGCCCGAGCCCCTGGTCGCGGGCGGCGTCCGGGCCACGCACGAAGAGGTCTCCGCCGAGCTGCGGGCGCTGCGCGAGCACGTCCACCGCCTCAACAGCCAGGTGCTGCTCGGCGACGACGACTCCCTGGTCACCCGCTGGCACCAGGGCACCGCTCAGGGCATCCCGTGCGCGCTGGTGCTCGCCGCCGGGCTCGGCCCGCACCTCACCGCCGACGACGCCCAGCAGCTCTGGTCGCTGGCGCGGACGGGCAACCGCTGCGGCGTGGCGGTGGTCGCCGTCATCGACGCCGATCGCGAGCTGCCGCCGGGTGTGGCCATCGCCGACCTCCTCGAGACCGCCGAGCACATCCACGTCGACCACGAGGGCGGCGCCACCTGGGAGTCCTCGCCTCCGGTGCTGCTGCACAACGCCCGCGTCCGCTGTCCCAACCCGCCCGGCTCCGCCCAGCACCGGTTCCTCACCACCATCCTGGGGCCGGCGGTACGCAGCGGTGTCAACCGTCCGGTCGTGCTCTCGGAACTGCTCCCCGCCGAGCCCGCCGGCTCGGGGTCGACGATGACGCGCGTCGGCGCCGTCGTCGGACAGGCGGCCGACGGCTCCCCCATCGAACTCACCGTCGGCGACGACGAAGGCGTGGCCATCGGCGGCATCGTGGTCGGGCCGTCCGGCTCCGGCAAGACCACCCTGCTGCACGCGTTCATCCACGCGCTGGTCCGCCGGTACCCGCCCGAGGAGCTCGAGCTGTACCTGCTCGACATGAAGGCCGGCGTCGAGTTCGCCGAGTACGCGCCCCGGCCCGGCCGGCCCGCGCTGCCGCACGTGCGCGCCGTCGGCATCGAGGCCGACGCCACGTTCGCCCTCGGGGTGCTGCGCCACCTCGCCGACGTCGACGCCGAGCGCAAGCAGCTGTTCAAGCAGGCGTCCGCCGACACCGGCCACGAGATCAAGAACATCGCGCAGTACCGCGAGGTCACCGGCCGGGTGCTGCCGCGCGTGCTGTTCGTCGCCGACGAGTTCCAGCTCATGCTCGCCGGCCCCACCGAGGACACCGCCTGGGACACCCTCGACGTCCTGGTCAAGCAGGGCCGCAGCCAGGGCATCCACGTGCTGCTGGCCACCCAGAGCCTCAACTCCGTCGGCTCCGGCCGCGCCGCGCAGAAGGCGTCGGTGTTCGACCAGCTCGAGCTGCGGGTCGGGCTGCGGTGCAAGCCCGACGAGCTGAGCATCCTGTTCGACCGCACCGTCCGCGACCGCCTCGACACCGGCCGGCGCGGGTCCGGCGTGCTCAACCAGGCCCGCGGCGACAAAGACGCCGACCAGCTGTTCCAGGGCGGCCTGCTCGACGCCGACGACCGGCGGCGCATCCGCGACGGCGTGGTCGCCCGGTACGGCACCGACCCCCGCATCCGGGTCAGCCGCGGCACCGGCGGCGTCGAGGTCGCCGACGTCGCGCCCGTCCTGGCGTCGGCCCCGCTGCCGACGGTGTACGTGGGCGCCCCCGTCGGGGTGTCGCCGCCGCTCGTGGGCGTGCCGGCCCGGCCCGGCGACGGCCGCGGCCTGCTGCTCGCCGGTCGCGACGAGGCACACGCGGTATCGGCGGTCAGCGGTGTGCTGGCGGGGCTTGCGCTGCAGCCGGGCTGCGACGACGCCGGCTTCGTCGTCGTCGACCTCCTGCCCGGGCGGATTCCCGGACGGCGCCCGCTCGACCACGTGGTCGACTGGCTCGGCGACCGCGCCGTCGTCCTGGGCGAGGACCGGCTCGACGACCTCCCGTCGGTGGCGGGCGGCCGCTCCGGGCCGGTGTTCGTCGCCGTCCTCGGGCTGCAGTACAGCGAGGCCGAAGCGCCCATGTACACCGACGAGCCGCACCCGTTCGGCTGGCTGTGCGGCACCGGGCCGGCGCAGTCGGTGTTCCCGATCGTCTGGCTCGACACCCCCGACCGGCGCCGCAAGCTCGGCCAGCACGCCGATCGCCTGCAGCTGCGCGCCGACGCCGGTGGCGACCTCATCGACACCACCTCCTTCCTGGGCGTCCGCCCGCCGTTCCCCGCCACCCGCGGCCGGCTCTGGTTCCACGACCTCGCCGGCGACGCCGACCCCGTCCTCCTCGATCCCCTGCAGGCCGGGTCGGTGCTGCCGGAGCCGCGGGTCGTGCCGGTCGCACCCGGGCTCGGAGCACTCCAGTGACCGCCGACCTCGAGTTCGGCACGTCCGACGACCACGGCACGGCACCGCGGCCGGGCCAGGGCGATCGGGCGACGGGCGGTCCCGGTGCCGTTGGTGCTCCGGACCGAGCGGCCGGGCGGGCGGAGCAGCCGATGCGCGGTCCCGCGATGCGCGGCTACTGCGCCGCCCTGGCCCGCTTCACGTCGTCGGTGCAGAGCACCGAGCAACTGCTGCGCAACGACGACGCCGGCACCCGCGAGGACACCGAGCAGCGCGAGCTGACGTCCACCTCCCGGCTGCGCGGCATCGAGCGTGCCGCCCACGCCGCCGACGACGGCCTCGACCACGGCGCCTCCGTCCGGTCCGCGCACGGCCTCCCCCTGCGCGCCTCCTCCTGGGGCACCGACGACGACTCCCCGACGGCGGCCGCCGAAGCCGAGGGGACCGCCCTCGATGGCGGGCTCGACCGGTTGCGCCGTGCGGCGGGCGGTGCCGATCTCGGCGTAGCGCTGACCTCGCTCGGGCGCCGCCGCGACGCGCTGCGGCTGGCCGAAGAGGAGTTCACCGGCTGGCTGGCGGCGCGCGACCAGCAGACCCGGCGCATCTGTCTGGGCGCCGCGGTCGGCGCGGGGCTGGCCGGCTCCGCCGTCATGGCCGTCGCCGGCTCGCGCCTGTCCGCCGCCCTGTCGCTCGCGCTGCTGGTGCTCTGCACGCTGGCCGTCGTCGCGGTCGGGGTCGGGGTGGCGGCCGCACGCCGGTCGCCGCGGGTGTGCCGGGGCGCCGGGCTCGCGCGCCGGCCGCATCCCCTGGGGCTGGCCCGGTACGCCGCGCAGGTCGGTGGCCTGGCCCTGCTCGCCCTCGCGGCGGCCAACATCGGGGCCGGCGCCCTCTGAATTGCTGCAAGGTGTCACATTCGCCGATCCGAAACCACCTACAGAAGTAGACGGCCCGCCCGATCCCGGCGGTTGCGGGCCACAGACCCAGAAGGGCGGCGTCCGATGCCGAGCATCAAGGAATCCGGCGAGATCCTCATCGACGTCTCCGCGGGGCTCTCCCGCGGCGGCGAAGAGACCTCGCGCGGGCTCACCGAGCTGGAGCAGAAGGCCAATGCGGCCATCGAGGCGCTGCGCGACCTCCGGGCGCCGGCCGAGGAGGCGAAGGCCGCCACCGCACGGCTGCGCGCCCGGGCCGAGAAGGCGCGGGCCAAGTTCGAAGAGCTCGAGCGCGCCGCGGCGCTCACCGAGGACGGCGCCCGCCTGCTCCAGTCCGCCTGCGACGACCTCCAGCGCGGCGACGCCGACCTCGCCGCCGTCTTCGAGCCGCAGATCCGCCCCATCGCGGCACAGGTCACCCAGTTCACCGACAGCCTGCGGCAGAGCGCCGACCAGCTCGAGCGCGCCGTCGACGGCGTCGCCGAGGGCGCTCAGCAGATCGGCCGCAGCACCGACCAGATCCTCGACAGCGGCGAGCAGATCACCAAGGGCGCCGGCCAGGTCACCACCAACCTCGCGCAGGTCAAGAAGCGGCTCGGGCAGGTCATCCCGGCCGCGGCCAAGGCCATCCGCGACCGCGGCCGCGAGGCCGTCCACGTCGCCCGGCGGTAACGGTGTACCTGCCGCCGGCCGGGGCCGCCCCGGAGCTCGAGGGCGAGGTCCGGGCGCTCGAGAAGTCGCTCGGGGCGCTGCGGGCCGCCATCGCGCAGGCGGTCCGCGGCCGCGACGACACCGAGGCCGACCTCGGCCACCTCCGGCGCCGGCTCGCCACGAAGATCGCCGAGGCGCTCCCCGACGACGCCGCCATCCGCGGCCGCCTCGACTCCGCCATCGACTCCGCGTTCGCCACCGCGCGCACCACGCTGGCGGCGCACTGGCAAGAGATCACCGACACCCTCACCGACGCCTGCACGAAGGTCGACGGCGAGCTGACGGCGAAACGGCGGGCCCATGCACGGGCGGAGGAGGAGTCGCGCGAGCAGCGGCGACAGCGCGAGCGGCTCACCGCCGGCTGAGCGCACGATTCCCGATGGCCACGGAAATCCTCTGGCCCGGCCCAGGACCATGCGCTAGACAAGGACGGTGACGAACGACGAGCTGGTCCTGCGGACCGCCACCGACGACGACTACACCGAGCTCGAGGCGCACATCCACGGCGCCTTCCTCGACGACGTCGACGAGGACACCGCCGACCTGAACCGGCTGGTGTTCGAGCCCGACCGGACCCAGCTGATGACCGACGGGGGCAGCATCATCGGCTCCGGGCTGGTCATCACGCGCGACATGAGCGTCCCGGGGGCGGTCGTCCCGGCCGCGCACGTCACCGGCGTCGGGGTGGCGACCACTCACCGGCGGCGCGGCGTGCTCACGGCGCTGATGAACGCCATGCTCACCGAGGCGCACGGCCGCGGCACCGAGCCGTTCGCGGTGCTGTGGGCCAGCGAGGGCGCCATCTACGGCCGGTACGGCTACGGGCTGGCGTCGTCGCGGGTGTCGTACGAGGTCTCCGTTCGCGACACCGCGGTCGTCGGCGCCCTGCCCGACGGCGCCCAGCTGCGGCGCGCCGTCACCCGCGACGTGCTCGACGTCATCGCGCCCCTCTACGACCGCGTCCGCGCCGTGCGACCGGGTCTGTCCAGCCGGCCCGGCAAGTGGTGGGAGTACCTCACGGCCGACCCCAAGGGCTGGCGCCGCGGCATGACCGCGGAGCGCACCGTGCTGTTCGAGGACGACGGCGGCGTCCGCGGCTACGCCCGCTACCGCGCCAAGGCCGGCTGGGGCGACACCGGGCCCGACGGCGAGATCCGCATCACCGAGCTGCTGGCCGAGACCCCCGAGGCGCACGCCGCGCTCTGGCGGTTCCTCACGACCATCGACCTCGTCCGCACGGTCAGGTACAACCACGGCCCGGTCGACGACCCGCTGCCGCACCTGGTCACCAACCCCGACGGCCTGATCGGGTCGGCCGACAGCGCGCTGTGGGTCCGCATCCTCGACGTCCCAGGCGCGCTGACCGCCCGCCGTTACGCCGCCCCCGTCGACGTCGTGCTCGAGGTCACCGACGGCTCCTTCGCCGGCAACGCGGGCCGCTGGCGGCTGACCGTTTCCCCCTCGTCGGCCGACGTCGCGCGCACCGACGCCGAGGCCGACCTGGCGCTGGACGTCCGGGCGCTCGGCTCGCTCTACCTGGGTGGCGTGTCGGCGGCCACGCTGGCGGCCGGCGGCCTGGTCACCGAGCGGACTCCCGGGGCCGTGGCTCGGGTCGCGACGGCGTTCGGCTGGCACCGCGCCCCGGTGACGGTCGAGGTCTTCTGACCGAGCGCGGCTTGTCGCGGGGGTTCGGGGAGTGCCGTCCCCCCGCCCGCCTCGCTCGTTCCTCACTCGGACGCCCGCGCCTACCCCTGGCGGCACTCCCCGAACCCCCGCTCGAGTGCTGTATGGGGTCAGCCTTGGCCCCAGCCCTCGGTGTCGATCTTCTTGTTCCTGTTGCGCCGGGAGATGACCGAGCCGAGGGCCAGGATCAGCACGATGAGGCAGACCCCGAGGACGACGTGGGCGCCGCTGACTCCGGCGCCCTCCCAGCCGGGCACCTCCCACATCGCCTCCTCGGGCGAGGCGATGAAGCCGCGCTCGATCATCCACTCGCGGCCCTCTTCCCACGAGCTGAACACGAGCGGCGCGGCGATGGGCAGGGCCAGCGGCGCGGCCAGGAACATGAAGAAGAGGTCGTTGTCGGAGACGGTGTCGGCCATGGCGTCCCTGCCCCCTAGTAGATGCCGTCGTTGAGATGCCGGATGCGCACCGCGCGCGTCCGCGACACCACCTGGGAGCCGGCGCCGTCGTTGCCGCGCCAGCGGATCTGCAGCTTGGTGCCGTCGTTCTGGACCGGCTCGACCTGTTCGATGATGACCCAGCCGGTCTCGTCGTCGAGCCGGGCGAGGTTGCCCACCTGCAGCTGCGACACCATGACCATCTCGGACCACCCGGCCGCCTCGGTCTGCGCCACGGCCGCCGTGCCGCTGGACGAACCGCCGGTGCGGGCACGGCTCCAGTCGGCGAGGCCGGACGGGCCGGCGCCGTAGCCCTCGGCGAGGTCGGCGTTGAGGTTGACCCGCCACGACGCCTCGGGGCTGTCGGTCAGCGCCCGCGAGCGCTGCACGTGCAGGACCGGGTGCGTGACCGAGGTGGGCCGCAGCGCGTCGAGCAGGAGGAGGTCCTGCTCGTCATTGACGCGGCGGGCCTCGCGCGGGTCGGGGGTCCAGTAGCACTGGATGAGCGCCGGCTTGCCGTCGCCGGACTGCACGGTCGCGCGGCCGGGGACGGGCTCGGACTGCTCGGCGGGACCGTCGCCGCCCCACAGCGCCGACGCGGCGCGGCTGTCGAGGCGGCCGAGGGCGACGACGGTGCCGACCTCGTCGCGGTTCTCCTCGCGCAGCAGGGGGTCGTCGGCGCGCTGGATGCTCAGGACGACGTAGACGTTGACCTGCCTGCCGTGGCGCAGCAGGTCGGTGACGCGGTCGAGGGCGAGCGACGCCGCGGCCGCGCCCTGCCCGGCCCGGTTGGCGGCGTCGGCGACCGCGGACGCGAACTCGCGGAAGTGGTGGACGACCACGACCAGCGGCTCGAGCTCGGTGCGGCTGGAGCCGGACTCGATGAGCGCGACCCGCCCCTCCATCTCGCGCCAGGCCTGGTTGAGCACGACGATCTGGTCGTCGAGGGTGGACGCGACGATCTGCACGTTCGGCCAGTCGCGCACGCCCAGCAGGTCGACCCGGCGGTGGTCGATGATCCACACCGGCCAGCCGCGCGCCGCAGCCTCGACGACGATGCCGGTGAGCAGTACCCGCTTGCCGGCGCCGGACCGGCCGAGCACCAGGAGGTGACCCTGCGGCGCGGCGAGGTTCCAGCCGACCCGCGTGCCCGCGCTGTCGACGCCCAGCGGGACCAGCCACGACGTGAGGTCGGCCTGCGTGGGCACCGGCCGCGCCACCTTCTCGGGAAGGGCCCGGCGGACGGCGTCGCGGGCACGCACGGACCGGGCGGACGGCTCCGGCGTCAGCGACCCGCCGGTGCGGGTGGGGTCGCGCAGGGTGAGCCGGTGTCCGCGGATGTTGTGGCGGCCGACGGTGTACTGCTCTTCCAGCTGCGCGTGCACGGCCTCGGCCACACCGGCGGCCCAGTCGGGCGCGGAGTCGTCGACCTCGGTGGGGTACTGGATGTTCAGCACGTGCGGGACGCCGACCCACCCGCCCTGCCACTGCCGCGCGTCGACGTCGAGGTAGGACGCGTCGGGCACGCCGATGTGCCGGGCCAGCGCCTCGGCCAGCTCGTCGATGACGCCCTGGCGCTGACGCCGCCGCATGCCGACGGCGTAGAAGGCACCGGCGCCGGCCAGCGTCGGCAGCAGGAACAGCACGCCGATGAGCGCCTGGTCGAGGCTGGCGAGGATGGCCCAGAGGCTGACGGCCAGGAAGACCGTGCCGAGGGCGGCGGCCGTCAGCTGCGCCGGCGTGAAGCCCTTGATGGTCGGCTCGGCCGGGCGTGCCGACGCGAACCTGTCGTCCTTGGCCTCCGGCTCCGGTGGTCCGGAGGCGGTGGTGAAGGACTCCACCGGGTCGTGTCGCGTCACGCCGACTGCCTCTCGTTCGGTCCGTTCTCGGTCCTCGTCTTCGAAGGTGCGCCGGGAGGGGGTGTTGTGACAAGGGGGTGGTTCAGCGATGGGCCAGGGGCGTCTGCAGCTCGACGATGCGCCACTGGTCGTCGGCCGACGCGCGCTCGAGGAACGCGAACCACTGGTGCTCGACGAGCGGGCCGTTCCACGCGTCGCGGCCGATGGGCGTCATGCGGACGTAGAAGCGGCGCTCGGCCCGGGTGGCGGTGTCGGGGGTGTCGACGTCGGTGGTGTGCGGGTCGATGCCGTTGATCGAGGCGAACGCCTGGTGCCCGGACCAGCGCTCCCAGTCGCGCTCGACGTCCTGGCGCAGGCCGTCGAGGTCGTAGGCGGAGGAGTCGTACGGCGCGGCCAGCCAGACCTGCGCGCGGTCCATGGCGTCTGCCGACGACGTGTCGGTGGCGGTGTCGAAGCTGTAGGCGGCGGTCAGGGCCGCGACGGCGACGGCGGTGGGGTCGTCGCCGTCGACCGTGCCGGGGTCGGGGACCTCGACGGGTTCGGGCTGGCGCATGCCCGGTGGAAGCGTGGGGGTCTGGCGGGGGCCCGGGGTCGGCTGCGCGGTGGGGGTGTCGGACGGCTCGAGCGGCTCGTCCTCGCCGGCCGTCGACGGGGTCCGCTGCGGTTCCCCGGTGCCGGCGTCGGGAGCCACCGTCTCCTGGTCGGCGCCGGGGCCGGGCGATGGGTCGTCGGCGGGCGGGGCCGCCTCGGACGGACGCTCGCCAGGCCGGCCTCCGGCGGCACCACCCACGGACCCGGGGCTGTCGCCGTCGTCGCCCCCACCGCCGAGGACCAGCAGCAACCCGACGACGGCCAGCACCACGGCGGCGCCGACGAGCAGCAGCGAGGAGCGCGAGCGGATCATGGGTTCATCCGGCCATAGCCGACGACGGGGCCGCTCGGGCCCATGCTGAACGTGCCGTTGGCGCGGGTGATGCGGTTGCTCTCGTTGCCGCCGACGGTGACCAGCGTGCGGCTGGCCTCGTCGACCTCGACGACGATGCTGACGTGCCCGGAGTAGATCATGACGTCACCGGGGCGGGGCGGTTTGGTGGGTCCGCCGCTGCCGACGGGGATGAACTCCTGCCCGTGGCCGCCGGACTGGAACCAGGCCTTCATGCCGATGACGGCGGGGATCTGCCAGGGATGTCGCCAGAAGTACATCTGCGTGCCGGGTTCGGCCTCGAACGCGATGCCGGCCTCTTGGAAGACCCAACTGACGAAGTCGGCGCACCACTCCTCGCAGCCGTTGGCGATGTACGTGTCGGAGATGACGGGGCCGCAGTTGCTGCCGAACGGCTGCTCGACGATGCCCTTGGCGTACTCCTGCTCGGCGATGCGCACGACGCCGTCGAGGCCGCCGCCGCTGACCCCGCCGCCGCAGCCGGTCCAGCCGCCGCCGGCGCCGTCCTCGCCGCCCTCGCCCTCGCCGATGCCCATGCCATGAGGCGGCGGGTAGGTGGCGAGTTCGCCGTAGCTGCCGGTGCCGCCTTGGGTGAAGTTGGACGTGATGAGCGCGTGGACGTTCTCGACGTAGCGGAGTGTCTCTGGGTTGTTCCAGTTGCCGGCCGGGCCGGCGTTGTAGCTGGCCGCTGAGTAGACGAAGGTGCCCGGATCCCAGCGCGCGACGTCGCCGAGTGGAGTCTCGGGCGTCACGCTGCCGTACAGGCCGTCGGCGTGGGTGAAGAGGTTGGCCGCGGTGAACATGGAGTCGGCCGGGTCCATGTAGTCGGGTGGACCGCCGTCGGCGCTGAACTTGTAGGCGTCCCAGGTGCCCGCGCCCAGATTGAACTGCATGGGCCCGTGACAGCACGGCGAACTGGGCCAGTCGGTGTCGAGGTCCTTCCAGGCGTTGCCGTTCTCGGTCATGTAGATGGCGGCGAGGTACGCGGGGTCGATGCTGAACTCGTCGCCGGCGGCGGTGAAGATCTCGGCCCACGGCGCCGGCACGTTGGCCATGGTGGCGTCGCCTGTGCAGACCTGGCCGCCGGGCTGCATGGTGCACTCGGCGAGCGGGGCGCGGTCGGTGATCTCGCACCACAGAGCCATGACCGTGGCGACCGGGATGAACGCGATGGACGCGGCGCCCACCACACCGAAGACGGTGAGCAGCGCGATGCCCAGCAGCCATTTGTTAGCGCCGTTCTTGCTGCCCTTGCCCCCCTTGCCGTCCTTGCTGCCAGGGGTGCGCGCAGGCTTCGTCCGGGTGCGCCTCGCGGCTGCCCCTCCGGCGACGACCGAGCCCTGTGCCATACCCCGCCCTCCATCCGGGCGTCCGCCGCGGCGGCGTGGGGCGGACACCTACGTAGGTCGGCGCGGGCTCCGTTCTGTGACAGGCCGGGCGGTGCTCAGAACTCGATGGCGACGGCCTCGGGGAACGTGAGTGCGGCCTCGTCGAACAGGGCGAGCGAGCTGGCCAGGCCGGCGTTGACGGTGCGCTCGAGCTGGTCGAGGCCGACCGCCGGGCCGAAGTCGACCGTGAGCTCGCCGTAGAGGCCGACCGAGTCGTCCTCGAGGGTGCGGGCGAAGGCCTTGGGCCAGGCCCGCTCGGCGTTCCACTCGTTCGCGAAGATGGCGACCTGGGCGTAGAGCTCGGCGGGCAGGGCGCGTTCCCACTGGCCATAGACCTGGAAGACCGGATCGGAGCCGTCCTCGGACAGCAGGAAGAAGTAGAAGTAGCCGTTCTCCCACACCCCGCCGACCGCATCGTCGCCGTCGACGAAGTACTTCGCCTCCATGCCGTCGAGGATCGCGGTGACCGCCGAGAGTGTGAGCGGGACCAGCGGATCCGGTGAGGACGGGGCGAGCGTTGCGGGGTCGAGCGTCGCCGGGACCCGCTTCGCCGGGGCATTGTCGCTGCGTGCGGGCGTGCCGGGGCCGCCGAGCGTCTTCTGCGGGCCGGGCATGGCTCGGAGTCGATCGAGCTGGCTGCGTGGCCCGTGCCCGTTGCTGTCGTTCATCGCGCGAGGTCCTCTCCGCGTCCGGTTCTGCTGATGTAGGTGCGGTGGGGAGTCCGGCTGTGACAGGCGGGCCGGGGGCTGTCGCTGGCTAGAGTGGTGCTGCCGACGACCGCCCGCAGAGGACGCGATGCCCGACGACCACTCTTCCGCCTCCCGCGACCTCTCCCCCCGCTCGCGTGGCGAGGTCGACGTCGACGCGGGCCCGTCCGCCTCGACCCTGGACGGCTCGTTCGACGGTTCGGCGGAGCGACCCTGGCACAGCTGGGAACGCATCCCCGCCGAGGTCACAGTGGTGCTCGACCACCACGGCTGCGTCCCCAAGGAGCCGTTCGTCGCCGGGGCGACGGCGCCGCGGACCCGCCGCCGCGGCGACGAGGTCTTCCAGCGCGCCGGCGCCTGGGCGGTCGATCGGACGCGGCTGGTCATCGTCGAGGCGGTCCGCGGGCTGGAGCCGGTGGACGGGCCGGGCCACCGGTTCCGCCCGCACACGCCCTGGCGCCTGGGCGTCAGCTCCCACCCGTTCGTCGGCGAGGTGCGGCAGCGCTCCGGCATGGTGGCGGTCGAGGTCGCTGCGGCCGCGGACTCCGCTGCCGGCTCGCTCGACGACGACGCGCCCGAGATCATCGACGTGCTGCCCGCCCCGGTCCGCCGCCAGGTCCTGACCACGGTCGCGGAGCCGCTGGTCGCGGAGGACTACCTCTACCAGGGCGTTCGCAACGACATCCCCCGGCTGCACGAGGCGGGCCTGCTGCGGGCGACCACCGAGACGATGATCGCTGTATTGGCGCTGCGGTCGATCCGGGTGCCGCGCAGGATGACCCAGGCCGAGGCCGAAGTGGCGCTCGCGGCGGCCCCCTGGCACGTCCAGACACTGACGGCGCGCCTCGGCCCGGTAGAAGTGACGGAGCTGGCCAGCTACGAGCAGGACCGCGCCATCGCCGCCAACATCCCGCCGGAACTCTCCGGCGGCGCGACTCGCCACGAACTCACCTGATACTCACTCGGCCCCGGAGTCTGCCGCCAGTCGCGACTCGCGTAGCAACGGAACGACAGCCATCACCGCCGCATAGATGCTCCACAGCCCTATGACCGCGATGAAACCGAGCCGCTCCGTCCTGCTGGCCAGGCCCCAGTACACGACGAACCACACCACGACACCGAGGAACGTCGTCCCATGGATGATCGCCAGTGGGATCCGCAGAAGACCGACGTACGCGCCGAGTGCCACGACGGCATAGGCGATCAGGACGATCCGGAGTACCGAGGTATTGGCGAGAAGATCGCCCCAGGCATCCTCGCCAGCAGCCTCTGGTCGAACCAGCGTGTGGTGCTCGACCAGGATGTAGGTGATGGCGGCGAAGATGGCTACCGCGACCACAGTCGCCCATCGCACAACGGTCCGGCCGGCACCGCCCACCATCCACCGGTCCAGCCTCGAGAACCCCGGGTCGGCGAACTCCTCGGGCGGCGTCGACCCTGCTGGCGCCTCATCCCGCTCCGCCGACGTCGCGCCGAAGCCGCCCCGACTCGCCATGGTCGAGTCGAGATCGGCGCGAGCATCGTAGGCGGCGCGGAGATGCGGATCGGACAGGGTCCGGTAGGCCTCGGCGACGAGGCGGAACATGTCGGCGGTGCCGCCGGCATCCGGGTGCACCGACCGGGCGGCTCGGTGGTACGCGGCCCTGATCTCTTCCGGACCCGCGGACGGGCGGATGTCGAGGATGTCGTAGTAGTCGATCTGAGCCACGTTATCCGCCTGGTCCGCGCACCGCCGCCCGAGCCGGTCAGTCATCGGCTGCATCAGGCCGGCTCCGTGGTCGATTTCAGCCGGCGCGAACCCACCCGACCATCATGCTTCGCGGCGGCACTCGCTGCCGAGTCGATCACGCCTCACGGTCGTCGTGGATCTGATCACCCTGCCAGGCAGGGAGGATCGTGATCGCCACGGCATAGACGATCCACAACGCGCCGATGCCCAGGAAGGCCACCCGCTCCCCAGTGCTGGCGAGGCTCCAGTAGGCAAACGGCCAGCCCACCACCACCAGCACGAACACCGCCAGGTGGACCACCGCCATCGGTCCCCACAGTGCGCCCAGGTAGGCGAAGTAGGCGGCGACGCCGTACATCACCACGACGATCCAGAGCACCAGCGAATGGTCGAGGAGGCCGCCGAAGATGTCGGAGCCAGCAGCGGCAGGCCGGATCCACCCAGGGAACCAGACGAGGACGGCGGTGAAGAGGCAGAACAGCAGTAAGATCGCCCAGCCGCCCCACCGCGTGACCGCCCGGCCGTGCGGACCCACCACCCACAGGTCGAGGCGCGACGGGCCTGGGTCCACGAGCTCTTCGTCAGTCGGGGACGCGGGCGTTCGACGCGCACGAGGCGGCGGCTCCGCGGCACCCGCCTGCCAGCTCACCTCGTCACCCCAGTCGGCCTCCGGAGCGGCGGTGCCAGTGGCCGATCCGGCGGATGGCTCCCGCCCCGCACCGGCGTCGTAAGCCGCGCGAGCCTGTGGATCGGACAAAGTTCGGTAGGCGTCGGTGACGAGGCGGAACATGCCCGCCGTTCCGCCGGCATCGGGATGCGTCGTCCGGACGGCGCGGTGGTAGGCGGCCTTGATCTCCGCCGCTGTCGCGGTAGGGCGGACGTCCAGGATGTCGTAGTAGTCGACGTCAGCCATGCCGGCCGCCCAGCATCAGGCGGGCACGCGCACCAGGCAGTGCGTGCGGCACCGGCCACCTCCAGGAACATCGCTCCAGGTCAGCGTAGGCACCAGCGATGATCGCGCGCAATCGAGCCGCCGGAATAGCGGCCTGGCAATCACGAACGGCCACGGTGGCGGCTCTCCCACTCCTGCCGGGCGAAGTCGCGGTTCATCCGGCGACGTTGCCGCGCGCTCCACCGATCCTCGGCCTCGGCCGCGGCCTGCGCCTGGTAGCGCCTCTTGGTAAGGTCCGCTCGCGCCTTGGCCGACCTGTACCGGCCGTCGGCATCCTGCTTCGCCCGGTCGGCGGCCTCGGCCCGCATGCGCCGCTCGTAGTTGCGTTGGACCTGCCCGGCCTTGTTGTCCTCGACGGCGTGGTAGGCACGATTGGCCATTCCCGCCGTTCCGAACCGGCCGCCGGCCATGCGCGCCATACCGTCGGTCATGCCGCTACGCGCTCGGTGCGCCATGGACCGCAAACCGTCGACCGGCAGGTGACCTGCTTGTCCTGCCTGATAGACCCGCTCGCGATACTTGTTCCGCGCGGCCGCGCCGAGCCGGCCCGGCACCGTTCCGAGCTGGTGCATCCGGCCGCGTGCGCGCGTGTTGGTCCTCGACAGCTCGACTCCCACGCGGCTGCGGCGGGCCGCCGCGATGCCGGTGTGGGCCGCGCTCCGGCTGGTCTCGCCGATGGCAGACGCGCCTTGGCGGGCGAGTCCGCCGGCTCCGCGGGCGGCCCGGCGCAGAACGGTGTTCTTGGCCGCAAGCGCGCCTCCCTTGGCGATGATGGAGCCACCGCCGGTGGCCCAGGCGAGGCCGGCCGAGCGCGCGATCCCCTTGACGTTGCGGGCGGCGTCGCTCATGGCGTTGAGTCGGCCCGCGGCCCGCTGCATGCCGCCGCCGGGCCCGCCGCCGGCGGGGACGAGGGAGTTGCCGCCGAAGCCGCCGCCACCACCGCCTCCGCCACCACCACCGCCGCCGAAGCCCGCCATGGCGGCCGCGACGCGGTCCTTGGTCTCGTGGACGGCGCCGCGGCCGCGCCAGAAGAGGACGATGCCGGCGACCAGCAAGAGGTCGACGAGGATGAACTTGCCGATCTCGGCCCAGCGCACGGAGCGATCGTCGGGGTTGCCGATGGGGGCGCTGCCGGACGCCATGATGTCGGTCACGACGTGTAGGAACACGCCGAGGAAGAGGATGCAGAACATCATCATGAGCACGGTCGCGAACAGCTGGCCGATGTTGCGCCAGAGCAGGCCTCTGGCGCCGCCCGGGAGGATCGCGATCAGCAGCGTCACCAGCAGCTTGATGCACTGGACCAGGGCGGACAGACCGGCGATGAACACGACGCCGGCGATGATGAGGATGAGGACCGCCAGAATGGTCACCGCAGGTTGGATGGCGAACTGCGCCATCCAGCTGTCCGGCCGGGCCATCTTGGCGAACGCGTCGACGTTGTCGGTGGTGCAGGACCCGACGACCTTCCAGACCTCGGGGTCGTAGTCGACGGGTTCGTCGCCGGTGCCGCCCCACCAGGTGCCGGGATCGGTGAGCTCGGAGCCGGTGTCGACGCCGTCGGCGGCCGAGCCGGCGCCGCGGCGATCGCCCAGCGCCTCTCTCAGATCGTCCTTGGAGGAGCCGTTGCCCGCGTGGGACAACGCGATGGCGTAGGCCTCTTCGCACTGTCCTTCGAGGATGAAGCCGAAGTTGACCAGCATGGCGGGGTGGTACAGGAAGGTGTCGAGGATGCTCTGTCCCGGCGTGACCTGGTCGGGCCCCGGATCGTCGCCCTCGTAGTAGTAGGAGTCGTCCGAGACGATGCGCCCGACCAGCTCTCTGGAGGTGTCGCGGGCGTCGTAGAGCAGACCGTCCTGACTGTCGTTGTCGCCGATGAGCCAGGTGATCGGGTTGATGGGCGCGAGGTTGTTGTCGGGGCGGTTCTCGCTGTAGGCGATGGCCGCGACGGCGTAGTTGGCGATGACCAGCGACAGGAACAGCTGGAGGATGCCCTTGCCCCACATGCCTCTGGCCATCCACAACATGCAGACGAACGCCGTGATCGTCAGCATGGCCACGTACACGTTGAGGTTCGACAGCATGCCGGCGACGGAGTCCTGGAAGTCGCCCGCGATGCCGGTGAACCAGTCGAGCCACGTCATGCCGAGCACGAAGTCGGTGACCCACGCGAGCGCGATGACCTGGAACTGGTAGATCGCCCAGGTGATCGTCATGAGCACCTTGAAGATCAGGTGGAACGGGTCGGTGATGCCACCGGCCAGCGCCAGTTGCACGTGAAACGCCGACACCTCGCAGGCGCCGACGGCGGTGAGGTGCTGGTCGCCCAGGCCGTTGCCGTCCGAGGCCTCGCAGGCCCGGGCGGCGACGTTGACGGCTCCGGCGACGACGCTCATGCGGGCCTCGATCCGACGGCGTGGTCGGACCGACCGGCCTCGAGCTCGGGCCGGCGGCCGCCGCTGTCGCCGTCGCCGCCCGCGAGCTCACCGGCGCCGGAGGGTGCCGTCGCCCGGCCGAGCATGCCGGCGCCGGGATGGCGCTGCCCGATGACGACCTCGGGAGGCGAGGTCTTCATGGCCTCGAACCGCTCGGGCCGCGACGGCGGCATGACCTTGATGCGGGCGACGTTGCCCAGGGCGTCGCGCATGAGCGCCTCGCCGCGGCGCATCTCGGGGACGCCGTCGGGGCCGACCGGGCTGGTGTGCTCGGTGATCAGCGCGACCAGCGACTCGTCGTCGGGGTCGAGGTCGAGCCACTTGAGACCACGCCTGGCCAGGGTCTTGTCGCGGTGGCGCATGAGGATGCGGGTGGGGATGAGCCCGCGCAGGGTGGCGTCGCCGAAGTCGCTCTCGGGGTCGTGGCTGCCCAGCGCGACGGCAGCCTGGTGCTTGCGGCCGTCACGGACGAAGACGGTGATCTCGCGCTCGCCCTCCGGCGACGCCGTGACGTGGTGCGCCTCGTCGACGATGAACAGGGCCAGCTCGGAGCGGTCGCCGAAACACACCTGCCGTCCCATCGACGCCATGAGCGCGTACATGGCCCGGCCGAAGATCTTCTCGAGCTTCATCTGCTCGAACAGGTGCGCGTGCTGCAGCTCGTCGCGGTCGGGCAGCTCGAGCGTGCGGGTCCAGAAGACGATGGCGCGGTCGCTCAGCTCGACCGGCGGCAGCGAGGTGTCGAAGATGACCCGGCCGAACTCCTTGCGCGCGAACACGTTCATGAGCCGGCCCAGCTCGTAGGCGCCGTCGAGCGTGCAGCTCTCGAGCAGGTGCTTGGTGAGGTCGCCCAGGCCGCGGATGCCGTGCCGCGCGAGGTAGCCGACCTCGAGCACCTCGGACAGCAGCACGCCGCGTTCCGACGTCGGCGACACGTTGAGCAGCGGCGTCAGGAACGACTGCGCGACCCGCGAGCCGGTGTGCCGGTCGAAGACGCGGAGCGGGTCCATGCTCATGGTGGGGTCGACCACGGACACGACGGTGGGGGTGGTCAGCGCCCGGGCCATGGTGACCCACTCGCCGGACTCGGTGCGGTCGAGCGCGATGAACCGGCCGCCGCGGTCGACGGTGTCGGCGGCGATCTTCTTCAGCGCGACCGACTTGCCGGCGCCCAGCTCGCCCGCGATGGCCAGCGAGCCGGACACGTCGAGCCGCGTGGTCGCGCCCGCGGGATCGTGGTGGACGACGCCGGTCTGGCCGGTGGAGATGTTCAGGCCCAGCAGAGTGCCCTTGTTGTCGCCGACGTCGCAGGTGACCACCGGGACCGACGCCGAGAAGGAGTGCGACGTGGTGATCTGGGCGAACTCGCGGACCGACTTGGCCAGCGGCGTGCCGGGCAGCATGGCCCACCAGAGGTCCTCCTGGTTGCCCAGCGGGTGCGTGAGCTTGAACCCGGAGGCGCCGTAGAAGGCCTGCAGCTCCTTGGCCTGCTCCATGACCTGCTCGCCGGTGCGACCGGCCACGCAGAAGATGACGGTGGCCTCGACCTCGACCTCGAGATCGTCGGCGGAGAGCAGCGCCTCGTACTCGGCGAGGTCGCGGGCGGACCGCTCGATGGCGTGCATGCCCGTGGTGAGCTGGCCCTCCTGCTGGAGGAACTGGTCGTTGAGGTTGGCGACGGCGCGCCGGTTGCGCGCGATGACCTCTTCGCGGGTGCGGGTGTGCAGCCGCACCGCCCAGTCGACGTCGAGGCCGGCGTCGTCGACCCGGCCGAGGTACTCGCCGCCGGGGAACACCATGCCGTCCGCCGGGGTGTCGGCCAGCGCGAGCAGGCCCTGGTAGGAGACGGCGTCGGGCTGGTCCGGCTGGGTGATCTTGACGTACTTGCGCCGCAGCGGGTTCCAGTTCTTGAGCTGACGGCGGTCGAGCTCGGACTGGCCGCCCTCGTCGATGAGGGCGTCGGGCCACAGCACGCCGTGACGGGGCACGACGGCGGCCTCGTGGTCGGCGCGGGTCTCGGGGAGGTCCATGTCGGCGAAGAGGCCGCGCTGCAGCGTGTGCTGGTAGAGCCAGACCAGCTGCGCGACGGAGGCCGGCCGCGGGCGGAACACCGCCGGGATGCCGAGCTCGATCTTGCGGGCCTGCTCGGTGCGCACCTTGAGCTCGGCCGGCGAGATGCCGGCGCGCGGCAGGGCCAGCTGGTCGCGGAAGTCGTCGACGGCGGCGTGGAAGGACTCGCCGAGGTTGCCGAACCGGCCGCGGTTGCGCAGCGGCACGCTGAGCCAGAACGTCCGCTGGCCGAGCGCGAGGTCGTCGAGGGTGTCGAGCGTGGCCTCGCACTCGGCCGCCCACTCGGGGCAGTGCTCGAGCGGGATGCCGGTGATCATGCGCTCGACGATGGCGGCGGGGTCGAGCGCGGCGCAGGCGCCCACCAGCAGCGCCTCGCCGGGCAGCGCCCGCAGCAGTGCCTGGTGTGCCGCCCGCACGCCGTGCTTGTCCTTGTCGGGACGGAACCCGTAGGGCAGCGCCTGCAGCCGCCAGGTCGCCCACACGGTCCCCCCGCGCGACCAGATCAGGTGGCCGGCCATGGCTCGCGCCGGACTACGCATCGTCCTCACCCCAAGTGTCGTGGTACCGGCCGTTCCCCTGCCGGACGGCGGTGCGCTGAGGACCGCGGGTGCGCGGCACGCGCGGCGCCTGCCCACGCCCGTCGGGCGCGGGGTCCTGCTGGTCGGGCGGGAGCAGGGCCAGCAGCGCCTGGACCCCGCTGAGCGGCCCGGTGGCCGGTGCCGCCACCGGTTCCGGCGCGGCGGGCTCGCCGGGCGCCTCGGGGAGCGGCGGCGGGGTCCGCTCGAGTCGGCGCCGCAGCCCGTCGGTCAGGCCGGCGGGCAGCTCGGTGCCGGCGGCCGCCGCGATGCCGGGTTCGAGTCCGGCCCACGGATCGGTGCCGGGCAGCGACCCGAGGAAGACGTTGGTGCGGTGGCGGATGCGCCGCGGCCGGCGGAACTTCACCGCCCGGCCCTGGTACTTCCCGGACGAGGGCGCGTTGAGCACCCGGTACAGGCCGAGCAGGGCGAACAGCGGGTTGCGGCCGTTCATCGGCAGCCGGCCGATGAGGAAGACCGCCCCGAACGCCGTCCCGAACAGCAGGGCGACGTTGCCGAACACGCCGAAGACGCCCCAGGTGTCGATGGTCAGGCCGCCGACCACGATGATGACGATGGCCGCGATGAGTTGCTGGACCGTGTACGGCCCGCCGGGGATCTTCGTGCCGTCGGGCATGCGCCCGAGCAGCTGCGGGAACTTGCGCGCCCGTGTGTAGTACTTGACGGTCTCGAGGTCGTCGGGGTCCTCGGCCATCGATCGTCACCTCCGCCCTGGGGTCTCGTGGCCT
This sequence comes from Jiangella mangrovi, assembly GCF_014204975.1. Lineage (NCBI taxonomy): Bacteria > Bacillati > Actinomycetota > Actinomycetes > Jiangellales > Jiangellaceae > Jiangella > Jiangella mangrovi. Next base: position 1,899,384 of record NZ_JACHMM010000001.1, read on the forward strand.
GCGTCGGGACTGCTGTGGCCGGGCTAGGTGAGATCGACCTGGTGCGACACCGGCGCCGACCCGGGGAGGTCTTCGCCGACGGTGTCGCGCAGGGAGGTGACGTTGTAGACGATCCAGATGAAGACGCCGGCCGCGAGCGCGGAGACGATGATCGTGCCGATGGCGAACTTCGACTGCACCGCCTTGAACACTACGAACAGGATGGCCACGGTGATGGCCACCACCCGGAGCACCCCCTGCAGGTTCGAGGCGGTGTCGGTGGTCCAGTCGAGCAGTCCGGCCTGGATGGTGATGGACGAGGTGGCGAGGTCGGGTGCCGTCGCCGTGAGTCCGGTGATGTGGCTCATGGCTCCTACTCCTTGTGTGCGGGCTGCGGTGCGTGGTCAGGTCGGTGAACGGTCAGGGCGACTCGGTGGCCGACCCCGTGGCTTCTGGGTCTGATCCGCCCTCCCTCGTCGGTGTGTCGGACGGTGTTCCGGTTGGGCCCTGGGACGAGGTCCCCTCAGAGGTGCTCGTCCCAGGAGCTGGCGGGGTGACCGGCGACGGAGCGGGGATGGGGACGGGCTCGGCCAGCGCGGGCGACGTGCGCAGCCGGGCCACCTCCCACCGTCCTTCGCGCGCCTGGAGCACCAGGGAGTACTGCGCGCCGAGCTGCTCGCCGTTGGAGCCGCTGAGCGTGACGTTGGCCTGGACCTCGGCGGTCTCGCCGTCGGCCGGCTCTTCGGCAGGGGCCTCGCCGCCGGTGGCCACCAGGGTGTCGACGCTGACGCCGGCGTAGGGCACCGGGTTCAGCGCCCGGAACGACGTGCCCGGGCTGCTGTAGGCCTCGAGTGAGGCCTGGTCGCCGCTGACGAGCATGGCGTTGAGGAAGTTGGCCACCCGGGCGAAGGCGGGGTGCCCGGCGGCCAGGCCGTGGTCGTAGGCGGAGGCGAGCTGGTCGAACTCGCCCGGCGCCGGCACCGGCGCGGGCAGTGCCTGGGCGATCATCTGCCCGTCGACGTAGAGGACCGGCAGCTGGAAGTAGAGGCGGCCGGACGTGACCCGCTGGACCGGCTCCGCCTCGGCGTCGTCCGGTGCCGGGGTCTCGCCGTCTGCTGGTTCCTCGGGGGGCTCCTGCGCGGGAGCGACGTCGGCCGGGAGCTCGCCCTCGGTGGCGTCGACGCCGACGGTCACCGCCCAGAGGCCGTTGTCGTCCTTGACGATCTCGGCGACGGCCGTGCCACCGGTGGTCCACGGGATGTCGGGGCGGGCCAGGCCGATGTCGCCGAAGTAGGCACGCAGGGCGTCGGACTCCTCGCCCGGCGTCTCGAGCCAGGCGACGACGGCGCGCTCGGCGAACTCGCTGACGGCGGCCGCCTCGCCGATGCGGTCGACGTAGCCGTCCTGACGGACCACCGGACGGGAGTCGGGCATCAGCATCTGCAGGGCGAGCGCGAGCGGACCGGCGATGAGCGCGGCCCACAGCAGCCCGACGACCACACGGGTGGCGAGCTGCGAGCCGCCTGTCCACGTGTGCTGCTCGGAGGACGCGGGCTTCTCGCGCGACCCGGAGTCGCCGCCGTCGGCCTCTTTGGGCGGACCGAAACCCCAGTTGATCTTCATGGCGCCGGTTCCTCGAACGCGTCGTGCCGATGCGGGCTCGAGGACGGCGGAGCCACCTCGACGTCCGAGCCCGCACCGGAGTCGGTGCCCGCCGTGCCGGGTTCCCAGGGCTCGCGCAGCTCGGTGACGTGCACCAGGCGCTCGAGCGCCTCTTGCGCGCGGTCGGCGTTGGCCCCCACGACGTCGTTCAGCCGCTTGGCGGCGTCGCGGTCGAAGGGGTCGGCGATGAGGTGCGCCAGCTCGCGGTCGATGGCCCGTCGCGCCGCCAGCACCGTAGCCGCGTCCATGAGGGACTGCCGGTTGCTGAAGCGCTCTGTCATCGCGGGCTCCTCGGTCGGCGGGTCGGTCGTCTGCGTAGGTACCGGGGGATGCCGTCTTGTGACGGGGTGATCGCTTCGGGTTGGCGGCGAGGATCGGGCATTCGGATCATGACGGTCATCGGGCAAGTCGCTGACCTGCGAACTCCTCGAGCGGGCAAGAAGGACAACCGGGTCCGGGCTACCGCGGGCAAGAGGCTCGGCAAGCCCCGCGGAGGACGGTGGACGCGTCGATCCACCCCGGAGGAGCCACCCGATGCCGACCACCCTCGCCAGCGCCCACGAGGCCACCCCCGACGTCACCCGTACCGGCGCCCGCCGCCGCAGCGACGCCAGCCTCGTGGGACAGCTCAACGCCGAATGGAGCCGGCTGGGCGCCGACCCGCGCACCGAGTCCGTGGTCGCCGGCTGGGCCGCGCGGCACCCCGAGCTGACCGGCTGCCTGGCGCTCGGCGACGTCGAGCTCGCGGTCGCGGGAGCCGATGGCGAGCAGGCCGACCGGATCCTGCTGGCGCTGCTGCGCCTCACCCGCGCCGGCGACTCGCTGGCCGGCCGGACCGTCCTGCAGCTGATGCTCGGCAAGGCCGTGCGCATCGCCATGGCGCGAGCCGGCCGCGACACCCGGCCCAGCCTCGAGCACACCGCCGTCGCCGCCCTGTGGACGACCATCGCGACCTACCCGATCGAGCGCCGGCCGGCCAGGGTCGCCGCGAACATCGCGATGGAGACCCTGCGCGCCGTGACCACCGAGCTGACCCATCAGCTCAGCGAGACGCCCACGAGTCCCGACGTCCTGGCCGCCGACCTCGCGCCGCTGCCGCCGTCGAGCCGCACCACCGCCGACCACGAGCTGCTGAACCTGCTCACGTGGGCCGTCGACGAGGGCACCATCACGGCGGCCGACGCGACGCTGATCCTCGACATCTACACGCCGGCGCCCGGGACCGACGGCGGCTCTGCGGCCGCGGAGCGGCACGGGCTCAGCTGGCCGGCCGCCCGGCAGCGCGCCAGCCGTGCCGTCCGCAAGGTCGCCGCGCACGTCCGCGCCGACGTCCCCGCGGCCGCCTGACCGCGGACCCGGCCGGGGACCCGCCCGACCGCACCGCTGACACCGTCGCCAATCACCCACGGCCACACCGTTCACGCACGTCACACGGGCCACTTCCATGATCATCGAAGTGGCTCGTTCGGGTTGCGCGCTCCGGGGTCTGGGCTCAGGATCGTCTGAACGGGTGAGCCGGCAGGGCGGCTCACGCGGCCCCGGACGGAGCCCATACATGGGTCATACATTCGCCAGACGCTCGCCAAGACTTCACAATCCGTGCCCTATGCGGTTGTGGCCCCAGTCACATACCCTCGAGCCACGAGGCCGCCCGTGCAGGGCGCGGCCTCGCACCGTCTCGAGGGAGGCCGGCGTTGACCGAGAGCACCCCGACCGCTGAGTTCCTGCAGCAGGGCATGAGCCCCGCGGTCGGTGCGCCCGTCATCAGGCCGAGCGTCGTGCACGTCCCGTCGTCCCTGCTCTCGCTGGTGGCGGCGGAGCGCCAGCGGTCCGGCAGGTCCAACGGGCAGATCCTCATCGACGCCATCGAGGCCGGGCACGAGCACCTGACCAAGTTGCACCACGAGTCCAGCAGCATCGGAGGACGCCTCTTCACCGCCCGCACGGCGAAGCCCCAGCTTCCCGTGGCCCAGCCCCTCTCACCGCTCAACATCCGTCTGTACGAACAGGACTTCGAGGTACTCGACAGGCTCGTCACCGAGCTCGGCGCAGGCTCCCGCAGCCGGCTGGCGACCCTGGCACTCGCGTACTACCTCGACGGCACCACCTAGCTCCACCCCCCTTCCCCGGACAAGCAGGACGGCAACGATGAGTTCGCCCCCCACCCATCAGCCGGCTTCCGATCACCTCGACGACCAGTTCGACATCGCCGAGGCCAAGCTGGAACCGGCGGTCGCCGCACCCCCGAAGCAGCGACGCCGGCCGGCGTTGATCGGCCTCGGCGTGGCCCTCGTCGCTCTCGGCGGCCTGGGCGCGGCCTGGCTGGCCACGAGCATGAGCGACACGGTCGAGGTCATCGCGGTGCGCGAGGACATCGCCCGCGGCGAGCTGATCACCGCCGACGACCTCACGACGGCGAACATCAACGCCGACCCCGCGCTCGACCCCGTCCGTGCGACACGGCAGGACGAGGTGGTCGACCACTACGCGGCCTTCGACCTCCCCGCCGGCTCGCTCATCACGCAGAACTCGTTCAGCGGCACCGTCCAGCCCGGCGAGGGCGAGGCCATGGTCGGCGTCGCCGTCACCAGCGCCCAGCTGCCCAGGGAGCCGCTGCGCCCGGGCGACATCGTCCGCGTCGTCGACACGCCGAACCCGCAGGACGACCCGCCCGGGTCGACGCCCGACTCCATCGAGGCCACCGTCGTCTCGTCGACGGTCGAAGAGGAGACCGGGCTGCGCGTCGTCGACGTCGTCCTGCCCGAGGTGCGCGCCGCCGACCTCGCCGCCCGGGTCGCGACCGGGCGCGTCGTCGTCATCCTGTTGTCGCGCGCGGGAGGCGAGTGATGGCGGTCGTCGCTCTCACCTCGGCCCGTGGCGCTCCCGGCGTCACGACGACGGCGCTCGCCATGGCCATGCTGTGGCCGCGACCGGTCGTGCTGGTCGAGGCCGACGTCGCCGGCAGCAGCAGCATCCTCGCGGGCTACCTGCGCGGCACCGTCCCGCCCGACCGCGGCCTGGTCAGCCTGGCCGTGGCGCACCGGCGCGGCGTGCTCGACGAGAAGTTCTACGACCAGACCATCGCTCTCATCGAGAACCGCGTCCGGCTGGTCCCGGGCCTGGTCAACGCCCAGCAGGCGCCCAGCATGGACAAGCTCTGGTCGCCGCTGGGCATCGTGCTGGCCCACCTCGAGCGCACCGGCACCGACGTCATCGTCGACGCCGGCCGGCTCGGCATGCGGCACGGCCCGATGCCGCTGCTGCGCTCCGCCGACGCCGTCCTGCTCGTCACCCGCACCACGCTGCCGGCCGTCAGCGGAGCGCGGGCCCGCGTGAACGTGCTGCGCGAGGACCTCGTCGAACTCGGCCAGGGCGACGACACCCTCGCCATGCTGCTGGTCGGCGAGGGCCAGCCGTACCGCGCGCGCGAGATCCACTCCGCGCTCGGCGTGCCCGTGCTGGCGTCCATGGCCTGGGACCAGGCCGCGTCGGACTCCCTGAGCGTCGGGGCGCCGTACGGACGGCGGTTCGCGGCGGCGCCACTGTTCCGCAGCACCCGGGTCGTCATCGGCGCCGTGCACGAGCTGATCGAGCGCCATCGCACCCGGCTGGCCCCGGCCGCGGAGTCCCTGATGGAGGAGCACACCTATGGCTGACCCCACGAACGCGGCGGCCAGCCTCGAGAACCTGCCGCTGTTCGCCGAGCCGGAGCACCAGGGCAACGGCGGCAACGGCGGCGACGAGTGGGTCGACCAGCACGCGCTGCGCGGCCCGGCCGGCCAGAGCGACCTGCGCAGGTCGCTGCAGGCCAGGCTGGCCTCCGCGACGGCGCAGCGCGGCCGCGGGCCGGCGTCGGGGCAGCACGCACGCCGCTCCGACGACGACGGCGGGTTCGCCCGGCTCGACCGCGACGGCATGCTGCGGCCCATGACAGGGCCGGGCGGCGAGGTCGACTGGGGCCTCGTCCGCGCCTACCGCGAGCAGGCCGCCGACCAGCTGGCGCACGCGCTGCGCAGCCGCGAAGGGCTCGACGACGCCGGACGGCGCGAGCTGGGCCGCAGCATCGTCGTGGAACTGCTGGCCGACCACGCCGAGCGGGCGCTCACCAAGGGCCTGCCCATCATCACGCCGGACGAGCAGATCCAGCTGGCCGAGGCCATCATGGCCGCGCTGTTCGGGCTGGGCCGGCTGCAGCCGCTGGTCGACGACCCCGGCATCGAGAACATCGAGATCAACGGCCACGACAACGTCCACCTCATCTACGACGACGGCCGCATCGTCGACGGCCCGGCGGTGGCCGACAGCGACGAGGAACTCATCGAGACCCTGTCGTTCCTGGCCACCCGCACCGGCACCAACGAGCGGCCGTTCTCGCCGTCGAACCCGCGGCTGCACCTTCGGCTGCGCGACGGGTCGCGGCTGGCGGCCACCGCGTGGATCACGCCGCGGCCGGTCGCCGTCATCCGCAAGCACCGGCTCACCGACATCGGCATCAAGGAGCTCGTCGACCTCGACATGCTCAGCCCGGCCGCGGCGGCGTTCCTGGCCACCGCCGTCCGGGCCCGCAAGAGCCTGGTCGTGTCCGGCCCGCAGGGCGCCGGCAAGACCACGCTGGTCCGGGCGCTCACGAACGAGCTCGACCCCATGGAGCGCATCGGCACCATCGAGACCGAGTACGAGCTGCACCTGCACGACATGCCCGAGCGGCACAAGCGCATCGTGGCGTGGGAGGCCCGGCCGGGCAGCGGCGAGCGGGGCCCCGACGGCCGCGCCGTCGGCGAGATCACCCTCGACGACCTCGTCTTCGACTCACTGCGCATGAACCTCTCCCGGCTCATCGTCGGCGAGGTCCGCGGCCGCGAGGTGCTGCCCATGTTCAAGGCCATGCAGTCCGGCGCCGGGTCGCTTTCGACGACGCACGCGCACTCGGCGCGGGCCGCCATCGAGCGCCTCGTCACCTGCGCCATGGAGGCCGGACAGCACGTCACGGAGTCGTTCGCGTACCGGCAGATCGCCGAGCACATCGACCTCATCGTGCAGATCGAGCTGATCGACAACAGCCACGCCGGCGGCAAGCGCTCGCGCTACATCAGCGAGATCATCGCCGTCGAGCCCGGCGAGCACGGCCTGCCCGCCATCACCGACGTGTTCCAGCCCGGCTCCGACGGCCACGCCGTCCCCGGCACGCCGCCCATCTGGCTGTCCGACCTCGAGCGGGTCGGCTTCGACCCGCGGCTGCTCGACCACGGCGGTGTGCCGTGATGCCCTTCGCCGCGGCGCTCGCGGCGGTCCTGGTGCTCGGCGGGCTCATGGTGGTCGTCGCCGGGCTGATCCCGCAGCCGGTGCAGGCCCGTCCGGCCACCGCCGGCCAACGCCTCAAGGCCCGCTACATCAGCATGACCGGCGGCCGGAACCCCGCCGCGCGGCAGCTGCGCGTCCTGCTCGCCATCGGCCTGGCCGGCGGCATGGCCGCCTGGCTGCTGACCGGCTGGCTGATCCTCGTCGTGCTGGTGCCGGCCGCCCTCATCGGCCTGCCCGCGCTGCTGGCTCCGCCGCCATCGGCCACCCCCGTCGCCAAGCTCGAGGCCATGGAGGAGTGGACGCGGTCGCTGGCCGGCGTGCTCACCGTCGGCGTCGGGCTCGAGCAGGCCATCACCGCCACCATGAAGTCGACCCCGGACGCGCTGCGGGCCGACGTGACCACGCTGGTCGCGAGGCTGCGGGCCCGGTGGCCGACGGTGGCCGCGCTGCGGGCGTTCGCCGACGACCTCGACGACGCCACGGGCGATCTCATCGCGTCGTCGCTGATCCTCGGCGCGACCCGGCGTGGCGCCGGCCTGGCGGCGGTCCTCGAGGGACTGGCGGCGACGGTGGCGCAGGACGTCCAGGTGCGGCGCAAGATCGAGGCCGACCGGTCCAAGCCCCGCACGACGGCGCGCATGGTCACCATCATCACGCTGGTCGTGCTCGGCTTCATGACGTTCAACAGCTCCTACATCGAGCCGTACGGCACGGCCATCGGCCAGATCATCCTCATCGTGCTGCTCAGCTGCTACGTCCTCTGCCTGCTGTGGATGCGCCAGATCACCAAGCCCCGGGCGCTGCCGCGGATCATGGGCTGGGACCTGCGCTCCACGACCGGGCCGAACCGGGCGGAGGCGCGATGATCTGGGAACTGGGCATCCTGGCCGGCGCGCTGGCCGGCCTCGGGCTGGCGCTCGTGGTGCGCGAACTGGTGCCGGCACAGCCGCACCTGAGGGCCACGCTGGGCCGGCTGCACGACACCGGCACCGAGACCACCCGGTCCATGGAGCCGCAGGCCACCCAGTCGGGCTCGCTGTTCCAGGACCGCCTCGGCCGGTTCCTCGAGCAGCGGCTGCCCACGCTGGTCGGCTTCCGGCTCCCCCGGCAGGAGCTCGACCTGCTGCGCATCCCGGCCTACCGCTACTACGGCGAGAAGGCGCTGTGGGCGCTGCTCGGACTGGCGTTCCCCGCCATCCTGACGCTCACCCTGATGATCACCGGGGTGTCGCTGCCGTTCACTGTGCCGGCGTTCGTCGGGCTGATCCTCGCCGTCGTCATGTGGTTCCTGCCCGACATCGAGACCCGGCAGAAGGCGAACAACGCCCGCGAGGAGTTCACCCGCGCGCTGGGCGCGTACATCGACCTCGTCGCGCTCGAGCGGGCCGGCGGCGCCGGCTCCACGCAGGCGCTCGAGAACGCCGCCGAGGTCGGCGACTCCTGGGTGTTCCAGCGACTGCGCGAGGAGCTGGCACGGGCCCGGTGGTCCGGCACGACGCCCTGGGAGGGGCTGCACGCGCTGTCGGTGCAGCTCGGACTCAGCGACCTGGACGATCTCGCCGACATCATGCGGCTGTCCGGAGAGGAGGGTGCCACCGTCTACGAGAGCCTGCGCGCCCGTGCCAGCGGCCTGCGCGACGCCACCCTGTCGGCCGAGCACGCCCGCGCCAATGCCGACAGCGAACGAATGGTCATGCCCGTCGCCCTTCTGGGCGTCGTTTTCATGGCTCTCCTGGCGGCTCCGACGGTGATGCGTATGCTCGAATGACCTTTGTCCGTTATTTCCTCAGCTAGGAATTCCCCGGTTCCGGCACGTCACAGAAGTCTCCCCGGACATGCCTACAGCTGTGACGGGTCGGGAAAAGCCCGCACCCCCGAGAGGAACACGACAATGCTGCAACTCCAGACATGGATGACGGTCCTGTCCGCAGAGCTGCGCGACCGCTACGCCGAGCTGACCGAACGCCGCCGCGAGCAGGGCGCCACGACCCTCGAGTACGTCGTGATCGCCGCCGCGGTGTTCGTCGCCGCCGTCGCCCTGGTGGGCATCATCATCGGCGTCATCAACCGCGAACAAGCGAAGATCCAGTAGGCCATGAGCCGCCGGCCACGTGACGGGCAGCGGCGTCTTCCAGGACGCCGCCTCCCCGGACGTCCCGAACGAGGCGCGGCGACGCTGGAGCTCGTGGTCCTGTTCCCGGTCGTCCTGCTCATCACCTTCGGCGTCATCGAGGGCGCGTTGTGGTACCACGCCCGCAACGTCGCGCTCGCGGCCGCCGAGGAAGGCGTGCGTGCGGCCACGAGCAACGGCGCCAGTCTCGCCGACGGCGTCGCCGAGGCCCGGTCGTTCGCACAAGAGGCCGGCGCCGACGGCGTGCTCACCGCCATCGCGGTCACGTCCAGTGGTGGCGACACCCAGGTCACCATCACCGTCGAGGGATCGTCGCAGAGCCTGTTCCCCGGCTGGTCGGGGCACCTGGTCTCCCAGTCGGCCAGTGGCCCGGTCGAACGCTTCACGGGGCCGGACTGACATGGCCGCGCGTGCAGGGCGCACGGAGCGCGGCTCGGCCACCGTGGAGCTCGCGGTGGTCGCTCCCGGGCTCCTGATGATCATCGCGCTGCTGGTGCTGGGCGGCCGGGTCACCATCGCCGGCGGCTCGGTCGAGCACGCGGCGGCCGAGGCGGCCCGGACGGCGTCCATCGCCCGCACCGAGACCGAGGCGCTGTCCCAGGGCCGCGACGCCGCCGAGGAGTCGCTGGAACGGCAGGACCTCCTGTGTGTCGGCGGCCCGAGCATCCAGATCGACACCAGCCAGTTCAGCCGTCCGCCGGGCGAGCCCGCCACCGTCTCGGCGACGGTCACGTGCCGCGTCCAGCTCTCCGACGTCGCCATCCCCGGGCTGCCCGGCTCGCGCGAGATCACCGAGACGGTCGAGAGCCCGCTCGACACCTACAGGATGCGGCAATGACGGCCCGGCGGTTCCGGCGCGTCCGGCTCGACGGCGAACGGGGGGCCGTCGCGATCTTCGCCGTGGTCATCGTCATGGCGTTGTTCCTGGCCATCGGCCTCGTCGTCGACGGCGGCGGCAAGATCCGCGCCATGCAGAGGGCCAACGCCATGGCCGCCGAGGCCGCCCGCACCGGGGCCCAGGCGGTCATCATCGACGGCGCCGGCGCCGGCCACCCGACCATCGACTTCGCGCAGGCCTGCCAGGCCGCCACGGGCTACGTCACGGCGGCCGGCGGCGAGCCCACCGACTGCCGCCGGGTCAACGACACCACCGTCCAGGTCGACACCGCGATCACCTACGACAACGTCTTCCTGTCCCTGATCGGGCAGCCGACGTCACAGGCCACCGGCAGCGCGCAGGCCCGCCTCGCGCGAGGAGTCGGTGAGGAACAGTGAGGAGCACCCCCGTGCCTCGAACCCATCGCAGCACCCGTCCCCGGCGCACGATGTCATCGGGGACTGACGTCAGACCCCGCGGTCGGCGATCGCGGTTCGGATCCGTCCTGCGCGGCCTGGGCGCACTGGTCGTCATCATCGCGGTACTGGTGGGCATCCCCGTCGCGCTGGTCGCGCTGGGTGGCAACCCGCTGCCCGGCTCCGTGCCCAGCTGGGGCGACATCACGTCCGCGCTCACCGAGCCCGACGACGGCTCGCTGTTCCTGCAGGCCCTGGTCTGGATCGCCTGGCTGGGCTGGATCAGCTTCGCGGTCGGCCTGCTGGTCGAGATCCCGGCCGCGCTCAGCGGACGCCAGGCGCCCCGGCTGCCGGCGCTGCGGTTCCAGCAGCGGGCCGCCGCCGGGCTGCTGGCCGCCGTGGCCGCCGCGTTCGTCGTCGGGCCGGTCGGCATGGCCAGCGCCGCCGAACCCGTCCAGCCGCCGGCACCGCAGCGGGCCCCCGTCGTGACCACGCAGGCGCCCGCACAGGCCGCACAGGCCGCACCCGAGGTCGCGACGGCGCAGACGGCGCCGGCCGCGACTCCCGAGGCGGCCGCACCGGCCATGGTCCAGCGCACGCACACCGTCCAGCGCGGCGAGTCGCTCTGGCGCATCGCCGAGCACGAACTGGGCGACGGCATGCGCTGGCCCGAGATCGCCGAGCTCAACTACGGCGCCCCACAGCCGGGCGGCCGCACGCTCGACAACACCCACTGGATCGCGCCCGGCTGGCAGCTGCTGCTCCCGCCCCAGCCGGCCGAGACCGCCGTCCCCGTCGCCGACGCCGGCGCCACCACGCACGTCGTGGCGCAAGGCGACACCCTCTGGGACATCGCCGAGCAGCGCCTCGGCGACGGCGCCCGCTTCCCCGAGCTGGTCGAGGCCTCCCGCGACACCGTCCAGCCCGACGGCGGACGGCTCACCGACCCCGACGTCATCCGGCCGGGCTGGACTATCACCGTCCCGGGCACGGCGGGCACGCCGCCGGTCGTGGCCGACCCGATCGCGCGCGAGCCGGTGGCGCCGCCCGCCCCCGAGCCGCCCGCCCCTGAGCCGCCGGCCGACGAGCCGGTGCAGCCGCCCGCCGCGGAGCAGCCGGCGGAACCGCCCGCTGAAGAGGTGCCCGCGCAGCCGCCTGCCGCCGAGGAGCCCGACGGCTCCCAGATCGGCGACACCGCCACCCAGGCCGTCGGCGACGACACCGTCCTGCCCGTGCGCACGGCCGCCGGCGTCGGCGCGCTGCTGGCCGCGGGCGTCCTGGCCTTCCTCGCCGTCCGGCGGCGCTCGCAGCAGCGGCATCGCGAGCCGGGCGAGCGCATCGCCATGCCGGCCGGCGCCCTGGCCGACACCGAGCAGGAGCTGCGCGGCGTCGCCGACCCCATGAGCGTCGAACTGGTCGACCTCGCGCTGCGCGGGCTGGCCGCCGACTGCGCCCACCGCGGCATCGCGCTGCCGCCGTTGCGCATCGGCCGGCTGACGTCCGAGCAGTTCGAGCTGTACCTCGCCGACGAGGCCCAGCTGCCGGCGCCATTCGTCGCGACCGAGCAGGGCCACGTGTGGCTGCTGCCGGCGGCCGCGGTGCGCACCCTCGACGCCGCCGAGCTGCGCGAGGTGCCGGCCCCCTACCCCAGTCTGGTCACCGTCGGGCACGGACCCGAGGACGGCCACCTGCTGCTCGACCTCGAACGTCTCGGCACCCTGGCCGTCGTCGGCGACCACGACCGGTCCCGCGAGGTCATGGCGGCGCTGGCGGTCGAGCTGGCCACCAGTCCGTGGGCCGACGACCTGCAGGTCACGCTGGTGGGCACGTGCCCGGAGCTGGCCGACGGCCTCGACACCGGCCGCATCCGCTACCTGCCGTCGGTGGGGAGCCTGCTCGGCGAGCTGTCCACGCGGGCCCGCAACGACCGTGCGGCGCTCGCCGAGTCCGGCGCCTACTCCCTCGACGACGCCCGGGCGCGCGGCGTCGCCGTCGCCGCCTGGACCCCTGAGATCGTCCTGCTGGGCCAGCCGCTCGGCCCGGACCAGGAGGAGCAGCTGGCCGAGCTGGTGCAGTCGCTCCCGCGGGTCGCCGTCGCCGCGTTGACCAGCGGACACGGCGCGGTCGGCCAGTGGTCGCTCGACCTCGTCGACGGCCAGGCCGACGCCGCCGTCCTGCAGCCGGTGGGCGTCGAAGTGCACCCGCAGCGGCTCGACCGGCACCAGTACACGCGCATCCTCGAACTGCTCGGCATCACGTCGCAGCCGGCGCGGCCGTGGGTCGACGCCTCCGGCCACGCGGTCGGCGAGCCCGACCCCGGCGAGGTCGGGCCGGGCCTGCTCGACACCCTCGACAGCCTCGAGGCCGACTTCGACCGCCCGTCCGCACCCGACCCCGTCGCCGACGAGCCGGTCGCCGTCGTACCCGAGGACCGGACGCCCGAGGACCGGACGCCCGAGCACGACGCGGTGCCCGGCGACGGCCCCACCGTGCTGCTGCTCGGCCCGGTCGAGGTCGAGGACGCCGAAGGGCCGGTCGAACAGTCCAAGTACCGGCAGCTCACCGAGATCGCCGCGTTCATCGCGCTGAACCCCGGACGCGGCCACTCGGCGCTCGACGACGCCATGTGGCCGGGCAGCCGGGTCACCCAGAACACCCGCAACACGGCCATCTCGAAGCTGCGCCGCTGGTTCGGCCGCGACGCCCACGGCGACGACTACCTGCCCCGCGTCGACTCCGGCTACCGGTTCCACGCCGGCGTCACCACCGACTGGGACCAGTGGCGGGCGCTCGTGGGCGACGACCCCACGCTGGCCGGCACACCGCAGCTGGTCGCGGCGCTCGAGCTGGTCCGCGGGCAGCCGTTCACCGGGGTCAACCCGCGCCGCTACGGCTGGGCCGAGCACCTCAAGCAAGAGATGATCTCGGCCATCGTCGACGCGGCGCACGAGCTCGCCCAGCGGGCCACCCGTGGCGGCGACGCGCACCTCGCCCGCAAGGCGTCGACCATCGGCCTGCAGGTCGAGCCCGGCATGGAGCTGCTGTGGCGCGACCGCATCCGGGCCGAGCACCTGGCCGGCAACCGCGCCGGCATCGACGACGCCATCGCCCGCATGACGGCGATCAGCGCCGACCTCGGCGACGACCTCGAGGACGCCACGGTCCGGCTGATCGCCGAGCTCACCAGCCCGGCGCCGCAGCGCTCCGGCGTGCCGGAACGCCTGTAGCCGGGGTCCTGCAGCCGCAGTGACGAAGGGCGCCGATCCACCAGTGGGGACGGCGCCCTTCGTGCGTTCTGGGCCGGGCCGGGTCAGCGGGTGCGGACCAGCGCCTGGATCTCGCCGACCGGCACCAGCGTTCCGTTCCACGGGCTCTCGAGCGTGTTCGGGACACCGGGCACCTCAGGTGCCTCCTCACCGTCGACGGTGAAGGTGATGTCGTAGATCAGGCGGGCCTGAGCTGTGAAGGACGGCCGGCCCTCGAGGTCGAGGGCGTTCTGGTCGTACGACATGGTCAGATAGACGTGCTCGCACGCGGTGCTGCGCAGGTCGGGGTCGCACTCGATGATCGGCGTGCCGTCACCGGGGTCGATCTCGACGTGGCTGAGGGTGCCAGTGGCCTGCAGTGGGCCCGCCTCGGCGCCGATGATCTCGCCGTCGCCCAGGCCATCGAGCAGGAACCGCGTCCTGGCACCGACGTAGCTCATGCCCTCGGGGGTGAAGCTCAGTGTGAACGCGGGCGTCTGCAGTTGGCCGTAGACCGCCTCGTACAGGTCGGGTAGCGCGTCTCGGTACGGCCTGATCCAGTCGGCGTCGTTGTACTCCACGTCGGAGTCGGGATCGTCGCAATGGACCCAGGTGAAGATGTGGCTGCTGCTCGGGCGGTCTTCCATGGGCCAGCTCTCGACCGGGATGGGCGACGGGATGTCGGCGAAGCACGGCATGTCGTCGGTGAGGCAGAACTCGATGTACGGCTCGTTGCCGAGGTCGCAGATGGGGCCGCTGCCCCCGCCACCGCCACCTCCGCCGTCGTCGCCGGGGTCGTCGCAGATGTTGAGGTACTCGAAGACCCCGGGCACGACCTCGACCCAGATGTGGCACTGGTCGCGCGGCTGCACCTCCGCCGCAGGGGCTGCCGACGACGGCGCCGTCGCACCCAGGAACGCGACGACGAGGGCGATCGCCGAGACGGCCGCGCGCAGGACGGTCGGGGTCTTCAGCATGTGATGGTCCCTCCTGGTTCGATCGCGTCGCCGATGAGCCAGGAGTCATCGGAGTTGACGACCTCGTACACGACCGGGTGCGGCTCGAGCTGCTCCTCGGGCAACGGCACCAGTTCGCCGGCGACCTCGGCCGGCCAGTCCGACTCGTCCATGCAGGCACTGACGACGCCTGACGAGGACACGATCTGGACGTTGACATCGCTGATGACTGGCTCGCCGACTCGGACCAGACCCTGGCGCTCGTAGCGCCGAACCACGTCGACGTTGAACTCGATGGTCTCGTCGGTGGCGAGGCCCTCGAACAGAGCGGCGGGGTCGTCGGAGTTGCCGCTCTGGGCCTCGACGACGGCCGCCATGAACTGGTCGAACAGTGATCGAACCTCGTCCTCGGCCTGCGAAGAAGACACCCCAGCGTCCGTGGCGGAGGCCTGCGGGGACGAGGGATCGCCGGAGTCGCCGTCACCACTGCACGCGGTGACGACCATGAGGCATGCCAAGCCGACAGTGAAGCGCCGGCTCGCCCGGGGAAACGAGCCGCTCATGCTGGGACAATAGCGATCAAGCCGTGACACCGGCAACACGAACGTCGTGAACTGCCGATGTCATTCGCCCTGGCCGGGCCGCGAAATCCGCCCGGCCCGCGAGGCGGTTGGGGGCGTCCGCTGTGGGTAGAATCGGCGCGACACGCCCCAGGAAGGACCCACCCCCGGATGACCTCGCTTCGTTACCAGTTGGGCGACACCGGTCCGGCCATCGCTGAGATCCGTTCCAAGCTCACACAGCTCGGATTCCTCGACGACACCGCGCCCGGCCCCCACACGTTCGACGAGGACGTCGACCAGGCGGTCCGGCAGTTCCAGCAGGAGCGCGGCCTCACCGCGACCGGCGTCGTCGACGACACCACCTACCGCGTGCTCGACGAGGCCCGCTGGCGCCTCGGCGACCGCCTGCTGTCCTACGTGGTGGGCAACCCGCAGGCCGGCGACGACGTCATCGCGCTGCAGCGGCGGCTCTCCGAGCTCGGGTTCGACGTCGGCCGGGTCGACGGCGTGTTCGGTCCACGCACCGGCGACGCGCTGCGCGAGTTCCAGCGCAACGTCGGTCTCCCCGCGGACGGCACGTGCGGGCCCAGCACGTTCAAGTCGCTCGGCCGGCTGGCGCCCATCGTCACCGGCGGGCGGCCCGAGAGCCTGCGCGCCGTCGAGGCGCTGCGGCAGGCCGGCAAGCGGCTACCCGGCAAGGTGGTCGTCATCGACCCGGGTCACGGCGGTTCCGACCGCGGCCACCGCGCACACGGGCTCGACGAGGCCTCCGTCGTCGAGGACCTCGCGGCCCGCATCGAGGGCCGGCTCACCGCCACCGGCGTACAGACGTACCTCACCCGCGGTCCGGGTTCCGAAGCGTCGCCCACCGAGTCCGAGCGGGCCACGTTCGCCAACGACTCCGGCGCCAACCTGCTCATCTCGCTGCACGTCGACTCCCACCCCAACGCCGACGCGTCCGGCGTGGCCACGTACTTCTACGGCAGCCGCGAGCCGGGCACGGCCAGCGCCATCGGCGAGCAGTTCGCCGGCCTGGTCCAGCGCGAGATCGTCGCCCGCACCGACCTCGTCGACTGCCGGGCCCACCCGAAGACGTGGGACCTGCTGCGGCACACCAAGATGGCCGCCGTCAGGGTCGAGCTCGGCTACATCACCAACGACGGCGACGCCGCCCGGCTGGCCGACCCCGACTTCCGCGACGTGGTGGCCGAGGCCATTGTCGTCGCCATCCAGCGTGTCTACCTGCCGTCGGGCGAGGACGCCGCCACGGGCGCCCTGCGCTTCCACGACCTCGCCACGGGCTGAGTCGCCCCGCCACGGGCTGAGACCGGAGTGCCCGAATCGCGGGCAATGGATTCGCCTCCACCTGCCCTGATGAGGCACAGTTGACCCTGGGGTACCGGTGTTTCCGGCCCCATTGTCTGTGTCGGTCCGTTCCGGGAGGTGTACGTGAGCCAGCAGCCCAGCCCGCACCGGAAGTCGACCGACGCAGCAGCAGCCACCGGCTCACGCCTCGACTCCTACGTCGACCGCTATGCCAAGCGCACGCACGGCATGACGGCATCGGAGGTGCGTTCGCTGTTCGCCGTCGCCTCCCGGCCCGAGGTCGTGTCGCTGGCCGGCGGCATGCCGAACATCTCCGGGCTGCCCCTCGACGTCGTCGGATCGCTGGTCAACGACCTCGTGGCCAAGCGCGGCATGACGGCGCTGCAGTACGGCTCCGGTCAGGGCGACCCCGCGCTGCGTGAGCAGATCTGCGACGTCATGCGCCCCGTCGGCATCGTGGCGCACCCCGACGACGTCACCGTCACCGTCGGCTCGCAGCAGGCGCTCGACCTGGTGACCCGCATCTTCATCGATCCGGGCGACGTCATCCTGGCCGAGGCGCCGTCCTACGTCGGCGCGCTCGGGACCTTCCGGTCGTACCAGGCGTCGGTCGTGCACGTCGAGATGGACGACCACGGCCTGGTGCCCGAGCAGCTGAGCGCGGCCATCGCCGCCGTGCGTGCCGCCGGTAAGACCATCAAGTTCCTGTACACCATCCCGAGCTACCACAACCCGGCCGGCGTCACCCTGACGGCGGCGCGGCGGGCCGAGGTGCTCGAGATCTGCCGCCAGGCGGACGTGCTCATCATCGAGGACGACCCCTACGGTCTGCTGGGCTTCGACGGCGAGGTGCCGCGGGCCATCCGCGCCGACGACGGCGAGCAGGTCATCTACCTGGGCTCGTTCTCCAAGACGTTCGCGCCCGGGCTGCGCGTCGGCTGGGCCCTCGCGCCGCACGCGGTCCGCGAGAAACTGGTCCTCGCCGCAGAGAACAGCGTGCTCTGCCCGCCGGCGTTCAGCCAGCTCACGGTGTCCGAGTACCTCGCCGGCCACGACTGGATGGCACAGGTCAAGGACTTCCGCGAAACCTACCGCGAGCGCCGCGACGCCATGCTCGAGGCCTTGGACGACCTCATGCCCGAGGGCGCGCACTGGACCAAGCCCTCGGGCGGGTTCTACGTGTGGCTCACGCTGCCCGACGGCATCGATGCCAAGGCCATGCTGCCGCGCGCTGTCACCAACCGGGTCGCCTACGTGCCCGGCACGGCCTTCTTCGCCGACGGTTTCGGCTCGCGATCCATGCGGCTGTCGTACTGTTACCCGACGCCCGAACGCATCCGCGAGGGCGTGCGCCGGCTGGCTCAGGTCATCGAGCAAGAGATGGAGCTGCGAGCCACGTTCGGGGCCTGGGGAGCCGCACAGCGGCCCGGCCTCGACGCGCCGGGGCCCGACCAGAGTTGAGGGGTTCCCTTCCAGCATGAGTGATCTCGGCCGCGTTCTCGTCCTCGCCGGCGGCCTCTCGCACGAGCGCGACGTCTCGCTGCGCTCAGGGCGACGGGTCGCCGAGGCACTGCGCGAGGTGGGTCTCGACGTCGAACAGCGCGACGCCGACGCCGACCTGCTGACATCGCTGCGCCAGGACGCCCCTGACGTCGTCTTCCCGCTGCTGCACGGCGTGCAGGGCGAGGACGGCGCCATCCAGGAGGTGCTGTCGCTGGCCGGGCTGCCCTACGTGGGCTCGGCACCGGCAGCCTGCCGCATGGCGTTCGACAAGCCGGTGGCCAAGGCCATCGTCCGGCGCGCCGGCATCGCGACGCCGAAGTCCGCGGTGCTGTCGCAGTCGACGTTCCGCGAGCTGGGGGCCGGCGTGCTGCTCGACGCGCTGGTCGCCCGGCTCGGGTTGCCGCTGGTCGTGAAGCCGGCCCGCGGCGGCTCCGCCCTGGGCACGACGGTGGTCCGCTCGGCCGACGAGCTGCCCGCGGCCATGGTCGAGTGCTTCGCGTACGGCGAGCCGGCGCTCATCGAGCAGTGGATCGACGGCACCGAGGTGGCCGTGTCCGTGCTCGACACCGGCGACGGCCCGCGAGCACTCCCGGCGGTCGAGATCGTGCCCGAGTCCGGCATGTACGACTATCACGCCCGATACACCGCCGGCGTGACGGAGTTCTTCGTGCCCGCACGACTGTCGGCCGAGACGGCCGCCGCGGTCGCCGAGGTCGGCGTCGCGGCACACCGCACGCTGGGCCTCAGCGACCTGTCGCGCACCGACGTCATCGTCGACCGCGACGGCATCCCGTGGTTGCTGGACGTCAACGTCGCACCAGGAATGACGGAAACGTCGCTGCTGCCCCAGTCGGTCCAGGCAGCCGGGCTCGACCTCGGCGTCCTCGCGCACGAACTGCTCGCAGCCGCCGTGAGGCGACGACAGAACGCCGACTGACCTCGCTGTCAGTCGGTGGGGTCGGTCGCGTCGCGGACGGCCTTCACCATGCGGGGGTCGATGGTGCCGACGATGCGCTCGAGGTCGTCGATGCTGGCGAACTCGATGGTGACCTTGCCCTTGCTGCGGCCGAGGTCGACCTTGACGCGGGTGTCGAGCCGCTCGGAGAGCGCGGACGCGATGTCGGACAAACGCGGCGCTACTGGACGAGCCGCACGGCGCGCACGGGCCTTGGGTGCCTCGTTGGAGTCGTCCAGCGCCACGATCTCCTCGACTGTTCGCACGCTGAGGCCCTCGGCGACGATCCGCTGGGCCAGTCGCTCCTGTCCGGCGCCGTCAGAGAGCCCCAGGAGGGCGCGAGCATGCCCGGCGGACAGGATGCCGGCGGCCACGCGGCGCTGCACCAGCGGCGGCAGCTTGAGCAGGCGGAGCGTGTTGGAGATCTGCGGCCGGCTGCGCTTGATGCGCACGGCGAGCTCGTCGTGCGTACAGCCGAAGTCGTCGAGCAGCTGCTGGTAGGCCGCCGCCTCTTCCAGCGGGTTCAGCTGGCTGCGGTGCAGGTTCTCGAGTAGCGCGTCGCGCAGCATGTCGTCGTCGCGCGTGGTGCGGACGATGGCCGGGATGGTCGGGAAGCCGGCCTCTTTGGTGGCCCGCCACCGCCGCTCACCCATGACCAGCTCGTAGCGCCCACTCTCGAGCTGCCGGACGACGATGGGCTGCAGCAGCCCGACCTCTTGGATGGACGAGACCAGCTCGGCGAGCGCGTCCTCGTCGAAGACCTGACGCGGCTGGCGGAGGTTCGGAACGATCGAGTCGACCGGGATCTCGGCGAACGTCGCGCCGTCGACGGGCAGCAGATCGTCGTCGCCGGACGCCGTTTCACGTGAAACATGCGCCGCGGAGCCGTTGGTGCCCTCGGTCGTGCCTGGGAAGAAGACGTCGACCGGCGACGTGCGCAGCGCCTCGCTGCTCGCTGGGTCCGCCGTCGGGATCAGGGCACCGAGACCGCGCCCCAACCCTCGCCTCTTCTCAGCCATGAATGGTCTCCCCGTGTGTGCTGCCCGATGCTCCCCGCTCCGCGATCTCGCGCGCGGCTTCCAGATACGACAGCGCGCCACTGGAGGCGGCGTCGTACGTCATCACGGTCTGCCCGTAGCTCGGTGCCTCGCTGATGCGGACCGAGCGCGGGATGGCCGTCTTCAGAACGGTGTCGCCGAAGTGCCGGCGCACCTCCTCGGCCACCTGCGCGGCCAGGCGCGTGCGACCGTCGTACATCGTCAGGAGGATCGTCGAGACGGCGAGATCGCGGTTGAGGTGGGCCCGCACCATGTCGATGTTCTTCAGCAGCTGGCTCAGGCCCTCGAGCGCGTAGTACTCGCACTGGATGGGGATCAGCACCTCGTCGCCGCCCACCAGGGCGTTGACCGTCAGCAGGCCCAGCGACGGCGGGCAGTCGATGAACACGTAGTCGTAGTCGACGCCCGGCGACTGCAGGTGCTGGTCGAGCGCCTTCCGCATGCGCGACTCGCGGGCGACCATGGAGACCAGCTCGATCTCGGCGCCGGCCAGGTCGATGGTCGCGGGCACGCACCAGAGGCCCTCGATCTCTTCGACCTTCTGCACGACGTCACCGATGGGCGTCTCTTCGACCATGACGTCGTAGATGCTCGGGATCTCGGCGTGGTGGTCGATGCCCAGGGCCGTCGACGCGTTGCCCTGCGGGTCGAGGTCGATGACCAGGACGCGCAGCCCGCTCACGGCCAGCGCCGCCGCGAGGTTCACCGTCGTCGTGGTCTTGCCCACGCCGCCCTTCTGGTTCGCCACGACCATGATCCGGGTCTGGTCCGGCTTCGGCATGGGCGCGGTGCGGCGGCCCACGGCCATCAGCGCGACGGCGGCCTCGCGCGCGATGGGGGTGTCCATGTCGGCCAGCGAGCCCGCCATCGCGAAGCCGGCCAGATCGGCCGCCGAACGTCCGTGGGTGCTCGCAGCCGGTTCGGCCGGTCGGTCGCCCGCATTCACCGAAATCTCACGCTCCAGGTTCGACGGTCCGCCCGTCGGATCAATGGTCCCACTGATGCGCGGCCAGCCGTTGGCCGACCGCCGTTCCCCCGTAGCGCTGTCGATGGCGACGACCCCACCGGTCGCGGGCCAACCCAGGCCCGCCACGACGGTGGCATCGGTCATCTCTTCGTCCTCCGTTGTCGTGCACGTCCTTCCGGCGTTCCCGTACGGCCGGCCACCACGACGGCGACGCGCGCCACCGGGTCGACCATGCCTGCGCCGGCTTCCTCAACTCTCCACGACGTCGCGCCCATTCTCGCCAATGACGCGGCTGAATCCCGCAACTCTTCGGAAACCGACTGTCCCTTGAGCGCCAGCAGGACGCCGCCGGGACGCAACAGCGGCAGGGTCCACCCCGCCAACCGGTCCATGGGTGCGACCGCCCGGGCCGTCACGACGTCGAACCGTCCCCGCGGCTGCACGTCCTCGGCCCGCGACCGCAGCACGGTCACCCCGTCGAGTCCGAGTGCCGTCACCGTCTCCGCCAGGAACTCGCTCCGCCGTAACAGCGGCTCGATCAGCACGACCTCGAGATCGGGCCTGGCGATCGCCAGAGGTATACCCGGCAGACCCGCACCGGAACCCACATCGGCCACCGTCAGCCCTGGCTCGACCAGCGAGCCGAGCACCGCGGAGTTGAGGATGTGCCGGTCCCACAGCCGCGGGACCTCGCGCGGGCCGATCAGGCCACGCTCGATGCCGGCGCCGGCCAGCTGGTCGGCGTACGCGATCGCCAGCGGCAACCGGTCCCCGAACAGCACGGAGGCCGAGCCCGGCACGGCGATGACGTCGTCCAAGACTCGGCCTCCAGTGAACTTCAACGGTGTGGTTTCACGTGAAACAACGGCGCCGGGACGCCGTCGCCACCGTTCCACGCTAGGCGGGCATCACCACGACGTAGCGGCGCGGCTCTTCGCCCTCGGACTCGCTGCGCAAGCCCGCGTCCGCGACGGCGTCGTGGACGACCTTGCGCTCGAACGGCGACATCGCGCCCAGCGACTCCGGCTCGCCCGAGGAACGCACCGCCTCGATGACCCGCTTCGCGAGCTCGAGCACCTCGGCCCGCCGGTTCGCCCGGAAGCCACCGACGTCGAGCATGAGCCGGCTGCGCTCGCCCGTCTCGCGGACCACCGCCAGTCGGGTGAGCTCCTGCAGCGCCTCGAGCACCTTGCCGTTCTCGCCGACCAGCGTGTCGAGGCCGTCGCCGATGATCGAGACGACCGCCCGATCGCCCTCGACGTCCATGTCGATGTCGCCGTCGAGGTCGGCGATGTCGAGCAGTTCCTCCAGGTAGTCCGCCGCGATGTCACCCTCGCGCTCGAGTCGCTTCGCCAGGCTCACCCCGGTCTCGCTCTCGCGCTCCTGCGTCGCATCGAGTTCCGTGCCAGCGTCGCTCACCATCGACTCCTTCTACGTTCGTGCGTGGGACGGGTCCGCTGCCCGTCGAGGCCTGCTGCCGGTGCGGTCCGGCTACTTCTTCTTGCGCTGCGAGCGCGTGGTCTTCTTCGGCTGCCGCCGGACGACCTCGGTCGGCTCCTCGGCCACCGGCTGAGCGATGTCGGGAGTCGGCAGCGGGTCGCCCTTCTTGCGGGCCTTCTCCTCGAGGCGGCGCTGGTGTGCCTTCTCGGCCTCGGTGCCGGGCGCGGGCATGCGCCGGATGACGTAGAGCTGCTGGCCCATGGTCCAGAGGTTCGACGTGAGCCAGTACAGCACCGTGCCGAGCGGGAAGTAGACGCCGGAGAACGCGAAGACCAGCGGCAGCACGTACAGGAGGATCTTCTGCTGCTGCGCGAACGGGCCCTCGAGCGCCTCCTTCGGCATGTTCTTCCGCATGATCTGGCGCTGCGTGATGAACTGCGTCGCGCACATCAGCACGACCATGACCGCGGCGATGATCCGCGTGTTGATGCTGTCGGCCCCGAGGAAGGTGTCGGCCAGCCGGGCACCGAAGATCTGCGCGTGGCCGGCGGACTCGAACAGCTCGGGCTGGCTGGTGAACGCACCGCGCTCGTGGCCCTTGGCCACGCCGTCGAGCACCCGGAACAGCGCGAACAGGAACGGCGCCTGGAGGAGGATGGGCAGGCAGGACGAGAACGGGTTGGTCCCGGTGTCCTTGTAGAGCTTCATCATCTCCTGCTGGAGACGCTCGCGGTCGCCCTTGTACTTCTTCTGCAGCTCGCGCAGCTGCGGCTGGAGGATCTGCATCTTCCGCTGCGACTTGATCTGCCGCACGAACAGCGGGATCAGCAGGATGCGGATGACCACGACGAGGCCGATGATGGCCAGCGCCCAGTTCACGCCGTCGTGACTGATGCCGATCAACTGCTCGAAGACCCAGTGCCAGCCGATCATGATCCAGCTGACCAGGTAGTACAACGGCGCGAGGATGGTATCCACGGGTGTATCAGACTCCTCGGAGAGAGGTCGGTGCGCCCGGCGGCAGGTCCGCCCGCGACGCGGAAGCTCCATGCGACGGCGCCGCGTGCGGCTCCTCGTCGCCGTCCGTCCCGGCTGCCCGTCCCCACCAGCGGTAGTTCTGCCGGGTGGGGACGAGGTCGACGCCGCCGGCGCACCAGGGGTGGCACCGGCCGAGCCGACGGAGGGCCAGCCAGCTTCCGCGTAGGGCACCGTGCCGCTCCACCGAGCTCAAGGCGTAGGCCGAGCAGGACGGGTAGTAGCGGCAGGTCTGCCCGTACAGCGGGCTGATGACTGCGCGGTAGCCCTTGAGGAGGGCCACCAGGATGATCTTCATCGGCGCCGCTCCGCTCGAGAGACGGCGCGGTCGATGGCGGCGTCGAGCTCACGCGCCAGGGCGGAGCTGGGGGCGCCGGCGATGCCCGGGAGCGCCCGGACCACGAGCTTGGAACCGGCGGGGAGCAGGTCGATCCGATCGGCGAGGAGGTGACGCAGGCGGCGTCGCACGGTGTTGCGCACCACTGCACCCCCAACCGTGCGTCCGACGACCAGTCCCACCGACGCCGGCCCGGCGTCCGCGGTGTCCGGTGCGGCGGTGTCGCCGGCGGGCAGCAGATGCACGACCATGGTCGGCCGCCCGACGCGGACGCCACGGCGCACGATCACCCGGAAATCAGCCGAGCGCCGGAGCCGGTGCTCGGCCTTCAGCACCTCGGATCGTCGAGCGAGCGCAAGCGTGCCGGCCGGATCAGGCGGACAGCTTGGCACGGCCCTTGCTGCGGCGGGCGGCGAGGATGGCTCGGCCGGCACGCGTACGCATGCGCAGCCGGAAGCCGTGAGTCTTCGCACGACGGCGGGTGTTCGGCTGGAAGGTGCGCTTGACCACGTCCGGGCTCCTGTGTCGATCGATGAGATGTGCGTGCTTTCGGGTGCCGTGCGGGATCCACGCATCCCCGGGAATCGAAGCCCGGGCATGACAACAGGAGCCCTCGTCGGACCGATTTACGGTACGCGTTCGGCGCGCCTCAGGTCAAACTCGACGGTCTGCGAGTCGCCACGATCGCGGCAACCGCTCATCGTGGCACCAGGATAGGACCCTTGCACGGCAGCGACACGCCGGTATCCACAGGCGAACCTGTGGACATCAGTTGAAGCCCAGGCCGCATGTTGTTAGCGTCACGTGCTCCAGCACGCTGTCCGCACGAACCGACCCCACATCGTCGGTATCACGTTCGCGCAGGTCACAATGGAGCGGATGGAGACAAAGCGCCACGTGTCGACACCCTCCACATCCTGTGGACGAGCGTGTGGACAACGGCGAACGGGGGTGGCCGAGCCAGTCGCCACTGCTTTCTGGATGTGCCGTCGGCCGGCGGGACATCGCCGAGCTTGGAGGAAACCACCGTGGCAGACGAGGCCGGTATCGACTTCCCGACCGCCTGGGCCAAGGCGCTGACCGATCTCGAGTCCATCGAGATCGGCCCGCAGCAGCGCGCCTTCCTCTCGCAGGCGCGTCCCGTCACTCTCGTCGAGGGAACCGCCGTCATCTCGGTGCCCAGCGACTTCGCCCGCGCCCAGGTCGAGCAGCGGCTGCGCTCGCACATCGTCGACGCGCTCTCCGCGGTGCTGGGCCACCCGGTCGGGCTCGCCGTCAGCGTCAGCCCGCCGGCCGACACCGGCCAGCTCGACCCCGTCCCGCCGCCACCCCCCATGAGCGGGGGCTACCTCGACGCGCCGCCGTCGGCGTCGGTCGACACCGAGGAGATCCCGCTGGTCTCGGCGGCCGCCGAGCCTCCCGCGTTCCTGCCGCAGCGCCCGTCGTCCGACACCGCACGTCGCAACGACGTCGAGCCGCACCTGAACCCGCGGTACACGTTCGACACCTTCGTCATCGGCTCGAGCAACCGGTTCGCGCACGCCGCCACCGTCGCCGTCGCCGAGGCCCCGGGCAAGGCGTACAACCCGCTGCACGTCTACGGCGAGTCGGGCCTGGGCAAGACGCACCTGCTGCACGCCATCGGCCACTACACGCGGACGATGTACCCCGGCACCCGGGTGCGCTACGTGAGCTCCGAAGAGTTCACCAACGACTTCATCAACTCCATCCGCGACGACAAGGCCTCGGCGTTCCAGCGCCGCTACCGCGACGTCGACGTCCTGCTCATCGATGACATCCAGTTCCTCGAGGGCAAGATCCAGACGCAGGAGGAGTTCTTCCACACGTTCAACACCCTGCACAACGCCAACAAGCAGATCGTCATCACCTCCGACCGGCCGCCGAAGCAGCTCTCGGCGCTGGAGGACCGGCTGCGCAACCGGTTCGAGTGGGGCCTGACGTGCGACGTGCAGCCGCCCGACCTCGAGACCCGCATCGCGATCCTGTCGAAGAAGGCCACCCAGGACCACCTCAACGTCCCGCCGGACGTGCTGGAGTACATCGCCAGCCGCATCGCGACGAACATCCGCGAGCTCGAGGGCGCGCTGATCCGGGTCACGGCGTTCGCCAGCCTCAACCGGCAGCCGGTCGACCTGTCGCTGGCCGAGATCGTGCTCCGCGATCTCGTGCCCACCGACTCCGGCCCCGAGATCACGGCGGCCACCATCATGGCGCAGACGTCGGCGTACTTCGGCCTGACCATCGAGGACCTGCAGGGCACCAGCCGCAGCCGGGTGCTCGTCACCGCGCGGCAGATCGCCATGTACCTGTGCCGCGAGCTCACCGAGCTGTCGCTGCCGAAGATCGGCCAGCACTTCGGCGGCCGCGACCACACCACCGTCATGCACGCGGAACGCAAGATCCGCCAGCTGATGGCCGAGCGGCGCAGTGTCTTCAATCAGGTCACCGAACTGACCAACCGCATCAAGCAGCAGGCCCGGCAGTCGTGACGATCGCCGGCGCCGCACCGGCCGGGGAAGCACGAACACGCAGAGTGATCGACTTCTCACAGGCTGTGGACAAGTTTGTGGACATGAGTGCCACGGCCGTGGACCAGACGGGGGAAAGTGTCACCGACCGGTGGACAACCTCGGACGGTCCACGTCACCCACTGCTCGCACCCACAGCCCTCGTGGACAACGGTAACGCCGCTCACCTGCGACGTTCATGGTTTTCCACACTTTCCACCAACGCTATGACCATGACTGACCTACACATGGATCAATGGGCAGCGCACAAGCTTGGCGGGCCGCTCCCTGTGGATCGTGTGATTCACGGCCGTCGTTTGGCGCCTCTGGCCGCCACTGTCAGCGGTGCGTGGAAGGATGACGTCGAACCACAACGACCCGGGCTCGCGCCCGAGGGGAGGACGGACCGGTGAAGTTCCGGCTCGATCGCGATGTATTGGCAGAGGCGGTGGCCTGGACGGCCCGCACCCTGCCCAACCGGCCCACGGTGCCGGTCCTGGCCGGCCTGCGCATCGACGCGTCCGACACCCAAGTGACGTTCTCGTCGTTCGACTACGAGGTGTCCGGGCGCGTGTCCGTCGACGGCGACGTCGCCGACGGTGGCACCGTCCTGGTCTCCGGCCGGCTGCTCGCCGACATCGCCCGGTCGCTGCCGAACAAGCCGGTCGACCTCAATGCCGACGGCTCCAAGGTCACCATCACCTGCGGCAGCGCACGGTTCACCCTGCTGACGCTGCCGGTCGAGGAGTACCCCGACCTCCCCTCCATGCCCGACGCGTCCGGCACCGTCGACGGCGCTGTCCTGGCCGAGGCCGTCACCCAGGTGGCAGTCGCCGCCGGCCGCGACGACATGCTGCCGACGCTCACCGGCATCCGCATCGAGATCGAGGGCGAGACCGTCACCCTGGGTGCCACCGACCGGTACCGGCTGGCGGTCAAGGAGTTCACCTGGAACCCCGGCACGCCCGACCTCTCCGCGGTCGCGCTGGTGCCGGCCCGCACGCTGGTCGACGCCGCCAAGACGCTGGGCCCGGCCGGCGAGGTCACCCTGGCGCTCGGCACGGGCACCCAGGACAGCCTGCTGGGCCTGGCCGCCGGCGGCCGCCACACCACCAGCCGGCTCATCGACGGCGAGTGGGTGCCCAACTACCGCCGGCTGTTCCCGGCCGAGACCGCCACGGTCGCGCGGGTCGAGATCTCCGCGCTGGTCGAGTCGGTGAAGCGCGTCGCCCTGGTGGCCGAGCGCAACACCCCGGTCCGGCTCGCCTTCGACGAGGGCCAGGTCGTGCTCGAGGCCGGCAGCGGCGAGGACGCGCAGGCCTCCGAGGCGCTGCCCGCCGAGGTGCAGGGCCCGGCCATCGCCACCGGCTTCAACCCCACCTACCTCCTCGACGGCCTGCAGGCGCTGGGCACACCGTTCGTGCACCTGTCCTTCACCGACACGCCGCTGAAGCCCGTGGTCATCCAGGGTGTCGCCAGCCTCGAGGCCGAGCCGACCGGCGGCTACCGCTACCTGGCCATGCCCATCCGGCTCTCGGGCTGACCACCCTCGACGGCGGACCCGGTCGCACGCGGCGGCACCGGCGCGCAAGGATGGTGACATCGGCGCGCGCCGCGCCTCGGCGCGATCTCGAGGGGGAGGAACTCTGGTGGCCACGGAAGGGAACGTCATGGAGCTGGGCCTGATCGGCCTCGGCCGCATGGGCGGCAACATGCGCGAGCGGCTGCGTCGCGCCGGTCACACGGTGGTCGGCTACGACCGCAACCCCGACGTCAGCGACGTCGGCAGCCTGAAAGAGCTGGTCGAGCGCTTGTCCGCGCCGCGGGCGGTCTGGGTCATGGTCCCGGTCGGCGACCCCACCCGCGCTACCGTGCAGGAGCTCGCCGACCTCCTCGACGAGGGCGACGTCGTCGTCGACGGCGGCAACTCCCGGTTCACCGACGACCAGAAGCACGCCGACATCCTGGCCGCTCAGGGCGTCGGGTACGTCGACTGCGGTGTGTCCGGCGGCATCTGGGGTCTCGAGGTCGGCTACGGCCTCATGGCCGGCGGCTCGAAGCAGGACGTCGAGCGGCTGATGCCGATCTTCGACACGCTGCGGCCCGAGGGTCCGCGCGAAGAGGGCTTCGTCCACGCTGGCGGCGTCGGCGCAGGTCACTACGCCAAGATGGTCCACAACGGCATCGAGTACGGCCTCATGCAGGCGTACGGCGAGGGCTACGAGCTGCTGGCCGCGTCCGGCATCGTCGACGACATCCACGGCACGCTCAAGGCGTGGTCGCGTGGCACCGTCGTCCGGTCCTGGCTGCTCGACCTGCTCGTCCGGGCGCTCGAGCAGGACCCCTCGCTGGCCGAGATCGAGGGCTACGTCGAGGACTCCGGCGAGGGGCGCTGGACGGTCGAGGAGGCCATCCGCAACTCCGTGCCGGCGCCGGTCATCACCGCGGCGCTGTTCGCGCGGTTCGAGTCCCGCCAGGACGACTCCCCCGCCATGAAGGCCGTCGCCGCGCTGCGCAACCAGTTCGGCGGCCACGCGGTCAAGGCCGCAGGGCCCACGTCCGGGGCGGGCGACACCCGCTCCTGAGCCCCGGGAGCGGCCACCCATGCACGTCGCCCATCTGTCGCTGGCCGACTTCCGCTCGTACGCCCAGGTCGAGCTGCCGCTCGATCCGGGCGTCACGGCGTTCGTCGGGCCGAACGGCCAGGGCAAGACCAACCTCGTCGAGGCGCTGAACTACCTGGCGACCCTCGGCAGCCACCGGGTCGCGCAGGACGCCCCGCTCGTGCGGCTCGGTGCCGAGCGGGCCGTCGTGCGCGGCAGCGTCGTCGAGACCGTCGGCGGCGAGGACCGCAGCACGCTGCTCGAGATCGAGATCACGCCGGGCCGGGCCAACCGCGCCCGGCTGAACCGGTCCCCGGTCCCGCGTCCGCGCGAGCTCCTCGGCGTCCTGACCACCGTGCTGTTCGCGCCCGAGGACCTCGCCCTGGTCAAGGGCGACCCGTCCGAGCGGCGCCGGTTCCTCGACGAGCTGCTGGTGGCGCGGGCGCCGCGCTTCGCCGGCGTCCGGTCCGACTACGAGCGGGTCCTCAAGCAGCGCAACGCCCTGCTCAAGTCCGCGGGCGCGGCCATGCGGGCCAGCCGGGGCGGGGGCGGCGGGCGGGGGCCCGACCTCAGCACGCTCGACGTCTGGGACACCCACCTGGCGCAGGCCGGCGCCGAGTTGCTCGCCGCCCGCATCGAGCTGGTCGAGGCGCTCCGCCCGCTGGTCGCCAAGGCGTACGACGCGGTGGCCGGCGGATCGGGGACGTCCGGCGACCGCGAGGCGCAGCTCCTGTACAGGTGCTCGCTCGGTCCCGACGCCGAGCTGGTGCCGTCGCGCGAGACGCTGGCCGCCGCGCTGCTCGAGGCGCTGGCCGGGGTCCGGCGCGACGAGCTCGACCGCGGCGTGTCACTGATCGGCCCGCACCGCGACGACCTCGTGCTGTCGCTGGGCCCCATGCCGGCCAAGGGGTACGCGAGCCACGGCGAGTCGTGGTCGTTCGCGCTCGCGCTGCGACTCGCGTCCTACGAGTTGTTGCGTTCCACGGGCAGCGACCCTGTACTGGTCCTGGACGACGTCTTCGCCGAGCTCGACTCCGGCCGGCGCGACCGGCTGGCCGAGCTCACGGCCGGGGCCGAGCAGGTGCTGGTCACGGCAGCGGTGGCGGGCGACGTCCCGGCCGGGCTCAGCGGGGCCCGGGTCGACGTGCTCGGCGGCGAGGTCCGGCGGGCGTGAGGACGAGGTGGTGACGGTGACCCATGAGTGACGACGACGATGTCACCGTCCCGGCCCCCGAGGTCGAGCTCCCCCGGCCGGCCGTCGACCCCGTCGGGCCCCCGGACGGTTTCACGTGGAACCCCGACGGCGAGGAGTTGGCGAAGGCGCTGGTCGCGCGGGCGAAGGCGGCCGGCCAGTCCGGTGGTCGCGCCCCGGCCCGCCGGACCGGCGGCTCCGGCACCGGCGGCTCCGGAGGTCCGGGCGGCTGGCGGCGGCGACGCGCCCCGGGCGCCGGCTGGAGCGGTCCCGGCTCCGACGACCGCGATCCCCAGGCTGTGGGTTCCGCCGTGGACAAGCTCATCGGCGAGCACGGGTGGGGCGAGGACCTCGCGGTGCACGGCGCGGTGGCCCGCTGGGACCAGCTGGTCGGGCCCGAGGTCGCGGCGCACGTCCAGCCCGAGCACTACGAGGACGGCGTGCTGAGCGTGCGGGCCGACTCCACCGCCTGGGCCACCCAGGTGCGGCTGTTCGCGGCCGAGCTGGTCCGGCGGTTCAACGAGGAGATCGGCGACGGCTCCGTCACCAGGGTCGACGTCCGCGGGCCGCAGGCGCCGAGCTGGCGTCGCGGACCGCGCAGCGTACCCGGCCGCGGTCCGCGCGACACCTACGGCTGACCGAAATCCGCCGATCCGCTCCGCGGCGCCAGACGGCCCCCAGCGTCGCCGAGCCTCCCGGTGCGGGTATGGGGACACAGGCGAGCCGATCTACGCGGCTCCACGGGGCTTTCAGGCCCGCAGAACGCGCATTCTGGTGTCGGCACAAGGTAGAATGAGGGTGTCCATCCAGGCCGCGCGGTCTCCTGGGCCCTCTCAGCGGCCTGCAGGTGGCGCGGTGCGGCCTGATCCCTGGCAGGAGGTCCCCCGCTCGTGACGGACACCACGTCCTACGACGCCAGCGCCATCACCGTACTCGAAGGTCTCGAAGCGGTCCGCAAACGCCCTGGCATGTACATCGGCTCCACCGGCGAGCGAGGTCTTCACCACCTGGTCTACGAGGTCGTCGACAACTCCGTCGACGAGGCCCTGGCCGGCGTCTGCGACCACATCGACATCACCCTGCTCCCGGGCGACGGCGTCCGCGTGGTCGACAACGGCCGCGGCATCCCCGTCGACATGCACCCGGTCGAGAAGCGGCCGGCGGTCGAGGTCGTCATGACCGTCCTGCACGCGGGCGGCAAGTTCGGCGGCGGTGGCTACAAGGTCTCCGGTGGTCTGCACGGCGTGGGCGTCTCCGTCGTCAACGCGCTCTCGACCAAGATCGACCTCGAGATCCACCGCGACGGCTACCGCTGGACCCAGTCGTACTCCCTCGGCGTCCCCGACGGCCCGCTCGAGCAGCACGAGGCGTCCGACCGCACGGGCACGTCCACCACGTTCTACGCGAGCTCGGACATCTTCGAGACCACCACGTACGACTTCGAGACGCTCTCCACACGCCTGCGCGAGATGGCGTTCCTCAACAAGGGCCTCACCATCGTGCTGCGCGACGAGCGTCCGCACGAGCCCGACGCCGGAGCCGAGGACGACGTCGACTCCGAGCTGCCCGACGGCCCGCGTGAGGTCCGCTACCGCTACGACAACGGCCTGGTCGACTACGTCAACCACCTGAACAACACGAAGACGGCCATCCACCCCAGCGTCATCGACTACGAGGCCGAGTCCACCGACGGCGACGGCCAGCCCATGAGCCTCGAGATGGCGCTGCAGTGGAACGACCAGTTCAGCGAGTCGGTGCACACCTTCGCCAACACCATCAACACCCACGAGGGCGGCACCCACGAAGAGGGCTTCCGCGCCGCGCTGACCACGCTGGTCAACCGGTTCGCCCGCGAGTGGGGCGTGCTGAAGGAGAAGGACGCCAACCTCACCGGCGACGACGTCCGCGAGGGTCTCACCGCCATCATCAGCATCAAGATCGCCGAGCCGCAGTTCGAGGGCCAGACGAAGACCAAGCTCGGCAACACCGAGGCCAAGGGGTTCGTCCAGCGCATCGTCAACGAGCAGCTCGGCGCCTGGTTCGAGCAGAACCCCACCGAGGGCAAGCTCATCGCCCGCAAGGCGCAGAGCGCGGCCATCGCGCGGGTCGCCGCCCGCAAGGCGCGCGACGCCGCCCGCAGCCGCAAGGGCCTCATGGGCGGTGGCGGTCTGCCGGGCAAGCTGGCCGACTGCCAGTCGACCGACCCGGAGGAATGCGAGCTCTTCATCGTCGAGGGCGACTCCGCCGGCGGCCCGGCCAAGCAGGGCCGCGACCCGAAGGTGCAGGCGATCCTCCCGATCCGCGGCAAGATCCTCAACGTCGAGAAGGCCCGCATCGACAAGATCCTGCAGAACCAGGAGGTCCAGGCGATCATCAACGCCCTGGGCACCGGGGTGCACGAGGAGTTCGACCTCAACCGCCTGCGCTATCACAAGATCGTGCTCATGGCCGACGCCGACGTCGACGGCCAGCACATCCGGACGCTGCTGCTCACGCTGCTCTTCCGGTTCATGAAGCCGGTCGTCGAGCACGGCCACGTGTTCCTGGCCTGCCCGCCGCTGTACAAGATCAAGTGGGGCGGCCGCGACGCCCAGCCCGAGTACGCGTACTCCGACCGCGAGCGGAACGCGCTGATCCAGGCCGGCCAAGAGGCGGGCAAGCGGCTGCCGAAGGACGAGGGCATCCAGCGCTACAAGGGTCTCGGCGAGATGAACGACGACGAGCTGTGGGAGACCACCATGGACCCCGAGCAGCGGCTGCTGCTGCAGGTCACGCTCGACGACGCCGCTCAGGCCGACGAGGTCTTCAGCACGCTCATGGGTGAGGACGTCGAGAGCCGCCGCAAGTTCATCCAGCGCAACGCGCGCGACGTCCGCTTCCTGGACATCTAGCCGACGCCCACGCCGGCGACCACCTGAAACGCCGCGACATGAAACACAACGGGGACGAAGACAACCGTGGGCCTGTCTCGCGCGTCTTAACTGACGTGCGGCCGGCAGGTCGCACCTGGAGGAACCACTCGTGACCAACGACACCACCACGGCCGGCGACGCGTTCGGACCCGGGGGACGGATCGAGCCGGTCGATCTGCAGGTCGAGATGCAGCGCAGCTATCTCGACTACGCGATGACCGTCATCGTCTCCCGGGCGCTGCCCGACGTCCGTGACGGTCTCAAGCCGGTACACCGCCGCGTCCTCTACGCGATGTTCGACGGCGGCTACCGGCCCGACCGCGGTTTCTCCAAGTGCTCGCGCGTCGTCGGCGACGTCATGGGCAACTACCACCCGCACGGCGACACCGCCATCTACGACACCCTGGTCCGGCTGGGCCAGTGGTGGTCCATGCGGTACCCGCTGGTGCAGGGGCAGGGCAACTTCGGCTCGCGCGGCGACGACCGCCAGGCGGCCATGCGCTACACCGAGTGCCGCATGGCGCCGCTGGCCATGGAGATGGTCCGCGACATCGAAGAAGAGACCGTCGACTTCTCCCCCAACTACGACAGCCGCGGCGCCGAGCCCGACGTCCTGCCGGCGCGGTTCCCGAACCTGCTGGTCAACGGCTCCGGCGGCATCGCGGTCGGCATGGCCACCAACATCCCGCCGCACAACCTGCGCGAGGTCGCCAGCGGTGTCGACTGGTACCTGGACAACCCCGAGGCCTCGAACGAGGAGCTGCTCACCGCGCTGCTCGAGCGCATCAAGGGCCCCGACTTCCCGACCAGCGCGCTCATCGTCGGCACCACCGCCATCGAGC
The DNA here is from genome assembly GCF_014204975.1 of Jiangella mangrovi. Lineage (NCBI taxonomy): Bacteria > Bacillati > Actinomycetota > Actinomycetes > Jiangellales > Jiangellaceae > Jiangella > Jiangella mangrovi. The sequence continues at coordinate 1,933,212 of NZ_JACHMM010000001.1, forward strand.
AGGCCTACCGCACCGGCCGCGGCTCGGTCATCATGCGTGCCGTCGTCGACGTCGAAGAGGACAGCCGCGGCCGCACGTGCCTGGTCATCACCGAGCTGCCGTACCAGGTCAACCCCGACGCGCTGATCCGCAAGATCGCCGAGCTCGCCGACACCGGCCGGGTGCCGGGCATCGCCGACCTCAAGGACGATTCCTCGTCGCGCACCGGTATGCGCATCGTCGTCGTGCTCAAGCGCGACGCCGTCGCCACCGTGGTGCGCAACAACCTCTACAAGCACACCCAGCTGCAGGACACCTTCGGCTGCAACATGGTGGCACTGGTCGACGGCGTGCCGCGCACGCTGTCGCTCGACGCCTTCGTCCGGCACTGGGTCACGCACCAGGTCGAGGTCATCCGCCGGCGCACCGAGTTCCGGCTGCGCAAGAAGCGCGAGCGCCTGCACATCGTGCTGGGCCTGCTCAAGGCCATCGACGCCATCGACGAGGTCATCGCGCTCATCCGCCGCTCGCAGGACGTCGAAGAGGCCCGCACCGGCCTCATGCAACTGCTCGACATCGACGAGATCCAGGCCACGGCCATCCTCGACATGCAGCTGCGCCGCCTGACGGCCCTGTCGCGCGACGAGCTGCAGAACGAGCACGACACCCTGGTCGCCGACATCGCCGAGCTGCAGGCCATCCTCGAGTCCGACGAGCGCAAGCGGACCATCATCCGCGAGGAGCTCGCCGAGATCGTCGAGAAGTACGGCGACGAACGGCGCAGCCGCATCATCCCGGCCGAGGGCGACCTCACCGCCGAGGACCTCATTCCCGAGGAGCCGGTGGTCGTCACCATCACCCGCGGCGGCTACGCCAAGCGCACGAAGGCCGACCTGTACCGCTCGCAGAAGCGCGGCGGCAAGGGCGTCCGCGGTGCCCAGCTGCGCGAGGACGACGTCGTCGACCAGTTCTTCGTCACCACGACGCACCACTGGATCCTGTTCTTCACCAACCGCGGCCGGGTCTACCGCGCCAAGGCCTACGAGCTGCCCGAGCTGGCGCGCGACGCCAAGGGCCAGCACGTGGCCAACCTGCTGGCGTTCCAGCCCGACGAGAAGATCGCCCGGGTCCTCACGCTCAAGGACTACGAGCAGTCGCCGTACCTCGTGCTCGCCACGAAGCACGGCATGACCAAGAAGACCAAGCTGACCGAGTACGACTCCAACCGCTCCGGCGGCGTCATCGCGGTGCTGTTCCGCGAAGAGGACGACGAGCTCATCGGCGCCGAGCTGGTGAGCGCCGACGACGACATCCTGCTGGTGTCGCGCAAGGCACAGGCCATCCGGTTCACGGCCACGGACGAGCAGCTGCGGCCCATGGGCCGGGCCACCGGCGGCGTCGTGGGCATGAAGTTCCGCGACGGCGACGAACTCCTCTCGATGTCCGTTGTGCGCGATGGAACCGACTCGTACGTCTTTACCGTCACAGATGGTGGATTCGCCAAACGAACCGTTGTCGAGGAATATCGTGTTCAGGGACGCGGGGGTTTGGGTATCAAGGCCATGAAGATCAACGAAGACCGAGGCTCACTCGTGGGTGCTCTGGTCGTCGGCGACGGCGACGAGGTACTCGCCATCCGGGCATCCGGAGGGGTGACGCGCAGCCCTGTGGCGGACGTTCCCGCCAAGGGTCGTGACACCATGGGGGTCAAGTACGTCGCGCTGGGCGGTGACGATGTCGTCGTCGCCATTGCGCACAGTGCCGAGGAGGACTCGGTGGAGGAGGCCGTCGAGGACGTGACGGACTCCGAGATCGACGCGGAAGGTGATGGCTCGTGACGAGCAGCGGCGCGACCGGGCGTCCGGGGACCGACCAGGACGCGCGCAACAAGAGCGCGCCTCCGGCCGACCGAGGACAGAACCAGCAGTCCAACGGTGCCCAGCCCGGCGACCCCAGTGGCAACGGATCGCCCAACGGGCAGCACAACGCCCCCGACCCTGCGGTCGACAACCGACGCCAGCAGGCCGAGTCCGGCCCGCGCGGTGCGGCGGCCGCTCGCACCGCCACGCGTAGCCGCAGCCGCGAGGACACCACGCCGCGCTCGGCGCAGGACTCCACGCAGAACCCGTGGGCCCGGCCCGGCGACCAGCAGGGCCAGCCCGGCGGGCAGAACGGCGCACCGGCGTCCAACGGCAACGCGCAGCGTCCGGCGCAGCCCGCGCCGTCGTCGCCCAACGGCTCGCCGGCCGGGGCGGGGCACGCTCCCGCCGCCCAGCCCGCGCCGCAGGGCCCCGTGCCGCCGCCGTCGCTCGTCGCCCAGCAGGGTGGTGCGGCTCCCACGGTCTTCCCGGCGCCGCCCGGCCCGGTTCCGGCCGCGCCGCTGCCGCCGTCCGCCACCGCCGTCGACACCCAGGCCAGCCTCGAGGCGGTCCCGGCGGCGGCACCCCGTCCGTCCACCCCGCCCAAGCAGAAGCCCACGCCGTCGCGCTCCAGTAGCTCGCGCCGTCCCGGCCGGGTCCGCAAGGCGCGCCTGCGGCTGCTGCGCGTCGACCCGTGGTCGGTCATGAAGACGGCGTTCCTGCTGTCGGTGGCGCTGGGCATCACGCTCTTCGTCGCGGTCGCGGTGCTCTGGTCGGTGCTCGACGCCGCCGGCGTGTTCAGCTCGATCGACGACATCATCACCGACATGACGGCGTCGGACGCCAACTCCGGCATCGACATCAACCAGTACATCGAGCTGTCCCGGGTGCTCGGCTTCACCACCCTCATCGCGGTGGTCGACGTCGTGCTCCTGACGGCGCTCGCGACGCTGGGCGCGTTCCTGTACAACCTGTCCGCGAGCCTGCTCGGCGGCCTCGAGCTCACGCTCGCCGAGGACGACTGAGCCGCTTGTGCTGAGCGGCGGTCAGCCGGTTTGGGTTGGCCGCCGCGGGTGAGGTACGCTGCTGCGGCGCACTGGTTGTGCGACATCCCGGGCCTATAGCTCAGACGGTTAGAGCGCTTCCCTGATAAGGAAGAGGTCACAGGTTCAAGTCCTGTTAGGCCCACCCCTCCTGATGCCCTGTCGACGTGGTCGGCAGGGCTCTTTCATGCCCTCACAGCGGTCGGCGTGGTGCCGCGCCCGCAACGCCGGCACGGCCGGCGGGTGCGGAAGTGGAAAGCGACGGCGGACAGGAGCACGAGCGGTCCCCACAGGACGAGGGACATCGCCGGGATGTGCGACACCCAAGTCATCGGGACGTCGGTTCCGGCGTAGTAGCCGGGTTCTCCAGCGGCGAACCGGATCAGACCCGGGATCAGCAGTGTCCCGATGCCGCTGAGGCCGACCCCGCACACTGTCGCCATCGCGATGGGGAACCAGTGCGGAACCGGCCTGCCGGCGAGGCCAAGGACCGAGCGCGGCCAGACCTGGCTCCAGGGCCGTGTCAGACCGAAGCACAGCAGACCGCCGCCCATCGCCATCGCGGCCAGGGCGAGCTCCATGTAGGTCGTCGCGTGTCCGGGGTTGGCCGCAGCGAGCCGGTCCAGAAACGCCTCGGTGGTGCCGACCGGTATGCCGAACGCCCAGAGGATCCGGACGACCGCGTAGCCGAGCGGCGCGACGAAGGCGGCGAGCGCGGTGATGAGGCCGAGCTTCGCCCACCTGTCCCGGTTCCAGCCAGGCCGGTCGCTGCGTCCGCAGCTCACGCACGCACCTCGGGTGGCCCGGGCGTACGCCGTCGTCGCCGCGGCCAGCGCCATGCCGGCGTAGGCCAGCAGGACCAGATGGACCGTCACCCACGAGAGTCGTTTGACGTTCAGCAGGTTGAGCACCGGTATGGCGTCGAGCGACTGCGGCCCGGGGAGGACGAGGGACAGGAACAGCGCCGAGACCCAGCCGAGCGTCAGGAGCACCGGCCGCAACGCGCCGCCGAGCCTCATGCGCATCAGGGTCACGGCAAGGGCCAGGATGCTCCCACCCACGATCGTGGCGGTCTGCACCACATCGGGAGGCAGGTCGGCCAGCCAGTGCTGGTCGAACGTGCTCTCCGGATTCGACGGCCGGGCGAAGGCGTACGGCGCCCCGACGGTCCAGGCCAGCGCAGCGAGAACGTAGCCGGCGACGACGACCAGGACGAAGGTGGCGGACCATCGCGGCCACTGGGACATGGCACCACCTTGCCGAGCAGTGCCAGCCGCCGAGCCCCCCGTGCGGGCGATCCCGCTCCCTCGCTCGTGGGAGGTTCCAGCACGTCGCCGATCGGGGACCCTGCCGACGCGGGCCCTGAGTTAGGCTCGATCCCCGTGAGGACGGTGCCCCGGTTGCTGACGCTGTCCGCCGTCCTCGCCGCCGCCCCCGCGCTCGCTGGCTGTGGGTCGTCCGATGAGGGGTCCGACGGCGCCGCCTACAGCCCCGCGGACGTCCAGTTCGCGCGGCAGATGATCCCGCACCACGCCCAGGCGGTCGAGATGGCGGACATGCTGCCGGCCGACGGCGTCAGCCCCGAGCTGGTCGAGCTCGCGGCCGGCATCGCCGGTGCCCAGCAACCCGAGATCGACCGGATGACGGCCATGCTGGAGCGCTGGGGTTTCGTCCCGCCGCCGCTGACGGGCGGCCATTCGCACGAGATGGCCGGCATGCTGACCGAGGACGACCTCGCCGCACTGGGCGCCGCGACCGGCGCGGAGTTCGAGCGGATGTGGCTCACGATGATGATCGAGCACCACGAGGGCGCCGTCGACATGGCCGAGGACCAGCTGGCCGGCGGATCCGACGCGGAGGCCCGCGAGCTGGCGGAGGAGATCGTCGAGGTGCAGGAGGACGAGATCGCGCGGATGGAGCGGATGCTCGGGTGATTCGGACGTCACTGTGATGTGACCCCGATCTCTGCGTTAACCTCACACGAGATGTCGAACCACCGTCTGGAGGCGGACCATCGTGTTCAACAAGAAGATCCTGTTCGGAGCGGTGCTGGCCGTGGTGGGCTACCTCGGCTACCGCCGTTACCAGTCCGGACGGGCCGAGCAGGACCTGTGGGCCGAGGCCACGGATCCGATCCCGCCCGCCGACCCGCGCTGAACCACCCGTTCCGACGGCCACGTGCGCCCCTCGCCGCTGTGCGAGGGCCCGCGTGGCCGTTCTGTGTTCCGGGGCGTGTCTTTCGAGTTGAAGTTGACGTAGCGTCAACGAATATCGTCGTGGACGGATCGGAGAGTCCGGTCCGGTGAACGACACGGCACCCACCATGAGCTGGTCGATCAACGAGGTGGCGCGGGCGTCCGGCGTGACGTCGCGGACGCTGCGGCACTACCACGCGATCGGCCTGCTCGACCCGGCGTGGACGGCCGACGGTGGCCGGCGCCACTACGAGCAGGAGCAGTTGCTGCGGTTGCAGCGGATCCTGCTGCTGCGCGAGCTCGGGCTCGGCCTCGACGCGATCGGCGAGATCCTCGAGACCCAGGGCGGCGCCGGCACGGTCGACGTGCTGCGGCGGCACCGCTCCTGGCTGCTGGCCGAGCGCGACCGGATCGACCGGCTGGTGGCGACCGTGGAAGACACCATGACCACCCTGGAGAAGGGAGGGACCATGACGGCGAACTCGATGTTCGCGGGATTCGAGCAGAACCCCTACGAGGACGAGGCGCGCTCGCGCTTCGGCGACCAGGCGATCGACGACGCGACCGTGCGGATGCGCGGCTGGTCGAAGGACCAGGCCGAGCAGGCACGCAGCGGCTTCAGGACGGTGCTGTCCGCCCTGACCGCCCTGCGCGCCGACGGCGTACCCGTCGGCGACCCGCGGGTGCAGGAGGCCATCGACGAGCACTACCGGTGGATCTGCCTGTTCTGGACGCCGAACCGTTCGGCCTACGAAGGCTTGGCCGACCTCTACGTCGACGACGAGCGCTTCCGGCAGAACATCGGCCAGGGCGACGACGCACTGGTCGAGTACGTCCGCGACGCGATGAAGGTCTACGCACGCGAGCGGCTCGCGTAGGCGTGGGTATGGTCACGGGTTCGGAAGAGCTGCAGATCTCCCGGCCCTCCGGCCGGTGTGGGTGAAGAATTCGCTGTCCAGCGCGGTCACGCGCTATGGTTGTCGGCGCGGTTCGGCCCCGCGCACAGCGTGGGTGCCGCTCCGCACCAGGGGACGTAGCTCAATTGGCAGAGCACCGCCTTTGCAAGGCGGGGGTTAGGGGTTCGATTCCCCTCGTCTCCACACCATCGCTTCTCGCGCCATCCTGTTCCTCGATGTCGACGGGACGCTGTTGCCGTTCGGTGGCCCGGGAACCCCGCCGGCCCCTGGTGTGACGGCGTCGTCGAACCCGTACCTGGCGCGGATCGACCGGACGCTCGGCCCGCTGCTGGCGGCTCTGGAGTGCGACCTCGTGTGGGCGACCGCTTGGATGGACGACGCCAACGAGGTGATCGCGCCGCTGCTCGGTCTGCCCCAGTTGCCGGTGGCCGATCTGCCCGGTCAGGACGGCGACGATGGTGCCGACCGGCTGCAGTGGAAGACGAAGGCGCTGATCCGGATCGCCGCCGGTCGACCGTTCGTCTGGGTCGACGACGACATCGGGCCGGCCGACCGGTGGTGGGTCGAGCTCGAGCATCCGGGCGAGGCGCTGCTGCACCGGGTCGAGCCCGCCGTGGGGCTGACCGCGGCGGATGTCGCCCTCATCGCCACCTGGCTCGTGAAGCACAGCTGAAGGCGGTCTCTGGCCCGAACGACGACGACCTGGGCGGCGAGGCTTCACGCTGCACGAGTGGGCGCTCACCCCGGCGCCTACACCGCACGGCGAGCACTGGAGTCGGGACTGCTGGACGAGATCCAGCTCCCACATCGTCCCGGTCCCCTACGACGACAGCCCAGAGGCCACGCACGTGCGATACCGCGTCAGCCGTTGAACCTCGGTGGGCCAGAGAGGTCGACAACCCCATCGATCCCGCCATACTCCTCGGTGTGACGAATGGCGTCGACCGCATCTGGGAGCACAGGACAGCCTCGATGATCGGCCTCGTTGGCCTGGTCATGGGTCTGACCGGTTGCTCTGCGGACTCGGGAGACCCGCCGTCAGCCAGACGGTCGGCAACAGCGCCGCAGACGACCTCCCCTGCTGCGCCGACCACGACACCCGAAAGCGTGACCGCCGAACCCGTGTGCCTGGATGCCATGCAGGCGGCCGCAGCCGAGCCGGACCCGGCCGCGGCCGACCCGCTGATCGTCGCCACGCTCAGCGCGTGCTCGACAGCGGCCGCATGGCTCGATGCGCTGCGCGCACATCCGGCGGCCATGGGTCTCTCGGATCAGGCAGAGATCGGACGACTCGAGTTGCGGGCGAGCTGCTACGGCAACGAAGCGACTCCGGTGTGCGCTGACGCGCAGAAGAAGGGCTGGCTCTAGTCGCTTCACCAAGGTGCTCGTCGGCGAGGAGATGACCGCCTGCCCGCTGACGATCCAGGATCGGTGGGGTGATGGCACCACCGATCCTGGATGATCATGGCGCCCTCTTACGGACGCGCTAGGCCCGCCGGGTCTCGGCGGGCCTGATGGTCGACCCGGCGATGCGCAGGTCGTACTGGTCGACGACGAAGGTGATGTGCGCGTAGGCGTTGGCGTGGTCGCGCGCCGAACCCTCGGCCATGCCGTAGCGGATGAACTGCCGTCCCTCCCAGGGGCAGTCAACGCATTTCGCCCGGTAGCGGTACTGACCGTGCCCCGCTGTCATGGTTCGAGCGTAGCTGTCGACAATGCATCTGACTTGCGTAAGCACTACTGCTCTCTCGTGCGAGGTGACCGGCCACGGCCGGTCGGAGTTCTGTCCGGCCTCTCTGGCACTGTCGGCCCCTGACCGGCGAGGGGGCCACCGTGGGGTTGCTGGACAGATTCCGTTCCGCCCGTACGCCCACCAGTGCGATCTCTGCGCAGATCCTGGGCGGCAGTGACGACCTCGAGGTCGTGGGCGAGGTCTCGTATCAGGACGCGCTCTGGCGGATCGGCCCTGACGGAGTTCGATGACGCCTGCGAGCGCCACGACGCCGAGATGGAGACGATCCGCGCAGCCTTCATGACCAAGTGGGACAAGGTTCCGCTCCTCGAGACCTATCGTCAGATGGCCATCCGGCAGCAGAAGAAGAAAGACTGGGCCGCCTGCGTGCGCTGGACCGAGCGCGGCCTGCAGCTCTACCGGAACGACGCCGCACGTGAGGAGGCGGTGGAGGATCTCCTGAGGCGCCGGAACCGAGCCCTCGCCAAGCTCGAGGTCACGGCGCCGGCCGGCATCGACGCGCGGGTTGAGATCCTCGTGTGCTCCCGATGTGCGTCGTCGTTCGAGCGAGTGCGGGTTCGTGGACGGAAGCCCGCACTCTGCCCTGAGTGCCGGTCGGCGCCGAACGTGAACTGACGAGGGGACGGCGTCAGCTTGCGACCTCGGCGGGGGCGTCGTCCGGGGCGAGGTTGAAGTTGTGCCGGAAGACGTTGTCGGGATCGTAGCGGTGCTTGAGCTCCTGCAACCGCGCGAGGGTGGCGGGCGGGAAGGCGTCGGCGAGGCGGTCGGGACTCTGGTCGGTTTCGAAGCTGAGGTAGAGGCCGTCGAAGAAGGGGTAGAGGGTGGCCCAGACCTCGGCCATCCGCGAGGGGCTGGCGCCCATGGCCGTCACTTGGAAGTTGGCCGACCGGTAGGCGTAGGCGGTCGCGTCAGCGGGGACGTCGGAGACGGCGCCGCCGACGGAGCGGATCTGGAAGAAGTAGATCGCGCCGCTCGCCAGCGCCGCCGCGGCCGCCGCCGCGAACTCGGGCGTGATGTGCTCGAGCAGGCCGCTGTGAGCGAGAGGTTCGCCGGTCGCCACGTGCGGGGTGCCGCCGGCGTTCTGCATGATCGAGGCGTACGACGTGATCGTCACCTCCTGGTCGTAGAGGGGCGCGATCGACGCGATCTCCTGGAGCCGGGCCACCACGACCTCGGGGTCGGACGACTCGACGACGGAGCGGGACTGCGCGACCGCGGGCTGCCCGTTCCGGGGCGGACCCATGACGAGGAAGCTGGACAGGTCGCGGGGCGCCTCCTCGACGGCCGCGCCCCAGCGGACCAGATAGTCCGCGGGATCCTCGGCGACCTGGGTGAGGAAGCCCCAGCCGACGTCGCCGACCTCGTCGACCACGAAGTCGAAGGAGGTGACGATGCCGAAGTTGCCCCCGGCGCCCCGGAGTGCCCAGAACAGGTCCGGCTGCGACGACTCGTCGGCCCGGACCACGGAGCCGTCGGCCAGCACGATCTCGGCCGCCACCAGGTGGTCGATGGTCAGTCCGTGCGACCGCGAGAGGTACCCGATACCCCCGGCCGTCGCCAGCCCACCCACCCCCACGCCACCGTAGTCGCCGGACGACAGCGCCCAGCCGTGCGGTTCCAGCGCCGCCGCCACGTCGCCCCAGCGCGCGCCGGCGCCCACGCGGACCAGCCGGCGCGAGGCGTCGAGCACCGTCACCGAGTCCAGCCGGCCGACGTCGATGACGAGGCCGCCGTCGTTGGTCGACCGTCCGCTCAGGCCGTGGCCACCGCTGCGCACGCCGAGCGGCAGGTCGGGGTGCCGGCGGGCGAACCGCATCGCCTCCACCACCTCCGACGTCGACGTGGGGCGGAGCACCAGGCCGGGCGACCCTCCGCGCAGGTAGCCGCCGCGCGCCGTCCGGTACTCCGGGTCGCCCGGCTCCACCGCTCCCGCCACCAGAGCAGCCGGCACGCCGTCGTAGTCGATCCCGGGACGACGCGCAGCCAACGCCACCGACGGTCGTACCCGCGAACCGGCCGAGCCGCCCGGCACCGCGTCATCGACGGCGGAACGCAGCGCCGGCATGACCTCCTCGGCGAACTGCTGCAGGGTCCGCGGGTCGTCGCCCATGACGATGAAGGTGCCGACACCGTCCTCGACGACCAGCGGGAGCAGGTCGTCGACCCAGTCCTGGCTGGTGCCCTGCAGGAATCCACCACGTGACGCAGAGAAGCGCCCGCTGATGTTCACCAGCCTCCGGATCTCGCGCGGATCCCGGCCCGCCGCCTCGGCCGCCGAATCGATGATCGCGTTGCCGCGCTTCAGGTCGCCGGGCTGCAGGTACGGCAGGCTCGGCAGCCAGCCGTCGCCCTTCTCACCGATCAGCCGCAGCATCCGCGGCTTCAGCGCGCCGATCCAGAGCGGGATCGGGTGCTGCGGCGCGGGGCCGCGCTTGGCGCCGTCCAGCCGGTAGAACTGCCCGTCGACCCGAGCGCCACCGCGGGCGTCGACGTCCCACAGGGCGCGGATGACGTCGATGGCCTCGCTCAGCGCGGTGACGGACTCGCCCGGCGCGAGCCGCCGCCCGCCCATGGCCTCGATGGCGTCCCAGAAGCCGCCGGCGCCGAGGCCGAGCTCGGCCCGTCCGCCGGAGAGCAGGTCGAGGCTGGCCGCTGCCCGCGCGAGGACGGCCGGCGTGCGCAGCGGGATGCTGTGCACGTTGGCCGACAGCCGCACGCGCGACGTCTGGGCGGCGACCCAGGTGAGCAGCGTCCAGGTGTCGAGGAACGCCGGCTGGTACGGGTGGTCCTGGAAGGTCACGACGTCGAAGCCGAGCTGCTCGCTCAGCTGGGCGAGCGCCACGGGCTGCTGGGGCGACTGGTGGGTGGGGGTGATGAAGGTGCCGAACTCGAGACGGTGGCCGTAGTTCACGACTTCAGTCTCCGGCCCACCACAGCGCTTGGCCAACCGCCCGTTAGTGACTTACTATTGATGAGTGGCTATCGAGACTAGACTCCCCCAGGGCCGGCTCCCGGAGACCGGGTTCGAGCACATCGACGACGAGAAGTGCCGGCTGTTCACGGGGTACATCGAGATCATCGGCAAGAAGTGGAGCGCCGGCATCATGCTGGCCGCGATGCGCGGTGCCACCCGCTTCGTCGAGTACCGCGCCCACGTCCACGGCATCTCCGACCGCCTGCTCAACCAGCGGCTCAAGGAGCTCGAGGCCGAGGGCCTGATCGAGCGTACGGTCGTCCCCACCACACCGGTCCTCGTGCAGTACCGGCCCACCGAGCGGGGCCGGAGCCTGATGCGTGCGCTGCAGCCGCTGGTCGCCTGGGGTGTCGACGACCACGAACGAACGCAGCGCCTACAGCGCGCGCATCGGCAGGACGATCAGGGCCGCGTGTAGCCCACGTCGTCGAACAGCCAGTTGTCGCCGGTCGGCTCGGTGCCGCCGGAGCCGAGCTGGCTGCCGGTCATCGCGGTGAACGGCTGCGACGGCGCGACGGTGGCGATGGTCGTCCCGTTCGCGCGGAGGGTGGCACCGGTCGCGGTCGCCTCGACGGTGATGGTGTTCCAGTTCCACGATCCGCCGACGCCGGCCGTCCCGAGCGGTGCGCCCCAGGTCCCCGTCGCCGCGTCGTACCGGTGGAACCGGCCGCTCACCGCGTCGAGCATGAAGTGGTACGGCGTCACCGCTGCCCCGCCGGTGGCGGTGCCGAGGATGCCGAAGACCAGCGTCCTCGTCGCGGTGCCGGTGGCGCGGGCCCGGAACTCGAAGGTCGCCGCCGTCGACGTGCCGTGGTTCCACTGGATGCGGGCGTACCCGTCCGCGCCCGGGTCGACGAGGCGCAGGAACCGCGAGGAGATGTCGTCGACGGCGGGCACGGAGGTCGCCGGCACCACCGTCGCCCCGGTGGTGGTCGACGCGATGACGCCGTTCCCGACCGGCTCCACGCCCGGTGCCGACGCCTCGTAGCCGTCGAGCATGCTGTAGATCTGCAGCTCGTTGAGGAACGACGACCCGTCCGACGTCGTGAGGTTCGGGTCGCTGATCCGGACATAGCGAGCGGCCGTCGGTGTGGTCAGCGGCCGCAGGCTGCCGACCCGGGTGCCACGGGCCGGCGTCGACCAGTTCGAGCCGTTGGTCGAGGTCTGGATGGTCACGTCGTCCGAGCCGCCCAGGTGAGCCGCGATGGCGAACCCGGTGAGCAGGTACTCGCGGTCCAGCTGCAGCGTCACGCTGCGGTTCGTGGTGACGACCGACGAGTCGGCGCGGACGTCGCCGTCGAACGCGTAGGCGCCGAGTGAGGTGCGGCCGCGGCCGTAGGTGGTGAACGACGGGGCGACGTAGGAGATCTCACCGCGCTCGAACTTCGACCGCAGGTCGATCGTGCCCCACTGGCTCGTGTTGACCTCGAGTACGGACTTCCACAGCGACTGCCCGGTGCCGCGCGGATACCCGCTGACGTTGGAGGTCGGGCAGCCCCAGTTGCCGGCGCAGTTGTCGCCGATGGCCAGCACGGTGTTGCCGGTCAGCGGGGTGAGCGCGACGGTGGCGCTGGACCCGAGGGCGGCGAGCGGCCGCGGCGGCGTCCCGACGGAGGTGGTAGGCGTGTTGTCGTAGATGTTCGTGCGCCCGGTCCAGTCGGCGTACCCCGACGTGCCGGTGTACTTGTAGCGGATCACGTTGCCCGGCCGGCCGGAGCCCTGGACCGCGGCGCCGTTGCCCAGCAGCACCGCGCCGGGCGAGTTGCCGGTGTCCTGCGACATCCGCACCGGCGTCGACCACGGCCCGTCGCCGTTCTCGTTCGCCGAGTACGTGTAGTAGAGGTCGGGCAGGTACGTCCCGTCGTCGATGTCGCGTCGCATCCACGCCATCACCCGGCCGTCGGAGGTCGGCGCGAGATTCGCCTCGCTGAAGATGGCGCCCGTGCCGATGCGGGCGATCTGCGTCCAGGTCAGCCCGTCGTCGGTGCTGCGCATCACGCCGGTGAAGTAGGTTCCGCCGACGTCCGAGCCGTACACCGTGGCGAGCAGGGTCTCGCCGTCGGGCTGCAGCAGGATGCCCTTCTGGAACCGGACCACGGCCGGGGCCGGATAGCCGGGGAACGCCGTCGTCACCGTGCCCGCCTCGTCCCAGCCCGTGGGGCCGAGTGTCCAGCGGATGAACCGGGAGAGGTTCTCGTTGTGCGGCGTCGACGGCACGGGGTCGCCGGCGTGGCCCGCCGGATCGGAGATGGCGAGCGGCTCGTAGTCCAGCGCCACGATGGTGCCGGCCGCATCGGCGAGCCGGACGGCGTTGACGATGCCGTACGTGGGCGAGTCCTCCACGGGCGTCCAGGTCGTGCCCTCGTCCCCCGACTCCAGCATCACGGTCGTGTTGTCGCCCTCGGAGTCCGGACCCTTCCCGTAGGAGACGAACAGGTGCGGGTCGTGAGTGCCGTCCGCGTTCGTCACCCCGGCGTTGAAGGCGGCCGGGAACGCGGCGTAGCCGGACGAAACGGAGTGGAAGGTCTGGCCCGCGGGGAGGCGCACATGGGCCTGACCCGGACTGGGTGCCTGCACGGCGCTCGCGACGACGGCTCCGGCCACGACGACGGCGGTCGCGACGGCAACGGTTCTCGATGACCTGGACATGGACGCTCCTGACCCGAGGCGGAGGAATCGGATGCGAACCGGCAGATCTACCGGTGACGACGGTCGGCGGAGCCGGGTTCCATGTCACGGCGTCTCGGCGGGATGTACATCGGCTTGACCAGGATCTGCAACGGACTCTAGATTCCAGACATCAGATACGATGTCTTGACGAGGCGAGGGGCTCCGTGGACTCCACCACCGCACAGATCAGCAGGTTCGCTCAGGCGCTGCGCTACGAGGACATCCCGCCGGCCGTCCGCGATCTCGCCGTCCAGCACATCGTCGACTCCCTGGCCTGCGCCTACGCGGCGCGCGACTGCGACGCCGCCCGCATCGCGACCGCCCTCGCCCACCCCGTCGCCCCGACCGCCCCGGGCGGGAACGACTTCACCGGCCGCGTCATCGGCTCCCCGGACCTCGTCGCCGCCGACCTCGCCGGGTTCGTGAACGCGGCCATGATCCGCTACCTGGACTACAGCGACACCATGGTCCCCGGCGGCCACCCGAGCGACTGCCTGGGCGGGCTGCTCGCCGTCGCGGCCACCCGTGGCAGCAGCGGCAAGGAACTGGTCACCGCGCTGGTGGTGGCGTACGAGGTGTTCGCGCGGTTCGGAGCGTCGGCGTACATCCGCAAGCGCGGGTTCGACCAGGGCCTGACGGTGGGCATCTCGCTCGCCGCCGGCCTGGGCAACCTGCTCGGCATGAGCGTCGAGCAGATCGCCCACGCCGTCTCGCTGACCACCGTCACCACCGTCTCGCTGCGGGCCACACGGGCCGGCACCATCTCGATGTGGAAGGGCGCCGCGACGGCCGAGGCCGTGCGCGAGACGGTCTTCCTCGCGGCGCTGGCCGAGCGCGGGCTCACCGGCCCCGACAAGCCGTTCGAGGGCCGCCACGGCGTCTGGGAGATCGTCACCGACCGCGAGTTCACGTTCACGGACTTCCCCGCCGAGGGCGGCCCGTACCTGTTCGAGACCAACGCCCACCTCAAGTACTGGCCGGTCGAGTTCAACACACAGGTCGCGGTGTGGGCGGCACGCGAGCTGCGCGAGAAGGTCGCGCTCGACGACATCGCCGGCGTGCACCTGGGCACCTACTGGTCGGCCTGGCACGAGACCGGCAGCGAGAAGGACAAGTGGAACCCGACCACCCGCGAGACGGCCGACCACAGCCTGCCGTACATCTTCTCGAAGGCCCTGGTCGACGGCGAGATCACCATCGCGACGTTCGCGCCGGAGCAGTACCTCGACCCCGGCATCCGCACCGTCATGGACCGCGTGACGGTGGGCCAGGACGAGGAGATGGATGCGCTGTTCCCCGAGGTCATCGCCATGCGGGTGACGGCGCGGCTGACGGACGGCAGCACCGTCGAGCTGCGGTCGGAGAAGGCCCGCGGCCACGCACTCAACCGGATGTCACGCGACGAGACGAGCGCGAAGTTCCGCCAGCTGGTGACGGCGGAGCGGGCCGGGGCGGCGCTGGACTTCTGGTGGTCGCTGGCGGAGCAGGACGACGTGGCTCAGGGATTCGAGCTGCTCGCCTGAACGTCCAGCGAGAAGCCGGCGGCCTGGGCGAGCTGGCGCTCGAACGTGGAGATGACGAGGTCGAGCACGTACTCGAGGTGCCGGCGCATGCCGTCCTCGGCCGCCTGGGCGCCGCCGGACTCCATGGCCTCCATGATGTCGAGGTGCTGGCGTGCGCAGTCGACGGAGTCGTCGGTGACGGGGACGTCGCGGTCGCGCAGCGTCCAGGTGAGGTCGAAGGAGTCGCGGATGAACCGCGACAGCAGCGGGTTGCCGGTGGCCTCGGCCATGGCCAGGTGGAACTGGCGGTCGTAGTCGCGGAAGCCGGCGTGGTCGTCGGCCTCGGCGGCGTTCAGGCAGGCCTCGGCGGTGAGGCGCGGCTGGGTGAGCAGCTCGGCGTCGCCCCGCTGTGCCAGCTGGCGGGCGGCCTGCGTCTCGAGGCCCATGCGCACCTCGTAGGCGGCCCGGATGGACTCGCGCGTCGGCCTGATGATGCGCCCGCCGCGCCCGCCGTCGGACTCGATGAGCCCGATGTACTCGAGCTTCAGCAGGGCCTCGCGGACCGGCGTCTTGCTGACGTTGAGCTGCTTGGCCAGGGCGGCCTCGGTGACGCGGTCGCCGGGCGACAGCCGCCGCGACACGATGGCGTCCCGGATCGCCTCTTGGACGATCTCGGTGAGGCTCGTCGGACGACTGGCGAGGGGCTCGAGTACGGCCACGTTGGACACTTCCCGTTCGTGCGGCTGCAACGGTCTCATCGAGACCGTCCTCCAAGAGACATACGATATATGAACATCTCCGCCCTGGGCACCGGGTGGAGCGACCCAACGTAGATCCCGTCCATCCACGCCCCTCCCGGCCCCGTAGCGAATCTCGTATATGAGATGCTACCGCTGCCGAACCCCCAGGCAATGGAGGCGTGGATGCGAACCGCTCTGGTGTGTGGCGCGACGTCGGGACTGGGGCTGGCCTCGGCCCGGGCCCTCGCGGCCGACGGGTTTGCCGTCGTCCTCGTGGGCCGGCGCGCGGCGGAGCTCGAGGAGCAGGCGGCCGCGCTGCCGTCGGCGCTCGCCGTCCCGGCCGACCTCACCGATCCGGCCGGCACCTCACGCGCCGTCGAGGCCGCTGCCGAGCGGTTCGGCGCGGTCGACCTGCTGGTCCTCAACGGCGGCGGCCCGCCTCCCGGCACGGCGCTCGACCTCGACGCCGACGCGGCGCAGGCGGCGTTCGCGCAGATCGTGCTGCCCGCCGTCCGCCTCGTCGGCGCCGTCGTGCCGGGCATGCGCGAGCGCGGCTGGGGGCGTGTGGTCGCCGTCGGGTCCAGCGGCGTGCAGCAGCCCATCGCCGGGCTGGCCGCGTCGAACCTGGCCCGGGCCGCGCTGGCCGGCTACCTGAAGACGCTCGCCGCCGAGGTCGCGCCCGACGGCGTCACGGTCAACACCGTCATCCCCGGCCGCATCGCCACCGACCGCACCGCCCAGCTCGACGAGGCGGTCGCGGCCCGCACCGGCCGGGGCGTCGACGAGGTGCGGCGGGCGTCGGCCGCGACCATCCCCGTCGGCCGGTACGGACGGCCCGACGAGTTCGCCGCCGTGGTCGCGTTCCTGGCCAGTGACGCCGCCTCGTACGTCACGGGCGAGCAGCTGCGCTGCGACGGCGGCCTCGTCCGCGCCCCCTGAACCCGCCCACTGAACCCGCCCGCACCCCACCTGAAGGAGACCCATGCGCTTCGCGTCCATCCTCGTCGACGGTGCGCCGCGGGCCGCCGTCGTCCACCCCACGAAGGGCGTGGCAGTGGTCACGGACCTGCTGCCGGGGCTCGACGGCGACCTCATGTCGCTGATCGCGCACCAGCGCACCGGCGAGGTCGAGGCGGCGGCCGAGGCGGCCCACGCCGGCGCCTTCCGGCCGGCCGGCGCCGTCACGTACACGGCGCCGTACCGGAACCCGCCGAAGATCTGGGGCATCGGCCTCAACTACGTCGACCACGCGACCGACCTGGCCGAGGTGGTGCCGGACGAGCCGGCGTCGTTCATCAAGGGCGACCACACGATCATCGGCCCGGGCGAGCCGATCCCGCTGCCGGAGCAGAGTGAGCGGGTCACGGCCGAGGCCGAGGTGGGCCTGGTGATCGGCCGGTACTGCCGCAACGTCGAGGAGGCCGACGCGCTCGACCACGTCTTCGGGCTGTGCGCGATCCTCGACCAGACCGCCGAGGACATCCTGCAGCGCAACCCGCGCTTCCTCACCCGGTCGAAGAACTTCCCCGGGTTCTTCTCGTTCGGCCCGCACATCGTGCCGCTGGCCGAGGCGCTCGAGGCACAGCCGAACGGCCCGGACGTCGCCGGCATCGAGGTGACCACGGTCGTCAACGGCACGCCGCACCGCAACAACGTCGTCGAGCGGATGCGGTTCTCGCCGCAGTTCCTCGTGAGCTTCCACAGCAAGGTCATGCCGCTCTACCCGGGCGACATCATCTCCACTGGTACCCCTGGCGCGGTGGTGATCAAGGCCGGTGACGTGGCCGAATGCCACGTGTCCGGGCTGGAGCCGCTGGTCAACCCCGTGGTCGCCGGTTGACCCCGAATTTCGCCTCTGTATAAGATTCCAGACATGAGATATGAAGTGTCGGGCCCATGGCAGGCCTGACCATGGCGCACAAGGTCCTGGCCGCGCGCAGCGGCCGGGACCACGTGCGCCCCGGCCAACTGGTGGTCACCGACGTCGACCTCATCGTCATGGCCGACACCGTCTTCAACCCGACGGCGGACCGCATGCCGACCGATCTCCTCCGCGTCAGCCACCCCGAGCGGGTCGTCGTGCTGATGGACCACGCCGTCCCCGCGCCCAGCATCAAGGCCGCCACCGCCCACCGCCGGGCCCGCGAGCACGCCGAGCGGCTCGGGTTCCGCCGCCTCGCCGACGTCGGCAAGGGCGGCATCGAGCACCAGCTGATCTTCGAGGAGTGCCTGGCGCTGCCCGGCCAGCTGGTCGCGTCCAACGACTCGCACACCAGCGCCGCCGGCGTGCTCAACTGCGCCGCCCGCGGCCTGGGCATGGCCGACATCATCCAGCTCGTCTGCACCGGGAAGACCTGGTACAAGGTCTCGCCGACGGTGCGCTTCCACCTCACCGGTGCACTGCCCTTCGGCGTCTACGGCAAGGACGTGTTCCTGCACCTGGCCGAGGTGTTCGGCAGCCAGGAGGGCCACGACGTCGAGTTCGCCGGGCCCGGCATCGAGGCGATGCCCCTGGACGACCGCGCGACGCTGGCCACTATGTGCACCGAGCTCAACGCGAACTTCGTCATGATGCCGGCCGACCGGCTCGTCCGCGAGCACGTCGCCTCCGTCACCGGCGCGCCGTACGAGCCCGTGGTCAGCGACCCCGACGCCGAGTACGCCGCGGAGCACACCGTCGACCTCTCGGCCATCCGCCCGCGCATCGCCCTGCCCGACGCCATGAACGGCAACGTCCGCTCCGCCGACGAGGTGGCCGGGCAGCGCGTGCGCATCGACCAGGCGTTCATCGGATCGTGCGCCAACGGCAAGCTCTCCGACCTGCGCATCGCGGCCGAGATCGTGCGCGGACGCCGGGTCGCCGACGGCGTCCGGCTGATCGTCACGCCGGGGTCGCAGTCGATCTACCTCGACGCCGTGCGGCTGGGCTACATCGAGGCGCTCGCGTCGGCCGGCGCGCTGGTCACGAACTCCACCTGCGGCGCGTGCGCAGGCGGCCACCTCGGCGTGCTGGCGCCGGGCGAGGTCTGCATCACCTCCAGCACGCGCAACTTCAAGGGCCGCATGGGCAGCGCCGACGCGCGCATCTACATGGGGTCCTCGGCGACGGTGGCCGCCTCGGCCCTCGAGGGTTGCATCACGGACCCGATGCCCTATCTGCGCGAACTACAGAACCGCGAGGCAGCAGGATGACCGCCGTCGCCGGGCGCTCGTGGGTCATCGCCGACTCCTACGTCAATACCGACGCGATCATGCCGCACGCCGGCTACGACCTCCCGCCGAAGGAGCAGGAGGCCATGGTGCTGGCGACGGTCCGGCCGGGCTGGGCGACGCGGGTCGGTCCCGGCGACCTGCTGGTGGCGGGCCGGGCGTTCGGCACCGGGTCCAGCCGCCCGGCCCCGACCATGCTGCGCCGGCTCGGCATCGCGGCGCTGGTCGCGGAGTCGGTGGGCGAGATCTTCTTCCGCAACTGCGTCAGCTACGCGCTCCCGGTGCTGGAGTGCCCGGGCGTTCTGGCCGCCGTGACGGAGGGCGACGTGGTCGCCGTCGACATCGAGACCGGCGGGTTCGAGAACCGCAGCACCGGCGTCCGGCTGAGCGGCGAGCCGATGCCGGCCATGCTGCGCGAGACCATCGCGGCCGGCGGCACCCACGCCCTGCTGCGTGCCGAGGGGTACATGTGACGACGACGTCGCGGGTCGCCCTGCTCTCCCGGATCATCGGCACCGATCCGGACGCCCGGCGCCGCCTGGACGAGGCCGGCATCGAGATCGCCGTCGACCTCCCCGGCTACGACGCGCTCATGGCGGGTCCCGACGGCGTCCGCTCCTGGCACGCCGTGCTCGCCGACGTCGACGGGCTGGTCGTGGGCCTTCAGCCGGTCGACCGCGCGCTGTTCGACGCCGCCCCGAAGCTGCGCTACGTGCTGCGCGTCGGCACCGGTCTGGACAACGTCGACGTCGCGACGGCGGCCGAGCGCGGCGTCGCCGTCGCCAACCTCGAGGGGCTGAACGCCGACGCCGTCGCCGAGTACGCCTTCGGCCTGCTGCTGGCCGCCGCCCGGCGTATCCCGGAGGCCGACGCGTCGATGCGGGCCGGACGGTGGGAGCGCTTCGGCGGGCGGCACCTCGGCGGGCGCACGCTGGGACTGGTCGGCTTCGGCGCCATCGCGCGGGCCGTGGTCCCCATGGCGCACGGGTTCGGCATGGACGTCCTGGTGCACCGTCGCACGCCCGACCCGGCCGCCGACGCCGCGGCCGGCGTGCGCACCGTCGGGCTGGACGAGCTGCTCACCGCATCGCAGTTCGTCAGCCTGCACGTCCCGCTGACCGACCACACGCGGCACCTCATCGGCCCCCGCGAGATCGGGCTGATGGACGGCGTCGTGCTGGTCAACACCGCACGCGGCGAGGTGGTCGACGAGGACGCCCTGTACCAGGGGCTGCTCGACGGGCACGTCGCCGCGGCCGCCCTCGACGTCTTCACCGACGAGCCGCCCGCCGGGTCACCCCTGCTCGGCCTGCGCACCGTGGTCCTCTCGCCGCACAACGGCGGGTACAGCGACCTCGTCATGCGGCGGACCGCGGCGGCCGCCGTCGACCTCATGATCGAGCACTCCGACCCAGCGGGTTGACGCTCACCCTCCCCCTTCACCTGGAGCAGCAGCATGCCGGCCACACCTCTTCTCGACACCGACGTCCCGACGACGGAGGCGGTCGTCCGCGTGCTGCGCGAGGCGGGCGTCGACACGGTGTTCGGACTGTCCGGCGGCGACACCGGCCGCATCTTCAGCCGGCTCGCCCACCACGTCGACGGCGTCCGCACCGTCCTGGTGCGCAACGAGTCGCACGCCACCTCGGCCGCCGAGGCGTACGCCCGGGTGTCCGGCCGGCTCGGTGTCGCGATGGCACAGGGGTCGTGGCTGGTCGGGCAGGGCCTGGTCGGCATCCTCGAGGCGCAGGCCAGCGGGACGCCGATGCTGCTGCTCGGCGACCTCACCGACGGCCGGCCCTACTCGCAGCACGCGCCGTATCAGGCCGGCACCGCCGACTACGGCACCTGGGACGCGCCGGCGGCCTTCCGCTCCGTGACCAAGCGGGTGTTCGTCGCGACCACGCCGGCCGAGGCCGTCCAGAGTGTCCAGCTGGGCATCAAGCACGCGCTGGCCGGCCAGCCCGGACCGGTCGCCGTCCTCTTCTCGTCAGCGTCGCTGGCCGGAACTGTCGGCCCGGGCAGCCTGCCGCGCCTCTACGCCACGCAGGCCTACCTGACCCGGCAGCCGGCGCCCGCGCCCGACGTCAGCGAGCTGGCTCAGGCCCTGGCGACGGCGTCGGCTCCCGTCCTGCTGGCCGGCGGCGGCGTGCGCCTGGCCCGGGCCGAGGCCGTCCTGCGTGAGGTCGCCGAGGCCACCGGCGCCGCCGTCGTCACCAGCCCGGCCGGCAAGGGCACCTTCCCCGAGGACCACCCGGGCAGCGGCGGCGTGTTCGGCACCTTCGGCTCGCCGGTCGCCAACGACGCGCTCGGCCGGGCCGACCTCGTCCTGGTGCTGGGCAGCAAGCTCGGCCCCAGCGACACCGCCGCCGAGAGCCCCGGCCTCATCGACCCGGCGCGGCAGCGGATCGTGCACGTCGACATCGAGCCGCTGAACGCGGCGTGGACCATGCCGACCGCGGACGTCATCGTGGCCGACGTCGCCGCGACGCTGGGCGCCCTGGCCGACGAGCTGGCCGCGCACCCCGTCGACACCGGCATCGTCACCGCGCGGCAGAACGCGCTGGCCGCCCTCCGCGCCGAGGCGAGCACACCGGGCGCCGAGGACGCCGCCGCCGCGAACGGCGGTTCCCCCGTCCACCCGCGGCGCGTCATCGCCGAGCTGCGGGCCGCCCTGCCCGACGACGCCGTCGTCTGCGCCGACGCCGGCGAGAACCGGCTGCTCATGAGCCGGTACTTCGAGTCCCGCTCCGGGGGCACGTACCTGCAGCCGGCCGGCGCGGGCGGCATGGGCTACAGCATCCCGGCCGCCATCGGCGCGAAGGTGTTCGCACCGGAGCGGACCGTCCTGGCGGTCTGCGGCGACGGCGGCTTCAGCATGTCGCTGCCCGCCCTGCTGACCGCGACCGAGGAGAACGCCCCCATCGTGGTCGTGGTGTTCGACAACGGCACGCTCGGCTGGGTCCGGCACAGCCAGCGGATGCGTGGCGAGCAGGAGTTCAACTCGAACCTGCGCCGGTTCGACTACGCGGGCATCGCCGCGGCCGCCGGGTTCGCCGCGTTCCGCGCCGGCAAGCCGGACGAGCTGCCCGGAGCGCTCGCCGACGCCGTCGCCGCCGCGGACCGCGCCGAGGCCCCGGCGATCGTCGTCGTCGACGTCTCCACCGAGCAGACGTTCGTCGACCTGCGCACGCCCCTCATGGCGGCCGCCGCGCCCGCACCCGCGGCGCGCAGCTGACCGCCGTCCGTCCCGCTCACGAAGGAGTAGCAATGAGGCTCGAGGGCAAGTCCGCCATCGTCTTCGGCGCCGGCCAGCAGCCGGGCCGCACCATCGGCAACGGCAAGGCGACGGCGCTGACGTTCGCCCGCGAGGGCGCGAAGGTGTTCTGCGTCGACATCGACAAGGCCGCCGCCGACGACACCGTCGCCGCGATCCGCGAGGCCGGCGGCACCGCGGAGGCGTGGCAGGCCGACGTCGTCGACGAGGACAGCATCGTCGCCGCCGTGAAGGCCTGCTACCGGGGCTGGGGCGCCATCGACGTCCTGCACAACAACGTCGGCGCGAGCATCGCCGCGGGCGACGCCTCGATCACCGAGATCACCGTCGAGGCGTTCGACCGGGTGTTCGCCATCAACCTGCGGTCCATGGTGCTGACCTGCAAGTACGTCCTGCCGATCATGCGGCAGCAGGGGTCGGGCTCGATCATCAACATCTCGTCGGCCGCGGCGTTCAACAACTACCCGTACGTCGGCTACAAGACCTCGAAGGCGGCCGTGGTGTCGCTGACCGAGCACGTGGCGATCCGCAACGCCGCCTACGGCGTCCGCGCCAACGTCATCCTGCCCGGGCTCATCAACACGCCGACCGCCGTCGAGAACCGCATCCGCAAGTTCGGCCTCAGCTACGAGGACGTCGTCGCGATGCGCGACAAGGAGGTCCCGCTGCGCCGCAAGATGGGCACCGCCTGGGACATCGCCAACGCCGCGCTCTGGCTGGCCTCGGAGGAGGCGTCGTTCGTCACCGGCGTGACGCTGCCCGTCGACGGCGGGCAGAGCGTGCAGGTCGGGCGGCCGCCGTCGGAGCCGGAGATCGCCGAGGAGCTGGCCGCGGCCCAGGCCGCCGCGGAGCGCCTGGCGAAGGACTGAGGTGTCCGCGACCCGACGCAGTCGCCGGATGCCGCCGCTGACCGCCCGCGACGAGCTCACCGCGGAGCAGCGGACGCTCTGGGACGTCGTCGCCGGCGGCCCGCGGGCGGCGACGGCGATCCGCGAGAGCGGCCAGCTGACCGGCCCGTTCGACGTGCTGCTGCGCTCGCCAGAGGTGGGTGTGGCGGTGGCCGAGCTGGGCGCCCGGCTGCGCTACGGCTCCAGCCTCGACCGGCGCGAGACCGAACTGGTCATCGTCACGGCCGCCGCGCACTGGCGGGGCCGCTACGCCTGGCTGCGGCACGCCGTGTACGCCCGCGACGCCGGTCTGGCCGACGAGGTGCTGACGGCGCTGGCCGCCGGCGCCGAGCCGGACCTCGCCACCCCCGCCGACCGCGCCGTTCACGCCGTCGTCGATCAACTGCTGCGCACCGGCCAGGTCGGCGACGACGCCTACGCCGCGGCCGTGGAGCTGCTCGGCGAGCGCAAGCTGGTCGACGTCGTCGCGCTGACCGGCTACTACTCGCTCTCGTCGTTCCTGCTCAACGCGTTCGACGTCCCGCTGCCCACCGGTGCGGGCACGCCATGGGACGCGGAACCCCCGACCTCGGAGAGGACGCCATGACGTCGGACTTCCGGTACCACCGCCCCGTCGACCTCGACCGGTTCGCCGCGCTCGGCCCGGACGAGCGGCTCTCGCAGAAGCTGCTGTCGCGGGCCGACGGCGCCCAGAACGTGAGCGTCTCGTACGTGCGCACCCCGGCCGGCGGCGGCTCGCCCGAGGGCCTGCACGTCCACGAGGTCGAGCAGGTCTTCTACGTCGTCGCCGGCACCATGAGCATCGAGGTCGACGGCGACCGCTTCGACGCCGGCCCGGGCAGCCTCGTCGTGTTCCCGGCCGGCGTGCCGCACCGCAACTGGAACGGGACCGACGCCGAGACCGTCCACCTCAACATCTGCGCGCCGGCGCCGGACCCGGACCAGCCGTTCGCGCGGCGCGTCGGGTGAGCGTCTGGACCGACCTGTCGACCGGCCCGTTCACGCTGGCCTTCGTCGACGTGGACGGCGTGCCGACGCGGTCGCTGCGGGCCGGTCCGCAGAGCAGCGCGGCGCCGCCGGTCCTGTTCCTGCACGGGACCAGCAGCCACCTGGAGGTGTTCGCGCCGAACGTGCGGGCCTTCGCCGACGCCGGGTTCGCCGTCCACGCCGTCGACATGCTGGGCCACGGCTACACCGGCAAGCCCGGCCACGACCTCGAGGTGCCGCACTACGTCGAGCACGTGCGCCGCTACCTCGACGCCGTCGGGGCCGGCCGCGTGCACCTGGTGGGCGAGTCGCTGGGCGGCTGGGTGGCCGCCTGGTTCGCCGGTGTCCACCCGGACCGCGTGGCCAGCCTGCAGTTGGTGTCGTCGGGCGGCACCCGCGCCGTCCCCGAGATCATGGCGCGCATCAGGAGCACGACCGAGCGGGCGGTGTACGAGGACGACCCCGCGTTCACCCACGAGCGGCTGGCCCGGCTCTTCCACGACCCGGACCGGCTGGCGGCCGACCTGGTCGAGGCGCGCTACCGGATCTACCACACACCGGAGTTCCGGGCCGTGCTGCCGCACCTGCTGTGCATGCAGGACATGACCGTGCGGCGGCGCAACCTGCTGACCGCCGAGCGGCTGGCGCTCATCGGCGCGCCGACCCAGATCTTCTGGGGCCGGTTCAATCCCATGGGCGACGTGTCCGAGGCCGAGGGCATCCACGCGGGCATCGCCGGGTCGCGCCTCGTCGTGTTCGAGCAGTGCGGCCACTTCCCGCAGCTGGAGTACCCGGAGCGGTTCAATGCGGAGGCTGTGGAGTTCATCGAGAGTGTGGTCGGGAGGACCTGATGACGGGACCCGTGCGGGTGGCCGTGCTGGACGACTACCAGGGCGTGGCGGCGACGTACGCCGACTGGGCCGAGCGGCTGCCGGAGGCGCGGGTCGAGTACGTCCGCGACCACGTGGCCGACCCGGACCGGCTGGTCGAGCTGCTGACGCCGTTCGACGTCGTCGTGGTGATGCGCGAGCGCACGCCGCTGCCGCGGGCGGTGCTGGAGCGGCTCCCGGCGCTGCGGCTGCTGGTCACCACCGGCATGCGCAACGCCTCCATCGACCTGGCGGCGGCGCGGGAGCGCGGCGTCGTCGTGTGCGGCACCCGTGGCCATCCGTGGAGCACGGCGGAGCTGACCTGGGCGCTCATCCTCGGGCTCATGCGCAACGTGGCGGGCGAGGACGCCCGCGTGCGGGCCGGCGGCTGGCAGCAGGAGGTCGGCCGCGACCTCGTCGGCGAGACGCTCGGCGTCGTCGGACTGGGCAAGCAGGGCGCGCACGTCGCCGCCGTCGGCGCCGCGTTCGGCATGGACGTCGTGGCGTGGAGCCCGCACCTCACCGAGGAGCGGGCCGAGGCCGGCGGCGCGCGGCTGGTCGGCAGGGACGAGCTGTTCGCGACGGCGCGGGTGGTGACGCTGCACCTGGTGCTCTCCGATTCCACCCGCGGCATCGTCGACGAGGCGGCGCTGCGGCTCATGCGGCCGGACGCGTACCTCGTCAACACCGCCCGGGCGCTGCTGGTCGACCAAGCGGCGCTGCGGACGGCGCTGGAGGAGGGCTGGATCGCCGGCGCCGGGCTGGACGTGTTCGAGGTCGAGCCGCTGCCGCCGGACCACTGGCTGCGCGCGGCGCCGCGGACGCTGCTGTCGCCGCACATGGGCTACGTCTCCGACCGCAACTACCAGGTCTTCTACGGCGACGCCGTCGAGGACGTGCGGGCGTTCCTCGACGGCGCGCCGGTGCGCGTGCTCTGACGTCTGACGGTTGACGGCGGCAGGGCACCATCCTATGCTGCGACGTATCTTGCGATCTGATACTTAAGATATGAAGTCTGACCGCAAGCACAGGGATCGCCGCATCGGCGGCGCATCCGGGCCGAGTACTCAATGGCGAGGACCCCATGAACCTCAAGAAGCTCTCGACGTGGCGCACCGCCGCGGCGGCGGTCGGCGTGTTGGGCCTGGCACTCTCGGCCTGCAGCACGACGGCGTCCGGCTCCGGTGAGGACGACTTCCCCACCGAGGACATCCAGCTCTACCTGGGCTACGACACGGGCGGCTCCGCCGACCCGCTGGCCCGCGAGTACGGCCGGCTGCTCGGCGAGGAGCTCGGCGTCAACGTGACCATCCAGAACCGTCCCGGCGGCTCCGGCGCCGTCGCCACCACCGAGGTGCTCGGCCGCGACCCCGACGGCTACACCATCGCCGTCGCCCCGGCGTCCCAGCTGACCATGACCCCGATCCTCAGCAGCGACGCCGTCAGCTACTCCGGCCCCGACGACTGGACGACCCTCGGCGGCATCCTCGAACAGCAGAACGGCCTCATGGTGCGCACCGACTCCGGCTGGGCGTCGCTCGAGGACTTCATCGCGGCGGCCAAGGCGGCGCCGGGCCAGCTCAGCGTCGGCGTCTCCAGCGCCACCGGCGCCAACGCCATGGGCATGGCCTCGCTCATGGAGGTGGCCGGCATCGACGTCAAGCTGGTGCCGTTCGAGGGCGGTGCCGGCGAGGCCGCGGCAGCGCTGCTCGGCGGCCACATCGACGCGATGAACGGCACGCTCACGGGCCAGCTGGGCATGCTGCAGTCCGGCGACCTGATCTCCCTCGGCCACTCCGGTGACCTGCCGTACGAGCCGGCCGAGTCGCTGACCTTCGACGAGCAGGGCTACGACCTCACCAGCCTGGGCGAGACCACCTACTACGCCTACGCGCCGAACGACCTGCCCGAGGACGTCTTCACCGCGCTGACCGACGCCCACCAGGCCGTCGTCACCGGCGACGAGTTCGCCGAGTGGCTGGACACCAACGGGTACGTCGGGCACGCCACCACCGCCGACGAGGCCGAGGACGAGCTGCGCCAGGCGGCCGAGGACGCCCAGGAGGGCGTCGACCTGCTCACCAACGCCGGGCTCGACCTCGGCTGATCTCGGCTGACGAGGAGTTGACGATGGCAGTGGACGGCACGGCCGACCGCACCCCGCCGAGTACCGCGGGCGGGGGGCGGTGGGCCGCTCCCGAATGGTCGGCGATGCGCGGCAAGCGGCAGGGCCGGCTGGTCTTCGGCATCGTGCTGCTGCTCGTCGCCGCCGGCTACACCTGGGAGGCGTTCCAGATCCCGCTCGGCACCGCGGCCCAGCCCGGGGCCGGCATGTTCCCCCGGTTCGTCGGCGTCGCGACGGCGATCGTCGCGCTGATCCTGGTCGCGGAGTCGCTGTTCTCCGCGGAGAAGACCGAGGACATCGACCTCCCGCAGGGCCGCCAGTTGCGGCTCGTGCTCGCGTTCGCCGGCTGCACGCTCGGCTTCATCCTGCTGCTGCCGGTGCTCGGGCAGTACGTCGCCGGCGCCTTGTACATGACGCTGACCATGAAGTTCCTCGGCTCGGGGTCGTGGTGGAAGGCGATCGTGTACGGCGTCGTGCTGTCGTCGGCGATCGCCTGGATCTTCATCAACCTGCTGCACATCAGCCTGCCGGGCGGCGTGTTCGCCGCCTGAGGCGGCGCTGCCCCGGCCTCACGCCGAACGGGTGACCCATGGATCTGGACGGAATCCTGCGCGGATTCGAACTGGCCCTCACGCCGGAGCTGATGCTGGCGGCACTGCTCGGAGCGATCCTCGGCACCCTGGTCGGCGTCCTGCCCGGCATCGGCCCGGTGGCCGGCGCCGCGCTGATCCTGCCCATCACGTTCGACTACTCGCCGGCGGTCGGCCTCATCATGATCGCCGGCATCTACCTGGGCGGCCAGTACGGCGGGTCGACGACATCGGTGCTGCTGAACATCCCCGGCGAGGGCTCGGCCATCGTGGCCACGTTCGACGGCTACAAGATGACCCAGAAGGGACGCGGCGGGGCGGCCCTGACCATCATGGCGGTCGGGTCGTTCATCGCCGGCACCATCGCGTTGGTCCTGCTGATGACCGTCGCGCCCAAGGCGGCCACGTTCGCGCTCGAGTTCGGCTCGGCGGAGTTCTTCGCGGTGACCGCGGGCGGCCTGCTGGCGCTGGCCCGCATCTCCGGCGGCACGCTCAGCGACGGCCTGGTCCCGATGATGGTCGGCGTCGCGGTGTCGACGGTCGGCCTCGAGGGGGCGACGGGGTACAGCCGGTTCACGTTCGGCAACCTCGACCTCAGCCTCGGCTTCGCGCTGGCCTCCGTCGCCGTCGGCCTCTACGGCATCTCCGAGCTCATGCTCATGCTCGAGGAGCGCGCCGGGGTGAAGCTGCCGAAGAAGGTGCGGCTGCGCGAGCTGCTGCCCACCCGCGAGGAGTGGCGGCGCGCGGTGCCGCCGTGGCTGCGCGGCTCGTTCCTCGGCTTCGGGTTCGGCCTGCTCCCGGGCCCGTCCGCCTCGCTGTCGACGTTCTCGTCGTACAAGCTGGAGCAGTCGGTGTCGAAGCACCGCAAGGAGCTGGGCACCGGCGCGGTCGAGGGCATCGCCGGCCCCGAGGCGGCCAACAACTCCGCCGCGCTGGGCAGCCTGGCGCCGGTGCTGGTGCTGGGCCTGCCGTTCTCGGCGACGCTGGCGCTCATGCTGTCGGCCATGGTGGTGCAGGGCGTGCAGCCCGGCCCGCTGCTGGTCAGCCAGCACCCGGACCTGTTCTGGTCGATCATCGCCGCGATGTACGTCGCGAACGTCATGCTGCTGATCCTCAACCTGCCGATGGTCGGGGTGTGGGTGCGCTTCCTCAAGACCCCGCGCTACATCCTGGTGCCGCTGATCATCCTGGTGGCCTGCATCGGCAGCTTCAGCATCAACAGCAACATGATCGACATCTACACGATCGCGATCTTCGGCGTCGTCGGCTACATCATGCGCAAGCTCGACTTCAACCTCGCCTCGCTGCTGGTGGGCGTCGTGCTCGGCCCGCTCATCGAGAAGTACTTCCGCGAGGGCATGTTCATCTCCGGCGGCGATCTCACCTACTTCGTGTCGACGCCCATCTCCATCACCATCTGGGTCGTCATCGCGGTCCTGGTCATCGCGGCGCCGGTGCTCAAGATGGTCAGGCGCCGTGGTGCCCGCAAGGACGAGCTGGCCGAGGCGATGCAGGAGAGCTGAGCACGGTGGACGGCCTCACCTCCGCGATCTCAGCACGTCGACCTCGCAGCCCGGCATGAACGGGTCGAAGCCGTGCTCGATCAGCCAGCGGATCGCCAGCAGGCTGCGCATCGACCACCACGCGCGGATCACGTCGAGGTCGACGTCGGCGCCGTAGCCGGCGAGGACGTCGTGGAGGTGCTCCTCGTGCCCGAGCGTCAGGGTCGCGAGGTCGTAGACGGCATCGCCCCCGCCGGCCTCGGACCAGTCGATGATGCCGGTGACCTCGTCGCCGTCGACGAACACGTGAGCGATCTGCAGGTCGCCGTGGGTGAACGCCGGAGTCCACGGCCGGAGCGCGGCCTCGGCGACCCGGCGGTTGCGGGTGACCAGCTCGGCGGGCAGGACGCCGGTCGTCACGAGCCACTCGCACTCGCTGTCGAGCTCCGCCGTCCAGGCGTCGATGCTCCGGCCGGCCCGGCCGGGCCAGGGCGGCGACGGAGCGTCGTGCAGCATGCGGATGGCGGCACCCGCCGCGGCCCACGCCGACGATGGGGTGGTCGACGGCCGGCCGAGGCGGCCGAGCACGGTCCCCCGGACCGCGGCGATCGCGAGCACGGGCGGCCTGCGCCAGAGGATCTCCGGGGTCGGGACCGGCGCCAGGGCCATCGCCTCGACCTCGACCTCGGTGCGGGCCTGGTCGGCGTCGACCTTGAGGAACACGTCGCCGACGCGCAGGGTCGCGCGCTCGGCGTGGGCGACGACGACCTGCACCTCATCCATCGCGACCAGTATCCCGGTCGCGTGCGGTCAGGGCTGGACGTAGGCCGTCTTGGTCTGGGTGAAGAAGTGCCGGGCGTAGCTGCCCTGCTCGCGCGGTCCGTAGCTGGAGCCCTTGCGGCCGCCGAACGGGACGTGCGGGTCGACGCCGGCAGTGGGCAGGTTGACCATGACCATGCCGGTCTCGCTGTGCGCCTGGAAGTGCTCGGCGTGCCGGAGCGACGTGGTGCAGATGCCGGCCACCAGGCCGTACGGCGTGTCGTTGGCGACGGCGAGCGCCTCGTCGTAGTCGGCGACCCGGATGACGCCGGCCACCGGACCGAAGATCTCCTCGCGGTTGACCCGGGCGGTGTTGCCGAGGCCGGTGATCAGCGCCGGAGAGAGGTAGAAGCCGTCATGCTCGAGCTCCACCTGCTCGCCGCCGTGCACCGTCGCCCCCGGGGTGTCGCCGGCCAGCTTCAGGTAGCCGAGGTCGGTGTCGAGCTGCGCCTGCGAGACGACGGGGCCGACGACGGTGTCCGGGTGCAGCGAGTGCCCCACGGTCAGCCCGGCCATGCGGGCCAGCAGCCGTTCGACGAACGCGTCGTGCACGGCGTCCTCGACCAGCAGCCGGCTCGACGCCGTGCACCGCTGGCCGGTCTGGAAGAACGCGCCGTTCACCGCGACCTCGACGGCGGCGTCGAGGTCGGCGTCGGCCAGGACGACGAGCGGGTTCTTGCCGCCCATCTCGAGTTGGACGCGGACCATGCGGGCGGCGCCGGCCGCGGCGACGTGCCGGCCGACCTGCTCGGAGCCGGTGAACGTCAGGGCGTCGACGCCGGGGTGGCCGATGATCGCCTCGCCCACCACCGAGCCGCGCCCGGTGACCAGGTTGAACACTCCGGGCGGGAAGCCCGCGGACTCGATGATGCGGGTGAGCGCGTGCGCGGTGGCGGGGACCAGGTCAGCCGGCTTGAGCACGACGGTGTTGCCGAACGCCAGCGCCGGCGCGGCCTTCCACGACGGGATGGCGATGGGGAAGTTCCAGGGCGTGATGATGCCGACGACGCCGATGGGCTCGTGGTGCACGTTGATGGCGATGCCCTCGCGGGTGGACGCCTGCCGGTCGCCGGTGAGGCGCAGCGCCTCGCCGCTGAAGAACCGGAACAGCTGGCCGGCGCGCAGCACCTCGGCGTGCGCCTCGGCGCGCGTCTTGCCCTCCTCGCGCGCGAGCAGCTCGGCCAGCTGGTCCGCCTCGGCCAGGATGCGGGCGGCGACGGCCTCGAGCAGGTCGGCGCGGCGCTGGGGCGAGGTGCGCGACCAGGCGGGGAACGCGGCCCGGGCGGCGGCGACGGCGTCGTCCACGGCACTCGCGGGCGCCTGAACGAAGCGGCCGACCACATCGCTGCGGTCGGCCGGGCTCACGTCGTCGACGGGTTCAGCGCCCGCGGGAACGACCCATTCGCCACCGATGTAACAGCCAAGGAGCGTCATATATCGGATATTAGCATGCCAGACGCGCTATGCTAGATTCCCTCCGGGAGGGCAGTAGCATGCGAAGCATGGAGCCGGACGACGCCGGAGACCTCGCCTCGGCGCTCCGGGCCCGCGGTCTTCGCCAGGTCGACGCGTCGACGCTGCGGCGGGCCGAGTACGCCACCGACGCCTCCAACTACCGCGTGGTCCCGCGGGTCGTCGTGTTCCCGCACGACGCCGACGAGGTGGCCGGCGTGGTCGAGGTGGCGCGCGACCTGGGCGTCCCGGTGACGGCGCGCGGCGGCGGCACCTCGGTGGCCGGCAACGCCGTCGGGCCGGGCATCGTCATGGACCTCTCCGCCCACCTGAACCGGATCGAGCGGCTCGACCCCGAGGAGCGGGTCGCCGTCGTCGAGCCCGGCGTGGTGCTCGGGTCGCTGCAGAAGCTGGCCGGGCCGCACGGGCTGCGGTTCGGGCCCGACCCGTCGACGTGGTCGCGCTGCACCATCGGCGGCATGATCGGCAACAACGCCTGCGGCCACCGCGCCCTGGCGTACGGCCGCACGGCCGACAACGTGCTCGGGCTCGACGTCCTCGACGGGCGCGGGCACCGGTTCACCGCGCGCCGCGACCTCGACGCCGCCGCCGGGCTGTCCGACCTGGTCACCGCGAACCTCGACGTCATCCGCACCGAGCTGGGAAGGTTCGGGCGACAGATCTCCGGCTACTCGCTCGAGCACCTGCTGCCCGAGAACGGCCACGACCTCGCCAAGGCGCTGGTCGGCACCGAGGGCACCTGCGGCATCGTGCTGAAGGCGACCCTGAAGCTGGTCGAGGTGCCGCGGCAGCCGGTGCTCGTCGTCCTCGGCTTCCCGGACATGCCGGCGGCCGCCGACGCCGTCCTGGGCCTGCTCCCGCACCGGCCCCTGGCCATCGAGGGACTGGACCGCCGCATTCTCGAGACCGTCCGGGTCATCCGCGGTGCCGAGGCCGTGCCCGCGCTGCCCGACGGCGGCGGCTGGCTGCTCGTCGAGGTCAGCGGCGCGGACCCCGGCGACGCGCGTGAGCGGGCCGATCGGCTGGCCGCCGACGCGCGCGAGGCCGGCGCCACCGGCGTCCGGGTGCTGCCCGACGGCCCCGAGGCGCGGGCCATCTGGCGCATCCGCGAGGACGGCGCCGGACTGGCCGGGCGGACGCTCGAGGGCAAGCAGGCCTGGCCCGGGCTCGAGGACGCCGCCGTCCCCACCGAGCACCTGGGCGCCTACCTGCGCGACCTCGACGTGCTGCTCGAGCGGCACGGGCTGGCGGGGTCTCCGTTCGGGCACTTCGGTGACGGCTGCGTGCACGTGCGGGTCGACGTGCCGCTGCACACCGGCGGGGCGGCGCTGCGGTCGCTGATGACCGACGCCGCGCAGCTGATCGGCGGCTACGGCGGCTCGATGTCCGGAGAGCACGGCGACGGCCGGGCCCGCGGCGAGCTGCTGCCGTACCTGTACTCCGAGCGGATGATCGGGGTGTTCGAACGGTTCAAGGCGCTCTTCGACCCGGACGACCTGCTGAACCCGGAGATCGTGGTCCGCCCGGCGCCGCTCGACCGCGACCTGCGCCGTCCGGCCGCCGCGCCGATGCCGGCCGTCCCCGCGGCCGGTGGCTTCGCGTTCGCCCACGACGGCGGCGACGTCACCAACGCGGTGCACCGCTGCGTCGGCGTGGGCAAGTGCCGGGCCGACCTCACCTCGACCGGCGGCTTCATGTGCCCGTCGTTCCTGGCGGTCGGCGACGAGACCACGTCCACCCGCGGCCGCGCCCGGGTGCTGCAAGAGATGCTGAACGGGTCGCTGGTGCAGCGCGACTGGCGGGCGCCCGAGGTGCACGAGGCGCTGGACCTGTGCCTGTCGTGCAAGGCCTGCTCCACCGACTGCCCGGCCGGCGTCGACATGGCGACCTACAAGTCCGAGGTGCTGCACCGCGCCTACCAGGGCCGCCGCCGGCCGCTGACGCACTACACGCTGGGCCGGCTGCCGCGCTGGGCCCGGCTGGCGTCGCGGTTCGCCCGGCCGCTGAACGCGCTGGCATCGGTCCGGCCGCTGGAACGGCTGGCGCTGCGCCTCGGCGGCATGGACCCGCGGCGGTCGATCCCGCGGTTCGCGCCGATGCCGTTCCATCGGTGGTGGAAGCGGCGGAGGTTGTCGGCGCCCGCCCGTAGGGTGGGGACCCTCCCTCACGGGGCGGGGTCCAACGACCAGCGGCCGCGGGTGCTGCTGTGGGTCGACACCTTCACCGACCTCATGTCGCCGTCCATCGGCGTCGCGGCCGTCGAGCTGCTCGAGTCCGCCGGCTACGAGGTGCTGACGCCGCCGCCGGGCGTGTGCTGCGGGCTGACCTGGATCACCACGGGGCAGCTCGACGGCGCGCGGTCGCAGCTGACGCCGCTGGTCGCCGCGCTGGCGCCGTACGCCGAGCAGGGCATCCCGATCGTCGGACTGGAGCCATCGTGCACCGCCGTCCTGCGGGGCGACCTCACCGAGCTGCTCCCCGCGGACCCGCGAGCTGCCGCCGTCGCCGCCGGGACCATGACGCTGGCGGAGCTGCTGACCGGCACCGGACCCGAGCAGTGGGAGCGGCCGGACCTCACCGGCATCGAGGTCGTGGTCCAGCCCCACTGTCACCACCACTCGGTGCTGGGGTTCGGCCCGGACGAGGCGCTGCTGCACTCGCTCGGAGCGACCACGACCGTCCTCGCCGGCTGCTGCGGGCTGGCCGGCAACTTCGGCATGGAGCGCGGCCACTACGAGGTGTCGGTGGCGGTGGCCGAGAACGCGCTGCTCCCGGCGCTGCGCGAGGCGAAGCCGGGAACCCTGCTGCTGGCCGACGGGCTGTCCTGCCGGACCCAGGCCGACCAGCTGGCCGGCGTCCGCGGCCTGCACCTCGCCGAGCTGCTGGTGCGCGGTGCGGTCACGACGCGTCCTGTCACATCCGCCGGCCGCGATCCGTCAGGTGGGTGACGGACCGACCCGGGGAGAATGTGACGCGATGCGCGACGACGACTGGCTGGCTCAGCGGTTCGAGGAGAACCGGTCGCGGCTGCGGGCGGTGGCCTACCGCATGCTCGGCTCTGCCACTGAGGCCGACGACGCCGTGCAGGAGTCCTGGTTGCGGCTCAGCCGCACCGACACCAGCGACGTGCAGAACCTGGGCGGCTGGCTCACGACGGTGGTGTCGCGGGTGGCGCTGGACATGCTGCGCTCGCGGACGTCGCGGCGCGAGGACCCGCTCGACGACGACGGCAGCGCCGCGGTCACGGCCGACGAGGCCGCCCCCGACCCCGAGGGCGAGGCGCTCCTGGCCGACGCCGTCGGGCCGGCGCTGCTGGTGGTGCTCGACTCGCTGGCGCCGGCCGAGCGGCTGGCCTTCGTCCTGCACGACCTGTTCGCGGTGCCGTTCGACGAGATCGCGGACATCCTCGACCGCTCACCCGCCGCCACCCGGCAGCTGGCCAGCCGGGCGCGCCGGCGCATCCAGGGTGCGGACCGGCCGTCGTCGGACCCGCCCCGGCAGAAGCTCGTCGTCGACGCGTTCCTCGCCGCCTCGCGCAACGGCCGGTTCGAGGACCTGATCGCGCTGCTCGACCCCGACGTGGTGCTCCGCGCCGACCAGGTCGCCATCGACAACGCGGCGGCCGGTCGCGACCAGGGCGCACCGGAGCTCGTCCGCCTGCTGCGCGGCTCCGAGGCCGTCGCCGGTGTGTTCTCGGGCCGGGCCCAGCACGCCGAGACCGTGCTGGTCGACGGCGTCTACGCGGGGGCGTGGGCTCCGGACGGAACGCCGCGGGCGCTGTTCCGGTTCACCTTCGACGGCGACCGCATCACCGCCATCGACATGGTCGGCGACCCCGCCACCATCGCCGAGCTGGAGGTCACGCTGCTGCACGGGTGAGCCGGCCGGCCGGAGACG
The DNA here is from genome assembly GCF_014204975.1 of Jiangella mangrovi. Classification (NCBI taxonomy): domain Bacteria; kingdom Bacillati; phylum Actinomycetota; class Actinomycetes; order Jiangellales; family Jiangellaceae; genus Jiangella; species Jiangella mangrovi. The sequence continues at coordinate 1,968,501 of NZ_JACHMM010000001.1, forward strand.
ATAGGATCGCGAATGCCCGGGCTGCGGCCCGGGTGCGACGAGTGTCTGCGAAGTCCGGTTCGATTCCGGCGCTGTCCCGCAACTGTGAAGCCGCCCGCCACCGCGGACGGACGAGTCAGGTCGCCAGCCTCGTGGCTCGGATTCGTCCTCGGTAGAAGGGCGGTTCGCAGATGGCGCCCCGCCATCCGCGCCCCTTTACCGTCGTGAAGGAGGCGCACGTTGCGTACCACCCGTCCCGCGCTGCTCGCCCTGCTGGCGGCAGCGCTCCCGCTCGTCCTCGTGGCCTGCGGCGACGACGACGGCGACGCCACCGCGTCGGGCGGCGACTCGCCGTCCGCGGCGTCGGACCCGTCGGACCCCTCGGAGGGCGGTGACGAGGCGGCCTTCCCGGTCACCATCGACACCGCGAACGGCCCCGTCGAGATCACCGAGCAGCCCGAGCAGATCGTCTCGCTGTCGGCCACGGCCACCGAGATGCTGTTCGCCATCGGCGCCGGCGACTCCGTCGTCGCGGCCGACTCGTACTCCAACTACCCGGCCGAGGCGCCCACCACCGACCTCTCCGGGTTCGAGCCGAACGTCGAGGCGATCGTCGGCTACGCCCCCGACCTCGTCATCGCGTCGTCCGACCCCGGCGACCTGGTCAGTAGCCTGGCCGAGGTGGGCGTGCCGGCCGTCATCCTGGCGCCGGCCGTCACCATCGACGACACCTACACGCAGCTCGAGCAGCTGGGCGCTGTGACCGGGCAGGTCGGCGACGCCGCCGAGCTGGTCGGGCAGATGCAGACCGACATCGACGCGCTGCTGGCGCAGGTGCCGGCCGACGCCGCGCCGGCCACGTACTACCACGAGCTCGACCCGAACCTCTTCACCGTCACCAGCGCCACGTTCATCGGCGAGCTGTACGCCATGGCGGGCTGGACCAACATCGCCGACGAGGCGCCCGACGCCGCGGGTGGCTACCCGCAGCTGTCGCCGGAGTTCCTCGTCACCGCGAACCCGGACGTCGTCTTCTTCGCCGACGGCGGCGCCGGCGGGGTCGTGGCCGAGGACATCGCGGCGCGGCCGGGCTGGGACCAGATCGCCGCGGTCCAGCAGGACCGCATCGTCGAGGTCGACCCCGACATCGCCAGCCGCTGGGGTCCGCGCGTCGTCGACTTCCTGCGGCTCGTCATCGAGGAGCGGACGGCGCTCGCGTCCGTCCAGTGACGCCGTGAGCACCGGGACCGGGCCGGACACCACAGCGCCGGGCGTCGCCACGCCGGCGTTGCGGCCGGTCCGGCTGCCCCGGCGCTGGCTGCTCGCGTCCCTCGCCGTGCTGCTGGCGGCGGTCCTGCTCGGCCTCACCGTGGGCCCGGCGGGACTGCCGCTGCGCGGCGTGCTGACCGAGATCGTCGACCTGGTGCCGGGCGTCGACCTGGCCGGCGGGCTCGACGACCGCCAGGCGGCGGTGCTCTGGCAGCTGCGCGCGCCACGGGTGGTCCTGGGGCTCCTGGTCGGCGCCATGCTGGCCATCGCCGGGGCCGGCTACCAGGGCGTGTTCCGCAACCCGCTGGCCGATCCGTACCTGCTGGGGGTGGCCGCCGGCGCCGGGCTCGGTGCGACGTTCGCCATCGTCTCGGGCGGCTCGCGCCTGCTGCTCCCGCTGGCGGCGTTCACCGGCGGCGTGCTGGGCGTGGCCGCCACCTACGCACTGGGGCGGGGGGTGGGCGGGCGGAGCACCAACTCGCTGATCCTGGCCGGCGTCGCGGTCGCGGCGTTCCTCACCGCCGTGCAGACCTTCGTCAACCAGCGCAACACCGACTCGCTGCGCGAGGTGTACGGCTGGATCCTCGGCCGGCTGCTCACCGCCGGCTGGGGCGAGGTGCTGACGGTGCTGCCGTACGTCGCGGTGTCGGCCGCGGTGCTGCTGGCGCACCGGCGGCTGCTCGACGTCCTCAGCGTCGGTCCGGACGAGGCCGGCACGCTGGGCGTCCCGGCCGCACGGGTCCGGCTGGTCGTGGTCCTGGCCGCGACGCTCGGCACGGCGGCGGCGGTGTCGGTCAGCGGGCTCATCGGCTTCGTCGGCATCGTCGTCCCGCACATCGTGCGCATGCTCGCCGGGTCGTCGTACCGCATCGTGCTGCCGCTGGCGGCGCTGGTGGGGGCGACGTTCCTGGTGGTCGCCGACCTCGTCGCCCGCACCGTCGTGTCGCCCGGCGAGCTGCCGGTCGGCGTGGTGACGGCGTTCGTCGGCGCCCCGTTCTTCACCCTCGTGCTCCGCAGCGCCCGGAGGACCTGGTGACCGCGCTGACCGTCGACGCCGTCGGCGTCACTCTGCTCGAGCGGCGGGTGGTCGACGGCGTCAGCCTCGCCGTCCCCGCGGGCACCTGGCTCACGCTGGTCGGGCCGAACGGCGCCGGCAAGTCGACGCTGCTGCGGGCGGTGTCCGGCGCGGTGGCGTTCGACGGCTCCATCGCGTTCGACGGTGTCGAGGTCGCCCGGCTGCGCTCCCGCGACCGCGCCCGCCTGGTCGCCGTCGTCCCGCAGGACCCGGCCCGCCCCGAGGGCATGACCGTCCTCGACTACGTGCTGCTCGGCCGTACGCCGTACATCCCGTACCTGGGGACGGAGTCGGCCGAGGACCTCGCGGTGGCCGGCGAGCTGCTCGACACGCTGGAGCTGCGGGCGCTGTCCGGGCGCCTGGTCACGGAGCTCTCCGGCGGCGAGTTCCAGCGCACCGTGCTGGCCCGGGCGCTGGCCCAGCAGGCGCCGGTGCTGCTGCTCGACGAGCCGACCAGCTCGCTCGACCTCGGCCACGCCCAGCAGGTGCTCGAGCTGGTCGACGAGCTGCGGGCCTCGCGCGGGCTGACGGTGGTCAGCGCCCTGCACGACCTCACCACGGCCGGGCAGTTCGCCGACCACCTGGTGCTGCTGGTCGACGGCCGGGTCGTGGCGCAGGGGTCGGCCCAGGAGGTGCTGACCGAGGACCTCATCTCCGCGCACTACGGCGCCCGGGTGCGGGTGCTGACCGACCCGCAGGGCGGTGTGGTCGTGGTGCCGCTGCGGCCCGGCCGCTCGGCCCGCGACATCGGCGGGGTCGCGTGAGCGCCGCGGCGGTGGTCGTCGCGGTGGCGCTGGACGCGGCGTTCCGGGAGCCGCCGCCGGCCGCGCATCCGGTCCGCTGGATCGGCCGGTACCTCTCCGCGGCCGGGCGGCCGGTGCCGGCGTCGCCGCCGGGTCCCGCGGTGCTGCGGGGCGGCCTGGCCTGGGCGCTCGGGGCGGCGACGGCGTACGGCGCGGGTTGGGCGGTGTCGCGGGCGGCGGCCCGGCTGCCGGGATCGGTGCGACCGGTGGTCGTCGGTGTGGCGCTCTGGCCGCTGTTCGCGCACCGGATGCTGCTCGACGAGGTCGCGGCGGTGGAGCGGGCACTGACCGACGGCGGGGTCGAGGCCGGGCGGGCCGCGGTGGCGCGGATCGTCAGCCGCGACGTCTCGGGCCTGACGGCGGACGAGGTCCGGCAGGCGGCGGTCGAGTCGCTGGGCGAGAACCTGTCCGACTCCGTCGTCGCACCGCTGTTCTGGTACGCGGTGGGCGGGCTGCCGGCGGCCGCGCTGTACCGGTTCGCCAACACCGCCGACGCCGTCTGGGGCTACCGCACGCCGCGCTGGAACCATGCCGGCCGGGTCGCCGCGCGCGCCGACGACCTGCTCAACCTGGCGCCGGCCCGGCTGACCGGCGTGCTGCTGGCCGGCCGCGGCGTGTCCTGGGACCGGCTGCGTACGGAGGCCGCGCTGACGCCGTCGCCGAACGCGGGCTGGCCCATGGCGGCGCTGGCCCTGCGGCTGGGGGTGCGGCTGGCCAAGCCGCGCGTCGACGCCGACCGCGAGGTCCTAGGCGGGGACGAGTGCCGCAAGGGAGAGGAAATCAGCGTCTACATCCTGGGTGACCCGGGCCGGACGGTGACCGCGGCGGACGCCCGGGCCGCGCTCCGGCTGGCGCGGACCCGTGGCTGGGCGGCGGCCGCCGCTGCCGCCGTCGTCGCCGGAATGCGGTCACGCCGCGGAGGCCGACGATGACCGCCGTCATGATCCAGGGCTGCACGAGCTGGGCGGGGAAGAGCCTGCTCACCACCGCGCTGTGCCGCTGGTACGCGCGGCAGGGGCTGAAGGTCGCGCCGTTCAAGGCGCAGAACATGTCGAACAACGCGCGGGTCGTCGACGGCGGCGAGATCGGCGTCGCGCAGTGGCTGCAGGCGCGCGCGGCCGGGGTCGAGCCCGAAGTGCGCATGAACCCCGTCCTGCTCAAGCCCGAGGCCGGGACCAGTCAGGTCGTCCGGCTCGGCCGGGTCGACGAGGAGCTGTCGCGGCGGCCGTGGCGCGACCGCAGCGAGGCGCTCTGGCCGACTGTCGAGGCCGCCCTGGCCGAACTGCTCGACGAGTACGACCTGGTCGTCGTCGAGGGCGCCGGCAGCCCGGCCGAGATCAACCTGGCCGCCAACGACATCGTGAACATGCGGGTCGCCGAGCGGGCCGCCGCACCCGTGCTGCTGGCCGTCGACATCGACCGCGGGGGCGCGTTCGCGCACCTCTACGGCACGTGGGCGCTGCTGCCACCGGAGCACCGGCAGCGGATCCGCGGCTTCGTGCTCAACCGGTTCCGCGGCGACGCGTCGCTGCTGCCTCCCGGGCCGCAGCAGCTGCAGGACCTGACCGGCGTCCCGACCGTCGGCGTCGTGCCGATGGTCCGGCACGACCTGCCCGACGAGGACGGCGCGGCGCTGCGGGCGCCGGCGCGCGGCGGACTGCCGCCGGTGGCGATCGTCCGTTATCCCGCGGCGTCCAACCTCGACGAGTTCGCGCTGCTCGAGCAGGTTGCGGACGTGCGCTGGGTGACGGCGCCGTGGCACCTGGACGGCGCGGCGACGGTGCTCCTGCCCGGGTCGAAGCACGTGTCGTCGGACCTGGAGTGGCTGCGGTCGACGGGCCTGTTCGCGGCCGTGCGGACCGCCGCCGGGCGGCCGGGGGTGCGGGTGCTCGGGGTGTGCGGCGGGCTGCAGCTGCTCGGCCGGCGGCTGGAGGACCCGCACGGGGTCGACGGCGCCGGCGAGGGCCTCGGCCTCCTGCCGCTGACGACGACGTTCGAGCCCGAGAAGCTGGTACGACGGCGGTCGCTGACGCTGCCGTCGTTGGACGGGCCGTGGGCCGGGTTGTCCGGGCTGGCGGTCGACGGCTACGAGATCCGGCAGGGCCGGACGGTCCTGGACGGCGACGGGTCGCAGCCGCTGGTGGTGTCGGCCGGGAACGTCGCGGGCTGGTACCTGCACGGGCTGTTCGAGGGTCCGGTCGTGCTCGAGGCGCTGTTCGGCGCCCGGCCGTCGCGCACGCTCGACGACACCTTCGAGCTGCTGGCCGACGTCGTGGACGAGCACGTCGACACCGCCGTCCTGCGCTCGCTGGCGGGGCTCTCGTGATCGGGGCGCTGCGGGCCGCGGTGGCCTTCCTGACCCGGCTGCCGGTCGGCTCCGGGCCGGTCGGCGACGCCGGCTTGGCCCGGGCCGGCGCCTGGTTCCCGCTGGTCGGAGCGCTGGTGGCCGGCGTGGGGCTGGCGGCGTGGTGGGCAGCGGACTGGCTGCTCGGGTCGTTGGCTGCCGCCGTGGTGGCGGTGCTGGCGACGGTGATCGTGACCGGCGCGCTGCACGAGGACGGGCTGGCCGACACCGCCGACGGCCTCTGGGGCGGGCGCTCACCGGAGCGGCGGCTCGAGATCATGCGCGACAGCCGGCTCGGCACGTACGGCGCCCTGGCGCTGGCCGGCGACCTGCTGCTGCGGGTGGCGGTGCTGGCGTCGGCCGCCGGCGGGTTGGCCGACGCCGCGCGGGTGCTGCTGGCCGGGCACGTCCTCGGGCGGGCGGCGCCGCTGGTGCTGGCGGCCTGGCTGCCGCCGGCGCGGACGGACGGCCAGGGGCAGCGGCTCGGCCGGCTGGGCGTGGCCGACGCCGTCGTGGCCGCGGTGACGGTCGTGGTCGTGATCGTGCTGGCGGGCGGCCTGTGGGCGCCCGTGCTGGTGGCGGCCGCGGCGATCCCGGTGCTCGGGCTGCGCCGGGCGGCCCGGCGGCGCATCGGCGGCGTCACCGGTGACGTGCTCGGCGCCTCGGCGGCGCTGGTGAACCTCGCGGTCGCGATCGCGGTCGCGGCCCTGCTGCGGGAGGACCTGCTGTGACATCGTCGACGCGGGCCGGACGGCTGACGCTGGTGCTGGGCGGGCAGAAGTCCGGCAAGTCCGGGCTGGCGGCCCGCCGGGCGTCGGCCAGCGGGCGGCCCGTAGTGGTCGTCGCGCCGGCGGTCGTCCGCGACGAGGAGTTCAAGGCGCGGGTCGAGCGGCACCGCGCCGACCGGCCGGCGCACTGGCGCACGCTCGAGACGTTCGACCTCGCCGGGGCGGTGGCGTCGGCCGGCGAAGGGGCGTTCGTGCTGGTCGACGCGCTGGACACCTGGCTGGCCGAGACCCTCGAGTCGGCCGGCGTCTTCGTCGGCGACGAGGTGCCCGACGCCGCGCTGCGGGCCGCCGCCGAGGACGGCGTCGTCGCCGCGCTGGCCGCGTTCACTGAGGCGATCGCCGCCCTGGACGTCGACGTGCTGGTCATCGCCGGTCAGCCGGGGCTCGGCGTGCACGCCGGTGGCCCCGGCGCCCGCCTCTACGTCGACGTGCACGGACGGGCCGTCCAGGCGCTCTCCGCCGCGGCCGACGAGGTCCTGCTGGTCATGGCCGGCCGTGTCGTCAGGCTCGAGCCGGACACGCCGTCGCCCGACGCCGTCGCCCCGGATGCCGCCCTGCTGCGTGAGCACGGCGACACCCAGGTGCCGCCCGGCGCCGTCGACCTCGCCGTCAACGTGCAGCCGGGCCCGCCGTCCTGGCTGGCCGACCGGTTCGCGGCCGCGGTGCGCGACCTCGCCGGCTATCCCGACGACCGCCGCGCCCGCGCCGCCGCGGCCGCCCGGCACGGCCGCCCGCCCGAGGAGTGCGTCGTGGTCGACGGCGCGGCGGAGGCGTTCTGGCTACTCGCCCAGGTGCTCCGGCCACGCCTGGCCGCCTGCGTGCACCCGTCGTTCACCGAGCCCGAGGCCGCCCTGCGCGCCGTCGGCACCGAGGTCGTGCGGGTCGGGCGCGACCCCGAGCGGGACTGGCAGCTGACGCCGTCGTCGATCCCCGAGGCGGCCGACCTGGTCGTGCTCGGGCGCCCGGACAACCCGACCGGCACCCTCGACGCCGCCGACACGGTCGCCGCGCTCGCGCGGCCGGGCCGCACCGTCGTCGTCGACGAGGCGTTCACGGAGTTCCTCGACGACGCCGGCGGCCTGGCCGGGCGCCGCGACCTGCCCGGCCTGGTCGCCGTGCGCAGCCTGACGAAGCTCTGGGGGCTGGCCGGGCTGCGGGTCGGCTACGTCGTCGGTCCGGCCCCGCTGCTCGCGCGCCTGACCGCCGCCCGGCAGCCCTGGAGCGTCAACACACTGGCCCTGACCGCGATCGAGGCACTGACGACGCCGGCCGCCGAGGACGAGCGGCGGGCCCGGGCGGCCGCGGTCGCGGAGCTGCGCAGCGGCCTGCTCGACGCGCTGCGGTCCGTCCCCGGGTTGCGCGTCTGGGACGCATCCGCCAACTTCGTGCTCATCCGGTCCGAGCGCCCGCGCCTGCGCGACCGGCTGCTGCGCCACGGGCTGGCCGCGCGTCGTGCCGACACGTTCCCCGGTCTGGACGATCGCTACGCACGGGTCGCCGTCCGCGACCGCGACACGAACGCGCGGCTGGTCGCCGCGCTGCACGCCATCGAGGAAGGGGGGTCGGCATGACGCCGACGGTCGAGGAGCTCATCGGATCGGTCACGGCGGTCGACGGGGCCGCCTTCGAGCAGGCGCGCGAGCGGCACGCCGGCCTGGCCAAGCCGCCGGGCAGCCTGGGCCGGCTCGAGGATCTCGGCGCGCAGCTGGCCGCCATCAGCGGGACCTGCCCGCCGCCGATCCCGGCCGCACCCGCCGTCGTCGTGGCCGCGGCCGACCACGGCGTGCACGCGCAGGGCGTCTCGGACTGGCCTCAGGAGGTCACCGCGGCCATGGTCGCCACCATCGCCGGCGGCGGCGCTGCGGTCAACGCGATCGCCCGCGCGGTGGGCGCCCGCGTGGTGGTGGCCGACGTCGGCACCCTGCGGCTGGGACCGGTGCCCGACGGCGTCCGCGACGAGCGGGTGCGCAGCGGCACGCGCGACCTCACCGTCGAGCCGGCCCTGACCGTCGACGAGTGCCGGTCGGCCATCCGGGCCGGCGCCCGGGTCGCGGCGGACCTCGTCGCCGGCGGCACCGACCTGCTGGTGACCGGCGAGGTCGGCATCGCGAACACGACGGCCTCGGCCTGCCTGCTGGCGGCGTTCACCGGCGCCGAGCCGGCCGAGGTGACCGGCAAGGGCGCCAACCTCGACCACGGCCGCACGCCGCACAAGGTCGACGTCGTCCGATCGGCGCTGGCCCGGCACCGGGCCGACACCGGCGTCGAGGCGCGTGGCGCACTCGGCACGCTCGCCTCACTCGGCGGACTGGAGCACGCGGCACTGGTGGGCGTCATGCTGGCCAGCGCCGCCGCACGCGTCCCCGTCGTCGTCGACGGCGTCATCACCGGCTCCGCCGCGCTGGCCGCCGTCGCCCTGTGCCCCGACGTGGCCGGCTACCTGGTGGCCGGACACACGTCGGCCGAGCCCGGCGGGCGCTCACTGCCCGATCGGCTCGGCCAATCCGCACTGCTGGACCTGCGGCTGCGCCTCGGCGAAGGCACCGGCGCGCTGCTGGCGGTTCCGCTGGTCCAGGCGGCGGCGCGCGTGCTCACCGACATGGTGACGCTCGCCGACGTGACGAAGAGCGCGTCGCCGTAGTCCCCGGCGCGCTGGGGCGGTGGTCCCGGCGGCGGAGGCGGGGTCGCTGGGCCTGCTTGGTCCTGGGTTGGGTGCGCGTCGTGGTCTGCCGTCACGTCGTGGTCTGGTGTCACGCGAAACGCTCCGGATCGGCCTCCGGGCGTGACTGGGGACCAGGACGTGACGACAGACCAGGAGGCAGGCGGTCGCCCAGTCCCGGGAAAGCCACCGGCGACCACCCCGCGCCAGCTCCTTGACGGCGGCGGCACCACTCCGCGGACCGCGAACTCGCGCGGCTCCGGCGTGTCGGCGGCGCCGACCAGGTCCGTGTACAACCCGCCGAGCCGCTCCTCCAGCAGCACCGCCAGCGACTGCGCCGACGCCTCGTCGGTGACGGGGGTGGGCAGCGCGGGCAGGCAACACGACGCACGCGTCGGCGGCGGTGCGTTCGCTTCGCGGCGGTGAAGCATGCCGCGCGCGCTCTGGACGACGGCTGCGGGAGCGCGGCCAGGTCGGCCACGCTCCCGTCGGTGGGCTCGCGCTGGTGGTTTAGAGCGTGTCTGACAAAGTTCCGGGATCGTGTCGGGGATGCTCGGGGTCGTGTCTCGGTTTCAGTTGCTCTCTGATGCGCAGTGGGCGTTGATCGCTGATCTTCTTCCGGCTCGTACGGGTCGGCGGTGGCGCCCGTTCTCCGACGCGCGGGCGATGGTGGAGGCGATCGTGTACCGGTATCGGTGTGGGATCGCCTGGCGGGACCTGCCGGGCGTGTTTGGGCCGTGGCAGACGGTGTGGACATGGCATCGGCGCCTGGCCGGCGACGGCACCTGGGACGCGGTGCTGGCCCGGTTGACCGCGGCAGCGGACCAGGCTGGGCAGCTGGGCTGGTCGGTGTCGGTGGATTCCACGATCGCTCGGGCTCATCAACACGCCACGAACATGAAACGCCTCGCGGGGGGCTGGGTCGAGTTACACGTTCTCGACCAGCGAGCCGCCTGACCACGGTCTGGGCCGCTCCCGCGGCGGGATGTCGACCAAGGTCCACCAGCTCGTCGACGGGCACGGACTGCCGTTGGTGATCGCGCTCAGCGCCGGCCAGGCCGGCGACTCGCCGGCATTGCTGCCGCTGCTGGGGCACCTGCAAGTGGCGCGCCCGGCCGGGCGGCCCAGGACCCGGCCCGACGCGCTGCGCGGGGACAAGGCGTACTCGTCTCGCGCGATCCGCGCCCACCTGCGCGCCCGCGGCATCAAGGCCGTGATCCCCGAACCCGCCGACCAGGCCGGGCACCGCAAACGACGCGGCTCACGCGGCGGACGCCCACCGGCGTTCGACCCGGACGACTACCGAGGCCGCAACGTCGTCGAACGCTCCTTCAACCAGCTCAAACAGTGGCGAGGACTGGCTACCCGGTTCGACAAGCTCGCCATCGTCTACCGCGCCGCCGTCGTCCTCAACGCCGTCATCTCCTGGACCCGACATTTATCAGACACGCTCTAGTTCTGGCTGCCGTCTAGGGTGCCTTGGCTGCTGTTGCTGGCGGCCGAGGCGGGCGCGGCCTTCTTGGCCGGTGCCGTCTTCTTGGCGGTGGCCTTCTTGGCCGGAGCGCTCTTCTTCGCCGGTGACGCCTTCTTGGCCGACTCCTTGTCGTCGCCGTCGGAGCTCGCCGCGGCCTTCTTCGCCGCCGCGGTGGAGCCGCCGGAGTTCGACGCGGGCTTGGGGTCGCCGGACGGCGCCGGCGCCCAAGGCCCCGTGGAGGGGTCGTAGGTGGTCCACTGGTCGGACTGCCCGCGACGGCGCACGACCGCGGCCAGCGCGGCGCCCGCGGCGGCGAACCCGCCCAGCACCATGCCGAACCGGCGGCGACGCTTCTTCTTGCGCTCCTTCTCGGCCTTCTCGGCGAGAGCCGCGGAGCGCTCGGACAGATCGTGCGCGCGCTCGGAGAACTTGTCCGCCGCGACGGCCAGCGAGTCGGCGACTCGCGGGACGACGTCGTGCAGCAGCGTCTCCTTGGCCTGGTTGGCGGCCGGGCCGACCTTCTCGCGCGCCGCCTGGACCTTCGGGCCCATCTTGTCCACCGCCGACTCGACCACCGGAGTCAGTCGCTCGCGCGCGGAGTCGACGACCGGTGTCGCGGCCTCGCGCGCACGCCGTCCGGCGTCGCGTGCGGCCTGGCGGGCCTGTTCCGCAGCATCCTGCGTGCGTACCTTCGCCTCGTCGGCGCGATTCTTCCGCCGGGTGCTGAATAGCCTGCTCACGTTGGGCCTCCCTTGTCGGATCGCGTGCAGGGCCCGTGTCCCCGTCGTGTCCCCCCTGATCTTGCCTTACCACCGACCGTATGCCGACACACGCCACGGCGTGCGAGGATGGAGCAAATAGAGGACATCGACAGCGAAAGGCTTACCCGTGGCCGACGAGCTTCATGCCACCCTGCACACCAACCGCGGCGACATCACCGTGGTCCTGCTCCCGAACCACGCGCCCAAGACGGTGCGCAACTTCGTCGAGCTCGCGCAGGGCGAGCGCGAATGGGTCAACCCGGAGACGGGCGAGAAGACCACCGACAAGCTGTACGACGGCACGGTCTTCCACCGCGTCATCTCCGGCTTCATGATCCAGGGCGGCGACCCGCTGGGCAACGGCATGGGCGGCCCGGGCTACGAGTTCGCCGACGAGTTCCACCCCGAGCTGGCGTTCAACAAGCCGTACCTGCTGGCCATGGCCAACGCCGGGCCGGGCACCAACGGCTCGCAGTTCTTCATCACCGTGGGTCAGACGCCGCACCTCAACCGGCGGCACACCATCTTCGGCGAGGTGGCCGACCAGAGCAGCCGCGACGTCGTCGACGCCATCGCCACCACCCCCACCGACCGTTCCGACCGGCCGCTCGAGCCCGTCGTCATCGAGTCGGTCACCGTCACCGGCGGCTGAGACCGAGAGCCGGCGTTCCTCATGACCGGAAATGCCGGCGGACCGGCCGAGCCGCCCGCCAGTGGCGGCTCGGCCGCACCGCCGACCTGTTACCGCCATCCCGACCGCGAGACCTACATCCGCTGCTCGCGGTGCGAGAAGCCGATCTGCCCCGACTGCATGATCGCCGCTCCGGTCGGCTACCAGTGCCCGCAGTGCGTGGCCGAGGGCCGCAGGGGCACCCGTCAGGCCCGGACGGCGCTGGGCGCGACGCGGCGCGAGGGCAACGGCAACATCGTCACGCTCACGCTCATCGGCATCAACGTCGTCATCTGGGTGATGGGCCTGGTCATCGGCGCACGTGGCGACTCGATCCTCGCCGACTACGCCCGCGCCAGCGGCACCAACGAGCTGGCCGCCCGGCTGGGCCTCGTCCTCGGCGACCCCTCCGACTCGTTCCGGTTCGGCATCGTCGACGGCGAGTGGTACCGCGTGCTCACGGCGACGTTCACTCACGTCAACGTCTTCCACATCGCGCTGAACATGCTGGCGCTGTACATGCTCGGCTCGTCGCTCGAGCCCGTGCTGGGCCGGTCCCGGTTCATCACCCTGTACCTGCTGTCGGGCCTCGGTGGCTCGGCGGCGTCGCTGCTCATGGTCTCCGACCCGTACGCCATCTCCATCGGCGCGTCGGGTGCGGTGTACGGCCTGTTCGGCGCGCTCTTCGTGGTCGCCCGCAAGCTCGGCGGCGACACCCGCAGCATCCTCGTGGTGCTGGCCCTCAACCTGGTGCTCAGCTTCACCATCTCGGGCATCGACTGGCGGGCCCACCTGGGCGGCCTGGCCATCGGCTCGGCGCTCGCGGCGGTCTACGCCTACGCGCCCAAGGAGCAACGCGGGCTCTGGGCGGTCATCGGCTCCACCAGCGCCGCCGCGGTCGTGGCGCTCGGCCTCGTGCTCGCCCTCGTCTGAGCCGGGGCCTCGTCCTCCGGACCGGCACCTGATCGTTCCCTCGGGAGCGATCAGGTGCGCCCTGCTGTCCACATTCCGATACCGCGCGCGGAGTTATCCACAGGGGTTATCCCCACTGGGGAAAATTACACGCGTGTAATCACAGCTGTGCAATAACCTGTGGACGACGGTGTCGCCGCAGGTCAGCGTATATTTCCGTCACTTCCAGCGGGTAGCGGTCATGAACCCGCCCGTGATCATGCCCATGCCGATCAACAGGTTCCAGCCGCCGAGGTCGTCGACAATGGGGATCTCGTCGCCGACGAGGTAGTAGACGACGATCCACACCAGTCCGAGGACGAGCAGCGTGATCATGGTCGGGACGACCCAGCGACCGGAGACCGACGGGTCCTTGAGCTCGCTCCGCTCCGGCGGGGTGTAGTCGTCGTCCTTGCGACGGCTGCGAGACTTGGGCACGGTCTGTTCCTCTCGGTCTTGGCTGGTAACGGTGGTGCTCGGCTAGCGTAGTCGTCAGCAGGCGCAGCGCCTACATCGCCGTTCGTACGTTTCGATCGTCCCACTCGGAGGTGGACACCATCAGCCGGCCGCCCCAATACACCCGAGCCTGGAAGTTCCTGGCTCCCGTGGTGCTCGCAGGCTGTGGTGTCCTGCTCGTCACCAGCGCCAAGGCCGCCGACGGCGACGACCTCCGCGGCAGCGACATCGTCGAGTTCTCCGACCTGGTCCGCACCGAGGAGCGGCGAGTCCAGGAGCTGCAGGCACGTGTCGACGACCTCAGCTCCGACATCGAGGACCTCACCGCCAGCCAGGGCAACAGCGAGACCGAAGAGATCGACAGCCACACCGAAGAGCTCATGCCGTCGGCCGGGCTCACCCCGGTCGAGGGGCCGGCGCTCTCGGTGACGCTCGACGACGCCCCCATCCCGGGCAACCTCGACGAGGACTCCGAGTTCAACATCGAGGACTACATCGTCCACCAGCAGGACCTCGAGGGCGTCATCAACGCCCTCTGGGCCGGGGGCGCCGAGGCCATGACCGTCATGGACCAGCGCATCGTCTCGACCAGCACCGTCCAGTGCGAGGGCCCGGTGCTGCTGCTCAACGGCCGCACCTTCTATCCGCCCTACACCGTCACCGCCATCGGCGACGCCGACGCCATGCGCGACGCTCTGAACGAGTCGCTCGCCGTCCGCGAGTACCGCCGGTGGGCCGACCGCGTCGGACTGCGCTACGACGTCACCGACGAGGGGACCGTCACGATGCCCGCCTACAACGGCACCATCCAAGGAGGCCAGACGTCGTGAGCCCACGCATCCTCGTGGTCGACAACTACGACAGCTTCGTCTTCAACCTCGTCCAGTACCTCGCGCAGCTCGGTGCCCAATGCGACGTGCGCCGCAACGACGAGATCGGCTCCGCCGACGGCTACGACGGCATCCTGCTCTCCCCCGGTCCCGGCACGCCCGAGAAGGCCGGCGGCTGCATCGAGCTCGTCCACACGCTGGCCGGCCGCACGCCCATCTTCGGGGTCTGCCTCGGCCTGCAGGCCATCGGCGTCGCGTACGGCGCCACCGTCGGCCGGGCGCCGGAGCTGCTGCACGGCAAGACCAGCCAGGTCCACCACCACGGCGACGGCGTCCTGGCCGGACTCCCCGACCCGTTCACCGCCACCCGCTACCACTCGCTCGCCGTCGAGCCCGACACCGTGCCCGCCGAGCTCGAGGTCACGGCGCGCACCGCCGGCGGCGTGGTCATGGCCATGCGGCACCGGTCGCTGCCGGTCGAGGGGGTCCAGTTCCACCCCGAGTCGGTCCTGACCGAGGGCGGCCACCGCATGCTGGCCAACTGGCTCGCCGTCTGCGGCGACGACGGCGCCGTGGAGCGCTCCGCCGGGCTCGCTCCGGTCGTCGCGCACGGCCCGGCGGTCGACCTGCCCGCCTGAGAGACCCCGTTCGACGAAAGAGCCGCGCGGCCCGGGATCAACTCCCGAGCCGCGCGGCTCACGTTCGTTCAGCGCTGGTCCTACGGGCCGAGGACCCCGCCCTCGCCGTTGTCGTTGCCCGGCTCGGAGCCGGTCTCCTCACCGGTGTCCGTGCCGGTGTCCGTCCCGGTGTCGCCGCCGGTCTCGTTGCCGGCGTCGGCCCCGGTCTCGTCGCTGCCCTCCGGGTCGCCCGTGGGATCGTCCGTCGGGGTGTCGGTCTCGGTCGGGTCCTCGGTGGGCTCCTCGGGCGCCTGGGCGACGTAGATGATGACGGTGTCGCCCTCTTCCAGCTCGGTGCCCTCGCCGGGCTCCTGCCGGAACACGTTGCCCTCGGGCTGGTCACCGGTCTCCTCGGTGCGCACGTCGGCGACGAGGTTGGCCCGCTCGAGGGCTTGGACGGCGGCGTCCTCGCTCATGCCGACGACGTTCGGCACCACCGCTGCGACCTCGCCGCTGGAGATGACCAGGTTCACCGGGCTGTTCGGGGCGATCGCCGTGCCGCCCTCGGGGTCCGTGGCGAGGACGGTGCCGGCCTCGGCCTCGTCGTCCTGCTGCGTGACGTTGCCGGGTTGCAGCCCGGCGTCACGGATGGCCTGCTCCGCCTCGGCCTGCGGGCGGCCGACCACATTGGGCACCGGGACAGACTCCGGCTCGGCGCCGATGACGATGGTCACGGTGGAGCCCTCGTCGAGCTGGGTCGAGGGGCGCGGGTCCTGGCGGATGACGGAGCCCACCTGTGCCTCGTCGTCGGTGGGTTCGGACTGGATCTCCGGCTCGAGGTTCTCGCTGGCCAGCCTGGTCTCGGCCTCTTCCTGCGTCATGCCGACCAGGTTGGGCACGGTCGCCTGGGCGGTGCCGCCGGAGTTGAAGATCAGGTAGCCGATGAGCCCGGCGATGGCCAGCACCGCCAGCGCGCCGAGGACCACGGCCCACCAGCTGAAGCCCTTGCGCTCGTCCTCGTCGTCCTCGTACTCGTCGGGGTACGGGGTCTCGTCGTCGAGCGGCACGGCGCCCGCGGCCATGGTGGCCGGGGCCGCGTTGGCGATGAGCTGCGTCGCGGCCGAGGTGTCGGCGGCGGCTGCGACCGGCAGCCCGGCGGCGGCCCGCTCGAGGTCGGTGCGCATCTCGTAGGCGCTCTGGTACCGGTGCAGCCGGTCCTTGGCCAGCGACTTCATGACGATGGCGTCGAGCTCGGGCGTGATGTTCGGGTCCAGCGCCGACGGCGGCGTGGCCTGCTCGCGCACGTGCGAGACGGCGACCGACACCAGCGACTCGCCGATGAACGGCGGCCGGCCGGTGAGCAGCTCGTACAGCACGCATCCGCTGGCGTAGAGGTCACTGCGGGCGTCGGCCTGCTCGCCGCGGGCCTGCTCGGGCGAGATGTACTGCGCGGTGCCGACGACGGCGGCCGTCTGGGTGAGCGCCATGCCGGTGTCGGCCAGCGACCGGGCGATGCCGAAGTCGGTGACCTTCACCTCGCCGCCGGTGGTGATCATGATGTTGCCCGGCTTGATGTCGCGGTGCACGATGCCGGCCCGGTGGCTGTACTCGAGCGCGTCGAGCGTGGCGACGAGGACCTCGATGGAGCGCTCGGGCGTGAACCGCTGGTGCGCCTGGATCATCTCGCGCAGCGTCTGGCCCTCGACGTACTCCATGACGATGTACGGGATGCGGTGGCCGTCGACGTAGTCCTCGCCGGTGTCGTACACGGCGACGATGTTGCGGTGGTTGAGCGACGCGGCCGACTGGGCCTCGCGGCGGAACCGGGCCTGGAAGGTGGCGTCGCTCGCGTGATCGACGCGCAACATCTTCAGGGCGACGGTGCGCCCCAGCCGGGAGTCGCGGCCACGGCGGACTTCGGCCATGCCGCCGCGGCCGATCACCTCGCCCAGCTCGTAGCGGTCTCCGAGGAGACGCAACTCGTTCATTGTGCGGCCCTTTCTCGACTCAACCCCGCGCAGGCTACCCGTTCCGGGCACCCCCGCGCTGCTCCTGACCGAACAGTGAAGATGCTCACGATCCCAGCACCGCCTGCATGACCGCCCTGGCGATGGGGGCCGCGAGCCGTCCGCCGCCGATGTCGTCGCGTGCGGTGTCGGGCGCGTCCTCGATGACGACGGCGACCGCCACGCTGGGCTCGTCGGCCGGCGCGAACGACGTGAACCACGCGTACGGCGGGCGTTCCGGCGAGCTCTGCGCGGTGCCGGTCTTGCCGGCGACCTCGATGCCGTCGATCCGCGCGTTCTCGCCGGTGCCGTTCTCGACGACGTCGACCATCATCTGCGTCAGCTCCTCGGCGGTCTCGGGCGAGACGGCGCGGGTGCGCTCCTCGGGCTCCGTCCGCTCGATGGGGCTGACGAGGTCCGGACCGCTGACCTCGCGGACCAGGTACGGCTCCATGAGGACGCCGTCGTTGGCGATGGCCGCCGACACCATGGCCATCTGCAACGGCGTCGCCTGGACGTCGAACTGGCCGATGGCCGACAGCGCCGTCTGCGGCTCGTCGGGGTCGGGCGGGAAGATGCTGGTCGCCGCGTTCATGTCGTCGTTCGTCAGCGGCTGGGTGCCGAAGCCGAACTTCTCGGCCTGCTCGCGCAGCGCGTCGTCGCCGAGCTCGTTGCCAAGGTAGGCGAACGCGGTGTTGCACGAGATGCGCAGCGCCTCGGTGAGCGTGGGCGTGCCGTCGAGGCAGGCCTCGCCATTCTGGTTCGGCAGCGGGCGCGTCGACTGCGGGAGGTCGTAGTCGGCCGGCCCGGGCACCTCGGTGTCGGGCTCGAACTCGCCCGACTCGAGCGCGGCGGCGGCCGTGACCAGCTTGAACACCGAGCCCGGTGGCAGCCGTTGCGCGATGGCGCGGTTGAGGTCGGGCTTGTCGGGGTCGGCCGCCAGCGCGTCGCGGGTCTCCTGCTGGACCTCGAAGGAGTGGCTGGCCATCGGGTTGGGGTCGTACGACGGCGTGCTGACCATGGCCAGGATGGCGCCGGTCTGCACGTCGATCGCGACCACGGCCCCCTTGAAGCCCTCGTCCGTCAGTCCGTCCCACGCCGCCTGCTGCGCCGCGGGGTCGATGGTCAGCCGGACCGCCCCGCCGCGCGGCTCCTCGCCGGTGACGAGGTCGATGAGCCGGCGGACGAACAGCCGGTCGTCGTCGCCGGACAGGATGTCGTTCTGTGCCCGCTCGAGCGCCGTCCGGCCGAAGGTGTACGAGTAGTAGCCGGTCAGCGGCGCGTAGATGGCCTCGCCGGGGTACTGCCGCAGGAACTGGTACTCGTCGTCCACCGGCACCGACTGTGCGACGGGGGTGTCGTCGGCGAGCAGGATCGGGCCGCGCTCGCGGGAGTACTCGTCGAGCAGCACGCGGCGGTTCTCGGACCGCGCGTTGAGGTCGTCGGCCCAGAACGCCTGCACGTACGTGGCGTTGATGAGCAGCGCGATGCAGAGCAGCAGGCAGCCCGCGGAGATGCGCCGGATCGGCGAGTTCATCGGATTCTCACCACCTGGGTGACGGCGGTGTCAGTCAGCGGCGACGGTGACGACGACGGGGGCGTAGGCCGGCGGGCGGCGTCGGACAGCCGGATCAGCAGCGCCACGAGCACCCAGTTCATGACCAGCGACGAGCCACCGAGGGACAGGAACGGCGTGGTCAGGCCGGTCAGCGGGATGAGCCGGGTGACGCCGCCGAGCACGATGAACACCTGCAGGAAGAAGCCGGCGGCCAGCCCCGCGGCCAGCAGCTTGCCGAACGGGTCGCGCAGCAGCAGGCCGGCCCGCAGGCCCCGCGAGGCCAGCAGCGCGTACAGCAGGATGATCGCGATCAGCCCGGTCAGGCCGAGCTCCTCGCCCAGTGCCGAGCCGATGAAGTCGCTCTCGGCGATCGGCGTGAGATCCGGGCGGCCCTGGCCCAGGCCGGTGCCGAGCAGGCCGCCGTACGCCAGCCCGTAGAGCGACTGTGCCACCTGGCCGGTCGGGTCGATGAACGGGTCCATCCAGTAGTCGACCCGCTCGGCGACGTGCGAGACGACGGCGTTGGCGGCGAACCCGCCGGCCAGGATCAGGAGCAGGCCGAGGATGATCCACGAGATCCGCTCGGTGGCCACGTAGATCATCAGCACGAAGATGCCGAACAGCAGCACCGACGGGCCGAGGTCGTTCTGGACCACCAGGATGCCCAGGGCGCCGACCCAGACCAGCAGGATCGGCCCCAGGTCGCGGGCCCGCGGCAGGTCGACGCCGAGGAACCGGCGTCCGGCCAGGGCGAGCGCGTCGCGGGTCTGTACCAGGTAGGCGGCGAACGCGATGATCAGGATGATCTTGGCGGCCTCGCCCGGCTGGAACGTCATGGGCCCGACGTTGATCCAGATGCGGGCGCCGCGGATGGAGTGGCCGATGACAGGCAGCAGCGGCAGTACCAGCAGCAGCAGCCCGCCGAGCCCGGCGAGGTACGGCAGCCGCGACAGCACCCGGTGGTCGCGGACGACGATCAGCACGGCGACGAACAGGGCGACGCCGACCGCCATCCAGGTCAGCTGCGTGGTGGCGTGGGTGGTGCCCCTGGCGAGGTCGATGCGGTGGATCATGGCCAGGCCCAGCCCGCACAGCGTGACGACGATGGGCAGGATGACGGGGTCGGCGTACGGCGCGCGGATGCGGATGACGACGTGTGCGATGGCCGTCGCCACCGACAGGCCACCCAGGTACGCCAGCGCGTTCGGCGGGACCCGGCCGAGCGCGCCGAGGTCGACGCTCACGTAGGCGAACGTCGCGATGCCGATGGCGAAGATCAGCAGGATGAGCTCGGTGCCCCGGCCGCGGCGCGGGGCGACGGCCTCTACAGCAGGCGCCTCGGAGCGGGCGCGGGCGCGATCGAGGCTCATGACGACACCCCCGAGCAGAGCAGGCCGGGGAAGCCGACCTCGCCGCCGAGCCAGCCGTCCTCGGTGCCGGGCGTGGCGCCGTCGGTGGGTGTGGGCGTCGGGGTCGGGGTGGGGGTCGCGGTGCCCGCGCGCGGCGCCGCGGTGGCCGGCGGGGTCGCGGGCGGCGTGGTCGCCGTCGGCGTGGGTGTGGGGGTCGGGGTCGGCGAGGGGGACTCGCCGCCGTCGAGCCGCTCGTGCGCCCGGCAGGCCTCGAGCCGCAGCCGCTGGACCACGTCGGTGGCGTCGTCGAGATCGTCGGCGGTGATGGTGTCGGTGACCTGCTGGCGGTAGAGCTCTGGCAGCGACTCGACCGGCAGTCCGCCGGGGATGTCGTGCAGCTCGGACAGCCGGATGGGCCCGATCTCCTGGCTGACGCCCTGGTAGATGGCCACCTGGCCGTTGCTGTCGCCGACGTAGTACTGGTCGCGGACCCAGCCGCTGGCGAAGTTCAGCGCCACCCAGCCCACCGCGGCGATGGCGGCGACGATGACCAGCGTCCGCAGCCAGCGGCGGCGCCGGGGCGGCTGCGGGGCGTAGCGCATGGCCTCGAGGTCCTCGGCCGTCGGCTTCGGGTGGCTCTCTTCGGCGCCGACGAGGGCGCGCAGGGCGGCTCCGGGGCGGCGGCGGTGCGGCCGCTCGGGCGGCGGCTCCTCGTTGCTGGCGGCCGCGCCGACGAGGAACGCCTCGGCGGTGTCGTCGGGCTCGCGCGGCCGGTCGGTCTCGACGACGTCGGCCAGCACCAGCGTGACGTTGTCGGGCGCGCCGCCGGCGAGGGCGAGGCGGACCAGCTCGTCGGCGGCGTCGTCGAGCCCGGGAAGCCCGCCCATGGTCTCTTCGAGGGTGGCGTCGGAGACGACGCCGGTGAGGCCGTCGCTGCACACCAGCAGGCGGTCGCCCGGCCGGACGTCGAGCATCTGCAGGTCGGGGTCGACGTCGCCCTGCCCCTGCAGCGCCTTGAGGATCAGCGAGCGGGCCGGGTGCACGCCGGCCTCCTCGAGCGTGATGCGGCCCTCGTCGACCAGCGACTGAACGAAGGTGTGGTCGTGCGTGAGCTGCCGGATGGCGCCGTCGCGCAGCAGGTAGGCGCGGGAGTCGCCGATGTGCCCGAGGCCGAGCGTGCTGCCCGTCCAGAGCAGCGCCGTGACCGTGGTGCCCATGCCCTCGCGGCTGGAGTCGTCGACGATGAGCTGCCGGATGCGCTTGTTGGCCGCCTCGATGGCGGCGGTCAGCGTCTCGAGCGGATCGGTGTCGCGGGGATCCTGCTCGGCCAGGACCAGCTCGTCGATGGCGGCCTGGCTGGCGACCTCGCCGGCTGCGTGCCCGCCCATGCCGTCGGCGACGGCCAGGAGGTAGGGCCCGGCGTAGCCGGAGTCCTCGTTGCCCTCCCGGACCAGGCCGACGTCAGAGCGCGCGACGTAGCGCAGCGTCAACGGCATCGAGCCCTACTTCCGCAGCTCGACGACGGTCTTCCCGAGCCGGAACCGGCTTCGGGCGGTGACCGGCGTGCTGCGCGTGAGCCGCTGGTTGCCGAAGTACGTGCCGTTGGTCGACCCGAGGTCCTCGACGAACCACTGGCCCTCGTGGAACCGCAACCTGGCGTGCTGCGTCGACACGTACTCGTCGGACAGCGGCACCGTGCAGTCGGCGCCGCGGCCGAACGTGACCGGGGTGCCGTCGAGCGCCACCGTCTTGCCGGTGTCAGGTCCCTCGACGATGAACGCACTGGTCGGGGTGCCCTTGGCGCCGCGCGGCTGGCGGTTCTGCTTCGCCTGCTCGCGCGCTTCGCGCTGCGGCTTCGGCTGTTTCGGCGGCCGCACGCCGAAGAGGTCGGCACGCATGGCCGAGGTCACGGAGAGGATCAGCAGCCACAACACGGCGAGGAAGCCGAGCTTGATGACCGTGAGTGTCAGTTCCGACACTCGTTCACCTCCCGGGGCTGCGCCGGCGGACGTCGATCACGGTGGACCCGATCACGATGCGGGATCCGTCGGAGAGCGGCGCCTGCCCGACGCGGGCGCCGTCGACGACCGTCCCGTTGGTGGACCCGAGGTCGACGGCGACCAGCTGGGACTGCGGGCCCTGCTGATACACGCGGATCTCCAGATGCCGGCGCGAGACGCCGGGATCGTCGATGCGAAGGTCGCACTCGCTGCCGCGGCCCAGCACGACGCCGGGCGGAAGCACCGGGTGCTGGGTGCCGTTGATGACGAGGAAGGCGTCGGCGTGACGCTCGGTGGTGGACGTGGGCGCGAACGAGGCCCCGCGGTCGACTCCGGCCCGGACGGCGCTGCGGATGCGGAATGCGCCCGTGCCGAGGTCCTCGTGCCGCTCGAACCCGACCCCGACCGGACCGGTGAACGCGTAGTGCTGCAGGTCGGCGTGCTCGCGGGCCAGCTCGACCAGCTCCGTGGCCAAGGTGCCGATGTAGGCAGCGAGCCGGTCGTAGTCGCTCGGCCCCAGCTCGACGACGAAGTCGTTCGGCACGAGCGAACGGTCGCGGCTGACGATCTGCGCGTTGTTGTCGAGCTCGCGCTGGATGGCCGCCGCGATCTCGACGGGCTGCACCTCTGAGCGGAATGCCCTGGTGAACGCACCCTGAACCATGCTCTCGAGCCTGCGCTCGAAGCGTTGCAACACTCCCACTGGGTACCTCCCTTCACGTCTCGCGCCCGGTGCCGCCGCTGGCAAGACCCTGATCGTAACGGCGCGCAGCGCGCTGGTGCGGCTGCGACCTTGATCGGGCCCGTGCGGAAACGGCCGTCGCAACCTTATGTGACGAAGGACGGCTGGCGGCTGGTTCCGGCGGCTCTGACAAAGCTTCCCGCCCATGCTGACATCCACACCCCCGGATCGTGGAATCGACCACCCGCCGGAGCGTGTTAACCTTGGTGCCGCACCTAGCGCGGGTGGCGGAATAGGCAGACGCGCACGGTTCAGGTCCGTGTGCCCGAAAGGGCGTGGGGGTTCAACTCCCCCCTCGCGCACATCACACCGAAGGTCCCGGTCAGGTTCGTTCCCGGCCGGGATCTTCGACGTTCTGCACCGAGTGCTTAGGCGGGCTCCGACCTTGACCGCGGCGGCGGCGTGCCGACCTCAGGGATCGTTCGACGGGTCGTCGGACGGGGCGACAGCATCGCCACACCGATCATGCTGAGATCTTCCACCGATGGGGTTCCAGCCGACCTTGGTGCCTTGGCTGGGCTGATCGTCGCCGCGGTGTCTGGCCAGGGTGTCGGTCCCGGGCGGTGCGTGATCATCCAGGATCTGGGGTGTGGTGGCACCGCCGATCCTGGATGATCATCGTGGGTGGCTGAGGGATCAGTGATCCGTCAGACACCCCAGAGGCGATACGGAGGAGCCCCACGTGAAGATCGTGGTCATCGGGGCGAGCGGGGTCGTGGGGTCGGCGGTGGCGGCGGAGCTGGCCGGACGCGGGCACGAGGTGGTCGCGGCCTCCCGGCGAGGGCCGGTCGCCGTCGACGTCGCGGATGCGGCATCCGTCGAGGCGCTGTTCCGGACCGTGACGGACGTCGACGCCGTCGTGTGTTGTGCGGCGAACGCGCCCACCGCCGACCTCGTCACCGCGAGCGATACCGAGTTCACGGCCGGACTCTCGGGCAAGCTGCTCGGCCAGGTGCGGCTGGCCCGGACGGCGCTGCACCACCTCAACCGGAACGGCTCGATCACGCTGACCGGGGGCACGTTCACGGAGCCGCTGCCGGGCGGGTCGTTCGGTGCCCTGGTCAATGCGGGCCTGGCGGCGTTCGTCGAGGCGGCCGCGCCGGAGCTCCCGCGCAGCCTCAGGCTCAATCTGGTCGCACCGGGGTGGGTGCGCGAGTCGCTCGCGGCGTTCGGCTGGGACCCCACCAACGGGACGCCCGCTGCCGACGTCGCGCGCGTCTACGCGGACCTCGTCGAGGGCGACGCTCAGGGCGCGGTGGTCCCCGTGACGACAGCAGCGGGCAGGTAGCCGGACCGCACGCCCACCGGCAGGCCGAGGTCGTGTCGCAGCGCCGTCCAGGCCAGCGGCCCGAGCGCGACGAAGCCGGCCGGATCGGAGTCCTGCGGCTCGCCCGGGTTGGCCTCGACCTCGGTCCAGTAGCGGCGGTGCAGGGCCAGCGCGTTCCGCAGCGCCTGGTCGAACCGCTCGGCGTCGGCCTGGGCGTGCAGCAGGGTGAGCTCGATCTCCGGCGAGACCACGAACAGCGCGTAGTCGCGCGCCGCCGGATGCAGGCCCTCGTCGGTGCAGCCGCGGATGGCCTCGAGCAGCAGGTCGTTGCCGGCGGCGTCGCCGCGGAACAGCAGCTGCAGCCCGCGCGCGTGTGCCAGGCCGTACGCGGCCTCCGCGGCCGACGCCGCATCCGGCTGCCGCGTCGTCCGATCGATGGGCACGGCGGCGATCAGCTCGAGGGCGGCGGTGTCGCGGCTCGCGAGCGCGGCGTGCGCGGCCTGGACCAGCCGCCGGGGGCTCAGCCCGACCGGCCGCGTGGTCAGCGGCGGCAGCGTCACCGGACCGGTTCCGCCACCGAGGTCGACCGACAGCGGCGCATCGGTCCCGAGCAGGGCCCCCGCCGCACCGAGCGCACGTCCCGCGAGTCGTAGCGGCGCCGTCAGGTCGGCCTCGGACTCGAGCAGTGACCGCAGCCCGGCGACGGCGAGTGCCTCGGTCCCCAGCGCGACCAGGTTCGCCGGCCGCTCCGCCAGGCTGGCCGTCAGCAGAGCGAGCTCCTCGACCCGGTCGGTCAGTCGTTCCTCGAGCTCGTGCACCGGCCGGCCCGGCCAGTGCCTCTCCACGTCGTCGGCCACGCGGGCAGCGTAGCGACGCGGACCAACCCGACCTCACCGGGCCCGGGCGGCTGCCGGCACCACCTCGTCATCGGCGGCGACGGCGTCAGCTGCCGGTTCGCGCTCTCCGACCACGCGACCGGCGCTCAGCAGTCCGGCCAGCGCCGCCACGCCGCCGGCCACGAGGATGCCGGCGAAGGTCGCCGGACCGGGGCCGGCCAGGGCGACCGCGGCCCCGCTGACGGCCAGCGCGGCCGCCGTGCTCAGCGACCCGGCCAGCTGAGCGGCGCCGACGTTGCGGCCCTGGTTGGTCGAGTCCGACGCGGCGAGGGTCAGCAACGACAGCACCGGCGACGCCAGCCCCATGCCGACGCCCGCGAGCGCCCAGCCGGCCAGTCCGACGCCCGGCGGCACCGCGGGCCAGGCGAGCAGCGCCGCCACCGCGAGTCCGGCCGTCATCGCCGCCAGCCCGGCCCGCAGCACCGTCGCCGGCGGGTAGCCGTGGTCGCGGGCCTGCAGCCAGGAACCGAGCGCCCACATGACGCCGGTGAGGGTCAGGCTGATGCCCGCCGTCGTCGCGGTGAAGCCGTGCACCAGGGTGAGCAGCAACGGCAGCCAGGCGCCGACCGCGCCGATGGCAGTCGCCGTGAACGCCCGCTGAGCCACGACGGCGGGCAGCCCGCGGCGGAGCCGGAACGTGCCGCGAGGGAGCAGCCGCACCGCCGCGATCCCCACGCCTGCCGCTCCCGCCACCACGACGGCGACGGCGGGGACGGGGTCGGCGGCCAGGTGCTCGCCCGCCAGCGAGAGCCCGAACGCCGAGGCCGCCGCCACGACCGCCCACGGCAGCACCGCCAGCGCCCCACCCGCCCCACTCGGCCCACCCGGCCGGGCCGCGGACGCCGTCGACGACACCGCCGTCGTTGACGACACCGTGCGCAGGACCGGCCGAAGGACCAGCCAGACCGGCACCAGCACCGCCAGCGCGCCCAGGAACACCCAGCGCCACCCAGCCGCCTCGGTGACCAGACCGGTCAGGAACGGCCCGACGACGGACGGCAGGATCCAGGACGCCGCGAACAGCGAGAACATCCGCGGCCGCAGCTCTTCCGGCAGGGCCCGCGCGATCAGCACCATGATCCCGACGTCGATCAGCCCCTCGGCCAGCCCGCTGAGCAGCCGGCCGGCGATCACCTGCGGCATCCCGCCGGCCGTCCCCACCAGCACCTGCGCCACCGCGAACGTGACCACGCCGGCCCGCAGCGGCGGCACCGGGCCGGCCCGGTCGGCCCACACTCCGGCCAGCGCGAGCGAGGCGACGAAGGCGGCGATCGGCGCGGCCGCGGCCAGTCCGAAGCTGCTGACGGCGTCGAAGTCGCGCACCAGCGTGGGCAGCGCGGTGCCGACGGCCCGGTTCTCGAACGCGCCGAGCGTCACCAGCGCCACGGCGCTGACGGCGAGCGGCAGGTGGGCGCGGCTGAACAGCGACGGGGACGGCGGACGAGGAGGCATGCCCTCCACCTTCCAACCTCAACCGGCGTTGAGGTCAACCCCCGGAAGGCCGATCAGCCGGCCGAGCGTGCGGATCTGGTGGTCGAAGAGCGACCGACGGTCCTCGATGACGTTGGCGAACTGGCCGAAGACCTCGAAGCTGACGAAGCCGAACAGCCCGGTCCAGGCGGCGATGGCGCGGGCGACGAGGTCGTCGGGCAGGCCGGGCATGAGCTCGCGGACCACGTCGGCGTCGCCGCTGAACGACGGCGGCGGCACCGGGAACCCGCCGGGCAGGTCGAGCACACCGGCCGCGTACGCCTCGCTGAGGATGCGCCCGTAGACGGCGGTGTCGCGGACGGCGGGCGCGACGGTGTCAGAGGGTGCCTGGTACCCGGGCACCGGCGAGCCATAGAGCAGCGCGTACTCGTGTGGGTGCGCCAATGCCCAGTCGCGGACGGCGTGGCCGACCGCGCTCCACCGCTCGGCGTAGCGGTCGCGGGCACACGCGGCGTCGGCCTGCTCGACGGCGTCGCCGACGGCGTTGTAGGCGTCGATGATGAGCGCCGTGAGGAGGTCGTCGCGGCTGGGGAAGTACCGGTAGACGGCCGAGGACACCATGCCCAGCTCGCGGGCGATGGCGCGCAGGTTCAGTCCGGTGGCGCCCTCGGTGCCGAGCTGACGGCGGCCGATCTGAGTGATCTCTCTGGTCAGCTCGGCCCGGGCGCGTGCGCGTGCGGTGCGGCCGGCGTTCATGCCGCGACTGTAGCAGAGCAGCGCACTGAAGTGAGAGCACCGCTCTTGACATCCGCGGTGCAAAGAGAGAGCATTGCTCTCGAAACGGAGCGACAGACACGCAAGAGGAGCAGGTCATGAGCAAGCACGTCATCGTCGGCGCCGGGCAGATCGGGACGCTGCTGGCCACCCGGCTGGCCGGCGACGGGCACGAGGTCGTCGTGGTCAGCCGGTCGGGATCAGGGCCCGACGGCGTCGCGAAGGTCGCCGCCAGCGGGGCCGACGAGGCCCGGCTGACGCAGGTCACGCAGGGCGCCGCCGTCCTCTACAACTGCGCCAACCCGCCGTACCACCGCTGGACGCAGGACTGGCCGCCCATGGCCGCCGCGCTCCTCGGCACCGCCCAGACCACCGGCGCGGTGCTCACGACGCTCGCCAACCTGTACCCGTACGGCGAGGTCAGCGGCCCGATGACCGAGGACCTGCCGCTCAGCAGCCCGGGCGTGAAGGGGCAGGTGCGGGCCCGCATGTGGGCCGACACGCTGCGGGCGCACGAGGAGGGCCGCATCCGCATGACCGAGCTGCGCGCGTCGGACTACTACGGCCCCGGCGTGCGCGACCAGGGCCACGTGGGCGAGCGGTTCTTCCCGCCGATCCTCGCCGGCAAGCCCGCCACCTACCTGAGCGACCCGACGGTCAGCCGCAGCTGGACCTACGTCCACGACGTCGCCGCCGCACTGGCCACCGCCGGGAGCGACGAGCGGGCGTACGGCCGCGCCTGGCACGTGCCGACGGCGGCGCCGTTCTCGGCCCGCGAGCTGGCGGACCGCGCCGCCGCGATCGCCGGCACCGCGCCGGCCCGCATCCGCCGCGTGCCGTACTGGGTCCAGGACGCCATGGGTCTGGCCGTGCCGATGATGCGCGAGCTGAAGGAGACCCGGCACCAGTTCTCGCGGCCGTTCGTGCTCGACTCGTCGGACTTCGAGGCCACGTTCGGGCAGCGGCCGACCTCCCTCGACGACGGCGTCGCCGAGACGGTCAGGTGGTGGCAGGCTCAGCCCGCTCGCTGACGGTCGCCCGGGCGACCTCGACCTGCACGCCGGCGTCCCGGATGGCCCGCACCGCGTCCTCATCCGCGGACGGGTCGGTGACCAGGACCGACACCGCGTCGAGGCCGGCGAACCGGATCGGCGCGCGGGCCGCCAGCTTGGACCCGTCGGCGGCGACGACCACCGAGCGCGCCGCGGCGGCGAGTGCCTGCTTCGTCTCGGCGTCGTACGGGTCCGAGCAGTAGACGCCGTCCGGTCCGGCCGCCGTCGCCGACAGCACGGCGAGGTCGACGACGATGTCCTGCAGCGCCGCCCGGACCGCCGGCCCGCCGAACGAGCGCGTCGCCGGGTTGTAGACGCCGCCGAGGCCGATGAGCCGCAGGTCCGGCCGCGACGCGCACGCCGTCACCACGGGCACCGAGTGGGTGACGACGGTGAGGCCGGCGGGCAGCAGCTCGGCCAGCCGGGCGAGCGTGGTCCCGGAGTCCAGCGCGACAGTCGCACCCGGCGGCAGCAACCGGGCGGCCGCCGTCGCCACCGCCGTCTTCTGCGCCGCGTACCGGTCCGACCGCAGCTCGAACGGGACGCCGTCGCCGTCGGGGAGCCGGGCGCCGCCGGTGACGCGGACCGCCAGCCCGTCGATCGCCAGTTGGCGCAGGTCGCGCCGGATGGTCATCTCGGAGACCTCGAGGTCGGCCGCCGCATGGGCAGCCGACAGGTAGCCGGCCGCCCGCAGCCGCCCCAGCAGCTCGTCGCGCCGGCGCGACGCGTCGGTGTAGCGCACGGGGCCAGCCAACCGCGACCCGCACGACAATGTCAAGGATCGGACACTTCTTGCTCGGTTTGTTCGACTTCGAACAGACTGGTCCGCATGAGCCACCCCACCCTCGACGCCCTGGCCCGGCCCGGCGGCGGCCTCGCCATGGTCGCCATGGACCAGCGCGAGAGCCTGCGCACGATGTTCGACGACGCCGGTGCCGGCCGGCCGGCGGACGACGTCCTCACCGCGTTCAAGCTCGAGGTCGCCCGCAGCCTCGGCGACCTCGCGTCCGGCTTCCTCATCGACCGCCGCTACGGCTTCGACGAACTGCGCGACGGGCGGCTGCTGCCCGCCGGCTGCGGGCTGATCCTCGCCGTCGACGCGCTCACCCAGGAGGACGGCGGGCCGGTCGAGGAGACCGCGCTCGACCCCGACTTCCTGGCCGAGGGCACCGACCTCGACGGCGTCGACGGCGTGAAGCTGCTGATCGTCTGGCGTCGCGACGAGCGGCGCGAGCAACGGGTCGAGCTGGCCCGCGAGTTCGTGCGCCGCTCCGCCGAGAGGGGCGTGCTGTCGGTGCTCGAGCCGGTGGTCCGCGCCACGCCCGCCGAGCTGGCCGACGGCAGCTGGGACCTGAATACGGCGATCACCGAGGCCGCCCGCGAGCTGTCCGTCCTGGGCCAGAGCCTGTACAAGGCGCAGGTCCCGAGTGCCGGCGAGGGCGAGCCGGCCGCGCTGCTGGACGCCTGCCGCGAGCTGGACGACGCGGTCACGGGCCCCTGGGTGGTGCTCTCGCAGGGCGTGGCGCTGGACCGCTTCCCGGCCGCCGTCGAGGCCGCCTGCCGGGCCGGTGCGTCGGGGTTCCTGGCCGGGCGGGCACTCTGGAGCGACGTCGTCGGACGGCCGCTGACCGAGCTCGCCGTGCGGTCGGCGCCCCGGCTCGAGCGGCTGACCCGCATCGTCGACGAGCACGCGACACCCTGGCAGGAGACGTCATGACCCGGTACGGCCTGATCCACACCGTCCCCGCGCTGCCGGCGACGTTCCACGACCTCGTGGCCGCACAGGCCGCACAGGCCGCGCAGGCCGCCCGGCCCGACACCGAGCAGCTCCACGTCATCGACCCCTGGCTGCTGCACGCCTCGATCACCGCGGGCGGCGTCACGCCGGAGATCGTCGACCGGCTGGCCGCGCACGTCGCTCACCTGCGCGACCGTGGGGCCGACGGCGTCCTGGTCACGTGCTCGACGCTGGGCGAGGCCACCGAGCAGGTCGCGGCGCGGCTCGACGGCACCCTCCCCGTCGTGCGGGTCGACCAGGGCATGGCCGACCGCGCGGTCGAGCTGGCCGGCGACGGCGGCACGGTCGGCGTGCTGGCGACCGTCGCGTCCACCGTCGGCCCGACCGAGCGGCTGGTGCACCGCAGCGCCGCGGCGGCGGGCGTCGCCGTCACCGTCGAGGTCGAGCTGCTCGAGGAGGCCGGCCGCGCCCGCGAGGCCGGCGACACCGCCCGCCACGACGCCCTCGTGGCCGATGCGATCGGCCGCTGGACCGGCCGGGTGAACGTCGTCGTCCTGGCCCAGGCGTCCATGGCGGGCGCGGTCTCCCGGAACACCCGGGAACCGGCCGAGGGCACCCCCCTGCTCACGTCGCTCGAGCTCGCGGCGCGGCGGCTGGTCCAGGTCACCCAGACTTCCTGACCAGCGTCGGAACAGCACGTATCCGTTTCGTTAACCCGGACTTGTTGACGCCTCCTCCGAGTGTGGGTACGTTCTCACATGGCAACGATGCCACATCGGGTGACCTCGCCTGGTTCCCGGCGTCGGAGCCGGACTGCCCGACCTCCGCAAGGGGTATGGGCGGTTCCGTACTCGTATGGACAGACGCGGCGCTCCGTCCTGGACGTCGCTCCTGACGTTCGGGCGCCGCGATCCCCGGCGCCCTCCTCTGAAGTGGAGGACGGTCCATGAAGACAGCAGCCGTCAGGTGGAGCGCGGTGGCGTTGACGGCCGGTCTGGTGCTCGCCGGTTGTGCGCAGGGCACCAGTGACGACTCGTCCGACGACGAGACCGGCGGCGGCACCGTGTTCGACCCCGAGGCGGAGCTGAGCGGCGAGCTCGACGTCATGGGCTTCGGCGCGACCGACGAGATCGGGCAGACCCGACTCGACCTGGCCACCGAGGCCGTCGCCCCCGCCGAGATCAGCCTCATCGAGGGTGACCTCGACATCCAGCAGTTCCTGTCCGCGGTCGCCACCGGCGAGCCGCCGGAGCTGGTCTACGCCAACCGCGACCAGATCGGCACGTTCGCCTCGCGCGGCGCGATCATCTCGCTCGACTCGTGCATCGACGGCGAGGGCATCGACACCTCGATCTACAACGAGCCGGCGCTGAACCAGGTGACGTTCGACGGCAGCGTCTACGGCATCCCCGAGTTCAACCAGGTGCAGATCACCCAGGCCAACGCCGACCTGCTGGCGGCCGCCGGGCTCACGCTCGACGACGTCAACGGCTCGGACTGGGACGCCGTCAGCGCCGCCAACCAGGCACTCTTCCAGGGCAGCGGCAACAGCGTCTCCGTCATCGGCTACGACAGCAAGCTGCCGGAGTTCCTGCCGCTGTGGGCGAAGGCCAACGGCGCCGACCTGCTCTCCGAGGACGGCCGGACGGCGCAGCTGGACGACCCGAAGGTGGTCGAGGCGCTGGAGTGGGCGGTCGGCATCTACGACGCCCAAGGCGGCTTCGGCACGGTCAAGGCGTTCCGCGACTCCGCGGACTTCTTCGGCGCCGGCAACCAGTTCGCCACCAACGTGCTGGGCGCCATGCCGATGGAGCAGTGGTACGTCAACGTGGTCAACGACGTGTCGCCGGACGCGCCGATGGCCTATGACACCGTGCGCGACCGCGAGGGCGAGCCGCTGGCCTACGCGTCGGGCTCGGCCTGGGCGATCCCGGACAACAGCTCCAACCCCGAGGCCGCCTGCCGGTTCATCAAGACCATGACGCAGACCGACAGCTGGATCGCCGCTGCCCAGGCGCGCGTCGACCTGCGCGAGGCCGACGGCAAGCCGTTCACCGGCCTGCTGACCGGCAACGCCGAGGCCGACCAGGAGATCCAGGACCAGTTCGTGACGCCCAGCGGTGACGAGAAGTGGGACGCCGCGGTCCAGGCGACCTACGACGCCAACGAGCACACGTTCACCCTCCCGGCCAACCCGGCCGACGCGGAGTTCAAGACCGCGTGGCAGGACGCCGTGAACCGGGTCCTCAACGGCCAGCAGGAGCCGGCCGACGCGCTCGCGCAGGCCCAGGAGGAGGCCCAGTCCGCGCTGGACGAGGCGTGGGCGACCTGGGACGAGAAAGAAGAGGGCTGACGCCTTGGCCCGCACGCAGGTCAACGCGCCCGGGACGCTCGGTGATGACCGAGCGGCCCGGGCGCGCCGCATCGGCCGCCGGCGGGAGACCAGGGCGGCGCTGCTGTTCATCAGCCCGTGGATCCTCGGGTTCCTGATCTTCACGGCGTGGCCGATCATCTACAGCGCGTATCTGTCGCTGACCGACTACGACGTGATCAACGACCCGAACTTCGTCGGGTTCGAGAACTACGAGGAGCTGTTCCGCGACCCCAAGCTCGCGACGGCGCTGTGGAACACCTTCTTCTTCACCGTCATCCAGGTGCCGGTCTACGTCGTCGTGTCGCTGGCCCTGGCGCTGCTGCTGGACAGGGCCGGGCGGGCGTCCGGGTTCTTCCGCACCGCCTTCTTCCTGCCGAAGATGACGCCGCCGGTCGCCGTCGGCATCCTGCTCCTGCTGCTGTTCAACGGGCAGAGCGGCCTGATCAACGAGGGCCTGAGCTGGTTCGGCATCGACGGTCCCGACTGGACCACGGACCCGAACTGGGTGAAGCCCGGCCTGATCCTCATGAGCCTGTGGTCGGTCGGCTCGTCGGTGATCATCCTGCTGGCGGCGTTGCGCAACGTGCCACAGGAGCTCTACGACTCCGCGAAGGTCGACGGCGCCGGCTGGTGGAAGACCACGATGCGGATCACCGTGCCGATGATCAGCGGCGCGCTGTTCTTCATCGTCATCGTCAACACGATCGCGGGGTTCCAGACGTTCACCGAGGCGTACACGGCGTTCTTCGGCTCGGGCAACACGACCTACAGCAACGACGCGGCGCTCTTCTACGTGATCTACCTGTTCCGCCAGGCGTTCGAGTTCCTGAACATGGGCTACGCCTCGGCGATGGCCTGGCTGCTGTTCGTGATCATCATGATCTTCACCGCGATCCAGATCAAGGTCAGCCGGCGCTTCGTCTACTACGAGGGTGAGCAGCGATGACGACGCAGACGCGGCTCGATGCGGCGACGACGGAGCCCGAACGGCAGGTACCCCCGCGCCCGCCGCGCCGGCTCAGGGTCACGGTCGGCAAGGTGCTGATCTGGGCCGGGCTCATCCTGGCCACGCTGGTCTTCATCTACCCGTTCCTCTGGCTGCTCAGCGCGTCGTTCAAGCCCCGTGGCGACGTGTTCGACAACCGGCTCATCCCCGAGACGTTCACGTTCGACAACTACCTGAACGTCTGGCAGGAAGCGCCCATGGCGCTGTGGCTGTGGAACACCGTCCTGGTGACGGTGCTCGCGGCAGTGACGGTGACGATCAGCAGCGCGATGGTGGCCTGGGGCTTCGCGTACTTCCGGTTCCGGGCCCGCAACTTCCTGTTCGGCGTGGTGCTCGCGACGATGATGTTGCCGGGCGCGGTGACGATGATCCCGCAGTTCCTCATCTGGAACAGCCTGGGCATGGTCGACACGTTGACGCCGCTGTGGGCGCAGAACCTGTTCGGCAGCGCGTTCTACATCTTCCTGCTGCGCCAGTTCTTCCTCGGCCTGCCACGGGAGCTGTTCGACGCGGCCAGGATCGACGGCGCGAACAACTGGACGATCTTCACCCGCATCGCCATGCCGCTGTGCAAACCGGCGCTGATCATCACGCTGCTCTTCGAGTTCCAGGCGATCTGGACCGACCTGCTGCGTCCGCTGATCTACCTGCGCGACAGCGACAACTTCACCGTCCCGCGCGGCCTGAAGGCGCTGCTGGACCAGTACGGCTTCGGCGGCGAGTGGCACTGGGAGATCGTGGTCACCGCGAGCGTCATCACGACGGTCCCGATGATCATCCTGTTCTTCCTGGGTCAGCGGCACTTCGTGCAGGGCATCGCGACGACCGGCAGCAAGGGGTGACGACGGTCGACCTCGGTGGTGCGTGGTCGGTTCGGGAAGCGCTCGGCGACACCTGGCAGTGGTACGTGGACCAGCCGGTCGCGGCACGCAACAACGCCGGTGCCGCGGCCGGCGTCGTGGCACAGGCGCCGGGATGGCTGGCGGCCCGGGTGCCCGGTGCGGTCATCGCCGACCTGCACCGGGCCGGCGAGCTGCCGTCGCCGTACGTGGGGCGCCACTCGCGGTTCGCTGAGTGGGTGAGCACGCGGTCGTGGGTGTACCGGCGCTCGTTCGGTCTCCCACGGCCGTTGCGGGACGGCGAGCGTGCCGTGCTGTGCCTCGACGGCGTCGACCCCGGCGGGACGGTGTTCGTCGACGGCGCGCGCGTGGGTGCCGTGGGCGGGCTGTACCGCTCCGCCCGGTTCGACGTGACGGCGCTGGTGGCCGACGGTGGCGAGCACCGGCTGGCGGTCGTGGTCGACCCCGCGCCGGCGACCGAGCCACAGGTCGGCCGCACCGACCGGGTCCGCGTGCACGCGCCGCGGATGGGCTACGGCTGGGACTTCTGCCCGCGGCTGGTGCACCAGGGCATCTGGCGCGGAGTGCGGCTGGAGATCGGCACGGTGCACCTGGACGGCGTTTCGGTGCGGCCGGTCGTCGCTTCGGATCTGGCGAGCGCGACGGTGCACGTCTCCGGTGGGGCGACGGCGGCAGCCGACGGTTCCGTCGAGGTCCGGTTCGAGGGCGCCGTCGTCGCGTCCGGGCCGCTCGAGATGGGCGCCGACGGCGTCATCGGCGGCGCCGTCGTGGTGCCGGAGCCGGCGCTGTGGTGGCCGAACGGGCTCGGCGAGCAGCCGCTGTACGAGGTGGTGGTGCGCGTGGGTGCCGACGCCGCCCACCGCGTCGTGACGGGGTTCCGGCACGTGCGCTTCGTGGGCAACGAGGACGCGCCGGCCGGCGCGCTCCCCTGCACGGCGGTCGTCAACGGCCGGCCGGTCGAGCTGACCGGCTGGAACTGGGCGCCGGCCGACGCGCTGTACGGCGAGATCACCGACGCGAAGGTCGAGCACCTGGTCGGCCTGGCCCGGCGCTCCGGGGCGCGGCTGCTCCGGGTCTGGGGCGGCGGGCTGGTCGAGACGCCGGAGTTCTACGCCGCCTGCGACCGGGCCGGACTGTTCGTCTGGCAGGAGTTCTCGCAGTCCAGCTCGGGTATGCAGAGCGCGCCCTCGGACGACCCGGCGTTCGTCGCCCACCTGCGGGCCGAAGCGGACGCCGTCGTGCCCCCGCGCGTTCATCGCCCGTCGCTGCTGATGTGGGGCGGCGGCAACGAGCTCGAGGACGATGCCGGGCCGCTGGCCGATGAGCGCTCCCCCGCGCTGGCGGCGCTGCGCGACGAGGTGGCGCGGCTGGACCCGGGCCGGCACTGGGTGCCGACGTCGCCGACCGGGCCGCGCTTCCACTTCCGCGACGGCGGGCACGACGTGCACGGGCCTTGGGAGCACCAGGGGCTGACAGCGCACTACGCGCTCTACAACGGCGGCAGCGCGCTGGCGCACACCGAGTTCGGCGTCGAGGGCATGGCCAACCGGCGGCTCTGGAGCGCGCTGGTGCCGCCCGACGACCGCTGGCCGGTCGGCCGCGAGAATCCCGTCTACCGGCACCTCGGCGACTGGTGGAACAACGCGGTGCTGGTCCGGGAGTGCTTCGGCGGCCGGCTGTCCACGCCGGACGAGTTCCGCCGGGCCAGCCAGTTCCTGCAGGCCAGCGGGCTGGCGTACGCCGTCGAGGCGGATCGCCGGCGCTGGCCGCGGGCGAGCATGGTGCTGCCGTGGCAGCTGGCGGAGTCCTACCCGAACGCCTGGTGCACGGCGGTGGTCGACCACGCCGGCGAGCCGAAGCCGGCCTTCCACGCCGTCGCCCGCGCGTTCGCCCCGGAGCGCGTGACGGCCCGGCTGGACCGGCTCGCGTTCGACGGGGCACCGGTCGAGGTGGAGGCCTGGGTCTGGTCCGGGTCCGGCCGCGCGGCGGGCGGGACGGTGACCGCGCGGCTGCTCTCCGCGTCCGGCGAGGTGCTGGCCGAGCGACGCTGGCCGGTCGATGACGCCGTCGGCACCCCTCGTGCAATCGGCCGGCTCGTCGTCGAGACGACACCGTCGGCCGCCGTCGTGCTGGTAGAGCTGAGCTGGACCGATGCCGACGGGGCGCTGATCGACCGGGAGTGCCTGCCGTTGTCGACGGCGGCCGACCTCACCCCGCTGCTGGACCTCGAGCCCGCCACGATCTGGTTCCACGTGGAACATCGGGGCGAATCGGTGGAGGTCGCGCACGTCGGCGGCCCGGCGGTGATCGGGTTGCAGCTCAGCGACGACCGGCCACCGGAGTCGACCGGCTGGGCCGTGGTCGACGGCGACCCGCGGCCGCTCCTGCCGGGCGAGCGCCGCCGCTTCACCGTCGAGTGGCGGCACGATGCCGGACCCCGGCGGCTGCTGCTGGAGTCGTGGAACGCCGAACCCGCTGATCTGGAGTTCACATGACGCTGACCGTCGACGGAACCACCGTGGTCGCCCCCGGCTACCGGCTGGAGGTGCACCCCGCGCAGCCGCGGGCCGTGCTGCGCGATGCCGAGGGGCGGGTCTGGACCGAGCTGTCGCTGCTCGCGAGCCTGGACCTCGTCGGCGGCCGGGACGAGTCGTACGACATCGCGCCCGTCCGCGTCGTCGCTGCGGCGGATGACGCCGTCGAGCTGGTGATCGAGGCGTCGAGCTCGGTGTGGGAGCGCAAGGCGGTGCACGTGCGCTGCACCGACGGTGCGATCGAGGTGTGGGCGACGGTCTCGGGGACCGGCCGCCTGGCGGACGTGTCGCTGCTCGGCGGCCGGGCGGTGCTGGCCAGCGGTGCCGCGGGCACGTTCCGGTCGGCGATCCGGTTCGCGTCGCTGTTCAGCCCCACTCCGACGGAGCCCGTGAGCGTCGTCCGCCCGGCGACCGCCGCATCGTCGCTGGGCGTCGTCGGGGACGCGGAGCCGGGCCGGCTGCACGGGATCTTCTCGCCGCCGCCGCTGTGCTGGGCGCTGGGCTCGCGGCTCGCCGACGGTCCGGCCGACGTCCCGGCCGGCGAGTGGTGGGGGATGTCGGTGCGCGCGCCCGTCGACGAGCTGACGATGACCGCCGTCCGGTACGACCCGCTCGACGGCGGCTTCCTGCTGCGGCTGGACTACGAGGGGCACACCGCGGTGGACGGTTCGTTCCGCACCCCGACGCTGGTGCTGCGGCCGGCCGACACCCCGTGGCAGGCGCTGGCCGACCACCGGGCCGACCTGGCCGGGCACGGGCTGGCCCCGTCGGACCCGCCGCCAGGAGCCGCTTGGTGGGCGGAACCGATCTTCTGCGGCTGGGGCGCCCAGTGCGCGCGAGCGGCGGCCGCGGCCGTCCCCGTCGCCGCCGCGGACCTGGCCAGGCAGGACGTCTACGACGAGCTGCTCGGCGTGCTGCACGAGGCCGGCGTCGACCCGGGCACCGTCGTCATCGACGACCGCTGGCAGGCCTCGTACGGCACCGGCGCCGTCGACCGGGACCACTGGCCGGACCTGCGCGGCTGGATCGCGAAGCAGCACGCCTCCGGCCGCCGCGTCCTGCTGTGGTGGAAGGCCTGGGACCCGGCCGGGCTGCCGGCGGACGAGTGCGTCACCGACCCGGCCGGTCGCGCGGTCGCCGTCGACGTCGCGAACCCGGCGTACCTCGCCCGGCTCACCCGGATCGTCACCGAGCTGATCGGCCCGGACGGCCTCGACGCCGACGGCTTCAAGGTCGACTTCACCCAGCGGGCGCCGTCGGGCGAGTCGCTGCGGGCCACCGACGGGCCGTGGGGCATCGCGGCCCTGCACCGGTTGCTCGCGACGATGAGCGCCGCGGCGAAGGCGGCCAAGCCGGACGCGCTGGTCGTGACGCACACGCCGCACCCCTCGTTCGGCGACGTCACCGACATGGTCCGTCTCAACGACGTGCTCGAACGCGACACCTCAGGTGAGCCGGTCGCCGTCGTCGATCAGCTGCGGTTCCGGCACGCGGTCGTGTCGGCGAGTCTGCCGGGTCATCTGATCGACACCGACCAGTGGCCGATGCCGAGCCGCGAGCAGTGGCGGGCCTACGTCGAGGCGCAGGCGTCGCTCGG
This sequence comes from Jiangella mangrovi, assembly GCF_014204975.1. Classification (NCBI taxonomy): domain Bacteria; kingdom Bacillati; phylum Actinomycetota; class Actinomycetes; order Jiangellales; family Jiangellaceae; genus Jiangella; species Jiangella mangrovi. Next base: position 2,006,361 of record NZ_JACHMM010000001.1, read on the forward strand.
GCCCGGCTCCGTGCCTGCGCTCTACTACGCCGAGTCGATCGACAACTCCGGCGAGGAGCTGACCGCCGACGACCTCGCGCTGGTGGCGCTGACCTGGGCGCGGTACCGGTCGTGACCGACGTCGTCGTCTACGGCGCCACCTCGGGCGGGGTGTGCGCGGCGGTCGCGGCCGCCCGGGCCGGCGCATCCGTGGTGCTGCTCGAGCCCGGCCGGCACGTCGGCGGCATGACGTCCGGCGGGCTCGGCTACACCGACGTCGGCGACGCGCGCGTGGTGGGCGGGATGGCCGGCGACCTGCGGCGCGCCGTCGCCGACCACTACGGCGTGCCGGTCGGGCGCTTCGCCGGGCCGGAGCCGCACGTCGCCGAGGCCATCTATACGCGCTGGCTGGAGGAGGCCGGGGTCGACGTCCGGTTCGGCGTGTCGCTCGCCGCCGCGTCCCTCGGGCCGGACGGCGCCATCGGGTCGGTCGTGCTCGCGGACGGGTCGTCGGCGGGCGGCGCGGTGTTCGTGGACGCGTCCTACGAGGGCGACCTGCTCGCGGCGGCGGGTGTGCCGCACGCCGTCGGGCGCGAGGACCGGTCGCTGTACGGCGAGCGCTACGCCGGGCGGCAGGAGCTGGTGCCGGGCCGGCACACCGTCCCGCCGTGGATCTCGCCCTTCTCCGACGACGGCGACCTGCTGCCGCAGCTGCACGACCGCCCGCTGGCGCCGGTCGGGAGCGGCGACGGCGGGGTCATGTCCTACGGCTACCGGGTCTGCCTGACACAGGCGGTGGACCGGGTCCCGTTCGAGCGCCGCGACGGCTACGACGAGGCGTACTGGGAGCTGGGCCGGCGCATCTTCGACCGGTGGCGGCGCGACGGGGTCGAGGTACGGGCCGGTCAGCTGCTCGGGCTGGAGCTGAACCTGCCGAACGGCAAGTGCGACGGCAACTCGATCGGGCCGTTCTCGCTCAGCGTGCTGGACGGGTCGGCGTGGGCGTACCCGTCGGCCGGGCCTGCGGAGCGGGAGCGGATCCGGCTGCACCACCTGCATCATGCGCAGGACTTCCTGTGGTTCCTCTCGCACGACGCGGCGGTGCCGTCGGCGGTGCGGGCGGAGCTGTCCGCGTGGGGGTACGCCGCCGACGAGTTCGCCGACACCGGCCACCTGCCGCACCAGCTCTACGTCCGCGAGGCGCGCCGGATGCTCGGCGAGTACGTGCTGACCGAGCACGACCTGCTGCCCACCCCGCGGCCGCAGCACGACGTCGTCGCGATGGGCTCGTACCACGTCGACATCCGCGAGGTGCAGCGCACATGGCGCTGGGTCGCCGAGCACCCGCAACCGGTCGGGATGGTCTTCACCGAGGGCTACCTGTCCGTGCCGGTGCGGCCGTACCCGATCCCGTACCGGTCGCTGGTGCCCCGATTCGCCGACTGCACGAACCTGCTGGTCCCGGTCTGCCTCTCCGCCTCGCACGTCGCCTTCTCGTCGGTGCGCATGGAGGTGCAGTACCAGCTGCTCGGCCACGCAGCCGGGCTCGCCGCCGTCGAGGCCGCGCGCACCGGCCGCCCCGTCCAGTCGGTCGACGTGTCCCGCCTCCAGGACGCGTTGCGGGCGGCCGGTCAGGTCCTCGCCCTCTGACCTGGCTGGAACCCGCCCGATGTGTCCCTTCCGGACGGTCCATCGGCCGAAAGGCGTCCTGGATGAGACCCCGAACGTCCGAGGGTGGCTGTCAGCGGTGGCGGGCAGACTGACCTGAGCATTGGTTGGGCACCCAGGAAGGAGGTCACCGCGTGGCGTTGCACGCCTTCGTCGATGAATCAAAGAGGCGTGACTACGTCGTGGCCGCTGCGGTCGTCGCGGCTGGCGAGGTCTCGACCGCCCGGCGGGCGATGCGGGCGCTTCTGCTTCCCAAGCAGCCGCGGATTCACTTCAGGGACGAGAAGGACTCTCGGAAGGACCAGATCGTCACCATCGCCCTCGACCTCAGCGTCGAGGTACGGATCTATGTGTGCCGAACCAGGCACAGCGCACGCGAGAACTGCCTCCGCGCCATGGTGCCCGACCTCGTCGACATGGGTGTGGACAGGCTCGTGCTCGAGCGGGACTCGTCGACGGAGAAGCTGGATCGTCGGGTGTTGTTCGAGGCGACTCGCAAGGCCGGCACGGTGATGACATATCAGCACGACATGCCACATCAGGAGCCGCTGCTCTGGGCACCGGACGCGATCGCCTGGTGCTGGGCCGCCGGCGGGGCGTGGCGGCAGAAGGTGGCAGAACGAGTCGCCGTGATCGAGGCCGGATAGCGCGAGACCCCGCCTACCAGTCATTCCGGCTGGCCGCGGGGTCCACTTCCTCGGGCTACTGCCCTCGGCTCCCGCAAGTCTACGCAACATCACGCAGGTTTGCCCAGCCGTCCTGCACGGGGTCCGCGCTGGTGGGCCAGGTTTCCCAGGATTCGGGTCACCGGCCGCTCGGCCCCTGGTGGTGGGCGCGGCGGCGCTGAAATCCTCCGATCCGACGGATTCAGGACGGGCACCCGGGACCGAATGAGGTCGTCCATGTTCACTCGCATCGGGCTGCTCGCCGCGCGGCACGCGCGCGCCGTCCTCGTCGTCACCGTGGTCCTGCTGGCCGGGGCGGCGGGGTTCGGCTTCACCGCGTTCGGGAAGCTCCAGACCGAGGGCTTCACCGACCCCGGCGCGGAGTCGACCACGGCCGACGATCTGGTGGACGAGCGGTTCGGGGGCAGCGCCGACCTGGTGTTCCTGGTCGACGCGGGCGAGGCGGGGGTCGACGATCCCGCCGTCGCCGCGGCCGGGGAGGAGCTGACCGAGCGGCTGACCGACGACCCGGCGCTGGACGAGGTGACGTCCTACTTCGGCACCGGCGCGCCGCCGCTGCGCTCCGACGACGGCCGGTACGCGCTGATCGTCGCCCACCTGGGCAGCGACGAAAGCGGCGACGACGGCGCCGTCGCCGACCTGCGGAACACGTACGCCACCGACGAGGGTCCGATCGAGGTGACGCTCGGCGGCGGCGCGGCCGTCGGGCTGGACATCCGCGACCAGGTGAAGGCCGACCTCGCCTTGGCCGAGGCGATCGCCGTCCCGCTGATCCTCATCCTGCTGCTGTTCGCGTTCGGCAGCCTGGTCGCGGCGTCCCTGCCGCTGGCCCTCGGCGCGATGGCGGTGTTCGGCACGTTCGCCGCGCTCTCCGTGATCGGGTCGCTGACCGACGTGTCGGTGTTCTCGATCAACCTCACCACCGCGCTCGGCCTCGGCCTCGCCGTCGACTACGCGCTGCTCATGGTCAGCCGGTTCCGCGAGGAGCTCGCCGCCGGCCGCGACGTCACCGGCGCCGTCGTGCGCACGGTCGAGACGGCCGGGCGGACCATCGCCTTCAGCGCGGCGACGGTCGCGGCGGCACTGGCCGTCCTGCTGGTCTTCCCGCTCTACTTCCTGCGCTCGTTCGCCTACGCCGGCATCGCCGTCGTCGTGATCGCGATGGTCAGCGCGCTGCTGGTGCTGCCGGCGCTACTGGCGGTCATGGGGCCGCGGGTCGACAAGGGCCGGCTGCCGTGGGCGCGGAGCCGGTCCACGAGCACGGAGTCGACGTTCTGGCGGCGGGTCGCCGTCGCGGTCACCCGCCGCCCGGTGCTGACGGCGCTCCCCGTCGTCGCGCTGCTCCTGCTGGCCGCCGCGCCGCTGCTGAAGGTCGAGTTCGGCACCCCGGACGATCGGGTCCTCACCACGGCCAGCGACAGCCGCGTGGTCGGCGACGCGATGCGCGAGTCCTTCCCGGCCGACGACACCCGGGCGATCCAGGTGGTGACGACCCCGGAACTCTCCGCCGACGCCGTCGACGCCTACACCGGCGAGCTGTCCGGGCTGCCGGGCGTGACGAAGGTGACCGCTACGGAGGGATCGGACGCCACGCTGCTGCTCGTCCGCACCGACGCCGACCCGCGCTCGGCCGAGGCGCAGGACCTCGTCGGCGCGATCCGCGACGTCGAGCCGCCGGACGGCGTGACGGCGATGGTCGGCGGCGAGGCGGCTCGGCTGGTCGACAGCAAGGAGGCGATCGGCAGCCGGCTCTGGTTCGCGGCCGGCGCCATCGCGGTCATCATGATCGTTCTGCTCTTCCTGTTCACCGGCGGGATCCTGCAGCCGCTGCGGGCGCTGCTGTTCAACCTGTTCGCGCTGTCGGCGACGCTCGGCCTGATGGTGCTGGTCTTCCAGGAGGGCTGGTTCTCCTCGCCGCTCGGCTTCACCCCGCTGCCGCTCGACATCAGCATGCTCGTGCTGCTCTTCTGCATCGCGTTCGGGCTGTCCATGGACTACGAGGTGTTCGTGGTCAGCCGGGTCAAGGAGCGCCACGACGCCGGCGCGGCCCCGGTGCCCGCCGTGGTCGACGGCCTGTCGCACACCGGCCGCATCGTCACCACGGCGGCGATCCTGCTGGCGGTCAACTTCTTCGCGTTCGGCACCAGCGGCGTGAGCTTCATCCAGATGTTCGGCATCGGCAGCGGCATCGCCATCCTCATCGACGCGACGCTGGTCCGCGGCGTGCTGGTGCCGGCCGGGCTCGCGCTGCTCGGATCGGCGGCGTGGTGGGCGCCCCGTCCGCTGCGTCGCGTGTACGACCGGCTCGGCCTGCGCGAGGCACCGGCGGAACCGGCCCCGGTCAGGAGTCCCGAGAACGCACGCTGAAGCCTGGTGCCCACCTCACGCCCGTTCGCCCTATCGCCCGACGGGGAATGTCAGCGCCCCAAGGCACACTGGAAGGTGGTGAAGATCGACAATCCGGGAAGGGGGTGCGCGCTTGGCGCTGCACGCATACGCCGACGAATCGAAGAAGGGCGACTACATCGTCGCCGCCACGGTGATCGCGGGCGGCGAGGTCACGGCCGCCCGTCAGGCCCTGCGCGAACTCCTGGTGGGAAAGCAGCAGCGAATTCACTTCAAGGCCGAAACACGGCCGACGCGGAAGGCGCAGATCCTCGAGACCGTCCTCGAGGTCACCGAGGACTGCCGGCTCTACATCTGCCGGTCTCGGCATAGCGCACGCGAGAACTGTCTGCACGCGATGGTGCCCGACCGATTGACGGTCATAGAAGCCGGATAGCGTGAAGCCCCGCCTACCAGTCATTCCGCCTGGCCGCGAGGCTCCCATACCTTCGGGCTACTGCCTTCGGCACCTACAAGCCTACGCAACGTATAGACACTTGACTAGTCGTTCCATCGCCGGGGCCAACGGAGCACGGCCCGGACGAACGGCGGGACGACGGTCCTGAGCACGTTCTGTTCCTCGTGCGATTCGGCGACGGCGAGGGCGTCGGCCGCCGCCGCGCGTTCCACCTCACCGGCCGACGGCGCCAGCGCGACCAGGGCGGCGAGCCCGGCACGGCCGGTGTCGGCCAGCGCGACCAGCCACGGCATGACCTCGCGCTCGATCCGGTCGGCCGGCTCGCGCTCGCCGTCGGGGGCCGCCGCCACCATGGCCGCGAACCGGTCCCGCAGCGCCTCGGCCGCCGCGAGCGACCCACCCAGCGCGGCGTCGCACAGCGCCGAGAGCGCCGGGTCCTGCGGCGCCGACGGCGGCCAGGACGCGCACGCGCGGGCCAGCGTCCGGACCGCTTCCGTCGCCCCGACGGCGTCCAGCGCCCGATGGTGTGCGGCGAGCGCGTCGTACCCACCCGGGTTCCACGCCCAGTCCGCCACCGTGGCCACGGCGATGCGCGATGCGGCCTCGTGCGGCATCGGGTTCGCGGTGATCCCGGCGAAGCGGGCACCGTCGAGTGAAGCCGGCCGCCCGACCAGCGGGCCGAGGAACAGCCGCGGGAAGTCGAAGTCGTTGACCGGGAAGTTGTCCCAGAGCAGCAGCTCGTGCCCGTACGACGCCGCGGCCGCGTCGATCTCCGCGCGGGTGATGTCGCCGACCACGATGTCGCGGCCGGTCCACCAGACCAGCACCTCGGGCGGCAGTTCGGCGGCCAGCAGATCGCGGTGCGGCGTCGGCTCGGTGCCCGCGTAGTCGGTCGGCACCATGATCAGTGGCCGGCCCAGCCGCTCGATGACGGAGCGGCAGACCGCGGCGTGCGCTCGCGCCGCCGACCCGGGCGCGTCGCCGAACGCCGCCACGTCCGCCTCGTGCGAGAGGTCCGGCGGGATGTCGTCGAACAGCAGCGCGACGTCGTCCACGCCGACGCTCCGGACCTGCTCGAGCTTCGCCACCAGCAGCTCCAGCTCGGCCGGGTCGCTGTAGACCATCGAGAGGCCGGGCGAGACGGCGAACACGAACCGCACGTGCGACCGCCGCGCCGCCGCGGCCAGCTCGCCGATGCGGTCCAGCTCGGCCGGCGGATACGGCTCGCGCCACTGCTTGCGGTGGTACGGGTCGTCCTTGGGTGCGTAGACGTAGGTGTTGAGCTTGTGCCGTCCGGCGAACTCCAGGTGCGACAGCCGGTCCGCGTGCGACCACGGCGGGCCGTAGAAGCCCTCGATGGTGCCGCGCCAGCGCAGCTCGGGGTGGTCCTCGACGGTGACGGGCGGCAGCACGCCGTCGCCGTCGGCCTGTACCAGGGACCGCAGCGTCTGGGCGCCGTAGAACGCACCGGCCGGGTCCGACGCGGTGATCGTCGCGGTCGTGCCCTCGACGGTCAGCCGGTAACCCTCGGAGGGACCGCCCGGCGAGATCTCGACGACGACGGTGACCGGCTCACCCCGGTCCGTGGTCGGGAGCGACGTCAGGACGGCGGCGGCGTTCGCGCAGGTGCCGGGCGCGTCGACCACGACGGAACCGATGCTGACGCCGTCGTTCCCCCTGGTCTGGAGGTTCCTGGGCTGGGGAGTCAGCATTGTGGGAACGATACCATCAGGGCTATGTCGTGGAACGAGGTCGCGCCAGGGGTGTTCCGGGTCCGGGACACCTGCAACGTCTACGTCGTCCGTTCGCCGAACGGGCGCGACGGCGTCGCCGTCGACTTCGGGTCCGGCGCGGTCCTCGACCACCTCGCCGACATGGGCATCGAGCGGCTGACCGACGTGCTCATGACGCACCACCACCGCGACCAGGGCCAGGGGCTGCCGCGCGCCGTGGCGGCCGGCATCGCCGTCCACGTGCCGCCGGTGGAGCAGGACCTGTTCGCCCACGTCGACGACATGTGGGCGGGTCGGCCGATCGTCAACGACTACAACCTGCGGCAGGACAAGTTCTCGATCCTGGAACCGGTCGCCGTGGCGAGCACCGTCCCGGAGTACCGCACAGCCACGTACGGGGGCGTGGAGGTCCGGGTGCTGCCGACGCCCGGGCACACGACCGGCTCGGTCACCTACGTCGTCGGCGGCATCGCGTTCACCGGCGACCTCATCCACGCGCCGGGCAAGGTGTGGTCGCTGGCCGCCACGCAGTGGTCCTACACCGAGAACGAGGGCCCGGCCATGACGGTGCTCAGCTGCTACCAGCTGCTCGAGCAGCCGCTGGACCTGCTGCTGCCGTCGCACGGCGAGCCGATGCCCGACCCCCGGGCTGCTCTGGAGCTGCTGGCCGAGCGGATGCAGCGCTACGTCGACGCCCGCCGGCCGCAGCCGTGGGACCTCCGCACCCGCCTCGACGAGCCGTTCCGGGAGCTGACCCCGCACCTGCTGCTCAACCGCACCGCCAACTCGTGCTCGTACGTGCTGCTGTCCGAGACGGGGAACGCTCTGGTCATCGACTACGGCTACGACATGACGACGGGGCTGCCGTCGGGTACCGACCGTGCGTCGCGGCGGCCGTGGCTCGCGTCGCTGCCGGCGCTGCGCCGTCAGTACGGCGTCACGAAGATCGAGGTCGCGCTGCCCACGCACTACCACGACGACCACGTGGCCGGGATGCCGCTGCTGCGCGACGTGGAGGGGACCGAGATCTGGGCGCCGGCGCACGTGACGCCGATCCTCGAGCGGCCGGAGCGCTACGACCTGCCGTGCCTCTGGTACGACCCGATTCCGGTCGACCGGTCGCTGCCCCTCGGCGAGTGGTTCCGGTGGCACGAGTACGAGATCACGGTGCACGACCTGCCCGGTCACACGCTGTACCACGCGGGCTTCGAGTTCATGGTCGACGGCGTGCGGGTGCTGGCGACCGGGGACCAGCAGGAGGGGCTCGGCGTGCCCGGCGGCGGGCGTCGCGAGCTGCTGAACTACCAGTACCGCAACCTGTTCCGCATCGGCGACTACCAGCGCAGCGCGGCGCTGTACCGGCGGGTCGCGCCTGGGCTCATGGTGACCGGTCACTGGGAGCCACGTTGGGTCGACGACGCCTACCTCGACCTGCTGACCGAGCTGGGCGACGAGCTGGTCGAGCTGCACGAGGAGCTGCTGCCGCTCGACGCCGTCGACTTCGGCGCCGGCGGGGTCGCCGCGGCGATCACGCCGTACCGCAGTGCGGTGAGGGCCGGACGGACGCAGCGTTTCGACGTGATGGTACGCAACCCACTCCGCGAGAAGGCGGAGGTCAGCGTGCGGATGGTGATCCCTATAGGCTGGGCGGCGGCACCGGCCGAGCAGGTGCTCACGCTGGCGGCGGGCGAAGTGGCCACCGCCACGTTCGACGTCACGGCCGGCGGCCCGCCGCGTCGCCGCACACCGATCGCGGCCGACGTGACGGCCGGCGAGCTGCGCCTCGGTCAGCACGTCGAGGCGTTCGTCGACGTCGTGGAGCCGTGACGAGGGGGTGGCGCAAGTGGGGCGACAGGCCAACGGTGACGGCGCTGGTTCGGCTGCCGTCGTGGGCGCCGGGGCTGCGGCCGCGCCGGAGCTGATGCGGCGCGCGACCATCAAGGACGTCGCCGTGGCCGCCGGGGTCTCGCGGTCGACGGCGTCGCGCGCGCTCACGGGCCGGGGCTACGTCGCCACCGACGTGCGCGAACGCGTCCTCGCCGCCGCCGAGAACCTGCGCTACGTCCCCGACGCCACCGCCCGCTACCTCAAGCAGCAGGTCAGCCTCTCGCTCGGCGTGCTGGTGTCGGACCTGCGCAACTCGTTCTACGCGCGGCTCGCCGCCGGCGTGGGCCAGGCCGCCCGCACCCAGGGCTACAGCCTCGTGCTCGCCGAGGACGGCGGCTCCGCCGAGGCCCAGGTCGAGGCCGCCGAGACGTTCGTCGCCACGCGGGTCGCCGGGGTCGTCGTCACGCCGGTCTCGGCCGACGTCACCACCTACCTCTCCCGGCACCGCATCCCCGTGGTCGAGATCGACCGGCAGTTCGCGGCCGGTGACTGCGACGCCGTCGTCGTCGACAACCAGGGTGCCTCGCAGCAGGTCATCGAGCACCTGGTCGGGCTCGGGCACCGGCGCATCGCGCTGTTCATCGACGAGACCACGTGGACCACCGGGCGCGACCGGCACGCCGGCTACCAGACGGCGCTGGCGGCGGCCGGCATCGCGCTCGACCCCGACCTCGTCGTCTCCTCCGGCTGGGACGTCGACGCCGCCCGGGCCGCGGCTCGGGCGCTGCTCGGTCCGGACGAGCGGCCGACCGCCGTGTTCGCGGCCAACAACGTCCTCGCTGAGGGCGTCTGGCGGGCCGCGAACGACCTCGGCCTGAGCATCCCCGACGACGTCAGCCTGGTCTCTTTCGACGACGCGCCCTGGATGAGCCTGGTCACCCCCGGCCTCACCGCCGTCGCGCAGGACGAGGCCGCGCTCGGCGAGACCGCCGTACGCCGGCTGCTGGACCGCATCGCCGAGCCGGACGCCGCACCGGTCACCGTCGAGGTGTCGACGACCTTCGTCGAGCGCGCCTCCACCCGCCGCCTCCCCGCCTGACCTCACCCCCCGCCCCGGCGACGGCTCGGGCCCGGCGACGGCTCGGGCCCGGGCCTCTGCCTGCGGCGCACGCCCCGCTGCAAGAAACGTCCGCCCGGCTTGAACCTCTCGGGCGACCACAGCGGAACCGCAGGTGACGCCGTAAGGACAAATCTTGGTCAAAGGCTTGTGGGAACGATCCCTCTTGACCTGAGTGGGGATCAGTTGTCATGATGCGATGGGCCACCTGGGATCGATCCCACGTGACGCGCAGGGACGGAGAAGCGGACCGCATGACCGACGAGCAGGATTCCCACGCACCGGGGCGGGCGGTGCTGTCGCTGGACATCGGCGGCACCAAGCTGGCGGTCGGCGTCGTCACGGCCGACGGCGAGGTGCACGGGCTGGTCGTCGAGCCGACCCGCCGCTGGGAGGGGCCCGACGTCGTGATCCCGCGGCTGTTCGAGCTGGGCCATCGGGCCATCGCCGCCGCCGGGCTGGACCGGCCGGTCGACGCCGTCGGCATCTCGTGCGGCGGGCCGCTCGACAGCGGCACCGGCGTCCTCATCTCGCCGCCGCACCTGCCGGGCTGGCTGGACGTGCCGCTCGGGTCGATGACGAGCGACGAGTTCGGGGTGCCGGCCTACCTCGAGAACGACGCCACCGCCGCGGCCCTGGGCGAGCACCGCTTCGGCGCGGCCCGCGGTGTGAGCACGATGATCTACCTCACCATCTCGACGGGCGTCGGCGGGGGCGCCGTCATCGACGGGCAGCTGCACCGGGGCGCGGCCGGCAACGGCGGCGAGCTCGGCCACCTCATGGTCCGCCCCGGCGGGCGGCCCTGCACGTGCGGCCGGCGCGGCTGCCTCGAGGCGTACGTCTCCGGCACGAACATCGCCGAGCGGGCGGTCGAGGGGCTGCGCGCGGGGCGGGTGTCGCCGGACGGCTCGCCGTCGAGCCTCGCCGCGATCGAGCAGCCGACGGCGGCCGACGTCGCCGCGGCGGCACTCGCGGGTGACGGGTACGCGCGGGCGATCTGGACCGAGACGACCGACGTGCTGGGCCAGGCGCTGACGGACCTCGTGAACGTGTTCGAGCCCGAGCTCGTGGTGCTCGGCGGCGGGGTCACGCGCTCCGGCGCCATGCTGCTCGAGCCGGTCGCCGAAGCCGTGGCGCGCGACGCGATGCCGCCGGCGGCCAAGGCGGCCCGCGTGGTGCTGGCCGGGCTCGGCGACGTGGTCTGCGTGGTCGGTGCCGGCGTGGTCGCGCTGGACGCGCAGGAGGGCGAGCATGCCTGACCAGGTCGACCAGCAGCTGAGCGACCACGTCGCCGTCGCCGAGGCGATGCGCCAGCTGGCGCCCGTCGTCCGCGAGGTGGGTAGCCTGATCTGCGCGGCGTTCGCGTCCGGTGGCGTCCTCTACACCTTCGGCAACGGGGGCAGCGCCGCCGACGCCCAGCACCTCGCCGGCGAGCTGATCGGGCACTACCGGCACGACCGCCGGCCGCTGCCCGCCGTCACGCTCACCACCGACCCCACCGTCATGACCTGCATCGCCAACGACTACTCCTACGACGACGTGTTCGCCCGCCAGGTCGAGGCGCTGGCCCGGCCGGGCGACGTCGTCGCGGCGTTCACGACCAGCGGGCGCTCGCCCAACGTCGTCGCCGCGCTCGAGGCCGCCCGCAAGAACGGCGCCACGACGGTGCTGTTCGGTGGCGGCGACGGCGGGCCGGCCCGGGCGTACGCCGACCACGCGCTGCTGGCGCCGTCGACGCAGACCCCGCGGATCCAGGAGATGCACACCCTCGCGCTGCACCTGATCAGCGAGATCGCCGACGACTGGGCGGCCGCGACCGCCAAGACAGCACCGGAGGATCGGACCGCATGAGCGACGACGCCCACCGGCCGCCGGCCGCGCGCAAGCGCACGCTGCACATGGTCGGCAACGCCCACCTCGACCCGGTCTGGCTCTGGCCGTGGCAGGAGGGCTACCAGGAGGCCCGTGCGACCTTCTGGTCTGCCGTCCACCGCCTGGACGAGTACCCGGACTTCGTGTTCACCTGCGACCAGGTCGTGCTGCTGTCCTGGGTCGAGGAGCAGGACCCGGACCTGTTCGAGCAGATCCGCAAGCGCGTCGCCGAGGGCCGCTGGGTCATGACCGGCGGCTGGTGGGTCGAGCCCGACTGCAACACGCCCGGCGGCGAGTCGTTCGTCCGGCAGGGCCTCTACGGCCAGCGCTACCTGCACGAACGGTTCGGCGTGGTGGCGAGCGTCGGCATGAACGCCGACCCGTTCGGCCACCACGCCATGCTGCCGGCGATCCTGCGCGGCCAGCGGATGGACTCCTACACGTTCCTGCGTCCCGGCCCGCACGAGAGCGACCTCGACGGCACCGCGTTCTGGTGGGAGGCGCCCGACGGCAGCCGCGTGCTCGCGTACCGGATCCCGTTCGAGTACTGCAGCCCGCCCGGCGACGTCGCCCACCAGACGGAGAAGTCGCTCGGCCAGCTGGACCGGTCGCTCGGCGACGTCATGATCTTCTACGGCGTCGGCAACCACGGCGGCGGCCCGACCAAGGCGAACATCGAGTCCATCCACCGCCACGACCAGCGCGGTTCGTACGGAAGGATGATCATGTCCTCGCCGCGGCGCTACTTCGACGAGCTGATCACCCGGCTCGGCCCGGCCGACGCGCTGCCCGTCTGGCGCGACGACCTGCAGCACCACGCGTCCGGCTGCTACTCGGCGCACTCCGGCATCAAGCAGTGGGTACGGCGGACGCAGGCGGCGCTGCTGTCGGCGGAGCGCTGGGCCGCGGTCGGCTCGGTGACGCACGGCGCCGCGTACCCGCGCGACGAGCTCGGGCACGCCTGGAAGCAGCTGCTGTTCAACCAGTTCCACGACATCCTGCCCGGTTCGGCCATCGAGCCCGCCTACGACGACGCGCGCGACCAGCTCGGCGAGGCGGTGGCGATCGCCAAGCGGATCATCACCCGCGTCCACAACCAGATCGCCCGCGACGTCGCCGTCCCGTTCGAGGACGGCACCCAGCCGGTGCTGGTGTTCAACCCGCACCCGTGGCCGGTCGTGACCGACGTCGAGCTTCAGTACGGCGTGCAGCCCACCGGCGTGCACGTGGTCGACGCGGGCGGTGCGCTGACGCCGTCGCAGCCGACCCAGTCGGTCGCGACGACGAACGACAAGGGCCGTGGCGCCGTGGTGTTCCGGGCCGAGCTGCCGCCGCTGGGCTACCGGCTCTACCGGCTGCGGCCCGGGCGGGTGCCGGTCCCGGCCGGCGCGCTGACGGCGTCGGAGACGGTCCTCGAGAACGACGTGCTGCGGGTCGAGCTGGACCCGTCGACCGGCTGGCTGTCGAGTCTGCTGGACAAGCGCACCGGCGTCGACCTGGTGGCCGGCGCGACCGGCGAGCACACACAGGTCAGCGAGGACCCGACCGACACCTGGGGCCACGGCGTGGTGACGTACGCGTGGCCGGGCGAGGCGATGCGGACCACGCGCGTGGTGCTGCGCGAGAGCGGCCCGGAGCGGGCCCGGCTGCGGGTCGAGCGCGCGTGGGGCCGCTCGACCATGACCGAGGAGTTCATCCTGCGGCAGGGCGCCGACGAGCTCGAGGTCCGGGTGACCATCGACTGGCGCGAGCAGGCGCACCTGCTCAAGCTGCGCTTCCCGGTCGCGCTCGACGACCCGGCGGCGACCTACGAGATCCCGTTCGGCACGCTGGAACGACCGGTCGACGGCGCCGAGGAGCCCGGACAGTCGTGGGTGGATCTCTCGTCCTCTGACGCGGGGGCCGGCCTGGCCGTCGTGAACAACGCCAAGCACGGGTACGACGTGTCCCCGGCGGCCGACGGGGTGTCGCCGTCCATCGGCATCACCGCCGTGCGCAGCCCGGTCTACTCGTGGCACGACCCGCGGCTGCTCGACCCCGACGGCTTCTACTCGTTCCAGGACCAGGGCGTGCAGCGGTTCAGCTACCTGCTGGTGCCGCACGCGGGCGACTGGCGGACGGCGGCGCTGTCGCGGCGGGCGGCGGTGCTGGGCTCGGCGCCGCGGGCGATGCTGGAGAGCTTCCACGACGGTGCCTTGCCGGGCGCGGGCTCGTTTGCGGCCGACGGCGGCGGCTCGGTCATGATCACCGCGGTCAAGGGCTGGGAGGACGGCGACGCGTCGGCTCCGGACCTGATCGTGCGGGCGGTGGAGACGACGGGGGTCGCGGCCGACGGGGTCCGGCTGGCGGTGCCGGTGCTGGACCGCGTGGTCGAGGCCGACTTCGGGCCGTACCAGCTGCGGACGTTCCGCGTCCCACGCGACCCGGCCGAGCCGATCGTCGAGGTCGACCTGCTCGAGTGGCCGGTCGACGGCGACCCGCCCGCGTCCGGCGCGGATGACTGACCTGCCGGCGCTGCCGGTCCTGCGGCTCGAGGCGCTCGACGCGTCGGGGGTGGTGACGGGGTCGGCTGCGGTCGGGCCGGGTGACGGGAAGGTCGTCGTCGGGCCGTTCGCCGTCGCGGTGTCGATCGGGACGGCGTCGCCGACGGGGCTCGCGGAGGTCGCGCTGTCCGTGCTGCCCACCGGGCCGGATCCGGTCACCGGGCACCTGCGGCTGGTCGCGTCCGTGGCCGGCGCCGCCGATCCCTGGTGGATGATCCCCGGCCTGTTCTACGGCGAGAACCGCCCGGCCGACTGCGACCGCCGGTTCCCGCGGTTCGAGGCCGGCGCCGACGACCCCGCCGGCATGGTCAGCGATCACTGGTCCTTCCGGGCCGACCGCGCCGCGACGCCCGCGGTGTTCGCGTGGGGCGCGGCGGGCGGTGTGGTGGTCGCCACGGACGAGGTGACGGCGGCCGGTCCGGCCGGGATCGGGTTCGCCCACCGCGCCGACGACGCCGACGTGCACGTCGTCGTGCCGTTCCGCGAGGACCCCGTCACGTACTACGGGTCCGGCACGCCGCTGCCGGCGCAGGCGGCGGCGCACGTCTGGCGACCCGGCGAGCGGGTCGAGCTGCGGATCTCCGCCGGGGCGCTGCCGCCCGACCGGCACGCCTACGCCCCGGTCCTGCGTGCCGTCCACGAGCGCAACCGGCCGCTTCACCCCGTCGAGCCCTGGGTGTCCGTGCCCGACGCGGCCACGATCGCCGCCGAAGGGCTGGTCCGCTGGCACTACGATCCCGACCCCGGCGTGCTGCTCGAGACCGTCGGCTTCGACCGCGAGGTCAGCGGCAACGACGGCCGTCCCGTCGACCGGCAGGCCATGCACGTCGGCTGGGTCAGCGGCATCCCGTGGGCGTACGCGCTGCTGGCGCATGGCCGGCGGACCGGTTCGGCCGCCGCCGTCGAGGCCGCGACACGGGTCATCGACTTCTGCTGCGCGACCCTGTCGCCGTCGGGCACCTTCTGGGGACGGTGGGAGCGGTCCCGCGGGTGGACGCAGAGCTGGACGCCCATCAAGGACGGCCTGCACGCCCGGACGCTCGGCGAGGCGACGCTGTTCCTGCTGCGCGCGCTGGACCTCGACGACCGCGCCGAGTGGATCACGGCGGCGCGGTCCAACCTCGACGTGATCCGCGACCGGCAGCGCGCCGACGGCAACCTGGGCTCCGTCCACCACGCCGAGGACGGCCGGGTGCTCTCGTGGGCGGGCGCGTCCGGGCTGACCTGGATCGCCGCGTTCTGCTCTGCCGCGGGCCTCGACGCCGACGGGTCCTACCTGGCGGCGGCCGAACGCGCCGGCGAGTACTACGCGCGCTTCGTCGAGCGCGAGTTCATCCACGGTGCCCCGGAGGACGTCGACCTCGCGCCGACGTCGGAGGACGGCTACGCGGCCGTCATGGCGTACGTGGCGTTGTACCGGCGGACCGGTGCCGCGCGCTGGCTCGAGCTGGCGACGCGGGCCGCGGACTGGATGCTGACGTTCCGCTACACCTACAACGTGCGCTTCGCGCCGCGGACGCCGCTGGGGATCTACGGCTTCGCCACCCGCGGCGGCGACCAGGCGTCGCCGTCGAACCAGCACCTGCACGCCTACGGCCTGGTCTGCACGGAGGAGCTGGCCGAGCTGTCCGCGGCGACCGGCGACCCGCACTACCGCGAGCGGGCCGAGGAGGCGGTGGCCTGCTTCCGCCAGCTGGTCCCGGCCGCCGACGGCGAGGTCAACGCCTACCGCGGGATGATCACCGAGCGGTACTACCAGACGGAGTGCTTCCAGCCGAAGGGCATGCTGCTGACGCTGTCGCACGCGTGGAGCGCCGGGGTGCTGCTGCTGGCCTGCGAGCAGCTCCTGGGCGGCGTGGCCCCGGCCGGGACGTGATCAGCCGCAGCTGCCGCCGTCGTCGACCTCGATGAGCCGCCGCGGGCCCGGACCGTGTTCCCCCAGCTCGTCGTGGGAGTTGGCCAGCCCGCAGTTGCGCATCGACAGGCAGCCGCAGCCGATGCAGTCGGTGAAGTCGTCGCGCAGCTGCTGCAGCCGCCGGATCCGCTCGTCCAGCTCGGCCCGCCACTGCCGGGACAGCTTCTCCCAGTCCTTCTGGTTGGGCGTGCGGCCGTCGGGGAGGCTCGCCAGCGCGCGGTTGATGTCGGCCAGCGGGATGCCGACGCGCTGCGCGATGCGGATCAGCGCGACCCGGCGCAGCGTCGGCCGCAGGTACCGGCGCTGGTTGCCGGCCGTGCGCCGCGAGCTGATCAGCCCCTGCCGCTCGTAGAAGTGCAGCGCCGACACCGCGACGCCGCTGCGCTGCGACAGCTCGCCGACGCTCAGCTCGGACTTGTTCCACGCGACGGTGTCCATGCGGCGTCCTCTGCTTGACCTCAATGAAGGTTCAGGTTCTAGCGTAACGGTCATGCATGCGATCCGGTTGCACGAGTTCGGCCCGGCCACGAACCTGCGCTACGAGGAGGTGCCCGATCCGGTTCCGGCGGCGGGCCAGGTGCGCATCGCTGTCGAGGCCAGCGGCGTGCACCTGGTCGACACCGCGCTGCGGGCAGGCTCGTCCGGCGGGGGTCCGCTGGCGGCGCCGTCGCTGCCGGCCATTCCGGGGCGCGAGGTCGCCGGCACGGTGGACCTGGTCGGCGACGGCGTCAGCGCGGCCTGGGTGGGGCGGCGGGTGGTGGCGCACCTGGGCGCGGCGAGCGCCGGGTACGCGCGGCTCGCGGTGGCGCCCGTGGCGTCGCTGCACGAGGTGCCGGACGGGCTGGGGTCCGACGCGGCGGTGGCGATGATCGGGACGGGACGGACCGCGGTCGGCGTGCTGGACGTCGCCGGGTTGCGGGCCGATGACGTCGTGCTGGTGACGGCCGCGGCGGGCGGGTTGGGGAGCCTCTTCGTCCAGGCGGGCCACAATGCCGGCGCCGTCGTCGGCGGGGTGGCGGGCGGGGCCGAGAAGGTGGCTCTCGTGCGGGCGTCGGGCGCGTCGGTCGCGGTCTCCTACGAGGCGCCGGGGTGGCCGGAGGCGGTTCGTCGTGCGCTCGGTGATCGTGCGGTCACGGTGGTGCTCGACGGCGTCGGCGGGACCATCGGGCGGGCGGCCATGGACCTGATGGGCGTGGGCGGCAGGCTGGTGATGTTCGGCTGGTCGTCCGGCGTCATGGTGCCGTTCGAGCCGGTCGATCTGGTCGATCGCGGGCTGACCGCCACCTGGGCCGTCGGGCGGCGCCTGACCGCTCGGCCGGGGGCGCTGCGCGACCTCGAGACGCGGGCGCTGGCCGCGGCCGCCGCCGGTGAGCTGGTGCCGCGGGTGCAGCGGTTCCCGCTCGAGAACGCCGCCGACGCGCACGCCGCGCTCGAGAGCCGCCGGACGACCGGCAAGGTGGTCCTGGTCTGACCGCTACTCGGTGCAGTCCAGGCCGGGGAAGTCGGCGTCGTCGCCGGCGTCGTTGCCGGCTGTGGCCGTGCCGGCCCCGCGCTCCTGGGCCCGGCAGGCGCGCAGCCGGAGGGTGTGGACCAGCTGCTCGGCCTCGTCGAGGTCGTCGGCGGCGATGGTCGCGCCCACCTCGTTGCGGTAGACGTCGGGAAGGGCCTCCAGCGGCAGGTCGCCGGGGACGTCGTACAGCTCGGACAGGTGGACCGGCCCCAGCTCGTGCCGGACGCCCTGGTAGATCGCGACCTGACCGCCGCTCGCGCCGATGTAGTACTGGTCGCGGACCCAGTCGTTGGCGTACGTGAGCCCGGCCCAGCCGACCGCCACCACGGCGGCCACGGCGATGACCGGGCGCAGCCAGCGCCGTCGCCGCCGGCGCCGGGCTCGCGGTGCGTAGCGCATCGCCTCGGGGTCGTGCTCGTACTCGGCCGGCTCGCCGTCCTCGTGGTCCTCGGCGGCCGACCCGACGATGATCGACTCGCGGGCGTCGACGACGGTGTCGGCGGCGTCGACCTCGGCGAGCTCGCCGATGACGACCGTGACGTTGTCCGGCGCGCCGGCGTCGAGCGTCATCGCGACGAGCTGGTCGGCGGCGTCCTCGACGGTGCGTGCGCGGGCCAGCGTGTCCTCGATCTCGCGGTCGGTCACCACGTCGGTGAGGCCGTCGCTGCAGATGAGCACGCGGTCGCCGGGCTGGACGTCGATGATCGAGTAGTCAGGATGGATGGGCGACTGGCCCTGCAGCACCTTCGTGACGACGGAGCGGGCCGGATGCTCGCGGGCGTCGTCGGGCGTGATGCGGCCGTCGTCGACCAGCGACTGGACGAAGGTGTGGTCGCGGGTGATCTGCGTCAGCGCGCCGTCGCGCAGCAGGTAGGCCCGGGAGTCGCCGATGTGGCCGAGCGCCAGCTGCAGGCCGTTCCAGAGCAGCGAGGTGCTGGTGGTGCCCATGCCGGCGCGCGTCGGGTCGGCCCGGGCGAGCTGGTCGATGCGGCTGTTGGCGGCGCTGACCGCCGCGGACAGGGCGTCGATGGGGTCGCCGTCGGGCAGGTGGTCGGCGTTGAGGAGCTCCTCGATGGTGGCTCGGCTGGCGACCTCGCCGGCTGCGTGCCCGCCCATGCCGTCGGCGACGGCCAGGAGGTAGGGCCCGGCGTAGCCGGAGTCCTCGTTGCCCTCCCGGACCAGGCCGACGTCAGAGCGCGCGACGTAGCGCAGCGTCAGCGGCATCGATTCCCTACTCCCGCACCCATCGAGGCGTGACGGGACTCGCGCCCGCCACGTCGCCTCCCCCCAGAGACATGTCGATCACAGCGGATCGTAACCGTCATCGGTTCGTGACGACGGGGACGCCACGCGGATCGGGGTTGTCCACAGGCTCGACGGATATGACGGCTCATCCACATTTCGGGGTTCGGCGGATGCGGGCGGGTGGGTGATCGGCGAACGATGAAGGGGTCCGGCCGGGTAGCCGGACCGAGGCCCCCGGGTCTCGTCATCGTCGGGTGAGAGGACTCCATCCATGCAGTTCATCAGGGGTGCCGCGGTGTGCGGTCTCACGGTCGCCGCGCTGGTCGCGGGCGGGTCGGCGGGTGCGGCGGCGATTGCAGGGGTTGCGCCGGCGGCGGGGGTTGCGCCGATGGCGGGGGTTGCGGCCGCGGTGCCCGCGAAGGACGGGTCCGCGGACTGTGGCCCCGTGCGGCCGCCGCGACATCTCCGCTGGCTCGACGGCTTCGCCCTCAGGTGGGTGCCGCCGGGCATCGGGCCGCTCGTCACCGACTTCGCCTACGAGTGGGACGACGTCGGCTTCCGCTCGCGGGTCTGGGAGTCCGGGCCCTACCCCGACGAGTCCTACCGGGTCGACCTCCAGGTCACGGTCATGCGCAGCCCGTCCTTCACCGACGCGGCGGCACTGCGCGGGTTCCTGGCCGAGTACCTCGAGCGCGATCCCGCCGCCTGGGCCACCGAGCCGTTCGACCATCCCGACGGCCCAGGGTTCACCGGTGCCGGCGAGCTGTTCTGGCTGGCCGCCCCCGGCGTCGCGGTGCGGGTGTTCGGCGGCGGCGAGCAGGTCGACCAGCGCGACCTCGCCCGCACGGCCTGTGCGGTGAGGCAGGTGATGCCCATGAGCTGAGACCGGTCGCTGCCGAGCGGCGGACGATTCCTCGACGTCTGCTGCTTGCGGCGGCCCCGGCGAGGCGGCCGCAGTCGCCACCGCCCCGGCACTCGGACGCGAGTGTCAGGGCGGCGCCGGGGGACCTACGGCGATGGGCGGTCAGGAGCAGCCGAGCACCTCGCGGTAGGCGATGCCGACGGCGTCGCTGTCGCCACCGGTCACCTCAGCGGTGATGCTGCGGCCCTCGGCGTCGAGCCCGCCGTTGGCCACCGCATCGGCGTACTCCCAGAGGACGTCGGGGTAGTCGCCGCCGGCCTGCAGCTCTTGGAGCACCGGCCAGTCCCGCGACGTGGCCATGGCGGCGACGGCCTGGTCCGCCGCGGCGGTGTCGCCGGTCTCGGTGGCCTCCGCCCACTGCGCGATCCAGGCACAGGCCACGGCGCCGGCGACCCGCGCACCCACGTGGTACCGGTCGCGGACGCCGTCCTCGGCCAGTGTGCTCGAGTCGAAGCCCGCCGGCAGCGGCAGGCCGTCGAGCATCTCGGTCACGACGGACTCCCCTTGGTCCGGTTGCACGACGTTCTCGGGCATGGCCGACAGCCAGGTGTCGACGTCGGTCTCGGTGAGCCCACGCAGAACGTCCTCGTACGAGTCCTGGTCGTCGAAGGTGCGGCCCACGGCCTGCATCGTGTAGCCGTTCTGCTGCCAGACCGTCGTGAAGACCGAGCTGTCGGCGTACTGCATGAGAGCCGCCTCGTGACCGGCGACGACGATGGAGTCCTCGTGACCCATGTTGTAGTGGCGGTCGGCGATCACGTCGTCGTAGGAGTCCCCGGGCAACCACGAGAGCTCCAGCTCGTCGGTGCCGTCCGAGAAGGTCGTCTCCCCGCGCTCCACGCCGAACTCGTCGGCGCGAGTGATCCGCCAGTCCGGATCGTCGACGATCAACCGGGGCGCCGACTCGGCGACCTCGAGCACCTCGGCCGCCCAGGCGGGCTGCTCGTCGCCGCCGGGCTGGACGACGAGCACACCGGCGGTCACCGCGGCCGCGGCACCGGCCAGTGCCACCAGCCGCCGGGCACCGCGGTGCCGTCGTGGCGGCTCTGTCCCCGGCAAGGACTCCAGAACGGATGTGGACATGATCTCCTCCATCAGGTCGGCTTCGGCCGCGCGAAGGGGCAACGCCTCGGCATCGGCGTCGCTGACCCGTGAGGTCCGCTCGACCAGCGCGTCCAGCTCATCCCTCATGTCCCCTCCTCCAGCCGGACGGACAGCCGTCCGTCACCGTTCACATGTCCGGTCAGCGCCTGGCGTTCGCCGGCCCAGCCGAGCGCCTCGAGCTCCGTCCGCAGCCGGTGGCGGGCACGGTGCAACCGGGTCCGCACGGTGGCCGGCGGCACCGACATCGCAGTCGCCAGCTCGGCCGGCCCGAGGCCCTCCCAGCTGGTCAGCCGGAGCAGCTCGCGGTCGTCGTCCGACAGGCGCAGCATCGCCTCCCGGACCGTCGCGGCCGCGTCGTCCTCGTCGTGGCGGATCACGTCCGGCCTGGTCAGCAGCTCGTCGCGGAGCCGTTCGCCCAGCCGGGTCCGGCGCCGTGTCCCACGGACCTGGTTCGCCACCACCCTCCGGGCGACGCCGTAGAGCCAGGGCCGGGCGTCGGAACCGGCAGGGACGTCGTCGATGCGGCGCCAGGCGACCAGGAAGGTCTCGGCGACCACGTCCGCCGCGTCCTCTGCGGCGTCGACGCGGCGCAGGGCGTAGCCCAGGATCGCGCGCGACTCCGCCGCGAACAGGGTCTCGAACCTCGTCTCGGACCGGGTCCGTCCAGACGCGGGGTCATGGTCGCGGTGGGGTCGACTCCAGGCCGGCACGCCGCTCCTTCCTGCCGTAGTCGGAGAGTTCCGTCACTGGTGATGTGTCCCGACCCGGCCCGGACGTTTCACCCGGGCCGACTCGGCGGCAGCACCGCCTCGCGGGCGGTCACCTCCGGGGATTGACGAGGGAGGATGACATCGTCACCCGACTACGGCAATGCTGGACGGGTGATCGCTCCGCCGAACGCCGGCGCCGGAGCCTCGGGCCACGACGGCAGCGAGGTGTCGATCGGCCTGCTCGGTCCGTTCGAGCTGCTGCGCTGCGGCGTCCCGGTGTTGGTCAGCAGTGACCGGCTGCGCGGGATCCTCGCAGTGCTGGCGGCGTCGGCGGGGCGGACGGTGTCGGCGGACGCCATCGGCGAGCACGTGTGGGGCGACTCGCCGCCGGTCAACCTGCGCCGGACGGTGCAGACGTGGGTCGCGCGGCTGCGCGCCACCCTGCCCGACGATGTGGTCGCGAGCCGGCCGGGCGGGTACGTGCTCCGCATCGGCCCGGGCCAGGTCGACGCGCTGCGGTTCGAGGCGCTGCTCGACGAGGCCGCGGCGACCGCCGACCCGCACACCGAGCGCAAGCTCCTCGGCCAGGCGCTGGAGCTCTGGCGCGGCACCCCCTACGACGGGGTCGAGGCCGGCGCGCTGGCGTCGGTCGAGGTCCCGCGGCTGACCGAGCGCTACCTGGGTGCCCTCGAGCGCGCCGTCGACCTCTCGCTCGCGGCCGGCGAGATCGACGAGGCGGCCGGCCGGATCCGCGCCGAGGTCGCGCGGCATCCGCTGCGCGAGTCGCTCTGGGCCCGGCACCTGCGGCTCCTGACCGCCGGCGGCCGTGATGCCGAGGCCCTGGCGACGTACGAGCAGGTGCGGCAGCGGTTGGCCGAGGAGCTCGGCGCCGACCCGGGCCCCGAGCTGCGGCGGCTGTACGCGGAGCTGCTGGACCCCGGCGGCTCGCCGGCGCCGGTGGGCCGCACTGCGGTGACGGGTAGCGCGGCGGTGACGGGTAGCGCGGCGACGGCCGGCTCGGCGGTGACGGACGGCTCGGCCGCTGCCGAGGTCGACGTCGGCACGGTGCCTCCGCGGCAGCTCCCAGCCGACGTCGACCTCGTCGGGCGCGCCGACCTGCTCGCCACGCTGGACGACGCCTTCCGCGTCGACGACCCGGCGGCCGCTCCCGGAACGGTGGTCGTCGCGATGACGGGGCAGGGCGGGGCCGGCAAGACCGCGCTGGCTGTGCACTGGGGGCACCGCCGGCAGGACTGGTTCCCCCACGGCCAGATCTTCCTCGACCTGCGCGGCTTCGCCGACCGCCGGCCCGTCGAGCCGCTCACTGCGCTCGGCGAGGTCCTGAGCAGCCTCGGCGTCCCGGCCGACCAGGTGCCGGCCGGACTGGACGCGCGCGCGGCGCTCTACCGCACCCTCCTCGCCGACCGCCGCATGCTCGTCGTGCTCGACAACGTGCGCGACTCCGAGCAGGTCCGGCCACTGCTCCCCGGCGCGGCCGGCCGGGTGCTGGTCACCAGCCGGAGCGCGTTGCGCGGACTGTCGGCGCGCGAGGGCGCCCGCCCGATCGCGGTCGACCAGCTGGCCGCCGGCGACGCCGTCGCCCTGTTCGGTGAGCGCCTGCGCCGGCACGGCCTCACCCTCGGCCCCGGCGACTCCACGCTCGCCGAGCTGGCCGAACTGTGCGAACGGCTGCCGCTCGCCCTCGTCATCGCCGCCGAGTACCTCGCCCGGCATCGCGACCTGGACCTGTCGGCGCTGGTCCGCGAGCTGCGTGACGACCAGACCCGGCTGGAGGCACTAGACGACCTCGGCGACGGACCGACGGCGAGCGTGCGGGCGGTGCTGTCGTGGTCGTACGCCGCGCTGGAGCCGGAGGCCGCCCGCATCTTCCGCCTGATGGCCTACCTGACGCCGCTGGAGTTCAGCGCCGAGCTCGCCGGCACCGTCGCCGCCCGCCCGGTCCCCGTGGCCCGCCGGCTGCTCGACCACCTCGCCGACCTGTCGCTGCTGTCCAGCGTCCGGGGCCGCTACCGCTTCCACGACCTCGTGCGGGTCTACGCCGCGATGCTCTCCGAGAGGACCGATGACGCCGAGGAGCGCAGCGCGAGGTCGGTCCGCGCCCTTGACTGGTACGTCCACAGCGTCCGCAACGCCGCCCGCCGCCTGCGCCCCCGGCGGCAGGAGCACCCGCTGCCGGCCCCGGCCCCCGACGTGCGGCCGATGACCTTCGACGATCCCGAGTCGGCTTGGCAGTGGTGCGCCACGGAGGTCCGGGCCCTGGCGTTCGCCACGCGGCGCGCCCACGACTTCGGGATGTACGAGCACGCCTGGCGGCTCTCCTGGGACTTCGGCCGCATCCTGCTCATCGGCACCGCGCACAGCGACCTGCGCGTCGACCTCGCCGAGCTCGGGGTCGCGGCCGCGTCGCACGTCGGCGCGGCGGCGCTGTACATCGCCCACAACAACCTCGGGAACGCATACCACCGCAGCGGCGACAGCGCCAACGCAGCCGCGAGCCTGCGGGCGGCCCTGGCCGGGTGCCGGGCCGCGGGCGACGTCGGCACCGAGTCGGCCGTGCTGGTGAACCTGGCGATCACGCAGAACCGGAGCGGCGACAAGGAGGGCGCGGCCGGCAGCTGTCGCGCCGCGCTCGAGGCGGCGGCACGGTGGGAGGCCGACCCGACGCCGGCCATGCTCGCACCCGCGGTCGCGGCCTGCCACTTCAACCTCGGCCACATCCTCACGGAGCTGGGCCGCCTCGACGAGGGGACCGCCGAGTCCCGCACCGCGCTGGAGCTGTCGCGCCGGGACGGGAACCGGATCATCGAGGGCCTGAGTCTGGGCACCCTGGCCGAGGCGTCGCTGCTCACCGGCGATCTCGGCCACGCCGAGACGTACGCCGCCGACGCGACGGCGGTGCTGCGCACGATGGGCGCGACCGACGGACTGGTCGACGTGCTGCTCACCCAGGTGCGCATCAAGGCGGCGCTGGGCCGCCCCGGTGACGCGCGGCCGGCCTACGACGAGGCGCTCAGGCTCCTCGGACCGACGTCGGATCGGCGGCGGGAGCTGCTCGCCGCGGCGCTGGCCGGCTGACCGCCCGGTGATGTGACGGCGTCAGCCCGCGCCGCCGCTTGAACGCGGCGCTGAGCGCGAACGCGCTGCCGTAGCCGACCCGCCGGGCGATCGCCTCGATGGTCGCGTCGGTCTCGCGCAGCAGGTCGGCGGCCATCGCCAGCCGCCAGCCGGCGAGGTAGGCCATGGGTGGCTCGCCCACCTGAGTGGTGAACTCGCGGGCCAGGAACGCCCGCGACACCCCGGCGGCCGTCGCCAGCGACGCCACCGTCCATGCCCGCGAAGGATCGTCGTGCAGCAGCCGCAGCGCCCGGCTCACCGGAGAGTCGTCGAGCCGCCGGTACCAGTGCGGCGCCCGCGCCTGCGGCCGGTCGAACCAGCCGCGCAGCGTCGACACCAGCATGAGGTCGAGCAGGCGGTCGAGCACCACCTGCTGCCCCGGCCGCTCGGCGGCGACCTCGTCGGCGACGACGTCCAGCAGGGGGCACGGGCACTCGGCGTCGGCGATGACGAGCACCCGCGGCAGCGCCTCGAGCAGGCGTTCGCTGATGCCGGCCGCGCCGTCGTAGTCCCCGGTCAGCACGACGGTGTCGCCGTCGGCCCCCGGGTCGCAGGTCCGCCCGGCCGCCCCGGCCCGGACGCTCCGTGCGCAGTAGTCGGCCAGCGTGACGGCGTCCTCGGGCTTCGACGCCGGGTCGACGGCGACGGTGTACGGCTCGGGCCCGCGGACGACGGCGACGTCACCCGCGCCGACCCGCACCGGGGCGCCGTCGGGCGGCAGGATCCACGCGGTCCCCCGCAGGACGGCGAGCAGCGTGAGCCCCGACCCGGTCGCGAACCGCACGGACCACCGCGGGTCGAGCACCGTCCGCCCGACCAGAGCGCCGCGCGCCCGGACGTCGTCGAGCAGGTCGGTGAGCGAGTCCATGCACTCACCGTAGACGATGCCGCATGAATCGGAGCGTTCAGACCATTCAGCGTCTCCGCGATCGCCGGTTGGCTGAACGCATGACGATTCTGATCACCGGCGCCACCGGCAAGGTCGGCCGCCGGGTCGCCGCCCGGCTCCGCGACCTCGGCCGGCCGGTCCGCGCCGCCGGCCGCTCCAGCACCCCGCCGTTCGACTGGACCGAGGACTCGACCTGGGGACCCGTGCTCGACGGCGTCCGCTCGGCCTTCGTGGTCCCGTACGACGGCGCACCGCTCACCCGGCCGTTCCTCGCGGCCGCGCTCGATGCCGGCGTGAAGCGCATCGTGCTGCTCTCGGGCCGCGGCGTCGACGTCGACGGCTACCTGCCGCCGGAGTGGCTGCACGCCAACCCGCACATCGACGGCGAGGCGGCGCTGCGCTCGGCCGCGGTCGACTGGACGGTCCTGCGTCCGGGCTGGTTCGCGCAGAACTTCAGCGAGGGCTTCTTCCGCGACGCCATCCTGGCCGGCGAGCTGCGGCTGCCCGCCGGCGACGGCGCCGCGAGCTTCGTCGACGCCGGCGACATCGCGGCGGTCGCGGTGGCCGCGCTGACCGAGGAGGGCCACGTCGGGCAGACCTACGAGTTGTCCGGGCCGCGGGCCCTGACGATGGGCGAGGCGGTCGCGGAGATCGCGGCGGCGACCGGCCGGGAGGTCCGATACACGGACGTCTCGCACGCCGACTTCGTCCGCGAGCTGGTGGATCAGGGCTGGCCGGAGGCCGACGCCGAGGGCTACGCGATCAGCGTGAGCCCGGTCCGCCGCGGCATCGACGCCTACCTGTCCGACGGTGTCGAACGGGCCCTCGGCCGACCGGCCCGCGACTTCCGCGACGTCATGCGCGACGCCGCGGAAGCCGGGGCCTGGGGGTGATGCCTGCGAGCCGAGACCGTCAGGCCAGTGCCCGCCGGCGTGCCCGCAGGGCGAACAGACCGCCGGCCAGGAGCAGCGCGGCGAGGACGATCCCGCCGGTCGCCCACACGCCGGTGTCGGGCAGCTGGTCGTCGTCCCCGGCCGGGTCGTCGTCGCCGGAGCCCGAGTCGTCCCCGGACTCGTCGCCGGAGTCGTCCCCGCCCGGACCGTCCGTGGGCGACCCGGTCGGCTCGTCCGTCGGCGACGGCGTCGGCTGGTCCGGCGCCGAGGTGACCCGCAGCAGCACGTCGGTGCCGTCCCACACCGCGTCGAACACATACTCGCCGGACGTGACCTCCTGGGTCGCCAGGTCGGTGCTGCCCGGGCCCGTGGTGGTGACGACGGCGAACTCGTCGCCCTCGGCCGGGTGGAAGCCGTCGAGCACCGCGACATCCCAGGTGACGTCGCCGAGGGTCTGGTGGTCGGTGGCGATGCGGTCGAACGTGTCGCACGGCTCGTGGCCGCCGAGCTCGACGCCGAGGGTCCCGTCACCGGTGAACTCACCATTGACGGTGAGGCAGCCCGCGGACGCGCCGGCCGCGACCGTTCCGCCGTCGAGCGTCAGCGTGCCGACCGTGCCGGTCCCGCGCAGCGTTCCCTGGACCGTCGCGCCGGTCTGGCCGAGGTCGCCGTCCACCGCGACCGTGCCGGCCGCCACCGCGAGCCGCGACCCGTCGGCGTTCTGCGTCCAGTCGCCGCCGAGCCCGAGCGACCCGTCGCCGCTGTGCGTCAGCGTGCCGCCGCCGCGCAGGTCCCCGGCGAACGCCGTCGTCGCCGAGCCCGTGACGTCCAGGCCGGACGCCGCGTCGACCAGCAGCACGGAGCCGGCGGCGTCGGTGCCGCTCAGCGCGCCGATCGCCTCGTTGTCGTTGAGCACGAACGCGCCGGAGCCGGTGATCGACACCTCTGCGGTGTCGGGGATCAGGTCGTGCAGGTCGGCGTGGTCGGTGTGGATCGTCGTGACGTGCGCGTCCCGGATCTCGAAGTCGCCGGTGACGGAGGTGTCGCGGCGCAGCGCGACCGCGCCGCTCTCCGCCACGGTGTCGCCGGCGTAGGTGCTCGAGCCGCCCTCGCTGAAGATGATCGGCGCGTCGATGCCGGCGCTGGCCAGCTCCAGGCCGTCGATCCCCTCGACCGACACCAGGTCGATCACCGACGGCGTCACGCGGGTCTCGGCCCGGCCGCCGCCGGTCTCCAGCTGCAGGTCGGTCACGGTCAGGCTCGCGCCCGGCGCGAGGGTCGCGATCGCCGCGCCGTCGCCGAGCCGGAGGTCCTCGTCCAGGGTGATCGTGTCGGTGGTGCCGAGCGTGGCGCCGTTGCTCACCGTCGTGATGCCGGACCCCTCGGGGCCGAGCGCGACCGTGTCGTTCACGACGAGCAGCGACTCGGGGCCGCTGGCCGAGGTCAGGCCCTCGTGACCGAGCTGGCCCTCCTCGATGGCGAAGCTGCCCGGCGTCTCGCTCGTGCCGACGCGGAGCTCGCCGTTCGGGTCGCTGGTCAGGGTGGCGAACGGCGGCACGGTGGCGGCGCCGTCGACCTCCAGGATGTCATCGGTGAGGTGCAGGTCGCCGGCGAACTCGAGCGGGTCGCCGCCGGTGCCGCCCTGGACGCGCACCCACGCGCCGATCGTGACCGGCTCGGCCAGCGTCACGGCGTGCGGGCCGGTGACCAGCGAGTACGAGTCGAGCACCCCGCCGTCGCCGAGCGTGATGGCCCGCTGGAACTCGGTGTCGCCGGTGAACTCGAGCGACGCGTCCTCGACGACGGTGACCGCGCCGCCGGCGCCGCCGCAGTCGTCGCCACCGCAGCGCAGCGTGACGTCGTCCTCCAGGCCGATCGTGCCCGCATACGTGCTGCCGCGCAGCTCGACGGTGCCGGTGCCGCGGAACCGCAGCGCCTCGGGACCGCCGCCGACGCGGGTCTGCAGCGTCGCGCCGTCCGTCAGCTGGATCAGGTCGGTCGCGTTCGCCGCCTGGTCGAGCCGCAGCTGGTACGGCGCCGCGATGGTGAAGTCGGCGGCGACGTGGTGCAGGTGCTCGCCGGCGCCGGTCGGGAGCTCCAGGTTCGTGCCGAGCGTGGTCGGCGCCGAGACGTTGAAGAAGTTCACCTCGATGTCGTCGCCGGACAGCTCATAGCCGCTCTCCTCGACGCGCAGGATGCTGAACGTCGTGCCACCGAGGTCGTTGACGGCGTCCTTCTGCGTGGCGCCGGACCCGAAGACGACGCCGTCGCCGTCGCCCGGTGCCCCGCCGCCGCAATCGGTCCAGTTCGGTGCCGTGGACCAGTTAGCATCGGCCCCGGCTCCCGTCCAGCGGCAGGTCAGACCGAGCGCTTGGGCGGGGCCGGCGGGAAGGGTCAGAGCGAGCAGGGCCGTGGTAACGGCGCAGGTGGCAACTGCCCTGATGCGGGCAGGGGTCGTCGAAGTCACGGGCTCGACCGTAGGGAGGGGGCGCTTCGTGGACGAGTGGGGTTCCTACGCATGCCGCGCGCGGGGCATGGGGGTTTCCACGGTTTCTCGGCGGCCGGGGTGGTGACGGAGCGTCTCGCCGACGGTGAGGCGGCCGCCCTCGCGAGCGGATCGCTGCCCGCGCTGTGCTCGGGTTCGACGGCGCGAGAGCTGGACTCGTCGCCGCGCGGAGTGCTGCGGCTGGCGCGGTACGAGCAGCTCAGCGGGCGGGAGCGGCCGGCGCACGACCGGCTCACCGCCGTCCTGCCGACGGTGACCGATGCGGCACTGCGGCGCGACCTCGAGGTCCAGCAGCAGCTCGGGGTGGCGTTCGAGCCGGCCTTCGGCTCGTTCGACCTTGTGCCGCCCGGCGACGCCCGCGATGCCCGCGATGCCACGGAGGTCCGCGCGCTGGTCGCGGTCGCGTTCCACCGGCTGATGGTCGACGGCGTCGAGCCCGCGGAGGGCTGGACCAGGACGCCGTCGGCCGACGACTGGGACGAGCAGCTGGGCCTCGAGGCCCGGGCCCGGCAGGGGTTCCTCGCCCTGCTCTCCCGGGACGACCCGGACGAGGTGCTCGACGCCGTCGACCTGCTCTACTGGGTGCCGACCCTCGCGCTGGCGCAGTCGCTCCCCGCGGAGGCGCTCGAGGCCGGTCTCGCCGCGCGGGCGGCGGCCGCTCGGCACGGGCTCGGCGCGATGGCGCCGTTCATGGACCACCTGATCGGCTGCGTCTACACGACCCAGCTGCGCGTCGACGAGGCCACGCCGCTGGTCGAGCGGGGCCTCGCCGGCTTCGCGGCGTCGGGCAACTCGTCGTGGTGGATGCACGCGAAGTCGATCCAGCACGTCCTGGCCGTCATGTCGCGCGAGCAGCCGCCAGCGGACATGGAGGAGCTGGAGCGGCTCGTCCTGATCGGCGACTGGCGGGAAGGACGCCGCTCACTCGGTCACTCCGTGCTCATGGAGATGGCGATCGTCCTGACCAGCCTGGGCGACGTCGACGGTGCCGGCCGCATCGCGCGCGCCGAAGGCGACCTCGACGAGCTCGAGCTCACCAACGCCGACCGGGCGCTGACGGCGGAGATGCTGTTCGCCGCCGCGCTGGCCGACGGCGACACCGCCGGCGCCGAGCGGCTGCAGCGCATCGTCGAGCACATGATGCCGTCGCCGTACGTGCTGATCGTGCGGGAGCGCATGCGGGCCCTGCTGTCCGACGGCGCCGTGCTGGACCCCGTCGTCGTCCAGGACCTCGGCAACGGGTTCGAGATCTTCCGGACCCGCTGGCTGCTGCTCTCGCACGCCGTCCGCCGCGGGCGCCGCGACGCGGCGCTGGGCGCCCTGGCGAACCTCGACGCCTACGCCAGCGAGGCCCGTGTCGCCGCCGTCCGCACCCGGGCGGTGCAGCTGTTCCGGACCCCTGTCGCCGCCGCCGAAGGCGTCTTGTCGACCCGGCAGCTCGAGATCGCGACCCTGGCCGCGGCCGGGCGCACCAACCGCGAGATCGCCGCCGCCCTGTTCCTGGGCGTGCGGACGGTCGAGGGGTACGTGGCGGGGGTGCTGCGGGCGTTGGGCCTGGCGAGGCGTGAGGACCTGGCGACGGTGTCGCTGCCGGTATCGCTCGGGTCCGCCGCCGGGCCGGGGGCCGCGGCCGAGCCCGTGTACCTGACCCTGCGGCAGGGACAGGTTGCGGCGTTGATCGCCGCGGGTGCCAGCAACGTCGACATCGCCGAGGCGCTGGGCATCACCGAGAAGACGGTCGACAAGCACATCGCCGCGATCAAGGAACGGACCGGGCTGGGCACGCGGACCGCGATCGCCGCCTCCTTCGACACCGTCCTCGCCGGGGCGGCCCAACCGGTGGGGGCCGATGGGTGAGCGTCTGGTGGTGCCCTGGCACCACCAGACGCTCACCCATGCGCCTCAGCAACGCCAGTCGAACTGGTACCACCCCGGGTACCACTGCGCCGGGCGGACCGGCGACGCCCAGCAGCCGAGGTACACGTAGACGTTGCGCTTGCTCCGGCAGTCGGCGAGGCCCTTCGTGCACCAGACCGTGCCCGACGACTGCGCGGTGACCGTCGTCGGCGCGCGGTCGGGCGTGGCTTGCGCGGGGCCGGTGAGCAGGCCGCCGACGGCGAAGGCGGCAACCACTCCGGTCGTGGCGAGGCGAGAGGCGAGACGCATGGATCGACTCCAAGATCGGTGACTGGACGGTTCGACGCTAGGGAGCCGGCTCTTCACCGCTGCTTCGCCCTTGCTTCATCCCGTGCCGCCGCTCGATCTCGTATATGACGAAACCCCAGGCCGATGGTGCTCTGGCCTGGGGTTGGGATGCGCGCCCGAAGGGATTCGAACCCCTAACCTTCTGATCCGTAGTCAGATGCTCTATCCGTTGAGCTACGGGCGCTCGATCCGCGCGAAGCGGACCGGTGACCGAGTGTACCGGTCCGAGCGTCCACGCCGAAATCGGATCAGCGGACGACCGGGCGGACCCACGGCGACCAGGGCGGACGGCGGCTATACCGTGTGACATAACACAACCAGACGAAGGGTGACCGCCCATGGGCCAGCAGCCTGCCAGCCTGACCATCACGAACGCGCGCATCTTCGACGGCTCCTCGGCCGAGCTGACCGAGGGCGACCTGCACATCGTCGACGGCGTCATCGTCGACCCGGAGACGCACGCCGCCGCGGACCGCACCGCTGACGCCGTCGTCGATGCGAAGGGCGGCACCGTCGTCCCGGGGCTGATCGACGCGCACTGCCACGCGTACGGCGTGGGCCTGGACATGGTCGGCATCGAGTCGAGCCCGCTGAGCTACGTCGCGCTCAAGGCGGCCCAGCGGCTGAACAACGCCCTCCGCCGCGGCTTCACCACGGTCCGCGACGTCGCGGGTGGGGACCCGGGGCTGGCCTGCGCCATCGACGAGGGCCTGACGGCGGCGCCCCGCTACTTCTACACCGGCCCCGCCCTCTCCCAGACCGGCGGCCACGGCGACCCCCGTCCGGGCGACCACGACCTGTGCGTCGGCCACACCCACATGACCGAGGTCGTCGACGGTGTGGACGCGGTGCGAACAGCGGTCCGCGAGCGGTTCCGCCGCGGCGCCCACGCGATCAAGATCATGACATCGGGCGGGGTGGTGTCGCTGACCGACCCGATCCGCCGCCCGCAGTACAGCCCCGAGGAGGTGCGCGCCATCACCGACGAGGCGGCCCGCCGCGGGTCGTACGTAGCCGCGCACGCGTACTCGCCCGAGGCGATCGAGCACTCGGTGACGAACGGCGTGCGCTCCATCGAGCACGGCAACCTGCTCGACGAGGCGACCGCCCAGCTGATGGCCGACCACGACGCGTTCCTGGTGCCGACGCTGGCGGCGTACGACGCGCTGGACCGGCGCGGCGACGCGCTCGGGCTGAACCCGGTGTCGCAGGCGAAGAACCGCGAGGTCCTCGACTCCGGGAAGCACGCGATCGAGCTCGCGAAGAGCGCCGGCGTGCGGGTCGGCTTCGGCAGCGACCTCATGGGCGACCTCGAGGACGACCAACTCGTCGGGCTGCGCCTGCAGGTCGAGGTGCTCGGTGTGCTCGACGCGCTGCGCAGCGCCACGTCGGTCAACGCGCTGCTGCTGGGCCGCGACGACCTCGGCCGCATCGGGGCGGGCGCGGCCGGCGACGTCGTGCTGTACGACGGCGACCCCTTCAGCGACCCGTCACTGCTGTGGGGCGCCGCGGACCGCCGCACCGTCGTCCGCGCCGGCGCCGTCGTCTAGCGAGACAAGACACCCATCCTGGTACGTACCACCACTCGCAACTGGTGGGGTGAGGTACGTACCAGTGTCCGCTTTGTCCTGATTTTTGGGACCCTGTGTGGTCCTGATCACCCCGTCGTCGGTTCCAGTCCCTGAGATGCCGGCCCTAGCGTCTGAGCATCCCCGCGGAAACAACTCCCCGTCTCCGAATGGCCTGAGGCAGGGAGGCTTCCGCATACCCGGAACGCGCTGCAGGGCCGACTGCGCGCACCGACACGAAGAGGGTGACCGCTACATGACGACGTTCGCCGAACCCGGAGCAGCACACGATCTCGACGACGCGCCCACGTCCCACGCCCGCCTGCTCGCCTGGGTCCGCGAGGTCGCGGAACTGACCCAGCCGGACCGCATCCACTGGTGCGACGGGTCCGACGAGGAGTGGACCGCCCTCACCGACGAGCTCGTCGACGCCGGCACCATCGTGCGGCTGAACCCGGAGAAGAAGCCGAACTCGTTCTGGGCTCGCACGGACCCGACGGACGTCGCCCGTGTCGAGGAGCGCACCTTCATCTGCTCGGTCGACGAGGCCGACGCGGGTCCGACGAACAACTGGCGCGACCCGAACGAGATGAAGGCCGAGATGACCGAGCTCTACAAGGGCTCGATGCGCGGCCGCACCATGTACGTCATCCCGTTCTGCATGGGCCCGCTGACCGCCGAGAACCCGATGTTCGGCGTCGAGCTGACCGATTCGCCGTACGTCACCGTGTCGATGCGCATCATGGCCCGCATGGGCGCCCACGTCCTCGAGGCGATGGGCGACGACGCCGACTTCGTGCCGTGTCTGCACTCGGTGGGCGCGCCGCTGGAGCCGGGTCAGCAGGACGTCGCCTGGCCGTGCAACGAGACCAAGTTCATCACCCAGTTCCCCGAGGAGCGGATGATCTGGTCGTACGGCTCCGGCTACGGCGGCAACTCGCTGCTGGGCAAGAAGTGCTACTCGCTGCGCATCGCCAGCGTCATGGCGCGCGACGAGGGCTGGCTCGCCGAGCACATGCTCATCCTCAAGCTCACCGCGCCGCACGGCGCCGTCCACTACATCGCCGCCGCGTTCCCGTCGGCCTGCGGCAAGACCAACCTCGCGATGCTCGAGCCGACCATCCCGGGCTGGAAGGTCGAGACGCTCGGCGACGACATCGCCTGGATGCGCTTCGGCGAGGACGGACGGCTGTACGCCGTCAACCCCGAGTTCGGCCTGTTCGGCGTCGCGCCCGGCACCGGCTGGAAGACCAACCCGAACGCCATGCGCACCATCGCCAAGGGCAACAGCGTCTTCACCAACGTCGCCCTCACCGACGACGGCGACATCTGGTGGGAGGGCATGACCGACGAGGAGCCGGCCCACCTGACGGACTGGAAGGGCCGCGACTGGACGCCGGGCAACGGCGAGCTCAGCTCGCACCCGAACTCGCGGTTCTGCACGCCCATCGAGCAGTGCCCGATCATCGCGCCGGAGTACGACGACCCGCGCGGCGTCCCGATCTCGGCGATCCTCTTCGGTGGCCGCCGCCGGACCACGATCCCGCTGGTCACCGAGGCGCGCGACTGGACGCACGGTGTCTTCATGGGCGCGACGCTGTCCTCGGAGACGACGGCGGCAGCCACCGGCCAGGTGGGCGTCGTCCGGCGCGACCCCATGGCCATGCTGCCGTTCATCGGTTACAACAGCGGCGACTACTTCGCGCACTGGATCGCCATGGGCAAGGACGCCGACGCGGTCAAGCTGCCGAAGATCTTCTACGTCAACTGGTTCCGCCGCGACGACGACGGCGACTTCCTCTGGCCGGGCTTCGGCGAGAACGGCCGCGTGCTCAAGTGGGTCATCGAGCGCATGGAGGGCACGGCGGCCGCGACGGAGACGCCGATCGGCCACGTCCCCACGCCTGAGTCGCTCGACACCTCGGGCCTGGACCTGACGGCGGAACAGCTGGCCGCCTGCCTCGCCGTCGACCCCGAGGAGTGGCGGGCCGAGGTCCCGGGCATCAACGAGTGGTTCGAGAAGTTCGGCGACCACCTGCCGACGCTGCTCTGGGCCGAGCTCGACGGCCTCAAAGCGCGCCTGGGCCTGTAGGCACGCATGGCGGGCGGTTCGGTGGCGCTATGACCCCACCGGACCGCCCGCCATCGCGTCGGCGGCCTGCCGCAGCGTCTGCTCCGGCTCGACATCCGGGTCGTCGCGGACGACGGCGACGTCGAGGCCGGCGTCGGCGAAGCGGCCGAACGCCGCCGCCACGTCCGCGGGCGTGCCGGCCGCCACCAGCCGCCCCATCAGCTCGTCGCTCACCAGGTCCACCCGCGGCGTCCCCGCGACGAGCCCGGCGCGGAACTCGTCGCACGACGACGGCGACAGCCCGGCCGACCGCGTGATCAGGTGGTCGCCGTGGATCCCGAGGAACCGTGCGACCAGCGGCCGGATCCGGTCGCGAGCCTCGGCTCCGGACGCGTCGACCGACAACCCGATGTAGCCGGCCAGCCGGACGTCCGGCCCGACGCTCGCCCGCACCAGCCGCACGTACTCGGGCCCGGCCAGGAACGACAGCAGGACGCCGTCCGCCGTCCGGGCCGCCAGCTCGATCGCCCGCGGTCCCTTGACGCCGAGCACGATCGGCAGGTCCGGCCGCAGCGGCCGGAACGACAACCCGGAGTCGACGGTGTACGCGTCGCCCTCGTGGCGCACCGGCTCGCCCGACAGGAGCGCCCGGACCAGCGTGACGGACTCGGCCAGCCGGCTCAGCGGCCGCTCGAACGGGATGCCGAGCTGCCCTGTCATCCACCGCTCGTTGCTGGCGCCGAGCCCGGCGATCGCCCGCCCGCCGCTCAGCTCGTCCAGCGTCGCGAACTCCATGGCGAGCACCACGGGATGGCGCGTCCACGGGTTGACCACGCCGATGCCCACCCGGATCGTCGACGTGGCCTGTGCGATCGCGCCGGCCAGCGCGAACGCGCCGCGCTCGACGTAGTCCTCGGTGACCCAGACCTCGTCGAACCCGGCCTGCTCGGCGGCGATCGCGGCCGCGACGGCGGACCGGCTCGGCCGGTGCCCCGACACGGAGAAGGCGAGCTTCATCAGGTCCCGATCGCGGCCAGCAGCGCGTCCGCCGTCGGCTCGATGACCGGCACCTCGGGCAGCGTGGCCGCCGTGGCGCCCACGTCCTTGAGCCCGGTGGACGTGCCGATGACGACGACCGACGCGTCCCGGCCGAGCGAACCCTGCGCCGCCAGCGTCGCCAGGGCCGGCCACGCCGTCGCCGACGCCGCCTCCTGGTACAGCCCGGCCGACGCGGCCAGGTCGCGCTGGGCGCGCAGGGTGACACCGTCGTCCGGAACGGCGACGGCGCTGCCTCCGGTGGAGCGCAGCGCGCTCAGCCCCTGGAACGTGCCGACCGGCGACGCCGTCGAGAACGCGACCGACGGTTCGTACGGCACCGGGCCGGCCAGCTCGGACCCGCTCGCCAGCGCGGCCGCGTGCGGGCCGAACGGCTCGGCGGCCACCATGCGCGGCGCGCGCTCGATCAGGCCGAGTGCGACGAGGTCGGCGAACCCGCGGGCGATGCCTGCCAGGCCGTCGGCGTACGCCGTCGGGACCACCACGACGTCCGGCGGCGACGGGAGCTGCTCGACCAGCTCGTAGGCGATGGTCTTGTAGCCGTCGACGCCGTACGGGTTCGAGCCCACGGGCGGGTCGGCGTGCCCGGACATCGCCAGCCAGCCGAACGTCCGGACCAGCTCGCGCATCAGCGACCAGCGCTGCCGCGGCTCCGGCAGGGCGACCACCGACGCGCCGTACACCT
Source organism: Jiangella mangrovi (assembly GCF_014204975.1). Lineage (NCBI taxonomy): Bacteria > Bacillati > Actinomycetota > Actinomycetes > Jiangellales > Jiangellaceae > Jiangella > Jiangella mangrovi. The sequence continues at coordinate 2,043,003 of NZ_JACHMM010000001.1, forward strand.
GCATGAGCGTCTTCATGGTCGACGGCACGCTGGCCACCGTCAGCACGACGCAGCGCAGCCCCGCCCGCGCGGCGTAGGCCGCGATGGCGGCTCCGTGGTTGCCGGTGCTCGCGACGACGACGGTGTTGATGCCCAGCTCGACCGCCTTGGTGACGGCGACAGCGGCGAGCCGGTCCTTGTACGACCACGTGGGGTTGCGGGTCTCGTCCTTCACGACGACGGTGCCGACCCCCAGCTCCGCGGCGACGGCCGGCAGAGCGACCACGGGGGTCGCGCCCTCGGCGAGGCTCACCGCCCGGGTGTCCGCCGCCAGTGGGAGCAGCGCCCGATAGCGGAACAGGCCGGGCTCGCCGTCGGCCACCGGCACGGCGTTCCGGCCGGAAAGGTCGTACACCGGCAGCACGTTGGCCGGCACGCCGCCGGCCTCGCACGAAGGGCAGCCGCGCCCGACCAGCTCGAGCGACGGGTCGGGATAGGTCGCCGCGCAGCGCAGGCAGGCCAGGGTGCGGGTGTACGTCATGCCGGCACCACCCGCAGGTCGCGGCTGGAGCGGGTCAGCACCTCGACGCCGTCGCCGGTGACGACCACCGCGTCCTCGACCATCATCCCGCCCCATCCCAGCTCGTAGTACGGCGTCTCGAAGCAGAACGTCATGTCCGCCGCGAGCTCGGTGCCGACGCCGGGCGCGACGATCGGCGGCTCGTAGATCGACAGGCCGATGCCGTGTCCGCAGTGCTGCCGACGGTACCGGGGGACGCCGCGCGCGACGGCGGCGAGCCCGATCCCGAAGAGCTCGGCGGCGGGCAGGCCGGGCCGGGCGGCCGCGAGCTGCTCGTCCTCACCCGCGCGGACGGCGGCGTAGACGTGGCGCTGCCGGGCAGTCGGCTCGCCCAGCACGGCGGTGCGGCCGATGTCGGACCAGTACCCGTCCACGACGCAGCCGACGTCGAACCGGGCGATCTCGCCCGGCTGCCAGGCGCGGTTCGACGGGACGGCGTCGGCCAGCGCCGACCGCTCACCGGTGAGCGCGACGACGAAGCGGGGGTCGCCACCCCCGGCGACCATGGTCCCGGCGACGACGGCGGCGAGCTCGGCCTCGGTGGTGCCCGGCCCGGCGGCCTCCAGCGCGGCGTCGATGCCGGCCTCGGCCAGGCGGGCGGCGTAGCGCAGCAGCTCCACCTCGGCGGGGAGCTTGCGCGACCGGGCCGCGAACAGCAGGCCGGCGCCGTCGTCGACCACGTCGCCGCACGCGGCCAGCACGTCGGCGGGAAGGTCGCGGGTCTCCACCGCCAGCCGGGTCGACTGCGGCAGCTCGGCCACCGCGGTGGCGAGCGCCGCGGCCAGCCCGTCGTGCCGGTCGGCGACCTCGGTGACGGGGTCGGGCGAGCCGGACTCGACGTAGAACCGGCCGAACGGCGAGATCCGGCCGACCGGGACGGAGGTGGCGTCGGCGGCCGGCACGTCGGCCGCCGGCGCCACCAGCCAGAGGTCGGAGGCGGTCACGAGCGCCGCCATCCGATGGGTGCGGAACACCTGTCCCGGCATGCTGCGGTAGCCGGTCGCGTACAGCACGCTCTCCGGCTCGGTCAGCACGACGGCGTCGTAGGGCTGCTCCGCGAGCCCGGCCCGGAGCCGGTCGAGCCGGTGGCGCGCGAGGGCGGCCGTGTCGACACCGGGACGGGGTGGAACGGTGAACCGGGTGGTGCCTGCCGTCATCGGCTGCCTCTCGTCGTACCGGCGATGATCGTCTCGCTGAACCCGGCCATCGCCTCAGCCGTCTCCTCGACGGTGTCGGTGGCGAACAGCAGGCCGGCCAGCGTCGTCACCCCGGCGTCGCGGTAGGCGCTCACCTGCGCGGCGACGTCGTCGGGGGTGCCGATGAGGTTGCGGGCGGCGAGGTCGCCGACGCCCTGGTCCTTCAGCGTGGTCCTGGACAGCGACGCGAGGTGCTTGAAGACCTGCGACGACTCGAACCGCCGCCAGGCCTCCTCGCGGGTCTGCGCGACGCTGACGGCCACCTGCAGCGCGACCTCGAAGTCCGCCGGCAGCTCGCGGCCGTGCTCGGCGGCCTCGGTCCCGATGGCGCCCAGCGCGACCCGGACCTCGTCGGGCGTGAGGCAGGCCGGCAGCCAGCCGTCGCCGTAGCGCGCCGCCCTCGACCGAGAGCCGGGCGAGTTGCCACCGGACAGGATCGGCAGCCGCCGCTCCCGGTAGGGCTTCGGGAAGCTCTCGACGTCGGTGAACTCCACCCAGGTGCCGTGGAACGACGCCGACCGCTCGGTGAGCAGCGCGCGCAGCGCCGGGATCGCCTCCTCGGCGTGCTCGCCGCGGTGGACCTTCCGGCCGGGCTCGACGGCCTCGAGCTCCTCGCGGTAGGCGCCGATGCCGACGCCGAGCACTGCGCGGCCGTGCGAGAGCTGGTCCAGCGTGGCGGCCTGCTTCGCCGCGACCACAGGGTGCCGGAACGGCAGCACCATGACCGCCGTCGCGAGCCGGATCCGCTCGGTGACGGCGGCCACGTAGCTGAGGTAGCCGAACGGGTCGTAGTACCGCGGCGCCCGGTCGAACTCGGCGCGGACGTAGCGCTGCGTCGTCAGGTGGTCGTTGCCCCAGATCGACTCGAAGCCGAGCCGCTCCGCCGTCACCGCGAGCTCGACGGCCTGGTCGATGTCGGCGTACGGGACGGGGTACATCAGCCCTTCGGTGCCGGTGGGGACACCGAGTCCGAACCTCACGAGCGCACCTCCGCGGCCGGGGACGAGGACGAGGACGAGGACGGGGAACGCCATCGGGAGATCGCGGTCCCGATGACGGCGTACAGGACGAAGCCGGCGACCAGGCCCTCGATGGCGTCGGCGATGAGCAGGTCGGTGTACCGGGCGATCAGTGCGCCGGCGACCCAGCAGCCGAGCGCCTCCCAGCGCACCGACGGCGCCGTCCGCAGCAGCTCGTTCGCGTCCCAGCGCCGGACCACCACCCAGAAGTAGGCGATCAGCACCCCGGCGAACGGCGGGACCACCACCGAGATGACGCCGAGGAACCGCTGGAACTCCGCGGCCAGCCCGGCGAACGCGATGAGCAGCGCGATCACGACGGCGATGACCGTCCACACCGGCTTCGCCACCTTGAGGCCGAGCGTGTTCGAGGCGTTGGTGAAGGCCAGCGACGCGGAGTAGATGTTGTTGTCCGCCGTGTTCCAGAGCGCCAGGAACAGCATGACGGCCGCCGGCGCGAGCAGCCCGAGGCCCTGCATGACGACGACGAAGTTGCTGTTGCCGACCTTCATGGCCGACACGGTGGCGATGGTCTCGAAGATCGCGGCGCCCACGGCGAAGCCGCAGAACGTGGAGATCACGACGTCGCGGGCCCGGACGGCGTAGCGCTGCACGTCGCCGACCAGCGCGGCGCCCGTGACCCACGTCGCGATGACCGCGCCGATCGCCACGGAGAAGCCGATGGGGGCCGCGGGAGCGTAGTCGACGACCTCGCCGAAACCGCCGTCGAGGTCGGCGATGCGGACCAGCGCGAACAGGGCGATCGCCACCTGGACCGGCACCGCGATGGCCGAGTACCGGTGCAGGCCCTTGAAGCCGAAGATCGCCGTCGTCAGGATCGCCGCGCTGAACGCGAGGATGAACGCCCACTTCGGGATCTCCGGGATGAGCTGGTTCACCGCCAGGCCCCAGGTGTCCATCAGGACGCCGATGAAGCCCATGGCGACCACGCCCAGGAACAGCGACACGATGACCGCGCCGTGGACGCCGAACACCGCCCGCGAGGTGAGGTAGCTGGTCAGGCCGGTGCGGAAGCCGACCATGCCGACGAGGCTGGCCACGATCGCGAGCAGGACGTTGCCGAGCAGGATCGCCAGCAGGCCCTCGGTGAGCGTGGTGCCGCCGCCGACGACCCCGCCGACCAGGAAGCTGCTGACGCTGATGTTCCAGCCCATCTGGACCACGATCAGCTGGATCAGCGGCTTGCGGCGGTCGGCCGGCACCGGTTCGAGGGCGTGGTCCTCCATGTCCGCGGCCACGGTGCTCTGGACGGCTGTGGTGTCACTCTCGGTGCTCACTGATGCCTCCCCGGTCGGCCGGCTGCCTGTTGGGGTGCCATGGTGTCCACAATCCGCCCGTCGCTCTATGGGGTATCTCCGGAAGTTGCCACACTACGTTTTGTGGATCTGACACAACGGGCCGAGCTTCTTCTCAGCCGTGTTTCCGACGTGGCACAAACGCTGGTGTCCGACGTGTGGGAGCGGTTGCCCGGCTACGACGACGCGCGCATGGACCTCGACGATCTGGTCGGCGTCGTGACCCCGAACCTGCGCGCGCTGCTCGTCGCGGTGGCCGGGAACCGCGGGCTGCGCCCCGACGAAGTGACGCCCGCGGCCCAGCTCGGCGAGCGGCGGGCGGTGCAGGGCGTGCCGATCGAGGGCGTGGTGGCGTCGTGGCACTCGGCGGAGCGCCGGCTGCTGGACCAGCTGGTCGCCGCCGGCCCGCCGATGCCGCCCGAGGAGTACACGCGGCTGGCCCGGCTGCTGGCCGCCGCCGTCGACGTCATGGTCGCGGTGTCCACGGAGGCGTACCGGCGCACGCGCACCGAGGCGGCGGCGCACCTGGACCAGATCGCGACCGACCTGGTGTCGCGGCTGGCCGGCGGCGAGCCGCTGGACCCGGCGCACGTCGAGGAACGGGCCCGGCTGATCGGCGTGGCCGCCCAGGTGCCGCATCGCGCCGTCGCCGTCGGCGGTGGTCCCGGTGACGACCCGCAGCGCGACGACCCGCTGCGGCTGGCGCGGGCGCAGCGCGAGATCCTCGACGCCCTGCGGCCGCGGCTGCGGTCGCGGATCCTGGTCGGCGCGAAGGACGCGACGATCCTGCTGGTGCTGCCCGACCTGCCCGGCATCAGCGACATGCTGGCGCGGGCGGCCGTCCGTCCGGGCGTGGCGGCCGGGACGGTGATCGGGCTGGGCGAGCCGCGGGACCGCCTGGGCGAGACGGCGGCGTCGTGCCGGGAGGCGGTGGCCGCGCTCGAGGCCGGACGCCGGGCCGGGCTCGACCGCGTCGTGGTCCCGTTCGACCAGGTCATCGCGGACGTCATGCTGATCGACAACCCGCTGGACGCCCGGCGACTGGCGGCCCGGGCGCTGGAGCCGCTGGCCGGGCACGGGCAGCTCGTCGACACCGTCCGGGCGTACCTCGCGACCGGGCTGTCGGTGCGGCGGACGGCGGAGCGGCTCGCGGTGCACGAGAACACGGTGTCCTATCGGCTGCGCCGGGTGGCGTCCCTGCTCGGGCTGGCCGGTCCGGACGAGCTGATCAGGGCCGACCTGCTGCTCGCGCTGCGCGCCGTCGACCTCGGGTTGTACTCGGCCGCGTGACGGGGTCACATTCGTCCAAGCCCGCTGTACCGACTCGGGCCTAGCGTGGCCGCCATGGGAACCGTCACGCCGTATCTGTGCGCCAAGGAGACCGCCGCCGCGCTCGACTTCTACGCGACGGCGTTCGGCGCGGTCGAGACCTCGCGCTGGACCGACCCCTCGACCGGCAGCATCGGCCACGCCGAGTTCACCGTCGAGGGCGCCCGCGTCATGATCGCCGACGAGTGGCCCGACGGCGGCGTGTACGCGCCCGACCCGGGCCGGACGTCGGTGTCGTTGGTCCTCGAGGTCGACGACGTCGACGGCTTCTTCTCGCGGGCGATCGCCGCCGGCGCCACCGTCGACCGGCCGGTCACCGACTCGCCGCACGGCCGCGGCGGCTGGCTCTACGACCCGTTCGGCCACCGCTGGCACATCACGGCGCCGGACGACACGGTGACGAAGGACGACCTGCAGCGCGCCGTCGGCGACGAGTACGAGATCAGCTGACGGCTGCGTTTCAGTAGCCCGCAGCCAGCAGGGCCGCGTCGATGGCGCGGGCGACGTCGAGGACGGCGTCGCCGCCGCTCTCGAGGCTGGCGGCGACGGACACGGAGATGTCGTCGCGGCGCCACGCCACCTGCACGTTCGACGGCGCTCCGAGCGACGCCCATGCCTCGGACCCGAGGTCGTCGATCTCCTCCGCGCCGCCGCCCAGCAGGCTGTCGATGCCGACCCACTCGTCGAAGCCCGCGACGTTGACGATGAGCTCGTGGCCGCTGGCGCCGGTCCAGGCGCAGACCGGCCCGAACTCGGCCGGGTCGGACATGTCCTCGGGCGTCGGGCCGGCGCCGAGCACGCCGGCGATCTCGTCGACCCCCAGCGTGCAGGCGTCGACGGGCTGCGCGATGGGATCGGTGGGCGGGTCCTCGGTGCCGCCGTCGCCCGCGGTACCGCCGGTGCCGCCCGTCCCTCCCGTGCCGCCGTCGGCCCCGGCCGGTGCCTCACCGGCCGCGTCGCCACCGGCCGGTGCTCCCGCGGCATCGCCGCCGGCCTGGTCACCGGGGGTATCGCCGCCCTCGGCGGCGGGCTGCCCGGAGTCGGCCGCCGGTGCGTCGGCGGGTGCGTCGGATGCAGGGGTCGCGCCGGGCTCCGTGGCGCCGCCGGGGGCGCGCGTGGAGTCCCAGGCGGGTGTTGCGGACGGGTCGCCGGAGGCCTCGGCGGGGTCGTCGCCACCGCACCCGGCCAGCGCGACGCCGGCCGCCACGATCAGGGCAGCCGCGACCGCGGACCGCTTGGACGAAGTGGGCATCTGCGGATACCTCTCGTGAGCACGTCGAAGCAGGTCCTGACACTAGCAACTGAAATGCCGGATATCGATGGCGGATCGGGTAACGGTCCAGGAACAACGCCGCCGTCGAGAGGTCTCCGCGATGTCCGACTCGCCCACCTTCAGTCTGTCGGGGTTCGTCATCGGGGCGCCGGACCCGCGCGCCCTGGCCGACTTCTATCGGCGCCTGCTCGGCTGGCAGGTCCGCGACGACGCACCGGAGTGGGTGGTCCTGCGCAGCCCCGCGGTCGGGCCGACGATCGCGTTCCAGCGGGAGTCGCGGTTCCGGCCGCCGGTCTGGCCGGCCGACGGCGACCACCAGCAGATGCTCATGCACCTCGACATCGAGGTCGACGACCTCGAGGCGGCGGTCGCCCACGCCGTCGGCTGCGGTGCGCGGGTGGCGGACTTCCAGCCGCAGGCCCACGTCCGCGTCTGCCTCGACCCCGTGGGCCACCCCTTCTGTCTCTACACCGACTGACCCGGCCTCACGCCCCCTGGCGGCGGACCATCTCGGTGATCCAGGTGGGCGCGAACGGTGGGATGCAGCCGGGCGAGGTCGGGTAGTCCTTCAGCACCTCGAGGCGCTCGCCGATGCCGATGGCCCGGGCGCGCAGGGCGGGGTTCTCGATGCCGATCTGGGCGAGGCAGTGGTTCATCGCCCACTGCAGGCGCTCGGGCGCGTCCTTCATGCCGGCCTCGACGAGGTCGAGCAGTCCGTCGAGGTCGAGGCCGTCGGGCTGCCTCGCCACGCGGTCGGTGGTCAGCGCCCAGCCCGCGCTCGCGACGACGGGGTCGGGGTCGGCGAACCAGGCCACCCGCAGCTCTTCGCAGTGCGGGCTCTTCCTCACCACGTAGTTGACCAGCCAGTCGTGCACCTTGGGGGCGCGCGTCTGGCGGATCATCGCGTCCAGCTCGTCGCGCTCGAACGCCTTCGGGCGGCAGATCAGCAGCGCCAGCAGCCGCGCGGCGGTGTCGTCGGTGGCCCAGAGCCGGCGGGCGAGCTCGTGCTGGGTCTTCAGCCGCTTCGCGACGGCGCGCAGCTTGCTCAGGTTGACCCCGTGGTCGTCGCCGTGCCGCTCGTTCACCTCGCGCGCCTTCGGGTCCTCGAGCGCGGCCAGCTCGGCCATGACCTCGGCCACCGTCGTCTCGGTCAGCGTCTCGGCCACGTGAGCCTCCCCGTCCATGGCCCCGATGCACGTCGGGCCGGACCCGATCGGGTCCTGTCCCAGTATTCTTGCGGGTGGTCAGGAGGTGGACACCTCAGCCTCGAAGTTGTCGCATCCGACCGGCTGCTTGCCAAGCGACGCTCAGCAAGCGTAACCTTAAAGCCAGGAACATGTTCCGAACCCGCCTTAGACCCCGCCTCAAGTGCGGGGTCTTCGTGCATCTAGGTGCGATTCGCCATCGGGTACCAGCATCTGCGATGAGCCACCTTCGGCTCGATCCTCGCCCATAGGTTGGCGTTCGCACGCCTCGCCTTCTCGTTCGGCTCAACATGTGTCTCAATTCGCCGATACAGGAAGACCACCAGATCGATCGCTTGGACGAGGCGTGAGGCATTCGACGGCGCAAAGTGCAGAGTATCGACGATCTGTGTGATCTTCGCGGCTCGGTACCCCCACGTGCCTGACTTCCGATAACTAGCCAGGTCGGATCGGTGCTTGGCTTGCTCACCCACTTCATCTGCGATCACAAGTGCGTGTTCGCCGGCCGCCCTCGAATACTCATCTATACGTTCGAGTAGAGCCATCAGCACGAGAGAATGTGGCGGGTCCGGCTGGGGATAACGGTCGCGCAGGCCCGCAGAGTCCAAGCCGCGAAGGATGATTGCTCTCGCGTGTTCGCCGATCACGCTGAATGCGTCGTTGTAGACGCCGATCCTTGCGCGCGGCGGCAGGTCCTTCCACCAGCCTTCACCTTGGAAAAGTTCGTAGCCGTGAAGCTCTGCGTCCGCGGGTACGCCATGGTCCTTAATTGCCTTCTCGACTACACCGTCGAGCGCCTGCCCAATGGCCTTCGCACCTGCGCCGTCACACAACAATGCGGCCATATAGTACCAGTCTCGACTAAAGGATTCATCGACGTACGCCAGAAGCACGGCGACAATCTACCTGAAATGCCAAGTTGCAGGCCAACTGAGGCGTCATGGCTGCGGGTCGTTGGTTCGACAGGGTGGGTCGACGTGGGTGTAGCGATCACGCAGCGGCACCCGTGGTGCCAACGGCACGGTGCGGGACCAGAAGGCCTCTATGAGCACGGCGCCATCGCGGTGAGTATGCAGGTGTTGGGCCCTGACCCGTCGAGGTCGGGTCCGCGCGGCGCACGCGGTCGCGATGATGCAGAAGAGGCTGATTCGAGTCTCGCGAGAACTGCAGTCGGATGCACGTCGGGCCGGTCCGTGTCTCGGACCGGCCCTGCGATGGTGCTGGTGGTGCGGAGGCGGCGGGATTTGAACCCGCGAGAGGGTTTGAGCCCTCAACCCGCTTAGCAGGCGGGCGCCATAAACCGGGCTAGGCGACGCCTCCTTCGCCCGGGTGCAAGACCGGGCGACGCAAGGCTACCGTTCCACGGCCGGAGACGGCAAAGTCAGGTGGTGTGAGGCCTCGTGCACGACTCTGGCGGGACCGCCGCGACGCGGGCGAGCAGCTCGGTGCGGCGGTCCAGGAGCAGCTCGGCGACGTCGAGGACGTGCTGGTGCTGGGGTTGCCGCGCGGCGGCGTGGCCGTCGCGGCACGGGTGGCCGCCGCCGTCGGCGGGGAGCTGGACGTGCTGGTGGTGCGCAAGGTCGGCGTCCCGTGGCAGCCGGAGCTCGCGCTGGGCGCCGTCACCGCGTCGGGACACCGGGTCGTCAACGGCGAGGTCGCCCGCCGCATCCACCTGGGGACGGCGGAGGTCGAGGACGCCTTCAGCCGCGCGCAGGGCGCCGCCGAGGAGCGGGAGCGGCTGCTGCGCGGCGACCGCCCGCCGCCGCGGCTGAGGGCCAGGACCGTCGTCCTCGTCGACGACGGCATCGCGACCGGCGCGACGATCCGGGCGGCGGCCGAGCTGCTCGCGTCGGCCGAGCCGGGGCCGGGACGCGTCCTCGTCGCGGTGCCGGTGGGGCCTAGGGACACCGTCGAGGATCTGGCCGCCACCGTGGACGCCGTCGTGGTGCTGCGGATCCCGGCGTCGTTCAACGCGGTCGGCGAGTGGTACGACGACTTCGCTCAGGTCGAGGATGCCGACGTCCGGGGTCTGCTGGGCCGGTGACAGGGCCGCTGATCGTGCCGGCGATCGTGCCGGTGATCGTCGTCACGTCGGCAACCTTTGTGGCTGTTCGGGCGTCTTGTAACAGAGACGGTTACACGGACGTCCGGCTGGGCCAGGCCTCGGTGTGATTATCCTGGCTTCGGCGAATAGAGCGGATCATGAGAGCTGACGACGACGCGAGAGCGAGGAGGGGTGACCGGCAGGTGGCGCGTGCCCGACGAGCTCAGGGTGCTCGACGCGCTCGGTTGCAGTCGCGCCGGCAGCAGCGCAACGAGCGCTACGGCCGGTTCATCGGCTTCACCGCACTCGGCTCGCTGATCCCGGGCACCGGCCTCATCGCCGCGGGCAAGCGGCGTCTGGGCACGACGGTGCTGGTGGTCCTGGCGGCGTTGGCCATCCTCGGCCTGGCCGTGCTCGCGCTCGTCCCGAGGTCGGAGCTGCTCTCGTACGGTGGCGACCGGCAGATGATGCTCATCGTCGGCACGCTGCTCGCGGCCGGCGCGCTCGCCTGGCTGCTCATCGCCCTCGGCACGCACCGCTCGCTGGAGCCCCAGGGCCTCACCGGCGGCAAGCGGCTGGCCGGCGCCCTCGTCGTCATCCTGTGCGCGTCGGTCGTCGTCGCGCCCATGGCGCTCGGCTCGCGGTACGCCTTCACCCAGCGCGAGCTGGTCGGCAACCTCGCGTCGTCCGGCGCCAGCAACACCACGCCCGAGGTCGACGTGTCCGACCCGTGGGCCGACAAGCCGCGGCTGAACGTGCTGTTCCTGGGCGGCGACGCCGGCGAGGGCCGCGAGGGACTCCGTCCGGACACCCAGATCCTCGCCAGCATCGACACCGAGACCGGCGCGACGACCATGATCTCGCTGCCGCGCAACCTCCAGCGCTTCCCGTTCCCCGAGGGCACCCCGCTCGCCGACGCGTACCCCGACGGCTTCGTGGGCGGCGGCGACGCCGGCGAGTGGATGCTCAACGCCGTCTACCGCAACGTCCCGCGCGACCACCCCGACGTGTTCGCGGGGGTCGGCGACCCCGGCGCCGACGCCACCAAGTGGGCCGTCGAGGGCGCCCTCGGCATCGAGGTCGACTACTTCATCATGGTCGACCTCAACGGCTTCGAGGCGGTCGTCGACGCGCTCGGCGGCATCACCGTCGACGTGCCGCGCGACATCCCGTGGGGCAACAAGAGCCTCCCGGACGGCAGCTGCACCCAGGCCAACGGCTACATCCAAGAGGGCGACGACCAGCTCCTGGACGGTTTCCACGCACTCTGGTTCGCGCGGTCGCGGTGCGGCAGCGACGACTACGAGCGCATGGAGCGCCAGCGCTGCGTCATGAACGCCATCGTCGACAAGGTCGACCCCACGACGCTGCTCAGCCAGTACCAGAGCCTCGCGACGGCGGCCGGCGACATCGTCACGTCCGACGTGCCGGCCGACCTCTTCCCCGAGCTGATCAAGCTCATGGTCAAGGTCCGCTCGCAGCCGCTCGAGAGCCTGACCCTCGACAACGAGTTCTTCGGCAGCATGGGCACCACGTCCAGCGACCCCGACTACGACGAGCTGCACGCGCGCATCGCCGAGATCCTCGCCGCCACCCCGGCTGCCCCGCCGGCCGGTGAGACCGCGCCGCCCAGCGACACGACCGAGGCCACCGGCCAGTCCGCGAGCGACGCCGGCACCGACCGGGCCGCCTCGATCCAGCAGACCTCCGGCACCACCGAGGAGCCCGCCGACGGCGAGAGCGGCGAGGCCGAGGAGCCCGCCGCCGACGAGCCGGTCGACACCGGCGCCGTCTGCTGACTCACTCGTACAGCACGTAGTCCGGCGTCGGTACCAGCGCCAGCACCTGTGCGGGCGTCATCAGCGGGCCCAGCGCGGTGTCCTCGTCGAAGAACAGCTTGAAGCCGGGTGCCACGGTCGCCGGCTTCGTCGCCATGAGCGTGGTCCAGGTCTTCTCCTTGTCGGCGCGGCTGCCGATGCCGTCGACGCTCTTGATCGGCACGACGCCGGGATGAGCCACCAGGGCCGACTCGCCCTCGACCACCGACGAGTGCACCTGGTGGAACACCATGACCTTCTCGGGCAGGTCGTGCTCCTGCACCAGCGCCGACAAGTAGGCGGCGACGGAGTCCAGCTCGGCGCCCGTGGTGCTGCCGTAGACGTCGCCGGGCACCTCGCCCGGCCCGACCGCCCACTCCGGGTCCAGCGCCAGCCCGACGTCGGGCTCGAGCAGCCAGTGCTCCAGCCGGGTGACCTCGGAGAGGAAGTCGGCGCGGCCGGGCTGGATGTTGAGCAGCAGTAGCGCGCCGTGGCGGCGCGCGGCCTCGAGGTAGGCGGCGATGACGTCGTCGGGCTCGTGCGTGCGGTACAGCCCGTCGGCGGCCGGCGACCCGTGCGCGACGACGGTGATCAGCTCGAAGACCGGCAGGACGGTGCGGCCGTCGACGGCGTACTCGGCGGCGAGGGCGTCGATCTGTGCCGCCGCGGCGTCCAGCGCGTCGGGCTCGAGCCGCCCGAACGCCGGTGATCGCCCGCCGGCGAACCCGACCAACCGGTGCTCGGGCAGGATCGTCGTCCCGCCTCCGGGCAGAGTGGCCGACGGCGTCGGGCTGGGGGTGGGTGACGGGGTGGGTGACGGCGACGGGGTGGCCGACGGGGTCCGGGTCTCCCCGGGCGACGACGACGAGGCGGACCAGGGTGTGGGCGTGCGCGCGGTGTCGGTGACGCCGGTGCCCGCGGCACACCCGGCCGCCGTGAGGACGGCGGCCGTCAGCAGGACGAGTGATCTACGCACTCGTTGCAGTGTGCCCGGAATGCCGGGACCACATGCGAACCTCAGCCGAGATCGTCGTGACCGGACAGTGGCCGGTAGCCGCGGTCACGGTTGAGCCGGCCGCGCAGCTCGCGGGCCAGCACCCGCGGCTCGACGTCGATGGACGCGGTGCGGATGAGGCTCTGCCGGCCGCCGGAGAGGTCGACGGACACGACCGCGCCGTCGGTCTGCACCTTGCGGACGTCGCGCCAGGGCACGCGCCGGCCGAAGCCGAACCCCGTCGCGTTCACGAAGCCGTCGTCGTCGAGCACCAGCCGGGTGCCGCGGCCGAACACCCGAAGCACCCCCACCACCAGGACGACCAGCGCGACGAGGCCGGCCAGCGCGAGGACCACGAGCAGTGTGCCGCGCAGCCAGCCCGAGAGGCCGGCCGACAGCACCACCGTCAGTGCGATGACGACCAGGCCGAGGCCGGCCGCGCCCACGCCGACGCCGCGGACCGCGAGCTGGGTGGGAGGGCCGTAGACCGTGCGAGTCACGCCGACAGTGTGACACGCGAGCGCAGGTCAGCCCCGGTGCGGGTCAGGCCGTGGAGGCCATGCGGGCGCGGTTCTCGGCGATGATCCGGCACAGCGGGCACAGGTCGAGCCCGTGCCGGCGGGTCCAGCCGGAAAGCGTCGCGCGTGCGTGGTGCGGCGTCGAACCCAAGGTACCCAGGTCGCCGCATTGGTCGCAGACGATGGCCACCTGTGCGCTCATGGTGCTCCTCGCTGTCTGTTCGTGCGCCACCCCCGCGGCGCGTTCCCACCCTGTGTCAAGAATGCCTGACCGATAGTGATGCCGCTTGCAAACTCGCCGGGCATCGCGACCGGAAGCATCCGTGACCTGCTCCCAGGCTAGCGAGGAGACCACCGCGAGGTGGGCGAAAACGATCAATTGGCGGGATGGCGGGATTCGGGTGCCGGATCTGCGTAGGAACTCCCTACCCAGGCCGGGCGCCCGGCCCTAGCATGAGCACGCCCCGACAGCGACGGCGGAGGTTGGAGCATGCCTCGCAACAGTCCGCTGGTGACGCTGCTCGCCGGCGGTGCGCTCGGCGCCGGTCTGCTGATCGCGAGCATGGCCGCGACGCCGGAGGAGCCGGCGGCCGACGCCGAACCGGCGGTCGCCGAGACGGAGACGCCGGCCGCCGAGCCCACCGCCACCGAGGCGGCGACCGAGGCACCGGAAGAGACGCCCGAGCCGACCACGCCCCCACCCGAGCCGCCCGCTCCGGCCGAGCCCGAGACCTACGTGGGCTACGTCGACGGCGGCGGCGCCTCGGTCGCCGTGATCATCGACGGGGCCGAGGCGATCGCCTACGTGTGCGACGGCGCGAGCCGCGAGGCCTGGCTGGCCGGCACCGCGAGCGACGGCCGCATCGAGCTGACGGGCGAGCGCGGGTCGCTGTCGGCGGCCTTCGACGGCACGGTCGTCCAAGGGGAGACGACGGTCGACGGGCAGAACTGGACCTTCACCATCGCGCAGGTCGACCCGCCCGAGGGGCTGTACCGCTTCGCCGACACCGTGTCCGGCGGCGCCGAGGTCGTCGGCGGCTGGATCGTCCTCCCTGACGGCACCCAGGTCGGCGCCGTCAGCGTCGACGGCGAGACCCGCCCGGCCGAGCCGATCGACGTCGGCACCGGCCGGGTCACGGTCGAGGGCGACGACGTCCAGGCCGAGCTCCAGACGGACGGGAGTCTGTGATGACCGACCAGGCGGCGCACGCCGTCGAGCCGGAGCGACGGACGGCGCTGCTGCTGGTCCCGTTCCTCGTCGGCTCGGCCGTGGCGATCGTGCTCGGCGTGTACGGGAACGTGCACACGCCCACAGGGATCGCCGTCAACGTCGCGGGCTTCTCCGGTCCGCTCGAGGCCAAGGTCTGGCTCACGTCGGCGGCGCTGGTCCTCGCGGTCGTCCAGATCGGATCCGCCCTGGCGATGTACGGCAAGCTGGGCCGGCTGGGTGCTCCGTCCTGGATCGGTGCGCTCCACCGCTGGTCGGGGCGGGCGGCCTTCCTGCTGGCGGTGCCGGTCGCCGTCCACTGCCTCTACGCGCTCGGCTTCCAGACCGCGACGCCGCGCGTCGTCGTCCACTCGCTGGCCGGGACCCTGTTCTTCGGCGTGTTCACCGTGAAGATGCTCGGCCTGCGGCGCGACGGGCTGCCGGGCTGGGCGCTGCCCGTCCTCGGCGGCGTGGCGTTCACGCTCCTGGTGGGTCTGTGGTGGACCTCGTCCCTGTGGTTCTTCACCACTTTCGGCGTTCAGTTCTAGGAGGCGTAGTGACAGCGGGTACCCCGAGGCGGCACGTGCTCGTGCTGGGCGCCGCCGGAGTCGTGACCGCCGCGACCGGCTGCACGGTCTACGGCGACGAGGACCCGCCGGCCCCTCGGCCGACCGCCGACGGGGATGGGAGCGGGGGTGACGGGGGCGGCGGCGGTTCCGCCGTCGCCACGACCGGCGACGTCGAGGTCGGCGGCGGCTTGATCCTCGCCGACCAGGGGGTCGTGATCACCCAGCCCACCGCGGGCGACTTCCGCGGCTTCTCGTCGGTCTGCACGCATCAGGGCTGCACGGTGACCTCGGTCGGCGACGGCACCATCGACTGCGCCTGCCACGGCAGCCGGTTCTCGATCGAGGACGGCTCGGTCGTGCAGGCCGCCGCCGGCCTGAGCCCGGACGACCAGGACCCGCTGCCCGAGGTGGCGGTGAGCGTCGACGGCGACCAGATCAGCATCGCTCCGTAGCTGTAGCGGAGGGCATGGGATTCGAACCCATGAGGACGGAGAGGGCCCCGCCCTAGAACTTTTCAAGAGTTCCCCGTTCGGCCACTCCGGCAGCCCTCCAGGCAGTGCAAGTGTGCCATGTCCGGCGTGTGGCAGCATCGGGCCGGTGAGCGAGGGCGAGACGTCGCTACCGGGCGGCCGGGTTGGTGGTGCGGTCCGCGTCGGCGACACCGTACGGCGCCCCGCCGGGCCGTGGACGCCGGCCGTGCACGCGCTGCTCGGCCACCTGCGTGCCGCCGGGCTCGACGGCGTTCCGGAGGCCCGCGGCCTCGACGAGCAGGGCCGCGAGATCCTCGCGGTCATCGACGGCCGGGCCGTCGCGCGCGACGAGGTCGTCTCAGACGCGCTCCTGGCCGACGGCGTCCGCTGGCTGCGCCGCTACCACGACGTCGTCGCCGGATACCGGCCAGTCGGCGAGGTGACCTGGCGGCACGGACGGCGCGCGCTCGGCCCCGGCGAGGTGGTCTGCCACAACGACCCCGCCGCCTACAACTGGATCGCCGACGGCGACCGCGTGGCCGGCGTCGTGGACTGGGACATGTGCGGACCGGGCGTGCCGCTGGACGATCTGGCGTTCGTCGCCTGGATGTCGGCGCCCCTGCGGGTGCCCGGTCCCGCCGAGGTCGCCGCCGCCCGGCTGCGGCTCATGGCACAGGCCTACGGCGACGTGGACCCGGTGCGGCTCCTGGGCCATGTCACGACCCGCATGAGCGCCGCGACCGACCGCATCGAGGCCGGTCAGCGCCGCGGCGACCCGGGCCTGCTGAACCTGGCGGCGGCCGGTGAGCCCGGCCGGACCCGCGCCGCCGTCGCGGAGCTGGCCGCCCGCGCCCCGGCGATCGTCACCGCCCTCGGGAGCTGAGCTCTCGGGTGGCCGGTCAGGAGCCGGTCGCGGCGGGGCGATCGGGGTCGTGGGACCACTGGGACCAGGAGCCCGGGTAGAGAGTGGCGTCGATGCCGGCGATCGCCAGGGCGGCCAGCTCGTGGGCCGCGGTGACGCCCGAGCCGCAGTAGACGCCGACCGGGCGGTCGCCGTCGGCGCCCAGGGCGGCGAAGCGGACCCGCAGGACGTCGGCCGGCAGGAAGCGGCCGGTCGGGTCGAGGTTCTCTGTGGTCGGCGCGCTGACCGCGCCGGGGATGTGGCCCGCGCGCGGATCGACCGGCTCCACCTCGCCGCGGAAGCGCTCGCCGGCCCGGGCGTCGAGCAGGACGCCGCCGGACGCCACGGCGGCCGCGTCGTCGGCGGACAGGGTCGGGAGGGCGCCCGGGCGCAGCGTCACGTCGCCCCCGGGTGGCGTCACCGGGCCGGTCTCGAGCGCGCCGCCGGCCGTGGTCCATGCCGCCAGCCCGCCGTCGAGCAGCCGCACCTCGGCCAGCCCGGCCCAGCGCAGCAGCCACCACGCACGCGCCGCGGATGTGCCGCCGAGGTCGTCGTACGCGACGACGGTGTCGCCGTCGTTCACGCCCCATCGCTGGGCTGCCGTCTGCAGCACCGCGACGTCGGGAAGCGGGTGGCGTCCCTCGGCCGGCGACGGCGGTGCGGCGAGCTCGGTCTCGAGGTCGGCGTAGACCGCACCGGGCAGGTGTCCGGCCAGGTAGTGGTCGTGGCCGTGCGGGTCGCCGAGCTTCCAGCGCACGTCGAGCAGCACGGTCCGCTCTCCCGCGGCCAGCCGCCGGCCGAGTTCCTCGGTGTCGATCAGCACGCTCATGACGCTCACGCTAGCCCAGCACGATCTGCAACCCACGAGTTGCGCGACCATCGACCCATGTGCAACCCTGGGGTTGCGCTACGGAAGGAGAGCGAAGCGACCATGACCACCGACCGCATCGAACGCGGCATCGTCATCGCCGCCACGCCGCGGCGGGTGTGGGACATCGTCACGCGGGCCGAGCACCTGGGCATCTGGTTCGCCGACTCCGCGGCCGAGATCGACCTGCGCCCCGGCGGCGCCCTGACGCTCACCTGGCAGGAGTACGGGGTGTCGCGCGGCGTCGTCGAGACCGTCGAGCCGCACACCACGTTCAGCTTCCGCTGGGCCGTCGACGACCAGCGGCCCGGCGACGGCAACTCGACCCTCGTCGTGTTCACGCTGACGCCCGACGGCGAAGGCACCCGGTTGCGGGTGGTCGAGACCGGGTTCGCCGACCTCGCCGGCGGCGCCGACGAGCAGGCGCGGCACGTCGCCGAGAACACCGAGGGCTGGCGGCTCGAGCTGGACGAGCTGCGCGCCTACGCGGAGTCCGCCGCGCCATGAGCCGCCCCGGCGCCTCGGCGCTCGACGCCGTCCTGGTCGCGCTCGCCGAGCCGACGCGGCGGCAGCTGCTCGACCTGCTCGCCGACCGCGGCGAGGCCAGCGCCAGCACGCTCGCCCAGTCGCTCCCCGTCACTCGGCAGGCCGTGGTCAAGCACCTCACCGTGCTCGACGGCGCCGGCCTGGTGACCGGGCGGCGGGCCGGCCGCGAGGTGCTCTACCGCGCCCGGCCGGAGCGGCTGGCCGAGGCGGCGCGCGGCCTGACCGACCTGGCGGCGGCGTGGGAGTCGCGGCTGGCGGTCATCAAGGCACTGGCCGAAGCCCCCGAGACACCCGAAGGAGACCCATCGTGACCTTCCAGGGCAGCATCAACATCGCCATGAAGATCCCCACCGCTCAGTTCGACCAGACCGTCGCGTTCTACCGCGACGTGCTGGGCCTGCCGGCTGAGGACGTCACCGGCACCGAGATCGCGTCGGGCGTGGCCCGCAGCGTCGGCGTCGAGTTCGGCCCGAACAAGCTCTGGCTCGACGAGGTGCCGAACTACAGCCGCGCCGACGTCTGGCTGGAACTGTCCGCCGACGACCTCCCGGCCGCCATGGAGCACCTGGCCGCCGCCGGCATCACCGCGCGCGACGAGCTGGAGCCGCTGCCGGACACCATGCGGGCGCACTGGATCGCCAACCCGGCCGGCGTCGTGCACCTTGTCGCCCAGCGCAGCAGCTCCGGATGAGCATGATCCGGAAGCCTTCCGACCGGAACCGGGTCTAGCGTCGCGGGCATGGCGACCCTCTGGACCCTCGGCGGCGACGCCGCCGACCCGCACCTGCTCGCGGCGTTCTGGGCCTTCGCGCTGGGCTATGTGCCTGAGCCGGGCTACGACGACCCTGACGGCGCCTCGATCGTCGACCCCGACGGCCATGGCCCGGCCATCGGCTTCCTGCGGGTTCCCGAGCCGAAGACGGCGAAGAACCGGCTGCACATCGACCTCCGGGTCGCCGGTGAGCCGCCCTGGGACTGGCTGGAGCGCGCCGACCTCATCAGGGCGAAGGTCGCCGCGCTCGCGGGCCGCGGTGCCACCGCCGTCCGCGAGGAGCACTACACGGACGAGCGCGGCAGCGTCCTCGGGCACGTCGTCATGCTCGACCCCGAGGGGAATGAGTTCTGCGTCGCCTGATCTCGGCCCTTGGCCGACGGAGCGGGCGGACTAGTCAGTCGAGGCGTCGCGGGTCCACGTCTCGTGCGTGGCGATGACCGCCGTCGAGTGGGCGCGGCCGTCGGAGCCGCCGACCTCGGGCCGCCCGAGCACGCGGGCGCCGTCGACCTCGAGGGTCGCGTCGGTGCAGAACGTCAGCAGGTTCGTCAGGGTCCAGGGCACGCCGCCGAGCCGCCACGCCGTCGCCTGCCCGGGCCGAGTCTCGACCGGCCGGCTGATCGTCGTCACCACCCGGGTGCCGTCGGCGCCGACCACCTTCGCGCGGGCGTGGTCGGAGCCGATGTGCCACTCGACGACGTCGCACTCGACCGGCTCACCGATCTCGGGCAGCCCGTCGAGCTCGGGGAACCAGCGGCTGAACGTCTCGGCCAGCCAGCCGCCCAGCTCGAGGTCGGGGGTGAGCAGACGGACGACGTCGTCGCCGTCGACCCAGGCCAGGACGGCCAGCCCGGCGCCCTGGACGCTCCACTCCGCCTCCCAGAGCGAGACGAAGCCCGCGCGCGACTCCGCGCGCATGAGCGTGGCGCACGGGTTGGCACCGATGAACTCGACCGGCATTCAGCCGAGCGTAGTGACGTTCAGGTCGTCGTGGGCGTAGGCCGCGCGAATGATCTTCTTGTCGAACTTGCCGACGCTCGTCTTCGGGATCTCGGGGACGACGGCCCAGCGCTCCGGCAGCTGCCACTTCGCCACCTTCGTGGCCAGGAACTCGCGCAGCTCCGTCACGTCGACCGACGCACCCTCCCGGACGACGACGGTGGCCAGCGGCCGCTCGCCCCACTTCTCGTCGGGGACGCCCACGACAGCGGCCTCGACGACGGCGGGGTGCGCGGCCAGGTGGCCCTCGAGCTCGACCGAGCTGATCCACTCGCCGCCGGACTTGATGACGTCGCGGGCGCGGTCGGTGAGCCGGAGGTAGCCGTCGGGCGTGACGGAGCCGACGTCGCCGGTGCGTAGCCAGCCTTCGTCGAAGTGCTCCTCGTCGTCGCCTTCCTGGAAGTACGACGCGGTGATCCACGGCCCGCGGACCTGCAGTTCGCCCACGGACTCGCCGTCCCAGCCGACCTCGTCGCCGTCGGGGCCGACCAGCCGCGCCTCGACCGGCGCCGCGAACCGCCCCTGCGTGAGCCGGTACCCGTCGACGTCCTCGTCGGCGGCGTCGACGGGCGGCCGCGAGAACGTGCCGAGCGGGCTCATCTCCGTCATCCCCCAGGCGTGCAGCCCCGTGATGCCGCGCGCGTCGAGGGCGCGCATCAGCGTCTCGGACATCGCCGAGCCGCCCACCACGAGGTCCGTCAGCGAGGAGACACCGGTCTCGGGGTGCGCCTCGAGGTGCTCCAGCAGCCCGACCCAGACCGTCGGCACGCCGGCGCCCTTGTTCGGCCGGGCCGCCTCGATGAACGCGGCCAGCGGCTCCGGGGTGAGGAAACGGTCCGGCATGGCCAGCGACGTGCCGGTGGCGAACGCGGCGTACGGCAGCCCCCACGCCAGCACGTGGAACTGCGGGACGACGGTGAGCAGCAGGTCGCGCGCGGAGAGGTCGAAGACGTCGGGCATGGCCTCGGCCAGCGCGTGCAGGTAGATCGAGCGGTGGCTGTAGACGACGCCCTTGGGATGGCCGGTGGTGCCCGAGGTGTAACACATGGCGGCGGCCGAGCGCTCGTCGACGTCGGGCCAGTCGTAGGTCTGGTGCTGCGCCGCCAGCAGCGTCTCGTAGTCGTACACACCGACGCCGGAGCCGTCGAGGACCGCGCGGTCGGCCTGGCCCGCGACGATGACGTGGCGGACCGACTTCAGCGCCGGCAGCAGCTTCGCGAACCCCGGCAGCAGCGAGGCGTCGACGATGACGACGCGGTCGGTGGCGTGGTTGGCGATGAAGGCGATCTGCTCCGGGAAGAGCCGGATGTTCAGCGGGTGCAGCACCGCGCCCATGGCCGGGACCGCGAAGTAGGCCTCGACGTGGCGGTGGTTGTTCCACATGAACGTCGCGACGCGGTCGCCCGGCTTCACCCCGAGGCCCGCCAGCGCGCCGGCCAGCCGTGCCGCTCCGCGGGCGATGTCGCGGAAGCGCACCTCGTGAGTCCCGGTGCCCGTCGCCGTGACCACCCGGCTGCCGCCGTGGATCGTCGCACCGTGCTCGAGCAGCCGGCGCACCTGCAGCGGAACGTCCATCATCGTGCTGGTGATCACGAGACCTCCCCATCGAGGACCCGGCGACGCCGGTATCTGTCGCTCCACCCTGCCGCAGGATCGTCGCTGGTGGAAGTGGTGATCACGGGTTAACGGCGGCGACATGCCGGCCGCGCTCACGACATCACCTTGTAACGGCCTGCGCCGTCCCGGGAAACGCCCGGGGAACACGCTGTCCGCGTTCGGATGTCGCAACGACGCGGCACGGCTGACGTATGGGAGGGGACGGCACTCCATGGATACCGGAGACACCGCCTGGATTCTCGCGTCCACGGCACTGGTCATGCTGATGACTCCGGGCCTCGCGCTGTTCTACGGCGGCATGGTCCGGGCGAAGAGCGTCATCAACATGATGATGATGAGCTTCGGCGCACTCGGCGTCATCAGCGTGCTGTGGATCCTCTACGGATACTCGATGGCCTTCGGCACCGACCTCGGCGGCGGTCTCCTGGGTGACCCCAGCGAGTTCTTCGGGCTCTCCGGCCTGATGGATCCGGAGGCTCTGTCCGGCACGATCCCGACGATGCTGTTCGTCGGTTTCCAGGGCATGTTCGCGGTCATCACGGTCGCGCTGGTCTCGGGCTCGATCGCCGACCGCGCGAAGTTCTGGACCTGGCTGCTCTTCGCCGCGATCTGGGGCACGCTCGTGTACTTCCCGGTCGCGCACTGGGTGTTCGCGTTCGCCGACGGCGACGGCGGCTGGATCGCCGACCGCCTGCTCGCCATCGACTTCGCCGGTGGCACCGCGGTGCACATCAACGCCGGTGCGGCCGGCCTGGCGCTGGCGCTCGTGCTCGGGCGGCGGCGCGACTTCGCCAAGGGCGCGCACCGCCCGCACAACCTGCCGCTGGTGCTGCTCGGCGCCGGCCTGCTGTGGTTCGGCTGGTTCGGGTTCAACGCGGGCTCCGCGGTGGGCGCCAACGGCACGGCGTCGGTCGCGCTGGTCAACACCGTGGCGGCGACCGGCGCGGCGATGCTGGCCTGGATCGTCGTCGAGAAGTTCCGCGACGGCCACGCGACCTCGCTGGGTGCGGCCTCGGGCACGGTGACCGGCCTGGTGGCCATCACGCCGGCCTGCTCGGCGCTGAACCCGGTCGGCTCGCTGGTGCTGGGCGCGGTGGCGGGCGCCATCTGCTCGCTGGTCGTCAACCTGAAGTTCCGCCTCCGCTACGACGACTCGCTGGACGTCGTCGCAGTGCACTTGGTCGGCGGTCTGGTCGGCACGGTGGCGATCGGGTTCCTGGCGACGGCGGACGCCCCGGCCGGCGTCGACGGCCTGTTCTTCGGCGGTGGCGTCGACCAGCTGTGGCGGCAGGTCGTGGGCGCCGGCGCGGTGCTCGGCTACTCGTTCGTCGTCACGTACCTCATCGGCCTGGTGCTGCAGAAGACCGTCGGCTTCCGCGTCGACGACGACCACGAGGTGGTCGGGGTCGACCGCGTCCACCACGGCGAGTCCGGCTACGAGATCGGCGCCGAGGAGTCCGAGGACGTCGTCATGGCTCGCGTGGCCGAGCCGGCCGCCCCGGCGGCCGCGGCCCCGGGCCGCGTCGTCCCCGCCGGGGGTGACGTCGCGACGGCCTGATCCGCCGGCGGCAGGACCGCGCCGCGGCCCCGGGGTGTCCCGCCCCGGGCCGCGGCGTCGCCGTCCCTAGAGTGGGACGATGGAGCCCGACCCCGCGAGCGAGCTCGGCACCCGTGGCACGGCGTGGTCCCCCGAGACCCGGCTGTACTCCGACGGCGTCGTCGTCGGCGCGGACGGCGGCCCGGTGATCGTGCCGCCCGGAAGCGGTCTGCGGCGGCTGCCCGGCACCGGCTACCTCGACCCGGAGTCCGGGACGCTGCCCGGTGCGGCCCTCGCCGCGGCCGACGAGGTGGCCATGGCGCGCGAGATCCTGGCCGGCACCGACCTCCCGGGCCGCGGCACGCCGTACGAGGCCATGGCCGAGGAGGCGCTGCTCGACATCGGCGTGCTGACCTTCCCCAACGGCGCCGCGGTGGCGGCCGGCAGCCCGTACTGGCGCTACGTGTGGCCGCGCGACGCCGGGTTCATGGCCGCCGCGCTGACGGTGTCGGGCCGGCCGGAGCTGGCGTACGCGCAGCTGGCGTACGTGGCCGCCATGCAGGAGGACGACGGCACCTGGCAGGCGCGCTACCTGCCCGACGGGTCGCGCGGCGTGCCGGACGACCGCGGGCTGCAGCTCGACGGCATCGGCTGGACGCTCTGGGCGGCGTGGGTGTTCGCCGGGGCGACGGCGAGCGACCCGAGGCCGCTGGCGGCGATGGTCCGGCGCTCGGCCGGGGCGGCGCTGGCCGCACTGGACCCCGCGACCGGGCTGCCGCGGGCGTCGCAGGACTTCTGGGAGATGGACCTCGACGAGGCGACGCTCGGCTCGGCCGCGCCGCTGCTGCTCGGCCTGCGGGCCGGGCGCGACCTGCTCGCGCTGATGGGCGACCACGAGCATGCCGCTCGGGCCGCCGACGGCGCCGCGCGGCTGGCCGAGGCGGTCACCAGCGGGTTCGGTGCGCACGGCTACGCCCGCCGGATCAGCGGGACCGGCGGCCGCGACGCCTCCGTCGCGTTCCTGCTGCCGCCGTTCGCGCCGCCGGCCGTCGGCGTCGAGGCGGCCTGGCGAGCGGCGGTCGACGCCACCACCGTCGGCAACGGCGGCGTCCGTCCGGGCGAGGAGTGGGCCGATCTGGTCACCGGCTGGACTCCGCAGATCTCGCTGCACGCCCTCACCGCCGCGTCGGCGGGCGACACCGCGCTCGCGCACCGGCTGCTCAGCTGGCTGGACCTGCGCCGGACCGCGCTCGGGGCGCTGCCGGAGAAGGTCACCGCCGCGGGCCGGCCGGCCGCCGTCGCGCCGCTGGGGCTCACCGGCGCCACCGTCCTGCTGGCGCTCGCCGCACTCGAGGGCCGGCCGCTCCCCGTGCCTGCGGACTGACGGCGGCGATACTGGACCGATGCGGCGGTTGCGGTTCGTGCTCGTCCTGGTGGTGGCGGTGCTGCTGGCCGGCATCGTGGCGGTCGTCGTGGCCCTCACGACCGGCGACGACGGCGACGAGGTGGCGGACGGCGACGACGCGCCCTTGGCGGAGGGGCCGGTGCCGGACCTCACCGCGACCGCGGAGATCCGCCGCTCGTTCAACCGCTCCGGGCTGGTCGTCATCGCCGTCACCAACCACGGCGGCGAGCCGGTGCACGTCACGTCGGCCGAGCTGCTCAGCGACTCGTTCGAGCAGACCGGGCCGCAGCCGTTCGACTCCACCATCCCGGCGGGCGACACCCCACGCGACCTCCAGGTCGAGTACGGCCTGGCACGCTGCCCCGACGGCGTCGACTCGACGAGCGCGCAGTCGCAGGTCGCGCTGACCGCCCGGGCCGAGGGCGGCGACGAGCAGGCACTCGTCCTCGACCTCCCGTACCCGAACGGCACCCTCGACCGGCTGCTGGGCACCGACTGCGACGCCCAGATCCTGCAGCAGTCCGTCTCGCTGACCATGGGCCCGCTGGTGCCGGCCGAGGACGGCACGCTGACGGGCATCCTCACCGTCACGCCGGTCGACCCCGCCGTTACCCCGAGCATCACCGACACCCGCGGCAGCGTGCTCTTCGAGGTCGCCCCGCAGCCCGATCCGGCTCTGCCCCCCGGACAGCTGCGCATCCGCTCCGACGTGCTGCGCTGCGGCGGGCACGCCATCGGCGACGCGAAGCGGCCCTACGGCTTCACCGCCTGGATCGATCTCGGGACGGGCGGCGAGCCGATCCCCACCGCCATCCCGGTCGACGACGGTCAGCGCGCCGCCCTGGATGCGATGCAGGCACAGCTCTGCGCCGACCGCAACGACGAGAGCTGACGGCGGTTGTCGAGAACCGCGGCACGGCTCCGACCCACTGCCGAGAGCGCCCGGACCGCGGTGCTCACGAGACCGGGAGGACCCCGATGAAGTACATGATCATGATGTTCGGCGACGCCGCGAGCATGCAGGAGACCGTCTCGAAGGAGTGGATCGAGGAGATGATCGGGTTCATGGTGCAGCTCGACAAGGACCTCGAGGCCTCCGGCGAGCTGGTCTTCCAGCAGGGCCTGGCCGACGCGAGCACCGCGATGACCGTGAGCCTGCAGGACGGCCTCCCCGTCGCCACCGACGGCCCGTTCGCCGAGACCAAGGAGTCGCTCATCGGCTTCTGGGTGGTCGACGTCGAGAGCGAGGCGCGCATCGTCGAGCTGGCCGGCCAGATCGCGAAGTACGCCGGCCGGGTCGAGGTCCGCCAGGCCATGGACGCCCCGCCGGACCTGTGACCCTCGAGCCGGCCGTCGAGGACCTGCTGCGCACCGCCGCGCCGCAGGCCCTCGGCGTGCTGGTCCGCCGGTACGGGCAGTTCGACGCGTGCGAGGACGCCGTGCAGGAGGCGCTGCTGGCGGCGGCGCAGCAGTGGCCGGTCGACGGCGTCCCGGACAGCCCGCGGTCGTGGTTGGTCACGGTCGCCTCGCGCCGGTTCGTCGACGAGGTGCGCAGCGCCGAGGCCCGGCGGCGCCGCGAGGAGACCGTCGCCGCCCTCGACCTCGTCGAGCCGGGCGAGGTCGAGCAGTCCGACGACACCCTCACCCTGCTGTTCCTGTGCTGCCACCCGGCGCTGCCGCTGCCCGCGCAGCTGGCGCTGACGCTGCGGGCGGTCGGCGGCCTGACGACGGCGGAGATCGCGGCCGCGTTCCTGGTCCCCGAGGCGACCATGGCGCAGCGGATCAGCCGGGCCAAGCAGAAGTTGAAGGCCGGCGGTGCCCGGTTCGGCCCGCCTGCGCCGGAGGAGCGCGCCGAGCGGCTGCGCACCGTCCTGCACGTGCTCTACCTGATCTTCAACGAGGGCTACACGGCGAGCTCCGGCAGCCGCACCCAGCGCGCCGACCTCACCGCCGAGGCGATCCGGCTGACGCGGCTGCTGTACCGGCTCGCGCCCGGCGACGGCGAGGTGGCCGGCCTGCTGGCGCTGATGCTGCTCACCGACGCCCGGCGCGAGGCCCGCACCACCGCCGACGGCGTCCCGGTGCCGCTGGCCGAGCAGGACCGGTCGCGGTGGGACGCCGACCAGATCGCCGACGGCGTCGCCCTGCTCACCAGCGTGCTCGGCGGCGGCGCCGTCGGCCCGTACCAGCTGCAGGCCGCCATCGCCGCGGTGCACGACGAGGCGCCGTCGGCCGATGCCACCGACTGGCCGCAGATCCTCGCGCTCTACGAGGTGCTCGAGAAGGTGGCGCCCGGCCCGGTCGTCACGCTCAGCCGGGCGGTCGCCGTCGCCATGGTGCACGGGCCACGAGCCGGGCTGGCGCTCGTCGGAACGTTGGACGACGACGACCGCATGACTCAGACGCACCGGCTGGACGCCGTCCGGGGCCACCTGCTCGAGCTGGCCGGTGACCTGTCCGGCGCGCGGGAGGCGTACCTGCGGGCGGCCCGGCGCACCGCGAGCGTGCCGGAGCAGCGCTACCTCGCGCTGCGCGCCGCCGGCCTCCCCGGATGAGGGGCTACTTCACGACCCGGTAGTGGACGTGCGTGGCGGCCTCGGTCCGCACGACGCCGAGCGTCTCCAGTTCGATGTGCTCGGCGCCGGTGCGGCCGAACAGCCGGACCCCGTCGCCGAACAGCACCGGCACGACGTGCAGCGAGATCTCGTCGACCAGGCCGGCGGCGAGGTACTGCCGCGCGACGTCCGCCCCGCCCATGATCGCCACGACGCCGCCGCCGGCCGCCGCCCGGGCCTGGGCGAGCCCGTCCTCGATGCCGGTGGTGACGAACGTGTAGACGCCGTTCTCGGGCGACTCCGCGGGCGCCTCGTGAGTGAGCACGATCAGCGGCCGCCGGGCCGGTCCGGTCGGGCCGTCGGCGCCCCACCACGGGAGCGAGTCCTCGTAGTTCTTCCGCCCCGTGATGAGGGCGCCGAGCCGGCCGGCCGACTCCGCCGTGTACTCGCGGTCGCCCTCACCGCGGCCGAAGGCCCACTCGTGCAGGCGCTCGCCGCCGCGGCCCAGGGGCTCCTCGGCGGTCTGGCCGCCGGCCGTGATGAAGCCGTCGAGGGAGATGCTGATGTCCAGGAGAAGTGTGTTCATGCCCCCTGTAACGACGCGCCCGGGGCGGACTCATCGGTCCGGCGGCGACGAGTTGCAGAATGTCCCGATGGACTTCCAGGCCGCCGTCCAGGAGCACCGGCGCGAGCTGCACGTGCACTGCTACCGCATGCTCGGCTCGTTCGACGACGCGGAGGAGGTCCTGCAGGAGGCGCTGCTGCGGGCCTGGACGCACCGCGACTCCTTCGAGCCGGGCAGCAATCTGCGCGCCTGGCTGTACCGCATCGCCACGAACGGCTGCCTCGACCTGATCCGGCAGCGGCAACGGCGTCCGGAACAGGTGCGATCCCATGCCGACCTTCCGTGGCTGCAGCCCTACCCGGACGCGATGCTCGACGAGCCGGGCGCCGTCGTCGTCGGGCGCGAGACCGTCGAGCTGGCGTTCGTCGCGGCCATACAGCTGCTCCCCGCCCAGCAGCGGGCGGTGCTGGTGATGCGCGAGGCGATCGGCTGGTCGGCGGCCGAGACCGCGGCGATCCTCGAGACGTCGGTGCCTGCGGTCAACAGCGCGCTGCAGCGGGCCCGCGCCACCCTGGAGCGCGACCGGCCGTCGGCGGAGTCGAGCCCTCCGCGCACCGTCCTCAGCGCCGAGGAGCGCGACCTGCTCGACCGCTACATCGCCGTCAGCGAGCGCCCCGACCGCGACCGCATGGCGGCCCTGGTGCGCGACGACATCCGGGTCACCATGCCGCCGCAGCCGGTCTGCTACGACGGCTGGGCGACGCTCGCCCCGCTGCACGACCTCGCGGCCGAGCACGGCGACTGGCGCCTGCTGCCGACGTCGGCGAACCGCATGCCGGCCGCCGCCTGCTACCTGCGTCCGCCCGGCGAGTCCACGTTCACCGCGTTCAAGCTGGACGTGCTGCGCATCGAGGGCGGCCTGATCGCCGAGGTCACCACGTTCGGCCCGGAGCTGTTCCCCGCCTTCGCCCTGCCGGCGTCGCTCAGTGCCTGACGTCGAGGTGGAAGGCGTCGGTGTGGTAGCCCGGCCAGGCGGTGGCGCGCTGTTCGGCGACGGTGTCACCCTGCGGCGCGACGGCGGGCAGCTCACCGCCGTCGAGGAGACGTGAGCCGCCGCCGTCGGCGATGGCCGCGACGAGTCGGTCGCGCCAGGCGCCGAGATCCGTGGCATCGACGCCGCGTGCCAGGTCGTGCCGCTGCTCCGGGTCGGCGTCCAGGTCGAAGAGCTGCTCCGCCGGGCCCTCGGGGTACCAGATGTAGGTGTGCCGCCCGTCGGTGATCGCCAGGTAGTACGGCAGCCCGGGCGGCCCGGCGTCGCCGCTCGCGAGCCCGACGACGACTCGCGCCCGGTCGCCCCCGTCCTGCGCCGCCAGCGCCACCAGGTCGGTCCCGTCGACGCCATCCGGAGCGTGTCCGCCTGCGGCCGCCACCAGCGTCGGCAGCACGTCGGCCAGCGTCACCGGCGTGCGCACCACGGTCCCGGGCGGCACGGCCGACAGCCCTGCCGCTGGTCGCACAATCATCGGCACCCCGGCCGACGCCTCGTGGAAGAACACCTTGTTGCCCGTGCCGTGGTCGCCGAGGAACTCGCCGTGGTCGGACGTGAACACGATCGTCGTGCGGGCCAGCTCCCCGACGTCCTGCAGCGCGGCCAGGACTCGGCCGAGGTTGTAGTCGATCTGCGTCACCAGGCCGTAGTAGGCGGCCCGCGCGGCCCGGATCGTCGCGGGGTCGAGCAGGTCGAACGAGCCGCGGTGGCGCTGCCGGCGGAACGCCGTCGGGGCGTCGTCACCGGCCCAGTCGCCCACCACCGGGTCGGGGATCGGCGCGTCGCGGTACATCGAGTAGTACGGCTCGGGCGGGTCCAGCGGCGGGTGCGGCTTGCTGTAGGAGAGCCAGAGGAACAGTGGCCGGGTGGGGTCGCGGCGGTGCCGGATGTGCTCGACCGCCTGCTCGGACAGCCAGGACGTCAGCGTCTCCGCCTCGGGGACCGTCGCCATGCCCGGGTACAACTCGTTCTGCCCCAGGCCGTGCCGCATGGCCGCGACGCCGCTGCGGCTCCCGTGCCGGTAGTAGTCGTCGGGCAGGATCAGCTCCTCGAACCCGTGATGCGCCCGCGGCGGCGTGAAGTGCATCTTCCCGATGCCGACGGTGGCGTAGCCCAGCGCGCCGAGCCGGGCCGGCAGCGTCGGCGCCCCCGGTGCCAGCACGTCGCAGGTCCGGCCGTTGTGCGTCAGACCGTGCCGCAGCGCCGACTGCCCGGTGAGCAGCGTGACCCGCGACGGCACGCAGACCGGCGTCGAGGCGTAGGCGGCGTCGAACCGGATGCCCTCGTGCGCGAGCTGGTCCAGGTGCGGCGTGCGCAGGAACGGCGGCGCGCCCGGGCCCAACGTGTCGCGGCGCTGCTGGTCGGTGGTGACGAGCAGCAGGTTCGGCCTGTCCTCGGAGCCGGAGCTCACAGGTACTCGACCGTCCCGTTCTGCCGCGACCGCTCGGCGGCGAAGGCGACCCAGTGGCTCTCGAGGCTCTCCTCGAACGCGCTGGGCGCGGCGGGCACCGGCAGCCCGGCCCGGCGCCGCCGGGTGCGCTCGGTGAACTCCGTCATGAGGCCCGCGTCGCCGCCGGCATGTCCGCCCAGGTCCTCGGCGACCTGTTCGACGTGGCGGCCGGTGGGCTGGCGCCCGGCGACGTCCGGGACCGCGTCGAGGAACCGGATCACCTCGATGCGCCCGCTCTCCATGTCGCCGGTGATCTCGCCGTGGCTGCCCATGAGCGTCACCTTGCGGGTGTTCTGCTGGGTGAACGCCGACACGACGAGCGACGCCGTCACGCCGTTGGCGAAGCGCAGAGACGTCGTCTGGTGGTCGGCGACGTCGTTGTCCATGCGGTAGACGCAGCGGCCGTAGTCGGTCTCGCGCAGCGCCCGCTGCCGGCCCTCGGGCGACGGATCCTTGGTGATGACGGAGACCGGCCAGGTGTCGACACCGGCCAGGTGCTCCACGTAGAACCGCTCGGCGTTGTACGGGCAGGTCGCGGCGACGGCGCACCCGTCGACGCAGCGGTCGGTCGAGCCGGGCGGCGCGTTCTCGATGCGGAAGTGCCGGCGGTCGCCGAACGACGACACCGCGACGCACGGCGCGTCGACCAGCCAGCGCAGCATGTCGAGGTCGTGGCACGCCTTGGCCAGCAGCATCGGGCTGGAGTCGGCGGCGCGGTGCCAGTTGCCGCGGACGTAGCTGTGCGCGAAGTGCCAGTAGCCGATGTTCTCGGCGTGCTGGATGCCCTGCAGTTCGCCGATGCGGCCCTCGCGCAGCAGCCGGCGCAGCGCGTTGAAGAACGGCGTGTACCGCATGACGTGCGAGACGGTGATCGCGCCGGGCCGGTCCTTGGCGGCGGCGACCAGCCGGTCCAGCTCGCTGGGCGTCGGCGCCATCGGCTTCTCGAGCAGGACGTCGTAGCCCAGCTCGAGCGCCCGCAGGGCCGGGTCGACGTGCATGCGGTCGGGGGTGGCGACGACGACGGCGTCCCACGGGCCCGGGCGGTCGAGGGCGGGGCGCCAGTCGGTGTACCGGTGCGCGGGGTCCACGCCGTGTGCGTCGCCGACGGCGGCCAGCCGCGCCTCGTCGCTGTCGGCCACCCCGGTCACCACGGCCGCCCCGGGATGCTGCAGGCACCAGCCGGCGTAGGCGGTGCCGCCGCGGCTCCCGGCCCCCAGTACCAGCAGCCGCACCGGCGCGTCGATGTCGGTCATGCTCACCCTTTCTCGGCCCCGGCGGTGAGGCCCTCGACCAGCAGTCGCTCGGCGGCGAAGAACAGCGCGACGACCGGCAGCGTCAGCAGCACGGACCCGGCCATGAGGACGGTCGCCGACACGCTGATGTCGTCCAGCTGTGCCAGGCCGAGCGAGACCGTCCAGTTGTCCCGGCTCTCCAGCAGGAAGAGCAGGGCGAACAGATACTCGTTCCACGCGATCATGAAGACGTAGAGCGAGGTCGCGGCGATCGACGGCATCGCCAGCGGCAGCACGATCCGGGTGATCACCTGCGCGCGGTTGCAGCCGTCGACCATCGCCGCGTCCTCCAGGCCCTTCGGGATGGACCGGAAGTAGTTGCGCAGCATGTAGACCGACACCGGCACCGTCGACGCCAGGTAGATGATGATCAGCGCCGGCAGCTCGCCGCGCAGCCCGAGCCGCGAGAACAGCACGAACAGCGGGATCGCCATGACGATGCCGGGGAACATGTAGACGGCGAAGAACGACACGTTGACGGCGTTCTTGCCGGGGAAGCGCAGCCGGGTCGCGGCGTACGCCCCGAGCACCGACAGCAGCACCGTCAGCACCACGGAGCCCAGCGCCACGATCAGCGAGTTGCCGAAGAACGACAGCAGGCCGTAGCCACCGTCGTCCGGCGACGCGACCACCCGCCGGTACGCCTCCAGGTTCAGCTCGCCGAACGACGGCACGCCGAGCGGGTCCGAGAGCACGGCCTGCAGCGGCCGGACCGACAGCAGCAGCATGTAGAACAGCGGCAGCACGCAGGCGACCAGCACGAACGCCAGCCACACCACGCGCGCCACCCCGAGGACGCGGGTCTCGACCACCTCACGCGACGCCATCAGACCTCCGCCTCCTGCTTGAGGACGCCGTACCGGTAGTAGACGGCGAAGGCGGTGATCAGCACGACGGACATCAGCAGGCCGAGCGCGGCCGCCCCGCCGACGTCGTTGCGCGAGACCAGGTACGTGTAGACCTGCACCGCCACGACCTCGGTGCCGGCGGCGCCGCGGGTCAGCAGGTACACGTCGTTGAAGTTCTGGAACGTCCAGATGAAGCGCAGCAGCACCAGGAGCGCGATGACGCCGGAGAGCTGCGGCGCGACGACGTAGCGGAACCGCTGCAGCGGCGTGGCGCCGTCGACCCGCGCCGCCTCCTCCAGGTCGCGTGGCATGCCCTGCAGGCGGGCCAGGATGAACAGGAACGCCAGCGGGAAGGTCTTCCAGGCCTCGAACACAATGACGGTGAGCAGCGCGACCGGCGCGTCGAAGCCGACGCCGAACAGCTCCAGCCGGTGGAACCGCTCGCTGAGGAACCCGATGGGCTGGTCCCACCCGAGCACCTCGACGCCGAACACGTTGACCGGCCCGAACTGCGGGTTCAGCAGCGTCCGCCAGACCAGTGCCGCCGACACGACCGGGATGACGTACGGCACCAGCACGAACGCCCGGATGAGGAAGCGCCCGGGGAACCGCTGCCGCAGCGCGAGCGCCGTCGCCAGCCCGGCGCCGACGGAGAGCACGGTGCCGCCGATGCTGTAGATCAGCGTCGTGCGGACCATCTCCCACAAATCCGCGCTGCCCAGGACCGTCTCGAAGTTCCGCAACGTCAGCGTGATGTCGAAGACGTTCTGCAGGTCGATCAGCCGCAGCCGCTGGAACGACATGACGATCGTCCACAGGAACGGCAGCACGACCACCAGCAGGACGATCAGCACCGTCGGGCTGACGAGGACCAGCCCGGCCCGCGACTCGCGGGCCCGCAGCGAGGGCCCGGGGCGCCCGGGGTGCCCCGGGCGCCCGCGGCGGACGCGCCCGCGCCGGGCGAGAGGTCCGGAAGCCATGGGCCTCAGCCCAGTTCGGACTGGAGCTGCGTGGCGCTCTCGTCCATCTGCGCGGCCGCCTCGGCCGGCGTGATGGTGCCGTCCAGGGCGTCACGCAGGATGTTGGTCAGCTCGAGGTCGCCGTACATCGCGGTGACCAGCGCGCCCTGGCCCTGCGGAAACCCCCAGCGCTCGAACCCGGTGGCGCCCTCGGTGATGGTCTGCACCGCCTCGTCGCCGTACAGCTCGCCGACGGAGAGCTGCTGCGACCCGGTGCCGACGGGGAGGTCGGTCCAGCCGTCGACGTAGGTGGTGTCGTCGGCCGACGAGCCGTTGCGCATCGGGAACCGGCCCTCGGGCGAGATGGACAGGAACCCCATGTAGCCGTCGCCCAGCAGGTAGCGCACCAGCTCCTTCGACGGCTCGAGGTCGGCCGACGCGGTGATGCCGAGGTTGATGGTCAGCCCGAACTGGGTGGGCTCGTCGCCCGACGGTCCCTGGAACAGCGGCAGGATCGTGGTGCGGTCGACCAGCCACTGCTGGTCATTGGCGCACTCGGCGCAGGTCAGCGGGGTGTCGGCGAACAGGCCGGCCAGCTCGTCCAGCAGGTGCGGCGACCACGACGTCATCGCGGTCTGCCCGGCCAGGTAGTTGGCCCGCGTGGTGTCGACGTCGCCGGCGCCGGTGGGGGCGTACTGCGCGAGGTCGACGTAGAACTGGATCGCCTCCTCGCACTCGGGGCTGTCCAGCGTCACCTCGCCCTCGTCGTCGACCAGCTGGCAGTCGTTGGCCAGCGCGACGTGCTCGAAGACCTGCATGGTGAAGCCGTCGCCGCCGGTGCTGCCGAGGGCGAAGCCGGAGACGCCGTCCTGTCCGTTGAGCGTCTCGGCGGCGGTGAGCGCCGCCTCGTAGGTGGACGGCTCCTCCAGCCCGGCGGCCTCGAACAGGTCGGTGCGGTAGAAGATCATCTGGCCCCAGCCGTCGGACGGGACGGTGGCGTACTCGCCCTCGGCGTCCTCGACCCGGATGAGGTCCAGTGCGCTCTCGTTGAACGTGCCGGCGCCCAGCGCGTCGATCATCTCGCTGGCGGCGGCGGAGTCGAGGATGCCCTCGTCGACCCAGCCGGCGGCCAGCTCGACGCCGTGCACCACGACGTCGGGGAGGTCGCCGGCCGCGGCGGCCGAGACCATGGCCTGCGACAGGTCCGGCGCGCTGACGCCGACCAGCTCGACCTCGATGCCGGACTCCGCGGTGAAGTCGGCGAGCACGTCCTCCATGATGGCGATCCGGTCGGCGGTGTCGTAGACCGTCCAGAAGGTGATGCTGCCGCCCCCCTCGGAGTCGGCGCTGTCGCCGTCGTCGCCGGAACACCCCGCAGCGACCAGGCCGATCACCGCGAGTGTGCCCAGAGGTCGTCGCCACATCATGCCGTCCTCCTCGGTGGGAGTCATCGTCCGAATGTGGGGCACCATGTTTGGGAAATGTGATTCAAGGTGTCAACGAATGGGAACGGAATGCAAGGAATCATGATTCGCCGGGGGTGAACTGAGTGACATCGCTGAAGGTCGACGACCTCGACCGGCTCGTCATCGCCGCGCTGCTCGCGCATCCCCGCGCGACGCACGCGACCATCGGCCAGGCGGTCCGCAGCTCCGAGGCGACGGTGTCGAGGCGGCTCATGCGGCTGCGGCGGGCCGGCGCCGTCCGCGTCGTCGGCGCCCTCGACTCGCAGATCAGCCACCGGGCGCGGTCGGTGTTCGTGCGGCTGCGGTGCGCGCCGGGCGCCGCCGACGAGCTGGCGCTGCCGCTGGCACAGTGGAACGAGACGGGGTCGGTGAAGGTGCTGACCGGCAGCGTCGACTGCGTCGCGGAGATCGCCTACACCTCCAACGAGCACCTGTACGCGCTGATGATGCACCGGCTGCCGCAGTTCGACGGGGTCATGGCCACGTTCAGCAACCAGGTGATCCGCCGCTTCTCCACACCGCACGGCTGGAACCCGGGACTCCTGCCCGAGGACGCCGTCGCCGGGCTGCGGGCGGACCGCCGCGACCGGTGGAGCGAGCGCCGCGAGCCCGACGAGGCCGCGCCCATGACCGAGCTGGACGAGCAGATCGTCGGCGAGCTCATCGGCGACGGCCGCATGAGCTGGCAGGAGCTCGCGGCCCGGTGCGGCGTCACGCCCAGCACCGCGCGCCGGCGCACCGAGGCGCTGATGACGCGCGGTGTGCTGCGCATGCGCACCGTCGTCGAGCCGGAGGTGCTGGGCCTGACGGTGAACGCCTTCGTCTGGCTCACCATCAACCCGACGAAAATCGGCCTCGCCGGTGAGATCCTGGCCCGGCACCGCAACGTCGTGATGATCGCGGCCACGACCGGCGACCGGAACCTGTGCGGCGAGATCGCCGTCGCGAGCGACAGCGCACTCTACGAGTTCCTCTCAGAAACCGTCGGTCACCTGCCCGGACTCATCCACGCCGACGTCGCGGTGGCGCTGCGCACCGTCAAGCGGGCCGGCATGATCGCGCCCGAACTGCTGACGGCCGTCGGGCAACCGTAGTGGCGACGAGGCCAGCGGTCACCGTCCGGGCCGTGAACAGGCCCGGAACTCCGCGCGATCCTGCGTATCTCGCGCGCCCGATCAGCGCGTGGAGGGCTATGGTCGAACCATGCACGAGAGTGAGGCTGCGCACGATGCTGTGCGCCGCGACCCGATAGAGATCCTTCCTTACGACAAGAACTGGCCCGCGTCCTTCGAGCACGAGCGCCGGCGCATCGAACCGGCCCTCCGCCCGTGGCTCATCGGCTCCGTCGAGCACGTCGGCAGCACCGCCGTGCCCGGTCTCTCCGCCAAGCCCATCATCGACATGATGGCCATGGTCGCGTCCTACGAGGACGCGCACGGCGCCGTCGCCGCCATGGAGGCGGCCGGCTGGACGCACGTGTGGGAAGCCGGCGACGAAGAGCTGCGGCGCTGGTCGTTCTGCTACCCCGATCCCGCCTGGCGTACCCACCACCTGCACGTCGTCGAGTACGTGTCGCAGCTCGGCCGCGACTGCCTCGCCTTCCGCGACCACCTCCGGCACCACCCCGAGGACGCGCAGAGCTACGCCGGCATCAAGCAGAGCCTGGCGGCGTTGCACCACGACGACCGCCCGGCCTACCGCGCGGGCAAGGCACCGTTCATCGAGGACATCATGCGACGGGCGGCCGTCGACCACTGAGCCGCGGCAGCCGGCCGTCCACGCCCTTGAGCACCAGCAGGGTCAAGATGCCGGCCAGCACGATCGCGGCCATGTTGATGCCGAGCTGAGCGGCCGCGCCGCCCATCTCGGCGGCGTCGCCGAGGGCCAGGGCCAGTCCCAGGTTCCCGGCGGCGGGCACCGTCGTCACCGAGATGAACACGCCCACCAGCGCACCCGACTTCGCGGACGTGAGCGACAGGATGCCGGCGATCCCGGCGATGAACGCCACGACGAACGACCACCGGTCCGGCCGCCAGATGAACCCCGTGAGCGGCCGCTCCGCCGTCAGCACCGACGGGTCGATCCACCCTGCCCACGACGCGAGCAGGCCCAGCACCGTCGTGACGGCGATGGCGATCGTGAAGCCCACCACCAGGGTGACCACGGACTGGCGCACGATGCTGGGCCGGCGGTGCACCAGGCCGACGGCGATGCCGGCGAGCGGCCCGAACTCCGGCCCGACGACCATGGCGCCGACCACGAGGATCGCGGAGTCGAGCACGATGGCGATTGCGGCCAGCACGGCGGCCAGGCTGAGGAACCAGACGAAGGTGTTCGAGAGCACGGAGTCCTCGTCGGCGCGGCGCACCACCTGCTCCCAGATGACGGCGTCGGCGCCCTCGCCCGGGGCCTCGTCCTCGGCCCGTTCGGCGGCCTCGGAGATGGAGGTCTCGACCGACTCCAGCGCGATGGCGCCGGTGCGGTCGACGCCGAGCTCGCGCAGCGACCGCACCATGTCCTCGGCCGACTCGCGAGCGAGCTCGGCCAGCACCATGTCGCCCGGCGGCTTCACCGAAGCGCCGCGCATGACGGCGATGCTGGCCACGCCGGGACACCCGGAGAGCAGCTCGACGATGCGCTCCGTCGTGTCGGCCGGCGTCGTCACGCGCAGGTGCAGCACGGCGCCATCGTAGGCGCCGTGGGTCAGGGGTCAGCGCAGCTCGCCCGCCAGCAGCGTGGTGTCGCACGGCCAGGCCGAGCCGCAGACGGCGCACAGCCCGGCGGCGTCGTCGTGGTCGTTGAGCACGGTGTTGCCGTCGGTGAGCTCGCGCAGCATCAGGGGCTCGCGTTCCTTGACGTCCATGCCACCCAGTCAATGTGGATCATGTTGAGTCCGCGGTTCGGGCACGTGACGGCTCCGTGAACTCTGGCTCGTACACTGGCGGCCGTGACTGACGGCGTGATTCTGCAGGTGGGCGGGCTCCATCCGACGGTCGAGCGCGAGCTGACGACGACGTACGACGCGTTGCGGCTGCCGGCGCCCGGCGACGAGCGCGAGCGGTTCCTGGCCGAGCACGGCTCGCAGGTCACCGTGGCGGTCACCGGTCCCGGCATGGACGCCGCGCTCATCGGGGCGCTGCCACGGCTGGCCGCCGTCATCAACCTCGGCGTGGGCTACGACGCCGTCGACGTCGAGGCGCTGCGCCCGCGCGGCATCGTGCTCAGCAACACCCCCGACGTCCTCACCGACTGCGTGGCCGACCTCGCCGTCGGCGGGCTCATCGACGTCTTCCGCGGGCTGTCCGCCGGCGACCGGTTCGTCCGCCGCGGTTCCTGGGCGGCCCGGGAGCGGTTCCCGCTGCACCGGAAGGTCAGCGGCACCCGGGTCGGCATCCTCGGGCTGGGGCGCATCGGGCGCGCCGTCGCGCAGCGGCTCGAGGCGTTCGGCTGCACCGTCAGCTACCACAACCGCCGCCGCGTCGATGACGTCGCGTACGCCTACGCCGCCTCGCCGGTCGAGCTGGCCGGCTCGACCGACGCGCTGATCGTCGTCACGCCCGGCGGCTCCGACACCCGCGCGCTGGTCTCGGCCGAGGTGCTTGCGGCGCTCGGGCCCGACGGCTTCCTGGTCAACGTGGCGCGCGGCAGCGTGGTCGACCAGGACGCGCTGGTCGCGGCGCTGGCGTCCGGTGCGCTGGGCGGCGCCGCGCTCGACGTCTTCACCGACGAGCCGAACGTCCCCGAAGAGCTGTTCGCGCTGGACAACGTCGTGCTGCTGCCGCACATCGGCAGCGCCACCGTCGAGACCCGCGAGGCCATGGCCCAGCTCGTCCTGCGCAACCTCGAGCGCTTCCTGGCCGACGGGACGCTGGTCACCCCGGTCGCGCTCTGAGGCCGCGCGCTTCAATGGGGTCATGAAGACCGTTCTGGTCCAGCTGGCGGCGGGCACCGACCCTGACGAGAACCTGGCCGCGATCCGGCGGCTCACGAAGGGCGTCGAGGCCGACCTCGTGGTGCTGCCCGAGGCGGTGATGCACGACTTCGGCGACCCCGCCCTGCCGCTCGGCCCGGTGGCGCAGTCCTTGGACGGCCCGTTCGTGACGACGCTCGCCGACGTCGCGCGCGAGGCCGGCGCCGTCGTCGTCGGCGGCATGTTCGAGCGCTCCGACGACCCCGACCGGCCCTACAACACGCTGGTCGCGGTGGGCCGCGACGGCGCGGTGCTGGCGACGTACCGCAAGGCGCACCTCTACGACTCCTTCGGCTACCGCGAGTCCGACCGGCTGCGCGCCGGCCCCGCCGTGCCCGTCGTCTTCGAGGTCGACGGCGTCGGCTGCGGCCTGCTCACGTGTTACGACCTGCGCTTCCCCGAGCAGAGCCGGGCGCTGGTCTCGGCCGGTGCCGACGCGCTCGTCATCCCGGCGGCCTGGGTGCGCGGGCCGCTGAAGGAGGACCACTGGCAGACGCTGCTGCGGGCGCGGGCCATCGAGAACACCGTCTACGTCGCGGCGGCCGCGCAGACCGGGCGGGCGTACTGCGGGCTCAGCCAGCTGGTCGACCCGCTCGGCGTGGTGGTCGCGGCCCTGGGCGACGACGAGGGGCGGCTGGCCGCGGAGCTCTCGCCGGAGCGCGTCGCCGCCGCCCGCACCCGCAACCCGGCGCTGCGGCACCGCCGGACCTGGCCGGCGCCGACGTGAGCTGGGCGGCGGTCGTGCTGGCGGGCGGCGCCGGGCGGAGGCTCGGCGGGGCCGACAAGCCGGCGCTGGTCGTCGGCGGTCGGGCGCTGCTGGACCGGGCCGTCGCCGCCGCGGCAGAGGCCGGCGCCGCGCGGACCGTCGTCGTCGGACCCCGCCGCGACACCGAGGCACCCGTCACGTGGACCCGCGAGGACCCGCCCGGCGGCGGCCCGCTGGCCGCGCTGGCGGCTGGTCTCGCCGCGCTCGACGCCCTCGACGCCGGGCCCGACGCCGTCGTCGTCCTCGCCGCGGACCTGCCCAAGGTGTCGTCGGCGCTGGTCGGGCGGCTGCTGGCCGGGCTCGGCGAGAAAGCCGACGCCGTCGCCGTCGTCGATCCGCAGGGGTGGGTACAACCGCTGGTGGCGGCCTACCGGGCCGCGCCGCTGCGGGCCGCGCTCGACGCCGTCGGCGACCCCCGCGACCGGCCGGTCCGGAGCCTGCTGGGACACCTGCGGGTGGCGACGATCGCCGACGCCGACGGTGCCGCGGACATCGACACGCCGGGCGACCTGGCCCGATGGCAGGGTCGGCCAGGGGA
This sequence comes from Jiangella mangrovi, assembly GCF_014204975.1. Classification (NCBI taxonomy): domain Bacteria; kingdom Bacillati; phylum Actinomycetota; class Actinomycetes; order Jiangellales; family Jiangellaceae; genus Jiangella; species Jiangella mangrovi. The sequence goes on from NZ_JACHMM010000001.1 coordinate 2,082,621, forward strand.
GGATGTGCCGGGTGCCAGAGGGAGGGGTGCGTGACATGGACAGCTGGGTGACCGCGTTGTGCGAACGACTGGGGGTGCCGGTCGACGACGTCGACGTGGGCGCGATCCTCGACGTCGCCCGCGACGCCGCCCACGGGGTGGAGCGGCCGGCCGCGCCGGTGACGGCGTTCATCGCCGGGTACGCCGCCGCGACCAACGGCGGCGGTGCCGCGGCCGTCGCCTCAGCGCTCGACGCCGCGGGCGACCTGGCCCGCGACTGGACCGACGGCCCCGACGCCGCCACGCCCACGCTGCAGTAGCGTCACCGCTGTGCAGACCAAGAGCTCCGTCCACCTGCCGGCTCCAGCCGATGTGGTCGACCCGCTGCGCCTGCTGACCCAGCGGGTCATCATCGCGGTGTTGGTGCTGGTGCTGACGGCGCTGCTCGTCTACCTCGACCGCGACGGCTACAACGACAACTCCGACGGCTCGGTCGACCTGCTCGACGCGTTCTACTACACGACCGTCTCGCTCTCGACCACGGGCTACGGCGACATCACGCCGACGTCGGACACCGCGCGGCTGGTCAACATCGTCCTCATCACGCCGCTGCGGGTGCTGTTCCTGATCGTCCTCATCGGCACGACACTGGAGACCCTGACCACCCGGAGCCGCGAGCAGGTGCGGCTCAACCGCTGGAGGAAGAAGTTGCGCGACCACACCGTCGTCATCGGCTACGGCGTCAAGGGGCGCAGCGCGGTGGCCACGATGCTCGCGAACGAGATGTCGCCGGACTCCCTCGTCGTCGTCGACCCCGACCCGTCCGCCATCGCCGAGGCGAACGAGCAGGGCCTGGTCGCCGTCATGGGCGACGCCACCCGCACCGAGGTGCTGCGCCGCGCCGGCGTCCCGGCCGCGAACCGCATCGTCATCACCACCGCGCGCGACGACGCCAGCGTGCTGGCCACCCTGACCTGCCGGCAGCTCAACCAGACCGCGAACATCGTCGTCGCGGTCCGCGAGGCCGACAACGTCGCGCTGGTCCGGCAGGGCGGCGCCGACGAGGTCGTCACGTCCTCCGACGCCGTCGGCCGCATCCTGGGCCTGGCCACGGTCAGCCCGGCGCTGGGGCACGTGCTCGAGGACCTCACCACCTCGGGCACCGGCCTCGAGGTGGCCGAGCGCCTGGTCATGCCGCGCGAAGAGGGCAAGCAGCCGCGGCAGCTGACCGACCTCGTGGTGGCGGTGGTGCGCGACGGCGTCGAGCTGCCGTTCCACTCGCCGGCCATCGGTCACCTGGTCCGCGGCGACCGTCTCGTCGTCATCCGCCCGTCCGAGGAGTACCCGTGGGCCCGGCGCGAGGACGCCCACGACACGACTCTGGCCGACGACGCGGAGGAGCCCGGCGACCCGGCGGACCGGCCGCCGGGCGGCGTCTGAGCGGAGGGGCACGTGCACGCGGTCGTCATCACCGAGCCCGGCGGGCCCGAGGTGCTGGTCTGGAGTGAGGTCCCCGACCCGGTCTGCGGCCCGGGCGAGGTGGTCGTCGACGTCGTCGCGTCCGCCGTCAACCGCGCCGACGTCCTGCAGCGCCGGGGCAGGTACGACGTCCCCGCGGGGGTCGCCCGCCTGGCCCGGCCTCGAGTGCAGCGGCACCATCAGCGAGGTCGGTGACGGCGTCAGCGGCTGGAAGGCCGGCGACCAGGTGTGCGCGCTGCTGTCCGGCGGCGGCTACGCCGAGCGGGTCGCCGTCCCGGCCGGCCAACTGCTGCAGGTGCCGGCGGGCGTCGACCTCGTGACGGCGGCCGCGCTGCCCGAGGTCTTCTGCACCGTCTGGTCCAACGTCGTCATGACGGCGGGCCTGCGCAAGGGCGAGGTGCTGCTGGTCCACGGCGGCGCGAGCGGCATCGGGACCGCTGCCATCCAGATCGGCCGCGCGCTGGGCGCCCGGGTCGCGGTGACGGCGGGATCGGCGGCCAAGCTGGAGCGGTGCCGCGAGCTGGGCGCGGAGATCCTGGTGAACTACCGCGACGACGACTTCGTAGAGGTCGTGCGCGAGGCGACGGGCGGCCACGGCGCCGACGTCGTCCTCGACATCATGGGCGGCCCCTATCTGGCGCGGAATCTCGACGTCCTGGCCATGGACGGGCGCATCACCATCATCGGCACCCTGGGCGGCCGCGACGCGCAGGTGAACCTGGGCGCCGTCATGAAGACGCGGGCCCGCGTCACCGGCTCGCTGCTGCGCCGGCGCACGCCCGCCGGCAAGGCCGCCGTGGTCGCCGAGGTGTGCGAGCACGTCTGGCCGCTCATCGAGTCCGGCGCGGTGCGGCCCGTGGTCGACCGGGTGCTGCCCATGGCACAGGCGGCCGAGGCGCACCGTGTCCTCGAGGCCGGCGAGCACGTCGGCAAGGTGCTGCTCACCACCTGAGATCGTCTCGACCAGCGCCGATGACGAGGTCCCGATGACTCGATGCGACATGGACGGTCACGGTCTGCAGAGGTGGGCGTACCCTGGCGAATGTGGTCATGTCGCTGGAGTCCGATCTCGACCGGTCGGTCACGCACCGCCGGACCGCCCGGGTGCTGCTCGTCGAGCCCGGCGGCCGGCTGCTGCTGTTCGAGGACAGCGATCCGTCCGCGCCCGGCGCCCCGACGTTCTGGATCACCCCCGGTGGCGGCGTCGACCCCGGCGAGACGCTCATCGACGCGGCGGTCCGCGAGGTCCTCGAAGAGACCGGCCTGCGGCTGACGCCGTCGTCGCTGCGCGGTCCCATCGCCGAGCGCACGGTCGTGCACGCCTACTCCGACAAGATCGCCGTCCAGTCCGAGACGTTCTTCGTCGCCGACGCCCCGAGTCGAGAGATCGAGCCGGCAGGGCTGACCGAGGACGAGCAGCTCACCGTCATCGGGCACCGCTGGTGGAGCCTCGAGGAACTGCGCAGCACCGAGCGCCCGGTCTGGCCGGTGGGCCTGCCGGACCTGTTCGCCGCCGCCCGCCTGCCGGACCAGTGGCCGGTCGCCCTCAGCGCGGCCGAGGAGTCGACGGTCCCCACCAACCACTTCGCCCGCTAGCGTCGGACTGCAGCTGGCCGGGTGCTCCCGGCTCGACCCGCCACGCACGACGTGCACTCGGCGATTCCCACATCGCCGTTTCCGGCGGCGGCCAACAGTCAGAACGGCACCGCCTCCTGCGGCGCGGGCGCGGTCGGCATGGGTGCGGGTGCAGCGGCGAGGACGGTGCCGATGGTCTCGGGTTCGACGCGGTAGCGGTGCCCGGCGGGGGTGGTCCACCAGGTGGTGCAGGTGGTGTCGGTGACGATGCGGTAGCCGTGCCAGGTCTTGGCCTTGTGGTGCCCGCCGTGCAGCGCCCAGGTGTTGGCGGGGTCGGTGGTGCCGCCTGCGGCCCACGGGACCCGGTGGTCGATCTCGGCTTCGGTGGCGGGGCGGTGGCAGGTGGGGAAGCGGCAGGTGCGGTCGCGGGCGACGACATGCGCGGCGAGGTCGGCCGGCGGGGCATAAGTGGTGCGGCCGTACTCGAGGAGGCGCCCGTCGGCGGGGTCGGTGAGCAGGCGGCGCAGGGTGGCGTCGGCGGCGATGCGGCGGGCGGTGGCTGCGGGGATGGGCCCGAACCCGTCCAGCTCGGCGGGCGTCTCGTCGACACCGGCCAGCGCGGTGATCGGGACGGTGACGTGCACGGTCGCGGCCCGGCCTCGGCGCTGCCCGAGGACCACCGGCCCGGGCGTGCTGGTGGCCGCCGTGGTGGTGACTGGACTGGCGGTGTCGCGGGGATGGTCGCGCTGGGCAGCCGGCGGGCCGGCGGTCATCGGTTCGGGGTGGTCGGCTGGGGTAGCGCGGGCGGGGTTGGTGCAGGTGGGGTTGCAGCAGCCGAGGTGGCCGGTGTCGAGGGCGGTCCAGGCCAGGCCGGTGAGTAGGTCGAGGCGGAGTTGGTCCAGGGTGCGGGGGTCGCCGGTGGTGCGGGTGTGGCGGGCGGCGGCGTCGGCGGCGACCCAGAGGGCGGTGAGGTCTTCGGCCGGGCCGTGCAGGGTGAGGGTGGCCATGGCGTCGTCGCCGCCGGGGTTGGCGGGTTCGGGGCGCCCGACCCGGCGCTGCTGGGCGGCCGTGGCGCGGCGGGTGTCGGCGCCGGCGGGGTCGGCGGCGATCACCTCACGACGCAGGGTCTGGTCGAGCACCCACCGGGTCCGCGCCGCGGCAACCGGCAGTACGACCTGCTCGACCCGGCGGCGCAGCGCCGGTGAGGGGAGGCAGCGGGTGCGTTCGGCGATGAGGCGTGCCTGGTCGGCGTCGATGAGGCCGGTGTCGAGCGCGGTGAGGGTGTCGGGGAGGTCTTCGAGGAGTTCGACGGCGAGCGCGACCCGGCTGGTGGCGCGGCCCGGGGTCCAGCGCAGCGCCAGGGACACCTCGTCGCCGGCGGCCTGGACCGGGCGGTGCGCATGCCCGGGGGCGAGGTCGCCCGGGGCGGTGCAGGCCTGGTACTGCGGGCGGGCGGCCAGTTCGGCGAACACGCGCAGCAGGGCGGCCTCGTCGTGGGCGAGTTGGCGTTGCCGGGCCTGCGCGACCGCGACCAGCCCACCGGCCGGCAACCCCGCGAGATCCACCGCCGCGAGCGCGGCGGCCAGGTCCGGGCCTGGCGCCAGCCCCACCAGGCCTTCGACGAGTTCGACACGATCAGCAGTCACAGCAGTCCTCCGTCCACGAGCGCCTGCCACCGCCTTGAGCCCGATCACAGGGCTGGGGTGGACGACCGCGAAACCCGATGACGGGTGCGACCGTGGACGAGGTGAGAACACCTGGCGTGATGTCCTGCTTCGAGGCCCGGGAACCCACTGCTGCCGCTCCCGGTGACGGCTGATCCAACGAAACGATCTTATCGAACACCCGTCCGCACCGCAACCGGATGAGGGGTTGCGGGCACGCCCGTGCTTGACGGGCTATACCGGGTATGCATACTTGGTAGCCATGTCCATCCGTCACGGTCTGCTGGCGCTGCTCGAACGCTCCCCCATGTACGGCTACCAATTGCGGCACGAGTTCGAGCGGTCCACCGGAGCCACCTGGCCGCTCAACGTCGGGCAGGTCTACACGACGCTCTCCCGGCTCGAGCGCGACGGCCTGGTCGAGCAGACCGGCGAGTCCGACGAGGACGGCAAGGTCGTCTACCGCCTCACCGACGCCGGGCACGCCGAGCTGACCGGCTGGTTCGCCACGCCGCTGGGCGCCACCGACCGCCCGCGCGACGAGCTGGCCATCAAGGTCGCGCTGGCGCTGACCACGCCGGGGGTCGACGTCCGTGCGGTGCTGCAGACCCAGCGCACCGCCACCCTGCGCCACCTGCAGGAGTTGACCCGGCTCAAGGCCGTGGCCGACGGCTCCGAGGACACCGCCTGGCTTCTGGTCCTCGACTCCATGATCTTCCGGGCCGAGGCCGAGGTGCGCTGGCTCGACCACTCCGAGACCCGGCTGGCCCGCATGGGCGTGGCCATGCGCCCGCCCGCCGCCCCCGTCGCGCCCGACCCCGCCGACGCCGGCGCCGACCAGGCACTGCGGCGATGAGCACCGAGGCCGTTCTCGAGCTTCGCACTGTCAGCCGGGTCCACGGCGACGGCCCCACGGCGGTGCACGCCCTGCGCGCCGTCAGCCTCACCCTGCGCCCGCGCGAGCTGGTCGCCGTCATGGGTCCGTCCGGCTCGGGCAAGAGCACGCTGCTGCATCTGGCCGGCGGTCTCGACGAGCCCAGCGAGGGCGCCGTCCTGGTCGAGGGGACCGACCTCGCCACGCTCGACCGGGGCGAGCTCGCCGCCGTGCGCCGGCGCAGCCTCGGCTACGTCTTCCAGGACCTCAACCTCATCCCCGCCCTCACCGCGGCCGAGAACGTGGCGCTCCCGCGCGAGCTCGACGGCGTCCGGAGCCGGGCCGCGCGCGCCGAGGCGCTCGAGGCGCTCACCGAGGTCGGCGTGGGCGAGCTGGCCGACCGGTTCCCCGACGAGATGTCCGGCGGGCAGCAGCAGCGGGTCGCCATCGCGCGGGCGCTGGTCGGGCCGCGCCGCCTTGTGCTGGCCGACGAGCCCACCGGCGCGCTGGACTCGAAGACCGGCGAGGACGTGCTGCGGGTGCTCCGGGCGCGCTGCGACGCCGGCGCCTCCGGGCTGTTGGTGACCCACGAGGCCCGGCACGCCGCGTGGGCCGATCGCGTGGTGTTCCTGCGCGACGGCGCGTTGGTCGACGACACCGGCATCGCGCCGCCGCCCGAGGTGCTGCTGGCCGCGGACGGTCGCGGATGAGGCTTCGCGCGCGCGGGGGCTGGGGCCCGGCGCTGCGGATCGCCCGGCGGCAGGTGCGCCGCAACCTCGGCCGGTCGGTGCTCATCGCGGTCCTGGTGGGGCTGCCGGTCGCCGGGGCCACCATCGCCGACGTCCTGTACCGCAGTGTCGAGTCGCCGGAGCGCAACGCGACGTCGCGCATCGGCGCCGCCGACGCCGTCATCGAGGTGACGCCGTGGGACACGCTGCCGATGCCCGGCAACGGCCGGCTGCCCATGGTCGACCTGAACTCCCGCGGCGACCAGCCGCCCGAGCCCGAGCGCGATGCCGCCGCGGTCGACGTCGCCGCGCTGCTGCCGCCCGGCACCGTCCTCGTGCCCGACCGCGTCAACCACGGCGTCCGGCTCGACAACGGCGACACCGTGGTGCGCTCCGCGCTGCTCGACGTGGGGCCGCTCGGCGGCCCGCTCACCGATCACACCATCCGGCTGGAGTCCGGGCGCTGGCCCGAGGCGCGCGACGAGGCCGCGGTCACGCCGGCGCTGGCCGACCGGCTCGGCCTGCTCGACGGCGGCGACCTGCGCCCCGACGCGACGGTCACGATCAGCGACGGGCCGACAGCCCGCGTGACGGCGGTCGTGGTCGACCCGTTCGACCTCGGCTCCGAGCGACTCAGCGTCGCGCCGGACTCCGCCGTCGCCGAGCACGCCGCGGCCGAAGCCGAGGACTCCTGGGGCATGCTCGGGTCCACCGGCGGCGTCGTGTACCTCGCCGACCTGCCCGACGGCGTCGACGTCACCTCGCTGGCCGGCGTGCTGGCCGCCGACGGTGTCGGGCTGCTGCCGCGGGGGGTGTTCAGCCATCCGGAGCAGTACTACCCCGACTACTCGGGCGGAGGGTCGCCCACCGTCGAGCAGCTGCAACAGGCCGCGCTCGTGGTGCTGGTCGTGGGGCTGGGGCTGCTCGAGGTCGTGCTGCTGGCCGGCGCGGCGTTCGCCGTCGGCGCCCGGCGACAGGTCCGCGAGCTCGGCCTCATGATGGCCGGCGGGGCCAGTGCCGCGCACGTGCGCCGGACGGTCCTGGCGCAGGGCCTGGTGCTCGGTGTTCTCGGCGCGGCCACGGGACTCGCCGTGGGGGCGGCGCTGGTGCCCGTCGCGGCGCCGTCCTGGGAGCGCTACCTCGGCGAACTGGTCGACCACTGGACGTTCGGCTGGGCCGAGCTGGCCGCCGCTGCCGGCGTCGGCGTGCTGTCCGGGCTCGCCGCCGCGGTGGTGCCCGCCATCGGCGCGGCCCGCATGAAGCCGGTCGACGCGCTGGCCCAGCGGTTCCGGACCACCCGGCTGGCGGCCCGGCTGCCCGTGGTCGGCGTCGTACTGTTCGTCGTCGGCGCGGCCGGCGCCCTCATCGCGAGCCGGGCCATGGCCCGCGACCTCGAGGAGTACGGCGCGGAGCTGGCCCGGCTGGCCGGCACCGGCCTGTACGTCGCGGCGCCGGCGTCGGGGCCCTACACCGCCCTGCAGCTCGGTGGCGCGCTGATCGCCACGGCGGGCATCGTCGTCCTGCTGCCCGGCCTGATCTCGGTCCTCGCCCGGACGGCCCACCGGCTCGGACTCTCGGCGCGGCTGGCGCTGCGCGACGCCGCCCGGCACCGGCACCGGACCGCTCCGGCGGTCGCGGCCATCGCGATCGTGGTGGCGGGGTCGACGGCGGTGGCGTTCGGCGCCGGCGGGACCGCCCGAGCCGACGAGCTGCGCTACACGCCGTCGCTGCCGGCCGACGTCATGCGCATCGACGTCGACCGCCAGGACCGCACCCCGGCGGAGATCGAGACGATGCTCACCGAGGCCGAGCAGGCGGCGGCCGGCGCTCTGCCCGGCGCGCAGATCATCCGGGCCACCGAAGCGACCAGCGAGTACCGGTACGACGGCGTCTCGACTTTCGACACCGTCTGGCTGGCGACCGCGACCGACTGCATCGAGTGCCCGTACTCGGGGTCGGTGTCGGTGGCCGTCGCCGACCCCGATCTCCTCGAGCTCGTCACCGGCCGAGCCCCCGACCAGGCGATCCTCGACGCCGTCGCCGACGGCACCATGGTCGTGTTCGAGCAGCCGTACATCCACGACGACGGGACCGTGCACATCGAGACCTATCCGGGTGAGGGGCCGCCGGAGCAGGTGCGGATCCCGGCCCGGCTCGCCGAGCGGTCCGGCGCGCACACGTCGCTGCCGGGCGCGGTCGCCTCCGCGGAGACCCTGACGGCGCACGGCTTCACCCCGATGCCGACCTCGTCCTACATCCGGTTCGGTGACGCGACGCAGCAGCAGATCGACGCCGCGCTGGGTGCCGCCGAGTCGGTCGGCGCCTGGCCGTCCGTCGAGGTGCCCCTCGACGAGGGCGTCGACCCCGCGGTGCTGGCGCTGACCGCGGGCGCGGCATTTGTGACGCTGGTGGGCGTGGCCATCGCCGTCGCGCTGGCGGCCGCCGAGGGCCGCGCCGACCTCGCCACGCTGGCCGCCGTCGGCGCCCCGCCGAGGCGCCGGCGCAGCCTGGCCGGTGCGCAGGCGCTGGTGGTGGGTGGTCTGGGCGTGCTGATCGGGTCGGTGCTGGGCGTGTACTTCGCCTATCTGATCTGGCCGGCGCTCGGGGCGCCTGAGTTCATCTGGGCGTGGGACCACCTGTTGCTCACCGGCGTCGCGGTCCCGGTCCTGGCCGTCCTGGTGGCGGTGGTCTTCACTCCGAGCCGGTTGCCGATGATCAGGAGGGTGGAGTGAACAGCATCGCGATGCGGCGCGCCCGGCAGGCCGCGCGCCGCCGTACGCTGCAGCTTCTCGCCCTGCGGCGGGCCGAGGCCGCGGTGCGGGGGCGGCCCGGGCGGCTGACCGCCACGATGACCGGGGGCCAAGTTCGACCCGGCCGTCGCGAAGCGGGCACCGAGGGGTAAGGATGGTCCCATGACGGAGCCGAACGAGAACGCCGAATCCCACGACACCCCTGCCGACGACGAGCAGCAGCGCGTGGTCGTCGTCGGCCCCGACGGCATGGCCATCGAGTCCGCGCCCGGCGGTCACGAGGGACAGCGCTCGCTCACCGACCTGGTCGAGCAGCCGGCCAAGGTCATGCGCATCGGCAGCATGATCAAGCAGCTGCTCGACGAGGTGAAGGCCGCCCCGCTCGACGAGGCCAGCCGGCGCCGGCTGGGCGAGATCCACCGCGCGTCCATCGACGAGCTCGAGGACGGCCTGGCGCCCGAGCTGGTCGACGAGCTCGAGCGGCTCGCCCTCCCGTTCGGCGACGACACCGTCCCCACCGACGCGGAGCTGCGGGTGGCGCAGGCCCAGCTCGTCGGCTGGCTCGAGGGCCTCTTCCACGGCATCCAGACCACGCTGTTCGCGCAGCAGATGGCCGCGCGGGCGCAGCTCGAGCAGATGCGTCGTGCGCTCCCGCCGGGCGTGCAGCTGGCTCCCGGCCAGGCGATGCCGGGCGGTCAGCCGCAGGGCGACGAGGGCGACCAGCGCGGCAGCGGGATGTACCTCTGACGGTTCCGGCGGGCGATCCGCTGCTCGAGCGGATCGCCGCCGCCGTCGCCGTCGGCCACACCGAGTCGCGGACGACGGCACGCTCGCAGCTGACCGAGCTGTGGGAGGCGTCGGTGACGCCGATGCACCGCTGCGTGGTGGCGCACCACCTCGCCGACCTGCAGGACGACGTGGCCGCGGAGCTGGAGTGGGATCTGCGCGCGCTGGCCGCGGCCGAGCTGTTCGATGCCCGTGGCTTCACCGCGTCGCTGCAGCTGAACGTCGCCGACGCCTACCTGCGGTCGGGTGACGTCGCGTCGGCGCGGGCGCACGCGGCGCTGGCCCGGACGGCCTGCGCCGACCTGGACGACGACGGCTATGGCCGGATGATCACGGCCGGTGTGGCCCGCCTGGCCGAGCGGATCGACGAGGTCGACCCGGCCCGGCCACGCGGGTGATGGTGCGGGCCCGTCAGGCGGCGGTACGGGCGTGGCTCTCGATGACGCCGGCCAGTCGCGGCAGCGCCTCTTCGACGTGCTTCTGCGCCGACGGGCGCAGCTTGCTGTAGACCTTCTTGACGCTGTCGCGCTGCGACGCTGCGGCGCGGGCGTCGGAGACCCCGAGCAGCGCGTCGGAGATCTCGCCGCGACGGCTCTCGAAGTAGTCGGCGAGCGAGCCGCCGCCGGTGGCCTGGAAGTCGGCGTAGAACGGCTCGGCCCGCTCGACGAAGGAGTCGAGCATGTTGTCGATGGTCTCGGGAACGAACCCGGCGTTGATCTTCTTCAGGACCGCGTAGCCGCCCTTGACGGCCATCCCCGAAACGCCGCCCTTGTCCGAGACCTCGGCGTCGACGAGCTGGTGGAGGTCCTTGACGACGGCGGGCCGGCGGCTCGGGTCGAGAAGGATCTCGCGGAGTGTGTCAGCCATGTGGGAAGTGCCCCTCAGTATCGAATCGATCATGTGTGTCAGTGCTGCCACGCCACTGTAGAACACGAAGATCCGTGCGGCGAAGAGTGGCTTTTGCCCGGTTCGGTACTCCAGCGACCTGGTGGGATCAATGTGGCCGGAGTGGCGTTCGGGGCGCGGAGGGGGCGGAGGTTGCTGCGCCGGCTCCGCTTCGCGGCGGTGAAGCATGCCGCGTGCACTCTCGACGCCGGCTCCACAACCTCCGCCCCCTCCGCGCCGTCTCGTGCCCCGGCTTCGTGTCCCGCCAGTCCGCAGCGGGAGGCCGTCACGGGAGGTCGGTGAAGTAGTCGTCGAGGAGGATCGCGAGGCCGTCGGAGTCGACGTCGCCGCAGACGGCGTCGGCGATCGCCTTGACGTCGTCGGGCGCCTGGCCCATGGCCACGCCCACGCCGGCCCAGCGCAGCATCTCGATGTCGTTGTGGCCGTCGCCCACCGCGAGCGCCGCCGACGCCGTCAGGCCGAGCCGCGTCGCCACCTTCGCCAGCCCGGACGCCTTCGAGACGCCCACCGGCATGATGTCGAGCCAGGCGGTGTAGCCGATGGCGTAGTCGACGCTGGGCAGACCGGAGTCGCGGGCGATCTCGCGCAGCCGCTCGCGGTCGCCGTTCGGCCAGCGGACCACCAGGCGGGTGACCGGGCTGGCGACCAGTTCGTCGTGCGGCACCACGGTGACGTGGCCGTCGAGGTCGCCGGTGGGGAACTCGCCCGTGACGCGGTAGCCGCGGCCCAGCTCCTCGACCGCCAGCACCGCGTCGGGGACCTGCTCGGTGAAGTAGCGGACGGTGTCGGTGATGTCGAACGTCTCGATGTCGACGGGCGCCCGGCTGGACACGTCGATGATGACCGCGCCGTTCGAGCAGACCGCGAAGCCGTCCTTCAGCCCGAGCTGGTCGAGCAGCGGCAGCGTGGAGTGCATGGACCGGCCGGTGGCCACGACGACGCGCGCGCCGGAGTCGTGCGCCCGGCGCACGGCCTCGACCACGGGCGGGCGCGGCGGCCGGTGGAACTCGGCGTACGTGACCAGGGTGCCGTCGACGTCGAGCGCGACCAGCGCCGGGCGCCACCCGTTGGTCAGGGTCACGTCGCGACCGGTTCCAGCAGCTCGCGCCCGCCGAGGAACGGCTGCAGCGCCTTGGGCACGTACACCGAGCCGTCGGGCTGCTGGTGGTTCTCGAGCAGCGCCACGAGCCACCGGGTGGTGGCCAGCGTGCCGTTGAGGGTCGCGACCGGGCGGGTGCCGGTCTCGGTGCGCTCGCGCACACCGAGCCGCCGCGCCTGGAACGTGGTGCAGTTGGAGGTCGAGGTGAGCTCGAGATAGCGCTCCTGCGACGGCAGCCAGGCCTCGCAGTCGAACTTGCGCGCCGCGCTCGACCCGAGGTCGCCCGCGGCGACGTCGATGACGCGATACGGCAGCTCCATGTCGCCGAGCATCTGCTCCTCCCACCCGAGCAGGCGCGCGTGCTCGTCGGCCGCGTCCTCCTCGCGGCAGTAGGAGAACATCTCCACCTTGTGGAACTGGTGAACGCGGATGATCCCGCGGGTGTCCTTTCCGTAAGAACCTGCCTCGCGGCGGTAGCAGGCCGACCACCCGGCGTAGCGCAGCGGGCCGCCGTCGAGGTCGATGATCTCGTCGGCGTGGTAGCCGGCCAGCGCGACCTCGCTGGTGCCGACGAGGTAGAGGTCGTCGGCGTCGACGCGGTAGATCTCGTCGGCGTGCGCGCCGAGGAACCCGGTGCCCTGCATGATCTCGGGGCGCACCAGGGTGGGCGTGATGACCGGCGTGAACCCGGCCGCGGCGGCGGTGGCCATGCCGTGGTTGAGCACGGCCAGCTCGAGCTGCGCCCCGACGCCGGTGAGGAAGTAGAACCGCGAGCCCGACACCTTCGCGCCGCGCTCGGTGTCGATGGCACGCAGGCCCTCGCCGAGCTCGAGGTGGTCGCGGACCCGCTCGAGCGCGGGCTTCTCGCCCATCTCGCGGAGGACCACGTAGTCGGCCTCGCCGCCCGCGGGCACGCCGTCGAGCACGATGTTCGACGGCACCCGGGCCAGCTCGTCGAGTCGCGCCTGCGCCTCGCCGGCGGCGGCCTCGGCGCTCTTCACGGCGGCGGCGAGGTCGCGCGTGCGGGCCAGCAGCTCCTGCTTCTCCTCGGGCGAGGCCTTCGGGATCAGCTTGCCGAGGCTCTTCTGCTCCGCGCGCAGCCGCTCGAACTCGGCCAGAGAGGACCGGCGCGACTCGTCGGCGGCGAGGATGTCGTCGACGACGGCTTCGCTCTCGCCGCGCGCTCGCTGCGAGGCGCGGACACGGTCGGGGTTCTCGCGGATCAGGCGCAGATCTAGCACCACCCGAGGGTATCGGGCGGGGCGGACGGAGCGCGCGCGGGTTTCCGTGCGCGACGGCGCCGGCGCTCAGCCGCGGAGCTGGTCCAGCCAGGTGGCGGCGTCGGCGAAGTCGGCGTTGGACGTGCCGGGCAGGACCGGCGGGCGGACGCCGTCGGCCCGCGGGTAGGAGCCGAGGAACCGGACGGTCGCGCAGACCCGGCGCAGGCCCATCATCGCCTCGCCGACCCGGGCATCGGCGACGTGGCCCTCGACGTCGATGGCGAAGCAGTAGCGGCCCATGCCGTTGCCGGTCGGCCGCGACTCGATGCGGGTGAGGTTGACGCCGCGCGCGGCGAACTGCTCGAGGATCTCGAGCAGCGCGCCGGGGTGGTCGTCGCGGATGAAGGCCACCAGCGTGGTCTTGTCCGAGCCGGTGGGCCGCCCGGGCTTCGTTGGCCGGGTGGCGAGCACGAACCGGGTGATCGCGTCGGAGTCCTCGCCGATGTCGACGGCGAGCGCGGTGAGCCCGTAGCGCTCGCCGGCCAGCGGCGCGGAGATGGCGGCGTCGTACACCGTCCCGTCGGGGCCCGGCGTGCGGCCGGCGACGGAGGCCGCCGCTGCCGCCGTCGACGGGCCCAGTGCGATGATGGCGTCAGGGAGCTTCGCGCTGACCCACGCCCGGCACTGCGCCTCGGCCACCGGGTGCGTGACGATGCGCCGGACGTCGGCGAGGTCCGTACCGGGGCGGGCGAGCAGCGTGAACGTGACCGGTAGCAGCACCTCGGCGGTGATGGCGAGCGGCTCGCCGCGGATCAGCTCGTCGAGCGTGGCGTTGACCGACCCCTCGACGGAGTTCTCGACCGGCACGACGGCGCCGGCGACCTCGCCCGTACGCACGGCGTTGATGACTGCGTGCACCGTCGGGAACGGCTCCAGCGTCGCGCCGGCCAGGGCGGGGAAACGCAGGGCGGCGGCCTCGGTGAACGTCGCCTCCGGGCCCAGGTAGGCGTAACGGTCGGTCATATCCATGAAGACTAGTGTGTCGGCCTGGCCACAATTCGTGTTGTCATGGCCTTCGGAACGAGCAGGTACGGATACGGTCGACCTGATGGACGTGGAGCGCGCAGGCAGGACCGGCTCGCATCCCGGGCCCGCGCGGCGCCGGATGCGGGTGGGCCGGATCCGCCTCGCCGCACTCCTGGCGGGCGTCCTCGCGGTGCTGGCGCCGCTGCTGGCGGCCTCGCCCGCGGCCGCCGAGACACCGGCCCCCACCACAGGCTCCGACCCGCAGCAGCGCGTCGTCCTGCTCGGCGTCGCGGGGCTGTCCTGGCCCGACATCACGGCCGAGGGGATGCCCACCCTGCACGCGATGGCCGGCTCTGAGGCGGCCGGCTCGCTGACCGTGCGCACGGTCAGCGCCCGCACCTGCGTGGTCGACGGCTGGCTCTCGGTGAGCTCCGGGCGGCGTTCCACCGACCTCATGGACACCGACGGCGACGGCGAGAACGACCGGTTCTGCCGGCAGGCGCCGGAGCCGGCGGCCGCGCAGGACGGCCCGGGCGCCGTCGTCCCCGGCTGGGAGCTGCTGCAGCAGCAACAGGACGACAACGCCTACAACGCCGAGATCGGCCTGCTCGGCGACCGGCTGGCCGAGGCCGGCGTGTGTGCGACGGCGGTCGGCGCGGGCGCGGCGCTGGCGCTGGCCGACTCCACCGGCCGGGTGCCGGCGTACCACCCCTACTCCGGCGAGCTCGGCGCCGGGCTGCTGAGCGAGTGTCCGATCACCGTCGTCGACCTCGGCGGGCTGCCCAACCCGGCGCCGCGCGGCAGCGACGAGGCCACCGTCCAGGCCGCCCTCGACTCGCGGGCGCAGGCCGCCGCCGGCATCGACCTGCTCGTCGAGCGGGTCATCGACCAGGTGCCGCCCGACACCGCGCTGTTGATCGCCGGGCTGGCCGACAGCGTCGCCACGCCCGTCCCGCTGCCCGACGAGCCCACGCCCGTCCCGCCGGCCGGGCTGCGGGCGGCGCTCGCCTCGGGCCCCGTCGCCGAGGGCGGAAGCTTCGGCCCGAACTGGCTGACGTCGTCGTCGACGCTGTGGCCGGGGCTGGTGCAGCTGACCGACATCGCGCCGACGCTGCTCGCCTACGCCGGCGTCGAGAACCCCGCCCAGGACGTGGTGGGCCGGCCGTGGCGGCCGGCCGGCGCGCACCCGGGCAACGCCGAGGCGACGGTGTCCGAGCTCAACGGCGTCGACCGCGCGGCGGCCATCTACCGCGACCAGTCCGGCCCCTTCTTCCAGATCCTCGGGGGGATCCAGCTCCTGGTGTTCGCGCTGGCCGTGCTGGCGCTGCGGCGGCGGGTGTCCGCGCGGCCGCTGGTCCTGCGGATCGTGCAGGCGGTGGCCGTGCTTGCGGCCGCGGCGCCGGTGGCGTCGTACCTGGCGAACATCACCCGGTGGTGGCGCTACGACGAGCCGAACACCGTCCTGTGGACCTCGATCGTGCTCATCTCGATCGCCCTCGCGGCGATCGCGCTGGCCGGGCCGTGGCGCCGTCGCGTGTACGGCCCGCCCGGCGTGGTGGCCGGTGTGACGGCGACGGTGCTGGCGGTCGACGTCGCCAGCGGGTCCTCGTTGCAGCAGTCGAGCCTGCTCGGGCTGTCGCCGCTGGTGGCCGGACGGTTCTACGGGTTCGGCAACATCCCGTTCGCGATCTTCGTCGTCGCGAGCCTGGTGGCCGCGGCGGCGCTGGGCCAGTGGCTGCTCGACACCGGCCGGTCGCGCCGGTTCGCCGCGGGCGCGGTCACCGTCGTCGGCATGATCGCCGTGGTCATCGACGGCGCCCCGCAGGCCGGCGCCGACGTCGGCGGCATCCTGGCCGCCATCCCGGGCTTCGCGGTGCTGGTGCTCGGCGCCTACGGCGCCCGCGTGACGCTGTCGAAGCTGCTGCTGGCCGGGCTCGGCGCGACGGTGCTGTTCGGGCTGTTCGCGTTCCTCGACTGGCTGCGGCCGGCCGGCTCGCGGACCCACTTCGGCAGCTTCTTCGCCGACGTGCTCTCCGGCGACGCGCTGACCGTGATCCTGCGCAAGGCCGAGGCGTCGCTCGGCACGCTGGAGCGCTGGCCCATCTACGGCTGGCTGGTGCCGCTGGCGTTCCTGGTGATCCTCTGGCTGGTGCGGCCCGACGGCGAGAACGCGGTGAGCCGCACGGTGCAGTACTGGTCGCTGTTCCGGTACCTCGTGTGGGCGGCGCTGCTGACCGGCGCGGCCGGGTTCGCGGCCAACGACTCCGGCATCATCGTGCCGGCGCTGCTGCTCACGGTCGGCGTGCCGCTGGGCGTGGCCGCGGTGGCCGCCGCCCAGCGACTGGCGCCCGTCCCGGCCCGCGACGAGAGCGAACTGCTGACGCCGTCGTCGTAGCCGCGGCGTCCTCGGGTCAGAGGGCGGCGACGCGGGCGAGCAGCCGCGCCTCCTCGTCCGCCGTGAGCGGCACCTCCATCGTCCGCAGCCATTCCGCCAGCTCGCCGTCGCGCAGCGGCCGGTGCTCGGTGGGCTCGCCGGGCCGGCGGACGGTCACCGACTGGTGGGTGACCATGACGTGCCGGCCGGGCAGGTGCTTGCCGATCATGAGGCCGGTGCGGAAGTGGATGCCGGGGAACGTGCTCGTGTAGTGGTGCGCCATGACGACGTCGATGGGCTTCACCTCGTACTCGTCCGTGGTGTGGGCGAGCTCCCAGCCGGCCTCGCGGAAGCGCTGCAGCCCCCAGAGGCCGTCGCCGGTGCTGACGACGCGGTAGGGCCAGCCGTCCTGGTCGGACTCCGCGCCGTCGGCCAGCGGGATCGGGCGCAGCAGGCTCATGCCGAACCCCGGGTCGCACAGCAGCCGCTCGCCGTCGAGCACCACCTCGACGACCATGTGGCTGCGGCCCTGCTGGGTGCCGGCCGCGGGGTCGCCGACGCGCCCGAGGTGCCGCCGGACGTCGTAGCCCAGCCGCTCCAGCGCCGCCGCGACGACGGTCGAGTGCTCGAAGCAGTAGCCGCCGCGGCCGCGCCCGGCGAACTTCCCCTGCACGGCGTCGATGCCCACACCCGGATGCTGCTCGAGCAGCACGTCGACGTTGTCGAACGTGAAGGCGCGCACGTGTGCCTCGTGCAGCTCGTCGAGCGCCTCACGGCTCGGCTCCCGTTCCGGGATGCCGAGCCGCTTCAGATACCCGGCCAGGTCGAGCCGGTCGATCTCCCACGGATCAGCCATGCGCCCTACCGTAGGGCGCGGGTCAGACGCGGCGGAACCGGGCGGGGGCGGACGGGCGGATGCCGCGCGTCACGAGGGCCCGCATGACGTGCGCGTACTGCCTGCCGCGATGCATCTGGGCCTTGAAGTCGGTGCCGGTGACCCGGTGGTGGAAGTCGACGTCGATCTCGACGACGCGGAAGCCGGCGCGCAGCAGGTCGATGGTGAGCCCGGTCTCGACGCCGAAGCCCTGGGCGAGCGGCAGGGCGGCCTCGAACGCGGCCCGGGTGAGGCAGCGCTGGCCCGACAGCGGCTGCCGCGGCGTCCAGCCGGTGGCGCGCTCGATGCCGGTGGTGGCGAGGTCGACCACGAGTCCGCGGCCGCCCCCCTCGGTCTTCTGGGCCGGCAGCACGCCGATGGTCATGTCCGCCTCGCCGGCCAGGACGGGGTCGACCAGCGGCCGCGCGTTCGCCGCCGTCGCCTCGAGGTCGGCGTCGAGGAAGAGCAGCGCCCGCGGCGCGGTGCGACCGGCCTCGCGGGCCTCGACGGCCGCCAGCGCCGTCGCCCCGGTCTCCATGGCGGCGGCCTTGCCCCGGTTGCGCGCATGCCCGACGACGACGGCGCCGGCGTCGGTGGCCGTCACCGCGGTGCGGTCGGCCGAGCCGTCGTCGACCACGATGACCAGGTCGACCCCGGGGAGGCCCAGGGTGGCCTCGACGGTGGCCGCGATGCGGTCCTGCTCGTCCTTGGCGGGGATGATCGCGGCGACGCCGTCCGCGCGGCGGTCCTCGGAGGTCATGGGCGCCAAGCTTAGAGGTCTGGTTGTCGTGGCGAAGGGGCAACCGGCGGGCCGCTCGCGTAGCCTCGGCTCACCATGACAACCGTGCCCACCGTCGACGCCGCCGACTCGGAGGTCGGGCGGCTGCGCACCGTCATGCTCCACCGCCCGGGGCCGGAGCTGAAGCGCCTGACGCCGCGCAACAACGACAAGCTGCTCTTCGACGGCATCCCGTGGGTGGGCCGCGCTCAGGACGAGCACGACGCCTTCGCCGGCACCCTCCGCGACCACGGTGTCGAGGTTCTCTACCTCGCCGACCTGCTGGCGCAGACACTGGCCGGCGAGGCCGCCCGGCACGACTGCGTCGAGGCGGCGCTGGCCGACCCGCGCCACGGCGACACCCTGCGGGGCGTCCTGCGTTCGCACCTCGGCGGGCTGCACCCCGACGACCTCGCGCAGGTCCTCATGGCCGGGCTGGCCCACGACGAGCTGCGCTCCGGGCGCGGGCTGGCGTTCGAGCTGATGGACCGGCACGACTTCGTCATCGACCCGCTGCCCAACCTGCTGTTCACCCGCGACTCCAGCGTGCGCATCGGCGACCACGTGGCCGTCACCAGCCTGGCCATGGCGGCGCGACGGCGCGAGACCAGCCTGACGTCGGCGATCTACCGGCACCACCCGCGCTTCGCCGGCGGCAAGACCGTCTACGGCCCGGAGCTCGAGAACCTCGAGGGCGGCGACGTGCTGCTGCTGGCGCCCGGCGTCGTGGCGGTCGGCACCGGCGAGCGGACCACCCCGGCCGGCGTCGAGCGGCTGGCCCGCAACGTGCTGGGCGCCGGGCTCGCGCACACCGTGCTGGCGGTCCCGATCGCGCAGGACCGCGCCACCATGCACCTCGACACCGTCCTCACCATGGTCGACGAGGACGCCATCGTCATGTACCCGAACGTCGCCGACGAGCTGACGGCGGTGGCGCTGCGCTGGTCCGGCGACGACCTCGTCATCGACGGTGAGCCGGCGCCGTTCGTCGAGGTGGCCGCGGCGGCCATGGGCATCGACGCCCTGCGCATCGTCGAGACCGGCCTCGACCCCGTCACCGCCGAGCGCGAGCAGTGGGACGACGGCAACAACACCCTGGCCATCGGGCCGCGGCTGGCCGTCGCCTACGAGCGGAACACCGAGACCAACGCCCGGCTCGAGGATGCCGGCGTCGAGGTGCTGCGCATCCCGGGCAGCGAGCTGGGGTCGGGCCGCGGCGGGCCGCGGTGCATGTCCTGCCCCATCCGGCGCGACTCGCTGGCGGCGCCGACCGCAGGCTGACGCCGTCGTTACCTCGCGCCACGGCATCTTTTCGACAAGGGCACAGACAGGTCGAGACCGGACCCTAACGGCACGAATCTCAAGAAGTCGTCATTCGGTGGAACTTCTCCCCCCGGATGACGGTAAACTCCGAAGTGACCCCGGTCGCTCGTGTTCCCCCGTCGTGAGCGGTCGGGGTCTTCTCTGCCCGGAGTCCCCCGGGCGTCAGCGGATGGTGACCTGACGGTTGGCCAGGCCGGCCCGCGCGCGGCGCTGCTCACCCGTCAGCGGGGTCTTCGCTGCCACGGCCTCGGCCAGGCGTTCGCCCAGCGCGGCGGCGGGTTCCTCGACGGCGTCGGCGGTGGTGCCGTCGACCAGATCCCACACGGGGACGAGGAGCCCGGAGGCCCGGAACGTGCCCAGCAGGCGGGTGCCCTCGCCCAGCGTGTCCTGGCCGGCGGCGTGCAGCCGGGCCAGGCCGTCGAGCAGCGGCTCCTCGTCGTACGGGAGGACCCAGCGGACCTGGTCGCGGTCGCCGAGGCTGCACCAGTAGGCGGCCTCGACCGAGCTCAGGCGGGCGGACGGCACGATGGCCGAATTCGCCTCCTCGAGCGCCGAACGGGCGTCGGAGCCGGCGTCCGACTCGGGATCCAACCAGTAGTCGAATCCGTCGTGAACCGTGACCTGCAATTCCGCGTCGACGTCGATGACGTCGTGCAGCCGCGGGGCCTCGGGCGGGCGCGGGCCGGGGCTGACGGTGCTGCCCGGCTCGGCCTCGAGCGCCGTGGTCAGCGTGTGGCCGAGGTCGGCGGCGGGGTCGCCGGTGGAGGTCATGGTCTGCAGCGCCAGCAGGATCTCGCCGTTCTCGCGCACCAGGGCGGGGAAGGCGCCCGGCAGCAGCGTGCAGAGCACGACGGAGCGGTCGTCGCCGGACGCGAGCCGCAGCGGCGCCGTCGCGGACGAGACGATCTCGCGCATGGCCACCCAGTCGCACTCGCCCGGCAGGCCCTCGAACGGGCGGGCGACGTAGTGACGCTCGGCCTCGCGGGCCTTCTTGCCGTGGCAAACCTTGTAGCGCTTGCCCGAGCCGCACGGGCAGGGCTGACGCGGGCCGACGACGGGAACCTCGGTAGTGGCACTCACGGAGGCGAGGGTAGCCGGTATGGATGAGAAGGTGTGAGCCGGACGCCGCGACAGGGCCGCGGGGTCAGGCGACCGGCGTCCAGGGGCCGATGACGGCGTGCACCGTCACCCGGCCGGGCTCGGATCGCACTCGCCACTCGCGGGCGATGGCGTCGACGATGGACAGGCCGCGGCCCTGGTCCTCGGTGGACGTGGGCTGGCGCACCTGCGGGCGCTCGGAGCCGCCGCCGTCGCTGACCTCGATGAGGACGTCGTCGCCCAGGACGGCCCACTGCAGCACGACCCCGGTGCGGGTGCTGCTGAGCGGCAGCGGCTGCGCGTGCAGGATGGCGTTGGTGACCAGCTCGGTGACGACGATCAGAGCGTTCTCGATGACCGTCGGCGAGACGTTGGTGTTGCGGAGATCCTCGGCGACGAGATGACGGGCGTGCGGGACGTTGCTGACCTCGCCGGTCAGCTCGACCGAGCGTGCGCTGTTGGATCGGGCCTCACGCCTCGTGGCCACGACTCGACCCACCGCTTGATCTCCCTTCACCGGACCCACGCCACCCGCATCCAGTGGTGCCCACTGCACGACTCTGCCAAACCTCCCGACAGTGAACCATTCGCCACACGCTCACGTCCATATGTTGAGATGAGAGTTTGCCGATTCTCCGTCGTCGCAGGCGAGCGCCTTGGATGCCGTGCATCTGCATGTGCACCATAGATCACCAGCGCGTTTGTCTGATCTTGGGCCACCCGGGTCGCGGCGGTGCGGCGATCGGGATGCCCTCATCGCACAGATATGTCCGACCGTGACATTTCCTTCCGTGCCGAAGTGGCGCATCGACCGCTAGGTTAGAGCGGGGCGGAGAGGATGACGATGTGGACTCACTCCCGGTCTTCGGGACAACGTGGGGCGGAAGGTGGTCGGACCGGGGACACGACGGGCGAGGCCATGCCCGACGCTACCCGGACCGATGCGCACGCCCCGGCTGACACGCGCGACCCCGTGTCGTGGTTCGAACCCGGCGTAGCCGTGCCGCCCATCCCGTTGCGCCGCAACGGCGAGGCCGTGGTTGCGGGTGCCGACGATGCGGGTGAGACTCTGTCGCGACCGGTCGAGGAGGACACGCCGTCGTCCGACGGCGAGTCAGGGGCACACCCCGTCACTGGATCCGAGGCGGAGCCGGAGCGAACACTGGACGTTCAGCCGCCCAACACCACCGGGCTCGACGGTGAGGCACTGCGCGAGAGCCTGGCGCTGGTCGAGGACCACCTCGACGCCGTCGGGACCGACTTCTACGCGCAACTGTTCACCATCGCCCCGGAGTCGCGCGACCTCTTCGGGGCCGGCATGGCGGTGCAGCGCTCGCGTCTGGTCGGCGCGCTGGTGAGCATCGTCGGCAGCGCCGACGACCGCGAGACCCTCGTCCCGTACCTCGAGGGGCTGGGCCGCGACCACCGCAAGTTCGGCGTCATCGACCAGCACTACGCCCCGGTCGGCACGGCGCTCGTGCTGGCCATCCGCCGGGCGCTCGGCGACGCGTGGACGCCGCGCTTCGAGTCGGCCTGGATCGAGGCCTACGACCGCATCGCGTCCATCATGGTCGGCGCCGCCCGCCGCGACGCCGTCATCGCGCCGCCGTGGTGGGACGCCGAGGTCGTCTACCACCGCCGCATCCTCGACGACCTCGCGATCATGCAGGTCCGGCCGCACACCGACTACCCGTACCGCCCCGGCCAGTACACCTACGTCACCACGCCGCGGCGGCCGAAGATCTGGCGGGCCTACTCCATGGCCTCTGCCCCCCGCGACGACGGCCTGCTCGAGTTCCACGTCCGCACCGTCGGCGCCGGCTGGGTCAGCAGCGCGCTGGTCTGGCGCACCGAGCCCGGCGACATCCTGCACCTGGGCGCCCCGCAGGGTCACGACGTCGCCACGCCGCGCTCCGAGCACGACCTGCTCTGCATCACCGGCGGCACCGGCATCGCGCCCGTGCTGGCCACGCTGCAAGAGCTGGAGCAGCGCCAGGACGGCCGCCGGGTGCACGTCTTCTACGCCGGCCGCGACCGCGACCACCTGTACGCGCTGCCGCACCTCGAGTCCATCGGTGTGCGCTACCGCCGGCTGACGGTCGTCCCCGTCGTCTCGCCCGACGGCCCCACCGACCGCAGCCCCGACCTCATGGGCAACATCGTCTCGGCTTACGGCGACTGGCGGAAGCACCGCGTCTACGTCGCCGGCCCGACGACCATGGTGGCCACGAGCCTCGAGCGGCTGCGCGAGCAGGGCGTCCCCGACGAGCAGATCGTCGTCGACGACTACGGTCTCTGGTGACTTCTAGCCCTCTCTAGCGTTCGCGCTAGACAGTCGTAGACGACCCGATGCTCCGTCAGACGGTGGCGTGCCTGCGCAGATAGATGCCGAAGTGCGGGACGGTGAAGGCGATGGTGCCGCGCTCGGCCGAGTAGATGAGGCCCTTCTTGATCAGGGCGTCGCGGGCGGGCGACAACGACGACGGCTTGCGGCCGAGGTAGGTGGCGACGTCCGAGGTGGGGACGACGCCGTGAGTGTCGTCGGACAGAGCGGCCATGGCCCGCAGGTACTCGCGCTCGGCGGGGGTGGCGCGCTCGTAGCGGGAGCCGAAGAAGCCGACCGCCAGCTCGGCCTGGGCCTCCGGCGCGGCCATGCGGACGTCGTCGGCGCCGATGGGGTCGGTGGGGGCGTTGTCCCAGGTCACCTTGCCGTAGGCCTGCACGAAGTACGGGTAGCCCTCGGTCGCCTCGTAGAGCGCGTCCAGCGCGGCCTGTTCGTAGGCGACGCCCTCCTCCGACGCCGGCGCGACCAGGGCGCGGTCGGCGGCCTCGCGGTCGAGACGGTCGATGCGCACGTACCGGAACAGCCGCTCGGAGTACGACTTCGACGCCGACAGGACGGCGGGCAGGTGCGGCAGCCCGGCGCCGACGACCACGAGAGGCAGGCCCTGCTGCGACAGCTCGTGGCAGGCGGCGCACAGCGCGGACACGTCGGGAGCGGGGATGTCCTGCATCTCGTCGACGAACAGGGCGATGCCGACCCCCACGTCGCGGGCCACGCCGGCGGCGTCGACCAGCAGCTCGACGAGGTCGACCTCGATGTCGCCGGTGTCGGCCCGGCCGGTCGCCGCGGGGACGTCGATGCCCGGCTGCCACCGGTCGCGCAGCTTGGCGTCGTCGCCGGCGGAGCGCAGCGCGAACGCCTTGAGCACCCCGAGGAAGGCGTCGACGCGGTCGGGGTCGCGGTGGCGCGGGGTCAGCTCGCGGACCGCCATGTGCAGCGCGCTGGCCAGCGGGCGGCGCAGCGACTGGTCCGGCCGGGCCTCGATCTTCCCGGTGCCCCACATGCGGCCGATCGCCTGCGACCGCAGCGCGTTGAGCAGCACGGTCTTGCCGACCCCGCGCAGGCCCGTGAGGACGAGCGAGCGCTCCGGCCGCCCGCGCGCGATGCGCTCGAGCACGACGTCGAACTGCTGCAGCTCGCGGTCGCGGCCGGCCAGCTCGGGCGGGCGCTGACCGGCGCCGGGGGCGTAGGGATTGCGCACCGGGTCCATGATCGGACTCTATGGTGTCGTCTAGCGGCATCCGTAGATTTCGGTAGACGACACCATAGGCGTGTCGCGAGGGCCGGGTTCACACGGGTTCAGACCGGTTCGCGGAACGGGTCGTGCTCGGCGAGCAGCTTGTCGACCCTGGCCTGGTCCACCCGCTTCACCAGCGCGGTGTCCTCCTGCTGGTCGCGGATGCACTTCGCCAGCGTGAACGCCGACGTCACGAGGTAGATGGTGCCGAGTCCGAGGAAGGCCTGGGGCCAGGGGTCGATGTCGATGTACAGGATCCCGGTGACGACCGTGACCAGGGCGATCGAGAACGACAGGATCGCCTGGACATAGAACGCGGTGGTGTTCCTGGTGGGCGCGGCGTTGGTCATGTCAGCACTGTGCCGCCCGGCGACGTCGCCGTCGTGAGTGCCGGGCGTCAAACCGCATGAGTACGCGTACTCATGCGGCGTCCGTGGGGTGCTGGGTGATCCGGATCTGATTGCCGAACGGGTCCCGCAGCGTGGCGTCGACGCCATAGGGCTGCTCGGTCGGCTCCTGCGTGAACTCGACCCCTACGGCAGACAGCTCCTCGAAGGCCTTGCGGCAGTCGTCGGTCGTGAGGACGCAGGCCGTGCCGAGCGCTCCCTTCGTCAGCAGGTCCCGGACCTGACCGGCGACCTCCTCGCTGAGTGCGGGCGGGCCGGGAACCTCGAGCAGGAGATGCCGTTCGGGGTCGTGGGGCAGGGCGACGGTCAGCCAGCGGGTGAAGCCCATGTCGACGTCGTTGCTGACCGCGAAGCCGAGCTTGCCGACGTAGAAGGCGATGGCCTCGTCCTGATCGAGGACCTGGACTGTCGTGATGGTGATGGCGTTGAACATGGATTCCACGCTAGGGGCCGGTGACGGCGGCCGCTTCTCCGAAACTGCTCGATGCCGCGGGACGGGTCCAGGCGTGCACGAAGCAGCCGGGCGCCGGCAGTGGTCTGCTCCGGGCGCGGTACGCCGAGGACGACACCCCGATGATCGATGCGAAGGTCCGGCTGAAGGTCCCGGTGCTGGCGAACCCGACGGCGAGGCCGACGTCGGTGACGCTCGCCGCGGAGTCACGCAGCAGGGTCATCGCCCGCTCGAGGCGACGTCGCTGCAGGTAGCGATGCGGCGGCTCGCCGAACGTGGCCTTGAACTCCCTGATGAAGTGGGCGGGCGACATCAGCGCGACCCGAGCCAGCGTCGGGACGTCCAGCGACTCGGCGAAGTGCCGGTCGATCGCGTCGCGGGCGCGCAGCAGCCGGCGGTTGGCGTCCTCGGTCGCGCTCAGCCTCACGCGACGAGGATACGACCGGCCTGGTCGACCGACGGACGTCACCGCGTCCCAGGTCAGCCGTCGTCGAGGCCGTGCTCGATCGCGTAGCGGGCCAGCTGCACCCGGTTGTTGAGGTGCAGCTTGCCGAGGATGTTCTGCACGTGGTTCTGGACCGTGCGGTGCGAGACGACCAGCTGCTCGGCGATCTGCCGGTAGGACCGCCCGGTGGCGACCAGCCGCAGCACCTCGGTCTCGCGCGGCGTGAGCACGTCGCGCGCCGGCACGGTGGACGCGAGCTGGCGGAACTCGCCCAGCACGAGGCCGGCGAGACCGGGTGTGAACACCGGCTCGCCCCTCGCGGCGCGGTCGACGGCGGCGAGCAGCTCCTCGCGGGTGGCCGACTTGGTCAGGTAGCCGGTGGCGCCGGCCTTCATCGCGTCGAGCACGTCGCCTTGCTCGCCGCTGGCGGACAGGATCAGCACGTACGGCACCGGCGGCGGGCCGGCGCACAGCGCCCGGGTGACGTCGACGCCGCCGCGGCCGGGCAGTTGCAGGTCGAGCAGGACGAGGTCGGGCGACGTGGCGGTGGCGACGCGCAGCGCCTGGTCGCCGTCGCCGGCGGTGCCCACGACGGTGCAGCCGGCGTCGGCGAGGTCGCGGGCGACGGCGTCGCGCCAGAGCGGGTGGTCGTCGACGACGAGGACGCGGGTCACGGTGCGCTCCGCCGGGCCAGAACGGCGGCGGTGCGCCGCGGCAGCCGCAGCGTGACCTCGACGCCGTCGCCGGGGGTGCCGGTGACGACCGCGGACCCGCCCAGCGCGCCCAGCCGCCCGACCACCGACCGCGCCACGCCCAGCCGTCCTTCGGAACGGGCCGCCTCGAGCCGTCCCGGACCGAAGCCGGCGCCGTCGTCGCGGACCACGACGGTGACCTCGCAGCCGTCGTCGTCGAGCAGCACGAACGCCCGCGCGCCCGGACCGGCGTGCCGGGCGACGTTGTCCAGAGCGGCGGCGACGGCGGCGGCCAGCTCGTCCGCCACCCGCGCGGACAGCCGGACCGGCGCCGCCGGCACCGCCACCGACACCCGGGGCGTCGCCTGCGCCTGCAGCAGCTCACCGAGATCGACCCGGCCCGACGACGGCGCCGGCTGCGGCTCCGCGGTGATCAGCGCCCGCAGCGCCACCTCCTGCTCGGCGGCCAGCCCGGCCAGCTCTGCCGCGTCGCCGCCCAGCTCGCGGCCGCGCCGCGTCACGTACGTCAGCACCTGCAGCACGCCGTCGTGGACCACGCGGGCCAGCCGGTCGCGCTCCTGGGCGGCGGCCTGGGCCCGCAGCGCGGCCGCCAGCCGCCGCTCGGAGCGCCGGGCCAGCCCGCACACGTACCCGACCGTCGCTCCGGCGATCAGCACCAGTGCGGTGTTGTGCAGCAGTGGTGGCGTGACGGCGCCGCGTTCGGCCACGTTCGCCAGCCCGATGACCACCGACGCCGGCAGCGCCGCCGCCCA
Source organism: Jiangella mangrovi (assembly GCF_014204975.1). Taxonomy (NCBI): domain Bacteria; kingdom Bacillati; phylum Actinomycetota; class Actinomycetes; order Jiangellales; family Jiangellaceae; genus Jiangella; species Jiangella mangrovi. The sequence goes on from NZ_JACHMM010000001.1 coordinate 2,109,503, forward strand.
GCCGTACACCAGAGCCCAGCCGATGACAGGCGCGACCACCCAGAAGACGGGCAGCGTCTGAGCGCCTCGCTCGACGGCGGACTCGAGCTGCAGGGGCCGGGTGGCCACGACGGCGGCGGCCGCGAGCAGGAGGTCGACGGTGAGCAGCGGCCAGCGCCGGGCACCGGGCCGGCGGTACCAGGCGAACGTCAGCGCGGTCCACAGCGCGAGCCCGGCCAGGACCAGCCAGCCAGCGGTGACGTGCTCGTAGTCGTCGCGGGCGAACGCGTAGAGGGTGGCGGCGTAGAGCACGGAGAACGTGCGGAACACCGCCAGGGCGCGCCACCACTGCTCCTCGTACCCCGGCAGTGCGGCGTCCACGGCGTCATCGTAATGAGCGGTCCGGACGTTTCGCCCGGGTCTGTCGGTGCCCCCGCCTAGGCTCGACGACATGGCCTGGTACCGACCCGTCGCCGTCGCGCCCGAACTGCGCGACTCGCTGGTCTGCGCCTGGACCGCACAGGTCGACGGCGTCGAGCTGCTGGTCCCCGACGGCTGCATGGACGTCATGTGGCTGGCCGACGGCCGGGTCATCGTGTGCGGCCCCGAGACCGCGGCCTGGCCGGTCACCACGCCGCCGGGCACCGAGGCGGTCGGGGTCCGGTTCCGGCCCGGCGTCGCGCCCGGCGTGCTGAACACCCCGGCCCACCTGCTGCTCGACACCCGGGTCGGGCTCGACGACGTGCTCGGCCCAGGCGCGCGGGCACTGGCGCGCCAGGTCACCGACGCCGCCACGGCCGACGCCAGGCTGGCCCTCCTGACGACGGCCGCCCGGAGCTGGCTGGCCGGCGCCGACGGTCCCGACCCGCTCGCGGCGTGGACCGTCCGGGTGCTCAGCCGGCGCAACAGCGGCATCGCCGAGCTCGCCGACGCCGCCGGGCTCACCGACCGCCACCTGCAGCGGCGCAGCCGGGCCGCGTTCGGCTACCCGCCGTCCATGCTCCGGGTCATCCTGCGCCTGCAGCGGTTCATGGCGCTGGCCCGCGCTCCCGGCAACGCCACGCTCGGGCTGGCCGAGCTGGCGCACCTGGCCGGCTACAGCGACCAGGCGCACCTCTCACACGACTGCCGCCGCATCGCCTCGTGCACGCCCAGCGAGCTGCTGGCCGGCCAGGCGCCCGACTGGCACGGTCCCGGCTCGGTCGTCGACGGCGCCGGCTCGCCCGCCGCCGTCACCGGCGCGGCAGCCTGAGCCCGCATGCTTCGGCCCGATGTCCGATCGCTACAAGCGCCCACGCCCCGGACCGCGGCAGGCTGGACCCATGACCGACATCGCTGATCGTTACCGGCGCCTCGCCGCCACGTTGACCGGCCGCATCGAGTCCGTCCCGGACGACCGCTGGGAGTCGCCGTCGCCGTGCGAGGACTGGACCACCCGCGACGTCGTCGCCCACCTGGTCGACTGGCACCAGGGTGTCGCGAAGCTCGGCGGGCTGACGCTGCCCGAGGGTCCGTCGGCGCAGGACGACCCCGTCGCCGCCTGGCGGCACACCCGCGACGCCATGCAGGACCTCCTCGACGACCCCGACCGCGCGAACGCCCCGTACGAGGGCATGTTCGGCCCGACGACGGTGGCCGCGACGGCCGACCAGTTCCTCGGCTTCGACCTCGTGGTGCACGGCTGGGACATCGCCCGCGGCGCCGGCCTCGACGACACCATCCCGCCCGAGGACGTCGAGGAGCTGCTGCCGATGGTCCGCGCGCTCGGCGACAACCTGCGCCGCCCCGGCGTCTGCGGCCCCGAGGTCCCGGTCGCCGACGACGCCGACGACCAGACCAAGCTCCTCGGTCTGCTGGGCCGGCGCCGCTGAAGGCGGACAATGGGGGCATGATCTCCGTCGAGCTGGCCCGGAAGCTGCGCGAAGCGGGGCTGCGGTGGGAACCCCAGCCCGGAGACCGCTTCGTCATCGCCGACCGCGGCATGGACGACGAGGTCTTCGTGGTCTCCCACATGGTCGTCGACGTGCACGAGTTCCCGTCCGGCGGCCGGGTGCTGGGCTTCAACGGCACCGTCGAGTGGGCGCTGGACAGCGTCGAGCAGGAGGCGGCCCTCTGGCTGCCCGGCGAGTCGCGGCTGCGCGAGCTGCTCGGTGGTGCGTTCGTGCGGCTCGACCGCACCGGCGACGGGTTCCGGGTCACCCTCGACGTCGCCGGTCACGTGGTCGAGGTCGACGACGATCAGGCCGAGGAGGCCTACGGCAAGGCCCTGCTCCATCTCGCCACGGGCGACTGATCTCCGAGGTTGACGTAGAGTCTCACCCAACGAAATGGGGGGTGTCGAAACGCCGATTTCGGGGAGACACGATACGTGGACGTTCTCGAGTTCATCGCCACCAACCTGTTCAACGAGGTCTCGATCCTCATCGGCGCCATCACGGCCATCGGCCTGTTGTTGCAGCGCAAGCCGGTCGAGGACGTCGTGGGCGGCGCCATCCGGGCCACCATCGGCATCATCATCCTGTTCATCGGCGTCGACGTGTTCGTCGCCGGTCTGGCGTCGTTCCAGGCGATCGTCGCCAGCGCGGTCGGCCTCGACCCGCCGTCGTCGAGCAACACCCTCGACGAGTTCCTCGGCACCCACGGCAGCGACGTCGCGCTGGTCATCACGCTGGGCTTCGTGCTGCACCTGGTGCTGGTCCGCGTGCTCAGGACCCGCTACGTCTATCTGACCGGGCACCTGCTGTTCTGGATGGCGGTCGTCATCACGGCGTCGCTGGTGCAGGTCTTCGGCGAGCTCGACCGCTGGCAGCTCGTGCTGGTCGGGTCGGCCGTGGCCGGCTGCTACTGGACGGTCCAGCCGCTGTTCATCGCGCCGATGATGCGCCGCGTCATCTCCTCCGACGACTGGGGCTACGGGCACACGAGCTCGTCGGTCGCGTGGCTGAGCGGGCGGCTCGCGCCGTTGGTGGGCGACCCGGAGAAGCACGACGTCGAGCAGGTGCGGCTGCCGAGGCGGCTCTCGTTCTTCAAGGACGTGACGGTGTCGACGGCGGTCGTCATCGGCCTGATCATGCTGGTCGGGCTGGCCTTCGCCGACGGTGGCGTCGTCGACGAGCAGGCCGCCGCGTACGACCCGGAGATCAACCCGTGGGTGTGGGGCGTCATCGCGGCGCTGCGGTTCGCCGCCGGCATCGCGATCCTGCTCTACGGCGTGCGCATGTTCCTCGCGGAGATCGTGCCGGCGTTCACCGGCATCAGCGAGAAGGCCATCCCGGGCTCGCGTCCGGCCCTCGACGCGCCGACGATCTTCCCCGTCGCGCCGAGCGCCGTCATGCTCGGGTTCGTCTCGACGACGGCGACGTTCCTCGTGCTCATGGGCGTGTTCGCGGCGGCCGGCTGGTTCGTGCTGGTGCCACCGATGATCATGCTGTTCTTCGTGGGCGCCGGCGCGGCGGTGTTCGGCAACGCGTTCGGCGGCTGGCGCGGCGCCACGCTGGCCGGCGTCGTCACGGGCGTCTCGCTGGCATTCGGCCAATGGCTGGGCTGGAACCTGCTCTCCGACACCGCACCCGAGCTGGCCACGCTGGCCGACCCGGACTGGTACCTGATCATCCTGTTGCTGCTCGGTCTCGGTGAGCTGTTCTCCGGGTTCGGCGACAACGCCGTCCTCCTGGTCGGCCTCGTCGTCGTGGTGGTCTTCGGGGTCTGGACCTGGTTCCTCAAGCGTCTGCAGCGCCGCGACGACGAGACCCTGGCAGAGTCGGAGCCGGAGCCCGACGAGCAGTCCGAAGCCGAAGCGTCGAGAGAACGGTGAGTCCCCCGATGTCGCCAGCACCGAACCGCCCGCTGACCGTCCTGACCGTCTGCGGCGTCGGCATGGGCAGCAGTCTGATCCTCAAGATGAACGCCGAGAAGGCCCTGCAGTCGCTCGGCGTCGAGGCGAAGGTCGAGCACACCGACGTGTCGTCGGCGCGCGGCATGAAGGCCGACGTCGCCATCGCCCAGGGCCTGCACGCCGACGACCTCGGCTCGGTGGCGCCGGTCGTGCTCGCCATCAGCAACTTCATGGACGTCGACGGGTTGCGCCGCCAGCTCGACGAGGCGCTGCGGGCGCAGGGCTGGCTGTCGTGACGGAGCCCGGTGCCGATCCCGTCGTCGACGCCGTCGTCGACGTCAGGGCGGCGGACTGGCGCGGCGCGGTGCACGCCGCCTGCGCGCCGCTGGTCAGCTCGGGCGCGCTTGAGCCGCGGTACCCGGAGCGTTGCATCGCGATCGCCGAGGAGCACGGTCCGTACATGGTGCTGGCGCCCGGCATCGCGCTGGCGCACGCCCGCCCAGAGGACGGCGTGCTGCGGCTGTGCCTGTCGGCGGCCGTGCTGTCGGCGCCGGTCGAGTTCGGTCACGACCAGAACGACCCGGTCGACGTCGTGCTGGCGTTCGGCTCTCCGGATGACTCCGCGCACCTCGCGCTGCTGCAGAGCCTGGCCGAGCACCTGCTCGAGGGCCTGGCCGACCAGCTCCGGCTGGCGCCGGACCGCGCCACGGCGGTGCGTGCGCTGAGCGCCGTCCGTCCCCCGTCGGAGTGAGCGGGCCGGCAGCTCACTCCTCGATGGCACCGCCGATGGCGCGGAGGTGGTCGCGGAAGGTGTGGTCCGGCTCCGCGCGGCGGCGGGCGAGGTAGTCGCCGAACCGCAGCTGGTCGCGCAGCGTGGTGCCGCCCGCGACCAGCTCGGCCTGCCGCCGCTCGGTGTCGCGGATCGCCGCGGCCAGCGTGGTCAGCTCGTCCGCCCGGTCCAGGGGCACCGCGACCACGCCGTCGTCGTCGGCCAGGATCGCGTCGTCGCGGGTGACGGAGAAGTCGCCGAGCGACGCCCGCACCAGCCCGCCGTCGGCCGGCCGCGGGTCGAGCCGCTGCGGGCCGGTCGGCAGCGCACCGAGGCTGAACACCGGCAGCCCGATGGCGCGGATGTCCGCGGTGTCGCGGTGCAGGCCCCAGATGACGACGCCCGACAGCCCGGCCGCGCGTGCCTCGAGCACCGCGAGGTCGCCGACGCACGCCTCGTCGCGCCGGCCGCCGTTGTCGACCACCAGCACGTCACCGGGCCCGGCCGACTCGTACGCCTCGAGGAACACGTCGACGCTGCCGACGTGGACGCAGGGCAGCGCACGCCCGGCCGCCCGCTGCCCCGGTAGCACCGGGGACGAACCGGCGCACCGCACCGGCACCCCCGCCCGCAGGCACGCGTCGGCGAGGTGGGCCGTCGTCAGGTTCTCGAACATCCTCTGACTCTAGTCAGAGTCCACTGCCGGCAGCCAGACCCGCATCGTCGACGGGCCGCGGGAGGCCCATGAGTGGTACGGCACCAGCCGGATCGGTGCCGGTGTGGTGCCGCCGCCCGGGGCGCCGGCGCCCGCAGCGTACGGCCATGCGCCGTCGTTCTCGGAGGCCAGCGCCCCGACGGCGAGGACCGAGCCGTCGCCGTCGGGGGCGAGTGGGGCCGCCGGGTCGACCCGGACCGCGGCGATGTCGCGGCCGGCCGGCAGGTCGGTGGACTCGGCGCACAGCACCAGCGGGCCGCGCTCCGCGGCGACGGTGCCGCGCAGCGCGTCGATGCGGGGGTCGGCGCGGACCCAGCGCGGTTCCATGGGCAGCTCGAGGCGGATCTCGTCGCCGACGGCGAACGCGGCGGTCACCGCGGCGACGCCGGGTGCGACGGGACGGCGGGTGCCGTCGGGCTCGACCAGGACGGCGCCGTCGCCCGCCCATGCGGGCACCCGCACGGACAGCGTCCACGGGACCTCGGACGTCTCCGTGACTCGCAGGACGACGGCGCCGTCGGCCGGATAGCCGGTGCGCATCTCGACACCGGCGGGCCGGCCGGCGCCGAGCCGGGTGGAGACGTCGGCGTCGGCGTACTGGTGCACCTGCAGGCCGTCGTCGTCGGCGGTGACGAGGTACGCGGCCAGGCTGGCGAACGTGCGGGCCAGGTTGTTCGGGCAGCACGACACGTCGAACCAGGGCGCCCGGACGGTCGACTCCGCCCGCGGGTGGTGCCGGTCGGCCGCCGGCAGCGGGCCGACGCGGCGGCGGTGCAGCGTGTTGACGTAGAAGAAGGAGCGGCCATCGTCGGCCGGCGAGGTCGCGATGACGTTGTACAGCGTCCGCTCGGCGAGGTCGGCGTAGCGCGTCGAGCCCGTGGCCAGCAGCAGCCGCCACGCCAGCTGCACGGACGCCACCGCGGCGCAGGTCTCGGAGTAGGCGCGGTCCGGCGGCAGGAAGTAGTCGTCGCCGAACGCCTCGTCCATGTGCCGCGAGCCCATGCCGCCGGTGATGTAGGTGCGCCGCGCGACCGTCGCCTCCCACTGACGCTCGACGGCGGCCAGCAGCTCGTCGTCGCCGGTCTCGACGGCGACGTCGACGATGCCCGAGGCCAGGTAGAGGGCGCGGACGGCGTGCCCGTGGAACGCGTCGGCGTCGCGGACCGGCACGTCGTCCTGGAAGTAGGAGCGGCCGAACTCGATGTCGGCGAGCGTGCCGTGGCCGCGCCGCTCGACGAACAGTGCGGCCTGGTCGAGGTAGCGCCGCTCGCCGGTGACGCGGTACAGCTCGACCAGCGCCATCTCGACGACGGGGTGCCCGCAGAAGCCCTGGTTGCCGTCCGGGCCGAACGTCGCGCAGACGTGGTCGGCGGCGCGGATCACGACGTCGACGAGCGGGCTGTCGGCGCCGGTGCGCATCAGCGCGACGCCGGCCTGGATGAGGTGCCCGTAGCAGTAGAGCTCGTGGCCCCACTCGAGGTCGGAGTAGCGGGCGCCCTGGCCGTCGTGGCCGAACGCGGTGTTGAGGTAGCCGTCGGGCTCCTGCGCCCGCTCGATGACCTTCGACAGCTCGGCGATCGACTCCGCCGCGAACGCGTCGCCGGTGCGGGCGACCTCCCAGGCCATGCCCTCGATCAGCTTGTACACGTCGGAGTCGGAGAACTCGCGGCCGCGGCGGTCGCTGCCCACCCGGCCCTCGACGGTGGCGGCGAAGTTGTCGATCCAGCCGACCCGGCGCTCCCAGCCGAGGTTGTGCTCGAGCGTGGCGGAGGCGTTGACGGTCTGGCGCCGGCCCCAGAATCCTCCGGTGATGCGCACCTCGCGCAGTCCGAGCGGGCGCAGCTTGCCGGTGCTCGGCACGACGGGCCGGCCGCCGGTGTCGTCGCGGTTTCCGGCATCGGCGGTCAGGTCGGCGGGCACGATGCATTCACCTCCAGGTGGGGTCGGTGGGACGGCGGGACGGGGAGAGCGGCGCGGTCGCGGCTCTCATCCCTTCAGTGCTCCGGACATGAAGCCGCGCACGTAGTGCCGTTGCAGGAGGACGAAGAGGATCAGGCAGGGCAGCGCCATGATGACGACGCCGGCCTGGGTGGCGCCGAAGTCGACGGCGCCCATGGTCTGCTGCCGCAGCGTGGCGATGGCCAGCGACAACGGGTAGCGTGAGCTGTCGTTGATCATGAACAGGGGCGCGATGAAGTCGTTCCAGGCGTGCAGGAACGCGAACAGCCCGACGGTGATCATGCCCGGCCAGACGGCGTACACCAGCACCCGGCGCAGCACGCCGAACGTGCCGCAGCCGTCGACCAGCGCGGACTCCTCGATCTCGCGCGGGACCGCCTCGAAGGAGATGCGCATCATGAACATCGAGAACGGCAGCTGGTACAGCGTCAGCACGAGCGCCAGGCCGAACAGCGAGTTCCGCAGCCCGATCTCGCCCATGAGCACCCACAGCGGCACCAGCAGCGTCGCGTAGGGGACCATGAGGATCGCGATGATCAGCAGGAACAGCACGTCGCGGCCGGGGAAGCGGAACCGGGCGAACGCGTAGCCGCCGAGCAGCGACAGGACCAGTGTGAAGATCACGGTGAGGATCGAGACGTACGCGCTGTTCCACAGGTAGGTGGGCAGTCCGGCGTCGTACTCCGTCAGCGTGCGGTAGTTGGCGAAACCGTAGCCCTCCTGCTGCGCCGTGGCGCCGTGCGGCGACACCGACGCGACGCCAGTCCAGATCAGCGGGATCAGGAACATGAGCGCGAGCCCGCCGCCGAACACCCAGAACGAGGTGCGGCCGATGGCCTGTTGCAGTCTCATCGGTCGCCCCTCAGTCGTCCGCGCCGCGGCGCAGGTAGCGGAACTGGGCGATGTTGATCACGAGCAGCACCAGGAGCACGACGACGGACAGCGCGGCGGCCGACCCGAGGTCGAACCGGCGGAACGCCTCCCGGTAGATCATCATCACCACGGTGGTGGTGGAGTTGTCCGGACCGCCGTTGGTCAGGATGAAGAACTGGTCGAACGCCAGCAGCGACCCGGTGACCGAGATGATCAGGCAGAGCGCGATCGACGGGCGCAGCAGCGGCAGCGTGATGCGGAAGAACGACTGCACCTTGCTGGCGCCGTCGACCCGGGCGGCCTCGTAGACCTCGTTCGGGATCGACTGCAGCCCGACCAGCAGGATCAGCATGAAGAACCCGGCGAACTTCCAGACCACCAGGATGATCGAGGAGATCAGTGCCATGGTGGGCGTCCCGATCCAGCGGACCGGCTCGTCGGTGATGCCGAGCCACTGCAGGAACGGGTCGATGGGGCCGATCTGCGGGCTGTAGAACCCCCAGAACAGCAGCGACGCCGACGCCAGGCCCAGCGAGACCGGCAGGAAGTAGGCGGTGCGGAGGAACCCGACGCCGCGGCGGCGGTTCTGCACCAGCAGTGCCATCCCCATCGAGAGGACCAGCAGGACCACCACGACGATGACGGTGTACTTCAGCGTGAAGCCGACCGCCGGCCAGAACAGCCGGTCGTCGGCGATGCCGGCGTAGTTGTCGGGGAAGTTGATGCCCTGGCCGCCCTGGAGCAGCGGCCTCTCGCTGGCCGACATCTGCCCCACCAGCAGCAGCGGGAGGACGAAGAACAGCAGGACGAAGAGGGCGGCCGGCGCGGCGTACATCGCTCCCTGGAACGTCCGTGTGCGCCACCACGCCCGGGAGCTCGTGGGTGGGTGTGCCGGCGGAGCCGCGGGCTCGCGCAGGACTGGGCTGGCCAAGCGACGGTCCTTCCTCTTCGGTCGACGACGGCGTCAGCTGCGGTCGGGCGGGCGGTGCGGCGGGGCCGGCTGCGGAGGGATGCTGCGCGGCCCCGCCACCTCGCCTAGCTCTGCAGCGACGCGTCGACCGCCTCGTTGTCCTGCTCGAGCGTGGAGCCGTCGCCGAACACGTAGTTGCGCACCAGCGGCAGCCACGGACCCTGCGGGTCGTTGAACGTCTCGCCGAAGCGCATGGAGTACGGCGTGCGGCCGACACCGGCGACCTCGTTGATGGTCACCAGGCGCGGGTCCTGGTCGGAGTATTCGTTCGACGCGAGGTCCGTGCGGGCCACGACGTCGCGGTTCTGCGCCAGCACCTCGACCTGCGCCTCGTCGCCCAGCGTCCAGGCGATGAAGTTCCACGCCGCGTCCGGGATCTCGCTGTTGCTGGAGATGCCCACGGCGTCGCCGCCGACGAAGGTCGACTCGCCGCCGCCGACGCCCGGGATCGGCGCGACGCCGGTCTCGAAGGTGTCGGGCATGAGGCCGAGCGTCGTGGACGGCATCGGCATGACGCCGATGTTGCCCTCGGGGAAGACGCCGGTCCACGTCGGGCCGGCCTCGTCCTGCGTGCCCGGCGCGACGATGTCGTCGTCGACGAGGCCCTTCCAGATGTCGTAGACGGCCTGTGCCTCGGGCTCTGCCAGGAACGACTCGGTGCCGTCGTCGTTCATGACGTCCGCACCGGAGGCCCAGATGCTCGGCCACCAGGTGAAGACGTAGCAGCCGCCGCAGTTGCCGCCGAAGAACGTGCCGCTGACGTCGCCGCCCAGGGCGTCGATGGCGCGGGCGTGCTCGGCGAACTCCTCCATGGTGGTGGGCGGAGCCTCGGGGTCGAGGCCGGCCTGCGTGTACAGGTCCTTGTTGTAGAAGAGGACCGACAGGTCCATGGTGTGCGGCACGACGTACTTGGCGCCGTCCTGCGTGCCGACCTCGATGTGCGACTGCGCGAGGTCGTCGGCGAACGGCAGTGCGTCGATGCGGTCGGTGATGTCGAGGTACGCGCCCGCGGTGGTGAACTGCGGCACGAACACGACGTCGAGGCTGAGCACGTCCGGCAGCTCGCCGGCACCCGCCGCCGTGCCGACGCGCGGCAGGTAGTCGTCGGTCGGGATGACCGTCAGCTCGACCTGGTTCTCGTGGCTGGCGTTGTAGGCGTCGACGAGGCGCTGTGACTGCGCCTCGGTGGCCGCCCGGGTCCACATGGTGATGGTGCTGCCGTCGTCGACGCCTTCGGCCAGCGAGTCCTCCGAGGAGTCGCCGGTGGCCTCACCGTCACCGCCGGTGGTGTCCGTGTCGCCGTCGTCACCGCCGCAGGCGCTCACTACGAGCGCCAGCACAGCAGCGGTCACGGCCGTCGTCGCCCGTGTCCTGGTACTACGTCGCATCGTTCGTCTCCCGGTGGGACCGAATGTGATGGGAATGCCTCCGTGCCGGCACCGGGTCGGCGGGCCGTGCTGCGAGTGCTCAGGCCGCGTCGTTACGAAAGTGCCGAAAAGGCTTTCTGCGACCGTAGGGACTCGACTACGCGACGTCAACCCTCTCTGGCATGGGAATTCACTGAACCGAAACGAAAGCTCCACCACCCCGTTGCAGAATCTTGAAAACACCTCTAGGCAGTTTCGGGACACGCCGGTACAGTGAGCCGAAATGTTCGCAACGGAGGCACCCAGAACATGAAGCCCGAAGTGCCGTCGCCGGTCTCGCGCAAGGTGACGTTGAACGACGTCGCCCGCCTGGCCGGGGTCTCGGTCGCCACCGCGTCCAAGGCACTCAACGGCCGCAAGCAGGTCCGCGCCGAGACCCGTGCGCGCGTGGTCGAGGCGGCCGAACAGCTCTCGTTCTCACCGAACGAGCTGGCGCGCAGCCTGCTGGCCGACCGCACCGGCACCGTGGGCCTGCTCACGAACGACCTCGAGGGCCGGTTCTCGATCCCGATCCTCATGGGGGCCGAGGACGCGTTCGGCGCCGACAGCGTGGCCGTCTTCCTGTGCGACGCCCGCGGCGACGCCATCCGCGAGAAGCACCACGTCCAGGCTCTGCTCAGCCGCCGGGTCGACGGCCTCATCGTCGTGGGGAGCCGCACCGACCCGCGGCAGTCGCTGGGCCGCGACCTGTCCGTCCCGGTCGTCTACGCCTACGCGCCGTCCGAGGACCCCGAAGACCTGTCCATCGTGGTCGACAACGTCGGCGCCGGCCGCAGCGCCGTCGACCACCTCGTCTCGACCGGGCGTACGCGCATCGCCCACATCACCGGCGACCCCACCTACGGCGCCTCGCAGGAACGCGCCAAGGGTGCGCTCGCCGCGCTCGACGACCACGGCCTGGCGCAGGTCGGCGAGGTCCGGTTCGGGTCGTGGACCGAGAGCTGGGGCCGGGCCGCGGCGTCCATGCTGATCGGCCAGCACCCCGAGCTCGACGCGATCCTCTGCGGCAGCGACCAGGTGGCCCGCGGCGTCATGGACGCGCTGCGGGAGCACGGGCGCACCGTCCCCGACGACGTCGCGGTCATGGGCTTCGACAATTGGGAGATCTTCACCAGTGGCGCGCGGCCGGCCCTGACCAGCGTCGACATGAACTTCGAGCGGCTCGGCCGGGTGGCGGCGCAGCGTTTGTTCGCCGCCATCGACGGCGAGCCGCGATCCGGGGTCGAGGCACTGGACACCCGTGTGGTGATCCGTGGCTCGACGGTGCCGGGATGACCGAGACGACGTTCGACGAGACCTGCCGACTGCGGTGGTGTGAGCGCTAACAATCGCATCTCCGTCGGAGGACCGCCCCACCGACACCCGTGAAGAGGTGATCCGCTGCCACCTTGCTCACCACGGCACCAGAGATCCGAGCACGACCCGAACGCGTTGTGAGCGTTCACAATCCTGGGCCCGAGCGGCCTGTTCCACCCCTGTTCCACCCCAGTTCCCCGATGGAGAGGACACGGTGATGTCGGGACGAAGATTCAGAAGTGCCATCGCCGCCGCGGCCAGCGGCGCGATGGTCTGTGGCGGGCTCGTGCTGGTACCGAGCGTCGCCTACGCGGATTCGCACGTACTGCCGGGCAACGAGAGTGACGTCGGCCTCTACACCAACGGCCTGACCGACACGATGGACATCGGCGAGCCCACGTACCTCAACGAGGCCCAGGTCGCGGCCACGCTGGAGCCGGGGGTGCCCTACACCGCCGGCAGCATGCACCAGTCGATCTTCGAGAAGGACCTCGCCGCCGGTGGCACCGACTACTACCTCGACCGCATCCTCGGGGTCCGGGGCACCGCCGGCAACAACGTCCTGCAGACGCGCGGGCGCACGCTCTACATGCGCGGCGGCAGCCAGTTCGGCACCATGGGCTTCGCCGGCAGCGCGTACGCGGGCGGGCCGAACAACCTGGGCAACTTCTACACCGTCACGGTGCCCGGTCAGACCGTGGCCGAGGTCGGGACGGAGCGGTGGAACGCGCCGAGCCATGCCAAGGGCCGGTACACCATCGGCTCCACCGGCGTGGTGGCCGACCAGACGAAGTTCATCACGTACGACAACGTCGCCGTCACGGCCCTGACGTTCAGCAACCCGGGCGCCGAGCCCGTCACCTTCACCGTCCGGGCGGCCGCACCGCTCGCGACGACCTCGACCTCGGCGTCCGACGAGCTGACCGGCACCCGCACGCTGACCAGCGGCTCGAACAACGGCCTCAACGACACCCCGTGGTCGCGGGTGACGGTCGGGCTCAAGGCGGCGGGCTTCACGCGCAACGGGACGACCCTCGACCGTGAGGTCACCGTCCCCGCGGGCGGCTCCGTCGACCTGTCCGTGGTCGGTGCGCTGTACTCCGCCACCATGCCGGACTCGCAGGCCAGCTTCTACGACTACGTGGAGCTGGCGCCGGCCGAGGCCGCACGCACCGCCATCACCGAGTTCAACCGCCGCTGGGCGGCCGACATCCCCTACATCGACGTGCCCAGCGCGGGCATCGAGAAGGCGATCGTCTACCGCTGGTGGGGCGAGCGCTACAACAGCCTCGACGCGAACGAGCCGGGCTACGTCTACCAGTACCCGACCACCATCGAGGGCGTGAACCTGTACCAGAACGCCGTCGCTCTCACCCAGCCGATGCACCTGCAGGACACCAAGTGGATCCGCAACCCGTACCTGGCGTACGGGCAGATCATGAACATCGGTGAGCTCTCCGGCTCGTCGGCCTTCCTCGACAGCCCCGGCCACACCAGCTGGAACAACCACTACTCGCAGTACCTGGGCACCGCGGGCCTCGAGGCCTACAACGTCCACGGCGGCGGGCCGGCGGTGGCCGAGCACTTCGCCCACTACTTCGAGTGGGACGGCAAGGGCCAGCTCGAGCACTACGACGGCAACGACGACAAGCTCATCGCCTACGACACCAACTACATGCCCGGCAACGACGCCGACGCGATCACCTTCGGCTACCCCAAGGCGAACGCGGGGGCTCCCGGTGCGCAGACGATCGAGCGGCCCGAGTCGGCCTACGTGTGGGGCGCGTTCGACGCGGCCCGCCAGCTCTACGCCATGGCCGGGGCCGACGAGGCCAAGGTCGACGAGATGGGCGACACGGCCGACGACATCCGCGAGTCGATTCTGGGCCGGCTGTGGAGCCAGGAGATGCGGATGTTCCTGGCCGGCACCTCGCACGGCGCGTGGTCGGGCGGGAACCAGAACCCGCTGACCGAGGCCGAGCGCGACCTCATCCCGGCGAAGGAGTCGAACCTCTACGACATCTACGCCCAGAACCTCATCCCGTTCGACGACTACGAGACCTACGTCGACGGCTACCGGTTCCTGCGCTACGGCGACAACTTCCCGATCTTCCCGTTCTACACGGCCAACCAGTACGACCGGTCGAAGTTCGGGATCGGCGGGTCGAACAACTTCTCCAACATCAACTTCACGGTCCAGTACCGCGCCGTCCGGTCGGCGTTGCGGCACTACGACCCGGAGGGGAAGTACATCACCCCGGAGTACGCCGCACGCCTGCTGAACTGGATGGCGTGGAGCATCTTCCCCAACGGTGACGCCCGCGTGGCCAACCAGTCCGAGTACTACTCGAACTGGAACCCGACGACGCGCACCTACAACCGCAACAACCCGAACCACGTGATGCTCGGCAACATGAACTACATCTATGTCGAGGACATGGGCGGCATCCAGCCCCGGTCCGACGACAAGATCGAGCTGTGGCCGATCGACCTCGGCTACGACCACTTCATGGTCAACAACCTGCGCTACCACGGCAAGGACGTCACGATCGTCTGGGACGAGGACGGCACGCACTACGGCCTCGGCGCCGGCTACAGCCTGTTCGTCGACGGCGAGAAGCAGGCCACCGCCGACGCGCTCGGCCGGTTCGTCTTCGACCCGAACAGCAACGAGGTCGTCGAGTCCGACGAGGGCCTGACCGTCACCGTCGCCTCCGCCGAGGGCGCCGAGCTGCCCACGGCGGTCGACACCGACATCGAGGACGCCCGGGTCGCGTCGTACCTGCGCACCGCAGGCGTCGACCTCGGCGAGGACGCGCCGAACCTGGCCGACGGCGCCGTGCTGTCGTCGTCGTACACCCAGCAGGGTGTCCGCCCGACGTCGTGGCGGCAGTTCCACACGCCCGGCTGGCCGGGGTCGCGGAACTCCACCCCCGGCGCCATCAAGGTCACCGAGCGCCCGGTCGCGCTGGACGCGGTGACCGACGGCGTCACCGTCAACGAGCCGTACTGGGGCAACTACGGCACCACGGAGCCCGGCGGCTACGTCGAGCTGGACCTCGGTGAGCCGACCCGCTTCGACAACATCAAGGTGTGGTTCGTCAGCGACCGCCAGACCGGCGGCTACCGCGAGCCGCAGCGCTACACGATCCAGGTGCCCGACGGCAACGGCGGCTGGGTCACCGTGCCCGAGGTGTGGAAGTCGCCGAAGATCCCCGGCCCCAAGTTCAACGAGGCCCTCTTCGACGCCGTCACGACCGACCGGGTGCGCGTGGCCTTCACCAACACCCCGTCGTACTACACGGCCATCTCGGAGATCCAGGTCTTCGACTCCGGCCGCGAGGTGCCGGACGTGGTCAACGACCCGCCGTCGGTGACGGTCACCGTCGACCGGTCCCGTGACGGCAACCTGTCCACCAACCTCGTCGGCGTCATCACCGACGACGGCATCCCGGACTCCGGCGAGCTGACCTACGGCTGGTCGACCGTCTCCAAGCCCGTTGGCGCGGGCGTCATCTTCGGCAACGACGACGCCCTGACGACGCAGGTCACCGGCACCATCGCGGGGACCTACGTGTTCCGGCTGGCGGCGACGGACGGCGAGCTGACCACCCAGCGCGACGTCGAGGTGCAGCTCACCGAGAAGGCGACGTCGGCGGAGTTCGGCGCACTGGCGACGATCACCACCAGCGGCAGCGCTCCGTGGGAGAACCCGCTGCGGGTGAACGAGCCGACCACTCCGGCCAGCTCCAACCCCGGCGCCGGCAACGGCTGGGGCTCGTGGGGACAGCCGGCCAACGGCACCAGCGTGGCCAACACCGCGTGGATCCGGTACTCGTGGGACTCCCCGGTGCTCCTCGGGTCCACGGACATCTACTGGTACGACGACAACGGCGGCACCCGGATGCCCCGGGCCGACACCTATGTCGTCGAGAGCTCGACGGACGGCCAGACCTGGACGCCCGTCACGCTCACCGGCACCTCGACCTACGCCGGCGCCCTGACCCGCAACGCCTACAACCACCTCGACTTCCAGCCGATCACGACCACCAACCTGCGCATCCGGATCTTCGGTGTGCAGAGCGGCGGGGCCGGGACGGGTGTGCTGCGGTGGCGGGCCAACGGCGACACGGTCAGCGAGGTGGACCAGCCGGTGCTCATGCGGACGGTGGTCGGCGAGGTCCCGACGCTGCCGGCCACGCTCGACGTCGAGTACTCGAGCGGTCCGCGGGGCTCCCTGCCGTTCACCTGGCAGGAGATCACGCCGGAGATGGTGGCCGAGACCAACGTCGACCCGTTCGTCGTCTACGGCACCAACACGACGTACGGCCTGATCGCCGAGGCCCGGATCTACGTGCGGCCGGAGAACTCGCCGGGCGGCATCTCGATCCAGGGCGCCGAGCAGTTCGAGCAATCCGTCGACGTGGGCGAGCAGCCGCACCTGCCCACGAAGGTGGAGGTGTCGTACAACGACGGCTCGCGCGACAACCAGGCGATCGGCGTGGACTGGAACTTCGACCCCGCCATCGTCAACACGCCGGGCACCTACACGGTCACCGGCCACCTGATCCTGCCCGACTACGTCGGCGACGCGGGCACCACGTCCACGACGCTGCTGCTGACGGTGGGTGACGGCGGCACGCCGCCGGCGGTGACGGTGAGCACCCAGGCGCGCTGCCTCGGGCGCCGTGCCGTCATCGAGGTCCGCGCGACGAACGGCGAGCCCACCAGGCTGGACATCACGCTGTCGACGCCGTACGGCTTCCGGCAGCTCGACGGCATCGAGCCCGGTGCCGCGGCGTTCCAGCTGTTCGCCACCAAGCAGGCGAGCATCCCCGCCGGCCAGGTGACGGTCACCGCCATCGACCGCAACGGCAGGACGGCACGAGTGGTGCAGGAGTACCCGGCGACCGCCTGCGGGTAGTCGCTGCCGGCACCACCTCTCTCGGCCCTCGGGGCGCAGCACCTGCGCCCCGAGGGCCCCTGACCGACCCCCGATCGTCAGGAGACAGCCATGACCAGCACCCGACGCCGCAGCCGGCTTTTCCGCAGTGGGCCGGCTGCCGTCGCCGCAACGCTCGCCGCGGGACTGCTCGCCCCCGTGGCCCCGGCGGCCGCCGCCGAGCCCATCACCTTCACGAACACCGTCAACCCGATCCTCGGTGACGGCAGCTACTACTCGGCCGACCCGGCGCCCATCGTGGTGCCGGCCGGCACGCCGGGCAACGCGACCGGCGCGGACCAGCTCTACATCTTCACCGGCCACGACGAGGCCGGCCCGACCCGCAACGACTTCATCATGAACGAGTGGGGCGCGTTCGTGACCTCGGACGTCGAGACCGGCGAGTGGACCCACCACCCGTCGCTCATGCGCCCCGAGCAGGTCTTCAGCTGGGCCACGCCCGGCCGCGCCTACGCCGGGCAGGTCGTGCGCGGCGTCGACGGCCGCTACTACTGGTACGTCCCGGTCAACGAGGCCGCGAGCCCGGCCAGCGACAAGTTCGGCATCGGCGTCGCGGTGTCGGACACCCCGACGGGACCGTGGACCGACCACGTGGGCGCCCCGATCATCTCGCAGCGGGTGCCCACGGCGAACACCATCCACAACATCGACCCGACGATCCTCATCGACGGCGAGGCGCCGAACCAGCGCGTCTACGTCTACTGGGGCAGCTTCAGCAACCTGCGCATGCTCGAGCTCCAGCAGGACATGAAGACGCCCATCGGCGCGGTGCGCAACGTCACCGGCCTCACCGGCTTCTTCGAGGCGGCCTGGGTCTTCAAGCGCAACGGGACCTATTACATGGCCTACGCCGGCAACAACGCCGGCCCGACGTCGGCGTGCACCCCGGCCAACTACCACGCGTGCATCGCCTACGGCACGGCCCCGTCGCCCACCGGGCCCTGGACGTACCGCGGCCGGATCCTCGCCCCGGTGTCGTCGACGACCAGCCACCCGGGCATCATCGAGTTCAACGGCGAATGGTGGCTCGCGTACCACACCGCCGACGCCGTCGGCGGCAACCACTTCCGCCGTTCGGTGGCCATCGACCGGGTGGAGTGGGACGACACGCAGACGCCGGCCCGCATCAAGCCGGTGGTGACGACGCCGGCGAAGGTCAAGGACGTCACTCCGCGGGCCAACGTCGCCCAGGAGGCGACGGTCACGGTCTCGAACACGCCGGTGCCCACGCAGTACTGGGTGAAGGCACTCAACGACGAGATCGTGCGGCCCAACCCGCTGCCGCCGGACATGTGGGGCACGTGGACGGGCAACAACCCGCCGCAGCAGTGGGCCCAGTACACCTGGGACCGGCCGATGCGGCTGTCCGGCTCGCAGATCGAGTTCTGGAACGACCAGCCGCAGGGCTCGGGCGTCGGCGTCGCGGCTCCCGCGTCGTGGAAGATCCAGTACTGGGACGCGACCGGCGACGGGCAGTGGCGCGACGTGCCGAACCCCAGTGGCTACGGCACCGGCACGAGCGGCTACCAGAACACGACGTTCTCGCCGGTGACGACCACGCAGGTCCGGGCCACGTTCAACGGCTCGACCAACGGCCAGACGTACTCCGCCGTCGCGGTCGAGGAGTGGAAGGTGCTGGCCGAGCAGCCGGCGTCGGTCACCCCGCCCGCGATGACGGTCGAGGTCGGCGAGACGGAGCTGCCCGGCACGGTTCCGGTGACGTTCCCGTCGTCGGGCGAGACACTGCAGATCCCGGCGTTCTGGGACGCGCTCGAGGCGTCCGACGTGGCGGCGCCGGGCTCGCTGGCGGTCGAGGGCTCCGTCCTCGGCTATGCGGGCGGCCGGGTCAGCGCCACCGTCACCGTCATCGACCCGGGCGACACCGAGGGCGACGAGACGGCGCCGACGGTGACGCTGTCGCCGAGCGGCAGTGCGGGCAGCGCCGGCTGGTTCCGGTCCGACGTGCGGGTGCGGGTCGCCGGCGCCGACGACCGCGGCGGCCGGGTCACCTTCGAGTCGACGGTCGACGGCGGCACCCCGGTCGAGACGGGTCCGGCGCGCTACACCGACGTCACCGTCACGGGTGACGGCACGCACACCGTCGTCGCGACCGCCACGGACCGGGCCGGCAACACGTCGCCAGCGGCGAGCCTCGGCGTCCGCATCGACCGCGTCGCCCCGGTGAGCACCGGGACCCTCGACGAGGCGGAACGGACGGTCAGCATCGCGGCCACCGACGCCACGTCCGGCCTGGCCCGCATCGAGTACGCCATCGGCGCGGGCGGTGCGTGGACCCCGTACCGGACGCCGGTCCAGGCGTACGGCTCGCAGCGGCAGCAGGTGTTCTTCCGGGCGACCGACCGGGCCGGCAACGTCGAGACGAGCCGCTCCGTGGTCATCCCGGCGGACATCACCGGGCCGGTCGGCGGCAACGTCGCCGCGCTGGGCACCGCCACCGCGTCCTACACGGCCGGGTGGAACGCCGTCGGGGCGCTGAACGACGGTCTCGACCCGAACAACCCGAGCCAGGCGCAGATCTGGGGCACCTGGTCCGGCACCCGGCCGGCCACCCAGTGGGCCCAGTACACCTGGTCCCGGCCGATCCGGCTCACCGGCGCGGAGATCAAGTTCTGGCGCGACCAGCCCCAGGGCACCGGCGAGGGCGTGGCCGAGCCGCAGACGTGGGTCCTGCAGTACTGGGACGGCGACGGCTGGGCCGACGTCGAGGACGCGTCCGGCTACGGCACGAGCTCGACCGCGTTCAACACCGTCACGTTCGCACCGGTCACCACGGACCGGCTCCGCGCGCTGATCTCCGCGAACGGCAACGGCACGACGTTCTCCGCGGTCGCGGCGACGGAGTGGCGGGTCTTCGCGGACGACCCGGGCATGGGCCCGCGGGTGCCGGTCACCGTCGCGGCCGAGACCAGCTGCCTGGGTCGCACGGGCTTCGTCGCGGTGAGCGTGACGAACGACCACGACGGCCCGGCCGACCTGCGCATCGAGACGGCCTACGGCGTCCGCACGTTCCACGACGTCGCTCCCGGCGACACTGTGGAGCAGACCCTCGCGACGCGCACGGCGGAGGTTCCGGCGGGCGCGGTGACGGTGGAGGCCACCGGCGTCGTCGACGGCGACGAGGTCACCTCGCGCGAGTACGGCGAGTACACCGCAGCCTCGTGTAGCTGATAGCACCGCACAGCACTCGGGCCGGTTCCGTCCAGTCGACTGGACGGGACCGGCCCGAGCCGTTGCACCTGACGATCTACCAGTCGAAGTCCGGTGCCTCCTCGGGGCTGAAGAAGGCCTCCCCCCAGAACCAGGCCGTGCCGTCGGACTGGACGGCAAGGTGCGGACCGAACCACCCGGTGGGGCCGGCCGTGATGGCGACGGTGTCGGTCAGGCCGTCGAGCGCGATCGGTTCGGCCAGGCAGCACGGACCCTTGACGACGTAACCCCAGGTGTAGACCTCGGTGCCGTAGGTGGCCACGCTGTGGTCGTACCCGGCGGAGATGTCGGTCCACCCCGCGTTGAATCCCGTCGCCGCCTGCACCGGGACGGAGCTGTCGTCGAAGGTGCCGTCACCGAGCTGGCCCCAGAAGTTGTCGCCCCACGCCCAGACGGCCCCGTTCTGGATGGCCAGGTTGTGCGCGCCGCCCGCGGAGATGGCGGTGGCGTTGGTGAGGTTCGTGTCGTCGACCTGGACGGGGGTGATGCGGTCGGTCGTCGTGCCGTCGCCCAGCTGGCCGAAGGCGTTGTCGCCCCACGACCAGACGAGGCCGTGGGAGTCGACGGCCAGGCTGTGCGCGCCACCACCGGAGACGGCCGTGACGGTGCCGAGGTTCGTGTCGTCGACCTGGACCGGCGCGCTGCGGTCGGTCGTGGTGCCGTCGCCCAGCTGGCCGGAGGAGTTCTCGCCCCACGCCCAGGCGACGCCGTTCGCGTCGATGGCCAGGCTGTGGTCCTCGCCGGCGGAGATGGCCGCGACGTCGGTGAGGTTGGTGTCGTCGACCTGGACGGGCGTGGCGCGGTCGGTGGTGGTGCCGTCGCCCAGCTGGCCGGAGGAGTTCACCCCCCCACGCCCACACCTCACCGGTGGAGGTCAGCGCCAGACTGTGGTCACCGCCGGCCGACACGGCGATGACGTCGCTCAGCCCCGAGATCGTGACCGGCGCCGCGAACGGATCGCCGTCCCACGACCTGACGGTGCCGTCCGACGCCACGACCAGGGCTTCGCCGTCTCGGGCGGCGAGGCGGTCCGACGGGGTCGGGCTCGGCACGGTCGGCGCCGCGCCGGCCACCTGCGAGCCGCTCGCCATCAGGGCCGCGGCGGCCATCACCGCGATCATTGCTGTGGCACCTCGTGCTGCGGAAGGTGCGTTCGACATGGATCCCCTCCCATGGGACCTGTCACCGACCACCGGACGCCAGGAATGTGAGCGCTAACAACAGATGCGAGCGCCCGTGCGGGTCAATGACGGGGTGTGTGCGGACAAGATCATTGTTACCGCTCACACAAGGCCTGGTCAAGATCCATTCCCCACCTCGAGCGGGAGCACGCCCCCGTGGTGCAGCCGGACGTCCTGGGCGTCGCCGGCGCCGGGCGCGAGGCGCAGGTCCGGCAGCTCGCGGGCCACGGCCTCGAGCATGAGCCGCGCCTCCAGCCGGCCCAGCGGCGCGCCCAGGCAGAAGTGGATGCCGTGGCCGAAGGCGATGTGGTGCGAGACGTCGGTGCGGTGGATGTCGAACACGTCGGGGTCGGTGAAGACCTCGGGGTCGCGGTTGGCGCCCCACAGTGACAGGCCCACCCGCTCGAACGCGGGGATCGTCCCGCCGGCGAGCTCGATGTCGCGGAACGCGAAGCGCGGCGGGACGATCTCGACCGGCCCGCGGAAGCGCAGCACCTCTTCGACGACGGCGCCCGCGATCGACGGATCGTCGCGGAGGTCCTGCCACTGCTCCGGGTGCGTGAGCAGCAGCCGCAGGCCGTTGGCGATGACGTCGACGGTGGTCTCCTGGCCGGCGATGAGCAGCAGCTGCACCATGGCGACCAGCTCGTTCCGATCGAGCGCGTCGCCCTGGGCCTCGAGCGCGACCAACCCGGAAAGCAGGTCGTCCCGCGGCTCGGCCCGCTTCCGTGCGGCGAGGTCATCGATGTAGTCGGCGAAGGCCAGCGTGGCCGAGCCGTCCCAGTCCGACGCGGACACGATGACGGCCGACCACTCGCGGAACCGGGCCCGGTCCTCGTCGGGCACGCCGACCAGTTGCGCGATGACGTTGACGGGGAGCGGGTCGGCCAGATCGGTGACGGCGTCGAAGCCGCCCAGCGCGCGGGCCCGGGCGACGAGGTCGGCGGCGACCCCGGCGATCCAGTCCTCGAGCCGGGCCACCGTGCGGGGGGTGAACGCCGTGCTGACCAGGCGCCGCAGCCGCGTGTGGTCGGGCGGGTCCAGGGCGATGAGCTGGCGCGACGAGATGTGCTCGGTCGGGCTCGGCTCGTCCCAGGGCGACACGTCGCGCTCCTGGTGCCGGTGCAGCTCGTGCCCGATGTCCGGGTGCTGCAGGCCCTCGAGCACGTCGGCGTGGCGGGCGACGATCCAGAACCGGTTGCCGGCCGGGTCGTACTGCGGGACGGGACGGCCGGCGGCACGCACGCGGGCGTAGAACGGGTACGGATCGCGGCGGGTCTGCGGCTCCCACAGCTCCATGGGCCCGAAATCGTCAGTCACTGTCCCGCCTTCGATGAGGTCGTGCAAAGCGTACGGGGAGAGCCCCTCCACCCGGCGCGTGGCCGGGCGAAGGGGCTCCCGTGGTGGTGCGTCGGAACCGCCGGCTCAGACCGCGAGCTCGGCCCGGACGGCCTGGCTGGCGGCCGTCGAGACCAGCGTGTCCTTCTGGTCCTCGGTCAGCAGGCCGAGGCCGACGAACTCGTCGGCCGTCTTCGCGACCGTCGAGACGAACGCGCCGTGGTTCTTGAACGGCGCGTTGTCCCACACGACGTCGAGGAACGTCAGGCCGTCGGTGCCCGGCTGCGGGATGCCGGTGACCGGGACGTCGTACTTCGGCAGCCCGTCGTTCCGCTTCACGTTCGGCACACCGGAGTCGATGCTGCCGAAGACGATCTGCGGCTCGACGCGGCGGAAGTACGCCGAGTGCCGCTGGGTGTCGCCGACGTACCACGGACGCAGACCGAGGCCGTGCGTCTCGAACAGCTGGTCGCCCGCGGCGCTGCGGCCGGCCGACGTGATGGCCGTCCGCGAGTAGTCGCCGTCGAGCTTGAGGTCCTTGTACAGCGACAGCTGACGGTAGGTGCCGGCGGCACCCGGGCTGCCGAGGATCGGCATGAGGAGCGGGCCCCACATGATGGACTGGGTGTCCGGCCGGTCGATGGCCCGCTCGATCCGGATGCTGAACGGCATCGAGATGTCGATGACGTCCCCGGGCCGCCAGGTGCGGCGGATCGTCGAGTAGGTGCCCGGCTCGGCCGACCGGATCGGTGCCGGACGGCCGTTGATCTGCACGGTGAACCCGCGCTCCACCCAGGCGGGGACCCGGAGGTTGAGGTCGAACAGGCCGCCGCCGCTCTGGATGGTGATCCGCGTGCTGTCCTGGCGCGGGAAGGCCGTCTCCTGCGAGACGACGAGACCCTTCTCGGCCCAGGTCAGCGTCGACGGCACGTACAGGTTGACCCAGAGGGCCGAACCGTCGGCGGACCTCGCGTAGACGGACTCCTGGTACTTCGTGTGGATCTCCAGGCCCGTGCCGCCACAGCAGGTGCCGGTCTGGCTGTAGGACTTGCTCGCCCCCGGCGTCAGTGGCTGGAAGTAGGTCACCTGCGGGTTGCTGACGCTGGTCGTGTCACCGCGCGACCCGGCGAGCTGGTTGAACAGCGCGCGCTCGTAGTGGTCCATGTACGCCGCGTCCTGCGTGTGGAAGAACAGGTTGCGACCCAGCTTGGACACGTTGTAGACGGAGCAGGTCTCGGCGCCGCCCTGGGCGATCGCGTTGGCGATGTTGTCCCGGTTCTGGAACATCTCGATGTTCGAGCTGAAGCCCGGGACGTCGCCGCCGGTGCCGCCGTGGCTGAACATCCGGTGCGGGACGATCCAGGTGAAGAAGTGCTTCGCCGCGTCGAAGTAGTCCTGCTCGCCGGACTGCTCGAAGATGCGCAGGTAACCGGTGAAGTTCGGCACATGCATGTTGACGTGCAGCCGGTTCGGCCGGCGCCGGCCGTAGTCCCTCGGGTTGGTCAGCACGAGGATGTCGCGGTCCTCGACGGCCGCGTCGAACAGCGACTCGCGGTTGTCGAAGAGCTTCGCGGTGTCGAGGTGCTGCTCGTCACCGGTCAGCGCGAAGATCTCCGGGAAGATCTCGTTGGCGCCGCCGAGCTCGCCGGCGATGTAGGTGTCCCACATGTAGTTGAGGTCGCTGCGGGTGATCGGCCCCGTGTACTGCGGGTGGTTCTTGTCGCCGGTGGTGAGGGCCATGTGCGCCCAGTTCGCCATCTTGGTGACGACGTCGAGCGCGGTCTGGTTGCCGGTCAGGTAGTACGCGTCCAGCAGGCCGCGCATGATCTTGTGCTGCGTGTACCATGGCGCCCAGACGTTGGTGTTGAGGTTGCCGCCGTAGACGGCGAAGCGCGGGGGCGCCAGGCGGATGACGGCGTCCTCCGGGATGGCGCCCACGTAGCCCGGGTAGACCGGCTTCCACAGCTCTTGGTCGTCCTCGTTGGGCACCGGCACGATGCCCGCGCCGCGGCCGTTCGGCGAGGAGTCCAGCAGCGTGGAGCCCTCGGTCTCGTCGCAGCGGTACCAGGCGATGTTGCCGCCGCCAGTGGTGCCCGCCGGCGAGTCCTGCAGCGACTGGACCTCGGCCGCGCTCAGCGCCCGGTCGAAGATGTGGAACTCGTCGATGGTCGCGTTGAGCATGGGGTCGCCGTACTGCGACCGGCCGATCCAGACGTTGCCCGGCGCGCCGAGGTTCGTCGGGTTCAGCGTGATGTTGGTGTTGGTGCCGGACACCGCGCCGTTGACGTAGAGCGTGCCGACGGTCCCGTTCAGGGTGACGGCCATGTGCACCCACTGGCCGGTCGGGATCTGCGACGTGCCGTTGATCAGCTGCTCGCCGCTGCCGCCGCTGGTCGTGATGGCGAACCGGGGCAGGCCACCCGAGGCGCGAGCGGTCAGGAACATGTTGACGGTGGTGCCGGTGCCGAAGTCGAAGATCCGGCTCCAGCTCGTCGTTGAGGCGAGGTTGACCCAGGTCGCGATCGTGAAGTCGGTGAGCTGCGAGACCGCCTCCTGGGGCAGCCGCACGTGCTCGGCCGCGCTGCCGCCGTTGAGCCGCAGGCCGTTGCCGAACCGGCCCGGCACCCGGCCGATGACCGGCTCCTCGGGCTCTTCCGGCTCCTCCGGCTCCGCGGTCATGCGGGCGGTGATGGCCGCCTGGCACGCGGCGAGCTCGGTGACCATCCAGTCGAGCTTGGTCTTGAAGACCTGCTCGCCCTGGTCGGCGTAGGCCTGGGCGAGGGCGCTCATGTAGTGGCCGGCCCAGTGCCCGCTCAGCAGGCCGCCGTTCTCCCAGCCGCCCGGGTTCGACACCCCGGCCGGGTTCGGCCGGCCGGCCTGCTGGTTGAAGAGCACCAGGAAGCGGCGCTCGTCGTACGCCTGCAGAAACGCCTTCATGCGGTCGCGCTTCTCCTGCAGCAGACCGGTGCCCAGCTTGACCTCATGCAGCCAGAAGGGCCGGACGGGGGCGTTGCTGCCTGCACCGACGTAGGGGGCGGTGGCGGCGGTCGCGTCGGCGGCCGTGCCCGTGGTCTCCGCCGCTGCGGCAGCGGCACCCGGGATGGCCTGCGTGGTGGCGACCGCGGCCGCGCCGATCGCGGATGCGCGCACGAACGTACGGCGGCTCAGGCCTGGCTTCTCGATGGTCATGCTTCGTTCCCTTCATTGCGAGCTCGGCACTGCGGGTGGTCGTGACGACCCTGATGGCTGCGTGTTAGCGGTAACAATGACCGCCGGTCGTCTCCCCTCCTCTTGCACCGTTGCCCGGGTGCGGCGGGCTGTGTGGTCTTACGGCCGGTGAGCGTCAGAGCTGACGACCCAGACTGGGTCCGGCGAGTCCGAAAGTACTATGCCACATTTGACACGAAAAGTGGTGGGCCTCACAAGGGGTATCGGCCCACGGTTTGCCCCTGCGGGGCCGCCCGCCGTCAGCGCGGCGACGAGCGGCCCCAGCGGTCGATCAGAAGCCCTGGGCCAGCCGGTGGTAGGCCTGGTTCCAGCGCAGCTCGTTGCGGAACTGACGGGCCGTCGTGTCGGCGTCGATGACCAGCAGCTCGGTGCGGACCATGTCGGCGAAAAGGGACAGCACGTCCGAGCCGATCGCCTGCGACAGGACGGTGTGGTGCGGGCCGCCGGCGGTCAGCCAGGCCTCCGCTGACGTCGACAGGCTCGGCCGAGGCTTCCAGACGGCGCGCGCCACCGGCAGGTTCGGCAGCGGCTCGTCCGGCGGCACGACGTCGATCTCGTTGGCGACCAGCCGGAACCGGTCGCCGACGTCGGCCAGCCCGACCACGACGGCCGGGCCGGGGGCGGCGTCGAACACCAGCCGGACCGGGTCCTCGCGGTTGCCGATGCCCAGCGGATGGATCTCGCACGACGGCGTCGCCCCGGCGATGGACGGGCAGACCTCGAGCATGTGCGCCCCGAGGATCTTCGGCTCGCCCGGCCCGAAGTGGTACGTGTAGTCCTCCATGAACGACGTGCCGCCCGGCAGCCCGGCGGCCATGGTCTTGAGCGTCCGGACCATGACCGACGTCTTCCAGTCGCCCTCGCCGCCGAAGCCGTAGCCGTCGGCCATGAGCCGCTGGACCGCGAGGCCGGGGAGCTGGCGCAGCCCGCCGAGGTCCTCGAAGTTCGTGGTGAAGGCCCGGAACCCGCCCTGCGTCAGGAACGAGCGCAGGCCGGCCTCGATGCGCGCGGCGTAGCGCAGCGACTCGTGCCGGTCGCCGTCTTTGCGCAGCTCCGGCGCGAGGGCGTAGGTGTCCTCGTACTCGGCGGCCAGCGCGTCGACCTCGGCGTCGCTGGCGTCGTCGACCACCGCCACGAGGTCGTTGACGCCGTAGGTGTTGACGGAGACGCCGAGGCGCAGCTGCGCCTCGACCTTGTCGCCCTCGGTGACGGCGACGTCGCGCATGTTGTCGCCGAAGCGTGCGAGCTTCAGCTGGTGCACCTCGGTGTAGCCGATGGCGGCGCGCACCCAGTCGGCCACGCGGCTCACCACGCCGGGGTCGCTGACGTGGCCGGCGACGGTCGAGCGGGCGACACCGAGCCGGGCCTGGATGTAGCCGAACTCGCGGTCGCCGTGCGCGGCCTGGTTGAGGTTCATGAAGTCCATGTCGAGCTCGGCCCACGGCAGCGACCGGTTCGCCTGCGTGTGCAGGTGCAGCAGCGGCGTGCGCAGCGCGTCGAGGCCGGCGATCCACATCTTCGCCGGCGAGAACGTGTGCATCCAGGCGATCAGCCCGACGCAGGAGTCGTCCGCGTTGGCCTCGAGCGCGACGCGGCGGATCGCGTCGGCCGAGGTGAGCACCGGCTTCCACACCACGCGCACTGGGATGTCGCCGGCCTCGTCGAGGGCGCGGGCGACCTCCTGAGACTGCTCGGCCACCTGTCGCAGCGTGTCCTCGCCGTACAGCCCCTGACTACCGGTCAGGAACCAGACTTCGCGCTGACCGAACACGTCGTCCATCGTCATCTCCTCGTGGGGGGTCGCCGGGTCACTGCCCGTAGACGTTCTGGTACCGGTCGTACAGCCGGTCGATGTCCTCGGCCGGGATCGGCAGAGGTTCGCCGAGCTGCCGGGCGATGTGCACCGTCCTGGCCACGTCCTCGCACATCACGGCCGCCTTGACGGCCGCGCGGGCGTCCTTGCCGATGGTGAAGACGCCGTGATTCTGCATGAGCACCGCGGGCGAGCGGTGCCCCGTCAGGGTCTCGACGATGCCGCGGCCGATGGAGTCGTCGCCGATGAGGGCGAACGGGCCGACCGGGATCTCGCCGCCGAACTCGTCGGCCATGGCCGTCAGGACGCACGGGATCGGCTCGGCCCGCGCCGCCCACGCCGTCGCGTAGGTCGAGTGCGTGTGCACCTGACCGCCGACCTCCGGCAGGTTCCGGTAGACGTAGGCGTGCGCGTCGGTGTCGCTCGACGACGACAGCTCGCCGTCGACGAGCTTGCCGTCGAGGTCGCAGACGACGATCGCCTCCGGTGTGAGCTCGTCGTAGCTCACACCGGACGCCTTGATGACGAACAGGTCCTCGCCCGGCACCCGGCCGGACACGTTGCCCGAGGTCCAGGTGACCAGCTGGTTGCGGGTCAGCTCCGCGTGCAGGTCGCAGACCTTGCGGCGCAGCTCCGCGAACGCGAGCGTCATCGGGCCACCGCCGCGCGCTTGATCGCCCGGAGCCGGTGCATGACGTCGTTGCCGCCGCGGCCGAAGTAGTCGTGCAGCGTCACGTACTCGGCGTAGAGCGCGTCGTAGGCCTTCGCGCGGTCGGGGTCGGGCTGGAAGACCCCGCGCTCGACGTTGCCCATGGCGGCCGCGCCGGCCCGGACGTCGGGGTAGGCGCCCGCCGCGACCGCGGCGTGGATGGCCGAGCCGAGCGCCGGGCCCTGCTCGGAGCCGATGACGCTGAGCGCCAGCCCGGTGACGTCGGCGTAGATCTGCATGATCAGCCGGTTCTTCAGCAGCCCGCCGGCGATGATCAGCTCGGTCACCTCGACGCCGGAGGCGTTGAACGTGTCGATGATGGTGCGGGTGCCGAACGCCGTCGCCTCGATGAGCGCGCGGTAGACGTCCTCGGGCTTCGTGGCCAGCGTCTGGCCGACGACCACGCCGGACAGCTCGTGGTCGACCAGCACCGAGCGGTTGCCGCTCTGCCAGTCCAGCGCGATCAGCCCGTGCTCGCCGACCTGCTGCGCCGCCGCCAGCTCGGTGAGGTAGTCGTGGACGCTCTGGCCGCGCTGGGCGGCCTCGGCGGCGTAGCTCGCGGGGACGGAGCTGTCGACGAACCAGCCGAAGATGTCGCCGACGCCGCTCTGCCCGGCCTCGTAGCCCTGCAGCCCGGCGATGATGCCGCCGTCGACGACGCCACACATGCCCGGCACCTCGCGCAGCACGTCGCCGTTCATGACGTGGCAGGTCGACGTGCCCATGATCGCGACCATCTGGCCCGGCTCGACCGCCTGGGCGGCCGGCGCCGTCACGTGCGCGTCGACGTTGCCGACGGCGACGGCGATGCCCTCGGGCAGCCCGGTCCACTGCGCGGCCTGCGCCGTCAGCCCGCCGGCGCGGTCGCCGAGCTGGCCGATGGGCTGGTCCAGCTTGTCCTCGACGAACCCGGCGAACTCCGGGTTCAGCGCGGCCAGGAACTCGCGCGACGGGTAGCCGCCGTCCTGACGGATGCCCTTGTAGCCGGCGGTGCAGGCGTTGCGGACATAGGTGCCGCAGAGCTGCCAGACGATCCAGTCGGCGGCCTCGACCCAGCGCTCGGTGGCCGCGTAGACCTCCGGGTCTTCCTCGAGCAGCTGCAGGCCCTTGGCGAACTCCCACTCCGAGGAGATCAGCCCGCCGTAGCGCGGCAGCCAGGACTCGCCGCGCTCGGCCGCCAGCGTGTTGATGCGGTCGGCGTGCGACTGGGCGGCGTGGTGCTTCCACAGCTTGATGTAGGCGTGCTTGCGACCGGCGAACTGCGGTAGCTCGTTCAGCGGCGTGCCGTCGGCCAGCGTCGGGACCATGGTGCAGGCGGTGAAGTCGGTGGCGATGCCGATGACGTTCGCCGGGTCGACGCCGGCCTCGGCCACGGCCTGCGGGACCGCCGTCTTCAGCACGTCGATGTAGTCCGACGGGACCTGCAGCGCCCAGTCCGGTGGCAGCCGCTCGCCGGTGCCGGGCAGCTCGCGGTCGACGACGCCGTGTGTGTACGCGTGGACGGCGCTGCCGAGCTCCGCGCCGTCGGAGACGCGGACCACCACGGCCCGTCCGGACAGCGTTCCGTAGTCGACGCCGACGACCACCGCGTCGCCGTTGTTATCGCTCACAATGTCTCCTCGGGGCGGTTCTTTCCGATGCTGCGCATTATCGTCCGGTCGGGTCTCAGGCGGTGGCCGCAGGGGCCGTCGTGCTGCTGCGGATGACGAGTGCCGGCGGGACGACGATGCGCTCCGCCTCCGTCCGGGGGCCGGTGTCGATGAGGTCGAGCAGCAGCGCGATGCTCTTGTGACCCACCTCGGCGAAGTCCTGGCGCACCGTGGTCAGGGGCGGCGTGAGGAACTCCGACTCCGGGATGTCGTCGAAGCCGACGATGCTGACGTCGTGCGGCACCCTGACGCCGGCCTCGTGCAGCGCACGCAGCAGGCCGAGCGCCATCTGGTCGTTGGCGACGAAGACCGCGGTGGCGCGGCCGGCCCGGGCCTCGGCGGCGATGTGCCGGCCCGCCTCGTAGCCCGAGCGCGGGCTCCAGTCGCCCTCGACGACCGGCGGGACCTCGGCCCCGGCGGACTCAAGCGCAGCCCGCCAGCCGTCACGGCGGCCCTCGGCCTCGAGCCAGTCGACCGGCCCGGCGACGTGCCAGACGGTGCGGTGCCCGAGGTCGAGCAGGTGCTGTGTGGCCAGCTCGGCGCCGTGCATCTGGTCGACGGCGACGACGGGCATGCCGCCGGCCTCGCCGCCCTCGACCGCGACCACGGGGACGGTGCCCTCGAGCGCGGAGACGGCGGCCGCGGCCTCGACCTGCGGCGCGATGGCGATCAGCCCGTCGACCGCCTGTGCGGCGAGGTAGTCCAGAGCCTCGCCGACGGTCTTGCGGTTGATGGTCTTGAGGCTGACGATGCTGATGAAGTAGCCGGCGTCGCGGGCGGCCTGTTCGAGCCCGAACAGCGTGCTGGCCGGCCCGTACAGCGTGGTGTCGAACGCGACGACGCCGAGGGTGTTGGTGCGCCGGGTCACCAGCGCGCGGGCCGACAGGTTGCGCCGGTACCCGAGCTCCTGGATGGCGGCGAGGACGCGGTCGCGGGTGGTCGGGCGGACGTTGGGGTGGTGGTTGAGGACGCGGGACACCGTCTGGTGCGAGACGCCCGCGATCCGCGCGACGTCGGCCATGACCGGGCTCCGGCCGGCCGTCCCATGCGTCATACCCACCCCTTCTCACCTTGTCGGCAGCGTGCTGTGAACGCTAACAAATCCACCCGTTCCGCGCTAGACGAGCAGACCGGCGACGACGGTGTGCGCTGCGGCCCGGGCACGCTCGGCGCCGAGCTCGGCCACGACCGCGCGCAGGTGCTCGGCGGCCAGCGGCGCGAGGACGGCGTGCGCCAGCGCCTCCGCGTCGCCGCCGGGTGCGGCGGCCGTGAGCAGCAGCGCGACGTGCCGATGCCAGAACCGGTACGCCCCGATCCGGTAGCGCGCGCCCGGCGAGGCCGTCTCGGACATCCGCAGCAGGTCGAGATGGGCCAGCGCGTAGTCGAGGTAGGCGTCCACGAAGGCGGCCAGGCGGTCACCGGGGCTGACGCCGTCGTCGCTCAGGGGGCCGGGGCCGAGCGGCGCCGGGCCGGACAGGATCGCCTCCTGGAGTTCGCGCTCCCGCTCGTCCAGCAGGGCGACCGCCAGCCCGGCCTTGTCGCCGAACCGGCGGAACACCGTGCCCTTGCCCACGCCGGCGGCGGCCGCGACGGCGTCCATCGTCACGCCGTCGACGCCCTGGGCCGCGAAGAGCCGGGCGGCCGCGTCGAGCACGGCGACCCGGTTGCGGGCGGCGTCGGCCCGCTCGTGCGGTGGCGTGGAGCGCAGCTCGACCAGCGCGGAATAAGCGGACCGTGGTCCGGTCTTATCACTGGACACGAACCGGACTGTAGTCCAGAAAGGACCGCCCATGTCGTCCCTGCTGCATCTCTCCGCCTCGCCCCGCGGCACCGCCTCGGAATCGCTGGACCTGGCGAACGACTTCGTCGCCGCCTACCGGGAGGCCCACCCGGACCACGCCGTCACCCGGTGGGACCTGTGGGACGGCACGCTGCCGGAGTTCGGCCCGACGGCGGCGCACGCCAAGATGGCGGTTTTCGGCGGGCAGGACCTCGACGCCGCGCAGCGCGAGGTGTGGCAGCACGTCACAGCCGCGTTCGCCCGCTTCGACGCCGCCGACCACTACCTGTTCAGTGTCCCGATGTGGAACCACGGCGTGCCGTACGTGCTCAAGCAGTTCATCGACGTCGTGAGCCAGCCCGGCCTGGTGTTCGCGTTCGACCCGGCCGACGGCTACCGGGGACTGCTGCGCGGCAAGAAGGCGGTCATCGTCTACACGAGCGCCGTGTACGCGCCCGGCCGCGGCCCGGCGTTCGGTGCGGACTTCCAGACCTCGTACCTGGAGGGCTGGCTGCGCTGGGCCGGCGTGGACGACGTCCGGACGATCGAGCTGCGGCCCGACGCGACGACGGGCGACGTGGCCGCCGGGCGGGCCACCGCGAGACGGCAGGCGCGCGCCGTCGCCGCCGGGCTGTGACGGTTACTTGAGCAGCTTGGACATGCGCCGGTCGGCGAGGATCTTGCCGCCGGTCTGGCAGGTGGCGCAGTACTGCAGCGAGGAGTCGGCGAAGGACACCTCGCGGACGACGTCGCCGCAGACCGGGCAGGTCTCGCCCGTGCGGCCGTGCACCCGCATGTTGGTGCGCTTGCTGTCCTTGAGGTCCTTGGCGGCGAGTCCCTCGGCCCGCTTCAGCGCCGTCGTCAGCTCGTCGATGATGACGGCGTGCAGGTTCGCCACGCCGTCGGCGTCGAGGGCGGACGACGGCTGGAACGGCGACAGCTTCGCGGCGTGCAGCACCTCGTCGGAGTAGGCGTTGCCGATGCCGGCGATGACCGCCTGGTCGCGCAGGACGCCCTTGATCTGGGCCCGGCCGGCCTTCGTGAGGATCTGCTGCAGGCGGTCGATGGTGAACTCGTCGGAGAGCGGGTCGACGCCGAGGCGGGCGATGCCGGGCACGTCGGCGGGGTCGCGCACCACGTAGACCGCCAGCCGCTTGCGGGTGCCGGCCTCGGTGAGGTCGAAGCCGGACTCGTCGTCGAGGTGGACGCGCAGCGCGAGCGGCCCGCTGCCCGGCTTGGGCGGCTTCGGCGAGAGCGCGTCGCTCCAGCGCAGCCAGCCGGCCCGGGCGAGGTGGATGACGAGGTGCACGCCGTCGCAGTCGAGGTCGACGAATTTGCCGTGGCGGCTCACGCTGGTGACGGTGAGCCCGCCGAGCGCCGTGAGGGGCGGGTCGAAGGTCTTGAGCACGCTGATGGCGGCGACGTCGACGCGAGCGACGGTCTTGCCCACGGCCTTCTCGCGCAGGAAGGCGGCGAGCGCTTCGACCTCCGGCAGTTCCGGCATGGGTTCAGTGTGCCCTGTGCGCGGCGCGTTCGGCGAACGCCGGGGGGAGCGGCAGCTCGAGGGCGCGGCGCAGCCGGCTGAGGTACTCGGGCCGCGGGATCTCGACGACGCCGAGGCTGGCGAGGTGGCGCGTACCCCACTGCACGTCGAGCAGCCGGCCGACGGGGTGTTCGGCGCGCATGATCTCGACCAGCGCGACGAGGGCGACCTTGGAGGCGTCGCGGCCCCACCGCTGGCGCGCGTGGAACATCGACTCGCCCGCGAACAGCCCGCCGATCGCGACGCCGTAGAGCCCGCCGGCCAACCGGCCGTCGGCGGTCCACGCCTCGACGGAGTGCGCCCAGCCGAGCCGGTGCAGCCGCTCGTAGGCCTTGCGGATGTCGTCGCTGATCCAGGCGCCCGGCCGGGTGGGGTCGGCGCACGCCTCGATGACGTCGTGGAAGGCGGTGTCGACGCGCACCTCGAACCTGTGGGTCGACTGCCGCAGCGACCGCGACACCTTGAGCCCGCCCATGGGCAGCACGCCGCGCGGGTTCGGCGACCACCAGGCGAGGTCGGTGGCGCGGCCGAGAAGTTGGTCGACCGGCATGGGGAACAGGCCGTTGCGGTACGCCGCCAGCAGCGTCCCCGGCTCGAGATCGGCGCCGAACGCGACGAGGTCGTCGTCGCCGGACGTGCTCGGCAGCTCCCATCGCGTCGGCGGTGGCTCGACGGGCACAGGCCCTCCTTCCGGCACCGTCACGACTACTGCGGTCCTTCGTCAGCGTAATCCGATCGCGGGCGCGCGCACGTACAGTGGAGGCATGGGTGTGCGACGGACCATCGGTACCTGGGCGGGCACGACCGCGGCGCGCCGGGCCGCGCCCCTCGTGGCCGCGCGTGGTGCGAACCAGTTCATGTCCCGGGCCATCGAGGGCTTCCCCGGTTTCCCGGGTGCACGCGAGATCGCCCGCCGGCACCTCGACAAGCGCGGCGACGTCGAGCTCGCCATCCGCGACGTCGTCGAGCAGCACGTCCGGCTGGCCGGCGTGCAGGGTTTCGTCACCAACGTCGGCGGCGTCGTCGCCATGCCGGTGACGGTCCCCGCCAACATCGCCGGCATCGCCATCCTGCACCTGCGCATGGCCGCCGCCATCGCGCACCTGCGCGGCTACGACCTCGCCGACCCCCGGGTCCGCACGGCGGCGCTCG
The DNA here is from genome assembly GCF_014204975.1 of Jiangella mangrovi. NCBI lineage: Bacteria > Bacillati > Actinomycetota > Actinomycetes > Jiangellales > Jiangellaceae > Jiangella > Jiangella mangrovi. The sequence continues at coordinate 2,143,910 of NZ_JACHMM010000001.1, forward strand.
TCACTCTGCTCGGCCGCGACGGCGTCGAGGAGTCGCTGCGCGGGCGCGACCTCCCGGGCCGGCCGTTCGACATCGCCACCGGCATCAACGAGCCCGACCCCGCGGTCGTCGAGCGCGCGGTCGCCGCCGTCACGTCGCAGCTGGTGGCCCGCATCGGCGGCAAGCACGCGACGCTGGCCCTGGTGCGCCGGGTGCCGCTGGTCGGCGGCGCGGTCGCCGCGGGCATCGACGCCTTCTCGACCTACGCGATCGGCAAGTTCGCCGGCCGCGAGTTCCCCTCCAACGTCACCGTCGAGCGCGCCTGACACTCGGGCCAGATCGAGGGGCATACGCTATTCTGTAAGCAAGCTGACCGCTTCGGAGCGGTCGGAAGTAGGGCCGAGGAACCCGGGGTATACCGGGGCCTCGGCCTCGCGCTTTCAGTCGACCTCGATGCGGTGCTCGGTCACTCCATCCGCGATGATCAGCTTGTACTGAGGCTCACCGGCCTCGGCAGCGCCGACGGCACCAGCGACCAGGTCCGCTACCCAAAGCAGCGGCTCATTGACGGCGTGCTCGTGCTCGACGCGGATCTCACTGATCAGGTGGGCGGCACGAAACGCGCGCACCGCTGCGATGTCTCGTCCGTCACTCACCGGGTCGCGCGACTCCAGCCAGGCGTGCTCGACACCTTGGTTCTCGAGCTGGGTCAGCAGCTCGTGGAGGCACTTGCGGCGGGCGCGTTCCTGCCGTCGCGGATCGATCCCGGCACCCACGACCACGAGGTGGTTCAGGCGTAGCCCGAGGACGAAGGCCGCTGCCTTGCGCCGGTCGGCAGGAACTTGGTCACGCCAGTGGAATCGTGGCTGGGAACCCTTGCCGAGCAGACGCGCCTCCACACGCACCGACGTCATGTCGGCCTCGTCGATCAGGAGCGCGGCAAGGACGTACACGTTCGCCGACGTCCGAATGGATTCGTCGGCGAAGGCATGGAGGGGCATGCGGCAGCAAACCTTTCGGTCACGTGACGAGCCCCCTCGTCTTCCCCAGAAAGGTTATGGCGTTCAGGTCCCGGGCCGCATCTCGGCGGTCAGGGAGCCGGCTGGCAGCGCGGGCACCAGAAGCTGACCCGGTCCTGCGGCGCGGTGCCGATGGAGCCGGTGCGGATCGGGGTGCCGCACTTCCAGCACGGCCGCCGCGCCCGGCGGTACACCCAGTGCTGCCTGCCCGGCCGCGGATCGCCGGTCGTCACCTGGCGGCGGGTCTCGATGCCCGCGTGCAGCAGCCGGTGCGCGTCGTCGACGAGCGCCGGAAGGTCCGCCACCGCGGAGACCGGCGCGTACGGCGACACCGCGGCCAGGAAGCACAGCTCGGCCATGTACATGTTGCCGATGCCGGCCAGCACCCGCTGGTCCAGCAGCGCCTCGCCGACGGGCCGCGACGGAGTGCGCAGCAGCCGCGCCAGCGCCTCGTCCGCGGACCAGTCCGCCCCGAGCAGATCCGGGCCGAGGTGGCCGACGACGGTGGACTCGTCGGACGTGCGGATCAGTTCGACGACGGGGAGCCGGTAGCCGACCGCCTCGCGCTTCGCCGTCGCCAGCACGACCCGGATCTGGAACACCGGCCCGCCACGCCATGGCTGCCCGGCGCCGAACACCCGCCAGGCGCCGTCCATGCGCAGATGCGTGTGCAACGTCAGCTCGCCGCTGATCCGGGTGAGCAGGTGCTTGCCGCGCGCCACCGACTCGACCACCGTGCGCCCGGAGAGGTTGGTCGTGGCCAGCCGCGGCACCCGGAAGTCGGTGCGGACCAGGACGTCGCCGGCCAGCGCGTCGTGCAGCCTCCGGGTGGCGAGCCAGACGGTGTCGCCTTCGGGCATGCCTCACCCTCGCACACGACACCGACAAACCCCTCGTCAAGCCGGACCAGGCTGGCTACGATGCTGGTCAGGAGCCCACCATGGAGTCGCATTTCCACGACCTCACCCGGGCGTTGCGCAGGCGCTGGCCCGGTGGCCGGTCCGCGCCCGTCGTCATGGCCGACCCGTTCGAGACGCTTACCGTCCAGCTCCGCCTCACCCGCGTCGTCGGCGAGATCCGCCGGCTCGAGCGCGACCAGGGCCGCTGGGCGCGAGCCCATCACCTGGCCGCGGCCACCCGCGCGTACGACGACCTGCTGGCCGACGCCGCGCGGCTGGCCGGGCTGCCGCTTCCCGACGCGCCGCCCGCGATCCGGCGGCTGATGATCGAGAGCGCCCTCAGGCACGACGGCTGGGAGTGGTGACGGGCGCCGACGGCGTCAGCGTGCGGTGACCTCGAGGTCCAGCAGCGCCCGCTTGCGCTCCAGACCCCAGGCGTACCCCGTCAGCACGCCGGACGAGCCGACCACGCGGTGGCAGGGGACGATGACGGAGATCGGGTTGCGGCCGTTCGCGGCGCCCACCGCACGCGACGCCGTCGGGCGGCCCAGCTGCTCGGCGATCTCGCGGTAGCTGCGGGTCTCGCCGTACGGGATCGCCCGCAGCGCCGCCCAGACCTGCTGCTGGAACGGGGTGCCGACGGGGTTGAGCGGCAGCGAGAACTCCCGCAGCTCGCCGGCGAAGTACGCGGCCAGCTGCTCGCGGGCCGCGGCGAACGAGGTGTCGTCCTCGACCCAGCCGGGCAGGTCGAGCACAGCGGGCCGCTCCATGTAGAGGCCGGTCAGCGCGGTTCCGTCGCCGGTGAGCCAGAGCGTGCCGACGGGGCTGTCGATGGTGGTCCAGTACGTGGTCATGATCTGCCTTTCAGAGGGTGGACCAGACATGCAGCAGCGCGTACGAGCGCCACGGCCGCCAGTTCTCGGCCAGGTCGGCGACCGCCCGCGGATCGGACGGCAGCCCGAGCCCGGCCATGGCGTGCTTGACGCCGAGGTCGGTGGGAAGGAAGACATCGGGATCGGCGAGCGCCCGCATGCGCACGTAGCGAGCCGTCCACGGGCCGATGCCGGGCACGTCGAGCAGCTGCCGCTCGGCCTCGTCGCGGTCGACGCCGGGATCGAGGCGGAGGCTGCAGTCGGCCAGCCGGCTGGTCAGCTCGTGCAGCGTGCGCTGCCGGCTGCGTGGCATGGGGAACGACGACGGGTCGACGGAGGCCAGGACGGACGCCGTCGGGAACGCATGGGTGACGGTGCCGACCGGCGCGTCCAGCGGCTTGCCGTGCTCGGCCACCAGCCGGCCGGCGACGGTGCGCGCCGCCAGCACGGAGATCTGCTGGCCCAGCACCCCGCGGACCGCGAGCTCGTCGCCGTCGACGGTGCCCGGGACCCGCCGCCCCGGGTGCGCGGCCACCAGCGGGCCGAGCGCGGGGTCGGCGCCGAGCAGGTCGTCGACGGCCTGGGGGTCGGCGTCGAGGTCCAGCACCCGGCGGCAGCGGGCCACCGCCGCCGTCAGGTCGCGCGGGTCGGCCAGCCGGAGCGTCGCCTGCACGTAGCCGTCCCGCGGCGTCAGCTCGGCGACCCCCGTGCCGTGCGGCAGCGTCAGGCTGCGCCGGTAGGTGTCGCCGTCGACCTCCTCGATGCCGGGCACCGCCCGCGGCGCCAGGAAGTCGAGCACGCCGCGGAGGTCGGCCGGCTGCCGGTAGGCCAGCCGCAGTTCGATGGTGCCCGGGGTCTTGTGCCGGCCGGCCCGGCGCGCTCTGCCGCGCAGCTCGCTCGGCGTAAGCGCGTAGACCTCGCGGATCGTGTCGTTGAACTGGCGGATGCTCGAGAACCCGGCGGCGAAGCCGATCTCGGTGACCGGCAGCTCGGTGGTCTCGAGGAGCACCCGCGCCGTGTGCGCGCGCTGCGACCGCGCCAGCCGCAGCGGGCCGGCGCCGACCTCCTCGACCAGCGTCCGGTGCACCTGGCGCTCGCTGTAGCCCAGCCGGCCCGCGAGCCCCGCCACGCCGTCGCGGTCGACGACGCCGTCGGCGATCAGGCGCATCGCCCGGCCGACGACGTCGGCGCGGACGTTCCACTCCGCCGAGCCCGGCGTCGCGTCGGGCCGGCAGCGCCGGCAGGCCCGGAAGCCGGCCGTCTGCGCCTGCGCGGCGGTGCGGTAGAAGTGCACGTTCTGGCGCTTCGGGGTCATGGCCGGGCAGCTCGGGCGGCAGTAGATGCCGGTCGAGGTGACGCCGATGTAGAAGACACCGTCGAATCGGGCGTCGCGGCCCTGAACTGCGCGGTAACACGCCTCTTCATCCAGCATGCGTCCAGTCTCACCCGCCGGAGGCTCCGGTTTCTAGCGGGAATCGGACATGACCGTTCGAGGCGTTGCCGGCCGGCCGGGACGGCGGCGGGGCCAGGGCGTGACGGCGCCCTGACCCCTCGCGGTGTCGCGTCGGGTGCGTCCTACCAGCCAGGCGAGGTGACCTCCCGGCGACGGCACCGCGCCCCTCACCCGTCCCCCGTTGAACGGGGTGAGGTGGCACGCCACGTGGGGGTAAGTGCCCAGCCGCGCCCGGTTGTGACACGGAATCGGAAGAAATCGGTCAGATGTCGCGGAACGCCTCGATGCGGGCGCCGAGCACGGACAGCCGGGCGGCCAGGTCCTCGTAGCCGCGGTTGATGACGTACACGTTGCGCAGCACCGACGTGCCCTTCGCGGCCATCATCGCCAGCAGCACCACGACGGCCGGACGCAGCGCCGGCGGGCAGATGATCTCCGTCCCGGACCACCGCGTCGGACCCTCGACCAGCACCCGGTGCGGGTCGAGCAGCGTGACGTTGCCGCCGAGCTTCGTCAGCTCGGTGAGGTAGATGGCGCGGTTCTCGTAGACCCAGTCGTGGATCATCGTCTGGCCGTTGGCCGTGGCCGCGATGAGCGCGAAGAACGGCAGGTTGTCGATGTTCAGGCCGGGGAACGGCATCGGGTGGATCTTGTCGTGCGGCGCGCGCAGGTTCGACGGGCGCACCGTGAGGTCGACCAGGCGCGTCTCGCCGTTCGCCGCGACGTACTCGCCGCTGCGGTCGTAGTCGAGACCCATCTCTTCGAGCAGCGCGAGCTCGATCTCGAGGAACTCGATGGGCGCCCGGCGCACCGTGATCTCCGAGCCCGTGACGATGGCGGCGGCCAGCAGGCTCATCGCCTCGATCGGGTCCTCGGACGGCGCGTAGTCGACGTCGACGTCGATCTCGGAACGCCCGTGCACCGTCAGCGTCGTGGTGCCGATGCCCTCGATGCGCACGCCGAGGCGGGTCAGGAAGAAACAGAGGTCCTGGACCATGTAGTTGGAGCTGGCGTTGCGGATGACGGTGACGCCCTCGTCGCGCGCGGCCGCCATGAGGGCGTTCTCGGTGACGGTGTCGCCGCGCTCGATCAGCACGATGGGCCGGTGCGGCGACATCGAGCGGTCGACCTCGGCGTGGTAGTAGCCACCGGTCGCCTTCAGCTCGAGGCCGAACGGGCGCAGCGCGGACATGTGCGGCTCGACAGTGCGGGTGCCGAGGTTGCAGCCCCCGGCGTAGGGCAGCTTGAACCGGACCTCGCGGTGCAGCAGCGGACCGAGGAACATGATGACGCTGCGGGTGCGCCGGGCCGCCTCGACGTCCATGCTGTCGAGGTCGAGCCGCTCGGGCGGCGTGATCTCGAGGTCGCGGCCCCCGCCCAGCCAGCGGGTGCCGATGCCGATGCTCTGCAGCACCTCGATGATGCGGTTGACCTCTTCGATGCGCGCGATGCCGCGCAGGGTGGTCTTGCCCTTGTTCAGCAGACTGGCGCACAGCAGCGCGACGCTGGCGTTCTTGCTGGACCGCACCTCGATGCTGCCGCTGAGCCGCTGCCCGCCGCTGACCCGCAGGTGCACCGGCCCCTGCGGCGGCGCGAGCGACACGATCTGCTTGTCCAGCGACTCGCCGATGCGCGCGATCATCTCGAGGCTCAGGTTCTGCTGTCCGTGCTCGATGCGGTGGATCGCGCTCTGGCTGGTGCCGAGCGCGTCGGCGAGCTGGCTCTGGGTCCAGCCCCGGTGCTGCCGCGAGTCGCGGATCAGCCGCCCGATCTGGCTGCGGTAGTCGTCTGCCACGAGCGGAACGATATCTCAGCCATGAGTTAACGGACGCCACATTCGTCACATTGGTACGCAGGCGTTGCGTCGTGAGCGAGGTCTCATTCGCGTCATGAGGTCCGGCCCGCGGGCGAGAGGCGCCCGATCCACCGCGATGCAGCCGCCGGGAGCATAGAACACGCCGGCCCGTCGCGGCGCATCGGTCACGGGCGAATCGCACATCCGGCGCGACCCACCCATCCGGACGGCCGATCTCTGGCGCGGGCTCGGGCCTGCCCCGGCCTCAGAGGTCGAAGGCCAGGCGGGCGAACGACGTGCGGACGTCGAGGATCGGGTGGCTGTCGCGGGTGTAGTAGAGCTTGTTGGTCAGCAGCACCGCCCACCGTCGCCGCCGCAGCGACACCCACATGGCGGTCCCGGTGAAGCCGAAGTGCGCCCACACCTCGCTCCCGTCGACGCCGGCCGGCGCGGGCGCGGGGTGCCAGAACAGCCCGCGCGTCGGGTGCAGCGTCCCGGTCTGGACCTTGAGCGACTCCTTCACCCAGGCCGGGCCGAACCCGGGCCGCCGCGGTGCCTGGTCCGGGGCCAGCAGGTAGCGCAGGAAGCGGCCGAGGTCGCCCACGTCCGAGAAGACGCCCGCGCTGCCGCACACGCCCAGCAGGCGGGCCGAGTAGTCGTGCGGCGTCCCGCGCAGGTGCCGCCCGGACGGCTCGTCCCACTCCGTCGGGGCGCATCGTGCGACGTCGGCGGCCGGGACCGGGCCGAACGCCGTCGACCGCATGTGCAGGGCGTCCCACGCGTACTCGCGGCTCAGCACGTCGAGCCGGAGGCCGCTGAGCCGTTCGGCGAGGATGCCGAGGACCAACGCGGCGCGGTCGGTGTACTCGACGACCTGGCCGGGGCGGTGCCGGAGCCGCTCGCGGAGGATCCCACGCTCGACGGCGGTGCGCTCGGTGCCGTACAGCGCCTCGAGGTTGGCCCGCAGCGGCACACCGGCGGTGTGGGTGAGCAGCTGCTGGGCGGTGACGCCGCCGAGGTCGTAGCCGTCGAGGTCGGGCAGGTACTGCGTGAGCGGGCGGTCGAGGTTGAGGGCGCCGGCCTCCCACAGCGTGCCGATGCAGGACCAGACGGCGACGATCTTGGTCAGGCTGGCGAGGTCGAAGACGGTGTCGGCCCGCATGGGGTCGTCGGGCACCGTGGGGTCGAGCAGGCCGCAGGCTCCCTGGGCGCGCACGCCGTCGGGATCGCCGACGGCCCAGACCGCACCCGGGAAGACCGCGCGATCCACGGCGCGAGTCAGCAGGGTCTCGATGGCTCTCGTCATGATCGCCGCCTCTTCAGTTGTGGTGGCGTACGGGGGTTGGCGCCACTGCCTTCATGATCAGCCTCCGGCGCGCCAAACCGTGAGGGTTGTCTCACCGACTGAACTCACTGAGACAACGTGTGCCGGGAGCGAAACGTGTCGGCGCGGGAGAGACTGGGTACGGCGAGCGAGCCTCCAGCCGACCCGAGGAGACCCCGTGCGCGACGAGACCATCGGCGCCTTCCTGGACAGCCTGGCCGACCGTGTCCCGGCGCCGGGCGGCGGCGCCGTCGCGGCCCTGCACGCCGCGCAGTCGGCGGCGCTGCTGGGCATGGTGGCCCGCTACAGCACCGGCCCGAAGTACGAGGAGCACGCCGACGTCGTCGAGCGGGTCCTGGTCAAGGCCGACGCGCTGCGCACCGACGCTCTCGAGCTGGCCGAGGACGACGCCGAGGCGTTCTTCGCCGTCACCGAGACCTACCAGCTCCCGCGCGAGACCGACGAGGAGAAGGCGGCCCGCTCCGAGGCGATCGCGGCGGCGCTGGCCGCGGCCGCCGAGCCGCCCGCCGCCGTCATCGTCGCGGCGTCGCACCTGGTCGCCATGGCCGAGGAGCTGCTGCCGGTCGGCAACCGGAACGTGGTCACCGACGTCGCGGCCGCAGCCGAGGCCGCCCGGGCCGCGGCGACGACGGCCCGGCTGAACGTCGAGATCAACCTCTCCGGCGTCACCGACCAGGCCGTGCGCGAGCGGCTGGCGGCGACGGCGGGCGAGGTCGACGACCTCGCGGCCCGGGCCGACGAGGTGACGGCCGCGGTGCGCCGGCAGGTGGGGGCGTGACGGCCCAGCCGCTCGGCGGGAGGGAGCTCGCCGCCCGGATCCGTGCGCGGGTGACGGAACTGGCCGGTGCCCGGCGGGCCGGTGGGCGTGCCCCTCGGCTGGTCATCGTCACGGCCACCGACGACGAGGCGAGCGCCTGGTACGTCCGGTCGCTCGCGTCCGCGGCCGGCAAAGTGGGCATCGACTGCGACGTCGCCGACCTGGGCCCTCTGGCGACGGCGGGCGACATCACGGCCCGGCTCACCGCTCTCAGCCAGGATGACGCCGTCGACGGCGTCATGCTGCAGACGCCGCTGCCGGCCGGCCTCGCGCTCGCCGAGGTGTCCGGCGCCATCGACCCGGCCAAGGACGTCGACGGCGCCAACCCGCTCTCGCTGGGGCGGCTCGCCGTGGGCCGGCCCGCCTATGCGCCGGCCACCGCGGCCGCCGTCGTCGCCCTGCTGGACGAGTACGCCGTCGACCTCGCCGGGGCGCGGGCCGTCGTGGTCGGCCGGTCCGCCGTCGTCGGAAAGCCGCTGGCGCACCTGCTGCTCGACCGCGACGCGACGGTGACGGTGTGCCATTCGCGCACGCGCGACCTCGCGGCCGTGACGTCGACGGCGGACGTGCTGGTGGCGGCGGTGGGCCGCACGCACCTGATCACCCCCGAGCACGTCCGTGCCGGGGCGGTCGTCGTCGACGTCGGCACCAACCCGACGCCCGACGGCGGGCTCGCGGGCGACGTCGACCCGGCGGTCGCGTCGGTTGCGTCGGCCCTGACGCCGGTCCCCGGCGGCGTCGGCCCGGTGACGACGGCGCTGCTCCTCCAGAATGTCGTTGACTGAGTCAAGGGTTTTGTTGATACAGTCAACGGTATGACCGAGGTGCAACGCGACCAGGTGGCCGCGGTCCGGCAGTTCAACCGCTTCTACACGCGCGTCATGGGCTTCCTCGACCAGGAGCTGCTGCGCTCGGGGTTCTCGCTCACCGAGGCGCGCATCGTCTTCGAGCTCGGGCAGCGTGACGTCACCGAGGTGGGCGAGCTGCGCGCCGCGCTCGACGTCGACGCCGCCCAGCTCAGCCGCACACTGGCCCGGTTCGAGGCGGCCGGGCTGATCGAGCGGACCCGCTCGGCCGCCGACGGCCGCAAGCTGCTGGCCGCCTTGACCGACGCGGGCCGCGCGGCGCGAGCCGACCTCGTCGACCGGTCCGACCGGCAGGCCAAGCACCTCCTCGACGCGCTGCCCGAGGCCGACCGGCGCCGGCTGGTCGCCGACCTCGACTCCGTCCGCCGGCTGCTGAGCGAGTCCGAGCGGCCGCGCACCGTCGTCGTCCGCGGCCTGCGCCCCGGCGACCTCGGCTGGGTGGTGCAGCGCAACGCCGTCCTCTACGCGCAGGAGTACGGCTGGGACCGCAGTTACGAGGGCCTGGTGGCGCGCATCGTCGCCGACTACGTCGAGCACCACGACCCGGCCCGCGAGAACGCGTGGGTCGCCGAGCTCGACGGCCGCCCGGTCGGGGCCGTGTTCTGCGTGCGCAAGGACGAGACGACGGCGCAGCTACGGCTGCTGCTGGTCGACCCCGACGCCCGCGGCGCCGGCATCGGCACCCGGCTGGTCGCTGAGTGCCTCGAGTTCGCCCGGGCGGCCGGCTACGCGTCGATGATCCTGTGGACCAACGACGTGCTCGTGGCCGCCCGGCGCATCTACCAGAAGGCCGGCTTCGAGCTGGTCGAGGAGAACCGGCACCACAGCTTCGGCCACGACCTGGTCGGCCAGATCTGGCGGCTCCAGCTCTAGCTTGATGATCATGCGGGGCGACGGCGCTAGGCGATCGCCAGCCAGGGGTCCTGGAGGACGGCGGCGAGGTCGCGCACGAACTCCGCGGCCTGCGCGCCGTCGATGACCCGGTGGTCCGACGACAGCGTCATCGTCATCTTCTGCACGACCGCCAGCTCGCCGTTCTTCACGCCCGGCTCGGACCGCACCGCGCCGACCGCCAGGATCGCCGCCTCGGGCGGGTTGATGACGGCGGTGAAGTGGTCGATGCCGTACATGCCGAGGTTGCTGACGGTGAACGTGCCGCCGGTCATCTCGTCCAGGCCCAGCTTGCGGTCGCGGGCCTTGCCGGCCAGCGTGCGGGTCTCGGCCGAGATGCTGGTGAGGCTCTTCGTGTCGGCGTCGCGGATGACCGGCACGACCAGCCCGGTCTCGGTCGCCACCGCGATGCCGACGTGGATGCGCCCGTGCCGCACGATCGCCTCGGGCGTGAACGACGAGTTCACCACCGGGTGGTCGCGCAGCACCACGGCCGCGGCCCGCACGATGATGTCGTTGACGCTGACCTTCTTCCGGTCCGCCGCCACGAGGCGCTCGTTCAGCTGCGCCCGCAGCTCCGACAGCGGGCCGGCGTCGATCGTCTTCGTCACGTAGAAGTGCGGCGACGACTGCATGCTCTCGGTCAGCCGGCGCGCGATCGTCTTGCGGATCGACGTCAGCGGGATCAGCTCGTCCGTCTCATCGACGACGGGGGCAGCTTGCGGCTGCGCGGGTGCGGCCGGGGCGGACGGTGCCGCGGCGGGCGCCGTCGCCGCACCGTTGGCCGCGGCCTTCGCGACGTCGGCGCGGATGATCCGCCCGCCGGGGCCGGAGCCCTCGACGGCAGCCAGGTCGACGCCGAGGTCGCGGGCGTCGCGCCGCGCCAGCGGCGAGGACAGGATGCGCTCGCCGTCGGGCCGGGTGACCACGGCGGATGCCGTCGGCGCAGGAGCCTCCGGGGCCGCCACCGGCTCGGCAGCAGGAGCCTCAGCCGTGGGCTCGGGTGCTGCCGTCGGCTCGGGGGCCGGGGCGGTGCCGCCGACCGGCTCACCGGCGCCCACGAGGCGGGCGATCGGCGCGCCGATGGGAGCGGTGTCGCCCTCCTTCACGAGGATCTCGGCGAGCACGCCGTCCTCGTAGGCCTCGTGCTCCATGACGGCTTTGTCGGTCTCGATCTCGACCAGGACGTCACCGGTCTTGACCTCGTCGCCGACCTGCTTGCGCCAGGCGGCGACGACGCCCTCCTCCATGGTGTCGGAGAGGCGGGGCATGAGGATCTCGGACATCGAGACGACCTCCTCAGTGCGCGCCGACGGACCGGCGGCCGACGGCGTCGAGGGTCTGGTGGACGGCGGTGACGACGTCGTTGGCCGACGGCAGCGCCGCCAGCTCGAGCGACTTCGCGTAGGGCAGCGGCACCTCGGCCATGGCGACCCGGCGGACCGGGGCGTCGAGGTAGTCGAAGGCGCCGTCGGAGATGGAGGCCGCGACCTCCGCGCCGATGCCGTAGGTGAGCCAGTCGTCCTCGAGCACCACGGCGCACGAGGTCTTCTTGACCGACTCGATGATGGTCGGGCGGTCCAGCGGACGGAGGCTTCGCAGGTCGACCACCTCGGCCGAGATGCCCTCGTCGGCCGCCAGCTTCTCGGCGACCTGCAGCGCGACGTGCGCCATGCGCGAGTACGCGACCAGCGTGATGTCCGTCCCCTCCCGCGTCACCGCCGCGCGGCCGATCTCGCCCGCGACGTCGCCGTCGGGGACCTCGCCCTTGGTGTTGTAGAGCGCGAGGTTCTCGAGGAACAGCACCGGGTCGTTGTCGCGGATGGACGCGAGCAGCAGCGCCTTCGCGTCGGCCGGCGACGACGGCGCCACGACCTTGAGGCCGGGGGTGAACGCGTAGAACAGCTCGACGTTCTGCGAGTGCGTGGCCGCGAGCTGCTGGCCGCCGCCACCGGGCGTGCGGATGACCATGGGCACCGACTTCTGGCCGCCGAACATGCCGTAGATCTTCGCGGCGTGGTTGACGATCTGGTCGAGCGCGAGCAGCGAGAAGTTGATCGTCATGATCTCGACGACCGGGCGCAGGCCGAGCATGGCCGCGCCGACGGCGGCGCCGGTGAAGCCCTCTTCGGCGATCGGGGTGTCGCGCACGCGCTTCGGGCCGAACTCGTCGAGCAGGCCGGCGGTGATCTTGTACGACCCCTCGAACCGGCCGATCTCCTCACCCATCAGGAAGACGTCCGGGTCGCGGAGCATCTCGGCGCGCAGGGTGTCGTGCAGCGCCTGGCGGTAACTCATGACGGCCATGTCAGGCTCCTACCGGGAACAGCGGGTCAGCGGGGAGGCGGCGCGAGTCGTTCGGCACCGGCGAGGCGTAGGTGTAGTCGAACAGCGAGGACACCTCGGGCGCCGGGCTCTTCTCCGCGAACTCGACGGCGGCCTTGACGATGCGGTGGACCTCGGCGTCGACCTCGGCCAGCTGGTCGGCGTCGGCGACCTTGCCGTCGACCAGCGCGTCGTGCAGCGCGGCGACGGGGTCCTGGGCGCGGACGGCCTCGACCTCGTCCTTGCTGCGGTACGCGGCGGGGTCGACGACGGAGTGGCCCTTCAGCCGGCCGCTCACGGTCTCGAGGAGGTACGGCTTCTGCTCCTTGCGGGCCCGCTCGACGGCGACCTTCGCGGCGTCGCGGACGGCGATGACGTCGTTGCCGTCGACCCGCGCGGACTCCATGCGGTACGCCGAGGCGCGCTTGTACAGCTCCGGCTCCGCGGAGGACATCTCGACCGTCGTGCCCATGCCGAGGTGGTTGTTGACGACGACGAACACGATGGGGAGGTCCCAGAGCGTCGCCATGTTCAGCGTCTCGTGGAAGGCGCCGATGTTCGTGGTGCCGTCGCCCATCTGGCACATGACGACCTCGTCGCCGTCGCGGTACGAGACCGCGAGCGCGGCGCCGGCCGCGAGCGGCAGCTGGCCGCCGACGATGCCGTAGCCGCCGAGCTGGCGCACGTCGGTGTCGAACAGGTGCATCGACCCGCCCCAGCCCTTGCTGACGCCGTCCTGCCGGCCGTACAGCTCGGCCATGACGCGGCCGGGGTCCATGCCGCGGATCAGCGCGTAGCCGTGGTCGCGGTAGTTGGTGAAGAGGTAGTCGCGCTCCTCGATGGCCGCCATGAGGCCGACGACGGTGGCCTCTTCGCCGAGGTTCAGGTGGCAGTACCCACCGATCTTCGCCTCGGTGTAGGCCTGCGCGGTGCGCTCCTCGAATCGGCGCACCAGGAGCATCTGCCGGTAGTAACCGAGCAGCTCCTCGGAATTCTTGGCCGAGCGCGCAGGACGCCTACGACTGGTGGTCGCCACGTTGCTCCCGCCCTTCGTTGTCACGGGGCGCGTCCCCGGGACGCGCAGCGGTGGGCCCGGCGGTGGCCGGGGAACAATGAAACGTTAGCGTTTCATTGCAACCAAGACTACCTCGCGCCAGGATGGTGTGGTGACTGCTCGGGGGGCGGCGACAGCGCCGCGTGGCCGGCCGCGCGACGCCGATCGCGCCGGGCGGCGCGACGCCCTGCTCGAGACCGCCATGCGGCAGTTCCTCGCCCACGGCTACGGCGGCACGACCATCGAGGTCGTGGCGGCGGAGGCGCGCGTGGCCAAGCGCACCGTCTACACCACCGTCGGCGACAAGGCCGACCTGTTCGTGGCCGTCGTCCGCCGGCTCGGCGACCGCGTCGTCAACGCCGTCGCGCCCGACGCCGGCGACCCCGTCACCGACCTGCACGCCTTCGGCGTCCGGCTGGTCCGGCTCATGCTGTCCGACGAGGCCATCGGGCTGCACCGGCTGGTCACCGGCGAGGCGGCGACGTTCCCCGACCTCGCCGCCCGCCACTACGCCAACGGCCCGCGCCGCTACATCGGCGTGCTGGCCGGCCTGCTCGCCGCACTGCCGCCGGAGCGCATCGCCGTCCGCGCCGGCGACCACGAGGTGCTGGCCGAACAGCTGTTCACGCTGCTCATGGGTGAGCGGCACCGGCGGCGGATGTTCGGGTTGGACCCGGCCCCCACCGAGGACGACGCCGCGGCCCACGTCACGACGGTGCTGGAGCTGATCCTCACCCCGGCCGAGGGCTGAGCCGTCTCCGGCACCGGGATGACTGTGCGATCACCTTGCAGTCACCGGTACGGTGGCGTTGGCAGGGGGACGGAGGGGTGAGAGCTGGTGGGCCGGGCGCGGCTTGAGGTCGCACTTCTGGGTCCGGTCGAGGTGCACCGCGACGGGGTAGCCATCCCGGTGCCACCCGGCCGGCCCACTGTCATCCTCGCAGCGCTCGCGGCCCGTCCCGGCACCGTCGTGCCCGTCGACGCCCTGGCCGGCTGGCTCTGGCCCGACGACGAGCCCGTGCACCCGCGGGCCGCCATCCAGACCCACGTCGCCCGGCTGCGCGCTGCGCTCGGCGAGGGGTTCGTCCAGGCGGCCGGCGACGGCTACCGGCTCGACCTCCCGCCCGACGGCGTCGACGTCACCCGGTTCCGCGAGCTGGTCGCCGCGGGCCGCGACGCCGAGCCGGTCGCCGAGCTGACCCTGCTGCGCGAGGCGCTGGCGCTGTGGCGCGGCGACCCGCTCGCCGGGCTCAACCCCGCCGACCTCGAGAAGGCCACCGCGCCGCTGCTGGTCGAGGAGCTGCTCTCGGCCACCGAGCGGATGAACGAGCTGCGGCTGCGCCTGGACCGCACCGACGAGGAGTTCGTGCCGTCGCTGCGCCGGCTGGTCGCGGCGCACCCGTGGCGCGAGCGGCTCTGGGCGCAGCTCATGCTGGCGCTGTACCGCCAGGGCCGTCAGGGCGACGCGCTCGCGGCGTACCACGAGGTCGTGACCGTGCTGCGCGACGACCTCGGCATCGACCCCGGCCCGGAGCTCACCGACCTGCACCGGCGCATCCTCGACACCGACCCGACGCTGCTGGCGACGGCGGCCGACGGGCGAACGGGCTCGGGTGCGGGGGGCGGTGGCGCGGCGACGCCGGTCGTTCGGCCGCCGGTGCAGCTGCCCCGGTCGACCACGCGGTTCGTCGGCCGCGAGCACGAGATCGACCTGCTCACGGCCGTGTTGTCCGAGAACCGCGAGTGGGCCCGGCTCGGGCTGATCTCGGGGCCGGGCGGGTCGGGGAAGACGACGCTGGCCCTGCACGTGGGGCACGCGCTGCGCGAGGCGCACCCCGACGGCCAGCTCTTCGCCGAGCTGCGCGGGTCCACCGCCCCGGCCGACCCCGCCGATGTCCTGGCCGAGTTCCTGCGCGCGCTCGCCACGCCCGAGGAGGACATCCCGGCGACGCGCGACGAGCGGGCGGCGCTGTTCCGCTCCGCGTGCGCGCACCGGCGGCTGCTGGTCGTGCTCGACGACGCCCACGACGCCGCCCAGGTGACGCCGCTGCTGCCCGGCGCCGGCGGCTGCAGCGTGCTGGTGACGAGCCGGCCGCAGCTGAGCATGATCCCGGCCGACGTGCAGATCGACCTCGCGCTGTTCACCGACGACGACGCCTACGAGCTGCTCGAGTCGATGGTCGGGCACGACCGCCTGGCCGCGGAGCCCGACGCGACAGCGCTGGTCATCGGCGCCTGCCAGGGCTCGCCGCTGGCGCTGCGGATCGCCGGCGGCCGGCTGGTCACCCGGCCGGCCTGGCCCATCGACCACTTCGCCGAGCGGCTGCTCACCAGCCGCCTCGACGAGCTCGAGATGGGCGACCTCAGCGTCCGCTCCATGCTCATGGCGTCGGTGCAGGGCCTCGACCCCGCCATCGCGTTCCGGTTCCGGCTGCTGGCGGCCGTGCCCGGTCCCGCCGTCGACGTCGAGACCGCGGCCGCCACCTGGGACGTCGGCCCCGACGACGCCCGCGGCGTGCTCGAGCACCTGGTCGACGTCCGGCTCATCGACTCCTCCGCGCCCGACGAGTACCGCTGGCACGACCTCGTCGACGACCACCTGCGCGCCGTCGCCGACCCGCACCGCGTCACCGCGGCCCGGCGCCGGCTGGTCCGCTACTACCTGCGCTGCCTGCACAACCTCTGGCCGGTGCTGCGGCCCGGCGGCACCGTCGTCGAGTCCGGGGCCTGGTTCCCGCACGAGGTCGCCGGCCGCGACTTCGCCGAGCGCGCCGAGGTGCACGCCTGGCTGCACCCGCACACGTCGCTCATGACGTCGCTCGGGCTGTCCGGCCTGCACTCGGACCAGCAGGACGTCGTCGACGAGTCCGCCGCGCTGCTGCTCGCGCTGGCCCGCTCGCGCTACGAGTGCTGCCGCGAGGTGCACACCGAGGACCTCTCGCGGGCCGTGCTCGACGTCCCGGCCAAGCTCGGCGACCCGGTGCTGACGGCGCGCGCCTGGCACTCGCTCGCGCTCTCGCTGGGGGCGCAGAGCCGGCGCGAGGACGCGCTCGAGGCCGGCGCCCGCGGCCTGGCCGTCCGCCGCGAGCTGGGCGACCGCTACGGCGAGGTCATCATGTTGCACAACATGGCCGTCTGGCACGAGCTCGACGGCCGGTACGAAGAGGCCGCCGAGCTGTTCGAGCGGTGCGCCGACGCCGAGGACGTGCTCGCTCCCGAGGTGCGGCGGCGCTGCCGGCGCAACCTCGCCGACGTCCAGATCAGCATGGGCCGCTACGACGACGCCCGCCGCAACCTCGAGCGCACCGGCGCCGGCGTCGGCGACGAGCCGGGCGTCGAGCTGTTCGACCAGCTGCTCGCCGTCGCCCACCTCGACCTCGAGACCGGCGCGTCCGACCGCGCGGTCGCCGGTTTCGAGCGGGCGGTCACGGTCGCCGCGGAGCTCGACTCCATCCCGCTGCAGGCCACCGGCCTGGTCAAAGAGGCGCACGCGCTGCGCCGGGCCGGTGCCGACGGCGGCGGCCCGGCCGCTCGCGCCGCGGCGCTGGCCCGCGAGGGTCACCTCGCCGACGTCGAGGCCGAGGCACTCAGCGAGCTCGGGTACAGCCGGTCCCGGCAGGGCGACGCCGAGACCGCGCAGCTGCACTGGACGGCAGCCCTGCACATCTTCGAGTCCCTCGAGTCCCCGCGCGCCGACGAGCTGCGGGCGCTGGTGGCGGAGCGGCAGTGACCCCGACGCCGGACCTGGACGCCCGCCTGGACCTCGGTCCGGGCGAGCGACCGGGCGGCGGGTCGGTGGGCCGGCCCGGCGACGAACCGGCCGGCCGGCTGGACGTCCGGCTGCTGGGGGTGGTCGAGGTCCGGCGCGACGGCGTCCCGGTGCCGATTCCGTCCGGGCGGCCGGCCGTCGTCCTCGCCGCGCTGGCGCTGCGGCCCGGCGCCGTCGTCTCGCAGGCCACGCTGACCCGGCTGCTCTGGCCCGTCGACCAGCCCGAGCACCCGCGGGCGGCGCTGCAGACGCACGTCGCGCGGCTGCGCGCCCTGCTCGGCCGGGCCGCCGTCGAGTCCGCCGGCGAGGGCTACCGGCTCGGCCTGCCGCCCGACGTCGTCGACGTCGCCCGGTTCCGGGCTTTGTTCACCGCCGCCCGGGCCGCCGACGAGCCCGCCCACGAGCTGGCGCTGCTCGACGAGGCGCTCGAGCTGTGGCGGGGCAACCCGCTGGCCGGCCTCTGGCCCGACACGCTGGCCCGGCAGACCGCGCCGTCGCTGCTCGACGAGGTGCTCACCGCCGCCGAGCGCGCGCACGAGATCCGGCGCACACTGCACGGCCCCGACGACGGCCTGGTGCGGGAGCTGCGCGAGCTGGTGGCCGCGCACCCGCACCGCGAGCGCGCCGCCGGGCAGCTCATGCTCGCGCTCACCGCGCAGGGCCGGCAGGGCGACGCGCTCGCCGTCTTCCACGACACCGTGCGCGCGCTGCGGGCGCTGGGCCGCCGGCCTGGCACCGAGCTGGCCGACCTGCACGGGCGGCTGCTGGCCGGCACCGCCGAGGCCGTCCCGTCCGCCATCGATCAGCCGGAACGGCGCTCCGCCCTTCCCGCACCGGCCGCCACGCCGGTCGCGGTCACGCAGGCGCCGGCTCAGCTCCCCGCCCGGCCGCCGTCCTTCGTGGGCCGGGCCGACGAGGTCGCCGCGTTGACGACGGCGCTGCGCGACGGACCCCCGCCGGACGGCCGGTGCCGGACGGTGGTCGTGTCCGGTCCGGGCGGCACCGGCAAGACGACGCTGGCGCTGCGGGTGGCGCACGAGCTGCGCGACCGCTATCCCGACGGCCAGCTCTTCGCCGACCTGCGCACCAGCACCGACGCCTCGGCGCTGGGAACCGACGCCCTGGCCGCGCTACTGCGCACGCTGGGCGTCGGCGGCTCGGATCTGCCGCCGTGCCCGCACGAGCGGGCCGAGCTGTTCCGGCAGCTGTGCGCCGGGCGCCGGCTGCTCGTGCTCCTCGACGACGCCGACCCCGAGACGGTGGCGACGCTGCTGCCGCCCGATCCCGGGTCCGCCGTCATCGTCACCAGCCGGCGCCGCCTGCCCACCCTCCCGGCCGACGCCAGGGTCGACCTCGGCATGTTCTCCGAGTCGGAGGCCCGCCGGCTGCTGGGCTCCGTCGTCGGACCCGACCGGCTGGCCGCGGAGCCCGAGGCCACCGCCGCCGTGCTCGAGCGCTGCGCCGGGTCGCCGCTGGCGGTCCGCATCGCCGCGGGCCGGCTGGCCACCCGGCCGGCCTGGCCCATCGGGCACTTCGCCGGCCGGCTGCGCGACGGCGACCGCCTCGGCGAGCTGCGCGCGGGCGGGCTGGCCGTGCGCACCATGCTCGACGCCACCTACCTCAGCCTGCAGCCGGTCCAGGCGCAGCGCTACCGCCTCCTCGCCGCGCTGCCCGGCACCGCCGTCGACCCCGAGACGGCGGCCGTCGTCTGGGACGTCGACGTCGCCGAGGCGCGCCGGCTGCTGGACCGGCTGGCCGACATCCGGCTGGTCGAGCCGCTCGACGCCGGCGCCTACGGCTGGCACGACCTCGTCGATGACCACGTCCGCGCCGTCGCCGACCCCGTGTCGGCCGCCGAGGCGCGCCGCCGGCTGCTCGGCCACCTGCTGCTGAGCCTGCGCAACGCCCGGCTGACGCTGCGCCCCGGAGACCGCGTGCCCGGCCTGCCCGAACCACCGCGCGACTGCCCGGGCGGGCGCCCGTTCGCCGACCGCTGCGAGATCCACGCCTGGCTGCACCCGCGCCGGACCCTGCTGGTGTCGCTGGCCCGCGCCGAGCTGGCCCGCGGCGAGTATCCCGCCGTCGACCACGCCGCGGGCATGCTGGTGCTGCTCGACGCGGTGGCCCGCGAGTGCTGCGACAGCGGCGACGACGAAGAGACGGCGCGCACGGTGCTGCGCGCGGCGGCGCAGCCGTCCGACCCCGCCATCACCGCGGCGGCCTGGACGAACCTGACGCTCGTGCTGGCCGCCCAGCACCGGCTCGACGAGGCGCTCGAGGCGGCCGGCCGGGCCATCGGGCTGCGCCGCGAGCTCGGCGACCGGTACGGCGAGCTCATCATGTTCGAGAACCAGGCCTGCATCCACGTCGAGGCGGGGCGCTACCAGGACGCCGTCGACGTCATCGAGGCCTGCGTGGACGACCGCGAGTTCCTGTCTCCCCAGGTGCGGGCCCGCTGCCTGCGCACGCGTGCGCGGGGGCACGCCGGGCTCGGGCGGGTCGCCGACGCGCGCGCCGACCTCGCCGCGGCGAACGCCGTCGAGACCCCGCAGCCGGTGTCCTACGACGCGCACTACGAGGCCGTCGTGGCCGTGGCGGTGCACCGGGCCGCCGGCGAGCGCGAACCGGCGCTGCGGTCCTGCCGGCACGCCGTCGAGGTCGCCGAGGCGCTCGGGTCGACGTGGATGCGGGCGCTGTCGCTGCTCGACACCGCACGGACGCTGCGCCACTTCGGCGCCGACGGCAGCGAGGCCGCGGCCGACGCCGTCGCCGTCGCGGCCGAGAACCGCCATGTCCGGCTGGCCGCGGAGGCCCGCGCGGAGCTCGCCCTCAGCGCCGGAGGCCGCTGAAAGCCACGTGTCCGGATTCGTCCGGACAAACAATGGTCTGGCGAATTCTCACCCGAAATGTTCGGGGAATTCAGTGTGACCACATGGTGATGATGCTGTCACGGTCCCAGCGACTTGTGTAACGTGATCTCGCCCGGGTTTCCGCACGTCAGGCGCACTATTCCGACTGAATGGGCGATTCCGGGCAACGCCATGTCAAGTGGAGTATTTGGAGAATTTGTGACCACAACGCTGCCGCGTCGGCGAACGGCGGCACGGGTCGCCGGGCTGGTCGTCGCCTCGACCGTGGTGTACGGAGGCGTCTTCGCCTCCAGCATCGCGGCTCAGGCCGACGAACAGATCCCGGTGTCCGTCCCGACATTCGCCGCCGACGACTTCATCGAGCTGGCGGCCCAGCTGCCGGCGACTCTGCAAGAGGCGATCCAGCGCGACCTCGGCGTCGCACCCGAGCAGTACCTGGCCAACGCGGAGCAGGCACGTGCCGCCTCCGACGCGGCCACGGTGCTGCGCGACCGGGGTATCGACGTGCTCGGCACCTCGATCGACGGCAACGACGTCACCATCAACGTCGCGAGCGAGGCGGACGCCGCCTCGGTCGAGGCGACCGGTGCGAACGTCGTGGTCGGCCCGCTGGCCGCCATGAACACCGAGCGCAAGGTCCTGCCGGCCGCCGACCACAAGGGTGGCTACGGCTACGCCTACCAGGTCAGCGAGCCGGACGAGACCGGCGCGTTCGACCTCAGCCGCTGCTCCGTCGGGTTCAGCGGCTACGACTCCGAGGGCAACTCGCGCTTCCTGACCGCCGGGCACTGCGGCGTCAGCGAGGACACCGGTGAGCAGTTCACCTACCCGGTGCACCACATCGACCTCGACGGTCCCATCTGGGACTCCGAGGACTGGGCGGCGGACTTCCCCGGCGCGGACCTGGGTGAGTTCGTCCCGGGCTCGTTCCACTTCGGCGGCGAGCACGACGGCGGCCTGGTCGACGTCACCGGCGCCGACTGGACCTCGGTGCCGCAGGTGGCCGGCTGGGGCGGCGGCTCCGGCGCGCCCGACGAGGCCTCGGTCACCATCCGCGGCCCCATCGGCGCCGTCGCGGGCGCCCAGGCCTGCAAGTCCGGCGCCACCTCGGGCTGGACCTGCGGCGAGATCCTGGTCCCGGCCCAGAGCACGCCGGTCGGTGACCAGTCCGTCACCGGCTTCATCTTCAACGCCTGCATGCTGGGCGGCGACAGCGGCGGCTCGGTCGTCGTCGGCAACTACGCGCTGGGCGTCAACTCGGGCTCGACGCACGACGGCCGGCTCGAGTGCGACAGCTGGAACCCGGCCCAGTCGCCCAACACCGGCGACGCCGACTTCAGCATCGGCTACTCGCTGGCCACCGGCGAGTACAACGCGCTGACGCTGCTGGGCAGCGACTGGGAGCTGGCGGTCGCCGTCAGCACCCCCGCGGTCGCGACGCCCGAGGACGGCGGCGAGACCGGCCCCCGGCCGACCTTCACCGGCACCGTCGAGGCGGCCCGGTCGACGCACAAGATCCACGTGGTCGTCGACGGCGAGCAGAGCTACGAGGCCCGCATCACCGACGACGGCACCTTCTCGGTGCCCGTCACCGACGAGCTGGCCCCGGGTGAGCACACCTACGAGGTCACCGCGTCGTACGGCAACTTCTCGCGGTCCGAGACCGTCGAGGGCACCTTCACCTCGACCGAGGCACAGGTCGAGCAGCTGACGGTCGCGTCGCCCAGCGACGGCCAGACCACCGGCAACGCTCGCCCCGGCTTCACCGGCACCGGCCAGCCCGGCGCGACGGTGACGCTGACGGTCGGCGACGAGGCGTACGGCGAGGCGACCGTCGGCGACGACGGCAGCTGGAGCCTCACCCCGTCGGCGGACCTGCCGGCCGGCCAGCGCTTCGACGCCACCGTCACGCAGACCTTCGACGGCGACACCCAGGCCGTCACGGTCGCCGACCTCGGCATCACGCTGCCGTCGGTCACCATCGCCGAGCCGGAGGACGGTTCGACCGTCACCGGTGACGTCGTGTTCAGCGGCACCGCCGCCCCGGGCACCACGCTGAGCCTGGCGATCGAGGGCACCGTCACCGAGTCGTCGGAGCGGGTCCAGACCGCCGCCGACGAGTGGGAGGGCGACCTCGAGGTCGGCGACGACGGCGCCTGGACGTTCACCCCCGCCGAGTCGCTGCAGAACGGTGAGTACACGCTCACCGCCTCCGCGACCGTCGAGGGCGGCGACCCGGAGCTGACGACCTCGGAGGCCTCGGTGTCGTTCACCGTCGCCGCTGAGGGCGACGACGACGGCGACGAGCTGCCCGACACCGGTTCGTCCAACACCTGGATGATCGTGGTCGGCGTCGCGCTGCTCGCCCTGGGCGGTGTCGCCATCGCGATCCGCGCCCGGCGCAACGGCACGACGGCCTGAGGCTCGTCGTTCCAGTAGTTCACACCGGCGGCCCCGACCCCCGCTCCGTGCGGGGTCCGGGGCCGCTGTCATGTCCGGATCCGCCCTGACCAGGGGTGAATGCGCGATGAAAGCGATCTGAAAGTGGGCCTGCCTAGTGTTTGAGTCAGCGCGAGAGACGAGGAAGTCCTCCACCGCCTCGCTCTCGCGCTCGCCCACGGGCGCTTCCACGGGGGAGCTGTCCCGGATATAGACCGGCCCCGCAGGTCCGTGCCCGGCCTGCGGGGCCGCCTGTATCTCTGGGCGGCAGCGCTACTCGGCGCGCTTCGCCAGCTTCTTGGCCTGCTTCAGCGACAGGTCCTTCGCCTCTTCGGGCAGCCGCCACACGTCGATGCCGCCCATCAGGTTGTACGCGAGCACCTTGATGCGCGGCGCGCCGGCCCGGGCCGGCCGGCGGCTGCCCCGCTCGCCGGTACCGCCCATCAGCGAGAACCCGCCGACCTCGACGTCGATGGTGTCGGGCACGTAGATGTCCATGCCGCCCATCACCGAGATCGCGACGATGGTGGTCTCGTCGGAGTCCAGCTCGGCGTGGCGCAGGTCGATGTCGTGGCCGCCCATGACCGCGATGGCGTTGATGCGCTCGGCCGCCCGCCAGCGGCCACGCTTCTCCGTGCCGCCCATGAAGGCGACGATCCAGCGCGTGGACGAGCGTCGCGGGCCGTCCGACGCCACCGGCTGCGTCGTCGCGGTGGTCGCGAGCTCGCCGGTCGGCGACGGCAGATCGGTGGTCAGCCGGTCGAGGTCGTCGCGGGTGACGGCCGTGTAGGCCTGGCCGATGCGCTCCTCGAGCTCGGCCAGCGTGAGCCGCCCGGTGGTCGCGTGCTCGGACAGCGCCTGGACGACCTGCTCGCGCTCGGCGTCAGAGGCGCGCACGCCGCGCAGGACCCGGGGCTCGCGGGCCGGGTCGGCGGGATCGGGAGCGGTGGTCATACCGGCCAGGCTAGTGCCGCAGGCTGCCGCCGTCGTCCACCGCTCAGTGGACTCTTCGCCCGACGGCGACAGCTGCGGCTCAGACCCGGGCCGACGGCGACCGCGCGATCAGGGCGTCCACCACCTCGACGTCGGCCGGCAGCCAGGGCACCGAGGCCCACTGGCCCGGTCCGAGCCAGCGCAGCTCGTCGTGGTCCTCGAGCGGCGCCGGCACCCCGTCGGTGACGACGGCCAGCCACAGCCGCATGGTCAGCCCGGGCCCCAGCGCCCACCGTCCGTCGAACGGGCCGGGCAGCTCGGCGCCGACCTCGACGGCGATGCCGAGCTCCTCGTGCAGCTCGCGGTGCAGCGCCTCGAGCGGCTGCTCGCCGGGCTCCACCTTGCCGCCGGGGAACTCCCAGCCTCCGGCCAGCTCGGGCGGCTCGCTGCGCCGCGCCGCCAGCAGCCGCGTGGGCCGCGCGAGGTCGTCGACGATCGCCGCCGCGACGACGAGCCGGCCCGGCGCCGGCGACTGCGGTTCGCTCATGCGGGACATCTTCCCCGATGCTGCCGGGCCACCAGTTCTTCGGAGGGGGTGTTCACCGGCATGACCTCGGCATTCTCGGTGTATGACCATCCGTGTTCATGTCGGTCTTCTTGATCGATGTTTGAGATGCGCGGTTTCGGGACAAAACTGGGCGATGGCTACGGAATGTCAGCTCCCCCCGATATGACCGGGACCGGCGCGTCGGTCCCGGATCGAAAGGATTTGCCCCCGTGACCTCGAACCTGCCGCGGTACCGTCAATGGCCGACCGGTCGAACGGCCCTGCTGGCCAGGATCGGCCTCCTGGTGGTGCTGCCGCTCCTGACCATCGCCGGCCTCGTCATGGCGATCACCGACGGCGCACCCACGCTGACCGCGCGCGCCGAGGGCGGCTCCCGGATGCCCGCGTTCGAGACGCCGGGCACCTCCTCGACCTCGAATCCCGACGGCTCGCCGTCCAGCACCCCGACCGATGCCGGCGAGACCCCGTCGCCGACGGACTCCGCGACGCCGTCGCCCGAGGAGACCGGCGAGGAGGAGTCCCCCGGTTCGGACGGTTCGGGTTCTGGTTCGGGCTCGGGTGCCGGCGGGTCCGACGAGGACGAGGACCTGGTGGCCACCACGCCGCCGCGCGAGCCCGGCGACCGCCCGACGTCGCCGGACGAGCCGACCGACGACCCGTCCTCCGAGGACCCCGACCCGTCGCCGTCGCCGTCCGAGCCGTCGGAGCCCTCCGAGCCCGATCCCACGGACGATCCGACCGACGAGCCCACCGACGACCCCGACTCGGGGCTGCCGGACCTGCCGATCCTCGAGCTCTCCCAGGCCGAGCAGCAGATGGTCGCCGAGGTCGACGAGGCACGTGCCGAGGCCGGCTGTCCCGCGCTGCGGGTCGACCCGCGGCTCACGCTGGCGTCCCGGGCGCACAGCGAGGACATGCAGGAGCGCTCCTACTACTCCCACGTCAACCCCGACGGCGAAGGACCCGGTGAGCGGGCCGCCGCCGAGGGCTACACCGCCCGCGTCGGCGAGAACCTGTCCGAGGGCATGAACAACGCGCAACAGGTCGTGCGGTCGTGGGAGGACGGCGGCGACGAGCGTGACCGGCTGCTGGACTGCTCGTACACCTCGGTGGGCGTCGGGACGGAGCGCGGCGGACTGCTCGGGCTGAAGTCGTGGTGGACGCTGATGCTCGGCACCGACTGACGGCTGTTTCGGCAGCGTGCGGCCGGGCGGAAATTCGCTCGCGGCGGGTATCGGCGGGGCCTACGGTGTGAGCCGTGAGCACCGTCGACCATCAGCCGCTCGCCGTGCGGGCCGCGGCGCCGGCCGAGCTGCCGGCCCTCCCGTCCGACGTGGGCCTGACCTGGCGACCGCTGACGCCCGCCGACGTCCCCGCCTGGTTCGCGCTGTGCCGGGTGGTCGACGACCACGACCGGGCGACCGAGCGGGTCGCCGAGTACGAGCTGGTCGACCGGTTCAAGGGCGCCTGGCGCGACCCCGCGCTCGACAGCGTCGCCGGGTTCGACGCCGACGGCGCGCTGCGCGCCTACGCCTGGGTCGAGTACCGGCCGGTCACCGAGGGCACGCACGGCCCGGTCCTGTTCGGCGCCGTGCATCCCGGCCACCGGCGCCGCGGCATCGGCCGAGCCCTCGTCGCCTGGTCCGAGGGCCGGGCCCGGCAGCGCCTCGCCGCCGCCGAGGTCGAGCTGCCGGCCCGCATCCGCTTCTACCTCGACGGTCACCACGCCGAGGCGCGGCGGCTGGCCGAGGCGTGCGGCTTCGCCACGAAGCGCTGGTTCGTCGTCATGCGCCGCGACCTGTCCGTGCCGCTGCCCTCCGGCGAGCTGCCCGCCGGGCTGCGCATCGAGCCGTACGACAAGGGCCGCGACGAGGACATCCGCCTCACGCACAACGAGGCGTTCGCGCGCGACCACTGGGGCTCCAGCCCCATCGACTCCGAGGCCTGGGCGCTCGACGTCGTGGGCGGCGAGAAGTTCCGCCCCGACTGGAGCTTCATGGCGGTCGAGTCGGCCACCGGCCGCATCGTCGGCTACCTCATGTCCGGCGCGTACGACCAGGACTGGGAGCCGCAGGGCTACACCGAGGGCTGGACCGACCTCGTCGCCGTCCGGCGCGAGTGGCGTGGGCAGGGCGTCGCCGGTGCGCTGCTGACGGCGGCCATGCGGGTCTACGCGGCGGGCGACATGCAGTACGCCGGCCTCGACGTCGACACCGACAACCCGTCCGGGGCGCTCGGCACGTACACCCGGCTCGGCTACGAGCAGCTGCACCGCAGCGTGCTGCTGACCAAGGAGATCTGAGCACTCCAACTGCGAGCCACTGTCAGTTGACCGGGTTTCGGCGCTACCATCGGCGCTGATGACGGACCCGACGACGACGCAGCAGCCGCTCGGCCTGCGGGAGCGCAAGAAGCTCAAGGCGATGCGCCACATCCAGGACGTGGCGCTGGACCTGTTCGACCGCGACGGGTACGCCCACGTCACCATCGAGCGCATCGCCGCCGACGCCGAGGTGTCGCCGAGCTCGATCTACCGGTACTTCGGCACCAAGGAGATGATCGTCCTCTGGGACGAGTGGGATCCGGTCATGCTGAGCGCCTTCGACGACCGGCTGGCGGCCCAGGACCCGATCACGGCGCTGCGCGAGGTGCTCACCGAGGTCGTCACGACGGCGCTGTTCCAGCAGGACGAGCGGCTCATCAAGCGGCGGATGCACTACACGATGGCCGAGCCGGCCGTCCGAGACGGCCTGAACCGGCAGGCCGACGTCATGGCCGCCGAGCTGGCGCAGGTCCTGGCCAAGCACACCGGGCGCGATCCCCGCGGGCTGGAGCTGCGGGTCGTCACGGCTGCCCTCATCGCCGCGTTCGTGGAGGCCATCGCCTACTGGCACGACTCCGGGTACCGCGACCCGCTGCGCGACATCGTCGACGGCGCACTGGACGTCATCGCGCGCGGGCTGCGGGTCGAGTGAGTGGCTAGCGGGCCAGGCGGGCCCGCTCGAGGAAGGTGAGAACGGCGGCGTTGAACGCGGCCGGCTGCTCCATGGCCAGCGTGTGACCCGTGCCCGGCACGACGGCGCTCGCGGCGAACTGCGCCTCGGCCTCGATGCGCCCGGCCACCGCGTGGATGTCCGTGGAGTCGAGGTCGCCCACCAGGAGCAGCAGCGGGGTCGCCAGCTCGCCGAGCCGCTCCAGGGCGCCCAGTTCGCGGAGGGCCCCGGACCCGGACGCATGGGAGTCGACGACGCCGCGGGCCATCTGCCGGCAGCGCTCGCGCACCTCGGGGTCGACGGCGTCGGGCGCGCGGTGCGGGCCGTCGACCCAGGCGCGCAGGAAGTACTCGACGTAGGCGGCGGCGTCGCGGGCCTGTGCGGCCTCGGCCTGGTGCTGCATGAGCGCCAGGATGGCCGGGTCGGTGAACTGCATGCCGCTGACGCCGGGGCTGGCCAGCACCATCATCTCGACGGCGTTCGGGTGGGCCAGGGCGAAGTCGACCGCCGTCCGCGCACCGTACGACAGGCCGACGAGCGAGGCCCGCGCGATGTCCAGCCCGGCGAGCAGCTGGGCGAGGTCGTCGTACGCCGCGAAGTCCGACTTCGGGGTGGTCGACTGCCCGTGGCCGCGGGCGTCGTAGCGGATCACGCGGTAGCCGGCGCGGACGAACGGGCCGACTTGGCCGTCCCACATGCGGTGGTCGAGTGATCCGCCGTGCAGCAGCACCAGCGGGTGTCCGGCGCCCCGCTCCTCGAAGAACAGCTCGCCGTCGCGGACCGGGACTCGCCCACTGGTCATCGCACGCATCTCCCGTTCGGTCGTCGGTGAACAAGGCGACCTGACGCAAGGTATGACACCACGCGACGACGTCGGTAGCGTCGTCCATCCCGTGGTCACCCCGCGGCGGTGGCCGGCCTCGCATGGACAACTGTGTCGGACCGGGCGGCGATGATGGGGCGGAATGCTGGGTTCGGGTTGATCTTTTTGGATTGCTGAGAGGTGTCGGTGTCGGTCGGTGACGATGAGCGGCTGCGGTCGGGTGCGGTGACGGCGCAGGTCGTGGCCCAGTGGCTCACGGGCCTGGCGGCCGACGGCCTGCACCGGGGGCCGGCGGCCGTGCTGGCGGGCCTGCGGTCGGTGTCCGGGCTGGCGGCGCCGCGAGTGGTCGATGCCGCGGTGGCCATCGTGCTGCGGGCGCAGGTCGACCGGCTCTGGTCGCTCGGCTGGCTGCCCGCCGATCTCGCCGAGGTGGCCCGCCGTCAGGGGTCGGCGCTGGCCGCGGCCGTGGTCGTCGACGCCATGGCCGACGCGGCGGTGCAGTACGCGCCCGCCACCGTGCATCCTCGGTGGCTGGCGCAGCTACGGGCGGTCGGCGCCGATGCGCCGTGGTGGGACCCCGCCGCTCCCTATCCCGGCCAGTGGGCGGCTCGGCACGGCGCCGACCGCGAGGCGCTGCTGGCGGCGGCGCTCGAGCTGGTCGGCGTCACTCTGCGGCTCCCGGCGCTGCAGGTCATCGTGCCGCCGCCGGGTCATGTGCCGGGTGATGGGGCGGCGACGGGGTTCGCTTCGGGTGCAGGGCCGTCGCCGGGGCCGTCGCCGTCGTCGGAGAAGATGCTGAGCCGGGTGCGGGCGCTGCTGGCGAAGGCCGAGTCGACGGAGTTCCCCGACGAGGCCGAGGCGCTGTCGGCGAAGGCGCAAGAACTGATGAGCCGCTACTCCATCGAGCAGGCGCTGGCGGCCCCGGTCGTGCCGGGCCGCCGGGCGGCGGTCGCGTCGGCCCGGCGCATCTGGCTCGATGCGCCCTACCTGGGTCCCAAGACGCTGCTGGTCGCCGAGGTCGGCTCGGCCAACCACTGCCGCACGGTGTCGAGCGAGAAACTGGGCTTCGTCACGGTCCTCGGCGCCGAGGTCGACCTCGACGTGGTCGAGGTCCTGGCCACGTCGCTGCTGGTGCAGGCGTCGCGGGCCATGCTCGCCAGCGGCACCCAGTACTCCCGCCTCGGCACGTCGCGCACCCGGTCGTTCCGGCACTCGTTCCTGCTGTCCTACGCCACCCGCATCGGCGAGCGGCTGCGCGAGGCCGCGTCGCACACCGAGGCGGCCGCCGGCACCGACCTCGTCCCCGTCCTCGCCGACCGCGCCGACGCCGTCGACACCCTCTTCCGCACACTCTTCGCCGCGACGACGGCCCGGCGCTCGTTCTCGGCCGGCAACGCGGCCGGCTGGGGCGCCGGTCGCAGCGCGGCCGACCGGGCCGTGCTCACCACCGAACGCCGCGCCGTCCGCCGCTCGTCCCGCCCGTAACTGACCGGGCGCGGCTCGGGGAGGGTCAGGTGACGTCGGTACGGGTGCCGAATCGCTCGTGCGCGGACTGACGGCTGACTCCGAGCGCGAGGCCGATGCGCGCCCACGACCTCCCGTTGGCTCGTGCCACCCGCACGGCGGCGCGGACCCGCTCTTCGGCGGCCGCGACCTCCGTGACCGCCGCGGCGATGGCGGCGAGATCCGCGGTATCGTCGGCAGGCGTCCGGCCCGGGTCGAGCGTGTCGAGCCAGGCCTCTGCTTCGGCGGTTCTTCGGTCCAGATCATGACTCGTCATGTGTCTCACCGCCCCTTGGGCAGGTAGGTGTGGCACTTCGGCCGGAGGGCCATCGCATGGATGATCACGGGCTCGGTGTCCGGATCGAGCACCACGACCTCCAACAGCCTTCCGTCGCGACCGGCCCCGATGAGAAGGACTCGGTCCCCCTGTGTGACCTCGGCGATCGCGTAGCACGCCGCATGCACCATGTCGTCGACGACTCCGTGCTTGCGTGCGCTCGCCGTGATCGCCACGCCACTGTCAGGATACCCTGACACCTCAGCCTCGCCTCTCCTCGCCTCATGTGTGGTTTCGTCAGTCGGCGAGGCTCACCCGGGCCACGAGCCAGCCACCTGCCGAGGTCTCGTAGCTGAGCCCGACCTCGAGCACCATGCCGGTGTCGTAGGTCAACGTCCCGTGGGTGTGCGGTTCCGCGCCCGGTGCGGTCACGTCGACCTCGAGGAGCTCGCCGGCGGGGATGTCGTCGATCGGCACCTCCCGGTACTGCGCGGCCTGTTCGGGCGTGAGCCAGGAGGACATCGCCGCGAACCAGGCATCGCGGCCCACCCTCGTGCGGGTGAACGCGAGCCCGAAGCCGCGCGCCGCCTCGGACCAGCCCGCCGGCTGACCCGCGACCGCGGCGCCGCTGCGCTCGCCAGCAGGAGCGGCCGGCGCGTCGTCGTCGCCGACACCCGAGGCCTCGGGGCTGGACCCGCCGGCGATCGGCTGGAGGGTCTCGGAGCCCGGGCCCGAGCGCGCGATGGCGCCGATGACCACTACGCCCGCCAGCGCCACCGCCGCGACCAGCAGCCAGAGCAGCCGCTCGAGGCGGCGGGACCGGTGCGCCGGGTCGCGCCGCGGGCGCGGCCAACCGTCGGTCGCGCGTTCCGGTGCGGCCGCCGGGCCGGGCGCCGAGGCCCTCCGCGGCGGCCACACCGGTGTTCGAGGGTGAGGCGCGCCGGCGTCCGGTGTGCCGGTCCCGGCCATGTCCGTCACTCCCTTCCGCCGACGCGTCTCACCTTCTATGGGTGGATTCGCGAGGCCGAATGTGACAGCGATCCCGAAATCTCTCTCGGCGATCCGGGGCGGACGACGTCAGTCGAGACCGATCGCGTCGGCGAGGGCGTCCATCTCGAGCGCGAGGACGGTCGCCGGCTCGAGTCCCATCCCGGCGAACAGGCCGACCGCCTCGATGCTGACGACGCCGTGCAGCCGCACCCATGCCGTCACGACGCCGGCCAGCGCCGCCTCGGGTGCCGCAGCGGACCCCGTCGGGCCGATGGCGCCGCGCACCCAGTCCGCGACGGTGGGCTCGGCGGCGATCCACGTCGCCAGCTCCGTCTGCAGGGCGTCGGCCCGGGGCCAGGACCTGCCGGCGGCCAGGATCTGCAGCAGCGGGGCGAGCACCGCGCGCGCCCGGTCGACCGCCTCGGCCGGGGTGTCGTACCGGGACACCGGGGTGCCCGCGAGCAGCAGGTAGCGGTGCTGCTGCGCGATCGCCCACGCGCGATACGCCTGCGCGACGGCGTGCAGGCGCGCCCGCGCGGGAGATCCGGCAGACGGCGCCGCGGCGTGCTGCAGCGCCTCGGCGAGCGAGCCGAAGCTGTCGGCGATGAGCTCGGTGAGGAGGCTGTCGCGGCCGGCGAAGTACTTGTAGAGCGCGGGGCCGGAGACGCCGATCTCCTTGGCGACGCCGGTCAGCGTCAGAGCCGCCGCGCCTTCGCGGGCGATCTGCCCGAGCGCGACCTGCTTGATCTCGTCGCGGACCTGCTCGCGGTACCGCTTCCGGCGCTCGACCGCCTCCACCACAGTGCTCCTCCGCCGTTGATGGCTGTTCTCACCCTAGCTATGACGCCTAACTCGCGGTGACGGCGTATAACCGGGGTGGCGTGTCGAGGTTGTCGGACCCGGACGGCACAATCGGGTGCATGGTGACGGCCGACGACGTGCGACGGCATGCCCTGTCGTTGCCGCGGACCACCGAGGGGCTGGTCCGCGACAGCGTGAAGTTCCGCATCAAGAGCATCGTGTACGCGGCGATCTCGCCCGACGAGACGATCATGGGCTTCGGCTACCCCAAGGACGAGCGGGACGCTCTGGTCGCCTCGGATCCGTCGAAGTTCCTCCCTCCGCTGCCGTCGGACGAGCGGTTCCAGTGGGTTCGCGTGCGGCTGGCCGCCATCGACGAGGCCGAGATGCGCGAACTGGTCACCGACGCGTGGCGCATGTGTGTGCCGAAGAAGGTGGCCGCCGCCTACGACGAGTTCGGGGCGGAGTTCCCGCCCGGCTGACCTCGCAGTCCGGTCACGATCCGCACGCTGGCCTCACCCCTGGCCTCGAGGGTCGTGATGCCGATCAGCGGCAGGATCGCCGCCGGCTCGGAGGCGTCGACCCGGACGACGATCGTGGCGCCGTCGACGGTGACGGTGCCCGTCAGTCCCGCCGCGGCGAGGTGTTCGCGGGCCGCGGCGAGCGCGCGGGCGCGGTCGAGTCCCGGCGACCCGGTCAGCGTCGAGCCGTCGATCTCCTGTCCCGCCGCCCGCGCTGCCTCGGCGGCGACGGCGTCGGCCCGCTGCTGGGCGGTGAGCTGGCGTCGTCCGTCGTACACCAGCCCGGCGATGGCCAGCAAGGCGACGGTGACGACGGCGAAGATCAGGGTGAAGCTGCCGGCCTGGCCGGCGTGGTCGATGCGACGGCGCATCGGGTCACCTCTCGCGGTAGGTGTCGACGGGGCTGACGGCGGTCGCGGTGAGCGTGATCGCGGGGACCGGCAACGGCAGGTCGGCCACCCGGAGCGGGCAGCGGACGGTCACCGTGACCCGGCCACGCCGGCCGGGTGGCGCCCGCAGTCCCGACACGTCGGCCTCGATCTCGGTGCGCAGGCAGGACAGTCCCTGGCCGGTCAGCGATGCGCGCGCCACCTGAGCCGCGGCGTCGACGCCGGCCGACGGGGTGCGCTGCAGCGAGGCGGCGCGGGCCGCCTCGGCGGCGGCCTGGTCGACCGCGCCGTCGGCGATGGCGAACCGTCCGGCCAGCGCGACGAGTGCGATGAGCAGCAGGAGACCCGGCGCGAGAACCGCCAGCTCGAGCGTCGCCGAACCGCGTTCCCCGGACGAGGCAGTGAACCGCCGACGATCGCTCGGTCGCCTCATGGGTCGCTCCAGCGGCGGATCGGCGCGGTCGCCGTCTGGCTGACGTCGACGCGCCAGCCGGGGATCAGGGTCGTCGAGGAGCCGATGACCGTGACCGTCACCACGTCGGTGCCGGCGGCCTCGCGGATGTCGCGCACCCGCAGGACGGAGTCGTCGGTCGTCGAGGCGAGGAAGTCGGCCGCCCGCTCCGCGCCGCCGGACCCGCCGTCGACGCTGGCCGCCCGGGCGCCCTCGCGCGCCGCCGACAGCGCGACGTTGCGGGCGTGGAACCAGAGGCCGGCGTGCACGATGCCGAAGATCAGCAGGAACACGGCCGGCCACAGGACGACTGTCTCGAGGGTCGCCGAACCCCGCTCGGATCGTCGCAGGCCCATGGCGCTCACCCGATCCGCATGGCGACGGGCGCGGCGAGGATCAGCATGAACACGACCGCCGTGGCCGCGAGGGGCGCCGTCGCTCGTTCGGTGCGGGCGCCGGCGCGGGCCTGGTCGCTGGTGAGCAGCTCGTTGCGCATGGCCGACGCCCGGGCGCGGAGTACCTCGTAGACCGTGGCGCCCTCGCGGGCGGACATCCGCATGACGTCGCCGGTGTCGGTGAGCTCGGGCAGCCGGAGGTCGCGTCCGACCGTCCGCAGCGCCTCCCACGCGGGGACGCCGGCCCAGCTCGCGTGCGCCAGTTCGTCGCGCAGCCGCTGGAACGCCCACGACTCGCCGATGCGCGCGGCCGACTCCAGCGACTGCGTGGCCCCGGACCCGGCCGCCCGTTCCAGCGCGACGAGGTCGATGTAGGTGGCCATGGCCCGGCGGAATTCCGCGCGCTTGGCCCGGGCGAGGTCGGCGACGGCGTGGTACGGCAGGAAGGACAGCGCGACCGCGGCAATCGGCCCGGCGATGGCCGGCACCGCGATGGGCAGCCCTACGCCACTGACCGCGAGCGCCGCGGTCGCCGCCGTCGGCACGGCCAGCCCGACGGCGGCGTAGAGCGCCCGTTCGCCGAGGAAATGCGCCACGCTGCGGCGCAACAGCGCGAGGTCGCGGTGCGGCACGTGCAGCAGCGACGACCCCGCCCCGCGCCGCAGCACGGCCCGCCCCACCCGCCCCCGCACCCCGTCGCCCCCACCGAGGTCGGCCCCAGGATCGGCCGGCGCCGTGAGCCGGGCCGCCGTGTGCGCCGGATGCGGCCGCCGCGTCGCCCGGCCGGCCAGTTCGTGCAGGACCAGCAGAAGCCCCGCGCCGACGCCGAGTCCGAGCAGGATGGCCAGCTGCGTCGCCGTCATGTGCGCCCTCCGCCCGCCACGAGGATGCGCGGCTGCCGCGGCGTGGCCGTGATGCGCCGCATCCAGACCAGGCAGCCGACATAGCAGGTCAGCAGCGCGAGGAGGACCAACTGGCCGGACCCCGTGCGGTACGGGTCGGCGTAGGGCGTCAGCAGCATGAGGCCCAGCCCGCCCGCGCTGATGGCCGTGACCAGACGCGCCGTGGTGCGCCCGCGCGCCTGCTCGGCGTCGACCGTGCGCCGGACCCGGACGTCGTCGCGGACGGCGGCGGCCAGGCCGTCGAGCACGCTGCTGAGCTGGTCGCCGCGGCGCCGGGCGCCCAGGATGAGCGCCGCGGCGAGGAGGTCGCCGGTGGCGTCGTCGAGGTCGTCGGCGAACGCGCGCAACGCCGTCGCGGTGTCCCAGCGCGCCCGGAGCCGGGCGACCAGCCGGGCCACCTCGGGCCGGATCGGTTCCGGCGCGGTGTCGAGGCTCCCGGCGACGGCCTGCTCGATGCCGACACCGACGCCGAGCACGGTGGCGAGGTTCTGTGCCCAGTCGCTCATCGCCTCGATGCGGGCGATGTCGGCCCGCGCCGACGAGGTCTGCAGCAGGACGGGGAGTCCCCACACGGCCGCCGGCACGACGGCGACGGCGAGCGTCCAGCCGGTGACCAGCCAGACCGCGAGCCCGAGGCCGACCGCCGCGAGAACCCGGCGGCGGGACCTGCGGGCCGCCGGGGTGGGTCCGCGCAGTGCGGCCGCCCACCGCGGGAGCAGGTCGTGCCGCGGCGTGCCGGCGTCGTGCGGCGCCCGGACCAGGCCGGCGCCGGTGGCGGCCAGCCCGCCCAGCCCGGCGATCGCCGTGACCGCGGCCAGCGCAGGCCTCATGACCCGCTCCCTGCCGCCGCGGCCAGCCAGGACGGCACGGACTCGGGGTGCAGCCGTCCGCCGGGGTCGAGGCGGAACACGTCGGTGACGGCCGGCAGCCCGCGCTCGCCGGGCTCGAGCGCCACGACCTCGGTGACGAGTCGCCGGCGGCGCACGGTGTCGCCGTCGCCGTCGGGCAGGGTGCGGCACTCGACGTGGACGACGAGGTCGACGTGCTGGGCGATCTGGCGGTAGGCGAACTCGGCGGACACA
The DNA here is from genome assembly GCF_014204975.1 of Jiangella mangrovi. NCBI lineage: Bacteria > Bacillati > Actinomycetota > Actinomycetes > Jiangellales > Jiangellaceae > Jiangella > Jiangella mangrovi. Next base: position 2,178,931 of record NZ_JACHMM010000001.1, read on the forward strand.
CGCGGACCGGCCTCCATGGCGCAGGTGACCAGTCGCTCGACGGACGCGCGTGCCGAGTGCGCATGGATGGTGGACAGCGAGCCGGCGCCGGACTGCATGGCCTTGAACATCGGCAGCACCTCGCGGCCGCGCACCTCGCCGACGATCAGGCGGTCGAGGTTCATGCGCAGCGCGTCGTAGACGAGGTCGTCGAGCGTGATCTCGCCGACGGCCCGGCCGTCGGGGCCCCGCTCGCCGCTGCCGGGACGGGCCTCCCAGGCGACGATGCGCCGGTGGCGGTCGTGCAGGTGGTGCAGGCCGAGCTCGTACTCGGTCTCGATGGTGCCGAGCTTCTCCTCGGGATCGATCTCGTTGGCGAGCGCCCGCGTCAGCGTGGTCTTGCCGGCGCCCATGGGGCCGGACACGACGATGCTGTGGCGCGACCGGACCGCTGCCCGCAGGAACGCGGCCGCCTGCGGGGTCAGGGTGCCGCGGGCCACGAGGTCGTCGAGGTCGATGTCGACCAGCCGGTGCCGCCGGATGACGACGACGGGCTGGTGCGTCGTCCACCCGGACGCGGCCAGCCGGTGCCCGCCGTGCAGGTGCAGATGCAGGCTCGGGCTGGCCGTCGAGAACGTGCGCTCACCGCTGCCGCCGCGCGAGGCGAGGAACGTGAGCATGTCGATCAGCTCGTCGTCGGACTCGACCACGGGCGGACACCGTGTGATGCGGCCGTCGCCGTCGATGACGACGACGGGTTCCGCGCCGTAGACCTCGATGTTCTCGACGGCTGGGTCGTCGATGAGCGGCTGCAGGCGGCCGAGCCCGAAGAGCGCGTCGAAGACCGCCCGCGCGAGCACGGACTGCTGGTCGACGCCGACGGTGGCGCCGCCGGTGGTGACCGCCTGGCGGACGTGCTCGTCGAGCAGCTGGGCGATGATCTCGCGGCCGGCCGCGCGCCGACCGGCCTCGGTGGTGGCGTCGTCGACCTGCTCGGACAGCCGGGCGGCGGCCTGCTGGCGGAACGAGCGGACCAGCGCCCAGTCGAGGCCGGGGTCGTCGCGGGGTGCCGACGGCGGCAGTGCGGCCAGCGCGTCGCGGATGCTCCGCCGGGGCGGCGTGGCCAGGCCGTCGGTGGCGCGGTCGTCGGCGTGCCTGGCGGGTGGGGCGGCGAAGATCGGCAGGCCGGTGATCGGACCGTCTTCGCCGGGCAGGACCTCGCTCATCGGACCCCCTTGCCGCTGAGCACGGTCGTCTCGAGCGGCCCGCCCAGGACCCGTCGGCGGCGCTCGTCGGCGGCGACCAGCTCGGCGGCCGTGCTGCGCGCGGAGCGCATCAGCCGCGAGGACGTCAGCCGGGTCGGGCCGGCGCGGAGTCGCTCGCGGCCGCCCAGCCGCTCGGCGGCAACGGGGTCCCAGTCGACGGTGGCCCAGACCGGGAGCGTCGTGGCCTCGGCGGCCTCGCCGGCGCGGTGCGGCCGGCCCTCGCCGACCAGGACCAGGCCCCGCCGATCGACCGAGGCGTCGCCGTCGCCCCCGCCCGGGAGCTGGTCGGCGTTGGCCCGGACGGCGACGAGGTCGTCGAGCGCGGTGCGGCAGACGACGGCGAGCAGGTCGGCGGCGCGGAGCAGCGCGTCGGGCCCCTGCCGCATGCCGAACCGGCCCGCGTCGACCAGGACGTCGACGCCGTGCCGGGTGACCGACCGCAGCAGGGTGGCCAGCGTCGTCCAGAAGTCGTCGGTCAGGCTCGCGGCCTGGGCCTTCGTGGCCAGCCCGGGCAGCGCGAGCCGGGCGCCGTCGTCGGTGAGCGCGATGGTCTGCCCGCGCACCGTGCTGAGGCTCAGTGCGCCGTTGCGGTGGGCGAGCGCGAGGTTGATGAGACCCAGCTCGTGGTCGACCTCGCCGCGCAGGTGGCCGGCCTTGATGCTGCTGCTTCCCGAGACGTCGGCCTCGATGAGCAGCACGGGCCGGGGCCAGGCGAGAGCCACGGCCAGCGCCGTGGTGGTGACGCCCGGAGCACCCCGGACCGACGTGAGCGCGAGCACCGTCATCGATCGTCGCCTCCGTCCGGTTCGGGGGAGTCGAGGACGACGGCGACGCGGCCGGTCGCGACCATGGCGACGAGCGTGCCGGCGACGTCGTCGGACACCACGACGTCGACCACGACCTGGCCGGAGTCGAGCACCTCGGAGACGGCGACCACCGCCGCCGCGACGGACTCGGGTGGCCGGGACGGCGGGGCGTCGCCGAGGCTCGGCGTGCCGAAGACCCGGACGTGGTCGCCCGCGACGAGCTCGGTGCGCGGGAGCTGGGCCTCGGTGACGGCGACGCCCACCACGCTCTGCCCGGACACCGGCAGGTTCGCGGCCGTGACCGCGCCGCCGGTGAGCAGCGTGCCGGCGGGCAGATCGGTGGCGGCACGCTGCCCGACGACGGCGGACAGCTCACTCGCCGCGACGGGGTCGAGCGCGGGGTCGGGCGCGGCGTGCGCCGTGGTGAGCCGGGCCGCGTCGATGACCTCGCCGCGGTGGACGGTGTCGGTGACGGCGAGCACGGCGACGGTGTCGCTGGACGACTGCGCCAGGTACGCCGCGCCCGCGCCGCACGTGGCGAGCAGGCCGACGCCGAGCCCGATGAGCCCGGGCCGGCGGCGATAGCGCCGCAGGGGCGCGCCGGGCGGGCCGAACGCAGGGTCGAGCGGCTGGTCGAAGGGGTGGTCGGTGGTCTCTAGCCGAGCGGTCTGCGCCATGTGCGCCCCTCAGAGGGTCGGGGTCGCTCGCTCCATGATCGACTGCGTGGCGAGCCGACAAACGTGGCTGATCGGTTCGGAGTTGTCAACCCCAGTCCCTTCTCCCGTGCACCGGCCGGCGTGCGGGTTCAGGCCGCCGTGGTGAGCGCCGAACGCCCGGCCCGGACGGCGTCGGACAGTCGCTGGATGGCCCGGCTGCAGCGCTGCCGGACCGTCGCGGGCGGGAGGCCGAGCTCGCGCGCGACGAGGTGCGCGCCGCCGAGCTGGCCGGGCAGCGGGCAGTAGACGCGGACCAGCAGCTCGGCGTCGTCGGCGGTGATGACGCCCCTGCTGATGCCCCAGGTCAGCGTGCGGAAGACCTCGACGACGGGTGCGTCGGTGCGCCGGAACACCGGCTCGGCGGTGTCGAGCACGGTGGCGTCGACGAGGTCGGGAGCGTCGTCCTCGAGCGCGGCCTTGAAGTGGGCGAGCGCGTCCATGCAGAGGTTGACCGCGACCTTGGTGCGCCGGCGCTCGACCGGATAGGTCGCGATGGCGTGCCAGAGCGCCCCGACGGATGCGGTGGTGAGCTGGGGGAGGTCGCCGCGGACGCCGGGAGCGCCGAACCGGTGGGTGCGCCGCGCGAGGTTGACCGCCCGGCCGAGCATGACCTGCAGCACGAGCCGGCCGGCGAGGTGGTCGTCGCGGCCGGTGCGTTGGTCGAGCAGGCCGACCAGGAGGTCGTCGGCCGCGGCCGGATGGTGCCGGCGGGCCCGCGCGATGGTGTCGGCGACGTCGGCAAGGCGCGCGCAGCCGGCGAGCCCGGGCAGCGGCCAGCGCTTCGGGACGGGACGGGCGCCGAGCCGTATCCACTCGGCGTTGAGCTGATCGGTGACGAGGACGGCGGAACGGGCGGTGGGGATGGTGAGTGTGTTCACCGGCGGGCTCCCTGCGGATCTGAGGCGTGTTGACCTGCAGCAGTCCAGCCGGGCCGGTTAGCCCTGAAGTTAGCCCTGACGGTCGTCGAGACCGGCCGAGCGGTTGCCCGTTTCTCGGAGCCCTTGCCGATTCGGCGTGCACGAGCGGGACATCTCGTGCATCCTGGAAGGCTTTGTCCATCCCGGCTGTCACATTCGCCGGCCCGAGCGCACCCACAGTCAGCAGACGGGTGTGCTGGAGGGAGTCGCACGTGATCGCTACGTCGAAACCGCGTGCCGTGGTGCGTGGCCTGGCCGCGCTGGTCGGTCTCGCCACGGTGGTCGTGGGTCTGCCCGCGGTGCTGTGGACCGCGGGTGGGTGGCCGCTGCCCGGCGAGTGGCCCACGCTCGCGCAGATGCGTGACGCCGCGCTGCGCCCGGACGACGGGTCGCTGTTCCTGGCGCTGCTGCTCGTCGTCGGCTGGCTCGGCTGGGCTACCGTCGTGCTGACCCTGGTCGTCGAGGTGCCCGCCGCGTTGCGCGGCACGCCGGCGCCGCGGCTGCCGGGACTCCGGGCGCAGCAGAGGCTGGTCGCCGGGCTCGTGGCCGCGGTCGCCGCCCTCGGGCCGGGCGGATCCGTCGCGACGGCCGCGTCCGCGCCGTCGGGTCCGTGGGAGCCGGCGCCGCCGGTCACCACCGACCTGCTCGACGATCCAGCTGCCGACGATCCGGCGGCCGACGAGGGCGGCGCGGACCGGCACGTCGTGGCCGGCGGGGACACACTGTGGGACGTCGCCGAGAGCCGGTTGGGTGATCCGACGCGGTACCCGGAGATCGTCGCGGCGTCGACGGCGACGGTGCAGCCGGACGGCCGGCGGCTCACCGATCCCGACCTCATCGTGCCCGGCTGGACGCTCACCATCCCCGAGGGGGACGTCCCGGCCGGCCTGCCCGACACCGGTGGCCCGGCCGCCGCGACGGACGAAGCGACCGACGAAGCGGCGGACGAGGCCGCGGACGAGGCGGCGGACGAGGCGGCGGATGAGGCCGCGGACCTGCTGCGGACCACCGGCGGGGTGGGGGCGGTCCTGGCCGCCGCCCTGGTCAGCGTCCTGGCGACCCGGCGCATCCGCGTGCAGCGGCACCGGCGACCCGGCGAGCGGCTCGCCGAAGGCACGGCAGCCGATCGCGCCACCGAGACCGAGCTGCGCCGGGCCGCCGACCCCGTCGCGGTCGAGGTGGTCGATCGCGTGCTGCGCGGTCTGGCCGCGCGGCTGGCCGCGGCCCAGCGAGGCCTGCCTCCGTTGCGCGCCGTCCGGCTGACCCGGCGCACACTCGAGTTGTACCTCGCCGCTCCGGCCGAGCTGCCCGCGCCGTTCGCCGGCACCGCGCACGGCGGCGTGTGGACCGTCGCGCTCGACGAGGTGCGCGACGACGCGCCGGCGAGCGGGGTGCCCGCGCCGTACCCGAGCCTGGTCACCCTGGGCCACGATCACGACGACGCGCTGGTGCTGCTCGACCTCGAGCAGGTCGGGACACTGGTGGTGGACGGTCCGGCGGAGCTGGTGCGGTCCTCACTGACGGCGGTCGCGGCGGAGCTCGCGACCAGCGCCTGGGCCGACGACCTGCGGGTCACCCTGGTCGGTGCGCCCGCGCTGGCCGACCTCGACCTCCTCGACACCGGCCGGGTCCGCCACGTCACCGACGTCGAGGAGCTGCTGGACGAGCTGGCCGTGCGGGTCGCCGACGACCGGTTGCTGCTGGCCACGGCCGGGGTCAGCGGACTCGGCGCGGCCCGGGCCACGCAGGTGGCCGACGCCACATGGACGCCGGAGATCCTGGTGATCGCCGAGCCCCTCCCGGCCGGCCAGTGGGACCGGCTCGAAGCACTCATCGTCACCGCGCCGCGCGTGGCCGTGGCGGCGGTGGTCGGCGGCAGCGAGCCGGGCGGCCCGCCGTCGCGCGGTCACCGACTGCGCGGCCGCACCCCGCACACCGGAGGCGGCACCTGGGTGCTGCGGCTGGACGGCCCGGCGGAGCGGCCGGTCGCGATCCTCGACCCGCTCGGCGTCCCGGTCCGGCCGCAGCTCCTCGACGGCGAGACCAGGCGGCGGTTCCTCGAGCTGCTCAGCGGCGTAGGCGAGCAGCCAGCCCGGACCGTCGGCGCCGCCGCCCACGGGCTCATCGCCGGACGACCCCTGCACGGCGGGCCGGCCGTCGCCGCGCCCGCGGAGGTGACAGCCGGAGAGGCGCGGGTCGAGCCGCCGGCTCCGCCAAAGGCTCGTCGTCCGGCCCTGGCCCGGCGCGTGTCGGGGAAGGCGCTGCCCCGGCTGCTCATGCTGGGTCCGGTCGAGGTGCACGACGCCGCCGAGCTGGCCGAGCAGACGAAGCTCGGCCAGCTCACCGAGCTGGCGATGTTCATCGCGCTGAACCCGGGCTGCGACTCCAACGCCATCGACGAGGCGATCTGGCCGGGGTCGGCGGTGACGAAGACGACCCGCGGCACGGCGATCTCGAAGCTGCGCCGCTGGCTCGGGGCGGACGCGTCCGGGTCGTCGCTGCTGCCGCGCACGGACAGCGGCTACACGCTGCGCCCGGGCATCCGCAGCGACTGGGACGACTGGCGCGAGCTGCTCCCGGACGGTCCGGCCCGCGCGACGACGGCGGACCTGCGGGCCGCGTTGGAACTGGTCCGCGGGCGGCCGTTCTCGGGGCGCGGCCGCCGCCGGTACGCCTGGGCCGATCACCTGGCGCAGGAGATGATCGCGTCCGTCGTCGACGCCTGCCATGAGCTGGCACTGCGCGCGCTGGTAGACCGCGATCCGTGGGAGGCGTTGCGGACGGCGCTGATCGGCCTGTCCGTCGAGCCCGGCGTGGAGCTGTTGTGGCGCGATCGCCTCAAGGCCGAGCTGGCCCTCGGCGATCCGGCCCGTGTGCTCGACAGCGTCGACAAGCTGCTGGTCACCGCCGCCGAGCTGGGCGGTGGCCTCGAGCCCGAGACGGAGGAGCTGATCGAGCTGATCCGGACCGGCCGGGCCATGGAACCGGACCCTCCCGGCCCGGTCCCGCACGGCCGCCGGGCGGTGAGCGCGGGCATACGCTCGGGGACATGACCGAAGAGCGCGGTGTCGACGCCCTGCAGGAGTCCGGCCTGGCCCATCGCATCGTCCGGCACCCGCCGGTGAACAGCCTCGAGGAGGCGGCCGCCGCCCGCGGGGTCGAGCCGGCCGCCGTCATCAAGACCATCGTGGTGCGCCGGGCCGACGACGACTACGTGTTCGTGCTGGTCCCGGGCGACCGCACCATCGCCTGGCCGAAGCTGCGCACCCTGCTGGGCGTCAACCGGCTCTCGATGCCCGACGCCGCCACGGCCCGCGACGTCACGGGGTACGAGCGCGGCACGATCACGCCGTTCGGGTCGACCCACGCCTGGCCGGTCATCGCCGACGAGCGGGTGCTCGGGCGGACGGTGTCGATCGGCGCGGGCGCGTTCGGGGTGTCCGCCACGGTCGACGGTGACGAGCTGGTCAAGACCCTCGACGCGACCGTCGCCGACGTCACCGACTGACGGTTGACCCCGTCAGGACCGCGGCCAGCACCGTCAGCACGGGCGAGCAGCCGGCGTCGACCTTGACGGTGGCGAGGTCGTCGCCGCGCGTGTCGCCGCGGTTGACGATGACCACGGGCCGCCCGGTCTTCGCCGCGTGCCGGACGAACCGCAGCCCTGACATCACCGTCAGCGACGATCCCGCGACCAGCAGCGCCGCCGCGGAGTCGACCAGCGCGTATGCTGCCTCGACCCGCGGCTTGGGCACGTTCTCGCCGAAGTAGACGATGTCCGGCTTCAGCATGCCGCCGCACGCCTCGCAGTCGGCGATCCGGAAGTGCGACGTCGCCTCGATGACGGCGTCGGCGTCCGGGGCGATCTCGGCGTCGGCGACCTCGTCGGCGAAACCGGGGTTGAGCGCCGTCAGCCGGGCGGCGACGTGGTCGCGCGGCACGACCCGCCGGCAGCCGAGGCAGATGACGCGGTCGTAGCGTCCGTGCAGGTCGATGACGTTCCGGCTGCCCGCGGCGTCGTGCAGGGTGTCGACGTTCTGCGTGATGACGCCGACCGCGGCGGCGCCGGACTCCAGGCGGCTGACCGCGACGTGACCGAGGTTCGGGCGGGTGCCGTGCACGTGCCGCCAGCCGACGTGGTTGCGAGCCCAGTAGTGCCGGCGGCGGTCGGGGTCGCCGACGAACTGCTGGTAGGTCATGGGGGTGCGCGGCGGGGAGTCGGGGCCGCGGTAGTCGGGGATGCCGGAGTCGGTCGAGATGCCGGCGCCGGTCAGCACCGCGACCGGCCGGCCCGAGAGCACCGCGGTCGCCTCGCCGACGGCGGGCCAGGCCGGGTGGCCGGGGTCGATGCGGTCGAGCACGCTTCGAGCTTACGTCGCCGGACGCCGCCGCTCACCCCGCCGATCCCGCCGCTCATCCGCGCAGGATCGGCGGCATCAGCGCCGTCGTGCCGCCGCGCCGGTAGAGCTGGGCGGGCCGGCCGCCGCCGCGGGTGGTCGTCGCGCCGGTCGGCTCGAGGAATCCCGGTGTGCCGGTGACCTTCCGGTGGAAGTTGCGCGGGTCGAGGTCGACACCCCATACGGCCTCGTAGACGGCGCGCAGCTCGCCGACCGTGAACTCGTCGGGGCAGAACGCGGTGGCCAGCGCGGTGTACTCGAGCTTCGCGCGGGCCCGCTCGACGCCGTCGGAGAGGATCAGGCCGTGATCGAAGGCCAGTGAGCCGGCGTCGCGTCGCAGCCGCTCGACCGGCACGAACCGGCTGGCGGCGGCGTCGCTGCCGGCGACCGGCTCAGGCAGGTCCGGGACCAGTCCCAGGTAGGCGACGGAGACGACGCGCTGACGCGGGTCGCGGTCGGGGGCGCCGTAGCTGGCCAGCTGCTCGAGGTGACCTCGCGACGGCGCCAGCCCGGTCTCCTCGCGCAGCTCCCGCAGCGCCGCCGCCGGGAGGTCCTCGTCGGGATGGACGAACCCGCCTGGCAGGGCGAGCCTGCCGCGGTAGGGCTCTTCGCCGCGTTCGACGACGAGCGCGGCGAACCCCTCGGCGCGCACTGTGAGGATCACGAGGTCGACGGTGACCGCGAAGGGCGGGTACTCGGAACCGGCCATGCCCGCACCTTATCTCGTCACCTTGACGATTAGCCGCCACGAGCTTTATCGTCACTACGACGATAAGAAGGGACAGAGGGAGACGGCGATGGCAGAGATCCGAGGCTTCGGCCTCCTGCGGCACCTGCGGTCCACCCCGACCGAGCACGTCATCCACCAGCGCGGCGATCGCGTCGTCCACAGCGGCACCGGCTGCTCGTTCTGGTTCCGCCCGCTCACGGCGGCGCTCAGCGAGGTGCCCGTCGACGACCGTGAGCTGCCCGTGTTGTTCCACGGCCGCACCGGCGACTTCCAGAAGGTTGCCGTCCAGGCGACGGTGACCTACCGGTTCGCCGATCCCGCGCTGGTCGCCGGCCGCGTCGACTTCGCCATCGACTCGCGGACCGGCCGCTGGCGGGCCGCGCCGCTGGACCAGGTGGCGCACCTGCTGACCGAGACGGCGCAGCAGCACGCCGCCGACCTGCTCGTCACCATTCCGATGGCGGACGCGCTCGGCCGGGGGATCGCCGCGATCCGGGACCGGTTGCGCACCGGGCTGGTCGGTGACGAGCGGCTGCGCGACACCGGCGTCGTCGTGCTCGACGTACGGGTGGTCAGCGTCCGGCCGGATCCGGACATCGAGAAGGCGCTGCAGACCCCGGCACGCGAGCTGATTCAGGAGGAGGCCGACCGCGCCACCTACGAGCGCCGTGCGCACGCCGTCGAGCGCGAGCGGACCATCAGCGAGAACGAGCTGCAGTCGAAGATCGAGCTCGCCGCCCGCGAGGAGAACCTGGTCGCACAGCACGGCGCCAACGAGCGGCGCCGGGCGGCAGAGGAGGCGGCGGCCGCGCGGATCGCCGCCGAGGCCGAGGCGGAGCGTGCCGGACTCGCCGCCCGCGCTGCCGCCGAACGCACGGGGCTGGCCGCCACGGCCGAGGCGGACCGGATCCGGCTGACGGGGTCGGCCGAGGCGGACGCCGAGGCGGCCCGGCTCGCGGTCCTGGCCGAGCTGGACCACTGGACGCAACTGATGCTCGCGTTGCGTGAGGTGGCCGAGCAGCTGCCTTCGATCGGTACGCTCCACGTCACGCCCGACCTGCTGACGACGGCGCTCGCTCGGCTCACGGCGGCCACCGGCGACGGAGCGGAACGCTGATGCTCGCGCCCCGGGTCGTCCTCGTGCATCGCCGCACCGAGCTCGAGGAGCTGGTCGACCGGCACGGCACCCGCGGCCAGGCGGAGTTCTTCCTGCGCGGCCGAGGCCGCGACCTCGTCGCCGTCCAACGCCGTCACGACGCCGACGAGGCGGCCCGCCAGGAGGTCGGCGTCTCGGTGCCCGGCGACTGGCGACGCGCGACCGTCGAGCGCGCCGACCTGGACCGGTTCCGCTTCGAGGACGGCGACATCGTGGCCGTCGTGGGGCAGGACGGCCTTGTCGCCAATGTCGCGAAGTACCTCGGCGGCCAGCCGGTGATCGGGGTGAACCCGGATCCCGAGCGCAATCCCGGCGTCCTGGTCCGGCACGCTCCCGGCGAGGTGACCGGGCTACTGGCCGCCGTCGTCGCCCGCCGCGTCACCGTCGAGCCGCGCACGATGGTCGCGGCCGAGCTGGACGACGGACAGGTGCTGCTCGCCGTCAACGAAATCTTCGCCGGCCATGCGAGCCACCAGTCGGCGCGGTACACGCTCACCGCGCCCGGTCGCCGGCCGGAGCGGCAGTCGTCGTCGGGCGTGATCGCCGGGACCGGGACCGGCGCGACGGGATGGTGCGCGTCGATCGCGCGCGACCGGCCCGCGCCGCCGCTGCCGCGGCCTACCGACCGGGCACTGGCCTGGTTCGTCCGCGAGGCGTGGCCGTCGCCGTCGACCGGAACGACCTGCGTCGACGGCGTGCTGGTGGACGGCGACCGGCTCGCTCTGGTCGCCGAGACCGATGGGCTGGTGGTGTTCGGCGACGGGCTCGAAGCCGACCGGCTGACAATGAGCTGGGGTCAGCAGGTGACCGTCGGCGTGGCGGGGACGACCCTGTCGCTCGTGACGGCGTGACCCGCGTGATCAGTCGAGGTGGTGGGCGAGGACCTTGCGGTGCGTGTCGCGAGCCTCGGCGTGCCGGGCGCGGCCGGCCTCGGTGGGCGTGACGAAGAGGGCCCGGCGGTCGTCCATGCACATGGACCGCCCGACCAGGCCGGCGCGCTCGAGGCGGGCGACCGTGCGCGAGAACGCGCTCTGGCTGAGGTACATGTCGGCCGCGAGCTCGTGCATGCGCAGCTTGTCCTGGCCGGATTCGATCAGCCGGTCGAGCGCCTCGAACTCGCTGAGGCCGAGGCCGTGCTGGTCCTGCAGCTCGCGATCGAGGTTGCAGGCGATGCCGTTGTACGAGGTCAGGAGGCCGCGCCACTTCGCGACGAGCTCACTCTCCCCGGTCCCGCTCATGGAGCGCACTCTAACACCGAGACCAAATCAATGCAAGGACATTAAATGCTTGTGCATTCTATGCACGTGCATGTAGCGTCGTCGCTCGTGACTGCAACCGCAACACCACCCACCTCCGTTCCCGACGAGCGAGATCAGCGCTGGACCCCGCGCCTCTGGGGCGTCCTCGCGGTGCTGTGCCTGGTGATGTTCCTCGACGGGCTCGACGTGTCGATGGTCGGCATCGCCCTGCCGTCGATCGGGACGGAGCTGGGTCTGTCGACGACCTCGCTGCAGTGGATCGTCAACGGATACGTGCTCGGCTACGGAGCACTGCTGCTCCTCGGTGGCCGCACGGCCGACCTGCTCGGCCGCCGCCGGGTGTTCCTCATCGCGCTCGCCGTCTTCGCTGCCGCCTCGCTCGTGGGCGGTCTGGTCGACGACGGGACGCTGCTGATCATCACCCGGTTCGTCAAGGGCGTCGCGGCCGCGTTCACCGCGCCGACGGCGCTGTCCATCCTCACCACCACGTTCCGCGAAGGGCACGCGCGCAACAAGGCGCTGTCGATCTTCGCCGTCTTCGGCGCCAGCGGGTACTCGTCCGGGCTCATCCTCGGCGGCCTGCTGACCAGCGCCGGCTGGCGATGGAACTTCCTCATGCCGGTGCCGCTGGCGATCCTCGCGCTGATCGCGGGCATCGCACTGATCCCGCGCGACCGGCCCGCCGACACCGGCGGTCACGACCTGGCCGGGGCGACGACGCTCACGGCCGGCATGCTGCTCGCCGTCTACTCCGTCGTCTCCGCGCCGGAGCGGGGCTGGGCCGACCCGGTCACCGTCGCGCTGTTCGTCCTGGCGATCGCGCTGCTGGCGGCGTTCGTCGTCATCGAGCAGCGGGTCGCGCACCCGCTGGTCCGGTTCGGCATCCTGCGGATCGGGCCGATCGTCCGGGCCAACCTCGCGATGATCGCGCTGTTCGGGTCGTACCTGAGCTTCCAGTTCATGCTCACGATCTACTTCCAGGCGGCCCTGGGGTGGTCGCCGCTGCGGATGGCGCTCGCCCTGCTGCCCGCGGGCCTGATCGTGGCGTTCGGCTCGCCGTACATGAGCCGGGTGTTCGATCGCTACGGCACGCAGCGCCCGATCGTCGCCGCGATGGTGGCGCTGAGCGCGGCCTACGTCTGGTTCCTCGCGTTCGGCGGCGATGCGACGCCGTCCTACGTGACGGACATCCTGCCCAGCGTGGTGGGGATCGGGCTCGGGTTCATGCTGGCGTTCTCCTCGATCATGTCGCAGGCCACGGCCGGGGTGCACGACTCCGAGCAGGGACTGGCAGCCGGCCTGGTCCAGACGTCCGGGCAGATCGGCGGCGCCGTACTACTGGCGGCGACGACGGCGCTCGTGACGGCCGGCTCGCACACGGCCGACGGCATGGGTGCGGCGACGTTCGACCAGTTCCGGCCCGGCCTGACCCTGGTGACGGGGGTCGCCGTCGCCGGGTTGGTCGTCATGCTCGCCCCGTCGCGCCGACGCCGTCGCGACGCCGAGCCCGACCCCGTCGTCGACGAGGTCCTGGAGCCGGTCGCACCCTGACAGTGCCCTCGACTCCATGATCATGTCCCCTCGCGGTCGCTGACACGCCGCGAGGGGACATGATCACGGGGAGGGTCAGCGGACGCGGGTCAGGTTCGGCGTGCGCTGGGCCGGAATCGCCGAGCCGGAGCCGTCCCCGTCGTCCGCCGCCTGCCGCGCGTCGTCGATGGCCGCCTCGACCGCCCGCCGTCGCTTGTGCCGCTCGATGAGCACCGCAACGCCGATGCCGGCGACGACGACGCCACCGCCGACGATCGCGTCGACGACGTAGTGGTTGCCGGTGAGTACGATGGCGGCGAACATCAGCAGCGGCATGACCGCGCCGATGATGCGCAGCACGAGGATCCGCGAGAGTGCGACCCAGGCGATGCCGAGCAGCAGGATCCAGCCGAAGTGCAGGCTCGGCATGGCGGCGTACTCGTTGACGAGCCTGGACGAGCTCATGTCGCGGTAGGTCGGCACCTCGAGCGAGATGGTGTCGACGAAGCCGTGCCAGGGCAGGAACCGCGGCGGCGAGAGCGGGTAGAACGCGAAGATCACCAGGCTGAACGCGCCCGACGCGAGCAGCGCGTTCCGGTAGAACGGGTAGGCCGCCGGCCGGCGCGTGATCAGCCAGGCCAGCGTGAGCACGAACACCGGCCAGTACCCGTAGATGTAGAAACCGTTGGCCGCGTCGATGGCCCACTGGTGGTCGAGGACGAGCCCTTGCAGGTCGGTCTCGACGTTGATGCCGAGCGTCTTCTCGAACGCGATGACGTCCTCGGCGTGCCGGAACGCGGCGTCGACGCGGTCGCTGGTGAGCCCTCTGACCAGCGTGTAGAGCAGAGCGGCCGCGAGCAGGAAGGCGATCTCCTTCGCGGCCGTGGCGAGTCGTGAGTCGGTGCGGATGCGGCGCAGCGTGGGCGGGCGCCGGGACAGGGTGTCCGAGGCCATCGGTCCTCCAGTGCTGGCGACGTGCCAGGAGCGCCAGCGCCCCCTTGAAGTTGCCTCTACTTGTCGGCCGACAAGTGCTCTGGGTCTCACGCTACGGCCGCACTTGTCGGCCGGCAAGTAGTTAACGTATTGTGTGGCCGCCCTCACTTCTCGATCTGCGAGGCGGCGACGGAGATGAACGACGAGGGACGCCCCGGCGCGGGAACCGCCGGCAACATCCGCGAGGTCGCGCTCGGCCTGTTCTCCCGGCAGGGCTACGAGCGCTCGACGCTGCGCGAGATCGCCGACGCGCTCGGCATCACCAAGGCCGCGGTCTATTACCACTACCGCACGAAGGTCGAGATCCTCGACGACCTGCTCCGGCCCATGGTCGACGGCGAGGACTGGATCATCGCCGACGCCGAGGCCGACACCGCGCAGATCGGCAGCCCGGCTTGGCGGCTCACGCTCGTCGAGCGCTACGTCGACCTGCTGCTGGCGCACCGGCGGGTCGCGACCTACGCGATGAACGACATCGCCGGCGTCTCCAACTCCACTCTGCTCGGCCGCATGCGCGCCAACGACACGCGGCTCGCGGCGCTAATGGCCAACGGCGACCTCTCGCTGGAGCAGCGGGTGCGGACGTCGGCGGCGCTCGGCGTGATCGTGGCGATCCTGGCCCTGCCGGACGTCTCGAACGCCGACCTGCGCCCGCAGTTGCTGCGGGTGGTGCGCGACGTGCTGGGACTCGCGGACCCGGTGCGGGACACGGCCTCGGCCTGAGGCGGCGCGCCGGTCGGAGGGGGACGACCGAGCGGCACCACCCCGGGGGGCGAGAATGGTGCCGCTCTTGCTACGAGGCTATGTCCGGCCAGCGGCAAACGGGAAGAGAACGAGGAAAAATCTTGGTCCACGCCGTGACACGTGGGGCAACGGAGAGTCGTGTGCTTGTCGTGACGCTCGCGGCCGCGCTGTCCCTTGCGGCCTGCTCCGATGCGGACTCGGGGACGACGGCGAACGGCTCACCTTCCGCCGTGGTCACCTCCCCGGCGGGCCGGGACGACGTCTCAGCGCAGCAGCCGCCACGTGATCGGACTGCCGACGCCGAACCCGCGTGCGACGTGCCCTGCTACGGCGACGCCGAGACCGCCGGAACGCTGTCCGAGGACACCGTCGTCGAGATGAGCGGCATGGCGGCGAGCGTCCGGACGCCCGGCCTCTACTACGTGGTCGGCGACGAGCCCGGTACGCCCGAGGTCGTGGCGGTGCGCGAGGACGGCACGCCGGTCGCCCGCCTCGAGCTGGACGGTATGGACCCCGAGAACGCCGAGGCGCTCGCCGTCGGCCCCTGCGGCGACGACCCGGACGCGAGCTGCCTGTACGTCGGCGACATCGGCGACCACGTCGGCCGCGACCACGTGGTGGTCTACCGGGCGCCCGAGCCGGACCTCGCCGACCCGCCGGACCAGCAGACGCTCGACGCCGACGCGCTCGAGTTCACCTATGAGGGCGGACCCACCGACGCCGAGGCGCTGCTCGTCGACCCCGACGGTCGGCCGCTGGTCGTCAGCAAGGCCCCGTTCGACCGCGACACCGGCGAGACCGGCAGCACCCGCCTGTACCGCGGCCC
Source organism: Jiangella mangrovi (assembly GCF_014204975.1). Classification (NCBI taxonomy): domain Bacteria; kingdom Bacillati; phylum Actinomycetota; class Actinomycetes; order Jiangellales; family Jiangellaceae; genus Jiangella; species Jiangella mangrovi. Next base: position 2,194,249 of record NZ_JACHMM010000001.1, read on the forward strand.
GGCCGACGGCGGCGAGCTCGAGGTCGTCGCCGACATCGAGCTGCCGGAGCCCGAAGAGGGGTTCCTCGCGGCCCTGGCCGGCAACGTCGTCACCGACGCGTCCGCGGACCTCGGCGCCGGCCGCGTGCTGCTGCGGACCTACGACGAGATCCTCGAGTACCGCGCGCCCGAGGCCGGCGCGGACGTCGCGACGTTCCCGGACTGGCCGCTGCGCCGGGTCCCGGCCGGCAACGTCCTGCAGGCCGAGACCGTCGCGTACGCCGTCGACGACTGCGGCTACCTCACGACGTCGGAGCTGACCGGCACCATCGACGTCGTCCGCTGCACGGACTGACCACGCGGAAAGACAACGCGGCCGGCCCCTGGCTGGGACCGGCCGCGCCGTCGGACGAGAAGCGGATCAGGGCCGCAGCAGCGGCCTGCGGGTCGCGAGCAGCAGCAGTGCGCCCAGCCCGATGAGCAGCGCCCCCGCCAGCACCGCCACGTCGCCGAGGCCGGCGCCGGTCTCGGGCAGCGTGCCGTCGTCGTACGGCGTCGGCGTGGCCGTGGGCTCGGGCGTGTACGGGGTGGGAGTGGCGGTCGGTTCGGGCGTGTAGGGCGTCGGCGTGGCGGTCGGCTCCGGCGTGGGCGACTCGGTCCCCGTCGGCGACTCCGTCCCGGTCGGGGTCTCACTCGGTGTGCCGGACGGCGACGGCGTGCCCGAGGGCGTCCCGCTCGGGTCGTCCTCGGTCACGCTCACCCGGTGCGTGGCCGAGGCGCTGCCGCCGTCGCCGTCCGACACCGTCACACCGATGTCGAAGGTGCCCACGGAGGAGAACGTGTGCACGATCGACCGTTGTGCCGCCCCCGTGACCGTCTGGTCGGCCGTGCCGTCGCCGTCCCAGTCGACCGCGTACGTGTACTCCTCGGCGGCGGACCCGGCGTCGACGGCGGCGACCGCCAGCGCGCCGGAACCGCCCACCTGCACGGCCGCGGGACCCGACACCGTCAGCGCCGGCGCGACGTTGCGCACGACCACGTCGGTCTCGTAGTCGGTGTACCGGCCGATCTGGTTGGTGATGCGCGCCCTGACTGACACCGTCGCCGGGCCGTCCGCCGTCAGCGTGGCCGGGACCTGCGCCGACGCCGACGAGGAGCCGACGACCTCGAACGTGCCGTCGCCGTCCCAGTCGTAGCTGTAGAGGAACGGCTCGACGATCTCGGATCCGGGGTCGTCCTGGCCGCTGAACGACACCGTCGCCGCGGACCCCTCGTCGACCGGCCCGTCGGAGCCGACCACGGCCGTCGGCGTCGTCGCGGGCACGCCGGTCCCGGACAGCGACACGATGTGGTTGGCGGTCTCGACGACGATGAGGTCGGCGCCCGTGGCCGCGCCGGCCGCCGTCGGGGCGAACTCGTAGCTGATGGCGCAGGACGCGCCGGCCGCCAGCGGGTCGCCGTCACACGTCGACGACGCCGAGAACACCTCCGACTCCACCGCCGGCGAGCTGACCGCCGGCGTCCGCGCGATGTTCGAGACGTTGGTGACGGTGAGGTTCAGCGACTTCTGCTCGCCGACCACCACGGCGCCGAAGGCGAGCGTCGGCGACGACACCTCGATGGGCGCCACGCCGGTGCCGGTGAGCGACGCGCTGTAGGTGACGCCCTCGAGCGTGAACGGCACGTCGATCTGGTGCGAACCGACCGCGGCGGGCGTGTAGGTGTACGCGAACTCGCAGGTCTCGTCCGGCTCCAACTCCGACCCGTCACAGGTCGTCGTCGCCTCGAACGGCCCGTCCTCGGTCACCAGCCCGCCCGTGAGCGCCGGCGCCAGCGCTCCGTCGGAGATGTTGCGGATGATCAGCTTCTCGGTCCCGGTCTCGCCGACGAAGACCGAGCCGAAGCCCATGGTCGTCGACGTCATGCTGAAGTCGTCCGGATCGGCGAAGGCCAGCGGCGCCACCACCGCGACCGTGCCGATTCCGATGCACCCAGCGCCCACCAGCCGCGTCCAGCGCGCAGCCCCCATGACGTCCTCCGCTCCCCACCGCGCCCACCGCGGCCCCACCCTGACGCCCGGTCGGTCCGGGCACGTCGCCGCGAGCGTAACGACGCCGGTGAGTGTGGATCATGAGACGAGTCTGAGATCTTCTTTACGCAATTCCGGCATTCCGCGCGGCCGTTTGTGGGGACGTTCCCACAACGCCGTACCGTTGGTCCGGCGCCTCGGGCGCCCCGCATCGCAGTCCACCCGACGGAGGCTGGAACCCCGCATGCACGACAACCACGTCCTGGTCGAGAACCGCCTGAAGCGCCTCCTGAACCAGCGGCTGAAGCCGGCCGTGCACCGCACGGTCGCCCCTCTGTCCCTCGCGGTCTGGCACGTCGACGGCGGCCACGGCGAGCCGGTGCCGCCGTCGGCCGCGCTGCCCGGCGGCGAGGCGGTCGCCGACGGTCGCTACGTCCCGGCCGCGGCGGGCGATCGCTGGGGCCCGCCCTGGGGGACGTCCTGGTTCCACGTGACCGGCGAGGTGCCGGCCGGGGCGGCGGGGCGTCGGGTCGAGCTGGTCATCGACCTGGGCTGGGCCGACCACTCGCCGGGGTTCCAGGCCGAGGGGCTGGCCTACCGGCCGGACGGCTCGGTGGTCAAGGGCCTGCACCCGCGCAACGTGTGGCTGCCGGTCGCCGACCCGGCCGCGGGCGGCGAGCGCATCGACCTCTACGTCGAGGCGGCCGCGAACCCGCAGGTTCTGGTCGGCGGCGACGCGATGTTCAGCCCGACGGCGCTCGGTGAGAAGTCGACCGCGGGGACCGAGCCGCTCTACCGCGTCAACCGCGCCGACGTCACGGTGTTCGAGACCGACGTGTGGGAGCTCTGGCAGGACCTCGAGGCGATCGGCGGGCTGATGCCGCAGCTGCCCGAGGGCGAGCCGCGACGGTGGCACCTGCTGCGCGCCGTCGAGCGGGCGCTGGACGCGCTGGACCTGCAGGACCTCTCGGGGACGGCGGCGGCCGCGCGGGCCGAGCTGACCGACGTGCTGACGAGGCCGGCCAACGCCAGCGCCCACCGCATCTCCGCTGTCGGGCACGCGCACATCGACTCCGCCTGGCTGTGGCCGGTGCGCGAGACCGTCCGCAAGGTCGCGCGCACGACGGCGAACGTGTCCGGCCTGCTCGACGAGTACCCGGACCTCGTCTACGCGATGTCCTCGGCACAGCAGTTCGCCTGGATCGAGGAGCACCGCCCCGAGGTCTTCGAGCGGGTAGCGGCGCAGGTCAAGGGCGGCCGCTTCGTCCCCGTCGGCGGCATGTGGGTCGAGTCCGACACCAACCTGCCCGGCTCGGAGGCCATGGCCCGGCAGCTGGTGCACGGCAAGCGGTACTTCCTGGAGCGGTTCGGCATCGACACGCAGGAGGTCTGGCTGCCGGACTCGTTCGGCTACTCGCCGGCACTGCCGCAGCTGGTGGCGCTGTCGGGGTCGCGCTGGTTCCTCACCCAGAAGATCTCGTGGAACAAGCAGAACGTCTTCCCGCACCACACCTTCTGGTGGGAGGGCCTCGACGGCACCCGCGTCTTCACGCACTTCCCGCCCGTCGACACCTACAACTCCGACCTGTCCGGCGGCGAGCTGGCCCACGCCGTCCGCAACTTCCGCGACAAGGGCGAGGCGACCCGCTCGCTGGTGCCGTTCGGCTGGGGCGACGGCGGCGGCGGCCCCACCCGCGAGATGATCGCCCAGGCGCGCCGGACGGCGGACCTCGAGGGCTCGCCGCGGGTCGCCATCGAGAAGCCGTCGGACTTCTTCGCCGCAGCCGAGGCCGAGTACGCCCACGCGCCGGTCTGGTCCGGTGAGCTGTACCTCGAGATCCACCGCGCCACGTACACGTCGCAGGCCAAGACCAAGCAGGGCAACCGGCGCAGCGAGCACCTGCTGCACGAGGCCGAGCTCTGGTCGGCGACGGCGGCCGTCGCGGGCCTCGTCGACTACCCGTACGACGAGCTGGACCGCATCTGGAAGCAGGTCCTGCTCCACCAGTTCCACGACATCCTGCCCGGCTCGTCGATCGCCTGGGTGCACCGCGAGGCGCGCGAGCAGTACGCCCGGCTGGGTGCGGAGCTGGACGGGATCATCGGCCGGGCCCAGCAGGCCCTGGCCGGGTCCGGCGACGTCTCGGTCGCGTTCAACGCCGCCCCGCACGGGCGTTGCGACGTGCCCGCGTTCGCCGCGACGCCGATCGCGCTGTCGCCGTCGGAGCCCGCCCCGTCGATCTCCGTCACCGCGGCCGAGGGCGGGTACGTGCTCGACAACGGCTTGCTGCGCGTGACCGTCGACGGCCGCGGCCTGCTGACGTCGGTGCTCGACCTCGAGTCCGGCCGCGAGGTGCTCGCCGGCCCGGGCAACCTGCTGCAGCTGCACCCCGACCTGCCCAACCAGTGGGACGCCTGGGACGTCGACGAGTTCTACCGCAACACCGTCACCGACCTCGTCGACGTCGACGAGCTGGGCACCGACGGCGGCACCGTCCGGGTCGCGCGCACCTTCGGCGACTCCCACGTCGTGCAAGAGATCACGCTCGCGCCAGGCGCCCGGCGGGTCGACATCACCACCGAGGTCGACTGGCACGAGCGCGAGAAGTTCCTCAAGGCCGCGTTCCCGCTCGACGTGCAGACGCAGCGGGCCGCGTACGAGACGCAGTACGGGCACCACTACCGCGCGACGCACGAGAACACGTCCTGGGACGCGGCGAAGTTCGAGGTGTGCGCCCACCGGTTCGTACACCTCGAGGAGCCCGGCTACGGCGTCGCCCTGGTCAACGACTCGACGTACGGGCACGACGTGCGCCGGTTCGCTGCTGCTGGCGGTGCTGGCGGGACGACGACCACCGTGCGGCTCTCGCTGCTGCGGGCGCCGCGCTACCCCGACCCCGAGACCGACCAGGGCGTGCACACCCTGCGCTACTCGCTGGTGCCGGGCGCGACCATCGACGACGCGGTGCGCGAGGGCTACGCGCTCAACCTGCCGCCCCGCTTCGTCGACGGCGCCGGGCACGAGGTCGAGCCACTGGTCCGGCTGTCCGGCGCGTCGAGCGGATCGGTGGCGGTGTCCGCGGTCAAGCTGGCCGACGACCGCTCCGGCGATGTCGTCGTGCGGCTCTACGAGTCCGGCGGCGGCCGGGCGGCGGCGCTGCTGACGCCGTCGTTCCCCGTGACCGGGGTCGAGGAGACCGACCTGCTCGAGCGGCCGGTCGCGGCGAGCGCTCTGATCTCCGACGGCTCCGGCCCCGACGGGTTCGCTCTGCGGCTGCGCCCGTTCCAGATCGTCACGCTACGCCTGCGCCGCGCCTGACCCCGCCGCGCCGCCGGTCGGCCTTGATTCCCGCCCGCTGGGGTGGGCCACCCCGCCCGGTTGGGAGGGGGCCCACCCTACGGGCGGGCACCGACAACCTCGGCCGGCGATCGACTCCGTCCCGGACCCGGCCGGCCCGCGCCCGCCTGCCACCTCCCCGCCAAAGTTGATCTTGGAGAAACGGCGGGATCAATCGGGCGAATCGCCCGGCAACTCCGCGATTACTCCAAGATCAACTCGGGCGGGCGGGCCATCCACGTCGCCGAACGCAGAGTGGCCGGCCGCGACGAACGCGGCCGGCCACTCTGGTGTCGAGGGTCAGGAGGTCTGGGTCACTGCCCGATCTGCCGGTTGCGGCGGCCGCGCAGGCGGCGCCGCTGGGACGGGTCGAGCATGAGGTAGCCGGCGACCGGGATGCCGATCAGCAGCACCACGAACAGCCAGAAGGGCAGCAGCCAGAGCGCGAGGATCACCGCGGCTGCTCCTCCGACGATCCATCCGGTGTTCTTGCCCATGGCGTGTCCTTTCTAGAGGGCGTTGCCCTTCCATTGTCACCGGTGAACGGGGATTTCGTCTCCATCCTCGGGAGGGCTCTTCCCCTACGGGACGAACAGGGATCCGACCAACCCGTGGCGAACCCCTGTCGATCAACGGTCTTCGGCAGGTAACGTCTGCGGGCGATGAAGGTCGTCGTCGCTGCCGAGACCCGTGACCATGAGCGCCGGGTGGCGCTGGTCCCTGACCTGGTCGGCCGGCTGACCAGCGCGGGACTCGAGGTCGTCGTCGAGTCCGGGGCCGGTGCCGGCGCCCTGCACGACGACGCCGCCTACGAGGCCGCGGGTGCCACGGTCGCGAGCGGTGACGCGCTGACCGGCGCCGATGTCGTCGTGTCCGTGAATCCGCTGCCGTCGGAGCGCATCGCCGCACTGCGCACGGGCGCCGTCACCGTGTCGTTCCTGCCGACGGCGCAGGAGCTCGACGCCGTCCGGGCCGCTCGCGACGCCGGCGTGACGGCGTTCTCGCTCGAGCTGGTCCCGCGCATCTCACGTGCCCAGTCCATGGACGCGCTCACGTCGCAGGCGCTGGTCGCCGGCTACCGCGCGGTCCTGGTCGCCGCCGAGAAGCTGCCGCGGTTCTTCCCGCTGTCGATGACGGCGGCCGGGACGGTTCCGCCCGCCGAGGTGCTGGTGCTCGGCGCCGGCGTGGCCGGACTGCAGGCCATCGCGACCGCGCGCCGGCTCGGCGCGCGCGTGCAGGCCTACGACGTCCGCGCGGCGTCGGCCGACGAGGTCCGCAGCCTGGGCGCGAAGTTCGTCGAGCTCGACCTCCCGAGCCTCGAGGGCGCCGGCGGCTACGCGCGCGAGATGACCGAGGAGCGCGCCCAGCTGCAGCGCGACCTGCTCGCCCCCGTCGTGTCCGCCTCCGACGTCCTCATCACGACGGCGGCCGTGCCCGGCCGGACCGCACCGCTGCTGGTCGAACGGCCCGCCGTCGAGGCGATGAAGCCCGGCAGCGTCGTCGTCGACCTCGCCGCGGAGACCGGCGGCAACGTCGAGGGCAGCGTCGCGGGCGAGGAGCTGCACCTCGGCAACGCGCTCGTCTGGGGCGCGCGGAACGTGCCGAGCCAGCTGCCCGTGCACGCGAGCCGGCTGTTCGCCGCCAACGTCGTCAACCTGGTGCTGTTGATGACGGCGGACGGCAAGGTCACGCCCGACTTCGCCGACGAGATCGTCGACGGCGCCGCCGTCACCCACGACGGCGTCGTCCGGCATGCACCCACCCGCGAGCTCCTGGAGGCCGAGTGACCGAGGGCGTCGCGCTGCTGACGGTGTTCGTGCTGGCGGTGTTCGTGGGGTTCGAGGTCGTGTCGAAGGTCTCGTCGACCCTGCACACGCCCCTGATGTCCGGCGCGAACGCCATCCACGGCGTCATCCTGGTCGGCGCGGTCATCGTGGCCGGGACGGCGGACGAGACCGGCGTGCTGGTGGTCGCGCTGATCGCCGTCGTGCTGGCGACCCTGAACCTGGTCGGCGGGTTCGTCGTCACCGACCGGATGCTGGAGATGTTCGGCGGCAAACGGCAGACCGCGCCCGAGCCGGCGAAGGACGGTGACGCGTGATCCCGGTCTGGGCCCAGGTCTGCTACGTCGTCGCCGCCGTCTGCTTCATCCTCGCCCTCAAGGGCCTCTCGTCGCCGAAGTCCGCCCGGCGCGGCAACCTCATCGGCGCCTTCGGTGCGCTGCTCGCCGTCGTCGTCACGTTCTTCGCCTACGACATCGGGAACCTCGGCTGGATCCTGCTCGCGGTCGCGGCCGGCGGCATCGCCGGCGCGCTGGGCGCCCGTCGTGTCGCGATGACGGCGATGCCGCAGCTCGTCGCCCTGTTCAACGGCGTCGGCGGCGGCGCCGCGGCGCTGGTCGCGCTGCTGGAGCTGTCCGAGCCGGCGCGCGCCGGGCTGGTCAAGCCGAACGGGTTCTTCAACGACGGCGGCTGGTTCGCCTACGCGCCGCTGAACGACTCGGGCGGGCACACGATCGAGGAGATCGAGCGGCTGGCGCAGCTGCTCACGACCGGCACGCTGACGGCGACGGCGTTCACGATCCTCATCGGCGCGGTCTCGTTCTCCGGGTCCGTCATCACGTTCCTCAAGCTGCAGGAGCTGATGACCGGCCGCCCCATCACCTTCCCGGGCGGGCCGTTCGTGTTCGGTGGCGTGCTGGTCGCCTCGGTCGGCCTGGGCGTGTGGACGGTCGCGACCGGCAGCGTGACGCTGGCGATCATCCTGGCGCTGGTCGGGCTGCTGGCCGGCGTGCTGCTGGTGCTCCCGGTCGGCGGCGCGGACGTGCCGATCGTCATCTCGCTGCTCAACGCGTTCACCGGCCTCGCGGTCGCGGCCGGCGGCTACGTGCTCGAGAACGCGCTGCTGCTCGTGGCCGGCACGCTGGTCGGCGCGAGCGGCACCATCCTCACCCGGGCGATGGCGATGGCCATGGGCCGATCGGTGTCGTCGATCCTGTTCGGCGCGTTCAAGGGCGGCTCGACGGCCGGCGGTGGCGAGGTGTCGGACCGCCCGGTCCGCTCGGCCGGCGCCGACGACGTCGCGATCATGCTCGCCTACGCACGCCGGGTCATCGTGGTGCCGGGGTACGGGCTGGCGGTCGCCCAGGCGCAGCACACGATCCGCGAGCTGGTCGACCTGCTCGAGAAGCGCGGCGTCGAGGTCGGCTACGCCATCCACCCGGTCGCCGGTCGCATGCCGGGACACATGAACGTGCTGCTCGCCGAGGCCAGCGTGCCGTACGAGCAGCTGCTCGAGATGGACACCGCCAACGGCCAGCTGCGCACGGCGGACGTCGCGCTGGTGGTCGGGGCGAACGACGTCGTGAACCCGGCGGCGCGCACGTCGCCGGGGTCGCCCATCTACGGCATGCCGATCCTCGACGCCGACCACGCGAGCGCCATCGTCTTCCTCAAGCGCTCGATGCGCCCGGGCTTCGCCGGCATCGAGAACGAGCTGCTCTTCGACCCGAAGACGACGCTGCTGTTCGGCGATGCGAAGGCCTCGCTGACGGCCCTGGTGACGGCGCTCAAGTCGCTCTGAGCCGCAGGCTGACGCCGTCGCCGATCAGTCGACGACGCGATCAGTCGACGACGCCGTACAGCCGGTCGCCTGCGTCGCCCAGCCCGGGGACGATGTAGCCCTTCTCGTTGAGCCGCTCGTCGACGGCCGCCGTCACCACCGTGAGCGGGACGCCCAGCTCGCTGGTCTCGCGCTCGAGGTACTCCACACCCTCGGGCGCGGCCAGCAGGCAGACGGCGGTGATGTCGTCGGCGCCGCGGTCGACCAGGAAGTGCACCGCCGCCGCCAGTGTGCCGCCGGTGGCGAGCATGGGGTCGAGCACGTAGCACTGCCGGCCGGTGAGGTCGTCGGGCAGCCGGGTGGCATACGTGGTGGCCTGCAGGGTGTCCTCGTCGCGGATCATGCCGAGGAAGCCGACCTCGGCCGTCGGGACCAGCCGCGCCATGCCGTCGAGCATGCCCAGGCCCGCGCGCAGGATCGGGACGATCAGCGGCTTCGGGGAGCTGAGCTTCACGCCGGTGGTCGCCGCGACCGGGGTCTGGATCTCGACGGTGGCGACTCGCGCGTCTCGCGTGGCCTCGTAGGCCAGCAGCGTGACCAGCTCGTCGGCGAGCCGGCGGAACGTGGGCGAGTCGGTCTTGGCGTTGCGCAGCACGGTGAGCTTGTGCGCGACGAGGGGGTGGTCGACGGCCAGCAGACGCATGCGAGGAACTTATCTGAATCCGGTCACGCTCTCGACCGGGCAGGCCCGCTGGTGCTAGCGTCCCCCGAGTGTGCAGGGGTTGCGTCTGAAGAACGGAGGCCAGATGCCCGAGGGCGCCATCGCCGAGCCAGCCGGCTCGGGTGCAGACGATTCCCCAACACCCAGCTCCCCGACACCCAGTGGTGAGCTCGTCACCGACGTCAGCCGTCTGCGTCAGCGGGCTGTCTTCCTCCGCGAGCTGGCTGAGGCCCGCGCGCTCCTGGCCCGCTCGACTCCCTGGCACGGGCGCACCGCAGGGCTGCGCCGGCGGCTGCGGCAGAGCACGTAGGAGACCGCGCCGGTCGTCGAGAGGTTCCGGTCGTGTCCGACGGTGAGGGCGTCGTCGACTTCGTGGTCATGGCCTACCGCGAAGAGGGGCAGTGGCAGGTCGAGGCCGTGCCCCGTCAGCTCGGGAACGACCTGCGCCGGGTGGTGGAGCTGCTGCGCGCGCGGCAGGGCGAGAGCGGGTCGCTCGCGTTCGTCTCCGTCGACGAGGACTTCTTCTACGCCGTGCGGCTGATCGGCGACGACGTGCGGCTGCTGCTGTCCGACGTCACCGCCGCCACCGACTGGCCCATGGCCCGCGACGTCGTCGAGCGCCTCGGGCTGCCGCTACCGGACGACGAGGACCCCGTGCAGCCGGCGGGCGACCTCGCGATCTTCGCCGACCTCGGCGTCGACCCGATGGCGCTGGCCGCCATCTGCGACGACATCGACGACTATCCCGACGAGATGATCATGCAGATCGCCGCCCGGGCCGGCTTCGGGCCGCAGCTGGACGACGTCCTGCCGTAGCGGGCCGGCCGCGGACCGTCAGTCGCGGCCCTGCCAGGTCGCGAAGCAGGACCGGTTGCCCTCGGCGTCGGCCAGCACCCAGAACGCCGGCGCCAGCGTGTCGTCGTCGATCCGGCCACCGGCGGCGAGGCAGGCGTCGATGCGCCCCTGCACCTCTGCCGGGTCGACCCACACGTCGAGGTGCCAGCGCTGCCGCGGCTCCTCGCTCCCCGACGGCTGGAACCAGACCGACGGCAGCCGGCCGGCCGGATCGCGCACCATCGGCGCGCCGGGCCGGTCCTCGAAGGCGAGCATGGCGCGCCAGAACGGCAGCACGCGGTCCGTGTCGGGCGTGTCCAGGGCGAGGTTGATCCGCTCGACGGAGGAGTCGAGGCGCAGCCCGGCGTCGCTCACCAGCCCGCTGATCGTGCGGGCGAGCGTGACGTCCTCGTCGGTGACGCCCGGCAGGCCGCGGCCGGCGAGCGTGATGTCGACGTGCGTGGTGTGCAGGCTCAGGTCGGGCTGGAGTCCGGTGCGCTCGGGGGCAGCGTGGACCACCGCCGCGCCGACGGCGTTCACCAGCGCCAGGCCCGTGGAGAAGTCCGGCGTCGCGATCCGCGTGTACAGCCCGTTGCCGAGGTGCGCCCAGCCGTCGAGTCCCTCGTCGGCGACCTGCTGTCCGGTCAGGATTCGCATGCCCGATCGTCGCACGCCGTAGGGTCGGGGCATGTCCGCGGGACCGGCCGGCCGGCCATACGAGCCGCTCATGCGCGAGGCGCTGTCCGAGGCCGTGCTGGCACCGACGACCCGCGACGTCCCGATCGGCGCGGTCGTCGTGGGGCCCGACGGGACGGTGCTCGGCCGCGGCCACAACCGGCGCGAGGCCGACGCCGACCCGACCGCGCACGCCGAGGTCCTGGCCCTTCGAGCCGCGGCCGCCGCCCGTGGGTCGTGGCGGCTCGAGGGCTGCACCCTCGTCGCGACCATGGAGCCGTGCTCGATGTGCGCCGGCGCCCTGGTGCTGGCCCGGGTCGAGCGGCTCGTCTACGGCGCCCCCGACCCCAAGGCCGGCGCCGTCGGCTCCCTCTGGGACCTCGTCCGTGACCGGCGGCTCAACCATCGCCCCGAGGTCATCTCCGGCGTCCTCGCCGACGAGTGCGGCGCGCTGGTGAGCGACTTCTTCGCCGCCCAGCGCTGAGGTCGACCGGCCGATTTCCGTCAGCACCCGCGGCTCCGGTACCCTCGACGGCGGTAGCGTGTCCGAGCGGCCTAAGGAGCACGCCTCGAAAGCGTGTGTGGGGGCAACTCCACCGTGGGTTCAAATCCCACCGCTACCGCCAGCAGTTCAGAGCCCGCCCCGGTGAACGAATCGGGGCGGGCTCTGTCGCTTCACCGCACGTCGCTCCATCGCACGCCGCGCGACCACGGCCGACCGCGCTCTACGCTCTAGACCTGCCGCGATGCGGCTCGCCGAGACTGGGGACGGGGGTGCGGCGGTGACCGTCGACTCTCTCAACGTCTTCCTGCTCGCGGGCGCCCTCGTGCTCATCACCGCCGTCGTCGCGGTGCGGGTGAGCGTGCGGCTGGGGCTGCCGAGCCTCGTGCTGTACCTGCTGATCGGCGTCGCGATCGGCGAGTCGGGGCTGGGCATCCAGTTCTCCGACCCCGACGTCGCGCAGTCGTTCGCGTACGCCGCGCTCGTGGTCATCCTGGCCGAGGGCGGGCTGACGACCCAGTGGGAGGCGGTGCGGCCCGCGTTCGGCATCGGGCTGTCGCTGGCGACGGTCGGCGTGGTCGTCAGCACGGCGGTCGTCGCGGTCGTCGGGCACCTGCTGCTCGGCCTGGACTGGCTGCCGGCGATCCTGCTGGGGGCGATCTTCGCCCCGACGGACGCCGCGGCGGTGTTCTCGACACTGCGCCGGCTGCCGTTGAAACGGCGACTGTCGGGTGCGCTGGAGTCGGAGTCCGGGCTCAACGACGCGCCGGCGATCGTGCTGGTGACCATTCTGGCGGCCGGCGCCGGACCTGACGACAACTTCCTGGTCATCGGGCTGACGGTGGTGTACGAGCTGCTCGGCGGGGCAGCGCTGGGCTACGTCGTGGGGAGGGCGGGGGCGGCGATCCTGCGCCGGACGGCGTTGCCGGCGTCCGGGCTGTACCCGCTGGTCGTCCTGACGCTGACGGTGCTGGCCTACGGTCTCGGCGCGTTCGCGCACATGAGCGGGTTCGCGGCCGTGTACATCGCGGCGCTGGTACTGGGCAACTCGCACCTGCCGCACCGCGCGGCGACCCGCTCGTTCGTCGAGGGGCTGGCCTGGCTGGCGCAGATCGGCCTGTTCGTCATGCTCGGCCTGCTGTCGTCGCCGTCGGACATGCCCGCGGCATTCGTCGCCGCCGTCGTCGCGGGGGCGGCCCTGACGTTCGTCGCCCGGCCGATCTCGGTGTGGGCCTCGACGGCGCCGTTCATGATGAGCGTGCGCGAGAAGATCTTCCTGTCCTGGGCCGGACTCCGTGGCGCCGTGCCGGTCGTGTTCGCGACCATTCCGCTCGCCGAGGGCGTCGAGGACGCCGACTGGCTGTTCGCCGTCGTCTTCATCGTCAGCGTCCTCTACACGCTCATCCAGGCGCCGACGCTGCCCTGGCTGGCCGCCCGGCTGGGCATGGTGCCGGCGTTCGCCACCCGTGACGCCGACGTCGAGTCCGCGCCGTTGGAACGCCTCGACGCCGACCTCATCCACGTCCGCGTGCCGCCCGGCTCGAAGCTGCACGGCGTCGAGATCGGCGAGCTGCGGGTGCCGCACGGCGTGAACATCGCGCTGATCGTCCGGGGCGACACGACCACCGTCCCCGGGCCGCGCACGAAGCTCCAGCACGGCGACGAGATCCTCATCGTCGCCCCACGTGCCCTGCGCCGCGCGACGGAGTCACGCCTGCGCGCCGTCGGCCGGCGTGGCCGCCTGGCCGGCTGGTTCGGCGAGCACGGCCGCGAGGAACCCGAGGACGACGACTGACTAGGGGGCGGCGCCGCAGGCCGGTAGGTCCGCCGCCGGCTCCGCGGGCGGGGCGGCCGGGTCGGCCAGCGCCTCGAACGCGTCGCCGAGCACGAGGTCGATGGTGGCCTCGGTGCGCTCGTCCGGCACGTACACCGCGCCGGCGACCAGGGTCGCGACGAGCTCGGCCGCGACCTGCGCGTCGGGCCCGGACCGGACCTCGGCGGTGCCGGTGATGTCGCGGCTGAGGGGGTCGTTGTCGACGTCGACGACGACGAAGCCGCGGTCGCGGACCTGCCGGGCGACGGCGGACGCCAGGCCGTTGCGGTCGGTGGCGTTGTAGACGTTGACCTGCACGTCGGCCGGAGCGGGCGCCTCCGTCGGCGCACCGAGGGCGCACGGCTGGTTGTCCGTCCCGGTGGCGACCGGCTCGTCCTCGCTCACGACGTTGTCCCAGCTGTACCAGGCCGCACCGATGACCACGCCGACCAGGACCAGCAGCGTGACCGAGGTGCGGATGCGCCGCCAGTGGTGCCGCCGGGCAGACTCCTCCTCGGTCAGCTGCTCCTCGTCGAAGGCCATGCCAGCTCCGGGGTCGGCGGCAGTGCCGCTGGGGCGGGGGGTCGTGGTGATCTGATCAGCCTAACTGCGATGTCCGTGTTTCCGCAGGTCATGCCGCGGCGTCGGACTCGGTGTCGGGGACGGGTTGCTCCTTGGTGTCCGACGCCGCGTCCGACGAGGTGTCGGGAGGGGGCGGCGGGACGTCGCGGAGCACGAGCACGCGGGCATGGATCACCGGGCGCTGCTGCAGCGCCGCACGGAGGGCGCGGTGCAGGCCGTCCTCGAGGTAGAGCTCCCCGCGCCACTCGACCACGTGGGCGAAGAGGTCGCCGTAGAACGTGGAGTCCTCGGAGAGCAGCGTCTCGAGGTTCAGGGTGCGCTTGGTGGTGACCAGATCGGTCAGGCGAATCTGGCGCGGGGGGAGCTCGGACCACGCCCGCAGCCCGGTGTCGTGCTCCGGGTAGGGCTTTCCGTCTCCGACGCGCTTGAAAATCACCTAGCGCAGTCTAAACTGCGTGCGCCGTTTCGCCAGGCATATGCTGCTCTGGGTGCGGGACAGGGCTGAGGACGTCGTGTCGGCGGTGCGGCAGGGGTACGCGTTCGACGGCGCCTGCCTCGAGTTGGGCGCCCTGGTGGCAGACGGCGCACCGCGCGCCGACGTCCCGGTGCGGGTGCCGCTGGCCATGCTCAACCGGCACGGACTGGTCGCGGGCGCGACGGGCACCGGCAAGACCAAGACCCTGCAGGTCATGGCCGAACAGCTCGCCGCGGCCGGCGTCCCGGTGTTCGCGGCGGACATCAAGGGCGACCTCTCGGGACTGGCCTCGCCGGGCGCTCCGGACGAGAAGATCGAGGCCCGAGCGGACGCCGTCGGGCAGGAATGGTCGCCGACGGCATTCCCGGTCGAGCTGCTCCGCCTGGGCGACGACGGCGTGGGCGTGCCGGTCCGCGCGTCGGTGACGTCGTTCGGCCCGACGCTGCTGGCGAAGGTCCTCGAGCTGAACGCGACGCAGGAGAGCTCGCTCGGCCTGGTGTTCCACTACGCCGACACCGCCGGGCTGCCGCTGGTCGAGCTGTCGGACCTGCGGGCGGTGATCCAGCACCTCACGTCGGCCGAGGGGAAGCAGGACCTCGAGGGGCTCGGCGGGCTGTCGAAGCAGACGGCCGGCGTCATCCTGCGCGAACTGGTCAACTTCTCCGCGTCGGGCGCCGACACGTTCTTCGGCGAGCCGGAGTTCGAGGTCGCGTCGCTGTTGCGGGTCGGCGTCGACGGGCGCGGCATCATCACGCTGCTCGAGCTGCCCGGGGTGCAGGACCGGCCGGTGCTGTTCTCGACGTTCCTCATGTGGCTGCTGGCCGAGCTGTTCGAGGAGCTGCCCGAGGTCGGCGATCTCGACAAGCCCAAGCTGGTGTTCTTCTTCGACGAGGCGCACCTGCTGTTCAAGGACGCGTCGAAGGACTTCCTGTCTGCGCTCATCCAAACGGTGCGGCTGATCCGCTCCAAGGGCGTCGGCGTCTTCTTCGTCACCCAGTCGCCGAAGGACGTGCACGAGGACGTGCTGGCGCAGCTCGGCAGCCGGGTGCAGCACCAGCTGCGGGCGTTCACGCCGAACGACGCGGCCGCGCTGAAGGCGGCGGTGCGCACCTACCCGACGTCGTCCTACGATCTCGAGGAGCTGCTGACGACGCTCGGCATCGGCGAGGCGGTCGTCACGGTGATGTCCGAGAAGGGGGCGCCGACGCCGGTCGCGCACACGATGCTCCGCGCGCCGCAGTCGCTGATGGCGCCGTCGTCGCCCGAGGTGCTCGCGGGGCTGGTCGCGGCGTCGCCGCTGGCCGCGACATATGGCGAGCGCATCGACCGCGAGTCGGCGTACGAGCTGCTCACCGGCCGCATCGCCGCCGGTCCGGGTGACCCCTTGGAAGCTCCCGAGGTGCTCACGAAGGAGCAGGAGATCGAGCGGCTTGAGGCGGAGATCCGCGGCCTCCCGGTCCCCGGCACGGTGCCGACGGAGCCGCAGCCGACGCCGTCGTCGACCCGGAAGCCGCCCAGGAAGCCGCCCCGGAAGGCGAGGGCGAGCGCGGACAGCCCGCTCGACGCCTTCCTCACGACGGCCGGGCGCGAGCTGGCGAAAGAGATCGTCCGCGGCGTCTTCGGCACCCGCCGCCGGCGCTGAGCCGGCCCCGTCGCTACGGATCGAGCTCGGCCAGCCGGCGGGTCAGGTAGCGGCGCTCGCCGTCGTTGCCGGCCGCCGCCAGGGCTCGGCGGTACTCCTCGGCCGCCTCGCGGCGCCGGCCGGCCCGGCGCAGCAGGTCCGCCCGCGTCGCCGGCAGCAGCGGGTAGTCGCCCAGGTCCGGCGCGACGGCGTCGACCAGCGCGAGTCCCGCCTCCGGCCCGTCCGCCATGGCGACGGCGACCGCGCGGTTCAGCCGCACCACCGGCGACGGCACGTGGTCGAGCAGCTGGTCGTAGAGCCGCACGATGCGCGCCCAGTCGGTGTCCTCGGCCCGGACGGCGGCCGTATGGCAGGCGGCGATCATCGCCTGGAGCTGGTACGGGCCCGGCCGCTCGCGGCGCAGCGCCCGCTGCAGCAGCCCGACGGCGTCGGCGATGGTCGCGTGGTTCCAGGCGGTGCGGTCCTGCTCCTCCAGCGGGACGAGCTCGCCGTCGGCGCCGATCCGGGTCGCGGCCCGGGCCTCGTGCAGCCGGAGCAGCGCGAGCAGGCCGAGCGCCTCGGGCTGGTCCGGCATCAGGTCGGCGACCAGGCCGGCCAGCCGGAGCGCCTCGCGGGTGAGCTCCGGGCGCATGAGGCCGTCACCGCTGGTGGCGCCGTAGCCCTCGTTGAACAGCAGGTACACGACGCCGAGGACCGCGCCGGTGCGCTCGGGCAGCTGGTGCGGCGGTGGGACGCGGTACGGGATGCCGGCCACGCGGATCTTCTGCTTGGCGCGGACCAGCCGCTTGGCCATGGTCGCCTTGGGCACGAGGAACGCCCGCGCGATCTCCGTGGTCGTCAGGCCGGTCAGGGTGCGCAGCGCGAGCGCGACCTGAGCCTCGAAGCCCAACGCCGGGTGGCAGCAGGTGTAGAGGAGGCGGAGCCGGTCGTCGTGCGGCTCGCTGTCGCCGCCCGAGTGGTCGCTCGACGGCTCGTCCGTCGGCCCGTCCGCGGTCGCCGTCGCCGCAAGGAGCCGGAGCTTCGCCTCCCCGACCCTCGCCCGCCGCAGCCGGTCGACGGCCCGATTCCGCGCCGTCGTGGTGAGCCAGGCGCCCGGCCGGTCCGGGACGCCGTCGCGCGGCCAGGACTCGAGGGCCGCAGCGAACGCGTCGGCGGTGCACTCCTCGGCGAGGTCCCAGTCGCCGGTGCGGGCGATCAGCCCCGCGACGATCCGGCCCCACTCGGCCCGGAACGCCTCGGCGACCGCCGCCCGCGCGTCGGTCATCGGACCGGGCGGATCTCGACCTGCCCGAACCTGGCGGCCGGGTGCCCGGCGGCGATCTCGACCGCCTCGTCCAGGTCGGCGCACTCGATCAGCGCGAACCCGCCGATCTGGTCCTTCGTCTCCATGAACGGCCCGTCGGTCAGCAGCACCTCGCCGTCGCGGACCCGCACCGTGGTCGCCATGCTGCTGGGGTGCAGGCCCTCGTGGCCGCGCAGCACCCCCCGTCGCTCCAGGTCGGCGAACCACTCGTGGAAGCGGCGGAGCCCTTCGTCGCTGATGACTTCCGGCTCGAGCGCCTCGTCGGCGCTGATCAGGAGCAGGTACCGGATCGGCGGGTCGGTCAGTTGGTCGGTCGGCTGGTCCACGGTGTCCATCGTCCGCCTTCCCGTTCGTCGTGAGGTCGTCAGGTTCCACCATTCGTCCGTAGTACGTACAGGAGATACCCATGCAGACCACGACCTCCGCCGACGGCACCACGATCGCCTACGAGCTCAGCGGCTCCGGCTCGCCGATCGTCTTCGTGTCCGGCGCGTTCAACGACCGGCACACGCTGGCTCCCGTGGCCGCTGAACTGGCGTCGTCGCACACCGTCCTCTGTTACGACCGGCGCGGTCGGGGTGACAGCGGGGACGTGGCGCCGTACGCGGTGGAGCGGGAGATCGAGGACCTGGCTGCCGTGCTGTCCGTCGTGGGCGGGTCCGCGGCGGTGTTCGGCTTCTCGTCCGGTGCGAACCTCGGGCTGCTCGCGGCTGCACGGGGAGTGCCGGTGACCTCGTTGATCATGTACGAAGTCCCCTTCGCCTTCGACGACGCGGACCGGCGGCCTGCGGATCTGCCGGCGCGGCTTTCGTCTCTGATCGCGGCCGGTCGGCGGGCCGACGCCGTCACGACGTTCCAGCTCGAGGGCATCGGCCTACCGCCGGAGATGGTGGCCGGGATCCGGCAGGCGCCGTTCTTCCCCGCGCTCGAGGCGATCGCCCACACTGTCGTCTACGACGCTCAGGTGGCGGGCCGGCCCTACGACCGGCCGACCCCCGAGATGCGGGCGGTCGACGTGCCGATCCTGGTGCTGACCGGCAAGGAGACCTGGCCTGTGCTGGCGCGCGCTGCCGAGGAGCTGCCGTCGCTGCTCGTGAACGCCCGCGCCGAGACCGTCGCCGGCGGCGAGAACCACACCATCTCCCCGGCCGAGACGGCGGCTGCGGTGCGGGACTTCCTCGGCGGGTGAGGGATTCTCTTGATCATGTTCCCTCGCGGTCGTCTGAGCGCCGCCAGGGAACATGATCATGCTCGAAACTGGATGGCGGAGGATAGGGGATTCGAACCCCTGAGGGATTGCTCCCAACACGCTTTCCAAGCGTGCGCCCTAGGCCACTAGGCGAATCCTCCGCCGGAGAGGTTATCGGACGAGGGGGCTCGGGCTGAAATCGGAGCGCGCCCACACGGCGATGTGAACCTGCGTCGCCGAGCACGTACACTGTCAGCCGACCCCTCGCGTGGCGGCACCCCGCCTAACTCCCCCAGGGCCGGAAGGCAGCAAGGGTAAGTGGGCTCTACCGGGTGCGCGAGGGGTCCCTTCGTCTCTCGGGCCGGATGGCCCGGCGGGGCCATCCACCCCTCCGGCCAGGTGATCTGCCTCCAGGCTGGGTATCTGTCGGTAGCGGCGACTATGGTTCGCAAGGTGTCGTCGCTCGCTCTGTATCGCACCTATCGGCCCGGCAGGTTCGCTGACGTCGTGGGGCAGGAGCATGTCACCGTCCCGCTGATGCGAGCGCTGGCCAACGACCGCGTCCACCATGCCTATCTCTTCTCCGGGCCACGCGGCTGCGGCAAGACCAGTTCCGCGCGCATCCTGGCTCGCTCGCTGAACTGCGAGAAGGGCCCGACGGACGAGCCGTGCGGTCAGTGCCAGTCGTGTCTCGACCTCGCGCCCAACGGGTCCGGCAACATCGACGTCGTCGAGCTGGACGCGGCCACGCACGGGCTGGTCGACGACGCTCGTGACCTGCGAGAGAAGGCGCATTTCGCGCCCGTCGCGTCGCGGTTCAAGATCTACATCATCGACGAGGCGCATCAGCTCGGGCCGGGCGCGGCGAACGCCCTGCTCAAGCTCATCGAAGAGCCGCCGGCGCACCTGAAGTTCATCTTCGCCACCACGGCGCCCGACAAGATCATCGGTACCATCCGGTCGCGCACGCACCACTACCCGTTCCGGCTCATCCCCACCAAGACGCTGCAGCAGAACCTCGGCTGGATCTGCGAGCAGGAGGGCGTCCCCATCGAGCCGGCGGCGCTCGCGCTGGTCGCCCGGGCCGGGGCGGGCTCGGCCCGCGACGCGCAGTCGATCCTCGGGCAGCTCATCGCCGGTGCGGGCGACGACGGCGTCACCTACGACCTCGCCGTGGCCCTGCTCGGGTTCACCGACGCCGCCATGCTCGACCAGGTCGTCGAGGCCATCTCCGCCGGTGACGGCCGGTCCGTGTACGCCGCGGTCGACCAGGTCATGGACGCCGGGCACGACCCCCGCCGTTTCCTCACCGACCTGCTCGAACGCTTCCGCGACCTCATCGTCCTGCGGGCCGCGCCCGACGCCGTCGCCGAGGGCCTGCTCGACCTCCCGCCCGAGCAGGCCGAACGTATGGCCATCCAGGCCGCACAGTTCGGCCCGTCCGACCTCGTGCGCCTCGCCGCCGTCGTCGACGAGGGCATCACCGCCATGAAGGGCGCCACTCCCACGCGGCTGCAGCTCGAGCTCGTCTGCGCCCGTCTGCTGCTCCCCGCTGCCGACGACACCACCTCCGGCGTCCAGGCCCGCCTCGACCGCGTCGAGCGCCGGCTCACCGGCGGCGAGCCGCTCCCGCCGGCCAGCGCTACCGCCCCCGCCGCCGAAGCGGTTCCGGCGGCCCCGGCCGAAGCTCCCCAGCCGGGCGTCTCCCGGCGCGCGGCCGCGTTCGCACGGGTCAACCCCCAAGACTCCTCATCGACGACGGCGGCAGCTGCGGTCCCGCCCGCGGCGGCTCCGGCGGCACCCGAACCCGAGCCCGCCCCGGCGCCCGCCGAGGTCGCGCCCCCGCAGCCCGAGCCGGTCGCCGTCGCCGCTGAGCCCGCACCGGTCGCCGCGGAACCGCCCGCTCCGGAACCCGAACCCGCCGCCGAGCCGCCCGCCGCCGTCGAACCGCCAGCCCCCGAACCGCCGGCCCCCGAACCGCAGCCGGCGCCGTCCGCCCCGGCCTACGAGGCCCCGGCCCCGGCTGACGCCGCACCCACACCGCCGGCGCCGCAGCCGATCCCGTCGGCCGGAGCCGCCGGCGCGTCCGGCGGGGTCGCCGACCTCCGCCGCATGTGGCCCGAGGTGCTGGTCCGCCTCAAGGAGATCAAGCGAACCCCGTGGAGCCTGATCTCCCAGGAGTCCGTCGTCTCCGACGTCACCGACGGCGTCCTGACGTTGGCGTTCCGGCAGCCGACGCTGCGCGACACGTTCGCCCGGCGCGCCGACTTCCAAGAGTGCCTGCAGCAGGCCATCAAGGAGGTCCTGCTGCTCGACCTGCGCATCGAGGCCATCGTCGACCCGTCCGCCGACCCGTCGGCGCAGAACCGGGGCGGGGCCGCACCGGCCGCACCCGCGGCGCCGCCGTCCGCGCCCGCCACACCGTCCGCGCCGTCGGCCCCGGCCCACCCGGCGCCGCAGGCCACCGCGCAGACCGCGCCCGAACCGCAGGCGCCGCCGTCGTCGCCCGAAGGCCCCGGGCGAGCCGCCGCGGCCAAGCAGGCGGCCCGCAGGGTCAAGGAGCAGGGCGGCGCCGCGGCCGGCGGGGCGGCGGCGGGAGCAGCAGGGGCCGCGGCCGCCGAGACGTACAAGGCCACCGACGACGACGCCGACCCCAACGACGAGGACCTGGTCGACGACGGGGTGTCTGAGCGCGAGCTGCTCGAGCGGACCCTCGGCGCCACCGTCATCGCGGAGATCGAGCACGAGTGATCCAGATCGTCAACGGACCTGGTCAGATCAGCCCGGGTCCGTGACGTAGGCTCGCTGTGACCGTGTGCCGCACAAGACCCCGCAAGGGCGAGGAGGCAGCTGTGTTTCCGCCTGGTTCCGAAGGCTTCGACATGGGCCAGCTGCTGCAGCAGGCGCAGCGCATGCAGGAGCAGCTGCTCTCGGCCCAGCAGGACCTCAGCGAGGCCGAGGCCACCGGCAGCGCCGGCGGCGGGCTGGTCCGCGCCACCGTCACCGGTGCCGGCGAGCTGACCGACCTGCAGCTCGACCCGTCCGTCGTCGACCCCGAGGACGTCGAGACGCTGGCCGACCTCATCATCGCCGCCGTCCGCGACGCGCACGCCGAGATCCAGCGGCAGGCCAACGAGCAGCTCGGCGCCATCAACGCCGACGTCGCCGGCATGCTCGGCGGGGCGGGCGGCCCCGGCGCCAACCCGCTCGCCGGCCTGTTCGGCGGCGGCGCACCCGGCGGTGCGCCCGGCGGCGCCACCCCGCCCTCGCAGGACACCGTCCGTGGCGAGATCGAGGGCGACGACCGCCCCGGCCATGGCAACTGAGCCGAGTCCGTCATGTACGAAGGCGTCGTCCAGGACCTCATCGACGAGTTGGGCCGGTTGCCCGGTGTCGGGCCCAAGAGCGCCCAGCGCATCGCGTTCCACCTGCTCGCCGCTGACGCCGACGACGTCCGCCGGCTGGTCTCGGCGCTGACCGAGGTGAAAGAGAAGGTGCGGTTCTGCACCGTCTGCGGCAACGTCGCCCAGCAGGAGCAGTGCCGCATCTGCCTCGACCCGCGCCGCGACCCGTCCGTGCTCTGCGTCGTCGAGGAGCCCAAGGACGTCGTCGCCATCGAGCGGACGCGCGAGTTCCGCGGCCGCTACCACGTGCTCGGCGGCGCCATCAGCCCCATCGAGGGCGTTGGTCCCGACGATCTGCGGGTACGAGAGCTCATGACCAGACTGGCCGACGACACCGTACAAGAGATCATCCTGGCCACCGACCCGAACCTCGAGGGCGAGGCGACGGCGACCTATCTCGCACGGATGATCAAGCCGATGGGGTTGCGCGTCACGCGGCTGGCCAGTGGACTGCCTGTGGGGGGTGATCTCGAGTATGCCGACGAGGTCACGTTGGGCCGCGCGTTCGAGGGACGGAGACTCCTGGATGTCTAGCGTTGTTGCACGACCTGCCGACGACCCTGCCACCGAGTACGGCGACTTCGCCGCGGAGATCGCCGACCAGATCGAGAGCTTCCTGCTGGCCGTCCGCGAGATCGCCCGCGGCGCCGACCCCGGTAGCTCGCTCTCGCTGCTGCTGCTCGAGGTCAGCCAGTTGTGCTTGGCCGGCGGCCGCCTGGGCGCCATCAGCGACGTCGTCCCCGACGAGCGGTTCGAGCCCGACGCCGGCCCCGACGCCGACGTCGACGAGCTGCGGCTGCGCATCGCGGCCCTGCTCGAGCCCGTCGACGGGTACGTCGAGGTGGTCGACCCCGTCGACCCCGAGCGCGGCGCCACCGGCTTCCGGCTCTCCGACGACCTCGCGAGCATCGCGCAGGACCTGCTGCACGGCCTGTCCCACTACAAGGACGGCCGGGTCATCGAGGCGCTGTGGTGGTGGCAGTTCTCGTACCTGTCCTCGTGGGGCTCGACGGCGGGAGCGGCGCTGCGGGCGCTGCACTCACTGATCGCCCACACGCGCCTCGACCACCACGACGAGCAGATCGAGGTCACGCAGGAGGAGCTGCTCCCCGTCCAGGCCGAACTCTGAGCGCCGGGTTCTGAGCGCCGAACTCTGAGCATCGCGTCCCGCGATCCGGACGTCTCGGGGCACAGTCAGCAGGTCGCCTAGACTGCCATGGGCACGTGAAGGCCGTGGGAGGAGTGTGCCGTGGGGCTGGTTGTGCAGAAGTACGGGGGTTCCTCCGTCGCTGACGCCGCGGCCATCAAGCGGGTGGCGCAGCGCATCGTCGCCACCAAGAAGGAGGGCCACGAGGTCGTCGTGGTCGTCTCCGCCATGGGCGACACCACCGACGAGCTGCTCGACCTCGCCCAGCAGGTCTCGCCGCTGCCGCCCGCCCGCGAGCTCGACATGCTGCTCACGTCCGGCGAGCGCATGTCCATGGCGCTGCTGGCCATGGCCATCGGCGACCTCGGCCACGAGGCGCGCTCGTTCACCGGCAGCCAGGCCGGCGTCATCACCGACTCCGCACACGGCCGGGCCCGCATCATCGACGTCACGCCGGGTCGCATCCGGCAGGCGCTCGACGGCGGCGCCATCGCCATCGTCGCGGGCTTCCAGGGCGTCAGCCAGGACAGCAAGGACATCACCACGCTGGGCCGGGGCGGGTCCGACACCACCGCCGTCGCGCTGGCCGCGGCGCTGAACGCCGACGTGTGCGAGATCTACACCGACGTCGACGGCGTCTTCACCGCCGACCCCCGCATCGTCCCGGTCGCGCGCCGTGTCCCGCACATCACGTACGAAGAGATGCTCGAGATGGCGGCCTGTGGGGCGAAGATCCTGCACCTGCGCTGCGTCGAGTACGCGCGCCGCTACGGCATCCCCATCCACGTGCGATCCAGTTTCTCGACGCTCACCGGTACGTGGGTGTCCGAATCCCAGGGAAGTGGGCAGGCCGTCATGGAGCAGCCGATCATCTCCGGCGTCGCGCACGACCGCAGCGAGGCGAAGATCACCGTCGTGGGCGTCCCCGACAAGGTCGGCGAGGCCGCAACGATCTTCAGCTCGGTCGCCGCGGCCGACGTGAACATCGACATGATCGTGCAGAACGTCTCGGCCGTCGACACCAACCGCACCGACATCTCGTTCACGCTGCCCGCCAGTGACGGCCGCAAGGGCGTCGAGGCGCTGACGGCCATCCAGGCCACCGTCGGCTTCGAGTCGCTGCGCTACGACGACGGCATCGGCAAGGTGTCGCTCATCGGCGCCGGCATGCGCAGCCACCCGGGCGTGAGCGCCAAGTTCTTCAGCGCGCTGGCCGACGCCGGCGTGAACATCGAGATGATCTCGACCTCTGAGATCCGCATCTCGGTGGTCGTCCGCGCCGCCGACGTCGACACCGCGGTCACCGCCATCCACCGGGCCTTCGACCTCGACTCCACGCAGGTCGAGGCGGTCGTGTACGGGGGTACCGGGCGATGAGCGGCCAGCGTCCCACCCTCGCCGTCGTCGGTGCCACCGGCGCGGTCGGCACCGTCATGCGCGACATCCTCTCGACCCGGCAGAACGTCTGGGGCGAGATCCGGCTCATCGCGTCGGCCCGCTCGGCCGGTCGCCGCCTCTCCGTCCGCGGCGAGGAGGTCGAGGTCCAGGAGCTGACGGCCGACGTGTTCGACGGCGTCGACGTCGCCATGTTCGACGTCCCCGACGAGGTCTCCGCCGAGTGGGCGCCCGTCGCCGCCGAGCGCGGCGTCGTCGTGGTCGACAACTCCGGCGCGTTCCGCATGGACCCCGACGTCCCGCTGGTCGTGCCCGAGGTCAACGCGCGCATGACCCGTCAGCGCCCCAAGGGCATCATCGCCAACCCCAACTGCACCACGCTCTCGATGATCGTGGTGCTCGGTGCGCTGCACGCCGAGCTGGGGCTCACCGCGCTGACGGCGTCGTCCTACCAGGCCGCCTCCGGCGCCGGTCAGGCCGGCATCGACACCCTGCACGACCAGATCAACAAGGTCGCGGGCAACCGCGAGCTCGGCACCCACCCGGGCGACGTCCGCCGCGTCGTCGGCTCCGACCTCGGCCCGTTCCCGGCGCCGCTCGCGCTGAACGTCGTCCCGTGGGCCGGCTCGCTCAAGAACGACGGCTGGAGCTCCGAGGAGCTGAAGATCCGCAACGAGTCGCGGAAGATCCTCGACCTCCCCGACCTCAAGGTCTCGGCCACCTGCGTCCGGGTCCCCGTCGTCACCACCCACTCGGTGGCCATGCACGCGACCTTCGAGAACGAGGTCACGACGGAGCGCGCCTGGGAGATCCTGCGCGACGCGCCCGGCGTGGTCCTCTACGACGACCCCGCTCGCGGCGAGTTCCCCACCCCGGCCGACGTCGTGGGCACCGACCCCACGTGGGTCGGCCGCATCCGGCGCTCGCTCGACGACCCGAACTCGCTCGAGCTGTTCGTGTGCGGCGACAACCTCCGCAAGGGGGCGGCACTCAACACCGCGCAGATCGCAGAGCTGCTGGCGGCGGAGTTCACCGCCGCCTGACGGCGGTCGCCAGCGTCGCGGGGCCGCCGGTGGTCCAGGTACCGGTCAGTACGTGGTCGCCGATCAGCTCGGCGCCGACGACCCTGACGACGGTCAGCTCGACGTCGCCGGCGCGCACCACCGTCGTGTGGCCGTCGTCGTAGGGGCTGACCGGCGCATTCTCATCGACGACGGGGTCCGGCTCGCCTCCCGTGCCGGTCACCCGGGCGGTCGGCTCGCGCGGCACCAGCTCGCCGTCGACGTCGACCAGTTCCTCGGCCTGTGGCGTTCCCGCCAGGACGGCCCGGGCCAGCGCCGCCACCCAGACCGGGTCGGCGCAGCCGTCGTAGACCCAGCGCCGGCCCAGCACGGAGTGCTCCATGGTGCCGGCCAGAGCGTCGTCGGCGCCGGCCAGCGGTGCGCCGCGGTAGGTCAGCGGCACGTGCAGCACCGTCCCGTCGGCGGCGTGGACCAGGTGCGCCTCGAGGCCGACCTCGCCGGCGGGGTCGTCGAACCGGTAGGCGCCGACCGGCTGGACGGCGCCGGTGCCGGCCGCCCACGCCTGGCTCGGCAGCCACGCCGCCAGCAGCTCGAGCTTGGTCGGCTGCAGCGTGGCGCGGTGGATGAGCGCCATCAGGCGAGCTTGGCCTTGACCGCCGCGGCGACCTTGCTGCCCTCGACCCGGCCGAGGACCTGCGGCTGGACGATCTTCATGACCTTGCCCATGTCGCGCGGCGACTCCGCACCCGCCTCGGCGACGGCGGCCGTGACGATGGCGTCCAGCTCGTCGTCGGTGAGCGGCTGCGGCAGGTACTCGGCGATGACGGCGGACTCGGC
Source organism: Jiangella mangrovi (assembly GCF_014204975.1). Classification (NCBI taxonomy): domain Bacteria; kingdom Bacillati; phylum Actinomycetota; class Actinomycetes; order Jiangellales; family Jiangellaceae; genus Jiangella; species Jiangella mangrovi. The sequence continues at coordinate 2,220,696 of NZ_JACHMM010000001.1, forward strand.
CTCCTCGTTCGCGGCGCTGTCCTCGCGCCCGCCGGTGCGGAACGCCTCGGCGGCCTCGCGACGGCGCTTCACCTCACGCGTGAGCAGCGCGGTGACCTCGTCGTCGGTGAGCTCGCGCGCGGCGGAGCCGGACACCTCCTCGGTCCCGATGGCGGCGAGCACCATGCGGAGCGTGGCCTTGCGCACGTCGTCCTTGGCGCGCATGGCCGAGGTGAGGTCGGCTCGGAGTCGGTCCTTGAGGGCTGCCATGCGCCCTAGTCTGCCCTAGCGGCCGTGGGACGGCGGCAGGCCCGGCGCCGTGCAGGGCGCGGCCGTGGAGGTGTGCTGGACGGCGGCGCCCACCGGCTCGCCGTCGAGGCGGTCGGCGGCAGGAGCGGGCTCCGTCGTGGGCGGCTCGGTGAGTGCCCGCGGACGCAGCGTCATCGCCGCGACGGCGCCGCCGGCGAGCAGGGCCGCACAGATGCCCATGGCGATCCGGTAGGCGTCGGTGAGCAGGTCGGGGTCGGCGTACGCCTCGCCGGACAGCCCGGCGACGGCGGGCAGCGCGGCGACCGCCAGCAGTCCGGCCGCGCGGGCGACGCCGTTGTTGACGCCGCTGGCCACGCCGGCCAGGTGCTGCGGCGCCGACGCCATGACAGTCGCCGTCAGCGTCGGGACCAGAGTGGTCAACCCGATGCCCAGCAGCGTCACCCCCGGCAGGACACCCAGCAGGTAGCTGTCGCCGTCGTCGACCATGACCAGGAGCGCGACCCCGACCGCGCCGCACACCGAGCCCGTGACCAGGGGCGGGCGGACGCCGAACCGCTTGGCGAGGTCCGCGGAGCGCCCCGAGAAGAGCAGCATGAGGATGGTCGTCGGGACGGTCGCGATGCCGGCCTCGAGCGGCGTCCAGCCGAGCGTGACCTGCAGCTGCAGGACCAGGAAGAACATGACGCCGGACAGGCCCGCGTACACGGCGAAGGTCATGAGGTTGATGCCGCTGAACGTACGCTCGGCGAACAGCGTCAGCGGCACCATGGGATGCGCGGCGACCCGTTCCCGGTAGAGGAAGCCCGCCGCCGCGGCCAGCGACAGCACGGCCATGCCGACGTTCAGCGCGGAGGCGCCGCCGTCGGGCCAGCTGATCAGGGCGTACGTGCTGGCACCTAGCGCGACGGCGCCCAGGACCGCTCCCTCGACGTCGAACCGGCCGCCGGCCTCCTCGTCGCGGCTCTCGGGCGCGCTGACGACGATCAGCCAGACCGTCAGGACGGCCAGCGGGACGTTGATGGCGAACACCCAGCGCCAGTCGTACTCGAGCAGCCAGCCGCCGAGGAGCGGGCCGATGACTCCGGAGACGCCGGTCAGCCCGGCCCACGCGCCGATGGCCCGCGGGCGGTCGTCGGGGTGCATGGCGGTCTGCAGGATGGCCAGCGCGCCGGGGGTCAGCAGTGCGCCGCCGATGCCCTGCAGCGCCCGCGCCGCGATCAGCACCTCGGCCGTCGGTGCCAGCGCGCACAGGACCGAGGCGGCCGTGAACCAGACCACGCCGAGGAGGAAGATGCGCCGCCGGCCGAGGCGGTCGCCGAGCGAGCCGCCGAGCAGGATCAGCGCCGCCAGCGTGAGGGTGTACGCGTTGACCGTCCACTGCAGCTGCGCCAGCGTGGCATCGAGCTCGCGGCCGATGGTCGGCAGCGCGACGTTGACCACCGTGCCGTCGAGGAACGCCATGCCCGAGCCGAGCGCCGTCGCGGCCAGGAGGGCGCGGCCGCGGGGAGTGGAGAGCCGGACTCCGTCCGTCATGAGCAAGGAGCGTACGCGGGGCGGGTGGTGTGTGGGAGATTGGAGGCATGGTCGTGAAGGGGGTTGCGCTCGGGCTCGCGGCGTCGGCCGCGGCCGGGCTCGTCTACTCGGCCGGCTACGAGGTGCGCTCCTACCGGCTGCGGCGGTTCGACGTGCCCGTGCTGGCACCGGGGAGCCGGCCGCTGCGCGTGCTGCACCTCTCCGACCTGCACCTCACGCCGTCGATGCGCGGCCGCGCGGCCTGGGTCCGCGGTCTCGCGGCGCTCGAGCCGGACCTCGTCGTCAACACCGGCGACAACCTCTCGCACCCCGAGGCGATCCCGACGGTGCTGGACGCCCTGGGTCCTCTGCTCTCGGTGCCCGGCGTGTTCGTGTTCGGGTCCAACGACTACTACGCGCCGCAGTTCAAGAACCCGGCCCGGTACCTGCTGCCGCTGGAGAAGATCCTGCGCGGGAACGCCCGCACCCACGCCACCGCCGCCGACCTGCCGTGGAAGGAACTGCGCGACGAGTTCCGCTCGGCCGGGTGGCTCGACCTCACGAACACCCGCGGCTCCTTGACGGTCGACGGCCGCCGGCTCGTCTTCGCCGGGGTCGACGACCCGCACCTGAACCGCGACCGGCTGGGTGAGGTCGCCGGGCGGGCTCCCGCCGGCGCCGATCTCGCCGTGGGAGTCGCGCACGCGCCCTACCTGCGTGTCCTCGACGCCTTCCAGCGCGACGGGTACCAGTTGCTGCTCGCGGGCCACACTCACGGCGGCCAGCTCTGCGTGCCCGGCCTGGGTGCACTGGTCACCAACTGCGACCTCGACACCGCCCGCGTCAAGGGCGTGTCCCGGCACCCGCGTGCGGGCGGCGCGGGGGCTTCGTGGATGCACGTCTCGGCCGGCCTGGGTACCTCGCCGTATGCGCGGGTCCGCTTCGCCTGCCCGCCCGAGGCGACCCTGCTGACGCTGACGGGCGAGCGCTGAGCCGGGTCGTTCTCCGGCTGGGCGACCGAGTGCTGAACCGGATTTCGATCCTGCGCCCGGCTCGGATATGCTGACTCAGCACTTCGGGGTGTGGCGCAGCTTGGTAGCGCGCTTCGTTCGGGACGAAGAGGTCGCAGGTTCAAATCCTGTCACCCCGACACAGTTCAGCGGCATGTCGATCATCCATCTGTCGTGATGCGATCATGCTCTGTGGGAACTCCACGCGATGATCATGCGGCGTCATGGAAGACGAGGGCGAGCGTGTGCCGTTCGCCCGAGCGGATCGCTGACACGCCGTGGCGCACGGGAGCGGCGGACCATCCGCGGGCGGATCGCACGGGCCGGTCACGGGTGGTGAACACGTACCCGTGACCGTGCGGCAGCAGGGTCGCGGTGCCGCGCGACTGTGCCCGGGGCCGCTGCTCCAGCAGCAGGAACTCGCCACCGGTGTGGTCCACGCCCGGCTCGTTCAGGTTGACGACCACCTGGAGCGGGAACACCAGGTCCCCGTACAGGTCGCGGTGCAGCGCGTTCCAGTCGTTCGCGCCGTAGCGCAACAGGATCGCCGACGACTTCGTCTGGCCGGCCTCGTGACACATCCGCAGCCACTCGTCCAGGGTGTCCGGCCACGGCGCCGGTCGCCCGAGCCTGCCCCACCAGTCCCGCGCGATCGGTAGCAGCCGAGGGTAGAGCGCCTGCTTCAGCCGCTCGACCGGCTCGGGGTACGGGGTGGCGAAGTACCGGTACTCGCCCTCGCCGAAGCGGTGGCGACCCATGGTGATGGTGCTGCGGAACAGGTCGTCGTGGTCGTAGAGCTCACGGATCCGCGCAGCCTCCTCGGGGGCCAGCAGTTGCGACAGCAGGGCGCCGCCGTACTCGTCGAGCTCGCGGGTGATCGTGTCCCAGTCGCCGCCGTCCACGCGTTCGCGCCACCGGTCGGTGGTGGTGGTCGTCCGGGCGGGGTTCATGCTGCCTCCAGTTCCAGCAGGGCGGTCTTGGCCTCCAGCCCGCCGATGTAGCCGCCGAGGGTGCCGTCGGTGCGCAGCACCCGGTGGCACGGCACGACCACCGGCAGCGGGTTCGTCGCGCAGGCGGTGCCGACGGCGCGGACGGCGTTCGGATTGCCGACGAGCTCGGCGACCTGGCGGTAGCTGCGGGTCTGCCCGTAGCCGATCTCCGGCAGGTGCTGTTGCACCAGCTGCCGGAAGCCATGGGACAGCGACAGGTCGAGGTCGAGGTCGAACGCGCGGCGGCGCTTGTCGAAGTACTCGTCCAGCTCCCGTGCGACGCGGTCGAGTCGCCTCGGCGTCCGCAGGATGCGGTGGCTCACCTTGCGAGCGAGGGTGTCGAGCACCTTCTCGTGGTCCTCGCTGGCGTACGCGACCCGGATCAGCCCCCGCGGCGTGGCCGCCAGCAGCAGCTCGCCGACGGGGGAGCCGACGGTGGTGTAGGCCACGTCGAGCAAGGCGGCCTCCTCGGCCTCGCGCTCCAGCCGCGCGTGCAGCCCGTTCAGTGTCTCGGCGTCGACGGGCGCCTTCAGGAGGTCGATGAGCTGGTCATCGCCGGTGCTCGGGTTCATGATTCTCCCTTCGGCTTCGCGCCCGGATAGGTGGTGCGGAGGTTCTTGATGCCGTCCGCGGCGGCCCTCCGTGCGGCCTCGACAGTGCCGCCGAGGATCTTCGCGATCTTGGCGTAGGGGAGCCCGGCCACGTGGTGATAGGCGATGGCCTGGCGCTGCTTGGTCGGCAGCCGGCTGACCGCGGCCCACAGCTCCGCGTCCTCGCCGTCCGGTGGGCCGATCGCGGCCTGCCCTTCCGGCATCTCCTCGACGGGCAGCGGGTTGCGTTTCGCGGCCCGCAGCACGTCGATGGCCTTGCGGTGCGCGATCGTCACCAGCCACGCCTCGACGTTGGCGGTGCCGGGCAGGTCCGGGTAGGCGCGCATCGCGGCGAGGAACGTCTCCGACCAGGCGTCATCGGCGTCGTGCGTGTCGAGGAGGACACGGCAGACGCGCAGCACGGTTGCGCCGTGCTGCGCGACGACCTTCTCGAACGGCGGTTTCATGTCCATCCCATTGAAGACGTGTCCATGGCCGTGCGCGTGAGATCGCGCCGTCAGAACAACCGTCCAGCACTCACCGGGGCCGGCTCCTCGAGCTCGAGCAGCGCCTTCTTGCGCTTCAGCCCGCCCGCGTAACCGGTGAGGGAGCCGTTGGCGCCGACGACCCGGTGGCACGGCACGACGATGCACAACGGGTTCGCGCCGACGGCCTGCCCGACGTCCCACGCACGCCGGCGGTCACCGAGCAGCTCGGCGATCTGCCCGTACGTGGTCGTCTCGCCGAACGGGATGTCCTCGACGATCGTCCGGACGGCGTCCTGGAAGTCGTCGCCCTCCGGGGCCAGCGGCAGGTCGAACTCGCGACGTTCCCCGCCGAGATACTCGTGCAGCTGGGTGGACGCCTCGTTCAGCAGCGCGTCCTCCGACACCGGCACCTCCGGCCCGAACGTCTCGGCCGAGGGGCGACGGATGTGGTGGCGGAAGTACAGCCCGGTGATCGCGCCATCCTCGGCGACGACGGTGAGCGGCCCGAGACTGCTGTCCAGCACGACGTGGCGCACGTTCATGGAAGTTCCCTCCTCGCATCTCCGTCTGGAAGACGTGCCGCGAGGCGAGAACGTGAGATGTGGGAGTGGACCCGGCCGCATCGCGGCCGTCAGTCGACCAGGGCGCCGCCGGACAGGTTCGCGATCGTGCCGGTCATGGATCCCGCTCGATCCGACGCGAGGAACGCGGCCGTCTCGGCGATCTCCGACAGCGTGGGCAGGCGCTTCAGCAGCGTCCCCTGCGCCATCCCGTTCTCGAGCAGCTCCTGGACCGACTGGCCCGCGCCGGCCGCGATCCGTTCGAAGAGCTCGCCTGTGTACGAGCCCGCCGCCGGCCCGTCGACGACGGCGTGCGGGCGGATGCCGATGACCCGGACGTTGCGGGGTGCCAGTTCCGCGGCCAGGACCCGCGAGAAGGCCTCTTTGCCGGCCGCGCTGACGGCGTGCCCCAGGATGCCGCCCACCGCCAGCTTGGAGCCCGGCTCCGACAACGTCAGGATGACGCCGGGACGCTCGCCGCCCATGTGCCGGGCCACCGCCTTGCTGGTGATGAAGAGCGTCCGCAGGAAGCCGTCGATCGGCCGCATGAACTCCTCGAGCGAGAGGTCCGCCAGCATCGTCCCCTGATCGTGCATGACGCTCACGGCGTTGACCGCGACGTCGATGCCGCCGGCCGCGGCCGCGACGTCGTCGGCGTGCTTCTCGACCGCCGCTTCATCGAGCACGTCGACCTGCGCGGTCTCGACGGTGCCGCCCGTGGCGGCGATGTCGTCTGCGACGGCGTCGAGTCGCGCCCGCGTCCGGCCGGCGACGAAGACGTGCGCGCCCTCACGGACGAAGACCCGCGCGATGGCGCCGCCGATGGCACCCCCGCCTCCGTAGACGACGGCGTTCTTGTTCTCGAGCAGCAGCCCGCTCATGTGTGTCCTCCATGCGATGAGCCAACAAGCAACCATCGGTTGCGCGGTCGACTCTGCCACATGGGTCGCGAATGGCGCAACCGTCGGTTGCGCAATGTGGCGAGGCAAGGCCGGAATCATCCGCTTGGGGTGAGGCAGGGGGACCCCGCGGCCGGAAGGGTCGAACCTTCCGTGAGGGGGTCGATCCCATGGCCGTCGCACTTCCGGCCTTCACGCCGCTCGAGGACAGTCTGTTCCTCACCCTCTACGCCAGGGCGCTCGACGATCGCAGGCCGCAGCCGATCCTGGGCGACGAGGTCGCCGACCGGCTGGTCGGCGAGCTCGACTACGACTTCACCCAGCTCCACCCGGACACGAATCTGATCCTCAACGTCGCCCTGAGGGCGCGGAAGCTGGACCAGGTGGCCGGGAGCTTCATCGCGCGCCATCCCGATGCCGTCGGGCTGGATCTGGGGGCCGGGCTGGACTCGCGGGTGTTCCGGCTCGATCCGCCGGAGACCGTCGACTGGTACGACGTCGAGTTCCCGGCGGTCACTGAGACCAGGCGCGAGGTGCTCGACGAGCGGGCCGGCGCACATGTCATCGCCGCCGACGTGCGGGACCCGGGCTGGCTGGACGCCGTCCCCGCGGGCCGGCCGGCGGTGATCGTCGCCGACGGGATGATGGCGTTCCTCAGCCAGGACGAGCTGGTGACGCTGTGGACGAGGCTCATCGACCACTTCTCCACGGGCGAGATCGCGTTCAACAGCTACACGAGGTTCGCCATCTGGATCGCCAAGCATGCCCGCGGCACCAAGACCGTCGCCGACCTCGTCACGTTCGCCGGCATGGACGACCCGCGGGCGCCGGAACGCTGGAACCCGAAGCTGAGGCTGGTCAGGGAGATCCTGCTCAGCCGGGAGCCCGAGGTCGCCGAGTTCCCGCCGGGCTGGCGGCGCTACCACCGGCGGACGGGGACGATCGTCCTGCACTACGAATTCTGACCGGTTCCGAACCGGCCGTTCGCTGCCAGACTGGGGTGGGACCCGCACGAGGGGCCCAGGGGGTCGAGGTGGTGGACCGATGAGCGCGATCCGGGTCGTCATCGCCGACGACGACGTCCTCCTGCGGGAGGGCCTGGCGAGCCTGCTCGAGCGTTCGGGGTTCGACGTCGTCGCGCAGGCGGGCGACGCGCCGGAGCTGCTCGGTCTGGTCGACGACCTCGAACCCACGCCGGAGCTCGTCGTCGTCGACATCAGGATGCCGCCGGACCACTCGACCGAGGGGCTGGAGGCCGCGCACGCGATCCGCCGCGACCACCCCGAGGTCGCGATCATGGTGCTCTCGGCGCATGCCGAGGTCGAGCACGCGATGCAGCTGCTCGCCAGCGGCGGCGGCATCGGCTACCTGCTGAAGACCCGGGTCACCGACGTCGCGGAGTTCGTCGACACGCTGGAACGGGTGGCGCGCGGGGCGTCCGTCGTCGACCCGGCACTGGTGCAGGAACTGGTCGGGGCCCGACGGCGACACGATCCGCTCGCGGTCCTCACCGACCGCGAACGCGAGGTGCTCGCGCTGGTCGCCGAGGGGCGCTCGAACGCCGGGGTGGCGCGGCGGCTCTGGGTCACCGAGGGGACCGTCGAGAAGCACGTGCGCAGCATCCTCACCAAGCTGGACCTGCCGGAGACCGACGAGGACCACCGGCGGGTGCTGGCCGTGCTCACGTTCCTCGAGCAGCGCGGCGAGTAGGGGCGACCGCGGAAACCCGGGGTCAGTCGTCGACGGCCGAGGGGACGCGGGCGGACAACAGCCGTCCCGCCTCGCGCACGACCGACGGGATCGCGTCGAGCGGCACGTTGAGCATCTGCAGGAGGTCCTGTGTCGACAGGTCCTCGTCGTGAGCCAGCATGTCGGGTTCTCCTTCCACCCCCTTGCCCGACCAGGATCCGCCCGCACCGCGGCCGGTGTCGTCAGGGTCAGCCGCCAACCCCGTCTACCGGCTAGCAGGAAGACGCGATGCCTGCTGGCCGCAGCCGGAGATGGCTGCTGGCCTCGATGTGCCGGCAGCACCCAACGAGGAACGCTGGAGCGAACGTCACAACGCACCGTGAGGAGGTCCCGATGCACCGCTCGGCCGACGTGGTTCCGCTGTTCCGGCACAACGGGAGCTCTGCGCTCGCGTTGGACGCCCATGACGTCGTGGTGCCCGGCAGGAAGCCGGACCCCCCCAGCGCTGACCCCTGGCGCCATGACGCACCGGCCGGCGATCCCCTCCTCGCCGGCCAGCGCGCGGCCGACCACCGCGCCGACCTCGACGCCGCCGCCGGCCCCCCGCAGCCGGCCACCGTGCACGGAGAACACCACACCGGCCTTCTCCGTGTCCGCCTGGCCGGCGACGGCGGCGACGTCGAGGAATACGCCCTGGACGTCCAGCAGGCGCTGCACCTGTCGCAGCGCCTGCGGGACGCGGCGACGGCCATGCAGGAGTTCCTCTCGGTGCGGACCTTTGGCCCCGGCCGGGTTTCCCGTTAGCAGGCATGCTCCAGCTATGCCGTGGTGCAATGCTGGTGGAGTGGTGCGGCGCTGTGTCATCGTGGACGACAACGAGCGTTTCCTGGCGGTAGCGCGCTCGAGCCTCGAGCGCGGCGGCCTGGAGGTGGTGGGGACGGCGACCACGACGACCGAGGCCCTCGAGACCATCGACGCCCTGAAGCCGGACGTCGTACTGGTCGACATCGCCCTGGGCTCCGAGAGTGGTCTCGACCTCGTCCGCCGGATCGTCGCGGCCACACCGTCGGGCCCGCACGTCGTGCTGATCTCCACGCATCGGGAAGAGGACGTCGCGGAGCTGGTGTCGGCCAGTCCCGCAGCCGGGTTCGTCTGGAAGGCCGACCTGTCGGCGAGGGCCGTGCGAGATGTGGTGGCGGCAGGAGAACAGTGAGGCGTCAGGACCACTGACCGGCCGGCCGCTGCAGCGCTGGGTGGGTGGGGCGGCCACCGGCCTCGTCCTGGTCATCGTCGCCACCGGAGCGGTCTGGCTGCTGAACCAGCGACTCCCGCCGCGCGGCCTGCTGATCGTCTACCTGCTGGCCGTCCTGCCCGTGGCGATCCGCTGGGGCGCGGGACCCGCGGTACTGGTCTCGGCCCTCGCCGTGACGACGTTCGTGCTGGTCATCGCACCGCCGCAGAGCGAGGGCCCGGCGCTGGTGGCGCTCGGGGTGTTCGTCGCGACGGCGGTCGTGGTGGCCGGGCTGGCGGCGGGACTGCGGCGGTCCGCGCGGGCGGCGCAGGAGCTCGCCGGAGAGCAGTCCGCGCTGCGTCGGGTCGCGACGCTGGTCGCCGAGGGTGTACCGGCCCCCGAGCTGTTCGAGGCGGTCTGCCGCGAGGTCGGACTGCTCTGCGACGCCGACCTCGCCCGGCTGGAGCGCTACGAGCCCGACGGGACGGTGACCGGCGTCGGCTCGTGGGGACGGGTGCCCGTGCGGCTAGCCGTCGGCACGCGGATCGAGCTCGACGGCGCCAGCGTCGCCCGCGACGTCCTGCGCACAGGCGGGCCGGCCAGGATCGCCAGCTTCATGTTCGAGGACGGCGCGATCGCCGCGGAGGCCCGCGAACTGGGCATCCGCACGTCGATCGGCTGCCCGATCATCGTCGACGGGCACCTGTGGGGCGTCGCCGCCGCCTCGTCGAAGAGCAGCCGCGCGTTCCCGCCGGGGACGGAGGCCCGGATCCAGCGCTTCACGGACCTGGTGGCCACCGCCGTCACCAACGCCGAGGCACGGTCCGGGCTGCGGCGCAGTGCCGACGAACAGGCCGCGCTGCGCCGGGTCGCGACGCTGGCCGCCCGCGGCGACGCCGATCCGAGCCCGGTCTTCGCGATCGTGGCCGACCAGGTCCGCACGCTGCTGGGCGCCGACTGCACCTCGGTGCTGCGGTTCGAGAGCGACGGCTCGGCGACCTACCTCGCCGCGCGCGGCTGGCGCGACCCGGACCGGCGCAAGCCCGGATCGAAGTGGTTTCCCGAGCAGCCGTCGGTCATCGAGAACGTGCGGCTCACGGGCAGGTCCGCCCGCCTGGACTACTCCGGCGTCACCGTGATCCAGGAGCTCCCGCCGAGCCTGCGCACCGAGGGGGTCCGGTCGGCGGTGGCCAGCCCGATCGCCGTCGAGTCGCGGCTGTGGGGCAGCATCGGCGTGGCGTCGCGCACCGGCCTGCTCCCCGCCGAGACCGAGGAGCGGCTGATCGCGTTCACCGAGATCGTGGCCACCGCCATCGCCAACACCGAGAGCCGCACCCAGCTGGCCGCGTCGCGCGCCCGCGTCATCGCCGCGGCCGACGCGACCCGTCGCCGGCTCGAGCGCGACCTGCACGACGGCGCCCAGCAGCGGCTGGTCGCGCTGGCGCTGGAGCTGCGCAACACCCAGGCCGAGGTGCCGCGCGACCTGCCGGCGCTGAGCGCGGCGGTCGGCCGGCTCGCCGACGACGTCACCGAGGTCCTCGACCAGCTGCGCGAGCTGTCGCGCGGCATCCACCCGGCGATCCTGTCCGAGGGCGGTCTCGGGCCGGCGCTGCGTACGCTGGCCCGCCGCTCGCCGGTCCCCGTCGACCTCACCGTCCGCCTCGGCAGCCGTTACCGCGACGCCGTCGAGGTGGCCGCCTACTACGTCGCCTCCGAGGCGCTGACGAACACCGTCAAGCATGCGAACGCCGAGCACATCGAGATCCTCGTCGAGGAGCGAGACGGCGCCCTGCACCTGGTCGTGGGCGACGACGGCGACGGCGGCGCCGACCTGTCCCGCGGCACCGGGCTCACCGGCCTCTACGACCGGGTCGAGTCGCTCGGCGGTGCCATGCGGGTGGCCAGCCCGGTCGGTGGCGGAACCGAGATCCGGGTGAACCTGCCCCTGCGGTCGCTCTGACCGCCGGTGGCTACGCTGGCCCGATGACGTCGCCGCGCGATCCGCTCGCCGTCCGCGGCATCGGGCTCGGGCTGGCCGCTCTCGGCCGGCCGGGGTACCTCACGCTCGGCCACGGCCGCGACTTCACCGCGTCGGCGAGCGTCGACGAACTGCGCGACCGCACGCACGCCGTCCTCGACGCCGCCTGGGCCGCCGGGGTGCGCTACGTCGACGCCGCCCGCTCGTACGGCCTGGCCGAGCGATTCCTCGGCGAGTGGCTGGCGGCGCGTCCCGGCCGCCGGGCCGAGCTGACGGTCGGCTCGAAGTGGGGCTACACCTATACGGCCGACTGGCGTGTCGATGCCGCCGTGCACGAGGTCAAGGACCACTCGGCGGCGACCTTCGAGCGGCAGTGGCAGGAGACGCTCGACGCGCTGGGCGGGCCGCCGGACGTCTACCTCGTGCACAGCCTCACCTCCGACAGCCCGGCCCTCGGCGACCGCGTCCTGCTGGACCGGCTCGCGGAGCTGGCCGCCGACGGCGTCCGGGTCGGCTTCTCGTCGAGCGGACCGGACCAGGCGGCGGTGATCGACCGGGCCCTGGCGCTGACGGCGGACGCGGCGGCCCCGTTCGGCGCGGTGCAGGCGACGTGGAACCTGCTCGAGCCGTCGGCCGGGCCGGCCCTGGCCCGCGCGCACGACGCCGGCTGGTTCGTGGTCGCCAAGGAGACGCTGGCCAACGGCCGGCTCACCGGGCGCGGCGACGTCGCACCGTTCCGCGCGGCGGCCGACGCGGCGGGGGTCGCTCCCGACGCGCTGGCGCTCGGCGTCGTCCTGCGGCAGCCGTTCGTCGACATCGCCCTGAGCGGCGCCACTACCGTCGACCAGCTGCTCAGCAACCTGCGGGCGCCGGAGTCCGACGGCGCGGCGCTGGAGGACCTGGCGGAGGACCCGGCCTTCTACTGGGCGAACCGCTCCGGTCTGGTCTGGACCTGACGAGGTGCGCGCACTCACGATCCTCCCGGTCCTCGCGGCCGTCGTCCTCGCCGGATGCTCCGCGGGCGAGCCCGCGACCCCGGCCGCGAGCCGTGCACCGGCTGCGACGTCGCCGAGCACGACCCCGTCGGCGACCCCCACACCCACCACCGACCCCGCGGTCATGGCCGCGCTGGCCGCCCTCGAGGACGAGTTCGCCGCCCGGCTGGGCGTGTACGCCGTCGACACCGGGAGCCGGGAGGTGGTCGAGTACCGCGCGGACGAGCGCTTCGCCTTCGCCTCGACGCACAAGGCGCTCTCGGCCGCGGCCGTCCTGCAGGCGACAGACGCCGCCGATCTCGACGAGGTCATCGTCTACGACGCCGCCGACGTCGTCGGGTACTCGCCCGTCACAGAGCTGGCGGCCGGCGCCGGGCTGACGCTGCTCGAGGTGATCCGCGCCGCCATCACCGTCAGCGACAACACCGCCGCGAACCTGCTGTTCGAGCAGGTCGGCGGGCCGGACGGGCTCGAGGCGGCCGTGCGCGGCTTCGGCGACGACACCACGTCGTTCGACCGCATCGAGCCCGATCTCAGCGACTGGGTCCCCGGCGAGACCCGCGACACCACCACGCCGCGGGCCATGGCGGCGAACCTCGAGGCACTCGCGCTCGGCGACCTGCTCGCCGACGAGGACCGAGCCGTCCTCGTCGGCGCCATGCGCGACAACACCACCGGCGACGAGCTGATCCGGGCCGGCGTCCCGGAGGCCTGGGTGGTCGCGGACAAGACCGGCTCGGCCTCGCACGGCGGGCGCAACGACATCGCCGTCATCACCCCGCCCGGCGCCGCCCCGATCGTGCTCGCCGTCTACAGCAACCGGCTCGACCCCGAGCCGGAGTCCGACCCGGCGCTGATCGCCGCCGCCACCGAGATCGTCGTCGACGCGCTCACCGGCTGAGCGACGGGCCCGGTCACGGCTCGGACGGGCGCAGCCGCGAGCCGTACCGGGCGAACAGAGCCTCGTTGTGCGCGTCGCCCTCGGGGACGTTCGCCGAGACCAGCACCGGCAAGTCCTCGCCGGCCGCGAGCAGCAGCCCGCACACCTCCGTCACCAGCAGCTGGGCGATCAACACGCCGGTCAGCGAGGACGTCGGCGTGATGCGCACGCCCGTCGGCAGCGCGAGGGCCGCGTCGCCGCGCGGGGAGCCGTTGTCGATCACCACGTCGGCCAGCTCGAACAGCCGCTGGCCGGACGGGTGGCGCGACGTGATCTGGCTGCTGTGCTCGGCCGACGTGATCGCGATGACGGGGTGCCCGGCGGCCTTCGCCAGCCGCGCCATCTCGACGACGGAGCCGTTGCCGCCGGAGTTCGAGGTGATGACGAAGACGTCGCTGGGATGGATCTCGGCGAGGTCGAGGATGCGCTGGGCGAGCGCCGGGTCGCGCTCGACGGTGGGGTCGAGGATCTCGCGCGGGTCCGCGCCGCCGTACATGACGAGGTCCTTGATGGACAGCGCGTTCGCCGGGACGAGCCCGCCCGCGCGGCCGACGATCTCGGCGGTGATCGAGCGGGAGTGCCCGGTGGCGAACGCCTGGATCAGCCCACCGGCGCGCAGCCCGTCGGCGACCAGGCGCGCGGCCGCGGAGATGGCCTCGGCCTGCGTGGCGATCAGCCGGTCGGCGGCCTCCCGCAGGATCCGCGCGGCGGCCGGCTGGCCGATCGGCTCGAGGTCGGTGGTGGTCACGTGATCAGCCTCCGTGGGTGGATCGATGGGCGAGCTCGTGCAGGGCCCCGGCGACGTGGTCGGCGGCGTCGGGACGGAAGGGGGAGATGAGCACCTCGTAGGCGGGCGTCTCGAAGTCCGCCGCCGCGGGGAGGTAGCCGGCGTAGCCGTTCGCGTACCCCAGCAGGACGGCCGGCGCCGCGGCGTCGCGCAGAGACAGGAACGGCTCGCCGCCGATGCCGTGCAGGGTCAGGTCGCCCAGCCGGGCGACGGCGAGCTCCAGGGCCACGGCCTCGGGGGTGACGGCGTCAGCTGCGGTCGCGTCGCGGGTGCGGGCGGCGGCCGCGTCGATGCCCTGCAGCGCCGTGAGCGCGGCTCGGCCCGCGGGTCCGTCGGGCGCCACCCCGGCCAGTTGGGCGGCGAAGGCGGCGCGCAGCCCGTCGAGCCGGCCCCGGTCGTCCTGCCGGGCCGGCAGCGTCAGCGTGTGCCGGTCCGCGACGATGCCGTCGTCGGCGGTCCAGGCCCGTCCGGGACCGGCCGCGAGCAAGCCGGCGACCTGGTCCGCCGCCAGCCCGGCCAGCTTCCGTCCGTCGGCCTCGGTCTGCCCCGCCCGGGTCCAGCGGGTGCTGATGTCGCCGGCAGCGCCGGTCGCGACCACCACCCATGCAGACCCGCCGAGCCGCGCCCGCAGCTCCTCCCGGATCCACGCCGCGAGGTCGCCGCTGACCGCGCAGGACGACGCCGGGAGCACCGTCGGGTGGACCGGCACCACCGCCAGCACGCCCACGGTGCGGCCGTCGGCGCCGGCGAAGCGCAGGACGTCCACCGATACCGATCGCTCGCCGGTGTCGACGCTGCGCCGGGCCCCGACGCCGTCGAGCCGGCCGTCGTGGTGGCTGCCGAGGCACTCGGCCTCCGACGCCACCGCCCGCCGGGCCGCCTCGGCCGCCGCGTCGGCGACGGCGTCGACCCAGGCCGCGGGCGTGGTGCCGCCGCCGGGCCGGGTGCCGACGTCGGGGCCGGAGTGCGTGTGGGTCGCAGAGATCCAGACCTCCCCGGGGACCCGCCGGCGGATCTCCGCCGCGAGGTCGGCGTTGACGCCCACCAACTCGGCCACGACCAGCAGGAACCGGTCCGCGCCCGAGGCGATCGACACGCAGTCGACCTGCAGCGGCGCCAGCTCGCTGGACGATCCGCCGGTCCGCGCCGCGTACCCGCCCATCGGCGTGCCGTCGGGCACGCTCAGCAGCGCGGTCCCGTGGCCGGCCCTCATCGCACCGCCTCGACCAGGCGCCGGGTGATGGCCGTCGGGTTGGTGATCGCGGTCCCGACAACGACGGTGTGCGCGCCGGCCTCGAAGCCGGCGAGCACCTCCTCGCGGGTCCAGAACCGGCCCTCGGCGACGATCGGGCAGTCCAGCTCGTCGGCCAGCGTCCGCACCAGGGCGAGGTCCGGCCCGTCGCCACCGGGCGCCCCGGTGTAGCCCGACAGCGTCGTCCCGACCAGGTCGGCGCCGGCCGCCCGGGCATACCGGCCGGCGTCCAGCGAGTCGACGTCGGCCATGACGGGGACGCCCAGCTCGTCGTGGATCCGGGCCACCAGCTCGCCCAGCGAGCCGCCATCGGGTCGCGGCCGCGCCGTCCCGTCGAGCGCCACCGCCGTCGCCCCGGCCCGCACCACCGCCGCGGCCGACTCGAACGTGGGCGTGATGTACACGCCGTCGCGGTCGCCGGTCTTGTTGATGCCCAGGATCGGCAGGTCGACGACGGCGCTGATGGCGGCCACGTCGGCCGGCCCGTTGGCCCGGATCCCGGCGGCGCCGCCGGCCGCGGCCGCCCGGGCCATGAGCGCCATCGGGCCCGGCCCGTACAAGGGGCTGTCGCGCTGCGCCTGGCAGGAGACCACGACGGAGCGGAGCGGGAACACGGCGTCAGACATGGGCGTCACTCCCGGCGGTCAGCATCAGCGGTGCGTACGGTCCGAGCCCGCCGGCCAGCAGCCGGACGGCGCCGTCGAGCGGGTTGCCCAGCGGCTCGTGCACCCGCACGCCCGGGAACCGCGCGTGGACGGCGTCGACGAACGGCCGGCGCACGAGGTCGTCGATGGTGAACAGCCCGCCGGTGTAGGACAGCGCGACGTCCGGGCCGCCGTCCGGGAACGCCCGGGCCAGCACGGCGGCCGTCGTCTCGACCAGGTCCTCGACGGCGCCGGCCCAGATGGCCCGTGCCACTGGGTCGCCGGACCGGGCGACCGCGGCCGCCCAGGACGTGCAGCTCGCGACGATCCGCACCGGAGCGGTGGAGGTGTAGATGCGCTGCGACAACCCGGCGAGGTCGCCGAACGCCTCGCGAGCCGCGTCGGTCAGCGCCGTGGCCGCGCCGCGGCCGTCGCGCTCGGCCATGACCGCGCGCAGCGCCGCGCGCCCGACGGCGAACCCGCTGCCGGAGTCGCCCAGCAGGTAGCCGTGGCCGTCGGCCTGGTGCGCGGACCCGTCGGGGGAGATGCCGAGGCAGACCACGCCGGTGCCGGCCGTCGTCACGACCCCGGCCGCACCGCCGAGCGCCCCCGCGTGCGCCGTCACCATGTCCGGCCCGAGCCAGACCTCCGCGCCGCCGAGGCGGTCGCGGATCCGCTCGGCCAGCCGGAACCGCCGGTCCGGCTGCAGCGGCGCCGCGGTGAGCCCGAGGCAGATCCGCTCGATGCCGGCCGGCGCGCCGAGGGCCTCGAACGCCTCGGTCACCGCGTCGGCGACGCTGTCGAGCAGGTCGGTCTGGCCGCTGTAGGCGAAGCCGCCGGCGTGCGCGATCTCGGCGGCGGCGCCGTCCTTCACCAGGGCCATGCGCAGGTTCGTCTGCCCGCCGTCGACGGCCAGTTCCAGGCTCACTTGATCCCCGCCGTCATCGTGATCCCTTCGACGAACTTGCGCTGCAGGACGAGGAAGAGCAGCAGCGTGGGCAGCAGGGCCAGCAGCGCCGCGGCCATCATCATCGGGATGCCGCCGGAGCCCAGGTTGTTCGCCTGCATCGCCGCCAGCCCGACCGGCAGCGTCTGGTGGTCGGCGTCGTTGCCGACGAGCAGCGGCCACAGGTGGCTGTCCCAGTTGGTCATGAAGATGAACAGTGCCAGCGCCGCCATGGGCGAGACCATCATCGGCGCCACGACGTGCCAGAGGATCCGCAGCTCGCCGGCGCCGTCGATGCGGGCCGCCTCCAGCAGCTCGTCCGGCAGTCCCTCGATGCTCTGGCGCATGAGGAAGATCCCGAACGCGCTGGTGGCCGACGGGACGATCAGCCCGGCGAAGCTGTTGACCCAGCCGAGGTCGAAGACCAGCGCGTACAGCGGGACGTAGATGACCTCGAGCGGCACCATCAGCGTCGCCAGCACGACGAGGAACAGCACGTTGCGGCCGCGGTAGGCGAACTTCGAGAAGCTGTAGCCCGCCAGCGTGCAGGTGACGACGTTGAGCACCGTCACCGAGACACCGACCACGGTGCTGTTGAGGTAGTAGCGCGCGAACGGCGCCTGCTCGAACGGCAGCGCGAAGTTGCCCCAGAGCCACTGCGACGGCAGCCAGCGCATGGGGCTGGCCAGGATCTCGTCGGCCGGCTTCACCGCCGACAGCGCCGCGTAGAGGAACACCGACGCGAACACCAGCCCGCCGGCGAGTAGCAGGACAAACACGACGACCTTGCCGACCGGCCGGCGCTTCCGCGACACCGGGCGCGACGGCGACGCCGTCCGTTCCATCACCCCGGCGCTCATGCCGACTTCCTCAAGGCGCGGAGCTGCACGAACGTCACCATCAGCAGCAGGATGAACATGAGGACGGCGACGGCGGACGCGCGGCCCATGCGGGCGCTGGCGAACGCCGTCTTGTACACGAACAGGTTGATCACCTCGGTGCCGAAGCTGCCGCCGGTGAGCACCACCTGCGGGCTGAACGACTGGAAGCCGCGGATCACGGCCATGACCAGGACGACGACGGTGATCGGCTTGAGCAGCGGCAGGGTCACGTAGCGCAGCCGCCGCAGCGAGCCGGCGCCGTCGAGCGAGGCCGCCTCCTGCAGGTCCTTCGGGATGTTCTGCAGGCCGGCCAGGAAGATGATGAGGAAGAACCCGACCTCCTTCCAGATCGCGGCGATCGCGATGGCCCACTTCGCCCAGGTGCTCGACGTCAGCCACGGGAGGTCGGTGTTCAGGGTCTGGTTGAGCAGTCCCTCGGGCTGCAGGACCAGCCGCCAGATGACCGACACCGCCACCCACGACGTCGCGACAGGCGCGAAGTACAGCAGCCGCACGAACGCGCTGCCGCGCATCCGCGTGTTCAGGCCGAGCGCCAGGACCAGCGCCAGCAGCACCGCGGGCCCGTAGGTGACGACCACGTAGAACAGCGAGGCGCCGAGCGACGCCAGGAACCGCTCGTCGCCGAAGAGGAAGCGGAAGTTGTCCAGCCCGACCCAGACCGGCGGGCTGGTCAGGTTGTAGTCGTACAGGCTCAGTTGGAACACCCGCAGCATCGGGTAGATCGCGAACGCCGCGAAGAGCACCAGCGCGGGCAGCGCGAACACCAGGCCGATCACGTCGCGGCGGCGCCGCCAGCCGGAGCCGCCGGAGCCCGGGGGCCGGGCCCGCGCGGTGCGGGCCCGGCCCGGTGCGGTTCGAGTCAACGCCATCCGACTAGCTCGTGACGCTCTGCTCGACCGACTCCGAGGCCTCCTCGAGGCTCTCGGCCGGTGGCTGGCCGTCGAAGACGGTCCGCTCGACCGCCGCCTTGATGGCGTCCTGCACCTCGCTCCAGTGCGGGCCGACCTCGTCGAACTTGCCCTGCTGGTAGGCCTGCGACCAGACGTCGAGGAACGGGATTTCGGCCGCGGCCGGCGACTGCTCCCAGTCCTTCAGCGGCTGGACGAAGCTGACGTCGGAGAGCCAGCGCTCGCTCTGCGACGTCATGTACTCGATGAACTTCCACGCCTCCTCCTGCTGCTCGGAGGCCTTGTTGACGGCGAAGTAGTAGCCGTACCAGCGCCCGGACGGGTTGGCCGGGTCGACCTGCGGGAGCGGGACGACGGCCAGGTTCTCGAACGTCTCGGGGTTGTCGATGGCGATCTGCTCGACCGCCCACGGGTAGATCATCGTCATCGAGCGCCGGCCCGAGGCGAAGTCCTCGAACGGCGACGTCGCCTCGCGCGACGCGGTGTCGGCGTTGCCGACCTGGTCCTCGCGGATGAGGTCGTGCCAGATCTGCAGCGCCTCGACCGACTCCGGCTCGGTGAGCGCCGACCCGTCGCCGTCCTCGTTGAGGATCGAGCCGCCGGTCTCGTTCAGCAGCGTCTGCAGCTGCTGGGTGTACCAGCCGGCGTGCAGGTAGACGAAGTTGAAGCCCTCGTGCCCCGCGGCGACCAGCTGCTGGCCGTACTCGGACACGTCCTCCCAGGTCTCCGGCGGGCTGGCGGGGTCGAGGCCGGCGTCGGCGAAGTGCTGGGTGTTGATGGCGAACGCCGTGGCGTTGAACTCGCTGGGCACGCCGTAGAGGGTGCCGTCGTCGCCCTTCGCGCCGTCGAGCGTGCCGTCGACGTAGCGGCCCTCGAGCTCCTCGACCGACTCCGCGCCGAACGCAGCCGGGTCGATGGGCGCCAGCAGCTGTTTCGGGATGTACTCGCCGCGCAGCGCGCTGTCGTCCATGTTGATGATGTCCGGGCCGGACCCGTTGGAGAGCGACGTCAGCATCTTGGTGCCGAAGTCGTTGTTCGGGATCGTCTCGTAGGTGATGTTCACGTTCGGGTTGGCCTCTTCGTACTCCGCGATGAGCTGCTCGTTCAGCTCGGTCATCGGCGGGTGCGTGTGGGTCCAGTAGGTCAGCTCGATCTGGTCGCCCTCGCCGGTCGACCCGCCGTCGTCGGAGCCACAGCCGGCGGCCACCGCCAGCAGGGCCAGGGCCGGTATCAGGACCGTGCGGGCGCGCGGACGTGCGCTCATGGGAATGCTCGCTTTCGTCGGGCCGCCCACGACGGGGCGGTGAGGAAGGTCAGGCGGGTCGCCGGACGCGGCGCAGGGCCGGTGCGGGGACGGGTCTCAGTTCGGCCGTGAGCTGGAACCGGTCGCCGCGGAAGATGTCCGTGCCGCACTCGACGACCCGGCCGTTCGCGCCGAACGTGACGACGTCGAGCTGGAACGCCGGCCGCCCCGGCTCGGTGTGCAGCAACGCGGCGTCCTGCTCGTCGAGCAGCGTCGGCTCGATGGTGGTGCGCCCGGTGAGGATGGGGATGCCGTAGCGGCCGGCCAGCAGGTCGTACCAGGAGCCGTTCAGGTCCGCCGGCGTCAGGCCGGGGACGACGTCGTCGGCCACCCAGGTGGTCTCGAGGCCGATGGGGTCGCCGTCGGCCGTGCGGAGCCTGGTGAAGCGGACGATCGGGGTGTTGACGGGGATGCGCAGCGTGCGGGCGTGGCGCGGGCCGGCCGGGAGCCGCCGGAACTCCAGCGTCTCGCTGCCCGGGACGAGGCCGCGACTGCGCATCTCCTCGGAGAACGAGGTCATCGCGAGCCGGCGGTTCAACTTCGGTCGCGCGACGAAGTTGCCCCGGCCGTGCTCACGTACGACGAACCCGGCCGTCGCCAGGTCGTCGAGGGCCCGCCGCAGCGTCATGCGGGCCACTCCCCAGTCGTGCGCCAGCCGGCGTTCCGACGGGAGCGCGACGCCTTCGTCGCCGCCGTCGATGAGCTCGAGGAGGCGGCCGCGCACCTGGGCGACCTTGCCGGTCGCCGATCCGAATGCGTCGTTCGCCATGTCCGTGAGCTCCTCGACGTGAGGTGAGGTGCGCACCTTTATAGTCCCTGCCGCTGGGCCGCACCAGACGAACGGCGAAGCTGCTTTAGACCAGTGGCGCCCGGCTGGTGCCGGTGATGCCGCAGGCCAGCGGCCTTCCTGCCGGGTCAGGCCGGAACTGGTCCAATCGCGCTCGCCGGATAGAGGGTGCCGCCGGCGGTGCGGACCCGGTCGTGGACCTCGTGGTTCTGCCGGACCATCGCGGCTGCGGAGCCGGGGTGGGAGGCGAACCGGATGAGGTTGAACGGGTAGACGACCGCCTCGTCCGGGATCTGCGCCAGCGGCGTGGCGAACGCTCTCGTGCTGACGGGATGGAAGAGGACGGCGCCGTGGTCGCCGAGGTCGCCGGGGGTGAGGTCGTCGAGGATGCCCTGCGCCGCCGGCACCGCCACCGATCCCGGGAGGAACGTCAGCAGCCAGGGATGCGGGACGGACCACTCGCCGGTCGAGCGGAGCAGTTCGGTGAACCGGTCGAACGCCTCCAGGTGCTCGCGGTACGAGACGTCCTCGATCTGCGCATCGGCGCGGTGGTCCTCGAGGTCGCGGAGGACGGCGGCGCCGTCCTCGTCCGCGTCGAAGACGGCCAGTTCCAGCTGGTACCGCCAGCCGGCGTCCGTGGGCAGGACCGAGCCCTGCAGGTGGCCGGCCCGGCCGCTGTGCAGCAGCAGCTCCTGATCGGCGGCCAGGGCGGCGAGGTCCGGGTAGCGCAGCGTGTACCGCCGCGCCCGCTCCGGCGCCTCGACCAGCGACAGGACCGCCCGGGTGGCGATGCCGAACTGCCCGAGCCCGGCGCGGACCTGGTCGAACAGGCCGGCGTTCCGGGTGGGCGAGCAGGTCGTGACCTCGCCGTCGCCGGTGACGACGTCCAGCTCCAGCACGGTGTCGGTCACCAGGCCGTGCCGGTGCGTCGCGCCGCCAACCCCGCCGACGGCGAGAGTGCCGCCGACGGAGAGGTCGAGGTAGTTCGGCAGCACCGGCGGGGTGAGCCGGCGGGCAGGGTCGCCGCCAGCACCGACCGCCAGGTCGCGCCCGCGCCCACCGCGATCCGGCCCTGCTCCGGCGGCGAGACGGCGCCGAGCGGGCGCATGTCGACGACGATGCCGCCGTCCACCTGGGATCGGCCGTAGACCGAGTGCCCCTCACCGCGGGCCACCACCGGGACGCCCTGCGCCGCAGCCCAGCGCACGACCGCCGCGACGTCGCCGGCCGACCCGGGCCGCAGCACGGCCAGCGGCCGCAGCGACACCAGGTGCCCGAAGTCGTCGGCGGCCTCGGCCAGCGCCTCCTCGGACCGCAGGACGGTGCCGTCGAGCGCGGGCAGGCCGGTCAGCGGTCGCGTTGCCTCGTCCGTCACACCGTCCACCGTCCCCCTGCGGCGACCCGCGTGCCCATCCCAGATTCCTGGGAATCGGGGCGGACGGCGGTGCGAGCTAGCCTGGCGAGGTGGCGACCCTGCCGGTCGCGCAGGCACGGCGCGACCTCACGACACTCCTCGACGGCGGCCTCGGGGTGCGGGACTTCTCGCTCCGCGCCGCCGAGGTCGTCGGGCGTACCGTCTCCTTCGCCGGCGTCTGTGTGCTGACGCTCGACCCCGCCACGCTGCTGCCGACCGGCGAGGTCGTCGTGAACGGGCTGCCCGCGCCGGACCGGGCCCGGCTGATGGAGATCGAGCTGCTCGAGGCCGACGTCAACACGTTCGTCCAGCTCGGGCGGCGGCCGTCACCGGCGGCCAGTCTCAGCGCCGCCACCGACGGCGACCTCGACCGCAGCACCCGCCAACGCGAGGTGCGCCGCCCGCACGGCTGGGACGACGAGCTCCGTGCGCTGCTCGCAGCCGGCACCGGGACCTGGGGCGCGCTCACTCTGCAGCGCGAGCACGGCGACCCGTGGTTCACGCCCGCCGAGGTCGGCTTCGTCGCCGCACTGTCCGGCCTGCTCGCCGAGGGGGTGCGGCGGGCGCTGCTGGCCGCCTCGCCCGCCGCCGGCGGCGAGACGGGCCTGCTCGTGGTCGGCGCGGGCGGTGCCGTGACGGGTGCCGACGCGGCTGCGGAACGCTGGCTCGACGACCTCCGTGTCCCTGGAAGCGACGACGGAGCACTGCCGGTGGCCGTGCGGGCGGTCGCGGGCCGCGCCCGGTCTGCTGCCGGGGCTGCCGGCCGCTCCGCGTACGGCAGGGCGCGCACGCGCTCGGGCCGCTGGCTGAGCCTGCGCGCGTCGCGGCTCGACCAGGACGATCCGCGGGTCACCGTCGTGCTGCACCCTGCGGGCCCGGCCGAGCTGGCGCCGTTGGTCGCCGCCGCCTACGGGCTGACCGAGCGCGAGCGCGTCATCACCCGGCTGGTCGCGCACGGGCACAGCACGGAGCGGATCGCGGCCGAGCTGCACCTGTCGCCGTACACCGTGCAGGACCACCTCAAGTCGATCTTCGACAAGACCGGCGCATCGTCGCGGGGCGAGCTGGTGGCGCGGATCTTCCTCGACCACTACGCGCCGCGCCTGGACGACGGCGCCTCAGCGCAGCAGTGACCGGGCTGTGGGCGCGAGCCGCAGGACGGCCGGCGGCCCGGTGAGGCGCTTCGCCAGTTCGGCGCGCAGTTCCGGTCGCCGCTCGCGCGCGGCTCGGTACTCCGCGTAGGTGTCGGCGTCGTCGAAGCGGGCGACCCGGACGTAGGCGTTCTCGTCCGGGCGCACCGGCAGCGCCGGATAGGTGTTGGGCGACGGGTCGGTCTCGAGCCGG
This sequence comes from Jiangella mangrovi, assembly GCF_014204975.1. NCBI lineage: Bacteria > Bacillati > Actinomycetota > Actinomycetes > Jiangellales > Jiangellaceae > Jiangella > Jiangella mangrovi. The sequence goes on from NZ_JACHMM010000001.1 coordinate 2,244,113, forward strand.
GCCAGCGGTGTGCCGCCCAGCTGCGGCTCGACCTCGGCGGCGAAGAACCGGCCGAACTCGTCCAGGTCGCCGTCGACCGGGCAGACGATGACCTCGACCCGCGATGACGGCGTCAGAGTGGCGTCGGCGGGTGGTCGCTCGACCGGCTCGCCCACCCCGGGGAACGGGAAGCCGGCGCCGTCGTCGACCGGATGCAGCAGGTGCACGTCGTCGACGTCGATCATGGTGACGTTGGCGGCCGCGCCGTGCTGCTTCCACACCGGGCCCGAGTAGAACGCCGTCAGCGCCTCCATGCGGGTGGGCATGTCGGCGAACCCGCGGATCCAGACGAAGCGGTCGGGCCGGTCGAGGTCGCGGAACTGGCCGATCAGCCGCATGCCGAGCACCTCTTGCGTCTCGACGAACTCGCGGTCGAACAGGGTGATGAGGTCGTCGCGGCGATTGGCGTGCACGGTGTACTGCCGCAGCTCGACGATGGGGCAGCACAGGCTCGCACTGGTCATGCGGCGGACACTAGCGGCCGGCACCGACACGCGGCCGAAGTGCGTCAGCGGGCGAGCAGCGCCCGCAGCTCGGCCTCGATCTCGGCCGGCGCCGACTCCGCCATGAAGTGACCCGTGGTGGTCGTGGTGTGCCGCAGGTCCGGCGCCCACGCCCGCCACAGCCCGGCCGCGTCGTACCCGAGGGCCGCGCCCCAGTCCTGCTGGACGACCGTGACCGGCATGGACAGCGTCTCGCCGGCGGCCCGGGAGGCGGCGTCGTGGTCGACGTCGATGCCGGCCGACGCCCGGTAGTCGGCGACGATCGACGTGACGGCGGCCGCGGAGGCCCGCAGGTACTCGGCCCGGACGTCGGCCGGCAGCGCGTCGTCGCCCGGTGCGCCCCACGCGTCGAGGAAGTGGCCGAAGAACACGTCCGCCGTCGCCGCGATCATGCGTTCCGGCAGGCCGGGCGGCTGCGCCATGAGGTACAGGTGGAACGCGACCGACGCCCGCACGCCGTGCAGCACGTCCCACATGTCCAGCGTCGGCAGCACGTCCAGCGACGCGAGGTGGGTGACCCGGTCCGGGTGGTCCAGGCCCGCGCGGATCGCGACCAGCGCGCCGCGGTCGTGCCCGGCCAGCGCGAACCGGTCGTGCCCGAGGTGCGCCGCGAGGGCGACGACGTCGGCGGCCATGGTCCGCTTGGAGTAGGTGTGAGGCCCGGCCTCCGCCGGCTTGTCGCTGGCTCCGTAGCCGCGGAGGTCCGGAACGATGACGGTGTGGTCCTCGGCCAGGCCGGCCGCGACGTGTCGCCACATCAGGTGCGTCTGCGGGAACCCGTGCAGCAGGACGACCGGGCGGCCGGACCCGCCCACGGCGGTCTGCAGCGCGACGCCGTCGGCGACGGTGATGCGCGCGTACTCGAAATCAGGGATGGTCGGTGTCATGGAGTCCAGCCTCCGGCCCGCCGATGAGCGTCCGATGAGCACGCGGTTCGGCGTGCTCGGGCCGGTAGTCGCCTGGTCCTCCACTGGTGGGGACGTCGACCTCAAGGGGCCGCGGCATCGCGAGGTGCTGGCCCGGCTGATCGTCGCGCGCGGTCGGGTCGTCCCGGTCGAGCGGATCGTCGCCGACCTGTGGGAGACGCCGCCCGACGGCGCCGTCGTCGCCGTCCGCACGTTCGTCGCCGCGCTGCGCCGGGCCGTCGAGCCGGACCGGGCGCCGCGGTCGCCGGCGACGGTGCTGGTCACCAAGGGTCCCGGCTATGCACTGCGGGCCGCCGCGGACGCCGTCGACTCCTGGCGGTTCGCCGACGGCGTGAACGGTGCGGCGGGTGGTTCCCCCGCGGCGGCGCTCGCCGGGCTCGACGCCGCGCTCGCGCTCTGGCGTGGCCCGGCGTACGCGGACTTCGCGGCGGCGCCGTGGGCGCGGGCCGAGCGGTCCCGGCTCGAGGAGCTGCGGCTGACGGCGGTCGAGCGGCGGGCGGAGGCGTTGCTCGCGCTCGGCCGCGCCGCTGACGCCGTCCCCGACCTCGACGGGCACGTCGCCGCCCATCCGTGGCGTGAGGACGCCTGGCGGCTGCTGGCGCTCGCGCTCTACCGCACCGGCCGGCAGGCCGACGCGCTCGCCGTCGTGCGCCGGGCCCGGACGCTGCTGACCGAGCAACTGGGCGTCGACCCGGGGCAGCGGCTGCGCCGGCTCGAGACCGACCTGCTGCGACAGTCCGGTGCGCTCGAGGCCGACGCCGTCGAGCGGGTGTGGGCCGAGGCCGCGGCCGCGTACGACCAGACGGTGGCGGCCGGCGCGCGTGGACGGCTGGAGTCGACGGTGGGACTGCTGCGCCTGCTCGCGCTGACTGGCGGGCGTGGGCTCGAGGCGGCACACGAGCAGCGGGTGGCCGCCATCGCCGCCGCGGAGCGGCTCGGCGACCCGGAGCTGACCGCACGGGTCATCGGCCTGTACGACGTGCCGGGCATCTGGACGCGGTCGGACCACCCGGACCGGTCGGCGCACGTGGTGGCGGCGGCCGAGCGTGCGTTGACCGGGCTCGGTCCGGGGGCCGGCGGGTCCCGGGGTGTGCGGGCGCGGCTGCTGGCGACCATCGCGATGGAGTCGCGCGGGACCCGCTCGCCGCGACCCGCGCAGGCCGCCGCCGAGGCGGAGCGGCTGGCCCGCGGACTGGCCGACCCCGGGCTGCTGGCGTTCGCGCTGAACGCCCGGTGGGTGCAGACCTTCCAGCGGGCCGGGCTTGCCCCGGAACGCGACGCGATCGGCGCCGAACTGGTCTCGGTGTCGGCGACGCACGGTCTGCCGGCTTCTGAGATCCTCGGCCGGCTGGTGCGGATGCAGGCGCTGAGCGCGCTGGGGGACTTCGACGGCGCCGAGGTGCAGGCGGCCGCGGCCGACGCGCTGGCCCGGCGGCACGAGCGCCCACTGGTCGACGTGTTCACGCGGTGGTACCGGGCGCTGCGGCTGGCCGCGGAGGGCGGGGTGGAGGCGTTCGACGAGGTCGAGGCCGCCTACGTCGACGCGGCCACGGTGCTCGAGGGTGCCGGGATGCCGGGCGTCGAGCGCGGGCTGCTGCCGCTCGCGCTGCTGTGCCTGCGGGTCTGGCACGACCGGCCGCTGTCGGTGTTCGCCGAGGACACCGACTGGGGTCCGTACATGCCGTGGGTGCGGCCGCTCCTGCTGCTGGCGGCCGAGCGGTCCGGCGAGGCGGCAGAAGCGTTGACGGCGGCACCGGAACCGCCGCCCGATCTGCTGCTCGAGGCGCTGTGGTGCCTGACCGGCCGGGCCGCGCTGCTGCTGGGCGACCGGGCGGTGATGGCGCGGGCCCGGACGGCGCTGGCGCCGGCGACCGGTGAGCTGGCGGGGGCGGGCAGCGGCATGCTCACCGTGGGGCCGGTGGCCCTGCACGTCGCCGCGCTGGACACTGGACTGTCACGCTTCGGGGCAAGGGGGCCGGCATGAGCGCACCACGCAAGGACTTCGACGCGGCGCTGGACGTCGCCAGCGGCCGGGCCCGGGCCTGGCTGGACGGGCTCGACCAGCGGGTCGTCCGGGCGCAGGTGAGCGCCGACGACGTGCGCGCGGCCCTGGGGACGGTGCTGCCCGACGGGTCGTCCGACCCGGCCGACGTGGTGCGGCTGCTGGCCGACGCCGCCGAGCCGGGGCTGGTGGCGACGCCGTCGGGCCGGTTCTTCGGCTTCGTCATCGGCGGCACGCTGCCCGCGGCGCTGGCCGCGGACTGGCTGGTCAGCGCCTGGGATCAGAACGCCGCCCTGCGCGCCGCCAGCCCGGCCGGCACCGCCGTCGACGACATCGCGGCGGGCTGGCTGCTCGACCTGCTCGGGCTGCCGTCCGGTGCGGGGGTCGGGTTCGTGACCGGCGCGACCATGGCGAACTTCGCCGGCCTGGCCGCCGCGCGCGACCACGTCCTCGCCCGGGCCGGCTGGGACGTGGGCGAGCACGGGCTGGCCGGGGCGCCGCGGGTCCGGGTGCTCGTCGGCGAGGAACGGCACGACTCCGTCGACTCCGCGCTGCGCTACCTCGGGCTCGGCGCGCCGCAAGCCGTCGCCGTCGACGACCAGGGCCGGATGCGGGCGGACGCACTGCTGGCGGCGCTGGGCGACGCGGGCGCGGCGGACCGGCCGACGATCGTCTGCGTGCAGGCCGGCAACATCCACTCCGGCGGCTTCGACCCGTTCGCCGAGATCATCCCGGCCGCTCACGCCGTCGGCGCCTGGGTGCACGTCGACGGCGCGTTCGGGCTGTGGGCGGCGGCTTCGCCGCGGACCCGCGGGCTGCTCGCCGGCGCCCAGACCGCCGACTCGTGGGCGACCGACGCGCACAAGACGCTCAACGTGCCGTACGACAGCGGCATCGTCGCCGTCCGCGACCCCGCGGCGCTGCGGTCGGCTATGAGCTACCACGCCGACTACCTGGTCACCGACGCGACCTACCTCGAGCCGTACGAGCGGGTGCCGGAGCTCTCCCGGCGGGCGCGGTCGGTGCCGGTGTGGGCGGCGCTGCGCTCGCTCGGCCGGTCCGGGCTGGCCGACCTGGTCGACCGGCTCTGCCGCCACGCCGCCGCCTTCGCCGACGGCATCCGGCGCGAGGTGCCCGGTGCCGAGGTCCTCAACGAGGTCGAGTTCACGCAGGTCTGCCTCTCCTTCGGCTCCGACGAGCGCGCCCGCGAGGTCGGCCGCCGGCTCATGGACGACGGCACCGTCTGGATGACCGGCTCGCTCTGGCGCGGCCGCGAGGTGCTGCGCATCTCGGTGAGCAACTGGTCCACCGACGACGCGGACGTCGCCCGCGGCCTCGACGCCCTCGCCCGCGCGGCGGCCGGCGGCTGAGTCTGACGGACCGTCACTTCTCCAAGATCATCCAGGGTCGGTGGCGTTATCACCTCACAGATCCTGGATGATCGCAGCGGCCGGACACGGACCGCTACACCGTTGCGATGCCGTCCTGGCTGAAGGAGTCAGGCGGCCGCACTGCTGGTGACCATGTGGCCGCCACGGGTCTAGCCGGTGAGGTACCAGTGGGTGCCGGCGGTCCAGCCGAGCAGCCGCCGCCCCTCGCCGCCGGGCACGGTGCCGTCCGGCGCGAACCGGCCGCCGCCCACCACGTGGGCGAGACCGTCGACGGTGGGGCGGAACCGGTCGAGCCGCGCCTCGTCGAGGAGGCGGCGTAGCTCGTCGAGTAGTGCGCGCTGCTGGTCCGCGTCGCCCAGGCCGGCGAAGAAGATCGCCTGCCGCCAGGCGTAGGCGGCGTTCTTCACCGCGATCAGGGCCGCATGCCTCGACGGCGCGGGCTGGCTCAGCCGGCGCACCAGCCACTGGACGACGGCCGCGGTGAGCTCGGGCGCGGCCGACCGCAGCCGGTCTGTGAGGTCCAGCTCTCGCATCAGCGGGGCGAGGTTGTGCGTGGTGAGGATCTGGCTCTGCTCGATGACGGTGCCGTTGACGGCCACGTAGGGAGCGCCCCCAGCACTGGGCTGGGCCTCGGCGGCGGCCCGGCTCGCGCACAGCGCGGCGAACGCGTCCGCGGTGACCGGCTCACGCCGCGACGCGTCCGGCGGCCCCGCCGGCTCGGGCGGTGGCTCGTGCGCCGCCCAGTACGCGGCCTCGGGCAGGTCGTAGTAGCGCGCGTACAGCGACCCGGCGAGGACGGTGCTCGCCACCGTCGCGGCGTCGTGCCACTTGCGGGTGAACGTGCCCATGAAGATGTCGGCCGCGACCTCCTCGACCAGCGGCAGCCGCAAGCCGGCCTGGGTCGCCAGCGCGCCGAACTCGCGCAGCAGCGGGTTCGGCAGGATCGTCTGCGGGAACGCCGTCAGCGCGAGCAGCGTGGTCTGCCGCAGCGCCTGTCGCGCTCCCTGCGCCGACTCCGTGCGGGCCGCCCGCTGCGGGGCGACGGCGCGGACCCACGGCAGCTCGTCGAACCCCACCTGGTGCTCGAGGTTCAGCAGGAGCAACCCGCGTCGCCGGCGGAACGCGGCATAGGCCTGCGTGTACAGCTGCCGCAGCGCGGCGTCGTCGATGTTCGCGGCCAGCAGCTGCGACGTCACCTGCGGCAGGACCGTCGCCAGCACCTCGCCGGAGCCGATGACCCCGCGCTCGACCAGCACGTCGACCGGGGCCTCGAGCGCCCGCTCGACCTTCGAGACCAGCCGCGGCGGCACCGGCTGACCGGCGGCGTCGGGGCCGACGGCGCGAGCCTCGCCGGCCGTCAGCTCGTGCGCTACGGCGTCGACGGACGGCAGGCCGCCGTCGGCGGGGAACGGCTCGAGGCGGTCGGCCAGCACCTGGGCGATGGCGGCGTGGGTGGGACGGACGGCGACAGCGGCCTGGACGGCGCGCAGCGCGGCCCGGCGCTCGGATCCGGGCGCACCGTGCGCCGTGACCGCGTTGGCCAGCGCGCGCCGGACCCAGCCGACCTCGCGGCCGGTGAGCAGCGAGCTGTCCTCGGGGCAGCGTTCGAGGGCGGCGCGGAGCCGGGAGAAGTTGCTCTTCGGCCGCCGGTGTCCGGCCGCCAGCGGGTGCGAGCGTACGGCCGCCGCGTAGTCGGCCAGCCATTCGACCCGGCGCGCCGCCCAGTCGGCGGGCCACTGACGACACGGCCAGCCGCCGCTCACGCCGTCGTCGACCACCGTGGGGAGGTCGCCTTCGACGGTGTCGCACCAGAGCGCGACCAGCCGGTCGAACAGCGGATGCCAGACCCGCAGCGTCTCGCGCATGACGGCGACCTGCGCCGGCACCACGCGCCCGCGCAACGTCGTCCGCACCGCCCCGACCGGCTCGAGGTGCACCGAGGCGCCGGCCGGGCGGGTCGCCGCCTCCAGCCGCGGGCTGAACCGCAGCCGGTCCATCCAGGCCGCAGTTCGGCGACGAGGTCGAGCGCCGCCTCGTGCAGGCCGTGCCGGAGCAGCCAGGCGACGGTGAGCAGGGCGGCGTCCTCGGGCAGCTCGATGCGGTACCGCTCGGAGTCGAGCGCGGCCAGCAGCTCGGCCTGCCCGGCGTCGCCGAGGTACCAGAGGTTGAGCCGCTCGCGCTCGGTGTCGCCGGGCGACCCGGGCGACCCGGGCGGCAGCGCGGCGACCCGGGCCGACTCGTCGTCGCTCAGCGGCGCCTCGGCGAGCAGTCGGCCGGTCGCGAAACCGCCGTGCGCCACCTCGAGCGTCACCCACGCCGGCGTGTCCGCGACCGGGGTGCGCGACCCGACCGTCAGCCGGCCGTCGGTCATGCCCGCGAGGACCGCCCGCCAGCGTTCGGCCTTCGCGCGGGCCCGCTCGCGGGTAGCGGGGTCGTCGTGCTCGGCCGCCATGCGCAGGGCGCGTTCCAGCTGGCCGAAGGCGTAACCGGGCGACGCCTGCTGCTGCTCGTCGGGCACGGAGACTCCGTCGGGCTCGGGGTGACGTGGGACGCACACGTGACGTGGACATGGAGGCAGGAATCGAACCTGCGCCCTCCCGGTAACAGCCGGGCGATCTGCCACTGATCTACTCCATGCGGCGGGGCCATCGTACGATCGGGCGCATGAGCCATGCCACCGTTGTCGACCAAGGCGACCTGCTCGTCGAGCTGGACGGATCGGCGGTGGAGTTCGAGGGCCGCGACCACGGCGCCAGCGTCTCCGTCATCCTGGTCAGCGCCGACGAGGACGGCGCCGGCCCGCGGCTGCACCGGCACCCCTACGACGAGACGTTCGTCATCCGCGGTGGTCAGGCGCTGTTCACCGTCGGCGACCAGGAGCTCGTCGGCCGGGCCGGGCAGATCATCGTCGTCCCGGCACAGGTGCCGCACAAGTTCGCCAAGACCGGCACCGAGCGGCTCGAGATGATGGACGTCCACGCCAGCCCGGTCTTCATCACCGAGTGGCTGGAGTGAGCGGCCCAGGCTTCAGTGTCCTCAGCCACCTCGAGTGTTCACGCTGCGGCCACCGGCACGACGCCGAGGTCCTGCAGAACCTGTGCGAGGCGTGCGCGTCGCCCCTGCTGGCCCGCTACGACCTGAGCGCGCTCGACGGCCCGGCGTGGTGGGCGTCCGTGGCGACGCGGGCGCCGGACCTGTGGCGCTACCACGAGCTGCTGCCGGTGCGTGACGCCGCGAACGTGGTCAGTCTCGGCGAGGGGTTCACGCCGCTGCTCCCGGCCGCCGGGTTCGGCGCCGGCATCGGTGTGCCCGGCCTGCTGGTCAAGGACGACGGACTGCTCCCGACGGGCTCGTTCAAGGCTCGCGGGGCCGCGGTCGGGGTGTCGCGGGCGCGTGAGCTGGGCGCCACCGGCGTCGCGCTGCCCACCAACGGCAACGCCGGTTCCGCGTGGGCGGCCTACGCCGCCCGGGCCGGCCTGCGCTCGCGCATCGTCATGCCGCGCTCCGCCCCGTCGATCACCCGCAAGGAGTGCTCCGTCGTCGGCTCCGACGTCGACGTGATCGACGGGTTGATCGGCGATGCCGGCGCGATCGTCGCCCGCGAGCTCGCCGCGGCCGACCGCGGCGACGGCTGGTTCGACGCCGGCACCCTGCGCGAGCCGTACCGCATCGAGGGCAAGAAGACCATGGGCCTCGAGCTCGCCGAGCAGCTCGGCGGACGCGCCCCCGACGTCGTCGTCTACCCGACCGGCGGCGGGGTCGGGCTCATCGGCATCCACAAGGCGCTCGGCGAGCTGCGCGAGCTGGGCGTGCTCACCGGCCCGCTGCCGAAGATGGTGTCCGTGCAGGCCACGGGGTGCGCCCCGATCGTGCGCGCCTTCGAGGAGGGCGCCGCCGAGAGCACCGCGTGGGCCGACGCGAAGACCGTCGCGTTCGGCATCACGGTGCCCAAGGCGCTCGGCGACTTCCTCGTGCTCGACGCCGTCCGCTCGACCGGCGGCACGGCCGTGGCGGTCGACGACGCCGAGCTGCTGCGCGTCCAGGCCGAGTTCGCCCGCGCCGAGGGCCTGTTCGTCTGCCCCGAGGGCGCGGCCGCCCTGGCCGCCGTCCAGCAGCTGCGCGGCACCGGCTGGCTCACCGGCGACGAGCAGGTGGTGGTCCTGAACACCGGCGCCGGGCTCAAGTACCCCGAGACTGTGCCCTGATGGACAGCTGCGGCGTGCAGCAGTTTGCCTTCGGTTGGCTCGCGACTACGACAGGTCAGCGACGGGAGCGCTCATTGATCATCGGAGCGAACTTTCGATGAGCAGCCTGCTTCGAGGTGCCGAGGACGGCCGCGATCGCGGCCCACGAATCGCCCTCCGCGCGCGCGTCGGCGATTGCTCGGACCAGTTCGCTCTGGGACTCTTCGACGTGATCGAGGGCCCGCCCGATGGCGCGTAGGTTCTTGCCGTCGCGAGCCGGTGTGCTCTTGGGGTCGAGACTGTCCAGCCACTCGTCGACGCTGTTTCGATGCCGGGTCTTCGCCATGGTGATCACCCCTCCTCTCAGAGGTATCCGTAGAACTTCGGTCGCAAGTATTCGGCGTGGATCACGCGTTGGGGCTCATCGATCGGTACGACTACGACCTCGAGGAGCGTCGCGTCCCGGGCCGGCCCGATGAGCAGCAGGCGGAGTTCTCCGTCGTACTCCTGCTCCACATAGCTGAACGGGTTTCGGATGGCGTGGAGGATGTCCTCGTCTGGAATATCGTGCTTCTTTGCACTGGGGAGAATCTCCACGTTGTCATCATAATGTTGACGTGCCCTGCCGTCAACATTATGATGACGTCCTCAGTATGTTCAGCGGTGACGAGGTGATGAGTTGCGCGATGTCAGCGTGCGTACCGCGAGAGCAACTCGGCCAGCGGCTCGCGCCGGTCGCAGGCGCCGAAGGCGAACGACGCACCCAGCTCCGCCGCCTCGTCCGGCGTGACGCCCTCGAAGCAGCGCGCGAAGTCGCCGACCATGGGCTCGGCCAGCAGGATGTGCCGGACCAGGACGTCGACCCAGCGCTTGCGGCCCCACGGGAACGGCGCGTAGTCGGGGAACTCCTTCTCGAACAGCTCGTCGATCGGGTCTAGCACCGAGCGCACGCCGTCGTCGACCGAGCCCCAGGCGTCGACGCCGAGGCGGGCCTTCTTCTCCAGCACCGGCGCGATCCGCCGCAGGTACGGCGAGTCGGACCGGGCGTGCACCAATCCCTGCAGCCCGATGTCCTTGTACGTCCACAGCGCCCAGCTGGCCCCGTGCTCGCGGTACAGCGCGAGCTGGTCCTCGAGCAGCCGGTAGCGCTGCTCGTCGCGCGCGGGGTCGCCCGTGTAGACGGGGCCGAACTCGCCGATCCAGATCGGGGTGCCGGTGCTGCGCATGAACTCCGTACGGGCCAGGAACGTCTTCTCGACGACGCCACGGTCGACGTACTGGCCGCGGCTCTCGCCGGGGTACGGCCCGCCGTCGACGAAGCCGGGCAGGGCGTAGTCGTGGGCGGTGTAGACGGTGTTCGGCAGCGGGTCGCCGAACATGGTGAACTCCGTCGAGTACCGGTTGCCGTCGAGGAACAGCACGTGGTGCGGGTCGACGGCGCGGATGGCGGCCGACAGCCGGTCGTAGAACGGCCCGATCACCTCGCCGGTCGCGTCGCCGGGCTCGTTGATCGGGTTGTAGCCGGCCACCCACGGCTGGTCCTTGTAGCGGTCGGCCAGCGCCTCCCACAGGTGCACCACGCGGTCCTGGAAGTGCTTGTGGTTCCAGAACTGCGCGTAGTGGGTGGGGTTGTCGCTGTGCCAGTGCTGGTTCTGCGCACCGGGCAGCGCGTGCAGGTCGAGGATCGTGTAGATGCCGTGTCGCGCGCACGAGTCGACGACGGCGTCCAGCCTGCGGAAGCCGGACTCCTTCAGCTCGAACGGCCGGTCGTCGTCCTCGAAGTGCCGGTAGTTGAACGGGATGCGCAGCGAGTTCAGCCCCAGCGAGGCCAGGTAGGCGGCGTCGTCGTCGGTGAAGAACGACGTGAGGAAGGCGTCGAAGAACCGCTCGTAGCCCTCGTCGCCGAGGACCCGGCGCAGCGCCTTGCGCTGCAGCGACTCCGTCGACGGGTAGCCGGTGATGAAGTTCTCCATGTTCAGCCAGCCGCCGAGGCCGAACCCGCGGAGCACGAGGGTGGAACCGTCGCCGTCGACGAGCCGCGGCCCGTCGACGGCGACGAAGCCGGACGTCATCGAACGCCGTACAGGTAGTCCAGGGCCAGCTGGTCCAGCCGCTCGAACGCCATGCCGCGCTGCGCCGCCTCGTCGGGGTCGAACTCGTCGCCCCGGATCGTGTCGACGGTCTCGCCGGGCGCCGCGGTGGGCGTGGCGAGCTGGTCGAGCCGGGCCGCGGCCAGCGCCTCCTGGACCTCGGGGTCGGCCCGGAACGCCGCGGTCTTCTCGCGCAGGATCAGGTAGTTGCGCATGCAGCCCTCGGCCGACGCCCACACGCCGTCCATGTCCTCAGTGCGCGGCGGCTTGAAGTCGAAGTGCCGCGGGCCGTCGTAGCCGCCGGACTCGATGACGTCGACGGTCCAGAACGCGCCGCGCGCGTTGCCGGCGCCGAACCGGAAGTCCTGGTCGTAGCGCGGGCCGGTCTGGCCGTTGAGGTCGATGTGGAAGAGCTTGCCGTGCCACAGCGCCTGGGCGATGCCGTGCGCGTAGTTCATCGAGGCCATCTCCTCGTGCCCCACCTCGGGGTTGAGGCCGACCAGCTCCGGGTGCTCGAGCTCGTTGATGAACGCGATGGCGTGGCCGATGGTCGGCAGCAGGATGTCGCCGCGCGGCTCGTTCGGCTTCGGCTCGATGGCGACCCGCAGGTCGTAGCCGCGGTCGAGGATGTACTGGCCGAGGAGGTCGAACGCCTCCTTGTAGCGGTCGAGCGCGGCCCTGATGTCCTTGGCGGCGCCGGACTCCGCGCCCTCGCGGCCGCCCCAGGCGACGAACACCTTGGCGCCCAGTTCGGCACCCAGGTCGATCTGGTCGGCGGCCTTGCGGATGGCGAAGCGGCGCACGTCGCGGTCGTTGTTGGTGAACCCGCCGTCGCGGAAGACCGGGTGCGAGAAGAGGTTCGTGGTGACCATGGGCACCTGCAGCCCGGTCTCTTCTAGCGCCGCGCGAAACGGCTTGAGGGCGGCGTCGCGCTCGGACGCCGAGGCGCCGAACGGGATGACGTCGTTGTCGTGGAACGTGATGCCGTAGGCGCCCAGCTCGGAGAGCTTGCGCACGGCGGTGGCGGGGTCGAGCCGCGGCCGGACGGCACCGCCGAAGACGTCCACCCCCTCCCAGCCGACCGTCCAGAGGCCGAAGGAGAACCTGTCCTCGCGGGTGGGGGTGTAGTCGTTCATGCGCGCGGCCTCCAGCCGAAAGTTTCTTCAGAGACGTGGCCACCCTAGGCCTGCGTCGAGTGGGACCGCAAGGGTTGGACGTGGGTTGATGTCGCGCCATTGACGTGAGACTGTGACGCTCGTTACGGTGAGGATTCCGAAACTTTCGGCCGTTGGAGTGATGTCGTGACGCACGACCACGTTCGCCGCAGTCAGGCCTGGTTCGGGGCGGCCGGCCGTTCCGGCATGATCTACCGGTCCTGGATGCGCAACCAGGGGTTCGGCTCCGAGGTGTTCGACGGGCGGCCGGTCATCGGCATCGCGTCGACGTGGTCGGAGCTGGCGCCGTGCAACGCGCACCTGAACCGCGTGGCCGAGGCGGTCAAGCGCGGTGTGTGGCAGGCCGGTGGCTTCCCGCTCGAGTTCCCGGTCATGGCGACGGGCGAGACGCTGATCCGCCCGACGGCGATGTTCTACCGGAACCTGCTGGCCCTGCAGGCCGAGGAGCTGATCCGGGCCAACCCGCTCGACGGCGTCGTGCTGCTGTCCGGCTGCGACAAGACCACGCCGGGGCTGCTGATGGGAGCGGCGAGCGTCGACCTGCCCGCCGTCATGGTCACCGGCGGGCCGATGCTCAACGGCAAGTTCCGCGGGCAGGACGTCGGGTCGGGCACACACGTGTGGAAGTTCGAAGAGGACCTCAAGGCCGGGCGGATGACCCAGGAGGAGGTCTTCGAGGCCGAGGGGTGCATGGCCCGGTCCAACGGCCACTGCATGACCATGGGGACGGCGTCGACCATGGCCTGCGTCGCCGAGGCGCTGGGCATGCAGCTGCCGGGGTCCGCCACGTGGCCGGCCGTCGACATGCGCCGGTTCGAGGTGGCACAGGAGGCCGGCAGGCGCATCGTCGCCATGGTCGACGAGGACCTGCGGCCCAGTGCGGTCATGACCCGCGCGGCGTTCGAGAACGCGATCCGGGCCAACGCGGCCATCGGCGGGTCGACCAACGCGATCATCCACCTCATGGCCATCGCCGGGCGCCTCGGCGTGGAGCTGTCGCTGGACGACTTCGACGAGCTGGCCCGGCCGGTGCCCACCGTCGTCGACCTCATGCCGTCGGGCCGGTTCCTCATGGAGGACTTCTGCTACGCCGGCGGGCTGCCGGTGGTGCTCCGCGACCTCGCCGAGGCCGGGCTGCTCGACGGCGACGCGCTGACGGTCACGGGGCGGTCGATCGGGGCGAACGTCGCCGCCGCGCAGTGCTGGAACCGCGAGGTCATCAGGCCCATGAGCGAGCCGCTGCAGCCGGCCGGGTCCGGCACGGCGGTGCTGCGCGGCAACCTCGCGCCGGGCGGCGCGGTGGTCAAGCAGTCGGCGGCCTCGCCGGGCCTGCTGCGCCACACCGGGCGCGCCGTCGTCTTCGACACCCCCGAGGCGTACCACGAGGTCTGCGACGACCCCGACCTCGACGTCGCGGCCGACGACGTCATCGTCATCCGGGGCGCCGGGCCGCGCGGCTATCCCGGCATGCCCGAGGTGGCCAACGTGCCGATCCCGACGAAGTTGCTGCGTGCCGGCGTCACCGACATGGTGCGCATCTGCGACGGCCGCATGAGCGGCACCGGCTACGGCACCGTCGTGCTGCACGTCGCGCCGGAGTCCGCGGTCGGCGGGCCGCTGGCGTTCGTCCGCACCGGCGACACCGTCACGCTCGACGTCGCCGCCCGCACCCTGACGCTCGAGGTCGACGACGACGAGCTGTCGCGGCGGCGCGAGGCGTGGAAGCCGCCCTCGCCGGCGCACGACTCGGGCTACGGCTGGCTCTACACCCAGCACGTCCTGCAGGCCGACCGCGGCGCCGACTTCGACTTCCTGGTCGGCTCGCGCGGCGACGGCGTGCCCCGCGAATCCCACTGATCGGAGACCGCTGTGCTGCTGGTCCGCTTCGCCACCCCGTCGTCAGCCGGAGCGAGCGTCGGCGTGCTCGACGGCGACACCGTCACGACGCTCGACGGGGTCGGCTCGCTCGGGGAGCTGTGGCGGCTGCCGCTGCCGGAGGTGCGGGCGACGGTGGAAGGCGCGGCCGGGGCGGCCTTCGGGGTGGACGACGTCACGCTCCTGCCGCCGGTCGACGCCGCCACCGAGGTCTGGGCCTGCGGCGTCACCTACAAGGTCTCCGAGGAGGCGCGGGTCGAGGAGAGCGAGCGGGCGGCGTCGGTCTACGAGCTGGTCTACGACGCCGAGCGCCCGGAGATCTTCTTCAAGTCCGTGGCCTGGCGCGTGGTGGGCCACGGCGAGCCGATCGCCGTCCGGGCCGACTCCCGCATCGACGTCCCGGAGCCGGAGGTCGCCGTCGTCGTCACCGCCCACGGCGAGATCGCCGGCTACACCGTCTGCAACGACGTCTCGTCGCGCACCATCGAGGGCGAGAACCCGCTCTACCTGCCGCAGGCCAAGTCCTACCTCGGCGCGTGCGCCGTCGGCCCCGGCATCCGGCCGGCCTGGGAGGTCGCCGACCCGTACGCGCTGCCGGTCTCGATGTCGATCAAGCGTTCCGGCGCCGTGGACTGGACGGGGACGGCGAGCACCGTGCAGCTGCGCCGTCGCTTCGACGAGCTGGTGTCCTTCCTGCTGCGCGCCGACGTGTTCCCCGACGGCGCCGTCCTGACGACGGGCACGTGCCTGGTCCCGGCCGCCCCGTGGACGCTGCGCCCGGGCGACGTCGTACGCATCTCCGTCGACGGCGTCGGCGCGCTTGCGAATCCCGTCGTCGAGGGCCTCGAGGCGATGTCCTGGCTGGTCGACGCGCGCGACGACGTCCGGCTGCGGGCCGCGGGCAGGCCGGCGCCGTGACCAACACGCGGGTCACCATCGCCGAGATCGCGCGCGAGGCCGGGGTCTCCGAGGCGACGGTCAGCAAGGTGCTCAACGGCCGGACGGAGGTCGCGCCGGCCACGCGCGCCCGGGTGCAGGCGCTGCTCGACGCGCGCGGCTACGAGCGCCGCGGCGTCCGGACCGAGGACGAGCGGACCGGCCTCATCGACCTCGTCATCTCCGAGCTCAACACGCCCTGGTCCATGGACGTCCTGCGGGGTGCGGAGCAGGAGGCCCGCCGGGCCGGTGCCGCCGTCGTCGTCACCTCCACCGAGGGCCGCAGCGACGAGAGCTGGCTCGACCGCGTCACCGAGCGGCGCTCCGACGGCGTGCTGCTGGTGCTGTCGCCGCTGCCGTCCGGCGCGACCCGGCGGCTCACCGCGGCCGGCATCCCGTTCGTGCTGGTCGATCCGGTCGGCGGGTTCGACCCGGCCATCCCCACCGTCGGCGTCACCAACTGGGCCGGCGGGCTGGCCGCGACCGAACACCTCATCGGCCTCGGGCACCGGCGCATCGGCATCGTCACCGGGCCCGCGGACCTGGTCTGCAGCCAGCAGCGGCTCGAGGGGTACCGCGCCGCGCTCGGCCGGGCCGGGCTGCCGTTCGACGACGAGCTGGTCCGCTACGGCGACTTCCGCGCCGACGGCGGCGCCCGCGAGGCCCGCGCGCTGCTGGACCTGCCCGACCCGCCGACCGCCCTCTTCGCCGGGTCGGACCTGCAGGCCACCGGCGTGTACGCCGAGGCGCACCGGCGCGGGCTGCGCATCCCCGACGAGCTCAGCGTGGTCGGCTTCGACGACGTCGCGCTGTGCGAGTGGGTGTCGCCGACGCTCACCACCGTGCGCCAGCCGCTGCTCGAGATGGCCCGCATGGCGATCCGCTCGGTGCTCGACCCGGCCACGTCGGACCGGCCGCTGCGGCTCGAGCTCGCCACCAGCCTGGTCACGCGCGAGAGTACGGCGCCTCCTCCTGCGTGAGTTCGGTATGGGTGAGAATGGCGGCGTGGAGCGGCCGGAGATCTCCGCGCGCGAGGCCGAGGTCCTCGCCGCGCTCGGCGAGCACCTGACCAACGCCGAGATCGCGGGCCGGTTCGTCATCTCCGTCCGCACCGTCGAGAGCCACGTCTCCGCGCTGCTGCGCAAGTTCGGCGCCGGCGACCGGCGGGCGCTGGCCGCGCTGGCGCCGTCGGTGGCGGAGTCCTCGGGCGGCGCCGACGGCGGTGCGTCGACGGCTCCGGCGCTGCCCGCGCCGCTGACCTCGCTGGTCGGCCGAGTGGCCGAGCGGGCCGCGGTCGCGTCGGCGCTGGCCGAGCAGCGGCTGGTGACGGCGGTGGGGCCCGGCGGCGTGGGTAAGACCCGGCTGGCGCTGGCCGTCGCCGCCGATGTCGCGGACCTGTTCCCGGGCGGCGCCTGGTACGCCGACCTGGTGCCCGTGCCCGACGGCGAGGCGCTGCCGGCCGCGGTGGCGGCGGCCCTGGGCCTGGGCGAGCAGCCGGGCCGGAGCGTGGCCGAGACGGTGACCGCGTGGGCGGCGGGCCGGCGGGCACTGCTCGTGCTGGACAACTGCGAGCACGTCGTCGACGGCGTGGCCGACCTCGTGGAGCCGCTGCTGGCCGCGTCGCCCGGGCTGACGGTGCTGGCCACCAGCCGGTCGCGGCTGCTGCTGCCGTTCGAGTGGGTGGTGCCCATCGGCGGTCTCGGCGACGACGCGGTGGCGCTGTTCGAGCAGCGGTCACGCGCCGCCGGTGCCGTGATGCCGGACGGCGCCGACGTGGAAGGGCGGGTGGCGGCGATCTGCGCCGCGCTCGACGGCAGCCCGCTGGCGATCGAGCTGGCCGCCGCCCGGCTGCCGTCGGTCGGACTGGACGGTCTGGAGAGCGGGCTCGGCGACCGGCTCCGGCTGCTCGACGGCGCTCGCCGCGGCGGCGGGCGGCACGGATCGCTGCGCTCGGCGCTGGACTGGAGCCACGACCTGCTCGACGAGCCCGGCAGGGCGGTGCTGCGCCGGGTCTCGGTGTTCGCGGCGCCGTTCTCGGTGGCGGCCGCGGACGCGGTGGTGGCGGACGGCGTCACCGGGGGTTCGGTCGTGGCCGAGCTCGCGGCGCTGGCCGACCACAGCCTGCTGGTCCCGGTGGCCGGGCGCGACGGGACCCGTTACCTCGCGCTGGAGACGATCCGGCAGTACGGCGCCGAGCTGCTGACGGCGGCCGGTGAGGAGGGGGACGTCCGGAACGCGCACCTGCGCTGGTGCGCGGACGAGGGGACCGCGCTTCTGGCCGCCGATCCCGCGACGCCGGACTGGCGCGGCCGGGTCGACCGGCTCGCCGACGACCTGCACGCCGCGCTCGGCTGGGTCACGGCTGGGGACGGCGAACTGCCGCCGACCCCGTCGGCCATGGAGGTGGCGCTGCTCGTCGGGCGGCTGTGTCATCGGCGCGGGCTGCCGGGCGAGGCGCAGCGCCGGTTCGAGCAGGCCGCCGCCCTCGCGCCCGACGACGCTAGCGAGGCGGCGGCGCTGCGGCTGGCCGCCGGCTCGGCCCGCTCGCGGCTGGCCGGCGCCGACGCCCTGCGGCTGCACCTCGCCGCCGCGGCCGCCGCGGAACGCTCCGGGGCTCCGGTCACCGCGGCCGGCCAGCTCGCCCACGCGGCCGAGCTGGTGCACCGCTCCGCCGGCATCCTGGCCGAGGTGCCGTCCGAGGAGACGGCGGCCGGCTGGCTCGCCGACGCGCGGCGGCTGGGTGGCGACGACCCCGGCGTGCTGGCTCGCATCGCCGTCGTCGAGGCGTTCGCCGCCGCGGCCGACGAGCCCGACGCCGTCGTCCGCACCGAACGGGCCCTCGAGCTGGCCAGCGCGAGCGGCGACGCCGTGGTCGAGAGCGCGGCGCTGGACCAGCTCACCGGGCTGCGGCTGGCCCGCGGCGAGGCCCGGGCGGCGCTGGCGAGCGCGCTGGAGCGGACCGAGCTGCTGTCCGGGCCGCTCGACCCCGAGCAGGGCTTCGAGCTGTCCGACGCCTACGGCATGGCGACGGAGTCCGCGATCGCGGCCGGCGACCTGCGTCTGGCCCGGCAGACCGCCGAGACGCTGCGCGACCTGCCGGCGCAGCGCGAGGTCGCCCACGTCGGGACGGCCCGGCTCGCCGTCGTCATGGTGCTGAGCGGCGACTGGGCCGAAGCGGTCGCCGTCGGCGAACTGTTCCGCGAGAGCTGGGAGCGGGCCGGGCGGCCACGGATCCCCTCACTGCGCCGTGTCGCGGCCGCCCTCGGGTCCGTGCACGGCGCGCGCGGCGACACCGCCCAGCAGGCGGTCTGGCGCGACGTCGAGGCCGGCGTGGCGTCGGCCGTCCATCGCCCGCACGACCAGCGCGCCGTCGAGAGCGTCTTCGCCGCCCTCGAGGCGCTGCACCTCGGCCACCCGGACGACGCCGTGGCCGTTCTGCACCGCGAGCCCGAGGAGTTCCGGGGCTGGTTCGAGCTGATCTGGCGGCCCTGGTACGCCGCGGCCTGGGCCGAGGCCGCGACGCTGGCCGGGCTTCCCGACGCGGCCGAGCGGATCGACCGCGCGAGGCTGTTCACCACCGACAACGTCGTGGCCGGCGCGCTCGTCGACCGGGCTGCCGCCTTGGCCGACGGCGACACCGACGGCGTGCTCGCGGCGGCGGAGAACCTCGACGCGGCCGCCAGCCGCTACCAGTGGGCGCGCAGCCTGCTGCTGGCCGGCGGCGCGCATCGGACCCGCGGCCTGTCCGCCCTGGCCGAGCTGGGCGCCCCCACCTCCTACTGACCGCATTCCGTGGTCGATCCGTGCTCAGCACGGATGTCAGGGAACCCTCCTCGCGGCGATCGTGAAGTCGTCGGAAGAAATTTCGCCGGCGATGTCGAAATCCGGTCCCGCCGGACGACGTACCGGTAGACCGCACCGAGGGAGCACACGATGACGATCACGATCCAGCACCAGCAGTCTACCGCCGCCGTCGCGTTGAGCGGCGCGATCGCGGGCACCGTCCACCAGCCCGGCGACGCCGGCTACGACGAGCACCGCAAGCCGCTGCTGCCCACGCTGGACCCGCGGCCGGCCGTCGTGGTCGAGGCGCGGTCGACGGCGGACGTGCAGGCCGCGGTGCGCACGGCCCGCGAGCACGACCTGCCGTTCTCGGTCCAGGCGACCGGCCACGGCACCTACGTCCCGAACGACGGCGGCCTGCTGCTGAAGACGACGGCGATGTCCTCGGTCTTCGTCGACCCGCGGCGCCGGGTGGTCCGGGTCCGTCCCGGCACCGTCTGGGGCGACGTGCTCGAGGCGACGCGGCCGTACGGGCTGGCGCCGCTGTCCGGGTCGTCTCCTGCCGTCGGTGTCACCGGCTACACGCTCGGCGGCGGCATGGGCTGGCTGGCCCGCAAGCACGGGTTCGCCGCCGACAGCGTCGTCAGCGCCGACATCGTGACCGCCGACGGCCGGCTGCTGACGGTGACCGCGGACCGGCACCCGGAGCTGTTCTGGGCGATCCGCGGCGGGGGCGGCGGCTTCGGCGTCGTGACGTCGCTGGAGTTCCGCGTCCACCCGGTCGCACAGGTCTACGGCGGCATCTCCTGGTTCGACATCGACCGCGCCGGCGAGGCGCTGCGGGTCTACCGCGACTGGGCCGCCGCCGCGCCCGACGAGATGAGCAGCGCGGTCATGCTGTCGCGCATCCCCGACGTCGAGGCGATGCCGGCTGAGCTGCGCGGCCGCCGGGCGGTCGGCATCAAGGCCCTCTACACCGGCCGCGCCGACGACGCCGAGCGGCTGCTCCGCCCGCTGCGCCTGGCCGCGGGCCCGGCGCTGGTCGACGGCTACCGGAGCATGGACTACGCCGACGCCGCCATGGGTGGCACCCCGGCGCGGTTCTTCGACTTCTTCCCCGCCCTCGGCGACGAGGTCCTCGACACCGTCGTGGCCGCCGCCGAGGCCGGCTCGACGGTGGAGATCCGGCACTGGGACGGCGCCACCGGACGGCCCGGCCCCGACGCCGGCCCGGCCGGCCACCGCGGCGTGCCGTTCAGCATCATCCTCGACCAGCCGAAGCCGGAGTTCGTGGACCCGCTGCGGCCGCACGGCATCGGCGGCGCGTTCCTCAACTTCCTCGCCGACACCTCGCGCACGGCGGCGGCCTACACCCCTGCCGACTACGCGCGGCTCTGCTCGGTGAAGACGGCCTACGACCCGGACCGCTTCTTCGCTCAGGGCCACGCCGCCCTCGGCCGCTGATTCCCACCGCACGAGTTCCGCCGCCTTCGGAATGATCACGTTCACCACCCGATTCCCTGCTTCACGAGGTCTGCGGCCCTCGCGAAGCAGGGAATCGCCTCGTGACGTGACACGGCCACCACCCGGCAATCGTTTTCCCGCGAACCCGCGGCGGTGACCGGGGTATCACGAGGATGCTCCGCGCATCACGAGGACCGCAGGCCTCGTGTCGCACCTGATCGAGTGGTGAACGTGATCATTCCGACGATGGGTGCGGGGATCAGAGTGCGGCGAGGGCGCGGACGCGGGCCAGGCGCTCGCGCCACCAGCGCTCGCGTGCGGGGTCGGTCAGGCGGTGTTCCTCGAGACGCGCGGGGTCCGGCGACGGCGGCAGCTGCGGGACGGGGAGCGACCCACCGACCGGCCGCAGGCTGACGCCGTCGTCGACCAGGTCGCCGGTGAGCAGCGAGAGGGTCCCGAGGCCGCAGGCGTACGGCAGCGATGGCAGCGCGCCGGCCAGCGCCAGCTGACCCGCCAGCCCGACGCTGGTCTCGAGTGCCGACGACACCACGCACGGCAGCCGCGCGGCCTCGGCCACCTGAAGTGCGCGCCGGACCCCGCCCAGCGGCGTCCCCTTGATGACGGCGACATCGGCGGCGCCCGCGACGGCGACGCGCAGCGGGTCGTCGGCGCGGCGGATGGACTCGTCGGCCGCGATCGGCACGTCCAGCGCCCGGCGGACGGCGGCCAGCTCGTCCAGCGTCCGGCACGGCTGCTCCGCGTATTCCAGTCCGTCCGCCGCCCGGTCCAGCAGCCGCAGCGACCGGATAGCGGTGTCGACGTCCCAGACCGCGTTGGCGTCGACCCGGACCTGCCCGCCCGGTCCGAGCGCTGAGCGCACCGCCTCGACCCGGGCCAGGTCCTCGGCCAGCGAGTCGGGGTGGTCGGCGACCTTCACCTTCGCCGTCGTGCAGCCGGACGCCTCGACGATCTCGTGCGCCCGCGCCGGCTCGACGGCGGGAACCGTGCAGTTCACCGGGACGCGGTCGCGGACGGCCGACGGCGGGGCGAGTGTGGCCTGCTCGACGGCGGCCGCCAGCCAGGGCACGCACTCGGCGTCGTCGTAGTCAGCGAACGGGCAGAACTCGCCCCAGCCGACCGGCCCCTGGAACACCATCCCCTCACGGAGGGTGATGCCTCGGAACCGGGTGCGCATGGGGATCGCGTAGACCACCGCGCCCGCGAAGTCGACGTCAGCCACCGGTCCATGCTGTCAGGGGTTTGTGTGCGTCGTGGCAGGGCACCCTACCCGCGAGGCGCATTGTCATGAATTGGTTCTCGGCGGAGGGTTACTGGCTGAGCCGGCTGGTCTTCCAGCGGGCGCTGGCCGTGATCTACCTGGTCGCGTTCCTCAGCGCCGTGAACCAGTTCCGCGCGCTCATCGGCGAGCGCGGCCTCACGCCGGTGCCCCGGTTCGTCGACCGTGTGCCGTTCCGCCGGGCGCCGAGCCTGTTCCAGCTGCACTACTCCGACCGGTTCTTCGCGGCCGTGGGATGGCTGGGCGTGCTGTGGTCGGCGGCGCTGCTGGTGGGCCTGGCCGACGGGCTGCCGCTGTGGGCGCACCTGACCGCGTGGGCCGTGCCGTGGGCGCTGTACCTGTCGATCGTGCACGTCGGGCAGGTCTGGTACGGCTTCGGCTGGGAGACGCTGCTCTGCGAGGCCGGCTTCCTGGCGATCTTCCTCGGCCCGTCGGCGATGCCGCCGCCGCTGATCGTGCTGGTGGCGCTGTGGTGGGTGCTGTTCCGGCTGGAGTTCGGCGCCGGGCTGATCAAACTGCGCGGCGACCGGTGCTGGCGCGACCTGACCTGTCTGTACTACCACCACGAGACGCAGCCGATGCCGAACCCGCTGAGCTGGTGGTTCCACCATCTGCCCCGCTGGGCGCACCGGGCCGAAGCGGCGGCGAACCACGTGACCCAGCTGGTCGTGCCGTTCCTGCTGTTCGCGCCGCAGCCGGTGCGGACCGGCGCCGCCGTCGTCGTCATCGTGACGCAGGGCTGGCTGGTGCTGAGCGGCAACTTCGCCTGGCTGAACGTGCTCACGATGGTGGTGGCGACGACGGCGGTGGGCGGCTCTGCGTGGGCGTGGCTGCTGCCGGTGGCTCCGCCGGCGTCGGGCCTCGACGATCCGCCGGCCTGGTACGTCGCGGTCGTGGTCGCACTCGCGGCCGTCCTGGCGGTGCTCAGCTGGTGGCCGGTGCGGAACCTGGTCTCGAGCGGGCAGGTCATGAACACCAGCTTCAACCCGTTGCTGCTGGTCAACACGTACGGGGCGTTCGGCAGCGTCACCCGGACCCGGTACGAGGTCGTCCTCGAGGGGACGGCCGACCCGGTGGTCCGGCCCAGCACCGTCTGGCACGAGTACGAGTTCAAGGGCAAACCCGGCGACCCGCGCCGGCTGCCGCGCCAGTTCGCGCCGTACCACCTGCGGCTGGACTGGCTGATGTGGTTCGCCGCGATCTCGCCGGGCTACGCGCGGTCCTGGTTCCCGGCGCTGCTGCTGAAGCTGCGTGACGACGACCCGGCGACCGCGCGGCTGCTGCGGCACAACCCGTTCCCGCACCTGCCGCCAGCGCACGTCCGCGCCCGGCTCTACCGGTACCGGTTCACCAGCCGGGAGGAGCGCCGCGAGACCGGTGCGTGGTGGCACCGGACGCTGGTGGACGACTACTGGAGCCCGGGATGACGCCTGCGGACATACGCCGGCCCCGGGCGTGACGCCCGGGGCCTCGGCGTTCTCAGTGGTGGGGTCTCAGCCGGCCTTGATGGCGTACTCGTCGCGCGCGGCCTCGAGCAGGCCCCGCCAGGAGTCGACTTCAGGACGCCGGCGGAGCAGCGCACGGCGCTCGCGCTCCGTCATGCCACCCCAGATACCGAACTCGGTCCGGTTGTCCAGCGCGTCGGCCAGGCACTCCGTGCGCACCGGGCAGCCCAGGCACACGGCCTTGGCCCGGTTCTGCGCAGCGCCCTGGACGAACAGCTCGTCCGGCTCGCTGCTGCGGCACGCCGCCAAGCTGGTCCAGTCATCGATCCATGTCATCCGGCAGTCACCCCCGTCAACTTGGTGAACACACCAAACCCTCTCTAGTTCACCCCGATGACGTGACGCTATGCAAACACGCGGGTCATGAACAGACCCTGATCGACCGAAAATAGATCAGCCGGTTGGACGATGGCCGCCCCGCGGCCGATCTGATAGCTACAGGCACGCCCGGCTGTCAGTTAGAGACAGTGTGGCATAACGACGTAAGCTTGCCGTCCATGGCGATACGTCCCTCCGCCGTCGTTGCCACGGTACGCCGTGTTCTGCTCGTTGCCGGGGTTGCCGCGCTGTGCGGTGTCCTCCTGGCCGGCCTCGCGCTGCCCGTGGTCGCCGGACTCGGCCTGACCGCGCGCGAGAGCGCCGACACCTTCGCCGCCATGCCGGCCGACCTCGAACCCGGCCCCATGGCCCAGACCTCCTACATGGTCGACTCCGAGGGCCAGCCGCTGGCGACGTTCTTCGAGGAGAACCGCGTCGAGGTCGGCCTCGACGCGATCTCGCCGGTCATGAAGGACGCCATCCTCGCCGTCGAGGACGACCGCTTCTACGAGCGTGGCCCCATCGACATCCAGGGCACGTTGCGCGCGTTCCTGCGCAACGTCGAGGCGGGCGAGACCCAGGGCGGCGGCTCCACGCTCACCCAGCAGTACGTCAAGCAGGTGCGCGTGTCGCAGGCCACCAGTGCCGAAGAGGTCCAGGAGGTCCAGGCCAGCACCGGCGTCGAGGGCTACCGCCGCAAGCTCGAGGAACTGCGCATGGCCGTCCAGGTCGAGCAGGAGCTCACCAAGGACGAGATCCTCCAGCGCTACCTCAACATCGCCTTCTTCGGCTCCCGCTCCTACGGCATCGAGGCGGCGGCGCGGACGTACTTCTCCACCACCGCGGCCGAGCTCACGCTCACGCAGGCCGCGCTGCTCGCGGGCATCGTGCAGCAGCCGGTCGCCTACGACCCCACCCGCGACCCCGAGGCCGCCCTCGGCCGCCGCAACGTCGTGCTCAACCGCATGGCCGCCACCGGCCGCATCAGCGAGCAGGAGGCCGCCGAGGCGCGCGCCACCGACCTCGGGCTGGTCCTCAGCTCCACGCCCAACGGCTGCGTGCCCTCCTACGCGGGCTACTTCTGCGACTACGTCGTCCACGAGCTGCTCACCATGCCCGAGCTCGGCGAGACGCCCGAGGAGCGGCAGAACCTCCTCGAGCGCGGCGGCCTGCGCGTCGAGACCACCATCAGCCGCAGCGCGCAGGACGCCGCTCAGGCGGCGGTGTCCGACCGGGTCGCTCCCACGGACAGTGCGATCGGCTCGCTGGCCACGGTCCAGCCGAACAACGGATACATCCGCGCCATGGCCAACTCCCGCACCTACGGGGTCGAGGGCAACGGCGTCAGCAGCATCAACTATGCCGCCGACGAGAACATGGGCGGCGGCAACGGCATCCAGTCCGGGTCGACGTTCAAGGCCTTCGTCCTGGCCGCCGCCATCGACCAGGGCATCCCGCTCAACACCTCGATCAACGCCCCACAGCAGGTCAGCCTCCGGGTGAACTCGTTCAGCACGTGCGACGGCCGCATCCGCAGCACCGAGACCTGGAAGCCGAAGAACTCCACCGGCAGCGGGACCTTCAACCTCCGCACCGGCACCGAGCGCTCGGTCAACACGTTCTTCGCCCAGCTCGAGCAGCGCACCGGGCTGTGCCTCCCGGCCACCATCGCCCAGGGCGCCGGTGTCATGCGCGCCGACCTCGACGACGACGGTGCGGTGCAGCCGCTCAACCAGGTGCCCTCGTTCACCCTGGGTGCCAACGAGGTCTCGCCGCTGTCCATGGCCGCGGGCTACGCGATGTTCGCCAACCGCGGCGTGCACTGCCCGACCACCTCCGTCGTCCGGGTCACCGACAGCGCGGGCAACGTGCTGGTCGACCACACCCAGCCGACCTGCGAGAAGGTCATCGAGCCGGAGGTCGCCGACGCCGTCAACTCGGTCCTGCAGGGCGTCATCGACAACCCCGGCGCCACCGGCAACCGCATGCGCCTCGACGACAGTCGTGCGGCGGCCGGCAAGACCGGTACCACCAACGACGCCATCGCCGTCTGGTTCGTCGGCTACACCCCGCAGTTGGCCACCGCCGTCGCTGTCGCCGATGTCGACGGCCGGCTGGAGACGCTGGACGGCCGCACCTACAACGGCGAGCGCATCCGCGAGGCGTGCGGTGGCTGCATCCCCGGTCCCATCTGGAAGCAGATGATGGACGGTGCCCTCGACGGCGCCGAGGAGATCAAGTTCACCGCACCCGACCCCGAGACCATCCGTGGCGTCACCGTACGGGTGCCCGACGTCCGCGGCATGGACACCGACGCGGCCATCGAGACCCTCGAGGCCGAGGGCTTCAGCGCCGGCATCTCCGGTGAGGTGAACTCGGACTTACAGGAGGGCGTCGTGGTCAGCACCGACCCCGGCGCCGGCGCCGAGGTCGCCTCGGGCAGCAACATCGGCCTCGTCGTGAGCAACGGTGAGGCTCCCGCCGACGACGACGTCTCCGGCGGTCCCGCCACGCAGCCGCCGACCTTCGGCGGCGAGGACGGCGACGAAGAGGGTGACGAGGACGGCGAAGACTGGCGTGACACCTTCACCTTCCCGCCGGGCGCGGTCTTCTCGCCGGGCGAGGTGTTGCCAGGAGAGCTGCTGCCGGCGCGTTAGCGCCGACGGCCGTGCGGGGGCCGCGCCTCACGAGGCGCGGCCCCCGCGCCATTCCACTGATGCCGGACACGCAGCGGCGCGTAGCGCGCATGAAGGCACTCCGGGACTGGAGCCTGACAGTCTTGGTCATCCTGGGGGCCGCTGCGGTATGGCCGACGATCTTCGTGCTTCTTGGCCTCCTGGCGGGGGGTGACGCCAACGCGACGTGCAGGGACAACCGTCACGAGGCCGAGGAGTGGGACGGCTCCGACGACCTCGTGGAAGCCAGATCCACACTCGTCCCACTGAGTGAGGTGTGCCGGTGGGACGACGGCTACACGTTGGACATCGTTCCCGGCTGGGTGAACCCGGTGGTGGGGGCGTACGTCGCGTCGTTCTCGCTGGCCACCGCCGGTGCGATCACTGGCGCCGTCAGGTCACGGCCACACAGAAGTGATGCCTGAGACGCGGTGAGAGCACGCCCCTCAGCCGGCGTCGAAGAGGGAGCCGATCTGGCGCAGGCCGTCGAGGTCGTGGACGTCGCCGGCCAGCGCCGGGATACGGGTCACCGGGACCTCGGGGTGCGCGGCGCTGAACCGCTCGCCGATGCGCTCGTCGCGGGCGGCCACCTTCAGCCGGTCGGCGTGCAGGCGGAGCAGGGCCGCCGTCAGCGTGTGCTCCCCGCCGGACGCCTCGAGCCGCTCGGCCGCCGCCACCGCCTGTTCCTCGCCGATGCCGGCAGCCCCGGATGCGTGCACCCGGTTGAGCACCAGCCCGGCCAGCGGCATGGCGTCGCGCGAGAGCCGGTCGACGAAGTAGGAGGCCTCGCGCAGGGCGTCGTGCTCGGGCGCCGCCACCACGATGAACGCGGTCTCGGGCCGCTTGAGCAGCGCGTAGGTCTGTTCGGCCCGCTCGCGGAAGCCGCCGAACATGGTGTCGAGCGCGTTGACGAAGGTCGAGACGTCCTTCAGCAGCTCGCCGCCGAGGATCTTGGTGAGGGTCGACGTGACGACGTTGAAGCCGGCGTGCAGCAGCTTGAGATAGGTACGCCCGCCGGCGCGCGCCGTCCCGCCGAGCAGCCGGATCAGCCGCCCGTCGAGGAACGAGCCGAGTCGTTCGGGGGCATCGAGGAAGTCCAGCGCCGACCGCGCGGGCGGGGTGTCGACGACGATGAGGTCCCAGTCGGGGCGGGCCCGCAGCTGCCCCAGCTTCTCCATGGCCATGTACTCCTGCGTCCCGGCGAAGGACGAGGAGAGCGCCTGGTAGAAGGGGTTGGCCAGGATTTGCCGGGCGCGGTCCGGCGTGGTGTGGTCCTCGACGACCTCGTCGAAGGTCCGCTTCATGTCCAGCATCATCGCGTCGAGGCTGCCGCCGGCCTCGCCGTCGACGCCCTTGACGGCGCGCGGGGTGTTGTCCAGCTCGGACAGCCCCATGGACTGCGCCAGCCGCCGGGCCGGGTCGATGGTCAGCACGACGGCCTTGCGACCCCGCTCGGCCGCCCGCAGCGCGATGGCGGCCGCCGTCGTCGTCTTGCCGACGCCGCCGGAGCCGCAGGTGACGACGATGTGGATGCGACGGTCGTCGATGAGACGGTCGACGTCGAAGTGTGGCGGCTTGGCCGCCCGTGGTCCTGGGTTCACACGGCACCCTGCTCGGCCAGGGTGTCGGCCAGCTCGTAGAGGGCGGTGGGGTCGATGCCTCCGGCGATCCGCGGCAGCTCGTACACGGGCCGGCCGAGGTCGTCGACCAGCGCCCGCTGGGTCTTCTCGAGCGCGGTCCGCTCGGCGTGGTCGGCGGCCTCGCGGGTGAGCAGGTCGACCACGTCGTCGGTGGCGGGGAGCCCGGCGGCGCGCAGCCCGGCCAGCACCGCGTGGTGGTCGAGCCGGCCGCGCCGGGCGGCGGGCAGCGAGCGCGCCGCGAGGTGCGGCGGCCGGGCCTGGTTGACGACGACGGCGCCCACCGGGATCTGCGCGGCCTGCAGGGCGGCGACGGCGTCGGCGGTCTCTTGCACGGGCATGTCCTCGAGGAGCGTGACCACGTGCACGGCCGTGCGCGGGCTGTGGATGAGGTCGGTGATGGAGTTGGCCTGCCGGTTGATGGGGCCGACCCGGGCCAGCGACGACACCGACGTGGTGACGTCGAGGAACCGGACCACCCGGCCGGTGGGCGGCGCGTCGAGCACGACGGCGTCGTAGGCGTACCGGTCGCCGGTGCGCCGCCGGGTGGCCTCGTAGGCCTTGCCGGTCAGCAGGACGTCGCGCAGGCCCGGCGCGATGGTGGTGGCGAAGTCGACGAAGCCGAGCTTGTCGAGCGCCCGCCCGGCCCGGCCGAGCCGGTAGAACATGGCGAGGTACTCGTGCATGGCCTCACGCGCGTCGATGGCCAGCGCGTATACCTCGCCGCCACCCGGCGCCGACGCCACCCGTTGCTCCTCGTAGCCCAGCGGCGGCACGTCGAACAGCTGGGCCAGGCCCTGCCGCTCCTCGACCTCGGCGACGAGGACGCGACGGCCCCCGGCGGCCAGCGCCATGGCGAGCGCCCCGGCCACCGTCGTCTTGCCGGTGCCGCCCTTGCCCGTGACGACGTGCAGCCGCACGCCCTCCCAGTCGCCCATGGGAATGAAGCCTACGGAACCGCCGGCACGTGCTGGGTGAAGGCATGGACCGAGCGGCCGTGCAGCAGCCGCTGCAGCGCGAACCCGGCGGCCAGCGTGGCCCACCCGCCGACGGCGTCGAGCACGTAGTGGTTGGCGGTGGCCGTGATGACCAGCACCGTGGCCAGCGGATACAGCACGCCCAGCGTGCGCACCCACCGTCGGCGGGCGAACATCACGATGGCGATGCCGCACCACATGGACCAGCCGGCGTGCATGGACGGCATGGCGGCGTACTGGTTCGACAGGTTCTGCAGGTCGCCCGACGTCAGCGCGCCCACGGTCTCGTGCAACGCGACGGTGTCGTAGAACAGCCCGGACGGCAGCAGCCGCGGCGGCGCCAGCGGGAACAGGTAGTAGCCGAACAGCGCCAGCGCGGTGGTGAACGCCAGCACGGTCCGCGCGGCTCTGTACCGGCCGGGGTGCTTGAGGAACAGCCACACCAGCACCGCGCCGGTGACCACGAAGTGCAGGAACACGTAGAAGTAGTTGACGGAGACCGTCAGCCACTCGACGGCGTGCACGGTGTGGTTGAGCCACAGCTCGAAGTCGATGTTGAGGCTCTGCTCGGCGCTCCAGACGTGCACGCTGTTGGCCATGGCGCGGGCCTGGTCGTCGGGCACGTTGTTGCGGATCAGCGAGTAGATGCCGTAGACGGCGGCGAGGATGACCATCTCGACGATGAGGATGGGACGCCGCGGCGTGCGAATGCGCCGCAAGAGCCACCGGACGTAGTCGGACGGGGTATGCGGACCGACCGGCGCAGGAACCTGCGCCGGTTCGTCCACGACTGACGGATGTGCCACCTGGTTCCCCCAGCTACCGGTTCAGGTCGTCGTCAGGTCACGCCGGCGGAAGCCGAGCAGACCGATCCCGAGAAGGGCGACCGCTAGCACAACCATTATGACAAGCGCTACCTTCCCCGGGTCTCCTCCTGGAAGATGAGAAGCGGCCTCGAAGGGCGAGATCTTCGTCACCCAGTCGGGGAACTGGAAGAAACCACCCAGCACGCCCACCACCACGCCGTAGGTCAGGACCACCCAGGACAGGTGCACCAGCTGCGGGGCCAGCCCCACCAGCGCGACGGCGATGGCGATGACCAGCCAGATGCCCGGCAGGTGCGCCATCGAGGCGCCGAACAGCGTGCCGAACACGCTCGCGTCGTCCAGCGCCAGGGACGCCGTGACGGCCAGCCCCAGCCCGCCGGCCAGCATGAGCAGCAGGCTGCCGCCCAGCGCGACGGCGATGTGGCTGCCCGCGAACCGGACCCGCGACACCGCCGTCGCCAGCACCGGCTCGGCCCGCCCGGCGGTCTCCTCGCTGCGCAGCCGCAGCACCGCCGTCAGCCCGTAGGCGGCCGCGAGCAGCGCCAGCATGAGCACGACGATGGCCATGAAGCCGTCGATCAGGGTGTCGGCGTCGCCCAGCATGTCCTGCAGCGCCGAGTTGTCCGAGACGAACTCCTCGATCGACGACGCCAGGCTGCCGTAGGCGAGGCCGAACACCAGCAGCCCGACCCCCCAGCCGATGAGCCCGCCGCGCTGCAGCCGCATCGCCAGGCCGAACGGCGACGACAGCCCGGCGCCGGCCCGCGGGTGGCCGGCCCGCGGCGGGACCAGGCCGGCCCCGACGTCGCGGCGGCTGGTGGTGGCGAACGCCAGCGCGACCAGCACCGCCGTCAGCGCCACGGACAGCAGCAACGGCCACCACCGGTCGTCGACGTACACCTGGGTGCGCTGGGCCCAGCCGATCGGCGAGATCCAGGACAGCGCCGCGTTGCCGACGTCGCCGATGGCGCGCAGCGCGAACGCCACGCCCACGGCGGCCGCCCCGAGCCCCGTCGCCGCCCGGGCGTGCTCGGTCACCTGGGCGGCCAGCGCGCCCACCCCGGTGAAGACGAGGCCGACCGAGGCCACGGCGGCCCCGAACAGCAGCGAGCTCGACGGCGACAGCTCGGCCAGCGTGGGAGGCATGAGCACCGCGAGCAGCAGGCCGATCAGCAGGTTCGCGCCGGCGACGACGGTGAACGCGGCGGTCGTGGTGGCGTGCCGGCCGAGGACGCCGGCGCGCAGCAGCTCGGTGCGGCCGGTCTCCTCCTCGGCGCGGGTGTGCCGGACCATGAGCAGCACGCTCATCAGCGCCATGGCGATGGCGACGAAGCCGAGCAGCTCGTTGGCCGTCATGGCGCCGAACGTGTAGTCGTCGGTGCCGTAGCCGGGGCCGGTCAGGGCGACGGTGGCGGGGTTGTTCAGCAGCTCGGCGCGGGCCTGCCGGTCGGCCGCCGTCGGGTACGTCTCGGGGAAGGCCGGCAGGCTGCCGACGACGGACAGCACGATGGCGCCGATCCAGATGGGCAGCCTGACGCGGTCGCGGCGCAGGATGAAGCGGATCATGGTGCCGGTGCCGGTCAGGGTGCTCCCGCCGGACCGTGCGGCCGCGTGCTGACGAGGTCGCGGGTCGGCGGTGGCGACGCTCATGACGAGACCTCCGACGACGACGCCAGGGCCTCTTCGGCTGCCAGCTCGTCGCCGTAGTGGCGCAGGAACAGCTCCTCGAGCGTGGGCGGCTGGCTGGTGAGCGTCTGGATGCCGAACTGCGTGAGGTGCTTGATCGCGCCGTCGAGCTGCGCGGTGTCGACGCTGAACCGCACCCGGGTGCCCTCGGCGTCGAGGTCGTGGATGCCGGGCAGCCGGTCCAGCCCGGTGGCCGGCTGCGCGGTCTCGGCCGCGATGGCCGTGCGGGTGAGGTGCCGCAGCTCGGCCAGCGTGCCGGACTCGACGATGGTGCCCGCGCGGATGATGCTGACGCGGTCGCAGAGCTTCTCGACCTCGGTGAGGATGTGGCTGGACAGCAGCACCGTCTTGCCGTCGTCCTTCCACTCGTCGATGACCTCGTTGAAGACGGCCTCCATCAGCGGGTCGAGGCCCGAGGTCGGCTCGTCGAGGATGAGCAGCTCGACGTCGGACGCCAGCGCCGCGACGAGCGCCGCCTTCTGCCGGTTGCCCTTGGAGTAGGTGCGGCCCTTCTTCGTCGGGTCGAGGTCGAACCGCTCGAGCAGCTCCTGGCGGCGCTTCTCGTCCAGCCCGCCGCGCAGCCGGCCCAGCAGGTCGATGGCCTCGCCGCCGGAGAGGTTCGGCCACAGGTTGACATCACCGGGGACGTAGGCGAGCCGCCGGTGCAGGGCGACGGCGTCGTTCCAGGGGTCGCCGCCGAGGAGCCGCACGGTGCCGGAGTCGGCCCGCAGCAGGCCCAGCAGGACCCGGATCGTCGTCGACTTGCCGGCCCCGTTGGGACCGAGGAACCCGTGGACCTCGCCGGTGGTGACGCTCAGGTCCAGGCCGTCGAGGGCGCGGACCGGCCCGAAGGTCTTGACGACGCCGGCGACGTCGATCGCAGTTGTCATACTGGCGACACTACACACTCTTCACAGATTTGTGAATTGCTAAAAGTCCGTTATGGTTGAGCCAAGGGGGTTGACGACGATGAGTGACGACGACTCCGAGCGCGCGCGCAGCCGGTTCGTCGAGCAGTTCGCCCTGCTCCTGAACGACGCCGGCCTGCAGCGCATGCCGGCCCGGGTGTTCGCCTACGTGCTGGCCTCGGACGCCGAGACGCACACGGCGGCCGAGCTCGCCGAGGGTCTGCGGGTCAGCCCGGCCGCCATCTCCGGCGCGGTGCGGCTGCTGATGGACATCGGCATGCTGGTCAAGGACCGCAGGCCCGGCGAGCGGGTCGACCACTACCGGCTCTACAGCGACGACGTCTGGGCGACGATCATCGGGCGGCAGCAGCCGATGTTCCGCCACGTCGACGTCCTCTTCGCCGAGGGCCTGACGCTGCTGCCGAAGGACCGCGCCGGGTACCGAAGGGTCCACGAGACGCGCGAGTTCTACCGGTTCGTGTACGCCCAGCTCGAGGTCGCCGCGGCCCGGTGGCGCGAGCACCGGGCGGCCTTGCGGGAGCTCAGGTCGGGACCGGAACCCGCTCGCGCCGTGTCGGGCGAGTGACCGCGGCCCGGCTGCCGCGCGCCAGCAGCACCACGCCGGCCGCGGCCGTCAGGGCGGCGGCGACGGACAACGTCACCTCGGCCGGGCCGCCGGAGAACCGCTCGCCGAGCAGCCCGATGCCGATGGCCGACGCCGTCACGGGGTTGACGATGGTGGCGGTGGCCAGCGGGGCGCCCAGTCCGCCGCGGTAGGCGCGGCGCGAGAGCAGCAGCCCGGTGGCCGCCAGCACGAGCACGACGGCACTGGCCGGCTGCAGGGCGGCGGCGGTGCCGGCGTCGGCGACACGGATGGTCACCGTCTGGGTCAGCGCGGAGGACACCCCGAACGTCGTCCCGGCGGCGAGCGCGAACAGCAGGCTGCGCCGGACCGGGCGCAGCCGCAGCCGCGACGCGGCCACGACGGCCACGGCGATGAGGGAGACGACGGCGACGGTGAGGAGGAGGATCTGCGTGGAAGTCAGCTCGCTGCGCGGCCGGGTGGGTGAGGCCAGCAGCAACAGCGCGGCCAGCCCGGCCATGCTCAGGCCCATGCCGGCCCACTCGCGCGGCGTGACCCGCCGGCGCGTCACCGCCCACGAGAGCACCAGCGCGAACGCCAGGCTCAGCACGCCGAGCGGCTGCACCAGCGTCAGCGGCCCGAAGTGCAGGGCGCACACGTGCAGCCCCGACGCGGCGACCGTCAACGCGGTCGGGTACCACCAGCGCAGCCGCGCCACCATGCCGAGGGCGGCCAGGGCGTGCAGGCTGGCGGCGCCGGCGGCGAACGCGACCGCCAGGCCCGTGCTGCTCACCGCGCGTCCTCCGATCCGATGCCGGGCGCGGTGCGACCGCAGCGCCCACGGCTCCACTACGAATCTAGTGGCTCGCCGGGGCGCCCGGCCTCAGGCACCCCCGCCTAGGTGCCAACCTAGCCGTTGTTCACAAAATTGTGAACTGGATAAAACGTATGATGGTGCTCACAGCGAAGGGGGGACGTCCACATGACCGGTCCGGCCGACGGCCAGGACGACGACGCGTTGCTGCGGTTCGTGGAGCAGTTCGCCCTCGTCCTCACCGAGTCCGGGCTGCCCCGCATGCCCGCCCGGGTGTTCGCCTACGTGCTGGCCGAGGACGCCGAGGGGTATACCGCCGCGGAGCTCGCCGATGGCCTGCGAGTCAGCCCGGCGGCCATCTCCGGCGCCGTGCGCACGCTGGTGCAGGCCGGCCTGCTGGCGCGCGAGCGCGAGCCGGGGTCGCGCGCCGACCACTACCGCATCTACGACGACGACGTCTGGGCGCACATCATCATGCAGCGCGAGCCGCTGCTGCGCCGCTACAGCGCCGTGCTCAGCGACGGCATCGCCAAGCTGCCGCCCGGGCGCGGCGCGCACCGGCTGGTCGAGACGCTCGACTACATGGAGTTCATGCGCGCCGAGCTGCCGCTCATGATCGAGCGCTGGCGCAAGCACCGCGCCGAGCACTCGCTCGAGAACCCGTCAGAGGTCGAGCAGTAGCCCCAGCGGCCGTTCGACGCAGTCGGCCACGTAGCGCAGGAACCCGCCGGCCACGCCGCCGTCGCAGACCCGGTGGTCGAACGTCAGCGACAGCTGGGTGACCTTGCGCACGGCGAGCTGCCCGTCGACGACCCACGGCTTGTCGACGATGCGCCCGACGCCCAGCAGCGCCGCCTCGGGATGGTTGACGATGGGTGTCGAGCCGTCGACCCCGAACACGCCGTAGTTGTTCAGCGTGAAGGTGCCGCCGGTCAGCTGCTCCGGGGTCAGCGTGCCGGCCCGGGCCGCCTCGGTGAGCCGGGCCAGCTCGGCGCCGAGCTCCTTGGTGCTGAGCCGGTCCGCCTCGTGGACGACGGGGACGACGAGCCCGCGCTCGGTCTGCGCGGCGAAGCCGAGGCCGATATGGCCGTGCCGGACGAGGACGAGGTCGTCGCCGTCGCGCTCGACCGACGCGTTGAGCTCGGGGAACCGGGTCAGCGCGGCGACGCTGATGCGGCCGAGCAGCGCCAGCAGCCCGACGCCGAGGGTCTCGCGCGCCTCCATCAGCCCGGTCGCGTCGACGTCGACCCACGTGGTGGCATCGGGGATCTCGCGCCGGCTCCGGGACAGCTTCTCTGCGATGGCGCGCCGCATGCCGCGCAGTGGTTCTCTTTGCATCGACGGCGTCGGCTGCGGCTCCCGCGGTGCCTGCGCTGGGGGACCAGCTGGGGAGCGCTCGGCCGCCGCCGCCGGGGCCGCTTCGACGTCGCGCCGCAGGATGACGCCGTCGGGGCCCGAGCCGGTGAGCACCCGCACGTCGACGCCGCGGTCGCGGGCCAGTTTGCGAACGACCGGCGAGAGCACGCGCGGCGCCCCGTTCGCCGCACTGGCCGCGACCGTCCGATTGCGCGACCGGCGCCGGGTCATCGTCGCGTTGCCGGTGCCATAGCCCACGAGAACCGCACCGGACGCCGTCGTCGATGAGGCCGCTTCCGCGCCCTCGACCGTGATGAGGGGTGCGCCGACGGCGACCATGGTGCCCGGCTCGCCGTGCAGCCGCGTCACCCGGCCGGCGTGCGGGCAGGGGACCTCGACCGTCGCCTTGGCCGTCTCGACGTCCACGACCACGTCGTCGACGCCGACCTCGTCGCCCTCGGCGACCCGCCACGCGACGATCTCGGCCTCCGTCAGCCCCTCACCGAGGTCGGGCAGCCGGAACGTGCGCTCCTCGCCGGGGATGGGGTAGTCCGTCATCCTGCCGCCCCGGTCAGGAACCGCGGGTCCGGCGCGTCGTCGAACTGCAGCCGGTCGACGGTGTCGAGGACGCGGTCGACGCCGGGCAGGTGGTACTTCTCCAGTACCGGCGGCGGGTACGGGACGTCCCAGCCGGTGACCCGCAGCACGGGCGCCCACAGCGAGTGGAAGCAGCGCTCCTGCACGCGCGCGGCGATCTCGGCGGACACACTGGCGAACCCGGTGGCCTCGGCGACCACGACACAGCGGCCTGTCTTCCGGACGGACGACGCCACCGTCGCGTCGTCGAACGGCACCAGCGTCCGCAGGTCCACGACCTCGAGCGAGCGCCCGTCGGCCTCCGCGGCGGCCGCCGCCTCGAGCGCCACCGGCACGGCCGGCCCGTAGGCCACCAGCGTGGCGTCCGACCCGGGCCGGCGCACCACCGCCGTCCCGAACGGCTCCGTCGTCACCGGCAGCGACACCTCGTCCTTGGCCCAGTAGAGCTTCTTGGCCTCCATGAACACGACCGGGTCGGGGTCGGCGACCGCCTCGCGCAGCAGTGAGTACGCGTCGGCGACCGTCGCCGGAGTGACCACCTTGAGGCCGGGCGTGTGCGCGTAGTACGCCTCGGAGGAGTCCGAGTGGTGCTCCACGCCGCCGATGCCGCCCGCGTACGGCACCCGGATGACCATCGGCAGCCCGACGGCGCCGCGCGTGCGATTGCGCATCTTCGCGACGTGCGAGGCGATCTGCTCGAACGCCGGGTAGGCGAACGCGTCGAACTGCATCTCGACCACTGGGCGGAAGCCGTTCATCGCCATGCCCACGGCCAGCCCCACGATGCCCGCCTCAGCCAGCGGGGTGTCGAAGCAGCGGTCCTCGCCGAACTCCGCCGCCAGGCCGTCGGTGACCCGGAAGACGCCGCCGAGCGCGCCGACGTCCTCGCCGAACATCACGACCGACTCGTCCTCGCGCATCGCGTCGCGTAGAGCCGCGTTGAGCGCCTTGCCCATGGTCAGCGTCATCGGGCGCCCTCCGCCGCGTCGTGCGACAGCTCCTCGGCCAACCAGGTCGCCTGCTCGCGCAGCTGCGGCGTCGGCTCCGCGAAGACGTGCGCGAACAGGTCGGCGGGGTCGCCGGTGGGCTCCTCGCCGAGCCGGGCGCGGACGTCGGCGGCGTAGGCCTCGGCCGCCTCGCGTGCCGCCGCGACGTCGTCGTCGGTCAGCTCGCCGCGGGCGCGCAGGTGCGCCTCGAGCCGGGCGAGCGGGTCGCGCCGCTTCCACGCCTCGACCTCGTCGTGGTCGCGGTAGCGGGCGTCGTCGTCGGCGTTGGTGTGCGGCTCGACGCGGTACGTGTGCGCCTCGACGAGGACCGGCCCGCCGCCGGCCCGCGCCCACTCGACGGCGTCGGTCAGCACCGCCAGGACGGCGAGCGGGTCGTTGCCGTCGACGCGCTCGCTCCGGACGCCGTAGCCGACGCCCTTGTGCGCCAGCGACGGTGCCGCCGTCTGCCGGGACAGCGGCACCGAGATGGCGAAGCCGTTGTTCTGCACCAGGAAGACGACCGGCGCGTGGAAGACGGCGGCGAAGTTCAGCGCCTCGTGGAAGTCGCCCTCGCTGGTGCCGCCGTCGCCGATGAGCACCAGCGCGACGGCGTCCTCGCCGCGCCGGCGGGCGGCGTAGGCGACGCCGACGGCGTGCGGGGCGTGCGTGGCCAGCGGCGTGCACTGGGGCGCGGTGCGCGTGGCCACGGGGTCGTAGCCGCAGTGCCAGCTGCCGCGCAGCAGCGTCAGCGCCTCGACCGGGTCGATGCCGCGCGCGGCCAGCGCCATGGTGTCGCGGTAGGTCGGGAACAGCCAGTCGGTCTCGCGCAGCGCCAGCACGGCGCCGATCTCGCAGGCCTCCTGTCCGCGGCTGGACGGGTAGACGGCGAGCCGGCCCTGCTTCGTCAGCGCCGTGGCCTGTGCGTCGAACCGGCGGCCCAGCACCATGGCGTCGTAGGCGCGCTTGAGGAGGGCGCTCGGCGGCCGCTCGTACCGGCCGTGGGCGTCGCCCGGGGCGGGAGCGCCGTCGTCGTCGAGGAAGCGCACCGGTTCCGGCGACGGCAACAGGCCGGCCTCGGCGGGCGCGGCGGCCGTGGGCATGTGGTGCTCGGCCTGCGTGGTCATGGCTCGTACACCCCTGTCGGCAGGCGGACGCTGTATCCCTGAATCGTGCCCCTGTGAGATGGTCATCTCCACATCGGGCCGAAAGTGGTGACAATCGGCAGTGAGGAGGCGCCATGAGCGACCAGATGTCTCAGAGTGACAGCGGTCACACCTGGAATACCGGCCGATCGTCTGCGCGCGAGCTCGACGACGTCGACCGCCGCATCCTCGCCGAGCTGGTCGACCACGGCCGGCTGTCCATCCGCCAGCTGGCCGAACGGGTGCACGTCTCGCGCGCCAACGCCTACGCGCGGGTCGACCGGCTGCTCGCCGACGGCGTCATCACCGGGTTCGCCGCCCAGGTCAGCCCCGAGCGGGCGGGCCTGGCCACCAGCGCCTACGTCATGCTGTCCATCCAGCAGAACGCCTGGCGCGAAGTGGCCGCGGCGCTCGGCTCGCTGCCGTACGTCGAGCACTTCGCGCTGGTCGGCGGCGACTTCGACGTGCTGGCCCTGGTCCGTGCCCCCAACAACAGCGAGCTGCGCCACGTCGTCCTCGAGCACATCCAGGACGTCCCCGGTGTGCTGAGCACCCGCACCTGGCTGGTATTCGACGAGCACGTGGGCCAGGGGTCGCGCTGGGCCTGAGGGTGGCCCAGTAGGCTCGCGCCCATGGCCAAGTGGGAGTACGCGACCGCACCCGTGCTGGTGCATGCGACCAAGCAGATCCTGGACAACTGGGGCGAGGACGGCTGGGAACTGGTCCAGATCGTCCCCGGCATGAACCCCGAGAACGTGGTGGCTTACTTCAAGCGGGAGAAGTCCGAATGACGGGGACCCCTGAGGAGCGGCTGGCCGCCCTCGGCCTGAGCCTGCCCGACGTCGTCAAGCCGGTCGCGGCCTACGTGCCGGCCGTGCGCAGCGGCTCGTTCGTGTTCACTTCCGGCCAGGTGCCGATGCGGGGCGGCGAGCTCGTCCACAAGGGCAAGGTCGGCGCGGAGGTCACGCCCGAGCAGGCCTACGAGTGCGCCCAGCAGTGCGCCCTCAACGCGCTGGCCGCCATTCGCGCCGAGGTCGGCGACCTGTCCGCCGTCACCCGGGTGGTCAAGGTGCTCGGCTTCGTCGCGTCCACGGTCGACTTCACCGGCCAGCCGCAGGTGGTCAACGGTGCCAGCGAGCTGCTCGGCAAGGTCTTCGGCGACGCCGGCCAGCACGCCCGCAGCGCCGTCGGCGTCCCGGTGCTGCCGCTCGACGCGCCGGTCGAGGTCGAGATGATCGTCGAGGTCGGCTGAGGCTCGTTCGCATGAATGACGCGCGGCGCCCGCTGCCCGCTCCCATGGCGGAGCGGGCCCGGGCGTTCGTCGCGGGCGGCCTGCCGGTCGGGCCCTCCCGGCCGGCGGCGACGGTCGGGCTGCTGCGCGACAGCGCCGACGTCGCGGGCGGCGGTGTCGAGGTGTACGTGCACGTCCGCCACCTCGGCATGGCGTTCGGCGGCATGCTGGCCTTCCCCGGCGGCAAGGTCGACCCCGCCGACGGCGCCGATCCCGCCGAGGCGTTCGTCCGCGCCGCGATCCGCGAGACGCACGAGGAGACCGGCGTCGTGCTGGCGCCGGGCGACCTCGTGCCGTGGGCGCACTGGATCACGCCGCGGTTCGAGGAACGCCGCTACGACACCTGGTTCTACCTCGCCGCGCTGCCGCCGGACCAGGAGGCGGCCGACGTCTCCGGCGAGGCGTCCGAGGTGGGCTGGGTGCGCCCCGCCGACGCGCTGGCCCGGGCCGAGGCGGGCGAGTGGGTCGTGCTGCCGCCGACGGCGGTGCTGCTGACCTCGCTGATCCCGTTCGCCACGGTGGCCGACGTGCTGGCCGCGGGCGACGGACGGCTCGTCGAGACCGTCGTGCCCGGCTGGCTCGACGACGGCACGCAGGTGTGGAGCCTGCTGCCCGATGACCCCGACTATCCCGGCGACGACCGAGGGGACAACGCGTGAGCGACGTCGTGCTGCCGGAGTGGTGCCGGCTGGTGCGGGCCGACAACCCCGGTCCCATGACGCTGGACGGCACGAACACCTACGTGCTGCGCACCGCCGACGGCACCGTCGTCATCGACCCCGGCCCGTGGCTCGAGGAGCACCTCGACGCCGTCCTGTCGCTGGGGTCGGTCTCGCTCGCGCTGATCACGCACCACCACCCGGACCACTGCGGCGGGATCGAGCTGTTCCGCGAGCTGACCGGAGGCGCGCCCGTGCTGGCCCGCGACCCGGTCGCCAGCGGCGCCGACGCCGAGCTGCCCGCGCACGGCGAGCGGCTGGACGACCTCGGCCTGCTGGTACTGGACACGCCGGGACACACCGCGGACTCGGTCTCCTTCGTCGCCGACGACGGCGAGTCCGTGCTGCTGTTCACCGGCGACACCGTGCTCGGCCGCGGGACCACCATCGTGTCGTACCCGGACGGCGACCTCGGCGCCTATCTCGCCTCGCTCGAGCTGCTGCGCACGGCGGTGCCGCCCGGCGCGCTGCTGCTGCCCGGCCACGGCCCGCTACGGGACGGGGCTGCCGCCGTCGTCGACGAGTACGTCGCCCACCGGCGCCAGCGGATCGAGCAGGTGCGGGCGGCGCTCGACGGCGGGGCGCGGAACGCCCGCGACGTCGTCGAGGTCGTCTACGCCGACATCGACCGCGGGCTCTGGCCGGCCGCGGAGCGCACCGTCGAGGCGACGCTGCACTACCTGCGCGCGGCCGGCTGAGCGGACGGCGTCAGCGGGCGCGGCGGCGCAGGCGGTCGACGTCGAGGACGACGACGGAGCGCTGCTCGAGCCGCAGCCAGCCGCGCGACACGAAGTCGGCCAGCGCCTTGTTCACCGTTTCGCGCGAGGCGCCGACCAACTGGGCCAGCTCTTCCTGCGTGAGGTCGTGGACGACGCGCATGCCCTCTTCGGACGGGACGCCGAAGCGCTGCGAGAGGTCGAGCAGCTGCTTGGCCACCCGGCCCGGCACGTCGGAGAAGACGAGGTCGGTCTGGATGTCGTTGGACCGGCGCAGCCGCGACGCCAGCTGCAGAAGCAGGCCGCGGGCCACCTCGGGGCGGCCCGTGAGCCAGGGGGTGAGGTCGGCGTGGCTGAGGCTCCACAGCGTCGTGTCGGTGACCGCCGTGGCCGTGGCCGAGCGCGGCCCGGGGTCGAACAGCGACAGCTCGCCGAACATCTGGCCGGGACCGAGCAGCGCCAGCAGGTTCTCGCGTCCGTCGGGTGCGGTGCGGCCGAGCTTGATCTTGCCCTCGGTGACGACATAGACGCGGTCGCCCTCGTCGCCTTCGCGGAAGAGCGTCTCGCCGCGGCCCAGGTGCACCTCGGTCATCGACGCACGCAGCGCGCCGGCGGCCTCGTCGTCGAGTTCGCGGAACAGAAGTGCGCTCCGTAGAGCGTCGTCAGCCACAGCCAGATCCTCCTTGCCATCGAGCCACGTGCGGTCGCGCGGTCCCGGAAGCCCGGGTGTTTCGCGTCACGTCGGCCGCGACCTATTGTGCCTGCGGCCCATCATGGCTCACCATTCGCCCCTGCGAATTGGTCCTGTTGGAGAACACGCTCTGTCCGGTCGGCATTTCCGTTGGTCGGACTGTCGGAGCGGGAACGTAGAGTGAAGTGGTGTCGATGGTCGCTACCGAGTCCAAGCTCGCTCTCACCCGGCGGGCGCGCAAGATCAACCGTGAGCTCGACGCGACGTACCCCGACGCGCACTGCGAGCTCGACTTCACCTCCCCGTTCGAGCTGCTGATCGCCACCGTGCTGTCCGCGCAGACCACCGACGTCCGGGTCAACGGCGTCACCCCCACGCTGTTCGCGCGCTACCCCGACGCCGTCGCGCTGGCGGCCGCCGAGCGCGAGGACGTCGAGAAGATCATCCAGCCCACCGGGTTCTTCCGGGCCAAGACGCAGTCCATCCTCGGGCTGTCGCAGGCCATCGTCGAGCGGTTCGGCGGCGAGGTCCCCGGCACGCTGAAGGACCTCGTCACGCTGCCCGGCGTCGGTCGCAAGACCGCCAACGTCGTCCTCGGCAACGCGTTCGGTGTCCCCGGCATCACCGTCGACACCCACTTCGGCCGGCTGGTCCGCCGGTTCGGCTGGACCACGCAGACCGACCCCGACAAGGTCGAGGCGGAGATCGGCGCCATGTTCCCCAAGAGCGAGTGGACCATGCTGTCGCACCGGGTCATCTGGCACGGGCGACGGCGCTGTCACGCCCGGCGCCCGGCCTGCGGGGTCTGCCCGCTGGCCCGGCTGTGCCCGTCGTTCGGCGAGGGCCCCACTGACTCCAAGGTCGCCGCCAAGCTGGTCCGTGAAGGGCCGCGTGCATGACCACCCCCGCCGGTCCGCGGCCGCCCGCCTGGCTGCGGGGCATCGCCGACGCCGCGGCCGGTGAGTGGGCCGAGCAGGCCGGCCGGTGGGGCCCACCGGACGACTCCGCCCGCGAGTCCGCCGTCCTGCTGTTGTTCGGCGAGACCGACGGCGAGCCCGACGTCCTGCTCATCGAGCGTGCGGCCGGCCTGCGCAACCACGCCGGGCAGGCAGCGTTCCCCGGCGGCGGCGCCGATCCCGGCGACGGCGGACCGGTCGGCACGGCGCTGCGCGAGTGCGCCGAGGAGACGGGCGTCGACCCCGCCGGCGTCGAGATCATCACCACGCTGCCGCCGTTGTGGGTCCCCGTCTCCAACTACTCCGTCACGCCGGTGCTGGCCTGGTGGCGCGAGCCGTGCGAGGTGCGCGTCGTCGACCCCGTCGAGGTCGCGTCGGTGCACCGGGTGCCGCTCAGCGAGCTGACCGACCCCGCCAACCGCCTGCAGCTGCGCTACCCGTCGGGCCACTCCGGACCGGCCTTCCGGGCCAGTGGCCTGCTCATCTGGGGGTTCACGGCGGGCGTGCTGTCCACCTTGTTCGATGCTGCCGGAATCGCCGAGCCGTGGGATCGTACTCTCGTCGAGCCCATGCCAACGGGGGCGGGCCTGAGCCGTGAAGGTCGAGGTGGGTCGTGACGCTGGGCTTGAACGCCGTCGACCTCATCATCATCATCCTGGCGGTCGTCGTCGGCTACACCGGCTGGACCCACGGCTTCGTCGTCGGCCTGCTGTCGTTCGTCGGGTTCGTCGGCGGTGCTGCCGCGGGGCTGCTGCTGGTGCCGCTGGTGCTCGGCGGCTTCGACCCGGGGCTCGGGGTGTCGGTGCTGGCGGTCCTGCTGGTGCTCGGCGTGGCGTCCATCGGTCAGGGCGTGCTGGCCTGGGCCGGCGGCTGGGTGCGCTCCAAGGTGTCGTCGCAGCCGGCCAAGAAGTTCGACGCCGCCGGCGGGGCCGTCCTGGGCGTCGCGGGCCTGCTGCTCGCCGCGTGGGCGGTCGGCCTGGCCATCTCCACCGCCGCCGTCCCCTACGCGTCGCCGGGCGTCCGCGAGTCGCGGCTGCTCGACCTCGTCGACCAGGCGGTGCCCATCTCGCCCGACAGCCTGCGCGACGCCTTCGAGGACGTCGTCGCGGCCGGTGGCTTCCCGCAGGTCGTCGTGCCGTGGGCGTCCGAGCCCATCGTCGACGTCGGCCCGCCCGGCAGCCTGCTCCGCCGCGACCCCGAGGTCCGCACCGCCGCCACCAGCGTCGTCCAGATCACCGGCCGCGCCGACGCCTGCGAGCGGGTCATCACCGGCAGCGGCTTCGTCGTCGCACCCGAGCGCATCATGACCAACGCCCACGTCGTGGCCGGCGTCGCCGAGCCCGTCATCACCTTCCCCGACGGCGACCCGCTCGCCGCCCAGGTGGTCGCCTTCGACCCCGAGACCGACCTCGCCGTCCTCGCCGTCCCCGGGCTGACGCTCGAGCAGCTCCCCATCATCACCGACGACCC
This sequence comes from Jiangella mangrovi, assembly GCF_014204975.1. NCBI lineage: Bacteria > Bacillati > Actinomycetota > Actinomycetes > Jiangellales > Jiangellaceae > Jiangella > Jiangella mangrovi. Next base: position 2,287,632 of record NZ_JACHMM010000001.1, read on the forward strand.
CGCCAACGGCGACGAGGCCGCCGTCATCGGCTACCCGAACAACGGCCCGCTGCGCAGCGAAGAGGTCCGCGTCCGCGACGTGCACCAGCTCATCGGCCACGACATCTACGACGAGAACACCATCACCCGCGACGTCGTGTCGCTGCGCGGCAGCATCCGGCCGGGCAACTCCGGCGGCCCCCTCATCTCGCCTGACGGCGTCGTCCTCGGCGTCGTCTTCGCGGCGTCGCTGACCGACCCCGACACCGGCTACGCGCTGGCGCCCAGCGAGTTCAGCGAGCTCGCGGCCAACGCCGCCCAGGCCACCGACCCCGTCTCGACCGGCTCCTGCACCTGACCCGGCCGGTGGCGCTGCGCCGCCGGTCCCCGCCCTTGATCATCGGCGATTGCTGGCGTCATCACGCCAGCAATCGCCGGCCATCACGCGTGTCCACAGGTGATCATGGCCGTGACTCGATCGTTCGGATGATCGCGTAGGTGGGCCATGCCACGAGCCCGATGCCTCTCGCAGCCACGCCGCAACGTCCCGTGCCTCAGTCGTGATCGCGCTGTTTGACCAGCCAGTCGAGGAGGGCGTCGGTGACGGCGTCGGGCGCCTCCTCGTGCGGGAAGTGACCGGCCGACTCCAGGGAGAGCCAGTGGTACTCGCCGCCGACCATGGTGCGCGACGAGGCGGCGAGGTCGATGTCGAAGTTGGAGTCCTGGGCGCCGTGCACCTGCAGCACCGGCATGGTGAGCGGGTCCTGGACGCGCTTGGCGAAGCGCCGGCCGTCGCCGCGGAAGAGAGAGCGGAACAGCCAGCGCTGGTACTCCAGCGCGCAGTGCGGCGCCGGCCACAACTGCATGGCGGCGCGGTAGTTGCGGGCCGCCTCGTCGTCGGGGAACGGCGAGCCGGGCGCGGACCAGCGCCGCAGCAGGGTCTCGACGTGCGCGCCGTCGTCGGCGATGAGCCGCCGTTCCGGGGCCATGGGGGTCTGCACCCAGGCCAGTGAGCCGCTGTGCCGCAGCCGCCCGCGCAGCAGGTGCCGACGCAAGATCAGCGGGTGCGGCATCGACAGGACGGCGAGCGCGTCGACGTGCGCGGGCCGCATGGCTGCGGCCGTCCACGCCCCGTAGGCGCCCCAGCCGTGCCCGACCAGGACGGCTCGTCGCTCACCGAGGGAGCGGATGGCGCCGGTGATGTCGGCGGCGAACGTGAAGGCGTCGTACCCGCGCGGGGTCTTGTCGCTGCCGCCGGCGCCACGCAGGTCGAGGGCGACGGCGCGCCAGCCGGCCGCGGCGAGCGCGGGCAGCTGGTGGCGCCAGGCCCACCAGAACTCGGGGAACCCGTGCAGGAGCAGGACCAACGGCCCGTGGCCCATCTCGGCGGCATGGAACTGTGCCCCGTTGGCGGCGACGGTGCGGTGCGTCCAGGGGCCAGGGATCTCGACCGTCTGGCGATGTGCGTCGTTGGTGATCACGTGCTGCCGTTGGACCTCTTCAGAGCGCGGGCGGCGTCGCGAGCGGAGATCTTCGTCCGCTCGGCCATGGAGATCCTGCCGAACTGGCCACGGGCCACCACCAGCAGGACGAGTGCGACGAGCACGTAGAAGCCGGCGACCACGAGGAACGCCCAGCCGATGGTCAGGCCGAGCGCGCGGACGCCGTAGACGAGCGCGAAGGAGGCGAGCAGGAAGGCCACCACACCCAGGAACGCGGCCACCATGGTCATCGCGCTGCCGATGGCGGCGGACTTGGCGTCCTCTTTCAGCTCCGCCTTGGCCAGCTCGATCTCGTTGTGGACCAGACCGGTGAGGTCGTCCTTGATGGAGGCCACGAGCCGGCCGATGGAGGCAGACCCGTCGGCCTCACTGGTTGCCCGTGCGGCCATCCGGAACCCCCTCGTCGCAATAGTCACGAGTCACGACGGCCGCGGCGGCGGCTGCCGGCGTGGCCTCGTGTTCGACTCTAGAGCAGGTCGGTGACCATGGTCGCGAAGACGGGCCGACGCGTTACGGGCGAGTACCCGGGTCCTCGACCTGGTACACGTCCGGGATCCCGTCGTGGTCGTCGTCGCGGGTCTCCTCCTCGGCCAGCCGCCGGTAGATGACGTTGCGCCGGCCCAGCACGACGGTGGCGATCACCGCCGCGAGCACGGATCCGCAGAGGACCGCCGTCTTGACCAGTTCCTCGAGGTGCGGATCGCCGCGGAAGGCGAGCTCGCCGATGAGCAGCGACACGGTGAAGCCAATGCCGCCGATGGTCGCCAGCCCGAACACGTCGCCCCAGGTGAGGTCGCTGCTCAGCTCCGCTCGGGTGAACCGGGCGGTCAGGTAGGTGCCGCCGAAGACCCCGATCGTCTTGCCCACCACGAGGCCGAGCATCACGCCGAGCGCCACCGGCTCGGTGAGCATGTCGCGCAGCGTGTCCGACGAGAGGGTGACCCCGGCGGCGAACAGCGCGAAGATCGGCACGCACAGCACGGCGGAGAACGGCCGCACCTGGTGCTCGACCCGCTCGGCCGGCGCCTGGTCCTCGCCCGGCTCGCGGTGCGCACGGGTCAGCAGCCCGAACGCGACGCCGACGACGGTCGCGTGCACGCCGCTCTCGTGCATGAGCGCCCAGGCGACGACGCCCATCGGCACGTAGAGCCACCATGCGCTGATGCGGCGGTGCTGCATGAAGCCGTAGGCGACGAGGATCGCGGCCGCGCCGGCGAACGGCCAGAGCCGCACGTCGGTGGTGAAGAAGATCGCGATGAGCAGGATCGCCAGCAGGTCGTCGACCACGGCGAGCGTCAGCAGGAACGCCCGCAGCGCCGACGGCAGCCGCGACCCGATGACGGCGAGGACGGCCAGGGCGAACGCGATGTCCGTCGCCGTCGGCACGGCCCATCCGTCGGTGCGGCCGCCGCCGACGCCGTTGACCACCAGGTACACGACGATCGGGCCGATCATCCCGCAGACGGCCGCGACGATGGGCAGCACCGCCTCGGCCGGCCGGCGCAGACTGCCCACGACGAGCTCGCGCTTCAGTTCCAGGCCGGCGACCAGGAAGAAGATCGCCAGCAGGCCGTCGGCGGCCCACGTCGCGAGGTCGAGGTCGAGGTGCAGCGCCGCCGGGCCCACGGTTGTCGTCAGGACCGCCTCGTAGGACTCGGTGCCGACGTTGGCCCAGACGAGCGCCGTCGCCGCGGCCGCCAGCATGAGCAGGCCGCCCGTCGTCTCGTTGCGCAGCACGGAGGCGACGTACTGCGCCTCGGGCCAGGTGGACCGGGCGAACAAGCGGCGGCGGGGCACGGGCTTCACCTTTTCGAGTCTGGGCGCACGACGACGTCACGCCGACCAGACTTCCCGGCACACCTGCGGGATATTTTATCGTCCGCCTCGCGGGGCGCGTCAGCGGGTGAAGGTCCGCACGTGCTGCCCGGGCCGCCAGAGCGTGATCTCCATGCCCGTGCGGGTGTCGTTGAGCCCGGCCAGCACGACGTCGTCGAGGCCGAGCCGGAACAGGTGGAACGGTCCCGGCGGCAGTTCCGTCTCGTGGCCGGACCGGTAGGCGTCGAACTCCGCTCCGACGACCTCGACGGCCGGGCCGGAGATCTTGAGGTCCGGCGCCGTCATCGACCCGTCGCCGGGGTTGGAGTGCAGGGCGTAGCGGGGGTCGCGCTGCAGGTCGCGAGCCTTCAACGCGCCGGGCATGGAACCGAGCGTCAGGTGCTCGCCCTCGAACGCGACCTCGGTGCCGCTGACCCGCGGCGATCCGTCCATGCGCAGCGTCGCGAGCACGTGGTGCTTCGTCGCCGTGAGCCGTTCGCGCGCGATCACCGCGAGCTCGGGTGCCTCGTCCTCGAACTGTCTCCAGGTCGCCATGACTCCATGGTCCTGCCGCATCGCTGACATCTTCTGTCAGCTTCTCCGGATAGGTTCGACGGTGTGAGAGCGAGCCGGCTGATGGCGATGATGCTGCTGATCCAGCAGAAGCGGACCATGACGGCCACCGAGGTCGCCCGCGAGCTCGAGGTGTCCGTGCGCACGGTCTACCGCGACGTCGCGGCGCTGCAGGCGTCCGGGGTGCCGCTGTGGACCGAGTCCGGGCCGGGCGGTGGCATCCGGCTGGTCGAGGGCTGGCGGACGACTCTGGACGGCCTGACGGGGGACGAGGCGGCCGCGCTGTTCTTCGGCGGCGTCCCCAGCGCCGTCGCCGACCTGGGGCTGGGCACCGTCCTCGTCGCCGCCCAGACGAAGGTCATCGCCATGCTGCCGCCGGAGCTGCGCGGCCGGGCGGCCCGGCTGCGCGAGCGCTTCCACGTCGACGCACCCGGCTGGTTCGACACGTCGGCGCCGCCCGCGCACCTGGCCGCGGTGTCCGACGCCGTTTGGTCCGGCCGGCGGCTCGAGGTCGCGTACCGGCGCTCGGACCGGACGGTGTCGCGGCTGCTCGACCCGCTCGGGCTCGTGCTCAAGGCCGGCACCTGGTACCTCGTCGCGGCGCACCGGCAGCAGGTGCGCACCTACCGGGCCGGGCGCATCGACGCGGCGACGGTGCGGGCCGAGGCGAGCTGGCGGCCCGACGGCTTCGACCTCGCCTCGTGGTGGGCGGCGTCGTCGGCCGAGTTCGACCGGTCGCTGCTGCGCTACCGCTGCCGGGTGCGGCTCTCCCCGTCGGCGCTGCGTCGGCTGCACACGGCGGTCGGCGCGCTGGCGGCGGCACAGGCCAGGGAGACGGCCGGGGAGCCCGACGGCGACGGCTGGAGCGCCGTCGAGCTGTGGACCGAGTCCGAGGAGGTCGCGGCCCACCAGTTGTTCACGCTGATGAACGCGGTCGAGGTGCTCGAGCCGGCGTCCCTGCGCGCGACCCTGCGCTCCGTCGCCCTCGAGGTGGCGGCGAAGAACGCGTGAGCCGGCGCCGTCCGTCGACGGCGCCGGCTCACGTGGGGTGCGGGGTCAGTCCTCGGACGCGCCGCCCTGGGACAGGCCGTCGCTGATGAGGTTCATCACCGTCGGGTCGGCGAGGGTCTGCACGTCGCCCAGCTCGCGGTTCTCGGCGACGTCGCGCAGCAGACGGCGCATGATCTTGCCGGACCGCGTCTTCGGCAGCTCCGGCACGATCATGATCTGCCGCGGCTTGGCGATCGGGCCGATCTCCTTGGCGACGTGGTTGCGCAGCTCCTGGACGACGTCGGCGCCGCCGTCGCCCGCGCTGGCGCGCAGGATGACGAACGCCACGATGCCCTGGCCGGTGGTCGGGTCCGAGGCGCCGACGACGGCGGACTCGGCGACCTTCGGGTGGGACACGAGGGCCGACTCGACCTCCGTGGTCGAGATGCGGTGGCCGGACACGTTCATGACGTCGTCGACCCGGCCCAGCAGCCAGATGTCGCCGTCGTCGTCCTTCTTGGCGCCGTCGCCCGCGAAGTAGCGGCCCTCGAAGCGCGACCAGTACGTCTCGATGAAGCGCTCGTCGTCGCCCCAGATGGTGCGCAGCATGGACGGCCAGGGCTCGGTGAGCACGAGGTAGCCGCCGTGGCCGTCGGGCACGACGTTGCCGGCGTCGTCGACCACATCGGCCGAGATGCCCGGCAGTGCCTTCTGCGCCGAGCCGGGCTTGGCCGCGGTGACGCCGGGAAGCGGGCTGATCATCATGGCGCCGGTCTCGGTCTGCCACCAGGTGTCGACGACGGGGGTGCGGTCGCCGCCGATGACGCGGCGGTACCAGATCCAGGCCTCGGGGTTGATCGGCTCGCCGACGCTGCCGAGGACGCGCAGCGACGAGAGGTCGCGGCGGCCCGGGATCTCCTCGCCCTGCTTCATGAACGTGCGGATGGCCGTGGGCGCGGTGTACAGGATGCTGACCTTGTACTTCTCGACGATGTCCCACCAGCGGCCGGCCTCGGGGAAGTCGGGCGTGCCCTCGTACATCACCTGGGTGGCGCCGTTGGCGAGCGGGCCGTAGACGATGTAGCTGTGGCCGGTGACCCAGCCGACGTCGGCCGTGCACCAGTACACGTCGGACTCGGGCTTGAGGTCGAAGACGTTGCGGTGCGTGTAGGCGGACTGCAGCAGGTAGCCGGCGGACGTGTGCTTGATGCCCTTCGGCTTCCCCGTGGTGCCGGACGTGTAGAGGATGTAGAGCGTGTCCTCGGAGTCGTGCGCCTCGGGGGTGTGCTGGTCGGACTGCCGGTCGACGATGTCGTGCCACCAGACGTCGTGGCTCTCGTTCCAGTCGACCTCCTGCTCGGTGCGGCGCACGACCAGGACCTTCTCGATGGACGGCGACTTGGCGACGGCCTGGTCGACGGCCGGCTTGAGGGCCGACGGCTTGCCCCGCCGGTACCCGCCGTCGGCCGTGATGACGAGCTTGGCCTGCGCGTCCTCGATGCGGCTGCGCAGCGCCTCGGCCGAGAACCCGCCGAACACGACGGAGTGGATGGCGCCGATGCGGGCGCACGCCAGCATCGACACGGCGGCCTCGGGGATCATCGGCAGGTAGATCGCGACGCGGTCGCCGTGGCCGATGCCGAGCTCGGTCAGCGCGTTGGCGGCCTTCGAGACCTCGCGCTGCAGGTCGGCGTAGGTGAGGGTGCGCGAGTCGCCCGGCTCACCCTCCCAGTGGATCGCGACGCGGTCGCCGTGGCCGGCCTCGACGTGCCGGTCGACGCAGTTGTATGCCACGTTGAGCCTGCCGCCGACGAACCACTTCGCGAACGGCGGATTGCTCCAGTCGAGCACCTGCGACCACTCGGTGTCCCACGACAGCAGCTCGCGCGCCTGGCGCTCCCAGAACGCCAGCCGGTCCGCGGCCGCCTCCTCGTACAGGTCGGCCTTGGCGTTGGCCTGCGCTGCGAACTCCTCGGACGGAGGGAAGCTCCGGTCCTCGTGCAGCAGATTGGAGAGAGCGTCATTGGTCACGTTCGTCTGCTCCTTGTCGACGGTCGTGCAGCTGGTGCGCCCGGGCAGCGCACCCGAGCGCGCTGCCGTCTTACCTCACCATCGCATGTGCCCGCGGGGCAAGGACGGTGAGGTCGACGGCAGCGCGCGCCGGGGTGGGTGCGGGCTCAGTGCGAGGAGGTGGCCTTCTCGGCTCCGGCGCCGCTCAGCGACCGGACCTCCATCTCCGCGTACTTGGACGCGTTGTACTCCTTGGACAGCCGTGCGCCCAGGAAACCGAACAAGAATCCGGCCGGTATGGAGATGATCCCGGGGTTGTCCAACGGGAACCAGTGGAAGTCGACGTCCTGGAGCATCGACGGGCTGCGGCCAGTCGCCGGGTTCACCGGCTTGCCCGACACCACCGGCGAGAAGACGATCAGCGTCACCGCGGTGAGCAGACCGCCGTAGATGCTCCACACCGCGCCCCGGGTGTTGAAGCGCTTCCAGAACAGCGAGTAGAGGATCACCGGCAGGTTCGCGCTGGCGGCGACGGCGAACGCGAGCGCCACGAGGAACGCGATGTTCTGGCCGTTGGCGAAGATGCCGCCGACGATGGCCACCGCGCCGATGACGACCGCCGTGATCCGGGCGACCCGGACCTCGTCGTTCGCCTCGACCTCGCCCTTCTTGATGACGTTGGCGTACACGTCGTGCGCGAACGAGGCCGACGCGGTGATCGTCAGGCCCGCCACGACGGCGAGGATGGTCGCGAACGCGACGGCGGCGATGATGCCGAGCAGGATCGTGCCGCCCAGCTCGTAGGCCAGCAGCGGCGCCGCGGAGTTCACGCCGCCCGGTGCGCCCAGGATCTCTTCCGGCCCGACGAGCGCGCCGGCGCCGTAGCCGAGTACCAGCGTCAGCAGGTAGAACAGGCCGATCAGGGCGATCGCCCACGTCACGCTGTGCCGGGCGTCGCGCGCCGTCGGCACCGTGTAGAACCGCATCAGTACGTGCGGCAGGCCGGCGGTGCCGAGCACCAGGGCCAGCGCCAGCGAGATGAAGTCCAGCTTCGAGGTGTCCGACGCGCCGTACTGGTTCATCGGGTCGAGCAGGCCGGCCGCGCCGCCCGCGGAGTCGACGGCCGCACCGAGCAGCTGCGACAGGTTGAAGTCGTGCTGGGCCAGCACCCAGATGGTCATGACGAAGGCGCCGGCGATGAGCAGGACCGCCTTGACGATCTGCACCCAGGTGGTGCCCTTCATGCCGCCGACCAGCACGTAGAAGACCATCAGTGCGCCGACGACGCCGATGACGACGCCCTGGCCGCCCCGGTCGGTGACGCCGAGCAGCAGGGCGACGAGGCCGCCGGCGCCGGCCATCTGCGCCAGCAGGTAGAAGAACGACACCGCCAGCGTCGACGTCGCGGCCGCGGTGCGCACCGGGCGCTGCCGCATCCGGAACGACAACACGTCGGCCATGGTGAACCGGCCGGTGTTGCGCAGCAGCTCGGCGACCAGGAGCAGCGCGACCAGCCACGCCACCAGGAAGCCGATGGAGTAGAGGAAGCCGTCGTAGCCGTAGATGGCGATGGCGCCGGCGATGCCGAGGAACGACGCGGCCGACAGGTAGTCGCCGGCGATCGCGATGCCGTTCTGCTGGCCGGTGAACGCCCGGCCGCCGGCGTAGTAGTCCGCCGCGGTCTTGTTGTTGCGCGACGCCCGCAGCACGATGACCAGCGTGATCGCGACGAAGACCGCGAAGATCGTGATGTTGACGCCGGGGCTTCCGACATGGGTGTCCATCAGCGTGCCCCCTCCAGCTCGTCACGGATCTGCTTCGCGATCGGGTCCAGCTTCCGGTCCGCGTGCCGCACGTACAGCCACGTGATCAGGAACGTCGACGCGAACTGGCCGAGACCGAACAGCAGGCCGACGTTGATGTTGCCGGCCACCCGCTGGGACATGAAGTCGACCGCGTACGTCGACAGCAGCACGTAGAGCAGGTACCAGGCCAGGAACGCGGCGGTCATCGGGAACGCGAAGTTGCGGAACCTGCGGCGCAGCTCGGCGAACTCCGGGCTGGCCTGCATCCGCTCGTATTCCTCGGCGGTGGGTACGGCGCGTTCGGGCGGGGGTGTCTCGAGACTGGCCACGCTCCGACCTCCTCGTCGTCATGTGGTCCGGCTCACAGTGATCCGGTTGTGGGGCGCCACGGTAGGGCCGCCGCCTGCGGGCTCGGGAGACGCCTCGCGCGGGCTGTCGGTGAGCGGTACATGGGTGCGGCGTGCGGGTCTCGCCCCTGCGACGAGCGGTCGTCCGTCTGCGACGAGCGGTCGGAACACGAGACCTCAGAATAGTACGGATAGCTGTACTATTGTTGGGATGGCCCAACGATAGTTGGTGAGGAGGCCTGTCTCGTGCAACTGTCGCAGCCACTGGCTGTGGTGACGCCGACCCTCGACGGCCCGGTGTTGACTGCTCTCGCGCTGGCGGACCGAGCCTTCACCACCGGGCAACTCGGACGCGTGCTGGGCCGCGGGTCGGAGGAGGGGATCCGCAAGGTCCTGCGCCGGCTGGCTGAACAAGGGGTGGTGTCGGCCGAACAGGTCGGGCCTGCGGTCAGCTACCGGCTGAACCGGGACCATCTGGCGGCACAGCACATCGTCGGCCTGGCAAGCCTGCGAAGCACCTTCCTGCACAGAATGGAACAGAAGCTCGCCGGCTGGGAACAGCCGCCTGTCTACGCCGCGCTGTTCGGCTCGGCCGGGCGGGGCGAGATGAGGCCCGACAGCGACATCGACGTGCTCCTGATCCGTGCGAACGACGCGGACGAGGTGGTCTGGGGACGACAGGTGGACGACCTGGTCGAGGTGGTCACCCGTTGGACCGGCAATGACACCAGGCCGCTGGAATACACGGTCGCCGAACTGCGCCGGTCCGGGGGCGAGCCGGTGCTACGCGATGTGCTGAGAACCGGGGTGACCGTCGTCGGAGATCGATCCTGGCTGGGCAGGCGACTGCGAGAGAGGACGGTCTGAGACGTATGGGTGCACGACCCTGCCCCGTCACGGTGCGTCGCGGCCGGATGCTCAAGGCGGAGGGCTTTCTCCAAGCAGCCGACGACATCGACCTGCTCGATGACGGTGAGCAGTTGCGCGATTCCGTCGTGACGCTCTACGTGCATGCGGGCATCGCCGCGTCCGACGTCATCTGCTGCGCGCGGCTCGGACAGCATCCGATCGGGGACAACCATGCCGAGGCGATCGGATTGCTGAAGACGGCCGACTCCGGCTCGAGCCGCCACCTCGCTGTGTTGCTGTCGATGAAGACGAAGGCTGGCTACAGCCACCTGGGTGCCAGTGCCGCCGATGTCAAGAAAGCCGCGCGCGCCGCGGCGCAACTGGTCGAGTCGGCGCGGTCGGCAAGCCTCGGACACGGCTGATCAGCAGTATCTCGTGCTGCTTGGCCTCAGGTGCGCCAGCGGTCCTCGGGGTCCCAGTCGCCGCGGTTGAGGTCGAGGTTCTCGGGCGTGTGCAGCCGGACCATGGTGCGGTTCACGCCCGGCGCGAGGTGCTGCTGCGTCCCGAGCGACACCACGATCATCACGAGGAACGCGAGCGGCATCGTCCAGGCCGCCGGCTGGGCGAGCAGCGCGCCCACCCACCCCCCTTGCGGCCCACCCAGGATCGTCACCACGACGGCCGCCGTCGAGGCGCCGCCGCCGGCGAGCAGCCCGGCCACCGCCCCCGGCCAGGTGAGCCGCCGCCACCAGATGCCGAGCAGCAGCAGCGGGCAGAAGGACGACGCCGCGACGGCGAAGGCGAGCCCGACGACGTCGGCGATGCCGAGGAACGGGCTGGTCAGCGCCAGTCCGATCGGGACCAGCAGGGCCAGGAACGCACCCAGCCGGAAGCCGGTCACGGGGTTGCGGACCCGCCCGTGCAGCAGGTCCTGCGACAGCACGCCGGCCACGGACACCGTCAGCCCGGACGACGTCGACAGGAACGCGGCGAACGCGCCCGCCGTCACCAGCATCGACAACGCCTCGCCCGCCACCCCGTCGATCAACCGGGCCGGCAGCACCAGCACCACGGCGTCCGTCCGACCCGTCAGCAGCAGCTCCGGTGTGTACAGCCGTCCGAGCGCGCCGTACAGCCCGGGCAGCACGTAGAACACGCCCAAGAGACCCAGCACCGCCAGCGTCGTGCGCCGCGCGGCTCGCCCGTCGGGGTTGGTGTAGAACCGCACGAGCACGTGCGGCAGTCCCATCGTCCCGAAGAACAGCGCGATGATCAGCGAGTACGTCGCGTACAGCGGGTGGTCGCCGCCGGCGGTCAGCGGCAGCGCCCACGATTCGCCGGTCATCGGGGTCAGCGACGACGCGTGCGGAATGGGCGCGCCGGCCGGGAAGTCCAGCACGGTCCCCGCCGAGACGTCGTGCGGGCCCGGCTCCAGCACCAGCGCCGCGCCGTCCGCCACGACCGTGACCCGCGACGGCACGTCGATCGTCACGTCGGTGGTGACCTCGACCGACGTCGGCTCATCGAAGACCGGCGACCCCGGCGCCGCCAGCTCCGGCCGGCCGTCGTTCAGCCACACCAGCAGCAGGAAGATCACCGGCACCAGCAGCGCCGTCAGCTTCAGCCAGTACTGGAACGCCTGGACGAACGTGATGCTGCGCATGCCGCCGCCGAGCACGCTCACCAGCACGACGACGGCGACGACGACGGGTCCGGCCCACAGCGGCGCCCCGGTGACGGTGCGCAGCGTCAGCCCGGCGGCCTGGAACTGCGGCAGCAGGTAGAGCCAGCCGATGGTGACGACGAGGATGCTCGCCATCCGCCGCGCCGCCGAGGACTCCAGCCGCGCCTCGGCGAAGTCCGGCAGCGTGTATGCGCCCGACCGCCGTAGTGGTGCCGCCACCAGCACCAGCAGCATGAGGTAGCCGGCGGTGTAGCCGACCGGGAACCAGAGCATGTCGGTGCCGTACGCCAGCACCAGCCCTGCCACGCCCAGGAACGACGCCGCCGACAGGTACTCGCCGCCGATGGCCGACGCGTTCCACCACGGCGTCACGGTCCGCGAGGCGACGTAGAAGTCGCTGGTCGTGCGGGCCGCGCGGACCCCGTACATGCCGATGAGCACCGTCGCCAGCGCCGTCAGGACGACCGCGACGATGCCGGTCGACGAGCTCACGGGCGGTTCACCATGTCGCCGAAGTCGCGCTCGACCCGCTCGGCCGCCCGCACGTAGAACCAGGCCGCCGCGACCAGCGCCGGGTAGATCAGCCCGCCGAGCACCAGCCACGGCAGCGGCACCCCGGCCAGCTCGATCGCGCTGATCCGGGGCACGACGGCGAACAGCAGTGGCAGCGTCGCGAGCAGCCCGAGGACGACACCCGCCACGGACAGGCTGAGCCGCAGCTGGGCCCGGAGCAACGCCCGCATGTACACCTCGCCGAGCTGCGTCTGCTCGTCGATCTCCGCGGTCACCGCGCGTCGCCGGGCCGGTGGGCGACGGCGACGGGGTCCCGTGACGGTGACCCGCTCGGTCATCGTGTCACCGGTTGCCGCCGGCCCGCCGGACCAGGCGGTCGCGCAGGTCGCGGGTGTGCCGCCGGCTGACCGGGAGGGTGGTGTCGCCGATGACGACGGTGTACCGCCCGGCGTCGGCGCGCAGCTCCTCGATGGACGTCAGCGCGACGAGGTAGCTGCGGTGGATGCGCACGAACCCGGCCTGCGCCCAGCGGTCCTCCAGCGTCGCGAGCGGCACCCGCAGCAGGTGGCTGCCGCCGTCGGACGTGTGCAGCCGCGCGTAGTCGCCCTGCGCGCTGACGTAGGCGACCTCGCTGCGGCGAATGAATCGGGTGACGCCGCCGAGCTCGACGGAGATGGTCTCGTCGTCGGAGTCGTCGCCGGCCACCGAGGCGGCAGCGGCGCGAGTCCCGTTGACGGCGTCGGTGGCCCGCCGGATCGCCTCGAACAGCCGCTCGCGCCGGTACGGCTTCATGACGTAGTCGACGGCGTGCAGGTCGAACGCGGTGACGGCGTGGTCGTCGTAGGCGGTGACGAACACGACGGCGGGCGGGCGGCGGAAGCGGGCCAGGACGCGGGCGAGGTCGAGCCCGGACAGCCCCGGCATCCGGATGTCGAGGAAGACGGTGTCGACGTGCTGCTGCTCGAGCAGCCGGAGCGCGCCGGCGCCGTCGCCCGCGGTCAGCACCTGGCCGACGTGCTCGTTCTGCTCCAGCAGGAAGGCGAGCTCGGCCAGCGCCGGTGGCTCGTCGTCGACCGCCAGAACGCTGAGCATGGCGGCGAGGCTAGTGCCCGGCGCCCGCGGAAGGCCAGCGTCGCGCGGCAGGGCGGCTTCCGTCACGTCGCGTGCACGCCCGGCCGGTACTTCGGCACCCGCAGGCTGACCTTCGTCCCGGCGCCGTTCGCGGTCTCGATGACCAGGCCGTACTCGTCGCCGAACACCGCGCGCAGCCGCTCGTCGACGTTGCCGACGCCCACGCGGTCGCCGGCGACGTCGCCGGCCAGCAGACTGCGCGCGAGGTCCGGGTCCATGCCGACGCCGTCGTCGTCGATGCTGATCAGGGCCTCGTTGCCGGCGTCCTCGGCGACGATCGTGATGTGCCCGGGATCCGAGCGGCCCTCGAGCCCGTGCCGGACGGCGTTCTCGACCAGCGGCTGCAGGCACAGGAACGGGACGGCGACGGGGAGCACCTCGGGCGCGACCCGCAGCGTCACCGACAGGCGGTCGCCGAAGCGCGCCTTCTCGAGCGTCAGGTAGCGCTCGATGGAGCGCAGCTCCTCGGCCAGCGTGGTGAAGTCGCCGTGCCGCCGGAACGAGTACCGGGTGAAGTCGGCGAACTCGAGCAGCAGCTCGCGGGCGTGCTCGGGATCGGTGCGCACGTACGACGCGATGGCGCCGAGCGCGTTGTAGATGAAGTGCGGCGAGATCTGCGCCCGCAGCGCCCGGATCTCGGCCTCGGCGAGCTTGGCCCGCTCGCGGTCGAACTCGGCCAGCTCGAGCTGCCCGGACACGAACCGGGCGACCTCCTCGACGGCGCGGACCAGGCCGGCGGACGGCCGCGCCGACGTGTACGCGATGAGCGCGCCGGCGACGCGGTCGTCCATGGTCAGCGCCGCGGAGACGGCGTGGCGGACCGGGCAGTCGATGCGCTGGCACTCGACCACGTTCGGCCCGAGGACGTCGGTGTTGCCGCCGTCGAGCGCCCGGGCCGCGTGCCGCCGGACGTCGTGGACGTGCGCGTTGGCGCCGGCGCCGTCCCACGTCACGACGCCGTCGCCGTCGGTGAGCGCCAGAGCGGGCGTGGCCAGCAGCTCGCGCAGGTGCCGGACCGCCTTGTCCGCACCGGCGGCCAGGCCGGCGCGCAGCTCGGGTGAAGCGAGGCTGGTCGTGTGCAGGATCCGGTACGTCGTCTGGTCCTCGGTGGTCCCCAGCACCAGCCGCGAGCGCACCAGCCGGGTCAGCAGGACGGCCGCCAACGACACCGCGATGACCGCGACGACGAACACCACGACCTGCGACTCCATGCACGCAGACCCTACTGGGCGACCTGGTGCCGCCAGGAGGGAGTTCTCCTCGCCATAGCGGGGAAAAGTCCTTCCCGACTTCGCCTAGAGCCGGGCGAGGTTCGCCCCGAGACCCGCCGCAGCGGACGCCGTCGTTCCCGGGGCACCGACGGCCAGGCAGCGGCGCAGCTCGGTCTCGCTCGCGTTGCCGCCGGTGCAGACGACGGCGACGCGGCGGCCGGCGAAGCGGTCCGGGTCGGCGAGGACGGCCGCGAGCGCGGCCGCGCCGGCGCCCTCGGCGAGCGTGTGGGCGTCGCGCAGCAGCCGCCACTGCGCCGCGGCGATCTGGTCGTCGTCGACCAGGACGAAGTCCGTGAGCCGCGACCGCAGCATCCGTTGCGGCAGTGCGAACCCGGACCCGGTCGCTAGGCCCTCGACGGCGGTCCGGTTCGCCCGCCGCTCCAGCGACCCCGAGCGCCACGAGTCGTGAGCCGCGGGCGAGTCCGCGGCCTGCACCGCGATGACCTCGCAGCCCGGCGCCAGCGCCCCGGCGACCAGGCAGGCCGCCGCAGCGCCACTGCCGCTCCCGACCGGGACGACGACTGCGTCCAGGTGGGGTTGCTGCGCGAACAGCTCGGCGTACACCGTCGCGACGCCGGCGATGATGTCCGGCTCGTCGGCCGCGCTGACCAGCCGCATCCCGCGCTCCGCCGCCAACGCCCGGGCGTGCGGCGCGGCGTCGTCGAAGGTCGCGCCGTGCTCGACGAGCTCCGCGCCGAGCCGAAGGACGGCGTCGGCCTTGGCCGGGTTGGGACGCTCGGGCATGACGATGGTGCACGGCACGCCGAACAGGCGCGCGGCGTAGGCCAGCGACTGGGCGTGGTTGCCGGTCGAGTAGCCGACGACGCCCTGGCGGCGCGCCGCCGGGTCGAGCCGCGACAGCAGTGTGATGCCGCCGCGCACCTTGAACGCGCCGGTCGGCTGGGTGTTCTCGTGCTTCACGAACACCGTCGCGCCGGCCGCGGCGTCCAGCGCGGGATAGCTCCACACCGGGGTGGGCGGCAGGTGGCGGGCGAGTAGTCGCTGGGCGTCGAGGACGTCGGGGAGAGTGGGCGGCTCCATGCGTCCACGGTCGCGCAGCACCGACTCATAGGTCCAATGCCGGTTTTCTACGACTCCATCGACACGATCTATGCTTGCTGGTCATGCTGGATCTCACCCGGCTGCGCGTCCTGGTCGCCGTCGCCCGCGAGGGGTCGGTCACGGCGGCCGCCGACGCGCTGCACTATGCCCAGCCGTCCGTCAGCCACCACCTCGCCCGGCTCGAGGCGGAGGCCGGAGTGCCCCTCACCCAGCGGGCCGGCCGCGGCATCCGGCTCACCGAGGCGGGACTGCTGCTGGCCCGCCGGGCCGAGGAGATCCTGGGCCAGGTCGAGGCGGCCGAGGCCGAGCTGTCCGCGCACGCCGGCCTGCGCACCGGCCGGGTCCGGCTGGCGGCGTTCCCGTCGGCGCTGGCCACGCTGGTCCCGGCGGCCGCGGCCCGGTTCGCCGCGGCGCACCCGGACGTCGAGCTCGCGCTCACCGAGGCCGAGCCGCCGGCCGCGCTGACGGCCCTGCGCACCGGCGACGTCGACATCGCGATCATCTTCGCGCACGGCCCGCTCGAGCAGCGCGGCGTCACCGTCGAGCCGCTGCTCACCGAGCCGCTGTACCTCGTCACGCCCATCGACGACGGCGTGAGTGGTGCGGCCGCGGGGCTGGCCGCGTATGCGGACGCCCGCTGGATCGCCGGCTGCGAGCGCTGCCGCGCCCACCTCGTCGAGTCGTGCGAGCGGGCCGGGTTCACGCCCTCGATCGCGTTCGAGACCGACGACTACGTGGCGGTCCAGTCGCTGGTCGCGGCCGGGCTGGGCGTGAGCACGCTGCCCGGGCTGGCGCTGACGGCGAACCGGCATCCGGGCGTCCGCGCCGACCCGCTGCCCGGCGACCGACGCACCGTCGCCGTCGCCACCTACGGCCGCGCGCCGGCGCCGCTGCCGGTCCAGGCCTTCCTCACCGAGTTGCGCGAGGTTGCCGTCCTCGAACCCGCCTGGCCGGCCGGGGCGGAGGCGTTCCGGTCTACGACTGGAAGAACTCCAGCAGGTCGGCGTTGACCACGTCGGCGTGCGTGGTGGGCAGGCCATGGGGCAGGTCTTCGTACGTCTTCAGGACCGCGTTCTTCAGCAGCTCGGCCGACTTCGGGCCCGAGGCGACGTACGGAACGATCTGGTCGTCCTTGCTATGGACGACCAGGACCGGGATCGCGATCTTCTTCAGATCCTCGGTGAAGTCGGTCTGCGAGAACGCGACGATGCCGTCGTAGTGGGCCTTCGCACCGCCCATCATGCCCTGGCGCCACCAGTTCGCGATGATCGCCTCGGACGATTGCGTACCGGGCAGGTTGAAGCCGTAGAACGGACCCTCCGGAAGTGCGCGGTAGAACTGCGAGCGGTTGGCGGCCAGCTGTGCCTGAAGGTCGTCGAAGACGTCCTTGGGCAGACCTTCCGGGTTGGCGTCGGTCTTCACCATCAGCGGCGGTACAGCGCAGAGCAGTGCGGCCTTGGCGGCCCGTCCCTCGCCGTGCCGGGCCAGGTAGTGCGTGACCTCACCGCCACCGGTCGAGTGGCCGACGTGGATCGCGTCGTGCAGGTCGAGGTGCTCGACGACCGCGGCGAGGTCGTCGGCGTAGTGGTCCATGTCGTGACCGTCGCTGGTCTGTGCCGACCGGCCGTGACCACGGCGGTCGTGCGCGATGACGCGGTACCCCTTGGACAGGAAGAACAGCATCTGGTTGTCCCAGTCGTCGGCGGACAGCGGCCAGCCGTGACTGAAGACGATCGGCTGTCCCTCTCCCCAGTCCTTGTAGAAGATCTCCGTACCGTCGCTGGTGGTGATCGTTCCCACGGTTGCCCCCTCTCGGAGCAGGTCGTCGGAGGCGTGACCCGAACGGACCCAGGCTCCTCAGCACACCACTCCCACGACACTAACGGCGCTTCTGCCGGTCCGACAGCCCCAGCGGTGGAGCAGTACCGGGCGGACGCGCAGACGTGCTAGTGTCCTGAGTCGTTAATTCGCGTGCAGTATCTGGCGATGGATTCGAGGATCTGGTCGGCGGTCTTGGTCCACACGTAGGGCCTGGGGTTGTCGTTCCAGGTGTCGATCCAGGCGCGGATGTCGGTGTTGAGTTCGCGGACTGACCGGTGGGTGCCGCGTTGGAGTTTCTTCGTGGTCAGCTCGCCGAACCAGCGTTCGACCAGGTTGAGCCATGAGGAGCTGGTCGGGGTGAAGTGGAGCGTGAAGCGGGGGTGTTCGATCAGCCATCGCTTCACGGCCGGTGTCTTGTGGGTCGAGGCGTTGTCGAGCACGACGTGCACGTCGAGTTCCGCGGGCACCTCGGCGTCGATCTTGGCCAGGAACTTCTTGAACTCGATCGCTCGGTGGCGGGCGTGCAGCGAGCCGATGACCTGGCCGGTGGCGAGGTCGAGGGCGGCGTAGAGGCTGGACGTGCCGTAGCGCTTGTAGTCATGGGTGGCGCGCTGCGGGGTGCCCGGGAGCATGGGCAGGATCGGGGCCGTGCGGTCCAGGGCCTGGATCTGGGACTTCTCGTCCACGCACAGCACCACGGCCCGCTCGGGCGGGTCGAGGTAGAGACCCACGACGTCTTTGACCTTGTCGACGAACAGCGGGTCCTTGGACAGCTTCCACGACTCCTGCCGGTGCGGCTGCAGGCCGAAGGCCCGCCAGATCCGCGAGACCGCGGACTGCGACAGGCCCAGCTCGGCCGCCAGCGACCGAGTCGACCAGTGCGTCGCATCCTTCGGCGTCGTCTCCAGCGTCCGGGTGATCACCGCCTCGACCTGCTCGTCACCAACCGTGCGGGGCCGGCCAGGGCGCGGTTCATCAAGCAGGCCATCGAGTCGGTCGGCGACGAACCGCGAGCGCCACTTACGCGCACTCGACACCGCGATCCCGAGCTTCTGCGCGATCGCGGTGTTCCCCAGCCCGTCACCAGCGGCCAGCACGATCCGCGACCGCACCGCCAACGCATTCGCGCTCGTCGGCCGCCGCGACCACGTCAACAGCTGCGACCGCTCCTCATCAGTCAACGTCACAACAGGGGCAACCGGACTCGGCACCCGCAAAGCCTACCCACTAAATACGAACTATTGACTCACGACACTAGACGGTGCCGACGGCCTGCCGCGCGGCGGGGATGACCAGCGGGGTCCCGGTCTCGGGGTCGTCGATGATGCGGCAGTTCAGCCCGAACACGTCGCGCACCAGCGTCTCGTCGACGATCGCGCCCGGCGGGCCCTGCGCCACTATCTCGCCGTCGCGCATGGCGATGAGGTGGGTGGCGTAGCGGCAGGCGTGGTTGAGGTCGTGCAGGACGGCGACCAGCGTGCGGCCGTGCGAGACGTGCAGGTCGTGGCAGAGGTCCAGCACCTCGATCTGGTGCGCGATGTCGAGGAACGTCGTCGGCTCGTCGAGCAGCAGGATCGGCGTCTGCTGGGCCAGCACCATGGCCAGCCAGACCCGCTGGCGCTGCCCGCCGGAGAGCTCGTCGACCCGGCGGTGGCGCAGGTCGGTGATTCCGGTGTTCGCCATGGCCTCGGCGACGGCGTCGGTGTCTGCCGCCGACCACTGCCGGAACAGCCGCTGGTGCGGGTAGCGGCCGCGGGACACGAGGTCGGCGACGGTGATGCCCTCGGGCGCGACGGACGACTGCGGCAGCAGCCCGAGGCGCCGGGCCGCCTCCTTCGTGGAGTACTGGGTGATCAGCTGCCCGTCGAGGTGGACGGCTCCGGCCGACGGTTTGAGCATGCGGGCCAGCGCGCGCAGCAGCGTCGACTTGCCGCACGCGTTCGGCCCGACGATGACCGTGAACGACCCGTCGGGGATCGAGACGGACAGCTCGCGCGAGATGACCCGCTCGTCGTACGCGAGCGTGAGGTCGTTCCCGTGCAGCCGGGGTTCAGACATGGTGGCGCCGCCCTTCGCGTGCGAGGAGCCAGACGAGGTACAGACCGCCGATGCACACCGTCACGACGCCGACCGGCAGCGGCGACGGCAGCACCCACTGCGCGACGAGGTCGCTCGCGCCGAGCAGCACCGCGCCCATCAGGGCCGCCGAGCCGACCGCCGCCCCCGTGGCGCCGGTCAGCCGGCGCGCGAGATGCGGCGCGGCGAGTGCGATGAACGCGATCGGCCCGGCCGCCGCGACGGAGATGGCGGCGAGCACCGTCGCGGCGATCAGCATGCCGAGCCGGACCCGCTCGGCGTTCACGCCCAGGCCGGTCGCCGCCTCGTCGCCCATCTCGATCATCCGCATCGGCCGGGACAGGACGGCGAGCAGCGGCGCGATGACGGCGACACCGACGCCGACGGCGATCACGTGGTCCCACGCGCGGGTGTTCAGCGACCCGGTCAGCCAGACCTGCGCACCGGCGGCCTGGATCAGCTCGGCGCGCATGAGCATGTAGTGGACGGCCGACGTCAGCATGGCGCCGGCCGCGATGCCGACGAGGATGAGCCGGAAGCCCTGCACGCCGCGCTTGTAGGCGAGCAGGTACACCGCGATCGCGGTGAGCACGCCGCCCGCGACCGCGCCGCCGGCGATCTGCAGCATGCCGCCGCCGGTCACCAGGATGACGAACACCGCGCCGGCCGAGGCGCCCGAGGTGAAGCCGATGACGTCGGGGCTGCCCAGCGGGTTACGCGAGAGGCTCTGGAACACCGCGCCGGACGCGCCCAGCGCGCCGCCGACGAGGAACGCGACGAGCACACGCGGCAGCCGGCGGCCGTTGACGATGAAGTCGGCGAGCGGGTCCGGCGGGCTGCCGAACAGCGTGCGCACCACGTCCGCCGCCGAGATCGTGTAGTCGCCGACCGCCAGTGACGTGAGGAACACCGCGACCAGGGCGGCGACCAGCAGCGAGCACATGAGCAGGACGCGGCGGTCGAACCGGACGGAGACGTCGCCCGGCGCGCGCAGCACGGACGCCGTCGGCGACAGGCCGGTGGGCTCGACGGCGATCCGCCGGCTCCGGCTCCGGGCCGGTGCGGGTGCGGGCGCGCTCACGACGCCACCATCCGGCGCCGGCGCACCAGCGCGATCAGGACCGGGCCGCCGACGACGGTCGTGACGATGCCGACCGGGAGCTCGCCGGTGCCCAGGACCACCCGGCCGGCGATGTCCGAGGCCAGCATGAGGATCGGGGCGACCACCAGGCAGAACGGCAGGATCCAGCGCTGGTCCGGGCCGGTGAACGCGCGCACGACGTGCGGCACCATGAGGCCGACGAACGCGACCGGCCCGATGGCGGCCGTCGCGGCACCGCACAGCAGCGTCACGCCCACCACGCCGACGACGCGGGCGAGCATGACGTTGACGCCCAGCGCGGCGGCGGTGTCGTCGCCCAGCGCCATCGCGTCGAGGGTCCGGGCCAGGCCGAGCGCCAGCACGACACCGACGACGATGAACGGCAGCACCGCGCCGAACGTGTCCGCGTCGCGGCCGGCCAGCGAGCCGACCTGCCAGAACCGGAACACGTCGAGCACGTGCGGGTTGGAGATGATCAGGGCGTCGGTGAAGCCCAGCAGGACCGCCGCGAGCGCGATGCCCGACAGCGCCAGCCGCACGGGCGAGGCCTGACCCCGTCCGACCATGGCCAGCGCGTAGACGACGGTGCTGGCGAGCGCCGCGCCGGCGAACGCGAACCAGATGTAGCCGGTGAGGCTCATCGACCCGAACAGCGTCACGCCCAGCACGACGGCGAACGCGGCGCCGGCGTTGACGCCGAGGATGCCGGGGTCGGCGAGCGGATTGCGGGTGAGCGCCTGCATGAGCGCGCCGGCCAGGCCCAGCGCGATGCCGCACACCAGGCCGAGGATGGTCCGGTTGACGCGCATGTCGCCGACGATCACCTGGTTGTTGACGTCACCGGTGTCGAGCAGCGCCCGCACCACGTCGTCCAGCGGGATGTACTTCGCGCCGATCGCGATGCTGGCCAGGCAGGTCACCGCCAGCACCGCCACGCACACGGCCAGCCAGAACAGCCGCCCGCGGGTGGTGCGCACCAGCCCCGCCGCTGCGGTCTGGGCGTCGTCGACCGGCTGGTCGACGGTGGGGACTGGCATGAGCAGAGGCTAACCTTAGTCGGGCAGAGGGCGCGAATCGTCCCCGTGTCGTTCCCGGCGCCGGCCGTCAGCCGCGGCGCGAGCGGAAGCAGTAGGTCTGGTACGGCAGCACGACGCCGTCCGGGCCGGCGACGCGGTCGTAGAGCTCGGCGACCCGGGCGAGCAGTTCGGCGCGCCGGTCGGCCGGCAGGACCGCGACGTACGAGCGCGACGCGACCAGTCCGAGCAGGCCGTCGCGGTCGAGGCGCTGCTCGTGCCGGAAGGTGCGCTGCTCGACGGGGCCGAACGGCGGCAGGACCTGGGGATCGTCGGCGCGCCGGCTCTCGTGCTCGCCGAACATCGACCAGAGCTCGTCGACCCAGCCGACGGAGTCGTCGCGCAGGTTCCAGACGATGCCGAGCCGGCCGCCGGGGCGCAGGACGCGCGCGATCTCGGGCAGTGCGACCGCCGGGTCGAACCAGTGGTAGGCCTGCCCGGCCGTCACGACGTCCACCGACGCGTCCTCGAGCGGCAGCAGCTCGGCCGACCCCAGCCGGGCGTCGACGGCCGGCAGCACCGTCCGCAGCTGGGCCAGCATGGGCTCGGACGGGTCGACGGCGACGACGTCGTGACCGGCGGCGACGAGCGACCGGGTGAGCTTGCCGGTGCCCGCGCCGAGGTCGAGCACGCGCACCGGCGCGTCGCCCGTCAGCCAGGCGACCGCGTCGGCCGGGTAGCCGGGGCGCGAGCGCTCGTACACGTCGGCGACGCCGCCGAACGAGGTGGCTCGCTGGTGGAACTCGTCGGTCGTCACGTCGTGACTCTAACGCTCTTCGGGGTCTTGTTCTCCGAACAGTCACGATATATCGTCAAAGTATCGCGACAGTTCGACGGGAGTGGGTGACGGGAGATGCACGGACGACGCGGAAGCCACGGCTTCGGGCCGTGGGACATGTTCGGAGGCGGCGGTGGCCGCGGATCGTGGGGCGGCCCGCCGTGGGCCGCGGGCCCGTGGAGTGGTCCGCCGCCGTGGGCCGGCCGACGCGGTCCGAAGGCGCGGCGCGGCGACATCCGCGCGGCGATCCTCGGCGTGCTGGCTGACCAGCCGATGAACGGCTACCAGATGATCCAGGAGATCGCCGAGCGCAGCGGCGGCGCGTGGAAGCCGAGCCCCGGCTCCATCTATCCGACGCTGCAGCAGCTCGAGGACGAGGGCCTGGTCCGGGCCGAGGACGACGGCGGCCGCCGCGTCTTCCGGCTGACCCCCGAGGGCGAGGAGTACGTCCGGGCGCACGCGGCCGAGGTCAACGCGCCGTGGGAGGCGATGTCCGCGAACGCCGAGGGCGAGGACGCCGCCGGACTGCGCCCGCTCATCGGCCAGACGGCGTCGGCGCTGTGGCAGATCATGGCGACCGGCAGCCCCGACCAGCAGGCCCGGGCCCGCGACGTGCTGTCCGACACCCGGCGCAAGCTCTACGGCATCCTCGCAAACGGCGACGACGACGAGGAGGGACCGCGATGACCGGCCAGGTCCCCGGTGTGCTGCGGGTCGGCGACGCCGAGCGCGATGCCGCGGTGGCGGCCCTGGGCGAGCACTTCGCCGCCGGCCGCCTCACCAAGGACGAGTTCGACGACCGGTCCGGCCGCGCCTGGTCGGCCCGCTACGCCGACGACCTCGACGAGCTCTTCACCGACCTCCCGCAGCCGGTCGCCGTCCGCGCGGAGTCGGCGCCGTCGGGACGTCCGGCCGGTGCGGTGCGGCCGCCGTGGCCGAAGCTGCTGGTCATGCTGCCGCTGGCGATGATGGCGATCGGCGGGCTGCTGTTCCTGATCGTCGTGACGGCGCCCTGGCTGCTGTTCATCGTCGGGATCCTGTTCCTGCTCGGCGGCCCGCCCGGCCGCCGTCGGCACTGGCACGGCCAGTGGCACGGTCAGTGGCAGGGCTACGGGTACGACGGCGACAGCGTGCGGCGAGGCGCTCGCCCCGGCTGGGGCCCGCCGAGCGGTCCTCCGTGGGGCCGGGCGGCGCGTGAGTGGCGTCAGGCCGCGGGACCGGGCTGGGGCTCCGGCCGCTCCTGACCCTCGAATCGAGAGCCGGTCCCGAACCTCCGGGGCCGGCTCTCGGCGTCGAACGGGACGGTGCCAACTCGGCGTGTAGACGCTGATGCCAACTGTTGGCACTGACGTCTACATGCCGACGTGAGAGATCCCCGGACGTCGCCGGGCGGCCCGGCGACCTTGCCGGCCCGGCAGGCGAGGTCCAGCTCGTCATCGGTGTGTTTCGTCCTCCATGGTTCGCGCCATCGTGCCTGGCGGCACCGACAAGCTCGCGATCCCTAGGCTGTCGGGCATGGACGATCCGTTCGCGGGGGTGCTCACCCTCACCGGCGTGGGCGCCGCGGCCGCACAGGCTCGCAGCTCCGTCGACGCACTGCTGCGGCATCGGGCACTGCGCCGCGACGCCGGCCGGCTCGCGTCGGAGTCGGCGCTGCAGGGGGCGCGGGCGTCGGCGACCCTCGGCGGAGGCGACGCGGACGCCGTCGACGACCCCGTGCTCCAAGGTGCGCTGCGCGTGACGGCCGAGGTGCCCGAG
The DNA here is from genome assembly GCF_014204975.1 of Jiangella mangrovi. Lineage (NCBI taxonomy): Bacteria > Bacillati > Actinomycetota > Actinomycetes > Jiangellales > Jiangellaceae > Jiangella > Jiangella mangrovi. Next base: position 2,311,771 of record NZ_JACHMM010000001.1, read on the forward strand.
CTGGCGCAGGTGTGGGGGCGCTCGCCGCGGCAGGCGCTGGCGCGGCTGCACGTGCTGGCCGCGCGCGACCTCGTCGACGATCCCGACCGGCTGGGCCGCCCGCGGGCCGAGGCGGACGCCGTCCGGCTGGACCAGTTGCTGCGCCTGGCGACGGCGCCGACGGCGGCTCCCGGAGTGGTCGTCGCAGCCCTGGTGCACGGTGAGCTGCTGGCGCTGCGGACGTTCGGGACGGCCGACGGCGTGGTCGCGCGCGCGGCCGAGCGAGTCGTGCTCGTGGCCCGCGGCGTCGACACCAAGGCGGTGAGCGTGCCGGAGGCCGGCCACCTCGCGCTGGCCCGCGCCTACGAGCCGCTGGCCGAGGCCTACGCCGGCGGCCGGCCCGACGGCGTGGGCGCCTGGATCCGGCACTGCGCCGACGCGTACGCCCGTGGCGCGGAGGTGGGGCTCACGCTGGCCGAGACGATCTCGGCAGGGCCCGGCGCACATGCGAGCGGCGCCCCGCGTGAGGTAGGGCGCCGCCGCTGACACGGCTGAGCAGGGGTACCAGAGCGTGCATCACGTCCGTCGCCTCGGCATTCCCGGGACGACTGCCCGTACATGGGTCGATCGCCGCGTGGGTTCCCTCCGCCGTGCTCTGGACCTCTCGGTCCGTACCTCATGTGTAGGCCATCGCGAGGGGTGGGCGAAAGGGCAACGGAGAGATCTTTACGTTTCGCAGACGCGGACGGCGAGCCGGACCAGTTCGATCAGTGTCGGATTGTCCAGCGGCTGCGACACCCGGGTGTCCATGGACTCGTTGTGGATGTTGACGGCGACGGTCGCCTCGGAGAAGCGCGCGGCCGCCTCGCAGTCGGTCACCGTCCACAGCGTCTCGACCTGCACCGTGCCGCCGGCCTCGACGTCGACGGGCAGCGGGTCGGTCTGCATGGCGAAGCCGGGAGTGGTCGTCTCCATGGCCGTGACGGTGAGCGGCTCCTGCGCTCCGTTGGTCACCGGCAGCATGATGCGCGCCCCGCTGGCGTCGGCCTCGATGGTCCGGGTGTCGCCGATGAAGACGCCCGTTCCCGCGGACGAGTCGCAGCCGCCCTGCCAGGCCCAGATCAGCTGGTCGTCGCCGGGCTGACCGGCCACGACGACGTTCTGCTCGCCACTGCCGGTGCGGACGTGCACCTGCAGCGTCCCTGGCGGGCGGGTGTCGCAGTCGGCCTCGACGTTCGTCTCGACCCGGACCCACTCGCCCGGCTCCGCCGTGACGGTGTCACCGCCCTCGTCGCCCGTGACGGTGGTGAACCCGTCGACGTCGATGGCGAGGATCTCGACCTCGCGCGGGCCGCTGTTGACGAGGTTGACGTAGAGCCGCTGCGCGTTCGACGAGAGCGGCGAGCCGTACTCGACGTCGATGGTGCCTCTGACCAGGTCGACCTCGCCGTACTCGGCGGCGTCGTTGCGGGCGTTGTTCGCGACGATCCCGACGACCGCGCCGACCACCAGCGCCGCGCCCAGTCCGCCCCAGCGCTGCCACGCCGGAGTCGCGCGGTCGGTGTCGTCCTGCCCGTCGGACGGACGCACGGGGCCGAGCACGAGCGGCTCGGTGCGGTCGTCCTCGGTCATGAAACCGATTGTTGCGTGAACCCGGGTATTTCGCACAGCACAGGGGGATCACGGTTCGTTCCGTTTGCGAGGTCTGCCCTTGGGGGCCATGATCGGAAACCATGGTGAACCGGGGGAACCGGCTCAGATACGTCATGTGGATCGTTCTGGGCGGCGTCGTGCTGCTGCTCGCTGCCCTGATCGTGGCCATCGCCATGGACGTCCAGATCTCCACCGGCGCCTCGGCGGCGATCCTGGCGGCCTGCGGTGTCATCTCGGCGGGGCTCATCATCAGCAGCTCGCGGCTGCCGGTGAAACGGGCGGTCGGCCCGGACCAGCCGGCCGAGTCCGGCCAGGTCAGCGACCCCTCCGCAGGCAACATCTCCAACTGGATGTTCCTCGCCGACTCCTATGTGGAGCGGCGCGAGTACGAGTCGGCGGAACGGTTCTACCGCCGCGCCGCCGACGCGGGCCACGGCCCGGCCATGGCCCGCCTCGGCGAGGTGCTGTACGAGCTCGGCCGCGACGACGAGGCCGCCCACTACCGCGACCGGGCGCGCGAGCTCGGCGAGTAGCCGGCCTCGTCGGGGTCGGGCGGGCGCGGCGGCTGCGGCCGACGTCCGCCCGGCGGACTGTGTCGGCTCACGCCGCGGCTGCAACGCACGTGGTCCCGGTGTGAACCTCTGAGGCGACCACGGCGGGACCGCAGGGAGCGCCGTGAATGCTCCTTCTGATCAGGCGCGGCGCCGCCGGACGGCATACCAAGCGAGCCCGGCGGCAGCGGCTCCCGCACTGATGGCCGCCGCGGCGATGGCGGGCCTCGGCGCGTCGCGGATGGAGGCGCGCTGGCGCAGCGCGACCGGCTTCGAGAAGACGAGGGCCGGCCAGCCGTGGTCGGCGGCGGTCTTGCGCAGCCCGCGGTCGGGGTTGACGGCGTACGGGTGGCCGACCGCCTCGAGCATCGGCAGGTCGGTCACCGAGTCGGTGTAGGCGTAGCTGCGGGTGAGGTCGTAACCCTGGTCCTTGGCGAGCTCGCGGATCGCCTCGGCCTTGTTCTCGCCGTAGGCGTAGAAGTCGATCTCGCCGGTGTACTTGCCGTCGTCGCCGACGACCATGCGGGTCGCGATGACGCGGTCGGCGCCGAGCAGCTCGCCGATCGGCTCGACCACCTCGGCGCCGCTCGACGACACCACGACGACCTCGCGGCCGGCGAGGTGGTGCTCCTCGATGAGCGTGACCGCCTCGTCGTACACGATGGGGTCGACGATGGTGTGCAGCGTCTCGGCGACGATGTCCTTGACGACCTGCACGTCCCAGCCCGTGACCAGGCCGGACAGGTACTCGCGCATCCGCTCCATCTGGTCGTGGTCGGCGCCGCCCACCAGATAGACGAACTGTGCGTAAGCGCTGCGCAGCACGGCTCGACGGTTGATCAGACCGCCCTGGTAGAAGCTCTTGGAGAAGGCCAGCGTGCTCGACTTCGCGATGATCGTCTTATCGAGGTCGAAGAACGCCGCTGTCGCAGGGCGGTCGTCGTTGTCCACGAGTAACGAGGATATCGATCCGGGTCCGCCGCTGCTCCGCAACAGGTCGGTGGCGGGTCCTGGATTAAAAGTTCCTCACGTGTGTTTGGCCCCCGTGAGCGCTGGGCACGATGCCTCTCGGCGGCACCCCCCCGCCGCCTTTTGACCCGGCCCGCCCCCCTGGCCGGGTCCGCACGGCTCCTGCCTCCCACCCGGCAGGGGCCGTGTCTATTTTCCGGGTCTTTTCTCCTGGGGTCCAGGGCTCGCCGGGCGTGTCGTCCACAGGCGGCACCAATTCGCGGACTCGTCCACATTCCGCGGTTTCGGCGACCCCGCCCCGCGTTCGGGCGGCAAGGCTGGACGGGAGATCCGCTCCCGTCCCCGGAGGTCCACGTGCCCCGCACCACCACCCGCTCGCGTCGCCGGCCGCCCGCCCCGTCCGGTGCGGCTCCGCCGGGCCGGCCGCTCGTCGTCACGCGCGACGACGACCTGCTCGACGACCTCCTCAGGGTCGCGGCCGCCGCGTCGGTCGAGGTCGAGGTCGCAGGCCGGCCCGAGTCCGTGCGATCACGCTGGTCGCAGGGGCCGATGGTGGTCGTGGGCGACGACGAGTCCGCGCTGCTGACCGAGCTGTCGCTGCCACGCCGGCCGGGCGTCCTGCTCGTCGGCGGCCGCGACGGCGACCCCGACGTGTGGCGGCGCGGGGTCGCGCTCGGCGCCGAGCAGGTCCTGTTCCTGCCCGACGACGAGTCCTGGCTGGCGGGACGGCTCGCCGACGCCGCGGAGGGCGGGTCGGGCGAGGCGGTCGTGGTCGGAGTCATGGGCGGGCGTGGCGGCGCCGGTGCATCCGTGCTGGCCACGGGCCTGGCGGTCACGGCGAGCCGGACCGGGCTGTCGGTCATCCTGGCCGACCTCGATCCGCTCGGCGGCGGCCTCGACCTCGTCCTCGGCGCCGAGGAGGTCACCGGCCTGCGCTGGCCCGACCTCGCCGACAGCAAGGGCCGGCTCGGCGCGCGGGCGCTGCAGTCCGAGCTGCCCGGACGGCACGGGCTCGCGGTGCTCTCGTGGGACCGCGGCGACCTGCTGACCCTCGCGCCCGACGCCGCCGGCGCTGTGCTGGCCGCGGCCCGGCGAGCCTGCGACCTGGTGGTCCTCGACCTCCCGCGCTGGCCCGATCCCGCGGCCGAGCAGGCCATCGGGCTGTGCTCCTCGGTGCTGCTCGTGGTGCCGGCCGAGGTCCGGGCGGTCGCGGCGGCGGCCCGGGTCGCGGTGGGGCTCACCACGCTGGCGGCCGACGTGCGGGTGGTGACGCGCGGGCCCTCGTCGTCCGGGCTCAGCGGCCCCGACGTCGCCGCCGCGCTCGGGCTGCCGTTCGGGGTGCACCTGGCGGCCGAGCCGCGGCTCGCGGCGCAGCTCGACCGCGGCGATCCGCCCGGCCTCGACGAGAAGGGGCCGCTCGTCCAGGGCTGCGGCACGCTCCTCGAGGCGCTCCTGCCTGAGCACCGGGTGGTAGCCGGATGAGGGTGGGCGAGGGGTTGTTCGTGCGGGGTTGCGGTGCGCTTCTCGAGGCGCTGTGGCCCGGGCACCGGGTGGTGGCCCGATGAGGGTGGACGACGGGCTGCTCGACCGCATCCGGTCCGGCCTGGCGCTGACGTCCGAGGCGCCGACGCCCGCGCGGGTCGCGGCCCTGCTCCGGGCCGAGGGCGCGGTCCTCGGCGACGCCGCCGTTCTCGAGGTCACCGAGTCGCTGCGGGCCGAGATCACCGGCGCCGGGCCGCTCGACCCGCTACTGCGCCGGCCGGGCGTCACCGACGTGCTGGTCAACGGCCCCGACGAGGTCTGGATCGACGACGGCGACGGCTTGCGCCGCGAACCGGTGCGGTTCCGCGACGAACCGGCCGTCCGGCGGCTCGCGGTCCGGCTCGCGGCCTCGGCGGGCCGGCGCCTCGACGACGCCGTCCCGTACGCCGACGCGCGGCTGGCCGGCGGCGTCCGGCTGCACGCGGTCGTGCCGCCCATCTCCCCGGACGGCACGGTGATCTCGCTGCGGGTCCCGTCCGGCCGTTCGCTGGGCCTGGCCGACCTGGTGGCCGCCGGCACCGTGCCCGCGACCCTCGAACCCTGGCTGACGGCGCTGGTCCGGGCCCGGCTGGCGTTCCTGGTGACGGGTCGGACGGGGTGCGGGAAGACCACGGTCCTCGGGGCGCTGCTCGGCGTGTGCGACGCACGCGAGCGCCTCGTGCTCGTCGAGGACTCCGGCGAACTGCGGCCCGACCACCCGCATGTCGTGCGGTTGGAGGCCCGTGCGGCCAACGTGGAGGGGGCGGGGCGGGTGGGGCTCGACGTGCTGGTCCGGCAGGCGCTGCGCATGCGGCCCGACCGGATCGTCGTCGGCGAGGTCCGCGGCGCCGAGGTGGTCGACCTGCTCGCCGCCCTCAACACCGGCCACGAGGGCGGCTGCGGCACCCTCCACGCCAACTCGGCGGCGGACGTCCCGGCGCGCCTCGAGGCGCTCGGCCTGGCTGCCGGTCTCCGCCGCGACGCCGTGCACGCCCAGGCTCGCGCCGCTCTCGACGTCGTGATCCACCTCGTGCGCGACGACTCCGGCCGGCGCCGGGTCGCCCAGGTCGATGTGGTGGGGGCGGGTGGGGGTGGCGGTGGGCTGGGGACCAGCGCGGCGTTCGTGGTGGACGACGGAGGGACGGTCTCGCGCGGGCCTGGCTTCGACGCGCTGGCCGGCATCCTCGCCCGACGGGGGTGCGTTCCGTGACGCGCGTGCTGGCGATCACGCTGGCCGGGCTCGCGGTCGCGATGTGGGCCGGGCGGCCGTCGTTGCTGGTCAGACGGCTGGGCCGGCCCGATCCTGGGTTGCGCATACTGCGGCGTCCGGCTCCGGTGGTCGTCACCATCGCGAGTGGTCTCGCGGCTGCGGTGGCGGGATACGTGCTGACCGGGCCGGTCGGCGCGGTGGCCGGGCTGGCCTGCGTCCCGGTCGTCCGCTGGTGGCTCGGCCGGCGGCGGGCGAGCCGGCTGCGGCAGCGGCGCGAGGCGGACGTGGCGGAGGGCTGCGTCGCGCTCGCCGGCGAGCTCGCCTCCGGAGTCCCGGCCGCTCGGGCGCTGGCCGCGGTCGCCGCCGAATGGCCCGAGCTCTTCGGCCCGGCGGCCGGGCGCGCCGCACTCGGCGGCGATCCCGCGGCCGCCCTGCACGAGTCCGCCGCCACCCCCGGTGCCGGCGCACTGCGCGCGGTCGCCGCGGCCTGGGAGGTGTCCGAGCGCACCGGCGCCGGCTTGTCTGCCGCACTCGTCGCCGTCGCCGACTCCGTCCGCGCCGAGGCCACGGTGCGGCGCGAGGCACAGGCGCAGCTGGCCTCGGTCCGCGCGACCTCGCGCCTGATGGCCTGCCTCCCGGCCGGGACCCTGCTGCTGTTCTCCGCCGGCGACGGCGACGCGGTCGGCTTCCTCACCGGCACCGCCGCGGGGATCGGCTGCCTGCTGCTCGCCACGTTGTTCGTCGGTGCCGGGCTGTTCTGGGTCGATCGGGTGTCGCGCGGGTCGCGGTCGGTGTGGGAGTCATGACGGCACTCGCGGTGGTCTGCGCGGCGCTCGCCGCCGTCGTGATGCTGGGACCGGCGCCCGGCGTGGTCAGGCTCCGGTCGATCATCGGTGGCCGGCCCGGCGCCGTGTTCGGAAGCCGGTCCGCTCGCGATCCGGAGCCGGCCCGCGACTCCCACCCGTCGAGCGCTCGCATCGGCGCCCCCGGAGCCGCCCGGCGTGCACGAGCGGCAGCCGGCGCGCGGCCCGCTGACGGATCCGCCGGCGGGACGGCCGCCGCGGTGTCGGCCCGCGGCCGGAGCCTAGCGGCGGTCGTCGCGGCCCTGGGAGCGTTCTGGCTGCTCGAAGGGGTTCTCGGCCTGGTCGCCGGTGCGGGTGTCGGCGTCGCCGCCTGGTACGGACTCGGCCGGCTCGAGCCTGCAAGTCGCCGTCGCGACCGGGAACGGGTGGTCGCGATGCTCCCGCTCGCCGCCGATCTGCTGGCGGCCGCACTCGCCGCGGGCGGCCCGCCCACCGTGGCGGCCGAGACCGTCGGCGCGGCGATCGGCGGGCCGCTGGGCCGCGCACTCGTCGACGCCGCCGCGGCCGCGAGCGTGGGTGTGGAGCCCGGCCGCGCCTGGTCGGACCTCGCTGCCGATCCCGCCGTCCGTCCGCTGGCCCGGGCCCTCACCGCGGCGCTGACCCGCGGCACGTCGCCGTCCCCGGTGCTGACCCGGGTGGCCGCCGATGCCCGGGACGCCGCGCGGTGGAGCGGCGAGGCCCGCGCCCGATCGCTCGGCGCCCGGGCCGCCGCGCCGCTGGGACTGTGCTTCCTGCCCGCGTTCGTCCTCGTCGGCGTCGTGCCCATCGTCGCGACGTCGGGCATCCTCGTTCCTTGATCGAGTACCGGGCCGGCTGCCCTGCGTCGCCCGGACCGACATCGATAGCCTTCGACCGGGCGGTGATGCGACGTGCGGCTGACGCCGGAGACGTGCCGGGAGCGGATGGCCGCTGCCCGCGTCGCGCACCTCGCCACGACCGGCGGCGACGGCCGGCCGCATCTGGTCCCCGTCACGTTCGCGCTGGTGACGGCCGCCGGTGTCGACCGCATCGCCATCGCCGTCGACCAGAAGCCGAAGACCACCCTCGACCTGCGGCGCCTGCGTAACATCGCCGAGAACCCGCAGGTGGCGATCATGTGCGACCACTACGACGAGGACTGGACCCGGCTCTGGTGGGTCCGCGCCGACGGCAGCGCCGTGGTCCTCGACGACGGTGAAGGTCGCGCCGGCGCCCTGGTGGCGCTCTGCCTCCGGTACGGGCAGTACCGCGCCGACCCGCCTCGTGGCCCGGTCATCCTCATCGACGTCGCCGACTGGTCCGGCTGGTCCTACGCCTGACTCCAGGCGGCCATGATCCACAGGCGGAACGAATTCCGCCGGTTGTCCCCAAATCCGGATTCTGGCCTGGGATCCGGCCTCCCGACCGAAGAACCTGGTCGCAGCCCCGCAGATCGCGGGCTCCGCGCCGGCCGGTCGCCGGATCCCCAGGGAGGTCCACCCATGTCCAAGGTCATCAACCGGCTCGGCCGCCTGCGCAGCGAGTGCGGCATGACCACCGCCGAGTACGCGGTCGGCACGGTCGCCGCGTGCGGGTTCGGCGGCATCCTCTACAAGCTCCTCACCAGCGACTCGGTCCAGAACCTGCTCGGCGACGTCATCGAGAAGGCGTTCGGGGTGATCGGCGGATGAGGCGTCTGAGACCCGCGGCGCGAGGCGACCCGCAGCGGGGCATGGTCACCGCCGAGCTCGCCGCCGCGTTCCCCGCCCTCGTCCTCGTGCTGATCATGGCGGTCTGGGCGATCACCATCGCCGCCGGGCAGCTCCGGTGCACCGATGCCGCACGCGAGGCCGCCCGGGCCGCGTCGCGCGGCGAGGACCTGTCGGTGGTCCAGCAGGTCGCCGCCGAGGCCGCGCCCGAGGGCGCCGCCGTCGACCTGGTCGAGGTCGACGGCACGCTCGAGGTGCGGGTCAGCGCTCGCATGGCGATGCCCGGGCCGCTGGGCGACACCCTCCCGGCGCTGACGGTGTCGGGTCGCTCGGTGGCGCTGGCGGAGGGCGGCTGATGCGGGGCCGACGGTGTGGCGAACGTGGTGCCGGGACGGTGCTCGTCCTGGCCGTCGTGCTGGTGGTCATGGTCGCCGTGCAGGCCGTGGCGGTCCTGGCTGCGGGTCAGACGGCCCGCCACCGGGCCGCCGCGGCGGCCGACCTCGCCGCGCTGGCGGCGGCGCAACGGCTGGCGTCGGGCGCGGTCGATCCCTGCGCCGACGCCGGCCGCATCGCCCAGGCGAACGGCGCCGACCTGCGCGACTGTGTCGTCGACGGTGCGGAGGTGGAGGTCCAGGTGCGGGTCGAGACGCAGTCGGCGCTGCCGTGGCTTCCGGCCCAGGATCGTCGCGCCCGAGCCGGGCCGCCGCGGCCGGGCTGACCAACGACCCGTGCCGGGCCACAGCGACGGCGGGCGGACGTCAGGTCTCGGTGCGGGTCGGTGGCCGCTGCGTCGCACCAAGGCAGGCGGCCACCACCAGGCCGATCGCGACCCACTCCTGCGCGTGCAGCACCTCGTTCAGCACCACGAGCCCGACCAGCGCGGCCGCCGCCGGCTCGAGGCTCATGAGGATCCCGAACACCGTCGCCGGCATGCGGCGCAGCGCCTCGAGCTCGAAGGAGTACGGAATCACCGATGACAACAACGCGATACCCGCAGCCAGAACCAGCAGATCGGGCTGCCACATGTCCGCACCGCCGGTGGTCAGCCCGATCGGCGCCACCGCGACCGCTCCGACCACACTGGCGACGGTCAGGCCCGACGACCCCGGGAACCGCTGGCCGAGCTGCTTGCCCAGGAGGATGTACGTCGCCCAGCCCGCCGCGGCCACGAGGGCGAACGCCACGCCCACCGGATCGATGCCGCCCGGCCCGCCACGCGCGAGCAGCACGACACCGGTGCCGGCCAGCAGCACCCACAGCAGATCGAGGCGGCGCCGCGACAGGGCGACCGCCACCCCGAGCGGGCCCAGGAACTCGATGGTGACGGCGATGCCGAGGGGGATACGCGAGAAGGACTCGTAGATCGCGATGTTCATCGCGGCGAGCGAGAGCCCGAACGTGACCGCCAGGGCCAGGTCACCACGCGAGGCCCGGCGCAGCGCGCCCCTGACCGCACGCTGGGTGAGGGCCACCAGCGCGAGGGCCGAGAACGCCAGGCGCAGGAAGACCAGCGCGGTCGGCGGCAGCGTGTCGAACAGGCCCTTGGCGATCCCGGCGCCGATCTGCAGCGAGAAGATCCCGCCGAGTACCAGCCCGGGGGCTGGGATCCTCCCGAGCGGCGACGTCACGCCGTCAGCCTAGGTGGTGACCGCCCGAGGACCAGGTCCGAGGCGGCCGGGGCTGCGGCAGGTGTCAGGGGCGGTCGCGGTCCGACGCCTGGGCGCCGGAGTCAGCCCGCGCGGGCTCGTGGCGGTCGCCGTCGCGGCGGTCCTCGTCGCGCTGGTGGGCGTCACCGCCCTCGTCGTCGCCACGGTCGCCGTCATTGCCGTCGGCCCGGGCGCGGTCCTGGTCGGCGGGCGACCGGTCGCCGGCCGGTGCACCGTGCGGCTCGCCGGCTCGTTCGGCACGGCGCTCGAGGTCGCGAATGCGCTTGCGCTGCCGCCAGCCCTTGCGCAGTCCGATCCGCAGCAGCCAGAGGGCGCCAAGCGCCGCCACACCGCTCAGCAGGCCGGCGAAGTACAGACCGGACCCGGACGTGGTGACCTCGGAGCCCAGCAGGTCGACGGAGATCGACTCGCCGGCGCCGGTGACCACGCCGATGGTCAACAGCAACGCGAGCAGGAGAACGATCAGTGCGACAGCGACCACGACGACCACCACCCCTTCACCCGGCCCCCGGGTCCCACCGTAGCGATCACCCGGCCCGTCGGGGGAGATTCCGGCGCGACTCAGACCGCGTCGGCCAGCAACGCGTCCAGCAGGCGCACCGCGCCTGTCTTGTCGAGCGGCTCGTTGCCGTTGCCGCACTTCGGCGACTGCACGCACGACGGGCACCCATCGCGGCAGGGGCAGGCCGCGATGGTCTCGCGGGTCGCCGTCAGCCAGGACCGCGCCGCGTGGAACCCGCGCTCCGCGAACCCCGCCCCGCCCGGATGACCGTCGTGCACGAAGACGGTGAGCAGGCCGGTGTCCGGATGCAGCACCGTCGACAACCCGCCGATGTCCCACCGGTCGCAGCTGGCCACCAGCGGCAGGATCCCGATCGACGCGTGCTCGGCCGCGTGCGCCGCACCCGGGGCGTCGGCCAGGGACACCCCGGCCGCGGCGATCGACTCGTCCGGCAGGGTCCACCAGACCGAGCGGGTCCGCAGCCGCCGTTCGGGAAGATCGAGCGGCGCCTCGCCCAGGACCTCGCCGGAGCGCAGCGCCCGCTTGAGGTAACCGACCACCTGGCTCGCGACCTCGACGGTGCCGAAGGCCAGCCGAGCCTGCCCCCACTTCACCGCCTCGGTCTCCTCGAGCACCCGCAGCGAGCTGACCTCGCGCGCCGTCGTGAAGTAGTCGGGCGCGCCGGGCGTCGCCATCGCGATGCCCTCGTCGAGGTCGAGGCTCTCTATGAGGAAGGTGTCGCCCTGGTGCACGTAGACGGCGCCTTCGTGCGCGGTGGAGTGCGCCCGCACGGCGTCGACGGTGCCGAGCACCCGCCCGGTGCCGACCTCCACGAGGCTGACGACGCCGCCGGAACCGCGCAGGTCGGCGAGGTCCGTGGGCCGTTCCCGCTTGGTCCAGTGCCACGTGGTCTCGTCCTTGACCCGCCGTCGCAGCAGCCGCCGGTGCTCCAGCGTGGCCAGCACGTCCTCGGTCGACGGCCCGAAGATCGCCGCGTCCCGGGCGGTCAGCGGGCGCTCCGCCGCGGCCGCACACAGATGCGGCGCCAGGACGTACGGGTTGTCGGGGTCGAGCACGGTCTCCTCGACCGGCTTCTCGAAGATCGCCTCCGGATGCTGAACCAGGTACGAGTCCAGCGGGTTGTCGCTGGCCACCAGGACCGCGAGGCTGTCCTGGCCGGATCGCCCGGCCCGGCCCGCCTGCTGCCACAACGACGCCCGCGTGCCCGGCCAGCCGGCGATCAGGACGGCGTCCAGTCCGCTGACGTCCACGCCCAGCTCGAGGGCGGTCGTCGCGGCGAGGCCGACCAGCGACCCGTCGTTGAGCGCCGCCTCCAGCGACCGCCGCTCGTAGGCGAGGTAGCCGGCGCGGTACGCCGCGACCTTGCCGGGCAAGGAGGCGTCCACTTCGGTCAACGCCGACCGCGCCATCCCGGACACGGTCTCGGCCGCCCGGCGCGAGCGCACGAACGCCACGGTCCTGGCGTCCGCCACGACGAGGTCGGTGAGCAGGTCCGCGGTCTCGGCCAGCACGCCGCGACGCCGGGCGCCGGAACCGCCCTCGAGCACGCCGCCGCCCGCCACCGCGGTCGCGTCCGCAGGAGCCGGGCCGCCACCGGACCCCGCGGCTCCATCAGACCCGGCGCCCTCGGCCCGCGCAGCGTCACCCTGGCGGACGAGGCCGTGGTCGCCGATCAGCGGCGGCTCCCAGAGCAGGAACGTCTTCGCCCCGCTGGGCGAGCAGTCCTCCGTCACCGCCTCGATGGGCAGGATCCCGATGAGCAGCTCGGCGGTGCGGGCCGGATTCGCCGTCGTCGCGGACGCCAGGACGAACGTCGGCGACGACCCGTACATCGCGCACACCCGGCGCAGCCGCCGTAGCACCTGGGCGACGTGGGAGCCGAAGACACCGCGGTAGCCGTGGCACTCGTCGACCACCACGAACCGCAGCGACCGGAGGAACCCGGCCCAGCGGTGGTGCGCCGGCAGCATGGCGTGGTGCAGCATGTCCGGGTTCGTGAGCAGGTACGTCGCGTGCGTCCGGGCGACGTCGCGCAGCTCGATCAGGGTGTCGCCGTTGTACGTGGTCGCCATGACGCCGGGGACGCCGAGCTCGTCGAGCGACCGGAGCTGGTCGGCTGCCAGCGCCTTCGTCGGCGACAGGTACAGCGTCGTGCCGCCGAGCCGCCGGCCGGAGCGGGCCGCCGTCAGCGCTGGGAGGTGGTAGGCCAGCGACTTCCCGGACGCCGTGCCGGTGGCGATGACGACGTTCCGTCCCGACCAGGCCAGCGAAGCGGCCTGTGCCTGGTGGGCCCAGGGCGATACGATGCCCGCGGACATGAAGCGATCGCGCACGACGGGGTCCACCCAGCGCGGCCACGGGCCGGGCTTGGCAGCCCGGGCGGGGATCGATTCGATGTGCGTGACTCGTCCGGTCCGGTGCGGACCGGTCAGCAGCACATCGAGCAGGTCGTTCGGGCGGGGCACCTCGTGAGTCTCGCATCATGGTTGAATGCGGATGAGCCCGGCACGCGGTGAGCGCTGTGTGTTGACCGATGTATGGCTGATGGAGGATCTGCGTGGACCTGTCGTTGTCGACCCGTACCGAGAGCGGCCGCAGCGTGGTCGCGGTCGGTGGTGAGATCGACGTCTACACGGCGCCGAGACTGCGCGACCAGCTGGTCGAGCTCGTCGACTCGGGTCACTACCACATCGTCGTGGACATGCGTGAGGTCGAGTTCCTCGACTCGACCGGCCTCGGCGTGCTCGTCGGCGGCCTCAAGCGCGTCGGCCAGCACGACGGTTCGCTGCGTCTCGTCTGCAACCAGGAGCGCATCCTCAAGATCTTCCGGATCACCGGTCTGACGAAGGTGTTCCCCATCCACGAGACCCTCGAGGAGGCCGTGGCCGCCACTGAGATGTCGTAGCTCCCTTTCCCTCGTGGGACTCGTCTCAGTTGGGGACCTGGCGGTCGGCCTCGCCCCGAGCAGGCGTCCGCGGAAACGACCCAGTGTGGGTACTTTCACACGGTCGTGACGACATCGGTGGGTGGTCCGGTGTGAACTTTGGGTCCAGCGCCCTCTAGACTCCGCAGGTCGGTCGGATCCTGCCCACGTCGCGGTCCGGCGACATCGAACGAGCCGATTCCTGTCAGCGGTCGGTCCTGTGGGCCGGGCGCGGACAGCTGTTTCAACGCCCTGCCCGAGGGCGACGTCAAGGAGGACGAATGACCGGGCTCAACCTCTCCTATGTGGTTGTCGTCGCGTTGATCGCGGTGGCATCCCTGGCGATGGCGGCGCTGTTTCGCCGAGAGGTTCTCAGTGCCAGTGAGGGCACCGAGAACATGAAGACGATCGCGCGCGCCGTGCAGGAGGGCGCCGCGGCCTATCTCAACCGTCAGTTCCGCACACTCGGCATCTTCGTGGTGCTGGTGTTCGGGCTGCTCTTCCTGCTGCCCGGTGACACAGGCGTCCGGTTCGGCCGGTCGCTGTTCTTCCTCGTTGGTGCGCTGTTCTCGGCCGCCATCGGTTACCTGGGCATGTGGCTGGCCACGCGGGCGAACGTCCGTGTCGCCGCCGCCGCTCGTGACGAGGGCCGCGACCCGGCGATGAAGGTCGCGTTCCGCACCGGCGGCGTCGTCGGCATGGCCACCGTCGGTCTCGGTCTGCTGGGTGCGGCCGTCGTCGTCCTCACCTACCAGGAGGACGCACCGACGGTCCTCGAGGGCTTCGGCTTCGGTGCCGCGCTGCTCGCGATGTTCATGCGTGTCGGCGGCGGCATCTTCACGAAGGCCGCCGACGTCGGCGCCGACCTCGTCGGCAAGGTCGAGCAGGGCATCCCCGAGGACGACCCGCGCAACGCCGCGACCATCGCGGACAACGTCGGCGACAACGTCGGCGACTGCGCCGGCATGGCCGCGGACCTGTTCGAGTCGTACGCCGTCACGCTGGTCGCCGCACTGATCCTGGGCCAGGTGGCCTTCGGCCAGGAGGGCCTGGTCTTCCCGCTGATCGTCCCGGCGCTCGGTGCGCTGACCGCGGTCCTCGGCATCTACCTGACCCGTCCGCGGGCCGGCGAGAACGGCCTCACGACGATCAACCGCGCGTTCTACATCTCAGCACTCGTCTCGGCGGTGTTGTGTGCCATCGCGGCGTTCGCGTACCTGCCGGACAGCTTCGCCCAACTCGACGGCGGCCTCGGCGACCACGACGGCGACCCGCGGATCCTCGCGACCGCCGCGGTCTTCCTCGGCATCGTGCTCGCCGGCGTCATCCTGTGGCTGACCGGCTACTTCACCGGCACCGACAAGAAGCCCACCGAGGACGTCGCCAAGACGTCGCTCACCGGTCCGGCCACGGTGATCCTGTCCGGCATCGCGCTGGGCCTCGAGTCGGCGGTCTACACCGCGCTGGTCATCGGCGGTGCGGTCTACGGTGCGTTCCTGCTGGGTGACGGCTCGGTCGAGCTGTCGCTGTTCCTGATCGCGCTCGCCGGCACCGGCCTGCTGACCACCGTCGGCGTCATCGTCGCGATGGACACGTTCGGCCCGGTCAGCGACAACGCGCAGGGCATCGCGGAGATGTCCGGCGACGTCGACGGCGAGGGCGCGCAGATCCTCACCGAGCTGGACGCGGTCGGCAACACCACGAAGGCCATCACCAAGGGCATCGCTATCGCGACGGCGGTCCTGGCGGCGACGGCGCTGTTCGGGTCGTACATGGACGCCATCTCGCGCGAGCTGGCCAACGTCGGCGGCGACATCGCCGGCAACTCGTCGTTCCTCCTCGAGATCGTGTCGCCGAACGTCCTCGTCGGCGTGGTCATCGGCGCCGCGGTCGTGTTCATGTTCTCGGGCCTGGCCATCAACGCCGTCGGCCGCGCCGCCGGTGCGGTCGTGTTCGAGGTGCGCCGCCAGTTCCGCGACGACCCGGGCATCATGGCCGGCACGTCGACCCCGGCCTACGGCCGCGTGGTCGACATCGTCACCAAGGACTCGCTGCGTGAGCTCGCGACGCCGGGTCTGATGGCGGCGCTGGCTCCCATCGCGGTCGGCTTCGGCCTCGGCGTCGGCCCGCTGGCCGGCTACCTGGCCGGTGCCATCGCGACCGGCGTGCTCATGGCCGTGTTCCTGGCCAACTCCGGTGGCGCCTGGGACAACTCGAAGAAGCTGGTCGAGGACGGCAACCACGGCGGCAAGGGCTCCGACGCCCACGACGCCACGGTCATCGGCGACACCGTCGGCGACCCGTTCAAGGACACCGCCGGCCCCGCGATCAACCCGCTGATCAAGGTCATGAACCTGGTCTCCGTGCTGATCGCTCCGGCCATCGTCTCGATGTCGGTGGGCGCGGACGCCAACGACGGCCTGCGCTACACGATCGCGATCGTCGCGGTCGCGATCATCATCGGCGCCGTCTGGTTCTCCAAGCGGCGCTCGGCGATCATCGGCGAGGACGAGCCGGCCCGCGAGGGCGCGGCGGTCTGATCCGCATCACCGCGTAGAGCGGCGGTCGCCCCTCGTGGGCGGCCGCCGCTCTCGTTTCTCTTCCTTTGTCTTCACGGCGTTGGGTGACACCTGGGTGCCGGGTCACCTCAGAGGTCAACTCGGGCGACCGTGCGTTGTCACTGCAGCGTTCGCCGCAAGGTCCGCCGGGTTGAGCGCGTCCGCCGTCAGCGGACCGCCGCGACCGAGATCACCGCGCCGGGATGCCGGTCGTCGTCCACGGCGCTCGCCGGGATCCCGGCGTCCGTCAGCCCGCGCACGAGGACCGCCGAGGCCGCCGCCTCCGCCGTCGGCGCGAAGGCGTGCACCCCGACCGGTGCCCCGCCCAGGACGTGCGCCGGCGCCAGCCGGTCCGCCAGCCGCCGCCGTCGCTCGTCGTACACCCGCCGTGCCCGCCGCAGGTGCTGGTCCAGCCCGCCGGACTCGATCAGCGCCGCCACCGTCAGCTGCAGCACCGCCGACACCCCGAGGTCGGAGTCCTCGCGCTGCTCCCGGAGCCGGTCGGCAACGGACGGCGGTGCCACGATCCAGCCCAGCCGCAGCCCGGGCGCGAGCAGCTTCGACAGCGAGCCGGTGAACACGACGAGGTCGGGGGCCAGCGCCTGGACCGCCGCCGGCACGACGCCCGGCGCCGCGAGGTGCGAGTCGTAGTCGTCCTCGACGATCCAGCGCCCCGCCGCCAGGCACGAGTCGACCAGCGTCCGCCGTCGTGCTGCCGACAACTGGACGCCGGTCGGGTACTGGTGGCTCGGCGTGATCATCACGGCCCCGGTCCCGCCGCCCGCCCCGCCCAGTCCTGCCGGGTCCAGCCCGTCACCGTCGACCGGCACCTCCGCCACCCCGACCGGCCGCCGGACCAGGTGGTGCATGGTCCCGGGCGAGCACGGCCGTTCGACCGCCCACGTGGCCGCGCCGAGCACCGTCGTCAGCAGCCACATGGCGTGCGAGACCCCGCCGGTGACGTGGATCTGGTCGGGCTCCGCGACCACGCCGCGGGTCCTCGCCAGCCAGTCCGCCAGCCGGGCGCGCAGTTGCGGATGGCCGGCCGCGTCGGGGTAGCCGAGGTCGCGGTCGGACAGCCCGGCCAGCGCCGTCCGCGTCGCGGCGGCCCAGGCGCGGTGCGGGAAGAGCGCCGGGTCCGGGACCCCCGGCGACGGCGGCGGGGCGGCCGAGCTGGGCGGGGCGAGCGCCGGTGCGCCGCGACCCGGCCCGCCGGTGACGATCGGCCGTCGCCGCGGCTCGGACCGGATGAACCCCTCGTCCTGCAGTTGCGCGTACACGGCGTCGGCCGTGCCGCGGGCGATGCCGACCGTGCGGGCGAGATCGCGAGCGCCTGGCAGTATGGCTCCCGGCAGCAGCCGGCCGCCCAGGATCGCCTCGATGAGCCGGCCGCGCAGCCAGGCAGCCTTCGCGGTGGCGGGCGGCGGGCCCCAGGGCGTGGCCAGCTCGGCGGCGGAGTCCGATGTCACTGGCCCAGTGGACCACGTCGCGACTGGCCCTGTCCATGGGCCAGATCGCTGGCGAGGATCGACCCCATGACCCGAGTGAGCTCGCCCACCACCGCCGGCGTCCTGGCCTGCACGGCAGGCATGACGATCGTCGGCGCCTCCATCGCGTTCGGCCCGCTGCTCGCCGGCTACCCGGTGCTCGCGGGCCAGTCCTGGCGCTACCTGCTGGCCGGGCTGGTCCTGCTCGCCGTCATGCGGGTGCGCCGGGTGCCGTTCCCGCGCTTCCGGGCCGGCCAGGTCGGGCGGCTGGTGCTGCTGGCCGGTACCGGGCTGGCGGCGTTCAACTGGCTGCTCATCGAGGGGACGCAGCGGTCGGACCCGGCGTTCTTCGCGGCCGTCCTCGGCGCGACGCCGCTGCTGCTCGCGCTGGCCGGCCCGCTGCTCGACGGCGGCCGGATCCGCGCCCGCACGGTCGCGGGCAGCACGATCGTCGTCGCCGGGATCCTGGTCGTCCAAGGTGCGACGACCGCCCCGCTCGGCGCGCTGCCCTACGCCCTCGGCTTCCTGCTGTGCGAGGCGGCGTTCACGCTGCTCGCCGTCCCGCTGCTGAAGGAGCACACGCCGCTGCAGGTCTCGGCCGCGGTGTGCCTGGTGGCGGTGCCGCTGCTCGCCGTGCTGGCCGCGCTCTCGCCCGGCGCGGACCTCGTGGTCCCGACGGCGACCGAGGCGGCGACGCTGGGCTTCCTCGCCGTCTGCACGACCGCGATCGCGTTCCTGCTCTGGTACGGCGGCGTGGTCCGGCTGGGCGCGGACCGGGCCGGGCTGTTCGCCGGGATCATGCCGATCGCCGGCCTGGTCGTCGGCGTGGCGGCCGGGACGTCGGCGTGGACGCCGGTCGGACTGCTCGGCTCGCTGCTCTGCGGAGCCGGGATCGCTCTCGGTCTGCGCCGCACGCCCGAGCCGGAACGTCGCCGAGCCCGCCCACCCGTCTTGGTTGCGGAGTAGCGGCGCGCGTTCGCGGCGGGCGTTCGCGGCGGGCGTAGGGCGAAGCCGGCCGTCATGGCCCTGGTCGCCCGCAGAATCGACGGATGACGGACTGGCTCGACGACGACGGCGTGGTGACCCTGCCCAGCGGCGTGCGGGTGCGAGGCCGGCCGCTCGCGACCGAGGCGAGCCCGGCGGACTTCGCGCTCGTCCTCACCGACGGGACGATGCCGGCCTGGGCGCACCGCCGGATCCGCTGGCCGGACTTCTGGATCCCGGTCGACCGCGCGGACGCCCTCGACGCCCTGCACGAGGCGCACCGGCGCGCCCACGACGGCGACCGGGTCGAGGTCGCCTGCCGTGGCGGCCGCGGACGGACCGGGACGGCGCTGGCGGCGCTCGCGATCCTCGACGGCGTGCCGGCGGAGCAGGCGGTCGGCTGGATCCGCGCCCGCTACCACCCGCGCGCCGTCGAGACTCCCTGGCAGCGCCGCTGGCTCCGCCGCGTCGCCTGACGCCGCGCCCCCTCGGCTCGCGACCCCCTCAGTCGCTCGCCAGGTAGGCCGTCCGGAGCGCCTGCCGCGCCCGGGACGCCAGGCTCGACACCGCGTTCGGCGTGAGCGACATCCCGGCCGCCAGCTCGGCCGGCGAGTAGCGGTCGACCTCGACGAGCCAGAGGATGCTGCGCCAGCGCGGCGGCAGCGAGGCCCAGGCGGCCGTGACCCGCTCGGCCCCCGCCGGCGCCGGAACGGCCTCGCTGAAGCGCTCCCACATGGCCGGGTCGTCGTTGGAGACGGTGCGGCTCTCGGTCTTGCAGTACCGATAGGCCAGGTGTTTCACCGTCGCCAGCACGTACCCGGCGAAGGAGTCGCGCGGCCCCCGGCCGGACCTGACGGCCCGCAGCACGAGATAGAACGTCTCCTGGACGAGGTCGTCGGCGGCGTGTGTGTCGCGGACGATGTTGTGTGCCGCACGCCGGGCCATCGGGGACACCCGGCTGTACAGCGTGCCGAACGCGACGTCGTCCCCCTGACTCGCGCGATCGAGCAAATCGGTCGATTCCTGATGATCCCACCCCTTGATCATGGGGAAACGGTCCCGGTGACGGGGCCTCCCCGGCGTCGGGGATGTCCGCATTGATGCATTCGGTAATCACGTACGTGGTCCGGATATGAAGTGAAATGAGTGGTTCAAACACCCGCAAATCTGCTCAATGTGGACAAGGGAAGCTAATGACTGTGACGGTAATCACGTTTATTATTCGTGCTGTGGTGCCGACATGACGGCTCTTCAGGGGTGAAGCCGCCAGTTGGAGGGGGCGATACGCATGACCGATCGCAGGCGCAAGTACCAGGCCGCACACGCCCAGTTCGGGGCGGGTCCGCGGTATCTGACGGCGCCCAGTCGCAACGCGGGAGCGCACCGGGCGCGGGCCCACAGGCCCGGACTACGCCAGCGCTTCAGAGCCATGTTCGTGGCGCGGTCATGGTGACCGCCGCCTAGCGCCGCATTCCCGCGCGCCCGCCGAGCTCGGCGCCTTTCCCGGTCCCGGCCCGTCCGCCCGGGTACCGGGGAAGGCGCCGCGGAATCCTCGGCGCGCGGCGTCAGCGGCGCGGCAGGATCACGGGTGCGCCCGTGCGCGGGTGCGCGATCACCTCGACGTCGTGGTCGTAGACGTCGGAGAGCAGTGCGCCGCCGAGCACGTCGCGCGGCGGTCCGGTCGCGACGATGCGGCCGCCCGCGAGGACGGCGACCCGGTCGGCGTGTGCTGCGGCGAGGTTGAGGTCGTGCAGGACCACGACGACGGCGACGCCTGCCGCCGCGCGGGTCCGGGCGGTATCGAGGACGAGCTCCTGGTGGCGCAGGTCGAGCGCGGCCGTCGGCTCGTCCAGCAACAGCAGGCCGGTCCGCTGCGCCAGCACGCGCGCCAGCGCCACCCGGGCCTGCTCGCCTCCGGACAGCGACGTGAACCGGCGCGCGGCGAACTGCGCGACGTCCGCGTCGGCCAGCGCGGCCGCGACCGCCTCGTCGTCGGCGTCCTCGAGCGGGGTCCCGGCCCAGGGCGCCCGGCCCATCGTGACGACGTCGGCGACGGTGAACGGGAACGAGAGCCGCACCTGCTGCAGGAGGACGGCGCGGCGCATCGCGGACTCGGTCGCCGACCATGCGGTCAGCGGCTCGCCGTGCAGCGTCACCGACCCGGCCGACACCGCGACGTCGCCGGTGAGCGCCGAGAGCAGCGTGGACTTGCCGGCGCCGTTGGGCCCGACCAGCGCGAGCACCTCACCCGCGCGGACCTCGACGCTCACGCCGTCGAGCACGCGCGCCCCGCCGAGGACGACGGAGACCCCGGCCGCCGCCGCCACGATCATCCCCGGATCCTGCGTCGGAGCGGGCCGCCGCGGCGCCCGCCGCAACGACAGCGCCGCTCTCATGCCCAGCCGCCCTGGCTGGTCCGGGTCCGGCGCAGCAGCCAGAAGAACAGCGGGCCGCCGACCAGCGCGGTCAGCATGCCGAGGGGCAGGTCGGCGTAGCGGATCGCGGTCCGGGCGACCAGGTCGGCCGAGACCAGCAGCAGCGCCCCGCCGAGCGCGCTGGCCGGCAGCAGCACGCGGTGCCCGGGCCCGGCGATCATCCGGATCAGGTGCGGCACGACCAGGCCGACGAAGCCGATGACGCCGGCGAACGCGACCCCGGAGCCGACCAGCATCGCCACCGCGACGATCGCCACCAGCCGCAGCCGTTCCACCCGCACCCCCAGGTGCCGGGCCGACCGTTCGCCGAGTGCCAGCAGGTCCAGCGAGCGCGCCATGGCGAACGCGAGCAGCAGCCCGATCGCCACGAACGGCAGTACCGCCAGGACCGCCTGCCAGCGCGCGCCGTTGAGGCTGCCCAGCTGCCAGAACACGATCTGCTCGCGCGCCTCGGGCGTGGCGACGAACGTCGCGAACGCCACGATCGCGAACGCGACGGCGGTGACGGCGACGCCGGTGAGCACCAGCGTGACGACTTCCGTCCGCCCGGCGGACCTCGACAGCGCGTACACCAGCAGCGTCGTCACCAGCCCGGTCGCGAACGCCGCCACCGCGACCGTCCACTCGCCCAGGAAGTTCGCCCCCGTGACGAACACCAGACTGGCCCCGACGGCGGCACCCGGCGACACCCCGACGATGGCGGGTTCGGCCAGCGGGTTGCCGAACACGCCCTGCATCAGCGCGCCGGCCGTGGCCAGTGCGGCGCCGACGAGCAGCGCCAGCACGACCCGCGGGAAGCGGACCAGCCAGAGCGTGTTCTCGCCCTGCACGTGCTGCGGCCGCGGCCCCACGTCGAGCGGCAGGTCCGCCGTCACGCCGATCTGCGCGAGCACCCACTCGAGGTTCGCGTCGAGGCGGTGCATGATCGAGCCGACGACCTCCGACGGCGGGATCGCCAGCTGACCTCGTCCGGCCGACACGATCGTCACCACGACGAGCGCGACCGACAGTCCGCCGATCAGCAGCACGCCGCGGCTGCGTCGCCAGCGGCTCGGCCGGGCAGCCGCGGCCTCCGCCGTCGCCGGCGCTTCCGGTGGCGCCGACACCGTCGCCGTCATGGCTGGTAGACGGCGTGCGCGAGCGCCTCGATGGTGCGGCCCGTGCGCGGCCCGAAGCTGAGCAGGACGGAGTCGGCCATGTCGACGACGCGCAGCTTCTCGCCGGCCGGAGTCTGCGCGACGCCGGGCAGCTTCAGCATGCCGTCGACGCCGCCGATGGACTCGAGGCCCTTGGTCATCATGATGATGACGTCGGGGGCGGCCTCGATCAGCGCCTCGGACGTGATCTGCGTGAACGGCCGGTCCAGCCCGATGTCGGTGCCGACGTCGACGGCGCCGATCGAGCGGATCATCGCGTCGGCGCCCGAGCCCGGGCCGGCCAGCAGCTGCACCATGCCGCCGCGGGTGTAGAGGAACGCGATGCGCAGCGGGTCGGCGCCGGCCGGGGCGAGCGCCAGTGCGTCGGCGATCTCGCCGGACGTCCGCTCGACCAGCTGCTCGCCGGCCTCGGGGACGCCCAGGGCGCCGGCGACCGCGCGGATCTGGCTCGGGATGCGGTCGAGGTCGCGGGCGTCGTCGAAGAAGACCACCGGGATGCCGGCGTCGCGCAGCTGCTGCTGCACCTCGGGCGGGCCGACGCTGGCGTCGGTGAGTACGACGGTCGGGTCCAGCTCGAGGATCGCCTCGGCGTTCATGTCGTGCCCGCCGGGCGTGACCAGCGGCAGGTCCGCCGCCTGCGGGAAGCCGGTCGAGGCGTCGCGGCCGACGACCCGGTCGCCGAGGCCGAGGCTGAACACGATCTCGGCCAGCGTGCCGTAGAGGTCGACGGCGAGGATGCGGCTGGCGTCGTCGATGACGACGGTCTCGCCGTCGCAGGAGTGCACCGTCACCGGGAGCGCGGGTGTCACGTCGTCGGCCACCGGGAAGACCGTCTGATCGACCGTCGCGGTGGACGGCCCGAGGATCTCGCGCGGGTCCTGTTCCGCGGCCGACCCGGAACCCGCCGGGCGCTCAGGCAACGGCTCACCATCGGCGTCGACGGTGACGGCGAACCCTTCGACCGGGTCCTGACAGGCGTCGACGGGCTCCGTCGTGGCCGCGACCTGCGTGCTGCCGGCCGGTGGCGGGGCGCCGGTCCCCTCGCCGGCCGTCTCGTCCGAGGGTGCCACGCACGCCGCCAGCCCGACCAGCAGGCCAGCCGCCGCGACGACCAGCCCGCGCCCCCCGAGCGCCACGTCAGCCGGCCGCGGGGTGCGCGGCGCCGAGCTCGACGAAGATCTCGGTGTTGAGGCCGTAGGCGAGGATCACCTCGTCGATGACGCGCTCGCGCTCGTCCGGGTTCCACGGCGCGGCGTCGAGGCGGGCGCGGTAGGCGTCCTTGAACGGGCGCGGCTTCGGGATCCGGTCGAAGTGGTAGAACCGCACGCCGTCGCCGCCGAGATCGAGGCCGTACGTGCGCGACACGAGCGTGCCGACCGCGAGGCCGCCGGAGAGATCGCCCAGATAGCGGGTGTAGTGGTGGGCGACGAAGCCGCCCGGCCACTGCGCGGTCTCGCGGATGCGGTCGGCGTAGCGGCGGGTCGCGGGCAGCGCCTCGAGGTCGTCGATGGCGTCGGCGCCGCCCAGTAGGTGGGCGAGGTCGGCCCGCAGCGACGGGACCCGCTCGAGCTCGTCGGTGACGAACGGGCCGGCGACGGGGTCGTCGCGCATGCCCGCCGCGACGGACTCCAGCGCCTCGTAGACGAACAGGTGCTGCGTGACGAGCGCGGTGTAGCCCTCGCGGCTGATCCGGCCCTCCATCAGCGCGTTGATGAAGCCCGCGCCGTTGGCGACGTCGTGCAGAGGCCAGCTGCGCTCGCGCAGGGCCTGGGAGAACGTTCGGGGCTCGGCCTCGGCCGGCGTACGGGTGGTCGGCACGGAATCTCCTCCGGGTCGGCACTGCGGATGAGACAAGTATTGCATCTTAGGTTTGCCTACCCCAATGTAGGTATGCCTTACCTATACCGGTATCGTGCCTCATTGATCCGCAGAACCCGACATCAGGTTGAAGGGTGGGACATGTCGAACGTTTCCCGACGGCGCTCGCCACGCCGTCGACTCGTCACGGCCGTAGGGGTGGTGATCCTGGCGACCGGGGGCTTTGCCGGTACCGCGGCGGCCGCGTCAGGCACCGGGCCGGAGGGCCAGACGGTCACCGTCTCGAAGGTCGACGGGCTGACCCCCGGCGGTGAGACCGTCACCGTCCACGGCGAGGGCTTCGACCTCACCAAGGGCATCTACGTGGTCGTCTGCGTCAACACCGGCGCCGGCCAGCAGCCCACGCCGTGCCTCGGTGGCGCGGACATGGAGGGCGGCGGCGGAGCGTCGGCCTGGATCTCCTCGAACCCGCCGTCCTACGGCGAGGGCCTGGCCCAGCCGTTCGAGGAGGAGGGCGGCCGGGGCTCGTTCTCGGTGCAGCTGAACGTCGTCGCGAGCGACGAGTTCACCGACTGCCTCGATCCCTCCCAGGCGCCCAACGGCTGCGTCATCGGCACCCGCGCCGACCACACGCGTACCGCCGACCGCAGCGCCGACGTGCTGCTCCCGATCACCTTCGCCGGCGCCGGCGGCGCCGAGAACGGCGACGACGGTGGTGACGCCGGCGGCCGGCCGAGCCCGTCGCCGTCGTCGACCACGGGTGCGGCCGGTGGCGGGTCGGACCTCGCCCAGACCGGCGCCCCGATCGTCCCGGCCGCGCTGGCCGGACTGGCCCTGCTCGGCGGCGGAGTCGTGGCCGTCGCCGTCCGTCGTCGTACCGAGGAGACGATCCGACCGTGAGGACCACAACGTTCAGGCGGACCGTCGCGACGGTGCTCGCCGCCGCGCTCGGGACCGGCACGCTGGTCGCCGGCGCCGCGCCCGCCGCCCTCGCGGCCGCCGCCGCCGAGGTCGCCGCCGCCGCACGCGATGCCGTCGACGGCACTCTCGACTGGGGCGTGAAGGCGTCGTTCCGGAACTACATCACCGGGCCGATCGCGCACGGCACGATCGACGTCGGCGACCCCGCGACCCGCAACTCCGACGGCACCTTCCGGTTCGCCGACGCGACCGGCACCGCCGACCCCGACGCCGGCACCGCCGACCTGGCCTTCGCCGGTGAGGTCCGCTTCGCCGGCCACGACATGGGCGCCGGCCCGCTGCTGCAGCTCACCCTCACCGACCCGCGCGTGCAGGTGACGTCGGCGACCGACGGCGTGCTGGTGGCCGACGTGGTGAGCAAGTCGCTGGACTCCGGCGAGCTGGTCACCTACGACGACGTCGAGCTGGCCGACCTGGACCTGACCGGCCACCCGCTGACGTTCGACGGCGACACGGTGTCGGCGGCGGGGGTTCCCGCGACGCTGACCGCCGACGG
This sequence comes from Jiangella mangrovi, assembly GCF_014204975.1. NCBI lineage: Bacteria > Bacillati > Actinomycetota > Actinomycetes > Jiangellales > Jiangellaceae > Jiangella > Jiangella mangrovi. Next base: position 2,337,213 of record NZ_JACHMM010000001.1, read on the forward strand.
CGTGCCGGCGTTCGCGAACTTCTACACCGCCGGCACGGCGCTGGACCCGCTGAGCTTCACCGCGACGCTCGAGGCCGCTGACCCGGAGCCGGTGTGGGAACCCGCCATCGAGGTGTTCGCGGCCGACGGCGTCACCCCCGTCGCCGAGGCGGAGCTGACCTACGGCGACACCGTCGTCGTGAAGGGCTCCGGCTTCGACCCGGCCGGCAACGTCGCCCCCGCGGGCAACCGTCCGCCGATCCCGGCCGGCGTCCCCGCGGGCACCTACATCGTGTTCGGCACGTTCGCCGACCAGTGGCGCCCGTCGCAGGGCGCGCCGTCGTCGGCCCGAGTCGTCGGCACGCAGAAGTGGGCGCTGGCCCAGGCCGCCCTGGACCAGGTGCCGGCCCAGTACCAGAGCGCCATCAGGGCCCAGTGGGCCGACGTGGCGCCGGACGGGACGTTCACCGCCGAGCTGACGCTGGCCAAGCCGGTCGACCGCACCACCGGCGAGCCGATCGAGTGGCCGGCGACCGGCGAGCTGGGCGTCTACACCTACGCCGCCGGCGGCACCACGAACGCCGACCAGGAGCTGGCGGCGCCGCTCACCGTGACCGAGCCGGACCCGGACCCGGAGCCGGTCGACGTCACCGACGCCACCTTCGAGTGGGGCATCAACCTGGTCTCGCAGTACGGGTCGCCGGCCGGCGGCTGCAGCTTCTTCGTCGCCGGGATCGCCGACGGCACCGAGGCGAGCTACAAGACGCAGGACGGCGCCGTCCACCTGCTCAAGCGGCTGGACGACGGCCGCGCGACCGCGGTGACGGCGGAGAACCGCTGCTACCCGCTGGTCGACGACAAGATCAACCAGCGCGCGCTGTTCACCGAGGGCGCGGGCGAGCTGGACGCGACCGGCGCCGGCAGCATCGCCTGGACCGGCGCGTTCACCATCTACTCCTACGGCGGCATGGTGCCGTGGTACGTCAAGGACCCGGTGCTGACGCTGGACGGCGAGGGCAACGGCGCCATCGCGGCGGAGGTCGGCGGGTTCGCGTCGTCGATGGAGGACCCGACCGTCAAGGAGCCGCTGGACCCCGAGCCGGGCGTCACCATCCTCGAGCTCTCCGGCGTCACGATCGACGACGGCGTCGTCTCCGGCACGCCGGTCTACCAGGGTGTGGACTACTTCCCGCTCAACGACCCCACGGACCCGGAGTCGGGCCGGCGCGAGACGTCGGCGATCCCGGACGACGCGAAGGCGGCCAACCCGAACTGGGGCTCGTGGCCGACGCCGATCGTCGACTTCCAGTACCGCACGGGGCTGTCGTCGTACTGGCACACCAGCGGCCTCAGCGCCGACCCGAACAAGCCGCCGCTGCCCGTCCTGATCGAGCTGGACGGCGGGGTGCCCGAGTTCGTCGACGTCGCGCCGATCAGCATCGTCCAGCAGCCGCAGTGGGCGCTCGTCGTCACCGGTGAGGACGCCACGTTCAGCGTCACCGCCGAGAGCGAGGCGGCGCTGACCTACCAGTGGCAGCGGCGCGCCCCGGGCACGGCGGACTGGGTGGACATCGAGGGCGCCACCGGTACCACGCTGACGCTGCCCGGCATGACCGCGGCCGACACCGGCACCTACGTCCGCGTGGTGGTCGGCAACGGCACCATCGCGGCGACCTCGGACGCGGCCGGCGTGCAGGCCCAGGACGCGCAGGCGCCGAACCTGTGGTCGTCGCCCGAGGACGTCACCACGTTCGCCGGCTACAAGGCCCAGTTCAACGCCGACATCGCCGGCTGGCCGAGGCCCACCTACCAGTGGCAGACCAGCGACGACGGCGGCGACACCTGGACCGACGACGGCGAGGCGGGGCAGTCGCCGTCGCTCGAGCTCACCGGCGTCACGGCCGGCCAGGACGGGCTGCTGGTCCGCGTGGTCGGCAGCAACGGCCGCGGGCCGGACGTCGTCACCGAGCCGGCCGAGCTGACCGTGCTGCCGGCGCCGGCCGAGCCGACGCTGCGATTCCCCTCCGGCACCGAGCTGGACCCGGCCGACGAGTTCCTGGTGGTCCAGGCGTTGGGCGGCGGTTACCCGGTGCCTACCGGCGACACCATCATGGCCGTCGTCGAGGCCGACGTGTGGGCCGCCCGCGACGACACGTTCGATGCCGAGACCGAAGCGGTCGCGTGGTCGAACCTGCAGTCGGTCAACTTCACCGACGGGTTCGTCGACGCCGGGCTGTACGTCGGCCCGGGGCTGATCGACCCGGCGAAGGACTACGTGTTCGTCACGTACAGCACCACGCCGGGCGACCACACCCACGACGCCGAGGTGGCGATCCCGTTCGCCGAGGGCGAGCCGACGTGGGAGCCGTCGATCGAGGTCTTCGCGGCCGACGGCGTCACCCCGGCCGCCGAGGCGGAGCTGGCCTACGGCGACACCGTCGTCGTGAAGGGCTCCGGTTTCGACCCGGCCGGCAACGTCGCGCCGGAGGGCAACCGTCCGCCGATCCCGGCCGGCGTCCCCGCGGGCACGTACGTCGTGCTCGGCACGTTCGCCGACCAGTGGCGACCGTCGGAGGGCGCGCCGTCGTCGGCCCGGGTCACCTCCACGCAGAAGTGGGCGCTGGCCGAGGCCGCGCTGGACCAGGTGCCGGCGCAGTTCCAGGGCGCCATCCGCGCGCAGTGGGTGGAGGTCGCGGCGGACGGCACGTTCACGGCCGAGCTGACGCTGGCGAAGCCGGCGGACCGCACGACGGGTGAGCCGGTGGAGTGGCCGGCCGACGGGACGCTGGGTGTCTACACCTACGCCGCGGGCGGCACGACCAACGCCGACCAGGAGCTGTCGGTCCCGCTGACCGTCACCGAGGACGAGGAGCCGGCCGGGCCGTCGCTCACGTTGTCGGCCTCGGCCGGGCTGGACAACGCCGGCACCAACGTCGTCGACGCGACCGGCGCCGGTTTCGACCCGCAGACCGCGATCGAGGTCGTGCAGGCGGTCCGCGTGGAGGGCGCGGACCCGACGACCTGGCCGAAGGCGATCGGCGCGGCCCGTGTCATGACCACCCCCGCCGGGGAGTTCCTGGTCCCGGCGTCGCTGAACCAGGTGACCTCGCGGTTCGTGCCCACCGGCAGTGGTGACGTCTACGACTGCAAGGTCGTGGAGTGCGTCGTGCTGGCCTACGACTTCGGCGACCAGGCCGACCGGACCCAGGACGTGTGGGTGCCGATCGCGTTCGACGACGCCGAGCGGCCCGCGCCGTCGGCGACGCTGGACACCACCGAGTTCCCGGCCGAGGGCGGCGCCACCACGGTGACCGGCGGCGGGTTCATCGCCGGCGACCACCTGCTGGTCGTGCAGACCAGCGCGCTGGGCACGGCCGCCGACCCGCGCGAGCTGCCGCGCAACCCCGCCGGCACCAGCCAGCTGGTCCCCGGTGAGGGCGACGGTGCGTTCGCGTTGCGCCTCACCGACGTGACGCCCACCTTCACGACGGCCGACGGCGTGACCGTCGACTGCCGCGAGGTGGAGTGCGCCGTGGCGGTCTTCCCGAGCCGCCGCGCCGACCTGGGCCAGAGCGTGTTCGTCCCGATCACGTTCGCCGAGGACGAGCCGCCGGCCGGCGACAGCTACCTCGACTGGGGCGTCAAGGCGTCGTTCCGCAGCTACATCACCGGCCCGATCGCGCACGGCTCCATCGAGGTGCGCGAGCCGGCGACGCAGAACGACGACGGCACGTACCGGTTCAACGACGGCACGGGGACCGGCTCCGCGTCGGAGGCGGCGCTGTCGTTCGGCGGCGAGGTCTACTTCTCGGGCCACGACATGGGCGCCGGCCCGCTGCTCGAGCTGACCATCACCGACCCGCGGGTCACCGTGTCGTCGGCTACGGCGGGCGTGCTGGTCGCCGACGTGGTCAGCAAGTCGCTGTCGTCGGGCGAACTGGTCACCTACGACGACGTGGAGTTCGCCGAGCTCGACTTCGCCGAGCACCCGGTGACCGTGACCGACGGGGTGGCCTCGGCGACCGGCGTCCCGGCCGCGCTGACGGCCGCCGGCGCCGAGGCGTTCGCCGGCTTCTACGCCGCCGGCACCGAGCTGGACGCCGTGACGTTCACCGTCGCCCTCGAGGACGAGCCGCCGGCGCCGACGCCGACCGTCACTGTCTCGGAGGTGGCCGACCTCGACCCGTACGCCGACCAGATCACCGTCGCCGGGTCCGGCTTCACGGCCGCCGACCTGGCCGGCGGGCTGCGGGTGGGCATCGGCGAGCCGACCGGCGACGGCAGCGTGCCGGCGCTGGACCCGGTGGAGACCGTGACCTTCGAGCCGGCCGGCCTGCTCGGGTTCGCCCGGGCAGCGCTGCTCGGCGAGTTCGAGGTCACGCTCACCACCCAGGCGGTGGCGCCGGGCACGACGCTGGCGGTCCACACGTCGCCGGTCGACCCGGAGGCGGACCCGGCGTTCACGACGCAGACGCCGATCAGGTTCGCTGACGTGCGGACCCCGCAGCTCACCGTCACCCCGTCGGAGGAGCTGGCGGTCGGTACCGAGGTGATCATCGAGGGCACCGGCTTCGCGCCGAACCGCCGCATCTCGCTGGCGTTCACCGGGGGCGTCGAGCAGGACCCCGAGTACGGCTGGCCGACCGGCTGGCTGCAGCACGAGGTCGTGCAAGCCGGCGCCGACGGCACGCTGTCGCGGACGCTGGTCGTGGCGGGCACCGTCACCGGCAGCGACGTGGACTGCGTGACGACCGCCTGCTTCGTGGCGAGCTTCAGCTCGGCGCAGGAGGCCGACGCGACGCCGGTGGACTACCGCGCCGACCGGAGCCAGGACGTGCTGGTCCCGGTGACGTTCGCCGACGTGACCGACCCCGAGCCGGAGCCGCCGGCTGTCGCCGTCGCTCCCGACCCGGCCGTGCAGGGCGAGCCCGTGACCTTCACCGGCATCGGGCTCGTGCCCGGCACGACGGTGGCGGCAGTGGTCGACCGCGACGAGGCGCCGGTGGGTGCCGGCACGCTCGACTGGGGCGTCAAGGCGTCGTTCCGGAACTACATCACCGGTCCGATCGCGCACGGCTCCATAGAGGTGCGCGACCCGGCGAGCGAGAACGCCGACGGCACGTACCGCTTCGCCGACGGCACGGGCGATGCGACCGCGCTGTCGTTCGGCGGCGAGGTCTACTTCTCCGGTCACGACATGGGCGCCGGCCCGCTGCTCGAGCTGACCATCACCGACCCGCGGGTTCAGGTGGCCTCGGCGACCGACGGCGTGCTGGTGGCCGACGTGGTCAGCAAGTCGCTGGCCAGCGGCGAGCTGGTGACCTACGACGACGTCGAGCTGGCGGCGCTGGACTTCACCGGCCACCCGGTGACCGAGACGGACGGCGTCGTCGCGGCGGCGGACGTGCCGGCGACGCTGACGGAGGACGGCGTGGCGGCGTTCGCGGACTTCTACGCCGCGGGCACCGAGCTGGACCCCGTCACGTTCTCGGTGCCGGTCGACGAGACCGCGGCAGCCCGCCTGGCGCGCGCGGCGGTCGAGGCCGGCACCGGCACCGTCGGCGACGACGGCACGGTCGAGATCGGCTGGACCGTTCCGGCCGAGTTCGCGGTCGGCGGGCACACCGTCGACCTGGTGGTCGCGGAGGAGTCGCTGGCGCGTGCGACGTTCACCGTGGAGGCGGCCGACGAGGAACCCGAGCCCGAACCGGACCCGGAGCCGTCGGTCACCGTCGACCCCGGGTCGGTGGCGCAGGGCGAGACGGTGACGTTCGCCGGCACCGACTTCGGCGCCGAGGAGAGTGTCGAGGCGACGATCGTCGTCGACGCCGCGACCGAGGAGCTCACCTTCGACAACGACCACGGCCAGGCCGTCACGGTGCGGTCGGCGGACGGTACTCCGCTGGTGCAGCGCGACGGCAGGCTGCTGGTCGTCGACGGTGGGGAGCTGGACGTGACGCTCACCGGGCTCGAGCCGACGAGCGAGGAGAACACGCCGGACGCGCCGGCCGGGTTCTACCTGCTGACGGCCGTCGACAACGGCCCCGGCGAGGTGGCGACGCCGGCCATCGGCGGCGCCGACACTACTGGCGAGACCGGCACGTCGCGGTGGATCACCAACTTCCCATACCCGGGGAGCGAGGACGTCGTGGTGCCCATCGAGGACGGCGTGGCCGAGACGCCGATCGCGCTGGTGGCGGCCGACGAGTACGCCGACTGCGACGCCGGCTGCGTGCTGTACCTGCGCACCGACCACCGCTCGGCGGCGAACCGCGCGTTCGACCTGCGGGTGCCGCTGGAGTTCGTGAGCGCCGCCGAGCTGGCCGAGGCGGCGCAGGCCGACCCGGTGACCGTCACCGGCACGACGTCGGCCGACGGTTCCGTCGAGCTGGAGTGGACCGTGCCGGCCGACTCGCCGGTCGGCCCGGCGACGGTCACGCTGCGAGGAGCGGAGTCCGAGCGGTCCGCATCGGCGGAGTTCACGGTGGCGGCCGCCTCGACGGGCGACGACGGCTCGGAGTCGGGCGACGACGACGGCGTCGACGAGAGCGGCGCGGACGACGGCGGGGACGACGTCGGGTCGGACAACGGGACCGAGGACGGCGACGGGCCGCTGCCCGACACCGGCACGGACCCGCTGTTCGTCCTGGGAGTCGGCGTGCTGCTGCTGGCCGGCGGCATCGCGGTTGCGCTGTACGACCGGCGGCGCCGAGCCTGATCGCCGCAGGGGCACCGGGCCGTTCCGCAGCGGACGGCCCGGTGCCCGTCGCTGTCTGATGCAGTGCATCGTGCCCTCCGATCGGCTCAAAGTTGATCTTGGAATCAGGTTGGCATACTCTTCGTCCAAGATCAACTTCGGCGATCCGGAATCGCCGTCACCGACGACGGGTTGGAGGGAACATGGTGAGTACAGGGGCGCTGCTCGGAATCACGGCTGTCGCGCTGGGCCTCGTGCTCACGCCCGGGCCGAACATGATCTACCTGGTGTCGCGGTCCGTGATGCAGGGGCGGCGAGCCGGGCTGATCTCGCTGACCGGTGTCGCGGCCGGGTTCTTCGTCTACCTGCTCGCCGCCGCGGCAGGCATCGCGGCCGTCTTCTCGCTGGTCCCGGCGCTGTACACGGCGCTGAAGATCGCCGGCGCGGCCTATCTGCTCTGGCTGGCGTGGAAGGCGATCCGACCCGGTGGTGAGTCGGTGTTCACGCCGAAGCCGCTGCCCGCCGACCCGCCACGCCGGCTGTTCGCCATGGGCCTGGTGACGAACCTGCTGAACCCGAAGATCGCGATCCTCTATGTGTCGCTGCTGCCGCACTTCGTCGACCCGTCGCGCGGCAGCGTGGCGGCGCAGAGCGTGGTGCTCGGGCTGACCCAGATCGTGGTCGCGCTGACGGTGAACGCGCTGATCGTGCTCACCGCCGGGTCGCTGTCGTCGTTCCTCGGCTCGCGGCCGGTGTGGTTGCGGGTGCAGCGCTGGGTCATGGGCTCGGTGTTGGCGGCCCTGGCCGTGCGGATGCTCGCCGACCGGTCCAAGCCGATCGCCGCCGCGACCTGACGCCTTCCCGCGAGCCTGGCGCGGTTCCGGCGTCGCGGGCTGTGGTGTTCTCGCCGCGCCTGGGGGCCTCTGATTGCCCGGCCGCCCCGACTGGCATCACGGGGCCATGCGTGCGGGCTGCCGTGGCGGTCAGTGCCGCAGGGCAGGCCGAGGGTGGCGGCGCATCGCCCCGCGCCGCGACGCCATTTCGCCACCGCGGGCGGCGCCTCACTCGCGCGGAGGGGACGTCACCCGCCTGGAGGCCTGATGGTGCTTCGAACAGCCCGCCATGCGGTACTGCGGCGAGTGAGGTGCGGCAGGCGCGAGTGAGGATGGGGCGGCGCCGCCTTCGGCCCGATCCCCGTCGCAAGCACTCGGCTCGCCATGATCGGCCAGGCAGGTCAGCTGGCGGGGTCGTACTGGAACGCGCGCACCTCCTGCGCGCACCGGCAGGCGACGGCGATCTTCGCGGCCCATTCCAGTGCCGCCTCGCGCGACGGCACCTCCAGGACCGTGTAGCCGCCCTCGATCTGCCTGGTCTGCGGGTACGTGCCCTCGGTCACCGTGCCGTCGCCGTCGACCATGACGGGCGGGATGCTCTCGTCGATTCCGCCGCCGAACACCCAGACGCCTGCGTCCTTCGCCTGCTGCACCACCGCGTGCGAGGCATCGACGACCGCCTGGAAGTCCTCGGCGGGGAAGTCCATGGCGCCACTCGGGAAGGAGATCAGGTACTTCGTCATCGTGTCGACTCCTGGCGGACTCGGTAGTGGACGTACACGACGCCGTTGCCGAACCGGTGCTCGCGCACCAGCTCCAGGTCGAGCCGGAGGTCGTCGGGCAGGAAGCGGGTGCCGCCGCCGACGACCACCGGCGCGATGTACTGCCCCACCTCGTCGACCAGTCCGGCCCGCAGCGCCGACGCGGCGAGCGCCGGCCCGTCGACGGTGAGGTCGTGACCCGCGCTCGCCTTGAGCTCGCGGACGGCGTCGGGGTCGAACGTGCGCTCCAGCCGGGTCCGTTCGCTGCTCACGGACTCGAGCGTCGTCGAGTACACGACCTTGTCGGCCGCCTGCCACTGGCGCGCCCACTCGACGACGAACTCGGGCTGGTCGGGGAGGGTGTGGGCGGTCTCCCAGTAGACCATCGTCTCGTACATTCGCCGGCCGTAGAGGTACGTGCCGACTCCCCGGGACGCCTCGCCGACGAACCTGTGCAGCTCCTCGTCCGGGGCGTTCCAGCCGAAGTTCCCGTCGGCGTCGGCGGTGTAGCCGTCCAGCGACGTGATCATCTCGTAGATCAGGGTTCCCATGCCCGCGACGCTAGTGAAAGTGCTCCTGAATTGCAATCAGTTGAGACGGCGGAAGAGGCCGGCGAACGCACGGGCCGCCTCGGCCCGGCAGTACCCCGCGAACGTCGGCAGCCCGGGCGGCGCCGGCTGCGCCCCGCGCCAGGCCTGCGACCCGGCGAACGCCAGCAGCAGATCGGTCACCAGGTCGCCGTCGCCACCGACGGGCAGCTCCGCCGTCAGCGCGTCGAACGCCGGGGTGTGGACCCAGGTCAGCGCCAGCATGAACGCGTCGCCCCAGGACGGCCCGGCGCAGGCCATGCCCCAGTCGACGATCACCGCCGAGCCATCGTGCCGGATCAGCAGGTTGTCCTCGCGCACGTCCCAGTGGCACAGCGTCTCGGTGGTCAGCCGTCCCGGCACCGTCGCCACCCGCCGGTACAGATCGCGGATCCGCCCGGCCGTCCACGGCGGCAGGATCCCGTCCGGCGCGCCGGCCAGCTCGGCCCAGCGGCCGCGCCAGATCTCGGCCATCGCCGGCAGCGACCGCAGCGACCGCACCCCCTGCCCGCCCATCGGCGACGGCGTCAGCTCACGCGCCTGCCGCTCGACCAGGTCGCGGACGGCGAGTGCGTCGGCGCCGCCGGGATCGGCGAGGTCCGGCGGACGGCCGTCGACGTCGTCGAGCAGCAGCGCGACCCAGTCGCCGTCGTCGTAGGCGTCGAGCAGCGCCGGGCGGTACGGCACCGGCGGCAACGCCCGCAGCGACGTCAGCACCTCGACCTCGCGGCGGAACAGTGCTGGCGTCCCGTCGGACAACGACGCACCGGCAGCCTTGACGAACGCCGTCGTGCCCGCGGCCGTCACCAGCCGGGTGGCGCAACCGGGGGACATGCCGCCGGACTGCTCCGCCGTCGCCACGACCGCCGAGCCGAGCACCGCCTCGACCCAGGCGCGCACCGTCGCCGGGACCTCCGCATAGCCGATGCGGACACCGGCCGCGCGGGCCAAGGTCAGCCCTCGGCGCGGGGCTCGATGCCGAGCGCGGTGGCGGCCTCGGTGTAGAGGCGGACGAACTCGACACGGATCTCGGGGCGCTCGGTGAGCGGCCGGGCGAACGGCACGCGCACGGTGCGCTCGGCGCCGTCGACGGTGACCGCGAAGTCGACGCCGACCCCGTCGAGGTGCACGACCCGGGCCGCCGTCGCCTCCGGCGTGTCGCCGAGGGCCTGGACGATGACCAGCGAGTCCGCGGTGTGATCGTCGTTCATGTGGCGGCTGACCGCGGCGATGACGTCGGGTCCGAACGGGTTCTGGCTCACCGCGACAGAATATCGGCGTGACGACACGACTTCCCGGCCTGTCCACGGACGACATCGCCCGGCTTCGCGACGCGCTCGCGGCGGCCGGCTACACCGTCGACGGGGTCCGTGACCTGCTCGGTGCGCGGGCGTCGGCGGCGCTGGACCGCAACGAGACCACGCCCGGCCGGCTGGCCGTCGCGGGGCGCGACGACGCGTTGTCGCTGCTGACCCGGCTGTGGTCGTTGCAGGAGCCGGTCGAGTGGCCCGCGCTCGAGCGGGCGTTGCCGGTCGAGGCGCTCGTCGCCGGTGGACTCCTGATCGCCGACTACGACGACGACACCGTCAGCGCGGTCGTCGACGTCCGGCCGTACGCCGACGACGCCGGCGACTGGTGGGTGGTCGCCGACCTCACCCCGGGCATGGACGGCCACCGGGCGCCCATCGCGGCCGACCACGTGCTCGGGCTCAACGCGGCCTCCAGCACGCTCGCCCAGCTGACCGCTCGCCGTCCGGCCGCCCGCGCGCTCGACCTCGGCACCGGCTGCGGCGTCCAGTCGCTGCACCTGGCCCGCCACTGCGACCACATCGTCGCGACGGACGTGAACCCGCGAGCACTCGCGCTCGCCTCGCTGACCGCTCGGCTCAACGGGCTGGCCGACACCATCGAGCTGCGCGCGGGCAGCCTGTTCGCCCCGGTCGCCGGCGAGACGTTCGACCTCATCGCGACGAACCCGCCGTTCGTGGTCTCGCCCGGCGGCAGCCACGTCTACCGCGACGGCGGCCTGCCCGGCGACGAGATCTCCCGCCGGGTCGTGGTCGACGGCGCTGCGCACCTGGCCGAGGGCGGGCTGCTGCAGTCGCTGGCGAACTGGATGCACGTGCGCGGGCAGGACTGGCAGGACCGCCTCGGCTCGTGGGTCGCAGCGACGGGGTGCGACGCCTGGGTGATCCAGCGCGAGGTCGAGGACCCGGCCGAGTACGTCGAGCTGTGGCTGCGCGACTCCGGCGAAGCCGGCGGGCCCCGGTACGCGCAGCGCTACGCAGCATGGCTGCGCTGGTTCGACGAGAACGCCGTCGAGGGCATCGGGTTCGGCTGGATCGCGCTGCGCCGCTCCGGCGCGGCCGACCCGGTGGTGCGCATCGAGGACTGGCCGCACGCCGTCGAGCAACCCCTGGGCGACCACGTCGCGGCCTGGTTCGACCGGGCGGCGGCGCTGCGGATCGACGACGACGCGCTGCTCGGCGCGCGGCTCACCATGGCCGCCGACCTGGTGCAGGAGCAGGTCGGCCGGCCGGGCGAGGAGGGTCCCGAGCACCTGGTGCTGCGGCAGCGACGAGGCCTGCTGCGTGCCGTCACCGCCGGTACTGCCGAGGCCGGCCTCGTCGGCGCCTGCGACGGGACACTGCCGGTCGGGGCCATCGTCGACGCGCTGGCGACGGTGCTCGAGACCGACGCCGCCGCGCTGCGGGCCGACCTGGTGCCGCGGGTCCGGGCCCTCGTCCAGGACGGCTTCCTGGAGCTCGCTCAGGAGGCGGCGGCGACCGAGGAGATGCCGACGAACAGGTAGATCAGGCCGCCGAGCGTCACGCCCACCGCGGCGACGAGCGGGACCCAGCGGGTGATCCACGCCAGCCCGGACGAGCGCCGCGTCGACTCCGCGAGCATGGTGCTGCCCTTGATGACGAGCAGGCCGACCCCGGTGAGCGTTCCCGCCAGGCCGATGGCGAAGCAGACGACCAGGATGAGCGCGTACGCCGTCCGGCCGGTGAGGATGCCGCTGATCAGGATGAGGAACGCCGACGGCGACGGCAGCAGCCCGCCGGACAACCCGAGCGCGACCAGACCCCGGCGCGACCAGGGCGCCACGCCGGGCGGCGGCTCGTGCCCGTGGCCGTGCCCATGTCCGTGGCCGTGGCCGTGGCCGTGGCCGTGCCCGTGTCCGTGCCCCGCCGTCGCACCGGCGAGCTCGCGCACCGACCGCCGGCTTGCGACGTACCGGCGCAGCAGTCCGACGCCGACCGCGACGACCACCACCGCGGCGATGACCTGCAGCCACGAGGTCAGCTGCTCGGTGTCGGCGCCGCCGGACCTGGTCAGCCCGACCCAGCCGAGCGCGAGCACCAGCACCGAGAACGTGTGCATGCCGGCGACGATGGCGCCCAGCAGGAACGCGTCGCGGTACCGGCCGTGCGAGCCGATCAGGTAAGCGGCGGCGATGGTCTTGCCGTGCCCCGGTGCGACGGCGTGTGCGGCGCCCACCACGAGCGCGACGACCAGTCCGGTCCACCAGACGCCGGGGTTGTCGAACAGCTCGATCAGCCGCTGCTCGATGCCCATCAGGCCATTCAACGGACGGCCTCTTCCGGTCGGGCCGGCTCGGCCGGCGAGCCCGGCTCGGCCTGGGCCGGCCTGGCCCGGCGGCTGCTGCGCCGCCACCAGAGGACGCCGCCGGCGAGCGCGGCGAGGATCAGCGCGCCGGCCGCGACGAGCGCGATCTGCGCGGTCCCACCGCCGGCTCCGTGGTCGAAGCTCCACTGCTGGGTCGCGGTGGTGGTCGTGAACAGCCCTTGCGCCGGCTCCGACGGGACGTCGGAGGTGACGACCGTGCGGTAGGCCTCGTTGATGTCGGTGAGCGTCGTGACCGTGAGGTCGACCGTGGTGACCGGCTGCGGGCAGGTGTAGACCAGCTGCGCGCCGAGTGTCAGCAGGTCCTGCAGCTGCGTGACCTGCCCCTGGCACGGCTGCCCGTCCTGCTCGATGACGAAGTGCGACAGGAAGTAGCTGGGCAGGTTGTCCGACTGGGACAGGATCTCCGCGCCGGTGAGCTGCTCGCCGCCCCCGCCGTTCTGGTCCGTCTGGCCGGTGAAGGCGCCGAGGAACTCGCCGAGGTTGACCCAGTCGTCCTCGGCCGCGGTCCACGTGACCGTCACCTCGGCGCCGTCGACGTCCAGGCGCGCCGAGAGCGGCGGCCCGAACGGATGCGCCTCGGCGGTCGGTGCGGCCATGACGGCGACGCCTGCGGCCGGGATGACGGCGGCGATCGCGGCTGCGACCAGCCTGCGCAGGCCGCGGCTCCGGTGGACGATCGGCACCGGCCCTCCTTCGACGTGACGGGACTCCGCACAGCCAACATCGGCTGGGCGCGCAGCATCCGCCGCCCGGCCGTCGTCCGCGTGAATCCGAGATGAACTTCCCGTTCGTCCCGGTGTGTCCGTCAGCTGGTGCCGGAGTCCAGGCGTCGATGACTCCAGAGCGCCGAGAGCGGTACGGCGACGATGTCGTCACCGAGGGAGATGGCGTTCTCGCCGAGATGGAGAACGATTCCACCGCGCATGCGGTCGCCCAGCTTGTCACGCAACCAGCGCAGGTGACGAGCGTCGGCGGACTTGGGCGTGGCCGAGGCCTTGACCTCGATGGCTACCACGCGTCCGTCCCACGACTCAAGAACGAAGTCGATCTCACGGCCGTCGCGATCGCGGAAGTAATGAAGATCGAAGGCTGTCGATGCCGCGCCACGCAGCCGGATCAGCTCCGTGGCCGCGAACGTCTCCGTCAGGCCACCCAGTGCGGGATGGCCGGGGCGCTGGAGGCCATCAGCGTTCACTCGAACGACGTGTGCCGCCAGGCCCGGGTCGGACACATAGGTCTTCGGCGTTCGAGCGGCCTTGGTCGTCAGGTTGGTCGACCACGCCGGTAGATCCACGGTCAGGTAGACGATGCCGAGGTACCCCAGGTAGGTCCGCGCAGTCTCGGTGGAGATCTCCAGGGACCGTGCGACGTCGGCGACCACCGTGATCGAACCGGCCCGAGCAGCGACGAGCTCGAGAAGCCGCGGGACTCTCGTTGCATGCTGCAGTCGAGCGAAACTACGCACGTCGCGAGTCACCACACTGCGCAGGTAGCTGTCGAACCACTGCCGCCGCGCGCGTGCCTCTCTCAGCTCGACGGCTTCGGGGTAGCCACCTGAGCAGATCAGGGCCAGGTAGTCCGATCGGGTCCAGGGAGAAGTGGGAGCCCGCAGCAGAGAACGCGGGTCTTCGAAGGCGAGGTCGCAGAAGTCCGGCGGTGCACCAGTACGTTCGGACACGGTGAACGGCCAGGTTTCGACGAACCCGACGCGCCCGGCGAGTGACTCGGACAACGACGGCACGGTGAGGAAGTTGGACGAGCCCGAGAGGACGAACTGGCCCTTCTCGCGAGAGCGGTCGACGGCGGCTTTCACCGCCAGCACCAGGTCGTTTCCGCCGCGCTGCACCTCGTCGATTCGAAGCGGTCGGTCACCGGTGGAGACGAACGTGGTGGGATCGTCGGTGGCTGCTGTCAGCCATTGAGGGTCGTCGAGGGATCGGTAGGTGCCGCCATGCTCCTTCGTATGCATGTGGAGCAGCGTCGATTTCCCGGCCTGCCGCGGACCGTTCACCACGACGGCTCGGAAGCTGCGCAGCTGTTCGTCGAGACGCGGCCGGGCGAGTCTCGGGATGAGTCCGGTCATCGCCACTCGTTTCGTCGAACGTACTACCGTTGATTCGTCGAGAGTTTAGCAGTGTTTTCGTCGAGCCGTTGTCCACGGATCCGTCGGATTGGCCCGGTCGGTGTCAGGACTGCGTCGAGGTGGTGATCTCGGCGTCGCTGCGCAGGACACAGAACTCGTTGCCCTCCGGGTCGGCGAGGGTGACCCAGCCGGTGCCGGGGCCGTAGATGCCGCGATGGTCGGCGACCTCGGTGGCGCCGACGCCGCGCAGCCGCTCGACCTCGTCGTCGCGGGTGCGGTCGGTGGGGCGAAGGTCGAAGTGGATCCGGTTCTTCCCCGCCTTCGCCTCGGGCACCTCGATGAACAGCACCTGGTGGCTGCCGTCCTCGGCCTGGATCATGCACTCCTCGTGGCCGGGCTCGTTGGGGTCGTCGGCGATGTCGACGTAGCCGAGGACCTGCTTCCACCACTCGGACAGCTCGTAGGCGTGGGCGCAGTCGACCGTCGTGTGCGAGATGCGGGACGTCATGGGCTCAGCCTGGCAGGTCGGCGAACACCTCGCGCAGCTCCGGCCATGCGGACGCCCGGCAGTAGACGGGCACTTCGTCGATCGGCACCGGCCGGGTGACGGTCCGCCCGCCGGCCACAGGTGTCCCCGTCCAGACGTCCACCCAGTCACCCGCCGGCAGGTAGACCTCCCAGCTCGACGCGCCCGGCGAGAGCACCGGCGCCACCAGCAAGGAGTCACCCAGCAGGAACTCCCGGTCGACGACCTCCCACGCCGCCGCGTCGCCGGGGTGGTCGAAGAACAGCCCCCGCATCAGCGGCGCCCCGCCCGCGACAGCCGAAGCAGCCGACGCCGACAGGTACGGCACCAGCCGCTCGCGCAGGTGCGCGAACCGCCGGAACGCCGGCAGCACCCGGTCGTCCCCGGTACGCGAGGCGACGTTCCACGGCGTGCGGTCGCGCAGCGGCAGCCGGTGGTGGTTGAACTCGGAGTGGTACTGCATGATCGGCATGAACGCCGACGCCGCGGCGGCGCGCAGGTAGAGCTCGGCGTCGGGCACGTCGCCGGAGAAGCCGGCCAGGTCCCAGCCCCAGTAGACGATGCCGCACGCTCCGGCCGTCACACCGGCGACCACCGCCGAACGGAAGCCGTCCCACGTCGAGTCCTCGTCGCCGGCCCAGAACGCGCCGTGCGCCTGCGACCCGGTGAACCCGGCCCGGCTGAACGTCACCGGCGCCTTGCCCGCGGATCGCAGCAGGTCACCGTAGGTGCGCGCGTACTCGACCGGGAACCGGTCGTTGCCGGCGATCCCTCGAACCGACCCAGAACCGTGGCGCAGGTCCCGTCCCCACGCGTGCTCGCCGCCGTCGGTCTTGAAGCCGTCGATCCCGAGCTCCTCGACGAGGTACCGCCGCTTCGACGTCCACCAGTCGCGCGCCTTCTCCGACGCCAGGTCCGGCATCAGCGCGAGCGGGAACCACCAGCCGCGGTTGCGGTACGGGCGTCCGTCCGCCTCAGTGACGACGAACCCGCCGGCCACCGCCGCCCGGGCGTCCGCCGCCAGCTGGCCGCGCGGATGTGGCCGCATCTTGAGCAGCGGGATCTGCCACAGCAGCACCTTCACGTCCCGCGCATGCAGCTCCGACACCATGCCGCGTGGGTCCGGCCAGGCGCCGTCGGCGGGGAAGGTGAAGTCGGCCAGCCGGTGCGGCCCCCCGTCCTCGTTCACCTCGTACTGCGCGTCGCGGAAGGCCGTGAACGTCGACTCGTCGCTCCACGCCTCGATGACCAGGGCGCCGACGGGGATGTCGTGCTCGCGGTGGGCGTCCAGCTCGGCCATGACCCTGGCCTGCGTGTTCCACTCGTTGCCGCTGGCCCAGAGCCGGAACACCCAGTCCGGCAGCTCCTCGGGCCGGCCCGCCTCCGCGACGAATTCGCGCACGACCGACGCCGGCGACCCGGAGAACACCCCGACCGACAGCGCGTCGTCGCCGTCCAGCTCGGCCTCGACGACCAGCCGGTCCGGGGTCGTCGCGCCGACGTCGTACCAGGTCCGCCGCGCCGTCCGGACGTGGAGGCCCCACGAGCCGGCAGCGCCCACGACCAGCGCGAACGGCATCGGCAGATACGTCCGCCCGTGCGCGCCCTGCGCCTTGTACTGCTCGAACACGACGGCGTCGAGCGTGCGGCCGCGCTGGTCGACGGCGTCGTAGCGCTCGCCGAACCCGACCACGTGCTCGCCCGGGGCCAGCCGCAGCGCGAACCGGACCCGCCGTGGCCCCTCCGGACCGGTCAGCCACTCGACGCTGCCCGGCACCAGCCGGTCGCCGTCGTCCACCGTCAGCGACCCGCCGCGCGCCGACCACGCACCCGCCGACACCTCGTACCAGCGGGTCCGCCGCACCGCACCGGACGACAGGGTCGCCACGAACCGGTACCGGTACACCGTCCCGGCGGCCAGCGGCGGCGTCTGCACCGACCAGTACGACCGGTCGGCGAGCGAGCGCGCCTGCGCGGCCGCCAGGTGCCCGCCGTCGTCGCCGGCACCGTCGTCGCCGATCATCGACGACGGCGGCAGCAGCGGCCAGGTCTCGACCCCGGACGGGCCGGACCACTCGCACACCACCGACGCCACCGCGGCCGACGCGCGGACCCGCAGCTCACAGGTCTCGCCGTCGACCGGGAGCGCCGGCACCCGCTGGTCGCCGGTGACGGCGTACGGGTGTTCGGAGCCGAACGGACGGTGCCGGATCATCGCGCCCTCCCCACCAGGCCGAGCTCCGCCGCCAGCACCAGGTACATGCCGTGCGACCAGAGCAGCGGCGTGGCGACCGTCCCCCAGCGCTCGATCCACTCCTGCTCGCGCTCCGGCGCCAGCAGGTGGTGCCCGACCTGCTCGGGCAGCTCGCCCGACGGCGTCGCCTGCGCGGCGATCCAGCGCAACGATGCCAGCGCCTCCTCACGACGCCCCGCCGCGGCCTGGTTCCAGCCGAGGAACGCCGTGAGCAGCGGCCACTGCCCGCCGCCGTAGAACGTGTCGGCGGCGTACCGGTGCACGCCGCCGTCGACGCACAGCGCGTCCTCGACCGCGGACACCGTCCCGCGTCCCAGCGAGCTGTCGACGGCGACCAGCCCGAACGGCGCGACGCACGCCAGCAGGCTGGCATCGATGTCGGCCGCGCCGAGCCACTTCGTCAGGTGACCGCCGTCGGAGACCCCCTCGGCCAGCACCAGCGCATCGAGCTCCCCGACGGCGTCCGCCGCGGCCGAGCGCTCGCCGGCCGACAGGGCCGCCGTCAGCGCCGGGTGCGCCGTCGCCGCCGCCAGACCGGCCCGGATCGCGCCCAGCGTCGACACGTGCCGGTGGTCGACGTGCTCCTCCCACCAGTCGTAGCAGGGCCGCGCCCAGAACGTCGTCAGGTAGCGCACTGCCGTCGCCACGCCGCCGTCGACACCATCGACCACCCCGTGCCGGTCGGTGTGGGCCGCGAGTGCCCACAGCCAGGTGCCGTAGCCGTCGAGCTGGAAGTCCCACCACGGGTCATTCCCGACTGCGCCGTCGATCGTGTAGCGGGTCGGCAGCAGGTCCGCGACCGGGATGTGCTCACCGCGCGTAGAACGCGAGACCAGCGCGTCGACCTGGTCGGTGCGCTTGGCGAGCACGTCGGCGCACCACCGGTGGAACGCCGCCGCGCCGTCGGCGTCGCCGTAGCGGCTGGCGCCCTCGGCGATGAACGCGCCGTCGCGGAACCAGCTGTAGCCGCGGTAGGCGCTGAATGTCGGGCTGGCCGGGTAGGCGCCGGACGGGGCCTGATGGGTGGCGATGACCCGGTGGGAGGCCTCGGCCAGCGCGAGCAGGTCGGTCACAGCAGCTCGTCCACCCGCGCGGCGGCGTCGGCGACGGCCTGCTCGACGGTCTTGCGCCCGGCCGCCGCGTTGCCCAGCTCCTCGGTGACGGCGTCCTGCATCTCCTGCTGGCGGACGATGACCGGCGGCAGCACGGTCTCCTCCAGCGCGTCGAAGACGGCCTGCCGGTTCGCCGGCGGGGTCTGCTCGAGGTACGGCGCCAGCTTGTCCTGGTCGGCGATCGGCGGCAGCTCCCAGCCCGCGTTCAGCCGGGTGTCGACGGTGGTGTCCGACGACGTGAGGAACTCCAGCCAGGCCTGCGCCTCCTCGGAGTGCTCGCTGTTCGCGCTGACCACGACGCCGTTGGTGAACATGGCGCTGGCCCGGTTGGTGGAGCCCGGCTCGACCACGACGTCCCACTCGAATGGCACGTCGGCCAGCGGGCCGAACATCCAGATGCCGCTGTGCCACATGGCCAGCTTGCCCTCGCGGAACAGCGTCGAGTCGAAGTCCGGCGTGCCCGCGCCCTCGGCCTCGGTCGGCATGACGGTGCCGGACTTGCCGGCCAGCCAGGTGGCGGCCGCGATGCCCTCGGGGCTGTTGAACGCCGTCGCGCTGCCGTCGTCGGTGAGGAACTGGCCGCCGGCCTGGGCCAGCGCCTTGTAGAACTCGTGGAACGTCGCGGGCTGGTAGTCGCCCCAGACGCCGGCTGCGGCGTCGGTCAGCGCGGTGGCGGCCGCCTGCTCGTCCTCCCAGGTCCAGTCCGCCGTCGGCTCCGGCACGCCGGCCGCCGCGAACAGGTCCTTGTTGTAGAAGAGGACGACGTCACTGAACGACTCCGGCAGTCCGAGCTGGGCGCCGTCGTGCTGGAAGGCCTCGAGCAGCGACGGCGTGTAGGCGCCGCCGTCGACGTCGAGTTCGGCCAGCGCGCCGCTCTCGGCGTAGGTCACGAAGTTCTCGTAGTTGAGCTCGAACGCGTCGGCCTCGGTGCCGCCGGCGACCGCGGTCTGCAGCTTGGTGAAGTAGTCGGCGAACGGCGTCGTCTCGACCTGGACGTCGATGCCGGGGTTCTCACTTTCGAACGACGCGACAATTGCTTCCAGGTTCTGCTCGTTGCCGCCGTTGGACGAGAACTCCATGTAGTGGACGACGGTCTGGCCGTCTTCGCCGTTGGACTCACGGGTGGCGGAACCCTGCGAGCAGGCCGACAGGGCGAGCAGTGCGGCCGCGGCGGCGACGGTGCCGAGGCGGATCGAGTGGGCCATGGGAACTCCGTTTCGAGTCGAGCGTCACTTGAGCCCGGAGCGGGCGACGCCTTGGATGACGTATTTCTGCGCCGCGAGGTAGAGCACGGCGATCGGGACGATGCTGATCACGGAGCCGGCCATCACCACGTCCCACTCGGTGGTGAACTGGCCGTGCAGGGTGGACAGGCCGAGCGGCAGCGTCATCAGCTCCGGCGAGCGGATGACCACCAGCGGCCAGAGGAAGCTGTTCCAGCTGGACATGAACGCGAGGACGGCGAAGGTCGCCAGCGCCGGGCGGATCAGCGGCCAGACGACGGAGACGAAGATGCGCAGGTGCCCGGCGCCGTCGATGGTGGCCGCCTCGTCCAGCTCGATCGGCACCTGCGCGACGGCCTGCCGGAGCAGGAAGACGCCGAACGCGGACGCGATGCTCGGGGCCAGCAGGGCGGCGTAGGTGTCGACGAGGTTCAGCTCGCGCATCTCGATGAACAGCGGCACGACGAGCACCTGCATCGGCACCATGAGGGTCGCGAGGTAGACGAGGAACAGCGCGTTGCGGCCGGGGAAGTCGAGCCGGGCGAACGCGTAGGCGGCCATCGCGCTGGTGACGAGTTGCAGCAGCGTCGACGCGACGGCGATCCAGAGGCTGTTCGCCAGGATCCGCCAGAACGGCATCGCCTCGAGCAGCGTGCGGTAGGCGTCCAGGCCGGGCTCGTCGGGGATCAGGTCGGGCGTGCCCAGGCCGGCGCCGGGCGTGAGCGAGGTGATCACCGTCCAGGCGAACGGGAACAGCATGACCAGCGCGCCGACGGTGACGGCTGTGTAGAGCGCGGGCCTACGCATAGGTCACCCACCGGCGCTGGCCGCGGACCTGGACGATCGTGACCACGAGCACCACTAGGAAGAGCAGCCACGACAGCGCCGACGCGTCGCCGGCCCGGCCGTAGCGGAACGTGAGGTCGTAGATCTGCTGCACGACGACCTCGGTGGCGCCGGCCGGTCCGCCGCCGGTCATGACGTACACCTGGTCGAACACCTGGAAGCCGTTGATCAGCGAGATGACGACCACGAAGAAGGTCGACGGCGACAGCAGCGGCAGCGTGACGTGGCGGAACCGCTGCCAGGCGCTCGTGCCGTCGACCCGCGCCGCGTCGTACAGCTCGCCGGGGATCGCCTGCAGGCCGGCCAGCAGGATGATCATGACGAAGCCGAGGTCCTTCCAGGCCGACGCCAGGATCACCGACGGCATCGCCCAGGTCGGGTCGGTCCACCAGCCGGGGCCGTCGATGCCGACCAGCCCGAGCACGTGGTTGACCAGGCCGTTCGACGGGCTCAGCAGCCAGCGCCACAACAGCGCGACGACCACCCAGCTGGTGACGACCGGCAGGAAGTAGGCGGCCCTCAGGACGTTGCGGCCCTTGAGCGCGGTGTTGAGCGCGAGGGCGGCGCCGAGGCCCAGGAGGTAGACGAGCGGCAGGTAGCCGGCGATGTAGCCGAGCGTGTGCCCGAACGCGGCCCACGTGTCGCCGTCGGCCAGCAGCTCGCGGAAGTTCGCCAGGCCGACGAACTCCATGGGGGTGATGAGGTTCCAGTCATGCAGCGCCACCCACAGCGAGCTGACCATCGGGACCAGCGTGAACAGCGTCAGCGGGATCAGGCTCGGCGCCAGGAACAGTGCGACGATGCCGGCGTAGCGCAGCCGGTTGCCGCCGTGGCGCAGGGCGTTCCGGTTCCGTCGTCGTCTGCTGGGTGGCGACGGCGTCAGCTGCGGGCCGGTGCGGGGCGCGGTCGAGGTGCTCATGACAGCTCCCCGGCCAGGGCGCCGCCGAGCCGGGCCCGGACCAGCTCGCCCTGGCCGCCGGTCGCGCCGGCCGCGTCGTACGGCGTCGCGAGGACGAGGGCGGCGGCCCCCAGTGCCCACGACGTGTCGTCCCACGACTCGACGACGACGGGGACGCCGCGGCGCGACGGCATGAGGTGCGCGCGGAGGCTGGGCTCGAAACCGGGACGCCAGTGCTCCCAGGCGCGCGTGCCCTCGCCGAGCACGATGACGACCTCCGGGTCCATGACGTTGATCAGCCCGGCGACGCCGCGGCCGAACAGCTCGCCGGCCGCCGCGAAGATCGTCGCGTCGGGAGCGTCCAGCCCGGCCTCGCGGGCGGCGCGGAGCAGCGCCTCCTGGCCGACGGACGCCTCGAGGCAGCCGGTGTTGCCGCACGAGCAGCGCGGCCCGTCGGGGCGGACGGGGAAGTGGCCGAACTCGCCGGCGCCGCCGTTCGTCCCCCGGTAGACGCTGCCGTCGACGACCAGCCCGGCGCCCACACCGCGCCCGATCGTGACGACGAGGAAGTTCCGGTGGTCGCGGCCCTTGCCGTACAGCCGCTCGGCGACGGCGAGCGCGTTGACGTCGTTCTCGACGAGGACAGGGACGGGGAGGGCGGCGCGCAGCCGGGCGCCGAGGGCGAGGCGCTGCCAGCCCAGAGTCGGCGCGTCGACGGCGCCCGCCTCCTGGTCGTCGACCGCCCCGGGGACGCAGATGCCCACACCCAGGATCGGCGCGTCGTTCTCGTCCGCGGGCGCCTCGGCCAATGGCTGGAGCAGGTCGACCAGCCGGTCGGGGGCGTCGGCGGCCGTCGCGTCGAACGGGTACTCCCAGGACTGCCGCACCTGGCCGTCGAGCCCGACGTCGACGACGGCGACGTGGTCGGCGGCGACCTTCGCGCCCAGCGCCCGCCCGGCCGACCCCACGAGCCCCAGCAGCACTGCCGGACGACCGCCGCGGGACGGGCGGTGCTCGACCTCGGCGACCAGGCCGCGCGCCACCAGATCCTTCACGATCTGCGTGACGGTGGCCGGGCTGACCCCCAGCATGCGGGCGATGTCCGTCCTGCTCAGCGGGCCGGACGTGCCCAGCGCGGCCAGGACGGCCGAGCGGGTGAGGTCACCGCGGGGAACGGGCATCAGCACTTCCTTCACAACTAAAGTTAGTCATAAAGGAACACCTGCGGCATCACGCTGTCAAGTCCAGAATCCTTGACAAACTTTCTTGTCGGTAGCAGGCTGAGTGCTGGTGAATGCGTGGTACGACGAACAGGAGAGGCGCCGATGAGCACCAAGACCGTGGCCGAGAAGCTGCTGGTGAAACCCGGAACGTCGGTGTGGGTGTCGCACCCCGACCGGCGCGAGCTGCTGGACCCGCTGCCCGCCGACGTCCGGACCGTCGAGGGTCCCGCCGACGCGGGCGTGGCCGTGGTCTTCGCCGACGACGCGGCGTCGGTCCGGACCGTCCTCGAGCAGCACCGCGCGACCGTGACGGCGCCGCCGGTGGTCTGGATCGCCTACCCGAAGGGCGGCCGGTCGGACATCAACCGCGACACGCTCTGGCCGATCGTCGCCGAGTTCGGGCTGCGCCCCAACGGCCAGGTCGCCGTCGACGACGTGTGGTCGGCACTGCGGTTCCGCGCGTCCAAGCCGGGTGAGCCGCCCTTCACCGGCGGCGCGAAGAAGTAGCCGGGCGCCCGGCCGGCAGGGCGGCGCCGGGCTGGCGCCGGGCGTCGACGGCGAGAGTGTCGGTGCCCGCCCCTAGGGTGGGCACCCTCCCAACCGGGCGGGGACCAGCACCGCACCGAAGCGATCCCGAAACCCGGCCGGCCCCGTGATCATCGGCGATCGCTGGCGTCAGGGCACCAGCAATCGCCGATGATCACGAGGAGTGGATCAGCGGCGGCGGAGCGAGGCCGAGAAGGTGTCGGCGGTTCGCGTCGACGACGTGGGCGCGCCGGAGCGGCCGCGACCGCCGCCGCCTCCGCGCCGGGTGCTCTGCGTCGGCTCGGCGGACTGGCCGGAACGGTCCTGGCGCGGCTTGGCGGCCGTGCGCTCGCCGTGCCCGGCCGAGCCGCGTCCGGCCGAGCGGTTCCCGCCGGTCGTGCCGGAGCTGACGCCGTCGGCACCCCGTCCCGAGCGTCCGCCGCGGCGGCGTCGCGATCGACCCCGTCCGTCCGGCTCGCCGGCGGTCCCAGCGGCCGAGCCAGAGCCCGCCCGCGAGCCGCGCCCACGGCCGCGACCACCGGCGCCCGTCGGAGCGGGAGCGGCCGGCTCGGGCGGAGCGACCAGCGGCGCCGCCGGGCCGGTGAGGCCGGTGATGGCCGGGTGGCCGGGCGAGACGCGGGTGATCGAGGGGGTGATGCCGGCCTGCCGGGTCAGGGTGCGCACGTCGGCCGTCTGGTCGGGCGTCATGACGGTGACCACGACGCCGTCGGCGCCGGCCCGGGCGGTGCGGCCGGAGCGGTGCAGGTAGGCCTTGTGCTCGGCGGGCGGGTCGACGTGGACGACCAGGCTCACGTCGTCGACGTGGATGCCGCGGGCGGCGATGTCGGTGGCGACCAGTACGCGCGCCGTCCCCGCCGAGAAGGCCGCGAGGTTCCGCTCGCGTGCGCCCTGGCTGAGGTTGCCGTGCAGGTCGACAGCGGGGATGCCGGCGGCGGTGAGGACCTTCGCCAGCTTCTTCGCGCCGTGCTTGGTGCGGGCGAACAGCAGCGTGCGCCCGAGCCCGGAGGCCAGCTCGCGCACGACCAGCGCCTTCTCGCCCGCCTCGACGGCCATGACGTGGTGCGCCATGGTCGAGACGGGGGCGACCGCCGGCGCCGTCGAGTGCAGCACCGGGTCGTTCAGGTACCGCCGCACCAGCAGGTCGACCCCGTTGTCGAGGGTCGCAGAGAACAGCAGCCGCTGGCCGCCCCGCGGCGTGGCGTCGAGCAGGCGGCGGACCGCGGGCAGGAACCCGAGGTCGGCCATGTGGTCGGCCTCGTCGAGGACGGTGACCTCGACGGCGCCGAGGTCGCAGAAGCCCTGCGCGATGAGGTCCTCGAGCCGGCCGGGGCAGGCGACGAGCACGTCGACGCCGTTCTTGAGCGCCTTGACCTGCGGGCCCTGGCCGACGCCGCCGAAGACGGTGGCGAGGCGCAGCCCGGTGGCCGCGGCGAGCGGCGCGACGGTGGCGGCGACCTGGTTGGCGAGCTCGCGGGTCGGGACGAGCACCAGAGCGCGCGGCCGGCGTGCCTGGCGCGGCGCGCCCGAGGCGACCAGCCGGGCGATCGTCGGCACGGAGAAAGCGATGGTCTTGCCCGACCCGGTCTGCCCGCGGCCGAGCACGTCGTGCCCGGCGAGGGTGTCGGGCAGGGTCGCGGCCTGGATGGGGAACGGGGTGGTGACGCCCTCGGCGGCGAGGGCGGCGACGATCCGAGCGGGGACGCCGAGCTCGGCGAACGAGCGCGCGTCGGCGACGGCCGGCGTGACGGTGGCGGCTCGCGCCACCGCCGGCTCGGCGGCCGGGTGAGGACTGGTGACCGCTGCCGGGCGGCGGCGGTTGCGGGGGCGGCGGCGAGCGCCGTCGCCCCGCGACGTGCGGGTGTCGATGGTCACAGACGTCCTTCCGAGGACGTGGAGGGAGTGGCCGGTCACGAGGGGGACGCCCGTCATCGGGAAGGGGGACCTGCGCCTGGAAAGGCGCGTCGCACTCGACCTCGGGGACGTGCACTCACGTCCCGTCGGTGCCTAGTCTGCCTCATCGGGCCCTCGGTCACCAACCGAGCCCGCCGCGCACGAGGCGCGCGACGTCGCGCGCACCGAGAGGAGAGCCATGAGCTTCCCGCCCTACCCGCCCCAGCGCTACGACGGCGAGAACGGCGAGGTCAACGTCCAGCTCCGCCGCGCCGACGCCCCGCCGGAGGTGACGTACGCCTCCGGCGTGACGGTCGACTACCTGGCCACCGGCGCCTCGACCGGCGGCGACTTCGGGCTCTACCGGTGGACGTTCGGCCCCGGCGAGTCCGGCCCGGGCCCGCACTTCCACCGCACCATCACGGAGTCGTTCTACGTCCTCACCGGCGCGGTCCTGCTCTTCGACGGCACGGACTGGGTCGAGGCGACCCAGGGCGACTTCCTGCACGTCCCGCCGGGCGGCGTGCACGGGTTCAAGAACGTCCTCGGCGAGCCGGCGTCGATGCTGCTCATGTTCACGCCCGGCGCGCCGCGCGAGGACTACTTCGAGACGCTCGCGGCGGTGTCGAAGGGGCTGGAGCTCAGCGAGGAGGAGCGCACGGCGTTCTACCTCCGCCACGACAACCACTGGGCCTGAGCAGCCGACCCGGGGCGAGCCCTACGTCCGGTACTGCGCTGTCAGCGGACACTGGAACGGGTCGCGCGCCTTGAGGCCGACGTCGTTGAGGTACTGCACGACGATCCGGTACGACCCGGTCAGCGTCGTCTCGGTGTAGGCGATGCCGTGCCGGGCGCAGAACTCCTTGACGATCGGCTGGGCGCGGCGCAGGTTGGGCCGCGGCATGCTCGGGAACAGGTGGTGCTCGACCTGGTAGTTGAGCCCACCCATGGCGAGGTCGACGACGGGGCCGCCGGTGATGTTGCGCGACATGAGCACCTGGCGGCGCAGGAAGTCGATCTTCATGGATGCGGGGACGATGGGCATGCCCTTGTGGTTGGGCGCGAACGCCCCGCCGAGCAGGACGCCGAACAGCCCCATCTGCACGCAGAAGAACGCGACGGCCTTGGCCGGCGGCAGCACGATGAACAGCGCCGCCAGGTAGCCGCCGAGCCGGACGGTCATGAACAGGATCTCGACCCAGCGGTGCTCGAGACGCTCGCGGCGGAGGATGTTCTGGATGCTGTGCGCGTGCAGAGCGATGCCTTCGAGCAGCAGCAGCGGGAAGAAGAACCAGCCCTGCCGGTTGGCGAACCAGCGCCCGACCGGGCCGCGCTGGTCGTAGGCCGCGGGCGAGAACGCCAGCACCCCGGGCGCGATGTCGGGGTCGGCGCCCTCCTTGTTCGGGTTGAGGTGGTGGCGCGTGTGCTTGCGCATCCACCAGCTGTAGCTGAGCCCGGCGAACAGCCCCGAGACCACGCGGGCGGTCCACTCGTTCCAGCGGTGCGACGCGAAGATCTGCCGGTGGGCGCCCTCGTGGCCGATGAAGCCGAACTGGGCCAGCACGACGGCGAGCGCGGCGGCGAGCAGCAGCTGGTACCAGGAGTCGCCGAGCAGGGCGAAGCCGACCCAGATGGCGGCGAACGCGGCGATCGTGCCGCCGATGAGGGACCAGTAGAACGTGTACCGGCGCTTCAGCAGCCCGGCACCCTGGATGATCTTCGACAGCTCCGCGTAGGCGCTGACGTGCCGTTCCCGGGCGGTTCCGCGCGCAGGCGAACTCTCCATGGCCGTGGTCATCAAAGGGGCACCCTTCTGGTGATCGCGGCCGTGCCCGGCCGAGGCGTCACAGCTGTGACGTCGTTGCTGCGTCAACGGCTCCGTCGTGACACGGGTTCCGGCAGCAACCAGAACCTATAGGTACCCACATACGCATGGCCACGCACGGACCGCGCATCGGACATGACGGGCTCATGGCGCGGCGGGGAACGTGAGGCTCACGGTGGCGCCGTCGCCCGGGCGGCCGTCGATGACCATGGTGCCGTCGTGGGCGTGCACGATCTCGTCGACCAGAGCGAGCCCGAGGCCGAGCCGCGGGTGCTGGCCGTTGCCGTTGGCGCCCGGACCACGGTGGAAGCGCTGGGTCAGCTCGGCCGCCAGCTGCGGGTCGAGGCCGTCGCCGTCGTCGATGACGGCGATGCACACGGTGCCGCCGGACCCGCCCGACGCGTCCGACCCGCTCAGCCCCAGCGTGATCGTCCCGCCCCGCCCGACGTGGTCCATGGCGTTGTCGACCAGGGCGGCGACGGCGCGGCGCAGGGCGCTGGGCACGCCGGCGACGACGTGGGAGTCGGTGGGGACGCTGTCGACGACGAGGTCGACCCCGGCCTCGTCGGCGGTGGCGGCGAAGGAGTCCTTGACCTGCGTGGCGACGCGGGCGAGGTCGACCGGCTGGCGCGCCTCGGGCCGGAACTGCATCTCCGCGGACAACAGCATGTCGTTGACGATGTCGGTGAGCACCCGCGCGTCGTCGACCAGCTGGTCGATCTCCTGCCGCTGGTCGTCGTCGGTGCTCGGACGGCGTTGCAGCAGCTGGGCCCGGGTGTGCAGGATGGCCAGCGGGGTGCGCAGCTCGTGCCCCGCCTCGGCGACGAACCGGCGCTGCGAGGCGAGCGCGTCGCCGAGCGGGCGCACGGCGCGCCGCGCCACCAGCCAGCCGAGCCCGGCCGCTGCCAGCACGCCGACGACGCCGACGAGGATGGACAGCCGGGCCAGGCGCTCGGTCTCCTCCTGCTGCTCGGTGAAGTTCGTGGCCGCCGCGAGGCGTTCGCCGCCGCTCTCGTCGACGTGGGCGAGGAACGGGGTGTCGCAGACCTCGAACCGCCGGGTGCCGGGCTCCAGCTCGTCGACGGCGGCGCGGACGTCCGCCTCGGAGCAGCCGGGCGGGACGCCGTCGACGATGGTGCCGCCCGACGCCGGCACGGAGTCCGCGAGCTTCGCCTGGAGCTTGTGGTCGGTGGCGGAGATCCGCTCCTGCCCGCTGATGGAGTAGACGAGCGCGATGATGACGGCGATGACCAGCGCGGCGGCGGCGCCCGTCTGCACCGCGACGACGACCGACGCCCGCCGCAGCAGCCGCCGGTCGGCGGGTGCGGGTTGCGGTCGGCGGCCCCGCGGGCCGTCGTGGCGCCGGCTCACGCGGACCCCATCCGATAGCCGAGGCCGTGGACGGTGCGGATGACGTCCCGGCCGAGTTTCCTGCGCAGATAGTAGACGTAGGTGTCGACGGCGCCGGGGCTGTCGGCGTCGGGGAACACCTGCCGGCGCAGCTCGTCGCGCGTGAACACCTGCGACGGATGGGCGGCGAACAGCTGCAGCAGCTCGTTCTCGCGTCCGGACAGCTCGATCGAGCCGGTCTCGCCTCCGACGACCCGCCGCGCGGTGACGTCGAGGTGCCGGTCGCCGAGGTCCAGCCGGGTCGAGGTGTCCGTGTGCCGGCGCAGCAGCGCGCGCAGCCGGGCCAGCAGCTCGTCGATCTCGAACGGCTTGACCACGTAGTCCTCGGCGCCCGCGTCGAGCCCTTCGACGCGGTCCTCGGTGGTGCCGCGCGCCGTCAGCACGAGGATCGGCGTCGTGACGCCACGGGCGCGCAGCCGGCGCACGAGGTCGACGCCCTCGATGGCCGGCAGCCCGCGGTCGATGACCATGACGGCGTACTGCTGCGTCAGCGCGTGGTGCAGCCCCGACTGGCCGTCGCGGGCGACGTCGACGGTGTAGCCCTCGTCCCTGAACAGCCGGTCCAGCAGCGCCGCCAGCTTGGCGTCATCCTCGACCAGCAGCAGCGTGCGGTCCTCCGCGCCCGTCATGACCTCGATGGTCGCACGGCGGCTCTGAGGTTCCTCTGAGATCGGCGCCGAACCATGGAGCCACGGTCGATGAGAGATCGCCTCGGGCGACAACGCAACCGCGCGAAATGTCGTCTATCAGGGCAACGGGGGCCGAGTGTGACGCGGCTGCAGAGAGGCTGATGATGAGCGCTGGTGGCGAGATCGAGGTCGGGCCGGCAACCGAGGACGACCTGCGCAGGACCGCGGCACTGCACGTCGCCGAGCTGCCACACGGCCTGTTCCCGCGGCTCGGTGAGGGGTTCGTCCGGCGCTGGCACCGCGCGCATCTCGAGTCCGAGTACGGCGTCGTCCTGGTGGCGCGGCGCGGCGGCGACGTGGTGGGCTTCCTGCTCGGCACCACCGACCGGCCGGCCAACGTGGCCTGGATCCTCGGCCGCCGGCGCCGCGAGCTGATGACGGCGGGCCTGCGGGCATTGCTGACGCGGCCGGCGCTGGCCCTGGGATTCGTGCGGACCCGGGGCCCGCGGTACGCGCGGCGGCTGCTCGGACGGGCTGCGGTGCCGGCCCGGGTGGCGAGCCGCGGCGACGTGCCGGAGGCCGGCTTCGGGCCCATCGCGGTGCTCGAGGCGATCGTCGTGGCGCCCGAGGCGCGTGGCGCGTCGGCGGGCACGGCGCTGTCCGAGGAGTTCCTCTCGATCGTCGCGGCGGCCGGCGGCGACCGCGTCGAGCTGATCACGAAGGCGGGTGCCCGCGGTGCGGCCGGGTTCTACGAGCGGGCCGGCTGGCGCCGCGTCGGCAGCCATGTCGACCGCGACGGCGACGAGGTCCACACGTACCGGATCGACCCACGGTTCGTGCGGACTCGATGAACGGTCGCGTCGTCGGCCGCCGCGGCTTCCTCCTGGGGGCGACGGCGTCAGCCGCGGCCGTGCTCGCGGGATGCGGTGCGGACGAGCCGTCGCAGCCGCGCGCGGGCCGCGTTCTGCCGCGGCCTCCTGAAAAGCAGCCGGCGGGTCCGGCGCCGGAGCCCCCGTTACCGGTGCCGGACCTTCCGGTGGTGTCCCCGTGGGTCCCGGGCGGGAACGAGATCTCGCCCGAGATCAAGCTGGCCGCCGCTCGGGTGCTGGAGGCGCTGGGCACCGTGCCCGACGGCGTCCCCGTCGGTCCTGCGGCGGACCGGCTGGCGGCCGCCGGAGCCGACCCCGCGCTCGAGGCCGCGGCGGGACCGCTGCTGCCGCCGTCGTCGCCCGCCGTCGCACAGCTCGTCTACCCGCAGTACGGCGGGCTCGAGCGTGACACCGCGAGCGTCATGGCCGTGGTGCGCCAGACCTGGACCGACGGCGCGGAGCGGCGGGACCGGCTGGTGACGGCGGACGTGCGGCTGCGGCGGGCCGGCGGAGCGTGGACGGTGAGCGAGCTGCACCCCGTCGCGCCGCAGCCCGACGCCGTCGCCGCCCTGAGCGGACCGGCCGCCGAGCTGGCCGCGTCGCCCCGGGTGCTGCTGCCGAACGCGGCCGCCGCGGACCTCGCCGCCGAGGCCGTCGACACGCGGGTGGTCGGGGCGCTACTGGCGCTGTCGCGGACCTACGAGCTGGCCGTGACGGTGTTCCGCGCCGGCCACCCCGAGAACGTCTTCGGCACCGACCGCACCAGCAACCACACCCGCGGCCGCGCCGTCGACATCTGGGCGGTCGACGGGCGGCCGGTGGTCTCGATGGCGAAGGACGAGCCGTTCCTGCTCGACTTCCTGGCCGCGGTGCGCTCCACCGGCAGCGACGAGATCGGCGGCCCCGTCGACCCCGACGGCCCGGGTGGGAAGCACTTCTCTGACGCCCTGCACCGCGACCACGTGCACCTGGGCTTCGAGCGCGCCGCCTAGCTCGTGCCGCCCTCGCGGGCGCGCAGGCCGTAGGTGCCGCGGGTGAGCGTCGCGTACGAGTGCCGCACGATCTGCGTCAGGACGTCGAGGTCGACCTCGTCGAGGTCCTTGAGGTAGATGCAGCCCACGCCGGTGGTGTGCGGGCCGAGCCTCGCCAGGTCGCCCGCGTGCGCCCCGACGCCGTCGGGCACGTAGACGGTCGACGCCGCCTTGCGGGGCGAGAAGGCGGCCGCCGGGCCATCGCCCCGGCGGCCGCTCTCGTACTCGTAGTGGTACCGGCCGAAGCCGATGATCGTGCCGTGCAGATCCGGCTCGTGGCCGGTCACCTCGCGCATCAGCGTCACCAGCGTCCGGGCGTCGCGGGCCCGTTTCCGCGGGGTCACCGTGTCGAGGTAGGCGTCCACCTCCGTCGCGCTCATGACCCCATTCTGGGGGCCAGGGGCGCGTCAGCGGCGGCTCACTTGCGCAGGAAGGTGAGCAGCGCCTCGGTGACCTGGTCGGCGTGGGTCCAGAGCAGGCCGTGCGGCGCGCCCTCGATCTCGATGTAGTCCGCCGACGGCAGCCGCTTGGTGAACTCGCGGGCGGTGGCGTCGATGGGGAGGATGCGGTCGGCGGTGCCGTGCAGGATCAGCGCCGGCACGTCGATCTTCTCGATGTCCGCGCGGAAGTCGGTCAGCCAGCTCTGCACCACGGCGTACGAGGCGTACCAGGACGCGCCGGCGGCGACGTTCCAGCTGCCGCGGACGGCGGCCTCGCTGATGCGGGTGCCGAGGTTCTCGTCGAGGTTGTAGAAGTTCTCGTAGAACGAGTCGAACCAGGCGTAGCGGTCGCCCTTGGCGGCGGCCTCGATGTCGGCGAAGCCCTCGGCCGGCGCGCCGGTCGGGTTGTCGTCGGTCTGCAGCAGGAACGGCTCGAGCGACGCGAGGAACGCGGCCTTGGCGACGCGGTCGCTGCCGTACGTGCCGAGGTAGCGGCCCACCTCGCCGGTGCCCATCGAGAAGCCGACGAGGACGACGTCGCGCAGGTCGAGGGTGTCGAGGACCGCCTTCAGGTCCGCCGCGAACGTGTCGTAGTCGTAGCCGGTGGTCGGCTGGCTGGACCGGCCGAAGCCGCGGCGGTCGTAGGTGATGACGCGGTAGCCGGCGTCGAGCAGTGCGGGCGTCTGCTTCTCCCACGAGTGCCCGTCGAGCGGGTAGCCGTGGATCAGCACGACCGGCTGACCACTGCCGTGGTCCTCGTAGTAGAGGTCGATGTTCGCGGAGTTCTCGGTTCCGACGGTGATGTACGGCATGGCCTGGCTCCCGTTCCTTCGACCGGTCACTCTAACCGGTTCATTGATTCGTGGCGGTTATAAGTCAGATCGAAGCACCGCTATTCCAACCTGTCAAGCGACCCTATGGGGTTAGAATGAGGGCTGACCGGAAGGACCCGCCATGACGACGCTGCTGCTCGACCTCGTGAACTCGCGCATCGTGTACCCCGACGGGCCGCACGACGAGCTCGCCGGCGACGACGCCGCGCGCGCCTGGCTGCGCGAACGCGGCGCCCAGGGCACGCCCGAGGAGATCGCCGACGCGCGCGCCGTCCGGCCGCTGCTGGCCGCCGTCATCAGGGGCGAGGAGACGCTCGACGCACTCGAGCCGTGGGTCGGCGCCATGCGCCGGCAGGCCACGCTCACCCGCGACGGCCTCCGCTGGCGCGACGAGGTCCCGGCCGGCCTGCGCGTCGGGGCGCGTGCCATCGAGGAGTGGGCGGCGCTGCAGGGGCCGGACGGGTCGCGCATCCGCCCCTGCGCCGCGCACGACTGCCAGCACTTCCTGGTCGACCACAGCCGGGCGAACGCCCGAAAGTGGCACTCGATGGAGATCTGCGGCAACCGGGCGAAAGCGCGGCGCCACTACGCGCGGACCAAGTCCGACGGTAGGGGTGTCTGACGGATCTCCGGCGGCGCGGATCCACGATCAGAAACACCCGTGGCGGGGGACCTGGTCACCGCGTGAGTACGCGCGCCCGACCCCTTCACGCGGTGACGCATGGCGACGGTGTGAGATCACTGTGCGGAGCGTGTGGGGGAACTGTTGTCGGAGCGACAGCATCGCCACGCCGATCAGGCAGAGATCTCCCACCAATGCTGGTCGTGCGCGCACCATCGAGCCTTGGCACGCTGGAGCGTTCCGCAAACCGGCACAATTCAGGCGTCTGAGCTCACTTCCGACGTGCCAAGGGGTCACCGCCGACGTGCCAAGGACGAGACCTCGTTCATCGTCGATTGATCATGGAGAAGGTGGGCTCTCCAGTGACCTGAAGCCGTATTTCACCATGATCGACAGTCGGCGGGCTGGATGACCACAGCGGAACCGCAGGCGGCTGCGTTGGGCGACTCTCGCGCGGGCTGCGGTGTGGTCAGTTGCCGAGTTCGGTGAAGAGGGTGAGTTGGAGGTCGCCGGGGGCGTCGAGGCGGGCGTTGAGGGAGTCCCACGGGGTGCGGGTGGGTTCGGCCAGCACCGAGGCGCCGCCGTCGGCCAGGAGCTTCGTCGTGGCCGCGGCGTCGTCGACCTCGAGGCCCACCCGGATGTGGCCGGCCACGCGGCGGCCGACCTCGACGCGGTCGATGAAGGCGGCCTGGTCCTCGTTGACGATCTCGATGGTCGCCCGGCCGGCGCCCAGCAGCATCACTCGGCCGTCGGGCGAGGAGAAGTCGGCCAGCTCCGGCAGGCCCAGGACGTCGCGGTAGAACCGGACGGCCTCGTCGTAGTCGGGGACGGTCACGACGAGCCGCAGCTCGCGCACGGGAGCGGTGTCGGTCATGGCCCCAGTCTGGACGCCGCCGCCCCACCGGGCCAGGGCGTGTGATGCTGGACGGCGTGAGCATCCCGCCCATCCCGCCGCACCTCGTCGTCATGGGCGTGTCCGGCTCCGGCAAGACGACGGTCGCGACCCGCGTCGCCGAGCTGCTGGACCGTCCGTTCGCCGAGGCCGACGACATGCACCCGCCGGCCAACGTCGCCAAGATGTCGGCCGGTACGCCGCTGACCGACGCCGACCGCGAGCCGTGGCTGCGCACCGTCCGCGACTGGCTGAGCGCGCAGGCCGAGCAGGGCCACAGCGCCGTCGTCACCTGCTCCGCGCTGCGCCGGGTCTACCGCGACGTGCTGCGCGAGGCGGCCGGCGGGGTGCGGTTCGTGCACCTCGACGGCGACCCGGAGCTCATCGCCGCCCGGATGAAGGAGCGCAAGGGCCACTTCATGCCGCCGAGCCTGCTGCGCTCGCAGCTGGACACGCTCGAGCCGCTGCAGCCGGGCGAGGACGGCGTGCGGGTGCCGATCGCGGGCTCACCGGACGACATCGCCGCCGACGCGCTGCGCCGCCTCGGATTGCAAGGCGGTCACGCAGCGGCACCGTCCGGTCACGCCGAGTGATGTGATCCCCACCTCGGTTTCAGCAGTGGTACGCACCGGGTATACCGGGTCGGCGGGCAGGGCGCGGCGGATCGTGATCTCCGCTCGCGGGGGTGGCGGAGAAACGTCGCTGCGCCGTGCCCGTCCCCGGGCGGGCGGCGGCGGACGCCGCGGCGAGTTCCGCTGCCGGAACTCTGCCGCCGCCCCAGCCGTCTTCTCCATGGCACGCGCGCCCGACTGGACGCGGCACCTACCATCGAAGACGTCATGAGTTCCGAAGCTGAACCCGAGAACGAGTC
Organism: Jiangella mangrovi; assembly: GCF_014204975.1. Taxonomy (NCBI): domain Bacteria; kingdom Bacillati; phylum Actinomycetota; class Actinomycetes; order Jiangellales; family Jiangellaceae; genus Jiangella; species Jiangella mangrovi. The sequence goes on from NZ_JACHMM010000001.1 coordinate 2,371,747, forward strand.
GCGCCCTGAGAAGGGCGCCAAATATCGCGCCGGCCGCCGCAAGCGGACCGGCTGGCGGCGCGTGTTCAACTGGAAGGTCTTCGGCTTCACGGCCCTCGGCATGTTCCTGCTGGGTGCGGGGGCCGTCGGCGTGGCCTTCGCCATGATCGACGTGCCCGACCCGAACGACTTCTCGACGTCTGAGACGAGCATCGTCTACTGGGACGACGGCGAGACCGAGCTCGGCCGGTTCAGCGCCGAGAACCGCGAGATCGTCGGCATCGAAGAGATCCCGCAAACCCTGCAGCAGGCCGTGGTGGCGGCCGAGGACAGGAGCTTCTACGACAACTCCGGCTTCTCGGTCACCGGTATGGCCCGGGCCGGCTGGGACGCGCTGCGCGGCTCGTCCGGCGGTGGCGGCGGCTCCACCATCACCCAGCAGTACGTCAAGAACTACTACCTGACGCAGGACCGCTCCTACACCCGCAAGCTGCGCGAGCTCGTCATCTCGGTGAAGATCGACCAGGACGTCGACAAGGACCAGATCCTGGCCGACTACCTCAACACCATCTGGTTCGGCCGCGGCACCTACGGCGTGCAGACGGCGTCGCGGGCCTATTTCGGGGCCGACGTCGCCGACCTCGACCTCGCGCAGAGCGCCGCGCTCGCCGCGATCCTGCGCTCGCCCACGCGCTACGACCCCACCCTCGGCCCCGAGAACGCCGAGCGGTTCGCCCAGCGGTTCCAGTACGTGCTCGACGGCATGGTGGCCACGGGCGCCATCGACGAGGCCACCGCCGCCGCCACCGTCGCGCCCGAGGTCCTGCCCGAGCAGCAGGTCAACCGTTATGGCGGCCCCAACGGCTACCTGCTCATGATGGTCCGCGACGAGCTGATGGCCCTGGGCTACGACGAGCAGGAGATCGAGACCGGCGGACTGCGCGTCACGTCGACGTTCAACGCGGCGGCGCAGACGGCGGCCATCCGCGCCATCGACGAGGAGCGGCCCACCGAGGACGCCGACGGCGTGCGCATCGGCCTCGCGTCGGTGCGGCCCGGCGACGGCGCCGTCGTGGCCGTGTACGGGGGCGCCGACGCCGTCGCGCAGAGCTACAACGACGCCGTCGACGCCATCCCGCAGGCCGGGTCGACGGTGAAGCCGTTCGTGCTGGCCGCGGCGCTCGAGAACGGGTACTCGCTGCGCAGCCGGTTCTGGGGCAACTCGCCGTTCGACCCGCCGGAGCTCGGCCCGCCGGTGAACAACCAGGGCAACCAGGACTACGGCCGCAACGTCACCCTGGAACGCTCGATGGAGCGCTCCATCAACACCGCGTTCGTCGACCTCGCCCTGGAGATGGGGCCCGACAAGGTCGCCGACTCGCTCATCCGGGCCGGCTTCCCCGACGACGAGCAGGTGCAGGCGAACCTCAACCCCCGCCTCGCCATCGGCATCGGCGGCGTCTCGGCACTGAACATGGCCAACTCCTACGCCACGCTCGCGTCCCAGGGCATGCACGCCGACACCTACACCGTCCGCTCGGTCGTCGACCGCGACGGCGCCGTGGCCTTCGAGCACGAGTCCGCGCCCGAGCGGGTCTTCGAGGAGGACGTCACCAGCGACGTCACCTACTCGCTCACCGAGACCGTCGACAACGGCACCGCCGAGGTCGCGCAGGACCTCGACCGCCCGGTCGCCGCGAAGACCGGGACGCACGACGACCTCACGGCCTGGTTCAGCGGGTACACCCCGCAGCTGGCCACGTCCGTCGTCTACTTCCGCGGCGACGGCACCGAGTCGCTCGACGGCGTCGGCGGCATGCAGAGCTTCAGCGGCGGCGCGTACCCCGGCCGCACCTGGACGGCCTACATGGAGGGCGCGCTCGACGGCCAGCCCGAGGAGGAGTTCCCGGAGCCGGCGAACATCCGCGCCGAGAACGGCAACGACGGCGGCGACGAGCGTCCCGACCGGCCGAACCGTCCCGACAACGATGACGAGGACGAGGACGACAACGGCGAGCGCGGCGACGAGAACGGCGAGCGGCCCGCTGACGAGGACGGCGGCGGTCCCGGCGGCGACGAGAACGGCGAGGGGCCGGGCGGCGACGAGGCCGGCGCCGAGCCGGGCACCGAGCAGCCGGGTGGCGAGGAGACCGGCGGCGCCGAGCCGGGCACCGAGTGGGGCGGCGACGAGTCCGGCGCCACGGAGTCCGGCACCGACGCCGGTGGCGAGGAGACCGGCGGGACCGAGGCGGGTACCGACGCCGGAACCGACACCGGTGACACGTCCGGCGACACGGGCACCGACACCGGGGCCGAGTCGGGCGCCGAGAGCGGCGCCGAGACCGGCACCGACAGCGGTGCCGAGAGCGGGACGCCCGACCCGGACAGCCGCGGCAGCCAGGCCGCGGTGCTGCTGCTCGGCGCCGGCGCCCTTACCGTGGGGGGCCTGAGCCGCCGGAGGCGATGACCTCGAGGGCGGTGGCGAGGTCGTGCACCACGATCGGGTCGCCGCCCCCGGCGTCGCCGGCCGCCTTCTCGTGCGCCTCGAGGCGAAGCCAGTCGGGCCAGCCGACCACCTGGACTCCTCGCTCGGTCAGCAGCTTGTCGACGGTGTCCGGGTCGCCCGCGCGGGTGGGCAGCGTGTCGAGGTCGGCGAGGACCGACTCCGCCACCTCGTTGGCGTCGCCGCGGTTGGTCGCGATGACGCCCGTCGGGCCGCGGCGCAACCAGCCGGTGACGTAGACGCCGGCCAGCACCGCGCCGTCGTCGAGCACCCGGCCGTCCTGCGACGGGACGGTGCCCCCGGCCTCGTCGAACGGCAGGCCGGGGATGGGCGAGCCGTGGTAACCGATGGCCCGCACGACCAGCTCCGTCGGCAGCGTCCGGGTCGGCAGGTCGTCGGGTGGCGGGGCGGTGCCGAGCCGGGTGGGCGCCAGCTCGATGCCGGTGACCGCCGTCGTGCCGAGGATGCGGACCGGACGGCTCCAGTAGTGCAGGTGGATGCGGCGCCGGGCGCCGGTGCGCGGCCGTTCGGACCACTCGCGGCAGACGTCGACGGTGACCTTGGCGTGCCGGTCGGTCGCCACGGCCTCTTCGTCGGCCGGTCCGAGGACGAGGTCGGCGGGGTCGACGATGAGGTCGATGCCCTCGAGCGCGCCCAGCTCGTGCAGTTCCGGCGAGGTGAACTTGGCCTGCGCCGGGCCGCGCCGCGCGACCAGGTGGATGTCGGTGACCGTGCTGGCGGCCAGCGTCTCGAGGACGTGCCGCGGCATCGAGGTGCCGCGCAGCGCCGTCGCGTCCTTGGCCAGGATGCGGGCGATGTCGAGCGCCACGTTGCCGGCGCCGATGACCGTCGCGCTGGTCAGGCCGTCGGGCAGTGAGACGGCGCGCGCCTGCGGGTGGCCGGTGTACCAGGCCACCAGCTCCGACGCGCCGTACGACCCGGCGAGGTTCTCGCCCGGGATGCCCAGCCGGCGATCGCCCAGCATGCCCGTCGACACGACGACGGCGTCATAGCCGGAGCGCAGCTCGTCGACCGTGACGTCGCGCCCCACGTGCACGTTGCCGAGGAACCGCACGCGCGTGTGCGCGAACCCCTGCGCCAGCACGCGTGAGATGTTCCGGGTCTTCGGATGGTCCGGGGCGACGCCGTAGCGGACCAGCCCGTACGGCGCGGGCGCGGCCTCGAAGACGTCGACGCGGTCGAAGCGGTCGCTGCGCACGAGCGCGGCGAGGGCGTACAGCCCGGCCGGACCGGCTCCGACGATGGCGGCAGCCCGGCCGGCCGCCCCGGATCGACTCCCGTCGTCCTCCATTCACCCAACGTATGCCGTGAGACGCCGCCCGCACCAGCCCCTGTCTCTCGTGTCTCACGCCGCGCGCCGGGCCGGGGTGAGGAGACGTTGACACGGGGGCGCGGTTCACGGCACGTCGGCGTAATGCCGGGTTCCTAGCGTCGGCGGCCAGCGGATCCCGAACCCCCAGACCCCGCCCCGGAGGCCGTCATGACCGAGACGCCGACCCTCGCCCCCGACCGTGACGTGGCACCGGCGCCGGCGCCCCCGCGCCGGGGCGGACGCTGGATCGACCACTGGGAGCCGGAGGACGAGACGTTCTGGCGGCGCACCGGCCGTGCCGTCGCCCGGCGCAACCTGGTCGCCTCGATCCTCGCGGAGAACGTGGCGTTCTCGGTGTGGACGCTGTGGAGCATCTCGGCGGCGCTGCTCGTGGCGCACTACGACGTCGGGTTCTCCGCCGCGCAGCTGTTCTTCCTGGTCGCCGTGCCCAACGTCGTCGGCGCGGTGCTGCGGATCCCGTACACGTTCGCGGTGCCCCGCTACGGCGGCCGGAACTGGACGGTGGTCAGCGGTCTGCTGCTCCTGGTCCCGACGGTGCTGCTGGCGCTCGCCGTCGGCCGCCCGGGCACGCCGTACTGGGTGTTCCTGCTGATCGCGGCGTCGGCCGGGCTCGGTGGCGGCAACTTCGCGTCCAGCATGACGAACATCAGCTTCTTCTACCCCGACCGGGGCAAGGGCCTGGCGCTCGGCCTGAACGCGGCCGGCGGCAACATCGGCGTCGCGCTGCTCCAGCTCGGCCTGCCGCTGATCGTCGGAGCCGGCGGCCTGTTCGGGCTGGTGGGGGCGAGCGCCGCCGGGGTGGACCTGGCGCGGGCGGGATGGGTGTGGGCGGCGCTGGGCGTGGTGGCGGCGCTCTGCGCGTGGCTGTTCATGGACAACCTGTCGGTGTCGCTGGCGCCGTTCCGCAAGCAGATCGCCGTCGTCCGGCACCGGCACACCTGGATCGTGTCCTGGCTCTACATCGGCACGTTCGGCTCGTTCATCGGCTACTCGTCGGCCTTCCCGCTGCTCGTCGCGCTGCAGTTCCCGGAGGTGCCGGCGGCGCACTACGCGTTCCTCGGCGCGCTGGTCGGCTCGGTGGCGCGTCCGTTCGGCGGCTGGCTGGCCGACCGGGTGGGCGGAGCACGGGTGACGCTGTGGAACTTCGCCGCGATGGCTGCCGGCACCGTGCTCGTCATCGTCGCGGTCGACGGCGGCAGCTGGCCGTTGTTCCTGGGCGCGTTCCTGCTGGTGTTCGTGACGACGGGGCTCGGCAACGGGTCGACGTTCCGGATGATCCCGATGATCTTCCGCAACCGGACCGAGGCGGCCGCCGTCATCGGGCTGTCGTCGGCGGTCGGGGCGTTCGGCGGGTTCGCCATCGTGGCGACGTTCGGTGTGCTCGGGCTGGTGAACGACGGCGGGGTGCCGGCGAGCGCCGTCGCGACCGCGTTCGTGCTCTTCCTCGGCTTCTACGTCACCTGCGCGCTGTTGACCTGGTGGAACTACGCGCGACGGGGCGCGGCGCCGGCCGGCGCCGGCAGCTGATCACGGCCCGCGGAGGCGACGAGTGCGAGGCATTTATCGCGGGCGTAACGTGTCCGAGGCGGCCGCGAAACCGCCGCTTCACACCGTAGCGGGCATGGGCACCACGGCCACCCACTGCGCGTACTGCGCCCTGCAGTGCGCCATGACGCTGACGGCGGACGCCGGCGGCCGGGTCACCGTGCAGCCGCGGGACTTCCCGACCAACCGCGGCGGGCTGTGCCAGAAGGGCTGGACGGCGGCGGACCTGCTCGGGTCGCCGCACCGCCTCACGACGCCGCTGTTGCGCGAGGACCGGTCGGCGCCGTTGCGCGAGGCGACCTGGGACGAGGCGCTCGCCGTCGTGGCGTCCCGGCTGCGGGCGACCCGGCGCGAGTTCGGGCCCGACGCGGTCGCCGTCCTGGGCGGCGGCGGGCTGACCAACGAGAAGGCCTACCAGCTGGGCAAGTTCGCCCGGGTCGCACTGCGGACGAGGAACATCGACTACAACGGCCGGTACTGCATGTCGTCGGCCGCGGCGGCGTCGAACCGGGCGTTCGGCATCGACCGCGGGTTGCCGTTCCCGCTACCCGACCTGGCCGAGACCGGCGCGGTGCTGATCGCCGGGGGCAACGTCGCCGAGACGATGCCGCCGTTCATGCAGCACCTCGCCGCGGTCGTCGACCGCGGCGGGTCGCTGATCGTCGCCGACCCGCGCCGCACCGCGACGGCCGAGCGGGCGACCCTGCACCTGCCGGTCCTGCCCGGCACCGACCTGGCGCTCGCGCTCGGCCTGCTGCACGTCGCCGTCGCCGACGGGCACGCCGACCGCGGCTACATCCATGACCGGACGACGGGGTTCGAGGCGGCCTGGCGGGCGGCCGCGCAGTGGTGGCCGGAGCGGGTCGAACGGGTGACCGGCGTGTCGGTCGCGGCGCAGCGGGCCACCGTCGCGCAGCTGGCCGCCGGTGCGCGTGGCCGCGGCGCCGTCGTCCTGACCGCCCGCGGCGCGGAGCAGCAGAGCAAGGGCACCGACACCGTCAGCGCGCTGATCAACCTGGCGCTCGCGCTCGGCCTGCCGGGCAGGCCGTCCAGCGGGTTCGGCTGCATCACCGGGCAGGGCAACGGGCAGGGCGGGCGTGAGCACGGGCAGAAGGCCGACCAGCTGCCCGGCTACCGGCGGATCGACGACCCCGCCGCGCGGGCGCACGTCGCCGCCGTCTGGGGCGTCGACCCGGACGACCTGCCGGGGCCGGGCCCGTCGGCGTACGAGCTGATCGAGAGCCTGGGCACCGACGGCGGGCCGCGGGCGCTGCTCGTGCACGGCACCAACCTGGCGGTGTCGTCGCCGCGTGCGCGCCGGGTGGCCGAGCGACTGGCAGCACTGGACCTGCTGGTCGTCAGCGACGTCGTGCTGTCCGAGACCGCCGCGCTGGCCGACGTCGTCCTGCCCGTGACGCAGTTCGCGGAGGAGGACGGCACGATGACCAACCTCGAGGGCCGGGTGATCCGCCGTCGCCGCGCGGTCGCGCCGCCGCCGGGGGTGCGGACCGAGCTGTCAGTGCTGACGTCGCTGGCCGGGCTGCTCGGGTGCGTGGCGCCGTTCGACGCCGACCCGGAGACCGTCTTCGACGAGCTGCGCCGGGCCAGCGCCGGCGGGATCGCCGACTACGCCGGAATCGGCTGGGACCGCATCGACGCCGAGGGCGGCGTGTTCTGGCCGTGCCCGTCGGCAGACCATCCGGGGACGGCGCGGCTGTTCGCGGACGGGTTCCCGACGCCTGACGGCCGGGCCTGCTTCGTCGCCGTCGAGCACCGTCCGCCGGCCGAGGACGTCGACCCCGAGCACCCCATTTACCTCACCACCGGCCGCGTGCTGCAGCAGTACCAGAGCGGTGCGCAGACCCGCCGGATCCCGGCGCTGGCCGCCGCGGCCGCCGAGCCACATGTCGAGGTGCATCCCGATCTCGCCGGACGGAGTGGATTGGCCGACGGCGACCTGGTGCGGGTGGTCAGCCGGCGCGGCGACGCCGTCGGACGGGTCCGGCTGACCTCGGCGATCCGCCCGGACACCGTGTTCATGCCGTTCCACTGGGGCGGCGAGCAGGCGGTCAACCGGGTGACGAACCCGGCGCTCGACCCGGTCTCGCGGATGCCGGAGTTCAAGGTCTGCGCCGTCCGGCTGGAGCGGGTGACCTCCTCATGAGGCGCATCATGGTCGTGGGGCACGGGATGGCCGGGTCGCGGTTCGTGCAGGAGCTGCGCGCCCGCGACCAGGGCCGCCGGTTCGAGGTGACGGTGTTCGGCGCGGAGCCGGAGGCCGCCTACAACCGGGTGCTGCTGTCGTCGGTGCTGGCCGGCTCGCTGACCCCGGCGGAGATCGAGACGGTGCCGTCGGCCTGGTACGCCGCCGAGGACGTCGAGCTGCGCACGGGCGTCGAGGTCGGGCGGATCGACCGGCGGCGACGGCGGGTGCTCACCACCGCCGGCGAGCACGTCGGCTACGACCACCTGGTGCTGGCGACCGGCAGCCGGCCGTGGGTGCCGCCGGTCGACGGGCTGGTCGGCGACGACGGCGAGCTCGACCGCGACGTCGTGGTCTTCCGGACGCTGGCCGACTGCCGCGCGATGCTGTCCCGGCTCGGCCGGGTGCGGTACGCCGTCGTGCTCGGCGGCGGGCTGCTGGGGCTCGAGGCCGCGCGCGGGCTGGCCGGGCGCGGCGTGGACGTCGAGGTCGTGCACCCGGCGGATCGCCTCATGGAGCGCCAGCTCGACCTCGACTCCGGCCGGGTGCTCGCGCGGACGCTGCGCGGGCTGGGCGTGCGGGTGCGGCTGAACGCGCAGGCGGTCCGGTTCACCGACGGCTGGGGCGGCGGCGGGCGCGGGGTCCGGCTGGACGACGGGACGCGGCTGCCGGCCGACCTGGTGGTCGTCGCCTGCGGGGTGCGGCCGAACAGCGCACTGGCGGCGGCCGCGGGGCTCGACGTGGGGCGCGCGGTGGTGGTGGACGAGACGATGACCTCGGTGACCGATCCGGCGATCCACGCGATCGGCGAGTGCGCGCAGTACGACGGCCAGGTGTACGGGCTGGTCCAGCCGGCCTGGGAGCAGGCGGCCGTGCTGGCCGACGTGCTGGCGGGCGGGCCGGCGCGGTACGGCGGCTCGGCGATCGTCACCCGGCTGAAGGCGGCCGGCGTCGACCTCGCGGCGATGGGCGAGACGGACGTCGACGACTTCGCCGCCGACGACGGGCTCGAGGTGCTGCGGTTCGCCGACCCGGCCCGCGGGACCTACCAGAAGGTCGTCATCCGCGACGACCGCGTCACCGGCGCGATCATGCTCGGCGGCCCCGAGACCGTCGGCGCCGTCACCCAGCTGTTCGACCGCGCCGCGCCGGTTCCGGCCGACCGGCGTGCCCTGATCTTTCCCGGCGTGGTCGATGCGGGCGGCGCCGTCGACCCCGCCGACCTCCCGGACGACCACACCGTCTGCCGCTGCAACGGCGTCACAGCGGGCCGCGTCCGGGCCGCGTGCGAGGCCGGAGCGGACACCGTCGCCGACCTCGCCGCCACCACCCGCGCGACCACCGGCTGCGGCGGGTGCCGCTCCGACGTCGCCGCCCTGTTGTCCGCCACGCGCCCCACAGTGGAGGTCCCCGCATGAGCACATCGCAACGCCGGCTCGTCGTCGTCGGCAACGGCATGGTCGGGCAGCGGCTCGTCGAGGCGGTCCGGCAGCGCGACCGGGACCGGCGGTGGCGGATCACCGTCCTCGGCGAGGAGCCCCGGCCCGCGTACGACCGCGTCGCGCTGACGTCGTACCTCACCGGAGTGACGGAGGCGGAGCTCGGGCTGGTGCCGGACGGATGCTACGACGGCGACAGCTCGCTGTCCGTCGGCGACGCGGTGACGGGCATCGATCGGGTCGCGCGGGTCGTCACGACGGCGTCGGGGCGAGTGCTGCCGTACGACGCGCTGGTGCTGGCCACCGGGTCGCGGCCGTTCGTGCCGCCGGTGCCGGGCGCGGACCTGGACGGCTGCTTCGTGTACCGGACGATCGACGATCTGGACGCTCTGCGCACACGGGCGGCGTCGGTGTCGTCGGGCGTGGTGATCGGCGGCGGGCTGCTCGGGCTGGAGGCGGCGAACGCGCTGCTCGCGCTGGGGCTGGCCGCGAGCGTGGTGGAGTTCGCTCCGCGGCTGATGCCCGCGCAGGTCGACCAGGGCGGCGGCGAGGTGCTGCGCCGGAAGGTCGAGGCGCTCGGGCTGGCGGCCCGGCTGGACACGGCGACCGAGCGGATCGCCGTCGTCGACGACGGCCTGCGGCTGACGTTCGCCGACGGCTCGTCGCTGGACACGGGGCTGGTGGTGTTCTCCGCGGGGATCCGGCCCCGGGACGAGCTGGCGCGTGCGGCCGGTCTGGCGGTCGGGGAGCGCGGCGGCGTCGTCGTCGACGAGGCGTGCCGGACGTCGGACCCGTCCATATGGGCGGTCGGCGAGTGCGCGGTGGCCGGCGGGCGGGTGTACGGGCTGGTCGCGCCCGGCTACGAGATGGCCGAGGTGGTGGCCGACCGGCTGCTCGGCGGCGACGCGACGTTCGCCGAGGCGGACCTGTCGACGAAGCTCAAGCTGCTCGGCGTCGACGTCGCCAGCTTCGGCGACGCCCATGCGACGACCCCGGACGCGCTCGAGGTGGTCTACGCGGACCCCGTCGGCGGCGTCTACAAGAAGCTGGTCGTGACCGACGACGCGTCGCGGCTGCTCGGCGGGGTGCTGGTGGGCGACGCGTCGGCGTACGCGGCGCTGCGGACCATGGTCGGCCAGCCGCTCACCGACACCCCGGAGCAGCTGCTGCTGGCGGGGCCGTCGACGTCGGACCTCGGCGACGACGCACAGGTGTGCTCGTGCCAGAACGTCACCGCCGGCGCGATCCGGGCGGCCATCCACGACGAGGGCTGCGCCGACGTCGGAGCGGTGAAGGCGTGTACGCGGGCCGGCACCGTCTGCGGCAGCTGCGTCCCGCTGCTGAAGACGCTGCTCACGCAGTCCGGCGTCGAGGCGAACCCGGCGCTGTGCGAGCACTTCTCCATGGGGCGGGCGGAGCTGTTCGACATCGTGCGGGTCACCGGGCTGCGGACGTTCAGCGGGATCGTCGCCCGGCACGGGAGCGGCCGCGGCTGCGACATCTGCAAGCCCGTCGTCGCGTCGATCCTGGCCAGCCTGGGTGCCGGGCACGTCCTGGACGGCGAGCAGGCGGCGCTGCAGGACACCAACGACCACTTCCTGGCCAACATCCAGCGCAACGGCACCTACTCCGTCGTGCCCCGGGTGCCGGGCGGCGAGCTGACGGCGGAGGGGCTGATCGCGATCGGCGAGGTGGCCCGCGACTTCGGGCTGTACTCCAAGATCACCGGCGGGCAGCGGATCGACCTGCTGGGCGCGCGGGTGGAGCAGCTGCCGGCGATCTGGAAGCGGCTGGTCGACGCCGGGTTCGAGAGCGGGCACGCGTACGGCAAGGCGTTGCGGACGGTGAAGTCGTGCGTCGGCTCGACCTGGTGCCGCTACGGCGTGCAGGACTCCACGTCGCTGGCGATCATGCTGGAGCTGCGGTACCGCGGGCTGCGGGCGCCGCACAAGATCAAGGCCGGTGTCTCGGGGTGTGCGCGCGAGTGTGCCGAGGCCCGCAGCAAGGACGTCGGCATCATCGCGTCGGAGAACGGCTGGAACCTCTACGTCGGCGGCAACGGCGGGTTCCGGCCGCGGCACGCGGAGCTGTTCGCGTCGGACCTGTCGTCGGCCGAGCTGGTGGCGCTGGTCGATCGGTTCCTCATGTTCTACGTGCGGACGGCTGATCGGCTGCAGCGCACGTCGGCCTGGATCGAGGCGCTCACCGACGAGCACGGCGACGGGCTGGAGTACCTGCGGCGGGTGCTGGTCGACGACTCCCTGGGCGTGGGCGCCGAGCTGTCGGCGGCCATGGAGGCGCACGTCGGCGCCTACACCGACGAGTGGGCCGCGGTCCTCGACGACGAGGAGAAGCTCGGCCGGTTCGTGTCGTTCGTCAACGCCCCCGAGGCCCCCGACCCGAGCATCCGGTTCGAGCTGGAGCGTGGGCAGATCCGCCCGGTGGTGGCCGGGCCGACCCTGGAGGTGGTGCGCCGATGACCGTTCTCGACGTCCGGCTGTGGACCGTCGTCTGCCGCTTCGACCGCCTGCTGCCCGAACGGGGGGTGGCGGCGCTGGTCGGCGGTGTGCAGGTGGCGATCTTCCGCGGATTCTCCGGCGAGGTGTACGCCGTCGGCAACCGCGACCCGTTCAGCGACGCGTACGTGCTGTCGCGCGGGATCGTGGGCTCGCGCGGCGGTGGGCCGACGGTGGCGTCGCCGATGCACAAGCAGGTGTTCTCGCTGGTCACCGGGGAGTGCCTGGACGAGCCCGGCGTCGCCGTGCCGGTCTACGACGTGCGGGTGCGCGACGGCGACGTCGAGGTGGCGGTGCCGTGACGGACCTCCCGCCGCTGGCCGGCTTCACGGTGGCGGTGACGGCCGCGCGCCGGCGGGAGGAGCTGGGCGCGCTGCTGGAGCGGCGCGGCGCCCGGGTCGTGCAGGCGCCGGCGATCCGGATCGTGCCGCTGGACGACGACGCCGAGCTGCTGGCTGCGACCAAGCGGTGCGTCGACGAGCCGATCGACATCGCCGTCGCGACCACCGGGATCGGCTTCCGCGGCTGGATGGAGGCGGCCGACGGCTGGGGCCTGGGCGAGCGGCTGCTGGACCGGCTCGGGTCGGCGACGCTGCTCGCGCGCGGCCCGAAGGCGCGCGGCGCGCTGCGGGCGGCCGGGCTGACCGACGACTGGGCGCCGCCGTCGGAGTCGTCGGCCGAGGTGCTGGAGCACCTGCTGGGGCAGGACCTCGTGGGTCGTCGCATCGCCGTCCAGCTGCACGGCGAGCCGCTGCCGGACTTCACCGACGCGCTGACCGCCGCCGGCGCCATCGTCGTCGCGGTGCCGGTGTACCGGTGGGTGCCGCCGGACGACGTCGCGCCGCTGAGCCGGCTGGTCGAGACGCTCGCGGCCCGGCAGATCGACTGCGTCGTGTTCACCAGCGCGCCGGCGGTGGCCAGCCTGCTGGCGCTCGCGTCGTCGATGGGCCTGGAGGACGTGGTGCTGGACGCGCTGCGCTCGTCGGTGCTCGCCGCGTGCGTCGGGCCGGTGACCGGGGCGCGGCTGGAACGGCTGGGTGTCGACACGGTGCAGCCGGCCCGCTCCCGGCTGGGCGCGCTGGTCCGCGAGATCGTCGCCGAGCTGCCGGCCCGCCGCCGCACGCTGCGGGTCGCCGGGCACGCCGTCCAGCTGCGCGGGCACGCCGTCGTCGTCGATGGTGAGGCGCGTGAGCTGCCGCCCGGCCCGCTCGCGGTGCTTGCCGAGCTGGCCCGCCGGCCCGGCGTCGTCGTGCCGCGGGCCGAGCTGCTGGGCGTCCTGCCCGGCGGCGGCACCGACGAGCACGCCGTCGAGATGGCGGTCACCCGGCTGCGCGGCGCCGTCGGGGCCCGCGTCGTCCAGACGGTCGTCAAACGTGGGTATCGGCTGGCCTACGAGCCGGAGGCGTCCGGTTCTGCGAAGTACGGGGGTGCGCGATGACGGGCCATGTGGCGATCGTCGGTGGTGGGCCGGGCGACCCGGGCCTGCTGACGCTGCGGGGGTTCGACCTGCTCAAGCAGGCCGACGTCGTGCTGGTGGACCGGCTGGCGCCGCGGTCGCTGCTGGACGCGCTGCGCCCGGACGTCGAGGTCGTCGACGTCGGCAAGGAGCCGCACCGGCACCGGCGCAGCCAGCGCGAGATCGAGGCGCTGATGATCGACCGCGCCCGCCGCGGCCTGCGCGTCGTCCGGCTCAAGGGCGGCGACCCGTACGTCTTCGGCCGCGGCGGCGAGGAGGGGCTGGCCTGCGCGGCGGCCGGCGTCACGTTCGAGGTGGTCCCGGGCGTGAGCAGCGCGATCGCCGTCCCCGCGATGGCCGGCATCCCGGTGACGCAGCGCGGCGTGACCCAGGAGGTGACGATCGTCAGCGGCCACGCCCATCCCGACTCGCCGGAGTCGACGGTGGACTGGGACCGGCTGGCGGCCGGCTCGGGGACGATCGTCGTGCTGATGGGCGTCACGCACCTGGCTGCTCTTTGTGCGCGGCTGGTGCGCGGCGGGCGGCGGGGGAGCACACCGGTCGCTGTCGTGGTGTCCAGCGGGGCGCGGGTCGTGGTGGCGACCCTGGACACGGTGGCCTGCGCGGCCGAGGGGATCGAGCCGCCCGCCGTCGTGGTGGTGGGCGATGTGGTGGCGTTACGGTCCATGCTGGTGTCGTGACTGACGTGTTGGTGGCGGTGGCGCACGGGACGCGCGCCCCTGAAGGCCCGGTGGTGCTGTCGGCGTTGCTGGACTCGGTGCGGGAACTGCTCCCCGGCGTCGACGTCCGGGTGGCGTACGTGGATGTGATCTCGCCGACGCTGGAGTCGGTGCTGGCCGGGTTGCCGGCGGGGGTGCGGCCGGTCGTGGTGCCGATGTTCCTGGCATCGGGGTACCACGTGCGCGTCGACGTGCCGTCGGCGGTCGCCTCGGATGGCGGCCGTGCCGTGGTGACGCCCGCGCTCGGCCCCGATCCGGCGATCGTGGCCGCGGTCGAGGCGCGGCTTCGCTCGGTTGTGGGCTCGCTGCCGTCCGCGGTGGTGCTGGCGGCCGCGGGCTCGTCCGACGCCGACGCGCTGTCCGAGGTCGACGTCGCCGCCTCGCTGCTCTCGATGTCGCTGGACCGGCCGGTCCTGCCCGCCTACGTGACGACGGCGTCCCCGTCGGTGCCCGAGGCGGTCTCGATCCTCCGCGCCGACGGCCACGCGACGGTGGGGGTGGCGTCCTACCTGCTGGCGCCCGGTCTGTTCCAGCAGCGCCTCGACGCCGTCGGGGCGGACGTGGTGGCGCCCCCGATCGGCGTGCACCCCCTGGTGGCCGAGCTGATCGCCTCTCGTTATCGCGCGGCGGCGGGCTGATGGCTGAGGGATATGTGTCGCTCTGGCGACACCGATCCCTCAACCATCCTCGCGGAGGCCGGCCTCCGTCGCGCGGCGCAGGTGCTCGGCGTACCCCTCCGGCTCCGGCCGGCGGGTCATCTCGCGGGAGAACGCCGCGTAGACCCCCTGGGCGGTGAGGTTGCGCTGGGCGAGCCAGGCGGCAGCGCCGTCGCTGCTGCCCTCGTCGTCCTCATCGACGGCGTGCAGCATGTAGTCGGTGAACCGCACGCGGCCCCAGTGGTCGGCCGGCACGGGGTAGGGGTCGCCCGGCGCGGGTTCCGGCCCGAACGCGTCGAACCAGATGTCGCGCAGCCATTCGTCGGTGCCCCACTGCGTGTCGTTGCGCCGCGGCGGCAACGACGAGTCGCGGATGTGCGTGGCCAACTCATCGCGGAACTCGATGAACGCCTGGTTGTCCTCGGCCAGCCACTCCGAGACCCGCTCACAGGCTTCGATGTAGGAGCCGGGCTCCTGCGAGGTGTCGCTGAACCAGGCAAACCAGCTCCGGAAGTTCGTGGAGCGCGGGGTCACGTCAGTTCCTCCAGCCGGACGTTGTCGTAGGCGGGCTCGCCGGTCGGATAGTACGTGGTCATCGACCAGGTTCCCCGCTTCTTGAAGATCAGTCTTGCGCCGGAGTCGGACCCCTCTTGGATCGGATCGTACGGAACGGTGTGCACCGGCGGCAGGCACTCGCCGTCCTTCTTCATCGCCGAGTTGCGCAGCTTCTTCCAGTCCTTCGCGGCCTGTGGCGTGCCAGTCCCAGCGCCACGGAAGCCGGTTGCATCGCCGGGCGCGAGCCCGGCCCGATCGGCGTCGATGAAGATCGGCGCGATCCCGGCGGGGAAATGCTGGTCCAGGAAGCCGTCGAGGCCATCTGGGTGCCGCGAAGCGGCATCGAGGAGAACACCGAGCGGCCGCGCGAACGCCTCCGGGCTGGTGAACCGGCTGGCCTCGATGCCCACCGAGTGTTCAGAGACGACTTTCTGGTCGTCTTCGCGGACGCGCCATTTGTCGGCGCCATCCGTGCCGTGGTCGGGCGGGCGGGTCCAGCCGGCGCGCAGCTCGAGCTCGCGATCGCCCACCTGCGGCCCGTGGATCTCGACCGCGTGACAGTCAGGATGCTCGAGCCAGGCCCGCACCCGGGCCCGGTGCTCGGGCGCGACCACCGCGAGGATCCGCTCGCGCGCGGCGTCGATGGCGGCCTGATCGGCGCCGGGATGGGCGGCCGCCTCGGCCTTGGAGGTGGTCGCGCCGCCGGGCAGGTCGGCGAGCACGGTCGCCACGTAGGAGCGCGCGAACCCGGCAGGAAACGCGGCCACGAAGGCGCGAGAGTCGGCGGGCTCGGCCAAGGGTTCGAGGTCCAGCGCGGGGAGCGGGTCCAACCCGTGGTGCGAGACGGCGAGGAGGTCGAGGAGGGCGTGCACCTCGCGCGCAAGAACAGTCCCCGTCGCGGCCGTCAGATCCGCCATCGCGCGCTCGACGCCGGGGGCGACCGCCGCGACATCGTCACCGACGGAACGAACAGCCGGATGATCGGCCTGCCGGGCCACTTCGGCGACCCGGGTGACGCGGTCGCGGGCGGCATCGGCGGCACCGCCCAGCGACCGCAGGGCATCGTGGTGGGCGTGCAGCAGTGACTCGACTGCCCGCCGCACCCCGCCCGGCCCGTTCACACCCCCGAAGGTCGCCTCCGGCCCAGCCCTGTGACACTCACGGCCACGGAACCTCGGTGCGCGTCGGCGTCGCCCAGGGACCGTCGGTGATCGCGGGGAGCTCGACGGGCGACGGGGTGCCGTCCAGCGGCGGGTCGAAGACACTGCCGTCGGAGCGGGCGAGCAGCCAGCTCTGCGGGACCGAGCCCGCGATCCCCTCGAGCGGCCGGGCGCCGATCGGCAGCTCGTTCACCTCGACCCACTGGTCACCGTCGAGGCGCCACAGCCCGCCCGACTGCAGGGCCGAGCAGTCGCTCGCCGCGACCTCCATGGTCGCGTAGAGGACGTCGCCGTTGAAGAAGACCTCGTCGTAGATCAGCTCCTCCGGCACCGGGGCGCCGGCGACCTCGGTGAGATCCCCGCCGTCGAGCACCGAGACCTCCGCGCCGCAGGCGCCGTAGCCGGTGACGACGGCCACCCGTGAGTCATCGGCGGCGACGGCGATGGGCACCTGGTTGATGCCGCCGATCTCGTAGGAGATCTCCGCGGCGCCGGACGCGGGGTCGAGCAGCCAGACCCGCTCCAGCGCCTGGGCGCCGCCCGACTCGTGCACGAGCAGCTGCCCGCCGACCGCCCCGAGCAGCGTCTTCGAACCGACCGCGTCGGGCGGGAACGTCGCCGTCGTCGTGCCGGCCTCGTCCAACGTCGCCGCGTCGTACCAGGTGAGGAGACCGGAGTAGTCCATGCCGACGACGAAGTCACCGGCCTCTCCGTCGACGGTGACACCCTCGAGATAGGCCGGGGTGACGCCGTCGTCGGAGCACCAGCTGCACGGCGCCTCGACCAGTGTCTCGTCCGCGCCGGTCCAGGAGAACAGCTCGCCGTCGTCGGCGCCGAACAGTGTCGACCGATCCGCCGACCAGTCGGCCCAGCGCAGCCGCACGCCCGGGTCGAGCTCGCGCACCCGCTGCACGCTGCTGCCGTCGAACGCGAACACGACGTCGTCCTCGACGAACACGGCCTGCGTGGCCTCCGCCGGGTCCGCCGACGGCGTGGCCGGAGGCTCGCCGCCGAGCACCTGCTCGAGTGCGCCGCGGATGTCGAGGAAGCCGTGGCCCACGCCGAGTCCCAGCCGGTCCTCCTCGTCCAGCGGATCGAGGTCGGCGGTGTCGAGCAACGCCTGCGCGATGTCGTCGCCGGAGGCCTCGGGCGCCGAGCCGCGGATCAGCGCGGCCGCGGCGGCCACGTGCGGCGCGGCCTGGGACGTGCCGCTGAGCCCCTCGTACCCACCACCGGGGTACGTGGAGACCACGGTGTTGATCGCGTCGCCGCCACCGGGCGCGACGAGGGCGATGAACTCGTTCCGGGTGGAGTATCCGGGCAGGTCGAAGTCCTCCTGGACCGCGCCGACGGCGATCACGCCGGGCAACGAGGCCGGGTTCTGCTGCTGGTTCGTCTCGTCGCAGTCGGTGAGCGGCGACGGCCCGCAGTTGCCACCGGACGCGACCACGACCACGTCGTTGGTGACGGCGAAGTACACCGCGGCCGCGGCGACCTCGAGGTTGTGGGCCTCCTCGACGTCCGGGTTCGCCGGGATCGGCCCGCCGAAGGACATGTTGACCGCGTCGGCGCCGTGGTTGACGGCCCAGGCGAGGCCGGTCGGCCAGCTCGGCCCGTTGTCGTTGACGTCCTTCAGCCGGACCGGCACGTCGAGGACGCTCACCCGCGGCGCTACCCCGATGATGCCGCCGTTGTCGCGCCGGGCGGCCGCGATCCCGGTGACGTGGGTGCCGTGGCCGTCCGGGTCGTGCTCGCCCTCGCCGGGGTAGTGGCGGCGTTCGATGACGGCGTCGCCGAGATCCGGGTGAGTCTCGTCGATGCCGGTGTCGAGGACCGCCAGCACGGCGCCGTCGCCGTCCGGCCAGGGCAGGTCCGGCGAGTCCTCCTCGGCGCCGAGCCGGTCCAGCGGCCACTGGTCGTCGCGGCGGTCGTCCTCCTCGTCGATCGAGACGTCGGGCACGACGCCGGCGGCGACGACGCCGTCCTCCGACAGCAGTGCCTCCCGGCGCGCGTCGACCTCGTCCGCGGCGACGTACTCGGTGGTCGCGACCAGGCAGTCGCCGTCGACCCGCAGCACGTCCAGCGCGACCAGCGACTCGTCGTCCGGAGCGGCGACCGGCTCGTCCGGACAGTCGGGGCTCGGGACGGCGGTGTCGAGCAGCGCGCGCTGGTCCTCGCTGAGGACGTCGGTGAGCGAGACGCCCCCGTCCGCGGTGCCGGGGCTCTCACCGTCGTCCCTGGTGACCAGCACGATCGCGACCACGGCCACGACGATGACGACGACTACGGCGGCGATTCCGAGCAGCAGGGGGCGCTTCACGGCCGGTCACCTTACACAGGGTTTGGATCCAGACGGGTCAGGACTGGCGGTTGACCCGCTCACCGGGTGGCAACGGCTCGTTGTGCACCACGACATCGAACTCGCCGCGGATCTCGATGCGTCGGGCGTCGCCGTCGGCGGCCTTCAGTGCTTGGGCCCATACGGCGGGGTTGACGCGGAATACGGTGACCTCGTCGTCCGGCTTCTTCGGCACCGGGTCACCGTACGCCTGTCAGGTGTCCACCAGATGACGGTGACGTGGATGTGTCCACCGTCACGCCACCCGCGCCGCCAGCACCCGCTCCAGCGCGTCGATCGCGAGGTCGATCTCCTCGCGCGTGATCACGAGCGGCGGCGCGAACCGGATGGTCGAGCCGTGCGTGTCCTTGACGAGGACGCCCTCGGCGAGCAGCGCCTCGCAGGCCTCGCGGCCGCTCATCAACTCCGGGTTGATGTCGACGCCGGCCCAGAGCCCGCGCCCGCGGACCTCGACCACTCCGCGCCCGATCAGCGACCGCAGCCGGGCGTGCAGGTGCTCGCCCAGCTCGACGGCGGCGCGCTGCCACTCGCCGGTCGACAGCATGGCGACGACGGCGCGGCCGGCGGCGCAGGCCAGCGGGTTGCCGCCGAACGTGCTGCCGTGCTCGCCGGGGTGGATGACGCCGAGGACGTCGCTGTTCCCGACGACGGCGGACACCGGGACGACGCCGCCGCCCAGCGCCTTGCCGAGCAGGTAGAGGTCCGGCACGACGCCCTCGTGCTCGCAGGCGAACGTGGTGCCGGTGCGGCCGAGGCCGGACTGGATCTCGTCGGCGATGAACAGCACCCGCCGTTCGTCGCACAGCTCGCGCACGGACCGCAGGTAGCCGGCCGGCGGCACGACGACGCCGGCCTCGCCCTGGATCGGCTCGACCAGCACGGCCACCGTCGTCTCGTCGATGGCCGCCGCCATGGCCGCGGCGTCGCCGTAGGGCACCACGCGGAAGCCGGGCGTGAACGGGCCGAAGTGGGTGCGCGCGACCGGGTCGGTGGAGAAGCTGACGACGCTGATGGTGCGGCCGTGGAAGTTGCCCTCCGCGACGACGACGGTCGCCCGGTCCTCCGGGACGCCCTTGACCTCGTAGCCCCACTTGCGGGCGACCTTGAGGCCGGTCTCGACGGCCTCGGCGCCGGTGTTCATCGGCAGCACGAGGTCCTTGCCGGCGAGCGCGGCCAGCTCGCTCGCGAACGGGCCGAGCACGTCGTGGTGGAAGGCGCGGCTGGTCAGCGTGACGCGGTCGAGCTGCGCCTTGACGGCCGCGACGATCTCCGGGTTGCGGTGGCCGAAGTTCACCGCCGAGTACGCGGCCAGGAAGTCGAGGTAGCGCCGGCCCTCGACGTCGGTGACCCACGCGCCCTCGGCCTCGGTGACGACGACGGGGAGCGGGTGGTAGTTGTGCGCGGTGCTGCTCTCGGCGAGCGCGATCGCGTCCTGGGTCCGGGTGGTCTGCATGGGCTGCTCCCCTGTTCCCTTCCGCGACTCGTGTCCGTAGGTGACCTCGCGGTCTGCGACCGTCATGAGCGCTCCTCGGTGTGCGGGCGGCGGTGCAGTTCCAGAGTGGCGCACTTGACGCCGCCTCCGGACTTCAACAGCTCGGAGACGTCGACGGGGACCGGCTCGAACCCGGCCCGGGCGACGGCGTCGGCGAGCGCGGCCGCCTGCGCGGCCAGCACCACGTGCCGGCCGTCGCTGACGGCGTTCAGGCCGAGGACGAGCGCATCGGCCTCGGTGGCGACGATCGCCTCGGGGAACAGCGTGGCCAGAACCTCCTGGCTGGCCGGCGCGAACGCCGGCGGGTAGTACGCGATCGTGGTCGCGTCCAGCACGGCCAGCGCGGTGTCGAGGTGGTAGAAGCGCGGGTCGACCAGCTCCAGCGGCACGACGGGGACGTCGAAGACGGCGGCTAGCTCGGCGTGCGCGGCGGGGTCGGAGCGGAAGCCGGCGCCGGCCAGGATGCGCCCGCCGGCCCAGGCGAAGTCGCCCTCGCCCTCGTTGACGGCCAGCGGCTCGGTGACCGCGATCCCCACGCCCGACAGCCAGGACCGGTGCGCCGGCGCCTCGTCGGCGCGGACCAGCTCGCGGAACCGGGCGCCGAGCGCGCGGTCGCCGACCACGAACGCGCCGTTGGCAGCGAATACCATGTCCGGCAGGCCGGGCAGCGGGTCGAGCTGGTGCACGCGGTGGCCCAGCCGCTCGTATGTGGCGCGGAGGTCGTCCCACTGGGCCAGCGCGCGGTCGCGGTCGACCGGGCGGGCGGGGTTCATCCACACGTTGATCGAGTAGTGCACGGCGAAGTGGTCGGGGCGGCACATCACGTAGTCGCGGGTCGTCGCGACGCGGTGGCCGCGTGGGAGCCGGGTCAGCTCCGTGGCGTCGTTCACGGTCACACCTGAAAGGTAGAGCCGGGGCCGGGCGGCGATCGAGATCGTTCTGTTGCGCGCCTACGTGCGAAACGTTGCGTCCGTTCTCGAACAGACGGCGATTCGTTGCGCGCGAACCCGTGAAACGGGACGATCCACCCATGACACTCGACGCGCTGGACGAGCAGATCATCCGGGTCCTCATGGCCGACGGGCGGGCGAGCTACGGCGCCATCGGCGCGAAGGTCAGCCTGTCCGCCCCCGCGGTGAAGCGCCGCGTCGACCGGCTGCGTGCCCGCGGCGTCGTCACCGGGTTCACCGTCCGGGTCGAGCCGGCCGAGATCGGCTGGAGCACCGAGGCCTACGTCGAGCTGTTCTGCAACCCGCGCACGACCAGCGAGGACATCGCCCGCCGCGTCCAGACCTATCCGGAGGTCGTCGAGGCGTTCATGGTCACCGGTGACGCCGACGCCCTGCTGCACGTCTTCGCCGGCAGCATGCAGCACTTCGAGCGGGTGCTGACGGCGATCTCGGCGGAGCCGTTCGTGGCCCGGACCCGCAGCGTCCTGGTGCTGTCGCCGCTGCTCCGCCGGGTTCAGGCACCCCGCACCGACGAGGGTGCCACCGGCTGATTCGGCCGGATTGTCCAGCGCTTTCGAAATTACACGAGTGTGGTTAGTCAAGTCGACACGCCGCGTGACGGTTGAAATTCCTGTGATTCCTGTTCCTTAACGTGACTTCCTTGGCTACTGTGCTGGATGGGACGCCAGGTACGGGGGAGGTTGTCAGGGTGCGAAAATGCATGTGGGCGGGGGCCTTCGCCACAGCTCTGGCAGCCGGCGTGGTCGGGCCGGCGTTCGCCGACCCGACCTTTCCCACCGAGTCCGAGATCCAAGACGCGCGCGACGCGGAGCGGGCCGCCGCCGGGGGCGTGGCCGCCCTCGAGGCCCGGCTGGCCACGCTGTCCGCCCAGGTCGACGCGCTGTACATCCAGGCGGCCAAGGCGATCGAGGCCTACAACGGCGCCCGGCTGCAGCTCGAGCAGGCGACCGAGGCGGAGTCGACGGCGCGCGAGGCGGCCCGGCAGCGGGCGGCCGAGGCGGAGCAGGCCCGGGTCGACCTGGGCCGCATGGCCGCGGCCACCTACAGCCAGGGCGGCCAGCTCGCCGGCGTCGGCATGGTGCTCGGCGCCGAGGATGGGCAGGCGTTGTACGACGGGCTCGGCGCACTGCGCGCCGTCACCCGCTCGCAGACGACCATCGCGCAGCGCGCCCGCGACGCCCAGCACGAGGCCGACGACGCCGCGGCGGTGGCCGCCGACGCGCTGGCCGAGCGGTCCGCCGCGGCCGAGCAGGCCGACGCCGCACGGGCGGCCGCCGAGGCCGCCGTCGCCGGTCAGGAGCAGGCGGTCGCCGCCGTCGAGGAACAGCGCAGCGCCGCGATCGCCCAGCTCGCGGTCGCCCGCGGCACCACCGTCGACCTCGAGCGGCAGCGCCAGGAGGGTCTCGCCGCCGAGCAGGCCGCGCAGGAGCAGGCGGAGGAGGAGCAGCAGCCGGAGCCGCCGGTCGCACCGCCGGTCACCACGCCGCCCACGCTCGGCCCGCCGGACGACCCGACGGTCCCAACCGAGCCGACGGCGCCACCGGAGCCGACCACTCCGCCCCAGCCGACGGCGCCGCCGCAGCCGACGACCGAGCCGGAACCGCCCCCGGAGCCCGAGCCGGAGCCGTCGCCGACCCAGACCCGGCCGCCCGAGCCGGAGGAGCCCGAGCAGCCGGACCCGCCGGGCGACGGCGCCCAAGCGGCCGTGAACTACGCGTTCGCGCAGCTCGGCAAGCCGTACCAGTGGGGCGCCGACGGGCCGAACAGCTTCGACTGCTCCGGTCTGACCATGCGGGCGTGGCAGGCCGGCGGCGTCGACCTGCCGCACTGGAGCGTCGCCCAGGCGCAGCGCGTGGACCGCGTGTCGTACGCGAACCTACGCCCGGGCGACCTCATCTTCTGGTCCGACAACGGCCAGGCCTCCGGGGTGTACCACGTGGGCCTGTACATCGGCGGCGGGCAGATGATCCACGCGCCGCGACCGGGCAAGGACGTCGAGGTCCAGAGCGTCTTCTACTGGATCGACCCGTCCTTCTACGGCCGCGTCTAGCTGCGGTCGCCCTAGGGCGTGTCTCTTAAGTCGCCAGCCAGATGGTGATGGCGCGTAGGACGACGCCTCCGCGGTAGTTGACGGCGTGTTTGTCGTAGCGGGTGGCGATGCCGCGCCATTGCTTGTGGGTGTTGAAGGAACGCTCGATGACGTTGCGGCGCTTGTAGGCGACGGGGTCGAAGTTGGGTGGGCGGCCGCCGGCTGTGCCGCGGCGTTTGCGGTGGCCGATCTCGTCGGCGCGCTGCGGGATCACGGCCTTGATGCCACGAGCGCGCAGCAGTGCTCGTGTGGCTCGGGAGGAATAGGCCTTGTCACCCAGGAGGGCGAGCGGGCGGGTGCGTGGTCGACCGGGCCCCAGGCGCCGGACCGCGAGCTGGGCCAGCAGCGGCTTGAGCATCGTGGAATCACCGGCCTGGCCGGCTGTCACCGCGATGACCAGTGGCCGGCCACGGCCGTCGACGAGCTGGTGGATCTTGGTCGACAACCCGCCGCGGGACCGGCCGATCGCGTGATCGAGCGGTTCGGCGAGCCCGAAGATGTAACTCGACTCAGCCCCCTGTGCGGGCCGCGGCGCGCGCCGCGCGCGCCGCCCGGGAGTCCCCGGCCGGATGCTCGAGTCTGCCGGCGTTGGTGGCGTGCTGGTGGGCACGGTTGATGGTGGCGTCCACGCTGACCATCCAGTCGATGTCCCCGACCGCGTCGGCCTCGGCCAGCAGCCGGGCATGGATCTTGTCCCAGGTGCCATCGACGGAGAAGCGGTTGTGTCGCTTCCATGCTGTCTGCCACGGCCCGAACGCGGCCGGCAGGTCACGCCACGCGATCCCGGTGCGGAACCGGTAGATCACGCCCTCGACCACCTGCCGGTGGTCGCGGAAGGGCCGCGACCTCACCCCGTCGGTCGAGGGCATCAACGCCGCGATCCGCTCCCATTGAGCGTCGGTGAGGACTCGCTCGCGAGACATGCCAACAGCAAATCAGCCGTACACGCCCGGACTTAGGAGACACGCCCTAGTCTCCTGAGTCAGGAATTCTGTTCAGATATGTGGCGAGTTGTTCGAGGATCTCGTCGGCGGTCTTGACCCAGATGTAGGGACGCGGGTCGGTGTTCCAGGTGGCGATCCAGTCGCGGATGTCTTTCTCGAGGGCCTGGACGGACTTGTGCACGCCGCGGCGCAGTTGCTTGTTGGTCAGTTCGGCGAACCAGCGCTCGACGAGGTTGAGCCAGGACGACCCGGTGGGCGTGAAGTGCAGGTGGAACCGTGGATGGGCCAGCAGCCAGTTCTTGATCGCGGGAGTCTTGTGCGTGGCGTAGTTGTCCAGCACGAGGTGCACGTCGAGGTCATCGGGGACCTGCTTGTTGAGCGTGGCCAGGAACTTCTTGAACTCCTCGGCGCGGTGACGGCGGTGCAGAGAACCGATGACCTTGCCGGTGGCGACCTCCAGTGCGGCGAACAGCGTCGTGGTGCCGGCGCGCACGTAGTCATGGGTCACGCGCTCGGGCACCCCGGGCATCAT
Organism: Jiangella mangrovi; assembly: GCF_014204975.1. Taxonomy (NCBI): domain Bacteria; kingdom Bacillati; phylum Actinomycetota; class Actinomycetes; order Jiangellales; family Jiangellaceae; genus Jiangella; species Jiangella mangrovi. The sequence continues at coordinate 2,396,240 of NZ_JACHMM010000001.1, forward strand.
CGGCAGGACCGGCTGAGAGCGGTCCAGGGCCTGGATCTGGGACTTCTCGTCCACACAGAACACCAACGCCCGCTCGGGCGGGTCCAGGTAGAGCCCGACCACGTCGTGGACCTTGTCGACGAAGAACGGGTCGGTGGACAGCTTGAACCCCTCAACGCGGTGCGGGGCCAGGCCGAACGCCCGCCACACCCTTGAGACCGTCGACTGCGACATGCCCGTCTGCGACGCCATCGCCCTGGTCGACCAGTGCGTGGCGTTCTTCGGCTTCGTCTCCAGCGTCCGGGCCACCAGCGCGGCGACCTGCTCATCGGTCACCGACCGCGGGCCACCCGAGCGGGGCATGTCGCCCAGCCCAGCGATCCGATGCTCCACGAACCGCCTGCGCCACCGCCCCACCGCATGCGGTGTCGAACCCACCACCGCGGCCACGTCCTTGTTCGACGCACCCGCCGCGGACTCCAGAATGATCCGGCACCGCAGCGCCCACGACTGCGGCGTCGACCCCCTGCGAACCCACCCCTCCAGGGCCGCGCGCTCGCCGTCGGTCAGCACCAGCTCAGCCTTCGGCCGTCCAGTTCTCGCCATACCAGCCAGCCTATACATCTGAATAGAATTCCTGACTCAGGAGACTAGGGCGTGTCTGACGGATCGACGCGCCCTTCGTAGCCGTTCGTGATCAGGTTCCCTCGCGGTCGCTGTGGCGCGAGGGGACCTGATCACCGGTACGACGACTGTCATCGGCGGACCTCCCCACGCGCATGAGGGTGCCAGGCCGAAGCCCGCGAGACACGAGGCGGCCACGGGGGTGTCCGTCAGACACGCTCCAGGCCGCGGCCGCGCGGATGGCGCCCGAACCCCGGCAGTCCGGAATCGTCGTGGTGGATCGTGACCATCTGTTGTTGATCATGGAGAAGTGCGGCTTCCAGGGCCCTGGAAACCCGCTCTTCTCCATGATCAACCGGGATCCGGGGCCGCGGACCCATTGATCCGTCAGACACGCCCTGGCGCCTCAGTGGTGCCCGCCGGACTCCACGAGCCGGCGGCGGGAGGCCTCGATCTCCTCCTCGGCGGCGGCGCGGTCGACCCAGGTGGCGCCCTCGACCGACTTGCCGGGCTCGAGGTCCTTGTAGACCTCGAAGAAGTGCTGGATCTCGAGGCGGTCGAACTCCGGCACGTCGCCGATGTCCTGGAACGTGACCTTCCGCGGGTCCTCGGCGGGCACGCACAGCACCTTGTCGTCGCCGCCGGCCTCGTCCTTCATGCGGAACATGCCGATGGCGCGGCAGCGGATGAGGCAGCCGGGGAAGGTCGGCTCCTCGATGAGCACCAGGGCGTCGAGGGGGTCGCCGTCGAGGCCCAGGGTGTCGTCGATGAACCCGTAGTCGTGGGGGTAGCGAGTCGACGTGAAGAGCCGCCGATCGAGTTTGATCCGGCCGGTCTCGTGGTCCATTTCGTACTTGTTCCGACTCCCCGCCGGAATCTCGATGGTGACGTCGAACTCCACCTGTAGGTCCTTCCCCCATAAGCGTCCCGATGTGCTGATCGTGTCCAGTCTCCCGTACCGTGACGACGGCCAGGTAAACAGGCTCGGAGGGGGCGACGATGTGGAGGCGGGCCGGGGTCGTGGCGGCCGGCTGCGTGGTCGTCCTCGCCGCGGGCGCGGGGGTCGTGCTCGAACGACGGGGTGAGCTGCCCTGGTCGCAGGCCGAGGCCACGCAGGGATTCACGCTCGTCACGCCCGCCACCGGGCCGTCCCCGACGTGGTCGGCCGCACCCGGAGTCCTCGACGCGCCCGCGACGGCCGGCGCGGCGGGCGAGCCCGCGGTCGGCGAGGTGCTCGCGCCCACCCTCGGTGCGGCCGGGCTGGGCGGGCGGGTGGGCGTCAGCGTCGTCGACCTCACCACCGGCGTGACGTCCTACGAGACCGCCGGCGCCGACCCGCACACCCCGGCCAGCACGCTGAAGATCCTCACCGGCGCCGCCGCGCTGCACGCGCTCGGCCCGGACCACACCTTCACCACCCGCGTCGTCAGCGGGCCGGACCCGTCCGCCGTCACGCTCGTCGGCGGCGGCGACCCGACGCTCACGGCCGGCGACGACGGCCCCGGCACCCGGCTGGCCGACCTCGCCGCGGCGACGGCGGCCGCGCTCACTGAGGCCGGCGTCGGCTCCGTCACGCTCTCCTACGACGCGACGCTGTTCACCGGCCCGGCCGTCGACCCGGACTGGAGCCCCGGCTACGTCCCCAGCGTCGTCTCGCCGACCACCGCGCTCGCCGTCGACATCCTCGACCGGCCGTCCGACCCGTCGCTCGACGCGGCTGAGGAGTTCGCCGCCCTGCTCGGCGACCAGGGCATCAGCGTCGACGGCGACCCGGTGGCGGCAGCCGCGCCGGCCGACGGCACCGAGCTCGCGTCCGTCGCGTCGGCCCCGCTGGCCACTGTCGTCGAGGACATCCTCACCACCAGCGACAACGACGGCGCCGAGGTGCTCGCCCGGCACGTCGCCCTCGCGGCCGGCGCCCCCGGCACGTCCGCCGACGCCGGCCCGGCCGTCCAGGCCGCGCTCACGGAGCTCGGGCTCGACGCGTCGGGCGCGACCCTGCTCGACGGCAGCGGGCTGGCCCGCGGGAGCGCGGTCCCGGCGACGCTGATCACCGGCGCGCTCACCCTGGCCGCGGGCCCGGACCATCCGGAGCTGCGCGCTGTCGTCACCGGGCTCCCCGTCGCCGCGTTCACCGGCACGCTCGCCGACCGCTTCGACGACTCCGCCGCGGCCGGGCTGGTCCGGGCGAAGACCGGCACGCTCACGGGCGTGAGCGCGCTGGCCGGAGTGGTCGTGGCCGCCGACGGCGTGGGCTACGCCTTCGCGGTGCTCGCCGACGACGTCGGCAACACGTTGTCGGCGCGGGCCGCGCTCGACGACGTCGCCGCGGCGCTGGCCGCCTGTGGCTGTGCCTGAGGCGGCACGGCAGTCGTTGACGTAGCGTGGACACCTGTGGAGGGCCGTGCATACCGGCGGCGACTGGGGGCCGAAGGCCTCCACGAGTCGTCGGTCCGGAGGGTGAACGACCGGACCGGGGTAAGGGAGATCCACATGCACGGCCCGAGACGTAAGGAGTGTTGATGACGACCGCTGACAGTGCTCCCGAAATGGTCGACTGGGACCTCGCGGTCGCGACGGCGCAACGCCTCGCCGGGCCGGGACCGGCCGTCACCGACTCCGAGGCCCGCGACGCGGTGTCGGAGCTGCGCCGGCTGGCGGCCGAGGCCGAGTCGCACGTCTACCGGTTCACCGGCCTCGACGCGTCGACGGCGACCGCTCCGCTGGTCGTGGTCGACCGCGGCAACTGGGCCCGGGCCAACGCCCAGAGCATGCGCACCATCATCGCGCCGCTCGAGCGCAAGCTGCAGAAGGGCCGCGAGCGCACCCCGTTCCAGCGGGTCGGCCCCAAGGTCACCGGGCTGCAGACCGGCGCGCTGCTCGCGTTCCTGGCCAGCAAGGTGCTCGGCCAGTTCGACCCGTTCTGGTCCGGCCGGTTCGGCGGTCCCGACGACGGCGCCCACGGCCGGCTGCTGCTGGTCGCGCCCAACATCGTCCACGTCGAGCGCGAGCTGGGCGTCGACCCCCACGACTTCCGGCTCTGGGTCACGCTGCACGAAGAGACCCACCGCGTGCAGTTCACCGCGGTGCCCTGGCTGCGCGACCACCTCCGCGGCGAGATCGAGGCGTTCGTCGCGGCCACCGACGTCGACCCCGGCGCGTTCGTCACCCGCGCCCGCGACGCCGTCCGTGTCCTGGCCGAGAGCGCCAAGTCCGGCGGCGACGGCGGTGGCTCGGTCCTCGATCTCGTGCAGACGCCCGCGCAGAAGGCCGTCATCGACCGCGTGACGGCGTTCATGTCGCTGCTCGAAGGGCACGCCGACGTCGTCATGGACGGCGTCGGCCCCGAGGTCATCCCGTCCGTCGAGACCATCCGCCGCCGGTTCCAGCGCCGCCGCTACTCCTCGGTCGGCCTCGACCGCACGTTCCGCCGGCTGCTCGGCCTCGACGCCAAGATGCGCCAGTACCGCGACGGCGCCGCGTTCGTGAACGCCGTCGTCGACCGCGTCGGCATGAGCGGGTTCAACCGCATCTGGGACTCCCCGGAGTCGCTGCCGACCAAGGCCGAGATCGCCGACCCCGTCGCCTGGGTGCGCCGCGTCCACGGCACGCCGGCGCTCGGCCGCGACGGCGCCTGACGGCGCGCGCGGCTCCGCGGCCATGGGGCACCCGCACCTCGACGTCCGGCGGGCCGTCCGCGCGGCCCTCACCGAGGTGCCCGACGGGTCGACGGTGCTGGTCGCCTGCTCCGGCGGGGCCGACTCGCTGTCCCTGGCCGCCGCGACGGCGTGGGTGGCGGCCCGGTCCGGCGGCCGGCTGCGGGCCGGCGGCGTGTGCGTCGACCACGGGTTGCAGCCGGGTTCGGCCGAGCGGGCCCGGGCGACGGCGGCCGCGCTGAGCCGGCTGGGCCTCGACCCCGTCGCCACGGTCCACGTCAACGCCTCGCGCGGGCCCGACGGTCCCGAGGGCAACGCGCGCGCGGCCCGGTACGCGGCGCTGACGGCGGCGGCCGATCGTGCGGGCGCCTGCGTGGTCCTGCTCGGGCACACCCTCGACGACCAGGCCGAGACCGTTCTGCTGGGGCTCGCCCGCGGCTCGGGTCCGCGGTCGCTGTCGGGCATGGCCGAACGCTCCGGTGCGTTCCGGCGGCCGCTGCTCGGGCTGCGCCGTTCCGTGGTCCGGGCCGCGTTGCCCGCTGGGCTCGAAGCCTGGGACGACCCGCACAACGAGGACGCGGCGTACGCGCGGGCGCGGGTGCGGCATCGGGTGCTGCCCGTGCTCGAGGCGGAGCTGGGGCCGGGGGTCGCCGAGGCGCTGGCCCGCACCGCCGACCTCGCCCGCGCCGACGCCGACGCCCTGGACGCGCAGGCAGCCGCCGTCGACACCCTGGCCGTCGCCGAGCTGGCGGTGCTGCCGCGGGCGGTCCGGTGGCGAGTGCTGCGCCGGGCGGCGATCGCCGCGGGCAGCCCGGCTACCGACCTCACGGCCGCACACGTCGCCGCCGTCGACACCCTGGTGACCGCCTGGCGAGGCCAGATCGGAGTGGACCTCCCCGGCGCCCTCCGCGCCACCCGCGCCGAAGGCGCCCTCCACTTCACCCCCCGCAAGGGGACGGAAGCCGGCTGAGCCGAGCGGAGCGGTGCGGGGAGGCAGAAGATGTGGAGCCGGCGTCAAGAGCGCACGCGGCATGCTTCACCGCCGCGAAGCGGAGCCGGCGCAGCATCTTCTGCCTCACCACACCCCACCGAAGCGGCGTGTGAAAGGCTGCCGTCGTGGATCCAGAACACGTCGATGGCGACCTCGAGAAGATCCTCTTCACGGAGGAGGAGATCCAGAGCAAGCTCGCCGAGATGGCGCGTTCCATCGAGCGCGACTACGAGGGCAAGGACCTGCTGCTCGTCGGCGTGCTCAAGGGCGCGATCATGGTCATGGCGGACCTCAGCCGGCACCTGTCGCGGCATGTCGAGCAGGACTGGATGGCCATCTCGTCGTACGGCTCGGGCACGCGGTCCAGCGGCGTGGTGCGCATCGTCAAGGACCTCGACACCGACATCACCGACCGGCACGTGCTGGTGGTCGAGGACATCATCGACACCGGGCTGACGCTGTCGTGGCTGGTCTCGAACCTGCGCTCGCGCGGGCCGGCGTCGGTCGAGGTGTGCACGCTGCTGCGCAAGCCCGAGGCCGCGAAGACGGCCGTCGAGGTGCGCTACGTCGGCTACGACATCCCCAACGCGTTCGTGGTCGGCTACGGCCTCGACTTCGCCGAGCGCTACCGCAACCTGCGGGTCGTCGGTACTCTGGCGCCGCACGTGTACAGCTGACGAGCATGCGATGTGACGGACTCGGTGGGCCGCCCCGGGAACACGGCGGCTCACCTGCGACGTTCCTACCATGTAACAGACCTGCCGGAATGGTCGCGCAGGCCCGCGCAAGGTATCGTCGGACGATCCGACACCTTCGGTGGACGTGCCGGGCGTTCGCGGCATGTGCTGAAGGCAGCCGATCATCAGGAGGTACGGGGCCGCAAGGTCTCGCATCATGAACGCCAAGCGATTCACGCGACCACTCATCTGGTTGCTCGTCTTCGTGCTCGCGGCCGTCGTGCTGAGCAGCGTGCTGGACCGTGCCGGGGGCGCGGAAGAGGTCGACACCGCCCGCGTCGTTCACGAGATCGAGGCCGGCAACGTCAAGTCCGCGAAGATCACCGGCGGCGAGACGCAGGAGATCGAGCTCACGCTGGCCGACGGCGACGACACCAAGATCGTCTCGCAGTACGTCGAGGGGCAGGGCCTGCAGCTGCAGGAGTCGCTGCAGAACCTCTACGACGAGAGCGGCACCAGCCTCGAGAGCTACAACGTCGACATCCCGCAGCCGAGCATCCTCTGGGGCATCCTCGGCACGTTGCTGCCGTTCCTGATCCTCGGCGCGCTCATCTTCTTCTTCATGACCCAGATGCAGGGCGGTGGCGGCCGGGTCATGCAGTTCGGCAAGTCCCGCGCCAAGCTGGCCAGCAAGGACGCCCCGAAGACGACGTTCGCCGACGTCGCCGGCGCCAACGAGGCCATCGAGGAGCTCCACGAGATCAAGGAGTTCCTGCAGGAGCCGGGCAAGTTCCAGGCGGTCGGCGCCAAGATCCCCAAGGGCGTGCTGCTCTACGGCTCGCCCGGTACCGGCAAGACGCTGCTGGCCCGCGCGGTCGCCGGCGAGGCCGGGGTGCCGTTCTACTCCATCTCCGGTTCCGACTTCGTCGAGATGTTCGTCGGCGTCGGCGCCTCCCGGGTCCGCGACCTGTTCAAGGAGGCCAAGGAGAACGCGCCCGCCATCGTGTTCGTCGACGAGATCGACGCCGTCGGCCGCCACCGTGGCGCCGGCATGGGCGGCGGTCACGACGAGCGCGAGCAGACGCTGAACCAGCTGCTGGTCGAGATGGACGGCTTCGACGTCAAGACCAACGTCATCCTCATCGCGGCGACCAACCGCCCCGACATCCTCGACCCCGCGCTGCTGCGCCCGGGCCGCTTCGACCGGCAGATCGCCGTCGAGCCGCCCGACCTCGAGGGCCGCGAGAAGATCCTCGGCGTGCACGCCCGCGGCAAGCCGTTGACCGAGGACGCCGACCTCCGCGCCGTGGCGCGCCGGACGCCGGGCTTCACTGGTGCCGACCTCGCCAACGTGCTGAACGAGGCGGCGCTGCTGACGGCGCGCAAGAACGAGAAGATGATCTCGCCGCAGGCGCTCGACGAGGCCATCGACCGCGTGGTCGCCGGCCCGCAGAAGAGCTCGCGCCTCATGAAGGACGCCGAGAAGCGCATCACGGCCTACCACGAGGGCGGGCACGCCCTGGTGGCCGCGGCGCTGCACCACACAGATCCGGTGCACAAGGTGACGATCCTGCCGCGCGGCGGTGCCCTGGGCTACACCATGGTGCTGCCCGACGAGGACAAGTACTCCACCACGCGCAACGAGATGCTCGACCAGCTCGCCTACATGATGGGCGGCCGGGCGGCCGAGGAGCTCGTCTTCCACGACCCCACCACGGGCGCGGCCAACGACATCGACAAGGCCACCACGCTGGCCCGTCGCATGGTCACCCAGTACGGCATGACCGAGCGGCTCGGCGCCATCAAGTTCGGCTCCGACCGGTCCGAGCCGTTCCTGGGCCGCGACATGGGCCACGAGCGCGACTACTCCGAGAACGTGGCCGGCGTCGTCGACGAAGAGGTCCGCAAGCTCATCGAGACCGCGCACCAAGAGGCGTTCGACATCCTGGTCGAGAACCGCGAGGTGCTCGACAACCTCGTCCTGGAGCTGCTCGAGCGCGAGACGCTGAACAAGGAAGAGGTCGCCGAGGTCTTCGCGCCCATCCGCAAGCACGGCCGCCGGCCGGCCTGGACGGGCTCGGCCACGCGCAAGCCGTCCGAGCGCGGCCCGGTCGCCTTCCCCATCAAGGTGTCGACCAACGGCCACCACGCTGAGGAGAAGGCCGCCATCACCGTCGCGCCCGACCCGACGCCGGTCATCACGCCGGTGCCGCGGCCCGAGGGCCCGGTCGAGGGCTGAGGGGCGTGAACGCGGAGCCGGTGCTGCCGGAGCCACCCGGGCAGTTCGACCACGCCCGGGTGGAGGCGGCGGTCCGCGAGCTGCTGATCGCCGTCGGCGAAGACCCCGAGCGCGACGGCCTGCTCGAGACCCCGTCACGAGTGGCGCGGGCGTACGAAGAGATGTTCCGCGGCCTGCGCCAGAACCCCGCCGATGTCCTGACCACGACGTTCGAGCTCGGCCACGATGAGATGGTGCTGGTCAAGGACATCGAGCTGGCCTCCATGTGCGAACACCACCTGGTCCCGTTCTACGGCTACGCGCACGTCGGCTACATCCCCGGCCCCACGGGCCGCATCGCCGGGCTGTCCAAGCTGGCCCGGCTCGTCGACGTCTACGCCAAGCGGCCGCAGGTGCAGGAGCGGCTGACGTCGCAGGTCGCGAACTCCCTGGTCGAGCTGCTGAAGCCGGCCGGGGTCATCGTCGTCGTCGAAGCGGAGCACCTCTGCATGACGATGCGGGGCGTCCGGAAGCCCGGTGCGAAGACGGTCACCAGCGCCGTCCGGGGCCAGCTGCGTGACGCGACCACTCGCGCTGAGGCCATGAGCCTGATCATCGGCCGGTAGACGGTCACCTCGGGTCGCCGGTGGGAGGGGATGCCGTCCCCGCCCGCCTCGCTCGTTCCTCGCTCGGACGCCCGCGCCTACCCCTGACGGCATCCCCTCCCACCGGCTCCCGTGGGGTCGGCTCGGCCTCGTCGGCTCGGCTCAGGCTCGGTTGGAGTTGTGGTTGTCGCGCCAGGCGGTCCAGGCGGCGATGGAGCCGAGATCGTACAGCGGGCCGGACGCGCTGAGGGTGAAGAGGGTGATGCCGAGGTCGAGGAGGTCTTCGGCGGCGGGGCCGGGGTGGCCGCTCACTGCCGTCGAGCGCTCGATCTCGTTCGGGTCGCGGCCGACCGTCGCGCACCAGCCGTCCAGCACCTCGGACTTGTGCCGCAGGATGCGGGCGTCGCCGAAGGCGTGCCAGATGGTGCCGTGCTCGGCGACGTGGCGCAGCGTCTTCTTCTCGCCGCCACCGCCGATGAGGATCGGGATGTCGCGCGTGGGTGGCGGGTTCAGCTTCGACCAGCGGCTCTTGATGCGCAGCAGCGCCTCGCCGAGCTCGTCCAGCCGGCTGCCGGCAGTGCCGAACTCGTAGCCGTACTCGTCGTAGTCGCGCTGGAACCAGCCGCCGCCGATGCCCAGGATGAGCCGGCCGTCGCTGATGTGGTCGACGGTGCGGGCCATGTCGGCCAGCAGCTCGGGGTTGCGGTAGCCGACGCTGCTCACCAGCGCGCCGATCTCGACCCGGGAGGTCTGCTCCGCCCAGGCGCCGAGCATGGTCCACGACTCGAAGTGCTTGCCGTCGGGCTCACCGCGCAGCGGGAAGAAGTGGTCCCAGTTGAAGACGATGTCGACACCGAGGTCCTCGGCCTCGGCAGCGGCACGGCGGATCTCCTTGTAGTCGGCGTGCTGCGGCTGGATCTGGACACCGATGCGAATCGGTCGGGACATGCGTGCCTCGTTCGTGTCGGGGGATGACCACAGGGACAACCCCGCGGCGCCGCCCCGGCATTCCGCCCGGCACGGACTACGAGCCGGCCCGGCGGAATCCGTGCAGGTCGGACTGGGTCTGGTTCACGTAGATGTCGCGTCCGCCGTCGGGATCGGGGAGCCGGACGGTGAGCCCGTAGTTCTCGTCGACGACGGTGGCGCCGAGCCCGTGACGCACCAGCCGCTCCGCCAGGGCGCGCACGTCGCCGTCGTACTCGAAGGACAGCTGGACGCCGGTCGGCTCGGGGCCGTGCGCCGCCACCAGCCCGCCGCCCGGCGCCGTGAAGTCGACCCACGTGCCGGAGTGCGCCGCGATGCGCACCGTCAGCCCGAGCCGGTCCAGGACGCCGGCCGCGCCCGGCACGTCCGGCGTGTACCAGAGCGGCAGTGCCGACAACGCCGGGTCGGCGCCCGGGACCGGCGCCGTGTCAGGGCGCTCGTCGACGTGCAGGCGCAGGCCGTCGGGCCCGGTGACCTCGAGGCGGCCGCCGGCCGACACCGTCGCCAGCCCGTTGCGCTCGCACTGCTCGGCCAGGGCGAGCAGGTCGGGCGCGGTGAACCCGAGCTCGGTGCCGGGCTCGTCGGCACGGACGACGGCGACCCGCCCGCCGCCCAGGGCGAGCTCGACGCCGTCGGACCCCGCCGCCACGCCGGACCCCGTCGCCACGCCGCCGAGGGCCTCGATGATCAGGACCCACTGCTCGACGTGCGGCGTGCGCCGGACCGGGCGTGCGGTGAGCACGGGCTCGGTCATCGGGGATCCTCCTCCTGGGCCGCGGCGAGATACTGCGTGAGTGCCTTCTCGACGAACGCCGACAGGCTCAGGCCCTCGTCGATGCTGCGGTGCTTGACCGCGCGGACGACGTCGGGCGGCAGGTAGACGTTGAACTGCACCTTGTCGGGCATGGCTAGAATGCTAGCAAGCTCGGGACCGCGTCACGGACCAGGAGCACGCCGGCGATGCCCATGATCCAGGCCAGAGTCTCGCCGGAGTTGGCCCGCAGCCAGTCGCGGAACCGCTCGAACCGCGACCGCACCCGCTCGCCGGCGACCCGCCAGACCACGTACAGCAGCAGGCCCGGCAGCACCATGACGACGGTGTAGCCGGCCAGCAGCGGCGCCCACTGAGCCGGGCTCAGTCCGGCGGAGGTCATCAGCCCGATCGCTGCGAGGTAGGGCAGCGCCGTCGCCGCCTCGAGCAGCCCGGTGGTGACGCCGAGGCCGACCATCGCCGGAATCGTCTGTGCCCGCCCGGCCCGCCGCTCCGACCGCCCGGCCGCACCGCTGGCGCCGTCGCCGTCCTCCCGCTCCTTCTTCTTCGTGGGCACGAACCAGCAGCCGACGAAGAGCGCCGCGCCGATGCCGGCCTGGACGAGGTAGGCGGTGCGGCCGTGCATCGCGTCGCCGAGGGAGTCGGTGACGGCGCCGAGCCCGGCCATGAGGGCGACGCCGAGGCAGAAGTAGAACGCCGCGACCGTCGCGAGGTAGCTGGTCAGCAGGCGGGCCGTGCGCAGGCCGCCGGTGAGCAGCAGGTAGATCGAGATGCCGATCGTCGCCGGGCTCAGGGTGTCGAGCAGCGCCAGGCCGTAGACCGGCAGGACGACGTCGAGACCCATGTCACCGGCTCCTGCTCGCGCGGGTCGCCCGGAAGACGACGGTCACGACGACCGCGACCACGACGACGACCGCGGCGAACGGGGCGACGTCGACGGCGGTCTCGCCGGTCGGCACGATCACCTGCCGCAAGTAGTTCGCGCCCGCGATGGCGATGACGTACACCCACCAGGGCGCCCAGCGGTCCTTCATGATGATCCTTCCCCTGTTCCAACACGACTGTGCGAAATAAATTAGCACAGTCGTGATAGAAAGGCCCCATGCCGAAGGTGGTCGACCACGAGCAGCGCCGCCGCGAGATCGTCGACGCGGTGCTGCGGGTGGTCGTGCGCGACGGCGCCGCCGGGGCGTCCGTGCGGACGGTCGCGGCCGAGGCCGGGTGGTCCACGGGCGCGCTGCGGCACTACTTCGCCACCCAGCGCGAGCTGCGCGAGTTCACCGCGCGCATGGTCACCGAGCGGGTGGGGGCGCGGATCCGCGCGTACGTCGGCGAGCATGAGTTCGCCCTGCCGCTGCCGGAACTGGCGGCGGGCATCCTGGAACAGCTGATCCCGCTGGACGAGCAGCGGCGCGAGGAGTACCAGCTGTGGCTGGCCATCGGGGAGTGGTCGCGGACCGACCACGTGGAGGAGTCGGCCCGCATGTGGGCCGAGCAGCGCGACATCTACCTGCAGATCGTGTACCGGCTCTCGGGCTACCCGAACGAACCGGTGCCGGCCGACGGCCTGGATCCGCGCGTCGCGGCGTGGGCGGAGTACCTGCACGTCTTCGTCGACGGGCTGGCCGCCCAGGCGATGTTCGTGCCCGCGGACATGCCGCCGGACCGCGTCCGTGCGGTGCTGCGGGCGTTCCTCGCCGAAGTGCCGTCGCTCGCGGACCGGTCCCGGTCCGCAAGCGACGGCGGCGCCTGACGTGCGCGGTGGCGCCTCGGCACCACCGCGCGGGTCAGGTGAAGATGCTCACACCGCCAGGGCCGACGAGCAGGCCGACGACGATGAGCACGATGCCCCACAGCATCTGGCCGCGCACCAGCGAGACGATGCCCGCGATGACCAGGATGACGGCCAGGATCCACAGGAGGAATTCCATTTGCTTCTCTTCCCTTCACTCCCAGGCCACCGGGGGTGCCGGCGGCGGCTGAGCTCGGTGATCAGTTGATGCCCGAACGCCCGATTTCCAAACGGGTGGTGCCGACCGGCACGTGGGGTCGCGGCGTGCGGGAGAATGGGCGTCGTGCCTGACAAGCCCTCGATTCCCGACGTCCTCGCCGCCCGCTACGCCTCGCCGGAGCTCACCCGGCTCTGGTCGCAGCAGAACAAGATCGTCCTCGAACGGCGGCTCTGGCTGGCCGTGCTGCAGGCCCAGCGCGATCTCGGCGTCGACGTGCCTGACGGCGTCGTCGAGGCCTACCAGGCCGTCCTCGAGGACGTCGACCTCGACTCCATCGCCGCCCGCGAGCGGGTGACCCGCCACGACGTCAAGGCGCGCATCGAGGAGTTCAACGCGCTCGCCGGCCACGAGCACGTCCACAAGGGCATGACCAGCCGCGACCTCACCGAGAACGTCGAGCAGCTGCAGATCCGCCTCTCGCTCGAGCACGTCCGCGACCGCATGGTGGCCGTCCTCGTCCGGCTGGCCGCCCGCGCGGCGGAGCACGCCGACACCGTCATGGCCGGGCGCAGCCACAACGTGCCGGCGCAGGCCACGACGCTCGGCAAGCGGTTCGCGTCGGCCGCCGACGAGCTGGTGGTGGCGTTCGAGCGGGTGTCGGACCTGCTGGCCCGGTACCCGCTGCGCGGCATCAAGGGCCCGGTCGGCACCGCGCAGGACATGCTCGACCTCCTCGGCGGCGACGACGCCCGGCTGGCCGAGCTGGAGCGGCGCATCGCCGGGCATCTCGGCTTCGAGCGGGTGTTCACCAGCGTCGGCCAGGTCTACCCGCGGTCGTTGGACCACGACGTCGTGTCGGCGCTGGTCCAGGTCGCCGCCGGGCCGTCGTCGCTGGCCACCACCATCCGGCTCATGGCGGGGCAGGAGCTGGTCACCGAGGGGTTCAAGGCCGGCCAGGTCGGCTCGAGCGCCATGCCGCACAAGATGAACACCCGGTCCTGCGAGCGGGTCAACGGCCTCGCCGTCGTCCTGCGCGGCTACGCCTCCATGGCGGCCGAGCTGGCCGGCGCCCAGTGGAACGAGGGCGACGTGTTCTGCTCGGTCGTGCGCCGGGTCGCGCTGCCGGACGCCTTCTTCGCGCTGGACGGCCTGTTCGAGACCTTCCTCACCGTGCTCGACGAGTTCGGGGCCTACCCGGCGGTCATCTCCCGTGAGCTGGACCGGTACCTGCCCTTCCTCGCCACGACGTCGGTGCTCATGGCCGCGGTCAAGGCCGGGGTCGGGCGCGAGACGGCGCACGAGGCCATCAAGGAGCACGCCGTCGCCGTCGCACTGTCCATGCGCGAGCAGGGCGCGGAGCGCAACGACCTGTTCGAGCGGCTGGCCGGCGACGAGCGGCTGGGGCTCGACCAGGCGCACCTGGACTCGCTGGTCCGGGCACCGCTGGAGTTCACCGGCGCCGCGCGGGCCCAGGTCGGCGCCGTCGTCGCCCGGGTCGACGAGATCGCCGCCGCCCACCCGGTGGCCGCGGCCTACACCCCGTCGCCGATTCTCTGAGAGCTGAGCAGCAGAAACCCCGGCTCGGAGTCCAAGCAACAAGGAGGCGCGCCGGGGTTCTAGGTCGGGATCGACGGTGTTAGCAGCACCTCCCCCGACAAAGCGGCCCCGGCGCGGAGCCACAGCAACGAAGGGCGCGCCGGGGCCTTGGCCTGGATCGTCGGTGTTGGAGCACCTCCCCAGGCCATGAATCAGCCTACAGCCATTGACCACACCGTGACCAGATGTCATCCTGAAGGGCTAACTACATACGGGATCCGCCTGTGTGTGGTTCATCGAAAGTGGATGGGCCACCGGGCGGACTGTTGGAGCGGTTCACTGGGTGGCCCCTGAGGGAAGGGGCTCTAGTGAGTCACAGCAACAGGCGAGGAAGCATGCTGGCGCGGCTGGAGACGGCCCGCAAGTACACCAAGATCGTCGGCGAGATGGTACGTGATGTCGCGCCGATCGTGATCGTGGTGGTGCTCCTCCTCCTGGGTGTTCCCCTGATGGAGCTCGTGACGCTGCTGAGGTAGCGGGCGAACCCGTAGGGAACGAACGGGGCTGGCGAGAGCCGGCCCCGTCGTGCGTCGTGGGCAGCCGCCGGACATGCCGCCGGGGGCGGCGCCGCAACGGCACCGCCCCCGGACGAGCACCCTCCTACAGGTCGGGCCGGTCGGTCACGCGCAGGGCGTTGACGATCGGCAGCTGGTAGCCGAAGCGGTCGTGGAACTGGATGTTCATCGCGCCGCCGTCGTGCTCGACGACGATGGTGTGCTGGTCGGCCCAGAGCCCGCGGACCTCGGCGGCGACGTCATGGTTGACCAGGACATAGTCCCCGTTGACGCTGACGTCGAATACGCGCCGCCCGGGCAGCATGTTGGCCTGGAACTCCGCGAACCCGAGCTCCACCTCGTAGGTGCCGGCCGGCACGTTGTCGAACCGGTAGCTGAAGATGCCGGAGCGCCGGTCCTTGAACAGCGGGTCGTCCTCGGTGCCGCCGATCGCCCGGTTGGTCGAGGAGGTCTCGACGCGCTGGCCGACCCAGCCCCAGGACCCGGCGGAGTACTGCTTGTCCGCCATCCAGACGTCCTGGTCCCTGTCGGTGTACGCGGCCCCGCCGGCGTTGACGCCGACCTGGTACGCGGGCACGAGCAGCGAGACCGGGATCTGGTGGTCCGGGACCCGTCCGGCGTTGGTCGCGATCGTCAGCGTCGCCTCGTAGAGGCCCGGCTCGAGGCCGGTGCTGTCGGCCGTGACCGTCACCGTCACCGACTCACCCGGAGCGAGCGTCCCGGACGACGGGTCCTCCGAGAGCCACGGCACGTCACTGGCGTTCGGGACGCCGGTGTCGACGAGGTACGCCGTGTTCGTGAGCTGGCTGGTCGCCCAGAGCTCGCCGGTGTCGTTCATCTCCAGGCCGGCGCCCGGGCCGTTGCCCTGCTCCGGGAACTCGATCGTCGAGATGGTGTCGCAGGTCGACGGGTCGATCTGGTAGATGAACGTGGTCAGCGAGCTGTTGACCATCCAGAGCACGTTCGCCGTCGGGTTGTAGGCGAGGCCGGCGATGGAGGCGTCCTCCGTCGAGCACTGGGCGAGGGTGGCACCCGGGTCGTCGTGGGACTGGCCCGCGACGGTGTAGATGATGCCCTCGTTCCAGCCGCCGATGTAGAAGACGTCGTCGACGGGGTTGTAGGCGAGGCCGCGCTGCGAGATGCCGTTCCACGGCGAGCCCGAGATCACGTACTGCTCGGACCCGTCGGCGGTGTCGAAGCAGTGGATCGCGTTGTCGCCGCCGACGTTGACCTGGCACATCGCGCCGCTGCTGGCGTCCAGTGCCATGTCGCCGTTCCAGACGCCGCCCCAGTTGCCCGAGAACACCTCGCCCGGCTCGCCGGACGTGGAGAACTGGTGGTTGGTGATGGCGTCGGGGTCGGACACCCAGACGTCGCCGTCGTAGCCGACACCCCAGGCGACGCTCAGGCCGGCGGTGTCCCACTGGGCCAGGACGTCGCCGGGCGCGTTCGGCGCCATGTCGCGCGACGCCAGCTCGGCCAGCTGCTCCTCGGAGTAGGTGCCGAGCGCCGTCATGGCATTCGCGTCGACCTTGGAGCTGCCCATGAGCGCCGGGGTCATCGCCGTCTGCCGGCCGGAGCCGCGGTTGACCTCGGTCGCCTCCCAGGCCAGGTCCGCCGAGCCGGCGTTGGTGATGGTCACCTCGCCGGAGCGGGTCTGGCCCTCGGTGATCGTCCAGGACAGGTCGTCGGACTCGACGACGGCGATGCCGGTGGGCAGCGCGAAGTCGATCGTGTTGACCTCGCCGTCCTGGTTGATGACGACGTCGTCGCTGCCGGTCGTGTAGCCGTCCCTGCTGGCCTGGATCGAGTAGGCGCCGAAGAACAGCTGCATGCGGTAGGCGCCGTCGGCGCCGGTGCTGACCGAGCGGACGACGGTGCCGTCGGCGGCCACCGCGGCCACCGTCGCGCCCTCGACCGGCAGGTCGTCGTTGGCGTCGGTGACGGTGCCCTGGACGATGCCGTTCGGCGGCAGGGAGAACGTGATGCCGGTGCCGTCGGCCAGCGCGGCCTCGTTGAACGAGTACTGCAGGCCGTCGGTGCCGGTGGCGTTCTCGATGCCGACGGTGGCGCTGTTGCCGAGCTCGCGCGCCTGGGCCGGGTCGAGGTTGCGGTAGCCGACGGTGATGGTGCCGTCCTCGTGCAGGGTCACGCTGAAGTCGACCCGGAGGTTCGCCACGTTGTAGAACGCGACGTTGCGGTACTCGATGACGAACCCGCCGTCGACGGTGCCGGTGTAGACGCCGCCGTCGGCCTGGATGTGCAGGTCGTCCCAGAGCGGCGCGATGGTGGCGTTGGGCGCCGCGGCACCGGGGATGGCGGTGTTGGTGTAGTTGGTGATCGGCGCGAGGAAGTTCACGTGCCCGTTCGAGGACAGGTACGCGGTGTCGTAGCTCTCGCCGTAGAACGGGAAGTCGAACGGCAGCGCGACCGACGCCGTCGACTCGTCCCCGGTCAGGGCCACCTGGGTGGTGCCCTCGGCGTAGCCCGACGGGCCCGTGGTGCAGAAGTAGCCGTAGCCGTCGCTGCGCGCCGGGAGCGCGAAGTCCAGCGTCGACGGACCGCTGACCGTCAGCGACTGCGTGAGCGGGTCGCTGCAGCGGCCGCCGTCGGCGGTCAGCTCGTACGTCCCGGCCGGAACCGCGGCGAACGTGTAGGTGCCGTCGGCGCCCGTCGTCGCGGGCTCGACCGGCGCGCCCTCGATGGTGACGGTGGCGCCGGCCACGGGGTCGCCGGACTGCGCGTCGGTGACGGTGCCGGTGACGGGATGGCTGTCGGCCGCCTCGAGTGCGACGTCGAGCGTGGTGGTGGTCTCGGCGGTGACAGTGGCCGTGGCGGTCGCCGTCGCGTAGCCGAACGCGGACACCGCCACGTCGTAGTCGCCGGCGGAGAGGACGAGCGAGTAGGTGCCGTCCGCGCCGGTGGTGGTCTCGCGCTCGATCGGGCCGGCGACGGTGACGGTGGCACCCTCGACCGGGGCGCCGGCCGCGGTGACGGTGCCCGACAGCGTGCCGGTCTCACCGGTCGGAGCCGCCTCGAGCAGCGCCAGCGCGTCGAGCCGGCCCTCACCCCAGACGTTGTTGTCGTCGGCCGTGCCGCCGCACTGCAGGTCCTCGACGTCGATGGCCGTCTCCTCGAGCAGCGCACGCGTGCCGGCGATGTCGCCGACCAGCGTCGGGGCGGCCGACCACAGCAGGGCGATGGCGCCCGCGGTGTGCGGTGCCGCCATGGAGGTGCCGGAGAGCGAGCCGTAGGCGCCGTTGTTGATCGACGAGCGGACGTTCACGCCGGGCGCTGCGATGCTCGGCTTGATCTCGCCGTCCTGGCCCGGGCCCCGGCCGGAGAAGTCGGCGATGTTGTTGTTCTGGTCGTACGCGCCGACGGAGAAGTTGACGGTCCGGCTGCCGGGCGAGCCGCTGGTCTCGCAGGCGTCGCCGCTGTTGCCGTTGGACCACACGCCGAAGATGCCGGCGTTCGCCCACTCGATGAGGATGTCCTCCATGAACGGGTCGTTCGACGGGAAGATCGACCCCCACGAGTTGTTGACGATGTGCGGGCGCTTCGTCACGTCCGGGTTGTCGCCGTTGAGGTCGGTCGGCGCGAGCATCCACTCGCCCGACGCGATGAGGTCGGCGTCGGAGCAGGTGTTGCAGCCGTTGGCCGCGATCCACGACGCGCCGGGCGCCACGCCGATCTGGTTGCCGGCGCCGTCGTCGCCCACCATGGTGCCCATCGTGTGGGTGCCGTGCGAGCTGCCGGCCCCGTCGAACGGGGTGTCGCTGGAGCCGGTGGCGTCGAACCAGTTGTAATCGTGATCGAACCCGGTCCCGGTGTTGCCGCGGTACTGCTCGACCAGCGCGGGGTGGTCGTAGTCGACGCCGCTGTCGATGTTCGCGACGACGATGCCCTCACCGCGGACGCCGAACTGCGACCAGACGTCGTCGGCGTTGATGTTGGAGATCCCCCACTCGACCGCGTTCGTGCTCATGCCGGAGGACGGCTTCGCGTCGACGGGCTCGGGCAGCTCGTAGGTGCGCGGCGCCCGGATCTGCTCGACGGCGTCGAGCGCGGCGAGCTCCTCGGCAAGGGCGCGGGAGCCGTCCTCGACGAGGATCGCGTTGGTGATCCAGTGGGCCTCGTAGCCGATGCCGCGTTCGTCCAGCAGTTTGCGGACGGTGGCCTGCGACTGGTCGGCGGTCGCCTTCAGCTGGTCGACCACGAACTGACCACGTTCGGCCCAGTCCGCGATGTCCGTCGCGGAGGTGGTCCGGGCGGACGAGGCGAACCGGACCCAGAAGTCGGCGCTGTCCTTGACGGCGTCCGGGTCGAACATGCCGGGCTCGATCTTCGAGGCCGGCTGGGCCGGCCGGCCGAATCCGGCCTGCGCCGGAGTGGTGGCCAGAACGGCCGACACCAAGGCGAAGACCGAGAGTACGGCGGCGAGATATCGCCACCTTCGAGGGGATTGGAGCTGCACGGGGACCTCCAGGGTCGGCGTGCGACATGACGAAGGCAGGTGACCGGGGCGCCATGTCACACTTGTCCGAAATGCGGTGGCGCCATCCTCGCTACGTCCGGCTAGCGCTACAAGGTCGGTTCATGGGCAAGACCGAGGCCGTTGATGGGCGCTGTCTGGCGGATTGACTGCAGGATGCCCGGGATTTAACCGGAAATATTCCGCGAGACATACCAAACCGTCGTGAAACCTGTCATGCTGCCAAGCAATCGGTGGGGCGGTTTGCAGGGAGTTGGTGCATGGTGTCCGCAGCGCCATACATTGAAACGATCACGCCATTCGTCATCTGTGTCGGCACGACACTCGAGGACTCGACCGCGATCGCCCAGGCGATCGACCGGCGCGCCATCGTGATGGTGGCCCCCGACCCCGAGGCGGCCCGCCGGCTGCTGGTCGGCGAGGCCACCGTCCCGGACAGCCCGGCCGGCGTCGAGGACCTCGACCAGCGCGTCATCGAACGCGGGTGTCTGCGCGTCGACCTGGTGTCGCGTCAGGTCACCTGGGGCGACGTCGACATCGCGCTCAGCGCCCGCGAGTTCGACCTGCTGGCGACGCTGGCCACCGAGGCCGGCCGGGTGTGGACGTTCGAGGAGCTCATGGCCCGCATCTGGAAGACCCGCTACCTCGGCGACTCCGACCCCGTCGTGTCGGCGGTGAAGCGGCTGCGCCGGCGGCTGGCGCTCGTGGTCGACGAGCTGCGGGTGGTCTCGGTGCGCGGCGTGGGCTTCCGGCTGGTCGTCCCGGACTGATCCGCGTCCGACGGCGGCGAATAGGTATCCTGGGGCACGTTCCCTGGTACTTCTGCCGCGCGAGGAGCGTGCCCGTGGCCCGCGTCGTTGTCGACGTCATGCTCAAACCCGAGATTCTCGACCCGCAGGGCAAAGCCGTGCAGGGGGCGTTCGGCCGCCTGGGCTTCGACGGCGTCGCCTCGGTCCGGCAAGGCAAGCGGTTCGAGATCGAGCTCGACGGCGAGGCCACGCCCGAGGCGGTGGCCGAGATCGAGCGCGCCGCCGCCACGCTGCTGGCCAACCCGGTCATCGAGGACTTCACCGTCCACGTGGAGGCCGGCGTCTGATGCGCATCGGCGTCGTCACGTTCCCCGGCTCCCTCGACGACCGCGACGCCGCCCGCGCCGTGCGGGTCGCCGGCGGCGAGGCGGTCTCGCTCTGGCACGGTGACGCCGACCTGCACGGGGTCGATGCCGTGGTGCTGCCGGGCGGCTTCTCCTACGGCGACTACCTGCGCTGCGGCGCCATCGCCCGGTTCGCCCCCGTCATGGAGCGCGTCGTCGACGCCGCCCGCGGCGGGCTGCCGGTGCTGGGCATCTGCAACGGCTTCCAGATCCTCTGCGAGTCGCACCTGCTGCCGGGCGCGCTGATCCGCAACGACCACCGCAAGTTCGTCTGCCGCGACCAGCCGCTGCGGGTCGAGTCGGTGTCGACGGCGTGGACGTCCGGCTACGAGGCGGGGCAGCAGGTCGTCATCCCGCTGAAGAACGGCGAGGGCGGCTACGTGGCCGACGAGCGCACTCTCGACGAGCTCGAGGGCGAGGGCCGGGTCGTCGTTCGCTACCTCGGCGACAACCCCAACGGGTCCTACCGCGACATCGCCGGCGTCACCAACGCCCGCGGCAACGTCGTCGGGCTCATGCCGCACCCCGAGCACGCGGTCGAGTCGCTGACCGGGCCCGGCACCGACGGCCTCGGCTTCTTCACGTCCGTCCTGGAAGGACTGGTCCGTTCGTGATCGACACCGTCGAGCTGGCGGCCAAGACGCCCGACCAGCCGCAGCCCTGGGACGAGCTCGGCCTCAAGGCCGACGAGTACCAGCGCATCCGCGACATCCTCGCCCGCCGGCCCACCAACGCCGAGCTGGCCATGTACAGCGTCATGTGGTCCGAGCACTGCTCGTACAAGTCGTCCAAGGTGCACCTGCGCCAGTTCGGCGAGAAGGCGCCGCAGTCCGACGCGCTGCTCGTCGGCATGGGGCAGAACGCCGGCGTCGTCGACATCGGCCACGGCTACGCGGTCACGTTCAAGATCGAGTCGCACAACCACCCGTCCTATGTCGAGCCGTACCAGGGCGCGGCCACGGGCGTCGGCGGCATCGTCCGCGACATCCTCGCCATGGGCGCCCGGCCGGTCGCCGTCATGGACTCCCTGCGCTTCGGCCCGCTCGACGCCGACGACACGCACCGGGTGCTGCCCGGCGTGGTGGCCGGCGTCGGCGGCTACGGCAACTGCCTGGGCCTGCCCAACATCGGCGGCGAGGTGGTCTTCGACCCGTCGTACGCCGCGAACCCACTGGTCAACGCCCTGTGCGTCGGCGTCATGAAGCACGAGGACATCCACCTGGCCAACGCCACCGGCGTCGGCAACAAGGTGGTGCTGTTCGGGGCGCGCACCGGCGGCGACGGCATCGGCGGCGCGTCCATCCTGGCCTCGGAGTCCTTCGACGACAGCAAGCCGTCGAAGCGCCCGGCGGTGCAGGTCGGCGACCCGTTCATGGAGAAGGTGCTCATCGAGTGCTGCCTCGAGCTGTTCGAGGCGCGCGTCGTCGAGGCCATCCAGGACCTCGGCGCGGCCGGCATCTCCTGCGCGACGTCCGAGCTGGCCAGCAACGGTGACGGCGGCATGTACGTCCAGCTCGAGAAGGTGCTGCTGCGCGACCCCAGCCTGACGCCCGGCGAGATCATGATGTCGGAGTCGCAGGAGCGCATGATGGGCGTCGTCACGCCCGAGAACCTCGACGCGTTCCTCGCCATCACCGCCAAGTGGGACGTCGAGACCGCCGTCATCGGCGAGGTCACCGGCACCGGCCGGCTGATCATCGACTGGCACGGCGAGACCATCGTCGACGTCGACCCGCGCACCGTGGCGCACGACGGCCCGGTCTACGAGCGGCCGTTCGCGCGTCCGGACTGGCAGGACTCGCTGCAGGCGGACCGGCCGGACGAGCTGCCCCGACCGAGCACCGGTGACGAGCTGCGCGGCACCCTGCTGCGGCTGCTGGCGTCGCCGAACCTCGCCTCGAAGGCCTGGATCACCGACCAGTACGACCGCTACGTGCTCGGCAACACCGTGCTCGCGCAGCCCGAGGACGCCGGCGTGCTGCGCATCGACGAGGCGACCGGGCTGGGCGTGGCCATCGCCACCGACGGCAACGGCCGCTACGCCAAGCTCGACCCGTACACCGGGGCGCAGCTGGCGCTGGCCGAGGCCTACCGCAACGTCGCCACCACGGGCGCCACGCCCATCGCCGTCACCGACGGCCTCAACTTCGGCTCGCCCGAGGACCCCGCCGTCATGTGGCAGTTCGCTGAGGCGATCCGCGGCCTGGCCGACGGCTGCCAGGCGCTCGGCACCCCTGTCACCGGCGGCAACGTGTCGCTGTACAACCAGACCGGCGACACCGCGATCCTGCCGACGGCCATCGTGGGCGTGCTCGGCGTGCTCGACGACGTCGCCCGGCGCACGCCGCAGGGCTTCCGCGAGTCCGGTCAGGTCATCTACCTGCTCGGCGAGACCCGCGACGAGTTCGGCGGCTCCGAGTGGGCCTGGGCCGAGCACCAGCACCTGGGCGGGCTGCCGCCGTCGGTCGACCTCGCCGCCGAGCGCGAGCTGGCCGAGATCCTGGTCAACGCCTCACGCGACGGGCTGATCGACGCCGCGCACGACCTCTCCGACGGCGGGCTGGCCGTGGCGCTGGTCGAGTCGGTGCTGCGCCACGGCGTGGGCGCGCGGGTGTGGGTGCCCGACGGCATCGACCCGTTCGTGTTCCTGTTCTCGGAGTCGCAGGCCCGCGCCATCGTGGCGGTGCCGCGGTCCGAGGAGGTGCGCTTCACCGACATGTGCTCGGCGCGGCGGTACCCGCACCAGCGCATCGGCGTGGTCGACGACGGCGGCGAGCTCGACCTGCAGGGACTGTTCACGGTGCCGGTCGGCGAGCTGCGCACGGCTCACGAGTCGACACTGTCCTCCACCTTCGAGGCCTGAGCGTCGTCCGCCGCGGCCTTGGCCGCCGCGATGCGGGCGTTGGTGAGCCGCGGCAGCGCGTAGAGCACCATCACCACGTGCGCCGCCGCTGCGACCAGGAACGGCAGTCGTAGCGCCCACTCGCGGCCGAGCCAGGTGTCGCCGACGGTCACCAGCACGCCGCCGAGCAGGGTGCCGAGCGAGATGGCGCCCCAGCCGAAGAACCGGTAGACGGAGTTGACCCGGCCGAGCAGGTGGTCGGGGATGATGCTCTGCCGCATCGATACCGTGATGACGTTCCACAGCACGATGAAGAAGCCCTCGACGACGAACACCGCATAGACCACGAACGGCGACGACACCAGCCCGATGGCGCCCAGGCTGCCGCCGAGCGCGATCAGCGACACGAACAGTGACGTGCCGGGGCCGATGCGGGCGCTGACGCGGTGGGCGACCAGTGACCCGAGCACCGCGCCGACCGCCGTCCCGGACATCAGGATGCCGAACTCCGTCGCGTTCAGGTCGAGGATCTCCTGCGCGACCAGCACGTAGATGGCCATGGCCGCGGCGCTCAGGCCGTTCGCGGCACCGAGCAGGAAGGCCAGCGAGCGCAGCAGGTGGTGGTTCCACAGCCAGCGCAGGCCCTCGCCGATCTCAGTCCGCCAGTTGATCCGGCCACTGGTGACCTTGCCCTTCGGGGCGAACTGCCCGGCCAGCATGAACACCAGCCCGGCCGCGATGGCGAAGGTGCCGGCGTTGACAAAGAACGGCAGCGCGAACGCCAGGCCGAGCAGCAGGCCGGCCAGCGGCGGCCCGACGAAGTTGTTGACGACGACCTCGGCGCCCCACATGCGCCCGTTGGCCTTCTCGAGCCGGTCCTTCTCGACGATCGACGGCAGCAGTGTCTGCGCGGTGTTGTCGCGCAGCACCTCGGCGGTGCCGAGGAGGAACGCCATCAGGTACAGCAGGACCAGCAGGACGGTGCCGTTCGCGGGCAGGTCCGCGGTGCCGCCGGCGATCTCGTCCGGGGTCGCCAGATCGGACTGCCAGGCCAGTACCGCGACGGCGAAGGCGCCCATGACCACGAACCGCAGGACGTCCATGGCGGCGACCAGTTTGCGGCGGTCGAGGCGATCGGTGATGACGCCGGCCGGCAGCGAGAACAGCAGCCACGGCAGCCGGGTGACCAGCGTGACCAGCGCGATCTGCAACGGGTCGCGGGTGACGGCCGTGGCCAGCCACGGGATGGCGACCGCCGAGAGGCCGTCACCGAAGTTCGAGACGACCGACGCGCTCCACAGCTTCCAGTAGTTGCGGCCCAGCCCGGCCTTCGCGGGTGCTTCGGTGGTCGTCATGCGTCGTCGCCCTTCGGTTCGGGAAGGTGGCCCCGTCCCGTCGGGTACACGCCCACCAGCAGGCCGAACGTCACCTCGCCACCGCGTGGCTGGCGGGAGAACTCGTCGAGCAGGTCGAGCAGCCGCTGCTCCCACTCGGCGGCACGCTCGACCGGGATGCGCGCGAAACGGCTGTTCGTCAGCGTGGGCAGGTTCTTGTACGCCGCCGGGATCTGGGCGATCTCGGCCATCGTCTCGGCCAGCAGGCCCTTGGGATCCAGTCCGATGCCCTCGAACGCCGCCTTGTCCCAGTCGTGGTACAGGAACACTCGCGCGGTGCGGCCGTAGTAGCGGGCCTCGATGGCGCGGACCTGCTTGGTGCGGACCACGTGCACGAGCCCCGCGTACTCGAGGACCTTGAGGTGGTGGCCGACCGTCCCCTTGGGCTTGTCGAGCGCGACCGCCAGCTCCGACGTCGTGGCGGCGCGCTCGAGCAGCAGGTGGACGATCTTCATGCGGGTGTCGTCGAACAGGGCCCGGTACTGGGCCGGCTCGGTCAGCTCGAGCTCGTCGGGGAGTTCATAGTCTGGAACGGCCGACTGGTCTGCCATTCCCGTATGGTCGGCTGATCCCGACCATTCTGTCAAGATGTAGCGGCGTACTGGTCCACGAACTCGCCCGTCGGCTCGATGACCGTGATGACGTCGACCAGCACGCCGCCGGGACCCTCGACGATGAAGTGCCGCTGGCCGAACGCCTCGCTGCGCAGCTCGAGCCGGACCGGCAGGCCGGCGCCACCGTCGCCGGCGAGGCGTTGGTGCACGGCGTCGACGTCGGGCACCTCGATGTTCACGAGCAGACCGGCGGCCGGACGGCGGAAGCCCTCGGGGATGGTCGGGTGCCGGTGGTCGACGAACGCGAGCTCGAAGTGCGGCGTCCGGGGGTGGCGCAGGCTGACGTACCAGTCGGCCTCGAAGGTGGGCTCGAAGCCGAAGTGCGTGGTGTAGAAGTCGCGCGCCGCGGCGACGTCGGTGCTGCAGATGACGGGATAGCAGCCGGTGATGGTCATGTCGGGTCCTCCAGTTCAGATACCTACCGTCGGTATGTTATGGGTCGATGCTAGGATGCATACCGCTGGTATGTCAATCCGGGTTCCTGGAGGTGTGGTGTCCCCATCGAAGGCCGAGCAGCGCCTCGCCACGCTCGCGGCCATCTCCGCCGAGGCGCGCCGGCAGTTCGCCCGCGACGGCTACGCCGCCGTCAGCCTGGCCGGCATCGTCGACGCCCTGGGGCTCACCAAGGGCGCGTTCTATCACCACTTCTCCTCGAAGGCCGAGCTGTTCCAGGCCGTCGTCGGGCAGGTCCAGCGGCAGGTCGCGGCCCGCGTGGTGGCCGCGGCCGAGGAGCAGCCCGACTCCTGGACCCAGCTGCTCGCCGGGTGCGAGGCGTTCCTGCGCGCCAGCGCCGACCCCGCCGTCCAGCGCATCATGCTGGTCGACGGCCCGGCCGTGCTCGGCTGGGAGGCGTGGCGGGCGCTCGACGACGAGTCGTCCGGCCGCCACCTGCGCGAGGCACTGCAGGCCGTCATCGACGACGGCGTCATGGCGCCTCACCCGGTCGAGGCGCTCACCCACCTGCTGTCCGGTGCGATGAACGAGGCCGCCCTGTGGCTGGCCGGCTCCGGCGACGCGCGCGACCTCGACGACGCCGTCGCCACCTTGCTGACCATGCTCGAGGCGCTGCGCGTGAGTGTGCGTGATGGCGGAGCATGACCATGATGACTAATATGGTCAACATGAGGAGGTGAGTGACCATGACGGCACTCGACACCTGGAGCGTTGCCGAGGCGAAGGCCCGGCTCAGTGAGCTGCTCGACACCGTCGGCCGCGACGGCCCGCAGACCATCAGTCGCCGCGGCAGGCCTGTGGCCGTTCTCGTCTCGGTCGACGAGTGGGAGCGCCGCAAGCGCCGTCAGGGCACACTCGCCGAGTTCCTCGCCACCGCACCGGTCGGCGCCGAGGACCTGATCCTCGAGCGCGACAAGGGCGCCCGGATGCGCGAGGTCGATCTGTGACCTTCCTGCTCGACACCAACGTCATCTCCGAGGGCTTTCGCAGGTTCCCCGATCCCGAGGTCATCGACTGGCTCGACGAGGTGCCCGAGGACACCACGTTCATCAGCGCCGTCACCGTCGGCGAAGTGCGCAAGGGCATCGCCAAGCTGCCGCTCGGCCGTCGCCGCAGCAACCTCGAGGCCTGGCTGACCGACGGACTGGTCCTTCGGTTCGAGGGCCGGATCCTCGCTCTGGACGCCGAGGTCGCCGACCTGTGGGGCCGCACGGTTGCCGCCTGCGAGTCCGACGGCCGGCCGGTCGATCCCATCGACGCGCAGATCGGCGCCACGGCCCTCTGGCACGGGCTGACCCTCGCCACCAGGAACGTGCGCGACTTCGCCCCCATGGGGGTCGAGGTGTTCAACCCCTGGCGCAGCGAGGCCGAGTAAGCGTGCTGCGGACCGTCGCCATCGCCAACTACCGGTCGCTGCGCGACGTCGTGCTGCCGCTGACCGGGCTCGACATCGTCACCGGCGCCAACGGCACGGGCAAGTCCAGTCTGTACCGCGCTCTGCGGCTGCTCGCCGACTGCGCCCGCGGCGACGTCATCGCCTCGCTGGCCGGCGAGGGCGGCATGCCGTCGGTCACCTGGGCCGGACCCGAGAAGATCAGCCGCGAGATGCGGTCGGGGGAGCAGCCGGTCCAGGGCACGGTCCGGTCCGGGCCGGTGGGCGTGCGCATGGGGTTCGCCGGCGACGACTTCGGCTACCTCATCGACCTCGGCCTGCCCCGCCCCGGCGGTGGCCCGACGTTCTTCGCGCTCGATCCCGAGATCAAGCGCGAGGCCGTCTGGAGCGGCCCCGTCCTGCGGCCGGGCACCTGGCTGGCCGACCGCCGCAACGAGATGGTCCGCGTGCGCACGGGCGGCGACTGGGACCACCTGGCGCAGGGGCTGCGCACGTTCGAGAGCATGCTGAGCGAGGTCACCGACCCGGTCCGCGCGCCCGAGCTGCTGACCGTCCGCGAGCAGGTGCGCAGCTGGCGCTTCTACGACCACTTCCGCACCGACGCCGTCGCTCCGGCTCGCCAGCCCCGCATCGGCACCCGCACCATGGTCCTGGCCGACGACGGCGCCGACCTCGCCGCCGCGCTGCAGACCATCCGCGAGATCGGCGCGATCGAGGCGCTCGACGCCGCCGTCGACCGCGCCTTCCCCGGCTCGCGGCTCGAGATCGCCGAGGTCGGCGGCCGGCTCGACCTCTCGTTCCGGCAGCACGGGCTGCTCCGCCCGCTGAGCGGGGCCGAGCTCTCCGACGGCACGCTGCGGTTCCTGCTGTGGGCGGCCGCGCTGCTGACGCCGCGCCCGCCGGCCCTCATGGTGCTGAACGAGCCCGAGACCAGCCTGCACCCGCAGCTCGTGCCGGCCCTCGCCGAGCTCATCGTCAAGGCGCACGAGGACACCCAGCTCGTCGTCGTCACGCACGCACGGGCGCTGATCGACCACATCGGCGCCGCGGCCGCCCGCATCGAGCTGGTCAAGGACACCGGCGAGACCATGATCGACGGGCAGGAGCGCTTCGACCGCCCGTCGTGGAACTGGGGCTCGCGCTGACGGTGCCGGCGGGTAGCCTGCCGGGGTGGCGAAGCGGATCGACCCGGCGACGGTGTGGGCGGCGTACCGCAGCGGCCACGAGGCGCTGCGCGACTGGCTGGCCGCGCTCCCGGCCGAGCGCTGGACGGAGCCGAGCGTGCTGCCCGGCTGGACGGTCGGCGACCTCGCGGCGCACATCGCGCTGGTGGCCGACTCGGTGACGGCGACGGCTGCCGCCCCTCGCGGGGTGGCAGCGCGCGGCCTCAGCGAGTACCTGAGCACCTACGCCGCGGCCGCCGCCGGGCTGTCCGACCTGACGCTGGCCATCTCCGCCGAGGCCGGGCACGACAAGGACCGCATCCTCGCCGCCGTCGACGAGCGGTTCGCCGCCGCGCAGGCCACCGTCGACGAGCGCGGGCTGGACGACATCGTCCTCACGACGCGGCGGATCCCGGTCCGGCAGGGCGACTACCTGCTGACCAGGACCATCGAGATCGCCGTCCACGCCGACGACCTCGCCCGGTCCGCGGCGCCGCACGCCGGCCCGCCATCCATCCCGCGCGACACCACCCGCCACGCCGTCCGCACGCTGCTCGAGGTGCTGGCCGAGCGCGCCCCGGGCCGCAGCGTCGAGGTGCGGGTCGCGCCGTTCGCCGCCGTCCAGTGCATCGAGGGGCCGCGGCACACCCGCGGCACGCCCCCGAACACCGTCGACCTCACGCCCGCCCTCTGGCTCCGGCTGGCCGGCGGCCGCTCCACCTGGGCCGACGAGGTGGCCGCCGGCACGGTCCTGGCCAGCGGCCAGCGCGCCGACCTGTCGGCGCACCTCCCGCTCTTCTAGACGCCCCAGCGAGAACCGCTGTGGCATTGCTCACCCGTGATCACGTCTAGATAAGGCTAGCCTCAGCAAACTAAGGTAAGCCTTGCCAATATCTCTGTTCATCATGAAAGGGGCACGATGCAGACGATTCGGGGGGTGCGCCGGCGCTGGGTCGCCGGCGTGGCCGCGACGGCACTGACGGCGGCCGGGTTGCTCGCCGTCACCGCGGCGCCGGCCCAGGCCGGTGCGAGCGACGTCGACGACGCCACGTTCGTGTGGGGCCTCAACGGCTACGCCCAGCGCGGCATCTTCGGGCCGTGGACGTTCAAGGACCTCACCGGCGACGCGGAGCAGCTGGTGGGCTCCGTGTCCGGCGGCAGTCAGACGGAGTACGTGGTCGCGCCGGTGCCGGCGACCTCGATGCCGCCGTCGTCGCCGCAGGCCACGCCGAACGCGGTCAAGTTCAGCGCGGGCAGCGGGACCATCGACCCGGAGACGGGCGCGGGCCAGCTGAGCTGGGACGGCAGCTACACCGTCAACGCCTACCCGGCCCAGTTCAACGCGCCGAACGAGATCTACCGCGACCCTCTGCTGACGGTGAACGCCGACGGCTCGGGCGAGCTCAGCTTCGACTTCAGCCTGGGCGCGGGCGTCGACATGAACGGCAACCCGACCGAGCAGCAGGACTTCGGCCGGCTCACCCTGATCACGTTCGACGCCGGCTCGCTCAGTGACCAGGACGCGACCGGCTACCGGATCACGCCGGACTACCAGGGCGTCGAGGTGTCGCTGCCCGACGGCGGCACCCAGACCCGCACCTGCACGACGGACGGCGGCGCGACCGGCTGGTGGGGCTCGTGGGCCCCGGAGTTCGTCACCACCATGCCGTCGTCGGTGCGCCCGCACTTCTACTCGACCGGCTGCGGCGGCATGCAGGACTTCAAGCCGCCACTGCCCATCGACGTCGCGTTCACCGTCCAGACGTCCGAGCCGGCCGACGGCGAGGAGCAGGACATCGCCGTCGTCGTCCCGGAGCCGCAGGTGGAGCCGGGCGAGTTCGTGTGGAGCATCGACGGCAGCAACGACCTGGTCGACCTCGGGACCGCGGAGCGGAACGGCGACCACCTCGCCGCGAGCGGCGCGATCAACCCGGTCCGGGTCACCGACACCCGCGCCGAGGCACCCGCGTGGTCGGTGTCGGCGCATGTCAGTGATTTCTCGACGGGCAGCGCGACGTTCGACGGGAAGTACCTGGGCTGGACGCCGTCGGTGACGGAGAACGAGGGCGGCGCGGTCGCGGGCGCCGCCGTCGCCTCCGGCCTCGACTCCGGCAACGGCCTGAAGGAGTCCGCCACGCTCGGTAGCGCGGCGGCCGGGCACACGCTCGGCTCGTCGCTGCTCGGCGCGGACCTGCAGCTGAAGCTGCCGGTGAGCGTCGGGGCCGGCAGCTACACCGCCACGCTGACGCTCACCGCGCTCAGCTGACGCCGAACCAGCCGGGGCACCGCCACGAGCGGTGCCCCGGCACTCTCGACCCGGGGGGCACCACGTGAGGATCCTGCGCTCCATGACCGTGCTGACGGCGGCGGCGACGGCGGCAGCCGCGGCCCTCGTCCTGGCCGGCGCGGCCGCGGCCACCGCCGACACCACCGTGACGTGGGGCGTCAAGCCCGCCGACAACGGGCACGGGAGCGGCCGGCCGAACTACGCCTACGCCGTCGAGCCGGGCGGCAGCCTGAGCGACGCGCTCGTCGTCACCAACCACGACGAGGGCGAGCTGGCGCTGCGCGTCTACGCCGCCGACGGATTCACGACCAGCTCCGGCCAGCTGGACCTGCGCCCCGCCGGCGAGGAGCCGGTCGGCGTCGGCGCCTGGGTGGCCGTCGACGCCGGCGAGTTGCTGCTGCTCGGCCCGGGCGAGACGGCGGAGGTCCCGTTCACGCTGACCGTGCCGGACGACGCGACGCCCGGCGACCACACCGGCGGCATCGTCGCGTCGCTGCTCGGCGAGACGAACGCCGACGGCATCACCGTCGAACGCCGCCTGGGGTCACGCATCCACGTCCGCGTCGGCGGCGAGCTGACGCCGTCGCTAGCGGTCCAGGACCTGCGCGTCGACTACGACGGCAGCGCCGACCCGTTCGCCACGGGCACGGCCACCGTCAGCTACACCGTCGCCAACACCGGGAACGCCCGGATGACCGCCGGCCAGACGGTGCGCGTGGCCGGCCCGTTCGGGCTGCTCGGGACCGGTGCCGAAGCGCCCGACCTGCCGGAGCTGCTTCCCGGCGCGACGCACGAGGTCAGCGTGGTCGTCGACGGCATGCGGCCACTGGTGCGCGCGACCGCGACCGTCACACTGACGCCCCGCGTCGCGGGCGACGACGCCACCGAACTCCCGCCGGTCGAGCGCAGCTCCGGCGGCTGGGCGGTCCCGTGGTCCGTGCTCGTCGTGCTGGCCCTGGCGGTGGCGCTGCTGGTCAGGCGGCGGTTCCGCCGCCCGCGTGCCGTCGTCGCCGTCGCGCCCGCCTGATCACGGCGGCGAGTGGTCGGTGAGGTCGGCAGCGAACGTCACGCCGCCGGAGCCGACCAGTTCGACCCGGTCGATCTGGTAGATGTCCGCGTC
Source organism: Jiangella mangrovi (assembly GCF_014204975.1). Classification (NCBI taxonomy): domain Bacteria; kingdom Bacillati; phylum Actinomycetota; class Actinomycetes; order Jiangellales; family Jiangellaceae; genus Jiangella; species Jiangella mangrovi. The sequence continues at coordinate 2,427,726 of NZ_JACHMM010000001.1, forward strand.
GACGGTCGCGCCGGCCCCGCAGCCGGAGTCGCCGGCCTCGCAGTCGGCGATCGGCTCGGACCCGTCCTCGGTGGTGACGACGATCTGGTACTCGCCCGGCTCGACGGTGTCGTCGAGCACGGTGAACACCCAGGACGGCTTGCCCTGGTAGAGGAACACGTGGCCGACCTGCGTGCCGCCGTCGTCGACGATGGGCGCGGCATGGAAGTAGCGGCCGTTCGCGACGTCGAGCGTCTCGCGGTAGCTGGCGGCGAGGTCGCGCTCCTCGGACGTCGTCTGCCAGACGACCCCGGCGCCGACCAGCCCGGCGACGGCGGCGGCCGCGGCGTAGGGCAGCACCCGTCGCCAGCGCCGCGGCCGCAGCGGGGTCACGACGGCGTCCGGCTCGCTCTCCGCGGGGGGTGCGGACCCGGGCGCGGACTCAGGCGCGGGCGGGGGCGGCGGTGCCGGAACCGCGGGCGACCCGGAGGTGAGTGCGGCGATGCGGGCCAGGACCGCGCCCTCGAACCCGGCCGGCGGGTCGTGCTCCGGCGCGACCAGCAGGACCTCGTCGGCGACGCGGGTCAGCTCTTCGAGCTCGCGGCGGCAGTCGGGGCAGTCGGCCAGGTGGGCCAGCACGCGCGCGCGATCCGGGCCGCTGGCGGCACCAGTAGCCACCTCGGCCAGAGCGTCGGCGACGTCGCCGCACCTCGTCGGATCAACCATGACTCACCTCGAGCATCGCACGCAGCCGGGACAGTCCGGTCCGGATGCGCGTCTTGGCCGTCCCGAGCGGGATCTGCTGCTGCTCGCTGATCTCCCGCGCGGTCAAGCCGAAATGTACTGACAGCAGGACGGCCATCGCCTGCTCGCGGGGCAGCGCCCGCAGTGCGGTGGTGATGCGTTCGCTGTCGGCGACCCGGTCGCTGTCGTTGGTCGGGGAGATCAGCATCTCCGCGACGACGGCCGGCTCGACGGCGAGCTCCCGCCGGACCCGCAGGACGTCGATGGCGACGTTGCGGGTGATGGTCAGCAGCCACGTCGACGCCTGCGCCTTGCGGGCGTCGTAGTTGCCGGCGTGCCGCCAGGCCCGGACGAACGCTTCCTGTGCCACCTCCTCGGCGATCGCGGGCACGCCCACGACCGACAGTGCCAGCCCGTAGACGCGTCCCTGGTGGCGGCGGACGAACGCGGCCATCGCGTCCGCGTCACCGGCGGCCATACCGGCGAGCAGCGCCTCGTCCGACACCCTCACACCCTCATATACGCGCGCGGACGGCGAATCGATTGGATCCGAAGGTGGCATCAGTCACGTCGGGCACCCGCGGCCGCCTCGGTGTCGACGACGATGGGGCGCCGCCAGGTCCACAGGGCGAAGAGGACGGCGGCCACGAGCAGGCCGATACCGGTCCAGAGGTTGATGTTCATGCCGTCGGTCTTCTGCAGGTCGGCGTCGCTGGTGCCGAAGAGGCCCATGCCGGTGAGGATGAGTCCGAAGACGCCGAAGAGCGTGGCGATGACGAGGCGGATGTCGAAGGCCCCGGCCCGGTGCGCCCGGGCGCCCTGCCCACTGCCGCTGATGCTCATGTGCACGCCTCCCGTCAGAAGAAGATGATATTGAGGGCGATGATGAGGACGAGCGCGATGCCCGCCATCAGCCCCGGCCGCTGGTACCAGGCCTCGTCCCGATCGCGCGGATCCTGCAGGTCCTCCTTCGGTGTCAGCCCGTACACCAGGCCGACCAGCTCGGCGGCCGGCTTGGGCGCCGTCCGCACACTCACCAGCACGCTGACGACGATGTCGACGACGAACGCGGCCCCGGCGGCGAGGAACGCCGACCCCTGACCGGGCAGGTCGAGCACCCCGGTCTCGGAGAGCACGAACACCGTCACGGCCGACAGCGTTCCCGCCACGAGGCCGATCCAACCGGCCGCGGCCGTCATCCGCTTCCAGAACATACCCAGGATGAACGTCGCGAACAGCGGTGCGTTGAAGAACGAGAACAGCTGCTGCAGATAGTCCATGAGGTTCGAGTAGCCCGACGCGATGAACGCCGTCCCGATCGCGGCCACCGTCGCGACCACGGTGATGGTGCGCCCGACCCGCAGGTAGTAGCCGTCCTCGCGGTCCTTGACGACGTAGCGCTGCCATATGTCGTAGCTGAACACGGTGTTGAACGAGCTGATGTTCGCCGCCATGCCGGCCATGAACGACGCCAGCAGGCCGGCGATCGCGAGGCCCAGCAGGCCGTTGGGCAGCAGGTCGCGCATCAGCAGCAAGATGGCGTCGTTGTAGTCGACGCCGGTCTCGGCGGACTGCGTCTCCTTGAACTCGGCCAGCTCCGGCACGATGACCGCGGCGATCATGCCCGGGATCACCACGAGGAACGGGATGAACATCTTCGGGAAGGCGCCGATGATCGGCGTGCGCCGGGCCGCCGACATGCTCTTCGAGGCCATGGCCCGCTGCACCTCGACGAAGTTCGTCGTCCAGTAGCCGAACGAGAGCACGAATCCGAGGCCGAACACGATGCCGACGACCGACAGGATGCTGGAGTCGAAGCCGGCCAGCTCGTTGCCCGGCCAGAGACTCATCTGCTCGGTCGAGCCGGTCGAGTCGCGCACGCCCTGCGTCAGGCCGTCCCAGCCGCCGACGCGGTCCAGTGCCACCACCGTCAGCGGGAACAGCGCGGCGACGATGACGAAGAACTGCAGCACCTCGTTGTAGATGGCCGCCGACAGCCCGCCCAGCGTGATGTAGCTGAGCACGATGATCGCGGCGACGACGATGGCCACCTCGCGCGGCCAGCCCAGCAGCGCGTTGACCAGCGTCGCGAGCAGGAACAGGTTGACGCCGGCGATGAGCACCTGCGCCAGCGCGAAGCTGATCGCGTTGACCAGGTGGGCAGTCGGGCCGAACCGGCGCAGCATGAACTCCGGCACACTGCGCACCTTGGAGCCGTAGTAGAACGGCATCATCACGATGCCGAGGAACAGCATCGCGGGCACGGCGCCGATCCAGAAGTAGTGCATCGTCGGCATGCCGTACTGCGCGCCGTTGGCCGACATGCCGACGATCTCGATGGCACCGAGGTTCGCGGAGATGAACGCCAGCCCGGTCACCCACGCCGGCAGCGATCGCCCGGACAGGAAGAAGTCGAGGCTGTCGGACACCGCATAGCGCGCCATCAGCCCGATGCCCAGGACGAACACGAAGTAGATGGCGATGAGCGAGTAGTCCCAGAAGCCCGCGTCCAGCCGCAGGCTCGCCTCGGCCACCAAGGTCATCGGTACCTCCCGTTGCCGGAATCCCCGGTGACCTTACCCGCGAGTACGAGTCACACTCCGTGTGACGAACAGGGCGTTTCCGGACGGCGTCAGTGCCAGCCGGCGTGGTCGACGCCGCCGGGAACGTCCGCCGACGGGTCGTACGGCGTCCGCGTGAAGACGAACGACGCGAGGTCGAGGTGGCTGACGGCGCCGTCGGCCCGCCGGACGACGCGCAGCGGCTCGCCCGCGTAGTAGCCGTCGAGACCGACCCAGCCGCCCTCGCCGTCGGGCCGGAACCGCGACGCCCTGCCGGCGCCGTCGGCCGGGCCGAGCCGCAACCAGCCGCCGTCCATGGCCCGCAGCACGAACGTCGTCGAGCCCCAGTACCAGTGGCCGACCAGCGCGAGCACCTCGGGCGACACGGTGCCGGACTGCCAGACCGCCGGCGGGAGGGGTTCGGCGGCGACGAACGCGTCGAGCAACCCTGCGGCGAACCCGCGGCTCAGCCCGGACGTGGCGTTGGTGGCGAGGACGACGCCGTCGCCGGTCTCGACGTCGACCCTGACCTCGGCGAGGAAGCCCGGCATCGAGCCGCCGTGGCCGGTGAAGCGGCGGCCGCCGTCGTTCCACAGCTGGACACCGAGCCCGTGCGCGCCGGTCCACGGCGCCCCGGGCACGTCGACGACGACCAGCGGCTTGCACATTTCGGCCAGCGACGCGGCCGAGAGCAGCCCGGCGGTGTCGCCGCCGAGGAAAGCGGCCCACCGGCCGAGGTCGCGCACCGTCGACCAGAGCTGGCCGGCCGGGGCCATGGCGCCGCCGTCGTGCTCGGGCTCGCGCAGGACGAGGTCGGCGAACGGGTGGACGGCCAGGCCGTGCGCGTGCGGCGCGACCGGGCGCTTCGTGGTGCGGTCCATGCCCAGCGGCTCGAGCAGCTCCTCGGCGACGACGTTCGACCACGCGGTGCCGCGCAGCCGGCCGACCAGCTCGCCGAGCACGCCGAACCCGACGTTGGAGTAGTGGAACAGCCGCCCGGCCGGGTGCCGCCGGCCCAGCTGCGACGACAGCGAGCGCCACGGCCCGCCCTCGGTGCGCTCCCACCACGGGCCGTCGGTCTCGGCCTGCAGCCCGGCGCCGTGCGACAGCAGCTGAGCGATGGTGGCGTCGCCGATGCTGGTGTCGGGCAGGTGCTTCTCGAGCGGGTCGCCGAGGTCGAGCGCGCCCTCGTCGCGCAGCCGCATGACCGCGACGGCCACGAACGTCTTCGTGATCGAGCCCATGCGGTACTGCGTGTGCTCGTCGGCCGCGCGGCCCGTGGCCCGGCCGTCGAGGGTGCCGCGGGCGGCGAACCACACGAGCGTGCCGTTGCGCACGACGCCGGCGGCGAGCGACGGGAGCCGGCTGCCGGCCTGCTCCTCGGCGACTCTGCGGGTGAGGGCGTTGGCGGTGGAGGGCTGGATCACGCGCCCGAGCCTAGGACACCCCCTGACCCCCGGCTCGAGGGGCCAGGATGACGACCGCGGTCTCGGCCGGGCGCCGGGCGGCGAAGGCGTCGAGGTCCTTGTCGATGGTCTGCCACAGCGCCCACAGCCGGTCGCGCTCGGCGCCCTCGGCGGCGCGGGCGCGGACCGGCAGGGTCCGGCCGGCCAGCTCGGCCGTCGCGTCGGGGTGCGCCTGCAGGTTGAGCCACCAGGCCGGCTCCGCGCGGTGGACCGTCCACGCGGTGCGGACGAACCAGCGCGGCGGGACGCGCGGGGGCTTCTCGGCGGGCATCGGGTCACAGGCCAGCGGGTTCGTAGCGCCTGGTGACCTGCGTGGATCGCAGCAATGCGCGCAATGTCCAGAGGTCGCCGTCGAGGGCGCCGTGGGCGCGGGCCTGGACGAGGACGTTGCCCAGCGCGGTCGCCTCGACCGGGCCGGCCAGCACCGGCAGGCCGCAGGCGTCCGCCGTCAGCCGGCACAGCAGCTCGTTGCGGGCGCCGCCGCCGACGAGGTGGACGACGTCGACGGTGCGACCGGACAGCTCGGACGCCTCGCGGACGGTGCGGGCGTAGGCCGCGGCGAGGCTGTCGAGGATGCAGCGGACGAGTTCGGGTCGCGTCGCCGGTGCCCGCGCGCCCGCCCGTGCGAGGACCGCGGCGATGCGGGCCGGCATGTCGCCGGGCGGCAGGAAGACCGGGTCGTCGGGGTCGAAGACGGGGCCGCCGGCAGGGACGTCGGCGGCAGCGTTCAGCAGGGCCGGCAGGTCGGCCGGCGGCCCGGTGCGGTTCCAGGTGGCGATCGACTCGCTGAGCAGCCAGAGCCCCATGACGTTGCGCAGGTAGCGCACGGTGCCGTCGACGCCGCCCTCGTTGGTGAAGTTGGCGGCCCGGCCGGCCTCGGTCAGCACGGGTGCGTCCAGTTCGACGCCGACCAGCGACCAGGTGCCGCAGGAGACGTAGGCGAAGTTCGGGTCGGCAGCCGGCACTCCCACGACCGCGGACGCGGTGTCGTGGGACCCGACGGCGGTGACGACGGTGTCAGCGGCCAGTCCGGTGTCCTCGCGCACCTCGGGGAGCAGCGGGCCGACGACGTCACCGGGGCGGCGCAGCGGGCCGAACAGCGCGGGCGGCAGCCCGAGCCGGGCGAACACCGTCGTCGCCCAGTCGCCGGAGCGGACGTCGAGCAGCCCGGTGGTCGAGGCGTTGGTGAGCTCGGTGCCCAGCACGCCGGTCAGCCAGGACGTCAGCAGGTCCGGCACCAGCAGCGCGTGCGCGGCGGCGTCGAGTCGCCCGGCGCGCTCGGTGGCCAGCTGGTAGATCGTCGTGAACGGCAGGAACTGCAGGCCGTTCACCTGGTACAGCTCGCGCTCGCCGACCCGCGCGTGCACCGCCTCCGCCACGCCGGACGTGCGGGTGTCGCGGTAGTGGAACGGCTGGCCCAGCAGCGCGCCGTCGCCGTCGAGCAGGCCGTAGTCGATCGCCCACGAGTCGATACCGACGCTGGCCAGCACCTCGCCGTCGGCGCACGCCCGGACGGCGTGGCCGAGCCCGTCGAGGACGTCGCGGTAGAGCCGCAGCACGTCCCAGTGCAGTCCGTCCGGCAGCCGCACCGGGACGTTGGCGAAGCGGTGCACCTCGGTGAGGTCGAGCCGGTCGGGGCCCACCCGGGCCAGCATGACCCGTCCGCTCGATGCTCCGAGGTCGACGGCGGCCGCCGTCAGCACGGGGTTCATCGCAGGAAGGCCGCCGCCACCCCCGCGTCGACGGGGACGTGCAGCCCGGTGGTGTGCGAGAGGTCGCCCGCGGTCAGCGCGAAGACGGCGTTGGCCACGTGTTCGGGCAGCACCTCGCGCTTGAGCAGGGTGCGCTGGGCGTAGAACGTGCCGAGCTCGGACTCCGGCACCCCGTAGACCGCGGCCCGCTGCGCGCCCCAGCCGGCGGCGAAGATCCCGGAGCCGCGGACCACGCCGTCGGGGTTGATGCCGTTGACCCGGATGCCGTGCTCGCCCAGTTCCGCGGCCAGCAGCCGGACCTGGTGCGCCTGGTCGGCCTTGGTGGCGCCGTAGGCGACGTTGTTCGGGCCGGCGAACACGCCGTTCTTGCTGGCGATGTAGACGATGTCGCCGCCCAGCCCCTGCTCGATCATGACCCGGGCCGCCTCGCGTGACACCAGGAACGACCCGCGGGCCATGACGTCGTGCTGCAGGTCCCAGTCCTGAACGGTGGTCTCGAGCAGCGGCTTCGAGATGGACAGGCCCGCGTTGTTGACCACCAGGTCGACGCCGCCGAAGGCCAGCACGGCCTGCTCGAAGGCGGCGGCGATCTGCTCCTCCGACGTGACGTCGACGGTGACCGGCACGGCCACGTCGGTGCTCCCGATGCCGGCGGCGACGGCGGCCGCGTTCTCGCCGTTGAGGTCGGCCACGACGACGCACGCGCCCTCGGCGGCCAGCCGCTCCGCGATCGCCTTCCCGATGCCCGACCCCGCGCCCGTGACCAGCGCGACCCGGGTGGCCAGCGGCTTCGGCTTCGGCATGCGCTGCAGCTTGGCCTCTTCCAGCGACCAGTACTCGATGCGGAACTTCTCGGCCTCGTCGATCGGGGCGTACGTGGAGACGGCCTCCGCACCCCGCATGACGTTGATGGCGTTGACGTAGAACTCGCCGGCCACCCGCGCGGTCTGCGCGTCCTTGCCGAACGAGAACATCCCCACACCCGGGACCAGCACGATCGCCGGGTCGGCCCCCCGCATGGCCGGGCTGTCCGCCGTCGCGTGGCGGGAGTAGTAGGCCGCGTACTCCTCGCGGTAGGCCGCGTGCAGCTCCCGCAGCCGGGCGACGGCGTCAGCCAGCGGCGCCGTCGCGGGCAGGTCCAGCACCAGCGGGCGCACCTTGGTGCGCAGGAAGTGGTCCGGACACGACGTGCCCAGCGCCGCCAGCCGGGCCAGCTGCTCGCGCGCCAGGAACTCGAGCACGACGTCGCTGTCGGTGAAGTGCCCGACCTGCGGCTTGTCCGTCGACGCCAGGCCACGGACGACGGGGGCGAGGGCGGCCGCACGTGCGCGCCGCTCGTCAGCGGGAAGCGGGCCGAACCCGTCGACCACCGCGCCGAACGGGTCGGACTTGCCGCGCTCGGCCACGAACGACTCCGCCGTGCGGATCATCCACAGCGAGTTCGCCTCGCACTCCTGCGACGTGGCGCCCCAGGCGGTGATGCCGTGCCCGCCGAGCACGCAGCCGACGGCCTCGGGATGAGCGGCCTTGATGGCTGCTATATCAAGACCCAGCTGGAACCCGGGCCGGCGCCACGGCACCCAGACGACCTTCTCGCCGAAGCACTCCTTCGTCAGCGCCTCGCCGTCGGCCGCCGTCGCCAGCGCGATGCCGGAGTCCGGATGCAGGTGGTCGACGTGAGGGGCGTCGACCAGGCCGTGCATGGCGGTGTCGATGGACGGCGCCGCCCCGCCCTTGCCGTGCAGGCAGTAGTCGAACGCGGCGACCATCTCGTCCTCGCGCTCGACCCCCGGGTAGACGTCGGCCAGTGCGCGCAGCCGGTCCAGCCGCAGCGCGGCCAGCCCGGCCTCCGTCAGTGTGCCGAGGTCGCCGCCGGACCCCTTGACCCACAGCAGCTCGACCTCACCACCGGTGACGGGATCGACGGCGCCGCCCTTGGCCGACGTGTTGCCGCCGGCGTAGTTCGTGTTGCGCGGATCGGACCCGAGCCGATTGCTCCGCTCGATCAGCTCGGTCACGGTGGGGTCGGTCATCGGTCCTCATCTCGGGAGGCGTCTCGGGAGACGGTGGCCAGCTGGTCGTCGAGGTTGAACACTTCGCTGACGAGCCGCCAGTGCTCGTCCGGGCGGCCGCCGTCGGCGAACAGCAGCGCCATCTCGTCCTGCCAGCGGCGGTTGACGTCGGTGGCCTGCATGGCCGCCTGCGACGCGTCGAGGTCGTCGGACTCGACGTACCCGACCAGCAGGCCGTCGTCGCCGAGGAAGATGGAGTAGTTGCGCCAGCCGGTGTCGCGCAGCGCCCGCAGCATCTCGGGCCAGACCGCGGCGTGCCGGCGACGGTACTCGTCGAGCCGGTCGGTGCGGACCTGCGAGACGAAGCAGTAGCGCGGCACCGTCAGGCTCCCCAGCCGGCCTGGGCGCCGTCGGCCCGCTCGGCGCTGATGGTCTCGAAGTACCCGGAGCGCTGGTAGGCGGCGATCGGGTCGGGGTCGAGGCCCTGCTCCTCGCGCAGCGACGCGAGCAGCGGGCGGACGTCGGTGTTGTAGGCGTCCATCAGGGCGCCGTTCGCGCCGAGCACGTCGCCGTCGGCCTGCGCCTTCGCCAGCGCGCCGGAGTCGACCAGCAGCGCCTTGGCCAGCGCCTCCTGCACGTTGAGCACCGAGCGGATGACCGCCGGGATCTTCGGCTCGATGTTGTGGCACTGGTCGAGCATGAAGTTGACCCGCGACGCCGGCTGGTGCGCGTCCTGGCTGACGATCTCGTGCAGGATGCGGAAGAGCTGGAACGGGTCCGCGGCGCCGACCATGAGGTCGTCGTCGGCGTAGAACCGGGAGTTGAAGTCGAACGCGCCCAGCCGGCCGGCGCGCAGCAGCATCATGACGATGAACTCGATGTTCGTGCCCGGCGCGTGGTGGCCGGTGTCGAGGACGACCTGCGCCTGGTCGCCGAGCGCCAGGCAGTGCGTCAGCGACGTGCCCCAGTCGGGGATGTCGGTGGCGTAGAACGCCGGCTCGAAGAACTTGTACTCCAGCAGCAGCCGGTGGTCGTCGTCGAGCGCGGCGTAGATGGTGGCGAGCGACTCGGCGAGGCGTTCCTGCCGGTCGCGCAGGGAGTCCTGGCCGGGGTAGTTGAGGCCGTCGGCCAGCCAGATCTTGAGGTCCGTGGAGCCGGTGGCGCGCAGGACGTCGATGCACTGCAGGTGGTGGTCGACGGCCTTCGCCCGGACGGCGGGGTCGGGGTTGGCCAGCGAGCCGAGCTTGTAGTCGTCGTCCTGGAAGACGTTGCTGTTGATGGCGCCGATCTCGACCCCGAGGTCGCGGGCGTGCCGGGCGAGGGCGGCGAAGTCGTCGACGAGGTCCCACGGGATGTGCAGCGAGACGCGCGGCGCCGCGCCGGTGTAGCGGTGCACCTGGGCGGCGTCGGCGATCTTCTCGAACGGGTCGCGGGGCACTCCGGGCTGGCCGAACACCTTGAACCGGGTGCCGGAGTTGGCGAACGCCCAGGAGGCGGTCTCGACGCCCAACGCGCGGACCGTGGCCTTCACCTCGTCGTGCGTCCTCATGCCGCCTCCTGTTTGAACCGATTCAGTGATGCGGTCAAGCTACGCCGTCCGGCCGCGGCGCGTCAACCGGCGGGGGCGGCGTTCAGACCCGCCGCCAGCCGGTAAGCTGCGCCGATGGCAGGAGCCCCGAACATTCGCGAGGTGGCGACGCGGGCCGGTGTCTCGGTCGGGACGGTGTCCAACGTCCTCAACCGTCCCGAGCTCGTGGCCGAGCCCACCCGCGACCGCGTCTATGCCGCCATCGAGGAACTGGGCTTCGTCCGCAACGACTCCGCCCGGCAACTGCGCGTCGGCCGCAGCCGCACCCTCGGCCTCGTCGTGCTGGACGTCGCCAACCCGTTCTTCACCGACGTCGCCCGCGGCGTCGAGGACACCGCCAACCAGCACGGCCTCGCCGTCATCCTCTGCAACACCGACGAGGACCCGCGCAAGGAGGCCTCGCATCTCGACCTGCTCGCCGAGATGCGCGTGCAGGGCGTGCTGATCAACCCCATCGACACCGACGGTCGCATCGCCGCGCTGCGCGGCCGCGGCACCCCCGTGGTGCTGTTCGACCGGCTCGGCGACCCCGACACCGAGTGCTCGGTCGCCGTCGACGACGTACTGGGCGGGCGACTGGCGGCGACGCACCTCGTCGAGACGGGCCACCGCACCATCCTGTTCGTCGGCGGGCCGCTGACGCTGCGGCAGGTGCAGGAGCGCCACGAGGGCGCGTCGTCGGTCGTGTCGGCGACGGACGGCGCCGTCACCATGGACGTCCTGACGACGACGGCGCTCAACGTGGCGGCCGGGCGGGCGGCCGGTGACCGGATCGCGGCGACGGCGTCGGCGGGCGGCCTGCCGTCGGCGATCTTCTGTGCGAACGACCTGCTGGCACTGGGCGTGCTGCAGGCGCTGACACACGCCGGCATCCGGGTGCCGGCCGACGTCGCGATCGTCGGCTACGACGACATCGACTTCGCGGCGGCCGCGGCGGTGCCGCTGACCTCCGTGCGCCAGCCGCGGCAGCTGCTCGGCCGGACGGCGGCGGAGCTGCTGCTCGCGGAGACACTGGAGGAGCAGCACGTGCACCGCCAGGTCGTGTTCGAGCCCGAGCTGATCGTCCGCGACTCGTCGTCGGCGTAAGCGGTGGCGGGGTTGGTTTCCCGTCCCCCTGCTGCCCATTCTCTTAGCCCCGGACGCGCGCCTCAAGCGGACCGGCGGGCGCGGGGCGCCCTGGGGGTCCGCTTGACCCGCACGTCCGGGGCCTAAGAACGGGCAGTTATCAGGGGGACGGGGGGAGTCTGGCGACGGGTGGGGCGTCCTGGCGGGCTGCGGTCTGGTGTGGTGTCCGCGATGTGGGATTTCGGGGTGTTTTCTGGGCCGCCCACCACGTTTACCCGAGCCTCATCACGCCTGCAATCATGTTGGGGCTCGGGTAATCGTGGTGATGTAGCGGATCGTTGATGATCATCGCTGTCCACAGCCCGGCAAACGGGGCGAAACGGGGAGCCGACCTCATCCCCCCATCAAACCTCAGACTCCCCGGGTTACTCGTCCTCGACGATGGCCTGGATCTCGGCGACCGGGATGGGGGTGTCCTCCCACGGGGTCTCGAAGACCGCCGGCGCACCGTCGATCTCCATGACCTCGCCGTTGAGCTCGAACCGGACCGTGTAGACCAGTCGCGCCTGGCCGGCGTACGCGGGGTCGCCGTCGACCGTCGCGGTGCCGTTGACCGACGCCTTCTCGTACACGTAGGTGCAGGCGTCGCTCTGGGTAACCGAGAACGGGCAGTTCAGCGTCGACGAGCCGTCGCCGGGCTGCACCTCGAGCCGCTCGGGCGTCGCGATGGCCACCAGGCCGGCCGCGGAGGTGCCGGTGAGCTCGGCGTCCGAGGCGCCGTCGGCCCAGTACCAGGTGTCGAGCGTGACGTAGCTCCGCGCCGGCGGGTTGAACGCGAGGTCGAAGTCGGGCGCGACCAGCTGGCCGAAGGCCTGGATGGCCTCCTGCTCCCAGTTGATGACGTCCTCGGGCGGCTCGAGCCACATGTTCTCGTAGATGACGACGTCTTCCTCGGGCGGCTGCGTGAAGCACGTGAGCACGGCGTAGACGGCGTCGTCGGGCGTGCCGGCCGGCTTCTCGGGCCAGTCGTCGGGCGTGGGGGCCGTGGGCGGCGGGCTGTAGACGTAGCAGCTGAGGTCGCCGTCGCAGTAGGACCAGTCGTAGTTGAAGATGTCCTCGCGGCCCAGGTAGCACTCGGGCTCGGTGCTGCCGCCGTCGTCGCCACCGCTGCCGCCGTCGTCACCGTCATCGCCGCCGTCGTCGCCGGTGCAGGTGTTGACGTAGTCCCACACTCCGGGGCTGGTCTCGACGTACTGCAGGCAGTCGTCGGCGGCCGCGGGGGACACCTGCACGAGGGTGATGACGGTGGTCCCCACCAGGGTGACGGCCGCCAGGAGGAGGCGCGCGAGCCGGCGCGTCAGCATGAGGTGTCGCCTTCCACTTCGATGGGGTCGCCGATGAGCCAGGCGTCGTTCAGCAGGAGGACCTGGAACTCGACCGGGTAGACGGTCGGCTTGTCGGGGTTGACCGGCAGCGGCTCGCCGTCCTGGGTGCCCACCCACGCGCTGTCGTCGACGCACGACGTGACGGTGCCCCGATCGCCGTCGATCGAAACCGTGGTGTCGTACACACGCGGCTCGCCGGTGAACTGGATGCCCTCGTCCTCATAAGTGCGCGCCGTCTGCAGGTGCAGCGCGATGGTGGACTCCATGGCCACACCCGCGAACGCGTCGGGGCTGGAGTCGGGCCCGTTGACCGAGGCGATGCGGGCGTCCCAGTAGCGCTGGTAGACGTCGAGGACTGCCGCCTCGGCGTCGGCCCCGGTGGGGGCAGTGGTGGGCTCCTGGGTGGGCGCGGCGGTGGGGGTGTCGTCGAGACCGGCCGGCTCCTCGCCCGCGGACGAGCACGCGGACAGCACCGCGACGGCGGCCAGGACGGCCAGTGAACGCGGCAGGATCGGGGACATCGGCCGTGGGGGGCGGGTCCAGGTCACACCCTTGACCATAACGGAGCCCACTGACGACGTGTCACGAATGCATCTCGGCGCCCAGAGCCATTGACGCCCGGCACCGGTCGCGACCAGCCTGTGCGGTGGCGTATGCCCTCCGTTCACCCATCGGAGGTAGCGTCGCCGCCGTCTATCTGCGAAGCAGGGGGTATGAATATGCGCCTGAACAGGCGTTTCCATCGTTCCCTGGGCGCTGCGGCCGCCCTGGGTCTCGCGGGAGTCGGCCTCAGCGCCGTACCCGCCCAGGCGGCCGAGGTCCAGATCGACATCCTCGCCACCAATGACTTCCACGGCCGCATCGAGCAGGACGGGCAGGCCGCGGGCGCCGCTGTGCTGGCCGGTGCCGTCGAGTCCCTGCGGGCCGAGAACCCGAACACGGTGTTCGCGGCGGCGGGTGACCTCATCGGGGCGTCCACGTTCACCTCGTTCATCCAGCAGGACAACCCGACCATCGACGCGCTCAGCGCCGCCGGCCTGGATGTCAGCGCGGTCGGCAACCACGAGTTCGACCAGGGCTACTGCGACCTCATCGACCGCGTCATCCCGCGCGCGGACTGGGAGTACATCGGCGCGAACGTCACCGTGGCCGACGGCGCCGACACCGGCTGCGACACCGACACCGAGATCGCGCCCACCTGGACCGAGGAGCTCGGCGGCGTCACCGTCGGCTTCGTCGGAGCCGTCACCGAGCACCTGCCCGAGCTGGTCAGCCCCAGCGGCATCGCGGCGCTCGAGGTCGGTGACATCGTCGAGGCCACCAACGAGTCGGCCGCCCAGCTGAAGGCCGACGGCGCCGACATCGTCGTCCTGCTCGTGCACGAGGGCGCGGCCACCACCGCCGTCGAGTCGGCCACCGACCCCGACAGCGACTTCGGCGCGATCGTCAACGGCGTCAGCGCCGACGTCGACGCCATCGTCTCCGGCCACACGCACCTCGCCTACAACCACAGCATCGAGGTCCCGGAGTGGGCCGGCCGCGAGGTCACCACCCGCCCGGTCGTGAGCGCCGGCCAGTACGGCTTCAACCTCAACAAGATCAGCTTCACCTGGGACACCGAGGCCAACGAGGGCGCCGGCGCCGTGGTCGGGGTCGAGTCCGAGATCCTGCCGCTGACCATCGAGAACGACGAGGGCGACTTCGTCCCGAACCCGATCTACCCGGTCGACGGTCCGAATGCCACGGAGGTGTCGGGCATCGTCGCGGCGGCGGTGGACGAGGCCGAGGAGCTGGGTGCGCAGAAGCTCGGCGACATCACCGCCGACTTCTTCCGCGCGAGCCAGAACGCGACCGAGGACAACGCGAACCCGGAGAACCGCGGCGGCGAGTCGCCGCTGGGCAACTTCGTCGCGGACGTCCAGCTCGCGGCGGCCCAGGTGACCGATCCGGAGACCCAGATCGCGTTCATGAACCCGGGCGGCCTGCGCGCCGACCTCACCTACGCCAGCGACGGCGAGAACGACCCGGACGGCAACGTCACCTACCAGGAGGCGGCGCTGGTCCAGCCGTTCGCCAACACCCTGGTGACGACGACGCTGACCGGCGAGCAGATCGACCAGGTGCTCGAAGAGCAGTGGCAGCCCGAGGGCGCCGCGCGGCCGGAGCTGAAGCTCGGAGTCTCGGCCGGCCTGACCTACACGTTCGACCCGGCCGCCGCGGCGGGCGCGCGTGTCACCTCCGTCGAGCTCGACGGCGTTCCGCTCGACCCGGCCGGTGAGTACCGCGTCGTGGTGAACTCGTTCCTCGCGTCCGGCGGCGACAACTTCGCCACGCTGGCGCAGGGCTCGAACCCGTCCGACAGCGGCCAGATCGACCTTCAGAGCATGGTCGACTACCTCGGCGCCAACTCGCCGGCATCGCCCGACTACGCGCAGCGCTCGGTGGGCGTCACCTGGGTCTCCGACCCGGCCGCCGTGTACACGCCGGGCGACGAGATCGCCGTCGACCTGTCGTCGCTGCTGTTCAGCCACGGCGAGCCGGCCGACGCCACCGCGACGGTGACGCTCGGCGGCGTCGAGGTCGGCACCGTCGACGTCGACCCGGCCATCGTCGACACCACCGACCTGGTCGGCCGCGCGGAGGTCCGGGTGACGGTTCCCGAGACGCTGGCCGCCGGGGCCAAGGCGGCCGAGGAGTCGGCGCTGGTCGTCGAGCTGGCCGAGACCGGCACCACGGTCACGCTGCCGATCACACTCGACCTGGGCGACGACGGCACCGACGACGGCGGCGACGAGAACGGGACCGACGACGGCACCGAGAACGGTGCGGACAACGGGACCGACGACGGCGCTGACGACGGTGGCGCCGACGACGGTGACGACAACGGCGCCGACAACGGGACCGACGACGGCGGCGAGCTGCCCGACACCGGTTCGTCCGGCGTCATCTGGTGGGTCATCGGCGGCGTCGCGGTGCTCGCCATCGGCGGCGCGCTGTTCGCCGTCTCGCGGCGCAAGGGCAGCGCGCCCGACGGCGGTGCCGGCGGCTCGGCGGCCTGACCACCGACACGCATCGCGCATGACGACGTGGCGCCTCGCCGACCCCGGCGGGGCGCCACGTCTCTGGGCGGCGACGCCCTCGAGGTCCCACCCCTGACCCGAAAGGTTCGACCGATGCACTCGACCAGACCCCTTCGATGGCTCGCCGCCGTCGCCGCCGCCGGACTGGCCGGGGCGACCCTGGCCGCCGCGCCCGCGCTGTCCGCCGGAGCGGCCGAAGGCGACCCCTTCGTCAGCGAGATCCACTACGACAACGCCGGCACCGATACCGGCGAGTCGATCGAGATCCAGGCCGACCCGGGCACCGACCTCACCGGCTGGCAGATCGTCCTCTACAACGGCAGCAACGGCACGACGTACAACACGCGCACGCTGTCCGGCACCGTCCCGGCCGCCGGCGTGGTCGTCGCGACCTACCCGACCGACGGCATCCAGAACGGCTCGCCCGACGGCATCGCGCTGGTCCGCCCCGACGCCACCGTCGCGGAGTTCCTCTCCTACGAGGGCCCCATGACGGCGACCAACGGCCCGGCGAACGGCATGACCAGCGTCGACATCGGTGTCGCGCAGGCCGGCTCCACGCCGATCGGCCAGTCGCTGCAGAAGGTCCAGGGTGCCTGGACCGGCCCGCTCGCCAGCACGTTCGGCGCCGTCAACGGCGGTGGCGGCGACCCGGACCCCGACCCGGAGCCGGAGCCGGCCACGATCGACGAGATCCAGGGCACCGGCGCGGACTCCCCGCTCGCCGGCACCACCGTCGTCACCAGCGGTGTCGTCACCGCGGCCTACCCGACCGGCGGCTTCGGCGGCTACTACATCCAGACCCCCGGCAGCGGCGGCGACGCGGCCCGGACGGCGTCGGACGCGGTGTTCGTGTTCTCGCCGTCGACGGCCGACGAGGTCGAGATCGGCGACCACGTCCGCGTCACCGGTGAGGTCAGCGAGTACTTCGGGCTCACCGAGGTCTCGGTCGACGCCGACGGGCTCGAGCAGCTCACCGAGCCGGCCGAGGCCGTCAAGCCGGTGACCTTCACGCTGCCCGCCACCAACGCCGGCCGCGAGGTCTACGAGGGCATGCTGGTCCGCCCGGTCGAGGGCTTCGTCGTCTCCGACACCTTCCAGCTGGGCGGCTTCGGCGCCACCGCGTTCGGCTCCATCGGCCTGGGCTTCGGCGGCCCGCTGGTGCAGGAGACCGAGGTCGCCGCGCCCGGCTCGCCCGAGTACGCCGCCGCCGTCGCCGCGAACGCCGCCCGCGCCGTCACGCTCGACGACGGCCAGTCGAACCGCACGGCGACCGGCAGCCTGGTGCCGTACCTGACGAACGACGACCCGGCCCGCACCGGCGCCGGCGTCACGTTCCAGGACGACATGATCTTCGACTATCGGTTCCAGTGGAACTTCCAGCCGACGCGGCCCGTCGACGGCCCGGCGCCGGACGTGGTGAGCTTCGGCACCGGCAACACCCGCGAGGCCAACGCCGCCCCGCAGGAGGTCGGCGGCGACCTGAAGATCTCCGCGTTCAACGTCCTCAACTACTTCACGCATCTGGGCGCCAACCTGCCCGGCTGCGAGCCGTTCACCGACCGCGACGGCAACCCGATCACCGTCGCCGAGGGCTGCGACGCCCGTGGCGCGTGGAACACCGAGAACTTCGAGCGGCAGGAGGCGAAGATCGTCGCGGCCGTCAACGGCCTCGGCGCCGACGTCGTCTCGCTGCAGGAGATCGAGAACTCGGCGGCGTTCGGCACCGACCGCGACGAGGCCCTGGCCACGCTGGTCGCCGCGCTGAACGAGGACGCCGGGGCGGGCACCTGGGCGTTCGTGCCGTCGCCGGCGCAGCTGCCGTCCGAGGAGGACGTCATCCGCAGCGCGTTCATCTACCGGACGGCGGCCGTCGAGCCGGTGGGCGAGTCGGTCATCCTCATCGACCACCCCGCCTTCCACAACGCCCGCGAGCCGCTGGCGCAGGAGTTCCGCTCGCTGGCCACCGGCTGGGAGTTCAACGCGATCGTCAACCACTTCAAGTCCAAGGGCGGCGAGTGCGGCGACCTGCCGGAGGGCTGCTTTGACGGCGACCGCACCAACCAGGCGAACGCGCTGGCGGAGTTCGCCGAGGCGCGGGCCGCGGCCACCGGCACCGAGGACGCGTTCCTGCTCGGCGACTTCAACTCCTACAGCGGTGAGAATCCGATGCAGGCGCTGTACGACGCCGGCTACACCGACCTGAACAACGAGTACGCCGGCGAGCACACCTACGTGTTCGACGGCAAGGTCGGCTCGCTCGACCACGTTCTCGCCAGCCCGTCGATCGTCGAGCAGGGCCTGGTCACCGGCGTGGACGTCTGGAACATCAACTCGGTGGAATCGGTGCTGTTCGAGTACTCGCGCATCAACTACTTCGCCAGCGAGCTGTTCCAGCCGGGCACCGTCTACCGCGCCAGCGACCACGACCCGATCCTGGTCGGCCTGCAGGCGCCGGTCACGTTCGACGGCGTCCGCTCGGTCGTGGAGGACCACGCCGAGGACGGCACGGTCAACCGGTCGCAGGCGGCCCAGCTGCTCGCGCACCTGTCGACCGCCGAGCGGCTGGCCGAGCGGGGCCTCACCGGCCCGGCCGGCACGTCGCTGGACCGGTTCGTCGCGGTCGCCGAGCGGATCGCGGACGAGGACGCCCGCGAGGCGCTGGTGAACGCCGCGGAGGCGCTGCGCGCGCAGCTCTGACGCACCTGCACCACGAGGAGCCGCCGCCCGTCTCCGGGCGGCGGCTCCGCGCGTGGTCATGGTCGCCGGCGGGAGCGGATGCCGTCCCCGCCCGCCCTACCGACGATGACGGCATCCCCCGGACCGCCACGGAACCCGGCTGTCGGCAGGGCGTCCTAGAGTGTCCGCCATGACCGACATTCGCGCCGCCGTCGAGGCCGTCCTGCCGTCCGTCCGCGCCGACCTCGAGCGGCTGGTGCGCATCCCCAGCATCAGCGCCGACCCCGCCCGGGCAGGCGACGTCCAGGCGAGCGCCGAGGCTGTGGCCGAGCTGGCCCGCGGCGCCGGGGCCGCGCAGGCCGACGTCGTCAGCGCCGGCGGCGGCCGCCCGGCGGTCATCGCTTCCTGGCCCGCGCCCGAGGGTGCGCCGACGGTCCTGCTCTACGCCCACCACGACGTCCAGCCCACGGGGCCGCGTGACGGCTGGACCAGCGACCCGTTCGAGCCGGTCGAGCACGACGGCCGGCTGTTCGGCCGCGGCGTCTCCGACGACAAGGCCGGCGTCGCCACGCACCTCGGCGCGCTGCGCGCGTTCGACGGCCGCCCGCCGGTCGGCGTGGTGCTGTTCGTCGAGGGCGAGGAGGAGATCGGCTCGCCCTCGTTCACCCCGTTTCTCGAGGCCCACCGCGAGCGCCTGGCCGCCGATGTCATCGTCGTGGCCGACTCCGCCAACTGGACCGCCGAGGTGCCGGCGCTCACCACCAGCCTGCGCGGCGGGGTCGACTGCCTCGTCACGCTGCGGGTGCTCGAGAAGTCGGTCCACTCCGGCGTCTTCGGCGGCCCGGTCGTCGACGCCCTGACCTCGCTGTGCCGGCTCATGGCCACGCTGCACGACGACAAGGGCGACGTCGCCATCGCGGGGCTGCTCACCACCGACGCTCCCGACGTCGACTATCCGGACGAGCGCTACCGGTCCGAGGCCGGCGTGCTCGATGGCGTCCAACTGGTCGGCAGCGGCTCGCTCCCCGAGCGACTGTGGACCCGCCCGACGGCGTCCGTGCTCGCCATCGACGCGCCCGCGGTGGCCGACGCCGCCAACATCCTGGTACACGAGGCGCGCGCCAAGGTCAGCGTCCGCATCGCCCCCGAGCAGGACCCGCGGGCCGCGCTCGACGCGCTCGAGGCGCACCTGCGCGAGCACGCGGAGTTCGGCGTGCAGGTCGAGATCACCGAGGGCATGGTCGGCGGCGGCTGCGCGCTGCCCACGTCCGGGCAGGTGGTCCAGGCGGCCGAAGAGTCGCTCACCGAGGCGTTCGGCGTGCCGTCGGTGCGCTCCGGCATGGGCGGCTCCATCCCGTTCATCGCCGAGTTCGAGCAGACCTTCCCCGACGCCACCGTGCTCGTCACCGGCATGGGCGACCCCCGCAGCGGCCCGCACGGCCTGAACGAGAGCCTCGACCTCGCCATGTTCGGCAAGGGCGTCCTGGCCGAGGCACTGCTGCTCGACAAGCTGTCCCGCCAGGACTGAGCATGGGGCGCCAGGTCGCGCTGCTGCGCGGGATCAACGTCGGGGGCAAGAAGAAGGTCGCCATGGCCGACCTGCGCGCCCTCGTCGAAGGGCTGGGCCACACCGACGTCCGCACCTACATCAACAGCGGCAACGTCGTCTTCACCAGCGGCACGCCGAAGGCCGGCCGGGCCGAACACGAGGGCGCGCTCGAGCAGGCCATCCACGCCGAGCTGGGGCTCGACGTCGCCGTCATGGTGCGCACCCACGACGAGCTGGCCGCCGCCGTCGACGCCAACCCGTTCCCCGCCGCCGAGCCGCCGCGGCTGCTGCTCAGCTTCCTGCGCGAGGCGCCGGAACCCGACGGCTACGCGGCGGCCGAGAAGGTCGAGTCCGGCGCCGACGAGTTCCGGGTCGACGGCACGACGG
The DNA here is from genome assembly GCF_014204975.1 of Jiangella mangrovi. Classification (NCBI taxonomy): domain Bacteria; kingdom Bacillati; phylum Actinomycetota; class Actinomycetes; order Jiangellales; family Jiangellaceae; genus Jiangella; species Jiangella mangrovi. Next base: position 2,447,933 of record NZ_JACHMM010000001.1, read on the forward strand.
TGTACCTGCACTGTCCCGACGGCATCGGGCGCAGCAAGCTGGCCGAGGCCCTGAGCAAGCCCAAGGTGCCGGTCGGAACGGCGCGCAACCTCGCCACCGTCCGCAAGCTGGTCGAGCTGTCACAGGAACCGTGAAACAACGGTTTTCCTGAGCCGCCGCGCGTCCGCCCCGTGAGGGCCGGGCAACACCGGCGGGACACCGGGGGCCGGAGGTCCTCGTGGGCCGTCGGTCCAGACCCACAAAGTGGACAAAGCGCGCGATTCCGTTGCCCGGCCCGAACATCAAGACAACACTGAGAGACTTCGGCCATGGAGAACGAGGCCATCCTGCTGCAGGTGCGCGGCGGCGACCTGGTGGGCGTCAGCGAGTGGGTCTACGTGTGGCTGCGACCCGGCGCCGATCGCCCGGTCGTCTACGTCGGCAGCACGGCGGTGCCGGCGGTGGTGCGCATCTGGCTGCACCTGCACGACACCGACCCCGAGGTCGGCCGGATGAAGGCCCGCTATCCCGGCATCGAGCAGGACGACCTCGACGTGCTCGCGTTCCCCGTGCCGAGCCGGCTCGACCGTGCGGCGGTCAAGTCCGCTCTGGTCGACCGGCTCGAGGCGCGCGGCCTGCTGTCCGAGCGCTACGTCGGCGACCAGCCGGCGCTGCTGACCGGCAACGGCTCGGTCGCTCCCGCCGTCGAGTGGATGGTCGGTGAAGTGATCGCTCACAACGGCGCCGCCGCAGGCTGACGCCGTCGTCGACGGAAGGGTCAGCGCCGGGCCGCCAGCGCCCGCCCGACCAGCGTGTCGGTCAGCTCGCGCAGCTGCCGCCGGGCAGCCGGGTCCAGCGCCTGCGGCTTCGGCGTCGCCTCCATGGTCTGGTCGAAGTAGACGCCGCTGACGTCGGCCAATGCGGGGTCGGCGATGAGCCGCAGGGTGGCCTCGCCGCCGTCGTGCAGGGTGCTCAACGGCGTCAGTTCGGCCTCGCGGACCATGGACGTCGCCATGAGCGTGGCCGGGTGCAGCGTGTTGGCGGTGACGCCGGTGCCGCGCAGCTCCTCGGCGAGGTCGAGGGTGAACATGATCTGCGCGAGCTTGCTCTGCCGGTAGGCGCGGTAGCCGTCGTAGTCGTGGTCGAGCATGGGGTCGGCGAAGTCGATGGGCGCCTGGCCGATGGACGTGACGTTGACGATGCGCGCCGGCGCTGCCTTCACCAGGGCCGGCAGCAGCCGCCGGGTCAGGTGGTAGCCGGCCAGGTAGTTGACCGCGAACCGCAGCTCGATGCCGTCGGGGCTCAGCTCGCGGCCGGCGCCGGGTTCGCCGAAGCCGACGGCGGCGTTGTTGACCAGGACATCGAGGCCGGGGAAGCGTTCGAGCACCTCGTCGGCGAGCCGGTCGACCTGGCCGAGATCGGAGAGGTCGGCGCGCACGACGCCGAGCGGCTCGCGGCCGCCCTCGGCGCGGATCTCGCGGGCGGTTTCGTCCAGACGCGCCGGGTTGCGGCCGTGCAGGACGACGCCCACGCCGTCGGCCGCCAGCCGTAGCGCGAGCCATCGGCCCAGGCCATCGGTCGCGCCGGTGATGAGTACCGTCGTTGGGCTCATGTCCTAAGGCAACCACCCGGTGCCCCGGTGTTCTTCCCACCGCGCCGGTCCGCTCGCAATCCGCGGGCCGCTCCGTACACTGGGAGCCGTGGCCCGGGGAGATGGACGACTCACGCACGACATCAACCCACAAGAGATGGGTCCGCAGGACGCCTGCGGCATCTTCGGGGTGTGGGCGCCGGACGAAGAGGTCGCGAAGCTCACCTACTTCGGGCTGTACGCGCTGCAGCACCGTGGTCAGGAGTCCGCCGGCATCGCCGTCGGCAACGGGCAGCAGATCCTCGTCTACAAGGACATGGGCCTGGTCAGCCAGGTCTTCGACGAGTCGACGCTGAACACCCTGGTCGGCCACGTCGCCGTCGGGCACACCCGCTACTCCACCACCGGCGGCAGCCACTGGCAGAACGCGCAGCCGACGCTGGGCGCTACGCCCGCCGGCACCGTCGCGCTGGCCCACAACGGCAACCTCACCAACACCGCGGAGCTGTTCGACCTCGTACACGAGCGGGTGGGTGCGGCCAGCGGCGAGCTCCGCTACGGCAACACCACCGACACCGCGCTCATGACGGCGCTCATGGGCTCCTACGCCGACCGCACGCTCGAAGAGAGCGCCATCGAGGTCCTGGCGCAGGCGCGCGGGGCGTTCTCGCTGGTCTTCTCCGACGAGTCCACGCTCTACGCCGCCCGCGACCCTCAGGGCGTCCGCCCTCTTGTCCTCGGCCGGCTCGAGCGCGGCTGGGTCGTGGCCAGCGAGACCGCGGCGCTCGACATCGTGGGCGCGTCGTTCATCCGCGAGGTCGAGCCCGGCGAGCTCGTGGCCATCGACGCCGACGGCCTGCGCTCGCACCACTTCGCCACGCCGGAGCCCAAGGGCTGTCTGTTCGAGTACGTCTACCTCGCCCGGCCCGACACCCACATCTCCGGCCGCTCGGTGCACCAGACCCGCGTCGAGGTGGGCCGCCGGCTGGCGCGCGAGCACCCCGTCGACGCCGACCTCGTCATCCCGGTGCCCGAGTCCGGCACCCCGGCCGCCGTCGGCTACGCCGAGGAGTCCGGCATCCCCTACGGCATGGGCCTGGTCAAGAACGCCTACGTGGGGCGCACGTTCATCCAGCCGTCGCAGACGCTGCGCCAGCTGGGCATCCGGCTGAAGCTGAACCCGCTGCGCGAGATCGTCGCGGGCAAGCGGCTGGTCGTGGTCGACGACTCCATCGTGCGCGGCAACACCCAGCGGGCGCTGGTGCGCATGCTGCGCGAGGCCGGCGCCGCCGAGGTGCACGTGCGCATCTCCAGCCCGCCGGTCAGCTGGCCGTGCTTCTACGGCATCGACTTCGCCACCCGCGCGGAGCTCATCGCCACCGGTCTGTCGACCGACGAGATCTGCCGCTCCATCGGCGCCGACTCCCTCGGCTACGTCTCGCTCGACGCCCTCATCGAGGCGACGACGATGCGCAAGAACGACCTCTGCCGGGCCTGCTTCGACGGCGTCTACCCCATCGAGCCGCCGGTCCGCGCGGGCAAGGACGTGCTCGAGCAAGAGACCATCCCCGGCTGCGAGACGCCCGACCGCGACGGCCTCGAACGGGCCGCATCTCTCGGCGACCCCGCCGACGGCCTGAACACCCTGCTCAGCGCGGGTGGGGCCGCCGATGCGCTGCGGCGTCCGTGAGGCCGGGTTGTGACAAATCGCCCGAAATGTGGTTGCCTGCTCCTCGGTCACGAAACGGTATCGAGCTGAGTATGGGAGAGATGTAGTGCCGCGGTCCCGTCATGGACGGTCTCGTCATCGACGCAGCAGGGTGCTCTCGCTCTCTCGTCTGACGGCGCTGTCCCGACGTCGCATGGCTCTGCTCGCCGCGCCGGTGGCGCTGGCCGGAGCCGTCGTCGCCGGCATCACCCTCTGGCCCGACGACGGTTCCGACGTCGCCGCCAGCACCACCACGACGCTGGGCATCCCCGAGCGCGACCAGGACGCCAGTCGTGGCGAGGAGCGGCCGCCGCTGCCCCCGGTGAGGCCGAACGCGGGCCCGAGCGAGACGACGACGCCGACTCCCACCCCCACGCCGACGCCGACCCCCACACCGACGCCGACTCCCACCCCGACCCCGACCCCGACTCCCACCCCGGAGCCGACGGTGGCGGGGCAGCTGTTCGTGACGGCGGGCCTGAACGTGCGCACCAGCCCGGACCTCGAGTCCGAGGTCGTCACGGTGCTCGGCACCGGCACCGAGGTCGACATCACCGGCACCACCGAGGGCACCTGGTCGCAGATCCTCCTCGACGGCGAGCCCTACTGGGTCGCCACGGAGTACCTGTCCGAGGAGAAGCCGGCCGAGGAGCCGTCGGGTGGCATCTCCGCCGCCGAGTGCGACTCCGGCTCGAGCGTCGAGAACGGCCTCACCCAGGACGCCATCCGCGTGCATCGCGCGGTCTGTGCGCTCTTCCCGCAGGTCACCTCCTACGGCGGCGTCCGCTCCGGCGACGGTGGCGAGCACGGCACCGGCCGGGCCCTCGACATCATGATCCGCGGCTCCGTCGGCGACGAGATCGCGGCCTACGTTCGCGAGAACTACCGCGAGCTGGGCGTCAGCGAGGTCATCTGGCAGCAGCGCATCTGGACGGTCGAGCGCTCCTCCGAGGGCTGGCGCTGGATGGAGGACCGCGGCGACGACACCGCGAACCACTACGACCACGTCCACGTGACCGTCTACGGCAACGAGGGCACCACCTGAGCCGGTGAGCCTCCGCTGATGGCGGGTGGTCCGGTGGCGCTCTGACGCCACCGAACCACCCGCCGTCGCGCGTCAGCCGACGAGGTCGATGCGGGCGCTCTCCTCCACGAACCCAGCCGCCTCGAACGCCCTGCGCATGGGGACGTTCTCGTCGTCGGTCTCGCCGACGACCTTCTCGGCGCCCTGGTCGGCCTGCCAGCGCGTCATCCAGGCCAGCAGCTCGCGGGCGTAGCCGCGGCCGCGCTGCTCCGGCACGACGCCCACGTAGCCGGTGAACACCTTGGTGCCGGGGTTGCCGGTGACCAGCCCCACCAGCGCCCCCGAGGCGTCGTAGGCGACCCGCCAGCCGTCGACGGGGCCGGCGTAGTTCACCATGTCGGCCAGTTCCTCGGCGGCGAGCTCCGCCGCGTCACGGGTGCGCAACGACCGCCGCGTGTGGGCGTCGAGGCTGCCCTCGAAGGTGCGCCGGTACGCGTCGGCCAGGACGGGGTCGTCCGGACCGGTGACGGGCGCGAACCGCAGGCTCACGCCGTCGTCGCTCAGAGCCGGCAGACCCGCCGACGGCGTCCAGCGGAACCGGCGCCGCGTCACGAGGATCTCGAAGCCGGCCGCCTTGGCCGCCGCCAGCAGGTCGTCGAGGGCCGGCGGCCGGTCGTCGCGCCAGCCGGCCGGCGGGAACAGGTTCAGCTCGACCTGATCGAGCCCGGCGGCACGCAGGTCGGCCGCGGCCTGCCGCAGCAGTGCGGCCATGACCTCGACGCGGTCCGGCTCGGCGCCGAGGTCGAAGAAGTCGAGGATCCACGGGTGGTCGTTGGCGGGAGCGCCCCAGCCGGCCAGGCGGGCGACGGTGCGGCCGCCGTCGTCGCCGCGTTCGGCGACCCAGACCCACTCGGGCCGGCGGTTGCGGTTGGCGAAGGCGGTGGTGAGGTGCTCGTCGGTGACGACGAGGTCGGAGATGGGGGTGCCCAGCTCGGAGCGGGCGCCGCGGAGCAGGGCGACCGCCTGCTCGGGCGTGGCGGGACGGGTGATGCTGAACTGCACGGCTCTCTCCTCGAGAGTCAGCCGCCGTCTCCTCGACGGAGGGCGGCGCGGAAGACCTGGCGGTACATCGCGACCTCCTCTCCCGTCGGGCCGGACCCCTACCGGCCCGGACGCTGTGCGCGAGCCTACCGGATACCCTTCTACTCGTGTCGAGCAGCGAGAGCGCGCCCTCGGGTGCCACCTATGCCAGCGCCGGGGTCGACATCGAGGCCGGTGACCGCGCCGTCGAGCTGATGAAGGAGTGGGTCGCCAAGACCCGCCGCCCCGAGGTCGTCGGCGGCCTCGGCGGCTTCGCCGGGCTGTTCGACGCCAGCGCGCTCAAGGCCTACCGGCGGCCGCTGCTGGCCACCAGCACCGACGGCGTCGGCACCAAGGTCGCGGTGTCGCAGCGCATGGACGTCCACGACACCATCGGCTTCGACCTCGTCGGCATGGTGGTCGACGACATCGTGGTGTGCGGGGCCGAGCCGCTGTTCATGACCGACTACATCGCCTGCGGCCGCGTGGTCCCTGAGCGCACCGCGGCCATCGTCAAGGGCATCGCCCAGGCCTGCGTGGCGGCCGGCTGCGCCCTCAGCGGCGGCGAGACCGCCGAGCACCCGGGCCTGCTGGGTCCCGACGAGTACGACGTCGCCGGTGCCGTCACGGGCGTCGTCGAGGCCGACGCGCTGCTCGGCGCCGAGCGGGTGCGCGCGGGCGACGCCGTCGTGGCCATGGCGTCGTCGGGGCTGCACTCCAACGGCTACTCGCTGGTGCGCCACGTCCTCCTCGAGCGGGCCGGCTGGGCGCTGGACCGCGACGTGCCGGAGTTCGGCCGCACGCTGGGCGAGGAGCTGCTCGAGCCGACCCGCATCTACGCCCGCGACTGCCTGGCCCTGGCGGCCGCCGTCGAGGTGCACGCCATGTCGCACGTCACCGGCGGGGGGCTTGCCGCCAACCTGGCGCGGGTGCTGCCGCCCACGGTCACGGCGCGGCTGGACCGTTCCACCTGGGCGCCGCAGCCGGTGTTCGGGATGGTCGGCGAGGTGGGCGGCGTGGCCGAGCCAGAGCTGGAGAAGACCCTCAACATGGGCGTCGGCATGGTGGCCGTGGTGGCCCGGGACGCGGCGGACGAGGCCGTGCGCGTGCTGACCGAGCGGGGAGTGCCGGCCTGGATCGCCGGCGAGGTGCAGGAAGGCGACGGGTCGGCGACCCTGCACGGTGCCTATCGCGGCTGAGGGTGTGCCCGTGATCGGCTCGGGCGGACTGTTGGCCCCGGACACCCGAAGCCAACAGACCGTCCAGACGATGCTCTGAAGCTATCGGACCGGGTCAACCCGCGTGACGACGGGATTCGTCGTCGTCATCGTCGGCGAGGTAGCGGGAGTACTCGTCGTACTCCTCGTTGCTCTCCTCGTCGAGGTCCGTGTCACTGCCGCCATTGCCGTCGGTGCCCAACTCACGCTGCAAAGCGCCGAAGTCGGTGTCCAGCTGCTGGTACTTCAACCGACGGGCGACCTTTGTTTGCTTGGCCTTGGCCCGGCCGCGCCCCATAGGGTCGACCCCCTCGCACAAACCGGGGCGACCAGTTCACTGGACGCCCTCGTTTCCGTTCGAATGACATCTACTCGTAGGGATAACGGTACAGGGTCCGAGGCTGTTCCGCCTCATCCGGTACCAACTCGGACCCTGTGGCGCGTCATCGTCCCAGGTAGACGTCTCGCAATCGGCTGACCGCGGCGATGCGGCGCTCGGCGAGGCGGTCGGCCGCGACCGCCGGGGGGACGCCGTCGTCGGCGGCCAGCTGGAAGATCGCACGCGTCGTGTCGTAGATCTTCGTGGCCTTCGCCCTGGCCCGCTCGAAGGAGAATCCGTGCAGCTCGTCGGCCACCTGGATGACGCCGCCGGAGTTCACGACGTAATCCGGGGCGTACAGGACGCCGGCGTCGTCGAGGCTCTTCTCGATGCCGGCGTGGGCGAGCTGGTTGTTCGCCCCGCCGCAGACGGCGGAGACCCGGCCCTCGGTGAGCAGTGTGACGGTGTCGTCGTCGAGCGCCCCGCCGAGCGCGCACGGCGCGTACACGTCGATGCCCGCACGGAGCAGCTCGGTGGCGTCGCCGACGACGTCGACCTGCGGGTGCGCGGTACGCAGCTGCTCGACCGCGTGCTCGGACACGTCGGTGACGACGACCGAGGCGCCTTCGTCGAGCAGCAGGCCGGTGAGCTTCGAGCCGACCTTGCCGACGCCCGCGATGCCGACCCGCCGGCCCGACAGGCTGGTGCCGCCCCAGACCCGCTCGGCGACGGCGCGCATGCCCTGGAAGACGCCGAAGGCCGTGAGCACGCTGGAGTCGCCGGCGCCGCCCTCGGCCGGGGAGCGGCCGGTGACCCAGCGGCTCTCGCGGGCCACGACATCCATGTCGGCGACGTAGGTGCCGACGTCGCAGGCGGTGATGTAGCGGCCGCCGAGCGAGGCGACGAACCGGCCGTAGGCGCGCAGCAGCGTCTCGGTCTTGTCGAGGTCGGGGTCGCCGATGATGACGGCCTTGCCGCCACCGTGGTCGAGCCCGGCGAGGGCGTTCTTGTAGGTCATGCCGCGGGACAGATGGAGCACGTCCTCGAGCGCGGCGTCCTCGGACTCATAGGGGTAGAAACGCGTTCCGCCGAGGCCGGGTCCCAGCGCGGTGGAGTGCAGAGCGATGATGGCTTTCAGGCCGCTGCCGGCATCGTGGCAGAAGACGACCTGCTCGTGTCCGGTGTGACGACCGAACACCAGGGGCGACGCCTTGGTCATGGTGGTGACCCTTTCACGTCAGGGCCCGCGGGGTGTGCGGGCCTGGGTGTCACGCTCACTCTAGGAGGGATCGGGCAAGAGCGGCGACGAGTGGGGGCCGAAGGCTCCCTCGAGTCGTCGGTGCAAGCTGCAGGACTGGGTGGCTGTACACGGGCTTGCCCGATCCGACATTTCATGTTCAGCCGGACGGGGTACGCGGCATGTGCGGGCCGCTCGACACGGGCGACTCGACGCGGGGGACCGGGAGGTAACACGGTGAGGCGCTGGCACGGCAATCCCTGGGCGATCCTGCTCACTCTGTGTCTCGGATTCTTCATGACGCTGCTCGACGTCACGATCGTCAACATCGCGATCCCGAGCATGATGGAGGACCTCGGCGCGTCGCTCGACGAGATCCTGTGGGTCATCAACGCCTACGTGATCATGCTGGCGGTGCTGGTCATCACGGCCGGGCGGCTGGGCGACCTGCGCGGACAGCGGTCGATGTTCATCATCGGCGTCGCGGTGTTCACGGCGGCGTCGCTGGCCTGCGGGCTGGCGCAGGGGCCGGCCATGCTGATCGCGTTCCGGGTGGTGCAGGGCATCGGCGCGGCGATCCTCATGCCGCAGACGTCGGCGCTGCTGATCACCACGTTCCCGCCGGAGAAACGCGGGACGGCCTTCGGCATCTGGGGCGCGGTGGCCGGCGTGGCGACGGTGGCCGGGCCGACGCTGGGCGGGCTGCTGGTGACGGTGTTCGACTGGCGGTGGATCTTCTTCGTCAACATTCCCGTGGGCATCGTCGTCCTGGCCATGGCGTGGACGATCATCCCGGAGTCGCCGCGGCGCGAGCGGCACGCCCTGGACCTGCCGGGCGTCGCACTGGCCAGCGTGGCGCTGGTGTGCCTGACCTTCGGCCTGGTCGAGGGCGAGCGGTTCGGCTGGGGGCAGGTGTGGGAGTTCGTGTCGATCCCGGCGCTGCTGATCGCCGGCGGCGTCCTGCTGGCGGTCTTCCTGGCGCTGCAGGCCAGGCGCCAGGACCGCGAGCCGCTGATCCCGTTCGGCCTGTTCGACGACCGCAACTACGCGGTGATGAACGGCGTGGCGGCGCTGGTCTCCGTGGCCATGGTCAGCACGTTCCTGCCGATCACCATCTACCTGCAGTCGGTGCTCGGGCACACCGCGCTGGCGGCCGGCCTGACGCTGGCGCCGATGTCCGTGGTGTCCATGGTCGTGGCCCCGCTGGCGGGCCGGTACACCGACCGCGTGGGCGGCAAGTACATACTGATGGCCGGGCTGCTGCTCTACGGCGCCGGCATCCTGACCTTCGCCCTGGTGGCGACGGACGACTCGCAGTGGTGGCACTTCCTGCCGTCGCTGCTGGTCGCGGGGCTCGGCCTGGGGGCGGTCTTCGCTCCGATGAACGCAGTGGCGATGCGCGACATACCGGGGCGGGTGGCCGGTGCGGCTTCCGGGGTGCTGAACACCACCCGGCAACTGGGCCAGGTGATCGGCAGTGCGGCGGTCGGCGCGGTCCTCCAGGGCCTCTTGGTCGGCCGGTTGTATTCGGAGGCGGTTGCGGCGGCAACCTCATTACCGGAGGAGACCCGGCAACCGTTCATCGACGGTTTCGCCGGGGCCGCACAAGGGGGACTGCAGGTCAGCGCCGCGCAAGACGGAATTGACATCCCTGTGCCACCCGGAGTTTCTGAGGAAGTCGTAAGAAAGATCGCCGAAATGGCACACGATGTGTTCATACAGGGCTATGTTGATGCAATGAAGCCGACGCTGATCGTTCCGGTCGCCGCCGTGGCATGTGGGGCGCTCCTGTGTCTTGCAGTCAAGCGGGGGCGAACGGGCCGAGAAGAGGAGGCTCAGGATGCCGGCGCTCGGACGATCTCCGATGCCGGCTGAGCCCGACCTGGCACGACTTGGGTCGGTTCGCGGCTTACGTGGACCTTACGTAGGCTAGAGACACCCTGGGTGGACATCATCCGAATGGATGGCATCGGTCGAGCCGTACGGGCGGTGTCCTTCAGGGGCGTGACAAGGTGGAATATCCGGTGTGGCGGGAAACCTCCCGCTATGGGATCTAAGGAGGTGACGATGGCGACCAGGACACAAGACGCCGAGCCCCTCCTCACTCCTGCCGAGGTGGCGGCCATGTTCCGGGTGGATCCGAAGACGGTGACCCGGTGGGCCAAGGCCGGCAAGCTCACGTCGATCCGGACGCTCGGTGGCCACCGGCGGTACCGCGAGTCCGAGGTGCGTGCGCTGCTCAACGGGCAAGGGTCCGCAGTGGAGCGCGTCGAGGTCGGCGAGCTCTAAGGGGTGAGAATCGTCCCAGCATACGCTCGACCTTGCCGAGCGGGGGCGGTACACGGGGAAGTCAAGGCTGGGCCCGTAGGCGGCGGGCCAGGCCTGCGGCGGGGGCTGCGCGGAAACGCGTAACTAGAAGTCGTGTGACCTGTGGGGCAGGATCACACGAGGTCGGCGTCGCGAGTGCGATGCGGTCCGCTCCGGGTGGGAGTCAGGGCTGCTTCAGTCGCACCGCACCAGCCGCCAGGCGTCGACACGGGCGGTAAGCAGGTAGGCCGCCCGTGTCCGCTACTTTCAACGATCATTTTCTTTTCTCGCACATCCTCTTTCTCATCGGCCATTCGGCCTGACGATGTGCGTCCTTCAATGCTCAATCATTGTCCGGCATTCGAGATCGGGCTTTGTGGCGGCGTGAATTCCGCTCGGTTCGGCGGGACTCAGGCGGCCGGGCGATCCGGCAGTGGCCGGCGCCGGCGGGCCGGGTCCGAGAGCGACACCGGCGTCCACGCACCGTCGGGGTGATAGGCGTTGCTGCCCGGCGGCACGATGGCGTCGATACGGTCCAGCGTCGCGTCGTCCAGCGTGAGCTCGGCGCCGTCGAGCAACGACTCCAGCTGCTCCATGGTGCGCGGTCCGATGATCGTCGACGTGACGGCCGGGTGCGCGAGGGTGAACGCGATGGCGAGCTGCGGAAGACTGCAGCCGACGCCGTCGGCGACCTCGACCAGGTGCTCGACGATGTCGAACTTGGCCGCGTTCTGCGGCAGGGCGGGGTCGAACCGGCCAGGCGTGAGCTTGGCCCGTCCGGCGGTGAGATCGACGGGCTCGCCCCTGCGGTTCCTGCCGGACAGGAAGCCGGAGGCGAGCGGGCTCCAGGTCAGGACGCCCATGCCGTAGCGGTGGCAGGTCGGCAGCAGCGACCTCTCGATCTCGCGGGCCAGCAGCGAGTACGGCGGCTGCTCGGTGCGGAATCGCAGCAGACCCCGTCGTTCGGCGACCTGATGCGCCTCGACGATCTCCTCGGCCGGGAACGTGGAGCAGCCGAACGCGCGGATCTTGCCCTGGTGGACGAGGTCGCTCAGCGCGGACAGCGTCTCCTCGACATCGGTGGTGTGGTCGGGCCGGTGCACCTGGTAGAGGTCGATCCAGTCCGTCTGCAGCCGGCGCAGGCTGTCCTCGACCGCGGTCATGATCCAGCGCCGCGAGTTGCCGCTGCGGTTGGGCCCGTCGCTCCTGGGCCCGTCACCTACAGGAAAGTGCACCTTGGTCGCCAGGACGACGTCGTCGCGCCGCCCCTGCAGCGCCTTGCCGACGATCACCTCCGACTCGCCGCCGGAGTACATGTCCGCGGTGTCGACGAGGTTGATGCCGCGGTCGAGCGCGGCGTGGATGATGCGGGCACCGTCCTCGTGATCGGGGTTGCCGATCGCGCCGAACATCATGGTGCCGAGGGCGTAGGGGCTGACGTGGATGCCGGTGCCGCCGAGTGGTCGATAGCGCATGGGAGCGACGCTACGTTTTCGAGCGCGCTCGAAGTCAAGGCGCGTTTGGGGTGCTGTCTGCCGGCTACGTAGGGGCCATGTTCGACGGGTTCCGGCTGGAGCGGGTACGCACGAGCGAGGCGGACCTGCGGGTCCGCCACGGCGGCAGCGGCCCGCCGGTCCTGCTGCTGCACGGGCATCCGCGCACGCACACGACTTGGCACCGGGTCGCGCCGCTGCTGGCGGAGCGGCACACCGTCGTCTGCCCGGACCTGCGCGGTTACGGCTCGTCCAGCGGGCCGGCGCCCGCACCGGATCACTCCGCGCACTCGAAGCGCGCCATGGCCGCCGACGGCGTCGAGCTGATGCGGGCACTCGGGCACGACCGCTTCGCCGTCGTCGGGCACGATCGTGGCAGTTACGTCGCCTACCGGCTCGCGCTGGACCACCCGGACGCCGTCACCGCCCTGGCCGTGCTCGACTGCGTCCCGATCGGCGAGGCCCTCGCCCGCTGCGACGCGCGGTTCGCGGAGGATTGGTACCACTGGTTCTTCTTCGCCCAGCCCGAGCGGCCGGAACGGGTGATCAACGCCGACCCGGACGCCTGGTACTCGGTCGGGGAAGCCGGTTCGGCGAACACCCCCGAGCGGATGGGTGCCGAGAACTTCGCCGACTTCCTGCGCGCGATCCACGACCCCGCGACCGTGCGGGCGATGCTCGAGGACTACCAGGCCGGCTTGTCCGTCGACCGCGCCGCCGACGACGCCGACCGCGCGGCCGGCCGGCGCATCGGCTGCCCGGTCCTCGTGGTCTGGTCCGCACGCGACGACCTGCCCGGGTTGTACGGCGACGCCCTGTCGGTCTGGCGGCCCTGGGCGGGTGACCTCCGGGCGGCGATCATCGACTCCGGCCACCACGTGGCCGAGGAGGCGCCGGACGATCTGGCCCGGCTGTTGCTCGGCTTCCTCCCGCCCGCGAAGGGGTGCGAAGAGTAGAGAACTCTCATCTTCTGTGGTGATTTGTCGATCTCTAGGTGCGGTATGTTCCGGCGCGATGTGCGCTAAATCCCTTCTATGACCATATGAGGTTGAATCGTGCGGAAGACCATCATCGGTGGGTTCGGGGCGCTGGCACTCACGGTCGCGGGAGCGGCGCCGGCACTGGCGGACGACCAGGACACTGGGAACGCTGTCGCCTCCTACGGCAGCGACGACGGCGGCCATGACGATGACGGCGGCGACGACGACGGTCACGACGACGGCGGCGACTACGGCGACCAGGACGGCGACGACGACGGCGGTCACGACGACGGTGGCGACGACAACGGTGCCGATGAGAACGGTCACGACGACGGTGGCGACGACAACGGTGCCGATGAGAACGGTGCCGATGAGAACGGCGCTGACGAGAACGGGGCTGACGAGAACGGCACGGACGACGGCGGCGACGAGAACGGCGCTGACGAGAACGGGGCTGACGAGAACGGGGCTGACGAGAACGGCACGGACGACGGTGCCGACGAGAACGGCGCCGACGAGAACGGCGCCGACGACGGCGGCGACGACAATGGTGCCGACGAGAACGGCTCGGACGTGGGCGCCGACACCGGCGACGCGAACGGCGACGACGCGGGCGCCGAGAACGGTGGCGATGACGACGGCACCGGCACGGACGACGCGGCGAGCGACGAGAACGGTGACGAACTCCCCGACACCGGCTCGGACTCGGCCCTGATCGCTCTGGGCGGCCTGGCCATGGCCGCCGCCGGCGGCGCGGCGATCGCGGTGCGCCGCCGTCGTTCCGAGACTGCCTGACCGCTATTCGACCTGGCTCTGCGCCCGTCGGTCCCTCCCGGCCGGCGGCGCAGAGTCATGTCCAGGCCTGGCCTCAGGGTGTCTCCGGCGACCGGAGGTGCTCGATCGAACGTCTCTCGATGAAGTGCGGATACGCCGGGATGGGCCGGCCATCGATCAGGTCCACGCCGCAGATGGAGACGTCGGGCCGATGCGAAAGAAGGTCCAGGTCGCGGAGGCCGTCGTCGAGGCGGCAGAGGACCGACGGTTCTCGGGCGCTATCGGTCACCAGAACGTGCTCGTGCCTGCCTACCGCCGTCTCGCGAGCCCACGCCACGACATCTTCGTCACCCACGTCTGGTGTCAGGCGCAGGTATCGGTGGGGCACTCCGCTCCAGTCGAGTCCAGCACCCATCCACCGCATTGTGCACAGATACGTGTCGAAGGCCGACGAGAACTCGACCGGCAGGATCGATCCAGCATGCTCGGTGAGCCACCGTGCCAGTTCCGAATCGTCAGTGCGCACCGTCCAAGTGTGCACATGCATTCGGTGCAGTCGCGGCCGCGGCCCCAGCGTGCCCCACGGGGCGGATACGACAGGGGAATCACGGTCGTCTGTGGCGACGAATCAGAGATGTTCGCGCTGGTGAAGGGGTGGACAGGGGCGGGTTCGATCCGCCGACCTTCCGCTTTTCAGGCGGACGCTCTTCCAACTGAGCTACCTGTCCTTGCGTTGGCGGGACGAGTTTAACCGACGCCGCCGCTGGGGTGAAATCGCGCCCTCCGAGAACGGTCGGTGATCACGACGGTGTGAGATCGCTGCAGCAACCGTGGTAGATCGCTGTTGCCAGAGCGACAGCAATGCCACCCGGGCGGTGCTGCGATCTCACACCGCTGCCGCCGGCACCCGAGCGCAACCCATCCTCACTTCTCGCGGCGGGAGCGCTCGTCGAGCTGGGCGAGGTAGGCGTTGTAGGCGCCACGCTCGGCCTCCTCGGAACCCTCGCGCCGGTCGAAGCGCCGCGCCTCGCGTTCGTCCGAGCGGTACCACTGGACGAACAGCACGCCGATGACCAGCAACCCCGGCACCTCGCCGAAGCCCCAGGTGATCTGCCCGGCCAGGATCTGGTCGTCCAGCGGATCGGGCAGCCACGGAATCTCGACGGCGATCTCGCGGTAGTAGTCGCCGGCGATGAGGCGCGACGACTCCATCAGTGCGAGCCCGAACACGGCGTGGAAGGCCATGGCCAGCAGCAACAGCACCACGCGGGCCGGGAACGGCGGCCGCTTGGGGAGCGGGTCGATGCCGATGAGCATCTCGAAGAAGATGTAGCCGACCACGAGGAAGTGGACGCTCATCAGCATGTGGCCGGTGTGCGAGCGCATCGCCGACTCGAACAGGCCGGTGAAGTAGACCGTGTACGCGCCGGACACGAACAGCGCCAGCGCCACCAGCGGGTGGGTGAGCACACGGGCGACCGGGCTGTTGACGGCGGAGACGATGAGCTCGCGGGGGCCGAGCTGTCCCCGTCGGGCCGGCTTCAGGGCGCGCAGCGCCAGCGTGACCGGTCCGCCCAGCACCAGCAGGATCGGGCTGATCATCATCAGCACCATGTGCTGGACCATGTGCACCGACAGCATCACCATGCCGTAGGTCTGCATCCCCGACAGGCCCACGAACGCGACCGTCGCCAGCCCGGCCATCCAGGCGACCGTGCGGCCGATGGGCCAGCGGTCGCCGCGGCGGTGCAGCCGCCAGATGCCGCCGACATACAACAGGAAGCCGGCCAGCACACCGAGCGCGAACAGCGCGTCCGGGTAGGTCTCGGTGAAGATCCGGCCAAAGCCGAACTCGGGCGGGATCGGGAAGCCGATGAGGGTGCGGACGACGGTGCGCACCTCGGGGATCTCCGGGCCCGGCGGCTCGGTGCGGCTCAGCGCGACGGCGAGGCCCAGGGCGACCGCCATGATGACGACCTCGCCGACCGCCAGCCGCCGGAACGCGCCGGGCTTGCCCGCCTCGAGCAGCGGCAGTGTCCGGGTCCGATGCTGCCAGCCCAGCCATCCCAGCCCCACCAGTGCGAGCACCTTCCCGAACAGGATGAGCCCGTACGCCGACGTGAACACCTCGCCCAGGTTGTCCAGCCGCACCCACGCGTTGAGCACGCCACTCGCCGCCACCATGACAAAGCAGCCGAGGGCGACGGCGGAGAAGGCGGCCGCCACCCGTGGCAGGTCGCGACCGCGCCGCCCCGCGTACCACGACAGTGCCACCAGCCCGCCGACCCAGACGGCCATCCCGATCAGGTGCACCAGCAGCGACACCCGCGCCGAGTGGTGGTAGTCGCCCGACGACGAGTGCCCGATGAGGCTGAGCGGGACCAGCGTCGCCACCCCGAGGCAGAACAGCGCGATCGCCCCGCCCTGCCCGATGGTCAGCCGCGCCGCCGGCACGATCGCCAGCGCCAGCACCACCATGGCCGCGTACGCCCGGCCCTGCTCGACGGTCGAGGTGTAGGAGACGAACGAGTCGCCCGCCAGCGCGTCCGGCAGAGGCCGCCCGACCAGGTCGGACAGCGTCAGCAGGTGCACGGCACCGGCGGCCAGGGCCAGGATCAGGGCCGAGATCGACGCCCCGCGCAGCGCGCGCAGCGCGTCGCCCTGCAGTTCGCCCTTGCGCACCGGCAGCACCACCGCCAGGCCGAGCATGCCGATGGTGACCGCACCGGCCCCGTCGAGCACGACCTTGGCGATCGGCAGGCCCCACTTCGTGACCTCGCCGGGCTCGCCGAGGCCGGGGATGCCCGCCGTCGCGCCGCCACCGCCGAGGACCATCGCGACGACCAGCGTGACGAGGGCGACCGCGGCCGCCGCCGCACCCCATTGGCGGGTGGGCGGGACGACGTCGGTGGCCGGTGTGGAAGTGCTCATCAGCTGTCAGTGTCCTCCGCGGTCCCGCGGCGCCGGCCACCGGCCGCCCAGAACGCGAGCAGCGCGACGATGACGGCGCCGCCCGCGATCAGCAGCACGGTCGCCGTCGTGCCGAGTCCGCCGTCGTCGGACGAGGTGTCGTCGACGCCCGCCGACACCGTGGCCTCGTCGGACGGCGTCTCGGTCTCTGCCGACGGGGTGGGCGACGGCGTCGACGGCGGCCCCGCGGCGGTGGAGCTGGGGGCTGACGGCGTCGACGGCTCGGCTGGGCCGACGCCGCTCACGGTGAAGGCGACGGTGCCGTCGATGGGGTGGCCGTCGGAGGAGACCACCCGGTAGGCGATCGTGTACGCGCCGTCCGGCAGCTGGGCGACGGCCTGCGTGACGGTGTCGCCGACGGTCTCCGGGGCGCCGTCCTGGAACGTCGCCCCGGACGCGTCCGTGACCGCGACCTGGACGAACTCGCCGGGGATCGCCGCGCTGAAGACCAGCTCGACCGACGTGAGCGGGGTGCTGACGGTGCCGCCCTCCTCGGGCGTGCTGCCGACGAGCTGGTCGTGCGCGGCGGCGACCGGCGCGGCCACGAGCGAGAGGGACAGCCCGGCGACCGGGGCCGCGGCCAGCGCCGCGACCCCGATCAGGCGTCGAGCCCTACGCATTGCGCCGCCGCAGCGCCGCGGCGCCGATGCCGAGGCCGGCCGCGCCGACCACCAGGCCCGCGATGCCGACCCCGCGGGCGAGCCCGTCGGAGCCGTCATCGTCCGTCCCGTCGGCCGAGGCCGCCTCCGCGTCGGAGCCGGACTCGGAGTCGGCAGCGGGCTCCTCGTCGGCGACGGTGTCGACCTCGTCCTCGGCGGGTGCCTCGACGACCTCGAGCACCGGCGCCGGGCGGTCCGGCTCCTCCTGACCCTCGACAGTCTCCTCGGCCCACGCGACGATCTCGCCGTCGTCGTAGGTCTGGGTGGCCGGGAACAGATAGGTGCCGGCGTCGGGGAGCGGGCCGACGGAGATGGCGAACTCGTCGAACTCGCCCGGGCCGATCCGCACACCGGGCTCGGCGGTCCAGGTGACGGCGGTGACCGCCTCTTCGAGCGTGCGGTCGCCGACCTGCACCGGCTCCGGGAACTGGGTGGTGGTGAGCTCGGCGGTCCAGCCGGCATGCGGCTGCACCCGGACCGACGGGATCGGGGTGTCGGCGGGCAGGTCGAGCTTCACCTGCACCGTCCCCGCGGTGTCGGACTCGTTCGGCACCCGGACGGTGATCTTGGCGTAGGAGCCCGCGGTGTCGACGTCGGGCCGGATGGTGACGTGCGCCGAGGCGGGTCCGGCGAGGACCAGCCCCAGCGCGAGGGCGCCGCCGGCGGCGAGGCCCGCCCGGGCGAGGGTACGTGTGATCATGAAATTGCGTCCTTTGTCGGAAGTCGTGGAGATGCGGGGAAGCGCCACGGCGCCGCAACCGGCACCGCGTCCCCCGTGTCGTCGTTCAGCCCAGAGCCGGCAGCGCCGGCGGGCCTCTCCACGGCGTCGATCGGACGAGCATGACGCCACGCGGCGCCGCTGCCACGGGTCCACCGTCGCGAACCCGCACCGGCGACGCGACCGGGGCCGGCAGAGCGAGCAGCTCGCGCACCCGTGTGAGCAGCACCGTCGCCGACAGCGCGGCCAGCGACCATGTGACGTTCTCGGCCCCGGCCAGCAGCAGCGTCAGCGCCGCGGCCGACAGCACGTGCGCGACGACCATGCCGGACGACGGGACGGCGGACACCGGCGCCTCGTGGTGGCCGTCGAACGTCAGCAGGATGTGCAGCACCGGCTGGGTGAAGACCAGCATGGCCGCGATCTCGGCGACTGAGCGCCGCCGGTCGGCCAGCGCGACGCTGGCGCCGCACAGCAGCAGCGCCACGACGATGAAGCCCGGCGTCGTCGAGACGTCGCCCCCGGCGGCCACGTGGGCCAGCGTCGGGAGCAGCAGGCAGGCCGCGGACATGACCAGGCCGCGCGCGACGCGCGCCCGTCCGCGACCGAGACCCGACACGCCGTCACTGTACCGAGAAGGTCAAGGCCACCCTCAGGGGCGGGAGGGTCAGCGTGGGGTTATCCCCACCTCAACCGGGGAGTCTGCTCCATCGTGCCGGACCCGCTCCGATTCCTAGGTTTCTCGTAGACGCAGAAACGACGCTCCCCGAGACACAGGAGACAGACATGGCTGGGCATGACATCACCCGGGCCGCCGAGGCCCTGCGGCTGGTCCAGGTCGGCAAGACCTACGGCAGCGGCGAGAACCCGGTCCGGGCGCTGGACGACGTGTCCGTCAGCCTGGCCGCCGGCACGTTCACCGCGATCATGGGCCCGTCGGGCTCGGGCAAGAGCACGTTCCTGCAGTGCGCGGCGGGTCTGGACCAGCCGACCGCGGGTCGGGTGTTCATCGACGGCGCGGAGCTGACGGGCGGCAGCGAGACCAAGCTGACGAAGTTCCGCCGCCAGCGCATCGGCTTCATCTTCCAGCAGTTCAACCTGCTGCCGACGCTGACCGTCCTGCAGAACGTGACGCTGCCGCTGCGGCTGGCCGGCAAGCGGGCCGACCGGAAGCGGGCCATCGAGATCCTCGGCCGGGTCGGGCTGCGCGAGCGCATCGACCACCGTCCGGCGGAGCTCTCCGGCGGCCAGCAGCAGCGGGTCGCGATCGCCCGGGCGCTGGTCACGAACCCGAGCGTGATCTTCGCCGACGAGCCGACCGGCGCGCTGGACAGCCGTAGCGCGCGCACCGTCCTGACGCTGCTGAGCGAGGCGGTGCACGAGTTCGGCCAGACGGTGGTCATGGTGACGCACGACCCGGTGGCGGCCGCGCACGCCGACTCGGTGCTCTTCCTGGCCGACGGCCGGCTCGCGGGCTCGCTGGACCGGCCGACGGCGGAGGCCGTCGCCGAGCGGATGACGCACCTTGGCGACGAGGTCGCCCAGTACGCGGCTGTGGGTGAGTGACGGTGTTCGGCTTGGCTCTGCGCACGCTGCGGCACCGCACCGGCGGATTCGCCGCGAGCTTCCTGTCGATGTTCCTCGGCGCGACGGTGATCATGGCGTTCGCGGCGATGCTCGACACGGCGGGCGGCGCCGGCGTCGACGACGTGAGCGAGGAGACGCTGGTCACCATGGCGTCGGTCGTGGGCGGCTGGGGGCTGGTGATCGTGCTGGCCGCGGTCGTCTCGACCATGACGCTGTCGGTGCGGCAGCGGGCCAGCGAGATGGCGCTGCTCAAGAGCGTCGGGGCGACCCCGTTCCAGATCGGCCGGATGATCGTCGGCGAGGCCGCGGTGGTCGGCGTCGTCGCGTCGCTGCTGGCGGTCTCGCTGGCCGCGGGCGGTGGCTGGTTCCTGCTCGAGATGCTGCAGGACACTGACCAGGTCGCGACCTCGGTCGACTACGCGTTCGGCCCGGCGGCCCTGTCGATCGGCATCGGTGTGACCATGCTCGCCGCGATCGGCGGTGCGGCCGCGACCGCCCGCCGCACGCTGCGGATGCGGGCCAAGGACGCGATGACGGCCGCCGCGATCGAGTCGGGGCGGATGAGCCGCAAGCGCGTCATCGCGGCGATCGTCTTCATCGCGGCCGGCATCAACTGCGGCGTCCTCACCGCCACGATCTTCGACGGCAAGGGCATCGACGCCATGCAGACCGCGGGGCAGGCGTCGATCTGGTTCTCGATCGGGCTGGCGCTGCTCGGGCCGGTCCTGGTGCGGCCGGTGACGGCGCTGCTGGCCGGTCCGCTGCGGCTGGTCGGCGGGTCCAGCGGCTACCTCGCGGTCGAGAACGTGCGGCGCCGGACGCAGCAGATGGCCGGCGCGCTGATGCCGATCATCCTGTTCACCGGCATCGCGACCGGCACGCTGTACATGCAGAGCATCGAGAACGGCGCCCCGCCGGTGGCCGGCTCGTCCATCCCGCCGGACGAGGCGCAGGCGATCGAGACGCTGAACTTCGTCGTGATCGGCATGCTGTCGGTGTTCGCGGCCATCATGGTCATCAACACGCTCGTCGCGACCACCACCTACAGGCGGCGCGAGTTCGGCCAGCAGCGGCTGGTCGGCTCCACGCCGCCCCAGGTCATGGGCATGGTCGGCATGGAGGGCGTCGTGCTGGCGGCGGCGGGCGTGCTATTCGGGTCCATCGGCTCGATCGTGACGGTGTTCCCGTACAGCCTGGCCCGCACCGGCGAGCTGCTGCCGGACACCACGCTGGCCATCTACCTCGGCATCGTGTCGACGGCGGCCCTGCTCACCCTGGCGTCCTGCCTCGGCGCGGCCCGCAAGGCGATCCGGATGCCGGCGGTCCAGGCGGTGGCCGTCTGACGACGGTGGATCAGCCCCACAACGGGGCGATGGCGCGGGCCAGCAGGGCCGCGACGTCGCCCCGCTCGTGCGTGCCGTCGCGCACCACCACGCGGCCGCCGGTGACGATGGTGTCGACGTCCGGTGCCGTGGCGGCCAGGACGAGCTGACCGGGATCGGCGCCGGCCGTGCGGACGGTGTCGGTACGGACGGCGACGAGGTCGGCCGCCGCTCCGGGTGCGATGCGGCCGTTGCCGTTCCAGCCCAGGGACGCGTGCCCGGCCTCGGTCAGCGCCGTGACCAGGGTGGCCGGCGTGAACGTGCCGCGCTCGCCCGTGCGCAGCCGCTCGTGGTGCTCGAGCAGCCGCGCCTCCAGCAGCAGGTCGACGACGGCGTGCTGGTCGCTGCCGACGCACAGCGGCGACCCGGCGGCGCGCAGCGGGCCGGTGGGCGCGAGGCCGTCGGCGAGGTCCTGCTCGGTGGTCGGGCAGGCGCAGACGGCGGCGCTGGCGGCGCCGAGCAGGGCGATGTCGTCGGCGGTGACGTGGTTGGCGTGCACCGCGGTCGTCCGAGCGGTGAGGGCGCCGTGGTCGGCCAGCAGCCGGGCCGGGGTGCGGCCGTACGCGGTGACGGCGGCCTGGTTCTCGGCCGGCTGCTCGGACAGGTGGACGTGCAGCGGCGCGTCGTGGGCGCCGGCCCAGGTGGCGACGGTGCCGAGCGCGGCCGGCGGGACGGCCCGGACGGAGTGGATCGCGGCTCCGACGCGGGTGTCCGGATCGTCGACGGTGTCAGCGGCCAGCCGGGTGGTCCGCTCGGCCCAGGCGTCCGCCGTCGCGTCGCCGAACCGCAGCTGCACGCCGTCGAGCGGCCGCCCGATGCCGCCCTCGAGGTAGCAGGAGTCGAGCAGCGTGAGCCGGACGCCGGCGTCGCGGGCGGCCTGGCGCAGCGCCGCGGCCATGGCGTTCGGGTCGGCGTACGGGGTGCCGCCGGGGCCGTGGTGCAGGTAGTGGAACTCGCCGACGACGCTGACCCCGGCCAGCGCCATCTCGGCGTACGTGGCCAGCGCCAGCTCGTAGTAGGTGTCCGGGGTGAGCCGGCCGGCCAGGGCGTACATCGCCTCGCGCCAGGTCCAGAACGAGCCGCGGCCGTCGTGCGTGCGCCCGCGCAGCGCCCGGTGGAAGGCGTGCGAGTGGGCGTTGGCGAACCCGGGGAGCACGACGCCGGGCAGCCTCGTGTCGCCGCCGGCCGGAGCCGACCCCGGCGTGACCGCCACGATCACGCCGTCGGCGACCTCGATGCGCACGTTCTCACCCACTCCGGAGGGGAGCCAGGCGTGCGCCGCCCAGTACGCCGTCATCGGGTCAGCTCCGCGAGCACGTCGGCCAGGGCGACGACGCCGGCGTGGCAGTCCGCCGGCTCGGCGTGCTCGGCCGGGGAGTGCGAGACGCCGGTCGGGTTGCGGACGAAGAGCATGGCGGTCGGGATGCCGGCGGCGCTGAGGATGCCGGCGTCGTGCCCGGCGCCGGTGGGCAGCAGCGGCGCGTTCATCAGGACGGTGCTCAGCCGCGCCGCGAGGGCCGGGTCGAACACCGTCGCGTCGGTCCATGACTCGTTCGCGGGCGCGAACCGGGCGTCGAGATCGGCGAGGACGGCGGCGACGGCGTCCGGGTCGGCTCCGCGGCAGTCCAGCCAGGCCCTGACCTCGGAGGGGATGGCGTTGACGCCGTTGGGCTCGACCTCGACCTTGCCGACGGTGGCCAGCACGTCGTGCCGGGCCGCGGCGGCGCGGGCCTCGGTGACCAGCGCGGCGAGCTCGAGCATGGGGTCGCGGCGGTCGGCCAGCGGCGTGGTGCCGGCGTGGTTGGCCTCGCCGGCCAGCGTCACCCGCCAGCGCCCGTGCGGCCAGATCTCGGTGGCGACGCCGATGGCCGCGCCCTGGTCCACCAGCCAGCGGCCCTGCTCGACGTGCAGCTCGACGAACGTGCCGACGCGTTCGAGTGCCTCCGGGTCCGGTGCGGGGGCCGAGCGGCCCTGGTGGGCCAGCGCGGCGCCGAGGCTCACCCCGTCGGCATCCGTGAGGGCGAGCGCACGGTCGACGGGGAGCGCCCCGGTGAGCAGCCGCGAGCCCGCGCACGCGATGCCGAACCGGGCGCCCTCCTCGTCGCCGAAGTTGACGACGCCGATGGGTCGCGACGGGGTGTGGTTCCTGGCGCGGAGCTCGTCGACGGCGGCGAAGGCCGACACGACGCCGAGCGGGCCGTCGAACGCGCCGCCGTGCGGGACGGAGTCGAGGTGGCTGCCGGCGACCACTCCCTTCGCGTCCGGTCCGGGCGAGCCCCACCAGGCCCACTGGTTGCCGGCGCGGTCGACCGTGGTGTCGAGGCCGCGCCGGGCCGCCTCGGCGTCGAACCAGGCGCGCAGCTCGGCGTCGGTGTCGGTCCACGCGAACCGCCGGTAGCCGCCGCGCGGGTCGCGGCCCACCGGCTCGAGGTCCGCCCACATCGCGTCGAAACCAGGGTTCATGGAGGTCAACGGTAGGCGGGATCGGGTACGGACCCGGGCATGGTGGTGCACGTCGGGACGTCGGGCTGGCAGTACGACGACTGGCGCGGCGTGCTCTACCCGGACGGGCTGGCGCAGCGGCGCTGGCTGGAGCACTACGCCGAGGCGTTCGCGACGGTCGAGAACAACAGTGCCTTCTACCGGCTGCCGAAGCGCGAGACGTTCTCGTCGTGGCGCGAGCGGGTGCCGGCCGGCTTCGTCATGACGGTGAAGGCCAGTCGCTACCTCACCCACATCCGGCGCCTGCGCGATCCCGAGGAGCCGGTGCGCCGGCTGCTGGGCGTGGCGGCCGGGCTGGGCGACCGGCTCGGGCCGGTGCTGGTGCAGCTGCCGCCGACGCTGCGGGCCGACCCGGTGTTGCTGGACCGCTGCCTGGCGCAGTTCCCACGGGACGTCCGGGTCGCCGTCGAGCCCCGGCACGAGACGTGGTGGAACGACGAGGTCCGCTCGGTCCTCGAGCGGCACGGGGCCGCGCTCTGCTGGGCCGATCGGCTGGGACGGCCGGTGACGCCGCTGTGGCGGACGGCGCCGTGGGGGTACCTGCGGTTCCACGAGGGCGCGGCGCACCCGTGGCCGGCCTACGGCGACCGGGCGCTGCGCACCTGGGCCGGGCGGCTGGCCGAGGCGTGGACCGACGACGAGGACGTGTTCGTGTACTTCAACAACGACCCCGGCGGGGCGGCGGTGCGCGACGCCGCCCGGTTCGCGGGTGCGGTGAGCCGGGACGGGCGGACCGCCACGCGCACGCCGTCGTCGTCCAGCATTGGTCCCCGGTGACCGCTACGCTGCCGCCGTGGAGCCGGGTCTGGAGCTGCGGGTCGCGACGTTCAACATCCGCAACGGCCGCGCCTTCGACTGGCTGAGCTCGTGGTGGTTCCGGCGCGGCGCGACGGTGACGGCGATCCGCTCGCTGGGCGCCGACGTGCTGGGGCTGCAGGAGGCGTACGAGTTCCAGCGCACCTACCTGGCCCGGAAGCTGCCTGGGGTCCGCTGGTTCGGGCAGGGGCGCGGCGGCGGCACCAGCGGCGAGCAGTGCCCGGTCGCCGTTGCGGGCGGATTCCTCGCGGTCCTCGACCACCGCACCCGCTGGTTCGGGGAAACTCCCGACCTCCCCGGGACCCGGCTGCCCGACGCGTCGTTCCCGCGCATCGCGACCCTGCTCCGGCTGCGCGACCAGCGTACGGCGCAGGAGTTCGCCGTCGTCAACACTCACCTCGACGAGCGGCACGCCGCCAACCGCGCCGCCTCCGTCCGGCAGCTCGTGGGCTGGCTCGACCCCGCCGTGCCGACCGTCGTGCTGGGCGACTTCAACGCCGTCCCCGGCGACACCGACGTCATGGGACCGCTGCTCGAGGCCGGGTTCCGGCTGGCCCCGGTCACTGGCGGCACGGCGCACCGCTTCACCGGGACGACGGCCGGGCGGCGCATCGACCACATCCTCGCCGGGCCGCAGTGGACCATCGCCGAGGCCGAGGTCGTCCGCGACCGCCCGGACGGGAAGCTGCCCTCGGACCACTGGCCGGTGCGGGCGACGCTGCGACTCTGACCCGTCTACTGGCAGCTACTGGCAGGTGCGGCAGGTGCCGGACAGCGCGATGTGCGGCGGGTCGAGCTGGAAGTCGCTCTCTTCGGCGATGCGCCGCTTGATGGGGTCGAGCAGGTCGCTCGGGAGGTCGATGATGCGGCCGCAGACCCGGCAGCTGGCGTGCAGGTGGTCCTCGTGGCCGGTCGCCTCGGCGGCCAGGTGGTAGGTGGTCGCGCTGCCGCCGACGTGCACCTGGGTCACGACGCCGAGCGTGGCCAGCGTCTCGAGCGTGCGGTAGACCGTGGCGCGGTGCACCGTGGGGTGCAGCTCGCGCACCTGCTCGGAGAGCTGGTCGGCGCTCGGGTGGCCGTCGATGGTCGCCAATGCCTCGATGACCGCGTGCCGGGCGCCCGTGATGCGGTGCCCGCGGGCGCGCAGACGGTCCAGCGCACGCTCGACGGGCGCGTCGTCGTCGTGCGTATGGGCGCTGACGTGGACACTCACCCCTCTAGTGTCACTGGCGAGAACGAGAATCGCCACTCCCCGTACCGCGCAATGATCGACGGCGTCAGCTCGTGCGCTCCGCGACGAGCCGTTCGACGCCGTCGAGGATGAGCCGCAGCCCGAACTCGCGGCCGTTGTCCGGCGGGGCCGGCTGGTCGTCGTACAGCATGGCGACGAGCGTCGGGAACCGGTCGGCGTGCTCGCGCAGGAGGCCGGCCTGCTGGTGGTTGACCCACGGCTGGGTGCCCGCCGTCGACACCGACATGGTCGCCCGCACGTGCCCGCCGAGCATGCGCGCGAGGCTCATGCGCTCCTGCACGTCCAGGCCCGTCTCGGCGAGGATGGCGGCCGACGCCTCCGTCCAGCCGGTCTCGTTGGGACCCATGACGCGGTCGCCCATGGTCACCCAGGGAAGCCACGGGTGCGCGTCCCAGGCCTCGGCGAGCCGCCGGACCCAGGCCTCGATGCGTGGCCGCCAGGACGTTCCGGGCAGCTCCTCGATGACCGGCGGCTCGCCGGCGGCGAGGTCGATCATGGCCGCGACCAGCTCGTCCTTGCCCGTGACGTAGCGGTACAACGACATCTTGGTGAAGTCGAGGTCGGCCGCGACCCGCTGCATCGAAACGGCCGCCAGGCCCTCCGCGTCGGCGATGTCGACCGCGGCCTGCGCGATCCGCTCGAGGCTGAGCACCGGCTTCGGACCTCGAGTCGGTCCGTCGCGCAGCCCCCAAAGCAGCTGAATCGTGCCGTCAGCCGGCACTTCCGAGTCCGTCACCACGTGCCCTCACCTCCACAGGCCACGAACTCTACCAAAATTGAGTCTTGCGGAAACAGTATCTGTAGGACACAGTTAGCTTCAGCCGGAAACAGTTGACCGGTGGACACAGATTCAGGAGGCGCGACCATGTCCCGCAAGCTCTTCGTCAACGTGCGCACCACGGACCTTCGCCGGGCCACCGACTTCTACACGGCGATCGGCTTCACGCTCCAGGAGGAGTTCTCCAACGAGCGGGCCGCGTGCTTCGTCGTCAGCGACACGATCTACCTCATGTCGCTGACCGAGGACTTCTTCGCCGAGTCCGTCACCAACGGCATCTCCACCTCCGGGACGCAGACCGTGCTGGCGCTCAACGTCGAGACCCGCGAGGAGGTCGACGAGCTGGCCGACAAGGCGCTCGCGTCCGGCGGCGACAAGGCCAAGGACCCCTTCGACGAGGGCTTCATGTACGGCCGCAGCTTCCTCGACCCCGACGGTCACCACTGGGAGCTGGTCTGGATGGACCCGAACGCCGACTTCTCCTGACGCCGGACCCCCGGGTGCGCGTCGTCCGGAGCGGCGCGCACCCGGCGGACGGCCTGGTCGGCCGCTTCGGCCGCGTCGGGCGGCCCGGCCGCTTCGGGCGGCGATGAATTCAGGCGACTTTGTCAGTCGGTACCGGCAGAATCGTTCGCGGAGGAGAGCCCACGATGAGTGACACACAGGCCGCAGCCACCGGTCGCCCGGTGCCGCGCGCGCTGACCCCGTTCCGCACGCCGGCCTACCGCAGGCTGGCCATGGCGCTCGTACTGTCGACCTTCGCGTCGGGCGTCTGGATCGTCGCCCAGGTGTGGGAGGTCATCCGCATCGGCGGCGGCCCGGCCCAGCTCTCGGTCGTGTCGACGGCGTCCGCGGTCGGCGTGCTGTTGCCGGCGCTGCTGGCCGGCGTCGTGGCCGACCGCGTCCCGCAGAAGGTCATCCTGCTGTGCGTCGCCGCCGTCGAGCTCGGCGGCATGGCGCTGGTCGCCGCGCTCTCGCTCACCGGCGTCACCGCTTTGTGGCATCTGGCGGTGGTGGCGTTCGTCACCGGTGTCGGCATGGCGTTCTACTACCCGGCCTACTCCGCGTGGCTGCCGGCGCTGGTCCCCGAGTCCGACCTCATGGCCGTCAACGGCTTCGAGGGCATGGTCCGCCCCACCATCGGCCAGGCGCTCGGCCCGGCTGTCGCGGGTGCGGTCGTCGGCATGGCCAATCCCGGCTCGGCGGTCCTGGTCGCTGCCGGCGCCGCGGCGCTCGGCCTGCTGGCGCTGACGGCGGTGCCCAAGACGCCGGTCCGCCGCGAGCTCCCCGCCGAGGCCGTCGCGCACCCCGTCCGCACCGCGCTCGCCGACATGCGCGAGGGCTTCGTCTACATGTGGCGCACGCCGTGGCTGCTGGCCACGCTGCTGTTCGCCAGCGCCATGATCCTCGTGCTCATGGGCCCGCTCGAGGTGCTGACGCCGTTCATCATCAAGGACCGACTCGGCGGCGGCCCCGGCGACCACGCCTGGGTGCTCGGCGCGTTCGGCATCGGCGGCGCCGTCGGCTCCATGGTCATGGCCTCCATGAAGATGCCGCGCCGCTACCTCACCTGGATGAACCTCATGTGGGGCGTCGGCTGCCTCCCGATGATCGTCATCGGGTTCGCCGGCTCCGTGTGGGTGGTCATCGCGGCGGCGTTCTTCCTCGGCGTACTGTTCTCTGCACCCATGGTCATCTGGGGCACGCTGCTGCAGCGGCGGGTGCCGCCGGCACTGCTCGGCCGGGTCGCCAGCCTCGACTTCTTCGTCTCGATCTCGCTCATGCCCATCTCCATGGCGGTCGCCGGGCCGGTGTCCCAGGCCATCGGCCTGCGGGCCACGTTCATCATCGCCGGTGTGGTCCCCGTGGTCGTGTCGATCATCGCGATCATCTGGGCCAAGCTCCCGGCCGACGAGATCGCCCACCCGCTGCGCGACGACCCCGAGCCCGTCGGTCCTGGCGGTGCCGGGGGTGACGGCGACGGCGGCGGTCTGGTCGCGGCGGCCGCCGTCGACCCCGACGAGCCGCTGGGCCCCGAGGCCGAACGCCTCGACCCCGTCCCCCACCCCGCCTGACGCTCTACTGACGGCCCCGGCCCCTCGACGGGGCCGGTGTTGATCATGGAGAAGGTCGGCTCTGAACGACGCCGGAACCCGATCTTCTCCATGGTCGACCACGCCGGGCCTGCTCGCTCCGCGATGGCCGGCCGCGTCACCGGGTCCATGCCCAGCGTTCCTCTATGCGGGGCCCGTGCGGTGTCGCGCTGAGCGCGGTCAGGACGTCGGCGGCGGGGAAGATCTGGCCGGGTGAGGCGACCCCGGTCGTGCGGAGACCGCCGTCGAGCAGGCGCACCACGCCCTCGGCGACGATGGGGGCCGAGACGGCATAGATGTCGCGGCCCGACGCGGCCAGCAGGCGCTCCCGGCCGTCCCTGCGTACGGCGACGTCGACGGCGAAGCGCTGGGCGGACCGGCCGGACTCGTCCGTCGCCGTGGGCGGTGGGGTGCCCGGGTCGCGCAGCTCGGTGAGTGGCGCCGTCATGAGGTACGAGCGCAGCTCACCGACGCGCACGTGGTGGGCGATCGTGACGACCTCCGAGAACGGCAGCGCGACCACTGGCTGCGCGCCGAACGGCGGGCCGAAGACCCACGTCGTCGCCGGGGCGGGGTCGGGGGCCCTGGTCAGGCGGCCGCCGCTCACGATCAGCCGCTGCGCCGTGTTGCGCCGGCCGGTGCTGCGGGTGCCGGCCGTCGGCCACCAGCGGTCCAGCGCGACAGCGACGGTGATCTCGTCGGCCCGGTGCGGGCCGGGTCGGTCGCCGCCCAACTCCGCCAGCGCCGCCGTCGCCAGCAGGTCGGCGAGCCCACCGAAGAACGCCATCGCCGGCACGACGGCGACGGCGGCGGCCTGCGCGGGGGCGCCGAGCGCGTCGTGGAGTGCCTGCACCGCGGGCTGCTCGGCGGTCAGGTCGAGGTAGTGCGCGCCGGCCGCCACGGACGCCGTCGCCAGCGGCAGCGCGGTGTCGAGGAACGGGCCGGCGCAGTTGACGACGGCGGCAGCTCCGGCGACCGCGCGACCCAGCGCGTCGGGGTCGTCGACCGCCGCCGGGCGGAGCTCGAGCGCCGGCCACCTCGAGTCTGGCCGCGCTCCGCCCCGACAGCACGGGCGTCAGCCCGCGGCGGAGCAGCTCGTCGACGACGAAGCGACCGGTGTGGCCGTAAGCGCCGTAGACCAGAACATCCATGCGTCCATCGTCGGCGGCCGGCACGACGGACCGTGAGTGTCCGATCTGCCTTCAGGCGTACAGTTTCGGACATGCATCGGGTCGCGCTCGCGGCGCACGAGACGACCATGCTCTACGAGGCCGCCATCGCCGCCGAGATCTTCGGGGTCGACCGCTCGGACCTGGCACCGTCGGACGACTGGTACGACCTCGTCGTGTGCACGCCCGAGGGCGGGCCGAGCCCGTGGTTCCCGGCGGCGCGCAGCGCCGGCTTCGACGCGCTCAGGCAGGCCGACACCGTCGTCGTCCCCTCGACCACGGACCCTGCCGCGGCACCGGACCCGTGTCTCCTCGCCGCCCTGCGCGCCGCCCGCGGCGACGGCGTCCGGATCGCCTCGCTCTGCACGGGCGCGTTCGTGCTCGCCGCCGCCGGCCTGCTCGGCGGCCGCGCCGCGACGACGCACTGGATGCACGCCGACGACCTCGCCCGGCGGCACCCGCGCATCGACGTCCGCGCCGACGTCCTCTACATCGACGACGGCGACATCCTCACCTCGGCCGGCAAGACGGCAGCGCTCGACCTCTGCCTGCACCTGGTCCGGCGCGACTTCGGCGCCGCGGCGGCCAACGGCCTGGCCCGGCGGCTCGTGGTCCCCGCGCACCGGCCGGGTGGGCAGGCGCAGTTCATCGCCCCGCCGGCGGCGCCGCGGTCGGCCATGGCGGACGGGCTCGGCCCCGTCCTCGAGTGGGCCAGGCGGCGGCTCGACCGGCCGCTCACCGTGCAGGACCTCGCCCGCGAGGCCGGGCTGAGCAGCCGCCAACTCGCCCGCCGCATGCGGGCCGAGCTCCAGATCGCCCCGCTGGCCTGGCTGCAGCAGCAGCGGATCGCCCGGGCCCAGGAACTGCTCGAACGCACCGACGCGTCGGTCGAGCAGATCGCCGCCCGCTGCGGCATGGGCACGGCGACCACCCTACGCCGGCACTTCCACACCTCCCTCGGCGTCAGCCCGACGGCGTACCGGGCCACCTTCCGTCCCTGAGCCGGGCGAAGCCCCCGCGGCGACCCGGCCGCGCAGGGCTCGACTGGTACTCATCTGGCCGGTGCGACACCATCAGTCGCATGGAAACCTGGGAACAGGTGTGGAAGCTGACCATCGAGACGCTGGCGGTCCTCGCCTGGCCGGCCGTCGTCACGGTCGCCCTGATCGTCTTCCGCAAGCCTGTGTCCACCTTGATCCACCGCATGCGCGAGGGCGAGATCATGGGCGCGAAGTTTCGAGCTGACGAGGCCGTAGCCGTGGCGCTGGCGGCAGCGGACGAATTCAACGAGGAGGCTGCGGCCGCCGGGAGCGAGACGCCCGCATATGGACGGGAGCAGGTGGAAACGCTCGTGCGAGCCGCCGCCGTCGCCGGATACGACATCGGAAACATCCGTGCATTCGCGACCGATATGGAGCCGGTGATCGCGTGGGGTGGCGACGCACCCCAGATTGTCTACTGGCGCAGCACGAAGGTGGGTGAGCCTCCGACCGTGGCGGAGGAGGTCTACGACTCTCGCACCCGGGAGGCTCTGCAGGCCGAAGAGCTTCGGCGATCCCGCATTGACTTCGCGAGTCTGCTCAGATGGCATCGGATCAGCGCCGGCCTGTCGATGGAAGAACTGGCGCAGAGGACAGGCATCAGCGGAATCCGGATTCGGCAGCTGGAGCGTGGAACGACCTCGTCGCCCCGCGCGGAGACGGTGCAGAGCCTGGCCGACGCACTCGAACTCGATGATGCCCAGCTGAGGGAGTTCAACGAGGCGGCGGCACGTCGTCCGAGCGATCGCGGCCAGGCCCGAACCGCAATGATCTCGTCCCCGTAGCGTTCGTGGTCAGCCCATCTCGACGACGACCTTGCCGAGGGCGCGGCCCTCGCCGACATGGGCGAGCGCCTCGGGGACCTCGTCGAGGGTGAACGTGCGGTCGATGTGGATGCCGATGTCGCCGGCGAGGCACTGCCGGGCCAGCGGCTCGAACGTGGCCGGTCCCTGCCGGACCACCAGGACGCCCAGACGCCGGCCCGTGAGCAGGCCGGCCACGGTGCCCACGGTGAGGATCCGCAGCAGTGTCCGCACCGGCCCGCCCGCGCAGCGGTACCGGCCGCCGGGGGCGAGTGCACGCCGGTACGCGAACACCGACCGGTGGGCGACGAGGTCGAGGATCGCGTCGTAGGGCCCGGTCCGGGTGAAGTCGTCCTGGCGGCAGTCGATGACCTCGTCGGCGCCGAGCGAGCGCATGAACTCGAGCTTGCCGCCGTTGTCGACGCCGGTGACGTGGGCGCCGGCGCGCTTGGCCAGCGGGATCGCGAACGATCCCGAGCCGCCGCCGGCGCCATTGATGAGCATCCGCAGTCCCGGCCGGGCGAGCGCCGTCCCGGTCACCGCGATGGCCCCGGACTGGGGCAGCGATGCTGCCTGAGCGAACGACAGCCCGGCCGGCTTGTGCACCAGTGCCTTCACGGGCGCGACGGCGTACTCGGCGAAGCCGCCCATCAGCGCCAGGTTGTCGCCGTAGACCTCGTCGCCCGGGGCGAAGGCGGTGACGCCGGGGCCGACCGCCTCGATACGCCCGGCGATGTCGGACCCGAGGACCCGCTGGCGCGGCCGGCGCGGCCCGTTGATCCGTGCGTAGGCCGGGCTCCCGCGCAACCCTTCCCAGTCGGACAGGTTGATCGACGTCGCGAGGACCCGCACCAGCACCTGCCCGGGACCCGGCGACGGCACCGGCAGCTCCTCGACCCGCAGAACGTCCGGCAGGCCGTATCGGTCGCGGACGACGGCTCTCATACCAGCCTCCTCGGCGGGTCACCCCGGGTCCAGACTCGCCGCTCGGCGGGTCGCCCCCACCGTAAGCGACATGCCAGCATGACGCGTGTGCGCGTTCTGGACGGCTTGGAGACCGATCGGCTCATCCTTCGGCGGACCAGCGTGGGGGATGCCGCGGTCTATCGCCAGATGTGGACCGAGCGGGACCCGCGGGTCCCGCCGCATCGGCAGATCGATCCCGAGGGCCGACCCACCGTGGAGGACATCGCCGCGCAGCTACGTGCCGCACGTGAGGAGTCGAGGCCAGGGATTCTGACGGTAGAGCGGAAGGACACGGCCGACGTCATCGGGTACTGCGGGCTGACCCCTTATGGGAACGGATCGCTCGACGAGCCCGAGTTGGCCTTCGAGTTGCTGCGTGCGGCGCACGGCTGCGGTTACGCCACTGAGTCAGGCCGGGCCGTGGTGACGTGGGCGCATCAGTTGGGCTACCGGCGGCTGTGGGCAGGGGTCTGGAACTGGAATGTCGCATCGCGACGGGTCCTGGAGAAGCTCGGTTTCCGGGAAACGGGCCGGGTGGAGCCCGTCTCTGTCCACGGCTACAGCCTTCTGACCGTGCGAGAGTTCTGACCGGGTCCGGATATGAAAACAGCTCAGAGGATGGCCTCTGAGCTGTGGGTGTTGCTGGCGGTCCTGACGGGACTTGAACCCGCGACCTCCGCCTTGACAGGGCGGCGAGCACTCCGAGCTGCTCCACAGGACCTTGCTGGTACTACTGCCGTGCTGTCTTGCCCGGTTTCCTGCCGAAGCAGGGCACCGCATCCCCAACGGGATTCGAACCCGCGTTGCCGCCTTGAAAGGGCGGAGTCCTAGGCCGCTAGACGATGGGGACCAGATCGAGTGACGACATGGGCCCATGGCTCGTCGCCGTTCGGGACGTTGAAAGCATAGAAGGACGCGCTCAGTTCTCCAAATCGGGAGCTTGCGAGGGGTCTGCGGGTCCCTGAGCGGCGCCGTCGTCCTCGCCGACCTGGTGCCGGTCGATCTCCGCGCTGGTCTGGCCGAGGCCGCCGAGGGTGAGGTCGTCCCAGGCCACGAGCGCTTTCGTCTCCGGATCGAAGTACAGGACCGAGAGATCGACCGGAGTGGGATCTTCGTCACGTAGGCCACGCAGCCCGGCGCCGCCGGTGGAGCCCTGGACCATGACCCGGGTGCCCTCGTCGAGGACGTAGGTGTCGCGTTTGTGCGCGTGACCCGAGAGCACCAGTGGCGCGATCCCGTCGAACAGCTCGGCGTTGCTGGGGTCGTGGAAGACGATGACGTCCGGGGGCGGATCGAGCGCGGCCGCCTCGTCGGCGAACTCCTCGGTGCCCTCCTGGAGCTGCTCGTCGAAGACGCCGCGGACGGACTTGTCCGGGGTGAAGCGCGGGTCCGGTGCGCCCATGAACCGCAGCCCGCCCACCTCGGCGGGCTCGCCGTCCAGGACGACGGCGTTGGGTGCGGCGGCGACGGCGGCGGCGGTGGCGACGGAGTCGTGGTTGCCCTTGACGAACACGTAGGGCCGGCCGAGGTCGGCGATGGGCCGCACGTAGGAGTTCTCCAGCGGCGTGCCCTGGTCGACGATGTCGCCGCTGTCGACGATGACGTCGACGTCGTACTGGTCGGCGACGGAGTCGATGACGTCCCAGGCGGCCGGATTGAGGTGCAGGTCCGACACGTGCAGGACGCGGATGGTGCCGTCGGTGGGCTGGAACGTCTGCAGGTTGAGGGTGGTGTCGTAGACGGCGGCCACGTTGGCGACGAACCCGGCCAGCTGGTCGGCGTAGGCGTCGAAGTTGGTCGCGATGTCCTCGGCGTTGCCGATCAGCTGCGGCGCCGCCGCCAGCGGCCCGGTGTAGGCGGGCTCGCGGACGGACTCGGGGTCGTACGTCAGGGCCGCCAGCCCGTACGAGCCCAGCACGGCCCCCGTCGCGACGCCGGCCGCCAGCAGCGTCCGCCGCACCGACCGCAGCACCAGCGCCGCGGCCAGCGCGCCCCCGATGACGGCGGTGAGCGCCGCCCGCACGGCGGCGTCGACCAGGACGTCCTGGATGCCGTTGGTGATCTGGTCGTCCAGGCTCGACAGCGAGTACGGGTCGGCGACGTAGCCGCTGAGCCCGTCGAGGTCGACCTGGCGGACCGAGATGTCCAGCGTCACCGGCCCGGAGTGGGTGTCGAGGACGACGGCGCCGACGGGGTCGAGATGGATGACCGACTCGCCGGTGAACGCCGGCCGGAAGGCGACGTCGATGGCCAGCGGCCCGACGTAGGCCTGTGTGGTGCCGGCGACCATGAGCGCGACCCACGCGCCGGCCAGCGCCAGCACGACCGGACTCGCCCAGGTGAAGAGCCGGCGCAGCCACGACGGCCACGTGGCGGGACGCGTGAGGTCCCGCCACGTGTGCCGCCGCACCGGTTCGCCCGGCGGGCTCGTCTCCGTCACCACGTCCACGCTTCGTTGGTAACACATTTCCCGGACCTGAATCGGCCCGTCCCGGTTCGGCAGGCGAGACTGGACCCGTGCTGGAGCTGACCGAGACGGAGTTCGAACGGCTGGTGTCCGAGGCGATCGACGAGATCCCGCCGGAGCTCGCCCAGATGATGGACAACGTGGTGATCCTGATCGAGGACGAGGCTCCGGACGACGCGCCGGAGGTGCTCGGGCTCTACGAGGGCACCCCGCTGACCGAGCGCGGCGAGTGGTACACCGGCGTGCTGCCGGACACCATCAGGCTGTTCCGGCTGCCGATCCTGCGCATCTGCGACACGCCCGACGACGCCGTCGAGGAGGTGCTGATCACGGTCGTGCACGAGGTGGCGCACCACTTCGGCATCGATGACGACCGCCTGCACGAGCTGGGGTGGTCGTGACGTGCTCGTCCGATGGACGAGGCTGGGGGTGGTTCGGGCAACGGGCCGGGAACGCCTCTCGGCGCAACGGCCGCTCGTAGCGGCTATAAGTGGGACCCGGGGTTACCACGGCCCGCCGCCCAGCGAGAGCCCCGAAGGGCCGTCGCCAGTACCTGAAACTACCTGATGTCCGTGGTTGTTCCCAGCCTTCTCGCGTGGGAAGGATCACCTTGACGATCACCGGTCAGGGCCGGACGATCACGCCCCGGGCCACCAGCTCGATGGTCAGGGCGACGGCGATCGCCTCGATGGCCAGCAGCGCGACCAGCACGAACAGCTGGACGGCGCCCGCCTGGATCGGGTCGGCGCCGCCGATGAGCATGCCGACGAACGCGCCCGGCAGGACCACCAGCCCGACCGTGCGGGTCTGGTCGAGGACGGGGATCAGCGCGGTCGCCGCCTGGGGCCGGCCGATCTCCAGGGCGGCGTCGCGGGGCAGCAGGCCGACCGACAGCGCGGCCTCTACCTCACCCCGCCGGGCCGCCAGCTCGTCCAGTGCCCGCCGCCCGGCCAGGGCCGCCGACGTCATGGCGCCACCGATGAGGATCCCGGCGACGGCGATGACGGCCAGCGGCGTCGTGGGCAGCACTCCCACCGCCAGCAGCGCCGTCACGACCAGCAGCGGCCCGCTCGCCACGGGCACGGCCGCCCACCGCCAGGACCGGTCGCGCGTCATCCGCCGCCCGGCCGTCACGGTCGCCGTCGCCAGCATCACCAGCAGGAACGCGGCCACCAGCGGCTCGACCTCGACGACGGCGGCGAGCACCAGCGCGACGCCGGTGAGCTGGACCACCGCCCGCAGCGCGGCCGTGACGACGGCGCGGTCGTGCCCGAGCCGGGCCGCGACGCTCACCGCGACGGCGACCACCACGAGGACCGCCATCGCGACACCCAGGGCCGGCCCGACCGGCAGCAGCGTCGACGACATCCTGCCGAGCATCCCACCCCGTAGGGTGGAGACGTGGTCAGGCTGACGAGGATCTACACCCGCACCGGCGACGACGGCACCACCGGGCTGGGCGACTTCAGCCGCACCCGCAAGACCGACCCGCGGCTGGCCGCCTACGCCGACGCCAACGAGGCCAACGCGGCCATCGGGGTCGCCGTCGCCCTCGAGCGCGGCGGCACCGGCGGCGCCGGGCTGGAGCCCGATGTCCTCGGCGTCCTGCAGCGGGTCCAGAACGACCTCTTCGACGTCGGCGCCGACCTCTGCGTGCCGCTGAAGCCCGAGTACGAGTACCCGCCGCTGCGGGTCCAGGCCGGCTGGATCGAGGAGCTCGAGGCCGACTGCGACCGCTACAACGCCGAGGTCCCCAAGCTGACCTCGTTCATCCTGCCCGGCGGCAGCCTCACCGCCGCCCAGCTGCACGTCGCCACCACCGGCGTGCGACGGGCCGAGCGGTCGGCCTGGCGGGCCATCGAGGAATACGGCACGGGCGACGACGGCGGCGTCAACCCGCTCACCGCGACCTACCTGAACCGGCTCTCGGACCTGCTGTTCATCCTGTCCCGCTACGCCAACCGCGCCGACGGCGACGTCCTCTGGCAGCCGGGCGGCGGACGCGCGGAACCGCCGCGGGAGCGCTAGCCTCGGGATCATGAGGCTGACGAAGTACGAGCACTCCTGCGTCCTCGTCGAGGACGGCGACGCCCGCATCCTCATCGACCCGGGCAGCTTCTCGCGCGGGTTCGAGACGCTCACCGGGCTGACCGCCGTGCTCGTCACCCATCAGCACCCCGACCACGTCGACGTCGAGCGATTGCGGCAGGTGCTCGAGCGCAACCCCGAAGCCGTGCTGCACGCCGACGGCGGCACCGCGACCGTGCTGGCCGAGTCCGGCATCGCCGCCACGGGCGTCCAGCCGGGTGAGCGGCTGCACGTCGGCACCACGGTCGACGTGTTCGGCGGGCAGCACGCGGTGATCCACCCCGACGTGCCGGTCATCCCGAACGTCGCCTACCTGATCAGCGGCCGGTTCCTGCACCCCGGCGACTCCTACACGATCCCCGACGTCGACGTCGAGATCCTCGGCATGCCCACCAACGCGCCGTGGTCGAAGGCCAGCGAGGTCATCGACTACGTCCGGGCCCTCACGCCGGACGTCGCCATCCCCATCCACGACGCCCTGCTGGCCATCCCCGACCTCTACTTCGCCCTGTACGACCGGCTGACGCCCGACGAGACGGAGCTGCGGGTCCTGGCGCCGGGCGACACGTTCGAGGCCTGAGTCGCGGGCCGCTGCGCACACAAGGGACAATGGAGACGTGACCGAAGGCAGATCCGAGCGCCACCACCACCGGCGACCGCAGCTGCGCTCCGAGCTGCCCGATCTGCTCGGCGACCCCGACCCCGCCGACCGCACCGCCGTCGCGCACGCCACCGCAGCCGCCGTCCTGCAGGCCGCCCGGGCCGAGCCCGGCACCACACCCCGCCTCCTCGAGCTCGCCGACCGCATCGGCCTCGACGAGATCGCCGAACTCTGGCGCGGCTCCGGCCCCGGCACCCTGCCCGGCACGCTCTGGTCGCTCTACCTGCTGCGCAGCTGGGTGCACCGCAACGGCGCCGAGGCCGCGCGCGTCTTCGCCGTGGGCGAGCGCGTCGCAGAGGTCTCGACGGCGGTCGCAGGAGTCGCGCACCCGCCCGGCCCGGACGAAGTCGCCGCCCTCGGCGACGCCGTCCTCACCAGCGCCTTCACCGGCGACTTCGCCGTCGCCCTCGAACGCGCCGGCGCCTTCTGCCGCGTCGTCGCCGCCGGCCGCGCCCACTCCGCCGACGACCTCCCCGAAGAGGAAGGACGGCGGCAGACCCGGCTGGCGAAGGGGAACCTCCGCATGGCGGAAGAGCTCGAGCACGCCGCGGGGCTATGGCGTCGGGACGAACTTCACTAGGCCTGAGTGGGTGGGTGCGGCCGGAAGGCTGCGCCGGCTCCGCTTCGCGGCGGTGAAGCATGCCGCGTGCGCTCTTGACGCCGGCTCCGCCTTCCGGCCGCACCCACCCCGCGGCTCGGCTCGTGCGGCGCTCTGTCGCTCCGGGGCGGCTCAGTGGGGGAAGTGTGGGGAGAGGGGGTTGGGGACGGTGCCTTGGGCTTGGATGACGGGGCGTTCGGGGTCGTCGGCGTAGCCGCGTTCGAAGAGGCGCAGGCGGTTCAAGCAGAGTTTCGGGAAGGTGGGGGACTCGAGGTCGAAGATGGGGAAGCGGTCGGAGAGTTCTCCGCGGAATCTGTTCTGGTAGGTGGTCAGCACTGTGCGTGCTGAGGTCCAGAAGTCGCGTTCTGACAAGCCCATGCGGTCGGTGAGGAGTTCGGCGAGGTAGCGGTAGACGCAGATCAGCAGGCCGTTCTGGAGGTACTTGCGCAGCGTCTTGCCGTCGAGGATCACGTCGGCCAGGGCGGCGCGGACGGCGGGGGTCAGGCCGGCGTGCTCGGGGATCGACTCGGAACAGATCGCGAGGTCGTCGACGAAGTCCTTGACGACCAGCCGGGTCGGGACGCCGTCGCGGTGGACGATCATGCAGTTCTGGCCGTGCGGCGAGAACATCGCGCCGTACTTGTAGAGCACGTGCAGCAGCGGCGGCAGGACCGCCTGATGGAGCCGCTCGACCCACTCGGCCGCCGTCAGCCCGCTGCGCTCGACCAGGGCGCCCGCGAACGTCCCGCCGGACGGGTCGACGTGCATCAGGGCGGCCAGCGAGACCGCCTGCTCGCCGTCGCGCAGGTACGGCTGCACCGGCTCGCGCCAGATGGCCCCGAGCAGCTCGGTGTACTGGTACGGCGCCCCCGCCATGGTGGAGTACACCGGGTGCGCCACGCTGACCCCGGCCACCTCGCCGAGCAGGATCAGCCCGGTCTCGCGCAGGAAGTCGTCGCCGTCGACCACCGACGACAGCCAGGACGTCAGCGCCGGCGCGGCCAGCGTCCGCTCGCGCGGCAGCCCGCGGTAGACCGACGTGTTGAGGATCGACAGCGGCAGCTTGAGGTAGCGCCGCGTGGGGTCGTCGAGGTCGGTCATGGTGCGGATCGCCAGCTGCGGGCGGTACCGCGCCGGGCCCTCGCCGCGGAAGACCAGCTCGCCCCGGGCCAGCTGCGCCGCGTGCAGCGGCAGGATCCGGTGCGCCCACTGCCACGGATGCACGGGCACGAAGACGCACGTCGACGGGTCCAGCCCGCCCAGCTGCGCCCCCGCCCGCAGCGCCTCGAACGCCGCGTCGCCGACCTGCTCGCGTACGACGGCGTGATGGTCCAGCCCGTCGACGGTGACGGCGTCGGCCACGGAGGGCGACGCGGCCAGCCAGAGCAGCCGGACGTCGGCCCGGGCCTCGGGCGGGTAGGCGAGCAGGTCGTCGGCGCCGAAGCCGACCCGGCCCTTGTTGGCGACGATCCACGGGTGCCCGGTCAGCTCGGCCTCGACCAGCACCGGTTCGAGGTCGACGAGCTCGGCCGCCGGACGCGCCGTCGCCAGTTGCCGCGCGTCGGTCAGCAGCGTCGAGGACAGCTCCGAGACGGCCCCGGCGACGGTGGACGGCTCGGCGCCCGCCGCGGTCAGCACCGCCGTGAACACCTCGACGGCATCGGGCAGCGCCCCGCCGTCGGTGGCTCCGCCACCGGACCAGGACAGCGACTCGGGGAGCACCCGCCACCAGTCCAGCGCCCGCCGCACCGCTCGCCCCGTCAGGGTCCCGCCCGGCAACTCCACCGCGAACGCTCCGGACGCGGAGATCGCCGGCGCGATGATCTCTTCGTAGCGGAACTCGGTGAGCAGCTTCGCGATCAGCTCGCGGCTGGCTCGCTCCCACTGCTCCAGGTCAGGGGTGGTCATGGGGACGGGCCTCCTCGGGGACGCCGAAGCTCTGGTAGACGGTGCGGTCGGGGACGGCGTAGACCTGCCGACCGGCCAGCTGGTTGACGATGACGGCGTTGCGGTGCGCGCCGAGCCCGAGGTCGGGGGCGCCGACGCCGTGGGTGTGCAGCTCGGCGTTCTGGGCGAACAGCGTCGACGGCGCGCCGGACGCCAGCGTGAGCCGGTAGTCCAGCGAGACCTCGGGCCGGCCCAGCGCGTCGAGCGCGACCAGCCCGGACTCCACCGGCAGCGGCGCCGGCTCGTGCCCCGTCCCCAGCACCACGACGTCGGTGTCGCGGGTGAACGTGCGGTCCTGGTCGCGCTGCCGCCAGGTGAGCCGCCACCGCCGTCCGGGCACCGGCGACGGATCGATCGCCAGCAGCTCGCAGGAACCCGCGTACGCCACCGGCGGGTCGTCGCGATCGACCGTCGCCTCGTAGAGCAGGTCGTAGATGCGCTCGCTGGTCTCGGCCGACAGGCCCTTGTAGAGCAGGTCCTGGCCGGCCCGGAGCTCGTCGCGCCGCGCCGGCGGCAGCCCGTGGAAGTACGCGGTGTACTCGGGCGTGAAGTGCTCGAGCCCGAGCTTGGAGTACTCCATGGGCAGGAAGCCGCGCGAGCGCGTGAACCAGTCGAGTGTCAGCCCGCTGGGCAGCCCGGCGTCGAGTAGGTCGGCGACCACCTCGCCGGCGCTCTGCCCGGACCCGACGACGGTGACGGCGGACGCCGTGACCGCCTTCTCGCGATAGGTCAGGTAGTCCTCGGTGTGGAAGACGTCCTCGCCCAGCACCTCGCGGGCCATCTGCGGCACGAACGGCCGGCTGCCGACGCCGAACACCACCGACCGCGCGGTGTGCTCCTCGGCCGACCCGTCCGCCGTCACGACGGCGACCCGCCAGCCGCCGTCCGGCCCGCCGAGCGGCGTCACCGACGACACCCGGGCGCCGAACCGGCAGGACGGCAGCGACTCGGCGACCCAGCGCGCGTAGGCGTCGAACTCCGCCCGCGGCACGTGGAACCGCTCGTAGAAGTAGAACCGGTACAGCCGCCCGCGCTGGTGCAGGTAGTTGAGGAAGGACCAGCGGCTGGTCGGGTCGGCCAGCGTCACCAGGTCGGCCAGGAACGGCACCTGCAGCGTCGTGCCGGGCAGCATGAGCCCGGGGTGCCAGGCGAACCGGGGCGACGCCTCGAAGAAGACGGCGTCGACGTCCACCGGCGAGAGCAGCGCGGCCAGCCCCAGGTTGAACGGTCCCAGCCCGACCCCGATGACGTCGTGCTCGTACCCACTCACGAGACCGCCCCCGCAGCAGACGCCGTCGCCACTGCTGCGCGGTCGCCGGGCCAGCGCGCGTCGAACTCGGCCCGCGTGCAGGCCAGCACCGCCGCCCGCTTCTCCGGCAGGTCGACCTCGCCCAGCGACGAGAGCCCGAGCCGGTCGCAGTAGGCCAGCATGCGGCCGTTGCGCACGTCGGGCTCGCAGACGGCGCGGTCGCCGCGGTTCAGCGACCACGCCAGGACGGCCCGGCCCATGAGCCGAGGCACCCCGGTGCCGAGCATGGACAGCGGCCCGACCAGGAGGTGGAACCCCTGGTCGCCCGCCTGCGCGGGGTAGTACCCGACCAGCGGATCGTCGGCGACGACATAGGTCTCGACGTAGCCGAACGGCACTCCGTGCGCCGACACCAGCCACGGCCGCAGGTGCGTCAGCTCGGTCAGATACGACCGGATCTCGTCGAGCGACACCCCGAGCTGCCACCACGGCACCACGTGCGACCGGTTCATCCAGTCGTGGACCAGCTCGGCGTCCTCGGCCGCCCGCACCGGCGCGAATGTCAGCTCCTCCGTCGTGCC
Source organism: Jiangella mangrovi (assembly GCF_014204975.1). Lineage (NCBI taxonomy): Bacteria > Bacillati > Actinomycetota > Actinomycetes > Jiangellales > Jiangellaceae > Jiangella > Jiangella mangrovi. The sequence continues at coordinate 2,489,968 of NZ_JACHMM010000001.1, forward strand.
GGGCAGCGTGACCGACCAGGCCACAACATCAGTCGATCGGCTCATGCGGCAATTCCTCACTCAAACCGTTCGACGGCCGGGTTCGACCAACGACTCGGCGGGACCTCCGGCCCCGCGTCGCCGTCGGTGCCGCATGAGCCTCCCTGGGCGTCATGTCCCCACCACCCCCAGCAGCGGGTTCGGCAGCGTCACGTACACCGACTGCGTCGCGATGTCGCCGACCAGCTCGTCCATGTCGTGCGCCCGGGTCAGGAGGTTGGCCTTGCAGGGCCAGCGGTCGTCGTCGAGCAGCCGGTCGAGCAGCGTGGCCGGGTAGCGCCCGCCGCGCGTGCGTTCTTCGGTCAGCACCCGGCGCAGGTCGCCCAGCAGCACCGACTCGTCGATCGACGGCCCGAGCGCGTTGACGACGCCGAGGGTGAGGTTGACGAACAGGTAGTAGACCAGCCGCTCGTCGGCCAGCTCCTCGGGGAAGATCGACTCGGTGACCTCGCCGAGCCCGGGCACGACGGCGACGAGGTCGCCATGGGCGGCCTCGCGGTGGAAGTAGCCCTGGCTGTCGCGGTAGACACCGCGCACCGGCCAGCCGTCCTCGAGCTCGACCAGCGTGTTCTGCTGGTGCGCCTCGAAGCACAGCCCGACGTCGAGGTAGAGCCGGGCCAGCGAGCGCACGACGACGTCGCAGAACCGGCCGAACCACTCGCGGGCGACGGCGTCCTCGGTGCGTCCCTCGCGGGCCGCGATGCCCGCGACGATGGCCCCGAGCCGGCTGCGTCCGCCGTAGGGGTGGTCCTGGCAGAGCGTGGTGAGCGCGCTGACGTCGCGCGAGCCGCCCGGCCCCCACCGGTTCGCCCTGAACAGCACGGAGAACCCGTTCAGTACTGCGCCGTCGCGGGCCACCGTCAGGTAGGCGGGGTCCTGGACGAGGGAGAAGTGCGGCGCGGCCGCCCGTGTCCACTCGCCGACGACGGTGCGCTCCAACGCCGCCGACTCCACCGCGCGGTCGAGCTCCTTGGGCAGCGTCACCCGCATGGAGTTGGTCACGCGCACGTGCAGGCTGAACTTCAACTGCCAGGGCGCGTCGGCGCGGTACACCGTCCGCACCGAGGTGGTCGGCAGGAACGGCGACCCCCACGCGCCGAGGTCGACGACCGCGCCGGTGTCGAACAGCTCCGCCGTCTGCGGGTCGGCCGCGAGCCGGTCGGCCTCGTACGGGTGCGCCGGCAGCAGCACGCGGTCGCCGCCGACCGCGTCGAGGGTCGCCCGCAGGGACGCGAGGTCGACGGCGGGATCGCCGCGCAGCAGCGCTGCGGCCAGCTCGGGCGCCGGGGTGTCCAGTGCGCTGCCGTGCCGGACGAGCGAGCGGTCGGCCGCCAGCCAGCGCAGCGCGAACCGGCCGCCGGTCTCGGGGGAGAACCGCAGCCGCTCGACGGCGCCCAGCTCGCCCCGGCTCTTCGGCGTGGGGTGGACGAGGTGACCCAGCAGCAGCGCCTGCTCGGTCTCGATGAACGTCAGCGGCTCGGCGGACCAGAGCCGGTCGACCTCGCCCGCCCGGCCGTCGAGGTACCCGGCGACGGCGGCGGCGCTGTCGAGAACCCGGGCGAGCAGCGGCTCGGTGCGCAGGCCGGTGCCGGGCAGCGCGTCGGCGAGCAGCACGGCCAGCTGCGCCAGCCCCACCGGCCGCGGCTCGCCGTCACCGATCCGGACCAGCGCCGGCAGCTCGAGCTGGTGCCGGAACGTCGCCGAGACGCGGCGCACGCCGACCAGCAGCCGGGCGTTCCAGTGCGGCAGCGCGACGACGATGCGCGGGCCGGCCGGGCCGCCCTCCAGCGTCCAGCCGGGAACCTCGCGCAGCCAGCAGGACAGCAGCGCGTGCGCCGTCGCGTCGTCGGCGGCCGTGGTGGGCGACGGCGCGGTCGCCTCGAGCACACCGGTCATGACATCAGTCGATCGGCTCATACGGCGAAGCCTCCCTCGCACTGTTCGGCGTTCGGTCTCGACCGACGTTTCGGCGGGACCTCCGGCCCCGCGTCGCCGTCGGTGCCGCATGAGCCTCCTTGGCCGCCTCCTCGATGCCGGCCGACGCCTCGGCCGCGATGGCGGCGAGCAGGCCGGCGACGTCGTCGTGGGTGGTCATGGGGTTGGTGAAAGTGATCTTGAGGACAACGCGGCCACGGTAGCGCGTGCGTCCGACAACGGCCCGGCCCGACGCCAGCAACCGCCGCTGGACCTGCGTGTTCAGCCGATCCAGCAACGCCTCGTCGACCCCGTCGGGGCGGCAGCGGAACAGCACCGTCACGGTCTGCGGCGGCGCCAGCACCTCGAGGCCCGGCACCCGCCGCGCAGCCTCGCCGGCCTTCGCCGCGAGGTCGACCAGGTGCTCGACCAGCCCCGCCATCCGCCGCCGTCCGGTGGCCCGCAGTGATACCAGGATCTTCAGCGCGTCGAACCGGCGCGAGGTGTCCAGCGACCGGTCGACCAGGTTGAGGACGTCGTCGTCCTCGGTCCGGTTGAGGTAGTCGGCCGGCTCGCGCACGCTCCCCAACGTCGACCCGTCGCGGACCAGCAACGCGCTCGCGCCGATGGGCTGCCACCAGAGCTTGTGCAGGTCGGCCGTGATGGAGTCGGCCCGCTCCAGCCCGGCGACCAGCGGGCGCAGCCTGTCGCTGAGCACGAGCGCCGACCCCACGGCGGCGTCGACGTGGAACCAGGCCCCGGCGGCCGCGGCCCGGTCGGCCAGCGCGTTCAGGGGGTCGACGGCGCCGGTGTCGGTCGTGCCGGCGGTCCCGACGACGGCGATCGGCGCCCCTCCGGTCTGCGCCAGCTGGTCCAGGGTCCGGTCCAGCGCGGCGACGTCCATGCGGCCGTCGTCGTCGGTGGTGACGGCGACGACGGCGCCACGGCCCAGCCCGAGCACGGCGGCGGCCTGGCGGACGCTGACGTGCGCCCCGGCCGAGGCCAGGATGCGCCAGCGCCCGGCGCCGGCCGGCAGCCCGCTGAGGTTGGCCCCGCCGGCGGCGTGGTCGCGGGCGAGCAGCAGCCCGAGGAGATTGGACGCCGTCCCGCCGGAGGTCAGTACCCCCGACGCCGTCGCAAACGGCAGCCCGATCAGCTCGTTCAGCCGGCCGATGAGCCGGTCCTCGACGTAGGTCGCCATGGGCGCCTGGTCGTAGGAGTCCATGGACTGGTTCGTCGCGGCGATCGCCAGCTCCGTGGCGGCCGCGGTCAGCAGCGTCGGCGGGTGCAGGTGGGCGGCGCACCACGGGTCGGTGACGCGCGCGCCGTGCGCCAGCACCGTCCGGCCGACGTCGGCGAGCACCTCGCCGAGCGGCTCGCCGTCGTCGGGCAGCGGTTCGATGGCGCTCGCCGTCTCGCGCAGCCGGGCCGGGCCGACGGACGGGAACGGACTGTGGTTACCGGCCGGGTGGGTCGCGGCCAGGACGTCGAGCACCTCGGCGACCGCCGCCCGCAGTGCCTCGTGCGCGGCCGGGCTGCCGTCGAGGAACAGCGGCGCGCTCACCGCTCGGTCTCCGCGTGGACGGCGAGCAGCGCGGCGCCGAACGCGTCGACCACCCGGTCGATCTCCTCGTCGGTGATGACCAGCGGCGGCAGGAAGCGGACGACGGCGTCGTGGGAGCCGCCGACCTCGACGATGACGCCGTTCTCGAGCATCGCCCGCTGCACGCGGGCCGCGAGCCAGCCGTCCGGCACGGGCACGCCGTCGGCGTCGACGACAACCGGGTCGACCAGCTCGGCGCCGGTCATGAGGCCGCGGCCGCGCACGTGCCCGACCCGGGGGTCGTCGGCGGCCACAGTGAGCAGGCCCTCGGTGAGCCGGCGGCCGGCCTCGCGCGCACGCTGCGCCAGTCCGGCGCGGACCACCTCGCGGATCGTCGCGGCGCCCGCGGCGAGGGCCAGCGTCTGGCCGCGGAACGTGCCCGCGTGCGAGCCGGGCTGCCAGCCGTCGAGCTCGCCCCGGTACACGACCACCGCTAGCGGCAGCCCGCCGCCGATCGCCTTCGACAGCACCAGCACGTCCGGGTCGAGCCCGATGGCGTCACCGGCCCAGAGATCGCCGGTGCGGCCGAGACCGGTCTGCACCTCGTCGGCGATGAGGACGGTGCCGGCCGCACGCGTCGCCCGGCGGACCGTCGCGGCGAACGACGCCGGCATCGGCTGCACGCCGCCCTCGCCCTGCACCGGCTCGGCGATGACGGCGGCCGGCGTGACGATGCCGCTGAGGTCGTCGGTCAGGGCCCACTCGACCAGGCGGCCGGCCATCGCGGCGCCGTCACCGGCGTCCGCCCCGAACGGGGATCGGAACGCCGTCGGGAACGGGAGGTGGTGCACGTCGGGCAGCAGCGAGCCGAGCGGCTCCTTGACCGCCTTGCGGCCGGTGAGCGCGAGCGTGCCCTGGGTCATGCCGTGGTAGGCGCCGCCGAACGCGACCACCCCGGACCGGCCGGTGGCGGTGCGGGCCAGCTTGACGGCGGCCTCGACGGCGTCGGCCCCGGTCGGCCCGCAGAACAGGATGCGGCCGTCGCGCAGCGGCTCCGGCAGCACCTCGAAGAGCTGGGTGACGAAGCGGTCGCGGACCGGCGTCGGCAGGTCCAGCGTCGACAGCGGCGTGCCCTCGTCGAGCACGTCGCGCAGCGCCTGGACGACGACGGGGTGGTGGTGGCCGAGCGCCAGCGCACCGGCGCCAGCCAGGCAGTCGATGTAGGTGCGGCCCTGGCGGTCGCGCACGGTGCTGCCCTGGCCGGCGACCAGGGCGATCGGCAGGCGGCGCGGGTAGGAGCGGGCGGAGGATTCTCGTTCGCGTTGGCGTTCGAGCAGGTCGTCGGCGGGTTCGGTGGTTCCGGTTGCCGGTGGTTCGGCGAGCCTGACACCCTCGTGGTACGCCACGGACGCGGTCCTTTCGCGGAGAATGATCTGCAGTCAACTAGGTTTGCCTAACCTAACTCAGACTGCAAGTTCCCCGTCAGATCCCCGTCTGCTCCTTCAGGCTCCCGGTGAGTGTGCCCTCCATGGCCATGGCGATGCAGACGATCGCACGGTCCTGCGGCCACATCTCCTCCGCCGGGTACAGGTAGTGGAAGCCGATGTTCTGATCCTCGTAGGCCCGCGTCGAGTACGTGCGCAGCGCCTCCCAGCAGCGCTCGTCCGCCTGGGCGATGATGCCGTCGAGCCCGGGATAGTCGTCGCGGGTGAGCTCGAACGTCGCATACACCTCGCCCTCGTGCGGCTCGGAGCACGGGACGGCCGGCAGCGACACGACGCTGGTGTCGTCCTCGACGTCGCGCAGCCCGTTGAGGCAGTCGCCGATCTCGATGTCGTACGCCGACAGGTCGCCCTCCTCGGTGAGCTGACCGGCCTCGTCGCGCTCGGGTTCGGTGATGCTCGAGACGAGGCCGAGGCCGATCAGCCCGGCCACCCAGACACCGGCGCAGACGAGTCCCGCGACGGCCAGTCCGCGGCCCGCCTGCCGGCCGTTCGCCGTCCGTCCCAACGCGATGACGCCGAACGCGATGGCCAGCGGGATGCCGCCGATGATGCCGAACACCAGGGCCGCGACCGCGAGGCCGTTCGTCCCCGGCACGCGCTCGGGCGGCCGCTGACCTGGCCACGGGCCCGGCGGACCGTACGACGGGCCGTAGGGCGGGCCGTACTGAGGGCGCGGGTAGGCGCCGTAAGGCTGCTGCGGATGGCCGGCCTGCTGCTGGGCGGCCTGCTGTTCGCGCAGGTACTGGATGTACGGCGGGAACTGCTGCTGCTCGGACCCGGCCCGGTGCTCGCCGTACGACGGCGGCGGCGTGACCGGCGCCCGGTACGGGTCGGCCGGCGGCGTGGGCGGCTGGGCGCCGGGGTCGGACATGACCGGAAGCTACCGCACGGCCATGACTCATGCAGCGCAACGTGACATGCCATACCTCTCGTGGGAATAGTGACAAACCGATAACCTTCGGGTCAGGCCGGACGATCTTGGCCGGCCCCGCTCAGCCCCCCTGTCGGTTCTGCGGAGAGGAATGCGTTCATGAGGCGTACTGATCACTCCCGTCCGAGGCGTCGCACCCTGGTCCTGGCGGCCGCCGCCGTCCTGGCGGTCCCCGCGGTCGCCGTCCCCGCCGCCGTCGCGACCGAGCCATCGCCGTCGTCGGCCGATGCCGAGGCCGCGGGGCTGCCGTCCGGCAACACCGCGTACCGGACGCTCGCCGACTACGAGGCCGACATGGCCGCCCTGGTCGCCGAGCACCCGGACCTGGTCAAGCCGGTCACGCTGCCCTACCCGACGACGTCCGGCCGCACGGTCCGCGGCATCGAGATCAGTACGAACGTGCAGGCCGACGACGGCAAGCCGGTCTTCGTCGACGTCGGCATGCACCACGGCAACGAGTTCCCCAGCGGCGAGCTGACCATGGAATACGCCATCGACCTCGTCGAGAGCGCCGCGGCCGGCGACCGGTACGTCACCCGCCTGCTCGACCGCGCGCGGGTCGTCGTCGTGCCGATCGTGAACGTCGACGGGTTCGTCCGCGGCCGCCGTCAGACCGACACCAACACCGACATGAACCGCAACTACGGCATGGGCTGGCTGCCCATCTCGACCGGCGGCGCGGCGCCGTGGTCGGAGCCCGAGACGCGCAACATCGAGTGGCTGCTGTCGACCCGCCAGGCGGTCGTGTTCAACACCCAGCACACCTGCATCCAGGTCGTGCTGTACCCGCCGCTGCAGCTCGCCGCCGGCCCCGCCCAGGACGTCGGCCGGCTGCACGCGCTGGCGTCCGAGATCGCCGCCATCTACGGCCCGGGCTACGACGCGCTGCCCTCGGCCGAGGACTACGAGACCACCGGCGAGGCGATCGACTGGGCCTACTACGCGACGCGCGGGCTGTCGATCACGACCGAGACCTGCCCCGACTCCGGCGTCGCCCGGACCTACCAGACCCAGGTGCTGGACGTGTACGACGAGCACCGCGAGGCGATGTTCACCGCCCTCGAGACCGCCGCGGACCCCGGCCAGTACGCCGTCATCGACGGCAAGGGCCCCAAGGGCGCCGTCCTGCGCATCACCAAGGCGTTCGACATGTACACCAGCCCCTACCTGCAGCCCGACGGCAGCACCCGGCCCACGTCGTTCACCACCACGCTCGAGTCGGACCTGACCATCGACAGCCGCAACGGCAAGTTCGAGTGGGCCGTGAACCCGTCGTACCGTCCCATCCCGGCCTACCAGGAGGACGGCGTGCACGGGTTCCAGACCGGGTTCTACGAGGAGCCGTGGATCCTCACCTGCGAGCTGCCCGACGGCACCGTCCTGCAGACCGTCCCCGTGAACGTGAACCTCGGCGAGACCGCGACCGTCGACCTCAAGGAGTGCCGCCGCGAGTTCCACCAGGCGCGCCCGTAACCGCGTGCCTGAACGCGTCGAGCTGGCCGCCGTCGGCCCGCCGGATCGCCGCCCGGAGCAGTGGGCCGAACATGGTCCACCAGCCGCGGGTGCGGACGTCGGCGGCCAGCATGACCGTGGTGCTCTCGCTGGTGTCGCCGGCGCTCGGCTCGACGGTGTACGCGTAGTCGGCGGTGACGCCGCCCTGCACGGACGTGAGGGTGAGCGAGCGGCCGGGGTCCAGCGCGGTGATCGTGCTGGTGCGGTCCTTGCCGCGGGCGCGCACGGTCAGCTCGGTGCCGACGGCGGTCGCCCCGCCGGCCTGCACGGCCTCGACGCCGGGCATCCAGTCGGCTGCTCGGGACCAGTCGGTGAGCGCCGTCCACACGGCGTCGGCGGGCTGGTCGATGACGGTGGTGGCGTGGAAGGCCTCGGTCACGGGCCTACCGTGCTCCGGCCGGGTGGCGGCGGTCTTGTACGGATTTCACCTGGCGGTCAGAGGCGGGACCCGGTCAGCGGCGGGGAACGAAGCCGGGTGCCGCCTGGTCGGGGGTGAAGCTGCCGCGCTGGGCCGCGACGTACTCCGACGGCGTCACGCCGGTGTGCCGCTTGAAGTCGCGGATGAAGTGGCTCTGGTCGAACCAGCCCAGCTCCGCCGCCAGCGCCGGCCACGGCACCGGCGCGTAGACGTCGAGCCGGGCGAGCAACACCCGCAGCCGCAGGATCCGGGCCAGTACCCGCGGACTCAGCCCGACGACCTCGGTGAACTCGCGGTCCAGGTGACCGTGCGACACCCCGAGCTCCGCGGCGAGCGCGCCAATCGCGCGGGCCGGGTCCGCTTCGAGGGCGGCGACCGCTCGTTCGCAGCGCTCGAGTCCTGGTCTGGTTGGGTGCGGGAGGGGGAGGGGTCTCGCTCGGAGGGTGTCGCCTCCTGGCTGCGTCCCGTCCCGCTCCTGTGCGCGGCGTTCGGAGCCCGTGGTCAGGGTCGTGGTGAGGGCGTCGAGCAGGGAGTCGGGGCCGGCGCCGGAGCGTCGAGGTGCAGGAGTCGTCGTCGCAGCGGCGTGGCCGCCGGCCAGGCCGTCAGGAGGTCCACGACCCGGCCGCGGATCGTCGCCGGCCGGATCCCGAACACCGCCTCGCAGCCCACCGGCGTCGTCACGATCCCCACGCAGTGGGTCTCGCCCAGCGGCTCGTTGACGACCGGGCGGTCGTGCGGTCCGAGGAGGAACCCGGTGCCGGTGACCAGCGGCTCGCCGGCGCCGTCGGCCGGGGTCTCGCGGATCGGGTCCCCCAGCACCACGACCGCGACCGTCGAGCCGGTCGGCGCGATCCGCTCGTCGGGGTAGTCGATGCGCCCGCGCGCGAACCAGATCGACTCCACGAAGCGCTCCAGCCCCTCCGGCCGGCGCGAGACGAAGCGGAACTCCATGGGGCCAGTGTCGCGCCCCGGCCGCGGATCAGGGGGTCGTGTGCGCCTCGTAGTAGCGGCGGGCCTTGTCGCGGCTGCCGCACGTGGCCATGCTGCACCACCGTCGCCGGCCGTTCTTGCTGGTGTCGAGGAACACCCAGCGGCACGACGGGCACTCGCCCAGCCGGTCGAGCGGACCCGCGCTGAGCAGCGCGACCGCCGAGGCCGCGACCTCCCAGAGCAGGACGCGCATCGTCTGCGGCGCCGCCCACGAGAGCCGGAAGCCTGCGCCGTCGTCGATGAACCGGGCGTGCGCGACCCCCTCGGCGTGCACCGCGTGGAGGTCCTCGACGTCGTCGGTGGCGGGGCGCTCGCCGTGCGCGAGCGGCCGGAACGTCCGGTAGACCGTCTCGCGCAGGTCGCGGGCCGCCGGCAGCGTGTAGTCGAGGCTCGGGTCGCCGTCGACGGGGTGCCCCACTGCGCGGGCCCAGGTGAGTGCCTGCTCGGGCGTCGCCAGCCAGTCGCGCGTGGCGACCGGGCGCGCGTTGACGGTGTTCGCGAAGTCGAGGCAGAGCGCGTTGCCGACCAGTTCGACGTCGGTCATGCCGTCGAGGGTATCTCACCATTCATCGCGTGTTGACAGGTGAGGTTGATTCATGGGACTACTTGACCAGTGAAACGCTGATGAAGGGTGAGAATCCGATGCGCGTGCTGCCGGTGTCGCTGGGCCGGTCGTTCAACGGGCTGTGGTTCGGGACGGGCGCGGCCAACCTCGGCGACGGCATGGCGCTGTTCGTGCTGCCGCTCCTGGCCATCGCCGTCGGCGCGTCGGCCGGCGGGGTCGCGGCGGTGACGGCGGCGCTCACCCTGGCCTGGCCGGTGTTCGGGCTGCACGCCGGCTGGATCGTCGACCGCGTCGACCGGCGCACGCTGCTGGCGGTGGTCAGCGCCGTGCGCGGGCTGCTGCTGGCCGGCGTCACCGCGGCGTTCGTGACCGACGTGCTGTCGCTGCCGCTGATCCTCGTCGCCGCCGTCCTGCTGGGTGTCGCCGAGACCCTCGTCGACACCGCCTTGACGTCGACCATCCCCATGGTGGTCGAGCCGGCCGGGCGCAGCCGGGCCAACGCGCGCATCGAGGCGACCGTCAACGTGACGAACCAGCTGGCCGGCCCGCCGCTCGCCGGGCTGCTGGCCGGGGCGACGCTGGCGCTGGCGACCGGGGCGAGCGCGGCGCTCTACGTGCTCGCCGTCGGCGGGGTGCTGGCGATGACCTCGCGGCGGACGGGAACGGAGGCGGGCGCGGGTGCCGGGGCGCGGCGGGCGAAGGGCGAGTTGGTCGCCGGGTTCCGATTCCTCTGGGGCCAGCCGGTGGTCCGCACGCTGACGCTCTTCACCGCCGCCATGAACGTCGTCTGGGCCGTGGCGACGGCGCTGCTGGTCGTCTACGCCGTCGAGCCCGGGCCGCTGGGGCTGACGGCGGCGCAGTACGGCCTGCTGCTCACGGCCATGGCGGTCGGCGGACTGCTGGCGTCGGTGCTGGTCGAGCCGCTGCGCCGGTGGGCCGGAACCACGCGGCTGATGATCGCCGACGCCGTCGGGACGGTGCTGTTCGTGCTGCCGGTCGCCGTCGGGGCCGGCATCTGGGCGGTCGCCGCGGGCGCCGTCGTCGCCGGGGCGGGGTCGAGCATCTGGCGCATCCTGGCGGCGACCGTCCGGCAGAACCTCTCGCCGCCGGAGCTGCTCGGCCGTATCTACTCGGCGTCGCGGATGATCAGCTGGGGCGTCATCCCGGCCAGTGCCGCCCTGGCCGGCATCGTGGCCGAGGTCTGGAGCCTGCGGACGGCGTTCGTGGCGGCCTCGGTGCTGGGCGTCGTCGTGCTGGTGACGTTCGTGCGGTTCGCGCTGCGCAACGACCTCGACGCCGCCGTCCGCGGCCCCGCCGGTGACTCCCTGTCGGCGGCGGGCTAGGGGTTCGGCCTCTGGATCGAGCCGACGACCCGGATGCCGTACTGGTCGATCACCTGGGTGACGTGGCCGTACTTGTCGGCGTGCCCGCGGGCGGCCTTCTCGGCGCTGCCGTAGGAGGCGAAGGGCCGGCCGGCCTTCTACCAGTGCCATCGCTCGGAGGCCCGAGAAGGTCACGCCGTTGTCGGACCCGCGTGTGAGGATGGCCGGCATGAGTGGAGGTGAGGGCGAGCAGCGGCCGCTGAGTCGGTCCGAGGCGTCGGCGGCGGTCGAGCACCTCGGCTGGCGCTACCTGCTGGCGCGGTTCCAGACGGGTGTCGCCGTGGGCTCGCCGGCTCAGGCGGTCGACGTCGCGGCGACGGCGGTGCGCGCGGCCGGCGGGGCCGGCGCTCACCTGCGCGTCGACCTCCGGCCCGGGCGGGTGCTGCTGAGCCTGCAGGACGAGTCGATCGCCGACGTCACCGCACAGGAGGTCGCGGCGGCGGCCCGCATCACGACGGCGTTGCGCGCGGCCGGGCGCACCGCCGATCCCGCGGTCGGCGCGCCGGAACCACGCGCCGAGCAGGCACTCGAGATCGCCGTCGACGCGCTCGACATCCCGGCGGTGCGGCCGTTCTGGAAGGCGGTCCTCGGCTACGTCGGCGAGGCCGGGCGCGACGGTCCCACCCACGCGCTGGTCGACCCGCTCGGACAGGGGCCCGCGGTCTGGTTCCAGCAGATGGTTGCGCCGCGGCCGCAGCGCAACCGCATCCACTTCGATCTCACCCTTCCGCACGACGAGGCCGAGCGACGGCTGCGGGCCGCGGTCGACGCCGGCGGCACCGTCGTCAGCGACGGGCGGGCGCCGGCGTTCTGGGTGCTCGCCGACCCCGAGGGCAACGAGGTCTGCATCTGCACCTGGCAGGGGCGCGACTGACATGGCGGCGACGACGTTCGGCCTGCTCGGAGTCCCGTCCAGCGCGGCCGCGCACTGGCCCGGCATCGAGCGGGGCCCAGCCGCGCTCCGCGAGGCCGGCCTGGTCGAACTCCTGCGCGCCGCCGGCCTCGACGTCGCCGACCACGGCGACCGGCCGGCGCGCCGGTTCGCGGCGCAACGCGCGGACGGCGGGCTGAACAACCTCGCCGCCGTGCTCGACGTGCTGGCCGACACCCGTGCGGCGGTCGCCGAGGTGTTGGTCGCGGGCCGGCTGCCGTTCGTCGTCGGCGGCGAGTGCACGCTGACCATCGCGGTCCTCAGCGCGTTCGCCGACGCCGGCCGGCCTCTGGGCCTCATGTACGTCGACGGCGGCCAGGACCTCATGAACCTCGCCGACCATCCGCACGAGCCCATCGCCGACGGCATGGGGGTCGCGCACCTGCTCGACCTCCCCGGCACCGCGCCGGAGCTGAGCTCGTTCGGCCCGCGGCGCCCGCTGCTCACCGCCGACCACGTCTGCTTCTTCGGCTACGCCGACGACGACGAGGACCTGCACGGCCGGGTCCCCAGCTGGCGCTTCCCCGCGGCGTCGGTCGCGCCCGACCCCGCCGCCTCGGCCGGGCTGGCGCTCGCCGCCCTCACCTCCGTCGCCGGCCGCTTCCTCGTCCACCTCGACATCGACGTCGTGAACTTCCTCGACCTCCCCGCCGCCGACGTCCCGCAGTACCGCGGCCTCTCCCTCGACCAGGTCATGGCGGCGGTGGCGGTCATGACTCGGCACCCCGGCTTCGCCGGCCTCGTCCTCACCGAGTTCAACCCCGACCACGGCGAGCCCGACGGCTCCACCGCCCGCCGCCTTGCCGAAGCCGTGGCCACCGCCCTCGGCTGACGATTATCCAAGTGTCCGGCCCTGCCGTTAGGCTCCGGCGCCGTGCAGGCGGCGCCGGAGGGCGTCGGCCGTCAGCTGGGGGGCTGAGAACGTGGCTGAGACCATGCCGCAGAACGACGACGACCAGGGCGGGATCCAGGACGAGCGGACCGGCCGCCGGTGGGCCCAGCATCCGTGGCTCAACGGGTTGATCGGGGCGGGCGGCGCGGCTGTCATCGGGGTGATCGGCACCGCGCTGCTCACGCAGTCGGACCAGATGACCGTCAACTTCGGCGACGACTCCGCCGTCGTCGCGCAGCCCGAGACCGTCACCGTCACGGAACCGGCCGAGACGGTCACCGTCACCCGAACCGTAACGCCGCGACCCACGGCGACGCCGGTGTCCGCGGAGGGCGAGGACGACGAAGGTGGCGGGCAGGTCGTCGCCGGCCGGGCCGGGCTCACCTATCTGGCCGACCTCGACCTGGCGGGCTACGACGGTGACTACGACTCTCGCGAGGCCGAGGTGCTCGGGGAGCGGATGACGCAGTCGATGGTCCAGAACCTGTCGTGCAACTACCCCACCAAGCGGATCGAGTGGAACCTGAGCGGCGACTACAGGACGTTCACCGCTCGTGCCGGGCTCGACGCCGACTCCGCGAACAACGACGCTGTCGCTCGGTTCCGGGTGCTGGTGGACCAGGACGAGGTGCTGGCGGAGGCGGACCTCGGGCTGCGCACCATCGAGGAGTTCGAGGTCGACGTCACCGGCCGGCACCGGCTCATCCTCGAGATCGTCGCGCTGGGCGAGGACACCTGCTCCGGCGCCGCCGCGGTATGGGGGGACGCGGCGATCACCTGAGCCGGGGGACACTGGGTCCGTGACAGCCGACCCCACGCCGGGCGACCTCATGCGGCGCATCGCGTTCCTGCTGGAGCGCGCCCGCGAACCCACGTACCGCGTGCGCGCCTTCCGGACCGCCGCCGCCACCGCCGACTCCATCGGCATCGCAGAGCTGGTCGAGCGGATCGAGGCGGGCACGCTGACCGAGCTGCCCGGCATCGGCAAGGTGACGGCGACCGTCATCACCGAGGCGCTGGGCGGCGAGGTCCCGGTGTACCTGCGCCGGCTCGAGGCGACGGGCGGGCGGCCGGTCGCCGAGGGCGGGGCCGAGATTCGTGCCGCGCTCCGCGGCGACCTGCACGTGCACTCCGACTGGTCCGACGGCGGCAGCCCGATCGAGGAGATGGTGCGGACCGCGGCCGGGCTGGGGCACGAGTACGTCGCGCTCACCGACCACTCGCCGCGGCTCACCGTCGCCAACGGGCTGTCGCCGGAGCGGCTGCGCAAGCAGCTCGACATCGTCGACGAGCTGAACGCGAGGAACGAGCACGGCATCCGGATCCTCACCGGCATCGAGGTCGACATCAACGAGGACGGCTCGCTCGACCAGAGCGACGAGCTGCTCGGCCGCCTCGACGTCGTCGTCGCGAGCGTGCACTCGAAGCTGCGCATGAAGTCCGACGAGCTGACCGAGCGCATGGTCACCGCCATCGCCAACCCGCACACGGACGTCCTCGGGCACTGCACCGGTCGGCTCATCACGGGCGGCCGCGGCACCCGCCCCGAGTCGACCTTCGACCCCGAGATCGTGTTCGCCGCGTGCGAGCGGTTCGGCGTCGCCGTCGAGATCAACTCGCGGCCCGAGCGGCTCGACCCGCCCAAGCGGCTGCTCCGCCTCGCCGTCGAGGCCGGCTGCTCGTTCGCCCTCGACACCGACGCGCACGCGCCCGGCCAGCTCGACTGGCAGCCCTACGGGTGCGAGCGCGCGGCCGCGTGCGGCGTCCCTATCGAGCAGATCGTCAACACCTGGCCGGTCGACGACCTGCTGGCCTGGACCGGGCGCGGCTCGTAGGCGAAAGGCCGAGCAGTTCCGGACCACCATCCTCGACGTTGTCCACCAGCTCGTCACCGATCCGCCCACCCCCTGCTGACGACGCCCGCCGCGCCCGCGGTCGAGGATGAATGACGTCGACATGTAGACGCTGATGCCAACAAGCTGTTGGCCTGAGCGTCTACACGCCGAACGGGTTCTCTCGCCCGGGCGGCTCGGCCGCAGCGCCCGGGCCGTCCCGCCCGCACTGACGATGACGGCGGCGGCGGTCGGGGACGGCATCTCCCCAGACCGCCACGGAACCCGCGCCAGGCCCCAGCGCCGTCGCCAACACCGTCAGTGCGGGCGACGGACGGCGAGCGCCCCGGCGACCAGGGCGACGCCGGCGAGGACGGCGCATCCCCAGAGCGCCGCCGTCGGACCGTGACCGTCGACCAGGACGCCCAGCAGGCTGGTGGTGCCGGCGGCGATGCCGACGCTCAGCCCCAGCGCCATGCCGGCGGCCAGTCCGGCGTGCCGCGGCAGGCCGTCCTGGGCGACGATGACCAGCGGATAGAAGATGCCCTCGAGCACGAACCCGATGACGATCAGCAGCACCACCGCGAGCACCGGCCCCGTCGCCGGCAGCACCAGCGACAGCGGGAGCAGAGCGAGCACCGACACCAGGACGACGGGACGGCGGCCGTGGCGGTCGCCGAGCGCGCCGGCGGTGTAGGTCCCGACGGCTCCGGCGAGCAGCATGGCGGTGACGGCGGCGCTGCCGAGTCCGACGCCGGAGCCGAGGGTCTGGTCGAACCAGACCGGGGCGAACGCCATGAGCCCGAACAGGACGCCCGCGGCCGCCGTCGCGCCGAGGGTCGCGAACGTGAACGTCCGCCAGTCGCTCGGCAGCACCGCGCCGGCCGCATCGGCGTCGGCGGCCGCGGAACCGGCCGGCACGTCGGACGAGATGCCGCGGCCCAGCACCAGCGCCCCGAGCAGCGGCAGGACGGCGACGGCGCCGGCCGCCTCGATGCCGTACGCCGCGCCGAGTGGGACCGCGAGCGCCGGGCCGACGGCGAAGCCGATGTTGCCGCCGAGCGCGAACACGCCCAGTGCGGCGCCGGGGCTGGCCGCGGCGGCCGCACGGGTCGCGCGGAACGCCTCGGGGTGGAAGACGGCCACGCCGAACCCGCCGATCAGCAGCGCGACGGCGATCGCCTGGAACGACGACAGCATGGTCGCCGCGAGCAGCCCGAACCCGGCCAGCAGCAGCCCGAGCGGCTGCAGCCAGGCGGCGCGGACGCGGTCGCCGATGACGCCGGCCAGCGGCTGCATGACCGACGACGCGAGGCTGCCGGCCAGGACGAGCAGCCCGGCGTCGGCGTAGGACATGCCCCGTTCGGCGACGAAGAACGGGATCAGCGCGGGCACGGCCGCCTGGAACAGGTCGGCGCCGGCGTGGGCGACGGTGAGCCGGGCGACCCGGCCGCGGTGCACGCCCTCGCCCGGGATCACCCGCTCGAGCACGGACGTCACAGCGGTCGCGGCGCTCACGGCAGCAGCCCGTGCAGCGTGAGGTCGAGGACGGCGCCGGTCGAGCGCTCGGCGGACCACCGGTGCTCGCGGCGCAGGTGCAGGTAGGTCTCGGTGACCTGGACGTACAGCACGGTCGCGGCCTCCTCGGGATCGGCGAACGCGCGCAGCGAGCCGTCCAGCGCGCCGTCGCGCAGCAGCCGGACGATCGGCGCGGTGAACTCGGAGCGGGTCAGGGAGTCGTCGCCGGGGTCGTGGTAGATCGCGTTCAGCGTGGGGTCGTCGAGCCCGGTGAGCAGGTCCGACCGCTCGTCGGTGATGACGCAGATCGCCTCGAACGCCGCGGTCAGCCGGGTGCGTGCGTCGCCGTCGCCGGCGAGGACCGGGAGCAGCCGCTCGCGCTCCTCGCGGGCGAGCTCGTCGCGCAGCGCCACGAGGATGGCGGTGCGCGTCTCGCCGCGGCGGTACAGGGTGACGCGGGTGATGCCGGCCTCCTTGGCGATGTCGGCCATGGAGGCGCCGGCCAGCTCCTGCCGCTCGGCCAGCCGTTTGGCCGCCGCGAGCACGTCGTGAGACACCCTGACATCATTCACGATACAAGGTGTATCACGACGCAGCTCACAGCGTCTAGAGGTGATCCAACGGCTCAGTCCAGCGGGTAGGCGCGGATCACCTCCTGCTCGAGCCGGGTCCCGTCGCCCTCGGCATCGATGCGCAGCGACACGTGCTCGGCGTCCTTCGGGTGCTTGACGGTGACGGCGTACGTCCCGCTCCCGGCGGGGCCGCTGGGCCGGACCACGGCGGGCCGCCAGCTGTCGCCGTCGTCGAACGACACCTCGACGCGGACCCGGCGCAGCGACGGCGGCGGCGCGCCCACCTGCCCGCCCACGGTGAGGTCGAACTGGAACGTGCGGCCCGACGGGGCATGGTTCAGCGAGTCCAGCGCCACGTCGTACGACGCGAACAGCAGCGGCACGAACGCGCAGTTGCGGTGGCCGCCGTCGGTGCAGCGGTACCAGTCCGGCAACGCGCCCATCCCCGAGGACGGGGCCGCCGACCGGAACGTCCACGCCGTCGTCGACCGGGTCCCCCAGCTCCACGGCGCGTCGGACCAGGCGTCGATCTCGAGCCGGTACTCCGAGTCCGCCGCGACCGCCGGCAGCACGCCGCGGCCGGTCCGACGGCTGACCACCAGCTCGTCGTCGCGGTAGAGGCGGGTCGCCGAGTTCTCCCACCGGGTGTCCCAGGCGCCGTAGTGGCCGTCACCGGAGTCGGCGAAGTCCTCGATCCAGAGGAACAGCTCGTCGGCGTCGCGGCAGGCCGGGCAGGGGATGCCCATGCGGTCCTGGTCGAGCACCTCGCGTCGCGGCGACGGCACGAACGGCCCGCCGAACCAGGTGTCCTCGACCTCGTCGCCGGCCGACAGGTACCGCAGCCGGTCGCGCATCATCCGGCTGAGGATCACGTCGGCGGTCTCGTAGCCGGCGACCTGCTTCAGCCAGAGCATGCCGGGTGACGCCGTCACGTACTCGGTCCGCTCGACGGGCGCGCGGAAGTAGCGGAAGGAGTCGAAGGACCAGTCCTGCCAGGGCGCGAACGAGGCGTTGACGTCGGCGACCGAGCGCTCCGGCGCGTCGGAGTGGTAGGTCGACGAAACGGTGGCGAGGTCGTCCGGCCCAACCACCTGCGACAGGTCGGTCCCGACCCCGCCGTCCGAGTCGAAGCGCAGGTCGTAGAGGTACGGACTGTCCGGCGTCGAGTGCACCGTCACGGCGGACCCGTTCCGCGCCAGCAGCGCCTCCGCCTCGCCGATGTCCAGTGCGGCGGCCGGGATGGGCAGCCCGCGCTCGACGACGCCGGCGAACGGGTAGCCGGACCGGCTGTAGAGCAGCGCGAGCTCGGCGCCGGCCTCGGCGACGGCCGTGATCTGCTCGCTCCAGAGCCCGCCGGTCGCCTCGACCAGGGCGATCTTCCCTTCGAGGTCGACGGCGGCCAGCTCGGCCGGGGTGGCCTCGCCGGCGTCGACGACGTCCCACCGGTACCGGCCCTCGGGCAGCTCCGGCGCGTAGACGAAGTACTCCGGCTCGAACGCGGGCAGTCCGGCGCCCTCGACGACGATGTCCGGCGCGGCCAGCGAGAGCGCCGAGACCAGGTGGAACCCGCCCTTCGTGACCTGCTCGGTCGGCGTCGCGTACATGTCGGTGAACGGCTCGCCGAGCAGGTAGCGGTAGTGCATCGACTCGCCGGTGACGGGGAAGCGCCAGAACTCCAGCTTCGCCGAGACGCCCTCGGCGGGCCGGCCGACGTCGGCGGTGATCGGGACCGCCGTGCGCCCGTCCAGGACGACGCTCGCCCCGCCCGGCGCGACCTCGATCTGCGGGTCGCCGGCGAAGGTGTAGGTGTACCGGTCGTCGTCGATCTCGGTCATGATGCTCAGCGCACTGTACGTCCCCGGTGGCACGCGCACGGTCGCCTGGCCGCGCGCGTCGAGGTTCGGGAACGACAGGTGCGTCGCGGAGTCGTCGACGTTGCCGATCTGCACGGTCGCGCCGCGGTTCGGGACGCCGGTGCGGTCCAGCACGGTGACGGTCAGCTCGTAGACCTCGGGCTCCTTGTTCAACCCGAGCGGCAGCGAGACGCTCACGCCGCCGGGACCCGTGCCGGTGACGAAGCCGCTGTACAGGCCCGCGGCGCCGAGCGAGGGGTCGAGGGTGACGTCGACGGCGGCCGTGCCGTTCGCGGGGACGGTGACCGACGACGCGCCGAGCGTGATCATCCCGGCCGGCGCAGGCGTGCCCGCCGCACCGCCGACGGTGGCCGACGCCGTGAGCTGCAGCTCGACGGGCGCGGACGTCGCGTTCGAGAACGTGGCGGTGCGGACGATCGGCTCCAGCTCGGTCTGCGGGTACGGCAGGTAGCCGAAGTTCAGCGGCGCCGGCCCGGCGAACACGCCCTGGGCGACGGCGGTCGCGACGTCCAGCCGACCGCCGCCCTGCTGGTAGACGGTGAGGCCGTCGCGCGGGATCGCCGTCGACACCAGCGCGGCCTTGACCTGCTCCGGCGCCCAGTCCGGGTGCTGCTGGCGGACGATCGCGGCGGCGCCGGCGACGTGCGGCGTGGCCATCGAGGTGCCCGACGCGCTGGTGTAGAGGTCGTCGACGGGCGTGCCCATGGCGGTGCCGGCGGCCCGGGCGGCGACGATGTTCGTGCCGGGCGCGGTGATGTCCGGCTTGATCGCGTGGTCGCCGACGCGCGGGCCGCGCCCGGACGACGCCGCGAGCTCGTCGGTCTTCGTGACGTTGCCGACGGTGAGTGCGGTGTCGGCGCTGCCCGGGTTGGTCAGGGAGTAGTCGCCGGGCCCGTAGTTGCCGCCGGCGATGACGAACAGCGCGCCGGTCTCGGCGGTCAGCTCGTTCACGGCCTGGCTGAGCGGGTCGGTGCCGTCGCTGGGGTAGCCGCCGAGGCTCATGCTGACGACGTCGGCGCCGTTCCGCGCGGCCCACTCCATGCCGGCGATGACCCACGAGTCCTGGCCGCTGCCGCCGTCGTCGAGGACCTTGCCGATCATCAGGTCCGCGCCCGGCGCGACGCCGCGGCGCGCGCCGTCGGACCCCGCGCCGCTGCCGGCGACCGTCGCCGCCACGTGGGTGCCGTGGCCGTGCCGGTCGACCGGGGTGCCGCCGCCGGTGAAGTCCTGCTGCTCGGAGATGCGCCCGGCGACGTCCGGGTGCTCGGCGTCGATGCCGGTGTCGAGGACGGCGACGGTGGTGCCGGTGCCGTCGAACCCCGCGTCCCAGGCCTCCGGTGCGCCGATCATCGGGACGCTGACGTCGAGCGTGGCGGCGACGGTGCCGTCGAGCCAGACGGCGTCGACGGCGGGGTCGGCCCAGATCGCGGACCAGAAGTCGTCGGCCGCGTCCTTGTCGACGTCCACCGCGGCGCCGTCGATGCTCGGCAGCGGCAGGGTGGCGTCGCTCGCGGGCAGTGCCTCGGCCCTGGTCGCGACCGTCGTGGCCGACCGGGCCGCGGCGCCGTCGTAGGTGACGATGACCGGCAGCTCGGTGGCAGCGTCGTCGGCATAGCCGCTCTCGATCAGCCGTGTCACGTTGAACAGCTGGTCGTCGACCGTGCCGGCGCGAACCTGAGGCGCAACCCTGGTGGGGACGACGTAGGTGTCGCCGTCCAGCTCGTAGGCCTCGACGGCGCCCCCGTCCGTGGCGTCGACGGCGACCGACGTCTTCCCGCCGGTGGTGGTGACGTGGACGACGTCGCCGGTGACGAGGGTGACCCGGGTGGCGTTCTCGGCGGTGGCCGGCGCTGTCGTGGGGACGGCGTCGGCCTGCGGTTCCGCCGTGGTCGCGGACGTCGCCGGTGCCGCCCCGGTGGTCAGGGTGGTGGTCAGGGCGACGGCCAGCGCGGCGGCGGACCAGGAGACCCGTCGTCGGCGGGAGCGGGAACGGGACACGGGCGCAATCGGGGGCATCGCGTGGTCCTCTCGGCGGGGGCGGGGTGCTGCGGCGGTGCGGTGCTGCGGCGTGGTCAGCTGGTGAGCCGGTAGGCGCGCTCGATCGTCTGGACGACGGAGTCGCCGGCGGCCGTCCACGCCTCGGTGCGCAGCCAGACGTGGCCGTTGGTCGCGTCGAGGTCCGGGTGCGGGACGGTGACCCGGTAGTCGCCGCTGGCGCGGCGGCCGTCGGGCCGGACCTGGGTGGGCCGCCAGCTGGCGCCGTCGTCGACGGAGAACCAGACCCGCAGCCGGTCGGCGGCCGGACCGCCGCCGGGTGCCGCGGCGTGCAGTCCGATGGTGTGTCGCCGGCCGGCCGGTGCGCTGTTGACCAGGTCGAGGCCGAGGTCCCACCGCAACTGCACGAGCGGCTGGAACGCGCACGGGTCGGTGAGCGCCGCGACCGGGCACTCGTAGGCCTCCGGCAGCTGTCCGGCCGTCGGCGGCGTGGACGTGAACTCCCATTCCGTCGCGATCCGGGTGGCGAGGCCGTCGGGCGGGCCGGGCTGGACGTAGTCCATGGTCAGCCGGTAGTCGCCGGTGCCGGGCGGCAGCTGGAACGACTGGTTGGTCGAGCCGCGGACCGGGAGCTCCTCGTCGCCGCGGAACAGCCGGACGGCCGGCTGGTCGAACCAGGCGTGCTGGTAGTGCCCGCCGCCGTCGAGGCGGTACTGGCCGGTGACGAACCGGTCGCCCTGGCGGCAGAACGTACAGCGCAGCGCGGTCGGGTAGGCGCCGGCGACGTCCAGTGCGCCGTAGTGGACCGGCGACTCGAACCAGCGCTCGGCCGGCAGCCGCTCGCCGGGCTCGAACACGTTCCACGACCGCAGCGCGGCGCCCTCCAGCGTCGTCTCGCGTAGCCAGCGCAGCGACGGGCCGGTGGCGCCGACCAGCTCGGTGCGCGCGCTGCCGCCCCAGAGGCCGAGCGCGAGCTGCGTGCTGTCCGGCATGACGGGGCTGAACGCGAACCAGGCGTGCGTGCCCTCGTGGCCGGGCGTGTCGGTGTGGTAGCGGCTGGTCAGAGTGGTGAGGTCGGCGTCGTCGATGACGGCGGGGCCGTCGGCCGGGAAGCCGCCCTCGTGGCCGAGCCGCAGGTGGTAGACGCGCTCCGGCGAGCGCTGCGCGTCGAGGTCGAGCCGGCTGACCCGACCGGCCGCGATCGCCTGCCGCAGCGCGTCGCCGTCGGCCTGGCTGAGACCGAGCTGCAGCACCGGTGTCGCCTGCAGCTGGATGCCCAGCGCGCCCGGGGTGTCGGCGTAGAAGAGGAGGCCCGCGACGCCGGCCTCCGCGGCCGCCGTCGTGACCCGCTGGATCTCGTTGAGCGCGTAGGCGTAGCCGAACGGCTCGCCGGCGGGGATCCGGATCCGGACCAGCGCCAGGGCGTCGCGGGCGCTCTCGAGGTCGGGGGACGTCCCGTCGCCCGAGTCGCCGGCGTCGACGACGGGCAGCCTGCGGTCGCCGTCGAGCGCGGGGCCCGCGAGGTGCGGCCAGTACTCGGGCGTGGCCGCGAACCCGGGTCCGCGCAGCTCGGCCAGCGTCGAGCCGAGCGTCCACTTGGTGTACGACTCGGTCCGGCCCAGCTGCGGAGCGGGGGTCGGGGTCGTGTAGAGCGTCCACTCGCTGGACTGGTCGAACAGCGCGCCGACGCCGAACAGCCGGCCGTCGGGGGTACTGCGGAGCACGCCGATCTCGCCCATGAGCAGGTCCACCGGCTCGCCGACGTCGGGGTTGCGCAGGACGGCGTCGCGGGCGTCGAGGTGGGTGGCGGTGTCGGCGTGGACGTCGAGCTCGCTGGCGACGGCGACGGTCGACTCCGTCGCCTGCAGGTCCCACGTCGTGATCTGCGCGTACACGTCGTAGACGCCCTCGGCGACGTCGAGGCTGGCGCGGCCCTCGGAGTCGGTCCAGGCGAAGTGGTTCCAGGTGCGGAACGGGTCGTTGGCGACGAAGCCGGGGTCGACCTTGACCACCCAGACCGGCAGGCCGGGGTCGGCCGGGGCGCCGCGGCGGTTCGTCGCCGCGACGTCGAGCGTATGGGTGACGCCTGCCTCGTAGAGGCTCCACGGGCTCCGCACGCTCACGCCGTCGTCGCTGGTGGCGGTCACGACGCCGGAGTAGACGCCCGCGTCGAGGACGGTCGGGTCGGCGGTGAGGTCGACGGTGGCGGTGCCGTTCGCGGGGACGATGAGCTGGGTGGCACCGAGCCGGACGTCGCCGGCCGCGACCGTGCGGCCGTCCCAGCCCTGTCCGGTGACCGCGAGGTCCAGGGCGACGGGCGAGGCGGTGGCGTTGCGGTAGGTCAGGGTGCGGGTGACCGGCGCCGTGGCCGGGTCCGGGATGCGGCCGAAGTCGAGGCTCGCGGGTCCGTACACGCCCTGCTCGACCGCGCGGGCGACGTCGACCCGGCCGGCGCCCTGCTGGAACGGGGTATACGCGCCGGGCGCGGCCGTCGAGGCGAGCGCGTCCCTCAGCTCGGCGTAGCCCCAGTCGGGGTGCGCCTGGGCGAGCAGCGCGGCGGCGCCGGCGACGTGCGGCGTGGCCATCGAGGTCCCGTTGGCGCTGGTGTGCAGGTCGCTGACCGGCGTGCCCATGCTGGTGCCGGCCGCGCGGGCGGCGACGATGCCGACGCCCGGCGCGGTGAGGTTGGGCTTGATCGCGGCGTCGCCCCGGCGCGGGCCGCGGTTGCTGAAGTCGGCGAGTGTGTCGGTGTCGTCGACGGCGCCGACGGTGAGCGCGCTGGTGGCGGCGCCGGGTGTGCCGACGGCGGCGTCGCTGTAGTCGTTGCCCGCCGCGACGACGAAGAGCGTGCCGGTCTCGGCGGACAGCGCGTCGACGGCGAGGCTGCCGGGGTCGGTGCCGTCGGTCGCGGGCGCGCTGAGGCTGAGGTTGACCACGTCGGCGCCGTTCTGCGCGGCCCACTCCATGCCGTCGATGGCCCACGACAGCTGGCCGGTGCCCCCGCTGGTCAGGACCTTGCCGATCATGAGGTCGGCGCCGGGCGCGACGCCGGGACTCCCGCCGGGCGCGGCGCCGGTGCCCGCGACCGTCGCGGCGACGTGGGTGCCGTGCCCGTGGCCGTCGACGGCGTCCGCGTCGGTCGTGAAGTTCCGCGTCGCGGTGATCCGGCCGGCTAGGTCCGGGTGCCCGGCGTCGACCCCGGTGTCGAGGACCGCCACGGTGACGCCATCGCCGTCGTAGCCCGCTTCCCATGCCTCCGGGGCGCCGATGTGCGGGACGCTGACGTCGAGGTCGGCCCGGATCGTCGCGTCCAGCCAGACGTTCGCGACGCCGCCGGTCAGCGAGGCGGCGCGGGAGCCCGTCGCGTCGGCCGCCGGCTCGGTGAGGTCGGCCCAGAGCCCGCTCGCATCGGCGGGGTCCAGGGCGACGGCGTCGATCGACTCGAGCGTCCGCACGACCGGCGTGCTGCGCAGCCGGGCCCTCACGCCGTCGTACCGGACGATGACCGGCGGCGGCCCGCCCGGCTCCAGCTGCGCGACGTCGAACAGCCGCCGGTCCACCGTCCCGCTCGCGACCAGCCCGAACGCGTCCGAGGGCAGCACGTAGTGGCTGTCGCCGTCGGACACGCTGGTGAACGTGACCGGGCGGCCGTCCTCGCGCGGGGCCGGGGTGACGGCGTAGGTCCGCTCGCCGCCCGGCTCCTGCGCGACGGTGACGACGTCGCCGGTGAGGAGGGTGACGACGGTGGGCGCTTCAGCGCCGGTCGTGGCGGGAGCGGTCGCGGGGGCGCTGGTGGCCGGGGTGCTCGCCGCGGCCGGCAGCAGGGCGGCGACCACCACGGCGACGGCGGTTCCGGTCACGACGAGGTGGCGGGGACGGCTCGGGCGGCGAGGTCGCACGGCTCCTCCTGCAGGGTGAGACGTGGTGCCGGGATGTCCGGTCCGGACAATCTGGCACCGCCACGACCCGGCGCGGAAGGACTATCCGTGGCAGATAGGCGTCATTGACGCAAAGAGGACGCCGTCCCGCTGTAGTAGACATGGACGTCGACGTGACGGTCGAGCGAGGAGCGGAATGCGGATGGAACCGCTCGTGTACCGCGCGCCGCTGCGGTCCCGGCGGCCGGACGTGCCCGACGGCGCCGGGGTCGAGCGGGCACTGGCGGCGGGCGTGTGCGGGCTGGGAGGTGAGCTGCCGCCGTCGTCGGCGCCCGGCTCGGTCCTTGCGGCGGCCGCGGCGCTGGAGCGGGTCGACGGCGAGCGTGCGGCTCGGCGGCTGCTGCGGTTCGCGGCCGTGCCCGACGGCGCCTTCGCCTGGACCCGCGACGTCGACGGCGCCTACCTGCTCGGGAGGCTCGACGGGCCGTACCGCTACGACGCGAGCGCGCCGGCCCGGGCGGCCGACCTGGTGCACGTGCGGCCGTGCCGCTGGCTGCCCGCGCCCGTCGACGCTGCGCGGGTGCCGGCCGCGGTGGTGGCGACGTTCGGGCGGGGCGGGCGGAACCTCCAGCGGATCCGCGACGCCGCCGTCGGTGCGCAGACGGCGGAGCTCTGGTCAGGCGGCGGGGCCGGCGTCGAGTAGTCGCTGCGCCAGCTCGCGACTGCGGGTCGCCAGCTCAGGCGGGTCGAGGACCTCGAACGCGTGCCCCAGCAACAGCACGTGCATGAGCACGAGGTCGAGGTTCGCGGCGCCGCTGAGCACCTCGCAGCGCTCGCCGTCGAGCGGCCGGACGACCGCCGCCGACGCCGGGACCTGGGCGCGCACCGTCGTCGCCGGCGCGTGCACGAGGAAGCGGGCCTGACGCGGATAGACCCGGCTCGCGACGCTCTCCTGCACGAACGTGGCCGCGTCGGGCGCCTCGCGCGGGCGGAACCGCCAGGTGCGCGCCGTCACGTCCGTCATCCGGTCGACGCGGAAGCTGCGCCAGTCGTCGCGGTCGAGGTCGTACGCGAGCAGGTACCAGCGCCGGTCGGAGGCGACCAGCCGGTACGGCTCGACCCGGCGCCGTCGCGCCTCGCTCCCGGACCGCCCGGCCGGGTAGTCGAACCCGGTCTCGACCTCGTCGCGGCAGGCCCGGGCCAGCGTCATCAGCAGGCCGGGGTCGACCGGCGCGCGGCCGCCGCCGAAGGACTCGACCGAGCCGGAGAGCGCGCGCACCTCGCGCTGCAGGCGGGCGGGCAGTACCCGGTCGAGCTTGGTCAGCGCCCGCAGCGCGGCGTCGCCCGCTCCGGCGACGGCGCCACCCGCGCCGCCCGCGCCCGCGGTCGCGAGGAGGGAGAGGGTCGTCGCGATCGCCTCCTCGTCGTCCAACAGCAGCGGCGGCAGGTCCTGTCCCGCGCCGAGCTGGTACCCACCGCCGACGCCCTGGCTCGCGTGCACCGGGTAGCCGAGCGCGCGCAGCCGCTCGACGTCGCGCCGCACCGTCCGCGGCGTGACGTTCAGTCGCTCGGCCAGCTCGGGCCCGGTCCAGACCTGGCGCTGCTGCAGCAGCCCGAGCAGGGTCAGCACCCGCTCCGTCGTCCCCCGCTCCGCGTCGGCCGTCACGGCCCCTACTGTGGCAGGCGACGGCTAGGTTGGACCTCATGCCGGACAGCGACGGTGGCAGCGACCGGCCCATCGCGGACGGCGTCGAGGGCCTCCGTGCGCTGGCCGGCCACGAGGTCCCGGCCGGCGTCGACGCTGTGGGTGACGGCGTCGCGGGCCGGCTGGAGGGGCTACGGCGACAGCTCGCTTCCGTCGATGGGTCGCCCGCCCTCGACGACGCGGAACGGCGGATGCGCGGCGATCTCGACCGGCTGCGCGGCGAGGTCTCGGCCGCGCTGTCCGCCGTCGCCGACGAGCTGGACGAGCTGCGGCGACCGGACCCGGGCGGGCCGGGGGGATCGGGTGCGCCGGTCGCGTTCTCGGCGCCGACGGCGGCGGCCTCGGCCGGTGTCCATCCCGAGGTCGCCGCCGTCGTGGCCAGGCTCGTGGCCGACACGGCGCATCCGCTCGACCTGACCCGTGCGCTCGCCGACCCGCGCCGGCGCGACGCCACGCTGGCGATCCTCGCCGAGCTCGCCGAAGGACGGCTCCTGTCGGGCGGGACGCTCGAGGAGTACCGCGCCGAGCACCCCGGCCGCGGCCCGCTGTTCACTCCCGTGCCGGCGTCGGCTCTGACCGACGCGCAGGGCCGCAACCGCCTCGCGGTCTTCCTCGACGCCGCCCGCCGCCTGGACCCGGCGCGTGACGTCGGCGCCGATCCCACGCCGTCGCAGCTGGCACTCCTCGACGACTACGGCCGGCGTCTGGTCGAGGAGGTCGAGCCGCACGTGCGGGCCGAGGTCGAGGCGCTGGCCGCCCCCTTCGCGGACGCCGCCGTCAGCCTGCGGGTCAAGGGCCCGCGCTCGATCCTCGAGAAGGTGACCCGCATGTCTGCCGGCCGCGAGCACCGTCCGGCCCGCCCCGGCTACCACGCGGGCGCGGTGGTCGACGCCGTCGGCGCCCGCATCACCGTCGACGGGACCGCCGCGTTGGCGACCCTCTGTGCCGCCGTGACCAGCCATTTCGGGATCGGCGACGGTGGCCGCGTGCTGGATCTGGAGAACCGCTACACCGATCCCAAGCCGCACAACCCCGCCTACCGCGTCGTGCCGCTCATCGTCGCGGTGGACGTCGGCGGGCTGGCGTACACGTGCGAACTACAGTTGAGTACTCGCCGGGCGTCGGTCGCGGCCGACCTCGAGCACAACACCGTCTACAAGCCGTACGTGGCCGTCACCGAGCGCGAGCAGGCGCGGGTGCTGGCCATGCAGGCCGAGGCGGCCGCCCTCGACCAGGACGAGACCAGGAGCGATGCGCGGTGACCGATACGAACCACGCGTGGATCTGGATCGGGCACGTGGCCGGCGCCGACGGCGAGCTCGCCGCGGCCTTCGTCATCGACGAGCGGCAGCACGCCGACGCCCAGGCCGCGCAGGCCGCCGTCACGGCCGCCGCCGAGGAACTGCGCCGTCGCGGCATCGCGCACGAGCTCGAGCACGTGCGGGTCCGCCTCGACGAGCCCGCCCAGCCGTTGCCCAGCTGGACCGACTACCAGGCGTCCCTGCCCGCCGAGGACGCATGAGGACGTTCGGCGCCTGGGCGTCGTTCGACGATGCGCGGGTCGCGTTGACCGGACGGTTGCCCGACGGCGACCTCGACCGGCTGGGCGCGGTGTACGCGTTCGCGGCCGAGCGGCATGCGGACCAGACCCGGCCGGCCGGCGAGCCTTACACTCGGCACCTGCTCGAGGCCATGGAGATCCTGGCAGTCGCGCTGGACGTCGACGACGCCGACCTGCTCGCCGCCGCCCTGTTGCACGACGCCGTCGAGGACACCCCCACGACGTCGGCGGAGGTCGAGGAGCGCTTCGGCCCCCGCGTCGCCGAACTGGTCGCCCACGTCACCAAGCCGCCGTCGTCTCCGTCGGCGCCCGACGAGGACCGCGCCGCCGTTCGGGAGGGCTATCTCAGCGGGCTGCGTGACCTGCCCGCCGACGCGCTGCTGCTCAAACTGGCCGACCGCTACAGCAACGTCCAGCGCCTGCACACCCACCCGCGGCCGGCGAAACAGCGCGCCTACTACGCCGAGACCCGCCGCTACCTCGTCCCGCTGGCCGCCGTCGACCCGCGGCTGGAGGCGCTCTTCGCCGACTGGGAGCGCACGTACGAGTACCTCAGTCGGTGACCCAGTCCATCTGCTCGATCCAGCGGTCGAACAGGGTGCGATCGCCCTGCACATCGAGGCCGGGGGCCGCGCTCAGCGGGCGGCGACGGCTGATCACGAGCATGAGGTCGGTGGCCGGGCCGCTGACCGTGACGTCCGCCTCCGCGTGCACGCGTTCCAGGACGACGTTCTCCGGCTCGCGGCGGGCCAGCCACTCCCCGGGCGCGTCGGTGGCGTGGAAGTGCAGGGTCTGCCCGGTGCCGCGCATCGCTGCGGCGTAGTCGGGCCGGTTCTCCAGATAGCCCTGGGACGTCATGGTGTCCAGCCAGTCCTCGAGCGCCCCGACAGCGGACGACGGCGCCAGCTCGTACCGCGTGCCGAGCGCCGACGCCGCGTCCGCGCGGTGGATGCAGGCCTCGCCGAACAGCCGGCGCGACCAGAACCGCACGCCCGCGTCGTCGCCGGACGGATCCCACACCGGCGTGTCGTCGGTGACCGACGCGAACGCGTCCCTCGCCTCGGCCGCGCTCTCGTTCAGCCAGTCGCGCCACTGTCCCGGGTCGGCCGGCCCGGGGACGTAGCGGGCGTACGCGTCGTCGGGCGCGGTCATCCGCTCGCCGACGAGCATGGTCACCATGCGCTGCGTCGAGCCGACGTGGTCGACGAGATCGGCCAGGGTCCACTTCGGGGTCGTGGGCACCGGCGCGGCTGGATCCTTCCCGTGCACCCACTCGGCCAGCGTGCCCGTCTGCTCGACGACGACGTTCAAGTATGCGGAGGTGTCCATGCCGGCGATGCTAGGAGCGGGCTCGGGCCGACCGCATCTGTCGAATGACTGGCGCCGACACCGTCGACGGATACCGGAACGAGGCGCACAATCAGGGCATGGGGAAGTCCCTGCTGTGCCGCCTCGGCTGGCACCAGTGGCAGCGGCTGTCCACCGAGGACGGCCAGCGCTACGTCGCGTGCCGTCGCTGCGGCAAAGAGGGCGAGGTCGGCCCGATGATCGGCGGCGACGGCCCGGCCTGAGGGCTCTGCCGCCGGTCAAAGGGGCCCAGGGGATCGAACCCTGCCGTGCTGGGGCGTGAGGTGGCCGGGTTCAGCGACGGACCGTGAACCGAAGATGCAGCACGCGGTCACCCTGGATGACCACGTGTGGGTCGTCGAGCAGGTGTTGGCGGTCGATGTCTCCGAAGTAGCGCCTACCCGACCCGAAGACCACGGGCACCACGTCCATCGCCACCTCGTCGACGAGTCCGGCGGCGAGGGCCTGGCCTCCGACCACCCCGGCATTCACGATGACGGTCCGGTCGCCCGCCAGTTCCTTCGCCGTGGCGACGGCTGTGGTCACGTCGTCGACGAAGTGGTAGGACGCCTCGGGATGCCATCCGTCCGGTTTGGGCCGGTGGGACACGACGACCACGTGGTCGCCTGCGGGTGGCTGACCTTCCCAGCCGTTCACGAGATCGAACAGGCGCCGGCCCATGATGCTGGCGCCGATGCCTTCCCACATGGGTCCGACGTACTCCGCCGAGGCGCCGGACACCTTGAAGTCGACACCAGCGCCGGAGTGGTCGAACTTCTCGGGCCCGTCGGGCCTCTGGTTGTTCGGCGGCGTGATCGGGGTGTCTCCGCTGAAGTACCACTCATGCAGTGGCCCGACGTCGTCGTTCTGGTCGGCGATGAACCCGTCGAGCGACACCACGTTGTGCATGATCACTTGGCCCACAGGATCTCCTTCGGCTGAACACGCTCGATGCTGATGCTGCCAAGGACGTGTCGTCTGGTCTTGTAGAAAATCACTCGGCGGGCATCGGCCCGTTGTCCGGAGGGAAGCCCTTGTCAGCGGGGTGCCGTCGCCGAAGAGCCACGTACGCCGTCGGGGTGAGACCGGTGAACTCCTTGAACTCCTTGGCGAAGTGAGCCTGGTCGAAGAAGCCCGCGGAATCAGCCAGGCCGGACCAGTCGACCTGACGTCGGGCATCGATCGAGAGAATCAGGCGCGCGAAGCGATAGATCCGCGCCACCCGCTTCGGACCGAGCCCGGTGTGGAACTTGAACTGAGCGGCCAGCTGATTGCCGCTGGCCCCGGCCTCCTTGGTCAGCGCCCCGATCGAGACGTTGCCCCAAGCAGCCTCCACGCACCCAGCCGTCTGAGCGACCAGGTGGAGTCCACGCGAGGGTGCGGCGACGAGCCGAGAGCGCAGTTCGTCCTCGAGCACCTGCAGGGCCTCGCCGACGGTCTTGACGGCAGCGATCCGGCCGCGGATCCGGTCGACGGACCGGCCCCACACCCCGTCGACCGGGACACACCGATCCCGCAACTCAATGGACGGCAGGTCGACGAAGGGTGACAGGCCCCACGGCTTGAAGTGCACTCCGACCATCCGCGCCGGGGACGGGAACTCGATCATGAAGCGCCGGGTCCGCATCCCCATGAACCAGCCGTCCTCGAGCACCATCGGTGGCACGTCCGGGTCCGCGTCGTAGAGACGCACAGGCCCACCCATGGTGATGAACAAGTGCGCGGACGGCATCGGTGGGACGTTGAGTCGAGGGTGGCGCGGCACCCCGCTCAGGCAGTAGATGTCATCGATGAGCCCGTCCAGCGGCGGCGCCGGCACGCGGCTCGTGTACTCCACGTGGCCATTCTCCCGTGCTCGATCCAGGCCACGCCTCGAGCTGTTGGTGCGCAGCCCCGAGTTCCGCGACTGGTGGGCCCCCAGGGGATCGAACCCTGAACCCGCGGATTAAAAGTCCGCTGCTCTGCCAATTGAGCTAGAGGCCCCGCGGGGACAGGCTACCCAGTCACACGGCCGCCCTCCACGCGACGCCGGGAGCCACGCCGCGCGACGATCGGGTGCACCTCGCCGATTGCCCTTGACGCCCGCGACACGGGGAGTTCATATCGACGCTACAGATCGGTCACCTCGGGACAGGCAGAATGCAGAACATACTGGACAGCGTTGATCCCTTCATCGGCACCATGGCCACGGACCTCCCCGATCCGCAGGGGCTGGCGGCGACGTGGTGGTGGCCGAAGGCGCAGGTCGGCAACACCCATCCGGGCGCGAGCTATCCGCTCGGCATGGTGTCGGCGTGCGCCTACTCGGGCGCCTACCCGACCGGGTACGGGGTCTATCGCATCAGTACCGAGGGCCAGCCGACGCCGTTGTACGACCGGCAGCAGGCGTCCGGGTTCACGCACTTCCAGCAGTCGGGGACGGGCGCGATCCGCAAGTACTACAACTACTTCCGCGTCACCCCGATGATCGAGCCGCTCGACTCGCTGGGGACGCTCTGGCAGCTGCACGACGAGGTCGCCGAGCCGGGGTACTACGCCGCCACCCTCGACACCGGCATCAGGTGCGAGGTCACCGTCGGCGCGAAGACGGCCGTTCACCGGTACACGTTCCCCGAGGCCCGCAGCGGCCGCGTCGTGGTCGACTTCTCGTACGGCGGGCTGGCCATCGAGCACGGCCGCACCGTGCCGTTGCGCGCCCACATGCAGAGCCTCGGCCACGGCCAGGCCGAGGGCACCATCGTCATGGAGGGGGTGCCGCTCTCGGTCTTCATCGAGGCCGACACCCCTGACTGGCGGCAGCTGCTCTGGTACGACCGGCGGCTGGTCGACGGCGGGACGCGGCTGGACTTCGACTACATCCGGCGCACGACGCTGCGGCCGTTCGGCCTGATCTTCATGGGGCCGGCGCTCGCCGGGCAGACGGTCGAGCTGAAGATGGGCTTCTCGCTGCGCGGGACGGAGCAGGCGCGCGCCAACGTCGAGGACGAGCTCGGCCTGGGCCGCACCCGGTTCGACAAGTGCCGCTCGCGCACCCGGAAGAAGTGGTCGTCCTACTTCGACCAGGTGAAGGTCGACGGCGGGACGGATGCGCGGCGGACGGTGTTCGCCACCAGCCTGTACCACTCGCTGATCAAGCCGTGCTTCGGCGACGACGAGAGCCCCTTCTGGCCGACGTCGGGGGCGTTCGTCTTCGACATCTGCACCATGTGGGACATCTACAAGACGCAGATCCCGCTGATCACGGCGCTGGCGCCGAAGCGGGGCGCGGCGCTGCTCGAGTCGCTGATCCGGGTGTGCGAAGAGGAGGGCAACTTCCCCATCGGCTACCGCATGGCCAAGGGCGCGGACCGGTTCTTCCGGCAGGGCAGTGCACTGGCGCACACGGCGCTGGCCGACGGGTACCTGCTCGGCCTCGACGGCATCGACTGGGACTGGGCGCTCGTGCACATGCAGGACGACCTGCGCCGGGTGTACGGCGAGGACTTCCTCGAGAAGGACATCGTCCACCCGATCACCCACACGCTCGACCTCGCCTACGGCTACCACTGCACCGCCGTCATCGCCCGCGGCCTGGGCGACCGCCGGCTCGCCGACGAGCTGGAGCAGCGGGCCCGGTACTGGGTCAACGCGTTCGAGCCGGCCAGCGGGCTGCTGAAGAAGTCGACGTACTACGAGGGCGGCCGGTGGAACTACTCGTTCCGGCTGCTGCACGACATGGCCGCGCGCATCGAGCTGGCCGGCGGCGACGACCGCTTCGTCGCGATGCTCGACAGCTTCTTCGGCTACGGCAAGGACCCGGTGCGCCAGCTCGGCACGCCACCCTTCGCCGACGTCGACGGCAACCGTGACGGCTACGGCGAGGGCCTGGGGCTGCACCGGTTCGAGGGCCTGAACAACGAGCCGGACATGGAGGCGCCGTGGGCGTACCACTACGCCGGCCGCCCCGACCGCACCGCTGAGATCGTCCACGCGGCGCTCACCCACCAGTTCGCGCCGACCCGCGGCGGACTGCCCGGCAACGACGACTCCGGCGCGCTGAGCTCGTGGTACGTGTGGGCGTCGCTCGGACTGTTCCCCGTCGCCGGGCAGAACCTGTTCCTGGTCAACGCGCCGGCGTTCGCGACGGCGAGCCTCGAGATCGGCGGCAACGAGTTCCTCATCGAGACCGTCGGGCACCGCGAGACCCCGATCAGCAGCGAGACGGGAACCCCGCAGGCACCGCAGTTCGTCCAATCGGCGACATTCAACGGCAAACCACTCGACGGTGGATTCATCACCGGAAACGAGCTGCACGGCGGGGGCCGCCTGCAGATCGAACTCGGACCGGAACCCTCGGCCTGGGCGACGAAGGTGCGTCCGCCGTCGGTCTCCGATCGATCACACGGTTAGAAGACTCGGAGGTGTTGCCATGAGCCGACCCACCCGCCGCCTGGTGATCGTCGTGCGCGCCGATCCAGTGATCTGCGGCCATTCCGGCGAGGCTCGCAACCTCGCCGAGGTCGCGCTCACCCGGGGATTCGACGACGTCCGCATCGTCACCTGGCCGATCCCCGCGCTCCAGGCGGCCGGCCTCCCGCTCAAGCCGCTGGACTCGATCCTCCCGTACAGCGAGGGCATCACCGTCGAGCGGCCGGAGCCCGTCGGCGACTACCGCGTCCCCGACGGCCGCTTCGTGCTCGGGCTGACGAGCCGGCTCTACGAGCTGTTCACCGACGGCGTCCCGACGGTGTGCATCTCGATGTACCTGACGCCGCACACGAACGCCGTCGTCGAGGCGCTGCGGGGAGCCCGGGCCAGCGGCGCCGGGTTCAACGTCACCACCATCGCCAAGGCGGTCGGCTCGGACATCACGAACATCGTCCGCACCAGCATCGCCGAGGGCCGGGCCGGGGCGGCGGCGTTCCTGCTCACGACGTTCCTGGCCAACGACGGCTGCGTGGCGGTGTCGGACTACACCCGCGACCTCATCGTCGAGTCGGCGCGGCAGGTCGACCAGGTCTGCGGCACCCGCTTCGCCGAGGAGTGCGCCGCCCGCGTCACCGTCAGCTACCCGCCGATCGACACCGGCGCGTACCTCGACCTCGACCCGGTCGCCGCCGACGAGGCGCTGGCCCGCCGCGGCCTCGAGCGCGACGGCTACCTGCTGTTCCTGTCGCGGGTCACGCTGGCCAAGGGGGTCGACGACCTCATCGCGGCGTACCAGGCGTCGGCCGGGCGCGACCGCGTGAAGCTGGTCATCGCCGGGACGGGGCCCGAGCTGGCGCAGATGCGGGCGCTCGCCGCCGGCGACGACCGCATCGTCTTCCTCGACGACGTCAGCGACGAGGAGAAGCCGCTGCTGATGAACGGGAGCGCCGCGTTCGTGCTGCCCAGCAAGCCGCGCCCGGAGTTCGTCGAGACGTTCGGCATCGCCCTGGTCGAGGCCATGCTGTCCGGCGGCGGCCCCGTCATCACGACGACGACGGGCGGCATCCCCGAGTCGGTCGGCGACACCGCGGTCGAGATCGCCGCCGCCGACCCCGCCGGGCTCGCGGCCGCCCTCGACCGCGTCGTGCTCGAGATGACGGCGGAGGACCGGCAGACGGCGTCGCAGCGGGCCCGGGCCTACGCGCTGCGGTTCGACCGCGTCCAGGTCTTCGACCGGCTCATCGAGGACCTCGCCGTCCCCGCCGGGTGACGACGGAACCCCGGGCAAAGTCGGCAGGAATTCAGGCGCACTCTGTCGGTGGTCGAGGGTTGAATGGGACCCACGCCGGACGGGCACACCCTTTCCGGTCCGGCGTGGTGACCCTCGAAGGAGAACCCTGACCGATGACCACCCTCGACGTCTCCGCAGTGCGCACGCGCTTCACCGGCCAGGTCATCGTGCCTGGCGACACCGACTACGACACCGCTCGCGGTCTCTTCTACGGCGGCACCGACAGCCGGCCGGCCGTCATCATCCGCCCCGTCGACCCCACCGAGGTGGCCGGCGTCGTCGCCCTCGCTCACGAGACCGGCCTCGAGCTGGCCGTGCGCTGCGGCGGCCACAACCCGGTCGGCCTCAGCAGCGTCGACGGCGGCATCGTCCTCGACCTGCGCCAGCTGCGCGCCATCGCCATCGACGTCGACGAGCGCACGGTGTGGGCACAGACCGGCCTGACGGCGGGCGACGTCACCAAGGCGGTCGCCGAGCATGGCCTGGCCGTCGGCTTCGGCGACAGCGCCACGGTCGGCATCGGCGGCATCACCACCGGCGGCGGGGTCGGCTTCCTGTCCCGCAAGTACGGCATGACCATCGACAACGTGCTCGCCGCCGAGGTCGTCACCGCCGACGGCCAGATCCTGCAGGTCGACGCCGGCAGCCATCCGGACCTGTTCTGGGCCATCAGGGGCGGCGGCGGCAACTTCGGCGTCGTCACCCGGTTCAAGTACCGGCTGCACGAGGTGCCAGGCGTCACCGGCGGCCTGCTCATGCTCCCGGCCACCGCCGACGTCGTGCACGGCTTCATCACCGAGGCGGCCGCGGCGCCCGAGGAGCTGTCGGTCATCGTCAACGTCATGCCGGCGCCGCCCATGCCGTTCGTCCCGGCCGAGCTGCACGGCTCCATGGTGGTGTTCGGGCTGGTCTGTTACGCCGGACCGGCCGACGAGGCCGAGAAGGTGCTGGCGCCCATCCGCGCCCTCGCCGAGCCCATCGCCGACATGGTGCGGCCCATCACCTACCCCGAGATGTTCATGGAAGAGGGCGACGACGACTACCACCCGACGGCGACGGCCCGGAACCTCTTCACCGACCAGCTCGACCACGCCCTGGTCACGCAGATCCTCGAGCGCCTCGACACCGCGCCGGCGCCCATGCGCGTCACGCAGTTCCGGCCGCTCGGCGGGGCCGTCTCCCGCGTCGCCGACGACGCCACGGCCTACTCCCACCGCGGCCGGCCGTTCATGGTCAACGTCGCCGCGTTCCTCGACGGTCCCGACACCAAGGCCGAGCGCGAGCAGTGGGTGCTCGACACCTCGGCGCTGATCGCCAACGGCGAGCCCGGGGCGTACGTCAACTTCCTCGCCGAGGACGGCGCCGAGCGGGCCCGCGAGGCCTGGCCTGCCGGCACCTGGGAACGGCTCACGCAGGTCAAGCGGCAGTACGACCCCGGCAACCTGTTCCGCCGCAACGTCAACATCCCGCCGGCCTGACCCAGCGGGCGCCTGGCCGAACCTGCGCGGAAGGGTTGAGTCACCTCCGCGCAGGTTCGGAACAGAAGCCGAGGTCAGCGTGTTCTCTCGGTAGGTGCAGTGCACCGTAGAACAGAGAGGACACATGTCCACCACACGCCGTTATCGCAACGGTCTCAAGACCGCCGTCCTGCTCGGCCTGCTCACGGGTCTCATCCTGACCGTGGGCTACTGGCTCGGCGGCATGACGGGGCTCGTCATCGCCACCGTGCTGTCGCTGGCGATGAACGCGGGCTCCTACTTCTGGTCCGACAGGCTCGCGCTGCGGGCCATGGGCGCGCGGCCGGTCACACCCGCGCAGGCGCCCGAGCTGTACGCCATGGTGCACGAGCTGGCCACCGCGGACGGCCGGCCCATGCCGCGTCTGTATGTCAGCCCGGTGGCGCAGCCCAACGCGTTCGCCACCGGCCGCAACCCCGAGCACGCCGCCGTCGCCGTCACCGAGGGCATCCTGCGGCTGCTCACCCCGCGTGAGCTGCGTGCCGTGCTGGCGCACGAGCTGTCGCACGTCTACAACCGCGACATCCTCATCTCCAGTGTGGCCGCCGCACTGGCGGGCATCGTCACCGCCGTCGCCAACCTCGCCATCTTCATCCCGCTGGGCTCCGATGACGACGACGGCCCCAACCCTCTGGCGGCGCTGCTCATGCTGTTCCTCGCGCCGTTCGCGGCCGGGCTGATCCAGCTCGCCGTCAGCCGCAGTCGCGAGTACGAGGCCGACGCCGACGGTGCGCGGCTGTCCGGTGACCCGCTCGCCCTGGCCAGCGCGCTGGCGAAGATCGAGCGCGGCGCCCGGGCGCTGCCCCTGCCCGCCGACCCGGCCATCGCCTCGAAGGCGCACCTGATGATCGCCAACCCGCTGGCCGGTGGCGGTATGGCCAGCCTGCTGCGCACCCACCCGCCGACGGCCGACCGGATCCGCCGCCTCCAGTCCATGGCAGGAACACCCGCCCTGCGCTGATCGTCCGTGTGGTGCGGTGAGGGGCGGTGGATGCTGCGCCGGCTCCGCTTCGCGGCGGTGAAGCATGCCGCGTGCGCTCTTGACGCCGGCTCCACATCCACCGCCCCTCACCGACTTGGCCTCGCCCTGGTCGTGAGGGATGAGAGGAGCCGGCGGGCGACGTCGATCATTTCGCGGCGGGCTGCGGCGGGGTCGTCGGCCGAGGCGACATAGAGCGCGGCCTCGTCGGCGACCGCGATCAGCGCGTGCGACAGCGGCACCACCGGCTGCCGCTCGACCTCGCCCGTGGCGATGCCCTGCTCGAGCAGGGCGCGGATCAGGCCCAGCACGTGGTGCTGGCAGATCTCGCGCCAGCGGATCCAGCCCAGGACCGAGGGGCCGTCGACGAGCACGATGCGCTGGATCTCGGGTCGTTCGCAGAACTCCAGCCAGGCCTCGACCGCGGCCAGCATGGCGCCCTCGAAGCCGGCTTCGATCTGGGCGCCCGCGACCTCGGCGAGGTGCTGGGCGACGTCGCGCTCGACGTCGTCGAGCACCGCCGCGAACAGCTCGGTCTTGTCGGCGAACTGGTGGTAGAGCGCGCCGCGGCTGACCGCGGCCTCGCGGACGATCGCCTCGGTGCCGACTCCGGCGAACCCCTGGGCAGCGAAGAGCCGCCACGCCGCCTCGATCAGGGCGACGCGGGTGGTGGCGGATCGTTCCGCCTGGGTGCGACGCTTAACATTCATACAGTCTGTATGTTACCTTCCGTGCAGCCTGTTTGTTAGTTGCGTCGAGTCTAGGAGGTCCGCCATGGCCACCATCGAGCTCTCCAGCGGAACCGTGCACTACCGCGTCGCCGGCCCCGAGGAGTCCGCGGCGCCGCCCGTCGTCTTCGTCCACGCGTTCCTCACCGACAGCAGGCTGTGGTCGCGTGTGGCCGACGACCTTGCGGAGCGCGGGATCCGCTCCTACGCGCCCGACTGGCCGCTCGGCGCGCACCCGTCGGCGATGAAGGCCGACGCCGACCTGTCGCCGCGAGGCGTCGCGCGGCTCGTCCTCGAGTTCCTCGACACGCTGGGCCTGGACGAGGTCACGCTGGTCGGCAACGACACCGGCGGTGCGCTGTGCCAGTTCGCCGTCGACGAGGACCCCCGGCGCATCGGCCGGCTCGTCCTGAGCAACTGCGAGGGCCTCGACGTCTTCCCACCGGCGATGTTCGCGCCGCTCTTCGCGCTGCTCCGCAGCGAGCGCCGGGTCCGCTTCCTCGCCGGGCAGATGCGCGTGCGGGCGCTGCGGCAGTCGTGGCTCGGCTTCGGCCTGCTGGCGCACGACCTGCCGGCCGACCTGACCCGCTCCTGGATCGAGCCGGCCCTGAGCGACGACGGCGTCGTCCGCGACCTGGTGCGGTTCCTGAGGGCCGTCGACTCCGACGAGCTGCTCGACGTCTCCACCCGGCTGGATCGTTTCGCGGGCCCCGTCACGCTGGCCTGGGGCACCGACGACCGCGCCTTCACGACGAAGCTCGGCCGGCGGCTGCAGCAGTGCTTCCGCGACGCCGCCTTCGTGCCGGTGCCGAAGTCGCGAACGTTCGTCCCGCTCGACGCGCCGAGGCGACTCGCCGACGAGATCGTCGCCATCGTCGCCCGGCCGAGGGTCAGGAACGAGCGAACGAATGGTGCTCATGGGCGATGAGCCACTGCCCGTCCTGCTTGCGCAGCCCCACGGTGAGGCGCAGCGGGCTGCTGTCCTGGCCGAGTGCGCTCGCCGGCCCGATGTCGAGGAGCGCGTGGGCGAACGCGACGTCCGTCCCCGCTGTGACCTCGATCGACGTGATCGCGAAGACGAACCCCGTCGCCGTGGCCGACATGTCGAGGAACGGCCCCCAGATGGTCCGGTAGGCCTCGAGTCCGCGCACGCCGCCGGCCGGCGGTGACACGTCGAACATGACGGTGTCGTCCGTGTGGCCGGCGACGATGCCGTCGAGGTCACCGGTCTGGGCGGCCGCCGCCCAGCGCTCGATGACGGAGCGGATCTCGGTCTCGGTGGTCGTGTCGTGCATGGATCGCCTCCTGCGGTGTCGGGTCCTTCACGACCTACAACCCCGCGGGTACCGGTGAACTCATCGCGCCGGCGTGATGTCGTCCGGGATCTCGGCGGGAAGGCCGAAGTCGGCGAAGAGCTCCGGCATGAGGAACGAGGTCACCTCGGCGACCCGGACGCCGTCGACGGCGAGCAGGTCCAGCGCGGCGGCCACGAAGGCGCGCCGGGACGCGTCCCACAGGTAGGTGCCGAAGGCCAGCTGGCCGTTCGCCCGTGCCGGCAGGAACCGCCAGCGGTCCGTCAACGGCCCGTCGGTCAGGAAGGTGCGGATGTCGTCGCGGCCCGTGTACCACCGGGCGATCGGCGGCATCGAGTACCGCGCGTCGTCCGTGAGCATCGCCACGATCCCCTCGACGTCACCGGCCTCCCACGCGGCGGCGTACCGCTCGGCGATCCGCCGGACGGCGGCATCGTCCAGCGCCGCGAGCGTTGCCTGCTGACTGCGCCCTGGCCGTCGTCCGTCGATCGCCGTCCGCGCCCGCTGCAGCGCGCTGTTGACCGACGCGACGGTCGTGTCCAGGAGGGCGGCGACCTCTCCGGCGGCGAAGCCCAGGACCTCGCGCAGCAGCAGGACCGCGCGCTGCCGTGGCGTCAGCACCTGCAGCGCGGCGACGAACGCCAGCTCCACGCCTTCGCGGGCGACCGCACGCGCCTCGGGATCCAGACCGGCGACGTCGAGCCGGTCGTCCGGGAACGGCTCGATCCAGCGGACCTCCTCAGCGCGGGCGCCCGGGCCGAGATCGACGGGCAGCTCACGCCGTCGCCGGCGGTCCAGGGCGGTCAGGCACCGGTTGGTGGCGATCCGGTAGAGCCACGGCCGGATCGAGCCGCGGCCGTCGAACCGGTCCAGCCCGCGCCAGGCCCGGACCAGGGTGTCCTGCAGGACGTCCTCGGCGTCGTGGAACGAGCCCAGCATGCGGTAGCAGTGGGCCAGCAATTCGCCGCGGAAGGGTGCCACCAGCGCCTCGAAGGCGTGCTGGTCGCCTCGCCGGGCGTCGGCGAGCAGGCCGGCCTCGGGCTCGGTGGACCTGGACACGTCCGGACCGTACCCGAGGCGGCCTGCGTCGGCCAGGTCAGCGCCGGCGGCGCGTGAAGACGCTCTTCGGGACGAAGCCGGTGACGACCTGGGTGCGGTCGACGACCTCGGCGTTGTGGTAGTTCACCGCGATCGAGGCGAACGAGTAGGCCTTCGGGACCGTCATGCCCTGGGTGGTCACCAGGAAGTCGACGGTCTTCTCGACGGCGATCCGCATGGCCCGGTCGAGGTCCCAGTGGATACCCATCATGATCCAGTGGTCGTCGGTCTCGGCCCAGGGCAGCTCGGTCACGGTGTCCTTGATCAGGGTGACGCGGAACGTGCCCGAGAGCGAGTGCTCGACGGCGGTGCCGCTGACCTCGCCGTCGCCCTGGCAGCTGTGCGGGTCGCCGATGAAGATCTGCGCCCCGGGCTGGAACACCGGCAGGTAGAGCGTCGTCCCGACGGTGAGGTCGCGGACGTCCATGTTGCCGCCGAACTTCCCGGGCGGCGTCGAGTTCTGCACCCCGGTGGCCGGCGGCGGCGCGTCCTCGGTGTTGCCGATGAACTCCCCGGTCGGCGAGGCGACGGCGATGATCCCCGGGAACTTGTGCGTCGGGATGATGACGTCGTCGGAGAAGAAGACGACCTCCTTCCCGCGGTGCATGCCGGTCCGGTAGAGGTGCGTGCGGACGTCCGGCCAGACCCCGGCCGGCAGCCCCGGCGGGATCTGGGCCGGGATGTCCAGGCCCACGTCGCCCTCGCGCCAGCCCGGGTAGAACTCGGCCATGACGCCGCCGGTCGGGGCGGTGTTGTTGAAGCCGTACGGCACCCGGGTGTCGATGTCGAGGATGTCGATGGCGACGGTGTCGCCCGGCTCGGCGCCGCGGACGTAGATCGGGCCGGTCAGGACGTGCCCGCCGTACTGCCGGTTGCTCGCCTGGCGCTCGGGCAGCGTCTCCCAGAACGCGATCCCGTCGGCCAGGATCTCGCGCGGCTTCACCCCGAACGCGCCGAAGTAGTCGCGCGGGTGGATGGCGGGGTTGGTGAACCCCTGGTGCGAGAGGGTGTCGACGCGGACGGTCTGGCCCGACCGCATGGTGACGCCCGGCTCCCAGTCGATGGGGAAGCCACCCCAGTGCAGGTTGTCAGGGGTGGACTTCAGGTGATGGTCCCACTTCGCCGGCATGGGGCCATGGCTACCATGGCCGCCGCCCCGGCTCGCCTGGGCCGGGGCGGCGGCTCCGACGGCGGCGGCGAGCGGGACGGCGAGACCGGCGGCGAGGAGGCTGCGCCGGCTGGCGGTGCTCCAGTGGTGCGTGGACATGAACGACTCCCTTCGGTACGAGGGCGTCGCGGCGGGCTGATGCATCTTGTATCCGCGACCACGAGTACGGTCGCGGTCCCGTGTTGCGCGCGTGTATCGATCACGCAACATGGCTGTACGAGTGATGGCGCTCTTTCTGCTGTCAGGGCAGCAGAAAGAGCGCCATCAGCGGCGCCGAGGGCTCACTCGTAGTCGGCCGCCGTCGTCCGGAAGGAGACGACGGTGCGGTTGGCGACGTCGAAGCCGAAGGTCAGGAACGAGCCGTCGTCGAGCTGGACGCTGGTCGGGTTGGCCTGGTCCTCCCAGCCGGAGTTGTACAGCGCCAGCGACCGGTGCTCCGTCCACGGGCCCGACGGGTCGTCGAGCAGCGCGCCGTAGGTGGGCCGGCCCGGCTGCGAGTAGTCGCCGTACGTGATCAGCAGCTTGCCGTCGTCGGTCAGCAGCAGGTGCGCCGACGACGTCGGGAGGCCGGTCGGCTCCGGGGTCGTCCAGGTGACGCCGTCGTCGTAGGAGCGGACGAGGGTCGACTCGCTCTCGATCGCCAGCAGGTTGTCGTGGCGGCGGATCTGCATGACGAGCTCGCCGCTGGGCAGCCGGACGATGTTCGGCTCGCCGTTGGAGTAGCGCGCGTCGTCCTCGACGACGGTGAGCTCGTTCGACGCGGGGAAGGTGCGGGCACCGTCGGTGCTGCGCGCGACCCGGGCGCCGTAGCCGTACAGCGGCTGCAGGATGTCGCCGCCGGGCAGCTCGACGGCGGGGCCGTGCTGCCAGGCGCCGGGCTGGGCGCTGT
This sequence comes from Jiangella mangrovi, assembly GCF_014204975.1. Lineage (NCBI taxonomy): Bacteria > Bacillati > Actinomycetota > Actinomycetes > Jiangellales > Jiangellaceae > Jiangella > Jiangella mangrovi. The sequence goes on from NZ_JACHMM010000001.1 coordinate 2,532,262, forward strand.
CGATGCGCGTGACCTCGGGGAACGTGAGCCCACCGTCGGCCGAGCGGTAGACGAAGGTACCGAGGTTGCTCTCGGGCTTGGTCGACCAGTCGGTGCGGAAGATCGTCAGCAGCACGGTCCCGTCGCTCAGCACGCTGAGCTTCGGGTCGCGGTTGTCGCCGCCCTCGGTCGCGGCCACCGTGACCGGCGCCGACCAGGTCGCGCCGCCGTCCGTCGAGCGCACCACCCGCACGATGCCGTTGGCGTTCGTGTGCCCGTCGGCCAGGTGGTACGCGACGACGATGGTGCCGTCGGCCAGCCGGACGGCGTCGGGGAAGCGCGGCTCGGCGGCGCCGGCCGGCTCCTGCGCGACGACCTGCGCGGGGATCGGCGAGTACGCCTGGATCCGCTGCTGGGTCGAGCGGGTGACGTTGGTCCGCAGGTCGGTGACGGTGACGGTCACCGGGTGCAGCCCGATGTCGTCGGCGTCGATCGCGGCGCTGACGGAAAGCCGCCCGGGCACGCCGTGCACCCGCGCGGGGAACGGGGCGGCGACGCCGTCGACGACGACCTGCGCCCGGACCTGTGCCGCCCGCAGCCCGGGCTCGTCGATGGTTGCCACGACGGTCGCCGCGGGGTGCTTCTCGGCGGTGTAGTCCGGCAGGGTCCCGACCACGGGGAGCCCGGCGGCGAGCGCCGGCCCGGCCGGGTCGATGTCGGCCAGCGCGACGTCGTCGACGTAGGCGTCCGAGCCCACGGGGGCGCTGCCGCTCGAGGCCAGCTCGATGCTCGTGATGCCACTGCCGCCCGACGCCTTCACCGTGGTGCGGAACGACATTCCGTTCACCGTCAGTACGGCCGCCTCATTGCCGGCGGCGATGCTGACGCGGCTCGCGTGGTCGCGCGCGGTGAGCATCGGGACGGTCGCGAACCGCACGTACTGTCGCCCGTCGTACACCAGGACCTGGGCGGTCGTACTGCCGCCGTAGGCGTAGACCGGCGTGATCATGAACCGGAACATGCCGAGCGCGGGGTTGTCGCCGTTGGCGTGGACGGCGATGAACACCGGCTGCCTCGTGGAGTGCAGGGCGAGGTCGAAGTCGAACCGCCTCGCCTCCGTGACCTGCGCGGGGATGTGCAGCCGGGTCTGCAGCGTCGTGCTGGCGTCGGCGAGGTGCACCGCACGGTTGCCGGGCTCGCCGAAGGGCGCCTCGGCGACCGTGATGTCACCCTGGACGGTGTAGCCCACCGGTGGAGCGCCGAGCGGCTCGTCGTCGAAGGAGCGGACGGCGGGCGCCTCGGCCGGGACGGCGGCCGAGGCGGTCAACGGCAGGGCGGCGGCCGCCAGCAGCGTGGCGAGAGTGGCGGCGACGACGCTTCGTGGCATGTGGGGGCACTCCTCTGCGAGACCAACCGGACCCGAGCATGGAACGTCGTGCCACGGTAGTCGTGCGGCCGTTCCATGCCAAGGCTTCGTCCCGATTCGTCCCTGCCGTGGCCCGGCCGGGCCGCCACTCGCCCCTCAGGTGAGCCGCGCCCTCGCATACGCCGCCACCGCGTCGCGCTGGTAGGCCGCCAGCCCGGGGGTGACCCGGTCGAACAGCCGCCGGACCTGCTCGTCCTCGGCGATCAGCTGGCCCAGGCAGGTGAACAGCTCGGCCGAAGTGAGGCCGTAGCGCGTCGCCAGGTCGCGGTACCAGTCGACCTCGTCGAGCACGGCGGGGTCGTCGGCCGGGGTGTCCGCGGCCTTGAGCCGGGCCATCCGGACCAGCCGGTCGGCGAGGTCGCTCTCCTCGGCCTCGAGGCCCTCGGGCCACGTTCCGCGGTCGCCGGCGTCGACGAGCGGCGTGGCGAACCCGTCCAGCAGGTACTCGGGCCGGTCGACTCCCGGCAGCTCCATGATCGCCAACCCCCTCAGTACGCCCACCGCTGGTTCGCGCCGCCCCACCAGTCCCACTGCTGGACGGCGGCGCCGTCGGCCTCGGAGAAGCCGGCCACCTCGATGACCTTCCCGCTGTGCTTGGCGGTCAGCTTCAGCTCGCCGATGCCGTACACCTCGGGCAGGAACTTCTGGTTGTCGCCGCCCCACCAGTCCCACTGGATGATGCGGGCGCCGTTGTCGGTCGAGATGCCGGCGACGTCGAGCACCTTGCCGCTGTGCTGCGCCCGGATGCGGACGTAGCCGCCGCCGACGGGGTCGAAGGACCAGCGCTGGTTCCCGCCGCCCCACCAGGTCCACTGCTGCGCCGGCGCGCCGCTCGCGGTCGAGATGCCGGTGACGTCGACGACCTTCCCGCTGTGCTTGGCGAACAGCCCGCGGGTCGGCGACCGGGCGAAGGTGACGCCGTAGACCCACTCGCCGGCGGTGTTGTTGTAGGACGCCGAGAAGCCCATGTGCGTGTAGTCGGGGTCCTCGATCCGCTGCCGGTGCGGCGGGCTCACGTTGATCCACCAGTTCACCGGGGCGTCGCCATTGAGGTTCGCGCCGCCCCAGTAGAGGATCTCGCCGGTCCTGCCGTTCTCGGGCGCCCAGCCCGCGGCGGCGGCCGCGTCGGTGATCCGCTGCTGCGCCGTCGTGTGGCCGTCCGAGCTCAGGTGCGCGTCGCGGTTGGGCGTCGTGTAGATCGCCGGGTGTGCCGCCATGTCGGACGTGTGCCGCTGTGCGGCGACCGACAGTTGCGTGTCGACGAAGACCGGCAGCCGCCCGAGCGAGGCGCGGTGCTGGTTGATGCGTTTCTGGATGCCCACCCCGGCCAGCGGAATTCCGAACAGGATGTCACCGGCGCCCACAGGCATGGTCAGCTCCTCCCCCCGGGGGGCTGGACCGTGGTCCTTCGAGCATTCTCCCGATCGGAGGGACGGTCAAGAGCCGTCCGGGGTTGATGTCACGGGTGCGTGGAGAGAATCCGGCTGCGCGGTTTTCGTTATCGGGCGCGGCGTGCTCCGTCTCCTGGGTGCACGAGTCGACACTGCGACGGAGGACGGGCGTCCATGCCACACCCCATGGATCCGCCGGGCGAGGAGACGGTGGTCGCCGCGCGCGACGGCGACCCGGCGGCCTGCGACCGGCTCATCGCCGGGTACCTGCCGCTGATCTACAACATCGTCGGCCGAGCGCTCGACGGTCACGCAGACGTCGACGACGTGGTGCAGGAGACCATGCTGCGCGCGGTCCGCGGGCTGCCGACGCTGCGCGACCCGGGCCGGTTCCGGTCCTGGCTGGTGGCGATCGCGATCCGGCAGGTCCGCGAGCGGCACCGGTCCGGCGCGACCGCCGCGACGGGCGCCGTGCCGGTGGACCAGCTGCCCGAGCCGGACCCGGGCGCGGACTTCGCCGACCTCGCGATCGCCCGGCTGGAGCTGTCCGGCCAGCGTCGCGACGTCGCCGAGGCGAGCCGCTGGCTGGACGCCGACGACCGCGAGCTGCTCTCGCTCTGGTGGCTGGAGGCGGCCGGCGAGCTCACCCGCGACGAGGTCGTCGACGCCGTCGGCGGGGAGCGGGCGCACGTCGCCGTCCGGATCCAGCGGACGAAGGCCCAGCTCGAGGCGGCCCGCGTGGTCGTGCGCGCGCTGCGCGGCCGTCCGCCGTGCCCCGACCTCCTGCTGCTGACCGCCGGGTGGGACGGCCGCCCGAGCCCGCTCTGGCGCAAGCGCCTGGCGCGCCACACCCGCGAGTGCGGCTTCTGCTCCGCGGGCTGGGCCGGGCTGGTCCCGGCCGACCAGCTGCTCGTCGGCTTGGGGCTGGTGCCCCTGCCGGTGGCGCTGCTCGGTCACGTCCTCGGGCCGGTCGCCGACGGCGTCAGCATCCCGCTGGCAGCGGGGCCGGCCGCCGCGGGCGGCGCGGGCAAGGCGGCCGCTGGCGTCACCGTCGTCCGCGGCGCCTACCGGGCGGCCAGGGCGTCGAGCCTGTGGAGCAGCAAGCCGCTGGTCGCGGCGGCGACCGCGGTGGCGCTGACCGGCGGCGGCGCGGCGGTCGTCCTCTGGCCCGACCCACCGGCGACGGCGTCGTCGTCCGTGGTCGCCGCCCCCTCGACGACGCCGGCGGCATCCCCCCTGCCGCCGGCGTCCCCCTCTCCCACGCCGACGGCGACCTCGACGCCGACCGTCACGCCGACGCCGTCGCCGACCGCCACGCTCACGCCGTCGCCCACGAAGGAGCCGCCGCCGGAACCGCCCGCACCCGCGCCCGTCGTCCGCACGGACAAGAAGGGCGTGAGCACCTGGGAGTGGCCGCACGTCGGTGCCGCGCTGGAGGACGTCGGCGCGAGCTGGTTCTACAACTGGTCCGCGTCCGACGCCGCCATGCCGGCGCCCGGCGGGGTGGAGTTCGTGCCGATGATCTGGGGCGAGGCGTCGGTCACCGACGACACCCTCGAGACCGCGCGCCGCGAGGGCGACGTGCTGCTCGGGTTCAACGAGCCCGACCTCGGCGAGCAGGCGAACCTGAGCGTCGAGCGGGCACTGGAGCTGTGGCCGCGGCTGGAGTCGACGGGGCTGCGTCTGGGCAGTCCGGCGGTCGCCTGGGGCGCGGACACACCGGGCGAGTGGCTCGACCAGTTCATGACGGGTGCGGAGGAGCGCGGGCTGCGGGTCGACTTCATCACGCTGCACTGGTACGGCTCGGATTTCGGCCCGGACGCCGTCGGCCACCTGCGCAGTTACATCGAGGCCACCCACGACCGGTACGGACTGCCGATCTGGGTCACGGAGTACGGCCTGATCGACTTCTCCGGGTCGCCGAAGTACCCCGGCGACGACCAACTGGTCGCGTTCGTCGAGGGGTCGACGGCGATGATGGAGTCGCTGCCCTACGTCGAGCGGTACGCCTGGTTCGGGCTGCCGGCCGAGGAGGACGGCATCGGCCTCTACGCCGACGGGTCCACGCCGACGGCGGCCGGCTCGGCGTACCGGGCGGCCGGCGAGGACTAGCCGTCGAGGTAGGCGTGCAGCCGGCGCCGGACGTGGTGGCGGGCCTGCCCGAGCGCCCTGCCGGCCGCGGCCGGGTCCAGCCCGGCGGCGCGGGCGGCGACGTCGGCCGGCAGACCCTGCACGTCGACCAGGTTCAGCAGTGTCGCCTGCGCGGGCGGCAGCTCGCCGAGCGCGGCGTCGACGACGCCGTAGAGCTCCTCGGTGTCGATCTCGGCGTCGGGCCCGAGGACGCGGCCACCCGCGGGCCAGGAGTTCGGGGAGTCGACCCAGTCGCCGAGGTCGGTGGTCTCCTCGTAGAACGCCGGGTAGTACAGCTCGGCCGGGCTGTCCTCGTCGGGCCCGGTGTCGGCGATCTGCGTGATGCGGTCGTCGCGGACCCGCTCGGTGTCGATGTCGCTGTCGCGGTACTGGACGGCGAGGTCGGCCAGGCGCTCGAGCACGGCCGGCAGCTCCGCCGACCCGGACCGCTCGAGGACGTCGGCGTACGCCGTCTGGACGAGGTCCTCGGCGTTGACGGGGTCGATGGCGCGGGCCAGCGCCAGCAGCTGCGGCCCGCCGGCGGCGAGGCTCTGGTCCATGCCCGCGGGGGCGTCGGTACTGCGCCGGCTGCGGAGGACGCCCAGCGTGGTGCGGAGCTGGTCGTGGTGCTCGGTCGTCATGGTCCCAGCCTATGAGGCTGCTCGGGGGCAGTCAGAACCATGGCGGCCCGGCCGGCGGATCGGTCCACCACGAGGTGTCCGGGACGGTGTCCTGGAGCCGGCGCAGCAGGTCCGCCTCGAAGCGGGCCGCCGACGGGTGGCGCTCGACCGCCCGCCGCCAGGCCCGCTCGGCGACGTCCGGACGGTGGTGGACCACGGCCGCCGCATGGCAGACGGCGACGAGCCGATGACCCGCGTGGTCGATCGCGGCGTCCCAGGTGGCGTCCGGGATCGGCCGGCCCTGCGCCGCCAGGTGGTCGACGAGGAAGTCGAAGACTCGCCAGCCCGACGGGGTCGGCTCCAGCAGGGCGACCGTCCGGTCGATCAGCTCGCCGGCCCACCGGACGGCCTCGTCGGCGTCCTGCGACCCGAGCGGCCGATCGGGCTGCCGGTCGTGCGGCCGGTCGTGTTCCGGCAGGTAGTGCGGGGCGAGGTCGCGCAGCACCGCCTCGGGTGCGGCGTCGAGCCCGGCCCGCCGCCAGTCGGCGGCCGCGCGGACCAGGGCCGCGGCGAGCGGATGGCTCGACTCGCCGGCGCGCAGCCGCTCGACGGCCAGCAGGGCGCCGCCGAGATATTCGCCGAGGCCATAGCGCAGCACGCCGGAGCGGAGCCGCGGATCGGCGACGGAGGCCGCCAGCCGGGCGCGCTCGTCGTCGTCGGGCCGCAGCCACACCGTCCGGAACCGCTCGAGCAGCTCCCACTGGTCGCCGCGGCCGCCGCGGTCCGGGAGGTGGCATTCGTACGGGGCGGCGCGCATCGTCGCGACGACGACATTGCGCCGGCGCAGCGCGCGGTCCAGCCACTCGACGCGGAAGTGCTCCGGACGCAGGTAGCGGTCGAGGTCGTCCAGCCAGATCACCGTGCCGACCGGACTGGCGCCGGCGCCGAACAGCTGCGCGAGGCCGGCGGGCGGCGCGGGCACGACGAGCGGCAGGTCGGCGCAGTGCCGGCGGACCACCTCGGCGCCGAGCCGCGACTTGCCGGCCCTCGGGTGCCCGAGCACCAGGACCGGCCGGCCCGCGTCGACGGCGTCGAGCACCTCGGCATGGGCGTCGCGGACCAGATACGGGATGGGGAGGTGGGAGCGGTGCACGCCGAAGGCCTCGAGCGCGGCGTCACGGGCGAGGGGCAGCGCGTCGGCGTCGAGGGCCGAGCGGACGGTGGCCTCGAGGGCGTGCTCCTGCTGGTCCCATCGCGCCGCCTGCTGGCGCAGCCACCACGCCACCGGGGTGCCGACCCCCGCGACGGCGCACAGGACGACCAGCAGCCACCACGGAACTCCGACCCAGTGCTGGGCGAGGAGAGCGCTCGACGCCACCACGGTTGTGACGATCAGCAACCGTGCCGACTGCTGGTGCGGGGTGCTCCACCGCACGCCGCTCTCGTGCCTCACGCTCGTCCCCCTGCACTACATAGGCATTATGTCCCTTCTCGTCCAGACACTGGTAGTCATCGTGATCATCAAATTTCGATCACTTCTCGGACTCGGCGCGATGACGGCCCACCGGCGGCGCGCCCGTCTGCCTTCGATGCGAACGTCCTGCGCGGACGGCGTGCCGCTCCCTACGCTGAGCACAGGCTCGTCACCGTTCGACAGGGGAGGGGACCATGCCCGAAGCCGTGGTTGTCGAGGTCGTTCCGTATCCGGGAGCGGAGGTGTTCGGGGCGGGAAAGGAGAACGACTACGTGCTCCTGGTCGGCTCCGCCTTGGTATTGCGCGGCAAGAAGTACCGCGACCTCTACAAGGAGGGCCCGAGCCGGAAGTGGTCCACCGTCGACCAGGCCGCGGTCAAGGCGTTCCAGGAGGACCAGGGCTGGAAGGGCACCGACGCCGACGGCATCCCCGGCAAGCAGACGTGGGAGCGCCTCGGCCTCGGCTGACGGGTCCCTGACATCGGCCGGCCCGGCGCCTCACTCGACGGTGAGGGTTGCCGGGCCGAGCCGCAGGACGCCGTCGTCGAGGGGCGTGCACCGGACGCCGCCGCGCCCGCGCAGGCCGCGGAACGCGCCCGGCGCCAGCACGACGTCCATCCAGGCGCAGGGGTTGGCCGGGCGGTGCGCCTGGAAGCGCACCGGGCCGGCGCCGGAGTCGAGCGCGAACACCGCGCCGGGGTCCGGTCTGCGGGCCGCGAGGTCGTCGACCGCGAAGCCGCGCAGGATGATGTTTCGCCTGGTCAGCAGGGGGTCGAGCGGCCGCTCCGGCGGCGTGCCGGCGTGGGTGAGTGCGGCCGCGAGCTCGTCCAGCGCGGCCGCGTCGAACACCGTCACGGCGGCGTTGCGGTGCGCCTGCCGGCCGAAGTAGCGGTCGCCCACCAGCCCGAGCCCGGCTCGCACGGTGACCTCGGTGCGCGCGGCCGGCTCCGGATCGGGCCGAGGCCCGTCCTGCGGCCGGCCCTCGTAGGCGTGCACCGGCGAGACCAGCAGCCCGACGACCTCGACGGGGTAGACGCCGGCGACGCGACCTCTCACGCCGTCGACCCTAGTCGCGATGACACGATGGCGGGGTGAGCGACCACGCCGCCCCGCCCGCCCTGCCGTTCGTCGACGAGCACCGGCTGCTGGTGCCGGCGCCGCCGGACGTGGTCTGGCGGGCGCTCACCGCGCACGTCCGCACCCCCGAGCCGGCGCTGCTGCACGCCGTGCTGGCGACGCGGCCGCGGCGGGCGGCCGGGACGGGGCTGGAGCCCGGCGCCGCGGTGCCCGGATTCGCCGTGGCCGAGGTCGAGCCGGAGCGCCGGGTGCGGCTGACCGGGCGGCACCGGTTCTCCGTCTATGCGCTCACGTTCACGCTGGACCCGGCGCCGGGTGGGACGGTGGTCGGCGCGCGCACCGAAGCGGCGTTCCCCGGTCCGCACGGGCGGATCTACCGTCTACTGGTCATGACCAGTGGAGCCCACAGGGCCGCCGTCGGGCGCATCCTCCGCGACGTCCGCCGCCGGGCCGTGCCGTCATCAGGCTGAAACGTCCGGTTCACACCCGCGCCCTAACCTCGGCTCGTCGGCACGCCTGAGAGGACCATCACGATGAAGATCGCCGTCGACGACCTGCGCGGCCCTGAGATCGCCGCGTTCCTCGACGAGCACGTGCGCGAGATGCTCTCCATCACCCCGCCCGAGAGCAAGCACGCCCTCGACCTCGACGGGCTGCGCCGTCCCGAGGTGACGTTCTGGGCCGTGCGCGACGGCGGCGCCGTCGTCGGATGCGGGGCGATCCAGCGCCTCGACCGGCAGCACGCCGAGGTCAAGTCGATGCGCACCGCCGTCGCCCGCAAGCGCAGCGGCATCGCGTCGCTGGTCCTCGGGCACATCGTCGACGAGGCGCGGGTCATGGGGTACACCCGGCTCAGCCTCGAGACCGGCTCGGACGAGTTCTTCCGCCCGGCCCGCCGGCTCTACGAGAAGTTCGGGTTCGAGTACTGCGAGCCGTTCGCCGGCTATGTCCCGGACCCGCTCAGCGTCTTCATGACCCGCACCCTGTGACGTGGATCACAGCGTCTGTGCGTGCTGACGGCGCCGGCCTCGGCCTCTTCACCGTGAGGGAGTGCAGCCTCCTCCGGAGGGGTCGCCGGCGAGGTGGGTCGCAAGCGAAGGGCCGGAGGAGGCGCTCGCTCCCTACGGGGAGAGGGGAGGGCGCGCCATGGCGATGCCGAGGCGGGGGAGGTTCCGGGTGTCGCGCCGGCGGATCGGCGACGTGCTGACGCCGGCGTTCGCGCGGGATCTGCGGGGGACGCTGTTGCAGGTCCAGGTGGCGGCATCGGTGACGGTGGCGGTCGCGCTGCTGGGCGGGCTGCTGATCGCGGGGCTCGACGTGCGCCCGTGACCTAGCTGTCGGCGGGACGGTCGGCCTCGAGGACGGCGACCAGCTCGCGCATGGTGGTCAGCGCGCGGCGCAGGTCGTCGAGGTCCAGCTGCGAGCTGATGTGCTCGGCCCACGGGTGCTGGACCAGCGAGATGCGCCGGATGGCCCAGTAGCCGGCCTCGGTGCAGGCCAGCAGCTTGGCGCGGCGGTGTGCGGGGTTGTCGCGGTACTCGGCCAGGCCTTGCTCGACCAGCAGGTCGGCGACCCGGCGCACGCCCTGCCGCGACATGCCCATGAGCCGGCCGATGTCGGCGTGCGTCCGAGGCCGGTCGAGGACGCCGCCGAGCACCTGCCACCACGCGGCCGTGATGCCGCCGGCCGCCGCCATGTCCTGTGCGGCCTCCATGAGCCGGGCGTTGAGCCGGAACGTCGTCAGCGCGATGTCGGTGAACACCTCGCCCGCCGGAGTGGCCGGCCCGGGCTCCGGCCACTCCGCGCGCGGCGGGACGTCGGTCGTCGTCATGGCGATCAGTGTGCCTGCATGAGGACCGGGTACGCGCTGGCGTCGGCGCGATGGAAGACGTCCTCGTACGCCTGCAGCGTCTGCTCCGACGCCAGGCCGAGCCGGCTCAGCGTCGCGCGGGCGAACTGGACCGGCGAGTCCGGCCCGGCCGTCACGACGTCGCCGCCCACGACCGCCCGCGCGTCGACGTAGCGGTCCTGGCCGCCGTAGCCCGGCTGCGCCATCAGGTACTCGACCGCGGCGCTGGTGTGGTCGCGGTCGTCGAGCAGTCCGGCCCGCGCGAGGCCCGCCGTCGCGCCACAGATCGCGGCGACCGGCACCTCCGCGTCGAGGAAGCGCTGGGCAGCATCGGTCCACGCGCTGCCGCCGCCCTCGTCCCAGTGCGCCGCGCCGGCGAGCACCAGCAGGTCGCTGTCCGCCGGGTCGAGGCCCGCGAGGACCTGGTCGGGGACGATGCGCAGCCCGCCCATGGTCGTGATCGGCTCGGCCGACTCGGCGACGGCGACGACGTTCCAGGGCGTGCCGGTGAACCGGCCGGTCCGCAGCTCGACGAGCAGGTATCCGATCTCCCAGTCGGCGAGCGTGTCGTACAGAGCGATGTGTGCTGTCTTCGTGGTCATGGACAACATGTTGTCATATTGGGAATGTGTTGTCAATGGCGTGGCGGTGAGGGGCTCTGGCCCTCGGACCGTTTCGTCTCGGATCGCTCTGGTCGCTGACGGTGGGCGGGGCGTCGGCCAGCCGTGACTGGGCAACCCCAGCCAGAGGTCACCGCGAACCGAGACGCCGGGTCGGGTGGGGAGGGGCCGCGGATGACCCCGTGATCATCAATGATCCAACCACCCAGAGGGGGTCGGATCATTGATGATCACCGGCCGGCCGCCACCCCGCTCAGTCGTAGCGGCGGACCATCCGCACGTTGAGGAACAGCATCAGTGCGCCGAACGCCGCCACCACGCCGAACCCGCGGGCCAGGACGTCCCACTGCAAGTCCTGGAGGATCAGCGACCGCAGCGCCTCCATGACGTACGTGACGGGGTTGAGCGTCGCCGCGATCTCCATGGGCCGGGTGAGGAGGTCGCGCGGCACGAAGTTGGGGGTCAGGAACAGCAGCGGGAAGAAGATCAGCCCGCCGGAGTTCGTAGCCGCCGCACTGCGCGTCTTCAGGGCGATGAGCTGCATGAACCCGGCGAAGACGATGCCCCACAACGACGTCAGCACCAGCAGCAGCACCAGCCCCACGGGCCCGCTGGCGATGGTGACGCCGAACGGCAGCGCGATGATGATCAGCGCGATGGTCAGCACCGCCGTCTTCAGGCCCTCGGCGAGCAGCCGGCCGAGCACGAGCGCGCTGCGCGAGACCGGTGCCGCCCGCAGTTTGTCGAAGTAGCCGCCCTCGATGTCCTCGACCAGATACAGCGCGGCCGAGCCGAAGGACGCCGCGAGCAGCAGCGAGCTGGGCAGCTGGAACGCGGCGTAGGTCTGCCCGTACAGGAACGGCGTGGAGTCGGACGGGAAGATCTCTCCGGCCTGGCCGAAGTTGACGACCAGGAAGAACACCGGGATGAACAGCGTCGGAGCGAGCGCCTCGGGCGTGCGCAGCGACTCGCGGATGGCGCGCCGGCCGAGCAGGTCGGCCTGGACCAGGCCGCTCGTCTTGTTTCTCCCTGGCGCCTGGCTGCGGGCCGCAGTCACGCCCCCACCTCCTGGACCTCGCCGGCCGCGCGTTCGCGGGTCCGACCGGTGGCGTCGAGGAAGACCTCGTCCAGCGTCGGGTCGGGCGCGTCGCCGGGCAGCCGGAGCCGTTCGCGCAGCTCCTTCTTCAGCGACGACGGCGTGCCCGCCCGGACGATGCGGCCGCCGTCGATGATGGCCAGCCGGTCGCAGAGCTGGTCGGCCTCTTCGAGGTACTGCGTGGTCAGGAAGACCGTGGTGCCGCGCTGGTTGATGCGGCGCACCTCGTCCCAGACGCCCAGCCGGCTGGCGGGGTCGAGACCGGTGGTCGGCTCGTCGAGGAACAGCACCTCGGGCCTGTGGACCAGCGCCGACGCGAGGTCGAGGCGGCGCTTCATGCCGCCGGAGTACCCCTTGATGCGCCGGTCGGCGGACTCGGTGAGCTCCACCAGCTCGAGCAGCTCCTCGGCCCGCTGCGCCGCCTCGGCCGTGCTGCTGCCGAACAGCCGCGCCTGCAGCACGATCAGCTCGCGCCCGGTCTGGCGCGGGTCGAGCCCGGCCTCCTGCAGCGCGACGCCGATGCGGCGGCGGACGGCGTCGGGGTCGGCGGTGACGTCGATGCCGGCGACGCGGGCCGTGCCCGACGTGATGGACAGCAGCGTCGTCAGCATGCGGACGGTGGTGGACTTGCCGGCGCCGTTGGGGCCCAGGAAGCCGAACACCTCGCCCGCGGTGACGCTGAGGTCCACCCCGCGGACCGCGTCGACGGTGCCGGTGCGTCCTCGGTACTGCTTCACCAGGCCCTCGGCCTCGATAGCGAGAGCGTTCATCGTCCCTCCCAGTGGTCTGTGCCACAGGGGGCGCACGGTGCGTCCCCACCGAGACGTCGAACCGTAGTGGCCGATACCGACAAGGTCGGGCGAGGAAGTTTCGTCAGCGGACGACGACGGTGACCCGCTGCGCGTGGTTGTTGGCCATCCCCTGGCGGTTCCAGGCCTGGCCGACCGGCTGTTCGTTCCCGGACGTGTCGCGGGCGCGGGCCCGCAGCTCGTACCGTCCGGGTGCGGCGTCCCACACATAGCGCCACAGCCGCCACGCATACGGGTCGGCCGGCGGCTCGAGCTCGGCGGGCCGCCAGCTGACGCCGTCGTCGACGCTGATCTCGACGGTGTCGACGGGGGCCCAGCCGGACCACGCGCGCCCCGTCAGCTCCACGACGCCGCTGTCGACGACGCGCACGCGGCTCTGGAAGTCGGGCACGCCGGGCGGCTGGACCAGCGCCTTCGGCATGATCCGGGTGACCGGCTCGCCCGGCTCGTCGGCGTCCTGCTTGAGGCGGTAGGACGTGACGTTCTGGTAGCCGCCGAACTCCGCCTCGAGCACCGTCACCTCGACCAGCCACTTCACGTGCGCCATGCCGTACCAGCCGGGGACGATCAGCCGCACCGGCGCGCCGTGCTGCGGCGGCAGCGGCCGGCCGTCCATCTCGTCGACCAGCAGGATGTCGTCGCGCATGGCCTCTCCCAGCGACAGTCCGCGCCGGTAGTCCTGCTCGACGCCGCGCTCGAAGCCGCGGTCGGCGCCGGCGAAGGCGACGTCGACGGCGGTCGCGGCGACCCCCGCCTCGGCGAGGACCCCCGCGAGCGGGGTCCCCGTCCACTCGGCCGTGCCGACCGCCTCGTCGAGCCAGGGCTGGCTGACGGGGCGCGGCTGCAGCCGGGCGCGGCCGTTGCCCGCGCACTCGAGCGTCACGCGCTGTGTCACCCGCGGCCTGACGCGCAGGTCCTCGAGGCCCAGCGAGAGCGGCCGCGCCACCGCCCCGGACACCGTCAGGCGCCAGGCACCCGGGTCGAGCGCGGGGATGTCGTAGTGCGTGAGCAGGTAGTGCAGGCCGGGCGGTGTGACGTCGTAGCGCAGCGCCTCGAGCGGCATGCCGTGGTTGCGCGCGGCGAGCCGCAGCTCGTCGACCGAGATCCCCTCGTCCGGATCGGCGATGCGCGCGGGTGCACTGACCCAGGGGTCCACCGTCCCCACCCGTCCAGTCCTACTCCCCGCGGGCGCCGCTGGCAACGGGTGCGGGAGTCACACGTTGCGTCACACGTCCAGGTGGGAGACCTGTGGTGTTGGCCAACACCACGAGGGGGAACCACCATGTCCGACTTCACGCTCGATCAGTTGCGCGAGCAGGTACGAGGCGCCGTGATCGCGCCCGGCGACGACGGCTACGACCAGGCCCGCCGCGTCTACAACGCGATGATCGACCGGCGCCCGCGCGCCGTGGTGCGCGTCGCCAACGCGGGGGACGCCGCGACCGCCGTCCGGTTCGCCCGGGCGAACGACCTCGAGGTCGCGGTCCGCGGCGGCTCGCACAGCGTGCCCGGCTTCGGCACCGTCGACGACGGCGTCGTCATCGACCTCGCGGGGATGCGCGGGGTCCGCGTCGACCCGGGCGCCCGGACGGCGCGCGCCGAGGGCGGCGCCACCTGGGGCGACTTCAACGCCGCGACCTACCCGTACGGCCTGGCCACCACCGGCGGCATCATCTCGACGACGGGGGTCGGCGGGCTGACGCTGGGCGGCGGCATCGGGTACCTGGCCCGCGGCTTCGGGCTGTCCTGCGACAACCTGGTCTCCGCCGACGTGGTGCTGGCGGACGGCCGGATCGTCGTGGCGAACGAGGAGGAGAACGCCGACCTGTTCTGGGCGCTGCGCGGCGGCGGCGGCAACTTCGGCGTCGTCACGTCGCTGGAGTTCCAGCTGCACCCGGTCAAGGACATCTACGGCGGGCCGATGTTCTTCTCGCTCGACGACGCCGCGGACGTGCTGCGGTTCTACCGCGAGTTCATCGACGACGCGCCGGAGCAGTTCGGCGGCTTCCCGGCGTACCAGATCGCGCCGCCGCTGCCGTTCATCCCGGAGGAGCGTCACGGAGAGCCGTTCCTGGCGTTCGTGTCCTGCTGGGCCGGGCCGCTGGACGAGGGCGAGGCCGTGCTCAAGGAACTGCGCGACGTCGCACCCGTGGTCGCCGAACACGTCGGGCCGATGCCGTACCCGGCCCTGAACAGCGCGTTCGACGCCCTGGTGCCGCCGGGACTGCAGCACTACTGGAAGGCGAACTTCGTCCGCTCGCTGTCGGACGAGGCGATCGCAGCGCACCTGGCGCACGGGCCGAAGGTGCCGGTCGTCAACTCGACGATGCACATCTACCCGATCAACGGCGCGGTCCACCGGGTCGCCCCGGACGCGACGGCGTTCGCCTACCGCGACGCGAACTTCGCGACCGTGATCGCCGGCATGTGGCCCGACCCGGCGCAGAACTCCGCCAACACGCAGTGGGTGCGCGACTACTACGCCGCGACCGCGCCGCTGTCGGAGGAAGGCGGCTACGTCAACTTCATGGCCGGCGACGACCAGGGCCGGGTCGCGGTGAACTACGGCGGCAACTACGACCGGCTGCGGACGGTGAAGCGCGCCTACGACCCGGACAACGTGTTCCACCTGAACCAGAACATCGCGCCGTAGGCGATGTGCAGATCCCGGCAGCTCCATGATCATCCAGGATTCGGGGCGTGATAGCGCCACCGATCCTGGATGATCATGGAGTGACGCGGCGCAGCTTGTCGGGGTTCGCGACGGAGTGGATGGCCAGGATCTCGCCGTCGGCGACGTCGAGGGCCATGATCCCGACCAGCCGCTCCTGAGCGTCGAGGGCGACCAGGCCCGGCTGGCCGTTGATCTCGCGCACCTCGACGCGGACGTCGCGGCGGGCCAGCAGGGGTATTCCGGCGGCCAGCGTCCGGGCGACGCGGGTCCGGCCGTGGACGGGCTTGCGTTGCGCGGGCACCTTGCCGCCGCCGTCGACGTACAGCGCCACGTCCTGCGCCAGCAGCGTCTCCAGTGCGGGCAGATCGCCCAGCTCGGCGGCGGCGAGGAAGCGCCGCGCGAGCTCGTCGCGCTGCCGGCGGGAGGCGGCGTAGCGCGGCCGACGCTCCCGCACGTGCCGGCGCGCCTTCGCGACGAGGTGCCGGGTGCTGTCCACGTCGCTGCCGATGATCTCGGCGACCTCGGCGTACGGGTAGTCGAACACCTCACGCAGCAGGAACGCCGCCCGCTGCCGCGGCGACAGGTTCTCGAGCAGCACGAGGAACGCCAGCGAGAGCGAGTCGGACTGCTCGGCCTGCTCGGCCGGCGACGGTCCGGGTGACAGGCCCGGCAGCGAGCCAGGTGGTGAGCCGCCGACCAGCGGCTCCGGCAGCCACTCGCCGACGTAGCGCTCGCGCCGGACCCGGGCCGAGCGGAGCTCGTCGATCGCCAGGCGGGTGACGAGCGTGGCGACGTAGGCCCGCGGCGACGCGATCGCCTCGCCGCGCCGTCGTGTCTGGTGCAGGCGCAGGAACGCCTCCTGCACCACGTCCTCGGCCTCGCCGACGCTGCCGAGCATGCGGTACGCGATGGCGAACGCCCGCGGCCGCAGCTCGTCGTACAGGTCGGCGCCGGACATACGGGTCAGCTCATCCCCTCGACGAAGCCGGTCCGCCAGCTCGGGAACCGCGGTGTCCAGCCCAGCTCTCGCTCGATCTTCTCGTTGGTGATGGCCCGCGACCGCGTCATGATCTCCACCGCGCCGCGGCCGGCGAACGGCCGCACGAGCCAGGCGGGCACCCGCCGCGGCGGCTTGGCGCCGAGCGCGCCGGCCAGCCCGAGCAGGATGTCGCGCACCGGCGCCGGGTCGTCATCGGCGACATGGTAGATGCCCGGGGCGCCCCGCTCGATCGCCGCGACGGTGGCCGACGCCGCGTCGGTGATGTGCACCATGGACCACAGCCCGCCACCGCCGCCGATGATCGGGAACCGGCGCCTGCGGACCAGCCCGGCCATCACGGCGTCCGGCGCGGTCTCGATGCCGGTCCCCGGACCGTAGAAGCCGCCGTAGCGCAGCACGATGCCGTCGCCCCAGGTGATGCCGGTGACCGCGGCCTCGAGGTGGCGTATCGCTGCCACGTTGGCCGCGATGTCGCGGGGCGGGTCCGGATCGATCCGGGCGCTCTCGTCCAGGAGCCGCCCGCCGTCCGGGAGCAGGGGGGCGTAGTTGCTCTGCGCGACGACGGTGCGGACACCGACGGCGCGGCCGGCGGCCAGCAGGTGGTCGGTGCCCTCGATGCGCAGCCGGTTGGTGGCCGCCGCCATCCGCTTCACGGTGCGCATCGGCCCGTTCAGCGCCGTGAGCTGATGCACGATCACCTCCGGCTCGGTCTTGGCGACGGCGTCGGCCACCGCTTCGGGGTCGAGGGCGTCGAGGACCACCGGCTCGGCGCCGAGGTCGCGCAGCGTTGCGGCCTTGGCGGCCGTGCGGGTGGTGCCGACCACCTCGTGGCCGCGCTCCACGAGCTCGGGCACGAGGTACCTGCCGATCGCGCCGGACGCTCCGGCGACGAAGATCCTCATGGCGTCTCCTCTCGTCGTGCTCACCCCTGGGAGACGAGATGGAGCCGCCGTCCATGAACGGCAGTGATCCGGATCACACGGCGAGGTCGACGATCACGGCGAAGTGGTCGGACGGGTACAGGCCGTTGACCGGCTCGTCCACCACGGCCGTCCGCGTCACCTTGGGGACCGAGCCGCCGATCGACGGGCGGAACATGACGTAGTCGATGCGGCGGTTGAGCTGCTTCACCGCGCCCAAGGGGGCGTCGGGATGGGCGGCACTCAAGGTGACGCCGTCGCCGTCGGCGCCGCCGGCCGTCCATGCGTCCGTCAGCGCGTCGCCGGAGGTGAGGGTCGCGATCTCCGGGGTGTCCGGTCCCGCGTTGAGGTCGCCGACCAGCAGCACCGGGAGGTCGCCGTCGCGGGCGCTGAGGTCGGTGACCAGCCGGGCCAGCTCGCGGGTCTGCGCCAGGTGGTCGTCCGCAAGGTGGGCGTGGTGCTCGGCGCAGGCGCAGACGACGTGCAGGACGCCGTCCGGATGCTCGACGGCGGCGACGAGGGCGACCGGGCGCTCGGCGCGGCTCGTCGGGAGCCGGTGCGTCCACGCGTGCCGGATCGGCCAGCGGCTGAGGATCGCCAGGCCGAGGTCGACGCCGTCGTGGCCGGGCGCCTCGATCGGGTCGGGGAGCGACGGTCCGCCGTAGACGGAGTGCAGCCCGAGCGGCGCCGCGAGCACCGCCGCCTGCGACGCCTCGCGGACGGACCACGACTCCTGCAGGCCGACGATGTCCGGCTGGTGCGCCGCGAGCGTCGCGGCGATGCCGATCTGCCGCTCCCGCCACCGCTCGCCGAAGCGCCACCACACGTTCCAGGTCATCACGCGCACCGTGCCCGAACCACTCATGGTGGAGGCGTACCCGCGCGGCCCTCAGTCAGTCAGGGCACGCACCGACGGCGGGACGGCGATGCCGTCGCGCAGGTCGGGGGCGGGGACGGGGTCGCCGTAGCCGCTGCGCAGCGGCACGATGCCCGCCCAGGCCGGGCCGTCGACGTCCTCGGGGAGGTCGTCGGGCCAGCGCTCGGACACCTTGAGCGACCACTCGTCGATGGGCATGGCGCAGATCAGCGTGGCGGCGAGCTCACGCTTGGTCGGGCGGCGCAGCTCGCCGGTGCGGCCGGGCAGGATGCGGTCGACCAGCACGTCGAGCGCCCGCTCCTTGTCGTCGCCGGCGAGGGCGGCGAACCGGCCGAACAGCACGGCGCTGCGATAGTGGAACGACGACTCGAAGGACGCCCGCGCCACGACGACGGCGTCGAGTGCGGTGACCGTGACGCTGGCGGTCGTGCCGGTGGCGAGCGTCCGCAGCCACGACGACCCCGTCGACCCGTGCACGAGCAGGCGGTCGCCGTCGCGGGCCACGGCGGTCGGGAAGGCGACCGGATGCCCGTCGACCACCACTGCAACGTGCCCCAGCAGGACGTCGTCGAGCAGGGCGTGCAGGGCGGCGAGCTCGGTGACGGCCTTGTCGCCCATGCGGGTCAGCCGGGTGGGTGCGGAGGTCTGGTTCGTCGCCATCGTCGCATTCTGCCCTGCCGGCTGATTCGGTACCGGGCCCAGAAACGCCGAATGCCTCCCGGGTCGGATCGAGCCCGAGCCGGAAGGCGTGCCGTACTCGATCATGATAGCGCTCCGGCGTGTGCGACGGTAGACCCGTGCCGTCGACGTCGCCGCCTGTTCCCGGTCCGGACACCTGGCTGAACCCGTCCGTCGAACCACGGCGCTCGCCGATCCACGGCACCGGCCTGTTCGCCCGCACCGACCTGCCCGCCGGCCTGACGGTGTCGCGGCTGGGCGGCCGCCTGGTCACCGACGCCGAGCTGCAGGCCCTCTTCGACGATCCCGCGGTCGGCTACGTCGACACCGTCTCCGTCTACGAGGACTCCAACCTGGTGCTGCCCGCCGACGCCGCCGGTGAGGGCTGCAACCACGGCTGCGACCCGGACTTGTGGTGGGCCGACCCGTTCGAGCTGCGGACCCGCCGCCCCGTGCTCGCCGGTGCCGAACTGACCCTCGACTACGGCACCATCACCGACGACCCCGGCTTCCGGCTGGTCTGCCGGTGCGGGTCGCCCGGCTGCCGCGGCGTCGTGACGGGCGTCGACTGGCGCCGCTCTGAGCTGCACGAACGCTATGGCGACCACTGGGTCCCCGTGCTCCGCGACCGCATCGCGGGAACGATGTGAGGTCGCTGCGCCGACTGGGTGGCACAGGTGTCGCCAGGACGACAGTGATGCCACCCGGTTCCCGCACCTGTGCCACACGGTTGCCGGGCAGGCGACCTACCCGACGGGGTCGAGGACGGCGGGCGGGAGGTCGGCGGGATCGCCGGTGGGCCAGAAGAGCGGGTCGGACGGGAACCGAGCCAGTTCGGCCACCTGCAGGGCGCACCAGGGCGACACCTCGCGCCGTCCGGACAGGACGTCGTCGCGGAACATGCGCCAGGGGATCCACTCGAAGCCGCTGACCTCGGAGGCGTGTGGCTCGGGCGGATCGGCGGTCGAGGCGGCGAAGACGGGGCAGACCTCGTTCTCGACGACGCCGTTGGGCATGACGGCGCGGTAGCGGAACGCGGGCAGGACGGGGCGCAGGTCGCCGAGGCGAATGGTGAGCTCGTCGGCCGCACGGCGCGCGATGGCCGTGTACACGTCTTCGCCGGGCGCCGGATGCCCGCAGAAGGAGTTGGTCCACACATCCGGCCAGGTCGTCTTGGCCGAGGCGCGCTTGGTGACGAGCAGCGAGCCGGCCGCGTCGAACACGTAGCAGGAGAACGCGAGATGCAGCGGCGTCGCCTGGTGGTGCACCTCGCTCTTCAGCGCGGTCCCCACGGCCGCACCGGCGGGGTCGAGCAGCACCACCCGTTCGCCGACCAGCGTCGGAGTCATCGCGTCCTCCCTCCACACGAGTTTCGCAGAGCGCCGTCGAAAGATCGTCCGTGCAGCATCCCGTACCCGCCCCGTCCACGGCAATCCCCGTCACACGCGGTTTCACACGCCGCTGCCGGATCGTCCTTGATCGCAAGCGACACACATCCGAGAAACCGGGGGAGAACACCACCGTGAGCACACCACAGCCGTCCGTCCTGGACCTCGTGGCCGACGCCAAGAGCCGCATCCGCAACCTGACCACCGACGAGGTGGCGCAGCAGATCGCGACCGGCGGCGTCACGCTGATCGACATCCGCGAGCCGGAGGAGGTCAGCCGCGACGGCGTCATCGAGGGGGCGGTGCACGCGCCGCGCGGGATGATCGAGTTCTACGCGGACCCGGCCAGCCCGTATCACCGCGCCGAGTTCAGCCCGGCCGGCCAGACGATCCTGTACTGCGCGTCGGGCGGCCGGTCGGCGCTGGCGACGCGGGCGCTGCAGGACCTGGGGTACACCGACGTCGCGCATCTGGACGGCGGTCTGAAGGCGTGGACGGCCGACGGCCGGCCGGTCACCGCGCGCGACTGACCTGGAATCGGCGGGCCGCGAACCGTTCCGCGGCCCGCCGATCGGAGTGACAATCGACCCAGGCGAGGGGGGTGCGCATGGGGACGATCCGACTGCTGGGGCCGCCGGTCATCGAGCACGACGGCGGCCCGATCCGCCCGCCGCGGGGGCGCAAGGCCTGGGCGTTGCTGGCGTACGTGCTGCTCGCCGACCGGCCGCCGAGCCGGCAGCGGCTCGCCGAGCTGTTCTTCGCCGACGCGGAGGACCCGCTCGGCGCGCTGCGCTGGACGCTGGCGGAGCTGCGCCGCACGCTCGGGCGGCCCGACGTGTTCACCGGCGACCCGGTCACGGGTGGCGTGCCGGGCGAGGCGATCGACGTGCGGCTGCTGACCGACGAGCTGGCCGACCCGGCGCCGCTGCTGGAGGCCCGCGGTGAGCTGCTCGAGGGCGTGTACCTGGCCGCGTGCCCGGAGGTGGAGTCGTGGCTCGCGGTCGAGCGGCACCGCGTGTCGGCCCGGCTCGAGACGCGGCTGCGCCAGGCGGCCGTCTCGCTGCTCGCCACGGGCCGCGCCGCTGACGCCGTCCCGTACGCGGCCCGGGTGGTGGCGGTGAACCCGCTCGAAGAGGGCAACCACGAGCTGCTGGTCCGCAGCCTGGCCATGGCCGGTGACCGGACGGCGGCCATGCGGCAGGTGGCGGCCGGGAAGGACGTGCTCATGCGCGAGCTCGGCGTCGAGGCGTCGGCGGCCCTGACGGAGGCCGCTTCAGTGGCGACGGACTCCGCGAAGACGCCGCCGTTGAGCGGACGCGCGGCGGCGCTGAGCCAGCTCGACGCGGGCCGGGCGGCCATCGTCGCCGGCGCCGTCGACCCCGGCATCCAGTGCCTGCGCCGCGCGGTCGCCGAGGCGGCCCGCTGCCGCGACCAGCAGTTGCAGGCCCGGACTCTGACGGCGCTCGGCGCGGCCCTGGTGCACGCCGTCCGCGGCCGCGACGAGGAGGGCGCGCTCGTCCTGCAGGAAGCCCTCAGGTTCGCCACGGCGGCGGGTGATCGCGCCACTCTCGTCACCTGCCACCGCGAGCTGGGCTTCGTCGAGGTGCAGGCCGGCCGCCGGGCCGCGGCGCGGACCTGGCTGAGCCGGGCGCAGGAGCTGGCAGAGACCGACGCCGAGCTGGCCGGGATCCTCGGCGTGCGCGGGCAGAACGCCTCCGACGAGGCCGACTACATCGCGGCGCTGGTGTTCCTCGGCGAGTCCATCGACCGAGCCCGCTCGTCCGGCGACGACCGGCAGGAGGCGTGGTCGCAGTCGATCCTCGCCCGCGCGCACCTGCTGCGCGACGAGCGGCACCAGGCGACCATGGCCGCCGACCGGTCGCTGCAACTGGCGCACGAGCAGCGCTGGATGGCGTTCCTGCCCTGGCCGCAGGCGCTGCGCGGCGAGGTCGACCTGCGCAACGGCGACCTCGGCGCGGCCGCCGACGCGTTCGAGCAGTCCTGGGTGCTCGGCTGCCAGGTCGGCGACCCGTGCTGGGAGGGGTTCGCCGCCCGCGGGCTGGGCCTGCTCAACGCCGGGCGCGGCGACCAGCACGCGGCGACGGAGTGGCTGACCGAGGCCACGGTGCGCTGCAACCGCGTGACCGACCGCTACCACTGGATGCAGGGACACGTCCTCGACACCGCCATCGGCACCGCCCTCGACCGCGGCGACGAGGAGAGCGCCCGGCCACTGGTGGCCACGCTCGGCGCGCTGGCCGCCCGCGGCGAGATGCGCGAGCTCGTCGTCCGCTCGCAGCTGCACCGGCACCGACTCGGCGACGGCGGCGCGCTGGGGACGGCGCGCGTGCTCGCCGCCGACATCGACAATCCCGTCCTGACCGCGCTGCTCGACGAACCCGACCGACCGAAGGTGGCCCGATGACCCGCCCGCACCTCCTCGGCGACGCCCCGGACTCGCCCGGCGCGCAGGAGATCTACGAGCACGACCTCACCGACGACGGCTACGTCATGAACGTCACGCGGCTGTGGGCGCATGATCCGGAGGCGCACCAGAAGCTGTTCGACCTCATCACGTACGTGTGGGAGAGCCAGGGCATGACCATCCGCCAGCGTGGCATCCTCGTGGGCGCCGTCGCCTCCTCCCTGGGCGACTCGCCCTGCTCGCTGGTCTGGGGTTCCAAGCTGGCGGGCGAGGCCGATGCGGCGACGGCGGCAGCGGTCCTGACCGGCCGCGACGACGGCCTGACGGCGAAGGAACGGGCCATGGCGGCGTGGGCGCGCAAGGTGGTCCGTGACCCGAACGGCACCACCGAGCGCGACGTCCAGGACCTGCGCGACGCCGGCTGGAGCGACGGCGAGATCTTCGGCCTGACGGTGTTCAGCGCGCTCCGGGTGGCGTTCTCGACGGTGAACGACGCGCTCGGCGCCCGGCCGGACGCGCAGCTCCTCGACAGCGCCCCGCAGGCCGTGCTCGACGCCGTCGACTACGGCCGGCCCATCGCGGACCGGCCGGTCGAGGACACCGTCAGGGCAGGGTGACACCGAGCGGCCGGCCGGCGTCGAAGCCGGGCAGGATCAGGAAGGTCGCGCTGCCGGTGGGCGTGACGTACTGACCGAGGTCGTCGACCTCGTCGAGGCGGAACTGGGTCTGGACGAACGTGCGCAGGTCGCGCTGGAAGCAGACGAACAGCAGGCCGTGGTCGTCGCCGCCGTCGTCGAAGGCGTAGCCGCGGCGCAGCATGAGCGCGCTGCCGGTGACCGACGGGTGCGCGGCCCGTACGTGCGACCGCGCGGGCGTGACGTACTGGCCGTCGGGGGTCTTGGCGAGCAGGTCGACCTCGCCGGTGGGGCCGCCGCCTGACAGTGGGGTGCCGTCGGTCCGACGGCGCCCGATGACGGCCTCCTGGTGGTCGACCGGCTCGGCGGTGAAGCCCGCGACGTCGAGGCGGAGCCGGCGCACGACGCAGATGCTGCCGCCCGCGAACGGCCCGTCGGCGATCCAGACGTGCTCGTCCTGCTCCGCGGCGTCGTGCGGGACGATGACGCCGTCGTGGAACCCCAGCGGGTTGCGGGCGATGGTGCCGGTGCCCGGCGCCCGGAAGCCGCGCTGCGACCAGCGGACGACGGCGTCGGGTGCGGCCCGCGCGGTGAGCCAGGTCGCCGCGCGGTGCACGTCGTTGGGGTCCGAGCCGTGGACGGCGATCAGCAGGTCGCCGCCGGTGCGCTCGGGCGTGACGGCGGCGTCCTTCGCGAACGCCGGGAGCGGCGCGGCGCCCGGCAGTCCGGGCCCGAAGGCCGCGACGACCCGCGGCCCGAGCCCGACGGTCGCGGTGAGGTCGCCCGGCCCGTCGAGCAGCCCGGCCTCGGTGGCCCGCTCGCCGGTGAGGTCGAGGATCGCGGTGCCGAGCCGCCGGCACAGGGCCCGGACGGCGTCGCGAGAGGCCGCCGTCGCGGCGGGCGCCGTCACCAGGTCGAGCACGATGAGCAGCCCATGCGGCTGCGGGGTGTCCGGCCGGACGATGCCGGCCTGGTGCGGGCCGGTGGCGTCGACGGTGTCGGGTCGCGACGGGGTGGCCGACGGCGTGGGGACGGCAGTCCTCGGCGACGCGGCCAGCCGGCTGGTGTGGGTGTCGTCGGCCGTCGCGCGCCCGGCCGCCAGCCCGGCGGCGCCCGCGAAGCCCGCCGCGGCGCCGGCGGCGGCCAGCCCGCGCAGCAGGTCGCGCCGGCGGGTACCCCCCGGCTTGGGGACGGTGTCCTCGTCCGGCACGCGGCCCTCGTCGTCGGTCATCAGCCGCTCGCCGTCGTCTCGAGGAACATGCCGGCGAAGTCCACGTCCGGCGCGTCGGAGAAGTCGACCGCGGTCCAGTCACCGCCGCCGCCCAGCCGCGCCTCGAGCCGCTGCAGCCGGCTCTCGTCGTCGACCCAGTAGCGCACGCTCGCGTCGCTGCCGTCGGGCGCCGTGGTGGCGGTCGCGGGGTCGTAGGCGCGGTCGGCGGTCGGGCCCGCCACGACGTCGACGGCGACGCCACTGACCTCGTCGGAGCGCAGCCACCGCGCGTCGGTCTGCTGCAGCAGCAGCGGGTTGTCGGGCCGGTCGCTGGCGGCGTTGAAGATCAGTGCGAGCACCGCGTGCAGCCGCGACCGGTCCGGCGCCAGCGCCGCCGTGGTCCAGGCGGCGTCGTCGGGCGGAGGCAGTGGCGGTCCGCTGTCCGCGCCGGGACCCACGGGCTCGTGCGACGTGATGCCGGAGAGCGTCCACGCGACCAGCAGCGGGTCGCCGCCGTCCTCGCTGACGTGGGCATAGCCGACGTGCGCGGCGAAGTCGGCCCAGCCATCGACGGCCAGCGTGCGGCCGCCGTCGACCACCTCGAAACGGAGCGCGCGGACGCCGTCGGTGTAGTTCGTGTAGCGCATCATCGACAGCCGCTGCGCCTCGTCGCCGCTGAGCGGCCGCGGCCCCTCGTCCGGCGTGGCGGCCGCGGCAGACCCCGTCGCCGACGACGCCGGCGCATCGTCACCGGAGCATCCGGCGCCAGCGATGAGTGCAATGACGACCAATGTCGCAAACCGCCCGAAACAGCGCCCGGGTCGATGAGCGGAGCGGTGGCCGGACGAGGTCATGCGCATGAGTGTAAGCATGAACACTGTGCCCTCACCAGGCAATTCGGACGTCATGCATACCTTGGCGATTCTCAAACTGTGATCTGTATCACACAGCGTGCTGAACGGCGTGTGAGCCGACTCTTGATGGTCAGCGCCGTCGTGTACCCCCGCACGGGATCGCGGCGTCGCGGGATGTGCAACCGCAGCTGTACGACAGTGACGGAGGACCCCCGTGAGACCGTTCATGGAACGAGGCCACGGCCGATCGGCCCCTCAACGCCCGAAACGGGCCCGAGCGACGGCGGGGGCGCTGACCGCGCTCGGCGTCGTCGCTTCCGCGCTCGGCGCCGCCGGTGCCTCGAGCCTCCCGGCGCAGGCCGCGCCCGGCGACCCCATCACGGGCACGATCTGGCAGGACTACGACTCCGACGGCATGTACAGCCCGTTCGAGGCGTCGGGTCTGCTCGAGGGCATCGAGGTCTACGCCTACGACGCCGACGGCAACGTCGCGGGCCCGGCAATCACGGACGCGAGCGGCAACTACTCGCTGCCGGTCACCAGCGACGCCGGCCCCTGGCGCGTCGAGGCCAACGTGCCCGACACCCCCGAGTGGGAGGAGTGGCGCGACTCCGTCGTCGGCCGCGCGGCCGGGCAGAGCAACGGGACCACCGTCCAGTTCATCGACTCGGTCCCCGCGGCCGACATCGACTTCTCGTTCCAGGTGCCGAGCACCTTCGTGGAGAACAACCCGTTCGTGTTCCTACCCGCGTTCCGGTACGGCCCGAGCGACGGCATCCAGGCGACGGAATTCGCCGGCGCCGCGCACGAGTACGAGGCGATGAGCCCGAACACGACCACGGCCGTGCCCACGACGATGCACGTGCCGCACCAGCAGATCGGCGCCACGTACGGCACGGCGTACCAGAGGGCCGAGGCGCCCGGCGAGTTCGGCTCGGTGTTCGCCTCCGCGTACGTCCGCCGCCACTCGGGCCTGGGTCTGGGCGGCATCGACGCGATCTACCGGATCACCCCGGACAACGGCGGGCCGGACTCGCCGACCGCGAGCGCCGACGTCTTCGTCAACCTCGAGGACTATGGCATCGACGTCGGCAGCGACTCCGACCCCGGTGCGGTTTCGGGCGACCCCAACGGGCTGCGGCCGGTGATGACGCTCGACAACCCGGTCTACGACTGGGGCACCGACGCGCAGGTGTGGGACAAGGTCGGCCGTGAGGGTCTCGGCGCGATGGAGATCTCCAACGACCAGGAGTCGCTGTTCGCGGTCAACCTGCACAACCGTTCGCTGATCGAGGTCGAGATCAGCCGCGACGGCACCCAGGTGCTCGGCGTGACGGAGCACGAGCTGGACGCGTACTTCCCGGACAGCAGCGACCTGCGCCCGCACGGCATCTCGGCCAACCCGCTGACCAACGAGATGTACCTGACGGTCACGGACTCCGCCGAGTCGACCCAGAACCGGGCCGACCTGCACGCCTACGTGTACTCGTTCGACCCGGCCGACCCGACGAACCTGACCCAGGTGCTGGACTTCCCGCTCGGCTACACCCGTGGTCTCTTCGCCGGCGCCTGGAACGCGAACTACCAGCCGTGGAACACCAACTCGGCGTACTGGCTGCAGTTCGCGCAGCCGACCAGTGGCGCGGCCGAGTTCGTCATGAACACGTCGGTGCCGATCGTCGCTGACGCGCGCTACCTGCACGGCGACCTGATCGTCGGCATCCGCGACCTCGGCGGCGACCTGTTCGGCGCGAGCTCCGCTCTCGCTCCGGACGACCCGCGGCTGGTGGTCGGCCGGTCACTGGGCGGTGAGCTGCTCAAGGCCGGCTCCAACGGCGACGGCACCTGGTCGATCGAGCAGAACGGCGCGGTCAACGGCCAGGCCGGTGCGGTCGCGAACCAGGTGACGCTGAACGGCCCGAACGGCCAGCCGGGCAAGTTCTTCATGGACACCTGGGTGAACGGCGTCGAGCACCTCGGTGCCACGCTGGTCGTGCCCAGCCGCGCGGACGGCATCATGGAGACCGGCATCCACGTCGCCGAGAGCGGCTTCCAGGTCGGTACCCGACGCTTCTTCCAGGACAACGGGTCGCTGGTGGAGCCCCGCGGCGCGGCGGTCATCACCGGCACCAACACTCCGCCGTCCGCGACCATGAAGGGCAACGGACTCGGTGAGCTGACGGCCATGGCGTCGGCGGCGCCGATCGAGATCGGCAACTACGTCTGGTACGACGACGACAACGACGGCATCCAGGACCCGGACGAGGCGCCGGTGCCGGGCGCGACCGTCAACCTGTACGAGGTCGACGGCGACGGCAACCGCACGCTCGTCGGCACCACGACGACCGACGCGAACGGCGAGTACTACTTCTCGTCGAACGATCAGGACTACCAGCTGAAGACGCACACCGACTACGTCGTCGGCGTCGACAACCCGGCCGACTACGAGGCCGGCGGACCGCTGGAGAACTGGTACCCGACGGCGCCGGACACGGGTGACCCGAACTCCGTCGACGCGAACCGGAACGACTCCGACGGGTTGGTCGAGACGACCGACGACGGCGACTTCCCGTACGCCGCCATCACGACCGGCGGGCCGGGCGAAAACGACCACACGATCGACTTCGGCTACTCGAACATCGACTACGAGTTCGACAAGCGGACGGTGTCCGGGCCGACGGAGAACCCGGACGACGACGGCACGTGGACGGTCGTCTACGAGCTCGTCGCCGAGAACACCGGCATGATCCCGGGGGCGTACCTGCTCACCGACGACCTGACCGGGTACGGCGACGGCGTCGAGGTGGTCGACACCCAGGTGGTGTCGGGCCCACCGGAGGCCGACGGGCTGCTGAACCCGAACTGGGACGGCGTGAGCGACCTGAACGTCGTCACCGGCGAGGTGCCGATCGACCCGCAGTCGACCGTCGAGAACGGCACCGAGCACGTCTACACGCTCGAGGTGACCGTCGCGCTCACCACCGACCCGGACACCGGTGAGGTGACGGCGCTGCCGGAGAACCTGGCCTGCACCGACGGCCAGCAGGCCGGCGACGCGACGACCGGGTTGTTCAACCACGCCACGATGTCCCCCGACAACCACGAGGACCTCACCGACGACGAGTGCGGCGACCTGCCGATCGTCACGCTCGACAAGACCGTCGTCACCGAGCCGCACGTCGTCGACCGGGAGAACCAGCCGGGCATCTGGGAGATCACCTACGGGCTCACCGTCACCAACGAGTCCGAGGTCCCGACCGACTACGACCTCGAGGACGAGCTGCGCTTCGGCACCGGCATCACGATCGTCGACGGCTCGGTCACCACGGCGAACACCGTCCCGGGCGACATCGCGACCCGGCCGGAGTACGACGGCGTCAGCGACCTGCTGATCGTCGAGGACCAGCCGATCGGCGCGCTGGAGTCGCACGAGTACACCGTCACGGTCCAGTTCACCGTCGACCTGCCGAACCCGCCCGCCCAGCCCGACCCGTCGGACTGCGACCTGGCCGGTGACGCCGGCGAGGAGGGCACGGGGCTGTACAACGACGCGAACTCGTCGTTCAACGGCTACCCGGACACCGACACCGAGTGCCGTGAGGTCGGCCAGCCGACCCACGTCAAGTCGCTGATCTCGGCCACGCCGATCGGCAACGGCCAGTGGGAGATCGTCTACGGCATCGACGTGTCGAACAAGGGCGTCAAGGACACGTGGTACGACCTGTCGGACGAGCTGCACTTCACCGACCAGGTCACCATCGTCTCCGCCGCCGTCACCGTGTCGCCGGCCGAGGCCACGCTGTTCGACCCGCCGTGGAACGGGCAGGACCAGCTGGTCATCGCCGAGCAGGTACCGCTCCTGGGCTCCGACGACGAGGCCTACGCGCCGCACCACTACGAGCTGACGGTGATCGCCGACGCGCCGCTGCAGTTCGCACCGGGTGAGGGCGGCTCGGACCCGACGGCCTGCCCGGCCGAGGGTGAGGACCCGACGAGCGACACGGCGTTCAACAACACGTCGACGCTGACCGACGAGTCGGGCCTGACCGAGGACGACCAGGCCTGCGCGCCGCTGCCGTCGATCGACATCGAGAAGACGGTGAGCGCCGGGCCGACCGCCAACGGCGACGGGACGTGGAGCATCACCTACGACCTGGTGGCGTCGAACACGGGCGCGGGCGACGGCGACTACACGATCAGCGACCAGCTCCGCTACGGCGAGGGCATCGTGGTCGAGGACGCCACCGTCGTGACGACGCCCGAGGGCGTGACGGCGCTGGACACCTGGACCGGCCAGGGACCCGACGGCGACCCCGTCAACGTCATCGCCGAGGACGTGCCGCTCGCCGCCGGCGGGGTGCACACCTACCAGGTGCAGGTGGTCTTCTCCCTCGACGAGGACACCCTCGCCGAGGAGTCGATGACCTGCCCCGAGCCGGACTCCGGCGAGAACGGCGGGCTGGCCAACAGCACCGGCATCGAGCACAACGACCTCACCGACGACGACGAGGCCTGCCTCTCGCTCGGCGAGCCGAGCCTCGACAAGGAGCTGGTGTCGGCCGAGCCGGTGGACGACGGTCAGTGGGAGGTCGTCTACACCCTGACGGTCAACAACCTGCTGCCGGGCGAGACCACCTACGACCTCGAGGACGAGCTGCTCTTCGGCGACACCGTCGAGATCGACTACGCCGAGGTCACGGACTTCCCCGACGGGGTGGACGTGAACGAGGACTGGGACGGTCTCGAGGACACCCTCATCGCCGAGGACGTGACGCTCCCAGGCATGAACGACGAGGGCTACGCGCCGCACGTCTACACCGTCACCGTCGTCGCCGACGTCCCGCCGAGCTTCGAGGTGGACGACGACGGCAACACGGCGGCCGCGTGTGCGGGCGAGCCGGGCGACAACTGGGAGAACGGCGGGCTGAACAACGGCGCCACCCTCACCACGGAGGGCGGCGACGAGCTCACCGACACCGACTGCGCCGACCTGCCGTCGATCCACCTGGACAAGACGATCGCGTCCGGGCCCACGTCGACCGGCACGAACGCCTACACGATCACCTACGAGCTGGAGGTCACCAACGACGGCGCGGCCGCCGGGGACTACGTCCTCAGCGACCAGCTGAACTACGGCACCGGCATCGAGATCGTCGACGTCACCGCGTCGAACGCCGAGCCGGGCGACGTCCCGGTCCTGGACACGTTCACCGGGCAGGGCGACGAGCCGGACGCCCCGGAGAACGCCATCACCGGCGACGTCACCATCGACGTCGACGCGACGCACACCTACGAGGTGACCGTCGCCGTCACCGTCGACCCGGCCACGGCGACCGCCGAGTCGGTGTCGTGCCCGGACGACCCGGGCGAGGGCGACACCGGCGGGCTGCTCAACCTGGGCCTGCTCGACCACAACGGCCACGAGCTCGACGCCGACGCGTGCGCTCCGCTCGACCCGCCGACGCCGCCGGACACCCCCGGTGACGACGACGGCTCGGGTGACGACGACGGCTCGGGCGACGACGACGGCAACGGTGGCGGCAACGGTGGTGGCGGCGACGACCTGGCCGACACCGGTGGTGACTCCACGCTGCTGCTGGTCACCGGCGGGCTGCTCCTCCTCGCCGGGGCGACGGCGCTCGTCGTCACCCGGCGTCGTCAGCAGACGGGAGGCCTGAGCAGCTGATCGACGTCCGCGGGGCCGGTCCGACCGGCCGGCCCCGCGGCGCACCCGCAGCGAGGGCCCGGCCCGCCGCACCACACGCGGCGCACCGGGCCCTCCGCGTCCCACCTGCCTGAACGCGCGCGTTGGAGGTTTGCCGTCTGATCCGACAGCAGAGCGCGATCGCGCGCGGGTGGGCGTGCGCACGCGCGCGTTGGAGGTCTGCCGTCCGATCCGACAGCAGAGCGCGATCGCGTGCGCGTGGGCGCGCGTGTGCGCGCGTTGGAGGTTTGCTGTCTGATGCGACAGCAGAGCTCCAGCGTCATGCGGGAGGTCCTGACCTGCGGATCAGGCGTCGGCGGGGGCGGCGGCGTAGGCCGCGCGCAGCGCCTTGCGGGCCCGGGCCGCCAGGCTGGAGACGGCGTTCGGCGTCATCGACAGCCGCGAGCCGAGCTCGGACGGGGAGTAGCGCTCGACGTCGATGAGCCAGAGCACGAGACGCCACCGGGCCGGCAGGGTGGCCAGCGCGGTCGCCGCCCGGCCGCCGTCGACCCGGCCGGCGGCGAAGCCGGGCTGGCCGAGCAGGGCGTCCCAGGCGGCGGGGTCCTCGACCGTCACCGTGCGCCCGCGCGCCGACGAGTGCCGGTAGGCGAGGCGTTTCACCGTCGACAACACGTAGCCGGGGAACGACGAGCGCGGCCCGCGACCTGCGCGGACGGCGTTCAGCACGAGGCAGAAGGTCTCCTGGACGAGGTCGTCGGCGGCGTGTTGGTCGCGGACGATGTGCTGTGCCGCGCGGTGCGCCATGGGGGCCGTCTTCTCGTACAGGATCCCGAAGGCGTCGTCGTCGCCGTCGTGAGCCCGGTCCAGCAGGATCGCGAACTCGTGGTGGTCCCACTCGTCGATCATGAAAAGAACCTCGTGGCAGTGCGGTGTTCCGCGCGTCGGCGGTCCCCGCAGACCTCACTAGGGGGATTCACGATCTTGCGGCATATCGCCGCAATCGGGTCACTGCGCGGGCAGGATGGCCAGCGCCCTGGCCACGACGACCGCCTCGTAGCGGTCGGCCGCGCCGAGCTTGCGGTAGAGCGAGCGCGCGGTGGTCTTCAGTGTGTTGCCGGAGATGTACATCGACTTCGCGATGTCGCTGAGCGTCTCGGGTCCGTCGAGCGACAGCAGCACCTCGGTCTCGCGCTCGGACAGCGCGGGAGCGGCTCCGGTGTTGGCGCGGTGCAGCGCGGCCAGCTCGACCGGCAGGCTGCTCAGGGGGCCCGACGGCGGCAGCGGAAGCTCGCCGCCGATGACGGCCGTCCGCAGCGCCGGCAGCAGCAGGAGCGGCCGGCGGGCGCCCGTGCGCTCGATCAGCGCGAACAGCTGGTGCAGGTGCGCGCCGGGGCCGAGGCCGCGGCGCAGGGCGGACTCGACGAGCAGCGCGTAGACGTCGGCGCGCACGGTCCGGGGGACGGTGCCGAGGTCGCCCAACGGCGTCAGCTCGCGCCCGGCGGCCAGGGGGTCGCCGGCCGCCAGCAGCGCCCGGGCCCGGGCCACCGCGAGCAGCGCCGCGTGCCCCGGCGGCGCGGCGGTGGTCGCGAGCAGCGCTGTCGCCGCTTCGGGGTCGTCGCGGGCGATCAGGGCGTGCGCCCGGGCGATCGTCGCCAGCAGCCGGTTCAGCGGCAGCCGGTTGGTCGGCTGGTCCTCGCCGCTGAGCAGCTCGGCGTGCCCGGCGGCCGTGCGGTCGCCGCCCAGCAGCGCCAGCACCGACCACGCCAGGGCCAGCCGGGCTGCGGGCGGGACGACGTCGCGGTCGAGCCGGCGCTGGGCGCCGTGCAGCCGCTCGGCCACGCCGGCGGTGCGGCCGTGCTCGAGGTCGAGCGCCCCGCGGGTGAGGTGGACGTGGTCGGTGAACTGGTTGTCGGCCCAGCCGTGCCGCCGGGCGATCTCGGCCGCCGAGCGCGCCTGCCGGGCCGCGCCGGCGAGGTCGCCGCGCAGGAACGACGTGTAGGACCGCAGCGCCTCGCTGTTCGCCTCGTGCCAGGCGATGCCGTGGTGGCGGGCCTGCGTGGCCGTGCGGCCCAGGATGGCCTCGGCGGCGTCGAGGTCGCCGGCGGCCAGCCGGTTGGCGCCGGTCTGCCACTCGAAGTAGACGACGCGGTCGAGGTGCTCGCGCCGCTCGTCGTCGGTGGCCGCCCGGATCAGCGCCTGCCCGGCCCGCTCGACGGCGAGCGCGGCGGCGGCGTCGCCACGGGCCCGGGCCAGCACCATCTGGAAGCAGCGGATGGTCAGCAGCGTCCCGCTCAGCGTGTACGGGTCGACCAGGCGGTCGGCCTGCGCGACGCGGCGGGCGAAGGTCTGCAGGTCCGGCGGCGGAGCGACGGCGGCGATGGCCGCGAGCAGCAGCAGCACGGGGTCGGCGGCGATGACGTCGTCGGGCAGCGTGTTGACCGCCGGCAGCAGGTCGTCGAACTGACCGCGGGCGACCGCCGGCTCCCAGCTGGCCCGGACCACGCTGCCGGCGGTCGCCTTGTCGAGCGCGGTGTCGACCACCAGCGGCAGCGCGTCGGTGGTGCGGCCGTGCGCCACCAGCAGCCGGACGGTGCGCGTCACCAGCTCGGTGCGGCGGCCGGGCTGCTCGACGTCGAGCCGGGCCAGCAGCGCGCGGCGGACCGGGTGCGGCAGCCGCCACTGCGCGTCGTCGGCGACGGGGACCAGCCGGCCCGCCGTCGCCCACCGGTCGATCAGCGCGGCGGGGTCGTCGGGCGCGGCGGCGTGGTCCTCGAGCAGCAGCGCCAGCACCGAGGCGTCGAACCGGGGCGCCGCGGCGACGTCGGTGAGCAGCGTGTGGTCGGCGGGGTCGAGGTCGCCGAGCAGCTCGTTGCGGACGAACTGGTCGACGAGGTCGCGCAGGCGCCGCTCGGACAGCGCGGCGTCGGGCCGCCGCGCGCGCAGCGCCGCCACCACGAGCGCCGGCCAGCCGTCGGTCGTCTGGTCGAGCTCGGCGAGGTCGTCGGGGCTCAGCGCGACCCGGAACCGGGTGGCCAGATGGTGGATCTCGGCGGCGTCGAACAGCAGGTCCGCCAGGCCCACCAGCTGGATGGTGCCGTCGAGCTGCCGGTCGGCGGTGGCCCAGGCGGGCTGTGTGCGGGTGCTCAGGAGGACCCGGGTGTCGTGGTCGCGGGCCGCGCGCAGCGCCGAGCGCACGCCGTCGCCGTCGGGATCGGGGACGCCGTCGAGCAGGATGGCCGGCGGGTCGCCCGCGGCGTCGCCCACCGCACGGCAGAGGATGTCGTCGACGGCCGGACCGATGGCGTCACCGAGGGCGGGATCGACGCGGGCCACCCGCCCGGCGCCCAGCCGCCGGGCGACCTCGTCGAGCAGCAACGACTTCCCGAGCCCCGGCGGTCCCTGCACGACGAGGATCGGCGCGGCGTCGGGCCTGGTCAGCGGGTCGGCGAGGCGTGGCCTGGGCACGACGGCGCGCGGCCCCGACCGTCGCCGGTCGCTCTCGGCACCCCACATCGTGTCGTCTCCCCGTCCTGCCCACCCGGATGACGATCTTAGTCTCACCCCTCGCCTCACCCCAGGTTCCACCCCCGATCACCCGTCAGCAGTGTCGGGTTCTCACGTCATGACAGGGTGCCGGACCGCGATGCTTGGGGATGAAGATCGCGAAGGGGGGCCCGGCGATGGTGGGTGATCGCAGGGTGAGGGGAACGGGTGGACAAGGACGTACGCGACGAGCTGATCGGTCGCGATGGTGAACAGTCGAGGATCCGCGAGGTCCTGCTGAGGCTGACGGCCGGCGAGGGGGGCGCGGTCGTCGTGGAGGGCGCCGCGGGCGTCGGCAAGAGCGCGCTCGTGCGCGCCGTGGCCGACGACGCGCGCGCGGGGCGGCTGACGGGGCTCGACGAGGTGACGGTGTCATCGGTCGTCGGCGCCGAGGCCGAGCGCGGCTGGCCGTTCTCGGGCCTGCACCTCGTGCTGTCCGCCGTCGTGGGCTCGCTCGAGCCGGAACAGCAGCAGCTCGCGGCCCGGCTGGTCGACGACCTCACCCGCCGCCTCGACCAGGCCAGCACCACCGCCTACGAGATCGCCGTCCAGGTCCAGTCCCTCATCAGCCGGCTGCGGCGGCCGCTGGTCGTCGTCATGGACAACGCGCACCGCCTGGACCCGCAGTCGCTGGAGGTGCTCGGGTTCGTCGCCCGCCGGGTCGGAACGTCGCCGCTGGTGCTGCTGGTCGTCGTCGACGCGGCCGAGCGGGTGCCGCCGCTGCGCGGGCTGCCGGTGGTCCGGCTCGGCGAGCTGGCGCCCACCGACGCGACCGAGCTGGTCCGCCGGGCGGCCGGGTCGCACACCCTGCACAGCGTGGCGGCCCGCATCGCCGCGCGCGTCGGCGGCAACCCGCGGGCGCTGCTCGACGTCGTCGGGCGCATCCCGGACGTGCAGCTGCTGGGGCAGGTCGAGTTGGACCGGCACCTGCCGCACTCGCCGGTCCTGCAGGCGCTGCAGCTGCCGGAGCTGGGCACGCTCGACGACGATCAGCGCTTCGCCCTGCTGGTCGCGACCGGCAGCGAGGACCATCGGCTGGCGCCGGTGCTCAACGCGCTAGGCTCGCCGGACGCCCCGCACGTCGCCTGGCTCTTCGGCGAGCACCTGAACCGCTCCGACGGCACGTACACGC
Organism: Jiangella mangrovi; assembly: GCF_014204975.1. NCBI lineage: Bacteria > Bacillati > Actinomycetota > Actinomycetes > Jiangellales > Jiangellaceae > Jiangella > Jiangella mangrovi. Next base: position 2,567,733 of record NZ_JACHMM010000001.1, read on the forward strand.
TGCAGCGGCCGGCCGTGCGCTCGATCATCTGGCAGGCCGCGACCATGGCCGAGCGCGACGCCGCCCACCAGGCGCTGGCCGGTGCGTACGCCGACTCCGACCCCGGCCGGCAGCTCTGGCACCTGGCGCAGACCCGGCACGACCACGACGACGAGTTGGCCACACGGCTGCACCGGGCCGCCAGCGAGTCGCTGGCCCGCGGCGAGGTGGAGCGGTCGCTGTCGTTCGCGCGCGAGGCGGTCCGGCTCACGTCCAAGCCCGGCGAGCGGATCGAGCGGCTGCTGCAGGCCGGGCGGTTCGCCGTCCTCGCCGGCCGGCTGGACGAGGCGGTGCACATCGCCCGCGAGCGGTTCCGGCTCGACACCACGGCCGAGCAGCGGGCCGACTTCGCGCTGCTCGAGGTGCGCGCCCGCAACCTGCTCGACGGCGAGGTCGCGACCGGCCTGGTCAGCCGGCACGTCGAGGAGGTCGCGCCGATCGACCCGGCCCGCGCGGCCGCCCTGGACCTCGCCGCCGCGCACGGGCTGGCCGGGCGCATGGAGCAGGCCGAGGCCGCCCGGTTCCTCGCGCTGGCCGAGCGGTTCACCGACGACTTCGACGACACCACCCGCGCGGCGCACCGGCGGACGGCGGCGCTGCTGGCGTCGGTCAGCGGCGAGCTGGACCGCGCCGTCGAGCTGGCCGAGGCCGGAGCGGGGGGCGCCGAGGACCTCTTCGGCGAGGCCGAGTCGCACCTGCTGCAGGCGACGGTGCTGGTGCGGGCGGAGCGGTACGGTCAGGCGCGGCGGCTGCTGCGGGCGGTCATCAGCGGGCAGTTCGGCGACTCGCCGCTGTTGCTGCGGGCCGCGCTGGCCGGCCTGGTCCAGCTGGAGGCGCGGGCCGGCCGCCTGCGCGAGGCCGCCGAGGCCGCCACCGGGTGGGACCGCGTCGACGCCGACAGCGCACACCGGGCGCTCGTGCCGGCGTGCATGATCCGGGTCAACGCCTTCCTCGGCGAGGACGAGGCCGCCTGGGAGCGCCGCCGTCAGTCGATCGAGGGGTCGCGGCGGCACGGCGACTCGTGGGCGACCGCCGTCATGCAGGCCGAGACCGGCGCGTTCCTGCTGCTGCTCGGCCGGTTCGACGAGGCGATGTCGGTGCTCGACCACGCCCGGCGGCACGCCCTCGAGCACGCCGACCCGTCGATCCTCGCCGTCGAGCCCGACTACGTCGAGGCGTGCGTGCGCAACGGCGAGCTCGCCCGGGCCCGCGTGGCGCTGGCCGAGTTCGAGCTGCGCGCCGACCGCGTCCCGACGGCGTGGGCGCGGCACACCGTCGCCCGCTGCCGTGCCCTGGTCAGCGAGGGCGATGAGGCGCTGACGCTGTTCCGCGAGGCGGTCGAGACGGCCGCCGACACCGTCTCGCCGGTCGAGCAGGCACGGACGCTGCTCTGCTTCGGCGAGCGGCTGCGCCGGCTGGGCCGGCGCACCGACGCGCGCTCCTGGCTGCAGCGCACGGTGGTGCTGGCGCAGGAGAGCGGCGCCATCGCGCTGGCCGGTCGGGCTGGTCAGGAGCTCGGCGCCGCCGGCGGTCCCGTCCCGCCGACCACCCGGCTGGCCGACCTCACCGACGCGGAGCAGCGCATCGCGACCCTGGTCGCCAGCGGCCGGCGCAACCGCGAGATCGCGGCGGAGCTGTTCGTCTCGGTCCGCACGGTCGAGGCGCACCTCGGGCGCATCTTCCGCAAGCTCGGCATCCGGTCGCGGACCGAGCTCACCGGCATCGTGGTCGCCGGTCTGGACGACGACGGCGTGGGCGCCGGCCAGGCCTGATCCGGCCCGGCCCGAACCGGTTCGAAAATTCTCGGAAGTCGCGCGTGCTGATCCGGCGGTCCGGCGCCTCCTACTTGATGACGGGTGGAGGTGCAGGGCCGGCCGGCCCACTCGTCCAACGGGGGATCCGCCACTCCGCTCCCCGTGAAGCCCCCCTTCTCGGGAGCGGAGTGCCGGACAACCCCGTTCAGCGTCCGGTCGGGGGCCTGCGGCGATCGCGGGCCTGGGCCGAGAGGTCGAGGGTGCGCTCCAGCACCTGCCGGGCGACGTCGGCGACGGTGACGTCGTCGGCGTAGGCGCGGGCCCGCAGCAGCGCGAGCGCGTCGTCGGGCGAGATGCCGAGCTGGGCCACCAGGAAACCGGTGGCCTGGTGCACCTCGGCGCGGCCGGCCCACGCGCCGGTGAACTCGCCGGGCGGTTCGGCGAGGTCCGGGTCGCGCAGCAGCGCCGCGCCGACGGCGGCGGCCAGGTGCGCGGTGAGGGCGGCCTCGGGCTCGGGATGGCCGGGGCCGCAGCGGTACGCCGTCAGGACGCCGAGCACGTCGGAGCCCATGGGCACCGGGATGGCGACCACGGTGGCACGGCCGACCTCGCGGCGGGCGGCCTCGGTGAACAGCGGCCAGACCGGTCCGGACCCGTCGCTGCCGAGGCGGGCGACGACGGTGCCGGCCGTGCGGTAGGCGTCGACGCCGGGTCCCTCGCCCAGCACGTCCTGCGGGTCCTCGAGGGTGCCGGCAACGGCGTCGGTGGAGCAGACGGTGAGCCGCTGCGGCAGCGTGTAGGCCAAGGTGATGGCGGCGCCGTCGCCGTCGAGAATGGACCGGCAGGTCTCGCCGAGGCGCTGGGCCAGCGGCGCAGCGGACCCCGCGTCGGCGACCGCTGCGGCGAGTCGCGACGTCACCTCGGCTCGTGTGGTCAACCGCCGCTCCTCCTCGGCGGCCGGCATACGGATCCGGCCCCCGGCGCCGCCCACCCTACTGGATCGGGCGGAGCGGGCGTCCCGGACGACAGGCGCGCGGTCATTCGCCGGTGTTGTACGCGTCGGGCAGTGACCGGGTCCGGACGACGTCGCCCGCCACCCGGCTGAGCTTGACGTTGTTGTCGCGGGAGTAGCGGCGCAGCACCTCGAACGACTGGGTGGCGTCGAGCCCGTAGCGCTCCATGAGGATGCCCTGCGCCAGCCCGATCTGGTAGCGGGCGTCGATCGCCTCGCGCAGCGTCGACGACCGGCGGGCGTCGGTGATGGCGATGGCGGCGTGGCGCAGCAGCAGCTTGGCGACCGCCACGTGCCGTTCCGCCGGCTGCTCGGCGAGCTCCCAGAACACGATGACCGTGCCGGAGTAGTGTGGGCCGAGGTCCAGCGGCATCGCCAGCATGCTGCGGTAGCCGATCTCGGCGATGACGGCGGTCCACCGCGGCCAGCGCGGCTCCGTCGTGCTGTCGGTGACGAGGATCGGCACCTGCTCGGTCAGCGCCGTGAGCGACGGCCCCTCGCTGAGCTCGAACTGGACGCGGTCGGCCTCCTCGGCGCGGTCGGTGGTGGCGGCCGCGACCTCGCGCCGGCCCCGAGGCCGCAGAAGCGTCGCCCCCGCGGCGTCGCCTCCGATGACCTCGACGCCCTGGTGGACGACGGCGTTCACCGTCGACTCGACGTCGGGCTGCAGGTAGAGGTGCGGCGCGGCCGCGGACAGCAGCTGGGCGACGTTGTCGGGCTCGATGAGACGCCGTTCGCCGAGCTCGCCCCCGCACTCCGGGCCGGAGGCCGGCTCGGGCTCCGGGTCCGGTTCGGGTTCCGCGTCGGAGGGCGTCAACGGTTCGCCGGTCATGGGCGGGAACAGGGCGCCGGGCGGAATCCGGTGATTCCGAGATCGAGGCAGTACGACATGAAGACCTCGGGAGATGAGCCGGGTGCGGCGGAACTGCCGCCGGCTGGCGTCTCAACCGGAGACCGTCAACGTACATACGGCGCGGGCGAATGACAAATTCCGGTCGCGCGACGCGCCGGACGTCAGGCGTCCGGGACGCCGTCGCTCAGGCCGGGCGCGGACTCGATGCCGGTCGCAGTGGGACGGCGCCGGAACGGGGCCGGCTGCTGCGCCGCCTGGCCGGACACCTTGGCGACCATGCGCTCGGCGACGGTGCGCAGCTTGAGGTTGTTGTTCTGGGAGTGCTTGCGCAGCATCGAGAACGCGGTCTCGGCGGAGCACCGCTGCTGCGCCATGAGGATGCCGATGGCCTGGTCGATGACGCTGCGGGTGGCCAGCGCCTGCTCGAGCTGGTCGGTGAGCTCGGCGTCGTGCACCTGGCGCAGCGCGAGGGCCAGCGCGGTGGACGCCTGGGCGGCGAACGTCTCGGCGCGGCGGCGGTTCTGGATGTCGAACGCCTCGGGCTCGTCGAAGTCGTAGAGGTTCATGGCGCCGATGACGTCGCCGTTCACGACCAGCGGCAGGCTCAGCGAGGAGCGCACGCCCAGCGCGACGGCGTGCACCCGGTACTCCGGCCAGCGCGGGTCGGACTCCTGGTCGGCGATCTCGACCACCTCGCCAGTGGCCAGTGAGTGCACGCACGGCCCCCAGCCGCCGGTGTACTGACCCTCGTCGACCTGCGCGGCCCGGGGGTCGCTGCTGACGACGGTGCGCGGCTGGCCGTCGTAGCTGGTGGTGATGCCGCACGACGCCGGCGGCTCGACGAGGTCGGCGGCGAGCTTGGCGAGGTCGGTGAGGAACTCTTCGACCTTCGGGGCGTTGAGCAGCAGGTTCTGTACCGCGCCCAGCAGCTCGGCCAGGTCGCGGCCCACTGGTGTCCCCTCGTCCGCCACCCTCGCCACTGTACGCCGCGGGGCGGGCGACGCCGAACGGTCAGCGGTACTGATCGATGAGGCTGGCCGCCATGGCCTTGGCCCGCTGCGCGGCGCCGGGGTCACCCTCGAGCGCGGCGATGATGGAGCCCTTCATGAGGATCTGCCAGGACCGGGCGAACTCCTCGGGCTCGCGCAGCCCGGCGTCGGCGGCACGGGCGCTGACGATGGCGCGCAGGTTGGCCAGGTGCTGGATGCTGGCCTGTCCCAGCGGGTGCGACTTGCCCATCTCGAGCAGGACGGTGATGAAGGCGATGCCGTCGAAGTCGTCGCTGGCGAACCACTCGTCGAACACGTCGAAGATGGCGAGCAGCCGTTCCTCGGGGGTGTCGCCGCGCTTCTCGGACCCGGCCTCGACCAGGCCGATGGTCCACTCGCTCTCGCGGCGGTCGAGGTAGGCCAGGACGAGGTCGTTCTTGGACGGGAAATGCTTGTAGAAGGTGGCCTTGGCGACGTGCGAGCGCTCGATGACCTCGTCGACGCCCACCCCGATGATGCCTCGCCGGGCGAACAGCCGATAGCTGGCCGCCAGGATGCGTTCACGCGCGTTGGGCGCGCCGCCGGCGGCCTCCGGGACCTGCATGACGATCGACGATACATGTTGACACTGCCCGCTGTCGCGGGGTAGACAGAACCGTCTGTTCGCTCGATGGTGGAGACCTGCGCCCGCGAAGGGTGAGCGAGAGCAATGGACCTCAGTCCGTCGTCGGAACTTGCCGCGGCCGCCGCTGACCTGCACAGCGAGCCGGACGTCGAGAGCACCGTCCAGTCCGTCCTGCAGCACGCCCGCGCCCTCACGGGGGCCGACGGCGTCGCCGTCATGATCCGTCAGGGCGGCCGCCCCGCGGTCATGAGCGCCACCAGTCCCGAGGCGGCCAAGGCCGACCTCTTCCAGATCCAGTGCGCCGAGGGCCCGAGCCTCGAGGCCATGTGCGCCCGCGACGCCGTCGTCGTCGACGACGTGTCGGCGGACGACCGCTGGCGCAGCTGGAGTGGCTCGGTCACCGAGATGGGCTTCCAGAGCGTCCTGTCCCTCGGGCTCGGCACCAACCGCTCGGCGCTCGGCGCGCTGAGCGTCTACTCCGCCAGGGTGGGCGCGTTCGCCGACGACCGCGCCCAGCTGGCCCGGCTGTACGCCCGGCACGCGTCGGTCGCGCTGGTGTCGGCGCGGCACGAGTCCGGGCTGCGGCGGGCCATGAACGCACGACACGTCATCGGGCAGGCCCAGGGCGTGCTCATGGAGCGACACGGGCTCGACGCCGAGCAGGCGTTCGCCATGCTGCGCAACAGTGCCCGCGACCACGGTGTGAAGCTCGGCGAGCGAGCCGAGCAGATCGTCGCGTCGCGGCCGGCCGAGGTCGGCTGAACCCCCCAGCCGACCTCGGGCCGGGCGCCCTCAGGTGCCGGGTTCCCGGTCGGGGTCGAGCTCCAGCCCGGCCTCGTCCGGCTCGGGCAGGCCGGCGAGCGGGTCGTCCTCGTCCTCGGTGGCGAACAGCTCCGGGTCCTGGGCGGGATCGGGCTGCTCCTCGGCCAGCCGCTCGTCGAGCGTCTCCTCGTCCTCGACGTGGAACGAGCCGTAGTCGGGTTCGCTCATGACGTCCTCCTCCGTGAGGCCTCCCTGGGTCGGCTACCCGGTGCGATCCGCCGCAAACGACGCGGTTGGTTTCGCATCGCCCGGGTACAGGGAGAGGGAGCACGGAGGTGAGCCGGATGCCGAGAGGGCAGTGGAGCAACAAGCGCGAGCGGCAGTACGAGCACATCAAGGAAGGCCTCGAGGACCGCGACTACAGCGAGGACCGGGCCGAGGAGATCGCCGCGCGCACCGTGAACAAGGAGCGGGCGCGTTCCGGCGAGGCCAAGGAGAAGAGCCGCTCGTCCGTCGACGACATCTCGTCCGGGCGCCGTGGCGGTCTGCGCTCCGGCAAGGGCCCCGGCGGCCGCACGAAGCAGCAGCTCTACAACGAGGCCAAGGACAAGGGCATCAAGGGCCGCTCGAAGATGACCAAGAAGGAACTGGAGAAGGCGGTCGGCCGCTGACGCCGCGCCGCTGAGAGAAGAGCCTGTCGGGCCGGTGATGAGGGTCTCACCGGCCCGGCACCCTGTCCGGGGCCGGTCGCGCCGCCATACTGCCGCCATGACGGTTGTCGCGTGGGTCTTCGCGGTGGTGGCCGGGATCTTCCACCTCGCGGCGTTCGTGATGGAGAGCATCCTGTTCGACCGGCCGGCCGTGCAGCGGCGCTTCGGCGTCGACGCCGCCTCGGCCGCCGGCGTCGGGCCGTGGGCGTTCAACCAGGGCTTCTACAACCTGGCGCTCGCGGCCGGCGCGCTGGTCGGCGTCATCACCTGGGCGGCGGACCACGAGACGGTCGGCAGGACGCTGATCGTCTTCAGTTGCGCCGCCATGGTGCTCGCCGGGATCGTGCTGCTGGCGTCGCAGCGACGGCTCTGGCAGTCCGCGCTCGGCCAGGCCGTGCCGCCGGCGATCGCGATCGTGGCGACGCTCGCCACCTGACGGCTGTTGACGCGGCCGGGCGCAGGGTCTACCGTCACGGCTTTCCTGATCATGGGTGCAGGGGGCCGGGGGGCCATGACTATCGATCGATCGCGCCTGCGTGCGCTGATTCCTGTTCTTCTCCTCGTCGCGGCGGCCGGTTCGGGCTGCGGCTCGGCCGATGCCGGCGGCGGTTCCGGCGGCGACGAGGAGTTGCGGGTGGCGCCGCTGGCCGGTGCGCCGGCGAGCCCGACGCCGACACCGTCGCCCACGCCGGTGGTCACCGTCGAGACGGTGACGGAGACCGAGGCGGTCCCGTTCGAGCGGGTCAGCGTCGAGGACGACACCATGGACCTCGGCACGTCCGCCGTCACCACGGCCGGGGTCGCGGGCGTGCGGACGCTGGTCTACGAGGTGACGCTCACGGACGGCGTCGAGACCGGCCGGGTGCTGGTGAGCGACGAGGTCACGACGGCGCCGGTCGACGAGGTGACGTCGGTGGGGACCTACGAGCCGCCGCCACCGCCGCCCGAGCCCGAGCCGGAGGAGCAGGCGCAGGGTCTCGTCGACGCGCCGACGCAGGACGAGGGCTGCGACCCGAACTACACCGGTTGCGTGCCGATCGCGTCCGACGTCGACTGCGCGGGCGGCAGCGGCAACGGGCCGGCGTACACCGGTCAGGTGACCGTCGTCGGTGAGGACATCTACGGCCTGGACGCCGACGACGACGGGGTCGGCTGCGAGTAGCCGGCCCCGTCGTCGTGCGGATCAGCGCGGACGGCGTCCGGTCCGGGTCCACGACCGGTCGGTGTGCTGCCGGGTGTGCGTCCGGCCGGGCACGACGCGGGACTGCCGCCGTCGCCGTCGTTCGGCCGGATGCGTCGAGCGGGAGCGGTCCCGCAGGCCCCGGCTGAGCAGCCCCGGGGTCAGCGACGCGGACGCCGCCGGCACCGAGTCGCGCGGGACGACGTACAGCACGCCGCGGCCGGGCCGGTCGCGCAGGATGAGCCGCGTGGTGAGGCGTCCCTTCCGGGCGAGGACCGTCCCGACCACGACGGCGCCCAGCAGCGGCCCGGCGCCGCTGACGATCATGGCGAGGTGGGCGCCGAACTCGTGCGCCAGCCAGCCGATGAGCGTGCCGGAGCCGGCCTGCGCGCCGAACAGCACCAGGATGTACAGCGCCATGACCCGCCCGCGCATGGTGGCCGTGACCGACGTCTGGACCAGGGTGTTGCCGCCGGTGAGGTACAGCAGCGACGTCGCGCCGACGGCGACCAGCACCACGCAGAACAGCGGCAGCCAGGCGATCACCCCGGCGACCATCAGCAGGACGCCGAGCACGCCCGAGGTGTAGACGAGCGTGCGAAGCCGCAGGCTCCTGCGCCGGGTCGAGGCGAGCGCGCCCGCCACGGCGCCGGCGGCCAGACACGAGTTGAGCAGGCCGTAGCCCGCGGACCCGATGTCGAACACGTCGTCGGCGTAGGCGGCCAGGACGGTGGCGAGGTTGATGCCGGTGATCGCGACGAAGCCGACCAGCACGGTCGACCACAGGATGGCCGGCTTCTCGCCGACGTAGCGCAGGCCCTCTCGCAGCTGGCCGCGGGTGCGGGCGATGGCGGGCGCGGCCGAGAGCTCGGACGCGCGCATCATCACCAGCAGCACGACGGCGGTGACCCCGGCCATGGCGTTGACGATGAACGACCAGCCCTCGCCGACCAGCGCGATGCCGACGGCGGCCAGGGCCGGGCCGACGAGCGCGCCGATCTGGAACACCGTCGAGTTGATGCTGATGGCGTTGCGCAGGTGCTGATGCCCGGCGACCTCCGGCACGAACGCCTGCCGCGCCGGGTTGTCGATGACGATCGCGAGGCCGGTGAAGGCGGCCGCGGCCAGGACGTGCCACGGCTCGATGGCGCCGAGCAGCGTGAGCGTCCCGAGCACCAGGGCGGACAGCGCGATCAGCGACTGCGTGATCATCAGCAGCCTGCGCTTGTCGAAGCGGTCGGCGACGACGCCGCCCCAGAGGCCGAACACGAGCATCGGGGCGAGCTGGAGGCTGACGGTGAGCCCGACCCAGGCGACGTTGCCGGTCAGGCTGAGGATGAGCCAGTCCTGCGCGACGCGCTGCATCCAGCCGCACGTGTTGGTCAGGACCTGAGAGGTGACGTAGAGACGGTAGTTGCGTACCCGAAGCGAGGCGAAGGTGTCGCGCCAGTGCGACCGGTGCTGCTGGTCGTCCGCGAGGGGCGGCGCGACCGGGCGGGTATCTGAGTGGGCTTGTGAGGACGGGTGAAGGGCGACGGGCGCCGGTCTCACGGTGTGGTTCCTTGTGTCGGATTGGCAGGACCGTGGTCAACGTTAGGTGCTGAACTGCCGATTCACGAAGCCGATAAGGGCTATAAATGTCATCAAGAAATCCAATGACGACTCCCGATGGCGGTGAACGGCCCGTGTTCGATCCGGTGCATCTGCGGACATTCCTGGCGGTGGCGTCGACGCTGAGCTTCACCCAGGCGGCGCAGCAGCTCGGCATCAGCCAGCCCAGCGTCAGCCAGCACGTCCGGCGGCTCGAGGAGGCGGCCGGGCGGCAGCTGCTGCTGCGCGACACCCGGGCTACCGCTCTCACCGACAACGGCGAGGCGATGGCCGGCTTCGCCCGCTCGATCCTCGCCGCCCACGACGAGGCGGCCAGCTACTTCACCGGCACCGCCATGCGCGGCCGGCTCCGTTTCGGCGCCGCCGACGACCTCGCGCTGGCCCAGCTGCCCGCCGTCCTGCGGGCGTTCCGGCAGTTGCACCCGCGCATCAACCTGGAACTCACCGTCACGCAGACGCGCACGCTCATGCGCCGGCTCGAGGCCAACCAGCTCGACCTCGTCTTCATCAAGGAGTTCCCCGACGAGACCGTCGGCCGCGTCGTCCGCCGCGACCGGCTGGTGTGGATCGGCCTGCCCGGCACCCAGGTCCGCCCCGACGAGCCGATCCCGCTCATCACCTACACCGCGCCCTCGGTCAGCCGCGTGACGGCGCTGCGGGTGCTCGCGGAGTCCGGGCGGTCGTGGAAGATCACGTGCAAGACGCTGGAGGTCAACGGCGTCCTGGCGGCGGCGCGGGCGGGCATCGGGGTGGCGGTGTTCCCGAGCAGCCTGGTGCCGGCGGACCTGCAGGCGCTGCCCGCCTCGGTGGGGCTGCCCGAGCTCGGCGACATCGACTTCACGCTGCTGTCCAACCCTCGCTCACCCGTCGAGCCGGTCGAGGCGCTGACGTCGGCGATCCTCGGCCAGCCCTTCGCCGGGCGCTCGGCCGCTCCCGCCGCTCCCACGCCCCCACCCACTCAAAGTTGATCTTGGAGTTCTTCGGCCATCTATCGGACATTTCGGCCCGCAGTCAGCGAAGAACTCCAAGATCAACTTTCGGCGGGGCGCGAGCGCAAGCGTCACCAGGCGATGGCGGCCTTGACGAAGCCGGGCTCCTTGGCGACCAGCGCCTCGAAGGCGGCGTCCACCTGGTCGAGGGCGAAGCGGTGAGTGACCAGCGCGCCGACGTCGATGCGGCCGGCGGCCACGAGGTCGAGGCCGCGCCGGACGCTCTCGCGTAGGCGGTCGCGGTCGCGGACGTGGGCGTTGACGACGTCGATGGCCTTCCAGTTCCACGTTCGCAGGTCGACGGTGCGCGGCTCCTGGTGGTAGCCCATGATCGACAGCACGCCGTGCGGGCGGACCAGTGTCGTCGCGAGGTCGAGGCCGGGTGCGGTGCCGGACGCCTCGACGACGACGTCGAAGGCGTCGTCGTGCGCAGTACCCGCGGCCTCGCCAGGCGCCACCGCGGCGTCCGCGCCGTGCACCAGGGCCAGCTCGCGCGCGTCCGGCCGCGGGTCGATCGCCACGACCTGCCGGGTCCCCGCGTGCCGCAGGAGCTGCAGCAGCACCAGCCCCATGAACCCGGTCCCGACGACGGCGACCCGGTCGCCGGTGTCGAGGCGGGTCCGGCGCAGCGCCTCGACGACGCAGCCGAGCGGCTCGCCGATGGCCTCGGCCGGGTCCAGGCCGGGCGGCACCGGGACGAGGTCGCGCACGTCGCCGGTGGCGTGGTCGGCGAACGCGGCGTCGACGCGGCCGGTGACGAGGTCGCCCGCCGCGAACGCCGTCACATCGGGCCCGACGGCGACGACCTCGCCCACCGGCTCGTGCCCCAAGACCGCAGGCTCGCCGGCCGTCCAGTCGGCGACCTCGCTCGCACATACCCCGCTGACCAGGACCTTCAGCAGGACCTCGCCGTACCCGGGCTCCGGCAGCTCCACGGACCGCACGGCCGACGTCCGCGGCCCGGTCAGCTCACTCCGCCGCGTCCTCACCATCGGACTCACCGGGCCGGATACGCGATGGTCGACATCAGGGCGTTCGCGGCCTGCCGCGAGTCCAGCCGCGTGTGCTGCACCACCACCGGCACGTCACTGTGCAGCACGACGCTGTAGTCGACGCCCGCCGGAACGCCCAGCGCGCCGAGCTGCTGGTGGTACGCCCGCCGCGCCGGGACCGGCAGGACGTGCGGGCCGTCCGGCTCACGGTCGGTGAAGTAGACCCAGAGCTCCACCGTCGCGTCGGCCGCCCCCGCGTTGAGGATGCAGACGCTCTCGTGACTGGCCAGAGCCGGGTCGTCGCCGCTGCTGCCGGGCGGGATGTACCCGTCGGCGACCACCCAGACCGTCGAACCGATCGGCTCCACTCGAACCCTCCTCAGAAGAAGTCAGAAGTCGTTGGCGCTCTTCGCCATCAGGCCGCCGTCGCAGACCAGGTGGGACCCGGTGACGTACGACGACTCGTCGGACAGCAGCCACAGCACCGCCGCGGCCACCTCGTCGGGCCGGCCGAGCCGCCCGAGGGGGACCTGCGTCGCGGCGGCGGCCCGGATCCGGTCCAGGTCCGCGCCGCCGGCGGTCAGCATCGCCGTCTCGGTGGCGCCGGGCACGACGGCGTTGACGCGGATGCCGTGCGGCGCGTAGTCCAGCGCCGCGGACCGGACGAACGCCGACACCCCGCCCTTCGACGCCGCGTAGGCGCTGTTGCCGCCGCCGGAGTGACCGACGAACGCGGCCGGCGACGACGTGCAGACGACGGAGCCGCCGCGGCCGGCCGCGACCAGCCGGCGCAGCGCCTCGCGGCAGGTCAGGAACACGCCGACCAGGTTGACGGCGACGACGCGCTCCCAGTCCGCGGCCGGGAACTCGTGCAAGGAGCCGTTGACCTCGATGCCGGCGTTGGCGAACACCGCACTCGGGTCGCCGACGGCGTCGGCCACCGCCGCGAACGCCGTCGCCACCGATGCCTCCGACGAGACGTCACATGCGACCGCCACGGCGTCGGGCGCACCTGCCGCCCGCGCGGCCGCAGCTGCCGCCGTCGCCGCCGATTCGTCCACGTCGAGGGCCGCCACCCGGGCTCCGCGGGAAGCTGCCGCCAGCAGGACCGCCCGGCCGATGCCGGAGCCCGCGCCGGTGACGGCGACCGTCTCAGGCCACATCGTCGCCGTCCGAACCGCCGGGCGCGAGGTGGATGTGGATGTGCCGCTCGACGGCGTCCAGCACGGCCTCGCGGTCGCCGGCGCGGATGACGTCGAGCAGCTCCTGGTGCTGCCGTGCCACCTCGGCGGGGTCGGAGTGCGCCGGCGCGTCGCGGCGGAAGTAGGCGCGCACCCGCGGCTGGATGGTCTTCCACATCTGCAGGCAGTGCCGCTGCTCGGAGCGGGTGATGACCAGTTCGTGGAAGCGGATGTCGAGGTCGGCCAGCCGTTCGGCCTCGCCGCCGGACGCCGCCACCAGCATGTCGTCGACCATTCCCTGCAGCTCGTCGAGGTCGCCGGGGGCGAGCTTGTCCAGTGCCTTGCCGAACGCGAACCGCTCGAGCGTGATCCGGATCGGCACCAGGACCTGCTCGACCTCGTCCTGCGAGACGCCCAGCACCTCGCTGCCGCGGTACGGGTAGGACGCGACCAGCCCCTCCTGCTCGAGCTGGCGCAGCGCCTCGCGGATGGGGGCGCGGCTGGTGCCGAGCTCCGCGGCGAGGTCGAGCTCGATCAGCCGGTCGCCGGGCTTGAGCCGGCCACTGGTGATCGCCTCGCGCAGGATCTCGGCGACGTGCTCGCGCCGCGACAGGCTCGGTACCCGTCGCAAGCCCAGCCCGGTCATATGGCCCTCCAGCGGTGTGTGACGAGCGGATGGCGATGATCCTAGAGCATATGAGCGACTGTCGACAATCGGCCGTCGACTCTGTTACGGTCCCGCACTACACACCGACCCCGGTCATCCCGACGAACCGAGGAGCCGACCATGAACCTCCGTCACCGTGCGACCGCGCTTGTCGCGCCCGGTGCCGCAGCCATCGCCGTCGTCACCGTCCTCGCCGCGTGCAGCACGAGCGAGTCCGCCCGGCCCGCGGAGGAACCCGCGGCCGACGACGCCGCCGTCGCCGCCGCGCAGGATGCGGCACGAGAAGCCGCCGGCGGCGAGGAGCTCGGCGGCAGCGTGACGATGCTCGGCGTGCTGGGCGGCGAGGAGCTCGACGCGTTCCTCAGCGTCGTCGCGCCGTTCGAGGACGCCACCGGCATCGAGGTGCAGTACGAGGGCACCCGCGACTTCGCCGCCGTCCTGCAGACCCGGGTCGACGGCGGCAACCCGCCGGATCTCGTCGCGACACCGGCCATCGGCGAGATGTCGGCGCTGGCCGAGCAGGGCGAGCTGGTCGACCTGAACGGCGTCGTCGACGCCGCCGTGCTCAGCGCGAACTACCCGGCCAGCATGCTCGAGACCGGCACCGCCGGCGGCGAGCTGTTCGGCCTGTACAACACCGTCAACCTGGGCGGGCTGATCTGGTACGACCCGAGCCGCTACGACGGCCCCACCGAACCGGCCAGCTGGGACGAGCTGCAGGCGTGGGCGCGCGACAAGGCGGCGCAGGGCGAGACGCCCTGGTGCGTCGGCCTCGAGAGCGGCGCCGCGAGCGGCTGGCCGGCCGCGGACTTCATCGACGAGATCCTGCTCCGCCAGGCCGGCCCGGAGTTCCACCGCGCCTGGCGCGAGGGCGCCGAGCCGTGGACGTCGCCACAGGTGAAGCAGGCCTTCGAGACGTACGGCGAGATGATCGCCGACGGCATGGTCTACGGCGGGACGACGACGGTGCTCAGCACCGACTTCTCGCAGGCCGCCAACCCCATGTTCGCCGACGAGCCCGGCTGCTCCCTGATCCAGCAGGCCACGTTCATGGGCGGGATCATCACCGACGCCTTCCCGGACCTGGTGCCCGGCGAGGACCTCGACTTCTTCCCCGCACCCGACTTCAATCCGGAACATCCGGGCATCGCTTCCATCTCCGGCGAGATCCTCGGCATGATCACCGAGACGCCGCAGTCGGCCGCGCTGACCCGCTATCTCGCGTCGACCGAGGCCGGCACGCTGATCGCGGCGACCGGGCGCTGGCTCTCGCCGAACGTCACCGTCGCCGCTGACGCCTACGAGGACCCGTTCCTGCGCCGGGCTCAGGAGGTCCTGACCGAGGCGGAGGGGACGTATCCGCTGGGCAACTCGCTGATGCCGCAGTCCGAGGTGGACGCGTTCTGGCAGTCCGGGCTGGCGTTCGCGCAGAACCCGGGCGACCTGGACGCGATCCTGCAGGGCATCGAGGACGCCCGGGGATGATCGCCGATCGGATCCTCCTCACGCTGGCGGCGACGGCCGTGATCGTCGTCGCCGGTTGGGCCTACCTGCGCCTCGGCGACCGCGCCCTGGCCGCGCTGCCCCACGGGGCGTACCGGAGGCTCGTGCCCTGGCTGTTCGCCGCCCCGGCGGTCGCGATGGTGCTGCTCACGCTCGCCGCGCCGGCCCTCATCACCGTGGTCTGGAGCTTCTTCGGCGCCGACGGCGGGTTCGAGGGCCTCGCCAACTACGCGCAGACACTGTCCGACGAGGTCACCCGCATCGCGCTGCGCAACACCGTGCTCTGGGTGGTGCTGCTGCCGACGCTCGCGGTGCTGGTCGGGCTGGCGATCGCGGTGCTGGCCGACCGGGTCCGCTACGGCGCGCTGGTGAAGGCGGCGCTGTTCCTGCCGATCGCGATCTCGGCCGTCGCGGCCGGGGTGATCTGGAGCTTCATGTACGACTACCAGCCGCCGGGCGCCGCGCAGACCGGCACCCTGAACGCCGTCGTGACGGCGCTCGGCGGCGAGCCGGTCTCGTGGATCATCGACACCGCCACCAACAACTACGCGCTGATCGGCGCGACGCTGTGGACCCAGGCCGGGTTCGCCATGGTGATCTTCGACGCGGCACTGCGGTCGGTGCCGGGCGAGCTGCTCGAGGCGGCCCGGCTGGACGGCGCCTCGGAGTGGGCGGCGTTCCGGCACGTCACGCTGCCGTTCCTGATGCCGACGGTGGTGGTCGTGGCGACGACGATGACGGTGGTCGCGCTCAAGGCGTTCGACATCGTCTACGTGATGACCAACGGCAACTACGGCACCGACGTGCTGTCGACCGTCATGTACCGCGCGCTGTTCACCGCCAAGGACAACGGGCTGGCCGGCGCCGTCGCGACGATCCTCATGCTCACCGTCGCGCCGATCATGATCGCCAACGTGCGGCAGTTCCGCCGCGAGACCGGGGCCGCGTGATGGCGGCGGCGCTGCGGCGGATCCCGGTGCACGTGGTCGTGATGGGCGTGGCCGCGGTCTGGGTGATCCCGCTGCTCGGGCTGGCGGTCAGCGCGTTCCGGCCGTCCTGGGCGGTGCTGTCGTCGGCCTGGTGGGAGTCGTTCGCGCTGCCCGGCGACTACACGCTGGAGAACTACCGGCGCGTGCTCGACCGCGACGGCATGGCGCTGAGCCTGTTCAACAGCCTCGCGGTGGTGGTGCCGGCGACGCTGCTGACGGTGGCCGTCGGCGCTGCCGCGGCGTACACGCTGGCCGGTATGCGGTTCCGGCTGCGCTCGGCGGTGCTGCTGACGACGGTCGCGCTGATCATCGTGCCGATCCAGATCACGCTGGTGCCGCTGCTGCGGATGTTCAGCACGCTCGACCTCACCGGCAGCTTCCTCGGCATCTGGCTGGTGCACCTGGGGTTCGGGCTGCCCTTCGCGATCTACCTGCTGCACAACTTCTTCGCCGCGATCCCGAGGGAGCTGTTCGAGGCCGCCGAGATGGACGGCGCCGGCCGCGGCCAGATCTTCTTCTCGATCGTGCTGCCGGTGGCCCGCCCGGCGCTGGCGGCGCTGGCGATCTTCGACTTCGTGTGGACCTGGAACGACCTGCTGGTCGCGCTGATCTTCATGGGCGGCTTCCGCGACGTCGCGCCGATGACGGTCGCGGTGTCGCAGCTGGTCGCCTCGCGCGGCGACGGCTGGGAGATCCTCACGTCCGCCGCCGTGCTGTCGGTGCTGGTGCCGATGGCCGTCTTCGTCGCCCTGCAGCGGCACTTCGTCCGCGGCCTGCTGGCCGGTGTCTCGAAAGGATGAGTAGACCCATGACCGTGCGGATCGGCTTCGGCCGGACAGACCTCACTCCGCCCCTCGGCGTCGAGCTGGCCGGGTTCGGCCCGTTCCTGGGCCGGCGCGCGACGTCGGTGCACGCTCCGTTGTACGCCCGGGCGATCGCGGTGGCCTCAGGTGTCGACGGCGGGCGCTGGGTGCTGGTGAGCTGCGACCTGCTCGGTGTCTCGGCCGCCATCGTCGACGACGTCGTCGCGCGGGTGGCGGATGCGACCGGCTGGCACCCCGGCGAGGTGGTCGTGCACGCCACCCACAACCACTCGGGCCCGGCGACCGTCGAGAACGTCGGCTGGGGTGAGCCCGACGAGCGGTACGTCGCGGGGGTGGCGGAGCTGATCGCCCGCGCGTGTGTCGAGGCGATCGCCGCGCTGGCGCCGTCGACCGTGCGGCACGCCGTCGTCCCGCTGGAGGAGTTCGCGCACAACCGCATGCTGCCGTCGCGCGACCCGTCGCTGATCGACTCCGGCGTGCACGTGCTGCGGGTCGACCACGGCGGCGAGCTGGCCGGGTTCGTCGCCTCCTACTCGTGCCACCCGGTGATCTGCTGCGAGGAGACGTCCGCGGTGCACGGCGACTACCCCGGCGAGGCGCTGCGGATCGTCGAGGCGGCGCACCCCGGGGCGACCGGCGTCTTCCTGCAGGGCGCGCTCGGCGACATCAACCCGCTCTACGCGCACGGCCCGGCGGACGAGTCCATGGTCGCGCTCGAGCTGTTCGCGGGCCGGTTCGCCGACGCGGTGTCCGCGGGGCTGGCGTCCGCCGAGCCGCTCCCCACGGACGGTGACGCCGTCGCCGTCGTCAAACAGGAGATCCCGTACGAGCTGGCGCCGTACGACCTCGACGAGCTGCGCCGGCGGCGGGACGAGGGCGACGAGGTCACCGCTGTGTCGTTGGGGCGGACCGTCGCCGCGCTGGAGGCCGGGGAGGACGTGCGCCGCCCGCTGTGGATGCACGCGCTGCGGCTGGGCCCGCTGACCCTGCTCGGCTACAACGTCGAGGTGTTCCACGGCATCAAGCGCCGGCTGCAGGAGGCGGTGGGCGAGAACTGCCTGGTGCTGTCGACGACGAACGGCTGGCTCGGCTACGCGCCGACGCACGACGCGTACGAGCCGCCGGCCGACCCGTACCCGGCGTACGAGGTGCCGATCATCGCCTGCCATCTGCCGTTCCGGCCCGACATCGAGGACGACCTGGTGGCCGCCGGGGTGCGGGCGGCCGGCCTGGTCGGCGGGGCGGGCTCGGACGAGGACTGGTGGCGCGGCGCCGTGGTCTACGAGTGCCACCTGCCGAGCTTCCGCGACGGGTCCGGCGACGGCATCGGCGACCTCGAGGGGCTGATCGAGGGCCTGGACTACCTGCGCGACCTGGGCGTCGACGCCGTCTGGACCGGGCCGTTCTACCGCTCGCCGCTGCTGGACCAGGGCTTCGACGTGTCGGACTACCTCGACGTCGAGCCGGTGTTCGGTTCCCTGGAGAAGTTCGACCGGCTGGTCGCGGCCGCGCATGAGCGGGGCATCAGGGTGATCGTCGACTACATCCCGAACCACACCTCGGACCGGCACCCGTGGTTCGTCGCGTCGCGGTCGTCGCGGGACGACCCGATGCGGGACTGGTACGTGTGGCGTGACCCGGCGCCCGGCGGCGGCGTGCCGAACAACTGGACCAGCGAGGCCGGCGGGTCGGTGTGGGAGTACGACGAGCCGACCGGGCAGTACTACCTGCACTCGCACCTGGTGGAGCAGCCCGACCTCAACTGGCGCAACGCCGAGGTGCGCAAGGCCCTGCTGGACGTGCTGCGGTTCTGGCTGGACCGCGGCGCCGACGGCGTGCGTATCGACGTCGCGCACATGCTGCTGAAGGACCCAGAGTTCCGCGACAACCCGGCGGCGCCCGGTGGGAACCACAACGCCTTCGACCTGCAGCACCCCGACTTCGGCACCCAGCTGCACGTGCACGACCGCCGGCACCCGGACACGTTCACGGCGCTGGCCGAGATCCGCGCCGTCGCCGACGAGTACGCCGGGTCGCGCCTGACGATCGCCGAGATCGAAGCGATGCCGTGGGCCGACTGGGCCGAGTACTACTCCGCCGGCATGCACCTGCCGTTCCCGTTCCGGCTGCTCGAGACGCACTGGCGGGCCGACCTGCTGCGCTCGGAGCTGGCCGCCCTGTACGCGGCGCTCCCCGACGGCGCCTGGCCGATCGTCGCGCTGGGCAACCACGACCGGGTGCGGCTGGCCACCCGGCTCGGTCCCGCGCAGGCGCGGGTGGCCGCCGTCCTGCTGCTCACGCTGGCCGCGACGCCGTGCCTGCTCTACGCCGACGAGCTGGGCATGACCGACCAGCCGGTGCCGGTGGAGCGGCAGCGCGACTACTTCGCCCGCACCCACGGCGGCGTGAGCCGGGACCCGTCGCGCACCCCGATGCCCTGGACCGACGGCGTCAACGGCGGGTTCTCGTCGGCTCCGGAGGCGTCGCTGTGGCTGCCGGTGTCGCACGACGTGGAGCGGCTGAACGTGGTGGCGCAGCTGGCCGACCCGGAGTCGATGCTGCGGCTGTACCGGGCGCTGACCCGGCTGCGGCACGCGTCGCCGGCGCTGCGGCGCGGGTCGATCGCGTTCGACATCCCGGACGGCGGGACCGAGGCGGTACTCGCGTACCGGCGTGCGCACGGGAACGACCAGAAGCTCGTGCTGCTCAACCTCACCGACCGGCCGGCGTCGGTGCCGGTCGCGGTGACCGGGCGGGTGCTGCTGTCGACGGTGTCGGCGGCCGGCGCTCCGATGCGGCGGGTCGTTGCCGAGGAGTTCGAGCTGGCCGCCGGCGAGGCGGTCGTCATCGACGTGGAGAGGGACCATGCGGATCACTGACATCAGAGCGGCCGGGCTGCGCGGCGCGACGCCGAAGGGCGGCTGGGCGCGCGAGCTGGACCCGGACGACAACGTCCATACGCTCGTCGCGGTGCACACCGACGAGGGCGTGGTGGGCATCGGCAGCGTGTTCTCCAGCGAGACACTGGTGCGGGCGGCGCTGGACACGCTGCGCCCGCTCGCCGTCGGCGCCGACCCGCGCGAGCCGGACCGCGTCAGCCAGATCCTGCACGAGAACACCTTCTGGCTGGGCCGCGGCGGCGCGGTCACGCACACCGTCAGCGGCATCGACATCGCGCTGTGGGACATCCTCGGGCAGGTCACCGGGCTGCCGGTGAGCACGCTGCTGGGCGGGCGGTACCGCGAGCGGGTCCGGCCGTACGCCTCGGTGCTGATGGACGACCCGCCGGTGCTGAAGGACGACCTCGCGCGGCTGGTGGCGCAGGGGTTCACCGCGTTCAAGATCGGCTGGGGGGCGTTCGGCCGGGTGAGCGACGCCGTCGACGAGGAGATCGTGCGGGCCGCGCGCGAGACCGTCGGGCCGGACGCGCTGCTCGCCGTCGACGCCGGCGGATCCGACGCGTTCTGGTCGCGCGGGCTGTCGTGGGCGGTGCGGACGGCGGACATGCTGGCCGGGTACGACGTCGCGTGGTTCGAGGAGGCGCTGCGCCCCGACGACGTCGAGGGCTTCGCGTCGCTGAGGCAGCGCTCGCGGGTGCCGATCTCCGGCGGCGAGGTGCTGACCCGCCGGCAGGACTTCCACAGCTTCCTCACCGCGGGCGCGTTCGACATCGTGCAGCCGGACACCACCAAGGGCGGGGGGCTCTCGGAGTCGCGCCGCGTGGCCTGGCTGGCCGCCGAGTTCGGGGTCGCGTTCGTGCCGCACGGCTGGAACACCGCCGTCGGGCTGGCCGCCGACCTGCAGCTGGCGGCGGCGCTGCCGGGCACGGAGCTGGTGGAGTACAAGACCGGGTCGGCCTACATCGACGAGCTGGCGGCGGATGGGTTCGCCCTGGACGCCGACGGGCTGCTGGCGGTGCCGTCGTCGCCGGGGCTGGGGTTGCGGGTGGATCCGGACGCGCTGGAGAGATATGCCCCGGGCCATTCGCTGTTCGATGCGGCCGGGGGTGCGCGATGAGCGCCGTCGCGCTGCCGGCCGTCCTGGGCGGTTCGCCCGTCATCACGCCGGAGACCGACCCGGTCTGGCCGGAGGTCGGCGCCGTGGAGAGCGCGATCCTGGGCGAGATCACCGACGGCGGGCAGTGGGTCGGCTACGCCAACCACCCGGCCAAGTGGCGGGCGGTGCTCGAGCAGGTCGTCGCCGACACCAGCGGCTACCGGTACGGCGTCGGCCAGCCCAACGGGACGCTGGCGATCGCGAGCGGCCTGCGGGCGCAGCTGTTCGCCCGGGGCTCTTCGTGGGCGGAAGGACGGTCCGAGGTGCTGGTGGCCGATCTGACGCACGCGTCGGCGCACCACGGCGTCGTGCTCGGGGTGGCGGCTCAGCTGGGCCGGGCGCCGCGACTGGTCCCGGTCCCGGCGAAGCTCGACGCGACGATGGACGAGGAGGTGGTGGCGTCGTACCTGGCGTCGCATGCCGGCCGCGTCCTGGCCGTCGTCCCGGCGACCATGTACGGCAACTTCGGCGCGATCGACCGGATCGCCGCGCTGGGCCGCGAGTACGACGTCGTCGTCCACCACGACAACGCGCTGGGCGGCGCGGCCCGGTACGACGGCGAGGGTGCGCCGACGGCGTCGATCTCCGGACAGGGCGGCGGCAAGGCGGCGCCGTCGTGCGAGGGCGGTCTGACGGTGACCTCGGACCCGGAGCTGGCGGCGCTGCTGCGCGCCGACACCGACTGCGGCACCGGGCCCGGCCGCCTCGACCCGATCCCGTACGCCGAGGTCGGGCCGATGATGGCCGGCAACCAGCGCATGGGCGAGCAACCGGCCGCCCTGCTGCTGGTGCAGTGGCTGCGCGCGCTGCACGCACGGCTGCAGATGCGGGAGAACCGGCGGCTGATCCGTTCGTTGATCGACGATCGCTCGGTGTTCCCGGAGCCGGTGCTCTGGAACCCGCCGCCGGACGCGGAGTACCCGCCGTTCTTCTCGCTCTACCTGTCCTGCACCGACGCGCTGGAGTCGTCGCTCGGCCTGACGCCGAAGGACCTGCGGGTGACGCTGGCCGCCGAGGGCGTGTGGGCCGAGGCCGGGTTCACGCCGACGCACCAGGACCCGGCCTGGAAGCAGTGGGCCGACGGGGTGCCGCTGTCGTACGACACGTCGGCGCGGGTGGTCGAGCGGGCGGTGTTCGTGCACACCAAGTTCCTGCGCGACCCGCGGTTCCCCGACGTGCTGGCCGAGATCCTCCGGCGCGTGGTCGCGCATCGCGACCGGCTGCGGGGGATCGGGGACGGGCGGCCCGAGCCGGTCTGGTGAGCGCTGCCCGCGTTACTTGGGCGGGAGGGAGCCGGCGAAGTCGACGCCCCGCCCGACCCAGCGACGCAGGTCGTCGTCCTCGGCGAGCGCGGCGGCGTCGACCACCAGCCAGCCCTTCATCGGCCGGCCGGTCATGTCGAACGGCTTCGCGCCGGGCTCGCCGAGGGCCGCCTCGTGCTCGTCGGCGGGCAGCCGCACCATGAGGTCGTCGTGGTGGACACCGACCGCCATGTTGCCGTTGACCAGGAACGCGAGGCCGCCGAACATACGCTTCTCTGCGACGTCGAGGCGGTCGGCCATCAGATCGCGGATGCGGGCGGCGAGCCCTTCGTCGTACGCCATGTCCCCAGCCTGCCGCACGGCGCCGGTCCTCGGCGGGTCCGCGCCGATAGGTTCGGGGGATGGGCAGGGTGCTGTGGCACGTGACGATGTCGGTCGACGGGTTCATCGCCGGGCCGGACCACGACATGGACTGGGTGTTCGAGCGGCCCGCGGCGCCGGAGGCCTCGACCGACGTGGTGCCGCGGGTGGGCGCGATCCTCTGCGGCCGGCACACCTACGACGTCGGGCAGCGCGACGTCGGGAAGGGCAGCGGCGAGGCGTTCGAGGGCGAGTGGTCCGGCCCGGAGTTCGTGCTGACGACGCATCCGCCGGCCGAGGCGGACAGCGGGGCGGCCGGGTCGGCCGGGTCGGCCGGGTCGGCTGGGGCGCGGACGTTCCTGTCCGGTGACATCGGCGCCGCGGTCTCGACGGCCATGGCCGCCGCCGGCGACGGCGACCTGCTGGTGCTCGGAGCCGACGTGGCGCTGCAGTGCCTCGAGGCCGGGCTGGTCGACGAGCTGCTGGTCGACCTCGCTCCGCTCCTCCTCGGCGACGGCGTGCGGCTCTACGGCGGCCCGGGCCGCGAGCGGGTCGACCTCGAGCTCGTCGAGGCGACCGGCACCGTCCTGCGCTACCGAGTGCTCAAGGCCTAGTGTCCTGAGTCGTTAATTCGCGTGCAGTATCTGGCGATGGATTCGAGGATCTGGTCGGCGGTCTTGGTCCACACGTAGGGCCTGGGGTTGTCGTTCCAGGTGTCGATCCAGGCGCGGATGTCGGTGTTGAGTTCGCGGACTGACCGGTGGGTGCCGCGTTGGAGTTTCTTCGTGGTCAGCTCGCCGAACCAGCGTTCGACCAGGTTGAGCCATGAGGAGCTGGTCGGGGTGAAGTGGAGCGTGAAGCGGGGGTGTTCGATCAGCCATCGCTTCACGGCCGGTGTCTTGTGGGTCGAGGCGTTGTCGAGCACGACGTGCACGTCGAGTTCCGGGCACCTCGGCGTCGATCTTGGCCAGGAACTTCTTGAACTCGATCGCTCGGTGGCGGGCGTGCAGCGAGCCGATGACCTGGCCGGTGGCGAGGTCGAGGGCGGCGTAGAGGCTGGACGTGCCGTAGCGCTTGTAGTCATGGGTGGCGCGCTGCGGGGTGCCCGGGAGCATGGGCAGGATCGGGGCCGTGCGGTCCAGGGCCTGGATCTGGGACTTCTCGTCCACGCACAGCACCACGGCCCGCTCGGGCGGGTCGAGGTAGAGACCCACGACGTCTTTGACCTTGTCGACGAACAGCGGGTCCTTGGACAGCTTCCACGACTCCTGCCGGTGCGGCTGCAGGCCGAAGGCCCGCCAGATCCGCGAGACCGCGGACTGCGACAGGCCCAGCTCGGCCGCCAGCGACCGAGTCGACCAGTGCGTCGCATCCTTCGGCGTCGTCTCCAGCGTCCGGGTGATCACCGCCTCGACCTGCTCGTCACCAACCGTGCGGGGCCGGCCAGGGCGCGGTTCATCAAGCAGGCCATCGAGTCGGTCGGCGACGAACCGCGAGCGCCACTTACGCGCACTCGACACCGCGATCCCGAGCTTCTGCGCGATCGCGGTGTTCCCCAGCCCGTCACCAGCGGCCAGCACGATCCGCGACCGCACCGCCAACGCATTCGCGCTCGTCGGCCGCCGCGACCACGTCAACAGCTGCGACCGCTCCTCATCAGTCAACGTCACAACAGGGGCAACCGGACTCGGCACCCGCAAAGCCTACCCACTAAATACGAACTATTGACTCACGACACTAGCCGGGCGCGGCGGGGCGACCGTGCCTTCGAGCGTCTGCGCGCAGGGCAGCAGGATCTGCCGCTCGTAGTCGCCGCCCGGATCGGTGATCAGCGAGGTCAGCAGCCGGACCGCACGCCGCCCCATGGCGTTGCGCGGCACCTGCAGCGACGCCCACGAGCGCCCGCCGATCTCGCCGCCGGGATCGTCGACCAACAGCACGACGGAGAGGTCGTCGGGGATGGAGAGCCCGCGCAGGCCGGCCATGGCCGTCAGCACTCGCAGCAGCCCGACCGACTCGACCACCACGACCGTCGCGCCGGCGTCGACCACGCCGTCGAGCCACTGGGCGGTCAGCTCGTCGGGCCGGTCGTAGGCGGGTTCGGGCACTGGGAGCCCGAACCGGCCGAGCGCGCTGCTGAAGCCGTCCCACCGGTCGACCTGGGGCTCGTCGCGGGCAGGGTCGCCGAGGTAGGCGAACGTGCGGTGGCCCATGGCGACCAGCTCGTCGACGATGCGGCCGGTACCGGAGCGGTAGTCGCCGCCGACGTAGCTGATCTCAGTACCGGGGACCTCGCGGTGGCCGATGTAGACGAACGGGTAACCGTCCTGGGCCAGCCGGGCGAGGTCGTCGCGGTGCGGGTGGTAGCCGAGCAGCAGGCTGCCGGTCGCCTGCCGCAGGCTGTTGGTGCTGCCGTGGTAGATGCGCCGGACGCCGTCCTCGTCGGGTGCGGCGGTGAACAGCACGAGGTTGCAGCCCTCGACACCGGACTGCTCCTCGATGCCGCGCAGGAACTCGAAGTAGTAGTCGCGCGCGCTGGTCGGGAAGATCGGCTCGAAGGTGTGGACGCCGAGCAGCAGCGGCGCCGCCACCGGCCGCCCCTGCAACCAGCCCAGGGAGCGCGGCTGCAGGGGTGCGACGTAGTTCAGCCGGCGGGCCGCCTCGACGACGCGGCGCTGGGTCTCGGGTGAGATGCGGGCGTGTTCAGCCGCGCCGCCCAGCACCATGGACACCGTCGACTGCGAGACGCCGGCCTCGCGGGCGACGTCGGCCTGGCGCGACCGGCGGGTCACCTCAGTGCCTTCGGAGTTCGTCACCGCTTCGTCACCCCCGTGATCAATGGCCGGCCGGCAGGATGGCGCCACCGAGCTCGAGCTCGCGCCGGAGCGCGGCGTACTCGATGTCCTGGACCGCGACCTTATCGGTGATCGCCTGTCCCGCGGCGGCTCCCACGACCTCGCCGAGCATCATGAACACCGGCTCCATGCGGGCCGACGCGAACGCGACGTGCGAGGCGGAGATGGCGGAGGCCACCAGCAGGTTCGGGGCCTCGCCGGCCTTGGGCGCCAGCGCGCGGTACGAGACGCCGAACGGCCTGGTCAGCGGCTGTTGCACGTTGCCCTCGTTGCGCGGCTGCCCGTCGACGAGGACGCGCTTGGCGTTGTGGGAGTCCATGACGTACGAGGCCAGCGCCACCGGGTCGGTGGCCCGGGCCGCTCCGGTGGCGTCGTGCTGGGTGATGACGTAGTCGGACACCATGCGCCGGGCCTCGCGGATGTAGAGCTGCGCCGGCCAATGCGAGGTGTCGGCGAACTCGCCCGGCGCGAGGCCGAAGGCGTTGGTGTCGTCGCGCACGGCGGCGGGCAGGCGCGGGTCGGTGGCCAGGAAGTGCAGCAGCCCCGCCTGGTAGCGCACGTGGTCCTGGAAGATCTCCTCACGGCGGGCGTAGCCGGCCTCGGGCCAGTCGTAGTTGGCGCCGATGTGGTCCGAGGAGAACGCGCCGTGGTTGTTCATGTCGTGGACGTCGCCGCGGACCCGCGTGGTGCGCCCGTACAGCTCGTAGCCGCCGGCCTCGACGTAGCGGCGCAGGAGCTCGTAACGGGCGGGGTCGTAGCCGTCGGGCCGGGGGAACGGCAGCCGCTTCGCGGACGTGGTGACGTGCAGCCGGAAGTTGTACGCCTGGATGCGCCGGTCACCGTCGCCGACCGTGCCGTAGGGGTCGGCCGAGATGCCCGGCAGCAGCCCGGACGACGGCCGGCCGGGGACGACGTAGGGGTCGACCGCGTACCGGAACTGGTGGTTGATGCTGTGCTGGACGCCGGCCACCGACTCGTCGTGGACCGTCGACGCCTCGCGGCCCAGCCGG
Source organism: Jiangella mangrovi (assembly GCF_014204975.1). Taxonomy (NCBI): domain Bacteria; kingdom Bacillati; phylum Actinomycetota; class Actinomycetes; order Jiangellales; family Jiangellaceae; genus Jiangella; species Jiangella mangrovi. The sequence continues at coordinate 2,593,956 of NZ_JACHMM010000001.1, forward strand.
TAGGTGACTCCTGCCGCCGCCAGCAGGTCGCCCTCGTAGGAGGCGTCGACGTAGACCTTGGCGCGGTACGTGCTGCCGTCGTCGGTGCGCAGCTCGGTGAGCCGGCCGCCGTCGCTGCGGACCGACTCGAGGTGCCGGCGGCGGTGCACCGCGACGCCGGCCTCGGCCAGCCAGCCCTCGAGGACCTCTTCGCCCACGTGCGCCTCGACGTCCCAGTGCGGCGCCGGCGCCCTGTAGGCGGCCGCGACGTCGTCGTAGAACGCCCGAGCCAGACCGCCGACCGTGCGCGCGTCGCCGACGTCGGTGGTGCCGAGCCCGCCCGTGGTCATGCCGCCGACGTGGTCGCCGAAGACCAGCAGCACGACCGACAGCCCGTCGCGGGCCGCCCGCACGGCCGCCGTGACGCCGCCGGAGGTGGCGCCGTAGACGACGACGTCGGCCTCCGCGTCCTCGGGCGGGCCGGAAGGCGGGAGGTAGTAGCGCAGGCCGGGCAGGGCAGGTTCGGACGTCATGACTCCGGTTCTAGCATCAGCAGATACGAGTTGTCCATCGCTGATATCAGCATCGGGATCATCGGACGTCGGTGGCGGAGATTGCCTGGCACTCACGCCTTGACACCGGCCGGGGACGTGGATGTAGCGTGACCGAAACATTGCGGCAGGCGCCACATCAACAAATATTAGCAACCATCGGCCTCCTGGCCGGCACGCGGAGTGAGGGTCAGCTGTGACGGAACTGAGAACCGATCTGCTGGTCGTGGGCGGCGGCCTCGGCGGCGTGGCGGCCGCTCTGACGGCGGCGAAGCTGGGCCTGCGCGTGGTGCTGACCGAAGAGACCGACTGGCTCGGCGGGCAGCTCACCGCACAGGCGGTGCCGTCCGACGAGCACCCGTGGATCGAGACCCCGCACGTCTCCTCTGGCTACGGCGAGCTCCGCACCCGCATCCGCGACTACTACCGCCGCACCTACCCGCTCACCCCCGAGGCCGCGGCCGACCCCACCCTCAACCCGGGCCTGGGCAACGTCAGCAAGCTCTGCGCCGAGCCGCGCGTGGCGGTCGCCGTCATCGACGAGCTGCTGGCCGGCTGGGTCTCGGCCGGTCGCATCAGCATCCACTACCGGTACGTGCCGGTGGCGGCCGAGGTCGACGGCGACGTGGTCACCGCCGTCACCCTGCGGCACACCGGCAGCGGCGACACCCTGACGGCCAGCGCGCCGCTGGTCGTCGACGCCACCGAGCTGGGCGATCTCCTCGAGCTGGCCGGCGTCGAGCACGTCGTGGGCGCCGAGTCGCACGCGCAGACCGGCGAGCCGTACGCCGCCCCCCAGCCCGATCCCACCGACCAGCAGGCCATCACCTGGTGCTTCCCGCTCGAGTACCGCCCGGGCGAGGACCACACGGTCGCGAAGCCGGCGTCGTACGACCACTGGGCCACGCACGTCGACCCGTTCTGGCCGGGGCCGCAGCTGTCCTGGGAGAAGATCGACATCCACACGATGTCCGGCAAGACCAACCGCATCTTCGAGGGCGACCTCGACGCCGTCCGGCTGCCCGACCTCTGGCACTTCCGCCGCATCCGCGCCCGCACGCAGTTCCGCCGCGACGTCATCGACACCGACATCTCGCTGGTGAACTGGCCGAACATCGACTACTGGGAGGCCCCGCTGCTGGGCCCCGGCGTCGACGAAACCGCCCGCCGGAAGGCACTGCAGCGCTGCAAGGAGCTGTCGCTGTCGTACCTGCACTGGATGCAGACCGACGCGCCCCGTCCCGACGGCGGCACCGGCTACCCGGGCCTCACGCTCCGGCCCGACCTCACCGGCACCGACGACGGCCTCGCCAAGTACGCCTACATCCGCGAGGCACGCCGCATCCAGGCCCGCTTCACCATCCTCGAGCAGCACGTCGCCGTGGTCGACCGGCCCGACGGCGAGGGCGCCGAGCAGTTCGCCGACTCCGTCGGGGTCGGGCACTACAACATCGACCTGCACCCCAGCGCGGCCGGCGTCAACTACGTCAACCTCGAGACCTACCCGTTCCAGATCCCGCTCGGCGCGCTGCTGCCGGTGCGCGTGCGCAACCTGCTGCCGGCCGGCAAGAACATCGGCACCACCCACATCACCAACGGCTGCTACCGCCTGCACCCGGTCGAGTGGAGCATCGGCGAGGCCGTCGGCGCGCTGGCGGCGCTCTGCCGGGCCGACGGCACCGAGCCGCACGCCGTCGCCGACACACCGGCCCGCGTCGAAGACCTGCAGCGCCTGCTCACCGGCACCGTGGGCGCGCCGGTCCGCTGGCCCGACGACATCCGGCGCACGCGCCCGTCGCAGACGGTGAGGAGCGCGACCCCGGTGCTGGCACTGCCGGAGAAGCGGGTGTCCGGTGTCTGAGTCCTCGTACGCTCCCCACGCCACGGCGGCCGGCGCCGCTGTGGGCGCCGACGGCGGTGCCGGCTACGACGCCGTCGTCTACGGCGCCACCCTCGCCGGCATCATGGCGGTGCTGCGGCTGCACCTGCGCGGCTACCGCAGCCTGGTGCTCGAGCCGACGGGGCACGTGGGCGGCATCGTCGCCGGCGGGCTGGTGAAGTCCGACACCCCCAACGTGGCGGCGGCGCTGGCCGGGCTGACGCAGGACCGGTTCTTCGCCGGCATCGGCGCCGAGTACGCGGCCGAAGGCCTCGACGACCCCAAGGCCCAGTACCTGTTCGAGCCCAAGGTGGCCGAGCGGGTCGCCCGGCGGCTGCTCGACGAGGCCGGCGCGACGGTCCTGCTGAACGCGCGCATCCACGACGCCGCCGACGTCGAGGTCCGGGGCGGGCGCATCGTCGCCGTCCACACCGACGGCAGCTGGCATCGCGCGTCCTTCTTCATCGACGCGTCGTACGAGGGCGACCTCATGGCCGCGGCGGGCGTGCCGTACGCCGTCGGCCGCGAGCCGGCATCGCAGTACGGCGAGGCGTACGCCGGGTTCCAACCGGCCCGCGCACACCGCATCCAGTCGTTCCGGCCGAACACCGGCTTCCCGGTCGGCCCGGTCCCCGACACCGCGCCCGGCGAGGGCGATGCCAAGGTGCAGGCCTACAACTTCCGCGGTGTGCTGACCCGGCAGGCCGACCGCCTGCCGTTCCCCAAGCCCGACGGCTACGACGCCGGCCTCTACCGCCACCTGGGCAGCCTGCTGGCCCACCGCGGCATCCCGGGGCTGTCGTCCATCGTCACGCACACCGCCGCGCTCCCGCACGGCAAGTTCCAGACCAACCAGGCGCTGTTCATCGGCTTCGACCTGCCCGGCGTCAACTGGGACTACCCCGACGGCAGCTGGAAGCGGCGCGACGAGGTCATCGCCGAACAGGTCCGCTGGCACCAGGGCATGCTGTACTTCCTCGCCCACGACCCGTCCCTGCCCGAGGCCTTCCGCGCCGACGCCCAGACGTTCGGACTACCGCCCGACGAGTTCACCGACAGCCCCTACGGCGCCGGCTTCCCGCACGCCCTCTACGTGCGCGAGGCACGCCGCATGGTCGGCGCGCACGTCTTCACCGAGCACGACACCCAGGCGCCCCACCACACCAAGTCCACCGCGGTGTGCTGCTGGAAGTACGGCCTCGACTGCCACGTCGTGCAGTACTACCCCGACGGCGACGACACCATCGTCGGCGAGGGCAGCACGACCGGCAGCTTCGTCAACGCCCCGGTCGACCTCTACCAGCTGCCGGCCGAGGTGCTGTTCCCGGCGCGGGGGAGCATCCAGAACCTCGCCGTGCCGGTCTGCTTCTCGGCCAGCCACGTCGGCATCCTGTCCCCGCGCATGGAGCCCACCTACGGCATGCTCGGCGAGGCCGCCGGCGAGCTGGCCGCGCAGTCGCTGCGCTCCGGACGGCCCGTGCAGGACTACCAGTACTCCGCGCTCGCCGCGGCGCTGGCCGAGCACGGCACGGTGCTGGAGCTCCCCGAGCTCGAGGCCGCGCCATGACGGCCGGGGCGCTGACGCTCGCCACCCCCGGCGTGGAGCTGCCGGCGTTCCAGCCCGGACCGCTCGACGCCGCGGCCGGCTGGCAGGACCACCGGGCCGAGCTGCGGTTCTCGCTCGACGGGGCGGCCGACCGGGTGCTGCGGCTCGAGTTCGACGCCGGCCACGGGCCCTGCCCCGACCTCCTCATCGAGCTCGACGGCGTGCACCGCGGCCTGGTGCACCCGGCGGTGGTCCGCGAGGACCGTGCCGAGGTGTACCGGCACGGGCCCATCGCGGGTGCGTGCGTGGTCGAGGTCGCGCTGCCCGCGGCATGGCTCGGCGTGGGTGAGCACGTGCTCGCGCTCACCACGACCCTCGACGCCGTGGCCGCCACCGGACCGGTCGACATCCCGGCCGACGCGCGCGGCGGGCGGCACCGCGAGCAGTTCGGGCACCACTTCGGCAGCGGTCTCACCTGGCGGAGCCTGACGCTGGAGCCGCCTGCTCCGGACGATGCGACGGTGGCCGTCCGGCTGCGGGCGACGCCGCTGTACCCGCTGGCCGGCGGCCAGCTGGCCGAGCTGACGGTCGGCGTGCCGGCGGGTTCGCCGTGGCCGGCGCTGGCGACGGTGTCCCTCGGCGCCGACGTGCACACGCTCGAGCTGGCTCGCCACGACCGCGACTTCGGGCAGGTCCGGGTCCGGTTCCCGATCGCCGAGCTCACCGCGCCCCTCACCGCCACGGTCGCCGTCGACGACTCCCCGCCCGCGACGTTCACCCTCACGCCGCAGCGGAAGTGGACGGTGCACCTCGTCCCGCACGTACACCTCGACGTCGGCTACACCGACGTGCAGGGCAAGGTGCTCGAACTGCACAGCCGCAACCTCGACCGCGCCCTCGACGCGCTCGACGGCGACGACGCGTTCGCGTTCTCGGTCGACGGCTCGCTGGTGGTCGGGCAGTACCTCGCCACGCGGTCCGAGAAGCGCTCGCAGCGGGTGCTCGACGCGCTGCGCTCGGGGCGGCTGTCGGTCAACGCGTTCCACAGCCTGTTCCTGTCCGGCGTCGCGAGCCTGGAAGAGGTCTACCGCGCGGCCTACCTGGCGGCCCGGCTCCGCGACGACTACGGCGTCCCGGTCGGCTATGCCAACCTCACCGACGTGCCGTCGTACAGCGCGGCGGTGCCGTCCATGCTGACGGCGCTGGGCATCGACGCGTTCGTCGGCATCGAGAACCACCACCGCGGCGGCAACGCCGACAGCGACCTCCAGCATCTGGCCAGCCCGGTCCAGTGGGAGGGCGTCGACGGCTCGCGAGTACTCACGCACTTCTCCGACACCTACTCGCAGCTGCGGTTCATGGCCGGAGACCCGCAGACGGTGGCCGGTGGCGCGCACGCGCTGGTCCGGCTGCTCGACCGGTACGAGCGCGACGACTACCTGCCACACGACCTCGCCGTCATCGGCACCCACGCCGACAACGAGGACCTCGCCGACGGCGACGCCGCGTTCGCCACCCGCTGGAACGCCGTCTACGCCTGGCCGAGGGTCGCGGTGTCGACCATGGCCGGCTATCTCGACTCCGTCCGTCCGCTGGCCGACCGGCTGCCGGTCTGGCGCGGCGACGGCGGCAGCTACTGGGAGGACGGCGTCGGCACCGGCGCCGTCGTCATCGCCGAGCACCGGCGGGCCCAGGTCGCGCTGCCGATGGCCGAGGCGCTGGCCGCGCTGGTGGCCCGGGCCGACGACACCTACCGGCCCAACCGCGCCGCCCTCGACGCCGCCTGGGAGGGCGTGCTCTACGGCAGCGAGCACACCTGGACGTGGTCGCACGCCAACGCGCACCCGCACGGCGAGCAGGTCGGCGACCAGCTCGACTGGAAGCGCCACCAGGTGCACACCGGGTTCCGCACGGCCGTCGACGAGACCCGCCGGGCGCTCAGCCAGCTCGGCGAGCTGGTCACCACGGCCGGCCCGACGCTGCTCACCTGCAACCCGCTCGGCTGGGCCCGCGACGTCGAGATCGAGGTCGAGGCGCCGGCCGGCACGCTCGACGGCGAGGTGCTCGCCGACTGCAACGGCCTGCTCCGTTACCGGCTCACCGTGCCCGACGTGCCGCCCTTCGGCTACCGCACCGTCCCGCTGGGCGCAGCGCGCACGCTGGCTCCGGGCGAGGAGGGCGGGTCCGGCCCTGCGGAGGAGCCCGGGTCCGACGACACGCGCGACGGCTGGGCACCGGTCCCGCCCCACCTCGAGACGGCCCGGTGGCAGGTGGAGCTCGACCCTGTCACCGGGACGGTGACGGCGCTGACCCACCGGCCCACCGGGCGATCGCTGCTCGACGACGCCGCGCCCTGGCGGCTCGGCCAGGTCCTGTACGTCCTGAACGGTCCCGATGCGCTGACCCGCGGCGACGACCCGCACGCCGCCGTCGCGGTCCCGGCGCACTCGGGGACGCCGCACGTGCACCCGCCGGCACCGCGCAGCACGCTGTCCGGCCGCCGCCCGGTCGCCGACCCGCCCGAGCTGACGGTCACCGCCGCGGCCATGCGCCCGGTCGGCCTGCGCCGCACCCCCGACGGCTGGCGGCTGCGCGCCGTCGGGTCCGCGCCGAGCCTGCCGGTCATCGAGGCCGACGTGCTGCTGCGCGACCACAGCGACCGCGTCGACGTCACGGTCCGGCTGACCAAGGAGCGCGAGCTGGTCAAGGAGTCGGTCTACGTCGCGTTCCCGTTCGCCGCCGACGCGCCGCGGTTCCGCTACGACCGCCAGCAGGGCTGGATCGACCCCGCCGCCGACCACGCCCCCGGCGCCTGCCACGAGTGGTTCACCACCCAGTACGGCGTCGTCGTCGAGTCCGCCCCCGGCGGCCCGGCCGTCGCCTGGACCAGCGCCGACGCCCCGCTGTTCACGGCCGGCGACATCGTCCGCGGTGCCTGGCCCGAGCGGTTCGAGCCGGCGAGCGGCAGCATCCTGTCCTGGGTCATGAACAACTACTGGCCCACCAACACCCCGCCCGAGCAGGATGGCGAGCTGACGCTGCGGTACGCATTCACTCCGCTGCCGGCGTTCGATCCCGGGGCGGCGGGCCGGTTCGGCCGCGAGGTCCGGGCCCCCGCGGTGGTCTCCGAGGTCAGCCGGCTCGACAAGTTCGACACCGGCGCGCGGCCGCTGCCGGCCGCCGCCGCGTCACTGCTCGACCTGGGGCTGCCGCCCTGGGCGCACGCCACGGTCGCCGAACCCCGCGACCGTGCCGGGCTGCTGCTGCGGCTGCAGGATCTCGCGGGCGACGGCGGGACCGTCCGGCTGCCGGTCGCCGGCCCCGTCGTACGGTGTCACGCCGACGAGCGCGAGGCCGGCCCGCTGCCGGTCGACGACTCCGGCGCGGCGGTCGTCGAGCTGCGGCCTTGGCAGGTCGTGTCCGTGCTCGTGCGCGGTGGGGAGGGTGGGCGATGAGACGGCGCAGCTTCCTCGGCGCGACGACGGCGCTCGCGGCGGGAGGTGCCATGGCGGCTCCGCTGGCCACGACGGCCTCGGCGACGGCGGCCGTCCCGGCAGCGGTCGGACCGGCCACTGTCGGACCGGCCACTGTCGGACCGGCCACTGTCGGACCTGCCGCCGGACCGGCGGCACGCCCCAGCGGCGGCGCGGCGCGAGTTCGGGTCGGCACCTGGGGCGCCGGGGCCTACGGCCTCGACGGCGTCACCTTCGGCGGGCGCACCGGGCGCTTCGTCGTTCGCACCAGCGTCGGCGGCACCCTCCCGCGTCTCCGGCTGTCCAACGTGGCGGGCGCCGAGCCGATCACCGTCGGCCCGGTCCACCTGGGCCTGCACGCCGGCGACGGCGCGGTCGTCGCCGGCACCAACCGGCCCGTCACCTTCGGCGGCGCGACCACCGTCACCATCGCCGCCGGCGCCGTCGTCCTGGGCGACCCGGTCGACCTCACGCTCCCGGACCAGGCCGACCTCGCCGTCAGCGTCCACCTCGCGACGCCGGTGGCCGGCGTCACGGGGCACAGCATCGCCGCGCAGCGCTCCTACCTGAGCACCGACGGCGACCACGGCGCCGACGAGTCCGCCACCTCGTACGTCACGCCGACCTCGCAGTGGTACCTGATCGACGAGCTCACGGTCGAGACCGGTGCGGCCGGCGGCACCGTCGTCTGCCTCGGCGACTCCATCACCGACGGCGTGGGCTCGGTGTCGGGCACCAACCAGCGCTGGCCCGACTTCCTGGCCCGGCGGCTGCTCGCCGCGGGCGGCACGCTGGGCGCCGCCGGCGTGGTCAACGCCGGCATCTCCGGCAACCGCGTGCTGTGGGACGGAGCCTCGCCCAACAGCCAGGCCCGGCTCGACCGCGACGTGCTCTCGCACCCCGGCGTCCACGCGGTGGTGCTGGTCGAGGGCATCAACGACATCGCCAGCGGCAAGGCCGCCCGCGCCGGCGACCTGCTCGCCGGCTACCGCCAGATCGGCGAGCGCCTCGGCCTGCACGGCATCCGGTTCCTCTGCGGCACCGTCACGCCGTGGCTGGGCTCGGCCAGCTGGACCGAAGCCAAGGAAGCCATCCGTCAGGAGGTCAACGCCGCCGTCCGCGCCGCCGGTGGTGTCGACTTCGACCTCGCCGTCCGCGACCCGGACGACCCCAGGCGGCTGCGCGCCGAGTACGACTCCGGCGGCGGCGTGCACCTCACCCCGGCCGGTTACCGGGCCATGGCCGACGCCGTCGACCTCGCCCTGCTCGACCCGGCCCGGACCCCCACCCGAAGCATGATCGGAGTAGGCCCATGAGTGACATGCGTTTCAGCAGACGGCGGTTCCTCGAGTACACCGGTGGCCTGGCCGCCGTGGTGGCCGCTCCCGGCCTGCTCTCGGCGTGCGGTGGCGACGGCGGCGGTGTCAGCCCGTCCGACGCCGCGTCGGCCAACCGCGCGGTGCAGCTGCCCACCTACGTACCGTGGGACCAGGTCAGCCCCGACCTCCCGCCCACGCCCGAGGGCGTCATGGCCGGCTACTACGGCTACCCGACGCCGGTCGACGGGTTCAGCTCGCCGCCGCTGTCCGGCGCCGAGCCCGTCCAGATCCTCACCAACATGCTCAACCCGCTGCCGCCCGCGGTGGGCGACAACGCGTACTGGCAAGAGCTCAACGCCCGCGTCGGCACCGAGATCGACCTCACCATGACGCCGCAGGCCGAGTACCCGAACAAGCTGGCGACGGTGTTCGCCGGCGGCGACCTGCCCGACATCATGCTCATCACGACGACGCTGGCGAACCGCGCCGACGTGCTGACCCGGCTGTGCGCCGACCTGACGGAGTTCCTGTCCGGCGACGCCGTGAACGAGTACCCGTTCCTGGCCAACATCCCGGTCGACTCCTGGCCGGCCATGGTCTACAACGGCGGCATCTACGCGCTGCCGATCCCGCGCGCCGTCGTCGGCACCATCTTCTTCACCCGCGCCGACCTCATCGCCGAGCGCAGCCTCAACCCGGCGCCGGCCAGCTACGAGGAGTTCCGCGAGGTCGCCGAGGGTGTCACCGACGCGGCCGGCAACCGGTGGGCGTTCGGCGCCGGCAAGAGCGTCATCACGTTCGTCGGCAACATGCTCGGCGTGCCGAACGTCTGGCGCGAGGAGGGCGGCTCGTTCACCTCCGAGCACGAGACCGAGGAGCGCAAAGAGGCCATCGCCCGCACGGCCGAGCTGGTGCAAGCCGGGGTGTTCCACCCCGACGCCATCGGCGGCAAGCTGCAGCTGCGCGAGCTGTTCGGCAACGGGACCCTGGCGTTCCAGTCCGACGGCTACGCGGCCTGGGACATCCTGGCCGACACCTATCCGGTCGAGGTCGGCGCCATGCCCGCCCCCTCGTTCGGCGGCGGCGACTCCGGCGTGGTCCGCGCCGGCGCCACGAGCTTCGGCTACACGGCGTTCAAGAAGGCCGAGCCCGAGCGCATCAAGGAGCTGCTGGCGCTGTGCAACTGGCTGGCCGCGCCGCTCGGGACCAGCGAATTCATGTTCCGCAAGTTCGGCATCGAGGGCACCCACTACACCATGGAGAACGGCGCCCCGGTCCGCACCGAGCAGGGCAACACCGAGGTCAAGCTGCCGCTCGAGTACGTCGCCGACTCCCCGCACGTGCTCGGCCCGCGCGACCGCACCCGCGTCGACGCGCAGCGCGCCTACCAGGAGCAGGTCGTTCCGAACATCGTCCGCAACCCGGCCGAGGGCCTGTACTCGCCCGCGTCCATCAACAAGGGCGGTCAGCTGACGAAGATCCTCGACGACGCCGAGCTCGAGATCCTCTCCGGCCGCCAGCCGATCGACTACTGGGACACCACGGTCGACAACTGGCGGCGGCAGGGCGGCGACCAGATCCGCTCCGAGCTCGAGGCCGCGTTCGCTGAGACACACTGACCCCGGACTCGGCGAACCGGCCGCTCGTGACGTCGCGCAGGAAGGCAGCAGCATGGCCACAGAGGTAGAGACCCCACCGGCGGCACCCGCCGGTGGGGCCGGGCCGCCCCGCGCGAGCGCATCTCGCCCGCGGGCGTCGCGGTGGGCCCGGTTCGGCCGCGACCGCTTCCTGCTGCTGCTCGGCCTGCCGGGGCTGCTGGTCGTGCTGCTGTTCAACTACGTGCCGCTGCTGGGCAACGTCATCGCGTTCAAGGACTACCAGCCCTACATCGGCATCTACGACTCGCCGTGGGTCGGGTTCCGCAACTTCGACGTGATCATCAACGGCGACCCCGCCTTCGTCAACGCGCTCACCAACACGCTGGTCATCTCGTTCGTGCAGATCGTGGTCGTGTTCCCGGTGCCCATCGCGCTCGCGCTGGTGCTGAACTCGCTGCTCAGCGAGCGGGTGAAGCGGGTGGTGCAGTCGATCCTGTACCTCCCGCACTTCATGTCGTGGGTGGTCGTCGTCGCGATCTTCCAGCACATGCTGGGCAACGCCGGCCTGCTGAACAACTTCCTGCGCGCGCACGACTGGGCGACGGTGTCGATCTTCGGCAACCCCGACATGTTCCTCACGCTCATCACGTCGCAGGTCATCTGGAAGGACGCCGGCTGGGGGACGATCATCTTCCTGGCCGCGCTCTCGCGGGTCGACGTCGAGCTGTACGAGGCCAGCGCGGTCGACGGCGCGTCGCGGCTGCGCCAGCTGTGGCACGTGACGCTTCCGAGCATCCGCGGTGTCATCGTGCTGCTGCTCATCCTCAAGCTCGGCGACGTCCTGACCGTCGGCTTCGAGCAGATCATCCTGCAGCAGCAACAGGTCGGTGCCGACGCCTCCGAGGTGCTCGACACCTACGTCTACTTCAACGGCGTCATCGGCGGCAACTGGGGCGTGTCCGCGGCGGTCGGCCTGGTCAAGGGGCTGGTCGGCGTGGTCCTGGTGCTGGGCGCCAACAAGGTCGCGCACCTGCTCGGCGAGAGAGGGGTGTACTCCAAGTGACCGACACCGTCATCCGCGACGAGCGCCGCGCCCGCGGCGGCACCGGGCGCACGCGCATGGTCGGCGGCGCGCCGCGGCCCGGGCTCCCGGTCCGCGGGCTCAAGGGCATCGTGCTGCTGATCGCGTGCGCCCTGGTGATCCTGCCGTTCCTGGCCGTCGTCTCGACCAGCCTCGCCGATCAGCAGCAGGTCACCGAGTCCGGCGGCTACGTGCTCTGGCCCGACCGCCCCAACCTCGACTCCTACCGGGCGATCCTGTCCGGAGGCGTCGTCACCCGGGCGCTCACGGTCTCCGTCGGCATCACCGTCGTCGGCACCCTGCTGTCGCTCACCTGCGTCACCCTGCTCGCCTACTCGCTGAGCCGGCCGGGCAGCTTCCTGCACAAGCCGGTGCTGCTCACGGTCCTGTTCACGCTGTTCTTCACGCCCGGCATGATCCCGACCTACCTGACGGTGCGCCAGCTCGGGCTGCTCGACTCCTACTGGTCGCTGATCCTGCCGACCATGGTGGGGGCGTTCCAGGTCATCATCATGCGGGCGTTCTTCCAGGAGATCCCCGGCGAGCTGATCGACGCCGCCCGCATCGACGGCGCCAACGAGCTGCAGATCCTCACCCGCATCGTGCTGCCGCTGTCCAAGGCGGTCATCGCAGTCATCGGGCTGTTCAACGCCGTCGCCTACTGGAACGCGTTCTTCAACGCGGTCCTCTACATCAACGACACCGAGAAATGGCCGCTGCAGCTGGTGCTGCGCACCTACGTGGTCGACAACGCCGCGCTCGGCGTCGACACCGCCGACATCGCCGGCACCGTCATGCCGCCGGCGCAGTCGCTGCAGATGGCGATCCTCGTCATCAGCCTGGTCCCCATCGCGCTCGTCTACCCGTTCCTGCAACGCCACTTCGCCAAGGGAATGCTCATCGGCGCCGTCAAGGGCTGAGCCGCCCCGCCGCCGTCCGTTCCCCCGCTCGGATCTGGTCACACCCCGCTGTACATCTCCGTCCTCGGCTGGACAACGTACCTCGGCCGGCGTGTACCCCCGCGCGCCCCGGTCGTCGCCGCACGCCCTCACGAAGGAGTGATCGCCATGAGCACAGGTGACCGCACGATCAGCCGCCGCGGCCTGTCCGCCCTCGGAGTCGCCGGGCTGGCCGCCGCCGGTGGTGCCGCCCTGGCGCCGCCGGCCGCCGCCGCCCCGACCGGTCCGCTGCGCCCGGCGCTGCCCGGCCGGCTGGCCGGCATCGAGACCATCGCCAGTGTCGACGACCTGCGCGCGGTGCCCGGCGGGGCCGGCGGAGCGCAGGTCTACCTGCTCGGCTACTGGGCCGACCTGCCCGGTGTCGGCGGCGGCGCGCTGTTCTGGGACGCCGACGCGACCGACTCTGACGACGGCGGCACCGTCTTCGCCGTCACGGGCACCGCGACCGGCCGCTGGCGCCGCGAGACGTCGACGACCATCGACCTCGCCTGGTTCGGTTGGCGCGGCGCCGGCGACGTCGACGACTCGGAGCGGGTCCAGGCGGCCGTCGACGCGCTGCCGCTGGGCGGCGTCATCGAGCACGGGCCGGGCAAGGTGCGCATCGAGACGACGATCCGGATCGAGCGCTCGCCCATCACGTTCCGCGGCGTCGGGCCCACCGACAGCCTCGACACCGCGACGCAGTTCGTCATCGCCACCGGCGACGCCGACGGCTTCGTGCTCTCGGGCTGCCACGGCGGCGGCTTCCGCGACCTGCAGTTCCAGGGCGAGGACCTCACCGGCGGGTACATGATCCGCACCGAGCGCATCGGCATGGAGCAGAACGACGGCAACTACATGATCACCGTCCAGAACGTCCGGTTCCGGCTCGGCTACAACGGTGTCCTGCTGCGCTCGGCCAACACCATCCGGTTCCTCAACTGCGTCTGGAACGAGTTCCATGGCGAGCAGGTGATCCTGCTCAACGGCGAGTCCGATACGTCGCGCGCCGACCCCGTCGAGTTCGTCGAGTGCGCCATCGCGGCCGGCACCGCGAACCGCGGCACCGACAACGTGATCATCGACGGGCAGGGCGGCTCGATCAAGTTCATCGCCACGGCCGTGCTCTTCGGGCACCACGGCATCTGGATGCGCAACACGACCGGCACCGGGCTGCCGAAGTTCCTCTACTTCGAGGGCGGCGGCTTCGAGAACGGCCACGGCGTCCCCGTCCTGCTCGAGGACGGCGCGCAGGCGCTCTTCACCAACACCTACATCTCCTCCGACGGCGCCGACGACAACGTCCGCATCCACGACACGTTCACCGGCATGGCCACGTTCACCGGCTGCGTCATCCGCGGCGCCGGGCGGCACGGGATGGACATCGCGTCCAGCCACATCACCATCACCGGCAACGTCATCGGCAACAACGCCCGCATGGCGCACGAGGCCTTCTCCCGGGCCGTCACCGCACTGGCCGACAACGGCGCCGGCGGTGTCCGCGTCACCGTCGACGCCGCGCACGGCTGGGAGACCGGCGACCGCATCCGCGTCGAGCAGGTCAACGGCGCGGTCGGCGCCAACGGCACCTGGCCCGTCACCGTCGTCGACGACACCCGGTTCGACCTGGAAGGGGCCGCGCTCGGGGGCGCCTACAGTGGCGGCGGGCGGGCCATCCGCACCGCCACCGGCATCAACCTGCGGGCCGGGGCCGAGAAGGTGATCGTCGCCGGCAACCTCCTCGGCCGGCTGCCCGAGGGTCTGCACCGGCAGGACTACGGCCTCATCAACGCCGCCAGCGATGTGCTGATCAGCGGCAACGACCTCGTCGGCAACCTCGTCGGGCCGTACCTGCTGACCGGGACGCAGAACGCGCAGAGCCGCATCGTCGGCAACAAGGGCCTCGAGCAGATCGACGGCCGCCTCACCGCCCGCGTCGCCGGCCCCGTCGCCGACGGCCTGTACGACTTCAGCACCCTGCTCTACCTGGACGGCCAGCGGATCCGGGTCACGCGGGTCACCAGGGTGCTCGGGGCCGGCAGCTGCAACGTCCGCCTCGAGGCCGGCGGCGCAACGGCCGGCACCCAGTCCGCCACCACCACGACGCTGCAGTCCACAGCGCTGACCTCCCCCTTCGCCGTCGACGGTGTCAGCGCACCGAAGCGGCTGCAGGTCCGGGTGCTCAACGCCAGCGGCGCCCAGGACCTCGAGGTCCAGTTCGGCTACCAACTGGTCAGCTGACCACCGGGCGGGCGGTTCGGCGGCGTCGTGGCCGCACGAACCGCCCGAACGTCAGCGGATGGTGATGCTGCCCTCGGGGAAGTCGGCCACGACCCGCACCCGGCCGCCGAGTGCCTCGACGTAGCGGGCGATGGTGTCGACCTCGGTCTTCGCCAGGTCGGCGGACTCGATGGCGCTGACCCGCTTCTGGCTGACACCCATGTCCGCGGCGACCTCGGTCTGGGTGCGGCCCTGGGCCTTGCGGATCTCGGCGAGCTGGTAGGCGGCGACGTCGGTGTCGAGCTGCGCCCGGGCCTCGGCCAGGGCCGCCGGGCTGATGGACCGCTTCGCCTCGTCGTGGTCGTAGACGACCCAGGGCCGGCCGTCGGCGGTCCGGGCGGTGATGTCCGCGGGGTTCGAGGTCACGGTCGCTCCTCCTTCGTCATCGCGTCGAGCCATTCGTCGTAGCGTGCGTCCGCCGTCGCGACGGCGGTGTCGTACCAGCGACTCCACTCGCCTCGTTTGTCGCCGCCGACCAGGAGGACGGCGCGCCGCTGCGGGTCGAACGCGAACAGCACCCGGATCGTGCGGGCTCGCAGCTCCTTCAGGTGGTGATGCCGGCTGCCCCTGATGGTGTCGACGAGCGGTCGTCCCAGGCCGGGCCCGTCCTGGGAGAGGCGATCGAGTGCGTCAGCCACCAGCGCGGCTTGGGCTTCGTTCAGACCCTTCCGCCAGGCCACGACGTCGGGGTGCTGAATGATCGTCCATCGGTCCACAGCGTATACCTCTACTGTTCTAGAACGCAAGCGTTGTAGTGACGCCGTGCGCTCAGTGCCGTGGCCGGGCGAGGTCGAGTCTCGCCGATCAGGAGCGCCGTCTCAACTCGCCGTCGCGGGGCTGTGGACGGCCGGGGTCGCGCCGCGTTTGACGGCGCCGGGCGGGAGGCCGACGACGCGTTTGAAGGCGCGGGCGAAGGCGGCCTCGGAGCGGTACCCGAGGCGTCTGGCCAGCTGTGCCGCCGTCGCCTGCTCGGACTTCAGGGCGTCGAGGGCGAGGTTCATGCGCCACGTCGTCAGGTACTGCATGACGGGCTCGCCGACGACCTTGGTGAAGCGGTCGGCGAAGGCGGAGCGGGACATCGCGAGCTCGGTCGCGAGGCTCGCCACCGACCAGTCGCGGTCGGGCTGCTTGTGGATGAGCGAGATGGCGCGGCCGATCTGCTCGTCGTGCAGGGCGCCGAGCCAGCCGGTGCGGGCGGCGGGGTCGGTCTCGATCCAGGCGCGGATGGCCTGGATGACCAGGATGTCGCCGAGCCGGGTGATGACTTCTTCACCGCCGGGGCGTAGCTGCTGCGCCTCGACCGCCATGAGCCGCAGCGTGCTGTGCATCCACTCCTGGTGCGGCAACCCGCCGACCTCGACGTGGATGGTCTCGGGCAGCGCCTCGACGAGTTTGCGCGCGGCCGGGTGGTCGAACCGGACGGCGCCGCAGATGAGCGTCGTCGGGTCGCCGCCACCGCCGTGGCGGATGAGTTCGTACCGGTCGCTGCTGAACTCGCGCTCGAGGTCCATGACGTTCGGTGCCGAGGCACCGGGAGCGCCGAGGATCAGGTGCCCGCGGCCGTGCGGGACGAGCGCCAGCTCGCCCGGGTGCAACGGCCGCGGCGGGCCGTCCTCGGGCTGCAGCCAGGCCGGCCCCGACGTCACGATGTGGAACCAGATGTGCCCCGGCATGGCCGGCATCGTCATGCCCCACGGGGCGCTCAGCTCGGAACGGCAGTAGAACGCGCCGTTCATGCGCATCTGGTGCAGCGCCTCGCCGAGCGGGTCGGTGGGCGCCCAGTGGTCCGGCATCGTCGTCATGGCACGAGTATCCGCCCGTCATGCCCGGACATCCAGACCTCCTGGACGATCGGGCATGAACGACGGTTCAGCAGTCATAGATCCGCCGGATCGGTGCTGCTTCACTGGACGTCAGGTCAACACCAACGACACCAGGGAGCACACCATGAACGCCACCACCCTCGTCATCGGCGGCAAGGGCAAGACCGGCGGCCGGATCGTCGAGCGACTGACGGCCAGCGGCGCCGACGTCCGTATCGGGTCGCGGTCGTCCGCGATCCCGTTCGACTGGGCCGACCGCTCGACCTGGCCGGCCGCGCTGGCCGGGGCCCGCCGGGTCTACATCTCGTACTACCCCGACATCATCGTGCCGGGCGCCCTCGACGCGATCGCCGCGCTGATCGAGGCGGCCCGCACGGCCGGCGTCGAGCGGCTGGTCCTGCTGTCCGGCCGCGGCGAGGAGGCCGCGCAGGCCGCCGAGCGGCTCGTGCAGGCATCCGGGCTTGAGTGGACGATCGTCCGCTGTGCCTGGTTCAACCAGAACTTCGACGAGGGCTACCTGCTCGACCCGATCCTCGCCGGCGAGGTCGTGCTGCCGGCCGGCGACATGCCGGAGCCGTTCCTCGACACCGACGACATCGCCGACGTCGCCGTGGCGGCGCTGGCGGAGGACAGCCACGTCGGCGAGGTGTACGAGCTGACCGGGCCGCGGCTGATGACGTTCGCCGAGACGGTCGCCGAGATCTCCAAGGCCACCGGCCGCGAGATCGCCTACGTCCCCGTCTCGCTGGACGACTACAAGGCGGCGATGGCGGCCGAGGACGTGCCGGCGGACATCGCCTGGCTGATCGGCTCGCTCTTCGCCGAGCTGCACAAGGGCCGCAACGCGCACCTGAGCGACGGCGTCCAGCGGGCCCTGGGCCGCGAGCCCAAGGACTTCGCCGACTACGCCCGCGACGCCGCCGCCCGCGGCGTGTGGGACGCCTGACCACCCCCGTCAGCCCGAGACGAACGAAGGAGCCGGCCATGTCGGACAGCCTCGAGACCATCGCCACCGTCGTCATGATCACCGGCAGTGCCCTCCTGGCGGGCATCACGTTCTTCTACTCCAACACCCTGATGCCGGCCTTGGCGCAGCGCCCGGTCACTGAGGCGATCGCCCTGATCCAGAGGACCAACGTCGTGATCCTCAACCCGGTCTTCGGACTGGTGTTCGGCGGGAGCTCGCTGCTCTCGCTCGGCCTGACCGTCAGCACGCTCTTCCGGCTGGACCGGCCGGCGTCGGGCCTGCTGCTGGCCGCGTCCATCGTGTACTTCGTCGGCATGTTCGTCGTGACCATGGCCGCAAACGTCCCGCTCAACGACGAGCTGGCCGCCGTCGACCCGGAGAGCGCGGCCGGGGCGGAGGTCTGGGAGCGCTACCGAACCCGCTGGATCCCCTGGAACAACGTCCGGGTCCTCAGCTCGACGGCGTCGGTGGTGCTGTTCGCCCTGTACCTCATCCGGCGCTGAACCCGGCGCTGAATCAGGCACTGAGCTCGACGTCGAGCTCGCCGTTGCGTGCGAGCCACTCGACCGCCTCGCGGACCGCCTCCTCCGGGGCGTACCGCGGGGCGTAGCCGAGCGTCCGGGCCGCCTTGTCGATCGACGCGAACTGGCTGCGCGACAGGTGGTCCCAGCTCTGCTCCGCGTACGGCTCGGGGGTGCGCGACCGGAACTCGTCCCAGTTCACGAACTCCAGCGCCGCCTCGCGCCCGAACCAGGAGGCCGCGTACCCGGCGAACCCGCGCACCGTCATCGCCGAGGCCGCCGTGACGTGGAACGCCTGCCCGGCCGCGGCGTCGCGCTGCGAGATCGCCAGCTCGAAGCCCTGCGCCACGTCGTCGGCATGAACGTGGTGCATCAGCTCGGCGCCGATGCCCGGGACGGCGAGCGGCGCGCCCGAGGCCAGTGTCGTCCACACCGACGGGTCGAGGTTGCCGAGCGGGCCGATCGGGTGCCAGCCCGGCCCGCTGATGTGTCCCGGGTGCAGCGACGTCGTCACCAGCCCGCCGCGCGCGGTCTCGTCGAGCAGCAGCCGTGCGATGGCCGCCTTCTGCACGCCGTACTCGCCGAACGGCACCGTCCGGCTGTCCTCGTGCAGCGGGATCGACAGGCTCGGCCCGTGCATCCAGATGGACCCGCAGTGCACCAGGTGCGCCACCCGGCCCCGCAGCCCTTCGACCAGCCGGCGCGCGGACTCCTCGGTGAAGCAGACCATGTCGACGACGACCTCCGGCTCGAGGTCGGCGATCCGGCCGGGGAACGTGCCGGCGGCATCCTCGGCCTCCCGGTCGACCACCAGCTGCTGAACGGACGCCCAGGCCGGGTGCTCCGTGTACGGACGGCGGGTGCCGCGGCTGAGGACCACCACCTCGTGTCCCGCGGCCACCAGCCGAGGGATCAGGTACGTGCCGACATGACCGGTTCCGCCGATGACCACGATGCGCATGGGGGCATCATGGCGTGCCGGCGCGCCGACCGTAAGGTCGTGCCCATGAAGGCGCTGCGGGCGGTCGATGTCAGGGGCGTGTGGGGGACGGTGCTGCTGCCGATCGACGACGGCGGCAGCATCGGCTGGGAGCGGCTGGCCGCGCAGGTCGAGACGCTGGTCGCCAGCGGCGTCGACGGCGTGTACGCGCACGGGACGGCGGGAGAGTTCCACGCGCTCACCGAGGACGAGTTCGACCGGGTCAACGACGTGCTCGCCACCCGCTGTGAACGAGCGGGGCTGCCGTTCCAGCTCGGGGCGTCGCACCCGGCCACGCCGGTGATGATGGACCGGATCCGCCGGGCCACGGCGCTGGAGCCGGGTGCGATCCAGGTGATCCTGCCCGACTGGGTGCCGCTGAACGACGACGAGGTCGTGCGGTTCCTCGCGGGTGCGGCCGAGGCCGCCGGGCCGGTGCCACTGATCCTCTACAACCCGCCGCACGCCAAGACGCACGTCAGGCCGGAGCTGCTCGCCCGCGCCGCCGGAGCCACGCCGTCGCTCATCGGGGTGAAGATGGCCGGCGGCGACGAGGACTGGTACACCGCGATGACCGAGTCGGTCGGCGACCTGTCCATCTTCGTGCCCGGTCACTTGCTGGCCACGGGGATCGCCCGCGGCGCGCACGGCAGTTACTCCAACGTGGCCGCGATGTCGCCGCGCGGCGCCGTCGCCTGGTACCGGCTCATGACGACCGACCCGGAGGACGCGCTCGACCTCGAGGCGCGCATCGCCGAGTTCTTCCGCCGCCACATCGCCCCGCTGCAGGCCGCCGGCTTGTCCAACCCGGCGCTGGACAAGTTCCTCGCGACCGTCGGCGACTGGGCCGACATCGGCACACGGCTGCGCTGGCCCGCGTCGTCCGCGCCGGACGCCGCCGTCGCACCGGCCCGGGCCGACGCCCATCGCCTGCTGCCGGAGCTGTTCCCGGCCTGACCCGAGCGGCTACCTTGGCGAGATGCTGGAAGCCGCGGGCGTCACCGCCGTCGAGGAGCAGGTGTACGGCGCCCTCGTCGACTCGCCCGCCGACACCGCGGCCGCCATCGCGACCCGGCTCGGGCTCTCGCTCGACGAGACCCTCGCCGTCCTGCTGTCGCTCGAGGCCAAAGGGCTGATGAGCCGGACGGCCGACCGCACGCCCCGGTTCCTCGCCACGCCACCCGACATCGCCATCGAGCCGCTGATCCTGCAGCGTCAGGCCGAGCTGCACGAGACCAGGCGGGCGGTCGACGAGCTGCTGCGCCGCTACCGCGCCAGCCGCCGCCCGCGCGAGGCCGCCGAGCTGGTCGAGGTGGTCGTCGGCCGGCCGGCGGTCGCGCAGCGGTTCCAGCAGTTGCAGCGCCGGGCCGAGCGAGAGGTGCTGGTGCTGGTCAAGCCGCCGTTCGCGATCCCGCACGAGGCCAACGACACCGAGCTGGACCTGCTCGCGCGGGGCGTCACCGCCCGCGCGGTCTACGAGCGCTCCGTGCTGGAGTCCGACGGCGGCAGCGCGGCCATCGCGCGGTACGTCGCCGCCGGCGAGCAGGCCCGGGTGGTCGACGAGCTGCCGGTGAAGTTCGCGCTCATCGACGGGTCCGAGGCGTTCGTGCCGCTGACCCCGGACGACCCCGAGACAGAGCCGACGTTCATGGTCGTGCACCGCAGCGGCCTGCTGGCGGCGCTGATCGCGCTGTTCGAGTCGCTCTGGGAGCGGGCGTTCGACCTGTCGGCGCTGACGGTGCGCAGCCCGGACGGCCGCCCCTCACCACTGCCGCCGGCCGACGCCCAGCTGATCTCGCTGCTGCTGGCCGGCCTGACCGACAAGGCGATCGCCGGCCAGCTCGGCCTGAGCATCCGCACCGTCCACCGCCGCATCAGCGCGCTGCTCGAACGGGCCCAGGTGTCGACCCGCATGCAGCTGGGCTGGCACGCTGCCCAGCACGGCTGGCTCGACGGCTATGGCCCGGCCGGCCCCCGCGGCGCGGATTAGCCCGCGCCACTGCCGGACGTGGGCGGCGGTTTCGCCGCGCTCGCGTCGGGTCCGGTCCCCGCCCGCTTGGGAGGGCGCCCACCCTACGGGCGGGCACTGACAGCGCCCGCCGAAAATCGGCGACAGAGTAGGCGCCGAGCGTGGTCGCTCACGGAATGGTTGGCGGTCTGGTGGGGCCATGGCACCACCGAACCGCCAACCATCCCCGCCGCCGCGGGCGGCGGACAGGGTGGCGGACAGGGGTGTGGCGGACTCGCCGCGGCTCGCGCTGGACCTGGACCCCGCCCGGTCGGGTGGGAGGCCCACCCTACGGGCGGGCACCGACAACCGACAGCGACAACCGGCGCCTCAGCGCAGTCCGTAGGCCCGCACGACCGTCTGCTCCAGCCGGTTGCCGTCGCCGTCCCAGGCCTCGACCCGCAGGCTCACGGCATCGGCGCCTCGCACCGGGTCGAGCATCGCGGTGTACGTCGCGCCGCGGCGGGTGACCCGTGCGGGCTGCCAGCTGACGCCGTCGTCGTAGGAGGTCCAGAGCCGCAGCCCGCCACCGTCCACCGGCTGCGCGACGGCCTGGCGGTGGACGGTCAGCTCGACCCGAGTGCGGGCACGAGAGCTCACCGTCCCGGCGGCGTCGAACGGCACCGAGTAGTCGACCTGCAGCAGCGGCAGCATGGCCCGCTCACCGCCAGAGGGCCGCGACGACGTGAACGTCCAGGCCGTGCGGGTCGACGTGGAGCGCTCCCACCACGGCGCGTCGCGATCGACGTCCAGCTCCAGCCGGTAGGTCGCATCGCCCGACGCAGCGGGCCACGTCCCGTACACCGCGTCGCGCTGCGCCACCAGCGTGCCGTCGCGGTACAGCCGGGCCGCCGTCGTGTCGTACGCGGTCTCGTCGCCGTTGCGGTCGCTGCCGTCGAGGAACGAGCGCACGAGGACGGTGAACTGGTCGGCCTCGCGGAAGCCGGGCATGCCGAACTGGCCGTAGTGGTCGGTGTCGAGCGGCACGCCGGGACGCACCACCGGGCCGAACCAGGACCGCGGGTCGGACTCCCCGGCCGCATAGGTCCGCTCGCCCTCGATCATGCCGCCCACCAGCAGCCGCTCCGCCCAGACGAACTGCTGCCAGCGGGTGTCGCCGGGCGAGACCCACTCGTCGCGGTGCGACGGCAGCGGCATCTCGCGCGGGCTGCGGATCGAGTAGTTGTCGTAGGGCCGGAACGCGTGCCGCGCCTCGTTGCCCAGGTGCTCCGGGCCGGTCGCGACGTACGTGGTGTCGAGCTCGGCGAGGTCGCGCGGGCGCACCCGGTACTCCATGGACGCCGGGATGTGGCCGGCCTCGGCCTGCATGAGGTCGTACAGATACGGGCTGACGGCGACGCCGTCGAACCGCGCCGCGACGGTGTCGCCGGCGGCGAGCCGGTCGAGGATCGCGGCGCCGTCGGCCTGCGAGATGGTCACCGACGGGATCGGCGACCCCGTCCCGACGCGCTCCAGCAGCCAGCCGGGCCGGTCGTGGTGGACGATGACCGCCGAGGCACCCGCCGCGGCCGCGGCGGCGACCTGATCACTCACGCTGGTCCCGTCGGAGCGGCGGATCAGCGCCACCGTGCCGGAGAGGGAACGGCCCGCCAGCTCGGCGGGGGTCCCGGTGCCGGCATCGGCGACGGGGTACGTGTGCCGCCCGTCGATCCTGGGCGAGCCGATGGCGTACTCGGTCTCGACATCGTCGGACCCGACGCGCAGCGACAGCTCCGGCGCGAACAGCTCCCACAGGCTGCTGAACTCGAACGTTCCCCGCTCGACCGGTTCGGTCGGGGTGGCGTAGGCGACGTCGATGTACTCGTCGAGCATGTACTTGAGGTTGAACATGTGCTGCTCGGAGCTGCGGTACCAGCCGAGCGTCAGGCCCTGGTGCTCCGTCGGCTCCGGGGTGTCGACGGCGACCCGCGTGGCCGTGCGGCCGTCGAGCACGATGCGGGTGTCCTCGGTCAGCTCGAGCTCGGTCCGGCCGAGGAAGGTCACCTCGCGGGCCTGCTCGCCGGACTCGTCCGGCGTGAACACGATGCCGAGCAGGCTGTACGTGCCCGGCGCCACGCGGAACACCACCGGCTGGCTGCCGCCGCCCTTGCTGCCGAAGAACCCGGTGCCCCACCAGTCGGTGTCGAGGTTCCAGAGCTCCGCCGAGCTGGTGCCGGCCGCGGGCGCGCCGGAGTGGTCGAGGCCCTCGATGGTCACCTCGATGGTGCGCGGCTCCTTGGCGACGCCGACGACGGTGTGCACGACGGTGCCGCCGTCGGCCGAGCGGGCGGTGATGCGGCCGCCGTAGACCGCGGGGTCGCCGAGATTCGGGTCGAGGGTCACGTCGACGGTGGCCGAGCCGCCGGCCGGGACCGTCACCGACGGGCTGCTCAGCGTGAGCATGCCGGCCGGCGCCGGCGCCCCGGTGCCGCCCGCCGTCAGGGTGGCGTCGACGGCCAGCGTGATCGGGGCGTCGCCGTCGTTGGCGTAGGTGATCGTTCGGGTGACCTGCGGGTCCGTGCCGTCGTGCGGCCAGTCGTAGGTGCCGAGGTTCAGCGCCGCGGTGTCGGCGAACGTGGTCTGGGTGACGGCGCGGGCGGCGTCGAGGCGGCCGGCGCCCTGCTCGTGGACGGTGTAGTCGTCGAGCTGCCGGGCCGACTGCATGAGCGCCCGCTTCAGCTCGTCCGCCGACCAGTCCGGGTGGCGCTGCAGCAGGAGCGCGGCCGCGCCGGAGACGTGCGGCGTCGCCATCGAGGTGCCGTTCAGGCTGGTGTAGTGGGCGTCGACGGGCTCACCGAGCGAGGTGCCGGCCGCACGGGCCGCGACGATCGCCACGCCCGGCGCGGTGATCTCCGGCTTGATCGCGTTGTCGCGGAATCGCGGGCCGCGGCTGGAGAACCCGGCCAGCACGTCGGACTTGTCGACGGCGCCTACGCTCAGTGCCGCGTCGGCCACGCCCGGAGCCCGCACGCTGGTCGCGCCCGGCCCCTCGTTGCCGGCGGCCGCCACGAACAGCGTCCCGCTGTCCGCCGTCAGGTCGTTGACCGCCTGGCTGAGCGGGTCGGTGCCGTCGGTGACCTCGCTGGACAGGCTCATGCTGACGATGTCGGCGCCCTGCGCGACCGCCCACTCCATGCCGTCGATGAGCCAGGAGTTCTGACCGGTGCCGTCGTCGCCGATGACCTTGCCGACCAGCAGGTCCGCGCCGGGAGCGACCCCGCGGCGGGCGCCGTCCGAGGCCGCGCCCGTGCCGGCGACCGTGGCCGCGACGTGCGTGCCGTGGCCGTTGACGTCCTGGACGCTGGTGCCGGAGAAGTCCGCGGCCTGCGTCACCCGGCCGGCGAGGTCCGGGTGCGCGGGGTCGTAGCCGGTGTCGAGGACCGCGACGGTGACGCCGGTGCCGTCGTACCCGGCCGCCCACGCCGCCGGCGCGCCGATCTGCGGCACGCTCTCGGACAGCGTGGGCCGGACCCGGGCGTCGAGCCAGACCTTCTCGATCGGCGCGGCCGCCGCCCGGCCCGCGTCACCGGCGCTCGGGAGGTCGGCGGTGATGTCGCGCCAGAACGCCGCGAGTCCGTCGGCCGGTGCCGCGACGGCGAGGGCGCCGACGCTCTCGAGGGTGGCGGTGACGACGGCGTGCGCGGGAGCGGGCGGGGCGGACCGGGAAGCGGCGCCGGCCGCGTACGTCACGATCAGCGGCAGCGTGTCGCCGTCGTACCCCTGCGCGATCAGGCCGGTGACGTTGAACAGCTCGCGGTCCAGCGAGCCGGCGGCGAGGTACGGCTCGGCCTCGGCCGGGATGGCGTAGAGGCCCTCAGGGCGCTCGACCACCTTGAGGTTCGCCCGGACGGCGTCGGGTGCGGGCAGGGCGGTGACGGCGTGCCGGCCGTCGCCCATGGTGTCGACCCGCAGCCGGTGCCCGGTGACCAGCGTGACCGTCGACGTGGCCATGACGCCGTCCGCCGCGGGACGGGGGAGCCCGGCGGCGGACGGCGCCGGACTGGAGGCGCCCGGCACACCCGCGCCGACGATCAGCACTCCGGCGACGCAGGTGGCGAGCAGGGTGAGGGACCGGCGCATGGGACCTCCCGGGCACAGGCGCCGATATCGGCGCAGATGCCCCGGAGCCTAGGGGCCGCCCACCCCACCCGCCGAGAGGTCAGCGGTGGCCGATGGCCGCCATGTCAGAAACCCGCCACGCCCACCCCGCTCACACGCGCCGCCGCAGCGCCCACACCGACAGCGGCGCGAACACGAGCGCGATGCCGGCCGCCCAGAGCAGCGACTGGACGGCCGGGGTGGTGGCCGACGCGACGTACCACTCGGTGCCGGCGGTGTCGTCGCCCACCATGAGCGCCCGGCAGGCGTCGGACAGGATGGTGACCGGGTTGGCGTCGACGACGGGCTGCAGCCAACTGGGCATGGTGTTGGTCGGGACGAACACGTTGCTCACGAACGTCACCGGGAACAGTGCGGTGAACCCGAACAGCTGCACCTTCTCGGGGTCCTTCGCCAGCACGCCCACCAGCACCGACACCCACGAGAACGCCAGCGCGAACACCAGCATGAGCCCCACGGCGGCCAGCAGCGACCAGATGTCGGTGCCGATGCGGAAGCCCAGCAGCATGCCGATGGCCAGCAGCAGGAAGATCGACCACGCCTGCTTGACCTGGTCGGCGATGATGCGCCCGGCCATGGGCGCCCAGCGCGCGATGGGCAGCGAGCGCAGCCGGTCGAAGACGCCCTTGGTGAGGTCGATGTTCAGGCCGGTGCCGACATACATGGTGATGAACAGCATGTTCATGACGATGATGCCGGGCAGCGCGAACGTGAGGTAGTCGCCGGTGGTGCCCGCGATGGCGCCGCCGAACACGTACGTGAACAGCAGCACGAACATGATCGGCTGGATGCTGAAGTCGCCCAGCTCCCACGGGTTGTGCCGGACCTGCACGATGGTGCGCCAGGCCAGCGTCATGGTCTGCCGGATGCCCTCGCCCACGCCGACGCGCGGGCTCAGCTCGGCCGGTGCGGGGCGGGCCGCGGTGGCGGTGCTCATGCCGGCCTCCCTTCGGACTCGGTCTCGTCCTCGACCGGTCGCCCGGTGAGCGAGAGGAACACCTCGTTGAGGCTGGCGCCGCGCAGCGTCAGCTCGGTGACCAGCACGCCGGCGTCGTCGAGGCGCCGGACCACCGCGGGCAGGACGGCGGGGTCGGTGACCTGTGCGGTGACCCGGACGCCGTCGAGCTCGGGCGTGGCCCGGGTGAGGTCCTCGACCACGCCGACCACGACCGGGAGGTGCGCGTCGTCCTCGGGCCGGACGACCAGCGTCTGGGTGCCGGTCTTGGCCTTGAGCTCGTCGGGCGTGCCGGCCGCGATGACCCGGCCGTGGTCGATGACGGTGATCTCGTCGGCCAGCGCGTCGGCCTCGTCGAGGTACTGCGTGGTCAGCAGCACCGTGACACCGCCGGACACCAGCCGGCGGATGCGCGTCCACAGCTCGTCGCGGGCGCGTGGGTCGAGGCCGGTGGTGGGCTCGTCGAGGAACAGGATGGACGGGCGCCCCACCAGGCTGGCGGCGAGGTCGAGGCGCCGGCGCATGCCGCCGGAGTAGGTCTTGGCCGCGCGGTCGGCGGCGTCGGTGAGGTCGAAGTCGGACAGCAGCTCGCGCGCCCGGGCCTTGGCGTCGGGCTTCGGCATGCCCAGCAATCGCCCGATGAGCAGCAGGTTCTCGGTGCCGGTGAGCATCTCGTCGACGGCGGCGTACTGGCCGGTGAGGCCGACGAGCTGGCGCACCTGGTGGGCCTGGCGGACGACGTCGCAGCCGCCGACGGTGGCATGGCCGTCGTCGGGGCGCAGCAGGGTGGCGAAGATGCGGACGGCGGTGGTCTTGCCGGCGCCGTTGGGCCCGAGCAGCCCGAGCACCGTGCCCGAGCGCACCGCGAGGCTGACGCCGTCGAGCGCGGTGGTCTCGCCGAAGCGCTTGACGAGACCGTCGGCCTGGATGGCGTGGTCCATGGGGAACCTCCTTGTTCCGCCTGGCAAGTGACCAGCATGCCGTGCCGGACCGACAATGTCGGTGGCCGATGCGATGCTGATCCGGTGCCGCCCTCCGAGCTGCCGCCCGACGACCAGCTCGCCGGCCTCCTCCTGGCCGGCGACGAGGCGGCGTTCGCCCAGGTGGTCGACGCGTGGTCGCCGGGCATGGTGCGCCTGGCCCGGGTCTACGTGTCCACCGAGGACTCCGCCGCCGAGGTGGTGCAGGAGGCCTGGCTCGCCGTCGTCCGCGGCATCGCCACGTTCGCCGGCCGGTCCTCGCTGCGCACTTGGGTCTACCGCATCGTCGCCAACACCGCGCAGCGCCGCGGCGGCCGCGAGGCGCGCTCGGTCCCGGCCAGCAGCCTGGGCGCCGGCGACGGCGGCGGCGACGCCCAGGGTCCCACCGTCGACCCCGCCCGGTTCGCCCCGCCCGGTCATCCGCACGCCGGGCACTGGCAGCGGCCGCCGTCGCCGTGGCCCGAGCAGGCGCTGCTCGCGGCCGAGGTGCGGGCCCAGGTGGCCGCAGCCGTCGCCGGGCTGCCGGCCCGCCAGCGGGTCGTCATCACCCTGCGCGACGTGCACGGTTACGACTCCGACGAGGTGTGTTCGATACTGGAGATCTCGGCGGCCAACCAGCGGGTGCTGCTGCACCGGGCCCGGGCCGCGGTCCGGAGCTGCCTGGAGCGGTACCTCGCCGACGGAGAGGAGGCGTCGTGACCGAGTCGCTGAACGACCCCGTCGACCACCTCGCCTGCACCGAGCTGGTCGAACTGGTCACCGCGTTCCTCGAGGGCGACCTCGACCCCGCGACGGAGCGGCGCGTGGTCGACCACATCTCGCTCTGCGACGGCTGCGAGCTCTACGTCGACCAGGTGCGCCAGACCACCGACGTGCTGGCCGGGCTGTCCGGCGGCGCGCCGCTGTCGCCCGCCGACCGCGACCGGCTGCTGGCGGCGTTCCGAGATTCCTCCGCCTGACGGCGTAACGTCCGGCGGCCCCGCTGACACTGCACGGGCATGCCGACACCACCGACTGGTCACACCGCGTTGCGCCGCCGCCTGCGTCCGCTGCAGGTGGCCGTCGCCCTGCAGGCCATCCTGCTGTGGGTGCCGATCGAGAAGCTGTTCCTCGACGAGATCGGCTTCGACCCGATGACGATCGGCATCATGACCGCCGTCTATGCCGCCATGGTGCCGCTGATCGAGATCCCGTCCGGCGTGCTGGCCGACCGGTGGAGCCGGCGGTCCGTGCTGCTGGTCGGCACCGCCGGGCTGGCGGGCGCGGCGCTGCTGGGCGGCCTGAGCACGGGCGTCCCGCTGTACCTGGTGAGTGCGATGTCGCTCGGCGTCTACTTCGCGATGTCGACCGGCACGCTCGACGCCGTCGTCTACGACACCGTGCTCGAAGAGACCGGCAGCAGCGACCTGTTCGAGCGCACGGTCGGCCGGGTCCGGCTGGTCGAGAGCGTCTCGCTGGTCTCCAGCTCGCTGGCCGGCGGCTGGCTGGCGGGCGTGCTCTCGCTGCGGGCGACCTACTACCTGACGGTCCCGTTCATGGTGCTGGCGGCGCTGGCGCTGCTGTGGTTCCGCGAGCCGCGGCTGCACGAGACCGGCCGGCCGGAGTCGCTGCGCTGCCATCTGGCCCAGACCGCCCGGATCCTCGGCGACCGCGGCCAGGTGCTGCCGATCGTGGCGGCGATCGTGCTGGCCGCCGGCACCACGTCGATGCTGTTCGAGTTCGGGCCGCTCTGGCTGGTCGCGCTGGCCGTGCCGGCGGTCGCGTTCGGGCCCTACTGGGCGGCGCTGACCGCGGCGTTCGGGTTCGCCGGCGTGCTGGCGGGACGGGTCCGGCTGGACTCCCCGCGCGTGACGGCGGCCGCGACGGTGCTGCTGGCGGCGACCGGGCTGGTCCTGACCACGGGCGCCACGGCCGCGCTGATCGTGCCGGCGCAGGTCCTGATGGCGGTGCTGACGATCCTCGCCGGCATCCACCTCTCGAAGCTGCTGCACGACGCGGTGCCCTCGACCGTCCGCTCGGGCGTGGCGTCCGGCGTGAGCGCGCTCTCCTGGATGGCGTTCCTGCCGGTCGCGCTGGTCATGGGCGCGGTGATCGACGGCGGTGGCGTCCGGTCGGCCGGCTGGCTGGTCGTCGCGACCGCGGTCCTGACCGGCGTCCTGCTGGTGGGGCTGGCCCGGCGCTCGACGCGCGGCGGCCGGCCGGCGGTGGTGAGCGCGGCCGTGACGCACGAGTGCGTCAGCGAGCCGGAGCTCGTCGGCGCCCGCTGACGTCCGAAACCTTCAAGCGCCGCACGGCCGGGCGCGGGAGCATGGCGGTATGGATCTCACCGCTGCTTCCGCGTTCATGGCCGGCCACGCCCGTCAGCTGGACCGGCAGAGGCTCGGCCTGCTGATCGGCGACCCGGTGTCGACGGCGACGGGGGCGCTCGCCGCCCTGGCCGGCTACCGCAACGCCGACGGCGGCTTCGGCTGGGGCCTCGAGCCGGACCTGCGCTCCCCGGAGAGCCAGCCGCCGGCCGCGCTGCACGCGTTCGAGGTGCTGGCCGAGACCGGCCCCGGTGACGGCGCCCTGGCCGGCCCGCTCTGTGACTGGCTCGCCGGCGTGACGCTGCCCGACGGCGGGCTGCCGTTCGCGCTGCCGGTGACGGTCCCGGCCGGCACGTCGCACTGGTGGATCGGCGCCGACCCGGCGGAGTCGTCGCTGCAGATCACCAGCGCCGTCGCCGGCCAGGCCCACCGCGCGGCCCGGCTCGACCCCGTCGTCGCCGGCCATCCGTGGCTGGAGCGTGCCACCGACTTCTGCCTGCGCACCATCGCCGCGACCGAGCGGCCGCGCGCCCACGAGCTGATGTTCTCGCTGGTGTTCCTCGACGCCGTCCACGACACCCGGCCCGAGGCGCCAGCGCTGCTCGACCGGCTGGGTGGGCTGGTCCCGTCGGACGGCGGCATCCCCGTCGAGGGCGGCATCGAGGGTGAGGCGATGCACCTGCTCGACCTGTCGCCGGAGCCCGGCCGGCCGCTGCGCACGCTGCTCGACCCGGCCGCCGTCGAGAAGGACCTCGACCGGCTCGAGGCGCTGCAGCAGGACGACGGCGGCTGGGTCGTCGACTTCGACTCGTCGTCGGCGGCCGGGGCACTGGAATGGCGCGGCTACCAGACGGTGTGGGCGGTGCGGACGCTGCTCGCCCACGGCCGCCACCCGGCCGTGCAGCCGGCCTCGAGCTGATCGTGGAGGTTCGGCGGTATCGATCGGGTATTCCGCCCAGCAGTCGCCCGCCTTTTCCAATACCAACTCGGTCTCAGAGCGCGTGTTGGGAAAGTGGTGCGGCGGCGCGCCCGAGTGACGGGGCGGTTCAATCGACACGCCCCTGATCAGTCGTGTCGTGTCGCGCGGGTGAACGGTGTGGGATTGCTGCGCCGACGATGTGAGATCGCCGTCGTGGACGCGACACTGATGCCGCAGGGTTTCCGCAGCAATGCCACAGCGATCGCCGCACGGTGACCCAGAACTGCCCGTCGCCCCACGCACGCGTGCCGTTCGCTCGGCTCACCCACGTCCGGCAGCAGCGCCACACGTTCTGAGGGGGGAGCAGGGGTGGAGGAGAGTGCGGCCGACGGAGGGGGTCAGCGCCTGATGCAGGTGTAGGCGCCGAACAGGCCGCCGTCGTCGTAGGAGACGTCGGCGATGTCGAACCCGGCATGGTCGAGCATCGGCTCGAGCAGCCAGCGGAACGTGCTGTGCTCGGTGCGGACGTGCTCGGCGTAGTCGGCGCCGGTGTAGCCCTGGGCGGGGTCGTCGACACCGCCGGCCACCCAGCCGTCCATGACCTGCTCGGTCGTCGACGACGGGAAGTCGTAGACCAGGTCGCGAAGCCGGAGCACGCCGCCCGGCCGCAGCACCCGCGCGATGCGGTGCAGCGCGACGACCTTCCAGAAGTCCGGCAGCTGGTGCAGCGCGTGCCGTGTGTAGACGGCGTCGGCCGGCGGCCCAGAGTGTGCGTAACCGAGGAAGCCGGCCTGCACGAGCTCGACCGTGACTCCTGCCGCCGCGGCCCGCGACCCCAGGTACGCCAGCATGGCCGGCGACACGTCGACGGCCACCACGCGGTCGAACCGGGCCGCGGCAGGGACGGCGAACTGGCCGGTGCCGGCGCCGAGGTCGACCACCGAGCGCACCCCGTGCGACGCCAGCAGCTCGATGTCCGAGACCGGGTCCGGGTAGCCCTGCTTGCGGTCGAAGCCGGCCACGAACGCGGGGTCGAGGTGTTCCGGGCCGGCGTGGGCGGTCTCGTCGAGCATCCAGGTCGGTGGCATGCGCTCGATCGTCACATGCCACCGACCTGCGGTGCGAGCGGATTACGAGCCGCTGGTGATCTCGTTCAGCCGGTCGATGTGCTCCTGCGCGTTGTCCTGGGTGATCTGCGGGGAGTCGACGACGGTGTCCTTCTCGACGTCCTCGCCGTCCAGGATGTCCAGCGCACGGTCCAGGCCGAGCCGGCCGATCTCGTCGGCGCTGTTCAGGCCGGTGACGACGTAGTTGCCGCCGGTGGCGATGGCCTCCAGTGCCTCCAGCTGCCCGTCAACGCCGGCGAGGACGATCTGGTCGGTCAGGCCGGCGTTCTCGATGGCCCGCTGCGCGCCCAGGCACATGGCGTCGTTCTCGCAGAAGACCGCGGCCATGTCCGGGTGCGACGCGAGCAGGTTCTCCATGACGGTCAGGCCGCCGTCGGAGCCCCAGCCGCCGAAGTCCGGTGCCTCGACGACCTCGAAGGCAGGGTTGCTGCCGATGACCGACGTGAAGCCCTCGGTCCGGGCCAGCCCGATGCTGTTGTCGGCCGGGCCGCCCTTGATGATGCCGACCTTGCCGCCGTCGGGCAGGTACTCGGCGATGAACTCGCCGTCCTGGACGCCGATGCGCTCGTTGTCCGGGCCCAGCCAGCTGGTGTACTCGCCGGTCTGGAACTGCCGGTCGACCAGCACGACGGGGATGCCCGCGGCGCTCAGCGAGTTGAGCACGGCGGGCGCCGACTCCAGCGGGCCGCCGGAGATGATGACGGCGTCGACCCCGCGGCTGATCAGGTCCTCGACGTCGGAGGCGAGCTTGGCGGCGTCGCCGTTGGCGTCGGTGCTGATGGCCTCGACGCCGCGGTCCTCGGCCTGGGCGCGGATGGCGGTGTCCATGCCGTTGAAGTACGGGCCGCCGAGGGTGAAGTTCGCGACGCCGATCGTGTAGTCGCCGCCCTCGCTCGTCTCCTCGCCGCCACCGCCGCCGCTGGTGTCGTCGGAGTCGTCCGAGCCGCCGCAGCCCGCGAGCCCGAGGGCGAGCAGGCCGGCGACCACGGTGGCACCGATCCGGGAAGCCTTCATGTCCGTTGCTCCTGTTCTGGTGGTGTCACGCTGGTGAATGGTGCTGCCGGATCTCAGGCGCGCTCGCCCATCGAGCGGCGCTGGACGATGATCACGGCGATGATGATCAAGCCCTTGAGGACCTGCTGCCAGAAGCTCTGGACGCCGTGCAGGTTCAGCAGGTTGTTGATCAGTGAGAGGACGAGGACGCCGCCGAGCGTCGCCCGCACGGACCCCCGTCCGCCCGCGAGGCTGGCGCCGCCGATGACGCAGGCGGCGATCGCATCGAGCTCGAACGCGACACCGACGCTGGGCTGCGCGATGCCGACCCGGCTGGCGAGGATCACGCCCGCGAGGCCGGCGCAGGTGCCGCTGATGGTGTAGGCCAGCACCAGGTGCTTCTTGACGCTGATGCCGGCCAGCCGCACGGTCTCGCGGTTGCCGCCGATGGCGACGATGGCTCGACCGGCCGGGGTGCGGGTCAGGAAGATCCCGCCGACCAGGAACACGCCGACCATGATCAGCGTGGGCACCGGGATCGGCCCGGCCAGCGCCGTGCCGAGGGTGAAGAAGCCCGGGTCCTCCGGTGCGATCGGCACTTCGGAGTACACGAACGCCAGGCCGCGGATGGTGGTGAGCGCGGCCAGCGTGACGACGAACGGCGCGAGGTCGAACCCGGCGATCAGCAACCCGTTGACGAGGCCGAAGCCCACGCCGGCGAGCACGCCGACGGTGAGCGCCAGCGGGATGGGCAGGTCGGCGACCAGCCCGGCGCTGACGATGCCGGAGAACGCGACCACCGAGCCGACCGAGAGGTCGATGCCGGCGGTGAGGATGACGACGAGCATCCCGTAGGCGAGCAGGCCGACCGTCACCATCTGCCGCAGCAGGTTGGTGAGGTTCTGCTCGGTCAGGAAGTTCTCGGTGGTGACGGCGGCCAGGACCACCAGCAGCACCAGAGCGACGACGAAACCGACGCCGCTGGTGACGTCGCGGCCGCCGACCACGAGCCGAGGCAGCTGCCGCCGGGAGGTCCGGCGGTCGTCCTCGACGGGCGGTGGTGCGGTCTGGGATGTCATGCTGCCTCTCCGATCGAACGCGCGAGCACCTGGTCCTCCGTGGCGCCGGCCGAGTCCAGCTCGCCGGCGATCCGCCCCTCGTGCATGACGAGCACCCGGTCGGTCGCGCCGATGACCTCCGTCAGGTCCGACGAGATCAGCAGGACCGTGCAGCCGGCCCGGGCCAGCTCGTCGACGGTGCGGTAGATGTCGACGCGGGTGGCCATGTCGACACCGCGGGTGGGCTCGTCGAGGATGAGCACCCGCGGCCCGGCCAGCAGCCACTTCGCGAGGATCGCCTTCTGCTGGTTGCCGCCGCTGAGCCGGTCGATGCGCATGCCGGCGCTGTGCGCGGGGCGGATGTCGAAGCGCTCGACCATGCCTGCGACGCGAGCCCCCTGCGCCGGGCGGTCGATGAGCGGTCCGCGCATCGATGCCCGCATGGTGGCCATCGCGATGTTGTCGCGGACGGTCATCGACGCGACGATGCCGGTGCGCTTGCGGTCCTCGGTCACCAGCGCCAAGCCGGAGCGAATGGCCGCGCCGGGTCCGGAGGGCCGCAGGTCCGCGCCGTCCAGCCGCACGCTGCCGCCGTCGGGCCGAGTGTCGCCGAACAGGCAGTGCGCCAGCTCGCTGCGCCCGGCGCCGACCAGGCCGAACAGCCCGACGATCTCGCCGGCCCGCAGCTCGAAGCTGACGTCGCTGAACTCGCCGTCGCGGCTCAGTCCGTGCACCGCGAGGACGGTGTCGCCGGCAGCCGGGCGGCGGTCGGGGTAGATGCGCTCGAGCCGTCGACCGGCCATGAGCGCGATCAGCTCGGACTCGTCGGTCTCGGCCGGGGTGGTCGTGGCGACGACGGTGCCGTCGCGGATGACGACGATCGAGTTCGCCAGCGCCGCCACCTCGGCCAGCCGGTGCGAGATGTAGATGACGATGACGCCGCGCTCCTGCAGCCGGCGGATCAGCGCGAACAGCGAGTCGAGGTCGCCGCCGGCCAGGACCGCCGAAGGCTCGTCGAGCACCAGCACCTTCGGCTCACTGACCAGCGCCTTCGCGATCTCGACCATCTGCTGGCGGGCGACGCTGAGCCGGCCCGCCTTCGTCGTCGCCTTCACCGCGCCAAAGCCGAGCTCGTCGAGCAGCGCCTGCGCCCGCCGGTGCGCGGCGGCCCAGTCGATCAGCCCGGCCCGCTTCGGCAGGCTGCCGATCAGCAGGTTCTCCGTGACCGTCAGCTCCGGCACCAGCGTGAGCTCCTGGTAGACGGTGCGGATGCCGGCCTCGTGCGCGTCGTGCGGCGAGCGCAGGTCGAGGCGGTCGCCGTCGAGCCACAGCTCGCCCTCGGACGCCGGCTGGGCGCCGGCCAGGATCTTGATCAGCGTCGACTTGCCGGCGCCGTTGGCCCCGACGACGGCGAGCACCTCGCCCTTCCCGGCCTCGAGGTCGATGCCGTGCAGGACCTCGACCGGCCCGAAGGACTTGCGGACACCGCGGATCCGGAGCGTCACCCGAACGCCTCCATCACGATCACCGTCTTCTCGCGGGTCAGGTCGCGGACGGTGTGGTGGTAGCCCTCGCGGTGGCCGCCGGTGTCCTTGGTGCCGCCGAACGGCAGATTCTCGGCGCGCAGCGCCGTCGAGCCGTTGATGACCACGCCGCCGACGTCGAGCTGCTTGGCGATGCCGAACGCGCGCGAGACGTCGCGGGTGAAGACGGCCGCCTGCAGGCCGTACGGCGAGGCGTTGGCCATGGCGACCGCCTCGGCCGGGTCGGTGAACCCCACGACCGGCGCGACCGGGCCGAAGATCTCCTCGGCCAGCGCCGGGCTGCTCGCCGGCACGTCGGTGAGCACGGCGGGGGTGTAGAACGCGCCGTCGCGCACGCCGCCCACCGTGAGCCGGGCGCCGTCGTCGATGAGCTGCTTGACGGCGCCCTCGACGGCCTGTGCCGCGGACTCGGCGATGAGCGGGCCGACCTCGGTCGTGCGCTGCAGCTGGTCGCCGACGGTGAGCGCGGCGGCCTTCGCGGTCAGCGACTCGACGAACTCGTCGTGCACCGACGCGTCGACGTAGACGCGCTTCACCGCACAGCAGATCTGGCCGTTGCCGCGGGCGAGCCGGCCGAGCACGACGGCGTCGGTGGCGGCGTCGAGGTCGGCGTCGGCGCAGACGATGAGCGCGTCGTTGCCGCCCAGCTCGAGCAGCACCTTCTTGAAGGTGCCGGCGCCCCGGCGGCCGATCTCGCGGCCGGCGACGGTGCTGCCGGTGAGGCCGATGGCGGCGATGCCGGGGTGGTCGGCGAGCTGCTGCGAGACCGGGACGCCGCCGGTGACCAGCTGGTGCGCGAACTCCGGCGCGCCGGCCTCGGCGAACAGCTCGTGCACGCGCAGCAGCGAGAGCGGGCAGCGCAGCGGCGGCTGGACGACGACGGCGTTGCCCGCGGCCAGCGCCCCGGCCGCCTTGTGCGCGTAGAGCTCGACGGGGTAGTTGAACGGGACGATCGCGGCGACGACGCCGAGCGGCTCGCGGACGGTGACCGCGAGGTGGTGCTCCAGCCCGGGCACGGCGTCGAGCGGGTACTGGGTGCCGAACAGCCGCGTGGCCTCGCCGGCGCTGCCGCGGAAGATGCGGACGGCCGCGTCGACCTCGCCCTCGGTCTGCTCGATCGGCTTGCCGTTCTCGGCGGCCAGCAGGGCGGCCAGCGAGTCGCGCTCGGCCTCGAGGCGGGCGGCGACGTCGAGCAGCAGCGCGGCGCGGGCGTGCGCGGGAAGAGCGGCCATGGCGGCCTGCCCGGCCGCGGCGTTCGCGATGACCGCGTCGACCTCGGCGGCCGTCATGAGGGGCAGCCGGCCGAGCACCTCCCCGGTGCCGGGGTTGGTCACGTCGGTGTACGCCGCTTGTTCAGGCATCCCGCAACTTCTCCAGCTTCGTCGATGGCGTCAGGTGCACCCGGCAAGGGCCGGTGACATGTTCGCGATTAGGAACATGGTTCGTATTTCTGGACGGGACGGTACAGCGAGCGTCATGCGCCGTCAAGGTCTCGTCCGGCCACCGGCGGCCACCCGGCGGGCATGGCCGCCCTCTTGACGCTGGACGATGCCGACAATATGGTGGCGTCGCGTATGAGAACGTGGTTCGTATATGGGAACAGGCGAGTATGGGTCTCGTTCCGGGCGGAGCCGCGCCAGGGCCGGGTGGCCCGCCCGATGTCAGAACGCACTTCCCATCACCAGAGAAGGACAGTGACGTCCATGCTGCGGTCGACTCGATCCCTTGTGGCACTGACAGGCGCGACCCTGATCGCACTCGGCCTCGGGGCCTGCCAAGCTGCCGATCAGGCGTCGGAGGTCGAGGAGTCGCAGACGCCGGTCAGCGCGCCCTCGGCCGCCCCGTCCGTCGATGCCTTCCAGGCCGACGGCTTCACGATCGGCATCGCCAACTACTCACTGGCGACTCCCTACCTGGCCGCCTTGAACACGGCCATGGAGGAGCGGGCGGCCGAGGTCGGCATCACCGCCATCAGCACGGACGCGGGCGGCGACTCCGCCCAGCTCGCCGCCGACGTCACCGGCCTGCTGGCCCAGGAGGTCGACGGCATCATCGTCTCGGGCGGTGACCTGGTCAACGCTCCGGGCGTGTCCCTGGCGATGAAGGACTCGCAGGTCTCGCTCGTCTTCGTCGACCGCCTCTTCGACTCCGGCTTCTACAACGCGTGGGTCGGGCCGGACTACGCGACGGTCGGCTGGGACTCGTGCGACTACATCGGCAGCGCGCTCGGCGGCAGGGGCAAGGTCGCCACCATCAAGGGCGGCTCGGCCACTCATCCGATCGGGCTGCTCCTGGACGAGAGCTTCGCGCGATGCTTCGCCGAGACCCTGCCCGAGATGTCGGTGGTCGACTCCGGTGAGTTCGGCGACTGGACCGAGGCGGGCGGCGAGCGTGTCATGAACTCGCTCCTGGCGAGTCACGGCGACATCGTGGCCGTGTTCTGCCAGAACGACGCCATGTGCCTGGGGGCGCAGAAGGCCGCGGCCGACGCGGGACGCTCCGAGGAGATGATCTTCGTCGGCGTGGGCGGAACCCGGCGGGCGTTCGAGGCCATCATGGACGGCTCCAGCTTCAACGCCACGTCCCTGGTCGACCCCGATGAGATCGGCGTCCAGGGCGTCAACCTGATGGCGACCATCTTCAGGCGCGAGGACTTCGCCAGGAACTCCTTCGTGCCTTCGCCGCTGGTCCGGTCGGGAAACGCGACCGAGTACCTCGACGCGACCAGCGATTACTGAGCGCCCACGGAGGCGCGCCACCAAGCCGACAAGCGAAGTCAGTATCCCATCGAATCGACTCAACAGAAGGGATGAGGTCGGCACTAGCTCTTTCGAACGCACCCGAAGGAAAGAGGGTAGAACAAGTGCGAAGAAGACGTGAACTGACCCCAGCGCTGGGGTTGGGGGTGGGGCTGGCGGTCGTCCTGACGCTGACCACAGGCCCGTCGGCTGCGTCGGCCAGCGACAGCGCGGACGGCGGGGCGGATGCCTCCGTCGACGAGACCTTCCGGCCCGGCTGGGAGTTGAAGTACCGCGAGCTGTTCGACGAAGAGGATCTCGACATCGACATGGACGAGATCCCGTGGAAGCTCGACAACTACGAGAACGTCTACGACACGATCAGCGACGACGACGGCGACGCCTACTGGGGCGAGATGGGCATGGGCTTCGGCCAGGCCATCAGGTCGTTCCGGACCTGGGAGAAGACCAAGGAGATCGGTGAGGACAACTGGATCACCGTCGCGCTGACGGGTCGCCAGCAGGACCTCACGTCGGGCAAGAACCAGCCCGAGCGTCCGGGTGTCTTCCACGTCATCAGGCAGCCGGAGACGGGCAACATCGTCGCCGAGCTCAGGTCCGACGACCCGACTGCCGGCGCGATGATCCGCAACACCCGGCCGATGCCCGCCGAGTACCGCATGGAGTACACGGTCACCCGCTACGAGATGGGTGGCGAGCGGTACGACCCGGAGACCGGGGAATGGTCCATGTGGACCGAGCACCCCGGATTCGAGTACGGCGACGACGGCGAGTACAGCATCGCGCCGGGCACCCCGCGGTGGAACGGCTTCACCGTGACCGACGCGCTCGGCCGTGAGAACTGCAAGAACCAGTATCCGTGGCCGGACAGCCAGACCAACGCCTACACCGTTCCGCAGTGCGGCCGCGGTAACTGGAACCCGCTCAACTACGGCGGCGCCGGCTACAACGGACTGCACGCGCTGACGGTCACGGACGTCCAGAACCCGATGCCGCGCAACCTGCACTTCTGGCACTACCACCGCAAGGTGCTGATGGACCAGTTCGCCACCGACCCGGACCGCAACAACAACGGCGCCGTCTGCAACTCCGAGACCGGCACGCTGACGCGGATGCAGGAGACGCACCGCAACGGCGTCAACCCGTGGGTCAGCGGTCGCATGAACGGCTTCAACAGCGCCGGCGGCTACTACGAGGTCGGCCGCATGGCGGGGCAGTCGCAGCGGTTCTTCTCCGACTGCAACAACTCCGTCCCGGACCCCGACCACCCCGGCCGCATGATCTACGAGGACACCACGACCAACGCGCCGCGGGCCATGGCGCAGTCGGACCCGCGGTTCTTCCCGTACATCCCGTACACCTTCGCGGTCGAGCGCTCCGAGCTGGGCTACACGCTCGAGTGGAGCGGCATGTTCCAGGACGTGGGCTGGCACACCTACCGCTACTACCGCCCCTTCATCCTGAACAACAACCCGGTGTGGCGCTACAACGCCTACCCGGGCGACCACTACGACGGCCGCTACAACGGCTACGCGCGGTCGACGACCAACCAGTTCAACCCGGACGGCACGCGGCAGGGGAACTCGACCAAGCGCACGTGGCCGGACATGTGGCACGCCAACTCGGCCTACCCGGACTTCGTGATGATGGGCATCGAGTACACCAACTCGACCGAGGGCTGGCTGCAGTTCGACGACGTCCGCATGTACGAGCCCGCCGACAACCGGCCGGCGGTGTCCATCCTCGGCAAGGGCCGTGTCGACAACTGGCACGGACAGCAGCCGCAGCTCGACATCGAGGTGATCAACCTCGAGGAGACGGTGCCGAACGTCGACATCACGGTGACGACCGACTACGGCACCCAGACGTTCACGAACGTCCGTCCGGACGCGCACCCGAACGCCAGGTTCAAGGTCAACGGGCCGATTCCCGACGGCGTGGCCACGGTGACCGCGACCAAGGGCGATCAGACGCACACGATCGAGGTGCCGTACGAGGGCATCGACTCGCTGCAGCTGACGACCGAGGTGTCGGGCAAGTGCTACGCCGACCGGGCGCGGATGGATTACAAGGTGACCAACACCGATGACGTCGCGGCCGAGGACGTCACCGTCACGACGCCGCAGGGCACGAGGACCTTCCCGTCCATCGCGCCCGGCGCCACGGTGAACGTCTCCATCGGGACCCGTTCCGACACGGTTCCGGAAGGCACGTTCACGGTCGCGGCCACCGCCGGCGGCGACCCGGTCGAGTATCCGTTCACGAAGGACGTGGAGTACCAGTACACGGCTGCTCCATTCGCCTGCGACGACTAGTCGCTCGTCCAAGGCCGTGCCGCCGGGGCAACCCGGCGGCACGGCTCCCCGCCCACGGACGAGAGTGGCCGTGCCGCAGCGGCGGCCACTCTGCCGGAGGTCACGGCACGACCCGACGATGAGGACTGACCCATGCGCCGAACCACCTTGTTCACCGCCGCCTGCGTGACCCTGGCCGGCGTCCTGCTCACCGGGTGTTCCGGGGAGGACGGCGGGGGCGACTCGTCGGCCGTCCCGTCGGCGCTCCCGTCGATCGACGCGGAGGCGGACGCGGCGGCGCTGGCCACGGTGACACAGACGGCGCAACCCGGCACCGCGCCGGTGGTGGACTTCACCCCGCCCCTCAGCGTCACCGGGCCCGTCGCCCGGGTCGTGCAGCCGGGTGCGGGCGCGGTCATCGAGGTGAACCGCGCCGTGGTGGCCGACGTCGTGACCGTCGACGGCTCCGACGGGACCGAGGAGGGCAACACCTATGACGCCGCTCCGCAGATCCTGATGACCGACGAGGCCAACATGCCGGCCGCCCTGCTGGACGTGCTGGTCGGCGCCCAGGTGGGTGCCCGGGTCCTGCTGGCCGCGCCGGTGGCCGAGGACCGGACGACGCTGTGGGCGTTCGAGATCGAGTCCGTGCTGGACGTCCCCGCCCAGGCCGAGGGCACCGAGGCGAGACTGCAACCCGGACTGCCGCTCGTCGACCACGCCGACAGCGGCACGACCGACGTCCAGATGCCGGTGATCGTTCCCTCCGACGGCCCGCCGCCGGAGGAGCTGGTCGTCCAGCCGCTGCTCGTCGGGGCCGGTGCGCCGGTCACGGCCGACTCCAGCCTGGTCGTCCAGGTCACCGGCGCGCTCTGGGACGGCACCCAGTTCCAGAACACCTGGGAGGAGGGCGCCGGGAAGCCCATCGTCCTCAGCGGTGCCATCGAGGGCTGGCGGCAGGGGCTGGTGGGCCAGACCATCGGCAGCCGGGTGATGCTGGTCGTGCCGCCCGAGCTGGCCTACGGGGACGAGGGCCGGGGGGACCTCATCCCCGCCGGGTCGACCCTCGTGTACGTCATCGACATCTTGGCCGGGATCTAGGACGGATGGCACCCATGCGACGACGCGGCTCCGTCACCGCGGCCTGCGCGGCCCTGACCGTTCTCCTGCTGGTGGGGTGTTCCGGGGAGGATCAGGCTGACCCGGCCGCCGACGACCAGCCGGCGACCACCGATCCGTCCGCGCCGGCCGAGCCGTCCCCGCCCGGCCCGCCGGCGTCGGCTCCTCCCGCCGACCACGAGGCCGACGTCGCGGCACTCGAGGGCGTCACGCTGACCGGGAACCCGGGCACCATGCCGTTCTTCAACGTCGAGCCGCCGCTCGCCCTGACCGGAGAGGTCGCCCGGGTGGCCGACGTCGGCACGGGCCCGGCCGTCGAGGCGGGTGACGCCGTGGCGGTCCACGTCGCGTCCTTCAACCCCCAGACCGAGACCATCGAGGCCAGTTCCTACGAGCAGGGCCCCGAGCTGCTCGTGGCCGAACCGGGCGGCCTGCCGGAGGAGCTGCTCGGGGCGATGGTGGGCGCGCCCGTCGGCTCCCGGGTCCTGTTCGGCGCTCCGGTCGACGGCCTGACCACGATCTACTCGTTCGAGATCCTCGGGACCGGACCCGTCTTCGAGCAGGCCGAGGGCACGGCGGTGACACCGCAGTCCGGCCTGCCGGTCCTCACCTTCGCCGCCGACGGCACGCCGGCGATGGCGCCGGCCGAGGGCGATCCGCCGGGCGAGCTGGTGGTGCAGCCGCTGATCACGGGCACGGGCGACCCCGTCACCGCGGACTCCTGGCTGGTCGTGAACTACAGCACCTGGCTGTGGGACGGCACCGAGGTGGTCTCGACCTGGAAGGACGGCCAGACGACGGTCATGCGGCTGTCCGACGCGATCGTCGGCTGGCAGGAGGGGCTGGCGGGGCAGCCGATCGGCAGCCGGGTGCAGCTCGTGGTTCCCCCTGGCAAGGCCTTCGGCGCCGAGGCGACCGACCGGGTCCCCGCGAACTCGACCGTGGTGGTCGTCGTCGACATCCTGGCCGGCATGTGACGGTCAGAGCGACCGGACGGGCGGCGCGTCCGCGCCCTCGTTCTGGGAGGCGACGGTGCTGCTGAGCAGCGCCAGGCCCTGCTCGGACGGGCTGCCCGGCTCGGCGTGGTAGGCGATGACCAGCTGGCCGGGCGCCCCGTTGACGGCCAGCGTCTCGTAGTCGAGCGTGAGGTCGCCGACCATCGGGTGCCGGAACCGCTTCGTGCCGGACACCTTCACCCGCACGTCGTGGCGGGCCCAGAGCCGGCGGAACTCCTCGCTCTTCAGCGAGAGCTCGCCGACCAGCTCGGTGAGCCGCGGGTCGTCGAGGTCGGCGCCCGCGGTGGCGCGCAGGCTGGCCACGGTGTCGACGGCGACGGTGTCCCAGTCGGGGTAGATGTCGCGGGCGACGGGGTCGAGGAAGAACGAGCGCACCTGGTTGGTGCCGCTGCGCAGGCACGTGTTCAGGGCGGTCGCCAGCGGGTTGGCCGCGAGCACGTCCAGATAGCGGCCGACGACGAGGGCCGGCGTGAACGCCCAGCTCTGGATCAGCCGCGCGGCCCCAGGGCTCACCCGCTCGGGACGGGGGTGCGGCCGACGGCGGCGGCTCGCCGGGCGGGCCAGCTCGCGCACGTGGGCGACGGCGTCGTCGTCGAGTCCGAGCACGCCGGCCAGGGCCTCGATGACCTGCTCGGACGGGTGCTTGTCGCGGCCCTGCTCGAGGCGGACGTAGTAGTCGGCGCTGACGCCGGCGAGCATGGCCACCTCTTCGCGGCGCAGCCCCGGCACCCGGCGGCGGCCGTATCCCTCGGGCAGGCCGACGTCGGCGGGCTGGGCGAGCTCGCGCCGGGCGCGCAGGTACTCGCCCAGCCGGTTGTCGCTGCGGGTGTCGCCGTCCGCCATGCCCCGAGCCTAGGTCGTCGGCGTGCCGGCTGGGTGGGTGTGCGACTCCCAGGGTCCGGTCTCCTGGTCGTCACGCGATCTGGTTGGCCCTCGCCGCGGCGGCGACCGTGGAGGCATGAACACCACGACTGACACACCCCTGACCGGCCGCGTCGCGGTCGTCACCGGAGCCACGAGCGGGATCGGCGGCGCCACGGCCCGCCGGCTCGCCGCCGACGGAGCCGCCGTCGCCGTCGTGGGCCGGCGCGAGGACCGCCTGAAGGCGCTCGCCACCGAGATCGGCGCTCTTGCCGTGCCGGTCGACATCACCGACCAGGACGCCGTCGCCGCCGCGGCCGGGAGCGTGCGGGCCGAGCTGGGCCGCGTCGACCTCGTCGTCGCCAACGCCGGCGTCATGCTGGCCGCGCCGTTCGAGTCCGCCGACACCCGCGAGTGGAACCAGATGATCGGCACGAACATCACCGGCCTGCTGCACACCGGCCGCGCGTTCGCCGACGACCTCATCGCCGCCGCGGCCGACGGTGGCGCGGCCGACCTGGTCCACGTCGGCTCCGTCGGCGGGCACCTGGTCTTCACCGACTACGCCGTCTACTGCGCCACCAAGGCGGCCGTGGCCCACCTGACCCGGAACCTGCGCGCCGAGCTCGGCCCGCGCAAGGTCCGGGTCAAGAACGTCGAACCCGGCTTCGTCGGCACCGAGCTCGGTGCCGGCATGCGCCACGACGGCAACCGCGAGCAGTTGGTGCAGTGGCGCGAGTCGATGGAGATCCTCGTACCCGAGGACATCGCCGACGCGATCGCCTACGCCGTCGCCGCACCGCCGCGGGTCAACGTCGCCGAGCTGGTCGTCGTCCCGGTCGAGCAGGGCTGAACCCTCAGCCCCTCGTCTTCGCGATGAGCTCGATGGCCGCCTTGCAGAACTCCGGCAGGTCGTCGGGGACGCGTCCGGTGACGACGTTCCCGTCGACCACCGCCGGCTCGTCGACGAAGATGCCGCCGGCGTTCCTCAGGTCGTCCTGGACGGCGGCGTACGCGGTGCAGCGGCGGCCGCGGATGAGGTCGGTGCCCTCGTGCAGGTCGGTCGAGATCATGACCTGCGGCCCGTGGCAGATGGACGCGACCACCTTGCCGGCCCGGTGCGCCTCGGCCACCAGCCGCCGCGACGGCCCGTGCAGCCGGACGGCGTCGGGCCCGAACCCGCCGGGCAGGTAGACGGCGTCGAAGGCCGCGATGTCGATGCCGGCCGGGACCGCCTGCCGCCAGCGCTTGCCCTCCTCGAGCACCACGAACGGGA
Source organism: Jiangella mangrovi (assembly GCF_014204975.1). Lineage (NCBI taxonomy): Bacteria > Bacillati > Actinomycetota > Actinomycetes > Jiangellales > Jiangellaceae > Jiangella > Jiangella mangrovi. The sequence goes on from NZ_JACHMM010000001.1 coordinate 2,638,224, forward strand.
TGGTGGTGCCGAACCGGCCGGTGATCGGCTTGTCCGGGGCGTAGGAGCGGGGCGAGAAGTGCCCGGGCATGTCCTTCGGCGGATGCGTGATGGTGATGCCGGCGCCCTCTTCGCTGAACCTGAGCAGCGGATACAGGACCTCGACGTCTTCGAACTCGTGCGCGGTGATGAAGAGGATGCTGCTGCCTTCCAGGGCGCCCACGGGACTACTCCTTTGCTCCGGTGCGATGAGTGGTGTCGGTGGTGCCGACGGGCTGGATGCGGGTGAGCGAGAACCGGCTCGCGAGCTTGTCGAGGTCGGCCGTCGTGCTCTCGGCCAGGGCGACGCCGCCCTGGTGCGCCGCCTCGGACTGGTGCCGCTCGACGTCGCCCGGCAGCCGGACCGCCGGGTGGCCCGCGGCCAGGGTGCTGCCCGACACGCGGTCGACGAGCTCGGTGGCGCGCTCGGTGTAGGTATCGGTGCCGGTCAGGCTGCCCGGGTGGATCGCGATGACGAGGTGCCCGGTGCCCATGCGCGACCCCGGGTCGACCCAGATGTCGGTGATCTGGTGGCTGAGCAGCGCACCCGGCACCGCCGCGGCCAGCAGCTCGATGGCGATGGCCAGGCCCGAGCCCTTGTGCTCGCCGAAGGGGAGCAGGACGCCCTTGAGCGCCGCCTCGGGGTCCGTGGTCGGTGCGCCCGCGGCGTCGAGGGCCCAGCCCTCGGGGATGTCGCCGCCGTTCTTCGCCGCGGACACGATGCGCCCGAACGCCCCGGCGGAGGTGGCCATGTCGAGCACCACCGGCGGCTTGCCGTCGACCGGGAAACCGATGGAGATGGGGTTGGTGCCCAGCAGCGGCTCGGCCGAGCCGTACGGTGCCATCGACGGGCCGGTGTTCGACAGCACGAACGTCACGATACCGCGTGCGGCCAGCCGCTCCACCCACGGAGCGGCCATGCCGAAGTGCGTGCTCCGCCGCACTCCGACGACGGCGCAGCCGTGCTGTTCGGCCAGGTCGCCGGCCCGGTCGGTGGCGAGCGCGATGGCCGTGTGCCCGAAGCCGAAGCCCGCGTCCAGCGTCGCCGTCGCGCCCCGTTCGTGCGCCCACGTCATCGGCGCGTCCGGCACGATCCCTCCCGCCTCGACCGACGACACGTACAGCGGCAGCCGCAGCAGGCCGTGGGACGGCAGGCCGCGCGCGTCCGCCTCGACCAGGCACTCCGAGACGCGGTGGGCCTCGGTCGCGGAACACCCGACCGCCTGCAGGACCGCGGTGGTGAACGCCGTCAGATCGGCGTAGTCGAAGTGCCGGGGCTGGTCGCTCAACGGGGCTCCTACGAGGCTCGGAGGTCGTGACCGGGCACCGGCGCAGGAGCGGCGAACGTGGTCGTCGTGCGGAGCCCAGCCCGCTCATACGTTCCCAAATGGGAACAATGTTCCAAATACTGCACGGCGACGTTACAACCGCCCGGACGACCCGTCAAGGTCGGCCGGGCGGTGGGAAGGGGAGGGTCAGAACGCCCGGCCGGACACCAGGGCGGTGATCGAGGCGGCGGCCTCGCGCAGCCGCGCGACCACTGTCTCCTCGGTGTCGTCGTGGAGGCGGGCCACCGGGATGGCGCAGCTGAGGGCGTCGTGCGGCGGCTCGGACGTCCGCAACGCCACGGCGAACCCCTTGATCCCCTCGCTGTTCTCCTCGTTGTCGACGGCGTATCCCCGCTCGCGCGTCAGCGCGAGGTCGGCCCGCAGCTCCGCGAGATCGGTCTTCGTGTGCGGGGTCAGGCGATCGAGCGGCTGGGAGAGGTGCTCGAGCATTTGGTCGTCGGGCAGCTCGGCGAGGATCGACTTGCCCAGCGCCGTCGTGAACGCGGGCAGGTGCCGGCCGATGGCCGAGAACAGCCGCAGCGGATGCACCGACTCGCGCTTGTCGAGGTAGACGATCGACGTGCCGTCGAGCCGGCCGAGGTGGACGGTCTCGCCGGTCTCGGCGGCCAGCTGGTCCAGCGCCGGCGCCGCCAGCGCCACCAGGCTGTCGGACTCGACGTACGACCGGCCGACCAGCAGTGCGTGCAGGCCGATGCGGAACCGCCCGCTGGCCTCGTCGGATTCGATCCAGCCGCGGCCGGTCAGGGTCCAGAGGAGGGCGTGCAGCGTGCTCTTCGGGATGTCGAGGGTGACCGACAGGTCGGCCAGGGTCTGCGGCTTCTCGCAGCGGGCCAGGTGTTCGACGATCTCGAGTGCGCGGTCGACCGAGCGCACCACCTTCGAGCCAGGCATCCGGCCTTCCTCTCCCCGCGGTGGACCAGTTCCGAGTCTTGATCAGGGCTGAATGATCGCAGTATATTCACGTCCATAATAACGAACTTTGTTCGTATTTGGGAATGCCCTCCCTCAGGCTTCACTCCATCGCTCGCACGACGACGACGTCCTACGTAGGAGGTTGCCCGATGAACACGGGTGTACGGCTGCACAGATACCGGTCCATGTCGATCGGCCTCGCGCTCCTGCTCGTGCTGGCGGCGCTGATCCCGCTCACGAGCCCGCGGACCGCAGGCGCCGACGAGGGCCTGTCCATCGAGGGCGTCAGCGCCCCCGACACCAAGACCATCGAGATCGACTTCGACCGCGCGCTCGACGAGGGCTTGCGCCAGTACGTCGAGGCCAACGCGAACGCCGTCCGCGGCTTCATCCACGTCGGCGGCGGCACCGAGGGTCAGCCCGACGCGGCCCTGAACGGCGCCGACCTGCAGACGCTCGGCGCCGAGGTCTTCCCCGGCGACACCGCCGGGCAGGACACGCTGCGGATCGTCCTGCCGGCCTCGACCACCCTGACCGCCGGCGGCGACTACGAGCTCTGGCTCGACGGCGACGGCGTCGGCTTCGACGAGCTGCGGATCCGGGCCGCCGACGGCAGCGCGCTGGCCGGCGACGAGACCGAGCGGTTCGGGTTCGCCGGCACCGGCACTGCGGCCGCGCTGGCCTCGATCGCGAGCGTCGAGCCGATCACGTCGCGGCTGGTCCGCGTGACGTTCGCCCAGCCGATCCTGGCCGGGATGCCCGCGCACACGTACACCACCAACCCGAGCCGCATCACCGTCGGCGGGGTCGCGGCCACGTACGTGCAGAAGGTGGCCGGCTCCGACGCGCGCGTCTACGACGTCTACCTGGGCGCCGACCTCGCCGCCGGCCAGCAGCACACGCTGCAGCTGCTGGGCAATCCGACCGGCACGCAGGCGAACTCCGCGCTGCGCACCAGCGCCGGCCGGGTCGACCCCGCCGCACCGGTCGCCGGCGCCACGACGTTCACCGGCTCCGCGACGCCGCAGGCCACCGGGCTGCAGAGCGTCGAGGTGGGCGCCGACCGCCGCCAGCTCACCGTCACCTTCGACCACAAGCTCGCCGAGCTGGCCCAGCTGCCGACCTGGCGGCCCAACGGCATCGGCGACCGGCCCGTCGTCGAGAGCCCGCGCACCGGCACCACGGGCGACAGCCTGAGCGCCGCCGAGCTGGCCACCGTCCTGCAGGTCAGCGGCACCGCCGTCGACGACGACGCCGACCCGCACGGCAGCGGCCCGGCGCCGTCGGACCTCAGCGAGGACCTGCGCCACACCGCCGCCTACTTCGCCGACCGGCGCACCATCGTGGTCAGCCTGGCCGAGGGCAGCGTCTTCCGGCGCGGCTCCGAGGGTTCGGTCACGCTGCTGGCCGGCAGCGTCAAGGACGTCGCGGGGGTCACCAACGCGGCCGCCGAGACGCTGGCGTTCACCGCTCCGACCGGCGACCTGCCCGAGCGCGGCGCGGACTACGACCCGCGCGACCGCGACTACCTGACCATCGACGAGAACGCCACGACCACGTTCACGCACTACGACTTCGAGTTCACCGAGGGCACGGCGACACCGAACTACCGGGTCGACCAGGCCAACGTGAGCGACCGCGTGGTCGAGGAGGAGGTCGACGCGATCGTCGTCGAGAACAAGTACATCAAGGCGACGTTCACCCCCGACTACGGCGCGCGGCTGCTGTCGCTGATCTACAAGCCGACCGGGAACGACCTGCTGTACGCCAACCCCGTCGGCACCCCGTACGGGCACGGCGGCAACTCGCCGTTCTACGCGAACTGGCTGATGGTCTGGGGCGGCATCGCGCCGACGTTCTCCGAGGCCGAGCACGGCAAGTACTGGTTCCTGCCGTGGGACTACGAGATCGTCGAGACCGACGACCAGATCTCGATCGTCATGACCAAGACCGACACGATCAACCACCGCCAGGACGGCCGGTTCCGCTACGGCGCCACCGGCATGGAGATCTCGGCCACGTACACCGTCTACAAGGACAAGCCGGTCGTCGACCTCGACGTGTCGCTGCACAACCCGAACGCCGTCGCCAAGGAGTACGAGTACTGGACCCTGACGACGCTCGGCCCGGGCCGGCCGCTGCACGAGGGCTCGCCGACGGTGGAGCACCTGACCCCGCTCGAGAAGGTGCGCCGCGACTCGTCGTACACCTGGATGGCCGACGTCGAGCGCCGGGTGAACCCGGACGCACCGGCGAACAGCGAGGCCGGTCGCGAGCTCTACTTCGACAACATGCGGTACCTGTCGAGGTGGCTGGGCGGCAACGGCATCGCCTACGGCCTCGACCTGCCCGAGAACCCGCAGGGCGACTGGTGGGGCGCGGTCAACCACGAGAACGAGGAGGGCGTGGTCCGGGTCTCCGAGAACGACATCACCACGGGGATGAAGTTCTGGACCTGGGGCTTCAACAGCTCCTTCGACACCAACCCGTACTCGAAGGGCAACTCGGGCCGGCCCTACGTCGAGCCGTGGGGCGGCGTGACCGACCGGTTCTTCCTGCCGGACACGCTCGGCCCGGGCGAGACGAAGTCGTGGACCGAGACGTTCATGCCGACCCAGGACATGTACAGCATCACGAACGCCAACGAGCACGGCGCGGCCCTGGTCGCGTTCGGCGACGACGGCACCGTGAGCGGCCACGTGTTCCCGACCGACCTCGGCCGGACGGCGGTCTTCCGCGCCTCGCTGGTCGACGTCGCCACCGGTGACGTGCTGGCGCGCGAGACGTTCCGCAGCGACGAGTACGAGTCGGCCAAGCTCACGGCCGACGCGGGCGACGCCACCACGGTCCGGCTGGTGCTGGAGCGGGTGTCCGGCGGCCGGCAGGAGCTGCTGACCGCGGAGGAGAGCCGCTGACCTCGTAGCCCGCCGAAGCGGTGAGAGGCCGCACTCCCGGGGACGTCCACAGCGTTCTCAGGGGTGCGGCCTCTTCGCGTATTCCGCAGCGGCGGCCCGCTGAGGTGTGCCATCATCGGCCGTGATGAACATGAGTCTCACTAGCAACATTTTCGGTCAAACCGACCTGACCGAGCTGGCCGACCCACTGGGCCGGCCCACGCCCGAGGACATTACTGCGTCGGTGAGCGACGTGTACCGCGAACTGGCAGCCCGCGACGATCTTCGTCCCGGCCCTGAGACCGACGGCCTGTTCGACCGGCTGGTGCGGCTCGTCCTCACCGCCCCGGCCGAGACGGTGCCGGCGGTCCTCAATGACGTCGAGATCCAGCACCTCGCGCCTCGGCTGCGCGCCCTGTGCGCCCGAGGCGAGGGCGAGCTGGAGCACGCCTGGGCGAACCGGATCCTCGCCGCCGGCTCGGCGCGCGACGAACTGCTGCGGTTCCCCTATTTCGGCAACTACCGGCAGCTCAGCCGCATGGAGATCGGCCTGCTGGCGTCGGCGCTGCCGTCGCGGGTTCGCTCGCTGGCGTTCGTCGGCTCCGGGCCGCTGCCGCTGAGCTCGCTGTTCCTCGCCGCCGAGCTGGAGGTCCACGTCGACAACTTCGACCGCGACCCGGTGGCACTGGCGGCCGGCGCCCGGGTGGCGGCGGCGCTCGGCCACGGCGCGCTCTGCTTCCGCGAGGCCGACGTGCTGGACGCGGACCTGTCCGGCTACGACGTGGTCGTGCTGGCAGCGCTGGTCGGCGACACGTTCGAGGCGAAGCGGCGGATCCTCGCGCGGCTCGCCGCGACGATGCGGCCGGGCGCGATCCTGCTCGCCCGCAGCGCCCGCGGCCTGCGCACCCTGCTCTACCCGCCGATCGACCGGACCGCGCTCGACGGTTTCGAGCCCCTGACGGAGGTGCACCCGGTGAACGACGTCATCAACTCGGCGATCCTGGCCCGGGCGGGGGGCTGACGTGGCGACGCTGCTCATGGTCGAGAGCTGGGTGCAGTCGACGGGGCTCGCGCTGCCGCCGCTACTGCGCGAGCTGGGGCACGACTACATCCTGTTCACCCGCGACCCCGCGCTGTACCCCGACGTCGACGGCGCGCCGCACCCGGTGGTGCGCGACGCCGACGAGGTGATCGTCGTCGACACCAACGACCGCGCGGCCATGACCGGCGCGGTCATCGGGATCGTCTGCCGGCGGCGCATCGACGGCGTGCTGACGACCTGCGACTACTACCTCGACGCTGTGGCCGAGCTGGCGAAGATGCTCGGGCTGGCCGGCGCGTCGCCGGACATCACCCGGCGGGCGGTACGCAAGGACGCGGTCCGGACGGTCCTGAAGCGTGCCGGGCTGCCCGGCCCGCGCTTCGCCGTCGCCGCGACGTGGGACGACGCGCTGGCCGGCGCGGCGGAGATCGGCTTCCCGCTGGTCGCGAAGCCGGTCGACCTCAACTCCGGCACGTCGGTGCACCTGGTGACCGACGAGGCCGGGCTGAAGGACGCGTTCTACGAGGTCACCGGCGTCAAACGGAACACCCGGGACCAGCCGCTGGTGCGCCGGCTGCTGCTCGAGGAGGTCCTCACCGGGCCCGAGGTCAGCGTCGAGGCGGTCACCGTCGCCGGCGAGACCAGGATCCTCGGCATCACCGGCAAGAGCGTGACGCCCACCTTCGTCGAGGCCGGGCACGTGTTCCCCGCACCGCTCCCGCCCGCCGTCGCGCGCGACGTCGAGGCGCACGTCCGGGCCGCGCTGACCGCGATCGGGTTCTCGCACGGGCTGAGCCACACGGAGCTGAAGCTGACGCCGTCGGGCCCCCGGATCGTCGAGATCAACCCGCGTCAGGCCGGCGGTTTCGTGTTCGACCTGGTGCATCGGGTGACGGGCGTGCATCCGCTGGAGCTGCTGGTCTCGCTCGCTCTGGGGCAGGGTCTCGGCGGCGACGTGTCGTCGACGGGGTCCGCTGCGGTCGCGTTCGTGCTGTCCCCGGTCGACGGCGTCGTCACCGGCGTCGAGGGGCACGAGGCGCTGGACGCGAACCCGGCGGTCGCCCGCTGGCGGCTCGACCTGCCGGGGGCGGTGCGGGTGCCGCGCGACAACAACGACCGCGCCGGCCACGTCCTCGCCGTCGACCCGTCGGGCGACCGGGCCGGTGAGCTCGCGGCGGACGCCGTCGCCTCGCTCCGGCTGCGCCTGGCCGACGGCTCCGTGGTCGCCCCGGCCCCGCTCGGCTGACCACCGGTGTGAGATCTCTGCGCTGAGTGTGTGAAGGAACTGCGGTCGGAGCGACACCATCGCCATTCATGATCATCCAGGATTTGGGGTGTGATGGCACCACCGATCCTGGATGATCATCGCCGGGATCGCGGCCGCCAGCCGCGCGAGCCCCGTCGGGGCTGACCTGGCGGCCGACGTGGAAGCGGTAGAAGTACTCCCGTCCTGCCTCCAGCCCGTCAACGTAGGGGTGCACGGCATGAGCGAGCTCCGGCGAGGCCAGTGCGGCGCCTCGCCGGACGACCTGGCGGAAGCTCGCGTCGGTGGCGGGTGCGGCGATGCCCCACGCGAGCGCGGCCGAGCTGACACCGCTGAGCTGCAGGAACGTGCGTCTGTTCAGCCGGGGCTCGGTCACGTCGTCGACCCCATCGAACCCAGGTGACGGAAATCTGTCCTACAGGTGACGGCGAAAGAAATCCACGGGTGGGTGTCGAATCGAGGCAGAGGTCTTCGTAGCGGGGGTGAAGAACCCCCACGGAACGAGGAGAGCATCATGACCGCGACCTACACCTTCGACGTCTTCAGCAGCCTCGACGGCTTCGGCACCGCCGGCGGCGACTGGACCGGCTACTGGGGCAAGCAGGGCCCCGAGCTGCTCCAGCACCGCCTCGACCTCTACGCCGAGGAGCAGCGGATGGTCTTCGGCGCGACCACCTACCGGGCGTTCGCGCAGATGCTGGCCGAGAGCACCGAGGAGTCCGAGGTCCGCGACCCCTGGGTCACCCGGATGCGGAACCTGCCGGCGACGGTGGTGTCGAGCACGCTGCGGGGACCGCTCGACTGGCCCGACGCGACGGTGGCGAGCGGCGACGCCGTCGACGTCGTCGCCCGGCTCAAGGAGGAGTCCGCCGTGCCGTTGCGCTCGCACGGCAGCCTGTCGCTGAACCGCGCGCTGATGGCCGCCGGCCTGGTCGACCGCGTCCAGGTGACGGTCTTCCCGGTCATCACCGGCCGGACCGGAACGGAGCCGGTCTTCGGAGGCGCGGCCGACTTCGACCTCGAGCTGATCGAGAGCCGGACCCTCGACGGCCGCATCCAGGAGCTCGTCTACCGGCCCACCCTGCACGGCTGAGCCGCCGCGGTCAGGTGGCGGGGGAGAGCGGGAGCCGGACGGTGAAGGTCGTCCCGGCCGGGCTCGTCGTGTAGTCGATGGTGCCCCGGTGGCGCTTCTCGACGATGCGCTTGGCGTTGTCGAGGCCCAGCCCGCTGCCCTCGCCCATGGGCTTGGTGGTGACGAACGCCTCGAACAGCCGGCCCTTGACCTCGTCGGGGACGCCGTGGCCGGTGTCGGCGACGTCGACGGCGGCGTGGTCGCCGTCGCGGCGGGTGCGCAGCGTCAGGGTGCCGTGGCCCTTCATGGCGTCGACGGCGTTGTCGATGAGGTTGGTCCAGACCTGGTTGAGCTCGGCGGCGAAGGCGGGCACCTGCGGCAGGGAGGTGTCGTAGTCGCGCTTCACCTCGATCTCGCCGAGCTTGTGGCCCAGCATGACGAGGGTGCTGTCGATGCCGGGGTGGAGGTCGACCTCCTGGTGGGCGGCCTGGTCGAGGTGCGTGTACTGCTTGATCGAGGCGACGAGGGTCGAGATGCGGTTGGACGCGTCCTCGATCTCGTCCATGAGCGCCTCGGTCTCGAGCGTGTAGCCGAGCCACGCGACGGCGGAGGGGAGGGCGTCGCCGATCTCGGCGGCGACGTCGTCGAAGAAGGTGGTGTCGAGGCCGGCGGCGACGAAGACCGGGGCGACGTCGACGGCGTACTCGAAGCCGAGGTCCTCGAGGTGGTCGACCATCTCGTCCTCGAGGTCGCTCTCCTGCAGCGGGGTGAGCGGGTCGCGGCGCTTCGAGGCGATCTCGACCGCGCGCTCCTGGATGACGATGAGCCGGGCGATCATCGCCGGGTCGAGGGTGCCCGACGCGATCATGCCGAGCTTGCGGCGCATGTGCCCCACGCGGTCGCGCAGCTGCCCGGCCGCCCGGACGGTGGCCGCGGCGGGGTTGTTCAGCTCGTGCGCGAGGTTGGCCGACAGCGTGCCGAGCTGGGCCAGGTGCTCGCGCTGGCGGACCGTCGCCTCGGTGGTGCGGATGCCGAGGTAGAGCCCGTCGAACAGGTGCACCGCCATGGGGAACCACTTGCGCACGAACGCCGCGAACGCGTCGGCGGGGAAGCGGAGGAACCGGCAGTCGGTGACGGCGTGCAGCGACGTCGGGTAGGCGGACGCCTCGGCGGACGTGGCGAAGGCGCGGACGGCGCCGGCGTAGGCGCCGCGGTAGTCGGTCTCGTTGACGATGACCTCTTCGCCGTCGGCGTGCCGGACCAGCCGCAGCGTGCCGTCGAGCAGCACCCACAGCGCCACCGACGGCTCGCCGGCGCGGTAGACGGTGCCGCCGGCGGGGTACGCACGCACCTCGCAGACCGCGGCCACCTCGGCCAGCTGCTCAGGGGTCATGCCTTCGAACAGGAACAGCGTGCGCAGTTCCTCGACGTCGATGGGCGTACCGGTGGTCACGTCGCCTCCAGGTAGCGGTGCACCAGCGTGACGGCCATGGCGCCCTCGCCGACGGCGGACGCCACGCGCTTCACGGACTCCGCGCGCACGTCGCCGGCCACGAACACGCCCGGGACGCTGGACTCGAGGTGGTACGGGGTGCGGGCCAGCGGCCACTCGCGCGGCGGACGGCCGTCGGCGTCGAGCAGGGCGGGCCCCGTCAGGAGGAAACCCCGTTCGTTGCGCGCGAATTCCGGGCTGAGCCACGACGTGGGCGGCTCGGCGCCGATGAACACGAACAGCCGGGTGGCCGGCAGCGACTCGGTGCCGGCGTCGCGGGTGTCGGTGACGGTGATGCTCTCGAGCCGGCCGTCGCCGTGGGCGGCGGTGACCTCGGTGCAGGTGCGCACCTCGATGCGGGAGTCGGCCTCGATGCGCCCGACCAGGTACTCCGACATGCGCAGCCGCAGGTCGGGGCCGCGCACCAGCATGACGACGCGGTTGGCGTACTGGGCGAAGTGCAGCGCCGCCTGGCCGGCGGAGTTGGCCGCGCCGACGATGAACACGTCCTCGCCCTTGCAGCCGGGCGCCTCGTGCGCGGACGCGCCGTAGTAGATGCCGCGGCCGGCGTAGTCGTCGGCGCCCTCGGCCGGCAGCCGGCTCCACCACACGCCGGTGGCGATGACGACGGCGTGCGCCGTCACCTCGTGGCCGTCGTCGAAGCGGACCACCCGGCCCTCGCCCTGGGCGACGACGTCGACGGCGGCGGCCGCGGTCAGCATCTCGACGTCGAAGCGGACGGCCTGGTCGCGGGCGCGCTGGGCCAGCTCGGCGCCGGAGACGCCCTGCGGGAAGCCCAGGTAGTTCTCGATCAGGCTGCTGCGCGCGGCCTGGCCGCCGACCCCGGCGCGGTCGACCAGCAGCGTGCGCAGGCCCTCGCTGGCGCCGTAGACCGCGGCGCCCAGGCCGGCCGGCCCGCTGCCGATGACGACGAGGTCGTAGAGCGGGCTGCCGGCGGTGGTGGCCAGGCCCAGCCGCTCGGCGACCTCGCGCAGCGGCGGGCAGGTGAGCACGACGCCGTCGGGCATGATGACCGCCGGCAGCGACTCGTCGGGGATGGCCGCGGTGCCCTGCAGCGCCGCGCCCTCGGGACCGCGCAGGTGCCGGTACGGGACCTGGTTGCTGGTCAGGAACTCCTTGAGGTCCTGGGTCTCGGACGCCCACTGGTGGCCCAGCAGCGTGACGCCCTCGAAGCCCGGCCGGCTGTCGCGCGCCCAGGTGTCCAGCAGCTCGTCGAGCACCGGGTAGAGGTGCTCCTCGGGCGGGTCCCACGGCTTGACCAGGTAGTGGTCGAGGTCGATGTCGTTGACGGCGCGAATGGCCGCCTGGGTGTCGGCGTACGCCGTCAGCAGCACCCGCTTGGCCTGCGGCACGACGTCCATGGCCTGCTCGAGGAAGTCGATGCCGTTCATGCCGGGCATGCGGTAGTCGGCCAGGATGAGCGCCGTCGCCTCACCGCGCAGGGTCAGCTCGCGCAGCACCTCGAGCGCGCCGGCCCCCGTCTCGGAGCGCACCACCCGGTGATCCGACCCGTAGCGGCGGCGCAGGTCGCGGGCGATGGCCCGGCTCACCGCCGGGTCGTCCTCGACGGTCAGCAGCACAGGTCCCTGTCGTGGCACGTGCCCTCCATGAAGTGCCTAGCGGTCGGTGCCCCAAGCGTAAGGCGTCAGAAGCCACGCGCTTTCAGCCAGGCGAGAACGTCGTCGGCGACGACCCGCCAGCCGCTGTCGATGGTCAGGCTGTGGCCGCGGTCGGGGTACTGGCGCAGCTCGGTCGAGGCCGACGACTTCCGGTACAGCCGGGCGGTGGTGCGCACGATCGCCGGCGCGACGGTGTGATCCTTGCCGCCGAGCGTCAGCAGCAGCGGACCGCGGGTGGCGTTGCGGACGTCGACCTTCGCCGGCGACGACCGGGTGAAGTTGGCGAACGCGGCCTCGAACAGCGGCCGGCCGGGCGACGGGGTCGCACAGCGCTCGTACAGCTCGTCGGACTCCTGCTCGGTGAGTGCGTTGCCGAACCCGTACCGGAACTGCGCGCGGTCCAGCGCGACGGCTCTCTTGCGGTTGGCCGGGTTGCGCAGCGCGATCGACGCCACCCGCAGCGACGACGGCGGCAGGTACATGACGCCCTTGATCGGCGCCGGGTCGATGGCGACGGCCGCGGCGCCGAGGTTCTCGCCGAGCAGCCGCTGCACGATCAGCCCGCCGAACGAGTGGCCGACGAGGACCGGCGGGCGGTCGAGGCCGCGGACGATCTCGGCGTAGTGCTCGACGACGTCGTCGATGCCGAACCCGGCGACCCGCTCGGGGTTGGCGCGGGTCTCGTCGGCGGTCGCCGAGTCGCCCGGCCAGCCGGGGGCCCGGGGCTCGTAGCCGGACTCGCGGAACAGCTCGACCCACGGCTCCCATGACTCGGCGTGCAGCCAGAGGCCGTGGACGAAGACGACGGGAAGACGATCGGTGGTCACGGGTCCTCCTCGGGTTGGCGTATACGCCGAATCATCTGCCCGGATCGTCGCCCTGGAGGTGAGTCACACCCGTGGTGTTTCCGAGTTCTCGGGTGATGGCCGCCCGCAGCGACTCGAGGTCGTAGGCGCCGTGGTGGCGCTGGCCGTTGACGAAGAACGTGGGCGTGCCGGCGACGCCGCTCTGCTCGGCGCTCTCGACGTCGCGGGTGATGCGCAGCGCGAAGTGCCGCGACGAGAGCGTGCGGGCGAACCGTTGCGCGTCCAGCTCCAGGTCGGCGGCGTAACGCAGCAGGTCCTCGTAGGTGAGGGCGTCCTGGTGGGTGAGCAGGAGGTCGTGCATCTCCCAGAACTTCCCCTGCTTGCCGGCGGCTTCCGCGGCTTCGGCGGCGAGCTGGGCGTGCTCGTGGACGTCGGTGAGCGGCAGGTGCCGGAAGACGAACGTGAGGTCGTCGCCGAACGCCTGCGTCAGCTCGCGCAGCACCGGCTCGGCCCGGCCGCAGTAGGGGCATTCGAAGTCGCCGTACTCGACCAGCGTGACCCGGGCGTCGACGGGGCCGCGGATGTGGTCGACGTCGGGGTCGACCGGGTCGGCGAGGTCGACGATCGGCGCCACCAGCCGGTCCTGCCCGGCCGCCCGGGTCCGCTGCGGCAGCCGGCCGACGACCCGGAACACCAGCAGCGCGAGCAGCGTGGCGATCAGCGACGCGGCCAGGATGCCGAGCTTGGCGTCGTCGAGCTCGTGCCCCTCGAACGCGATGCCGGCGATGAGCAGCGAGACCGTGAACCCGACGCCGCCGATGGTCCCGGCCCCGATCAGCTGGGGCCAGGACACCGTCAGCGGGAACCCGAACCGGCTCGCCAGCCAGGTCACGCCGATGATGCCGACCGGCTTGCCGACCACCAGCCCGAGCACGATGCCCAGCGTGATCGGTGACGTCGCCGCCTCGCGCAGCACCTCGCCGTTGATGACCATGCCGGCGTTGGCCAGCGCGAACACCGGCACGATGAGGTAGTTGGTCCACGGGTGGAACAGGTGCTGCAGCCGCTCGTTCGGCGAGATCGCGGTCGCGAGCGTGCGGCTGGCCGACCGCGCGTACTCCGGCACCGGCTGCTCGCGGAAGAGCCGCCACACCGCGCCGACCCGCTCGAGGGCCTCGCGCGACGGCGGGAAGGCCGACGCGAGCAGGCCGAGGGCGATGCCGGCCAGCGTCGCGTGCACCCCGGAGATCAGCGTGGCCAGCCAGACGCCGGAGCCGACCAGGAAGTACGGGACGCCGTGGCGGACCCCGCCGTGCTTGAGCGCGAGCACGACGCCGAACAGGGCGACGGCGACGGCGAGCGCGGCCAGGGACACGTCGTCGGAGTAGGCGATCGCGATGATCGTCAGCGCCACGATGTCGTCGACGATCACCAGCGTCAGCACGAACGTCCGGGTCCGCGGCGACGCGCGGTCGCCGGCCAGAGCCAGCACCCCGAGAGCGAACGCGGTGTCGGTGCCCATGACGATGGCCCAGCCGTGCACCGCGGAGTCTCCGGCGTTGACGGCCAGGTACAGCAGCGCCGGGACGGCCATGCCGCCCAGCGCGGCCAGCACCGGCGTGGCGACCCGGCTGCGCTCGCGCAGCTCGCCCATGTCGAACTCGCGCCGGATCTCCAGCCCGACGACGAAGAAGAACAGCGCCATCAGTCCGTCGTTGACCCAGTGCCGCAGGTCCAGCGACAGCTCCGCGCCGCCGAGCCGGATCGCGAGCTCGGTGTGCCAGAACTCCTCGTAGGTGTCCGACCACGGTGAGTTCGCCCAGGCCAGCGCCACCACCGTGGCGGCCAGCAGCACCACGGCGCCCGAGCTCTGCGTCGAGATGAACTCGCGGATCGGCGACGCCAGGCGGCGGGACCGCAGCGTCTGCCCTGTGGCCATGCGGCGATCCTAGGCGCGCCGCGAGTCGCGCACGTTTCGGATCAGGAGAGGCGGGTGAGCTTCTGCTTGGCCTCGCGGCGCCGGCGGCGGGCCGCCTCGGAGGCCTTGCGGGCGTTCTCGACGTCGTCCTCGGCGGACTCGACGTCGTCGCGGGCCTGCTCGAGCTCGCGCCGGGCGGCGGCCAGTTCCTCGGTGAGCCGCTCGGCGGTGGCCTGCGCCTCCTCGAGTCGGCGCCGCTGCTCGTCCAGCGCCGCCTCGGCGTCGTCGACCTGCTCTTCGGCGTCGTCGACGGCGGTCTCGGCCTGTTCGAGCTCGCGCTCAGCGGCGGCTACCTCGTCGCCGTCGCCGTCGCCGGCCTCCTCCTCGGTTTCCTCAGGCTCCGCCTCGTCCTCGACTGCCGCCTCGTCGCCCTTGGCCGAGCGTGACCGGCGGGTCGTCTCGAGCCGCTGGCCGCGGGCGACCCGGGCCTCGGTGAGCGAGATGACCTCGGCAGGCTCGCCGTCGTCCTCGACGGAGCCGAAGCCGACGTGCTGCAGGCCGTGCGACAGCCGCGCGGCCAGCAGCTGCTCGGCGGCGCGGGGGTCGGCGATGGCCGCCTCCAACGAGCCGGCGATGGTCTCGACGAGGTCCGGGCCGGCCTTCTGCCCGGCGTCCTTGGCGATCGTCCGGGCGGCCTTGAGCAGCGCGTCGACCTGCTTCTTCCGCTCGCCGGTCAGCTCGCGCAGGGCGGCGCCGTCCATGCCGGACATCGCCTTGCGCATGCGCTCACCGAGCTCGGCCAGCGCGGCGATCTCGTCGGCGTGCTGCCGGACCAGCTGGTTGGTCAGCCAGGCGGCCAGGGTGGGCTTGCGCAGCGCCTTGATGCGGGCGGCGACGTCGGCCGCGCCCTCGCTCTTGACCCGTTTCGCCAGCGCGTTGCGGGCTTCGACGAACTCTTCGGGCGGGAGGGCGTACAGCTCGTCCGCCGCGTCGTCGAGATCCATGGGTCCAGCTTGCCACCCGCTACTGCAGGTAGCCCTCGACCTCGCCGACGGGACGCGCGGCGGCCTCGTCGGGGTTCTGGCCGGCCTCGACCCGGGCGCGGCGCTGGCGCAGCAGGTCCCAGCACTGGTCGAGCTGCTCCTCGACCTGTCGGAGCCGGGCGTGCTCCTCGTCGGTGGAGATCTCGCCGGACTGCAGGCGCTGCCGCAGGTCGTGCTCGTCCTCGACGAGTGCGCTGATCCGGGCCCTGATGTCGTCGTCCTGCATGACTGCTCCCACGCCGTCGGTCCGTGCGGTGACCCACCCGAGCATAGGCTCTGGTGGCGCCCGGCCGGCTCCGCTAGCGTCGATCATGCAGGCAGGCGCGGAGACTCGGGGGGTCCGGCATGGTCGTCATCGGCACGTGGAACCTGGAGAACCTGTTCCGACCCGGAGACGCGGACGGCCGGCCGCCGGACCAGGCGACCTACGAGGCCAAGCTGGACGCGCTGGCCGGCACCATCGACCGCATGGCGCCCGACGTGCTCGGCGTGCAGGAGATCGGCGAAGCGGCCGCGCTGGACGACCTCGTCGCGCGGCTCGCGGGCGACTGGACGACGCACGTGTCGGCGAACCCGGACGCCCGCGGCATCCGCAACGCCGTCATCTCCCGGCTCCCGGTCGAGGAGTCCGAGGACCTGGCCGCGTTCGCCGACGGCGTCGGCCCGGTCCGCGCGTCCGACGGCGGAGCGCTGTCGACGGAGATGGGCCGCGGCGCGCTGCGGGTGCGGGTGCGCACGGCCGGCGGCGACACCGTCGACGTCGTCACCTGCCACCTCAAGTCCAAGCTGCTGAGCTACCCGGGCGGCCGGTTCAACCCGCGCGACGAGTCCGAGCGGGCCCGCTACGGCGCCTTCGCCCTGTACCGCCGCGCGGCCGAGGCGGCCACCGTCCGTGAATGGGCGAACACCCTGCTCGACGGCGACGGTCAGGGCCGCTCGCTGGTCGTCTGCGGCGACCTCAACGACGAGCCCGCCGCCGCGACGACGCAGATCCTGCTCGGCCCCGGCGGCTCCGAGATCGGGACGGCCGGCGAGAACCAGCCCGACAAGGGCGACGCCTGGCGGCTCTGGAACACCGCGCCGCTCATCGCCGAGCCCCGCCGCTACAGCCGCATCTACCGTGGCCGCGGCGAGCTGATCGACCACATCCTCGTCTCGCACGAGCTGCTGCGGCGGATCGAGAAGGTCGACAGCCTGGTCGACCGCGGCCTTCCCTCCGTCACCGACGACCCGCGCGTCCGCGCCGCCGCCGAGGACTCCGACCACGCCCCGATCGTCGCGACCTTCAGGGACTGACCACCGCGGTCCGTCGGCGCGTCCGCACTTCGACGGGGTATGGGCAGTGAAGATCATCAAGGATCGACTACATCACGAGGCGTTCTTGCGCTCCTCCAGGCATGCATGCCTGGTAACGCAGGGGAACGCCTGGTGGGCCACCCAGGACCACGCTGAAAATCCCGCATCGTGGAGCACCACAGGTCGTCGTGGGCGAGTTACCACCGCCCTAGCAGCGGTAACTCGCCCACGGCGCACGCCGGGAGGGAGTTCTCCCCGCTCCAGCGGGTGAAAGTCCCTCCTGGCAATCCAGATGTCGCCCCGGACCATCGAAACGCCCGCCGCGGATGCGCCGCGTCGTCCCGCCAGGCGCCCGAGTGGTGCGTATTGGTGCTCATTGCAGGGCGGACAGCGGGTGGTGACGCGCTCAGCCGACCACGAGGTTCTCGAACACGGCGAGGCCGAGCCGGTCCTGGACGTGGGCGCAGGAGAGCACGCCCACGTCCTGCGTCGCGGCCGCCGTCGGCAGGTCGATCGAGCCGACCGGCTGCCACGTCGTCCCGTCGAGGCTGTAGGAACCGGTGAACCGCTGCTGCGACCGGACCAGCCGCAGGTGGACGGGGGACGGCGACGGCGTCAGCACCGCGCGCAGCACCGACTCGACCGTCCCGCTGCCGTCGGCGTCCCAGAGCAGCAGCAGGCCGTTCTCGGGCTTGACCACCAGCGCCACGTAGCCGGTCGACGTCCCCGCGGCGCGCAGGTCGTTGCGGAACACCAGGCCGGCGCGCGCGTTGGGGTCGGTGGCCTCCTGCGACACGACGGTGACCGTGGCCGTCGTCGTGGGGCCGGCGGCGCCGTCGTGGAAGATCGCGCCGTACTGGTCGATGCCGTCCCACAGGTCGGCGCCGTTGCTCAGGATCGCCAGCCGCGACCCGCGCTGCCCGAAGTGCGCCCGCGTCGACGCGGCGGTCTCCAGCGGCGCCTGCACGGGTTCGGCGACGGCGACCGCCTGCGTCGCGCTGTGACTCACGTCCCCGGAGTACGTGACCGTCGCGTCCAGCGCCGCCTGCGACACCGGCTCGGCCGGGGCCGCCGCCGTCACCCGCCAGGTCGCCGCGAACTCCGCGCCCGGCTCGACCGCCTCGGCCTCCACGGGGGTCGACGGCGTCACCGTCCAGCCGGAGGGGGCGGTCAGCATCAGCCGCACCGCTGACACCGTCGTCACCTCCTCGTTGGTGAAGGTGACGGTGACGTCGCCCGCAACGCCGGGGTGCAGCTCGGCCGGCGCGTCGAAGGCGAGCACGCCGGCGTTCGGCGGCCAGGTGATGACCATGCCGTCCGCGCGCAGCCGCTGCCGCAGCGTCGGGTAGTGCACGTCCTGGACGGCGACGCCGCCGGACAGCGCGAGGTCCGCCGCGACCGCCGCCGCGTGCCCCGTCGCCATGAACACCGGCTCCATGCGGGCCGACCCGAACGCGATGTGCGAGGCCGAGATCGCGCACGCGACCAGCAGGTTCGTGCACTCGCCGCGCTGGGGGACGATGGCGCGGTAGGAGATACCGTACGGCCCGGCCGGCGGCACCTGCACGTCGCCCTCGTTGCGGGCGAACCCGCCGACCACCACGCGCGCACAGTTGTGCGAGTCCATCGTGTACGACGCCAGCGCGATCGAGTCCGGCGCGGCCACCGTCCACCGGCAGTCGTGCTCGGTGATGACGTAGTCGCCGAGCATGCGCCGCGCCTCGCGGATGTACAGCTCATGCGACCAGCCGCCGGTGCCGGTGAACTCGTCGTTCGTCAGGCCCCAGGCGTTGACCTCGGCCCGGATCGCGTCGGGCACCCGCGGGTCGTTGGCCAGGAACCAGAGCATCCCCTGCTGGTAGGTCACGTGGTCCTGGAAGATCGCCTCGCGGGTGGCGTGGTCGCCGTCGGGCCAGGCGTAGTTGCGGCCGATGTTGTCCGTGCTCACGGCGCCGTTGTTGTTCATATCGGTCTTGCCGTTCGGCATCGGCGTGTTCAGCCGCATCGCGTCCCAGACGCCGGCCCGCAGGTAGCGCAACAGCAGCTCGTACCGGCCCGCGTCATAGCCGGGCGGCCGCGGGAACGGGCGCCGGTCGGCCGCGCGGGTCAGGCAGATGCGGAAGTTGAACGCCTGGATGCGGTCGTCGCCCTGCCCGGTCGTGCCGGGTTCGTCCGGCATCACGCCCTGGAGGAGGCCGCTGGACGGGTCGCCGGGGACGACGTACGGGTCGATCTGGCGCTGGAACTGGTGGCCGGTGCGGAACTGGACGCCGTTGAGCGTCTCGCCGTAGGTCGCGTTCGCCTCGCGGCCGACGGTGTAGCTCACGCCGGCCGTCGCCATCAGGTCGCCCTCGTAGCTCGCGTCGATGAACGCGTCGGCGATGAAGACCTTGCCGTTCTCGGCGCGCAGCGAGTGGATCCGGTCGCCGAGCATGCGGACGTCCTCGAGCCGGTGGTCGCGGTAGACCTGGACTCCGGCCTCCTCGACCCACGCGTCGAAGGTCTGCTCGGCGACGTGCGGCTCGAACGTGAACGACTCCGGGCGGCCGTAGTGCGCGCCGAGGCGCCGGTAGAACTCGCGGCTCAGCCCGCCGATCGACTCGATCCGCCCGGTGTCGGTCGCGCCCAGCCCGGCCGAGCTGAGGCCGCCCAGGTGCCGGCCGAACACCACGAGCGCGACGCTGCGGCCGGCCTGCGCGGCGCGCACTGCCGCCGTCACCCCCGCCGACGTGCCGCCGTAGACGCACACGTCCGTGCGCACGACGCCCGGGTCGCGCGGGACCGGGTACCAGTAGCGCAGCCCGGGGTGCTGATCGGGCCCGACGACGGCGTCCGCTGCGGCCGCCGCCGTGGACGCGCCGGAAAGGGTCGCGCCGGCTCCGCTGGCGATCAGGAAGGCACCGGCTCCGGCCGCGCCGAGGACGGTCCGTCGGGTGGGTTCGGGGGCGGACATGCGCATCACCATCCGAGGGCTGGAAAGCGTTTGCCCGGATCGTAACGATCATCCCGTTCGAGCGGAACCCCGTGCGGAAATTCGGTGGCGCCGGCGTGGGCGCGGGCGGTGTGCTGGACCCATGGAGACGATCACCGGCGACGCGTTCGGCCGGGTGCTCGAGCGGTGCCACGCCGCCGGCGCCCGGCCCGGCACCGAGTTCACGGTCATCGAGCGCGACGACGGCCACGTCGACGTCCACGACGCGGCGGCCTACTTCGCCGAGCGGGAGAGCTGGCCGGACGTCGAGCGGCGCATCTGCACCAGCGCGACCGGGCGGGTGCTCGACGTCGGGTGCGGGGCCGGCCGGCACGCGGTGCCGCTGGCGGCCGACGGCCTCGAGGTCGTCGGGGTCGACACCTCGCCGGGCGCGGTCGCCGTCGCCTGCGAGCGCGGTGTCGACGCGCGGATCGGGTCGGCGACGGCGTTGCCCGCGGGCCTCGAGCCCTTCGACACCGTGCTGCTGCTCGGCAACAACGTCGGCCTGCTCGGGTCGGCGCAGACCGCCCCCGTGGTGCTGGCCGAGCTGGCCCGGGTCACCGTGCCCGGCGGCCGGCTGCTGGTGTCGGGCATCGACCCGTTCGACACCGACGACGCCGAGCACCTCGGCTACCACCGGTGGAACCGCGAGCGCGGCCGGCTGCCCGGGCAGTGCCGGATCCGGGTGCGCCACGGCCGGCTGGCGACGGACTGGTTCGACTACCTGTTCGTGTCGGAGGCGGAACTGCGCGCCCTGGTCGCCGGCTCGCCGTGGACCGTCGGCCGGTGGGAGCGCGACGGCCACGTCTACGCCGTCGAGCTCACTCGCGCGCGGCAGTGAGACCGTCGACCAGCTCCGCCAGCGCGGGCGAGTCGGCCTCGGTGACCGAGCGGACGGCGGTGACGACGGCGTGCCCGTCGGCCAGCAGCGCGGCGTCGGTGCCGGGCGCGGGTGGATCGGACATGTCGGTGACGGTGAGGCGGATGTGGTCGTCGGCGTGCTCGGTCATGGTCGTCTGGACGATGCCGAACTCCGCCAGCGGCGCGGTCCGCAGGGCGGCCACGTCGCCGGGGTCGCGGTCGGGGACGTTGAGGTTGAGCACCGTCCCCGGCCGCTGGTCCAGCAGGAACGGCAGCATCCGCCCGGCCAGGTCGGCTGCCGTCGCCCAGTGCGGCTCGTGGTCGGGACGCTCCAGCCCGAACTCGGCGGCCAGCCCGACGTCGAGCGAGACGGCCAGGCCGCGCGCGCCGTTGATGCCGGCCGTGAGCGCGGCGCCGACGGTGCCCGAGTGCAGGATCGCGCGGCCCACGTTGGCGCCGTGGTTGACCCCGGACAGCACGACGTCGGGCGGGTCGCCGAAGGCGCCGTACGCCGCGATCAGCGAGATCAGCCCGGGGGCGGCGCCGACGGCATAGGTGAGCACGTCGTCCAGGCCCTCCAGCCGGCGCCGGTCCAGCGCGATGCGGTCGCGGTCCTCGAGCCCGGCGACGATGGACGCGCTGCTGCCGCTGAACTGGACCGCCGGCGCCGCCACGACGACCTCGAGCCCGAGGTCGCGGGCGACGCCGGCCAGCACGCGCAGGCCCGGTGCGTCGACACCGTCGTCGTTGGTGACGAGGGTGCGCTTCGGGCCGCTCACGATCCCTGGGTCCGTTCCGCCAGGTCGCGCGGGGTGACCTTCGCCTCCCGCCCGGCCGCTCCGGTGTCGTCGGCGCCCGGCTCCAGCCGCTCCACCGTCACCAGCTCGCGCAGCTTCAGCACCGCCTCGACGTCGCCGGTGCCCAGGCCGTGCCGGGTGACGTTGAGCATGCCGGCCGCCGCGCCGAGCCGGATCGCGTCCTCGACGTCCCCGCCGCGGGCCAGCGTCGCCGTGACGCCCGCGGTGAGCGAGTCGCCGGCGCCCTTGGTGTCGGCGGCCTGCAGCCGCGGCATCCGGACGATGCGGACGACGCCGTCGGCGAGCAGCAGCAGCGGGTCGTGCGCGCGCGTGACGATGACGTACTCGGCGCCCTGCTCGTGCACCTGGTGCATCGCCTTGACCAGCGAGTCCTGGTCGCCGTCGGCGGCCCGGCCGTCGGCCAGCAGCTCCTCGTGGCTGACCTTGACCACCGTCAGCCCGCTCTCCAGCACGGCGCTCAGCCGGTCGCCGGCGAGGTCGGCGATGACCGGCTTGCCGACGGCACGCAGGTCGGCCGCCAGCCGCCGGTACGCGTCGGCCGGGACGGCGTCCTCGTCGGTCTGGTGGTCCGACGGCCCGCTGAGCAGCACCGCACCGGCGTCGAGCGCCGCGCTGAGCGTGATGCCGTAGAGCTCGTCCAGCTCGTGCCGGGTGAGCGAGTCCGACGGCGCCTCGGCGACCTCGACCCGCTCGCCGCCGCGGCGGTCGTGCACGTAGGCGCCGTTGCGGCCGACGCCCTGGACGGCCTTGACCGTGACGCCCTCGTCCTCGAGCAGGTGCCGCAGCACCAGGCCGGTCTCGCCGGCCAGCACGCAGCACATGGTGACCGACGACCCGAGCGTGACCAGCATCCGCGCCTGCCAGACGCCCTGGCTGCCGGCGTGTACGTGGATGTCGGGCCGGCCGGCCTGGTCCTCGACGGTCAGTGTCAGCACGGGCAACGGGGCGAACAACGCGACGTCGCTCTGCGCCATGGGACTCCCTCCGCGTGGGCGTGGCTGTTCCGCGGCACGTACCCAGCATCGATGCGTTCGAATCCGCGCCGCGGGGGTACGCCATCGGGCAGGATCGGACGTGAGGCGGCACCGCCGCCGTTCAGGAGGGCATCGTGGAGGTCGACGGCATCATCTCGGCGCTCATCGTCGGCGCCGTCATCGGCATCCTGGGCCGGCTCGCCGTGCCCGGAAAGCAGTCGATCCCGATCTGGCTGACGGTGGCCATCGGCATCGTCGCCGCGCTCATCGGCTCGGCCATCGTCGGCCCGCTGCGCGACACCGACGGCATCGACTGGATCGAGATCATCGTGCAGGTGGCCCTCGCCGCCGTGGGCGTCCTGCTGGCGACGTCCATGCGGTCGAAGCGCACCTGACGGAGCTTCGTCTAGGCCAGCACGCGCGCGACGGTCCCGAGGTCGGCGACGAAGCCGGCGTACGCCGCGTCCCGCTCGCGGGAGCGCAGCACCGCCGACGGGTGGACGGTGGCGACCACCACCGCGTCGTCGATCGGCGGTCCGTCGTCGGTCGTGAGCGGCGAGCCCGCGGCGTAGTCGGCCCACTCCAGCGCCTCGCCGTGCTGCTTCGTGACGCGGAACGACCGGCCCAGGATCGTCGCGGCCGCCGTGGCGCCCAGCACCACCAGCACCCGCGGCCGGACGGCGGCCAGCTCGGCCCGCAGCCAGGGCCTGCAGGCGGCGATCTGGCCCGCGTCGGGCTTCTCGTGGATGCGCCGCTTGCCCTCGCGGTGGAACCGGAAGTGCTTGACGGCGTTGGAGACGTAGGCCCGGTCACGGTCGAGGCCCGCCTCCTCGAGCGCGCGGTCGAGGAGCCGGCCGGCCGGTCCGGCGAACGGCCGGCCCTCGCGGTCCTCGACGTCGCCCGGCGTCTCGCCGACCAGCATCACCGCGGCGTCGCGCGGACCCTCGCCGAACACCGTCTGGGTGGCGTCGCGGTACAGGTCGCAGGCCCGGCAGTCCGCTGCCGCGCTGCGCAGCCGGGTGAGCGACCGCGTCGGCGGGACCGCGGCCTCAGGCATGCCGGGCGCCGGCTCCCTGGAACCAGGCCAGCGTCGTCGCCAGGCCCGTCTGCACGGTGGTCCGGGGCTGCCAGTCCAGCAGCTGCCCGGCGAGGGAGATGTCGGGCCGGCGCGCGTGCGTCTCGGCGGGCGGCGGCTCGACGAAGACGATCTCGGCGTTCGGGCCGGCGATCTCGGCGACCTCCTGCGCGATCGCGAAGACGGAGATCTCGTCGGGGCTGCCGATGTTGACGGGGCCGGGATAGCCGCCCTCGGAGAGCGCGCGCAGGCCGGCGACGGCGTCGTCGACGTAGCAGAGCGAGCGGGTCTGGGTGCCGGGGCCGGGCACCGTCAGCGGCGCGCCGGAGAGCACCTGCCGGATGAACCGCGACAGCACGCGCCCGTCGTCGAGGCGCATGCGCGGGCCATAGGTGTTGAAGATGCGGGCGATCGCCGTGCGCAGGTTGTACGTCGAGCGGTAGGCCGTCGTCAGCGCCTCGGCGAAGCGGCGTGACTCGTAGTAGGCGCCGTAGCCGTCGGCCGGGTTGACCTGGCCGGTGTCGTCCTCGCGGTGCGGCTCGTCGCCCGCCGTCCCGTAGACCTCCGACGTCGACGCGAGCACGAACCGGGCCGATCGGTCACGGGCGAGGTCCAGCGCGTTGAGCGTGCCGACGCTGGCGATGCGCATGGTCGCGACGGGGTCGAGCAGGTAGTCGCTCGGCGCGGCCGGCGCCGCCAGGTGGAAGACGACGTCGACGGGCCCGGGGACCTCGCCGTCGATCTGGTCGTTGAGATCGCGGCGCACCAGGGTGAAGCGGGGCTCGTCGCGCAGGTGCCGCAGGTTGGCCGACCGCCCGGTTTCGAAGTTGTCGATGCACGTGACGCGCTGACCAGCCCGGATCAGGGCATCGCACAGGTGGGAGCCGAGAAACCCCGCACCGCCCGTGACGACCGAATGACGTTCCTCCCCAGACCCGTTCTCCATGATCATGACTCCCGGCAGACGTCTGCGGCCCCCCACTGGCGGCTGACCCTTGCACCGGAGGCGTACCCGATGAGACGGGATCGACACGGCGGTCCGGTGACGAGGATGATGGAGCCGACGAGTACGGTGCTCGACGTGGTCGAAGGGGCGGGCATGACCGAGCCTGATGCGAGCGACTTCGCCGAGATGGCACTGGCGCTGCACGAGGAGCCCGATGTCGAGCAGACGCTCGAGCGGGTCGTCGAGTACGCGCAGCAGGCCACCGTGTGCGACGACGCCGGGTTGGTCCTGCAGCACGGCCAGGGGCGGGTCGAGACCGCCGTCGCCACCGATCCGCGGGTGCGCAAGGCCGACGAGCTGCAGACGGAGCTCGACGAGGGGCCGTGCATGCTGGCCCTCGACGGGCAGTCGTCCGTGCTCGTCACCGACACCGCCGACGACCCGCGCTGGTCGCGGTGGGGCCCGCGCGCCGCCGAGCTCGGGCTGCGCAGCGTCCTGTCGGTGCGGCTGCACACCGCACACACCACCCTAGGGGCGCTCAACCTCTACGGCACCCGTCCCGGCATGTTCGACGACGACGACGTCGACGTGGCCGAGATCTTCGGCCGGCACGCCTCCATCGCGCTCGCGTCCGCCCGCGAAGAGGACGGCCTGCGGCAGGCCATCGGCGCCCGGCACCTCATCGGACTGGCGCAGGGCATCCTCATGGAGCGGTACGGCCTCGACGCCGACCGCGCCTTCGCCGTCCTGCGCCGGTACTCCCGCCACACCAACGTCAAACTGCGCGCCGTCGCCGAGCGCGTCATCGCCACCGGACGGCTCCCCGAAGAGCCCTGACGGCCGGTTTGCCCGCTGAGGCCCTGGGTAACCCCGGGGCATGACAGTCGGGTTGATGCGCATCGTCCGGAGGAACGACGCCGACCACCGCACCGGTGTGGTGGTCCCCAGTCCGGACGAGCCCGGAGCACGCGTCGACGCCACCTCGTGGTGGGAGTTCGCGCTGTGCCGGGCCTGGGACGCCGACCTGTTCTGTGTGCCCGACGGTGTCGCGCCCAGCCGGAAGCGGGCGCAGGAGACCAAGGCGAAGGGCATCTGCCGGACCTGCCCGGTGCGCGAGCGCTGCCTGGACGAGGCGATGGCCCGCGGCGAGCAGTACGGCGTCTGGGGCGGGCTCGACGCCGAGGAGCGGCGGGCGCTGGAGCGGAGCCGGCAGGGCCTGCGCCGCTCCAGCTGACCCGTCCGTACGGCTCACCAGCCCCGGCGGCCGGTGTCGCGGTCGTCGACGGTGTCGTCCGTGCGCACGGTGTCGTCGGCCCGCACGTCGCGGCGGTCGTCCACCACGCCGTCGCGATCGTCGACCCGGTCGTCGACTCGGTCGTCCAGGCGATCGTCCACCCGGTCGTCGTCGCCGGGATGCAGCGCGTCGGCGGTGCGCCGGCGCTCCGCGGCCGCGGCGGCCTCCTCGTCGGCGGCGGCACGCATGCGCTCGGCCTCGGCCGCGCGCTCCTCCGCCTCGACCTGCTGGCGCCGGGCCCGGGCGGCCAGTTCGTCGGCCTCCGAGCGGTGCAGCGCGGCGGTGCGTTCGGCCGCCTCGGCCTCGCGGCGCTCCTGGACGGCGGCCTCGCGGCGCGCCTGCTCCCCGTGGCGGCGCCGCTGCGCGATGACCCAGGCGGCGATCGCGATCAGCACCACCAGCACGATCAGCACGATGACGAGCTCGGTACTCATGTCGGGCACCTCCTCTTCACCCCGGCCAACGGCGGCCGCGGCGCTGGGTCCGTACCCGAAATGTCCGGGTTCAGCTCTCGGGTGGCGGCTCCGGCTCCTCACGGACGACGTCGCGGGCCGGCTTGTCCTCGCGCAGCCCCTCGTAGGAGGGGTGGCGCAGGGTGCCGCCGCCGGTCCACTCGGCGAACTCGACCTCGGCGACCAGCTCGGGCCGGACGAAGACGGCGTCCTTCTGCGGCTGGCGGCCGGTGAACGGGCTGTCGTCGGCGCGGAGGTCGTCGAGGCGTCGCTGCAGGTCGTCGCGGGTGCGCCGGTCGAACCCCGTGCCCACCTTGCCCGCGAACCGCAGGTTGCCGTCGTCGTCGTAGTAGCCCACCAGCAGGGCGCCGAAGCCGCCGGACAGCCGCCCCTGGCCGGCCACCCACCCGCCGACGACGACCTCCTGGCGGCGGACGTTCTTGATCTTCAGCCAGTCGCGGCTGCGCTTGCCCGGCTGGTACGGACTGGCCAGCCGCTTGGCGACGACGCCCTCGAGGCCCTGCGAGCGGGTGGCGTCGAGCAGGACGTCGCCGTCGCCGCGCTGGTAGTCGGGGACCTGCCAGTACGGCCCGGCCAGCTCCAGCCCGGACAGTAGGCGGCGCCGCTCCTCGTACGGCTCGCGCAGCAGCGACCGCCCGTCGAGGTACAGCAGGTCGAAGATCACGTACACGACGGGGGTGAGCTGCGACTGACGGCGGATGTCGGCCTCGGACGCCAGGTGGATGCGGGGCTGGATCCGCTGGAAGCTGGGCCGGCCGGCGTCGTCGAACGCGACGATCTCGCCGTCGAGCACCAGGCGGTGGGCGCCGACGGCGTTCATCAGCGGCCGCAACTCGGGGTACTGCCGGGTGAACTCGCGCAGGTTGCGCCCCACCAGGCGGAGCCGGCCGGGTTCGCCGTAGGCCAGGGCGCGCACGCCGTCCCACTTGATCTCGAACGCCCACGCGTCCTGGTCCGGCGGCAGCGTCGACAGCGTCGCGGCCATGGGGACGAGGTCGTCCGGCAGCGGCTCGCCGTCGTCGGCCGGGCCGTCCATGCGGTGGATCATCCAGTCGTCGCCCTTGGTCCGGAACAGCGCGAACCGGCCCTCGACCTGCTCGCCGTGCAGCCGGACCACGACCTTGTCGTCCTGGAACTTCTCCGCCTCGTACGTGCCGTGGTCCCAGATGGTCATGCTGCCGCCGCCGTACTCGCCGGCCGGGATCTCGCCGTCGAAGTCCAGGTACTCGAGCGGGTGGTCCTCGGTGTGGACGGCGAGGTGGTTGTCGTCGGGCGTGCGCGGGAAGCCGCGGGGCAGCGCCCACGACGCCAGCACGCCGTCGTGCTCGAGGCGCAGGTCCCAGTGCAGCCGGCGGGCGTGGTGCTCCTGGACCACGAAGCGCGGCTCGGCCGGCTCCTTCGAGGAACGACGGCGCCCGCGCGGCTCCGGGGTCTTGTCGAAGGACCGCTTGCGCTGGTACTCCGCGAGGCCGCCGGAACCGTCGTCGCCGCTCATCCGTTCCATCGTCGTCGGGTCGCGTCCCGGCGACAAGCAGGGCACACTGGAATAGCTGGTGGAACCGTGGCGTTCCACTACACGGAAGTTCCTGGCGGGCCGACACCGGCCCCGGGACTGGGAGACGGTTCACGGCTCCCGCAAGGCAAACCCACTACACGCATCGGCGGTCCGTGCCGTCGTTCGCGCCCGTGCGAGCGATGCTGCCGCGTCGGCGTGCTGTGGGGTGTCACAGACATGGTCGACGAGCAGAGGAGAACGAACGGGATGACGATGGTGGAGGAGCAGGTGCGCGCCCCGGACCGGGCGGGCGAGGCCGACTACGACCTGGTCGGGCAGTACCTGAAGCAGATCAGCGCGACGCCGCTGCTGTCGGCGGCCGAGGAGGTCGAGCTGGCGCGGCGCATCGAGGCGGGCGTGTTCGCGGCCTCGCTGCTGGAGACGGAGAAGTCCAAGCGCCGGCGCGAGGAGCTCGAGGCGCTGGTGCGCGACGGCGAGCAGGCCAAGGACCACATGATCCGGGCCAACCTGCGCCTGGTCGTGTCGGCGGCGCGCAAGTACTACCGCAACAGCGGCCTGCCGTTCCTGGACGTCGTGCAGGAGGGGAACCTGGGCCTGATCCGTGCGGTCGAGAAGTTCGACTACACCAAGGGCTTCAAGTTCTCGACCTACGCGATGTGGTGGATCCGCCAGGCCATCGAGCGCGGCAAGGCCGAGCGGGCCCGGACCATCCGGCTGCCGGTGCACGTGCTCGAGACCCTGTCCAAGATCGGCAAGGCCGAGCGCAAGCTGGCCGTCAGCCTGGGCCGCGAGCCCACGGCCGAGGAGCTGGCCGCCGAGACCGACCTCGCCCCCGCCCGGGTGATCGAGCTGCGGCGCATCTCGCGCGACACGCTGAGCCTCGACACCCCAGTCGGCGACGAGGGCAGCGCCAGCATCGGCGACCTCATCGAGGACACCGAGACGCCGCAGGCCACCGACGTCATCGAGTTCCAGGCGCTGGGCGAGCAGGTCCGTGGCCTGGTCAACACGCTGGCGCCGCGCGAGGCGCTGATCGTGTCGATGCGCTTCGGCCTCGAGGACGGCGAGCAGCACACGCTGCAGGAGGTCGCCGAGCGGGTCGGCCTCACCAAGGAGCGGGTGCGGCAGCTGGAGAAGCTGGCGCTCGCCGAGCTCCGCGACCCGGCGCGGCACCGGCCGCTGCTCGAGTGGGCCGGCTGAGTCCGCCCGCTTCGGGGTACCCGTCGAAGGGTCCAGGGCTAGCCTGGGCCCTTCGGCGTATCTGGAGGCAGCGATGACCGAGCCCACCGAGCACACCGACGGCGTGCGGCACACCACACAGGAGGAGCGCGACCGCGCCATGGCCGTGCACTCCGTCGACGACGAGACCCGCGTTCACGGCGACGCCGACGAGACCGAGCGGGTGGTGGGCGCCAACGGCGACCTGCGGGTGCCGGAGCCGGAGCCCGGGAACGACGAGGACTGACTCAGCCCTCGAGGAACGACAGCCGCAGCCTGCGGTCGCGGTTGTCGACGTTGGAGTCGACGAGGACGACGCTCTGCCAGGTGCCCAGCGCCGGTGCGCCGGCCAGCACCGGCAGGGTCAGCGACGGCGCGATGAACGCGGGCAGGACGTGGTCGCGGCCGTGGCCGAGGCTGCCGTGGCGGTGCCGGTAGACGTCCTCGCGGGGGAGCAGCCGGTCGACGGCGCCGGCGAGGTCGGGCTCGGTGCCGGAGCCGGTCTCGATGAGCGCGAGGCCGGCCGTCGCGTGCGGCACGAACAGATGACACAGCCCGTCGCCGCGTCCGCGGCAGAACTCGAGTACCTCGCGGGTCACGTCGGTGACCAGGTCGGTGCCGGTGCGCAGGTCGATGATCAGGCTGTCCACCCGTCCATTGTGACCGCTCGGCGTCCGTTCACGTTCCGGATGCGGTCGGTGTGCCCGTAACCTTCTGGCCAGCGAGGTGATCACACTGTGAGGCAGGCGCCAATGGGAGGCGAACGGTCATCGGGGAAGACTTCGAGATCGTGCTCGAAGCGGCGCGCGCGGGCGCGCCGTGGGCCTTCGAGCGCCTCTACACCGACCTCGCGCCCGTCGTCACCGGCTACGTGCGGCTGCAGGGCTCTGCCGAGCCCGACGATCTGACCAGCGAGGTCTTCCTCGGCGTGTTCGCCGGCCTGTCGTCGTTCACCGGGTCCGAGCAGCAGTTCCGGTCCTGGGTGTTCACCATCGCGCACCGCCGGCTCGTCGACGAGCGGCGGCGGGCGGTGCGGCGCCCGACCGAGCCGACCGGCGACCCCGGCACGCTGGACGGGCCGGGCGGCGACGCCGAGGCGGAGGCCCTCGACGCCCTGGGCCTGCGCCGGGTGTACGAGCTGTGCGCCACGCTCTCGCCGGACCAGCGCGAGGTCCTGCTGCTGCGCATCGTCGGCGACCTCACCGTCGAGCAGGTCGCCCGCACCGTCGGCCGCTCCGTCGGGGCCGTGAAGGCGCTGCAGCGACGCGGCCTGGCGGCGCTGCGAAAAAAAATCGACTGACCCCGTACCCCTCCGGGGCACCACGGCGATCACAGGGACGAGATGCTTCCACTCCACCTGCTCGACGAGGACACCGTCGAGGCCCTGCTGGCCGGCCGCCCGGTCACGCCCGGACTCGCGCCGCTGGCCGGCGCCGTCGGGGAGCTGCGGGCTGCCGCGCGCCAGCCGGTCCGGCCGTCGGCCGAGCTCGCGCAGCGCATGGCCAGCGGTGACTTCAGCGGCATCTCGCCCGCCCCGCTCCTCCCGGAGCCGGCCCCGCACCGGCTGCGATCCTGGCTCGCGGGCGTCAGCCCTCGGGCCCGCGTCGTCACCGGCGCGGTGATCGTGTTCACCGGCCTCACCGCCGCCACCGCCACGGGTGCGCTGCCCGGCGGCGCCCAGGCGCACATGGAGTCGTTCATCGAGACGGTGACGCCCATCAGCTTCCAGCGCGACGACCCCGCCCCGGAGCCCGCCGACATCGAGGACGTCCGCGATCCCGGCTCCGGCCGCGGCGACTCCGCCACCACCGAGCCGGACGACTCGGGCACCACCGAAGACCCCGGCTCGCCGGTGACCAAGCCGCCCGGTAAGCCGGAGACACCTCCCGGGAAGCCCGACGAGCCGGGCAACCCGGACAAGCCCGAGGGCAAGCCCGACGAGCCGCCGGGCAAACCCGACTCGCCCCCGGGGCAGGAGGACAGGCCCGCGAAGCCGGACAAGCCCGAGAAGCCGAACGACGGCACCGACGCCCCGGGCAACTCCGAGAACTCCAACGGCGCCGGCGGTTCCCAGGGCAACGGGAGCGGCGGCAACGGCAACGGAAACGACAACGAGAATCGCCCTGACGGTTCAGGCCGTTAGGGCCCCAGAACGCCCGACGTACCACGACGACGTCGGGTGCAGGTTGCGGCCCCGGTTCGCTGCGGAGGCCGGGGTCGCAACCTTCAATCTCCTCCTGCCGGTGTGTGCGCACCGCCGGACCGGGTAATCGGACGCACGTCGTCCACCGGGAGGAGACGCGGTGTCCGAGTCCGCAGCAGACGATCCCATCCGGCCGGAGCCCCAGCTGCTCGGCATCTACCTCAACGACCACCTGGCCGGCTCGACGGCGGGAGTGCAGCTGGTCCGCCGGCTCGCCCGCGGCCTGCGCGGCACGCCGCTGGAGGAGCCACTGGCGGGGCTGGCCGACGAGATCGGAGCCGACCGCGCGGACCTGCTCGCGATCATGGGCGAGCTGGACGTGCCGATCCGCCGCTACAAGCTCTACACCGCCGCGGCCGCCGAGCTGGCCGGGCGGCTCAAGTTCAACGGCCACCTGCTGACCCGCTCGCCGCTGAGCACTGTGGTCGAGCTCGAGATGCTGCGCCTGGGCATCGAGGGCAAGGCCAGCGGCTGGCGCACGCTGCGCGCTGTGGGGGCCGCCCGCGGCCGGCCCGACCCCGGCCGGCTGGACCGCCTCATCGACCGGGCGACCTCGCAGGCCGCTCTGGTCGAGACGCTGCGGATCCGGGCCGCCGCGCGCGTCTTCGGCGTGCCTGCCTGACGCGGTCACCTGCCCGACGCGGTCATCTGCCCGACGGGTCCTGCTCGCCCGGGCGTCGCCATCCGGTCACGCGACCGTCGCATCCTGGATCCTCACATTTCGGATACCGGGGGCACGCCATGAGGATCGACCGACGCACGCTGCTCGCAGGAGGCCTCGCCGCCGGCGCCGTGCTCGCACTGCAGCCGGCGCAGACGTTCGCCCAGCCGCTCTGGACCGGCCGGGCCGCCGGCGCGTCCCGGCGCTCGGCGCTGTTCCCGGGCGTGCACCTGGTCCACGGCGACCTGCACAACCACAGCCACCTCTCCGACGGCATGGGCGACCCCACGCAGCTGTACACGACGCTGCGCGCGGCCGGCATCGACGTCGCGGCGCTGACCGACCACACGGTGGGCGCGTCGGCGTTCGACCGTGACGTGTGCGCGCCCGTGCCGAGCACCGTCGGCGAGCGCAATCCGTGCCGCGAACTGTTCGGCCTCGGCGAGGACGGCTGGCAGCTGGTGCGGTCGCTGGCCGACGACGCCGACGCCCCGGCCCGGTACACGGCGCTGTCCGGGTTCGAGTGGTCCAGCCCCTACCTCGGGCACATGAACGTCTGGTTCAGCGAGGAGTGGGTCGATCCGCTGCGCACCGGCGGGCTGACGGCGGACGGCCTGGCGAGCATCGGGCTGCCGGTGGAGCTGCTGGCCGTGCTGCTGCGCACCGAGTTCGGCGCCCTGCTCACCGAGGCCGAGATCGCCGGGTTCCTCGCGTCGGTCCGCGACCAGGAGCCCGCCGGCATGCGCCGCCTGTACGACTGGATGCTGCGCCGCCCCGGACACGCGCAGGGCGGCGGCTCCGACGCACTGGTCGGCTTCAACCACCCCAACCGCGAGCCGGACGTGTTCGACGGCTTCCGCTACGACGAGCGGGTCGCCGACCGCGTCGTCAGCCTCGAGCTGTTCAACCGCCGCGACGACTACCTGTTCGAGGGCGTCCGCGACGGCATGGCGTCGCCGCTCGTGGCCTGCCTGAACGCGGGCTGGCGGGTCGGCATCATCGGGGTCACCGACGAGCACGATCCGAACTGGGGCTCGGCGGCCGGCAAGGGCCGCGCCGGCATTTGGCTGCGCACCCTGACCCGCCTCGGCGTCCGCGAGGCGCTGCTGTCGCGGCGGCTCTTCGCCACCCGCGAGGCCGGCCTGGCGCTCGCCGCGACGGCCGACGGCGTCCCCATGGGGCAGCCGGTGCCGGAGCCCACGGGCGATGTGACGTTCGAGGTGGACCTCGACCTCGGCCCGGACCTCGCCGGCACGCCGGTGACCATCCAGGTGCTGCGCCCCGGGCCGCAGGTGCCCGCCGTCGCCGACATCGTCAGCGCCACGGCCGGCGGGCCGGAGCCGATCCGGTTCAGCGTGCCGCTGGACCCGGCCGACGGCGACTGGGTGGTGCTCCGCGTCTCCGACCCGTCCCACCCGAACGACGCACCGGCGCCGTTCGAGCACCCGTGCAACGACCGCGGCCTGGCCTACAGCAGCCCGTGGTGGCTCGGCGGCGCCCGGCGCCCGGCCGCCGCCACCGTCGCGCGCGGCGCCCACCGGACCCGGCGCATGAGCGCTCACGACCTGGCCTGGTGGGGGCACGCGCACTGACGGTTACACCGACCGCTGGTAGGCCCGGAAGGCCCGGGTCGCCAGCCACGCCATGACGAGGGTCAGGGCCAGCAGCAGGCCGGCCCGGCCGAACACCGCGGACCAGTCCGGGTCGCCGAGCAGCGCGTCCCGGCCGGCCCGCGCGGCCCAGTCGACCGGGTTGTAGCGGGCGATGCTGCCGACCCAGCCGGGTAGCAGCGCCGGCGCCATCATCACCGTCGACAGGAAGGCCAGCGGCAGCGCCAGGAACTGCGACACCCCGATGAGCGACTCCTGCGACCGCAGCGTCAGCGCCACCGCGCAGGACAGCGCCGCGAAGATCACCGCGAGCAGGACGGCGCAGAGCAGCACCACCAGCACACCGGCCACACCGCCGTCGTAGCGCGCCCCGGCCAGCAGCCCTACGCCGAACACGATGAGCGACTGCACCACCGTCACGACCGCCTGGTAGGCCAGCGCGCCCGTGATCAGCGCGCCACGGCTGACCGGAGAGGTGAGGTTGCGGTCCATGACGCCGCGGTTCATGTCGTCGATGAACCCGGTGCCGGCCCACCCGGCCGACATCATCGCCGTCATGACGACCACCCCGGGGGTGAGGTATTCCAGGTAGGAGATGTCGCCGAAGCCGGGCAGGTCGGCGACCCGCTCGAACAGGGCGCCGAACAGCAGCAGCCAGACCATCGGCTGGATCAGCGTGAACGCCAGGTACACGGGCTCGCGGCGCAGGATCCGCAGCGACCGTCCGGTCAGATACAGGGCGTGGGTCGCGCTCATGCCGCCACCTCCGTCCGGTCGGCGGAGTGGAAGGACCGGCCGGCGTGGCGCAGGTACACGTCGTCGAGCGACGGGCGGGCGACGGTCACCGCGGCCAGCGGCACACCGGAGCCCTCCAGTGCGGCCAGCAAGGCGGGCAGGGTCGCGGCGCCGTCGCCCACGCGGGCGTGCAGCCGGGCGCCGTCGACCGTGATCTCGCCGACGCCGGGCACCGAGCCGACGGCCCGCCGGGCGGCGTCCTGCTGCCCCGCGTCGGCCAGCTCGACCTGGACCGCGTCGCCGTGCAGACCGCCCTTGAGCTCTTCGGGAGTGCCCTCGGCGACCACGCGGCCACGGTCGATGATGACCAGGCGGTCGGCCAGCTGGTCGGCCTCCTCGAGGTAGTGCGTCGTCAGCAGGACGGTGACGCCGTCGGCCGCCGTCACCCCGGAGATCTCCGCCCACATGTCCGCACGCGCCTCCGGGTCCAGCCCGGTGGTGGGCTCGTCGAGGAAGAGCACCCGCGGCCGGTGCATCAGTGCCAGCGCGACGTCGAGCTTGCGCTGCATGCCGCCGGACCAGGTCTTCGTGACCCGGCCCGCGGCCTCGGCGAGCCCGAACCGCTCGAGCAGCTGGTCGCCGCGGCTGCGGATGTCCGCGCGCGCCATGCCGTAGACGTGGCCCTGCAGGGTGAGGTTCTCGCGGCCGGTGGCGGTGGGGTCGAAGCACGGCTTCTGCGGCACGTAGCCGATGGCGTGGCGCACCCGGCCGGGCTCCGCCGCGACGTCCAGCCCGGCGACGACGGCGGTGCCGCTGTCGGGCGTGGCCAGCGTCGTGAGGATCTTGGTGGTGGTGGACTTGCCGGCGCCATTCGGCCCGAGCAGGCCGAACACGGTGCCGCCGGGGACCGAGAAGCCGACCCCGTCGAGGGCCCGGACGGACCTGGCGCCCTTGCCGTAGGTCTTCACGAGACCCTCGGCCTCGATGGCGTGGTGCATGGTGCTCCTTCCGATGGGAAGGAACCGGTGCCGCACGGCGTCGCCCGTATCCTTGGGAGTGCAGGATCCCGGGTCGGGGCGATCCGTCCGGTGAGTCTCCGGCTCCTGGTTTCCGATGGGCTCCCGGCCGTGGTGTTGCAGCGCCGTGGCCGGGAGTCGCGGCTTCTAGGGTTTGCGGTCGGGCTGGGCGAAGGCGAGCTCGTCGGGGAACTCCGCGGCGATCTTCGCCTCGATCTCGTCCGGCGCGACGCCGTCGGCCCGCAGCTCGTGCATGCGCCGCCACATGGCGAACCCGCCGAGGGTCTCGTCGCGCAACTCGGTGAGAAGCTGCTCGACGAAGGCGATCTCGGCCGCCTGGAGCGCGGCTGTGAACTCCGACTCGATCATGAACAGCCGCGGCAGGCCGACCGACCGCGCCTCCTCGAACATCGCCTCGACGGCCTTCTGCTGGAAGCGCAGGTTGCGCAGCCGCTGCCCGAGCAGCTCGGTGACCTGGTCGGGCGGCAGAGCGCCGGCCAGCGAGAGCGCCGCCTCGAACTGCGTGAACTCCTTCTTCGGCGTGCTCAGCAGCTCGACCAGCCAGTCGACCATGACCCGCCCGCCGGTCTCGGTGATGGCGTAGACCGTGCGCTCGGGCCGCCGGCCCTCGCGCACCGTCTCGGTGGCCTCGATGAGGCCCCGCTTCATCAGCGACTCGACGACGGAGTACAGCGAGCCGTAGTTGACCTTGATGCTGTCCTCCTTGCGCCGTTCGCGCAGGGTGGCCGACATCTCGTACGGGTGCATGGGCCGTTCCCAGAGCAGCACGAGGACGGCCAGCGCCAGCGGGTTGGACGGGCGGGTGGCGGCCATGGTGACTCCTCGATGTCGATTACTCGACTTCGAGTATTCGCTTCCGAGTGGACGGTGTCAACCTCGGCGGCGACGGGGTTAGGCTACGGTCGTGTCCAGCGACTGCGTGATCGTCACGACGACGGCGGGCAGCGAGGCGGTGACGCAGCGGCTCGCCGTAGGACAAGACGCCCGAACGACCCCCAGGGTTGCATCCCGCGTGGTACCGTCCCTTCCCCGGCACAAAGGATCTTGCTTCCCGCGGGCCGGCATGCCAGAGTGGCGTCCGCGTCATGATCCACGGGGACCTTGACAGCTCTAACGACGCTCAGTAAAGGTAGGCGTCGGATGACAACCGGCACTCCGGTGCCGACCCCAAGGAGCCAGGCGGGAACCAGGGTGGAGTTCCCGGCTTCGCGAACAGATGGTGGTGAAGCGTCCGTGAGCAACGACGTCGCCGTGCAGACCCGCGAC
The DNA here is from genome assembly GCF_014204975.1 of Jiangella mangrovi. Lineage (NCBI taxonomy): Bacteria > Bacillati > Actinomycetota > Actinomycetes > Jiangellales > Jiangellaceae > Jiangella > Jiangella mangrovi. The sequence goes on from NZ_JACHMM010000001.1 coordinate 2,674,628, forward strand.
TTCGGTGGCTGCACGATCCTGACCGTCCCCGGCGACCTCGATGCGGCGTCGGCCGACGAGATCGGCTGGGCCGCCAACTCCGTCGACAGCCGTCACGTCGTGGTCGATCTCGGCCGCGCCGGCTCGGTCGACCCGTCGGCGGCCACGGCGCTGGTGGGCCTGCACGAGCGCGTGCGGGCCCGGGGCGGCGGCGTCTGCGTGGTCACGCGCGAGATCGGCGTGCGCGCCCAGCTCGAGCGCCTGGTGCCGGGCTCGGCGCTGCGCTGCTACGACCAGATCGGCGACGCCCTCGAGGCGTCCATGTCCGACCGCGACGCGGCGCTCACCGGCCTCGGTGGTGCGGCGCTGGCCGGCCCGGCGCTGGCCGACCTGGCCTAGCGCCGCGCCGGCGCGACCGTCGCGGGGTGCGGCTTCCTGCCCTTTCGGGCGCTGACGGCCTCGCAACGGTGTGAGATCACTGCGCTGAGTGGGTGAGGAAACTGTTGCCACAGCGACAGCAGCGCCACCCAGATCACGCAGAGATCTCACATCGACCGGCTGATGCGCGCACCATCGGGCCTCACTTGCATCGGTAGCACCTCACCCGCCGAATGACCGAATGGCGGCCGGTTCGGCTCGCCATCCGGCTCTCAGGCGGGCGAGGTGCCTCCCACATGCGTCGTCGGTGTGGCGATGATGTCGTTCGGACCACAGTTCCTTCACACCATCGGCGCAGTGATCTCACACCGTTGCGATGCCGACGCAGCGTCCACGGGTCGGGGCGTCCGCGACCGGAGCTCAGTCGAGCGAGGCGAGCTCCTCGGCGGTCAGCACGAGGTCGGCCGCGGCGGCGGAGTCGCGGATCGTCTCGGGCCGGCTCGAGCCCGGGATCGGGACGACGTGCTCGCTCTTCGCCAGCATCCAGGCGAGGCACACCTGCTGCGGGCTGACGCCGTGCGCTTCGGCGACGCGCGTGAACTCGCCGTGCGCCGACCCGAGGTCGGCGGCCCGCGAGATGCCGCCCAGCGGGCTCCACGGCAGGAACGCGATCCCGAGGCGGTCGCACAGGTCCAGCTCGGGCTCGCTGCTGCGGAACCGCGGCGAGAACTGGTTCTGCACCGACACCAGCCGGCCGCCCAGGATCTCGTTCGCGAGCAGGATCTGCTCCGGGTTCGCGTTGGAGATGCCGGCCATGCGGATCTTGCCCTCGTCGAGCAGGTCGCGGATGGCGCCGACGGAGTCCGCGTAGGCGACCGTGGGGTCGGGCCGGTGGAACTGGTAGAGGCCGATCGCGTCGACGCCCAGGCGCTTCAGCGACGCCTCGCAGGCCCGCTTGAGGTAGTCCGGCGAGCCGTTCTTCGTCCACGAGCCGTCGCCGGGACGCAGGTGCCCGCCCTTGGTCGCGACCAGCACGCCGGACGTGTCGCCGCCGTAGCTCGCCAGCGCCTTGGCGATGAGCGTCTCGTTGTGGCCGACCTCGCCGGCGAGCAGGTGATAGGCGTCGGCGGTGTCGATGAGCGTGATGCCCGCGTCGAGCGCCGCGTGGACGGTCGCGATCGAGCGCGCCTCGTCCGGCCGGCCCTCGATGGACATGGGCATGCCGCCCAGTCCGATGGCGCTGACCTGAACCTCGCCGATGCGGCGGTACTGCATGGGGACCTCCGGGGGTGGGCTGCTGCCGAGCTTGTCACACGCGCGAACCGCCCCGGAGACCCGGCTCCGGGGCGGTTCGTGTGCTGATGCCAGGCTCAGGCGGCCGGGGTGCTCCCAGCAGCCTCGGTGACGCCCACCTTGGTGCGCAGCTGGCCGAGGATGCGGGCCAGCAGGCGCGACACCTGCATCTGGGTCACGCCCAGTTCCTGCGCGATCTCCTGCTGTGTCCAGCCCTTGAAGAAGCGCAGGTACAGGATCTGCCGGTCGCGGGGCTTGAGGTCGCGGCAGGCCGGGGCCAGCGCCACCACCGCCTCCGCGCGGTCGAAGCCGTCCTCCTCCTCACCGAGGGACTCGGCGAGCGGGGTCTCGTCGCCGCCGGTGCCGCGGTAGTCGATGGAGGCCACCGTGAAGCACTCGTGCGACGCGCTGGCCTCGAGGACGTCGGAGACCTCGACGCCGAGGTGCTCGGCGAGGTCCGACGGCGTCGGCGCCGTGCCCTTGGACTGCGAGATCTCCGCCGTGGCGGCGGTGATCTGCGCGTGCAGCTCCTGGACCCGGCGGGGCGGGCGGACCGTCCAGCCGTGGTCGCGGAAGTAGCGCTTGACCTCACCGGTGATGGTGGGGACGGCGAAGGAGATGAAGTCCTTGCCCATATCGGGGTCGAACCGCTTGGCGGCGTTGACCAGGCCGAGGTTGGCGACCTGGACCAGGTCGTCGCGCTCGATGCCTCGTCCGTAGTACCGCCGGGCGATCGACTCGGCGAGACGTAGATGAAGGAGTACGACCTCTTCGATGAGACGCTGCCGGTCCGCGCCGGTGGCCTTGGCCGCCTGGCGGAGGAGGTCGCTGGTCAGTTCGTGACGGTCAGCGTTCTGGTGCTGGTGCTGATGGTCGTCCGTCGTTGCGAGAACGTGGGTCTGCACGGCCTACACCTCTCCAGAATGAAGCGGATGTGGCGATTGCTTGACCACGTGCCGACTACCGAATCACAGCGGCCCGTTCGTTATCAAGCCCCTTCTGAACAGAACGGTCCGTCTGCCCCCTGGAGGGTGTGGCTCGACGGCGTTCGCGGCGGCTCTCGCGAGGCGATCGAGTACTCGCGGAGGCGCGGCGTGACGTGCGGCTAAACCCGTCGGTAACCAAGGATGTTGCAGGCAGTCGGCGGGTGGGACGGACGGTCGAAGAAATCCTTAGTGGTACGGACCACTACGCCGGCCGGTCCGCTGCGTCCGGCCCCGGACGCACCGCTGCCCCCGTGCCTGCGGGCAGGCACGGGGGCAGCGGAGTGACAGGTTGATCAGACCGGACGGACCGCGTCAGCCTGCGGGCCCTTGGGGCCCTGGGTGATCTCGAACTCCACCCGCTGGTTCTCGTCCAGCGTGCGGTAGCCGTCGGACTGAATCGCCGAGTAGTGCACGAAGACGTCCGGCTCGCCGTTGTCCTGTGCGATGAAGCCGAAGCCCTTCTCGGCGTTGAACCACTTGACGGTTCCCTGTGCCATGTGCCGTGTCCTCCTACGGGACGGTGACGAGGGCCGCACCGTGCGACCCCCGGGTTGCTGCCGCCGTCTCCCGCTACCACAGTGCTGGAGGCACAGAGAAGCGAAAAACGCCCGCGATAACATCCCACGGGCGTTCAAGGACGTGCGAGGAACTGTTACTGCAACCGCGGAAACAGTACCACCTTGGGCCCGCGCGGGGAAGCATACGATGATCGAACGCTAGTTGCACAAGTGTGTGTCCCACTTTGTGAACGGAGTACGTCAGGGCAGCTTCCAGTCGACCGGCTCGGTGCCCAGGCCCTGAAGGAGCTCGTTCGCCCTACTGAACGGCCGTGACCCGAAGAATCCGTTGCGTGCTGACATGGGGCTCGGGTGGGCCGATTCAATACATGGAACGTTACCAAGTAGTGGCCGGAGATTTCTCGCATCGCGACCCCACAAGATGGCCACCATTGGCGTTCCGCGCGCCACGAGCGCCCGGATGGCTTGCTCGGTGACTTCTTCCCAGCCCTTTCCCCGGTGCGCGCCGGGATTTCTCGGTGCGACGGTCAGAGCCCGGTTGAGCAGCAGGATTCCGTGATCGGCCCAGGGAGAGAGATCACCCGTGCTGGGAGTGGGATTTCCGAGATCGGCGGAGTATTCCTGGAAGATGTTCACCAGACTCGGCGGCAGGGGCCGCACATCGGGCGCGACGGAGAAGCTGAGCCCGACGGCGTGCCCCGGGGTCGGGTAGGGATCCTGCCCCACGATCAGCACCCGGACGGCGTCGAACGGCTGCGTGAAGGCGCGCAGCACGTGCTGCCCGGCCGGGAGGTAGGTGCGGCCGGCGGCGATCTCCGCCCGCAGGAACTCGCCCATGGCGGCGATGCGCGGGGCGACCGGCTCGAGGGCCTTCGCCCAGCCCGGATCGACGAGTTCAGAGAGCGGCCGAGCAGTCATGGCGCACACCTTATAGAAGGTGCGGACGCCCGTCAGGACCGGCGCGCAGCGGCGTCAGTCGGCGCCGGCGACGAGCGGGGTGAGGGTGACGTCGGGGTGGCGCCGCTCGACCGAGGCGAGCCGCCACTTGTCCGGGAACAACGCCAGCAGGGCGCCGTCGCGGCGCTCGGCGACCTCGACCCCGGCCTCGGCGTCGAGCACCGGCACGCCGTCGGCGTCCGTGCGCCGGGCCAGCCCGTACGGCAGGGAGTCGAGCGCGATGGGCACCCCGAACTCCTGGCCGAGCCGGGCGGTGGCGACCTCGAACTGCAGGGGGCCGACGGCGGCGAGGATCGGGGCGCCGTCGCCGCGCCGGTTGGACGTCAGGATCTGCACGACGCCCTCTTCGGCGAGCTGCTCGATGCCGCGGCGGAACTGCTTGGCCTTGCCGGTGTCGGTGGTGCGCGCGGTGACGAAGTGCTCTGGCGCGAACGACGGCATGGGCGGGAACGCGACGGGGGAGCCCTCGGCGTGCAGAGTGTCGCCGACGGTGAGCGCGTTGGCGTTCACCAGGCCGACGATGTCGCCGGGGTAGGCGATGTCGATGGTCTCACGCTCGCGGCCGAGCATGGTGCGGGCGTACTTGGTGGCGAACGGCCGGCCGGTGGCGGCATGGGTGACGACGGCGCCGCGCTCGAACCGGCCCGAGCAGACGCGCACGAAGGCCAGGCGGTCGCGGTGGGCCTTGTCCATGCCGGCCTGCACCTTGAACACCAGCCCCGAGAACGGGGCGTCGACCGGCCGCGGCTCGCCGCCGGCGTCGGGCCGCGCGCTGGGCGCCGGGGCCAGCGCGACGATGGTGTCGAGCAGCTGGCGCACGCCGACGTTGACCACCGCGGCCCCGAACATCATGGGCGTCGACCGTCCGGCCAGGAACGACTCCATGTCGACGCCGTCGAGCAGCGACACCTCGTCGAGCGCCGTCCCCCAGGCGTCGGCGTGCTGCTCCTTCGCCTCGGCGGCGGTGAGCGTGCGCTCCTCGGCGATGCGCGTGCCGCCGGGTGCCCGCTCGAACGTCGTCATGGTCTCGTCGTCGCGGTTCAGCAGCCCGTGGAACGAGCCTGCCTCGCCGACCGGCCAGTTCAGCGGCGTGGCCTTGAGCCCGATGCGCTGGTCCAGCTCGTCGACGAGGTCGAGGACGTGCATGCCGGGGCGGTCCCACTTGTTCACGAACGTCACGACCGGGACGCCCCGGTGCCGGCACACGTCGAACAGCTTCAGCGTCTGCGGCTCGAGCCCCTTCGCGGCGTCGAGCAGCATGACCGCACAGTCGACGGCGGCCAGCACCCGGTAGGTGTCCTCGGAGAAGTCGGCGTGCCCCGGGGTGTCGAGCAGGTTGACGACGTGCCCGTGATACTCGAACTGCAGCGCCGCCGACGTGACGGAGATGCCGCGCTCCTGCTCCATCGTCATCCAGTCGGAGATGGTGCCGCGCCGCCCGGCCTTGCCGTGCACCGCGCCCGCCTCGCCGATGACCCGCGCGTGCAGCGCCAGCGCCTCGGTGAGGGTCGACTTGCCGGCATCGGGGTGGCTGATGACGGCGAACGTCCGCCGCCGCGCCGCCTCGGCGGCGACGCCGGAGGCAGCAGCCGGCGACGCGGCAGAGGTGGGGGGCATGCCCACGATTCTACCGGCGCCGCCGCCTCCCACCCCTCACCCGAGTCGATCATGGAGAGATCGGGCTTCCGAGGTGCCCGGAAGGCCGATTTCTCCATGATGAACTGGGGCGGGGAGGGTGGAGCGGAGGTGGAGGTAGCGGCGGATGCGGTCGATGGTGCGTTGGGGGTGGCGGAGGATGTCGTCGGCGGTGAGGGGGATGACGATCCAGCCGGCGTCGCGGAGTTGTTCGTCGCGGTAGCGGTCGCGTTGCCATTGGCGTTGGTCGGTGCGGTGGTGGTCGCCGTCGTACTCGATGGCGATCTTCAGGTCGGGGTAGGCGAGGTCGGGGCGGGCGAGCCAGGTGCCGGTGTGGTCGGTGACGTTGACGCCGACCTCGGGGCAGGGGAGTCCGGCGTCGATGAGGAGCAGCCGGACGCGGGTCTCCATGGGCGAGTCGACGCCGGGGCGGATCAGCCGGAGGGCGTTGCGGGCAGTGACGATGCCGCGGCGGCGGGTGGCTGCGGCGATTTCGTCGTGCAGGCGTTCGGGGGTGGTCCAGCGGCGCAGCATGGCGTCGCCGAGGGTGACGAGGTCGTCGCGTCGCCAGGTGGCGGCGAGGTGGACGAAGGTGCGTTCCGGCGCGACGACGGGCAGGCCGTGGACCTCGATGACGGTGTCGGGGTCCAGGCCGACGTGACCGTCGGTCCCGGCCGGTTGGGGAACGACGGCGCCGGGCGGGACGATGACGTCGAGGTCGTCGTCGAAGCTGGGTACGGGCAGGTCGCAGAGCAGGGCGGCGGTCTCGTGGGAGAACGCGACGACGCGGGGCAGGACCAGCCGGACCGCCCGGCACCGGGTCACGAGCGCATCTGGCAGGTCCGCCGGGATCCGCACGCCATGAAACGGCCGCCGGAACCGCGGCCCGTCGAGCACGTCGACCGGCAGCCCGGCGGCGGTCGCGTCGGCGACGCGGAACGGCCGCGAGCAGAACGGCTCTGGGATGACGGGTCGGCGTGGCACCGCCCGATCATCGCCCGAACCGGCGAACCACCCTGAAGGTTATCCACAGCCCCTCCCCGTCGCCCGCTCCACCCCCGGTTGATCATGGAGAAATCGGGCTTCCGAGGCGACCAGAAGGCCGATTCCTCCATGATCTCTCTGTCAGGATCGGTTGTGCCGGGGTGCTGCTCGACGGGGCGGTGTGCCGGTGTGGGCGCTGGGTGACTCATCCATGATCTGTCCCGGCTGGTGGCCGGTGGCTTGGTGTTGACCTGTCCATGGTGCTCACAAGGGGGCGAGGGCCCGGCCGGGAGTGACTTGATAGAAGCCTGGGGTTCACGGCCCCAAGAGAGGTATGTCCACCCGGTCCGGGTCCTCGCGACACGTTGCCCGTCACAGGCTTGCGAGCAGAAACGGACACCTCATGGTGACAGTGGGGATCGACCCGCACAAGCAGACCCACACCGCGGTGATCATCGACGAAGCGGGCCGGCGGGTCGGGACGCCGCTGACCGTCGACGATGATCCGTCTTCGGTCGCGAAACTGCTGGCCTGGGCCGGGCGGCGCGCCGCCGGCCGGGCGGTGACGTGGGCGATCGAGGACGGCCGCGCCCTGGCGCGGCGCCTGGCGTCGGCGCTGGTTGCGGCCGGGCAGGTGGTGGTGTGGGTGCCGGTCCGGTTGATGGTCGCCGAACGCCACCACACCGGCCCGCGGGGCAAGTCCGACCCGCTCGACGCGCTCGCCGTCGCCAAGGCCGCACTGAACCCGGACAACGCCCGCTACCTGGCCACCCACCGTGTCGACGACCCCGGCGCACAGCTGGCGCCGCTGGTCGAGCACCGCGACCAGCTGGTCGGCGAACGGACCCGGCTGATCAACACCATGCGCTGGCGGCTGCACCAACTCGCCCCGGGCCTGGAACCGACGACGCTGACCACCCTCAAGGCGCCCCGCGAGCTGGCCGCCCGGCTCGAGGAGTTCCCCGACACCCCGCTGCGGCGAGTACTGCTGGCCAACTGCCACCGCCTCGAGACCCTCACCAGCGACATCAACGAACTCACCCGCGAACTAGGCGAACACACCCGCCGCGTCTGCCCGAACCTGCTCGCCATCCCCGGCGTCGGGCCCGTCGTGGCAGCAACCATCCTGGCCGAGCTCGGCGACCCCACCCGCATCCGCAACGGCGCCGCGCTGGCCCGCCTGGCCGGCACCGCCCCGATCCCGGTCTGGAGCTCCGACACCGAACGACACCGCCTGGACCGCGGCGGCAACCGACGCCTGAACAGAGCCCTCCACACCATCGCCAGAACCCAAGCCCGAAGCCACCGCCCGGCTCAAGCATTGATCGCCAAACACCAGGACACGAAGGGCAAACGCGGCGCGATACGAGTGCTCAAACGCCACCTCACCAACGTCATCCACCGCGCACTCCGCCACGACATCCCACCCACGACCTGCCAACCATCAGCAGCTTGACATAGAAGCGTCAACTCGGATGGGGGAGGGCGGGGCGGTGACGGGATGTGGAGGTAGGTCGGCGCGATCGCGCCTGGGCAACGGCAGCCGGGCGGCGCAGCATCGGTGACATGAGCAGAGCACTTCTCGTCATCGACATCCAGGAGTCGTTCCGGCAGCGGGCCAGCTGGGAGCTGATCTCCGACCCCGACGTCGCGGGGAAGGCGGCCGCGTTGGTCGGGCACGCCCGCGCGAACGGCGACCTGGTCGTCTGGGTCCTGCACAGCGAGCCCGGCACCGGCACCGTCTTCGATCCCGAGCTGGGGCATGTCCGGCTGCAGCCCGGTCTGGACCCCGCGCCCGGCGAGCCGGTGCTGACCAAGACCTCGCACAACGCGTTCACCACCACCAACCTGCAGCAGCTGCTGACCGAGCGGGGTATCCGCGAGGTGGTGGTCAGCGGCATCAGGACCGAGCAGTGCTGCGAGACCACCGCCCGCCTGGCCAGTGACCTCGGCTACCGGGTGACGTTCGTGATCGACGCGACGGCGACCAACCCGATCGAGCACCCGGAGGCGCCGGCCGGGCGCGACAACGCCGAGATCGTCGCCGACCCGCGCACGCTCCAGGTGGCCGACGTCCTGACGCGGACCGAGTATGCCCTGGCCGGCCGGTTCGCGACGGTCGTGCGCGTGGCCGACGTCGTGGGCGAGGCACGAACCGCCGTGACGGTCTGAGACGTGCCAGGCTGGCGGCCATGGACAGAGCACGGGTCGAAGCGTGGATCGAGGCCTACGAGCTCGCGTGGCGCACGCCCGGCGTCGAGGCGCTCGGCGACCTGTTCGCCGACGGCGCGAGCTACTCGCAGGGTCCCTACCGCGACCCCGTCGTCGGCCTGCCGGCGATCGGGCGCATGTGGGAGGCCGAGCGGGCCGGCCCTGAAGAGGTGTTCCGCATGGACACCGAGGTGGTCGCGGTCGACGGCGACACCGCGGTCGTGCGGGCCGAGGTCTGGTACGGCGACCCCGTGAGGCAGGAGTACCGCGACCTGTGGATCGTCCGCCTGGACGACGGCGGGCGCTGCACCTGGTTCGAGGAGTGGCCGTTCGCCCCGCCCCGCCGCCGCGACTGAGCCCCCACTAGTCCTCCGCAGCGGCGTCCTCGATCGGGCCGGGGCGGAAGATCTCGCGCACGTCGCGCGGGTCGAAGGTCTCGTGCGTGGGCTGCGCGGCCGACACGTGGTCGAGCTGGAACCAGCGCCCGGTGTCGGTCTCGCGGCTCCACGCGAGGAAGAACCAGACGCCGCGCGAGTGCGCGAACCCCAGCGGCTCGACCTGCTCGGTGATGGCCGGACCGTCGGCGGGCGCGTAGTCGAGCAGGACGACGCGGTGGTCGCGGATGGCGTCGGTGAGGGCGGTGCGGACGGCGTCGTCGTGCGGCGGCACCGGCTCGCCCGGACGGATCCAGATGCGGTCGGCGACGGCGGTGACGTCGGCCCGGCGGTCGGTGGCGACAGCCCGCAGCACCTTCGCGGCGGCGGACGACGCGGCGGCGGCGTAGGGCTGGTCGGGCACGGACTGCAGCCCGATGACGATGGCCAGCGCCTCGTCGGGCGTGAGGCTCAGCGAGCGCTGCCCGGTCTGGTCGATGACGTAGCCGCCCTGCGGCCCGCTGGAGGCCCGGATCGGCACGCCCGACTGCTGCAGCGCGATGACGTCGCGCTTGACGGTGCGGGCGGAGACGCCGAGCCGCTCGGCCAGCCAGGACGACGTGCGGCCCTGGCGCCCCGCGGCGTGCAGCTCGCGGGCGAGGTGGTCGAGGCGGCTGGTGCGGTTGGTCCGGCCACTGGCGGGGTCACCCGCCGGGGTCGGGGTCTCGGCCGAGCCCGGCCGGCGCATGCGCGGCAGCCGGGACGGCACGTCGGTGGTGTCGTGCTGAGCCGTCGCCTGGCCCTGGCTGCCCATCGCCGGTCCTCCCCGAGGCCGGTCCCTTCGGCCCGGCCGCACCCCCATGATCCATAGTGATCGTGTTGGGTCATAGCAAAGCACGCCGCAGGCCCGTTGGCGTGGTGCTCGCCCGGCGTGGCTCGCGAATGCCTCACCAGGCCGTCGTCGGTTACCGTCTACCTGTGGATGCGAGGCCGGCCGAACTCACCCACATCGGCCCATACCGAGTGCTCCGGCAGATCGGTGAGGGCGGCATGGGGGTGGTCTATCTGGCGACGGCTCCCGACGGGCGGCCGGTGGCGGTCAAGACCCTCCGGCCGTGGCTCGTCGGAGGCACCGACGGCCGGCGCCGGTTCGAGCGCGAGGTCACCACGCTCACCCGGGTCCGCGGCGCGCGGGTGGCCGAGGTCCTCGACGCCGACGTGGCGGCGGACCCGCCCTACATCGTCACCCGGTTCGTCGACGGCGTCCCCTTGAGCACGTGGGTGGCCGAGCACGGACCGCTGGCCGACGGCGACCTGAAGATCCTGGCGCACGGCCTGCTCGAGGCGCTGACCTCGGTGCACGCGGCCGGCGTCGTGCACCGCGACATCAAGCCCGGCAACGTCATGCTGGCGCCGGGCGGGCCGGTGCTCATCGACTTCGGCATCGCGCACGCCACCGACGACACCCGGCTCACCGCCACCGGCCTGATCTCCGGCACGCCCGGCTACTTCGCCCCTGAGACCATCCTCGGCCGCGACCCGACCTCGGCGACCGACGTCCACGCGTGGGCGGCCACGCTGACCTACGCCGCCACCGGCCGCGCGCCCTACGGCAGCGGCCCCGACCTCGCCCTCGTCGACCGCATCCGGCGCGGCGAGCACGACCTCACCGGCGTCGCGCCCTGGCTGGCGACGGTGCTCGACGCGGCCCTGCACCCCGATCCGGCCCGCCGGCCGGGCGTCGACGGCGTCATGCGCTCGATCGGCCCGGTCGAGCCGCCGACGGTCGCCACGCCGCCCGCCGTCACCGCTCCGACCGTCGCCGTCCCGCCGCACGCCGCCCCCACCGTCGCCGCGCCTGCCGGCCCCGCCGCGCGATTGGCGCCGGCCCTCGACGACACCGCCGTCATCGCGCCCGTCCCGCCGCCCCCGCTGGCCGAGCCGCCCACCCCGCCGGCCTACGTCGCGCCCACTCGCGTCCAGCCGCCGTTGCGGCAGGGGTTCCCGCCGCCACTGCCCGGCTACGAGCAGCGCAACCGCGAGCAGCGGGCCCGCCAGCACCAGCCCCAGCAGCCGCCGAAGCCGTCGCCGCTGGCCGTGCCGCCGCCGCGCCCGGGTGGAGAGTCGATCGCCCCGGGCAGCTGGCGGTCGCGGGTGGCCATCGGACTGGGCGGGCTGCTGCTGTTCTTCCTCATCGCATCCGCGCCGTACGCGGGCGCCGTCGCAGCCCTCATGATCCTGCTGACCGGCCGCATCGTCTGGCGCATCCAAAGGCGGCTGTTCGAGCGGCGCGAGGCGCGCGGCGCCCAGCGCAACGACTCGGTCGTGGCGGCCCTGGCCGCGCCGTGGGACGTGCTCGCCGCGGCCGTCCCGTGCCTGGCCCAGCTGCTGGTGGCGGCCGTGGGTGCCGCGCTGGTGGGCGGCATCCTCGACCTGCTCGACGCCGGCGGGGCGCGGACGCCGTCCATCGGAGCGGCGGTCGTGGCGACGTGGCTCATCTGGCGGGGGCCCGGGACGGTGCGCAGCCGCCACGGCATCCGGTCCATGCTGGCGCCGCTGGACCGCTCGCGCGATCTCGCCTGGGTGGTGCTCGGGGCGCTGTTCATCCTGGTGTGCGGTGCGGCGCTGGTCTTCGACTCCTTCGGAGCCGGTTGGTGGCCCGCCGACTACTCCTTCACCGACCTGAACCGCTGGCGCGGCTGAAGATCCACTGGTGAACAGGGGTGCGTGTGACGCGTCACAGACTGTTCACCGTTTAGCATTCGAGCGTTCGCCTACGTCCGACTGAGGAGTTTCGTGCGCTTTTCTCCGCGAGACAACGCCTTCTTCGACCTGTTCGCCGCCGACGCACACAACCTGCGCGACGGCGTTCGGCTGCTGTCCGAGGCGCTCGCGTCCGACGCGGACCGGGCAGCGCTCGCCGTCGCGCTCAAAGAGGTCGAACACCAGGGCGACGAGCACACCCACGACATCATCCGGCGGGTCAACTCCACGTTCGTCACGCCGTTCGACCGCGAGGACATCTACCGGCTGGCCAGTGCGCTCGACGACGTCCTCGACGACGTCGACGCCGCGGTGGACCTCATGGTGCTGTACCGCGTGGGCGACCTGCCGTCGGGCGTGGGCGACATGGTCGACGTCCTCGACCGCGCGGCCGAGCTGACCGCCGAGGCGATGCCGCGGCTGCGGTCGGCGTCGGAGCTGACCGACTACTGGATCGAGGTCAACCGGCTGGAGAACCAGGCCGACCAGGTCTACCGGCGGCTGCTCGCGCGGATCTTCTCCGGCGAGTACGACGCGCTGACGGTGCACAAGCTCAAGGACGTCGTCGACACCCTCGAGTCCGCCGTCGACGGGTTCGAGACGGTCGCGAACATCGTCGAACAGATCGCCATCAAGGAGTCGTGAGCGAGTGGAGCTCGCGCTCATCCTGACGGTGATCGTCGTCGCGCTGTCGTTCGACTACACCAACGGGTTCCATGACGCCGCCAACGCCATCGCGACCTCGGTGTCGACCCGCGCGCTGACGCCCCGCGCGGCGCTGCTCATGGCCGCGTCGATGAACCTCATTGGCGCCTTCCTCGGCACCGGCGTGGCCGAGACCGTCGGCTCCGGCATCATCGTGGCGCCGACGGGCGACAGCGGACTGCTCGTCGTGCTCGCGGCCCTGGTCGGCGCCATCGTCTGGAACCTCATCACCTGGTGGTTCGGGCTGCCGTCGTCCTCGTCGCACGCGCTCATCGGCGGCCTCGTCGGCGCGGCCATCGCGTCGGCGAACACGGTGCAGTGGATGGGGATCTTCGAGAAGGTCGTCATCCCGATGGTGCTCTCGCCGATCGTGGGGTTCCTCCTCGCGTTCCTGGTCATGCTGGCGATCCAGTGGATCTTCCGGCGGGCCAACCCCGGCCGGGTCAACCGCGGCTTCCGCATGGCACAGACGTTCAGCGCCGCGGCCATGGCGCTGGGGCACGGCCTGCAGGACGCGCAGAAGACCATGGGCGTCATCACGCTCGCCCTGGTCGTCGGGCAGTACCAGACCGGCTTCGAGGTGCAGTGGTGGGTCATCGTGCTGGCGGCGACGGCGCTCGCCGCGGGCACGTACGCCGGCGGCTGGCGGATCATGCGGACGCTGGGCCGGCGCATCGTCCACCTCGACCCGCCCATGGGCTTCGCGGCCGAGTCGGTCGCGGCCAGCGTCCTGTACACGACGGCGTTCGCCTACCACGCGCCGATCTCGACCACCCAGACCATCACGTCCGCCGTCATCGGCGTGGGCTCGACGAAGCGGCTCTCGGCCGTGCGCTGGGGTGTCGCCGGGAACATCGTCACCGCCTGGGTGCTGACCATCCCGATGGCCGGGCTGGCGGCGGCGATCTGCTACGGGCTCCTGCATCTGCTGCCGGGCCTGCGCTCCCTCTGACGCGTCCACGCTCGGCGGTGGGGTGCTGACGTGGGTCGGGCCCTGCTGTCTCGATTGTCGAGGGCGCGGCGGCGCGCCTCAAGTCTGCACGCGGTTGTGGTTGCTTCGCCGCTGTGGTGGGGGCGCTTGACTTGACCCGCGCCGCCGCGCCCTCGCCTTTCACAGCACCAGCGCCCCCTCCCCGGAATGGACCCGGCCCTCAGACCCGCCGTGCTCCTGTTCCGCTGGCCGCTCACTGTTGATCATGGGGAAGGTCGGTTTCTGCGGCGCCGTTGAGCCGACCTTCTCCATGATCATCAAGGATCGGCCGCGCTATGACGTGGTCGATCCTTGATGATCATGGGCGGGGTGGCCGGGGGCGCACGCCAGGCGGCGCATGTCTTGACAGGAGGCACCCGGCACCGACACTCTTGATCGCGGTAAGCGCTTTCCGTACGTCCTGACCCCCGCATGGACGGAGTCCCGAATGCGCCGATCCAGCCTGCTCGCAACCCTGTGCGCCAGCGCCCTGGCACTCACCGCCGCCGGCGTCCCACCGGTGGCACTGGCCGCGGAGTCCCCGCCGACGGCGGCCGCGGCCGAGGACCCGCGGTTCCGCGCCCTCGTCTTCACCAAGGTCACCGGGGAGCCGCACGAGTCGGCCGCCGCCGGCACGGAGCTCATCCAGGACCTCGGCGCCGAGCACGACTTCGAGGTGGTGGCCGACGACTCCACCGCGCTGTTCACCGACGAGGGGCTGGCCGGCTTCGACGTCGTCGTCTTCAACAACACGTCGTCGACGGCGGACGCCGCGCTGCTCGGCGAGGAGGAGCGGGCCGCGTTCACCCGCTACATCCAGGCCGGCGGCGGCTACGTCGGGCTGCACTCCGCGGCGCAGTCCGAGCCTGGCTGGGACTGGTACGCCGGCCTGGTCGGCACGACGGTCACCGGCCACGCGGACGTCGGCGAGACCGGCACCCACCCCGGCCGCATCGAGGTGCTGGACCGGGTGCACCCGTCGACCCGCGACCTGCCGCAGCTGTGGGAGCGCTCGGAGGGCTGGGTCAACCTGGCGCCGGACCCGACCGGCGACGTGCACGTGCTGGCCGAGCTGAAGCTGCGCGACGGCATCCCCGGCCTGGACTCCGGGCTCAACCACCCGTTCTCGTGGTGCCAGGTGTACGACGGGGGCCGCTCCTGGTACACCGCCGGCGGGCACGACGCCGCCGCGTTCGCGGAACCCGAGTTCGCCGGGCACCTGCTCGGCGGCCTGAGCTGGGCGGCCGGCGCGGAGCCCGGAGACTGCGGCGCCACCGACGACGAGAGCTTCGCCGTCACGCAGCTCACCGACGAGCTGGCCGACCCGTTCGAGCTGGAGGTGCTGCCGGACCGCCGGGTCATGTACATCCAGCGCACCGGGCAGTTCCGGCTGATCGACCAGACGACGCTCGAGGTCACCACCGCCGGTGACCTGGAGCTGGGCCTGAGCACGGCGCGGCACTCCGACGGCCTGACGGGGTTCGCCCTCGACCCGGACTTCGCGACGAACGGCTGGCTGTACGCGATGTACTCCGACCCCGAGGTCGCGCGGATCAACATCTCGCGGTTCACGTTCGACTTCGAGACGTCGCAGCTGGACATGGAGTCCGAGAGCCGGCTGCTGGACTTCCCGACCTGGCGCGACGTCGGCCTGGCGAACGTGCACATGGGCGGGGCGGTGGAGTTCGGCCCCGACGGCACGCTGTACGCGTCGATGGGCGACAACACCGACTTCTCGCAGTCGAACAACTACGCGCCGATCGACGAGCGCGAGGGCCGGGCCGCCTGGGACGCGCAGGCGACGTCGGCCAACACCAACGACCTGCGCGGCAAGGTGATCCGGATCCAGCCGACCGACGACGGCGGCTACACGATCCCCGAGGGCAACCTGTTCCCGGAGTCCGACGACACCGAGGACAGGACCCGCCCGGAGATCTTCGCGATGGGCTTCCGCAACCCGTTCCGCATCACCGTCGACCAGCAGACCGGTGACGTCCTGGTCGCCGACTACGGGCCGGACGCCACCCAGCCGAACCCGGCCCGCGGGCCCGAGGGCATCGTCGAGTGGAACGTCGTCAGCGAGGCGGGCAACTACGGCTGGCCGCACTGCGTCGGGAACAACATCCCCTACATCGACTACGACTTCGCCACCGGCCAGTCCGGCGAGCCGTTCGACTGCGCCGGCGGCCCGGTCAACGACTCGCCGCACAACACCGGGCTGCAGCAGCTGCCGCCGGTGCAGGAGGCCTACGTCTGGTACAGCTACGCGACGTCACCGCAGTTCCCGGAGCTGGGCAGCGGCGGCGCGGCCCCGATGAGCGGCCCGGTCTACGACTACGACCCGGACCTGGAGTCCGACACCAAGTTCCCCGAGTACTACGACGGCACGTGGTTCGTCTTCGAGTACTCCCGGAACTGGTACAAGACGATCACGCGGGCCGAGGAGTCCGGCGACCTGCTCTCGATCAACCCGGTCTTCGGCTCGACGACGTTCCGCGGCCCGTTCGATGCGGCGTTCGGCCCGGACGGCTCGATGTACGTCATCGACTTCGGCTCCGGCAGCGGCGCCGGGCGCGGCGACGTCAACGACGGCGCCGGCATCTACCGCATCGACTACGTGGGCGGCGACCGGCCGCCGACCCCGAAGGCGGCCGGCACTCCGACGTCGGGGCAGCTCCCGCTCACCGTCGAGTTCTCCAGCGAGGGCACGGAGCACTCCGCGGGGCTGCCGATGACCTACCACTGGTCCTTCGGCGACGGCGCCACCTCGGACGAGCCGAACCCGTCACACACGTACACCGAGGCGGGCAACTACACCGCGCTGCTCACCGTCACCGACAGCCGCGACCGCAGCTCGGTGGCCGCGGTGCGGATCGCCGCCGGCAACACCCGGCCCGAGGTCGCGTTCAGCTGGCCGCCGCACGGCGGCTTCTTCGACTGGGGCGACGAGGTCGCCTACGACGTCACGGTCGACGACGCCGAGGACGGCAGCATCGCCGGTGGCGAGATCGAGTGCGGCGCCGTCACCGTCGGGGCGCTGCTGGGACACGACCAGCACGCGCACCCGCTGGACAACTACCCGCACTGCACCGGGACCGTCCCGACCATCACCGACGGCGGGCACGGGCAGGAGACCAACCTCTACTACGTGCTGGAGTCGAGCTTCACCGACGCCGGCGCGCCCGGGGTCGAGCCGCTGACCGGCGGCGACTCGGTCCGGCTCAACCCGAAGCGGCGCGAGGCCGAGCACTTCTCCGCCGCCGAGGGGGTCCAGGTGTTCGAGCGGCCGCTGGCCAGCGCCCGGGCCCGGGTGGGCAGCATCTCGCACGGCGACTGGATCCGGTTCGACACCGTCCACCTGGCCAACATCGAGTCGCTCACCGTCGGCGCCTCCGCGTCGGCCCACGGCGGCACCGTCGAGGTGCGTCGCGACGCCCCCGGCGGCGAGCTACTGGGCTCGGTGGACGTGCCGGTCACCGGCAGCGCGGACACCGTCGTCGAGCGGACGACGGACCTTGTCGACCCCGGCGAGACGTTCGACGTCTACCTGGTCTTCCGCAACGAGGGTGTCACCGCGGACCTGC
Source organism: Jiangella mangrovi (assembly GCF_014204975.1). Classification (NCBI taxonomy): domain Bacteria; kingdom Bacillati; phylum Actinomycetota; class Actinomycetes; order Jiangellales; family Jiangellaceae; genus Jiangella; species Jiangella mangrovi. The sequence goes on from NZ_JACHMM010000001.1 coordinate 2,691,965, forward strand.
TCGCACTGGACTGGGTGCGCTTCAACGGCGACGGCGTCAGCGTGCCGGCGCCGCCGTGCGCGGACGGGGGTGTCGACGAGTTCGACGGCGACGCCCTGGACCTGTCCTGCTGGTCCTCGATCGTGCGCCACGACCCGGCCGGTTACCACGTGGCCGACGGGAGCCTGGTGCTGCCGACGGCGCACGGCGAGCTGACCTCGGCCCAGGCCGACGCGACGAACCTCGTCATGCGGCCGGCGCCCGAGGACGGCTGGACCGCCACCACGCGGGTCACCGCCGACGTGGGGACGGCGTTCCAGCAGGCCGGGCTGGTGCTGCACGGCGGCGACGCGGACTTCGCGAAGCTCGTCGTCATGGCCCGGCCCGATGGCACCCGGCGGATGTCCTTCTTCACCGTCGCCGGCGGGCAGGAGCGCAACACCTCGGCCGACTACGTCGCGCTGCAGGCGGACTTCCCGGACACCTTCGAGCTGCGGCTGGTCAGCGACGGACTCGAGGTGACGGCGGAGTACTCGGCCGACGGCGAGAGCTGGCTGCCCGTGGGCCGGCCCTACGGCCTGGGCGCGGCGACCTGGAACGTCGGCGTGCTGGCGCTGTCCGGCGGCAACGGCGACCCGGCCATCCCCGTCGTCGACGTCGCGTTCGACCGGTTCGAGCTGGCCGAGTCCGAGCCGCAGGTCTGCCCCGACCCCGAGCCGGCCGACGGCTTCACCGCCCTGTGGGACGGGAAGACGCTGGAGGACTGGGAGATGGTGGGCAACGGGTCGTTCACCGTGACGTCGGACTGCACGCTGCTGAGCCGGGGCTCCGGCGGCCTGCTCTGGTACACGCCGCAGGCCTTCGGCGACTTCCACCTGAGGCTGGAGTACCGGATGAACAACGCCTCCGACAACTCCGGGGTGTTCCTGCGCTTCCCGGCGCCGCTGGACTGGGAGGGCCCCTGGGTCCGCCAGCCCGACGACAGCGTGCGGGGCTACGAGGCGCAGGTCCACGACGACCCGGGCGGCGGCGACCCGCAGAAGACCGGCTCGATCTACAACTTCGCCACCATCACCGACGTCCTGGCGAACCCGATCGGGGAGTGGAACACCTACGAGATCCGCGCGGTCGGGCAGACCTACACCGTCTGGCTGAACGGCGAGCTCGTGAACACCTACACCGGTGACGGGAGCCGGGCGCTCGAGGGGCACATCGGCTTCCAGAACCACCACGACGGCTCCGACGTCGAGTTCCGCGACGTCTGGATCGCGGCGGTCGACGCCACCTGCCCGCAACCCGACGCCCGGGCGACGGTGGTGGTCGGCAGCGTCGACAGCGGCGTGCCGAACCGGGCCGCCGCCGACGGCTGCACGATCAACGACCTCATCGACGACGACGGGGAGTGGGAGTCCGCCGGGGCGTTCGTGCGCCACGTCGAGGAGGTCCTGGACCAGCTGCTGGCCGATGGTCTCGTCGACGCACGTGAGGCCGGGGCCATCCGGCGTGCCGCGCTGACGTCGGGCGTGGGCCGGGGCTAGAACGCGTCGCGCCCGCCACGAGGAGCTCGTGGCGGGCGCGGTCGCGTGCCGGGTGGTGCCTCGTCAGCCGAAGCGGCCGGAGACGTAGTCCTCGGTGGCCTTCACGCTGGGGTTGGTGAAGATCTTCGTGGTGTCGTCCATCTCGATCAGCTTGCCGGGTTTGCCGGTGCCCGCGATGTTGAAGAACGCGGTGCGGTCGCTGACCCGGGCGGCCTGCTGCATGTTGTGGGTGACGATGACGATCGTGTAGCTCTGCTTCAGCTCGCCGATGAGATCCTCGATGGCCAGCGTCGAGATGGGGTCGAGCGCCGAGCAGGGCTCGTCCATCAGCAGGACGTCGGGCTGGATGGCGATGGCGCGGGCGATGCACAGGCGCTGCTGCTGACCGCCCGAGAGGCCGGAGCCCGGCTTGTCGAGGCGGTCCTTGACCTCGTTCCACAGGTTCGCGCCCTGCAGCGACTTCTCGACGGTCTCGTTGGCCTGGCTCTTGCTCATGCGGCTGCTGTTGAGCTTGATGCCGGCCAGCACGTTGTCGCGGATGGACATGGTCGGGAACGGGTTGGGCCGCTGGAAGACCATGCCGACCTGGCGCCGGACCGTGACGGGGTCGACGTTGGACCCGTAGAGGTCCTCGCCGTCGAGCAGGACCTTGCCCTGCACCCGCGCGCCGGGGATGACCTCGTGCATGCGGTTGAGGGTGCGGATGAAGGTGGACTTGCCGCAGCCGGACGGCCCGATGAAGGCCGTGACCGAGCGGGGTTCGATGGCCATCGACACGCCCTCGACGGCCAGGAAGCTGCCGTAGTAGACGTTCAGATCGCCGACGTCGATGCGCTTGGACATGGTGGCGGTTTCCTTGCTCTAGCGGCCGGTCTTCGGGGCGAACAGGCGGGCGATGAGTCGGGCGACGAGGTTGAGCAGCATGACGATGAGGATCAGGGTCAGTGCCGCGGCCCACGCCCGGTCGAAGCTCGGCTGCGGTGACGAACCCGACAGCGGTCGCATCGCTTGGCTGTAAACGTACGCGGGCAGCGACATCATCCAGTCGGAGAACGGGTTGGTGTTGATCGACGCCGTGAAGCCCGCGGTGACGATCAGCGGCGCGGTCTCGCCGACGACGCGGGCGATGGCCAGCGTGGCGCCGGAGGCGATGCCGGAGATGGCCGTGGGGACGACCACCCGCACGATGGTGCGCCACTTGGGCACGCCCAGCGCGTAGGCGGCCTCGCGCAGCTCGTTCGGGACGATGCGCAGCATCTCTTCGCTCGAGCGCACGACCACCGGGATCATCAGCACCGACAGCGCGACGGCGCCGGCGAAGCCGTTGCGGGTGCCGACGCCGAACAGCACCGCGAACAGCGCGGCGGCGAAGAGGCCGGCCACGATGGACGGGATGCCGGTCATGACGTCGACGAAGAACGTGATGGCCCGGGCCAGCCGGCCGCGGCCGTACTCGACCAGGTAGATCGAGGTGAGCAGGCCGATGGGCACCGAGATGATCGAGGCCAGCGCCGTGATGAGGAACGTGCCGACGATGGCGTGGTAGGCGCCGCCGATGTACGGGGCCGCGCCCTCGAGCGCCTGCTGGTCGTTGAGGCCGGTGACGTTGCGCATCGACGTCTGGAGGAAGTCGAGGCTGAACCGCTCGAGGCCGTTGTCGAGCACCGACCAGATGACCGAGATCAGCGGGACCAGCGCGATGCCGAACGCGGCGTAGACCAGCGAGGTGACGAGCTTGTCGACGGCCTTGCGCCGGCCCTCGACCACGGCGGAGAGCACGGTGTTGACGACGATGAAGACCAGCACCGACAGGACGGCGAACCGGACCGGCGAGAACCCGCCGAACACGACCGACAGGCCGGCGCCGGCCGCGATGGACGCGGCCAGGACGACCTGGGTGGTGTAGCGGGGCAGCTGGTTGTGGGCCAGCGAGCTCGGGGCCGGGCTGGCGGGCGGCTTGGTGGCGACGGACATCAGTTGGCCCCCGAGAACTCACTGCGGCGCGACACGATCCAGCGGGCGAACATGTTGACGGCGAGCGTGATGACGAACAGCACCAGGCCCGCGGCGATGAGCGTGTTCGTCTTGAGCCCCGACGACTCGGGGAAGTCGAGCGCGATCTCCGCGGCGATGGTGCTGTTGCCGGCGGTGACCATGGACCAGGTGAAGCCGCCGGTCGAGAGCACCATGGCGACGGCCATGGTCTCGCCCAGCGCGCGGCCGAGGCCGAGCATGATGCCGGAGATGATGCCGGGCCGGCCGAACGGGATGACCGCCATGCGGATCATCTCCCAGCGGGTGGCGCCGAGCGCCAGCGCGGCTTCCTCGTGCAGGGTGGGCGTCTGCAGGAAGACCTCGCGGGAGATGGCCGTGATGATCGGCAGGATCATGACCGCCAGCACCAGGCCGGCGGTGAGCATCGTGCGCCCGGTGGCCGAGGCCTGGCCGGAGAAGATCGGGATGAAGCCGAGGTTGTCGGCGAGCCAGGCCCAGGCCGGCTGCACCTGCGGCGCCAGCCACTGGATGCCCCAGAGGCCGAACACGACGCTGGGGATGGCGGCCAGCAGGTCGACGACGTAGCCGAGGCTCTGGGCCAGCCGGCGCGGCGCGTAGTGCGAGATGAACAGCGCGATGCCCAGCGCCAGCGGGGTCGCGACGACGAGCGCGATGATCGCCGCGGCGAGCGTGCCGAAGACCAGCGGCCAGACGTAGGAGAAGAAGCCCTCGCCGCCGTCGATCTCGGACGGGTCGGCCGTGAACGTGGGCAGCGCCTCGCTGATGAGGAAGACGGCCACGCCGGCCAGGATGAGCAGGATCAGGACACCCGCCACCAGCGTGGACCGGGAGAAGATGCGGTCACCGGCCCGGGTCCGGACCCGCGGCGCGGCTGGTGCGGGCTTCTGGGTGGGTGGTGGGTTCGCGGTGGTGGTCACGGCGTCAGCTCCGGCTCAGTGGAGGTCTCGCGGGGTCAACCGGTGGTCGTGCGGACGCCGGGCGGTCCGCCCCCGACTGGGGACGGGCCGCCCGGCGACATGGAACGTCCTGCGCACAGGATAAAACCGTCAGCCGACCTCGATGGACTCGACGACGGCCTGGACCTCGGCCTGCAGCTCGGGCGAGATCGGGGCCGAGCCCGCGGCGTCGGCCGCGGCCTGCTGGCCCTCGTCGCTCGCGACGTAGCCGACGTACGCCTTCACCAGGTCGCCGACCGCCGGGTCGGAGTACGCGGTGCAGACGATGGTGTACGAGACCAGCACGATCGGGTAGGCGCCGGACTCGGTGGTGTCGCGGGCCAGCTCGAGCGCGAGGTCGTTCTCGGCCCGGCCCTCGGCGCGCGGCGAGGCGTCGACGACGGCGGCAGCGGCCTCGGCCGAGTACTCGACGAACTCCGAGCCGACGCCGATGGCGGCGGTCTGGAGGTCGCCCACGGCGGCGGCGCTGGCGTAGCCGATGGTGCCCTCGGCGGCCTGGACGGCCGCGATGACACCGGCGGTCTGGGCGCCGGCCTCGCCACCGAGGTCAGGCGGGAAGACGCCGTCGGCCTCGTGGGTCCAGGCGTCGGGAGCGGCGGCGATCAGGTACTCGACGAAGTTCTCCGTGGTGCCGGAGTCGTCCGAGCGGTGCACCGGGGTGATAGCGGTGTCCGGCAGCGTCGCGTCGGGGTTGTCCGCCGCGATGGCCGGGTCGTTCCAGGTGGTGATGGTGCCGTTGAAGATGTTGGCCAGCGTCACCGGGCCCAGCTGCAGGTTGTCGACACCCGGCAGGTTGTACGGGATGGCGATGGGGTCGATGAACAGCGGGAGGTCGACGGCGGGAGCGCCACACGCGGTCTCGGCCGCGGCGAGCTCCTCCTCGTCCAGCGCGGCGTCGGAGCCGGCGAACGCGACGGCGCCCGAGGTGAACTGCTCACGGCCGGCGCCGGAGCCCTCGGGAGCGTAGTTGATGGTCACGTCGGGGTTCGAGCCCTGGAAGCCGGCGATCCACGCCTGGACCGCGGACTCCTGCGAGCTGGCGCCCGCGCCGTTCAGGGTGCCGGAGAGCTCGCTCGCGGGCTCCTCGCCCCCGGCCGTCTCGCTGCTGGAGTCGTCCGGCGTGTCCTCGTTGGAGGTGTCGGTCTCGGGGTCCGAGCCACAAGCAGCCAGCACGAGGGCGGCCGCGCTGGCGACCGCAACGGGTGCCAGCGTGCGGCGCACGATGCTGAGGTTCACGTCTGGTGTCCTTCCTGGACCTATTCGTCCTTGCGTATCGCCTAGAACGTAGATTTCGGAGGTGACGCCGTTCCCCGCTGAGAGTGAACGGGGAATGAACGGCTGGCGCAGAGCAGACGACATGTCTCTGACCGTGTGATGGCCGTCACGTGAACGGGCCGAGTGGTCGGTTTCGGGATGATCACGACCCGCCGTTGAGCGTGGTCACAGGTCGATAACCGGCGGTGGACCGGCCCCCTGCGGCAGGTGTCGCTCGACGGCGGTCACGTGCCCGTGCTCGTGGTGCAGGACGGCGAACCCGCCTGGCTCGAGACCGTCGCCGGGATCGACGCCGGCGGCCTCGAAGAGCATGGGCAGGATCGGCCGGTGCGAACACACCAGCGCGGCGTCGTCGCGCAGCAGCGTCCGCAGGATCGCGACGGCGGGATGCCGGCCGTCGCCGGCGCGCAGGCTCTCTTCGGACAGGTGCGGCTCCAGCTCGACCACCAGGCCCTGCTTGCGGGCGAACGGCCGCACGGTCTCGGCACAGCGCACGGAGTCGCTGGAGAGCACCCGGCGCAGCCCGAGCGTGCTCAGCGCCTCGCCGAGCGGCCCGAGGTCGGCGGTCCCCTCGGCGCTCAGCGGCCGCTCGATGTCGGGGCCGGTCCAGTCGGTGCGGTGGACGGCGTGGGCGTGGCGCAGCAGCACCAGCGGCGTGGTCCGCAGCGGCCCGCGCAGGGCGGTGCGGACGAGCTCGGCGTCGCGCTCGTAGCTGAGCCGCCGGACCGCCTCGCCCGCCGGCAGGAACACGACGTCGTCGACCTCGTGGTCGGGCAGCCGCGGCACCGGGTGCGGGTCGGCCTCGGCCAGCCAGTACCGGACCACCTTCGGCCGGCCGGTGGCCACGTAGTGCTGCGACGGCAGCGGCCGGCCCAGTGTGACGCGGTGCCCGGTCTCCTCGAACACCTCGCGGACCGCGCACGTCATGATGTGCTCGCCGTCGTCGAGCTTGCCCTTGGGCAGCGACCAGTCGTCGTACTTGGGCCGGTGCACGAGGCAGATCTCGACCCGCCCCTCGGGCGCGTCCTCCTGGTTCCGCCACAGCACCGTTCCGGCGGCGAGGACGGGATCTCGCCTGGCCATCACGGCTCGAGCCACCGCCGCCACTTGGGCCGGCGCACCTGCGGCCAGGACTCGGCGAAGGCGGCCCGGGCGGCGTGCACGTGGGCCCGCTCGTTCGAGGCCAGGACCCCGAGCGCGAACGCGACGTCGGCGGACGCGAGATCGGAGTGGGCCAGCTCGCGGGCCTTCGCCGCGGCCATGGCGGCGTCCTGGTGCTCGCCGAGGATCTCGGTGACCTTCTCGATCTGCCTGGCGAACGCCTTGGCGTCGCCGCCGAGGGTCGGGGCGACGGCCTCGGCGGCGTAGCGGGTGCGCTTGGCGGCCAGCCGGGCGTCGTGCCACTCCTCGTCGGGGGCGGCGTCGGTGAGGCCGTCGGCGGCCTGGTCGAGCTTCGCCCACGCCTTCTCGACCAGCGGCGGCAGCACGTCGCGCGACGGGCGCTCGACGTCGGGGCCGGCCAGCGGCCGGGCGACCGCACGGACCAGGCGGTCGTGCAGGGCGAGGTAGCGGTCGTCGTCGAGCAGCTCGCCCACCCGGGCCCGGGCGTCGGCGACCGTGCCGCCCAGGACCTCGGCGAGCAGCTGCTTCACCTCGGTCGCGGGGAGGTCGGACGGAAGGTCGGCGCAGTGCCGGTCCAGCCGCTCGCGCAGGACGTCGCCCTCGCGCAGCTCGCCGAGGCTGCGGGCGAACCAGCCCAGCTCGGCGCGCAGCTCCTCGGCCCACGGCTTGTCGAGCAGCGGCCGGAACGTGCGCAGTCCGCTACGCAGCCGCCGGGCGGCGACCCGGAGCTGGTGCACGGCCTCGGGGTCGGCCGGCTCGCGGCGGAACGCGACGTCGGCCGCGCGCAGCGCCCGCACGTGCGTGGACAGGTACGCGACCAGGGTGTCGCGGGCCGGATCCTTTGGCTTGGGGACGGGGAGCTCGGGCACCTCGGGCGGCGCGGCGGCGTTGGGCCCGAGCGCACGGACCGCCTTGGCGACGAACTCGCCGCCGACGGCGCCGGCCTCGCCCAGTGCCTCGGCCACGGACGCGATGAGCGGGCCGCCGCCGATCTCTTCGAGCTCGATCTCGCGGAACCGGGCGGCGACGGTGCCGTCGGAGCCGACCACGTGGACGGTGTCGTCGACGAGCTCGCCGACGTCGCCGTCGTCGGAGCGGATGACCTGGCGGGCGCGGGTGGTGCGCAGCGTGGAGACCAGGACCAGCGGCTCGGTGCGGGTGATGACCCGGACGAGGACGGCCAGCTCGGCGGGCGGCGTGCGCGGGCCGGGAGCCGGCCTGTCGCCGTCGGACGAGGGGACGGGCTCGGCGCCGTCGGCCGACGGGCTCGGCTCGAGCGGCAGCCGGATCTCGTCGCGGGCGTTGAGGCCGGCCGGGACCTTGAGGTGCCAGCCCTCGTCGTAGCCTCCTTGCCCGAGGTTCGCCTCTCCGCCGAGGGCACGGGTGACCCTTCGGCGCAGCGTGATGCCCTCGCGGGCGAGGCGGAGGTCGGGGGTGTCGTAGTAGGCCGACTCGAGCTCGACCACGCCGAGGTCGTCGACGGCGGAGACGCCGGCCAGCGTGGAGAGGTCGGGAATGCGGAACAGCCCGTGGACGCGGAACTTCTGCTCGACCTCACGGGCGGTGTGTGGTCGAGCCGTCTGCTCCGCACGGCTCACGTGGTGGACCTCCGGCGCTGCTTGCGTTCGATGAGGACCTGCTGCATGTCGGCGAGCGGCTCGCCGTCGGGACCGAAGTGCACGCGGTCCCAGGTGCCGTCGGGCCGCAGGTGCCAGGAGGCCGTGCCGGGATCGAAGGCGAGGTCGTACAGGCCGTCGATCTCTTGCAGGTGCTCGGGCCGGCGCAGCTTCACCAGCGCCTCGACGCGGCGGTCGAGGTTGCGGTGCATGAGGTCGCCGGAGCCGATCCAGTGTTCGACGTCGCCGCCGTTCTCGAAGGAGTAGATGCGGGAGTGCTCGAGGAAGCGGCCGAGGATGCTGCGCACCCGGATGTTCTCGGACAGCCCTTCGACGCCGGCGCGGATGCTGCAGATGCCGCGCACCCAGATGTCGACCGGCACGCCCGCCGCCGACGCCTCGTACAGGGAGTCGATGATGGCCTCGTCGACGAAGCTGTTGGCCTTGAACCGGATGCGCGCCGGGCGGCCGGCGCGGTGGTGCTCGATCTCGCGGTCGATGCGGTCGATGATGCCGGTGCGCAGCGAGTGCGGCGCCACCAGGAGCCGCTGGTAGTCGGACTCGAGCGAGTACCCGGACAGCGTGTTGAAGAGGTGGTTGAGGTCCTCGGCCACCTCGGGGTCGGCCGTCAGCAGGCCCATGTCCTCGTAGATGCGGGCCGTGCGCGGGTGGTAGTTGCCGGTGCCGATGTGGCTGTAGCGGCGGATGCCGCCGCCGGCCTCGTCGCGCACGACCAGGCAGAGCTTGCAGTGGGTCTTGAGCCCGACCAGGCCGTAGACGACGTGGACGCCGGCCTGCTCGAGCTTGCGCGCCCAGCTGATGTTGGCCTGCTCGTCGAACCGGGCCTTGATCTCGACGACGGCGAGCACCTGCTTGCCGGCCTCGGCGGCGTCGATGAGCGCGTCGACGATGGGGGAGTCGCCGCTGGTGCGGTAGAGCGTCTGCTTGATGCCCAGCACGCGCGGGTCGGCGGCGGCCTGCTCGACGAAGCGCTGCACGCTGGTCGAGAAGGAGTCGTACGGGTGGTGCACGAGCACGTCGGACTTCGAGATGGCGGCGAACATGTCGGCGGGCGACGCGGACTCGACGTCGCGCAGGTCGCGGTGGGTGGCCGGCAGGAACGGCCGGTAGCGCAGCTCGGCGCGGTCGAGGTCGGCGATGGCGGTGAGGCCGGTGAGGTCGAGCGGGCCGGGCAGCGAGAACGTCTCGCCGTCGCTGACGCCCAGCTCGCGCTGGAGCAGGTCGAGGACGTGCGGGTCGACGGTCTCTTCGACCTCGAGCCGGACCGCCGGGCCGAACCGCCGCCGCATGAGCTCGCGCTCCATGGCGGTCAGCAGGTTCTCGGCGTCGTCCTCCTCGACCTCGACGTCCTCGTTGCGGGTGACCCGGAAGGTGTGGTGCTGCAGGACGTCCATGCCGGGGAACAGCTGCGACAGGTGCGCGGCGATGACGTCCTCGAGCGGGACGAAGCGCTGGTCGGCGACCGGCAGGAAGCGGGGGAAGTTGGGCGGGACCTTGACCCGGGCGAAGTGCTCGGTGCCGTTGCGCGGGTTGCGGACCACGACGGCGAGGTTCAGCGACAGCCCGGAGATGTACGGGAACGGGTGGGCGGGGTCGACCGCCAGCGGCGTCAGCACCGGGAAGATGCGCTCGCTGAACAGCCGCCGCAGCAGGGCGTGCTCGGCGTCGTCGAGGTCGTCCCAGCGGGCGATGTCGATGCCCTCTTTGACCAGCGCCGGCAGCACGTCGCTGCGGAAGCACTTGGTCTGCCGGGCCATGAGCTCGCGGGTGCGCTCGAGGGTGCGTTCGTGCACTTCGCGCGGCATCATGCCGCTGACCGAGGGGAACGCGACGCCGGCGGCCAGGCGCCGCTTCAGCCCGGCGACGCGGATCATGTAGAACTCGTCGAGGTTGCTGGAGAAGATGGCGAGGAACCGGGCTCGCTCGAGCAGCGGGATGTCGGGGTCCTCGGCCAGTTCCAGTACCCGGGTGTTGAAGGCCAGCCACGACAACTCACGGTCGAGGTAGCGCTCTTCCGGCTTCGTCGACTCGGCCATGGCTCAATGCTGACACGGGCGAGTGAACAGTGGGTAGCTCGGGAGGGGCCTCATGATTCGAGATATGCCAGGACCGCCCGCACGCGCCGGTGACCGGCGTCGCCCTGGGCCAGCCCGAGCTTGGCGAAGATGTTGCGGATGTGCTTGCTGACGGCGGTCTCGGTGACCACCAGGCGGGCGGCGATGTCGGGGTTGGCCAGGCCCTCGGCCATGAGCGCCAGCACCTCGCGCTCGCGCGGCGTGAGCGTGCGGATGGGGTCGTCGGCGCGGCGGCGGACCATGAGCTGGGACACGACCTCGGGGTCCATGACGGTGCCGCCGCCGGCCACGCGGTGCAGCGCATCGAGGAACTCGCCGACCTTGCCGACCCGCTCCTTGAGCAGGTAGCCGACGCCGTCGGCGCCCCCGGCCAGCAGCTCGGTGGCATAGCTGTCCTCGACGTAGGCCGACAGCACGAGGACGGGGAAGCCGGGCCGCTCGCGCCGGGCGGCGGCCGCGGCGGCGATGCCCTCGTCGGTGAAGCCGGGCGGCAGCCGGACGTCGACGACGGCGGCGTCGGGCGTCTGTGCGGCCAGAGCGGCGAGGAAGTCGTCGGCGTTGTCGACGGCGGCGACCACCGCGATGCCCTCACTGGCCAGCAGTAGCGCCAGGCCCTCGCGGAGCAGGGTGTCGTCCTCGGCGATCACGACGCGCACGGGATCACCGCCCGCACGAGCGTGGGGCCGCCGGGCGGGCTGGTCACCTCGGTGCGGCCGTCGAACCCGGCCACCCGCCGGCGGATGCCGGCCAGCCCACTGCCGCCGGACTCGTCGGCGCCGCCGTGGCCGTCGTCGCGCACCTCGATCACCAGCGTCTCCTCCTCGCCCGGGGCGGCCGGGGGCCGCACCGTCGCCATGACCTCGGCATGCTCGGCGCCGCTGTGCTTGACGGTGTTGGTCAGCGCCTCGGCGACGACGAAGTAGGCGGTGGCCTCGAGCGCGGCGGGCAGCCGGCGCAGCCCGTCGGCGCGCAGCGTGCACGGTATCGCGCAGCCGGCGGCGAGCGCCGCCAGCGCGCCGTCGAGCCCGCGCTCGGAGAGGATCGGCGGGTAGATGCTGCGGACGACGTCGCGCAGCTCGCCCAGGGCGTCGGCCGCCTGGTCCTGCGCCTTGAGCAGCAGCGGCAGCGCCGAGGCGGGGTCGCGGCGCAGCGCCCGCTCGGCGATGCCGAGGTGCATGATGACGCCGACCAGCCGGTTCTGGGTGCCGTCGTGCAGGTCGCGCTCGATGCGCCGCAGCTCGGCACCGTGCGCCTCCAGCGCGGCAGCGCGGGTCGCCGTCAGCTCGGTGACCCGCTCGCTCAGCTGGGCGCCCTTGGCCGGCCGCAGCAGCCCGCGTGCCGCCCAGGCCTGCCACCGTCCCAGCAGCGGCACCAGGAGCAGCGTCAGCACGAGCCAGCCGGCGCCGATGGGCACCAGGCCCAGCGCGCCGAGCCAGGACGTCACCGCGTACGGCGCCTCGACCGGATCGTCCGCCGGCATCGCGCGCCAGTACACCAGCGCCAGGGCGGCGTTCACCGCGCTCAGCGGCAGCAGCAGCGCCCCGATGCCGACGACCAGGCCGGTGAGGCCGTGGATCAGGACCCAGCCGACGTCGCGCCGGGTGGCCGGGTCGCCGAGCAGGACCTTGGTCCGGACGGCGGGTGCGTCGGGCGAGGTGTCGTACGGCGCGGGGACCGGGCGGCAGGTGAACGCCGTGACGCGGCGGCGCTCGTCGCCGGCCCACCGGCGCACCGCCCGCACCGTCGACGGGATGGCCAGCCAGCCCACGCCGATCAGCGTGAACACGGCCACCAGCAGCACCCGGATCAGCAGGACCAGCGCGACCGCCGCGCTGACGACGCCGCGCAGCAGGAACGGCAGCGCCCGTCGCGTCGCCCTGGTCGCCGCTCGCACCCTGCCCATCACCTCAGCATGCCCGAGCGACCCCCCGCGAGTCGGTATACCCAGCACCACCATCGATCGGGGCGGCAGCCGGATCGTTCCCGCCGCGTCCGCTCCATAGCGTCGTGACCAGGCCCAACAAGGAGGAACGACGTGCACACCATGACGGCACCGGCGGTCCGGCTCGACGCCGTGACCAAGATCTACGGGAGCGGCGACCACCGGGTGACGGCGCTGCGCGAGGTCGGCGCGGACCTCGCCACCGGCACCTTCACCGCGATCATGGGCCCGTCCGGGTCCGGCAAGAGCACCTTCCTGCAGTGCGCCGCCGGGCTGGACCGGCCGACGTCGGGCTCGGTCCGGCTGGGCGACACCGAACTGTCCGAGCTGTCGGACAACGAGCTGACCGTGGTCCGCCGCGACCGCATCGGCTTCGTCTTCCAGACCTACAACCTGCTGTCCTCGCTGAGCGTCGAGGACAACGTGTCGCTGCCACTGCGGCTGGCAGGCCGCACGATCGACCCCGCCTGGATCGCCCAGGTGGCCGGGTCGGTCGGACTGGCCGAGCACCTGCAGCGGCGTCCGGCCCAGCTCTCCGGCGGCCAGCAGCAGCGGGTGGCCATCGCCCGCGCGCTGGTCACCCGGCCCGACGCGGTGTTCGCCGACGAGCCCACCGGCGCGCTCGACACCCGCACCGGCCGGCAGGTGCTCGAGCTGCTGCGCCGCGTCGTCGACGAGAGCGGCCAGACGGTGATCATGGTGACGCACGACCCGGTCGCGGCGTCCTTCGCCGACCGCGTGCTGTTCCTCGCCGACGGCCGGATCACCGGAGTCGTGGACGCGCCGACGGCCGAGCTGGTCGCCGAGCGCATGACGAAGCTCGGGGCGTGGTGATCATGCGTGACATCGCCCGCAAGACCATCAAGGGCCGCAAGGCCGGGTTCGTCGGTGCGTTCCTCGCCGTCCTGCTGGCCTCGACGCTGGTGACGGCGCTGGGGGTGCTGGTGGAGTCCGGCGTGCGGGGCGGGCTGCCGCCCCAGCGCTACGCCGGCGCCGACGTCGTGGTGGGCGGCGTGCAGGCGCTGCCGGTCGTCGAGGACACCGACCTCCCGCTGTCCGAACGGGTCCGGCTGCCGGCCGACGCCGTCGACGCCGTCGCCGCCGTGCCGGGGGTGGCCGAGGCGGCCGGCGACGTCAGCGCGCCGGTGAGCGTGGTGACGGACGGCGCGGTGGCCGAGCTGCCCCGGCCGGTCACCGGGCACGGCTGGTCGGCGGCGGCGCTCACGCCGTTCACCGTCGCCGACGGCGGATCCGCGCCCGAGCGCGACGACGAGGTGGCGCTCGAGGACGACCTCGCGTCGACCCTGGGCTCCGGGATCGGCGACCGCGTCGAGCTGGCCGTCGGCGGGGTCGCGTCGTCGTACACGGTGACGGCCGTCGTGACCCGGCCCGCCGGCGCCGACGCGCGGGAGTCGGCCGTGTTCCTCACCGACGAACGGGCCGGCGACCTGGCCGGCGCGGACGGGCGGTGGGACGCCGTCGGCGTGGTCGCGGCCGACGGGGTGGCCGCGGACGACCTGGCCGCCCGGATCGCCGACGCCGTGCCCGGCGTGCGCACCCACACCGGCGACGCCCGCGGTCACGTGGAGTTCTTCGACATCGGGCGGGCCCGCAGCGAGCTGACGTTCCTGGCGCTGTCGCTGGCCGGCACCACGGTGCTGATCGCGATGTTCGTCGTGGCGAGCACGCTGGCGCTGTCGATCCAGCAGCGGCGGCGCGAGTTCGCGCTGCTGCGAGCGGTCGGCGCGAAGCGCGGGCAGGTCCGGCGGCTGGTCGGCGCCGAGGTCATGCTGCTGGCGAGCACGGCGGCGGTGCTCGGCGCGGTGCCCGGGTACCTGGTCGCGGTCCTGCTGGTCCGCGGGTTCGCCGGTTCCGGACTGCTGCCGGCCGACTTCCGGCTCGCGATGAGCCCGGTGCCGGGGCTCGCGGCCGTCGTGCTGTGCCTGGTGACGGCGCGGCTTGCGGGCTGGGTGGCCGCCCGGCGACCGGCACGGCTGAACCCCGTCGAGGCGCTGGGCGAGAGCGCGGTCGAGCAGCCGCGGCTGGGCACCGGGCGGGTCGTCGCCGGCGTGGTGCTGATCCTGCTGGGGCTGGCGGCGTCGGGCATCCCGATGCTGGTGCCCGGCACGGTGGCCGTGGCCGGTGCGGCGGGCGGGGCGCTCCTGCTGTCCATCGGCGTGGCGCTGCTGGGGCCGCGGGTGCTCGGCGCGGCGGCCGGGCTGCTGGCCGCTCCGGTGCGGCGGCTCTCGCCCGTGCACGGGTATCTGGCGACGGCGAACATGCGGGCCAACTCGCGCCGGCTGGCGGCGGCCGTGACGCCGATCGTGCTGGCGGTCGCGGTCGTCTCCGTCCAGCTGTTCAGCCAGAGCACGCTGGCGGCCGCGGCCGGCCGGCAGACCGTCGACGGCGTCGTGGCCGACCACGTCGTCACCGGGAGCGACGGCGGCGTCGGCGCGGCGGTCACGGACGAGCTGCGACGCGAGCTGGGCGGCGACGTCACGGTGACGCCGGTCGTGCACAGCCAGGTCGTCGTCCGGTACACCGAGCTGGGCGACCCGGCTCAGGAGACGTTCGCCGCGCAGGGGCTGGACGCCGCCGGACTCGACCGCACGCTCGACCTCGAGGTCCGCGACGGCGACCTCGGCGACCTGCGCGACGGCACCGTGGCGCTGAGCCGCAACGCCTCGGCCACGTTCGGCGCCTCCGTCGGCGAGACCGTCGAGATCGTGCTCGGCGACGGCACCACCATCGAGCCGGCGGTGGTCGCGGTCTACGGCCGTGGCCTCGGTTTCGGCGATCTCACGCTGCCGCACGACCAGCTGGCGGCGCACACGACGACCGGGCAGGACAGCTGGGTGCTGATCGGCGGCGGCGACACCGATGCCGTCGGCGACGCCGTCGCCCGGGTGGCCGCGGAGCACCCGGGCCTGGTCGCCGGCACCGGCGCCGGGCTGTCCGCGGCCGGCTCGGCCGAGCGGTCGGCGGAGTCGTCCACCAGCCTGGTCGCGATCCTCGCGCTGCTCGCGTACCTTGCGGTGTCGGTGGTGAACACGCTGGTCATGGCCACGTCGGAGCGGACCCGCGAGTTCGCCCTGCTACGTCTGGCCGGGGCGGGACGGCGGCACGTGCTGGCGATGATGCGGGTCGAGGCGGCGGTGATCGTCGCGGTGTCGGTCGTCGTCGGCCTGCTGGTCGCGCTGCCGCCGCTGGTCGGGATCAGCGTGGGCCTCACGGAGTCGTTCCTGCCGTCGATCTCGCCGGCCGGGTTCCTCGGCATCGTGCTGGCGACGGCGTCGCTCGGATTCCTGGCCGTGGGCGTGCCGGCTCGGGCAGCCCTGCGGCTGCGCCCGGTCGACGCGATCGGCCTGCGCGAGTGACGCGGCTACGGCTGGGCCGGGTCGCGGCGGTAGGCGACGTCGACGGCGTGGCGGGTGAAGCCCTCGCGCTCGTACAGGTGCACGGCGGCGGTGTTGTCGCCCTCGACGTAGAGGGTGACGGTGCGGACGCCGGCCACGTCGGCCAGGTAGCGCAGTCCGGCGGTGGTCAGCGCTCCACCCAACCCGCGCCCGTGCGCGGCCGGCGCCACGCCCAGCACGTAGACCTCGCCGATCGCCTCGTCGACACCGCCGGGGCCGGGGTTGGGGTCGTGCTCGTGCACCTTCGTCCAGTGGTAGCCGAGCAGGCGGTCGTCCTCGTCGACGGCGAGCAGGAAGCCGGCCGGGTCGAAGTCGGCCGCGGCCTCGGCGGACCTGATGTCGTCGAGGGTCTGGCCGCCCTGCTCGGGGTGCCAGCTGAACGCGGCGTTGTTGACCTCGAGCCAGGCGGCCTCGTCGCCGCCGGGCTCGAACGGCCGCAGCCGGACGCCGTCGGGCCACTCGGGCTCCGGCAGCGACCCCGGGTCGACACGGCGGCGCAGCTGCAGCAGCTCGCGGGCCCGGACCAGCCCGTGCCGCCGGGCCAGGGCGACGGCGGCGGGGTGGTCGCCGTGCGACCAGATCCAGAGCTCGCCGGGGATGAAGTCGAGCAGGTCGTTGAGCAGCGCGCCGCCCAGCCCGCGTCCGCGGTGATCGGGGTCGACGACCAGCTCGGCGGCCAGCCGGTCGCCCTGGACGGCCGCGTAGGCCGCGCCCGCGAGGCGGTCGCCGGCCCGGACGGCCAGGGCCGCCGTCGACGACCCGTCGCGGGCCGCCGGGAACAGGTCGTCGCTGAACGGGGCGGCGCCGTCGGCCTCGCGCGCCCGCGCCGCCAGCACCTCCAGCTCCGCGATCTCGGCCGCGGTGAACGTGGTCGCCATGCTCACCCGGCGGCCGGGGCGCGGCGCAGCGGCGCGACCGTCGGCACCGGGTCCTCGGTGAGGAAGCCGAGCACCAGCCGGTTGACGAGGTCCGGCTTCTCCTGCGTCAGGAAGTGCGACGTGCCGGGCACGACGGCCAGCTCCGCGTTCGGCATGGCGTCGTACATCTCGACCAGGTGCGCCAGCGTGACGATGTCGTCGTCGGCGAGCATGAGCAGCGTGCGGTGCGGGACCTTCGCCAGCTCGGCGACCGGCAGGTACGGCTCGCGCCGCGACATCTCGCCGATCTTCTCGGCCACCACGCGGAAGTGGGCGGCGCCGTCGGGCGACACCTCGGCGTAGGACGGGCCGAGGAACTGCTCGAGCAGGTCGACGTCCCACGGCGCGTCGGGCACCGCCTCGCCGTCCTTGCTGAACCCGCCGCTGATCAGCACCATGCGGTTCACCAGCTCGGGGCGCTGCAGCGCGACGAGCAGCCAGACGAACGCGCCGACGCTGTGCCCCAGGACGTCGGCGGGCCGGCCGACCGCCTGCTCGAGGAACACGATCATGTCGTCGGCCATGGCCTGGAACGTGATCGGCCCCTCGACGTCGGCCGTGCGCCCGTGTCCGCGCAGGTCGGGCGTGTAGACGCGGAACCGTTCGGCCAGCGGCCCGACGTTCGGCTCGAACCAGCGCGAGTCGACCATGCCGCCGTGCAGCAGCACCAGCGGATCGCCGTCGCCCTGCTGCTCGTACCAGGTGCGGGCCGGGCCCACGGTCACGTAGTCAGCCATGGGCCGACCCTACCGGCCGGGGTCAGTCGGGCAGCGTGATGCTCATGGCACCGCGGTCGGCCCGCTCGACCCGTGCGGGCGGCAGGTCGTCGTCAGGGAGCGGGACGCTGGTCGCCGAGCGCCCCGACCGGCCCTGCTGAGGGGGGACGAAGCGGTACCCGACGTTGCGGACCGTGCCGATGAGCGACTCGTGGTCGGCGCCGAGCTTGGCCCGCAGCCGCCGCACATGGACGTCGACCGTGCGGGTACCACCGAAGTAGTCGTACCCCCACACCTCCTGGAGGAGCTGAGCGCGGGTGAACACGCGGCCGGGATGCTGCGCCAGGAACTTGAGCAGCTCGAACTCCTTGTACGTGAGGTCGAGCGTGCGGCGGGCCACCTTCGCGGTGTACGTGGCCTCGTCGATGACGAGGTCGCCGGAGCGGATCTCGTCGGGCGCGTCGTCGCCGGCCGCGGCCAGCCGGCCCTGCGCGAGCCGCAGCCGCGCCTCGACCTCGGCCGGCCCGGCGGAGTCGAGGAGGACGTCGTCGATACCCCATTCGGCGGTGACGGCGGCCAGCCCGCCCTCGGTGACGATGGCCATGAGCGGCACGTCGACGCCGGTGGTGCGGATGAGCCGGGTGAGGCCGCGGGCCTGGGAGAGGTCGCGGCGCGCGTCGACGGCGACGACGTCACCCGTGGGCGCGTCGACCAGGGCGGACGCCTCCGCCGGGAGGACCCGGACGTCGTGCAGGAGGAAGCCCAGCGCCGGCAGCACCTCGGCCGAGGGTTGCAGCGAGTTGGTCAGCAGGACGATGGTTGCCATGTCTGGACCTCCAGTCGGCCAGGTGCCCCACGAACGCACAAGGGACCTGCCGGCGTCATCGCCCAGGTCCCTTGGTGAGAGAGAATAGCTGATATGCCGGACCTCGACATGTCCGGGGCGTACACAGAACCCCGGCCGGACGCTCGCACGCAACGTTCCGGACACTCGCGCCGCCTGCTCGCGGCCGACGGGACGCTGCTGCACGCCCGCTACTTCCCGCGCCGCGGCGCCGATCACGACGGCGGCGACCGCGATCTCGCCGTCGTCGTCGCGCACGGATTCACCCAGAGCTCGCGCAGCCCGCAGATGAAGCGCATCTCCGGCTGGCTCAGCGAGCACGCGTCGGTGGTCCTGCTCGACCTGCGCGGCCACGGCCGCTCCCGCGGCCACTCCACCCTGGGCTGGCGCGAGGTGCTCGACATGGACGCCGCAGTGAGCTGGGCGCGGGCCCTGGGCTACCGGCGGGTCGCCACCCTCGGGTTCTCGCTCGGCTCCGCGGTGGCGGTCCGCCACGGCGCGCTGCACCGC
The DNA here is from genome assembly GCF_014204975.1 of Jiangella mangrovi. NCBI lineage: Bacteria > Bacillati > Actinomycetota > Actinomycetes > Jiangellales > Jiangellaceae > Jiangella > Jiangella mangrovi. The sequence goes on from NZ_JACHMM010000001.1 coordinate 2,710,908, forward strand.
GGCGTCGGCGCCGTGGCCGCCGTCAGCGTCCCCGGCGAGTGGCACTACCGCGGCACCGCGGCCATGCGCACGCTGCTGCGGCTCATCCTCACCAAGCCCGGCCGGCTGCTGCTGCGGCTGGCCCGGCGCACCAGGGTGTCGCCGGCCGGCTGGTCCACGCCCGACCCCATCGACGCCCGGGCCGCGGCCGCCGAGCTCGACGTGCCGCTGCTGGTGGTGCACGGCGACCAGGACGACTACTTCCCGGTCCACCACGCCTGGCAGGTCCACGCCGCCGCCCCCGAGGCCACGCTCTGGCTCGAGCGCGGCTTCGGGCACGCCGAGGCCGGCGCCACGGAGTCGCTGGTGTCGCGCATCGGCGCCTGGCTCGACCTGCACACGCGCGCGGTCGACGCCGTCCGGGCATGATGGCCCCATGGCGAAGGTGACCCTGCACTACTGGGCGGCGATCCGCGCCGCGGCCGGCATCCCCGAAGAGGTCGTCGACGCCGGCACGCTCGCCGAGGCGCTGGCCGCGGCCCGGGCGGCACACGCGGGAAGCCCGCGGTTCGCCCCCGTGCTCGACATCTGCGCCGTCGTGGTCGACGGCACACCCGCCGGCTCGCGCGATCACGCCACCATCGCGCTGCACGACGGGTCCGCCGTCGAGCTGCTCCCGCCGTTCGCGGGCGGGAGCAGCCCGCTCTGATCGGCTAGCCCGCGTCCGTGCGACGCCCGCCGACCACGTAGGACGTCTCGCCCACGGCACCGTCCAGGGTGGCCAGGCCGAACTCGCCGTCGACGATGTCGAAGCTCTCGTGCGGCGGGTCGATCGCCGTCGCCTCCGCACTGGCGAGGTCGACGGTCAGCGTGCCGTTCTCGGTGCCGCCGTAGACCGTGGAGTCGTCGATCGCGGCCCCCTGGATCGCGAAGTCCGTCGCGACCGGGGTGACCGTGCCGGCCTCGACGTCCAGGATCAGCGCGCCATTCGACCAGCCCGTGAACAGGCGCCGTCCGTCGGGGGAGAGCAGCGCGCCGGTGCCTTCCAGGTTGCCGGAGTCGGCGATGACCGGCTGCACGCCGGCGAGGTCGGCGGCCGACGGCGTGGCCGGCTCGTGCGTGGCGGCGTCCAGCCAGGCGACCTCGAAGGCGGTGGCGTTCTCGTCCGTCGCGCTGATGGTCAGCAGGTACTCGCCGACCAGGATCGTCATCTGGTTCGGCCCCACGGCGAACAGCAGGTCCTCCTCGTTCGGCGTCGACGTGACGTTGTTCCACGCCTCGGCGCCGTCGAACGTGCGGGCCAGCCAGCCGACGTAGGTGTCGCCGTCCTCCGACACTTCGTAGGCGATGCCGCGGACGTAGGAGATCATCAGGTCGCCGGAGACGCCCGCGAAGAACTCGTCCAGGTCGTAGTCACCGACGATCATCGGCTCCGGATCCCGGTTCACGGGGACGAACTCGGTGGCCCCCGGCTTCAGGACGAAGTCGCCGGCCAGCACGCCCTGGTCGGTCCAGTAGACCTCGGTGTGCGGGTTCTCGCCCTGCGGCACGGTGATGTGCACCGCCGCCTCGAAGGAGGGGTCCTCGCTGCCCGCGTTGCCGCCCTCGTCCCCACCCGCGTCGGCCGGCCAGGCCAGGTAGCCCCACGCCGTCGACGCCTCGGTCAGCGCGTCGCCGGCGTCGTTCTCGGTGACCAGGACGGCGACGCCAGGAGCGCCGTCGACCTCGGTGGCCCGCAGCGCCGATACCTGGCCGGGCAGCACCTCGGACTTCCACAGCCGCTCACCGGTCTCGGCGTCCAGCGCGATGATGTGCCGCGCCGTCGTGGGGTCGGTGGCGTCGGGCTCGAGGGCGAACACCGTGCCGTCGGTCATCGTGGGCCGTTCGAGGTCGGGAAGTGCCCAGCAGGACTCCGGGTCGAGGCCCTCGGGCAGCGACTGACGCAGTTCCGGCGGGCAGGCGTACTCCAGGCCGGTCTCCTCAGGGGTGGACGGTTCGTCCGACGGCGCCTCGCTGGGCGCGTCGGTGCTGGTCTCGGAGGCGGAGGGGTCGGAGTCGTCGCCGCACGCCGTCAGTGCGACCGCTGCGACGGCCAGGAGCGCCGCGATCCGGCCGCGGGTGGTGGACATGTCCAGTGGATCCTTTCGGTCGACATGTGCCCGTTCGTCATCACGTGAAACGTTGTGCCATATACCGTAGATGACGGGCGGCCGTCCAGCAGGCGAGACCGACATCACGCTGCGCCCGTCCAGCAGCCGGACTGTTGTGGACTTGTTGTCATTTCGGCGCGGGTGGGCGGTCCGGGTCTGCAAGCATTCAAAGGTGCCCTCCGTCCAAGCCTCGCTGGCCGTCGCCGCCCTCGCCGGCGTCCTGGCCCTCGCGTCGGCTTCCGGGAGCACCCTTCTGGCCGGTGGCATCGCCCTGGTCGTCCTGATCTTCACGCTCGGAGCGGTCGCCGCGGCGCGCGTGCACTCCGCCCGGTGGTCGGCCGCTGTCGCGCTGCTGGCCGCCGGCGGCGCGCTCGGCTGGACCTGGGCCGAGGGCACGTCCGACCTCACGCCCATCGCCGCCCTGCTGGGCCCCACTCTGGTGCTGTCGATCGTGGTCCAGCTCTGGCGGCGCGACGGCCGCTCCGGGCTCACGACGTCGCTGGCCGTCGCGGTCACCGCGTCGGTGCTGGCGGTCCTGCCGGTCACCTGGCTGGCGCTGCGCGAGTCCAGCGACGGGCAGTACCCCGTCGGGCTGGCGCTGCTGGGCGTGGGGGCGGTGGGGCTGACGGAGTCGCTGCCGGTGTCGCGTGCGGTCCGGCGGCTGGTCGGCGTGCTCGTGGCCGCGCTCGGCGCCGGCGCGCTGGTGCTCACCACCGACTGGATGGCCGACGCCGTGCCCGCCGTCAGCGCCGTCGTCATCGCGACCTTCACCGGGCTCATGGCGGCCGTCGCGTTCGCCGCCGTCGACCGCCTCGCCGACGAGTACACGCCGCAGCCGGTCGCCGTCGCCGTCCCCGTGGGAGCGCCCGCGGCCGCCGAGACCGGCACCGGCGACGGCGCCCAGGTCGCGGCCGTGCCGCGCGGCGCCGCGGCCTTCCTGCCGCTGCGGGTCAGCCTGCCGTTCATCGCCGCGGCCCCGGCCGCCTACGTTTTGGGCCGCATCTTCGTCAGCTGAATCCGGCTGTTCCACGGGGAATCCGCCGCGACGATCCGCGCGTTGTGCACGGCGTGACAGGACTGGTGGTCGTCGTCGCCGTGCTCGCGGCCGCCACGGCGTTCGGGCTGTGGCGGCGGTCCCGCGACGGCCGGGTGGTGGAGGCGAAGGTGAGCGACGAGTTGCTGGGCCCGGACGTCCTCGGGGCGCCGCTGGGCTCCAGGGCCACGCTGGTGCAGTTCTCGACGGCGTTCTGCCAGCCGTGCCGGGCGGCCCGCGCCACGCTGGCGCACGTCGCCGCAGACACCGACGGCGTCGTCCACGTCGAGATCGACGCCGAGCACCATCTCGACCTCGTCCGGCGCTTGAACATCCTGCGCACGCCCACCACGCTGGTCCTCGACGGCGACGGCCGCATCGTCCGGCGGGCCACCGGCGCGCCGCGGCTGGCGGACGTCCGAGCCGCGCTTCCCGCGTGACCACGCCCGATTTGGCCGGATCGCGAGACGACATATCTCGTCATTTGATACGGACGGTGACGTAGAGGTTGCGTGACCGTACGCTCGTCTCCATGTTCCGCACAGAGCTCTGGAAGCGTCGCGCGATCGACTTCGGTCGCGCCGCGTCCATGCTCTGTCGCCTTCCCTGACGGGGAACGGCCCCGCTCCGCGCGCACGGCCGCCTTCGCGCCGCCTCACGCCGCGCCGCCGTTCCTGACGATCACATCCCGTTCCGTCCACGTCAGGAGGACCATGCCGACTCGCATCGACCCCCGCGGTCCCCGGTTCGCGGCCACCCTCACCACCGTCGTGCTCGCGATCGTGCTGGTCACCGGCAGCGTCTGGCTGCTGGCGCTGCAAGGCCTGGTGTTCGCGGCCGGCGCGGTCCTCGGACTGCAGCGGGCGCCGTACGGCCTGCTCTACGCGACGCTCGTCCGGCCCCGGCTCGGTCCGCCCGGAGAGCTCGAGGACGCCACGCCGCCGCGGTTCGCCCAGGCCGTCGGGCTGGTGTTCGCCGTCGCCGGCGTCATCGCCCTCGCGGCCGGGCTGACCACTGTCGCGTACGTCGCCGTAGGGGCCGCCCTGGCCGCGGCCTTCCTGAACGCCGCCTTCGGCTTCTGCCTGGGCTGTGAGATCTACCTCGCCTTCCGGCGTCTGTTCCCATCCACACCACACACCACGGAGGTCGCGTCATGAGCCGCGAGTCCAGCCTCGTCTCGGCCGACTGGGTCGAGCAGAACCTCGACAACCCGAAGGTGGTGCTCGTCGAGGTCGACGAGGACACCGCCGCCTACGACAAGAACCACATCCGCGGCGCCGTGAAGCTCAACTGGTCGACCGACCTGCGCGACCCGGTCCGCCGCGACTTCGTGAACAAGGAGCAGTTCGAGGCCCTCCTCGGCAGCCACGGCATCGGCAACGACGACACCGTCGTGCTCTACGGCGGCAACAACAACTGGTTCGCCGCGTACGCGTTCTGGTACTTCAAGGTCTACGGCCACGCCGACGTCCGCCTGCTCGACGGCGGCCGCAAGATCTGGGAGCTCGAGAGCCGCGAGCTCGTCGACGCCGTCCCGGCGCGCGAGGCCACCACCTACACGGCCCAGGCCCCGGACAACTCGATCCGCGCGTTCCGCGACGAGGTCGTCGCCGCCATCGGCAACCAGAACCTGGTCGACGTCCGCTCGCCCGACGAGTACGCCGGCCGGCTGCTCGCCCCGGCGCACCTGCCGCAGGAGGTCTCGCAGGTGCCCGGCCACATCCCGACGTCGGTGAACGTCCCGTGGAGCAAGGCGGCCAACGACGACGGCACCTTCCGCTCCGACGACGAGCTGCGCGCCCTGTACGGCGAGGTCGGCTTCGACTTCGACAAGGACACCATCGCCCTGTGCCGGATCGGCGAGCGCTCCTCGCACACCTGGTTCGTGCTGCGCGAGATCCTCGGCGTGCAGAACGTCAAGAACTACGACGGCTCCTGGACCGAGTACGGCTCGCTGGTCGGCGTGCCGGTCGCTCTCGGCGACGAGCCCGGAACGGCCTGATCACCCATGTGCGGAGCCACTGCGGGCGGAGTCTCGCTGGACGGAGTCGATGTGACCACCCAGACCGTCATCCAGGGCGTCGTCCAGCGTGACGACGCGCCCCTCGCGGGCGCGTACGTGCGGCTGCTCGACTCGACCGGCGAGTTCACCGCCGAGGTCCCGACCAGCGCCACGGGCCAGTTCCGGTTCTTCGCCGCCCCGGGCCGCTGGACGGTGCGCACCCTCGCGCCGGGCGCCGAGACCGTCGACCGCGCCGTCGTCGCCGACGTCGGCGTCACCGATGTCGAGGTGCGCGTCGGCTGAGGTACTCACTCTCTGAATGATCACGCACGAACGGGGCCGGCTCTCGCCGGCCCCGTTCGTATGCTGCTGCTCGATCCACCGGCCGCTTTCCATGATCATCAACGATTCACCACACCATAGGGGGTCGAATCGTTGATGATCATGGAGAAGAGCAGGTAGAACGGGCCTCTCCGGGCCGGGGTTTCTGCTGCTCGACCGTCAGTAGACGAGGGCCTGGACGCCGTCGGCCATGATCTCCTCGACGAAGGTGGGGGCGCCGGCGATCCGGACGCCCTCGAGGACGTCGTCCGGGCCGATGTCGCGGCGGGCGGCGCACTGGGTGCACAGCGTCACCGTGCCGCCGGCCAGCAGGGCGTCCAGCAGGTCGGGCAGCGGCGCGGCGTGCGGCAGCTCGAACTCGGCGGCCTTGCCGGGCAGGGCGAACCAGGCCGACTCGCCGGTCAGCCAGAGCGACACCGTCGCGCCCGCCGCGAGCGCCGTCGTCGCGACAGTGAACGCCTGCGAGCACCGCTCCGGGGCGTCGGCGCCGGCGGTGACCTTGACCACGAGGGTGCGCTCCATGGGGTCAGCCTGACATCCCGACGGGCAGTGTCGTCAGAGGGGTATGGACACCACTGAGATCGCTACCTTCCTGGAGGACCGCTCCGAGGCGATCCGCTCCCGCGACCTGGACCGGCTGCTCTCCTTCTACGCTCCGGACATCGTCTACTTCGACGTCGTGCCGCCGTTGTACTACGCCGGAATCGAGGCGATGCGTGGCCGGTTCGCGGACTGGTTCGCCCGCTGGGCGGGGCCGATCGGCCAGGACGTCCGCGATTTGCACGTCGAGGCGGGCGGCGACGTCGCCGCGGCGCACATGCTGATCCGGACCAGCGGCACTCTGGCCGCCGGCCCGGAGGTCGGCTACTGGGTCCGGGCGACCGACGTCCTGCGGCGGGCGGCGGGCGGCTGGGCGATCGCGCACGAGCACGTCTCGCTGCCGGTCGAGTTCCCCGCCGGGACGGCGGCAATGGACCTGAAACCGACCCGATAGACTCCGGGCGTGCTCGAACTCGTCTTCACCAGCATCCTCGTCCTGGTCACGGCCGCTGCCGGCCTCATGGGCGTCCTCGTGGTCTACAAGCTCTTCAAGGGTCAGGCCTGAGTCCGTCGTGATCGAGATCCCCGACGACCTCCATCCGGCCTGTCTGCCGGTCGCCTGGCTGCTCGGCCGCTGGGAGGGCGCCGGCCTCGGCGACTACCCGACCATCGAGGCGTTCCGGTTCGGCCAGGAGGTCGAGTTCACGTACGTCCCGGACAAGCCGTTCCTGTCCTACCGCAGCCGCAGCTGGATCCTCGACGAGGACGGCAACCTGGTGCGGCCCGCGGCGCGCGAGACCGGGTACTGGCGGCCGCAGGAGAACGACGAGATCGAGGTCCTGCTCACGCACCCGACGGGATTCGTCGAGATCTACATCGGTCAGACGGAGCCGGCCCGGGTCGAGATCTCCACCCGCGGCGTGCTGAAGACCGAGACCGCGAAGGACTACCGCACCGGTCACCGGCTGTACGGCCTGGTCAACGGCGCGCTCATGTACGTCTATCAGATGTCGGCCATGGGCCACGAGCTGCAGCCGCACCTGTCGGCCGAGCTCAAGCGCGTCACCGGCGCGCTGGACGCCCGGGACTGATTCCGCCCTTCCGGGTGTTCGATAGAGACATGGACGCCTACCGCAGCCCGCTGCTGGCCACGCCCGGAGCCGTCGCGGCCACCGAGCCCGACGAGGGCGTGGCGGGGCACTACGGCGACCCGTTCCGCGAGCAGCGCCGGCTGGCCGCGGGCGAGGGCACGGTCGACCTCTCGCACCGGGCCGTCATGCGGGTGGGCGGGCCCGACCGGCTGACCTGGCTGCACCAGCTGCTCACCCAGCACCTGGAGCGCCTGGCACCGCGCCAGGCGACCTCCGCGCTGGTCCTCGACGCCAACGGCCGGGTCGAGCACGCGCTGTACGGGGTCGACGACGGCGAGAGCTTCTGGTTCCACACCGAGCCGGCGTCGGCCGAGCCGCTGCGCGAGTACCTCGAGAAGATGAAGTTCTGGTCCCAGGTCGAGATCGCCGACGTGACCGATGAGTACGCCGTCGTGTGGGAGCCGGTCGCCACCGCCGCGGACAGTCACCTGAGCCGGGTCACCGAGCGCGGCCGCGACGTCTTCGTCCCGCGGGCCGAGCTGGCCGCGTACGCCGCCGGCACCGAGCTCGCCGGCGTGTGGGCGTACGAGGCGCTGCGCATCGAGGCGCACGAGCCGCGGGCCGGCCTCGACACCGACGACCGCACCATCCCGCACGAGGTCGGCTGGATCGGCACCGCCGTCCACCTCGACAAGGGCTGCTACCGCGGCCAGGAGACCGTCGCCCGGGTGCACACGCTGGGACGGCCGCCGCGCCGCCTGGTGCTGCTGCACCTCGACGGCTCGGTCGACACGCTCCCCGAGCACGGCGCCCCCGTCGAGCTCGACGGGCGCACCGTCGGCACCGTCGGCTCGGCCGCCCGCCACCACGAGCTGGGCCCGGTCGCGCTCGCCGTCGTCAAGCGGAGCACGCCCGTCGACGCCGAGCTGCTGGCCGGCGGCGTGGCGGCCGCCCAGGAGGTCGTCGTCGACCCCGAGGTCGGCCTGCACGTCCGGACCCAGCTGCGCTGACGCTCGCCCGTCAGGCGGTGCGCCAGCCGAACTGGGGCTCGTAGCCGAGTACCCGGCGGGCCTTCTCGATCGACAGCAGCGTCTCGTGGTCGCCGAACTCGCGGCGGCGCTCGACGCCGGGGAAGACCTCGTCGAGCAGCTCGCCGTTGGGCCGTTCCATGACTGTGTCGGCGTTGGCGATGACGAACACGTCGGCGCCGGTCAGCGGGGCCTCGAGTGCGAGCCGGATCGCCTGCGCGGCGTCGCGGGCGTCGATGTAGCCCCACAGGTTCCACTTGCGCCGCAGCGCGTCGTCCTGGAACGAGGCGAACCGGGCGTAGTCCTCGGGGTCCATGACGTTCGACAGCCGCAGCCCGATCATCTTCTGCTCCGGGTCCCACCGGCAGAACTGCTCGGCCATGGTCTCGCCGACCAGTTTCGACAGCGAGTACGCGGTCTCGGGCCGGCCCGGGTACTCCTCGTCGACGGGGACGTACGGCGGCGGGGTGTCGAACGGCAGCCCGAGCACCGTCTCGCTGGACGCCCACACGACGTTCTTGATGCCGAGCCGGCGGGCCGCCTCGAACACGTTGTACGTGCTCAGCGTGTTCACCGAGAACGTGACGGGGTTCGGCGCCAGCCCCGGCGCGCGGATCGCGGCCAGGTGCACGATGCCCGTCACGTCGGAGATCCGGTCGTCGATGCCGGCGAACGCGGCCACCGTCTGCCCGTAGTCGGTGAGGTCGACGCGGCTGTGCCGGACCGACGGGTCGGCCGGCGGCGCCAGGTCGACCGAGACGACGTCGTAGCCGTGCGCCGTCAGGTCCGCGACGCAGGCGCGTCCGGCCTGGCCGCTGCCACCGGTGACGATGATCATGTGCGTGTCCTTTCGAGGGTCAGGCGTCGAGGATCAGGGTCACCGGGCCGTCGTTGACCAGGCTGACCCGCATGTCGGCGCCGAAGACGCCGGTCTCGACAGACGCGCCGAGCCCGCGCAACGCTGCGACGAACTCGGCCACGAGCGGCTCGGACACCGGTCCCGGCGCGGCGGCGCCCCAGGAAGGACGGCGGCCCTTCGCGGTGTCGGCGTAGAGCGTGAACTGGCTGACGACGAGGATCGGCGCGCCGACGTCGGACGCGGACCTCTCGTCGGCGAGGATCCGCAGGCCCCAGACCTTGCGGGCCAGCCGGGCCGCGGTGTCGCCGTCGTCGTCGTGGGTCACGCCGACGAGGACCAGCAGGCCCTGCCCGGCCGGGCCCCGGCCGTCGGGGTCGATCGCGCCGACGACGGTCCCGTCGACCGACACCGAGGCCGACGTCACCCGCTGCACGACCGCTCGCATGTCCCGAATCGTCGCACGCCCGGGTTCACGCCAACGCGGCGGCCGATTGCCGCCAGCATCCGCCGTCGGGCCGCCGGAGCATCGAGGGCATGAACACGCACACGCACACCCCCTTGGACGGCCGGGTCGCGATGGTCGTCGGCGGCAGCCGCGGCATCGGCGCGGCGGTCGTCCGCCGGCTGGCCCGCGACGGCGCCGACGTCGGCTTCACCTACCTGCGCGACTCCGCCGCGGCGGAGACGGTGGTGAAGGCGGTCGAGGCGGCCGGACGGCGGGCGCTCGCCCTGCCCGTCGACAGCGCCGACGCCGAGGCGCTGGCTGCCGCCGTCGACGCCGTCGCGGATCGGTTCGGCCGGCTGGACATCCTGGTCAACAGCGCCGCGCTCTACCCCGTCGGGCCGATCGACGAGCTCGGCGTCGAGGAGTTCGACCGCACCGTCGCGGTCAACGTCCGGGCGCCGTTCGTGGCGTCGACGGCGGCCGCGCGGCACATGACCGGCGGCGGCAGCATCGTCACCATCGGCAGCCTCGTCGCCGACCGGACGGTGTTCCCCGGCTACGGGCTCTACTCGATGAGCAAGACGGCTCTGGTCGGGCTGACCAAGGGGCTGGCCCGCGACCTCGGCGGCCGGGGCATCCGGGCCACCCTGGTGCACCCCGGGCCCACGGACACCGACCTCAACCCTGCGGACGGGCCGTACTCGGACGTCATCCGGTCGCACACGGCGCTCGGCCGATACGCCGGCCCGGACGAGATCGCCGCCACCGTCGCGCACCTCGCCGGCGACGAGGGCCGCTTCATCACCGGGACGTCGGTGCTGGTGGACGGCGGTTTCACGGTCTGACGGCGCGGGCGGTCGCTCCCTCGTGACAGGATCGTCGCACCGAATGGCGACGTGAAGGCGAGGGAGCGACATGCACGCGGGCGACGCCGTCCTGGTGGCAGAAGTGGTCCGATCGGGGCTCGTCGAGTCCCGGCACCGGGGATCCGTCGTGGGTCTGAACGCCGACGGGACCGCCGCATTCGCCGTCGGGGCCACCGAAGCACCCATGTACCCGCGGTCGTCGAACAAGCCGGCCCAGGCCGCCGCCATGCTCCGGCTCGGGCTGCCGCTCGACGGCGAGCTGCTCGCGCTGGCGGCGGCGAGCCACTCCGGCGAGCCGTTCCACCTCGACGGCGTGCGTCGCATCCTGGCCCTCGGCGGCCTCGACGTGCCGGCGCTGCGGAACACGCCGGGCTACCCGATCGACCCCGAGACCATGGTCGCGTACGTCCGCCAAGGCGGCGAGCCGTCGTCGCTGACGGCCGACTGCTCCGGCAAGCACGCCGCCATGCTGCTCACCTGCGTCGTCAACTCGTGGCCGACCGACGGGTACCTCGATCCGGCCCACCCGCTGCAGGCCGCGATCGGTGCGACCGTGGCGGAGCTGGCCGGCGAGGCGGTCGCCCGCACGGGGGTCGACGGCTGTGGCGCGCCCCTGTTCGCCGTCACCCTCACCGGGCTGGCGCGGATGTTCCGCTCGCTCGCGCTGGCGGAGCCGGGGACCCCGGAACGTCGCGTCGTCGACGCGATCCAGGCGCACCCCGAGTACACCAGCGGCAGCACCCGCGACGAGGCCGAGCTGATCGGCGGCGTGCCCGGCCTGTTCTGCAAGGCCGGCGCCGAGGCCGTGCTGGCGGGCGCCCTCGACGACGGCCGCGCGTTCGCCCTGAAGATCGACGACGGCGGCTTCCGCGCCCGCACGGTCGTCATGGTCGCCGCCCTCCAGCGCCTCGGCGTCGACGCCCCGGTGCTCGACAAGCTCGCCACCGCCCCCGTCCTCGGCGGCGGTGTCCCCGTCGGCGACCTCCGCGTCGCCATCGACTGGAACTGATCGACGCGCGGGTCAGTCCTCGGGCCGGACCGGCCCAGTCTCGCTATGGTGGTGTCATGACCGCGACCGCTGAATCCTGGGGCGAGCTGCCCGGGCCGGTCGCGCCCAGTGCCATCCGTGCCGCGCTCCCACCCCAGGAGGCGGGCGAGTTCGACCGCGAGTACCGCCGCGCCATGGCCGAAGCGACCGAGTCGCTCGACCTCACGGGCGTTCTGACAATGCTCCGGCGCTGGCAGCGCGTGGTGTGGTCCGCTCAGGACCCCCAATCCCATCGGCGCATGCTCGATCACGCCGACCGGCTGTCCAGGGGCCAGGACGTTCCCACCGAGCCGTGGGAGACGACGAAGGCGCGGCTGTGCCTCTGACGTGTACGCCGTAGAGACGGTCGGCGAGGTCCTGGATCAGATCGCCGCCCTGCCGAAGGGCGTACTGCCGGGGTGCTCTGGCTGGGCTGACCGTTCACGCCGGTGCGGAGCGGCGCCGCAGGAGCCGCCACAGGAGCATGACGACGGCGAGGACGGCGGCGCCGATCGCGACGGTCCGCCAGGGGAGCGACAGCGCGAGCAGCACGCACGAGACCAGCCCGATCGCCGACAGCCAACGCGGCCAGCGTCGTTCGGCCGCCGCCAGCCGCCAGGCGGCCGCGTTGGCCACCGCGTAGTAGACGAGCACCGCGAAGGCGCTGGCCGCGAGCGTCGTCGCGAGGTCGCCGACCAGCACGAACAGCACCGTCACGACCGCGGAGGCGAGCTCGGCGCGGTGCGGCACCCGGCGCCGCGCATGCACGGCCGCCAGCGCCCGGGGCAGATCGCCGGACGAGGCCATGGCGAACGCCGTCCGCCCGACGCCGGCCTGCAGCGACAGCAGCGCGCCGAGTGCCGCCACCGCGGCCGCGGCCACGACCACCGGTTCCAGCCAGCCGGCCCCCGCGGCCGCCGCGACCGCGCGCAGCGGGTCCGCGGCTGCCGCCGTCCCCGAGGCGCCGAGCACCAGCAGCACCGTCAGCCCGACCACCGCATACAGCACCAGCACCGCCGCCAGCGTGACGACGACGGCGCGGGGGATCGAGGCCGGCTCGCGGACCTCCTCGCCCAGGGTCGTGATGCGGGCGTAGCCGGCGAATGCGTAGAACAGCACCGCCGCCGAGCCCAGCACGCCCAGCAGGCCGCCCGACGAGACGCCGGACGACCAGCCCGACGCCACCCCCGCGCCGCCCAGCCCGGTGACTACGACCACCGCCAGCACCACCACGACCACGCCGACCAGCACCGCGCCCACCCGCGCCGTCTTCGTCACGCCCGCCAGGTTGACCGCCGTCACCGCCACGACCGCCGCCAGCGCGACCGCCAGGTCCTGCGACGGCCACAGGTACGCCCCGGCCGCGAGCGCCGCCGTCGCGCACGACGCGGACTTGCCCAGCACGAACGCGTAGCCGGCCAGCGCGCCCCAGACCTCGCCCAGCCGCAGCCGCCCGAAGTGGTAGGCGCCGCCGGCCTGCGGGTGCACCGCCGCGAGCTGCGCCGTCGACGTGGCGTTGCAGAAGGCGACGAACGCGGCGATCGCCAGCCCGGTCAGCAGCCAGGCGCCCGCGGCCTCGGCCGCCGGCTGCCAGGCGACGAAGACGCCGGTGCCGATCATGGCGCCGAGGCCGACGGCGACGGCGTCGCGGGTGCCGAGGCGGCGGGCCAGTCGCGAGTCCGGCGGTGGGGTCGATGGGCTCACGGCACCATCATCGACACCAGCCCCAACGTCGGGCGAACGAAGGGCGTCCGAACCGTGACCCGGCAGCAAACGTCCGAGAGGTCTGGACCACGTACGCTGGTGTCGTGCGATCGTCCCGCCGCCTCGCGTGGCGCATTGGGCTCCCGGCGGTGATCCTCGTCATCGCCGCACTCAGCATGGCCCCGACCCGTGGGACGGTTCTGCAGCTGCGCGCCGACGGCGTCATGGTCGAGCCGGACGGTGGCGTGGCGACGGTGCCGGCCGACTCCGGCGCGGCGTTCATCCCCGGCACCAGCGTGCTCAGCAGCGCGAACCGGGCCGATCCCGCCACCGCCGCCCGCATCGACGCCGACCGCGACTGGCTGGCCGACGGCGTCATCCCCGGCCACGGCACCCGCTACCACGCCATGTCCGAGCGGGCGCTGCTCGACCTCCGCGCGCTGACCTCGCCGACGGGCGCGCTCATGGCCGCGCCGGTCACCGCCTGGAAGCACGTCTGGCCGCGCGACGCGTCGTTCGCGGCCGCCGCGTACGCCGTCACCGGCCACGACCGCGAGGCCGCCGACGTGCTCGGATTCCTTGCCCGCGTGGCCCCGTGGGACGGCGAGTGGGAGGCCCGCTACCTCGCCGACGGCTCCGGCCCGCCCGACGACCGCCCGAAGCAGCTCGACAGCGCCGGCTGGGTGCTCTGGGCCGTGTGGCTGGTGTCGCGCGAGGTCGAGCCCGACGTCGCGGCCGAGATCCTCGAGGAGCTGCGCCCCGCGGTCATCGTTTCGGCCAACGCCCTGGTCCGGTCCCTCGACGACGACGGGCTGCCGGAGCCGTCGTCGGACTACTGGGAGAAGGACGAGTCCGACCTCACGCTCGGCGTGGCCGCGCCGGTCTCGCTCGGCCTGCGCGCGGCCCTGGCCCTCGCCCCGCTCATGGGTGTCGAGGACCCGTTCGTGTGGGACAACGCCGCCCGCCGCCTCGACGACGCCATCGAGCGCGAGTTCGGCCGGCACGGCTACCCGCGCACCCTGCCCGACGGCGGCGCCGACGCCGCGGTCACCTTCCTCGCCCCGCCGTTCGCCCCGGCGACGCCGCAGGTCACCGATGCCGTGCGGGCGACGGAGATCGCGCTGCGGGTACCCAACGGCGGCCACCGCCCCGGCGAGGCCTGGCGCAAGGACGTCGACGTCGCGTGGACCCCCGAGACCGCGCTGCTCGCGCTGGCCATGGCCGGCAACGGCGACTCCGCCGACGCCGACCGGCTGCTGACCTTCCTCGACACCTACCGCACGCCGCTCGGCTCGCTGCCCGAGAAGGTCGACGCCGAGGCCACACCGGCCTCCGTCGCACCGCTGGCCTGGACGTCGTCGCTGGTCCTGCTCACGCTGGCCGAGCTCGAGCGCGGCCTCCCGGTCGTCCCCGCCGCTCCCTAGCCGACGCTCACGTGGCGACGCCTCGCAATCCGGCGCACGCCCGGGAATCCGACGCTTGCGGTCCGGATCTGGCAGCTATGCGCCGGATTCCGGGGTGTCCGCCGGTTCGCGGGCAGGAGCCTGGAAATGCGGGCCTGTCCGGGATCACAGGCGCACGTGGCGGGCCTGGAGGGTCACCTTGTACCGCAGCGCCTGCATGCTGCTCGCCATGATCAGCGCGACGGCGGTGGGCACCCCGCGCGGCATGGGCCGTTACCGGCCGCCGTGGCCCGGGCGGTCGGGGTCCGCGTACGGGACCTGCCGCTGACGCCGTCGTCGATCGTCGCCGCCATCGAACGTGACGAGGCTCGCTAGCGCCGAGTTAGCATAGCGCTTGCATTTGCTTGCAAAAGTTAGCTACCGTCGAGTACATGACGAAGGCCGGGATCGGCGAGTTCCTCCGCGAGCAGCGGCGCACCGCGCAGCTGTCGCTGCGGCAGCTGTCCGACCTCGCCGGCGTCAGCAACCCGTACCTGAGCCAGATCGAGCGCGGCCTGCGCAAGCCGTCGGCCGAGGTGCTCCAGCAGATCGCCAAGGCGCTGCGGATCTCCTCCGAGGCGCTCTACGTCCGGGCCGGCCTGCTGGACGAACCCAGCGGTGACCACAGCGTCGAGGACGCCGTCCTGGCCGACCCGCACCTCGACGAGCAGCAGAAGCGTGCGCTGCTCGACGTGTACGCGTCGTTCCGCGCCGCCACCAGCGCGCGGCACGGCACCGAGAGAGAAGGTTGATGGAGATGTCTGCCACCGAGACCAACGAGACCACCGAGGCCAACGCCGACCGCAAGCCGCTCTTCGCGGCCGCCGGTGCTGCCGACGCGGCCGTCGAGGCGCTGCGCCACCTGCCGGGTCGCGTCGCCGAGGCCGTCAACGACGAGAAGCTGCGTGCCGAGTTCCGCACCCGCTTCGCCGACCTCCCCGCCGACGTCAAGGCGTTCCGCGAGGGCCTGCCGGACCTGCTGCTCACGGCGCAGGCCAAGGCCGCCGACCTCCCGCAGAAGGTCCGCGAGCTGCTGACCGAGGCCGGTCGCGAGGCCGGCAAGGCCTACGACGGCTTCGCCACCCGCGGCGAGGGCGTCGTCACCAAGCTCCGCGCCGAGTACGGCCCGTCGGTCGAGACCGCCGTCGCGAACCTGCGCGGCAAGGTCGCCGACGCCGCCGACGAGGTCGCCGGGATCACCGAGAAGGCCGCCGACGACCTCAAGACCAAGCGCTGACCTCGGCGCACACCGGGAGTCGCCGCCGTTCCGACGGTGGTGACTCCCGGTCGATCACGTAGAGTGGCGCCATGGGCCCCAACGCTTTCGGTGACTTCCAGTCCTGGATCCTGGTGCTGCTGGGCGTCGGCGCACTGGGGCTGAAGGGGTTCGCCTTCGTCGACGCGCTCCGCGTGCCGCAGCAGGCCTTCCCCGCCGCGGGCAAGTGGAGCAAGACCATCTGGCTGTGCATCCTCGGCGTGGCCACGCTGGTCGAGATCGCGCTCTTCCCGTCGCCGCTGTTCTTCGTGAACCTGCTCGGCGTGGTCGGCGCGGCCGTCTACCTCGTTGACGTCCGCCCGGCGGTGCGCCAGTACCGCGGCGGCCGGCGCGGCTCCAACACCCACGACGGCCCCTACGGCCCCTGGTGATCTTCCAGTAGGTCGAACGCGTCCTCGCCCAGCCGGAAGTACGCCTCGCTGTCGGACAGCGCGTCCGCGTCCGGCGACGCCGCCTGCATGACGAAGACGTAGCGCTCGCCGTCGGCCCGCTCCCCGAACCACGACGCCGTCAGCACCCCTGGTGCGCTGCCGCCCTTGAAGGCGACGTACGGCCAGGCCTCGCGGTCGATCGTCACGCCCCGGTTGTGGCCCAGCACCGACCGCAGCACCTGCGTCGTCCCGGTGGACCAGCCGGGGCCGTGCAGCGCCGCCAGCGCCGAGCAGACGTCGCCCGCCGAGCCGAACCAGTCGATCCCGGATTCCCACGCCGGGTCCTCGATGTCGCGGCCGCTCACCCGCAGCGGTCCGCCGGGCAGCGCCGTCAGGATCCGCAGCCGCGCCGCCGCCCCCGCCCGGGCCCAGTCGTCGCGCAGGTCCTGTGCGCCCCAGCCGAGGGTGAAGAACTCGCGCGTGGTGAGGAACGGCTCGTTCAGCCCGGGGCGGGCGTGCCCCAGCGCCGTCATCGCCTCCTCGACGGCCCGCCGGCCGACGTGGTCGATGAGCAGGTCGGCAGCGGTGTTGTCGCTGACGGAGATCATCTTGGCCGCCGCCAGCGACACCGGCACCTCGGACCCGTCGGGCAGGTCCTGCAGCTCGCCGGACGGCAGGCTGCGCAGACTCCCGCTCATGGTGAGCTCGTCGTCCCAGCCCAGCTCGCCGGCGTCGGCGGCGGCCGCCACCGCGCCCAGCACGTACAGCTTGAAGATCGACGCGAGCGGCCGCGGCGTCCCGGGGTCGAGCTCCGCCACCGGGACGCACGTGCCGTCGTCAGCGACCCGTGCCGCCAGCATGCCGACGTCGGCGTCCAGCGCCTCGAGCCGGCCGCGGAGCTCGTCCCACGACCCGGCCGGCGTGGGGGCCGGCGACGGCGTGGGCTGCGCCACCGTGGGCCCCACCTGGGCGATGCCGGACGGCGACGGGCTCTCTTCCGGGACGGGATCGGCGCTGCTCCCGCAACCCGCCGCCACTGCCGCCGTCACGGCGAGGAAGACCACCGTCCGGCGCATCGGGCCACTCTACGGAACTTCGCCCGCAGCGAACTCAGGGGCCAAGGCGGCTATCGAGTGGAACATCGGGTACCCGGCGTGGTGTTCTTGCAGGCACAGTAAGGACAGAAGGATCCGCCGCCGCCGTCTCGCTCACAGAGCACCGCGCAGAGGGAACCGGCCGGCGGATATAGCATCGAATGGTCAGATGTGGAGTCCCCGTCTCCACAGCCGACCGCTCGGCAAGGAGCGCCACTGATGTTCGAGAGGTTTACCGACCGCGCGAGGCGTGTTGTCGTCCTGGCCCAAGAAGAGGCCCGGATGCTCAACCACAACTACATCGGCACCGAGCACATCCTCCTGGGCCTCATCCACGAGGGCGAGGGTGTGGCGGCGAAGGCGCTCGAGAGTCTCGGCATCTCGCTCGAGGCCGTGCGTCAACAGGTCGAAGAGATCATCGGCCAGGGCCAGCAGGCGCCGAGCGGGCACATCCCGTTCACGCCGCGGGCCAAGAAGGTGCTCGAGCTGAGCCTGCGCGAGGCGCTGCAGCTCGGCCACAACTACATCGGCACCGAGCACATCCTGCTCGGCCTCATCCGCGAGGGCGAGGGCGTCGCAGCCCAGGTCCTGGTGAAGCTCGGCGCCGACCTCAACCGCGTCCGCCAGCAGGTCATCCAGCTGCTGTCGGGCTACCAGGGCGGCAAGGAGGCGGCCACCGCCGGTGCCGGCCCCCAGGGCGAGGCGCCGTCCAGCTCGCTCGTTCTCGACCAGTTCGGCCGCAACCTGACCCAGGCCGCCCGCGAGGGCAAGCTCGACCCGGTCATCGGCCGCGAGAAGGAGATCGAGCGGGTCATGCAGGTGCTGTCCCGCCGTACCAAGAACAACCCCGTGCTCATCGGCGAGCCCGGCGTCGGCAAGACCGCCGTCGTCGAGGGTCTGTCGCAGGCCATCGTCAAGGGCGAGGTGCCCGAGACCCTGAAGGACCGGCACGTCTACACGCTCGACCTCGGCGCGCTGGTGGCGGGCTCCCGCTACCGCGGTGACTTCGAGGAGCGGCTGAAGAAGGTCCTGAAGGAGATCCGCACCCGCGGCGACATCATCCTGTTCATCGACGAGATCCACACCCTCGTCGGGGCGGGTGCCGCCGAGGGCGCCATCGACGCCGCGTCGATCCTCAAGCCCATGCTGGCCCGGGGCGAGCTGCAGACCATCGGCGCCACCACGCTCGACGAGTACCGCAAGTACGTCGAGAAGGACGCCGCCCTCGAGCGCCGGTTCCAGCCCATCCAGGTGCAGGAGCCGACCCTCGCGCACACCATCGAGATCCTCAAGGGTCTGCGCGACCGCTACGAGGCGCACCACCGGGTCTCCATCACCGACGGCGCCCTGGTGGCGGCGGCGCAGCTGGCCGACCGCTACATCTCCGACCGGTACCTGCCGGACAAGGCGATCGACCTCATCGACGAGGCCGGGGCGCGGCTGCGCATCCGTCGCATGACGGCGCCGCCGGACCTGCGCGAGTTCGACGAGCGCATCGCCGAGGTGCGGCGCGAGAAGGAGTCCGCGATCGACTCGCAGGACTTCGAGAAGGCCGCGTCGCTGCGCGACAAGGAGAAGCAGCTCATCGCGCAGAAGATCGAGCGCGAGAAGCAGTGGAAGGCCGGCGACCTCGACGTCGTCGCCGAGGTCGACGACGAGCTGATCGCCGAGGTGCTGGCGTTCTCGACCGGCATCCCGGTCTTCAAGCTCACCGAGGAAGAGACCTCCCGCCTGCTCCACATGGAGGACGAGCTGCACAAGCGGATCATCGGCCAGGAGGACGCCATCTCGGCGCTGTCCAAGTCGATCCGCCGTACGCGCGCCGGCCTCAAGGACCCGAAGCGTCCCGGTGGCTCGTTCATCTTCGCCGGCCCGTCCGGTGTCGGTAAGACCGAGCTGTCCAAGACGCTGGCCGAGTTCCTGTTCGGCGACGAGTCCGCGCTCATCCAGCTCGACATGAGCGAGTTCTCCGAGAAGCACACCGTCTCGCGACTGTTCGGCTCCCCGCCCGGCTACGTCGGGTACGAAGAGGGCGGCCAGCTGACCGAGAAGGTGCGCCGGCGTCCGTTCTCGGTCGTGCTCTTCGATGAGGTCGAGAAGGCCCACCCCGACATCTTCAACTCGCTGTTGCAGGTGCTCGAGGACGGCCGGCTCACCGACGCGCAGGGCCGGGTCGTGGACTTCAAGAACACCGTGATCATCATGACCACGAACCTGGGGACCCGCGACATCGCCAAGGGCGTCAACCTCGGCTTCTCCGCGGCCGACGACACCGGCGGCAGCTACGACCGCATGAAGGCCAAGGTCACCGAGGAGCTCAAGCAGCACTTCCGGCCCGAGTTCCTCAACCGTGTCGACGACATCGTCGTGTTCCACCAGCTGACCCAGGACGAGGTGCTGCGCATCGTCGACCTGCGGATCGCCGAGCTGGACGAGCGGCTGCGCGACAAGGACATGGGCCTCGAGCTCACGCAGGCGGCCAAGGAGCTGCTGGCGAAGAAGGGCTTCGACCCCGTGCTGGGCGCCCGGCCGCTGCGCCGGACCATCCAGCGCGAGATCGAGGACACCCTGTCGGAGAAGATCCTCTTCGGCGACCTCAAGGCGGGCGAGCTCGTCCTGGTCGACGTCGAGGGCGAGGGCACCGAGGCGAAGTTCACCTTCACCGGCAGCCCGAAGTCCGAGCTGGCCGAGGTGGCCACGCCGGTCGGCGCCGGCGCCGCCAGCGGCACGGCGGCGGCCACGAAGGGCGACAAGACGTCGTCGTGAGACGCGCCTGACGCAGAACGGCCCCGGAGCGAGCGCTCCGGGGCCGTTTCGCGTGCGGGTCGAACTCAGCTCAGCTCGATGTCGCACTCGTCCTGGACGTGCTGCTCGATGTTCTCCAGCGCGGTGTCCATGTCCGCGGTCGACTCCGGGTCGGTCGGCGCCTCGCCGGCGGCGAACGACTCGAATGCCGAGGTCAGGGTCTCCCAGTCGCCCTTGATGTCGTCGGGAGCGGCATCGGTGATGTCGCGGAACGTGGACGTGATCTCGTCCATCGCCTCCGGGTCGGTGGGGTCGGCCTCGGTCAGGCTGCTGTTCTCCTCGGCGCCCGAGATGAGGTCGCAGTACTCCGAACCGCTGTCGCTGCTGCACGCCGTCAGCGCCAGCACGAGGGCGGCCGCCGCGCCGAGCATCGGAACGGTCCTGGTGGTACGGGTCATGGCTATGTACTCCTGAGTGGTGTCGTATTCGGGCAAACCCCGGCGACAGTACCCGATCGGCGGCTCCGGCCGTCGGCGATTCGGACAGGGTGTGACCGACAGGGCGTTCGCTCCCTAGGGTGGACCCGTGAGCGACCGTGAGATCGAGTGCTGGCTGACCGACATGGACGGCGTCCTCGTGCACGAGGACCGCGCGATCCCCGGGGCGGCGGACTTCCTGCGCCGCCTCGCCGACCGTGAGCGCCGCTTCCTGGTGCTGACCAACAACTCCATCTACACCCCGCGCGACCTCGCCGCACGGCTGGCGCGCAGCGGCCTCGAGCTGCCCGAGGGGGCCATCTGGACCTCGGCGCTGGCGACGGCGCAGTTCCTCGACGACCAGCACCCCGGCGGCACGGCGTACGTCATCGGCGAGGCCGGGCTGACGACGGCGCTGCACGAGATCGGCTACGTGCTCACCGACACCAAGCCCGACTACGTGGTGCTGGGCGAGACCCGCACGTACTCGTTCGAGGCGATCACCAAGGCGATCCGGCTCATCGGCGAGGGTGCGCGGTTCATCGCC
The DNA here is from genome assembly GCF_014204975.1 of Jiangella mangrovi. Taxonomy (NCBI): domain Bacteria; kingdom Bacillati; phylum Actinomycetota; class Actinomycetes; order Jiangellales; family Jiangellaceae; genus Jiangella; species Jiangella mangrovi. The sequence goes on from NZ_JACHMM010000001.1 coordinate 2,731,925, forward strand.
ACCAACCCCGACTCCACCGGCCCCTCGCAGGACGGGCCGCTGCCGGCCACGGGCGCCGTCGCCGCCATGATCACCCGGGCGACCGGCCGCGACCCGTACTACGTGGGCAAGCCGAACCCGATGATGTTTCGCAGCGCCATGAACCGCATCGAGGCGCACTCCGAGATGACGGCCATGGTCGGCGACCGCATGGACACCGACGTCGTCGCGGGCATGGAGGCCGGCCTGCGCACCTACCTGGTGCTGACCGGCTCCACGTCCCGCGCCGACATCGGCCGCTTCCCGTTCCAGCCCAACCACGTCATGAACTCGGTGGCCGACCTCATCGACCTGATCTGACCCAGCCCTCGGCCTCGAACCGCTCGGGGTGCCGCTCGCCGTCGAACACCGGCTTGCCGCGCGTGCGCACCTTGACGCCGTCGACGTAGACGCCGCGGCCCTCGTAGAGCGCATCCGTGACGTAGCGCCAGCGCAGGACGGTGTCGCCGTCGCCGCGGACGCCGGCGCGCACGGTCCACCACTGCCGGCCCTGGTAGCCGCTGATGACGCCGTCGGCGGCCTCGACGCGGTCGCGTCCGGCCCGGGCGGTGAAGGGCACCGGCGTCCAGGTGGCGCCGTCGTCGGCGGACATCTCCAGGGTGAGCCGATCGGTCGACTCGGTGTCGACGAACAGGTCGAACAGCAGCGTCGAGCTGCCGGAGAGCTCGAGGGGCAGGCTCAGTGTCGACGTGGTCGCGTCGCCCTCGTGCGCCCGCCAGGCGTCGTCGCCGGCGCGTGGCTCGACGGCGAGCGCGTAGGCCAGCTCGTGTGCCACGGCGCGCCGGGCCGGGTTGATGGTGCCCCAGTTGCGCGACGGGTGCACGCGGTTGGTCAGCAGGATGACGAACGAGCGCGACTGCGGATCGATGACCAGGCTCGTTCCGGTGAACCCGGTGTGCCCGGCCGTCTTCGGCGCCGTCAGCGCGTCCATGAGCCAACGCTGGTTCAGCTCGAAGCCCATGCCGTGCGCGTTGCCGGGGAACTCGGTGTTCACGTCGGTGATCAACGCCTCGACCGACTCCGGCCGCAGGATCCGCTCGCCGCCGTAGGCGCCCCCGTTGAGGATCGCCTGCGCCAGCCGGGCGAGGTCCTGCGCGGTGCCGAACAGCCCGGCGTGCCCGGCGACGCCGTTCAGCGACCAGGCGTTCTCGTCGTGCACCTCGCCGTGGACGATGCCGCGCGGCGGTGCGGACTGGAACTCCGTCGCCGCGATCCGGTCCCGCTTCGCCGCCGGCGGGTTGTACCCGGTGTCGGTCATGCCGAGCGGCCCGGTGACGCCGTCGCGGACCAGCGCGTCGAGCGGCCGGCCGGTGACCTCCTCGGCGATCATCCCGGCGGTGATCATGTTGAGGTCGGAGTAGAGGTACGTGGTGCCGGGCGGGTTGGCCGGCGTCGTCTCCATCACGGCCGCCAGCCGCGCCTCAGGGGTGGGCCAGCGGCTCCACAGCGGCAGCCACGACACCAGCCCGCTGGTGTGCGTCAGCAGCTGCTCGACGGTGATCTCGCCCTTGCCGTTCGCGGCGAACGCCGGCAGGTAGTCGACGACGGGCGCGTCCAGGTCGACGCGGCCCGCCTCGACCTGCTGCATGATGACGATCGTCGTGAACAGCTTCGACACCGAGGCCAGGTCGTAGATCGTGTCGGTGGCGGCCGGGATCCACTGGTCCCGCGGCAGCTCGGCGCCGGCGCCGTCGGCGAAGCGCAGCGCCCAGCCGGCGGCGTCCTCGGCGACGACCCTGCCGTCGTGCGCGGCCAGTACCGTCATGCCCGAGTAGAGCGGATGGGTCTGGCCGGGCGGCGTCTCGGTGTACGACGCGGCGCGCTCGACCAGCGCCCCGATCCGGTCCGGGTCGAGGCCCAGGTCGGCGGGGTCGGCCGGGCGCAGCGTCGTGCGCGCGGACATGAAGTCGTCGTGCCGGTCGTCGAACCGGCCGGCGTCGCCGTCGGCGCTCGCCGGCGCGGCGGCACCGGAGCCGAGCAAGGCGGCGAGAACGGTCACGAGGACGATTCTGCGCCCTCTCATCGCCGGCCCCGGTACAGCAGGTACTGCTGGCGGCGCCGGTCGAACTCGGCCAGCTCGTCCTGCCACGAGGCGACGATCTCGTCGGCCGTGGCGCCCGCGTCGACCATGATCCGCAGCCGGTCCGACCCGTGCAGCAGGTGGATGAAGCCGTCGCTGGTGCCGCCGCCGCGCCACGAGAACGCGTCCGGGTAGAGGCGCTTCGCGGCGACGACCATCTCGACGCCGGTGCGGACGGGCTCGAACGCGTACGGGTCGGTGACGTGCAGCTGGACGCCGCCGCAGACCTTGCCGACGTGCTTGCTGAACGTGGGCACGAAGTAGGCCTCGCGGAAGTCGACGCCCGGCAACCCGGCCTCGTTGAGCGCGTCGGACCAGTGGTAGGTGCCGTACGGCGCGCCGATCAGCTCGAACGGACGGGTCGAGCCGCGGCCCTCCGATGCCGCCGTCCCCTCGAACAGGCAGCTGCCCACGTAGACCTGCGCGGTGTCCGGCGTCGGCATGTTCGGGCTGGGCAGCACCCACGGCAGGCCGGTGTCGGCGTAGCGCGAGCCCGGCCGCCAGCGGCGCATCGTCACGATCTCGAGGTCCTCGACGGAGGCGCCGGCGTCGTCGGGCAGGAACTCGGCGTTGAAGAACCGGGCCAGCTCGCCGACGGTCATGCCGTGCTGCTGGACGATGTAGCGCTGTCCGATGCCGGACTCGAAGCCGGGGAACAGCATGGGGCCGGCCGCGGTGCCGCCGACGGGGTTCGGCCGGTCGAGCACCACGAACTTCAGGCCCATGCGGGCAGCCGCGCGCATGGCCGACCACATGGTCCAGATGTAGGTGTAGAACCGCGCGCCGACGTCCTGGATGTCGAAGACGACGACCTCGACGCCGGCCTCGGCGAACATCCGCATGAAGCCGGCCTCCTGCGCGCCGTACGCGTCGTAGACCGTGACGCCGGTGCGCGGGTCGATCGTCGTCTCCTCCGCCTCGCCGGCCTGCGCCGAGCCGCGGAACCCGTGCTCCGGGCCGAACACGCCGGCGATGTCCACGTTGCCGGAGGCCACCATGCTGTCGACGATGTGCGAGGCGTCGCGCAGGATGCCGGTCGGGTTCGAGATGACGCCGACCCGATGCCCGGACAGCGCCGTCCAGTCGTCGTCGGCCAGCCTCTGCGCGCCGGTGAGCACGGCCCGGGCGGGGTCGTCGGGGCCCGACCCGCCGCGGGTGGCGAAGGCGGCTGAAGGGGCTGCGACGGCGCCGGCGGCGCCCAGTCCGGCTGCCAGTCCGGCGGAGGCGATGAAGCGGCGGCGGTCCATGGGGGCTCCTCGGTGTGTGCGGGCAGGGGTCACCAGGTGAGGCCGTGGCCGATCGGGTAGAGCACGCTGCCGTCGGCGGCGGGGACGACGACGGGCAGCCGGCCGGCGGGGGAGATGGCGCCGGTCAGGATCTTCGCGACGCTGCGCATCGACACCGTCGTCGACGAGTACGCGGCCAGGAAGCCGGCCGACTCCGGGACGTACGCGACGTCGTAGGCGTTGCGGGCGGCGACCGCGACGACGGGGTGCCCGGTGGCGGCGAGCTCGGCCACCAGTCGGCGCTGCCGTCCCTGCGGGTCGGTCGTCGTGGTGTCCCAGGCGTTCGAGGTGACGACGACGGTGAGGTCGTGCGCGGGCGCGGCCTGGACGGCGGCGGCGATCGCGGCGTCGCTGGGCCGGGTCCCGACGGCCTGAACGGTCGCCGTCGCGCCGCCCGCCTGCAGGGCCGCGGCGAGGTCGTTGCCCGCGGCCGTGATGGCGGTGACGACGTTGACGCTGCTGGTGGGCGCGACGGGGAGGACGGCGGCGCCGTCGGCCCCGGTGTTGCGCAGCACGGTGACCGTGGGGTCGGTGATCCGCTGGGCGGCGGCCTGGTGGGCGCGGACGCCGACCGTGCGGGCGACGCGGTCGACGTCGACCTGCTCGTCGCCGGTGATGCCGCGGTCCCGCTTGAGCTCGAGGATCCGCTCCACGCTCTGGTCCAGCCGCTCCTCGCTGATCTCGCCGTCGCGGACCGCCTGCAGCACGGCCTGGTACATGACGTCCATGTCGCCGTCCTTCGGCACCAGCAGCTGGTCGACGCCGGCCTGCAGGGCGAGCACCGGGACGCGCTCGGGACCGAAGCCCTGGCGCACGCCCTCCATGTTCAGCGCGTCGGTGACGACGACGCCGTCGTAGCCCAGCTCGCCGCGGAGCAGGCCGGTGATGATCGGCTGTGACAGCGTCGCCGGGACGCCGGTCGGGTCGAGGCTGTCGACGACGATGTGCGCGGTCATGATGACGTCGATGCCGGCGTCGATCGCGGCCTGGAACGGCGGCGCGTCGATGGCCTCCCACTCCGCGCGGGTGTGGTCGATCTCCGGCACGCCGTAGTGGCTGTCGGTCGACGTGTCGCCGTGCCCGGGGAAGTGCTTGGCGGCGGCCGCCACGCCCTGGCCGTGCTGGTAGCCGGCCACCTGGGCGGCCACGTACTCCGAGGCCATGGCCGGGTCGGAGCTGAAGCTGCGCACCCCGATGACCGGGTTCTCGGCGTTGACGTTGACGTCGGCGACCGGCGCGAAGTTCTGGTTGATGCCGACCGCGCGCAGCTCGCGTGCGGTGATCTTGGCGGCTTCGCGGGCGGCGTTCGTGCTGCCCGCCGCGGCCAGCGCCTGCGCGCCCGGGAACTGCGTCGCCGGGGCCGGCATGCGGGCGACGATGCCGGTCTCCTGGTCGGTCGAGATGATCAGCGGCGGCCCGCCGTCGGCCGTGGCCGTCGCCTGCAGGCCGTTGGAGAGCTGCGCGATCTGCTCCGGGCTGTTCACGTTGCCCGACCACGCGAAGTAGATGACGCCGCCCAGGTGGTACTTCTCGACCACCTCGGCGGGGGTGTCGACGCCGTACGCGGCCTGGTTGCTGGCCTGCTGCGCGGCGGTCACGGTGTGCGCGTCGGCGCCGTACACCTGCACGACGAACAGCTGGCCGACCTTCTCCTCGAGGGTCATGTCGGCGAGCTGCTGCGTGACCCAGGTGGTGTCGGCGGTGTCGGTGCCGGCGGTCGCCGGTGCTGCCAGCGCCGGCGGGGCGAGGAGCAGGACGGCGCCGGCGGCCGCGGCGGCGCGGACCAGGCTGCGACGGTGGATCCGGGACATGCGGGGCCTCCCGAGCATGGACGGTTGCCGTTTTCAGCGAGCCAGCTTGGGGCGGACCGTAGCGAAATGATTACCAGTGGTCAAGAGTGGTCACGTCGGGCGTGACGACGGCAAACGGAACAGGTCACCGTCGAGCGGCTCGACCAGGCCGTCGGCGACCAGGCCGTCCAGGGCCCGCTCGCGCTGCACCGGCTCGGCCCACGTGGCGTCGAGCAGCCGCTTCGGGACCGGGTCGACGGCCTCGCGGAGGACGGCCATGAGCCGCCCGCGCACCTGGCGGTCGGTGCCGTGCCAGGCCTGGCCCCGGCGCGGCGGGCCGTCGTCGGGAGGCGAGCCGGCCAGCCGCCAGGCGCACTCGGCGGCGATGGGGCAGGCCGCGCAGCGCGGCGACCGGGCCGTGCAGACCAGCGCCCCGAGTTCCATGACGGCGACGGCCCACGTCGGCGCCGTGGCGGCGTCGGGGAGCAGCTCGGTCGCCGTCCGGCGTTCCGCGGCGGTGGGGGCGGTGGGCGGGTACTGGGTACCGGCGACGGCGCGGGCGAACACGCGGCGCACGTTGGTGTCGAGGACGGCGTGCCGCGCGCCGAACGCGAACGACGCGACGGCCGCCGCGGTGTAGTCGCCGATGCCCGGGAGTGCGATCAACTCGTCGTAGGTGGCGGGGACGGCGCCGTCGTGCCGCTCGACGATGGCGGTGGCGGCCGCGTGCAGCCGCAGCGCCCGGCGGGGGTAGCCCAGCCGGCCCCAGGCGCGGATCGCCTCGCCAGGATCCTCGGCGGCGAGGTCGGCCGGGCTCGGCCAGCGGCGCATCCACTCGTGCCACACCGGCTCGACCCGGACGACCGGCGTCTGCTGCAGCATGATCTCGCTGACGAGCACGCCCCACGGCGTCCGGTCCGGCGCGCGCCACGGAAGGTCGCGCGCGTTGGCGGCGTACCAGGACAGGACATCTGCGTGCATCAGGCTCCCGATTCTACGCACCGGACGAATGCGGACGTTCGCCGTCATCGGGGCGGGCGGAGTTGAATTCTCCAGTTGTCGATGACGATTATTCGTGATCTTCATTGACTGGTCATGAGTCTCGTAGTTAGCGTCATTGACGCGTGATCAACTTTCACGCACCGATCAATTCGGACTTCTTCGTCCAATGGGTCCGGAATCGGGAGAACAAAGCGCATGGAGAAGGAGCAGCGGATGACACTGGAAGCGACTGACGGGCGGCGTGTGCGTCGTGGTGCGGTCAAGGTGGTCGCGGGGGTCGCAGGCGCGGCACTGGCGTGCACGGCCGCCGGACTGCAGGCACAAGCCGCCGAGTCCGGCCAGGCCGCCGGGCCGGACCAGCGCTCCGGCGAGTTCAGGATCGCCGCGGACGGCTACTACGCCACCGCACAGGTGCGGACCGGGGCAGACGCGCCGCTCCCGATCGAAGTGCCGGCGCTCGACGCGCACGTCACCGTCGGGCAGATCGAGTCCGAGGCGAACTCCGCGGGCGTCGAGGGCGAGGACGAGGGCGTCTTCTCCCGCGCGTTCGGCACGATCGCCAGCATCGGTGGCGCCGGTGCCGAGTTCGACGTTCCCTACCTCGTCGAGCAGGTCGCGCTGCCCGAGGAGCCCGAGTCGGCCACCTACGGCCTGCACGGCCTCGAGGTGCCGATCGTCGGCGACCTGGACGCGATCTCCGGTGAGGTCAAGGCGAACTGGAACCAGGACCTCATCACCAAGGACGCGGAGGGTGGCGTGCTCACGTCGCTGTACTCGGGCGTCGGCGAGGTCGACCTGGTCGACGTCGCGGACCTGGGCGCGGTTGCGGACCTGCTGCCGATCGAGCTGCCCGTCGGCGGCCCGCTGGTCACCGTCGGCGCCGGCCAGCTGCTCCAGGAGACCGGGACCTTCCCGAAGGACGACGGCAGCCTGGGCGGCTACGTCGAGGTCAGCGGCCGGTTCGCCGACCTGAGCGTCCTGGGCGGGGCGGCCGAGGGCGGCATCTCGCTCGGCTTCGCGGGCTCCGACGACGGCGAGACCCCGAACGCGTGGGGCCGTCTCGAGGCGACCGGCGAGCCGGGTGGCGCGACGTTCGACTACGAGCTGCCGGCCCTGGAGCTGCACGTCGGTGACGACGAGGTCATCGACGTCGAGCCGGGCTTCGACCAGACCTTCGACCTGGGCGGCGTGTCGGTCAACCTGAACTTCGCCGACTACCGCGAGGACGACACCGTCCTGGCCGAGGACGGCACCGTCGCGTCGGCGTCGGGCGGCGGCCTCGCGGTCCGCGTCACGCTGAGCGTCCCGGTCCCCGTCGTGGGTGACGTCGAGGTGGCCAGCGCCGAGATCGGGCTGCTGAGCTTCCCCGAGCTGAGCGTCGAGGTCCCGCAGGGCGGCATCGCCGAGCCGGCCATCGAGGCGCAGGCGGCGAAGTCCCTCTGAGACTCGCCGGGCCCCTGTGCCGGCGATCGAGCACGGCGGCTCCACCCGCCGCCGTGATGAGAAATGAATGAATGAGTGCTCGTGGGTCCGGTCACCTCGCCAGAGGCGGCCGGGCCCACGAGTCGTTCCCGGGCTGGGCGGGGCAGAGGTTCTGCGGGGGTGGTGAGGTGGCTCCCCGTCCCCCTGCTGCCCAGTGTCTTAGCCGCGCACGCACACCTCAAGTCGGCGCCCTCTGGTGTTGGGTCGCTGCTGTGGTCGGGGGGCTTCGACTTGACCCGCACGCACCCGGCCAAGAACCTGGCAGCTATCAGGGGGACGGGGAGGCCCTGGGCACGCCTCGCCGTCGTGCGCGCCCGTTTCGCCCCGTTTGCCGGGCTGTGGACAGCGATGATCATCAACGATCCGCTACATCACCACGATTACCCGAGCCTCAACACGATTGCAGGCGTGATGAGGCTCGGGTAATCGTGGTGGGCGGCCCAGCAAACGCCCCCGAAATCCCACATCGTGGACCGCCAAGGGCCTCCCGAGAGCGCACCCGTCGCCAGACTCCCCCGTCCCCCTGATAGCTGCCCGTTCTTAGGCCGCGAGCGGGCGGGTCAAGTCCAAGCGCCCCAACACCAGCGGCACGCAAGCACAGAGCGCGCGGACTTGAGGCGACCGTTCGCGGCTAAGAAAATGGGCAGCAGGGGGACGGGGGAACCCCACGCAACCACGCGCCGAGACCCCGGCGACCAGCCTCGATGGAAGGTCCCGTCAGACGTAGCGTTCGAGGATGCTGGACTCGGCCAGCCGGGAGAGGCCCTCGCGGACGCTGCGGGCGCGGGACTCGCCCACGCCCTCGACGGCCTGGAGGTCGTCGACGCTGGCGGCCAGCAGCTTCTGCAGCCCGCCGAAGTGCTCGACCAGGCGGTCGATGACGCTGTCGGGCAGGCGCGGCACACGCGCCAGCAGCCGGAAGCCGCGCGGGCTCACTGCCGCGTCGAGCTGCTCGCCGCCGCCGGGGAAGCCGAGGGACCGGGCGACCGCGCCGAGGTCGAGCAGCTCGGTGCCGGACAGGGTGTCGAGGGCGCTGATGGCCTCGCCGAGGCTGCGCTTGCGCCGGCCGGACGGCGCCGGCAGGTAGTCGCGGATGACCAGTTCGCGGTCGGAGTCGACGCCGGCGACGAGCTCGTCGAGCTGCAGGCTGAGCAGGCGGCCGTCGGTGCCGAGCTCGACGACGTAGCCGTCGATCTCGACCGAGATGCGCCGCACCATCTCGAGGCGCTGCGCCACCGAGACGACGTCGCGGACGGTGACGAGGTCCTCGATCTCGAGCGCCGACAGCGTGCCCGACACCTCGTCGAGGCGCAGCTTGTAGCGCTCGAGGGTGGCCAGCGCCTGGTTGGCGCGGGACAGGATCTGGCCGGCGTCCTCGAGCACGTAGCGGATGTCGTCGACGTAGATGGCGACGATGCGCATGGACTGGCTGACCGAGATGACCGGGAACCCGGTCTGCTTGGCCACCCGCTCGGCCGTGCGGTGCCGGGTGCCGGACTCGGTGGTCGGGATGGAGGGATCGGGTACGAGCTGGGTGGCGCACTTGAGGATCTTGGTGCAGTCGCGGTCGACGACGATGGCGCCGTCCATCTTGGCCAGCTCGCGCAGCCGGGTGGCGCTGAACTCGACGTCGAGGCTGAACCCGCCGGTGGACATGGCCTCGATGGTCTTGTCGTAGCCCAGCACGACCAGGGCGCCGGTGCGCCCGCGCAGGATCCGCTCCAGCCCTTCGCGCAGGTTGGTGCCGGGCGCGACGGCTGCGAGAGCCAGGCGCAGTTTCGCGTCGGCGCCGGCTCGATCGATGCCTTGCACGTGACCCCTGTCGTGACCCGGACGGCTTGTCGTGATGAACAGTGTACGGTCGCGCCCCGTGCGGCCCGGCGAGGGACGGCAGACGACGCTGGATTGAACAGTCTAGGGCGTCATGTGCCGTCGTGAGACGACGATCGCGTCAATACCACGCAACGATTCAGGTGTGTTGCGGCGAATCCGCGGCCAAACCGGCGTTCCGGCCGGCGCTGTCGCGGGCCGCCGCGAGCGCCTGCCCGACGTCGGCCACCTCGACGACGCGGATGCCGTCGGGCACCGGCCCGGGGTCGGCCGGCACCAGTGCGGTGGTGAACCCCATGCGCCCGGCCTCGGCCAGCCGCCGCGACAGCCCGCTGACCCGGCGGATCTCGCCCGCGAGGCCGACCTCGCCGAGCGCCGTCAGCCCGGCCGGCAGCGGCGTGCCCGAGGCCGCGCTGGCCACCGCGAGCAGCAGCGCGAGGTCGGCCGACGGCTCGGACAGCTTGGCGCCGCCGACGGTGGAGGTGTAGACGTCGCTGTTGCTGAGCCGGACCTGACCCCGTCGTTCCAGCACCGCCAGCACCATGGCCACCCGCGAGGAGTCGAGCCCGCTGTTGGCCCGCCGCGGCGTGGCCAGCGCCGACGTGGCCACCAGCGCCTGCACCTCGCCCAGCAGCGGGCGCCGGCCCTCGAGCGTGACGGTGATGCAGGTGCCTGGCACGGGGGTGGAGTGCCGCGAGAGGAACAGGCCGGTGGGGTCGGCGAGGGAGCTGATCCCGGTGTCGGTGAGGTCGAAGCAGCCCACCTCGTCGGCCGGGCCGAACCGGTTCTTGACGGTCCGGACCAGTCGCAGCCGCGAGTGCCGGTCGCCCTCGAAGTGCAGCACGACGTCGACCAGGTGCTCGAGCACGCGCGGGCCGGCGATGCTGCCGTCCTTGGTGACGTGCCCGACGAGGATGGTGGCGATGCCGCGGTCCTTGGCCACGCGGATGAGCGACGCCGCGACCTCGCGCACCTGGGTCACGCCGCCGGCCGCGCCGTCGACCGCCTGGCTGGACACCGTCTGGACGGAGTCGAGCACCACCAGCGACGGCTGCACCTCCTCGATGTGCCCGATGACGGCGGACAGGTCGGTCTCGGCCGCGAGGTAGAGGTGGTCGGCGACGGCGCCGGTGCGCTCGGCCCGCAGCCGCACCTGGGCCGCGGACTCCTCGCCGGTGACATAGAGGGCGCGGCCGGCCTCGTGCGCCCAGCGCGCCGTGACGTCGAGCAGCAGGGTCGACTTGCCGACACCGGGCTCGCCGGCCAGCAGGATGACCGCACCCTGCACCAGCCCGCCGCCCAGCGCGCGGTCGAACTCGCCGACCCCGGTGGGTCGCGAGCGGGCGGCCTCGATGGCGACCGAGCCGATGGGCCGCGCGGCCTCGGTGACCGGGCCGGCCGCGGTGACACCGGCCTTCGCCACCCCGGCCTGCTCGACCGTGCCCCACGCCTGGCACTCGCCGCACCGCCCGACCCACTTGGCCGTGGTCCAGCCGCACTCGGAGCACCGGAACGACGGGGCCGCCGTCTTCGCCTTCGCCATGCCCAGAACGGTAGCCGCCGGCTCCGACAGGCCACCGGAAACGAGGCTAGAACCGCCGCCAGAACAGGTTGACGGCGTAGTCGACCGAGGTGCCGGCGTGCTCGGCCAGGACGGCGTCGGCGGTCTTCGGGTCGAACTCGATCCGCACGACCGCCTCGAACGACGCGCGGTCGGGCTGCTCCCAGCGCATGGTCAGCTGCTCGCGGTGCCAGCCCTGCCGGGCCCAGAACCGCTCGACGGCCTCGGGGTCGTACTGCGGCAGCCCGGTGCGGAACCAGCGGCCGAAGGTCGACCGGGTGGCGTCGTTGTCGATGACGAACGCGGTGCCTCCGTGGCGCATGACGCGGCCGAGCTCCGTCAGCCCCGGCTCGCAGCCCGGCCCGAAGAAGTAGGCCCAGCGGGCGTGCGCGACGTCGACCGACGCCGGCGGGAGCGGCAGCTGCTGGGCCTTGCCGCGCAGAACGGTGATGCGGGAGCGGACGGCGGCCGGCAGCGCGGCGACCCGCGCCTCGGCCTGCTGCACCAGCGGCTTGTGCGGCTCGACGCCGACGACACGCCGGGCCGACGCGGCGAAGCGGGGGAGGTGGAACCCGGACCCGCAGCCGACGTCGAGCGCGTCGAGCCCGGACCAGTCGTGCAGCCGCAGCATGGCGGCCTCGATGACACCGCCGGGGTCGACCCCGCGGTTCTCCAGTTCATAGACGTCCGGGTAGTGCCAGATGTTCGGACTCGGGATCACGTCGCGGCGCACAGACCAATCATTGCAGACCCTTTCGCCGAATTCGGACAGAAAGGATGCAGGAATGTCGTGTCACCGGTATGTCACCTAGTTGAATGACCTTTTGTAGAGTACCTTGACACCCTTGGACAGGGGGTCGAATGTACTCCCTGGCGGGCATCCGGGTAATCAGGTTGCCTGGGAAACTTCTTTCGAATGATTTGAGGAGAATTGTGCTGAAGACAGTGCTGCGTGGCGCCGTTGTGGCCGGCGCTGCGCTCGCCGCCTGTTTCGCCCTGAGCGTTCCGGCGGCCACGGCCGCGGAGGGGAAGGCTCTCGACTTCCCCACCGAGATCACAAGTGTCGACGAGGCCAACGGCCTCCTGGACACCCTCGGCCTCGGCGACATCGAGGTCGGCAACAGCCTCTGCGCGCTGCCTTGGCTGTGGCAGGGCCCGTTCAACATCTTCGTCGGCGGCCAGGAGGCCTTCTACGAGGCCTGCAACGGCAACACCGGCATCGCCATCGGTGACGGCATCAACGTCCTGAACAACAACGCCGACTCCTACGGTGACGGCATCAACGTCCTCAACAACGCCTGCGCCGCTCCGTGGCTCTGGCAGGGCCCGGCCAACGGCGCCGTCGAGGACCAGTCCGCCTACTACGTGGTCTGCAACACCGAGGAGACCACCTACGGCGACGGCATCAACGTGCTCAACGGTGCCTGCGCCCTCCCGTGGCTGTGGCAGGGCCCGGCGAACGTGTTCGTCGAGGGCCAGGAGGCGACCTACGTCGCCTGCAACAGCAACGGCACCACCTACGGCGACGGCCTCAACGTGGGCAACAACGCCTGCGCGCTGCCGTGGCTGTGGCAGGGCCCGGTCAACGGGTTCAGCGACGGTCAGTCCGCGCACTACGCGGCCTGCAACAACGACGGCACGCTGACCGGCGACGGTGCCAACCTGCTGAACGGCGCCTGCGCCGCTCCGTGGATGTGGCAGGGTCCGGTCAACGCGGTCCTGGGCGAGCAGTCGGCCCACTACACCGCCTGCAGCGGTGCCAGCACGCCGACCTCGAACGACCTGCTCAGCAGCGTCGCCGCGGTCCTCGAGGGTGACGGTGGCAGCATCGACATCCTCAACGACGCGTGCGCCGCGCCGTGGCTGTGGCAGGGCCCGGTCAACGCCGTCATCGGCAGCCAGGAGGCCTACTACCAGGCCTGCGACATGCGCGCCGAGGCGGAGACCGAGACCGACGGCACTGAGGTCGACGGCACCGAGGTCGACGGCACTGAGGTCGACGGGACCGAGGTCGACGGCACTGAGGTCGACGGGACCGAGGTCGACGGCACTGAGGTCGACGGGACCGAGGTCGACGGCACTGAGGTCGACGGCACTGAGGTCGACGGCACTGAGGTCGACGGCACTGAGGTCGACGGGACCGAGGTCGACGGCACTGAGGTCGACGGCACTGAGGTCGACGGCACTGAGGTCGACGGGACCGAGGTCGACGGCACCGAGGTCGACGGCACCGAGACCGACGGCACCGAGACCGACGGGTCGGACGACGGCTCCGAGGACGGGTCGGACGACGGCTCGGCCGACGGGTCGGAGGACGGCTCGGACGACGGCACCGCCAGCGGGGCCGACGACGGCTCCGGTGACGGCGAGTCGCTGCCGGACACCGGTGCGTCGAGCCAGCTGGTGTTCGTCGGCGCGGGCCTGCTGCTCGCCGGCGCGGCCGCCGCGTTCGCGGTGAACCGCCGTCAGGTCCAGCAGTAAGAGGTCAGCTCCACAGTAAGTCTCCTGCAGAGGCCGCCGGCCCCGACCAATGAGGTTCGGGACCGGCGGTCTCTCTGTGTCAGTGCTCCTGCTGCCGCGCCGCCGTGGCCGGATGCACCAGCAGCGGCAGCTGGGCGGCGAGGAACGCCTCGCAGTGCCGGGCCAGCTCCTCGTAGGCCTTGTCGCCGACGAGCGCGCGCAGCTCGGGCTCGTTGGACCGGTACACCGGCTCGCGGCCCACGTGCGCCTCGGTGGCGGTGGTGCAGTACCAGGTCATGTCGTGCCCGCCGGGACCCCAGCCGGCGCGGTCGTACTCGCCGATGCTGATCTCGAGGTACGTGGACCCGTCGGGGCGCTCCGCGTCGCGGTAGGTGCGCCGGATGGGCAGCTGCCAGCAGACGTCGGGCTTGGTCTCGAGCGGGTGCTGCCCGACGGTGAGCGCGTAGGCGTGCAGCGCGCAGCCCGTGCCGCCCTCGAACCCGGGCCGGTTGAGGAACACGCAGGCGCCGTCGACGACGCGGGTCTTGCGCTCGCCCTCGTCGTCGACCTCGATGACGCCGCCGCGCAGGCCCTCGTCGCGCAGCTGCCAGACGTCGGGGCCCAGCCGGTTCGCGTAGCCGCGCACGCGCTTCTCGTCGTCCTCGTCGGAGAAATGGGCGCCGTGCGTGCAGCAGCCGTCGTCGGGCCGCTCGGCGTAGATGCCCGGGCAGCCCTGGCCGAAGATGCACGTCCACCGCGACGTCAGCCAGGTCAGGTCGCAACGCAGCACCTGGCCGTCGTCGGCGGGGTCGGTGAACTCGACCCAGGCTCGCGCTCCGCGTGTCGGCAGCTCCACTCCACGAGTATCGTCCTTTCCGTGCGCATGGGTGTGCTCGACGTCGGTTCCAACACCGTCCATCTGCTTTTGGTCGACGCCCATCGCGGCGCCCGGCCCCTCCCGGCGTACAAGCGCAAGACCGAGTTGCGCCTGGTCGAGCTGCTCGACGACTCCGGCTCCATCAGCAAGGACGGCGCCGAGCGGCTGCTCGAGAGCTGCCGCGAGGCGGTCCAGGTCGCCGAGGACAAGGGCGCGACCTCGATGCTGGCGTTCGCGACGTCGGCGCTGCGCGAGGCCGTCAACGGCACCGCCGTCCTCGACCGCGTGCGCGAGGAGGCCGGCGTCGACCTGCAGATCCTGTCCGGCCAGGACGAGGCCCGGCTCACGTTCCTGGCGGTGCGGCGCTGGTACGGGTGGTCGGCGGGCCGGCTGCTGAGCTTCGACATCGGCGGCGGCTCGCTCGAGCTGGCGGCCGGCGGCGACGAGGATCCCGATGTCGCCGTCTCGCTGCCGCTGGGCGCCGCCCGGCTCACCCGCGCCTGGTTCAGCGACGACCCGCCGTCGAAGGACGAGCTGCGGGCGCTGCGCCGGCACGTCCGCGCCGAGATCGCCTCCATCGTCGGCAGCATCAACCGCTACGGCGCGCCCGACCGCGCGGTCGCCTCCAGCAAGACGTTCCGGTCGCTGGCCCGTGTGGCCGGCGCCGCGCCGTCGGGCGACGGGCCGTACGTCCGGCGCACGCTCAGCCGCTCCGACGTGCAGGATCTGGTCAAGAAGCTGGCGGGCATGACGGCGTCGGAACGCTCGAAGCTGCCCGGCGTCTCGGCCGGCCGGGCCGGGCAGCTGCTGGCCGGTGCCGTCGTCGCCGACGCCGCCATCGACCTGTTCGAGGTCGACGAGGTCGACATCTGCCCATGGGCGCTGCGCGAGGGGGTCATCCTGCGCCGGCTCGACCAGATCGAGGGGGCCGGTTTCGGCGAAACGGACGAATCGGGTTAGAGTCTTCTGGCCGTTATCGACCCGTGACCTGACGGAGGACCGCCGCACGTGAGCAGAGCCCGCCACGCCGTACGCCGAAGCGGTTCGACCTCAAGACACAAGCGCCGTCGCCCCTCCCGTCTCCTCAGCATCATGATCCCGGTCGCGGGTGCGGGCGCCGCGGCCAGCGCCGCCGTCGCCGTCACCGCGATGTCGCCGGGTGACTCGCCGACGGCGGCCGTCTCGCCCGTGAGCCCGGTGCCGTTCGACGTCGACGCCGAGCGCGAGGACGCCGCCGGCGGGCCGGCCCGTGGCGACGACGGGGGCGCCGGCGACACCGGCACACCGTCCCCGCTGGCCGGCGCCGGCACGCCCACAGCGGCCGCGGTCACACCGCCGCCGGCGGCAACGCCGACACCGACACCGACACCCACGCCGACCCCCACCGGCTTCCCGCCGGTCGAGGGGTGCACGGCCACCATCCCGGGCGACGGCGTCGACAACGGCGAGCTCGGCGACGAGCACCTGTGCGCCATCGGCGAGGGCCACCTGCTGCGCCCCGACGCCGCTGCCTCGTTCGTCGCCCTCGACGCCGTCTACCGCGCCGAGACCGGCGAGGGCCTCATCGCCTGTGTCACCGACTCCTACCGCAGCTACGACGCCCAGGTCGACGTCTACGACCGCAAGCCCGGCCTGGCGGCGTACCCCGGCACCAGCGAGCACGGCTGGGGGCTGGCGCTCGACATCGGCTGCGGCGCGAACTCGTTCGGCGGCGCCCTCTACGAGTGGCTCGACGACAACGCCGACGACTACGGCTGGGACAACCCGGACTGGGCCCGTCCCGGCGGCAGCACACCGGAGCCCTGGCACTGGGAGTTCGACCCCGAATCCGTGCCGTGACCGCCACACCGCCGACACACGGGACGCTTACCCTTGGGAGCGTGTCCGAACTGCGCCAGAGTGCCTCCGGGGTACTGCGTGTCCCCGAGGCGCCCGTGGGGCTGTCCACCGCCGCCACCTATCCCCAGGGCGCGGCGACGGCGTTCGAGATGGCCGCGTCGCTCGGCTACGACGGCGTCGAGGTCATGGTGTGGACCGATCCGGTCAGCCAGGACATCGACCAGATCGAGCGGCTGTCCGAGCGCTACGGCATGCCGGTGCTGTCCGTGCACGCGCCGTGCCTGCTCATCACCCAGCGGGTCTGGTCGCCCGACCCCACCGTCCGGCTGACGAAGTCGCTCGAGGCCGCGCGGCGACTGGGCGCCTCCACCGTCGTCGTGCACCCGCCCTTTCGCTGGCAGCGCGACTATGCGCGCAACTTCGTCGAGCTCGTGCCCCGGCTCGAGGACGAGTTCGGCATCGCCGTCGCCGTCGAGAACATGTACCCGTGGCGCGCGGCCGGCCGCGAGGTGGCCGCCTACGCGCCCGACTGGGACCCCACGGACGAGGCGTACGAGCACATCACGCTCGACCTCTCGCACGCCGCGGTGGCCGGCATGGACTCCCTGAAGATGTCCGAGGACATCGGCGACCGCCTGGCCCACGTGCACATGACCGACGGCACCGGCTCGGCCCGCGACGAGCACCTGATCCCCGGCCGCGGCAATCAGCCCTGCTCGGCGGTGCTCGAGCGGCTGGCCAGGGTCGAATGGTCCGGGACGGTGATCCTCGAGGTCAGCACGCGGCGGGCGCGCAACACCGCCGAGCGCGAGGCCGACCTCGCCGAGGCGCTCGCGTTCACCCGGCTCAACCTGGCGGCGTCGGTCGAGACGGCGTTCGCGGTGGGCGCCGACGGGACGGCCGAGGTGGTCGCCCGCGGCGGGTCCGCGGGCTGACGCCGTCGTTCCCTCGTCTGCTCCGGACATGCGAAAGGCGCCGAGGGCGGGCGCCCTCGACGCGAGTCGTCGTGCACACCGAGCAGCACGGGGGAGACTGCCGCAGGAGAATCTGACAATCTCCGCCCCGTGCCCTCAGCTCAGAACACCGGTCGCCCTGACGGCGACGGCGTCCGGAATCAGCCCTGCGGCAGCAGCTGCGTGCCCTCGGGGAGCAGCTCCAGGAGCTGGTCCTGGGTGAGGTCCTCGAGAGCGGTGCCCTCGGGGAGCAGGCTCTCGAGCTGCTCCTGGACGTCGGCCGGGATCTCCTCCGAGCCGTTGCACGCCGCGTAGTCGCCGGCCTGCGAGCCCAGCAGGACGTTGAACGGGCCCTGCCAGAACCAGGGGAGGATGCAGGCGTTGTTGCCGATGCTGCTGCCCTCACCGTCGTCCTCGGACGCGCCGTTGCACGCCGAGTACGAGCCGTACTGGTCCTCGACCATCACGTTGAACGGGCCCTGCCAGAACCACGGCAGGATGCAGGCGTTGTTCAGGACGTCGATCTCCGGGAGGGAGTCGGCGGCCCGGACCTCCGTGGCCTGAGCCGAAGCCCCGAGGCCCATGGAGGCAGCGAACGCCACACCAGCGACGAGGGCGCCGCGCAGTACGTTCTTCACCAGAATACTCCTTGAATGGTCACGCGTTGTGTTGCGGTCGGGTGGTGCTTGATGCGCATCAGCACGAAAGCTTTGACGGATGAGCCGTATATGTCAAGCGTGTTGTCGGAGAGTCACCCGATCGGTGTGACTCTCATCTCCACAGGCCGTCTGGGCAGGCGTTTCGTGCCGATTATGTCCGATCTAAGACGGGTTATCGGCAATTCCTCGACATCGGGGAAAAGAGTGCGACAAGGGATTACTCGTCCCTGCGGCGATGACGGGGTCCACCGTTGCGGCGGGCGGCGGATAGGATGCCGGAATTGTGGGGAAGGTTCTGAAGGGGAGGTCCGGGCGGCGTCGCGGCGCACCGGACACCAAGGGCGAGATCCTCGCCGCCGCGCGCGCCGTCTTCGGCGAGCGCGGCTACGACGGCGCCACGATGCGCGCCATCGCGGCCGCCGCGTTCGTCGACCCCGCGCTCGTGCACCACTACTTCGGGTCCAAGGAGAAGCTGTTCCTGGCCGCGATGGAGATCCCCTGGGACCCGTCGGTCATCGCCGACGCCATCGCCGACCACACCGCCGACGCCGGCATCGGCGAGCGGGCCATCCGCACGTTCATCGGTGTCTGGGGCGACCCCGTCGGCCGCGCGCCGATCCTCGCGCTGCTCCGCTCGGCCATGCAGCACGAGGCCGCCGCCCGGCTGCTGCGCCAGTTCGTCACCCGGGCCATCCTCGGCCGGGTGCTGGCGGCCTTCCAGGACGTGCCCAACGGCGCCCTGCGCGCCGAGGCCATGGTGTCGCACCTCATCGGCCTGGCCATCGTCCGCTACGTGGTGAAGCTCGAGCCGATCGCCTCGGTGCCGGACGAGGAACTGGTCGCGCTGGTCGCCCCGGTGCTGCAGCAGTACTACGACGGCGCCCTCGAGTAGCCGGTCCGGACCCCGTACGCCCTTGACGGGGACCACTCGCGCCAGCATTATTCAACACATGATGAATTCTGCGCCGGACGGCGACGGCCCGCCGGCCATCTCGATCCGCGGTCTGCGCGTCGTCCGCGGCACGGTGACCGTCCTCGACGACTTCGACCTGGACGTGCGGCGGGGAAGCCTGACCGGGCTGCTCGGCCCGTCGGGCTCCGGGAAGTCGACGCTGATGCGCGCCATCGTCGGCGTGCAGCGGGTGGCCGGCGGGACCGTCGACGTGCTCGGCCGGCCCGCCGGCGCCAAGGAGCTGCGCGACCGCGTGGGCTACGTGACCCAGGCGCCCAGCGTCTACGCCGACATCACGGTGCGGCAGAACCTGCGCTACTACGCCCGCGTGCTGGGCGCGCCGATGACCGACGTCGACCGCGTGGTCGAGCAGGTCGACCTCGGGTCGCACGCCGACCACCTCGTCGGGCGGCTGTCCGGCGGGCAGCGGTCGAGGGTCTCGCTGGCGACGGCGCTGCTCGGAACGCCCGAGGTCCTGGTGCTGGACGAGCCGACGGTCGGGCTGGACCCCGTGCTGCGGGTGCAGCTGTGGGAGCTGTTCCACCGGCTCGCGGCCGACGGCGTCACCCTGCTGGTGTCGAGCCACGTCATGGACGAGGCCGAGCGGTGCGAGCGGCTGGTGCTGCTGCGCGACGGCGCGCTGCTCGCCGACGACACCCTGCCCGCGCTGCTGGCCCGCACCGGTGCGGCCGATGCCGAGGGCGCGTTCCTGGAACTGATCGAGAAGGCGGACTCGGAGGTGTCGTCATGACGCCGCGCATCACGCTGGCCACCGCGGCCCGCGTCCTGACCCAGCTGCGGCACGACCCGCGCACCATCGCGCTCATGCTGGTGGTGCCCAGCCTGCTGCTGACGCTGCTGTGGTGGATCTACGACGGCGGCCCCATCTTCGACGGCATCGGGCCGGCGCTGCTGGCGATCTTCCCGTTCCTGGTGATGTTCCTGGTCACGTCCATCGCCACGCTGCGCGAGCGGACGTCGGGCACGCTGGAGCGGCTGCTGTCGATGCCCACCGGCAAGCTCGACTTCCTGCTCGGCTACGCGCTGGCGTTCGGCGCGGTCGCGCTGGTGCAGGCGCTGATCACGGCATCGGTGGCCGTTGGCCTGCTCGACATGGACACCGCCGGGCCGGCCTGGCTGCTGATCGCCGTGGCGGTGTTCGACGCGCTGCTGGGCGTGGCGCTCGGGCTGTTCGTGAGTGCGTTCGCGTCGACGGAGTTCCAGGTGGTGCAGTTCATGCCGGCGCTGATCCTGCCCCAGTTCCTGCTGTGCGGCCTGCTGGTGCCGCGCGACCAGCTGCCGCCGTTCCTCGAGGCCGTCTCCGGCGTGCTGCCGCTGTCGTACGCCGTCGACGCCATGAGCGAGGTCCAGCAGAACACCGACCCGGCCGTGTGGGGCCAGATCGGCGTCGTGCTGGGGTTCTCGATCGCGCTGCTGGCGCTCGGCGCGGCCACGTTGCGTCGCCGCACCGCCTGACCTCCGGTGCCGTACCCTGGCGGAGTCCGGCTAGCGCGAAGGAGAAGGGCACCGCCTTGGCTCACAGGACGGCTGGCGGCCGACCGCATGGTCTGGCGACAGCCCCGAGGGTGATGGTGCGTTCGGCGTTGCTGGGCGCATCGCGGAGCGATCGGCTGCGGCACACCGTTGAGCGTCTGCCGCTGACCCGCACCGTCGTCTCCCGGTACGTCGCCGGGGCGGAGCAGAGCGACGCGGTCCGGGTCGCCGGCGAGCTCACCGGCGAGGGCCTCGCGGTCACCGTCGACCATCTGGCCGAGGACACCCACGACCGCTCGCAGGCCACCACCGTCGCCCAGGCCTACGTGTCCCTGCTCGAGGCGCTGCACAAGGCCGAGCTCACCCCCGACGTCGAGGTGTCGGTGCGCCTCTCCGCCCTCGGGCGGTCGCTGCCGGCCGACGGCGAGGCCATCGCGCTCGAGAACGCGCGGCAGATCTGCCAGGCCGCGGCCGACGCCGGCACCACCGTCACGCTGGACATGGAAGAGCACACCACCGTCGACTCCACGCTCGACGTCCTGCGCGAGCTGCGCCAGGACTTCCCGGACGTCGGCGCCGTCCTGCAGGCCCGGCTCAAGCGCACCGAGGCCGACTGCCGCGACCTCGCCCAGTCGGGCTCGCGGGTCCGGCTGTGCAAGGGCGCGTACGACGAGCCCGAGAGCGTGGCGTTCCGCGACCGCGGCGAGGTCGACCGCTCCTACGTGCGCTGCATGAAGGTGCTGTTCGCCGGCGACGGCTACCCCATGATCGCCACGCACGACCCCCGCCTGGTCGAGATCGCCGGCTCGCTGGCCGCCCGGCACCGCCGCGAGCAGGGCAGCTACGAGTACCAGATGCTCTACGGCATCCGCCCGCGCGAGCAGCGCCGGCTGGTCCGCGCCGGCGAGCGGGTCCGCGTCTACGTCCCCTACGGCCCGCAGTGGTACGCGTACCTGGTGCGGCGGCTGGCCGAGCGGCCGGCCGACCTGGCCTTCCTCCTGCGATCGGTGGCGAGCTCGAAATGACGGTGGCGATCCTCGGTGTCGGCGTCATGGGCGAGGCACTGCTCGCCGGCATCCTGCAGGGCGGCCGGCCCGTGTCCGAGGTGCTGGCGGCCGAGAAGCGGCCCGAGCGCGCCGCCGAGCTGACCGAGCGCTACGGCATCGAGGTCGTCGACAACGCCGAGGCCGTGAAGCGCGCCGACACCGTCCTGCTGGTGGTGAAGCCGTACGACGTCGGGCCGGTGCTCGACGAGGTCGCGGCGTCCGCTCGTCCCGGCCAGCTGTTCGTGTCGCTCGCCGCCGGCATCACCACGTCGTTCGTCGAGGCGCGGCTGCCCGGCGGCGTCGCCGTCGTGCGGGTCATGCCGAACACCCCGGCGCTGGTCGGCGAGGGCATGGCCGCCATCTCGCCCGGCTCGTTCAGCGGCGACGAGCACCTCGCCGAGGCCGAGGACCTGCTGCGCTCGACCGGCCGGTCGGTCCGGGTCCCCGAGAAGCAGCAGGACGCCGTCACGGCCGTCTCCGGGTCCGGCCCGGCGTACGTGTTCATGGTGGCCGAGGCCATGATCGAGGCCGGCGTCCACCTGGGCCTGACCCGCGTCACCGCCACCGAGCTCGTCGTGCAGACGCTGACCGGCTCGGCCGCGCTGCTGCGCGAGACCGGCGAGCACCCCACCGTCCTGCGCGAACGGGTCACGTCTCCGGGCGGCACGACGGCGGCGGCCCTGCGCAAGCTCGAGGAGGGCGGGCTCCGGGCCGACTTCCTAGTGGCGCTCGAGGCCGCCCGCGACCGGTCCCGCGCGCTGTCGTCCGGCGAGCCGGTCTGACGGTTCGGCATGGATACCGTGCACGTGGCCTGGTCCGACGCCCTGATCGGCTACGACTTCGGCCCCGGGCACCCGCTCAACCCGGTCCGCGTCGACCTCACCATCCGGCTGGCCCGCGAGCTGGGCATCCTCGGCGCCGACGGTGTCCGCGTCGAGGCCCCGGCCCCGGCCGGCGACGACCTGCTGCGGACGGTGCACACGGCCGCGTACCTCGACGCCGTCAAGGCCGCGTCGGCCGACCCGTCCACCGTCGATCTGGAACACGGTCTGGGCACCACCGACGATCCCTGCTTCGCCGGCATGCACGAGGCGAGCGCGCTGGTGGCCGGCGGGACGGTGGCGGCGGCGCGGGCGGTGTGGTCGGGTGCCGCGGCGCACGGCGTCAACGTGGCGGGCGGGCTGCACCACGCCATGCCCGCCAGCGCTTCCGGGTTCTGCGTCTACAACGACCCCGCGCTGGCGATCCGGGCCCTGCTCGACGCGGGGGCGACGCGGGTCGCCTACGTCGACGTCGACGTCCACCACGGCGACGGTGTCCAGGCCGTCTTCTACGACGACCCCCGGGTGCTGACCATCAGCCTGCACGAGACGCCCCGGACGCTGTTCCCGGGGACCGGGTTCCCGTCCGAGGTCGGTGGTGCCGGCGCCGAGGGCAGCGCCGTCAACGTCGCCCTCCCGCCCGGCACCGGTGACGCCGGCTGGCTGCGCGCCTTCCACGCCGTCGTGCCGCCGCTGCTGCGCGCCTGGAAACCGGAGGTGCTGTTCACGCAGCACGGGTGCGACTCCCACCTCGAGGATCCGCTGGCGCACCTGGCGTTGACCATCGACGGGCAGCGCGAGTCCTACCGGATCCTGCACGAACTGGCGCACGAGTTGTGCGACGGCCGCTGGGTCGCGACCGGCGGCGGCGGATACGCCCTGATCGAGGTCGTGCCGCGGGCATGGACGCACCTGCTGGCCATCGCCGCGGAACGCCCTCTCGACCCGGCGACGCCGACACCGTCCGGGTGGCGGGCGCACGTGTCGGCGCGCTTCGACCGCACCCCGCCCCAGCGCATGACCGACGGCGGCTCCGTCGCGTACGCCGACTGGTCCGACGGCTACGACCCCGCCGACCGGCTCGACCAAGCCATCCACGCCACCCGCACCGCCGTCTTCCCCCTCCACGGCCTGGACCCCTCCTACTGAGCCGGCGTGGACCTGCGTCCGCGGGCGCTCCCTGTGGACGATGAAGATCGTCCAGGATCCGTGGCGCTATAACCCCACCAATCCTTGATGATCACGGTAGAACGTCGCCCAAACGTCACGAGAACGGATCAATCCGGGCGCCGGATCGATTCACTTCTCGATCCCCCTTTCCCATGAGTCACATCCGCCACTACGATTCATCCCACACGACGTGGAGGAGCGATGACGACCAACGGACCCGAGGCACCTCTTGGAGAGGTGCGCTTCCTCACCGTCGCCGAGGTGGCGACGGCGATGAGGGTGTCGAAGATGACGGTGTATCGCCTCGTCCACGCGGGTACGTTGCCAGCGGTGCAGGTGGGCCGCTCGTTCCGTATCCCGGAGAGCGCGGTGCACGAGTACCTGCGCGAGTCGTACGTCCGGGGCATGCAGGCCGGCTGACGCCTGCGAGCGACCCGGATTGGACGCTGCCCCCGGTCAGCCGGGTAGGCTTGGCCGGTCGCGCGGCTGGCGCGCGTCAACCATACGTGCGAGTGAGGGTGCCCTGTGGGCTCTGTGATCAAGAAGCGCCGCAAGCGGATGGCGAAGAAGAAGCACCGTAAGCTCCTGCGTCGCACGCGGGTGCAGCGTCGCCGCATGGGCAAGTAGGTAGTTTTCGCGGCCGCGCGGGGGTGGTGTCTCGCGCGGCCGGGCTCGACGGGGAGAGCGGGACAGCAGTGTCCAGGGTTGTGATGGTCGTCGGTGTCGCCCGGCATCTGGGCGCCCGGCTGGCTGAGCGCCTCGCGGCCGAGCCCGGTGTGAGTCGCGTCGTCGGGGTCGATCTGGTCGAGCCTGCCGAGAGCATCGGCGGGGCGGAGTTCGTGCGTGCCGACATCCGCACGTCCGACATCGGCCGGGTCATCGACCGCGCCGCTCCCGACACCGTCGTGCACATGAACATCCTGGCGACGCGGGCCGATGCGGGTGGCCGGACGCCGCAGAAGGAGATCAACGTCATCGGCACCATGCAGCTGCTGGCGGCGTGCCAGCGGTCGGCGTCGGTGCGCAAGGTGGTCGTGAAGTCGTCGACGACGGTGTACGGCTCGGGTCCGCAGGCGCCGGCGTTGTTCGCCGAGGACATGGTGTCCGGTGCCACGACGCGGCGCGGTTATGAGAAGGACGCGGGCGAGGTCGAGGCGTACGTGCGCGGGTTCTCGCGCCGCCGTCCCGACGTGGGCGTGACGATCCTGCGGTTCGCGAACGTGCTGGGCCCTGACATCCGCACGGGGCTGTCGGAGTACTTCGTGCTGCCGGTCGTGCCGGTGGTGCTGGGCCGCGATCCGCGCTTCCAGCTGGTCCACGAGGACGACTGCGTCGACGCGCTGCGGCTGGCGACGGTCGAGCACCGCCCGGGCATCTTCAACGTGGCCGGCGACGGCTTCCTGGTGTTGAGCCAGGCGCTGCGCCGGGCCGGCCGGCCCATCGTGCCGCTGCCGACGCTCGGCTCGCCGTTCGTCGGGGGCCTGCTGCGGCGCACCGGCGTCGTCGACATGGACTCCGCCATGGTGCGGTTCCTCACCTACGGCCGCGGCGTCGACACCACCCGTATGCGCACGCAGCTGAAGTTCGACCCCGTCTACAGCACGGTCGCCACGTTCGACGCGTTCGCCGGCGCCCGCACCCACGGCGGCCTGCTCGACCGCGACCGCATCCGCGCCGTCGAGCACACCGTCCGCGGCGTCCTGACCGGGGAGGACAGCCGTGGCCGATAGCCCGCTGCCCGGTCTGTTCGACCGCGTCGCCGCCGCGGCCGGCCGGGTGGTGCGTGACCGCCTCGGCGTCGACGGCGAGCAGCTGGACAAGCTGGTCGCGTTCGCCGGGCGGCGGCTGACCGGCGAGTTCGAGGTCGACCCCTTCGGCTTCGACCCCGAGCTCACCGAGACGGTGCTGCTGCCGCTGCTGCGCCCCTGGTACCAGCACTGGTTCCGGGTCGAGGTGCGCGGCATCGAGAACGTCCCCGACTCCGGCGCGGCGCTGGTCGCGGCCAACCACTCGGGCACGCTGCCGGTCGACTCCCTCATGACGCAGCTGGCCGTCCACGACACCCACCCGAAGGCCCGGCACCTGCGCGCGCTCGGCGCCACGCTGGTCTTCCAGCTGCCGTTCGTCTCCGATCTCGCGCGCCGCAGCGGCACCACGCTGGCCTGCAACGAGGACGTCGAGGCGCTGCTGGGCAACGGCGAGCTGGTCGGCGTCTGGCCCGAGGGATTCAAGGGCGTCGGCAAGCCGTTCTCGCAGCGCTACAAGCTGCAGCGCTTCGGCCGCGGCGGGTTCGTGTCGGCGGCGCTGCGCACCGGCGCGCCGATCATCCCGTGCTCCATCGTCGGGGCTGAGGAGATCTACCCCATGATCGGCAACGCCGAGTCGCTGGCGCGGCTGCTCGGCCTGCCGTACTTCCCGCTGACGCCGACGTTCCCATGGCTCGGGCCGCTGGGCCTCGTGCCGCTGCCGTCGAAGTGGATCATCGAGTTCGGCGAGCCGATCCGCACCGACGACTACCCGCCCGGCGCCGCCGACGACCCCATGGTCGTGTTCGAGCTGACCGACCAGGTGCGCGACACCATCCAGGCCACGCTCACCGAGCTGCTCGAGCTGCGCGGCCCCGCCTTCGGGTGACGGCGTCAGCTGCGGTCAGCGCTTCTTGCGCGCGGCGATGATGCCGACGGCGGCACCGGCGACGGCGCCCGTCCCGGCGGCCAGGCCGAGCGTGGTGTTCCGGCGGCGGGCGCGGTAGTCGCGGATGCGCCAGCCGCGCTTGCGGGCATGACGGCGCAGCTTCCGGTCCGGGTTCACCGCGCACGGGAAGCCGACCAGCGAGAGCATCGGGATGTCGTTGGCGGAGTCGCTGTAGGCCGAGCACCGGCCGAGGTCGAGGCCCTCGCGCTCGGCCAGCGACCGGACGGCGGCCGCCTTGTCCTCGCCGTGCAGCAGGTCGCCGACCAGCCGGCCGGTGTACTCGCCGTCGACGTGCTCGGCGACGGTGCCCAGCGCGCCGGTCAGCCCGAGCCGCCGGGCGATGATCGTCGCCACCTCGACCGGCGCCGCCGTGACCAGCCAGACCCGCTGCCCCTGGTCGATGTGCAGCTGTGCGATCGCCTGGGTGCCCGGCCAGAGCTTGTCGGCCATGAGCTCCTCGAAGATCTCCTCGCCGACGCGCGAGAGCTCCTCGACCGAGCGGCCGGCGATGAACGACAGCGCCGCGGCTCGCGCCTCGACGATGTGGTCGGGGTCCTCGGCGCCGAACGCGAACTGCAGCTGCTGGCGTCCGAACCGGAGGATGTCGCTGGTGCGCAGCAGCCCGCGCTGGTGCATGCCGCGGGCCAGGTAGAAGAGCGAGGCGCCGCGCAGCACCGTGTTGTCGAGGTCGAAGAAGGCCGCAGCCCGGGCGTCCGAGGGCAGCTCGATGCCGGCGATCGCCTCGGCGGTGCTGGCCGCCACGTCGGCCCGCGCCCGTTCCGACGCGGCCCCGGTCCGTTCCCTGCGCAAGCGCAAACCCGGCATGGTCGCCAAGAGTAGCGGCGCGCCGGACTTGCGTACGGTTGACTCCGTGACCGACGTGAATCAGGGTCCCGGAGCGCGCGTCCTGCTGCTCGGGAAGCCCGGCTGCCACCTCTGCGACGATGCACGTGCAGTGGTCGACGCGGTCTGCGCCGAGCTCGGCGTCGGCTGGGAGGAACGCAGCATCGTCGGCGACCCCGAGCTCGAGAAGCGCTACGGCGAGCAGATCCCCGTCACGTTCGTCGACGGTGCTCAGCACGACTTCTGGCGGGTCGACGCCGACCGGCTGCGCCGGGCTCTGACCGGCGCCTTATAGAACATCCACGCCGGAACAGCAACTTTGTGCATACGTTCACAAGCGTCTAGGCTGGGGCGCATCGTAAAGCCTGCCGGTTCGGGTCCGTCACCCGGCCCCCGGATGTCGCCTTCCGCGCCGGCCGACCGGGGAGTGTCGTGACCCGAAACAGCCGTCCGTCGTCCACACCGACACCAGCCGCAGCACCGCCGCGCGGCGTGCCGGAGGCGACGGTCGCGCGGTTGCCGCTCTACCTGCGTGCGCTCACCAATCTCGCCGAGCGCGGCGTCGCCACGGTCTCCTCCGAAGAGCTGGCCGCGTCGGCCGGGGTCAACTCCGCCAAGCTGCGCAAGGACCTCTCCTACCTGGGTTCCTACGGCACCCGCGGCGTCGGCTACGAGGTCGACTTCCTGCGCCACCAGATCACCCGCGAGATCGGCCTGACCCAGGACTGGGCCGTCGTCATCGTCGGCATCGGCAACCTCGGCCACGCGCTGGCCAACTACGGCGGGTTCGCGTCCCGCGGGTTCCGCATCGCGGCGCTGGTCGACGCCGACCCCAGCCGCCTGGGCGAAGAGGTGGCCGGCCTCAACGTCCGCCACGCCGACGAGCTCGAGCAGATCGTCCAGGACCTCGGCATCGCCATCGGCGTCGTCGCCACGCCGGCCCGGGCCGCGCAGCTGGTCTGCGACCGCCTCGTCGCCGCCGGCGTCACCAGCATCCTCAACTTCGCACCGGCCATCGTGCAGGTGCCCGAGGGCGTCGACCTCCGCAAGGTCGACCTCTCCACCGAACTGCAGATCCTCGCTTACCACGAGCAGCGCAAGAACGGCGCCGCGCTGGCCCTGACCGCCGAGCAGGCGGCCGAGCTGGCCGAGGCGGTGAACGGATGAGCGTGCTCGCCATCGGGGTGTCGCACCGCAGCGCCCCCGTCGAGGTGCTCGAGAGCGTCGCGCTCGACCGCGCCGCCGTCGGGAAGCTGCTCGACGAGGTCCCGTCGTCGGACCAGATCGCCGAGGCCGTCGTCATCGCGACGTGTAACCGGCTCGAGCTGTACATGGACACCGCCACGTTCCACGGCGGCATCGAAGAGGCCAGCGCGCTGCTGTCGCTGTACACCGGCGCACCCATCGAGCTGCTGACGCCGTACCTCTACGTGCACTACGGCGACCGCGCGGTCTCGCACCTGTTCCACGTCGTCAGCGGCCTCGACTCCATGGTCGTCGGCGAGACGCAGATCCTCGGCCAGGTCCGCGACGCGTTCCGGCTCGCGCAGACGTCCGGCGCCACCGGGCGAGTGCTCACCGAGCTCTTCCAGAACGCGCTGCGGGTCGGCAAGCGCGCGCACGCCGAGACCGGCATCGACGCCGCCGGCCGCTCGCTGGTCACGCTGGGCCTGGCCCGGGTGCTGCCGGCGGTCGCGGCCGAGGGCTGGTCGTCCGGCCAGGTCGGCGGCGCGTCCTGGCGCGAGCTGCTGCCCGGCACGTCGGCCCTGGTGGTCGGCGCCGGGTCCATGGCCTCGCTGGCCGCGGCCACGCTGCAGCGCGAAGGCGTCGAGGTCGTCGTCGCCAACCGCACTCCTGAGAACGGCGCCCGCGTCGCCGAGGCCATCGGCGGCGTCGCCGTCGCCATGACCGACCTCCCAGCGGCGCTGCGCACCGTCGACATCGTGGTCTCGTGCACCGGCGCGGCCGGCGTCGTGCTGCCCTACGACCTCGTCGAAGCCGCCGTGGCGCGCCGCGGCGGCCGGCCGCTGGGCATCGTGGACCTCGCCCTCCCGCGCGACGTCGACGCCGGCGTGGCCGACCTTCCCGGCGTGGTCCTGGCCGACCTCGCCCGCCTCAGCGTGGCCGCCGACGACGACGTCGCCGACGCTCGCACCATGGCCGACGACGTCTCCGCCGTCCGTTCCATCGTCACCGACGAGGTCGCCGCGTTCGCCACCGCGCGCCGGGCCGCCCAGGTGGCGCCCACCGTCGTCGCGCTGCGCAGCATGGCCGACGACGTCGTCGATGCCGAGCTCACCCGCATGGCCGGCCGGCTGCCCGACCTCGACGAGCGCACCCGCGCCGAGGTCGCGCGCACCGTCCGCCGCGTCGTCGACAAGCTGCTGCACCAGCCGACGGTGCGGGTCAAGGAACTGGCCGCCCAGCCCGACGGCGCCACCTACGAGGCCGCGCTGCGCGAGCTGTTCGCCCTCGACCGCCGCTCCATCGACGCGGTCGCCAAGCCCGACGGGACGGTGGCGCCATGACCGCGGCATCGACCACGCCGCTGCGGCTGGGCACGCGGGGCAGCGCCCTCGCCATGGTCCAGGCGCGCTACGTGCAGCAGCGGCTGCAGGCGCTCGGCCACGACGTCGAGCTGGTCCAGATCACCACCAAGGGCGACGTGTCGACGGCGCCACTGGCCCAGATCGGCGGCACCGGCGTCTTCGTGACGGCACTGCGCGAGGCGCTGCTCGACGGCCGCGTCGACCTCGCCGCCCACTCCCTCAAGGACCTCCCGACGACCCCGGCCGACGACCTCGTCGTGGCCGCCGTCCCGGAGCGCGAGGACCCGCGCGACGCGTTGTGCGCCCGCGACGGCCTCAAGCTGTCCGACCTCCCCGCCGGGGCGCGGGTCGGCACCGGGTCGCCGCGGCGCGAGGCGCAGCTGCACGCGCTGGGCCTGGGCATCGAGATCGTCGGTCTGCGGGGCAACGTCGACACCCGGCTGGGCAAGGTCGCCGACGGCACGCTCGACGCCGTCGTGCTGGCCCGGGCCGGGCTCTCCCGGCTGGGCCGCCTCGACTCCGTCACCGAGGTGCTCGATCCCATGCAGGTGCTCCCCGCGCCGGGCCAGGGCGCCCTCGCGATCGAGTGCCGTCGCGCCGACACCTCGCTGGTCGAGGCGCTCGGCGCGCTCGACGACGCCGCCACCAGGGCGGCGGTCACCGCTGAACGGACCCTCCTCGCCGTGCTCGAGGCCGGTTGTACGGCGCCCGTGGGCGCCTACGCTGAGGCGGCAGAGGGTGAAGACGGCCTCGAGCTGTACATCCGGGCCGTCGTGGCTTCACGCGACGGCTCGCTGAGTATCCGCAAGTCAGCCACCGGACCCCTCGGGGGGGCGGAGCAGATCGGGCGCGACCTCGCGCTCGAGCTTCTCGCCGACGGGGCCGGGGCAGTCGTCGACGCCGGCGGACCGGCGTCGAAGGAGGAATAGAGTCGTGACCACTCCGCGAGGTGCGAAGCAGCGCACCGATGAAGGTGGCGTCGCGTTCGTCGGCGCCGGTCCCGGCGATCCGGGGCTGCTCACACTACGGGCGGTCGAGGTGCTCGGAGGGGCCGACGTCGTCGTCATCGACGAGCCGGCGCACCGCGCGATGCTCGCCTACGCGCCCAGCATCATCGAGGTCGTCGACGTCAGCATCGACGACGAAGGCGTCACCCTGACCCCGGCGGTGCGTGGGCGCCGTCTGGTCCAGGCCGCCAAGGGGGGCCGGCGAGTCGTGCGACTGCTCGGCGGCGACCCGTTCACCCACGCCACCGGCGCCGACGAGGCGCTCGCCTGCGCCAAGGCCGGCGTCCCGTTCGAGGTGGTCGCGGGCGTCGCCACGGCGACCTCCGTGGCCGCGTACGCCGGCATCCCGCTGGTCACCGGCCGCCGCCGCAGCGTCGAGATCTTCGACGTCGGCGGCAAGATCGACCTCAAGTCCTGTACGGCCGACACCGTCCTCCTGACCGGGGTCACCGAGCAGCTCGGCCACCTCGCCGAGGCGCTCGTCGACGCCGGCCGGGTGCCGTCCACGCCGGTCGCCGTCGTCACCTCGGGCAGCACCGTCGAGCAGCAGACCGTCGTGTCGACGCTGGCCTCGGTGGCCGCCGACGCCCGCGCGGCGAAGGTCGAGGGGCCGTTCGTCGTCATCGTCGGCGACACCATCGAGCACCGCGACACGCTCTCGTGGTTCGAGACCAAGGCGCTGTTCGGCTGGCGGGTCCTGGTGCCGCGCACCAAGGAGCAGGCCGGCCAGCTGTCCGTGGCGCTGCGTCGCTCGGGTGCGGTGCCCGAAGAGGTCCCGACCATCTCCGTCGAGCCGCCGCGCAACCCGCAGCAGATCGACAAGGCCGTTCGCGGCATGGTCGAGGGCCGCTACGAGTGGATCGCGTTCACCTCGGTCAACGCGCTGCGTGCGGTCAAGGAGAAGCTCACGGCGTACGGCCTCGACGCCCGCGCGCTGTCCGGGCTGAAGGTCGCCGCCGTCGGCGAGAAGACCGCCGACGCGCTGCGCTCGTGGGGCATCGAGCCCGACCTCGTCCCGTCGGGCGAGCAGTCCGCCGTCGGGCTGCTGAACGACTGGCCGCCCTACGACGAGGTGCTCGACCCGATCAACCGGGTGTTCCTGCCGCGCGCCGACATCGCGACCGAGACGCTGGCCGCCGGACTGACCGACATGGGCTGGGAGGTCGACGACGTCACGGCGTACCGCACGGTGCGCGCCGCGCCGCCGCCCGCCGAGACCCGCGACGCCATCAAGACCGGCAAGTTCGACGCCGTCGCTTTCACGTCGTCCTCGACGGTGCGCAACCTCGTCGGCATCGCCGGCAAGCCGCACGCGTCCACCGTCGTCGCCTGCATCGGCCCGCAGACCGCGAAGACCGCCGAGGAGCACGGCCTTCGGGTCGACGTCCTGGCGCCTGAGCCGTCGGTCGAGGCGCTGGCCGAGGCGCTCGCGCAGTTCGGGCTGTCGCGGCGGCTGGCCATGGTCGAGGCCGGCGAGCCGGTGCTCAAGCCGTCGCAGCGCCGCCGGGCGTCCGCGCGGCGCAAGAACGCCCAGTAGGGGGACGAGCAGCATGGGGTACCCGGAGATCCGGCCGCGGCGGTTGCGCCGTACGCCAGCCATGCGGCGGCTGGTCGCCGAGACGTCGCTCGAGCCGCGGCACCTCGTGCTGCCGATGTTCGTCCGCGAGGGCGCCACGGAGCCGCGGCCCATCGCGTCCATGCCGGGCGTCGTGCAGCACACCATGGAGTCGCTGCGCAAGGCGTCGCTCGAGGCGGTCGAGGCCGGCGTCGGCGGGCTCATGCTGTTCGCCATCCCGGAGCGGAAGGACGCCGTGGGCTCCGGCGGCGTCGATCCCAAGGGGCCGCTCAATGCCGCCATCCGCGAGGTCGTCGCCGAGGTGGGCGACGCCACCGTCGTCATGGCCGACCTCTGCCTCGACGAGTTCACCGACCACGGCCACTGCGGCGTGCTGGCGCCCGACGGCACCGTCGACAACGACGCCACGCTCGAGGTCTACGGCCGCATGGCGGTCGCCCAGGCCGACGCCGGTGTCCACGTGGTCGGGCCCAGCGGCATGATGGACGGCCAGGTCGCGGCCGCGCGGACGGCACTCGACGCCGCCGGCCACACCGACGTCGCGATCCTGGCGTACGCGGCCAAGTACTCCTCGGCCTTCTACGGCCCGTTCCGCGAGGCCGTCGAGTCGTCGCTGACCGGCGACCGCAAGACCTACCAGCAGGACCACGCCAACGGCCTCGAGGCGCTGCGCGAGACCGCCCTCGACATCGACGAGGGCGCCGACATGGTCATGGTCAAGCCGGCCATGTCCTACCTCGACGTGGTGGCCCGGGTCCGCGACCTCGTCGACGTTCCCGTCGCGGCGTACCAGATCTCCGGCGAGTACGCGATGATCCAGGCCGCCGCCGAACGCGGCTGGATCGACCGCGACAAGGCCGTCCTCGAGACGCTGACGTCGATCCGGCGCGCGGGTGCCGACATCGTCCTCTCCTACTGGGCGGTCGAGGCCGCCCACTGGTTGCGCGCCGCCCGCTGATCTTCACCCTGTCGGACCCAGCCGGTAAGGTCGGCTGTTACAAGTGGTCCGAGGAGGGACATGCAGCACGAACGGGAGCAATGGGGCACCCGCGCCGGTTTCCTGCTCGCGGCGATCGGTTCGGCGGTCGGCCTGGGCAACATCTGGCGGTTCCCCTACGTCGCCTACGACAACGGCGGCGGCGCCTTCCTGCTGCCGTACCTGGTGGCGCTGCTGACCGCGGGAATCCCGCTGCTGGTACTCGAGTACGCCATCGGCCACCGCTACCACGGCTCGCCGCCGCTCGCCTTCCGGCGCATCCACCGGCGGGCCACCGTCCTCGGTTGGTGGCAGGTCGGCATCTGCGTGGTCATCGCCGCCTACTACGCCGTCATCATCGCCTGGGCGGTCCGGTACATGGGCTTCTCGGTCGGCCAGGACTGGGGCGACGACCCCGAGGCGTTCCTGCTGGGCGAGTTCCTCGAGGTCGGCGAGCCGGGTGCCATCACGTCGTACGTCTCCGGCGTTCTGTGGCCTCTCGTCGCGGTCTGGGCGTTCGTGCTGGTGGTACTCGCGCTGGGCGTGCGTCGCGGCATCGAGCGGGCCAACCGGGTGTTCATCCCGCTGCTGGTCGCGCTGTTCCTCGTGCTGGTGGTTCGGGCGCTCTTCCTCGACGGGGCGGCGCAGGGCCTCGACGCGTTGTTCTCGCCCGACTGGGGCGCCATCACCGACGGCAGCGTGTGGGTCGCCGCGTACGGCCAGATCTTCTTCTCGCTGTCGGTCGGGTTCGGCATCATGATCACCTACGCTTCGCACCTGCACCGCCGGTCCGACCTCACCGGCTCCGCGCTGGTGGCGGGGTTCGCGAACAGCTCGTTCGAGATCCTGGCCGGCATCGGGGTGTTCGCCACGCTGGGCTTCATGGCGGCGTCCGCGGGTGTCGCCGTCGACGAGGTGGCGCAGTCGGGCGTCGGGCTCGCGTTCATCGCCTTCCCGCAGATCATCTCGACACTGACCAGCGGTGCCGGGCTGTTCGGCGTGCTGTTCTTCGCGTCGCTGGTCATCGCCGGCGTCACGTCGCTGATCAGCATTGTGCAAGTGGTCGTGTCGGCGGCCCAGGACCGCACCGGCATGCGCCGCGTCCCGGCGGTCATGACGGTCGGCGGCGCCATCGCGCTGGTGTCGATCCTGATCTTCCCGACCGCCCAGGGGCTGCACTACCTCGACGCCGCCGACCACTTCATCAACCAGTACGGCATCGTCCTCGCCGCCTTCGTCGTCGTGGTCGTCGTCGCCTGGGGGCTGCGGCTGCTCCCGTCGCTGCGCGCGCACGCCAACCTCACCTCCACGGTCCGGCTCGGCACCTGGTGGCAGGTGGCGCTCGGCGTGGTCACGCCGGTCATGCTCGGCTGGATGCTCTGGGACAGCCTGCGCCAGGAGTTCGACCAGAACTACGCGGGCTACTCCGACGGCTTCCTGCTCGCCGCGGGCTGGGGCGTCGCGGTCGGCGCCGCGGTGCTGGGCGTGCTGCTGTCGCTGTTCCCCTGGCGCGGCCGCGACACCTTCGTCCCCGCCGAACTCGAGACCGTCGGCGGAAGGGAGCGGGCATGAGTGCCGGAGCCGTCGTCATGCTGATCGTGGCCGTCGTCATCGTGTGGGGCGGCCTGGTGGCCAGCGTCGTGCACCTGCGCCGGCACCCCGACGTGGGCCCGCCCGAAGCCGACTGACTCGGACATTTCGTCTGGATTCAGACGCTTACTTGACTCGTTCCAGAAAAGGGCCGAGGATCGGTTCGTGCCCACCGACGTGCAGCTCCGCGACGACGCCGCGGCGCGGCTGCAGGCCGCGGGGCTCCGGGTGACCGCTCCCCGGGTGGGCGTCCTCGTCGCGCTCGAGCGCGAGTCGCACGCCGACGCCGATACCGTCGCCAAGCACGTCCGGTCCTCGCTCGGGGCCGTCTCCACCCAGGCCGTCTACGACGTGCTGCACGCCCTCACCGAGGCGAGGCTGCTGCGCCGCATCGAGCCGGCCGGGTCCGCCGCGCGCTACGAGACGCGTGTCGGCGACAACCACCACCACATGATCTGCCGGGGCTGCGGCGTCATCGTCGACGTCGACTGCTCCGGAGAGGCGCCGTGCCTGGCGCCGGCACACACGCACGGCTTCGTGCTCGACGAGGCCGAGGTGACCTTCTGGGGGCTCTGCCCCGACTGCCGCTGATACACCCCCGCTGGCGCGAGACCTCGCGGTCAGCTACCACCCCCAACGAGGAGACTGCATGAGCTCGACGCCGCACACGACCACCAATTCCGGCGCACCGGTGGCCAGCGACGCCCACTCCCAGACGGTGGGTCCCGACGGCCCCATCGTCCTGCACGACCACTACCTGGTCGAGAAGCTGGCCCAGTTCAACCGCGAGCGCGTGCCGGAGCGCGTGGTGCACGCCAAGGGCGGCGGCGCGTTCGGCGTCCTCGAGGTCACCGAGGACGTCAGCCAGTTCACCAAGGCGGCGTTGTTCCAGCCCGGCGCCCGCACCGAGGCGCTGGCGCGCTTCTCGTCCGTCGCCGGCGAGCAGGGCAGCCCCGACACCTGGCGCGACCCGCGCGGCTTCGCGCTGAAGTTCTACTCGACCGAGGGCAACTACGACATCGTCGGCAACAACACCCCGGTCTTCTTCCTGCGCGACACCATCAAGTTCCCCGACTTCATCCGCTCGCAGAAGCGGCTGCCGGGCTCCAACCTGCGCAACCACGACATGCAGTGGGACTTCTGGACGCTGTCGCCCGAGAGCGCGCACCAGGTCACCTGGCTCATGGGCGACCGCGGCCTGCCGCGCACCTGGCGCAACATGGACGGCTTCGGCTCGCACACGTACCAGTGGATCAACGCCGGTGGCGAGCGGTTCTGGGTCAAGTACCACTTCCGCACCGACCAGGGTCACGAGTTCCTGACGCAGGCCGACGCCGACCGCATCGCCGGTGAGGACGCCGACCACCACATCCGCGACCTCTACGAGGCCATCCAGCGCGCCGACCACCCGTCGTGGACGGTGTACGTGCAGGTCATGCCGTACGCCGACGCCGCGAGCTACCGGTTCAACCCGTTCGACCTCACCAAGGTGTGGCCCAAGGGCGACTACCCGCTGATCAAGGTCGGCTCGCTGCGGCTGGACCGCAACCCGGAGAACTACTTCGCGCAGATCGAGCAGGCCGCGTTCGAGCCGAGCAACTTCGTCCCCGGCATCGCCGCCAGCCCGGACAAGATGCTGCTCGGGCGCATCTTCTCCTACGCCGACGCGCACCGGTACCGCATCGGCACCAACTACAACCAGCTGCCGGTCAACGCCCCGAAGAACGAGGTCCACTCGTACTCCAAGGACGGCGCCATGCGGTTCGACTTCGCCGCCGCCGACCGTCCCGTCTACGCGCCGAACAGCCACGGCGGCCCGGCGGCCGAGCCGTCGCTGGTCGGCGACGCGGGCTGGGAGTCCGACGGCGAGCTCGTGCGCGCCGCCGCCACCCTGCACGCCGAGGACGACGACTTCGGCCAGGCCGGCACGCTGGTCCGCGAGGTGCTCGACGAGGCCGCCCGCGACCGCCTGGTGGGCAACATCGCCGGTCACGTCGGCAACGTGACGACCGACGAGCTGCGGCAGCGGGTGTACGCCTACTGGCGCAGCGTCGACGAGACCCTCGGCAAGCGGGTCGAGGAGGCCGTCGGCCGCTGACGCGGCGCTCCGCAGAACGAAAGGATCAGTGCGCCGGAAGGGGTTCCGCGCCCGCGACGTCGGGCGTAGCGTCGTGCCCGCAATCGGGGGTGTCCGCAGGCGCCACCAGGACGATGTCTCTGTCACTGGGAGCGGACCATGAAACGCAGCGCAGCATGGGCACTGGGCACGACCGGCGCACTGATCCTCGCCGTGGCACCACTGGCGTCGGCCGCGAAGCCGGCCGACAGCACCGACCTCCGCAACGCCGTCACCTCGGCCGGCATCCTGGAGCACCTCGAGGCGTTCCAGGACATCGCCGACGCCAACGGCGGCACCCGGGCGTCCGGCACGCCGGGGTACGACGCCTCGCTGCAGTACGTGAAGGCGCAGCTCGAGGCCGCCGGCTATCAGACGACGGTGCAGCCGTTCCTGTTCGACGTGTTCGAGGAGCTCGCCGCGCCGGCCTTCGAGCGCGTGTCGCCCGAGCCCGTCACCTATACCGAGGCCGACGACTTCCTCACCATGGAGTACTCCGGCAGCGGCGACGTCACCGGCACGTTGGTGCCGACCACCGACATCCTGGTCCCGCCGCCGGCCCAGCCCGGGTCGAGCAGCGGCTGCGAGCCGGCCGACTTCGTCCCGGCCTCGGCCACCGAGCCGCAGGTGGCGCTCGTCCAGCGCGGCACCTGCGACTTCACCGTCAAGGCCGAGAACGCGCAGAGCGCCGGCTACGACGCGGTCGTGATCTTCAACGAGGGCCAGGAGGGCCGGACCGAGACCCTGGCCGGCACGCTCGGCGCGGACACGCAGGCGACGATCCCGGTCATCGGCACCAGCTTCGCCGTCGGCGCGGACCTGTACGCCCGCACGCAGGCGGGCCCGGTGACCGTGCACGTCGAGACGTCGACGCTGATCACCCACGACGTACCGACGGCGAACCTGCTCGCGACCACGGGCGAGGGCCGTAGCGACCGGCAGGTCGTCGTCGGCGCGCACCTCGACTCCGTCGCCGCCGGCGAGGGCATCAACGACAACGGCTCCGGCTCGGCGCAGAACCTCGAGATCGCGCTGCAGCTGGCCGCGCTCGACGTCACGCCGCGCAACCAGGTCGTGTTCGCCTGGTGGGGTGCCGAGGAGTCCGGGCTGATCGGCTCGCAGTTCTACGTCGACTCGCTCACCCCGCGGCAGGTCAAGAACACCGCCGTCAACCTCAACTTCGACATGGTCGGCTCGCCGAACTACGTGCGGTTCGTGTACGACGGCGACGCCTCCGACACCGCCTCGCTCGGGTCCACCGGGTCCGGCGTCGTCGAGGACGTGTTCGTCGACTACTTCGGCAGTCAGGGCCTCGAGACCGAGCCGACGGCGTTCGACGGGCGGTCGGACTACGACGCGTTCATCACCGCCGGCATCCCGGCCGGCGGCCTGTTCACCGGCGCCGAGGGCGTGAAGACGGCCGAAGAGGCGGCGATCTACGGCGGCACGGCGGGCCTGGCCTACGACCCCTGCTACCACCAGGAGTGCGACGACATCACCAACCTGTCGGAGCAGGCGCTGGACGAGATGTCCGACGCGGCGGCGCACGCCACGCTGACGTTCGCCATGACGACGTCGGCCATCGAGGGCACCGGCAAGGGCGAGGCGACCGGGCAGTCCACGGCGGACTTCCGCGGGTCGCACCTGCTGCGCTGACGGGGGTCGCGGCGCGAGCGGCCCGAACGCTCCGGGGGTGGCGTTCGGGCTGCTCGGGCGGCTTGCGAGAATGACGCGGTGACCAACGACGACGTGCCCCGCAGTGCGGAGCTGTTCGACCGTGCGCGGGCCGTCACGCCCGGCGGAGTCAACTCGCCGGTGCGGGCGTTCCGCGCCGTCGGCGGCACCCCCAGGTTCATGCAGCGCGCCAGCGGCCCGTACCTCTACGACGCCGACGGCAACGAGTACCTCGACCTCGTCGGCTCGTGGGGGCCGATGATCCTCGGCCACGCCCACCCGGCGGTCGTCGAGGCCGTCCGCTCGCAGGTCGGGCGCGGCACGTCGTACGGCACCCCCACACAGCCCGAGGTCGAGCTGGCCGAGGAGATCGTGCGCCGCACCAGCGTCGAGCAGGTGCGGCTGGTCTCCAGCGGCACCGAGGCGACCATGAGCGCCATCCGGCTGGCCCGCGGCGCCACCGGCCGCACCAAGGTCGTGAAGTTCGCCGGCCACTACCACGGGCATGTCGACGCGCTGCTGGCCCAGGCGGGCAGCGGGGTCGCCACGTTCGCCCTGCCGGACACCCCGGGCGTCACGGGCGCGTCGGCCGGCGACACCCTCGTGCTGCCGTACAACGACACCGGCGCGGTCAAGGCGGCGTTCGCCGAGCACGGCGAGCAGATCGCCTGCGTCATCGCCGAGGCCGCCGCGGGCAACATGGGCGCCGTCGCACCGGCCGACGGCTTCAACGCGTTCCTCCGCGACACCGCGCACGAGCACGGCGCACTGCTGGTCCTCGACGAGGTCATGACGGGGTTCCGCGTCTCGCGCTCCGGCTGGCACGGCCTCGACGGCGTCACCCCGGACCTCACGACGTTCGGCAAGGTCATGGGCGGCGGCTTCCCGGCGGCGGCGTTCGGCGGCTCGGCGGCGGTCATGGAGCTGCTGGCCCCCGCCGGCCCCGTCTACCAGGCCGGCACGCTGTCCGGGAACCCCGTCGCGACCACGGCCGGGCTGACGACGCTGAAGCTGGCCGACTCGCAGGTCTACGCGCACCTCGACGCCACGGCGCAGCGCCTCGGCGGGCTGGTCGGCGAGGCCCTGACCGCCGCTGGCGTAGCGCATCGGGTCCAGTACGCGGGCAACCTGTTCAGCGTGTTCTTCACACCCGACGGCGCCCCGGTCACCGACTTCGCGACGGCGAAGCGGACCAGCACGGCCCGGTTCGGGGCGTTCTTCCACTCCATGCTCGAGTCCGGCGTGTACCTGCCGCCGTCGGCGTTCGAGGCCTGGTTCGTCAGCGCCGCGCACGACGGCCGCGCCGTCGACCGCATCGCGCAGGCGCTGCCGGCCGCCGCGGCCGCAGCTGCCGCCGTCGACACCGAGGGGGAGGGCGAGTGAGTGAGCTGACCCGCGTGCACCTGCTCCGCCACGGCGAGGTGCACAACCCGTCCAAGGTGCTCTACGGCCGCCTCGCGGGCTACCACCTGTCCGACCTCGGCACCGCCATGGCCAAGCGCGTGGCCGAGTCCGTCGCCGACCGCGACATCACGCTGCTGGTCAGCTCGCCGCTCGAGCGGGCGCGCGAGACCGCCGCCCCCGTCGCCGATGCGCTGGAGCTCGACGTCCGTATCGACGACCGCCTTCTCGAGGCGCTCAACGTCTTCGAGGGCCTCACGTTCGGCGTCGGCGACGGCTCCATGCGCCACCCCAAGCACTGGCGCAACCTGCGCAACCCGTTCAAGCCGTCGTGGGGCGAGCCGTACCGCGACATCGCCGCGCGCATGCTGGCCGCCATGGACGACGCCCGCCGCGACGCCGCCGGGCACGAGGCGCTGCTCGTCTCGCACCAGCTGCCCATCTGGACGGTGCGCAGCTTCATCGAGGGCCGGCGCCTGTGGCACGACCCGCGCCGGCGCGAGTGCGCGCTGGCCAGCCTCACCACCGTCACCTACGACGGCGAGACCATCGTGTCCGTCGCCTACAGCGAGCCGGCCGGCGACCTGCTGCCCCAGATCGGCAAGCCGTTCTCGGCGGGTGCGTGATGCGACGGCTGGCTCTTCTCCTCGGTGTGGGCGTGCTCGTCCTCGCCGGGTGCTCCGACGGCCAGGTCGAGCGCAACGACAACGCGAACCAGGCCGGCTACATCGCCGGCGACGGCACCATCAGCGTCTACGACCCGGCCGAGCGCCAGACGGCGCCGGAGTTCGGCGGCGAGCTGCTCGACGGCGGTGAGTTCCAGCTGGCCGACGCCGTGGGCGACGTCGTCGTGCTCAACGTCTGGGGCTCGTGGTGCCCCCCGTGCCGCAAGGAGGCGCCGGACCTGCAGTCGGCGTACGAGGCGCTGAGCCCCGACGGCGTGCAGTTCGTCGGCGTCAACGTCCGCGACCCCGGCACCCGGGCGCCGCAGCAGTTCGAGGACGAGTTCGGCATCACCTATCCGAGCATCTACGACCCCAAGTCCGACGCGCTGCTCGCCTTCCGCGACACCATCCCGCCGGCGGCGATCCCGAGCACGCTGGTCATCGACCGCGAGGGCCGCATCGCCGCGCGCGTGCTCGGGCCGCTGGGCGAGACGACGCTGACCGACATCGTCCGCGAGGTCGCGGCGGAGGGCACCGCTGAGACATCGTGAGCTCCTTCGGCGACACCGTCCTGACCGGTTCGCTGGCACTGGCCGTGCCGGTGGCGGCGCTGGCCGGGCTCGTCTCCTTCCTGTCGCCGTGCGTGCTGCCGCTGGTCCCGGGCTATCTGGGCTACGTCACCGGGCTGTCGGGGGCGGAGCTGGCGTCGGGACGACGGGGCCGGCTGCTGCTGGGCGTGCTGCTGTTCGTGCTCGGGTTCAGCGTGGTGTTCGTGTCGTACGGGCTGCTCTTCGGCGGCCTGGGGGCCGTGCTGCAGGAGCACGGCGAGACGATCATGCGGGTGATGGGCGTCGTGACGATCGTCCTGGGCCTGCTGTTCGCCGGCTGGCTGCCGGGGCTGTCGCGCGACTGGCATACCGGGATGAACCCGGCCGTGGGGCTGGCCGGGGCGCCGCTGCTGGGCGTGGTGTTCGGCCTCGGCTGGACGCCGTGCATGGGGCCGACGCTGGCAGCCGTGCAGACTCTGGCGTTCACCGAGGCCAGCGCGGGCCGAGGCGCGCTGCTGTCGTTCGCGTACTGCCTGGGGCTGGGCCTGCCGTTCCTGGTGGCGGCGCTGGCCTACCAGCGCGCGACGCGGTGGTTCCAGTGGGTGCGACGGCACCAGGTGGCGGTCATGCGGGCCGGCGGCATCATGCTGATCGTGCTCGGCGTCCTGCTGGTCACGGGGCTGTGGGGCGAGCTGATGTCGTCGATGCAAGGCTGGATCGGCGGCTTCGAGGTGGCGGTGTAGGAATGGGCACACGATGACGACGCAGATGGACACCCGCCCGCCGGTCGACGACCGGCCGCCGCCGCTGCACGGCCGCGAGCTGGCGCGGTGGGCCTGGCGGCAGCTCACCTCCATGCGGGTGGCGCTGATCCTGCTGTTCCTGCTCGCCGTCGCCGCCATCCCCGGCTCGGTCATCCCCCAGAGCGACGTCAACCCGCTCAACGTGCGCGACTTCCGCGCCCGCAACCCCACGCTGTCGGAGTGGTACGACCGCCTCGGCCTGTTCGACGTCTACTCCGCGCCCTGGTTCGCCGCCATCTACCTGGCGCTGCTGGTGTCGCTGGTCGGCTGCATCCTGCCGCGCTGCTGGCAGCACTGGAAGGCGGTCCGGGCGCAGCCGCCGAAGGCGCCGAAGCGGCTGTCGCGGCTGCCCGCGTACCGGACGGTCGAGGTCGACGCCACGCCGGCCGAGGTGCTCGCCGTCGCCCGGGCCGAGCTGCGCTCCCGGCGGTTCCGCCTGCGCAAGCCCGCGGCGGAGGGCTCGGCGGGCGAGGACGACGCCGTCGCCGCCGAGATCGGGCACCTGCGCGAGACCGGCAACCTGCTCTTCCACCTGTCCGTCGTGGTCGTGCTGCTGGCCGTCGCCCTGGGCGGGCTGTTCAGCTACCGGGCGACGGTGCTGGTGCCCGAGGGCTCGGGCTTCTCGAACCAGGTCATCCAGTTCGACAGCCTCTCCGCGGGCGCGCTGTTCGACTCGTCGGACCTGCCGCCGTTCTCCATGGACGTCGAGTCGTTCACCATGGAGTTCGTCGACGCTGGCAACCAGATCGGCCAGCCGTCGCACTACGAGGCGACGGTGCGCCTGGTGCGCGAGCCCGGCGCGGAGCCCGAGACGCACACCATCCGGGTCAACGAGCCGCTCGACATCGACGGCACGTCGGTGCACATCATCAACCCCGGCTACGCGCCCGCGTTCACCATCCGGGCCGCCGACCGCGAGACCGTCCTCGCCGAGGGCCCGGTGCCGTTCCTGCCCGAGGACTCCAGCTTCACCTCCACCGGCGTGGTCAAGGTCGAGGTGCCGCCGGAGTTCGGCGACGACATCGGCATCCAGGCCAACTTCCTGCCCACCGCCGTGCTGGACCAGAACGGACCGCGCTCGATCTTCCCCGGTGCCCGCAACCCGGCGGTGTTCCTGACCGCCTGGCACGGCGACCTCGGCCTCGACGACGGCCAGCCGCAGTCGGTGTACCGGCTCGACACCGACGACATGGAGCAGTTCCAGGAGAACGGCGAGCCGTACCGTCGCCAGTTGGTCGTCGGCGACACCGTCGAACTGCCCGACGGCCGCTTCATCACCTTCGACGGCTATGTGACCTGGGTGAACCTGCAGATCGGGCGGAACTCCGGGCGCGAGCTGGCGCTCGTCGGCGCGGTGCTCGCGGTCGTCGGGCTCATGGGCTCGCTGTACGTGCGCCGGCGCCGGGCCTGGGTGCGTGCCACCGTCGGACCCGAGGGGCGTACCGTGGTCGAGGTCGCGGGGCTGCACCGGGCCGAGGGCTCGGCGGGCGACCGCCTC
The DNA here is from genome assembly GCF_014204975.1 of Jiangella mangrovi. Lineage (NCBI taxonomy): Bacteria > Bacillati > Actinomycetota > Actinomycetes > Jiangellales > Jiangellaceae > Jiangella > Jiangella mangrovi. The sequence continues at coordinate 2,775,206 of NZ_JACHMM010000001.1, forward strand.
GTCGACGAGGTCGGTGCCATCACCGACGGGCTGCTGTTGCGCCTCGGAGGCGCGGAAGAGAAGAGGGAAGACTGATGGACCTCGACGCCGTCGCCGAGTGGAGCCGCTACGTCGTTGTCGTCGCGGTCCTCGTCTACCTGGCGGCCTGGCTGGCCTTCTGCGCCGAGGGTGGTCTGCGCAGCCGCCTGCGCCGCTCTGCCGAGGTGGCCGCGGCCGAGCGCTCGGCCGACCGCTTGAACGAGCTGATCGCCGTCGGCGGGTCGTCGTCGACGGTGTCCGGAGCGAGCGCCGGTGCCGGTGCCGGTGCTTCCGAGGCCGGGCCGGGCGACGCCGAGATCGAGGAGCGGGCCGACCGGCTCGGCCGCAACGGCCGCGTGCTGTTCGGCCTGGCCACGCTGGTCCTGGCCGCGGGCGTCGTCATGCGCGGTGTCGGCACCGGGCGCACGCCGTGGGCCAACATGTACGAGTTCTCCATCACCGGCGCGCTCGTCGCCTCGATCGTCTTCCTCGTCCTCGCCCGCACCGTCGTCGGCAAGGTCGTCGCCGTCTGGGCCGTCCTGCTGATCTTCGTCACCGTCGGGCTGGCGGCGACGTTCCTGTACGTGCCGCCGGGCCCGCTGCAGCCGGCGCTGCAGTCGTACTGGCTGGTCATCCACGTCGGCTGCGCGGTGCTGGCGTTCGGCCTGTTCACCGTCTCCGCCGTGGTCAGCGCTCTGCAGATCGTCTCCGAGCGGGCCGCCGACCGCGGCAGGACGTCGGGCTTCGGCGCCTCGCTGCCGGACTCCGGCGCGCTGGACCGGCTGGCCTACCGGCTGACCGCCATCGGGTTCCCCATCTGGACCTTCGGGCCCCTCATCCTCGGCGCCATCTGGGCCGAGGTCTCGTGGGGCCGCTACTGGGGCTGGGACCCCAAGGAGGTCTGGGCCCTCATCACCTGGCTCGCCTACGCGGCGTACCTGCACGCGCGCGCCACGGCCGGTTGGAAGGGCTCGAAGGCGTCCGTGGTGGCGCTCGTCGGGTACGCGACGGTGCTGTTCAGCTACTTCGGGGTGAACATCCTCTTCAACGGCCTGCACTCCTACGGCGGCCTCTGACCCGGTAGGCCGGTCGTGACGCTGCGGAATCCGGCGGACGCTCGGGAAACCGGCGCTTGCGGGGCGGATCGGGCGCCCAAGCGTCGGTTTCCCGAGCGTGAGCCGGATTCCGGGACCTGACCCGGAGCGACCGCCGCGGCGAGGACTAGCGGGACTCGTCCTCGTCGTCGGTGTGGTGACGGGCCTCGTCCTCGCGCTTGCGGGCCTCGGCCTGGCGACGGCGCTCGAGCTCTTCGGCGGCGGCGCGGTCCTCGGCGTCCTTCTTGGCCTTGATCTCGGCCTCGCGCTTGCGGAGGTCGGCCTCCCACTGGTTCAGCATCTGCTCGTGCTTGGTGTCGATGTCGCGCAGGTGCCGCAGGAACTCGGGGTCGTCGTCGGGCGCGAGCGGCCGGGCCGGCGGAGCGGCGGGGCGGCGCTGCGGACGCTGGCGCACCTTGCCGACGGCCAGCCAGAGAATGGGGCCGATCAGCGGGATGAGCACGATGATCGCGACCCAGGCGACGCGGTTGAGCGACCGGAACCGGGCGGAGTCGGTCTGCAGGCAGTCGATGAGCGCATAGACCAGCAGCGCAATCGCGACCACGATTGGTAGTACCCGACCCACCGTGAGACCTCCCCGGTCGAGCTGTGTGCCTTTCCACCAGCCTAGGTGGTGTGCCGGGCGTGACGCACCCCGGACCGCATTCCGCTTGTCTGGGCAAGCGTCACGCGGATCCGGGGGCGCCACGACCAGGGGCTGGGGGGCTAGCCCTGGAAGGCGTCCGGCCGGGCGGGGCCGGACGCGTGGTCGGTGATCAGGAGAAGAGGCGACGACGCGGACGGTGGCCGGCGCGAACGGCAGCTGCCTGGCGCGCCCTCTCCGCCTCCCGACGCAGGTCGTCGATGCGGGTCTGGGCGTACTCGAGGCTGTACAACGTCACTCCATATGCAAGAATACCAACGAGATCGAAGGTCAACATCGACCTTCTGCCTATGATTCTAAGTCACGACGGCGTAACGAATCCATCTCGAACGGGGTGATCCCCACCACGTTGCCGACGCCGCCGCGGGCACTGCGAGGATGGAACGCCATGGACACCGTCGATGCGAGTCTTGTCGCGGCGCTGAGGGCCAATGGCCGCGCGTCGTACGCCGAGCTGGGACGGCTGGTGGGGCTGTCCGGGCCGAGCATCCAGGAACGGGTGCGCCGGCTCGAGGAGCGCGGAGTGATCACCGGCTACCGCGCCACCGTCAACCCCTCAGCGCTGGGCCTGGGTCTGACGGCGCTGATCGGGCTGGTGCTGTCCGACTCCGCGGGGCACGAGGACGTCGGCGCCCGCCTGGAGGACGTTCCCGAGGTCGAGGACTGCTGGTTCATCGCCGGCGACGAGGCCTACATGCTGAAGGTGCGGGTCGCCGACGTCGAGGGGCTTGAGCGGCTGCTGGGCCGGCTGGTCCGCATCGAGGGCGTCGCCCGTACGCGCACCACCCTCGTCATCTCCACCCGGTTCGAGGACCGCCAGGTCGAGCGGACCCCGTCGGAACTGGTCGGCAGCTGATGGCCCAGGGTCTGGTCGGTCTCGGCGACGTGCGTGCGGCGGCCCGGCGGCTCGACGGCGTCGCCGTCCGGACGCCGCTGATCCAGGCGGCGTGGGCCGGCGGCGAGCTGTGGCTGAAGCCCGAGGGTCTGCAGGCCACCGGCGCGTTCAAGCTGCGCGGCGCGTTCAACGCCGTGGCGCTGCTCGACGACGGCGCCCGCTCGCGCGGCGTCGTCACCCACTCCAGCGGCAACCACGCACAGGCGCTGGCCTGGGCCGCCCGCGCGCAGGGCATCGCCGCCACCGTCGTCATGCCCGACGCCGCCGCACCGGTGAAGGTCGAGGCGACCCGCGCGCTCGGCGCCGAGGTGGTCATGGTGGCGCCGGCGGAGCGCGACAGCCGGGTCCGCGAGCTGGTCGCCGAGCGCGGCCTGACGTTCGTCTCGCCGTTCGACGACGCCCGGGTCATCGCCGGCGCGGGCACCGTCGGCCTCGAGATCGCTGCCGACCGCCCCGACGCCGCCACCGTCCTCGTCCCCGTGGGCGGCGGCGGGCTGATCTCCGGCATCGGCGTCGCGGTGAAGGCGCTGGCGCCGTCGGTCCGCGTCGTCGGCGTCGAACCCGAGCTCGCCGCCGACGCCCGCGACAGCCTGGCCCGCGGCGAGCGCGTCGCCTGGGACCCCGCCGACACCTACCGCACCATCGCCGACGGCGTCCGGCTCCCCGTGATCGGCGAGCTGACCTGGGAGCACATCCGCCGCCACGTCGACGAGATCGTGACGGTCCCGGAGGACGCCATCCTGGCCGCCATGCGGCTGCTGGCGGTGCGCGGGCGCATCGTCTCCGAGCCGACGGGGGCGCTCACGACGGCGGCGTTCCTGGCCGCGCCGGAGCGGTTCGGCCGGACGGTGGCCGTGGTGTCCGGAGGCAACGCCGACCCCGGACTGCTGGCCCGGGTGCTCACGTCGTCCGCAGCGTGAAGCCCTCGTCCAGCCAGCCGGTGACGCCGCCGATCATCTTCTTGACCGGCCGGCCGAGCCTGGCCAGCCGCAGCGCGGCCTTGTCGGCGCCGTTGCAGTGCGGCCCGGCGCAGTAGGCGACGAAGACGGTGCCGGCGGGGTAGTCGGCGAGGTTGCGCTCGACGATGCGCCCGTGCGGCAGGTTGACGGCGCCGGGCACGTGGCCGGCGGCGTAGAGGTCCGGACCGCGGACGTCGAGCAGCACGAAGTCCGCCGTCCCCGTCGTCAAGGCTTCGTGGACGTCCCAGCAGTCGGTCTCGAAGGCGAGCAGGGACGAGAAGTGGGCGACGGCGTCGGCGGGCGGCGCGGGCGCCACGGAGGTGAGGGTCGTCATGCCGACGACGCTACGGCGGTCAGGGTGGCGTGAGGAGTGGTGACCGGCGGTCTCAGCGGCGATCGAACGGTGATCGGCCGGTATTCTGCGCATGTGGCCGATGATTCCGCACCAGCCCTCGACCGCCTCGACTGGCGGCTGCTCGAGCACCTGCAGCGCGACGGCCGCATCACCGTCGCCGAGCTGGCCCGCCGGGTGAACCTCGGCCCCACGGCCACGGCCGACCGCATCCGCCGGCTCACCGACCTCGGCGTCATCGCCGGCTTCCGGGCCGATGTCGACCTCGAGCGGGTCGGCTACACCGTCGTCGCCTTCGTGCGGCTGGCCTACCCGTCCGGCAACTACCGCGCGCTGCACGCCGAGCTGGAGCGCACCCAGGAGCTGCTGGAGTGCCACCACGTCACGGGCGACGACTGCTTCGTGCTCAAGGTGGCGGCGCGGTCCATGCGCCACCTCGAGGAGATCGCCGGCCGGCTGGCCACGCTCGGCAGCGTCACCACCTCGGTCGTGTACTCGTCGCCACTGGTTTCGCGGGTGATCACCCAGCCGCAACCCTGAGCTGCCAGCGTCGAACGGTGACGGGCCTGCTGGTGCTCTTCGTCCTGGTCGTGGTGGGCGGCATCGGATCGGCGGTCGCCGTGGTGCTGAACGACCGCCGGCGCCGCCCCGACGTGGCGCGCTACGAGATCGGCCGCAGCTTCGACCGCACCGACACCGCGCTGCTCAGCGGCGGCGTCGCGCGGGCTATCGACGTGACGGTGCTGGAGCTCGTCGGACGCGGGCTGGTGCTCGCCGACGACGGGAAGCTCACCGTCAGCGACGAGGTCGACCGGATGCTCGACACCCCGATGGACAGTCCCGAGTACCAGCCGCCCTACGCCACCGACGAGGGCTGGATCCTGGTATCGGTGCGGGCCAAGGGCCGGCAGGGGCTGGACGCCGTCCGCCGCGACGTCCTGAAGATGCGGCTGCGCACCCGGCTGCGCACGCTGGCCGACCGCGGCTTCCTGGTGACGCCGCTGGGCCGGCAGTGGGGTCCGGCGATCGTGTGGGCGCCGACGCTGATCGGCATGTTCCTCTGCTCGATCGGCCTCATGACCTCGATCGACCCGTTCGACGAGCAGGGCGAGATCCCCGCCGCGATCACCGTCTTCGCCTGGGCGCCGATCACGATCCTGACCGCGTTCATCTGGAGCCGACGCCCCGGCTATCACGGCTCCGACCCGCGGACGGCGCTCGGCCGCGACATCGTCGAGCTGCTGCAGGCCGAACTGCCCGCGGACGACCCGCAGGCGCAGCGGGTCGCCGTCGGCGGGTTCGCCGCCATGACGGACGACGCGCTGCGCCGCGCGGTCCAGGGGAACGCCGTCGAGTCCCGGTGGAGCGTTCCGCACGGCCGCGGCAGCGACCGCCACGGCGTGAACGCGATCGTCGCCGCCGACGCGGGCATGACCAGCGACGGCGGCGACGGTGACGGAGGCGGTGACGGCGGAGGCGGGGACTAGCCTCAACCGAGCGCCGGCACGACCTCCTTCTCGAACAGCTCGATGCCGCTGCGGTCGTACGCGGCCTCGGGGAAGTAGTTGATGGCGTAGCTCATGCCGACGTCCTGGAAGCTGCGGATCGCCTCGGCGACCTGCTCGGGCGTGCCGACGGTGGGACTCTCGCGGTACGGCTTGATCTTCTCGGCGACGACGTCGGGAGTCATGAACCGGCTGTAGATCTCCTCGACGCGGGCGATCTTCGACTGCGCCTCGGCCTCCGTCGTGCCGATGACGACGTTGAAGTTCATCGACCGGGTGATGGAGTCGTAGTCGGTGCCCAGGTCGCGGCAGTGCCCGGCGAGGACTTCGGACTTGTGCGCGAAGCCCTCGGGCGTGCCGCTGAAGTTCGTGTACGCGGTATAGCTGCGCGAGCCGGTGTACTCCGCGCCGCGGGCGTGCTTGGCCGCGATGCGCAGCGTCACCTTCTCGCCGCCGCCGGCGATCCACAGCGGGATGCCGTCCGGCTGGAGCGGCAGCGGCCGGACGATGGCCCCGTCGACCTGGTAGTGCTCGCCGTCGAGGGTCGCGATGCCGTTGGTCCACGCCTGCCGCATGATGTCGACGCCCTCGTCGAGCATGCCCAGCCGCACTCCCGCGCGCGGGAAGCCGAACCCGTAGGCGCGCCACTCGTGCTCGTACCAGCCGCCGCCGATGCCCATCTCGACCCGCCCGCCAGACACGGCGTCGATGGTCGCGGCGACCTTGGCCAGGTAGGCCGGGTTGCGGTAGGCCATGCAGGTGCACATCTGGCCCAGCCGCACCCGCTCGGTGGCGGCCCCGAACGCCGCCATCAGCGACCACGCCTCGTGGGTGGCCTCCTCGGTGGGCACCGGGACGGTGTGGAAGTGGTCGTAGACCCAGATGGACTCCCACGGGCCGGCGTCGGCGTGCTTGGCGAGATCGAGCATCGTCGCCCAATGGTTCTCGGGCGCGATGTCGACGAGATCGAGGCGCCAGCCCTGCGGGACGAAGAGTCCGAACTTCATGGGGGTAGAGGTCATACCACGCACGTTAGATGAAAGATGTGAACGGCCGGAGACAGGCCTCCGCTTAGGGCTCCTTGCCGGGGCCGCTGAGCCCGTCGGCGGCGGCGCGGATCAGGGCTCGGGCGTCACGTCCGTAGACCGCCGCCTCTGCGAGGCGGGCGAAGGTCTTGGCGTACATCAGGATCTCGCGCGGTTGCGTCACGGTGAGATAGCCCGACACCAGCTCGACGTTGACCTGCGCATCGTCGTACAACCAGAAGTCCTCGACAGGCCAATGCTCGCGGCCCGTCGCGGCTGGAACGACACCGAGACTGATGTTGGGCAGGGATGCCACTTCCAGGAGGTGGCCCAGCTGCGCGGCCATCGCTTCGGCGTCGACGACCGTGGCGCGGAGGACGGTCTCTTCCAGGACGAAGGCGAACACCTTGTCCGCTCGGGCCAACAGGCGCTGTCGCTCGACCCGTGACTCCAGCGCCTGCTCGACGTCATCGGGCAGGGCGCGCCACCGCTGGACCGCCCGCAAGACCTGCTCGGTATAGCCGGGCGTCTGAATGATGCCGGGCATCACCCAGGACGAGTACGCCCGGAACCGCCTCGTTCGCTCGTACAGCGGCCGGATGGCTTCCTGAGCGTGCCGTAGCCCGTCACGCTCCATGCGCCGCCACTCGATGAACATTCCTTCGGCGGCGCGCAACGAGGCGACAAGGTCGGCAGCCTGGTCGTCAGCTCCACAGATCCGGCACCAGGTGCGTATGTCGTCGGCGGCAGGAGCGGTCTTGCCGCGCTCGATACGGCTCGTCTTCGCCGCGTGCCAGCCACACCGCCGGGCGTGCTCCTGGCCCGTCAGGCGCGCGTCGACCCGCATGTCACGGAGTCGGTCGGCGAGAACCTGACGGGCCTGCTGGACGCTGGAGTACGTGGCGGTCATTCCCTACGGCTGGTACTCCTCATGTGGGATCGCGCGCTCCCAGACGGACTCGAAGGCGGAACTGCAGAGCTTGGCGACCTGCTGGTCGGTGAGCACGTCGTAGCCGTGCTCGGGCTTCTGTCCGTTGCCGTCGAAGTAGTTGACCATGACGGTCTCGTCATCGAACAGCCAGTAGTCGTTTCCGGGCAGTGCGAGGCCGGTCGCTTGCCGGCGTGGCAGCCAGCGCACCTGCTCGCCGGCAGCCACGTTCATCGCCGTGGTCCAGTGTTCCCAGCGGATGTACTCGCTCACCGGCTCCGAGACGATCCGTGCGCGGCGCACGACCACGCCGCGGGCCACCGTCTCCCGGATCAGATCGACCCACGGCCGCCACTGCACGACCGGATCGACGCCTTCGCCACGTTGCCAGGCGACGAACGCCGGATCGTCCAGCATGTACGAGTCGCGCATCTCGAGGTGCACCGCGGAGCGCCTGGCCGAGGCCAAGACATCCTGGAACTCGGTCACGCGCTCTCGCCAGGTCCGAGGAGGAACTGCCGCATGACTGCTGGGAGCCGGATCATCGACTCGTGCGGAGGAATGTCGGTCCCGTGGCCCGGGATCGACCCCACTCGCTGCGCCTCCTGCACGGTCGCACTGTCGGCGGTATAACTCTGGATCACCAGGTCGCCGGTCTCCTCCTCGAGCCAGATCGTGGGTGAGTTGTTCCCTGGCGTGTCCGGGATGATCCCGAGGAACTTGAGTGTCATGACGCCGCCCTTCGTCATCGATTGCATGAGCTTGCACCGAGCCTGACGGCCGGCCGAACGCCCGGTCAAGGGCGGAGGCTGACTCGTGCAAGGTCGTGCAAAGAGCCTTCGCAGCGGTCGCCGCAGGGCTCTACCTTGCCGCCATGTTCACCATCCGCCGCGGCGATCGATCGTGAGCGTGACCGGCGCGCTGGCCGTCGCGAGCATTCCCGTGCTCTGGCTCGGCTGCCTGGTCGCTGCTCGCCGTCGCGCGCGGGTGGTCCGGAGCCGGCAGTGACCGCCCAGGAGCAGGAGACGGCGGCGACGCGCTGGGCGCCGGCCTACCGAGCGCACTGTCCGGGGTGCAAATGGTCCGGTCGCACGTTCTCGTCGTACGGCAGCGCCGAGCAGGCCGCCCAGGGGCGCGCCGACAAGTACGGCCACGTCACGCATGTGATCGACCAGTACGGCCTGCGAGTCGTCGGCTCGGTCCGGCGTCCCGGCGGCGAGGAGTCGTGACTGGGCACTGTCAGCGCTGACCGGCTGCTGTCCGACCGCGAGCTAGGCTGCGGCGATGGGCTGGTTCAGGCGATCCGCACCGGAGCCACCGCCGTCGCCGTCAGGCCCGGCGATCACGGAGCTGAACGACGCCGAGCGGGCGTGGGTGGCCGAGTCGCTGGCGGCGCAGCGCGCGGGCGGCGTGGCCGACGGCGATATCGTCGCCTTGGGGGCGGCGTACGACGGTGCGCTCGGCGGGTGGCTGGCGCTGCCGCCCGAGGAGCGGCCCGGCCCCAACGACGCCATCAACCGGTTCGGCATCGGGTTCGGCGAGCACCTGCGCTTGAACGCCGGGCTGGCCTGGGTGGTCGCGAGCGACGAGTACGGCACCGAGCTGGCGCTGCACGGGCAGCCGGGCGACGTCGAGCTGTATCCGGCGAACCTCGTCGCCAAGCGCTGGGTCGCGGGCGAGACCGGAGTGCTGCCCGGCCTCGCGGCCGAGCTGATCGGGCGGGTCGCGCAGGTGCGGGGCGGATGATGGACGACGGTGAGTTGATCGCGTCGGCGGCGTCGCACCTGAACCCGCGCGAGGTGCAGGGGCGGCTCGTCGGCGACGTCGCGTCGACGCTGGTCACCGACCGGGGCACGACCTTCCACGGGGTCTGCATCGACACCGCGAGCGGCACCGGGTTCTGCGCCGAGCACAGCGCGATCGCCGCCATGGTCACCGGCGGCGAGGAGCGCATCGCGGCCATCGTCGCGGTGTGGCGTGACGACGACGGCGCCCTCTTCGTGCTGCCGCCGTGCGGGCGGTGCCGCGAGTTCATCCGGCAGCTGCACCCGGACAACCTCGACACCCGGGTCGTCCTGGGTCGCGACCGCGCCGTCCCGCTGCGCGAGCTGCTGCCGGCACACGAGTGGCCCGCCCCGCTGGACCCATGAGGACGTGTCAGGGGCGCCATCCGAGCTGGTCGCGCCGGCGGGTGAGGTAGGCGGTCTCGGCGGTGTTGCCGGCCAGCTCGATGGCGTGGTCGTAGGCCGCGTACGCCGATTCGCTGCGGCCCAGCCGGCGCAGCAGCTCGGCCCGGGTCGCGTGGTAGGCGTGGTAGCCGGCCAGGCGGTCCTCGAGCCGGTCGACGGCGGCCAGGGCCACGTCGGGGCCGTCGGTCTCGGCGACGGCGACGGCGCGGTTGAGCACCACGATCGGCGACGGGTCGAGGCGGGCGAGCTGGTCGTAGAGCGCGACCACCTGCGACCAGTCGGTGTCGCGGACGTCGCGGGCGGAGGTGTGGACGGCGTTGATGGCGGCGAGGATCTGGTAGCGACCCGGCGCCACCCCGGCGGCGGCAGCGGCGAGGCGCTCGCGCACCAGCCGGTGGCCCTCGGCGATCAGCGCCCTGTCCCAGGCGCCGCGGTCCTGCTCGTCGAGGGAGACCAGCTCGCCGGTGGCCGAGACTCGGGCCGCGCGGCGGGCCTCGGTGAGCAGCATCAGCGCCAGCAGGCCGGCCACCTCACCGTCGTCGGGCAGGAGGGAGCGGATCAGGCGGGTGAGCCGGATGGCCTCGGCCGTGAGGTCGTGTCGGACGGGGTCGCTCTCGGGACCGGTCGCCAGGTAGCCCTCGTTGAAGACGAGGAACAGGACGGCGAGGACGCCGGAGACGCGCGCGGGCAGGTCCTCCGCGGCCGGCACCCGGTAGGGGATGCGCGCGGCCTTGATCTTGGCCTTCGCTCGGCTGATCCGCTGCCCCATGGTGGTCTCCTGCACCAGGAAGGCCCGCGAGATCTCCGGCACGGTGAGCCCGCCGACCATGCGCAGCGTCAGCGCCACGCGGGTCTCCATGGCCAGCGCCGGGTGGCAGCAGGTGAAGATCAGCCGGAGTCGCTCGTCGTCGATGGCGCCGAGAGGTTCGGGCGGGTCGTCGCCGAGCATCAGCTGCGCCTCCTTCTGCTTGTCGTCGCGCTTGCTCTCGCGCCGGAGCCGGTCGATGGCCCGGCGGTTGGCGGTGGTGGTCAGCCAGGCGCCCGGGTTGGGTGGGACGCCGTCGGCCGGCCATCGTTCGACGGCGGTCGCGAACGCCTCGGCGGCGGCCTCCTCGGCGATGTCGAGATCGCCGAAACGCTTGGTCAGGGAGGCGACCACCCGCGCCCATTCCTGCTGGTGGGTCCGGGTGATCGCCTCGCGGACGTCGACGGCGCTCACAGGACCAGGAGCGGGCGCACCTCGAGCTTGCGGTTGCAGGCCTTCGACGCCGCGGTGGCGAGCTTCAGCATGACGTCGAGGTCGGGCGCCTCCATGATCCAGAAGCCGGCGAAGTACTCCTTCGTCTCCAGGAACGGGCCGTCGGTGATCAGCGGCTCGCCGCCGCGGTTGTCGACGACGGTGGACGCCTCGGGTGCCGCGAGGCCGCCGGCGAAGACCCAGTGACCGTCGGCCTGGAGTGTCTCGTTGAACGCGTGGATGGCGGTCATCTCGTCCTCGGTGGCCGAGCCCGTCCTGTCGTCGATGACGGAAACCATGTACTTCATCTCGGCATCATCTCCTGTGCTCAGTGGGCGGCGTACTGGGGTCGCCTGGCGAGGCGGTAGGTCTGCAGGGTGATGCCCTTCGGAAAAGCGCGGAACTCGGTCAGGTCGAGTGCGTGGTCGGGGCCGTCGTGGGGGAAGAGGCGGATGCCCCGTCCGACGATGACGGGGACGGTGAGCAGGTGGAGCTCGTCGAGGAGGTTCTGGGCGAGCAGCCAGCGGGTGAGGTCGCCGGAGCCGTGGACCTGCAGCTCCCCACCCGGTGCGGCCTTCAGCTCCTGTGCGGCTGCCGCGAGGTCGCCCCCGTCGCCGCCGCCGGGCAGGACGGTTCCGGGCGCCCAGTGCGGGCGGGTGAGGGTGGTGGAGGCGACGTACTTGGGCTTCTCGTTCAGGGCGCGGCCGATCCGGCTGTCCATCATGTCGGGGATCGCGCCCCAGGTGTGGGCGAAGAAGTCGTAGGTCCTGCGGCCGAAGAGGAACGCGTCGGCGCGCTCGTAGGTCTCCTCGACGTGGGCGAAGGACTCGTCGTCGAACAGGGGCAGGGCCCAGCCGCCGCGGTCGTAGCCGGGGTCGAGGTCGGGGTGCGCGCCGCCGTTGGCCTGCATGACGCCGTCGACGGTGACCTGGATGGTGGCGGTCAGCTTCATGATCGCGGTTCCTTCTGGCGCTCGGGACGCCCCTCGTGGGCGGCCTCTCACCCCTGCAACGAACGCCGCGGCCCGGTTTCGACACCGCGTTAGGAACTTCTTGACGCTCGAACACCTGTTCGATAGAGTCTCCGACATGGTCCTTCCGCACATCACACCGGCGGCCGGCTCCGGGCAGCAGCCGAGCCGCCCCTCCAGGCCACCACCCTCCCCGGGGTGATCGGCAGGGGCCGCCGCCGGGCTTCCCCGTCCCGCGGCGGCGGCCCCTGTCGATTGCCGGCGTAGAATGCGTGGCGTCATGGCTGTCGTCCGATACACCCTCCTGCGCGCGCTGGTCTTCGCCGTCGTCGCCGCGCTGCTGTTCCTCGTCGGCTTCCGCGGGCTGGTGCTCGTGGTGGTGGCGCTGCTCGTCTCCGGTCTGCTCAGCTACTTCGTGCTGCGCGGCAGTCGCGACAAGGTGTCCATCGCCTGGGACCGGCGGCTGCGGACCATCCGCGAGCGCACCAACGCCGAGGACGCTTGGGACGACGAGCAGCGCGCTCGCACTGAGGGCCCCAAAGACGCCTGACCGCCCGCCCCCGGGCGTGCGACCCGCTCCGCTGGGTACGTCGGCGGCATGACCGACGACCGGCGAACCAAGCCCGGGGCCACGCCCGGCGAGGACCCGCGCGAGATCGACGAAGAGCGCCTCGGCGACGCCGCGCTCGAAGAGATGGACGGCTACGAAGGCGTCGTCCACCCCCAGTCCAGCACCGGCGAACAGGGCCTCAGCTCGGACGCACCAGGCCACGACCTGCACGAACTCGACGATGCGGCCGACGTGCCCAAGCTGCGAGACGAGAGCTGACCACGTCACGAGAAAAATCTTGACAGGGCGCGTCATGATCCGGCCGTCCCCCTGTCTTGTGGGTCAGATGGCATCGCGAGGTGCCGTCCTCACACAGGAGGTTCACATGATGACCGACGAATACGAGCGCCACGCCGAGGACGAGAAGCAGGCCAAGCGGGGGCGGCACCGCGGCGAGAGCCAGTCGCTGCTGCAGGACCTCCGGGCCGTGCTCATCGCGCGCATCCCCGCAGAGGACCGCGGCTACACCGGTCCCCGCCGCGCCCGCCGGCACGCCTGAGGTGCGGGCGGGAGATCCCTCCCTTCCGACCACCGTGCGGACGGCCGCAGCCAGCGGTCCCGCCCGACTCCGGGTCGGCAGCCAGCCGGTCCACGATCCCGGCCCGGCGCGTGGGCGAACCCCTCAGCCCACCGCCAGGCCGACCGTTAGCAACACCGCGAAGACCAGCTCGGTCATGCCGGTCCGCTTCAACACCGGGATCAGGTCCCGGCCCGTCGCCCGCCGCACCACCGGCAGGGCGGTCACCACGGCCAGTGGGGCGCACAGCAGCGTGAGGGCGCCCCACGGCCGTCCGGTGACGGCCAGCGCCGCCACGATCAGGAACGGCGCCGCCATCAGCAGCACGTAGAGCATGCGGCTGCGCTGCTCGCCGAGCGTCACCGCCAGCGTCCGCTTGCCGCTCGCCGCGTCCGTCGGGACGTCGCGGATGTTGTTGACCAGCAGCAGCGCGCAGGCCAGGCAGCCGATCGCCACGGCCGACACCAGCGACACGGCCGTCAGCCGGTCCGCCTGCACGTACGTCGTGCCCGCCACCGCCACCAGGCCGAAGAACACGAACACCGAGATCTCGCCCAGCCCGCGGTAGCCGTACGGGTTGCGCCCGCCGGTGTAGAACCACGCCGCCGCGATGGCCAGCGCGCCGACGGCGAACAGCCACCAGTGCCCCGACCACGCCACCAGCGCCGCGCCCGCCACGCCCGCCGCCGCGAAGCTCCACAGCGCCGCCGCCTTGACCGCCGCCGGCCGCGCCGATCCCGAGCCCACCAGCCGGAACGGCCCGACCCGGTCCTCGTCGGTGCCGCGGATGCCGTCGGAGTAGTCGTTCGCGTAGTTGACGCCCACCTGCAGGGCCAGCGCCACCAGCAGCGCCAGCGCCGCCTTGCCGAGGTGAGCCGCGTCGGCGGCCGCAGCTGCCCCCGTCCCCACCAATACGGGGGCGACGGCGGCCGGCAGGGTCCGCGGCCGGGCGCCCTCGACCCACTGCCCGACGGTGGCCATCAGGCCTGCGCCAGGCCGAGGCGGGCCGCCAGCGCGCGGCGGTCGGTCTTGCCTCCCGGCAGGGTGGGCAGGGCGTCGAGCACGTGCAGCTCCTTGGGGGCATAGGCGACGGGGTGCCGCTCGCGCACGTGGGCGCGGACGTCGTCGAGGGTCGGCGGGCGGCCTGGATCAGTGGGCACGACGGCGACGACGACCCGCTCGCCCCACTCGGCATCGGGGACGGCGACGCTGAGCGCCTCGGCCACGTCCGGATGCGAGGCGACGGCCTGGTCGACGGCGGCCAGCGGGACGTTCTCGCCGCCGGACACCGCGACGTCGTCGGCCCTTCCCAGTACGGTCAGTGTTCCGTCGTCGCCGAGCCGGCCCAGGTCGGACGTGGTGAACCAGCCGTCGGCGAAGGCGTCGTCGAGGTCCGGGCGCAGGCGGTAGCCGTGGGCCAGCATGGGCCCGGCCAGCCGGATGCGGCCGTCGTCGGCCAGCGCGACCCGGACGCCGTCGAGCGGGACGCCGTCGTACACGCAGCCGCCGCAGGTCTCGGTCATGCCGTAGGTGGTGACGACCTCGACGCCGGCCTTGCGCGCGCGGTCGAGCAGGGCGCCGTCGGCCGCCGCGCCCCCGACGAGCACCGCGTCGTACCCCGTCAGCGCCGAGAGCGGGGCGCCGCCGGCGTCGAGCAGCGCGCTGAGCTGCCGGGGGACCAGCGCGGTGTAGCGCCGTCCCGCGCCGGCGAAGACCTGGACGCTCGCGGCCGCGAACAGCTCCGGATCGAACCCGCCGGTGAGGTCGACGGCGACCGGCTCCGTCCCCGCGACCACCGACCGGGCCAGCACCATGAGCCCGGCGATGTGCGTCGCGGGCAGCGCAAGCAGCCACCGCCCGGGCCCGCCGAGCCGCTCCAGGGTGGCGGTGGCGGCGGCTTCGACGGCCGTCGCGCTCAGCAACGCACCCTTCGGCCGCCCCGTCGACCCCGACGTCGGCACGATGAACGCGACATCCTTCTCCAGCGGCTTGCGCGGGGCGAACTCGCTGAGGAGCTCGTCCCGGACCGCGGTGGGCGCCGTCGGCAACGGCAGCAGTGCGGACCTGCCGGCCAGGGCGGCCGCCACCGCGGGCATCAGCCGCGGGACGACCGCGGGCCGCAACGGCACCTCGACCGTGGTCAGGGCGCGGCGGGCCGGAGATCCGGAGGGCGGGGTCTGCGTCTGCATCGCCCCTCCACCCTAGATGCCGGCGCGACGGTGCCGACTGCGACCCGGACGGAGATGTCCGGGGTGGGTGGAACGATGCCGGGATGGCGTTGTTTCGCAGAGCCTCGCGCGAGGCCGAGCCGGCGGCGGCCGAGCCGGCCGCGCCGCACCCGGTCACGGCGTTCTGGGCGTGGTGGGCGGACGAGGGGCACCGGATCGACCCGCATGGGCTGTCGCCGGCGACGGACGAGCTGACCCGCCTGGTCCGGGCGATCCATCCCGATCTCACCTGGCACTTCGGCGCCGGTTCGGAGGCCGAGCACCGGCTGACGGTGTCGGCCGGCGGCGCCGCCGAGGTGCGGCCGAGCGCCGAGCGATGGTTCCGCGCCGCACCCGCCCCCGACGCGACCTGGGAGTTCAGCCCCAGCCAGCAGGCCGATCCGGCCGCGCTGACGAATGCGCTGGAGATCGGCGGGCATCGGCTCGAGCTGGCGGCGACCACGTTCCGGATCGAGGTGGCCGCCGACGAGTTCCGCGTCCACATCGGGGTGCACCATCCGGCCTTCGCCGAGCTACCCGAGAACGTCCAGGGGCAGGTCACGTTCCTGGTCCTCGACTGGCTGCTCGGCGAGGACGCCGTCGAGCGCTGGCTCGGCCGGATCGAGCCGCTGCCGGTCGCCCCGGTCGGGTCCGCGCGCGAGTCCGGCGACGCCGTCCGGGCCGCCGTCGCCTCGATCGCGTCCCAGCGCGACCCCGACGCCTGGGTGCTCGGCCAGTGGCAGGACGACGAGGGGATGCCCGGCCTGGCGATCTACCGCAACGGGCTGCGCTGGCTCGACCACCCGACGCTCGACCGGCACCAGAGCGTCACCGCCCACTACGTCGCCCAGCCGAACGGCCTGCCGGCCGACTCCGGCGCCCTCGACCTGCTGCGCGAGCTCGAGTCCCAGCTCGAGGCGGCGCTCGGGTCGCGCGGCATCCTCATCGGCCACGAGTCGCACCGCGGCCTGCGGACCTTCCACGCCTACACCGACGGCGAGGACCAGAACGCCGACGCCGAGCTGGCCGCCTGGGCGTCGGGCCGCGGGGTCACCGTCGAAGCGGCGCCCGATCCGGCGTGGTCCCGGGTCCGGCACCTCACCGGCTGAGGGAGACTCGGCGGCATGGCGAGAGTCCTGTTCGATGGGATCGTCCGCACCGACTACGGGCAGTTCGACCTCACCTGGTCCGACGACCTCGGGTTCGACGGCGACTTCGACCGGTTCTTCGCAGGTCAGGTCAACGGGCTGGCCGGCGCAGGCAAGTGAGGAGGGCGGGCGGCTCGACCTGCCGCAGGGCGCGTATCGCGTGCGCGTCAGCGCCCGTGGCCGCGACGCCGGAGCCGCAGGCGAGTTCGTCGACAGGACGGTCGGCAGCCGGCGCCCATGATCATCAAGGATTCACCCCGCCATAAGGGGTCGCATCCTTGATGATCATGGGGAAATGGGGGTTTCAGGTCACTCGGATGCCGCTCTTCTCCATGATCAACAGGAACCCTGGTCGGCGGCGTCAGTAATACCAGGGGAAGGGCGACCAGTCCGGCGGGCGCTTCTCGAGGAAGGCGTCCCGGCCCTCGACCGCCTCGTCGGTCATGTAGGCGAGCCGCGTCGCTTCCCCCGCGAACACCTGCTGGCCCACCATCCCGTCGTCGACCGCGTTGAAGGCGAACTTCAGCATCCGCTGCGCCGTCGGGCTCTTGCCGTTGATCTTCTCCGCCCACTCCAGCGCCACCTCCTCCAGCGCGGCGTGCGGGACGACGGCGTTGACCATGCCCATGCGGTGCGCGTCCTCTGCCGAGTACTCCGAGCCGAGGAAGAAGATCTCGCGGGCGAACTTCTGCCCGACCTGCCGCGCCAGGTACGCCGACCCGTAGCCGCCGTCGAACGAGCCGACGTCGGCGTCGGTCTGCTTGAAGCGGGCGTGCTCGGCGCTGGCCAGGCTGAGGTCGCAGACGACGTGGAGGCTGTGGCCGCCGCCGGCCGCCCAGCCGGGCACGACCGCGATGACGACCTTCGGCATGAACCGGATCAGCCGCTGCACCTCGAGGATGTGCAGCCGGCCCGCCCGCGCGGGGTCGACGGATTCGGCGGTCTCGCCGCTGGCGTACTGGTAGCCCGAGCGGCCGCGGATGCGCTGGTCGCCGCCGGAGCAGAAGGCCCAGCCGCCGTCCTTGGGGGACGGCCCGTTGCCGGTGAGCAGCACGCACCCCACGTCGGGGGTCATGCGGGCGTGGTCGAGCACCCGGTACAGCTCGTCGACGGTGAGCGGGCGGAACGCGTTGCGCACCTCGGGCCGGTCGAACGCGATGCGGACGGTGCCGCGGTCGCGCCCGTCCTCGACATGGCGGTGGTAGGTGATGTCGGTGAGCTCGAAGCCCTCGACGGGGCGCCAGCGGGCCGGGTCGAACGGTGCGGTCGTCACCCTGGTCAAACTAGCCGGTCGCGCTCGGGAGGCATGTGTCCGGGCGCTCGGATAGCATCCGGCTCGGATGCCGACCTGGGTCACCGATCCCGGCGCGCCGAGAGACGTTCGGGGGGACGGAATGCGCGGGTCCGGCATGCGGTGGATGCTCGCCACCCTGGTGGTGCTGTCATCGATGACGGCGACGGCGTGCGCCGGCGGTGACGGGGCGGCGGAGGCCGCATCGACACCGAGCCCGACGTTGGACACGCCGACCGCACCCGACGGGACGGTACCTCCACCGGTCACCCACAGCCCGGCGGCCACCGCGGGTCCCGTTCTCGAATGGGCGCCCATCTGGGACGCGTCCGAGCGGGTCAGCGTCGGTCTGCCCGCCGGCGCCGAGGCCTTCGAGTCCACGGTCACCCTGAACGACGGCAGCGAGATCGCGGTCACGGGCTACGCCGTATCCGACGACGAGGGCGCCATCGCCTTCGAGATCGCCACGGCTCCGTCGCCACGGGATGGCGTCGAGTGGTACCTCGACATGCTCCTGGAGCAGGGCGGGGTCGACATCGAGAACTCCACCGTGCGCCCCGTCGAGGTCGGCGGGCGGGCGGGTGTGGACGCCGAACTCGTGCTCGGCGACGGAGTTCTGATGCTGCTCCGGGTCCTGCCCCTGGACGGCGACCACGAGGTGCTGGTCGTCGACACCATCGGGCCCAGCACGGAGCGCGAGCGGCTCGAGTCGGAGTTCGCCCGCCTCACCATCGGCACGTTCTTCGCATGAGACGCGGGCGCTCAGCACTAGCCGTCGCCCTGATCGTGCTGTCATCGACGACGGCGGCAGCATGCTCGGGAGGCGACGAGCCGACGGAGCCCGCCGCGCAGACCGCGACCCCGACGGCGAGCGGCGACCTGTTCGACTGGGTGAAGTTGGAGGACGAGACGAGCCCGGTCAGTGCGGCGTTGCCGGAAGGTGCGGAGCCGATCGCCAACAGCATCGAGGGTCCGGACAGTGCGACCATCACCTCGCGCGGCCACGTCTACGAGCATCCGGGCGGCGTCATCGGGTTCGAGTTGATCGACGGGTTCGCGACCGTCGACGACTTCCGCAAGCTGGCTGAGCTCCTGGCCAGGAGTGTCGGCGGGACGGTGCGGTCGACCGCACCGGTCGACCTCGCGCAAGCCAGCGCCGTGGACGGCGAGATCGTCTACGGCGACGACGAGATCATGCTCTTCCGCGTCGTCGTCCTGAACGAGCGAGGCGACGTCTGGAACGGCTTCGTCGGCGGGCCGGTAGCGGACCGCGACCGGCTGGAGTCCGAGTTCGCCCGGCTCACCCTCTCGCTCGACCTCCGCGACGCTCTCGACTGGGTGCCCATCACCGACGAGCCCAGCGGGGTAGTCGTGCCGTTCCGGACAGCAGTCGGGCCTCGTGGATTGACGGTGACTCTCCTCGATGGCTCGACGGCCGTGGGTCGGTCCTACTACGACCTCGGTTCGAGGCACGGCCTCATCGTGATCGACACAGTGACGGACTCCTCCAGCATCGATGACGCGATCGCCCTGCGGTCCGGCGATCAGTACTCCACGCTGCGGAGCATCGAGCCGAGTGAGGTCGCGGGCCGCGAAGCGGTGGAGGCCCTGGTCGACCGCCGCGGCTGGACGTGGGTCAATCGTGTCGTCCTGCTGGACGAGCACATCGTGGTGATCTATTCGGGCAACGTCGCGCAGGACCTGGTCGGCGTCCGGGACTTCGTGGCGACGGTGAGCGACGCGGTCGTCCTTCCTTGAGACCGGCCGAGCGAGTGTGTGGAGGACGAATGAGCAGATCGAGCAGGCGATGGTTGCTGGGCATCCTGATCGCGCTGTCATCGATGACGGCGGCAGCGTGCGCGGGTGGCGACGAGCCGACGGAGCCGGCCGCGCAGACAGCGACGCCGACGCCGACCTCCGCGCTGCTCGGCGGGCCCAAGCCGCCGGCCGGACTCCGACCGGCCACGACCGCCAGCCCGCAGGCGGCGCGCTACGAGTGGGCCGAGTTCGTCGACGAGCCGACCGGCACCAGCGCGGCGCTACCGGAGGGAGCCGAGCCGATCGAGAACGCGATCCCCGGCCCCGACGGCACGATCTTCCAGTCCCGGGGGTACGTGTTCGAGCACGCCGAGGGGGTGCTCGGGTTCGAGGTCATCGAGGAGGTCGCGACGCTCGACGACCTGCGGAAGCTGGCCGAGTTCCTCGCGGGCAGCGTGGACGGCAACGTCGGCGCAGTCGAGGAGGTCGAGGCCGGCGGCGCGGCGGGCATCGACGGCGAGATCCGCTACGGTGACGACCACCTGATGCTGTTCCGCATCCTGGTGCTGAACGAGAACCGGGACGTCTGGAACGGGTTCGTCGGAGGGCCGGCCACGGACCGCGAGCGGCTCGAGTCGGAGTTCGCGCGGCTCACCATCTCGGCCGATCTCGAGCAGGCGACGGACTGGGTGCAGGTCATCGACGAACCGTCCGGCATCGTGGTCGACCTGCCGGCGGAGCCGGAACCGCGCGACTGGTCCGGAAGCGTCCGCGAGTACTACACGCCCACCCCATCCGCTGGGTTCGAAGTCGCCGACGGCTGGCTGGACGAGGCCGGCCTCGACGCCGCGCTCGCCGCCATGGCACCGCGTGTCGACGGCACGGTGCAGGATTCGTGGTCCGCCGAGCTGTTCGGCTACCCCGGTCTCGAAGGTGAGATCCGGGCGGGTGATGCGCTCTATCTCGTGCGGGTCGTCCCGGTCGAGGACCATGTGCTGACCCTCGTGGTCGCCGCACACCACAGCTATCGCTCGTTCGCAGAGGAGCGTCTGGAGCAGGTCGCCGCTTCTGTCGTCCTTCCCTGAGATCGGAGGGAACGAATCGGGTGGTCCGAGCGTCCAAATCTGCGTGGGTGCGCCGGATAGGGGCCGACATGCGTCGGTGATCATGGAAAATAGACGCATGAAGTACCGCGTGACGGCTGTGGCCGGTGTCCTCGCCCTCCTCGTGGCGGCCGTGTTCGCCATTCTCCAGGCGACGGGCGGCGACGAGCCGACGGCGAGTGACGGCGGGCCCGAGGCGACCATCGTCCAGGCCGCCGCGTCGCCGGCGCCCGAGCAGGTCGCCGGTCCCATCGCCGCCGAGCCCCCGGCCGAAGCCGAGGTGCTGCCGCTCACGCTCACCGCCCCGGCCGACGTGCGTCCGGGCGGCTCGGTCACGTTCGGCGCCGGCTGGGCCACCGCGGCCGGCGAGGCCATCAGCGGCGAGGTCGACCTGCAGCGTATCGAGGGCAACTCCTGGGCCACCGTCACCACGGTCCCGGTCGAGGGCGGCCACGGCGAGGTCGAGGTGCAGGTGCAGTCGTCGGGCATCTACCGGCTCGCCTACGGCGGCGGCCCCGAGGTCGAGGCGGTCGCATCGCACGAGATCGTCGTCACAGCCGGCACGCCGCTGGTCTCGCGCATCACCGCCACCGCCGAGAAGTCCGACGACGGCGTCGGCGTCACCGCTGCCTGGACCACCGAGGGCGGGGTCCCCATCGTCGGCGACATCGGCCTCGAGCAGCAGTCCGAGGACGCCGACTGGGCGCCGGTCTCCGCCGTCACCACTACGGCCGAGGGCACCGCCGTCGCCGAGGCCACCGCCGAGCACACCACCCGGTTCCGGTTCAGTTACGCCGGCGGCAGCCGCTTCGGCGCCGTCGTCAGCGAAGAGGCCATCGCGCTCGGCGACGACGTCCGCACCATCCCGGTCGAGACCTGCGACGACGACGTCGACATCGACAACCTCGGCCGCGGCGTCGGCTGCCACTACACGCCGGTCGAGTCCGGCACGTTCGTCGTCGCGCACGACTACCTCGGCAACTCGTGGTGGAACTCCATCCCGACGGGCACCATCGTGCAGCTCGAGGGCGAGTTCACCGGCCTGTACGAGGTGGTCGACCGCGTCATCGCCCAGGGCCGCGGCTCCGCGCTCGGCTCCGCGTCCAACTGGACCTGCGGCGACGAGTGCGACATCGTCCTGCAGACCTGCCAGGGCAGCAACACCGGCTTCACCTGGCTGCGCAAGAGCTCCGAGGGCGAAGAGCCACCGCAGACCTGACCCTCTCGATCGGCGACGGCGTCAGCCTGCGGTCCGGGGCGGGTCGCCCGCGCGGGACAAGCGGGCCGCCTCGTCGATCGACGCCAGCCGGCGCACCGGCGAGAACGCCACCCACAGCGTCGCCAGCACCATGCCGCTCGCGCCCGCGACCATCGCCGTCCGGGCGTCGGTGACCGCGGCCAGCACGCCGCCGAGCGTCGCGCCCACGGGGATCGCGCCCCACGAGATCAGCCGGTAGGCCGCGTTGACCCGGCCGCGCAGCTCCTCGGGCAGCGCCGCCTGCCGCAGGCTCACCGCGTGCACGTTGGCGATCCCGATGCCCACGCCCATGACCACGAACACCGAGCAGAACAGCACCAGGGTGCCGACGGCGTCCGTGCCGGCCAGCGCGACCAGCACCGGCGCGGTGTTGCCGAGGATCAGCGTGACCAGCAGCACCCGGCCGTAGCCGAACCGGCCCGTCACCCGCGCCCCGAACCAGGCGCCGAGGAACGAGCCGACGCCGCCCGCGGTGAACACGATGCCGATCTGGATCGGGCTCAGCCCGACCTCGCGCACCGTGAACAGCATCAGCCCCAGGATGAAGACCTCGTTGAACAGGTTGAACGTCGTCGCCTCGCCGAGCAGGGCGCGGACGTAGCGGTTGCGCAGCGCCTCGCGCAGCCCGGCCGTCACCTCGGCCCACGACGGCCGGGCGGACGCCGTCGGGCGCGTCGTCTCGACGACCGAGATGCCGCGCAGACTGAACGCCGACACCAGGTACGTGACGGCGTTGACCAGCATCGCGACCGGTGCCGACGCCGCCTGGACCAGCAGCCCGCCGAAGCCGCGGGCGCCGATCTCGTTCGCCGACTGCGCGGCGGCCAGCTTGCCGTTGGCGTCGACCAGCTGGTGCGGCGTGACGACCTCGGGGACGAACGCGAAGTCGGCCACCTGGTACAGCACCGTCAGCACGCCGGCCAGGAACATCACGACGTACAGCAGCTCGATCTCCGCGAACCCGGCCCAGACCGCCAGCGGGATCACCAGGATCAGCGCGAACCGCCCGACGTCGGCGCCGACCATGAGGGGCAGCCTCCGCCGCCGGTCGACCAGCATCCCGAGCGGCAGCGTCGCCAGCAGGAACGGCAGGAACTGCGCCGTGCGCAGCGCCCCGAGCTCGCCGGGCGTGGCGGCCAGGACGCCGATGGCCAGCAGCGGCACGGCCAGCTCGGCGACCTCCGACCCGAACGTCGACACCGCGGAGCCGGCCCAGAGCCGCCGGAAGTCGCGGCTCGCCCAGGCTCGGGTCGTCGGCTCCGTAACCGCTGTCATGAATTCATAGGTTAGGCAGTAACCAATGAAGCGCACAAGAGGGTTATGCTCGGTGATATGTCCGGAGCCAGCACGCCCGCGCCCGGCCGTCTCGACACCGTCCGGCGCTTCGTCAACACCCTCGACATCGAGTCGGCGACGGACGCGCTGACGACGCCGGCCGACCTCACGGCCTGGCTCGCGTCGGCGTCGTTGCTGGCCGGAGGCTCGGAAGCCGGGCCGGACGACCTCGGCCGGGCCGTCGCCGTCCGCGAGGCGCTGCGCGACGCCTTGGCCGCCAACCACGGCGGCGACCCGATCCCGGCCGGCGCGCTCGCCGTCCTCAACGATGCCGCCGCCCGCTCCCGGCTGACGGCGACCCTGACCGCGAGCGACGGCTGGCGTCCCCGCCCCGCGGCCGACGGCGTCGACGGCGCGCTGGGCGGGTTGCTCGCGCTGGTCGGCGACGCCATGGCCGACGGCACGTGGTCACGGCTGAAGGTGTGCGTCAACGACACCTGCCGGTGGGCGTTCTACGACGAGTCGCGGGCGCGGTCGGGCAAGTGGTGCTCCATGCAGGTGTGCGGCAACCGGGCCAAGCAGCAGGCCTGGCGCGACCGCAGGGCAGAATCGACCACGTGAACCCCTCGACGTCGGCGGCCCGCACGGTGGTCGCCGAGCTGGTCCGGCGCGGCGTCCGGCACGTGGTGCTGGCGCCCGGGTCGCGGTCGGCGCCGCTGGCGCACGCCCTGGCGACGGCGTCCGCGCGGGGCGACCTGCGCCTGCACGTGCGCATCGACGAGCGGGTCGCCGCGTTCACCGCGCTGGGGCTGGCCCGCGTGGCCGGACCGGTCGCCGTCGTGACCACCTCCGGGACGGCCGCGGCGAACCTGCACCCGGCCGTGCTCGAGGCGTCGCACTCCGGGGCGCCGTTGCTGCTGCTCACCGCCGACCGGCCGCACGAGGTCCGCGGGACCGGCGCCAACCAGACCACGGACCAGGTGCGGCTGTTCGGGTCCGCGGTCCGGTTCTTCGCCGACGTCCCCGCCCCGTACGGGCGCCCCGGCGAGGAGGCCGACCTGCGGGCGCTGCTGACCCGCGCGCTGGCGGCCGCCGCCGGCACCCGGTCGGGCGACCCGGGCCCCGTCCACCTCGACCTCGCCTTCCGAGAGCCGCTGGTCCCCGACGGCGACGCCGACTGGCCTCCGCCCGGTGACGGAGCGCCCGACGTGGTCGACGCCGTGACGGAGCCGGCTCCGGTACTGCTCGGCCCCGGGCCGCGAACGGTCGTCGTGGCCGGCGACGGGGCCGGTGTCGCCGCACGTGTCTACGCCGAGGCGGCCGGTGTCCCGCTGCTCGCCGAGCCGTCGTCGGGCACGCGGGCCGGAGCGAACGCCGTCGGCCCCTATCGGCTGCTGCTCGACCAGCCGTCCTTGGGCGGACGGATCGAGCGGGTGGTCGTGTTCGGGCACGCGACGCTGTCGCGGCAGGTCAGCGCCTTGCTCGTGCGCGACGGCGTCGAGGTGGTCGCCGTCGCCGGCCGCATTCCGGACTGGCTCGACCCCGGAAGCCGCGCCGCCCGCGTGGTGTCCGCGGTCGCCGCATCGGAGCCGGGCGACGGCGAGTGGCTGGCGTCCTGGCAGCGGGCCGCGAAGGCCGCCCAGGACGCCGTCGACGACGTGCTCGCGACCGGCCCGGCCTCGGGGCCCGCGGTCGCCGCGCTGGTCTGGGCCGCCCGCCGGCCCGGCGAGTCCCTGGTGATCGGCTCGTCGAACCCGATCCGCGACGCCGACCTCGCGGCCGCCCCTCCGGTGGGTGACGGCGCCGCCGGAGCCGACGGCCGCGTGCTCGCCAACCGCGGCCTGGCCGGCATCGACGGCACCCTGTCGACGGCGGCCGGCGTGGCGCTGGCCTCGGGCGCGCCGGTGCGGGTGCTGGTCGGCGACCTCACCTTCCTCCACGACGTGGGCGGCCTGCTGGTCGGCCCGCTCGAGGACCGCCCCGACCTGCAGATCGTGGTCGTCAACGACGACGGCGGCGGCATCTTCGCGCTGCTCGAGCACGGCGACCCGGACCACGCCGAGCGGTTCGAGCGCGTCTTCGGCACCCCGCACGGCGCCGACCTCGCCGCCCTCTGCGCGGGCTACGGGGTCGCCCACCGCCGGGTGGACGACCTGGCGTCGCTTCGTGAGGCGCTGGCCGAGCCGGTCGCCGGCCGCAGCGTGCTCGAGGTCCCGGTCGCCCGGGCCGACCTGCGCCAGCTGCACGGCCGCATCCGCGAGGCCGTCACCACCGCCCTCGGCTAGCCGCCGGAGGGGCTCAGGACGACAGCGCGTCGCGCATGGGGACCAGCTTGGCGACGCTCTCGGCCAGCTCGGCGGCGGGGTCGGAGCCGGCCACGATGCCGCAGCCGGCGAAGAGCCGCAGACGGTCGCCCGACACCTCGGCCGAGCGCAGCGCGATGCCCCACTCGCCGTCGCCGCGGGCGTCCATCCAGCCGACGGGGCCGGCGTAGCGGGCGCGGTCGAGGCCCTCGATCTCGCGGATGACGTCCAGGGCCACGGCCGTCGGGGTGCCGCCGACTGCCGCCGACGGGTGCAGCGCGGCGGCCATGGCCAGCGCGGTGGCGCCGTCGCCGGCCGCGTCGGTGACGCCCGCGAGGTCGGTCGCCAGGTGCATGACGTTGGGCAGGTGCAGCACGAACGGCGCCTCGGGCACGTTCATGCTGGAGCAGAACGGCGCCAGCGCGTCGGCGACGGAGCGGACGGCGTACTCGTGCTCCTCGAGGTCCTTGCTCGACCGGGCCAGCGAGGCGGCCAGCGCGAGGTCGTGCTCGTCGTCGCCGGTGCGGCGGATGGTGCCGGCCAGGACGCGCGACGTGATGAGACCGCGCTCGCGCCGGATCAGCAGCTCCGGCGTCGCGCCGATCATGCCGTCGACGCTGAAGGTCCAGCAGTGCGGATAGCCGGCCGAGAGCCGCTGCAGCGGCCAGCGGATGTCGACGGGCTCGGGGCACTCGGCGACGAGGTCGCGCGCGAGCACGACCTTCTCGAGCTCGCCGGCGGTGATGCGGCGGACCGCCTCGGCGACGATGCCCTGCCACTCGGTGCCCGAGCGCGACCCGTCGCCGTAGACGACCGAGAGCGGCCGCCGGGCCGGCGACACCGCGGGCAGCGCCGCCCCGCCGGGCAGGTTGCCCGTGACGTCGATGGTGGTGACCCACCAGCGCCCGGACCGGTGCCCCACGACGGTGTCCGGTAGGACCAGCGAGGACGAGCCCGGGACGTCGTCGAAGGCGAAGGAGCCGAACGCGACCGGGCCCGTGCCCGGCAGCCGCACCTCGTCGCGGACGACGGCGGTGCCGACCATGCGCCGCCACCAGCGGTCGGCGGCGACGAACCGGTTGGCGCCGATGGTGTCGAACCGCGCCGCCTGCCCCCAGCCCACGATGCCCTCGCCGCGGCGGACCCACGCCATGGGGTGGTCCTCGGGCAGCAGCTCCAGCAGCGGCCCCGGGTCGGGGACCTCCGTGGTGCGCACGACCATCGGCGCGGAAACGGGCAGCGTCGTCACGATCTCCAAGCGTAAGGCCGAGTCACCGGGACGGCAGTGGCCGCGGTTACAGTGATCGGCGTGACTCGCGCCTCCCTGGACAAGCAACCGCACGAGGTGGCGGCGATGTTCGACGACGTCGCCGAGAAGTACGACCGCACCAACGACGTGCTCTCGCTCGGCCAGGACCGCGCCTGGCGGCGCCAGGTCACCGCGGCCATCGACGTCGCGCCGGGGGAGCGGGTGCTCGACCTCGCCGCCGGCACCGGCACCTCGAGCGAGCCGTTCCGGGCCCGCGGCGCGTTCGTCGTGCCGTGCGACTTCTCCCTCGGCATGCTCCGGACCGGATGGCGGACGCATGCGGACCTGCCGTTCGTGGCCGGCGACGCCACCCGGCTGCCGTTCGCCGACGACGTGTTCGACGCCGTCACCATCTCCTTCGGCCTGCGCAACGTGAACGACCCGGTCGCCGGGCTGCGCGAGATGCTGCGGGTCACCCGTCCCGGCGGCCGGCTCGTGGTCTGCGAGTTCAGCCACCCGACGTTCGCGCCGTTCCGCAAGGTCTACGTCGAGTACCTCATGCGGGCGCTGCCACCGGTCGCCCGCCGGGTGTCCAGCAGCCCCGACGCCTACGTCTACCTGGCCGAGTCGATCCGCGCCTGGCCCGACCAGCGCGGTCTGGCCGACCGGCTGCGCGAGGCCGGCTGGGGCGACGTCCGCTGGCGCAACCTCAGCGGCGGCATCGTCGCGCTGCACCACGCCGTCAAGCCGTAGCCGCCCGCTACGATCGCCGCATGGCTGGGGGGCGAGCGGCGCGGCCGCCGGGCGACGACGACCGCGCCCGTTACACGACGGTGCTCGACGCCGCCCGCGCCGAGGGCCGCATCGACGACGCCGAGCTGTCCCGCCGCTCGTTCACCGTCCGCTACGCGCAGACCATGGGCGAGCTCGACGCCGTCGTCGACGACCTTCCGGGGCCGACGGCGGCAGCTGCGGCCGGGCGGTCGCCGCTGACGTGGGCGCTGGCCGGGATCGCGGTGGCCGCGGCGGTGGTCATCGGCATCGTCGTCGGCGCCCGTGACGGCGAGGGTGAGGACGACACCCCGGCCGGCGGCCAGGTCGAGGTGGTCGATCCGCCGCCGGTCGCCGAAGAGGAGGCCGCCCCTCCCGACATGTACTCCCTCGCCGACCTGACGGCGATGTGGGACGCGCTCGGCACGGCGCAGGTCCCCGGCGTGCTCAGCGTCTACCTCCACTCCGAGTGGGCCGACCTCGACGTCCAGGCCGACCCCGGGGTGCCGTTCTACGACGAGGCCGAGTACGACGGCGAGCTCCAGCCGTTCGAACCCGGCGGCCAGGTCTCCGGCGAGCCGGAGGCCGAGTTCTTCCCCCTCGACGCCGTCGACCCGGCCGTCGTCGCCGCCGTCGCGGACCGCGCCGACGACGTCGCGGGATACGCGGGGCGCCCGATCTCCCTCATCGTCGTCGAGCGCGACGTCTTCTACGGCGACATCGTGACGATCCGCGTGCACCTCGAGGCCGACGCCTACGGGGTCAGCCCGTCGCTCACCTGGGACGCCAGCGGACAGCACCTGCTCGACGACGGGAGCGACGCGTGAGCCGCCCGGACCGCCGGTGGCGCCCGTCCGACGCCGACCGTGACCGCTACGCCGGCGCCATCTCGCAGGCGTTCGCCGAGGGCCGCATCGACGCCACCGACATGGAGAGCCGGACCGCCCTGGTCTACGAGGCGACGTCGATCGCCGACCTCGACGCCCTGGTCGAGGACATGCCGGCGCCCGCACCCGCCGCCACGCCGGCCCCGGCGGTGCAGCACTCCGCGACGAGGTCGTCCGGCATCGGCGTCGGCTGGGTCATCGGGGCCGTCGCGATCGTGCTGGTGGTCATGTTCGCGGTGCTCAGCACGATCACCAGCGGCACCGACAGCCCCGAGCCGCCGCCACCCGCCGTCGCCGCTCCGCTGCCCGAGCCGCTCGAACCGCCCGAGCCGCCGGCCCCGGACCCCGCCGACCTGCCGGACATCGCCACCGATCAGCTCGGGCTGTTCACCGTCGAGGGCCTGCGTGAGCTCTGGACGGCGGTACCCGCGGCCGGTCACACCGACGTCGAGAGCATGACGATCTTCGCCGACCGGGCCTATCTCGTCGTGCGGGCCGACTCGTCGCATCGGGCGCTGGCCCGGTTCGACTACCAGGGCGGGCTGGCCATGCCGGCGGAGCCGTATCGCGACCTCGGCGACTACGAGACGGACGCGGAGACGTTCTTCTCCTGGGGCGACGTCACGCCGGAGGCGGTGATGGCGGCCCACGACGCGATGCCGGCCGTCACCGGACTGCCAGATGTCACCGTCGCGCACATCAGCGTCGACGAGGACGCCGACGGCGTCACCATCAACGTCTATCCCGAGGGTGACACCGGCATCGGATACGTCAAGTTCGATGCGAGCGGGCAGCTCATCCGCACCTACTGACACCGGCAGAATTACGCAACGATGTTGCTGCGTAAATCCGCAGGTCAGAGCAGGTGACCCGGGGTGAGTGACAGGAGGGGGAACCCCTACACTTGGGTCCGAGTGTGCGCTCGTGAACGGATTCACGAGCGCCCATGCCCGAACCGAACAGTGACACGCACCCGAGGACCCTTCGATGAGCCAGCGCACTGGTCCTGAGCGACCGAGCGCCCCGAGCCGCACCGCCGGCGAGGCCGACGTCATCGTCGTCGGCGCCGGACCGGCCGGCTCGACCACCGCGTACTACCTGGCGAGAGCCGGGCTGGACGTGCTGCTCCTCGAGAAGGCGTCGTTCCCGCGCGACAAGGTCTGCGGCGACGGCCTGACCCCGCGCGCGGTGCGCCAGCTGGTCCGCATGGGCATCGACACCAGCGCCCCCGGCTGGATCAAGAACAGGGGCCTGCGCATCATCGGCGGCGGCATGCGCCTGCACCTGCCGTGGCCCGAGCTGGCCAGCTACCCCGACTACGGACTGGTCCGCACCCGCACCGACTTCGACGAGCTGCTCGCCCGGCACGCCGCCACCGCGGGCGCCCGGCTGCACGAGCGCACCAACGTCACCGGCCCCGTGGTCGACGAGCGCACCGGCCACATCACAGGCGTCACCGCGAAGCCGCTGGACGAGCGCGGCCGGGCCGTCGGCGAGGCCGTCACCTACCGTGCGCCGCTCGTGGTCGCCGCCGACGGCACGTCGTCGCGGCTCTCGACCGCCATGGGCATCCACAAGCGCGAGGACCGGCCCATGGCCGTCGCCGTCCGCACGTACTACAAGACCCCGCGCCACGACGACGACTGGATGGAGTCGTGGCTGGAGCTGTGGGCCGAGAACCCGTCCGGCGGGCGCGACCTGCTGCCGGGCTACGGCTGGATCTTCGGCACCGGCAACGGCACCAGCAACGTCGGCCTCGGCATCACGAACACCTCGAAGGCGTTCGGCCGGGTCGACTACAAGGACATGCTGCGCCGCTGGGCCGCGCAGACCCCGCCTGAATGGGGCTTCACCGAGGAGAACCAGATCGGTGACATCCGCAGTGCGGCGTTGCCGATGGGATTCAACCGTCAGCCCCACTACAGTCGTGGCCTGCTCCTGGTCGGTGACGCCGGCGGCATGGTCAACCCCTTCAACGGCGAAGGCATCGACTATGCGATGGAGGCGGCCAACCTCGCCGCCACCGTGATCGCCGACGCGCTGTCACGGGACGCCGCCGGTCGGGAGCGGGTGCTGCAGGGCTATCCTGCGGCGCTGAAGCACGAACACGGTGGCTACTTCACGCTCGGCCGCATCTTCGTCAGATTGATCGGTGACCCACGGATCATGAGAATCGCCCGGAACCACGGCCTGCCGCGCCCCTGGTTGATGAAGTTCACCCTGAAGCTGCTGGCCAATCTGACCGACCACCGCGACGGCGACGCGTACGACCGCGTCATCAACGCGATGACCCGACTCGCTCCGGCGGCGTGAGGAGCCCCATGCAGGACGTCAAGAACCCCGTGCAGAGGAGTGGCCCGGCGTGAACGCCTACGCACCGATCCTCGGCCTCATCCTGCTCGCCGCGGTCTTCGCGGTGGGCTCGGTGGCCTTCTCCGTGGTGGCCGGCCCGAAGCGGTTCAACCGCGCGCGCCTGGACTCCTACGAGTGCGGCATCGAGCCGACGCCGCAGCCGGTGGGTGGTGGCCGGTTCCCGGTCAAGTACTACCTGACCGCGATGACCTTCATCATCTTCGACATCGAGATCATCTTCCTGTACCCGTGGGCGGTCCGGTTCGACCACCTGGGGGTCTTCGGCTTCGTCGCGATGGTGACGTTCATCTTCCTGATCACCGTGCCGTTCATCTACGAGTGGCGGCGCGGCGGGCTCGACTGGGACTAGAGGCGAATCATGGGTGTTGAAGAGAAGCTGCCGTCCGGGGTCCTCCTGGCCACCATGGAGAACCTGCTCGGCTACCTGCGCAAGGGCTCGGTCTGGCCGGCCACGTTCGGCCTGGCCTGCTGCGCCATCGAGATGATGGCGTTCGGCGGTCCCCGCCACGACTCCGCGCGCTTCGGCATGGAGGTCTTCCGGGCCTCGCCGCGGCAGGCCGACCTGATGATCGTCGCCGGCCGGGTGAGCCAGAAGATGGCCCCGGTGCTGCGGCAGATCTACGACCAGATGGCCAACCCGAAGTGGGTGCTGTCGATGGGCGTCTGCGCCTCGTCCGGCGGCATGTTCAACAACTACGCCATCGTGCAGGGCGTCGACCACGTCGTGCCCGTCGACGTCTACCTGCCCGGCTGCCCGCCCCGGCCCGAGATGCTGATCGACGCCATCCTCAAGCTGCACGACCAGATCCAGCACACCAAGCTGGGCGCGCACAAGGTCGCGGCCGACGCCGAGGCCGAGCGGCTGGCGCTGCGGGCCGAGGCCACGCACGAGATGAAGGGCCTGCTCCGGTGAGCGACGACGAGAAGCGGACCGACGCCGCCGACAGCGCGGACGACGCGCAGGGCATGACCAGCGGCACGCAGCACCCCGACGACGTCGCGGAGGCCGCGGAGACCCGCTCGGAGTCCAGCCCGACCGAGGACCAGAAGGCGGCCGAGGCGCCGGCGGACGAGCCCGAGGCCGTCGCCGAGGAGCCGGCGGAGCCCGAGGAGGAGTCCCTCCCCGCCGAGCCCGAGGGCCCGGCCCTGCCGCCGGAGCACCCGTCGCGCCGCGGCATGTTCGGCGCCTACGGCGGCAGCGGCGACACCTCCGGCTACGGCCGGCTGGTGGTCCGCGACACCAACCCGGTCCGCGGCGGCTCGACCCCGCGGCCGTGGCCCGAGGACCTCGAGAAGCTCGGCGACGACGTCACCGCCGCCCTGCAGGAGGCCGGCGACACCGACGCCGACGTGTTCGACAAGGTGCTCGTCGACCGCGGCCAGGTCACGTTCTTCGTGAAGCGCGAGAAGCTCGCCGAGGTCGCGCGCACGTTCCGCGACGACCCGCTGCTGCGGTTCGAGATGTGCATGGGCGTCAACGGCGTGCACTACCCGGAGGAGACCGGGCGCGAGCTGCACGTCCACATCCAGCTGCTCTCGATCACGCACAACCGCCGGGTCAACCTCGAGGTCACCTGCCCCGAGACCGACCCGCACGTCCCGTCGATCGTCCACACGTACCCGTCGGCCAACTGGCACGAGCGCGAGACGTACGACTTCTTCGGGATCCTGTTCGACGGCCACCCGTCCCTCACCCGCATCCAGATGCCGGACGACTGGCCGGGGCACCCGCAGCGCAAGGACTACCCGCTCGGAGGCATCCCCGTGGAGTACAAGGGCGCGACCATCGCGCCGCCCGACGAGCGGAGGGCGTACAACTGATGAGCCAGCAGGACGTCACCTTCACACCGGCCGGCGACGACACCGACGACCCGTACGCGGGCGTGCGCGAGACCACCGAGGGCCCCGTCTACACCGTCACCGGTCAGGACTGGGACGACGTGGTCGGCGCGGCCGCCGCGGGCGAGGAGCGCATCGTCGTCAACATGGGCCCGCAGCACCCGTCGACGCACGGCGTGCTCCGGCTCATCCTCGAGCTCGACGGCGAGACGGTCACCGAGGCCCGCTGCGGCATCGGCTACCTGCACACCGGCATCGAGAAGAACATGGAGTATCGGACGTGGACCCAGGGGGTCACGTTCGTGACCCGCATGGACTACCTGTCCCCGTTCTTCAACGAGGCCGCGTACGTGCTGGGCGTCGAGAAGCTGCTCGGCATCACCGACGACATCCCGGACCGCGCCAACGTCATCCGCGTCATGATGATGGAGCTCAACCGCATCTCGTCGCACCTGGTCTGCATCGCGACCGGTGGCATGGAGATGGGCGCGCTCACCGTCATGACCAACGGGTTCCGCGAGCGCGAGCGCACCCTCGACCTGTTCGAGCTGATCACCGGGCTGCGCATGAACAGCGCGTACATCCGCCCGGGCGGCGTCGCGCAGGACCTCCCGCCGGGAGCGGTCGAGAGCGTCCGCGAGTACCTGCGCTGGATGTGGGACCACATCGGCGAGTACGAGGCGTTCTGCAACGAGAACCCGATCTTCAAGGGCCGCACCGTCGGCGTCGGGTACCTCGACCTCGCCGGGTGCATGGCGCTGGGCATCACCGGCCCGGTGCTGCGCTCGACCGGCCTGCCGTGGGACCTGCGCAAGTCGCAGCCCTACAGCGGCTACGAGACCTACGACTTCGAGGTGCCCACCTGGGACACCAGCGACTCCTACGGGCGCTTCCGCGTGCGCATCGAGGAGATGAAGGAGTCGCTGAAGATCGTCGAGCAGTGCCTCGACCGGCTCGAGCCGGGCCCCGTCATGGTCGGCGACAAGAAGATCGCCTGGCCGGCCCAGCTGGCCATCGGCAGCGACGGCATGGGCAACTCCCTCGACCACATCCGCCACATCATGGGTGAGTCGATGGAGGCGCTGATCCACCACTTCAAGCTGGTCACCGAGGGCTTCCGGGTCCCGGCCGGCGAGGTGTACATGCCCATCGAGAGCCCGCGCGGCGAGCTCGGCGCGCACGTGGTGTCCGACGGCGGCACCCGGCCCTGGCGGACGCACTTCCGCGACCCGTCCTTCAACAACCTGCAGGCCGTACCGGCGATGTGCGAGGGTTCCATGGTGGCCGACGTCATCGTGGCCGTCGCGAGCATCGACCCGGTGATGGGTGGATGTGACCGATGACCGACGTGAACGACACACAGGCTGCTCCCGCCGCGCTCGACGACACCGTCCGGGCCGAGATGGCAGAGATCATCGCCCGGTACCCGGAGCCGCGCTCGGCGCTGCTGCCGATGCTGCACCTCGTGCAGGCGCACCAGGGGTACGTCACCCCTGAGGGCATCGAGCTGTGCGCCGAGGTCCTCGACATCACCGAGGCCGAGGTCGCGGCGGTCGCCACGTTCTACACGATGTACAAGCGCCGCCCCGTCGGCGACTACCACGTCGGCGTCTGCACCAACACGCTCTGCGCGATCATGGGCGGCGACGCCATCTGGGACGACCTGTCCGAGTACCTGGGCGTCGGCCACGACGAGACCACCGACGACGGCAAGGTGTCGCTCGAGCGCGTCGAGTGCAACGCGGCGTGCGACTACGCCCCGGTCATGATGGTCAACTGGGAGTTCATGGACAACCAGACGCCGCAGTCCGCGCGCGAGCTGGTCGACCGCCTCCGCGCCGGTGAGGCCGTGAACTCCACCCGCGGCCCGCGCATCTGCACCTGGAAGCAGGCCGAGCGCGTGCTGGCCGGGTTCCCCGACGGCCTGGCCAATGACGGCGTCGCCGCCGGCCCGGCCTCGCTGGTGGGCCTGGAGCTGGCGAACGAGAACGGCTGGACGGCGCCCGAGGGCGGTCAGCGCGAGCTGGGAGGCAGCACCAAGTGACCACGCTCACCCCCGTCCTCACCGCCCGCTGGGACCAGTCCGACGCGTTCACCCGGCGCAACTACGAGAAGGCCGACGGCTACAAGGCGCTGCGCCGCGCGCTGCAGCGCACGCCCGGCGACATCACGCAGATCGTGCAGGACTCCGGCCTGCGCGGCCGCGGCGGCGCGGGCTTCCCGACGGGCATGAAGTGGAGCTTCATCCCGAAGGACTCGCCCAAGCCGACCTACCTCGTGGTGAACGCCGACGAGTCCGAGCCGGGCACGTGCAAGGACATCCCGCTGATGATGGCGGACCCGCACGTGCTGGTCGAGGGCGTCATCATCACCGCGTACGCCATCGGCGCGAAGCACGCGTTCATCTACGTGCGCGGCGAGGTGCTGCACGTGTTCCGCCGCGTGCTGAACGCCGTCGCCGAGGCGTACGAGGCCGGCTACCTGGGCGAGAACATCCTCGGCTCCGGGTTCGACCTCGACGTCGTGGTGCACGCCGGCGCCGGCGCGTACATCTGCGGCGAGGAGACCGCGCTGCTGGACTCGCTGGAGGGCCGACGGGGCCAGCCCCGGCTCAAGCCCCCCTTCCCCGCGGTCGCCGGACTGTACGCCTCGCCCACTGTCATCAACAACGTCGAGACCATCGCCTCGGTTCCGTCGATCGTCGCCGGCGGCGCCGAGTGGTTCCGCAGCATGGGCAACGAGAAGTCGCCCGGCTACGGCATCTTCTCGCTGTCCGGCCACGTCACGAAGCCCGGCCAGTACGAGGCCCCGCTCGGCATCACGCTGCGCGAGCTGCTCGACATGGCCGGCGGCATCCGGGCCGGCCACGAGCTGAAGTTCTGGACGCCCGGCGGCTCGTCGACGCCCATGCTGACGGCCGAGCACATCGACGTCCCGCTGGACTTCGAGGGCATGGCCGGGGTCGGCAGCCTGCTCGGCACCCGGGCGCTGCAGATCTTCGACGACACCACCTGCGTCGTGCGCGCCACGGAGCGGTGGATCGAGTTCTACAAGCACGAGTCCTGCGGCAAGTGCACGCCCTGCCGCGAGGGCTTCTGGTGGATGGTGCAGATCCTCGAGCGCCTCGAGAAGGGCGACGGCACCGAAGCCGACCTGGACAAGCTGCTGGACATGAGCGATAACATCGCTGGCCGCTCGTTCTGTGCACTCGCCGACGGCGGGGTGGCGCCGGTGATCTCGTCCATCCAGCACTTCCGCGACGAGTACATCGCCCACTTCGAGCACGGCGGCTGCCCGTTCGACCCGGCCGCCTCGACGCTCTTCGCGCAGGAACTGGGGGCCAAGGCCTGATGACCGTGACGACCAACTCCACGTCCGACGCCGTGGAGCCGCAGCCGAACCTGGTGACGGTCACCATCGACGGCTTCGAGGTGAGCGTGCCCGAGGGCACGCTGGTCATCCGCGCCGCCGAGCTCATCGGCATCCAGATCCCGCGGTTCTGCGACCACCCGCTGCTCGAGCCCGTCGGCGCCTGCCGCCAGTGCATGGTCGAGGTGCCCGACATGGGCAACGGCCGCGGTATGCCCAAGCCGCAGGCGTCCTGCACGCTCACCGTCGCTCCGGGCATGGTGATCAACACCCAGTTCTCCTCGCCGGTCGCCGACAAGGCACAGCAGGGGATCATGGAGTTCCTGCTGATCAACCACCCGCTCGACTGCCCGGTCTGCGACAAGGGCGGCGAGTGCCCGCTGCAGAACCAGGCCATGAGCAACGGCCGCGGCGACTCCCGTTACGAGGGCAAGAAGCGGACCTACCCGAAGCCCATCAACATCTCCGCGCAGGTGCTGCTCGACCGCGAGCGCTGCGTCCTGTGCGCCCGGTGCACCCGGTTCTCCAAGGAGATCGCCGGCGACCCGTTCATCGAGCTGCTCGAGCGCGGCTCGCTGCAGCAGGTCGGCATCTACGAGAAGGAGCCGTTCGAGAGCTACTTCTCCGGCAACACCATCCAGATCTGCCCGGTCGGCGCGCTGACCAGCGCGGCGTACCGGTTCCGGTCCCGCCCGTTCGACCTGGTGTCGGTCCCGTCGGTCGCCGAGCACGACGCGTGCGGCAGCGCGATCCGCGTCGACCACCGCCGCGGCACGGTCATGCGCCGGCTGGCCGGTGACGACCCCGAGGTCAACGAGGAGTGGATCACCGACAAGGACCGCTTCGCGTTCCGCTGGTCCACGCTGGACGACCGCATCACGCACCCGCTCGTGCGTGACGAGGAGACCGGCGAGCTGGTCCCGGCGTCGTGGCCCGAGGCGCTGACGCTGGCGTCGCAGGGGCTGGCCCGCTCGCGCGACGCCGGCGGTGTCGGCGTGCTCACCGGCGGCCGGCTCACGCACGAGGACGCCTACGCGTACGCGAAGTTCGCCCGGGTGGCGCTGGACACCAACGACGTCGACTTCCGCGCGCGGGCGCACTCGGCCGAGGAGGCCGGGTTCCTGGCGGCGCTGGCCGGCTCCGGGCTGGGCGTGACGTTCACCGACGTCGAGAAGGCGCCGGCGGTCCTGCTGGTCGGGCTCGAGCCCGAGGAGGAGGCCGGCGCGCTGTTCCTGCGGCTGCGCAAGGCCAACCGCAAGAACGGCACGCAGGTGCACGCCATCGCGCCGTTCGCCACCCGCGGCCTGACGAAGACCGGTGGCACGCTGCTGCCGGCCGCGCCGGGCACCGAGCCCGAGATCCTCAACGCCATCACGCTGGGCGACGACCGCGTCGCCTACCTGGGTGACGCGCTGCGCGAGAAGGGCGCCGTCATCCTCGTCGGCTCCCGGCTCGCGACCATCCCGGGCGCGCTGTCCGCGGCCGCCCGCGTCGCCACCGTCACCGGCGCCCGGCTGGCCTGGGTGCCGCGGCGGGCCGGCGAGCGCGGTGCGCTCGAGGCCGGCGCGCTGCCGAACCTGCTGCCCGGCGGCCGCCCGGTCGCCGACCCGGAGGCCCGGGTCGACGTCGCCGCCGCCTGGTCCGTCGCGACCCTGCCGTCGCTGCCCGGACGCGACACCACCGGCATCCTGTCCGCGCTGAGCAGCGGGATGCTGGCCGGCGCGCTGGTGGGCGGCGTCGAGCTGGCCGACCTGCCGGACCCGGCCGCCGCGAAGCGCGCGCTCGAGACCGCCGGCTTCGTCGTCAGCCTCGAGGTCCGCCGCAGCGAGGTCACCGAGCTCGCCGACATCGTGCTGCCGGTGGCGCCGCCGGTCGAGAAGGCCGGCACGTTCGTCAACTGGGAGGGCCGG
Organism: Jiangella mangrovi; assembly: GCF_014204975.1. NCBI lineage: Bacteria > Bacillati > Actinomycetota > Actinomycetes > Jiangellales > Jiangellaceae > Jiangella > Jiangella mangrovi. Next base: position 2,812,910 of record NZ_JACHMM010000001.1, read on the forward strand.
GCCCGGCCGTTCCCGGCGGTGCTCGCGAACACGAACTCGCTCAGCGACGCCGCCGTGCTCGACGCCATCGCCGGCGAGCTGGGCATCGACCTGGGCGTGCGCGACGTCGACGACGCCCGCGCCGAGATCGCCGAGCTCGGCGTCTGGGACGGCGCGCGGCCGGAGTCCACCGACACCCCGCCCGCCGGCCCGCCGCGGCCCGGTGAGCGCGAGGCGGTGCTGGCCGGCTGGCGACTGCTGCTCGACGGCGGCCGCGGCCAGGACGGCGAGCCGCACCTCGCGGCGACGGCGAAGAAGGCCGAGGCGCGCATCTCGGCCGGCACCGCCGCCGAGGTCGGGGTCGCCGACGGTGACTGGCTCACCGTCCGGACGGGGACCGGCCAGGTCAGCGTCCCGGTGCGGGTGACGGACATGCCCGACCGCGTGGTCTGGCTGCCGGAGAACTCGAACGGCTCGACGCTGCAGCGGTCGCTGGGCGTCGGCGCCGGTTCCGTGGTCAAGCTCGCAGGGGGAGGGACCCCGTCGTGATCGCCATCGCCGCAGAGACGACGTCGGACCAGGTCGCCGGCTTCGGCAACGACCCGTGGTGGATCATCGCCATCAAGGTCGTCGCGATCTTCGTGCTGCTGATCCTGCTGACGCTGTTCAACATCGTCTTCGAGCGCAAGGTCGTGGCGCGCATGCAGCACCGCCTCGGCCCGAACCGCACGGGCCCCGGCGGCTGGCTGCAGAGCCTGGCCGACGGCACGAAGCTGATGTTCAAGGAGGACATCATCCCGAAGGCGGCCGACAAGGTCGTCTACGTCCTCGCGCCCATCGTCGCGCTGGTGCCGTCGTTCCTCATCCTCGCGGTCATCCCCATGGGCCCCGAGGTCTCGATCTTCGGCACCGAGACCCGGCTGCAGCTCACCGACCTCCCGGTCGCCGTGCTGTTCACGCTGGCCATCGCGTCGGTCGGCGTCTACGGCCTCATGCTGGCCGGCTGGTCCAGCGGCTCGACCTACCCGCTGCTCGGCGGGCTGCGCTCGACCGCCCAGGTCATCTCGTACGAGCTGGTCATGGGGCTGTCGTTCGTCGGCGTGTTCCTGTTCGCCGGCACCATGTCGACCTCGGGCATCGTCGAGGAGCAGGAGCGGCTCTGGTACGGCATCATCCTGCTGCCGTCGTTCCTCATCTACCTCATCGCCATGGTCGGCGAGACCAACCGGGCGCCGTTCGACCTACCCGAGGCCGAGGGCGAGCTCGTCGCCGGCTGGGGCACGGAGTACTCGTCGTTCAAGTACGCCATGTTCTTCCAGGCCGAGTACTTCAACATGGTCAACGTCTCGGCCATCGCGACCACGCTGTTCCTGGGCGGCTGGCGCGCACCGTGGCCCATCTCGGCCATCAACGACGGCATGTTCAACACCGGCTGGTGGCCGCTGCTCTGGTTCCTCGGCAAGGTCATCCTGCTGATCTTCATCTTCATCTGGCTGCGCGGCACGCTGCCGCGGCTCCGGTACGACCAGTTCATGCACTTCTGCTGGAAGGTGCTGCTGCCGATCTCGCTGGTCTGGATCGTCGCGGTGGCCGGCATGCGGCTGGCGTTCAACGAGGGCCTCGAGCGCAACCAGATCCTCCTGTACGGCGGCATCGCGGTCGCGGTGCTGCTGATCGGCAGCCTGCTGATCCCGGAGAAGAAGAAGCCGGCCGAGCCGGAGCCCGAGGAACGCGAGTTCGACGCGTTCGCGGGCGGCCACCCGGTGCCGCCGATGCCGGGCCAGGAGTTCGTGGCGGCCCGCATTCCCGCGGCCACCACCCAGACTGACGACCGTACCGAGGAGAGCAGTCGTGCCTAAGTTCCTCGACCCGGTGGCGGGCTTCGGGGTCACGTTCCGCAACGTGTTCCGAAAGCCGGTCACCGAGCAGTACCCGGAGCAGCCGCACCCCGTGGCGCCGCGGTTCCACGGGCGGCACCAGCTCAACCGGCACCCCGACGGCCTGGAGAAGTGCGTCGGGTGCGAGCTGTGCGCCTGGGCGTGTCCCGCCGACGCCATCTACGTCGAGGGCGCCTCCAACACCGACGACGAGCGCTTCTCGCCCGGTGAGCGGTACGGCCGCGTCTACCAGATCAACTACCTGCGCTGCATCCTCTGCGGACTCTGCATCGAGGCGTGCCCGACACGTGCGCTCACGATGACCAACGAGTACGAGCTGGCCGACCACACGCGCGAGAGCCTCATCTACGAGAAGAAGGACCTCCTCGCGCCGCTGCTGCCCGGCATGGAGGAGCCGCCGCACCCCATGCGGCTCGGCGACGACGAGCGCGACTACTACCTCGGCGCGGGCATCGGCCGCTCCACCGGTGAGGGGTCGTGATGGGCGAGGCAGCCCTGTTCTGGATCATGGCGCCGATCGCCGTCCTGGGCGCGCTGGGCCTGGTGTTCTCGCGCAAGGCCGTCCACGGCGCCCTGAGCCTCGCCGTCACGATGATCTCGCTGGCGCTGTTCTACATCGCCCAGGAGGCGCCGTTCCTCGGCGTCGTGCAGATCGTCGTCTACACCGGCGCCATCATGATGCTGTTCCTGTTCGTCATCATGCTGGTCGGCGTCGACTCCTCGGACTCCCGGGTCGAGACGATCCGGGGCCAGCGGGTCGCGGCCGTGCTGGCGGTCCTCGGCGTCATCGTCCTGCTGACGTCGGTGACGGTGCGGGCCACGCTCCCCGAGGAGCCCGCGGGCCTCGCGCAGGCGACGCCGGACGGCAATGTGGCGGCCATCGCCGACCTCATCTTCGGCACCTACGTCTGGGCCTTCGAGATCGTGGCCGCGCTGCTGATCACCGCCGCCGTCGGCGCCATGACGCTGACCCACCGCGAGCGGATCTTCAACCGGCCGACGCAGAAGGAACTGTCGATCAAGCGGTTCTCCGAGGGTCCCCCCGGAGAGGCCGCGGGCCTGCCGGTCCCGGGCGTGTACGCGCGGCACAACGCCGTCGACACCCCGGCCCTGCTGCCCGACGGCACCCCGAGCGAGGCGTCGATCAACCGGGTGCTGGTCGCCCGCGGCGCCGCCCGGTCCACCGAGGAGTTCCGGCACCATCCCACCCCGGCCGACATCGAGGCCGCTGCCGAGGGTGACGCCGACGAGCCGGCCGGCGAGATCGGTACCGACGACGGCGCATCCGGAGGTGAGCGCGCATGAACCCGACCAACTACCTGGTGCTGTCGATCATCCTGTTCTCGATCGGCGCCGCCGGCGTGCTCATCCGGCGCAACGCGCTGGTGGCGTTCATGTCCGTGGAGCTCATGCTCAACGCGGCCAATCTCGCGTTCGTCACCTTCGCCCGGATGCACGGCGACCTCGACGGCCAGATCGTGGCGTTCTTCGTCATGGTCGTGGCCGCGGCCGAGGTCGTCGTCGGGCTCGCGATCATCGTGACGATCTTCCGAACTCGCAGGTCCGCGTCGGTCGACGACGCCAGCCTGCTGAAGCTCTGACGGGCGTGAGGAACCAGTGACTTCCACACTCAGCGCGCTGGCGACGGCTGTCGCCACCGAGGGCGGGCACGGCGGCGGCCAGGCGGTCGCCGAGGCCACCGGCGTCTTCGACCTGACCTGGCTGCTCATCGCGTTCCCGCTGCTGGGCGCCGCGATCCTGCTGCTCGGCGGGCGGCGCACCGACAAGGTCGGCCACCTCATCGGCTGCGCGGCGTCCATCGCCTCGTTCGTCATGGGCGTGGTGCTGTTCTTCGCCATGCTCGGCGAGCCCTCGGACGGCCGCGCGTTCACCTCGCAGCTCTGGGAGTACGTCAACGCGGGCGGCTACTCCGTCGACGTGAGCCTGCTGCTGGACCAGCTGTCCATCTCGTTCGTGCTGCTGATCACCGGCGTCGGGTCGCTGATCCACGTCTACTCGATCGGCTACATGGAGCGCGACGAGCGGCGGCGCCGGTTCTTCGGCTACCTGAACCTGTTCGTCGCGGCGATGCTGCTGCTGGTGCTGGCCGCGGACTACCTGGTGCTGTTCATCGGGTGGGAGGGCGTCGGCCTGGCGTCGTACCTGCTCATCGGGTTCTGGCAGCACAAGGACTCGGCGGCGGTCGCGGCCAAGAAGGCGTTCGTGGTCAACCGCGTCGGCGACATGGGCATGGTGCTCGCGATGTCGTCGATGATCCTGGTCTTCGGCTCGACGGCGTTCGACGTGGTGTTCGCGTCGGCCGAGGGCGCGTCGACCGGCTGGGTCACCGTCATCGGCCTGTTCCTGCTGCTCGGCGCCTGCGGCAAGTCCGCGCAGTTCCCGCTGCAGTCCTGGCTCCTGGACGCCATGGAGGGCCCGACCCCGGTGTCGGCGCTCATCCACGCCGCGACCATGGTCACCGCCGGCGTCTACCTGATCGTGCGGTCGGCGGCCATCTACGACCTCGCTCCCGACGCGCGGACCGCCGTCGTCATCGTCGGCGCCATCACGCTGCTGATGGGTGCGATCATCGGTTGCGCCAAGGACGACATCAAGAAGGCGCTGGCCGGCTCGACCATGAGCCAGATCGGCTACATGACGCTCGCGGCGGGTCTCGGCCCGGCCGGGTACGCGTTCGCGATCTTCCACCTGCTGACGCACGGCTTCTTCAAGGCCAACATGTTCCTCGGCGCCGGCTCGGTGATGCACGGCATGCACGACGAGGTGAACATGCGCCGCTACGGCGGCCTGCGCATCGTCATGCCGGTCACGTTCATCACGTTCGCCATGGGCTACCTGGCCATCATCGGCATCCCGCCGTTCGCCGGGTACTTCTCCAAGGACAAGATCATCGAGGCCGCGTTCGCGGACAACTGGATCACCGGCCTGGCCACGCTGCTCGGCGCCGGCATCACCGCGTTCTACATGACCCGCCTCATGCTGATGACGTTCTTCGGCAACCGGCGCTGGAAGCAGGACCAGCCGCCGCACGAGTCGCCGCCGGTCATGACCACCCCGCTCTGGGTGCTGGCCTTCCTGTCGGTGGTCGGGGGGTTCGCGCTGCTCTACCTGGGCGCCGGCATCGTCGACTGGCTCGCGCCGGTCACCGGTGAGGCGCACCACGACCTGCCCATGCCGCTGTGGCTGCTGATCGCGATCACCCTGGCCACCGTCGTCGTCGGCGTCGCCATCGCCTGGGTCATGTACGGCCGCCGCGCCGTCCGCGAGGACGTCCCGGCCGGCAACCCGCTCACCGTCGCCGCCCGCAACGACCTGTACGGCGACGCCTTCAACGAGGCGGTGTTCATGCGTCCGGGGCAGTACCTGACCCGCTCGCTCGTCTACTTCGAGAACCGGGGCGTCGACGGCGCCGTGGTCGGCACGGCGACCGCCGTCGGCGGCCTGTCGTCGCGGCTGAGGCGCCTGCAGACCGGGTTCGTCCGTTCCTATGCCGTGACGATGCTCGGCGGCGTCGGCGTCGTCGTGCTGGCCATGCTGTTGGTGAGGCTGCCGTGACCTTTCCCTGGTTGACCACGCTCATCGCCCTGCCGGCGCTGGGGGCGGTGCTCACCGCCCTCGTGCCGTCCGGGCGGGGCACGCTCGCCAAGCAGGTCGCGACGGGCGCCGCGCTGGTGACGCTCGTCATCGGCGCGCTGATCAGCATCCAGTTCCTCTTCGACGTCGACATGGGCGTCCAGGAGGAGACCTACGAGTGGATCCCCGAGTTCGGGGCCTCGTGGGCGCTGGACGTCACCGGCATCAGCCTCGCGCTGGTCGCCCTGACCGTGCTGGCGACGCCGATCGTGGCCGTGGCCATGTGGCACGAGGCCGAGGAGGAGCAGCGCGACCCCAAGGCGTTCTTCGCGCTGCTGCTCGCGGTCGAGGCACTGACGCTGACGGCGTTCCTCGCGCAGGACGTGCTGCTGTTCTACGTCGTGTTCGAGGCCATGCTGATCCCGCTGTACTTCATGATCGGCATGTACGGTGGCCCGCAGCGTCGCTACGCCGCGGTGAAGTTCCTGCTCTACAACCTGGTCGGCGGGCTGGCCATGCTGGCCGCCGTCATCGGGCTGTACGTGCAGTCCGTCGACGCCGGCAACCCGTCGTTCTTCCTGCCCGACCTCGTCGCCCTGGACATCGACACCACCACCCAGTGGTGGCTGTTCATCGGCTTCATGCTGGCGTTCGCCATCAAGGCGCCGCTGTGGCCGTTCCACACCTGGCTGCCCGACGCGGCGGCCGAGGCGACGCCGTCGAACGCGGCGTTCCTGTCCGGCGTGGCCGACAAGGTCGGCACCTACGGCATGATCGCGCTGGTGCTGCCGCTGTTCCCGGACGCGTCGCGCGATGCCGCACCGGTCATCGTCGTGCTCGCGGTCGTCAGCATCATCTACGGCGCGCTGCTGGCCATCGGCCAGACCGACATGAAGCGGCTCATCGGCTACACGTCGATCTCGCACTTCGGCTTCATCGTGCTGGGCATCTTCGCACTGACCAGCCAGGCCGCGACCGGCGCGACGTTCTACATGGTGAACCACGGCCTGTCGACCATCGCGCTGTTCATCGTCATCGGCTTCCTCATCAGCCGGCGCGGGTCGCGCCAGGTCGACGACTTCGGCGGCGTGCAGAAGCCGGCGCCGAAGCTCGCCGGCGTGTTCCTGTTCGCCGGCCTCTCCGGGCTGGCGCTGCCGCCGCTGGCGACGTTCCTGTCGGAGTTCCTGGTCATCTCGGGGACGTTCCTGCGGTACCGGCCGGCCGCGATCATCGCGACGCTGGGCATCGTGCTGTCCGCGCTGTACATCCTCTGGCTCTACCAGCGGACCATGACCGGACCCGTGCGCCCGGCCGTCGAGGGCATGCCCGACCTGCGCACCCGCGAGGTCGCCGTCATCACCCCGCTGCTGGCGCTGCTGCTGGTCGTCGGCTTCTTCCCGAAGCCGCTGACCGACGCCATCGACGAGGCCGTCGGCCCGACGCTCGTCGAAGTCGGCGTCGAACAACCCGAGCCGCTGGCTCCCGTCGCTGAACACGTCGAGGAAGGGACTGGCCGGTGAACGCCCCGACCATCGAGTACGCCGAACTGGCGCCGCTCATCACGATCTTCGGCGCCGCCGTCATCGGCGTGCTGATCGAGGCGTTCGTCCCGCGCAAGGTCCGGCACCCGGTCCAGGTCGCGGTGGCGCTGCTGGCCCTCGTGGCCGCGCTGGTCCAGGTGATCCTGCTGGCCGGCACCGACATCGTCGCCGCGGTCGGCGCCGTCGCCATCGACGGCCCGGCCCTGTTCCTGCAGGGCACCATCCTGGTGCTCGCGATCATCAGCATCGGGTTCTTCGCCGAGCGGCGGCTCGAGGCCGGTGGCGACGCGTTCGCCCCCGCCGCCTCGTCGCTGCCGGGCAGCGAGGAGGAGCGGGTCCTCGTCCGCGAGCGGATGCTGCAGACCGAGGTCTACCCGCTGGCGCTGTTCGCCGTCGGCGGCATGATGCTCTTCCCAGCCGCCAACGACCTGCTGATGCTGTTCATCGCGCTCGAGGTCATGTCGCTGCCGCTGTACCTGCTGTGCGGCATGGCCCGCCGGCGCCGGCTGCTCTCGCAGGAGGCCGCGCTCAAGTACTTCCTGCTGGGCGCGTTCTCGTCGGCGATCTTCCTGTTCGGCATGGCGTTCGTCTACGGCTACGCGGGCACGCTGCGCTTCGGTGAGATCTCCGAGGCGCTGACGGCCAACGTCGGCCAGGACGGCATCCTGCTGGCCGGCATCGGGCTGATGGCGGTGGGCCTGCTGTTCAAGGTCGGCGCCGTGCCGTTCCACTCGTGGACGCCCGACGTGTACCAGGGCGCGCCGACTCCCGTCACCGGGTTCATGGCCGCCTGCACCAAGCTGGCCGCTTTCGGCGCCATGGTGCGGCTGTTCTACGTCGCATTCGGCGGCATGCGTACCGACTGGCAGCCCATGCTGTGGGCCGTCGCCATCGCCACCATGCTGGTCGGCGCCGTCGTCGCCCTGACGCAGACCGACATCAAGCGGATGCTGGCCTACTCGTCCATCGCGCACGCCGGGTTCGTCCTGACGGCCATGGTCGCGGCGGACTCGTCGGCCACTGCGGCGATCCTGTTCTACCTGGCCACCTACGGCATCTCGACGCTCGGCGCGTTCGCCGTCGTGACGCTGGTCCGCGACTCCGGCGGCGAGGCGACGCACCTGGCCAAGTGGGCCGGGCTCGGCCGCCGCTCGCCGGTGCTGGCGGCGACCTTCGCGCTGTTCCTGCTCGCGTTCGCCGGCATCCCGCTCACGAGCGGCTTCGTCGGCAAGCTGTCGGTGTTCACGGCGGCCATCGACGGCGGCGCCGCGCCGCTGGTCGTGGTCGGCGTCATCGCCAGCGCCATCGCGGCGTTCTTCTACGTGCGGGTCATCGTGCTGATGTTCTTCAGCGACCCCGCGCCGGAGGGCCCGACGGTGGCCGTGCCGAGCCTGTGGACCGCGGTCGGGATCACGCTGGGGGCCGCCGCGACGCTGCTGCTGGGCATCGTGCCCGGACCGCTGCTGGACCTGGCGCAGCAGGCGTCGCAGTTCGTTCGTTAGAGTGGATGCTCCTGCCGGGTGATCGTGCCCGGCTGACTGGGGAGGGGCCGGCGTTGAGCAACGGTCTGGGCATTCCGTCCGTCGACGCGGCCCTCGAGGCGGCCATCAGCGCGGGCCTCGACGACGTCGAGGCGCGGCTGCTGGCGGCGGTGAAGACCGACGACGCCATGCTCAGCGAGAGCTCCCGGCATCTGGCCCAGGCCGGGGGCAAGCGGTTCCGGCCCATGCTGACCCTGCTGGCGGGCGGCTTCGGCGACATCGACGCACCCAAGGTCGTGCCGGCCGCCGTGGTCGTCGAGCTCACCCACGTCGGCACGCTCTACCACGACGACGTCATGGACGAGGCGCAGCTGCGGCGGGGCGCGGTCAGCGCGAACGCGCGCTGGGGCAACAGCGTCGCCATCCTCACCGGCGACTTCCTGTTCGCCTGCGCGTCGGACCTGCTGGCCGACCTCGGGCCCGAGTCTGTGCGCATCCAGGCCCGCACCTTCCAGCGGCTGGTGCACGGCCAGCTGCACGAGACCCTGGGCCCGCGCGACGGCGAGGACCCCGTCGCGCACTACCTGTCGGTGCTGTCGGACAAGACGGCCTCCCTCATCGCGGCGTCGACGCGCCTGGGCTCGCTGCACGCCGGTGTCGACCCATCGCAGGTCGAGGTGCTGGGCCAGTTCGGCGAGCGCATCGGCATGGCCTTCCAGCTCGCCGACGACCTCCTCGACATCGTCGGCTCCGAGCGGCTGTCGGGCAAGACGCCCGGCACCGACCTGCGCGAGGGCGTGGCCACCCTGCCCGTGCTGTACGCCCGGCGGGCCGCCCGGCCCGGCGACGAGCGGCTGCTCTCGCTCATCTCCGGCCCCGTGGTCGACGACGCCGACCACGCCGAGGCCCTCGAGCTGCTGCGCGCCCACCCGGCCATGGACGAGGCCTCGGCCGACGTCCGCCGCTGGGCCGACGACGCCCGGGCCGCGCTGGCCGCCCTGCCGGACGTTCCGGCCCGGGTCGCGCTGCACGCGCTCTGCGACTCCGTCGTCACCCGGATGTCCTGAGCCCCGTTCCCGGTTCAAGGATCACGCCGTCCGGGCCAGGACGGCGGCGGGCGGCGCGCCGATGCGCTGGACGCGGCAGCAGTAGCCGCCCGACGTGGTCATCCATGCGCCGAGCCGTTCGAAGCCGAGCTGGCGCAGCGTGACATCCCAGCCGCGCGTGCCGACGGTGCCGTAGGGCAGTGGCCGGTTGGCGAGCGTGGCACCGTCCTGATCGGTGACGACGATCACGTCGAGCTGGCGCACGGGTGGCCGGCTCCAGAGCAGCCAGCCGGTCAAGGTCTCCTCCTGCATGGGATGACTTTAAGTGGCACTACAGACCTTTGTATAGCTCAGTGTCTTTGTGCAGGTCAGCAGAGCTTCTATGGTGGACGGCATGGGTGACGCCCCGGAGTTCCGGCCACAGGGCCACGAGCTGCTCTACGTCGCCATCGCCGACCACATCACCGCCCGCATCGAGGCCGGCGAGCTCAAGCCCGGCGCCCGCCTCGCCCCCGAGCGCGACCTCGCCGTCGCCTACCTCACCGTCCGGCGGGCCATGGTCGAGCTGCGCGAGCGCGGCCGCATCCTCACCGTGCACGGCAAGGGCACCTTCGTCGCCCCCGACCAGCCCTCTCCCGACGCCTGACCGGCTCCGCCGGTATGCGAAGCGCGAGCGGGTCAGCGGGAGGCGGTGGCGGCGGGGTCGAGGACCAGCCGGTCCAGCGCGGCCCGGCGATCGCGCCGCCGGCGGACCAGGACCTCGGTCGTCAGGACGATCAGCGCGAGCCAGATCAGCGCGAACCCGAACCAGCGCACCGGCGGCACCGTCTCGTGGTAGACGAGTACGCCGAGCAGGAACTGCAGCGTCGGCGTCAGGTACTGCAGCGTCCCGAGCGTCGTCAGCGGCACCCGCACGGCCGCCGCGCCGAAGCAGAGCAACGGCACGGCGGTGACGATGCCGCAGCCGGCCAGCAGCAGCGTCGTGCCCCAGCCGGCCGAGACGAAGTCGCCGGAGCCCGTCGCGCCCAGCACCAGCAGGTACGCGAGGGCCGGCGGGAAGAGGACGGCGGTCTCGACGGCGAGGCTCTCGACGGCGTCGACGCCGGCCTTCTTCTTGACCAGGCCGTAGGTGCCGAACGAGAACGCCAGTGCCAGCGCGATCCACGGCGGGCGGCCGTAGTCGACGGTGAGGACGACGACGGCGACGGCGGCCAGTCCGAGCGCGGACCACTGCAGCCAGCGCAGCCGCTCGCCGAACACGAGGACGCCGAGCAGCACCGTCACCAGCGGGTTGATGAAGTACCCGAGTGCGGTCTCGACGACGTGGTCGTTGTTGACCGCCCAGATGTAGACGCCCCAGTTGACGCAGATGAGCAGCGCCGCCAGCGTCAGCAGGCCGTACGCGCGCCGTCCGAGCGTCCGCAGCCGGCCGAGGTTGCGGGCCACGGCCAGCAGCCCGAGCACCAGCACCAGCGACCAGACCACCCGGTGCGCCAGGATCTCGACGGCGCCGGTCTCTTGCAGCAGCTTGATGTACAGCGGGAACATGCCCCAGAGCGCGTACGCCGTGACGCCGTACAGGACGCCGGACCGGGGGCTGCTCACCAGGGCATGCTACGACCTGCCAGCAACCACTGCTCGATTAGCTCATGACGCGAGACGGCGTCAGCCCACCGTCCACGCGTCGTTGCCGCGCAGCAGGGCCTGCAGGTCGCCCTCGCCCTGCTTCAGCGCGGCCTCGTCGACCTGGGCGCTCATGAGGTCGCCGTAGGCCGGCCGCTCGACCCGGCGGAAGATGCCGATGGGGCTGCGCGCCAGTGTGCCCGGGTCGGCCAGCCGCGAGAGCGCGAACGCCTGGGTGGGGTCGTCGGCGGTGGCGTCGTGGACCACCAGGCCGGGGTCGTCGCCGTCGCACACCTCGAGCGAGCCCGTGGCGGGGTTGCGGCGCACGCCGTGCTGGCCGTCGGTGCCGAAGCGCACCGGCTCGCCGTGCTCGAGCCGGATGAGAACCTCGTCGCGGCTGTCCTTGTTCTTGAGAATCTCGAACGCGCCGTCGTTGAAGATGTTGCAGTTCTGGTAGATCTCGACCAGCGACGTGCCGCGGTGCGCCGCCGCGGCCGACAGCACCGACGTGAGGTGCTGGCGGTCGGAGTCGATGGTGCGCGCGACGAAGGTGGCCTCGGCGCCCAGCGCCAGCGACACCGGGTTGAACGGCGCCTCGAGCGAGCCCATGGGCGTGGACTTGGTGACCTTGCCCTGCTCGCTGGTCGGCGAGTACTGGCCCTTGGTCAGCCCGTAGATGCGATTGTTGAACAGCAGGATCGTCAGGTTGACGTTGCGGCGCAGCGCGTGGATCAGGTGGTTGCCGCCGATGGAGAGCGCGTCGCCGTCGCCGGTGATGACCCACACCGAGAGATCGGGGCGCGACGCGGCCAGGCCGGTCGCGATGGCCGGCGCGCGGCCGTGGATGGAGTGCATCCCGTAGGTGTTCATGTAGTACGGGAAGCGCGAGGAGCAGCCGATGCCCGAGACGAAGACGATGTTCTCGCGCGCCAGGCCGAGGTCGGGCAGGAAGCCCTGGACGGCCGCGAGCACGGCGTAGTCGCCGCAGCCCGGGCACCAGCGGACCTCCTGGTCGCTGGTGAAGTCCTTCTTCGTCTGCTTGACGTCCGTGGTCGGGACGCCGGCGAGCCCGGGCAGGCCCAGTTCGACGGGTGCGGTCACAGCGCACCCACCTCCTCCATGATCACGTCGGCCAGTTCTTCGGCCTTGAACGGCAGCCCGCGCACGCGGTTGTACCCGACGACGTCGACGAGGTACTTGCCGCGCAGTAGCAGGGCGAGCTGTCCGAGGTTCATCTCCGGCACCAGCACGCGGTCGTAGGCGCGCAGCACGTCGCCGGTGTTGGCGGGCATCGGGTTGAGATGACGCAGGTGCGCCTGGGCCACGTTGTGGCCGGCCTTGCGGGCCCGCCGCACCGCCGCGCCGATGGGCCCGTAGGTGGACCCCCAGCCGACCACCAGCAGGCGGGCCGCGCCGCTGGGGTCCTCGACCTCGAGGTCCGGGACGCCGGCGATGCCGTCGACCTTGGCCTGGCGCAGGCGCACCATGCGCTCGTGGTTGTTGGGGTCGTACGAGATGGTGCCCGGGCCGTCGAGCTTCTCGATGCCGCCGATGCGGTGCTCGAGGCCGGGCGTGCCGGGCACGGCCCACGGGCGGGCCAGTGTCTCGGGGTCGCGCAGGTACGGCCAGAAGTCGCGCTCGCCCTCGCCGTCGTGGTTGAGCTCGGTGGCGAAGTTCGGGTGGATGACCGGCAGTGACTCGACGTCGGGCACGTGCCAGGGCTCGGAGCCGTTGGCGAGGTAGCCGTCGGACAGCAGGAACACCGGCGTGCGGTACGTGACGGCGATGCGCACGGCCTCGATGGCGGCGTGGAAGCAGTCCGACGGCGACGACGCGGCGACCACCGGGACCGGCGACTCGCCGTTGCGGCCGTAGAGCACCTGCAGCAGGTCGGCCTGCTCGGTCTTCGTGGGCAGGCCGGTGGACGGCCCGCCGCGCTGGACGTCGACGATGACCAGTGGCAGCTCGAGCGACACGGCCAGGCCGACGGTCTCGCCCTTGAGCGCGACGCCGGGGCCGGACGTGGTGGTGACGCCCAGGGCACCGCCGAACGACGCGCCCAGCGCGGCGCCGATGGCCGCGACCTCGTCCTCGGCCTGGAACGTGCGCACGCCGAACCGCTTGTGCTTGGACAGCTCGTGCAGGATGTCCGACGCCGGGGTGATGGGGTAGGACCCCAGGAACAGCGGCAGCCCGGACTGGCGCGCCGCCGCGACGAGGCCGTACGACAGCGCGAGGTTGCCGGTGATGTTCCGGTAGGTGCCGGCCGGCATGGCGGCGGGCTTGACCTCGTACGAGACCGCGAAGTCCTCGGTGGTCTCGCCGTAGTTCCAGCCGGCCTGGAGCGCGGCGATGTTGGCGTCGCGGATGGCCTCGCGCGAGGCGAACTTCTCGCGCAGGAACTTGACGGTGCCGTCGATGGACCGTCCGTACATCCAGGACAGCAGGCCGAGCGCGAACATGTTCTTCGACCGCGAGGCGTCCTTGCGCGAGAGGCCGAACGGCGCCAGGGCCTCCATGGTGATGCCGGAGAGGTCCAGCGCGTGCACCTTGTAGGCGCTGAGGGTGTTGTCCTCGAGCGGGTTGGCGTCCCAGCCGACCTTCTTCAGCGCGCGCGGCGTGAAGTCGCCGGTGTCGACGATGATGGTGGCGCCCTTGGGCACGTCGGGCAGGTTCGCCTTGAGTGCGGCCGGGTTCATGGCCACCAGCACGTCGGGCGCGTCGCCCGGGGTCAGGATGTCGTAGTTGGCGAAGTGCAGCTGGAAGCTGGACACGCCGGGCAGGGTGCCGGCCGGAGCGCGGATCTCGGCCGGGAAGTTGGGCAGTGTCGAGAGGTCGTTGCCGAAGGAGGCGGTCTCGGCAGTGAATCTGTCGCCGGTCAGCTGCATTCCGTCACCGGAGTCGCCAGCGAATCGGATCACGACACGGTCGAGCTCGCGTACGTGCTTCACCGTCACCGTGTGTCGACGCCTCCCTACGATGTGCGTGTCTCCGGGGTGTCCCCGGCTCGGATCACGACCATCCATGCTACGGCGACTTTCCACAGGAACCGTCCCGGCGTCCGAAGCGTGAGAGATCTCTCGGGCGTCGCATCTCTCGACCGAACGGACATCTGCGCGTAATCTCTACGGTCATGCCACTGGTCTAGATCAGTTCGGAGGTCGTCATGGTCGACACCGTCCACACCGAGCCCGCCCCGTCCCGGGGACGTCCTCCGCTCAGATCGATCGTGATCTGGACGCTGGTCGCCGTCGTGGGCGCGGTCTCCTGGGCCGTCGTCGCGCTGGTCCGCGGCGAGGAGATCTCGGCGTTGTGGCTGCTGGCCGCGGCCCTGGGCTCGTACGCCATCGCCTACCGCTTCTACGCGCGGTTCATCACCCGGCGGGTGCTGAAGGTCGACGACACCCGGGCCACCCCGGCCGAGACGCTGCGCAACGACACCGACTTCCAGCCGACCGACCGCCGGGTGCTGTTCGGGCACCACTTCGCCGCCATCGCCGGCGCCGGCCCACTGGTCGGCCCTGTGCTCGCGGCGCAGATGGGATACCTGCCCGGCACGCTCTGGATCGTGGTGGGGGTGATCTTCGCCGGCGCCGTCCAGGACATGGTCGTCCTGTTCTTCTCGATGCGCCGCAACGGCAAGAGCCTCGGCCAGATGGCGCGCGAGGAGATCGGCGTCGTCGGCGGTGTCGCCGCGCTGGTCGGCGTGTTCACCATCATGATCATCCTGCTGGCCGTGCTGGCGCTGGTGGTCGTGAACGCGCTGGCCGACTCCGCGTGGGGCACCTTCTCGATCGCGATGACGATCCCGATCGCGCTGTTCATGGGGTTCTACCTGCGCACGCTGCGGCCGGGGCGGGTCATCGAGACCAGCCTCATCGGCGTGGCGCTGCTGCTGCTGGCCATCGTCGGCGGCGGCTGGGTCCAGGACTCCAGCTGGGCCGACACGTTCACGCTGTCGCCCGAGGCGCTCGTGCTCGCGCTGGTCATCTACGGCTTCGTGGCGTCGGTGCTGCCGGTGTGGATGCTGCTCGCACCGCGCGACTACCTGTCGACGTTCATGAAGATCGGCACCATCGTGCTGCTGGCCGTCGGGCTGCTGCTGGCCCGGCCGATGCTGCAGAACGAGGCGATCACCGAGTTCGCGTCGACGGGGGACGGGCCGGTCTTCGCGGGCTCGCTGTTCCCGTTCGTCTTCATCACCATCGCCTGCGGTGCGCTCTCCGGCTTCCACGCGTTGATCGCCTCCGGCACCACGCCGAAGCTGATCGAGAAGGAGTCGCAGGTCCGGATGATCGGCTACGGCGGCATGCTCATGGAGTCGTTCGTCGCCATCAGCGCGCTGATCGCCGCGTCGGTCATCGACCCCGGCCTGTAC
Organism: Jiangella mangrovi; assembly: GCF_014204975.1. Lineage (NCBI taxonomy): Bacteria > Bacillati > Actinomycetota > Actinomycetes > Jiangellales > Jiangellaceae > Jiangella > Jiangella mangrovi. The sequence continues at coordinate 2,828,450 of NZ_JACHMM010000001.1, forward strand.
TACGCCATGAACGCCCCGGCCGGCTTCCTCGGCGACACGCTGGAATCGGCGTCACAAGCGGTGGCCGGGCTGGGCTTCTCGATCTCACCGGACCAGCTGGCCGCCGCGGCCGCCTCGGTCGAGGAGTCGACCCTGGTGGCCCGCACCGGTGGCGCGCCCACGCTCGCCGTCGGCATGTCGCAGATCTTCACCGACGGCTTCGGCGTCGGCGCGCAGGCGTTCTGGTACCACTTCGCGATCATGTTCGAGGCACTGTTCATCCTGACGACGGTCGACGCCGGCACCCGCGTCGGGCGGTTCATGCTGCAGGACACCCTCGGCAACGTCTGGAAGCCGATGCGCGACGTGTCGTGGAAGCCGGGACTCTGGCTCACCAGCGCCGTCGTCGTGGCCGCCTGGGGCTACTTCCTCTGGGCCGGCGTCACCGACCCGCTCGGCGGCATCAACCAGCTGTTCCCGCTGTTCGGCATCGCCAACCAGCTGCTCGCGGCCATCGCACTGACGGTGGCGACGACGATCCTCATCAAGTCCGGCCGGCTCAAGTGGGCCTGGGTCACCGGCATCCCCTTGTTGTGGGACGCCGCCGTCACGTTGACGGCGAGCTGGCAGAAGGTGTTCTCCGACGATCCCGTGCTCGGCTTCTTCGCCCAGCGCGAGCGGTTCTCCGAGGCGCTGGCCAACGGCGAGGTGCTGCCGCCGGCGCGCTCCCTGGACGACATGGAGCAGGTGGTGACGAACTCCACCGTCGACGGGATCCTGGCGGCGTTCTTCGCGCTGCTGGTCGTGATCATCATCGCCGACGCAGCCCGCGTGTGCGTCAAGGCGCTGCGCGACCCGTCGAAGGCCACCAGCACCGAGGCGCCGTACGTCGAGTCCACGATCGTCGCGCCGTCCGGGCTGATCCCGACCCGCCAGGAGCGCGAGCTCATGGCCGCGGCGAGCCGTTCCGGCGGCGACCGGGACGGCGGCAGGTGAGCGCCGTTCTCGGCGTGGTCGGACGCGCCGCCGCGGGGGTGTGGTGGTACCTGCGCGAGGTCAGCGGCGAGACCGCCTACGATCGTTACGTCGAGCACTGTCGCCGGCACGACGCCGACGTGCGGGTGCTGTCGCGGCGCGAGTTCGAGCGCCGCCGGCAGGACGACCGCGACCGGTCGCCCCAGCAGCGCTGCTGCTGAGGCTCGGGGCGGGCGGGCGGTCCGCGAGGAACCCCGCAGGTCCACCGCGCGTTGACCCGCAGGGCGCCGTGACTCGGTGGACCGGTGCCCCGAGAGGTGGACGTGCAACGCAATCGTGTGAAGGCCGTGGTGCTGCTGGCCGGGCTGTCGGTGCTCGGCCTGCTGGCCGGCTCGTGGTTCGGCTCGGCCGGTCTGGCCGTGGCCGCGGTGGTCGTCGTCGCGCTCGACGCCTACATCGTGCTGCGCTCCGACGCCATCGCACTGCGCGCCATGCGCGCCTACCCCGTCAGCGAGGCCGAGCAGCCCGTGCTGCACCGGGTCGTGCGCGAGCTGACGGCGCCCGCCAGGGTGCCCATGCCGCGGCTCTACGTCAGCCCGACCCGCGCCGTGAACGCGTTCGCCACCGGCCGCGACCCCGGCCACGCGGCCGTCTGCTGCACCGAGGGCATCCTCGACCTGCTCGACGAGCGTGAGCTGCGCGCCGTCGTCGGCCACGAGCTCGCCCACATCCGCCGTGGCGACATCGTCGTCTCGTCCACGGCGGGCGCCGTCGCCAGCGTCGTCATGGTGGCGGCCGGGCTGCGGATGTTCGGCCGCCGCGACCGCGACCACGCCGGCCCCGTCGGGCGGGCACTGCTGGCCGTGCTCGGACCGGTGGCCGCCGCCGTCGTGCGCGCCACCGTCAGCGAGGACCGCGAGTACGCCGCCGACGCCGAGGCCAGCCGCATCACCGGCGACCCGCTCGGCCTGGCCGCCGCCCTGCGCAAGCTCGACGCCAGCACCCGCACGCTGGTCCTGCCGCCGGAGCGCGACATCGTCGCCACCAGCCACCTGATGATCGCCAGTCCGCTGCAGCAGACCGGCATCGCCAAGCTGTTCGCCTCGCACCCGCCCATGGCCGAGCGGGTGGCGCGGCTGGAACAACGGGCGGGCTACCGCCGCTGACCTCCTCGGGGCTTCCACACGAGACGAGGAGACGGCGGATGACGCTGGCGGGCAAGCGGGTCGTGATCACCGGCGGGAGCGGCGGCATCGGGGCGGCGACGGCGCGTGCGGCGGCCGGGCGCGGCGCGTCGGTGGTCCTGATCGGGCGCACGGAGGCCCGGCTGAAGTCCGTGGCGGCGGACCTCGGCCCGGCGGTCTCGTACCTCGTGGCCGACGTCCGCGACGGCGAGGCGCTCGCGGACGCGCTGGAGCAGGCCGGGCCGCTGGACCACCTGGTGACGGCCGCCGCCGGCGGCGTGGCCGGCCCGTTCGCGGACGTGCCCGAGGACGCCGTCCGCGACCTCTTCGAGACCAAGTTCTGGGGGCAGTACCGCGCCGTGCGGGCCGCTCTGCCTCGAATGGCGCCCGACGGCTCGGTGCTGCTGTTCTCCGGCTTCCTCTACCGCAAGCCCGCCGTCGGTCTGTCGGCCTTCGCGGCCGTCAACGGCGCGATCGAGGGCCTGGTGAAGGCCCTGGCCGTCGAGGCGGCGCCGGTGCGGGTCAACGCCCTCTCGCCCGGCCGCATCGACACCCTCGGCGGCGGCGACCCGATGCCGTCCGACGCCCGGCGCGAGTACGTCGCCATGGCCGGCCGCGAGGCCACGCTGGGCCGCATCGGGACCGCCGACGAGGTGGCGCACGCGGCCCTCTTCCTGCTGGAGAGCACCTACACCACCGGCATCACCCTGGACGTTGACGGCGGCCTGCGCTGACCCCGTCGCCATCCAGGTCGTTTGTCTCCGGATCGGCCAGTGACGCTGCACGCGTTCGTCGACGAGTCGTTCGCGGGCGACTACATCGTCGCAGCTGCCATCGTTCCCGCAGGCGACGTGAAGGCCGGTCGCGCCGCCGTGCGCCGCCTGCTCGCACCCGGCCAGGCGCGTATCACTTCAAGAAGGAGAGCAACGCCCGCCAGGGGCAGATCCTTGCCGGCGACATGGAGTACCGGCACCTACGTGCTCGCGAGGACGTGTTGCTGTGTGTGGCCGATGCCGTCGCCTGGTGCTACACGAAGGGCGGCCGGTGGCGAGATCGGGTATCGGCGTACAGCACGGTGATCAGGGCCTAGACAGCGCGAAGCCCCGCTCACCGACCGTCCGGACGACTGCGGGGCTCACTTCCGCGGGCTACTGCCCTGGCACAACCCACTTTACGCTCCGCCAGGCGACCCTGCCAAGGCGAAGGACGGCGCCCGGCCCGTGCGGGTGCACGGACCGGGCGCCGGACGGGCTCAGCTGAGGCCGTCAGTCCTCGAACTCCTCGACGGCGGCGTCGCCGCGGTCGGGGTTGTCGGTGAAGAAGCCGTCCATGCCGGCCTCGAGGAAGACCTGGATCTCACCCTCGAGGTCGCCGATCCCGTTCGGGTCGGCGGAGGAGCGGAACTCCGCGGGCAGGAACTGGTTCTCGCGGCGGAACGTCCACCCGTGCACCTCGAGCCCGGCGCGATGGGCGTCGCGGATGACGGGGGTGGGCGAACCCAGCGTGCCGGCGGCGGTCCGCGGGATCATGACGTTCTTCTCCAGGCCGACGCCGTCGGCGTAGCGCGAGACCGCCCGCAGGCCCGACGCCGTCGCGAGGTCGGCGTAGGTGCGCGGGTCACCGGCTGCGACGAGGTCGTACGGCGCACCGCTGGAGCTGATCAGCTGGGCGATCCGCACCGGCGTCATGCGGTCGAGCTGCTTCAGGTTGCCCGTCTCGAACGACTGCAGGATGACCGGAGCGTCCTTGTGGTTCATCCCGTTGGCCTTCAGCTGCGCGACCAGCGGCTCCTCGAGCGACAGCCCGATGGAGTCGAAGTAGGTCGGGTGCTTGGTCTCGGGGTAGACGCCGACCGGCTGCCCGTCGCAGGTGCGCGAGTTGCGGGCGAGGTCGAGCACCCCGTCGAGGGTCGGGATCATGTAGAGCCCGTCGAACGCGGCGTTGGCCGGCCGGGTCGCCGGGATGCGCTCCTTGGCCCGCAGCGTGCGCAGCTCGGCGAGCGTGAAGTCCTCGGTGAACCAGCCGGTGATGCTCACGCCGTCGATGACCTTGGTGGTGCGGCGGCCGGAGAACTCCGTGCGCGTCGAGACGTCGGTGGTGCCGCCGATCTCGTTCTCGTGCCGGGCGACGAGCACGCCGTCCTTGGTCGAGACGAGGTCGGGCTCGATGAAGTCCGCGCACTGCAGGATCGCGGTCTCGTACGCGGCCAGTGTGTGCTCCGGCCGGTAGCCCGAGGCGCCGCGGTGCCCGACGACGGTGATGCCGTCGTCCGTGGGGCGGGCCCTGCGCAGGTCGACGATCGCCATCTCGGTGTCGTCCGGGATGCCGGTGTTGCGCGCGTCGTTGCCCGGGTAGTTGTTGTCGTTGCCGATGAGCATGCGGCCGTCCTTCAGCCGCAGCACCGTCTCGAACGACTGCACCGGCAGCGCGAAGGTGTCGCCGAGGCCGTAGCCCTCGCCGGCGTCGATGCCCTCGGGGTTGTCGATGCGCAGCGCGTCGAGGATCAGCGTCTTGCCGACGTAGCCGTCGCGGTCGCGGCGCTGCAGGTCGATCTCGTAGATGCGCTTCGTGACCGACTGGTCGCCCTCGAAGTCGTCGCGCTCGATGATCCAGAACGTGCCGCGCCCGACGGTGAACGCGTCACCGATGACGTTGGGCTCCTGGTCGGTCTGGTAGCTCCAGGTGCGCCCGGTGTAGCGGTCGCGGCGGGTGTCGAACTCGTGGATCTCGCGGCGGCGCTGGTCGGGGTCGTTGGCGTAGGCGCCCTCGACGATGGGGTAGAGGTAGCGGCCGTCGGGCGAGGCGGCCATGGCCTCGAAGCCGCGGCTGGAGCGCACCTGCGGGGTCTCGCCCGGCTGCAGGTACGGGCTCTGCGGCGACTTCAGGTCGCGCGGCAGCGGGACCGGCGACTCGAGCAGCGTGCCGTTGCGGTCGAAGTGCAGGATGAACGGACCGAACTCCTCGCCCACCCAGAACGTGCCGTCGCCGGCCCGCACGACCGACTCGATGTCGAAGTCGGCGCCGGTGAGCAGGCGCTCGGGCGTCGTCTCGTTGACGATCGGGAAGTCGAGCACGTGGTTGCGGTCGTTGTAGGAGACGAACCGCTCGACCTCGATCTCACCCGAGCCGCCGTCGCCGGTGTTCCAGTCCGGCCGGACCAGGTAGTTGCGCAGCAGGAAGTCCGCCGAGTTGCCCTTCGAGCCGAACCCGTTGTCGGGCTGGGCCCAGAAGGTGCCGTCGCCGTTGTCGACCATGGCCGAGAAGCCGGGGATGACCTGGCCGTCCCAGGGGCCCTGGCGGCCGTTGGCCGGCGACGCCAGGGCGCCCGACGGCGGGCCCTCGGCCAGGTAGTCCGCGGACAGCGTGGCGCGGCCCTCGAGGACGGGGTGGGTGACCTGACCGCGCGAGGAGTTCCCGCGGTCGTGGTCTTCTCCGGCGGCCGCGGCTGCCGGGAGCAGCAGGGTCGCGGCGACGGCGGCCGCGACGGAACGCGCGAGTGGAGTTCTCATCGCCCGATCCCAACGGCGTCCGACGACGCTCATGCGACGTCGTCGTGAACGCAGCCCGGCGTGCGGCCGAAGTCCCCACGAACGGCCGCGTCAGGTCAGGTGCCGCGCGAAGAACCGGTTGCCGTCGTCACCCTCGAACGACGGGACGCCGGTGTGCCCGCCCATGTTGGCGTGCAGCGTCTTCTCCTTGCTGCCGAGGGCGTCGAACAGCTCCAGGGCCTGCTGCCGGTCGTTGCTTTCGTCGTCCCACTGCAGCAGGACCAGGAGCGGAATGGTGACCTGCCGGGCCTCCTCGACCATGGCACGGGGGACGAAACTCCCGGCGAACAGCACGGCGGCCGAGATGCGCGGCTCGACCACCGCCAGCCGGACGCCGATGGAGATCACCCCTCCCGCGTACCCGACCGGGCCGCCGATCTCGGGCAGCGCGAGGAGGGCGTCCAGGGCGCCCTGCCATTCCGGCGCTGCCCGGTCGACCAGCGGGAGGACGAGCCGGTCGACGATCTCGGCGTCGACCCCTTCACCGGCTCGCACCGCGCGCTGCAGGTCGGCGCGGGCCTGCTCGGCGGCGGCGGAACGGGGCCGGTCGCCGCTCCCGGGGAGCTCGATGGTGGCCGCGGCGTAGCCCTGCTCCGCGCAGTGCCTGGCCCGGTCCACCAGCCGGGGGTACATCTTCCGCAGCCCGCCGGGATGGCCGAGCAGGATCAGCGGGGCAGGCGCGGAGGCGGGGCCGGGCGTCCACAGGAGGCCGGGGATCTCGCCGAGGGTGAACTCGCGCTCGAGGACGGCGTCGTCGAGGCGGTGTTCGGAAGTGAATCGCATGGTCGTGCCTTTCGGGAGTGCGCGTGGACGGCGCTCCCGGACGACCTATCGCCCGACCGTGACCCCGGAGGGGAGCACCCATGTCGATACTGCGTTCACGGGGTACCACCTCCTCGTTCTCTCGCACGGCCTCCCGCAGACTAGCAGCCGGCCCGCCCGTCAGCGGTAGTTGATGAACTGCACGGCGAAGTCGAAGTCCTGCTCGCGCAGCAGCGTCATGACTGCCTGCAGGTCGTCCTTGCTCTTCGACGACACCCGGACCTCGTCGCCCTGCACCTGGGTCTTCACGCCCTTGGGAGCCTCTTCGCGGATGGCCTTGGTGATCTTCTTGGCCTGGTCCTGGTCGAGGCCGTCCTGCAGGGTGGCAGTGATCTTGTACACAGTTCCGGAGGCGCGGGGGTCGCCGGCGTCGAGCGCCTTGAGCGACACCTTGCGCTTGACGAGCTTGTCCTTGAAGACGTCGAGGACGGCGTTGACGCGGTCCTCGGCGGAGGCCTCCATCTCGATGCCGAGCTCGCCCAGCCAGCGGATCGAGGCGCCGGTGCCGCGGAAGTCGAACCGCTGCGAGATCTCCTTGGACGCCTGGTTCAGCGCGTTGTCCACCTCCTGCCGGTCGACCTTGCTCACCACGTCGAACGAGGACTCGCTAGCCACGACGGCTCCTTCGGGATGTCTCGGGCGCGAACCGATTGTCCGGCGCCCTCCGCACTGATGTATTCTCTCACCGGTCCGAGCCGAAGGCCCGGAACCGCGGCAGGTTGCCCGAGCGGCCAAAGGGAGCTGACTGTAAATCAGCCGGCACAGCCTACGCAGGTTCGAATCCTGCACCTGCCACGCCTCTCGAGGACAGTGAGAGCACGTCCCGGTACCAGCCGGTTCGGGACGTGAACTCCGAGCCGGAGGGCCGATTTCGCACCACGGCCCGAGGTCGTATACCCTCGTCTGGCGCACGCCCCAATAGCTCAGTCGGCAGAGCGTCTCCATGGTAAGGAGAAGGTCTACGGTTCGATTCCGTATTGGGGCTCTGGTGAGGATGCGCCGCCATCTGCGGCGGCGCCGACTCCCCTCGGCGGGGTAGCTCAGGTGGTTAGAGCAAACGGCTCATAATCGTTGTGTCGCGGGTTCGAATCCCGCCCCCGCTACCACCTGCCCGTCCGTCACACACTGCTCGATTGGGTGAGTCGTGACCAGGTCGGGTACCCTTGCACGGTTCCGACGATCCAGACGTCCCCGAAAGAGGCACCCGTGGCCGCCAAGAGCGCTGACATCCGTCCCAAGATCACCATGGCCTGCACGGAGTGCAAGGAGCGCAACTACATCACCAAGAAGAACCGGCGCAACGACCCCGACCGGCTCGACTTGAAGAAGTTCTGCCCGCGCTGCCGCACCCACACCGTCCACCGCGAGACCCGCTGACGCGTTCGCGCGCAGGCTCGTGGCCAGGGTCTCCCGTCGGAGCCCGGCCCTGGTGACGGTAACGTCAGCGCATGCCCATTGATCCCTCGGTCGTCGGACGGGTCTACCCTCCCCAGTTCTATGAAGTGAGCCGGGAGAAGATCCGCGAGTTCGCGGAAGCGATCGGCGACGCGAATCCGGCGTACGTCGACACAGCGGCGGCTCGCGGCTACGGGCACGACGACGTCGTCGCGCCGCCCACGTTCATGATGATCATCGTGATGAACGGCTTCGACCTGCTGATGAAGGACCTGGGCATCGAGTTCGCCCGGGTCGTGCACGTCGACCAGCGCTTCACCTACGCGCGGTCGCTGCCGGTCGGCACGCGGGTCGAGGCGACCACCCGGCTCGACGGGGTCCGTGCCGTCGCCGGCAACGACCTGCTCAAGATCCGCACCGAGGTTCGGGACGAGGACGACACGGACGTCTGTCTCTCCGAGGCGACCCTGCTGGTGCGGCCCGAGGATTTCGACGGGGGAGACGCCAGTGACTGAGCGGGTGACCGAGCAGCTGGCCGTCGGTGACGTCGTCGCCGACCACACGTACTGGATCACTCGCGAGAACCTGATCCGGTACGCCGGGGCCTCCGGCGACTTCAACCCGATCCACTGGAACGAGCGGGTGGCCACGTCCGTCGGGCTGCCCAACGTCATCGCCCACGGCATGCTGACCATGGGCCTGGCCGGGCGCCTCCTCACCGACTGGCTGGGCGACCCCGCCGCCGTCGTCGAGTACGGCGCCCGCTTCGCCCGCCCCGTGGTGGTCCCCGACGACGACATCGGCGTGGCCGTCCGCGTGGCCGCCGCCGTCACCGAGGTCCGCGACGACGGCCTGGTGGCACTCGAGCTCACCGTCAAGGTCGACGACCAGAAGGTGCTGACGCAGGCCCGGGCCCTGTGCCGGCTCCCGGCCGACCGGCCCGCGCCGTCGTGAACGCGGGGGTCCAGTCGGTGCGCGAGACCTTCGACGTCCCCCTCGCCGGCCTCACCACCCTGCGGCTCGGCGGCCCGGCGAAGCGTGTCGTCGAGGCGACCACCGAGGCCGAGCTCATCGCCCTGGTCCGCGACGGCGACGAGCGCGGTGAGCCGGTGCTGCTGGTCGGCGGCGGCTCGAACCTCGTCATCGGCGACTCCGGGTTCGACGGGACGGCGGTGCGGGTCGCCACCCGCGGCATCGACGTCGACGCCAGCGCCTCCTGCGACAGCGACGCCCTGGCGGCCTGCGGCGGCGTGCTGCTGACGGCGGCCGCCGGCGAGCCGTGGGACGACCTCGTCGCCTACACCGTCGCGAACGAGTGGCCCGGCCTCGAGGCGCTCTCCGGCATCCCAGGCCTGGTCGGCGCCACCCCCATGCAGAACGTCGGCGCCTACGGGCAAGAGGTGCGCCAGACGGTCTGGCAGGTGCGCACGTACGACCGCCAGGACCGCCGTGTCCGCACTTTCGCCAACGCCGACTGCGGCTTCGCCTACCGCGACAGCCGGTTCAAGGGCACCGACCGCTATGTGATCCTGACCGTCAGCTACCAGCTGCGCGAGGGGAGCCTCGGCATGCCGGTGGCCTACGCCGAGCTGGCTCGCCGGCTGGGCGTCGAGGTGGGTGGGCGGGCCCCGCTGGCCTCGGTGCGGGCGGCCGTGCTGGCCCTGCGCGCCGGCAAGGGCATGGTCCTCGACGCCGGCGACCACGACACCTGGAGCGCCGGGTCGTTCTTCACCAACCCGGTCCTCACCGAGGCCCAGGCCGCCGCCCTGCCCGCGGACGCACCGCGGTTCCCGGCCGGCGACGGCCTGGTCAAGTCCAGCGCGGCCTGGCTGATCGAGCGGGCCGGGTTCGGCCGCGGCTACTCCGGCGGCCGTGGCGGCGTCTCGCTCTCGACCAAGCACACGCTGGCCCTGACCAACCGGGGCGAGGCCAGCACCGCCGACCTGCTCGGCCTCGCCCGCGAGGTGCGCGACGGCGTGCGCTCCGCCTTCGGCGTCGAGCTGGCGCCGGAGCCCACGCTCGTCGGCTGCACCCTCTAGACCCGCTCCAGCGCGGGCGCCGGCGAGCGCCGTCGGCGACGCAGGCCCGAGCCGGTGACCAGCACGCCGATGACCGCGCCGGTCAGCGGGACGAGCAGCGCGGTCCGGAAGGTGTTCAGGTCCGAGCCGCCCGGGCCGCTCCCGGCCACCACGGCCGCCGTCACGACAGCCAGCCCGAGCGCGCCGCCGAACTGGAACGACGACGTCAGCACACCGCTGGCCAGGCCCTGCTCCTCCTCGGCGACGCCGTCGGTGGCGGCGATGGTGAGTGGTCCGTAGGCGAGCGCGAACGCCAGGCTGAGCACGAGGAACGCCGGGAGCATGGCCGCGTACGTCCAGTCCGCGCCCACGCGCAGGAACAGGGTGTAGGCGACGGCGGCGAGGACCAGCCCGCCGACGATCACCGTCGCGTTGCCGAACCGGCGAACCAGGATCGGCGTCAGCGTCGGCGCCAGGATCGCGTCCAGGCCGAGGACCATCAGCGCGAGCCCGGTCTCCGTCTCCGACCAGCCGCGGAACTCCTGCAGGTACAGCACGGCGATGAACTGGAACCCGACGAACCCGCCGACCAGCATCATCGCGCCGATGTTGGCCCGGACCAGGGGAGCGGAGCGCAGCAGGCCGAGGCGCAGCAGCGGGGTCCGCGACCGGCGCTCGATCGCCACGAACGCCACCAGCAGCGCGACCCCCGCTGCCGCCGTCGTCGCCGTCGAGCCGATCGGCACCTCCGGCAGCATGACGACGGTGTAGACGAGCAGCAGCATCGCGCCGGTGAGGCTCAGCGTGCCGCCGAGGTCGTACCCGCCGGCGGTCCGCGCGGCCGGCACGTCGTGCGGGATCAGCCGCACCGCCGCGACCAGGATGAGCGCCGCCATGATGACGGGGGCGAAGAACACCCAGCGCCAGTCGATCGCCGTCAGCAGGCCGCCGGTGACCATGCCGAGCGAGAAGCCGCCGGCCGCGATGCCGGCGTAGATCAGCAGCGCGCGGTTGCGCTGCGGTCCCTCGGGGAACGTCGTCGTGATGATCGACAGCCCGGCCGGCGTCATGAACGCCGCCGCGATGCCGGTGACGAACCGGGCGGCGATCAGCATCCAGCCGTCGGTCGCCAGGCCGCCGAGGCCGGAGAAGAGCAGGAAGACGACGAGCCAGAGAACGAACATCCGCCGCCGTCCCAGCAGGTCGGCCGCGCGCCCGCCGAGCAGCACGAACCCGCCGTAGCCGAGCACGTAGGCGCTCACCACCCACTGCAGGGACGACGTGGACATGCCGAGGTCGGCGCGGATCGAGGGGAGGGCGACGCCCATCATCGAGACGTCGATGCCCTCGAGGAAGATCGCGCTGCTCAGCACGATCAGGACGGCCCAGCCTCGGGAGGTGAGCCGGTCGGACGGGGCCGGTGGGGGTGCCACGGGCGGACTCCTTCATGGTTATCGAACAGAGGGTCGGTTACTTCTTGTGCCTGATCGCATCTTCCGGCACCATGGCTGACCATGGAAGAAGGCACTTCGAAGTCACCCGGGTACACGGCGGTAACCGACCCCGAGTACTGCCAGAAGTGGGACCCGCGCGAGGACTGCGAGGTCCGGCAGATCCTCGACCGCATCGCCGACAAGTGGTCGCTGCTGGTCATCGCCCTGCTCGACCTGCGCAGCCTGCGGTTCACCGAGCTGCGACGCGAGATCGACGGCATCAGCCAGCGCATGCTGACGGTCACCCTGCGCCAGCTCGAGCGCGACGGCCTCGTGCGCCGCACCGTTCACCCCGTCGTGCCGCCCCGTGTCGACTACGAGCTGACTCCGCTGGGCGCCACGCTGCACGACACCATCGAGGCGCTGGTCAACTGGACCGAGGCGCACCGGCAGGAGATCGCTTCCGCCCGCGACGACTACGACCGCCGCGCCGCTGCCGCTGCCGGAGAGCTCGTCGACGCCTGAGCGCGAATTCCGGGTGCACAAGGGAGCGGGGATGTGGCAGACTCTGCGCTCGTGATCAGCATGCCGCTCCGCACCGCCGTCCCGGCGGTCGTCGGCATGCCCTGCTGTTGTCGCTGTCGCTGAACCTCTCCCGCGACCCGACCCTCCGGCGGGCCAGGCTGTCAGGCCGGCCGCCCTCTTCCCACAGCAGGCAGGAATGTTCTCGAACCACTCGTCCCTCAGCGGGCGCACCGTCCTCGTCCTCCACGCGCACCCCGACGACGAGGCCATCTTCACCGGCGTGACGCTGCGCCGCCTGGCCGACGCCGGCGCGCGGGTCGTGCTGGTCACGGCCACGCTGGGCGAGCTGGGCGAGGTGCACGTGCCGCTGGCGCCCGGCGAGACCATGGCGCAGCGCCGGGTCGCCGAGCTGGAGGCCGCGGCTTCCTTGCTGGGCGTGTCGCGGCTGGTCCTGCTGGGCGCGCGCGACTCCGGGCTGCCCGGCGCCGCCGACAACGTCCACCCCGACGCGCTGGCCGCGGCCGACCCCGCGCGCGTGGCGCGGCGCATCGCCGCCCTGATCGAGTCCGAGGGCGCCGAGGCTCTCGTCCACGACGACGGCCGCGGCATCTACGGCCACCCCGACCACCTGGCCGCGCACCGCATCGGCGCCGCGGCCGCCCGGCTGACCGGCGTCGTGGCCTACGAGTCCACGGTCGACCGCGACCACCTGCACGACCGCGCCACCCGCTCCCACCTCATCCACGCCGCCGCCGAGGCGACCGGTCTGCCGTTCGGGGTGCCGTCCGGCGAGGTCGCGCTGCGCATCGACGGCTCCGCCGCCGAGGTGAAGGTCAAGCGGGCCGCCATCGGCGTGCACGCCAGCCAGGTCAGCCCCGACTCCCTCGGCCACGCCGGCTTCGACGAGGCCTACGGCTACGAGTGGTACCTGCGATCGGGCGCTGGTTCTGGGATCTTGGACGAGCTGGCCGTGCCGGCCGTGGTCGGTGCCCCGGCGTAGGTTCGTGGGGTTGCGTCATGGTCTGCCGTCACGTGCTGGTCTGGCGTCACGCGAAACGGTCGAATTCGGCCCCAACGCGTGACTGGGGACCAGGACGTGACATCAGACCAGGACGGTGCCGCAGCGGAGCCGACCTCAACCCCGGCAGAACCTCAAACCCCGGCCAACCAGGCGTCAACGCCTTCCAACAACTCCTTACGCACGTCCGACGGCGCGGCCGAGCCCTCGATGGAGCCGCGCGCCAGCGCCGCCAGCTGGGTGTCGCTCAGGCCGTGCACGTGCCGCGCCGTCTCGTACTGGTCGAGCAGGCGCGACCCGAACAGCAGCGGGTCGTCCGCGCCGAGCGCAACCCTGGCGCCGGCGTCGGAAAGGACCCGCAGCGGGACGTCCTCGGGCGTCGAGTACACCCCGAGCGCGACGTTCGAGGCCGGGCAGACCTCGAGGGTGATCTGCGACTCGACGATGCGCTCGAGCAGCGCCGGGTCCTCCGTCGACCGGATGCCGTGGCCCAGCCGGGCCGCGCCGAGGTCGTCGAGGCAGGCCCGGGCGCTGTCGGGGCCACGCAGCTCGCCGCCGTGCGGCGCCGAGATCAGGTCGGCGCGCGCGGCGATGGCGAAGGCCGGCGCGAACTCGGCGATGACGCCGCGGCGCTCGTCGTTGGAGAGGCCGAAGCCCACCACGCCGCGCCCCGCGTACTGCCCGGCCAGCCGGGCCAGCGTGCGCGCGTCGAGCGGGTGCCGGGTGCGGTTGGCCGCGATGACCACGGCGATGCCGACTCCCGTCGTCGTCGACGACACGCGCGCCGCGTCGAGCACGAGGTCCGTGAACGCCGTGATGCCGCCGAACCGGCCCCCGTACCCGGACGGGTCGACCTGGATCTCGAGCCAGCCCGAGCCCTCGGCCGCCTCGTCCTGAGCGGCCTCGAGCACGAGCCGGCGCACGTCCGACTCCGTCCGCAGCACCGACCGCGCGACGTCGTAGAGGCGCTGGAACCGGAACCAGCCCTTCTCGTCGGCGGCCGACAGCAGCGGCGGCCAGTCCTCGCGCAGCGAGTCGGGCAGCCGCACGCCGTGCTCGTCGGCGAGGTCGAGCAGCGTGGAGTGCCGCATCGACCCGGTGAAGTGCAGGTGCAGGTGCGCCTTGGGCAGGGCCCGCAGGTCGCGAGGAGCCGGTTCGGTCACGCGACGGGGCTCAGCCGAGCAGCCGCTGGATCCGGCCGACGCCCTCGGCGAGGTCGTCGTCGCCCAGTGCGTACGACAGCCGCAGGTAGCCGCTGGGGCCGAACGCCTCGCCCGGCACCACCGCGACCTCGGCCTCCTCGAGGATCAGCTCGGCGAGCTCGGCGCTGGTCTTCGGCGTGCGCCCAGCGATGGTCCGGCCGAGCACGTCCTTGACCGACGGGTAGGCGTAGAAGGCGCCCTCGGGCACCGGGCAGAACACGCCGTCGATCTCGTTGAGCATGCTGACCATGGTGCGACGGCGCCGGTCGAACGCCGCGCGCATGTCGGCGACGGCGGAGAGGTCGCCGGCGACGGCGGCCAGCGCGGCCCGCTGCGACACGTTCGACACGTTGGACGTGGCGTGCGACTGCAGGTTGGCGGCGGCCTTGATGACGTCCTTGGGGCCGATCATCCAGCCGACCCGCCAGCCGGTCATGGCGTAGGTCTTGGCGACGCCGTTGACGACGACGCAGGTGTCGGCCAGCTCGGGCACCTCGGTGACGATGGACGAGAACGTCGCGTCGCCGTAGACGAGGTGCTCGTAGATCTCGTCGGTGACGACCCACAGGCCGTTGGCGTGCGCCCACCGGCCGATCTCGCGGACCGCCTCGGGCGAGTACACGGCACCTGTGGGGTTCGACGGCGACACGAACAGCAGCACCTTGGTGCGCGGGGTGCGGGCCGCCTCGAGCTGCTCGACGCTGACGCGGTAGCCGGTGGTCTCGTCGGCCAGGACCTCGACGGGGACGCCGCCGGCCAGCGCGATGGACTCGGGGTACGTGGTCCAGAACGGCGTCGGCATGAGCACCTCGTCGCCCGGGTCGAGCAGGGCGGCGAAGGTCTGGTAGACGGCCTGCTTGCCGCCGTTGGTGATGAGCACCTGGCCGGCCTCGACCTGGAAGCCGGAGTCGCGCGCGGTCTTCGCGGCGACGGCCTCCTTCAGCTCCGGCAGGCCGCCGGCTGGGGTGTAGCGGTGGTTGCGGGGGTCGCGGCAGGCCTCGACGGCGGCCTCGACGATGTAGTCGGGCGTCGGGAAGTCGGGCTCGCCGGCCCCGAAGCCGATGACCGGCCGGCCCGCCGCCTTGAGCGCCTTCGCCTTCGCATCGACCGCAAGAGTTGCCGACTCGGTGATGGCGGCGATGCGGGCAGAGACGCGGGTGGCGGCGCCGGCGGGCGCAGGCGAGATCATGCGGTCCATCCTGGCATCATCTCGCCGCGCCGCGCCAAGGGGTTGAGCGTTTCAGCCGCCGGACACGAGGTCAGCGCTGCTTGCCGCTCCGTGCCGCGTAGTACGCGCTCGACTCGGGCCGGTAGAGCAGGTACAAGATGTACCCGGCCAGTGCGATCGACACCAGGTTGACGACCAGCCCGATGCCGCCGCCCCCGGTGCCCAGAGAGAGCACCGTGAACAGGATGTTCAGGCCACCGAGCACGGTGGCGACGACGCGGGCCCAGGACTTGCCGGCCTTGTTCGCCGACGCCATCCACAGCCACAGCGCGACGCCGATGAGGCCGACGACCACGGCGATGCCGACGCTGACGTTGGCGGCGGAGTCGATCTCGTCGGCGCTCAGGCTGCTGTCGGCGTCGGCGATCGCGTCACGGATCGAGTCGCGGAACAGCAGCGGGATCAGCGCCGTGACGGCCGAGATGGCCGCGCCCACGTACATGAGGATGGCCGCGCGCTGCAGCGTCTGCGGCGGCTCTGCCGGCACGGCTGGGTCGCCCCAGCCGGCGCTGCCGCCGTCGACGGGGCCGGTCCACGCGGGCGGGCCCTGGGGCGGCGGCGCGGACTGCTGCCACGGCTGCTCCGGCGGCCGGCCCTGGCCGGACTGCGCGTAGGGGTTCTCTTCCTCGCCTGGACCGGAGCCCGGCGGAGGGGTGGTGCCGCTCATGGTCGAATCTCCATCGTCTGGACGGGTACCTGTAGGCAAGGCACCCTAGCTGGTCGGAGGCGTCCGTGAGGCGAACCAGCGCCGTGCCTCCGGGCGGTACAACAGCCAGGTGACGGCGACGGCCACCACGGCGACGAGTCCGCTGACGACGTTGTAGGCGTCGAATCGCGGCGCACTCACCAGCGTGGCGAGCGTCGCCAGCACGTACACCGCCGCGAACACCGTCGCCAGGACCCGGTACCGGCCCCTGCCGCGACGGCAGCCGCGCGCCACCAGCAGCCACAGGCCGGCCACGACGAGCAGGAAGAACAGGTACGTGCCGCGCATGCTGGCGCCGGACACCTCCGTGCCCGCGGAGTCGGCGAGCGCGTCCTCGAAGGCGTCGGGGTCGAGCGCCCGCAGCACACCCATCAGTGCCGTCAGTGCCGCACCCAGATACATGAGGCGCACGGCGGTCAGGATCTCGCCCGGCGGGCGCAGGACGCTCACGCCGTCGTTCCCCGGCACCGTGGCGCTCATGTCGGTCTCCGTCGGGTCGCCAGCACGTACCATCGACACTAGAGATCACCGGGCCGGAGCGCCACCGATCGAGCGGCGAAGAACCTCCTCCGCAGCGAGTTCGACCAGGACGCCCCTCACCCCGTACACTCTCACTCTTGGGTGGTCGTCCGACCCCCAGCCGAAGCGTGCCCACACATCTTTGGCAGGGGATCACCACGTCCGCCCGAAGGGCAGTAGCTCAATTGGTAGAGCACCGGTCTCCAAAACCGGCGGTTGGGGGTTCAAGTCCCTCCTGCCCTGCGAGGTCGCACAACTCAGCGGCCTGACGTTGTTCCAGAGTCAGCGAGGTAGCACGTGACGGAGACCAGCGGCAAGACCGCTACACCCGAGCGTCCGCGTTCGCCCCGGCGCCGCGGCCCGTTCGCCCGCCTGTCGCTCTGGACCCGCCAGGTCGTGGCCGAGCTGCGCAAGGTCGTCTACCCGACCCGCAAGCAGCTGGTGACGTACACGGCGGTCGTGCTCGTCTTCGTGGCGATCATGATCGCGGTCGTCTCGTTGCTCGATCTCGGCCTGGGCTGGGCGATGTTCGAGATCTTCGGCTGAGCCGGTCCGTGGTCAGCCGCACCCAGGAGGAAGAAGCGCACACCGTGTCCGAGCACGAGTCGACCATCGAGGACGTCGAGACCGAGGAGTCGCCCACGGGCGAGCCCGGTCCGGCTGAGGCTGCCCCCGAGGCGGAGCCCACCGAGGCGGACGAGTCCGCTGAGGACGAGGCCGCCGAGGACGAGGCCGCCGGCAGCGTCGAGTCCGAGGAGTCCGACCCGCTGGCGGAGTTCCGCCGGGCACTGCGCGCCAAGCCTGGCGAGTGGTTCGTGGTCCAGACCTACTCCGGTATGGAGAACCGGGTCCGGGCCAACCTCGAGAACCGCATCGGCAGCCTCAACATGGAGGACTTCATCTTCGAGATCGAGGTCCCCACCGAAGAGGTCGCCGAGATCAAGAACGGCCAGCGCCGCATGGTGAAGCGCAACCGCTTCCCCGGCTACGTGCTGGTGCGTATGGACATGACCGACGAGTCGTGGTCCGCGGTCCGCAACACCCCTGCCGTCACGGGGTTCGTCGGGCACGCGCACCAGCCCATCCCGCTGGACCTCGACGAGGTCGAGCGCTGGCTCGCTCCGCAGGTGGCCGAGCAGGCCAAGCCGGCGGAGGAGAAGAAGCAGGTCGAGGTCGTGGACTTCGAGGTCGGTGACTCCGTCATGGTCGTCGACGGACCGTTCGCCACTCTGCACGCGACCATCAACGAGATCAACGCCGACTCCCAGAAGATCAAGGGACTCGTCGAGATCTTCGGCCGCGAGACCCCCGTCGAGCTCTCGTTCAACCAGATCCAGAAGCTCTGACGGACCCCCGCGCGCGCCGTCCGGTGCGCACGGGACAGCAGCACCATCACGACAAGGACCCGAGGAATGCCAGCGAAGAAGAAGGTCGCAGGCCTGATCAAGCTCCAGATCAAGGCCGGCCAGGCGACCCCGGCACCGCCAGTCGGCCCCGCGCTGGGCCAGCACGGTGTCAACATCATGGAGTTCTGCAAGGCGTACAACGCGGCCACCGAGTCGCAGCGGGGCGACGTGGTCCCGGTGGAGATCACGGTCTACGAGGACCGTTCCTTCACCTTCGTCACGAAGACCCCGCCGGCCGCGAAGCTGATCCTCAAGGCCGCCGGCGTCGAGAAGGGCTCGGGCGAGCCGCAGAAGACGAAGGTCGCCTCGATCAGCCGCGAGCAGCTTCGCTCGATCGCCGAGACGAAGATGCCCGACCTCAACGCCAACGACATCGAGGCCGCCGAGAAGATCATCGCGGGCACCGCCCGGCAGATGGGCGTCACGGTCGCCGACTGACAACCCGGCTCGGTCATCACGAGCCGGCCAGTGGGAGGGTCCCAGCGCTGGGCCCGCACCACGACTCCACAGATCCACGAGGAGATGACATGAAGCGCAGCAAGTCCTACCGCGCCGCGGCCGACAAGATCGACCGCGAGCGCCTGTACAACCCGGCCGAGGCCGTCAAGCTCGCCCGCGAGACGTCGACCACCAAGTACGACTCCACCGTCGAGGTGGCCCTGCGGCTGGGCGTCGACCCCCGCAAGGCCGACCAGATGGTCCGCGGCACCGTCAACCTCCCGCACGGCACCGGCAAGACCGCTCGGGTCCTGGTCTTCGCCGTCGGCCCGAAGGCCGAGGAGGCCAAGGCGGCGGGTGCCGACATCGTCGGCGGCGACGAGCTGGTCGAAGAGGTCCAGGGCGGCCGGCTCGACTTCGACGCCGTCGTCGCGACGCCGGACCTCATGGGCAAGGTCGGCCGGCTGGGCCGCGTGCTCGGCCCGCGCGGCCTGATGCCGAACCCGAAGACGGGCACCGTCACCATGGACGTCGAGAAGGCCGTCTCCGACATCAAGGGCGGCAAGATCGAGTTCCGGGTCGACCGGCACGCGAACCTCCACTTCATCATCGGCAAGACGTCGTTCACCGAGCAGGCCCTGGCCGAGAACTACGCGGCCGCCCTCGACGAGATCAACCGGCTCAAGCCGTCGGCATCGAAGGGCCGCTACATCCGCAAGGCGACGCTCACCACCACCATGGGCCCGAGCATCCCGCTCGACCCGTCGAAGGTGCGTGCGGCGGAGGCTGCCGAGGCATGAGTTCCGCCCGGTGAGCCGTTCGCTGACGACTCACCGCTCCGCGACCGCCGCGAACCAGTCCGATGGCTCGCGGCGGTCGCGTTTCGCTGCCCGGATCCGGGAGGTGCCGGTGCTGGGCCGGTTCCTGGCCTGGCTCCGCCCCGACTACGGCGGGCTGATCGGCGCGGCCTGCTTCTTCTGCTGGTCGCTGACGCCGACGCTGCTGCCGCGCACCTGGGTCTACCAGGCCATGGTGAGCGGGCTGACGGCCACCATCGGTTACGCGCTCGGTGTGCTGCTGGCCTGGCTGGTGCGCCTGGTGCTGCGCCGCGCGCGGCCCGCCTGGCTCACGCCGTCGCCGCGGACCCGGCTGATCGCCTGGTGGGGCCTGGGGGTGACGGCGGCAGCTGCGGTGGCGTGGTACCTGGCGTCGAACGCGGCCTGGCAGACCGAGTTGCGCACGCTGATGGACGTCGAGAGTCCGGGGCCCAACCACTACCTGCTGATCCTGCTGGTCGCGGGCGCGATCTTCGTCGTCTTCCTGGCGCTGGCCCGGCTGCTGCGCGGCGCGTCGCGGCGGCTGCGGCGGTTCTTCGCCCGCTGGGTGCCGCCCGTCGTGGCGCTGGTCGCGTCGGTGCTGTGCGTGGGCGGGCTGGCGTTCTGGTCCTGGACCGGCCTGCTGTACCCGAGCCTGCTCGACGTCGCCAACGACGCGTTCGCCGCGGTCAACATGGAGACCGAGGCCGGCAACAACGCGCCGTCGTCGGCGACCCACTCGGGCGGGCCGGGCTCGCTGGTCACCTGGGACTCGCTGGGCCGCAAGGGCCGCGAGTTCGTGTCGTCCGGCCCTACGGTCGAGGAGCTGACGGCGTTCAGCGGCAGCCGGGCGCTGGACCCGGTCCGCGCCTACGTCGGCATGGACTCCGCCGAGACGCCCGCGGGGCTGGCCTCGCTCGCCGTCCGCGAGCTGGAACGGGCCGGCGGCTTCGACCGGCAGGTGCTCGTGGTGGTGACGACGACGGGGACCGGCTGGGTCGACGGGGCGGCGGCCGACGCGCTCGAGTACCTCTACAACGGCGACTCCGCGATCGTCGCGCTGCAGTACTCGTACCTGCCCAGCTGGATCTCCTTCGTCGCCGACCAGGAGCAGGTGCGCCTGGCCGGCCGCGCGCTGTTCGACGCCGTCCACGACGCCTGGCTGGAGCGCCCGCCGTCGGAGCGCCCCAAGCTGATCGTCTACGGCGAGAGCCTCGGCGCCATGGGCAGCGCGGCCGCGTTCGACTCCCTGGGCGACCTGCGGTCCAAGGTCGACGGCGCGCTGTGGGTCGGCTCGCCCAGCCGGCACTCGCTGCGCCGTGAGCTGACCGCGGACCGCGATCCCGGCTCGCCGGCGCGACTGCCCGTGTACGACGGCGGCCGCGAGGTCAAGTTCTGGGGCGGCTGGCAGGAGCCGCTGGACCTCGAGTTCGAGGAGGGCCCGCCGGTGGTGTTCCTGCAGCACGCCTCCGACCCTGTCACGCTGTGGTCGTGGGACCTGCTGCTCGAGCGGCCCGAGTGGATCGACGAGGAGCACGGCCCCGACGTCCTGCCCACCCTCGACTGGTATCCGTTCGTCACGTTCTGGCAGGTCACTGCCGACATGGCGCTGTCGGCGACAGTGCCGGCCGGGCACGGGCACAACTACGGCGGCGAGCTCGTCGACGCCTGGCTCGCGGTCGCGCCGCCCGACGACTGGCCGGACGGGCGCACCGAGGAGCTGCGCGACATGGTGCACTCGTTCCAGGACCAGAAGACGGGCCCCTTCGGCTGACGTGGTGACCGATTTGGTGGGCGGGGGCCGCACCCCGTACCATTGACGCTGCCAAAGACCGCCGGTCTCACGATCGCCCGCCGATCGTGACGAAGGTCCCGCAGTGATGTGGTCGGCCCGCGCAGGTGAGAGACGAAGGTCCGTCGTCGGCCGTGTGCCGTCGGTTTCCTCCGCCCCGCGCCTGCGCCGGGGCGTTTTTCATGTCTGTGGGTCCCTCCGGCACCACCATCCGGAAGAAGGAGCCCCATGGCGAGGCCTGACAAGGCAGCCGCGGTCGCCGAGCTCGCGGACGAGTTCCGCGCCAGCAACGCGGTCGTGCTGACCGAGTACCGCGGCCTCACCGTCAAGCAGCTGACGGAACTGCGTCGGTCGCTCGGTGGGAACGCGTCCTACGCCGTGGTGAAGAACACGCTGACCAAGATCGCGGCGCGCGAAGCCGGGGTCTCGGGGCTCGACGACTACCTCTCCGGCCCGTCGGCCATCGCCTTCGTCAAGGGCGACCCGGTCGAGGCCGCGAAGGGCCTGCGTGACTTCGCCAAGGCGAATCCCGTCCTCGTCGTGAAGGGTGGCCTGCTCGACGGCGCCCCGCTCACCGGTGAGGAGATCAACAAGCTCGCCGACCTCGAGTCGCGTGAGGTCCTGCTGGCCAAGCTGGCCGGTGCGATGAAGGCGTCGCTGCATAACGCGGTGTCGCTGTTCGCCGCCCCGCTGGCGCAGACCGCTCGCGTCGTCGAGGCGCTGCGGCAGAAGGCCGAGGCCGACCCGAGCATCCTCGCCGGAGGCGCCGGCACGCCGGCCGTCGCCGACGAAGCGCCGGCCGAGGAGGCGCCCGCTGCCGAGGCGGCCGCCGACGAGGCACCTGCCGACGAGGCACCCGCCGCCGAGACCGCTGAGGCGGCCGAGGCGACGGAGCAGAACGAGGGCTGAACGCCCGGGGGTCGTCACTCGACCCCGAGCCCGTACGACAACCCGGCATTCAGCCGACCACAGAAAGGAACCGCCACCATGGCGAAGCTCAACACCGAGGAGCTCCTCGACGCGTTCAAGGAGATGACTCTGATCGAGCTCTCCGAGTTCGTGAAGAAGTTCGAGGAGACCTTCGAGGTCACCGCGGCCGCTCCGGTCGCCGTCGCCGCCGCTCCGGGCGCCGGTGGCGCGGGTGCCGCCGCTCCGGCCGAGGAGGAGAAGGACGAGTTCGACGTCATTCTCGAGTCCGCCGGCGACAAGAAGATCCAGGTCATCAAGGAGGTCCGCGCGCTGACCTCCCTCGGCCTGAAGGAGGCCAAGGACCTGGTCGAGGCCGCACCGAAGCCGCTGCTCGAGAAGGTCAACAAGGAGGCCGCGGACAAGGCCAAGGAGGCCCTCGAGGCCGCCGGCGCCACCGTCTCCGTCAAGTGAGTCTCTGACCCACTGGCATCCGGCGGGCCCGGTACCCCTTCACGGGGGTGCCGGGCCCGTTCGCATGTCCGGATCGGTGACACCGCGCCTTGACACGCTGGACGTGACCCAGCGCGCCCGGAATGTCGCGTATGTGGAACGCCACGGCGTGCCAAGGCCATCGGTGACATCGGGCCGGGCGTATCGGTGACATCGGCCGACGCCTCCGAGAACGGCCAGCGGGCGTCCGAAACGTGGGAACGAGCACGCATCTGTTCGCCCACAGTGAAATCCGGCAGCCGTCGCGAGGACCCCTCGGTCTGCCCCGCCGCAGCGCCCGGCCCCCGGCAACCCACCCGCCGCGCCACTGGATCGTACGTTCGGATGAGTTGTTGATCAGCCTCTGAGCACCGCGAATGCGGCAAAACAGGGGACTCTTCCGGGATTCCGGGAGCGTCGGTGCTTGACGAGAGCGACCTCGTGACGAGATGCTGATCGGGCAGTGGGGTGGGGGATGCGAGACAGAAGGAAGCGCGGAGTGGCTGACCACTCGACAGCAGTGTGCCCTTTGGGTTAGACTGCAGCTTTGCGCTGCCCTTCGCCGATGCTGCCCGCTTGGGTTGAGGACCGCGCGTGCATTCCGACCGTGTGCCCTCGGAAGGACCCCTGTTGGCCGTCACGCCCACCACCACTGCTGGCCCCAATGTCTCGCGTCGCATCTCCTTTGCCAAGATTCGCGAACCTCTTGACGTTCCGAACCTCCTCGCCCTTCAGATAGACAGCTTCGACTGGTTGCTCGGCAACGAGCGCTGGCAGGCGCGTGTCGCCGCCGCCGAGGCGGAGGGGCGTACCGACGTCAACACCACGTCGGGTCTGCAGGAGATCCTCGACGAGATCAGCCCCATCGAGGACTTCTCGGCGACCATGTCGCTGTCGTTCTCGAACCCTCGCTTCGAGGACCCCAAGAACAGCATCGACGAGTGCAAGATGCGCGACTTCACGTACTCCGCGCCGCTGTTCGTCACCGCCGAGTTCATCAACAACGAGACCGGCGAGATCAAGTCCCAGACGGTGTTCATGGGCGACTTCCCGCTCATGACCCCCAAGGGGACGTTCATCGTCAACGGCACCGAGCGTGTCGTCGTGTCGCAGCTGGTGCGCTCGCCGGGCGTCTACTTCGAGCGGTCGCTCGACAAGACCTCTGACAAGGACATCTACACGGCCAAGGTCATCCCGTCGCGGGGTGCGTGGCTCGAGTTCGAGATCGACAAGCGCGACATGGTCGGCGTGCGTCTCGACCGCAAGCGCAAGCAGAACGTCACCGTGCTGCTCAAGGCCATGGGCTGGACCAACGAGCAGATCCTCGAGGAGTTCGGCGACTACGAGTCGATGCGCGCCACCCTGGAGAAGGACCACACCACCACCCAGGACGAGGCGCTGCTCGACATCTACCGCAAGATGCGCCCGGGCGAGCCGCCCACGCGCGAGGCCGCGCAGCAGCTGCTCGAGAACGCGTACTTCAACCCGAAGCGCTACGACCTCGCCAAGGTCGGCCGGTACAAGCTGGGCAAGAAGCTCGGCCTGGACCTCCCGCTCGACCAGAGCACGCTGACCATCGACGACATCATCGGCACGCTGCGCTACCTGGTGCGGCTGCACGCGAGCGAGACGGAGCTGACGAACGGCGACCTCACGGTCCCGGTCGAGGTCGACGACATCGACCACTTCGGCAACCGCCGCCTGCGCACCGTCGGCGAGCTCATCCAGAACCAGGTCCGCACCGGTCTGTCGCGCATGGAGCGCGTCGTCCGCGAGCGCATGACCACGCAGGACGTCGAGGCCATCACGCCGCAGACCCTGATCAACATCCGTCCCGTCGTGGCGGCGATCAAGGAGTTCTTCGGCACCTCGCAGCTGTCGCAGTTCATGGACCAGACCAACCCGCTGGCCGGCCTGACGCACAAGCGTCGCCTCTCGGCCCTGGGCCCGGGCGGTCTGTCCCGCGAGCGCGCCGGCATGGAGGTCCGCGACGTCCACCCGTCGCACTACGGCCGCATGTGCCCCATCGAGACCCCTGAGGGCCCGAACATCGGCCTCATCGGCTCGCTGGCCACCTACGGGCGCATCAACGCGTTCGGGTTCATCGAGACGCCGTACCGCAAGGTCGTCGACTCGCGGGTCACCGACGAGATCGAGTACCTCAGCGCTGACGAGGAAGACCGCAGCATCATCGCGCAGGCCAATGCGCAGCTGACCGAGGACAACGGCTTCGCCGAGGACAAGGTGCTGGTCCGCAAGCGTGGCGGCGAGATCGAGACCGTCCCGGGCGAGCAGGTCGACTACATGGACGTGTCGCCGCGGCAGATGGTGTCCGTCGCCACCGCCATGATCCCGTTCCTCGAGCACGACGACGCCAACCGCGCGCTCATGGGCTCCAACATGCAGCGCCAGGCCGTGCCGCTGCTCCGTTCCGAGTCGCCGCTGGTCGGCACCGGCATGGAGTCGCACGCGGCCGAGGACGCCGGCGACGTCATCCTGGCCGAGAAGGACGGTGTGGTCACCGAGCTCTCGGCCGACTACATCACCGTCATGGCCGACGACGGCACGTACCAGACGTACCAGCTGGCGAAGTTCCGCCGGTCCAACGCCGGGTCGTGCATCAACCAGAAGCCGATCGTCGACGAGGGCCAGCGGGTCCTGGCCGGCCAGGTCATCGCCGACGGCCCGTCCACCGAGCTCGGTGAGATGGCGCTGGGCAAGAACATGCTGGTCGCGTTCATGTCGTGGGAGGGCCACAACTACGAGGACGCCATCGTCATCTCGCAGCGGCTCATCCAGGACGACGTCCTCACCTCGATCAAGATCGAGGAGCACGAGGTCGACGCCCGCGACACCAAGCTGGGCCCCGAGGAGATCACGCGGGACATCCCGAACGTCTCCGACGAGGTGCTGGCCGACCTCGACGAGCGCGGCATCATCCGCATCGGCGCCGAGGTCACCAACGGCGACATCCTCGTCGGCAAGGTCACGCCCAAGGGCGAGACCGAGCTGACCCCCGAGGAGCGGCTGCTCCGCGCGATCTTCGGCGAGAAGGCGCGCGAGGTCCGCGACACCTCGCTGAAGGTGCCGCACGGCGAGTCCGGCAAGGTCATCGGCGTCCGGGTGTTCGACCGCGACGAGGGCGACGAGCTCCCGCCGGGCGTCAACCAGCTGGTCCGCGTCTACATCGCTCAGATGCGCAAGATCCAGGACGGCGACAAGCTCGCCGGCCGTCACGGCAACAAGGGCGTCATCTCCAAGATCCTGCCGGTCGAGGACATGCCGTTCCTCGAGGACGGCACGCCGGTCGACATGGTGCTGAACCCGCTGGGCGTCCCGAGCCGCATGAACCTCGGCCAGGTCATGGAGACCCACCTCGGGTGGGTGGCCAAGACCGGCTGGGAGGTCGAGGGCGACGACGAGGAGTGGAAGACGCGGCTGCGCGGCATCGGCGCCGGCGAGGCTCCGGCCGACACCAAGGTCGCCACGCCGGTCTTCGACGGTGCGCGCGAGGACGAGATCGCCGGCCTGCTCGGGTCGACGCTCAAGACCCGCGACGGCGTCCGCCTGGTGGGTGGCGACGGCAAGGCCCAGCTGTACGACGGCCGGTCCGGTGAGCCGTTCCCGAAGCCGGTGGCGGTGGGCTACATGTACATCCTGAAGCTCAACCACCACGTCGACGACAAGATCCACGCCCGGTCGACCGGTCCGTACTCGATGGTCACGCAGCAGCCGCTGGGTGGCAAGGCGCAGTTCGGCGGCCAGCGTTTCGGCGAGATGGAGGTCTGGGCGCTCCAGGCCTACGGCGCCGCCTACGCGCTGCAGGAGCTGCTCACCATCAAGTCCGACGACGTCCCGGGCCGGGTCAAGGTCTACGAGGCCATCGTCAAGGGCGAGAACATCCCCGAGTCCGGTATCCCCGAGTCGTTCAAGGTGCTCTTCAAGGAGATGCAGGCGTTGTGCCTCAACGTCGAGGTCCTCTCCAGCGACGGGTCCCAGATCGAGATGCGCGAGACCGACGAGGACGTGTTCCGCGCGGCTGAAGAACTCGGAATCGACCTGTCCCGGCGCGAGCCGAGCAGCGTCGAAGAGGTCTGACGGTGGTGGGAGGCCGGTCCGCTGAGCCGGCCTCCCATTTCCGCCGGCCACCACAGACCTGAAACATCTGAGCGAGAGAAGGACACACGTGCTCGACGTCAATTTCTTCGACGAGCTACGCATCGGCCTCGCGACCGCCGACAACATCCGCGAGTGGTCGCACGGTGAGGTCAAGAAGCCTGAGACCATCAACTACCGCACCCTCAAGCCGGAGAAGGACGGGCTCTTCTGCGAGAAGATCTTCGGTCCCACCCGCGACTGGGAGTGCTACTGCGGCAAGTACAAGCGCGTCCGCTTCAAGGGCATCATCTGTGAGCGCTGTGGCGTCGAGGTCACGCGCGCCAAGGTGCGCCGCGAGCGGATGGGCCACATCGAGCTGGCCGCCCCCGTCACGCACATCTGGTACTTCAAGGGTGTGCCGTCGCGGCTGGGCTACCTGCTCGACCTCGCCCCGAAGGACCTCGAGAAGGTCATCTACTTCGCCGCCTACATGATCACCTGGGTCGACGAGGAGGCGCGGCACCGCGACCTCTCCTCGCTCGAGGGCCAGATCGACGTCGAGCGCAAGCAGATCGAGCAGCGCCGCGACGCCGACATCGAGACGCGGGCGAAGAAGCTCGAGGCCGACCTCGCCGAGCTCGAGGCCGAGGGTGCCAAGGGCGACGCGCGCCGCAAGGTCAAGGAGTCGGCCGAGCGCGAGATGAGCCAGCTGCGCAAGCGCGCCGAGGCCGAGATCGACCGCCTGAACGCCGTGTGGGACCGCTTCCGCAACCTCAAGGTCCAGGACCTCGAGGGCGACGAGCTGCTCTACCGCGAGATGCGCGACCGCTTCGGTCAGTACTTCCGCGGCGGCATGGGCGCGCAGGCCATCAAGGAGCGCATCGACGGCTTCGACCTCGAGGCCGAGGCCGAGAAGCTGCGCGACCTCATCCGCACCGGCAAGGGCCAGAAGAAGACCCGTGCGCTGAAGCGGCTCAAGGTCGTCTCGCCGTTCCTGACGACGAAGAACGACCCCCGCGGCATGGTGCTCGACGCCGTCCCGGTCATCCCGCCGGACCTGCGCCCCATGGTGCAGCTCGACGGTGGCCGGTTCGCGACCAGCGACCTGAACGACCTCTACCGCCGGGTCATCAACCGGAACAACCGCCTCAAGCGGCTGCTCGACCTCGGCGCGCCCGAGATCATCGTCAACAACGAGAAGCGGATGCTCCAGGAGTCCGTGGACGCGCTGTTCGACAACGGCCGCCGCGGCCGTCCCGTCACGGGTCCCGGCAACCGCCCGCTGAAGTCGATCTCCGACATGCTCAAGGGCAAGCAGGGCCGGTTCCGCCAGAACCTGCTGGGCAAGCGCGTCGACTACTCGGGCCGTTCGGTCATCGTCGTCGGCCCGCAGCTCAAGCTGCACCAGTGCGGCCTGCCGAAGGGCATGGCGATCGAGCTGTTCAAGCCGTTCG
Organism: Jiangella mangrovi; assembly: GCF_014204975.1. NCBI lineage: Bacteria > Bacillati > Actinomycetota > Actinomycetes > Jiangellales > Jiangellaceae > Jiangella > Jiangella mangrovi. The sequence continues at coordinate 2,856,403 of NZ_JACHMM010000001.1, forward strand.
TCATGAAGCGTCTGGTCGACCTGTCGCACGCGCAGAACATCAAGAGCGCGAAGCGCATGGTCGAGCGCGCCCGCCCGGTCGTCTGGGACGTCCTCGAGGAGGTCATCGCCGAGCACCCGGTCCTGCTGAACCGGGCGCCGACGCTGCACCGTCTCGGCATCCAGGCGTTCGAGCCGCAGCTCATCGAGGGCAAGGCCATCCAGATCCACCCGCTCGTCTGCACGGCGTTCAACGCCGACTTCGACGGCGACCAGATGGCCGTGCACCTTCCGCTGTCGGCCGAGGCCCAGGCCGAGGCCCGGGTCCTGATGCTGTCCAGCAACAACATCCTCAAGCCGGCCGACGGCCGGCCGGTCACCATGCCGACGCAGGACATGGTGCTGGGCATCTTCTTCCTCACCTCCGACCGTCCGGAGCAGACGGGCGAGGGCCGCGCGTTCTCGTCCATCGCCGAGGGCATCGCCGCGTTCGACCGCGGTGAGCTGTCGCTGCAGGCGCCGATCACCCTGCGGGTGAACGACGTCGTGCCGCCGGCCGGCTACGAGACGCCGGAGGACTGGGAGGCGGGCCAGCCGCTGACGCTGCGCACGACCCTGGGCCGGGCGCTGTTCAACGAGGCGCTGCCGCTCGACTACCCGTTCGTCGACGCCGTCGTGGACAAGAAGCGCCTCGGCAGCATCGTCAACGACCTCGCCGAGCGCTACCCGAAGATCCAGGTGGCGGCCACGCTCGACGCGCTGAAGGAGATCGGCTTCCACTGGGCCACCCGGTCCGGTGTCACGGTCTCGTTCGACGACGTCATGGCGCCGCCCACCAAGGCCAACATCCTCGAGGGCTTCGAGGCCAAGGCCGAGAAGGTCGAGCGCAACTTCGCCCGCGGCGTCATCTCCGACGGCGAGCGGCGCGAGGAGCTCATCGACATCTGGACCGACGCGACCAACGCGGTCGACGAGGCCATGCGGGCGTCGTTCGCCTCCGAGAACGCCATCAACATCATGGTCACCTCCGGTGCCCGTGGTAACTGGATGCAGATCCGCCAGCTGGCGGGCATGCGCGGCCTGGTCGCCAACCCCAAGGGTGAGACCATCCCGCGGCCCATCAAGGCGAGCTTCCGCGAGGGTCTGTCCGTCGTCGAGTTCTTCATCTCGACGCACGGCGCCCGGAAGGGTCTGGCCGACACCGCGCTGCGGACCGCCGACTCCGGTTACCTGACCCGTCGTCTGGTCGACGTCTCCCAGGACGTCATCATCCGCGAGGTCGACTGCGGGACCGAGCGTGGTCTGCTGCTGCCGATCGCCGCGGCCGGCGCCGACGGGCGCCTCGTCACCGACGAGCACGTCGAGACCTCGGTCTACGCGCGCTCGCTGGTCGAGGACGTCGTGTCGCCCGACGGCACCAAGGTGGCGTCGGCGGGTGACGACCTCGGCGACGTCGAGATCGGCCGCCTGGTGGCCGCGGGTGTGGAGAACGTCCGTGTCCGCAGCGTCCTGACCTGCGAGAGCAAGACCGGCGTCTGCGCCATGTGCTACGGCCGGTCGTTGGCCTCCGGCAAGCTCGTCGACGTGGGCGAGGCGGTCGGCATCATCGCCGCCCAGTCCATCGGTGAGCCCGGCACCCAGCTGACCATGCGGACGTTCCACACCGGCGGTGTCGCCGGCGAGGACATCACGCACGGTCTGCCGCGTGTGGTCGAGCTCTTCGAGGCGCGGGCCCCGAAGGGCAAGGCTCCGCTCGCGGAGACCGCCGGCCGGGTCCGCATCGAAGAGGACGCCAAGGGCGCCCACGCGGTCATCGTCCCCGACGACGGCGGCGAGGAGCAGTCGTTCCCGCTGTCGCGGCGTGTGTTCGAGTGGACCAACCGGCGCGCTCCCGGCATCGCCCAGTGGCGTGTCCAGGACGCCGACCACGTCGAGGTCGGCGAGCTGCTGCACTCCGGTACGGCCGACCCGCACGACGTGCTGCGGGTCCAGGGCCAGCGGGCGGTCCAGGTCTTCCTGACCGACCAGGTCCAGGAGGTCTACCGGTCGCAGGGTGTCTCCATCCACGACAAGCACATCGAGATCATCGTGCGGCAGATGCTGCGCCGGATCACGGTGCTCGAGAGCGGCACCACCGACCTGCTCCCCGGCGAGCTGGTCGAGCGGTCGCGGTTCGAGGAGGAGAACCGTCGTGCGGTGGCCGAGAGCGGCCAGCCGGCGTCGGGTCGCCCGCAGCTGATGGGCATCACCAAGGCGTCGCTGGCCACGGACTCGTGGCTGTCGGCGGCGTCGTTCCAGGAGACCACGCGGGTGCTCACGGAGGCGGCCATCAACGCCAAGTCCGACCCGCTGATCGGCCTGAAGGAGAACGTCATCCTCGGCAAGCTGATCCCGGCCGGTACGGGCCTGCCCCGCTACCGCAACCTGCGGGTCGAGCCGACCGAGGAGGCCAAGGCCGCCATGTACTCCATGGTCGACTACGGCGCCGACTACTCCGACTACGAGTTCGGCCAGGGGTCCGGCGAGGCCGTGCGCCTCGAGGACTACGACTTCGGCTCGTACAACTGACGAACCGGACGTCACCGAACGACGGCGCCGTCACCCCTCGCGGGTGGCGGCGCCGTCGTCATTCCCGGTCGTCGTCGACGACCTCGAAGCCCTCGTGGCCGTCGCCCTTCTCGGGCGCGATCTCGCCCGTGGGCGGATCGACGTCCTGCTGCGCGTCGCGGACCGCCTGCAGGTAGAGGTCCTTCTGCTCGTCGGTCAGGCCGTCGTAGGTGTCGCGGTCGAAACGCACGGGACCACCTCCTCGAGCTGGAAGCTCCAGCACTCGCGCCGATGGTCCCACGACCGCCCGACCACCCGGAACCGTGTGCCGGGCGCGAACAGGACCTCCGCCTCGTGCGCGAAGAACGACAGCGACCGGATGTCGGCGCCCGTGCGCCCGGCGATGGTGAGGAACGCGTTCCCGCCGCGCCGGAATGCCTCGGCCACCGGCGCGCTGGCCGACGAGCTGGCGAACCCCCGGTCGGCGACGACGGCGCCCGGCCGCCAGCGGGGGAGGTCGGCCGCCGGCAGCGTCGTGCCGCGGAAGGAGACGCCGTCGAACCGCGGCAGCGCCGCCAGCCCGGCGACGGCGTCGTCGACCAGGCGCTGCAGGTCGTCGCGCCGCTCCGCGGGGGTCTGCTGGGGCCTGCGCAGGTGCCGGTTGATCTCTTCGACCCCTTCGACCGTCGTGTAGAAGTGCAGCGCTCGGATCTGGGCCGCGGTGAGCGGCTGAACCTGGTCGGGGTGGGGGTCCGGGGACGCCGGCCCCGCCCGCTCCGGCTGGAGGAGGGTGCCCAGCTCGTCGATGGTCGAGTCGAGGGCCAGGGTGAGGGTCTCGGCGGTGGTGGCGAGGGTGTGCGCCATGGCGGCGGCGGCCGAGCGAAGGGCGTGGTGGCGCGACGGTGACAGCGCCGGGCCGGCGGCGCGGGCCACGCCGTCGACGCGGGACAGCACCGCCGCGGCGAGCGCGCCGGCGCCGTCGTGAACCGGACCGGACAGCTCCGCCAGCCCGCGGGCGGCGGTCCGTACCGGTCGCGCGGAGGAGGAAAGGACCACACTTCCTATGGGTGGTTCCCGCGCCCCGAATGTGACAGCGCCCGCTAGATTGACGCCCGTGTCGAGCACCGAGCTGGACGAGCTGTACCAGGAGTGGGTGCGGTGGACACTGGCGTCCGGACTCACCCCGGACCAGGTGCCCGACCGCGCGCGCGAGGAGGGTGTCACCGCAGAGACGTTCCGGCCGCTCGCCGGACGGACGATCTGGCGCGACCCCGACGGCCGGCCGTACGTGCGGGTCGACGACGCCCGGAAGGCCCGCGAGCTGGCCCGGCTGACCGAGCTCCTCAACGGCGGCCGGCCGAGCGTCACGGACGCACGCCGCGACCGCAACCGGTGGTCGTACTCCGGGCTGTTCGGGCTCAACGCGGGCGACGCCGGCACCGCCGTGAAGCGCGGCGCCTTGGTGGCCACGCCCGAGGGCACGATGATGGCGGTCGCCGGGCCCAAGGCCGTGCGAGCCGTGCCGAACCCCGTCGACTGGTTCACCGCCCGCGGCGGCACCACCTGGGGCGAGATCTACGTCGTCAACGGCTCGCATCCCGACCCCGCCGGCGTGCTGCGGACGACGGTGGAGTCCGGCCGCCGGCCGCCCGGGTCCGGCGCGCCGAGCCTGGCCCGGCTGCTGCGCCACGAGCGGGTGCACTCCGAGCAGTGGGCGCGCTTCGGCTACACGCGGTTCATCTGGGAGTACGTCATCCGGCACGACCCCCGCAAGCCGTGCGAGCACCCGCTGGAACGCGAGGCCGGACTGGCCGACGGCGGCTACCGCTGCTGACCGCGGTGACTCCTGGCGGGCGGCGCGGCGTGGAGGCGTGACGTGCGCGTGACCGGTGCGTTATGGTCGGCGGACCTCTCCCGTCGAGCAGCGGCATCCACTTTGACCTGGGTACCCTCTTCCGGGTAACCTCAATCTCCGTGCCTGGACTGCTCCGGGCAATCCGGCGCGCCCGGCGGTTGAAGCCAGCGCATACCGGACGGATCTACCGACCACACCGATCGGGAGCCTGATCGTGCGGCGTGGGGCCGGGCCGACACGCCCGACCGCGGGGGTCGCCGTAAGGCACCCGCGACCTGCGCAGACGCCAGGGGAGCGAGCGGTGTGATCCCCGGAAACCAGACCAGTCGAGGCAGTTCGACGAAGCAGAGGACACGGAGACGTAGTGCCTACGATCCAGCAGTTGGTCCGCAAGGGCCGCCAGGACAAGGTCGCCAAGAACAAGACCCCGGCGCTCAAGGGCAGCCCGCAGCGTCGCGGCGTGTGCACGCGTGTGTACACCACGACGCCGAAGAAGCCGAACTCGGCTCTTCGCAAGGTCGCCCGTGTCAAGCTGACCAGCCAGATCGAGGTCACCGCGTACATCCCCGGTGTCGGCCACAACCTGCAGGAGCACTCGATGGTGCTCGTGCGCGGCGGCCGTGTGAAGGACCTCCCGGGCGTCCGGTACAAGATCATCCGTGGCTCGCTCGACACCCAGGGCGTCAAGAACCGTAAGCAGGCGCGCAGCCGCTACGGCGCGAAGAAGGAGAAGAGCTGATGCCGCGCAAGGGTCCTGCACCCAAGCGACCGGTCGTCGTCGACCCCGTCTACGGGTCGCCGCTGGTCACCCAGCTGGTCAACAAGGTGCTCGAGGACGGCAAGAAGTCGATCGCCGAGGGCATCGTCCACGGCGCCCTCGAGGGCTGCCGCGAGAAGACCGGCACCGACCCCGTCGTCACGCTGAAGCGCGCGCTCGACAACGTCAAGCCGACCCTCGAGGTCCGCAGCCGCCGCGTCGGTGGAGCGACCTACCAGGTGCCCATCGAGGTGCGCGCCGGCCGCAGCACCACGCTGGCCCTGCGCTGGCTGGTCAGCTACTCCCGCGCCCGTCGTGAGAAGACCATGACGGAGCGTCTGATGAACGAGATCCTCGACGCCTCCAACGGCCTCGGTGCCAGCGTGAAGCGTCGCGAGGACACCCACAAGATGGCCGAGTCGAACAAGGCGTTCGCGCACTACCGCTGGTAGTCGCAGGCCGAGTCGACGAGACCGCTATAAGGAAGCGAACGCACGCACATGGCGACCGACCTCCGCAAGCTCGATCTGGCCAAGGTCCGCAACATCGGCATCATGGCCCACATCGACGCCGGCAAGACGACCACCACCGAGCGGATCCTGTACTACACCGGTATCAACTACAAGATCGGTGAGGTCCACGATGGCGCAGCCACCATGGACTGGATGGAGCAGGAGCAGGAACGCGGCATCACCATCACGTCGGCGGCGACCACCGCCGAGTGGGACGGCCACACCATCAACATCATCGACACGCCCGGCCACGTCGACTTCACGGTCGAGGTCGAGCGGTCGCTGCGCGTCCTCGACGGTGCGGTGGCCGTGTTCGACGGCGTCGCCGGCGTGGAGCCGCAGTCGGAGACCGTCTGGCACCAGGCCAACAAGTACGGTGTCCCGCGCATCTGCTTCGTCAACAAGCTCGACCGCACCGGTGCCGAGTTCCACCGCTGCGTCGACATGATCGTGACGCGGCTGAAGGCGACCCCGCTGGTGCTGCAGCTCCCGATCGGCGCCGAGGCGGACTTCCGCGGCCTCGTCGACCTCGTCGACATGAAGGCCCTGGTCTGGTCGGCCGAGACGCCGCTGGGCGAGATGTACGACACCGTCGACATCCCGGACACCCACACCGAGGCCGCCCAGGAATGGCGCGACCGCCTGCTCGAGACCCTCGCCGAGAACGACGAGGCGATGATGGAGCTGTACCTCGAGGGCAAGGAGCCGGGCCGCGACGAGCTCATCGCCGCGATCCGCCGCGCCACCATCGCGGGAAACCTCACCCCCGTGCTCACCGGCTCGGCGTTCAAGAACAAGGGCGTGCAGCCCATGCTCGACGCCGTCGTGCGCTACCTGCCGTCGCCGGTCGACGTCGGCGCGGTCGAGGGCCACGCGGTCGACAACGAGGACGAGATCCTCACGCGCGAGCCCGAAGAGGACGCGCCGCTGTCGTCGCTGGCGTTCAAGATCATGGCCGACCCGCACCTCGGCAAGCTCACGTTCGTCCGGGTCTACTCCGGCACGCTCACGACGGGCACCATGGTGCTGAACAGCACCAAGGGCAACAAGGAGCGCATCGGCAAGATCTACCGGATGCACGCGAACAAGCGTGAGGAGATCGAGAAGGCCGGCGCCGGCCAGATCGTCGCCGTCATGGGGCTGAAGAACACCACGACGGGCGACACGCTGTCCGACTCCGGCCAGCCGGTCATCCTCGAGTCGATGAAGTTCCCGGCGCCGGTCATCTCGGTGGCCATCGAGCCGAAGACCAAGAGCGACCAGGAGAAGCTGGGCACCGCGATCCAGCGTCTCGCCGACGAGGACCCGACCTTCCAGGTCCGCACCGACGACGACACCGGCCAGACGATCATCTCGGGCATGGGCGAGCTCCACCTCGAGATCCTGGTCGACCGCATGAAGCGGGAGTTCAAGGTCGAGGCGAACGTCGGCAAGCCGCAGGTCGCCTACCGCGAGACCATCCGCCGCAAGGTCGAGAAGGTCGAGTACACGCACAAGAAGCAGACCGGTGGCTCCGGCCAGTTCGCTCGCGTCATCATCGACATCGAGCCGACGGGTGGCGAGGGCGACGGCGGCTACGAGTTCGTGAACTCGGTCACCGGCGGTCGCATCCCGCGCGAGTACATCCCGTCGGTCGACGCGGGTGCGCAGGAGGCCATGGAGTTCGGTGTCGTCGCCGGCTACCCGCTGGTCGACGTCAAGGTGACGCTGCAGGACGGTGCGTACCACGAGGTCGACTCCTCGGAGCTGGCCTTCAAGATCGCCGGTTCCATGGCGTTCAAAGAAGCTGCTCGGCGCGCCGACCCGGTGCTGCTCGAGCCGATTTTCGAGGTCGAGGTGTCCACGCCCGAGGACTACATGGGCGAGGTCATCGGCGACCTCAACTCCCGCCGTGGCCAGATCCAGGCCATGGAGGAGCGTGCCGGCCAGCGCATCGTCAAGGCGCTGGTCCCGCTGTCGGAGATGTTCGGCTACGTCGGTGACCTCCGCAGCAAGACCCAGGGCCGGGCGAGTTATTCGATGCAGTTCGACTCTTACGCCGAGGTTCCTCGGAACGTCGCGGAAGAGATCATCAAGAAGGTCCGGGGAGAGTAATCTCTCCGGGTCTTCACCCGGCCTGAAACACACGAGCAATCCCGACCAGAACAGCTAGCCGAACACACCGCACCGGCGGGGGATCGGCAACGTACGAAGTCCACAGGAGGACCCCACAGTGGCTAAGGCGAAGTTCGAGCGGACCAAGCCGCACGTCAACATCGGCACCATCGGTCACGTCGACCACGGCAAGACCACGCTCACGGCTGCCATCACCAAGGTGCTGCACGACAAGTACCCGGAGCTGAACGAGGCCACTCCGTTCGACGACATCGACAAGGCGCCGGAGGAGAAGCAGCGCGGTATCACGATCAACATCGCGCACGTCGAGTACCAGACCGACAAGCGTCACTACGCGCACGTCGACGCTCCGGGTCACGCCGACTACATCAAGAACATGATCACCGGTGCGGCGCAGATGGACGGCGCCATCCTGGTGGTCGCGGCCACCGACGGCCCGATGCCGCAGACCAAGGAGCACGTGCTGCTGGCCCGCCAGGTCGGCGTGCCGTACATCCTGGTCGCGCTGAACAAGGCCGACATGGTCGACGACGAGGAGATCCTCGAGCTGGTCGAGCTCGAGGTGCGCGAGCTGCTCTCCGAGTACGAGTTCCCGGGCGACGACGTCCCGGTCGTCAAGGTATCGGCGCTCAAGGCGCTCGAGGGCGACGCGGCGTGGGTCAAGACGGTCGAGGACCTCATGGAGGCCGTCGACGAGAACGTGCCGGACCCGGTGCGCGACATCGAGAAGCCCTTCCTCATGCCGATCGAGGACGTCTTCACCATCACCGGTCGTGGCACGGTCGTCACCGGCCGCGTCGAGCGCGGTGTGCTGAAGGCCAACGAGGAGGTCGAGCTCGTCGGCATCCGTCCCGGCCCGGCCCAGAAGACCACCGTCACCGCCGTCGAGATGTTCCGCAAGACCCTCGACGAGGCGCGCGCCGGTGAGAACGTCGGCCTGCTCCTCCGCGGCACCAAGCGCGAGGACGTCGAGCGCGGCATGGTCGCCGTGAAGCCCGGCAGCAACACGCCCCACACCGACTTCGAGGCGCAGGTCTACATCCTGTCCAAGGACGAGGGTGGCCGGCACACGCCGTTCTTCAACAACTACCGTCCGCAGTTCTACTTCCGGACCACGGACGTCACCGGCGTCGTCACGCTGCCCGAGGGCACCGAGATGGTCATGCCGGGCGACAACACGAGCATGTCCGTCGTGCTGATCCAGCCGGTGGCCATGGAAGAGGGCCTGAAGTTCGCCATCCGCGAGGGTGGCCGGACCGTTGGTGCCGGCAACGTCACCAAGATCCTCAAGTAGTTCGACATTGCGAGGGGCGGCCGTCTCGGCCGCCCCTCGTACCGCGATTGGCCTCAGCCAATCTGATCTGGCATACTGTTCAGGTTGCTCGGCGGAGGGCGACGTCAGCGCTGTGCGCTCACGACGAAGAACTCCGATGGGGCTGGCCCCACGCCCTCAGGCGTGGCTGGTTCGGCCGTGACACCCCGATGACCAGCGTGTTCGTTGCGGCATGGTGTGCCGCAAGGCGCGACACGCCCGACCGCGGGGGTCGGCGAAGCAGCAGCTCAGTGTTGGTTCAGATCGGGTCTTAGCAGTACGAAGAGTGAGGACGACAAGCAGCCATGGCGGGACAGAAGATCCGCATCCGGCTCAAGGCCTATGACCACGAGGTCATCGACACGTCGGCGCGCAAGATCGTCGACACGGTGACGCGCACGGGTGCGCAGGTCGCAGGCCCGGTGCCGCTGCCTACCGAGAAGAACGTGTACTGCGTCATCCGGTCGCCGCACAAGTACAAGGACAGCCGCGAGCACTTCGAGATGCGTACGCACAAGCGGCTCATCGACATCATCGACCCCACGCCGAAGACCGTCGACTCGCTCATGCGTCTCGACCTGCCGGCCGGCGTCGACATCGAGATCAAGCTCTGAGGGACCGCCGACGATGAGTATTCAGTCTTCCGAGGCCGCCACCACGGTGCGCAAGGGCCTGCTGGGCGAGAAGCTCGGCATGACCCAGGTGTGGGACGAGAACAACCGCATCGTGCCCGTCACCGTCATCAAGGCCGGGCCGTGCGTCGTCACGCAGGTCCGCACGCCCGAGAAGGACGGCTACGACGCGGTCCAGCTCGGGTTCGGCGCGCCGAACCTGCGCAAGGTCACCAAGCCGGCCCAGGGTCACTTCGACCGCGCCGGCGTCACGCCGCGCAAGTACGTCGCCGAGCTGCGCACCGCCGACGCCTCCGAGTACACCCTCGGCCAGGAGCTGACGGTGGAGCTGTTCGAGGCCGGCCAGGACGTCGACGTCACGGGCACCACCAAGGGCAAGGGCTTCGCCGGTGTCATGAAGCGCCACGGCTTCCACGGCCTGCGCGCGTCGCACGGTGTGCAGCGCAAGCACCGCTCGCCGGGCTCCATCGGCGGCTGCGCCACCCCGGGTCGCGTGTTCAAGGGCATGAAGATGGCCGGCCGCATGGGCGGCGAGCGCATGACCACCCAGAACATCGAGGTCCAGGCCGTCGACGCCGAGAACGGCCTGCTGCTCCTCAAGGGCGCCGTCCCCGGCCCCAACGGCGCGCTGGTCTTCATCCGCACGGCCGCGAAGGGAGCCATCAAGTGAGCACCGTGACGGTTCTCGACGCCGCCGGCAAGAAGTCCGGCACCGTCGACCTGCCCGCCGAGATCTTCGAGGTCCAGGTCAACGTCCCGCTGATCCACCAGGTCGTGGTGGCCCAGCTGGCCGCGGCCCGCCAGGGCACGCACGCCACGAAGACCCGCGCCGACGTCTCCGGCGGTGGCTCCAAGCCGTACCGCCAGAAGGGCACCGGCCGCGCCCGCCAGGGCTCGATCCGTGCGCCGCAGTTCACCGGCGGTGGCATCGTGCACGGCCCGCAGCCGCGCGACTACTCGCAGCGGACGCCCAAGAAGATGAAGGCCGCCGCGCTGCGTGGCGCGCTGTCCGACCGGGCGAGCCACGGCCGCGTGCACGTGGTCACCGGCTTCGTCGACGGCGACGCCCCCAGCACCAAGACCGCGCTGAAGACCCTGCAGTCGCTCACCGAGCGGCGCAGCGTGCTGGTCGTGGTCGAGCGCGGCGACGAGCTGACGCTGAAGAGCCTGCGCAACGCGCCGCAGGTGCACCTGCTCGTGGCCGACCAGCTGAACACCTACGACGTGCTCTGCGCCGACGACATCGTCTTCACCAAGGGCGCGCTCGACGCGTTCCTCGGCGCTGGCAGCACGGCGGCCGCTGAGGAGGACACCAAGTGACCGTCAACCGCAGGGACCCGCGCGACATCCTCATCGTGCCGGTCGTGTCCGAGAAGAGCTACAGCCTTCTCGACGAGAACAAGTACACCTTCGTCGTCGCGCCCGACGCGAACAAGACCGAGATCAAGATCGCGGTCGAGAAGGTGTTCAACGTCAAGGTCACCGGTGTCAACACCCAGAACCGCCAGGGCAAGCGCCGCCGCACCCGCTTCGGCGTGGGCAAGCGCCCCGACACCAAGCGCGCGATCGTGACGGTCGCCGAAGGCCAGCGCATCGACATCTTCTCCGGCCCGGTCGGCTGAGCCGGCCAGGACACGAGCTACTGAGGTAACGACGAATGGGAATCCGTAAGTACAAGCCGACGACGCCGGGCCGACGCGGCTCCAGCGTCGCCGACTTCGTCGAGGTCACCCGGTCCACGCCCGAGAAGTCGCTGGTGCGGCCGCTGCCCAAGAAGGGCGGCCGTAACAACTCCGGCAAGATCACGACGCGCCACCAGGGCGGCGGCCACAAGCGCCAGTACCGGGTCGTCGACTTCCGCCGGGCCGACAAGGACGGCGTGCCCGCGAAGGTCGCGCACATCGAGTACGACCCGAACCGCACGTCGCGCATCGCGCTGCTGCACTACGCCGACGGCGAGAAGCGCTACATCCTGGCGCCGTACCGCCTGGCCCAGGGTGCGACGGTCGAGGCCGGCCCCGGTGCCGACATCAAGCCCGGCAACAACCTGCCGCTGCGCAACATCCCGGTCGGTACGGTCGTCCACGCCATCGAGCTGCGGCCCGGCGGCGGCGCCAAGATCGCCCGCTCCGCGGGCGCCAGCGTGCAGCTGGTGGCCAAGGAGGGCACCTGGGCGCAGCTGCGCATGCCGTCCGGCGAGATCCGCAACGTCGACGTGCGCTGCCGCGCCACCGTCGGCGAGGTCGGCAACGCCGAGCAGTCGAACATCAACTGGGGCAAGGCCGGCCGCATGCGCTGGAAGGGCAAGCGTCCGACGGTCCGCGGTGTCGCCATGAACCCGGTCGACCACCCGCACGGTGGTGGCGAGGGCAAGACCTCCGGTGGTCGTCACCCGGTCAACCCGAACGGTCGTCCCGAGGGGCGCACCCGCCGGAAGAACAAGCCCAGCGACCGTCAGATCGTCCGCCGTCGCAAGACCGGCAAGAAGCGCTGAGTCGGGAGTAGGAACAGATGCCGCGCAGCCTGAAGAAGGGCCCCTTCGTCGACGAGCACCTGGCCAAGAAGGTCGATGCTCAGAACGAGAAGGGCACCAAGAACGTCATCAAGACCTGGTCCCGTCGCTCGATGATCGTGCCGGACATGATCGGCCACACCATCGCGGTGCACGACGGCCGCAAGCACGTCCCGGTGTTCGTGACCGAGGCGATGGTCGGGCACAAGCTCGGCGAGTTCGCCCCGACGCGCACGTTCAAGGGCCACGAGAAGGACGACCGCCGCGCCCGGCGCCGGTGACGTCCACCACGAAGTGACAGAGGAGTAACCATGGAAGCCAGGGCTCAGGCGCGGTTCGTCCGCGTCACGCCCATGAAGGCGCGCCGCGTGGTGGACCTGATCCGTGGAATGGACGCGGACGAGGCCTCGGCGCTGCTGCGGTTCGCCCCGCAGGCGGCCGCCGAGCCGGTGCGCAAGGTGATCGAGAGCGCCATCGCGAACGCCGACGACCTCGCCGGCACGCCGCGCGAGACGCTGGTCATCGCGCAGGCGTACGTCGATGACGGCCCGACCATGAAGCGGTTCCGCCCGCGCGCCCATGGCCGCGCGAGCCGCATCAACAAGCGGACGTGCCACATCACGGTGATCGTCGACGACAAGGCGTCGATCGCTGCATCGAAGGGAGGGGCCCGCTAGTGGGTCAGAAGATCAACCCGCACGGGTTCCGGCTGGGCATCTCCACCGACCACAAGAGCCGGTGGTTCGCCGACAGCACGACGCAGGGTCAGCGCTATCGCGACTACATCGCCGAGGACGTCGCCATCCGCAAGCTGATGACGGACGGCATGGAGCGCGCCGGCATCTCGCACGTCGACATCGAGCGCACCCGTGACCGTGTGCGCGTCGACATCCACACCGCCCGGCCGGGCATCGTCATCGGCCGCCGCGGCGTGGGCGCGGACCGCCTGCGCTCGGAGCTCGAGAAGCTCACGGGCAAGCAGGTCCAGATGAACGTCCTCGAGGTGAAGCAGCCCGAGATCGACGCTCAGCTGGTCGCGCAGGGCGTGGCCGAGCAGCTCTCGGCTCGTGTGGCGTTCCGCCGCGCGATGCGCAAGGCGCTGCAGACCACCATGCGTGCCGGTGCCAAGGGTGTCCGGATCCAGTGCTCGGGCCGTCTCGGCGGCGCCGAGATGAGCCGCTCGGAGTTCTACCGCGAGGGCCGGGTTCCGCTGCACACGCTGCGCGCCGACGTCGACTACGGCTTCTACGAGGCCCGCACCACCTTCGGCCGCATCGGCGTGAAGGTGTGGATCTACAAGGGTGACGTGAGCGGCTCCCGCGCCGAGCGCGCCGCTGAGCAGGCCGCGCAGGCCCGCGCTCAGCAGCAGCGTGGCGGCGGCGGCCGCGACGACCGCCGCGGCGGCCGTCCCGAGCGTCGTCGGCCGGGTGGCCGCGGCGACCGCGACAACGCGCCCGCCACCCAGGCTGCTCCGGCCGAGTCGACCGCGCCCCAGGCGCCGGCCGCGGACGCCGCGACCACGACGGGCCAGGAGGGCTGAGACCATGCTGATCCCTCGCAAGGTCAAGCACCGCAAGCAGCACCACCCGAAGCGTCGCGGCATGGCCAAGGGCGGCACGTCGCTCGCCTTCGGTGAGTACGGCATCCAGGCGGTCGAGGGCCACTACGTGACCAACCGCCAGATCGAGGCCGCTCGTATCGCCATCACCCGGCACATCCGTCGTGGCGGCAAGGTGTGGATCAACATCTACCCGGACCGTCCGCTGACGAAGAAGCCGGCCGAGACCCGCATGGGTTCCGGCAAGGGTTCGCCGGAGTGGTGGATCGCGAACGTCAAGCCGGGCCGCGTCATGTTCGAGCTCTCGTTCCCGAACGAGACGGTGGCTCGCGAGGCGCTGACCCGTGCGATCCACAAGCTCCCCATGAAGGCGCGCATCATCAAGCGCGAGGCAGGTGAATTCTGATGGCGATCGGTTCGAAGAACCTCGACGCCGTGTCGCTGCGCGACCGCTCGGACGACGAGCTGGTCGAGGAGCTGCAGAAGGCCAAGGAGTCGCTGTTCAACCTGCGGTTCCAGGGTGCCACCGGCCAGCTCGAGAGCCACGGCCGGCTGAAGGCCGTCCGTCGCGACATCGCGCGCATCTACACGATCATGCGAGAGCGCGAGCTCGGCATCGTCGCCGTCGTGGCGCCGGCCGAGTCGACGAAGGCGGCGGTGAAGGCCGAGAAGGCTGAGGCCAAGGCCGAGCCGAAGAAGGCCGCGGCGAAGAAGACCGCAGCCAAGGCCGAGGTCAAGGCCGACGACGACGCCGAGGCGCCGAAGAAGGCCGCGCCGCGCAAGCGGACGACCAAGAAGGCCGCCGCTTCTGCTGAGGACGGTGCCGAGTGAGCCCCGCGAACAAGGAAGAGAACGTGACCGAGAGCCCGAAGACCGCCGGGAGTGCCCCGGGCGGCCGTGGCTACCGCAAGACCCGCCAGGGCGTGGTGGTCAGCGACAAGATGGACAAGACCGTCGTCGTCACCGTCGAGGACCGCTTCAAGCACCCGCTCTACGGCAAGGTCGTCCGTCGGTCGAGCAAGCTGAAGGCCCACGACGAGCAGAACACCGCCGGCATCGGCGACCGCGTCCTGCTCATGGAGACCCGTCCGCTGTCGGCCACGAAGCGCTGGCGCGTCGTGGAGATCATCGAGAAGGCGAAGTAGGAGCGAGATGATTCAGCAGGAGTCGCGACTGCGCGTCGCCGACAACACCGGTGCCAAGGAGCTCTTGTGCATCCGTGTTCTCGGTGGCTCCGGTCGGCGATACGCCGGCATCGGTGATGTCATCGTGGCCACCGTCAAGGACGCCATCCCCGGCGGCGCGGTCAAGAAGGGTGACGTCGTCAAGGCCGTGGTCGTGCGGACCGTCAAGGAGCGCCGCCGTCCGGACGGCTCCTACATCCGCTTCGACGAGAACGCGGCTGTGATCATCAGGGACGGTGGCGACCCGCGGGGTACCCGTATCTTCGGGCCCGTCGGCCGCGAGCTGCGAGACAAGCGCTTCATGCGCATCATCTCGCTCGCCCCGGAGGTGTTGTGAACATGAAGATCAAGAAGGGTGACAAGGTCGTCGTCATCGCCGGCAAGGACAAGGGCCTGGTGGGCAAGGTCATCGCGGCCTACCCGCGCCAGGATCGTGTCCTCGTCGAGGGCGTCAACCGCATCACCAAGCACACGAAGCCGACCCAGACCGCCCGCGGTACGCAGCAGTCCGGCGGGATCGTGCACCAGGAAGCGCCGATCCACGTCTCGAACGTGCAGATCGCCGTCGAGGCGGACGTGGACGGCAAGAAGAAGACGGTCGGGACCCGCGTCGGGTACCGCATCGACGACAACGGCAACAAGGTCCGGTTCGCGAAGCGCACCGGTGAGGACATCTGATGACCACCACCACTGAGACCCGTGCGCTGCCGCGGCTCAAGCAGCGCTACCGCGAGGAGATCATCGCGGCGCTGCGCGAGCAGTTCCAGATCGCGAACGTCATGCAGGTGCCGACCGTCACCAAGGTCGTCGTCAACATGGGTGTCGGCGAGGCCGCCCGCGACGCGAAGCTCATCGAGGGCGCCGTCGCCGACCTCGCGGCCATCACCGGTCAGCGGCCGTCGGTCACCAAGGCGCGCAAGTCCATCGCGCAGTTCAAGCTGCGCGAGGGCATGCCCATCGGTGCGCACGCCACGCTGCGTGGCGACCGCATGTGGGAGTTCCTGGACCGCCTGGTGACCATCGCGCTGCCCCGCATCCGGGACTTCCGCGGCCTGTCGGGCAAGCAGTTCGACGGCAACGGGAACTACACCTTCGGCCTGAACGAGCAGTCGATGTTCCACGAGATCGACCAGGACAGGATCGACCGGGTCCGCGGCATGGACATCACGGTCGTCACGACCGCGACCAACGACGACCAGGGTCGGGCGCTGCTCAAGCTGCTCGGTTTCCCGTTCAAGGAGAACTGACGTGGCGAAGAAGGCTCTTGTCATCAAGGCTGCGCGCAAGCCCAAGTTCGCGGTGCGCGCGTACACCCGGTGCCAGAAGTGCGGTCGTCCGCACTCGGTGTACCGCAAGTTCGGGCTGTGCCGTGTGTGCCTTCGCGAGATGGCGCACCGCGGCGAGCTGCCGGGCGTGACCAAGTCCAGCTGGTAAGTGACCCAGCAGCCCGACCCATCTGATCGTCACAGGTCCGCCCAGCGGAAACCACGACGGGAAAGCGGCAACCACACATGACCATGACCGACCCGATCGCAGACATGCTCACCCGTCTGCGCAACGCCAACACGGCCCACCACGACACCGTGGCGATGCCGCACAGCAAGATCAAGGTGCACATCGCCGAGATCCTCAAGCAGCAGGGCTACATCGCGGGTTTCTCCGTGCAGGAGCCGGCTGAGGGTGCCGTGGGCAAGTCGCTCGAGCTCACCCTGAAGTACGGCCCGTCCCGCGAGCGCTCGATCGCCGGCATCCGCCGCGTCAGCAAGCCGGGTCTGCGGGTCTACGCGAAGGCCACCAACATGCCGCGCGTGCTCGGCGGGCTGGGCATCGCCATCATCTCCACGTCGCAGGGCCTGCTCACGGGCCAGGCGGCATCCAAGCAGGGTGTGGGCGGGGAAGTCCTCGCCTACGTCTGGTAACGGGAAAGGAGCGGACACTCATGTCGCGTATCGGCAAGCTCCCGATCCCCGTTCCCTCGGGCGTCAAGGTCGACATCTCCGGCCGCGCGCTCACGGTCACGGGCCCCAAGGGCACGCTGAACCACACGCTGCCCGAGGTCATCGGCGTCGAGCAGGGCGAGGACGGCACTCTGCAGGTCCTGCGTCCCGACGACGAGCGTGAGAGCAAGGCGCTGCACGGCCTCACCCGCACGCTGGTGTCCAACATGGTCACCGGCGTCACCGAGGGCTACGTGAAGAAGCTCGAGATCGTCGGCGTCGGCTACCGCGTCACCGCCAAGGGCCAGAACCTCGAGTTCGCCCTCGGCTTCAGCCACCCGGTCGTCATCGAGCCGCCCGAGGGCATCACGTTCGCCGTCGAGTCCCCGACCAAGTTCTCGGTGCAGGGCATCGACAAGCAGAAGGTCGGCGAGATCGCGGCGAACATCCGCAAGATCCGCAAGCCCGAGCCGTACAAGGGCAAGGGCGTGCGCTACGAGGGCGAGCGCGTCCGGCGCAAGGTCGGAAAGGCTGGGAAGTAACACATGGGCATCGCGATCAATCGCCACATCAAGAAGGGCGACAAGCGGGTGGCCCGCGACCGCCGGCACCTGCGGGTCCGGAAGAAGGTCACGGGCACGGCCGAGCGGCCGCGCCTGGTCGTCACCCGGTCGCTGCGGCACATGGTGGCCCAGGTCGTCGACGACGCCACCGGCCGCACCCTGGCCTCGGCCACCAGCATGGAGGCCGACCTGCGCACGCTCGACGGCGACAAGACCGCCAAGGCGCGCCGGGTGGGCGAGCTCCTCGCCGACCGGGCCAAGGCGGCCGGCGTCGAGGCCGTGGTCTTCGACCGTGGCGGCAACCAGTACCACGGCCGTGTGGCCGCGGTGGCGGAGGGCGCCCGCGAGGGCGGCCTGACGCTCTGACAGCGATCACAATCTCGAGAAGGATAGAGGGACATCATGGCTGAACCCCAGCGCCGCGGTGGCGGTGCCGGTGGCGAGCGCCGCGATCGTCGTGACCGTCGCGATCGCGACAATCGTCGCGGCGACGGCGGTGCGGACAAGACCAACTACATCGAGACCGTGGTCGCCATCAACCGCGTCGCCAAGGTCGTGCAGGGTGGCCGTCGCTTCAGCTTCACCGCTCTGGTCGTCGTCGGCGACGGCGAGGGCACCGTGGGCGTCGGCTACGGCAAGGCCAAGGAGGTGCCCTCGGCCATCGCCAAGGGTGTCGAGGAGGCCAAGAAGCAGTTCTTCAAGGTGCCGCGGATCCAGGGGACCATCCCCCACCCCGTCCAGGGTGAGAAGGCCGCCGGCGTCGTGCTGCTTCGCCCGGCGTCGCCCGGTACCGGCGTCATCGCCGGTGGCCCGGTGCGCGCCGTCCTGGAGGCCGCGGGCGTCCACGACGTCCTGAGCAAGTCGCTCGGCTCGTCCAACGCCATCAACATCGTGCACGCCACGGTGGAGGCGCTGCGCTCGCTCGAGCGTCCGGAGCAGGTGGCGGCGCGCCGCGGCCTGCCGCTCGAGGACGTCGCCCCGGCCGCGCTGCTGCGCGCCCAGGCCGCGGGAGCGTCCGCATGAGCGGGCAGCTGAAGGTCCGTCAGGTCAAGAGCCCGATCGGCGGGACGTCGTCCCAGCGCAACACCCTGCGCTCGCTCGGCCTGAAGCGGATCGGACACGAGGTCATCAAGGACGACCGCCCCGAGATCCGGGGCATGGTCAAGACGGTGGCGCACCTGGTCACCGTCGAGGAGGTCTGAGGCATGAGCAACTCGCCGCTGAAGCCGCACCACCTGCGGCCGGCCCCCGGCGCCAAGACCCCGAAGACCCGTGTGGGTCGCGGTGAGGCGTCGAAGGGCAAGACCGCGGGTCGCGGCACCAAGGGCACGAAGGCCCGCTACCAGGTGCCGGCCCGCTTCGAGGGTGGGCAGATGCCGCTGCACATGCGCCTGCCGAAGCTGAAGGGGTTCAAGAACCCGTTCCGCGTCGAGTTCCAGGTCGTGAACCTGGACAAGCTGGCGGCGCTGTACCCGGAGGGTGGGGACGTCACCGTCGACGACCTCGTCACCAAGGGCGCCGTGCGAGCCGGCAAGCCGGTCAAGGTTCTGGGCACCGGTGAGATCTCCGTTGCGCTGCGAGTGAACGCCAACGCGTTCTCGACCAGCGCCAAGGAGAAGATCACCGCTGCTGGGGGCACCGCCACCGAGGTGTAGGCGCCCCGCACCGGCGTGTACGAACGGTTCCGAGAGCGTCCTGCCGTCTTACGGACGACAGGCGCTTTCGGTCGTTCGGACCCGGCGGTGTTACCGTCTGTTCCGTCCGTACCACCGCGTCGGCCACGACCCCGTCGTCTCCGCCGTCGGCCCCGCAGGAGGCCCTGAAGTGCTCAGAGTGTTCGCGCAGGCGTTCCGTACACCTGACCTGCGCCAGAAGTTGTTGTTCACGCTGGGCATCATCGCGATCTTCCGCGTCGGCTCGGTGCTGCCCACACCCGGCGTCGACGTGCCGGCGGTACGCACCTGTGTGGACCTCGCGGGCAACGAGGGCATCTACGGGATGCTCAACCTGTTCTCCGGTGGCGCGATGCTGCAGCTCGCGGTCTTCGCGCTCGGCATCATCCCGTACATCACCGCCAGCATCATCCTGCAGCTGCTGACGGTGGTCATCCCTCGCATCGAGGCACTCCGCAAGGAGGGCGCGTCGGGGCAGGCACAGATCACGCAGTACACCCGCTACCTCACCATCGGCCTGGCGCTGCTGCAGGCGACGACCATCGTCACGCTCGCCCGCCGCGGGCAGTTCTTCCCGAACTGCCCCGAAGAGGTCCTGCAGGACGACTCGCTCACCACCGCCGCCATCATGATCATCGTGATGACCGCCGGCACCGGTCTGGTCATGTGGCTGGGCGAGCTCATCACCGACCGCGGCGTCGGCAACGGCATGTCGCTGCTGATCTTCACGCAGATCGTGGCCAGCGTGCCGAGCATGTTCTGGAGCATCCAGACCAGCCGCGGCTGGGGCGTCTTCGGCCTGGTCGTCGTGGTCGCGCTCATCGTCGTCGCGCTCATCGTCTTCGTCGAACAGGCACAGCGGCGCATCCCCGTCCAGTACGCCAAGCGCATGGTCGGCAGGCGCATGTACGGCGGCTCGGCCACGTACATCCCCCTGAAGATCAACCAGGCGGGCGTCATCCCGGTCATCTTCGCCTCGTCGCTGCTGTACATCCCGCTGCTGGCGGCACAGTTCAACCAGACGTCCAGCTGGGCGCTGTGGATCCAGGACAACTTCACCCGCGGCAACCACCCCGCCTACATCGCGGCGTACTTCCTGCTCATCGTCGGGTTCGCGTTCTTCTACGTGTCCATCACGTTCAACCCGAAGGACATCTCCGACAACATGAAGCGCTACGGCGGCTTCGTGCCGGGCATCCGTGCCGGCCGGGCCACCGAGGAGTACCTCGCCTACGTGCTCAACCGCATCACCTCGGCCGGCGCCATCTACCTGGCTCTCGTGGCACTGCTGCCACTCCTGGCGTTCAACGTGCTGAACCCCGCCGACGGCGGGCAGTCGTTCAACAACATGTTCGGCGGCACGTCGATCCTCATCATGGTGGGTGTCGGTCTGCAGACCGTGCAGCAGATCGAGAGCCAGCTGCAGCAGCGCAACTACGAGGGGTTCCTGCGGTGACGCGACTGCTCATCATGGGCCCGCCGGGCGCGGGCAAGGGCACACAGGCCGAGCTGGTGGCCAAGCGCTTCGCGGTGCCGGCCATCTCGACGGGCGACATCTTCCGGTCCAACATCGCCAATGAGACCGACCTCGGCCGTCAGGTGAAGGACATCCTCGACTCCGGGCGTTACGTGCCGGACGAGCTGACCAACGAGGTCGTCCGCGACCGCCTCTCGCAGTCCGACGTCGCCGACGGCTTCCTGCTCGACGGCTACCCGCGCACGCTCGCCCAGGTCGAGTTCCTCGACAAGGTGCTGGCCGAGCAGGGGAGCGAGCTCGACCACGTCATCGTCCTCAACGTCGACGTCGACGAGGTCGTCAAGCGGCTGCACGAGCGGGCCATCAAGGAAGGTCGCGAGGACGACACCCCCGAGACCATCCGGAGCCGGCAGGAGCTCTACCTCGAGCAGACGGCGCCGCTGATCGCCGTCTACCGCGACCGTGGCCTGGTCTTCGAGGTCGACGGCCTCGGCAGCGTCGACGACGTCCAGCGCCGGGTGGCCGAGGCGATCGAGCAGCCGCCGCAGCCGCACTGACCCCGTCGTCCCCATGATCGAGATCAAGTCGCCGGAGCAGCTGGCCGGCATGCGCGCGGCCGGGCTGGTCGTGGCCGAGATCCACGAGGTGATGCGCGCGGCCATCGTGCCGTGCGCCACCCCGCTGGACCTCGACGCGATCGCCCGGCGCGAGCTGGCCGCCCGCGGCGCCACGTCGAACTTCCTGGGCTACGGCGGCTTCCCGGCGACGGTGTGCGTCTCGGTCAACGACGTTGTCGTCCACGGCATCCCCGACGCCACCCCGTTCGCCGACGGCGACATCGTCTCGCTCGACTTCGGCGCCGTCCTGCACGGCTGGCACGGCGACTCCGCTGTGACGGTGCCGGTCGGCTCCGTGCCGGCCGAGGTCGCCAAGCTCCTCACCGACTGTGACGACGCACTGTGGTCCGGCATCGCCGCCATGACGGCCGGCCGCCGGGTGCGCGACATCGGCACCGCCATCGAGAAGACCATCGTCGAGCGCGGCCCCTACGGCATCGTCGAGGAGTACGGCGGGCACGGCATCGGCACCGCCATGCACCAGGACCCGCACGTCATGAACTACCGCAGCCGCCAGCGCGGCCCGAAGCTCGTGCCCGGCCTGTGCCTCGCGGTCGAGCCGATGATCACCATGGGCGGCCCCGAGACCCACGTCCTCGCCGACGAGTGGACGGTCAAGACCGACGACGGCTCCTGGGCGGCTCACTTCGAGCACAGCATCGCCGTCACCCCCGAGGGCCCCTGGGTCCTCACCGCGCTCGACGGCGGCGCCGCCCGGCTCGCCGAGCTCGGGGTCCCGGCCGCCGCCGCCCACCGCGCCTGACCGGTCCGTCGTCGACCAGCCGCCCCCGCGGTCCTTGTTGATCATGGAGTAGGTCGGCTTCCAGGTCGCTGGGAACCCGCTTTTCCCCATGATCAACTCGGGTCGGGGGTGGACGCGACGACGGGGCCGGTGCGGCACCCACCCGAGCCGCACCGACCCCGCCCCGTCGATCGCCGCTACATCTTTCGAGTCGTGTTGCGCAGGAAGCCCGCCGCCAGGACGGTGATGATCGTCATCACGACGCTCAGCACGGCCGCGCTGGTGACGTTGCCGCGGTCCCAGTGGCCCCACAGCAGGGTCGAGGCGACGATGTTGTCCGGCGACTGCAGCATCAGCGGCAGCGTCAGGTTCTGGATGCTGGCCAGGAACACCAGCAGGAACGCGTTGACGAACGCCGGGCGGAGCAGCGGCACCAGGATCCGGCGCCAGATGGTCCGCATGGCCGCCCCGCTGGTGGCGCCGGCCTTCTCCAGGGTCTCCTGGATTTGCACGATGCCGCTGGTGGTGAGGCGGGTGCCGAGGCTGACGTACTGCGTGGCCATGGCGATGACGACGATCCAGATGGTGCCGTAGATCGGGATCGGCAGCACCAGGTAGATCAGCGAGATGCTCAGACCGATGGCGACGCCGGGGAAGGCGTGCGGCATGAACGCCAGCAGGTCGAGCATCCAGGTGGCCCGCGACCGCGACCGCACGATCAGCCAGGACGTCAGCGTCGCCAGCGCCACGGCTGCGGTGCCGGCGGCGGTGCCGAGGATCAGCGTGTTGAGGAACGCCTCGCCGACGGCGCCGCTGCTGAAGATGTCCTTGTAGCCGTCGAAGGTGATCCGGTCGAACGCGGCCTGCGAGATGCCCTCGTAGAACGGCTGGATGCTCACCCAGACGAGGATCAGGAACGGCAGCACGAAGCCGACCAGGACGTAGAGGCCCAGCAGGCCGAGCGCCGGGTAGCGCCAGACGCCGAGCTGGATCTTCTTCGGGTGCCGCGCCCGGCTGCTGATGGTGGTGTAGGCGTTGGCCCGGCCGATGAGGCGGTTGTAGATGAGCAGCGGGATGATGACCATGCCGATCATCAGGATGCCGTAGACGCTGGCCGCGCCGTAGTCGGGCAGGCCGGCCGGCGGCCGCGACGTCAGGTAGACCTGCGAGCTCAGCACGATCTCGTGACCGGGCAGGCCCAGCACCAGCGGCACGTCCAGCGTGTCGACCACGTTGACGATGAGGTAGACGAACGCGCCGAGCAGGGCCGGCGTCATCATCGGGACGGTCACGCGGCGCAGCGTCTGCGGCAGGGTCGCGCCGGAGGTGCTGGCGGCGTCCTCGAGGCTGCTGCTCATGCCCTTGATGGCCGCGGAGACCAGCAGGAACGTGATGGGCACCATGCCGATGCCCTGCACGAAGATCATGCCCGGCATCGAGTAGATGTTCACCGTGAACCCGAAGGCGCTGTCGAGCACCTGGTTGATCAGCCCGTTGGTGGGGTTGAGCAGCAGGGACCACGCGATCGAGACGATCAGGAAGGGCATGCCCGACGGCGCCACCAGCAGTACGAACGCGGCGTTCGGGAACGGGATGTCGGTGCGTTCGATGAGCCAGGCGAACAACACGGCCAGGGTGAACGCGATGGCCAGCGCGCCGCCGGCGAAGATCAGCGTGTTGCCCAGCGCCGTGTAGGTCTGCTCGTTGCCGAAGACCCGCGAGTAGTTCTCCAGCGTCCACTCGGCACTGGCCGACAGTGGCAGCCCGGTCGAGGAGTCCTGGAAGCTGCTGCCGATGAGCATGACCAGCGGGCCGGCCACCAGGTAGAGCAGGATCGCGACCACGCCGACGGTGAGCACGGCCTTGCCGCTGGGGCGCCAGGTCCGCTTCTGGGGCCGGGCGGCGGGCGGCGGTGCCGCGGCGGCCGGCCGGTCGTTGAGCAGCGTCATGTCAGACCACCCGGGACCTGGTCGCGCGGGTCCTCCATGATGGTGCCGGGCGGGGGCGCGTGCTTCTCGTCGCCGGCGGGGATCGCGATGCACTCCTCGGCCGGCAGGTGCGCCACGGCCTTGTCCTTGTTGCGGTATGGCTCGTTGGCCGGGCGCGTGGCGCGGACGGGGACGCCGCCCACCTGGAGCCGGTAGTCGTAGCCGCCGCCCAGGTACAGCCGGTAGTCGACCACGGCCGGGAAGTGGTTCTCCTGGCCCTCGGTGCCCAGCGGCTCGAGGACGACGCCCTCGGGCCGGACGACCACCAGGACGCGGTCGCCGGCGACGACGTCGGGCGACACCCGGGTGCGCATGCGGCCGACGTTGGCGTCGACCCAGCCGAAGCCGTCGTCGCCGACCGAGGCGACCGTCCCCTCGAGGAAGCTGGAGACGCCGATGAACGAGGCCACGAAGGCGTCCTTCGGCTCGCGGTAGATCTCGCGCGGGGTGCCCTCCTGCACAATGGTGCCGTTGCGCATGACGGCGATGCGGTTCGACATCGCCAGCGCCTCGTACTGGTCGTGCGTGACGAAGATCGTCGTAACCTTGAGCCGGCGCTGGATCTGGCGCAGCTCGGCGCGCATCTGCTCGCGCAGCGTGGCGTCGAGGTTCGACAGCGGCTCGTCCAGCAGCAGCACGCTGGGCTCGCGGACCAGCGCCCGGGCCAGCGACACGCGCTGCTGCTGGCCGCCGGAGAGCTCCGAGGGCCGCCGCTCCGACAGGTGCGCCATGCCGACGGTCTCGAGGACCTTCATGACGCGGTCCTTGATGTCGCGGACCTTCGTCCGGCCGACCCGCAGCGGGAACGCGACGTTCTCGAACACCGTCATGTGCGGCCAGACGGCGTAGTCCTGGAAGACCATGCCGATGTCGCGGCGGTGCGTCGGCACGAACCGGCGCGACGACACCACCACGGTGTCGCCGAGCTCGATCTCGCCCGACGTGGGCCGCTCCAGCCCGGCGATGCAGTGCAGGGTCGTCGACTTCCCGCAGCCACTGGGGCCGAGCAGCGTGTAGAACCGGCTCTCCTCGACGGAGAAGGAGATGTGGTCGACGGCGGTGAACTTCTTCTTGCCGGTGCCGTAGACGTGCTCGAGCTCGCGGACGTGGATGGCGTGCTTCCGCGGCCCGCCGGTCTCCTCCACTTCGAGCTCGTCGGCCTCACGTGTCTCGTTCATCATGCTGACCTCACGCTTCCGGTCGGAGGAACTCGGTGATGGTGTCCGCGACGAGGTCCGGCTCGTCCTGGTGGATCGCATGCGTGGCGTCCACCATCTCGACCCGGACTCCGTCGGGCAACCTGCGGGCGTACTCGAGCTTCTGCTGCTGCCGCCAGTCGTTGGAGCGCGACGACACGAACATGAGCACCCGCGCCGTCACGTCCGGCAGCACGGGCCCGACGCGGTCGGTGTCCTCGCGGGCCGCTCGCATCGCCTGGAGCACGCTGCGCGGCATCTTGGCCTGCCAGCGGCCGTCGGGCAGCTCCTCCAGGCCGGCGCGCACGGCGGCCTCGCGGTCCGCCGTCCACCTCATGGTCGTGTCCTTCTCGCGGGCCGCGGCGAGGGCGTCGTCGAGGGTGTCGAACGGGCCCATGCCGGCCGCGACGGCGCCGTAGAAGTCGTCCGCGTCCTCCGTGGTCGCGAAGAAGATCCGGGCCGGGTCGATCAGCACCAGCTCGGACACCCGCGACGGCCAGCGCCCGGCGATGTACGGCCCGAGCCAGCCGCCGCGCGAGTGGCCGACGATCACCATCGGCGCGCCGCCGAGCTGGTCGTGGATGTCGATGACGTCCTGCGCGGCCCGCTCGATGCCGTAGCCGGTCTCCGGCTTGTCGCTGTCGCCGGAGCCGCGGTGGTCCAGCGACAGGATCCGGTACCGGCCCGGCATCCGGTCCTCGAGGCGCGGGCCCAGCGAGTTGAAGAAGTGGGCGTTGCTGCCGACCCCGTGCAGCATGAGGAGCGGGACGCCGTCGGGGTCGCCCCACTCGACGCCGTGCAGCCGCAGGCCGTCGACGTCGAACCAGCGCTCGGTGTGGGTGGCGGTGGCGGTCACGTGTCATGCCTCCGGGCGGTCGTCGTTCGGGTCCGGCCAGACCAGCCCGGACAGGTCGGGCCGGTCGCGGACCGGGTCCTCCTCCAGCGTCGGCACCGGGTCGAGCAGCGCGTCGACGATGTCGCCGAACGTGCTGTGCACGCGGATGACGCGGGCGGTCTTGTCCGGGTCGTCGTTGCAGTGCTGGTGCCAGCACCAGTGGTCGACGACCACGAGGTCGCCGCTGGTCCAGTACTGCGGCTCCTCGTCGACCTTGGTGTGCCCGTTGCCGGACACCACGAACAGGTGCGCCTCGCCGCCGTGGCGGTGCCTGGCCTGCCAGAGCCCGGGCGCGATCTCGTGCATGACGGCGGTCAGCCCGCTGGTCTGGTAGCCGAGCGAGGAGTCGACGAGGAAGCTGGAGCGGGCGCCGCGGGGCGAGACACGCTGCGTGACGTCGTCCCAGGCCGTGTGCAGCCGTCGGCTCCCGGCCTCCTGGTCGTTGCCGATGAGGCGCTGCAGCCGGCGCACGTACGGGTCGTCGGTCTCGACGAGGGCCGCGGCGGCCTTGCTGGTGGGCGGCGGCGGCAGGGTCGACGGCGCCTCGTCGCCGGCGTCCTCCAGATACGCCAGGCCGAACCACTCGAGCATCGGCTCCATCGACCAGGTGAAGTAGCGGACGTCCTTGCCACCGGTGTTGGTGTGGCGGTGCCACTCCCACGCGGGGATGTGGATGGTGTCCCAGGGCTTGAACTCGATGCGCTGCCCGCCGATCTCCGTCGTCCCGGACCCGCCGATGACGAACATGATGGCGTCCCACGAGTGCCGGTGCGCCGTGGTCGTCACGCCGGGCGAGATCTCGTGCACCGAGGCGTCCATCAGGACGGAGATGCTCTCGCCCTCGGGTCCCTTGTAGACCCCGCGCCGTGTCCGCCGGCTGGGCACGTCCTCGAGCTTCACCGCGTCGCCCTTGACGACCGGGACCTGGTGCGACCGCCACAGCGCCGCCTGGTTCTCGCGGCGCTCCTTCTGGATGTCGTAGTGCGAGGCACCTTCGGTCTTCATCTGCGCCATGTCGTCGGTCTCCTCACGCCTCGGGGCGGTCGATGTTCGGATCGGGCCACACGACGTTCGAGAGATCCGGGCGGTCGCGGTCGGGGTCCTCCTCGAGGATCGGGAGCGGGTGCATCAGGGCCCGCATGAGCGTGCCGAAGGTGCTGTGGACGCGGATGACGCGGGCGGTCTTGTCGGGGTCGTCGTTGCAGTGCTGGTGCCAGCACCAGTGGTCGACGACGGCGAGGTCGCCGCTGGTCCAGTGGTGGGGCACGCCGTCGACCTTGGTGTGGCCGTTGCCGGAGACGATGTAGAGGTGGGCCTCGCCGCCGTGGCGGTGCTGGGCCTGCCAGAGCCCGGGCGCCAGCTCGTGCATGACGGCGGACAGCCCGCTGGTCTGGTAGCCGAGCGAGGAGTCGACGAGGAAGCTGGAGCGGGCGCCGCGGCGCGAGACGCGCTGCGTGACGTCGTCCCAGGCGGTGTGCAGCCGGCGGGACGTGGCCTGCTCGTCGCTGGTGACCAGGCGCGTGAGGCGGCGGGTGTACGGGTCGCCGCCGTCGAGGCCGAACAGGTCGCTCAGGGCGCCGCTGGTGGGTGGCGGAGGCAGGTCGGCGGGCGCCTCGTCGCCGGCGTCCTCGAGGGTGGCCAGGCCGAACCACTCGAGCATGGGCTCCATGGACCAGGTGAAGTAGCGGACGTCCTTGGTCCCGGTGTTGCCGTGCCGGTGCCACTCCCAGGCCGGGATGTGGATGGTGTCCCACGGCTTGAACTCGATGCGCTGCCCGCCGATCTCGGTCCAGCCGGAGCCGCCGATGACGAACATGATGGCGTCCCACGAGTGCCGGTGCGTGGTCGTGGTGATGCCGGGGGAGATCTCGTGGACCGACGCGTCCATCAGGACCGAGGTGCTCTCGCCCTCGGGTCCCTTGTAGATGCCGCGCCGGGTCCGGCGGTGGGGGGAGTCCAGCATGGCGACGCTGTCGCCTTTGATGAGGGCCGTCTGGTGCTTGCGCCACAACTGTTTCTGCGCATCCCTGCGCTCGTTCTGGATGTCGTAGTGCGAGGCACCCTCGGTCTTCATCTGCGCCATGCTGGACTCCTCCCTTGGAACCGGACGCCGGACGGGGTGAAGCGGGCGGGTCAGCCGCCGACGGTCATCGCGGAGAGCTCCTGCGTGACCCCGGACACCATCTCCATGTCCTCGAAGGAGTCGATGATCGCGAAGTCGGCGTGCTCCGGGACGAAGTCCGGCTTGGCGATGTTGTCCTTGAACTCGTACTCCAGCTGCGCGGCCTGGCCCTCCTCGCTGCCGTACCAGGCCAGGAAGCACATGGCGGCGTTCGGGTGCTCGGTCTCGCTGATGATGACGGCGTAGTGGTCCTTGGCGCCGACGACGTCGTCGAGGTACTTGATGTCGACGGGGACGCCGTTGCTCTGCTGCTCGCGGACGGTCGCGTCGTAGGAGTTGGTGGCCATGACGCCCTCACCGGCGCCGACCTTCAGCAGACCGGCGGTCTCGCCCTCGACGACCAGCGGCTCGTTGGCCAGCAGGTCCTCGTACCAGGACTTGGTCTCGTCCTCGCCCCAGGCGACGGCCAGGTAGCCGGTGCTGTTGGCGCGCGGGTCGATGACGATCTGACCCTTGTACTTCGGGTCGGTCAGCTCCGCCCAGGTGTCGGGCAGGTCGTCCGGCGAGGTGCGGTCGCTGTTGTAGACCAGGCCCCAGATCTCGCGCTGGCTGCGGTAGACGTTGATGTCGTTGATGTCGACGGTGTTCTCCTCGGGGATCCCGAGGTTCGTCCACTCGACGTTCGCGACCAGGTCGCGGTCGAAGAGCGGCTTGGCGTCGTCGAGTGCGAGGTCGACGACGTCGGTGTCGCTGCCGCGACCGGCCTGCGTCGACGTGACCACCTGCTGGATGACGTCCTCGGGCCGCTGCGAGACGAACTCGACCTCGATGTCCGGGTACTTCTCCTGGAACGGCACGATCTCCTGGGCGAAGACCTCGGCATCGGTGGTCTTGCGGACGTTGACGACACCCTCTTCGGCGCCCGCCGCACAGACGTCGTCGATGTTCGTCGCCTCGGGGAAGCCGGCCGAGCCCGCCTCCGTCGTGTCGTCGTCTCCGCCCCCGCAGGCCGCAAGGACCCCGAGGCTGAGTGCGAGGCCTCCGGCAACCAACGCCGGGCGGATCCTTCTGCTGGTCATGACGCGTCCTCCATGTTCCCGTGATGGGATGCCGATCGACCTTGCACGTGCCGAAAGCCGGCTGCCTGCCGGAGAAGCTCTGTGCGGATGCGGCTGCCGGGATTCGGCTGTCGGAAGCGTCCGCCCGCGAGGACTCCGGGTCTGGGTCAGGCTGGGTGCGGCCGGCTCGTGAATCCGATGTGCCCCCCGGATGGGTGTCGAGCGTTCCTCTGAGTGGGACAGTGCTGGGGCGTCGCGGCGACCGCGATCACCATGCTTGCTCGCAGGGCTTCGCTATGGGGCCGAGTTGAGAGCTCGCGCTCGGCCGTGCTATTGGCGATAAGATAATGGATACAATGCCGGAGTCAAGGGGGTCACTGTAACGTCACCGTTTCTTGATACGACCGGTTCGATCCCGCGGCCCGGCCAGGATAAGGCTGCGCCCGTCGCCGCCGCGGCCCGTTCGGCGCACTGCGCGCCGCCCGCCCGAACCGGGGGTGGTCTCGGGGGAGAACTGGGGGGTTACCCCGATAGGCGGGTGCCCCGAGCGGGCGGATACTGGAACGCATGGGAGCCGAGCGGTTCGAGATGCGCGCCAGCGACGCCGATCGCGACCGCGTCGCCGAGATCCTGCGCGACGCGCACGGTGAGGGCCGGCTGGGTCAGGACGAGCTGCTGAGCCGGGTCGAGGCCACCTACGTCGCCAAGACCTACCAGGACCTCGACCGCCTGATCGCCGACCTGCCGGTGCGCCGCCAGCCCGCCGCAGGCCTCGTGCCCCGCCCGCTGGCCACTCCGCTGTCCGCGCCGCGGCCCCCGAGGCGGCGTACCGGCCGGCGCATCGCGCGCGGCCTGCTCACGTTCTCGTGGTGGGTCTACGGCATCGCCGTCGCCGTCAACCTCATGATCTGGCTGCTGGTCAGCATCGGTGGCGGCGGTCCCGAGTACTTCTGGCCCGTCTGGGTGGCCGGGCCCTGGGGCGTGCTGCTCGGCGGCCTCGAAATGGCGTACCGGTCCGGCGAGACGCCCTCACAGCGCTGACCGCGGGTCGGCTTGCTGCTCCGATTGGCCTCTGGTAGGCCGCTTGCCGTACAATTCTTGGTCGGCCCACTGTGGTCTGTTTCGTTGTGCCCTGCGGCTGGTCCGCGGTCGTTCTCGATCGAGGACAAGGGCCATTCGTGACAGCTCGCCGCCCGTCCCCCTGGACTCAGGCGGTGTCGGTGTGCCGAGGCGGAAGACGACGACGAAGAAGTGCGGAGGACATGCCGAAGAAGGACGGGGTCATCGAGATCGAGGGCACCGTGACCGAGGCTCTCCCGAACGCGATGTTCCGGGTGGAGCTCTCGAACGGTCACAAGGTGCTTGCCCACATTTCCGGCAAGATGCGCCAGCACTACATCCGGATCCTCCCCGAGGACCGCGTGGTGGTGGAGCTCAGCCCGTACGACTTGACCCGCGGTCGCATCGTCTACCGCTACAAGTAACCCGACGACACCTGTTGAGGGCGCGGCTCGTCCGACTCTCTCTTCACGTCCACGAAAGAGTCCCTCGATGAAGGTCAAGCCGAGCGTCAAGCCGATCTGCGACAAGTGCAAGGTGATCCGCCGCCACGGCCGGGTCATGGTGATCTGCGAGAACCTGCGTCACAAGCAGCGTCAGGGCTGATCACCGGCGCCTCGTCGCCCGGACACAACTGAATACCCAGGACAACGCACCTGCACCCCTGCCCCAGGCAGGGACCACCCCCGGGCGGAGGCCGGGGCTCGGCGGCAACGGATCGCCGGGACGCGGTGCGCCAGACACCTCCGAACGAACCAGTGAGGAACAACCGCATGGCACGCCTCGTCGGCGTCGACCTCCCGCGCGACAAGCGCCTGGAGGTAGCACTCACGTACATCTTCGGCATCGGGCGTACCCGAGCGCTGGAGACTCTGAAGGAGACGGGCGTCAGCCCGGACATCCGCGTCAAGGACCTCGGTGACGAGGAGCTGGTCAAGCTCCGCGACTGGATCGAGGCCAACTACCAGATCGAGGGTGACCTGCGCCGCGAGGTGCAGAGCGACATCCGCCGCAAGATCGAGATCGGTAGCTATCAGGGCATCCGGCACCGCCGCGGGCTCCCCGTCCGTGGTCAGCGCACTCACACGAATGCCCGTACCCGCAAGGGTCGGAAGAAGACCGTCGCCGGCAAGAAGAAGGCCGGCAAGTGAGTGCCGCGACGGCGACCTCTTCGCCGTCGCGCGCAGCGAACCGCTGACCTACGAAGCTTTCGGACAGGAGTACCGCACACATGCCACCCGCCAAGGGCCGCCAGACCAAGGTGCGCCGCAAGGAGAAGAAGAACGTCGCTCATGGTGTCGCGCACATCAAGAGCACGTTCAACAACACGATCGTCTCGATCACCGACCCTCAGGGCAACGTGATCGCGTGGGCCAGCGCCGGCCAGGTGGGCTTCAAGGGCTCGCGCAAGTCGACGCCGTTCGCCGCGCAGATGGCCGCCGAGGCGGCCGCCCGCCGTGCCCAGGAGCACGGCATGCGCAAGGTCGACGTGTTCGTCAAGGGCCCGGGCTCGGGCCGGGAGACCGCGATTCGCTCGCTGCAGGCCGTCGGCCTCGAGGTCGGTTCGATTTCGGACGTGACCCCGCAGGCGCACAACGGCTGCCGTCCGCCGAAGCGCCGCCGCGTCTGACCCGCCGAGACCCCGAGGAGACCTGATCCACCATGGCCCGTTACACCGGCCCACTCACGAAGAAGTCGCGCCGCCTGGGCGTCGACCTGATCGGTGAGGACAAGGCCTACGAGCGCCGTCCTTACCCGCCCGGCCAGCACGGCCGCGGCCGGCAGAAGGAGAGCGAGTACCGCCTCCAGCTGCACGAGAAGCAGAAGGCGCGCTACACCTACGGCGTCCTCGAGAAGCAGTTCCGCCGCTACTACGAAGAGGCCAACCGGCGCCAGGGGCGCACGGGTGACGTCCTCCTGCAGCTGCTGGAGTCGCGCCTCGACAACGTCGTCTACCGCGCCGGCCTGGCCCGCACGCGGCGGCACGCCCGCCAGCTGGTCGTCCACGGCCACTTCACGGTCAACGGCCGCAAGGTGAACGTGCCCTCCTACCAGGTGGCCCTGCACGACGTCATCGACGTGCGGGACAAGTCCAAGGAGACGACCCCGTTCATCATCGCCCGCGAGACCCACGGCGACCGCCCGGTCCCCGCGTGGCTCGAGGTCATCCCGAACCAGCTGCGCGTGCTGGTCCACCAGCTCCCGACCCGGCAGCAGATCGACACGCCGGTCCAGGAGCAGCTCATCGTCGAGTTCTACTCGAAGTAACCCGCACCACGGCCGTGGCCGGCACTCCCGCCGGCCACGGCTCCTGATCGCGACAGTCAAATAGCGGGCGTCGCGGAGAGGAAGTCAGAAGTGCTCATCACCCAGCGTCCCAGTCTCAGCGAAGAGTCGCTGAACGACTACCGCGCCCGGTTCACCATCGAGCCGCTCGAGCCGGGTTTCGGCTACACGCTCGGTAACTCGCTGCGCCGGACCCTGCTCTCGAGCATCCCCGGCGCGGCCATCACGTCGATCCGCATCGACGGTGTGCTGCACGAGTTCACCACCATCCCCGGGGTGAAGGAGGACGTCACCGACGTCATCCTGAACCTCAAGGGCCTCGTCGTCTCATCCGAGCACGACGAGCCCGTCGTGATGTACCTGCGCAAGCAGGGTCCCGGCGCCGTCACCGCCGCCGACATCGCGCCGCCCGCCGGGGTCGAGGTGCACAACCCGGACCTGCACATCGCGACGCTGAACGGCAAGGGCAAGCTGGAGATGGAGCTGACGGTCGAGCGCGGCCGCGGCTACGTGTCGGCCGTGCAGAACAAGCGCGCCGACGCCGAGATCGGCCGCATCCCGGTCGACTCCATCTACTCGCCGGTCCTCAAGGTCACCTACAAGGTCGAGGCGACCCGCGTCGAGGGCCGCACCGACTTCGACCGGCTCATCGTCGACGTCGAGACCAAGCAGTCGATCCGGCCGCGGGACGCGCTCGCGTCGGCCGGCAGCACGCTCGTCGAGCTGTTCGGGCTCGCCCGCGAGCTGAACATCGAGGCCGAGGGCATCGAGATCGGCCCGTCGCCGGTCGACGCCCAGCTGGCCGCCGACCTCGCGCTGCCGATCGAGGACCTGCAGCTGACCGTCCGTTCGTACAACTGCCTCAAGCGTGAGGGCATCCACTCCGTGGGTGAGCTCGTCTCCCGCAGCGAGGCCGACCTCCTCGACATCCGCAACTTCGGCCAGAAGTCGATCGACGAGGTCAAGGCGAAGCTGGCCACCATGGGCCTCGGCCTCAAGGACAGCGCGCCCGGCTTCGACCCGGCCGCGGCCGTCGACAGCTACGGCGACGACGACCAGTCCTACGCCGAGGACGAGCAGTACTGACCGAGCGCGGCCGGTAGCGGTCGCCACCACACAGGAGTAGATCACCATGCCCACCCCAACCAAGGGTGCTCGCCTGGGCGGTTCGCCGGCTCACCAGCGCGCGATCCTCGCCAACCTGGCGACCGCGCTGTTCGAGCACGGCCGCATCACCACCACCGAGGCCAAGGCCCGCCGCCTGCGTCCGGTCGCCGAGCGTCTGATCAGCAAGGCCAAGCGCGGCGACCTGCACGCGCGGCGCCAGGTGCTCAGCACGATCCGCGACAAGGACGTCGTGCACGTGCTGTTCGCCGAGATCGGCCCGCGCTACGAGAACCGCAACGGCGGCTACACCCGGATCGTCAAGATCGGTCCGCGGAAGGGTGACAACGCTCCGATGGCGGTCATCGAGCTGGTCGAGCCCCTGGCCGAGCAGGTCGTGACCGAGGCGACGAGCGCCACCCGGCGCGCGGCGCAGACGGCGGCTCCGGCCGCCGCCGCGGCTTCGGCTGCTGAGGCCACCGAGGCTCCTGCCGACAAGGCGACCGAGGCTCCGGCCGAGGAGACCACGGAGGCTGCCGAGGCCACGGCTGACGAGGCCCCCGAGGCCGCGGCCGACGACGCCGCCGAGGCGAAGGGCGACGACGAGGACAAGGCCGAGAAGGCCTGACCTCCGCGTCGCAGCACAGCACCGTCATGCAGCCCGCCGACCCCGCACCCGGTGGCGGCGGGCTGCTGCGTGTCCGGCTCGACCTCGCCTACGACGGGACGGCGTTCTCCGGCTGGGCCACGCAGCCGGGTCTGCGGACCGTGCAGGGGGTGCTCGAGGAGGCCCTGGGCCGGGTGCTGCGCATCGACCCGCCGCGGCTCACGGTCGCCGGGCGCACCGACGCCGGCGTGCACGCCCGCGGCCAGGTCTGCCACGTCGACGTCCCGGCGACGGCGTGGGCGGCGGCGCCCGGCCGCTCGGACCGGCCGCCGGCAGTGGCGCTGCTGCGGCGGCTGGCCGGGGTCCTGCCCGGCGACGTCCGGGTGCACGGCGTCGCCGAGGCGCCGGCCGGGTTCGACGCCCGGTTCTCCGCCGTCTGGCGCCGCTACCGCTACCGCGTCGCCGACACCGCGTACGGCGCCGACCCGCTGCTGCGCGCCTTCGTGCTCTGGCACGACCGCCCGCTCGACGTCGAGGCGATGAACGCCGCGGCCCTGGGGCTGCTCGGCGAGCACGACTTCGCGGCCTACTGCCGCCCGCGCGAGGGCGCGACGACCATCCGCGAGCTGCGGGTGCTGTCGTGGGAGCGCACGGCCGACGGGCTCGCCGTCGCCACCGTCGAGGCCGACGCGTTCTGCCACAACCAGGTGCGGGCCATGATCGGCGCGCTGTTGCTGGTCGGCGACGGCCGGCGCCCGGTCGACTGGCCGGCGACGGTGCTCGCCGCGGGCCGGCGCGACTCCGGCGTCACCGTCATCCCGCCGCACGGGCTGACCCTCGAGGCCGTCGGCTACCCGCCCGACGATCGGCTCGCGGCCCGCGCCGCGGCCGCGCGCAACGTGCGGACGCTGGGCTGATCCCCTCGCGCCCCAGGAGCGCCGGGCCCTCAGACCCGCCGGTGTCGGGTTGCGTCGGCCGCTCACTGTTGATCATGGAGGAAGGCGCCCTCCATGTCGCTCTAGACCCGACCTTCTCCATGATCATCAACCGTTTGTGCTGTCCTGGCGACGCAAAAGGTTGATGATCATGGCCTGGGGCGCGGGTCGTGAGCGGCCGGCGGAACCCGACCACGGCGGGACCGGTCGCGGGCTTGCCCGGGGCGACGACAATCGTGTCCAGGGGGTAGGTCGGGGGAATCCCTGAGGGCAAACGCGGCCCGGGCGCGTAGCCTGGAGGAGTGTTCACCGACGCGATCGAGATTGCCGTAGCCGCACTGGGGCTCGGGCTTGTCGTACTGTCCGTGCGGCAGGCACGGGCCAAGGGCTGGGCGGCCTCGCTGCAGATGGCGGCGGGCGGGTTCCTGCTCATGGGTGCCTCCGCCATCGGCTTCGTCGGCTTCGTCGCGGGCCTGGTCTTCTCGCCGGTCGCCTGGGTCGGGGTCGGGCTGCTGGCGGTGGCCGGCCTGCTCTTCGTGACGGGCCAGAAGCTCGAGGTGCCCAGGGGCTCCGCAAAGGCCGCCGACGCCGTCGGCGAGTCCGGGCCGGCGCCCAAGGGCGCGGTCGACGCCGCCCCCAAGCGCGGCAAGAAGCAGCAGGCATCCTCCGGCGACCCGGAGCTCGACGACATCGAGGCCATCCTCCGCCGCCACGGCATCCAGTAGAGCTGGGTTTCGCCTGGCGGGGCGGGGGAGTCTGGCGACGGGTGGGGCGTCCTGGCGGGCTGCGGTGTCCGCGATGTGGGATTTGCCGGCGGTTTCTGGGCTGCCCACCATGATTTCTCCCACTCCACGAGGCCTGCAGGCCTATTGGTGTGGGTGAAAGCCTGGTGATGTACTGGATCCTTGATGATCATCGCTGTCCACAGCCCCGCCGGACCGAAAGGCGACGGCGAGGCGGAGCCCACCTCGCCCACCCGGCCACACCTCGAACTCACAGCTCCAGGACGTCGTTCTCGCGGCCGACGACGACGGGCAGGGGTGCGGCCGCCGCGTGCTTCGAGGCCAACTCGTCCGCCTCGTCGTCCGGGCGGGTGGGGGCGTGGTGGATGAGCACCAGCCGGCCCACGCGGGCCTGTACCGCCAGCGCGATGGCGTCGCCGGCGGTCGCGTGTCCGTAGGCCGTGGCCCAGTAGCGCTCGCCGTCGGTGAACTGCGCGTCGTGCAGGAGCACGTCGACTCCGTCGGCCAGGTCGGCGGCCGCTCCGTCGTCCGCCGCGGCGTCGTGGTCGGGCAGGTAGGCGAGGCTGACGCCGTCGGCCTCCACCCGGATGCCGAACGTGCGCCCGCCCTTGTGCGCGATGTCGGCCAGCCGGACCCGGGCGCCGCCGGCCTCGAACCAGCCGGCATCGCGGGCGCCGAACCGCCACCGTCCGGCCAGTCCTTCGGGGCCGATGGGGAAGTGCGGCGGCGACATCGCCCGGCGCAGCAGCGTCGCCGCCGACCCCGGCACGTCCGGCGCCGCGACGGACTGGGCGGGCAGCCACAGCCGCACGTCGGCGCCGTCGACGTCGCCGGAGCGGAAGAACGGCAGCCCCTGCACGTGGTCCCAGTGCAGGTGGCTCAGCACCAGGTCGCCGCGGTACGGCGCGCCCCCCAGCAGCGCCGTCAGGTTCGCGAGACCGGTGCCGGCGTCGAGCACGAGCCCGGGCGCGGTCTCGCCCCGCACGGTGACCGAGACGCACGACGTGTGCCCGCCGGTCCGCACGAACGCGGCGCCGGGGGCGGGCGTGGAGCCCCGGACACCGTGCAGGGTGACCCTCACGCCGTCACGTCCTCCCGGCGGTGCGAGCCGGCCAGCTCGGCCAGCCGGTCGCGGTCGACGGCCGTCGACGGCGCCACCGCGACCCGCACCGGGGTGGCGGCGATCAGGGTCGAGGTGCGCCGTCCGCCCTCCAGGACGGCGCGCTCGCCCAGCACCGCGCCCGGCCCGACCTCGGCCAGCCGCCGCCCGTCGACCTCGACCCGCAGGACGCCGTCGAGCAGCAGGTAGAGCTCGTCGCCGGGCTCGCCCTGCAGCGTCAGCATGTCCTCGGCGGCGAGGGTCCGGATGCGCGGCTTCTGTGCGCCGCCCATGAGCAGCCGCGACATCACCCGCTCGGCAGCACTCTCGACCTCGACGGTCAGCGCCGGTGAGTCCTCGTCGCCCCACGGCGTGCGCGAGCCGAACGAGTGCGCCGCCCAGCCCGAGTAGTCGGTGAGGCCGCTCTTCAGCGTGAGCGCGCCGCCGCCGTCGTACACCCAGTGCCGCGGGAACGCGCTGGCTCCGGGCAGCTCGACGACGGACCGGCCGTCCGGGTGGATGACCAGCGACAGCGTCGTCCATACCAGCGGCGACTGCAGCTTGACGAACGGCGGGTGCGGCACCGCGCGGGGCGCCGGCAACGCCGTCCGGCCGCCGCAGGTCTGCGTCAGCCGCACGCTGCCGTCGGCCAGGTACTCGGGCTCGCGGCGCAGGTCCGGTAGCGCGACGGCGGCGAACGTGGCGCCCAGCTTGCCGATGCGCACCGTCGTCGATCCCATGCGCACGCCCGACGCGCCGGTGTAGCCGGCCCGGACGACCCGGCCGTTCTCGACCTCCGCCCAGCCGGCCAGCACGTTGGCATAGCGGAAGCGGTCGTCGGCGCGCAGCTGCTCGAGGCCGGTGGCGTCACCGAGGTCGCCGGGCGGCGGCGGGTCGTAGTGGGTGAAGCCGGTCTCGAACGCGGCCTTCGTGAGCCCGGTGACGGCCTCGGACGGGATCCACGACAGCGTGGTGGCGGTGGCCTCGATGCGGGTGGTCATGTCTCTGCCCCCAGGTCGGACGGGTCGATGCTGCTCCCCACGCTAGGGAGCGCCGTCGTGGGCCGGCAGGGTGCAGGCAGGCGAGGTGGAGGGGGTGCTGGCACGCCGTTTGACATTGATCAAGTGGGGTATTTCAGGCGGTATGGGAGTCTTGACCAAGCATCGGACGACGACCGCCGCCGGCGTGATCGCGGCGTTCGTACTGGTCCTCGTGTTCGGCAGTCCGCCGTACGTCGACTGGGCCCGCGACAACGCCAATGGCGGTGGCGCCCTCGACTGGTTCCTCACCCTCCTCACCTGGCCGTCGTGGAACTTCGACGCCGACCTCCCGGTCCGGGACATCTTCGCGATCATGCTCCGCGCGATCCTCGTGGTGGTCTTCACCGCGGTGTTCCTGGCCGTCCTCGCCGGGCAGACCGCCCGGAACTCTGCCGGCCAGCTGCTCTCCGGCTGGGCGGCGTACATCTTCGCCGGCGCCTCTGCCGGCCTGCTCACCGCGATCATCCAGAGCAACCCGTCGACGCTGGGCGCGTTCCAGGCGGCCGCCGCCGGCGCGGCGTACGGGCTGTTCACCGGTTGGATCGTCGGGCTCGCCACGTTCGGGAGCCCCGGCCGGCGCGGCTGACCCCCCGGTCGCGCCCTCCGCGAGCGCCCCTCACCCGCCCCCCGAGTGAGGGGCGCTCGCACGCCCGGACCCGGGCGGGAAGCGCGCCAGCAGCACGAGGGAGGGCGGCACGAGCGCCCAGGGGATGCTGGCACCCCGTCGCATTGAGGTGGCTGCAGCACTGGTGCAACGGCGCCGGTAGGAGTGTCATTGCCGCATGACCTCGGCCGACGCACGCATCACCGTGCTCCTCGCGGACGACAACCTGCTCGTCCGTGAGGGCGTGCGGGCGTTGCTGCGGGTGGCGGGCGACCTCGACGTCGTCGCGATGGCCGAGGACTACGACAGCCTGGTGACCCAGGCGCAGGAGCACCGGCCGCAGGTCGTCGTCACCGACATCAGGATGCCGCCGCGGTTCGCGAACGAGGGCATCGAGGCCGCCAAGGAGGTCCGCAAGCGGCTTCCGGGCACGGGGATCGTGGTGCTGTCGCAGTACGACGACCCGGAGTACGCGGTCGCACTGCTGGCCCAGGGGGCGGCCGGCTACGCATACTTGCTCAAGGAGCGGGTGGCGGACGGCGACCGGCTGGCCCGGGCGGTCCGCGAGGTCGCGGCGGGGGGATCCATGCTCGACCCTGAGATCGTCCAGGCACTGGTCACCCCGGCGCGGGGCGGCACCGGGCTCTCGGCCGACGAGGAGCAGCTGCTCACCATGGTGGCCGAGGGGCGGGCCGTGAAGGCGATCGCCGCGAGCCTGCAGAGCACGCCCGAGGCCGTCGACCACGCCGTCGAGGAGCTGTTCCTGCACCTCGCCCGCGACGCCAGCTCCGGCGTGCGCGGCGCGCTCGAGCGGCTGCGCAAGCTGCACACCGCCATCCTCGAGCGCGAGGAGCAGGGCGAGACACTGACCCGGCTGCTGCCGTCGGGGCTGGCGGAGAAGCTGCGCGACGACCCCGGTGCGGTCGCCCGCACCGAGCGGCTCGTCGTCACGGTGCTGATGTCGGACGTGCGCGGCTACTCCGGCATCGCCGAGCGGACCGACCCGTCGACGCTGGCGAGACAGCTGAATGCGCACCGAAGGGCCATGAACGGTGCCATCCTCGACCAGGGGGGCACCGTGATGCAGTACGTGGGGGACGCCGTCATGGCCGTCTTCGGAGCACCGTTCCCGCAGGTGGACCACGCCGAGCGGGCGCTGCGGGCCGCCGCCGACATGCACCGGCGGCAGACCGGCGTCGACGCGCAGTGGACGACCGAGGGGCTGGAGCCGTTCGGCATGGGCATCGGCCTGTCCACCGGTGAGGTCGCGGCCGCCCTGCTCGGCAGCGACGAGCGGCTGGAGTACACGCTCGTCGGCGACACCGTGAACATGGCGCAGCGCCTGCAGGACCTCGCCCGACCCGCCGGCTCGACGGTGGTCAGCGAGGCGACCGCGGCGGCCGCGCCGGCCTGGACGTTCCAGCGG
Source organism: Jiangella mangrovi (assembly GCF_014204975.1). Taxonomy (NCBI): domain Bacteria; kingdom Bacillati; phylum Actinomycetota; class Actinomycetes; order Jiangellales; family Jiangellaceae; genus Jiangella; species Jiangella mangrovi. The sequence goes on from NZ_JACHMM010000001.1 coordinate 2,896,536, forward strand.
CTCGACCCGGTCCGGGTCAAGGGCCGCGACGCCGCGGTGACGGCGTGCCGGGTGCTCGCCCCGGCTGGCGCCGACACAGCGAACGACGTGGAGGAGTACAGCCGATGACCGCACTGCTGGCCCGGGGAGTCCGCCGCACATTCGAGGCGGAGCTCGCGCCCGTCCGCGCCCTGCGCGGCGTCGACCTGCAGGTGGAGCGCGGCGAGTTCGTCGCGCTCATGGGCCCGTCGGGCTGCGGCAAGTCGACCCTGCTGAACATCTTCGCCGGGCTCGACCAGGCCGACGAGGGCGAGGTCGTGGTCGACGGGCTCGTCGTCAGCGGCCGCGACGAGAACTGGCTGGCCCGGTTCCGCCGGCACCACGTCGGCATCGTCTTCCAGTTCTTCAACCTGCTCGAGGGTGTCTCGGCGCTGGACAACATCGCGCTGCCGGCGATCCTGGGTGGGCTGCGCCGCAAGGCCGCCGAGTCGCGCGCCCGCGATCTGCTCGACCTGCTGGGCCTCGGCGACCGCACCGAGCAGGTGCCGTCGGTGCTCTCGGGCGGGCAGCGCCAGCGGCTGGCCATCGCCCGCGCGCTGGTCAACGAGCCGGCGGTGCTGCTGGCCGACGAGCCCACCGGCGCGCTCGACAGCGAGGGCGGCGCCGAGATCCTCGAGCTGTTCCGCCGGCTGCACGGCGACGGCCAGACGATCCTCATGGTCACGCACTCCGCCGACGTCGCGGCCGGCGCCTCCCGTGTCGTGCGCATGCGCGACGGGCGCATCGCGGGCGACGACGGCGTCAGCATCACCCCGGTCGCGGCGGACATGCCGGTGGAGCTCGCGGAGAAGCGCGCCCCATGAGCGCAGTCGCCGCGTGGCTGCGCCTCGACACCCGGCGCCGGTGGCGCTCGCTGCTGGTGATGGCGCTGCTGGTGGCGCTCGCCGCCGGTACGGTCATGACGGCGCTGTCCGGCGCACGGCGCGGGTCCACCGCCGTCGACCGCCTGGTCGAGAGGACGCTGCCGGCCACCCTCGCCGTCCTGCCCAACCAGCCCGGCTTCGACTGGGACGCCGTCCGCGCGCTGCCCGAGGTGGAGTCGCTGACGACGTTCGTGCTGACCGGCTCGTACGTGGTCGACGAGCTGCCGGAGGGCTCCTTCGCCGCCGGGTTCCCGCCCGGCGACGACGAGGTCTTCCGGACCATCGAGCGGCCGGTCGTGCTCGACGGCCGGCTGCCCGACCCCACGCGGGCCGACGAGGTCGTCGTCAGCCGGCGGTTCGAGCGGACCTGGGGACTGGGGGTCGGCGACGGCGTCACGATGCGGCTGTTCACGCCCGAGACGCAGGACGGCCTGAAGTTCGCCTCGACGCTGCCGGAGCCGGACGGCCCGGTGATCGAGGCGACGATCGTCGGCATCATCCGCTCGCCGTGGTTCAGCGACCTCGTCGGCGACCGAGAGGGCGGGCTGTCGCCGTCGCCGGGACTGTTCGTGCAGTACCGCGACAACCTCATGGGCGCCTCCGGGCAGGGCGAGCTGAACGCGCTGGTCCGGCTTCGCGGCGGCGAGGCGGACCTGCCGGCGTTCAAGGCGGGGCTGCAGGAGGTCAGCGGCCGCGCCGACATCGACTTCATGGACCTCGCCGAGGACGGCCGGCACTCCCGCGACGTCACGGCGTTCGAGGCCGAGGCGCTGCAGGCGTTCGCCCTGGCGGCGGGTGCGGCGGCGATCTTCCTGGTCGGCCAGGCCGTGGCCCGGTACGCGGCGTCGTCGGCGACGGAGCTGCAGGTGGTGCGCGGCCTCGGCCTGACAACGGGGCAGGCGGGGCTGGCCGCGGCGGCCGGTCCGGTGGGCGCGGCGGTGGCCGGCTCGCTGCTCGGGGCGGCCGGGGCGGTGGTCGCGTCGCAGTGGTTCCCCATCGGGACGGCCGCGCTGTACGAGCCGGACCCGGGGATCGCCGTCGACCCGCTCGTCCTGACGGCGGTCGGGCTGGTGACGCCGCTGCTGGCCGCCGTGGGCGCGCTGGCCGCGGCCCGGCTGGCGTTGCGCTCGGCCGCGCGCCGGGGCCGTCCGTCGGCGCTGGCGGCCGTGGCCCGGCGGGCCGGCGCCCCGGTGCCGGTGGTCGTAGGCACCCGGTTCGCGCTCGAGCCCGGCAGCGGCCGGCAGGCGGTGCCGGTGCGCCCGGCGCTGGTCGGCGCTGTGGTCGGGGTGCTCGGCGTCATCGCCGCGTTCACCTTCAGCGACGGCGTCGAGGACGCGGCCGAGAACCCGGCCCGGTTCGGGCAGGTGTACCAGCTGATGTCGTTCGTCGGCGACGCCGGACAGGACTTCGGCCCCGTCGACCAGCTGCTCCCGGCCATGGCCGCCGACCCCGACGTGCGGACGGTCAACGACACCCGGATCGCGGTGGCGGTGGTCGGCAACCGGCCGGTCACGCTGTTCACGCTCGAGCAGGCAGGACGCGAGCCGTTGCGGCCCGTGGTCGTGGACGGCCGGGCGCCGGTCGAGCCGGACGAGGTCGCCCTGGCGCCGGGCAGCGCCGACGGCATGGGGGTGGGCGTCGGCGACGTCGTGTCGATGTCCGGCACCGGTGGCGAGGAGCGACGGTTCACCGTCACCGGGCTGGCGTTCGTCCCCGAGGGCCCGCACAACAACTACGTCACCGGCGGCTGGGTCACCGGCCCCGGCTACGACACGCTGTTCGACCCGGCCAGCACGGTCTCGCCGGCGTTCAAGTACCACATGGTGCTGCTCGGCCTCGAGCCCGGCGCGGACCCGGCGGCGGTGACCGAGCGGGTCGAGGGGAGCGTGGTCCCGATCATCGCCGCGGCCACCGGCGCGCCCGCGGAGTCGATCACCGATGTCGTCATGCCCGTCGACCCGCCCAGCCGGCTCGCCGAGATCCGCCAGGTCCGGACGCTGCCGGTGTTCCTGGCCGGGTTCCTCGCGGTGCTGGCCCTGGGCGCCGTCGGGCACGCGCTGGCCACGGCGGTGCGACGGCGCCGGCACGAGGTCGCGGTGCTGCGGGCACTGGGCATGACCCGCTGGCAGTCGCGCTGGGTCGTGGTCACGCAGGCCAGCCTGCTCGCGCTCATCGGGCTGGCCGTCGGGGTGCCGCTCGGCCTGGCCCTGGGCCGCACGGTCTGGCGCTACGTCGCCGAGACCACGCCGCTGCTCTACGTCGCCCCGCTCGCCGCGCTGGCGCTGCTGCTGGTGGTCCCGCTGGCGCTGGTGGCGGCGAACCTGCTGGCGGCCTGGCCGTCGCACAGGGCGGCGTCGATGCGCGTGGGCAGCGTGCTGAGGGCCGAGTGATGACGGCGGCCTGGCTGCGGCTGGAGCTGCGGCGCCGGTGGCGCTCGCTGCTGGTGCTGGCGCTGCTGGTCGCGCTGGCCGCGGGGACGGTGATGACGGCGGTCGCGGGGGCTCGGCGTGGCGCGAGCGCCGTCGACCGGCTGGCGGAGCGGACGCTGCCGGCCGACGTCGCCGTCCTGCCGAATGAGCCCGGCTTCGACTGGGCCCCGGTGCGGGACCTGCCCGAGGTGGCGGCGCTGTCGACGTTCGGCGGCGCCGCCTACGTCGTCGACGGCATCCCCGGCGAGGCCGTCACCGGCGTCATCAGCGGCGAGGACGCGATGAGCGCGCTGGAACGGCCGGTCGTCCTGGCCGGCCGGCTGCCGGACCCGCTGCGGCCCGACGAGGTCGCGATCACGTCGTCGTTCGAGGAGAGCTTCGGGAGGGGAGTCGGCGACGGCGTGACGATCCGGCTGTTCGGGCCGGACTCCGCGCTGGCCTTCCGCGACGACCCGGCGGTGCCGCCCGACGGCCCGGTGGTCGAGGCGCGGATCGTCGGCGTGATCCAGTCGTTCTGGTACGGCGAGACGCTCGGGTCGCCGGGTCAGCTGATCTTCTCGCCCGGCCTGGCCGCGGCGTATCCGGACGAGGTCGGCCCGGAGTCGCCGGTCGCGGTGCACAACGCGATCGTCCGGCTGCACGGTGGCGAGGCCGCCATCCCGGGGTTCCTGGCCGACGTCGAGCGGCTCGCCGGACGGCAGATCGACGTGTTCGACCTGGTCGAGATGCTGCGCACCCACGGGCGCGAGGTCACCGGGTTCGAGGCCGACGCGCTGCTGGTGTTCGCGCTGGCCGCGGCCGCCGCGGCGATGTTCCTGGTGGGGCAGCCGGTCGCCCGGTACGCCACGGCCACGGTGGCCGACCTGCAGGCGCTGCGGGCCGTCGGCATGCTGCCGCGGCAGGTGGTGCTGACGGCCGTGCTCGGCCCGGTGCTGGCCGCGGTCCTCGGTGTCGTGGCGGGGGCGGCGGCCGCGGTCGCGGCGTCGCGCTGGTTCCCGACCGGTCTCGCGGCGACGGTGGAGCCGTCACCCGGCGCGGACGTCGACGCGCCGGTGCTGCTCACCGGGGTGGTCGTGGTGCCGGCGCTGGTGGCGCTGGCCGCCGCGGCGTCGGCCGCACTGGCCCTGCGCGCGGCCCGGGCGGGGTCGCACCGGCGTCGCTCGTCCGTGGCGGGCGCCGTCGCAGCGGCCGGACTGCCGGTGCCCGTCGTCGTCGGCACCCGGTTCGCCCTCGAGCCCGGCCGCGGACGGCAGGCGGTGCCGGTGCGGCCCGCGCTGCTGGGCGCCGTCACCGGCGTGCTCGGCGTGCTCGCGGCGTTCACCTTCTCCACCGGCGTCGACGGCGCGGCGGGCGACCTGCGCCGCTTCGGCCAGACCCACCAGCTGAGCGCCTGGATCGGCGAGAACGGCGAGCACTTCCTGCCCGAGGACCAGCTGCCGGCGCTGCTGGCCGCCGTCGCCGCCGACCCCGATGTCGAGGCGGTGAACGACTCCCGCATCGGGTCCGCCGACGTCGACGGGGTGTCCGCGGCGGTCTACGCCTACGCGCCGGTCGGCGACGGCGGCCTGGACGTCGTCGTGCTGTCGGGCCGGATGCCGTCGCGGCCGGACGAGATCGCGCTGGCGCCTGTGACGGCGGACGCCGCCGGTGCCGCCGTCGGCGACCGGGTCGACGCGGGCGGGACCGCCGCGGTCACCGTCACCGGGATCGCGTTCGTGCCCGACGGCGCCCACAACGACTACGCGACCGGCGGCTGGGTGACCCGAGACGGCTACGACGCGCTGTTCGGCGACGCGTTCAAGTTCCACGAGGCGCACGTCGCGCTGCGTCCGGGGGCCGACGCCGACGCCGTCGTCGCGCGGGTGGCCGAGACGACGGGGCTGGGCCTGGAACGGCCCGAGCCGCCCACGCCGGTCGCGGAGATCCGGCAGATCCGCACGTTGCCGGTCGTGCTGGCCGCGTTCCTGGCGGTGCTCGCGCTGGGCGCCGTCGGCCACGCGCTGGCCACGGCCGTGCGGCGGCGCCGGCACGAGCTGGCCGTGCTGCGCGCCGTCGGGCTGTCCAGGCCGCAGGCGCGCGGCATCGTGGCGACCCAGGCGAGTGTGCTCGCGCTGGCCGGCCTGTTGATCGGCATCCCGCTGGGCGTGGCGCTGGGACGCGTGGTGTGGCGCTACGTCGCCGAGACGACGCCGATCCTCTACGTGCCGCCGGTGGCCGCGACGGCGCTGCTGCTCGTGGTGCCGGTGGCGCTGGTGGCGGCGAACCTGCTGGCGGCCTGGCCGTCGCAGCGGGCGGCGTCGATGCGGGTCGGCCACGTGCTGAGGGCCGAGTGATGACGGCGGCCTGGCTGCTCCTGGACCTGCGGCGGCGCTGGCGGTCGTTGCTGGTGCTGGCGCTGCTGGTGGCCTTCGCCGTGGCGACGGTGCTGACGGCGGTGGCCGGCGCCCGGCGGGGCGCCGCGGCGGTGCACCGGCTCGACACCGCGACGCTGGCCGCCACGGCCCAGGTCCTGCCCGGCGACCCGGACTTCGACTGGGCCGCGGTGCGGGCACTGCCGGGCGTCGCGGCCGTGGGCGAGGTGGCCTTCGGCAGCTACGAGCTGGACGGTGCGCCGGTGGACGGCCCGGTCCCCGCCGACCGTGAGGTGCTGCGGACCGTGGAGCGGCCCGTGGTCCTCGAGGGCCGGCTCGCCGACCCGGACCGGGCCGACGAGGCCGTCGTGACGCCCCGCTTCGTCCGGACCTACGGCCACGGCGTCGGCGACACCGTCACCGTCCGCCTCTACCGGCCGGAGACCCGGCCGGCCACCGTGACGGACTGGCGTGGCCCGGTCGACGAGACCGCGCCGCCGCCCGCGGACGGACCGGAGGTGCCGCTGCGCATCGTCGGCGTCGTCCGCTCGTCGCTGTTCACCGACGCGCCGGGCGCCCCGGGCTGGCTGGTGCCGACCGTGGCGTTCTTCACGGCGTACTCCTCCCACCTGCTCGGCGCCGACGGCGCGACCGGCGCGATGGTGCGGCTGGACGACGGCGGCAGCGGCTACGCGGCCTTCAAGGCGGCGCTGACGGACTCGAGCGGCCGGACCGACCTCACCATGTGGAGCGAGGCTGCCGCCACGCTCTTCGTCCAGCGGATCGTCGACATCGAGGCCGCTGCCGTCAGGGCGTTCGCGCTCGCCGCTGCGGCCGCGGCCGTCGTGCTGCTGGGCCAGGCGATCGCCCGGCACGCCGCCGCGACCATCGGCGAGCTGCGGGTGCTCGGCACGCTCGGCCTGACGCCGCGGCAGCAGATCGCCGCCGCCACCGCCGGGCCGGCCCTGGCCGGCGCCGCCGGAGCCACGGCCGGGACCGGCCTGGCCGTCCTCGCGTCGGCCTGGTTCCCCGTCGGGACGGCCGCGCAGCGCGAGCCGGCGCCGGGCATCGACGCCGACTGGGCCGTGCTGGGCGTGGGCGGGGGCGCGGTCGTACTCGCGGTCGCGGCGGGTGCCGCGCTGAGCGCCGTCGCCGCCCTGCACGCGTCGCGCGCGACCGGCTCGCCGCGGCGCTCCCCGGCCGCGGCGGCCGTGGCCCGCAGCGCGCTGCCGCTGCCGATGGTGCTCGGGACCCGGCTGGCGCTCGAGCCCGGCCGCGGGCGGCGAGCGGTTCCGGTGCGGCCCGCGCTGGTGGGTGCGGTCGCCGGGGTGGCGGGGACGGTGGCCGCGCTGACCCTGGCCGCCGGCGTCGACGACGCCGCGACCACGCCGGCCCGATACGGCCAGGTGCACGATCTGGAGGCCACGCTGGACGTCGACGCCGCGTCGGCCGGCAGGGTGCTGCCGGTGCTGGCGGCCGACCCCGACGTCACCGCCGTCAACGACAGCCGGTCGGCGGTGGCGCAGGCCGGCGCCGGCAGCCCGGTGGTCTACTCGCTCCAGCCGGTGGCCGCGCCGCTCCCCGTCGTCGTCGACGAGGGGCGGCTGCCCGCCGCGGCCGACGAGGTCGCTCTGGGGCCGTACCTCGCCCAGACCCTGGGCGTCCGCGTCGGCGACACCGTCGACCTCACCGGAACGCGGGTGACCCGCCGGCTGACGGTCACCGGCGCGGCCTTCCTCCCGGAGGGACCGGGCAACTACAACGTCGACGGCGCCTGGGTGAGCGGGGCCGGGTTCGACGCGCTGTTCACCGGCGCCTCGTCCCACCTCGCGCACATCGCGCTGCGCGACGGCGCCGACCCCGGGGTCGTGGCAGAGCGGCTGGAGCGGGCCGTGGGCGCCGTGGCCGGCGACGTGGACGTGCGGCCGACGCTGCAGCGCGACCACTCGGTCGAGCTGCGGGTGATCCAGGAGCTCCCGCTGTACCTCGCGCTGTTCCTCGCGGTGCTCGCGCTGGCCGCTGTCGGGCACACGCTGGCCGTGGCGGTCCGGCGGCGCCGGCACGACCTCGCCGTGCTGCGCGCCGTCGGGCTGACCGGCGGGCAGTGCGTCGCCGCGGTGATCACGCAGGCCGTGGTGATCGTGCTGGCCGGGCTGGCGGTCGGCGCGCCGCTCGGTGTGGCGATCGGCCGCTGGCTGTGGCGCTACGTCACCGACGCGACCATGACGTACTACGTCCCGCCACCGGCGCTCCCGGCCCTGCTCGCCGTGGTCCCGGCCGCGCTCGCGGCCGCGGTGCTGCTGGCGGCCTGGCCGGCCCGCCGGGCCGGGTCGTTCCCCGTCTGGCAGGCCCTGAGGGCGGAATGAGGAGGTGGGCGGCTTGAACGGGACCCTCGTCGCGGCCCGCGCGCGGAACCGGCGCGACGTGGCACTCTGGGCCGGCTGGGCGGTGCTGGTGACGGTCACCGTCGCGCTGGCCGTGTGGGCGCTGCGGACGCTGATCGACGTGCCCGGCGCGCTGCTCCCATGGGCGCTGCTCGGGCTGGTCGCGGTGCCGGTCGCCGTCGTGGCGTCGGTGCTGCCCCGGCTGCGGCGCCGAGCGGGCGCCGTCGCCGGCCCGTCCCTGGTGTTCTGCGGGCTGGTGCTCATGGTGCTGGCCGTCTATCTGGTGGTCGTCATCGGGCTCGGCGAGGAGGTCGACGACGACGGCCAGGGCGTGCTGGCGTTCTCGATGGTCGCCGCGCTGACCGCCGTCGTGCTGGCCGAGCCGGTGCGGGCACGGCTGCGCGAGCTGGCCGAGCAGTGGGCCGGGCCGAGGCAGCGGCCCGCGTCGTCGGCGCTCGAGACCTTCGGCTCGCGGATGACCCGCGCCGTCCCCATGGACGAGCTGCTGCTCCAGCTGGCCGAGACGCTGCGCTCGACCCTGGGGCCGCTGGGTGCGGAGGTGTGGACCGGCGAGGACGGTGTCCTGGATCGGACGGTGTCGGTGCCCGAGCGCGGCCCCGGCCGGCTGACCCTCGCCGGAGCCGAGCTGGCCGCCGTCGCCCGGGCCCGGGTCTCCGGCAACGCGTGGGCCGCGATGTGGCTGCCGGCGGTGCTGGCCGGCGCCGGCGAACCCGGCCGGCGGTCGCTGCGCATCGCGTCGGTCACGCACCTGGGCCGGCTGCTCGGGCTGCTCGTGGTCGTGCGCTCGGCCGACGACCGGCCGTTCAGCGACGACGACGACCGCGTGCTTGCCGACCTCGCCCGGCAGGTCGGGCTGGCGCTGCACAACGTCCGCCTCGACTCCGCGCTGCAGGCGTCGCTCGAGGAGCTGCGCCGGCGCAACGCCGAGCTGCAGGCGTCGCGGGCCCGCATCGTGTCCGCCGCCGACGCGTCGCGCCGCGAGATCGAGCGCAACCTGCACGACGGCGCGCAGCAGCATCTCGTCGCGCTGGCCGTGAAGCTGGGGCTGGCGAAGCGGCTGGCCGACGGCGACGCGGCAGCCCTGCTCGACGAGCTGCGCACGGACGTCCAGGAGACACTGACCCAGCTGCGCGAGCTGGCCCACGGCATCTACCCGCCGCTGCTGCGCGAGCACGGGCTCGGCGAGGCGCTGCGCAACGCCGCGAACCGCGCCGCGGTGCCCACGCGCGTCGTGGCCGGCACCGACCTGCGCTACCCGCCGGAGGCCGAGGCCGCGGTCTACTTCTGCTGCCTCGAGGCCATCCAGAACGCCGGCAAGCACGCCGGTCCGGGGGCGTCGGTGACGGTGCGGGTGTCCGGCGACGGCGCGGGCGTGGAGTTCGAGGTGGCCGACGACGGCGCCGGCTTCGACCCCGCGACCGTCGGCGAGAGCCACGGGTTCGTGAACATGCGCGACCGGCTGGGCGCGTTCGGCGGCGAGCTGAGCGTCGACAGCGCACCCGGCGCCGGCACGACGATCCACGGGACGCTGCCGGCGGCCGCGCTGGCGCCACGCGAACCGGCGGAGACCGGGCGGCCATGACCGCGACGGTGCCGCGAGCACTGCGGGGACGGTCGCCGGTCCGGCTGGGGCCGGTGGGCCGGCGGCGGCTGCTGCGCACCGTCGTCGCGCTCGCGGTGGCGGTCGTGCCCGCGTGCATCGCGCTGGTCGTCGTCTTCGACGAGCTGCTGCGCGACGCCGGCCGGCCCGACCTGACCCAGGGCCTGACCAGCGGGGTCGTCTACGTCCTCGCGATGGTCAGCGCGTCCGTCGTGGGCGCCGGGCTGGTCCTGCACCGCCCGCGGCACCCCGTCGGCTGGCTGTTCCTCGGGCTCGGGACGCTGCAGGCCGTCGGGCCCGCGCTGACCGGCTATGCGGCCTACGGCGCCATCGCCCGGCCCGGCTCGCTGCCGCTGGCCACCATGGCCGGGCTCTTCGCCGACTCGGTGTTCGTGCTCTGGTTCGTCAGCATCGCCCTGGTGTTCCACCTGACGCCGGACGGTCGGGCGCTGTCGCCGCGGTGGGCGTGGGCCGCGCGGGCCACCGTCGGCGCCGGCCTGCTCAGCGTCGCGCTGGTGTTCCTCACGCCGTCGCACGCGGAGCCGCCACTGGAGGGTCTGGACAACCCGCTGGCCGCCGGTGGCGCCGTCGCCGACGTGCTCGACATCGCCCGCAGCGTCGCGGTCATCCTCACCGGCGCCGGCCTGGTCGTCGCGGCGGTATCGCTGCTGGTGCGGTTCCGGCGGGCGCGCGGGACGGCCCGCCAGCAGCTCCTCTGGCTGGCGCCGGCGGCCGTGCTGATCCCGGTGCTGGTGGCGGCGTCGTTCGTCGCGTCGTACCTGCGCTCGCAGGCCGTGCTGGACGTCGTGGCCGGGCTGTTCGTGGTGCTGCTGCCGATCGCGACCGCGCTGGCCATCACGCAGTACCACCTGTTCGACGTCGACCGGATCCTCAGCCGGGCGCTGACGTACGCGCTGCTCACCGCGGTCCTGGCGATCGTCTACGTGGTCGTGGTGGTCGCCGTCGGGGCCGCCGCGGGCGGGTCGCAGCTGTCCGCCGTCGTCGCCACCCTGGCCGCGGTGAGCGTCGCCGGAGCGGCCCGCCGCCGGCTGCAGGACGCCGTCGACCGCCGCTTCAACCGGCGCCGATTCGACGCCGTCCGCATGGTCCGGCATTTCGTGCGCGCTCCCGAGCCGGGCGTGAGCGTCGAGGACGTGCTGCGCCAGGCGGCCGGCGACCCGTCGCTGCGGGTGGCCTACTGGGTCGACGGCCGGCGCGAGTGGGTCTCCGGCGACGGGCGGCCGGCGGCGGAGCTCGGTGCTGACGACGTGGTGCTGGCCGGTCACGACCGCACCATCGCGCGGGTCGGCGCCGGGCCCGAGGTGCCGCCCGGCCTGCTGCGCGCCGTCGTCACCGAGGCCCGGCCCGAGCTGGACAACGCCGGGCTGCGGGCCGCCGTCGCGCTGCAGCTGGTCGAGGTGCGCGAGTCGCGGGCCCGCATCGTGTCCGCCGCCGACGCGTCGCGCCGCGAGATCGAGCGCAACCTGCACGACGGCGCCCAGCAGCACCTCGTCGCGCTGGCGGTGAAGCTCGGGCTCGCGCGGCGGCTGGCCGACGGCGACACCGCGGCCCTGCTCGACGAGCTGCGCACCGACGTGCAGGAGACGCTCACCCAGCTGCGCGAGCTGGCGCACGGCATCTACCCGCCGCTGCTGCGCGAGCACGGCCTGGGCGAGGCCCTGCGCACGGCCGCCGCCCGCGCCGTCCGCCCCACCACGGTCGACGTCGCCACCGCCCGCCGGTTCGCTCCCGGCGCCGAGGCGGCCGTCTACTTCTGCTGCCTCGAGGCCATGCAGAACGCCGGCAAGCACGCCGGCGACGGTGCGTCGGTGACGGTGCACGTCGGCGAGACCGATGCGGGCGTCGAGTTCGAGGTGTCCGACGACGGCGCCGGCTTCGACCCCGCCGTCGCCGGCGAGAGCCACGGGTTCGTGAACATGCGCGACCGGCTGGGCTCGCTCGGCGGCCGGCTCACCGTCGACAGCGGGCCGGGCCGTGGCACCGTCGTGCGCGGGACCCTGCCGGTATGACGCCGTCCGCGCTGGCCGCACCCGGTACGCTCCCACCCGTGACCACAGGTGGGCGGGTCCGCGTCGTCGTCGCCGACGACGCGCTGCTGGTGCGCGAGGGCGTCCAGCGCGTCCTCGGGCTGTACCCGGACCTCGAGGTGGTGGCGGTGGCCGGCGACCTCGACGAGCTGCTGGCCGCCGTCGAGCAGCACCGGCCCGACGTCGTCGTCACCGACATCCGCATGCCGCCCACGTCGAGCGACGAGGGCATCCGCGCGGCCACGCAGCTGCGCCGGACGGCACCCGATACCGGCGTCGTCGTGCTGTCGCAGTACGCCGCGCCCGGGTACGCGCTCGAGCTGCTGTCGGGTGGCTCGCAGCGGCGCGCGTACCTGCTCAAGGAGCGCATCAGCGAGCCCGACCAGCTGGCCGAGGCCGTCCGCGAGGTCGCCCGCGGCGGCAGCGTCGTCGACCCCGCCGTCGTCGAGGTGCTGGTCGCGGGCGCGCGCCCGGCCGGTGACCCCCTCGCCGGCCTGACCCGGCGCGAGCTCGAGGTGTTGGAGCAGATCGCCCAGGGCAAGAGCAACGCCGGCGTCGCCGCCAGCCTCGTGCTCACCGAGCGCGCCGTCGAGAAGCACATCAACGCGCTGTTCGCCAAGCTCGGGCTCACCGCCGAGCCCGAGGTGCACCGCCGGGTCAGCGCCGTCCTGCTCTACCTGGCGTCCCTGCGCTGACGGCCCGGCGAGGGTGCCGGCCGTCGATCCACCGCAGCGGCCCCGCCTGCGAAACCGGCTCACGCTCGGGAAACCGACGAACACGGGCTCGGCCGGGCGTCCAACCGCGAGCGCCTTGGCTGGCCTGGTCGTCGCGCGGGAGCGGGCATTTCGGGCGCCGTGGCGGTGACCAGCCTTGCCAAGGTGCGGCGCCGCCGACCACTGGGGGCACGCCCGCCTGCGAAACCGGCTCACGCTCGGGAAACCGACGGACACGGGCCCGGCCGGCCCTCCAACCGCCGGTTTCCCGAGCGTCCGCCGGTTTCCCGAGCGTCACCCGTCCGGCTGCGACGCTCGAGCGCTTGGCTGGCCTGGTCGTCGCGCGGGAGCGGGCATTTCGGGCGCCGTGGCGGTGACCAGCCTTGCCAAGGTGCGGCGCCGCCGACCACTGGGGGAACGCCCGCCTGCGAAACCGGCTCACGCTCGGGAAACCGACGGATACGGGCCTCGCCGGCCCTCCAACCGCCGGTTTCCCGAGCGTCACCACGAGGCGGTTCGTCGGCGGGGGTGCTGGCACCCCTCGTGAGACGGGTGGTGACCGGGTGGCACGAGGGCCGTGGGCGGGCCGATCATGGTGGTATGGCCGGTAGTCCGCACACCCCCCACGTCGAGGCGCCGACCGCCGTCGTCGACGTCCTCGTGGTCGACGACCAGGAGCTGTACCTGTCCGTCGCCCGGTTCGTCGTCGGCTCCACGCCCGGCTTCCGGGTCGCCGGCGAGGCCACCAGCGGCGAGGACGCGGTCACGCAGGCGGCCGCGCTGCGCCCGGGGCTGGTGCTCATGGACATCAACCTGCCCGGCATCTCCGGCATCGAGGCCACCCGCCGCCTGGTCGCGGCGCACCCCGGCGCCGTCGTCCTGCTGATGTCGACCTACCCCGCATCGGACCTGCCGCAGGACGCCAGCACCAGCGGGGCGCGCGCGTACGTCCACAAAGAGGATCTCGCGCCCGACGTGCTGGTGGCCGTCATGTCGGGGGAGCTGCCGCCCGGATTCTGAGCCGGGAAAATGCCTCGACCGGTGCCGCCGGCTCGGTGAGACTGAGGGCATGGGCCACGTCGACCTCAACGCCGTCTCGTTCACCCTGCCCGACGGGCGGGTGCTGCTCGACGACGTCTCGTTCCGGGTCGGCGACGGCGCCAAGGTCGCGCTGGTCGGGGCGAACGGGTCGGGCAAGACGACGCTGCTGCGCATCGTGGCCGGCGACCTCGCCGCGCACGGCGGCGCCGTCACGCGCAGCGGCGGGCTGGGCGTCATGCGCCAGTTCGTGGCCCGCGACGCCCAGGACGTGCGCGACCTGCTGCTGTCGGTGGCGCCGCCCCGCGTGCGGGCCGCCGCTGCCGCCGTCGACGCCGCCGAGCTGGCCATGATGGACCGCGACGACGAGCCGACGCAGATGACGTACGCCACCGCGCTGGCCGAGTGGGCCGACGCCGGCGGCTACGAGACCGAGGTCCTGTGGGACGTCTGCACCACGGCCGCGCTGGGCATCCCGTTCGAGCGGTGCCGCTGGCGCGAGGTGTCCACGCTGTCCGGCGGCGAGCAGAAGCGGCTGGTGCTCGAGGCGCTGCTGCGCGGCCCCGACGAGGTGTTGCTGCTCGACGAGCCCGACAACTTCCTCGACGTCCCGGCCAAGCGCTGGCTCGAGGACCGGCTGGTCGAGTCGCAGAAGACCGTCCTCTACGTCAGCCACGACCGCGAGCTGCTGCACCGCACGGCCACGCGCGTCGTCACCGTCGAGCTGGGCGCGGCCGGCAACACCACGTGGGTGCACCCGGCCGGGTTCGGCAGCTACCACGAGGCGCGGCGCGAGCGGTTCGCCCGGTTCGAGGAACTGGGCCGGCGCTGGGACGAGGAGCACGCGAAGCTCAAGGCGCTCGTGCTCATGTACAAGCAGAAGGCCGCCTACAACGACGGCCTCGCCTCGCGGTACCAGGCGGCGCAGACCCGGCTGCGCAAGTTCGAGGAGGCCGGGCCGCCGCAGGCCATCCCGCGCGAGCAGAACGTGCGCATGCGGCTGCAGGGCGGGCGCACCGGCAAGCGCGCCGTCGTCTGCGAGTCCCTGGAGCTGACGGGGCTCATGAAGCCGTTCGACCTCGAGGTCTGGTACGGCGAGCGGGTCGCCGTCCTCGGCTCCAACGGCTCCGGCAAGTCGCACTTCCTGCGGCTGCTGGCGGCCGGCGGCTCCGACCCCGAACCCGAGCACGAGCCCGTCGACGACGTGCCCATCGCTCCCGTGGCGCACACCGGCGTGGGACGGCTGGGCGCGCGGGTGCGGCCGGGCTGGTTCGCGCAGACGCACGAGCATCCCGAGCTGGTCGGCCGCACGCTGCTCGAGATCCTGCACCGCGGCGACGGCCGCCGCGCCGGCATGCCGCGCGAGCAGGCCAGCCGCGTGCTCGACCGGTACGAGCTCGCGCACGCCGGCGAGCAGGCGTTCGAGTCGCTGTCCGGCGGGCAGCAGGCGCGGCTGCAGATCCTGCTGCTCGAGCTGTCCGGCGCCACGCTGCTGCTGCTCGACGAGCCCACCGACAACCTCGACCTCGTGTCGGCCGAGGCGCTGCAGGACGGGCTCGAGGTGTTCGACGGGACGGTGCTCGCCGTCACCCACGACCGCTGGTTCGCCCGCGACTTCGACCGCTTCCTCGTGTTCGGTGCCAACGGCTCGGTCTACGAGTCGCCGGAGCCGGTCTGGGACGAGGGCCGCGTCACCCGGGTGCGCTGATGCCGTCGGTCACGATCGGCACCGACGCCGAGGAGTTCTGGCAGCGGGCGGGTGGGTGGCTGGAACGGTCGCCCGTCGTCCACTCGGTGCTGCTCACCACGGTCGACCGCGTGCGCCGGGGTGCGGGGTCCGGGCCGGGCGGCGTGTTCGCGGTCCTGTCGTCCTCCTCCGACGACGGCGGTGGCGGGGGTGTCGCCGGGGTGGCGGTGTGGACGCCGCCGTTCCGGGCGTACGTGTCCGCGCCACCGGTGGGGGCCGAGCTGCTGGCGCTGGCCATGCTCGCGGAGCACCCCGGCGTCGACGGCGTCACGGGCGTCGCCGACCAGGCCGCGGCGTACGCGCGGGCGTGGGCGGGACACACCGGCGGCACCGTCGCCGTCGCCATGGACCAGCGGCTGTTCGAGCTCGACACCGTCGTGCCGCCGCGGCCGGCGCCCGGAGCCGCGCGGCTCGCCGGGCCCGGCGACCGCGACCTGCTGGTCGAATGGACGCTGGCGTTCGAGGTGGAGTCCAACGCCGCGCCCGGCGCGAGCGTCGCCGAGCGCGTCGTCGACCTGCTGCTCGCCGAACAGCGCGCCTGGCTCTGGGACGACGGCGGCCCGGCCTGCTTCGTGGGCGTCTCGCGCACCGTCGCCGGCGTCGCCCGCATCGCGCCCGTGTACACCCCGCCCGCGCGGCGCCGCCGCGGGTACGCATCGGTGCTGGTGGCGGCGGTCAGCCAGGCCGTGCTCGATGCGGGTGCGCACCGTGCCGCCCTCTTCACCGACCTGGCCAACCCCACTTCGAACAAGGTCTACACCGCGCTGGGCTACCGCCCCATCGCCGACGTGACGGCCCACGTGTTCACCCGCTGAGGAGGGTCATGGGCTCGGATACAGCTCGATGTCGGCCTGGTGGGTGCCCAGCAGTTTCGCGTCGCCGGTGAGAAGGGGACAGGCGAGAAGCTCGGCGAGTGCGATGTATGCGGCGTCGTAGGCGGTGTAGTTGTGCCGTAGCTCCCACATGCGCCCGGCCAGCGCCGACCCTGGGATGCGCTCGATGTGCAGGTCGGCGAAGTCGGCCCTGATCTCGTCGGCCTGGGACGGCGACAATTTGTGTCCTAACGTGAGGCCGCGCAGGGCGTTGGCGACCTCGAAGTCGATGAGATGGGGCGCGTGCAGAACACGAGGCTCCGACAGGCGCTGGCGCAGGATCTCGTCGTGCTGTGCCTCTCCCAGGGCGTAGAGGACCAGCGAGGTGTCGACGACTATCGCGCTCATTCACCTCTCCCGGCGCGGGTCGCCGCGACGATGTCCGCCATCGTCAATCCTGCTGCCGGGCGTTGAGCGGCACGAGCAAGTACCTCGGCCACGGTCGGCTGCGCCGCGGCTTCGATGACCATGCGCCTGAGGTAGGACGCCAGGCTCATGCCCTCGGCCGCGGCGCGAATCCGCATCACATCGAGAGCGTCGACCGGGACGTCTCGGATCTGAATGGGCTTGGTCTCCATGCATGCAATGATAGCAATCTGCATGCATGCTGTCGACGGGCGCCAGCGCTTCCCTGAAGGGTTGGCCGGCGCCCGTCGAGGATCAGGCCGCGGGCTCGACGTCGAAGAGCTCGGCGTAGGACTCCATGAGCAGAGCGCGGCCCTTGACCTGCGCGATCACGTCCGGACCGGCCACGCCGTCGATGCCAGGGAGCTGGCCGGCGCCGCCCTCGGGGCCGAGCGGGATGGCGACCACCGGCGGCAGCTTCTGGTAGCTCGCCGCCTCGCCCTCGCCGTTGATCCGCGCGCGCAGGTTCGCCGCCAGCAGGTCGGCCTGCATCTTGGCGGTCGCCGCCATGTTGCGGTCGGCGTCGGCGATGTCGCCGATCGCGAAGACGTTCTCGTGGCCGGCGACCCGGAGCTGGTCGTCGACGCTCAGGTAGCCCAGGTGGTCGCGCGCCCCGGCCAGCGTGCCGCTCAGGAAGCCGGTCGCCGGTGTGACGCCGAACGCGCGGAACCAGATGTCGGCGCTGAGCTCCTCGCCCGCCTCGGTGCTCACGGTGACCGACGCCGCCGTCGCCGCCGGGGTGTCCGGCAGCGCGTGGAGCGGGCTGCCGAGCACCAGCTCGACGCCGAGCTTGTCGAGCTGGCGGCGCAGCTCCTCGCGCAGCTCCTGGTCGTACGGGCCGGGGAGGATGTCGTCGCCCATGTCGACGATGGTCACGGCCTTCTCCGGGAAGGAGGTCTTGATCTCGCCGGCCAGCTCGAGCCCGGCCGCGCCCGCGCCCACGACCAGCGCGCTGCCGGCCCCCAGGAGCGCGTGGTGCGCGTCGAGGAACTTCGCCCGCGCCGCCGTGACGTCGGGCTCGTCGGTCTTGGCCGGGAACGGGTAGGAGGAGCCGGTCGCGAGCACGATGTACTCCGGCCGGAGCACCTCGCCGGACGCCAGCGTGACGGCGGTGCCGTCGACGTCGACGGCGCGGTCGCGGACGAACCGGCCGTGCCGCAGCAGCCGGTCGTACGGCAGGAAGATCCGGTCCAGCCACTCCGGCTCCACCAGTGCGCGCCACGACGCGAGGTTGTGCAGGAACGTGTCGGACGGGTCGACCAGGGTCACCTCGGCCACGTCGTCGAGCGCCTTGGCGGCATTGATGCCGGCGAACCCGCCGCCGACGATGACGACGGAGGGGCGCGAGCCGTTGTTCTCGGACACGGAAAGCTCCTTGGAGAGTCGAAGCTACGAGCTGTCTCGTAGCAGCTTCGAAAATCGAAGCAATGATGCGCGCGCTAGTATTCCAGGCATGGCCGCGAGCGTTCGCACCACTCCCGATGTGGACGCCTGCCTGCGCAGCGACGAGGCACTCACCCGCGCCTTCCAGATCCTCGGCAAGCGCTGGAACGCCCTGGTCCTGGGCAGCCTGCAGACCGGCCCGGCCGGGTTCCGCGAGCTGTCCCGCGCCATCGACGGCGTCAGCGACTCCGTGCTGGCCGACCGGCTGGCCGAGCTCACGCAGCACGACCTCGTGCGCCGCCGCGTCGACGAAGGGCCGCCGGTGTCGGTGTCGTACGCGCTCACCGAGCGCGGTGAGGCGCTCATGCCCGCCCTCGGCGCCATCTCCGCCTGGGCCGTGCAGCACCTGCCGTCCGAGGCCGCCGAAGGCGCCGAGGTGTCAGCCGGCTGACGGCTCCGGCAGCGGCTGGGGCGGTGGCGGGCCCTCGTACCGCCCGGTGACGCGGACCCGCAGCGCGCGCTCGTCGTACTCCTCGAGCGCGTGCGCGATCCAGCCGGCGGTCCGCGCGACGGCGAGGATCGTCTCGCCCGCCTCGGGCGGCATCGCGGTCGCGACGGAGAGCGTCGCCAGCGCGAGGTCGATGTTGGCCGGCAGCGGCAGGTGCGTGGCGGCGGTCTCGGTGACGGCGCGCGCCGCGGCCAGCACGGGCTCGGCCTCGGGGACGGCCGCGAGCAGGTCGAACAGCAGCTCTGCGCGGGGATCGGTCTCGCGGTAGAGCCGGTGGCCCAGGCCGGGGATGCGCCGCCCGGCGCGCAGGTGCTCGGCGACCACCGTCCCGGCCCCGCGCTCGAGCACGTCGGTGAGCATGCGGTGGGCCAGCCCGCTGGCGGCGCCGTGCAACGGACCCTCCAGCGTCCCGAGCGCCGCCGACACGACGGCGTACGGATGCGCCCGCGCCGAGGCCGCCGTCCGCGCCGTGACGGTCGACGCCGCCAGCCCGTGGTCGATGAGCAGGACCAGCGCGGTGTCGAGGATCGCGACGGCGTCCGCGTCGGCCGGGCGGGCGGTGAGCCGCGGCCACAGCCGGGCGGCGATGCCGCCGGCCGCGCCCCCGGTCGTACCAGCGTCACCGGCAGCGCTGCCGGTGACGCGCGGGTCGTCGCGAGGGAGCGAGTCGGCGAAGGTGGCGATGAGGCCCCGGGTCGTCGCGGCCACGGTGCGCGGGCGCAGGTCGAACCGGACCGGGTCGACCGTGGCGGCCGCGACCGCCGCCACCCGGAGGCGGTCGACGAGGCCGGCCTGCGGCGGCAGCGCGGCGCCGGCGGCCCGGGCGGCGGCCAGCGCCTCGGCCGGCGCGGTGAACGTCACGCCCGGCTCGAGCGCGCCGGTCCACAGCCACCAGGCGACCTCCTCGAACCGGTACCGCCGGGCCAGCGCGATCGCGTCGACCCCGTGGTAGTGGTAGGCGTCGTCCTCGATGAGCGTGACCGCGCTGTAGACCGGCCCGGCGGCGTCCTGGGCGCGCGGCACCGGGCCGCCGGGCTCACCCCGTCGCCGATGGGCCAGCCGCTCGACCTGGTCAGGGTCGAACGTGCTGGCCCGCCCGCCCGGGCCGCGCCGGCTGCTCAGCAGCCCGCGGCTGACGTACGCGTACACCGTCTCGGGCTTCACCCCGAGACGCGCGGCGACCTGCTGGGTCGTCAGCCGCCGCTTCTGCGCCATCGCCCGTCCCCGTTCGCCCGGCATTGATGGAAATCAATATATCTACGATGTTGTCAATCATTGAGCGGAGGAGGAGATCATGGCTGCACAGGGTCCGGTGGAGGTGCCGCGCGGGCTGGCGGGAGTCGTCGTCACCGAGACGGCGCTCGGCGACGTCCGCGGCCTCGAGGGCTTCTACCACTACCGCGAGTACTCCGCCGTCGAGCTCGCCGCCACCCGCACGTTCGAGGACGTCTGGCACCTGATGCTCGTCGGCGACCTGCCGTCGGCGACCGACAGCGCCGCGTTCGCCCGCCGTGTCTCCGGCCTGCGCCGCCTGCCCGAGGAGGTGGCGGCCGCCCTGCCCGCCGTCGCCCGGGCCAGCGCGTCGTCGGGCCCGATGGCCGGGCTGCGCAGCGCGCTCTCGCTGACGGGGGCGGCCGCCGGGTTCGGCCCGCTCTACGACCTCACCGCCGACCAGCGCCGCGACGACGCGCTGCTGGCCGGCGCCGTCGTGCCGACCCTGCTCGCCGCGCTGTACCGGCTCGGGCAGGGGCTGGCGCCGGTCGAGCCGCGCGACGACCTCGGGCACGCGGCCAACTACCTGTACATGTTGACCGGACGCGAGCCCGCGCCGGAGCACGCCCGCGCCGTCGAGCGGTACCTCATCTCGACCATCGACCACGGCTTCAACGCCTCGACCTTCACCGCTCGCGTCATCGCGTCGACGGGGGCCGACCTCGCCGCCTGCCTGGTGGGCGGCGTCGCGGCGTTGTCCGGCCCGCTGCACGGCGGCGCGCCGAGCCGTGCGCTGGACACCCTGGACGAGATCGGGACCCCGGACCGCATCGAGTCGTGGGTGCGCGAGCGGGTGCTCGCCGGCGACCGGATCATGGGCTTCGGCCACCCGGTCTACCGCACCGAGGACCCGCGGTCGCGCATGCTCAAGGAGATCGCCCTGGGCTTCGGCGGCGAGCTGGTCGAGTTCGCGGTCGAGGTGGAACGGCAGGTCGAGGCGATCCTGGCCGAGCTCAAGCCCGGCCGCGAGCTGCACACCAACGTCGAGTTCTTCGCCGGCGTCGTCATGGAGCAGTGCGGGCTGCCGCGCTCGATGTTCACGCCCACGTTCGCCGTCGCCCGCGTGGTCGGCTGGACGGCGAACATCCTCGAGCAGGCGGCCGACAGCAAGATCATCCGGCCCGCCGCCCGCTACGTCGGCCCGCCTCCGCCCGTCCCGGTGCCCGCCGCCTGACCGGCGGCGGTCCCGGCAGAGGTCAGCCGGTGGTCGCCGTCACTCGATGACGATGGCGGCGACCTCGGCGACCGGCAGCGGGCCGTCGACCCACGGACTCTCGAGCGTGGTCGGCAGGCCGTCGAGCTCGAGCGGCGCGCCGTTGTTGGTGAACGCGATGCTGTAGACCAGCCGCATGCGCGCCGGGTAGCCGTCGGAGTGGTCGACGGAGGCGCGCGCGTACGTGTGCAGGCACTCGTCGCTCTCGTCGACGGCGAACGGGCACTCCATGACGCCGCTGCCGTCGCCGGGGTCGACCTCGATGCGGTCGGGCGTGGCGATGGCGTTGACGGCGCCGGTGGACTCGCCGACGACCTCACCGTCGGTGGGGCCGTCGGCCCAGTACCAGGTGGGAAGGTTGACGTAGGACTGCGTGGGCGGCGAGAAGGCCAGCGTGAAGTCGGGCGTGGCGATGCTGCCGAACGCCTGCCAGGCGAGGTCCCACAGGCTCGGCCCCTGATCCTCCGGCGGCTCGATCCACTGCCAGGTCCCCATGGGGTTGCTCGGGTAGCAGGTCACGTAGGTGACGATGTAACCCTCGCCCGGCGACGGCTCGCCGGCGAGGTTCTCCCACTCCGACTCCGGGTTGAGCGACGGGATGTTGCCCCAGCACGCTTCGGTGCCGTCGCACCAGCGCACGGCCGTGGGCGGGCCCTCGTCCTCGACCTGGCTGAGGTCGCAGGTCGGCTCGGCGTCGCCGCCACCGCCGTTGTCGCCGCCGTCGCCGTCGCCGTCGTCGCCCCCGGAGTCGCTGCAGTCCTCGACCCAGCTGTAGCCGCCGCCGGGGGCGGGCACCTGGACGAGCTCGCAGTCGGCCGACGCCGTGGACACCGCGACGAGCAGCGACGCGGCGACCACGGCCGCACCCACGAGCAGCCGCAGGAGGCCGCGTGCCATGGTCAGCATGTGATCGTCGCCTCCGTCTGGTCGACCAGCTCGTTGATCAGCCACTGGCCCTCGACCAGCTCGAGGTCGTAGACGCGGGGCTGTGAGCCGCCCAGCTCGCGGTCCTCGACCAGCTCGCCGTTGTAGTACACGTTCCAGGGGTCCTCGTCGACGCAGCTCTCGAGGCGCGCGGTGTCGCCGTCGACCGTCACCTGGGGCGGGCCGACGACGGGCGCGCCGTCGCGCGTGACGTTCGCGTCGACGAGGCCGCGGAGGTTGGCGATCTGCGTCTGCGCGATGACCTCGGTGGCGACCTGTTTCAGCGCCGCGTAGGACGCGGCCTCGTCCTGGGCGTTCTCCATGGCGACGACGGTGTCCCAGTAGGCCTGGTACTGCGTCTCGATGGCCGCGACCGCCTCGGCGTCGGGGTCTTCGGTGGGGGTGGGCTCGGCGGTTTCGGTGCCCGGCGCGGTGGTGGTCTCGAGGCCCTCGGGTTCGTCGCCACCGCCGTTGCACGCGGCGAGCAGGAGCACCGCCGCGGCCAGGAATGGCAGGCTGGCGCGACTCGGCGTCATGACCCGGATCCTATCCATACGTCACGACAAGGCAACTCGGGTGTCCGAAGAGTCCCGAAGAGCCCGATGAAAGCTTACTGCAAGTCTTGCAAGAGCCGGCCGTCCTCGTTAGCGTCTCGGGCACCGTGACATCGCCGTCCGCCCCGGGAGTGCCCGATGCCGACCCTGCCACCCCGCCGCCTCCTCGCCCTCGCCGCCTCCCTGGGCCTCGCCGCGACCGCCCTGACCGCCGCGGCGGCCACCCCCGCCGTCGCCGACCACACGCCGCCGCCGAGCGCCGTCACGCTGGTCGGCAGCCTGCAGAGCGAGCTGGGCTGCGCAGGTGACTGGGACCCGGCCTGCGCGGCCACCGAGCTGACGCTCACCGCGCCGGGCGCCACGACCTACGCGCACGCCGTCGACCTCCCTGCCGGGAGCTACGAGTTCAAGGTCGCCCTCAACGGCGGCTGGGACGAGAACTACGGCGCCGGCGGCGTCGCGAACGGCCCGAACCTGCCGCTCGTGCTGGAGGCGGCGGCCGAGGTGACGTTCTCCTACGACCACGCGTCGCACCGGATCGCCGTCGCGCCCACGAACCCGCAGCCCGGCCTCACCCCCGAGGACCGCGAGCTGGCCGGGGACAGCCTGCGCACCGGCCTGACCGACGAGCGGTTCTACTTCGTCATGGCCGACCGGTTCGACAACGGCGACCCGGCGAACGACACCGGCGGCTACACCGTCCCGCCCGGCACCGCGGAGCCGCGGCTCGTTCACGGCCTCGACCCGGCGGACAAGGGCTTCTACCACGGCGGCGACATCGCCGGGATCCTGCGCCGCCTCGACTACATCGAGGACCTGGGCATCACAGCGGTCTGGATGACGCCGTCGTTCAAGAACCGGCCGGTACAGGGCAGCGGCGCCGACGTGAGCGCCGGCTACCACGGCTACTGGATCACCGACTTCACCCAGATCGACCCGCACCTGGGCACCAACGAGGAGCTGCGGCAGCTCGTCGACGAGGCACACGCGCGCGGCATCAAGGTGTTCTTCGACATCATCACCAACCACACCGCCGACGTCATCGACTACGAGGAGGGCGCCTACACCTACATCCCGAAGAGCGAGGCCCCGTACCGGGACGCCGCCGGCACCGTCTTCGACGACTCCGAGTACGCGGCCGGCGACACGTTCCCGGAGCTGGACCCGCAGACGTCGTTCCCGTACACACCGTTCTTCCGCACGCCCGAGGACGAGACGGTCAAGGTCCCGGCCTGGCTCAACGACCCGACGCTCTACCACAACCGCGGCAACGCGGCCTTCGACGGCAGCGAGGGCGACCTGTACGGCGACTTCGTCGGCCTCGACGACCTGTTCACCGAGCAGCCCACCGTCCGCGACGGCATGATCGACGTCTACCGGTACTGGGCGGCGTTCGGCATCGACGGGTTCCGCATCGACACCGTCAAGCATGTCAACATGGAGTTCTGGCAGAAGTTCGCGCCCGAGGTCCTCGACTCCGCGCACGAGTCCGGCGCCGACGACTTCTTCATGTTCGGCGAGGTCTACGACGCCAACCCGGCGGCGATGTCGCGCTACACGACTGAGGGCGGGCTGCAGGCCACCATCGACTTCGGCTTCCAGGCCCGCGCGCAGGGCTTCGCGACCGGTCGCCCGACGACGGAGCTGCGCGACCTGTTCGCCGGCGACGACTACTACACCGACCCGGACTCCAACGCGTACTCGCTGCCGACCTTCCTCGGCAACCACGACATGGGCCGCATCGGGATGTTCGTCCAGGACACCGGGGTCGCGCCGGACGAACAGCTGGACCGGAGCCTGCTCGCGCACGACCTCATGTACCTGACCCGCGGCCAGCCGGTCGTCTACTACGGCGACGAGCAGGGCTTCACCGGCGACGGCGGCGACAAGGACGCCCGCCAGGACATGTTCCCGAGCGAGGTCGCCAGCTACAACGACGACGACCTCATCGGCACCGACGCCACCACGGCCGAGGAGAACTTCGACCCGGACCACCCGATCTACCGGCGCCTGGCCGAGCTGTCCGCACTGCGCGACGAGCACCCGGCGCTGGCCGACGGTGCGCAGCTCCACCGCTACGCGAGCGACGACGCCGGGGTGTACGCGTTCAGCCGCATCGACCGCGAGGAGCAGGTCGAGTACGTCGTCGCGACCAACAACTCGACGACCGCGCAGACGGTGAGCTTCGCGACCCTCAACCCGCGGACGACGTTCCAGCCGGTCTGGTCGAGTGGGGGCGACGACGGCGTCAGCCTGCGGTCCGACGCGACCGGCCGGGTCACCGTCACGGTCCCGCCGCTGTCCGCCGTCGTCTGGCAGGCGCCGAAGCCGCTGAAGAAGTCGAAGGACGCCCCGGCGGTGCACTTCCGCACACCCGGTCCCGGCGGCATCGTCGGCGGCCGCGCCGAGGTCGGCGTCTCGGTGCCCGACGGCGGGTTCAACCAGGTCACACTGGCGTGGCGGCCGCTCGGGACGCCGGACTGGCAGGTGCTGGGCACCGACGACAACGCCCCGTACCGGGTCTTCCACGACGTGACCGGGCTCGCGCACGGCACGCTGGTCGAGTACCGCGCCGTGCTGAAGGACCACTCCGGCCACCTGTCGGTGGCGTCGACGTACGGCGTCGTCGGCGAGCCGCAGGACGAGGGCGAGGAGCCGGGCGGCGGCGGCCCCGTCGAGCAGCCGGACCGCGTCACCGTCCCCGGCAGTCTGAACAGCGAGATGGGCTGCGCCGGCGACTGGGACCCGGCCTGTGCGCAGGCCGGCCTCACGCTGGACGCCAAGGACGACGTCTGGAAGGGCACGTTCGGACTGCCCGCCGGTGACTTCGAGTACAAGGCCGCCATCGACGGCTCCTGGGCGGAGAACTACGGCCTCGGCGCCCGCCGCGACGGCCCGAACATCCCGCTGCCGCTGGCCGCGGCCGGCGACGTCACCTTCTACTACGACCACGCGACGCACTGGGTCACCAGCGACGCGCAGGACCCGATCGTCACCGTGCCGGGCTCGTTCCAGTCCGAACTCGGCTGCCCGGGCGACTGGGACCCGTCCTGCATGCGCTCGTGGCTCAAGGACCCCGACGGCGACGGCGTCTACACGCTGTCGACGACGGGGCTCGCGGCGGGCTCGTACGAGGCCAAGGTCACCCACGGCCTGAGCTTCGACGAGAACTGGGGCGCGGGTGGCACGCCGGATGGCGCGAACATCCCGTTCAGCGTCCCGGCCGGCGCGCGCACGACGTTCAGCTACGACGTCGCCACCCACGTGCTGACGGTGACCGCGTCGGCCGCGGAGTCGCAGGCCGACCTCACCCAGCAGAAGGCGCACTGGCTGCAGCGCGGCCTGCTCGCGTGGGACCTGCCGGCGGCCGCCGCGGACTGGAGCTTCCGGCTGCACGCGGCGCCGTCGGGCGGGCTGGGGATCGACGCCGAGGCGGTGACCGGCGGGACGTCGTACCCGTTGACGCTCGACGGCGACGGCCTGCCGGAGGACGTGCGGGACGCGTATCCGCACCTCGCGGCCTACGACGCGCTTCGGCTGGGCGACGTCAAGGACCTCGAGGAGATCCTCACCGGGCAGGTCGCCGTCGCCGCGTACGACGACCTCGGCCGGCTGGTCGACGCTACCGGGATCCAGCTGCCCGGCGTGCTGGACGACGTCTACGCCGGCGCCGCCGACCGCGAGCTGGGCGTCGTCTGGCACGGCCGCCGTCCGGACATCGCGCTCTGGGCGCCGACGGCCAAGCACGTCGATCTGCTGCTGACGCTGCCCGGGTCGGCGACGGAGCAGACGATCGCGATGCGCCGCGACCGCGACGGCGTCTGGACCGCCCGCGGCAACCCGCGCTGGGCCGGCGCGGCGTACGCGTTCGCGGTGCAGGTGTACGTGCCGGCGACGGACGCCGTCGAGACCAATGTCGTCACCGACCCGTACAGCCTGGCGTTGACGACGAACTCGGAGCGGTCGCTGGTGGTGGACCTGGCCGATCCGGCGCTGGCGCCGCAGGGATGGTCGTCGCTGGTCAAACCGGCACTCGCGCAGCCCGAGGACTCCGCGATCTACGAGCTGCACGTCCGCGACTTCTCGATCGGCGACCCCTCGGTAGCGGAGGGGTCGCGCGGCACGTACCTCGCGTTCACCGACGCCGACGGTGCGGGCATGCGGCACCTGTCGGCGCTCGCGGACGCCGGACTGAACACCGTCCACCTGCTGCCGGTCTTCGACCTCGCGACGGTGGACGAGAACCGGGCCGCCCAGGCCGTCCCGGACTGCGATCTCGAGGCGCTGACCGCCGCCGACCCGGCCGGGACGGCCCAGCAGGAGTGCGTCACCGCCGTCGCCGGACAGGACGGCTTCAACTGGGGCTACGACCCGCTGCACTACACCGTCCCGGAGGGCTCGTACGCCACCGACCCGGAGGGGCCCGGGCGCACCCGCGAGTTCCGCGAGATGGTCGCCGCGCTCAACGGCGCCGGGCTGCGGGTCGTCATGGACGTCGTCTACAACCACACCCACGCCGCCGGGCAGGACGAGAAGTCGGTGCTGGACCGGATCGTGCCCGGCTACTACCAGCGGCTCTCCGCCACGGGCACGGTCGAGACGTCCACGTGCTGTGCCAATACGGCGTCGGAGCACGCGATGATGGAGAAGCTGATCGTCGACTCCGTCGTCACCTGGGCGCGCGACTACAAGGTCGACGGGTTCCGCTTCGACCTCATGGGCCACCACAGCCGGGCGACCATGGAGCGCGTGCGCGACGCCCTGGACGCGCTGACGGTGGCGCGCGACGGCGTCGACGGGTCGTCGGTCTACGTCTACGGCGAGGGCTGGAACTTCGGCGAGGTCGCGGACAACGCCCGGTTCCGTCAGGCCACGCAGCTGGAGCTGTTTGGCGCCGGCATCGGCACGTTCAGCGACCGGCTGCGCGACGGCGTCCGCGGCGGCGGCCCGTTCGACGAGGACCCGCGGCTGCAGGGCTTCGGCAGCGGCCTGTTCACCGACCCGAACGGCGCGGCGGTGAACGGGTCCGAGGCCGAGCAGCGCGCGCGGCTGCTGCAGCACCAGGACATGATCAAGGTCGGGCTGACCGGCAACCTGCGCGACTACCGATTCGTCGACAGCAGCGGCGCGACCGTCACCGGCGCCGACGTCGACTACAACGGCTCGCCCGCCGGCTACACCGCCGACCCGGCCGAGGTCATCACGTACGTCGACGCGCACGACAACGAGACGCTGTACGACGCCCTGGCGTACAAGCTGCCGGCCGACACCCCCATGGCCGACCGGGTCCGGATGAACGTGCTCTCGCTGGCCACGACGGCGCTCGGCCAGGGCCCGTCGTTCTGGCACGCGGGCGCGGACCTGCTGCGGTCGAAGTCGCTGGACCGCAACTCCTACGACTCCGGCGACTGGTTCAACCGGATCGACTGGACCGGGCAGTCCAGCACCTTCGGGTCGGGGCTGCCGCCGGCGACGGACAACGAGGCGAAGTGGGACTTCATGCGGCCGCTGCTGGCGTCTGCTTCCGTGAAGCCGGGGGCGGAGGACATGGGGACGGCGACGGCGATGGCGCAGGACCTGCTCCGGCTGAGGTTCTCGTCGCCGCTGTTCCGGCTCGGGTCGGCCGAGTTGGTGCAGGAGCGGCTGACCTTCGGCGCCGCCGAGCCGGGGGTGATCGTCATGCAGCTCGACGACCGGTCCGGGACCGACCTGGACCCGGACCGGGAGCGGCTGGTCGTCGTCTTCAACGCGACGCCGTCGGCCCAGACGGTGACGGTCGACGACGGCGTGAGCCTGCGGCTGCACCCCGTCCAGGCCGCCGGAGCCGACGCCGTCGTGCGGGCGTCTTCCGTGGGAGCCGGCGGGGTCACCGTTCCCGCACGGACGGTCGCGGTGTTCGAGCAGCCGTGACCGGGCGATCGGAGAGGTGCCGGGCGACGTGCTCCGCGTCGGCCCCGGCGCCGCCGACCAGCATGGAGCTGAACGCGCTCTGGAACGCCAGACCGGTGAAGTACAGGCCGGGCGACGACGGCACGACGCCGCGCTCCTCGAGCGGCCAGCCGTCGTCGCCCAGGACCGTCGCCGGCAGCCTGATCCAGCCGTAGTCCTGCCGGAACCCGGTGCACCACACGATCGACGCGACGTCCAGCACCCGGCCGCCGTCGAGCACGGGCTTCCCGTCGCGCACGCCGGCGACGCGCTCGGTGACCCGCTCGACCCCGGCCGCCTCGAGGTCGCCGGCCCGGACTCGCAGCAGCGGGCCGCCATGGGTGCGGATCTCCGGGCGCATCTTCCGCCCGATGGGCGTGCGCAGCGTGAACACGTGCTGGGCCAGGAACCAGAGCACCGGGAGTGCGGTCCGCGCCCGGCGCGACTCCAGCGGGACCGGGAGCTGCCCGGTGCCGCGGCCGGCCAGGATGGTGTGGTGGTCGCGGGCGGCCTCGATCGCGATGTCCGCCCCCGAGTGCGACGCCCCGACGACCAGGACGGGGCCCGGTGGCAGCTGGTCCGGGCGCAGGTACTGCGTGGAGTGCAGCTGCGCGATGGCCGGGTCCAGCTCGGTGCTGAACTCTGGAATGTGGGAGCGAGTGCCGAACGTCCCCGTCGCGACGACGACGTTGTCCGCGGTGAACCGCCTTTCCCCACAGTCGACGACGTAACCGCCAGTGCCGTTGCCGCTGGTCAGTGACTCGACGCGGACGTCGTGCTCGATCGGCAGCTCGAACCGGGCCGCATAGGACTCCAGATAGTCCGCGACCTCGTCCTTCGTCGGGAACGCCCCGCCGGGCCCGGGGAACCGCATCCCCGGCAGCCCGTCGTAGCGCGCCGGACTGTACAGCCGCAGCGTGTCCCAGTGCCGCCGCCAGTTGTCCCCGGTCCGCGCGCGGTCGTCCAGGATCAGGAACGGCCGGTTCCTCCGCTTCAGGTGGTAGCCGACGCTCAGCCCCGCCTGCCCGCCCCCGACCACGATCGTCTCGATGTGCTGCTCCATGACGCCCTCCCCATGCCGTTCCGGCAGGTCAGGCCTTCGACGCTAGGGCTGACGGCGTGTGGTGCGCGTCGGGCGAACCATGCATCTTCCGCTGGCGGGCGCATGAGTAGTTCTGTGTAGGCCGGGGTTCGTGGGTTGGCGGGGGAGTCTGGCGACGGGTGGGGTCGGTGGCCTCGGACCCAGGTCGCTGCTGGTCTGGTGTCACGTGCTGGTCTGGTGTCACGCGAAACGGCCGCTCTGGGCCCGCACACGTGACGGAGAACCAGGACGTGACGTGAGACCAGGACCTCGACGATGGCGAGGCGTGCACGGGGAGCCCACCCCACCACCCCGGCGGAACCTCACACCAACCCGTGCTCGTACGCATACGCCGTCGCCGCAGCTCGGGACGAGACGTTCAGCTTGGTGAAGATGTTCGCGACGTGCCGCGCGACCGTCTTCTCGCTCAGCACCAGCTCTGCGGCGACAGCTCTATTGGTCCGCCCCGCCGCGACCAGCCGCAGCACCTCACGCTCCCGCGGCGTCAACGCGACCCCGGCGCCGGGCACCCGGGCGCCGAGCCGCCCCAGCCGGTCGAGGTCCGGCCGCGCCGACAGCTCGCCGAACGTGACGGCGGCGGCGTCGAGCTCCATGCGCGCGGCGTCGTCGTCGCCGAGCTCGCGGCAGGCCAACCCGACCAGCACTCGCGACCGGGCGGCTTCGTAGGGCGACTCCGCCTCCTGCCAGCCGGCCCACGCGTGCCGCGCCGCAGCGAGCCCCCCGGCCCCGTCCGCGGCGCTGAGCAGCACCGACGCCGTCGCGTACGACGACATCGCGGCCAGCACCGGCACCCGGATCGCGCCAGCCAGCTCGGCGAGCTCAGCACACGCGGACCGTGCTCCTGCCAGATCGCCCGCCGCCAGCAGTGCCTCCGTCAGCGCCGCCAGCAGTTCCGGACGGGCCAACGGTCGCGCCGCCTCGTCCACCGCCCGCCGCAGCCCGGCGACCGCCGCCGGCACGCGGCCCTGCGCCAGCCGGAGCAGGCCGAGCCCGGGCTGCGGGTCCAGGCCGCCCGCGCCGGCCAGCCGGTATGCGTCCTCGGCGGCGGCGACCTCGCCGCGTAGCCGGTACAGCTCGGCCCGTTCGTAGTGGGCGGGGCCGGCGGCCGGCTGACCGGGCGGGTCGGAGAGCCGGGTGCAGGCGCGGCCGGCCTCGTCCAGAGCGTCCTGCCAGGCGCCCTGGACCCGCAGGACGTGCAGGCGGTGCACCTGGCACTCGCCGCGGAACTGCACGAGGTCCGGCTGCGCGTCGCACCAGCGGCTCAGCGCCGCCGTCCACTCACGGGCCCGGCGCACGTCGAACGTCGCCCGGCAGGCGTCGATGACCGTGCAGTAGACGATGCCCGTGAGCAGCGGCCCCACCTCGCCCGCGGTGACGGCGACCATGACCTCGTCGAGCAGGCCGACGCCGTCGGCGACCTTGCCGAGCTCGACCAGGGTGCGCCCGCGGCCCATGCGGGCGAGGACGACGAGGTCGGGGTCGTGGTGGCGCTGCCCGACGGCGGCCGCCTCGGCGAACATCTCCACGGCCACCGCGGGCTCGACGGGCGCCGTCTCGCGGGCCCGCGCCGCGAGCAGGTAGCCCGCCTCGGCGCAGTCGCGGCCGCACTCGTCCAGGAGCCGGTCGGCGCGGGCCAGCCAGCCGCTCGCCCGGGCGAGCTCGCCCTCGTTCGCCAGCACCGTGGCCAGCCAGAACGCGCACCGGACGGCGGGCAGCGGCCGTTCCTCGCGCAGGAGCGCGTGGTACGCCCGCTCCTGCACCGCCACGCTCGCGGCGTCGTGGCCGGCGAGGAACGCCGACACCGCCAGCAGCACCAGGTCGTCCGTCGGCAGCGGCGACCCGGCGTCCGCCGCCGTGAGCTGCGCGTACGCCTCGGCCCAGGCCCGCGCCTCGAACGCGGCCCGGCCCCGTCCCCGTACGTCGATCGTCGTCATGAGCGCCCCCGTGAGCCGCTCGGGCCGTCCTCCCAGCCACGCTACTCGCGCCCGGCCCGGGGGAGAATGCTCCGCATGGTCGTTGCCGAGGAGATCCCCACCCGGGCCGGCGTGCTGACGGCGCTGCCGGTCGCCACCCTCACCTCGGACCAGGCGGCCGACGCGATGAGCCGGTCGTTCGAGGGGTACCTCGTGCCGATCAGCATGGACGGGCCCGCGTTCGAGCGGCGGTTCGGCCCCGAGCACCTCGACCGCTACCTCAGCGAGGTCTACACCGCGGACGGCGAGCTCGTCGGCATCAGCCTGGTGACCCGGCGGGGGACGACGGCGCGCATCGGCGGGTTCGGCTGCACCCCGGCCTACCGCGGCCGGGGCGTGGGCCGGGCGCTCATGGACCGCGCGGTCCGCCGCTGCACCGAGGCCGGGGCCACGACGCTGACGCTCGAGGTCATCGTGGGCAACGCCGCGGCGCAGGGGCTGTACGAGAAGCTCGGGTTCCGCGTCGCCCGCACGCTGGTCGGCTACCGCTGGGAGCCGACGGGCGCGGAGCCGGCCATCGCGGAACCGCAGCTGTCGCCGTCACCCCATGGATTGACGGAGATCGACCCCGTCCGGTTCGCCCGCGGGCTCTCGCTCGACGGCGCCCAGCCGCCCTGGCAGCTGGCCCCGGAGACGCTGGCCGCCGCCGTCCCGCCACGCCGTGCCTACGCCCTCGGGCCCGCAACGGCGCTGGTCGGCGTGACCGAGGACGCGGTGTCGGTGGTCGCCGTCCACACCGATCCGGCCGCGCGCCGGCAGGGGCACGCCCGGGCGCTGCTGGGCGCGCTGCGCGCCACATTCCCGGGCCGGAACTGGGTCGTCCCGGCCATCGTGCCCGAGGACGCCGGGGCGGCCTTCTTCGCCGCGACCGGCTGGGTTCGCGCCGACCTGGCTCAGTATGAGATGGTGCGTGCGAACCCGTTTTGACCATGCGGCTTCAGCGCGGGTATTCTGTCGTGTCGTTGTGCGTACCGGAGCGCGGCACGCCAGCCACCGACCAGATCCATTCTCTCGACCAAAGCGAAGGCCTACGACCGTGCGCACGTACAGCCCCAAGCCCGGCGATGTCCAGCGCCAGTGGCATGTCATCGATGCCACCGACATCGTGCTCGGCAGGCTCGCCACCCAGACCGCGACTCTGCTGCGCGGCAAGCACAAGCCTGTGTACGCGCCGCACATCGACACCGGCGACTTCGTCATCGTCGTGAACGCCGAGAAGGTCGCGCTGACCGGCAACAAGCGTGAGCAGAAGATCGACTACCGGCACTCCGGCCGGCCGGGCGGTCTGCGCTCCACCACGTACCGCGACCTCCTCGAGAAGAACCCGCGTCGCGCCATCGAGAAGGCCGTCAAGGGGATGCTCCCGCACAACAGCCTGGGCCGGCAGATGCTGTCCAAGCTGAAGGTGTACGCGGGTCCGGAGCACCCGCACCAGGCCCAGCAGCCCGTGCCGTTCGAGATCGGCCAGGTCGCGCAGTGAGTGAGGACATGACTGACATCACCGTCGACGAGGTCGACACCGACGAGGCTCCCATCGAGAGCTACACCTCCGAGTCCGCGCCGTCGCGCATCTCGAACATCGAGGCCGCCGCGGCCACCGGCCGGCGCAAGCAGGCCATCGCCCGCGTCCGCATCACGCCGGGCACCGGGCAGTGGACCATCAACGGCCGCACGCTCGACACGTACTTCCCGAACAAGGTGCACCAGCAGCTGGTCAGCTCGCCGTTCGTCGAGCTCGAGCTGTCCGACCGCTACGACGTCGTCGCGCGCATCG
Organism: Jiangella mangrovi; assembly: GCF_014204975.1. Taxonomy (NCBI): domain Bacteria; kingdom Bacillati; phylum Actinomycetota; class Actinomycetes; order Jiangellales; family Jiangellaceae; genus Jiangella; species Jiangella mangrovi. Next base: position 2,929,677 of record NZ_JACHMM010000001.1, read on the forward strand.
ACGGCGGCGGCGTCACCGGTCAGGCCGGCGCGCTGCGGCTGGGCATCGCCCGCGCGCTCAACGCCGCCGACACCGAGAACAACCGCCCGGCGCTGAAGAAGGCCGGCTTCCTCACCCGCGACGCCCGCGTCACGGAGCGGAAGAAGGCCGGACTCAAGAAGGCCCGCAAGGCGCCTCAGTACAGCAAGCGCTGATCCGCGCACCTGCGCGAGCTTTCGCGAACGGCCCCGGGGGGTTGCACGAACTCCGGGGCCGTTCGCGTTCCCACCCACCGCTGTCCCACTTAGGAGCACCCTTCGTGGCTCGACTCTTCGGCACCGACGGCGTTCGCGGCCTGGCGAACTCCGACCTCACGGCCGAGCTGGCCCTCGACCTGTCCGTCGCCGCCGCCCACGTGCTGGGCGAGATCGGCGCCTTCGGTTCCGGGCGCCGCCCCGTCGCGGTCGTGGGCCGCGACCCGCGCGCGTCCGGCGAGTTCCTCGAGGCCGCGGTCGTGGCCGGTCTCGCCAGCGCCGGCACCGACGTGCTGAAGGTCGGCGTCCTGCCGACCCCGGCCGTGGCGTTCCTCACCGGCATGCTCGACGCCGACCTCGGCGTCATGCTGTCGGCCAGCCACAACCCGATGCCCGACAACGGCATCAAGTTCTTCGCCAAGGGCGGGCAGAAGCTCGACGACGCCATCGAGGACGCCATCGAGGCGCGGCTGCGTGAGCCCTGGAACCGGCCCACGGGCGCCGAGGTCGGCCGCGTGCAGGAGCACCCCGAGGGCCTCGAGACCTACATCTCGCACATCGTCGGCACCGCCCCGTCGCGGCTCGAGGGCCTGCGCGTCGTCGTCGACTGCGCGCACGGCGCCGCCTTCCGCGCGGCCCCCGAGGCGCTGCGCCGGCTGGGCGCCGACGTCATCGCCGTCTGCGCCGAGCCCGACGGCCTGAACATCAACCACAACTGCGGCTCCACCCACCTCGACGTCGTGGCGGCCGAGGTCGTGGCCGCCGGCGCCGACCTCGGCATCGCGCACGACGGCGACGCCGACCGCTGCCTGGCGGTCGACGCCACCGGCGAGATCGTCGACGGCGACCAGATCCTGGCCATCCTCGCGCTCGCCATGCGCTCGCAGGGGTCGCTGCGCCGCGACTCCGTCGTCTCCACCGTCATGTCGAACGAGGGCTTCCGGCTGGCCATGCGGTCCGAGGACATCACCGTCATCGACACTGCCGTCGGCGACCGCTACGTCCTCGAGGCCATGAAGGCCGGCGGCTACAACCTCGGCGGCGAGCAGTCCGGCCACGTCGTCATGCTCGACCACGGCACCACCGGCGACGGCGTCCTGACGGCGGTCCACCTGCTCGCCCAGGTCGCGTCGACGGGGTCCTCGCTGGCCGAGCTGGCCTCCGTCGTGCAGCGGCTCCCGCAGGTCCTGGTCAACGTCAAGGGCGTCGACAAGTCCCGGGTCGCCCTCGACGAGGGCGTCAAGACCGCCGTCGCCGAGGCCGAGACCGAGCTCGGCGACACCGGCCGCGTCCTCCTCCGCCCCTCCGGCACCGAGCCCGTCGTGCGCGTCATGGTCGAAGCGGCCACCCACGACCAGGCCGAGTCGGTCGCCCGTCGCCTTGCCGCCACCGTCCAGGCGGAACTCGCGCTCTAGGGTTCGTTCGCGCCTTGGTGGGGGTCCGGTGGCGGGGGCGGTGAATGCTGCGCCGGCTCCGCTACGCGGCGGTGAAGCATGCCGCGGGCGCTCTTGACGCCGGCTCCGCATTCACCGCCCCCGCCACCTGGTTCGCCCTGCTTGCGCTCTCGACGCCGGCTCCTGTTCCGCCTGGGGTGGCCGCTTGACGGCGGGCTCGCTCGGCTGGGCGCGGGGAAAATGTGTTGCGGGGGGTTGGGTTCGCGGGTGACGCTCGGGGGGTGCAGATCCGACCGATCCACGCGACCGACGACGACTTCGTCGCCTGGTACGACGTCCACCTGAGCGCGCGGCTGGCCGACCACCCCACCGGCCCGCAGTGGCTCGAGCACGAGCTGAAGGTCGTCTACGAAGGCAGCGAGCACCACGGCGCCCGGCTCTGGCTGGCCGAGGACGACGGCAAGGCCGTCGGCGCCGCCGTGCTGGGCCTGCCGCTGCGCGACAACCTGACGCTGGCCGAGCCCGAGGTGTTCGTCCGGCCCGAGGAGTCGCGGCGGGGCGTCGGCAGTGCGCTGCTCGCGACGCTCGACGAGGCCTCGAAGGCCGAGGGCCGCACCAGCCAGATGCTCTACCTCGAGGGTCCCACCGGAACCGACGACACGTCGGGCACGGCGTTCGCCGAGAAGCACGGCTTCACCCGCCGCATCACCGAGATCAGCCGGGTGCAACGGCCGCCGTTCGACCTCGACGGCATCGCGGCGGCCGAGGAGACCGCACGGCCGCACGCGGCCGACTACCGCATCGTCACCTGGCGCGACCACGCTCCCGACCACCTCGTCGACGAGTACGCCCGGCTCGAGCAGCGCATGAGCACCGACGCGCCGCTGGGCGAGCTGGACTACGAGGAGGAGACGTGGGACGCCGCCCGCATCCGCTCCGCGGAGCAGCGGCGCAAGCGGATGCGCCGCGGCTCCTGGGTCGCGGCGGCGATCGCATCCGACGGCAGCATGGCCGGCGTCACCGAGATCTCGTTGTCGCACGACAGCGACGACCACGGCTTCCAGGACGCCACCATCGTCGACCCGCGGCACCGGGGCCATCGGCTCGGCCTGCTGCTCAAGGCGGCCAACCTGCGCCAGCTCGTGGCCGACCGGCCCGGCCTGCAGTCGGTGTGGACGTGGAACGCCGACTCCAACGCCCACATGATCGCGATCAACGAGACGCTCGGCTACCGTGTCGCGGGATGGTCCGCGGGCTACCAGCGGACCCTCTGACCCGACGCGGAGACGGCCCATGAAGATCCGGCGGCTCGACGACACCGGTGACCCCGCCTACCCGGCCTGGTACGCCGCCCACGAGGCCGGGTACGGCCACGACTTCCCGGGCGGGCCGCGCTGGCTCGAGCACGAACTCCAGGTCTACTTCGAGCGCTCCGACGCCTTCGACGTCGCGCTCTGGCTGGCCGAGGACGACGACGGCGCCGTGGTGGGCGCCGCCGCGGTCGTCATGCCGCTGCTCGACAACCGCACGCTGGGCGAGGTCGACCTCGCGGTCCGGCCCGAGGCCCGCCGCCGCGGCATCGGCACCGCACTGCTGCGGGCGCTCGAGGACGAGGCGGTCCGGCGCGGCCGCACTCGGTTCATGGCCGACATCGAGGGACCGCTCGGACCGCAGGAGTCGCCCGGCACCGCGTTCGCCGAACGGCACGGCTACACCCGCCGCATCACCGAGATCAGCCGGGTGCAGCGCCCGCCGTTCGATCTGGACGCGCTGGCCCGGCTCGAGCGCGACGCCGCCGCCCACGCCACCGACTACCGCATCGTCACCTGGCGCGACCGCGTCCCCGACGAGCACGTCGCCGAGTACGCCCGCATGACGGCGCGCATGAGCACCGACGCCCCGCTCGGCGAGCTCGACTACGAGCAGGAGAGCTGGGATCCCGCCCGGGTCCGGATGCGCGAGGCCCGCATGGCCCGCATGCGCCGGCACGCCTGGTGCGCGGCCGCGGTGGCGCCCGACGGGACCTTCGCCGGGCAGACCGCCATCGTGCTGGCCGCCGACGACGACAGCACCGGCATGCAGGGCGAGACCATCGTCGACCCCAGGCACCGCGGGCACCGGCTGGGGCTGCTGCTCAAGATCGCCAACCTGCGCACGCTGCTGCGCGACCGGCCGGGCGTGCGCACCGTCTGGACCTGGAACGCCGACTCCAACACCTACATGATCGCGGTGAACGAGCAGCTCGGCTACGTGCCCGCCGGCTGGCTGGCCGGCTACCAGCGCGACGTCTGACCAGCGGCGACGGCTAGATCTTGCGCAGCCGGATGCGCTGCACCGAGTGGTCCGGGCCCTTGGTCAGCGTCAGCGTGGCCCGGCCGCGCGTCGGCAGGATGTTCTGGGTGAGGTTGGGGCCGTTGATGGTGTCCCACAGCTGCTCGGCCTGCGCGACGGCGGCGTCGTGGTCGAGCTCGCCGTAGCGGCGGAAGTACGACTCCGGCCGCTGGAACGCCGTCTCGCGCAGCCGCAGGAACCGCTCGACGTACCAGCGGCGGACGTCCTTGGGCGAGGCGTCGACGTACAGAGAGAAGTCGAAGAAGTCGCTGACGGCGAGGCCGGAGACGCCGTCGGGGCGGGGGCGGGCCGGCTGCAAGACGTTGAGGCCCTCGATGAGCAGGATGTCGGGCTGCTCGACGGTGGTCTGCTCGCCCTCGATGATGTCGTAGGTCAGGTGCGAGTACACCGGCGCCGTCACGACCGGCTCGCCGGACTTCACCGCCGACACGAACCGCAGCAGCGCCCGCCGGTCGTAGGACTCGGGGAACCCCTTGCGCTGCATGAGACCCCGTCGTTGCAGCTCGGCGTTGGGCAGCAGGAATCCGTCGGTCGTGACCAACGCCACGCGCGGGTGCTCGGCCCACCGCGCCAGCAGCACCCGCAGCAGCCTCGCCGTCGTCGACTTGCCGACGGCGACCGAGCCGGCGATGCCGATCACGAACGGCGTGCGCTCGGCGAACCCGCCGAGGAACGTCGTGGTGGCCTCGTGCAGCCGCGCGGTGGCCCGGAACCGCAGGTTGAGCAGGCGCGACAGCGGCAGGTAGACGTCGCGGACCTCGTCGAGGTCGACGGCGTCCCCGAGCCCACGCAACTCGTCGAGCTCCGCCGCCGTCAGCGACAGCGGCGTCTCGTCCCGCAGGCGCGCCCAGTCGGCACGGGACAGGTCGACGAACGGTGAGGAGTCGTGGACAACAGTCATGATGGCCCTCATTGTGGCCGACTTGTCCTGGCGATGCGCGATCCGGGCCCGAGTGCGGTTACAGTGACCGCCGTGTGTGGGATCGTGGGTTACACAGGACATCGTGAGGCTCTCGGCGTCATCGTCGAGGGGCTGCGGCGGCTCGAGTACCGCGGATACGACTCCGCGGGCGTGGCCATCGTCGCCGACGGCGCGCTCGCCTCGGCCAAGCGGGCCGGCAAGCTGGTGAACCTCGAGAAGGCGCTCGAGGAGCGGCCGCTGCCGTCGTCGGGCACGGGCCTCGGGCACACCCGCTGGGCCACCCACGGCTCGCCCACCGACCGCAACGCCCACCCGCACCTCGACGAGTCCGGCCGGGTCGCCGTCATCCACAACGGCATCATCGAGAACTTCGCCCGGCTGCGCGCCGAGCTCGAGGAGTCCGGCGTCCGGTTCACCTCCGAGACCGACACCGAGGTCGTCGCGCACCTGCTCGCCGCCGAGGTCGCCGCCGGCTCCGAGCTGGTCGACGCCATGCGCACGGTCTGCCGCCGCCTCGACGGCGCCTTCACGCTGCTCGCCGTGCACGCCGACGCCCCCGACCGCGTCGTCGCCGCCCGCCGCAACTCCCCGCTGGTCATCGGCGTCGGCGAGGGCGAGAACTTCCTCGCCTCCGACGTCTCCGCCTTCATCGCGCACACCCGCGAGGCACTCGAGATCGGCGACGGCCAGATCGTCGAGATCACGCCCGACGACGTCACCCTCACCGACTTCGACGGCAACGCCGTCGAGGAGAAGCGGTTCCACGTCGACTGGGACGCCTCGGCCGCCGAGAAGGACGGCTACGACCACTTCATGCTCAAGGAGATCGCCGAGCAGCCCAAGGCGGTCGCCAACACCCTGCTCGGGCGCATCGGCAAGGACGGCCTGCTCTCCCTCGACGAGATGCGCCTCTCCGACGACGAGCTGCGCGAGGTCGACAAGGTCGTCGTCGTGGCCTGCGGCACCGCCTACCACGCCGGCATGGTCGCCAAGTACGCCATCGAGCACTGGACCCGGCTCCCCTGCGAGGTCGAGCTGGCCAGCGAGTTCCGCTACCGCGACCCCGTCGTCGACCGGCAGACCCTCGTCATCGCCATCAGCCAGTCCGGCGAGACCATGGACACCCTCATGGCGCTGCGCTACGCCCGCGAACAGGGCGCTCGCGTGCTGGCCATCTGCAACACCAACGGCGCCACCATCCCGCGCGAGTCCGACGCCGTGCTCTACACCCACGCCGGCCCCGAGGTCGCCGTCGCGTCCACCAAGGCGTTCCTCACCCAGATGATCGCCTGCTTCCTGGTCGGGCTCTATCTCGGCCAGGTCCGCGGCACCAAGTGGGGCGACGAGATCCGCTCCGTCGTGCGCGACCTGTCCGACCTGCCCGCCAAGGTCGACCTCGTCCTCGAGACCATGGAGCCGGTCCGCGAGCTGGCCCGCAACCTCTCCACGGCGACGTCCGTGCTCTTCCTCGGCCGCCACGTCGGCTACCCGGTGGCGTTGGAGGGCGCGCTCAAGCTCAAGGAGCTCGCCTACATGCACGCCGAGGGCTTCGCCGCCGGCGAGCTGAAGCACGGCCCCATCGCGCTGGTCGAAGAGGGCATGCCCATCGTGGTCGTCGTCCCGTCGCCCAAGGGCCGCTCCGTGCTGCACGACAAGATCGTCAGCAACATCCAGGAGGTCCGCGCCCGCGGCGCCCGCACCATCGTCATCGCCGAAGAGGGCGACGAGGACGTCGTGCCGTACGCCGACCACCTGATCCGCGTGCCGGAATGCCCGGTGCTGCTGCAGCCGGTCGTGTCGACGGTGCCTCTTCAAGTCTTCGCATGTGAGATGGCGAGTGCTCGCGGTTTCGACGTCGACCAGCCGCGGAACCTCGCGAAGTCGGTCACCGTCGAGTAGGGGTTGCGTTGGGCGGCCGGGTCGGTGGATGCCGTCCCCGCCCGCCTCGCTCGTTCCTCGCTCGGACGCCCGCGCCTACCCCTGACGGCATCCACCGACCCGGCCGCGTGCTGCTCGGCTCTCGTCGTCGGCTGGCGGTTGCGCTGGTCGACCTCGAACTCCCGCTGGGTGAGTGGGCGGTGGTTGCGCGGGGTTGTCTGCTGCGGTTTCGTTAGGCGAAGTCGGTGCTGAGGAGATCCATGACCAGGCCGTCGCGGCCGGTGATCATGCCGACGGGGCGGAAGCCGACGGCTGCGCAGCAGCGGATCGCCAACTCGTTGGTGGCGGCCGTCTCGACGACGATGCGGTGATGGTCGCAGTCGTCGAACAGGTGCCGGGCCAGGGTGCCGACGGCGTCGCGGCCCAGCCCGCGGCCGTGCAGGTCGGGGTCGAGCAGGATCTCGATGCCGGCGTGGCGGTCGCGCGGGTTGTCGACCTCCCAGTACTGGATCAGCCCGGCGATGCGCCGCCCGGCCAGGATCGTGTACCGCGTCGTGGAGCTGTCGTCGAGCAGCCAGCCGTCGCCGAGGCCGGCCGGATCCCACCACTGCTTGACCTCGGGCGTGCTGATGATGTGCAGCAGCATGGGCACGTCATCGGCCGCGACGGGGCGCAGGACGACGTGCTCGCCGGCCAATCCGCCCACGAGTGCCAATTCGCCCATAGGCGCGAGTGTAGGTCGAGCGTGGCGTATCGGCATGCGGAACGCCCGGCGGGTGGGCCGTCTAGGGTGGGTGACGTGATCGTGGGCGTGGGAATCGACGTCGTCGACGTGCGGCGGTTCGCCGAGACGCTGGAGCGGACCCCGCGGCTCGCCGTCCGCGTCTTCACCCCGGCCGAGCGGTCCCGGTCGGTCGCGTCGCAGGCCGCGCGGTTCGCCGCCAAGGAGGCGCTGGCCAAGGCGCTCGGCGCGCCCCAGGGTCTGCTCTGGCACGACGCCGAGGTGGTCAGCGACGCCGACGGGCGGCCCTGGTTCGAGGTCCGCGGCACGGTGAAGGAGCGCTGCGAGCACCTGCACGTCGACACCGTGCACCTGTCCTTGTCGCACGACGCGGGTGTGGCGTCGGCCATCGTGATCCTCGAGGGCGGCAACCGGTGAAGACCGTCCACACCGTCGAGGAGGTGCGGGCCGCCGAGGAGGCGCTCATGGCCCGGCTGCCCGACGGCGCGCTCATGCAGCGGGCGGTCGCCGGGCTGGTGACGGTGTGCGCGCGGCTCCTGCGCGAGTCCGGCGGGGTCTACGGCGCCCGCGTGGTCGTGCTGGCCGGAGCCGGCAACAACGGCGGCGACGCGCTCTGGGCCGGTGCGCGGCTGGCCCGCCGCGGCGCGCACGCCGACGCCGTCCTGCTGGACCCCGCGAAGGCGCACGCCGAGGGCCTGACGGCGTTCCGCTCGGCCGGCGGGCGGGTGGTGTCCGTCGACGACGGCGTCGGGCTGCGGTCCGCGCTGGCGCAGGCCGACCTCGTGCTCGACGGCATCCTGGGCATCGGCGGGCGGGGCGGGCTGCGGGGCGACGCCGCCCGGCTGGCGGCGCTGCTGCGCGAGGGCCGGACGGCGGGCGCCGTCGTCGCCGTCGACCTCCCCAGCGGCGTCGATCCCGACACCGGCGAGACCCCGGGTGACGCCGTCGCAGCCGATCACACCGTCACCTTCGGCACGCTGAAGGCGGCCCTGGTCGTCGACCCCGGGGCGGCCGCGGCCGGCACTCTGCACTTCGCCGACATCGGGCTCGGGCCGTTCCTGCCCGAGGCCGAGATGACCGTGCTCGACGACGCCGACGTCGCCGCGCTGCTGCCCGACCCCGGTCGTGAGTCGGACAAGTACTCCCGCGGCGTCGTCGGCGTGCTCGCCGGCTCGGCGCAGTTCCCGGGCGCCGCGGTGCTGGCCACCGGCGGTGCGCTGCACGGCGGCGCCGGCATGGTCCGCTACGCCGGGCCCGACGCCGTCGCCACCGAGGTGCGCGAACGCTGGCCCGAGGCGATCGCCGGGCCGTCGCCGGACGCCGTCGGGCGGGTGCAGGCGTGGACCATCGGCTCCGGCCTGGGCGACGGCCGCGAGGACGACGTCCGCGCCGCGCTGGGCGCCGGGCTGCCGGTGCTGGTCGACGCCGACGGCCTGCGCTGGTTGCCGGAGCGGTTCACCGGCCCGGCCCTGCTGACCCCGCACGCCGGCGAGCTGTCCCGGCTGCTCGACGTCGACCGGTCCGCTGTCGAGGCGCGCCGGTTGCACCACGCACGCGAGGCGGCGCGGCGCTGGAACGCCGTCGTGCTGCTCAAGGGGTCGACGACGGTGCTGGCGGCGCCCGACGGGCGGGTCCGGGTGAATCCCACCGGGACGTCGGCGCTGGCGGCCGCGGGCACCGGCGACGTGCTGGCCGGGCTGGCCGGATCACTGCTGGCCGGCGGGCTGTCGCCGCTCGACGCGGGCAGCGTGGCGGCGTTCGCGCACGGCCTCGCGGGGCAGCGCGCGGCGGCCGGGTCCGGATACCCGAGCGCCGGTGACGTCCTGGCCGCACTGCCCGCCGTCCTGCGGTCCCTGCGTGGTCCTGTCGGCGGCGGCTGACACAATCGGAGACGTGGTGACCGATCAGTACGGCCCGGGGCCCGTACCTCACGCGGAGGTGCGGGTCGACCTCGCCGCCATCCGCGACAACGTCGCCGAACTCGCCGTCCGCTCCGCCCCCGCGCAGGTCATGACGGTCGTCAAGGGCGACGCGTACGGACACGGGCTGGTGCCGGCGGCGCGCGCCGCGAAAGCCGGCGGCGCCGGCTGGCTCGGCACCGCCACCCTGGCCGAGGCGCTGGCGCTGCGGGCCGCCGGGGTCGGCGGACGGGTCATGGCCTGGCTCAACGCGCCCGGCGAGCGCTGGGCCGACGCTCTGGCCGCCGAGGTCGACGTGTCCGCGTCGGCGCCCTGGGCGGTCGCCGAGATCGCCGCGGCCGCGCGCGAGGTGGGCCGCACCGCGCGGGTGCACCTCAAGGCCGACACCGGCATGGGCCGGGCCGGGGCGCCGCTCGCCGACTGGCCCACGCTGGTCGACGACGCCCTGAAGGCGCAGGCCGAGGGGCTGATCGAGGTCGTGGGGCTGTGGTCGCACCTGGCCCGCGCCGACGAGCCCGGGGAGCCGGCCAACGCCTCCCAGCTGGCCGCGTTCCGCGACGCCGTCGAGCTGGCCGAGTCGCGCGGCGTCCGCCCCGAGGTCCGCCACCTCGCCAACTCCGCCGCCACGCTCACCATGCGCAGCGCCCACTTCGACCTCGTCCGGCCCGGCCTGGCCTCGTACGGCCTGTCGCCGGTGCCGCGGCAGGTCGCGCCGGGCGACGTCGGCCTGCGCCCGGCCATGTCGGTGCGGGCGCGGCTGGCCCTGGTCAAGCGGGTGCCGGCCGGGCAGGGCGTGTCGTACGGCCACCACTACGTCACCGACCGCGAGTCCTCGCTCGGGCTGGTCCCGCTCGGGTACGCCGACGGCGTGCCGCGGCACGCGTCCGGCGGCACCGCTGGTCCCGGCGCGCCGGTGCTCATCCGCGGCGTCACCCGGCGCATCGCCGGGCGGGTCTGCATGGACCAGTTCGTGGTCGACCTCCGCGACGACGACGTCCGCGCCGGCGACGAGGTGGTGCTGTTCGGCGACGCCGCGGCCGGCGAGCCCACGGCGCAGGACTGGGCCGACGCCACCGGAACCATCTCGTACGAGATCGTGACCCGGTTCGCTCCCCGGCTTCCCCGGGTCTACGTCAACGGAGAGCTGTGAGCAGGCTGGTCGCCGCCGGGCGCACGGCCGGCATGATCGGCGCCTGGGTCGGTGTGGCCACCGCGGGCGCCGCCGTCGGATTCGCTGCGGAGCGCTATGCCATGGGCAGATCCCTGAAGAAGGACGATCCCTACGCCGACGAGCCGTTCGGGTCGCTGCGCGGCGCCGCCCGCACGGTCCTCACCGACGACGGCGTCGCGCTGCACGTCGAGGTCGACGAGGCGCCCGAGGCCGGCCGCGACGTGCCGACCCTGGTGTTCTGCCACGGCTTCGCCCTCACCACCGACGCGTGGCACTTCCAGCGGCGCGACCTTCGCGGCAGCGCGCGGCTGGTCTTCCTCGACCAGCGCGGGCACGGGCGCTCCGGCCCGTTGCCCGACGACGGCGACCTCTCGTTCCGCCGCCTCGGCGCCGACCTCGGGCTGGTGCTCGACGAGGTGGTGCCCAAGGGGCCCATCGTGCTCGTCGGGCACTCCATGGGCGGCATGACGGTGCAGGCGCTGGCCGAGGACCGCCCCGACCTGTTCGGCCGGCGCATCGTCGGCGCCGCGCTCATCGCGACCAGCGGGCAGAAGCTCGACGTGTCGGGGCTCGGCCTGCCCGGCTACCTCGGCCGGCTGGCCGGACGCGCCGCGCCGGCCGCCGTCTCGATCCTGGCCCGCAAGCCCGAGCTGGTCGAGCGCGGCCGCAAGATGGGCAGCGACCTCGCCTACGTGCTCACCCGCCGCTACGCCTTCGCCGAGGGCGGCTCCCCGAAGCTGGTCGAGTTCACCGCCATCATGAACGCCGCCGTTCCCATCGACGTCGTCGCGCGGTTCTTCCCGCTCTTCGGCGAGCTCGACGCGGCCGAGGCGATCCCCGTCCTGGCGAAGATCCCCGTGCTCGTCATCGGCGGCGAGCGCGACCAGATGACGCCGGTGCAGCACAGCCGCGACCTCGCCGACGCGCTGGTCGACGTCGAGTACATCGAGGCCACCGACGCCGGGCACATGGTGCTGCTCGAACGGCACGAGGTGGTCACCGAGGCGCTGCGCACGCTGGTGGAACGGACCCGTCGCGGTGGCCGGCCGCGGCGGCTGAGCAGCCGCATCGCGTCGGTCCGGCGACGGCGCACCAAGGAGGACTGAGCGTGATCGACCTCGACGTCCCCGACGCCGAGTCCATGACGGCGCTGGGCGAGCGGCTCGCGGCAGTGCTGCGGGCCGGTGACCTGGTGCTGCTCGGCGGCGACCTGGGGGCCGGCAAGACGACGTTCGCCCAGGGGGTCGGCGCCGGGCTCGGCGTGCGCGGCCCCGTCACGTCGCCGACGTTCGTCATCGCGCGCGTGCACCCGTCGCTGGTCGACGGCCCGCCGCTGGTACACGTCGACGCCTACCGGCTGGGTGGCTGGGACGAGCTCGAGGACATCGACCTCGAGGCCACGCTCGACGAGGCCGTCACGCTGGTCGAGTGGGGTGAGGGCGTCGCCGAAGGGCTGGCCGGCGACCGCCTCGAGATCCACATCGACCGCTGGCACGGCGGCGACGACGGCGACAGCTCGGTGGCGAGCGAGGTGCGGCACGTGCACGTTCGCGCCGTCGGCGGCCGCTGGGACGAGTCGGCCCTGGCGGCTGCGGTGCGGCCGGTGCGGTCGTGACGGAGCGAGTGCCCCTCGACGACGACGAGCTGGCGGCCCTCCTGGCCGCAGGTGACGCCGTCGTCGATGCCGATCTCGCCGGGCGCGACCTCTCCGAGCTGCTCGAGGCGGCCGGGCCGGTGCCGCGGGTGTTCCGCCGCTGCGACCTCACCGACGCCCGGCTCACCCGGGGCGCGCTCATCGGGGCGACGTTCGAGGCCTGCGTCATGGACGGCGCCGGCTTCGGCCAGGCCGACCTCGATGGCTCGGTCTGGAAGGGCGGCTCGGCGGCCAAGGCGGTGTTCTCGCGCGCCGATGTCTCCGACGCCACGTTCGACGGCGTCGACCTCGCCAACACCGTCTGGCGCGACACGCTGATCGCGGGCACGGCGTTCACCGGCTGCCGGTTGGTCGGCGCCCGCTTCGACGAGTCCCGCGGGCTGGGCGCCACCTTCCGGCGCTGCAACCTCATGCTGGCCGGTCTGTCCGGCATCAGCCTGCGTGGCCAGGAACTCGACGGCCTGCGCATGGACGACGCCGTGCTGTCGGGCGCGGACCTGCGCGACACCGTCTGGACCGACTCGCGGCTGCGCGGCGCGGTGCTGCGGGCGGCAGAGCTCGACGGCGCCGACCTGCGCGGCGCCGACCTCGGCGACTTCTCCTGGCAGGAGGCGCAGCTCCTGTCCGGCGCGACCATCTCCGCCGAGCAGGCGACGGCCCTGCTCGCTCAACTCGGCATCGTTGTCGATTAGACGGCGTCAGCTCCGCCGGGCGCCGACCTTCGTCAGATCGATCTCCACGTCGTACGGGACCGAGAGCACCAGCCGGTCGTGGTGGATCCCGGTGATGGCGTACTGTCCGGCGGGATTGCGGGTATAGGTGTACACGACCGCGCGACCGTCGTCGTCCTCGATGCGCCAGAAGTGCTCGATGCCTGCGCGCGCGTACAGGTGCGGCTTGGTGTCGCGGTCGCGATCGGCCGAGTCGGCCGATACGGCCTCGACCGCGAGCACGACCTCGTCGGCCTCGAAGTGGTTCGCCTGGTCGTCGCGGTCGAACGCCTCGCTGCTCAGCACGATGACGTCGGGTGTGGGTACCTGCCGGTCATCGAGCCGGACCGCCATCTCGCGAGCCGCGCGCAGCTCCGCCGGCGCCTGCCGGTCGAGCTCGTACACGAGCAGGCTGACGACCCGGCTGTGCCAGCTCGTCTGGGGTCCCGTGAACACGAGGCCGCCGTCGATCAGTTGCGTGCGCTTCGGCAGTCCTCTGAGCCTCAGGAACGTCTCCGCCGTGAAGCCGCCGGATGGGTAGACCCAGGCCGGCACCGGCTCCATGAACGGTGCGTGCGTCTCGTCGACCACCCGGCCGACGGTAGCAACGTCAGGCCTGTTCGGCAGGGGTGCTGGTCGCGGCGTCGCGCTCGGCCGCCGCGTCCTCCTGGGCCGGGCGGTCGCCGGGGTGACGCAAGGCGATCAGGAACGCGACCCCCAGGGCCACCGCCATGCCGATCAGCACCGCCCGCATGCCCTGCGCGAAGTCGGCCGCGACCGCCTGCTCGACCGCGCGGCGAGCCGAGGCCGGCACCTGGCTCAGGTCGCGCTCGCCGCCGCCGCTGGCCGCGGCCCGCCGCGCCAGGTCGTCCGCCGTCCCTCGGCCGACACCCAGCCCGACCAGCGACGACGCGAACCGGTCGGTGAACACGTGCGTCGCGATCGTGCCGAGCACCGCGAACCCGAGCGCCGACCCGTAGTTGCGGATCGTCTGGTTGATGCCGGTGACCTCGCCGTAGGACGCGTCGTGGGTGCGGCTGACCGCGTCGGCGCTGGACGGCCCGAGCAGGAAGCCGATGCCGGCGCCGGCCAGCAGCAGCGGGTGGTGCTGGTCCGAGGCGTTCAGCGTCGTCACCTGCGTCGCCCACCACACGTAGCCGGCGACGCCCACCAGGCAGCCGAGCAGGATCGTCGGCTTCGCGCCGCGCGCGTCGAAGATGCGCCCGCCGACCTGCGCCGCCAGCAGGAAGCCGAGGAAGTACAGCAGCAGCAGGATGCTCACGCCGTTCGCGTCCAGGCCCAGCGAGACCGCCCCGTACACGCTGAGGAAGTACGACACCGGCACGAACCCGACCATCGCGAAGAACAGCACGCCGGAGTCGACCCGGAAGCCGCGCAGCCGGAAGATGTCCAGCCGGATCAGCGGCGGCTGCCGGCGTCGCTCGACCAGCACGAACACCACCAGCACCAGCGCGCCCGCCACCAGGCAGGCCCAGGTCCGGACGCTGTCCCAGCCCCACACCGCCGACTGCGAGAAGCCGATGACGCTCAGCGCCATGCCGGCCGCCACCAGCACCGCGCCCACCCAGTCGATCCGGCCCGGGCGCCGCTCGCGGGTGATCGGCGCCAGTGTGACGGTGATCAGCGCGGCCGCCGCGACCGGCAGGTTGATCCAGAAGATGACCCGCCACGACCACTCCAGCAGGTAGCTGCCCAGGATCGGGCCGAGCGCCGTGAACGCGCCGGTGAGGCCGAAGAACATCGCCATCGACCGGCCGCGCCGCTCCGGCGCCGCGCTGCCGTAGACGATCGAGATCGCCGCGGGCAGCAGGACGGCGGCGAACACGCCCTGCGCCGCCCGCGCCGTGATCAGCCACGCCTCCGCCCACGACGTGTCCGGGGTGGCGCCGCACAGCGCCGACGTGATCGCGAACCCGGCGACGCCGACCAGGACCATCCGCCGCGGCCCCCAGGCGTCGGCGATCCGGCCGCCGAGGGCGAACGTCGCGGCCAGCGCGACCAGGTAGGCGTTGATCACCCATTCGCCCTGGTTGCTGGTGAGGCCGAGGTCGTTCTGCAGGTCCGGCGAGGCGATCGCGACGATCGTCTGGTCGATGAACGACATGGAGACCGCGAGGATCATCGACACCATCACGAGCGGCGACATCCGGGCGGTGGGCGTCGAAACGGTCATGACCATCCAGCCTCGGTCCGGGTCCGCCGCGCCCAGGTCACCCGAACTGGGTGAGGTGCGCGCCGCGGACGTAGGGTGGGCGGGTGCTGTTGCTGGCCCTGGACACGTCGACCCCCGCGGTGACGGTGGCGCTGCACGACGGCGAGCGGGTGCTGGCCGACGCCACCACCGTCGACCCCCGTCGGCACACCGAGCTGCTCATGCCGCTGGTCACCACGGTGCTCGCCGAGGCGGGCGCCACCCGTCGCGACCTCACCGAGATCGCCGTCGGCGTCGGACCCGGGCCGTTCACCGGCCTGCGCGTCGGCCTGGCCGCGGCGCGCACCATGGGCGCCGTCCTCGACCTCCCGGTCCGCGGCGTCTGCAGCCTCGACATCGTCGCGTACGGCGTGCTCGCGACCGACCCGCCGGGCGAGCCGTTCGCCGTCGCCACCGATGCGCGCCGCCGTGAGGTCTACTGGGCGGTCTACGACGGCGACGGCGTGCGCACCGCCGGTCCCGACGTGGGCCCAGCCGCCGACGTCGCCGGCACATCCGCCGGTGCGTCCGCGGGTGCGTCCGCGCTGCCCGCCGCCGGGGCGGGGCCGCGGCTCTACCCCGACGCGTTCGCCCGCGCGCTCGACCCCGAGTATCCGTCGGCCGCCCACCTGGCCGCCGCCGTCGCCGCGAAGGCCGTCGAGATCCTGCCGCCCGACCCGCTCTACCTGCGCCGCCCCGACGCCACCCCGCCGAGCGCGCGCAAGAGCGTCCTCACCCGGTGACGGCCGTCCTGCGGCCCATGCGCTGGCAGGACCTCGACGTCGTCGTCCCGCTGGAGCAGGAGCTGTTCGCCGGCGACCCGGCCTGGTCCGCGGAGCAGTTCTGGTCCGAGCTGGCCGGCGTCCCGGAGTCGCGCTGGTACGTCGTCGCGGAGTCCGCCGGCGCCGTCGTCGGCTATGCCGGGCTGCAGGCGCCGGCCTACACCGGCGACCCCGCCGACGTCCTGACCATCGCCGTCGCGCCGTCGTCGCAGCGGGGTGGTGTGGGGACGCTGCTGATGACGGCGCTCGAGGCGGAGGCGCGCCGCCGTGGCGCCGGCGAGCTGCTGCTCGAGGTCCGCGCCGACAACGATCCGGCGCTGGCCTTCTACACGCGGCACGGGTTCGAGCGCATCGCCGTCCGGCGCCGGTACTACGGCGGCGGCCGCGACGGGCTCGTCCTGCGCAAGTGGCTGCGAGCCGCCCCGGCGGCGGAGGGATAATCGGCGACGTGAGCGACCAGCCCCTGATCCTCGGCATCGAGACCTCCTGTGACGAGACCGGCGTCGGCCTGGTGCGCGGCACCACGCTGCTCGCCAACGCCGTCGCCAGCTCCGTCGACGAGCACGTCCGCTTCGGCGGCGTCGTCCCCGAGGTGGCCAGTCGCGCGCACCTCGAGGCCATGGTGCCGACGCTGCAACGGGCCCTGGCCGAGGCCGGGGTCACCCTGGGCGACATCGACGCCGTCGCCGTCACCGCAGGTCCGGGCCTGGCCGGCGCGCTCATGGTCGGGGTGTCGGCGGCCAAGGCGCTCGCCGTCGCGCTCGACAAGCCGCTCTACGGCGTGAATCACCTCGTCGGGCACGTGGCAGCCGAGCAGCTCGAGAACGGGCCGCTGACCGAGCCGGTGGTGGCGCTGCTGGTGTCCGGCGGCCACACCGAGATCCTGCTGGTCGAGGACATCGCGACCTCGGCGACGCTGCTCGGCCAGACCTTGGACGACGCCGCCGGCGAGGCGTTCGACAAGGTCGCCCGGCTCATCGGGCTCAAGTACCCGGGCGGGCCGAACATCCAGCGCGCGGCTCTCGAGGGTGACCCGGCGGCGATCCGGTTCCCGCGCGGGCTCACCAGCCAGCGCGACCTCGAGCGGCACCGTTACGACTTCTCCTTCTCCGGCCTCAAGACCGCGGTCGCCCGCTGGGTCGAGACGGCCGAGCGGGCCGGCGACCCGGTGCCCGTCGCCGACGTTGCCGCGGGCTTCCAGGAGGCGGTGGCCGACGTCCTGACGCGCAAGGCCGTTCTGGCGTGTCAGGAGCGCGGCATCTCGACCATGGTCCTGGCCGGCGGCGTGGCGGCGAACGCCCGGCTGCGCGAGCTGACGCAGTCGCGATGTGCCGACGCGGGCATCGAGCTGCGGCAGCCGCGGTTCTCGCTGTGCACCGACAACGGTGCCATGATCGCCGCCCTCGGCGCCGCCGTGGTCGAGCGGGACCTCCCGCCGTCGTCGCTCGACTTCGCGTCGGACTCCTCCCTCCCCGTCACCCAGGTCCTGGTCGGGTAGTGCTGGAGGTGGCAGCCGGTGTTGATCATGGAGAAGAGCGGGTTCCGGGTCACTCAGAACCCGCTTTTCTCCATGATCAACAATGATCTGAGGGGCGTTAGAGGCGTTCGAGGGCGGCGGGGAGCTCGCTGAGGTCGCCGATGACGACGGCGGCGGTGTCGGCCAGCGCGTCCGGGTCGGGCGGGAAGTGCGGGTTCGGCACGGCGACGACGGTCATGCCCGCAGCGTGGGCGGAGCGCAGCCCGTTGGTGGAGTCCTCGACGGCGGCGCTGCGGCGCGGGTCGACGTCGAGGCGGCGGGCGGCCTCCAGGTAGACGTCCGGGGCGGGCTTGCCGGCGCGGACCTCCTCGCTCGACACCGCGACGAGCACGAGGTCGCCGAGCCCGGCGACGTCGAGGAACGACGTGATCAGCACCGGCGGCGACGAGCTGGCGATGCCGACGGGGCACCGCACGGCCACCGCCCGCACCGCGTCGACCGCGCCGTCGATGACCGGCGGTGCGTCGGCGTAGCGGCGGGCCATCTCGTCGACGACGGTGGCAGCAGCCTGTTCCGCGGTGAGTCGCGCTCCGAGCGCGTCCACGAGGTAGCGGGCCCACTCGGGCGTGCTCATGCCCTGCATCGCCCGGGTCGCCTCGTCCGTCCAGGCGCCCCCGTGCTCGGCGACGACCGCCCGGCGCACCTCGTCCCACGCCCGCTCGGAGTCGACCAGCACGCCGTCGAGATCGAAGACCACCGCATCCATGCCCGCCACGCTACCGGGCGGTCAGCGGGGCTCGGGGATGAGCCAGAGCCCGCCACGAGGCCGCAGGGTGATCAGCGGCTCCAGCCGCAGCGGCCGGCCGGGGACGGGACGCAGCCGCCAGCGCCCGGCGATGGTCGCGAGGCCGAGCACGGCCTCGGTCCAGGCGAAGCCCTCGCCGATGCAGCGGCGCAGGCCGGCGCCGAACGGGAAGAACGCCCACCGCGGCCGATCGGACGAGCCCGAGCCGCCGCCGGCGCCGTCGGACAGCCAGCGCGACGGGTCGAACGAGTAGGGGTGCGGCCACCAGCGCGCATCGTGGTGGACGATCCACTGTGGCAGCAGGACGAGGTCGCCGGGCTGGATGACGTGCGGGCCGACCGGGTGCTCGACCAGCGCCTGGCGGCCCATCATCCACGACGGCGGGTACAGGCGCAGCGCCTCGGAGACGACGGCGCGGCACAGCGGCAGCCGATCGGCGTCGCCCGGCGCGGGCACCCCGGCGCCGCCGGAACCGCCGCCACCGCAGACCGCGTCGACCTCGTCCTGGACCGCCGCCTGCACGGACGGGTGCACCGCGAGCAGGTGCAGCGCATAGGCCAGCGTGTTCGCCGTCGTCTCGTGGCCGGCCAGCAGCAGCGTCGTCGCCTCGTCGCGCAGCTCCTGCGACGACAGGGCCGCGCCGTCGCCGTCGGGCCCCAGGACCAGCGCGGACAGCAGGTCGCCGCCGTCGTGACCCGACGAGGCGCGCTCGGCCACGACGGTGTCGACCAGCCCGTGCAGCCGGGACTTCCCCCGCTGTAGCCGCCGCAGCGGCCCGACCGGCAGCCCCTGCAGCTTCTGGCTGAACGGCAGGAACGCCAGCTTGTACGCGCTGAGGAAGTCGGCCAGCGCCCCCTCGACGGTGCCGACGTCGACGGAGGTGCCGAGCAGGGTCGACGCCGCGGTCTCGACCGTCATCCGGACCGTCGACGCGTGCACGTCGAGGGGCTCGCGCGGCGTCCACGTCGACGACACGTCGGCGAACCGGTCGATCATCACCGACGAGTACCCGGCGATGCGCCGCGAGTGGAACGCCGGCTGCACGAGGTCGCGGTGGTGGCGGTGCACGTCGCCCTCGGCGGTGAGCAGGCCGTCGCCGAGCACGATCTTGGCGCGCTGCAGCACCATGCCCTTCCGGAACCCGGCCGCGTCCGTGACCAGCACGGACCGGACGTGGTCGGGGTGCGCCAGCTGCCAGACGGGGAACGGGCCGAGCCGGAACCGGGCGACGTCGCCCTGGTCGCGGTGCATCGACGTGATGAAGCGGAGCCGGTCGGACTGGAACGCGAGCAGGTCACCGACGACCGGCAGCGAACGGCGCATACCCCGACGCTACGAGTGACCCGGCCCACGCCGCCACCCGTTCGCTCACGGGCCGGACGGCCGGCGTGGCAGACTGGCGGAAATGCGGCGACTGCTCTTCCTCCTCGCCGGCGCACTGCTGCTGGCCTCGTGCGGGTCCGGCGACGACGGTGACACCGGCGGCAACGACGACGGCGACTCCTCGGCCACCGACACGGGCGTACCCACGACCAACCCGACGCCCACCCCGTCGCCGACGCCGACCACCCCGCCACCGCTGGCCTGGGGACCGACCCAGGACGAGTACGACCAGGCGGCCGCGCTGGTCGTGGACATGCCGGTCGAGCGGCAGGCCGGGCAGGTCATCGTCGCCCGCTACAGCGGCCTCGAGCCGCCGACCAGCCAGATCGCCGAGCTCGGCCTCGGCGGCGTCATCCTCATGGGCGACAACGTCGAGTCGCCGGACCAGGTCACCAGCGCGACCGCCGCGATCCAGGAGGCGGGCGGCGACCGCGGCTACCCCGTCATCATCGGCATCGACCAGGAGGGCGGCACCGTCGCGCGCATCAAGGAGCCGGCGACGGAGTTCCCCGCCTACATGACCCTCGGCGCGTCCCGCGACACCGCCATGGCCGCCGAGGTCGCGCAGGCCAGCGGCGAGGAGCTGCGCGGCATGGGGCTGACCATGGTGTTCGCGCCCGACGCCGACGTCACCACCGGCCCGGACGACCCCACCATCGGCACGCGGTCGGCGTCGTCGGACCCGCAGGTGGTGGCCGAGACGGTGCAGGCGTCGCTGCGGGGCTACGCGGAGTCCGGCATCCTCGCGGTGTCGAAGCACTTCCCGGGCCACGGCTCGGTCCCCGCCGACAGCCACGAGGAGCTGCCGGTGCAGACGGCGAGCCTCGACGAGCTGCGCGCCCGCGACTTCGTGCCGTTCCAGGCGGCGGTCGAGGCGGGCGCCGAGGCGATCATGGTCGCGCACATCGACGTCGAGGCGGTCGACCCGGGCGTGCCCTCGTCGCTGTCGCCCGAGGTCATCGGGCTGCTCCGGGACGAGCTCGGATTCGAGGGCGCGGTCGTCACCGACGCCCAGGACATGGCCGCGATCAGCGAGGGCTACGGCTCCGGCGCGGCCGCCGTCAAGGCCCTGGCCGCGGGCGCCGACATCGTGCTGATGCCGGCCGACGTCGAGTCCGCGCACACCGCCATCGTCGACGCCGTCGCCACCGGTGAGCTGCCCGCGGACCGGCTGGCCGAGGCCGCCACCCGCGGTGTCGCGCTCATGCTGCACGAGGCATCCGGGCCGGCACCCGACCCGGCCGTTGTCGGCACCCACGAGGACCTCTCCTACGAGGAGTCCCTGGGCGGCCTGACGGTGGTCGCCGGCGCCTGCGAGGGGCCGCTGGTCGACGGCGTCATCCGCGTGGTCGGCGGCGAGGAGGCCGACCGCGTCCGCTTCGACGCGGCCGCCGCGGCCGCCGGGCTGACCACGGACGCGAACGCCCCGACCACCGTGCGGCTGCTCGGCGGCACCGACCCCGGCTCCGGCGACGTCGTCGTGGCGCTGGACCGGCCCTACGCGCTGGGCCGCAGCGAGGCTCCGGTGAAAATCGCGCTGTACGGACGCACGCCCGGGGCGTTCCGGGCGCTCGCCGAGGTGCTGGCCGGCACATCGGCGGCGACAGGAACGCTCCCGGTCACCGTCGACGGCGTTGAGCAGCAGGGCTGCCCCGGTTAGGGGTGTCTGACGGATCGTCCGCAGGACGTCGTCGATCACCCCGGTCTCGTGTCGCTCCCGCCGGAAGCCGGGATGATCACGGAGAAGGACAACGAGGCCCCGCACCTCTTCGTGATCATCGAGGGGCAAGTCGGCCAGGTCGATGTGAGATCTCTGCGTGATCTGGGTGGCGCTGCTGTCGCTGTGGCAACAGTTTCCTCACCCACTCAGCGCAGTGATCTCACACCGTTGAAATGTCGGCTCAGAACGCGAGCGGCACCCACACCCGCAGCTCCGACGGTCCGCGGTTGGCCCAGACGGCGTACGGGATCGCGGTCAGCGTGACCGGTCGGCCGGCCGGGCCGGGCGCCTCGTCCAGCGTGGCCCAGCCGGCGCCGTCCCACGCGGGATCCGCGCCCTCGACGCCGTCGACCTGGATGGACAGCACGTCCTCGCCGAGCTGCGGCGCCGGCACGACGACCAGCTCCGATCCCGGGTCGATCGCGACGGTCGTCAGGTCGACCAGCTCGCCGGGCAGGGCCGCGGCGGCGTCGGCCGGCTTCTCCAGGCAGTAGACGACCGGGCCGCGCTCGATCGCGACGCAGCCGCGGACCGCGTCGACGCCGGGGTGGGGGACGGTCAGCCGCGGCTCGACCGGCAGCTCCAGCACGACGGTGTCACCGGCGGCCCAGTCGCGGGTCACCACGTGGTAGCCGCGGGCGTCCGGAGCTGCCGCCGTCGTCTCGCCGCCGGCCACCGTCACCGTTGCACCCCCGCGCGCCCACGACGGGACTCGCAGCGACAGCGCCCACGACCCGCCCGGCGCCTCGTCGACGACGACCGTGACGGTGCCGGTCCGCGGGTACTCGGTCTGGACGCGGACCACGGCGCCGGCGTCCCAGGCCACCGTCGCGGGCAGGTACTGGTGCAGCTGCACGCCGCCGTCGTCCACCGTCGCGACGTAGCCGGTCAGCGAGGCGACCGTCCGCATGATGTTGGGCGGGCAGCAGGCGACGTCGAACCAGTCGGCCCGGGTGCCCGGCGCGTCGGTGCGCAGCGGCTTCGTCCCGCGCGCGGGCGCCGGCCGGGCCTTCCGCCGTTGCATCGGGTTGACGTAGAAGAACGCGGTCCGGTCCGCCGAGGTCGACGCCGCGAACGCGTTGTGGAGGATCCGCTCGATGAGGTCGGCGTACTTCCCGTCGCCGGTGGCCAGCAGCAGCCGCCACGACACCATGACGCTGGCGATCGCCGCGCAGGTCTCGCCGTAGACGAGGTCCGGCGGCAGCTCGTACGCGTCGCCGAACGCCTCGCCCTCGAACCGCGAGCCGACGGCGCCGGTGAGGTACGTCTTGCCAGCCACCATGGACCGCCACTGGGCCTCGGCGGCCTCGAGCAGCGCCGCCTCGCCGGTCTCGAGGTACACGTCCACGACGCCGGCCAGCAGGTACAGCGCGCGGACGGAGTGCCCCACGATCTCGGTCCGCGAGCGCACCGGCACGTCGTCCTGGAAGTACGCCGGCCCGAACAGCCCGTTGCCCAGCAGCCCGTGCCCGCGCACGTCGAGCAGGTGCTCCGCGAGGTCGAGGTAGGCCCGCACGCCGGTGTACCGGTAGAGCTCGACCAGCGCGGTCTCGATCTCCGGGTGGCCGTCGGTGCCGGTCAGCCGTCCGTCGCGGCCGAACTCGGTGACCAGGAGGTCGGCGAAGGCGCGCCCGATGTCCAGCAGCCGCTCGTCGCCGGTGACCCGGGCGTGCGCGATCCCGGCCTGTATCAGGTGGCCGCCGACGTACAGCTCGTGCCCGCGCGGCAGGTCCGCCCAGCGCCCGGCCAGCCCGGCCTGGACGAACGTGTTGAGGTAGCCGTCGCCCTCCTGGGTCTTCGTGAGCAGGCCGACGGCGTCCGTGACCGCCTCGTCCCAGGGCGCGTGCGCGCCGTGCGCGAGGTCCCAGCCGATCGCCTCGAGCGTCTTGTACAGGTCGGAGTCGCAGAACACCCAGCCCTTGCGCGGGGCGTCGGACTCGCCCCACAGCCGGCGGAAGTTGTCGATGACGCCGTCCTTCTCCAGCCAGTGCAGCCCGTGCGGGATGGTGGCCGCGCGGTTCGCCTGCTGCCACCGCGCCCACGGCCCGCCGGTGAGGCGGACGTCGGTGACGGCGAGCGGCCGCAGCGCGAGCTGCTCCTGCGCGAGCGGGGAGCAGGTCGCGACGACCTGGCGCTGGGCCGGACCGGACGAGTCGTGCATCGTGGTGTCCACCTTCGGATCGTGAGACGGAGAGACGGTCAGCCGCGCAGGGCGCCGTTGAGCAGCCCGCTGACGTAGTAGCGCTGCAGCACGAGGTACAGCACCAGGCACGGGATCATGGCGACCACGACGCCGGCCTGCAGGGCGCCGTAGTCGATCTCGCCGAACGTCCCGGACCGGACGTTGACCAGCATGATCGGCAGTGTGTACTTGTCGCCGTCGTTGAGGAAGATCAGCGGCGCCAGGAACTCGTTCCACGACGCCAGGAACGCGAACAGCGCGATGGTGACGATGCCCGGCGTCACGATGCGCAGCGACACGTGCCGCAGCGCCTTGACCGGGCCGCAGCCGTCGAGCAGCGCCGCCTCCTCGAGCTCGACCGGCACCGAGTCGAACGCGTTGCGCATGATGAGGATGCCGAACGGCAGCTGGAACATGATCATGACCAGTGCGAGCCCGACCAGCGAGTCCTGCAGGCCGAGGTTGCGCAGCAGGATGTACAGCGGCAGCAGCATGGTCGCGTACGGCACCATGAGGATCGCCAGGATCACGACGAACAGCGGCTTCTTGCCGCGGAACGTGTAGCGCGAGAACCCGTAGCCGGCCAGCGTGCACACGACGACCGTCCCGGCCACCGTCAGCACGGCCGTGAACAGGCTGTTCCACGAGTAGCCGAGCAGGCCGATGCCGTACTCCGCGAGCCGCGTGTAGTTGCCGAACGAGAACGCCGCCGGCAGCAGGTCGCCCGAGCGCGCGTCCTCGGGCGAGCGCAGCGACGACACCACGGCCCACGCCAGGGGGAACAGGAAGAGGATGGCCGCGGCCACGCTCACCAGGTGGAACAGCGAGGTGCGGGTCTTGTTCATGGACGTCGTCACTCCTACGTGTCGTTCCGGCGCAGCAGCGGCAGCTGGATCGCGCTGATCAGCAGCAGGACCACGAGCAGCACGACCGACAGCGCGGCCGCCCGGCCCATGTCGAAGGACACGAAGGCCTTGTTGTAGACGGCGAACACGACGCTGGTGGTGCTGTTGTCGGGGCCGCCCTTGGTCAGGATGAGGAACTGGTCGAACGCCAGCAGCGAGCCGGTGACCGACAGGATGAACAGCAGCGCCAGGATCGGGCGCAGGAACGGGATCGTGATGTAGCGCAGCTGCTGGATCGGCCGCGCGCCGTCGACCCGGGCCGCCTCGTACAGCTCGCGGGGGATCGACTGCAGCCCCATCAGCAGGATGATCACCTGGAAGCCGATGAACTTCCACACCACCAGCGCGATCGTCGTCCAGAACGCCAGCCGCGGCGTCGCCAGGAACTGGATCGGCTCGTCGGTCAGTCCGAGGGTCATCGGCAGCTGGTTGAACACGCCGAGGACGGTGTCGGAGTCGACGAACCAGAGCAGCGTCGCCGCGGCCGTGCCCACGACGTAGGGCAGGAAGTACGCCGTCCGGTAGAACTTCGACCCGCGCCGGTTGCTGTTGGCGATCGCGACCAGCAGGAACGACACCCCGAACATGACGACCGTGGTCACGGCCGTGTACACGAGCGTGAACCGGATGGCGCCGGTGAACATCTCGTCGCCCGGGATGGCCGCGTAGTTGTCCAGCCCGGTCCACGTCGGCTCGCCGAGCAGTGGATAGTCCGTGAAGGACATCCACACCAGCATCCCGAGCGGGATCAGGAACAGCACCAGCGTGGTCAGCGCCGCCGGTGCGACGAACAACTGGCCCGTCACGGCCGCACGGGCCCTTCTCGACAACAACGGTCGCATCCTTTCTGTCGGCGACGGCGTCAACTGCGGTCTGGCGGTCCCCCGGGGCGCCGGCCCAGGATTCACGGCGCCCCGGGGTGGCTCGTCAGTCGTCCGCCGCGTCGTCCAGGCCCTGCTGGATGGCCGCCTGGCCGTCGGCGATCGCCGCGTCCGCGTCGTCGCCGAACACCGCGCCGCGGACCATCGCGATCCACGGGCCGCTCGGGTCGTTGAACAGCTCACCGAACGGGACGGCGAGCGGCGTGCGGCCGTCGGCGACACCGTCGACGATGAACTGCAGCCGCGGGTCGGCGGCGGTGTACTGGTTGTCCGCGAGGTCGGTGCGGTCGGGCAGGTCGCCGTTCTTGGCGATGATCTCCGTCTGCGCGTCGTCCTCGAGGGTCCACTGGATGAAGTCCCAGGCCTCGTCGGCGTGCTCCGACGTCGCGGTGATGCCGGCGCTGTCGCCGCCGACGAACGTCGAGGTGCCGGAACCGTCGGGCGACATGATGCGGGTGACGCCCCACTCGAACGTCGCCTCGGTCTGCAGCCGCCCGACCATGGCCGAGCCCTGCGCCATCATGCCGACGGTGCCGGACAGGAACCCGTCGGCCCAGGTGGAGCCGTCCTGGGTGTTGGCGTTCGGCGGGGTCAGGCCCTCGTCCCACAGGGACTTGTAGAGGCCGAAGACCTCGCGTACGGCGTCGTTGTCGAAGTCGGCCTTGGTGCCCTGGTCGGCCAGCGGGTCGACGCCGGCGGCCCAGAGGTAGGGCAGCATCGTGTAGACCGAGCAGCCGCCGCAGTTGCCGCCGAAGTCGAAGCCGTGCACGTCGTCGCCGAGCGCCCCGATGGCCCGGGCGGCCGCCAGCACGCCGGCGAAGTCCGTGGGCGGCGCCTCCGGGTCGAGGCCGGCCTGGGTGAACAGGTCCTTGTTGTAGAAGAACACCGACGACGCCAGCTTGTGCGGCACGCCGTAGGTCTTGCCGTCCCAGGTGCTGGCCTCGAGGTGCGACGGCGCGAGGTCGTCGGCGAAGGGCAGCGCCTCGATGCGGTCGCTGATGTCGAGCAGGATGCCCTGGCTGGCGTAGTTCGGCATGTAGACGACGTCGGACACCAGGATGTCCGGCAGCGACCGGGCGCCCGCGGCGGTCCCGACCTTCTGGAGGAAGCCGTCGTCCGGGATCGCGGTCAGCTCGACCTGGACGTCCTCGTGGGTGGCGTTGTACTCGTCGACGAGGCGCTGGCTGAACGCCTCGGTCGGCGACGCGACCCACAGAGTCACCGTCGTCGGGCCGCCGCTGGTGCCGGACTCGTCGTCCCCGCCGCCGCAGCCGGCGGCCAGGAGCAGCGCCAGCGTCGCGCCCACGGCGGGGACGAGCCGGCGCACCGTGCGTGTGGTCATGTCATGACTCCTTCGTCATCTGCTCTGCTGAGAGGAAAGTTGCGGGAGTTCAGCGGCCGCCGGCGAGGCGCCGGGTGCGCTGCTCCTCGCCGACCGGTCCGTAGGGGTAGTCGCCGGTATCCGGGGTGCTGACGGCGCTCAGCTGGTCGAGCTCGTCGTCGCTGAGGCGCAGCTCGCCGGCCCGCAGGTTGTCGAGCAGGTGGTCGACGGTGCGGGCGCCGAGGATCACCGAGGTGACGCCGGGCCGGGCGAGGACCCAGGCGAGGGCGATGCGCGACATCGGCTCGGCGCGCGCGTCGGCGACCTTGCGGAGGGTCTCGATGACCTCCCAGGTCTGTTCGCGCACGCCGCGCCGGTCGAACGCCTCGACGCCGCGGCCCGGGTTCTCGCCGACCCGGGTGCCACTGCCGGGCGTCTTGTCTCGGCTGTACTTGCCGGTCAGCCAGCCGCCGCCGAGCGGCGACCAGGGCAGGATGCCCAGCCCGTTCGCGCGCGCGGCCGGGAGGATCTCCCATTCGACCTCGCGGGCGAGCAGGTTGTACTGGGGCTGGATGCTCACCGGCGCGGTCAGGCCGGTGTACCGGGCGATGTCGACGGCCCGCTGGATCTGCCAGCCGGTGTAGTTCGACAGCCCGACGTAGTGGATCTTCCCCGCGGTGACGGCGTCGTCGAGGAAGCCGAGCGTCTCCTCCAGCGGCGTGTGCGGGTCGAACGCGTGCACCTGGTACAGGTCGATCCAGTGCGTGCGCAGCCGCCGCAGCGACGCGTCGAGCGCCGCGGTGAGGTGCTTGCGCGACAGTCCCAGGTCGTTGGGGCCGGGCCCGGTGGGGAACCTGGCCTTGGTGGCCAGCACGACGTGCTCGCGGGTACTGGTGGGCCGGTCGGCGAACCAGCGGCCGATGATCTCCTCGCTGGCACCGGCCCCGTAGGCGTTGGCGGTGTCGACGAGGGTGCCGCCGTGCTCGAGGAACAGGTCGAGCTGGGCCCGCGCCTCCTCCTCCGAGGACTCGCGGCCGAACGTCATGGTGCCGAGCGCGAACCGCGAGACGGACGTGCCGGTGGGCCCGAGGGTGGTGTGCTCCATGGTCATTCACCCGCCGGGGAGAGGACGGTGACGACGGTGGAGTCGTCGCTCGCGCCCAGCCCGGCCCGCTCGGCCACCAGGTACAGCTGCTGCGCCGCGACGCCGAGAGGGATCGGTACGTGCGCCCGCGCGGCCATCGAGGTGACGATGTCCATGTCCTTGACGAAGATGTCCAGCCGCGACTTGATCTCGTCGGTGCCACCCTCGTAGGCCTCGACCATGCGCGGGCCGCGGTCGCCGAGCATGAACGAGCTCGCCGCCCCGGCGGTCAGTGCGGCGAGCGCCGTCCGCGGGTCCAGCCCGACGCCGCGGGCCAGGGCGATCGCCTCGGCCGCGGCGGCGATGTGCACGCCCGCGAGCAGCTGGTTGATCGCCTTGAGCACCTGGCCGTCGCCCGGGTTCGGGCCGACGACGGTCACCGTCGAGCCGAGGTGGTCGAGCACGGGGCGGGCCGCGGCGAGCGCCTCGGGAGCCGCGCCGACGACGACCAGCAGGTCGCCGCTGCCGGCCCGCACCGGGCCGCCCGAGACCGGCGCGTCGACGACGAGCACACCGCGCTGGTCCAGCCGGGTGGCGACCTCCCTGGCCGCGTCTGGGCCGATGGTGCTGGTGACGACGACGACCCGGCCGGCGACGATCGTCTCGTCGACGCCGCCTGGACCGAACACCGCCGCCTCCAGCTGGGCCTGGTCGCGGACGGCGAGCACGACGACGTCGGCGCCGAGGGCCGCCTCGGCGGGGGTGCCGGCGGTGGTCACGCCCTGGCCGGCCGCCTGCTTCGCGCGCTCGTCGACCGGTTCGTACGCCGTGACGGCGAACGCCTCGGCCAGCCGCGTCGCCATTGGCAGGCCCATCGCGCCGAGGCCGATGACGGCCACGCGCTGCGGGTCTCGGGACATCGAGGTCACCTCTCCTGGTGCGGGGCTTCGGTGAGTGCGGTCACGACGGCGGCGAGCGAGTCGTCGTCGCCGACGTTGCCGGCGAACACCACGTACGGGACGCCGCGCGCCGGGCCGTCCAGCGGCTCCCAGAGCGAGACGATCCCCGGCAGCAGCGTCCCGGCGGCCCGGGCCCGGCCGATGCGCAGCGCCTTCGTCGCGACGTCGTGCGACGTGATGCCGCCCTTGGCGACGACGAACGCGGGCCGGGTCCGCTCGGTGACGCGGCGGACCAGGTCGACGACGCTCGCGCTGACGGTGCGGGCGAGGGCCAGGCTCGCGGCGCCGTCGGCGCCGGTGACGACGGCCCGGCTGGTGCTGACGACGACGGTGCCGGTGCGCAGGGCGGCCGCGACGCGGTCGGCGACGGCGGCGACGTGCCGGCCCGCGGTGCCGGCGTCGCGGTCGCGCAGGGCCGCCACGTCGAGCTCGAGCGCGGTGACGGGGAGCCGCTCACGGAGCCGGTCGAGCTGGCGGGTGGTGACGGCGGTGTGCGAGCCGACGACGACCAGTCCGTGGCCGCCGTCGTCGCCGGCTGCGCCGGAGAGGAGCGGGGCGAGCCGGCTGGCGGTCAGCGGCGCCGTCGCCTCCTGGCCCAGCCGGGCCCGGACGAACGACGGCCCGACGCGGTAGACGAACCGCTTGCCGGCCGCCTCGGCCTCCAGAACGGCCAGCGCCAGCAACCGCAGGTCGTCGTCCGTCGCGGCGTCGACCACGACCACCCGGCCGCCGGTCAGGCCCGCGAGCTGCTTCGCGACCGCCTCGGGGCCGCCGTCGCGCAGGTCGGTCAGGGTGACGGCGGGGACGGCGCTCGCGGCGATCCGCCCGCCGGTCTTCTCCTCGACCCAGCGGCGCAGGTCGGACTCGCGGTAGCCGAAGGTCGCGTCGGCGGCGAACTCGGTCCGCGCGGCCGGGACCAGCTGGTCGCCCTGGCGGACCCAGTGCACCGAGCCGGCGGTCAGCCGGCCCGCGTCGACGTAGGCCGGTACCACCAGCACGGCGTCGACTGGCCGGCCCGCGGCCGCCGAGCGCTCCGCGATGACGTCCGGTTCCAGCGGGAAGTGCCCGCGCAGCGTCGAGTCGCTGCGGCTGGCGAAGGCGACGTCGACGCCGTCGGCCCGCGCGACCTCGAGGCAGACGTCGACGACCTCGCGGGTGACGGCAGCGGCGTCGTCGGGGGACAGGCTGCGGGTGTTCGTCAGCACGAAGAACCCGCCGGCGGACTGGCGCAGCGCCCAGCGGACGTCGTCGGCGGACCAGCTGCTCAGCACCGGGACGTCCGCGACCGCCTGGGTGCCGGTGGGGTCGTCGTCGAGCACCACGACGGTGCGCCCGTGCCGGACCCGGTCGCGCAGCAGCACGAGGTCGGCCGGGCGGACCGGCGGGAACGGCGCGAGGACGTCGGCAGGGTCGCGGCCCGGGGTTCGGGTGACGTGGGTGCGCAGGTCGCGCAGGGTCTGGTCCATGTGCCGCTCCATGGCCGCGCGCGCCGCCTCGGGATCGTGGCCGGTCAGGGCGGCGAGGATCTCGACGTGGTGGCCGATGGCGTTGACCCGGATCTCCGGCACCGCCGACGTCTGCCGGCGCGCCTCGATGAGCAGCGGGCCGAACGTGCCGAACAGCGCCGGGACGAACAGGTTGCCGCTGGCCTGCATGATCACGTCGTGGAAGGCGATGTCGTCGGCGACGAAGCGCTCGACGTCGCCGGCCGCGGCCGCACGCCGCATGCCGTCGATGTGCTCGGCCAGCCGGGCCAGGTCGGCGTCGTCGCGCCGGTCGGCGGCCAGCTGGGCGGCGCCGACCTCGATCATCCGGCGCGCCTCGAGCAGCCGCTCGGCCGCCTGTCCGGTGGCTCC
This sequence comes from Jiangella mangrovi, assembly GCF_014204975.1. Taxonomy (NCBI): domain Bacteria; kingdom Bacillati; phylum Actinomycetota; class Actinomycetes; order Jiangellales; family Jiangellaceae; genus Jiangella; species Jiangella mangrovi. The sequence continues at coordinate 2,960,219 of NZ_JACHMM010000001.1, forward strand.
CGTCGCCGTCGTCGCCCCGTTCGCCGCCTGGACCAGCGCCGTCAGCGACGTCCACTGCTCGGGCGTGTTGACCAGGGTGCCGCGGCCGCGCTGGATGCGGACGACGTTCTGGGTGCGCAGCGCGCGGATCGCCTCGCGGACCGTGAGCCGGCTCGCGCCGAACCGCTCGGCCAGCTCGGCCTCGGCCGGCAGCGACGACCCCGGCGGGAACTCCTGGTCGATGATCGACTGGAGCAGCCGTTCGGCGATCTGGTCCGCCAATGCCACGCGCGCTCGCTCCTCGTTGAGTGTCTTGAGTACTGACGTCTGACGTCTGTTGTCAGATGCAGACCATAGTCGAGGGAGCGCGGTGCGTCCAGTTGGTTGTCGCTCGGCCGCCGCCGGCCGGTCGGGACGTTGGCTGGCCAGGCCGGCCGGCCGTGAACGAGGCTCTTCGACCCGTTCCGCGGGTAGGTCGGGCCGGCAGGGCACCGGAATGATCAGGTGACACAGCCCGCGCGCATCGGGATGCGTTGGTCACCTGATAGCCCCGGCCCTTCGCCGGCGACCGGGCCGATGGCGGGCGGATTGGTGGCACCCTGGCCCCACCGAACCGCCCGCCATCGAATCCACCTGAGGTCGGTGAGGAATCCTCGGCCAACACCTACGGAAACAGCAGAAGAGCCGGAAATGATCAGGTTGAGGTGCTCACACTGTACCGAGCGGACATGCCTGGCGATGGCTCGCCCGAACGCGGCGTGATCTCACATCGCGGGAGCGGCGCCGCGCAGGTCGTCGTCCATCTGGCTGAGGTGGCGCTCCATGGCCAGCCGCGCCTCCTGGGCGTCGCCGTGGCGCAGCGCGTCGAGGATGGCCTGGTGGTGGCGCAGCGCCGCGCGCCGGATGCCCGGGACGGACGATGTCTGGCGGCGCGTCTGCACGAGCAGCGGGCCGATGCTGTCGAACAGCAGCGGCACGAACGGGTTGCCGCTGGCCCGCATGACGACGGCGTGGAAGCGCAGGTCGGCGTCGACGACGGCCTCGAGGTCGTCGCGGTCGCCGGCCTCGCGCATGCGGGCGATGGTGGCCTCGAGCTCGGCGAGGTCGTCGTCGGTGCGGCGGTCGGCGGCCAGCTGGACGGCGCCGACCTCGATCATGCGGCGCGCCTCGAGCAGCCGGGCCGCCACGAACGCCGTCGACCCCAGGCCGCCCGCGGACACCCGCATGATCGCGTCGAGCGAGGTCCAGTCCTCGGTCGGGTTGACCTGGGTGCCGCGGCCGCGGTTGATGCGCACGACGTTCTGCGTGCGCAGGATCCGGATCGCCTCGCGCACCGTGAGCCGGCTGGCGCCGAACTTCTCGGCGAGGTCGGCCTCGGGCGGCAGCGTGGCGCCGGGCGGCAGCGCGCCGTCGACGATCGACTGCAGGATCAGCTCGGCGATGTCCTCGGCCATGGTCATGGCAACGCCACCGGCCTGGCCGCCGCCCCGTCCGCCGTCCGATCCGTCACCCGATCATCGTAACCGCGACACCCCGGACTTCCCGGGCGCGAGGTCAGCGCGACGAGGCGAGCGCCGTCAGCGCCGTGCTGACGAAGACCCGGACGCCGTAGGCGAGCGCCTTCTCGTCGATGTCGAAGTCGCCCTGGTGCAGGTCGCCCATCTTCGGCAGCGCGCTGCCATGGACGCCGATGCGGGCCAGGGCCAGCGGCACGTGCTCGCCGTACCAGGCGAAGTCCTCGCCGCCCATGCTGGTCTCGGTGCCGGCGACGGCGTGCGGGCCCAGCTCCGTGGCGACGGCCTGGCGCATCAGCGCGACGGTGGCCTCGTCGTTCACGACGGGCGGCACGCCGCGCTCGTAGTCGATCTCGACCCGGGCGCCGCTGGGGTGCGCGATGTCGCGGACGACGGCGCGGACGTACTTCTCCGCGTCGGCCCAGGCGGCGTGGTCGAGCACCCGGACGGTGCCGCGCAGCACGCCCTCGGACGGGATGGCGTTGGGCGGGCCGCCGGCCTGCACCGACCCCCAGACCAGCGAGAACCCGGCGCGGACGTCGATCTGGCGGGCCAGGATGGCCGGGGCGTCGACGGCGATGCGCGAGATGGTGTCGATGGTGTCGACGGTCAGCTGCGGGCGGGCGGTGTGGCCGCCGGGACCGGACACGCGCACCTCGACGAGGTCGCAGGCCGCCGTGATGGGCCCGGACCGCATGCCGATCTGGCCGACCGGCAGCCGCGGGTCGCAGTGCAGCGCGAACGCCCGCTCGATGCCCTCGAGCGCGCCGGCGGCGATGACCTCGCGGGCGCCGGCCATGATCTCCTCGCCCGGCTGGAAGATGACGCGCACCCGGCCGGGCAGCTGCGGCACCTTGGCCAGCGCCATGGCCGCCCCGAGCGCCATGACGGTGTGCGCGTCGTGGCCGCAGGCGTGGCAGACGCCGTCGACGGTGGAGCGGTAGGGGACGTCCTTGAGATCCGGGAGCGGCAGGGCGTCGATGTCGGCGCGCAGCGCGACGGTGCGCGATCCGGTGCCGATGTCGACGACCACGCCGGTGCCGCGCGGCAGGACCCGCGGCTCGAGGCCGGACATCCGCAGCTGCCGGACCAGGAGGTCGGTGGTCTGATGCTCGTTCAGGCCGAGCTCGGGCCGCGCGTGCAGCATGCGTCGCAGCGCCGTCAGTTCGTCGGTATGCAGATCGAGCCAGCTCGCAAGCCAGTCGTAGGTCACTCGGTCACAACCCCGTTGCCATCTCTTCCAAGAGGCTGTCGACGACCTTGGTCAAATCACCGCCGTTCGCCTCTGCAATTGTCCGTTGCCGCTGGTAGCTCGCTCCGCGCGCAAGAATGCGCTCGATACCGGCGAGCTCGTCGGCGCAGGACAGTCTACGGGCAATGGGCATGAGTTCGTCGGCCAAATCGAGCAACGCTCTGCGTAGCGGGACCACATTGTCCTGATCGTCCACGATGATCTCGGCGTCGAGGCCGAACCGGGCCGCGCGCCACTTGTTCTCGCGGACCACCCAGTTCTTCGGCGACGGCAGGATGTACCCGCGGTCGATCTCGCGGTCCAGCCGCTCGACCAGGCACTGCGCCAGGGCGGCGACGGTGCACACCTCGTCGAGCGTGGGCAGGCCGTCGCAGATGCGCAGCTCGACGGTGCCGAAGTCCGGGTGCGGGCGGATGTCCCACCACACCTCGCGGACGGAGTCGATGGTCCGGGTCGAGATGAGGGTGCCCATGTACGCCTCGAACTGGTCCCAGCCGGACAGCTGGTACGGCAGGCCGGCCGTCGGCAGCGCCTCGAAGACCTTGCTGCGCGACGACGCGAGGCCGGTGTCGTGGCCCACCCAGAAGGGCGACGACGCGGACAGCGCCAGGAAATGCGGGACGTACGACGTCAGGGCGTTGACAATCGGGATGACTTTCGCCGGCGACCGGACGCCGACGTGCACGTGGACGCCGAAGATCTGCAGCCGCCGGGCCAGCCACTGGAGGTTCTCGACGAGCTGCTCGTAGCGCGGCTTCGGGCTGATCTTCTGGCTGTTCCAGTTGGTGATCGGGTGCGTGCCGGCGCACATGAGCGCGAGTCCGCGCCGGTCGGCTGCTTTCGCGACGGTGGCGACGGTCTCGGCGAGGTCGGCGCGCGCCTCGCCCACCGTGGTGCACACGCCCGTGACCACCTCGATGGTCGACTGCAGCAGCTCGTGCTTGGCCTTCGGGTGCTCCGTGGCGCCGGCCGGGCGCAGTTCGTCGAGGATCTCGACGGCGCCCGAGGTGAGTTCGCGCGTCTCGGGATCGACCAATTGGAGCTCCCATTCCACGCCCAGGCTGCTCCGGGCGGAGGGCGAGAACGGGATCTGCATGTCCGGAAGTGTTACACGTCTCCCGGTATTTTCGGAATGCCCCGTCTCATGGCATTTGCGAAATGAAACGACGCAGTTCTTGACAAGTGGCATCGCTTCGCCAACGGATGCGAGTCAAGAGCACTTCGGCCCTTCGGGGGTCGACTCGCACCCGGCGCGGCCAGCGTCGGGCAGGGTCATGCGGTGAGCGGGCTGGCTCAAGATCCAATTTTCGCAGCCGGCCCGCGTGCTGACAAGGGCGGGCCGGTGTCGTGGCTGGGATGATGCGTGTGATGACCCTCACCGGAGGCCCGCCCGTCCTGTTCGCGCATCGCGGCGCCATGGCGCGCGAGCCCGAGAACACGCTGCCGTCGTTCGAGCTGGCCCTGCGGCTCGGCGCGACCGGTCTCGAGAGCGACGCCTGGGTCAGCGCCGACGGCGTCGTCGTCCTCGACCACGACGGCGTCGTCGGGCCGCGCTTCCGCCGCCGGCCCATCTCGGCGGTCCCGCGGGCGGAGCTGCCGGCGCACGTGCCGTCGCTGGAGGAGCTGTACGCGGCGTGCGGGACCGACTTCGAGCTGTCCCTGGACGTCAAGGACCCGGCGGCGTTCGGCCCGGTCGTGTCGGTGGTCCGGGCCGCGGGTGTGCCGCCGCGGACCTGGCTGTGCCATCCGTCGCTGTCCGTCGTCTCTCGTTGGCGCGAGGAGGCGGGGGACGTCCGGCTGGTCGACTCCACCCGGGTGAGCCGCCTGCAGGACGGCGTCCGCGGCCGGGCCCGCACGCTCGCGGCGCGCGGGATCGACGCGGTCAACTTCCACTGGCAGGACTGGACCCCGATCTACGTCGACCTGTTCCACGAGGCCGGCGTGCACGCCTTCGGCTGGGACGCCCAGACGCCGAAGGTCCTCGACCGCCTCCTCGCGACGGGCGTCGACGCCGTCTACGGCAACCACGTCGACCGCCTGGTCGCGGCGGCCGCCCGGCTCAACTGAGGACGTCCGCCAGCCGGTCGAGGAAGGCGGCCTGGGCCTTGACGATCTTCTCGCGGGCGGCGTCGAGGGTGAACCACTCGACCCGGTCGACCTCGGGGAACTCCTGCGTCCGGCCGGAGCGCGGCGGCCACTCCAGCTCGAAGGTCCCGGGCACGACGGCGTCCGGGTCGAGGTCGCCGCGCAGGGCCCACGCCGTCACCGTCTTGCCACCGGACTGCTTCACCGTGCCCAGCTCGACCAGGTCGCCGTCGGGCACGGGGAGGCCCAGCTCCTCGGTGAACTCGCGTCGCGCGGCGTCGGCCGGCGCCTCGTCGGGCTCGTACTCGCCCTTCGGCAGCGACCACGCGCCGGCGTCCTTCTTCGCCCAGAACGGCCCGCCCATGTGCCCGAGCAGCACCTCGACGCCGTCCGCGCCGTCCCGGTGCAGCAGGATGCCCGCACTCTGCTTGCCCGCCATGGACGCCGAGTCTGTCAGAGCGGGTCGGCGACGATCACGGTCGCCTTCCCGGCCACCCGCGTGACGACGAAGGTCGCGGCGGCGTCGCCGGACGGGCGGACGGCAGCGCGCAGCTTCTCCGGCTCGACGCCGACGCCGCGCTTCTTGACGGTGAGGATCCCGATGCCTCGCGAGCGGACGTACGCGCGCAGCGCCTTCACGTCATAGGGCAGCGTCTCGACGACGCGGTAGCCGCGGGCGAACGGGGTGCCGACGGCGTCGTCCGCGGTCACGTAGGCGATCGAGGGGTCCAGCAGCCCGCCGCCGACCATCGCGGCCGCCGCCGTCACCAGTCCGGCCCGGATGACGGCGCCGTCGGGCTCGTAGAGGAATCCGCCCAGCGGACGCACCGACGGGCCGGGGTCGTCCAGGTCGGTCAGGGTCGCGCCCGACGGCAGCAGCGTCGCCCGCCGCCGCACGCTCACCCCGTCGTCGCCCGTCCGCGCCAGCCCGCCGGACCAGAGCGCCGCCTCCTTGACCTCGCCGCGCTCGGAGACCCACTCGGCCTCGACGGCGCCGGGCAGCAGGTCGTGCGGGATGCCGGGCGCGACCTTCACGCACGCCGTCGCCGTCAGCAGCTCCAGCGCGAACGACCAGGGCGGCCGGTAGGCGTCGGGGTCGAAGACGCGGCCGCGGCTGCCCCGCCGGGCCGGGTCGCACACGACCGCCGCGTACGCCGTCCGGTCGGTCGCCGTCGCGTCGCCGTGCTTCACGCGCGCAGCGCCACCGAGGCCCAGCGCCGCCACGTTCGCCGCCGCCACGGCCGCCGTCACCGGGTCCGCCTCGACTCCCGTCACCGTCAGCCCGGCCCGGGCCAGCTCGACGAGGTCGCCGCCGATGCCGCAGCAGAGGTCGGCGACGGCCGCGCCGGGCCGAAGCAACGCAGCCAGCCGCGCCGCCCGGTGCCGGGCCACCGCCACCCGGGTCGCCTGCTCGTAGCCGTCGACGGTGAAGAACATCCGGGCCGCGTCGGCGGGGTCGAACTTGTCGACCGCACGGGCGCGCAGCCGGGCCTGCGTCAGCGCCGCGGCGACCAGGTCCGGGCCGGCCGACCGCCTCAGCCGGGTTCCCAGCGCGAACTCGTCCTCGCGCCCGTACGCGGCCGTCGCGTCGGCCAGCAGCGCGGCGCCGGCGGGCGTCCTGAGCGCGTCGAACGTGGCCGTCTGCACGGCGCTCAGCCTCTCACCCGACGCGGACTAGCACTCACCTTGACCGAGTGCTAAGTTGGGCGTTGGCACCCTCACCATGAGAGTGCCAACGGTCGAGGTCGCCGGCACCCGCGACGACGGCGACGTGCGGCCGGTCCACAGAAGCGTTCGTGACATCCCGCGAAAGGGGAGGTCAGACAAGTGTCGGTCTCCATCAAGCCACTCGAGGACCGCATCGTGGTCAAGCCGCTCGAAGCGGAGCAGACCACGGCGTCCGGGCTCGTCATCCCTGACACCGCCAAGGAGAAGCCCCAGGAGGGCGAGGTCGTCGCCGTCGGCGAGGGCCGCTGGGACGACGAGGGCGAGAAGCGCATCCCGCTCGACGTCAAGGTCGGCGACGTGGTGCTCTACTCGAAGTACGGCGGCACCGAGGTGAAGTACGGCGGCGAGGAGCTGCTCATCCTCTCCGGCCGCGACGTTCTGGCGATCGTCCAGAAGTGACGCGCTGACGCCCCGACCCGAACCCGGCCTCGTCGCCGGCTCGGGTCGGGGCGTTTTTCACGTTTCAGCACGACCCTCTGAAAGGGACCGGTTCCCCATGCCCAAGATCCTCGAGTTCGACGAGGACGCCCGCCGGCGCCTGGAGCGCGGTGTCGACGCCCTCGCGAACACGGTCAAGGTGACGCTCGGCCCCAAGGGCCGCAACGTCGTCCTCGACAAGAAGTTCGGTTCTCCCACCATCACGAACGACGGCGTCACCATCGCCCGCGAGGTGGAGCTGGAGGACCCGCACGAGAACCTCGGCGCTCAGCTCGCCAAGGAAGTCGCCACGAAGACCAACGACGTCGCTGGTGACGGCACCACGACGGCGACGGTGCTCGCGCAGGCCATGGTGCAGCGCGGCCTGAAGTCCGTCGCCGCCGGCGCGTCCCCGCTGGGCATCAAGCGCGGCATCGACGCGGCCGTCGAGGCCGTCCGCGCCCGCCTGGTCGAGTCCGCGCGCCCGGTCGACGAGAAGTCCGAGATCGCCGCGGTCGCCGCCATCTCCGCGCAGGACCCGACCATCGGCGAGGTCATCGCCGACGCGTTCGACAAGGTCGGCAAGGACGGCGTCATCACGGTCGACGAGTCGCAGACCTTCGGCACCGAGCTCGAGTTCACCGAGGGCATGCAGTTCGACAAGGGCTACCTCAGCCCGTACTTCGTCACCGACCAGGAGCGTCAGGAGGCCGTCCTCGAGGACGCCTACATCCTGATCCACCAGAACAAGATCTCGTCGGTGAGCGACCTGCTGCCGCTGCTCGAGAAGGTCGTCCAGGCCGGCAAGCCGCTGCTGATCGTGGCCGAGGACGTCGACGGCGAGGCGCTGTCCACGCTCGTCGTCAACAAGATCCGCGGCACGTTCACCTCGGTCGCCGTCAAGGCGCCGGGCTTCGGCGACCGCCGCAAGGCGATCCTGCAGGACCTCGCCGTGCTCACCGGCGGCCAGGTCGTCGCCGAGGAGGTCGGCCTCAAGCTCGACCAGGTCGGGCTCGACGTGCTCGGCTCGGCCCGCCGGATCGTCGTCACCAAGGACGACACCACCGTCGTCGACGGCGGCGGCGCGCAGGCCGACATCGACGGCCGGGTCACGCAGATCCGGGCCGAGATCGACAACACCGACTCCGACTGGGACCGCGAGAAGCTGCAGGAGCGGCTGGCCAAGCTGGCCGGCGGCGTCGGCGTCATCAAGGTCGGCGCGGCCACCGAGGTCGAGCTCAAGGAGCGCAAGCACCGCATCGAGGACGCCGTGTCTGCGACGCGCGCGGCCATCGAGGAGGGCATCGTCTCCGGCGGCGGCGCGGCCCTGGTGCACGCCCGGTCGGCCATCGACGGGCTCGAGCTCTCCGGCGACGAGGCCACGGGTGCCGCCATCGTGCGCGGCGCGCTGGTCGAGCCGCTGCGGTGGATCGCCGAGAACGCCGGCGAGAACGGCTACGTCATCGTGGCCAACGTCGAGAACGGCACACCCGGCCACGGCTACAACGCGGCCACCGGCGAGTACGGCGACCTCATCGCCCAGGGCGTCCTCGACCCCGTCAAGGTGACCCGCTCCGCGGTCGCCAACGCGGCGTCGATCGCCAGCCTGCTGCTCACCACCGAGGTTCTCGTGGCCGACAAGCCCGAGGAGCCCGTGGCCGAGGGCGGCCACGGCCACGGTCACGGCCACTGAGGTTCTGCTTCCGGTACGACGGCGGCCCGGGTCCCCTGCGTGGGGGCCCGGGCCGTTCGCTTTGAGAGCATGGCGGGCGTGACGGTGTTGCGCTGGGTCGTTCCGCTGGGTGTGTTGATGATGGCCGCGTGTGGATCGGAGTCGGCCGAGCCCGCGTCCGACGACGAGCTGTCCTCCCGGGCGAGCTCGATCGGCGTCGACCCGGACGTCGTCTACGCGGTCTCGCTGGACGGGTTCGAGCCGGCCTCGCAGTCCGTCGGCGTCTCCGGCGAGGCCGGCTTCAGCACGGCGTACGTGTCGGCGGCGGGCGGCATGGTGATGCTCACCACCGACCCGCGCGGCGGGACCGACCCCGGCTGCGTCGCCGCCGGTGACCAGCAGGAGTGTGTCGCGGTGCACGACGGTGTCGCGGTGACGTTGACCGCGCCGGCGGGCGTGGCCGACGAAGAGACGCTGCGGGCCGCGGTCGAGGACGCGCATCCGCCGTCGTCGGACGAGCTGGACGCGCTGTTCGCCTCGGTCGACGGTGGTGACGGCGGCTCGCCGGTGGAGCGCGGCGACCTGCCGGCCGAGGGCGATGGTGCGCCGCTCGATCCCGAGGGCGCGGCCGGATGAGCGAGCGGCTGTCGTTGCTGCAGTCGAATGCCGCGGACTACGCCCGGACGGCGCTGGCCTGCATCGACCGCGAGTACCCGCATCTGCCGATGATCTATGCCGTCGAGCCCGGGCCGTACCCGCAGCACCGCGACCAGCACCCGGCGTTCTTCGGCTCGCTCGACTGGCACTCCGCGGTCGAGATGCACTGGGTCCTCGTGCGGCTGCTGCGGCTGGCGGAGGCCGCGCTGCCGCCGTCGTCGGCGTCGACGGTGCGGGAGGCGCTGGGCGCGCACCTGACCCCGTCGAACCTGGAGCGGGAGGCGGAGTTCTTCGCGTCCGGGATCGGCCGGACCCGCGAGCGCCCGTACGGCTGGGGCTGGCTGTTGACGCTGGCGCACGAGCTCTCGCTGTGGTCGGGTGACGCGGACGGGCGGGCGTGGGCTGCGGCGGTGCGGCCGCTGGCGGACGTGCTGACGGCGAACCTGCTCGGCTGGCTGCCGGCGCAGACCTATCCGGTGCGCGGCGGGCTGCACCCGAACTCCGCGTTCGGACTGTTGCGCTCGTACGACTGGGCGGCGGCGTCGGACGGTGAGCTGCGGGCCGCCATCGACGACGCGGTCCGCCGCTGGTACCTCGCCGACACCGACTATCCGGCCCACTACGAGCCGTCCGGCAGCGACTTCCTCTCGCCCGCCCTGGCCGAGGCCGAGCTGGTGGCGCGGGTCCTGCCCGCCGACGAGTTCGCGGCCTGGTTCGGGCGGTTCCTGCCCGGCGCCGCGTCGTCGGAGCCGGCGGTCCTGTTCGCGCCGGTGACCGTCTCCGACCCCTCGGACGGTCAGCTGGCGCACCTGGCCGGGCTGAACCTCAGCCGCGCCTGGTCGATGGTGGCGGTGGCATCGGCGCTTCCGGCCGCATCGCCCGCGGCGGGTGCGCTGACGGCGTCCGCTGCGGTCCACGCCGAGGCCGGCCTGCCGTACGTCGTCGGCGGCGACTACATGGTCGAGCACTGGCTCGCCGCTTACGCCGTCGGCTACCTGACCGCCTGAGGCTGGAAGCGAGAAGAAGCCCCGGCGCGCGGAGGCAATCGCATGACGCGGCCGGGGCCTCGGCCAGGATCACGGGTGTAGGAGCACCTCCCCCAGCCATGACCAGAGTAGCGGTTGACGTTCTGGCTGACCAGCTGTCATCCTGATGGGCTAACTACATCGGGAATCCGCCCGGCGTAGTCCAGAGATGGGCTACCGGGCGGGCTGTAGGAGCGGCTCATCCGGTGCCCTCAGCACTCAGGAGGCAATCGCATGACACGCACCTACAGGCGAGAGCGATCGAGGCTGACCAGGCTACGAAAGCTGCGTCAGCACACCGAGGTCATCGGCCAGATCCTCAGGGATCTGCGCCCGTTGATCATTGGAGCGTTCTCGATTCTGGGTGTCACCTTGCACCAGTTCGTCGCGCTGCTGAGGTAGCGGGCGAGCCGCAGGGAGCGAACGGGGCTGGCGCGAGCCGGCCCCGTCGTGCGCCACCGGCTAGAACTCCGCCCGCCAGACGCGCGGGGTGCGGATGCCGGGGCCGACCTCGCCGCTCGCGACGACCAGGTCGCCGTCCCAGTCGACAGCCGGGGTGGTGGCCGGCGGCGGGCCGGGGAACCAGCCGTCGACGCTCCAGCGGTCGCGGCGAGTGTCGTAGCGCAGCAGTTCGCCGTTGAAGCCGGTGTGGTGGTCGTAGATCCAGGTCACGATGTCGTTCTGCCGCTGCCACTCCGCCGACCCGGGCGGCGCGGCGGCCCGCAGCGCGACGTGGTGCTCGATGAGGTTCCAGCGGTCGATGTCCTTGTCGCCGCCGACGACGACGAGCCCGGTCCGGCCGACGGGGTGGGCGAGGCCGGCGGTGACGCACCACGGCAGGTCGGCGATCCGGTCCCAGCGACGGCGCCGCGGCGAGTAGGCGTACGCGTCGCGGTGGAACGTCCAGGCCTTGTCCGCACCCTGCGAGCGGCCGCTGAGCAGGAAGAACCGGCCGTCCTGGGCGGCCCCGACGGCGACGGTGCGCGGGTCGCCCGGCCAGCGCGGCAGCGTCGCCCAGCCACGCTCGGGCCGGGACAGGTCCAGCCCGTAGAAGTCGCCGCCCTCGGCGACGTACACGACCCCGTCGACGATGCCGGCGACGGCGTAGGACAAGGGCCGGGGGAGCGGCGGCAGCTCGGCCCGCTCGAGCCGCGCCCGCCGCTCGTCCCAGCGCAACCGGTACACGTCGGCGAACTTCTCGACCGGGCGCTGCAGTGTGCCGCCGGGTCCGCCGCGATAGCCCTCGCCGCCGATGACCAGCACGCCGTCGCCGGTGCTCAGCGTCGCCGCATAGCCGACGGCGTCCGGCAGCTGCCCCGCGGCATGCCAACGCCGCGTACGCCGCGAGTACACGAACGCGTCGGTCCAGTACACCTTGCCGAGCGTGTTCGCCCTGGTCGCGGTCAGCGCCGGCTCCGGGAAGTTCGCTCCACCGGCGACGATCAGGTGGTCGCCGTGCGCGCCGGCGATCGGCCCGGCCAGCCCGAGCTGGGTCCAGTACGCCTCACCGACCGGTATCGCCTCGTGCCAGTCCGTGGTGTTCGCCGGGACGTCGGGGAGCCGCGTCCAGCTGGCGCCGCCGGCCGGGCCGCCCGCGGGGGCCGCAGCTGACGCCGTCGTCGATAGAGAGGCGACCGCACCGGCCGAGCCGGCCGCCGCCAGGGTGAGTGCTGCCCGTCGTGTGAGGTCCGTCATGTCGGATATCCGACCAAAGAGGCGACCGTTCGTCAACGTTCTTGACACATATCCCATATGTGATGTGGGATGGATCTTCCCGACGAAGGAGGACCTCCATGCGCCTGCCCGTCGTCCTTGCCCTGACGCTCGCTCTGTCGGCGGGTGCCCTCACGGCCCACGCCGCGCCGCCGATCCGGCAGACCGTCGTCTTCGAGTCCGGCACCGAGGGCTACGACACGTTCCGCATCCCCGCGATCGTCCGCTCCGACGAGGGCACGCTGCTCGCGTTCGCCGAGGGCCGGGTCGGCGGCGGGGGCGACACCGGTGACATCGACCTCGTGCTGCGCCGCTCGCACGACAACGGCCGCACGTGGGGGCCGCTGCAGGTGGTCGGCGACAACGGCCTGAACGTCTTCGGCAACCCGACGCCCGTCGTCGACCCCGCGACCGGCGACGTCGTCCTGCTCAGCACCCACAACGCCGGCGACGCCACCGAGGCCGAGATCATGCGCGGCGAGGTCACCCCCGAGCAGAGCCGCCGCGTGTTCGTCCAACGCAGCAGCGACGACGGCGCCAGCTGGTCCGCCGCGCGCGACATCACCGCTGACACCAAGCTGCCTGAGTGGCGCTGGTACGCGACCGGGCCGGTGCACGCCATCGCGCTCGAGCACGGCGAGCACCGCGGCCGGCTGGTCGCGCCGGCGAACCACTCGACCAGCCCGGCGCCCGGTTCGGCCGACACCGGGCAGGAGGCGAAGTACTACGGTGCGCACTCCCTCTACAGCGACGACGGCGGCCTGACCTGGCAGCTCGGCGACATCGACACCCCGCTGACCGGCGTCGTGAACCCGAACGAGAACACCGTCACCGAGCTCGCCGACGGCACGCTCTACTTCAACGCGCGCGACCAGAACGGCACCGGTGTCGGCACCCGCGCGACCACCACCAGCAGCGACGGCGGCGAGACGTTCGACGCGCCGTACGCGCTGGAACCGGGCATCGTCACGCCGGTCGTGCAGGGCTCGGTGCTGCGGCTGCCGCGCGCCGGCGACCGGCTCGTGTACTCCGGTCCGGCGAACCCGACGGCGCGGCGGACGCTGCAGCTGCGGTACAGCTTCGACCAGGGCGCGACGTGGACCGGTGGGCCGGTGCTGCACGACGGCCCGGCGGCCTACTCGGACGTGGTCGAGGCCGGTGGGCGGACGCTCGGCGTGCTGTACGAGAACGGCGACACCGGGACCTACGAGCGCATCACCTTCGCCCGCGTGCCGTTCGTCGCGCTGGACCGCGGGCTGCCCGCCGTCGCGACCACTCCGGACTCGTCGGGGAGTGGCGGGTCCGACGGTGTGGTGAGCGGCTCGCCGACGGTGGTGGCCGACGGCGCCGTCGACGGGGCGCTGCGGCTGGGGGCGGCCGGCGACCATGTCGAGGTGCCGCGGAGCGCTCACGTCGACGTCGGCGACGGGCCGTTCACCGCGGCCGGCTGGTTCCGCACGGACGTCGCCGCCGACCAGGCGTTGCTGTGGGCGTACAACTCCGGCAGCGGACGGGACCAGTGGTGGATCCGGCTCGAGCCCGGGGCGAACCGGATCCGGGCGCTGATCGACACGTCGCTCGGAACCGGACGCTGATCGCGCCGGGGTCCTTCGCCGACGGCGGGTGGCACCACGTGGCGCTGACGCGGGGCGCCGACGGGGTGGTCCTCTACGTCGACGGCGTCGCGGTCGCGTCCGGGGCGCCCGTGCCCGGCTCGGTCACCACCGACGCCGCCGTCGGCCTGCACCTGGGCCAGCGGCCGGACGGCGCCAACCAGCTCCTCGGCGACCTCGACGACGTCTGGCTGCTCGGCCGCGCGGCGTCGGCGGCCGAGATCGCGGCGCTGGCCGCAGGTGACGCCGTCGGCGACCCGCTCGTCCACCTCCCGCTCGACGAGGTGAGCCGCGCGACCTGAGATCATGACGGCATGGACGTGCGGGGGGACTGGGCGACGGACGGTCGCGACTTCCGTGCCGTGGTGGCCGGCGATGTCCGGCGCCGCGGCGGCAGCGGCTGGGAGCTCGTCGAGCACCGCGGCGACGCCGGCCGCACGGGGGTGTTCGAGGTGTTCCGCGAGGACGGCGGCGCGCTGCCGGTGCTCTCGGCGACGGCCGGCGAGGTCGCGGTCCCGCGGCACCTGGTGCGCCGGTTCACCGAGGCGGCCGTCCCCGACCTCGTCGGTCCGCTGCTCCGGCCCGACGGCATCGACTGGCTGCTCGGCACGCTGCCGCTCTGGCTCCAGCTGGCCGGGCGGTACGTCGTCCGGTGGGAGGGGCCCGAGTGGCCGCTCGGCGAGACGCCGGACGGCCGGCCCACGCGCTACTCCGAGGAGGCCGAGGGCGCGCGGTGCCTGCACTGGCTGCGGCTGGTGCTCGACGCCGGCGAGGTCGTGGCCGACACCTACCAGGACGACGACGTCTCCGGTCTGTGCCTGAGCTCGGAGTGCCCCGCCGACCCGGCCGCCGTCGACACCGCGTACGTGCGGCTGCACACCGACCTGGGGCTGCCGCACGGACGGATCGAACGGGTCGCGCTCACGATCGACGACGGGCTCCGGGCGGCCGGCCGGCACGAGCGCTGCGTGCTCACCGAGGTGGAGCTGACCGTCGACGGCCGGCCGCTGCTGTTGATGGCCGCGGAGCGCGAGGGCGACTGGTGGCGGCGCTACGACGAGTCCGTCGCCGTCTTCCGCGACCCCGCCGTGGCCGACCGGATCGTCTGGTGGCCCGCCCGCGGGTCCGACCGTTAGGTTGGCACGATGACGCTGGCACGGGTGGGCTACGCCGCCATGCTGGAGCGGTTCGCGCCGTCCGAGGTCGTGCAGCTGGCGGTGGCGGCCGAGGCCGCGGGGTTCGACGGCGTCATGGCCGACGACCACTTCCAGCCGTGGACGCCGCAGCAGGGGCAGGCCGGGTTCGTCTGGAACGTCATGACGGCCATGGCCGAGCGCACCCGCGGCCTGGTCGGCGTCGGCGCGACCTGCCCGTCGTTCCGGTGGCATCCCGCCGTCGTCGCGCAGGCGGCGGCCACGCTGGAGCAGCTGTACCCGGGCCGGCACTGGCTGGGCATCGGGTCCGGCGAGGCCATCAGCGAGCACGTCGTCGGCGGGTACTGGCCCGAGGCGCCGCAGCGGATCGCCCGCATGTTCGAGGCGGTCGAGATCATCCAGAAGCTCTTCACCGGCCGCGACGTCCGCCACGACGGCCGGTTCTTCACGCTCGAGCGCACCCGCCTGTGGACCATGCCCGCCGCGCCGCCGCCGGTCTACATCGCGACGTCCGGGCCCATCACCGCCCGCCGGGCCGGCGCCTCCTGCGACGGCATGATCACCGTGGCCAGCACGCCGGACAAGGTGGCGTCCCTCTTCGGCCGCTTCGACGAGGGCGCCCGCTCGGCCGGCAAGGACCCGTCGACGCTGGCGAAGATCGTGCAGGTCCACCTCTCGTGGGCCCCCGACCCCGCCGAGGCGGCCGCCCAGGCGCTGCGCGAGTGGCCCAACGGCGCCATGCGGTTCTCGAAGGCCGACATCCGCTCGCCCTACGACTTCGACCAGATCGCACGCATGGTCCGGGTCGAGGACTTCGAGGGCCGGGTGCTCATCTCCGCCGACCTCGAGGTGCACCGTCGCGAGATCCAGCGCTACCTCGACGCCGGCGCCACCCACGTCTACCTGCACGACGCCGGCCCCGACCAACGCACCTGGATCGACGTGTTCGGGCGCGAGGTGCTCCCCAAGCTCACCGCCTGACCCACGCGACCGGCTTGGCACGCCGGAGCGTTCCACAAACCAGGGCAAGTCGGACGCGATTGGTCGCCTCCGGCGTGCCAAGGGGTCACCCCAGGCGTGCCAAGCCGAATCAGAGGGGCGAGAAGGTGAGTACCGGGCGGCCGGTGCGGGGGTTGAGGTGGATGTCGGCGTCAACGCCGAAGACGGACCGTACGACCTCCGGGACCAGGACCTCCGACGGCGCGCCGGCGGCAGCCACCCGGCCGCCGGCCAGCACGACCACCTGGTCGCAGTAGGCGGCCGCCAGGTTGAGGTCGTGCAGCGCCGCCAGCGTCGTCACCCCCAGCGAGCGGACGAACGTCAGCAGCGCCAGCTGGTAGTGGATGTCGAGGTGGTTGGTCGGCTCGTCGAGCAGCAGCAACTCCGGCTGCTGCGTGATCGCCCGGGCCAGGTGCACCCGCTGCCGCTCGCCGCCGGACAGGGTGTGCCAGTCGCGGTCGGCGAGGTCGTGCATGCCGACCGTCTCCAACGCAGCCAGCGCCAACCCCTCGTCAGCAGCAGAAGCGCGGTGCGGCGTCCGGCCCAGCAGGACCACGTCGAGCACCTGCAGCGGCACGTCCGTCGACGACTCCTGCTCGACGACGGCGACGCGGCGGGCGCGGTCGCGGCGGCGCATCGCGCCCAGGTCGGAACCGCCCAGCAGCACCTGGCCGCCGTCGGGACGGTAGGTGCCCGCCACCGTGCGCAGCAGGCTGGACTTGCCGGAGCCGTTGGGTCCCAGCAGCCCGGTCATCGTGCCCGGCGCGACCGACAGGCGGACGCCGTCGACGATGAGGCGCCCGTCGGCGGACCAGGAGACGTCGGCGACCGACAGTGCGGGCGCAGCCTCCGCACGACCGGCCGGCGGCTGGAGCAGAACGGGAGTGTCGAGAACGGTCATCGGCCAACCCTCCGGCGGCGTAGCAGGACGGCGAACGCGGGAGCACCGAGGAAGGCGGTGACGACGCCCACCGGCAGCTCGCGCGGGTCGAACAGGGTGCGGGCCAGGGTGTCGGCCCAGATCATGAAGCTGGCGCCGGCCAGTGCCGACAACGGCAGCACCGCGCGGTGCCCGGAGCCGACGACGAACCGGACGGCGTGCGGGAGCATGAGCCCGACGAAGCCGATGGCGCCGCTGACGGCGACGGCAGCGCCCGTGAGCAGCGCGACCAGCGTGAGCAGCGTCCACCGGGTCCGGTTGACCTCGATGCCGAGCGACAGCGCCGTCGAGTCGCCGAACGCGAACGCGTCGAGCACCCGGCTCCGCGACACCAGCACCGCCCCGACCACGACGACGGCGACCCAGACGATCGCCGCGTCTGACCAGGACGCTCCGCCGAGCGAACCCAGCAGCCAGCTGAGGATCTCGCGGTAGGAGTCGCCGGTCGCGGACCAGAAGATGATGAACGACGTCGCGGCGGAGCACAGGTACGACACCGCGAGCCCGGCCAGCACGGTCCGCGTCGGCGCCAGCTCGCCGCGCCGGTTGGCCAGCGCGAACGTCACCACCAACGCCAGCAGCGCGCCCGCGAACGCGGCCACCGGCAGGCCCAGCCAGCCGACGCCGAGGATCAGCACGGCCACCGCGCCCACCGACGCGCCGGACGACAGCCCCAGCAGGTACGGGTCGGCCAGCGGGTTGCGGGTCAGGGTCTGCATGACGGCGCCGCAGACCGCCAGCGCGGCGCCGACGGCGGCCGCCGTCAGCACCCGGGGCAGCCGCAGCTCCCACACGATGCCGTCGCGCAGCTGCGACAGCGACGACGAGGACAGCCCCAGGTGGTCGCCGATCGAGCGCCACACGTCCAGGGGATGCAGGTCGGCGGAGCCGATGGTGACGGCCAGCGTGATCGACGCCGCCAGGACCGCCGTCATGACGGCGATCCAGCCGGTCGTGCGCGCCCCCGCCCGCCGCACCTGGGGCGCCGAAGCGCCGCCGGGCACGGTGGGCGGGGAAGCGGTCGTCGTCACAGGCCCAGCTCCTCCAGCTGCCCGGCGAGGTCGACGACGGCCTGCGCGTTGCGCACGCCCGCCTCGGCGGCGGGGAACGGCAGCGTCAGGTACCGCTCCTCGGCGACGGCGGGCAGCGCGGCGGTCGCGGGGTTGTTCGTGAGCCGCTCGATCTTGCTGTCGGCGGTGTTCCAGGCCGCGTCGACCAGGATGATCACGTCCGGGTTCCGGTCGATGATCTGCTCCCAGCTGACGTTCGACCAGGTCGCGTCGACGTCGGCGAAGATGTTCTCGACGCCGAGCTCGCGCATCATCATGGCCGGGGCGCCGATGTCGCCGCCGACGAACGGCGCGTCCTCGCCCGAGGAGTACCAGAGCGCCGTCAGTCCGTCGCCGGGCGACTCGACCTGGTCGAGCAGCGCCTGCTGCTCGGCCACCAGCGAGTCGGCGGCCTCGGTGACGCCGAAGAACGAGGCGACCTCGTGGATCTCGGCGAACAGCTCGTCGAAGGTCATCGGGTCCGGCTGGTACGCCGGCTCCTGGCAGGCAGCCGGCGACACGTAGGTCGTGATGCCGAAGTCGGCCAGCGACGACCGCTCGCCGGCGGTGTCGACGCCGAAGTTGCTCTCCCAGCCGCCGTAGACGAAGTCCGGCTCGACGTCGAGGAGGGCCTCCTGACCGGGCACGTTGTCGGACAGGACGGGGACGCCGTCGAGGTCGGACGCGTAGGCGTCGGGCACCGGGCCGTCGGCGAACGCCGTGCCCACGAGCTTGTCGGCCAGTCCGAGGGCGAGCATCATCTCGGTCGCGGTCGACTTGATGGTGACGACGCGCTCCGGAGGGCTGTCGACGGTGACGTCGAAGCCGCAGTTGTCGACGCTGACCGGCGTGAACTCGCCGGAGCCGGGGGCGCCGGTCGACGCCGCCTCGGTCGCGTCGTCACCGGGGCCGGCGCCGTCGTCGGAGCCGCAACCGGCCAGGACGAACGCACCAGCGGCGACGCCCAGCAGGGCGGCGCGCAGGGATCGGGTAGGGGAAAGCGCCACAGGGGTCTCCACATGCGAAGGCAGGGTTCGTGGGAGACGGTCCAAGGCGACCGCCGAACCAGCTGCCCACTAACCGGGCAGACGCAGCAGAGCACAAGCGGTGCTCCGGGGCTCCTGCCATCCTAAGCAGTCGAACCCGCGGAAATCATCCCTCCGAGCCAACTTTTATCAAAAATCCACAACGAGAGCGCCGAGCAGATCGGCGACGAACGCCTCGCCGTCCAACTTCAGGGCGACGACGGTGCCGGGCGGCGATTCCGTGCGGGCGGTGGTGATCCAGTCGGGCCGCAGCAGCAGCGCCGCGGCCAGTGCGTCGTGGACGGGAGCGACCCGGCGGCCCCACCTGCCCTCGTACGCGTCGATGTACCGCTCGACGAGGGCCGCGGCGAACTCGGCCCGCGCGGTCCCCGCCGCCCGCAGCCGCCGCACGGCGTCGTCGCCGACGACCACGGTCGAGGTGACGTCCACCCCGACCAGGACCAGCCGGGTCCGCGGCGCGGTCAGCACCCGCCGGGCCGCCTCGGGGTCGCGGCGGACGTTCGTGTCGTCCGCGGATCCGCCCATGACCACGACCGACCGGAACAGCGTCAGCAGGTCCGGCTCGAGGTCCAGCGCCCGCGCGACGTTGGTCAGCGGGCCGAGCGCCAGCAGGTCGTAGTGGCCGGGCCGGTCGCGGGCGAGACCGGCCAGGAACCGTGCGGCATCCTCGTCGACGACGGTGTGCGGCGGCGTCTTGTCCGCGACGAGGTCGCCCAGACCGTCCGAACCGTGGTGGCCCGCAGGGTCCACCGGCCCGTCCGCGCCGACCGCGACCGGCACGTCCGCCAGCCCTGCCAGTCCGAGCACGTGCCCGACGTTCGCGACGACCGCCGCGACGGGCGCGTTGCCGAACACCGTGGTGACGGCGGCCGGCTCACAGTCCCGCGGCCGCCCGGCCAGGTAGAGCAGGGCCAGCGCATCGTCGATGCCGCAGTCGGTGTCGATCACCACCCGCGAGTACCGTGAACCCGTGCCACCACGCCGACCCGCGCTCGTCGAGCGGATGCGACCGTTCACGTCGACCATCTTCGCCGAGATCACCGCACTCGCCACCCGCACCGGCGCCATCAACCTGGGGCAGGGCTTCCCGGACACCGACGGCCCCGACGTCCTGTTGGAGGCCGCCAGCAATGCCATTCACGGCGGGCTGAACCAGTACCCGCCCGGACCCGGCCTGCCGGTGCTGCGCGAGGCGGTCGCTCAGCACCAGAAGCGGTTCTACGGCCTCGACGCCGACCCCGACACCGAGGTGCTCGTCACGGCCGGCGCCACCGAGGCCATCGCGGCCACGATCATGGCGCTGTGCGAGCCGGGCGACGAGGTCGTCACGTTCGACCCCGTCTACGACTCCTATGCCGCGTCCATCGCGCTGGCCGGCGCCGTCAAGCGCACTGTCACGCTTCGCTGGCCGGACTTCGGGCTCGACGAGGCCGAGCTGCGGGCCGCGTTCGGGCCGCGCACGCGCGTCGTGCTGCTGAACACACCGCAGAACCCGACCGGCAAGGTGTTCGACCGCGCCGAGCTCGAGCTCATCGGCCGGCTGGCGATCGAGCACGACGCCGTCGTCGTCACCGACGAGGTCTACGAGCACATGGTGTTCGACGACGGCGTCCACGTGCCGATCGCGACGCTGCCGGGCATGGCGGAGCGCACGGTCACCATCTCGTCGGCCGGCAAGACGTTCTCCGTCACCGGCTGGAAGGTCGGCTGGCTGCACGGCCCGGCCGAGCTCGTCGCCGCCGCGCGCGCCGTCAAGCAGTTCCTCACCTTCGTCAGCGCCGGCCCGCTGCAGCCGGCCGTGGCGACCGGACTCGGCCTGGACGACGACTTCTACGCCGGGCTCCGCGACGGGCTGCAGGCCAAGCGCGATCTCCTGGTTGACGGCTTGCGCGCGGCCGGGTTCCCGGTGTCGGTGCCGGGCGGGACGTACTTCGTCATCGCCGACGCCGCGCCCCTCGGGTTCGCCGACGGCGTCGAGCTGTGCCAGCGGCTGCCCGAGCTGGTCGGGGTCGCGGCGGTCCCGGTGTCGGTCTTCTACTCCGACCCGTCGGCGGCGCCGTCGCTGGTCCGGTTCGCGTTCTGCAAGCGCGACGAGGTGCTGCACGACGCCGTCGAGCGGCTGGGCCGGCTCTCGTCGCTCGTATAGCGGCGTCATGGGCAGATCAGTCGAGGGCGAACTCCAGCGCGGCCCGGACGGTGGCCGCCGGGGTGCCGTCGGCGACCTCGAGCAGGGCCGAGCGCCAGGTCGCGACCAGCAGGACCGAGGCGAGCTGGACGCCGTCGGGCAGCAGCGCGGCGAGGGTGGCCCGCACGCGGTCCGGGTGGTCGCTGGGCGCGGTCTCGCCGAGTAGTCGGCAGACGCCGAAGCGGGCCGTCGCGTCGAACGCGACCAGCAGCGCGACCCGGGCGGCCTCGCGGCCCGGCGCGCCGATGGTCTCGGCCGCGCCCTCCATGCGGTCGGTGATGCGCTTCTCGAGGTCGTCGCGGACGACGGTGTACAGCCCGAGCTTGGAGCCGAAGTGGTGGTAGAGCGAGCCCGTGGTGACGCCGGCCTTCGACGCCAGCTCGGTGACGGTGGCCGCCTCGTAGCCCGCCTGCTCGAAGTGGTGCATGGCGGCCTCGATCAGCCGGGCCTTCGCAGACCCAGGGACCGGGATCCACTCCTGCATGGTCCTCACCGTAACACCCTGCCGGTTCGTCATAACAGGGTTACGGCGTGTGCTGCGGGGCCGCGCGGCGCACCCGGCCCCAGGGCTTGAAGACGGACAGCAGGTAGGCCACCAGCAGCAGCGACGTCGACACGATGGGCGGGTAGACCATGCCGCCGGGGTCCGGCAGCGTGCCCCCGCTCCCCAGCAGCCGGCCCTGCTCGGCCGCCTCCTGCACGCCCGGCCGCAGCGCCAGCAGCACCAGCGTCGACAGCAGCACGTTGAGGCACAGCTTGATCGCCACCCACCAGAACCGCACCAGCCCGTACTTGCTGCCCAGGCCCAGCAGGACCCCGCTGGCCAGGCACACCAGGCCGGCGGTGGCCATGGGCCAGACGGCGAACAGCTCCACCGCCTGGTAGGTCATCGCGCGGGTCTCGTCGGAGTCCGTGCGGATGGCCGTGAAGACGAGCACCGCCATGACGATGTCCATGCCGAACCAGGTGCCGGCGGACAGGATGTGCGTGACCAGCACGGCCTTGCGCGGGCGGCCGGTCAGCCGCCAGGGCCTGCTGGTCGCCGACGGCGTCTCGGTGCGTGTCGTGATCGTCATGCCGTCCACCTTGTCGGCCGCAGCCGTCGCCGTCGTCGCCCATGCTGCGTATTCGCGGCTACGCCCGCCTGCGTACCGGGACGACGACGGTGTGTCGACGAGCACGCCGGACTAGGGGGCACGCGGCCGGGGTGCGGGACTACCCTGGGACCAACCCCGGCTGCCGACCCAGGAAAGTGTCATGGACTCGCTCGCGCCCCTCGCCCTGACCTTCGACGACGTCCTGCTGCTCCCCGGTGAGTCCGACGTGATCCCGAGCGAGGTCGACACCACCTCGCGGGTCTCGCGGAACATCTCGGTCAGCATCCCCCTGCTGTCCAGCGCCATGGACACCGTCACCGAGTCGCGCATGGCCATCGCCATGGCCCGCCAGGGCGGCCTGGGCGTCCTGCACCGCAGCCTCTCCATCGACGACCAGGCGCACCACGTCGACCTCGTCAAGCGGTCCGAGTCGGGCATGGTCACCGACCCCGTCACCATCGGCCCCGAGGCCACGCTGGCCGAGATGGACCGCATGTGCGGCCAGTACCGCATCTCCGGCCTGCCGGTCACCCACGACGACGGCGTCCTGCTCGGCATCATCACCAACCGCGACATCCGGTTCATCCCGTCGGCCGAGTTCGACGAGCGCCGCGTCAGCGAGGTCATGACGCGCATGCCGCTGGTCACCGGCCCCGTGGGCATCAAGTCCGACGACGCGTTCGCACTGCTGGCCAAGCACAAGATCGAGAAGCTGCCGCTGGTCGACGACGCCGGCCGGCTCAAGGGGCTCATCACCGTCAAGGACTTCGTGAAGTCCGAGGAGTACCCCAACGCCACCAAGGACGCCGAGGGCCGGCTGGTCGCGGCCGCCGCCGTCGGGTTCTTCGGCGACGCGTGGGAGCGGGCCATGTCGCTGGTCGAGGCCGGCGTCGACGTGCTCGTCGTCGACACCGCGCACGGCCACACCAGCCTGCTGCTCGAGATGGTGCGCCGGCTCAAGTCCGACCCCGCCGCCCGCGGCGTCGACGTCATCGGCGGCAACGTCGCCACGCGCGCCGGTGCGCAGGCACTGGTCGACGCCGGCGCCGACGGCATCAAGGTCGGCATCGGCCCGGGCTCCATCTGCACCACCCGCGTCGTCGCCGGCGTGGGAGTCCCGCAGGTCACCGCCATCCATGAGGCGTCGCTCGCGGCGAGGCCGGCCGGCATCCCCGTCATCGGCGACGGCGGTCTGCAGTACTCCGGCGACATCGCCAAGGCCCTGGTGGCCGGTGCCGACACCGTCATGCTCGGCTCCCTGCTGGCCGGCGTCGCCGAGAGCCCGGGCGAGCTGATCTTCATCAACGGCAAGCAGTTCAAGTCCTACCGCGGCATGGGCTCGCTCGGCGCACTGCGCAAGCGCGGTGCCGAGACCACCGGCTCGCGCGACCGCTACTTCCAGGCCGATGTCACCAGCGACGACCAGCTGATCCCGGAGGGCATCGAGGGCCAGGTGCCGTTCCGCGGGCCGCTGGGCGGAGTCACCCACCAGCTCGTCGGCGGGCTGCGGCAGTCGATGTTCTACACCGGCGCGCGCACGGTCCCCGAGCTGAAGGAGCGCGGCCAGTTCGTCCGCATCACGTCGGCCGGGCTCAAGGAGTCGCACCCGCACGACATCCAGATGACGGTCGAGGCGCCGAACTACTCCTCGCGCCGCTGAGCCAGCCGGTCGGCCAGGCCGTCCAGGATCAGGTCGAGGCCGTACTCGAACTCCGACCCGTAGGTGTAGTCGCGGCCGATCACCTTCTCCTCGATCATCTCGATCAGGTAGGGGAACTCGTCGACGGGCAGTGCCTGCCGTAGCTCGCCGGCCAGCTCCTCGGCGCCGGAAGGGGCGTCGAACGGCAGGTTCAGCTCCGTGAGCACGAACCCGTACACGTAGGCGTCGAGGGCCGAGAACGCGTGCGCTGCCAGCGCGACCGAGAACCCGTTGCGGCGCAGGCAGCCCAGCACCGTGTCGTGGTGACGCAGCAGCGCCGGCCCGCCGTCGCGCCGTGACTCGATCAGCCCCAGCGCCCATGGGTGTCCGCCCAGCGTGGCGCGCGCCGACGCCGCCCGCTCCGTCATGGCCGGCCGCCAGGGATCGTCCAGGCCGGGCAGCGCGATGCGGGTGAAGATCCAGTCCGCCAGGGCGTCGAGCAGGTCGTCCTTGCCCTTGATGTGGTGGTAGAGCGACATCGCCTCGACGCCCAGCTCCTTGCCCACGTTGCGCATGCTCACCTGCGCGAGCCCGCCGCGGTCGGCCACCTGGACGGCGGCCTCGACGATGCGTTCGCGGGACAGGGCGGGGCGCGTGGTCAACGGCAGGCTCCTCACGCCGGGTCTTGTGTCCTTACGGGTGTAAGGCTATCGTGCTCCTGAGACTTACAGGTGTAAGGGGGCACATGATGAAGGCAGCGGTGAACGACCGGTACGGCCCGCCCGACGTCGTCCGCGTGGCCGACGTCCCGCGGCCGGAGCCGAAGGCGGACCAGGTGCTGGTCCGGGTGCACACGGCGGCGGTCACCTCGGGCGACGCCCGGCTGCGGGCCGCGCGGTTCCCGGCCGGCTTCGCGCCGTTCGCGCGGCTGGCGTTCGGCGTGGTCCGGCCGCGGCGGAAGGTCCTGGGCAGCGCCTACTCCGGGGTGGTCGAGGCCGTCGGCTCCGCCGTCACCCGGTTGCGGCCCGGCGACCGCGTCTGCGGCATGGCCGGCGCGCGCATGGGCGCACACGCCGAGTACGTCGCCATGCCGGCCGAGAAGGTCGCCGTCATGCCGGACGGCGTGAGCCACGACGACGCCGCCGGCGTGCTGTTCGGCGGCACGACGGCGCTGTTCTTCCTACGCGACAAGGGACACGTGGCGGCCGGGCAGTCGGTGCTGGTCAACGGCGCGTCCGGCGCCATCGGCACCAGCGCCGTCCAGCTGGCGCGGCACTTCGGGGCCACGGTCACCGGCGTCACCAGCGGCGCGAACGCCGAGCTGGTCACCCGGCTGGGCGCCGCCCACGTCGTCGACCACACCCGCCATGACGTCACCCGCACCGCCGAGCGCTACGACCTCGTGCTCGACACCGTCGGCAACCTCTCGATCAAGGTGGGGCGGCCGCTGCTCACCCCGTCGGGCCGGCTGCTGCTCGCCGTCGGGAGCTTCGGCGACACCCTCCGCGCGCGGGGCAACGTCGTCGCCGGCGTCGCGCCCGAGCGCCGCGCCGACTACGAGTTCCTGCTCGGGCTGGTCGCGGCCGGCGAGCTCACCGTCGTCGTCGACCAGGTCTACGACCTCGCCGACGCCGCCGAGGCGCACGCCCGCGTCGACACCGGTCACAAGGTCGGCAACGTCCTGTTACATCCCTGACGAGGCGCTCCGATATCCTCTGCGGGTGGCGGAGATCGAGATCGGCCGTGGAAAGCGCGGCCGCCAAGCGTATGCCTTCGACGACGTGGCCATCGTGCCGTCGCGTCGCACCCGCGATCCCGAGGAGGTGTCGACGCACTGGCAGATCGACGCCTACCGGTTCGAGATCCCGCTGCTCGCGGCGCCCATGGACTCCGTGATGTCGCCGTCCATGGCCATCGAGCTGGGGCAGGCCGGCGGGCTCGGCGTGCTCGACCTCGAGGGGCTGTGGACCCGGTACGAGGACCCCGAGCCGCTGCTCGAGGAGATCGCCGGGCTCGAGGAGGGCAAGGCGCTCAACCGGCTGCAGGAGATCTACGCCGCCCCGGTGCGCGAGGACCTCATCGCCGACCGCCTGCGCGAGATCCGCGACGCCGGCGTCACGGTGGCCGGCGCGCTGTCGCCGCCGCGCGTGAAGCGCTACCACCAGGCCGTCATCGACGCCGGTGTCGACATCATGGTCATCCGCGGCACGACGGTGTCCGCCGAGCACGTGTCCGGCCGGGCCGAGCCGCTGAACCTCAAGCAGTTCATCTACGAGCTCGACGTCCCGGTCGTCGTCGGCGGCTGCGCCACGTACCAGGCCGCGCTGCACCTCATGCGCACCGGCGCGGCAGGCGTCCTGGTCGGCTTCGGCGGCGGGTCGTCGCACACCACGCGCTCCGTGCTGGGGCTGACGGTTCCCATGGCCACGGCCGTGGCCGACGTCGCGGCCGCGCGGCGCGACTACCTCGACGAGTCCGGCGGCCGGTACGTGCACGTCATCGCCGACGGCTCCATCGGCCGGTCCGGCGACATCGCCAAGGCCATCGCCTGCGGGGCCGACGCCGTCATGGTCGGGTCGCCGCTGGCGCGGGCCACCGAGGCGCCGGGGCGCGGCTGGCACTGGGGCTCCGAGGCCCACCATGCCGACCTGCCGCGGGGCGAAAGGGTGCACGTCGGGAGCATCGGCCCGCTGGCCGAGATCCTGAACGGGCCGTCCTACCTCGCCGACGGCTCCATGAACCTCGTCGGCGCCCTGCGCCGGGCCATGGCCACCACCGGCTACACCGAGGTCAAGGAGTTCCAGCGGGTCGAGGTCACCGTCCTGCGCTGATCGGGGCCGCCGCCCGGCCGCCGGCCGGGCGAGGGGCGGCAGAGTCCTCGTCGAACGTGTAGACGCTGACGCCAACTGCTTGTTCTCAGGCGATCAACGCGTCCGCAACGGACATCGAGCCGGTTCGTCCGCCGGCGGGCCGATATCCGGCGGCGCGCTGTCCTTCCACCGCCGTAGGCTGGCGTCGATGAGCAGCACAGTCAGTGTCGACGCCGTCGTCGACCGCGCCCTCCTCGACCGCCTCACCGACCGGGTGGTCGCCCGCCCGCGCGCCGAGCGGCTGGCCACCGTCGCGCCGTTCAGCGGCGCCACGCTGGCCGAGGTGCCGCTGTCCACCACCGACGACGTCGCCGCGGCGTTCGACGCGGCCCGCGACGCCCAGCACTGGTGGGCGGCCCGGCCGGTCGCCGAGCGGGCGCGCATCATCGGCCGCGTCCACGACCTCGTGCTCGACCGCCGCGCCGACATCGCCGACCTCGTCCAGGCCGAGGCGGGCAAGGCCCGGCGCGACGCGTTCGAAGAGGTCGCCGACGTCGCGCTGGCGGCGCGGTACGTGTCCGCCCGCGGCCCGCGGGTGCTGCGCGAGCGCCGTCGTCTGGGAGCGCTGCCGGGGCTGACCCGCGCCATCGAGGGCTACCGCCCCAAGGGCGTCGTCGGGGTCGTCTCGCCGTGGAACTACCCGCTGACGCTGGCCATCTCCGACTGCCTGCCCGCGTTCGTCGCCGGCAACGCCGTCGTGCACAAGCCCGACTCGCAGGCCGTGCTGACGGCGCTGCTGGCCCGGTCCATCGCCATCGAGGCGGGGCTGCCCGAGGCGCTCTGGCAGATCGTGTCCGGCGACGGCCCGGTCATCGGCGGCGCCGTCGTCGAGCACGCCGACTACGTCTCGTTCACCGGCTCCACCGCGACCGGCCGGCTCATCGCGGCGCGCCTGGGCGAGCGGCTGGTCGGCGCCTCGCTCGAGCTCGGCGGCAAGAACCCCATGCTCGTCCTCGACGACGCCGACCTCGACCGCGCCGCCGAGGCCGCCGTCCGGGCCTGCTTCTCCAACGCCGGCCAGCTCTGCATGTCCATGGAGCGGCTGTACGTGGCCGCTCGGGTGCGCGAGCCGTTCCTCGAGCGGTTCCTCGGCCGGGTCGAGTCCATGCGGCTCGGCGCGGCCTTCGACTACTCCTGCGACATGGGCTCGCTGATGTCGCAGGCCCAGCTCGACAAGGTCCGCGCCCACGTCGACGACGCGGTGGGGAAGGGCGCGCGGGTGCTGACCGGCGGGAACGCCCGGCCCGACCTCGGGCCCTGGTTCCACGAGCCGACGGTGCTCGACGGCGTCCGGCCCGGCATGCTCGCGGCCGACCTCGAGACGTTCGGCCCGCTCGTGTCGGTCTACCCCGTCGGCTCCGACGACGAGGCGGTCGAGCTGGCCAACGACACCCCGTTCGGCCTCAACGCCAGCGTCTGGACGTCGGACCTGCGGCGGGGGGTCGCCGTCGCCCGGCGGCTGCGCTCCGGCGTGGTCAACGTCAACGAGGGCTACTCGGCGGCGTGGGGTAGCCACGACCTCCCGATCGGCGGCATGGGCGCGTCGGGGCTGGGGCGGCGACACGGCCGCGAGGGCATCCTGCGCTACACCGACCAGCAGGCCATCGCCGTCCAGCGGGCCCACAACATCGCCCCGCCGGCCGCCATGTCCTACGACACCTTCTCCGACGCGCTGACCAGGTCCCTGCGCGTCATGCGCCGCCTCGGCCGCCCCTGACCACCCCATGATCATGTTCCCTGACGGCGTGTGAGCGACCGCCAGGGAACATGATCATGGCGATGAGGGGCGAGTTGTCCACAGATCTCCCGCACCCCCTCGCGCCCGAGCGCCGGGCGACGCAGGATCACGTCCATGGACGTGCCGCCGCAGTTCGACATCGCGGGCCTGCATGAGCTGCTCGAGCGGTAGGCGGGCCTCGTCGGCGCCGCCCAGCTCGGCGCGCTGGGCCTCGACACCCGGGTCGCGCGGCGGTGGGTCGCAACGGGGCGCTGGCAGCGGCCGCACCGAGGTGTCTTCGCCGCGTTCAGCGGGTCACTCGACCGCGCCGCGCGCATCTGGGCCGCCGTGCTCTGGGTGTCGGCCGAGGCGGTGGCGAGCCATGCGACCGCTGCCGAGCTCGACGGCCTCACAGGTCGCATCGACGATCGTATGCACGTCACCGCCCCGGTCAGCCGGCGGGCGCGCGGCCGGGCCGACGGGGTGGTGGTCCACTACGCGCATCGGCTACCGGAGTCCCGGCACCCGACGGCGAACCCGCCCCGCACGCGCATCGAGGACACCGTCCTCGACCTCGTCGACGTCGCCGCCCGCCCCCGCGACGTCGAGTCCTTCGTCACGATGGCGGTCCAGAAGCGGCTGACCACGTCGACACGGCTCGCGGCAGCGCTGATGCGGCGCAAGAAGATCCGCTGGCGGGCCATGGTCGAGTCCATGCTCGTCGACGTCGCCGACGGTGCGCAGTCGCCGCTCGAGCTCCAGCACCTTCGCGCCGTCGAACGGGCTCACCGCCTGCCGAAGGGCTGCCGCCAGAGTCGCCGGGCCGGGAACCGTGTCATCTGGATCGACGTCGACTACGAGCGCTACCACACCAGGGTCGAGCTGGACGGGCGCGTCGGGCACGAGGGGGATGGGCGGTTCCGCGACCGGCGCCGCGACAACGCGGGGACCGTCGCCGGCGCCTGGACCCTGCGGTACGGGCACACCGAGGTGTTCGGCGAGCCATGCCGGGTCGCACAGGAGCAGGCCCGGGTCCTGTGCGACCGCGGCTGGACCGGCCGGCCGCGGCGCTGCGGCGCCACGTGCACGATCCGATGATCATGTTCCCTGACGGCGTGTCAGCGACCGCCAGGGAACATGATCACGACGAGGGTTGGCTCGAAGCGGGGGTGCCGTGCCAGGACTCCCAGAGGGCGGCGTAGGCGCCGCCTTCGGCGACCAGCTCGTCGTGCGAGCCGAGCTCGGCGATCTGGCCGCCCTCGACGACGGCGACGCGGTCGGCGTCGTGGGCGGTGTGCAGGCGGTGGGCGATCGCGATGACCGTCCGTCCCGACAGCACCGCCGACAGCGACCGCTCGAGGTGGCGGGCCGCGCGCGGGTCGAGCAGCGACGTCGCCTCGTCGAGGACCAGTGTGTGCGGGTCGGCGAGGACGATGCGGGCCAGGGCGATCTGCTGCGCGAACGCCGGCCCGACCGGATGCCCGCCCGAGCCGACCACGGTGTCGAGGCCCTCGGGCAGCGCCTCGGCCAGCTCCAGCGCGTCGACGGCGGCCAGCACGCGGCGCAGGTCGTCGTCGGAGGCCGACGGCGCGGCCAGCAGCAGGTTGTCGCGCAGCGTGCCCACGAACACGTGGTGCTCCTGGGTGACCAGCACGACCTCGCGGCGCAGCTGGTCGACCTCGAGGTCGACCAGTGGAACGCCGCCGACGTCGACCCGGCCCAGCCGCGGCGGGTGGATGCCGGCCAGCAGCCGCCCGAGCGTCGACTTGCCCGCGCCCGACGGCCCGACCATCGCCAGCCGCTCGCCGTGCGCGAGGTCCAGCGACACCCCGTGCAGGACGTCCTGCCCCTCGACGTAGGCATAGCGCACGTCCGTCGCCGCGATGTCCTCGCCGTCCGGAACCGCGCCCGAGGGCTGCCGGTCCGGCGGCACGTTGGCGATGCCGACGACCCGGGCGAACGACGTCAGCCCGACCTGCAGCTCGTCGAGCCACGACACGAGGCGGTCGACGGGGTCGACGATCTGGACCATGTAGAGGACGACGGCGGTGACCTGGCCGACGGTGGCGTGCCCGGCCGACGCCAGCCAGGCGCCCCAGGCCAGCGTGGCCACGACCGGCAGCACGTAGGCCATCTCGGCCGTGGGGAACCAGACGCTGCGCAGGAGCAGCGTGCGCTTCTCGGCCGCGAACGCCTCGCGCAGGTCGTCGTCGGCGCGGGTGACGCGGACGTCGCCGAGCCCCAGCGCCTCGATGGTGCGCGCGCCGTCGACGGTCTCGGTGATGGTGCCGTTGATGGTCGCGTACGACGCCCGCTCCCACAGGTAGCCCGCCCGCGCCCGCTTGAGGTACCAGCGGGTGCCGGCGATGAGCAGCGGCGCGCCGACGATGGCGCCCAGTGCGACCAGCGGCCCCGCGAGCACGGCCGCCGTCAGCGTGAGCACCGTCGTGACCACCGCGACGAGGATCTCGGGCACCGCGAACCGCACGGTCCGCGACAGGGCGTCGATGTCGCCGGTGGTGCGTGCGACGAGGTCGCCGGTGCCGGCTCGCTCGACGGTGGACAACGGCAGGCCGAGCACCCGGGTGAGGAACGTCTCGCGCAGCTCCGCGAACACCCGCTCGCCGAGCACCAGCGACCGCTGGATGGCCACGCGCGTCAGTAGCGCCTGGACGACGATGCAGCCGGCCAGGACGGCCGCCAGCACGTCGACCCGCGCGGTGGACCGGGATCCCGTCACGACGTCGACCATCTGGCCCAGCAGGAACGGACCGGCCAGGCCCGCGCCGGCGGCCAGGACGTGGACGACCAGCGCGACGGTCAGCGTGCCGCGGTGCCGGCGGAACAGCCGGCCGCCCTCGCGGCGGACCTCGGCGGGGGTGGCGACTGGCAGCGCCGTGCTCATTCCGGGTCCTCCTCTCGGGTCACGGTGCGTCGGTAGGCGGGGGTGGTGCTCATGAGCTCGTCGTGGCTGCCGGTGGCGACCAGGCGGCCGTCGTCGAACCAGGCGACGGTGTCGGCCTTGGCCAGCATGAGCGGACTGGCCGTGACGACGACGGTGGTGCGTCCGGCCCGCGCGTCGCGCAGCCGGCCGGCGATGGCCGCCTCGGTGTGCGCGTCGACGGCGCTGGTCGGCTCGACCAGCACCAGCACCTCGGGCTCGCGGACCAGCACCCGCGCCAGCGCGACCCGCTGCCGCTGCCCGCCGGACAGCGACCGGCCGCGCTCCTCGACCATGGAGTCGAGGCCGTCGCGCAGGGTCTCGAGCACGTCGCCCGCCGACGCCGTGCCCATGGCCGCCGTCAGCTCGGCGTCGTCGTGCCGGCCGTGGGGGTCGAGCCCGCTGCGCAGCGATCCGGTGAACAGCGTCGGCTCGGGGTCGCTGACGACGACCCTGCGGCGCACCTCGGCGACCGGCAGCCGGTCGAGCGGCACGTCGCCGAGCCGCACGCCGTTGCCCGGCACCAACCGGCCCAGCCGGTCGGCGACCGCCGCGGTGAACGCCGGCTCGTCGGAGACCAGCATGGTCAGCGACCCGGGCCGCACCCGCAGCCCCGTCGCCTCGTCGACCAGCACCTCTTCGGCCGACGACGGCGTCGGCTCACCTTCCGCGGTGGCCCCGTCGTCGCGGACGTCGCGCTCGATGGCCAGCACGGCCAGGACGCGCTTGGCGGCGACCATGGCCCGCGTGGCGACGAACGCCATCTCTCCGGCCGTGCGGACCGGCATGAGCAGGAAGAACGCGTAGCCGTACAGCGCCACCAGCGCGCCGGGCTCGATGTCGCCGCTGAGCACCAGCCGCGCCCCGACCCAGGTCAGCAGCACCAGGAACACGCCCGGCAGCAGCACGAGGACGGCGTCGAGCAGCGCCTGGGTGCCGGCCAGCCGGACGCCGGCCGCGCGGACGGTCTCGGAGCGCTCGGCGTAGCGGCTGACGAAGACCTTCTCGCCGCCGATGCCGCGCAGCACCCGCAGGCCGGCCACGGTGTCGGCCCCCAGCGCGGTGAGGTCGCCGAGGGCCTCGCGCTGCCGGCGCTGCCGTTCCTGCAGCGGCCGGATGAGCGGGCCCATGGCGATGACCAGCAGCGGGACGCCGATGAGCACCATGAGGCCCAGCGGCACCGATGTGTCGAGCACGATGACCGACACCACGACGTAGGACACGATGGCGCCGGCGAAGCGCGGCGTGACCTCCATGGCGTGCCCGATGTGCATGGAGTCGCTGGACACGGTGGCCACGACCTCGCCGGTGGACATGGACCTGGGGACGGCGGGACCGGTGCGCGCGGCGTGCCGCGAGACCAGCTGGATGACCCGGAACGCCGAGTAGAGCCAGTTGGCCACCGACGCCCGGTGCCGCATGACGCCGGCCAGCGCCTGGATGAGTCCGAGCCCGGCGACGAACGCCGCCCAGCGGGCCGTGCTGCGGGAGTCGTCGGCGATGATGCCGTCGATGCCGTGACCGATGGCCCAGGGCATGAGCGCCTGCGAGACCATCCACAGGACCCCGAAGAAGGCGCCCACGACGAGGGTGCGCCACTGTGCCCGCGCCAGCCAGGCCAGGAACCTGGTGCGGGAGCGGGTGTCGGGGACGCCGGGGTCGGCGTAGGGAAGAGCGCGCACGACCAACCACAGTACGAAGTGTCAAGGTCGCGTCGCACCTGGTTTTCCCGCGGGTGGGAGCGTTCCCAGGGCTGTGACATCGGAGCCTTCGGCGGCCTGGCGCCGGCAGCGTCGATGGCCACTCTCGACTACCCTGGGCGGGTGGCCGAGACCTCCCATGACACCGTTCTCGTCGTCGACTTCGGCGCCCAGTACGCCCAGCTGATCGCGCGGCGCGTGCGTGAGGCGCGGGTCTACTCCGAGATCGTCCCGCACACCATGCCGGTGGCGGACATGCTGGCGAAGCAGCCGAAGGCGATCATCCTGTCCGGCGGGCCGTCCAGCGTGTACGCCGAGGGCGCGCCCGCCGTCGACCCCGCCCTCTTCCAGGCCGGGGTCCCGGCGTTCGGCATCTGCTACGGCTTCCAGGCCATGGCGCGGGCGCTCGGCGGCACCGTCGCGCACACCGGGAAGTCCGAGTTCGGCCGCACCGACCTCGCCGTCGCGCAGACCGGCACCCTCCTGCAGGGCGTCGACACCGGCACCAAGGTGTGGATGAGCCACGGCGACTCCGTCACCGAGGCGCCCGCCGGGTTCCAGGTGCTGGCCGGCACGCCCGACACCCCGGTCGCGGCGTTCGAGGACACCGCCCGCGGGCTGGCCGGAGTCCAGTGGCACCCCGAGGTGCTGCACTCCGAGCACGGCCAGGCGGTCCTGCAGCACTTCCTCTACGACATCGCCGGCGCCGCACCCACCTGGACCATGGCCAACATCGTCGACGAGACGGTCACAGCCGTCCGCGAGAAGGTCGGCACCAAGCGGGTCATCTGCGGGCTCTCCGGCGGCGTCGACTCCGCCGTGGCCGCGGCGCTCGTGCAGCGGGCCGTCGGTGACCAGCTGACCTGCGTCTACGTCGACCACGGGCTCATGCGCGAGGGCGAGTCCGAGCAGGTCGAGCGCGACTACGTGGCCGCCACCGGCGTCGACCTCCACGTCGTCGAGGCCGCCGACCGCTTCCTCACCCAGCTCAAGGGCGTCGAGGACCCCGAGGAGAAGCGGAAGATCATCGGCCGCGAGTTCATCCGGGTCTTCGAGCAGGCGGCGCGCGACATCGTCGCCCAGGCCGGCGAAGAGGGCACCGAGGTGGAGTTCCTGGTCCAGGGCACGCTCTACCCCGACGTCGTCGAGTCCGGCGGCGGCGAGGGCACGGCCAACATCAAGAGCCACCACAACGTCGGCGGCCTGCCCGACGACCTCCAGTTCAGCCTCATCGAGCCGCTGCGCACGCTGTTCAAGGACGAGGTGCGCGCGGTCGGCGAGCAGCTGGGCCTGCCGGCCGAGATCGTCTGGCGCCAGCCGTTCCCCGGCCCTGGCCTGGGCATCCGCATCGTCGGCGCCGTCGACGCCGAACGGCTGGCGATCCTGCGCAAGGCCGACGCCATCGCCCGCGCGGAGCTGACGGCGGCCGGCCTCGACCGCGACGTCTGGCAGTTCCCTGTCGTGCTGCTGGCCAACGTGCGGTCGGTGGGCGTGCAGGGCGACGGCCGCACCTACGGCCATCCCATCGTGCTGCGCCCGGTGTCCAGCGAGGACGCCATGACGGCGGACTGGTCGCGGCTGCCCTACGACGTGGTCGAACGCATCTCCACCCGTATCACCAACGAGGTCCGCGAGGTGAACCGCGTCGTGCTCGACGTCACCAGCAAGCCGCCGGGCACCATCGAGTGGGAGTGACCGCGTCAGCAATCGTCCACGTGATCCCGGCCACGTGCCCTTGATCATCGCGCGGTGATTGATGATCATGGGAGAGGTTTGGGTGCGAGGCCCGAATGTGCGTGTGCGTTGGGCAGCGCGTCACGCCCAGTTCGAACTGGTGTGGTCGGCGTGACACGGTCGGTCCCTAGCCTGACCACATGTCGGACACCGTCGGGCCCCTCGTCATCGCGCACCGTGGCGCGTGTGGCTATCGCCCCGAGCACACGCTGGCCAGCTACCAGCTCGCCGCCGACCTCGGCGCCGACTTCCTCGAGACCGACCTGCTGCTGACGCGCGACGGCGTCCTGGTCGCCCGGCACGACGCCGAGCTGTCCACGTCGACCGACGTCGCCGAGCGGCCGGAGTTCGCGCACCGGCGCCGCCGCGGCCTCGTCGACGGCCGCGAGCTGACCGGCTGGTTCATCGACGACTTCTCGCTCGCCGAGCTCAGGACGCTGTTCGCGCGCGAGCGGATCCCCGAGCTCCGTCCGGCCAACCAGGCCTACGACGGCCGGCTTCGGGTGCCGACGTTCGACGAGATCATCACGCTCGCCGTCGAGGGCGGACGGCGCCGCGGGCGGCCCGTCGGCCTGTACCCGGAGCTCAAGCACCCGACCTACTTCGCCGAGCGCGGGCTGTCGCCGGAGGACGCGCTCCTGGAGGTGCTGCGCGGCTTCCGCCTCGAGCGGGCCGGCATCCCGGTGTTCGTGCAGTCCTACGAGCCGTCCGTGCTGCGCCGGCTGGCCGCGCGCACGTCGGTGCCGCTGGTGCAGCTGGTCGACATCACCGGCCGGCCCTACGACTGGGAGCAGGCCGGGGACGGGCGCCGGTTCGTCGACATGCTTACCCCGACGGGGCTGCGCGAGGTGTCGGCGTACGCGGCGGTGCTGGGGGCGCACAAGTCGCTGGTGGTGCCGCGCGGCCCCGAGGGCCGGCTGGGCCACCCCGGCCGGCTGGTGTCCGACGCCCACGACCTCGGGATGGCGGTGCACGCCTGGACGTTCCGGAACGAGAACTCGTTCCTGCCGGCCGATCGGCGACGGGGCTGGGAGGCGGCCGGTCACGGCGACGCGCTGGGGGAGTTCGCCGTGTACTACGGCGCCGGGGTGGACGGTGTCATCACCGACCACCCCGACACCGCCGTCACGGCCAGGGATCAGGCCTTCGGGTCACGCTCGCGGCGCAGCTTGCTCAGCGACGCCATGAGCCCGGCCAGCCCGATCGAGACCAGCAGCACCGGCATGGCGACCTCCAGGCCCGACAGGCCCAGGACGTCGTAGTGCACGAACGGCCACATCGCGCTCACTCCTAGGAAGAGAAGTCCGAAGATCAGGGAGACCACGTCGGTGTCATGGCGCTTCATCGGTTCACCTCCAGGCTGCCGAGGCCCATGTCGAGGTCGAGCACGATGCGCCCGCCTCCGGGACCGTCGGGGCCGTTGTCGGTCAGGTCGGTGAACTCCTGCCCGGCGCCGTCGCGGGACTCGCCGAGGATCGACATGTCGCCGGCGCCCAGGGACGCCCGCTCCACGGTGACGTCGGCGTTCGGGGGAACGAGGATCGTGAGCTCGCCGACGCCCTGCTCGACGCTGAGCCGGACCGTCTGGTCGTCGGTGAGGGTCAGCCCGGACAGGTCGTAGACGTTGTCGCCGACGCCGTGGTCGCGGTGCTCGGTCGGCACCGCGGCCGCCGTCGTGTACGTGTAGGTGGCGTCGCCGACGTCCTGCAGGTCCCACTGCGACAGCCAGGTGGCCGGGACCAGCGCGAGCGACAACAGGAAACCGAGGAAGATCAGGCCGCGCGACCGTCCGTACCAGGCGCCGACGAGCAGCCCGAGGGCGACGATGCCCAGCGGCACGGCGATGTAGATGGCCGGCGGGTAGTTCGCCCAGGCGGCGTCGTTGACGGCCAGCACGCCGACCGACACGATCGCCACGCAGAACGTGATCAGGCCGAGCACCGAGCGCTGCTTCTCAGGCCGCGCGGGCGGCGGCACCGGCGCCGGGGCCGGCGGCGCGGGCGGCGGACCCCAGTCGGGGCCCTCGGGCCAGCCACTGGTCGGTCCGGCCGGGCCGGGCGTCGTCGCGGTGCTGTCCTTGGTCGCGGTGCCGGTACCGGTGGCCGCGTCGGCGGTGCCGGTGGCGGTCGCGGTCGTGTCGCCGACGGCGTCGGCTCGCGACTGCGCGGCGACGGTCGGGTCGTAGACGTACGGGGAGTCGAACCAGGCCTCCTGCGGCGCGTCGGCGCGGGCGCGCTCGTCCTCGTCGTCGCGGCGGCGCAGCAGCAGGTAGACGCCCATGATCGCGAGCAGCAGCAGGACGCCGCCGTCCCAGGTGCCGGCGATGATGCCGATGCCGGAGACGAGGCCCACGGTCGCCAGCAGCAGCGCCAGCGGGACGGTGCCCGAGCGGCGGTCCTCGCCGCGGCCGAGCGCCTGGTCGAGGACCGAGCGCTCCTCGTCCTCGGCCGGGACCATCAGCCAGGCGACGGCGTACAGCAGGACGCCGACGCCGCCGAAGATCGCGAGGACCACGGTGGCGACGCGGAGAACGACGGGGTCGATGCCGAGCCGCCGGCCCAGCCCGCCGAGCACGCCCGCGACGACACGGTCCGAGCGGCTGCGGCGCAGCGACCGGAACTCGTCGGTGACGCGCGGCGTGGTGCCGGCGGAGGCAGGAGGCAGATCACTCATGGCAACGATGATGCCGAGCAGGCGACCCCGAATGCATCGGGGATGACCCGGAACGGCCCCCGAGTCGCGATCTCCGGGAGGTCCCTCATGGCGGCGCACGCTCGCGCGTGTGACCATCGATGTCATGAGCACTGTGCCGACACCCCGTGCTGCCGGTCCGGCGGCGCGCGGTCCGGCGCGCCCCGACGACGCCGACGACCCCGTCGAGGACCGCACGGCCGACCCCGTCGAGGACCGCACGGCCGACCCCGTCGAGGACCGCACCGCTGACGCCGTCGTCGATGACGATCCCGTGCCCGAGACCGAGGCGGCCGCGGCGACGGAGCGGGGCCCGCGGGCGCTGCCGCCCGGTGAGCCGCCGGCGGGCAAGACCGGCGCCCGCACGCCCGACGCCGCCGCCGACCCGGGCGCGCCGCCGCGGTTCGCCCGGTCATCCGACGGTCGCATGGTCGCCGGTGTCGCCGTCGCGCTGGCCGCGCAGTTCAAGGTGCAGCCGCTGGCCGTGCGCATCGCGTTCAGCCTGCTCAGCGCCGTCTCCGGGTTCGGCGTCGTGCTCTACCTCGCCCTGTGGATCTTCACCCCGCTCGACCAGAC
The DNA here is from genome assembly GCF_014204975.1 of Jiangella mangrovi. Classification (NCBI taxonomy): domain Bacteria; kingdom Bacillati; phylum Actinomycetota; class Actinomycetes; order Jiangellales; family Jiangellaceae; genus Jiangella; species Jiangella mangrovi. Next base: position 2,998,212 of record NZ_JACHMM010000001.1, read on the forward strand.
GGTCGCGCGCGAGGCCGAGGAGGAGGCGGCGCCCGCGGGCATCGCGGCCGCCACCCGCACCGGCAAGCGCAAGCGGCGCACGTTCGTGCAGCGCACCGGCGACCTCGGTCAGCTGGCCGCGCTGGTCGTGCTCGGCGCGGGCGTGTGGCTGTTGGTGCAGCAGACCCCGCTCGGTGTCAGCCCGGCCGTGTTCTTCCCGCTGCTGCTCGCCGCCGCGGGCCTGACGCTGGTCTGGCGGGCCGCCGACGAGCAGGAGCGCAGTCGGCTGTCGGCCATCTCGCCGCGGCTGCCGTGGCTGGCGGCGCTGACCGGCAAGGGCGGCTGGATCGCGGCCATGCGCGTCGTCGCCGGGGCCGGGGTCGTCGTGGCCGGCGTCGTGGTCTTCCTGGTCGGCCAGGGGCAGTTCGACGCGACCATGGACGCGCTGGGCGGCGTGCTGGTCATCCTGGTGGGCGTCGGGCTCATCACCGGGCCGTGGCTGTGGAAGCTGTGGCGCAACCTCGAGACCGAGCGGCGCGCCCGCATCGTCTCGCAGGAGCGCGCCGACATGGCCTCCCACCTGCACGACTCCGTGCTGCAGACGCTGGCGCTCATCCAGAAGCAGGCCAACGACCCGCGCGCCGTCGTCCGGCTGGCCCGCAGCCAGGAGCGCGATCTGCGCGGGTGGCTCTACAGCGACCTCGTCGACGACGGGTCCTCGCTCGCGGCCGCGCTGACGAAGATGGCCGCCGAGGTCGAGGACGCGTTCGGCACGCCGGTCGAGGTGGTCACCGTCGGCGACGCCGAGATCGACGACGTCGCCCGGGCCGTCCTCAAGGCCGCCCGCGAGGCCACCGTCAACGCCGCCAAGCACTCGGGCGCGGACAAGATCGACATCTTCGTCGAGGCCGGCGACGACGGCGTCGAGGTCTTCGTCCGCGACCGCGGAGCGGGATTCGACCCGGACTCCGTCCCCGAGGACCGGCTGGGTGTGCGACGCTCGGTCATCGGGCGCATGGAACGGCACGGAGGCGAGGCCACCATCCGGTCCGCGCCCGGCGAAGGCACCGAAGTACGACTGTCGACCAGGAGAAGCTCGTGAGCGAGACCAAGCCAGACGAGACCAGGCCCGCCGACGCCGGCCCGGTGACGGTCGTCCTCGTCGACGACCACGCCATGTTCCGCACCGGCGTCCGCGCCGAGCTCGCGCAGGCGCCGTCCGTCGACGTCGTCGGCGAGGCCGCCGACACCGCTGAGGCGGTGGCCGTCGTGCTGCGGGTGAAGCCCGAGGTCGTGCTGCTCGACGTGCACCTGCCCGGCGGCGGTGGCGGCGAGGTGATCCGCCAGGTGCACCCCAAGGAGCCCGCCGTGCGGTTCCTGGCGCTGTCGGTGTCCGACGCCGCCGAGGACGTCATCGGCACCATCCGCGCCGGCGCCCGCGGCTACGTCACCAAGTCCATCACCGGCGACGACCTCGTCTCCGCCATCGGCCGGGTGGCCGACGGCGACGCCGTCTTCTCGCCGCGGCTGGCCGGGTTCGTGCTCGACGCGTTCGCCGGGACTGAGGCGCCGTCGGTCGACGACGACCTCGACCGGCTGACGCAGCGCGAGCGCGAGGTGCTGCGGCTCATCGCGCGTGGTTACGCGTACAAGGAGATCGCTAAGGAGCTGTTCATCTCCGTCAAGACGGTCGAGACGCACGTGTCCGCCGTCCTGCGCAAGCTGCAGCTCTCGAACCGGTACGAGCTGACGCGGTGGGCGACGGACCGGCGACTCGTCTGAGGGTCGCTGCGGGTTTGTACGACAGGGCGTAGTAGGATGCCCGATCATGGAGTTCGTCTACGACCTCGTGCTCGTGCTGCACTTCTTCGGTCTGGCCAGCCTGCTCGGCGGGATCATGGTCCAGCTCAGCGCGCGCGGCGGCCGCGTCGTCAACCTGGCCATGCTGCACGGCGCCCTGACGCAGCTCGTCACCGGCGTCGCGCTGGTCGGCATGGGCGAGGCGGTCGACTCCCTCGGCAAGGACGTCAACCAGGCCAAGATCGGCGTGAAACTCGTAGTCGTGCTGATCGTGACTGCGCTCTGCTTCGCCTATCGCAAGCGCACGTCCATCGCCGACGGCGTGTTCTTCGCCCTGTTCGGGTTGTCCGCCGCGAATGTCGTGATCGCCGTCTTCTGGACCTGACCTCCGGCTGATTCCTCCGGCGGCGGGTCGGTTAGGGTGGCGGGACAGCCGAGCCCGACCCGGGAGGTCCCGTCAGTGCCCTCGATCCGCCGTGTTCTCGCCGCCGTCGTGACTGGCATGTTGTCGTTCTCGCTGGTCAATGGGGCTGCTCCGGCCGCGTCCTCCGCCGAGCACGACGGAGGTTGCCAGGGCCTGGAGCTGTGTCTCTTCTACAACTCCGGCCAGCGCGGAGCGAGTCACGATTTCCGGTACAAGGTCCCTGATTTCGGGCCTTACGCGTTTCTCGGAAGCAGCGCGGGTGCCGGGCAGTCGGTGAAGAACCACGCCGCATCGGCCTGGAACCTCGACGGATACTTCACCGCGCGCATCTACTTCAATTCTGGTTATGCTGGGCCCGCTGATGACGTGACGCCGCTCACTCGACGCAATCTCGGCGACACGTACAACGACAACGCATCGTTCAACTGGTGCCACAAGCAGCCCCTGGTGTGCGGCTGATCGGTGGCATCCGAAAGGCCACTGGCATGACCGCCGCACGTCTCGTCCGTACCGCCGTCGTTCTCGTCCTTCCCGTCGTCCTGTTCGGCTGTGCCGGCGGTGGTGGCGACGTCGATGTCGCCGTCTCGTCCTCTGGTTCCGGCGCCGGTGCCGACGGGGTGCAGGTGCGGTCGGCGGGATCCGTGGCGCCGCGGACCGGCGGCCTGACCCTGCCGCTCGACGCCTATGCGTTGAGCGCCGCCGAGGACCGGGCGCTCGGCCGGGCCGCCGAGGACCAGGTGCGCGAGTGCGCCGCCGCGGCCGGCCTCACCGAGGACCAGATCGATCCGCTCCCGTTCGGCACCGCGGCCGAGTCGTCCGCCGCCGTCGCCGCCCGCCACGACCGTCGCTACTCCGTCGCCGACCCCGAGGTCGCGGCCACGTACGGCTACCACCCGCCGGTCACCGCAGATGTCCGCCGCGAGTTCTACGAGGCGCACACCGACGCGGAGCTCGAGGTCCTGGTCGGGTGCCTGAGCGAGGCGGCGGCGGTCTCGTCGGCTGCGGGCTCGGCCTCGGTCTCGGGTGCGGAGCTGGTGTCGGAGGTCCAGGCGAGCGCCTGGCACGCCGCCATGGCCGACCCTCGCGTGGTCGACGCGTTCGCGGCGTGGTCCTCCTGCCTGGCTGCCGCCGGATTCGACTACGCCGCACCCATGGAGGCCAACGACGATCCGCGCTGGTGGACGTCGGAGGTGGCCGGGCCGCTGGAGATCGAGACGGCCGTGGCCGACGTCGCCTGCAAGCAGTCCACCGGGCTCATCCCGGTCTGGTCCGCCGTCGAGGCCGAGCACCAGGAGACGCTGATCGCGGCGCACCAGGCTGAGTTGGATGCGTACCGTGTGGTGCTCGATGAGCAGGTGGCTGAGGCGGCCCGCTTCGCGGGTTGAGGTTCGGCGGGGGCCCGTGTGGTTGTGCGGGATTCTCCCGTCCCCCTGCTGCCCATTCTCTTAGCCGCGAACGGTCGCCTCAAGTCCGCGCGCTCTGTGTTTGGGTGCCGTCGAGGTGGGGCGCGCGTACTTGACCCGCCCGCTCGCGGCCTAAGAACGGGCAGCTATCAGGGGGACGGGGGGAGTCTGGCGACGGGTGGGTGGTCGGCGGGCCCGCACCTTTCGGGGTGTTGCTGGGCCGCCACCACGATTACCCGAGCCTCGACACGCCTGCAATCGTGTTGGGGCTCGGGTAATCGTGGTGGTGTAGGGGATCGTTGACCTCATCCCCCCATCAGAACCTCAGAACCATCGAACGGGCGTTCGTAAGCGTGTTCGGGCGGAGTCTGTCGGCGGACGGGCATAGGCTGGGTCCGCCAGCGCCAAGCGAGTGAGAAGGCGAGTGTGACCCGCCGGCAATGAGTGCCCTTTTCGACGACCTCACCCTGACCGCGGCGGCCGCTCCGCAGAAGGCCAAGCGGCGTTCGCGCGACCCCGAGGCGCTGCTCGACGGCCTCAACGGGCCGCAGCGCGACGCCGTCACTCATCAGGGGGCGCCGCTGCTCATCGTCGCGGGCGCGGGGTCGGGGAAGACGAGGGTGCTGACGCGGCGCATCGCCTATCTGCTGGGCGAGCGCAACGCGCACCCGGGCTCCATTCTGGCCATCACGTTCACCAACAAGGCCGCCGGCGAGATGAAGGAGCGCGTCGCCGACCTCGTCGGGAAGCGGTCGGACATCATGTGGGTGTCCACGTTCCACGCGGCGTGCGTGCGCATCCTGCGCCGCGAGGCCAAGGTCTTCGGCTACACGTCGTCGTTCTCCATCTACGACCAGGCCGACTCCCACCGGCTCATGGCCATGGTCTGCCGCGAGCTCGACCTCGACCCGCGCCGCTACCAGCCGCGGCAGTTCAGCTACACCGTCAGCAACTTCAAGAACGAGCTCATCGACTACGAGACCGCGCTCGCCCGGGCCGACACCCATCAGGAGAAGATGGTCGCCGAGGCGTACGAGCTGTACCAGCGCCGGCTCACCGAGGCCAACGCGTTCGACTTCGACGACCTCATCATGACGACGGTGCACCTGCTGCAGGCGTTCCCGGACGTCGCCGAGACCTACCGCCGCCGGTTCCGGCACATCCTGGTCGACGAGTACCAGGACACCAACCACGCCCAGTACGTGCTGGTGCGCGAGCTCGTCGGCACCGGCGTCATCTCCGGCGAGGACGAGCCCGCCGTGCCGCCGGCCGAGCTGTGTGTGGTGGGCGACGCCGACCAGTCCATCTATGCCTTCCGCGGCGCCACCATCCGCAACATCCTGCAGTTCGAAGAGGACTACCCCGACACCCGGGTCATCCTGCTCGAGCAGAACTACCGCTCCACGCAGACCATTCTGTCCGCGGCCAACGCCGTCATCGCCCGCAACTCCGGCCGCAAGCCGAAGCGGTTGTGGAGCGACAGCGGCGACGGCGCCAAGATCGTCGGGTACGTCGCCGACGACGAGCACGCCGAGGCGCAGTTCGTCGCCGACGAGATCGACCGCCTCTCCGACGAAGGGGCGGCCCGCACCGGCGACGTCGCGGTGTTCTACCGCACCAACGCCCAGTCCCGTGTGCTGGAAGAGATCTTCGTCCGGGTCGGCCTGCCGTACCGCGTCGTCGGCGGCACCCGGTTCTACGAGCGGCGCGAGATCCGCGACGCCCTGGCCTACCTGCGGTTCCTGGCCAATCCCGAAGACTCCGTGTCGCTGCGGCGCATCCTCAACGTCCCCAAGCGCGGCATCGGCGACCGCGCCGAGGCCATGGTCGAGGCGCTGGCCCAGCGCGAGCGCAGCACGTTCTTCCAGGCACTGCGCCACGCCGCCGACGCCCCCGGTATCGCGACCCGCTCGGTCAACTCCATCGAGGGGTTCGTCACGCTCACCGACGAGCTTCGGGCCCTCATCGACGACGGCGTCGGCCCGGCGGCCATCCTCGAGGCGACACTCGACCGCACCGGCTACGTCGCCGAGCTGTCCGAGTCCGAGGACCCGCAGGACGAGACCCGCCTCGACAACCTGCGCGAGCTGGTCGCCGTCGCCGGCGAGTACGAGGCGGGCGAAGACTCCGACGGCTCGCTGTCCGGGTTCCTCGAGCAGGTCAGCCTGGTCGCCGACGCCGACGAGATCCCCGAAGGCGACGACCACGACGGCATGGTCACGCTCATGACCCTGCACACCGCCAAGGGCCTCGAGTTCCCGGTCGTGTTCCTCACCGGCCTCGAGGACGGCGTCTTCCCGCACCAGCGCTCGCTCGGCGGCAACTCGCAGGAGCTCGAGGAGGAGCGCCGGCTCGCCTACGTCGGCATCACCCGGGCGCGCGAGCGGCTCTACCTGTCGCGGGCGTTGCTGCGCAGCGCGTGGGGGTCGCCGGCGCACAACCCGGCCTCGCGGTTCCTCGCCGAGATCCCCGACGAGCTCATCGACTGGCGCCGCACCGAGGCCGACCAGGTCAAGTGGAACACCCCGCCGCCCCCGCGCCGGCAGCCGGTCAGCGGCCGGCCCGCGGGTGCGGGCAACCGCCCGGTCATCGCGCTGTCCGCCGGCGACCGCGTCACCCACGACGCGTTCGGCCTGGGCACCGTCGTCGCCACCGCGGGGCAGGGCGAGCACGCCAAGGCCACCGTCGACTTCGGCGACAACGGCCTGAAGACGCTGCTGCTGCGCTACGCCCCGGTCGAGAAGCTCTGAGCCAGCTCCGCCGACCGCCGCCGGCCGTGACGCACCAGCACGACGGCGGTGACCACGGCCGCGATCGCCAGCACACCCAGGATGATCCACGCGGCCAGCGGGGTCAGGATCGCGTCGTTGTTGCTCGTGCACACCGGCGCGGACTCCGGGCCGTCTGACGGGCTGTCGCTGACGCACACCTCGCTGCCGCCGCCCGTCACCAGGAACGTGAACGAGAAGAGCACCAGGCCGAACGACGGCAGCAGGAACGTCCCGGCAAGCTTCTCGCCCACGCCCCACAGCGGCGACAGCCACAGCAGCGTCCAGCCGCCGATCAGCGCGACCGGCAGCAGGAAGAAGCCGCCGAGCATCGCGAACAGCGTCAGCACCACCGGCGCCGCCCCCAGCAGCGCGACCACCAGCCCGGGCGTCCTGTCCCTGCTGGTCAGCGGCAGCTGACGCGGGCCGGACCCGGGCGCTGCCACCGCGGGACCGCCGCTGACGCCGTCGTCGCCGGTCGCCTCGGCCGCGATGGTGAGCGGGTCGCCGAGGGCGCGCAGCACCTCGTCGACGTCGGCGTCGGTGACCTCGCCCCGGTCGGCCAGGGCGGCCTGGATGTGCTCGCGCACCCCGGCGACGACGTCGGCCCGCTCGGTCTCGGGCAGCGCGCCGAGAGCGCCGTCGAGCTCGCCCAGGTAGCGGTCGATGCGCAGGTGCTGGGTCGCGGTGAGCATGGGCTCCTCCATGGCGGTCACCCTCGGCCGGTCGCGAGGACGCGGTCGACGGCGTCGCGGAACGGCTGCCAGGTCTTCTCGAACGTGTCCAGTGCGGCCCGCCCGTCCGGGGTGAGCCGGTAGTACCGCCGCGGCGGCCCGGACTCGGACTCCTGCCACGACGACGCGACCAGCCCGCCCTTGCGCAGCCGCGAGAGGAGCGGGTAGAGCGTGCCCTCGCCGGCCATGAGCACGCCGTCGGTCAGCTCGCGGGCGATGTCCAGCCCGTACCGCTCGCCGTCGCGGACCAGGGCGAGGATGCAGTACTCCAGCGCTCCGCGCCGGAGGTTGGTCATGATCTGACCCTCGCCAGGTACCATGCGAGACAAGATACCAGCCCGCGCGAGGCCCTCGGAAGGCTCCTCCGGGGGCGACGGTGTCAGCTCGCCTTACGGGCGACGTACAGGCAGGTGTAGAACGCGCGCCAGGCCAGGTCGGCGTCGGTCAGTCCGGCTCCCGCCAGCGCGTCGAGGTGGTCGGTCATGCTCGGGAACGGGAAGTAGTGCGGGTGCGACGGCTTGCCCGCGTTCGGCCCGGCGAAGATCGGCAGCACGTCGCGGTAGCGGCGGTCCCAGTCGCCCGGCGGCAGGATGTGGTCGAGCGTCACCAGCCAGCCGCCCGGCACCAGCAGGCCGGCCGCGTCGCGGTAGAACGCCTCGAGCCCCGGCCGGTCGAAGTGGTGCGCGACCCGCGAGTTCAGCACGACGTCGGCGTTGCGGGCGGGCTCCATGGTGCTGAGCTCGGCCGCGTCGCCTACGACGTACTCGACCCGGCCGGCGTACGGGGCCAGCGTCTCGGCCGCGCGCTCCTTCATGTCCGGCGACGCGTCGATCCAGACTCCGCGCGCCTCCGGATACGCCTCGAGCAGTGCGGCGAGGAACGTCCCCGGCCCGCTCCCGACATCGACGACGAGCTTCGGCTCACGTTCCTGCCCGACCAGCGTCGTCGCGATGGCCCACGGCAGGCGCAGCATCGCCGACATCCCGTCGGCCTGCTGCCACTGAGCCGCGTATCCGGACTCCGACCACGAGGCGATCACCCTGTCGTTCGTCATACCTCGAAGATAATGGATACACGTCGGCTCCGGGCAAGGTGGTCATCCACAGGCCGTGCGCGTTTCCGTGGTCGTCCACAAATCCGGTTCCGGCGCTGGCGGCGGCCCCGATTGGTGGCTGGGCTGGTCACCATGACAGCGGAACTGGTGCCGGCGACGTGCGACGGCGGGATGCTCACGCGGCTGCTCGAATCGCAGGCGGGTGTCCTCCACCGCAGCGAGGTGCCGCCCGAGCTCATCCGCCACGTGCGCCGTGAACTGCACGCTCGTCGATGGCAGCGAGTAGGGCGGGACGTCTTCGTCAGCCACAACGGCGCGCTCGGTTACGGTCAGCGGCTGCAGGCGGCGGTGAAAGCATCGCCGCGCGGCTCGGCGCTCGCCGGGCCGACCGCCGCGGAGCTCGACGGACTGCAGGGGTTCTCGACGAGCGACATCTTCGTGACCCAGCCCTGCGGGACCCGTCATCCTCGACTGCCCGGTGTCGTCGTGCACTACTCCAGGTTCCTCGACGAGGCCGACGTGCATCCGCTGAGGACACCGCGACGGTGCCGACCGCCGCGGAGCATCGTCGACGCCGCGGCGTGGGCGTCCCGCGATGATCGAGCACGAGCGATCGTGCTCGCCGCGGTGCAGCAGCGCTTGGTGACGCCCGATCAGCTGCACGACGCCCTGTCCCGACGCGGCCCGTGCCTGCGCCATGCCCTGATCGCGGAGACCATTGACGACGCCGCCGGCGGCATCGCGTCGGTGCCGGAGCGTGAGTTCGCCCTCATCGTCCGGGCCTTCCACCTGCCCGAACCCGCGCGCCAGCGCATCCTTGAACGACCGGACGGGCGCTACTACCTCGACGCCGACTGGGCGGAGTTCGGCCTGGCGGTCGAGGTCGACGGCCGCGGGCACCTCGACGTCATCGCCTGGGACTCCGACCTGGATCGGGCCAACGACATCGTGATCGACGGCCGGACCCTGCTCCGCTTCACGTCGTACGCCGTCAGGCACCGGCCCGACTCGGTGGGGGAGACGCTGATGCGCGCCTTGATCGCCCGAGGCTGGGACGGGCATACCGCCGTCTGACGATCAGGTGACCCAACGCCACCCCAGCCCGCCCGTTGTGTCACCTGATCGTTTACTGTCCGCATGCTGGAGATGATCAGGTGACACAACGTCCGGCGCTCGGGCCGCTTCGTCACCTGATCGTCTTCGGGAAGATGATCAGGTGACGAAGCGGGCCCGCCGCAAAAGAACCTGTCAGACGCGGCGGAAGAGGAGGGCGCGCTTGACCTCCTGGATCGCCTTCGTCACCTCGATGCCGCGCGGGCAGGCGTCGGTGCAGTTGAAGGTCGTCCGGCAGCGCCACACGCCGTCGCGGTCGTTGAGGATCTCGAGCCGCTGCTCGGCGCCTTCGTCGCGGGAGTCGAAGATGAACCGGTGCGCGCCGACGATCGCCTGCGGGCCGAAATACTGGCCGTCGGACCAGTAGACCGGGCAGGACGACGTGCAGGCGGCGCACATGATGCACTTCGTGGTGTCGTCGTAGCGGGCGCGGTCCTCGGGGGACTGACGGCGCTCGCGGGACGGGTCGTTGCCGGTCGTGATGAGGAACGGCATGATCGACTTGTAGGCCTCGAAGAACGGGTCCATGTCGACCACGAGGTCCTTGAGCACCGCCAGGCCCTTGATCGGCTCGACGGTGACCGGCTTGTCCAGCGGCAGGTCCTTGAGCAGCGTCTTGCAGGCCAGCCGGTTGCGCCCGTTGATGCGCATGGCGTCGGAGCCGCAGATGCCGTGGGCGCACGAACGGCGGAACGTCAGCGACCCGTCGATCTCCCACTTGATCTTGTGCAGCGCGTCGAGCACCCGGTCGGTGCCGTGCATGGTGACCGTGTGCTCCTCCCAGCGCGGCTGGGTGTCGTTCTCCGGGTTGAACCGGCGCAGCCGCAGCGTGACCTGGAAGGACGGGACGGCGCCGGCGGCCGGCGCGCCGGCGACATCGGCAACAGCAGCAGTCATCAGAACTTGCGCTCCATCGGCTGGTAGCGGGTGACGACGACGGGCTTGAAATCGAGGCGCACACCGGCCTCGTCGTCGCCCGACGAGCGGTACGCCATGGTGTGGCGCATGTAGTTGACGTCGTCGCGGTTCTGGTAGTCCTCGCGGAAGTGTCCGCCGCGCGACTCCTTGCGCTCCAGCGCGCCAACGACGATGACCTCGGCGAGGTCGAGCAGGAAACCGAGCTCGACGGCCTCGAGCAGGTCGGTGTTGAACCGCCGGCCCTTGTCCTGCACCGACACCGTCGCGTAGCGGGCCTTCAGCGCGTGGATGTCCGAGAGCGCCTGCTTCAGCGTCGCCTCGGACCGGAAGACCTGCGCGTTGGCGTCCATCGTCTCCTGCAGCTCGCGGCGCAGGACGGCGACCCGCTCGCCGTCGGCGCGGTCGCGGATCTCCTCCAACAGGGCGACGGTGGCAGCTTCCGGTTCCGCCGGCAGCTCCACCAGTGGAGCACGAGCGGCGAACTCCGCCGCCGCGATGCCGGCCCGCCGGCCGAACACGTTGATGTCCAGCAGCGAGTTCGTGCCCAGCCGGTTCGCGCCGTGGACGCTGACGCAGGCCACCTCGCCCGCGGCGTACAGCCCGGGCAGGACGTGGGTGTTGTCGGCGAGCACCTCGGCGTCGATCGTCGTCGGCATGCCGCCCATGGCGTAGTGCGCCGTCGGGAAGACCGGCACCGGCTCGGTGTAGGGCTCGACGCCCAGGTAGGTGCGGGCGAACTCGGTGATGTCGGGCAGCTTGGCGTCGATGTGCGCCGGCTCGAGGTGGGTGAGGTCGAGCAGCACGTAGTCCTTGTTCGGGCCGGAGCCGCGGCCCTCGCGGACCTCGTTGGCCATGGCCCGGGCGACGACGTCGCGCGGCGCGAGATCCTTCAGCGTCGGGGCGTAGCGCTCCATGAACCGCTCGCCCTCGCTGTTGCGCAGGATCGCGCCCTCGCCGCGGGCCGCCTCGGACAGCAGGATGCCCAGGCCGGCCAGGCCCGTCGGGTGGAACTGGAAGAACTCCATGTCCTCCAGCGGCAGCCCGCGCCGGAAGGCGATGGCCATGCCGTCGCCGGTCAGCGTGTGCGCGTTCGAGGTGGTCTTGTAGACCTTGCCGGCGCCGCCGGTCGCGAACACGACGGCCTTGGCGCGGAACACGTGGATCTCGCCGGTGGCCAGCTCGTAGGCGACCACACCGGCGGTCCTGCGAACGCCGTCGACCTCGGTGAACAGCAGGTCGAGCACGTAGAACTCGTTGAAGAACTCGACGTCGCGCTTGAGGCACTGCTGGTACAGCGTCTGCAGGATCATGTGGCCGGTGCGGTCGGCGGCGTAGCAGGACCGGCGGACGGCGGCCTCGCCGTGCTTGCGGGTGTGCCCGCCGAAGCGGCGCTGGTCGATCAGGCCGTCGGGGGTCCGGTTGAACGGCAGCCCCATCTTCTCCAGGTCGAGGACGGCGTCGATGGCCTCCTTCGCCATCACCTCGGCGGCGTCCTGGTCGACCAGGAAGTCACCGCCCTTGACGGTGTCGAAGGTGTGCCACTCCCAGTTGTCCTCCTCGACGTTGGCCAGCGCGGCGCACATGCCGCCCTGGGCCGCGCCGGTGTGCGACCGGGTCGGGTAGAGCTTGGTCAGCACCGCGGTGCGGACCCGCTCGCCGGACTCGAGCGCCGCGCGCATCCCGGCGCCGCCGGCGCCGACGATCACCACGTCGTACTGGTGGGTCTGCATGGGAGATCTCGCCTTGCCTCTCGAAACGAAGTACTACGGCACCGGGCAGAACGACGGCAGCAGCTCGGCTGCCGCGTCCGGCGGGCACGGGTCGAACGTGAAGATCACCAGCGTCCCGAGCACGATGGTGATGGTCGTGGCCGTGTAGAGGCCGACCTTCAGCCACAGCCGCAGCTGGTCGCGCTCGGCGTAGTCGTTGATGACGGTGCGCAGCCCGTTGGTGCCGTGGAGCATGGCCAGCCACAGCATCAGCAGGTCCCACACCTGCCAGAGCGGGTCGGCCCACTTGCCGGCGACGAAGGCGAAGTCGAGCGCGTTGATGCCGTCGCCGGTGACCAGGTTGACGAACAGGTGCCCGAAGATCAGGACCACCAGCAGCACGCCGGACGCACGCATGAACATCCACGCGTACAGCTCGGTGTTGGTGCGCCCACGCAGCCGGCGCGGGGTGCGCGGGGCGGGAATGGTGCTGGTCATCGCGTCAGCCCCCGAACACGTGGGTGAGGTGGCGGATCATGAACGGCACCATCAGCAGCACCCAGAGGATCAGCACGCCGGCGAACATCTGCTTCTGGAAGCGCGGGCCCTTGGACCAGAAGTCGACGAGGACGATGCGCAGGCCGTTGAACGCGTGGAACACGATCGCGCCGACGAGCCCCACCTCCATGATCCCGACGATCGGGTTCTTGTAGGTGGCGATGACCTCGTTGTACGCCTCCGGCGACACGCGGACGAGCGCGGTGTCGAGGATGTGCGCGAAGAGGAAGAAGAAGATGCCGATCCCGGTGACCCGATGGGCCACCCACGACCACATGCCTTCACGGCCGCGATAGAGCGTGCCAGCAGGCGCCTTGGGCACGAACGTGCTGCCTTCCGATTGCGAGGGGACGCCGGGCGACGCGCTCGGCCGTCGGTCATGCTAATCCGGAAGGCGGCGGGAAATCCGTGGCCAATCTCACGTCTGGCCTGTTCAGAGCCCTGTTTCGGCGGTGACATCTCTCACTAAGGGTAACCTAAGTCACCGAAGATCCTACGCCGCGGGCGCAGCCTGACGCCGTCGCACGATCGCCGTCGCGTAGTGCTCGAGCAGCTGGTCGCAGATCGCCTCCCAGGACCGCCCGTACACCGACTCGCGGGCGGCGGCGGCCATGCGGACCCGGCGGACCGGGTCGGCGGCGATCCGGCCCACGGCGGCGCGCAGCTGCTCGCCGTCACCGGTGTCGATGAGGTACCCGGACCAGCCGTGGTCGACGAGGTCGATGGGGCCGCCGGAGTTCGGGGCCACGACGGGGACGCCCGAGGCCAGCGCCTCCTGGACGGCCTGGCAGAACGTTTCGGCCGGGCCCGTGTGCACGAAGACGTCGAGGCTGGCGTAGGCCTTGGACAGCTCTCGGCCGGTGCGGAAGCCGAGGAACGCGGCGTCGGGCAGGGCGGCGCGCAGCGACTGCTCGCTGGGCCCGCCGCCGACGATGGCCAGCTTGACGCCCGGCAGGCCGGCCAGCGCCGTCAGCGACGCGACGTGCTTCTCCGGCGCGAGCCGGCCGATGTAGCCGACGATGACCTCTCCGTTGGGCGCCAGCTCGCGGCGCAGCTCGTCGTCGCGGTGGGCCGGGTGGAAGCGGACGAGGTCGACGCCGCGGCCCCAGCGGGCCAGCCGCGAGAAGCCGTGCGCGGCCAGCTGCCGCATGCTCGCGGTCGACGGCGCCAGCGTGACGTCGGCCTGGTCGTGGATGCGGCGCATCCAGGACCAGATCGCCTCGTCGCCGAGAGTGCGCCACAGCCGGTAGCCGCGGGCGAACCCGGCGAGGTCGGTCTGGTAGACGGCGACCGTCGGCAGGCCCAGCCGGGCCGCCGCGTTCATGCCCGCCTTGCCCAGCCACACCGGCGCCGCCAGGTGCACCACGTCGGGGTCGAAGTCACGCAGGATCCTGCTGATGCGCCGCCGGGTGGAGATGCCGACGATGCTGTCGTCGTTGCCCGGCAGAGCGAACGACGGGACCCGCACCACCTGCTGGCCGTCGTGCTCCGACACACCCTCGCCGGGGGCGATCACGAGCGCCGTGTGACCGTGCCGCGTGAGATGCTCCACCACGCGGCAGACGGAGTTCGTCACGCCGTTGATCTGGGGGAGGAACGACTCTGCGACGATCGCTACCCTCATGCCTGCAACGATGTGGGCGCCGTGTGGCGCAAGGGGGATGGCCGCATGAACGGGGGTTGACGCTCTGGCGTCCGGTCAGGCGTGACGCGGCCGTTCGCAGCACAAGGTTCTCACTATGAGAGACGCATGGTGACGCTGAGTGATGACAGCCAGCAAGATCGATACTACGGGTGCGCCCAAGGGCCTGACGGGGCTCGGGTGTCTCGGTACTGCCAGGCGACTGGGGAGTAGCGAGTGACGATCGACATCGGAACTCCTGCACGCGTGTTGCTCGTCGGGAAGCGGGTTCGCGTCCTCGACGAGCTGGGCCGGGCGTTGCGCGAAGCCGGCATGGTCGTCCGCGAGGAGACCGACGCCGACCGCGTCCGTTACGGCGTCGACGGCTCCAGCATCGACATCCTCGCCCTCGGCCGGGCCTTCACCGGGCCGAAGCGCGACCGGATGATCGCGACGCTGAAGGCCGCGAACCCGGCCCTGCGAGTGGTCGACGGCCTCGCCCCGATCCCGTCGATCATCCTGGCGCAGATCCGCGAGGTGGTGACGGCGCCCAACCGCGACACCCGCGTCGTCGGCGCGGCCGCCTACGAGTCCGGCGACAACAGCATCGTGCTGGTCCTGCGCCGGCCCGCCCACCTCGACGTCACCCTTCACCGCCTCGACCCGCTGTACCGGGTGCACGAGACCGACGTCTACACCGGCCCGCTCGACCGCGGCCGGCAGCGGCTGCCACTCGGCCGCCGGGTCGGGCGCGGCGAGCGCTTCCTCGTCGTCGAGGCCGACGATGAGACGACGGTGCACCCGCTCGGCTGAGCGACGGCGAACTCTCCGGCGTGCCAAGGGGTCGCCGTCGTCCGGACCGTGTGGACAAAGTCACCCCCCACATCACCTGCTGGGTCACTACCGTGAAGAGATCCAGCAGACGGAGGTGAGGGGCGTGGCCATGAGCACGACGGAGTCCGGGCTGCCCATCGAGCCCGTCTACGGGTCCGAGGCGCTCGACGGCTGGCCGGCGGAGGAGCGGCTGGGCGAGCCGGGCGGGTACCCGTTCACCCGCGGCGTCTACCCGACCATGTACACGGGCCGGCCGTGGACCATGCGGCAGTACGCCGGGTTCGGCACCGCGGCGGAGTCGAACCGGCGCTACCACCAGCTGGTCGAGGCCGGCACCGGCGGGCTGTCGGTCGCGTTCGACCTGCCGACACAGATGGGGTACGACTCCGACGCGCCGGTGGCGGCGGGCGAGGTCGGCAAGGTGGGCGTGGCCATCGACTCCATCGAGGACATGCGCGTGCTGTTCGACGGCATCCCGCTGGGCGAGGTGTCGACGTCGATGACGATCAACGCGCCGGCGTCGCTGCTGTTGCTGCTCTACCAGCTGGTCGGCCAGGAGCAGGGTGTCGACGGCACGCGGCTCACGGGGACGATCCAGAACGACGTCCTCAAGGAGTACATCGCCCGCGGCACCTACATCTACCCGCCCGCGGAGTCGCTGCGGCTGACCAGCGACATCTTCGGCTACTGCCGGCGCGAGCTGCCGCGGTGGAACACCATCTCGATCTCCGGCTACCACATGGCCGAGGCCGGCGCGACGCCCGTGCAGGAGGTCGCGTTCACGCTGGCCAACGCCCGCGAGTACGTCCGCGCCGCCCTGAGCGCGGGGCTCGACGTCGACGAGTTCGCGCCGCGGCTGTCCTTCTTCTTCGTGTCGCGGACGACGCTGCTCGAGGAGGTCGCGAAGTTCCGGGCGGCGCGGCGCATCTGGGCCCGCGTCATGCGCGACGAGTTCGGCGCGACGAACCCGAAGTCGCAGATGCTGCGCTTCCACACGCAGACCGCCGGCGTGCAGCTGACGGCGCAGCAGCCCGAGGTCAACATGGTCCGGGTGGCCGTGCAGGCGCTGGCCGCGGTGCTGGGCGGCACGCAGTCGCTGCACACGAACTCCTACGACGAGGCCATCGCGCTGCCGACCGAGAAGGCGGCCCGGCTCGCGCTGCGCACCCAGCAGGTGCTCGCCTACGAGACCGACGTCACCCGCACCGTCGACCCGTTCGCCGGCTCGTACGCCGTCGAGTCGCTGACCGACGAGCTGGAAGCGGCCGCCGTCGAGCTGATGACCCGGGTCGAGGACATGGGCGGCGCCGTCGCGGCCATCGAGCGCGGCTTCCAGAAGGACCAGATCGAGCACTCCGCCTACGACGTCGCCAAGCAGATCGACGGCGGCGAGCGCACCGTCGTCGGCGTGAACCGGTACGTCACGAACGACGACGAGCCGTACGAGCCGCTGCGAGTCGACCCGGCCATCGAAGAGGCGCAGGCCGATCGACTGACGGCGTTGCGCTCGGCGCGCGACGGCGACACCGTCGGCCGGGCCCTCGACGAGCTGCGGGCGGCCGCCGCGGGGACGGACAACGTGCTGGTCCCGATGCGCGCGGCCCTGGCCGGGCGGGCCACCGTCGGCGAGGTCTGCGACGCGTTGCGCGAGGTCTGGGGCACGTACGCGCCTCCGGCGGGCTTCTGACCCGAGCCGGGGAACTCCCTGTCGGGGTGGATCGTACGATGTGCGGACCCATTGAGGCGATGGAGGGACGCATGAGCCGCCGACTGCTCGCGCTCGTGGCCGCCACGGCCGCGCTCGCCGGCTGCTCGGCCGGGGGTGACGCGCCCGAGGGGCTGTCCGAGCCGGCGACGACGGCGTCCGCTTCCGCCCCGGCCGGGGCGACGGACGAGCCGACGCCCTCGGACGATCCCGACACCTCGCCGGCACCGCAGGACGAGCCGCGGCCCAGCCCCACGTTCACCCAGCCGTTCCTGCCGCCGGACGAGCAGAGCGTCATCGACCTCCCCGCCGAACTGGTCATCGAGCCGCCCGACGACGCCACCGACGACGAGCGCGCGGTGCTGGTCGCGGCGGGCCGGTTCATGGCCAGCTGGGACGCCATCCTGTTCGGCGCCGGCGACGAGCAGTCCGACATCTTCGCCACGTCCGTCGAACCGCAGCTCGGCCGGCTGCTCAACTACCTGGTCGAGTCGGTCTCGAAGCAGCGCGTCATCGTCGGCGAGCCGACGGTCATCGAACTGCGCAGCGTCTCCGTCACCGCAGAGACCGCCGAGGTCGACATCTGCACCGTCATGCGCCACTGGGTGCAGTACACCGGCGGTACGCCCGAGCCGCAGCCCGAGGTCGAGCGGCTGCTGCTCACCATGACCCGCGACGGCGACGGCTGGCGGGCCTCCGACACCGCTCAGGCCGACCCCGAGCCCTGCGCGTGAGACGGACGGCTGACGCCGTCGCCACCCGGTGATAAGGTCACGTTTCCACCGTTGTGACCATGTATGTCCACCGGATGTGAGTGCGTCATGAAGGCTGTCGTGAAGGGCCTGCTCGTCGCCGCGGCCGGCGCCGTCCTGGTGCTGGCCGTTCCCGATGCCGCGGCGGCGCGCGGCGGCTCCGGCGGCGACGAGACCGGCTCGGGCTACGAGGTCGGGGTCGAGGTGACGTTCACCGGCGACGGCGCACCCGGCGGCGGTGGCACGGTCACGGTGTCCATCCCGCCCGTCTGCTGGTGGGAGTCGGTGTCGCCGACCATGATGGACGGCTCGCCCGTCGACAGCGGCGATCCTGCGGCGGTGTGGGAGTGGTTCCAGGAGATCCGGCCCTTCCTCAGCGGTCACGCTACGGCCGGCCGGTACGAGTTCCCGTCGGAGGACGTCTTCCTCTGGGCCATCGCCCAGGAAGAGGCGGGGAACGACATGACCTGGTACGCCATCTCCACCGACTCGCCCGACGTCAAGGTCTGCTCGCCGAACATCACCCAGGTCCCCGAGGAGCACGGCGGCGAGGTCGCCCAGCGGTACGCGCCGTTCGCGGCGGGTGACCCGCCGGCGCCGGCGGTCGACCCCGAGACGCTCGCCGTCGAGGCCCGCGACCTCATGGAGATCGACGAGCCCGTCGTCGACCGCAACCCGAAGCTGACCGGCCTCGGCGACGCGACGTTCGTCAACCTGCACACCTGGTTCTGGGTCGTCGATCCCGAGACGGTCGGCGGCGACACCGGCACCCGGACCATCCGCGCCGACGTCGAGGGCTCGGACGTGTGGGCCGAGGTCACGGCCACCACCGACGGACTCTCCATCGCCTCGCCCAACGGCGCGCGGCAGTGCGACCCCGAGCGCGCGCAGGTCGCGTGGGCGTCCGGCGCCTCCGACGCCGACGGCTGCACCGTCCAGTTCACCCGCGCCTCCGTCGCCTATCCCGAGGGGTACCCCGTCACCGCGACGACGGCGTGGACCGCGACCTGGGAGGGCCAGGAGGAGGACGGAACCGCGGTCGGGGGGGACCTCGATCCGCTGCAGCGGGAATGGCCGGTGAACGTCCCGGTGGCCGAGGTCCAGACCGTCGTCAAGGGCGGCAACTGAGAGGCATTCCGGGAAGATTTCCTGTGCGGCGGTTCGACAGCGAGTTGGTCACAGGTATATCTCGGCTGCTCAGCGTGCGGTCGAATGGCGATATCGGCAGTTAGCCTACGCCTTGGATTCGTTCCGATTTCGGCCCCACCGGATACGAGTGGCACGGCCGATGAAGCATCTGGGGCCTGGAGGGGCAGATGAACAAGAGGTTTCGGCTCGCCGCTGCGCTGAGCGCGGTCGCGCTCGCGGTGGCGGCCTGTGGTGAGGCTCCCGACGAGGAGGGTGGCGACGGCGCCACCGGCACGTCGACCGCGGGGGGCGACGGCGCTGCCGACTTCACCGCCTGCATGGTCTCTGACCAGGGCGGTATCAACGACCGCTCGTTCAACGAGACGTCCTACAACGGTCTGGTGCTCGCCCAGGAGGAGGGCATCATCCCGGAGCCGAAGTTCGCCGAGTCGCAGACCGACGCGGACTACGGCCCCAACGTCGACGCCATGGTCCAGGACGACTGCGGCATCATCGTGACGGTCGGCTTCCTGCTGGCCGACGCGACCCGCGAGGCGGCCGAGGCCAACCCGGACGAGCACTTCGCGATCGTCGACTTCCAGTACGCCGACGAGACCGGCGCGCCGACGCCGATCGACAACGTCAAGCCGCTGGTGTTCAACACGCAGGAGGCGGCGTTCCTGGCCGGCTACGCGTCGGCCGCGCACTCCACGACCGGCATCGTCGGCACCTGGGGCGGCGCGAAGATCCCGACGGTCACCATCTTCATGGACGGCTTCTACGACGGCGTCCAGTACTACAACCAGCAGAAGGGCGCCCAGGTCCAGGTGCTCGGCTGGGACAAGGCGACCCAGGAGGGCCAGTTCGTCGGCGACTTCGCCAACACGGGCCTGGCCCGCCAGATCAGCGACAACCTGATCAGCCAGGGCGCCGACGTGCTGC
Organism: Jiangella mangrovi; assembly: GCF_014204975.1. Taxonomy (NCBI): domain Bacteria; kingdom Bacillati; phylum Actinomycetota; class Actinomycetes; order Jiangellales; family Jiangellaceae; genus Jiangella; species Jiangella mangrovi. The sequence continues at coordinate 3,017,654 of NZ_JACHMM010000001.1, forward strand.
ACCCGGTCGCCGGCCCGCTGGCCGAGAGCGCGGCCATCGCGGCTCAGGCGGCCGGCAACGTGGCGGTCGTGTGGGCCGACTCCGACGGCTTCGAGTCCGCGCCCGACTACGGCGACGTCATCCTGACGTCGGTGCTCAAGGGCATGGACCAGGCCGTTCTCGCGGCGACGCAGGAGGCCGCGGACGGCGCGTTCACGAACGAGCCGTACATCGGCACGCTCGAGAACGGCGGCGTCGGCATCGCGCCGTTCCACGACTTCGACTCCACGGTCACGCAGGAGACGAAGGACGAGCTGGCAGCCATCCAGGAGCAGATCATCTCCGGTGAGCTGACGGTCGAGTCTGACGCGGCCTTCTCCTGACAGTTGGTCACGAGTACCCCGGACGGCCCGGTTCACGGGCCGTTCGGGGTACCGTCGTGCTCACTTCGCTCGTACGAGGGAGGCGGTCCCGAAGGTGAAGCTCGAACTGCGGGGCATCACCAAGCGCTTCGGCAGCCTGGTGGCCAACGATTCCATCGACCTGGTGGTCGAGCCGGGCGAGATCCACTGCCTGCTCGGCGAGAACGGCGCCGGCAAGAGCACGCTCATGAACGTGCTCTATGGCCTGTACCAGCCCGACGACGGCCAGATCGTCGTCGACGACCAGAAGGTCGCCTTCTCGGGACCGGGCGACGCCATGGCCGCCGGCATCGGCATGGTCCACCAGCACTTCATGCTGGTCCCGGTGTTCACCGTGGCCGAGAACGTCATGCTCGGCCAGGAGCACGTGGGCAGGGGCCGGCTGCTCGACATGGACGCCGCCCGCCGCGACGTCCGCGAGATCTCCGACCGCTACGGCTTCAACGTCGACCCCGACGCCTACGTCGAGGACCTTGCTGTCGGCGTCCAGCAACGGGTCGAGATCATCAAGGCGCTGGTCCGCAAGGCCGACGTGCTCATCCTCGACGAGCCGACCGCGGTGCTGACGCCGCAGGAGACCGACGAGCTGATCGCCATCATGCGCCAGCTCAAGGCCGACGGCACGTCCATCGTCTTCATCACGCACAAGCTGCGCGAGGTCAAGGCCATCGCCGACCGCATCACGGTCATCCGCCGCGGCGCCGTCGTCGGCGAGGCGTCGCCGTCCGCGTCCGAGACCGACCTGGCCTCGATGATGGTCGGCCGCGCCGTCAGCCTCACCGTCGACAAGGCGCCGGCCGAGCCCGGCGACGTCGAGTTCTCCGTCACCGACCTCAGCGTGGTCGACGAGCGCGGCACCGCCGTCGTCGACCACGTCTCGTTCGATGTGCGCGCCGGCGAGATCCTCGCGGTCGGCGGCGTCCAGGGCAACGGGCAGACGGAGCTGGTCGAGGCCATCCTCGGCGCACAGGAGCACGTCACCGGGTCCGTCACGCTCGGCGGCAAAGAGCTGCTCGGCCGGAGCATCGACGAGGTGCTCGAGTCCGGCGTCGGGTTCGTGCCCGAGGACCGCACCGTCGACGGCATCGTCTCCAGCTTCACCGTCGCCGAGAACCTCGTCCTCGACCTCTACAAGCGCGCGCCGTTCGCCCGCGGGCTGTCGCTGCGCGGGCCGGAGCTCGCGCGCAACGCGACGCAGCGGGTCGAGGAGTTCGACATCCGCACCAGCAGCATCGAGACCCCGGCCGGCACGCTCTCCGGCGGCAACCAGCAGAAGGTGGTCGTCGCCCGCGAGCTGTCCCGCCCGCTGAAGCTGTTCATCGCCGCCCAGCCCACCCGCGGCCTCGACGTCGGCTCCATCGAGTTCGTGCACAAGCGCATCGTCCGCGAGCGCGACAACGGCACGCCGGTCATCATCGTCTCCACGGAGCTCGACGAGATCAGCGCCCTGGCCGACCGCATCGCCGTCATGTACCGCGGCCACATCGTCGGCATCGTCCCGGGCGACACCGACCGCGACGTGCTGGGCCTCATGATGGCCGGCATCGCGCCGGGCGAGGCGCGCGCCGAGGCCGAGGCGCACCCGACGGAGGTGACGCTCGCGGGCGACGGCGCGGCGGCCGACCCCGTCGAGGACCGCACTGCTGACCCCGTCGGGGACCGCACCGCTGACGCCGTCGGCGACCGCACCGCTGACCCCGTCGCCGATGACCCGAAGGACGGACAGTCGTGACCGACACCCAGCCGGCCGCGCCCGAGGAGCAGCAGGCGAAGCCGCCCGCCGAAGAGAGCTTCGGCCAGCGGTTCATGCGCGAGCTGACCAGCGGCAGCATCCTGGTGACGATCCTGTCGGTGGTGCTGGCGCTGTTCATCGGCGCCATCCTCATCGCCGCGTCGGACCCCGAGGTGCAGGAGCCGGCGAAGTACTTCTTCTCGCGGCCGGGCGACACCCTGTCGGCTGCCTGGGACTCCGTGAGCAGCGCTTACAGCGCCCTGTTCACCGGATCGATCATCGACATCAACGAGTACACCGTCGGCCGGGCGCTGCGCCCGCTGGCCGAGACCGCGACCAACGCCGCACCGCTCATCGCCGCGGGCCTCGGCGTCGCGCTGGCGTTCCGGGCCGGCCTGTTCAACATCGGCGCCGAGGGCCAGATCATCCTCGGCGCGATCCTGGCCGGCTACGTCGGCTTCGGGATGCACCTGCCGACCGGCCTGCACCTGATCGTCGGCGTGCTGGCCGGCATCGTCGGCGGCGCGATCTGGGGCGGCATCGTCGGTGTGCTGAAGGCGCGGACGGGCGCCCACGAGGTCATCGTCACGATCATGCTCAACTACGTGGCGCGGTTCTTCATCGCCTACCTGCTGACGACGGCGGCCTTCCAGCGGCCAGGCGCGTCGAACCCCGTCAGCCCCATCGTCGACGAGTCCGCGCAGCTGACGCGGTTCTTCGACGACTCCCGGCTGCACCTCGGGTTCGTGCTCGTCCTCCTGGCCGCGTTCGGCGTCTGGTGGCTGCTCGAGCGCAGCACCATGGGCTTCGAGTTCCGCGCCGTCGGCGCCAACCCGAACGCCGCGCGCACGGCCGGCATGTCGGTCAGCCGCACCTACATCTGGGTGATGCTGCTGGCCGGTGGCCTGGCCGGCCTGGCCGGCGTCATGCAGGTGCTCGGGACGGAGCGGTACCTGACGGCCGGCATCTCCGCCGGCATCGGGTTCGACGCCATCACCGTCGCGCTGCTCGGCCGCGCGAGTCCGTGGGGGACGGTGGCCGCCGGGCTGCTGTTCGGCGCACTGCGCGCCGGCGGTGTGCCCATGCAGGCCGGCACCGGCACGCCCATCGACATCATCCTGGTCATCCAGTCGCTCATCGTCCTGTTCATCGCGGCGCCGCCGCTGGTTCGCGCCATCTTCCGGGTGCCCGTCCGGTCGGCCGGCCAACCCGTCGCCGGGCTGCAGAGGGGGTGGGGCGCGTGAGCGCGCCGACCATTCAGGCGCCGCCGCCCGCGGCCGTCTCGCCCGAGGAGCTCGCCCTGCGGCCGAGCTGGAAGACGCCCATCGTGTTCGGCGTGCTGGCGCTGGTCGCGCTCATCACGTTCGGCATCCTCGGCGAGTCCGGGCAGACCAGCACGTTCGGCATCTCCACCGGCTCCGACGCCTGGCAGATCGACCCGCTGGCGCTCTCGTCGCAGCCGGTGGCGCTGGGGCTGTCGCTGGTGTGCGTGGTCATCGCCGCGTACTCGGCCTGGCTGGTGCGGGCCGGGCAGGCCGTGCCGATGTGGCTGACGGTGCTGTTCACCGTCGCGTTCGTGCTGGCGTTCCTCGTGTGGGCGGTGGCCGGCGAGCAGATCTCGTTCACGTCGCTGCTGCAGGGCGCGCTGGCGCTGTCGGTGCCGCTGGTGTTCGGTGCGCTGTCCGGCGTGCTGTGCGAGCGGGCCGGCGTCATCAACATCGCCATCGAGGGCCAGCTGCTGGCCGGCGCCTTCCTGTCCGCTGTGGTCGCGACGCTGACCGGCAGCCTCTACGTGGGGCTCATCGCGGCGATCGTGGCCGGCCTGCTGGTGGCGTTCGTGCTGGCCGTGTTCGCGATCAAGTACATCGTCAACCAGATCATCGTCGGCGTCGTGCTGAACGTGCTGGTCATCGGCGTCACGAACTTCCTGTACGGGCAGCTGCTGGCGCCCGAGGCGGCCACCTGGAACAGCCCCGGCACGCTGCCGCGCATCGAGATCCCGCTGCTCAGCGAGATCCCCGTCATTGGGCCGGTGCTGTTCGAGCAGACCATCGTCGTCTACGCCATGTACGTGACGGTGATCCTGGTGCAGATCGCGCTCTTCCGCACCCGCTGGGGCCTGCGCGTCCGCGCCGTCGGCGAGCACCCGAAGGCGGCCGACACCCTGGGCATCCAGGTCAACAAGGTGCGCTTCCGCAACGTCCTGCTGGGCGGCGCGGTGGCGGGTCTCGGCGGCGCGTTCTTCACGCTCGGCAACGTCGGCGCGTTCTCGCGGGAGATGTCGGCCGGGCAGGGCTTCATCGCGCTGGCCGCCATGATCTTCGGCCGGTGGAGCCCGCTGGGGGCGCTCGGGGCGGCGCTGCTGTTCGGGTTCGCGAACAACCTGCAGAGCCTGCTGGGCATCATCGGCACGCCGATCCCCAGCGAGTTCATGCTGATGCTGCCGTACATCCTGACGATCTTCGCGGTCGCCGGGCTGGTCGGCCGGGTCCGCGCACCGGCCGCCGACGGCGAGCCGTACGTGAAGTCGTGACGTCCGTCGATTGGGCTGCGTTGCGCGCGGCCGCCGCCGAGGTGGCCGCGCACGCCTACGCGCCCTACTCCGGGTTCCCGGTCGGCGCGGCGGCGCTGGTCTCCGACGGGCGCGTCGTCGTCGGCTGCAACGTCGAGAACGCGGCCTACGGGGTCACCCTCTGCGCCGAGTGCGGGCTGGTGTCGTCGCTGGTCGCCGGCGGGGGTGGACGGCTGGTCGCCTTCACCTGCGTGGGCGGGGAGGACCGGCACCTGATCATGCCCTGCGGACGGTGCCGGCAACTGCTGTGGGAGCACGGCGGGGCCGCGTTGCTGGTCGAGACGCCGCTCGGCGTGCAGACCATGGACCAGGTGCTGCCGCAGGCGTTCGGCCCCGAGGACCTGCCGGACCCGCACCCGTAGGTCTTGCCGGCGGCCGCGGGCCTGCCTCGCCGCCCGCCCGTAAGGTGGGGTCCGCCCCCGTCCGCGACCGTCCCCGGGAGTCGCTCATGGAGTTGCAGACCGCGCGCGAGATCAAGGCCGAACTGCGCCGGCGCACCACCGCGCTGGCCGCGCCGCCCCGTCCGCACACGCCCACCGGAGGGGTCGCCGTCGGCGTGTGCGTCGTCGGGCCGCGGACCTACGGGGTCGCCGTGCGGACGTTCGGCACGTCCGAGCTGGCTCAGGCGGTCGTCGAGGCCGGGCGTGAGCTCGCCGGCGACCAGTGCGACGTCCGCGACGTCGGCGTCGTCCGCGCGCACACCGTCACCCAGCAATGGGACCCGGCCGACCTGCAGCAACGGCACCGCCCACTGCGGCCCGGGCTGTCGGTGTCGCACCTCGACGTCACGGCGGGCACCATCGGCGGCTTCGTCGTTCCCGCGTCCGACGGCGACGGCGGCGGCGTCCTCGTGCTGTCCAACAACCACGTGCTGGCCGACTCCGACCGCGGCCGGCCAGGCGACGTCATCGTCCAGCCGGGGGTGGCCGACGGCGGCGCGCCGGCGGCCGACCGCATCGGTGTGCTCGACGGCGTCGTGGCGCTCGACGAGGTGGCGCCCAACCTCGTCGACGCGGCGACGGCGCGGCTCGACGACGGCGTCGAGATGTCGGCCGACTACCCCGGCGGCCCGCTGACCGGCTGGGTCGCCGTCACCGACGACGTCGCCGTCGAGAAGGCCGGCCGCACCACCGGGCTCACCCAGGGCCGGGTCAGCGCCATCGAGATCGACGGCATCAGCGTGCAGTACCCGTCCGGTGTCCTCGAGTTCGACGACCAGATCGAGGTCACCGGTGGCGGGCGCGACGGGTTCTCGTCCGGCGGCGACAGCGGGTCCGTCGTCTACCGCCCCGACACCATGCAGGCCGTCGGCCTGCTCTTCGCCGGCAGCGACACCGGCGGCCCCGACGGCCAGGGGCTGACCTACTGCAACCCCATCGGCACGGTGCTCGAGAAGCTGGGCGTGCGGTTCGCCTGAGTCAGATCGCGGTGATCGACGACGGCGCCCGCTCGGCCCGGGCGAGGGCCCGGAGCACGGCCGGCGTGCCATGCTTGCGCGCCGACAACGTCGTGAGCAGGGCGAACACCGGTGCCAGTGCGACGTCGGGCAGCTCCGGCGTCTCGATGCCGACGCTGACGGCGAGGTCGTCGTCGTGGACGGCGATCTCGAGCAGCCGCGTCGTCAGGTAGTCGTCGAGGCTCAGCGACCAGCGGCCGGTCAGGTGCACGACGCGGTCGGCCGGCTCGGCGGCGAGGGCCGTGCGTAGTGCCGCCAGCGTCGCCGTCGTCCGCTCCACCAAGGCATCGGGACCATCGGCGGCGTTGGCGTCGCCGCCCGCGCGGATCTTCACGTTGGTCGCTGAGTCGACGCCGGTGTCGATCCAGGTGGACCGGGTGTAGTGGTCGAGCAGTGCGGCGGGCGGCACGTCCGGCACCGGCGTCGCCAGCACGTCCGGCAGCCCGAGGACCTGCCCGGCGAGGTGCCCGGCGAGCCCGGCGACCGTGAACTCCTCGAGGGCGCTCGGCTCGTCCCAATGGCGTGCAACCGCCGGGTCGCGGAGCAGCGCGATCGCCGTCGCCGCCGCGTCGAGATAGGTCTGCCGCACCGTCGTCATGCCCGTCAGCCTACGGGCGCGGCGGAAGTGCGATGATCCCACCATGGCAGCACCCGAACCCTTCGACGCCGTCGACGTCATCCGGACCAAGCGCGATCACGGCGAGCTCTCCGACGGGCAGATCGACTGGGTCGTCGACGCGTACACGCGCGGCGTCGTCGCCGACGAGCAGATGTCGGCGTTGGCCATGGCGATCCTGCTCAACGGCATGCAGCGGCGCGAGATCGCCCGGTGGACCGAGGCGATGATCCGCACCGGCCGGCGCATGGACTGGTCCGCCGTCGAGCGCCCCACCACCGACAAGCACTCCACCGGCGGCGTCGGCGACAAGATCACCCTTCCACTGGCGCCGACGGTGGCAGCCTGCGGTGCCGCGGTGCCCCAGCTGTCCGGGCGCGGGCTCGGCCACACCGGCGGCACGCTGGACAAGCTCGAGTCGATCCCGGGCTGGCGCGCGTCGCTGTCGGCGTCGGAGATGCTCGACGTGCTGCGTTCGACCGGCGCCGTCGTGTGCGCGGCCGGCGACGACCTCGCCCCGGCGGACAAGAAGCTGTACGCATTGCGCGACGTCACGAGCACCGTCGAGGCGATCCCGCTCATCGCGTCGTCGATCATGAGCAAGAAGATCGCCGAGGGCACCGGCGCGCTGGTCCTCGACGTCAAGGTGGGGTCCGGTGCGTTCATGAAGGACGTCCCGTCGGCGCGCGAGCTGGCGTCGACCATGGTCGCGCTCGGCTCGGACGCCGGGGTGCGGACCGTCGCGCTGCTGACGAACATGGAGACGCCGCTCGGGCTGACGGCGGGCAACGCGCTCGAGGTGCGCGAGTCGGTCGGGGTCCTCGACGGCGGCGGCCCCGAGGACGTCGTCGAGCTCACCGTCACGCTGGCGCGCGAGATGCTGGCCGCGGCCGGGCTCTCCGGCGGAAAGGACCCGGCCGACGCGCTGAAGGACGGCTCGGCCATGGACGTGTGGCGGCGGATGATCGCGGCACAGGGCGGCGACCCTTCGGCGCCGTTGCCGACGGCGAGTGAGACGCACACCGTCCTGGCGCCGGCGTCCGGCGTGCTGGCCCGCCTCGACGCGTACCAGGTGGGCGTCGCGGCCTGGAGGCTCGGCGCCGGCCGGGCCCGCAAGGACGAGTCGGTGCAGGCCGGCGCCGGGGTCGAGCTGCACGCCAAGCCGGGCGCGCTCGTGCGGGCCGGCGAGCCGCTGCTCACCCTGCACACCGACGAGCCGGCCCGGTTCGACCGCGCGCTCGAGGCGCTCGACGGCGGGTACCTCATCGCGCCCGAGGGCAGCCGGCCGGACCTCCCCGCACTGGTCATCGACCGCATCGGCTGAAGGAAGAGTGATGGTGAGACTGATCGACGCGCCGGCACGGATCCCCGTGCCCGGCGGCAAGGTCATCGACGAGTACGTCGGCCGGGTCGCGACGCAGAACGGCGCCGTCTCGGTGGCCCGCATGCAGGCGCCGGCCGGGTGGGACGAGCCGGCCCAGACCCCGGAGTTCGACGAGATCACGGTCGTGCTGAGCGGCAGCGTGGTGGTCGAGCACGACGGCGGCAGCACGACGGTCGCGGCGGGGCAGGCGCTGTTCACGACGGCGGGCGAGCGGGTCCGGTACACCGCGGGACCCGACGGCGCCGACTACGTCGCCGTCTGCCTGCCGGCGTTCGCCCCGGATCTCGCCCACCGCGAGGACTGATCGGCACACCAACTGGTACAGCGTCCACCAGCTGTACCAGTACAGTTGCGGGATGCCAGCCGAGGACCTGATCGCCGGCCGCACGTCGCGTGACATCGCGGACAGCGTCGAGGCGGCCGTCGAGGCCGGGCGGCTCGTCGAGGCCGAGCCGCTGCCGTCGGTGCGCGGGCTCGCGTCCCGGCTCGGCGTCAGCCCGACGACGGTGTCCGCCGCCTACCGCGACCTGCGGTTGCGCGGCGTCGTCACCAGCGAGGCGGGCCGGGTCACGCGGGTCGGGGTGCGGCCGGTCAGCCGGGCGCAGCAGTTCGGCCCGGTGGCGCCGGGACTGCGCGACCTCAGCGACGGCAACCCCGATCCGCGGATGCTGCCGGACGTGGCCGCGGCGCTCGGCGGGCTCGAGGTCCCGCGGTTCCTGTACGGTGCGCCGGCCGTCCTGCCCGAGCTGGCGGAGATCGCACTGGACCAGTTCGGCGACCTTCCCGCGTCGTTGCGCTCGCAGGCCGGCCCGGTCGCCGTCGTCGGCGGGGCCATGGACGGGGTCGAGCGGGTGCTCGCCAGCCGGGCCCGGCCGAACGACCGCATCGCCGTCGAGGACCCCGGCTACCCGGGCGTGCTCGAGCTGGTGCGGTCGATGGGCATGGTCCCCGTCGGGGTCGCCGTCGACGACTCCGGGCCGGTGCCGTCGTCGCTCGCGGCCGCACTCGAGACGCGGGTGGCGGCGGTCGTCGTCACGCCGCGTGCGCAGAACCCCACCGGTGCCGCCGTCGACGCCGCGCGGGCCCGCGAACTCCGCGCCGTGCTCGACGCCCACCCGGACGTGCTGGTCGTCGAGGACGACCACGCGTCGCTGATCGCCGGCGCCCCGTACGTCTCGGTCAGCGCCGGGCGGCGGTCGTGGGCGGTCGTGCGGACGACCAGCAAGGTGCTCGGGCCGGACCTGCGCACCGGTTTCCTGCTCGCCGACCCGCGGACCGCCCGCCGGGTCGCGGAGCGGCAGCTGGTCGGGGCCGGCTGGGTGAGCCACGTGCTGCAGCACCTGGTGGTACGCCTCCTGTCCGACGACGATGTCCGCACCGGCATGCGGCTGGCCGGCGACCTCTACCGGGCGCGGCGGCAGTCGTTGCTGGGCCGGCTGGCCGAGCGGGGGATCGCGGCGCGCGGCCGCTCCGGCCTGAACGTCTGGGTGCCGGTGCCGCACGAGGTGCCGGTGGTGCAGGCCCTGCAAGATCGTGGTTGGGCGGTCCGGGCCGGCGAGCCGCACCGCACCCACAGCGAGCCGTTCGTCCGCATCACGACGGCGACCCTGGGGTCCGACGAGGCCGAGCGGTTCGCTGGGGATCTCGCCGCCGTGCTCGGGCGGCCCGGCCGCACCCGCCTCGCCTGACCGCCACACCCGCACGACGACCCCGGCCCGTCTTCGATGGTGTGCCCCGTCTTTGATGGTGTGGCCCGTCCTTGATGGCGAGGCCCGTCCTCGATGGCGAGGGTCGTCTTCAATAGCGTCAGCCGTCTTCACTAGCGAGAGTCGTCTTCTGCGCGCGATCCGGGCCGCAGAGGACGGTTCCCGCTAGTGAAGACGGCCTGCGCTAGTGAAGACGGCCTGCGCGATCGAGGACGGCCTGCGCTATTGAAGACGAGCCGCGCCAGTGAGGACGGCTGGGCGGCGGTCAGGCGAGGCGGAGGACGTCGGCCATGAGGGCGGCCAGTTCGCGGTCGCGGCCGGACGGGCTGGCGGCGAACGAGTCGTGCACCCGGCGCTGGGTCTCGGGCGTCTTGTTCTGGCTGAGCTTGAACGTGCTGCGGACGTCCTCGACGGTGATCTCGAACGGCGTGATGCCGGCGAGCAGCTTCTCGATGTAGTCCAGCGACGACGTCGGGTCCCAGCCGGTGCCGGCGTTGGACTCCGTGGCGTCGATGCTGGCCCGCATGATCGCCAGCGCCTCGTCCCGGTCGTCGACCACGCGAACGGGGCCGCTCAGGTGCACGGCGGCGTAGTTCCAGGTCGGCGCCTGGGGCTGCGACGGATCGTAGAGCGTCGGCGATACGTAGCCGTCCGGCCCGAGGAACACCGCCAGCGCGTACCCGGCCGCCCGCAGCGCCGCGCCCTGCGGGTTCGTCCGCGCCAGGTGCCCGATGACCGTCGCGCCGAGCAGCGGCTCGTCGTCGACCGGCGGGCCGTCCGCGCCCGGTCGACGCAGCATCAGCACGTGTGTCGCCACCGGAGCAGCCGAAGCGCCCACGCCGCAGATGACCAGCCCGAACGGGTTCTCGCGGACCAGGCGTCCCTCGCGCTCGGGCAGGTCGGCGCGGTAGTGCCGAGGCGTGTGCATCGCGGCTCCCAACTGTACTGGTACGGTTGCTGCGACCGTAACGTAACAGTCGTCGAACTGCCAGACTCGGCCCGGCCGGAACGACCTGCTGGAGGTGCGGTGGAGCTCGACCTGCTGGTGACCGGAGCCCGGATCGCGACCATGGATCCCGCTCGTCCCGCCGCCACCCGGCTCGGCGTCTGGCGCGGGCGCGTGGCCGGCCTCGACGAGGAGGTCGACGGGCTGCGGGCCCGGCGGACGATCGACTTCGGCGGCGCCACCGTCCTGCCCGGGTTCGTCGACGCGCACAGTCACCTGGCCTGGACCGGCATGGCGGCCGTCCTGGTCGACCTGTCGGCGTGCCGCACCCGCGACGCCGTCCTCGACGCGATCCGCCGCGCCGCCGACGCCACCACCGGCACCACCGCCGGCGACGGCCGAGGCGAGGCCTGGGTCGACCTCGCCGGCTACGACCAGCGACCGCTCGGCGGCCACCTCACCCGCGACGACCTCGAGCGAGCCGCGCCCGGCCGCCGGGTCTACGTCCGGCACATCTCCGGTCACGCCTGCCTGGTGTCCGACGCCGTGCTGGCCACCGTCACCGACGACGAGTTCGCGGCGCACGCCCCCGGGGTCGTCCGCGACGCCACCGGCCGGCCGACCGGCCTGCTCGAAGAGGGCGCCATGGCCATCGCCCGCGCCCGCCGGCTGCCGTACGGGCTGGACGAGATCGTCGCCGCCATCGAGACCGCGGGCCGCGAGTGCCTGGCGCAGGGCATCACCACGGTCGCCGAGGCCGGCATCGTCACCGACCTCGCCGGGTCGTCGCCGGTCGAGCTGGCCGCCTACCAGGTCGCCCGCGAGCAGGGCCGGCTGCCGGTCCGGGTCCAGGCGATGGTCCCGGCGGCCATGCTGCGCCCCTCCGGCGCGGCGCCCGGCGACGGCATCGCACGCGCCATCGACCTCGGCCTGCGCACCGGGCTCGGCGACGACCGGCTGTCCGTCGGCGCGCTGAAGCTCTGGCTCGACGGTGGCATGATGGCCCGCACCGCCGCACTGACGGCGCCGTACCTCACGACCGACGGGGCCACCGGCGGCAGCGTCGGCCACGGAGGCACCGGCCAGCTCGCCTTCGACCACGACGAGCTCGCGAGCCTCATCCTCGACGCCCACCGGGCCGGCTGGCAGCTCGCCATCCACGCCATCGGCGACGCAGCGGTCGACCAGGCCATCGCCGTCGTCACCGCCGCCCAGCGAGCCCACCCGCGCCCCGACGCCCGGCACCGGGTCGAGCACGGCGGGCTGGTCCGCCCCGACCAGCTGCCCCGACTCGCAGAAGCCGGCCTGACCGTGGTCGTCCAGCCGACCTTCCTGCACGCCTTCGGCGACGACTACACCGCGATCATGGGCCCCGAGCGCAGCGGCTGGATGTACCGCGGCCGCGCGTTCCTCGACCACGGTATCGCGGTCGCCGGCAGCTCCGACCGCCCGGTCGCCGACGGCGCGCCGCTGCGGGCGATCCAGTTCATGGTCGAGCGGGCCAGCTCGTCCGGCGCCCCCGTCGGCCCGGACGAGGCCGTCACCGTCGACGAGGCGCTGGCCGCCTACACCACCGGCAGCGCCTACGCCTGCCGCATCGACGACGTCGCCGGCCGGCTCGCCGCCGGAACGCTGGCCGACCTCGTGGTCCTGGGCGCCGACCCGCGCGAGGTGGCGCCGTCGGCCATCGCGGACATCCCGATCGTCGCGACGGTGCTCGGCGGCGAGGTCGTCCACGGGGCCATCTAGCTCGAAGCCGACCGCAAGGTCTCACGCGGCGGCGAGTCCCACGACGGAAAGGTGACTCAGCTCCGCTCGGAGTACCCCTTACGGGACCGCCCCTACGCCTGGCGACGTAGGCGGCGGCTCGGCACTTGGGCCGATGTGTCGCCGTCGCCCGGCTGGAACCGTGGAGTCATGGTGTTCAGGACCCTCACGGCGGGCGCGTTCCTCGTCGGGGCGCCGCCCGGGGCGACGGAACCCGACGCGGAACCGCAGCTGACGCCGTCGTCGCCGGAAGAGATGGAAGAGAACGAGCGTGAGCGTTCCCGCTCCTAGGGACGCACAGACGAGAGCGCCGGGCTCGCGGGGGACGAGCCCGGCGCTCTCGCCGGTCAGAGGATGCGCGGCCTAGAGTCGCGACTCCGTGCGCGCGCCCAGCGCCTTCGCGCCGAGTACCAGGACGATCGCGGCGAACACGATGTCCTTGAAGACGTACTGCGCCTCGAGCGTCGGGGTGCCGCCGGGGAACATGTCGCCGAAGAACAGCACGAGCGGCGACATCATCCCGGCCAGCGCGCCGGCCAGCACCACCAGGCCGGTCCGCAGGAACTTGCCGGTGACCAGCGTGAGCCCGATGAACGTCTCGATGACGGCGGTCATCACGACGGCGGTCTGGCCGCTCACCAGGCCGAGCGTGAGGGTGTCGATGGTCCGCATGACCAGCGGCTCCGCCGGGCTCGCACCCGGGAAGAACTTCAGGACGCCGAACGCGAGGAACACGGTGCCGAGGCTGATCTGCAGCAGCTGGACGCCATGTGCCGCGAGCCAGCGGGCGGCGACGGCGACCGGGTCGCGCCGGGTGGGGGCGGGGGTCATCGGCCGGACGGGCGCTGTGGTGGACATGATCTACCATCCTTCGTTGAGAGGGGTCCGCGGCTTGGACTGTCCTTCTCGGCGGACCGCCGGAGTTGCCGCTCCGGCGGTCCTTCACCGACTCCCGTCTGGGAGTGGTCCTCACGCTACGAAGGCGTCTCGTGCTCGCACGTCGGCCGGCGGGCGTATCTCGCGCCTACGGCAGGCGACGTACGGGAGTGCAGGCGGCACTCAGGGGAGTAGGGGGCACGCGAAGAGGCCGGGGGATCCGGGCGCTGCCTTCGCCCGGATCCCCCGGCCCTTTCCCCGTGGATCCCCGTCGTGCGAGTCGTGCGGCGTTGCGGCCTACTCCCCAGTGCGGCCGAACGCCCTATCTCCGCATCGACCGAACGGCCGACTGGACAATTCCGGAGGATGTCCGAATTGCATCCGTGTGATTGATTCTGGCCTCGCCCGAATTGCGGAACAATTCGGACGAATCGCTCAGTCTCCCGCCGTGCCCGGGAGGGTCGATGGCAGCCGGCCGGCGGCGCCGTCGGGTCCGAGGGGGACGATGCGCCGGCCCTCACGCCGGATGGGGCGAGCCTCCCAGGCGTGGTCGGCGGCGTTCCAGGTCAGCACGTACTCCGTGTCGCGGCGCAGCATGGTCGAGCCCTCCTGAATCCCCTGGCGGGTCCCCCGGGAAGTCTCGGCGGGTTGCCGGGTCGGGGTGGATTCCGGCAACCCGCCTCAAGTCACGGCATCCATGATCGGTGTCGAATCGGGAGAAAGGCACCGGCCATGACTCGTGTTTCGATCCTTTCGCCGGAATTGGGTGATCAGTAGGGCGTCGAGGTGGGATCATCGGGGGAGGCGAGAGGGGATGGTTCGGGATTCTCCGGATCACCTGACAGCAATCCGCCGAGAATGCCATTATGTTCCTCCCCACGTATGTGGAGACATCGTGCGCGAACCGAACGAGCACCTGCGACTGGCCCGAGAGAGCTCTCCGTCGGCCGACGTGCCCGGAACCGCGATGTCCCGCCAGGAGCTGGCGGACCGCGTCAACGCCGTCCTCTTCGAGCGGACCGGCCGGCTGCACGAGCTCGACGACAACTACATCGGCAAGCTCGAGCGCGGCATCATCCGCTGGCCGCAGGCGTCGTACCGCCAGGCCCTGCGCGACGTCCTCGGCGCGAGTACGGATGGCCAGCTCGGCTTCGTCAACACCCGGCGGCTCGCGACGGCGCCCGTCGTGCGGCTGGCATCGGCACTCCAGCCCGGACTCGTCGACGCCCACCCGCCGCATCCGCAGCTCCTGTCCGGCCACGCCGACGTGCACGGCCACGCCGACCCAGTGGGTGAGTCGGACGTGAGGCGGCAGGAGTTCCTCCGCGCTGCCTTCGTCGGAGTCGGCGGCCTGCTGGCGTCGCCGTCCACCCTGCTCGACCTGCTGGCGCCACTGCGGCCCAGCGATGCGCCGAAACGGGTCGGCCGCGGCGAGATCGAGCAGGTGCGCGGCGCCGCCGACCTGCTGGTGAGCTGGGGGCACAGCCACGGCGGCGCCGGGGTGCGCGAGGCAGCGAACGCACAGCTGCGCTGGTTCGCCCAGCTGCTCAACGCCCAGTCGACGGCCGAGGTGCGGGTCGAGTTGCACGAGGCGGTCGGCCTGCTCGGCCACGCGACGGCGCACATGGCGTTCGACGCGTGCGCGTACGACGACGCCCAGCAGATCTTCAAGTTCGCGCTGGCCTGCTCCGAAGAGGTCGGCAGCTGGCACCTGCGGGCCAAGGTGCTCTCGTCCATGGCCCGGCAGGAGATCTGGCGCGGCGAGGCCGATGCCGGTCTGACGTACGCGGAGCTGGCGCTGGTCCGCTCCGACCGACTGACGGCGACGGAGCAGGCCATGCTGCACACGGCTCGCGCCCGCGCGCTGGCCAAGCTCGGCCGCCAGCAGGACACCCTGCGCGCCGTCGGCCAGGCCGACGAGGCGTTCGCGTTCGCCGATCCGGCCGGCGACCCGCCGTGGATGGCCTACTACGACGCCGCCCAGCACGCGGGCGACACCGGCCACGCGCTGTTCGACCTGACCGTGCACGGGCACCGCACCGAGGCGGCGTCCCGGCTGCAGACCGCCATCGACGGCCACACCGCCGACTACGTGCGCTCGCGCGCCATGTCGCAGACCAAGCTCGCGTCGCTGACCATGGCGGTCGGCGACCCCGACGAGGCCGTCCACATCGGCATGACGGCCGTCGCCGACGCCGGGCGCCTGCGCTCGCGCCGCGCCGCGATGGACCTCGCCGAACTGCGGTCCTACGCCGGCCGGCACGCCGGCGTCCCCCAGGTGGCCGAGCTGCGGCATCGGCTCGCCACCGCACTGGCGTCGTGACGGACGACGACACCCACCGCGTTCTGCACCACGCCTGCCGCCGCGCCGGGCTCGACGCCGCCTCCGCCGAGCTGGTCCGGCGCGCCGAGAACGCCGTCTTCGCGCTGCCCGGCCAGGTGGTCGCCCGGGTCGGGCGGTCCGGCCAGGCCGCGGCGGCCGGCAAGGAGATCCGGGTCGCCCGCTGGCTGGAGCGGTCCGGCCTGCCCGCCGTCCGCGTGCTGCCCGGCGTCGAGCAGCCGGTCGACGTCGACGGCGTCCCGGTCACGTTCTGGCGGGCGCTGCCGCCGCACCGCGACGCCGCCGACTCGCAGGTGGCGGGCGTGCTGCGGCGGCTGCACGCGCTGGATCCGCCGGACGGCTTCGCGCTGCCGGAGCTGGCGCCGTTCGTGCGGGTCCGGGAGCGCATCGAGGGGGCGCCGACGGTGTCCGCCGCGGACCGCGCGTGGTTGCTCGGGTACCTCACGGAGCTGGAGGTGCGGCTGGCCGAGCTGCCGGCCGGCCTGGAGGCGACCGTCGTCCACGGCGACGCCTGGGCGGGGAACCTGGCGGTCGACGACGGCGGCACCGTCTGGATGCTCGACCTGGAGCGATTCTCCGTCGGCCCGCCGGAGTGGGACCTGGTGTCGACGGCGGTGCGCATGACCTCGTTCGGGACGCTCGACGCCGGCGAGTACGCACGGTTCTGCGCCGCGTACGGCCACGACGTCACCGGCTGGCCGGGCTACGCGACGCTGCGCGACATCCGCGAACTGCGCGCCTGCTCGTACATGCTGCAGCACGCCGGCGGCAGCGACGCCGCCCGCGCCGAGGCCGAGCGCCGGGTCGCCTGCCTGCGCGGGCGGTCCGGCGACCGGCCGTGGGGCTGGCGGCGCATCGTCTGAGCGGTCAGGAGGGTTTGACGGCGCGTCTGGTGCGGACGGCCTGGCGTGGTCGGACTGCCCGGTCAGGTGTTCGCGTCGTCAGCCGGTAGATGACATAGGTGCTGGAGTACCCGCTGGGCAAAGCCCGGGCATCCGGCGTCCCGTAGTGCCTGAGACAGGGTCTTCGAACGCCGCCGCTGGTCCCAGTAGCGTTCCTGCTTCTTGGTGACCGCTCGAACGCGATGCGGAGCGGAGTCGTCGACGAGCATCAGGAAACTGTCGGGACCGTGCACCTCGTACGGAAGGCTGTCGAGGTCGATACCCGGCGAGGTGAAGTCGCCGTCCGCGGTGATGAGGTACGTCGCGCCGGCCGCGATCGCTGCTGCGTGGACGTGCTGATCGTGCGGATCGCTGCCGGAGAACGAGCCGTCGATCACATAATCGTGGATCCGGCCACCCTCCAAGGTGGTGGCGATGATGTCGTGGAGGCGGGCAATCACTCCACCGTCGACAGTGGGGTGATCCTTGCGGAACCTGTAGAGGGTCTCGGCCAGGATGTCCTCCGTCCAGCACAGCTCGTAGAGCCCGCCGCCCGATTCCAGCTGAATCATGATCAGCCAGTCACGTAGCGTCTTGGAATACAAGACGTTGGCGTCCACGAGTGCGCGAGTCGTCACCCACCGCAGGGTAGCCGCGGGTGACGACTACTGCTCGATGCCGAGATCGTCTTCGAGCTGGCGAAGCTCCGCGAACGCGGCGCGCTGGCGCTCGAGGCGTGCGCGGCGGAGGTCTTGGACGTCGGACAGCTTGAGCCGGTGATGGGTTCCCACCTTGTGAGCTGCGATCTCGTCATCGCGGATCATTCGCATGAGCGTCGGGCGCGACACGCCGAGGAGGTCTGCGGCCTCCGTCGTGCTGAGCTCACTCGGCAAGGTCCGTAATGTCACGACGTCGCCCCTGGCTACCGCCTCCAGCACCTGACGCAGGAGAGCGGTCAGTTCGGCCGGCACCTCTCGCGGCTTCGTCTTCCCGCTGGCCGCGGTGAAACGAGGTTCCGGAGTCTGCGCGACGAAATCGCGAGCCAGCTGCTCCTGGTGCTTCGTCACCGTGAGGGTGGACATGGCGACCTCCCGTGGTCTACACCTATGAGTGTCCACGTCTTCACTTATATGTGCAAGGAGATTACCGTTCCGCATTCAGCGGCCCGGCCATGGCGGCGAGCGTCACGACCACGGCGAGACCGGGCGCGGCACCGGCTTGCCGTCGACGGTGACGTCGACCTTCTCGTCGAAGAACGTGATGCGGTCCTTCACCTCGACCCCGTCGGACAGCGGCTCCTCGTAGCTCCACGCGACGTTGCGGTGTAGCTCGCCGCCCACCCTCGCCGACCAGTACCGCGCGTGCCCCTTGTACGCGCACCAGGACTCGCTGTCGCTGGGCTCGAGCAGCTCCAGCCGTACGTCGTCGCGGGGGAGGTACGACCGCGTCGGCAAGTGCGTCTCGAACAGCAGCCGCGCCCTCGTCGAGTCGGCGAGCACGACGCCGTCGACGGAGACGACGATGTGCCGGCTGGAGGACCGGACGTCGATGCGCTTGAACGGGTCGCGGGGGTGGGCGAAGATCTCGTCGTCCTCCTCGAGCCACTGGTCGAAGGCGGACCAGTCGAGGATGACGTAGCCGTCGAGGTCGGGGTCGGCGGGACGGAAGCCGGCGCCGTCGAGCACCATCGAACCCCGGGCACGACGCCGCCGCAGCGACACCGCTTCACCCGCGGTGGTGCGCACGGAGAACGGCGAGCGCGGGTCGAGCACGTCGCCGATCTCCGCATTGACGGCGACGGCGTGCGCTTCGGCCTGCGGGGCGGGCCCGGCCGGCAGCAGCTCGGCGTCGAGGTCGGCGACGGGGACCGCGTAGCCGGGCACGATCCGCCGCGGCTCCCACACCACCATGGCGGCGACGGTGTCGGCCCACGTCTCGCCGCCGACCAGCGCGCGGACCCGCTTCCGCGTCGGCTCGAACCGCAGCTCCGGCAGTGCGCCCATGACGAGAGCGCTCATCCTGATGCCCATGGATCACTATCCGCGCGCGAGAATGGCGACGTCAACGACGGAGGGGTGATCGTGGCGCGCGCGAAACTGACCGAGCAGATGGGGACGGCGTCCGTGCTGGGCGCGCTGGCGGGCGCGGCTCTGGGGGCCGGACGGGGGAAGCGTGCGGCCGGGCTGGCGGCGGTGGCGGGCGCCGCGGTCCTCGCCGCCTCGGAGTACGTGGCGCGGCGCCGGCAGCGGCCGGACGAGATCCCGGCGCTGCCGCACCGCATCCTGGCCACCGGTGCCCTGGCCGCGCCGCTGGGCTGGGCGGCGGGCCGGCTGACCGGGCAACCGGCCTGGCGGGTCGCCGTCGCGGCCGGTGGCGTGGCGGGCGGGCTCGGCGTGCGGCCGCAGAAGGTGGCGCTGGGCCCGGCGGTCGGGCTGGCGGTGCGCCCGATCGTCGCGCGCCGCACCCCCGCGCAGGCCGCAGCGGTCGCCGTCGTCGCCTATCGGGTGGCCGCGGCCGCGCTGTTCCGCGACGCGCAGGTGTCGCTGCTGGCCGAGCGGGCCGCGCCCGAGGACCTGCCGTTCGTGGTGCCGCTGGCCGCGCAGGGCCGCTACGTCGGCACCGACTTCGTGCGGACCCTGGCCGAGCAGCTCGACGGCGACTACGTGCGCGACGCCGCCGACGTCGGCATCGTGGCGTCGCTCGACGAACTGGTCGGGGGCGACTTCTACCCGGCCGCGGTCGACCCGCTGGTGCGCGAGTTCTACGAGCACACGACCCGGTTCGCGCTCGACATCACGCCCGAGTGGCGGTCCTGGGTCCGGCCGGGCTACCTGCTGTACCGGACGGCGCTCGCGCGGCCGCTCGGCCAGGCCAACGTGCCGATGAACCTGCGGCAGGCGCAGCGCGGGGTCGTCAGCCGCATCGACACCGTCGACCAGCCCGACGGCCCGAGGGTGCGCGGCTGGATCCGCTCCTACGCCGACGACGACGAGCCGATCTACGTGGGCATCTACACGACGTACCGGCGCAACGGCCGGGGGTGGGTGAGCGTCGGCTTCCCGCTGCCCGGCGGCAGTTTCACCGCGACGCTCGAGCCACGGCTGCGTGCGGGCGGCGGGCTGACGCTCAGCAGCACCGGGGCCGCCATCGACGCCGGGCACTACCTCAGCGTCGTCGACCCGGACACCGGCGACCTGACGACGCTCGCGGTGCCCGGGTTCGGCGAGGAGCTGCAGGTCTGGTCCGACGGCGGCGAGCTGCGTGCCGACCACGCGTTCTCGCTGTTCGGCCTGCCGTTCCTGGTGCTGCGCTACCACATCCGCCGCAAGCCATGACCGACGGAGAGGACACCCGATGGAGCTCGTCCCGCACGACCCCGCCGACGGCGTCTACCCGTCGACCGACGACTACGTCCACGCCCTGGAGGTCCGCGGCGCCGACCGGCTGCTGTTCGTCTCGGGCACCATGGGCCTGGACCACTTCGGCACGCCCGGCGCCGACCTGGGCGAGCAGCTGGAGCTGATCTGGGCGAACCTCCGCACCATCCTCGCGTCGGCCGGCATGACCGTCGACAACATCGTGCGGCTCACCAGCTATCTGCGCGATCCCGCCTACGCCGAGGCCAACGCGGCGGCCCGAGTCGCCGCGCTCGGCGACCGCCGGGTCCCGACCACGGCCATCGTCGCGACCACGCTCGACCCCGCCTGGCTGGTCGAGATCGAGGTGGTCGCGGCGGGCTGAGCGGGATCGCCGCGGACGGAGCGTCAGCGGGTGAAGCGGAGCTTGGCCACCACGCCGGCGTGGTCGGAGGGCCAGAGCCCGGTCGGCACGGTGCGGTCGGCCTCCTCGTCGCCGATGATCTCCGTCCGGACGGCGCGGACGCCGGCGCCGGCCAGGACGTAGTCGATGCGGCTGCGCAGCCGGTTCTCGTCGAGCAGCGTCGCGGTCTGGCCGGCGGTGAAGCCGGTCGCCGGGTCGCCGCCGGTCGCGAGCCAGGCGTCACCGAAGCCGGCGCCGGTGAGGATGCCGTACGCCCCCGCGGTGTCGGCCGGCCGCGAGTTGAGGTCGCCGACCAGCACCGTCCGCAGCGGCGACGCGTCGAGCAGACCGGCCAGCTCCGTCGCCTGCGCGTTGCGGATGGCGGCCGGCCCAGACGCCTCGAGGTGCGTGTTGGCGAACCGGAACCGCACCCCCAGCAGCCGGACGTCCACCGTCGACCACCCGCGCGGCGACTCGAACGTCAGCCCCGGGATCGCCGTCGGGATCTCCAGCACCGCGCCGTACGTGCCGGACTGCGGGTTCGTCACCTGCAGAAGCGCCCGCGGCAGGTCGGCGCGGACGATGACGACGTCGCGGTCGCGGAACCGGGCCTGCTCCGTCGCCGAGATCGGCAGCGTCCCGTCGAAGTTCCAGTTGGTCGCGACGGCGCGGTACGGGTGGCCGCGCTCGGCCAGCTCGTCCAGCAGCAGGTCGAGGAAGTCGTAGCTGACCTGCAGCTGTCCGCCCAGCGGGCCCTTCTCCCAGAGCGCGACCTCCTGCAGCCCGACCACCTCGGGGCCGTGCTCGGCGATCTGGTCGGCGATGGCGCCGGCCCGCTCGGGGAAGTTCGTGGCCTCGACGCCGGCGTAGACCTCGCCGGCGAGGCGCACCAGCTCCTGCGGGGTGGTCGCGGTGAACAGCGGGTCGAGCGTGGCGCCGAGATAGACGTTGTAGGTGGCGACGTCGGCGGCGAAGATCGGCGGGAGGCCGGCACGGTCACCGGCAGCGGTGGCGGACGGTGTCAGCGTGAGGACGGTGGCGGCCGCGAGCGCCGAGAACAGCGCCGCGCGACGGAGTCTGCGGAACATCGTGATCCTTCCGGGAGACGAAGATCGTCGTCACCCGAGAGAGGCACCGCGCCCGGCCGAGGTTGCCCGCCGGGCCCGACGGCGTCAGCGCGCGAGCCGGCCTCGTCCTCGTCGCACTCCGTGGCCGCGACGATCGACGCCGCGAGAGGCGTGCGGCGGTAGAGGACACTGCGCCCCGTCCGCCACGACGTGAGCAGGCCGCTGCGCCGCAGCACGGACAGGTGCTCGCTCACGGTGCCGGCGCTCTGCCCGAGCTCGCGGGCCAGCTGCGTCGTCGTCATCGGCGTGGTCAGGGCGGTCAGGATGGCGGCCCGGCCGCGGCCGACCAGCGCCGCCAGCGACGTGTTGGCGGCGGTGTCGCCGAGGCTCTCCCAGACCCGGCCGACGCCTCGCGCGGCGTAGATGAGCTGGAAGTACTCGGGGGTGTCATGGGCGACGATGAGGTTCGGCCACACGAACACCGACGGCAGCAGGCTCAGCTCGGCCTGCGCGTAGACGGCGTCGGCGTGCTGCGGCTTGTCGATGTAGATGCCGCCGTTGCCGAGCGCGACCTCGGGATGCAGGTCGCCGAGCAGGTCGTAGATGCCGCCGGACAGCATGCGCGACGCCCGGTAGGCGATGTCGTCGTCGATGACCGAGCGCATCCGCGTCCAGTACGGCGCGAGCGCGGCCTCCCAGTACCGCCCGACGGTGTCGGCGACGATCCGGCCGCAGTCGGGCGAGGCGACCAGCTCGCGCAGGACGGGCGGCAGCCGGTCGCCGCCGTGCACCTGCTCGCAGTCGGCCCGGAACCGCTCGGCCGGGTGTTCGGCGAGCGCCTGCAGCTGGGCGCCGATGCCGACGGCGGGATCGGTGGACCAGGCGAAGAAGAGGCTCGGCGCGAACCGGCCCGGCGGGGCGAGTGCTCGCAGCAGAGCGAGGTCCCGGCGGTCGACGGTGCCGGCGGTCTCGCGCAGCCACGGCGACATGAGATGACCGGGGTGGGCGGTGCCCAGCAGGCGCAGGCTCGACCCGACCTCGGCCAGCGGGGAGTAGGCGAACCTCGTCTTCCCGAGGGCCTCGACGCTGAGCCTGAACTCCAGCATCCGGCCACGATAGGGGTGGCGCCGCACCGCCGCCAGGATGCGGTCGTGGCCGAATCCTGGCGGCGGGCGGGTACGGCGTCGGCATCGGCGGGGCGGCCTACCAGGTGACGCCACCTTCCTCCCAGCCGTCGGGCGTCGAGCCGACCTCCCAGCCGGCCTGGGCGGGCGCGGCGATTCCGACCAGTGCGGTCAGCAGCAGCCCGGCGCCGACCGCGAGCCGGCGAACGAGACGTGTGCGCATGCGTGTCACCTCCTGTCACAGCGATGGAAGCGACCCATGCTGGCCGGACGGCGACCGGGACCGGAACCATTCGGTCCCGGCCGAAGGGCCGTGAGGGCTCAGCGCGCGACGAGCTCCGACGCCTGCCGGGCGATCTCGAGCTCCTCGTCGGTCGGGACGACCAGGACCGCCACATCGGCCTCGTCGGGCGAGATGACCTGGGCCCGGCTGGAGGCGAAGGAGTTGCGGACGTGGTCGACCTCGACGCCGAGGTGGCGCAGGCCGGCCAGCGAGTGCGACCGCACCCACGAGTCGTTCTCGCCGACCCCGGCGGTGAAGACGATCGCGTGCGTCCGCCCCAGCACGGCCAGGTAGGCGCCGACGTAGTGCCGGATCCGGTAGCAGTACAGCTCGCGCGCCAGTTGCGCCGCCTCGTCGCCGGCCTTGGCCCGCCGGTGCACCTCGCGCAGGTCGTTGGCGCCGGCCAGCCCGAGTAGTCCGCTGCCCCGGTTCAGCAGCGTGTCGATCTCGTCGACCGACAGCCCGGCCTCGCGGTGCAGGTAGAACAGCGCGCCGGGGTCGATGTCGCCGGTGCGCGTGCCCATGACGAGGCCCTCCAGCGGCGTCAGGCCCATGGAGGTGTCGACGGACCGGCCGCCGCGCACCGCCGTCGCCGACGCCCCGTTGCCCAGGTGCAGCACGATGAGGTTGGTGTCGGCGGGGTCGCGGTCGAGCAGCCAGGCGGCCGCCCGGCTCACGTACGACACCGACGTGCCGTGGAAGCCGTAGCGGCGCACGCCGTACCGGCCGGCCACCGCACGGTCCAGCGCGTAGGTGTACGCGACGGGCGGCAGCGTCTGGTGGAACGCGGTGTCGAAGACGGCGACGTGCGGCACGTCCGGCAGCTCGCGGCGGGCCAGCCGCAGCGCCGTCAGGCCGGGCGGGTTGTGCAGCGGCGCCAGCGGGGCGAGCTCCTCGATGGCCCGCTCGACGCCGTCGTCGACGAGGACCGGCTCGGCGAACCGGTCGCCGCCGTGGACGATCCGGTGCCCGACGGCGGTCAGGCCCAGCTCCGGGAGCGGGCCGCACTCGGCCTCCAGCTCGCCGACGACCCGACGCAGCGCGGCCGCGTGGTCGGCGACGCCGTCGTCCTCGCCGATGCGCTCCACCAGGCCCTTGGCCAGGCGCGACGGGCCCGCGAGATCGATCAGCTGGTACTTGATGGACGACGAGCCGCAGTTGAGGACGAGGACGGTCATCGGGGGCTTCCGTTCCTGTCGGAGGGTGCCGTTACGCTGCGCCCATGCCTACCAACCGCCTGCAGGTCGGAATGTGTTTCGACAAGGTCTTCCCGCCCGCGTTCGTCACCGAGGTGGCCCGCGCGCTGGAGGACGGCGGTGCTCAGCAGCTCTGGGTCATCGAGGACTGCTTCTACACCACCGGCCCGAGCCTGGCGGCCGCCGCGCTGGCGGTCACCGAGCAGCTCACGGTGGGGGTCGGGATCCTGCCGGCGGTCGCCCGCACCGCGCCCGTCACGGCCATGGAGATCGCGACGCTGTACGGGTTCGGCCCGGGGCGGCTGCTGCCCGGCATCGGGCACGGCGTGCAGTCGTGGATGGGGCAGATGGGCGTGCGGCCGGCCTCGCCGCTCACCGCACTCGAAGAGGTCATGGTCGCGGTCACCCGGCTGCTCGCGGGCGAAGAGGTCACCAGCCAGGGCCAGTACGTCACGCTCGACGCCGTCAGGCTCGACCAGCCGCCGGCCGACCCGCCGCCGCTGCTGGCCGGCGTCTACGGGCCCAGGTCGCTGGCGCTGGCCGGCCGCGTCGCCGGCGGCGTGCTGCTCGCCGAACCGGCCAGCCCCACCTACGTGCGCTGGTCGCTCGAGCAGGCCGGGCGCAGCGCCGGCGACCCCGACTTCCACGTGGCGGTCTTCGGCGTGGTCTGCGTGAAGAAGGACCGCACCGAGGCCTACCGCACCATGGCGCCGTGGCTGGCTCACCAGCTCAGCGGCGCCCGCACCAACCTCACCACGCTGCCGTTCTACGACGACCTCGTCGCTCGCCACGCCGACAAGGGCCTCGACGGCCTGGTCACCATGCCGTCGGAGTGGTGGACCGAGCTCGCTCCCATCGGGACCATGGACGACGCCGCCGCGCATCTGCAGGCGCTCGAGGACGCCGGGGTCCAGGGCATCGGCATGTACCCGCTCCCCGAGGTCGGCGCAGCGCGCGACCAGCTCCCCGACGTGCTCGCACTCGCCAAGCGTTGACAGAGCACCGGCGACAGCCGCGGTCACGGGGCCGTCACCGACTGCGCCTGGATCGCCGTGATGGCGACGGTGTTGACGATGTCGCGGACCAGCGCGCCACGGGACAGGTCGTTCACCGGCTTGCGCAGCCCCTGCAGCACCGGCCCGACCGCGACGGCGCCGGCGCTGCGCTGCACCGCCTTGTAGGTGTTGTTGCCGGTGTTCAGGTCGGGGAAGACGAACACCGTCGCCCGGCCGGCCACCTCGCTGCCGGGCAGCTTCGCCCGGGCCACGCTGGCGTCGACGGCGGCGTCGTACTGGATCGGCCCCTCGACCTCGAGCTCCGGCCGGCGCTCGCGCACCAGCGAGGTCGCGGTCCGCACCTTGTCGACGTCGGAGCCCGAGCCGGACGCGCCGGTCGAGTACGACAGCATGGCCACCAGCGGCGCCACACCGAACTGCGCCGCTGTCTCGGCCGAGGAGATCGCGATGTCGGCGAGCTGCTCCGCCGTCGGGTCGGGGTTCACCGCGCAGTCGCCGTAGACCAGCACGCGGTCGCGCAGGCACATGAAGAACACGCTGGACACGACGGTCACGCCGGGCAGCGTCTTGATGACCTCGAACGCCGGCCTGATGGTGTGCGCCGTCGTGTGCGCGGCGCCGGACACCATGCCGTCGGCCAACCCGAGCTGCACCATCATCGTGCCGAAGTAGGACACGTCGGCGACGGTGTCCCAGGCGGCCTCCTGGGTGACGCCGCGGTGCGCGCGCAGCCGGGCGTACTCGTGCGCGAACCGGCCGCGCAGCTCGCTCTCGCGCGGGTCGACGATGTCGGCGGCGGAGATGTCCGCACCCACCCGATCGGCGGCGGCGCGGACCTCCGCGGGCGGGCCGAGCAGCGTGAGGTCGGCGATGCCGCGGCGCAGCACGGTGTCGGCGGCGCGCAGGATCCGCTCCTCCGTCCCCTCCGGGAGGACGATGTGCCGCCGCGAGGAGCGCGCCCGGTCGACGAGGTCGTGCTCGAACATCAGCGGGGTGACGGCGCCGCTGCGGGTGACGTCGAGGCGGTCCAGCAGGTCGCCGGCGTCGACGTGCCGGTCGAACAGTGCGAGCGCCGTCTGCACCTTGCGGGTGGCGTCGTAGGTGAGCCGGCCGCGGACCGCGGCGAGCGCCGTCGCCGTCCCGAAGGTGTCGCCCGGTGCGGTCACGATCGGCAGCCCGACGTCGAGGCCGTCCATCAGCCGCACGACCTGCGGGCGCAGCGGGAAGCCCCCGTTGAGCACGACACCGGCCAGCGTCGGGAAGGTCTTCGAGGCGTGTGCCGCCAGAACCCCGAGCAGTACGTCGCTGCGGTCGGCGGGCGTGATGACGACGGCGTCGTCGAAGAGGTGGTCGAGCACGTGCGGCAGCGTCATGCCGGCGATGACCAGCCCGCCGACCTCGCGGCCGAGCCGGGACGGGTCGCCGCGGAACAGCTCGCCCCCGGCGGCCGCGACGAGGTCGCCCATGGTCGGCGCCGACAGCAGCGGCTCCTCGGGCAGCGCGTACGCCGGGCCGAGCCCGCTCAGCGCCTCGCGGGCGGCGGCCAGCGACGGCACCGGCACCCGGTTGGCCACCAGCGCGGCCAGCGTGCCGTAGTTCGCGGTCAGCTCGGCGCTCGCCATCTCGGCGACGGCGCGCAGGTCGCCCGGCGAGCGGTCGTGCCCGTTGAGCACCAGCACCACCGGCGCGCCCAGGTCGGCCGCTACCCGCGCGTTGAAGGAGAACTCCGTCGGGCTGTCGACGTCGGTGTAGTCGCTGCCCACCACCACGACCGCCTCGCACTGCGCCGCGACCGCGCGGTACCGGCTCAGGATGGTGCTCATGGCGGCGTCGGCGTCGGCGTGCACGTCCTCGTAGGTGACGCCCGCGCACACGTCGTACGGCAGGTCGACGCCGTCGTGCTCGAGCAGCAGCTCCAGCACGTAGTCGGGCTGGTCGCCGGAGCGCACCACCGGCCGGAAGACACCGACGCGGCCCAGTCGGCGGGTGAGCGCCTCCAGCGCGCCGAGCGCGACCGTCGACTTCCCGGTCTCGCCCGTCACGGATGCCACGTAGACGCTGCGAGCCACCCGCAGAGGCTATATCGCGAACCTGTACGCGCGACGGCGACGGGCCCGGCGAGTCACGAGGTCTGCGAGCCCCGTCGTGGCTGGTCCTCGCTCCCGCTGGACTCCGACCGGGTGAACACCGAGAACGTGCCGTCGGCCTCGAGCACCATGAGGTCGACGTCGGCGAGGTCGCGGATGCCGTGCTCGCGCGCCGCCGCCAGGATGTCGTCCATCGGCAGCCGCTCGTAGCGCAGGACGTCGTCGTCGACGTGGCCGTCCTTGATGATGATGGTCGGCTCGCCCTCGAGCAGCCGCCGCGAGCGCCGGAACCGCCAGCTCAGCCAGGACAGCAGCACCGACAGCAGCGTGAACGTCGCCACCGCCAGGGCGCCGCCGGTCAGCGAGAGGTCCTCCTGCAGGACGGTCTGGCTGATCAGGTCGCCGAGCGTGACCAGCAGGATCAGCTCGAACGCCGACAGCTGCGTGACCTGCCGTTTCCCGGACACCCGCAGCACGAACCAGAGCAGCGCGAAGACGATGGCGGCGCGGATCACGATGTCCATCAGGGCAGCACCGCCATCCGGAAGTCCGCCTCGACCAGCATCCGTCCGGTCTGCCCATCGACGACGGCGACGGCGTACCGGTCCGCGCTGGGCAGCTGGCCGGGCGCCGTCCGGGCGTCGAGCAGGACGTGGAAGACCTCGCCGCTCGGCGGGGTGAACTCGTACTCCACCCGGTCCGGCCCGCTTGTCGCCTCGCCGTCGGGGTTCGGGTACCAGTTGTTGAAGTCGAGCCGGTCGACCAGGTCCTTGCTGATCGACAGCGTCACGGGCCCGTCGAAGCCGCCCGCCCGCTCGACGGTGATTTCCAGCGGCACGGGGATGCTCGGCCGGGTGATCTGGCCGTGCCGGACGGTGAGCTCGTAGCCGTCGGCCGACGCCGTCGTCGTTCCGGCGCGAGGGCCGAGCGCGCCGAGGAGGGCCGCCGCCACGAGCGCGCACAGCAGCACGATGCCGATGCGGCGCAGGTTCCGGCCGCGCCGCGCGGCGGCGGAGTCGCGGCTGCTCGGGAGCGTCGCGATGTGCTGGGCCACGTCCCCGTTCTACCTGCGACGGCGCCGGCTCCGAGAGTGCCGCGCCGGGGTAGGTTCGGATCATGCGACCGACCGATGCCGAGATCCTCGCCGCCCCGAAGGTGCTGCTGCACGACCACCTCGACGGCGGGCTGCGGCCGGCCACCGTGCTGGAGCTCGCGGCGGGCATCGGACACGAGCTGCCGGCCGACGACGAGGACGGCCTGCGGCGGTGGTTCACCGACTCCGCCGACTCCGGCTCGCTCGAGCGCTACCTGGCGACGTTCGAGCACACCGTCGCCGTCATGCAGACCCGCGAGGCGCTCGTGCGGGTGGCCGCCGAGTGCGCCGAGGACCTCGCCGCCGACGGCGTCGTCTACGCCGAGGTGCGCTACGCGCCGGAGCAGCACCTCGCCGGCGGCCTCTCGCTCGGCGAGGTGGTCGCGGCGGTCGAAGAGGGGTTCCGGCTGGGGGAGTCGCGGGCGGCCGCGGCCGGCCGGCCCATCCGCGTCGCGACGCTGCTCACGGCCATGCGCCACGCCGCGCGGTCGCGCGAGATCGCCGAGCTCGCCGTGCGGAACTGGGACGCCGGCGTCGTCGGCTTCGACATCGCCGGCGCCGAGGCCGGCTTCCCGCCCACCCGCCACCTCGACGCGTTCGAGTACCTGCGCCGCGAGAACGCGCACTTCACCATCCACGCGGGCGAGGCGTTCGGGCTGCCGTCCATCTGGGAGGCGCTGCAGTGGTGCGGCGCCGACCGGCTCGGGCACGGCGTGCGCATCATCGACGACGTGACGGTGTCGCCTGACGGTTCGGTCTCGCTGGGGCGGCTGGCGGCCTACGTCCGCGACAAGCGGATCCCGCTGGAGCTGTGCCCGTCTTCGAACATCCAGACCGGCGCGGCCGGGTCCATCGCCGAGCACCCCATCGGGCTGCTCGCGCGGCTGCGGTTCCGGGTCACCGTCAACACCGACAACCGGCTGATGAGCGGGACCTCGATGTCCCGCGAGTTCGCCCTGCTGGCCGACGCCTTCGGCTACGACCTGCCGGACTTCGAGTGGTTCACGGTCAACGCTCTGAAGAGCGCGTTCATCCCGTTCGACCAGAGGCTCGCGCTGATCAACGACGTGGTCAAGCCCGGTTACGCCGCGCTGGGCGCCCAGCGGGCGTTCGACCGCGTCCGGACGGCCGGAGCCACCGGCGAACGGGTCAGTCCTCGCTCGGCATGATGATCCAGAGCGCCAGGTAGACCAGGATCTGCGGGCCGGGCAGCAGGCAGGACAGCAGGAAGAGCAGCCGCACCGTGCGGGTCTTCATGCCGAACCGCCGGGCCAGGCCGGCACAGACACCGGCGATCATCCGGTTGCCGTGCGGGCGGACCAGGCCGCTGCGGGCCTCGGGGTAGTAACTGCTGCTTGTGCTCATACCTCAACGGTAGGCCGCAGGGCCGCCGCGGACGTCCGTCTCGCGGATGGTCCGCCCCGGAGTGCGGAGGTCAGGGCATCCCGGAGGGCGTCTCAGCGGCACCCCGGAGGGCGTCCCGGACCTCCTCGGCATCGGCCGGCCGGGCACCGAGCGCACGCTGCCGCTCGACGATGGCCCGCTCGAGCCGCATGAGGGTCCGGCCGCGGCGCAGCAGCGTCAGCGGCGGCTTGCGGTGCTCGGCGAGGTCGCGGGTGAGCCGGCGCAGGAAGTTCTTCCACGGCTTGCGCCGCAGCACCATGGCGTCGGCGAGGATCCCGCGGGCCCGGCACTCCTCGACGATCTCCGCGGCGAACAGCCCCTCGGCGACGAACACCGGCGTGGCGCCGACGGTGAACAGCTCCGTCCCGACGGTGCGATCGTGGGCGATGTCGTAGACCGGGATCTGCGCGCTGCCGGTGCGGCACACCTGCACGAGGGTGTCGACGGCCCGCTCACCGTCCCACGACCGCGGGTCGTCCCAGTCGATGATCCCGAGCTCCGGATGCCGCGGCATGCCCGGGTCGTCGCCGTCGCGGTAGAAGTGGTCGAGGTTGAGTACCGGGAGCCCGCTCTCGCGGGCCAGGCGCGACTTGCCGCTGCCCGACGGGCCGGCGAGGAGGACGACTCGGTGCACGGACGCACAGTCTCTCACGGCTATCACCGGGTGGTCCTCCGCACCTGCCGCTCGATGGTTGAGGGATCGGTGTCGCTAGGGCGACACCGATCCCTCAACCATGTCCGCGCGACCGTGGGCATTCTCACGAACGGCTCGACATACCCTAGGGGGGTAGTGTATGAATGGTGCAGACGCCAATACCGCACCGGGGTACCGTGTACGGAGAGGCGTCGAGCAGGGAGGATCACATGACCGAGACCACGGGTGACGACCAGGCGGGCAGCCACCACGGCTACATCCACCGCAAGGACGACTACCTCAAGCGGCTCACCCGCATCGAGGGTCAGGCGCGGGGACTGCAGCGCATGGTCGCCGAGGAGAAGTACTGCATCGACATCCTCACCCAGGTGTCGGCCATGACGAAGGCGCTCGAGTCGGTCGCCCTCGGCCTGCTCGAGGAGCACCTGGCCCACTGCGTCGTCGAGGCGGCCCGGCAGGGCGGCCCCGAGGCCGACAAGAAGGTCAAGGAGGCGTCCGACGCCATCGCGCGGCTCGTCCGGTCCTGATCTCGCGCCCACCACATCACCCGAACGCACCACACGCTCCAGGGAAGGCTTCGCCATGACCACGTCCACGTACTCCGTCGTCGGCATGACCTGCGGCCACTGCGCCGCCTCGGTCCGCGAGGAGATCGGCGGCATCGACGGCGTCAGCCGGGTCGACGTCGACATCGCCACCGGCAACGTCGACGTGACCAGCGCGGCGCCGCTCAGCGCCGAGGCCGTCAAGGCCGCCGTCGAAGAGGCCGGCTACCAGCTCGCCGGCGCCTGATTCACCGTCCCTGGAGGTAGTGACATGAACACACCGGCCAAGCTCGGCGTCTACGCGCTGTGTCTCGCCGGCGCGTTCGGTCTCGCGGCCGGAGTCGGCAGCATCGTCGGCCCCATTGGCGACGACGAGACCGCGCCCGCCGCCGCGGAGTCGCAGCAGGAGTCGCAGGAGGACGGCATGGCCGGCCACGGCGACGAACCGGCCGGCGACGCTGCTGAGGAGGAAGGCGGCCACGGCGAGTCCGGCGGGTCGAGCGGCGACGGCGCCGGTCACCTGCCCGGCGGCCTGATGGTCTCCGACCAGGGCTACACGTTCGCCCTGACCGCCGACACGCTGCCGGCCGGTCCGGCGCAGCCGCTCAGCTTCACCATCGAGGGGCCCGACGGCGCCGTCACCGAGTACGACGTCGAGCACGAGCAGGAGCTGCACCTCATCGCGGTCCGCCGCGACTTCACCGGCTACCAGCACGTCCACCCGACCCGGGGCGCCGACGGCACCTGGTCGATCCCGCTGGACCTCACGCCCGGCGAGTGGAAGGTGTTCGCCGACTTCTCCACCCACGGCACGGCGCTCACGCTCGGCACCGACCTCTCCGTCCCCGGCGACTACCGGCCGGAGCCGCTGCCGGAGCCCACCACCACCGCCGAGGTCGACGGCTACACCGTCACGCTCGACGGTCATCTGGACGCCGGCGTGGGCTCGGACGTCACCGTCTCGGTGAGCCGCGACGGGGTCCCCGTCACCGACCTCGAGCCGTACCTCGGCGCCTACGGGCACCTGGTGGCGCTGCGCGACGACGACCTCGCCTACCTGCACGTCCACCCCGAGGGTGAACCCGGCGACGGCGTCACGCAGCCCGGCCCGGGCGTCGCGTTCACCGTCACCCCGGCATCCGGCGGCGTGCACCGGCTCTTCTTCGACTTCCAGCACGACGGCGTGGTGCGGACGGCGGAGTTCACCATCGTCGCGGAGGAGCACCCATGAGCACCGTCGACCTCGAGATCGGCGGCATGACCTGCGCGTCGTGCGCCAACCGCGTCGAGCGGAAGCTGAACAAGCTCGACGGCGTCACCGCCACCGTCAACTACGCGACCGAGAAGGCGCGGGTGTCGTACGGCGACGGCGTCGGCACCGCCCAGCTGATCGAGGCGGTCGAGTCGGCCGGCTACACCGCACGGGTGCCGCAGCCGGCGCCGTCGTCGACCGGCTCCTCGGACGACGGCGAGCCCGCAGCCGACCCCGTCCGCACCATGCGCGACCGGCTGATCCTGTCCGCCGTCCTCAGCGTGCCGGTGATCGTGCTGGCCATGGTCCCGGCCTGGCAGTTCGATTACTGGCAGTGGCTGTCGCTGACGCTGGCCGCCCCCGTCGTGCTCGGCGCCGGGTTCCCGTTCCACAAGGCGGCCTGGACCAACCTGCGCCACGGCGCCGCCACCATGGACACGCTGATCTCCATGGGCACGCTGGCCGCGCTCGGCTGGTCGGTGTACGCACTGTTCTGGGGCACCGCCGGCATGCCCGGCATGACGCACCCGTTCGAGATCACCATCGCCCGCGGCAGCGCGGCCGGCGAGATCTACCTCGAGGTCGCCGCGGGCGTCACGACGTTCATCCTGGCCGGGCGGTACTTCGAGGCCCGGTCGAAGCGGCGGGCCGGCGCGGCATTGCGCGCGCTGCTCGAGCTCGGCGCCAAGGAGGTCTCCGTCCTGCGCGACGGGGTCGAGGTGCGGGTGCCGGCCGACTCGCTCGCCGTCGGCGACCACTTCGTCGTCCGGCCGGGCGAGAAGATCGCGACCGACGGCGTCGTCACCGAGGGCGCGTCGGCGGTCGACCGGTCGATGCTCACCGGCGAGTCCGTCCCGGTCGAGGTCGGAGCGGGCGACGAGGTCGCCGGCGCCACCGTCAACGCGCACGGCCGGCTGGTCGTGCGGGCGACGCGGGTCGGCGCCGACACCCAGCTCGCGCAGCTGGCCCAGCTGGTCGAGGACGCGCAGAGCGGCAAGGCCGAGGTCCAGCGGCTGGCCGACCGCGTCTCGGGCATCTTCGTGCCGATCGTCATCGGGCTCGCCGTCGCCACGCTGGGCTTCTGGCTCGGCACCGGCGGCGGGGCGGCGACGGCGTTCGGTGCGGCCGTCGCCGTGCTGATCATCGCCTGCCCGTGCGCGCTGGGCCTGGCGACGCCGACGGCGCTGCTGGTCGGCACCGGCCGCGGGGCGCAGCTCGGCATCGTCATCAAGGGCCCGCAGGTGCTCGAGTCGACCCGCCGCGTCGACACCGTCGTGCTCGACAAGACCGGCACGGTGACGACGGGCACGATGACGCTGGTCGACGTGGTGGCGGTTCCTGGCGTGGCGGACGAGGACGTGCTGCGGCTGGCCGGGGCGCTGGAGGACGCGTCGGAGCACCCGATCGCCCGGGCCGTCGCCGACGGCGCTCGCATGCGGCTGGGCTCGTTGCCGGGCGTCGAGGACTTCCGCAACGTCGAGGGCCTGGGCGTCCAGGGCGTCGTCGACGGTCACGGGGTGCTGGCCGGGCGGCCGCGGTTGCTGGCCGACTGGTCGGTGTCGCTGCCGTCGTCGCTGGTGGAGGCCATGTCCGAGGCGGAGGCGGCGGGCCGGACGGCGGTCGCGGTGGCGTGGGACGGCGCCGCCCGCGGCGTGCTGGTGGTCGCCGACGCCGTGAAGCCGACGTCGGCCGCGGCGATCGCCCGGCTGCGCGGACTGGGGCTGACGCCGATCCTGCTGACCGGCGACAACGAGGCGACGGCTCGGTCCGTGGCGCGCGAGGTCGGGATCTCCGAGGTCGTCGCCGAGGTGCTGCCGGCCGACAAGGTCGACGTCGTCAAGCGGCTGCAGCACGAGGGCAAGGTCGTCGCGATGGTCGGCGACGGCGTCAACGACGCCGCCGCGCTCGCTAAGGCCGACCTCGGCCTGGCCATGGGCACCGGCACCGACGTCGCCATCGAGGCCTCCGACCTCACGCTCGTCCGCGGCGACCTGCACGCGGCGGCCGACGCGATCCGGCTGTCGCGGCGGACGCTCGCGACCATCAAGGGCAACCTGTTCTGGGCGTTCGGTTACAACGTCGCCGCGCTGCCGCTGGCGGCGGCCGGGCTGCTGAACCCGATGCTGGCCGGCGCCGCCATGGCGTTCTCGTCGGTGTTCGTGGTGACGAACAGCCTGCGGCTGCGCCGGTTCAGGGCAGCGGCCTGAGGTCGGTGCACTCGCGCAGGGCGGCGCGGTCGGCGAACATGTCGTCGGCCGCGTCGCCTTCGTCGGTGAAAGAGGGGAGGCCGTCGGCGCCGATGGTCGCCGGCGACCAGCTCTCCGCCGTCACTGCCCCGTTCTCGACGGTCACCGTGAGCATTCCGGTCGCCTCGGTCGGCGTGTACCAGACGAAGTTGCCCAGCCCGTACGCCACGTAGGTGTCGGTGGTGGGCGCGAGCCCGGCACCCTGGACCAGGTGCGCGTGGCTGCCGACGACGATGTCCGCTTGGCCGGCGAGGGCCGACGCGAGGGCGGTCTGCGACGGGCTCGGGCAGCTCTCGCCCTGGACGCCCCAGTGCAGGTAGACCACGACGACGTCGGCGGTTGCGCGGGCCTGGGTGACGGCGGCGAGCAGCGGCGCCGGGTCGAGGGCGGTCGCGACACCCGGAGTGCTCGATCTCGCGGCCCAGTGGGCGGTCGGGTCCGCGCCCGGGTCGTCGGGCACGTTCGCCCCGATGACCGCGACCGTCGTGCCGCGGACGTTGCGGAGCGCCGGCGCGAACGCCTCCGTGAGGTTCGCGCCGACCCCGACGACGTCGAGGTTCTCGGGCCTGGCGGCGGCCGTGGCCGCGAGGGTGTCGGTCAGCCCGTCCGGCCCGAAGTCCATCGCGTGGTTGTTCGCCATGGTCACGACGTCGACGCCGGCTGTGTGGAGCGCGGTCAGGGCCGACGGCGGCGCCTGGAAGGTGAACCGCTTGCCCGGCTCCGGCGTGCCGCTGGTCCCCACCGACGTCTCGAGGTTGACGACGGTGAGGTCGGCCGCGCCCAGCTGCGTGGCGATCGGCGCGAGCGCGGTCGCCGGGTCTTCCAGCCGCGCACGGAGGGCGCCCTCGAAGTGGACGTCGCCGGCGAACGCCAGCGTGACGGGGGACGGCGGCGGCATGGGTGACGGTGTGGGCGACGGCGTCGCGCTCGCGGTGGGCGCCGGCGGCGCCGAGGTGGGTGCCGCGGACGGCAAGCCGACCCCGTCGTCGCCCGCACAGCCCGCGAGCAGGGCCGCCACCAGCAGGATCCCGCGTCCGCGCATGTCCCGAGCCTACGGTGACGGCGTGTCGCGCGATCCGCGGTACTGCGTGATGCAGAATAGTGCGCCATGGACACCAGTCAGCTCCTCAAGGGTGTGCTCGACCTCGCCGTGCTCGCCGTGCTGCGCGACGAGGACGGCTACGGCTACGACGTGGTCCGGCGGCTGCGCAACGCCGGGTTGACCGAGGTCGGCGACGCGTCGGTCTATGGGACGCTGCGGCGGCTGTACCACGCCGGCGCGCTGACCACCTACGTCGTGCCCTCGGAGGAGGGCCCGCATCGCAAGTACTACAGCCTCAACGGCACCGGGCGCGACCTGCTGCGGAGGTCGGCCAAGACCTGGCGCGAGTTCGCCGGGGTGCTGACGGAGCTGGTCGACACCGCCACCAAGGAGGCAGCGTGACCACCACGCGACGCACCGCGCACCCGGCCGTCGCGACGTACGTCGCCGCGGTCCGCGACGAGCTCGGAGACCTGCCGCCGGACGAGCTCGCCGAGATCACCGAGGACGTCCGCGACCACCTCGACCACGTCGCCGCCGAGTACGGCGACGACGTCACCGTCGGCACGCTGATCGACCGGCTCGGCGCGCCGGCGGCGTACGCGGCCGAGCTGCGGTCGGCGGCCGGGCTGCCCGAGCCCGAACCTACGCCGGAGCCGACGAGGACCGGCTTCGTGCGGTCGCTGCTGCGGCTGATGGTCGCGCTGTTCGGCTGGGGCGCCGTCGGCCTGGGTGCGGTGGCGTTCGTCGACGCGCTGTTCGGGCTGAGCGGAGCGCCGGCGATCTTCGCGGTGCCCGCGCTGGTCGCCGCCGTCGTCGCGGTGGGTGCCGCGCTGCTGCTGGTGACCGGGCGCGACGATCCCGTCGCGGAGCTGCGGCAGGTCCCGACGGCGCCGATCCTGGCGCAGGTCGAGGAGTGGGTCCGCAGCATGCCGTGGGGACGGCCGGCCATCGAGCTGGTGACGTCGCTGCGACCGGCCTGGTGGATCGCCCGGGCGGTGGCGCTGGGGCTGGTCGTCGCGCTCGTGACCGGCAGCGTCCCGTTCGGCCTGGTGGTGTTCCTCGGCGCGGTCATCGGTTCCGTGTGGCTGGGCCGGCGGACGGCGGCTGGCGAGGTCCGCGGCCGCCGGCTGCTGGCGGTGCAGGTCGCCAACGCCGCGCTGGCCATCGGCGGGCTCGTGGCCGTGGGCTCGGCCGCGAGCTTCGCCGCGGGCGACCACGTGCAGTACGTCGACGGCGGCTACAGCTACGACTACCCGGGCCCGGGGTTCTACGACCAGAACGGCGCGCAGATCACCAACATCTTCCCGTACGGCGCCGACGGCACCCTGCTCGAGAACGTCCGGCTCTACGACCAGGACGGCAGGCCCATCGACCTCGGCTGGTCCGAGGAGTGCTACGACGGCGCCTACGACGAGCAGTCGTTCGCCGCCGCCAATCCGTGGGGGACCACGTCTTCCCGCGGCTGACGGTCGAGGTGACGCCGGACGGCCGGTGCGAGCCGCCGCTCCTGGACGCCCCGTTCGGGCCGCAACTCCCAGGGACGCAGCCGACGGAGACGGGGACGCCGTCGGCCGATCCGCTGAAGTGACGCCTCAGATGCCGACCGGGTGCCAGACGGTCTTGGTCTCGAGGTAGGCGGCGATGCGGTCGAGGCCGGGCTCGGCGATCCAGTCGGGCTCGGCCTCGGGCGCGCGCACGACACGCTTGAGGTTGTCGGCGGCGGCCAGCTCCAGCGACCGCGCCTGCTCGGCGTCGCCGGCCGCGCCCGCGAGGTCGACGGCGTTGACGTCCATGTGCGCGGCCAGGATCGGCGCGGTGTCGCCCAGCGGGCCGGTGAGGATGTTCACCACGCCGCCGGGGACGTCGGACGTCGCCAGCACCTCGGACAGTGTGATGGCCGGCAGCGGGCGCTCCGCCGACGCCGTCAGCACGACGGTGTTGCCGCCGACGATGGCCGGCGCCAGCACCGAGACCAGGCCGAGCAGCGACGACTGCTGCGGCGCCAGCACGGCGACGACGCCGGTGGGCTCGGGCACGGAGAAGTCGAAGTACGGCCCGGCGACCGGGTTGCTCGACCCGACGACCTGGGCGATCTTGTCCGACCAGCCCGCGTACCAGACCCAGCGGTCGATGGCCTCGTCGACGGCCGCCGTCGCCTTCGGGCGGGACAGGCCCTCGCCGGCCGCGACCTCGTCGACGAACTGCGAGTGGCGGCCCTCCATGACCTCGGCGACGCGGTAGAGCACCTGGCCGCGGTTGTACGCCGTCGCCCCGGACCACCCGCCGACAGCCTTGCGGGCGGCGACGACGGCGTCGCGGGCGTCCTTGCGCGAGGCCCAGGCCGCGTTGGCCAGGAACGTACCCTTGGCGTCGGTGACCTCGTAGGATCGGCCGGACTCGGAGCGGGGGAACTTGCCGCCGACGTAGAGCTTGTAGGTCTTCTTCACAGCCAGACGCTCGGCCATCAGTGCTCGCCCTTCAGGTACGCCAGCAGACCGTGGCGGCCGCCTTCGCGGCCGTAGCCCGACTCCTTGTAGCCGCCGAACGGCGACGTGGGGTCGAACCGGTTGAACGTGTTGGCCCAGACGACGCCGGCGCGTAGCTGCTGGGCCATCCACAGGATGCGCGAGCCCTTGTCGGTCCAGACGCCGGCGGACAGGCCGAACGGCGTGTTGTTGGCCTTCTCGACCGCCTCGGCCGGGGTGCGGAACGTCAGCACCGACAGGACCGGGCCGAAGATCTCCTCACGCGCGATGCGGTGCGCCTGGCTGACGCCGGTGAACACCGTCGGCGGGAACCAGAAGCCGCGCTCGGGCAGCTCGCACTCGGGCGACCAGCGCTCGGCGCCCTCGGCCTCGCCGACCTCGGACAGCTCGCGGATGCGGGTCAGCTGCTCCGCGGAGTTGATGGCGCCGATGTCGGTGTTCTTGTCCAGAGGGTCGCCGACGCGCAGCGTGCCGAGCCGCCGCTTGAGCCGGGCCAGGACGTCGTCGTACACCGACTCCTGCACCAGGAGCCGCGAGCCCGCGCAGCACACGTGCCCCTGGTTGAAGAAGATGCCGTTGACGATGCCCTCGACGGCCTGGTCGATGGGGGCGTCGTCGAACACGATGTTCGCGGCCTTGCCGCCCAGCTCGAGCGTCGCCTTCTTGGCGGTGCCGGCGACGCTGCGGGCGATCTGCTTGCCGACCTCGGTGGAGCCGGTGAACGCGACCTTGTCGACACCCGGGTGCTCGACCAGCGCGCGGCCGGTGTCGCCGGCGCCGGTGACGATGTTGACCACACCCGGCGGGAGGCCGGCCTGCTGGCAGATCTCGGCGAACAGCAGCGCCGTCAGCGGCGTGGTCTCGGCCGGCTTGAGCACGACGGTGTTGCCCGCGGCCAGCGCGGGGGCGATCTTCCACGACAGCATGAGCAGCGGGAAGTTCCACGGGATGACCTGGGCGGCGACGCCGTACGGCTTCGGGTCGGGCCCGGCCCCGGCGTACCCCAGCTTGTCGGCCCAGCCGGCGTAGTAGAAGAAGTGCGCGGCGACCAGCGGGATGTCGACGTCGCGCGACTCGCGGATCGGCTTGCCGTTGTCGATCGACTCGAGGACGGCCAGCTCGCGGGCGCGCTCCTGGATGATCCGCGCGATGCGGAACAGGTACTTGCCGCGGTCGCGCCCGGACAGCTTCGACCACGTGCGCTCGTAGGCGCGGCGGGCGGCCTGGACCGCCTTGTCGACGTCTTCGGCGCCGGCCGACGCGATCTCGGCCAGCACCTCCTCGGTGGCCGGGTTGACCGACTTGAACATCGACCCGTCGGTGGGCTCGACGAACTCGCCGTTCACGAACAGGCCGTACGAGCTCTTGATGTCGACGATGGCCCGCGACTCGGGCGCGGGGGCGTACTCGAACTTCGTCATGGTGGTGCCGCCTCAGTCCAGCGTGAAGTAGTCGGGGCCCGCGTAGCGACCGGTGGCGATCTTCTGCCGCTGCATGAGCAGGTCGTTCAGGAGGCTGGACGCGCCGAGCCGGAACCAGTCGGGGTCGAGCCAGTCGTCGCCGACGGTCTCGTTGACGAGGACCAGGTACTTGATGGCGTCCTTGCTGGTCCGGATGCCGCCGGCGGGCTTGACGCCGACCTGGCGGCCGGTGGCCTCGCGGAAGTCGCGGACAGCCTCGAGCATGACCAGCGTGACGGGGAGCGTGGCGGCCGGCGCGACCTTGCCGGTGCTGGTCTTGATGAAGTCGCCGCCGGCCAGCATGGCCAGCCAGGACGCCCGCCGGACGTTGTCATAGGTGGCCAGCTCGCCGGTCTCGAGGATCACCTTGAGGTGGGCGTCGCCGGCCGCCTGCTTGACGGCCACGATCTCCTCGAACACCTCGCCGTAGCGTCCGGCCAGGAACGCGCCGCGGTCGATGACCATGTCGACCTCGTCGGCGCCGGCCGCGACCGCGTCGCGGGTGTCGGCCTCTTTGACCGCCAGGCTGGTGCGCCCGGACGGGAAGCCGGTGGCGACGCTGGCGACCTTGACGGTGCGATGCGCGCCGCCGAGTGCCTCGACCGCCGTCGCGACGAGGTCGGGGTAGACGCAGACCGCCGCGACCTGCGGGACCGTCCGGTCGGAGGGATCGGGGCGCAGCGCCTTGGCGCTCAGCGCCCGCACCTTGCCGGGGGTGTCCTGACCCTCGAGCGTGGTGAGGTCGATCATCGAGATGGCGAGGTCGATGGCGTACTGCTTGGCCGTGGTCTTGATGGACCGCGTGGCCAGCGTGGCCGCCCGCGCCTCGGCGCCGGCCTGGTCGACGCCGGGCAGGCCGTGCAGGAAGCGGTGCAGCGACGCCTCGGAGGAGGTGATGTCGGGGAGCGAGCTGCGCGCGTCGTCGAGCGTGGTCACGCACCGAGTCTAAGGCGACGATCCGGAGATAGGCTGATCGCGATGTCCGGGGGCGACGCCTGCTGCGCTCCGCACCGTCCCGACGTCACGACGGGGGTGGTTGCGGAGCCGCATGCTGCCGCCGTCGTCGATACGGAGGGCATGGTCCTGCTGCCGGGCGGGCCGTTCCTCATGGGCACCGACGCGGCCGACGGCTATCCCGCCGACGGCGAGGGCCCGGTCCGCGAGGTGACGGTCGACCCGTTCCGCATCGACGCGACGACGGTGACGAACGCGGCCTTCGCGGACTTCGTCGACGCGACCGGCTGGGTCACGCTGGCC
Organism: Jiangella mangrovi; assembly: GCF_014204975.1. NCBI lineage: Bacteria > Bacillati > Actinomycetota > Actinomycetes > Jiangellales > Jiangellaceae > Jiangella > Jiangella mangrovi. Next base: position 3,058,307 of record NZ_JACHMM010000001.1, read on the forward strand.
GAACGGTTCGGCACGTCCTTCGTCTTCGCCGGACTGCTCCCCGACGACCACCCGCCGACCCGCGCGGTGGCGGCGGCACCGTGGTGGCGCGAGGTGCCGGGGGCGTCGTGGCGGTGTCCGGAAGGGGTCGGTTCGAGCGTCGCGGAGCGCATTGATCACCCCGTCGTCCACGTGACCTGGCGCGATGCGCGGGCGTACGCGCGGTGGGCCGGCAAGCGGCTTCCCACCGAGGCCGAGTGGGAGTACGCCGCGCGGGGCGGCCTGGTACAGGCGCGCTATCCATGGGGCTCGGAGCGCGAGCCGGGCGGCGAGCACCGGATGAACGTCTGGCAGGGCACCTTCCCGACGACGAACACGCTGGCGGACGGGTGGCTGGGGACGGCGCCGGTCCGTGCGTACCCGCCGAACGGGTACGGGTTGCACGAGATGACCGGCAACGTCTGGGAGTGGTGCTCGGACTGGTTCCACCCGACGTGGCCGGGGTCGGCCGCGGCGCCGCGGGTCAACCCCGCCGGGCCGCCGCGGACGGACGCGAAGGTCATGCGCGGCGGCTCGTACCTGTGCCACGAGAGCTACTGCTTCCGGTACCGCGTCGACGCCCGCAGCTCGAACACGCCCGACAGCTCCGCCGGCAACATCGGCTTCCGCTGCGCCGCCGCCGTGTGAGGCGCTGATCCCGGCCGCACCCCTGGACATGGAACGCTCCGCGCGGCACGGTGTATACGTATACACACGTCTCCACCACCGGGAAGGGCTCGCGATGAAGACGCTCAAGGACCGCTCCGCCGCCGTGGACCGCACCGCCGAGGCCGCCGCCGTCACGGCGACCGTCGCGCGCATCCTGGCCGACATCGAGGCCGGCGGCGACGGCGCCGTGCGCAAGTACTCCGAGGAGCTGGACTCGTGGTCGCCGCCGTCGTTCCGGCTGAGCGACGAGGAGATCGAGCGCATCGTCGCGACGGTGCCGGCGCAGGCGATCGAGGACATCCGGTTCGCGCAGGCGCAGGTCCGCAACTTCGCCGAGCGGCAGCTGGCCTCGATGCAGGAGTTCGAGGTCGAGACCATGCCGGGCGTCCACCTGGGCCAGAAGCACATCCCCATCGCGAGCGTCGGCGCGTACATCCCGGGCGGGCGCTACCCGCTGACGGCGTCGGCGCACATGACGATCGTGACGGCGAAGGTCGCGGGCGTGGGCCGGGTGGCCGCGTGCACGCCGCCGATCCGGGGCGAGATACCGGCCGCCACCATCGCGGCGATGTCGCTGGCCGGCGCCGACGAGATCTACCTGCTCGGCGGCGTCCAGGCCATCGGCACGCTGGCGCTGGGCACCGAGTCGGTCCCGCCGGTCGACCTCATCGCGGGGCCGGGCAACGCCTACGTCGCCGAGGCGAAGAAGCAGCTCTACGGCCGGGTCGGGCTCGACCTGTTCGCCGGGCCGACGGAGATCCTGGTGCTCGCCGACGAGACGGCCGACCCGTTCACCGTGGCCGTCGACCTCCTCTCGCAGGCCGAGCACGGGCCGGACTCGCCCGCCGTCCTCATCACCACCAGCGAGGAGCTCGCCCGCCGGGCCATCGCGCACGTCGAGGAGATCCTGCCCGGCATGCCGACGAAGGACATGGCCGAGCCGGCGTGGCGCGACCACGGCGAGGTGCACGTCGTCGACACCCTCGAGGACGCGTACGCGCTGACCGACGAGCGGGCGTTCGAGCACGTCGAGGTGCTGACGGCGGACCCGCGAGCCGCGCTGGACCGGCTGCGCAACTACGGCAGCCTGTTCCTCGGCGAGCGCACGACGGTGTCGTTCGGCGACAAGGTCATCGGCACCAACCACGTGCTGCCGACGCGCGGTGCGGCCCGCTACACCGGCGGGCTCTGGGTCGGGAAGTACCTCAAGACGGTCACGTACCAGGAGATCACCGACGCCGCGTCCAGCGCGCTGCTCGGCGAGGTCTGCGGCCGGGCGTCGCGGGTCGAGCTGTTCGAGGGGCACGCGCGCTCCGGCGACATCCGCGCGGCCGCGCACACCGGCGTCTCCCCGGAGTGGACCGACCACGCGTTCGGCCCCGTGCGAGACTGACCCGCATGCCGAAGCCCGCGGGCGCCGCGCACCGTCCGCCCACCAGCGTCGACATCGCCCGGGCGGCGGGGACGTCGCAGGCGACGGTGTCGCGGGCGCTCAACGGCGGCCGGGTCGCGGCGGCCACGCGCGAGCGGATCCTGGCCATCAGCCGCGAGCTCGGCTACACCCCGAACGCCACCGCTCGCGCCATGGTGACCAGCCGCACCGGCCTGGTCGGCGTGGTGGTCTCGGACATCACGAACCCGTTCTACCCGGAGTTCCTCGAAGAGATCGCCGCCTGCCTGGGCGCTCGCCGGCAGCACATGCTGCTGCAGAACGCCGCCGGCGGGGACGAGGTGGACGCCGTCGACCTGCTGCTGCAACAGCGGGTCGACGGCATCGTCTTCACGGCCGCGGTCGAGGGGTCGGAGGCGGTCGCCGGCCTGGTGGCGCGCCGGTTCCCGGTGGTGCTCGCGAACCGCGTCACCGACGCCGGCTGCGACGCCGTCGAGGGCGACAACGCGGCCGGGGCCGCCGCCGTCGTCGACCATCTCGCGGACCTCGGGCACCGCACCATCGCGGTGCTCGCGGGCACGCCGGGTGCGAGCACGTCGAAGCAGCGGCTCGACGGGTTCCGCCGCCGGCTCGCGGCACTGGGGCTGCCGCCGGCGCGGGTCGTGCCGGCCGACTTCCACTACGACGACGGCGTCCGCGCGGCGACGGCACTGCTCACCGGACCGGAGCCGCCGACGGCGATCGTCGGCCAGAACGACCTGCTGGCGTTCGCCGCCCTCAACGCCGCCGCCGCGCTGGGCGTGCCGGTGCCGGAGCGGCTCTCTGTCGTCGGCTTCGACGACGTGCGGCAGGCGTCCTGGCCGACCCTGGGCCTGACGACGGTGCGCCAGCCGCTCGCGGGCATGGCGGCGCGCTCGGTCGAGCTGCTGAACGAGCGGATCGCCGACCCCGGCCTCCCGCCGCGGCGCGAGGTGCTGCCGGCGAACCTCGTCGTGCGCGGGACGACGGGTCCAGCCCACTCCTGAGCCGCGCAATCCCCGCGGCCGATTCCTGCGTACTCCACGCGACGCAGCTCGACCGAGGAGGTTCGACATGCATGTCCGCAGGCGTCTCATCGCACTGGCCACCGGGCTGGCCGCCGCGGCGTTCCTGGGCCTGACGGGGCCCGCGACGGCGACCGCGGGGTCCGCGCCGCCGACCCCGTTCAACTTCTACGTCAACAACGTCACCGCCACGCAGGTCTCGATGCAGTGGTCGCCCGGGTACATCACCGAGCCGACCCGGTGGCGGGTCTACCAGAACGACGTGCTCGTGACCACGAGCCTCGGCAGCGCCTACGTCGCGCGGAACCTGGTGCCGGGCCAGACGTACAGCTACCGGATCGTCGCCGTGGACACCGGCGGCGACGTCGCCGCGCCGACCCGCACGATCACCGTCACGACCCGCGGTCCCGGTGTGCAGCCGGGCGCGCCGTCGGGCCTGCGGGCCACCGAGGTGTCGCCGGCGCGGGTCGCCCTGGAGTTCGACCGGCCGGGTGACGAGTTCGACGTGTGGGCGTACCAGGTCTTCGACGGGCCGACGCTGGTCGGGTCGGCGGCCGCGCCGTTCGCGCAGCCGACGGCGACGGTGACGCTCCGGCAGCTGGCCCCGGGCAGTGCCCACGCGTACACCGTCCGCGCCCTCCGCAGCGGCGGCCTGTCCGCGCCGTCGAACACGCTGGCCGTGACGACGCCCACGACGACCGACGTGACGCCGCCGACCGCTCCCGCGGCGCTGGCCGGCCGGATCGTCCGCTACACCTGCGACAACGCGTCGCTCACGTGGACGCCGTCGACGGACGACCGGGAGGCCGCCGCCGGCATCGACTACGAGGTGTTCGGCAACGGCCGGCTGATCTCCGTCGCCCGCGGCGCCGGGGCGGCCACCGTCTGGCTGCCCGACCTCGGTGCCAACCGGCTCACGGTGCGCGCCGTCGACGGCTCCGGCAACGCGTCAGCGTTCAGCAACACGATCACGCTGACGGTGGACCCGGCCTGCGAGCCCTAACCCTCCAGTCCCAGCGCGGCGGCGACGTCGGCGCGGACGGCGGCCAGCCGCTCGCGGGCGACGGTGCGGGCGGCTGACACGCCGGCGCCGGCGTCGCCGTCGACCGGGACGACCACCTCGAGGTAGCACTTGAGCTTCGGCTCGGTGCCGCTGGGCCGGACGACGACGCGGGTGGAGTCGGCGGTCAGGTAGCGCAGGCCGTCGGTGGGCGGGAGTCCGCCGTCGCCGGCCAGCAGGTCGTCGGCGACCTCGACCGCGGACCCGCCCAGCGACGACGGCGGCGCGGACCGCAGCCGCGCCATGGCGGCGCCGATCAGCGAGAGGTCGTCGACCCGCACCGACAGCTGGTCGGTGGCGTGCAGGCCGTGCGCGACGGCGAGATCGTCGAGCACGTCCCACAAGGTGCGCCCGGCCGCCTTCGTCAGCGCCGCCAGCTCGGCCACCAGGACGGCGGCGGAGATGCCGTCCTTGTCGCGCACCGACTCGGGGTCGACGCAGTAGCCGAGCGCCTCCTCGTAGCCGTAGGCCAGGCCGGGCACCCGCGAGATCCACTTGAACCCCGTCAGCGTCTCCGAGTGCTCGAGGCCGTGCGCCGCGGCGATGCGCCCGAGCAGCCGTGACGACACGATCGAGTTCGCCAGCACGCCGCGAGCGCCGCGCCCCGCGAGGTGCGAGCCCAGCAGCGCGCCGACCTCGTCGCCGTGCAGCATCTTCCAGCCGTCGCCGTCGGATGCGCGGACCGGCAGCGCCACCGCGCACCGGTCGGCGTCGGGGTCGTTGGCGATGACGATGTCCGCTCCGACCCGCTCGGCGAGAGCCAGCGCGAGGTCGATGGCGCCGGCCTCCTCGGGGTTGGGGAAGTCGACGGTGGGGAAGTCGGGGTCGGGCTCGGCCTGCTCGGCGACAGCGTGGACGTCGGTGAACCGGGCCCTGATGAGCGCCTCGCCGACGGTGACGCCGCCGACGCCGTGCAGCGACGTGTGCACGATGCGCAGGTCGCGCGGTCCGCCCTCCTCGGCCACTTCGGCCGCCGCGGTGAGGTACGCCGTCACGACCTCCTCGCCGATCTCGGCCCAGCCGGACTCGGCTCGCGGCACCGACGCCACCGACGGGACCGCGTCGATGCGCGCGGCGATCTGCACGTCCGCGGGATCGACGATCTGCGAGCCGCCGTCCGGCCCGCCGAGGTAGACCTTGTAGCCGTTGTCCTGCGGCGGGTTGTGGCTGGCCGTGACCATGACGCCGGCGTCGGCCGCCAGGTGCCGCACCGCGAACGCCAGCACCGGCGTCGGCAGCGTGCGCGGCATGACCAGCGCCTCGATGCCGGCCGCGGTCATGACGGCGGCGGTGTCGACGGCGAAGTCGTAGGAGCGGTAGCGGGCGTCGAAGCCGATGACCACGCGGTGGCGCGAACCGTTCGCCGGAGAGCGGGTGTCGCGCAGGTACGCGGCCAGACCGGCGGCGGCGCGGATGACGACGGCGCGGTTCATGCGGTTGGGGCCTGCTCCGATGGCGCCGCGCAGGCCGGCGGTGCCGAACTGCAGGATTCCGGCGAACCGGTCGGCGAGGTCGGCGAGCGCGGCGTCGTCACCGCCGGCGGCGCCGTCGAGCACCGTCTGCAGCTCCTGGCGCGTCGCCGGATCGGGGTCGTCGGCCAGCCAGGCGCGGGCCTGGTCGAGCACGTCGGTCATCGCGAGCCATCCCTTCTCGCGGGGCGGGCCGGGCGCCGCGTCGCGTACAGGAGATCCTAGGAGCATGCAGGTGTGCATCCTCGGACCGGTGCGCGTCGGGCCGGCCGGCGTCGTCCCGGGCGCCGGCGTGCGCGCGTTGCTGGCCCGGCTGGCGCTGGCGCCCGGGCGCGTGGTGGGGGCCGAGACCCTCGTCGACGACCTCTGGACCGACCGCCCGGCCAACGCCGCCAACGCCGTGCAGGCGGTCGTGTCGCGGCTGCGCAAGGCGCTGAACGGCCATCCGGTCGTGGTCGAGGCGGTGGCCGGCGGCTACCGCCTCGCGGTCGGCCGCGAGGACATCGATGCGACAGCGGCAGAGTCGCTGCTGGCGGCCGCGACGGCGGCGCTGCGGGCCGGTGACGCGCCGGCGGCTGCCACCGACGCGGGCCGGGCGCTGGACCTCTGGCGGGGCGAGCCCTTGGCCGACGTCGGCGACGCGCCGTTCGCCGCGACCGAGGCGACCCGGCTCGCGACCCTGCGCCTGGACCTGCGCCGCACCCGGGTCGAGGCCGACCTGCGCCGCGGGGCGCACGCCGACCTCCCCGCCGAGCTGGCCGCACTGGCCGACGACCACCCACTCGACGAGGCGCTGCTGGTGCAGCTGATGCGGGCGCTGGTGGCGACCGGGCGGCCGGCCGAGGCACTGGCGGCGTACGAGGCCGGGCGCGAGCGGCTGGCCGACGCCCTGGGTGCCGACCCCGGGCCGCAGCTGCGCGCCGTGCACCTGGCGGTGCTGAACCAGGATCGGTCCGCGCTGCGGCTGGGCACGACGGCGGCGGGCGACGGCGTCCGCCCCGCGCCGACGGCGACACCGCTGCGGCTGCGCCGGTCGGCGACCCCCCTGCTCGGCCGCGACGACGAGCTGGCCGCCGTCGAGGCACTGCTCGGCGACGCCCGGCTGGTGACGCTGCTGGGCCCCGGCGGCGTCGGCAAGACCCGCTTCGCCACGGAGGTCGCGCTGCGCCGCGTCGACCGCACCGGCCGCCCCGTCCACCTGGTCGAGCTGGCAGGCCTGCGCGCCGCCGAGGACGTGCTGCCGGCGGTGCTCACGGCGCTCGGGGTGCGCGAGGTCAGCCTCATCGACCGCAGCGCTCACCCCGTCGTCCGGAGCCCGGTCGAGCGGCTGCGCGAGGCGCTGGCCGACAGCGACGCGCTCCTCGTCGTCGACAACTGCGAGCACCTGGTCGAGGCGGTCGCGCCCGTGGTGCACGAGATGGTGACGGCGTCGGCCGAGGTCCGCGTGCTGGCGACCAGCCGCACCCCGCTCGCCGTCGACGGCGAGGTCGTCCACCCGCTGCCCGCCCTCGCACTACCGCCCGACGGCGTGGACCAGCTGGGCTATCCGGCGGTCCGGCTGTTCCACGACCGCGCCCGGGCCGCCCGACCCGCGGTCCTGCTCGACCCGGCCGTCGTCGCCGACGTCTGCCGGCACCTCGACGGGCTGCCGCTGGCCATCGAGCTGGCCGCCGCGAAGGTGCGGTCGATGTCGGTGGAGCAGATCGCCGCGCGGCTCGACGACCGGTTCGGGCTACTGGTCGACGGTCCCCGCACCGCGCCCGAGCGGCACCGGACGCTGCTCGCCGTCGTCCGCTGGAGCTGGGAGCTGCTCGACAAGGGCGAGCAGGCCGTGCTGCGGCGGCTGTCCGTCCTGCCCGGCGGCGCCGACGCGGCGACCGCGGCCGCGGTGTGCGGGTACGACGGCGTCCTCGTCGACCCCGCGCTGGCCGGGCTGGTGGACCAGTCGCTGCTGGTCGTCGACGAGTCAGGCGGCGTCGTCCGGTTCCGGCTGCTCGAGACGGTCCGCGAGTTCGCCGACGCCGAGCTTCTGGCTGCCGGCGAGCGGGCCGCCGCGACCGACGCGCTGGTCGCCTGGGCGGCGGAGCTGACGGCCGAGGCCAGGCCGCACCTGCGCGGGCCGGGCCAGGTGACCTGGGCCGGCACTCTCGCCCGCGAGCACGACAACCTGGTGGCCGGGCTGCGTGCCGCCATCGACGGCGCCGACAGCCAGGCCGCGTACACCATCGCGGCGACCATGTGCTGGTACTGGGCGGTGCAGGGGCTGCACTCCGAGGTGTCCGCCTGGGCCGCGCAGGTGCTGGAGCTGACCGGCCCGGTCGACGACGACACCGTCGTGGTGCTGTGCTCGGTGGCGATCCCGAACCTGCTCATCCACGGCGCCGACCGCAACAGCGGCGCGACCATGCTCCGGCTGCGGCGCATCGTGTCGTCCGGCCGCGTGCTCGACCCCGTCGTCCGGGCCCTCGGCGAGATGATCCTCGGCGCGATGAACCCCCGGCCGGAGCGGCAGGAACGGGTCCGTGCCGCCGTCGCCGCGGCCGACGACCCGTGGATCGAGAGCGCGCTGACGCTGTTCGACAGCTTCACCGCCGACAACGACGGCCGGCCTGAGGACTCGCGCCGGCTGGGCCGCACGGCGTTCGAAGGGTTCTCCGAGATCGGGGACCAGTGGGGCGTCGGCATGGCCGCGATGACCCTCGGCATGAACGAGGCGGTCAGCGGCGACGGCTCCGTGGCGGTCGGGCTGCTCGACCAGGCGGTGCGCAGCTTCGAGGCTCTCGGCGCGCGCATGGACGGCAGGCAGGTGGAGCTGCTGCGGGCCATCGTGCGCATCCGGGCGGGCGACGTCGCCCGCGGGGTCACCGAGCTGACCGAGCTGCTCGACGCCTACCCGGGCGACTCCGGGGTCGTCACGCTGGCCGAGAGCGGGCTGGGCGAGGCGGCGGCGCGCATGGGTGACCCCGTGGCCATGCTCTCGCACTACGAGGACGCGGTGGCGGCGGCCCGGGCGCCCGAGCCCACCGGGCCGCTGCAGCTGCGCGTCGTCGCGCTGGCCGGCGCCGCCATGGCCCGCCTGCGCACCGGCGACGAGGACGTCGACGACCTGCTCGACGACGCGTTCGGCTTCGCCATCGCCGACGGCGACCGCCCGGTCATCGGGCTGGTCGCCGTCGCGTACGGCCGGATCGCCCAGGCCCGTGGCGACGCCACCCGGGCGGCCCGGCTGATCGCGCTCGGCCGCCGGCTCAGCGCGATCGAGCTGCTCGGCGACATCACGCACCCGGCGCTCGCCGAGCTCCCGGAGCCCGACGAGCGCCTGCTGGGGGCCGAGCGGGACCGCGTCCGCGACCTGACCGCCCCCGCCGTCGTGCGGGAGATCGCGGCGCTCGTCCGGCCCGATGAGGACATCAGGACTTCCGGCGGTAGGCCCGCACCGTGAGCGGCGCGAACACCGCCACCAGGACCACGCAGCCGATCAGCGCCCAGCCGACGTCGCCGGCCTGCGGGTTGCCCGCCATGAGCCCGCGGGCCGCCGTCACCAGGTGCGACACCGGGTTGACGTCGACCCAGGCGCGCAGCCAGCCGGGCATCGTCGACGGGTCGACGAACACGTTGCTGGCGAACGTCAGCGGGAACATCGCGAGCATGCTGACGCCCTGAACGGCCCCGGCCGAGCGCATGACCAGGCCGAGGAGCGCGAAGACCCAGCTCAGCGAGAACGCGAACACCAGCACCAGCAGAATGGCGGCGACCACGTCGAGCACGCCGCCGTCGGGCCGGAAGCCCATCGCCATGCCGACGCCGAGGCAGACCACGGCCGCCACGACATAGCGGATGCCGTCGGCCAGCAGCGCGCCGAGCAGGGCCGCCGGCCGCCAGATCGGCAGCGACCGGAACCGGTCGAAGATGCCCTTGCCGATGTCGGTGTTCAGCGAGATGCCGGTGTACAGCGACGCCATGACCACGGTCTGCACCAGGATGCCCGGCAGCACGAACTGCAGGTACTCCTGCGTGCTGCCGGAGACCGCGCCGCCGAACAGGTAGACGAACATCAAGATGAAGATCACCGGCTGGAACGTCACGTCGAACAGCTGCTCGGGGATGCGCCGGATCTTCAGCACGCTCCGCCAGCCCAGCGTCAGGCTGGCCGACAGCGCGCTCGGCGGGGTGGGCCGCTCGACCCGAGTGGCGACGGTGCGGACGGGCCGCTCGAGAGTGGTGGTGCTCATGCGGCGCTCCTTTCGGTGTTCTCGGCCGGGATGTCCTCGGCCGCGTGGCCGGTCAGGGTGAGGAAGACCTCGTCGAGGCTGGGGCGCTGGACCCCGATCTCGTCGATGCCGACGCCCTCGGCGCGCAGCCGGATCATCAGATCGGCGACGGCGTCCGGGTCAGCGACCGGCGCGGTGATGACGGCGGCCTCCGGGGTGCGGTGCGGGGTGGTGTCGAGGACCTGCGCGACCAGCCGCTCGGCGGCCTCGCGCTGGGTGTCGTCGGCCAGGCGCAGGTGCAGCGAGTTGCGGCCCACCGACGCCTTGAGGTCGGTGCTGGTGCCCTCGGCGATGACGGTGCCGCGGTCGATGACGGCGATCCGGTCGGCCAGCTGGTCGGCCTCGTCGAGGTACTGGGTGGTGAGCAGGACGGTGGTGCCGCCGGCGACGAGGTCGCGGACGATGTCCCACACCTGGCCGCGGCTGCGCGGGTCCAGGCCGGTGGTCGGCTCGTCCAGGAACAGCACGTCCGGCGTGACGACGATGCTCGCGGCCAGGTCGATGCGCCGGCGCATGCCGCCGGAGAAGTGCTTGACCGGCCGGCTCGCGGCCTCGGTGAGGTCGAAGCTCTCGAGCAGCTCGGCCGCCCGGGCCTTCGACTGCGAGCGGCTCAGCCCGACCAGCCGCGACTGCAGGACCAGGTTCTCGGTGCCGGTGAGGTCCTCGTCGACCGAGGCGTACTGCCCGGTCAGCCCTATGAACGTGCGCACCTCGTCGGCGTCGTCGACGACGTCGTGCCCGAGGACCCGGGCGCTGCCGCCGTCGGGCCGCAGCAGGGTGGTGAGCATGCGGACGGTGGTGGTCTTGCCGGCGCCGTTCGGCCCGAGGACCCCGTAGACGGTCCCGGCGCGCACGGCGAGGTCGACGCCGTCGACGGCGCGGTTCTCGCCGAACGCCTTGACCAGGCCGTGCGCCTCGATGGCCAGTTCGTTCATGCGTTCCTCCTGAGTTCGATGTGCTCAGGAGTCAGCTTCAGGGGCGCGGCTGACCGACCGCTGACAGTCCGCTGACGGCGTCGTGTCAGAGCTTGGCGACGACCTCCGCGAGCAGGGCGCTGATGCGAGGACCGGCGGCCTGACCTGCCTCGATGACCTCGGCATGGCTCAACGGTGTGGAGCTGATGCCGGCCGCGGGATTGGTGACCAGCGAGACGCCGAGCACCTCGAGCCCGGCCTCGCGCGCGGCGATCGCCTCGAGCGCCGTCGACATGCCGACGAGGTCGCCGCCGATGCGCTGGGCCATGCGGACCTCGGCGGGGGTCTCGTAGTGCGGCCCGCGGAACTGGACGTAGACGCCGTCGGGCAGGGAGGGGTCGACCTCGCGGGCGAGGCTGCGGAGGCGGCTGGAGTAGAGGTCGGTGAGGTCGACGAAGTTCGCGCCTTCGATCGGCGATGTCGCGGTGAGGTTGATGTGGTCGCTGATCAGCACCGGCCTGCCGGCCGCCCACTCCTCGCGAAGACCGCCGCACCCGTTCGTCAGTACGAGCGTGGCTGCACCGGCCGCTGCCGCCGTCCGCACCCCGTGCACGACGGCGCGCACCCCGCGACCCTCGTAGAGGTGGGTGCGGGCGCCGAGGACGAGCGCGTGCTTGCCGCTGGTTGCGACGCGGATCGAGCGGAGGGTGCCCACGTGCCCGACGACGGCCGCCTTGCCGAACCCCGGCACGTCGGTGCTCGGCAGCTCCGCCACCGTCTCGCCGATGAGGTCGGCCGCGCCGCCCCACCCGGAGCCCAGCACGAGTGCGATGTCGTGCCGCTCCACTCCCGTGGCGGTGGCGATGTACTCGGCCGCGGCCTGGGCGGCGCCGCGCGGGTCGTCCAGCAGCTCGGTCACCGGGCGACCCTATCGCTCTCGCCTGCCAAGGGGGCGGATCAGCGGTGGTGCCGGATCCCGTCCACGCTCACACCACGCCAGGTCAGGACGGCGATGAGGACGGCTGCGGCGGTGATGGCGATGTCGGCGACGTTCCCGACGAAGAGGCCGCCGTAGTCGATGAAGTCGACGACATGGCCCTCGGGGAAGCCGGGGTCGCGGAACAGCCGGTCGATGAGGTTGCCGAACGCGCCGCCGAGCAGCAGGCCGAACGCGACCGCCCAGCCGCGCGAGCCCAGCTTCGCCGACGCCCGGATGACCACCGCGATCACCACGACGACGATGAGCGTGAGCACCCAGGTCATCCCGGTCGCGATCGAGAACGCCGCGCCGGAGTTGTAGAGCAGCCGCAGTTGCAGCAGGTCGCCGACGATCTCGATCGGCTCGCGCCCGGTCAGCTCGTTCTCGGCCCACCACTTCGTCAGCTGGTCGACGGCGGTCACCAGCACGGCGATGACGGCGAGCCGGCTGATGAGGCGCCAGTTGGTCGGCGCGGGCGGTGTGGCCTCGTCGTCGGGTGTGGTCGGCACGGAGCTAGGGTGCCATGCCGGGTTCACGCAGGTGACCACCGGGCGTGCCGCAGGTGCCGCCGTCGTGCGGGACAATGGCCACGTGACACGTGTGGCGATTCTCGGCGGCGGACCCGGCGGTTACGAGGCGGCGCTCGTCGCGGCGCAGCTCGGGGCGGAGGTCACGCTGGTCGACCGCGACGGCGTGGGCGGCTCGGCCGTCCTCACCGACTGCGTCCCCAGCAAGACCCTCATCGCGACGGCCGAGGTCGTCACCGACGCCGCCGAGTCAGCGGAGCTGGGCGTCGAGCTGGGCCACGACACCGTCGGCGTCGACCTCCGCCGCGTCAACCAGCGAGTGCTCGCGCTGGCCAAGGCGCAGTCGGCCGACACCACGGCGGCGGTCGAGAAGGCCGGCGTGCAGATCCTGCGCGGCACCGGCCGGCTCGCCCCCGGCGACCGTGTGGTCGTCGACGACGGCGCCCATGAGTTCGTCGCCGACGTCGCGCTGCTGGCCACCGGCGCGCGGCCGCGCATCCTGCCCGAGGCGGAGCCCGACGGCGAGCGCATCCTGACCTGGGAGCAGGTCTACGACCTCGACGAGCTGCCGGAGCACCTGGTCGTCGTCGGGTCCGGCGTCACGGGCGCGGAGTTCGCCAGCGCCTACAGCGCCCTCGGCGCCGACGTCACGCTGGTGTCGTCGCGCGACCGCGTCCTCCCCGGCGAGGACGCCGACGCCGCGTACGTGCTGGAAGAGGTGTTCGCGCGGCGCGGGCTGACCGTGCTGTCGAAGTCGCGGGCGGCGTCGGTGCGGCGTTCCGGCGACGGCGTCGTCGTGGAGCTGACGGACGGGCGGACGGTGCGCGGCTCGCACTGCCTCATGGCGGTCGGGTCGGTGCCGAACACCGAGGGACTCGGGCTGTCCGAGTGCTCGGTGGCGCTCGACGACCACGGCTTCATCAAGGTCGACCGCGTGTCGCGCACGTCGGCCCGCGGCGTCTACGCGGCCGGCGACGTCACAGGCGTGAACATGCTGGCCTCGGTGGCGGCCATGCAGGGCCGGACCGCCATGTGGCACGCGCTGGGCGACGCGGTGTCGCCGCTGAACCTCAAGACGGTCGCCGCGAACGTCTTCACCGACCCCGAGATCGCGACCGTCGGCTGGTCCCAGGCCGCCGTCGACTCCGGCGACATCGACGCGGTCGCCGTCAAACTGCCGCTGGCCACCAACGCGCGGGCGAAGATGCTGGGCATCCGCGACGGCTTCGTGAAGCTGTTCTGCCGGCCGGGGACGGGCATCATCGTCGGCGGCGTCGTGGTGGCGCCGCGGGCCAGCGAGCTGATCCACCCCATCTCCATGGCCGTCGAGGCGTCCCTCACCGTCGACCAGATGGCGCGCGCCTTCACCGTCTACCCGTCGTTGAGTGGTTCGGTCGCCGAGGCGGCAAGGCAGCTGCACCGCCGCGACTGAACCTCCGCCGACCTTGTCGGTGGGTGCGGGTAAGATCATTTGCATGTTCGAATTCGCTGCTCCGCCTGAGGCTCCGCCGGACTTTGGTCCGGTGGAGGATGTGGGTTGGGCGGAGCCGTCCGACGCCGACACGCGGGCCCTGCTGGAGGGGTTGGCAGCGTCGTATGCGGCTGTTCCGGCGGCGGAGCTGGACATCGACGCGGCCGCGGTGGGGCCGGAGCTGGCGGCGCTGCTGACCGAGCGCGACCCCGCTGCCGCCGGCGACGCCCACGACGTGGTCGAACTGGTCGCCGGGTGGGCGCGGCAGGTCGCCCACGCCGAGGCCGGGCTGGCCCGGGCGCTCGCGGCGTTGGCCGCCCGGGTCGAGCTGCGACCCGCCGAGACCGGGTATCGGTCGGTCAACCCCGTCACCAACACCGCCGTCGTGGTGGCCGGACGATGCCAGCTGACGACCAAACAGGCCGAAGGCATGGTCGGACCCGCAGTCCAACTGCTACGCGACTTCCCCGACACCTGGGCCGCCTGGTGGGCCGGGCTGATCGACTGGCGGCGGGTCCGCGCCATCATGGACGAGCTCGGCGGCCAGGACCCCGATGTGCGTTCCCGGGTGGAAGCGGCGGTGCTGCCGCAGACGCCGCACCTGGACTCCGTCGCGCTGCGCAAGCTGATCAAGCGGCTGCTGCACGAACTCGCCCCCGTCACGGTCGCGGAGCGGCACCGGGCCGCCCGCGAAGAACGCTACGTGTCGGTGATGCCCGCATCGGACGGGATGGCCCACCTCGAGGCCCGGCTGCGCGCCGAGGACGCCATCGCCCTCAACGCGAGGTCGAACGCCGACGCCGCCGATCTGAAACGCGCCGACGCCGCGGCCGGTGCACCGGCCCGGACCCACGACCAGCGCCGCGCCGACGCCCTCGCCGCACTCGGGACGGGCCCGACCCGGTCCGTGAGCGTGCACGTCACGATCCCGTTCGGGTCGCTGTCCGGGCTGAGCGAGGAGCCGGGTGAGCTCGAGGGCTACGGACCCATACCCGCCCACATCGCCCGCAAGCTCGCCGCCGAAGGGGTATGGCGATGGCTGGCCACCGATCCCGGCAGCGGGCGGGTCATGGATCTCGGCCGGACCACGTACCGGCCCACCAAGGCGCTCGCCGACTTCATCATCGCCCGCGACCGGACCTGCCGCATGCCCGGCTGCCACCGCCCCGCCCGCTACTGCCACATCGACCACCGCGACCCCTACCAGAACGGCGGGGCCACCTCAACGGCGAACTGCCAGTGCCTGTGCGAGACCCACCACCTGCTCAAACACCACGGACACTGGCACTGCACCACCCTGCCCAACGGCACCACCGTCTGGACCAGCCCCACCGGCCATCGCTACCTCACACCACCGGCACGAGCGGGCTAGTCGGACCGGCTAGGGGCGGACGAAGTAGGCGGCCGGCTCGTCCTTCAGCGCCTGCAGCAGCCGCTCCTGCTGTTCGTCGTCGAGCGGCGGCAGTTCGTCGGGCGCGAACCACCCGACCGCGAGCGACTCGTCGTCGTTCACGCGCGCCTCGCCGCTCACCGGACGGCACCGGAACGCGACGTCCATGAACTGGACGCGGTCGCCGTTCGGGTAGGCGGCCGGCGGGCCGGTGACGACGCTGCTGATGCGCTCGACCTCGATGTGGACGCCGGTCTCCTCGAACGCCTCGCGCACGACGGCGACAGCTGGCTGTTCGCCGGGCTCGAGGATGCCGGAGATCAGCGCCCACCGCCCGGTGTCCGAGCGCTGGCCCAGCAGTACCCGCCCCTCGTCGTCGACGATGACCGCGGTGACGCCGGTGAGCCACAGCAGGTCGTGGCCCACCTGCTCGCGCAGCGCCAGGATGAACTCAGGAGTCGGCACGGGTCAGCGGCCCGCTGGGGTCACTCGAACCCGCCGCCGAAGTCGCCCCCGCCGAAGTCGCCGCCGCCGAAGCCACCGCCGCCGAAATCGCCGCCGCCGAAGCCGCCATCGCCGAAGTCACCACCACCGCCGCCATCTCCGCCGCCCTCGATGTAGACCGGGCTGGACATGGCCGAGCCGAGCATGGTGCCGATGAGCATGCCGGGCAGCAGGCCGCCGAAGTAGCCGCCCGCCCAACCGCCGTAGGCCGGGCCGGCGTCGTAGTACGGACGGCGTTCACCGTCACCGACCGGGACCATACGGGTCTCGGGATCGGCACCGGCCTTGACCCGCATCGCATCGGCGGCACAGGCCGGAACGGTGCGCGGCGCGCCTCCCATTGGGGCCCACTCGACGTCCTCGACGGACGGACCGTGGCCAGGGTCGAAGAAACAAGGGAGGCGGCGTTCCGGGATCGGCTCGCCCTTGCTGCGGGCATCGACGCAGGCCAGCAGCCAGCGGCCCTCCTCGAGCGCGGTGGTGACCGGTTTGAGGTCTGTGGGCTTCTCGGCGCGGTCGGCGAAGGTCTTCGCGTTCTCGTAGAGGTCGAGGGCGCGGCCGTACTCGTTGCGGGCCTCGATCGGGACCTTGGAATCCTTGCCGAGGTCGAGGTCGAGCTCGGAGAGTCGTTCGCCGTACTTGGTGATGTCCTCGTCGAGGGCGCCGCGGACCTGCTCGAGCTGGGCACGCTCCTTGCTGCGCTTGTTGCGCCGGTACAGGAGGAACCCGCCACCGCCGGCGGCCGCCAGGATCGCGAGCGGGAGTAGCCCACCGCCACCGTCGCCCGACGAACCTGTCGCATCTCCAGACCCACCGCCGCCTGCCGCCAGATCCTCCGCCTGCGGGGTGAAGCTCTCGATGAACTCCGAAACGTCACTGGAAGCGTCAGCGACGTTGATGGCCGTGTCGCGCACCGTTGTGGAATCGATGGTCATCGAGTCCGCATTGACGCGGAGGTCGGGTAGGACCGCGACGTAGGTCCCCTGCTCACCCACCGCCTGTGCAATGGTGGCCAATCCATCTGGATCCGAGGCGGCGGCGGCCGGCAGGACAGCGACGAAGATGGGCGTCGAGGCGCCAGACAACGTCTGCTCGGCTGCGGACCGCTCGCCGTCGCTGAACGGCCGGCCCTCGGCCTCCAGCTCAGTTTCGGCGTCAGGGTCGACGTACAGCCGCGAGTTGCGGAGGGCTTCGGCGGCTGCCTCGTACGCGCTCGACATATACCCATCATCCACGGTCCGGCGGATCGTGCCACGAGCAGGTCCGGCGTGATCGACGTTGTCGGGGGTGGATGGTTCGATGGTCCCGTGGACAAGGTCACCTGGGCCCAGGTGCTCGGCCGCCGGCTGCAGCACCTGCACGTCACCGACCCGTCGCCCGGCCTGGTCGAGACCGCCGAGCGGCTCATCGGCGTGCATGCGCAGGTGGCGTCCACGGGCGAGCTCATCGCGGCGGCGCGGACCCCGTCGTACCAGCTGGGCGACGCCGCTACCGCGCTCTGGACCGACCGCACGCTGGTCAAGACGTGGGGCATGCGCGGCACGCTGCACCTGTTCCCGGCCGCCGAGCTGCCGCTGCTCGTCTCGGCGTGGAAGCACCGCCAGTTCCCGAACGTCAACGCCGCCTGGGAGCGCTACCACGGCATCAACCTCGCCGCTCTCCAGCAGATCACCGAGGTCATCGGCGAGGTCCTCCCGGGCCAGGTGCTCACCCGCGAGGAGCTGCTGACCGAGATCGCCGCCGTCGTCAAGGCGCCCGGACTGGCCGAGGCCGTGCGTTCCGGCTGGGGCCAGATGTTCAAGCCGGCCGCGGCGGGCGGTCTGCTCTGCTCGGGCCCCGAGCGCGACCGCAACGTCACGTTCACCAGCCCGCGCACCTGGCTGCCCGACGTCGCGTGGGACCGGCAGCCCGACCACCGCACCGCCATGACAGCCGTGCTCGAGCGGTTCCTCGACGTGTACGGCCCGGCGACGCACGAGGACTTCAGCCGCTGGTGGGGCGTCGACGCCGCCAAGGCGCGCCGCCTGTTCAAGGAGTACGCCGAGGTCATGGTCCAGGTCGACCTCGACGGCATCGCCTGCTGGACCACGCCGGCGGTGCTCGACGACCTCGTCGACCAGAGCGGCGACCAGAGCGTCGACCAGGCCGGCGCCGCCACCGGGGTGCACCTGCTGCCGGGGTTCGACCCCTACGTCATCGCGCCCATTGGCCACCGGGCCTGGACCATCCCCGACGGCTTCGTCGACCGCGTCTCGCGCGCCGCCGGCTGGATCTCACCGGTCCTCGTCGTCGACGGCGTCGTGCGCGGGGTGTGGAGCCACGAGCTGAAGAACGGCACCCTCACGGTCACCGTCGAGCCGTTCGCCAAGGTCACGGCCGCCACGAAGAAGGCCACGGCCGGCGCCGCCCAGCGCTACGGCGCGCTGTTCGACGCCGAGCCGCAGCTCACCTGGGGGTGAGGCTCAGGCCGCCTCGCCACGCACCTGGTCGACGGCCACGCGCACCGTCACCCGCTGCTCGTCCTCCTTGCGGAATGGGTAGCTGTCGGCGTCAAGGTACTTCTTCGCGAGCCGGTCGATGACCTCGTCGCCGTCCTCGACGCTCAGCGTGGCGCGGCCGGTCACGCTGGCCCACCGCCACGGGTTCTCCGGGTCGAGCACACTGAGCGACACGACGTCGTTCTCGCGCAGACGGCGCTCTTTCACGCGGCCGGCGGCGGTGTTGAAGATGACGCCGTCACCCTCGACGTCGACCCAGACGATCGAGTTGTGCGGGTGGCCGTCGGCGTCCAGAACCGTCGCCCAGGCCGGGATCGGCTGGGAGAACAGGTCACGAGCGTTGTCGGTCAGAGCGGGCATGCGCGTACATCCTTCACAAAAAGTTGACGTGTCAAACGTTCCACGTTCGACAACGCCGGATGTGCGCGCGAGCTTCCCGTAGTCCCGTCAATCCTCGATGGTGCAGATGATCGCGCCGTTGCCGATGGTCGCGCCCACTTCGGCGCTCAGCCCCGTGACGGTGCCGGCCTTGTGCGCCGTGATGGGCTGCTCCATCTTCATCGCCTCCATGACGACGACGACATCACCCTCGGCCACGCTCTGCCCGTCCTCGGCGACCACCTTGATGATGGTGCCCTGCATGGGCGAGGTGAGGGCGTCGCCGCTGACGGCGGCCGCCCCGGCCCGGCCCGCGGTGCGCCGCGCCGGCCGCCGGGCCGCGCCCGCGCCGGCAGCGGCCGTGCCGCCGCCCGCGCCCGCCCCGAACCCGGCCGGCAGCACGACCTCGAGCCGCTTGCCGCCGACCTCGACGGTGACCCGCTCGCGCCCGACGCCCTCGCCGTCGGACCCGTCGGCCGTGGAACCCTCGAACGGCGCGACCGGGTTGTCCCACTCGGTCTCGATCCAGCGCGTGTGGACGGTGAACGCCTCGCCGTCGGAGGCGGGGACGAAGGCGGGGTCGTCGAGCACGGCGCGGTGGAACGGGATGACGGTGGCCAGCCCGCCGACCTCGAACTCGGCCAGCGCGCGCCGGGCCCGCTCGACCGCCTGGCGCCGCGAGGCGCCGGTGACGACCAGCTTGGCGAGCAGGGAGTCGAAGTTCTGCCCGACGACGCTGCCCGGCTCGACGCCCGCGTCAACCCGAACGCCCGGGCCCGACGGCGGCTTGAACGTCGCCACGGTGCCGGGCGTGGGGAGGAAGCTGCGGCCCGGGTCCTCGCCGTTGATGCGGAACTCGATGGAGTGGCCGCGGACGACGGGGTCGTCGAAGCCGAGCTCCTCGCCCTCGGCGACCCGGAACATCTCGCGGACGAGGTCGAGGCCGGTGACCTCCTCGGTGACCGGGTGCTCGACCTGCAGCCGGGTGTTGACCTCGAGGAAGGAGATGGTGCCGTCGGTGCCGACCAGGAACTCGCAGGTGCCGGCGCCGACGTAGCCGGCCTCGCGCAGGATCGCCTTGGACGCGCGGTACAGCTCGGCGTTCTGCTCCTCGGAGAGGAACGGAGCGGGGGCTTCTTCCACCAGCTTCTGGTGCCGCCGCTGCAGTGAGCAGTCGCGCGTGGACACGACGACGACGTTGCCGTGCCGGTCGGCCAGGCACTGGGTCTCGACGTGGCGCGGCCGGTCGAGGTAGCGCTCGACGAAGCACTCGCCGCGGCCGAACGCCGCGACCGCCTCGCGCACGGCGGACTCGTAGAGGTCCGGGATCTCCTCGAGCGTGCGCGCGACCTTGAGGCCGCGCCCGCCGCCGCCGTAGGCCGCCTTGATGGCGACCGGCAAGCCGTGCTCCTTGGCGAAGTCGACGACCTCGTCGGCGCTGGTGACGGGGTCGGAGGTGCCCGCGACGAGCGGGGCGCCGGCGCGCGCGGCGATGTGCCGGGCGCTGACCTTGTCGCCGAGCGCGGTAATGGCGGCCGGCGGCGGCCCGATCCAGACCAGCCCGGCGTCGAGGACGGCCTGCGCGAACTCGGCGTTCTCGGCCAGGAAGCCGTAGCCGGGGTGGACGGCGTCGGCGCCGGAGCGCGCGGCGACGTCGAGCAGCTTCGCGATGACCAGGTACGTCTCGGCGGCGGTCTCGCCGCCCAGCGCGTAGGCCTCGTCGGCGAGCCGGGCGTGCGGGGCGTCGCGGTCGCCGTCGGCGTAGACGGCGACACTGCCCAGGCCCGCGTCGCGGCAGGCCCGAATCACCCGCACCGCGATCTCGCCGCGGTTGGCCACGAGAACCTTGCTGATCCGGCGGTACTCCACGCTCTCTCCTCCCAGAACTGCAGCGAGTCTAGGGGACTGCCAGGTGAACTCCGTCTGACGCATCGTCGCGAGGCAACCCGTGCACCGTCTCCAGCGTGTTCACGACAACGAGTCAAGACAGGGGGAAGCGGGGTCGTGATGCTTATACAGTCCCCTGACGGTGAAGCCGCACCGGCCGTGGGCGCGACGGTGTATGCGGGCCGCTCCGAGCCGGACGAGGCGACGATGGATTTCGAGGAGTTCGTCCGGGCGAGTCTGCCCGGGCTGCTGCGCTACGGCCACGCGCTCACGGGTTCGCCGCACGACGCGGCCGACCTCGTCCAGACGGTGCTGGAGAAGGTCGGATCGCGGTGGACGCGGATCATGCGGCAGGACGTCGAGCCGCTCGCCTACGTACGGCGGTCCATGGCCAACGCCCACGTCAGCCGCTGGCGGCGACGACGCCGTGAGGTGCTGGTCGACGTGTTCCCCGACCAGGGCGTGTCGCCTCCGGACCGTCTCGACGGCGAGCCGATGTGGCAGGCGCTGGCCGAGCTGCCGCCGCGGCAGCGGGCGGTGCTGGTGCTGCGCTACTACGAGGACCTGTCCGAGGCGGAGATCGCCGCGGCGCTGGGCATCAGCCAGGGCACCGTGAAGAGCCAGGCGAGCAAGGCGCTGGCGAAGTTGCGGGCGAACGTGTCCGCCGTGGAGGGACGAGACCGATGAACGACTTCGACGACGAACTGCGCCGGATCCTCGGCGACGAGCGGCTCGGGCTCACCCCGCAGGCCGACGCCGTCGGGCGGATCGTCAAGGGCGCCCACCGCCGGCGGACCGTCCGCGTCGTGGCGTCGGCGGCCGGATCGGTCGGCCTGGTGGCCGCGGTGGCGATCGGCTCGATGGCCGTCAGCGGCCAGTTCACCGCCGCGCCCGACTACGATCCGCAGCCGGCTGTGTCGCCGACGGTGCTCCCCGGCCCGGAGCTCACCCCGGACCCGGCCACCCCGACGACGACGCCGGACCCCACGGCCGACCCGACGGGCGACCCCACCGGCGACTCCGGCGGCGACCCGGCTGGGGGATCGTCCGGCACGGGTGACCCGGCCGGCGACACGCCGCCCGGCGGGCTCGACCCGGTGGACGTCTCGACGCTGCCGCTGCTCGATCCGGCCGCGCCGTTCGATGGCGTCCAGGTGCGGATGCCGCTGGCCCAGCTCCAGCAGGTCCCCGGCGTCGAGATCACCCGGCTGCGGGCCCAGACCGACTCGCCCGAGCTCTGCTACGGCGAGTTCCGCACCGCCGACGCTCACGGCTACATCTCGCTGCGCGGCGCGATCGGCAGTCCGCCGGACGACCTCATGGGCGCCTACGAGGTCGCGACGCTGGTGGCGGACGTCCCGGTGCGCACGCCCGAGGGCATCGGCGTGGGCAGCTCCGCCGCCGACGTGCGGGCGGCCTACCCGGAGACGTACGCCGAGGACAACGGCGACCTCGGCAGCGTGATCCACGGGCTGGCCGGGGTGATGTCGTCCTGGGAGTTCCAGGTCGTCGACGGCCTGGTCACCCGGATCGCCCACGACGGCAGGCACAACTGCGGTGTCGACCCGCCGCCGGTCGAGGGCCCCACGCCCGACCCGGACGTGCCGGTGATCACCGCGGACGGCTACGGCCCGATCCGGATCGGCATGAGCGTCACCGAGCTGGAGGACGTCGACGGCGTCACCATGGACACCAGCGACCAGAGCGCCACGTGCCACGGATCGTTCACCTACGGCGACGTCCACGGCTCGGTCTCGGTGCGCCGCGACCCGGACACCGGCGAGATCTTCGACGACACGCTCCAGGTGACGACCATCACCTCCGATCGGCCGCTGCAGACGCCGGAGGGGGTCCGGCAGGGCACGCCGCTCGACCAGGTCCGCCTCGTCCACCCGAACCTGGAGGTGTCCGCCGAGCAGGCGCGGGCAGCGGCCGGTTCCCGGACGTACTGGGTGTTCCGCACCGCGGGCGGCGACGTCGTCGTGCAGGTCATGCTCGACGGCGGATGGGGCTGCTGACCCGGCGCGACCTCAGCCGGCGAGCCGGTCCAGGTCGGCACGGCATCGGCGCTCGAGTTCGACGAGGTCGGACAGGGTGGCGTCGATGTCGCGCCGGCGCTGTTCCAGCTCGGCCCGGCGCTGCTCGATCTGGTCGAGCAGGTAGCGGAGCTGGCCGACCTCGCCGGGCTCGGCGTCGTACATGCCGATGATCTTCTTGATCTCGTCCAGCGGGAACCCGAGCCGCTTCCCGCGCAGCACCAGTCCCAGCCGCACGCGGTCGCCGTCGGCGAAAATGCGCCGGGTGCCGTTGCGGGCCGGCGTCAGCAGCCCCTGCTCCTCGTAGAACCGGATGGTGCGGAGCGTGACGCCGTACTCCTCGGCGAGTTCGGCGATGCTCCACGTGCGCTCGTCGACCACCTCGGCGTCTCCTTCTCCTGGTGCGGGTCCAAAACTTACGTTAACGTAAGCGTCAAGTACCGAGCACTACGGAAAGCGGGAACGACGATGTTCGAGCTCTCCGCGGAACACGAAGAGTTCCGCCAGGTCGTCCGCGACTTCGCCCGGGCGGAGATCGCTCCGCACGCGGCGGAGTGGGACCGCAAGCACGAGTTCCCGGTCCCCGTCGTGCGGGCCATGGGCGAGCTGGGGCTGTTCGGCCTGACGGCGCCCGAGGAGTACGGCGGCGCGGGCGGCGACCTCACCAGCCTGTGCGTGGCGATCGAGGAGATCGGGCGCGTCGACCAGTCGCTCGGCATCACGCTCGAGGCCGCCGTCGGGCTGGGCATCACGCCGATCCTGTCCTACGGCACCGCGGAGCAGAAGGACCGCTGGCTGCCCGACCTCGTGGCCGGCCGTGCGCTCGCCGCGTTCGGCCTCACCGAGCCCGGTGCCGGGTCCGACGCCGGCGCGACGGCGACCCGCGCGGTCCTCGACGGCGACCAGTGGGTCGTCGACGGCGCCAAGCAGTTCATCACCAACTCCGGCACCGAGCTGACCAGCTGTGTCACCATCACGGCGCGCACCGGTGAGCGGCCTGACGGCAGCGCCGAGATCTCCGCGATCATCGTCCCGTCCGGAACGCCCGGGTTCATCGTCGAGCCGGCCTACGACAAGCTCGGCTGGCACGCGTCCGACACCCACCCGCTGACGTTCGACGGCGTGCGGGTGCCGGCCGACCACCTCCTGGGTGCGCGCGGTCACGGGTTCGCGCAGTTCCTGGCGACGCTCGACGACGGCCGCATCGCGATCTCCGCGCTCGCCGTCGGCTGCATCCAGGCCATGCTCGACGCCACCCTCGAGTACGCGCACGACCGGACGTCGTTCGGCGTGCCCATCGGCGCGAAGCAGGCCGTCGCGTTCCAGATCGCCGACCTGCACGTCATGGCGCAGGCCGCCCGGCTGCTCACCTACCGGGCCGCGGCCCTGCGCGACGCCGGCGCCCCCGCCGACCAGGTCAAGCAGGCGGCCGCGTCGGCCAAGCTCTACGCGACGGAGTCCGCCGTCACCGCCACCCGGGTCGCGACGCAGGTGTACGGCGGCTACGGGTTCATGGAGGAGTACCCGGTGGCGCGCTTCTACCGCGACGCGAAGATCCTCGAGATCGGCGAGGGGACCAGTGAGATCCAGCGACTCGTCCTGGCTCGCGGGCTGGGCCTGCCGGTTCAGGCATGATCGGCGTGTGAGGGAAGGGGACGACGTGGGGCGCGACCACTACGCCGAAGTCGACGCGGCGCGCAAGGCCACCGAGGTCCCGTCGGACGCCGGTGCCGCCAAGCTCGCCGCGCAGGGCAAGCTCTACGTCCGCGACCGCCTCGGCCTGCTCTTCGACACCGGGACGTTCGTCGAGGACGGCCAGCTGGCCAACTCACTGGCGACGGGGCTGCCGGCCGACGGCGTCGTCACCGGCCGCGGCCTGGTCGAGGGCCGGCCCGCGCTGGTGGTCGCCAACGACCCCACCGTCAAGGCCGGCTCGTGGGGCGCGCGCACCGTCGAGAAGATCGTGCGGGTCACCGAGACCGCGCTGCGCGACGAGCTGCCGGTGTTCTGGTTCATCGACTCCGCCGGCGCCCGCATCACCGACCAGGTCGACCTGTTCCCCGGCCGCCGCGGCGCCGGGCGCATCTTCCACAACCAGGTCGCGCTGTCGGGCCGGGTGCCGCAGATCTGCTGCCTCTTCGGGCCCAGCGCGGCCGGCGGCGCCTACATCCCGTCGTTCTGCGACGTCGTGATCATGGTCGAGGGCAACGCGTCGATGTACCTCGGCTCCCCCCGCATGGCCGAGATGGTCGTCGGCGAGAAGGTGTCGCTCGAAGAGATGGGCGGCGCCCGCATGCACGCGACGGTGTCCGGCTGCGGCGACAACCTCGCCGCCGACGACGCCGAGGCGATCGAGCAGGCGAAGGCGTTCTTCTCCTACCTGCCTGGCTCGTGGCGCCAGCCGCCGCCGTCGTACGAGTCGGGCACCGCGGCCCGCGAGTTCACCCGCGACCTCGTCCCCGCCGAGGAGTCGCAGGGGTACGACATCCACGACGTCATCGACGCGCTGGTTGACGACGACTCGTTCTTCGAGGTCAAGCCGTTGTTCGCGGCCGAGCTGGTCACCGGTTTCGGCCTGCTCGAGGGCCAGGTCGTCGGCGTCGTCGCCAACCAGCCCGCGGTCAAGGGTGGCGTTCTGTTCACCGATTCCGCGGACAAGGCGGCCCGGTTCATCTGGCTGTGCGACGCGTTCAACGTGCCGCTGATCTACCTGGCCGACGTGCCCGGCTTCATGATCGGATCGGTGGTGGAGCGCGAGGGGATCATCCGGCACGGCGCCAAGATGATCACCGCCGTCGCCGAGGCGACGGTGCCGACGGTGTCGGTCATCGTCCGCAAGGCCTACGGCGCCGGGTTGTACGCGATGTGCGGCCCCGGCTTCGGGCCCGACGCCTGCCTCGCCCTGCCGACCGCGAAGATCGCCGTCATGGGCCCGGAGGCCGCGATCAACGCCGTCTACTTCAACAAGATCGCGGCGATAGCGGACGAGGCGGAGCGGGCTGCGTACGTCGCGGGGCTGCGGCTGGAGTACGAGGCCGACATCGACATCCTGCGGCTGGCGTCGGACCTGGTCATCGACGCGATCGTCGAGCCCGAGGAGCTACGTGGCCAGCTGGTCGCTCGCTTGGCGGCGGCTGCGGGCAAGGACCGCAGGTTTTCCGAGCGGCGCCACGGCGTTCCGCCGGTGTGAGGTTTTACGGGTCTCGCGTGGTTGCGTTGGGTTTCCCCGTCCCCCTGCTGCCCATTTTCTTAGCCGCGTATCCGCGCCTCAAGCGGACCCTTGGGGCGCTGCGCGCCGGTGGGGGTCCGCTTGACCCGCGGCTCCGCGGCCAAGAACCTGGCAGCTATCAGGGGGACGGGGGGAGTCTGGCGACGGGTGGGTGGTCGGGGCCTGCTTGGTCTTGGGTTGAGCGCGCGTCCTGGGTGTGAGTCGCGCTGTCGGGGCTGATTCGGCTGTTTCGCGCGCGTCACGCCCAGGACGCGCGTCAGACCCAGGATGTGGCGGTGCGGGGAGGGACTTCTTCCCGCTATGGCGGGGAGAACTCCCTCCTGACGTGTGTCGTGGGCGAGCTACTGCTGCTCTGGCGGTAGTAACTCTTCCTTGACCACCCGTGGGGTCCACGATGTGGGATTTGGGGGTGTTTGCTGGGCCGCCCACCACGATTACCCGAGCCTCGACACGCCTGCAATCGTGTTGGGGCTCGGGTAATCGTGGTGATGTAGCGGATCGTTGATGATCATCGCTGTCCACAGTCCCGGCGGACCGCAACCAAGCCAGCGAGGCGTGCCCAGGGTCTCCCCGTCCCCCTGATAGCTGCCAGGTTCTTGGCCGCGGGTGGCCGGGTCAAGCGGTCCCCTTCGCGCGAAGCGCCATCGGTCCGCTTGAGGCGGGTGCCTGCGGCTGAGAGACTGGGCAGCAGGGGGACGGGGAGCCCGCCTCACCACCCCGGCAGAACCCCCGCAGAATCTCAGGACGAGGCGGCTCGGCGGGCGCGGCGGCGGACGGGCTCGTGGTCGGGGTCGGTGCGCCACAGTTCGGTGATCGAGACCCCCAACCGGCCGAGCAGGACCCGCAACAACGGCAGCGACAGGCCGACGACGGCGTGGTGGTCGCCGTCGATGGCGGTGACGAACGGGCCGCCGAGGCCGTCGATGGTGAAGGCGCCCGCCACGCGCAGCGGCTCGCCGGTGGCGACGTAGGCGCGGATCTCGGCGTCGGAGAGGTCGGCGAAGTGGACCGTGGTGCTGGCGGTGTCGCCGATGGCCCGGCCGGTGCCGCCGTCCTCAGGGTCGCGCAGGTCGATGAGCCAGTGGCCGGAGTGCAGGATGCCCGACCGGCCGCGCATGCGCCGCCAGCGTCGCACCGCGTCGACGGAGTCGGCGGGCTTGCCGTGGATCTCGCCGTCGATCTCGAGGACGGAGTCGCAGCCGAGGACGATCATGCCCGCGAACGTGCGCCCGGCGACCTGTTCGGCCTTGGCCCGGCCGAGCAGGAGCGGGACGTCGTGCGGGGTGATCGGCCCGCGGGCGAGCGCGTCGGCCAGCACGGCGTCCTCGTCGACGCCGGAGACCTGGACCACCGGTTCGATGCCGGCGGAACGCAGGGTCGCCAGCCGGGCGGGGGACTGGGAAGCGAGCAGCAGGCGCACCACGAGACCTCACGTTACCGAAAATGATCATCGGCGGTCGATGCCTGGAACAGCATCGGCCGCCGACGATCATGGGGTGATCATGGTCACGGAGAGGTTAACCCGTGGTCGGTCACCGTGTCTCGGTCATGGCTCAGTGGGCGGACACCGGGGCCGGCGCCAGGGTCGCCGTGGCCGGGGCCGTGGCCGGACGGTCCTCGCCGGCGTCGGCGAACACGTCGCCGCGCCGGTCGGAGTTGTAGATCGCCAGGTCCAGCAGGCCCTCGCGCTTGGCGACGATGGTCGGGACCAGCGCCTGCCCGGCGACGTTGACCGCCGTCCGGCCCATGTCGAGGATCGGGTCGACGGCGAGCAGCAGGCCCACGCCGGCCAGCGGCAAGCCCAGCGTCGACAGCGTCAGCGTGAGCATGACGGTCGCGCCGGTGGTGCCGGCGGTCGCGGCCGAGCCGACCACGGAGACCAGCGCGATCAGCAGGTAGTCCGACACCGACAGGTCGAGGCCGAAGAACTGCGCCACGAAGATCGCGGCGATCGCCGGGTAGATCGCGGCGCAGCCGTCCATCTTCGTCGTCGAGCCGAACGGCACCGCGAACGACGCGTACGACCGCGAGACGCCGAGGTTGCGCTCGGTGACCTGCTCGGTGACCGGCAGCGTGCCGACCGACGAGCGCGACACGAACGCCAGCTGGATGGCCGGCCAGGCGCCGGTGAAGAACTTGACCGGGTTCAGGCCGTGCGCGCGCAGCAGGATCGGATAGACGACGAACAGCACCAGCGCCAGGCCGATGTAGATGGCCAGCGTGAAGCGGCCGAGCGAGCCGATGGCGTCCCAGCCGTAGTCGGCGACGGCGTAGCCCAGCAGGCCGATAGTGCCGACCGGGGCCAGCCGGATGATCCACCAGAGCACCTTCTGGATGATCGACAGCGCGGCCCGGTTGAAGGCCAGGAACGGCTCGGCCTTCTCGCCCACCTTGAGCGCGGCGATGCCGATGGCGGCCGATACGACGACGAACTGCAGCACGTTGAACGACAGGCTCGTCGCGGCCGCCCCGGACTCGGGGTCGACGGACGTCGACGCCGTCAGGGCGAGGAAGTTGGTCGGGACCAGGCCGGTGAGGAACGCCCACCAGTCGCCGGTGCGGCCGGGCTCGGCCGCCTGGTCCTGGGTGACGGACGTGTGGTCGCCCGGCTGCAGGATCAGGCCGAGCGCGATGCCGATGGCGACCGCAATCAAGGCGGTGATCGCGAACCACAGCAGCGTCTGGCCGGCCAGGCGGGCCGCGTTGGTGACGTTGCGCAGGTTCGCGATGCTCGCGACGATCGCGGTGAAGATCAGCGGGATGACGGCGGCGCGCAGCAGGTCGACGAAGAGACCGCCGACGGTGTCGAGGGTGCTGGTGAGCCAGTTCGGGTTGCCGTCGGCGGCCGGGCCCAGCTCGCGGGCGATCAGGCCGAGGACGACGCCCAGCGCCAGGCCGATGAGGACCTGGACGGAGAACGAGGGCAGACGCAGCCGGCGGGACGCGGGCGCGTCGGCGGTCGCGGTTTCGGACATGCGAAGACCTTCCGGTCGGGGGAAGAAGGGAACGAGAGAGAGGGCGCGAGCGCGCTGAACCACGACCGGGCGGCCAAGAGAGAGGCTGGTGACGGGGGTGCCGGGCGATCGCGGGTGCTGCGGTCCTAGGCCGGACAGGCAGCGCTGGCCTGCCGTCGCAGATCGACGTGCAGGCGCTCGGTGAGGCCCCAGATGTTCACCATGCCGTCGAGCCCAACGGCGGGCGAACCGGACCGTATTCCCGTCCTCCCGGAACCGCGTGGTGATCTGGGTCACATCGGGCGAAATGGGCAGTCTCGGGACCATCGACCCTAAGTGGGGCGCGGATCCGCGCCTAGCATCGTCGGTATTCACCGCACGCCGTCGTGGGCCCCCGGCGCGGTGTGCGAAAGCGGAAGTCGTGCTCTCTGGGGGGAATGATGCACGAGTTCGCCGCGGCGGGAGCGGCGCGCCCGCCACACGAGAACAGGCCCGGCACACCGGTCTTCGTCGACCGGCGTGGACGAAGACGCCGCTGGATGACCTACTGGGGCCTGCTGGTCGCCTGTCTGGGTCTGCTCTACGTCGCCCTGCTCACCGCGAGCCTGGCGGCCGAGCCCGTCCGGCCCGATCGATCGGAGCCGGCCGACGTGGGCCCGCCCGCCGATCTGGGCCCACCCGCCGGGGCGGACGCGCCCGAATGACCACCGTGCGCCGCGGACGCGGAGCCGCGCGCGCGACAGCGCCTCGCCTGCACTGGCTCCTGCTCAGCCTGATGCTCGTCGTCCTCGCCGTCGTGCTGCTGGTGAACGGCCTGGTCATGGCGCAGTTCGGGGCCGACCACCGGGTCGCGGCGCCGACGGACGCGCACACCGTCCCGGATGTCGTGCGGGCCGGCCGGCCGATCATCGACCTGCGCCACGGCACGGCCCGGACCCTGCACGTCCCCGACGGCACCGTGGTGCTGACCTTCGACGACGGTCCGGACGCGGTCTGGACGCCCCGCATCCTCGAGGTGCTGGAACGCCACCGCGTGCCCGCCACGTTCTTCGTCGTCGGCAACCTCGCGGCGCAGCGGCCGGACCTCGTCCGCCGCATCCACGACGCCGGCGGCGAGCTGGGCATCCACACGTTCACCCACCCCGACCTCGCCTACGTGCCGGCGTGGCGGCGCGAGCTCGAGCTCTCGCAGACCCAGCTGGTCGTCGCCGGCGCCGCGGGCGTGACGTCGACGCTGGTGCGCCCGCCGTACTCGTCGGCGGCCGAGGCGATCGACGACATCAGCTGGCCGTCGGTCCGCGACCTGGGCCGCACCGGCTACGTCACGGTGCTGACCACGCACGACACCCAGGACTGGTCCCGGCCGGGCGCCGACGAGATCGTCCGCCGGGCCATCCCCGAGGACGGCGCCGGCGGCGTGATCCTCATGCACGACGCGGGCGGCGACCGGTCGCAGACGGTCGAGGCGCTGGACCGGCTCATCCCGGAGCTGCGCGCCCGCGGCTACCGGTTCGGCACCGTCGGCGACGTCGTCGGCGAGCCGGTGACCGTGCCGGCCGACCCGTCCGAGCGGCTGCGCGGCGACACCCTGCTGATCCTGGTGCGCGGCGCGACGGCGGCGACGTCGGTGCTGGCCGTCCTGGTGGGCGTGACCGGCGCGCTGGTCATCTCGCGGCTGCTGCTGCTGGTCGTGCTCGCGCGCCGGCACGCGCGGCAGGGCTCGTCGTGGGGCCGCTCCGCCCCCGTCCGCCCGCCGGTGACCGAGCCGGTGTCGGTGATCGTGCCCGCCTACAACGAGGAGGCTTGCGTCGCCCGGACGGTCCGGTCCCTGGTCGCCAGCGACCACCCGGTCGAGGTGATCGTCGTCGACGACGGCTCCACGGACGCGACCGCCGAGGTCGTCCGCGGGCTCGGGCTGCCCGGCGTGACGGTGTTCCGGCGGCCCAACGGCGGCAAGCCGGCGGCGCTGAACACCGGGATCGCGCAGGCCCAGCACGACCTCATCGTCATGATGGACGGCGACACCGTGTTCGCCCGCGACACCGTCCGCCGGCTCGTGCAGCCGTTCGCCGACCCGGGCGTCGGCGCCGTCGCCGGCAACGCCAAGGTGGCCAACCGGTCCGGCGTCCTGGGCGCCTGGCAGCACATCGAGTACGTCGTCGGGTTCGCCATCGACCGCCGCGCCTACGACGTGCTCGAGTGCATTCCGACGGTGCCCGGCGCGGTCGGAGCCTTCCGGCGGCGCGCGCTCTGGGGCGCCGGCGGCGTCAGCTCCGACACGCTGGCCGAGGACACCGACCTCACCATGGCGATCTCGCGGGCCGGCTGGCGCATCGTGTACGAGCCGGAGGCCGTCGCGCGCACCGAGGTCCCCACCGACCTCGGCCAGCTCTGGCGGCAGCGGTACCGGTGGAGCTACGGGACCATCCAGTCGATGTGGAAGCACCGGCGGGCCGTCCTCGAGCCCGGCCGGGCCGGCCGCTTCGGCCGCCGCGGCATCCTGCACCTGGCGCTGTTCCAGGTCGCGCTGCCGCTGCTGGCGCCACTGATGGACGTGTTCCTGATCTACGGTCTGCTGTTCCTCGACCCGGTGCGCACGGTCCTCGGCTGGCTGGCACTGGTGCTCAGCCAGCTGGTGGCCGGCGCCTACGCGTGCCGGCTGGACGGCGAGTCGATGCGCGGGCTGTGGCTGCTGCCGCTCCAGCAGCTGGTGTACCGGCAGCTCATGTACGCCGTCGTGATCCAGTCGATCGTCACCGCGCTGGTGGGGATCCGGCTGCGCTGGCAGAAGCTGCGGCGCATCGGGGAGGGCGCTGATGCGCGCGATGCGCCAGACGTGGTGAGGGCCGGGCGATGACCGTCGTCGTCCCCGAGCGCGAGCGGTACATCGACGTGTACCGCGCGGTCGCGCTGGTCAGGGTGATGATCTACCACCTGGCCGGCTGGGCCTGGCTGTCGATCGCCTTCCCCGCCATGGGCGTGATGTTCGCCGTGGCCGGCTCGCTGACGGCGCGCTCGCTGCAGCGCCGGCCGGCGTTCGACGTGGTCGCCGGCCGGCTGCGCCGGTTGCTGCCGCCGCTGTGGCTGCTCGGCGCCGTCGTCGTGACGGGCATGATCATCGTCGACGGCGGCAGCCTCGGCGCCGTCGTGGGCCGGTGGCGCGAGCTGATCCACTGGATCGTGCCGGTGGCGGACCCGCCGGGCGACGTCGCGGCCGGTGGGGGCAGCTGGGCCGAGAACATCGTCGCGCCGCTCTGGTACGTGCGCGCCTACCTGTGGTTCGTGCTGCTCTCGCCGCTGCTGATGTGGGCGTTCCGCCGGTGGCCGGTGCGGACGCTGCTGGTGCCGCTCGTCGTCGTGGCGGCCGCCGGGACCGGGCTGGTGGACCTGGAGGCCCTCGGCGCGCCGGGCGACGCCGTCCGCGACTTCGCCACGTACGGCGCCTGCTGGCTGCTCGGCTTCGCGCACCGCACCGGGCAGCTGCGCCGGCTGCCGCTCGCGGCCGCGGTGGCGGTCGCGGCCGCCGCGATGGCCACCGGGCTGTGGTGGGCGCTGACGCACCCGTCCGAGGACTTCGGCTACGACCTCAACGAGATCCCGCTCGCGCAGGCGCTCTGGTCGCTGGGCGTGGTGCTGCTGCTCCTGCGCTGGGCGCCGCCGATGGGCGGGGTGGACCGCGTGCCCGGGCTCGGCCGGCTGGTCGACTTCATCACGGCGCGCGCCGTGACCCTCTACCTGTGGCACAACCCGGCGATCGACCTCGCCTGGGTGCTGTGCGAGCGGGCCGGGGTGTCCGCCGTCTGGGCGGCGGGCCTCGTCGCGGCGGCACTGACGCTGCTGGCCACCATGCTGTTCGGCTGGGCCGAGGACCTCGCCGCGCGGCGGCCGGTGCGGCTGCTCCCCGGGCTGCTGCGGCGCCGGGCCGCGACCCGCCGCCCGGTGGGGGCGCGCGCCATCGGCCTGGTGTTCGGCCGGGTCGGGCTGACCGCGCTCGCCGCCGTCGTGCTGGCCTCATGGGTGACGGCGCCCGCGGCGGACCGCACGCCGGTGGCGTCGGACCGGCCCTGGACCGTGAGCGCCTACCTCGTCCCGTGGGACCTCGACCGCGGCCTGGCCTCGCTGCCCGCCGCCGCGGGACCGCTGAGCGCCGTCAGCCCCGTCTGGTACACGCCCGCCGACGACGGCGCCCTCGTGCGCAACGACGACTCGCCCGTCGAGCCGGTCGCGGCCCGGGTGCGGGCGCTGGACCTCGACGTCGTGCCGTCCATCAGCAACTTCCGCTCGGGTGAGTGGGACGCCGAGCTGGTCCGCCGCCTGATCGGCTCGCCGGCCCTGCGGTCCGCGCACGTCTCGGCGATCGCCGAGACGGCCCGCGACCAGGGCTGGGACGGCATCGACATCGACTACGAGGCGCTGGAGCCGGCCGACTACGCGGCATTCGGGGTGTTTCTGAACGACCTGGCCGCGGCGCTGCACGCCGACGGACGTCGCCTGACGGTGGCGCTGCCGGCCGGGACGGCGGCCGACCGGCCGGAGCTGGCGCGCCTCTACCGGCTGGCCGGCGCCGTGGTCGACGAGGTCCGGGTCATGGCCTACGACTACGCCTGGGAGGGCTCCGGACCGGGCCCGATCGCACCCGTCGACTGGGTCGAGGACGCCGTCGCGCACGTCGTGACGTACGTGCCGCGCGAGCGGGTCGTGCTCGGCCTGGCGGCGCACGGGTACGACTGGCCGGACCCCGGCTCCGGCGCCGAGGGCGGCGGTCAGGACCTCATGTACGCCGACGCGATCGCCGTCGCCGAGGAGCACGGGCGCGAGGTGCAGTGGAGCAACGACGCCCAGACCCCGTGGTTCTCCTATGCCGACGACGACGGCCAGGTGCGCGCCGTCTGGTTCGAGGACGCGCCTAGCCTCGCCGCCAAGCTCGAGGTGGCCGCCGAGCAGCGGCTCGGCGGCGTGTTCCTCTGGCGTGTGGGCGGCGAGGACCCGACGCTCTGGGACGTCCTCGACGACGCCCCCTGACCGCCGGCCAGCCGGTCCGCCCGCGACGGTGGGGCATCACTGCCGGATCCGTGTGGCGTAGCTGTCGTTGGGGCGACAGTTGTGCCACACCAATCGCGCAGCAACGCCGCACCGTTCCGGCGCGGCCCGGTGGGCAGGTCCGCCATGATCATCCAGGATGGTTGGCGTCCTGACCCACTGATCCTGGATCGTTTCGCCGATGGCGGGGTTCGCCCGCGACGGTGGGGCATCACTGCCGGATCCGGGTGGCGTAGCTGTCGTTGGGGCGACAGTTGTGCCACACGAATCCCGCAGCAATGCCACACCGATCGCGCAGCAATGCCGCACCGTTCCGGCGCGGCCCGGTGGGCAGGTCCGCCATGATCATCCAGGATGGTTGGCGTCCTGACCCACTGATCCTGGATCGTTTCGCCGATGGCGGGGTTCGCCCGCGACGGTGGGGCATCACTGCCGGATCCGTGTGGCGTAGCTGTCGTTGGGGCGACAGTTGTGCCACACCAATCGCGCAGCGACGACGTCCGGTGAGCCGTCACAATCGGGCGAGTGCCTCGCGGAGGGGGTCGAGGCCGATGGAGCCGAGGTCGAGCGCCGCCCGGTGGAACTCGCGCAGGTCGAACGCGTCGCCCTGGCGGCGCTGGGCGTCGTCGCGGGCGGCGAGCCAGATGCGCTCGCCGATCTTGTACGACGGCGCCTGGCCCGGCCAGCCGAGGTAGCGGTCGAGCTCGAAGCGGAGGAACTCGTCGGGCATGCGGCAGTGCTTGCGCAGGAACGTGTACGCCGACTCCGGGGTCCAGACGCCGGTCGGCAGCCCGTCGGAGGCGACCAGCGACGCCGGGACCTCCTTGCCCAGGTGGATGCCGATGTCGACGACGACGCGGGCGGCGCGGAAGGACTGGCTGTCGAGCATGCCGAGGCGGTCGCCGGGGTCGTCGAGGAAGCCGAGGTCGGCCATGAGCCGCTCGGCGTAGAGCGCCCAGCCCTCGCCGTGGCCGGACACCCAGCACAGCAGCCGCTGCCAGCGGTTGAGCACCTCGCGCCGGTAGATGACCTGCGCGACCTGCAGGTGGTGGCCGGGCACGCCCTCGTGGAACACCGTCGTGGTCTCGCGCCAGGTCGAGAACTCCTCGACGCCCTCGGGAACCGACCACCACATGCGGCCCGGGCGGGTGAAGTCCTCGCTGGGCTGCGTGTAGTAGATGCCGCCCTCCTTGGTGGGGGCGATGCGGCACTCCAGCCGGCGGATCGGCTCCGGGATGTCGAAGTGCACGCCGTTCATGGCCTCGATGGTGCGGTCGGAGAGCTTCTGCATCCACGACTGCAGTCCGGCCGTGCCGGTGATCTTGCGGGCCGGGTCGGCGTCGAGGGCGGCGACGGCGTCGTCGACGGCGCCGCCGGCGACGATGTCCTGCGCGACCTCGGCCAGCTGCGTCTCGATGCGGGCCAGCTCGGCGACGCCCCAGTCGTAGGTCTCGTCGAGGTCGACGGCCGCGCCGAGGAAGTACCGCGAGGCGACAGCGTAGGCGTCGCGGCCGACGGCGTCCTGCTCGCGCGCCGCCGGTGCGGCGGTCTCGGTGAGGTAGCCGCCGAACGCGCGGTACGCCTCGGACGCCGCCGCGGCGGCCGCGTCGAGCTCGGCGCGCATCGACTCGGGCCCGGTGGCGGCCAGCCCGGTGAAGAAGGTGCCGGCGACCCGCCCGGCCTGATCGGCGACGGCGAGCACCTGGCGGCGCGGCGACGGGCGGCCGGCGGCGATGTCGGCGTCCATGGTGTGCCGGTACTGCTCCAGCGCCGTAGGGACGGCGCGCATGCGGGCGGCGATGTTCGCCCACTGCTCCTCGGTGTCCGTGGGCATGAGGTCGAACGTCTCGCGGGCCCAGTGGAACGGGCTCTCGATGACGTTGAGGTTGCGGTTCAGCCCGGCGTCGTCCATCTCGAGGTCGAGCGACAGCCGCTCGCGCATCGCCTCGCCCGCGACCCGCTCGCGCTCGTCGGCGGCGGTGGCCGTCCCGAGGGCGGCGAGCGTCCGCTCGGCGAGCGCCCGGCGCTCGGCGAACCCGTCCGGCGACAGGTCGGTGCTGAGGGCGTCGTAGCCGCTCAGCCCGGCGTAGGTGGCGGTGTAGGGGTCGAGGGCGGCGTACTCGTCGACGTAGGCGTCAGCGATCTCGTCGACGGCGCGCGGTGGCTGCTGGGTCGTCACCCGGCGACCCTATCCGGGCACCTTTGCGGCGAGAAGGACAGTTGACAGGCAGATCTTCGTCAACGCGGCAGCGCGCTGGCCCGCCACGCGCCCGCGCCCGGCGCCAGCGGTGCCCGGTGGTTCCAGTACGACGCCCACGACGAGCGCTCCGGGGCCGACGGCGCGCGCCCGGCCGCCGCCTTCGCCGTCAGCACGACGACGAGGGCAGCCAGCTCCTCGTCGGTGGGCGTCCCTCGGACGACCCGGAACAGCGGCGGCGCATCGCTCACGCCGTCGACCCTAACGCGTCACTGCGACCGGAACGGCAGCAGCCGGTCGGGCTCGCGGCCGTAGCCGTCGACGCGGAGGTGATCGGGGTGCACCTCGACGATCGAGAAGGCGTTGGTGTCCAGCTCGACCATGCCGCGGAACGTCACGTAGTGGACCCCGTTGCGGAAGCCGTAGTTGCCGGCGTGGTTGTGCCCGTTGACGTAGGCGATGACGTTGTCGAAGCCGTCGATCAGCTCGAGCAGCTCGTCGTCGTTCCAGGCGTTGTGCGCGTTCTTCGGGAAGACCGGGTGGTGCGAGCTGAGCACGACCTTCTCGCCGCGGCGCCGGGCGTTGGTCAG
Organism: Jiangella mangrovi; assembly: GCF_014204975.1. Classification (NCBI taxonomy): domain Bacteria; kingdom Bacillati; phylum Actinomycetota; class Actinomycetes; order Jiangellales; family Jiangellaceae; genus Jiangella; species Jiangella mangrovi. Next base: position 3,094,821 of record NZ_JACHMM010000001.1, read on the forward strand.
GACGGTGCGCAGCCAGGCCAGCTGCTCCTGGCCGACGGCGCCGTTCCAGGTCTGCGCGTTCGGGGCGCCGGCGGCGACCAGCTCCGCGTACATCTCCTGGGCCAGCGCGTGCTTCTCCGAGCCGGCCGGGTTGGCGTAGGTGCTGACGTCGTTGGTGTCGAGCACGACGAAGCGCCAGTCGCGACGGCGGTAGTGGTAGTACGGCGCCGGCATGTCCAGCACGTCGAGCAGCTCGGCCGTGGGCAGCTGGAAGTCGTGGTTGCCCAGGACGTGGTACTTCGCCCGCCGCGCCTTCTCGAACGTCGGCAGCAGCTCGGCGAAGCTGCGCTCGAAGCGGTCCACGAAGTCGCCCAGGTGGGTGATGAACTCGAGGTCGGCGTTGTTGAACGTGTCGACGGCCTCGGCCAGCTTGGCGATCGACGAGCGGTAGTAGCGGGTGCCGGTGTCGGGGAAGTCGGCGTACTGGCAGTCGGCGATGACGCCGAACCGGAACAGGTCGTCGCGGGCGGCCGCAGCTGTCGCCGTCCCGCCCAGTGCGAGGGGGACGGCGATGGCGCCGGCTGCGGACGCGCCCAGGAAGCCTCGGCGGCTGAGCCGCGCGGAAGTCGTCTCGGTCATGTCGATCAGCCAACCGAGCCGACCGGGCGGACGGCGGAAGCCGGCGGGAACGCCGTATGAACTCGGGATGACTCCGGGTCAGAGCGGGATGTTGCCGTGCTTCTTCGGCGGCAGCGTCTCGCGCTTGGTCCGCAGCGCCCGCAGCGCCTGGACGATCGACACCCGGGTTCGCGACGGCTCGATGACGGCGTCGACGTAGCCGCGCTCGGCCGCGACGTACGGGTTGGCCAGCGTGTCCTCGTACTCCGTGACGAGCTGCGCGCGCCGCTCGGCGGGGTCCTCGGCGTCGGCGAGCTCGCGCCGGTACAGGATGTTGACCGCGCCCTGGGCGCCCATGACGGCGATCTGCGCGCTCGGCCAGGCGAGGTTGACGTCGGCGCCCAGGTGCTTGGAGCCCATGACGTCGTAGGCGCCGCCGTAGGCCTTGCGTGTGATGATGGTGACCAGCGGGACGGTCGCCTCGGCGTAGGCGTAGATGAGCTTGGCGCCGCGCCGGATGATGCCGTTCCACTCCTGGTCGGTGCCGGGCAGGAAGCCGGGCACGTCGACGAAGGTCAGCACCGGGATGTTGAACGCGTCGCAGGTGCGCACGAACCGGGCCGCCTTCTCCGACGCGTCGATGTCGAGGGTGCCGGCGAACTGCATGGGCTGGTTGGCGACGACGCCGACGGACTGCCCCTCGACGCGGCCGAAGCCGACGATGATGTTGCCCGCGAACAGCGGCTGCACCTCGAGGAAGTCGCCGTCGTCGAGCACGGCCTCGATGACGGTGTGCATGTCGTACGGCTGGTTCGCGCTGTCCGGCACCAGCGTGTCCAGCGCCCGGTCGTCGTCGCTGACCTCGAGCGGCGAGACGGTGTCGGGGAACGACGGCGCGGGGTCGAGGTTGTTCTGCGGCAGGTACGAGAGCAGCGCCTTGACGTAGTCGACGGCGTCGGCCTCGTCGCCGGCCATGTAGTGGGCGTTGCCGCTCTTGGTGTTGTGCGCCCGTGCGCCGCCGAGGTCCTCGAAACCGACGTCCTCGCCGGTGACGGTCTTGATGACGTCGGGGCCGGTGATGAACATGTGCGACGTCTGGTCGACCATGACGGTGAAGTCGGTGATGGCCGGCGAGTACACCGCGCCGCCCGCGCACGGGCCCATGATCAGCGAGATCTGCGGGATGACGCCCGACGCGTGCACGTTGCGGCGGAAGATCTCGCCGTAGAGCCCCAGCGAGACGACGCCCTCCTGGATGCGCGCGCCGCCGGAGTCGTTGATGCCGATCATCGGGCAGCCGGTCTTCAGCGCGAAGTCCATGACCTTGACGATCTTCTCGCCGAACACCTGGCCGAGGCTCCCGCCGAAGACGGTGAAGTCCTGCGCGAACACCGCGACCTGGCGGCCGTCGACCGTGCCGAAGCCGGTGACGACGCCGTCGCCGTAGGGCCGGTTCTTCTCCATGCCGAACGTGGTGGAGCGGTGCCGGGCCAGCTCGTCGAACTCCACGAACGAGCCCTCGTCGAGCAGCATGGCGATGCGCTCGCGGGCGGTCTTCTTGCCGCGGGCGTGCTGCTTCTCGACGGCCCGCTCGGAGCCGGCGTGCACGGCGTCGTCGATCCGCTGCCGCAGGTCGGCGAGCTTGCCCGCGGTCGTGTGGATGTCCGGAACGTCGTGCGTCGTCATGCGTGGCCTCCGTCGTCGGGTGAAGCCCTAGCAGGGTAGAGCACACCGGACGAAGCAGCAGTGACACGCGTCTCGCACTGTGGGGCGCGGGCCCGGCGTTCCATGTCCGCTGTCTACGCTGGGCGCATGGCTTCCACTGCCACCGGATCCCGCGAGGCGGCCCGCTTCGAGATGCCCGAACGGCTGCGTGCCGACGTCCGGCAGCTCGGCGACGCGCTCGGCCAGGTGTTGCGCGAGTACGGCGGCGACGCCCTGCTGGCCGACGTCGAACGGCTGCGCGAGCTGACCATCGCCTCGCACCATGAGGACCAGACCGTCGCCGACGACGCCGCCGCCCAGGCCGAGCAGCTGGTGGCGTCGTGGACGCTCGACCGGGCCGACGAGGTCGCCCGGGCGTTCACCGTCTACTTCCATCTCGTCAACGCAGCCGAGGAGTACCACCGGGTCCGGTCGCTGCGGGCCGGCGACCGCGCCGACCACCCGCTGGCCGGCACCGTCGCCAAGGCCGTCGAGGACGTCGCCCGCCTCGCCGGCCACGACAAGGCCAAGCACCTGCTCGACGGCCTCGAGTTCCGCCCGGTGCTCACCGCGCACCCCACCGAGGCCCGCCGCCGCGCCGTCGTCACGTCCATCCGGCGCATCGCCGGCCTGCTCGAGCGGCGCGACGACCCCCGTCTGGGCGCGTCCGAGGACACCGAGACGCAGCGCATGCTGCTCGAGCAGATCGACGTGCTGTGGCGCACCGCCCCGCTGCGGGTCGACCGCCCCGGTCCGCTCGACGAGGTCCGCACCGCCATGTCGGCCTTCGACGACGTGCTCTTCCACGTGGTGCCGCAGGTCTACCGACGCGCTGAGATGGCGCTGGCCGGCGGTGCCGAGACGGTGGCAGCGCCGCAGGTGCCGGCATTCGTCCGGCTGGGCTCCTGGATCGGCGGCGACCGCGACGGCAACCCGCACGTCACCAGCGCCGTCACCCGTCAGGCCATGACCGTCCAGTCCGACCACGTGCTGCGAGCGCTCGAGGCGGCCGCTGCCGCCGTCGGCCGCGGGCTCACGCTCGACGCCGCGTCCACGCCGCCGGCCACCGAGCTGCGCCGCATCCTGGCCGACGCCCGCGCCGCCCAGCCCGAGCTCTACACCGAGCTGGCCTCGCGCTCGCCCAACGAGCCGCACCGCATCGCCGTCCTGTACGCGGCCGCCCGCATCGGCGCCACCCGCCGGCGCGACGCTGACCTCTCCTACGCGTCGGCCGGCGAGCTGCTGACCGAGCTGCGCGCCGTCCAGGCCAGCCTCGCCGAGGCCGGCGCCGCGCGGCAGGCCTACGGCGAGCTGCAGGGACTCATCTGGCAGGTCGAGTCGTTCGGCTTCCACCTCGCCGAGCTCGAGGTCCGCCAGCACAGCGCCGTGCACCGGGCGGCGCTGGAGGACATCCGGGCCGGCGGCGTGCTGTCGGACCGCACCGAGGAGGTCCTGGCGACCATCCGGGTCATGGCGCAGATCCAGGCCCGGTTCGGCCCCGACGCCTGCCGCCGTTACGTCGTCTCGTTCACCCAGTCCACCGACGACGTCGCGGCGGTGTACGAGCTGGCCCGGTACGCCCTCGACGGCCGGCCGGTCGAGCTCGACGTCGTGCCGCTCTTCGAGACCGGCGCCGACCTCGCGGCCTGCGTGACGATCCTCGACGGCGTGCTCGAGCTGCCCGAGGTGCGCTCGCGGCTGGCCGAGACCGGCCGGCGCATGGAGATCATGCTCGGCTACTCCGACTCCGCGAAGGACGTCGGCCCGGTGTCGGCCACGCTGGCGCTGTACGACGCGCAGGACCGGCTCACCGCGTGGGCGCACGAGCACGAGATCACGCTGACGATGTTCCACGGCCGCGGCGGGGCGCTGGGACGAGGCGGCGGGCCGGCCAACCGGGCGGTGCTGGCACAGGCGCCGGGCTCGGTCGACGGCCGGTTCAAGCTCACCGAGCAGGGCGAGGTCATCTTCGCCCGCTACGGCGACCCCGCCATCGCCCGGCGGCACATCGAGCAGGTCGCGTCGGCCGTGCTGCTGGCGTCCACGCCGGCGGTCGAGGAGCGGGCCCGCGCGGCCGCCGTCGAGTTCGAGGGCGTGGCGGCGACGCTCGACGCCGCCGCCCGCGAGACGTACCACGCGCTGGTCCGCACCGACGGCTTCCCCGAGTGGTTCGCCCGGGTCACGCCGCTGGAAGAGGTCGGCTCGCTGCCCATCGGCTCGCGCCCGGCCCGGCGCGGGCTGACGGTGTCGTCGCTGGACGACCTGCGGGCCATCCCGTGGGTGTTCTCGTGGTCGCAGACCCGCGTCACGCTGCCCGGCTGGTACGGCCTCGGCTCCGGGCTGGCCGCCGTCGGCGACCTCGACCTGCTGCGTCGCGCGTACGACGAGTGGCCGCTGTTCACGGTCATGATGGAGAATGCGGAGATGTCGCTGGCGAAGTCCGACCGCCGCATCGCCGCGCGCTACCTCGCGCTGGGCGACCGGCCCGAGCTGACCCGGCAGATCCTCGACGAGCACGCGCTGACCACGCGCTGGGTCCTCGACGTCACCGGCCACACGCGGCTGCTCGAGGACCGCCACGTCCTGGGCCGCGCGGTGGCGCTGCGCAACCCCTATGTCGACGCGTTGTCGTACCTGCAGGTCCGCGCGCTGCGGGCGCTGCGCCAGGACGAGGTCGAGTCCGGCTCGGCCGACGAGGCGGCCACCCGGCGGCTGCTGCAGATCAGCGTCAACGGCGTCGCCGCGGGCCTGCAGAACACCGGCTGACGCTCGTGTGGACCGTTCACCGGGTCGCCACGACGGGGTCGACGAACGCCGACGTCGCGGCGGCGGCCCGGTCCGGCGCCGCTGAGGGCTACGTCGTCGTCGCCGACCACCAGAGCGCGGGCCGCGGGCGGCTCGACCGGCGCTGGGAGGCCCCTCCCGGCACGGCGCTGGCGATGTCGTTCCTGCTCCGGCCCGACGGCGTCCCGGTGGCGCGCTGGCCGTGGCTGCCGCTGCTGGCCGGGGTCGCGGTCGTCGAGGCGGTCGCTGCCGCGGCCGGGGCGTCCGCCGTCCTCAAGTGGCCCAACGACGTCCTGCTCGACGGCGGCAAGCTGGCGGGCATCCTCACCGAGCGGGTCGACACGCCGTCGGGACCGGCCGCCGTCGTCGGCATCGGGCTCAACGTCCTGCAGACGGCGGACCAGCTGCCGCCGGGCGGGGTCTCGCTGGCGTCCGCGGGCGCGGGGGCCGCGCCCGACGCCGTGCTGGACGCCGTCGCCCCCGCCCTGGGGGAGCGCTACGCGGGCTGGCGCGCGGCCGGCGGCGATCCGCTCGCCAGCGGGCTGGCCGCCGACTACGCGAGCCGCTGCGACACCGTCGGCCGTGACGTGCGGGCCGAGCTGCCCGGCGGCGACGCCGTCGAGGGCAGAGCGACCGGCGTCGACGGGTCCGGGCGGCTGCTCATCGCGACCCCGGCGGGCGGTGACCCCGTCGCCGTCGGCGCCGGAGACGTCGTCCATCTGCGTCCGCGGTGAGAGAGCCTGGTTCTCTCCTGTGGCATGACGTGCCAGGATTCACGCCATGGGGTTTTCCGATAAGCAGCTCAGCGACGACGAGCAGGTGATCTACCACCTGCACACGCACGTCAAGGCGCTGATCGTGCCCGTGCTCGTGCTGCTGGTCCTGGCCGCGGGGGTGGGCTTCGGGCTCAGCGCCCTGCCCGACGGCGAGCTCGTCGGCACCGTCGGGCGCTGGGCCATCGTCATCGTCGGCGTCGTGGTGCTCGGCGTCTGGGTCATCTGGCCGTTCCTCACCTGGCTGACCACGACGTACACCATCACCAGCGAGCGGCTGATCACGCGGCAGGGCATCATCACCCGCACCGGCCGCGACATCCCGCACACCGTCATCAACGACGTCGCGTACGAGATGCAGCTCACCGACCGCATCCTGCGCTGCGGCACGCTGGTGGTCTCGGCCGCCAGCGAGCAGGGCCAGGTGCGCCTGCACGACGTCCCGCGGGTCCACCAGGTCCAGCTGCGGCTGAGCGAGCTCGTGCGCGAGGCGCACGACCTGGACGAGCGCGCGTGACACTGCCGCCCGAGCCGCCGCGGCGACCCACCGCCGACGAGCTCGAGCGGCTGCTGCTCGGCGCGTCCCGCCGGTACACCCGTGAGCAGATCGCCGAGGGGGCCGGCCTCAGCGTCGACGAGGTCACGCGGTACTGGCGGGCGCTCGGCTTCCCCGACGTCGGCGAGGAGCAGGCGTTCACCGTCTGGGACATGGAGGCGCTGCGCGGCGTCACCGAGCTGGTCCAGGACGAGGTGGTCGACGAGGCCACCGCGGTGCAGATGGTGCGGGCGCTGGGCCGCATGACCGGCCGTCTGGCCGAGTGGCACGTCGAGACGCTCGCCGAGATCATCGAGGACAACGAGGCCGAGGGCCGCGGCACCGGCAGCCGGCTGACGTCGGCCTACCTCGTGGCGCAGAAGCTGCTGCCGGAGTTCGAGCGGCTGCTCATCTACGCGTGGCGGCGCAAGCTGGGCGCGTCGGTCAACCGGCTGGTCGCCATCGGGCGCATCGGCGAGGCGCCGCTGCTGGCCGCGCCCGCGTCGGTCGGGTTCGCCGACCTGGTCTCGTTCACCCGGCTGTCCCGCGGACTGAGCGTCGACGAGCTCGGCCAGCTGGTCGAGCAGTTCGAGGCCACCACCAACGACGTCATCTTCGGCACCGGCGGGCGGGTCATCAAGACCCTGGGCGACGAGGTCGTGTTCACCGCCGACGACCCCGAGACGGCGGCGCGCATCGGCTGCCGGCTGGTCGAGGAGATCGGCGAGGACGAGGACCTGCCCGACATCCGCGTCGGCATCGCGACCGGCCCGGTGGTCGCCCGGTTGGGCGACGTCTTCGGCACCCCGACGAACCTCGCCGCCCGGCTGACCGCGCTGGCCGAGCGCAACACCGTCCTGGTCGACGACCTGACCGCGAAGGAGCTGGCCGACACCCCGGAGTTCCTGCTGCGGGCGCTGCCGCCGACGACGGTGCGCGGCCTCGGCACCGTCAACGCGTTCACCGTCTCGCCGCGGCGCGAACCGCCGTCGCCGGCGTCGCCGGCATGACGGTCGAGCACCGGGTCGCGGTCGCCGTGCTGGTGCGCGATGACCGCGTGCTGATGTGCCACCGTCGCGCCGACCGCACCTGGTACCCGGACGTGTGGGACTTCCCGGGCGGGCACATCGAGGACGGCGAGACCGTGGCCGACTGCGCCCGGCGCGAGTGCGGCGAGGAGCTCGGCATCGACGCGGGGGCGGCGCACCGCGAGCTGGCGCGCTGGGTCGAGGGCGACGAGGACATCACCTTCATCCAGCTGCTGAGCTGGACCGGCACGCCGTCCAACTGTGCCCCCGAGGAACACGACGACGTGCGTTGGTTCGGCCTCACCGAGGCGCTGGAGCTGACGCTGCCCGACCCGCGCTACCCAGAGCTGCTGCGCCGCGTTCTCGTCACCCCTGGCGTGTAGGGTCCGCCCCATGAGCAGCTCGAGCGCGGTGATCGTGCGCCAGGCTGTGATCCTCGCCGGTGGGCAGGGGTCGCGGCTCAAGCCGTACACCGACACCGTGCCCAAGGTGATGATCGAGATCTCGGGCCGGTGCATCATCGACCACCAGCTCGACTGGCTGGCCGAGGCCGGCGTCACCGACGTGGTCGTGTCGGCCGGGCACCTCAGCGAGGTCCTGATCGACCACCTGTCCTCGCGCGAGCTGCCGGTGCGGGTGCGCACCGTCGTCGAGGACCAGCCGCTGGGCCGCGGCGGCGGGCTGAAGTACGCCGGCAAGCAGCTGCCCGCCCCCGACGAGGGCTGGTACGCGCTCAACGGCGACATCTGGACCCGCTTCGACCTGCGCGGCATGACGGCGTACCACCGCGAGCGGCAGGCCGTCGCCACCATCGGACTGGCCCGGCCGCGCATGCCGTGGGGCGTCGTCGAGCTCGACGAGCTGGGCCGGGTCACCGACTTCGTGGAGTCGCCGCCGTCGCCGTACCCCATCAACGGCGGCGTCTACGCGTTCTCGCCGCGCATCCTCGACCTCCTGCCCGACGTCGGCGACCACGAGCGCACCACGTTCCCGTCGCTGGCCAAGGAGCGGCTGCTGGCCGGTTACCCCATCGAGGGGTACTGGCGGGCCATCGACACCGCCAAGGACCTCGCCGAGGCGGCGAAGGAGCTCGAGGCGCTGCGGTCGTCGCTGGGGGACTGAGCGCGCCCGGTAGGTTGTGCGCATGGGCAGTGTGACGATCAACCAGCCGGATGGTGCCCCGGGTGTCATGGAGCTGGTGCTGGACCGGCCCGAGGCGCACAATGCGCTCTCCACGGACCACGCGCGGCAGATCGTCGCGGCCGTCGGCGAGCTGGCCGCGGACCCGAAGGTGCGCGCCGTCGTGCTCTCGTCGTCCTCGCCGAAGGCGTTCTGCGTCGGCGCGGACCTCAAGGAGCGCAACGACATCGACGACGACGGGCTGCGCGCGCAGCGGGTGGTCTTCCGGGCGATGTTCACCGGGCTGCTCGAGCTGCCGGTGCCGACGGTGGCGGCGGTGCACGGGTACGCGCTGGGCGGCGGGCTGGAGCTGGCGCTCTCGTGCGACCTGATCGTCCTGGAGGAGACCGCCGTCGTCGGGCTGCCCGAGGTCTCCGTCGGCGTCATCCCGGGCGGCGGCGGGACGCAGCTGCTCACCCGTCGCCTCGGCTGGAGCCGGGCCGCCGACCTGATCTTCACCGCCCGCCGGCTCGACGCCGCCGAGGCGTACCGGCTGGGGCTGGCCGACCGGCTGGTGCCGGCGGGGGCGGGCGCGGCGCGGGCGGCCGCGTTGGAGCTGGCCACGACGATCGCCGGTCACTCGCCGGTCGGCGTCCACAACGCCAAGCGGGCCATGCGGCAGGGCTTCGACGCCCCGCTGGCCGCCGGGCTCGACATCGAGGACGCCGCCTGGCGCGCCACCGCGTTCAGCGGGGATAGAAAGGAGGGCGTCGCGGCGTTCAACGAGAAACGGCGCCCGGATTGGCCAGGTGAGTGACGTGTCGTTCCCCACGAGCGTGAGCGTGCGCGAGGTCGGGCCGCGCGACGGGCTGCAGAACGAGGACCCGATCTCCACCGTCGCGAAGGTCGAGCTCATCGACGCGCTGTCGCGCACCGGCGTGCGGCGCATCGAGGCCGTCTCGTTCGTGCACCCCAAGGCGATCCCGCAGATGGCCGACGCCGACGAGGTGTGGGCGAAGGTCACGCGCGACCCGTCGGTGCGGTACTCCGCGCTGGTGCCGAACCTGCGCGGCGCCGAGCGGGCGCTGGCGACCGGCTTCACCGAGCTGGAAGTCGTCGTGTCGGCGTCGGACACCCACAACCAGCGCAACATCAACCGGACGACGGCGGAGTCACTGGCGGAGCTGCCCGCGCTGGCGTCGTTGGTGCATGGGGCCGGCGGGACCCTGCAGCTGATCGTGTCGACGGCGTGGGGCTGCCCGTACGAGGGCGACGTGCCGGTCGACCGGGTGCTGTCGGTCGTCGACTCCGGGGTGGCCGCGGGCGTCGACTCGCTGGTCTACGGCGACACCACCGGCATGGCGACGCCGCCGCGAGTGACGCGGCTGGTCGGCGCGACGCGGACGGCGCACCCGGAGCTGCCGCTGGGACTGCACTTCCACAACACCCGCGGCACCGGGCTGGCCAACGTCTACGCGGCGCTGGAACTGGGCGTCGACGACTTCGACGCGTCGGTCGGCGGACTGGGCGGCTGCCCGTACGCCCCGGGCGCGTCCGGCAACATCGCCACCGAGGAGCTCGTCTACCTGCTCGAGGACATGGGCATCGACACCGGCATCGACCTGCAGGCGATGATCGGGGCCGCGGGCCTGGCCGAGCAGCTGGTCGGCCGGAAGCTGGACTCGCAGGTGCTGCGGGCCGGGCCGGCGGTGCGCTGAGGGCTGGTCTGCGCGGGCTTACGTCGTCTGCTGCTGGGGCTGGGCGTGCGCCGGGAAGACCCAGGTGCGGTACGACCAGAACCGGAACAGCGTGCCCAGCAGCAGCCCCACCACGTTGGCCGCGATGTTGTCGGCCAGCGGGCCGGACAGCCCCAGCACGTAGCGCGAGAACCCGAGGCACGCCAGCGCGATGCCGAGGCCGATGCCGTTGAGCACGAAGAACAGCGTGTACTCGCGGGCCAGGCCGGTGCGGGCGCGGTGCCGGAAGGTCCAGAGCCGGTTGCCGGTGTAAGTGACCGAGGTGGCGCCGACGACGGCGATGGTCTTGGCCCACAGCGGGGAGTCGTGCAGCGGGCCGATGCCGTCGTCGCCCCAGAACAGCAGCGCGTTGAAGATGATGAGGTCGACGACGAAGCCGATGCCGCCCACCGTGGCGAACTTGGCGGCCTCGCGGATCAGGTGGTGCAACCCGTACCAGAGTCGGGACACCGCACCCGGCAGACGCGGGGTGCGGCGCTTCTGTGGTGCGGTATCGAGCACGGCCCCAGGGTAAGGCACGCTGCCCGGATCGTCGCATTCCACCGTGTTTCCCCAGGTCAGCGGTTGATCGTTCGTCTCACGACGTGGCTGTGCGGGTGCCGCCGGGCGGTGCCGTACGCTCGTGGCTCGTGGGTGATGAAGCGACGTGGCCCGTGGTGGGCATGGTCGGCGGCGGACAGCTGGCCCGAATGACCCAGCCGGCGGCGGTGGCCCTCGGCGTGCGGCTGAAGGTTCTCGCGGCGTCGCCCACGGAGTCGGCGGCACAGGTGGTGAACGACCCCGTCATCGCCGACGAGAAGGCGCTGGCCGACCTGCGCGCGTTCGCCGCCGGCTGCGACGTCCTGACGTTCGACCACGAGCACGTGCCGCCCGCCTGGCTCGAGGCGCTGGAGTCCGACGGCGTCCTGGTGCGGCCCGGCTCCTCCGCGCTGCTGCACGCCCAGGACAAGGGCGTCATGCGGGCGCGGCTGACTGCTCTCGGGATTCCGTGCCCGCGGTGGGCGGTGGTGCCGGAGCCGTCCGACGTCGCATCGTTCGCCGCGTCGGCAGGCGGCGACGTCGTCCTCAAGACGACACGGGGCGGCTACGACGGCAAGGGCGTCTGGCTGGTCTCCGATGACACGCCCGCCGAGGTGATCGCGGAGCCGTTCCGCGCCGGCGTCCCCGTCCTGGCCGAGGAGCGGGTCGACTACGCGCGTGAGCTGTCCGCCGTCGTCGCCCGTTCCCCCCACGGCCAGGCCGTCGCCTACCCCGTCGTCGAGTCGGTCCAGCGCGACGGCATCTGCGTCGAGGTGGTGGCGCCCGCGCCGGGGCTGGCCGGCGACCTGGCGGTCGAGGCGCAGCGGCTGGCGCTGACGGTGGCGGCCGCTCTGGACGTGGTCGGGGTGCTGGCGGTCGAGCTGTTCGAGACCACGGACGGGCGGCTGCTGGTCAACGAGCTCGCGATGCGGCCGCACAACTCCGGTCACTGGTCCATCGACGGTGCCGTGACCAGCCAGTTCGAGAACCACCTGCGGGCCGTGCTGGACCTCCCGCTCGGCTCGCCGGCGGCCCGCGCCCCGTACACCGTCATGGTCAACCTGCTGGGCGGCGACCTGCCCGAGGTCTACTCGACCTACCGGCACATCATGGCGCGCGACCCCGAGCTGAAGGTCCACTGGTACGGCAAGGGCGTCCGGCCGGGCCGGAAGGTGGGGCACGTGACGGCTTATGGGGCGGACGTGGAGGACCTGCGGTCGCGGGCCTGGCACGCAGCGGACTACATCCGAGGGGACATCGATGAGTGACGGCGGCGCCGGCGTCGGCGACTTGGTGACGGCGCGGGGTTCGGGGACGCCGCTGGTCGGCATCGTCATGGGCTCCGACTCCGACTGGCCGGTCATGTCGGCGGCGGCTGGTGCGTTGGACGAACTGGACGTGGCCTACGAGGTCGGCGTCGTGTCGGCGCACCGGATGCCGCAGGCGATGCTGGCGTACGGTTCGGCGGCGGCCGGGCGGGGGCTGCGCGTGCTGGTGGCGGGGGCGGGCGGGGCGGCGCACCTGCCCGGCATGCTCGCCTCGGTGACCTCGCTGCCGGTGGTGGGGGTCCCGGTGCCGCTCAAGTACCTGGACGGCATGGACTCCTTGCTGTCGATCGTCCAGATGCCGGCCGGCGTCCCCGTCGCGACGGTGTCGGTGGGCGGGGCGCGGAACGCGGGGCTCCTGGCTGCCCGCATCCTCGGCGCCTCGGATGTGGCTCTGCGCGAGCGCCTCGACGCCTTCCGCGCTTCCCTGGAACAGGCCGCGACCGACAAGGGCGCCGCCCTCCGCGCCCAACTCACCACCCCCGAGCCCTGACCCACCCACCTTCGATACCGCGAGCCGTCTTCACTAGCCCCAGCCGCCTTCGATTCCGCGACCCGACTTCGATACCGCGAGCCGTCTTGGATGGCGTCAGCCGTCCTCAACATCGCGAGCCGTCTTCAATAGCGAGAACCGTCTTCTGCGCCCGGAAATCTCCGCAGAAGACGGCTGGCGCTATTGAAGACGGCTGACGCCATCGAAGTCGGTCAGGCGGCGGCATCCACAGGCTGGCCGAGTTGGCTCAGTTGTCCACAAATCGTGGAGTCGGCCCCTCGCCCGGGGCGGGCGATCGCGGACGCTGGTGATGTGACGATCCTCCGAGCTCGCGCGCTACCGGCCGCCATCGTCGACCTGCTGCACAGAGGCGACGGCCTGATCGACGTGCAGTCGGCCAGGGCGGCCGGCGTCGGCATCGACCGGCTGCTCCGGCTGGTCGATGCCGGCGAGCTGGTTCGGGTCGCGGCCGGCGTCTACGCATCGGCGCAGCAGCTGGCCGCCGCCGACGACTGGACCGGGCACCTGCTCCGTGCCCGAGCCTTCGCATTGTCGTGCGGCGATGACGAGGCGATGCTGACCGGTTGGTCCGCGGTTGGGGCCTGGGCGTTGCCCACCATCCGCGTGCCGCCGCGGCTGCCCATCGTCGTGCGGCGCAAGGCACCCGGTTTGGGGCCGACGGTCATGGCGTTCGGTCGCGTCCTGGTGGCCGAGGTGCCCGCGGCTCATCGACGTCGTGCGGCCGCGGTCCCTGTCGTCAGCCAGCCGTGGGCCGCGGCCGACGTCGCCCGCACGGCGCCGGTCGTCGAAGCGTTGATGGTCGCCGACGCGGTCGCCCGAGCCGGCTTCGACGTCCACGGGGCGACTGCTCAGATGCGGCACTGGCCGGGGGTGGCGCGGGCGCGGTGGGTGGCCGAGCATGCTGATGCCGGTGCGGAGTCGCCGCTGGAGACGCTGGGCCGGTTCACCTGCTTGCAGTTCGATCTGCCGCTGCCGGTCTGCAACGCGTGGGTGGGTGAGAGTGAACCCGAGTATCGGGTCGATGGGTTGTGGCCGTATCACCACGCCGCGTTCGAGGCCGATGGTGCGTTGAAGTACGACAACCGGCCCGACGCCTCGCAGATCGTGGCGCGGCAGGGTGAGCGCGAGTGGCGGCTGCGGCGCATGGGCCTGGATATCGTGCGGTTCGGGTGGGACCTGGCCTGGCGTGACCGTCCCGAGCTGGCCGCGCGGTTCGCGGCTCTGCTGCGGAACAGCGCGCGGCGTGAGGGGCCGATCCGTTGGTGGAAGCACGTTCCGGGCAGAGGCGCCGTCGACCCCGAGCCGGCGGACTGGCCGTCGCCGGGATCGGTGGGGATCGTGCTGCCGGCCGGGTGGGACCGCTGACGCCCGGGAATCAGGTCGACGCTCGGGAAACCGACGCGTCCGGGGCCGGAACGCTCGCCAAGCGCCGGATTCCCGAGCGTCAGCCGGAATCAGGGGCGTCGCGACCGCGGAAATTCGGTTGCGATGCACGGCCGGCAACCGGTTGGCTGGACGACGCACAGGTGTGCCGGAGCCCATGAGGTGCCCGGCGTTGGTGAAGGGAGGCGTGACCCGATGGCTGCCGACTCGAGGCGGCGCGACTTCGCGTGCGCGCCACAGCGACCTCACCTTCCCGTTCCCACCGCCTGAATCCGAACGACCGGCAACCGGCCGCGGTGGGGACCTCCTCGTCAGGAGACCACCGCAGTGCCGAACCACGATGAGTTCCAACCCATGCGCACCCGCGGACGCCCGGGCCAACGCACCCGCGAGGACCGCGCAGCACTCGTCGCCAACCGCCATGGCGACGACACGTTCGCCTACTACGCCGCCAAGTACGGCCTCACGCCCCCTGGAGAGGAAGCGGTCACCGACGACCCGCCGTACGGGGATCGGTGGACCACCTGGGACGACTCGACCGCCGGTGAACGCGGCCCGCAGCCGTACCCGGACTGGGTCGTCACCGAGCTCGGCGCCGTCGACACCGAGCTCGGCATCCTGAAGACCGGCAAGGAGGCCGACGTCTTCCTGGTCGAGCGCTCGGTCCCGAACGAGGACCGCGGCACGATCATGGCCGCCAAGCGCTACCGCGACCCGAAGCACCGGATGTTCCACCGCGACGACGGCTACCGCGAGGGCCGCCGCGACCGCGAGTCGCGGGTCAACCGGGCCATGGCCAAGGGGAGCGCGTTCGGTCGCGAGGCGGTCGCCGGGCAGTGGGCGCGCGCCGAGTTCGACGCGCTCAACGCCCTGTGGACCGCAGGCGTCGCCGTCCCGTACCCGGTGCAGATCCTCGGCACCGAGCTGCTCATGGAGTTCATCGGCGAGGGCGACGGGGTGGCGGCGCCGCGACTGGCCCAGCTGCGGCCGGAACCGGAGGAGCGCGACGACCTCTGGGACCAGCTGGCGCACAACCTGGAGCTGCTGGCGCTGGCCGGCTTCGCCCACGGCGACCTGTCGGCGTACAACCTGCTGGTGCAGGACGGCCGGCTGGTGGTCATCGACGTGCCGCAGATCGTGGACGTCGTCGGGAACCCGCACGGCCGCGAGTTCCTCGACCGCGACGTCCGCAACGTCGGCGCCTGGTTCGTCGCCCGCGGCCTCGACCCCGCCCGGGTCGACGACCTCAGCGACGCCCTCGCCCGGGACGCCCGCCTCGCCTGACACACCCGCAACACGAAGAACGCCGGCGCGGCGGACCCCTGGAGGGAGCCCGCCGCGCCGGCGCTACTGCGGATCAGACCCGTCAGCGACCGTCGCTGACGATGTCGACCGTGGCCGAGGCCGGGTCACCGACCTGGTAGCCGGCCCCGTCCTCGATCGTGACCGTCACCGAACGCGGCTGGGGGCTGGGCCCGCGTCGGTCGATGACGCCCACGGTCTCGACGGCGGTGGCCTGGCCGGGCGCGAACGTGACCGTGCCGTCCAGCGCCTCGTAGTCGCGACCCGGCTTGGTGTACCGGCTGTTCGCCACCGAGTAGTTCACCGTCAGCGAGCCTGCCACCGACCCCGCCGGGCGGGTGAAGGTGAGCGTGCCGTCCGTCGCCGGCTCGACCGCGTCCGCCGTCGCCGCCACCGTGATGGCCGGCAGCGAGACCGTCACGCTGTCGGTGACGGTGACCTCCTTCGCACCCGGGTTGTCGGTGACGTGTACCGCCGAGTTCGTCAGCACCGTGCCGTCCGCGACGTCGCCGTCGACGGTGACGTCGTAGGTGATGACGACGGGGTCGAGGTCCGGACCTTCGTAGCTGGCGCAGACGATGGTGTCGTTGGCGATGACACCGGCCGCGCTGCCCGCGTTCACCAGCGACGACGCCGCCGTGCCGGTGGCGTTCTCGGTGCCGACGGTGATCGGCCCGGCCAGCGGCCCGGTGAGGTTGTCGTAGGCGAACACCAGGTCGTTGCTGCCGGTGATGAGGAACGCCTCCATGTCGTACGTCCCCTGCGCACCGGTCGGGTCGCCGGCCAGCCGCAGGTCGTCGTACTCGACGACGGCGAGCGCGGCACCGGCGGTCGCGACCGAGAGACCGGAGTTGGCGGCCTGGTCGTAGACGATCTCCATGTCCTGCCAGAGCATCGCGGCCAGGTTGTTCGGTCGCGTCGCCGACGGCAGCGTCTGCGGCGTGGCCGGGCGGGGCCCGTCGTTGTTGGCCCAGTCGTAGACGAGGAAGCCGTCGTCGGCGAGCCCGACACCGGCGTACGGCCGGTCGTAGAACCCGTAGGTGCGGGTGCCGAGCGCGGTGACGACGATGCCGTCGCCCTCGAGTCCGGCCTGCGCCAGGATGCCGAAGTCCTGCAGGTTCGTGTACTCCTGCGTCCCGGTGAACGGGTTGACGCACTGGGCGTCGGTGGCGCTCGTGGTGATGCTGTACGAGCCCTCCGCGCCGACCGGCGTGGGCAGGGTGCCCTCCCACGTCAGCACGCCGTCCTCGACGGTGGCGCCCTCGGTCGCCGAGCCCTCCACGTACGTCGTGCCCTCGGGGAGGGTGTCGGTGATCGTGTAGGCGAGGTCCTCGGGCGTCACGTTCGGCGCGACCGTCAGCGTGTACCGGATGGTGTCGCCCGGCCCGGCGGTGTCGACGGAGGCCGTCTTGGTGACGTCGTCGGCGTGCCGCTCGACGGTGACGGGGATGACGCCGATGTCGCCCGGCGAGTCCGGCGCGGAGCCCAGCGCGATGGCGCCGTACCAGGTCTCACCCGGGTCGAGGTCGTCCTCGTCGTAGAAGGCGCGGACGGTGAACGGCTCGCCGGCCGGCTGCGTCTCCGGGCCCTCGACCGTCAGGTTGCCCTGGCCACTGGTCACGACGGCGGTGCCCAGCGTGACGGTGTCGGTGCCGCCCGGCGTCGAGGCGTCCCAGTTCTGCACCAGGATCCACCAGGTGCCGGCCTCGGGGCTGCCGACGTCGCAGAACTCGTCGGCGGTGCCGGTGGCGCTGGAGCAGACCTCGGTCGCGGCGCTCGGCGTGCTGCCGGTGCCGACGAACAGGTCGAGGTCCGGCGCCGTCGAGTCGGACAGGTCCGCGATCAGCCGTGCGGCGTTCTCGGGCACGTCGACCAGGATCGTCTGGGTGCCGTTGCCGTCGTACGGGTCGGTGTTGGTGGTGTCCTCGGGGATCGAGAGCTGCTGCTCCTGCACCGGGACCAGGCCCGACACCGTCGCGGTGAAGTCCTCGATCTCGATCGCCTCGATCGGCGCGGACTCCTGCGAGCCGGCGTCGCGGCGGGTGTCGATGTCGATGCCGTCGGGCAGCACGCCGGTCGACGGCAGCGCCGCCACGGGCAGGTGCGCCGCCGGCGCCTCGGAACCCGCCTCCGGCGTCAGGACGACCGAGCCGAACAGGTACGCGTCGGTCGGGGCGCCCGCGACGTCGGCGGTGATGGTGAGCTCGACGTCCTCGCCCTCGGCGATGGTGAAGGTCGACGGCTCGGCGGTGACGGTGATGCCGTCGCTCTGGGACTCGGTGCTGACCGTCCAGGTGCCGGCGCCGGTCGAGGTGCCGGTGACGGTCCGGGTCCACTCACAGGTCTGCAGGCACTGGCGGTCGGCCATGCTCGGCAGGTTGAGGTCCTTGACGTCGCCGCCCTCGGCCGGGTTGGCCGCCTCGTACTCGGCCGGCGTGACGTCGAGGACCAGGCCGGCCTTCGCGGCGACGTTGAGGTCGACCCGGCCGGAGCCCATGTCGAACCAGTCGGCCACGGTGCCGTCGTTGTCGGTGACGGTGGTCTTCGACGTCGTCATGGCGGCGGACTGCGCCTCGGCGGGGGTCCAGTCGCCGTGGACGGACTTGAGCAGGGCGTACGAGCCGGCCATGTGCGGGCTGGCCATCGAGGTGCCAGAGATGAAGCCCCAGCTGGTCTCGTTGCCGGTGCCGTTGGCGGCGATGATGTCGACGCCCGGCGCGGTGATGCTGGGCGAGACGATCTCGACGGCGCGGTTCGGGCCGCGGCTGGAGAACGAGGCCATGATGTCGCCGAGGGAGTCGGAGACGACCTCGATGCCGCCGGACAACGACGCCTTCTCGCCGGTGACCGACGCCATCCACGCCTTCAGCTCGACGCCGTCGTCGAACGTGATGTGCACGGTCGGCAGGACGTGGGCGTCGGCGTTGAGCGAGTCGCCGCTGGGGGCGTCGTTGGCGAGGATCATGCCCTCGGCGCCGAGCGCGGCGACGATCTGGCCCTTCTCGACCCGGCCGTTGTTGCCGCGGTCGCAGACCACGATGTCGCCGGTGAAGTCGGTGCCGGCCGGGAACGCGCCGGTCAGGCAGAGCGGGTTGCCGAGGTCGCCGGCGTAGACGATCGGGAACGCGCCGGTGGTCGGGGCGCTGAAGCCGAGACCGCGGACCGGCTCGTGCGTGGCGCCGCCGTCGGCGGTGACGTTCTGCACCTCGGCCTGCCACTGCCGGTTGTGCTGGGCGGCGGCGGTCGACGTGGTCCACGGGATGTCCGCGGGGGAGCCGACGGTGGCTTCGCCCGGGCCCTCGTTGCCGGCCGACTGCGCGACGAAGATGCCGGCCGCGCGGGCGTTCAGGAAGCCGACGGCGTCGGTGTCGGTCCACGGGTCGGGCGAGGCGTCCGGGCTGCCGATCGAGTAGTTGATGACGTCGACACCGTCGGCGATGGCCTGGTTGATCGAGGCGAGCGTCGCGGCGCCGGGACAGCCGGCGGCGCAGGCGTCGTAGGCGATGACGTTCGCGTGCGGCGCGACGCCCTGGATGTTGCGGGTGACGCTGAACTCGTGCTCGGTGCCCTCGGCGCTGTAGACCGTGGCGTCGGTCTTGTTGCCTGCCGCCGTGCTGGCGGTGTGGCTGCCGTGGCCGTCGTTGTCGTACGGGTTCGGGCCGTCGGGGGTGGCGAAGTCCCACGCGCCGATCAGCTTGTCGTTGCAGCCCCAGTTCGCGATGTAGCCGGGGTTGGCCGGGTCGCAGACACCGACGTAGACGCCGGCGCCGCGCGGGTTCGTGTGGTCGTAGCCGTCGCCGCCGGCCGAGGTCGGCACCACGTCGGCGAAGGACGGGTTGGCCGGGTTGATGCCGGTGTCGATGACGCCGACGACGATGCCCTCGCCCTTGGTGCCGGTGTCGTTCGTGTCGGGCGTGCCGGAGCCGTCCCAGATGGCCGGTGCGCCGATCCAGGCCGGGCCGCGGTCGGTGTGCAGCTCGCGCATCTGGTCGACCAGCACCGAGGTGACGCCCGGCAGCTCCGAGACGGCGAGCGCCTCGTCCTTCGTCAGCTCGACGGCGATGCCGTTGAGCGCGTAGGTGTAGGTGTACCGGACCTCGGGGGTGCGGCCGATCTCCTCGTCGATCTGCTCGACCAGGGTGGCCTGCTCCTGCTCGAGGTGGCCGGCGTAGGCCTGCGCGGCCCGGCTGCCGGCGTCGAGCGGCGCGGCGCCGCGGGCCTCGGGGCCGGTGGCGGCGAGACCCTCGATGCCGCCGTCGTAGGCGGGAACGGCGGCGTCCTCGAGCTGGACGATGTACAGCTCGGGCGCGGCCGCCGTGCCGAGGCGGAGGGCGACGCCCTTCTCCTGCTGATGCAGGCTGAGGTCGGTCACCGCCTCGAGCGGATCGGATCTCGGCGACTCCACGGGAGCGGCGCCGGCGCCCTGGGTGAGTCCCAGGGCCAGGGCCACCGCCGCCGTGAGGGTCAGGCTGCGACGCAACATGCGGGCTCCTTCAACGACGAACCCGCCAGCCACTCCGGGGTGTGGTGGCGGCGGGTCTGCGGTTCGCACGAACTGCGGGCGGCTCCAGGGGTGCGGCAGCCGCGGTGACAACGCGATGGCGTCGGCATCACCGGCCTCCCCGAAGCGGTGCGTTCCCGGGCAGATGACGTGCGGAGATGCACATTGTCATGAGCCACCCGGTACCCGGTGAAACTAGACGAACCCTGTCACCACTGTCAATGGTGACAAGGGGGTTAAAGTGAGCCGCATGGACACGTCCGCGAACGTCGCCGGCCTGGTCGATCTCGGCCTGACCAGGTACGAGGCGCGGGCCTACCTGGCGCTCATCGGCCGCAGCGACGCCACGCCCGCCGAGATCGCGCGCATGGCGTCCATCCCGCGGCAGCGCGCCTACGACGTGCTGGCCTCACTGTCCGAGCGCGGCCTTGTCCAGCAGGTGCCGGGGCAGGCGGTGCGCTACCGCGCCCAGCCGCCGGACCAGGTCACCGACCTGCTCATCGCGGTGCGACGGCGCGAGCTGGAGCGGCTGGCCCGCACCACCACCGACATGGTGGGCCAGTTACGCTCGCTGTACCAGCGCGGCCAGGACCACGGGAACCCGTTCGACTTCGTCGAGGTGCTGCGCGACCGCGAGCACGCCGTCGAGCGGGTGCAACGCCTCTGGACCGACGCCCGGCACGAGGTACTGACGTTCGTCCACCCGCCCTACCTGGGCGCGTCGACGCCGTCGAACTCCGAGGTGCCGGCCGGCATCGTGCAGCGCTCGATTTATGAGACGTCGATCCTCGACGACGCCGAGATGGCCGAGCGGGTGCGCACCTGGGCGGCGCTGGGCGAGCAGATCCGGCTGACGACGGAGCTGCCGCTGAAGCTCACCATCGTCGACGGCCGGTCGGTGGCGTTCAACATGCCCGACCCCGCCGAGGGCGACGGCTCCGTCACCACGCTCGTCGTGCAGCACGAAGCGCTGGCGGCGACCCTGAAGATCGCGTTCGAGAGCCTGTGGTCGCAGGCGCGCTCGCTCGACGACGTGGTGGCGGCGCGGTCGTACTAGAGGCCGAGGCGAGGGGCTTCGATGGCCGGGCAGGTGTCCATGACGACCTCGAGCCCGGCCGCCTTCGCGCGTTCGGCCGCGGCCTCGTCGACGACGCCGAGCTGCAGCCATACGGCCGTGATGCCCAACCGGTCCTTCTCGGCGATGGCGTCGTCGACGACCTCACCGACCCGCCGGCTGTTCACGAAGCAGTCCACGACGTCGACCAGTCCCGGGACGTCGGCCAGCTTCTTGTGGCCGACGGCGTCGTGGGCGCCCTCGCCGCGCGGGTTCACCGGCACGATCGCCATACCAAGGCGGTCGCGCAGGAACCGCGCGACCCCGTACGCAGCACGCGCCCGGTTCTCCGACAGCCCGACGACCGCCCAGGTGGCGCGGGTGGTCAGCAGCCGGCGAACGGTGCCGGGGTCGTTCACGTGCGTGGTCACCCTTCGAGCGTATGCCCGTCACGGCTTGCGCGCCCCCTGACCGACGCGCGGCGACGGGGCGAGAATGTCCAACTCGGACGTGTAGACACTGACGCCAACTGCTGTTGGCATCAGCGTCTACACCTTCGACGTGTTCATCCTCGCTCCGCGAGGGCGTCGGTCGCGCGGCGGAGCTCGGTGGCGAGGCCGGAGTCGGCGGAGACGTGGCCCGCATCCTCGACGACGACGAGGCGGGCGTCGGGCCAGGCCTGGGCGAGGTCCCACGCCGTCCGCACCGGGGTCTGCACGTCGCCGCGGCCGGCGATCAGCACGCCGGGGATGCCGGCCAGCCGGCCGGAGTCGCGCAGCAGCTGCCCGTCCTCGAGCCAGCCGCCGTGGCGGAAGTAGTGGACCACGATCCGCACGAACGTCGCCGCGAAGTCCGGGTCGGCGAACGCGTCGGCGGCGTGCGGGTCCGGGTGCAGGCTCACGGTCGCCGTCTCCCAGGCGCACCAGGCCGCCACCGCCCGGTCGCGCACGGCGGGGTCGGGGTCCTGCAGCAGCCGGTGATACGCCTCGAAGACGGCCGCGGCGCCGCCGGCGGCGTCCGCGCCGTCCGCGCCGTCTGCGTCCGAAACGACCGCGCTGAACGCCGCCCACGCCTCCGGGAAGAACCGGGCCGCGCCGCCGCCGTAGAGCCAGTCGTCCTCGTCGCGGCGCAGCAGCGCGATGCTGGCCAGCACCAGCGCCGTCACCCGCGACGGATGCGCCTGCGCGTACGCCAGCCCGAGCGTGCTGCCCCACGAACCGCCGAGCACCAGCCAGCGCTCGATCCCGCGGTCCGCCCGCAACCGCTCGAGGTCGTCGACCAGCGCCCAGGTGTGGTTCGCGGCCAACCCGGCGTCAGAACCCGCGCGAGGCGTGCTCCGGCCGCAGCCGCGCTGGTCGAGCAGGATGATCCGGTAGCGGTCCGGGTCGAACAGCGTCCGGTGACCGGGGCCGCAGCCGGCGCCCGGCCCACCGTGCAGCACCACGGCCGGCTGACCGGCCGGGTTGCCGCACTCCTCCCAGTAGACGCGGTGCCCGTCGCCGACGTCGAGCAGCCCGTGCGCGTACGGCTCGATCACGCGACCCCGGACTCGACGTCGAGCGTGCCGGGGCGGAACGACGTCATCCAGGTGCGCAGCAACTCGACCCGGGCGGCGTTCGCGTCGTTGCCGACCACCACGGGCTCCTCGTTGTACGCCATGGTGTCCGACCGGCGGCGCAGCTTGACGTAGAGGCCGGACGCCTCGATGGCGTAGCGCTCCATGTCGTCCTGGAGGGCGCCGACGACGGTGATGTTGTGGTCGTTGCCGATGCGCTCGAACAGGGCGACGGCCTCGCGGCGGTGCTGCTTGCCGAGGTTGCGGCCGAGCTCGTCGAGGATCAGCAGCAGCGGCCGGTCGCCGCCGCGGGCCAGCGCTGCGGCGCAGACCAGTTTGACCGCCTTCTCGTCCATCTGCGCGGTGTTGCTGCGCAGCGTGTACGCGGACATCCGCTGGCCCTCGGCGCGACGCCACTTGGGGCTGACGGTCCAGCGCCACGGCTTGTCCGGCTCCGACGGCGGCTCCGGCTCGGGATAGTCGAGGCCGGCGCCGTAGCCGCCGTACTCCTGGTCGAGCCGGTCGAACTCCGCCGCGACCTTCTTGAGCATCGCCTTGATGCCCGACGCCAGCGAGGTGCGGTGGGCTCGCGCGGTCTGCTCGGCCTCGCCGTGCCCGAGCCGGGCGGCGGAGAGGTCCGCGGTGCGCCGCGAGCGTTGCTCGGTGATCTGCTTCAGCTGGTGTTGATCGTGCTCCTCGGTGTCCTCGAGGTGCGTGTCGAGCGCCCGCAGCAGCGGCGCGACCAGCGTCACCCGGGTCTCGAGCGTCCCGCCGGTCCAGTTCTGCGTGACCAGCAGCTCGCGCAGCTCGGCGGTCAGCTCCTCGGGCGGCGTGCCGGGCGGGAAGCAGCGGACGGCGACCTCGTTGGTCAGCCGCGTGGCGTCGTCGTCCCAGGCGGCGGTGGTCCGCGTCTGCACCTCGTCCGGCAGCGAGACGAGGTGACGGCGGGCGGCGTCGGGGGAGTCGCCCCACGCCTTCTCGCGGTCGAGCAGGACGAGCCCGTCGCGCTCCTCGGTCAGCGCGAACCGCTCCGCCTCCCTCTCGCGCAGCGTCTGGGTGAGCCGCTTTCGGGTGTCGCGCAGGCTGGTCACCCGCTCCTCGCGGGAGTTGTGCACGCCCAGCTCGCGGGCGTAGGCGTCCTCGGCGGCGGCGAGGTCGGGGGCGAGCGCCTCGCGGCGGTCCTGCCGGTCGGTGTTCGCCTCGCGCAGTTCGCCGATCTCCTTCTGCATCGCGTCGGCGCGCTCGGCGGCGTCGGCGGCCTTGGCCCGGGCGTCGGCCCGCGCGAGCGCCGTCCGGGCCTGCTCGACCACCGCGGCGGCCGCCTCGAGCGCCGTCGTCGACTCGCGGTGTGCCTCCTCGGCGGCGGCGACGCGCGCGGGCTGACCCGTGATCGGCTCGGCGAACCCGCCGATGGCCAGCACTCCGGCCGCTTCATCGACGACGGGGTCGGCCCCGGCTCGCGCGGCGACGGCGTCGAGGAACGCCGTGAGGTCGGGCGCGCCCTTCTTCTCGTCGGCCAGCACCAGCAGCGAGCCGGGCAGCCCGGCCAGCGCCTTCGCCGCCTTCGCGGCGTCCTTGCGCCCGACGACGACGGCCTCGCGGTACGGGGCCAGCCGCGGCTCCCACACGTCGCGCTCGCCGGGGTCGACGGCGACGACGTCGACCAGCGCCGTGGCCTCGATCTTGGCCGCCCGCAGCCGTTCGACCTGCTCGGCCGCGACGTCGTCGCCGGACTCGGCGGCCGTGACCTTGCGGCGGGCCTCGGTGGCGGCGGCCCGGGCGAGGGCCTGCGCGGCGATGGCCTCCTCGAGCGCCGTCCGGGCGTCGTCCAGCTCGGCCGCCGCGACCGGCGGGGTGCGGCCGTCGGCGCCGCGGGCCTCGTCGGTGAGCGATCGGACAGCCGAGCTGAGTCTTTCAATGTGCTGGGCCGCGGCCAGCTGGGCGGCCTCGAGCTCGCGGTCGCGCGCGATCAGCTCGTTGCGGCTGCGCTGGGCCGCCTCGAACCGGCGGGCGGACTCGTCGTCGTCGGTCAGCGCGGCCAGCCGGTCCTCGGCCGCCTCGATCTCCTGCTTCAGTCCCGCCTCGGTCTCGTCCAGCTCGGCCAGCGCCTGGCGCAGCTCCGACGCCCGCTCGACGCCGTCGAGCAGATGCCGGGCGCAGCGCGAGCGCCAGGCCGAGCGCGCCTCGTCGAGCAGCTCGCGCGCCGCCAGCCGGCGGGCGATGCCGGCCTCGACGACGGCCATCTCGCTCTCCCACGAGGCGAGGTCGCGCTCGGCGTCGAGGACGTCGCTGCGGTGGCGGTGCTCGGCCGTGCGCAGGACCTGCTCGTGCTCGAGCTCGCGGTCGAGCCCGGTGAGCGTCGCGATGGCGTCGAAGATGCGGTGCGGCGGCAGGTCGTTCAGCGGCTGGGCCAGCAGGTTCGCCGCCTGGCTGGCGCGCACCGACGTCGACAGGAACGACACGCAGCGCGCGTTCTGCCCGAACAGCACCCGCGACAGCTGGCCGGCGTGGAAGTCGGTGCGGCCGTTGCTGCGCGGCAGCTCCTGCCACAGCTCGTCGACCCGCGCGGCCCGCTCGGACTCCGTCGCGCCGTAGGGGACATGCAGTCCGGCGGTCCAGCGCAGGTCGAGGTAGGGCGCCTTGCGGTTGACGCGCAGCCAGACGGTGATGACGTCGCTGGTCAGCTCCGTGAGCGAGGCCGTCCCGGGGGTCGCGAACACGCCGATGACGTAGCCGCGGTCGACGTTGGACCAGCGGCCCTCCTGGGCGGCCAGCTCGGCGGTGAACAGCAGCTCGGCCGCCCCCGCCGCCCCGCTGGCCAGCCGCCACTGCTCGTCGGCGTGCAGCAGGCTGAGCGCGGCGATGAACGACGACTTCCCGGCGCCGTTGGAGTCCTTGGGCCCCTGCCCGGCGACGGTGACCAGCCCCTGGCCGATCATCGGGACCGGGTGGGTGGACAGCCGGGAGATGTCGACGACCTGGACGCCGACGAGCACGCGCTCGCCGACGACGTCGAAGGCTGCGCTCACGTGTCGTCGTTCCTCTCCACGGTGGTACTCGGTGCGGGTGCCGGGCGGCGGGCGCGGATGGCCGCCGCCAGCGGGCTGTCCGGCGCGGCCGCCAGGATCAGCTCGTGCTCCAGCCGCTCGCGGGCCGGTTTGGTCAGCCGGTGCAGCGCCGGCCCGGGCAGGTAGGCAGGCCCGTCGGTCGTGGTGGTCCGGCCGCGCGCCGGGGCGATCTGCACCAGCCCGGCGGCGCGCAGCCGCTGCAGCGCCGGGCGGATCTCGCCGCGTGGCAGCTGCGTGTACCGGGTCAGCTCGTCGACCGAGGTCGGGTGGCCCGACGTCCACGAGTCGCCGCCGATGAGCCCCTGGCTGCGCGGAATGGCGACCGAGTGGACGAGCACCAGCACCAGCACCGCGCGGTCTATGCGGGACTGGGCCGTGGCGCCCTCGGCGGCGAGCTGCGCGGCGACGTCATCGCGGAACCCGGACGTCCAGTGCGTGCTGCCGACGCGGACCAGCGTGCGGCCCATGCGATAGAGGAGTCGCTGCAGGTCGCGGCGGACGGTCGCGTCGCGCAGCGCCAGCAGGTGCGCCTCGGGGACCGGTTCGCGGCCGTGCTCGAGCGCGGCGAACGCGGCCATGACCTCGTCGCGGTGGCGCTCGTTGAGGTCGGCGAGGACAGTGTCGAAGAGAGTGCTCATGCCGCGCCACCTGCCGGCGGGGCCGATGGCGGGGGCATCGAGCGCCAGAGCTCGCGCAGCGTGCTCAGCTCGGCGGCGCTCCACGACGCGACCCGCGGGCCGAGCCGCACGACGCGGGCGTCCTCGTCGAACAGCACCCAGCCGGCGCCCGCGAGGCGGCGGACCGCACCCATGGCGGCGGCGTGCAGTGCGCGCTCGTCGCGGTTGCCCGTGATGCCGCGGAAGACGCCGACGACCTGGTCGTACGGCGCGGCCACGGCCGGCCAGACCGGGCCGCTGGGCTCGGCCCAGCAGCAGCGCAGGCACGCGGCGAGCACGCGGGCGGTGTCGTTGGGCTGGTCGACGGCGACCCCGGCCAGGCCCAGCTCGTCGAGCACGTCGGGGCGGGCGTTGTCGGGCAGCTCCGGCAGCAGCCAGACGGCGCTCGCGTCGGGCTCGACCAGGCGGGTCATGCCGGCCGGGTAGGCGTCGGCGGGCCTGATGCGCTGGGGTCCGGCCGCGCGGTAGCGCGCCCACCAGAGGGTGGTGTCGTCGTCGCTGGTCATGTCAGGCGGTCCTGCGGAACGTTCCGTCGGAGGCCCACGCCGGGCTGCGCTCGGGGTCGACCCGGAACCCGTCGGACCAGGTCAGCTCGTACTCCAGGTCGGCATGGTGGTGGATGGCGGTGAGGTCGGCCAGCACCCGCCGCGCTGCGAGCCAGTCGCCGGCGCCGTCGAGCACAGCGGCGACCGGCACGCTGTCGCCGTCGTTCAGGAGTCGTTCCGCCGTCTCGCGCAAGGTCGTCGCGTCGTCGGCCGGGCGGACGTCGTCGGGCGGCGGCGCCGTCGCACCCTCGGGCCGGGGCGGCGGCTGCCGGACGGTGGTCGCGCTGCGGCCGCTCTCGACCGCCTCGGTGAGTAGGTTCGGCGAGAACCAGGGCGCCGGCGCGTCGAAGACGAAGGTGTCGAGGACGCCGGCGAGGTCGTCCTCGGAGGCCGAGCGGGCGAAGCTCAGCCAGGCCTCGACCGACAGCAGTCCCAGCGCCCGCGTCGTGCCGGCCTGTTCGATGAGCCGGCCGGCCGCCTTCTCGACGGCGTCACCGTAGGCGGCCAGGGCGATGCGCAGCGCGGTGCACTCGCGGTCGAGCTGCGGCCAGCGGGTCAGCACGACGGTGTGGACCTCTTCGGCCTGGCTGATCAGGCCCTTGTTGCCCCAGAGCAGCTGCGCGTGGTCGCCGAGCTGCTCGGCCGTGCTGCCGGCGGCGAGGATGGCCAGCTCGTTGCCGAGGTGCCGGAAGATCCTGGTCAGCCGGCTGATCGTGGTCTGCCCGGTCTCGGGCTCGGCGTCGGGCGCGGTGACGCTGACGTGCTCGAGTGTGAGCAGCTGGTGCAGCTCGGCCTGGCCGCCCTGCTCGGCCAGCCGGCGCAGGAACAGCAGCATGACGTACGGCGCGAACGCGGCCCGGTGGAAGCGCTCGTTGGGGCGCTCGACGACCTTGCTGATGGCGCCGTAGTCGCGCAGGACCTCGAAGCGGCGGTGGATGAGCCCCGGGTCGATGGGCCGGCAGGCCGCGACCGCCTGGTCGACGGTGAGGCCGTCGCGCCCGGCGTCGGCGAACGCGTCGAGGATCGCCTCGTCGACGTCGAGCAGCTCGACGTCGCTGATCATGGCCCCGGACTCGCGGGCCAGGACGGCGAAGACCTGCCGGTAGAGCCGCTCGACGGCGGCATCGCCGGCCAGCTGGTCCAGCGTCAGCTCGGGCCCGGCGGTCATCGGGACAGCATGCCATCCGAGGTGGGCCCGCTGTCCAACGGAGTCAGAGGTGGTGACCGATCGGCCGAACGACGATCTCGGTCACGTCGACGTGCGGGGGCTGGCCGAGGGCGTAGAGGACGGCCGCGGCGACGTCGTCGGGCTCGAGCTGGGGGTCGTTCGCGCGCGACGGCGGGATCGACCCGGTGTCGGTGAGGCCGGGCTGCAAGAGCGTGACGCGCACGCCGGTGCCGGCGCACTCGGCGTGGATCGCCTGCGCCAGCCCGGTGACCGCCCACTTGGTGGCCGAGTACAGGCTGCCGCTGCGGATGCCCCGGCCCGCGGTCGAGCCGGTGAGGACGAGGTGACCTCTCGTTCGGCGCAGCGCGGGGAGGGCCGCGCGGGCGGTCAGCGCCGGCCCGTAGACGTTGGTGAGGACGAGGTCGCGCCACTCCTCGGGCGGGGCGCCGCCGTCGCCGAAGAACGACGTCAGGACGCTGACGCCGGCGTTCGCGACGACGGCGTCGAGGCGTCCCCGCCGCTCCTCGATCTCGGCGACCAGGCCGCTCAGCGCCGTCCAGTCGGTGACGTCGACGGTCCGGGCGAGGACGCCGTCGGCCCCGCCGTCGTCGCCGTCGTCGCCCAGTTCGGCGGCGAGTTGCTCGAGCGGGCCGGCTGTTCTGGCCGTGAGGACGAGGCGGTAGCCGGCCGCCGCGGCCCGCCGGGCTACGGCCGCGCCGATGCCGCGCGAGGCGCCGGTGATGAGCAGGACGGGTCGCGTCATGCGGCGACCCTAGGGTGTTGTGTCGCGCGCCTCGCTTGCGCATGCGGTAATACTTTTCATCGGAAGGCGTCTTTCCGGATGGAGCGAGCAGACGTGTCGCAACGACCTGGCACTCCGAGCCTGCTGCGGGCGATCAACGACCGCAGCGCGCTCGAGCTGCTGCTCGCCGCCGGGCCGCTGACACGGGTCGACCTCGGCCGCATGACCGGCCTCTCCAAGGTGACGGCGTCGCAGCTGCTCGCGCGGCTGCAGGAGCGCGACCTCGTCGAGGTGGTCGGCACGCGGTCGGCCGGGCGCGGGCCCAACGCCGAGCTGTACGCCGTCCGGCCCGGCTGCTCCTACTCCGTCGGTGTCGAGCTCAACCCCGACCTCGCGAAGGCGTCGGTGGCCGACGTCACCGGCGCGGTCATCGGGTCGGCGACGGCGGACGTGTCGGCCGAGATGGGCGCAGGCGGGGCCGACGCGCGCCGGCTCATCCACGACATGGCGCTGGCCGCGGCGTCCGACGCCGGCATCGCGCTGGCCGACGTCGACGACCTCGTCATCGGCATGCCCGGCGTCGTCGAACCGTCCACCGGCGACATCCAGCTCTCCTTCGACCTGCCCGGCTGGCACCGCGGCCTGCGGGAACGACTGGCCGACGACCTCGGCTGCGCGGTCACCTTCGAGAACGACGTCAACCTCGCCGCCGTCGCCGAACGGGCCGAGGGCGCCGGCCGCGACGTCGACGACATGGTGCTGCTGTGGGTGGGGCGCGGCGTCGGTCTCGCGGTGGTGCTCAGCGGGCACCTGCACCGCGGCGCGACCGGGGCGGCCGGCGAGATCGGCTACCTGCCGGTGCGCGGCGTCCGCTCGCCGGCGACGGTCGAGCGGCCGGCGCAGGGCGCGTTCCAGGGCCTGGTCGGCGCCGGCGCGGTCGACGAGCTGGCGCGTGAGCACGGCGTGTCGGCCGACGGCGCGGCCGCGGCGGTGCGTGCGGCGCTGGCCGGCGGAGGTGCCGCGGCCGAGGCGTTCCTGCAGGTGTTCTCGCACCGGCTGGCGCTGGGCGTCGCGGCCGTCTGCACCGTCGTCGATCCCGCGCTGGTCGTGGTGGCCGGCTCGATCGGCGCGGCCGGCGGGGAACGGCTCTGCGAGATGGTCGGCGAGGACGTCCGGCGCATCGCCCCGGTCAATCCTCAGGTGGTTCCCACGACGGTGACGGACGCGCCGGTGCTGCGTGGTGCCGTGCTGACCGCGGTGGACCTGGCTCGCCAGACCCTCTTCACTTCGACGGAGTGAGGTTCGCTGTGGTTCGTGGGGTGGGGTTGGGTTTCCCGTCCCCCTGCTGCCCAGTGTCTTAGCCCCGGCCGGTCGCCTCAAGCGGACCCTTGGGCGCTGCGCGCCGTTGGGGTCCGCTTGACCCGCCCGTCCGGGGCCAAGAACTCGGCAGCTATCAGGCGGACGGGGGGAGTCTGGCGACGGGTGGGTGGTCGCCGGACTGCTTGGTCTTGGGTCTGTGTGGCGTCTTGGGTTTGCGCCGCGTTTCTGGGCCCGATTCGGCCGGTTGGTGCGGCGCAGACCCAAGACGTGCGTCAGACCCCCCAGGAGGGTGTGGGCGCGGTAGGTCGACTTCACTACGCAGAGCCGACTTCACTATCGGAAGTCGTCTTCTGAGCTCGCGTTGGGGCGCGGAAGACGGTTCTGGCTAGACATCCCAGGGGCGTAACTTGTCAAGCGGCCTCTGGTTGATCTTGGCCCCGGTGGGCCCAGGCGGTGTGTTCGTTGTAGTGGGTGTGGTGGCGTAGGCAGCCGTGCAGGATGCCGACGAGTCGGTTGCCCAGGGCGCGTAGTGCCTGGTGGTGCAGGTCCCCGGCGGCGCGGTGCTGGTCGTAGAACGCTCGGCATCCGGGGCTGGCGCTGAGTGAGCAGAATGCCCACTGGTCGATCGCGTCGTAGAGGCGGCGGTTACGAACGTGGCGGGCGAGCACGGCACGTTTCTTGCCCGAGGCGATGGTCAACGGTGACGTGCCGGCGTAGTTCTTGCGAGACTTGGCGGTGGTGTAGCGGTCGGGGTCGTCCCCGAACTCACCGAGCACCCGGGCGCCGAGCACATCACCGAGTCCTGGCAGGGAGAGGTAGATGTCGGCGTCCGGGTGTTGCTCAAAATGGTCGTTGAGCTGGGTTTCCAGCTCGCTGATCTGCCGGTTCAACTCCACGATGATGCCGGCCGTGGCGCGGGTGGTCGCAGCGAACGCGGCCGTCACCGGGCCGGGCGCGGTGAGCTGTTCGGTGCGTAGCGCGGCCTGGATCTGCGCCGCCCGCTGGTCCAGGTTGCGGCGCCGCCCGGCGTGCTTGAGCGCGGAACGGATCGCACCGATCGTCAGCCGGGCGCCGTCGGCTGGAGCCGGGGCACGGCCCAGCACCGCCAACGCGTCACGATCATGCAGGTCGTCGAAGGCCTGCAGGGCGGCCGGGTAGTACTCCCGCAACGCCGAGCGCAGCGCGTTGGTGTGCTTGTTCCGCGCCCAGATCAGGCTCTGGTGGGTGCGGGCGAGCACCTTGATCGCCTCGGCCTGGCCAGTGTCGCCGGCGACCGGGCGGTGGTTGTGCCGATCGGTGCGGACCAGATCGGCCAGAAGCTTGGCATCCCCGGCATCGGACTTGGCACCGGACACATGGTGGCGGTCGCGGTAACGGGTCACCGCCAGCGGGTTGATCGCATACACCTGGTAGCCGGCCGCGGTCAGCGCGTCGACCCACAGGCCCCGGTCGATCTCGATCCCGATCACCACGTCGCCCGGCTCGTCGGCATACCCGGCGATCAGCTCGTGCAGCCCGCCGATGCCCGCCAGCCCCTCGGGAAGCCGCCGCGACGCCAACCGGGTCCCGCCCTCGTCCATGACATGCACGTCGTGGTGGTCCTCGGCCCAGTCATCACCCACGAAGATCATCACATCGCCTCAGCCCTCTCGATGTCGTGACACAGGTCGGAGCCACGAGGGCCTCGGCGGCGACCTAATGGATCAGTGCTCGCACGGCACGACACCCCATCAGCGCTACGACAGCCCTCACCGACCGGCCGGGGCACGATCTAGCCCTAGGAATCAACCATCTCCGAGGCGTGGCAGTGCTCACCGGCCGGCGGCTCGACGACCAGCCTTCCCATCGACGCACAACAGCCAACGCAGAAACGCCGGTCGATCCCCATTAGGGTGTGTCTCCCATATCTGTGATGAGTCGCGCTGCATGATCGCAGTGTGAGTTCGTCTCGGTTTGAGTCGTTGACCGATGCTCAGTGGGAGCAGATCGAGCCGTTGCTGCCGTCGAACGCGGGGCGGCGGGGCCACCCGTTCTGGGATAACCGGCGGGTGGTGGAGGGGATCGTCTACCGGTACCGGACCGGGATCCCGTGGCGGGACCTGCCCCGAGAGCCATTCGGGCCGTGGAAGACGGTCTGGAAGCGGCACCGCCGATACGCCGAGGATGGGACCTGGGACAAGGTGCTGGCCGGGCTGCTTGCCCAGGCGGACGCCGCTGGTCAGATCGATTGGACGGTGTCGGTGGACGCCACGATCAACCGTGCCCACCAGCACGCCACGAACACCACGCGCCCGGAGCGGGACACGGGGGGCGCGGGCGAATCACACGAGTCAGCCTGACGGGTTCGTTCCTAGCCCGATCGGCGGGGAACGTGAACCTGCAGGTCACGGTATCGGCAAGTCGCGTGGCGGACTGACCAGCAAGATCCACTTTGCGGTGGATGGACACGGCCGCCCGCTGGCCGCGGTCATCACCGGCGGGCAGCGCAACGATGGCGTGATGCTTACCGAGGTGCTGGCCGACATCCGCGTCCCTCGCCTGGGGCCGGGCCGGGCCCGCACCACCCCGGACGCGGTGATCGCCGACCGCGCCTACACCTCCGGCGTCAACCGCCAGATGCTCGCAGCCCGGCACATCAAGGCCGTGATCCCGCAGAAGAAGAACGAGATCGCCGCCCGCAAACGCAAGGGCTCGGCCGGCGGGCGACCTCCGGCCCTGGACGAGCAGACCTACAAGCAGCGCAACGTCGTCGAACGCTCCTTCGCTCTGATCAAGCAATGGCGAGGACTGGCCACCCGCTACGACAAGCTCGCGATCACCTACCGCGCCGCCGTCGTGCTGTCCGCCTGCATCACATGGGCGCGCATATAGGAGACACGCTCTAGTCAGGTCGGCTCCGCGTAGTGAAGTCGCGGCCGTAGGTCCTGGTCTGGTGTCACGTGCTGGTCTGCCGTCACGCGAAACGGCCGAATGGGGTCCGTGGCCGTGACACCAGACCAGGACGCGGCCGCGGACATCCATGATCCCGGCGGAACCGGTGCAGAACGGCGAGGCGTGCCCAGGGTCTCCCCGTCCCCCTGATAGCTGCCAGGTTCTTGGCCGCGGGAGCGCGGGTCAAGCGGTCCTCCTTGGCGCGAAGCGCCCCGTTCGGTCCGCTTGAGGCGCGATTCCGCGGCTAAGAGACTGGGCGGCAAGGGGATGGGGAGCTGACCTCATCACCCCGGCAGAACCTCAGCGCCCCGGCAGACCTCCATGGCCCGAAGTTACGGAACCGTGACGGACAAGACTGGCAAGAAACCTTACAGTAGGCTCAATTACTGGAAGGTTAGCTTCCAGTTCACCGTCAGCGCCCTGCTCGGGCCGAACCGGAGGAACCGCCGTGAACAGAGCACTTCGCCTCACCGCCGGCCTGGCCGCCGCGGCGCTCGCCCTCTCCGCATGCGGCGGCGACGGCGACGACAGCACCGAACCCGCCGCCGGTGGCGAGAGCGCCGGCACGCCGGAGCCCGCCGACCTGCGGCTGTGGCTCAACGGCCCGGACACGCCCCAGTCGATGCGCGACTGGCTGGTCGCCGAGTTCGAGGAGCAGAACCCCGGCTCGACGCTGACCATCGAGGAGCAGCAGTGGGAGGGCCTGGTCGACCGGCTCACCACGTCGCTGGGCAGCGAGTCGGAGACGCCCGACGTCGTCGAGGTGGGGAACACGCAGGCGCCCACCTTCACCACCGTCGGGGCGTTCACCGACATCACCGACCTGGTGCCGGACCTGGGCGGCGACGACCTGCTGCAGGGCTTCGTCGACGCCGGCAGCGCGGACGGCAAGACGTACGCCGTCCCGTTGTACGCCGGCTCGTCCTACATCTTCTACCGCAAGGACCTGCTCGCGGCGTCGGGCCTCGAGGTCCCGACGAACATGCAGGAGTTCGTCGACGCGGCCGTGAAGCTCAAGCAGGACAACGCGGCCACGCCGAACTTCTCCGGCTTCTGGCTGCCCGGCCAGGACTGGCGTGACGGCGCGGCGTTCCTGTGGGACGCGGGCGGCGACTTCGCCGTCGAGGACGGCGGCACCTGGTCCGGCGCCCTGTCCAGCCCGGAGTCGCAGGAGGGCCTGGCGTTGGTCCAGCGCCTGTTCACCGAGGCCTCCGGCGCGCCGAAGGACGGCAACGAGGCCGACGGTCACGTCCCGATGTGCGCCGGCGAGGTCGGCATGATGCTGCGTCCGGGCTGGCTGCGCGGCAGCCTGGAGGACCCGGCGATCGGCTGCCCGGACATGATGGCGAACATCGGCGTCTTCGCCCTGCCCGGCACCGACGGCGAGCCGGCCCCCGTCCTGCTCGGCGGCTCGAACATCGCCATCTCGGCGACGTCGCAGAACCAGGAGCTGGCCGCGAGCCTGCTCGAGCTGATCATGAGCGACGAGTTCCAGAGCCAGTACGCGGAGAACGGCCTCACTCCGGCGAAGGTCTCGCTGGCCGAGGGCCTGGGCACCGACGAGTTCGCCGCCGCGACCATCGAGGCGGTCACGAACGCCAAGCTCACGCCCGCCGCCGCCAACTGGGCCACCGTCGAGGGCTCTCGCGTCCTCGAGGACCTGTTCGTCGCGCTCGCCAACGGCGGCGACGTGCAGCAGCTGGCCGAAGAAGCCGATGCCACCATCGCCGACCAGCTCGGCTGACGCCCGAGCGGAGGAGCAGGCCGGCCGGGACCAGGGACCCGGCCGGCCCACTCCGCCCACCACGAGGACCGGCCGGGGGCCGGCGGGTGACGTCGCACCCCGCCGGCCCCGACGGCCGAAGCGTTCGCCGCTCCCGTACGTGCTCCTGGTGCCGGCGCTGGCGGTCCTGGTCGCCGCGCTCGGCTACCCGCTGTACCGCCAGGCGGTCATGTCGTTCCAGGAGTACGGGCTGGCGCAGCAGTTCGGGCAGCCGCCGGAGTGGGTGGGCCTGGACAACTACGTCACGCTGGTCACCGACTCCTACCTGTGGACGGTGATCGTCCGGTCGGTGCTGTTCTGCATCGTCAACGCCGCGATCACCATGGTGGTCGGCACGGCGCTGGCGGTCCTGATGACGCTGGTCGGCCGCGGCCCGCGGCTGACACTGCAGATCGGGCTGCTGCTGGCGTGGGCGATGCCGCACCTGGCGTCGCTGACAGTGTGGCAGTGGCTGTTCGACTCGCAGTACGGCGTCATCAACTGGCTGCTGACGAACCTGGGCCTGGACCAGTTCGCCGGGCACTCGTGGCTGATCGACCAGCTCTCGTTCTTCACGGTCGCGACGGTGATCGTGGTCTGGATGAGCGTGCCGTTCGTCGCGTTCTCGGTCTACGCGGGCCTGACCCAGGTGCCGGGCGAGCTGTACGAGGCGGCGGAGATCGACGGCTCGACGGCGTGGCAGCGGTTCCGTCAGATCACCGTTCCGCTGGTGAAGCCGGTGCTGCTCATCGTGGCGCTGCTCCAGATCATCTGGGACCTCAAGGTGTTCACCCAGATCTTCGTGCTGCAGGACGCCGGCGGCATCACGGCCGAGACGAACCTCATCGGCACCTACATCTACCGGCTCGGGCTGGGCGAAGGGGAGTTCGGGCTGGCCGCGGCCGCGTCGTGGTTCGTCCTGCTGCTCACCGTCGCGCTGAGCCTCTACTACGTCCGGGTCCTGGTCCGCGAGGAGGAGCTGTGAGTACGCGCACCCGCGTCCGCACCCGGCAGCGCACGTTCGGCGTCGTCGCCGTCGTCATCGCGCTGATCTGGATGTTTCCGGTCTACTGGATGCTGAACAGCTCCTTCCTGCCGTACAACCGGATCCGGGCGGCCGACCCCACGTTCTTCCCGCTGGACGGGACGGCGGCGGCGTACGGCCGCGTGTTCGACAGCAACTTCTTCGACACGCTGCGGGTGAGCGCGACCGTCACCGGCATCACCGTCGTGGCGGCGCTGCTGTTCGCGTTCTTCGCCGCTCTGGCGCTGTCGCGGTTCCGCTTCAAGGGCCGGCGCAGCTTCATCCTGGCGGTGCTGATCATCCAGATGATCCCGGCCGAGGGCCTGTTCATCTCGCAGTTCAAGCTGCTCGAGGGCTGGCAGCTGCTGAACAGCGTCATCGGGCTGTCGCTGCTGTACATCGCGGCGGTCGTGCCGTTCACGATCTGGATGCTGCGCGGGTTCGTCAACGGCGTCCCGCGCGACCTGGAGGAGGCGGCGCTGGTCGACGGCTGCAGCCGCCTGCAGGCCTTCTTCCGCATCACCCTCCCACTGCTGGCGCCGGGCCTCGTCGCCAGCGGGGTGTACGCGTTCCTGCAGGCCTGGAACGAGTTCACCCTGTCGCTGGTGATCATGACGAGACCGGAGAACATGACTCTTCCGCTGTGGCTGCGCTCGTTCACCGAGTCCAATCGCATCAGTGACTGGGCCGGTATCATGGCCGGATCCGTCCTGGTGGCGGTGCCGGTGATGATCTTCTTCCTGCTCGTCCAGCACCGCATGACCTCGGGTCTGGTGTCCGGGGCGGTGAAGGGCTGACATGAACCACCCTCACGACCTGCGCGAGCTCGCGCTCGCCACGCTCTTCCCGGGTTTCCTGGGCGCCCACGAGGTGCCGTCCTGGCTCGCCGGCATGGCGGCCGAGGGGCTCGGGGGCGTCGTCCTGTTCGGCCGCAACGTCGACCCCGCCCGCGGTGACGCCGGTGTGGCCGCACTGACCGGCGCGCTGCATGCGGCCAACCCGGACCTCCTGGTCGGCATCGACGAGGAGGGCGGCGACGTCACCCGGCTCGACGTCTCGACGGGGTCGACGCTGCCCGGCAACGCCGCGCTCGGCGCACTGGACGACCCCGAGGCGACGGAGCGGGCGGCGGCCGAGGTCGGCGCCCGGCTGCGGGCCTGCGGCGTCGACCTCAACTTCGCCCCCGTCGCCGACGTCGACTCCAACCCGCTGAACCCCGTCATCGGAGTGCGCTCGTTCGGCTTCGACCCCGACCTCGTCGCCCGGCACGTCGCGGCGTTCGTCGCGGGGCAGCAGGCGCAGGGCGTCGCGGCCACGGCGAAGCACTTCCCGGGTCACGGCGGCACCAGCGAGGACAGCCACCTCACCGTCCCGTCCATCGACGACGCGCTCGACGTCATCCAGGCGCGCGACCTGCCGCCGTTCCGGGCCGCCGTCAAGGCCGACGTGAAGATCGTCATGACGGCGCACATCCGCTTCCCCGCGCTCGACGGCGACCGCCCGGCCACGCTGTCGCGGCCGATCATCACCGGCCTGCTGCGCGACGAGCTCGGCTACGACGGCCTGGTCATGACCGACGGCATGGACATGCACGCCATCAGCCACACCGTCGGGCACCCCGAGGGCGCGGTGCTGGCGCTGGCCGCCGGTGTCGACGCGCTGTGCGTCGGCGGCGACACCGTCACGCCGGAGCCGCTCGAGGCGATCGTCGCGGCGATCATCGAGGCCGTGCGGTCGGGCCGGCTGCCCGAAGAGCGGCTGGCCGAGGCGGCCGGCCGGGTCCACGCGCTGCGCCGCTGGTTGCGCGAGGTCTCGCCGTCGGCGGTGGTGCACGGTGCGGCGGCCGAGGCCGCACGGCGCGCCGTCACCGTCCACGGCGACGTCACCCTCGACGGGCCGCCGCTGGTCGTCGAGCTCGACGACGACCCCACCATCGCCGCCGGCCCCATCCCGTGGGGCATCGGCCGGCACCTGGTCGACCGGTTGCCGGGGACGGTGCTCGCGCGGGTCACGGAGTCGACGGCGGACCTGCCGGCAGTCCTCGCCGCGCTGCCGTCACGGCGGCTGATCGTCGGCGTCCGCGGGGTCCGGCGGCGTCCGTGGCAGGTCGCGGTGGTCGAGGCCGCCCGGGCCGCCCGGCCGGACCTCATCGTCGTCGACCACGACGTCAACCCGCTGCCCGAGGTGCTGGGCCAGAACTACGTGCTGACGCACGGGGCCGCGCGGGTGACGGCGGAGGCGGCGGCCGAGCTGCTGGCAACCGGCCTCACCGCGGGCTGAAACCGGGCCCCCGTCGCACCCCTCAGCACCGCCGTCCGGCCGTACGGTGGTGCTGAGGTCCGACGGGGGAGGGGCCATGGCACACCCCATGGCGGCCGGGACGGCGCCCGGCCAGCGGCAGCTCAACGGTCCGCAGACGACCGGCAGGGAGTACCGGAACCTGTCGACGGCCGAACACGACATGGTGGTGCAGTACGACGTCGGCGTCCCGATGCGCGACGGCACCGTGCTGCGGGCCGACATCCGCCGGCCCGCGTCCGGCGGGCTGTTCCCGGCGCTGCTGTCGGCGGCGCCGTACCCGCGCCAGCTCCAGGACCTCGGCGCACCGGCGGGGGTGATCGAGGCCGGCGCCAGCGACTTCTGGGTTCCGCGCGGGTACGGCCACGTCATCGCCAACCTGCGCGGCACCGTCGGTTCGGGCGGCACCTGGGGAGCCTTCGACTCCCAGGAGCGGCGCGACCTGTACGACCTGGTCGAGTGGGTCGCGGCCCAGCCCGGGTGCGACGGCGGCGTCGGCATGATCGGCATCAGCTACTACGCGATGACCCAGCTGGCCGCGACGTCGCAGCGGCCGCCGCACCTGCGTGCGGTGTTCCCGTTCGACGTCACCGTGTCGCTGCGAGAGGCGGCCTACCACAACGGCCTGCTCAGCAGCGGGTTCATCGGCCCGTGGCTGAACACGGTCGGCGTGCTCTCCGCCCACGGCGACCGGGTGTACCGCGGCCCGGTGGCGAACCTGCTGCGCCGGGTGTTCGCCGCCCCCGCCGTGCACCGCCGGTTCGCCACGACCGGCGGCGCGGCGGTCGTGCGGGCGCTGCGCCTGACCGGCCGTCTGCCCCATGCCGGCCGGCCGTGGAACGACCTCTGGAACGCCGTGGCGGTCGATCACCCGACCCGCGACGTGTGGTGGGCCGAGCGGGACCTGACGCCGTTGCTCGCCGGCGTGGACATCCCCGTCTACCTCGGGTCGGAGTGGAGCAACGTGCCCCTGCACCTGCCGGGCGCCTTCGCCGCCTGGGACGCGCTGTCAAGCAACCCGCACGTGCGGCTGAGCATCCTCGGCGAGCACGGGCTGCCCTGGCCGTGGGAGAGCATGCACCTCGAGGCCCTCGCCTGGTTCGACCTCTGGCTCAAGGGCCGCGAGACCGGGATCCTGGACGGCCCGCCGATCCGGTACCGGCTGCCCGGCGCCGACGGTATCGACGGTTCCGACGGCGCCGGCGGGTGGCGGACCAGCGACGTCTGGCCGCCGCCGGCCGACCACACCGAGCTCGCCCTCAACGCGGACGCCAGCCTGGGCGGGGCCGAGCACCAGGGCGCCCGGAGCTACGCCACGCCCGACCTGGCGGCGCCGGGCCTGCCGGACGTCATCGCCTGGACCACCGGGCCGCTGACCGCCGATGTCGACGTCGTCGGCCACGGCGAGCTGCAGCTCACCGCGAGCAGCAGTGCCACCGACACGGCCTGGATCGCCCTGCTGCAGGACGTGGCGCCGGACGGGTCGGTGTCGGACGTCACTCAGGGCTGGCTGCGGGCCGGGCTGCGCGAGGTGGACGAGGCCGCCAGCACGCTCGGGCGGCCAGTGCTGCCGCAGCGCCGCTCCGTCCCCGTCCCGCCGGACCGGCCCGTCCGCTACCGGATCCCGCTGGTCCCGGCCGCCCGCCGCTTCGGCCGGGGTCACCGCATCCGGCTCGCCCTCACCAGCGACGACACCAGCCGCAACGCACACGCGATGCTGAACTTCACGCACACGCCCGTCGGGGACGACACCGTCAACACCGTGTACTCGTCGTCGCGGTTGCTGCTGCCCGTCCTCCGCTAACTCCCCCGGGGTAGCCGCGCCCGTCCGTTCCCCCGTGCGGGGGAGGCCGGGCGGTGGGCCGGGCCGGGAGCATCGTCGGCATGACGATGACGCGCACCCGGCCCGGCGTCCGGCAGCTGGCCGGCGACGTGCTGGCGATCGGCCGGCCCTGGTTCTGGTTCGTCTCGCTGGTGCCGTACTACCTGGGGGTGGTGCTGGCCACGCGCAGCATCGTGCCGCCGGTGGACGACTGGCCGGTGCTGGCGCTCGGCGCCGTCGTGATCGGCCCGCTGGTCTGGCTCTCGGTGCTGGCCGTGAACGACGCGTACGACCTGCGCGGCGACCGGCTCAACCCCCGCAAAGCCACGTCGCCGCTGGTCAGCGGCAGGCTGACGCCGTCGGCCGCCCTCGGGGTGTCGGCCGGGGCGGCGGTGCTGGCCGTGGCGGCGTCGCTGGTCGTGGGGCCGCTGTTCGCACTCGGGACGGCGGTCGTGCTGCTGGTCGGCTGGGCGTACAGCGCGCCGCCGCTGCGGCTCAAGGCTCGCCCCGGCTTCGACGTCACCGTCAACGCCCTGGCCATCGGCGCCGCCGGGCAGCTGGCCGGGTGGTCGCTGCTCCGGCCGCTGTCGGAGTTCCCCTGGCCCATGGCGGTGCTCGGCACGCTGGTCGGCGCCGCACTGTACGTGCCGACGACGCTCGCCGACCTGCAGGCGGACCGGATCAGCGGCTACACGACGGTGGCGGTGGCGCTCGGGGCACGGCGCACGTACCTGCTGGGGCTGGCGCTCTGGCTGGCGGCCGGGCTGCTGTCGCTGGTCATGTCGGCGGCCGACGTGGTGATCCCGCGGTCGATGCTGCCGATGGAGATCGTGCTGGTGCCGCTGCTGGTGGTGGCCTACCGGCGGCTGGTCCGGGCCGAGCAGACCTTCCGCGGCATCATCGCCGTCGCCACGCTGTTCCTGGTGCCGAGCGTGACGTTCGTCCTCACCTACACCGGCGCGGTCTAGTCGTCCGCGCGGCCGGAGAGCTGCTCGACCTGCAGGAGCAGGGCGCCGTGGTCGAGGTCGCCGTGGCCCTGGGCGCGCAGCGAGGCCATGAGCGTCGCCACCAGCGCGCCGAGCGGAATGGCGACCCCCGCCTCTCGGGCGGCGGCGGTGACGATGCCGAGGTCCTTGTGGTGCAGGTCGACCCGGAAGCCGGGGTCGAAGTTGCGGGCGAGCATGGCCGGCGCCTTGCGGTCGAGGACGGCGCTGCCGGCCAGACCGCCGGCCAGCACCTCGACCGCCCGCGACCGGTCCACCCCGTGGGCGTCGAGGAAGACCAGCGCCTCGGAGACCAGCTGCAGCGTGCCGCCGACGATGAGCTGGTTGGCCGCCTTGACGGTCTGGCCCGCGCCGGCCGGGCCGACGTGGACGATGGTGCGGCCGACGGCGTCGAGCACCGGCCGCGCGG
This sequence comes from Jiangella mangrovi, assembly GCF_014204975.1. Classification (NCBI taxonomy): domain Bacteria; kingdom Bacillati; phylum Actinomycetota; class Actinomycetes; order Jiangellales; family Jiangellaceae; genus Jiangella; species Jiangella mangrovi. The sequence continues at coordinate 3,136,041 of NZ_JACHMM010000001.1, forward strand.
TGTCGAACGTCGCTGCCTCGCCGCCGACCATGACCGAGAGCGTCGCGTCGACGGCGCCCTGCTCGCCACCGCTGACCGGGGCATCGAGCACGCCGATGCCGCGCTCGGCACCCGCTGCGGCCAGCGACCGCGCCACGTCCGGGCGGATGGTGCTCATGTCGACGACGACGGTGCCGGGCGCCAGCCGCGCCAGGACGCCGTCGTCACCCTTGCCGGACCCGCCCAGCAGCACGGCCTCGATGTCGGGGGAGTCGGGGAGCATGGTGACGACGACGTCGGCGCCCTCGACGGCCTCGGCCGCCGACGTCGCCCCGCGCCCGCCCGCGGCGACGAGCCGCTCGACCTTCGCCGGGCTGCGGTTGAACCCCGTCACGTCGAACCCGGCCTTCACCAGGTTCGCCGCCATGGGGCCGCCCATGACCCCCAGGCCGATGAAGCCGATGGCCGTCATCGCCAGCTCCCTTCCGTGCGCCACGCGAACGGGTCCGCGTCGGCGCTCACGTGTTCCAGTGCCATCCAGCCGTCGTATCCGCCGGCGGCGAGGTCGTCGATCCAGTCGGAGAGCGGCAGCGAACCGGTGCCGGGCGCGCCACGGCCCGGGGCGTCGGCCAGCTGGACGTGCGCGATGCGGTCGCGGTACAGCTCGATGGCCGCCGGCACGTCGTCGCCGTTGACGGAGAGGTGGTAGACGTCGAGCAGCAGCCCGATGTTGGTGCGGCCGGTCTCGGCGGCGACTCGGTCGGCGACGGCGACGACCTGCGCCGCCGTACGCAGCGGATAGGCGTCGATGCCGCTGACCGGCTCGAGCAGCACGGTCGCGTCGATGACGCCCAGTCCGGTGGCGGCCGCCATGAGGGTCCCGACGGCGACGGCGTCCTGTTCCGCGGGGTCGCGGCCCGGGAGCCGGTTGCCGTACAGCGCGTTGAAGCGGCGACAGCCCAGCTCGCCGCCGATGTACGTCGCGACCCGGACGCTGGCCAGCAGCTCGTCCTCGCGGCCGGGCCAGGACACGAGGCCGCGCTCGCCGGCCGGGAGGTCGCCGGCGAACAGGTTCAGTGCGACCAGCCGCAGCCCGGACGCCCGCACGGCGTCGACGAACGCCTCGACCTCGGCGTCGGCCGGAGTGGCGGTGGGGAACGGCCACCAGAACTCCACCGCCTCGAAGCCGGCGGCGCGCACGGCGTCGAGCCGTTCGCGCAGCGGCAGGTCGGTCAGCAGGATCGAGCAGTTGACGGCGAGTCGCGGCTCAGGCATCACAATCCCGTCGTAGGTGGTGGCCCGCCGTAGATTGGTCGAACCACTCGGCCGATTCGACCATAGAAGCGTCGTGACAGCGCTGTCAACCAGCGCGCTCGACCTCGGCCAGCAGACCGGTCTCGATGGCGCTCATGTGCATGACCATGAGCTGGCCGGCCCGCCGCGGGTCGCGATGCCGGATGGCCTCGAGCACCAGCCGGTGGTGCTCGAGGTAGTCCTCGGAGGCGTGCGACCGGGACCGCGACCGGTGCTTGAGGTCGCTCCACGTGTGCTCGTGCATGAGGTCGTTGAGCGTGCGCTGCAGCGCCACCAGGACGCCGTTGTGCGAGGCCACCGCGACGGCCAGGTGGAAGGCGGCGTCGGCCTCGCTGGGGTCGCCGCCGGCGTGCGTGACCTGGGCCTGCTCGGTGACGGCGTCCTCGATGGCCTGCAGGTCACTGGGGTGGTGCGAGCGCGCGGCGTGCTCGGCGCAGACCGGCTCGATGGCGGCCCGGGCGACGATGAGGTCGAGCGGGCTGTGCTCGCCGATCAGGGCCGCCTGGGCGCGCAGGATGGTGGTGTCGGAGCCGCTGTCGAGGCTGACGTAGGTGCCGCTGCCGACCCGGACGTCGAGGACGCCGGCGTGCTCGAGCACCCGGATCGCCTCGCGCAGCGATCCGCGGCTCACCTGCAGCTGGTTGGCGAGGATCCGCTCGGCCGGCAGTGCGCTGCCCGGTGGCAGCCGCCCGTCGCGGATGCTCGCGAGGATCTGGTCGACGACCGAGGAGTAGACCTTCGACCGTTCGACCGCGTGGAACGCGGGGCCGTCTGGTTGAACCACCTGATGTCGATCCTCTCGTCTTCGTGTGGCCACTGTAGCCCTCGTCCTACGCCGATGTGGACGGGTGAACGCACAGGTCAGTACCGGTGTCGCCGGGTCCGGCGGATGAGCGCCGCCGCGTGACCGCCGGACATTCCGCACATGACCGACCTGTTGACAGTGGCGTGGGTCACTCCTAGTCTCGGACTGGCTGGGTGGTTGGACCAATCTAGCGTGTCCCACCACCTGGGGCCGCGGTCCGACGTCGAAAGGACACCCCCATGGCTGCTCACGACGGTGCGCTCTCGCGGCGCACGTTCCTCCAGGCCAGCGCCGCGGTGGGCGCCGGGCTGGCCGGGTCCGGCCTGCTGGCCGGCTGCGGCGACGACGGCGGCTCCAGCAGCAGCGGCGGCGGTGGCGGCCCGGCCACCATCCGGTTCGCGTTCTGGGGCTCCGACGACCGCGTCAAGCGCTTCCAGGAGGCCGTCGACCACTTCCACACCGAGCACAGCAGCATCCGCGTCGAGCCCGAGTTCGGCGCCATCGACGCGATCGAGACGAAGACGACGGTCGCGATGGCCGGCGGGAACCTGCCAGACGTGTTCTGGATCGTCGGCCCGCTGCTCCCGCAGCTCGGCCGCGACGGCCACCTCGTCGACCTCTCCACCGTCATCGGCAACGGCATCGACGGCGACGGGTTCGAGGACTCGCTCCTGCTGTCCGGGCAGGTCGACGGCGTCCAGTACGCGCTGCCGCACGGGCTGCAGTCCATCGGGCTCTTCGCCAACCAGCGCGTCCTCGACGAGGTCGGCATCGAGGCCCGCAAGTACCCCGAGTCGTTCAGCTGGGACGAGTACGCCGACGTCTGCCGGCAGATCCGCGAGGCCAAGGGTGACCTGTTCTACGGCACCGACGAGCCCACGTACGCCGGCGCCCCGCACTTCTTCCGCGCCTGGGCCCGGCAGCGCGGCGAGAACCTGTACGACGACGGCGGCGACCTCGGCTTCACCGAGGACACGCTGCGCTCCTGGCTGGAGTACTGGCAGGAGATGCGCGACTCCGGCGCCGCCGTCCCGCCGCAGCTGGCGCTGGAGCAGAACCCGTTCTTCGAGGGCGCGCCGATGATCCGCGGGCTGTCGGCGTTCCACATGCGCAACTCCAACCAGCTGCTGGAGCTGCAGGGCCTGAGCGAGGACGACCTCACGCTGATGCCGTGCCCCGGCAACGGCGGCGACGGCGCCTCGTCCATCGGCATCGACCCGAACATCCTCGGCATCTCCGCGGACAGCTCGAACGTCGACGCCGCCGTCGAGTTCGTGAACTTCCTCCTCAACGACCCCAAGCGGGCCGAGGTCATCGGAACCACCATCGGCGCGCCGGCCACGCAGGCGATGCGCGAGCACATCCTGCCGACGCTGAGCGAGCCCGAGGCGGAGTTCATCGAGTACATCGACTTCGAGGCCACCGCGCCGATCGACCCGATCCCGCCCGCCCCGGACACCGCCGGCGCCTTCCAGGACGGCGTCAACCTCGCCATGGAGGAGCTCGCCTACGGCCGCATCAGCATCGACGACGCGGTCGAGCAGGTCTTCGGCGACCTGCGTCAGACGCTCACCGGCTGAGCCCCGCGCACCCGTCCGCTCGTCCCCCACCGAGAGGAAGACCATGCCGCTGACCGAGATCGCCGCCAGCCTGTACGCCTGGGACCTCGCCGACGAGACCGCCGACCACGCCCTCGACGTGCTGGCCAGCCGGTCCACCGTCAACTCGGCCTACCTGGTCGGGGTGATGCACAAGGAGAAGCGGCCGCTGCACGCGCGGTTCTACCCGCACAACCCGGTGCGCCGTTTCTACGTCCCGGAGGACAGCCGGGTGTACTGGCGCCCGGACCCGGCGATGTACCCGGGCCGGATCCAGCCGCTGACCAGCGAGCGCGACTTCCTCAAGGGCACCGACTGGCTGCAGGTGCTCATCGACGCGGCGCGGGCGCGGGGGATGCGCACCGGCTGCGAGATCTCGCACACCGTCCTCGACGCCGCCGTCGCCCGCGAACAGTTCCCCGACGTGCTGCAGCGCAACGTGTTCGGGCAGATCGTCGGTCCGTTCGAGGCCGTCGAGGCGCAGCGGGCGCTGCCGTGCCTCAACCACCCCGAGGTGCGCACGTATCTCACCGGGCTGTTCCGCGACCTCGCCACCCACTACGACGTCGACTACGTGCAGACCTGCCTGGTGCTGTTCGGATCCGGCGGCGGCGACGGCGGCACGCTCGGCGACGGCGGGCGCTCCTGGCAGGGGCTGCTGCAGACGGCGACCGGCGGCTGCTTCTGCTCCGAGTGCGAGCGGCTGGCCCGCTCGCAGGGGCTGGACTGGGACGCGATCGTCGACGAGGTCGGCCACCTGGCCCGCCTCTCGACGAGGACCGGGCTGGCCGAGCTGCACGAGCGCCAGCTGCTCGACGAGGCCAGCTACCGCGAGTCGACGCTGCTGCTCGAGAACGACGCGTTCGCCGCCTGGCTGCGGTTCCGGAAGGACTCGGTGAACTCGCTGTTCGCGGACGTCCGCTCGGCGTTGACGTCGTCCGGCCGCGACGTCGAGTTCCGCTACAACACCTACATGGCCGTCCCGGAGCGGGCCGGGCTCGACTTCAGGTCGGCGTTCGCCCACGTCGACTCCGTCCGCGAGTCCGACTACTCCGACCAGCACGGCACCGCCGAGGGCGTCGCCATCAAGCGGGCCAAGCTGATGAAGGCCCGCCGGGCGCTGCGCGAGGACCAGCGGCTGATCGCCGCGCTGGGCGTCCGCCCGAACGCGACGACCGAGTCGCTGACGCAGAGTGTGAAGGCCGCCGTCGACTCCGGCTGCGACGGCCTCTCGCTCGGCCACTACGACGGCGCGACGATGGAGCGTCTCGACGCGGTCCGCATCGGCCTGCGCCGCTGGGAGGGCCAGGTCGAGGACTGGCAGCCGCTCCCGGGCGTCGAGCCGGCGCTGCCGCTGGAACCGGCCCGCTGACCCCATGGCCGTCGTGACCGGAGCCGCCGGCGCCGCCGGGCCGACCGGGGCCGCGGCGCGCGACCTGGCCGCCGCCCGCGGCCGGCGCCGCAGCCGGGTGGCGTACCTGTTCCTGGCGCCGTGGATCCTCGGCGTCCTCGGGCTCACACTCGGCCCGATGCTGGCGTCGCTGTACCTGTCGTTCACCGACTACCGGCTCAGCGGCGCGCCGTCGTGGGTCGGGCTGGCGAACTACCAGCGGATGTTCACCGACGACCCGCGGTACTGGTCGTCGGTCTGGGTGACGGCGAAGTACGTGCTGCTGTCGGTGCCGCTGCAGCTGGCGTTCGCCCTGGCCATCGCGGTGTTCCTCGACCGCGGCGTGCGCGGGCTGGCGATCTACCGGTCGGTGTACTACCTGCCGTCGCTGCTGGGATCGAGCGTGGCGGTCGCGGTGCTGTGGCGGCGGCTGTTCTCCAGCGACGGGCTGGTGGTCGACGTCGCCGGCTGGGTCGGCATCCAGATGAGCGGCGGCTGGATCTCCGACCCGGAGCGGGCGCTGGACACCCTGCTGGTGCTGAACGTGTGGACGTTCGGGTCGCCGATGGTGATCTTCCTGGCCGGGCTGCGGCAGATCCCGGACGAGCTGGTCGAGGCCGCGAAGGTCGACGGCGCCGGCGCGGTGCAGCGGTTCTTCCGGGTGGTGTTCCCGCTGCTCACGCCGGTGGTGTTCTTCAACCTCATCCTGCAGATGATCGGCGCGTTCCAGGCGTTCACGCCGGCGTACATCGTCAGCGCCGGCACCGGCGGCCCGGCCGACTCGACGCTGTTCTACACGCTGTACCTGTTCCAGTCCGGCTTCCAGGCCTTCGACATGGGCTACGCGAGCGCGATGGCGTGGGGGCTGTTCGTCGTCATCGGCGCCTTCACCGCACTGAACTTCGCCGCGTCCCGGTACTGGGTGCACTATGGCGACTAGAACCGCGCTCCGCAGGCCGGCGCCTCGGCGCGCCGTCGCCTGGCTCACCGGCCAGGGCTGGAAGCACCTGCTGCTCATCGCGTTCGGGTTCGTCATGCTCTACCCGCTGGTGTGGATGTTCACCCAGTCGTTCACGCCCAACGACGCCGTCATGGGCCGGGCCGGCGAGGGCGGGTTCACGCTGGACAACTACCTGGACGGGTGGTCGGCGCTGGGCATCTCGTTCGGGCGGTTCATGGCGAACTCGTTCCTCGTGGCCGCGCTGAGCATCGTCGGCAACCTGGTGTCGTGCACGCTGGCGGCGTACGCGTTCGCCCGGCTGGAGTTCCGGTTCCGCGGCCCGATGTTCGCGCTCATGCTGGCGACGATCATGCTGCCGTTCCATGTGACCGTCGTGCCGCAGTACATCGTGTTCCACCAGCTCGGGCTGATCGACACCTACGTGCCGCTGATCCTGCCGAAGTTCCTGGCCGTCGAGTCGTTCTTCGTCTTCCTCATGGTGCAGTTCATCCGCGGGCTGCCGCGCACGCTCGACGACGCCGCGGCGCTGGACGGGGCCGGTCAGCTGCGCACGTTCTGGAGCGTGATCCTGCCGCTGTGCCTGCCCGCCATCGCGGTCACCGCGGTGTTCACGTTCATCTGGACCTGGAACGACTTCTTCACGCCGCTGCTGTACCTGACCTCGCCGGACAAGTACACGGCCGTCATCGGGCTGAGCACGTTCCAGGACGCCACGGGCCTGACGAACTACGGCGCGCTGTTCGCCATGTCGGTGGTGACGCTGCTCCCGGTGTTCGCCGTCTTCCTCATCGCGCAGAAGGCCCTGACCCGCGGCATCGCCACGACCGGACTCAAGTGAGGAGACCCATGCCGACCATCGAGCAGGTCGAGGTCCTGGAGTACGAGCACACCGTGTCGTTCCGGTACGACGGCGACGGCGTCCGCCTGCGTGACGACGTGGTGCCGACGCGGACGACCCAGCGGTTCGCCGTCCGGCTGCGGTGCTCCGACGGCGTCGAGGGCGCCTACGTCGTGCTGTGGAGCGCGCCGCCGTACGCCGTCCGGCAGGTCACCGCACTGGCCGGCTCGCTGGTCGGCATGGACGTCGCCCAGCGGGAGCTGATCTGGGACCGCGCCAACCGGATGCTCGGGAAGACCGACCGGATCGGCGTCGGCGCGATCGACATCGCGCTGTGGGACGCGGCGGGGCGGGCGGCCGGGGTACCGATCGCCGACCTGCTGGGCCGCTACCGCGACCGGCTGCCGGCGTACTGCAGCACCGTCGGCGGCGGGCACGGACTGGGCGCGCTGGCGTCGGCGGACAGCTATCGCGCGTACGCGGAGCAGTGCGTGAAGGACGGATTCCTCGCCTACAAGATCCACGGGCCCGGGACGGGGGTGCGCGCCGAGATCGCGGCCCTCGAGGCGAGCGCCGAGGGCGCGGCCGGGCGGATGGACGTCATGACCGACCCGGGCAAGTCGCTGCGCACGCTCGCCGACGCCCTGTCGCTGGGCCGGGCCTGCGACGACGTCGGCGCGTACTGGTGGGAGGACCCCATGCGCGACGATGCCGCGTTCGGCCACCGGATCCTGCGCCAGCGGGTGCGCACGCCGCTGCTCATGACCGAGTTCGTCCGCGGCCTGGAGCAGCGGGTCGCCGTCGCGCTGGAGGGCGGCACCGACTTCCTGCGCTCGGACCCTGAACTCGATATGGGCATCACCGGCGTCATGAAGACGGCGCACGCCGCGGAGGCGCTGGGCATCGACCTCGAGGTGCACGCCTCCGGGCCGGCGCAACGGCACTGCATGGCGGCGATCCGCAACACCAACTACTACGAGCTCGGCCTGCTCGACCCCGAGACCGGCAACCCGCTGCACCCGCCGGTCTACACCGACGACTACGCCGAGGACGTGACGGCGCTCGGCCCGGACGGCTGCGTCGGCGTGCCGGCCGGGCCCGGGCTCGGCGTGAGCTACGACTGGGACTACATCGAGGCGCACCTCACCGATCGCGCCGTCTTCACCTGACGGCGGCTGTAGGGTTTCCCCTCGCAGAGCGGCATCGGACGGGCACTCGATTCCGCTGACCGTCCGAACCAGGGGAGCCCGTCCGTGAAACGCACCACCCGGCTGGCCGCCGCGCTCGCCGTCGTCGTCGCCGTCGCTTCCGTGTCGCTGGCCGCTCCGGCCGCCTCGGCCGGTACCCGCGCGGAATCGCAGGCTGACGCCGTCGTCGATCCGGTCGCACCGTTGCCGCGGATCGCCGCCGGACCCGGCCGGACCCTGGTGAACACCGAGACCGGCGAGCAGTTCCGGCCGCGCGGCTTCAACTACGTGCGGCTGACGCCGATGCCGTCCGCCCCGGCCAACCCGTACCACTCGACGTTCGAGCCGGGGACGTACGACGCCGCGCGCGCCGACCAGATGCTCGCCGACCTCACCGTGAAGGGGTACGACACCGTCCGCGTGTTCGTCGACCCCGGGAACGGGCAGGACAACCTCGTCGGGCGGCCGCACGGGCTCGGGCACGGCGACGCGGACCGGAGCCCGGCGAACGCGGCGTACCTCGACAACCTGGCCGACTTCGTCCGCCGGGCCGCGTCGTACGGCCTGTACGTGCTGCCGTCGCTGGACGCGTTCCCGCAGAACGGCTACTACCGCGACATCATCGTGAACAGCCCGCAGCCGGTGAACATCGAGGGGCGCAACCGGTCCTTCCTCTACGAGGGGTACATCCGGGCGAAGGAGGAGTACCTGCGGGTCTTCACCAGCGAGATGCAGGCACGGCTGGGCGATCTCATGAGCACGTTCCTGGCGCTGCAGCTGGACAACGAGGCCTACCTCGACCACACCCAGGCGCCGTTCCACCAGTTCAGCGGGACGGTGACCGTGGCCGGGCGGACCTACTCGATGGCCGTTGCGGCCGAGCGCCAGGCCGCCGCCGACGACGGCTTCGTCGCCTACGCCGACCGCGGCGTGGCCGCCGTGAAGGCCGTCGACCCCGAGCTCATGGTCACCATGGGCGCGTTCACCAACCTGGCCGTCGGCAAGGCGTTCGACGGGCTGTCCGGACTGTGCGGCGGCGTGCGCTGCGGCGACGTGCGGTACCCGGTGCGGGCGTCGGTGCTCACCCGCGAGTCCGGCCTCGACTTCTTCGACATCCACCTGTACCTGATGACCGGGCGCACCCTGAAGGCGCAGCTGGACTCGATGGAGTGGTCGCGGGTCGTCGGCCCGGTGATCAACGGCGAGTTCGGCACCGAGCGCAAGTGGTTCGGCAACGACATCCAGCGCGGCCGCCAGGCGCTGGTCGAGCACCAGGTGGCGACCTGCTCCTACGGCATCAGCGGCTGGCTGTACTGGACCTGGGACACCGACGAGGACCCGACGCAGCGGTTGTTCTTCACCGGCGCCGAGGCGGGCGGCGTCATCGGCAGCGCGCTCTCACCGCGCATCCGGCCCAACCCGTGCGGGGTCAACCAGGTCCGGGTGCCCGCCCTGGTCGTGTTCCCGCTGACCGCGGCGGAACGGGTCAAGGCACGACCGGAGTTCCGCGGCTACCAGGGCGACGACGTCGTCACGCTGACGGTCGGCGGCGAGCAGGTCGGCCGGGCCGACGGCGGTTCGTGGCAGTGGCGGCTGGTGCCGACCCGCGACCTCCCGCTCGGCGAGCCGTTCGACGCGGTCTTCCGCCGCTACCGCGACGGCCGGCTGTTCGACGTCGTCACCAAGCAGGACATCGTCCTCGGACCGTAGGCCGGCGGGCCGCCGTCAGGCGGTTCCGTCAGGCGCTCAGGATCCGCAGTCCCTCGTAGCGGGCGAAATCGGCGAAGTCCTTGACGTTGAGGGTCGCTGAGTCCCGATCGCTTGCCCGCCCCCCAGCCGCGAATCGCCGCCCAGCAGTGCAACTCGCCGAGGGTCACGAAGGTGATGCCGGCCTGGGCACCGATCAGCTCTCGCAGCAGCGCGGGTGGCAAGGCGTTCTTGATGTTCAGGGAGGCGACGTCGGTATCCAGGATGGTCGTGCGGCTCGGGCTCACGCGAAGCCGGCGCGCCGCATCGTCGCGAGATGGGCGAGGAACAGTTCGACCTCGCCGTCGTCGAAGACGCCGTCTTGAGCGAGGTCGTCCGCGGAGGTCACGACGGGCACATCGCGGAACAGCTCGGCAACGCTCGCGGCCGGCCCCGCGGAGTATGCCGGGTGGTCGCTGCTGGTGGCGGTCACAGTGCATCTCCTTCATCGTCGGGCGGCCGGTCGCTTCAGTCTGTCACGTCCTCGACCGGTTGTCCTGGGTCGAATCCGTACCTGTGGACAACTCGATGTTTCCGCAGTTCAGGCGGCGGCCGGAGCGAGCGCTGTCGTCTCCTGCGAGCGGAACTGGGTGCGGTAGAGGTCGGCGTAGGCGCCACCCGCGGCGAGCAGCTCGTCGTGGGTGCCGCGCTCGACGATGCGGCCGGCGTCGACCACGAGGATCTGGTCGGCGTCGCGGACGGTGGACAGCCGGTGCGCGATGACCAGCGAGGTGCGCCCGGCCAGTGCGGTCTCGAGGGCCCGCTGGACGGCGGCCTCGGACTCGGAGTCGAGGTGGGCGGTGGCCTCGTCCAGGACGACGACGCGCGGCGCCTTCAGCAGCAGGCGGGCGATGGCCAGCCGCTGCTTCTCGCCGCCGGAGAGCCGGTAGCCGCGCTCGCCGACGACGGTGTCGAGACCGTCGGGGAGCGACTGGACCAGTGGGGCGATCTGCGCCGCGCCGAGGGCCGCCCAGATCTCCGCCTCGGAGGCGTCGGGGCGGGCGTAGAGCAGGTTGGCCCGCAGCGTCGTGTGGAACAGGTGCGCGTCCTGGGTGACGACGCCGATCGCGTCGCGCAGGGACTGCTGGCTGACGTCGCGGACGTCGTGGCCGCCGACGCGGACGGCGCCGCCGGTGACGTCGTAGAGGCGCGTGACCAGGCTCGTCACCGTCGACTTGCCGGCGCCCGAGGGGCCGACCAGTGCGATCATCTCGCCCGGGCGGGCGGTGAAGCTGATGTCGTGCAGCACCTGGTCGCCGGGCGCGGCGGACAGGCCGGCGACCGACTCGAGCGAGGCGAGCGACACGTCCGTCGCGGCCGGGTAGCCGAAGTCGACGTGGTCGAACTCGACGGAGGCGGCGTCGGCGGGCAGGGTGCGCGCGCCGGGTGCGTCGGCGACCATGGGCTCGAGGTCGAGCACCTCGAGCACCCGCTCGAAGCTGACCAGCGTGGTCATGATGTCGACCTGCAGGTTCGACAGCGACGTGATGGGGCCGTAGAGGCGGCCGAGGTACGCCGTCAGCGCGACGACGGTGCCGACCCCGAGCGAGCCGGCGATGGCCAGCACCCCGCCGAGGCCGTAGACGAACGCCGTCGCCAATGCCGCGAGCAGACCGAGCGAGGTCATGAGGACGCGGGAGTAGACGGCGGACTTCACGCCGATGTCGCGGACCCGGGCGGCCCGCTGGTCGAACTCGGCGGCCTCGGCGTCGGGGCGGCCGAAGACCTTGACCAGCAGCGCGCCGGCGACGTTGAACCGCTCGGTCATGGTCTGGCCCATGTCGGCGGTGAGCTCGTAACGCTCGCGGGTGATGTCGGCGAGCTTGCGGCCGACCAGCTTGGCCGGCAGGACGAACAGCGGGATCAGTACCAGCGCGGCGAGCGTGATCTGCCACGACAGCGCCAGCATGGCGCCGAGCACGGCCGCCGTCGTCGCGACGTTGCCGACCACCGTCGACAGCGTGGACGTGAACGCCTGCTGGGCGCCCTGCACGTCGCCGTTGAGCCGGCTGACGAGCGCGCCGGTCTGGGTGCGGCTGAAGAACGCGATGGGCATGCGCTGGACGTGCGCGAAGACCTGGCTGCGCAGGTCGTGCACCAGCCCCTGGCCGATCTTGGCCGAGACGTAGCGCTGCGTGAGCCCGATGGCCGACGTGACGACGGCGAGACCGGCGACCGCCATGGCCAGTCCGATGACCAGGCCGCGGTCGCCCTTGAGGACGCCCTCGTCGATGATCAGCTTGAACAGCATGGGCTGCGCGGCCCCGAGCAGCGCGTCGACCAGGATCAGGCTGAGGAAGACGGCGAGCTGCTTCTTGTAGGGGCGAGCGAAGCCGGCGATGCGCCGGAACGTGCCGGGCGCGAGCTTGTGGGCGGTGACCGAACGGTCCTTGGTGAAGGAGCGGGCGCCTCGCCCGCGAGTGGAGTCATCCATGTGTGACCCTCCTGAGTCTTGCTCTCCGTGTCGATACAGAGGTTACCTCTTTAAGAGGCTGCAGCGCAAATTTGTGGTAGCGTGGCGCTGTGGAGACGGAGTCCGCGGCGCGCATCGCCGACCTGCTGACCAGGACGAACCGCCGGCTGCGGCGTGCGTCCGGCCCCTCGCTCGACGCGACCGGGGTGACGCCGTCGCAGCTGCGCGTGTTGCGGGTGCTGGCCGGTGTGGGGTCGCCGCTGCGTGTGAGCGAGCTGGCCCGCCGCCTCGACGTCATCCCGCGCTCGGCGACGTCAGTGGTCGACCTGCTCGAGTCGCGGGGCCTCGTCGAGCGCCGCCCCGACCCCGACGACCGGCGCGCCACCCTGGTCGCCCTGACGCCGTCGGGCGGAGAGGTCCTGCGTGCCTTGCGCGACCGCCGGGCCGCCGGACTCGCCGAGCTGCTCGACCGGCTGACGGCCGACGAGCAGGCCGAGCTGATCCGCCTGCTCACCATCCTCACCGCCGACGACTGATCTCGTCCCGCGCCGCGCTGCGGTGCCGCCTCTCGCCTCCGCGACCGAAGTTGATCATGGAGAAGAGCGGCTTCCGGTCGCCTCGGAACCCCCTCTTCTCCATGATCAACTTCGGTCGCGGAGGTGAAGTGTCCGGCCCTGTGGGTACGGTGCCGCCGGTCAACGCGTCGAGGGGGCGCCATGGATGATCGAGCCGTCAAGCGCAGGGATCCCGGCATCGCCTGGGCGCTGTCGATCATCACGCTCGGCATCTATTTCCTGTTCTGGTACTACCTCGTCAACCGCGAGATGTCCGACGACTTCCCGGACGTCGAGGTGAACCCACTCGGCGCGGTGGCGGCGGTGACCATCGGCGGGTTGATCGTCGTCCCGCCGTTCGTCAGCACCTACAACACCGGCCGCCGCATCCGGATCGCCCAGCGTGCCGCCGGCGTGGAGCCGAGCTGCCGGCCATGGGTGGGGCTCCTGCTCATGTTCGTGCTCGGCCTGCACGTCGCCTACTACCAGCTCAAACTGAACACCGTCGCCGACGAGGCGGCAGAGCCGGCCGCTGCCTGACGCGGTTCACCGGCCGGTGGCGGCCTTGATGACCTCGTCGAGGACCTGGCGGGAGCGCTCGAGGTCGCCGATGGCGCGATCGAGCTTGTCACGCTGGGCGACCAGCTCCTGCTCGAGCCAGGGCGTCGCGTTGTCGCCCGGGCCGCCGTCGACGTCGCGCATGCAGGGGAGGAGCTCGGCGATGACGGCGGAGTTGAGGCCGGCGGCGTACAGCTCCTGGATGCGGATGACGCGGTCGACGCAGGCGGGGGCGTACTCGCGGTGCCCGCCCGGCGTGCGGGTGGACACCAGCAGGTCCTGCTGTTCGTAGTAGCGCAGTGACCGCTCGCTGACGGCGGTCAGTCGCGCGAGCTCACCGATCCGCATCGCCGGCCTCCGAAGGGTTGAATCTGACATCAATGTCAGATTCTACGGTAGCGTCATGACGACCAACGCCCTGTTCAGGCCGGTGCGGGCCGGCCGGCTCCAGTTGCCGAACCGGATCGTGATGGCGCCCATGACGCGGCTGCGCGCCACCGACGACGGCACCCCGACGGCGGAGATGGCCGTCTACTACGCCCAGCGCGCGAGCGCCGGGCTCATCGTCACCGAGGGCATCTGGCCCGAGCCCGCCGGGCAGAGCGAGTGGCGGGTCCCGGGCCTGTCCGACGGCCGGCACGTCGACGGCTGGCGCCGTGTCACCGCCGCGATCCATGCTGCGGGCGGCACCGTCGTCGCGCAGCTCATGCACGGCGGGCGCAACGGTCATCCCGGGGCGCGCTACGACGGGACGGTGCCGGCTGGGCCGTCAGCCGTCGCGAAGACCGAGCCGGTGCACCTGCCCGACGGGTCCAAGGCCGCGCCGCCCGCGCCGCGGGCCATGACCGTCGCCGACATCGACCGCGTCGTCGGCTCGTACGAGAACGCGGCGGCGAACGCGCTGGCCGCTGGGTTCGACGGCGTCGAGATCCACGCCGCGAACAGCTACCTGCCGCACCAGTTCCTCGCCGACAACACCAACCTGCGCACCGACGACTACGGCGGCGACGTCGCCGGGCGGATCCGGTTCCCGCTGCGCGTCGCCCGGGCCGTCGCGGACACCGTCGGCGCCGATCGGACCGCGATCCGGCTCTCGCCGGGCAACCCGCAGTTCGAGATGGTCGAGCGCGACCCCGCGCCCGTGTACCGCGCCCTGCTCGCCGAGCTGGACCGGCTGGGCCTGGCGTACCTGCACCTCACCGACGACGACGCGTACCCGGCGCTCGCCGACCTGCGGCCGCGCTGGTCCGGGACGCTGATCGCGAACGTCGGCGAGAACCGGGAGCCGACGACGGCGTGCGCTGCGGTGCGCGCGCTGGAGGCCGGGCTGGCCGACGCGGTCTCGTTCGGCCGCGGCTTCCTGGTCAACCCCGACCTGCCGCACCGGCTGCGCCATGACCTCACGTGGAACCCTCTGGACGAGGCGCACCTCTACACGCCCGGCCCGGTCGGCTACACCGACTACCCGGTGGCCTCCTGACCGTCAGGCAGGCCTCGATGCACGGAGCGCGGCCGCCGTTGCACCGGCCGCGCCGGCCGCGTTGACATGAAGAACTTCAAGAGCCGCGCCATCCCGTCGAACATCGCCCTCTACACCGTGCTCTCGGCGCCGCAGACGGACGAGACCTGGGGCGAGAACTGGGGAGAGCCGGTCCGGATCTCCGCCGACGGCGGCAACTCGCCGTCCGTGGAACTGCTGGGCAACGGCTCGCTGGTACTGGCGTCGGGGCGCACCGACAACCAGCTCCGGTTCTCCTACGACGGCCGTGGCACGACCTGGGACGGGCCGTTCCGGCCGTGGACCAACTACCCGACGACCGGCGGCGAGACCTCCGGTGAGTTCGCCGGCTGGTATCGCTACGACCCGGACTCGTCCGGCTGCTGCCTCTACCGGCCGATGCGCCACCTCGGCTCCAGCGGCACGATGGGGGTCGAGGCGATCTCCGGCACCCAGGCCTTCGTCATCGGCGACAACTGCGGGTCCGGCTGGGGGTGCCCCTGCCCGTGGGGCGCCGGGTGGATGTGCCCGCAACGCGCCGGCGGCTACGCCCGCGGCACCACTCACGGGTTGTGGAAGACCACCGTCACCGTGAACAACGGTCGCGCCGGCCGGCTCGACCTGCCCGCGATGTTCCGGAACGACCAGCTGACCGTGGTGGAGACGTCCTTCAGCCGGTACGGGCTGTGCCCCGAGGGCATCGCCGGCTGCCGGCAGTCGTACGCGGCGTTCGCGTTCGACGGCGACATCCGCTCCGACACCAGCCTGGTCACCCCGAACCGCTCCGTGACGCTGCGGCTGCCGCGGGCGTACCAGCTCACCGGCGTCGGCCTGCACATGAACCTGCAGGGCGATGACGACGCCCGCATCCAGGTGTCGACGAACGGGGTCGACTTCAGCACCCCGGCGAGGGCGGCACGCGACGGCTACCTCCGTCCGTTCGCGAGTCCGGTGACGGCGCAGTACGTGCGGATCAGCGACCCCAACCCCATCACCAACACCCTGGAGGCCTTCCTCAACGAGGTCGAGCTCTACGGCTCCTGAGCGATGAAGCCGATCTGAAGCACGTCGCTCGAGGATGCGTGGCGTGAAACGATCGAACCCACTCACGGGAGTCCTCGGCGTCCTGGCGTTCGCCGCGGCCGCCCTGACCGGCGGCGCGGCCACAGCTGACGCCGTCACCCCAGCGGTCGCCGCGAGCGGGACCGCAGCCGCCGCCGTCGACCCACTGCCGCGCATCACCGTCTCCGACGATCCCGCGAGCCGGCACCTCGTCGACTCCGAGACGGGGGCGCGGTTCATCCCGCGCGGCAACAATTACGTCCGGCTCGCACAGGTCGCCGACTGGCACCACCACGCGACGTTCGAGCCGGGTGAGTACGACCCGGCCCGCGTCGAGGCCGCGCTGACCTACATGGGCAACAGCGGCTACAACGTCGTGCGGATCTTCCTCGACCCCGGGCATCCGCAGCACAACGTGGACGGGCAGCCGCACGGGCTCGGCCACGGGAACGACGACCACACGGTCGGCAACGCGGCGTACCTCGACAACCTCGCCGACTTCCTGGTGCGGGCGGCCGCGCGCGGCATCTACGTCCTGCCGGCCATGGACTACTACCCGTTCAACGCGTACTACGCGGACATCGCCGCGACCAGTGCGCCGCAGCAGCCGAACCTCGCCGGCTGGAACGCGTTCTACCTGCAGCGCTCCCGCATCAACGCCAAGGCGGCCTACCTGCAGAACGTCGTGCTCGAGCTGCGCGAGCGGGTCGGCGCGCCGCTGATGACGACGCTGCTGGCGCTCGAGACCGACAACGAGGCGATCTTCGAGGCCGACCAGAAGCCGTTCTCGCTGACGACGGGCCGGGTGACCGGCCCGGACGGGCGCACCTACGACCTCGCCGTCCCCGCGGAGCGCCAGGCACTGGGCGACAACGGCATGGTCGAGTACGCGAACTCGCTGGTCGCCGCCGTCCACGAGGTCGACCCGGACCTGATGGTCACCACCGGGATGTTCACCTACCTCGCCGTGAACAAGACGATCGACGGGTTCGGGGTGCGCTGCGACCGCACCGTCGCGGGGAACTCCTGCAAGGACGCCTGGCACTACTGGTACCCGCCGCGTCCGGCCGCGCTCTCGGCCCGGTCGGACCTCTCGTTCCTCGAACTGCACCTCTACCCGGAGCCCGGCAAGACCCTGGACCAGAACCTCGCCTCCGTCGAGTGGCCCTCGGTGACCGGCCCGGTCGTCGTCGGCGAGTACGGCACCCGGCGCAGCTACCACGGCGGTGACGTGCGCGCGGCCGCCGTCGCGATGCGCGACCTGCAGGTGGCGACCTGCAGGGCCGGCTTCGGCGGCTGGTTCTACTGGACCTGGGACACCGACGAGGAAGCGGTGCAGCGCGAGTTCGTGACGGCGACCGAGCAGAGCGGCGCCGTGAACGGGCAGCTCGCCCCGGTCGTGCGCTACGACCCCTGCCTGACCGAGCCGAGCCGGCGCCCGGTGAGATGGACGCCGGGCTGGCCGGTGCCGGGCCTGCCGTTCCCGGGCGGCTACGGGGTCAGCCGCTGAGGCCGATCCGCACGGTGTCGAGCAGGTCGGCCGGCTGGCAGCGGCCGGCCACCTGCTCGACGGGGATCCACTCGGACGCGGTGTGCTCGGCGCTGAGCGTCACGGCCGTCCCCCACGGGACTTCGAGCCGGTAGACGCCGACCTCCTCGGACTCGTCGACGCGGACGGGCTCCGGCGTGGCGACGATCCCGGTCTCTTCCCGCAGCTCACGGGCCGCGCAGTCGGCGATCTTCTCGCCCGGCTGCCGGACCCCGCCGGGTGGCACCCAGGCCCACTCGCCCTCGAGGGTCTCGATGTCCGCCGGGTGCAGGAGCAGCACGTGCTGCCCCTTCGGCCCGCGGCTGGTCACCACGATGGTGGCGACGAAGGGGCTCGTCTCGAGCGCCTCGCTGGTCGGGTCGGTCATGGCGGACAAGTGTGACGCATGAGCTGGCGTGATGCGGGCGAATCGCCGGGATGCCACCCGTTCGGCGTGCCGCGGGCGGGTTGTGGCCGGGTTGAGGCGGGCTCGTGTCGCCGTCGCCGGCACCCGGGAAGGATCCGCCCGGGCGATCCGCGACGTTGTCCCGGCGTCCGCCCGGCGTTTGCCGGGCCGTCCTAGCGTGACGCTCATGAAGCCTCGCGTGACGCTGATCACCCTCTGTGCCCTGGGCGTCGTGGCGGCCACGGCGGTCACCGTCCCCGCGGAGGCCGGTCCGCTGGACCGTCGCATCTCGCCCACCGCGGTGGCGCCTCGCCCGATCGTCGTCGATGCGGCGCCCGCGCAGCTGACGTACTCGCGGCAGGCCCGGTCGGAGTGGCAGCTGACGGAGTTCGACCGGGCCGGGAACGCGATCCTCGCGACCCACGTCCCGAGCGGGATCACCCTCGCGATCGACTACGACGACCCGAGCGATGACCGGCACGCCGCCGGGATCGCGCCCGACACCGGGTGCGGCCCCATGGAGGGCCAGTTCTGGGGCTCGACGACGCCGCTGCTCTACCCGATCCTCGAGCCCGAGACGCACGTCATCGAGAACGTCACGGTGGCGATGGACGGCGACGAGGTGCGCGTGCGGATGGTCGGCGGCGCCTACGACCTGGTCGAGCCGGGAGCCGGCGACGAGCCGCTGTTCATGGACGCGGTGTTCACCGTCGAGGACGGGCAGCTGCGCGCCCACACGAGTGGCCTGCACTACGTCCTGCCGTCCAAGGACCGGGGCACGACGGTCGACCTGACGCTGGCCGACGGCACCCGCGTCAGCCGCACGTTCACCATGGCGTCCCCGACCGGCCGCGAGTACCTCGACGACGTCCGCCTGGTCGAGGTGAGCGACGGCCGGTACGGCGACTTCTCCTGGACGACGGACATCGAGCGGCTCCAGTTCGACCTCAACACCAACCCGCTGCTCGACGTCTTCGAGATCGACGCCGACCACGCGCTGAAGGACCGCGGCCAGCGCGTCGTCACCAACGACTTCACCTTCGCCGCCCACTGCGGCTGAGGGACGCCCCGGCTCAGGCGACACGCCGGCTCAGGCGACGGGCCGGCCCTGCGCGTTCCGCTTGCTCCGCTGCAGGGCGTCGACGAACCCGATGGCGCCGAAGAGCCCGACGCCCGCCGCTGCCGGCCAGAGGAGGACGGTCCAGGGGAGGCTGCCCGTGGCGGCGAAGTAGCCGATCACGATCGCCACCGAGAGGGAGAAGACCCCCAGCACGATGCCGGGCGGATCGCGGCGCAGCTCGCTCTCGCGAGTGATCAACTTCTCCACCGACGCCTCGACGTGGGCGAGCAGCCGCGCCCTGGCCTCACCCTCGGGGAGGACCTTCAGCAGCTCCGCGTCCTGCCGGATCTCGTCACGTGGCCCGCCGCGGTTGCGTTGGTACTGGAGCAGTGCCGCCCCGATGGCGAGCAGGGCGACGACGATCTGTCCGAAGATCTCCCAGTCCACGGGGCCAAGGCTAGAGGGGCCCTCGTCACGCCTTCACATAGCCACGCGCTTCGACGATCCGGCCGTCGCGGATCCGGATGAGGTTCACGCCGCGGACGCGGTCCTGCTCGCCCTCGCCCCACTGCAGGTGCCACGGCTGGACGGCGAGGTCGCCGTGGATCTCGGCAAGCTCCGGCGTGAAGGTCAGATCATGGTTCGCCGCGAGCTCGGACCAGCGGGCGAGGCTCGCCTCGCGGCCGACGCGGAGCACCCCGTCCGGCGCCGGGCCCGAGTCGTCGATGACGCAGTCGTCGGCGATCAGGTCGGTCAGCAGGCTGGGATCGTGCAGGCGGAAGGCCTCGTTGTACTGGTCCAGGACCTCTCGGGTCGACCTCCCGGCGGCGACGGCGTCCGCTGCGGCGCCGTCGGCCTCGTCGGTCTCGGCCGCCAGGGGGACGCCGCCGGTCTTGCTGTAGCCGAGGAGCTCGACGATGCGGCCGTCGCGCAGCCGCACGAGCGAGACCCCGCGCAGCGATTCGGTCATGCCGTCGCCGAAGCGGAGCCGCCAGTGGATGGTCGCCCGCTCGCCGTCGACGATGACCTCCCCGGGCTCGAACTGGCTGGTGCGGTCCTCCGCGAGCGCCTGCCAGAACGCCAGGCAGGCGTCGTAGCCCTCGACGCGGGTGCCGTCGGGGGCCGGCTGGATGGCCTCCATGACGCAGTCGGCCCCGATCAGCTCGGGGAGCGGCGCCGGGTCGTGGTCGATGAAGACGCGGTTGAAGAGCTCGATCGTCTCGGCAGTCGTTCGCGTGGTCATGGCGGGCTCCTTCGTAGATAGACCATTCGGTCTACTCACCATATAGACCGGTCGATCTACTCGTCAAGTACACTCGGTGCCGTGACCACACGTGCCATGCCGGGACCGCGGGACCGCCTGCTCGCGGCGGCCAAGGACTTGACCTACTCGCAGGGCGTGGGGGTCGGCGTCGACGCGCTGCTGAAGGCCGCGAACGTCGCCCGGCGCTCGCTCTACGAGCACTTCGGTGGCAAGGACGGCCTGATCGCTGAGGTCCTGCGGCTGACCGCCGACGAGGACGTCGCCGCGTACCGGCGGGTCATGGAGGCGGCCGGAGACGACCCGCGCCGCCGCCTGCCGGCGATCTTCGACTGGCTCGGCGAGGTCATCGACGCGCCGGACTTCCGTGGCTGCCGCTACCTCGGCGCCGACCTCGCGCTGGCCGACCCGGACCACCCGGCGCACGCCGTCGCCCGCCGGTACCGCGAGGGCCTGCACGAACTCCTCGAGCGGGAGTTGCGCGACCTCGACCATCCGCAGCCCGCGGACGCCGCCGACCAGCTCCTGCTGCTGATCGACGGCGTCCTGGCGGTCGGTGCCACCCGGCCCGAGACCCATCCTGCCGCGGCGGCCCGCCGGCTGGCCGAGCCGATCTGGAGCTGACCCGGCGGGCGAGGCTCAGCGGGCGAGGCTCAGCTCGGCCAGCATCGAGGCTCCGTCGGACTGGGTGATGACGACCTTGACGTGCTGCGCGGTCGTGCGATCGATCTCGGCCCACGCGATCTCGCCGGCGACGGCGACGTGGCCGGTGCGCACGTCGACGGCGTCACCCCAGCTCACGCCGTCGGCCGAGAGGTAGACCGAGGCGGTCTCGGCGTAGCCGGGCTTGAGGTTCAGCCCGATCCACGAGATCCGCTGCGGCTCGGCGAAGCTGAGGGTGAACTGTCGCGGCGCCGCCGGTGTGGCGACGGGGCCGAGCGAGGAGTACCAGTACTCCGCCACGCCGTCGACCGCTCCGCCCGGCTGGGCGGTGGGGTGGTTCTGATGCCTGCTGGTCAGGTCGGTCTGGTAGGTGGCCTCGCCGGCGGCGACCAGGGCGGGAAGGTCCAGGACGGCGTCCGCCGCGGGCGCCTCGGCCTCCGGCGGCTGGATGCCGACATAGTCGCCGAGGGAGCTGAAGGTGCCGACGACGGCGTGCAGGTTCGTGTCGTAGCTGACGGTGAGGAACCGGCCGCCCCGCACGACCGCGGTGCTCGGGTCGCCCTGGTCCACGTTCTGCTGCGACATGTACAGCAGAACGGGGCTGGTGTCGGTCCAGGCCTGGTCGCGGCGCTTGAGCCGGCCGATGACCGGCTCGTTCGAGCCGTAGTCCCGCCCGCCGTAGGTGAGCAGTGCCCTGCCGCCCGGCAGCGTCATCAGGTCCGGCGCCTGCATGCTCCACGGGACCTTGCTCGCGGTGGTCCACGTCCGGCCGCCGTCGTAGGAGTCGCTGACGAACCCGGGGCGGATCACCGCGGTCACGTGCCCGCCGGGAAGGACGGCCAGCTCGGTCTCGGAGAGGGCGACGCCGGGCTCCGCGGGGAGCATCACCTCGTTCTCCAGCGGCCAGGTCCGTCCGCCGTCGGTGCTGCGCACGACGCTGGCGCGGCCGAGTGTGGAGTCGGGGCGCGTCCCGTAGAGGGGGATCAGCAGGTCGCCGTCGTCCAGTTCGACGACCTCGCCGGACTCGCCGGCCCAGCCCAGGTTGTACGCGCCGCTGCGCGGGCCGCACCCACAGCTCATCGACGACCCCACCAGGGCCGGCTCGGACCACGTCTGCCCGCCGTCCTCGGAGCGCACCACGTAGGTGCCCCGCAGGATCGCGGCCTGGTCGGGATAGCCGGTCCAGTCGGTCTGGAACCAGGTGATCACGATGGTCCCGTCGCGCAGCTGCGTGATCTGCGCGTCGCGGTCGTCGTACGCCGTGTCGATCACGGTCCGCGGCTGCGACCAGGTCGACCCGCCGTTCGTGCTCTCCGTCCACCGGACCTCGCCGTCGTGGTCGCCTCCGGGGATGCCGGCGGAGTGCTCGTTGTTCCAGTAGAAGACGGTCACCAGGCGGCCGTCGTCGAGAGGGGCGATCTCGGGGAAGAACGGCTTCTGGTCGCCCTCGGGCGTCGCGATGAGCACGTCGGGCTGTGTCGGGGTGTCCGGCCCGGCACTGGCCGGCGCGCCGGCGAGTCCGCTGAGGACGAGAGCCGAACCGGCGATCAGGGCGGCGAACAAGGCCCTGCGGGGGTTCCGGGGACGTCTGGTCATGACTGCTCCTTATCGATGCTGGCCGGGCGGGGCGACCGTTCGAGAGAGCTGTTCCGACGCAATGGCAGAACTCAACCTGGCATGAGATTCCATGTCAACAGCACGTCGGGCACCGTCTCGCCAAGCGGGCGGCGGCGTTGACATGGAACGTCATTCTGCGCTTCCTTCTCAGCTACGCGACGTCGGTCCGATCCCCGTGGAGTGATCAGATGAGGCTGTCTCGACGACTTTCCGCCCCCGCCGCACTGGCAGTCGCCTCTGCCGTCGTCGGGGCCGCGCTCACCCTCACCCTCGAGCCCGCCGGGTCGGTGACCGCCGATCCGCCTCCGCCCTTCGGTGAGGCAACGGCTGCCGCCTCTGCCGAGCCGGTCGACGTCGCCATTCCGAACGCCGGCTTCGAGGAGGTCGACGGCGACGGCTGGGCGGTCGGGTGGCTACTGGACCCCGCGCGGGCCCAGACGGCCGCCGTCGTCGATGGTGATGCCCACGGCGGAGAGCGCAGCCTCGAGGTGGTCGACCCCACGGGAGGCGGCATCGCGATCTGGTCCAGCCCGGTCGAGTCCGTCCGGGGCGGCGAGTACGAGGCGACGGCCTGGATGCGGACGACGGCGGGTGTCTCGGCCTGGCTCTACCTGGAGTTCTACGACGCGAACGGCCGCCGGGTCAGCGAGACGCACGTGGCGCCCGCGGCGTCGGCGACGTGGCAGCAGGTCACCATCGCGGGCACCGCGCCTCCGGCCGCGACGTCGATCAAACTGCTCGTCTACGGCTCCACCAGCACGGCCGGCACGACCTACGTCGACGATGTGGGGCTGCGGCTGCTGAATCCCGAGCCGCCGTACGACCCCGAGATCGGCCAGCGGACGCAGCTCTTCCACGACCTGGACCGGGTCGACACCATGACGCAGGTCGGCCGCGTCGTCCATGAGGCCGCGACCAGCGACGAGCCGATCCTCCGCCCGGACCGGCCGTGGGAGGCCAACAACGTCTACCTCTACGGCAGCGTGCTCTTCGACGAGGACGAGCAGCTCTACAAGATGTGGTACCACTCGTACAACTGGGACCTGGGCGAGTACCTGAACATGTACGCCACGTCCCGCGACGGGCGCACCTGGGACAAGCCCGAGCTCGGCGTCTTCGAGTTCGACGGCTCGACGGCGAACAACATCGTCCTCGGCGACGGCATCCACAGCCCGACGGCGCTGAAGGACCCGTTCGAGGACGACCCGGCCCGCCGCTACAAGATGATGGCGATGGACTACGACCAGGGCTACGTGGTTTATTTCTCCCCCGACGGCATCCACTGGACCGCCTGCGGCTGCAACCCCGTCAGCACCGGTGCCGACGTCGCCAACGTCACCCAGAACCCCGAGACCGGGCAGTTCGTCGTCACGTGGAAGCAGCCGGACCTGCGGCCGGTCCCGGGCATCCGCTACGCCTTCCTGTCCACCAGCGACGACTTCGAGACGTGGAGCGCGCCGGAGCTGGTGCTCGCGGCGGACGAGCGCGACAACGCCGCCGCGACGGCGGGCGGGCACACCAACGCGCAGATCTACGGCTTCCCGGTGGTGCCGTACGAGGGCGGCTGGGTCGGGTTCCCGTGGATCTACCAGCCAGGCGGCGGCACCCCCGGCATGGCCGGCTCCGGCCCCGTCGACGTGCAACTGGCGTTCAGCGACGATCTGCGCACCTGGAACCGCGACGACCGCCGCACCGTGATCCCGCGCGGCGTCCCCGGCTCGTGGGACGCCGGCATGATCTACACCGCCAGCTCGGTCGTGCGTGCCGGGCGGGAGCTACGGCTCTACTACTCCGGCTGGGACGGGTTCCACGACGGCTCGCCCGGACGGGGCGCCTCCATCGGCCTCGCCACCTGGCGGGTCGACGGCTTCGCCTCACTCGCCAACGGCGGCGACCTCCCCGGTGTCGTCACCACCCGGCCGCTGGTGTTCGACGGGCGCGAGCTGAGCGTGAACGCCGACCTGGCACCCGGCGGCACCCTGCAGGTCGAGATCCTCGACGCCGACGGCGAGCCGATCCCCGGCTTCACCCTGGCGGAGAGCCGCAAGGTCATGGGCGACCGCACCGACCACCGGATCCGCTGGGCCGGCGCCCACGACCTCAGCGCCCTGGCCGGGACACCCATCCGGCTGCGCTTCCACCTCGACGACGGGGACCTGTACTCGTACCGCTTCCACGACTGAGGCAGCGCCCATGGCGGGTGTCGCTGACGTCTGAGTGGTCCGAGGCCCGCTATCGTCGGGGGCTTCCATCGCGACGATTTCGATGTGTTCACGAGGTGCGGGTGACGGCGGTACTGACGGCGGGCGTCGTGGGTCTGCTGGTCTCGATCTTCGGAACTCGAGCGGCCATCTGGGGCCTCGTCCGGCGCGGGTTCGGCCAGCCGATCCGCGACGAGCTGTCGACGAGCCATCAGGTGAAGCGGGGCACGCCCACCATGGGCGGGGCGGTGATCATCGTGGCCGCGCTGGCCGGCTACGCGATGGCCCACCTGGTCCGCGGTACCGAGCCGACCGCCTCGGCGATGCTCGTTCTCGGCCTGACGGCCGGGCTCGGTCTGGTCGGCTTCCTCGACGACTACATCAAGATCTTCAAGCAGCGGAGCCTGGGGCTGCGCAGCCGGGCGAAGATGGCCGGGCAGGTGGTCGTGGCGCTCGCGTTCGCGCTCCTCGCCATCCGGTTCGAGGACGACGGGGGCTTGACCCCGGCCTCACAGGCCGTGTCGTTCCTGCGCGACACCCCGGTCGTCCTGCCGGCCGCGCTGTTCGTGGTGTGGGCGCTGCTGATCATCTCGGGGACGTCGAACGCGGTGAACCTGACCGACGGTCTGGACGGCCTCGCCACCGGCGCGTCGGTCATGGTGTTCGGCGCCTACACGCTGATCGGGATCTGGCAGTTCAACCAGAACTGCCGCACCGCTCCGGGACCGGCCTGCTACGACGTGCGCGACCCGCTGGATCTCGCAGTGGTGGCGGCCGCCCTGGCCGGCGCGTGCATCGGGTTCCTGTGGTGGAACGCGCATCCCGCCAGGATCATCATGGGCGACACCGGAGCGCTCGCGCTCGGCGGAGCGATGGCCGGCCTGGCCATCACCACCCGCACCGAGCTCCTCCTCGTCGTCCTCGGCGGACTGTTCGCCATCATCACCGTGTCCGTGGTACTGCAGGTCGGCTACTTCAAGCTGACCGGCGGCCGGCGCCTGTTCCGCATGACGCCGCTCCACCACCACTTCGAGCTCCTGGGCTGGAGCGAGGTCACCATCGTGATCCGCTTCTGGATCATCGCCGGCGGTTGCGTCGCCGTCGGGCTCAGCATCTTCTACGCCCAGTGGGTCGCCTCGGGCTGATCGGTCGGCCGGGCGCGTGTCAGGAGGGAGTTCTCCCCGCTATAGCGAGGAAAAGTCCCACCCGACGCCACCAACGGCCGATTTCACCCACTAGAAGCTGACGGTGCCCTTGAGCAGCTGTCTTGCCATGACCATGCGCTGGATCTGGTTGGTGCCCTCGTAGATCTGGGTGATCTTCGCGTCGCGCATCATGCGCTCGACGGGGTAGTCGCGGGTGTAGCCGTAGCCGCCGAAGAGCTGCACCGCGTCCGTCGTCACCTGCATGGCGACGTCGGAGGCGAAGCATTTTGCCGCCGCGCCCAGGAACCCGAGCGAAGACTCGTCACGTTCCGAGGCCGCCGCGGCGCGGTAGACCATCTGACGCGCCGCCTCGGTCTTCATGGCCATGTCGGCGAGCATGAACTGGACGCCCTGGAAGTCGGCGATGGGGCGGCCGAACTGCTGGCGCTCCTGGACGTAGGCCGTAGCGGCCGCGACCGCGCCGGCGGCGATGCCGACGGCCTGGGCGCCGATGGTGACGCGGGTGTGGTCGAGGGTGCGCAGCGCGATCTTCAGGCCCTGCCCGAGGTCGCCCACCACGCGGTCGGAAGGGATCCAGCAGCGATCGAACAGCAGCTCGCGCGTGGGGGAGCCCTTGATGCCGAGCTTGCGCTCGGGCGCGCCGAACGAGAATCCCTCGTCCGTCGACTCGACGACGAAGGCGGTGATGCCGCGTGATCCCGCGGAGGGGTCGGTGACCGCCATGACGGTGTAGTACTGCGAGACCCCGGCGTTGGTGATCCAGGACTTCTGGCCCGACAGCACCCAGCCGTCGCCGTCGCGGACGGCGCGGGTGGTCATGGATGCGGTGTCGGAGCCGGCCTCGCGCTCGGACAGGCCGTAGGAGAACATCGCCTGCCCGGCCGCCACCGGCGGCAGGTACTTCTGCAGCACCGACGGCGACGCGGCCAGCAGCAGCGGCATGGTGCCCAGCTTGTTGACGGCCGGGATGAGCGACGACGAGGCGCAGGCGCGGGCGATCTCTTCGATGACGATGCAGGTGGCCAGGGCGTCGGCGCCGGCGCCGCCGTACTCCTCGGGGATGTGCGGCGCGTGGAAGTCGGCCGAGCGCAGGGCGTCGTAGGAAGCCTGCGGGAACGTGCCGGTCTCGTCGGCCTCGGCCGCGTGCGGCGCCACCTTGTCGGTGCAGAGCTCGCGCACCGCGGAGCGGATCGCCTCGTGCTCGTCGCTGAGCCGGTACAGGTCGAAGTCGGCATCCATTCCCCGATGCTACTCGTCGGTAGCCTGGCCATGGCAAGTGCGCCGTGGCGGGCGTCCCACCCGACTTGTAGCCTCGACCCGTCGAACCGGCCACAACGGGTGGGATCTGATCGTGAGCTTGCGCATCTCCGTCATCGGCACCGGCTACCTGGGCGCGGTGCACGCCGTCGGCATGGCCGAGCTCGGCTACACCGTCGTCGGCATCGACGTCGACGCGGACAAGGTGGCCGCGCTCGCCCGGGGCGAGGCCCCGTTCTACGAGCCCGGGCTCGACGAGCTGCTGGCCAAGCACTCCGGCACCGGACGGCTCAGCTTCACCACCGACTTCGCCGCGGCCGCCGACGCCGACGTGCACTTCATCTGCGTCGGCACCCCGCAGCGCCGCGACAGCCTGGCCGCCGACATGCGCTACGTCGAAGGGGCCGTCGACTCGCTGGCCCCGTACCTGACCACCGAGTGCCTCGTCGTCGGCAAGTCGACGGTGCCGGTGGGGACGGCGGCAGCGCTCGCCGACCGTCTCGCGAAGTCCGCCCCGGTGGGCGCCGGCGCCGAGCTGGCCTGGAACCCGGAGTTCCTGCGCGAGGGGTTCGCCGTCGAGGACACCCTGCACCCCGACCGCCTCGTCTTCGGCGTCACGTCCGACGAGGCCGAACGGCGCCTGCGTGAGGTCTACGCGCAGACCATCGCCGATGGCACGCCGGTCATCGTCACCGACCTGCCGACCGCGGAGCTGGTCAAGGTCTCCGCCAACGCCTTCCTCGCCACGAAGATCTCCTTCATCAACGCCATGGCCGAGATCAGCGAGGTCGCCGGCGCCGACGTCACCAAGCTCGCCGACGCCATCGGGCACGACGCCCGCATCGGCCGCAAGTTCCTCAACGCCGGCATCGGCTTCGGCGGCGGCTGCCTCCCCAAGGACATCCGCGCGTTCATGGCCCGCGCCGGCGAGCTGGGTGCCTCGCACTCGCTGGCCTTCCTGGCCGAGATCGACGCGATCAACCTGCGGCGCCGTCAGCGGGTCGTCGACCTCGTCCGCGAGCTGGCCGGCGGCAGCGTCGCCAACCGTCGGGTCGCCGTCCTGGGCGCGGCCTTCAAGCCGCACTCCGACGACGTCCGCGACTCGCCCGCACTGAACATCGCCGGCCAGCTGCACCTGCAGGGCGCGCGCGTGTCGGTGTACGACCCCAAGGCCACCGAGAACGCGCGCAAGATCTTCCCGACCCTGCCGTACGCCGAGACCGCGCTCGACGCCTGCCGCGGCGCGCACGTCGTCCTGCACCTGACGGAGTGGCAGGAGTTCCGCGACCTCGACCCCGCCGAGCTGGCCGGCATCGTCGAGACCCCGGTGGTCATCGACGGGCGCAACTGCCTCGACGCCGAGGCGTGGCGGGCGGCGGGCTGGACCTACCGCGGCCTCGGCCGCCCCTGACGGTCACGACGGACCCGCTCGATGGGCATCAGCGTCTACACCGAGAACCAGATCCACGACCGGGTCTACGTGGGCGGGGAATCCAGCGAACAGCTGGAACGGCTGCTGGACAAGGCTGCGGAGAACGGACTGCTGGCGGACGTCGGCCGGGTCGGCGACACGATGTTCAACATCCCGCAGCTCTATCGACTGGATGCCGAGCTCACGGCACTCGCGGAGTCCTGGCCGGAGCTCGCCGCGGACGTTGCAGTGATCAGTGCGATGATCCAGCGCATCATCAGGAACCGCGGCTACCTCCGGCTGGCGGGCGACTGACGGCACCCGCCGTCATGCGGGTCCTGGTCTCCCGTCACGTCCTGGTCCCTCGTCACGCGGTTGTGCCGATTCCGGCCGTTTCGCGTGACACCAGACCACGACGTGACGCGAGACCACGACGCTCGCGCCACCACTTCACTACGCAGAACCGACGTCACCGGCCACAACCGTGTTCTGTGCCTGCCGGGCCACACAGAAGACGACTTTCGCCAGTGAAGTCGGCCGGCGTAGTGACGTCGGCCCACCGCAGCCAGCGCGCCACACCTTCCCGGGTCTGGCGCGCGTCCTGGGTGTGACGCGCGCTCGAGGGCTTCGCGGACAATGGAGAACCGCCCGCCTCCCGAGACCCGCCGGCTCTAGGGCTGGGCCTCGAGGACCGCGGGCGGGATCTCGTCGCCCTGCTGCAGCGCCGCCCACAACTCCGGCGCGAGCTCGGAGTCCCAGGTGACGGTGTTGCCGATCTCGCCGAGCGGGACGGTGATGGTGTCGCCGGACCCGCTGGACACCGAGCCGATGCCCCGGGCGAAGGCGAACATGTCCATGGGGCCGGTGTCCTCGTCGAGCACCAGCGCGTCGCCGCCGGCCAGCGCCGTGCGGGTCAGCTCGATGGGGTTGACCAGGGTGCCGGGCGACAGGGCCTTGTCGGCGATGGCGGAGATCAGCTCGCGCTGGCGCTGCACCCGGCCGATGTCGGACGTCGGGTCGAAGTGCCGGGCGCGGGCGTAGCCGAGCGCGTCGGGGCCGTTGAGCACCTGGCAGCCGGCCGGGAGGTCGATGTGCGCCTGCTCGTCCTGCACCGCCTCGTCGAGGCACATCTCGACGCCGCCGAGGGCGTCGACGATGCCGGCGAAGCCGCCGAAGCCGATCTGGACGTAGTCGTCGATGGCGACGCCGGTGGCCGCCTCGATGGTCTCGACCAGCAGCGGCGCGCCGCCGAACGCGAAGGCGGCGTTGATGCGGTTCTCGCCGTGGCCGGGGATGTCGACGACGGAGTCGCGCGGGATGCTGATGAGCGCGTTGCGGGCGCCGCCGCCTGGGACGCTCAGCAGCATGATGGTGTCGGTGCGCTGGCCCTCGGTGCTGCCGGTGCCGAGCTCGCTCTGCTCGTCCCGCGAGAGGTCCTCGCGGCTGTCGGAGCCGACCAGCAGGAACACCCGGCCGTCGGAGACGGCCGAGCCGTGGTCCTCGGGGATGGCGTCGACCTTCTCGATGCGGCCCCACACGTACCAGACGAGCGCGGCCAGGGCGACGGCGATGACCAGCAGGATGATGAGGAGCCAGCGGAAGAACCGGCCGGCGCCGGAGCGCCGCTTCTTGGGCCGGGCCGGCGGCTCGGCGCCCTCGCGGCGACGGCGGGTGGGTGGCGGCGTGGCGGGCGGGCCGCCGATGCCGTCGGTGTCGGCCGGGCCGTACGCGTCGGACGGCATGACGCTGGTGCCGCCCGCCGGTGCGGCCATGGCGGGCGCGGGGGCCGGTGCCTGGGCAGACTCGTCGTCGCGGGGGCTGTGCGCCATGCCGCCGCGATAGGAGACGCCGGGGACGTGGCCGGCCTGGTACGTGGTGACCTTGATCTCGGTCCCGCGTGCTCCGCCGTCCGCCCCGGGCGCCGCCATGCCTGCTTCGCCGTCTGGTCGCATCACGCTCGACCATACCTTCGGGAGACCACTCTGTAACCTGCCGATCTCGGCATCGGCGCGCCGCGTCGTCCCGGGTCAGGTCCGCAGATCGACGGTGTCGCCGTCGCGCAGGCCGAACTCGCGCGCCGCCGAGCCGCCGTTGACGACCAGCTCGAGGAATCCCGGGCCGGAGCTGCCGGTGACCAGCGCAGCCGTGCCCGCCGGCACGTCGGACAGGTGGTCCTGGAACGGCACCTTCCGGGTGCCGACGGCGACCCGGTCACCCGCCGTCACACCCAGGCCTGCGGCCGTGACGGTGAGCTTGCAGTTGCCGAAGTTGTCGACCAGTGCGACGCGGACGCCGTCGGGCCGCTCGGGGACGGGCAGCTCCACCGGCGACGACGGCACGGGTCGCTCGTCGAGCACCCATTTCGCGAGCAGCGGCAGGTACCAGAGGCTGCGGAACTGCGTGGCGGCGACGTCGACGGCGTCCGGCTCGCCGATCGCTGCCCACCCGCCAGGCCCGCCTGCCGCGTCGAGCACCGTCCGCGCGCCCGTCACCTGAACCGTCGTGACGCCGAGGTGACGGCGGACCGGGTCGAGCAGCACCGGGTCGTACGTGGAGAACACGGTGTGCCGGCCGTGCCGGAACCAGCCGAACGGCGCGCCGTTGGGCCAGCTGCCGTCGCGCGGCGCGACGTTGACCAGCGTCACCGTCGGGAAGCCGTCCTCGCCGAGCAGCCGGGTGGACAGCAGCACGTCCAGCAGCGTCAGCCCGGCCGCCTCGAGGGGCGCGGGCCCGCCGAGCGGCAGTACCACCGGCGACCGGCCGAACAGCGCGGCCATGCGCGTGGTCAGCCGGGCCTGCGCGTTGGTGTCCGAACAGTCGGTCAGGTAGGTGATCGGCGCGTACATGGTTCCCCTCGGGACGGGATGCAGGCATCAACAAGTCATGGGCAAAAAAAGGGGGCCCCCGCAGAAGTGCGGGAGCCCGGTGAGCTGACGGTGGAGGCGTCAGGCCAGCATCGAACGGCCGCACATGGAGTGCAGCATTCGCATCATGGCCTGGCCGTGCGTCACGTCACAGACCGTACCTACGCGCGTTCGACGTGGTCAAGCCGTACGGTGCCGGTGGAGGGCCTTGCACACCGGCGACGACCGGGGGCCGGAGGCTCCCGCGAGTCGGCGGTCGAGAGCGCAAGGCGGAGAGAGCGGACTTTGGCGTGCAAGGCCCGACACGTAGAGGATGACTGTCATGAGTCCCGAGGGCCGGCCCGCGTCGGCCGCGCAGACCAGCCTGTCGCGCATCATGACCGCACTCGACGCCAACCTGCTCGGCACGGTGCACGGTGGCGTCATCATGAAGCTCGTCGACGACGTCGCCGGCGCCGTCGCGCAGCGCCACGCCGGCGGCCCGGCCGTCACGGCGTCCATGGACGAGATGACGTTCCTCGAGCCGGTGCACGTCGGCAACCTCGTCCACGCGCACGCGAAGGTGAACTGGACCGGCCGTACGTCCATGGAGGTCGGCGTGCGGGTGCTCGCGGAGCCGTGGAACGAGGTCCGGCCGCCCACGCCGGTCGCGACGGCGTACCTGGTGTTCGTGGCGCTCGGGGCCGACGGCGCCCCGCGCGAGGTGCCGCCGGTGCTCCCCGAGACCGACGAGGACCGCCGCCGGTTCGCCGAGGCGGAGATCCGCCGCACCCACCGGCTCGCCCGCCGTGCCGCGATCCTGCGCTCCCGCGAACAGGGCACGGCCGAGGTCTGACGACCGGTTCGACCCACTTTCACCCGGTATGGACGCATTCACCCCAACCGTGTGACTCATGTGACGGAAGAGGCGCTTGGGTACGGCGTGCCGCCCGGGAATTCCCGATGCCTTGTGGTGATACTGACGAAGCGGTGAGCGTGGGGACTCACCGGCTCGTCCGGTTTGGGGGATGTGCATGACGACAGCGGCCCGGCCGCCGGATCCTCGGCGGGTACGCGCTCGTCGCGAGGCCATCGCCGCGCTCAAGGCCCAGCGGGCCGAGGCGGCGCGGTTCCGCCGCTCGGTGACGCTGATGGCGATGTCGGTGGTCGCGCCGGGGAGCGCGCAGTTCGTGGCCGGGCACAAGAAGACCGGCAAGATCGCACTCGGCGTCTACGGCGGCCTGCTCGGCGTCACGCTGCTGGTGCTCTGGCTGGTGCCGCTGCAGGACCTCGCCGGGCTCGCCGTGCGGCCCTGGCTGCTGACCACGTTCAAGCTGCTGGCGTTCGGTATCGCCGCCGCCTGGGTGGTGCTGCTGCTCGACGCCTGGCGGCTCGGCCACCCGCCCGGCCTGAACCAGAAGCACCGGCTCATCATGATCGGCGCGACGCTGGCCCTGGCGGCCATGGTGTCGACCCCGTTCATCGTCGCCGCCCGGTACGCGACGGCCGCGCACGACGCCGTCGTCGAGATGTTCCCGTCGGGCGAGGTCGCGGCCGCCAGCGACGGCCGGCTCAACATCCTGCTGCTCGGCGTCGACGCCGGCGACGGCCGCGTCGGCGTCCGTCCCGACAGCATCAACCTGGTCTCCGTCGACGTCCGCACCGGCGAGCCGGCCATGATCAGCCTGCCGCGAAACCTCGAGAACGCCCGGTTCCCCGACGGCACCCCCGCCGACGACGAGTTCCCGCGCGGCTTCGCCGGCGAGGACGGCAGCGACGAGTCCGACTACATGCTCAACGCGACCTGGACGTTCGGCGAGGAGAACCCGGAGCTGTTCGAGGGCCCGTCCGGCCCCGGCCCGACGGCGGTCAAGCAGGCGGTCGAGGGCACGCTCGGCGTGCCGGTGCACTACTACGTCGCCGTGGACCTGCAGGGCTTCCGCGACATCATCGACGCCATCGGCGGCGTGACCATCCGGGTCAACGAGGAGCTGCCCATCGGCAACAAGGGCCGCGTCCTCGAGCCGGGCGTGCAGGAGCTCGACGGCTACCACGCGCTCTGGTACGCCCGGTCGCGCGAGAGCTCGTCGGACTACGCCCGCATGGCCCGGCAGCGCTGCGTCATCGGCGCGCTGGTCGACCAGGCCGACCCGCAGACCGTGCTCGCGAACTTCATCGACCTCGCCGACGCGTCGAAGTCCGTCATCACCACCGACATCCCGCAGCAGGACCTCGCCAACCTCGTCGGGCTGGCGATGAAGGCGAAGGACCAGGACATCACGTCGCTGCAGTTCGTGCCGCCGCTCATCGTGCCGGCCGACCCCGACATCGGCCTCATTCACGACGAGGTCGACGCGCTGCTCGACGGCGACGCGGAGCCGGCCCCGTCGGAGTCCGCGTCCGAGGAGCCCACGGAGCAGCCCAGCGAGGAGCGCGGCGAGGAGCCCCGTGAGGAAGCGGACGAGCCGTCCGAGCCGCCGGCCTCCGAGGAGGCCGACGACCCGGACGACGAGGAGACGGACGAGACAGAGCCGGTCGAGATGTCGTCCGTCTGCTCCTACGAGTAACCGGAGGTCAGATCCGGCGGGTGCGCAGCAGCAGCGCGCCGCCGGCGGCCAGCAGCACCGCACCGGCCAGCAGGACCGGCAGCTGGGCCGCACCGGTGTCGGCCAGCTCGTCGCCGCCGGTGTTCGGCAGCTCGGTCCCGCCGCCGGTGCCGCCGTCAGTGCCGCCGTCGCCGGTCTCGGTGCCGCCGCCGCCCGCCGTCACCGTCAGCGTGGCCTCGGCGGTGTCGACGGTGTCGTCGCCGCCCTCGTCGCCCGCGCCGCGGATGGTCGCGACACCCAGCTCGCCGGCCGGCGCGTCGTCGTCGAAGCGCACCTGGACGGTGACCTCGTAGTAGCCGTCGTAGGCGACCAGCGTCTCGGCGGTGTGGCACTCGAGCCGCTGCGGCGTCACCACCGTGCAGCCCTCGTCGGGCGTCGCCCCCGCGATCGTGGCGCCGTCGGGCACCTCGACCTCGAGGCTCGCGCCGTCGATGTCGACGCTGCCGGTGTTGGCCAGGCTCACGGGCAGGGCGGCGGTACCGCCCGCCTCGCCCGACACGCCCTCCGGCGGTACGACGACCAGCCGGTAGCCCTCGTGCGGGCCGACCTCGAGCTGCGACGTGACGGTGTCCTCACCGCCGTTGTCGCCGGCGACGTGCAGCGTGGCGTCGCCCACGATCGTCTCGGACATGTTGCCCGGCAACTGGACCTCGAAGGTCGCGGTGGCCGACTCGCCCGCCGCCAGCGTGGCGTCGGTCTGGCACTCGACCCGCTGCGGCGACACCTGCTCGCAGCCGTCGCCGGGCTCGACGCCGACGATGGAAGCGTCGCCGGGCACCTCGAAGTCGGCGCTGCCGCCGGTCATCTCCGCCGTGCCGGTGTTCGTCACCGTCGCCTCGAGCGAGACCACCGAGCCCGGCGCCGCGAAGACGATCTCCGGTTCGAGGGTCGCCTCCAGCACGACCTCGGGCGCCGGCGTCGCCGCGGCGGCACCGGTGAGCGGGCCGAGAGCCAGCAGGCCGGGGCCGAGCAGCAGGCCCAGCAGGCGGGTGCGTCGAGTCATCGTGATCTCCTCCGAGAGTTCGTCATACGAGGACGACGCACGAGCAGGCGATGAGGTTGCCCGGGCAGTCCATGAGTGGATCAACGAGCTGAGGCGCCCCGGCACCGGGTAAGGTGCTCGCCGACATGAACGCCGCCGAACCCACCCGTGCCGGCCGGCCCACCACGCCCGACGAGCGCGTGTGGCCGGCCGTGTCGGTCATCATGCCCGTGCTCGACGAGGAACGGCACCTGGCCGAGGCCGTGGCCGGCGTGCTCGCCCAGCAGTACCCGGGCGAGCTCGAGCTGGTGCTGGCCCTGGGCCCGTCCCGCGACCGCACCGACGACATCGCCCGCGAGCTGGCCGCCGCCGACCCGCGCATCCGGCTGGTGGCCAACCCGGCCGGCCGCACGCCCGCGGGCCTCAACGCCGCGCTCGGCACAGCCCGGCACGGCATCGTCGTGCGGGTCGACGGGCACGGCGTGCTGTCCGACCACTACATCCGCACCGCCGTCGCCGAGCTGGAGCGCACCGGCGCGGCCAACGTCGGCGGCATCATGAACGCCGAGGGCCAGACCGACTTCGAGCGGGCCGTCGCCTGGGCGTACACGTCGCCGTTCGGCCTGGGCGGCGCGAAGTTCCACCTGGGCGGGCAGGCCGGCCCCGCCGACACCGTCTATCTGGGCGTGTTCCGGCGCGAGGTCCTCGAGCGCCTCGGCGGCTTCGACGAGCACTTCGTCCGGGCCCAGGACTGGGAGCTGAACTACCGCATCCGGGCCGCCGGCGAGAGCGTCTGGTTCACGCCCGACCTCGTCGTCAGCTACCGGCCGCGGCCGCACCTGCGCGCGCTGGCCAAGCAGTTCTTCACGACCGGCCAGTGGCGCCGC
Source organism: Jiangella mangrovi (assembly GCF_014204975.1). Lineage (NCBI taxonomy): Bacteria > Bacillati > Actinomycetota > Actinomycetes > Jiangellales > Jiangellaceae > Jiangella > Jiangella mangrovi. Next base: position 3,171,832 of record NZ_JACHMM010000001.1, read on the forward strand.
GAGGTGGTCCGCCGCTACCCCGACACCGCGAACGTCCGCTATCTCGCCGCGCCGGTCGTCACGGTCGCCGTCGCCGCCGGGACGGTGGCGGGGCTGGCCGGGCTCGTGGGGCCGTCGTGGCTGCTCGCGGGCTGGCTGGCGCCGGCCGGGTACGCGCTGGGCGTCGTGGGCGCCGCGGCGCTGGCCGGGCGCGGGCTGCCGCCGAAGGCCCGGGCCTGGCTGCCGCCGGTGCTCGCGACCATGCACCTGACCTGGGGTGCGGGCTTCATCGCCGGGTCCCGAGGCGCGGCGCGGTCTCGCCGCGCCGCGGAAGCACCAGGCGCCGCACCCGCGGGAGGACCTGCCACGTGAAGGTCCTGATGCTCGTGCAGTCGCCGGTCGCCGGCGACTCGCGCGTGCTCCGCGAGGCTGCCACCCTGACGGCCGAGGGGCACACCGTCCACATCGTCGGCCGCGACGTGCCCGACGGCTTCGACCCCGGCGACGGCGTCACCGTCGAGTCGGTCAGCCGCTCGCGCGGCATGCGCCCGCCGGGCACCCCGCGCGGAGTGCCCCTGGCGACGTCGGACGGCCCCAAGGCGCTGGTGCGCCGCGCCGGGCGCTGGCTGCTGCTGCCCGAGCACCGCGAGCGCACCGAGCGGCGCTGGCGCGACGACGCCGCCCGGCTGCTGGCCGCGTACCCGGCGCCCGACGTGGTGCACGCACATGACTTCAACACGCTCGAGCTGGGCGCCGCGCTGGCCGGACGGTGGTCGGCCCGGCTGGTCTACGACAGCCACGAGCTCTGGTTCGACCGCGGGCTGCCCGGCCGGCCCACGCCCCTGGCCCGGCAGCGCGGCCGGCGCAAGGAGACCCGGCTGGCCGGCGGCGCCCAGGTGGTGCTCACCGTCAGCGAGGGTATCGCCACGCGGCTGCGCGGGCGTGGCCTGCGCGACGTCCGGGTGGTGCGCAACACGTTCCCCATGGGCGTCAGCGAGCCGCCGGACCTGCCCGGCGCACCGGCCGGCATCGCCTACGCCGGGCGCATCGGCCCCGGACGCGACCTCGAGGCCGTCGTCGGCGCGGCGTCCCGGCTCGCGCCCCTGCGCACCGTCGTCGCCGGCCCGTCGGACCCCAGCTACCACCTGGACACCGCCGGCGTCGAGCTGCTGCCGCCGATGTCGCTGGCCGAGGTCGACCAGCTCTACCAGGACGTCGGTGTGGCGGTCGTCACGCTCACCGACACCTGTGCGAACCACCGTCTGGCGCTGCCGAACAAGCTCTTCCACGCGGTGCGCGCGGGGGTCCCCGTGGTGGCCGCGAACCTGCCCGAGCTGCACGCCGTCGTGCTGCGCTACGGCCTCGGCCGGCTCTACACCCCCGGCGACGCATCGTCGCTGGCCACGGCCGTGGAAGCGCTCGCGGCGGACTACACTGGTCACGTCGAGGCGGTGCGCAAGGCCCGTCCCGAACTGTCCTGGGAACACGACTCCCGCGTGCTCGCCGGTGCGTACGCGGACCTGGAGGCGGCGTGAGATGGCCGACATCGTCGCGTCTCGCCCACGGGTGCGATATTTCGCCTGTGTGTCGTCTACCCTTGACCCGATCCGCCACGGATCCACTCGGTCCAGCGCCCGGCCGCGGTAGTCGGTAGAAAGGCACGCCTTCGATGAACGCCACTCGCGTCGATGAGGACTTCACCTCGTCGGTGCACGTGTACGAGCCGCACCGGGCAGGACTTCCCCGGCTCCGGCCGTACCTCCGCACCCTGTGGCACCGCAGGCAGTTCGCCGCCGAGATGTCGCGATCGAGCATCCGCGCCGCCAACACCAACACGGTGTTCGGGCAGATCTGGCTGGTCCTCAACCCGCTGCTGCTGGCCTGCGTCTACTACGTGCTGGTCACCATCCTCAACCGCGGCGGCGTCGACAACCCGGCCGAGCGGTTCGTGCACCTGTGCGCGGGCCTGTTCGCCTTCTACTACTTCTCGGGCTGCCTGCAGACCGGCGCGTCCAGCGTGGTGAGCGGCGGCAAGCTGCTGCTGAACATGTCGTTCCCGCGGCTGCTGCTGCCGCTGTCGGCCGTGCGCACGGCGTTCTTCCGGTTCCTGCCGACGCTCATCGTGTACTTCCCGATCCACTTCGCGTTCGGTCAGCCGCTGCGCTGGCAGATGCTGCTGGCGCCGGTGTTCCTGCTGCTCCTGACGGTGTTCGGCGCGGGCATGGCGATGATCTTCGCGACGCTGCAGGTGTACTTCCGCGACACCTCCAGCTTCCTGCCGTACTTCGTGCGCATGTGGCTGTACCTGTCGCCGGTGCTCTGGTTCCCCGAGGACGCCCCCGAGCGGTTCGAGAGCTTCATGATCTTCAACCCGCTCTACTCCCTGCTCGGCGGCTGGACCGACCTCATCGTCCGAGGGCAGATCCCGGACCTGTCGCTGTGGATCGCCGGGGTCGTCTGGGCCGTCGTGGCGGCCGTGTTGGGAGGCCTGTTCTTCATGTCGAGGGAGCGCGAGTTTGTCGTCCGTCTCTGAGATGAGTGCCGTGACCACGACCGGTACCGCCCCGAACGCCGTCCAGGTCGAGAACGTCTCGCTGACCTACCGGACGACGTTCGAACGCGTCCCGACCTTCAAGACCGCCATCGTGCGGTTCGGCCGTGGCGAGCGGGCGGTGAAAGAGGTCCACGCCGTCCAGGACGTCAGCTTCGAGGTCCCGCACGGCAACGCCATCGGCATCATCGGCGCCAACGGCGCGGGCAAGTCGACGCTGATGCGCATGATCGCCGGCATCCTGCCGCCCAGCAAGGGGCGCATCCAGGTCAACGGCCGCGTCAGCACGCTGCTGGCCCTGGGCGTCGGCTTCAACGCGCAGCTGTCCGGGCGAGAGAACGTCGTCCTCGGCGGGCTCGCGGCGGGCATGTCGCGCAAGGAGATCCAGGAGCGCTACGAGGAGATCTCCGACTTCGCCGAGCTCGGCGAGTTCATCGACATGCCCATGCGCACGTACTCCTCGGGCATGTTCCAGCGGCTGGCGTTCTCCGTCGCCGTCCACATGGACCCCGACATCCTGCTCATCGACGAGGCGCTGTCGGCCGGCGACGCCAAGTTCAAGCAGAAGGCCGCGGCGAGGATGAAGGAGCTGGCCACCAACGCCCGCACCATGTTCCTCGTCAGCCACGCGCTCAGCAGCGTCAAGGACCTCTGCAACGATGCCCTGTGGATGCACAAGGGCCGGTTGATGATGCGCGGCAACCCCGACGAGGTCATCGCCGCGTACAACAAGTTCCTCAAGGTCGGCGAAGACGCCTTCAGCCTCGAGGACTTGTGAGCCGTGGAGCGGGCACGCGCTGACGTCGTCATCATCTCGTCCGGCCACGACGTGGCCGACGCCCGCCTGCACAAGATCACCGGCGCGCTGCGCCGACAGGGCCTCCGGGTCGAGGTCTGCGGCCTCGGCGACGCCGCCGCCGGCCCCACGGGCGCCCGCGTGAGCACCCGGGCCCGCGGCGGTCTCGCGGGGCGCGCCTGGCGGGCCCTGACGCTGCCGTGGCGCGCCGACGGCGCCGTCGTGTTCACCCTCGATCCCGACCTCGTGCCCATGGCCACCGTGGCCACGAGGCTGCGCCGCCGCCGGCTGGTCGTCGACGTGCACGAGGACTACCAGCGGCTGCTGTCGGACCGCTCGTGGGCCCGCGGCGTCACCGGCGCCCTGGCCGGCGGCCTGGTGCGGCTGAGTAACCGGCTCGCGGCCCGCGCCGACCTCTCCGTCGTCGCCGACGAGCACATCCCGCCGCGGTCGGCACGCCGTCGCGTGGTGGTCGAGAACATGCCCGACCCAGCCCTGCTGCCGGCGCCGGCCGAGCGCGACGTCACCCCGCGCGCCATCTACATCGGCGACCTCCGGGCCAGCCGCGGGCTCTTCGACATGCTCGACGCCGTCGCGGCCGCCCCCGGATGGCACCTCGACCTCATCGGGCCGGTCTCCGCCGCCGACCAGGACACCCTGCACCGCCGCCTGGGCGCCGACCCCGGCCTGGCCGAACGGGTCACCCTGCCCGGCCGCCTCCCGCCCGAGGAGTCGTGGCGGCGCGCCGCGGGCGCCTGGACCGGCCTCGTCTTCCTGCGCGAGACCCCCGCCTTCCGCGAGGCCATGCCCACCAAGCTCTACGAGTACCTCGCCACGGGGCTGCCGGTGCTCACCACGCGGCTGCCGCGGCAGGTCGAGATGGTCGAGCGCACCGGGGCGGGCCTCGTGATCGACGGGGTCGACGACGCCGCCGCCGTGCTGCGGCGCTGGGCCGACGACCCGGGCGAGCTCGACGTCTACCGCGACAAGGCCATCGCGTGGTCCGAGGAGCACTTCAAGGACAGCCCCTACGACCGCCTCGCCGTCGCCGTCGCCGACCTCGTGCGCTGAGGTCCGGCCCGCCCGGCCGGCCCGCCCGGCCGGTTCAGCCGGCCGCGGTGAGGCGCTCCACGTGCTGCGCGGCCGCGGCGGCCCCGTAGACCGCGACGACGTCGGGACGGCGCCGGGCGATCGACCACGCCGAGCGGATCGAGGCGACGTCGAGGGCCACGATGACGTCGGCGCCGCTCAGCAGGCGGCGGGCGTCGTCGCTGCGCCGGATGCGCGCCCAGAACTGCCGCGACAGCCCGCCCCGGACGATGCGGCTCAGCGCCCGGCCCGGCTTCGAGCGGTCCAGCTTGCGGACCACCTTGCCGGGCAGCGACGTCGGGCGCGCCGGCTTGGGCGGCCCGACCACGAGGTGGGTGCCGGCGACGTCGTCGAGCGGGGCGCTGGCCGGACCCCACGACACGACGTCGACGGGGAGGTCGGCCGCGCCCATCTTGGTGCGCGTCTCGGTGATCAGCGCCGGCGAGAGGCGCGGGTTCGTGGTGAGGATCACGGTCTTCACGGTGTCACCTTCCGGACCAGCTCGGTCAGTGCGTCGATGCGAGGGTCGAGTTGCAGGTCGCGGCGGTAGCGCGCGCCGAAGTCGCGCGCCTGCTGCCGCAGCTCGGGCCCGGCGGTGGCCACGGCCTCGGCCGCCGCGACGAGGGCCGCCGCGATGCCGTCGGGGGAGAGGTCGGCCGCCGGGAACCACAGCGGGTGGCCGCGCAGCACGTCGCCGGCGGCGTTGTCGGGGTGGTGCACCGAGACGACGGGCAGCCCGGTGGCGAGGTACTCGAAGACCTTGCCGCTGGTGACGTAGCGCCCGGCGGCCAGGATGAGCAGCTGCACGTCGAGGCCGTCGTAGACCTTGGCGACGTCGCCCTTGCCGACCGGGCCGTCGTAGCTGACGGCGTCGTCGCCGGCGGCGGCGATGGCGGCCAGCATCTCGGGCCGCGGCTGCGCGTAGTAGCCCAGGTAGCCGTGGATGTGCGCGGACGAGGCGGCGACCGACGGCGACAGCTCGCGGGCGCGCTTCCAGCCGGCCAGGAACTCCGCCAGCGGCACCCGGGGCGTGACGGTGCCGAGGTAGCCGAAGCGCAGCTCGCCGCCGGGCTCGCCCGGTGCGCGGTCGGCCGGTGCGTCCGGCACGAGGTCGGCGTCGAAGCCGTTGGCGACGGTGTGCATGCGTGCGGCGGTGGCGGGATACAGCGCGCGGTGCCACTCGCGGATGGGGTCGTTGACGAACCAGACCTCGCTCGCCGACGCCATGAGCTCGCGCTCGGCCCGGGCCGCCCGGCTGCGCGGCGCGTGCAGCCGGCCCCCGGTGAAGACGTCGAGCAGCCAGGCGTCGCGGTAGTCCATGACGTAGGGGACGCCGAACTTCCGGTGCAGGTGCCCGGCTGCGGCGAAGACGACGTTCGGGTTGGCGGTCGCGACGACGAGGTCGACGGGGTCGGCGCGGTGGATGCGCTCGGCGGCCGCCACGAGCGGCTTCTTCCAGGGCCCGTAGCCGACCTCGGGGAACGTGCGCTGGTCGCGCCAGGCCCGGAGCTTGCGCCACACCCGCGGCTGCTCGACCCGGAACCGCGACCAGCGGTGCAGGTCGGACTCGAGCGCCGGCCACTCGAACGGGATGCGCACGACCTCGATGCCCTCGGCGACGCGGCTCTCGAGCGAGGGGTCGGCGCCGGTGAAGCGCACGAAGGTGTCGCGCTCGGCCGTCAGCACCGTCACCCGCCAGCCCTGGGCGGCGAACCGGTTCGCCGTCGCGAGCGCTCGGTAGACTCCTCCGGCGCGGCACGGTGGAAAGCCCCACACGACGTAGAGCAGGTGGGGTCGTCGGTCGGTCGTCATAGCGGCAATCAGGGTACGTCATCGGAGGCACCCGCTCCGGCGCCGCGACGATCATGGGACGGGAGGAACGGATGAGGGACGCCGCGGTGCTGCGCCCCGTCAAGGCGCTGTACCGGCAGGCTCGGCGGACGGTGGAGCGCTACCGGCCGCTGGCCGAGCCGCCGGTCTTCCCGCCCGTGCCGGCCACCCCGGTGCGGTTGCTGGCGGGTCCGGCCAACTTCGCCGGGCAGGCGTGGGCGTGGGCGCGGGCCGCGGAGGCGCACCTCGACGGCGTGGGCGCCGTGGTCTTCGCCCAGCAGCGCGACCGGCTGCCGTTCCCGTCCGACTACAGCGTCCCGCGGACCGTCTATCGGCACCCGTACTGGCAGGCGCGGCAGCGCGAGTACGTCACCGGCGGCTTCACCCACGTGCTCATCGACGCCATGCGCCCGGTGCTCGGCCCGAGGACCAAGGAGGACTGCGCGAGCGAGCTGCCGGTCCTGCGCCGCGCCGGGCTGTCCGTGGCGCTGCTGGCACACGGGTCGGACGTGCGGCTGCCCAGCCGGCACGCCGAACGCGAGCCGTGGTCGCCGTTCACCGAGCCCGACGAGCTGACCGAGAAGCTGGAGCGGCAGGCCCGGCGGCTCGGCGCCATCATCAACGGCCACGACGGCCCCACGTTCGTCTCCACTCCCGACCTGCTCGCCGACGTCCCCCGCGCCCGCTGGCTGCCCGTCGTCGTCGACCCCGATCGCTGGGCCACCGACGCCCCCGTCGGCGCCGGCCGCAAGCTCGTCGTGCTGCACGTGCCGTCGAACCCCCGGTTCAAGGGCAGCCATCACGTCGACGCCGCCATGACCGCCCTGGCCGACCGGGGCGTGGTCGAGTACCGGCGGCTCGAGGGCATCGAGCCGCACCGCATGCCCGAGGTCGTGGCCGGGGTCGACGTCGTCCTCGAGCAGTTCGTGCTGGGGCCGTACAGCGTCACCGCCTGCGAGGCGATGGCCGCCGGCCGGGTGGTCGCCGCGTACGTGGCGCCGGCCGTCCGCGAGCACGTGCGGCAGGCCACCGGCTGGGAGCTGCCGGTCGTCCAGGCCGACCCGGACACCCTTGCCGACGTCGTGGCCGGCCTGGCCGCCGACCGCGCCGCGCTGCCGGAGCTGGGCGAGCTCGGCCGCCGGTTCGTCCGCGAGGTGCACGACGGCCGGCTCTCGGCGCAGGTGCTGGCTCCGTGGCTCGGCGTCGCATGAGGGCGCCCGTGGTCGCGATGGTCGTCGGCAACGACGTCAGCACCGACTCGCGGGTGCGCAAGTCGGCCGCCTCGCTGAGCGAGGCCGGGTTCGACGTCACCGTCGTGGGCTGGTCCCCGTCGGGCCGGCGCGAGGAGCTCGTCGTCGACGGCGTCCGGGTCGTCCGGGTGCCGGTCGACCTCCCGCCGCGAGGCGTCGGCCGCGGCGCACCCTGGTGGTGGCGGGTCGCCGTCGGCCACCGCTCCGAGTCCGACGCCAAGGACGCGCAGGCCCGGCTGGCCGCGCGGGCGACGCCGTGGCGCCACGCCGCGGCCGTGGTGCGGGTGGCCCGCGGGCTGCAGCGGCGGCTCGACCGCGCCCGGCGGCGCCGGGTCGTCACCCGCCCGCCGCGCGACGCCTGGCGCTGGCTGGTGCCGGCCGCGACGGCCTACGAGTCGGCCCTCGCGCCCGAGCTGGCCGCGCTCGACCCCGACCTCGTCCACGCCCACGACGTCGACGTGCTGGCCGCGGCGGCCGCCGCCGTAGCCGCGAGCCCGCGGGCCCGCGGCTACGTCTACGACGCGCACGAGTTCGTCGCCGGACTGTCCCTGCACGCCCGGCGCGACGAGCTGGATCGCGCCGGCTGGCTGTCGCTGGAGACCCGGTTCGCGCCCGGCGCGCTGCGCCTGATCACCGTCAGCCCCGACCTCGCCACCGAGCTTGACCGCCGCTACTACCCGGAGCACCCGTCCGTCGTCGTGCTCAACACCCCGCCGGCCACCTCGCGGCGGCCGGTCGGCGGCGTGCGGGCGGCCACCGGACTCCCGCCCGACGTCCCGCTGCTGGTGTACAGCGGCGGGGTCACGGCCGCCCGGGGCGTGCACCTCGCGGTCGAGTCGCTCTCGCTGATGCCCGGTGTGCACCTGGCCGTGGTGCCGGTCCCCGCCGACTCGCCGGTGGTGCCCGAACTGCTCGAGCTGGCCCGCGGACTCGGCGTCGCCGACCGCCTGCACATCGTCGCGCCGGTGCCGCCGGACGCCGTCGCCGACCACCTCGCCAGCGCCGACGCCGGGCTCATCCCGTTGCGCCGGTTCCCGAGCCACGACGTCGCGCTCACCAACAAGCTGTTCGAGTACATCCACGCCGGGCTGCCCGTCGTGGTCAGCGACTGCCCGGCGCAGGCGGCGTTCGTCCGCGCTACCGGCATCGGCGAGGTCCACCAGGCCGACGACGCCGGCTCGCTCGCCGCCGCGGCGTCGGCCGTCCTGGCCGCGGGCCCGCGCTACCGCGCCGCGGTCGCCGACCCCGAGCTCGTGCGCCGGTACTCCTGGCAGGCGTCGGCCGCGGCTCTCGTCGAGCTCTACCGCGATCTCGCCGGTGGTCCGGACCGGATCGCGCGCACTTCCTGACCCATGGCTGCCGTGAACGCCCGCGTGGGCAAGTAAGCTGTCGTGCGTCCTGGGCAGGGCCGCCGAAAGCGCGCCGAGCCGGCCGGTTGGCGTCGACTCCGTGCAAATGAGAGTGTTGGGCGGCCCGTCAGTGGCCGACATCGTCCCCGGAGGTCGTGGTAGTGAACGTGCGTGTTGTCGACAGCGCCGACGTCGACGCACACTCCCAGATCGGCGACGGTTCCTCCGTCTGGCATCTGGCGCAGGTCCGCGAGAAGGCGGTCCTCGGCGTCAACTGCATCGTCGGCCGGGGCGCCTACATCGGCGCGGGTGTGCGCATCGGGGACAACTGCAAGATCCAGAACTACGCGCTGGTGTACGAGCCCGCCGTGCTCGAGGACGGCGTGTTCGTCGGTCCGGCGGCGGTGCTCACGAACGACACCTTCCCGCGCGCGGTCAACCCCGACGGCTCGCCCAAGAGCGGCGCCGACTGGGAGGCCGTCGGCGTGACGCTGCGCCAGGGCAGCTCCGTCGGGGCGCGGGCGGTCTGCGTCGCGCCGGTCACCATCGGCCGCTGGGCGACGGTGGCCGCGGGCGCCGTCGTCACGCGCGACGTCCCCGACTTCGCGCTGGTGGCCGGGGTCCCGGCCCGGCGCATCAAGTGGGTGGGAAAGGCCGGCGTCCCGCTCGAGGACGACGGCGACGGCCGCTGGCGGTGCCCGGCGACCGACGCACGGTACATCGAACGCGACGGCAGGTTGACCGAGGCCGGCCACACCAACGAGGAGAATGCATGAACGCCAGCCCGATCCCGGCGGCGAAGCCGATCATCGGCGACGAGGAGCGTGCCGCGGTCGACCGCGTGCTGCGCAGCGGAATGCTCGCGCAGGGCCCCGAGGTCGCGGCGTTCGAGACCGAGTTCGCCGCCGAGCTGGTCGGCGGGCGCACCTGCGTCGCCGTCAACTCCGGCACCTCCGGCCTGCACCTCGGGCTGCTGGCGGCCGGTGTCGGCCCCGGCGACGAGGTCATCGTGCCGTCGTTCACCTTCGCTGCCACCGCCAACTCCGTCGCGCTGACCGGTGCGACGCCGGTCTTCGCCGACATCGAGGCCGACCACTTCTGCCTCGACCCCGCCGCCGTCGAGGCCGCCGTCACCGAGCGCACCGTGGGCATCATGCCGGTCCACCTCTACGGCCACCCGGCGAACATGACGGCGCTCGGCGAGATCGCCGCCCGTCACGGCCTGCGCATCTTCGAGGACGCCGCGCAGGCGCACGGCGCCACGTGGGACGGCGCACAGGTCGGCACCTTCGGCGACTTCGCGATGTTCAGCCTCTACCCGACCAAGAACATGACCTCCGGCGAGGGCGGCATGGTCAGCACCGGCCAGGACGACCTCGCCCGCCGGCTGCGGCTGCTGCGCAACCAGGGCATGGAGCGCCAGTACGAGAACGAGCTGGTCGGCCTGAACAACCGCATGACCGACCTGCACGCCGCCATCGGCCGCGTGCAGCTGACGAAGGTGGCCGGCTGGACGGCGCAGCGGCAGGCCAACGCCGCGGTGCTCGACGCCGGGCTCGAGGGCGTGGTCGTGCCGCCGGTCGCCGAGCAGGCCACGCACGTCTACCACCAGTACACGATCCGCGTCGCCGACGACCGCGACGGCTTCGTCACGGCGCTGCGTTCGGAGTACGGCGTCGGCTGCGGCGTCTACTACCCGATCCCCAACCACCGGCTGCCGTCGTTCCAGCGCGAGCTCGACCTGCCGGCCACCGAGAAGGCGGCCGCCGAGGTCATCTCGCTGCCGGTGCACCCGTCGCTGTCGGCGGACGACCTCGACCGCATCATCCTGGCCGTGAACTCGATCGCGAAGGCGGGTGCATGATGGCGAACCTCCGCGCCGGGCTCATCGGCCTGGGCATGATGGGCCGGCACCACGCCCGGGTGCTGCGCTCCCTGCCGGGCGTCGACCTCGTCGCCGTGGCCGACGCCGCGGGCGACCCGCATGGCGTCGCCACCGGCCTGCCGCTGCACAGCGACATCGACGGCCTGCTCGGCGAGGGCCTCGACTACTGCACGGTGGCCACTCCCACGGCCTACCACGAGGAGCTCGGGCTGGCGCTCGCCGCCGCCGGCGTGCACGCGCTCATCGAGAAGCCGCTGGCCAAGGACACCCAGGGTGCCCGCAAGCTGGCCGAGGCGTTCGAGTCCGCCGGCCTCGTCGGCGCGGTCGGGCACATCGAGCGCTACAACCCGGCGCTGCAGAACCTGCGGTCCCGGCTGGCCGACGGCGAGATCGGCGAGATCTACCAGATCACCACACGGCGGCAGGGGCCGTTCCCGTCCCGCATCGCCGACGTCGGCGTCGTCAAGGACCTCGCCACGCACGACATCGACCTCACGGCCTGGGTGGTCGGGCACGCCTACACCACCGTCTCGGCGCACACCGCGTACAAGAGCGGCCGCGAGCACGAGGACCTGGTGGCGGTCACGGGCCGCCTGGCCAACGGCACCATCACGAGCCACCTGGTCAACTGGCTGTCGCCGATGAAGGAGCGGGTCACCATCGTCACCGGTGACCGCGGAACGTTCGTCGCCGACACCCTGCACGCCGACCTCACCTTCCACGCCAACGGCTCCATGCCCACGGCGTGGTCCGATCTCGCCCAGTTCCGCGGGGTCAGCGAGGGCGACGTCGTGCGGTACGCCATCGCCAAGCCGGAGCCGCTGCGCACCGAGCACGAGGCCTTCCGCGACGCCGTCCTCGGCAAGGAGGCCGACATCGTCACCATGCGCCAGGGGCTCGCGACGGTGTCGGTGGCCGAGGCCGTGCTTCTCTCGGCCGACACCAACGAGACGGTGAAGGTCAGCTTCTGACCATGGTCGAGACGACGGGCCGACGACACTGCTTGTACGTCGCGTGGGGCTTCCCGCCGGCGCGCGGCGGTGGCGCCTACCGCATGATGACCACCGCCAATACGCTCGCCGCGGCCGGCTGGAAGGTCACGGTCGTCGCCTGCGACGTCGACGACCTGGGCCGCTACACCGGAGTCGACGAGTCGCTGGCCGACCTCATCGACCCGCGGGTCGAGGTCGTCCGGGTGCCGTTCGACCTCGGTGCGGCCGAGACCGACCTGCACCGCTACTCGTCGCTGCGCGTGCGGGCACCCAAGCTGTGGACCCGCTGGCGCGACTTCGCCAAGCGCTGGCAGTTCCCCGAGAACGTCTACGCCGGCTGGGAGAAGCCGCTCGCGCGGGCGGTCGAGCGCATCCACCGCGAGCACGCGGTCGACCTCACCGTGGCGTCCGGCGGCCCGTTCGTCACCTTCACAGCGGCCCGGCGGCTGTTCCGCAAGCACCGGGTGCCCTACGTCATCGACCACCGCGACATGTGGACGCTGCAGCAGTTCACCGGCGAGCGGAACAACCCGCCCGGGTCGCGCGGCGAGCGCACCGAGCGCGAGATCCTCGCCGAGGCGGCCGAGGTGTGGTTCGTCAACGAGCCCATCCGGCAGTGGTACGAAGAGGTGTTCCCCGAGATCACCGGCCGCACCCGCATCGTCATGAACGGCTTCGACCGCGAGCCCGTCGCCGCCGTGCAGGCCCCGGTCCGCCACGACGGCCCGGTCCGGTTCGGCTTCCTCGGCACCGTCACGCGGGCCGTCCCGCTCGACGAGTTCCTGGCCGGCTGGCGGCTGGCCGGCGAGACCGACCCGGTGGTCGCCGAGGCCACCGCGCAGTTCTACGGCTACCTCGGCTTCTACACCACCCCCAACTGGGCCATGTCGAACGCGCTGGCCAAGGCGGGCGACACCGGGGTGTCCTACGAGGGGTCGGTGCCCAAGGCCGCGGTCGGCGAGGTCTACAACACCCTCGACGCGCTGCTGCTCGTCTTCGGTGGCACCCGGTTCATCACGTCCGGCAAGGTCTTCGAGTACATGGCGACCGGCCGGCCCATCGTCTCGGTGCACGGTCCCGAGAACGCGGTCCGCGACGTGCTCGACGGGTACCCGTTGTGGTTCCCGGCGGCCAGCCTCTCCGCCGAGGACATCGCCGCAGCCATCACCGCCGCGGCCGAGGCGGTGCACTCGGGGCACGCGTCCGACCCGGACGTGTGGCTCAAGTGCCGCGATCATGCTCTGATGTTCGAGCGGTCCGCCCAGTTGGCGCCCGCGGTGGCCGGGTTGGAACAGTTGGTGAATGCGCGTGTCTGAGCGTCCGTTGTCGATCTCGCTGTACGAGGTCCCCGTGCCGACCACGCGGTCGGCACGCGAGATGGACTCCCTGCGGCGGGCCGGCTTCGAGGTGGCCGCGGTGCACCAGCCCGCGCGCGCGGGCGCCGTCACGGGCCTGGGCATGGAGGGCATCCCGGCCGCCGTCGGCAACAAGCACCCGCTGCGCACCGCACTGCAGCGCAAGATCCGCCGGGCCGGCGAGGACCCCCTGGGCGAGCGGCAGAGCAAGCTCTGGCTCACCGTGCTCGAGCAGCCCACGCCGCAGCTCCAGGCCCGCTCGGCCGACCTCAACATCCTCGCCTACGAGTGGGTGGCCGCGGCCGAGGCGCTGGTCGCCCGCCCCGCGCACGTCTACTGGGCGGCCGACCTCGACGCGCTGCCGGCCGCCGTCTGGGCCGCTGAGGTCAACGAGGGCAGCCGGCTGGTCTTCGACGCGCACGAGCTGTTCACCGAGCTCGACTACCTCGACCCCGCCCAACTGGGCGACTGGGACGAGATCGCCCGCACCTTCATCCCGAAGGCCGACCTCGTCCTGACCGTGTGCGACGGCATCGCCGACATCCTGAGCGACCGGTACGGCGCCCGCCGGGTCGAGGTCGTCCCGAACCTCGCGGTGCCGGGCGACCCGTCGCCCACCAGCATCCGCCGGGAGCTCGGCCTGCCGGAGCTGACGCCGCTGGCGGTCCACGTCGGCAACGTCCCGGCGAACCGCCGGCCCGAGCTCGCGGTCGAGCTGCTGGCGAAGTCGCCGCAGCTGCACGTCGCGTTCGTCGGCGAGGTCCGCCAGCAGCAGGACGAGAAGCTCTACGAGCTGGCCGAGCCGCTGGGGGTGCGCGACCGCCTGCACTTCGTCCCGCCGGTGCCCGGCAACGAGCTGGTCAGCTTCCTGCGCGACGCCGACGCCTCGCTCATCATGTACTCCCCGAAGACGTCGGCCAACCTGCGCCTGGCCATGCCGAACAAGCTGTTCGACGCGCTCGCCGCCGGTCTGCCGGTCGTCGCGACCGAGGGCACCGCCGCGGCCGACTACGTCGAGAAGGAGCAGCTCGGCGCCACGTTCGCCGACGGCGACGCCACCCAGATGGCGGCCGCCGTCGAGGCCGTCCTGCGCGACGAGCAGATGCCGCAGCGCATCGCCGACCGTTACGCCGAGTTCGTCTGGCCCTCCAACGAGGAGCGGCTGGCCGGGCTGATCACCGAGCTCGCGCGCTCCGCCGAGCCGGCCGAGGTCCTCGAGTTCCGCCCGGTCGGCACGCCCGTCCCGCGGGCGCCGGCACCGTCGTGGCGCGCCAACCCGGTCGGCCGGGCCAAGCGTGCGGTCGGCTGGCGCCTGACCAAGCTCCGGAAGCGGCTGGCGGGGCGATGACCTCGACGCCGGTCGCCGACACCGCCACGACGAACGCCGCCGCGGCGGCGCCGTCGCGCCCCTCGCTGCCCCGGCTGGACTCCCTCACCGGCCTGCGCTTCGCCGCGGCGTTCGCGGTCCTGCTGCACCACTCGCCGAACCTGGTGACGATCCCGGCGATCCGGCCGTACACGCAGTGGGGGCAGCTCGGCGTCTCGTTCTTCTTCGTGCTCTCCGGCTTCGTGCTGGTGTGGTCGCGGCGGCAGGGCGACACCGCGGGCCGCTTCTACTGGCGGCGGTTCGCGCGCATCTGGCCGATGCTGGCCGTGGCGACAGTGCTCGCCGTCCCGGTGTTCTACCAGGGCCGCGACATCGACGTGAACGTCACGGGCGTGCTGCTGTCGGTGCTGCTGCTGCAGGCCTGGTTCCCCGAGTCCTCGATCTACCTGGCCGGCAACCCGGCGGCGTGGTCGCTGTCGTGCGAGGCGTTCTTCTACGCGGTCTTCCCGTTCGTGGTGCTCCGGTTCAGCCACCGCAGGCTGCGCACCCTGCTGGTCATCGGCGTGTCGCTGGTGCTGCTGGCGCTGGCGTTCAGCATCTGGATCAACTCCGTCACCGATCGCGTGCAATGGCCGCTCTACATCAACCCGGCGTTCCGGGTGGTCGAGTTCATCCTCGGCATGCTGCTGGCCACCGCCATCAGCCGCGGCTGGCGGCCGCCGTGGTCCATGGGGACGGCGGTGGCGCTGCTCGCGCTCTGGGTCGTCATCCTCAGCGACACCCGGCCACGGCTGTCCTCGACCGGCCAGGAGCTGCTCAACACCACCTGGTGGGTCGTCAGCCCACTGCTCTTCGTCATGATCATCGGTGCGGCGGCGCAGCGCGACCTCGACGGCAGACGCTCCATCTGGCGCACCCGGCCGCTGATCAAGCTGGGTGAGTGGTCGTACGCGCTCTACCTCACCCACGCCACGTTGCTGCACTTCCTGCTGCAGCGCTACGGCGTGCAGCCCGCGGCCAACTCCAGCATCTGGATCCTGCTGGCCTACGCCGCCGCGGCCATCGCGCTGGCCGCCGTCTGCTACACGCTCGTCGAGCACCCGGTCGAGAAGTACCTGCGCAGCCTGCAGCGACGCTGGATCGCGCGGCGCGAGGCACGCAAGGCCCGGCGTGCCGAGGCCGCCACGCCCGTCACCGAGGCCGCCGCGCCGGTTGCCGAGGTCACCGCACCGCCGGAGAACGCGGAGCGGACCGACCGCTCAGCGGCGTCGTGACTCCAGGACGGACACCACCTGCTCGGCCGCGTGACCGTCGCCGTACGGCGTCCCCTGCGGGTTGCGGGGGACGGCGCGCTCGACGGCGCCGGCGAGCCGGTCGAGATCGGTGACCAGCACGTTCCAGCCGTCGTCGAGGGTCTCGACCCACTCGGTCTCGGTGCGCAGCGTGGTGCAGAGCCGGCCCAGCAGGAAGGCCTCCTTCTGCAGCCCGCCGGAGTCGGTGACGACGCCGCGCGAGTGCAGCACGGCCCGGACCATGTCGGGGTAGGGCAGCGGCTCGGCGGTGACCAGCGACGAGCCCGGCCGGTCCAGCGCGATGCCGAACTCCTGGCAGCGGGCGCGCAACCGCGGGTGGGCCAGCAGCAGCACCGGCACCGGCAGCCCGGCCAGGGCGGCGACGATGGCGCCCAGCCGTCCGGCGTCGTCGGTGTTCTCGGCCCGGTGGATGGTGGCGACGACGTACTCGCCCGGGGTCAGCCCCTCCGGCAGGTGCGGCGGCTCGTCGCGGACGGCGTCGCGGACGCGGAAGCAGACGTCGGTCATGACGTCGCCGATGAGCACCGTCCGCTCGCCCAGGCCCTCGGCGGCCAGGTGCTTGACGGCGACCTCGGTGGGCGCGAGCAGGAGGTCGGCGGCGTGGTCGGTGAGGATGCGGTTGTGCTCCTCGGGCATGGCCCGGTTGAACGAGCGCAGCCCGGCCTCGAGGTGGGCGACCGGCAGGTGCAGCTTGACGGCGGCGATGGTGCCGGCGAGCGTCGAGTTGGTGTCGCCGTAGACGAGCACCCAGTCGGGCCGCTCGCGGTCGAGCACGGGGTCCAGCGCCGCCAGCATGGTGCCGGTCTGCACGCCGTGGCTGCCCGAGCCGATGGCCAGGTGCACGTCGGGCGCGGGGATGCGCAGGTCGGCGAAGAACACGTCGGACATGGCGGCGTCGTAGTGCTGGCCGGTGTGCACGATGACGTGGGTGTGGGTGGTCGCCGCGAGGGCCTCAGCGACGGGCGCGAGCTTCACGAACTGCGGGCGCGCGCCGACGATACTGAGGATCTTCATGGTGGGTACCACCTGTGATGACGGGGAACCGGCGTCGGCGGATGGCCGTACGCGCTGACGCAGGTACCCTATACGGCGTTCGTCATCCTACGATCGCGACCGAGGTCATCCGTGCGCATCACCGTCGTCGCCCTGGGGAAGATCGGCCTGCCGTTGGCCGTGCAGTTCGCCGGCAAGGGCCATGAAGTCATCGGGGTCGACATCAACCAGGCACTGGTCGATGTCGTCAACCAGGGCCGCGAGCCCTTCCCCGGCGAGGCCCACCTGGGCGAGAAGCTCGCCGAGCTGGTCCCGGCCGGCCGGTTGCGGGCCACCACCGACTATGCCGACGCCGTCCCCGGCAGCGACGCCGTGGTCGTGGTCGTGCCCCTGTTCGTCGACGACGACACCTGGCAGCCCGACTTCGGCTGGATGGACGCCGCCACCCGCTCGCTCGCCGAGCACCTGACCCCGGGCACGCTGGTCTCGTACGAGACCACGCTCCCCGTCGGCACCACGCGCACGCGCTGGAAACCGCTCATCGAAGAGGTGTCCGGGCTCACCGAGGGCCAGGACTTCCACCTCGTCTTCTCGCCCGAGCGGGTGCTCACCGGACGCGTCTTCGCCGACCTGCGCCGCTACCCGAAGCTGGTGGGCGGGCTCTCCGCCGACGGCGCCGCGAAGGCCGTGGAGTTCTACCAGGCCGTGCTCGACTTCGACGAGCGGCCCGACCTCGAGCGCGGCAACGGCGTCTGGGACCTCGGCAGCGCCGAGGCCTCTGAGATGGCCAAGCTCGCCGAGACCACCTACCGCGACGTCAACATCGGCCTGGCCAACCAGTTCGCCCGGTTCGCCGCGTCGCACGACATCGACGTCTACTCCGTCATCGAGGCGTCGAACTCGCAGCCGTACAGCCACATCCACCGGCCTGGTGTCGCCGTCGGCGGCCACTGCATCCCGGTGTACCCGCGGCTCTACCTGTGGACCGACCCCGACGCCACCATCGTGCGGGCGGCCCGCGAGGCCAACATGGGCATGCCGTCCTACACCGTCGGCCTGGTCGAGGCCGCCTACGGCTCGCTGGCCGGGGCCCGGGTCGTCGTCCTCGGCGCCTCCTACCGCGGCAAGGTCAAGGAGACCGCGTTCTCCGGGGTCTTCCCGGTGGTCGCCGAGCTGCGCTCCCGCGGCGCCGACGTGCTGGTCCACGACCCCATGTACACCGACGACGAGCTGAGCGCGTACGGCTTCACGCCCTACCACCCGGGCGAGCAGGCCGACGCCGTCGTCGTCCAGGCCGACCACCCCGAGTACGCCGAGTTCGACACCGACACCGTGCCGGGCGCCAAGGTCCTGGTCGACGGCCGCGACGTCACCGACCCGGCGCGCTGGCCGGGCGTCACGCGCATCGTCGTCGGCCGCGGGCGGGACGCGGCGCAGTGACCACCGGTCCGGGCGCCGCGGGTGCCGCCGTCCCGAACGTCGTCATGATCGTCTCCAACGACGTCACGATCGACAGCCGGGTCAAGAAGGAGGCGCTGACCGTCGCGCGCATGGGCTGCCGGGTGACGGTGGTGGGCTGGGCCACCGACGGCGCCACCACGACGGCGGCCATGGGCGACGTCACGATCCTGCGGGTGCCCATCCCGACCCGGATCAAGGCGGCCCGGACCGAACAGCGCAAGCGGGCCGCGGTGCCCGCCGCGCCCGTGGTCGGCTGGCGCAGCGACCAGGACCGCACGGCGGCGGCGCTGCGGCTGAAGTTCCGCCGGGCCGAGCTGGCCACCGACGCGCTGCGCCGCCCGCGCCCGGCCGCTCCGGCGCTGGCCGTCCGCAAGGCGCGGCTGAAGGCCTCCGGGCTGGTCGTGCGGCTCCGCACGTCGGCCGACCGCCGGGCCACGGCCTGGCGGGCGAAGCGCGACGAGCGCCGCGGGCACCGCGAGTGGGGCATCCGGTGGCGGCGTGAGCTGCCCGAGCAGCTCGACCGCGAGCTCGCCCTGGGCCCCGTGCTCGACGCCCTCGAGTTCGACGTCCTGCACGCGCACGACGTCGACATGCTCGGCGTCGCCTCCCGCGCGGTCGCCCGGGCCCGCGCCCGCGGCCGCGAGGTCAGGTTCGTCTACGACGCGCACGAGTTCGTGGCGGGTCTCTCCCAGAGCGGGTCGCGCACCAAGCGGGTCATCGCCGCCTGGGCCGACCATGAGAAGGAGTTCGTCGCCGAGGCGGACCGCATGGTCACCGTCAGCCCGACCATGGCCGACGCGCTGGTCGAGCGCTACCGCCTGCCGCACCGTCCGGCCGTGGTCATCAACACCCCGGTCGTCGACGGCTCCCAGCAGGCACCCAGCCTGCGCGAGCGGGCCGGCATCGGCAGTGACGTGCGGCTGGTCGTGTACGCCGGCGTGCTGACCACGGCGCGCGGCCTGCACACCGCCATCGACTCCCTCGCGCACCTGCCCGAGGACGTCCACCTGGCCGTCGTCTGCGTGCCCAACAACAGCACGTGGTTCGTCCGCCAGCTCAAGGCCGGCACCGAGCGCGACGGCATCGGCCACCGCGTGCACTTCGTCAACCCCGTCCACCCCGGCCAGGTGGTCGACTACCTGCGCGAGGCCGACATCGGCTGCTTCCCGGGCCTGCGGTTCCGCAGCCACGAGGTGACGCTGCCGAACAAGCTCTTCGAGTACCTCTACGCCGGGTTGCCGCTGGTCGTCAGCGACCTCACCGCCCAGGCCGCGCTGGTGCGCGAGAACGGTGTCGGCGAGGTCTTCGCCGTCGAGAACCCCGCCGACATGGCGCGCGCGGTGTCGGCGGTGCTCGACGACCTCGACACCTACCGCAAGGCGGTGCACGACCCCGCCTTCCGCGAGCGCTACTCGTGGGCGCGGCAGGAGGAGTCGTTGCGGGCGCTCTACCAGGAGCTTCTCGGTCGTGAGCTGCCCTGGGCGCACCCCGAGGACGACGCCGCGGGCTCGCTGACCGAGGGCGAGCGCGTCCCGGCACCGCCACTCGGCTGAATCTTTCTCCGTCAAACGGTTTCACCCATCTCACTGCCGAAACCGCCATTCAGGCGTACTGTCGTCACTGTTGTCACATTGGCAACTTCAATCACACGGCCGATGGGACCGGGGGATGGGACGACCACGCGCTCACCACGCGCCGCTCGTGCTCACGAGCGCAGCGGCCGCGTTGTCGATGCTCACGGCAGTCGCGGGCATCGCCACCGCCGACGACCTGACGACCGGCTCCACGCCGGCCGCCGAGACCCGGGCAGCGCTGACACCGTCCAGCGGCTCGATCCTGCAGACCATCCCGCTGACCGGCCTGGCGGCCGCCCCGCCACCCGGTGATCGGGCCCCGGCCGCGCGGTCCGGCCACCTGACCGTCGCCTCGACCGAGCAGCTGCAGGTCCGCCCGTTCAACCTGGCCGCCGTCACCTGGCGGGGCGACGCCGACGTGGTCGCGTGGGTGCGGCTGCGCACCGACGGCGCCTGGTCGCAGTGGTACGAGCTGCCGCACGGCGACGACCACGCTCCCGACCCGGGGTCCGCCGAGGCCGCCGCCGCGGCCGGGCGGCGCGCCGGGACCGACCCGCTGCTGGTGACCACCGCCGACGCCGTCCAGGTGCGCGTCGACACCGCCGGCGGCGCGAGTCCCCAGGACCTGCGCCTCGACCTGGTCCGCCCGGACGAGCGGGCCCGAGCCGACGCCGCCATGGACGTCACCGCGCCGGCCGCCTACGCCGCCGAGACCGGCCGCATCGCCGCCCGCCCGGGCATCCGCAGCCGGGCCCAGTGGGGCGCCGACGAGAGCCTGCGCGCCGACCCGCCGGACTTCGGAGAGGTCAACGGCGCGTTCGTGCACCACACGGTCAGCGCGAACAACTACGCGCCGGCCGACGTGCCGAACATGATCCGGTCGATCTACACGTACCACGTGCGCTCCCGCGGCTGGAACGACATCGGCTACAACTTCATCGTCGACCGCTTCGGCACCATCTGGGAGGGCCGCTACGGCGGGGTGGAGCGGGCCGTCATCGGCGCGCACACCGCCGGCTACAACGACGACGCGTTCGCCGCGTCCGCGCTGGGCACCTACTCGAACAACGTCCCGAGCGACGCCGTCCTCGTCGCGTACGAGCGGCTGTTCGCCTGGAAGTTCCGGCTGCACGGCGTCGATCCGCGCTACGCCGTCCGCTACGACGGCGAGTGGTGGCCGGCGGTCGCCGGGCACCGCGACGCCGCCGCGACCGAGTGCCCCGGCGACGAGCTGTACGCCCGGCTGGGCCGCATCAGGGCCGGGGTGGCCGCCTTCATGGGCCTCTCGCCGAGCCGCAGCCTCGACTCCGTCACGGCGCCCGACCTCGTGGCCCGGCGGACGAACGGGACGCTCTGGTTCTACCCGGGCAGCCCGGCCGGCGGCTACCGGTCGTCGCGGCAGCTGGGTGTCGGCTGGGACACCATGGCGACCGTCGTGCTGCCCGGAGACTGGGACCGCGACGGCAACGACGACGTCATCGCAACGCGGCGCTCCGACGGCACGCTGTGGCTGTACTCCGGCAACGGCGCGGCGGGCTTCCTCGCCACCCGCCGCATCGGCGTCGGCTTCGACACCGTCGACATGGTCACCGCCGTCGGCGACTGGAACGGCGACGGGCTCCCGGACCTGCTGGCCCGCAAGCGCTCGGACAAGACGCTCTGGCTCTACCCCGGCCGCGCCGACGGCGGCGTGGGCTCGGCCCGGCGCATCGGCAGCGGCTGGCAGATCATGAACATGCTGGTCGGCCCCGGCGACTGGGACGGCGACGGCAAGGTCGACCTGCTGGCCCGCGGCCTGGACGGGCGGCTATGGCTGTACCCGGGCACCGGCACCGGTGCGTTCGGCGCGGTGCGTGCCATCGGCAGCGGCTGGCGGGGCGCGCGGGTCGCCGGCGCCGGCGACGTGAACCGCGACGGCCGTCCGGACCTGGTGGCGGTCTTCCCCGACGGCGTCGCGCGCATCTACACCGGCAACGGGTCCGGCTCGTTCTCCGGCAGCAGCGTCCTGGCCTCCGGGTGGTCCATCTTCGATTGGCTGGCCTGACGTGCGGCCGATCGCCGTGCTCGCCGCGGCGGTCGCACTCCTGACCGGTGTGCCGACGTCGTCGGCTGCGCCGGCCGCGACGCCGTCCCCGTCGTCCGCGCCGTCGTCGCCGTCGTCGCCGTCGTCGCAGGTGGAGCGGATGGTGGCGCCCGCGTCGGGGAACCTCGCCCTCGAGGGCCTCGGGTTCGGGCACGGGCGCGGCATGTCGCAGTGGGGCGCGTACGGGGCGGCCACCTCCGGCCTGAGCCACGCGCAGATCCTCGCCCACTACTACCCGGGCACGACGCTGAGCAGCCGCGGCGAGCCGCTGCTGCGGGTGCACATCCGGGCGGACAGCGACGACACCACCGAGGTGGTGCACGAGGACGGGCTGCGGGTGACGGTGCCGTCGGGCAGTGCGGCGCTGCCGGGCGACATCGGCGGGTACCCCGTCGACCACTGGCGGGTGATCCGGCAGGCCGGCACGCTCGCGGTCCAGGGCCGCATCGCCGGCGGCTGGCAGAACGTGCGCATCGGCGGCAACCTCGTGCACGACGGCCCGGCCACGCTGTACACCGCCGACGGACGGATCCGGCTGGTGCTGGGCGGCACCCATCGCGAGTACCGCGGCGCCCTGCGTGTCGTCGGGGTCGGCCCGGCGCCGGGGCTGGCCACCGTCGTCATCACGACCATGCAGTCCTATCTCCGGTCGGTCGTGCCGCAGGAGATGCCGGCCAGCTGGCCGCAGGCGGCGGTGCGCGCGCAGGCCGTCGCCGCACGGACCTACGTCTCGTTCGAGCGCCGCGCCAACGCCGGGCGCTGGTACGACACCTGCGACACCACGGCGTGCCAGGTCTTCGACGGCGTCGCCGACTTCACGCCGTCGGGCGGCGTCGTCGCGGCCTACGAGCACCCCAGCGGCAACGAGGCCGTCGACGCGACCGCCGGGCAGCTGCTCATGTACGACGGCCGGCCCGCGTTCACGCAGTTCGGGTCGGCCAACGGCGGCTGGACCGCCGCCGGGTCGATGCCGTACCTGCGCGCCTTCGCCGACCCCTACGACGGGGTGGTCGACAGCCAGGCCCACCACTGGTCCGCACTGGTGCCGCTGGACCGGCTGGAGCGGGCCTATCCGAGCATCGGCAGCCTGCGCACCATCGAGGTGACCAGGCGCGACGGCAACGGAGCCTGGGGCGGGCGGGTGCGGCGGGTAGTCATCGGGGGCAGCGCCGGCGCCGTCACCGTCAGCGGTGAGGAGTTCCGCTCCGTCACCGGTATCAGGAGCACCTGGTGGCGCCTGCGCCCGTGAGTCCGTTGCCGGCGCAACAGGGTGTACTGTAGGCCGACCTTGCCCGGATCACGAGTATTCCGGCACCGAGCACGAGGTGGATGCACATGCGCGTTCTGCCGATGCGCAGGCTGATCCCGGCCGCGGCGCTCGCCGCCGCGGCGGGGGTCGCAGGTGTTCTGGCCGCGGCCGCGGGTGGCGCCCTGAGCTGGGCGAACGGTCTGGTGCTGGCCGGTGTGGTGCTGTGCCTCGCCGCGCTGGCCGTCATCGGCGCGGCCGTCCTGCGCATCCACGCGCAGCAGCCGGCGCTGGGCAAGCTCCTGGCCGCCGACGCCCGCCGGGCCAGCCAGGTCGGCGTGGTCGGCGACGCGGTCGACCGGATGCTCCGTTCCGTCGAGGACGCCGCCGGCCGCAGCGCCGCGCACGATCGCGACGAGGCCACGCGCCTGGCCGCCCTCGAGGCCCGGCTCGACGCGCTCGAGGCGTCGGTCCGCGACAGCTCCGGCCGGCTCGAGAAGTCGGTCACCGACGGCTTCGCCGTCAGCAGCCGCGACGTCGCCCAGGTCTACTGGCAGGTCGAGGCGCTGCTCGACCTCCGCGAGCTGCTGCAGCCGCGTGCGCCGCTGCCGCCCCTGCGCAGCTGGGCCGCCTCGCCCGACGCCGTCCAGTGGCTGGTCGAGCGGGTCTGGGCCACCCGGCCGTCACTCATCGTCGAGTGCGGCAGCGGGGTCTCCAGCATCCTGCTCGGCTACGCCGTCCAGAAGCTCGGCACCGGCCGCATCGTCGCGCTCGAGCACGACAAGAACTTCGCCGAGGAGTCCATGCGCCGGCTGCGCGACCACGGTCTCGAGGACGTCGTCGAGGTGCGCTACGCGCCGCTCACCCCGTGGCGCCGCGACGGCGAGGACCGCGAGTGGCTCTGGTACGACATCGAGGCGGTCAAGGACCTCGAGGGCATCGACCTCGTCTTCATCGACGGCCCGCCCGGCGACCTCGGCCCGCTGGCCCGCTATCCCGCCGTTCCGGCGCTGCTGCCGCACGCCTCGAGCGACGCGGTCTTCGCCCTCGACGACGCCAACCGCCCCGACGAGTGGGCGGTCAGCTCGCGCTGGACCGAGGAGCTGGCCGGGTACGAGCGGCTGCGGCTGCGCAAGGACAAGGGCTTGCACATCTTCCAGCCCGCGGCCGCGCCGCTGCCCTCGGAACCCAGCGCCGAGACGGACCCCGACCCGGATTCCGAGCCGCAGGACTGACCCTCACCGCACCAGGGCGAAGAACGTCCTGAGCTCGTCGACGAAGGTGTCGGGCTGCTCGAGCGCGGCGAAGTGGCCGCCGCGGGCGGGCTCGCCCCAGTGGAGGATGTTCGTGAAGCGCCGCTCCGCCCACCGCCGCGACGGCCGCTGCAGTTCCCGGGGGAACACCGTGCAGCCCGTGGGGACGTCGACGGGGTCGCCGGCGGTGTCGGAGATCCAGGCGTCGACCTGGCGGATGCTCTCCCAGTAGAGCCGCGCCGCAGAGGCGCCCGTGGCGGGCAGCCAGTACAGCATCACGGTGTCGAGCAGCTCGTCGCGGCCGACGACGGGGTCGAGCGAGTCGTCGTGGTCGGTCCAGGTCCAGTACTTCTCCGCGATCCAGGCACACAGCGCCACCGGCGAGTCGACCAGTCCGTAGCCGACGGTCTGGGGCCGGGTCGCCTGCTGACGTGAGTAGCCGGAGCCCCATTCCTCGGCCTCGCGCAGGCTGTCGATGGCCGCGCGCTCGGCCTCGGTGAGGTCGTCGAACGTGGCGGGGTCGGGCGGCGCCAGCGGCGGCATGAGGTGGATCCCGGCGACGCGGTCCGGGTGCGCCACCCCGAGCAACGTCGACACCGTCGTGCCCCAGTCGCAGCCCTGGGCGCCGTAGCGGTCGTAGCCCAGCCGCTCCATGACGGTGGCCCAGGCGGCAGCGATGCGCTCGACGCCCCAGCCGGCGCGGGCGGGCTTGTCGCTGAACCCGTAGCCGGGCAGCGACGGGACCACGACGTGGAACGCGTCGGCGGGGTCGGGCGGGTCGGTCAGCGGGCCGATGACCTTGCGGGACTCGAGGATCGAGCCCGGCCAGCCGTGCGTCAGCACCAGCGGCAGCGCGTCGGCGTGCGGCGACCGGACGTGCAGGCCGTGGATCCCGAGCCCGTCGACCTCAGTCCGGAACTGCGGCAGTCCGTTGAGCCAGCCCTCGACGCGCCGCCAGTCGTACCCCGTCGACCAGTAGGCGCAGAGCTCGCGCAGCCAGTCGAGCGGCACCCCCTGCGACCAGTCGTCGACGGTGGCGGGCTCGGGCCATCGGGTGGCACGCAACCGGCCGCGGAGGGCGTCCAGCTCGGACTCGGGCACGTCGATGCGGAACGGTTCCACGCGGACGACCCTATTCGGATGCCCTTCATCCGGCCGCCACCATCGCGACGGCCGTTCGTGCCCGTCGGTCGTTAGCGTCCCCGGCACCACCCCCGTCGTCACAGGAGATGAGGCCGCCATGAGCGAGCACGACCAGCAGCACGCCGAGGACACCCCCGGCTGGGACCGTCGCGACTTCGTCCGCATGGGCGGCCTGGGCACCGCCGCCCTCGCGCTCGGCGCCACCGGCGCGCTCGCGGGCGCGGCGCCGGCCGGCGCGGCCGAGGCCGACCGGCCGCTGCGCTTCAAGGCCGACGGCACGTTCAAGATCGTCCAGTTCAACGACACCCAGGACGACGAGCGCATCGACCGGCGCACCATCGAGCTGATGAACGAGGTGCTCGACGCCGAGCAGCCGGACCTGGTCGTGCACAACGGCGACAACATCACCGGCGGCTGCGCGAACGCCACCGAGATGAAGCAGGCGATGAACAACATCGTCCAGCCGATGGAGTCGCGGGAGATCCCGTGGGTCATCACCTACGGCAACCACGACGAGGACTCCACGCCCCAGACCGGCATGGACGAAGAGGACATGCTCGAGTTCTACCGGGCCTACCCCTACAACCAGAACCAGCCCAGCCCGGACGGCGTCACCGGCAGCGGCAACATGAACCTGCTGATCCGCGGCGCCCGCGGCCAGCAGCCGGTCTTCGGCCTGTTCCTCCTCGACAGCGGCCGCTACGCCCCGGACACCATCGCCGGGCAGGACTTCGCCGGCTACCCGGACTGGGACTGGCTGCGGATGAACCAGGTGCACTGGTACACCGAGACCTCCGAGCTGGTCGAGAAGCGGGCCGGTGGCAAGAAGGTCCCGGCGCTGATGTTCATCCACATCCCGCTCTGGGAGTACCGCTTCATGTGGTTCGCCAGCGTCGACAGCCGCACCGACGCCGACCACGCGCGCGCCGTCGCCAAGCACGGCATCGTCGGCGAGCGCAACGAGACCGAGTGCCCCGGCCCGTTCAACTCCGGCATGTTCTCCGCGATCCTCGACCGCGGTGACGTGCGCGGCGTGTTCTGCGGCCACGACCACGTCAACACCTATGTCGGCAACTACTACGGCGTCATGCTCGGCTACGCGGGCAACACCGGCTTCGGCACCTACGGCCTCAGCGGCGCCGAGCGGAACCGTCTGCGCGGCGCCCGCGTCTTCAACCTCACCCAGCAGGACGACGACGTCGACATCGAGACGCACATGGTGTTCGCCGGCGACTACGGCATCGACCTGACGGCCAACGACCAGAGCGTCGACCCGCTCCCGCTCCCCGAGGGCCGTCGCCGCCGCAAGTAGCCGTCGTCAGCGGGTGGCGGCCAGCGCGACGAAGGGGTCGAGGGACGCGGGGTTGCGCAGCGCCTCGCGGCTGACGGCCTTCTCGGCCGCCACCCCGGCGAGGATCCGCTTCACCGGGACCTCGCACTTCTTGCCCGTCAGGGTGCGCGGCACGTCGTCGACCACGAGGAAGCGGTCGGGGACGTGCCGCGGCGAGAGCTCGGCGCGCAGCGCCTTGCGCAGCTCGGGCTCGACGGCGTCCAGCTCGACCCCGTCGGCCAGCACCAGGAAGCAGAGCAGCTCGCCGTCGGTGTCGCCGGCGCCGGAGGTGTCGATGACCAGGGAGTCGACGACGCCGGGGTGGCCCTCGACGACGCGGTAGAACTCGGCCGTGCCCATGCGGACGCCGCCGCGGTTCAGCGTGGAGTCGCTGCGCCCGTGGATGACCGCCGACCCGTGCCGCGTGATGGTGATCCAGTCGCCGTGCCGCCAGACGCCGGGGTAGTCCTCGAAATAGGCCGCCCGCAGCCGGGAGCCGTCGGGGTCGGCCCAGAACGACACCGGCATCGATGGCATCGGCGCGGTCAGCACCAGCTCGCCGACCTCGCCGATGACGGGGTGACCGGCCTCGTCGAACGCGGCCAGCGCGGCGCCGAGCGCGGGCCGGGACAGCTCGCCGAGCCAGACCGGGACGTCCGGCGCCGGCCCGACGAACGCCGTGCAGGCGTCGGTGCCGCCGGACAGGCTGGCGATCTGCACGGACGGTCCCAGGTTGCGGCCCAGCCAGCGGAAGCCGTCGGTCGACAACGGCGCCCCGGTGCTGCCGACGGCGCGCAGCGACGACAGCGCCGACGGGTTCAGCGAGAGGCCGTCCTTGAGGCAGGCCTGCACGAACGGCGCCGACGTGCCGAAGACGCCGATGCGCTCCTCGGCCGCCATGTCCCACAGCGACCCCAGCGACGGGTGACCCGGGCTGCCGTCGTACAGCACCACCGTCGACCCCACCAGCAGGCCGCTGACGAGGAAGTTCCACATCATCCAGCCGGCGGTGGTGAACCAGAAGAACCGCTCGCCGGGCTTCAGGTCCAGCTGCAGCCCCAGGGACTTGAGGTGCTCGAGCAGGATGCCGCCGTGTCCCTGCACGATGCCCTTGGGCAGCCCCGTGGTGCCGGACGAGTACAGCACCCAGAGCGGGTGATCGAACGGGACGGCGTCGAACTCCAGCGGGGCGCCGTCGTACCGCTCGAGCAGGTCGTCGAACGCCAGCGCGTCGGGCAACTCCTCTCCGCCGAACGGGATGCCGACGACGGCGTGCAGCGTCGGCAGCTGCGCCCGCAGCGCCGCCACCGTCGGCCGGACGTCGACCGCCTTGCCGTTGTAGACGTAGCCGTCGCAGGCGACCAGCACGACCGGCTCGATCTGCGCGAACCGGTCGGCCGCCGCGCGGACGCCGAAGTCGGGGGAGCAGGACGACCAGACGGCGCCCAGACTGGCTGTGGCCAGGAACGCGACCAGCGTCTGCGGCGCGTTCGGCACCAGCGCGGCCACCCGGTCGCCGGGGCCGACGCCCTGGGCGGCCAGCGCGGCGCGCATGGCGGCGACCTGCCGGCGCAGCTCGCCGTAGGTCAGCTCGGTGCGCAGGCCGTCCTCGCGCCGGAAGACCACCGCGACGTCCTCACCGCCCTTGCCGGGACCGGGCCGGAGCGCGTGCGCGGCGTAGTTGAGGGTCGCGCCGGGGAACCAGCGGGTGCCCGGCATGACGACGTCGGGCAGCACGTCCGTCGGCGGGTCGACGAAGCCGACCTCGAAGAACCGCGCGATGGCGCCCCAGAACGCGCCCGGCTGGGCGACCGACCAGCGCCACAGCTCGTCGTAGTCGGCGGTGTCGGCGATGCCCTGGTCGCGCAGCCAGGCGCGGAACTCGCTCATCCGGCTGGCGGCTACGGCCTGGGGGTCGGGCCGCCACACGACCTCGGCGTCGTCGGTCATGCCGCACAACCTAACGCGGGCGCAGTGCCGCCGCGAGGGCGCGGTGCAGCACGCCCTCGGCCTGCGGCGCGAACCGGCCGGGCAGCCCGAACCAGTACGGCGCCTCGTCCGCCTCGTACCCGCCCTGGGCCAGCTGCCGGGCAGTGACGAGGTAGCCGGTCATGCCGTTCGTGTAGCCGAGCGGCAGGGTCGTCCCGCCGGACAGCACCGCCACCCGCCGCCCGTACGCGCCCACCGGCTCGCCGGAGACACCGAGTAGCTGCAGGTCCGCCGCGAGCCGCAGGGACGAGACGACGACGGGCGCCGACGGCGGGTCCGCGCCGTCCTGGAGTGGCAGCTCGACGGTGGTGCGCTCGGTCGCGAGCGCGGCCGGTCCCACGTCGATGCGGGTGCCGCTCAGCGCCCGGGCGACCGCGAGCGCCAGCTCGCCGGCCGCGGCGTCGACGGTCGCGAACGACGGCAGCGGGTCGATGTCGCCGCAGCAGCCCTGCGCGTAGACCGCCACCGTGCCCGGGTAGCGGCGCTCCACCAGGTCCATGGCCGCGCCCGCGAAGTCCGGCGTGACCACGTTGTCGCGGTGGACCACCGGGTGGCAGGCGAAGTGCACCAGCAGGGCGGCCACGCCGTCAGGCCCCGTGAAGCGCAGCACGGTGACGGCGGGGTCGACGGACGATCGCGGGAGCGTCGACGGGGAGCGGGCCGCCCGCCGGTCGTGACCGAGGGCCGCGCGGTCGGCGAACCGGTCGACGGTCACCGGCCGCAGTGCCGCCAGCGCCCGCCCGACGCCGTCGACGACCGCCTCGCAGACCTGGTCGACGTAGGCGTCGTCGACCGCGCCGATGGCCGGGGCGAATCCTCTCGACACCTGCGGGGCGGAGTGCGTGTGGGTGGCGTGCAACAGCACCGAGCGAGCCGGCAGCCCGTAGCGCCGGGTCAGCTCGCCGTGCACCCGCTCGGCGGTGTCGAAGCCCCACCCGAGCAGGTCGGCGGAGACGAGCACCGCCCGCTCGCCGCCGACGGCGCCGCCGCTGCCGCCGCCGTCGCCGCTGGAGAACGCCAGCGTGCGCAGCCGCAGCGGACCGGCCGTGCCCGTCGCCGGACCCAGCCCGTCGCGGAAGGCGAACCCGGCCAGCGGCAGCGGCCGGCCGGGGGTGATGTCGGCGCGGTCGACCCCGAGCAGCAGGGCGGACACCGCCGATCAGCTCACATGTGCTCGACGCCGTCGCCCAGCGGCGTGATGCCGCGGGTGTCGAAGACCCGCTTCGCGGTCTTGGCGATGAGGTGGCCGTCGTACTCGGCGTGCGGCTGCAGGACGACGGCGAGGTCGGCCGAGGCCAGCGCGGCGTCGAGGTCGGGCTCGCAGTCGAGGACGGTGTCGTCGACCTTCCACGACGGGACCTTGGGGTCGTGGAAGACGACGTTGGCGCCGAGTGAGATCAGCCGCTTGGCCAGCGGAACGGCGGGCGACTCGCGCTGGTCGGCGATGTCGGGCTTGTACGTGACGCCGAGCAGCAGGACGGTCGAGCCGTTCACGGCCTTGCCGTCGAGGTTGAGGATGTTCTGGATGCGCTGGACCACGTACGCCGGCATGGTGGCGTTGATCTCCTGCGCCAGCTCGACGAAGCGGAACGGGTAGCCCAGGCGGACCCGCACGTTGTGGCTCAGGTAGTTGGGGTCGATGGGGATGCAGTGCCCGCCGACGCCGGGGCCGGGGTAGAACGCCTGGAACCCGAACGGCTTGGTCTTGGCCAGCCGGATGACGTCCCAGAGGTCGATGCCCAGCTCGTGGCAGAACCGCGCCATCTCGTTGACCAGCGCGATGTTGACGTGCCGGTAGGTGTTCTCGAGCAGCTTGGCGGTCTCGGCCTCGCGGGTGCCCTTGGCCTCGACGACGGTGTCGACGAAGCGGCGGTAGAACGCGGCCGCCCGCTCGGTGCACTCGGGGGTCTGGCCGCCGACGACCTTGGGGGTGTTGCGCATGCCGAACTTCGGGTTGCCCGGGTCGATGCGCTCGGGCGAGAAGGCGAGGTGGAAGTCGCGGCCGGCGACCAGCCCGGAGGCCTCTTCGAGCATGGGCCGGACGACCTCATCGGTGGTGCCGGGGTAGGTGGTGGACTCGAGCACCACCAGCATGCCCGCGGACAGGTGCCGCCCGACGGTGGCAACGGCGGCCTTGACGGCGCCGAGGTCGGGCCCGCCGTCGTCGGAGAGCGGCGTCGGCACGCAGATGACGATGGCGTCGGCGCCGTCGAGGTCGGACTCGTCGGCGCTGGCGCGGAAGCCCGCGGCGCGCATCTCGGCGATGTCGGCGTCGGAGAGGTCGTCGACGTGCGAGCGACCCTCGTTCAGACCCTCGACGACCCTGGTGCTCACGTCGAAGCCCATGACCTGCAGGCCGGAGCGGCTCGCCTCTTGCGCCAAGGGCAGGCCCACGTAACCCAGTCCAACTACCGCGACATCTGTCGACACTGCTTCGTTCCCGTCCGTACGACTACGTGAGGGCCACGCCGCTGCTGATGTGCGTGCGGACGTGACCGGACGACTTTACAGCAGCCTCGCACGCATGACCCCCGCTGTCGTGGCGGGGTTGCCGCCGAAGATGAGAACACTCTCATTCAATTCCGGGTCAAAGGGCCCTGAACAGGGCCGTTGTGCTGGTTACCATGCCTGATGCCTGCCCACGCTCCTGACATCTCCGACGCGGTCCGGTCCCTCGACTGGACGGCCGCGATCGAGCGGATGACGGGCAGCCTGCCGGCCGCGCGGGGGGTCGCCCGGTTGCGGCGACGCGACTTCTTCCACGACAACCGCATCGCGTTCTCGGCCCGGCTCGACACCACGACGGCCTTCCCGACCAGTGGTGTCTTCGTCGACCACCGCACGGGCGCGTCGGTGCTGGTGGCGGACGGTCGGCCGACGGTGCGATCGGTGGCCGCCGCTGACGTCGTCGTGGCCGGCGCCATGCGCACCGCCGAGCAGCTGCGCTTCCGGGCGTTCTACGTCACGGAGGTGCACCGGACGCTCGTCGTGCAGCAGCGCTCCGCCCCCGCCAGGCCGACGCCGCTGGTCATCGGCAGCGAGCACCAGCGAGCGCTGGCCGGCCGCACGCCGTTCGCCGTCCCACGGGTGCTCGACGGCGGGTTGGCCCGGCGCGGTCTGGACGGCGACGCCGTCGCCGACTGGCTGGTCGAGGAGGCGTTCGACGGCGCCCCCGTCAGGGCCGCCGACGCCGCCGACGCGGTCCCCGAGTTGCTCGCGCTGCTGGCCGAGACCTGGGAGCGGCTCGGGCTGACCCACGAGCGGCTCGGCGGCGAGCAGCGCGCCCGGGCGCTGAGCGCGTTCTCCGGCCTCGCCGAGGACCCGCCGCCGGGCATCTGGCCGGGCGACCTCGACCCGCACCACACCTGGCTGCGGGTCCGGGCCCTCCTCGACGACGGCCGTCCGCTCACCGTCGGGCTGAGCCACGGCGACCCCGGCCTGGGCAACGTGCTGCGGCTGACCGACGGCCGGCTGGCGCTGGTCGACTGGGAGGACGCCGGCTACCGGCCGGTCGCCCACGACGTCGTCAAGGTCCTGATGTCCTCGCCCGACCCGCGCGGCCTGGTCGCCGAGCTCGAGGCGCCGGCGTCACTACGGCCCGCGCTGGCGGCGGCCGGCGCCGTCCCGTGGCGGCCGCAGGTGGCGGTCGCGCTGGTGCTGTTCCTCAGCGGCTGGCGCAACCGCTACTTCCGCGCCGTCAAACGGGGCAGCGTCAGGGCCGCCGACCGGCGCATGCACCTCCTGCTCGGCATGCTCGACGACCTGCTCCCCTGACCTTTTCTTGGGTTCGTGTGGTTGCGCTGGGTTTCCCCGTCCCCCTGCTGCCCAGTGTCTTAGCCGCGTGCACTCGCCTCGAGTCCGCGCGCCCCGGGGGCGCTTGGACGTGACCCGGGTCCCCGCGGCCAAGAACTCGGCAGCTATCAGGGGGACGGGGGGAGTCTGGCGACGGGTGGGAGGTCGTCTTCACTAGCGCCAATCGACTTCACTACGCAGAACCGTCTTCTGCGTGGCCGTGCGGGTGCAGAGGACGGTTCTGGCTAGGGTGTGTCTCCCATATCTGTGATGAGTCGCGCTGCATGATCGCAGTGTGAGTTCGTCTCGGTTTGAGTCGTTGACCGATGCTCAGTGGGAGCAGATCGAGCCGTTGCTGCCGTCGAACGCGGGGCGGCGGGGCCACCCGTTCTGGGATAACCGGCGGGTGGTGGAGGGGATCGTCTACCGGTACCGGACCGGGATCCCGTGGCGGGACCTGCCCCGAGAGCCATTCGGGCCGTGGAAGACGGTCTGGAAGCGGCACCGCCGATACGCCGAGGATGGGACCTGGGACAAGGTGCTGGCCGGGCTGCTTGCCCAGGCGGACGCCGCTGGTCAGATCGATTGGACGGTGTCGGTGGACGCCACGATCAACCGTGCCCACCAGCACGCCACGAACACCACGCGCCCGGAGCGGGACACGGGGGGCGCGGGCGAATCACACGAGTCAGCCTGACGGGTTCGTTCCTAGCCCGATCGGCGGGGAACGTGAACCTGCAGGTCACGGTATCGGCAAGTCGCGTGGCGGACTGACCAGCAAGATCCACTTTGCGGTGGATGGACACGGCCGCCCGCTGGCCGCGGTCATCACCGGCGGGCAGCGCAACGATGGCGTGATGCTTACCGAGGTGCTGGCCGACATCCGCGTCCCTCGCCTGGGGCCGGGCCGGGCCCGCACCACCCCGGACGCGGTGATCGCCGACCGCGCCTACACCTCCGGCGTCAACCGCCAGATGCTCGCAGCCCGGCACATCAAGGCCGTGATCCCGCAGAAGAAGAACGAGATCGCCGCCCGCAAACGCAAGGGCTCGGCCGGCGGGCGACCTCCGGCCCTGGACGAGCAGACCTACAAGCAGCGCAACGTCGTCGAACGCTCCTTCGCTCTGATCAAGCAATGGCGAGGACTGGCCACCCGCTACGACAAGCTCGCGATCACCTACCGCGCCGCCGTCGTGCTGTCCGCCTGCATCACATGGGCGCGCATATAGGAGACACGCTCTAGTCAGGTCGGCTCTGCATAGTGAAGTCGCGTCCGCGATGTGGGATCTCCCGTCGTTTTCTGGGCCGCCCACCAGGGTTTCTGGTGCCTCATGAGGCCTGCAGGCCTAGTGGTGTGGGAGAAAGCCTGGTGATGTACGCGAGGTCAAGTCCGGTGACGTGGTGTACGAGGTCTGATCCCTCGTCGTTGTGCTTCAGGCCGTGATGGCTTGCAGGGTCAGCTCCTCGTCGGTCACCTCCTGCTCGGCTGTTGCGACGGCCTGGGAGCGGGTGAGGACGTCGAGTCCGAGGTAGCGGCGGCCTTCGGCCCACTCGTCGTGCTGTTCGGCCAGGACGGCGCCGACGAGGCGGATGATCGAGGGCCGGTCGGGGAAGATCCCGACCACGTCGGTGCGGCGGCGGATCTCGCGGTTGAGGCGCTCGTTGGGGTTGTTCGACCAGATTTGTCGCCAGATCTCCTTGGGGAACGCGGTGAAGGCCAGGATGTCGGCGCGAGCGTGTTCGAGGTGGTCAGCGACGGCGGGGAGTTTCTCGGTCAGGGCGTCGACGACGCGGTCGAACTGGGCATGCACCGACTCGGCGTCGGGCTGGTCGTAGATGGAGTGCAGCAGGGCCTTGACCCAGCCCCACGAGTTCTTCGGTGTCGCTGACATGAGGTTGGCGGCGTAGTGGGTGCGGCAGCGTTGCCAGGCCGCACCCGGCAGAGTCGCCTCGATCGCGGAGGTCAGCCCGCGGTGGGCATCGGACGTGACGAGCTTGACCCCCGTGAGGCCGCGGGCGGTCAGATCTCTGCAGAAGGCGAGCCAGCCGGCGCCGTCCTCGCTGGTGGTCACGTGGATGCCGAGGATCTCGCGGTGCCCGTCGGCGTTCACGCCGGTCGCGACCAGCGCGTGGACTGCGACGACCCGGCCACCCTCGCGGACCTTGAGCACGAGTGCGTCGGCGGCGACGAACGTGAACGGCCCGGCGTCGGCCAGCGAGCGGGTGCGGAACTGCTCCACGTGCGCGTCGAGGTCCTTGGCCATCTCCGAAACCTGCGACTTCGACAGGGCCGTGATGCCCAACGACTGCACCAGCTTGTCCATCCGCCGGGTGGACACCCCGAGCAGGTAGCAGGTCGCCACCACCGAGGTGAGTGCCCGCTCGGCCCGCTTCCTGCGCTCGAGCAGCCACTCGGGGAAGTAGGACCCCTGACGCAGCTTGGGCACCGCGACATCGATCGTGCCGGCACGGGTGTCGAAGTCGCGGTGCCGGTAGCCGTTCCGCCGGTTCACCCGCTCCGGGCTGGTCGTGCCGTACTGCGCACCACACACCGCGTCAGCCTCGGCCGACAACAGCGTGTTGATGAACGTCTGCAGCAACTCGCGCAACAGATCCGGGCTGGCCTGGGCCAGCTGTTCCTCGAGCAGGCGGGCAGGGTCGATACTGGTCCTGACGGTCATCGTTGGTGTCCTTCTTCGAGTCGGTTGTGAGAGATCACTCGAAGGATCACCCGGTGGCCGTCACCCACATCTACAGCGACACGCTCACCGGGATCGGTACACCACTCTGCCGGACGTCACTGTACGCGATCCTTGATGATCATCGCTGTCCACACCCCGGCGAACCGGACGAACGGGAGCGGCGAGGCGTGCCCAGGGTCTCCCCGTCCCCCTGATAGGTGCCAGGTTCTTGGCCGCGTGCGTGCGGGTCAAGTCGAAGCCCCCGACCACAGCGGCGAAGTAACCACAGTGGGCGCCGACTTGAGGCGCAGGTGCGCGGCTAAGAGACTGGGCACCAGGGGGACGGGGAGCCCACCTCATCACCCCGGCAGAACTTCGGACCCCCGGCAGAACCTCACCGGGGCGACGGCGCGGGCGGGAGCTTCGCCCGCGTCGCGCAGGTGACGGTGAAGCCCGACCCCGTGCTCAGGTGGTACCGCCATTGCGACTCTCCGTCGCCGCAGAGACCGCGGTAGCCGAGGTCGGCGTCGCCGTCGCCGTCCACGTCGCCGACGGAGAGGCCGTAGTGCGCCGTCGACCCGTCGGCGGCCGGCCAGAAGTCATCGCCCCAGGAGCGCACCTGGAAGCCGTGATCGCCGCTGACGTGCATCCGGAAGCAGGGCTCGCCGTCGTTGCCGCACGCGCCGCGGTAGGCGACGTCGTCGCGGCCGTCGCCGGTGAAGTCGGCCACGAGCAGGCCGTACACGGCGCTCTCGGCGGTCCAGGCGCTGCCGTCGCCCCACGAGCCGGCCTGGAAGGATTCGCCGTCGCTGCTCAGCATGCGCCAGCAGCGCTCGTCCGACGGGCCGCAGCGAGCGCGGTAGAGGAGGTCGTCGCGGGCGTCGCCGTCGAAGTCGCCGACCTGGACGCCGAAGTCGGTCGTCTCACCCGTGATGGGTCCGAGCCGGGCCCACGGCTTCGGCGGCGCGAAGCCGTCGTCGCCGCCCAGCGCGACCCGCCAGCAGTGCGTCTCGCCCGAGCAGGAACCGGCCCAGGCGAGGTCGTCATGGCCGTCGCCGTCGAAGTCGCCGACCTGGACCCCGAACCGGGCCGCCAGCTGCGCGCCGTCGAGCCGAGCCGGCCAGCGCTGGATGTCGACGCCGGAGCCGGCGCTGAGGTGCGCCCGCCAGTACGGGTCGCGGTCGCGCGGGCGGACCAGCTGGACGAAGTCGTCGCGGCCGTCGCCGTCGAAGTCGCCGCGGTGCAGCCCGGCGAACGGGTCCTCCCACTCCGGCGCCGCGCCGCAGTTCGAGGTGCGGACGCTGCCCAGGTGCGAGGTCAGCACGGCCCTCGGGTTGCCCTGGACGCAGAACTCACGCGCCCGGCTGCTCGACACCGAGATGAGGCCGCCGTCCAGGAACGAGTTGCCGCCGATGAACACGTCGCGTTCGGGCGGGCCCTGCTGCCCGGTGATCTCGGCGTCGCGCCAGTACGTGACCCCGCAGTAGTGCCGGCACCCGGTGGCGCCGCGCATGTCGATGCCGTTGTCACGGATGGAGACCCGCCGGAACACCTCGGGCATGTTCTGGCTGGCGTAGACGTAGGTGTAGATGCCCGAGGAGCGCATGCGGTTGCCGACGACGAAGGTGTCGTACTGGTTGCGCAGCTTCATCGAGCCGCCGGCCGGCGAGGCGTCCCAGCCGTCGGCGCGGTTGCCGACGATCGAGAGGCGCCGGCTGCCCCACGCGTAGAGCCCGTGGTCCTGGCAGAACGCGCACCCGGCCGGCGCGCCGATGCCGGGCGTGCGCCGCCAGACGTTGCCGTCGACCACCACCTCGTCGTTGCCCCGGCCGGTCGCGAGGTCGTGGCCCCACACGTTGACGGCGGTGCGGAACCAGCCGTCGGGCACGGCCGGGTCGAGGTCCGGGGTGGTGCCGAACCACGAGTCCTTGACGACGGTGAGGCGGGTGGTGTCGGCGACGACGCCGCGGCCGGGGTGCGCGCGATCGCGCAGGAACTCACAGCCCTCGACGGTGACCCCGCTGGTGTGGCGGAGCAGCACGTAGGCGACGCCCCACTCGCTGCCCGTCCGCCCGTTGCGGAACCAGCAGTCGCGCAGCGTGACGTCGGAGACCGCGCTGTAGTCGTCGGAGCCGATCAGCGCGACGCGGACGTTGTCGAACTCGAGCCCGCTGATGGTGACGTCGCGGAGCAGGTCCTGCTCGATCGTGACGCCGTCGGCGCCGGCAGCGCGCAGGACGACCCGGGCGCCGTCGGCCGCGGCGTAGTTGCGGCGCGACGCGAACCGGATGGGGCGGTCGAGCACGTAGACGCCCGCGGGGAACACGACGGTCTGGCCGGGCGACGACGCGTCGATGGCGGCCTGGACGGCGGTCGCGTGGCTGCTGCCGCCGGCGGTGAACTCACCGACGTCGACGGTCTTGGGCTCCGGACGGCGGACGTCGCGGGCGCCGTCGGGTCCGGTCAGCCAGCCGGGCGCCCACCCGGTGAGGAGGGTCGCCGCCAGCACCGTCGCCAGAAGGATGCCGACCACACGACGCAAGTCCTCGAATCCTCCCGATCGACCACAGGGTGCTTCGAGTATCCCCCGGCCGGGCGGGGGATCAACCCTCGATCAGCGGTTCTTGAGCGGCTCCCACCAGGACCGCTGGTCGCGGTACCAGGCGACGGTGCGGGCCAGTCCGTCGGCGAAGTCCCGGCGCGGCGCGTAGCCGAGCTCGGCGCGGATCCGGCCGTCGTCGACGGAGTAGCGGCGGTCGTGCGCGAGGCGGTCCTCGACGTGGTCGACGCGGTCCCAGCCGGCCCCGCACGCGTCGAGCAGCAGGCCGGTGAGCTCCTTGTTCGTCAGCTCGCGACCGCCGCCGATGTTGTAGACCCGGCCCGCGGCCCCGCCCGCCCGGACCAGCTCGATGCCCTGGCAGTGGTCGTCGACGTGCAGCCAGTCGCGCACGTTGAGACCGTCGCCGTAGAGCGGCACGTTGCGGCCGTCGAGCAGGTTGGTGACGAACAGCGGGATGACCTTCTCGGGGTACTGGTACGGCCCGTAGTTGTTCGAGCAGCGGGTGACCGAGACCGGCACGCCGTGGGTGCGGTGGTAGGCGAGGGCGACGAGGTCGCTGCCGGCCTTGCTGGCGCTGTACGGCGAGTTCGGCTCGAGGATGTGGTCCTCGGTCCACGACCCGGACTCGATGGAGCCGTACACCTCGTCGGTGGACACGTGCACGAACCGGTCGACGCCGTGGCGCCGCGCGGCGTCGAGCAGCGTCTGCGTGCCGACGACGTTGGTCTGCACGAACGCGGCCGCGCCCTGGATGGAGCGGTCGACGTGGCTCTCGGCGGCGAAGTGGACGACCTGGTCGGCGGCGGCGATCAGCTCGTCGACCAGACCGGTGTCGAGGATGTCGCCCTTGACGAAGCTGAAGCGGGGGTCGTCGGCGACGGGCTCGAGGTTGGCGGGGTTGCCGGCGTAGGTCAGCTTGTCCAGCACGACGACCTCGGCGCCCTCGAGGCCGGGGTAGGCGCCGGACAGCGCCTGGCGGACGTAATGCGAGCCGATGAAGCCGGCTCCACCCGTGACCAGCAACCGCATGTCGACCCCTCCCGAAACCACCACTTCCGCGGGCTATCGTAGGCGCTCATGCGAGGAATCATCCTGGCGGGCGGCTCGGGAACGCGGCTGCATCCGCTCACCGTGGCGGTCAGCAAGCAGATGCTCCCGGTCTTCGACAAGCCCATGATCTACTACCCGCTGACCACCCTCATGCTGGCCGGCATCAGGGACATCCTCGTCATCACCACGCCGCGCGACGCGGAGCAGTTCCAGTCGCTGCTCGGCGACGGCTCCGACCTGGGCATCTCCGTCTCCTACGCCCAGCAGCCCAGCCCCGACGGCCTGGCGCAGGCGTTCGTCATCGGAGCCGACTTCGTGGGCTCGGACCACGTGGCGCTGGTCCTGGGCGACAACATCTTCTACGGCGCCGGCCTCGGCACCCAGCTGCGCAAGTACACCGAGGTCGACGGCGGGCTGGTCTTCGCCTACCACGTCGCCGACCCCACCGCCTACGGCGTCGTCGAGTTCGACGACGCCGGGCGCGCGGTCAGCATGGAGGAGAAGCCTGCCGCCCCGCGCAGCAACTACGCCGTCCCCGGCCTCTACTTCTACGACAGCGACGTCGTCGAGATCGCCCGCGAGCTGAAGCCGTCGGCACGCGGCGAGCTCGAGATCACCGACGTCAACCGCACCTACCTCGAGCGCGGCGCCCTGCACGTCGAGGTGCTGCCCCGCGGCACCGCCTGGCTCGACACCGGCACCTTCGACAACCTCCTGGCCGCCGGCGAGTACGTCCGCGTCATCGAGGCTCGGCAGGGCCAGAAGATCGGCTGCCCCGAGGAGGTGGCCTGGCGCATGGGCCACATCGACGACGACCAGCTGCGCGAGCGCGGCGAGCGGCTGCGCAAGTCCGGCTACGGCGAGTACCTCATCGGCCTGCTCGACGGGGCGCCCGCGTGAGCCCGAAGATCGAGCCGCTGGCCGTCGGCGACGCCTTCGTGGTGACGCCGCAGCAGTTCGGCGACCCCCGCGGCGTCTTCCTC
This sequence comes from Jiangella mangrovi, assembly GCF_014204975.1. Taxonomy (NCBI): domain Bacteria; kingdom Bacillati; phylum Actinomycetota; class Actinomycetes; order Jiangellales; family Jiangellaceae; genus Jiangella; species Jiangella mangrovi. The sequence continues at coordinate 3,211,686 of NZ_JACHMM010000001.1, forward strand.
GAGTCCTTCCGCGGCGACCTGCTCGCCCCGCACCTCGGGCACCGGCCCGACATCGTGCAGACCAACCTGTCGGTCTCGGCGGCCGGCGTGCTGCGCGGCCTGCACTTCGCCGACGTGCCGCCCAGCCAGGCCAAGTACGTCACCTGCGTGTCCGGCGCGGTGCTCGACGTCGTCGTCGACATCCGGGTCGGCTCGCCGACGTTCGGACGCTGGGACTCCGTGCTGCTCGACGACGTCAACCGCCGCTCCGTCTACGTCGCCGAAGGGCTCGGCCACGCGTTCCTGTCCCTGGCCGACGGCTCCGCCGTCATGTACCTGTGCACCGCGCCGTACGCACCCGGCCGCGAGCACGGCGTCGACCCCCTGGACCCGGAGCTGGGCATCGACTGGCCGGCGACGGGGCGCGACGGGCGGCCGATCACCCCGGTCCTGTCCGACAAGGACCGTGCGGCGCCGTCCCTGGCCGCCGCGCGCGAGGCCGGCCTGCTGCCCGACTACGCCGCAACAAAGGAGCTCTACGCGTCGCTCGCCGCGGGGTAGCGTCGTCCGGACGTCCCTCGCGAAGACCGTCGTCTGGAGGACTCGGTGACCGAGCCCGGAACCCAGCCCGCTGTCCAGCCCCTGCTCGCCTCCGCCACCCGCGCCGTCCGCGCGCTCCGGGACCTCGGCGACCCGCTGCCCGACGGTGTCACGGCCCGGCTGGCCGGGCTCACCACCGTCGGCGACATCGAGGACCTGCTGCGTCCGTTCGTGCTGGTCGAGGTGCGACTGGACGAGTACGCCGCGGCGATCAGCAGCCCCGGCACCGCGCCGCCCGAGCTGGTCCAGCACGGCTGGCGCAGTTTCCTGGTCCGGATCGAGAACCCGCACCGCATCGAGGCCGAGCTGGCCGGCCAGACCCCCGGGGTGCTCGGGGTCCTCGACCACCACAGCCACGCCGCCCGGACGGTGCTGCCCGACACCGTCGACAGCGTGCCGCGGATCGAGAAGGCCTGGCTGCAGGCCCGGCTCGCACCGCCCGCGGCGCTGTCCGGGCTCGAGGTCGAGTACCGAGTGCTCAGCGTGTACAGCCGCGACGCCGGCAGGCGCACCGGGGCGCTGACGTTCGCCGCCGCGGTCCAGGAGACGCCCGGGAGCCTGACCCGCTCGCCGCTGGCGCTGGCCGGGCGCCGGACGATGCTGGACACCCGCGACACCGCCGCGACGTTCGAGTTCGACTGCGCGCCGGCGCGGGAGATCCGGCTCGACGTCCGCGAGCCCGACGGCGCCAGCTCCATGGCCGCCGTCACGGTGCGCGACGCCCAGGGCCGGTCGTACCCGTCGACGGCGATGCGGCTGGCGCCGGACATGTTCTTCCACGAGCACGTGTACCGCGCGACCGGCGAGGTGCTGCGGCTGCCGGAGGGCGACTACGAGATCTCGGCGCGGCGGGGGCCGGAGTACCGCGAGACCCGCCGCGACGTGCGGGTCGAGGCCGGCACCGATGCCGTCGAGCTGCGGCTGGACCGCTGGGTCGACCCCGCCGCTCACGGCTACTACTCCGGCGACCCGCACATCCACGCCGGCGGCTGCTCGCACTACAACGTGCCGAGCGAGGGCGTGACGCCGGAGACGATGATCCGGCACGTGCGCGGCGAGGGACTGTGGCTCGGCAGCGTGCTGACCTGGGGACCCTGTTACTACCACCAGAAGCAGTTCTTCAGCGGCGAGTCGATCAGCCCGCCGGCGCTGCTGGAGAACCCGGCGATGCAGCACGCGCAGGGCATGACCTGGGAGCCGCGGCCCACCGACCGCGACGGCGAGAGCCTGCTGCGCTATGACGTCGAGGTGTCCGGCTTCCCGTCCAGCCACTCCGGGCACGTCATCCTGCTCGGGCTCACCGACCAGGACTACCCGGGCACCGCGCTGATCGAGGACTGGCCGTCCTGGAACCTGCCGATCATGCGCTGGGGCCGGGCCCAGAACGCGCTGGTCGGCTACGCGCACTGCGGGCTCGGGCTGGCGGTCGGCACCGACGAGCTGCCCAACCACGTCGTCCCCGGGTTCCACTCCATCGGGTCCAACGAGATCATCGTCGACGTGCCGCTGGGCGCCGCCGACTTCCAGGCTGGCGCCGAGGTGGCGCCCGCGGCCGAGCTGAACGTCTGGTACCACCTGCTCAACGTCGGCTTCCGCACGCTGATGCTGGGCGAGACCGACTACCCGTGCATCTACGACGACGGCCCGGGCGTCGGGCGCACCTACGTCCGGCTGCCGTCGCCGCCGCAGGGGCCGCGGGCGCTCGAGGCGTGGATCGCCGGTCTTCGGGACGGCGCGTCCTACTTCGGCGACGGCCGCAGCCACGTCTTCGACCTGGCCGTCGACGGCGAGGTGGGGCGAGAACAGCGGCGTGCGTCGCCGGGACCGGTGCGGGTGACGGCGACCGTCGCGGCCTGGCTGCCGCCGGACCTGCCACCGGCGCCGGAGCCGGGCCGGCCGGCGTACAGCGCGCCGGTGGGCTGGCACCTGGAACGGGCCCGCATCGGCGCCGGCCGCACCGTCCTGCTCGAACTGGTGGTCAACGGCGTCGCGGTGGCGGCTCAGGAGCTGGTCGCCGACGGCGCCGAGCACGAGGTCGGCTTCGACGTGACGCTCGAGCGCTCGTCCTGGGTCGCGCTGCGCATCCTGCACAGCGTGCACACCCAGCCGATCTTCGTCGAGGCCGGCGGCCGCCCGATCCGCGCGTCCCGGCGCAGCGCGCAGTGGCTGCACGACTCCGTCGACGCGCTGTGGGCGGCCAAGTCCGGGTTCATCCGCCCGGGTGAGCGGGGCGAGGCGAGGGCGGCGTACGACGCCGCGCAGGCCGTCTACCTGGGCCTGAGGGACGAGTGCGAGGCTGAGTGATGGAGCACTGCTGCGCACCCGTCGACACCACGGCCCCGATCGCGGTCACCATCAACCCGGAGGCACGGGTGAGCGTCGCCCGCACCGCGACCCAGATCGGGGCGCTGGCACCGGGCGAGTGGCACACCGTCGACGTCACCATCGTCAACGACGGCTACGTCACCGGCCCGCTGGCCATCGAGAGCGACCCGGTGCCCGGCGTCGAGCTGGACCTCCCGGTGCACGTGCTCACCGGCGAGCCGCGCCAGGAGGGCGGCTTCCGGGTCCGCTTCGGCGCGCCCGCCACCGTCGACGTCACGCTGACGTTCCGCGCGCTCGCCGCCCTGGGTGGCCTCGCCCAGCACAGCACGATCAGCCTGCTGCTGCGCGCGGAGTCCTAGTGTCCTGAGTCGTTAATTCGGGTGCAGTATCTGGCGATGGATTCGAGGATCTGGTCGGCGGTCTTGGTCCACACGAAGGGCCTGGGGTTGTCGTTCCAGGTGTCGATCCAGGCGCGGATGTCGGTGTTGAGTTCGCGGACTGACCGGTGGGTGCCGCGTTGGAGTTTCTTCGTGGTCAGCTCGCCGAACCAGCGTTCGACCAGGTTGAGCCATGAGGAGCTGGTCGGGGTGAAGTGGAGCGTGAAGCGGGGGTGTTCGATCAGCCATCGCTTCACGGCCGGTGTCTTGTGGGTCGAGGCGTTGTCGAGCACGACGTGCACGTCGAGTTCCGGGCACCTCGGCGTCGATCTTGGCCAGGAACTTCTTGAACTCGATCGCTCGGTGGCGGGCGTGCAGCGAGCCGATGACCTGGCCGGTGGCGAGGTCGAGGGCGGCGTAGAGGCTGGACGTGCCGTAGCGCTTGTAGTCATGGGTGGCGCGCTGCGGGGTGCCCGGGAGCATGGGCAGGATCGGGGCCGTGCGGTCCAGGGCCTGGATCTGGGACTTCTCGTCCACGCACAGCACCACGGCCCGCTCGGGCGGGTCGAGGTAGAGACCCACGACGTCTTTGACCTTGTCGACGAACAGCGGGTCCTTGGACAGCTTCCACGACTCCTGCCGGTGCGGCTGCAGGCCGAAGGCCCGCCAGATCCGCGAGACCGCGGACTGCGACAGGCCCAGCTCGGCCGCCAGCGACCGAGTCGACCAGTGCGTCGCATCCTTCGGCGTCGTCTCCAGCGTCCGGGTGATCACCGCCTCGACCTGCTCGTCACCAACCGTGCGGGGCCGGCCAGGGCGCGGTTCATCAAGCAGGCCATCGAGTCGGTCGGCGACGAACCGCGAGCGCCACTTACGCGCACTCGACACCGCGATCCCGAGCTTCTGCGCGATCGCGGTGTTCCCCAGCCCGTCACCAGCGGCCAGCACGATCCGCGACCGCACCGCCAACGCATTCGCGCTCGTCGGCCGCCGCGACCACGTCAACAGCTGCGACCGCTCCTCATCAGTCAACGTCACAACAGGGGCAACCGGACTCGGCACCCGCAAAGCCTACCCACTAAATACGAACTATTGACTCACGACACTAGTGGGCTAGGGGCGGGGGAGGACGACGGGGGCAGCTGCGGCCAGCGCCTCGTCCCAGGGGCGCAGCGGCGGCAGCCCGGCGAGCTTCCAGCCGTCGTGGCCCAGGACGGAGTAGGCGGGGCGCGGCGCCGGGCGCGGGAACTTGTCCGTCGTGGTGGGCCGGACCCGCTCGGGGTCGAGGCCGAGGTGGGTGAAGACGGCCCTGGCCAGGCCGAACCAGGTGGTCTCGCTGCTGCTGGTGGCGTGGTAGACGCCGGCCGGGGCGTCGGCGCGGACCAGGTCGACCACCCGCGTCGCGACGTCCATCGACCATGTCGGCTGGCCGCGCTGGTCGTCGACGACGTCGAGGGTGTCGCGCTCGGCCGCGAGCCGGGCCATGGTCTTCACGAAGTTGCCGCCGTGCTCGCCGTAGAGCCAGGCCGTGCGGACGACCCAGCCGGCGTCGGGCAGCGTGGTGAGCACCGCTTGCTCGCCGGCCAGCTTGCTCCGTCCGTACGCCGACCGGGGCGCGGTGGGCGCGTCCTCGGCGTACGGGGCAGAGGCGACGCCGTCGAACACGTAGTCGGTGGAGATCTGCACCAGCCGGGCCCCGTGCCGGGCGCAGGCCGCGGCCAGGTGCGCCGGCCCCGTCCCGTTGACCGCGGTGGCCGCGGCCTCGGCTGACTCGGCGCCGTCGACATCGGTCCAGGCGGCGGCGTTGACGACGACGTCATGCCCGGCGACAGCCCGGTCGACGGCCTCGGCGTCGGTGACGTCGAGCCCGGCCCGCGTCAGCGCCGTCACGTCGGCGCCGCCGAGCACGGCCACCATGTCGCGGCCCAGCATGCCCGCCGCTCCCGTGACCAACCACCGCATCGCGGCACCTCCCGCCGTCGTCGACCGTCTAAGATACCGAGGGTCCGTACGCGGCCGATGCACTTGGGTCCGAAGGCCTGATGCACCAGGGTCATGATCGTTCCCGAGGAGTTCGTGGCATGAAACTGCCGGTCGGCAGGGTTCGTCGTCTGGTCAAGAAGGTGCTGCCGCAGGCGTACCTCGACGATGTCGCCCGGCGGCGTCGCATCGCCGCGGCCATCCGGGCCAGCGGGCTCTTCGACGAGGCCTGGTACCGCGAGCAGCTGGATGCGCCGATCCCGCCGGGCGTCGACCCGGTCGACCACTACGTCACCCTCGGCTCGGCCACCGACGTGTCGCCGAACCCGTGCTTCGTCAGCGAGTGGTACCGCGACCACCCCGACAGCCCCAAGAAGCTCGACGTCGCACCGTTCGTCCATTACGTGAACCGCGGCATCGCCCGGGGGCTGTCTCCGCACCCGCTGTTCGACCCCGCGTTCTACACCGAGCAGCACCCCGGCGCCGCCGACCACCGCGGCGGGCCGCTCGGCCACTACCTCGAGACCGGCTGGAAGACCGGCGCGCAGCCCAGCGCGGCCTTCGACGTCGAGGTCTACACCACCACCGTCGGCGACGTGCAGGGTCCGCCGCTGGCCGACTTCGCCCGCCGCACCCGCAGACTCATGCTCGAGACCCGCGGCTGGGAGCACCTGCCGCGCACCGCCGACACCTTCGACCACGACGCGGCGCAGGCATTCAAGCGCGACGTGCTCGCCGCGTACGCGCAGCTCCGCGAGGAGCCGCCGCTGGTCACCGTCGTCATCCCGACGAAGGACCGTCGCGAGGGCGTGCTCGCCGCCATCGACTCCGTCCTCGCGCAGTCGTACCGCACCTGGCAGCTGATCGTCGTCGACGACGGCAGCACCGACGGCACCGCCGAGGCAGTCGAAGCGCTGGACGACGAGCGCATCGAGCTGATCCGCCGCGAGCAGGCCGGCGGCGTGTCGGCCGCCCGCAACGCCGGGCTCGCGCAGGCGCGCGGCGACTACGTGGCGTACCTCGACTCCGACAACCTATGGGAGCACGACTTCCTCGAGGTCATGGTCGCGTTCGTGCGGTCGCGGTCGCTGCGGTTCGGCTACGCCGTCTCGGAGCTGGTCGAGGAGAAGAAGAACGGACGCACCGGCTACCGGTCGCTGCAGTTCAACCGCGAGGCGCTGGTCGAGCGCAACTTCATCGACTGCATCGTCGTCCTGCACGAGCGCTCGCTGCTCGACGAGGTCGGCACGTTCGACGAGCACCTGCGCCGCAACGTCGACTGGGACCTGTTCATCCGCATGTCGGCGGTCACCGACTTCGAGCTCGCGCCGTTCATCGCCACCCGCTACGACGCGTGGGAGGAGCGCAGCGACCGCATCACCATCAACGAGCTGTTCGGCTACCGCTTCGTCATCCGCGCCAAGCACCTGATCGACTGGGATGCCGTCGACGCGGGGCTGTCGTCGCGCGCGGCCGGCTCGGTCTCCGTCGTCATCCACGCCGGCAACGACGCCCATGAGGTCACGGGCACCGTCGAGCGGCTGCTCGAGGTCACCGAGAGCGACGTCGAGGTGGTCGTCGTCGACGCCAAGGCGTCCGAGGCCGAGGCCATGCGGCTGCAGTTCCTGCCCATCCGGTTCCCGCGCGTGCGGGTGCTGCGCCAGACCCAGCGGCTGTCGACGGAGCTTTCGCGGACCATCGGCGCGGCGCAGGCCACCGGCGAGACCATCGTCTTCCTCCCGCCGGACGCCTGGGTCGAGGAAGGCTGGCTCGAGCCACTCACCGCCGCACTGGCCGACGGTGCGGCGGCCGTCCAGCCGCAGGTGCTGCTGCGCGACGGCACGGTGTGGTCGGCCGGCGTGGCGTTCGCGCGGGGCGCCCACCCCCACAACCTCTACCGCCGCTTCCCCGGCGACGCCCCCGAGGCGGTCGCGCCGTCGACGCCGTCGGGCCTGTCGCCCCTCGCGCTGGCCGTGCGAGCCGCCGACTTCGCCGCCGTCCGCGGTTTCGAGCCGCTGTTCGTCAACGACATCGACAACGCCGACCTCAGCCTGCGGCTCGCCCGGCAGACCGGGCGGCCCCTGAGGTACGAGCCGGGGGCGCTGGTCGCGCTGACCGAGACCCCGGAGCGCCGCACGACGGCATCGGCCACCACCACCGCGACGGACAACCAGGAGCTGTTCACCGGCCGCTGGAAGGACACCGTCGGCCAGGACGACGTCGCGGTCTGGGGCGGGCACGGCTACACCATCGTGGGCTACGACGGCGAGGCACCGACGCACTGGGGGTTCGACCCCATCGTCGTGCGCGACCGCGCGCAGCGGCCGCTACGGTGGGCGATCAAGATCGGCGCACCCGACGTCACCCGGCGCACCAACTGGGGTGACTGGCACTACGCCATCGGTCTCAAGGAGGCGCTGGAGCGGCTGGGACACGAGGCCGTCATCGACTCCAAGCGCGCCTGGTACCGCCCGACCTCCCGCTTCGACGACGTCGCGCTGGTGCTGCGCGGGGTCAGCGTCTACACGGTGAACCCGCAGCAGATCAACCTGTCATGGGTCATCAGCCACCCCGAGCGGGTCACCCGCCGCGAGCTGGCCTCGTACGACGCCGTCTTCGCCGCCTCGACCCGGCTGGCGCGACGCATGTCCACCGACCTCGGCGCGCCGGTCCGGCCGCTGCTGCAGGCGACCGACGCTCACCGCTTCCGTCCGGTGCCGCCCGACCCCCGCCGCCGCCACGACGTGCTGTTCGTGGGCAACGCGCGCGGCATGCGGGCGTCCGTGGGCGCGGCGCTGGCGGCAGGCATCGTGCCGTCGGTCTACGGCGTGCGCTGGCGCGGGCTGCTGCCCGAGGGCGCCTGGCTCGGCGAGTACCTCCCCAACGAGGACCTCCCAGCCGTCTACGCCGGTGCGGGCGTCGTGCTGAACGACCACTGGGAGGACATGAAGGCCGAGGGCCTGATGTCCAACCGGCTGTTCGACCTGGCCGCCTGCGGGGCGCGAGTCGTGACCGACGTGGTTCCGGGCGTCGACGAGGTCTTCGGCGACGTCGTGCTGACGTACACGACGCCGCAGGAGCTGGCGGCGGCGGTGAACGCGCAGCTGGCCGAGACGCCCGAGCGGGCGGCGGCTCGCGAGAAGCTGTCGGAACTGGTGCGGCGGGAGCACTCCTTCGACGCCCGCGCGGAAGAGCTGGTCGAGACGGTGCGCAAGCTGCACGCCGAGCGCGAGGCCGCCCACTAGGAGTGTCTGACGGATCAATGGGTCCGCGGCCCCGGATCCCGGTTGATCATGGAGGCGACCGCGAGGGAACCTGATCACGAACAGGTAGGAAGGGGTCGATCCGTCAGACACTCCCCAGCCGGCTCGGGCCGGGTTCGTCAGGCGGTGCGGGCGAAGTAGGACGCGTACCCCGGGTCGACTCGGCCGGTGCCGGGCACCTGCCGCCCACCCGCCCGCAACGCCGCCTCGACACCGGCAGCGTCGCGGACCACCCGCTGAACCCCGAGGTCGTGGATTGCGTACCCGTCGTCGCCGACGTCGGCGGTCGCAGCGGCACCGTCCAACGAGTCCAGGCCCAGCGACAGCAGGTCGGCGGGCGAGCCGAGCACCGTCGCGGCCGTCAGCGACGACGCGGGCCGCTCGCCGGCCGGGCCGTCAGCGCGCACCGTCACGTCCAGCGCCGGCAGGAAGGTCCGTCGCACCACCGCGCCGCTCACGGGGAGCTGGCCGTAGCCGCGCCCGAGCACGAGGTCCTCGATGTGTTCCGGCGCGTAGCCGAACCCCGGGGACGGCAGCGTCGCCAGCTCCGTCGCGCACGTCTCCAGTGCTCTCCGCCGCGAAGCCGCATCGGACGCGACCACGACCGTCAGCGCCGGCCAGGTCTGGTGCCGCAGGTCGCGCAGCAGAGCGGCGTCGCCGGGGGGAACGACGGCGGTGACCGACGGCGGCGAGGAAGCGACCCCCGCGGCAGCTGTCGCGGAGCGCAACGCGGCGCGCCGGGCCGCGACCGACCAGCGCTCGCGCCGGTCCGGGTCGGCCAGGATCGACGGCGTCGAGCCCATCACGAGCGAGCCGAGAGCCGGTCCGAGCAGTCGCCGGACGACGAGCGGCAGGTCCGGCGCCAGCACCGGGACGCCGCCCACCAGCAGCTGGCGCAGCAGCCCGGCCAGCTCGACCGGGCCGGCGGCGTCGCCGAACGGCACCCGCACGCCGGCGTACGGGCGCAGCGCGGCCAGCTGAGCGGCCGACACCGCGGCCGGCCGGTTCAGCGAGAACAGCCGCGTGCGACCGTCATAGAACCGCAGGTCGCCGGACGGCCGCGTCCGCAGCTCCACTGTGCGGCGCGGCGAGGATCCCGCACCGTCATCCTCGAAGGCGTCGAAACCGGCGGGGGAGACCAGCGTGGTGTTCACCGCGGGCAGCGGCGCCGCGACGATGGCGCTCGCCGCCGCACTCAGCGCAGACGGGTCGAGTACGGCGAGACCGGCCCAGTCCGGGACGAACGGGTCGGGGATCGCTGCTGGTCGGAGGTCAGTTTTGGTCGGCATCACAGGGCCCGGTAGGTTCTCAGCGTGTCGCCGCCCGGTGAGCGGCGACCCCACCCTACCCGGCTGCAGCGGAGGAATGATGTCGACCACGGCCCCGACGCCGGTCGCCGTCTCGCGGCAGGAATGGACCACCGTCGCGGTGCCCGGCCTCGGCACCTGGACGCCCATCCTGACCGTGACGGTGGTGCTTCCGGCGAAGGACTGCCAGGACGAGCTCGACCTCACCCTCGCGGCGCTGGCGGCGCAGACGTACCCGGCGGAGCTGATGGACGTCATCGTCGTCGACGACGCGTCGGCCGAGCCGCTGCGGCTGCCCGCGATCCGCCCCGAGCGCGCCCGCATCCTGCGACTGCCGGCCGGCGACGGACACGGCTCCGGCCGCGCGCGGCACGCCGGGGCCGAGGCCGCGACTGGTGACATCGTGCTGTTCCTCGACGCCGACATCGTCGCCACACGCACGCACGTCGAGGCGCACGCCCGCCGGCACCACGCCGTCGCCGACGCCGTCGTGCTCGGGTACAAGACGTTCGTCGACTTCGACGGCATCACGCCCGAGGACGTCGTGGCCGCCACCCGCGACGACACGTTCGACCAGCTGCTCGACGGGCGCAAGCAGCGGCGCCATGCCTGGGTCGAGGACTTCATCCGCGACGCCGACCGGCTCACCACGTTCGCGGACGACACATTCATCGCCGTCGTCGGGGCGAGCGTCTCGGCCCCGCGCGCGCTCTACGGCGAGAGCGGCGGCTTCGCGACCTTCGGCCTGCGCGGCATCGTCGACACCGAGTTCGGCTATCGCATCTTCACCGCCGGCGGCGTGGTCGTCCCGGAGCCCGAGGCCCGCAGCTTCCACCAGGGCGCCCGCAACTTCGCCACGCGCGGCGACGAGATCAAGCGTGAGCGCTCCGGCCTGGCCGCCAACCACCTGCCGATCCCGCTCTTCCGTCCCTCCGACGTCGGGCGCATGTGGCGGGTGCCGGTGGTGAACGCCGTCGTCGACGCCACCAGCGGGACGCCCGAAGAGGTGCAGATCACCGTCGACAGCATCCTGGCCTCGGCCTACACCGACCTCGTCGTGACGGTGTCGCCCAGCAAGGAGCTGCCGCGCTGGGTCGAGGACTACTTCGCCGCCGACGCGCGGGTCCGGTTCGCTCCCGACCCCGTGCGCACTGGTTTCCCGGCGCCGTTCTCGCTGGTGGTGCCGGCCGGCGCGGCGATCGGCCGGTCGGCGGTGGGTACCCTGCTCGCGCTGTCCGGCTCCGAGGGGGTGGGGCTGGTGCGGGCGACGGTTTCTGACGAACCCGGCCCACCGGTCGAGCTGTGGGCCACCCGCGCACTGCATCGGTCCCGCCGCAACACCGGCGCCGACGGTCTGGACGAGACCGCGCGGCGGCTGTTCGGTGTGCACTGGGTCAGTGGCGCGGAGATCGGCGTCCGGCCCGCCGTCGTCGCCGTCACCCAGCAGGGCATGCTCCGCGACGGGTCCATCGCGGGCTGACGGAGGGGCGCGGCCCCGCGCGAGCGCTCAGTCGCGCGTCGCGGTGAAGAAGCGGGTCCGGCCGACCAGCCCGTCGTCGGTGAGCCGGACCCCGTCGGCCCCCTCGGCCAGCCAGTCGGCGGCGACCTCGGCCTCGTCGGGCCGCTCCACGTCGTCGAGGGCGACCAGGGCGCCGTCGTCGAGCGCGGACGCCAGCAGCGGCAGCGCGGGATAGCGGGAACGCGGACCCACGCTGCCGGGCGGGCCGTCGACGAAGAGCAGGTCGATGCCGCGCAGGTCGGACCACGCAGACGCCGCGTACCAGTCGTGCTTCTCGCCGCCGACGGTGACCGGCTCGAGCGGCGCTTCCCGCACCTCGGCGACGCCGTCGAGTCCGTGCCGGGCCAGTGCGTCGCGGGTGCGGGCGGCATAGCGCTCGTGGTGCTCGAGTGCGACGACGCGGCCGCGGCCGGCGCGCTTGCAGGCCAGCGCCAGCCAGACCGTCGAACCGCCGCTGCCGCACTCGACGATCAGCGCGTCCTGCGGGAGCCGGCGCACCAGGGACGCCAGCCGGAGCACGGTCTGCGGCGAGGCGGCGAACCCGCCGAACACCGGGACCTCGTCGTCGGCGCCGAACATCGCGTAGAGGTTGGCCAGCGCCGACAACTCGCCGAGCTGGCGCTCGGTCAGGGTGGCGTGCAGGTCGGTGCGGAGCTCGTCGTGCAGCGAGATCAGCTCGTCGTGCCGGACGGCGGCGTCGACCCGCTGGGCGCCGATGATGGCGGCGAGTGGCCCGCCCGACGGGTCGTTCTGCCGGGTCGCGATGGCCTCGACGGTGGTCGCGATGGTCCGGGTGGCGGCGCTCAGCTCCTTGAGCTGCTTCTCGAGCTTGCGGGCGCGCTGCTCGGACTCGCGCGCACTGGCCCCGACGACGACCAGCCCGACGAGGGCCAGGCCGAGCAGCAGGGCGATTGCCGCCTGGGCGAGGCTGCCGCCGTCGGCGACGATGACCACGGCGACGACGACCGCCGCCACCGCCCCGGCCAAGCCGAGCAGGGGCCAGCGGGAGCCGAGAAGCGCGCGAATCGCCCGGTGCATCGAATCTCCGTGGTAGGTGGTGTCCGGAAGGTGAAACTGTACCGACGCGGCGGCTCAGCGCGAGGTCGCGTGGGCCAGCTTCTCCAGCGAGTGGACGAACAGGTCGGCGTCGGCGTCCCAGCTGTAGTGCGCGATGACGGCCGCGCGCCCGGCCTCGGTCATGCGCCGTCGTTCCGCGGGGTTGGCTTGGAGCTCGCGCACGGCCGCCTCGGCGGCGTCGACGTCGCCGAACGGGACGACGGTGCCGCAGCGGTGCCGCATGATCAGCTCCGCCGACGCCGGGTTGGGCGTGCTGACGACCGGCAGCCCGTGCGCCATGTACTCGACGATCTTGGTGGGACGGGAGTGCGCGTAGTTCGGTTGCTCGTGCAGCAGGCTGAGCCCCGCGAGCGCGCCCGGCAGCATCGTCAGGGCCTCGTCGTTGGGGACGAACCCGTGCCAGACGACGGCGCCGTCGGCCTGGGCGGCCTCGATGACGGCGGCGCAGTCGGCGTCGGCCGGCCCGACCAGGTGCACCTGGATCTCCGGCGCCAGCCGCCGGCCCAGCTCGACGAGGTCGAGGGCGCCGCGGGCCGCCGTCAGCCGGCCGAGGTAGACGACGCGGTCGTCGACGGGCACGCTGACGTCGTCGGGGATGGCGACGCTGTTACGGACGACGGTGTGCTCCTTGCGGAAGCGGCCGGCGTAGGACTCCTCGGCGAGCAGCAGCGGCATGCGCCGCTCCGCGCTGCGCTCGATGGCCCGGATCAGCGCCGCCCCCGCGGGCCGGGTGAACCGCGGCAGCCACGGCTTCATGCGTAGCGCGGCGGCTGTGTCCTCGTGCACGTCCCACACCAGACCCGGCACGTCGAGGCCGACGGTGGCCAGCACCAGCTCGGGGTCGTGCATGAGGACGATGTCGTAGTCGCGGCCGTGCCGCTTCAGCAGGCGGCGGGCCGTGCGGACCGCGAGGAACCGGTGCCGGCCCTGCGAGCGCGGAATGTCGACGACGGCCAGGTCCGGCGGGATGGCGCGGCCGTAGTCGGTGAACGGCGCCGCCAGTGTCACCTCGTGCCCCGCGTCGCGGAGGGCGACGATCTGGCGATGCCTGATGCGTGCGTCTTCCGGGTCGTGGACGACGGTGAGGACGAGAACGCGCATGCCGCTAGCCGGCCCGCCCGCTGACTTCGAGTCGTTCGCCCACCTTGGTCCCCGAATTCCCATCCACGCCGTCACATGAAGATGACGCCGCTACCTACTGGTGCGGTTGCACCGCGTCACCGTCGGACCTCGGGCACCCTCCGAGGCCGTCGGCCGCCCCAGGCGGCGCTTCCCGTGGATCCTACAGCAGCACAAAGTGAGCTTCATGAGACGTTGATCTCCAATGGATGATCGCCACAGCTGCCGGGCTGAATTGTCGATATTCAGCCGCCGGAGCTGCCGGCATCCGGCAGCGAGTTCGTGCCGCATGGTGTCCCGGCCCCCCGTCGCGGGACACCATGCGGGTTCAGGGGGTGACCGCGAGTCCGGTCGGGTCGCCGCCGGAGCCGCTCGTGCCGGTCGGGTCGCCGTCCACCAGATCGGCGATGATGCGCTCGAGCGCCGCGACTCCGGGTGCCGCCGCGATCTGCTCGCCGACGACGGCGCTGGCGGCCCGGTAACGGGGGTCGGCCAGGACGGTGCGGACGGCGTCGACGATCCGCTTCGAGTCCGGCTGGTTCGTCCGCAGGTCCACTCCGGCGCCGGACCACGCCACCCGCGCCGTCACCTCGATCTTGTCCTCCGTCTTGCCCGCGACCACGAGCGGGACGCCGTAGGCCATGGCGTAGTGGACGCCGCCGTAGCCTCCGTTCGTCACCATGACATCGGTGCGCGGGAGCAGCTCGTCGTACGGCAGGTAGCTCGCGGCGCGGGCGTTGGCGGGCAGCGGCGGGAGGGTCTGCGGATCGCGGCCGCCGGCGCTGACGACGACGAACACGTCCTCGTGCTGCAGCCCGGCGAGGGCCGGCCCGACGAGCTCGTTGAAGTCCTGGTTGGCGAGGGTCCCCTGGGTGACGTGCACGACCGGCCGGCCGCCGTCGAGCTCGTCCCACCAGCCGGGCTTCGGCTGCTCGCCTGCGATGGGTCGTGAGACCGGCCCGACGAAGTGCAGGTTCTTCGGCGCGGGGTCGCGGGGATACTCGAAGGCCGGGACGCTGAACTGCACGATCGCGTCGGCCGGGACCGGCCAGTTCATGACGAACTCGCGACTCGCGCTACGCCGCGTCCAGTCCTTCTGGACCGGCGCGAAGACGACCTTCTCGGCGAGGGCGTGGAGGGCGGCGTTGCGGATTCTGCCGGTGAGGCCGTTGCGGGGTGGGAGACCGAGGCCGTACGGCGCGGTGTTCCGGCTCTTCTGCGGCAGCGGGACGATGCCGAGGTAGACGAGCGGCGGCCTGGTGGCTCGTGGGCGGGTGGCGAACGCGCCGGCGGCGAGGAACAGGCTCTCGGCGAGGACGGCGTCGGTGTGTTGGGTGCTCAAGGCGGCGTCGACGGCGTCGAGCTGGGCTGCGAGCGGGGCCAGGAACACCTTCGTCATGTCGAACCGCATCGCCTTCGGCCCGGACAGCGCGGCCCGGCCGGGGAACGCCCCGTTCATGTCCCGGTCGTCGTAGTCGGCTTCCGCCGGGAGGGCGAGGTGCTGAGCTCCCGCGTCCTCGACGGCGGCCCGCCAGCGCTCGCCGGTCAGGAACCGCACCCGGTGTCCCTGTTCGACGAGATGCCTGGTCACAGCCAGCAGCGGGACGACATGCCCGTGGATCGGGGTGGAGCAGATGAGCACGGACAGCATGCGGCGACGTCCCCCCGGCGTATGTTTGGATTCGTTGGAGAGTATTGACTACCTCAGGAGGCAAGTCAAATTGGCAGGTTCGGCGGAAGGCAGGCGGGCCTACCACTCGGAGCTGCGCGCGAGGCAGGCTGCGGCGACCCGCCGGGCCGTGCTGGCGGCCGCGGGGACCTGCTTCAGCTCGCAGGGCTACGCGGGCACGTCACTGACCGACATCGCCCGCGAGGCCGGCGTCTCCGTCGAGACCGTCAAGGCGGTCGGCCCGAAGCGCGATCTCTTGTTGTCCGCGTTCCACCAGGCCTTCACCGGGTCGGACAGTCGCGACCTGATCGCCGAGAAGGACGTCGGGCTCGAGCTGCTCTCCATCTCGGACGGTGACGAGTTCCTCGCCGCCCTGGTCGACTTCCTCGCGGCCGCGAATGCCGCCTCGAGCCGGCTGTGGCGGGCGTTCACGAGCGCCGCGAACTCCGACCCCGCGCTGGGGGAGGCGCTGCGCGAACACATGGAGCGGCGGCGGGCGGACTGCGGGCATGCCATCGACGCGCTGGCCGCACGGGGGATGGTGAAGAGCTCGGCGCAACGAGAGGTGCTGGTCGAGACCTACACCTACCTCGTGGCGCCCGAGACCCACGAACACTTCGTCCTCGACGCCGGCTGGACCCAACAGGACTACCGCGACTGGCTCGAACGTACCTTGCGAGCCGTGGTGCTCGGGAGCGGGTTCTGAGCGCCAACCGGCCGCAACGATGGATGTCGATCAGATCGATGTCCAGGTCTCGTCCTGACGACTGCGCTCGTCGTCGATGTTCGGTCTGCCCGACCTGGGGCTTAAGGTTCGGGGGGTGAGGTTCGGCGAGCGTAGTCTCCTGGAGGTTCCGATGAGGCTGACGAAGCAGCGTGCGGCCATGATCGTCGCGGGCATCGCTGTGGTCGTCGTCGGTGTGTCGGCAGCGCTGGGCTGGTGGCAGGTGGCCCTGACGATCGTCGCGGCCGTCCAGGTGGCGGGTGTCGTCCTGCTGGTGGACATCCGGGGCCGCATGGCACGTTCCAACGAGGTCCGCAAGGTCGCCGTGTCGGTGGACAGGACGCACCGGCAGCTCGGCAACCTGGGCACGCGCATGGTGGCCGCCGCCGAGAAGGGCCGCGTCGAGACCGCGGACGGGCTGGCCTCCATCGGGCATGCGCTGGACGAGAGGCGCGTCGCCGAGGCGAGCCTGCAGAAGGAGCTCTCCGACGTCGCCGCCGGCGTCGACGCACATCGCGCTCGTGTCGACGCGCAGCTGGGCGACTGGCATGGCGAGCTCGCCGCGGTTCGGTCCGGTCTCGCCGAGACCGGGCAGCGGGTCAGCGCCGCACTGGACGGGGCCGAGCGCGACCGCCGGGCGCTGGACAAGCGGCAGGCAGCCGAGCTCGCCCGGCACATCCGGCAGACCGAGGCGCTCATCCAGCTCTACGAACGTGTGCAGCCACGAGCCGCCATGCCGTCGTCCGGTGGCTGGGCGCTGGACCCCACCGGCGTGCTCACACTCCTGGAGGTCGTCCGGCAGCGCCGCCCCGAGCTGGTGGTCGAACTCGGCTCCGGCACGTCGACACTCTGGCTCGGATACGTGTTGCAGCAGCTGGGCTCCGGCAGGGTCGTCGCCATGGACCACGAGGAACGCTTCGCGGAGCTGACTCGCGCCCATGTGGCCGCACACGGCCTCGGCGACGTCGTCGAGGTGCGGGTCGCGGGGCTCACCGATCCGGGCCTGCCCGAGCACGAGACATTCTGGTACGACCACGCCGCCATGGCCGATCTCCGCGACATCGACCTGCTCGTCGTCGACGGCCCGCCGAAGGCGACGGGCCCGATGGCGCGCTACCCTGCCGTGCCGAAGCTGGCCGACCAGCTGCGCGACAACGCAGTGGTCGCCCTCGACGACGCCACGCGGCCGGACGAGCGCGAGGTCTGGCACCGCTGGTGCAAGGAGGTCGACGGGTTGGACGAGTGGGCGGTGCCGCCGGGCGACGCCCTCAAGGTTCTCGTCCTGAACCGGTCAGCCGCCGGCGAGTCCGCTTAGGGCCGTCAGAAAGGCGCTCGCACCGTGGTGCTCGTCGGCCCACCTGCGGGCGCGGTGCTGCTGCTGGGCGAAGGCGTCCGGCGAGCCGTGCAGCCTGGTGACGACGTCGCGAACCTCTGCGGGGGCGCAGTACACCGCACCGTCGCCGTAGACCGGCTTCAGCTGCGGCGACAGCACGACCACACAGCCGCTGGCCACAGCCTCGAGGACGGCGGCTCCGGGCACGGCAGCACCGTCACGGTCGAAGTAGACGAAGAAGTCGAGCTGGGCCAGGAAGGTGCGGACGTCCATCTGGTCGTCGTCGTAGGTCAGCCAGTTGGGCGGCAGAGCGGCGCCGCCCAGGGCGCGAGCCGGTGTCCGGTGACCACCGAGCAAGCGGACGTCGATGTCGTCGTGGTCGGGATAGGCGGCCAGGAGGTCCGCTGAGGTCGCCGGCCAGTGGCTGGCATGGTCCGGGACGTGACGGCCGATGACGGGCCGGCCCGGGCCCGGACGCAGGATGTGCACTGTCAAGCCGAACGGGGCGAAGGCGTTGACGAGGGTGTGGGCGGAGACCTCGCCGAACCCGCCCGCCTCGAGGCGGGCACGGGCGCGGGCAGTCCGTGGCACCCAGACGGGCTCCGTGCCGAACAGCCGCTTCGCGTTCGCCGCGACGTCGGCGGCCCGATAGCTGCGTCCCTCGTCCTGCCCGGACGCCTCATCGACCACGACGGCCACCCGCTCGGCCGTCAGCCCCGATCCGCCGGTATCGGGGACGAACTGCAGCGCCGCCGGATCGTGAACCAGCACCAGGCCGGCCCGGGCGCGCTGAGTGAGGTGCGAAACGGCCAGTTCGCCGGTGGTGAAGAGCTCCAGGATCCGCGAGTCCATGGCCTCGTGAGCGCCGGGCCGCGGTGCTGGATCGAAGGTCTCGCCATGAGCGACCGCCACGCTCAGACCGGCACCGATGGCCATGCGAAGATCCGCGATGACGCCGTCCGGATTGCGCTTCTTCTGCCGCCAGTCGTTGACGACGACGACGTCGTACCGCGGCTCGGACGGTGCGGAAGGCAGTGCCGACCAGGACGGGTCCGGAAGCGGCAACACCCGTGCGCCGGGATTGCCGTCGTAGCGGGCCGGCACCGACCCGGCGCGGATCAGGCGATTGCGATACCGGAAGGCGTCGCGGTACAGGATTCGGGTCCAGTGCAGCCATCCGGGCGAGATGTGCCCGCGCGACAGCGAGTCGGTCCGCAGCTGGGTGACGGCGAGCGGCAGCGACTCGGGCAGGTCGAGCAACGAGCCCGGGGCTGCCGCGGCCAGTCGTTGGGGGAACTCGACGTCGGCCGACTTGCGCACGGCGTCGAAGTACCCGGCCAGCTCGAGTGCCTCACGTCGGCGGAACAGCAGTGACGACGCGTTGAGACGTCCGGGCGGGTAGCCGGGGTAGGTGAAGCTGAGATCGGGGAACGCCCGCAGGGCGCGGCTCCGGGTGGCCAGGAGACGCGGGTCGGCGAGCAACGGCTCGAGCTGCCGCTCCAGTCGGCGCGGATGGGACCAGTCGTCGAAGTCCTGGAACGTGACGAAGTCGCCGCGGGCATGGTCCAGGGCCAGGTTGCGCACCAGGTAGGTGCCGCCGTTGACCGGCGCGCGGAGTACCCGGACGCGGTCGTCCAGGGCGGCGACCTCGTCGAGGAGTTCGGTGTAGTCCGGCGGCGATGCGTCGTCGACGACGAGCAGTTCGAGGTCGCGCCAGCTCTGGTTCAGGATCGACGCGGCCGCCGCGAAGATGCCCCGGTCCGGGCGGTAGGCGGACATGACCACGGTGACCGTGCCCGCGTCTTCGACAGTGGTCGCCGGCGTCGCGGTCAGCCGTTCGAACGGAACCGCGGCGTCGCCGGTGACGCCGACCGGATCGAGGCCGGCGTCCGTGAAGGGGATCGTGAGCCGAGCCGCCCACTCGTCCGCCGACCGGCCGGCGCCGGTGAACGGGTTGACGGCGTCGGTCTGCAGCGCCCACAGCACCGGATCCGTCAGCTCGAGCTCCCCGAGCAGGTCGGCCAGGCGGTCCGGCGCGTGTCGCAGGAGCAGCTGAGCGTAGAGATCGGCGGACGCAGAATCGAAGACCGCCGTACCTTGCCGGTCGCGGACCAGGCCGAAGGCCGACACCGCGACGTCCGGGTCGGCCATGCCACGACCCAGCGCGGCGATCCTGGCGATGGCCAGCAGCCAGGCCGGGTCGAGGCTGGCGGGGGCGGTGCCCGCGCGGAGCTGGTCGTACAGCTCCGCGCGTCCCGATCGGGCACCGGCCAGCCGCGCGACGATCTCGGCCGCCTGCGGGCTGTCGATGCGGGTGACGGCGGTGGCCAGCGTGGTGGGCGTCGTACTGCCCCGGAGCCGGTCGCCGAGCTGGTCGAGGAAGGCGGTGTCGGTGGTCATGCCCGTGCGCGGCGTCACCCTTCTCCGCCGCCGGTGACGGCGGCGTAGATGGCGGCGTACCGTGCGGCGTTGCTCGACCACTGCCGCTCAGCGACCACCCAGTCGCGCGCTCGCTTGGCCATCTCGTTCCGGGCGTCCTCGTCGTGCCGCAGCTCGGTGAGGACCTCGGTGAGCGCATCAGCGTCCCCGGGCGGGAACGACCGCCCTCGCTCGCCGTCGCCGACGATCTCCAGCAGCGGAGCGAGCTCGGACGCGACCACGGGAATGCCGGCGGCCATGGCTTCGAACGGCTTGAGCGGAGTGACCAGACGGGCCGCTCGCTCCGCGATCCGCGGGACCACGAAGACGTCGAGCAGCCGGTAGTAGTCGAGCACGCGATCGTGCGGGACCCGGCCGGCGAACAGGACCGAGTCGCCGGCTCCTTCGGCTGCGGCCAGCTGCTCCAGCTCGGCGCGACGGTTGCCGTCGCCGACGATCAGCGCGACCGCGGGAACCCCGTTCGCCCGCAACCGGGCCGCCGCACGGATCAGCGTCTCGTGACCCTCGCGCCGGTGGTCGAGGTTGCTGACGTAGCCGAAGACGAACCGGTCCTGCAGACCGAGCTCGGCGACGAGGTCCGCGTCCCGCTGCCCGGGGTGGAACGCCGACACGTCGACGCCGTTGGGCACCACGTGGACCTTGGCGCCGTCGATGCCCCGGGACATGATCTCGGCGCGCATGGACTCGCTGAGGGTCACGACGGCGTCGGCCGCACGCATGCAGCGGATCTCGGTGGCGATGCGACGCTCGTACAGCTCGCCGCGCTCGTTCCACGCCGCCTCACGGCTCCAGAGCGACTCGAAGAAGCCGCGCACCTCGTAGACCAGCGGCAGGTCGAACTCACGGGCCAGGGCCAGGCCGACCAGCGCCGGCTCGTACCCGCGGTGCCCCGAGTGCACGTGGATGATCGACGGCGACACCTCGGCCACGCGGGCGGCCGCCGCCTCGGCGTAGGCGTCGAGGTACAGATCGGGCGGCCCCTTGAGCAGGCGCTTCGTCGCGTTGCCGAGGTGGTGGTGCGGGCTGCCCGCGATGACCTCGACGTCGGGGACTGTGGTGTCGCTGTCACCAGGGAAGCCCAACGCGGTGATGACGACGGGGTCGAGCCCCGCGGCCCGCTGGCTGTCGACGATGTACTGGCTGCGCATCGTGTAGCCGCTCTGGCGATAGGGCATCGCGGCCTTCAACAGGTGCACCACCCGGCCGCGGACCGGGTCGGCCGGGGCAGAGGAGGTGGGAACCGCGGGCAACCAGTCCGGCTCGGTCTCGCGGATGCGGCCGACGACGTTGCGCAGCTGGGACTGCCTGGAGGGCGAGTCGTCCACACGCACCAGCGCCTCGGTGGCCTGGAGCTGCAGGCTCAGCGCTCCGGGCCGGGCGAACGCGTGCCGGGCGACGTCGAGGAACTCGGCGTCGCCGGACTTCAGAGGCAGTAGGGCCGCGGCGAAGGCCATGGCCTGGTCGTGGGCGCCCTGGTCGCTCAGGGTCCGCAAGGTGTCGAGGTCGGCGCCCGCGAGTTTGCCGGTGCCGGTCGCTCGGAAGCCACGCCAAAACGCGCGCGGATACGTGTGCAGCCTCCACCCGTTGCGGCGCGCCCGGGCCACCCCGCGGGAGATCCGCTGCGGGAGCGGCCGGGACCGTTCGACGGTGGCCGTCAGGCGAGCGACCTGACTGTGGAGCGCGCGGATCTGCGCGAGAGAGCCGTCGGCGACCTGCAGTCTCGCCGCGGCGTGCGTCGGCGACTCGCCATTGTTCCCGTCCGGGGCCATGGTTGGGGAGGATACCCTGTGCGCGGACCTCGCAAGCGCGCTGTGTTATTCGGTCACAAGACATGGAAGGCCCCATTGTCCAGCGAACTCGTCATTCACGTCACCGGCGCGCGCCCCAACTTCCCCAAGGCCGCACCCGTCATCCGGGCACTCGGGGCCCGGGGCGTGGCGCAGGAGCTCGTGCACACGGGTCAGCACTACGACGACGCCATGGCGAAGGTGTTCTTCCGCCAGCTCGCACTGCCGCAGCCCGACGTCGACCTCGGCGTGGGTTCGGGCTCGCACGCCCGACAGACCGCGGCGATCATGACCGGCCTCGAGGAGTTGTTCCTCGCACGCCGTCCAGCGCTCGTGGTGGTCTACGGGGACGTCAACTCGACCGTGGGGGCGGCGATCGTCGCGGCCAAGCTCGGCATCGCCATCGCCCACGTCGAGGCCGGACTGCGCAGCTTCGACCGGACGATGCCCGAAGAGATCAATCGTGTGGTCACGGACCAACTGGCCGACCTGCTCTTCGCCACCAGCCCCGACGCGCTGACCCACTTGGGCAACGAGGGCGTGCGAGCCGGCAAGGTGCACTTCGTCGGCAACCCGATGATCGACACGCTGCTGGCCAACCTCGACCGGTTCGACGCCGACCAGGCCCGCCGTGACCACGGGCTGAACGGGGACTACGTGGTCGCCACGCTGCACCGCCCGAGCAACGTCGACGATCCCGACGATGCCGCGGAGCTGGTCAAAGCCATGCACTCGGTGGCCGACATCGCCGAGGTCGTCGTGCCGCTGCATCCGCGCGGACGGGCTCGACTGGAGGCGGCCGGACTGTTCTCGCACGATCGTCTGCGGGTCATCGACCCGCTCGGTTACGTCGAGTTCCTCGGCCTCGTCCGTGGCGCCAACGCGGTGGTCACCGACTCCGGCGGCGTTCAAGAGGAGACGACCATCCTCGGGGTGCCGTGCCTGACCCTGCGGGCCAACACCGAACGCCCGGTGACCATCACGCACGGGACGAACCGCCTGGTGACGAGGGCCGAGCTCGGCTTCGTCGCCAGTCAGGTGCTGTCCGCAGGACGAGCGGCCGACTGGCCGGTCCCGCCGCTGTGGGACGGCCGGGCCGGCGAGCGCATCGCGGAGGTCATCGAGGCATACGTCCACGGCAAGGGGGCCGCTGGGGAGGGTCGTGACTAGCGCCGCCACCTACCAGCCGGCCCGGCGGCGGGTCGCCGAGCGCCCGCCGCCACCGCGGTTCCGTCCCGACGTCGAGGGCATGCGGGCCGTCGCCGTCGGCATGGTGCTGATCTACCACGCGGGTGTCGGTTTCGTCCCCGGCGGCTTCGTCGGAGTGGACGTCTTCTTCGTCATCTCCGGATTCCTCATCACCGGCATGCTCATCCGCGAGGTCGAGCAGACGGGGACGGTGTCGCTGGCACAGTTCTACGCGCGCCGCGCCAAGCGACTGCTGCCGGCGGCGGCGCTGGTGCTCTGCGTCACGGCGCTGCTGACCTTCCTGATCGCACCGACCATCGACCGGCGGGCCTTCGGCGGTGACATCGCCGCGGCCGCCCTGTACTTCGTCAACTGGCGGTTGGCCGACCGCTCGGTCGACTACCTCGCCGAGGACGTCGGCCCGTCCCCGGTCCAGCACTTCTGGTCGTTGGCTGTCGAAGAGCAGTTCTATCTGGTCTGGCCGCTGTTCATCCTGCTCATCGCTCTGTGGGTGCGCCGCAACAACGAGCCGCCGCGGGCCTGGATGGGGGTCGGCCTCGCGGCGGTCGCCGTGCCGTCGTTCGCCTGGTCGATCTACCTCACGTCGACGAACCCGTCGACGGCGTTCTTCGTGTCGACGACGCGGTTGTGGGAGCTGGCCGTGGGCGCCGGCGTAGCGCTGGGCATGCCCGTGCTCGCGCGACTGCCACAGACGATCGCCGCCTGGGGTGCCTGGGCGGGACTCGGCGCGGTCGGGCTGTCGGCGTTCCTCATCACCGCCGACACGGCCTGGCCCGGATCGGCGGCGCTGCTGCCCGTGGCCGGCACCGCCGCGGTGATCGCGGGTGGAGCTGCGGCCGGTCGCCGCGGGCCGCTGGTACTGCTGGGCATCCCGTTGTTCGTATGGATCGGCGGGCTCTCGTACTCGCTGTACCTCTGGCACTGGCCGCTGATCGTGCTGGCGACAGCGCACTGGGGTGAGCTGCGGGCCTGGCAGGGGTTGCTGGTCATAGCGTTCTCGTTCATTCCGGCGTGGCTGGCGTACAAGTACGTCGAGAACCCGGTCCGGCACGCGCGGTCCATGGTGCGCTCCTCGCGGTTCGCGCTGAGCATGGGCGCCAATCTCACGCTGGCCGGCGTGGTGGCGGGGCTGGTGCTGACGGCGTCGGTTCCGCAGGCTGCGGCGCCGCCGGTGGCGGCTCAGGCCGCCCCAGGAGCGGCTGTCCTCGACGCGACCGACCCGCGCACCGACCCCGACGGCGTTCCCGTCGACGAATCCGAGTGGATCACCCCCGACCCGCTGTCCGCGCCGGAGGACGTCCCGGACGCCTACGACGACGGCTGCCAGGTCGACATCGACTCGTCGGAGGTCGTCGCCTGCGAGTACGGCGACCCGGACGGTGACGTCACCATCGCCCTGGTCGGTGACTCGAAGGCGCTTCAATGGATCACGGCGCTGGACACCATCGGCCAGGAGAACGGCTGGCGGGTCGTCACTTACACGAAGTCGACCTGCTCGTTCACGACCGCCACGCTGAGTGCCGACGGCGGCGTGTTCGACTCGTGCAGCGCCTGGAACGAGTCCTTGCTGGACCAGTTGCGCGATGACGCGCCGGATCTCGTCCTGACCTCACAAGGACGAAAGCGCGCGCTCCGGGATCCGGACGATCCCGGCGAGGGCGAGGCCGTCGCGCCCATGGTCGACGGCCTGGTCGAACGGTGGGGCCAACTCGTCGACGCCGGCATCGAGGTCGCCGTCCTGGCCGACACCCCGCAGCCCAACAGGGACGTGTACGAATGCGTCGCCAAGCGCCCCGACGAGCTGACCAAGTGCGCGTTCGACCGCAGCACCGCCATCGAGGACAGTGCGGCCGAGACCCAGAGCCGAGCCGTCGAGGAGTTCGGCGACGCGACCTGGATCAACCTGAACAATTACATCTGCCCCGCCGACTCGTGCGCCCCCGTCATCGGGAACGTGCTCGTCTACCGGCAGGGGTCACATCTCACCGTCACCTATGTGAACACACTGGCTCCCCGCCTGGCGGCGGCGCTGGAGGAGATCGTCCAATGATCCGTACTGCACGGGGCGCTGCCGGGCGCCTGCGTCGAGCCGCCCGCGAGCTCCGGGGGACGCCGCGGCCCGTCCCGGAACCGGCCGCGGTCGCGGCCGCGGCGCCCGTCGATCGTCATCCGCAGGTCCGCCAGATCCGCGACATGCTGGGCGAGCTGCTTCCCGCCGAAGCGGTTCCGGCGCGTCCCGGTCTGCGGGTGGCGGTGGCAGCCGCACCTCGGCTGGCCGATGGTCTGGCGTGGGAGTGGGAGCAGATCGTCCTCGACCCAGCCGAGTGGGCCGAGCGGTTGGAACCGGCGCAGGCCGAGCTCCTGCTCCTCGAGATCCAGTCAGGCCACCTGCCGGGCTGGGGGCCGGTCGACGGCGAGCCCGCCCGGTTGGTCGGCGCTGCCCGCGATCTCGGGCTGCCCGTCGTGGTGTGGGTGACGAGCGGCTCGGCCGATACCGAGGCCGCCGGTACCCTGCCCGAGGCGGCTGACGTGGTCTTCGTCGCCGATGCGGCCGCGGCCGAGAGCTGGCAGTCCCGCTGGCCCGGCACCGTGGTGGCCCCGCTCGCACCGGCCACCGCGCCGATGGCGCACTCTCCCGTCACCGCCGGCGGTTCGGACCGCCGCCCCGGCGCGGCCGCCGTCGTGTCCGATCAAGGTGCACTCGACCCTGTGTCCGTTCGTGGGCTCGAGTCGTTCGTCGCGCCGGCCGTCGGCAGGCGGGCGCTCCCCGAGCTGCACACCTGGCGCGCGGGCGGCGCGCGCGGCACCGTCGGCGCCGACACTCCGTGGCCTGCGGCGGTGAGGCCGATCGCCGTCGAATCGACCGTCCCGGAACTGTCGAGGCCGGTCGTCGACCACTACAGGGTGCTGATCGATGCAGCACGGAACGCTCCGGAGTCGACGTGGGCGCTGCTCGACGCGGCGGCGGCACAGACGGCAGTCGTGACCCTGCCCGAGTACCACGCGGCGCTGCCGGCCGACCTGCGACCCCACGTCGCGAGCGCCCCTCAACCCGCGGCGTTCGAGCGCGAGATCATCGCCCGCGTCGCCCAGCAGGAGCTGCGGGACCGAGAGGTACTGCAACTGCACCGGGCCGTGCTCGCCGGTCACACCCTGGGCCACCGGGTCGACACGGTGCTGGCTGCCCTCGGGCGGCGCCCGGCGACCGAGGACCGCTCGGTGTCGATCGTCGTGCCGACGAACCGCGAGCACGAGCTGGACAACGTCTTCGCCAACGTGGCCCGGCAGGCGCACCGCGATCACGAGCTCATCCTCGTGCTGCACGGGCTGCCGCTGGACCACGCCGATCTGCACGCGCGGGCCAAGGAGCACGGCGTCGAGCGCTTCCAGGTGATCGATGCCGACGCGTCCGCGCCCCTGGGCACCATGATGAATCTCGGCGTCGACGCCGCGAGTGGGCGCTATACGGCGAAGATGGACGACGACAACTTCTACGGCCGGCACTATCTCACCGATCTCGTGAACGCGTTCTCGAGCACCGGGGCCGGCATCGTCGGTAAGTGGGCTCACTACATCTGGTTGCGTTCGGTCAATGCGGTCGTGCTTCGATACGCCGGATATCAGCACCGGTATCACCGGCTCGTCCAAGGGGGATCGATCATGGCCGACACCGAGCTCGCAAAGGATCTCCGGTTCAGCGATATCCCCCGGGCGGTCGACACGGACTTCCTGAACCGGGCCTGGGCATCGGGCGTGAAGACCTATTCGTCCGATCGCTTCAATTTCGTCAGCATCCGGGGCACCGACCGCGAGGCGCACACCTGGAAGGTCACCGACACAGAGTTGATGATCGGTGGCGCGCAGGTTGCGTTCTACGGTGATCCGCGCGCGCATGTCGACGTGTAAATCGATCTGTCAGATGCTGTCATCGTCGTTCGGTATCATCGTCGCCGACGCATCGGCAGAACCGGGGATTCGTACGTGAGCACGCAGTTCCACCGCCGCGGGGGCGTGGCGCGCAGGTTGGCCCGCCGGGTGGCCCTGGTCGTTCCGCCGACCCTGGGTCCGTCGCGGTGGGTCGGTTTCGTCGTGCGCACCCGCCTGCGCACGGCCGGCGCTCTCGTCGAGAGCGACCCCGCCCGCATGCTCCGGCTGGTCGAGCCGGTGGCCGAGCGGGCGTCCGACGGCGGCGCGACGTGGCGGTTCGTCGCGGTGGCACGGCAACGCACCGGCGACGACACCGGTGCGTTCGAGGCCGTGGAACGCGCCATCGACGCCGGTGAGCGGACCGTCACCACACTGGTGATGCGGCGACGGCTGGCGCTGCGGCTCGAGCGCGCCGACGACGCCGAGGAGTCTCGGCAACTGCTCCTCGACACTCCGCCCCGCAGCGTCAAGGAGTTCGGCCGCGCCGTCGACGCACTGGCCGGCGCCGACCTCGACCTGCTGGAGCGCTACGACGCCATGGTCTCGGCGCTGCCAAAGCTGCGCGAGGCCAGCCGCGAGAGGTTCGACGAGCTGCTCGACGAGGCCCGGCTGGTCCGGGCGCACGAGGCCGGACCGCACGGGTTCAAGCCCGAGCTGGCGCGGGTCCTGGCCACCAGCGGCCGGCCGCTGCGCACTGTCATCCAGGCGCTGGTGCGTCGGCGGGCCTGGCACGACGTGGCCGTGTTCGTCGCGACCACACCGCACAACAGTCCGCAGATCGGCCCGCGTGGCGCCCGAGCCGGGTTCCCTCTGGCCGAGGTCGGCAAGGCCGCGTCGCTGGCGCTCGCCGCCGGCCACGCCACCGCCGCGTCCATCATGGCGGCCAAGGCGTTGGTCGTCCGTCCTGACAACGCCGGCCTTCGCGCCACCTTCGACGACGCACGCGACCAGCTGACCATCGCCCGGAAGGGCTGGACGTTCCCCGCACCGGCCGAGGCGACGCCGTACGAGCCGGCGCCGCGCGCGATGCTGGCCGTGCTCTCGCAGTCGCCGCCCCACAGCTCCAACGGGTACGACGCCCGTGCGCACGGCGTCCTCACGGCGCTGGCCGAGCAGGGCTGGCGCCCACACGCGGTCACCCGGTGGGGCTTTCCCTATGACGGCTGGAAGGCGTCGGACCCGACGACGGTTCCCGATGTCGACCACGTCGACGGCATCGCGTACCACCGGCTGCTCGACGACGGCGTCCGGCAGTACCCCCGGTACCCGCTGGCGTCGTACCTCGAGCGGTTCGAGAGCGGGGTCCGTGACCTCGCCGTCCAGCACCGGGCGAGCCTGATCCAGGCGTCGAGCTCCCACCTCGCGGGCATGGCCGGGCTCACCGCCGCCCGTCGGCTCGGGCTGCCGTTCGTCTACGAGATGCGTGGGCTCGCGGAGCTGACGGAGGTCTCGCGCGATCCCGCCTTCGAGGGCTCCGACCGGTACCGCTTCCTCAGCCGGCTCGAGACCGGCGTCGCCCTCGAGGCCGACCGCTGTTTCGTCACGAGCGAGGCCCTGGGCCACGAGATGGCTCGCCGCGGCGTGTCCGAGGACCGCATCGTCGTCGTGCCCGACGGCGTCGACGTCGACCGGTTCCGGCCGGCCGAACGCGATCGCGCGCTCGAGGCCGAACTCGATCTGGCCGGCAGGACCGTCATCGGCTACGTCGGAGGCCTCGTCGATCACGAGGGCCTGGACGTCCTGCTGGACGCCGTCGCGAGCCTGAAGCAGACACGCGACGACGTCCGCGTGATCGTCGTCGGCGACGGCCCCTCGGAGCGAACGGTGCGCGCGCAGGCCGAGCGCCTGCGGCTGGGCGACATCGTCACGTTCACCGGCCGGGTGCCTCAGGAGCAGGTGGCGCGCTACCTGTCCCTCATCGACATCGCGCCGTTCCCGCGCCTGCCGCTTCCGGCCGGCGAGCTGATCGCTCCGATCGCGCTCCTCGAGTCGATGGCCACGGGCAGGGCGGTCATCGTCTCCGACGTCGCGGTACTGGCTGAGGTCGTGCAGGACGGTGTCACGGGGCGCGTATCGCACCAGGGCGACGCCGACGACCTGCGCGGCGTTCTGGAGCAGCTACTGGACGACCCCGAGCAGCGCCGGCGGCTCGGCAGCGCGGCTCGCGAGTGGGTCGTGCGCGAGCGGGGCCGCGACGCGATCGGCATGGCGGTCGAGGCCGCGTACACCGAGATCCTGGCCGGCTCCGCGACTCCTGTGCACTGACCCGCCGAGGCGCGCGGTCGCGATAGGGTCCTCCTGACAGGGTGGCGTTCGACAATCACCGCGTGGGTGGACACGGCCGCGGGCCGAAGCTGAGCGAGTTCGACAGGAGTGGTGTCGTCGATGACTGACGCATGGATCCGCAACGCGGTCGCCGAAGCGGTTGGGGTGTTCATACTCGTCAGCGCCACGTTGCTCGTCTTCGACGCGGGCGCGACCCCGCGGGCGCTGGCGTACGGGTTCGTCGTCGTGGGCCTGGTGGTCGCCCTCGGGCACGTCTCGGGCGGCCACTTCAACCCCGCCGTCACGCTGGCCATGCTGCTCGACAAGAAGATCGACGTGCTCGCGGCGGTGGCCTACTGGCTGGCCCAGTTCGCCGGCGCCACACTCGGCGCCGTCGCCGTGATGCTGACCACCGACCGCGAAATCGTCGAGCTCGGTACACCCGTCATCGCCAGCGGCATGAGCGTGGGCGGGGCCATCGCCCTCGAGGCGATCTTCACCATGGCCATCGTGCTGGTCGTGTTCGGGGCCGTCGTCGACGACCGTGCACCGCTGTCCGCGTACCCGTTCGGCATCGGTCTCACCGTCGCCGTCGGTGCGTTCGCCACCGACTCGCTCACGGGAAGCGCGCTGAACCCGGCGAAGGGCTTCGGTCCCGCCGTGGTCAGCGGTCAGTGGGACGGCCTCGCGGCCTGGCTCGCCGGGCCGGTCATCGGCGGCATCCTGGCCTGGGCGCTGTACCGGTTCGTGATCGCCCCGCCCGGCGGCAGCGGCAGCCCGTTCGTGCAGCGCCGCGACCGCTACCCCGAGCCGGTGCCGCCGCCGGGTCCGTCGCTGATGCCCTGACGGCGACGGCTCAGGCCCGCGGGGCGAGCGCGCCGAGCAGCAGCTTGTCGGTGGGGGTGAGGCCTTCGGGGCCCACCGTCACCGACGCGGTGCTGCGGTAGCTCGCGAAGATCGTCGCCAGGGTCGCCCGCAGGTAGTCGTCCCAGGTCTGGGTCGCGTGCGTCCACTCCGCCTCCGGCAACAGCAGCTCGGCGGGGTAGCCGTAGGCGCGCGCCGTCGCCAGCTCGGCGACGTCCATGACGACCACCGGGCGGAAGCCGGCGGTCAGCACCTGCAGCTCGGCGAGCTCGTCGACCACGTCCCGTACCTGCGTGGCAGGCAGCCCCAGACACAGCACGACGACGACGGGGAGTCGCTCGGTGCCGACGCCCGCGAGCAGCCGGCCGGCGGTGACGTCGAGCGGCGTGTGCTGCTTGGAGTCGACGGCGAAGAGGCGGTGCACGACGGCGCGGGCGGTGGCGCTGTCGCGGATGCGCGGGACGACGGTGCGGCGGGCGTAGCGGTAGCCGGGGATGCGGCGCACGTGGCGCATGACGCGGCGGGGTTTGCGGCGGTCGGCCACGATCAGGCCTGCCCTTCCAGAACGAGGCCGGTGAGGATGCGGGCGGCGTCGACGGCGCCGTTCCCGGGGTCGGCGTCGGCCACGTGCTTGACCATCGGCTCGCCGCGGTCCAGCAGGTCGGCCAGCAGCGGCTTGGCCTGGTCGACGGTGACGACCTCGAGAGCGTGCGCCCAGCCCCGCGACGCCGCGTACTTGGCCCGGGCCTCCTGGTCGTCGAGCGCGGTGGAGCGGTTCGGCACGAACAGCGACGGGACGCCGAAGCGCAGCAGCTCGTGGTAGCTGTTGTAGCCGGTGGCGCTGACAGCGAGGTCGAACGCGCGGTAGCGCCGCGACAGCGGGAAGTCGCGCACCACGTGGACGTCGTCGAGACGGCCCTGGCCGGAGGCGATCTCGGGCTGCGTCACGCACACCTCGACCCCGAGGTCGCGCAGCGCGGCGACGACGGCGCCGAGGTCGCCGCTGGTGTCGTTGATGTTGCCGGCGCCCAGCGAGACCAGCGCGAGCGGGGCCGACGGGTCCAGGCCGAGCAACGCCCGGGCGTCGGCACGGGTGTCGAGGTCGTCGGGGTCGAGCAGCGTCACCGGGCCGACGCGGCTGGCCTCGGCCGTCGCCGTGACGCCCTGGTCGGCCGGTCCGGCGAACTCGCCCGGCTCGATGACCAGGTCGAACCAGCTCGACTTGGCGAGCTGGTCGCGGTTCATGCCCGGCCGCCACATGCCCCGTCGCGACCAGACCCAGCGGATGCCCGGGTAGGCGCGGCGGACCAGCCCCAGCCCCTCGTACGGCCAGGTGCCGTCGAACACGACCACCGACGGGTGGATCCGCTCGATGGTCGCCGACAGCCGGGCGGCGAAGTAGCGGTGCCAGCGGGCCGGCTCGAACCCCGTCGCCGTCGCCGACGGCAGGTACTCGTAAGGATGCCCGAACCGCCCGACCACGGGTGCGGCCTGTGACAGCGAGAAGAAGTGCGGCTCGAGCTCAGGCGTGCACCGCTCGGCGAAGGCCAGCAGCCGGGTCAGGTGACCCATGCCCGCGCCGTTGCTGGTGACGAACAGCGCCCGCGGCGCCCGGCCGGTGGTCGTGGTGATCGACGACGGCGTCCGCTGCGGTTCCGCGGGGGTGCCGCTGGGCGCGCCGATGAGCCGCTCGAGCCGCGCGATGTGGGCCTCGTGGCCGTACCGCTCGCGTGCGGTGCGCTGCGCCCGCTCGACCTGGGCGTCGTAGGCGGCACGGTCGGCGTAGAGGCCGTCGACGACGCGGCGGACGTCGTGCGGCTCGGCGTAGACGGCGGCGTCGCCGAAGACCGGCTCGAAGTGCGGCGGCAGGACGGCGGGCACGCCGGTGGCGAGCGCCTCGAGGATGGTCCGGCCGAACGCCTCGACCCAGCGCGGGTTGTGGAAGTAGACGAAGAAGTCGAGCGAGGCGAGGAAGTCGCGCGGCGGCATGGCGCCGAACTCGAACACCTCCCAGCTCTCCGGCAGGTCCCCGAGCAGGTGCTCGACCGGACCCGCGCCGCCGAGCACGCGCACCGTCCACGACCCGTCGACGGGGTAGACGGCGCGCAGGGTGGCGGCGTCGGCCGGCCACTTCTGCGGCGACGACCGGCTGTGCCGGCCGACGACGGGGCGAGCGTCCCGCTGGGCGGCGTGCGCGTCGCGGTCGACCGCCCAGGCGTCGACGTCGATGATGTTGACCCAGTCGGTCTCGGCCAGCGTGTGCGCCGGCACCCGGCCCTCGACGGAGGCACGGACCAGCGGGCCGATGGGCGCCCAGACCGGCTCGCGGCCGAACCGGTGCCGCGCGATCTCGTGGACCGCCTCGGGCCGGTAGTGCTCGTGCCCGTCGATGTCGAACGGGGCGGCGTTGGCGACGATGACGACGTGGTCGGCCTCGACCGGCGGCAGCTGCTCCGCCGCGTGCTGCAGGACCGCCGGGTGGCGGACCACGACGACCTTCGCCCGGACCGGCGTCCGGCCCACGAACAGGTGGGCCCGGCCGGCCTCGACCGCCGCGCGGATGAGGCGGTTGACCGGCGACACCTTGGCGACCAGCGGCCCGTTGAGGCTGATCAGGCCGGTGGTGTAACCGGCGCGGGCCTGCGCGGTGATCTCCTCGGCGATGCTGTGCGACGTGCCGCCGGGGAAGCGGAGGTCCGAGACGTCGAGGACGTCGACGGTGCGGGCGCCTGGGGGTGCGGGCATGGTTCCTGATCGTGCCACACCTCCGCCGCCGTCAGCGCAGGACCGTGCGGAGAGCGGTGACGAGGCGGTCCGCACGGTCGTCGCCGTGGTTGCGCAGCCGGTTGGTCAGGTAGGCGAACCCGACGCCGGCGACGGGGTCGGCGAACGCGAGCTGACCGCCGGCGCCGTCGTGGCCGAAGGAGGACTCGGCCAGCATCGGCGCGATCGGCGAGCGCAGCATGAACCCGGTGGCCCAGCGGGCGTGCGGCGGCGGGAGGTCCAGCACGCCCGGGCCCTCGGCCTGGGGGCGGGTGGCATCGGCGACGGCGTCCGGCTTCAGCAGGGCGGGCTCGCCCTCGGTCGCGACGGCGACGCGCGACCAGGTACGGGCCAGCGCCCGGGCGGTGCTCACGACGCCGACGGCGGGGAGGCCGGCGGCCAGGACGGCGGGGTCGTCGAGCCCGGCGCCGTCGCCGACCAGCTCCGGGCCGAACGCCCCGCCGAGCGTGATCGCGCGGGTGATCGTCCGCGGCCGCCACGGCGTCGTCGGCGCGTCGGCGGGGAAGGTCAGCTGCGACCGCGCCCGGTCCCACCCGGCCGCCGCCAGACGCGCCGTCGCCGCGGCCGGGAGCCCGAGCCAGAGGTCCGGCCCGCCGGCCAGCCGCGCGACGTGCGCGGACAGCGGCTCGCCGGTGGCGCGGCGCAGGATCTCCGCGACCAGCCAGCCGTAGGTCATCGCGTGGTAGGCGTGCCCGGTGCCGGGCGTCCAGAGCGGGCGCTGCGCCTCCAGGGCGGCGACCACGGGCGTGCCGGCCAGCGCGTCGGCGCGGCTCAGGTCGGCGTCCAGGGCTGGCAGCCCGGCCGAGTGCGACAGCACCATGCGGGTCGAGACGGCGTCCTTCCCGTGCGCGCCGAACGCGGGCCACACGTCGGCCACCGGCGCGTCGAGGTCCAGCCGTCCCTCCTGTGCGGCCAGGACGGCGCACGCGGCCAGCAGGCCCTTGGTGCACGAGAACGTCAGCGCGAGCGTCCGCCCGGTCCAGGGTGCGCCGGTCCGCGGGTCGGCGAGCCCGCCCCACGCGTCGACCACCGGGCGCCCTCCGGCATGGACGGCGACGGCGGCACCCGCGGCCGGGTCCTCGGCCAGCAGTTCCGCCAGCACCTCGGCCACCGGCGCGAACTCCGCCGCCCAGACGCCGTCGACACCGTCGATCATCGGCCCGCCCCCTGCAGGATGGCGGCCACGAAGCCGCGCTGGAAGATCAGGAACACCGCGATGGTCGGCACGATGATGAGCAGCGACCCGGCGCACAGCAGCACGATGTCCGTCCCGTACTGCCCCTGGTAGGCGCCCAGCGCACCGGCCATGGTCCGCCGCGTGGGCTCGTCGACCAGGGTGACGGCGAGCAGGAACTGGTTCCACGTCCACAGGAACAGCAGGATCGCCAGCGCCGACCACGCCGGCGCCGCCAGCGGCAGCATGACGTGCCGGAACGCCTGCCGCATGCTGGCGCCGTCGACCCGCGCGGAGTCGAGCAGCTCGGCCGGCAGCCCCAAGAAGTGCGCGCGCATCCAGAACACGCTGAACGGCATGAACAGCGCCGTCAGCGGCACGATGATCGCCCAGCGGGTGTTGAGCAGGCCGAGGTCGCCGATCTGCAGGTACAGCGGCGCGATCAGCGCCTCGTACGGCAGCGCGAGCCCGGCCAGGAACGCGGCGTAGACCAGCGCCGCCCCGCGGAACGGCACGAGCGCCAGCCCGTAGCCGGCCAGCGTCGCCAGCAGCAGCGCCGACGGCACCACCACCAGCACGATCAGAGCGCTGGAGCGCAGCAGTTCGCCCATGACGGCGGCGTCCCACGCGTCCACGAAGTTGCCCCACTGCGGGTCGGCCGGCACGCTGAGCCCGGCCGGGGCCGAGCCGCGCGGCTGCAACGCCGTCAGGGCCATGCTGACCAGCGGCAGGACGGTGCCGACGGCGGCCAGCGTCAGCACCAGCACGCCGACGGGGCTGCGCCCCGCCACCCGTCGCCGCGTCACTCGTCCCGCCCCAGTCGCTGCAGCGGCGCGATGATCGCCAGCACCAGCACGACCAGCACCACCGCCAGCGCCGACGCGAGCCCGACCGCCTGGTCGGTGAAGACCAGCCGGAAGATCAGCACGCCAGGCACCATGGTGGAGTACCCCGGCCCGCCCGCGGTGGCCACGTAGACGATGTCGAAGCTGGCCAGCGCCGCGATGGTGAGGATCGTCGCGGCCACCACGATCTCGCGGCGCAGCGCCGGCAGCGTGATCGCGGTGAACCGGCGCACCCGCCCGGCGCCGTCCAGCGCGGCCGCCTCGTGCAGCGCCGGGTCGATCCGCAGCAGCCCAGCCGTGAACAGCAGCGTGCACAGGCCGGTGGCGACCCAGGTGCCGATCAGCCCGACCGCAGGCAGCGCCGTCCCGAAGTCCGCCAGCCAGGGCCGGGCCAGCGCGTCCAAGCCCACGGCGCGCAGCGACTGGTTGATGACGCCGTCGGGCGAGTACATCCACGACCACGCGATGGCGGCGCCGGCCAGCGGCACCACCTGCGGCAGGAACAGCACGGCCCGGGCGGCGGCGCGGGCGCCGGCCGAGCGCAGGTCGGCGACGACGGCGGCCAGCGCCAGCCCCAGCGTGATCGGCAGCACCGTGAAGAACGCGATCAGCACCAGCGCGTGGCCGAGGGAGTCCAGCAGCCGCTCGTCCGTCACCACGGACCGGTAGTTGTCCAGGCCGACCCAGGTGGCCGGCCCGAACCCGTCCCAGTCGTAGAACGAGTACCGCACGGTCTGGCTCAGCGGGTAGAGCACGAACGCGCCGTACAGCGCGAGCGCCGGCAGCACCCACCACCAGCCCGAGGCGCCGTAGCGAGCCCTCACCGGGCGAGCTGGCTCTCGTAGTCGGCCTGCAGGGTCGCGGCGAAGTCCTCCGGCGTCACCCGGCCGGCCAGCAGCAGCTGCAGCTGCGGCGTCAGCGTGGCGGAGAAGAACGACGCGGTCGCGTTGCCCATGAACGGGACGATGCCGTCGTCGGCGCTGAGCTCGGTGAACGCCTGCGAGGTGTCGGCGACGACGGCGACGTCGGATGTGGGCACGGGGGCGTCGGCGGGACCGCCGGGGACCAGGCCCTTGATGGTGACGACGAGCTCGCGGCCCTCGTCGGTGAAGGTGAAGTCGAGGAACGCGGCCGCGGCGTCGGCGTCGGAGGCGCCCGCCGGGATGACGAAGTTCGCCGGGTCCGACATCGCCGCCCGCGGGTGGTCGTCCGCGGCGGGGAACAGGAAGAACCCGACGTCGTCGCCGAGCTGCTGCCCCAGCGTGGCCGCCTGCCAGTTGCCGCTGACGAAGTAGACGCCGTCGCCCTCGGCGAACTGCGCGGCGGCGGTGCTGGCGTCGACGGCGGCGACGTCCGGCGCGAGGTAGCCGGCCGCGGCCCAGTCCTGGAGCGTGCGCGCCGCCTCGACCGCCTCCGGGGTGTCGATGGTCGCGCCGGGCGCGTTGAACACCCATTCGGTCATGGGCTGCGCGGTGCCGTGGGCCAGCAGCAGCGACTGGTACGGGAAGAACACCAGCCCGTCCTTGCCGGACGTGATCAGCGGCGTGGCGCCGGTGGTCGCCGCCGCGGCGAGGTCCTGCTCGAACTCCGCGACCGAGGCCGGCGGGCCGTCGATGCCGGCCTGCTCGGCGAGGGCCTTGTTGTAGTAGACGCCGGTCAGCGTGAACCCGATGCCCATGCCGTAGAGCGAGCCGGTGCCGCGCACGCCGTCGTCGCCGACCCGCCATTGGTTGAGCTGCGACGCCGGGAAGTCGGTCCAGCCGTAGGCGTCGGCGTACTCGTCGAGGTTGCGGACCAGCCCGTCCTCGACGGTGTTGCCGGGCGTGGGCAGGCTGATCAGGTCCGGCGGGTCGTCGCCGGTCATCAGCCGCGGCGCGTTCTGCTGCAGCGCGTCGAACTGCTCGCCGGTGATGTCGAAGGTGACGTTCGGGTGGGCCGCGGTGAACGCGTCGGTGATGACGCGCAGGCCGTCGACCTGCGTGGTGTCGACGGTGATGTCGACGACGACGGCGTCCTCGCCCAGGTCGGTGCCCGCGTCGTCCGGCGCCGACTCGGGCGCGTCCGTGCCCGGGGAACCGCAGGCGGACACCGTCGTGACGGCGATGACGGCGACGGTGGCGGCGAGCGTCCGGGCGTGGCTCTGGGGCGTCCTCATGGCGCTCTCCTCGACCTCGATGTCGGTGACGGGCCCTACGGTCGTCCCGATCGAAGCACTTTGTCAAGCACTTCGATAAAGCACTTCGATGAGCTAGGCTCTGGTCCGTGGAGGACGTGACCATCTACGACGTCGCCGAACGCGCGCACGTGAGCATCTCGACGGTGTCCCTCGCCCTGAACCACCCGGGGCGGCTCAAACGGTCGACGCTGGAACGGGTGCTGCAGGTCGCCGACGACCTCGGCTTCGTGCCCAAGGAGCGCGCGGTGGTCCGGGCCCGCAAGGGCGTGCACCGCATCGCCGCGGTGGCGCCGTTCACGTCGTACCCGAGCTTCTCGCGGCGCCTCGCGGGGGTGTTCGACGAGCTCGGCGACAGCGGCGAGCAGCTGGTGGTCAGCGACTGCGCGGACATCGCCGTGTCGACGTCGCCGGTGCTGGCCAGCATCCCGGTGCGCGGGCACGTCGACGGGCTGCTCAACCTCGGCGTGCCGCTGGACGAGAAGATCGGCGAGCGGCTGCGGCAGCGGCTCCCGACGGTGCTGCTCGACACCCGCTACCCGGGGCTGCCGGACATCTCCGTCGACGACCACGAGGGCGGCCGGCTGGTCGCCGAGCACCTGGCCGGGCTCGGGCACCGCACGGTCGCGTTCCTCAACGAGGTCGAGACCTACCCGTTCCAGTCACCGCCCGTGCTCCGGCTCGCCGGGCTGCGCTCCGTGCTGGGCGACGACGGCGTCGTCGAGATCACCGTCCCGCGCGGCACGTCGGCCGGTGCCGCGGCCGTCGGACGGCTGTTCGCCGACTCCGAGCTGCGCTCACGGGTGACGGCGGTCGTGGGCTGCCGCGACCTGGTGGCGCTCGGGGCGCTGGCCGAGCTGCGCCGCCGCGGTGTCGAGGTGCCGGGCTCGATGTCGGTCGCCGGCTTCGACGACGACCCGGTAGCCGAGACGCTGGGCCTCACCACCGTCCGGCACCCGTTCGAGGAGTCCGGCCGGCTGGCGCTGCGGACGCTGCGCCGCATGCTCGCCGCGCCCGGCACCCCGATCGAGAGTCAGCTGCTGCCGCTCACCCTCATGCCGCGCTCGACGACGGGGCCGGCCGCGGGCTGACCGAGCCGGCTCATGCGTGCATTGGCGCCGAGCAACCTTCCCGGCGCCTCGTGCGTGGTCCAGGCAGGGGCGTGGCCAACGCCCCGGTCGTCAGACACCAGCGGGCACATTCTGCAGGGGAGTCGCCATGTCCACATCCATCGAGTCCACCCCCGAACCCGAGGCCCGAAGCCGCCGCAGCCTCCTGCGTGGCGGCGCCGCGGTCGCCGCCGGCGTCGCAGGCGCCGCGGTCGTCGCGGCCGCGCCCGCCGAGGCCGCCACCGGCAACCCGGTCATCCTCGGTCGCGACAACACCTCCGGTGCCGGATCGACACGGATCCGCTCGGCGTCCAACCCGCCCACCGTCGTCATCAGCAACGATGGCTACGGCGCCGGCGCGCTGGTCACCGGCCGGCTCGGCAACGGCATCGCTGCCGGCACCCACCGTGCGGACTCCTCCGGGCTGTCGGCGGCCAACTACTCCGAGTACGAGGGCCCCGGCTCCGCGGTCGCGGCCAGTGGCGGGGTCAACACCGGCGTGTCGGCCCGGACGTCGGGCTCCGGCAAGTTCGCCGTCAGCGCGTTCCACTCCGGGTCCGGCCAGTCCGACGAGGGCGGCGCCATCTCCGCCCACACCATCGGCAGGCCCGGCATCGTCGTCTCGACAGAGCACGCCTCCGCGCCGGCGGTCGTCGCCGTCAACCTGGGCGACGGCGACGCCCTGCTCGCCCAAGGGGTGGTGCGGGTCGACGGATCGCTGTACGTCAGCGGCGACCTCGTGGTCGAGGGCACGCTGTACTGCGACGACGTCCAGCCCATTCCGGCGGCGATGCGGCGCCAGGTGCGGGCGGACGCCGAGGCGGCCGCGGAGTCCGCCCGGGCGCAGGCGGAGTCGCTGCGTCAGGGCGGGGCCGCGACCGACTGATCCCCGGTCGGCGGGGACGGGTGGCGGTGGTCGTCTAAGCGACGGCCGCCGTCACCCGCTCGGCGTCGACGCGGCGGGCGCGGCCGGCCGGGTCCTCGTGCCGCACCAGCACCGCCGAGCCGCCGACGACCAGAGGCACCAGCAGGGCGTCGATCAGGGCGGTGCCGAGGTCGTCGGTGGCGACCAGCAGGCGGGCGCCCGGACCGGCGCCGAGCTGCTCGGCCCGCTGCCGGGCGCGGTCGACCAGGCCGCCGAGCGTGTGGACGGTGCCGGCCTGCTCGAGCGCCGGCTCGGCGTCGTCGGGCGGGGTCAGAGGCACGAACCGGTCGGGGTAGCCGGGCACCTCGACGGCGTAGTCGGTGACGCCGGGCGGCAGCGGCGTGGTGAACCGGCCGCCGAGCGGGCGCAGCGCCAGTCCCACGACCTCGGGGGCGCTGCCCGCGGCCGCCTCGACGGCGTCGGGCCCGGCGACCGCCACCCGGACCCCGTCGGGACCCTCGCTGCCGCCGTCGTCGCCGTCGTCGCCCGGGAGCACGACGCAGGCGCCCACGGACCAGCACGCGGCCGCCCAGGCGAGGGCCTGCCAGTGGGCGGGGAGCCGCAGCGCGACGCGGTCGCCGGCCTCGGCGTCGAGGCCGGCGGTGAGGAAGCCCGCGGTCTTGGCGACCCAGTTGTCGAAGGTGATGGCGGACAGCTCGACGCGCTCGCCGGTGGCGTCGTCGTAGAACGTGAGGAACGGCCGCGCGCCGTCGCGGCGGACTTCGGTGCGCAGCAGTTCTGCCGGGGTCTCACTCATGCGCCCCAGCCTACGGTGACGACGGCGTCGCGCTCAGACAACGGGGCGGCGCCGAAACCGCAGGCCAGCGGGCGTCTAGCGAGTGAGCCGCCCGACCAGCTGGACGGCGCTGCCGACCGGGCGCCACACCTGCGGGTGCTCGGCCGGCCAGGCGTAGCTCGGGGCACCGCCGGACAGGAAGCCGCTGATCCGCGGGTCGCGCAGCTCGGCGGCCGCGAAGTCGTAGAGCCGCTGCAGCCGCGGCACGATCACCCCGTAGTCGACCAGCCGGCCGAAGCCGTTCTCGGCCCGCAGCACCTCGTCGATCGTCAGGCCGTCCAGCGGGTACCAGTCGGGCAGGATGTTGCGCAGCGACAGGAACCAGCCGGTCCCGCGGCGACGGGGATCGCCCAGCACCGCCGCCGCCGGCCAGAGCGGCCCGAGCGCCGTCCGGGGCGCCGCGACCAGGCCGTGCGCGAAGAACACCCGCAGCAGCGCGACGTCCATGAAGAACCGCTCGACCTCGTGTTCGTCCGCCGCCAGCCCCCGGTGCTCGACGTAGCCGGCGACGATGCTGCTGTTGTGGGCGCGGTACCACCGGCGCGGCGACGGGTTCGCGAGGAACCGCAGCCACTGCTCGACGGCGGGGCTGCAGTCACGGGGCGTGTCGTCCGCGTCGCCGGAGTCGAGCAGCGCCGCCGCCTCCCACCCGTCACGCAGCAGGCCCTCGTTGACGGCGCGCCACCACGGGCTGCCCGACGGTCCCAGCACGCCGCGCCGCGCCTGCCAGCGCATGAACGCCAGCTGCGCCCGCCCGTACGCGCGGATGCCCGGCCGCCGCGCGTAGAACTGCGTCGCCAGCGCGAGCCGCGCCCCGACGTCGTCGCGTACGGCGGCCACGCGCTCCGCGGCGTCGGGAACCCCCACGGGACGAGTATTCAGGGTGTCGGAGGGTCGTGCTTGACTGGATGGGTGTTGGAGAGGACGTGGCGGCCGCGGGGCCCGGTCGACGTCCTGGCGACGCTCTCCGTGCACCAGCGCGGGCCGTCCGACCCGGCGTTCCAGATCGACGCGCGCGGACGGGTCTGGCGCACCTGCCGTCCCGGCGGCGACCCCGCCACCGTGTGCATCGCGCGGGCCGCCGGCGGCGAGGTGACGGCGACGGCGTGGGGCCCCGGTGCGGCGGCCGCTCTCGACGCCGTCCCGCGGTGGCTCGGCGCCGAGGACGACGTGGCGGGCTTCGCGCCGGAGCACCCCGTGCTCGCCGAGGCGTTCCACCGGTTCCCCGGCACGGTCATCGGCCGCACCGGGCTGGTCATGGAGGCACTGGTCGCGGCCATCCTCGAGCAGAAGGTCACCGGCACCGAGGCCTACCGCGGCTGGATGCGGCTGCTGCGCAAGTTCGGCGAGCCCGCGCCGGGCCCGACTCCGGCGCGCATGCGCGTGATCCCGCCGGCCGACCTGTGGGCGAAGATCCCGTCCTGGGACTATCACCAGGCCGGCGTCGGCCCACAGCGCTCGCGCACCATCGTCACCGCGGGGCGGCATGTGGCGCAGTTGGAGGCTACGGTCGGCCTGGGCTCGGCCGAGGCCGATCGGCGGCTGCGGGCCATTCCGGGCATCGGCGTGTGGACCTCCGCCGAGGTCCGGCAGCGCGTGTTCGGCGACGCTGATGCGGTGTCCGTGGGCGACTACGGGCTGCCGCACGCGGTGGCCTATGCGCTGACGGGGTCGCGGCGGGGTTCGGATGAACTGATGCTGGAGCTGCTGGAGCCCTATCGCGGGCACCGGCATCGGGCGTGCGTGCTGTTGCTCCGAGCCGGGGCGACCCCGCCGCGTCGGGGGCCTCGGGCGCCGGTGCGCGACTACCGGGGCATGTGAGGTTCGTGGGGGACGGGGGAGTCTGGCGACGGGCGGGTGGTCGCCGGCCTGCTGGGTCCTCGATGGCTGGACCGTCTTCACTGACGCCAGGCGACTTCACTAGCGAGAGTCGTCCTCTGACCTCGCGTGGGGGCGCAGAAGTCGGTTCTGGCCGGTGAAGTCGGCTCTGCGTAGTGAAGTCGCGGTCTGGCGTGCTGGTCTGCTGTCACGTCGTGGTCTGCCGTCACGCGAAACGCCCGAAACGGGCCCGCATACGTGACGTGGGACAAGGACGTGACGGGAGACCAGGACCTCGTCACCCCCGGCCAACCCCACAAACCCGGCAGAACCTCACAGCGTGACGGTCACCGTGGCCACGTCCACCGGCGGATGATCAGCGGCGGGTTCGGCGGCGTGCCCAATGGCGACCGCCCCGATCGGGGTCCAGCCCGCGGGCAGGTCAAGCTCCGCCGTCGCCGCGGACAGCGCCGGGTCGGGGAACAGCCAGGCCGACGCCAGTCCTTCGGCTCCCAGCGCGATGAGCAGGTTCTCGACCGCCGCACCCAACCCCAGCAGCGCGTCGGACCCGTCGACCAGGCAGGGGACGACGACGTAAGGCGCCGTCGCCAGCAGCCCGGCCCCGTCCAGCGCGCCCGCCAGCCGTCGCCGGGCCGCGTCGGACTCGAGGAGCACGAACCGCCAGGGCGGTGTGTCGATGGGCCAGGGGGCCGAGAACGCGGCCGCCACGGCCTGCCGCACGACCGCGCCGTCGACCGGCGACGGCGTGAAGGACGACGCCGTCCGCCGGGCCAGGACGGCCGAGCGCATGGCCTCGGGGGTCCCGAGGCGGAACCGGTCCTCGGCGCTCGGCCGGATGAGAGCCGAGATGC
Organism: Jiangella mangrovi; assembly: GCF_014204975.1. Taxonomy (NCBI): domain Bacteria; kingdom Bacillati; phylum Actinomycetota; class Actinomycetes; order Jiangellales; family Jiangellaceae; genus Jiangella; species Jiangella mangrovi. The sequence continues at coordinate 3,253,945 of NZ_JACHMM010000001.1, forward strand.
CGCCGTCGTCCTCACCGGGTTCGAGCAGCAGGTGCGGCAGTCCACGCACCACCGCGACCGGGACCCCCGAGAGCTTCGCGCGGACCAGCTCCGACGCCGCCGCCAGCTCGTCGGCCAGCGCCACCACCGTCACGCCCAGGTCGTTGCCGTAGGGATCGACGCTCCCGCGGAGATCGTCCACCGAACGAACCCCCGCCGATCCCACCGCGAAGTCCGTGACCCCGTTGCGCCACACGCGCCCGGCGGTGTCCGTCACCACCACACCGACCCGCACGCCGAACCGCGAGGCCAGCCCGTCGCGCAGCCGTCGTGCCGAGCCGTCGGGGTCGACGGGCAGCAGCACGATCGAGCCGAGCTCGACGTTCGAGGCGTCGACGCCGGCGGCGGCCATGACGAAGCCGTGGCGGGTCTCGACGATGCGGGTGCGGCCGCGCGGCGTGGTCCACTCCGAGATGGTCCGGACCGCCTCGGCGTCGATGGCGGCGTCGCGGTCGAGGCCTGACACGATGCGACCCTCGGCCTTGCTCACGATCTTGCTGGTGACGACGACGATGTCGCCGTCGCGCAGGGCGTCGCCCGGCGGGGCCGACTCGAGCGCCGTCGCCAGGACGTCGACGAGGTCGTCGCCCGGCCGGACCTCGGGGATGCCGGGCAGCCCGAAGGCCTCGTACCGCGTGCTCACCGAGCCCGCACCTCCTCGGCGAGGTCGAGCGCCGCGCGGGCCATGGCGGCCGCGGCGTCGACGTCGGTCATCCAGAGCGGGACGGCGGCGCAGCGCACGCCGGCCGCCTCGACGACGGGCACGGCATCGGCGTCGACGGTGTCGACCAGCCAGCCGTCGAGCAGATCCGCGAACAGCTCGGCCACGCCGGCCGCCGTCGTCGGCACTCCGATCGCCTGCAGCGCGGCGTCGGCCATGCCGCGAACCGGTGAACCGCCGATGATCGGTGAGAGGCCCACGACGGGGGCAGTCGCAGCCCGGACGGCGTCGCGCACCCCGGCCACCGCAAGGATCGGGCCGATGCTCACCACCGGGTTCGACGGCGGCAGCACGATGACATCGGCCGAAGCCAGCGCGTCCAGCACACCCGGCGCCGGCTTGGCCTGGTCGGCCCCGACCAGCACGATGCGCCGGGCCGGAACCTCGGCGTGCAGCCGGACCCACCACTCCTGGAAGTGGATCGCCCGCTCCGAAGCGCCGTCGTCCTCGGACCCGGACGCCGAGGCGACCACGACGTGCGTCTCGACCCGGTCGTCGGTCATCGGCAGCAGCCGCACCCCGGGCTGCCACCGGTCGCACAGCGCCTCCGTCACCGCCGACAGCGGGTATCCGGCGGCCAGCATGCGGGTGCGGATGAGGTGCGTCGCGAGGTCGCGGTCGCCGAGCGTGAACCACTGCGCCTCGGCGCCGTACTCGGCGAGCTCGGACGCGACGGCGAACGTCTCGCCCGTGCGGCCCCACCCCTGCGACTCCTCGATGCCACCGCCCAGCGTGTACATGACGGTGTCGAGGTCGGGGCTCACGTGCAGGCCGTGCAGCGTGATGTCGTCGGCGGTGTTCCCGATGACGGTGACCTGGGCGTCCGGCGCGGCCCGCAGGAGCCCCCGAAGGAACCTGGAGCCCCCGATACCGCCGGCCAGTGCGGTGATCCTCAGCACAGCCCCGACCGTACCCGGTGCCACCCGCGGGGCCCCGCCGCGCCCGGTCACCGAGACGCACGGAACCAGAACGACCGGCCCGGACGTCACAGGGATGGCTCGCTTGGAGTGGTCCGAATCGGGTATTCGGCCGTCTGGCGTGCCACCGCCGGGAGCGCCTAAGCTCCCGGCTCGAACCGCCCCGGACCGTCCTCAGGACGCGTCAGGGACGGGTCGGGGCGCAACGGGGAACCGGGGCGCCGGCAAACGAACGGAGATCTTTAGCACGGTTCCGCTTGACGCGCACGTATTGCACTCATGTAATTTCGAACGTGTCGTTCAGTGTTTCTGCGGCCTCGACCACCGCAGGAGCGCTACGGGGGCCGGCTTCGAGCCGGAGAACCAGGTCGAAGGAGGCGAGCCATGACCGAGTGGGACGGGGACCAGGTAGACCTGCTCTGGGGCGAAGCCGAAGAGATGAGTTGGCAAGAGCGGGCGCTGTGCGCCCAGACTGATCCGGAGGCGTTCTTCCCTGAGAAGGGCGGGTCCACCCGTGAGGCGAAGCGGGTCTGCACCGGATGCGAGGTCCAGGCGGAATGCCTGGAGTACGCGCTGGCGCACGACGAGCGTTTCGGCATCTGGGGCGGACTGTCCGAGCGGGAGCGGCGGAAGCTCAAGAAACGGGCTGTCTGACGATCGTCCGGCCGGTCGCCGAGTAGCTGAACTCTGTCGTTCTCAGGTTCAGCGCGTAAGGTTGGCGGTCGGCGCACGGGGTTGCCCGGCCGAGGCATGCTTCGGCCGGGACCGCCAAGTGAGGTGGCGGCCGACCGCGAGGTCTGACGCCAGTCTCCGACAGTTCCGTGTGCTCGCAGACCGAACCGCTGGAACGACGACGAGGCATGGCACCGGACCCCTTGACCGCAATCGACAACGGCAGCACGACACCCAGCGTCTATTCCGACCCTGGCATCGGCGCCGACGCCGCACTTGACGCGTTCGCCAGCGACATCGGCGAACCGGAGCCGGTCGACCCCACGGCACTGCTCACCCATGACGTCACGGCCGTGCTCGTCGCCCACGACGGCAGCCGCTTCGTCCACCGCACGCTCGAGGCGGTCGCGGCGCTGCGCCGTATGCCCGATCGCATCGTCGCCGTCGACACCGGCAGCCGCGACGAGACCGAGCAGATCCTGACCTCCACCCTCGGCGCGCCCTCCGTCGTGTCCATGCCGCGCTCGACGGGGTTCGGCGCGGCCGTCGCCGCCGGCGTCGCGGCCGGCGACCAGATGGCGCAGGCCATGATGGGCACCGGCGGACTGCGGCGGTCGGACCAGACCCGCTGGATCTGGGTGCTGCACGACGACAGCGCCCCGGCGCCCGACGCGCTGGCGCGGCTGCTCGAGGCCGCCGTCCGCCGTCCCGACGCCGGCATCATCGGGCCGAAGGTGCTCGACTGGCGCGAGGGCCGGCAGCTGCTCGAGATCGGCCTGACGGTGACCGGTGGCGGCCGCCGTCACACCGGCCTGGACCGCCGCGAGTACGACCAGGGCCAGCACGACACCACGAAGAACGTGCTGGCGGTCGGCAGCGCGGGCATGCTGATCCGCCGCGACGTGTGGGACGAGCTGGGCGGCTTCGACCCGTGGCTCACCATCTTCCGCGACGACGTCGACCTCGGCTGGCGCGCCAACGAGGCCGGCCACCCCGTCGTCGTCTGCCCCGAGGCCGTCGTCTACCACGCCGAGGCCGCCGCGCACGGCCGCCGGCGGCTCGGCGCCACCCGCGACCGGCCGCACCTGGCCGACCGCCGCAACGCCATCTACGTCCTGCTGGCCAACACGCCGGCGCGCTCGCTGCTGTTCGTGCTGCTCCGCGTGCTCTTCATGAGCCTCGGCCGGTCGCTGACGTTCCTCGTCGGCAAGCAGCCGGCCCTGGCGTTCGAGGAGCTCGTGGCGCTGCTGGCGGTCATCGGCCGGCCCGACGTGCTCATCCGGGCGCGGGCTCGGCGCCGGCAGACCCGCCGCAAGTCGCCGTCGCAGCTGCGCTCGCTGTTCCCTCCGCGCGGCCAGCAGCTGCGGCACGCGGGAGAGAACGTCCTCGGCATGATCACCGGTTCCAGCAGCGGCGCCGGGCACGACGTCACCGGCGGCCGCCGCGCTGCCAGTTCCGACGGCGACGACGAGGACACGCCGCCCGGCGACGACACCTGGATCCTGCGCTTCCTGCTGCACCCGGCCGTGCTGATGACCGCCGCGCTCATCGTGGTGACGCTGGTCACGGTCCGCGGCCTGATCGGGTCGGGCCGGCTGTTCGGCGGCGCGCTGCTGCCCGCACCGGGCGGCGCCGGCGACCTCTGGCAGGTCTACACCGAGTCGTGGCACGGCGGCGGGCTGGGCAGTGCGTCGGCGTCGCCGCCGTACCTCGGCATCGTCGCCATCGTCGCGACGGTGGTGCGCAACGCCTCGCTCACCGTCGACCTCCTGCTCATCGGGTCCGTGCCGCTGGCCGGCCTGACGATGTACCTGCTGGTCCGGCGGCTGGTCGGGTCCAAGCTGCTGCGGGTCTGGGTCTCCGCCACGTACGCGCTGCTGCCCGCGACGACGGGCGCCATCGCCGCCGGCCGGCTGGGCACCGCCGTCGCCGCCGTGCTGACGCCGCTGCTGGCGCTCGCGGTCATGCGCACGCTCGGCTCGCCGGGCCGGCCGGGTCCCGGCCGGGCCGCGTGGAGCGCCGGCCTGCTGCTGGCCATGGTCTCGGCGTTCGTGCCACTGGCCTGGATCATCGCGCTGGTCCTCGCGGGCATCGCGGCAGGGACGGTGTTCCGCGACCGCCGCGCGCTGCTGCGGCTGGGCGTCATGCTGGCCGTCACGCCGGTCGTGCTGATCCCGTGGACCGGCAGCCTGTTCAGCAACCCGATGCTGCTGGTCACCGAGGCCGGCGTGCCCGGGCCGGACCTCTCCGACCCCGAGCTCGCGCCGTGGTCGGTGCTGCTGCAGAACCCCGGCGGCCCCGGCAGCGCCCCGATCTGGCTGGGCGCCGGCATCCTGGTCGCCGCCTGGTTCTCCATGTTCCGCCCGGTGCGCCGGCTGGCCATCGCGGCCGCCTGGACGGTGGTCGGCGTCGCCCTGGTCGCGGGCATCGTGCTCTCACGCATCGCCGTCAGCGGCCCCACGCTCGAGACGCCGGTCGCCGGCTGGCCGGGGTTCGCGACGGTGGTCGTGGCCGGCGGCCTGCTGCTCGCCACGGCCGTCGGTGCCGAGGGCGCCCGCGAACGGCTCTCGCACGCCAGCTTCGGCTGGCGGCAGCCGCTCGCCGTCATCGTCGCCGCCGCGGCCGGGCTGGCCCCGATCGTCGCGGCCGGCTGGTGGGTGGCGCGCGGCGCGGGCGACCCGATCGAGCGCCGCGACGCGCAGATCCTGCCCGCCTACGTCGCCGACGAGGCCGCCCGTGCCGAGCGGGTGCGTACCCTGGTGCTCAGCCGCACCGACGACGGCCGCATCACCTACGCGCTGCTTCGCGAGTCCGGCCCCCGGCTCGGCGACGCCGAGACCAGTCCGCCGCCCGAGGAGTACGGCCCGCTCGACCAGGTGGTCGCCGACGTCGTCTCCGGCCGTGGCGGGGCCGACGGCGCCCGGCTCGCGGAGTTCGCGGTGCGCTACCTCTACATGCCGCGCCCGTACGACCCCGATCTCGCCGACACCCTCGACACCGTGCCCGGCCTGGTCCGCAGCAGCGCCCCCGAAGGCGCCGCGATGTGGCAGATCGACCAGCCCGTGGCCCGGGTGTGGATCACCGAGCCGCCCGCCGACGGCGCCGAGATCGCGCCGCTGGCCGCCGGCGACTCCGAGGTCGTCACCGTCCCGAGCGACGAGATCGACGCCGCCGGCCCGGTGCCCGAGGGCGCCGAGAACCGCCTCGTCGTGCTGTCCGAGCTGGCCGACCCCGGCTGGACGGCCACGCTGAACGGCACCGAGCTCCAGCCCACGACGTACGCCGGCTGGGCGCAGGCGTTCGAGCTGGGCCCGCAGGCCGGCGACCTGGTCGTCGAGTACGAGGGCAACCGGCGCGCGTTCTGGCTCTGGTTCCAGCTCGGCGCGGTCGTCGTCGCCGTCGTCCTGGCGCTGCCCGGCATCCGGCGCGAGCGCGGCGCCGTCGACGACGCCGCCGACCTCGAGCCCGAGGACGACGCCGCGCCGCGGCCGCCGCTCGAGCCGGTCGGTGTCGGCGCGGGTGCCGGCGAGGCCGCCCCGGTGGCGGCCCGATCGAGCCGACGGCGGGGGTCCCGACGGGGTGAGCCGGCGGCCGAGCCCGCGGAGCGCAAGCCGCGCCGGCGCGAGCCGTCGCCGTCGCCGCGACCGGAGCCGACCCCGCCCCCGGAGCCGACGCCGCGCCCGGAGCCGGCCCCGTCGCCGTCCCCGCAGGCGCGACCGGCGGCGCCGGACCCGGCCCCCGTCGCCGATGCCGGTCTGCCGTGGCTGCCCGGCGGCGAGCGCATCCCGGCCGAGCGGCCGTCCGAGCGCCCGCCCGCCGAGCGCCCGCCCGCCGAGCGCCCGCCCGCCGAGCGCAGCCCCGTCGAGGCCACCCAGCAGTGGACGCCCGGCGACCCGCTGACCGATCCCGCGTTCGCCGAGCCGCAGCCGGAACCGGCGCCCACGCCGCGTGCGCGGACCCCGCGCAAGCGGACCGGACGTGCCCCGGCGGAGCCGGCCGAGCCCTTGCTCCCGGCCGAGCCCACGCCGTCGGCCCCCGGCGAACCCGCACCGCACGCCGTCGGCGACTGGGACCCGTTCGCCCGCGCCGGAGCCGACGACGACGCGCCGCGGGCCTCGCTGACCGACGCCTACAAGGGCCGCCGGGCCGGCCGCGCGGCCGAGGAGTCGTCCGGCGCCGGAACTGACGACGCCGCGGGCGGCCGGTCCCGGCGCACGCCCGGCAAGCGCGCGGCGGGCAGTCGCGGTGCTGGCAAGCGGGCGAAGTCCCGGCGGCAGGAGGACGAGCAGTGATCAGCGCACGATGGGCCGGCCTGGCGGTCGGCGCCGGAGTGGCCGTCGTGGTCGGCGGGGCGACGCTCATCGGGCCGCCCGACTCCGTCGTCGACGACCACCCGGAGGTCCGCGAGCCGGTCGTCCGGTCGACGCTGGTGTGCCCGTATGTCGACGGCGAGGACGTCGGCATCGCGGAGCTCGGCGTGCTGGCGCTGCCCGGCGTCGACGTCCCCGAGGCCACCGGTGCGGAGCAGCCGCCCATCACCGTCCAGGCGCTCGCGCTGCCGCCGGATCCCGAGGACCCCGAGGCGACGGCCGAGCCGACGGAGCCGGCCGAGCCGCCGGAGCCGCTGCTCAGCCTCACCGAGCGCGGCATTCCGAGCATCACGTCGGTCGAGACCGGCGCCGGCACCTCGTTCGCCGTCACCGGCCAGGGCGCCCTGGCGCCGGGTCTCGCGGCAGAGCAGACGCTGATCACGCAGGAGGCCGACCTCCGCGGCATCAGCTCCGCCACGTGCACGGCGCCCCGGCGCGAGCACTGGTTCGTCGGCGCGTCGGGCGAGGTCGGCCGCCGCGGCCGGCTGGTCCTGGCCAACCCGACCGACGTGCCCGCCGTCGTCGACATCGAGCTGTGGGACGAGGCCGGGCCCATCGACGCGCCCGGCACCCAGGACCTCGGCGTGCCCGCCCGCAGCCAGCGGATCCTGCTGCTCGACGCGCTCGCGGCCGGGTCGGTGACCACCGCCGTGCACGTGCGCTCGAGCCAGGGCCGCATCTCGGCCGCGCTCGAGCTGCGCGAGACGTCGGAGATCACGCCGCAGGGCATGACCTACGTCCCGGCGGCCGTCGCGCCGCGCCGCGACCTCGTCATCCCCGGCATCCCCGGGTCGGGGCAGCGCAGCCTGCGCATCGTCGCGCCCGGCACCACCGACGCCATCGTGTCGCTGCAGGTCCTCGGGCCCGATGGGGCGTTCAGCCCGGTCGACCAGGACGTCCTCACCGTCACGGCCGGCACTGTCACCGACATCCCGCTGGACAGCGGCGCCGATCCCGCCGGCATCCGGCTCGAGAGCGACGAGCCCATCACGGCGTCGGTGCGGGTGGTGCAGGCGCCCGAGGACGGCCTGCCGGACGTCGCCTACACGACCGCCAGCGAACCCCTGACGGGACCGACGCCGGCGCTGCTCAGCCGGGCGGCGTCCGGGTTCGCCAGCGCGCTGCTGCTCAGCTCCGCCGTCACGACGACCTCCCGGGTCACCGTCCAGACGCTGGCCGCCGACGGCACCGTCGCCGCCGAGGAACCGCTCGAGATCCCCGCCGGCGCGACCGTTCCGGTGGCCATGACCGCCCAGGGCGACGCCGCGAACGCGACGGTCATCGTGGTCCCGGAGTCGCCCGGCTCCGTGGTCGCCGCCCGCCTCACCGCCGCCACCGACGACGACGGCTCACTGCTCGACCTGCTGCCCCTGGTGTCGCCGACGGTCGAGGTCGACGTCCCCGAGGTGGTCGGCGAGCTCCCCGACGTCCCGGAGCCGGCCGAGTCCCCCTGAGGTTCTGCCGGGGTGGTGGGACGGGGAGACCCTGGGGACGCCTCGCCGTGTGCATGCGGTCCGCCGGGGCTGTGGACAGCGATGATCATCAACGATCGCGTACATCACGAGGATTACCCGAGCCTCGACACGATTGCAGGCGTGTTGAGGCTCGGGTAATCGTGGTGGGCGGCCCAGATGCCGCCGCGAATCCCACATCGCGGGCGCCGACGGGGTCGTCGTGGTTCAGGGGAGGTCGCGGCCGCCGTAGGCGGGGTCGATCTCCTCGGGCTCGACGCCGAACAGCTCGGCCACCTGCTCGGTGACGACGTCGCCGACGAGGGCGCGGAGCTTGGCGGGGTCGGTGGCGCGCGTCTCGACCGGGCGCCGGAAGACGACCACGCGGGCCGGGAGCGCGCCGGTGCCGGCGTAGGCGCGCGCCAGCGGGACCCAGCTGCGGTCCCATTCGTCGAGGGCGGGGACGTCCTCGACGGCGAACTCGACCTTGGCGAGCTGGTCCTGCCAGCGCCGGTCCAGCCGCTCGACGGCGCCGATGACGAGGTCGTCGAAGCGCTGCGCCCGCGAGACCGACAGCGGCGAGCCGGCCGGGGCCAGCGGGCCGCGCATGCCGCGCCCGTGCCGGTCACGGCGGATACGCGGCAGGGTCACCCCGGGCGGGGTCTCGGGACCGGGCTGACGACGGCTCATCCTCGGCAGACTAGCCGGTGTTTGGCGTGCCGTGCCCGAGCGGCACCGCTCAGACGCTAGCCTTCCTCTGTGAGTCCGATGCGTCGCTGTTCTCGATCAGCCTGTCCGCGGACCGCGGTGGCGACGCTGACCTACGTCTATGCCGACTCCACGGCCGTGCTGGGCCCGCTCGCCACCTATGCCGAGCCGCACAGCTACGACCTCTGCTCCGAGCACTCCGAGCGGCTCGTGGCGCCCCGCGGCTGGGAGGTCATCCGGCTGGCTCCGGACCCCGCCGCGCTGGGTCCCAGCAACGACGACCTGCTGGCCCTCGCCGACGCCGTCCGCGAGGCCGGCCGCCGCCCCGAGCCCGCTCCCGCCCCGCCCATGGCCGGCGAGAGCAGCGGCACCCGACGCGGTCACCTGCGAGCGCTGCCCGACCCCGACGCCTGATTCCGGCGCCACCCGGTTCACCGTCAGTTCATTTGGCGTTCACCTTTCGTACATTTCGACTATTCGCCATCGCGTTGATCGGAAATGGCGCAGGGCGTACGCTGCTCCCCAGCCGGGCGCGGGGTGGTCCGCAGGGGAGACCTCGTCCGGCGCGCCGTTGCCGCAGCGACGGCAAGGGGGCAATGTGCGCGTCGAGACGACCTGGTCTCCGCCGCGGTCGGACGGGACGTCCGGTGCGGACGCCGTCGGCACGCCCGAACGTCTGCCGGCCCGGAGCCGGCTGGCCCGCTGGTTCGCCGGCGCCCGGAGCCTGCGCAGCCGCCTCATCACCTCCTATGTCGTGCTGCTCTCGACCTCGGCCGTGGTCACCAGCCTGGTGCTGAGCGAGGTGCTGATCATCCGGCTGGACCAGCGCATCCAGCGGGCCGAGCTGCAGGAGGTCCTCGAGCTCGAGCGCATGATGAACGACGGCCGCGACCCCACGACGGGCGAGCCGTTCACGTCGTTGTCGGCCCTCTTCGACGTCTACTTCGCCCGCAACGTCCCGAGCAGCGGCGAGGGCATGGTCGCGTTCGTCGGCGGCCGCGTGCACCAGACGGCGGTGGGCCGGCTGCCGTCGGGCGACGTGCCGCGCCATGTCATCGACCAGTGGCGCTCGCTCGCCTCCCAGGACGATCACACCATCGGGCGCATCGACACCGAGCGCGGCGAGATGCGCTACCGCGTCGAGCCCATCGAGTTCGGCGGCGAGTCCGGCGCGTTCGTCGTCGCGCACCTGCCGCGGCGCGACCTCGAGGACATTGCCGACGTCCGCGAGTACAGCCTGTACATCGCGCTGGGCATGCTGCTGCTCGCTGGGCTGGTCATGTGGCCGCTGGCCGGCCGCGTGCTCGCGCCGCTGCGCGCCCTGACCCGGACCGCGCACACCATCTCCGAGTCCGACCTCACCGGCCGCATCCGCACCCGCGGCAGCGGCGAGGCGGTCGAGATGGCGCACGCGTTCAACGCCATGCTCGACCGCCTCGAGTCGGCGTTCCGCAGCCAGCGCATCTTCGTCCAGGACGCCAGCCACGAGCTGCGCGACCCGCTCACCATCTGCCGCGGTCACCTCGAGCTGCTCACCGACGACCCCGCCGACCAGCGGGCGACGGTGGCGCTGGTGCTCGACGAGCTGAACCGCATCGGCCGCATCGTCGACGACCTGCAGGTGCTGGCCGACGCTGACCAGCCCGACTTCGTCCGGCCGGCGCCCGTCGACCTCGGCGACCTCACCGTCGAGCTGCTGGCGAAGGCCGGCGCTCTGGGCTCGCGCACCTGGCTGCTCGACGGCGTCGGCGAGGGCACCGTCCTGGTCGACCGGCACCGGCTCACCGAGGCCGTGCTCAACCTCGCGCACAACGCCGTCAACCACACCCGCAGTGACCAGGTCGTCGCCGTCGGCAGCTCGCGCACCGACCACGAGTGGCGGCTCTGGGTGCGCGACACCGGCACCGGCATCGCCGAGGCCGACCGCGAGCGCGTCTTCGAGCGGTTCGCCCGCGGCGCGGACTCGCGGCGCGCTTACCAGGGCGCCGGGCTGGGGCTGGCGATCGTCGCCCTCATCGCCCAGGCGCACGGCGGCCGGGTCGACCTCGTCAGCGCGCCCGGCCGGGGGTCCACGTTCACCATCGTCGTGCCGCTGCCCGGTGACCTCCCGTGACGAGCATCCTGATCGTCGAGGACGACCCGCTCATCAGCGCGTTCGTGCAGAAGGGCCTGCGCCTGCACGGCTACGCCACCGAGATCGCCGACGACGGCCTGACGGCGCGCCAGCTCGGCATGTCCGGGGCGTACGACCTGGTCGTGCTCGACCTCGGCCTGCCCGACCGCGACGGCCTGCGGGTGCTGCGCGAGATCCGGTCGGCGGGGCACACCGTCCCCGTGGTCGTGCTGACGGGGCTGTCCGAGCGCGACGCGGCGACCTGCCTCGAGAGCGGCGCCGACGACTACATGCGCAAGCCCTTCCACTTCGAGGAGCTGCTCGCCCGGGTCCGCAGCCGGCTGCGCACGTCGTCGGGCGGCACCAGCCGGGCGACGGTGTCGGCCGGCGGCATCCAGCTGGACCTGCGCAGCCGGCGCGCCTGGGTGCACGGCCGCGCCGTCGAGCTCACCAGCCGCGAGTTCGCCCTGCTGGAGGCGTTCCTGCGCCATCCCGACCAGGTGCTGGGGCGCGAGCAGTTGCTCTCGCAGGTCTGGGGCTACGCCGTCGACCCCGGCACCAACGTCGTGAACGTCTACGTCAACGCGCTGCGCAAGAAGCTCGGCGCCGACGTCATCGAGACCGTCCGCGGCGTCGGCTATCGCCTGCGCCCTGCTTGAGATTTCGATGAGCGGCGTCTTGATGAACGCCGTCCGACGCCATACCGGCGCTCATGAACGCGACTGGACAATCCGGGCGAAGCACTTGATACAGCCCGCCAAGGCCTGCGGAAATCGCGTAACAGATCGCATTTCAAGCCGGTAAAACCTCATAAAGAAGCTCTCACCATTGCCTTACAGACGTCTCATGCCCTCACGGAAAGCTGGCACCGTCGATATCCAGGTGGGGCATGTGGAGTGACCCGTGGGGGGCCTCCACAGGGGGGCGGGATTTTCATGTCCAAGGGGCGGACTCTGCTCGGCATGCGCGTGACGCGCGGCCGATTACGTGCCGTCGTCGCGTTACTCGCGGCGCTCGGCACGGTGGCGGGCATCATGGCGCTGACGGCGCCATCCGCGCTCGCCGGCGAGACCTTCGTCGTGACGAGTACGACTGACGCGACCGACGCCGAGGTGGGCGACGGCATGTGTCTCACCGGCGCCGGCGAATGTACGCTGCGCGCCGCGATCCAGGAGTCGAACGCGTCGACGGCACCGGATGTCATCCAGGTGCCCGCCGGCACGTTCGAGCTGGCCATCGCGCCGGGCGGCGACAACGGCGCCGACACCGGCGACCTCGACATCACCGCGCCGGTCACCGTCAACGGTGCCGGCGCCGCGGCGACCGTGATCGACGGCGGCGAGGCGCCGGACGGGGCGCCCGCGGAGCAGACGGCACTCGACCGGGTGCTGGAGATCCAGGAGACGGCCGGGGCGGTGACGCTCTCCGGCCTGAGCCTGCGCGAGGGCTTCGCCTCCGAGGAGGGCGGTGCCCTCTACACCGCGTCCGGCGGCAACATCCGGCTCAACGGCGTCAACGTCACCGACAGCGAGGCGATCGGCGACGGCGGCGGCATCTTCGCGCTGACCGGCACTGTCACCATCACCGGCGGCGCCGTCACCGGCAACACCGCGCACAACGGCGGTGGCGTGTTCGGGGCCGGCGAGCCGAGCCTCACCGGCGTGCCGAGCCGCCTGAACATGAGCGGCGTCACCGTCGACGGCAACTCCGCCATGTCCGGCGGCGGCGTCATGGTCGACCACGAGGGCGCGCTCAACCTGACGAACACCACGATCACCGACAACCACGCGACCGACGGCGACGGCGGCGGCGTGGTCGCGGGGTCGAAGGCGAGCCTGTCGATCCGCGGCGGCACCGTCGAGGCCAACACGGCGGTCGGCGACGGCGGCGGTGTCTTCACCGGCGTCGAGCGCCCGGTGAGCATCGAGGACGTCGCGTTCACCGGCAACGAGGCGGGCGTCGAGGTCGAGGGCGTGGCCGAGGGCTCCGGCGGCGGTCTGTTCGCCGGCGGCAGCGGCCCGGTCGTCGTCGAGGCGTCGACCTTCACCGAGAACTCGGCCGGCACCGCCGGTGGTGGCATCGCGCTCGAGAACAACGGCTCGGTGAACATCGCCGACTCCGACCTGACCGGCAACCACGCGGAGGCCGGCGGCGGTCTGCTGAACGCCGCGGCGCGCGTCACGGTCACCGGCCTGACGATCATGGGCAACGAGGCCGAGCTCGACGGCGGCGGCATCCTCAGCGACGGCAGCGGCGACTTCACCATCTCCGAGACCATGGTCCGTGCGAACACCGCCGAGAACGGTGGTGGCCTGGCCAACGAGGCCGACGGCGCGCTGCGGATCGAGGCGTCGACGTTCTGGGACAATCGCGCCATCGCCCGGTTCTCCGACGACACCGGCCTGGGCGGCGGCATCTACGGCCTGGGCGACGCCGAGGCGAACTACGAGAACGTCACCATCTCCGGCAACCTCGCCCAGGTGCGAGGCGGCGGTCTGTACATCGACGCCGACGCCGCGGTGCACGTGTCCAGCACCACCATCGCCCACAACAGCGCCCCCGTGGCCAGTGGCGTCGGTGGCGAGGTCACGGTGCCGAACTTCCCGATCGAGCCCAGCCAGAGCGTGATCTTCCGCAACACGATCATCTCGGACAACCTGATCGGCCCGAACTGCAACTTCGCCATCGGGTCCGAGGGCGGCAACATCGACTCCGGCGACACCTGCTACTTCCGTGGCCTGCGCGACCGCCAGAACGCGGGGACCGCGAGCCTCGACGCCATCGCCGACAACGGCGGGCCGACCATGACGATGGCGCTGCGCGAGGACAGCTTCGCCATCGACGGCGGCGTCGAGCCGTGCCCGACGGTGGACCAGCGCGGCGTCTCGCGCCCGCAGGGCAACCAGGCCGACCCCGATGACAACAAGTGCGACAGCGGCGCCTTCGAGTACGAGGGCCCGTTCGCCGCGGCCGACGCCAACCCGCCGGACACCGCGTACGTCTCGGGCCCGATCCAGGACACCGAGAACACGTCCGTCTTCACGTTCACCGGCATCGACGACGTCACGCCGACCGACGAGCTGCTCTACGAGTGCCGCCTGCTCGAGTTCGAGCCGGGCGAGCCCCCGGAGCCGCCGGACCCGACCGAGCCGCTGGACCCCGAGGAGATGTTCGTCGGCTGCCCGAACCCGTGGCAGGTCGAGCTGGTCGAGGACGGCGTGTTCCTGTTCGAGGTGCGCGCGATCGACCGTGCGGGCAACGTCGACCAGTCCCCTGACTCGCACGCCTTCGAGCTGCAGCCCGACGGCACCGCACCGAACACCGTCTTCCAGGAGACCCCGCCGGACCCGAGCGACCGCAACACCGCGGCGTTCACCTTCACCGGCACCGACGACCGCACCGCGGCGCAGTTCCTGGAGTTCGAGTGCCGCATCGACACCGTCGACCCCGACGCGTGGCTCGAGTGCTTCAACCCCGCCGTCTTCTCGAACCTGACGCCGGGTGAGCACACCGTCCAGGTCCGCGCCATCGACGGCGAGGGCAACATGGACCCGACGCCGGCCACGCACACGTGGACGGTGACCGAGCCGACCAGCTGCACCGCGGCCAACATCATCGTGACCGCGGCGGCCGACACCCACGTCGAGCAGGGCGAGCCCCTGGACAACTTCGGCGCGTCCGAGGAACTGGTCGTGCGGTCCAACGAGCCGGACCAGAACGCCCGGTCGTACGTGCGCTTCCCGCTGCCCGACGTCCCGGACGACTGTGTCCTGGAGCGGGCGACGTTGCGCCTGCACGGCGACGGCGAGGCCGGGCGCACGCTCGAGGCCGTCGCCACCGACGCCGCGTGGGACGAGTCGCAGCTGACCTGGAACAACCAGCCGGGCACCACCGGCGCCGCCGTCACGACCACGTCGGGCGCCGGCTACCGCGAGTGGGCCATGACGGCTCAGGTGCAGTCGATGCTCGACGGCGCCTCGGCCAACCACGGCTGGGTGATCCGCGACTCCGCCGAGGGCGACCTCACCGGTGCGGAGAGCTCGTTCATCAGCAGCGAGGCCGTCCTCGAGCCGCCGACGCCGCCGCAGCTGGTGCTGCGGTTCCAGGAGGTCGGCACGCCCGAGCCTCCGGCGCCGGCCGAGCCGGGCTCGGCCGAGACGGTGACCTGTGGCCAGGTCATCACCGAGAGCACCCGCATCGACAACGACCTCACCTGTATGGGCGAGGGCCTGGTGATCGGTGCTCCGAACCTGATCCTCGACCTCAACGGGCACACGCTGAAGAGCGGCCTGGTCGTGGACCCGGGCCAGGAGGAGGGCCTCTACGCCGGTGTCCGCAACGCCGGTCACGCCAACGTCCACGTCCGCAACGGCTCCATCGAGTGGTTCGGCTACGGCGTGCGGATCCTCGGCGGCGGCGAGCACGGCTCCGTGCACGACCTGACGCTGAAGAACAACCTCATCGCCGGCGTGGAGTTGCACGACGCCGACGACGGCCGCTACGGCGTGCACGTCCACGACAACACGATGAACCTCAACGGCGACGGCGTGGCCGCGGTGTTCGGCACCGAGGGCGCCCTCATCGAAGGGAACGCGTTCGGCGGCAACCTGGGCCGGCAGGTCTACCTGTTCGACTCCGGGTACAACCGCATCGAGGGCAACACCGTCAGCGGGCTCACGCACGACCCGCTGCTCGACAGCGACGGCGGCGTCTACCTCGAGAGCTCCAGCGACAACGTCGTCTCCGGCAACGTCATCTCCGACACCGGGGACGCCGCGATCGCGATCCACGAGGGCTCGCACCGCAACGTCGTCGACGGCAACACGTCCACGCGCAGCAGCGACTCCTCGGTGTCGGTCGACGACTCCGACGTCGCCGTCGTCACGGACAACGTGCTGCACCTGTCCGGCGGCGCCGGCATCACGCTGTCGAACTCGCACTACAGCGAGGTCAGCGGCAACGACGCGCGGTTCAACCCGGGCGGCATCCTGGTGGTCGGCTCGCACGACAACCAGGTCACGGGCAACGAGGTCAGCCACACCGGCGCCGAGGGCATCGGGGTGGAGTCCGCCCACCGCAACGTCATCAGCGGCAACATCGCCAATCACGGCGGCGGTGCCGGCATCTCGGTGACGGCGGAGCTGCTCGACCCCAACGAGGTCCCGATCGGCGGCAACGTCATCGAGGACAACGAGGCCACCGGCAACCTCTCCGACGGCATCTCCGTCGAGGGTGGCGGCCACGAGGTCACGGCCAACGAGGCGTACAACAACCTCGCCTGGGGCATCAGCGCCGACGAGCTGACGGTCGACGGTGGCGGCAACCTGGCCAGCGGGAACGCCGAGCCGGAGCAGTGCGAGGGCGTCGTCTGTGCGCCCGGCACGGCCCCGCCGGTGCTGCCGCCGGACCTCACCGCGCCGGACACGCAGGTCCTGACGCAGCCGGCCAACGGCTCCAGCTCGCTCTCCCCGCAGGAGTTCACGTTCACGGGCAGCGACAACCTCGCGCCCGCGACCGCCCTGCGGTTCGAGTGCCGGCTGGACGCGCCGCCGGACCCGCCGCCGCCGGTTCCCGAGCCGGGCGAGCCGCCGCAGCCGCCGGACGTCGACAACTGGGTCGAGTGCTCCAGCCCGCAGATCTACCCGTTCCTGCTCTCGGGTGAGCACGTGTTCGAGGTGCGGGCGATCGACCCGTACGACAACGTCGACCTGACCCCGGCCAAGGTCACCTGGACCGTGGTCCCGGCCCCGCCGGGCGACGACGACCTCGCGCCGAACACGACCATCGCCGAGGCGCCGGAGGACCCGTCGACGTCGCCGGACGCCACGTTCGTCTTCCGCGGCTCCGACAACGCCACGCCCGGTCCGTTCCTCACCTACGAGTGCCGGCTCGACGGCGGCGCCTGGGCGGCCTGCACCTCGCCGGCCGAGTACACCGGGCTCAGCCTCGGCGAGCACACCTTCGAGGTGCGCGCCAGCGACGTCGCGGGCAACACCGACGCGACCCCGGCCGTCCACACCTGGACGATCGTGACCCCGCCGGACGACACGACGGACCCGGAGACGACCATCGACTCCGGACCCGACGTGACCACGGTGGACACGACGGCGACGTTCACCTTCTCGTCCAACGAGTTGGTCTCGACCTTCGAGTGCAAGCTCGACACCGGAGCCTGGGCGGCGTGCACCTCGCCGGCCGAGCACACCGGTCTCACGGTCGGCCAGCACGAGCTGCAGGTCCGCGCGACCGACCCGGCCGGCAACGTGGACGAGTCGCCCGCCAGCTACCTGTGGACGGTCACCGCGGCCCCGGTCGTCACGACGGTCACCTGTGGCCAGGTGCTCACGCAGAGCACGCTGGTCGACAACGACCTGACCGACTGCGGTGGCGACGGCCTGGTCATCGGCGCTCACGGGATCACCGTCGACCTCGACGGCCGGATCATCGACGGCGTCGGCATGGGCACCGGCATCCGCAACGACGGGTTCGACTCCGTCACGGTCCGCAACGGCATCGTCCAGGAGTTCGACTTCGGCGCCTCGCTGAACTCGGGCGTCGCGATGAACATCATCGACGGGCTGACGCTGCAGTCGACCATCACCGCCGCGGTCCAGCTGACCAACGCCGACGACGGCACCAACGGCAACACGATCCGCAACAACGAGATCGCGGGCAACGCGATCGGTGTCTTCCTGCAGGCCGGCACGCAGGACGCGTCGGTCACCGCCAACATCATCAGCGGGAGCACCGAGCAGGGCGTCTACCTGCTCAACTCCAGCGGCAACACGTTCGCGAACAACCAGATCAACGGCACCAGCAACGCCGGCGTGCAGCTGGACGGCTCGAGCACCAACGTATTCCTCGAGAACGAGGTCAACACGAGCTCCGACGCCGCGATGCTCGTCCAGCTGGGCTCGCACGGCAACCGCATCGAGGGCAACACGCTCTCCGAGAGCGAGGCCGGCGTCGTCGTCCTCGAGTCCAACGGCACCGAGATCGTCGGCAACGCCGCGACGACCAACGGTGACGTCGGCATCGAGCTCGAGACCGCCACGGGGTCGCTGATCCAGGACAACGACGTCCGCTACAACACCGGCGGCATCGCGCTCAGCGGCTCCAGCGGCAACCACGTCGAGGCCAACAACGCCAGCGACAACTCCGGCGTCGGCATCGAGGTGGGCGACGAGTCCCTGAGCAACGTCCTGCTGGGCAACGTCGCGATCGCCAACGACGGCGAGGGCATCGCCGTCAACTCGTTCGCGCCGCCCGGCTCCGGCACGCTGATCCAGGGCAACACCGCCAACAGCAACGCGGCGGACGGCATCGCCGTCAACGACGTCGGCCACATGATCGGCGGCAACGTCGCGAACAACAACGGCGGCTGGGGCATCTACGCGGCCACCGGCAGCGTCGCCGGCATCAACGTCGACGGCGGCGGCAACCGCGCCTTCGGCAACGTCGGCGGCGGCATCGACCCGGTGACGCAGCGCGTGATCCAGTGCTTCAACGTCGACTGCGACGGCGGCCCGCCGCTGCCGACCGACCAGGTCGCACCGGACACGTCGATCATCTCCGGCCCCAGCGACCCGACCACCAGCACCTCGGCGACCATCACGTTCACCGGCAGCGACAACGCCACGACCGTGACCTTCGAGTGCCGGCTGGACGGCGGCGCCTGGGCACCGTGCACCAACCCCGTCACGTACACCGGCCTGGGCATCGGCGAGCACGTGGTCGACGTCCGTGCCACGGACTGGACGGGCAACGTGGACGAGACGCCGGCCCAGCACGCCTGGACCGTCGAGGCGCCCCCGCCGGGCGTCGCTCCGGAGACGACCATCGACAGCGGTCCGGACGCGATGACCGTCAGCACCACGGCGTCGTTCACCTTCTCCTCCAACGAGGAGGGCGTGACGTTCCAGTGCAAGCTCGACGCGCTGCCGTTCGTGAACTGCACCTCGCCGGCCACGTACACCGGCCTCTCGGTCGGCGCGCACACGCTGCTGGTGCGGGCCATCGACGGTGAGGGCAACATCGACGCCACGCCGGCCGAGTACGACTGGACCGTCGGCGCCGCACCGGTGCCCGCGGCCGTGAGCTGCGGCCAGACCATCACGACGAGCACGCTGGTCACGAACGACCTGACCGGCTGTGGCGGCGACGGCCTGATCATCGGCGCCGCGGGCATCACGCTGGACCTCGGCGGGCACCTGCTCGAGGGGTCCGGCCAGGGAGCCGGCGTGCGGAACTCCGGCTTCGACAGCGTCGCGATCGTCAACGGCTCCGTGACGGACTTCGACTTCGGGGTCCAACTCGGTGACGGGGTCGCGAACAACGTCGTCGCCTCGATCATGGCCACCGCAAACCAGGACGCCGGCATCGGCCTCGACAGCACGGACGGCGGCAACACCGTCCGGACCAGCACGGTCAACGAGAACACGGCCGGCATCGTCCTGTCCGGCGGCACCACCGGCGCCGTCGTGCTGAACAACCAGCTCAGCCTGAACCCGGGCGACGGCATCCGGCTCGACGGCGTCAGCGGGAACCGCGTCGAGGGCAACCTCGTCACGGGCTCCAGCGAGTCCGCCCTCGCGCTCCTGGGCGCCACCGGCAACACCCTGCTGAACAACCAGCTGTCGGCGACCAGCAGCACCGGCATCTCGCTGGAGGCCGGGTCGAACGACAACGTCCTGCAGGGCAACTCGTCGACCGTCAGCGGGTCCTACGGCATCAGCGTCATGGAGTCGAACGGCAACGACTTCATCGCCAACGCCGTCGGCTCGGCCGGCGCCACCGGCATCGCCCTGGACAGTGCCAACGACAGTGAGCTGCGCGCCAACGACGTGCGGTTCAACTCCGGCGGCATCTCGCTGATCCAGTCGAGCAACAACCTGCTGCAGGGCAACAACGCCAGCGGCACGACCGACAGCGGCATCTCGGTCGAGAGCGAGTCGTTCGACAACGTGATCCGGTCCAACACGGCCGGCGGCAACAACGGCGAGGGCATCTACGTGTCCGGCCAGGCGCCGTCCGGTCAGGGCAACCTGATCGAGTCCAACAACGCCAGCAACAACGGCAGCGGCGGCATCCTGGTGAACGACGCCGGGCACACCGTCACCGCCAACATCGTCAACAGCAACGACGGCTGGGGCATCTACGCGCACGAGGACACCGTCGACGGCGGTCAGAACCACGCCTCGGGCAACGCCGAGCCGGCCCAGTGCTTCAATATCGTGTGCATCATCGGCCCCGCGCCGGGTGCGCCCGACACCGAGATCGTCGACAAGCCGTCCGACCCGAGCAGCAGCCGCAACGCGCTGTTCACGTTCATCGGCACCGACGACATCACCCCGCTGGGCAACCTCGAGTTCCAGTGCCGTCTGGACAGCAGCGACGAGAACGCGTGGCAGGACTGTGAGAACCCGCAGGAGTACAGCAACCTGAGCCCGGGTCCGCACAAGTTCGAGGTGCGCGCGGTCGACGAGAACGAGCTGGTCGACGCCTCGCCGGCGGAGTTCGAATGGGACTACGTGCCGCTGCCTCCGGGCGTCGCGCCGGACACCCAGATCAACCTGAAGCCGCCGGCCGAGACGCCGCTGTTCGAGGCGCTGTTCACCTTCACCTCGAACGAGCCCGACGTGACGTTCGAGTGCGCCATCGACGACGCCGAGTTCACGCCGTGCTTCTTCGCGGTCGAGCACGAGTTCGACGAGACCGAGGTCGGTCCGCACACCTTCCGGGTCCGCGCGACGGACGCCGAGGGCCTGACGGACCTCACCCCGGCCGAGTACACGTGGACGATCACCGGCGTCATCGCGTCGATCACCGACGGGCCGGCGTTCGAGCCGGGTCAGGGCAACGAACCGCCCAACGGCGGAGAGACGGAGGAGACGACGGCCACGTTCGAGTTCGAGGCCAACGTCGCCGACTCCACGTTCGACTGCTCGCTCGACTTCGCACCGTTCGCGCCGTGCACGTCGCCGATGACGTACACCGGCCTGAGCGTGGGTGAGCACGTCTTCCGCGTGTTCGCCACCGACCCGGAGGGCGCCAGCCAGCTGGAGTCCACCGAGTACGAGTGGACCGTGATCCCGAGCCTGGACACCGTCCCGCCGAACGCCGTCATCCAGGGCGGCCCGGCGGACCCGACCGGCGCGGCCACGTTCACCTTCACGGGCACCGACAACGTCACGACCCCCGCGGGCCTGCTGTTCGAGTGCAGCATGGACAGCGCCGAGGAGGCCGCGTTCTCGGAGTGCACGAGCCCGTGGACGTACCCGAACCCGGAGGCTCCGGAGCCGCTCGAGCCCGGTGCGCACGTGTTCTACGTGCGGGCCGTCGACGCGGAGGACAACATCGACCCGACACCGGCGAGCCTGCCGTTCACCTACGGCGGCGACTCCGTGGCACCGGCGGTCACCATCCTGACCACGCCGCCGGCCTCCACGCCGCTGCCGGACGTGCTGTTCACGTTGAGCGCGAACGACCCGTTCGCGACGTTCGAGTGCAGCGTCGACGGGGCTGAGTTCGAGCCCTGCGAGAGCCCCTACGAGGTCCAGGGCATGCTGGTCGGGCCGCACGAGCTCCAGATGCGCGCGGTCGACATGTCCGGCAACGTGGGTGCGGTCGCGACCGCCGAGTGGACCGTGATAGGCCCGCCGGAGACGGCGCTGCTGACCACGCCGGCCGACCCGTCGGGCGCGGACGTGAGCTTCACGTTCGAGTCCAACGTGCCGGGGTCGACCTTCACCTGTGCGCTCAACGACGGTCCGTTCCTGCCCTGCACCTCGCCGCACGACTACACCGGTCTCGGCGGTGGCGACCACATGTTCCAGGTCGCCGCGGTCAGCCCGGAGGGCTTCGTGGACGAGTCGCCGGAGGAGTTCTCCTGGACCGTCGACGCGCCGGCCGACACCACGGCGCCGGACACCGTCATCGAGAGCGGCCCGCCGGCCGTCTCCACCGCCGTCGACGCGACGTTCACGTTCTCGTCGCCGGACCCGGGCGCGGGCTTCCAGTGCGCGCTCGACGGCGGGTCCTGGAGCGACTGCCCGACGCCGCACCTGCTCGAGGGCGTGGCCGAGGGCGAGCACGAGCTGGCCGTTCGCGCCGTCGACGTCCACGGCAACGCGGACGCCACCCCCGACACGTACGTGTGGGAGGTTGACGGCCCGCCGGAGGCGGAGATCACGTCCGGTCCGGAGGTCTCGACCGAGATGACGTCGGCCACGTTCGTGTTCACCTCGGACGAGCCCGGCTCCACGTTCGTCTGCTTCCTCGACGGGGTGGAGGAGCCGTGCACGTCGCCGGCGGAGTACACCGGCCTGAGCGTCGGCCCGCACCTGTTCGCGGTGCAGGCGACGGACGCGAACGGCAACGTCCAGCCGGACTGGACCGAGCACGAGTGGACGGTCACGCCGGCCATGCCGCCGCAGACGATGCTGACCTCGGCACCGCCGCCGGCCAGCACCAGCGCGACGACCGCGGCGTTCGCGTTCAGCTCCAACGAGCCGGGCACCTTCCAGTGCTCGCTGGACAGCGCACCGTTCGCCGGCTGCACCTCGCCGGTGGAGCTGACCGGACTGGCCGCCGGAGCGCACACGTTCGCCGTGCGCGCCGTCGACCTCGCCGGCAACCCCGACGGCAGCCCGGTGGTGAGCAACTGGACGGTCACGCCGACCGACACCACCGCGCCGCAGACGACGATCGGTGAGGGCCCGACGGGCTCCGTGACCACCACGACGGCGGCGTTCGAGTTCTCCGCCGACGAGGGCGGCACGACGTTCGAGTGCCTCATCGACGGCGGCGCCTGGGGCGCGTGCACCTCGCCGAAGGTCTACACGGACCTGACGCCGGGCGAGCACACGTTCCTGGTGCGCGGGACCGACGCGGCCGGCAACACCGACCCGACGCCGGCCTCCCGGACGTGGACGGTCGCCGAGCCGCCGGTCTGCACCGCGCAGACCGTCACGCTCGACGCGGTCGCCGACTCCTGGATCGACCAGGGCAGCTCGTCCAGCAACAAGGGCACCGACTCCACCCTCAAGGTGATGTCGAAGAGCGGCTCCAACCTGCGGGCACTCGTCCGGTTCGACCTGCCCGACCTGGCCGAGGGGTGCGCGGTGTCGTCCGCGACGCTGCGCCTCAACGCCTCGTCGTCGCGGAGCGGGCGGACGCTGCAGGCCATCCGGGTCGCGGCCCCGTGGACCGAGAACGCCGTCACGTGGGGCAACCAGCCGGCGACCACCGGCACCCCGGCGACGACGTCCTCCGGCTCGGGCTGGCGGACCTGGACGGTGACACAGCAGGTCAACGCGATGTACACGGCGAACGCGGAGCACGGGTTCCTGATCCGCGACGCGTCTGAGAACAACGACCACGAGCAGCAGTTCCGCAGCCGCGAGAGCGGCAGCAACCGGCCGCAGCTCGTGCTGACCATCGGACCGGCGCCGGAACCGGACACCACGGCGCCGCAGACGACCATCACCTCCGGGCCGGGCGCGGCGAGCACCCCGTCGTTCGAGTTCATCGCGGACGAGCAGGGCACCTCGTTCGAGTGCTCGATCGACGGCGGCGCGTACTCCGCGTGCTCCTCGCCGAAGACCTACCAGGGCCTGGTGGTCGGCTCGCAGCACACGTTCGCCGTCCGCGCCATCGACGCGGCCGGCAACGTGGACGCGACACCGGCGACGTCGACCTGGACCGTGCCGATCAACTGCGGCAACCCGGTCACCGTCCCGGCCAGCGCCGACGCCTGGTTCGAGCAGGGCAGCCCGTCGACCAACAAGGGCGACGACTCCGTGCTCAAGGTGATGTCGAAGTCGTCGAACCAGAACGTCCGAGCGACGGTCCGGTTCGCCCTCCCGGCCCCGCCGTCCGGCTGCGAGGTCATCGGGGCGACGCTGCGCATGTACTCCGATTCCTCGGTCTCCGGGCGCACCCTGCAAGCGCTCCGGGCGACGGCCTCGTGGACGGAGATGGGCGTGAACTGGGGCAATCAGCCGGCCACCACGGGGACGGCAGCGACAGCGCCGTCCGGCGGCGGCTGGCGGACGTGGACGGTCACGGAGCAGGTCCTGGCCATGTACGCGCCGGGCTCCAACCACGGCTTCGTCGTCCGCGACGCCACCGAGGGCGCCAGCGCCGGCCCCGAGCAGTCCTTCCACAGCCGGGAGAAGGGAGAGAACACCCCGCAGCTCGTGGTCACCTTCGGGGCATCGAGCTGAGCACCTCCCCCGGGGAAAGGGCGGTCACGGCGCCCCCTCGCCGTGACCGCCATCCCTCATCCTCGACCTCGTGTCCGGGTGGGTAACGACTCCCGCCTCGCCAGGGCCCCCAGCCCGGCGAGGCGGGAGTCGCCTTTGTGCGGGTGCCATGTGGTTGCGCCGGGTTCCCCCGTCCCCCTGCTGCCCATTCTCTTGGCCCCGAACGCGCGCCTCAAGCGGACCGGTGGGCGCTGCGCGCGTGGGGTCCGCTCGACCCGCACGTCCGGGGCCTAAGAACGGGCAGCTATCAGGGGGACGGGGGAGTCTGGCGACGGGGTGGGTGGTTCGTTCCTGGCTGCGGTCGTCTTCGATGGCGGCGGTCGTCTTCAATAGCGCCAGCCGTCTTCTGAGTTCCGGTGGGGGCGCAGAAGACGGCTGGCGCTATTGAAGTCGGCTCGCGCTATTGAAGACGGCGCGTTGGCCCTGCGGCGGTCCGCGAGGTGGGATTCCGGGGCGTTTTCCGGGCCGCCCATCAGGCTTGTCCCCGCTTCACGAGGTCTGCAGGCCCATGGGTGTGGGGGAAAGCCTGGTGATGTACGCGATCCTTGATGATCATCGCCATCCACAGCCCACCAAAGCGGGACGAAACGGGCACGCGAAGGGGCGAGGCGTGCCCAGGGTCTCCCCGGCAGAACCTCAAAACCCCGGCCACCAGCGAACCTCACCGTGCGGCCACCCGGGCAGGGTAAGGTCGGCCCGTGCGTGACCTCGCCCCGATCCTCAAGGCCTACGACATCCGTGGCGTGGTCCCGGAGCAGCTCGACGACGACACCGCCCGGGCCATCGGCTGGGCGGCCGCGCACGTGCTCGCCGGGGGCAGCGGCGCGATGGTCGTCGGGCACGACATGCGCCCCACCTCGCCGCAGCTGTCGGCCGCGTTCGCCGACGGGGTCACCTCGGCCGGCGTCGACGTCGTCATGGCGGGGCTCACGAGCACCGACCAGCTCTACTACGCCAGCGGCGCGCTCGGCCTGCCGGGCGCCATGTTCACCGCCAGCCACAACCCCGCGCAGTACAACGGCATCAAGCTGTGCCGGGCCGGGGCCGCGCCGGTGGGCTACGACACCGGCCTCGCCGAGATCAGGGCTCTCATCGACGACGGCGTCGACTCGCCCGTCGCGGCGCGCGGGCGCATCGGGCAGCGCGACACGCTCGGCGACTACGCGGCCCACCTGCACTCCCTGGTCGACGTGACCGGCGGCCGCCCGCTCACCGTCGTCGTCGACGCCGGCAACGGCATGGCGGGGCACACCGTCCCCGCCGTGCTGGACCGGCCCGGCCTCACGGTGATCCCGCTGTACTTCGAGCTCGACGGCACGTTCCCGAACCACGAGGCGAACCCGATCGACCCCGCCAACCTCGTCGACGTGCAGGCGGCCGTCCGCGAGCACGGCGCCGACCTCGGTCTGGCCTTCGACGGCGACGCCGACCGCTGCTTCGTCGTCGACGAGCGGGGCGAGGCGGTGTCGCCGTCGGCGCTGACCGCGCTGATCGCCGTCCGCGAGCTGCTCCGCGCGCCCGGCGAGCCCGTGGTGCACAACCTCATCACCTCGAAGGCCGTGCCCGAGATCATCGCCGAGCACGGCGGCACCCCGGTGCGCACCCGCGTCGGCCACTCGCTGATCAAGCAGACCATGGCCGAGACCGGCGCCGTGTTCGGCGGCGAGCACTCCGGGCACTTCTACTTCCGCGACTTCTGGCGCGCCGACTCCGGCATGCTCGCGGCGCTGCACACGCTGGCCGCGCTGGGCGCCGACGACTCCGGCCGGCCGCTGTCGCAGTTGCTCGACCCGTACGAGCGCTACGTCGCGTCGGGCGAGATCAACAGCACGGTCGACGACGCCGCCGCCGTCACCGCGCGGGTCGAGGAGGCGTTCGGCAAGGCCGCCGACGTCGTCACCGACCACCTCGACGGCCTCACCGTCGAGTTCACCGGAACGCCCATGTGGTGGTTCAACCTGCGCCCGTCCAACACCGAGCCGCTGCTGCGGCTCAACGTCGAGGGCGCGGACCGCGCCGTCATGGAACGGGTGCGCGACGACGTCCTGCGGGTGGTCCGCGGGCCGGGGGAGGGGGCCGCGTGAGGCTCGATCCGACGCTGCTGCAGGTCATCGCCTGCCCGGTCTGCCACAGTCCGCTGGAGCCCGACGACGACGCCGGCGAGCTGCTCTGCACGGGCTGCCCGCTGGCCTACCCGGTGCGCGACGACATCCCCGTGCTGCTGGCCGACCAGGCCCGCACACGTTCCTGATCCTCTCTTGGAGTAGCCCCCAGTGTTCTTCGACGGCTCGCTCGACGACCCCAACGCGTTGAGCGTCATCGACCCGGTCCTGCGCGAGATCGCCGGCTGGGGCGCCCAGGTCCGCCTCGCCGACGTCGCCTCGGCCGACGCGCTCGCCTCGCTGAGCGCGGGGGACCGGCCGCGCGCCGTCGTCGCCGGTGGTGCCGACGGCCGGCTGTTCCGGGCCGTGCTCGAGCCGGTCTGCCCGGTGCCGTTCGTCGCCTGGCCGCACCGGGGGCTGCCCGGCTGGGCCGGCCCGCTCGACCTCGTGGTCGTGGTGTGCCGGTCCGGGCACGGCGAGGACGAGATCTCCGCCGTCGCCGAGGCGCGCCGCCGCGGCTGCGCCCTGCTGGTCGCCGCGCCCGAGGGCTCGCCCATGCACCAGGCGGCGGCCGGCCGCGGCACGACGTTCCTCCCCGCCGGCAGCGCCGACCCGACGGCGCTCGCCGTCCCCGTCCTGCGCGCCCTGCACGTCATGGGGCTCGGCCCCGAGGTCGCGGCCGAGCCCGTCGCCGCCGCCCTCGACGACGTCGCCGAGCGGTGCGGCCCGAACGCGCCCGCCGACACGAACCCGGCCAAGGAGCTGGCCCTCGCCATCGCCGACGACGTCCCCGTGGTCTGGGGCGGCTCGGTGCTCGCCGCCCGCGCCGCCCGGCGGGTCGCCGAGGCGCTGCGCTCGGCCAGCGGCAGGCCCGCGCTGTCCGGCGAGGCCGACCAGCTCGTCCCGATCCTCGAGGGCGCCCCGGA
Source organism: Jiangella mangrovi (assembly GCF_014204975.1). Taxonomy (NCBI): domain Bacteria; kingdom Bacillati; phylum Actinomycetota; class Actinomycetes; order Jiangellales; family Jiangellaceae; genus Jiangella; species Jiangella mangrovi. Next base: position 3,281,229 of record NZ_JACHMM010000001.1, read on the forward strand.
GCCGGACCTGTTCGCCGACCCGTTCGAGGACGGCGGCTCGGCGTCGCAGCGGCCCGCCCTCGTCATCCTCGACGACGGCGCCGACCCCCCCGCCGCGGTCGCCGGCCGGGCCCGCCTCGACGAGGCCGCCTCGAACGGCTCGGTCCGGGTCCAGGAGGTCCGCGCCGTCGAGGGACCCGACATCGGCCGGTTCGCGGCGTTGCTCGCCACCGGCCGCTACGCGGCGGCCTACCTGGCCCTCGGCCTCGGCCGCCCCGCCTGACTCAGCGCCGGGCACGCCTCCGCCCGACCGCCACCGCACCGCACCCCGAGTTGATCATGGCGAAGGTCGGCTCTGGGGCGGCTGGAGACCCGACCTTCTCCATGATCAACTCGGGTGGTCAGGGTCGACCGGTGCGGTGGGTGCTGACGGGCGCCGATCTCATGGTCGTCAACTAGGCTCTCGGCTCGTGGCCGTGCTTCTGGACAACCCCGTGCGTTCCTACGCGTGGGGCTCGCCCACCGTCATCCCCGAACTGCTGGGCCGGCCCCCGTCGGGGGAGCCCGAGGCGGAGCTGTGGGTCGGCGCGCACCCGGGCTCGCCGTCGACGGTGTCGGCGGACGGCCGGCCGCTGTCGGCGCTGATCCAGGCCGACCCCGGCGCGACGCTCGGTGCCGCCGTCGTCGACCGGTTCGGGCCGCGGCTGCCGTTCCTGCTGAAGATCCTCGCGGTCGACCGGCCGCTCTCGATCCAGGTGCACCCGACCATCGAGCAGGCCGTCGAGGGGTACGCGGCCGAGGACGCCGCCGGCGTCGCGCTCGACGACCCGCGCCGCTCGTACCACGACCGCAACCACAAGCCCGAGATGGCGGTCGCGCTGACCCCGTTCGAGGCGCTGGTCGGGTTCGACGACCCCACTGACATCGCCGCCACCCTCGAACAGAGCGAGCATCCCGACCTCGTCGGTGCCGCCACCGTACTGCGCGACGACGACGGACTCGAGCGGCTGGTGCGCCGCTGGCTGACCCTCGACGACGACGCGGCCGCCGAGATCGTGACGGTGCTGACGGGCGAGGCGTCGGCGCGGCGGCAGGACCCCCGGTTCGCGCTGGTGCACCGGCTCGCCCAGGCCTACCCGCACGACCGCGGGCTGCTGCTCGCCCTGCTGCTGCACCACCACGTGCTCGAACCCGGCGAGGCGGTGTTCGTGCCGGCCGGCGTCCCGCACGCCTACCTGTCCGGCGTCGCCGTCGAGCCGCAGGCCAGCTCCGACAACACGCTGCGCGCGGGGCTGACGCCCAAGCACGTCGACGCCGCCGAGGTGCTGCGGATCCTGCGCTACGAGCCGCGCGGCGAGGTGCCGGTCCCGCCCGTCGTGACCGACCCGGGCATCGAGCTGTACCCCGTCCCGGGTGTCGACGAGCTGCGGCTGGCGCGCGTGCTGCTCGGCAGCGCCGGGGTCGTCGTGCCCGGGCCGTGCCTCGTCCTCGTCACCGAGGGATCGGCGTCGGTCGACGGCGTCGAGCTGGCGCGCGGGCGGGCGGCGTTCGTGCCCGCGTCCGACACCGGCGCCGCACTCACCGGCGACGGCGTGGCGTTCACCCTGACCACGGCGCTCGACCAGGCACGATAGTCCTCGACCACGCACGCACTGGAGCGAAGGAAACCCCTGAACCATGGCCACTGAAGGTGGGACCAAGGCGGTCGTCGCGGCCCTGCTGGCGAACACCGGCATCGCGATCACCAAGTTCATCGCGTTCGCACTGACCGGGGCGTCGTCCATGCTGGCCGAGGCGGTGCACTCCGTCGCCGACGCCGGCAACCAGGTGCTGCTGCTGGTCGGCGGCCGGCGCGCCCAGCGCAAGGCGACGCCCGAGCACCCGTTCGGCTACGGCCGGGTGCGCTACGTGTTCGCGTTCATCGTCGCGATCGTGCTGTTCAGCGTCGGTGGCCTGTTCGCGCTGTACGAGGCGTTCCACAAGTACGAAGAGACGCGGGACGGGCACCCGAACGAGCTGCTCGAGGGCTCCTGGTGGTGGGTGCCGATCGTCGTCCTCGTCGCCGCGATCGTCATGGAGTCGTTCTCGCTGCGCACCGCCGTCGTCGAGTCCGACCGCGTCCGCGCCGGCAAGTCGTGGGTCCAGTTCGTGCGTCGCGCCAAGTCGCCGGAGCTGCCGGTCATCCTGCTCGAGGACATCGGCGCCCTGCTCGGCCTCGTGTTCGCCCTCATCGGCGTCGGCATGGCCCTGATCACCGACAACGCCTACTGGGACGTCGCCGGCACGGCCGCCATCGGCCTGCTGCTGGTGGTCATCGCCGTCATCCTGGCCATCGAGATGTCCAGCCTGCTCATCGGCGAGGGCGCGGCCCAGGAGAACGTCCAGAAGATCATCGCCGCCGCCACCGACGGCGAAGACATCGGCCGCGTCATCCACCTGCGCACCCTGTACACCGGCCCGGAGGAGCTGCTGGTCGCCGCGAAGCTCGCGGTCCGGTCCGACCAGACCGGCGACCAGATCGCGGCCGCCATCGACGCCGCCGAGGCCCGCATCCGCGCCGCCCTCCCCGAGGCGACGCACATCTTCCTCGAGCCCGACATCGACCGCACGCCGTCGCCGACGCCATGAGGTAGGGTCCGCTGATCATCATCCGGGGGTAGACTCGCCTCCGGAAACATGCCGGCGCAGGTGATGCCGCGGACCCAGATGGGTCGCGCCGGGTCGGACATCGCCGGGCCGCGTCGTCGCGCCCTCGTCCGACCCATCAGCCATCCTCTGGGGAGGAACCGTTCCATGTCCGTCGACTTCAAGGTCGCCGACCTCTCGCTCGCCGACTTCGGCCGTCGCGAGATCCGGCTGGCCGAGCACGAGATGCCCGGCCTCATGGCCATGCGCGCCCAGTACGGCCAGAGCAAGCCGCTCACCGGCGCCCGCATCACCGGCTCGCTGCACATGACCGTCCAGACCGCGGTGCTCATCGAGACGCTGGTCGCGCTCGGCGCCGACGTCCGCTGGGCGTCGTGCAACATCTTCTCGACCCAGGACCACGCGGCCGCCGCCATCGCCGTCGGCCCCGAGGGCACCGTCGACGCCCCCGCGGGCGTGCCGGTCTTCGCCTGGAAGGGCGAGACGCTCGAGGAGTACTGGTGGTGCACCGAGCAGGCGCTCACCTGGCCCGGTGAGGCCGGCCCCAACATGATCCTCGACGACGGCGGCGACGCCACGCTGCTCGTCCACAAGGGTGTCGAGTACGAGAAGGCCGGCGCCGTCCCCGACCCCGCCGCCGACGACCCCGAGGAGTGGCGGGTCGTGCTGGGGCTGCTGAAGCAGTCGCTCACCCAGAGCGAGAGCCGCTGGACGGCCATGGCCCAGGAGATCAAGGGCGTGACCGAGGAGACCACCACCGGCGTGCACCGTCTGTACGAGATGATGCGCGACGGCGCCCTGCTCTTCCCGGGCATCAACGTCAACGACTCCGTCACCAAGAGCAAGTTCGACAACAAGTACGGCTGCCGTCACTCGCTGGTCGACGGCATCAACCGCGCCACCGACGTGCTCATCGGCGGCAAGGTGGCCGTGGTCTGCGGCTACGGCGACGTCGGCAAGGGGTGCGCCGAGTCGCTGCGCGGCCAGGGCGCCCGCGTCGTCGTCACCGAGATCGACCCCATCTGCGCGCTGCAGGCGGCCATGGACGGCTACGAGGTCACCACGCTGGACGACGCCGTCGAGCGGGCCGACATCATCGTCACCGCCACCGGCAACAAGGACGTCATCACCGTCGACCACCTGGCGCGCGCCAAGCACCAGGCCATCGTCGGCAACATCGGCCACTTCGACAACGAGATCGACATGGCCGGGCTGGCCGCCGTCGACGGCATCGTGCGCACGGAGATCAAGCCGCAGGTGCACGAGTGGGCGTTCCCCGACGGCCACACCGTCATCGTGCTGTCCGAGGGCCGGCTGCTGAACCTCGGCAACGCCACCGGCCACCCGTCGTTCGTCATGTCGAACTCGTTCACCAACCAGGTGCTGGCGCAGATCGAGCTGTTCGCCAAGACGGCCGACTACCCGCTCGGCGTCTACACGCTGCCCAAGCACCTCGACGAGACGGTGGCCCGGCTGCACCTCGACGCCCTGGGCGTGAAGCTGACCGAGCTGACCGAGTCGCAGGCGTCCTACCTGGGCATTCCGGTCCAGGGCCCGTACAAGAGCGAGCACTACCGGTACTGACGGCGTCAGCTGCGGCCGGTCAGCGGCGGACGAGGCGCACGTTCCGGGCGTAGACCCGGAAGCCGAGCGCCTCGTACGCCGCGCGTGCGGCCGGTGCGTCGTCGTCGCCGCGGGCGCAGACCCGGGCGCCGCGCCCACCGAGGTCCCGGGCGGCCCGCAGCGCGGCGTGGGCGGCGGCCGCGGCCAGTCCGCGCCGGCGGTGTCCCGGCGCGGTCCCGACCGGCTCCAGCACGGCGACGCCGCTGCGCTCGTCCAGCCAGGCCAGAGCGGCGGCGGCCGGGCTACCGTCGGGCGCCAGGACCAGCTGGTCCAGGGCGGGGCGGTACGACGGCGCCCGCATGACCGCGCGGTAGTCGTCGCCGGTCATCGTCACCGGCCGGCGCCGCACCGAGAACGCGTTCCGGTGCGCCTCGGCCCTGACCTCGGCGTCGGCCGGGCTGCCGTCGACGGCGCGCAGCGTGTAGCCGTCCGGCAGCGGCGGCGAGCCCGGGAGGTCGCCGAGGGAGCGGCGCAGGTGGGCGAAGAACGGTCCCTCGTCGTGCCGCTCGTACCCGTGGGCGCCCAGCGCCTCGAGCAGCGCCGTCTCGGCGTCCAGCAGGGTGACCGCCCGGCTGTCGTCCGCGGCCCAGTCGAGCAGCCGCGGGATCAGGTCCAGATGGTCCGGGTCGACCTGCAGGTCCAACCGCTCGTTCCGGGTCCACGCCCAGGCGACGACCCGGCCGTCGCGCGTCCAGTGCGCGAGCCGCCCGGACGGCTCCGGCCCGCCGTGCTCGGCCCAGAACCAGGCCAGCTCGCCGGGGTGCCAGCGGCTCGACCAGCTCCACAGCCGGGCGGCGAGCTCCTGCATCGCGGCCGCCTGGTCCGGCCCGGTCCCGTCGACGCGCTTGTAGCCGGTCACGACGGCGGGGCGAAGCCGCCGTCGTTGCGGGCCGGGCTCGTGGGCTCCGGCGGCGCGGACGGCGGCGCGGACGGCGGCGGGGGACCGCCGTAGGCCTGCGGCGGACCGTACGGGCCCGGTGGCGGCCCTGCGTAGGGCGGCCCCGCGAACGGCGGGCCGTACGGGCTGGGTGGCGGTCCGGCGGGCCCGGCATAGCGCATTGCGTCGCGGCGGCGGCGCTCGGCCAGGACGGCGGCGAGGTAGGCCCACGGCGGGGTGCCGGGCGGGGGCGGCGGGCTGACGACGGCGGCGACCTCGGTGGCGAGGTCGGTGGCGAGCCGGGTGCGGACCTCGGGCGCCAGCTGCGGCGCGCGGGCCAGCAGCGACCGGGCGGCCATGGCGAGCTGGTCGGGCAGCCGCGACAGCTCCAGCGTGGCGGCCCAGGGCGCCAGCCGCGGGTCGAGGACCGGAGGCGCCGCCGTCGTCGACGGGATGCGCTCGCGGATGACGACGGTGCCGGCGAGGATGTCGCCGATGCGCTTGTCGCGCGAGTTCAGCAGCGAGCAGACCATGGCGCCGACGCCGAGCGTCAGGACGAAGTCGGCGAACACCCCGGCCAGCGCGCGGACCAGGGCGTGCCGGAACCGGATCGGGCCGCCGTCGTCGCGGACCACGCGCAGCCCGGTGGCGGCCTTGCCGGCCGACTTGCCGCGGGTCAGTGTCTCGACCGCCGTGGGCACGGCCACCAGCAGGAACACCGTCCCGGCGATGACCAGGGCGGCTGCCAGCGCCTCGTCGACGCCCGGCGCGACCTGGCTGAACAGCAGCAGCAGCCCGAACCCGAGGACCATCAGGATCGCGGCGTCGAGCAGCAGGCCGAGGGCGCGCGAGGGCAGCTTCGCCAGCCGCAGCTCGAGGGGGACGGCCTCGCCGGTCACCAGGTCGCTCACCCGGATAGTCTGCCTCACAGCGGCGCGGACGACGGAAGGGGAGAACGCAGGTGGATCTCGACGCGTTCGTCGCCGCCCACCGCGACGAGTGGGACCGCCTCGACCGGCTGGCCCGGCGCAGCGGCCGGCTCACCGGGCCCGAGGCCGACGAGCTGGTCGCGCTGTACCGCGCCGCCTCGACGCACCTGTCGACGCTGCGCTCGGCCGCGCCCGACCCCGTCGTGCTGGGCCGGCTGTCCGCTCTGGTCGCCCGGGCCCGTACGGCCATCGCGGGTGCGCACGACCCCGGCTGGCGCGACGTCGTCCGGTTCCTGACGGTGGGCTTCCCGGCCGCCGTCTACCTCAACCGGCGCTGGTGGCTCGGCGCGGCGCTGGCGTTCGCCGTCGTGTCCGTCGCCATCGGCTGGTGGGTCGCGGCCAACCCCAGCGTGCAGGCGTCCATCGGCGCGCCCGAAGAGATCCGCCAGCTGGTCGAGCACGACTTCGAGGACTACTACTCCGAGAACCCGGCCGGGTCGTTCGCGGCGCGCGTGTGGGTGAACAACGCCTGGGTGGCGGCGGCCTGCCTCGCGCTCGGCGTCTTCCTGGGCATCCCGGTCGTCTACGTGCTGTGGATGAACGCCGTCAACGTCGCGGCGTCGGCGGGCCTCATGGCCGCGGCCGGCCGGCTGGACGTCTTCTTCGGCCTCATCACCCCGCACGGCCTGCTGGAGCTGACGGCGGTGTTCGTCGCGGCCGGGGCGGGCCTGCGGCTGGGCTGGACGGTGGTCGACCCCGGCCCGCGCAGCCGCGCCGAGGCGCTGGCCGAGACCGGCCGGGCGACCCTCGGCATGGCGCTCGGGCTGGCCTGCGTGCTGTTGGTCTCGGGCGTCATCGAGGCGTTCGTGACGCCGTCGGGGCTGCCGACGTGGGCGCGCATCGCCATCGGGGTGCTCGCCGAGGCGCTCTTCATCGCCTACGTCTGGGTGTACGGACGGCGTGCGGTGCTGGCGGGCGAGGTCGGCGACATCGACCGCTCGGCCCGCGCCGACACGCTCCCCGTCGCCGGCTGACCGCCCGCGACGAGCCGGCTAGAGACGGCCGGTGGCCTTCAGCTCCAGGTAGGCATCGGCGACGGCGGGCGGCAGGTCGGCGGGCGGCTGGTCGACGACGTGGGCGCCGCGGCGGGTCAGCAGCTCGGCGAGCTGGGCGCGGGCCAGCCGGTCGTGCTCGGCGGCGGCCGCGGCGTAGACGGCGTCGGAGTCGCCCCGCCCGGCCGCCAGCGCCGCCAGCCGCGGGTCGGCCACCGACGCCACCACCACCGTGTGCTTGCGCGTCAGCCGCCCGATCACCGGCAGCAGCCCGAGCTCGACGGCGCCGGAGTCGAGCCCCGTCACGACGACCACCAGCGCGTGCTGCCGCGCGCGGGCCAGGACCTCGGACGTGAGCTGCCGGTAGTCGGTCTCGAGCAGCTCCGGCTCCAGCCCGGCCAGCGTGCCGACCATGCGTCCCAGCACGTCCGTCGCACCCAGCCGGGCGACGTCGGCGCGGACCTGCCGGTCGAAGGCGAGCAGGTCGACGCGGTCGCCGGCCCGGGCGGCCAGAGCGCCGAGCAGCAGCGCGGTGTCGATGGCGGCGTCCAGCCGGGGCTCGTCGCCGACCCGGCCGGCGGACGTGCGGCCGGTGTCGAGGACGATCAGCACGTGCCGATCGCGCTCGGGCCGCCAGGTCCGCACGACGACCCCGCCGCGCCGGGCGGTCGCGCGCCAGTCGATGGACCGGACGTCGTCGCCGCGCACGTACTCGCGCAGGGAGTCGAACTCCGTCCCCTGGCCGCGCACCCGCACGGCGGACCGGCCGTCGATCTCGCGCAGCCGGGCCAGTCGCGACGGCAGGTGCCGGCGGGCGTGGAACGGCGGCAGCACCCGGACGGTCCACGGGACGGCGTGCGAGCCCTGCCGCCCGGCCAGCCCGAGCGGGCCGATGCTGCGCACCGTCACGCGGTCGGCGGTGCGGTCACCACGCCTCGTCGGCTGCAGGACCGTGTCGACCAGACGGCGCTCGCCTGCGGGAACGTCGACGGCGATGCGATCGGCCGCACTCCCCGCCGACGGCGGCCAGGCGTCGCGCAGCAGGCCGCGGACCCGGCGCCGGCCGTCGTTGCGCACGCTCAGCCGCACCGTCGCCGTCGTGCCGAGCCGGGCCGTGCGGTCACCGGAGCGCGACAGCAGCAGCGACCGCGGTGAGCCGGCCAGCGCGACGTCGACCAGCGCCAGCGCCACGACCACGCCCGTCACCGCCAGCACGCCCGCCGTCGTCGGCACGGCGGCCGCGACGACCACCGCGCCGATGGCCGCCAGCACCGCGGCCCGCCCCGTCAGCACCATCAGCTCAGCACCATGGACGCGTCAACGGGGCACCGGCACGGTCGCCAGCACCGTCTCGAGCACGGAGTCGGCTGTCACGCCCTCCATCTCGGCCTCCGGCCGCAGCGACAGCCGATGCCGCAGCGTCGGCCGGGCCAGCGCCTTGACGTCGTCGGGCGTGACGAACCCGCGCCCGGACAGCCATGCCCACGCCCGCGCCGTCTTGAGCAGCGCCGTCGACCCGCGCGGCGAGACGCCCAGCTGCACCGACGGCGACAGGCGGGTGGCCCGGCAGACGTCGACGATGTAGCCGAGCACGTCGGGCTCGACCCGGACGGCGGCGACGGCGTCGCGTGCGGCGGCGAGGTCGGCCGGCGAGGCGACCGCTCGGAGCCCGGCCGCGGCGAGGTCGCGCGGGTCGAACCCCTCGGCGTGGCGGCGCAGGACGGCGATCTCGTCGTCGCGCTCGGCGACGGTGACGGTGAGCTTGAGCAGGAACCGGTCGAGCTGCGCCTCGGGCAGCGGGTAGGTGCCCTCGTACTCGACCGGGTTCTGGGTGGCGGCGACGACGAACGGGTCGGGCAGCGGCCGCGGCTCGCCGTCGACGGAGACCTGCCGCTCCTCCATGGCCTCGAGCAGCGCGGCCTGGGTCTTCGGTGGCGTGCGGTTGATCTCGTCGGCGAGCAGCAGGTTGGTGAAGACCGGCCCTTCGACGAAGGAGAACTCCGCCGTCCGCGCGTCGTAGACCAGCGAGCCGGTGATGTCGCCGGGCATGAGGTCGGGCGTGAACTGCACCCGCTTGGTCTCGACGTGCAGGGTCGCCGCGAGCGCACGGACCAGCAGGGTCTTCGCGACGCCGGGCACGCCCTCGAGCAGCACGTGGCCGCGGCAGAGCAGCGCGATGACCAGGCCGCTCACCACGGCGTCCTGGCCCACGACGGCCTTCGCGACCTCTTGGCGGACGGTGGTGAGCGCGGCCCGCGCCTCGTCGCCGCCGGGGTTGCCGCCGGGCGCGGGGGCGGGCGGCGGTGGGGTCTGCTCGGTGGACGCGTCGGTCACGATGGACGGGGATCCTTTCCGGTGGGCGAGCTGCCGGTGGCCCGCGGGACATCGGCATTCTCCAGGGCGTCGAGGTCGTCGGCGAGCCGCACCAGGGCGGCGTCGTCGGCAGGCGGCGGGCCGGCCAGCAGGGCGGCGATCTCCGCGGCCGGGCGGCCGGTGCGCCCGGCAAGGGTGGTGACCAGGGTGTCGACGGCGGCAGCTTTCTGCCCGCCGACGTTGGGGAGATGCGCCGTGGCGGCCAGCCGGCGGATGGCGGCGGCCCGCAGCAGCGACGCGGCGTGCGCGCGGGACCGGCCGCGGCGGTACAGCCGGGCCCGGCCCTCGGTGGTCTCGCTGGCCCGGACGACGACCGGCAGCGGCTCCGTGACCAGCCGGCCCAGCCGCCGGGCCCGCCAGAGCGCCGCCAGCAGCGCGGCGACGGCGAGCTGCCAGACCGCGGCGTCGACCCAGCCGGGCAGCTGGTCGGTGAAGGCGGCCGGCGCCTCGGGGGTGCCCTCGGGCAGCGGCCGGTACCAGACCAGCCGCTCCGTCTCGCCGAGCAGGCCCAGTGCCAGCGCGGCGTTGCCGTCCTCGTCGAGGTACTCGTTGGTCAGCGGGTCGGCCGAGCCCAGCAGCACCACGGGACTACCGCTCTCAGTGGCCGTGACGGCCAGCGCGGGCTCGCCGTCGACGACGTAGCAGGTGGCGCCCTCGGAGCGGCTGACGTCGCCGTCGTAGCCGAGGCCGCCCAGCCGGGCCGACCCGGCCCGCTCGGCAGCCGCGAGATCGCAACCCGGGTCGACGGAGCGCGGCTCGCCGACCAGCGAGGCGGACAGCCCGGGCGCGTAGTCGGGCACCCGCACCCGCGCCGCGACCAGCACCAGCCGGGCGCCGGTGTCGACGAGGCGGTCGACCTGCGCGGTGGTCAGCAGGTCGGGGACGGTGACGAGGACGGTGTCGCCGGGGCCGGCGGCCGTCGCGGCCTCGTCGTTGGTCCGGACCGGCGTGACGTCGACACCCTGATCGGTGAGCAGCCGGGCCAGCGCCCGCGCGCCGGCGTTGTCGACGCCCTCGGGGTCGAGGAAACCGCGGCTGGTGCGGCTCTGCACGAGGCCCAGGATCACGGCGGTGATCAGCAGCAGCACGACGACGGCGAGCGGCTTGCGCCAGCGCCGCCAGTGGTCGGCGCCGGTGGGGTCGAGCGGCCGGGACTCCGGCGGCGCGACGGCGGCCGTGGCGGTCGAGCTCACCGCGGCACCGCCAGCACGGTGCCGTTGATGTGCTGGTCGCGTCGCGGCCGGGCGGCCTCGACCGCCTGGTCCAGCGAGCGCAGCAGCCGGTCGTCGTCCTGCGTGGCCGTCGCGGCGCCGTAGCGGACCCCGTCGAACAACCGGGCGCCGACGGCCATGCCGCCGCCACCCGCGTGACCGGTGGTGACGCCGTCGGGGAGTGAGATCTCGCCGAGGACGGCGCTCGCCTCGCGGGCCGCCTCGTCGGCCGTGCGCCCGGGCCGCGGGTCGAGCACGCCGCGCTCCTCGAGGCCGGCGACGACGGCCCGGAACCGCTCGACGACGGCGGTGGACCAGTCGCCGCGGGCAGCGGCGTCGTCGGCGGCCCCGCGGTACTCGGAGGCGCTGCGCGGGCGGTCGGGCAGGACGGCGCCGGAGCGCTCGGCGGCGCGGCGGGCCAGCGGACCGGCCCGCAGGATCACGACGGCCGCGAAGGCGACCGCGATGACCACGATGACGGCCAGCCCGGCCCGGCTGGACAGCGTGCCGGTGGCGGCGTCGAGGATGCGCTCGACCTGGTCGGCGATCCAGCGCAGCACCCGTGTGAGGACCGGGGTGTCGCGCTCGTAGGACGGCCTCGAGAGCTCCTGGCGGGCGAGATCGCGCGCCTCGTCGCGGCCGAGGTCGACCGGCACCGACATCCAGATCACGGCGAGCCCGGGGGCGCTCCGGGACCGCCGCGGCCGTGCAGGTCGACACCGGCGGCGCGGGCGAGGTCGATGTCGAGGCCCTCGCGCCGGATGCGCCGGTCGATGTAGAGCAGCGCCGTCGCCGCCGCCGAGAACGGCGCCGTGATGGTCGCCGCGATCATGCCGGCCAGCGTGTTGAGGACGTACCAGGTGACGGGGTCGTCCGAGGCGTTGGTGCCCAGCATGGTCGGCACGCCGAACGGCACCGCCACGACCTGCCCGATGAGGAACACGATGACCATGATGAGCAGCAGGATCGCGAACACCCGCCACCACGACGTGCGCACCAGCGTGGCCGAGCGGCGCAGCGACTCGAAGACGCGGACCGGGCGCGCCGCGCCGTCGGCCGTGGTGGTCTCGAGCATGAGCGCCGGCGTCGACAGCGCGTAGCGGACGTACAGCCAGACGGTGACCGGGACGGCCGCGAGGGCGGCCAGGCCGACGAACGCCGCCGCGGCCCCGCCCCCGACGCCGAGCCCCAGGACGAGCGCCAGCAGCAGGACGACGACCGCCGGGCTGAACCAGATGAGCGTGTAGGTCAGCGTGAGCCCGAGCAGCCGCAGCAGCCGGCCCTTCGACTCGCGCCAGGCCTGGCCGATGGAGAGGTCGCGCCCGAGCACCGCCTGCCCCACCACGACCGTCAGCACACCGGTGAGGAACACGGTGGCGATGAGCGTGACCAGCCAGCCGAGGAGCGCCGCTGGGATGCCGCGCGCCAGCGACTCGATCGCCTCGGTGTCGGACATGCCGAGGTCGGGCTCGGTGATGGCCTCGCCGAAGATCCAGGCCAGCACCGCCGACGAGAGGATCTGCGTGCCGGCCGCGACGACGGCGGACAGCCCCAGCATGGCCGCGAGGTTGCGCCGGATGGTCGTGATGGCGCCGTCGAGGATCTCGGTGACCCCCAGCGGGCGCAGCGGGATGACGCCCGGCTTGACGTCCGGCGCCTGCCAGCCGCGGCCGGGGCCCGACGACCAGGCGCCGTACTGGCCGGGTCCGGGACCCTGGCCGTAGCCCGGTCCCTGGCCGTAGCCCGGCGGGTAGCCGGGCCCGTAGCCGGGTCCCTGGCCAGGTGCTTGGCCGTAGCCCGGTCCGTACCCCTGCCCGTAGCCCTGGCCGCCCGCGGGGCCTGTGTAGCCGGTCTCGCCGGGACGGTCCCAGCCGCCCTGCGGACCCGGAGATTGGTTGCCGCCACCGCCCGGGTCCCAGCCGCCCGCCGTCCAGCCGGGTTGCTGCGCGCCCTGGGCGGGGCCGTAGCCCTGGCCGGGCGCGCCGGCCTGGCCGGGCGCACCCTGGCTCGGCTGCTGCGGCGGCCAGCCCGGCTGCTGCGGCGACCAGCCCGGGTACGGCGGCGGAGCGGGCGCGCTCGCGTCGTCGCCGGCGCCGGCCGCGTCGCTTCCGCGCGCGGCGTCGTCGTCCGGCGGGGGCGACCCCGCGTTCCCGGACATCGGGCTCCCTTCTCCGCGCCGGCCGGCCGTTCGCGGCCGTCGCGGCGCATGCTCCTACGCCCCCCGGCGCAAGTCCCGGTTCAATCCTGTCATGCCCCCAGGACAGCGCCCCGACCTGCCACCGGCGCGCCCTTCAGGCGTCCCGATGAGCGACTTTTTCATTTTCGGGCCTTCTCGGTGTCACCATATGGACATGAAGGGACGTGTGCTCATCGTCGACGACGACACCGCGTTGGCGGAGATGCTGGGGATCGTGCTGCGCGGGGAAGGCTACGAGCACGCGATCATCACGCGGGGCGACGACGTGCTGCCGGCGTTCCGCGAGTTCAAGCCGGACCTCGTGCTGCTCGACCTCATGCTGCCCGGCCGCGACGGCATCGACGTGTGCAAGGAGATCCGCGCCGAGTCCGGCGTGCCCATCGTCATGCTGACCGCCAAGAGCGACACCGTCGACATCGTCGTGGGTCTCGAGTCCGGCGCCGACGACTACGTCGTCAAGCCGTTCAAGCCGAAGGAGCTGGTGGCGCGCGTGCGCGCCCGCCTGCGCCGCACCGACGACCCCAAGCCCGAGACGCTGCAGGTCGGCGACGTCGTCATCGACGTGGCCGGCCACTCGGTCAAGCGCGACGGCCAGCCCATCTCGCTGACGCCGCTCGAGTTCGACCTGCTCGCCTGCCTGGCCCGCCGGCCATGGCAGGTGTTCACCCGCGAGGAGCTGCTCGAGAAGGTGTGGGGCTACCGCCACGCCACCGACACCCGCCTGGTCAACGTCCATGTCCAGCGCCTGCGCTCCAAGATCGAGCACGACCCCGAACGACCCGAGATCGTCGTGACCGTCCGTGGTGTGGGGTACAAGGCCGGCCCTGGGTGAGCCGATGATCGGTCCCGTGGTCGGCGACGCCGACAGGGCGGCAGCGGCGGGCGCGGCCGGCGCCGACACGCTGTCGCGGCTGCTGCCACGGCTGGCCCAGTGGGCCATGCGACCCTGGCAGCTGGTCCGGGGGGCGTGGCGGCGCTCGATCCAGCTGCGGGTCATCACCGCGACGCTGGCGCTGTCGGTCGTCGTGGTGTCCTTGCTGGGCGTGACGCTGTCGCGGCAGATCACCGACGGCCTGCTGTCGGCGCACGCCGACGCCGCGGTCGCCGACGCCGCCGCAGGCATCGACAATGCGCAGCGCCAGCTGGCGACCACCGACGGCGCGTCCGGTGAGCTGAGGCGCGTGCTCGTACAGATCGCCGAGACGCTCGCGGCCGGCGGCAGCACATCCGCGGCCAGCCAGCCGTTGTACGAGATCATCGTGCTCAGCGCCGAGGGCGGGCAGACCTACCGGTCCGGCGCCAACGCCGACAGCGTGCCGCCCGCGCTGCGCGAGCGGGTCCGCGACGAGGACCGGGTCTTCAGCACCTACACGTCGATCCACTACCCCGACGCGCCGGACGTGCCGGGCCTGGCGGTCGGCGGCCGCATCATCGACCCGTTCGGCGGCACCTACGAGCTTTACTACCTGTTCCCGCTCACCGAGCAGCAGCAGACCATCGACCTCGTCCTGACGGCGCTGGCCACGGCCGGCGTGCTGCTGGTCGTCCTGCTGTGCGCGCTGGCCTGGCTGGTCGCGCGCCAGGTGGTGACGCCGGTGCGGCTGGCCGCCCGCATCGCCGAGCGGTTCTCGGCCGGCAACCTGGCCGAGCGCATGGCGGTGCGCGGGCGCGACGACCTCGCCCGCCTGGCCATGAGCTTCAACCAGATGGCGGCCAGCCTGCAGCACCAGATCGGGCAGCTGGAAGAGCTGTCGCGCATGCAGCAGCGGTTCGTCTCCGACGTCTCGCACGAGCTGCGCACGCCGCTGACGACGGTGCGCATGGCCGCCGACGTCCTGTACGAGTCGCGGGGCGACTTCGACCCCGTCGTCGACCGCTCCGTCGAGCTGCTCCAGGCCCAGCTGGACCGGTTCGAGGCGCTGCTCACCGACCTGCTCGAGATCAGCCGGTTCGACGCCGGCGCCGCCGCCCTCAACGCCGAGCGCCATGACGTCCGCGACATCGTCCACAAGGTCGTCGACGCCACCACGCCGCTGGCCGTCGAGAAGGGCAGCGAGCTGGTCGTCGACGTGCCGGTCGAGCCGGCCATGGCCGAGGTCGACGCCCGCCGCATCGAGCGCATCGTGCGCAACCTGGTCGTCAACGCCGTCGAGCACGGCGAGGGCCGCGAGGTGCGCGTCGCGGTGGCCGCCGACGACCACGCCGTCGCCATTACCGTGCGCGACCACGGAGTCGGCCTGAAGCCGGGGGAGTCGTCGCTGGTCTTCCACCGGTTCTGGCGCGCCGACCCGGCCCGCGCCCGGACCACCGGCGGCACCGGCCTCGGCCTCTCCATCGCCATGGAGGATGCGCGCCTGCACGGCGGTTGGCTGCAGGCATGGGGCGAGCCCGGCGACGGCTCGCAGTTCCGGCTCACGCTGCCGCGGGTGGCCGGCGACGACCTGCGCTCCGCGCCGCTGGCCCTGGTGCCCGGCGACGTCGGCGACGGCGGCCTCGGCGACCCCAGCGCCATCGGCGCGCCGTACCGCCGCATCGTCACCGCGGAGCCGGCCGATTCCGACGGCGCCGCGTCGCCGTCGCCGGTGACGTCCGCCGCGTCGGCGCCCGCACCGCAGCCGTCGGCGCCCGCCCCCGCACCGCAGCAGGCGCCGGCCGAGGAGGCGAGCCGCCGTGCGTAGCCGCGCGGCCCTCGCCGCCGCCCTGCTGGCCGCGGCCGCCGTCGCCGCCGGATGCGCCGAGATCCCGACGTCCGGCCCGATCAACGACGAGGGCGCCGTCGAGCCGCTCGAGGAGCAGCGCCGGTTCATCGAGGTCTCCGAGGCGCCGCCCGAGCCGGGTATGACGCCGGTCCAGATCGTCGACGGGTTCATCGACGCCATGGCCTCGTACCAGCCGGGCTACGAGACCGCGCGCGAGTTCCTCACCGAGGAGGCGGCCCGGCAGTGGGACCCGTCCGCCGGTGTCACGGTGTTCTACGAGAACCGGCCGGACGCCGATCTGGTCGGCGCCGACGTCGTCCACGTGACCATGACGGTGCGCGGCGAGGTCGCCGGTGACGGCTCGTTCCGCGAGCTCCCCGACGACGCCGACCGGGAGCGGTCGTCGGACCTGCAGCTGGTGCAGGAGGACGGCGAGTGGCGCATCGCGAACCCCGACCCGGGCATCCTCATCGACGACTTCAGCTTCGACCGCGAGTACCAGCCGCGCAACGTGTTCTTCTTCGACCCGCGCTTCGAGGTGCTGGTGCCCGACGTGGTGTACCTGCCGCGGACGGCCAACGACGCGACGGCGACGCTGCTGGCCCGCAAGGTGCTGGCCGGCCCGACCGACTGGCTCGCGCCCGCCGTCGTCACGGCGTTCCCCGAGGACGCCGAGCTCGGCATCGACTCCGTCCCCGTCCGCAACGGGGTCGCCACCGTCGACCTGAGCGCCCAGGTGGCGCTGGCCGGGCCCGAAGAGCGCGAGCGCATGGCCGCGCAGCTCATCTGGACCCTCGGCGCACTGCCCGAGGTCGAGGCCGTCGAGGTGCAGGTCACCTCCGGCGCGCCGCTGGCGCAGGACGAGCCGCTGACGCCCCGCGACCCGCAGCTCAACGGCTACGACCCCGCCGTGCTGAAGTCCGACACGCCGCTGTTCGCCGTCGGCGACGCCGGCGTGGTGAGGGTGGCCGACGGCGAGCTGACGCCGGTGGCCGGGCCGCTCGGCGACCTGCCCGGCATCCGCGAGGTCGCGGTCAACCTCGGCGGCCACCGGGCGGTCGTCATCACCGGCGACGGTGGCACGGGCACGCAGGTGCAGGCCGCCTCGTTCGGCGAGGAGGAGCAGCTCGAGACCCTGTTCCAGGGCGTCGACCTCGCCTCGCTGTCGTGGGACCGCACCGGCCTCGTCTGGGCCGTCGACCACGGCGTCCAGGGCCCCGGCCTCGTCGTGACCCAGCCCGACGGGCAGCCGCTCGAGGTCGAGCTCGACCAGGAGCTGGCCGGGGGCGACATCACGCGGCTGGCGGTCTCGCCCGACGGCGCCCGGGTCGCCCTGGTGGCCGACGAGGTCGCGCAGGTCGCCAACGTCATCCGCGACCCCGACGCCGGCACCGTCAGCATCGTGCAGCCGCGGCGCATCGGCCCGGCCTCCGCCCGGGCCACGGACGTGGCCTGGAGCTCCTCCAGCCCGTCGTGGAGCGCCGCCGACGCCGTCGTCGTCCTCGCCGAGTCGCAGGCCGCGGGGGCCGAGACGCCGACGGCCCAGCCGTACCTCGCCACCCTGTCGGGGCAGGAGATCGTGCCGCGCGGCCTGCGGGTCGAGGACGGCGTGCGGGTGGCCGGCTCGCCGGGGCTGCCGGTGGTCCTCGAGTCCGGCGACGGCGAGCTGCACCTGCAGCGCTCCAGCAACACCTGGATCGATCTCGGCCCTGCGCGCAGCCCCGCCTATCCGGGCTGACCCTGTCGGTGCCCGGCGGCATGATGGGTGCATGATCATCTTCGGTGTGCTCCGGCGGGCGGTGATGCGGCTGCGGCGGGTGGTGGCGGGGCTGGCTCCGGCCGCCGCCGACCTCGCGCTGGGCAGCGCCTGCGCCGGCTGCGGCGAGCATCCCGGCCTGCTGTGCGCCGCGTGCTGGGCCGCCCTCATCGGACCCGCCACCCGGGTGCTGACGGTGCCCGGGCGGCCCGACCTCCCGCTCGCGGGCGCGGCGGCCTACGCGGGCCCCGTCCGGGCGGCCATCCTCGAGCACAAGGAGCACGGACGGCTTCCGCTGGCGGTCCCGCTGGGCGACGCGCTGGCGGTCGCGGTGACGGCGTTGCTGGCGGCTCCGGGCGGCTGCGGCCACCCGGCCCACGGCGACCGCCCGGCGGTGCTGGTGCCGGTCCCGTCGGCGCGCCGGACCGTGCGCCGGCGCGGCCACGACCCCGTCCTGCGCTCGGCCCGCCGGGCCGCCGCCACGCTGCGCCGGTCCGGTCAGGGCGGTGCCGTCGCGCCCGCGCTGCGGCACCGCCGCCGGGTCGCCGACCAGGCCGGGCTCGACCGGCGGGCGCGCGAGCGCAACCTGCGCGGATCGCTGGGCTGCCGGCGCTCGGCGGCCCGCGTCGTCGATGCCGGCTGCGTGGTCATCGTCGACGACATCGTGACCACCGGGGCCACGCTGCGCGAGGGCGCGCGGGCGCTGGCCGAGGCGGGGGTGCGGCCGTGCGGGGCGGTGGTGGTGGCCGTGGTGTGAGGTCGGTCGCGACTAGCACGAATCGCGACGATCCACGTGTACTGAGGGCGACTAACGGCTAACGTTTGTGCATGGCACCCATTGCTGATCCCTGAACGTGCGGGGAGGGCCGGGTGCATTCCCGGTCACGCGAGCGCATGGGTGTCGCTTGCCCCGTCTGAAGCCACACGACCGGGAGGTTTCGAGTGGATATCGTCATCAAGGGCCGTCACACGACCGTGCCGGAGCGGTTCCGCAACCACGTCGCGGAGAAGCTCGCCAAACTCGACAAGATCGCTCACAAGGTCATCCGCGTCGACGTCGAGATCACGGCCGAGGCCAACCCACGGCAGACCGACCAGTCCGAACGGGTCGAACTGACCCTCCACTCCAAGGGCCCCGTCATCCGGGCCGAGGCCGCGGCGGCCGACCGGTACGCCGCGCTCGACCTCGCCACCGACAAGCTCATCGGCCGGCTGCGCAAGGCCGCCGACCGCCGCCGCGTCCACCGCGGCAGCCGTACCCCCATCTCGGTGGCCGCGGCCACCGCCGGCCTCGACCGCGTCGCGCCCATTCCCACGCAGCCGGCACCGGCCGTCTCGGCCACCGCCGTCGAGGACCGTCCCGACCAGTACGACGCCTTCGACGGCTACGCCGTGCCGGACTCCGGGCCCATGGTCGTGCGCGAGAAGACCCACCGCGCCGAGCCCATGACCCTCGACCAGGCGCTCTACGAGATGGAGCTCGTCGGGCACGACTTCTACCTGTTCGTCGACGCCGAGTCCAAGATGCCCAGCGTCGTCTACCGGCGCCGCGGCTACGACTACGGCGTCATCCGGCTCGACGTCTGACCCTCGCCCGCTGAGCATCGGCACGCCCTCGCCGAGGGCGTGCCGATGCGCGTCCGGGGCGGTCGTCGCTCGGCCGGAGGCTGTCGGTGGGCGCTGGTAGCTTCGCGGGATGGGTCGACGAGAGAAGCTGTCCATCGCCGCGGCCCGGCGGGTGGCGCTGGCGGCGCAGGGGTTCGCCGACGCTCGCCCGGCGGTGCCCGACCGGCGGGCCGTGCGCCGCGTCGTCGACCGCGTCGGCGTGGTGCAGATCGACTCCGTCAACGTCCTGTCCCGCTCGCACTACCTGCCGTTCTTCAGCCGGCTCGGCCCGTACCCGCGCGCCGAGGTCGACCGCGCCGTCAACAAGGCGCCGCGCATGCTGTTCGAGTACTGGGCGCACGAGGCGTCCATGGTGCCGGTGCGCACCCAGCCCTACCTGCGCCAGCGCATGGCCCGGGCCGACCAGCTGGCCTGGGGCGGCATCCGCCGGCTCGCGCAGGAGAAGCCCGACTTCGTCGCCTGGGTGCTCGAAGAGGTCGAGCGGCTCGGCCCGGTCACCGCGGGCGAGATCGAGCACGACGCCCCGCGAGAGAAGACCGACTGGGGCTGGAACTGGTCCGACGTCAAGACGGCGCTCGAGTACCTGTTCTGGTCCGGCCGGGTCACCTCGGCCGGCCGCAACGGCTCGTTCGCGCGGCTCTACGACATCCCCGAGCGCGTCCTGCCGCGCCAGGTCCTCGCCGTGCCCACGCCGTCCGAGGAGGAGTCGCACCGCGAGCTGGTCCGCATCGCCGCCCGCGCCCACGGCGTCGGGTCCGAGCAGTGCCTGCGCGACTACTTCCGACTCTCCGTCGACGGCGCCAAACTGGCGGTCGCGCAGCTGGTCGAGGCCGGCGAGCTGCTGCCCGTCACCGTCGAGGGCTGGAAGCGCCCCGCTTACCTCCACGCCGACGCCCGGGTGCCGCGCCGGGTTGACGCCCGGGCGCTGCTCAGCCCGTTCGACTCCCTCATCTGGGAGCGCGCCCGCACCGAGGCGCTGTTCGGCTTCCGCTACCGGCTCGAGATCTACGTCCCGCCGGCCAAGCGGGTGCACGGCTACTACGTGCTGCCCTTCCTCCTCGGCGACGAGCTCGTGGCGCGGGTCGACCTCAAGGCCGACCGGCAGGCCGGCGTCCTGCTGGTGCAGTCGGCGTGGGCCGAGCCCGGCTCGCCGGCCGACACCGCCGAGGAGCTGGCCGACGATCTGGTGTCCATGGCGGGCTGGCTCGACCTCTCCGGCGTCACGGTCACCGGCCGCGGCGACCTCGCGGCGCCGCTCCAGGACGCCCTCCTCCGCGCCGCCGCCTGACGGGGGCTTCGGGGTTCGTGTGGTTGCGTGGGGTTCCCCCGTCCCCCTGCTGGCCAGTGTCTTAGCCGCGGGGACCCGCCTCAAGTCGGCGCCCTCTGTGGTGGGGTCGCTGCTGTGGTTGGGGGGCTTCGACTTGACCCGGGTCCCCGCGGCCAAGAACCTGGCAGCTATCAGGGGGACGGGGGGAGTCTGGCGACGGGTGCCGCGTGCGTCGGCCGACTTCACTAGCGCCAGCCGACTTCACTAGCGCGAACCATCTTCTGAGCTTCGGCGGGCCCGCGGAAGACGGTTTGCGCTAGTGAAGTCGGTTCTGGTGGGTGAAGTCGCGGCTGTGGTGGTGTCGGGAGGGACTTGTTCCCGCTATGGCGGGGAGAACTCCCGCCTGACGCCTCGCAGCCGTCCGCGATGTGGGATTTGCCGGCGTTTCTGGGCCGCCCACCACGATTACCCGCCCATCACGAGGTCTGCAATCGTGTCGAGGCTCGGGTAATCCTGGTGATGTACGCGATCCTTGATGATCATCGCTATCCACAGCCCACCAAAGCGGGACGAAACGGGCACGCCTGGGCGAGGCGTGCCCAGGGTCTCCCCGTCCCCCTGATAGCTGCCAGGTTCTTGGCCGCGTGCGTGCGGGTCAAGTCCACGCGCCCCCACCACAGCGGAGAAGCAACCACAGCGCGCACGGACTTGAGGCGCAGGTGCGCGGCTAAGAGACTGGGCAGCAGGGGGACAGGGAGCCGACCTCATCACCCCGGCAGAACCTCATCACCCCGGCCGAGCGTCAGGGGCGGGGGTCGTCGAGCAGCAGGTCGTACCAGTGCAGGTCGAGCACCACGCCGCCGCGGATCCGCTCGCCGGCCCGCTCGACGCCGTAGGGGCGGAACCCGGCCCGCTCGATGACCGTGCGCGACGCCTCGTTGCCGGTGACGTGGGCGATGACCAGCCGCCGCAGGCCCAGCCCGCCGGCCGACGTCGCCGCGAAGGCGTGCCGCACCATGAGCCCCACGGCCTCCGTCGCCACCCCGTGCCCACGCGCCGCCGGGTGCACCCAGTAGCCGATCTCGCCGCCGCCGTCGTGCGACTGCAGGCCCATGAGCGAGAACGAGCCCACCGCCGGCCCGCCCGACGGCAGCGCCGCCGCCCAGTGGACACCCCGCCCGGCGGCCGCCTCCTCCTCGCGGTCGCGGATGTAGGCCCGGGCGATCTCGTGGGTGTACGGCGACGGCAGCCCGCCCAGCCAGTGCTGTGTGACGGGGTCGTTGCAGGCCTCGACGACGGCGGCGGCGTCGGACTCGTGGAACCGGCGCAGCACCACCCGCGAGCCACGCACCGTCGGCACGTCGAGCCAGGGCGACACCGGCCGCATGGGCTCGCCGGCCCCCAGCGTCGCCACCCAGGTGTCGCGGCGCACGCCGCGCTGCGCGATGCCGCCGCGGACCTTGCCCTCCATGCGGAACCCGCACGCCCACGCGACCCGCCGCGACGCCCAGTTGCCGACGGAGGCCCGCCAGCGCACGTGCGTCAACCCCAGGCCGATGTCGGCGAACGCGTACTCGCAGACCAGCCGCGCCGCCCGCGACACCAGCCGCCGTCCGCGCACCTCGGGGCCGGCCCAGAAGCCGATCTCGGCGGCGCCGTCGCCCAGCGAGTGCAGGCCGATCATGCCGAGCACGACCCGGTCCTCGGGCGAGCGGATGGCCCACACGAGGTCCTTCTCGGTCTCCCAGCCGGAGCGCACGACGTCCTCGACGAAACTCTTGGCGTGCTCGTGCGTGTAGGGCGACGGCAGCGTGGTCCAGCGCTGGATCTCGGGGTCCTGGCACAGCTCGGCGATGCGGTCGATGTCGGAGGCCACGGGCACCGCGAGCAGCAGGCGGTCGCCACGGAGCTCGAACGGTTGCACGCCCAGCATCCTGCCCGCTGCCGCGCGTCGAGGTCGAGTCGTTATCTTTTCCGTGACCCGACGTACCATGGGTCATCGGAGCCTCTGTACCTCATGGAGCCACCGGGCGCGCACTGCCGCCCAAGCCCGCTGCATAGGAGTTGACCCGCGTGCCTGTTCTGCTCGACAAGATCCTCCGTGCCGGTGAGGGCAAGATCGTCAAGCGTCTCGAGGCCATCGTCAAACAGGTCAACAGCATCGAGGACGACTTCGTCTCGATGTCCGACGACGACCTGCGCGGCCTGACCGAGGAGTTCCGCAAGCGGCTGGCCGACGGCGAGCACGTCGACGACCTCCTGCCCGAGGCGTTCGCGACGGTCCGAGAGGCGGCCAAGCGGGTCATCGGCCAGCGGCCCTACGACGTCCAGGTCATGGGCGGCGCGGCGCTGCACCTCGGCAACATCGCCGAGATGAAGACCGGTGAGGGCAAGACCCTGGTCGCGACGCTGCCGTCGTACCTCAACGCGCTCACGGGCAACGGCGTCCACGTCGTCACCGTCAACGACTACCTCGCCCGCTACCACGCGGAGTGGATGGGCCGCATCCACCGCTTCCTCGGGCTCGAGGTCGGGGTCATCCTCAACGGCCTCACGCCGGCCCAGCGCCGCGAGGCCTACGGCGCCGACATCACGTACGGCACCAACAATGAGTTCGGCTTCGACTACCTGCGCGACAACATGGCGCAGCGGGTCGAGGACCAGGTGCAGCGCGGCCACCACTTCGCCATCGTCGACGAGGTCGACTCCATCCTCATCGACGAGGCCCGCACGCCGCTCATCATCTCCGGCCCGGCCGACCAGCCGACGCGCTGGTACACCGAGTTCTCCAAGGTCGCGCAGCGGCTGCGCCGCGAGACCGACTACGAGGTCGACGAGAAGAAGCGCACGGTCGGCGTGCTCGAGCCCGGCATCGAGCGGGTCGAGGACTGGCTGGGCATCGACAACCTCTATGAGAGCGCCAACACCCCGCTGATCCAGTACCTCAACAACTCCATCAAGGCCAAGGAGCTGTACCGGCGCGACAAGGAGTACGTCGTCAAGGACGGCGAGGTGCTCATCGTCGACGAGCACACCGGCCGCATCCTCGGCGGGCGCCGCTACAACGAGGGCATGCACCAGGCCATCGAGGCGAAGGAAGGGGTGGAGATCAAGCAGGAGAACCAGACCCTGGCGACCATCACCCTGCAGAACTTCTTCCGCCTCTACGACAAGCTCTCCGGCATGACCGGTACGGCCATGACCGAGGCCGCCGAGTTCGACAAGATCTACACCCTCGGCGTCGTGCCCATCCCGCCGAACCGCCCGCTGGCGCGCCTCGACCAGGACGACGAGATCTACCGCACCGAGGAGGCCAAGTTCGACGCCGTCGTCGAGGACCTCGTCGAGCGGCACCAGAAGGGCCAGCCGGTCCTCGTCGGCACCACCAGCGTCGAGAAGTCCGAGCGGCTGTCGCAGCTGCTGCGCAAGCGCGGCGTCCCGCACGAGGTCCTCAACGCCAAGCAGCACGAGCGCGAGGCCGCCATCGTCGCGCAGGCCGGCCGCAAGGGCGCCGTCACCGTCGCCACCAACATGGCCGGTCGCGGTACCGACATCATGCTCGGCGGCAACCACGAGTTCATGGCGCAGGCCGAGCTCAAGCAGCGCGGCCTCGACCCCGTCGAGAACGCCGAGGAGTACAACGCGGCCGAGATCGCGATCCTCGAGAAGCTCGACGCGCAGGTGTCGGCCGAGCGCGAGGAGGTCCGCGACCTCGGCGGGCTGTACGTCCTCGGCACCGAGCGGCACGAGTCCCGCCGTATCGACAACCAGCTGCGCGGTCGTTCCGGCCGCCAGGGCGACCCCGGTGAGTCGCGCTTCTACCTCTCGCTGCAGGACGACCTCATGCGGTTGTTCAAGAGCGAGTGGGTCGAGATGATCATGCGGACGTTCAACCAGCCCGACGACGTCCCCATCTCGCACAAGCGCGTCAGCAACGCCGTCAAGAGCGCCCAGACGCAGCGCGAGGCGCAGAACTTCGAGATGCGCAAGGACGTCCTCAAGTACGACGACGTCCTCAACCGCCAGCGCATGGTCATCTACGACGAGCGCGCTCGGGTGCTGCACGGCGAGGACCTGCACGAGCAGGTCACCGGCATGCTCGACGACGCCGTCGGGGCCTACGTCCAGGGCGCCACTGCCGGCAATTACCCCGAGCACTGGGACCTCGACCAGCTGTGGACGGCGCTCAAGACGCTGTACCCGGTCGGCGTCACGGTCGACGAGGTCGAGCAGGAGGCCGGCGGCCGCAACGCGCTGACCCCGGCCGGGCTCGGCGAGCGGCTGACCGAGGACGCGCACGCCGCGCTCGCGAAGCGCGAGGAGTCGCTGGGCACCGACGTCATGCGCGAGCTCGAGCGCCGGGTGCTGCTCACGGTCCTCGACCGCAAGTGGCGCGAGCACCTGTACGAGATGGACTACTTGCGCGAGGGCATCGGCCTGCGGGCGTTCGCCCAGAAGCAGCCGCTGGTCGAGTACCAGCGCGAGGGCTTCGACCTCTTCGTGGCCATGATGGACGCCATCAAGGAAGAGTCGGTCGGTCTGGTCTTCAACCTCGAGGTCCAGGTGCAGGCCCCGGGCGACGGCGCCACCACGCCCACCGCCCCCGGCGCCCCCGTGGTGCAGGCCAAGGGCCTGGGCGGCTTCCAGCGCCCGCAGCAGCTGCAGTACACCGCGCCGACGGTCGACGGCGACGCTGCGGTGCAGCGGCGGGTCGAGCAGGTGCGCCCGGCGGCCCGTCCGGCCGCGGGTGCCGCGGCCGGCGGCGCGGTCGTGGCGTCCGGCGCCAACGGCGAGCGCGGCTCGCACGCGGCCGGTGCCGACGAGGGCGACCTCGACTTCAGCAACGTGTCGCGCAACGCGCTGTGCCCGTGCGGCTCGGGGAAGAAGTTCAAGCGCTGCCACGGCGACCCGCGGCACGCCTCGCAGGACTCCGAGCAGCCGGCCGGCTGATCTCGGCACGCTCGTCCGTCGACGGGTGTCCGGCGGTGCCACGGCACCTCGGGCACCCGTCGATCTTTGTTCACCGAAGCTGTCCCGCATATGGCATCCGTCCGCTATCGTCCATTGTGACGTCTGGTGATGCCGGGTGTCACATTCCCCGGAACGGCGGATGGGAGGAGCGGCCGCGATCCGGCCGCGCAGCGCACATGACTCTGACCTCGACCAGCCACCAGGAACGACCCCGATCCCTCACCCGAACGGCCGTCACGCTGTGCGTGGCGGCCGTCCTGCTGGTGGGGGCAGCCCTCGGCGCGACGGCGGACGCGGCCGAAGCGCCCTCGACGGCGGACCCCGCGGCCGCTGCCGTCGCCGTCGACGCGCCGTCGGCCGTCATCACGCTCGGCGACTCGTACTCGTCCGGCCTGGGCGCCGGCGGCTACCTCGACGACTGCGACCGCACCCCGCAGGCCTGGAACAACCTGATCTTCGGCAGCGCCGTCACCGACCGGACGCTGCTCGCCTGCTCGGGCGCGGCGATCCCCGAGGTCGCGCAGCAGGTGCAGCAGCTGGCCGGCATCCCCGGGGCGGGGGACCGGCTCATCACGGTGACGGTGGGCGGCAACGACGCCGGCTTCGCCGACGAGCTGGTCAACTGCCTGGTCTCGTTCTTCTCGTGCACGCGCCGCGAGGCCGAGCTGACGGCCCTGATCAGCAGCCTGCACCAGCCGCTGGTCCAGCTCTACGACTCCGTCCAGGCGGCGGCGCCGGGCGACGAGGTCATCGTCGGCGGCTATCCGATGCTCGTGCCCGACCCGGCGGTCCGCAGCGACTGCGACGCCCTGACCGGTCTGCTGTCGAACTCGGAACGGCAGATGATCCGCCGGCTGGGCGTGCTGCTCAACGACGTCATCGACGCCGCGGCGGCCGAGGCCGGGGTCGAGTCCGCGTCGGACGAGGTGGCCTCGGTCTTCGACGGGCACGAGGCGTGTGGCAACGAGCCCGGCGACTGGCTGTACGGGCTGAAGATCTCCTGGGCCGCCGGGTCGGAGCCGACGTCGGCGACCACCACCACCGCCGAGCAGCGGTGGGAGGTGGCGTCGGAGTTCGTGCGCGACTCCTTCCATCCGACGGTGAACGGGCAGGTCGGCTACGCGGTGGCGTTCGAGGAGGCCTGGGCCGCCCGCTGACGGCGGCCGCGGCGCGGCGGCGGGCCGGGGTCGACGATGTCGAAGGCCGTGCACAGCCACCGGCCGTCGTCCGCCCGCAGGCGGACGGCCACGGCCCGCGTCGCCCGGCCCACCTGCACCACCACGCTCGCCTCGGCGACCGTGTCGGTGAGCCGGCACACCCGCAGAGCGCGGATCCGGGGCCGCTCGGCCGGCGTGCCCTCCTGGTCGGCGGCGCGACGGGCCAGCGCCCGGTACACGGGCTCGTCGGTCCAGCGGACCAGCTGCTGCAGCGAGCGGCGTCCGTGCAGGCACTCGAGCGCCGACAGCGCCAGCCGGGCGATCCAGCGGCGCGGGTCGGGCAACCCGTCCTCGCCGCGCCGGGGCTCGGGAACGGCCGGCCCGGCGGCGAGCGTGACGGCGGGCGTGGCGGCACGCTGGTCGGTGTGGCGCAGCCAGAGGCTGTCGGCGACCACCTCGTCGCCCAGGACGACGGGGACCGGCGCCGCGCCGAACCCGGCGTCCGGCCCGCCGTCGGGCCCGAACGGCAGCATCGCCTGCCCGGCCGGCACGAGCGGCCGCCACGCGCCGGGCACGATGCCGAGCTCGTCGTCGAAGGGCGGCTCGGTGACCGGGAGCGGCAGCCGGCGGGCCCGGCCGGTGCTCTGCTGGCGCGGCGCCTGGGTGGTGGTCATCGGGCCTCCTGTGCGCGGGTGTCTCTGGGGTCACCAGGATCGAAACCGGCAGTCGGCGGCGAGGTCAACGGCCCGGCGGAGTCGGGCAGGTCCGGCGCCGTCCGGGCAAGTCGGGCAACCTCCGGAGCGCCGTGGACGACGGTCCGGGCCAGCAACCGGGCAACCGGCCCGCGGTCACAGCAAGGCGTCGATGCGTGGCACGAATCGGCGTGTTACAGCAGAATCAATAGATGGAGGCCATTCGTCAGGGGGGACCGCGGCGGGGCCTGGTGCTCGGCGGCGGTGGCGTTCTGGGCGCGGCGTGGATGGTCGGCGCCCTCAGTGCCATCGAGGAGTCGACCGGCGCCGATCTTCGGTCCTTCGACTACATCCTGGGAACGTCCGCGGGCTCGGTGCTCGCGGCTCTGCTCGGTGCCGGCGTCGACGCCGGACAGCTGCGCGACCACCAGCTCGGTCGCGTCATCGAGGGGCCGCTCGCCGACCACGTCTGGGACTACGACACCGCCACCGGCGGGTCGCGGCCGCAGCTGCCCCGCTTCGGGGTCGGCTCGACGGCCATGGTGCGCCACAACGTCCGCCGGCTGCGTCGCATGCCGCCCACCGCCGTGCTGTCGGCGCTCATGCCGGTCGGCCGGGGCTCGCTCGACGGCGTCGGCGAGCTCGTCGACGCCGTCACGGGCCCGAGCGCCGGCTGGTCGCCGCACTCCGGCGTCTGGATCGTCGCCATGGACTACGAGACCGGCCGGCGGGTCCCGTTCGGCCGGCCGGGAGAGCCTCAGGTGTCGCTGCCGCAGGCGGTCATGGCGTCGTGCGCCATCCCCGGCTGGTTCGCGCCCGTGGTCGTCGGCGGCCACCGCTACGTCGACGGCGGCACCTGCTCGGCCACCTCGGTCGACCTGCTGGGCGGGCTCGGCCTCGACGAGGTCTACGTCGTCGCGCCCATGGTCTCGTTCGAGCTGGATCATCCGCGGGCGCTCCTGCCCCGGCTCGAGCGGCGCTGGCGCCGTCGCTGCACCCGGCGCTGCCTGCACGAGGCCGGGAAGCTGCGGGACCAGGGCACCGACGTCACCGTCCTGGGCCCAGGCCCCGAGGACCTCGCGGCCATCGGCGCCAACGTCATGGACACCGGCCGCCGGCTCGACGTCCTCGAGACCTCGCTGCGCACGTCGGCGGCCGCCCTCGCCCACGGCCGCTCCTGGGCCGACGCCGGCTGACTGTCGCAACTACCACAGAGGCGCTACGCTTCGCTGCCGGTAGCTTCTACTCCGAGGACGAAACCCACCGGAGCGGTCGTAGCACGGCAGCCATTCGGTGGAAGTCGGGCCACTGGGACGAATGATCAGGCGGGTTCGGTGCACAATCTTCTACGGTGGACCGAACCCGCACATGGGTTGAGCCGAGAGACGAGAACACGAGGTGTCAAGCGTGATGGATGACCGGCTGTCGACCAGGCCGTACGTCGCACGAGCGGTGCGGTTGCTGTCCCAGCCCCGCCGGAGTCCCGCCGACGGCGCACTGGTCACCGCGGTAGCACTGCGGCTGGCTTCCCTCGACAGCGACAGCGAGACCGCTGAGCGCCTCGTCGCCGCCTCCGACCGCGTCATGGCCGGCGTGGCGGGCCTCATCGGCGAGCAGGCGCCGGCCTCGGACTGGAGCGACACCGCCGAGGCGCTGGCCCTCATGATCGCCGGCCGGCCGCTGCAGCGGGGTCACCTCATGGCCGCCCGCGCCACCCTGGGCACCGCCGACAAGGTCATCGACCTCTCCGACCGCCTGCGCCGCACCGCCGAGGAGCCGCTCGACCGCGACGACCTCGGCCGCGCGCTGGCCATGGCGGTCACTGGCCCGGCCGAGCTGGCCGAGGCGCTGCTCGAGCGCGAGTCCACCGACGCCACGCCGGCGCCGGCCGCCGAGGCCCCCGCGCCGCGGCAGCCCGGACGGCGGGCGGGCGCGGCCGAGCGCAACGTCGCCCTCCGCGCCCTGGACGGCGGCGTCCCCGGCCGTTGAAGCGGTCCGGCCCAGCGCCGCTAGGGCGTGTCTCCTAAGTCCGGGCGTGTACGGCTGATTTGCTGTTGGCATGTCTCGCGAGCGAGTCCTCACCGACGCTCAATGGGAGCGGATCGCGGCGTTGATGCCCTCGACCGACGGGGTGAGGTCGCGGCCCTTCCGCGACCACCGGCAGGTGGTCGAGGGCGTGATCTACCGGTTCCGCACCGGGATCGCGTGGCGTGACCTGCCGGCCGCGTTCGGGCCGTGGCAGACAGCATGGAAGCGACACAACCGCTTCTCCGTCGATGGCACCTGGGACAAGATCCATGCCCGGCTGCTGGCCGAGGCCGACGCGGTCGGGGACATCGACTGGATGGTCAGCGTGGACGCCACCATCAACCGTGCCCACCAGCACGCCACCAACGCCGGCAGACTCGAGCATCCGGCCGGGGACTCCCGGGCGGCGCGCGCGGCGCGCGCCGCGGCCCGCACAGGGGGCTGAGTCGAGTTACATCTTCGGGCTCGCCGAACCGCTCGATCACGCGATCGGCCGGTCCCGCGGCGGGTTGTCGACCAAGATCCACCAGCTCGTCGACGGCCGTGGCCGGCCACTGGTCATCGCGGTGACAGCCGGCCAGGCCGGTGATTCCACGATGCTCAAGCCGCTGCTGGCCCAGCTCGCGGTCCGGCGCCTGGGGCCCGGTCGACCACGCACCCGCCCGCTCGCCCTCCTGGGTGACAAGGCCTATTCCTCCCGAGCCACACGAGCACTGCTGCGCGCTCGTGGCATCAAGGCCGTGATCCCGCAGCGCGCCGACGAGATCGGCCACCGCAAACGCCGCGGCACAGCCGGCGGCCGCCCACCCAACTTCGACCCCGTCGCCTACAAGCGCCGCAACGTCATCGAGCGTTCCTTCAACACCCACAAGCAATGGCGCGGCATCGCCACCCGCTACGACAAACACGCCGTCAACTACCGCGGAGGCGTCGTCCTACGCGCCATCACCATCTGGCTGGCGACTTAAGAGACACGCCCTAGTCTCCTGAGTCAGGAATTCTATTCAGATGTATAGGCTGGCTGGTATGGCGAGAACTGGACGGCCGAAGGCTGAGCTGGTGCTGACCGACGGCGAGCGCGCGGCCCTGGAGGGGTGGGTTCGCAGGGGGTCGACGCCGCAGTCGTGGGCGCTGCGGTGCCGGATCATTCTGGAGTCCGCGGCGGGTGCGTCGAACAAGGACGTGGCCGCGGTGGTGGGTTCGACACCGCATGCGGTGGGGCGGTGGCGCAGGCGGTTCGTGGAGCATCGGATCGCTGGGCTGGGCGACATGCCCCGCTCGGGTGGCCCGCGGTCGGTGACCGATGAGCAGGTCGCCGCGCTGGTGGCCCGGACGCTGGAGACGAAGCCGAAGAACGCCACGCACTGGTCGACCAGGGCGATGGCGTCGCAGACGGGCATGTCGCAGTCGACGGTCTCAAGGGTGTGGCGGGCGTTCGGCCTGGCCCCGCACCGCGTTGAGGGGTTCAAGCTGTCCACCGACCCGTTCTTCGTCGACAAGGTCCACGACGTGGTCGGGCTCTACCTGGACCCGCCCGAGCGGGCGTTGGTGTTCTGTGTGGACGAGAAGTCCCAGATCCAGGCCCTGGACCGCTCTCAGCCGGTCCTGCCGATGATGCCCGGGGTGCCCGAGCGCGTGACCCATGACTACGTGCGCGCCGGCACCACGACGCTGTTCGCCGCACTGGAGGTCGCCACCGGCAAGGTCATCGGTTCTCTGCACCGCCGTCACCGCGCCGAGGAGTTCAAGAAGTTCCTGGCCACGCTCAACAAGCAGGTCCCCGATGACCTCGACGTGCACCTCGTGCTGGACAACTACGCCACGCACAAGACTCCCGCGATCAAGAACTGGCTGCTGGCCCATCCACGGTTCCACCTGCACTTCACGCCCACCGGGTCGTCCTGGCTCAACCTCGTCGAGCGCTGGTTCGCCGAACTGACCAACAAGCAACTGCGCCGCGGCGTGCACAAGTCCGTCCAGGCCCTCGAGAAAGACATCCGCGACTGGATCGCCACCTGGAACACCGACCCGCGTCCCTACATCTGGGTCAAGACCGCCGACGAGATCCTCGAACAACTCGCCACATATCTGAACAGAATTCCTGACTCAGGAGACTAGCGCAGCGGTGACGGCGACCGGGTCGCCGTCACCGCCAGAATGACGCCGTCAGCGGTTGCCGGCCAGCCAGTCGCGGCCGACCCGCTCCTCGATCTTCGCCGCCTCGGTGAGGCCCTGGTGCAGGGCCTGCTCGATCCTGCCGCCCACCAGCGGCACCGACGCCTTCAGCAGGGCCTTGATGGTCAGCACGGTCGACCCGCCGTTGGCCGCGAGGCGCATGGTGCCGGTGGCCTTGACCGGCGCCCCGGACATCTCCAGCGCGATGGTGCCGTCACGCGACCCGTCGCCGTTGGCCGGCTTCCACACGTCCTTCTGCCGGATGTCGATGGTGTCGCCGACGAACCGGCGCACGAAGTCCGGCACGTCCGGCGGCATGACGCGCAGCAGGTCGATGGTGGCGCCGTCGCCGTCGCGGCGAACGGTGATCTCGTGGCGCAGGGCCTTGGCCGCGGTGGTCTTCTTCGCGATGTAGGCCTCGTCGGTCAGCATCGCGAACACCGTCGCGGGGTCGGCGTCGAAACGCAGCTCGCTGTTCAGGTCCATGGCTCCACATCCTGACCCATACGCTGACGAGGTGACACCCGACCACGAGATCAGCCCTCCCTCGGCACACTTCGGCGAGGACGGTGCCCGGCTCACCTACGGCACCTACCTGCGTCTCGCGGAGCTGCTCGACCAGCAGCGCCTCGAGACCGATGCTCACGACGAGCTGCTGTTCATCACGATCCACCAGGTCTACGAGCTGTGGTTCAAGCAACTGCTGCACGAGGTCGAGGCCGCGCGGCAGGCGATGTTCGACGACCGCCTGTGGTGGGCCCGGCACCTGCTGAACCGGGTCCACGAGATCGAGCGGATCCTCATCGAGCAGGTCGGCGTCCTCGAGACCATGACGCCGCAGGACTTCCTGCAGTTCCGGGCCCGGCTGGCGCCCGCGAGCGGCTTCCAGTCCGTGCAGTTCCGCGAGCTGGAGTTCGTCTCCGGGGCGAAGGACGCGGCGTTCCTGCGCCGGTTCCGCGCGCTGACGCCGGCCGAGGAGGAACGGCTGCGCCGCCGTCTCGAGGAGCCCACGCTGTGGGACGCCTTCGTCGCCGTCCTGCGCGCCCACGACCTCCCCGCCGGCACCGACGCGGACATCAGCGCGTCGTTGCGCATCGCCGCCCATGACCGCGGCGGCTTCGGCGACGTGTGGGAGCTGGCCGAGGCGCTGATGACGCACGACGAGCTGAGCGCCGGCTGGCGGGCGCGGCACGTCACCATGGTCGAGCGCATGATCGGCACGAAGACCGGCACCGGCGGCTCGTCGGGCGCCTCGTACCTGCGCAGCCGCCTCGACCTCCGGTTCTACCCGCTGCTCTGGGAGCTGCGCTCCTGGCTCTGAGTCATTGGCGAACGCAATGAATGATCAAGGAGTGCGAGGCCCGGGAAGCGGGCGCGGCGGCGAGCTACTAATGTTCAGAGAGGTTCCGTACAACGACGTGCGGGGTCTCGTTCCGGGGGTTGGTGGAAGATGCGCAATCGGCTCGACGAAGCCAAGTCCGAGCTCCTCGCGAAGGCAGCACTGGTCGGCGACCGGGGAAGTCGCGACGAGGACGAGGCCTTCCTCCGCCGGTACTACCGGCACGTTGCCGCCGAGGACCTGGTCGACCGCGACGTCGTCGACGTCTACGGGGTCGCCGCCTCGCACCGGCGCAGCGCCCAGAGCAGGCCGCAGGGCACCGCCGTCGTCAACGTCTACACGCCCACCATCGACGAGCACGGCTGGGCGTCCGGGCACACCATCGTCGAGGTCGTCATCGACGACATGCCGTTCCTGGTCGACTCCGTCACCATGGCGCTGGCCGAGCACGACCACGCCATCCGCCTCGTGGTGCACCCGCAGCTGGTGGTCCACCGCGACATCACCGGCGAGCTGGTCGAGGTCCTCGACCTCAACGAGAACGACCCCCGCCGCGACTCCGACACCATCGTCGAGTCGTGGATGCACGTCGAGATCGACCGCACCGACGACCCCGCCGACCAGGCCGCCATCGAGCGGCTGCTGCGCGACGTGCTCCGCGACGTGCGCGAGGCGGTCGAAGACTGGCCGCGCATGCGCCAGCGCGCCATCGACATCGCCGACGACCTCGGCAAGGCGCCGTCGCCGGTCAACGATCCCGAGATCGACGAGGCCCGCGAGCTGCTGCGCTGGCTGGCCGACGACCACTTCACGTTCCTCGGCTACCGCGAGTACCAGCTCGACCAAGTCGACGGCGAGGACGTCCTGCGGGCGGTCACCGGCACCGGGCTGGGCGTCCTGCGCTCGGACCAGGACCTCTCCGGCTCGTTCGGCAAGCTGCCGCGCGAGGTGCGGGCCAAGGCGCGCGAGAAGCAGCTACTGGTCCTGACCAAGGCCAACTCGAAGGCGACGGTGCACCGCCCGGCCTACCTCGACTACGTCGGCGTCAAGACCTTCGACGCCGCCGGCGAGGTCGTCGGCGAGCGGCGCTTCCTGGGCCTGTTCACGTCGGCCGCCTACACCGAGAGCGTGCTGCGCATCCCGGTGCTGCGGCGCAAGGTCCAAGAGGTCATCGAGCAGGCCGGGTTCGCGCCGTCCGGGCACTCCGGCAAGGACCTCCTGCAGGTGCTCGAGACCTACCCGCGCGACGAGCTGTTCCAGATCCCGGCCGAGGAACTGCTGCCCACCGCGCTCGCCGTCGTGCACCTGCAAGAGCGCCGGCACCTGCGCATGTTCATCCGCCGCGACGACTACGGCCGCTACCTCTCGTTCCTCGTGTACCTGCCGCGCGACCGGTACAACACCGACGTGCGCGAGCGCATCCAGCGCATCCTGCTGGCCGCCACCGACGGCGACTCCATCGACTTCACCGCGCGCGTCGGCGAGGCGGCCCTGGCCCGGCTGCACTTCGTGGTCCGCATGAAGCGCGACCAGGGGCTGCCCGAGATCGATGTCGCGGCGCTCGAGAAGCAGCTGGTCGGCGCCACCCGGTCGTGGACCGACGAGCTGTCGGACTCGTTGGCCGAGCAGGTCGGCGAGGAAGGCGCGGCGAAGCTGCTGCGCCGCTACCGCCAGGGCTTCCCCGAGGGCTACAAGGCCGACTTCCCGGCGCGGACGGCGGTGGCCGACGTGCGCCGGCTCGAGGAGCTGCCCGCCGCCGACGGCCTGGGCATGAACCTCTACCAGCCGGTCGGCGGACTGGCCAGCGACCGCCGCTTCAAGATCTACCGCACCGGCACGCCCATCTCGCTCACGCAGGTACTGCCCATCCTGTCGCGCATGGGCGTCGAGGTGGTCGACGAGCGCCCGTACGAGATCATCCGGCGCGGGCCCGACGGCGAGTCGACGGCGTACATCTACGACTTCGGCCTGCGCTACCGCGGGCTGCGCGCCACCGACGCCGACCGCCTCAAGGTGCTGTTCCAGGACGCGTTCGCCGCGGTCTGGCGGGGCGACGCCGAGAGCGACGGGTTCAACGCGCTGGTGCCGCAGGCCGGGCTGTCGTGGCGGCAGGCGTCCATCCTGCGCGCGTACGCCAAGTACCTGCGTCAGACCGGCACCACGTTCAGCCAGAACTACCTCGAGGAGGCGCTGTCCGGGCACGTCGACGTCGCGCGCATGCTCGTCGACCTGTTCGAGACCCGCTTCGACCCCGAGCGGCACGGCGACGACCCCAGCACCCGCGCCGACGCCGCGAAGCAGCTGACGGTGCGCATCGAGGAGGCCCTCGACCAGGTCGCCAGCCTCGACCAGGACCGCATCCTGCGCTCGTTCCTGCGGCTGGTGAACGCCACGCTGCGGACCAGCTACTACCGCACCACCGTCGCGGGGCCGCAGACCGTCACCAGCTTCAAGCTCGACTCACGGTCGCTGCCGGAGCTGCCCGACCCGAAGCCGATGTACGAGATCTGGGTCTACTCGCCCCGGGTCGAGGGCGTGCACCTGCGCTTCGGCGCCGTCGCCCGCGGCGGGCTGCGGTGGTCCGACCGCCGCGAGGACTTCCGCACCGAGATCCTGGGCCTGGTCAAGGCACAGGCCGTGAAGAACTCCGTCATCGTGCCGGTCGGCGCCAAGGGCGGCTTCGTCGGCAAGCTGCTGCCCGATCCCGCCGTCGACCGCGAGGCGTGGCTGGCCGAGGGCATCGAGTGCTACAAGACGTTCATCCGGGCCATGCTCGACATCACCGACAACCGCGCGGCCGACCGCAGCGTCGTCGCGCCGCCGCAGGTGGTCCGCCACGACGGCGACGACCCCTACCTGGTGGTCGCGGCCGACAAGGGCACCGCCGCGTTCTCCGACATCGCCAACGAGGTGTCCAAGGAGTACGGGTTCTGGCTCGGCGACGCGTTCGCGTCGGGCGGGTCGGCCGGCTACGACCACAAGGCCATGGGCATCACCGCCCGCGGCGCCTGGGAGTCGGTGAAGCGGCACTTCCGCCAGCTCGGCCGCGACACCCAGACCGAGGACTTCACCGTGGTCGGCGTCGGCGACATGTCCGGCGACGTGTTCGGCAACGGCATGCTGCTGTCCGAGCACATCCGGCTGGTGGCCGCGTTCGACCACCGGCACATCTTCCTCGACCCGAGCCCCGACGCCGCGGAGTCCTACGCCGAACGCCGTCGCCTGTTCGACCTGCCGCGGTCCAGCTGGAACGACTACGAGCCCAAGCTGATCAGCGACGGTGGTGGCGTGTACCCGCGCACGGCCAAGACGATCACGTTGACGGCGCAGGTCAAGGAGGTGCTGGGTATCGACCCGGCGGCCGAGACCATGACGCCGCCCGAGCTGATGCACGCCATCCTGGCCGCTCCCGTCGACCTGCTGTGGAACGGCGGCATCGGCACCTACGTCAAGGCATCCACGGAGTCGCACGCCGAGGTCGGCGACAAGGCCAACGACGCCATCCGCGTCGACGGCGCCGACCTGCGGGCGCTGGTGGTCGGCGAGGGCGGCAACCTCGGCCTGACCCAGCGCGGCCGGGTCGAGTTCGCCCTGGCCGGCGGCAAGGTCAATACCGACGCCATCGACAACTCCGCCGGCGTCGACACCTCCGACCACGAGGTCAACATCAAGATCCTGCTCGACGGCGTCGTGCGGGCCGGTGACCTCACCGACAAGCAGCGCAACGAGCTGCTGGCCGCCATGACCGAAGAGATCGGCGACCTCGTCCTCGCCAACAACTACGGGCAGAACATCGCGCTGGCCAGCGCCACCTTCCAGTCGTCGAACCTGGCGCACGTGCACCGGTCGTTCCTGTCCAAGCTCGAGAGCCAGGGCAAGCTCGACCGCAACCTCGAGGCGCTGCCCACGGACCGCCAGCTGGCCGAGCGCATGAACGCCGGCCGCGGCCTCACCGGCCCGGAGCTGTCGGTCCTGCTCGCGTACACCAAGAACCTCATGTACGAAGAGCTGCTGGCCGGCGGCATGCCCGACGACCCGTACCTCGGCGCCGCGCTGCACGCGTACTTCCCCAGCGCGCTGCGCGACCGCTACGGCGACGTCATCGACGAGCACCCGCTGCGCCGCGAGATCATCACCAACGTCGTGGTCAACGAGCTGGTGAACACCGCCGGCACGACGTTCGCATACCGCCTGGGCATGGAGACGGGCGGCACGGTCGAGGACCTCGCGCGGGCGCACACCATCGGCGGCGTCGTGTTCCAGATCCCCGAGCTCATGGCCGCGGTGAAAGAGCTCGACAACGTCGTGGCGTTCGACGTCCAGACCCGCATGCGCCTCGAGGGGCGGACCATCACCGAACGGGCGACGCGGTGGCTCTGCGTCAACCGCCGCCCACCCATCGACATCGCCTGGCAGATCGGGTTCTTCGAGGAGCCCATCGCCCGGCTGCTGGTGGCGCTGCCCGACGTCCTGGTCGGCCGCGAGCTCGACCTGTACCACGAGCGGCTCGAGGCGCTGACGGCCGAGGGCGTGCCGGAGCCGCTCGCGGTGCGGGTCGCCGTCCTGCCGCCGGCCTACGCCGGGCTCGGCATGGTCGAGAACTCACTCGCCACCGGCACCGACCTGCTCGAGGTGGCCCGGGTGCACTTCACCCTGGGCGCGTTCCTCGAGCTGGGCCGGCTGCTCGAGCGGATCATCTCGCTGCCGCGGCTCGACCGCTGGCAGACCATGGCCCGAGCGGCCCTGCGCGACGACCTCCACGCGGTGCAGGCGGCGCTGACGGCGCAGGTCATCCAGCACACCGACGAGGAGTCGTCGCCGCAGGACCGGGTCGAGGCCTGGGCCGCGCAGGACGAGGTCGTCGTCGCCCGGGCGCAGGACATGCTGCGCGAGATCGTCGAGGGCGACAGCTTCGACCTCTCCCGGCTGTCGGTCGGCCTGCGCGCCGTCCGCGGTCTGCTCCGCTCCGACGCGACCTAGGGTTCCGGGTTCCGGTGGACGGGCGGGAGGATGCGGAGCCGGCTCCGCATCCTCCCGCCCCTCCACCTGGTGAGCCCGGGTTGCGTGGGCGACGTCGGCTTGGGGTGGGTGTGGTCCCCGCCCGGTTGGGAGGGTGCCCACCCTACGGGCGGGTACCGACAACGCGCGTCGACGGTGATGGCGGGTGGTTTGGTGGGGCTATGGCGCCACCAAACCACCCGCCATCGTTGGCACTACCTCGCGGTGGTGAGCTCCGGCTCGCCGGCGCCGCGGGTGTCGCCGTCGGCGTCGGGGAGGTAGAGCTCCGGCCGGCCCTCGACGTGCAGCTGGGGAAGCCGGCGCTCGAGCCAGGACGGCAGCCACCAGTTCGCCCGGCCGAGCAGGTGCATGACGGCGGGCACCAGCAGCATCCGCACCACGGTGGCGTCGACGAGGATCGCCGCGGCCATGCCGACGCCGATGACCTTGAGGAACACCTCGGGGCTCGGGATGAACGCCGCGAACACCGCCACCATGATCGCCGCCGCGGCGGTGATGACGCGCCCGGTGCCGGCCAGCCCTTCGACGATCGCCCGGGCGTTGTCGCCCGTGCGGGTCCAGGCCTCGCGCATTCGGCTGATGAGGAACACCTCGTAGTCCATCGACAGGCCGAAGAGCACCGCGAACACCAGCACCGGGATGAACGCCGGCATCGGCGTCTCGGTGTCGATGCCGACCAGTCGCCCGGCCCACCCGCCCTCGAGCACCAGCGCGACCACGCCGTACGCGGCGGCGACGGAGAGCAGGTTCATCAGCGCGGCCGTGATCGGGATGACGATGCTGCGGAACGACACCAGCAGCAGCACCATCGAGAGGATCACGACGCCGCCGATCAGCAGCGGCAGCCGCTCGGCCGTGTTCTCGGTGGAGTCGATGGCGGTCGCCGTCACGCCGCCGACGTGCACCTCGACGCCGGCGTCGGGAAGGACGTCGTCGCGCAGGGTGTGCACCAGGTCCTCGGTGGTGCCGTCCTGCGGGCCGGTGGTGGGCAGGACGGTGAGCAGCGCGGCGTCGCGGGCCTCGTTGACGACCGGGGGCATGACGGCCGCGACACCGGCGGTCCCCGTCACCGACTCGGCCAGCGCCGGCAGCGCCGCCTCGTCGCTCGGGTCGTCGAGGTCGGCGACGAGCAGCAGCGGGCCGTTGGCGCCCGGGCCGAAGCCGTCGGACAGCAGGTCGTAGGCCTGTCGCGAGGTGCGGTCCTCGGGGCTGTTGCCGGCGTCGGGGAAGCCGAACCGGACGCCCAGGAACGGCGCGGCGAGGGCCAGCAGCAGGCCGACACCCACCACCGTCGCGACGATGCTGTGCCGGTCGACCAGCGTGCCCCAGCGCAGCCAGGTGCGCGACGGCTCGACGTGCCCGCCGGCGGCCAGCTGCACCGTCCGGCCGCGGCGGCCGAGCGGAAGGCGCAGCCGGTCGACCCAGCCGCCCCAGAACCCGAGCAGCGCCGGGAACAGCGTCGCGGCCGCGGCCATGACGATGAGGACGGCGACGATGGTGACGAGCGCTGCGCCCTGCATGAACGACAGGCCCATGGCGAACAGGCCGAGCATGCTCACCATGACGGTGCTGCCGGCGACCATGACGGCGCGGCCGGCGGTGTCGAGCGTCGCGACGGTGGCCCGCTCCGGGGCCAGTCCGGCGGCCCGCCACTCGCGGAATCGCGTGACCATGAGCAGGACGTAGTCGATGCCCAGCGCGATGCCCATCATCGTGGCCAGCGCCGTCGACCAGTCCGGCACGTCGACGAGGGCGGCGACGATGCCGGTGAGCGCGCCGCTGAGCGCGAGCCCGGCGACCGCGACGATCAGCGGCAGTCCGGCCGCGACCACCGAGCCGAACGTGATGAGCAGGATCACCGCGGCGGCGGCCATGCCGATGGCCTCGGAGCCGATCTCGCCCTGCTCGGCCAGCGCGACGGTCTGCCCGCCGAGCGCGATCTCGAGACCCGGCCGCTCGGCCGCGTCGGCCATGGCCAGGAGCTCCTCGGTCTCCTCGACCGGCATGTCGTCGGGCAGGACGACGTCGAGGTTCACGGTGGCGACGAGGATGTCGCCGCTCTGCGCGATGCCGCCGGGCGTGGTGTACGGGTCGTCGACGGCGACGACGTGCGGCTGGGTGCGCAGCTCGTCGAGCAGCGCGGTGACATCGGCCTGGACCTCGGGGTCGGTGACGGCGCCGTCGGCGCGGACGACGACGTCGATGGTGTCGCCGGACTGCGCGGGGAAGCGCTCCTCGAGCAGGTCCTGCGCCTGCCGCGAGTCCGAGCCGGGTGCGGAGTAGTCGGCGGTGAACTCGCCGGCGAAGGCCGCCGAGAGCCCGAACGCGGCCGCGATGGCGACCACCCAGGCGGCGACCACGCGGCCGCGGCGGCGGTAGGAGACGCCGGCCAGCCGGCCGAGCACGCCAGGTCGTGGGGGAGCGGCAGCCGGCCGCTCGTCGTCGGTGGTGGACTGGGTCATCGGTTCTGCCCCTCGAGCGTTACGTGACGTAGCGTTAGAACTGTTATGCTTCATAACAAACACGAGGCGGCGAAACTTGTCAAGAGGGTTCACGTCTGTGACGATGCTTCACGCATTTCGGCCTACGGGCGTCACGAGGAGGTGGCACGGATGGTGGATCCGGTGAACGAGGCCGGCAGTGGGCCGGAGCGGCCGCCGTCGCGCCGCGAGCGCGCCCGCGCCGCGACCATCGAGGAGATCAAGCAGACCGCGATGGGCCTCATGCGCGAGCAAGGCACCACGGACTTCCGGTTCTCCGACATCGCGCGGCTCATGGGCATGACGGCGCCCGCGCTGTACCGCTACTTCGCCGACCGCGACGAGCTGCTCACCGCGCTCATCGTCGACGCCTACGACGACCTCGGCACCGCCGTCGCCGCCGCCCGCGACCAGGTCCCCCTCGACGACCCCGGCGGCCGCTTCACCGCCGTCGCGCAGTCCTACCGCCGCTGGGCGCGCGAGGAGCCGCAGCGGTTCGCGCTGATCCTCGGCCCGCCCGTCCCCGGCTACCACGCGCCCGAGGAGGGCCCCACGACGGAGGCTGCCCGCCGCGCGATGGCGCAGCTCAAGTCGCTGTTCTACGAGGCCGCCCAAGCCGGTGTCCTGCGCAAGCCCATGCTCGGCGACGACGGCACCATCGCCCGGCTGCTGGCCGAGCACCACGAGCCGAAGGAACAGCTGCCCATCGACGGCCCGCCGGTGCCGCCGGAGACCTTCCAGGCCATGCTGCACTGCTGGTCGAGCATGCACGGCTTCGCCAGCCTCGAGGCCTACGGCCACCTCGAGTGGCTCCCGATCGAACTGCGCGACGCCGTCTTCGAGTCGAGCATCCGCCTCGTCGCTAAGGTCGCCGGCCTCCCCGAGCCGATCACCGGCCCGTCCTGACGCCTCGGCCGGTGGCGTCGGGAGGGACTCGTTCCCGCTATAGCGGGGAGAACTCCCTCGTGATCTTCGCGATCAGGCGGCGACAGCCTCGCTCCAGGGGACGCCGTCGGCCACCA
Source organism: Jiangella mangrovi (assembly GCF_014204975.1). Taxonomy (NCBI): domain Bacteria; kingdom Bacillati; phylum Actinomycetota; class Actinomycetes; order Jiangellales; family Jiangellaceae; genus Jiangella; species Jiangella mangrovi. The sequence goes on from NZ_JACHMM010000001.1 coordinate 3,322,347, forward strand.
GGGCGCGGGCGCGCAGCAGCTCTCGCGGCGACCGCCAGCCGAGCGCGCCGACGACCCGCTCGGCGCGGCCGTAGAGGGCGACGAAGCGGCGCTCGTCGATCGAGCCGCTGATCACCGCGAACCGGTCGGTCGCCGTCGTCTCGCCGTAGGTCTGGAGCTTGGTGTCGTACTGGTCGCTCCAGACGTAGGGCACCGGCTCGTACGGATCGCCCGGGTCCAGCATGGCCCGGGCCGCGGCCATGGCCTGCTCGGTCGCGTTGGTGCGGTGCTCGACCCGCAGGCTGGCGCCGCGGCCGCGGTGGAACCAGCGGGCGACGTCGCCGGCGGCGAAGACGCCCGGCGCGGCCCGGCACCACGCGTCGCAGCCGACGCCGTCGGCGAGATCGAGCCCGCTGCCCGCGAGCCACTCGGTCGCCGGGGTCGTGCCGATCGCCACCAGCACACAGGTCGTCGCGAACCGCGCGCCGTCGTCCAGCCGCACCCCGGTGACCCGGTCGCCGTCACGCTCGATGGCCGCCACCGATCGGCCCAGCCGCAGGTCGACGCCGTGCTCGGCGTGCAGGTCGGCGAGCAGCCCCGCGACGACGGGGCCGACTTGGCGCAGCATCGGCGCCGGCGACGGGTCCACGAGCGTCACGTCGATGCCGAGTCCGCGCAGCGTCGCCGCGGCCTCCGCGCCCAGGAACCCGGCCCCGATGACGACGACGCGCCCGGCGTCGTGGGCGGCCGCCTTGAACGCGACGGTGTCGTCGAGCGTGCGCAGCACGTGCACACCGCGCAGCCCGTCCGTGCCCGGCCAGGTGCGCGGGCGGACGCCGGTGGCGATGAGCAGCCGGTCGAAGCCCAGCTCGACGCCGTCAACGCCGTCGCCGTCGCCGTCGGAGCCGCCCACCCGCACCGTCCGCCCGGCGACGTCCAGTGCCGTCGCCGCCGCGCCCAGGCGGCAGCCGATGGAGAGGTCGTCGTACCGGTCGCGGGGCAGCAGCTCCAGCCGGTCCGCCGCCCACGCGCCGGCGAGCAGCTGCTTCGACAGCGGCGGCCGGTCGTAGGCGAGGTGCGGCTCGGAGCCGACGACGGTGAGCTCGCCGTCGAACCCGTCGGCACGCAGCGACTCCGCCGCCGTCAGCCCGGCCGCGGACGCGCCCACGACGACGATGCGCCGCGGCGGCGTCAACCGTCCACCGTGATGGCGCGGGCCGGGCAGAGCCGGGCGGCGAGCCGCACGTCGTCGGCCTGGTCGGCCGGGGGATCGTCGTCGAGCAGGACGGCGAGACCGTCGTCGTCCTGGTCGAACACGTCCGGCGCGGCCATGACGCACTGCCCGCCGCCGACGCAGCGGTCGATCTCGACGAGGATCCTCACGACTGCTCCTCCCAGGTCACCGGCAGCGAGGCCAGGCTCAGGAACGCGTACTCCTTGATCGCCAGCGACCCGTCGTCCGTGGCGAGCCGCAGCGACGGGATGCGCCGGAACACCGTCTCGAGCACCGTCTGCAGCTCGACCCGCGCCAGCGGCTGCCCCAGGCACTGGTGCACGCCGTAGCCGAAGGCGACGTGGTGGCGGGCCTCGCGGTGCGGGTCGAACCGGGCGGCGTCGGGGAACGCGGTGTCGTCGCGGTTGGCCCCGGCGACCGCCGTGATGACGCCGTCGCCGGGCTCGATGACGTGCCCGCCGATCTCGATGCGCTCGACGGCGACCCGCGTCGGCGAGATGTGGAAGATGCTGATGTAGCGCAGCAGCTCCTCGACGGTGTCGGGGATCAACGACGGGTCGCGCTGCAGCTCGCGCAGCTGGTCCGGGTGGCGCAGCAGGGTCGCGATGCTGAGCGCGATCATGTTGGCGGTGGTCTCGTGGGCGGCGGTGATGAGCAGCCGGACGGCCGCGATCAGCTCCTCGCGGCTGACGGCGCCGGCGTCGAGCTGGTCGGCCACCAGCGCGCTGACGAGGTCGTCGGCGGGCTCGCGCCGCTTGCGCTCGATCAGCGCGTCGGCGTAGGCGAGCATCTCCTCCGTCGCGCGCAGGACGTCCTCGGGCGAGGTCGTGAGGGTGTTGCGCCGGTGGTCGAGGGCCTGGACGTGGTGGCGGTCCTCGAGCGGCATCCCCAGCACGCGGCAGATCGTGCGTGCGGGCACCTCGAGCGCCAGCGCCGGGACGAGGTCGACGGGCGGCGGCGTGGCCAGGAGGTCGTCGACCAGCTCGTCGACGATGCCCTGGACCATCGGCCGGAACGCCTCGACGCGCTTGACCGCGAAGTAGCGGGTGAACACCCGGCGCAGCCGCCCGTGCTCGGGTGGGTCCATGGTGATGAACGTGCGCCCGGACCGCTCCAGCGCCTCGCGGCCGGCGGTCGGGAACGGGAACCCGGGGTGGCTGCGGTCGGCGCTGATCCGCGGGTCCGACAGTAGCGAGCGGACCTCGTCGTAGCCGGTGACCAGCCAGGCGGTCCGGCCGTCGAAGAGCCGGACGCGGGCCAGCCCGCCCTGGTCGCGGACGATGGCGTAGCCCTCGGGCGGGTCGAACGGCGACGGCCGCGCCATCGGGAACGCGGGGAGGGGCTCGGTCTGGGTCACGATGTCACCTCACGGGTCGGGTTCACGACGGGGTCACGGCCGGGTTCAGGGCGGGCGGGCGGACGCCGCGCCGAACGAAGTCGAGGGCGATCCGGGCCGCCGTCGTGCCCAGCTGCTCCTCGGAGCCCTGCGAGTACCAGGCGACGTGCGGGGTGACGACGACGTCGGTGCGGTCCAGCAGCGCGGCGTGCCGGGACACGTCGGGCTCACCCTCCAGGACGTCCAGCCCCGCGGCCCGGACGATGCCGCCGTCGAGCGCCTCGACCAGGGCGGCGGTGTCGACGAGGCCGCCGCGCGCGGTGTTGACCACGACGGGGTTCCGGCGCATCCGCGCGAACGCGGCCCGGCCGAGGAGGTGGCGGGTGTCCGCCGTCAGCGGCGTGTGCAGGCTGACGACGTCGCTCGTGGCCAGCAGCTCGTCGAACGCGACGGCCACGGCGCCGGCCTGGTCGAAGGCGTCGGGGCCGACGAACGGGTCGTGTGCCACGACCTCCATGCCCAGCGCCCGCGCGCGCAGCGCCGTCGCCGAGCCGATGCGGCCGAGGCCGACGACGCCGAGGCGGCTTCCGTGCAGCCGCAGGACCGGTGGGCGCTCGACGGCGAGCCAGTCGGCGCCGTCGCGGCCCGCCGCCTGGAAGTGCCCGAGCCGGCGGGTCGCGGCCAGCATGAGCAGGACGGCGTGATCGGCCACCTCGTGGGTCGCGTAGTCGGCGACGTTGGTGACCACGATGCCCAGGTCGGTCGCGGCGACGAGGTCGATGCGGTCGACGCCGACGCCCGCCCGGACGACCAGCCCGAGGCCGGGCAGCGACGAGAGCAGCTCGCGTGTGACGTCCGCCCCGCCGACGACCAGGGCGGCCGCGCCGGCCGCGGTGGCGAGGGCGGCGCCGTCGGGCTCGTCGGGCAGGACCACGGACGGCACGCCGGCCTGGTCGATGGTGCCCAGCGCGTGGGGCAGGAACGGCGAGGCGGCCGCCCAGATCGCGATCTCCGCTCGATCACCCACGTCGGGCGCACCACCCTCGCAACAGCATGGCATGCCGTTTCATGACGGCAACCTAGTGTCGGCCCCGACACACGTCAAGAGACGTGTCGGACGTGAATCGCGACATGGAACGCCGTGCGGTGTTGCCTGATCTCAGGCGACGCTGGCGTGCCGGGACGTCGTCGTTCCTGGAATGCGCGCGGCAGCGCGTACCCTTGTGCGACGTGGCAGCACGTGACATGGACGCCGAGATCTCGGAACTCTCGCAGACCCTGGCCAGCATCGAGAAGGTCCTCGAGCCGGACAAGATGCGCGAGCGCATCACCGACCTCGAGGCCCACGCGGCCGCGCCGGACCTGTGGGACGACGTCGAGCAGGCGCAGCAGGTCACGAGCCAGCTCTCCTATCTGCAGGCCGAGCTGCGCAAGGTCACCGACCTGCGCCAGCGCATCGACGACCTCCCGGTCATGGTCGAGCTGGGCCGCGACGAGGGCGATGCCGACGCCCTGGCCGAGGCCGAGCGCGAGATCGACGACGTCCGGCGGGTGCTCTCCGACCTCGAGATCCGCACGCTGCTCTCCGGCGAGTACGACGAGCGCGAGGCCGTCGTCACCATCCGCTCCGGCGCCGGCGGCGTCGACGCCGCGGACTTCGCCGAGATGCTGCTGCGCATGTACCTGCGCTGGGCCGAGCGGCACGGCTACAAGACCGAGGTCCTCGACACCTCCTACGCCGAAGAGGCCGGCCTCAAGTCCGCGACCTTCGAGGTCAAGGCGCCGTTCGCGTACGGCACGCTGTCGGTCGAGGCGGGCACGCACCGGCTGGTGCGCATCTCGCCGTTCGACAACCAGGGCCGCCGGCAGACGTCGTTCGCGGCGGTCGAGGTCATCCCGCTCATCGAGACCACCGACCACGTCGAGATCCCTGAGAACGACATCCGCATCGACGTGTTCCGGTCGTCCGGTCCCGGCGGGCAGAGCGTCAACACCACCGACTCCGCCGTGCGCATCACCCACCTGCCGACCGGCCTGGTGGTGTCGATGCAGAACGAGAAGTCGCAGATCCAGAACCGTGCCGCCGCCATGCGCGTCCTGCAGTCCCGCCTGCTCCTCCTGCAGCGCGAGCAGGAGCAGGCGCAGAAGAAGGAGATGGCCGGCGACGTCAAGGCGTCCTGGGGCGACCAGATGCGCTCCTACGTCCTGCACCCGTACCAGATGGTCAAGGACCTGCGTACCGAGCACGAGGTCGGCAACCCCACCACCGTGTTCGACGGGCAGATCGACGACTTCCTCGAGGCCGGCATCCGCTGGCGCAAGCAGCAGGAGCAGGCCGAGTCGCAGTGAGCGCGAGTTCCGGGCACGGGAACCTTCGCGGCGCCACGCCGCGTTGGTTCTCCCAGCGTGCGGTGACCACCGGACGTACACTCACAGACGAGCTTCAGGCGGTCAGGGCCATCGCGGGAGCGTCTCACATCCAGATCGGCGAGGCATCGTGATCCTTTTCGACAACGTCAGCAAGCTGTATCCGACGCAGAACCAGGCGGCGCTGGACAGTCTGTCCCTCGAGATCGAGAAGGGCGAGTTCGTCTTCCTCGTCGGGCCGTCCGGGTCCGGCAAGTCGACATTCCTGCGACTCACGCTGCGTGAGGAGAAGCCGACGGCGGGCCGCATCCGGGTCGCCGGCAAGGACCTCCACCGCCTGTCCAACTGGAAGGTCCCGCACCTGCGCCGCCGCATCGGCACGGTGTTCCAGGACTTCCGGCTGCTGCCGAACAAGACGGTGTTCGAGAACATCGCGTTCGCGCTGCAGGTCATCGGCAAGCCGCGCCGGCAGATCAACCGCGACGTCCCCGCCGTCCTCGAGCTCGTGGGGCTCGACGGCAAGGAGGACCGCATGCCCGACCAGCTCTCCGGTGGCGAGCAGCAGCGTGTCGCCGTCGCCCGCGCGTTCGTCAACCGCCCGCTGATCCTGCTCGCCGACGAGCCGACCGGAAACCTCGACCCCGGCACCAGCGTCGGCATCATGAAGCTGCTCGACCGCATCAACCGCACGGGCACCACGGTGGTCATGGCCACCCACGACCAGTCCATCGTCGACCAGATGCGCAAGCGCGTCATCGAGCTCGAGCACGGCAAGCTGGTCCGCGACCAGTCGCGCGGCGTCTACGGCTACACCCGCTGACGCCGCCCTCACCCCGTACCCCTCGACCCGGAAGAAACCATGCGCTTCCAGTACGTCCTGTCCGAGATCGCCACCGGCCTGCGCCGCAACCTGACGATGACCATCGCACTGGTCATCGTGGTCGCGATCTCCATCGCCATGCTGGGCGCCGGGCTCCTGGTCCGGTCGCAGGCCGACACCACCAAGGGCTACTGGTACGACCGCATCGAGATCTCGGTGTTCATGTGCAACGAGTTCTCGACGGGGGCCGGGTGCGCCGACGGCGCCGTCACCGACGCGCAGCGCGACGCCATCCGGCAGACGCTCGAGTCGCACCCCGAGGTCGACGAGGTCTTCTACGAGAACCAGGAGCAGGCGTTCGAGCGGTTCAGCGAGCAGTTCGACGACTCCGACATCGGCGGCATCATCACGCCGGACCAGCTGCCGGAGTCGTTCCGCGTCGCCCTGCAGGACCCCGAGGAGTACGACGGCGTCGTCTCGGCCGTCTCCGGCCTGGCGGGCGTGCAAGAGGTCACCGACCAGCGCCAGCTGCTCGAGCCGCTGTTCCGGACGCTCTCCGGCTTCCAGCTGGCCGCGTTCGTCATCACGGGCATCCAGATCGTGGCGGCCGTCCTGCTCATCGGCAACACCATCCGGCTGGCCGCGTTCAACCGCCGCCGCGAGACCGGCATCATGCGTCTGGTCGGCGCGTCGAACTTCTACATCCAGCTCCCGTTCATCCTCGAGGCCGCCATCGCCGGCCTGCTGGGGTCGCTGTTCGGCGTCATCGCGCTGTTCGGCGGGGTCGAGTTCGTCGTCGGCCGGTTCATCGCGCCGAACCTGCAGTTCACCTCATGGGTCGACAGCAGTGACGTCTGGTCGGCGACGCCGTGGCTGCTGCTGTCCGGCGTCTTCATCTCGATGCTGGCGTCGTTCATCACGCTGCGCCGCTACCTGCGCGTGTAGCCGTCCCGTCCTGCGCTGCAAGCGCCGGTTCGCGAGTATTCGCAGAGATCTCACGTCGATGCCGTTCGTGCGCGCTCCCTCGAGCCTTGGCACGCTGGAGCGCTCCACGAACCGGGATAATTCGGGCGCCCGAGCTCGCTTCCGGCGTGCCAAGGGGTCGCCGCGGCCGTGCCAAGGCCCTCACGGCCCCGATCCCGGCTCGCGATGAGTCATCAGGGTGAAACTCCCTCTTGACCCGGTTTGCGGCCTCTTGCGGCTCTCGCCTGCACGAATGACAGTCGTGTAGTTCTCGTGGCCTCCTTCGCGGCCAGAGTGATTGATGTTACGGTCATGCACGAGTGGTACGAAGGGGGCCGCTGTGAAGGCTGTGACTAGTGGGACTTCGTGGGTGCGGCGCGTCACCGTGCTCGCCGTCACCGTCGGGCTGCTCTGTACGGGGCTGACCCAGGCAGTCGCCACGTCCGACGCCGAGCGGCGGCTCAAGGAGGCGCAGCAGGGGCTCGAGCGCGCCCAGGACGAGCTCGCCCACTCCACCCAGGCCCTCGCCGACGCCACGCAGGCCTTCCAGGCGGCGACGGCGCAGTTGCCGGCCGCGCAGGCCGGCCTCGCCACCGCCCAGCAGGGACTCGCCGCCGCCGAGCAGCAGCTCGAGGTGGCCCGCGGCGAGGTCGTCGCCGCGCGGGCCGCGGACGAGGCGGCGGCGGAGAAGCTGGCCGAGGCCGAGAAGAAGGTCGCCGACCAGGTCGTCAAGATCGACGACGTCACCCAGCGCATCGACGGCAAGCGCGCCTCGATCAGCCAGGTCGCCGTCGACGCCTACACCCGTGGTGTCGGTGCCGATCTCGCCAGCCTCACCATCCTCATGCAGGCCGACAGCATGGACGAGCTGGCCGCGCGCGCCGCGGCGTCGACGTCCGTGCTGACCGCCGAGAACAGCATCATGACCGACCTCAAGGAGGACCGCGCCGAGCTCGCCAACGAGCGCGTCGTCCTCGAGGACCTCGAGGCCGCGGCCGAGGTGGCCCGCCAGCAGGCGGCGGACACGCTGCAGGAGACCGAGCGGCGCGAGCAGGAGGCCCAGGCCGCCCGCGACGCCGCCCAGGCCGCCAGCGACGCCGCCGCGGCCGCGAAGGCGCAGGTCGACCAGCTCATCGCCACCCGCGACGGCGCCCGCACGGCCGCCGTCGCCGCCCAGGCCGGCGACCAGGCCCAGGCCGCGCAGTACGCGGCCGAGCGGGACCGCATCGAGGCCGAGATCGCCGCCATCGAGGCGCAGCAGGAGCAGGCCGAGCAGGAGGCCGAGGAGAACCAGAACTCCGGCGGCGGCGGTGGTGGCGGGGGCGGCTCCGGTGGTGGCGGAGGCGGCGGTGGCGGCGGTGGCGGCGGCGGCGGGTCCGCGGTCACGCTCGCCTTCCCGACCGCGAACCCGTACGTGACCTCGCCCTACGGCATGCGGGTCCACCCGGTCACCGGCGTCTACAAGTTGCACGACGGCACCGACTTCCGCGCCTATTGCGGGACGCCGATCCGCGCGGCCGCCGCGGGCACCGTCGAGTGGGCCTACTACCGGGGCGCCTACGGCAACCAGGTCGCCGTCGCCCACCGGCGCATGGTCACGACCTACAGCCACCTGTCCCGGTTCGCGGTGCGCGACGGCGAGAGCGTGTCGCAGGGCGAGGTCATCGGCTACTCCGGCACGACCGGCAGCTCGACGGCCTGCCATCTGCACTTCATGCTCTACGTCGGCGGCGACCGCGTGAACCCGATGAACTACCTCGGGCGGTAAACGCAGTCGTCTCGACGGCCCCGGAAATGCGATCCTTGGGGCATGGCACGAGAACGCGGACGCACCGTGGTGGCCCAGAACCGCAAGGCCCGCCACGAGTACCACATCGACGACACCTTCGAAGCGGGCATCGTCCTGACCGGCACCGAGGTCAAGGCGCTGCGCGCGGGCAAGGCGTCGCTGGTCGACGGGTACGCCGACGTCCGCGACGGCGAGGTCTGGCTGCGCAACGTGCACATCCCCGAGTACGACCTCGGCACGTGGAACAACCACGCGCCGCGGCGCTCGCGCAAGCTGCTGCTGCGCAAGGACGAGATCAAGCGGCTCATCGGCAAGACCAAGGAGACCGGCTTCACGCTGGTGCCGTTGTCGCTGTACTTCAAGGACGGCTACGCGAAGATCGAGCTGGCGCTGGCCCGAGGCAAGAAGGCCTACGACAAGCGGCACACCATCGCCGAGCGCGAGGCGAAGCGCGAGGCCGAGCGGGCCATGGCGCACGCCCGGCGGCGCGGCTGAGCGCTCCGGTGCGACGACGACGGGTCACGACGGCGGCAGCCTGCGGCCTCGCGGTGCTGCTGGCCGCTTGCGGCGGTGGGTCCGCTGCGCCGGCGCCGTCGCCGTCCGCTTCCGTTCCTTCGCCGTCCGCGACCGCCACGCCGAGTCCGACGCCCACCCCCGCTCCGGTCTGGCCGCTCACCGGGCTGCCCGCGCCGTCGGCCGCCGACATCGCGCGGCCGGCGCTGGTGGTGAAGATCGACAACACCGGCGGGGCGGAGCCGCAGCTCGGCCTGTCGTCGGCCGACCTCGTCGTCGAGGAACTGGTCGAGGGCGGGCTGACCCGGCTGGCCGCGCTGTTCCAGTCGACCGTGCCGCCGGTCGCCGGGCCGGTGCGCTCGGTACGCACGACCGACGCCGGCATCGCGCTGCCGGCCGGGGGCCTGCTGGTCGCGTCGGGCGGGGCGCAGCGGGTGCTGAAGGCGCTGGACGAGGCCGGCGTCACCGTGCTGAGCGGCGGCGGCAACGGGCTGTCCCGCGACCACGACCGGCCGGCGCCGTACAACGTCATGCTCGACCCCGCCGAAGCGCTGGCCGGCCTGCCCACGGGTGCCGGTGTTCCCGTGGGGCCGTACCTGCCGTGGGGTCCGGCGCCGTCCGGGGGCGCACCGGTGGCCGGGGTGGACGTCCGGTTCTCCGGCGCCCGCACCTCCAGCTGGACCTGGAACGACGGCCTCTGGGTGCTCGACGGCGACCGCGCGGCCTCCGGCGACGTCTTCGGCCCGGCGACGCTCCTGGTGCTGCGGGTCGCCGTCCGCGACGCCGGCTACGAGGACCCGGCCGGCAACCCGGTCCCCGAGACCGTCCTCGTCGGCTCCGGCGCCGCGACCCTGCTCACCGCCGGCACCGCCGTCGAGGGAGCCTGGTCGAAGGCCGCACCTGCGGCGCCACTCGTGCTCACCGACGCCACCGGCGCGCCCCTGCACGTGCCGCCGGGCCGGGTGTGGATCGAGCTGGTCCCCGACTCCGGCTCGGTGACCCTGCGCTGAGCGCGAGGGCCCCTGTGCGAGGGTGGCCCGATGAGCATGGACGAGGACTGGGAGGGCCGGGTCGCCGCGGCCTGGGCGCTGATCGACGACCACGAGGAGGCCGACTTCGTCGCGCTGATCGACGGCTTGGCGGCCGAGCTGCCGGCCGGACATCCGGTCGCGGCGTTCGAGCGGGCCTGCGCGTTCGACTCGACCGGCCGGCCCGACCTCGCCGAGCCGCTCTACCGCGAGGCGCTGACCGGTGAGCTGCCGGGCGAGCGCCGTCGCCGCGCGGTGATCCAGCTGGCCAGCTCGGTACGCAACCTCGGCCGGCCGCAGGAGAGCGTCGAGCTGCTGCGGGCGGAGCTCGAGCGCGGCTCCGACCACCTCGACGACGCCGTCCGGTGCGTGCTGGCGCTGGCCCTGACCGACACCGGCCGCGAGCGCGAGGCCGTCTCCGTCGCCGTCGGCGCCCTGGCCCGGCACCTGCCGCGCTACCAGCGCTCGATGGCGGCGTACGCCCGGGCGCTGATCTCACCGGAGGCCTGACGGCGTTGGAGCGTCGCCTGGTGCCGGCGCTGCTGTTCGTCGCGCTGGTCGTCGCCGTCGTCGGGAGCCTGGGCGCGCCGCTGATCACCGCGGTGGCGGCCGACTTCGGCGTCTCGCTGGCCGCGGCGCAGTGGACGCTCACGGCGCCGCTGCTGGTCGGTGCGGTCGCCACGCCGGTGCTGGGCCGGCTCGGCACCGGCCCGCGCCGCCGCCAGGTCGTCCTGGTCACCCTGGGCGTCGTCGTGGCGGGGAGCCTGCTGACGGTGCTGCCGCCGTCGGCCGGCTTCGGCTGGCTGCTGGCCGGGCGGGTGGCGCAGGGCGTGGGGCTGGGGCTGACGGCGCTGATGATGGGGGTCGCGCGCGACCACCTGCCGGCATCGCGGTCGGCGTCGACCATTGCGCTGCTGTCGGTGGCGTCCACCGTCGGCATCGGGATCGGCTACCCGCTGGCCGGGCTGCTGACGGCGGTGGCGGGGCTGCGGGCGGCGTACGGGCTCGGGCTGCTGATCACGGCGGTCGCGTTGGCCGCGGCGTGGCGGACCGTGCCGCAGGCGCCGGCCGGGCGGTCGGCGGCGGTCGATGTGCTGGGCGCGTCTCTGCTGGGTGCGGCGTTGCTGGCGCTTCTGCTGGCGATCGGTCAGACGACGGTGTGGGCGGAGCGCCCGTGGGTGGGCGTCGCGTTGCTGGCGGTGGCGGCCGGACTGCTCGTCACGTGGGTGGCGCGGGAGCGCCGGTCGGCGGCCCCGCTGGTCGATCTCGCCCTGCTGCGCCATCACGCGGTGGCCGGGGCGAACGCCGTCATGCTGGTGGGCGGGATCGGGATGTACCTGCTGCTGACGCTGGTGACCCGGTATGTGCAGACGCCGTCGTCAGCGGGCTACGGGTTCGGTGTCGGCGTGTTCGTCGCGGGCCTGGTGCTGGTGCCGTTCTCAGCGCTGGGGTTCGCCGGCGGCCGGGTGGTGCCGGCGCTGCAGCGGCGGCTGGCGCCGTCGTCGCTGCTGGCCGCCGGGGCGACTGCCGTGCTGGTGGCGCTCGTGGTGTTCGCGCTGACCCGCGACGCGCTGTGGCTGGCGTTCGCCGTCATGGGTCTGCTCGGGCTGGGCGTCGGCGTGTTCTCCGCGGCGATGCCGGCCGTGATCCTCGCCGTCACGCCGACCGGCGAGACCTCCAGCGCGATGAGCGTCACCCAGGTCGTGCGCAGCGTCGGCTTCGCGATCGGCAGCGCGTTGGGCGGGCTGACACTGGCCGCCCACACCCCGGCGGGCGCGGCTTTCCCCGCGGAGAGTGGGTACGCGGCGGCGGCCTGGCTCGGAGCCGCGGCGATGGCGGTCACCGTCGTCGCCGCCCTGACGCTTCGGCGCCCCGGCCGGGCCTAGAGAGCGCGGCGGGCGAGGTTCTCAGCGGGCTCTCCGGACGGCGTGGACGGGGCGATCCAGGGGCCGGTGCCCTCGCTCTGGTCCAGCACGTCGGCCTCGAACCAGGTGTGCTCGCCGGCCAGCACGGCCTTCGCGAGCGCCTCGTCGGAGCCGTCGGTGTTGTGCCACAGCGCGTCGAAGAGCCGCTCGATGCGCACGCGGGACTGCCGCGCGAACGCGTCGGCGAGCCTGCCGGCGCCGGGCTGGCCCTGCTCGGCGAGCATGCGGGCGCGGACGCAGCAGGCCGCGATGGCGAACAGCTCGGCGCCGATGTCGACGACGCGGGCGAGGAAGCCCTGCTTCTTCTCGAGGCCGCCCTGCCAGCGGGCCATGCCGTAGAACGTCGAGCGGGCCAGCCGCCGCGACGCCCGCTCGGCGTAGCGCAGGTGCGGCGCCAAGGGGCCGAACTCCTGGTACGACGTGGGCAGCTGCCCGGCGCCGGTGACGAGCTGCGGCAGCCACTTGGCGTAGAAGCCGGTGGCCTTGACGGCGGCCTTCGCCTTGCCGGTCAGCGCCACCTCGGGGTCGACGATGTCGCCGGCAGCCTGCAGGTGGGCGTCGACGGCCTCGCGGGCGATCAGCAGGTGCATGATCTCCGTCGAGCCCTCGAAGATACGGTTGATGCGCAGGTCGCGCAGGATCTGTTCCGCGGGCACGGCGCGCTCGCCGCGCGCTCGCAGCGACTCGGCGGTCTCGTAGCCACGGCCGCCGCGGATCTGCACCAGCTCGTCGGCGACCTGCCACGCCGTCTCGCTGCACCACAGCTTCGCCAGCGCCGCCTCGATGCGGATGTCGCGCCGGCCCTCGTCGGCCAGGTGCGCCGACAGGTCGAGGACGGCTTCCTGCGCGAATGCCGTCGCCGCGATGTAGGACAGCTTGTGCGCGACGGCGGCGTGCCGGCCGACCGGGCGGCCCCACTGGACCCGCTCCGCCGACCACTCGCGAGCGATCTTCAGGCACCACTTCGAGGCCGCCGTGCACAGCGCCGGGATGGACAGCCGGCCGGTGTTGAGCGTGGTCAGGGCGATCTTCAGGCCCTCGCCCTCACGCCCGATGCGGTCGGCCGCCGGGACCCGGACGCGGTCGAGGCGGGTGACGCCGTTCTCGATGCCCTTGAGTCCCATGAACGCGTTGCGGTGCTCGACGGTGATGCCGGGCGAGTCGGCCTCGACGACGAACGCCGTCACGCCGCCCTTGCCGCCGTCGTGCGCGGGCACCCGGGCCATGACGACCAGCAGCTCCGCGATGATACCGTTGGTGGTCCACAGCTTGGTGCCACTGAGCTCGTAGAACCGCCCGCCGTCGACCGGAACGGCTTCCGCGGCCAGCCGGGCCGGGTCGGACCCGACGTCGGGCTCGGTGAGCAGGAACGCGCTGATGGCGCCGGCCGCGCAGCGGGGGAGGAAGGCGCGCTTCTGGTCCTCGGTGCCGAACAGCTTCACCGGCTCCGGCACGCCGATGGACTGGTGCGCCGACACCAGCGCGCCGATGGACGGATGCACGCCGCCCAGCAGCATGAGCGCGCGGTTGTAGCCGACCTGCGTCAGCCCCGCGCCGCCGTACTCGCGCGGGATCTTCATGCCGAACACCCCGGCCCGTGCCATGGCCTTCACGTACTCGTCGGGAATGCGCGCCTCGCGCTCGATGACGGCGCCGTCGAGCTCCTCGCACACGCTGCGCAACCGGGCCAGGAACGCCGTCGTCGCGGCCTCGTCCTCGGCCGACTGCGACGGATGCGGATGGATGAGATCGAGCCGGAACCGGCCGAGATACAGCTCCTTCGCGAACGACGGCTTCTCCCACCGCGTCTCGCGGGCGGCCTCGGCGACCCGCCTCGCCTCGCGCTCGTCGACATGCTGGGTGCGGGTCTGGCTGCTGCTCATGCGCGCCTCCTTCGTCGGTGGCGTCGTACCCAATGTTACCCGCAAGTAGCGGCGGGCTGCGAGGCACAAACTGTTTGTAGTACAAACTGTTTGTACTGTTCGTTGCGCTCGCGCGCGCCTGGCCCGCTCTGCCCGGGGGAATCTCACTCGCCTGTGTGGCGTTGAAACAGGTAACCTTGGTGGACCTTCGGGTTCGCCCGGGGGATTGACAACTCCAGAGGGGCTGAGCGGTTTCGACTCTGTTCGTCGAACCAGGGGAAGCGGGCCGAGGAGGCCGCGTTAACTCGTTAACGCTCGCGGCAAACGTTACAAGTGCCAACGCTAAGCGCACTGACTTCGCTCTCGCCGCCTGAGGCAGAGTAGGAAGTCTGTCGACCCGGGTGTGTCTCCGCCCCGGTGTTCGGCATCATCAAGGGGACTCACCAACCGGTACGGTCACGGGACCGGTAGGGACACTTACGTGGCTGGGCTCGTCACGGTGAACTTGCCTGTGTGATCACCGGAGCCGAGTAGAGGCATAGCAGGCTGCGCCCGGAGAAGCCCTGGAGAAGCGTCGGAGGACCCGGGTTCGATTCCCGGCAGCTCCACTGCGTTCAACAGCCGAAGCGGCTGGTCAGAAGCGATTCTGACCAGCCGCTTCGTCGTGTCACGGCCGAGACCACAATGTCGATGCGGACTGTGCGCGGCGTTGGGTGCTGCCCTCGCCCGGCGCCGCACCCCAGCCGGAATGCACTCCATACTATTCTGACTTAGAGTTGCTAAGTCAGAATAGCTGCAGGCCGATTCCGGGTTGGAGGAAGCGTGAGTGAAGGTGAGCGCCAACCGACCGCGGACCGACCGGAGATCCGCCTCGACGTTCGGATCGAGGCACACGACGAGCGGGTCGTGCCATGGCGGCAGTCACAGAAGGGCGGGAGTCGCGAGGATCGTATGCTGCGCGAGGTCACCGTCAGCCTCCCGCCGAGGATCAGTGACTTCGCTCCCGAACTGCCATCCTTCGTCGCGACCCAGGTCGACGAGGCACTGACAGCGATCACGCGTCTCGACACCTTCCACGGGGAGCATCTGACCGCCCTGTCCGTGCTGCTGTTGCGAGCAGAGTCGGTGGCATCATCGAAAATCGAGCAGGTCGAAGCGTCGATGGAGGACTTCGCCCGCGCCTCACACGGGACGAGGTCCAACGCGTCGGCCACATCGATGGTCGCCTCAGCCAACGCGCTCGACAGCCTCATCGCCTCTGTCGACGGCCACGGTTCAGTCACTCTCGAAAACATCCTGACGGCCCACCGGATCCTGATGGCCGACGACCCCTACGAAGCAAGCCATGCCGGACGGCTGCGAGACATGCAGAACTGGATCGGTGGCTCGGACTACGCACCACGCAACACCCTCTACGTACCGCCGCCGGCCGAAACGGTCGAGGCGTACATGACAGACCTGCTCGAGTTCGCCAATCGGGATGACGTACCCGTGCTCGCCCAAGCCGCGGTCGCCCATGCCCAGTTCGAGTCGATCCACCCGTTCACCGATGGCAACGGTCGTATCGGGCGCGCCCTCGTCAACACGATCCTGCGCCGCCGCGGGGTGACATCTCGCGTCGTCGTCCCGATCGCGTCTGCCCTCGTAGCGAAGAAGGACACGTACTTCGAGGTCCTGACCGCCTACCGACAAGGCGACGGGGGTCCGATCATCCGGGCGTTTGCTCGCGCGACGCGCACGTCCGCACGCGAGTCCGAGACCTCGGCCCGGCGCCTCTCCGAACTGCCGGAGCAATGGTCGGCCATGTACGCCGAGAGGGCGGGCAAGGCGCCGCGATCAGGTAGCGCGGCACGCAAGATACTCGACCATCTGCCGAGCGTGCCGTTCTTCACGACCGAAGAGATGGAAGACCTCATCGGCGGCGCGACCTCATCGGTCTACAGCGCGATCGAGAAGTTGGCTGAGGCCGACATCCTCCGCCCGCTCACGAGCCGCAAGCGCAAGCAGGTCTGGTGTGCTGGCGCGATCATCGACGAGCTCGAAGATCTTGGAGACCGAGTCGCACGTCAGACGACCAGCGACCCGGTATGGCGCGACATCCAGCGCCAGGTCGTCGCTGATCTTGTCCGCCGGGACCAAGCCAGATGGTCGAATCTCCGCTAGGTCATCGCTCGTGCCGAGCTGTCCGCGCCAGCGCGCGCCGTGACCAGCCGCTTCGTCATGTCACGGCCGAAACCCGGCCAGCCGCTACATCTCGCGTTCCCAGCCGCCGCGGGTGTCGACGTCCGCGGCATCGGCCAGCGCCTCCAGCTCCGCGATCTCGTCGTCGGCGAGCTCGATGCCGCGGACCCTGCTCAGGCCGTCGACGTGACCCGGCTTGGTGACCCCGATGATCGGGATGGTGCCCTTGGCGATGGCCCAGGCGGTGGCGATGTCGGCGGCGGTCGCGCTCCGGTCCGCGCCGATCGCGGCCATCGCCGCGGTCAGCGCCTGCAGTTGGGGGAGGATGGCGTTGTACGCGCCCGCCCGGGTGCTGCCTGCGGGCAGGGGGTGGTCCGGGCCGTACGTGCCGGTGAGCGCTCCTTGTTCGAGGACCATGTAGGAGAAGAACCGCACGTCGTTCTCGCGGCAGTGGTCGAGGATGCCCGCGCGCTCAGAGCCCCGGTACAGCAGGCTGTAGTGGTTCTGGACCGCCTGCACCCGGAAGCCGGCCTCGCCGAGGATCTGGTCGGCGAGGGCGATCTCCTCGAGGTTGTGGTTCGAGACGCCGACGTGCCTGATCGTGCCGTTCTTCAGCAGCGGGATCAGCAGCGGCGTCCATCGCGCCACGTCGGCGGGGTTGTGGATCCAGTACAGGTCGACGTAGTCCGTGCCCAGGCGGTCGAGGCTCTGCTCCAGCATGTCCGCGACCGGGTCGTCGCCGTCGCCCGCGATCTGCGGGGTGAACTTCGTGGACAGCTGGTACTCGCCGCGGTCGTAGCCCTGCAGCGCCTGGGCGAGGACCGTCTCCGAGCGGCCCATGCCGTAGACCACGGCGGTGTCCCAGGTGGTGAAGCCGTTGGACTGCGCCTTCTCGACGACCTCGCGCAGGCCCGATGCGGACAGCCGGCTGCCGAACCAGCCGTCGCCGGCCTCGCCGCTGTCTCCCCAGGCCCACGTGCCCAGCGCCACCGCGGGCGCCGTCAGTGTCGTGCTCGTGTCATCCATGGCTCCATGACACCCGCTCGATCGGGCCGGTAACAGGGAGGACGTGTCCCTGGGTCCGTCAGGGCCACCCCGGAACCCGGCGGCGTACCTACCGTGAACGTGCCGGCCCACATCCTGAACAACGGCTTCGTCATGTCACGACCAATTGGCGACTACTCTGTTGTCGTGCCCGCATGCTGAGACGATCTCCGATCCGCGCGACGATGGCGCCTCGGCATCGACCGTGAAAGTGCAAGTGGGTGACGTATGACGATGTTTCGTGGTGTGGTGCTCGACACCCCTGACGACCCGTTCGCCGGAGGGAGACTGCGCTCGTCCCAGGACGAGGGGCTGCTGGTGCGCGACGGTGTGATCGTGGCGCGAGGCCCGTTCGGCGAGTTGCGCCGCGCGCACCCGGACGAGGACGTCGTCGCGCTGGACGGCGGGCTGCTGCTGCCCGGGTTCGTCGACACGCACGTCCACTTCCCGCAGGTGCGGGTCATCGGCAGGATCGGCATGCCGTTGCTGGACTGGCTCGAGCACTGTGCGCTGCCGGAGGAGGGGCGCCTCGCCGACACTGGGTACGCCGCCCAGGTGGCGACGGACTTCGTCTCCGGCCTCGTGACGGCGGGCACCACCAGCGCGATGGTCTTCGGGTCGCACTTCTCGGCCGCGGTCGACGCGCTCTTCGAGTCGGCGGCGACGGTCGGGCTGCGCGTGACCAGCGGGCTCGTCGTCAGCGACCGCAACCTGCCGGCGGAGCTGCTCAGCTCGTCGGAGAAGGCGTACGAGGAGAGCACCGGGCTCGCCCGACGGTGGCACGGCACCGGCCGAGCCCGGTACGCGGTCACGCCGCGCTTCTCGCTGTCCTGCAGCGACCGGCTCCTCGCGGCCTGCGCGGCGGTGCTCGACGACGTCCCCGGGGCGTCGTTCACGTCGCACGTCAACGAGAACCTCGAGGAGATCGAGCAGGTGACGCGGCTGTTCCACCTGAGCACCTACGTCGCCACCTACGACCGGCACGGACTCCTCGGCCCGCGCAGCGTGCTCGCGCACGACGTCCACCCGGGTGACGACGAGCTCGAGACGCTGGCCGCGCGAAACGCGTCGATCGCGCACTGCCCGACGAGCAACGCCGCGCTGGGGAGCGGGCTCTTCCCGCTGGCCCGGCATGTCGACCACGGCGTCCGGGTGGCCCTGGGGTCCGACGTCGGGGCGGGCTCGGGCTTCTCGCTGCTGAAGGAGGGCCTGCAGGCCTATTTCACGCAGCGACAGCTCGGCGCGGCCGGGTACGCGCTCTCGCCCGCCCACCTGCTGCACCTGGCGACCTCGGCCGGCGCCGCCGCCCTCGACCTGCCCGAGGTGGGTCACCTCTCCGTCGGGCAGCGGTTCGACGCGGTCTGGCTCCGGCCGGCACCGGGCTCGACCTACGACGTGGCGCTGCGCCACGCGAGCGACCCGGACGACGCGCTGGGCAAGACCTTCACCCTCGGCACCGCGGCCGATGTCGCCGGGGTGTGGATCGACGGCGACGCCGTGCGGCTCGTTGACCCGCAAGGAGCCACCGGCCAATGATGGAACGAGACGTCTGGGAGGTACCGCATGGCCGAGATCGTGGTCAACGGCCGGCCGCGTGACCTGACCGGTGTCGCGCCACACACCAACGCCCTCGACTTCCTCCGCGCCTGCGGGTTGACCGGCGCCAAGGAGGGGTGCGCCGAGGGCGAGTGCGGCGCCTGTGCGGTGATGGTCGCCCGGCCCGCCGCCGACGGCTCGGGGACCGCCGAGTGGACGGCGATCAACTCCTGTCTGCCGCCCGCGGCGGCGCTGGACGGCCAGGAGGTCGTCACCTCCGAAGGCCTCGGTACGCCGGATGCGCTGCACCCCGTCCAGCACGAGATGGCGGTGCGCGGCGGCTCGCAGTGCGGGTACTGCACCCCCGGCTTCGTCTGCTCCATGGGGGCGGAGTACTACCGGGCCGACCGGTCGCCGGCGGGCAACGGCGGTCCGCACGACCGGTACCACGGCGCGAACGGCTTCGACCTGCATGCGATCAGTGGCAACCTGTGCCGCTGCACGGGCTACCGGCCGATCAAGGACGCCGCCTTCGCGCTCGGCTTCCCGGCGTCCGACGACCTCATCGGGCAACGGCGTGCGACGCCCGCGCCGTCGGCGGCGGCCACGAGTCTCGAGGCCGACGAGGCGGCCTACCTCCGGCCCGCGAGCCTGACCGAGGCGCTTCGCCTGCTGCGCGATCACGCGGACGCCGTGATCGTCGCGGGCAGCACGGACTGGGGCGTCGAGGTGAACCTGCGCGGCCGTCGTGCCGGGCTGCTGATCGCGGTCGACCGGCTGCCGGAGCTGCGGGGCTTCTCGGTGACCGATGCCGAGGTGCGCCTCGGCGCGGCGCTGACCCTGACGGAGATCGAGCGGCGTCTGGCCGGGCGGCTCCCGCTGGTCACCGCGATGACCGCGCAGTTCGGTAGCAGGCTGATCCGCAACAGCGCCACGCTCGGCGGCAATCTCGGCACCGGCTCGCCGATCGGCGACGGACCGCCCGCGCTGCTCGCCCTGGACGCCGCCGTGGTGCTGGCCTCGGCCGAGGGGACGCGGACGCTGCCGCTGGCGGAATACTTCACCGGCTACCGGCAGTCGCGGCGCCGTCCGGACGAGCTGATCACCGAGGTCGTCGTGCCCCGGCCGGTGAGTGCGCTGACGGCGTTCCACAAGATCGCCAAACGGCCTTTCGACGACATCTCCTCGGTGGCGGTCGGGTACGCCCTCGACCTCGCCGACGGCGTGGTCCGGCGGGCGCGGATCGGGCTCGGCGGAGTGGCCGCGACACCGATCAGGGCGCTCGCGACCGAGGCGGCGCTGGAAGGGCGCCCGTGGTCGGCCGAGACCGTCGACGCGGCCGCGGCGGTGCTGGCGGCCGAGGGGACGCCGATCTCGGACCAGCGGGCCAGCGCGGCGTACCGGTCGGCGATGCTCGGTCAGTCGCTGCGCAAGCTGTACGCGGAGGCGACGCCATGACGACCATCGCCCGCCCCGTGGGCAGCCCACACAGCCCGCTCAGCCGGCGGCCGGACGACGCCGTCGTCGGGACGCCGCTGCACCACGAGAGCGCGGCCCTGCACGTCACCGGCCAGGCGCTCTACACCGACGACCTGGTCGGCCGCACCAGCCACGTGCTGCACGCGCACCCGGTGCAGGCGCCGCACGCGCACGCGATCATCACGAGCCTCGACGTCGCCGCCGCGTACGACGTGCCCGGCGTCGTCCGCGTGCTCACCGCCGCGGACGTCCCCGGCACCAACGACGCCGGCGTCAAGCACGACGAGCCGCTGTTCCCGTCCGAGGTCATGTACCACGGCCACGCGGTGTGCTGGGTGCTCGGCGAGTCCCTCGAGGCCGCACGACGGGGTGCCGCGGCGGTCGCGGTGACCTACGCCGAGCTGCCCGCACTGCTCACCGTCGAGGAGGCGATCGGGGCGGAGAGCTTCCAGGGCGCGCGCCCGACCCTCGCCCGCGGCGACTCCGCGGCCGGGCTGGCGCGAGCGGCCCGCGTCTTCGAGGGCGTGACGTCGTTCGCGGGGCAGGAGCACTTCTACCTCGAGACGCACTGCTCGCTGGCGCTGGTCGACGAGAACGGCCAGGTCTTCGTCCAGTCGAGCACCCAGCATCCGACCGAGACGCAGGAGATCGTCGCGCACGTGCTCGGCGTGCCGAGCCACGCCGTCACGGTGCAGTGCCTGCGCATGGGCGGCGGCTTCGGCGGCAAGGAGATGCAGCCGCACGGGCTGGCCGCCGTGGCGGCACTGGGCGCGACGCTCACCGGCCGGCCCGTGCGGGTGCGGCTGACTCGTGCGCAGGACATGACGATGACCGGCAAGCGGCACGGCTTCCACGCGACGTGGAGGGCCGGGTTCGACGCCGACGGGCTGTTCACGGGGCTCGAGGCGACGCTCACGTCCGACGGCGGGTGGAGCCTCGACCTGTCCGAGCCGGTGCTGTCGCGGGCGCTGTGCCACGTCGACAACGCGTACTGGATCCCCGACATCACCGTGCACGGGCGGATCGCGCGGACCCACAAGACCTCGCAGACGGCGTTCCGCGGCTTCGGCGGGCCGCAGGGGATGCTCGTGATCGAGGACGTCATCGGACGGTGTGCGCCCGCGCTGGGGATCGACCCCGCCGAGCTGCGACGCCGCAACTTCTACGTCGAGGGACAGACCACGCCGTACGGCCAGCCGGTCCGGCACCCGGGGCGGCTGGTGGCGGCCTGGGAGCAGGTCACCCGCACCTCGTCGCTGGCGGCCCGGCGCGCAGAGATCGACGGGTGGAACGCACGTGAGCCCCACCGCAAGCGCGGCATCGCCGTCACGCCGGTGAAGTTCGGAATCTCGTTCAACCTGACGGCGTTCAACCAGGGCGGCGCTCTGGTGCACGTCTACAAGGACGGCTCGGTGCTGGTCACCCACGGCGGCACCGAGATGGGCCAGGGCCTGCACACCAAGATGCTGCAGGTGGCGGCGACGGCGTTGCGGGTCCCGCTGGCCAGGGTCCGGCTGGCGCCGACGCGCACCGACAAGGTGCCCAACACGTCCGCCACTGCGGCGTCCGCGAGCGCCGACCTCAACGGCGGCGCCGTCAAGGACGCCTGCGAGCAGATCCTGGCCCGGCTGGCACCGGTCCGCGAGGCGTTGGGCGAGCCGTCGTGGGAGGAACTGGTCGCTGCGGCCTATCGCGAGCGGGTCCAGCTCTGGGCGGCCGGCTTCTACAAGACCGAGGGGCTGAGCTGGGACGCCGCGACGATGACCGGTCACCCGTTCAAGTACTTCGCCTACGGCGCCGCGGTGACCGAGGTCGAGGTCGACGGGTTCACCGGCGCGTACACCACGCGGCGGGTCGACATCGTCCACGACGTCGGCGACAGCCTGTCGCCGCTGGTCGACCTCGGGCAGATCGAGGGCGGCTTCGTGCAGGGCGCCGGCTGGCTGACCCTCGAGGACCTGCGCTGGGACGAGTCCGACGGGCCGGGCCGCGGCCGGCTCACCACGCAGGCGGCCTCGACCTACAAGCTGCCGTCGTTCTCCGAGCTCCCCGAGCAGTTCCACGTCGTCCTCCTGGACCATGCGCACGAGGACGGCGTCGTCTACGGGTCGAAGGCGGTGGGCGAGCCGCCGCTGATGCTGGCGCTCAGCGTGCGCGAGGCGTTGCGCGACGCGTGCGGGGCGTTCGGGCCGGCCGGGTTCTCGGTCGAGCTCGCCTCGCCGGCCACGCCGGAGGCGGTCTACTGGGCACTCACCGCCGCCAGGGGTGCGTCATGACGACGTGGATCGCGGGGGTGACGGCGCTGCGGGCCGCGCGACAGCGCGGGGTGCTGGTGACTCTCACCGACGTGCGCGGGCACGCGCCGAGGGAGGCCGGCGCCAAGATGGTCGTCTCGGCGACCTCGACCTGGGCGTCCATCGGCGGCGGCAACCTGGAGGCCGACGCCGTCACCCGAGCGCGGACGCAACTGTCGGCCGGCGCCGTCGTGCCCGAGACCTACACGGTGAGCCTGTCGGACAAGGCGCCCGGGCAGCACGGCGTCCAGTGCTGCGGCGGTGAGGTGACGGTGCTGCTGGAGCCGCTGCCCGTCGTGCCCGCCGTCGCGATCTTCGGGGTGGGCCACGTCGGCCTGGAGCTGGCCCGGATCCTGGCCCGGCACGACCTCGAGTTGCACCTGGTCGACTCGCGCGAGGAGTCGCTGTCCGACGTCGCCCTCGCCCCGCTGGCCGACGCGGTCGCGAACGTGCACGTCCACCACATCCCGGTGATCCCCGAACTGGTCCTGGCCGAGCTGCCGCCCGGCGCCCGCGTGCTGGTGCTGACGCACGACCACGCCGAGGACTACGCGATCGTCGATGCCGCGCTGCGCTGCGACCACCTCGGCGCGATCGGGCTCATCGGGTCGTCGGCGAAATGGACCCGGTTCCGGTCGCGGCTGCTCGAGTCGCTGCCCGTCGGCGTCGTGGACCGGGTGCAGACGCCCATCGGGCTCCCGGGGCTGTCCGCCAGCAAGGACCCGGCCGCCATCGCGGTGTCGGCGGCGGCCGCGCTGCTGGCCTCGATCGATCGGGAGAACGCCCATGCCGGAGGGTGAGGCGGGCCTGGCGGCGTCACTGCTCGGTGACCTCGACGCGCGGCTGGCGGCGGCGGACGCGGCGCTGGCCAGGGCGTATCCCGGGGAGCGGCCGGGGCGCCAGCCCGTCCACACGGTGTACGTCCCGGCCGACCGCCACACCGCCGGGCTCGTCCCGGCCTACGGCGCCGCGGCCCTGGACCTGCTGGACGAGCACGCGGTCCGGTTCGCGGCGATCGTCGGCGACCCCGACCTGGTGGCGCGCGTGCGGGCCAAGCTCGCCGCCGAACCGGTCGAGGACCTGCGCGTCGACTTCGAGGACGGGTACGTCGGCAGGTCCGACACCGACGAGGACGCCGACGTCGTCCGCTCCGCCACGGCGCTCGTCGAGAGCGGCGAGAAGGGCGAGGCGGCGCCGTTCGGCGGCATCCGGATCAAGAGTCTCGAAGCGCTCACTCGGGCGCGGAGCATCAGGACGCTCACGTCGTACGTCGCCACGCTGGCCGCGGCCGGTGCGGACCTCGGCCACTGGGTCGTCACCCTGCCCAAGGTGACGAGCGTCGACCAGGTCGAGGCGATGGTCCATGCCTGCGACGTGCTCGAGACCGGGCTGGGTCTCGGACGGGGTGCGCTGCGGTTCGAGGTGCAGATCGAGACGCCGCAGTCGATCCTCGGGCCCGACGGGACCGCACTGGTCGCGCGCATGGTCCAGGCCGCCGGGAGCCGGCTGACGGGGCTGCACTACGGCACCTACGACTACTCGGCCTTCTGTGGGATCGCCGCCGAGCAGCAGTCGCTGGAGCATCCGGTGGCCGACCACGCGAAGCTGGTCATGCAGGTCGCCGCTGCCGGCACCGGCGTGCGCCTGTCCGACGGCTCCACCAACGTGCTGCCGGTCGGCGGCGCCGCCGACGTCGCCGCGGCCTGGGCCGCCCACCACCGCCTGGTCCGCCGCTCGCTGGAGCGTGGCTTCTACCAGGGCTGGGACCTGCACCCGGGGCAGCTGCCGACGAGGTACGCCGCGACCTACGCCTTCTACCGGCAGGGGCTGAGCCGCGCGACGGCCCGGCTGGCGGACTACACGCGCCACACCATGAGCGGCATCGCCGACGAGCCGGCGACCGCCCGGGCGCTGGCGGCGTTCCTGCTGCGCGCTGTCGACTGCGGCGCCGTCGACGAGGCCGAGGTCGCCGACGGCACGGGCCTCGGGACGGCCGACCTCCACGCGCTGGCCGACCCGAGACAGGCCGACCCGAGATTCCAGGAGTAGCCGATGGCCCACACGCTCGGAGCCAACCAGTACGGCAAGGCGGAGTGCCGCGTCGTCCGCGTCGTCCGGGACACGCCGCGGCACGAGATCCGCGACCTGAACGTGTCGACGTCACTGCGGGGCGACTTCGCCGCGGCGCACGTCACCGGCGACCAGACCGCGGTGCTGCCGACGGACACGCAGAAGAACACCGCGTTCGCCTACGCGAAGCTGCACGGCGTCGGCTCGCCCGAGGACTACGCGCTCGCGCTGGGCGCCAGGCTGCTCGAGGCGTGTCCCGCCGCCGAGACGGCGCAGGTCCGGGTCGAGGAGTACGGCTGGGACCGCATCGGCGACCACTCGTTCGTCCGCCGCGGCGGCAGCGTCCGCACGGCCGTGGTGACCGTCGGGCACGACGGCACGCACGTGGTGTCGGGCATCACGGACCTCGTGCTGCTCAACTCGACGGACTCCGAGTTCAAGGGCTTCCTGAAGGACGAGTTCACGACGCTGCCCGAGACCGACGACCGCGTCCTCGCCACCTCCCTGGTGGCGCGGTGGCGGCACGCGTCCGTGGACGGCGTCGACTGGAACGCCTCGCACGAGGCCGTGACCGCGACACTGCTGCGGACCTTCGCCGGCACCTACACGCGCGCCCTGCAGGAGATGCTGTACGCCATGGGGAGCGCCGTGCTCGACGCGCAGCCGGGGCTCGCCGAGATCAGGTTCTCCGCACCCAACGTGCACCACTTCCTGGTCGACTTCAGTGACTTCCAGGTCGACGGGCTCAGCAACGACGGCGAGGTGTTCGTCGCCGCGGACCGGCCGTACGGGCTGATTGAGGCGCAGGTGACCCGCGACGACGCTCCACCCGCCGACGACGCCTGGCTGGCCGTCCCGGGATTCTGCTGATGACCGGCGTGACGACGACGCGAGACACGCTGCTCGGCTGCCTGTCCGTGCCGCGCTGGGCCGACGACGTGCTGGCCGGCCAGCCGTACGCCGACCGGCCGGCGCTGCTGCGCGCCGCCGATGCTGCCGCCCGTGAGCTCACCGACGAGGAGCTCGATCAGGCGCTGGCGTCCCACCCGCGGATCGGCGAGCGCGGCGGCGAGCGGTCGCGGCGCGAGCAGGCCGGCGTCGACCCGGCCGCCGGTGACACCGCCGAGCGCCTGGCCGCCGGGAACGCGGCGTACGAGGAGCGGTTCGGCCGGGTGTTCCTGATCCGGGCGGCCGGCCGCGACGCCGAGGAGATCCTCGGCGAGCTCGACCGGAGGCTGCGCAACGACGACGTCGCCGAGCGGGCCGAGGCCGTCGGCAACCTGCGCGAGATCGCACTGCTGCGACTGGAGGCGTCGTTGTGAGCACCCTGTCCACCCATGTCCTCGACACCGCCTCCGGGCGGCCGGCCGCGGGCCTCCGGGTCACGCTCGAGACCCGTGCCGGCGACCCGCTCGGCGACGGGGTGACGAACGCCGACGGCCGCGTCGCCGCGCTCGGCCCGGACCGGCTGGACCCCGGCGACTACGTGCTGCGCTTCGCCACGGCGACCCCCTTCTACCCGGAGGTGGTCGTCGTCTTTACCGTGGCCGACGCCGACGCGCACTACCACGTGCCGCTGCTGCTCAGCCCCTACGGCTACACGACCTACCGTGGCAGCTGACCTCGACCTCGTCGTCCGCGCCCGGCGGGCCGTCGTCGACGGCGCCGAGGCGCCCGCCGCCGTGGGCATCGCGGGCGGGCGGATCGCCGTCGTCACGGCCTACGACGACGCGCCACCGGCCGCCCGGACGGTCACGCTCGAGGACGACGAGGTGCTGCTGCCCGGCCTGGTCGACACCCACGTGCACGTCAACGAGCCGGGCCGGTCCGAGTGGGAGGGGTTCGCGACGGCGACCCGTGCGGCCGCCGCGGGCGGCGTCACCACGATCGTCGACATGCCGCTGAACTCCGTCCCGCCCACCACCACCGTCGACGCCCTGGAGCTCAAGCGGCGCACGGCCGAGGGACGGGTCTGGGTCGACGTGGGCTTCTGGGGCGGCGCCGTGCCGGGCAACCGGCCCGATCTGGAGCCGCTGCACCGTGCCGGGGTGTTCGGCTTCAAGTGCTTCCTGCTCGACTCAGGGGTCGACGAGTTCGGTCACCTCGAGCCCGAGGAGTTCGCGCCGGCGATGCGCGACTGCGCCGGCCTGGGTGCGCTGATGATCGTCCACGCCGAGGACGGCCGGCTGCTCGACGAGACCGCGCTCGACGGCGTCCACTACGCCGGCTTCCTCGCCTCCCGCCCCGAGGAGGCCGAGAAGGCCGCCATCGACCTGGTCATCGCCCAGGCCCGTGCCACGGGCGCCCGCGCCCACATCGTCCACCTCAGCGCTGCCGGGGCGGTGCCGGCCCTGCGCGACGCCCGCGCGGCCGGCGTCGACGTGAGCGTCGAGACGTGCCCGCACTACCTGACCTTCGACGCCGAGCACATCGCCGACGGCGCCACCGAGCTCAAGTGCTGCCCGCCGATCCGCGGCGCCGCCAATCGTGGGGCGCTCTGGGCCGCGCTGGCCGCGGGTGACCTCGACTTCGTCGTCTCCGACCACTCGCCATGCACCGCGGAGCTCAAGGCGCGCGGCGGCGGCGACTTCGGCGCGGCGTGGGGCGGGATCGCGTCGGTCCAGCTCGGGCTGCCCGCGGTGTGGACGGCCGCCCGGGCCCGGGGCCACTCGCCGGCCGACGTGGTGCGGTGGATGGCCACCGCGCCGGCGGACCGGATCGGCCTGCGCCACAAGGGCCGCATCGAGGCAGGTGCCGACGCGGACCTCGTGCGGTTCGCGCCCGACGAGGAGTTCGTCGTCGACGTCGCGACGCTGCACCACCGCAACCCGGTCTCGGCCTACGCCGGGCGCCGGCTGTCGGGGGTGGTCCGCGAGACGTGGCTGCGCGGCCGGCCCGTCGGTGACGCGCCGGCCGGGACGCTGCTTCGAAGGGGGGAGCGATGAACGACTACTACGTGCCGCGCGGCGGACTGCCGCCGCAGACCGCCCTGACCACGGACCGCGCGAGGTTCACCGAGGCGTACGCCGTCATCCCGGCCCGCACGCTCAGCGACATCACCGCATCCTTCCTGCCCGGGTGGGCGAACACACGGCTGTGGGTGCTGGCCAGGCCGCTGTCGGGCTTCGCCGAGACGTTCAGCCAGTACGTCGTCGAGGTGTCGTCCGGGGGCGGCTCCGAACACCCCGAGCCCGACCCGGAGGCGGAGGGCGTCCTGTTCGTGGTCGACGGGTCGCCCACCCTCACCGTCGACGGCGTCGCGCACGTGCTGCGGCCGGGCTCGTACGCCTTCCTTCCGCCCGGCACCCGCTGGACCCTCGCGAACGAGACGTCGGCGACCGCGACGTTCCACTGGATCCGCAAGGCCTACCAACGCGTCGACGGCCTCGACGTTCCGCC
This sequence comes from Jiangella mangrovi, assembly GCF_014204975.1. Taxonomy (NCBI): domain Bacteria; kingdom Bacillati; phylum Actinomycetota; class Actinomycetes; order Jiangellales; family Jiangellaceae; genus Jiangella; species Jiangella mangrovi. The sequence goes on from NZ_JACHMM010000001.1 coordinate 3,350,166, forward strand.
CGCCTTCGTGACCCGCGAGCAGGACGTCACCCCCGCCGACATGCCCGGAACCGGCGGCGCGTGGTCGACGACCCGCTTCGTGGACGTCGCCGACCTGCGCCACGACATGCACGTCAACATCGTGAACTTCCGGCCCGGCGCCTCGATCCCGTTCCCGGAGACGCACGTGATGGAACACGGCCTCTACGTCCTGGAGGGCAAGGCGGTCTACCTGCTCAACGAGGACTGGGTCGAGGTCGAGGCCGGCGACTTCATGTGGCTGCGCGCCTTCTGCCCACAGGCCTGTTACGCCGGTGGGCCCGGGCCGTTCCGCTATCTCCTCTACAAGGACGTCAACCGGCACGTCTCACTCTGACGAGCGGACGACCTTGTCGAAGACCTCGTTGAGCGCCTCAGTCGAGCTCGGGTGGGTGTAGATCGAGGTGCGCAGCTCCGTCGCCGTCACGTCGTGGCGCATGGCGAGGGCGACGGTGTTGACGATCTCCTGCGCGTCGATGGAGAGCAGCGCGGCGCCCAGCACGAGGTCGGTGTCGGCGTCGACGACGAACTTCATGACGCCGCGGGTCTCCTCGACGGTGTAGGCGCGCGGCATCGCGACGATGTCGGCGACGTTCTCGCGCGACACGACGATGTTCCGGCCCTGCTCGCGTGCCTGGGTCTCGGTGAGTCCGACGGTGGCCAGCGGCGGGCTCATGAACAGCGTGCGGGGGACGGCGACCCGGTCCGCCGTCGACCGCTTCCCCTCGCCGAGCAGCTGGTCGAGCACGATGCGTGCGTCGTCGAGGGAGATGTAGGTGAACTGCGGTCCGCCGTTGACGTCGCCGAGGGCGAAGACGTGCGACTGGCTGGTGCGCAGGTGCTCGTCGACCTCGATGGCGCCGCGCGGGGTGGTGTGCACGCCGGCGGCCTCGAGGTTCAGCCCCGCGGTCGCGGGCCGGCGGCCGGTGGCGGGCAGCACGGCGTCGGCCTCGACGCTGAGGGTCTGGCCGTGCTTCTCGTAGACGACGGTGGTGGCGGCGCCCTCGTCGCGGACGGCGACGACGGTCGCGCCGGTGACGATCTGGATGCCGTCGCCCTGCAGGATGTCCGTCACGACCTGGGCGACGTCCTCGTCCTCGCGCCCGAGCAGGCGGTCGGCGGACTCCAGGACGGTCACCTGGGCGCCGAAGTGCCGGTAGATCGAGGCGAACTCCAGACCGAGGTACCCACCGCCGATGACCACCAGCCGCTCGGGCAGCCGGTCCTGCTGGATGAGGTCGGTGCTGCTGACCCGGTGCGGGCTCTCGGCCAGGCCCGGGATCGCGGGGACCATCGGCTCCGAGCCGGTGTTGATCAGCACGGTCTGCGCCGTGACGGTGATGGCGTCGTCTCCCTCGCCGACGGCGACGGTGTGCGGATCGACGAACCGGGCGGTGCCGGTGATGACGGTCGCGGTGTCCTTGCCGTCCAGTGCCTCGAAGTTGCCGCGCCGGAAGGCGCTGGTCAGCGCGCGGACCCCGGCGACGGAGCCGGCGAAGAACTCCTGCGCGTCGTCCTCGAGCCGCTTCGCGTTCGAGTAGTGCACCAGCATCTTGGTTGGCACGCAGCCGACGTTGGGGCAGGTGCCGCCGTACATGTTCTCGGACTGCTCGACGAGGACGACGCGTCGCCCGGCGTCGGTGAGCGCGTGCGCGGCGGTCTTCCCGCCCTTGCCGAAGCCGACGACGAGGACGTCGGCGGTGATGGTGGTCGTGGTGGTCATGGTTCCAGCGTGCGGCGCTAGGGTTGATACGGACAGGCTCCTCCGTGTCAGAAACCAGCCCAAGAGTCTCACTCCCATGGATGCTGTCAGCCATCTCCTCCGCCAGGCGCGGCTCGAGGCGAGCCTCGACAAGCACTGCCTGCTGGGCGCGTCCACGCGCATGGACGTCGCCGCGCACGGCGAGCAGCGCGCGCCGTTCCACGTCCTGCTCGAGGGCACCTGCCGGCTCCAGGTCGGCTCGGTGGTCCTCGAGCTCGGACCGGGCGACGTCGTCGTCATCCCGAGCGGGTCGCCGCACCGCGTCATCACGCCCGGGCCGGAGCCGCTGCGGGGGACGGCCGAGACCGGCGGCGACGCGTTCGTCACGACCCGCAGCAGCACCGGCGGCGACGGCGTCATCGACCTGTTCTGCGGCCACTACCGGTTCGGCGCCGGCGCCGGGGCCCTGCTGTTCCGCAGCCTGCCCGACCCGGTCAAGGTGTCCTTCGGGCAGTCGGCCGAGAGCGCCGAGGTCCTGCACATGCTGAGCGCGCTGATGCGCGGCGAGGCGCAGCGCGAGGGTGCCGGCACCGCGGCCTTCCTCTCGGGGTTGTGCACGGCGCTCCTCGCCATGGTGCTGCGGACGGCGCGGAGCTCCAGCACCGACGCGACGCTCTGGACCGCGGCCGGAGACGGACCCGTCGCGGCCGCCGTCGAGCGGATCCTGGCCGAGCCCGCCGCCGACTGGTCCATCGAGCGGCTGAGCCGCGAGGCGGCGATGTCTCGGGCGACGTTCCTGCGCCGGTTCGCGCGCGGCACCGGCATGACCGTCGGCGCGTTCCTGACGCAGGCGCGGCTCATGGCGGCCGCGGACCTGCTCGACTCCACGGGCCTGACGGTGGCGGCTGTGGCCATGCGGGTCGGCTACCGGTCCGAGTCCGCCTTCACCCGGGCGTTCCGGGCCGCCATGGGCGTCACCCCGGCCCGCTTCCGGCGCGCCCAACAGCTCTAAGGCGTGTCTGACGGATCAATGGGTCCGCGGCCCCGGATCCCGGTTGATCATGGAGAAGAGCGGGTTTCGAGGGCCGCGGAAGCCGCACTTCTCCATGATCGACAACAGCTGGCCACCATCCATCAAGACGTCTGATCACGAACGGGTAGGAAGGGTGCGTCGATCCGTCAGACACTCCCTTGCCGTCAGCGCAGGTGCGCATCGAGAAAGGCCCGGATGATGCCGGCCGACTCGTCCAGGGCGCTCTCGAGGAGGAAATGGCCACCCTCGATGAGCCGCACCTGCGCGTCGGGCAGGTCGTCGCGGAAGGCGGTGGCACCGGCAGGAGCGAAGATCTCATCGCCCTTGCCCCACACCGCGAGCAGCGGCACCTGTGACTCACGGAAGTAGCTGTGGACTGCCGGGTAGAGCGGGGGATTGGTGCGGTAGTCGAGGAAGAGGGCGAGCTGGACCCTGTCGTTCCCGGGACGGGACAGCAGCGAGTAGTCGTGGTGCCAGGGCCTCGGGGTCGACCAGCGACTCGTCGGGCACACCCTCGAGGTACTGCCATCTCGTGGCATCGAGCGTCAGGGCGCCGCGCATGGCCTGTTCGGTGCTGTCGTTCTGGTCGGCGTGGAACGCCCAGACCGGCTTCCAGAACTCGTCGACGAAGCCGGCGTCGTAGGCGTTGCCGTTCTGGCTGATGATCGCCGTGATCCGGTCGGGGTGCCGCAGCGCGAGCCGCCAGCCGATCGGCGCGCCGTAGTCCTGCACGTACATCGCGTACCGCTCGACGCCGATCGAGTCGAGCAGCCCGTCGGTGAGGTCGGTCAGGGCGTCGAAGGTGTAGCCGAACTCGTCCGCGCCCGGTGCGTCGGACAGCCCGAACCCGAGGTGGTCCGGTGCGACGACGTGGTACCGGTCGGCCAGCAGGGGAATGAGGCCGCGGAACATGAACGAGCTGGTGGGAAAGCCGTGGAGCAGCACGACGGTGGGCGCGTCGGCGGGTCCGGCCTCGCGGTAGAAGAGCCGGCGGCCGTCGATGTTCTGGTAGCGGTGATGGACGGAGACCATGGGAGTGCCTTTCCGTGCGGTTGGTGCCGATGCTCAGTGCTCGAGCAGGTCGTTCTCGACCAGCCAGTCGCGGGCGATGTGCTCGGGCGACGGCTTGTCCGGGCCGGCGGCGACGGCGTTGAGCGCCGTCAGGTCGGCCGTGGTGAGCTGCGCGGAGACCGGGTTCAGGACGCCCGCGAGGTCGTCGGTCAGCAGCGCCTCGCTGAGGAGCGGGACGATGTTCTGCGCTGCGATGAGTCGTTCCGGGTCGTCGAGGACGACGAGGTCGCCGTCCTGGAGGGCGGGGTTGGTGGTGAAGATGTCGGCCACCTGGATCCGCCCGGTGCGCAGGGCGTCGAGCGTGGCCGGTCCGCCGAAGTCGTCGATGGGCAGGAACGTCCAGCCCTCGACGCCGTAGACGTCGGCGAGGCCGGGCCGGCCGTACGAGCGGGTCTCGAACTCGGTGTTCGACCCGATGGTGAGCTCGCCGGCGATCGGCGCCAGGTCCCCGATCGACGTCAGGCCATGGCGTTCGGCGAACTCGGCCGTGACGACGAGGGCGTCGGCGTCCTCGGCCGGGGCCACGTCGAGCACCGCGAGCCCGAGCGGCTCGAGGGCCTGGGGGAGCGCGGCGCTCACGTCCTCCGGTGTCGAGGCGGTGGCGTCGGGGTCGGCGGCGCGCAGCAGGTTGCCGGAGTAGTCCGCGATGAGGTCGATGGACCCGTCGCGCAGGGCGGGGATGAAGATCTCGCGTGCGCCGATGCCGAGCTGGTAGTCGACCTCGTAGCCGTGATCGGCGAGCACCAGTCCGTAGACGTAGGCCAGGATGTCGCTCTCGGCGAAGCCCTGCGAGCCTATGGTGAGGGTCGTGTCGACCTCGCCGGGCTCGCCGGCCGCGAGCGGGTCGTTGCCGGCGCAGCCGGCCGCGACCAGGCCGAGCCCGAGGGCCACCAGCGATGCGGTGAGGCGAGGGACGCGTGTCATCGCCGATCACGTTCCTTCCGGGAGAGGGGTGCCAGGGGCGAGGCGGCCACCACTCGGGGCGGCGACGGCTTGGACGACGGCGAGGCCGGCGTCGGCGACGAGCGCGAGGCCGCCGACGAGCAGCGCCCCGACGACGGCGGTGGCGTACTCGTGGCGGGCGAGTCCCTCGATCAGGTACCGGCCGAGCGCTCCCTGGGCGACGTAGCCGGCGATCGTGGCCGTGGCGATGGTCTGCAGGGTCGCCGAGCGGACGCCGCCCACGATCAGCGGCAGCGCCAACGGGATCTCGACCTGTCGCGCGATCTGCCACTCGCTGAAGCCGGTCGCTCGGGCGCCGTCGACGGCGGCGTGGTCGACGGCGCCGACGCCGGCGTAGGTCGCGGCGAGGATCGGCGGGACCGCCAGGATCACCAGCACCGCGATGACGGGCGCGAGATGCAGCCCGGACAGCAGGACCACGAAGAGCAGCAGGCCGAAGGTGGGCAGCGCCCGGGCGGCACCGGTGACCGCCACGACGAGGGTCCGGCCGCGCCCCGTGTGGCCGATGAGGACGCCGAGCGGCACCGCGACGACTGCGGCGACGGCGACGCTGATCGCGACGTACAGGGCGTGCTGTGCCAGCCGCAGGCCGATGCCGTCGGGCCCGGCCCAGTTCTGGGGCTCGACGATGTAGCGGACGGCGTCGAGGACGTAGGTCATCGTGCGCCCGCCTCCTTCGGCAGCCGGGCCCACGGCAGCAACGCTCGTCCGGCGAGCACCAGGACCAGGTCGAAGGCCAGCGCGACGAGCAGGACGAAGACGATCCCCACCACGATCTCGGCCGGGTGGTCGCGCTGGAAGCCGTTGGTGAACAGGTAGCCGAGTCCGCCCTTGCCGATCAGCGCGGCGACGCTCAGCAGGCTGACGGTGCCGACCGACACCACCCGCAGGGTCGCGAGCAGCACGGGCCCGGCCAGCGGCAGTTGCACCGTCCAGAACAGGCCGGCGCGTGAGTAGCCCATGGCCGTGGCCGAGCGCCGGACGGCCGGCGAGACGTGGTCGAACCCGTCGACGGCGCCGCGCAGCATCATCGCGATGGCGTAGAGCGACAGCGCGACCATGACGTTGAGGTCATCGAGGATGCGGGTGCCCAGCAACAGCGGCAGCAGCACGAACAGCGCCAGGGAGGGGATCGTGAACACGAGGTTGAACGACGACAGCACGATCAGCCGGGCGACCCGCACGCGGTGCGCGAGCCACCCCAGCGGGATCGAGGCCAGCAACGCGACGACGATCGGCACGGCGCTGAGCCGCGCGTGCTCGAGCGTGAGGTCGAGGACGAGGGCCCGGTTGTCCAGCAGCCAGGACATCAGCCGGCCATCCTGGTGCCGCGTGACCGGGGCGTCGGATCACCGGCCGCCAACTGCCCGGCCGGCGCGGCGATGACTCCCACGGGGTAGCCGCCGGCGTCGACCACGACGCGGTCCGCGCCGGTGGTCGGACGGCGCGAGCTGATGGTGAGCCGCCGTCTGCCGCGGTCGCTGCCGATGAACGCGGCGACGAACGCGTCGACAGGGTCGGCCAGGATGTCCGCCGGCGTGCCGCGCTGGGCGACTCGTCCTCCGCGGCGCAGGATCACCACCTCGTCGCCGAGCAGGAACGCCTCGTCGATGTCGTGGGTGACGAACACGATGGTCTTGCGCAACTCGTGCTGCAGGCGCAGTGTCTCCTGCTGCAACTCGGCGCGGACGATGGGGTCGACGGCTCCGAAGGGCTCGTCCATCAGCAGGATGTTCGGGTCGCCCGCGAGGGCACGCGCCACCGCCACGCGCTGCTGCTGGCCGCCGGAGAGCTGCGCCGGGTAGCGGCCGGCGAGCGACGCGTCCAGGCCCACGACGTCCATGAGTTCGCTCGCGCGCCGGTGGGCGGCAGCCTTCGGTTCGCCGTTCAGCAGCGGCACCGTCGCGATGTTGTCGATCACGCGGCGGTGCGGCAGGAGGCCGGAGTGCTGCGGCACGTAGCCGATGCCGCGGCGCAGCGCGACCGGCGGCCGGGCGGCGACGTCCTCGCCGTCGATCTCGACGCGCCCGGAGGTCGGGTCGACCATGCGGTTGACCATCCGCAGGAGGGTGGTCTTCCCACTGCCGCTCGAGCCGACGAGGACGGTGATGCTCCGCGCCGGCAGGCGCAGACTCACGTTCTCGACGGCGGGCGCGTCGCCGTCGTAGGACTTGGTGACGTCGATGAACTCGATCACGGAAGCCACCGCCCGAGCGGGCGCACGTCGAGCATGGGCGCGTTCAGGTGCAGCCGCAAAGCGGGCTGCTCGGCGTTCGGGCGCTCCGCCGGGGGACCGGTGAGCGTCTGCGCGAGCGTGCCGCCGGGCGGGAGGACGAACGAGGTGAGGCGGTGCACGGCGGTCCGGAACAGGCGGCCCGGGCGGCGGACGCGGGGACCTCCGGCGGCGGGCGTGGGCGTGGTGGCGGGTGCGGTGCTGGTCATGGCGGGACTCCTCACTGGCCGGTGAAGCGCGCGTAGTCGCCGGCGCTCAGCAGACGGCCGAGCTGCCCGGGCAGGGACTCCGGGTCGGTGTCGATCTCGATGAGCCATCCCTCGCCGTAGGGGTCGGCGTTGATCAGCTCGGGCCGATCGGACACCGCCGTGTTGACGGCCGACACCGTCCCGGTGACGGGCGCGACGAGGTCGTTGACGCTCTTGGTCGATTCGATCTCGCCGACGGCGTGCCCGACGGTCGTGCCCGTGCCCGGCGCCGGCAGGTCGATCTCGACGACGTCGCCCAGGGACTCCTGAGCGAAGTCGGTGACCCCCATGCGGACGGTGGCGGGTCCGACCGCGGTGACCCAGTGGTGGTCCTCGAGGTAGCGCAGGTCTGCTGGAACGTCGGCCATGACCGGCTGCCCTTCGTGAGCGTGGTCGGGACTAGCGGGCGGAGGGGGTTCGGTCGGCGACCTCGTCCGGGTCGAGGCCGCGGTCGAGCCCGTGCGCGGTGACCAGCTGGCCCGGAGCGAGCTGCTGGCGGACGCCGTCGAGATAGACCTCGACCAGGTCGGGCTCGAACGAGATCAGGGTGTCGACGCGGCCGACCTCGGTGAAGGCGTTCTCGTACGACCAGGCGGCGCGCTCGACGCCGTCGACGGCGTAGTAGCTGGCCAGGCCCTTGTACGGGCAGAACGTCTGGCCCTCGAGCGGCGTCAGCCGGTCGAGGACGATGTCATCGCGGGTGACGTACCAGCGCGGGGCGAAGCCGGACTCGTAGAGCACGACCGGCGCATGGGTGTCGGCGATGACGGTGTCGCCGTGCTCGACGACCAGGTGCCGTGACGTGCGCCGGACGTCGATGCGGTGGTAGGCGTCGGCGGCGTGGCCGAGAATCCGCTCGTCCTCCTCGTAGAACGCGTCCATCTGCCGCCAGGCGAACGCCACCCGCCCGGCCAGGACGTCGGCGTGGCCGGGCAGCTCGACGTGCTGCCAGGCGGCCCGTTCGGCATGCTCGCCACCGGCGGTGACGGTGAACCAGGCCGTGGCTCCGAGCTCGCGGTGGTTCGTGACGCGGTCCGTGTGCTGCAGCGCGTCGGAGCGGATGTCCGTGAGCGGGAAGTACGCGACAGGGTAGTGGCCCGGCTCGTGCAGGAGGACGACGTCCTCGCTGTCGGCGATCCACTCGCCCTGGAACCGCACGCGCATCCGCCGGCGCAGCGGCTCGGCGAAGAGCAGCCGCTCGGGCAGGGGTGCGTCGGTGAGGAAGGTGCCCACGCCTCGGGTGGCGAGTGGGCCCTGCTGCCAGCTGAGTCCCATGGGTCGGTTCCTTTCGCTCGGTCCGGCGGCGATGCCGGATGGCTAATGTCTAACAGAGCTAACTATGCATTAGCAAGGTCTGTGGCTCACCTACTTGCGTGCGGATGTAGGTCCGGCTAGGGTCACCTCAGTAACGGTTGGGAGTGGATGATGAGCATTAGTCCGAGCTTGAAGGACGTGCAGGCGGCCGGGTTCCCGATGGGCGGCGAGCCCTCGGTGGCCGTCGACTTCGCCGACACCGTCATGCTGGCCGTGAGCCCGGCGGTCGACCTGCTCGAGGAGCACGCCGGAGCATGGTGGGGCCTGCAGGCGGCGCGGCTTCCCGCGGCGCCGCAGCCGGACCCCGTCGCCGCCCGTCGTCTGCGCGCCGCCGTCCGCGAGGCGTTCGAGGCCCGCATCGCCGGGCGGGCGCCGTCGCCGTCGGCGGTCGAGGACCTCAACTCCTTCGCCGGCTCGGTGCCGAGCAGCTTGCGCCTCGAGGTCGGGCCCGACGGCGCGCGTGCCGAGACACGCTGGCACGTCGAGCACGGCGGCAACCCGCGGCTGGCCGTCATCGCCCGCGAGGCGATCGCGCTGGTGGCCGACGCCGACCGTGGCGGCCGGCTGCGGTACTGCGCGAACGACACCTGTTCCATGATCTTCGTGGCCGAGAACGCGCGGCGGGTCTGGTGCACCGCGAACATCTGCGGCAACCGTGCCCGCGTCGCCCGCCACCAGCGCCGCCGTCATGCGGACCCGCAGGCCTGAGGGCGCCGTGCACCGGTCCCGGCTACCGCGCGGACTCGTCGGCGGGCGCATGGGTCACCGTCCGGTGGCCGCGCTCCTGCACCCGCCAGGTGTTCCCGTCGGGGTCGGTCAGGGTGAAGGAGCTCGCGTAGTCGGTGCGGTCCGGGTCGGTGCCGGGCCGGTAGCGGCCGGCCCAGTTCGCGCGGTCGGCCTTGTGCTCGACGGGGCCTGGCGTAGCGCCGCGACGGGTCAGTTCCACGTGGGCGGTCTCGACGTCGGTGACGACCAGATAGTTCTCCCGGGCCGACCCGGTCGCGGCGTCGGTGAGGCCGACGCCGAACTGGATCGACGCGGGGGAGCCGGGCGGCGTGAGCTGGACGACGCGGAATCCCGGCGACGGGGACCAGTCGACGTCGAGGTCGAAGCCGAGCACGTCGCGGTAGAAGGTCAGTGCGGCGTCGGCGTCGGCGACCGCGAGGGTGATCACTTCGATCCGGTACTGCATCGGGGCTCCTTCGGCAGAGGGAGGTCAGGCGTCGACGACGAGGTCGTCGACCGGCTGGGCGCAGCAGAGCAGGACCTGGCCGGGTGGCGGTGGTTCGAGCGGTTCGGGACCGTAGGTGGGGGTACCGGAGATGACGGGGGTGGCGCAGGTGTGACAGACCCCGGTGCGGCAGGACCAGCGGGTCGGGATGGCGCACGCCTCGGCGAGGTCGAGCAGCGAGCGGTCACCGTCGCGCCAGCGCGTGGTGAGGCCGCTGCGGGCGAAGGTGACGGCGGGTCCGGTGCCGGGCTCGGCGGGCTGGTGCGGCGCCTCGACCGGCCGGTCGACGACGCCGGGGTTGATGGGCGCCAGGGCGCCGAACAACTCCGAGTGGATGCGGTCCGGCGCCAGTCCGAGGCGGACGAGCGTGGTGGTGAGGTCGGCGACGAAGCTGCCCGGTCCGCAGAGGTAGGCGCGGGCCGTGGCCGGCAGGCCCAGCAACGCGAGCCGTTCACCGTCCGGCCGGCCGTGCAGCGTCGTCCCAGTGGCCGGAACCGCCGTCGACCGCGTGTAGAAGGTCACTCGGCGTGCGCCGGGCAGCCGGTCGAGCAGGTCGCCGGCCTCCGCGGCGAAGAGGTGGTCCTCGGGTCCGCGCGCGACGTGGACCCACCACACCGGTCCGGTGCTGCCGCCGTCGGCGAGTTCGTGGAGCATGGCCATCAGGGGCGTCGCGCCGACGCCGGCGGACGCCAGGACGACGGGCTCGCCGCTCTGCCGCAGCACGAACTCGCCCCGGGGCGCCGCGACGTCCACGCTGCTCCCGGCCCGCACGTTGTCGTGGAGGAACCTGCTGCCCCGGCCGCGTTCGTCGCGCCGGACCGTGATGCGATACGTGCCGGCGCTCGGCTGTGCGGAGATCGAGTAGCTTCGGATCGTCGCCGCATCCTCGGCCCGGTCGCGCAGCCGCAGAGTGAGGTACTGGCCCGGCAGCGCGGGTTCGGCGCCGTCACCGTCGGCGCGCAGGTGGAACGACGACACGGTCGGTGTCTCGCGGACCACCCGCGCGACGGTCATCGCGCGGAACCCGTCCCACGCCGGCTCCGTCCCGATGGTCGGTCCGAGGGTGGTCGCGGTCGACAGGTCGCCGGTCAGCAGGTCTCGGAACGACTGCTGCCAGCCGGGGCTCAGCGCCGGGATGTCGACGGCCTTGCGCAGCGTGTCCGCGTCGCGGCCCGGGAGGTAGAGCAGCGCGTCGGTGGCGGCGACGGTGAGGCGGTGACGGCCGGTGCGGGTCCTGACGATCGGGTCGCCGGCGCCGACCTCGCCCTCGGTGATCACCCGGAGGTAGAAGCCCGGCCGGCGGTGGCCGACCAGCAGCGCCGGCAGCTGCGGCTCACCGAGACGCATGCCGACCCGGAAGCAGGTGACCCGGGGCTGGGTGACCTCGAACTCCGCCGTGCCGATGCGGTAGCGGTCGCCGATGCACACCTCGTCGTCCGCCAGCCCGTCGACGGTGAAGTTCTCGCCGAACGAGCCGGGCGTGAGGTCGTCGCGGCCGAAGTGCCGGGCCCAGTGGTCGTAGGAGTCGCGCTGGTAGACCAGCACCGCCCGCTGCTCGCCGCCGTGACCGCCCAGATCACCCTGGCCGTCGCCGTCGATGTTGAGCCGGCGCACCTTCCGCGGGCCCGGCACCGGCACCTTGAAGATGCCCGTGAACACCGTCGTCCCGTTCCACGCCACCCGGCGCGGCAGGCCGACGTTCACCGAGAGCAGCGTGGCGCCGGCGCTCCGGGTCATGGCTGCCCTGCGGGACGCCCACAGGTGGCGCCCCGGTTCCGCTGGGTCGAACGATGTCATCCCGCTCCGTTCACGACTCATGAACAGCCTGTCGCGACGGCGCCGCGATCGAATCCCCCACTGGGTAGTCGCCATGGGTAGGGCGAGGAGGTGCGGACGTCCGTGAACGCTGACCGGAAGCGCGGGGGGCTCCCCGTCTGGCGGCACTCCGTGGGCCTGACCGGTCGTCACGCCGAACGCGAGCTGCTCGACCAGCTGGTGGCGGCCGTCACGCACGCCGGCGAGAGCCGGGCGCTGGTGATCCACGGCGAGGCGGGCGTGGGCAAGACCGCGCTGCTGGACCACCTGGCCGCGCACGCGCCGGGCTGCCGAGTGGTGCGCGGCGCCGGCGTCCAGTCCGAGATGGAGCTGGCCTTCGCCGGCCTGCACCAGTTGTGCGGACCACTGCTCGACCGTCTTGAACACCTGCCACAGCCGCAGGCCGATGCACTGCGGACCGTGTTCGGCCTGCGAACCGGCCCGGCGCCGGATCGCTTCCTCGTCGGGCTGGCCGTCCTCGGGCTGCTGTCGGAGGTTGCGCAGGAACGCCCGCTGGTGTGCCTGGTCGACGACGAGCAGTGGCTCGATCACGCCTCCGCGCAGGTCCTGGCGTTCGTCGCCCGGAGGCTCGGCGCGGAGTCGGTCGGCCTCGTCTTCGCCGCGCGGGTCCTCAGCCGCGACCTGGACCGGCTGCCTGCCCTGCCGCTCGCCGGGCTGCCGGACGACGATGCCCGCGCGCTGCTCGAGGGAGCGCTCGCCGGGCCGATCGACGAGCACGTGTGCGACCAGATCGTGGCCGAGACGCGGGGCAACCCGCTGGCGCTGCTCGAGCTGCCGCGTGGCCTGACCGTGGGCGAGGTGGCCGGCGGCTACGGCTTGCCGGGCGCGGTGGCGTCGGAGGGTGGCCTCGAGGAGACATTCCGGCGGCGGGTCGAGGCGCTTCCGGGGCGGATCCGCCAGCTGCTCGTCGTGGCGGCTGCCGACCCGACCGGCGACCCCGCGTTGGTGTGCCGGGCGGCCGGACGGCTCGGCATCGGGCCGGGGGCCGCGGCCGCGGCGGGCGACGCCGGCGTCGCGGAGTTCGGTACCCGGGTGCGGTTCCGCCATCCGCTCGCACGGTCCGCGGTCTACCGGTCGGCGAGCCCGGAGGACCGACGCGCCGCGCACGGCGCCCTGGCCGACGCCACCGACGAGCACGTCGACCCGGACCGGCGGGCATGGCATCGGGCACAGGCGGCCCCCGGGCCGGACGAGGACGTCGCCGCCGAGCTGGAGCGATCGGCCGGCCGCGCCCAGGCACGCGGCGGCTTCGCCGCGGAAGGCGCCTTCTTGAAGCAGTCGGCGCTGCTGACACAGTCGCCGAAGCGGCGGGCCGGACGGGCGCTCGCCGCAGCACAGGCGCTGATCAACGCGGGCGCCGTCGATGACGTGCGCGACCTGCTGACGATGGCCGAGTCGGGCCGGCTCGACGACGGCCAGCAGGCCACCGTCGACCTGCTGCGCGCGCAGCTCGCCTTCGTCACCAGTCGCGGCGGCGATGCCCCGGCACTGCTGGTGACGGCGGCCCGACGGCTGGAGCCCATCGACACCGGGCGGGCGCGCGCGACCTACACGGACGCCCTGCTCGCGGCGATCTTCGCCGGCCGCTTGGCCGGCTCCGGCGGCAGCGTCCTCGAGGTCGCCCGGGCAGCCGGCGCGGCGCCGAGACCTCAGCACCCGTCACGCGTTCCCGACCTCCTGCTCGAGGGCACGGCGGCCGGCCTGCACACGGGGTACGCGGCCGGGGTCCCCGCCCTGCGCCGGGCCCTGGCGGGATTCCCCACCGACCTGACCGCCGGCGAGCAGCTGCGACTCATGTACCTGGCGAACATCACCGCCGTGCGGCTCTGGGACGACGAGCAGTGGGAGCTGCTCTCCGCCCGCTACCTCGACCTCGTACGCGGGACCGGAGCGCTCGGCGAGCTCCCGCTCGCGATCACCGCACGGGCCCCGGCGCTGCTGCTGGCCGGTGACCTGACCGGCGCGGCGGCGCTGACGGACGAACTCGAGGCGGTCAAGGAGGCGACCGGGAGCGGCATCGCGCCCTACGGCGCGATGGGACTGGCCGCGTTGCGTGGCGACACAGCTGAGGCTGCCGATCTGGTCGCCGCCACCATCGACGACGCGACCCGACGCGGCGAGGGCATCGGCCTGGTCTTCACCGGCTGGGCCGAGGCGCTGCTGTACAACGGCCTCGGCCGGTTCGACGAGGCGCTGGCGGCCGGCCTGCGCGCCACCGCGTACGACGAGGACCTCGCCGGCCTGAACTGGGTGCTGCCCGAGCTGATCGAGGCGGCGGCCCGATGCGGGACGACCGCGGTCGCGTCCGGCGCATGTGCACAGCTCGCTGAGATGGCCGACGCCACTCGGACGGACTGGAGCCTGGGAACCCAGGCGAGAGCGCAGGCGCTCCTGAGCACGGGCGAGGCGGCGGAGCGGCTGTACCGCGAGGCCGTCGCCCGATTCGGACGCACCCGCCTGCGCGTCGACCTCGCCCGTGCGCACCTGCTGTACGGAGAGTGGCTGCGCCGCGAACGCCGCCGCCGCGAGGCTCGCGAGCAGCTGCGCCGCGCCCACGACCTGTTCGAGTCCATGGGCGCGACCGCGTTCGCCGAGCGGGCGTGGCGCGAGCTGCTGGCGACCGGCGTGAGTGCCCGCAAACGCACTGTCGCCGAACGGCCTGAGGACCTGACGGCCCAGGAGACGCAGATCGCCGTTCTCGCGCGTGACGGCCTCTCGAACCCCGAGATCGGCACCCGGTTGTTCCTCAGCCCGCACACCGTGCAGTACCACCTGCGCAAGGTCTTCGCCAAGCTGGATGTCACGTCACGCAGCCAGCTCGATCGTGTCCTCCCGAGCGACCCGCCGGTCGACAGTCGTTGAGAGCGCCTCACCTCCGGAGCGGGGCGTGGGCGAACTCGGCCATGCCGGCCACGAAGGAGGTGCGGGCCTCGAAGCCGAGCACCTCGGCGGCGCGTTCGGGTGAGGCGACGACGTGGCGGACGTCGCCGAGGCGGTACTCGCCGGTGACGACCGGCGCCGGTGCGTCCGGCCCGAACGCCGCGCACAGCGCCGTCGCCATCTCGAGGATCGTGTGCGGCTCGCCGCTGGCGACGTTCACCGGGCCGGTCCACGCCGACCCGAGCGCCAGGACGTTGGCCCGGGCGACGTCGCCGGCGTGGACGAAGTCGCGCACCTGGCCGCCGTCCTCGAAGACGCGCGGAGCCGCGCCGGCGGCCAGTGCGCTGCGGAAGATGCTGGCCACGCCGGCGTAGGGGGTGTCGCGCGGCATCCGCGGGCCGTACACGTTGTGGTAGCGCAGGGCGCAGACCGGTGCGCCGGTCTCGCGGCCGTACACGAAGGCCAGCTGCTCGGTGTGCAGCTTCGTCGCGGCGTAGACGTTGCGTGGGTCCGGCGCGGCGTCCTCGGTCACGCGGTCCCAGGACAGGGCTGCGCCGCACCGCGGGCAGGGCGGCTCGAACCGGCCCGCGTCGAGGTCGGCGCCGGACCGCGGACCCGGCGTCACCACGCCGTGCGCCGGGCAGCGGTAGCGGCCCTCGCCGTAGACGACCATGGACGACGCGACGACGAGCCTGCCGGTGAAGCGGCGCCGCCACAGCGCGCGCAGCAGTACCGCGGTGCCGAGGTCGTTGTCGGACACGTAGTCGGCGACGTCGTCGAGGTCGACCCCGAGGCCGACCCGGGCGGCCTGGTGGCAGACGGCGTCGACGTCACCGGAGGCGTGGGCGACGGCGTCGGGGTCGCGCAGGTCGGCGACCCGCAGGTCGACAGCGTCCGGCAGGTGCGACGGAGGCTCGCTGTGCGCGACGAGCGAGTCGAGGACGACGACCTCGGCCCCGTCGCCGACCAGCTGGTCGACGACGTGCCCCCCGATGAACCCGGCGCCGCCGGTCACCAGCACCTTCATGACGTCTCCGTTCTCACCAGGGGGAGCGCAGGGCGGTCTGCAGCACGACGGCGACCGCGACCTGCAGCGCGAGCCAGCGCCGCGACGGGGCCAGGGCGGCGCCCGCGAGCAGCACCAGCGGCATGAACGGCTGCCAGATCCGCTCGGTCTCGGCCGACGACAGCCCGGACAGGTCGGCGAGCAGCACCGTCGCCAGCCCCGAGCCGACGACGAGCCAGGCCCGCCGGCCCCGCAGCCGGGCCAGCCCGGCCGCCGTCGCCGGACCGACCGCCAGCGCGAACACCGCCAGGTTCGCCAGCAGGAAGTACTCGTACGGCCGGTCCGCGCCGATGCCCGCGTAGTACTGCACGCGGGTGGCGGCGAGACCGTCGAACCACCAGAACCCCCAGAGCAGGGGCAGGGCGACGACGACGGCGCCCGCGGCGGCGGCGACGGCCAGCAGGGCCGGGCGGCGCCGCCACAGGGTCACTGCGGCGATCGGGACGGCGAGCAGCGCGAGACCATAGCTGAACAGCAGCGACAGCCCGAACACGGCACCGCCCGCGGCGGCCGCCGGCCAACGGCGGGCGACGACCACGAGCGCGACGCCGGTGAGCGCGAGCCCGCCGAAGATCACGTCGGCGTTGGTGTGCCAGACCGCCGCCGGCGCCAGGACGACGAACGGCGCGGCGGCGCGGGCGAACCGTTCGGACACCACGTCGCGCGCGATCGCCAGCGCCGCGACCGCCGCCGCCGCGACGCCCGCCATGGCCAGGGCCGTCTCCCACCACGACCCGGACAGCCCGAGCCGGGCCGACGCCCACAGCGTCAGGACGAGACCGGGCGGGTGCGCCTGCAGGTGGACGGGGACGGCGTCCTGGTGCTCGACGTAGGTGCGCAGGAACGCGGCCGGACCGCCGCGCTCGTCGACCAGCCCGGTGTGCGCGCCGTACTCGCGGCCGATGTCGCCGAACCCGCCGGCGCCGTCGACCGCGGCCAGCGCCAGACTCCAGCCGATCGCCGTCAGCGCCACGGCGCCCAGCACCCGCCGCCACGACAGCCGCGCCGCCACCACCGGCAGCACCAGCACGGCCGCCGCGCCCACCGCCACCGGCGCGGCCAGCCGCCAGGTGAGCACCAGGTCCCAGCGGCCGTAGAACGGGATCGCGTCCAGATGCAGGTCCGCCTGGTCGGGCCGGGACAGGCCCCAGACCCGGGCCACGACCAGCACCAGCACCCAGCCGGCCAGCGCCACCAGCGTGGCGCGGTGGACCGTGCGATGCGTCGAGGCGGACCGTTCGGCGAGCGACGTCACGCCGGGAGCCGGACCGTGAACCGGCAGCCCCGCTCGTGGTTGGCCACCTCGACCGTGCCGGCGTGCGCCTCGACCAGCCCGCGGGCGATCGCCAGGCCGAGCCCGCCGCCACCCGCGTCACGGCCCCGCGCCGCGTCGCCGCGGAAGGCGACGTCGAACACCCGGTCCAGGTCGGGTTCCGGGATGCCGCCGCACTCGTCGATGACCTGCAGCAGGGCGCCGCCGTCGTCGTGGCCCGAGCGCACGACGACCCGCCCGCCCGCGGGGGTGTGCCGGATCGCGTTGTCGAGCAGGTTGTTCAACGCGCGGGAGAACTCGCGCGCCGACACCTCCGCCGCCGGCAGGTCGTCGAGCTCCTCGACCAGCTCCACCCCCTTGACCGAGGCGTGCGAGGCGGCACCGGCCAGCGACTCGGCGACGGCGTCGGCGATGGAGACCAGCTCCGGGCCGAGCCGGACGGTGCCGCTGTTGATCCGGGACAGCTCGAAGAGGTCGTCGACCAGGACGGTGAGCCGCTCGGCGTCGCCGCGGATCTGCCGGTGGTAGCGCTGAACGGTCGCGGTGTCGTCGGCGACCTCGTCGTCGAGCGCCTCGGCCATGGCCCGGATCGTCGCCAGCGGGCTGCGCAGGTCGTGCGACACCCAGGCGATCAGCTCGCGCCGCGACGCCTCCAGCGCCCGCTCGCGCCGTCGCGACTCGTCCAGCCGGCGGGAGACGTCGGCGAGCTCCGCCGCGAGCACGGCCAGCTCGCCCGGACCGGTGACGCTCGCCGGCCCGTCGCCGCCGTCGACCATGGTGCGGGCGAGGTGCCCGACCTGCAACGTGGCGGTACCGATGTCCTCGCCGAGCTGCAGCGCCGCTCCGACGGCCATCGCCGTCGCCACCGCGACGACGATGAACAGCGCGACGAGGTCGTGGGTCGAGATGAACATCGCCAGCGCCGCGGCGACGACGCCGGCCACCGTCACCAGCAGCGACGAGACCGCGACCACGAGCGCCTGGGCGCGCACGGGCCGGCCGCGGAACCGGCGCAGCACGGTGGCGCCGGCCAGGACCGCCACCCCCGAGGCGAGCGCCGTCACCGCCACCAGGACCACGAGGTCGCGCGCCGGGATGCCGCCCGCGACGGCGATGACGCCGGCGGCGACCAGGCCCGTGGCCAGGACGGAGACGGTGGTGACCTGCCGGGTCATGGCTCGAACCGGTAGCCGACGCCGCGGACGGTGAGCAGGTGCTGCGGCGCGGACGCGTCGTCCTCGATCTTCTCGCGCAGCCGCCGCAGGTGGACGGTCACGGTGGAGGTGTCGCCGAAGCGCCAGCCCCACACCGCCTCGAGCAGTTCCTCGCGCCGGTACGCCCGGCCGGGATTCGTCATGAAGTGCACGAGCAGATCGAACTCCTTGGTCGTGAGGGCGACGAGGTCGCCGTTGCGGCGCACCTGGTGGGCGACCAGGTCGACCTCGCAGCCGGCGCCGGTCAGCCCCCGTGCCGCGGTCGACGGCGTGACGGCGCCGGCCGCCGCGCGCCGCAGGACGGCCTTGACCCGGGCGGACAGCTCGCGGGGCGAGAACGGTTTGGTGACGTAGTCGTCGGCGCCGATCTCGAGGCCGGCGATGCGGTCGTTCTCCTCGCCGAGCGCGGTGAGCATGACGACGGGGATGGGCGCGACGAGGCGCAGCCGGCGGCAGACCTCGAGGCCGTCGAGGCCGGGCAGCATGAGGTCGAGCACGATGAGGTCGGGCAGGGTGTCGAGGGCCTTCGCCAGGCCGGTGGTGCCGTCGGCGGCGTAGTCGACCTCGAAGCCGTCGCGGCGCAGGTACCGGCCGACCACCTCGGACAGCGCCGGGTCGTCGTCCACCACCAGCACGCGCTGGCCCGGTCCGGGATCCATGGCTCCACCATGCCACCGCCGGTGACCGCTTCGCCCCAGGTCGGACGGGTACGGCGGCAGAGTTTCGCCGTTTGTAAGAATCATGACAGCCGGTCGAACCTACGGTCGAGTGCGTGAACTCCACCCACGTGCTCGTGGTCGCGAAGGAGCCGGTCCCCGGCCGCGTCAAGACCCGGCTCTGCCCGCCGCTGGACCCGGCCGAGGCGGCTCGGGTCGCCGAGGCGGCCCTCGCCGACACCCTGGACGCCGTCGCCCGTTGTGGCGCCGAGCGGCGCATCGTCGCCCTCGACGGCCGGCCCGGTCCGTGGCTCCCGGCCGGTTTCGAGGTGGTCCCTCAGGTGCGTGGCCCGCTCGGTGCCCGGCTCGCGGCGGCCTGGCGGCACGCCGGTGGTCCCGGCGTGCAGATCGGGATGGACACGCCGCAGGTCACGCCGTCGTTGCTGGACGAGGCCCTGGCCCGGCTCGTCGGCGGGGGCGCCCGCACGGCGCTGCTGGGGCCGGCCGAGGACGGCGGCTGGTGGGCCCTCGGGCTGCGGCGGTGGTGGCGCGGTGTCTTCGACGGCGTGCCCATGAGCACGGCGCACACCGGAGTCCGTCAGGCCGAGCGGCTGCGCTCGCTGGGCCTGACGGTCACGACGCTGCCGGTGCTGCGCGACCTCGACACGGCGGCCGACGCGGTCGCCGTCGCCGCCGCCGCTCCGGACTCGCGGACCGCCGCCGTGGTGCGGTCGCTGCTGGCGGGGGCGGAACCGCGGTGAGGCCGCCGCGTGCGCTGGAGGAGGCCCGTGACGACGCGCTGCGCCGGCCGGTGCACGACGCCCGGACCGCGGCGATCCTGGGCATCGCGCTCGGCGTCTGCTTCCTGGTCTGCTTCCTGACCGGTCTGTACTCGCACCTGCAGCAGCACCCGGTGGGCTGGCTGCCCATCCCGCCGCGGCCCGCCTCGCTGTACCGGGTGACGCAGGGCCTGCACGTCGCGACGGGGTTCGCCACCGTGCCGCTGCTGCTGGCGAAGCTGTGGTCGGTGTACCCGCGGCTGTTCCGCTGGCCGCCGGTGACCGGGGTCGCGCACGCGCTCGAGCGGCTGATGCTCGTGCCGCTGGTCTGTGGCGCGGTGTTCCTGCTCTTCTCCGGGGTGGCGAACGTGTCGCGCTGGTACCCGTGGGGGTTCTACTTCCCGGCCGCCCACTACTGGGTCGCCTGGATCACCGTCGGCGCCCTGGTCGCGCACGTGGGCGCGAAGGCGGCGATCGCGCGAGCGGCGC
This sequence comes from Jiangella mangrovi, assembly GCF_014204975.1. NCBI lineage: Bacteria > Bacillati > Actinomycetota > Actinomycetes > Jiangellales > Jiangellaceae > Jiangella > Jiangella mangrovi. The sequence goes on from NZ_JACHMM010000001.1 coordinate 3,370,172, forward strand.
TCACCAGGCCCGGTCATCCGGTGGCCGCCGCGGCCCCGGGCACGCTCGGGCGGCGCGGCTTCCTCGGAGCGGTCGCCGTCGCGGCCGGAGTCGTCACCGTCACGACCGCGGGCCAGACGGTGGCGCCGCTGCGGCCGCTGACACTGTTCGCCCAGCGCCGGCCCGACATCGGGTCGCAGGGCGTGCCGGTGAACCGCAGCGCCGTCCAGGCCGGTGTCGTCGACGCCGCGGGCGACCCGTCGTTCCGGCTGCGGGTCACCGGCGCCGTGAACCGGCCGGTCGAGCTCACCGCGGGGGAGCTCGACCGGATGGCGCGCCGCGAGGCCGAGCTGCCGATCGCCTGCGTCGAGGGCTGGAGCGCGTCGGCCCGGTGGCGCGGCGTGCCGGTCGCCGACCTGCTGGCGGCCGCGGGCCTCGAGATCGACGACGGCGTCACCGTGCGGGTGGAGTCGTTGCAGGCCAGTGGCCGGTACCGGGCGTCGGAGCTGAACCACCTGCAGGTCCGCGACCTCGACACGATGCTGGCCGTCGCGCTGAACGGCGAGCGGCTCGACCTCGACCACGGCTTCCCGTGCCGGCTGATCGCGCCGAACCGCGCCGGCGTCCTGCAGACGAAGTGGGTGCACGAGCTGGTGGTGAGTCGCGCATGACGCAGCGGTCGCCGTCGGGCCCCTTCTTCTGGAGCTGCCTGGTCGCGGGCGCCGGGATCGCCGGCTACGGGCTGGCCGGCGCGTGGGGGGACCGCGCCGACACCCGCCCGGCCGACCTGGTCGTCTGGCTGGCCGGATCGGGCGTCGCGCACGACGCGCTGGTGGCGCCCGCGCTGATCGTGGCCGCGCTGGCCACCCGGTGGTTGCCCGTCGCCGCGCGGCTGCCGGTGCGGCTCGGCCTCGCCCTGAGCGCGCTGCTGACGCTGCTGTTCTGGCCGGTGGTCCGCGGCTGGGGCCGGTCGCCGTCGGTGCCGAGCGCGCTGCCGCTGGACTACGGCCGAAATCTGCTGCTGACGCTCGCGGTGGTCTGGCTGGCGGTGGGCGCCGCCGTCGTCGCGCGACGGCGGCGGGGGAGGGCGCCCCGATGACGGTGCTGATGCGCGGTCGCGACGGCTGGGCGCTGCCGCTCGCCCTGGCCGAGTGGGCCGCACCCGCGACCGCCGCGGAGCGGGCGCTGCTGGCGTCGCTGCGCGGGCCGGTCCTCGACCTCGGCTGCGGGCCCGGCCGGCTGCTGGTGGCGCTGGCGGAGCTCGGCGTCCCCGCCCTCGGCGTCGACGCCTCCGCGCACGCCGTCGACCAGGCTCGCGCCCGCGGCGCCGCGGTGCTGCGCCACTCCGTGTTCGACCCGCTGCCCGGCGAGGGGCGCTGGCAGAGCGTGCTGCTCCTCGACGGCAACGTCGGCATCGGCGGCGCTCCCGTGGCGCTGCTGCGCCGGGTCGCCCGGCTGCTCGCCGGCGACGGGCGGGCGGTGGTCGAGGCGGCGCCTCCCGGCGCGGGCTCCTGGACCGGCGAGGCCCGGCTGGAACGCGACGACGAGATCAGTGGCTGGTTCCCCTGGGCGCGGGTGGCCGCCGACGACCTGGTCCGGGTCGCGACGGCCGCGGGCCTGTGCGTGGCCGGCTGGCACGTGACGGCCGGACGCTGGTTCGCCCGGCTGAGGCGGCCGGTCGCATGATCGACGTCGTGCTGCCGGTGCTGGACGAGGGCGAGGCCATCCCGTGGGTGCTAGGCCGGATGCCCGCCGGCTACCGCCCCATCGTCGTCGACAACGGCTCCACCGACGGCTCGGCGGAGGTGGCCGCCGCGGCGGGCGCCACCGTCGTCGCCGAGGGGCGGCGCGGCTTCGGCGCCGCCTGCTTCGCGGGACTGACGGCCGCGGCCTCGGACGTGGTGTGCTTCATGGACTGCGACGCCTCCCTGGACCCCCGGGACCTGCCGCTGGTGGCCGATCCGGTCGCCGCGTACGAGGCGGACCTGGTGCTCGGGGCCCGGCGCGGGCGCGCCATGCCGCCGCACGTCCGGGTGGCCAACCGCTACCTCGCCGCCCGGGTGGCCGCATACACCGGTGCGCGCGTCAGCGACATCGGCCCGATGCGTGCGGCGCGACGGACCGCTCTGCTCGCCCTGGGCCTGGTGGACCGGCGCTCGGGCTGGCCGCTGGAGATGGTGCTGCGCGCGGGCCGCGCCGGCTGGCGGATCGCCGAGCGGCCGGTGCCGTACCGGCCGCGCACCGGGCGGAGCAAGGTCACCGGCACCGTGGGCGGCACCGCCCGCGCGGTGCTCGACATGCGGCGGCAGCTCGCCGAGACCCGCCGCCTGATCCGGGAGGAATCACGATGACACCAGAGATCGGGATCTTCGGCGGGTCCGGGCTCTACACCCTCCTGGACGACGCCGAGACGGTGCCGGTGCGGACCGCGTGGGGGCCGCCGTCGGCACCACTGACGGTGGCCGACGTCGACGGCGTCGGCGTCGCGTTCCTGCCCCGGCACGGACTCCGTCACGAGCTGCCGCCGCACCGGGTGAACTACCGGGCCAACGTCGACGCCATGCGCCAGGTCGGCGTGCACACCCTGCTGGCGCCGTTCGCGGCCGGGTCGCTGCGCCCCGAGATCGGGCCCGGCGACCTGGTCGTCGTCGACCAGCTCGTCGATCGCACCTGGGGCCGCGCCGACACGTTCCACGACCGCTTCGACGACGGCCCGCGGCACGTCTCGCTCGCCGATCCCTACACTCCGCGGGTCCGGCGGGCGCTGCTGGAGGCCGGCCGGGCCACCGGCGCGACGGTGCACGACGGCGGCACCGTCGTCGTCATCAACGGGCCGCGGTTCTCCACCCGCGCGGAGTCGGCATGGCACCGCCAGGCCGGCTGGCACGTCGTCAACATGACCCAGTACCCCGAGGCGGCGCTCGCCCGCGAGGCCGGGCTGGACTTCGGCGGCCTCGCGCTCGTCACCGACTACGACACCGGCCTCGACGGCGACCCCGACGTCGCGCCGGTCGGCCAGGAAGAGGTCTTCGAGGTGTTCCGATCCCACATCCAGCGGGTGCGCAGCCTGCTGTTCGCCGCCGTCGTCCTGCTGGCCGGGTGCGGTGCGGCGGAGGAGGACGAGCCGGAGGCGGCGCCGTCGTCCGCTGCCCCGCCGTCGGCGACGATGACGCCGTCGGCCGCACCGTCGTCGGCCGCACCGTCGTCGCCGTCTCCGTCGCCGGTGGCGACGGTCGTCGTGCCCGAGGAGCTGGACTTCACGGCTCCCACCGTCGGCGGCGGCACGTTCGAGGGGGCGAGCCTGGCGGGGCGGCCCGCCGTGCTGTGGTTCTGGGCGCCCTGGTGCCCGGTGTGCCGGCGCGAGGCGCCCCTCGTCGCCGACCTCGCGTCGCGGTACGAGGACCGGGTGACCTTCGTCGGCGTGGCCGGACTGTCCGGCGATCTCGCGGCCATCGAGGAGTTCGTCAGCGACGGCGGCGTCGAGGGCATCGTGCACCTCGACGACCGCGAGGGCGAGGTCTACAGCAGGTTCGAGGTGACACAGCAGTACGACCTCGGGCTCGTGTCGGCCGACGGCACCGTCGAGGTGCTGCGCGGGCCGCTCGACGAGGACGAGATCGTGGCCGCGGTCGAGCGGCTGGCGGCGGGCTGAGCATGGGCGGGGTGCCGGTGGAGTTCGCGCTGCTGCTGGGGTCGGTGGCGGCGCTGAACCCGTGCGGTTTCGCGCTGCTGCCGACCTACCTCACGTTGCTGGTGGCGCAGGGCGGGCCGCCGGGCGCTGCCGTCGCGCTGCGCCGGGCCGGGGTCATGACGGCGGCGATGACGGCCGGCTTCGTGGCCGTGTTCGGCGCGTTCGGCCTGGTCGTGGTCCCGGCGGCGGTGTCCGTCGAGCGACTCCTGCCCTGGGCCACCGTGGTCATCGGGGTCGCGCTGATCGGGCTCGGCGGCTGGCTGCTCGCGGGCCGCGAGCTGCCGGTCCGGGCGCCGCGCATCGCCGGGGCCGCGCCGGCGTCCTCGGTGTGGTCGATGGCCGGCTACGGCGTCGCCTACGCCGTCGCCAGCCTCTCGTGCACCGTCGCGCCCTTCCTCGCGATGGCCACGTCGACCTTCCGCTCGTCGGGCGTGGCCGGCGGGCTGGCCGCCTTCGTCGCGTACGCCGTGGGGATGGGCCTCGTGGTCGGCGTCCTGGCCGTCGCCGTCGCGTTGGGCGGCGACTCGCTCGTGCGCCGGACCCGCGGGCTGCTGCCGTACGTGTCGCGGGCGAGCGGGGCGCTGCTCGTCCTCGCCGGTGCGTACGTCGCCTACTACGGTTCCTACGAGCTGCGGGTGAACGGGGGCGGCGACCCGGGCGACCCCGTCATCGACGCCGCGCTGGCGGTGCAGGGGACCGTCAGCGGCTGGGTGCTCGACGCCGGGCCGGGCCGGCTCACGGTCGTCGCTGCCGCCGTCGTGGGCGCGGGACTCCTGTTGGCGGTGAGCCGGCGCCACCGGGCCCGCCACTCGACGGGTGTCTGACGCTCCGGTCCCGCCTCCCGACACTTGCGCGGTGACGCATGCGGTCGCCGTTGCCTACCGTGGCGCTCTGCAGTCCGGAACTGCACTGGGGCAGTCGAGAGGAGTAGCGATGTGGGTCACGGGCCGGAGACCGTCGCGTCGATCGGTGGGGCTCGGGGTGCTGACGGCGCTCGCGCTGCTCGCCCCGACGGCGACGGTGCAGGCGACCGCGCAGCCGGAGGAGCCCGACCGGATCGTGGTCGAGGACGGGGTGACCCAGCCGGTGTTTTCCTACGACGACGCCGTTCGTGAGGTGGTCCGCGTCCAGTCGCCGGTGAGCAGCCAGGACAGCGGCGAGCCGGACATGATCTACGTCGACATCATCCGCCCGGCCGCCTCCGACGGTGACCTGAAGGTGCCGACGATCATCCACACCAGCCCGTACTTCGCGGGCTGGAACGACTTCAGCAACAACCGGCACGGCGAGATCAAGCCGCCGCCCGGGGCGCCGCTCGACTTCTTCCCGCGCTATTACGACAACTACTTCGTGCCACGTGGCTACGCCGTCGCGCTGGTCGACCTGACCGGCAGCCGCGCCTCGACGGGGTGTGCCGACGTCGGCGGCCCGGCGGAGACCGAGGGCCTCGCGGCCGTCGTCGAGTGGCTGGCCGGCCAAGGTCACGCCGTCGACCTGGACGGCGACGCGGTCAGCGCCGACTGGTCGAACAGCAAGGCCGGCATGATCGGGAAGTCGTGGGACGGCACGGTGCCCAACGCCGTCGCCTCCCGCGGCACCGAAGGGCTGGCCACGATCGTGCCGCTGGTCGCGCTGAGCGACTGGCACACCGACTTCTGGGCCAACGGCGCGCGCCACGGCGGCACGCCGACGCTGTGGCACGACCGGCACAGCGACAACCCCGCGATGGCCCAGGAGTGCGACACCGTCCGGGCCGAGCTGGCCGCGGAGGAGGTCGATCCGGACCCGAGCACCGACTTCTGGCAGACGCGCAACTTCGTCAAGGACGCCGCCGATGTCGAGGCCAGCGTCTTCGTCGTCAGCGCGATGAACGACTACACCGTGCCGCCGGTCAACTTCGGTCGCTGGTGGGAGGCTCTCGAGGCGAACGACGTGCCGCGCAAGATGTGGCTGTCGCAGACCGCCCACGAGGAGCCGTTCGACTTCCGGCGGACGGAGTGGGTCAGCACCCTGCACCGCTGGATGGACCACTGGCTGCAGGGGATCGACAACGGGATCATGGACGAGCCCATGGTCGACATCCAGCGCGGCCCCGGCGAGTGGACCACCCACGACGACTGGCCGGTCGGCTCGTCCGCGCCGCTGTGGTTCGGCAACCCGCGCGACGCCGGCGACCCGCCGCAGGGGACGCTGCAGCCGGACCCGCGCAACTCCGTCCGCGACCGCACCGCCACCTTCACCGAGACCCGACGCAGCGTCACCCAGATGGCGGCCGCCCCGACCACCGCCGACCCCCGCCGCCTGGTCTACCAGAGCCCCGTGCTGTCCGAGCCGGTGCGGATCAGCGGCGAGGCGTCGGTGACCGTCGACGCGACCTTCGCCGGACCCAACGCGACGCTCACCGTGCTCCTGGTCGACTACGGCGAGGCCGAACGACTGCAGCACACCAACGACGGCGGGCTCATCAACCTGACGACGCAGACCTGCTTCGGCGCGGGCAACGCCGCCGACACCGGCTGCTACGCCGACGTCGGCCCGCGCACCCACGTCGCCCCGTACGAGGTGGTGTCGCGCGGCTGGTCCTACCCGGCCTTCCAGGCCGGCGTCGACGCGCTCGAACCCGGCACGAGCTACCGGCTGCGGTTCGACCTGCAGCACCACGACTACGTGTTCGAGGCGGGCCACCGCATCGGCGTCGTGATCGCCGGCCCGGAGACCGGCCTGGTGTCCAACCGGCACCCGAGCACCGGCAACCCGATCGAGATCGACCTCCTGGGCAGCCGCATCGAACTCCCCGTCGTGGGCGGGCCGTCCGCGCTGCGGGCCGCTCTCGACTAGCAACGGCCGAAGCGGCCGGACCCATGTGACGACGATGGGGGTGCGTTTGGTGGTGCTATGGCACCACCAAACGCACCCCCATCGGGATGAGTGACCGCCCAGGCGTCAGCTGCCGATGGCCGGCGCCTGGCCGGCGCCCTTGAGCTCGGCCAGCCGGGCCTCGATCTCGATGTTGGCCGAGGCGTCCTCGAGTTCCTCGAACTGCATGTCGATGGACGAGGCGGCGAGTTCGGCGGCGCCGGCGACCTTGGCCTCCTCGCGCCGCACCTTCTCCTCGAAGCGGGAGACCTCGCTCGTCGGGTCGAAAATGTCGATGGACTGCACCGCGTCCTGGACCTGGGCCTGCGCCTGGGCGCTCTTGGCCCGCGCCACCAGCTCGTCGCGCTTGTTCTTGAGGTCGGCGAGCTTGTCCTTCATGCCGGCCAGGCCGGCCTTGAGCTTCTCGACCACCTCGCGCTGCGACGTGATCATGGGCTCGGCCGTCCTGGCCTCGCTCTCGAAGCTCATCTGCTTGCCGATGGCGACCTTGGCGAGGTTGTCGAACTTGTCGGCGTCGACGGTGTTGCCGGTCGTCCGGAGCTGGTCGGCCCGCTGCGAGGCGGCGAGTGCCTTGTTGCCCCAGTCGGCGGCCGCCCGGACGTCCTCGGCGTGGTCCTGCTCGGCCAGCCGCAGGTTGCCGATGGTCTGCGCGACGGCCTGCTCGGCCTCGGCGATGTTGTCGGTGTAGTCCCGGACCATCTGGTCGAGCATCGTCTCAGGGTCTTCGGCGCGGTCGAGCAGCGAGTTGATGTTGGCCTTCGCCAGCTGCGAGATGCGTCCGAGGATCGATTGCTTCTCAGCCATGGGTATCGCCCTTCGCTCCTGGCCCCCCGTGGAGCCGCGAATCGGATTGTCGTGGTGGATCGTGCAGGGTCAGAAGCGCCCACCGCCTCCCCGGCGGCCACGGGTGCCGCCCCCGCCGAAACTGCCCGGCGACCGGCCGCCGCCACCGCGGGACCCGCCGCCGCCGAAGCCGCCGCCCGAGCGGCCACCCCCGCCGAAGCTGCCACCGCCGCCGAAACCGCCACCACCGCCGCCGAACATCCCGCCGCCGCGGCCCATCTGGTTGATGAGGATGCCGCCGAGGATCATCGAGGTGAGGTCGCCGCCCCCGCCGCCGCGTGCGGCGTTCTGCTGGCGCTCCCACTCCTGGACGTCCCGCTCGGCCAGCTGCTGGGCCTGCCGCGACAGCTCGTCGGCGCGGCGGACGGCGTCGAGGGCGGCAGCGGGGTCCGACGGCGCGAGCGACTGGCTCTGCGCGAGGTGCCGCGCCGCCTCGGAGAGGCGGGTCCGGGCCTCGGTGCCGACGGCGCCGCGCCGCGTCTCGATGAAGTCGTTGACGGCGCTGACCTGCGACGTCACACGGCCGAGGGTCTCCTGCAGGGCGATCCGGGCGCGCTCGGCCTCTTCGGCGGCCGCCCGCACCGGGGCGAGCAGGTCGTCCAGCGCGGTCTCGGCCTCGGCCAGCTGCCGCAGTGCGGCCAGCGGGTCGCCCTGCCCGCCGGCGGTGCCGCGTCCCGCGGTCACCGCCTGCTGCGCCGTCGCGCTCGCGGCGGTGATGGCGGGGTCCGACGGCGCCAGCCGGGCGGCGTCGGCGATGTCGAGCGACACCGACTCGATGGCCGTGCCGATGCGCTGGCCGGCGGTCTCGAGCTCGTCCTTGGCCCCGGCGACGGCGTCGAGCAGCTTGGCCGCCTGGCCGACGGCGTCCTCGGCCGCCCGGGCCTGGACGACGGCGGCGGACCGGTCGTCGCCCTGCAGTGAGGCCTGACCGGCCGCGACCGCCTCGCGGGCCGCCGTCAGCAACCGGGCGGCCTGGTCAGGGTTGCCGCTCACCGACGCCAGAGCGGCCGGCGGGTAGGACAGCGCGAGCTGCTCGAGCTGGGTGCGCGCCGTCGCGACCCGCTGCTCGACCTCGGCGGCGCGCTGGGCGGTCTCGTCGAGCACCTCGGGGACGCGGGCGTGCAGGTCGCGCAGCTCGTCGAACGCCGCCGCCTGAGCGTCGAGGGCGTCGCTGACCTCGCCGCAGGTCACGATGATCTGCCGGGTCATGGCCCGGGCCTGCTGCTCGGTCTCGGGCTCGGAGTCGTCGAGGCGCTGGCGCAGCGTGAACGCCTGGGCGACCTGCTGCTTCGCCTGTTCCAGCAGCGCGCTGAACTCCGTCGTCGCCTCGGTGCCGAACTGCGCCTGGGCGAACCCGAGCTCCTGCTCGGAGGTCTTGAGCGCGTCGTCGATCTCGACCAGCGCGGCACTGGCCCGCTTGTCGAGATCGTCGAGCGACAGCCCGGCCAGCTCGTCGAGCGGCTGCCCGTCCGGCCCGACGGCGACACCGCCCTGCCGACGACGGCGCAGCACCCACCAGCCCGCGGCTCCCGCGCCGACCACCGCGATGCCGCCGACCACCCACGGGGTGGCCGAGCCGCCGCCGGAGCCGGTGGCGGCCTCGCGGTACCCGTCGGCGCCGGCGATGGCGGCGCCGGCCCAGTCCTCGTCGCTCAGCTCCGGGCGGATGTCGTTCTGCCGGACGTCGTCGAGCTGCTCGTCGGTCAGGTTCAGCCCGTCGTCGACGGAGATCGCGAAGGACCGGTCCCGCAGAGCGACGGCGAGCAGGATGTCGTCGGTGCCGAGCCCGGAGATCGACGCCGTCTCGTTCGCCCAGTCCTGGCCGTCGACGCCGTCGAAGCTGTCGACGTAGACGACGAACATCTGCAGGCCGGACTCGTCGGTCAGCCGGTCGAAGGAGTCTTGGATGCGGGACTCGTCGGCGCCGGACAGGGCACCGGCCCGGTCCGTGATCATTCCCGGAACGTTGAAGGGCGGCTCGGCCTGGGCCGGTGCCGCGGCGAGGAGTGCGGTGAACGCGACCACGAAGAGCGTTACGCCCCCACCCCGCCAACGCGTGGCATTCACGACTGTCATCCTGCCTGGTGGGTGGGGGTTGCACAATCGAATCAGGCGGATTGGAACCGCACCCGCCGGGCGGCGGCCGTCGCGGACAGGACGGCGACGGCGACAGCGGCGGCCGCGAGGGCCGGGACCAGCCAGAGGCCGCCGTCGGGCACCAGGCCTTCACCGCGGGCCCACGAGAACGGCACGACGGTGGTCGCCGCGGCCGCGATGCCCAGCCCGGCGCCCAGGACGCCGGTCACCAGCCCCTCGACGACGACGGACCGGCGTACGGTGCTCGGCGCCGCCCCGACCAGCCACAACCGCCGCAGCTCGGCCCGGCGGTCGGCCACCACGGCCACCCACGCGTTGATGACCATGATCGCGGCGAACAGCGAGATCATCACGACGACCACGACGTTGAGCAGGTTCGTCACCCGGTCCGCCCCGCCGGCCGCGGCCATGGACCGCACGTCGACGTCGACCAGCATGAGGGTCCCGATCGAGCTGCCGGCCAGCACGATCACCGGTGCCAGCGTGGCGCTCAGGAGGTGCGAGCGGCGTGCCGCGTTCGACAGCGCGAGCTCGCTGGCGGCGCCGCGGCCGAAGCGCCGGTGCAGCACGACGGCGAAGCGCTGCAGCAGCCGCGGCGCCACCACCGCCAGCCCGATGCTGACCAGCAGGCAGGCGTTGCCGGCGGTCATCATGGCGTCGTACGGCTCGTCGGAGCGGCCGGTGACGGTCATCGTCACGACGCCGAACCCGACGCCGTACAGCACGAGGGCCGCGGCGACCAGCCGCCGCCAGCGCGGCAGCGGGGTCGCGAGCGCCTGAGCGGCCCGCGCCTCGCGCACCGGGGCCCGGCTGGCCCGGGCGACGGCGACCGCGGCGGCCAGGCGGGCCACGAGAACGATCGCGACGACGGTCGCGAGCAGGGCGAGCCCGCCGCCGCGGAAGCGCACATCGCCGCTGACCAGTCCGCCGGAGCGGAGCGCGTCGAGCAGCGCGCGGGCGCCGAACCAGGCTGGGACGGCGCCCAGCGCGGCGGCCACCGCCGCCATGACCAGCGTCTCGCCGCGCACCAGCGCCCGCACCTGGCTCCCTGCCGCGCCGATGGTGCGCAGCAGCACGACCTCCTCGGTGCGCTGCCGCACGGTGATCCCCACGGCCGACGCCAGCGAGAACAGCACGATCACCAGGCCCCAGCCGCCGACCACGCCGCCCATGATGAGCAGTGCCAGCCGGTCCTCGCCGCCGCTGTGCAGCGCGGTCTCGATCATCGCGGCGAACGGGCCGACGACGGCGGTGCTCAGGAACACCGTCAGCGCGCCGGCCAGGAACGCCGTTGGCCGGTGCCGCAGCGACGGCCGCGCCAGCCAGCCCACCCGGCCCAGGCGGCCGTCGTCGGGTACCCGCGACCTCTTCCCGGCACCGGGGGCCGACGGCGTCAGCCCGACGGCCGCGTTGCGGGCCCGCTTGCTGGGACGTTCCGCCGTCCTCGCCGCGCTCATCGGGTCACCGCCGCGCCGGTCGCGACGAGCTGGTCGAGGTGGGCCAACTGGCCCGCCACGGCGTCGACGGTGGGGTGCTCCATCTGCCCGGCGATCCGGCCGTCGACGAGGAAGACGACGCGGTCGGCGTACGAGGCCGCGACCGGGTCGTGCGTCACCATGACGATCGTCTGGCCGAGGTCGCTGGCGGCGCCCCGCAGCAGCCGCAGGATGTCCTTCGCGGTGGCGGAGTCCAGCGCGCCGGTCGGCTCGTCGGCGAGCACGACGGCCGGCGAGGTGACGAACGCCCGCGCGATGGCGACCCGCTGCTGCTGGCCGCCGGAGAGCTCGGCGGGCAGGTGCCCGGCCCGCTCGGCCAGGCCGACGTGCTCCAGCAACGTCCGCACCAGGCGAGGGTCAGCCTTGCGCCCGGCCAGCCGCAGCGGCAGCGCGACGTTCTGCGCCGCCGTCAGGTACGGCATGAGGTGGAAGCTCTGGAAGACGAAGCCGATGCGCTCGCGCCGCAGCTGGGTGCGGGCTTCCTCGTTCCAGAAGGTGACGTTCTCGCCGTCGACCAGGATCTCGCCCTCGGTCGGGCGGTCCAGGCCCGCGACGCACGACAGCAGCGTCGACTTGCCCGACCCGGAGGGCCCCATCACCGCGGTGAAGGACCCGCGGGCGAACCCGAGGTCGACGCCGTCGAGGGCGCGCACGCCCAGCTGGTGGTCCCCGTAGACCCGGACGAGCCGGCGTACCTGCACGGCCATGGCATCCATCGTGATCTCCGTCCATTCGTGGTTCCGATGGCCACGACGCTACGGATCGCCGCAGGTCAGGGGCGATGAAGCTGTCTCCCGAGCTGGGGTGGAGGAAAGTCCACCCCGGCTCGGGAGACAACCGGATCGAGCCCGAGGCCGCCGCTCCGTAGCGTCGAAGCCATCGAACGAACCACCGAATCGACGAGGGAGAACACGATGGAACTCAACGGTCTGCTGCGGCGGCTCCTCTGGCCGGACACGGTGCCCGCGAGCGCCGAGGACAGGGCCCGCGCGCTGGCCGTCCTGGCCGGGCAGGGCGGCTCGGGACTGGCGGAGGACGAGCGGCGCTCGCGCAGTGCCGCGGTCGACGAGGCCGTCACCCGCAACGACCTCTACCTCACGCTGGAGGGCCTCGGTGCGGGCGTCCCGCCGTGGGGTGTGACGACGGCGCTGCGGGTCGCGTCGGTGGTCTGGATCGTCATGACGGCGGTGCAGATCGTCGTCTGGCTGGCGATCGGCGTGGGCACCGGCGGGCTGGACGTGCCGTGGTGGCTGTACTCGTCGGTGGGCGGCGCGGGTGTCGTCGCGGCGCTGTGGTGGGTCAACGAGTCCTACCATCGAGTGCCGGGCCGCGGCCGCACCGGCGCGATCGCGTAGTGCCGACGGCGTACCGGGGAGGCGAGCAGCACGTGGACCGAGCGATCGACGGCCCGACGGTCCGCGAGCGGCTGCGCCTGACCGGCGTCGCCACCGGGACCGCTGCGCTCGCCGTCCCCGCCTGGATCCTGCTGATCCTCGCGATCGTCGCGGTCCCGCTCAGCGTCATCGGCATCGGGCTGTGGATCGCGCTGATCGTCCTGTACGGGACGGCGACGGTGGTCGGGGTGCTGCGCACCCTCGCCGAGGGCGTGCTGGACGTCGACCTCCCGGCGCGCTCCGTCGACGCCGGTGGCGCGCGTCCGTCGCCGGTGCGGCTGATCACGGCCTGGCTGCGCGACCCCGCGGGCTGGCGCGACCTCGCGCTGCTGGGGTTCGCCGGCACGGGCGGGCTGGCGCTCTCGCTGCTCCCCGTCGGGCTGCTGACGGCGTTGCCGACGTACGGGACGCTGCTGCTCACCGACGGCGGGCCGGTGTGGTCGGTGCTGACCGTCCTGGCCGTGCCGATGCTGGTGCTCTGGTGGGTGGGCACGCCGTGGCTGGTCCGGGTGCGGGCGCTCGCCGACGCCGCGATCCTCGGCCACTCGATGACCCGGCGGCTGACCGAGCGGGTCGCCGAGGTCGAGAAGACCCGCGCCGAGCTGATCGACCACTCCGCCGCCGAGGTGCGCCGCATCGAGCGCGACCTGCACGACGGCGCCCAGGCCCGCATCGCCGCGGTCGCCATGAACGTCGGCCTGGCCGAACGGCTCATGAGGACCGACCCCGAGGCCGCCACCGAGCTGCTGCGCGAGGCGCGCGAGGGCACCGTCTCCGCGCTCGAGGACCTGCGCTCCGTGGTTCGCGGCATCCACCCGCCCGCGCTGGCCGATCGCGGGCTGACCGGCGCCGTCGAGGCCCTCGCGCTCGCGTTGCCGGGTCCGGTGACGGTGACGCTCCGGATCCCGGAGCACCTGCCCGCGCCGGTCGAGTCCGCCCTCTACTTCGCCGTCGCCGAGTGCCTGGCCAACGCCGTCAAGCACGCCGGCGCCGCCCGCCTGTGGGTCACCGGCGACACCATGCCCGCGCGGGTCCGCCTGGTCGTCGGCGACGACGGCCGCGGCGGCGCCGACCCGCGCGGCTCCGGGCTGTCCGGCATCGCCCGCCGGCTGGCCGCGTTCGACGGGACGGTGGCCGTGTCGAGTCCCGCGGGTGGCCCGACCACCGTGACCCTGGAGGTGCCGTGGAACGGCTGAAAGCCCTGATCGCCGAGGACCAGGCGCTGCTGCGCGTCGGGCTCACCCGCATCCTCGAGTCCGACGGCATCGAGGTCGTCGACGCGGTCCAGGACGCGGCGACGCTGGCCGCCGCGCTGGCCAAGGACGACTTCGACGTCGCGATCCTCGACGTCCGGCTCCCGCCCACCTTCACCACCGAAGGACTGACGGCGGCCACCATGGCCCGCGCGTCCCGGCCCGCGCTGCCCGTGCTGGTCCTCAGCCAGCACGTCGAGGCGATCTACGCCCGCGACCTCCTCGCCGACGGCCAGGGCTCCATCGGCTACCTCCTCAAGGACCGGGTCGCCGACGTCGACGGTTTCCTCGGCGCCGTGCGGCAGGTGGCCGCGGGCGGCACCGTCCTCGACCCCGAGGTCGTCGCCGGCCTGCTCACCAACCGCCCGGACCCCGTCGACCGGCTCACCGACCGCGAGCGCGAGGTGCTGACGCTCATGGCGCAGGGCCGCTCCAACGCCGCCATCAGCGCCCGCCTGCACGTCTCCGAGGGTGCGGTCACCAAGCACATCAACAGCATCTTCACCAAGCTCGACCTGCCGCAGGCACCCGACGACAACCGCCGGGTGCTGGCCGTGCTCGCCTGGCTCGACGGCGCCGGCTCCTGACGCGCTGAAGCGGGCGAGCTGACGTTCGAGGCGGGGGAGACCCTGCGGTTCTCCTACACCGACATCATCACCGACGGTGCCGCCGACGTTCCTCGCGCCGCCGCCGGCGCCGTCCTCGGCACGGTGGCGCGCCCGCGACCCCAGCGCGCGAGGAAACTGTCCAGGATCGGTGGGGTCAGGGCACCACTGATCCTGGGTGATCACGGGCGACGTCCGCGAGCGGCTGCTCGGTGGTCACCTCGAGCTCTGGCGGCGAGGCTCGGCGCCTCCTCCAACGGCGAAGCGGCCGGTCGGGTCGCCCCGGCCGGCCGCTTCGTCTGATGAGTGACGCTACGTCTGTTCTTGTCGTCGCCGGGCGGCGACGAGGCGCTGCAGGATGACGAACACCAGCAGGATGCCGCCGGTGATGATCGTCGTCATCTCCGGGCGGATGCCGCCGTCGCGGGTGATGAGGACGTTCATCAGGCCGAGCACCAGCGCCCCCACCACGGAGCCGAGGACGAACCCCGTCCCGCCGGTGAGGAGCGTGCCGCCGATGACCACCGCGGCGATGGCGTCGAGCTCCCAGCCGATGCCGGTGATGTTCTGGGCGCTGCCCAGCCGCGAGGTGTAGACGACGGCGGCCACGCCGGCCAGGGTGCCGCTGATGACGTAGATGCCCAGCTTGGTGACGGTGACCGGCAGACCCATCAGCGTCGCCGACTGCTCGGAGCCGCCGATGGCGTAGACGGTGCGGCCGAAGCGGGTCCGGTGCAGGACGATGAAGGCGATGGCCACGATCACGATCGAGGCGATGACGCCCGGGGTGATGACGAGGTCGTTCACCTTGTCGCCGTCGACGATCTTGATCTGGGTCGCCAGCTCGCGGATCGCGGAGTCGTCGGCGAGCCGCTCCGGGACGGTGCTCAGCATGGACGCAAGCCCGCGCGCGAGGAACATCGTCGCCAGTGTGGCGATGAAGGGTTGGACCCCGAAGTACTGGATCAGCACCCCGGAGACCAGCCCCAGTGCCGAGCCGATCAGCACCATGACCAGCACGGCGGCCACCGGGTGCCAGCCGGCGTTGGCCAGCATGACGCCCGCGACGCTGCTGAAGGCGATGATCGCGCCGACGGACAGGTCGATGCCGCCGGTGAGGATCACGAACGTGAGCGCGACGGCCAGGATGATCAGGTGCGCGTTATTGACCAGCAGGTTCGACAGCGTGTTGAACTGCACGATGCGGCCGTAGGCGGCCTCGCCGTAGATGATCATCCCGACGAAGATGAGCAGCGCGGCGACGGTGGGCAGCGCGGAGAGCCGGGCGCCCAGCCGGTCCGAGATCGACGGACGGGACGGGGCCGGTCCGGGAGCGGAACCGGTCGGCGGTCGAGTGGTGACGGTCATGCCGGGACGGCCTCCTTCTGCGACTGGGCCCGCAGGGCACGGCGTTGTCGGAACAGCGAGCGGACGCGCTCGGACTGCAGCAGGCAGAGCGCGACGATGACGATCGCCTTGAAGGCGGGCGTGGCCGAGGCCGGGATGCCCAGGAACACCACCGTCTTGTCCAGCGTTGCGATCAGCAGGCCGCCGATGACGGCACCGCCGATCGAGAACTTGCCGCCGGCCAGCGACGTCCCGCCGATGACGACGGCGAGGATCGCGTCGAGCTCCAGCTGGTAGCCGGTGCGCGAGACGTCCACCGTCATGACGCTGGCGGTCGCGAACACGCCGGCGATGCCGGCCAGCAGGCCGCTCACCGAGTACACCGTCAGCTGCAGGTTCCGCCGCTTCACGCCGGCCAGGCGGCTGGCCCGGGAGTCCATGCCGATCGCCTCGAGCATGAGCCCGAGCGCGCTGCGGCGCACCAGCATCAGCACCAGCACGACGATGACGACGGAGAGCAGGAAGACGACCGGCAGGCCGAGGATGTACCCGTTGGCCAGCCACTCGACCTGCTCGTTGTCGGCGGTGGTGTTCTGGCCGCCGGTGATGACCTTGGCGATGCCGCGGCCGGCCAGCATCATCACCAGCGTGCTGATGAACGGCTGCAGGCCGACGACGGACACCAGGATGCCGTTCACCGCCCCCAGCGCCGTGGCGATGCCCAGCGCGAGGGCGATCGTCAGCGCGGCGTTCCCGAGGGAGTCCGGGGTGTTCATGCTGCTCAACAGCTCCATCGTCACCGCGCCGGCGACCACCATGATCGAGCCGACCGAGAGGTCGATGCCCCCGGTGGCGACCACGAGACACATGCCGACGGCGATCATCAGGATCGGCGCGGCGGCGCGCAGGATGTCGATGAGGTTGCCGGACAGGCGCCCGTCGCTGTACCCGATCGAGAGGTAGCCCGGGTCGGCGATGAGGTTGATCGCCAGCAGCACCACGATGGCGACGACACCCCAGAAGGCCTGGTTGCGTACGATCGCCCCTCGCTTGCCGGCGATCCGCGAGGCCATGTCGGTCATTCCGAGTCACCTTCCTCGTCGTCGCCCTCGTCGGCGATGACGGCGACGATGGTCTCCGCCGTCACATGGGGGCCGTTCTCGAGTTCGGCGAGCTTGCGGTGGTCCTTCATCACGATGATGCGGTCGCTCAGGCGGACGACCTCCTCGAGCTCCGAGGAGATGAACACGACCGCCACGCCCTTGGCGGCCAGCTCGGCGACGGCGGCCTGGATCTCCGCCTTCGCTCCGACGTCGATGCCGCGCGTGGGCTCGTCCAGGATCAGCAGGTCCGGCTCGGTGGCCAGCCACCGGCCGAGCAGCACCTTCTGCTGGTTGCCGCCGGACAGGAACTTGATCGGGCGCTCCGGGTCGGCCGGGCGCACGTTGAGCTCGGTCAGGTACTTGCGGGTCAGCGTGTCCTGCTCCTTGCGCGAGAGCGGACGGAACCAGCCGCGCTTGGCCTGCACGGCGAGCACGAGGTTCTCGCGGACGGTGAGGTCGCGGATGATGCCCTCGTCGCGGCGGTTCTCGCTGGAGAACGCGAGGCGGTGGCCCAGCGCCGACGTCGGGGTGTGGATGTCGGTCTTCTTGCCGCGCAGCCAGATCGTGCCGCTGTCGGGCTTGTCCGCCCCGTACAGCAGCCGGGCGAGCTCCGTCCGGCCGGAGCCGAGCAGGCCGGCCAGGCCCAGCACCTCACCCTGGTGCAGCTCGAGGTCCGTCGGCTCCGTCGACCCCTTGCGGCCGAGGTTCTCGGCCTTGAGCAGCGGCTCGCCGCGGGGCTCGTAGTGGTGCGACTGCCGCTCGCTGCCCAGCGAGCGCAGGGTCGCGAAGTCCTTGCCGATCATCTTCGAGATCAGCGTGGTGCGGTCGAGCTCGCGGGTCGGGTACTCGCCGACGAACGCGCCGTTGCGCAGCACCGTGATGCGGTCGCTGATCGCGTAGACCTGGTCGAGGAAGTGGGTGACGAAGAGGATCGCCACACCCTGGCCGCGCAGCCGCCGGATGACGGTGAAGAGGTTGGCGACCTCGTTCGCGTCGAGGCTGGACGTCGGCTCGTCGAGGATCAGCACCTTCGGCTTGGTGATCATCGCGCGGCTGATGGCGACGAGCTGCTGGACGGCCAGCGACAGCGTGGAGAGCGGGCGGCGCAGGTCCAGGTGCTCGAGGCCGAGGGTCGACAGCACCTCGGCGGCCGCGCGGTGCGTCGCCTTCCAGTTGATGCCGAGCGCGCCGCGGACCTCGTGGCCCAGCATGACGTTCTCGCCGATCGACAGGTTGGCGCAGAGGTTGACCTCTTGGTACACGGTGGCGATCCCGGCGGCCTGGGCGTCGGCGGTACCGCCGAACCGGCGCTCCTCACCACTGACCAGGATCTCGCCGGAGTCGATCTTGTAGACCCCCGTCAGCGCCTTGATCAGGGTCGACTTGCCGGCGCCGTTCTCGCCCATGAGGGTGTGCACCTCACCGGGGAACAGCCGGAAGTCGACCTCGTCGAGGGCCTTGACCCCGGGGAACGAGATCGAGATGTCCTTCATCTCGACGATCGGTGGCGCTCCGGTCATTGACGCGGCCCCCATCGTGGTGCGAATCGGTACGGACGGACGGTGGTGCGGGTGTGACGGTGGTGCGGGTGCGCCGATGCGGGGCCCCGGTGGTGCCGGGACCCCGCCTCGGCTGCGGATCAGTACTTGCGGTCCGGCAGAGCGGCCGTCGCCGCCTCGGGCGAGTCGAACGTCTCGCTCGGGACGATGATGTACGGCTCGACCTCTTCGCCGTTGAGGACCTTGTCCACGACCTCGAGCAGGGTCTCGCCGAACAGCGGGTTGTACTCGGCGACGAAGCTCAGGCGGCCCTCGGACAGCGCCTCCAGCGCCGGCTTCGTGCCGTCGATCGTGGCGATCTGGACGTCGACACCCGGCGTCAGGCCGGCCTCCTCGACCGCGATGGCGGCGCCGAGGCCCATCTCGTCGTTCTGTGCGAACACGAGCTGGATGTCGTTGTTGTTGGCCCGCAGAACGGTCTCGAAGACGCTCTTGGCCTCTTCGGTCGACCAGTTCGCGGTCTGTGCGCCGACCTTCACCAGGTTCGAGACCGAACCGACGGTGTCGTCCCAGCCCTTGTTGCGCTCGTTGACGACGGAGACACCCGCCGGGCCCTCGAGCACGAAGTAGTTGCCCCCGTCCGGGAACGCGGAGACGGCCCAGTCGGCCACAGCGGTGCTGACCTCGTAGTTGTCCGGCGCGATCCGGGTGACGTACAGGCTGGTGTCGTCCGGCTCGATGCCCCGGTCGACGAGGATCACCGGGATCTCGGCCTCCTGGGCCCGGCGCAGGGAGTCTTCCCAGCCCGCGCCCTCGGTCGCCGAGAGCAGGATGACGTCGACGCCCTCGTCGACGAACGACGTGAACGCGTCGATCTGCGAGCGCTGGTCGAGGTTGGTGGCGGGCGCGTACTTCAGCTCGAAGCCGGCCTCCTCGGTGAACGTGTCCTGCACGTTCGCCTCGTTGGCCTGGCGCCAGCCGCCCTCGGGGCCGACCGCGACGAAGCCGACGGTGACGATCTCGTCGCCGCCGCCATCGCCCTCGTTGCTGCCGCCGTCACCGCTCGCGGTGTCGTCGTCGCCTCCGCCGCACGCTGCCAGAGCGAGGGCGAGAGCCCCGGTGACCGCGAAGGCCCGTGCGACTCGTGGGATGCTGCGCATCGATCTCCTCCTTGAGACCCGTGCCTTCCGGCGTGGTTTCGTGAGTGCCGACATAGGACATGTCGGGAGAACGGCGGAGATGTTACCGGGAACAAGAAGGGCACGCAAGATGTGAAATTGTACTGTTCACAGCTACATCGCGCGAGGGCTGGCGGTGGACTCGCGGATGATGAGCTCCGGTGCAATCCGTGAACGCCGTTCGGCGCTGTCACCCTCGAGCGCGGCCACCAGGATCTCGACGGCGAGCGTTCCGAGGGCGTGGAAGTCCTGGCGCACGGTCGTCAGGGTCGGCAGGAAGTGCCGCGAGACCGAGAGGTCGTCGAAGCCGACGAGGCTGACGTCCTCGGGGACCCGGATGCCGCGTTCGCGGAAGCCGTGCAGGATGCCGAGCGCCATCTGGTCGTTCGCGGCGAAGATGGCCGTGAACGGCGGCAGCTCGTCGAAGGCGACGGCGAAGTCGTACCCCGAGTCGGCGGACCAGTTGCCGACGAAGGCCGGCGGGATGTGCAGCCCGGCCCGCTTCAGCCGGGCGTGCCAGCCCCGTTCACGAGCCCGGGCGTCGAGCCAGTCGAGCGGGCCGGCCACGTGCACGATCTCGCGGTGCCCGAGGTCGATGAGGTGCTGGACGGCGAGCGTGGCGCCGAGCCGCTGGTCGACCGACGCCGTGAGGAAGTTGGCGTCGTCGTCGGCCTTGACGATGAGCGTCGGGATGCCCTCGGTGAGCTCGCGCAGGACGTCGACCGACGAGGCGCGCGGCGCGATGACGCACAGCGCGTCGATGCCGTGCGCGGTCAGGTAGTCCATGGCCTCGCGCGGCATGACGCCGTCGTCGTCGGGGGAGGCGGCGACCGACGCGACGGAGTAGCCGGCCTCGCGGGCGGCGTGCTCGACGGCGCGCAGCGTGCTGTCGGGGCCGATCTCGACCGGCCGGTCGACGATGACGCCGATGCGGCGCGACTTGCGGGTGGCGAGCGCGCGGGCGGCGCTGTTGCGCTGGTAGTTCAGCTCCTCGACGACCCGCAGGACCTTCTCGCGGGTGGCCGGGCGGATGTTGGGGTGCCCGTTCAGGACGCGCGACACCGTCATGTGCGAGACGCCGGCGAGGGACGCGATGGACCGCAGGTTCGGCTTGTCCTCCGAACTCCCGGCGCTCATCTTTCCTCCCACGCGAACTCATGACGGCGGCAACGGTGCCGGAACCCCGGCCGACGCCGGAATGATCCTACGTCTCGGCGCCGTGACGTTACCGGGAACATAGCGCCCCCGACAATCCCGGGGCGTCGCGGCGGGGCCGCGCCAGTCCGCGCCGGCCGGTCGATTCATTCCCATTTATGTCCATTGACAGGGTGTGAATCATGCTGTTGATTGGCACATCAACACGCGATACGTCGCATAGATGGACAAATGGGGAATGAATTCCTTCCCTCACGACAGGCTTCGCGACGGACGTCCCCATCACGGACTTCGGAAGGGCGCACCATGCATCTCGGACTGCGGGAAGGACGGAGACGCGCGGCGGTGCTGGCCGCCGGCTCCGCGCTGGTGATGACCATGCTCGCCGGGTGGACGGCGGGAGGGGCGGCC
Organism: Jiangella mangrovi; assembly: GCF_014204975.1. Lineage (NCBI taxonomy): Bacteria > Bacillati > Actinomycetota > Actinomycetes > Jiangellales > Jiangellaceae > Jiangella > Jiangella mangrovi. The sequence continues at coordinate 3,391,100 of NZ_JACHMM010000001.1, forward strand.
TCCGCTCCGGCCCCAGGACCAGCCGCGACGGCTGTGACAACGGCGGCGACGACGGCGACCGCTTCGACGGCGGCCGGCCCGGCCGGGCCCTCGGTGCTGTTCGGTCCCGAGGACCTCCCGGCCATCCGGGCGAAGACGGAGTCCGGCCCCGGCCTGGTGTGGTGGACGGAGATCGAGCGGCGTGCGGACCTCGCACTGACGAAGGTCGTGGCGCAGACCTGTGAACGCGACCTGCGTTATGACATCGCCGATCTCGCGTTCGCCTATCTGGTCACCGAGGACGTCACGTATGCGCGGAAGGCGCGCGAGATCCACCTCGGTGTCGGCACGGCGCCGCAGTGGCATCCGGACGTGACCGCCGCGCCGTGCGCGAAGCCGATCTGGGGCGACTACGGCTGGCGCTGGCCGCAGATGCTGGCGCAGACGGCGCTCAGCTGGGACTGGATCTCGGGCAGCGGCGTGCTCTCGGCGGCCGACGAGGAGGTCATCCGCCAGGACCTGCTGCGCGGCGGCCGGCTGATCCACGACTCGCAGGTCGCCCCGCCCTACGGAGGCGCCGAGGCGATCCGCAACATCATCAACTACCGGCTGCGCAACGTCGCCGGCCTGGGCATCGTCGGCCACGTGCTGGCCGGCACCGACGAGGGCGACGCCTGGGCCGCGTACGCCTGGGACGACCTGTTCGGCGACACCGGCCGCGACGTCACGCAGTACCTGCACCAGATGATCTCGCCCGACGGGGTCTACAAGGAGGGGCAGGCCTACTACCAGGACAGCTTCCGGCTGCTGATCCCGTTCTTCGTGGCCGAGCAGCGGGCGACCGGCCGCGACGCGTTCGCCGACCCCGTCGTGGCGGGGGTGTTCGAGAGCGAGGCGCTGATGATCATGCCCGACGGCGACCCGCCCACCGTCGACACGGGCTGGAAGCCGGCCGCGTACAGCGGCGGGTTCGGCCACTGGGTGGCCGGGCAGTACCCGGAGAAGCCGTGGCTGACCTGGGCCTGGCAGCGCCAGGAGGACCCGGTGCTCGGCCGCCCGACGCCGGCCGGCGACCAGTGGTACGCGCTGGCGTTCTACCGGCCCGACCTCGAGGTGACGGCCGCGCCGCCCGCGGGCAGCCCGACCCGCGTGCTCGAGGACGCCGGCTATGGCATGCTCCGGGGCGGCTGGGGCCCGGACGACCTCTACGTGTTCCAGAACGCCGAGCACGTGCCGTCGCTGTCGGCGCACGAGCAGCCGGACCAGACCGCGTTCTCGCTGTTCGCGAAGGGTGCTTACCTCGCCGTCGACCCCGGCGACGGGCGCAACTGCCCGGGCTCGGAGCACTACTGGGTGCGCTCGGCCGACGCGCACAACCTGGTGCTGGTCGACGGCGCCGGCCCGCGGCAGGTGTCGTCGTACGTCGAGGCCACGGACCCGGCCCGGTTCGACCGCGTCGTCGACACCGCCGGCCTCGACTACCTGCGCACGCGGATGACCTACGGCGCCAGCGGCACGGACATCACCCGGCGCACGATGACGGTCGGCGACGAGTACGTGGTGGTGCTCGACGACCTCGCCGCGGACGAGCCGCACGCCTACGACTGGCGGCTGCACTTCGGCGACCTGGCCACGGGCACGCTCACGCAGGACGGCGCCGGGTCGGCCGTGTGGCGCACGCGCAACGAGGCCGGCGAGGCGGTCGAGCTGGTCGTCGACATCACGGCGGGCGCGCCGCTGACCGTCGCCGAGGCCACCGGCCCGATGAACTACGACCCCGGCAGCTGCAGGCGCCACGCCTACCTGCGCGCCCAGACGCAGGCCGAGGACACCGGCTACACGGCGGTCCTGTACCCGCGCACCGACGCCGAGGCGGCCCCGTCGATCGGGCACGTCACCGAGGGCGCCGCCCGCGCCACGACCATCGCCCTGCCCGGCCGCGACGACGTCGTCGTCACCGCGCCCGGCGACCGGCCGGTCCGGCTGGCCGGCGTGCGCACCGACGCCACCCACGCCGTCGTCTCCGGGATCGACGCGCCGCGGTCCTACCTGGTCGAACAGGGCCGGCAGCTGTTCGCGGGCCGGACCCCGCTGCTGCTGGCGAACCGTCCGGTCGACCTGGTGCTGAGCTTCGACGACGGCGTCATCACCGGCCGGGTCGACGTCGCCCGCACCACCGACCTGACCCTCGGCACCGGCGCCGGCCGGGTCACCGAGGTGCGCCTCGACGGAGAACCGGTGCCGTTCACGGCGACCACCGGCCGGGTCGAGCTGACCGTCGACCACGGCGGCGACCTGGCGATGACCGTCGCCCAGCCCTGATCACCTCGACGAGGAGGAACGTCATGGAACCGACCGACACCACCACGACCGGGCGGAGCCGCCGCGGACTGATCGCGGCCGCCGGCGCCGCCGCGGCGGTCACCGTCGTCGGCACCGCCACCCCCGCCCGGGCGGAGGCGCAGGTCATCGACTCCGGGCCGGACGAGATCGGGCTGCGGGTCAACGCCGACGGCCAGGGCGGCTCGTTCTACCAGAAGCCCGGCGCGACGGCCGACACGCACGCGCTGTCCTGCGTCTGCAAGGCGACCACGGGCCGGAACTCGGCGCTCAACGTCACCTCGGACAACCCGGCGTTCTCGGCCATGCAGGTCAGCGGCCGCGAGCTGGACACCGGGACGATCAAGATCGCGCACGTCGGCCAGTCGGACGGGTCCGACGGCGACGCCGCGGCGGTGTCGATCAGCCTCGGCACGGCCGGCACCGCGGCGCAGGGCATCTTCATCGACGCGCCCAACGGCACGTCGGGGACGTACCTGCAGCTCAAGGCCGGGACCCAGCGCATGCTGCGGATCCACGGCGATGGGCGGATCCAGTTCCACGGCCCGGCCACGGTCGCGCCGTCGTCAGCCCTGCCGGCGACCCCGTCGGGCTGGTTCCGGTTCCTCACGCCCGGCGGCCAGGTCGTCCGGGTGCCCTACTACGCGGAGTGAGCATGAACGAGCACGGCGGACTGGGCATGGTGCCCCGCGGCGCCAAGTCCAGGGAGCTCGCGGCCCGGCTGCGACGCGGCATCACCGACGGCCGGTGGGCGCTCGGCGCGCGGCTGCCCACCGAGCCCGAGCTCGCGACCACCTACGACGTCGGGGTCAACACCGTGCGCCGGGCCATCGCGGTGCTGGTCGACGAGGGCCTGGTCCGCCGGCGGCAGGGGTCGGGCACGTTCGTCGAGGCCGTGCCCGGGCCCGGCCGCTCCACCGGGCGCTTCCTGGACGGGAGCGCGCGGGCCCGCATCGGCCGGGTCGGCGTCGTGGTGCCCAGCAGCGCGTACTACTACCCGCCGGTCATCGACGGCGCCGGCCGCGAGCTCGCCGCCGCCGACCTGCGGATGATGCTGGCCTGCTCCGACTACGACCCCGAGCTGGAGCTGGCCGAGGCCCGGCGGCTGGTCGAGGCCGGCGTCGACGGCCTGCTCGTGGTGCCGACGCTGTTCGAGGTGGCCGACCCGGCCGCCTACCTGGCCGAGCTGCGCGGCCTCGGCGTGCCGGTCGTGCTGATGGAACGGCGGCTGGCCGCCCCCGCGCCCGACGACGCCACCGAGTACGTCTGCTCCAACATCCTGGGCGGCGCGTACGCGGCCGTGCGGCACCTGGCGTCGCTCGGGCGGACGCGCCTCGGGCACCTCGGCCCGGTCCGCACCGCCACGAGCGAGGCCGTCGCCGAGGGCTTCGCCGCCGCCGTCGCCGACCTCGGGCTCGAGGCGGTCCCCGGCGCGGTCGTGCGGCGCGCGACGTGGGCGGCCGGCGACCTCGCCGCGTACGCCCGCGCCTGCGCCGAGAACCGGATCGACGGCGTGCTGGCCCACGGCGACCGCGAGGCCGCCGCGCTGCTCGGGCACCTGCGGGCGGCGGGCCTGACGGTGCCGGCGGACGTCGCCGTGATCAGCCACGACGACGAGGTCGCCGACGTCGCCGAGATCCCGCTCACCGCCGTGAACCCGCCGAAGACCGAGATCGGCCGGCTGGCCGCGGCGGCCCTGCTGCGCCGGATCGCCGACGGCCCGGCCGCACCGCCGATCCAGATCCAGCTCCAGCCGACCCTGACCGTCCGTGAGTCGTGCGGCGCCCGGGCCGCGTCGTCGCCGGCCGCGGCCGACGCCGTCGCGACCGGCTGACCCACCCCACATCTCTGGAGGATTCCCATGACCAGGACCACCCGCCTGCTGGTGCTCTGCACCGCGGGCGTCATGGCCGCCGGCCTGACCGCCTGCTCCGGACCGGACAGCGGCGACGGCACCACCGGCGGCGCCACGACCCTGCGGCTCGGCGCCTACGCCGCGTCCGGCAGCGACTTCGAGAAGCAGCTCGAGGAGCACGTCGCGGCCTTCGAGGAGGAGACCGGCGTGCAGGTCGAGCTGGAGGTGGCGCCGTACGCGGAGTTCTTCCAGCGGCTGAGCACGCAGGTGGCCGGCGGCGACGCGCCCGACGTGTGGCTGTCCGACGGCGTGTTCGTGCCGCAGTACGCCGCCCGCGGCGCGCTCGCCGACCTCACCGACCGCGTCGACGAGGAGCTCGAGGCCGCCACGCTCGGCCTCGACCTCGTCCGCGACCCCGACGGCAGGCTCTACGGCTTCCCGCAGGGCGCGCAGACGCCGGCGCTCTACTACAACAAGGCGATGTTCGACGAGGCCGGCGTCGAGTACCCGACGGAGGACTGGACCTACGACGACCTCGCGGCCGCCGCGAAGGAGCTGACGAAGGACACCAACGGCGACGGCCAGGCCGACCAGTGGGGCTTCCGGGCGTTCTCCAGCGGCTTCACCGAGAGCTGGTGGGTCATCAGCCGGGCGTTCGGCAGCGAGGTCGTCACGGACGGCAACAGCACCGTCGCCGTCGACGACGACGCCACCAAGGCCGCGCTGGAGTGGATGGACGACGCCATCTACGGCTCCGCGTTCGCGCCCGACCCGACCATGACCGAGGCGCTGGGCGGCCCGCACAACCTGTTCCCCCAGGGCAAGGTCGCCATGATCTTCGGCATCTACGCCCGCTCCAACCCGGCCAACGCCGCCGGCATCGACTTCGACGTCGCGCCGCTGCCGACGGGCCCGGGCGGTTCGCGCGGTGAGGTGGGCATCGTCAACTCGTGGGTCGTCAACGCCGAGGCGGACGACGAGCAGGCGGACGCCGCCTGGGAGTGGATCCAGTGGTACAGCAGCGCCGACGTCCAGGTTCAGCTGCTGCAGGGCAACGAGGCGATCCCGATCGACGCCGGGCTGGCCGCGTCGCCGGAGTTCCTCGAGAAGGACGGCAACCCCGCCAACCGGGAGGTCTTCGTCGACGCACTCGCCGAGGCGTCGGACCTGGGCGTCAACCCCGTCTGGGAGGAGTACACCACCGCGATCAACGAGGAGTTCACCCGGATCCTCACCCACGAGGTGTCCGTCGACGACGGCGTCCGCGCGGCCCAGGAACGGGCCCAGGAGGCGATCGACCGCTTCGACGCGGCGGGCTAGGTGACGGCCATGACCCCCGTCGACCTCGACGTGCGGCCGGGACGGCGTGAGGACCGCGCGCCGTCGCCACCGTCGCCACGGCGGGCCGGCTCCGCGCGGCGGCGACGCCGGCACGACTTCGGTTGGGGCCTGCTGTTCGCCTCGCCGTACCTGCTGCACATCGTCGCGCTGCTGGCCTGGCCGATCGCGGCGTCGCTCTACCTGGCGCTGACCGACTACGACCTGGTGCGCTCGCCGTCGTTCATCGGGCTGGAGAACTTCGAGCGGCTGCTGCACGACGACGCGTTCTGGGCCTCGCTCGGGCACACGGCCTACTTCGCGATCCTGTACGTGCCGGCGCAGACGGTGCTGGCGCTGCTGCTGGCGGTGGCGCTGAACCGGACGCTGCGCGGCATGGGCTTCATCCGGGCGCTCTACTTCATCCCCGTCATCTCGTCGTGGGTGGTGGTCGCGTTCGTCGCCGACTCGCTGTTCAACCCGACGTTCGGCGCGGCCAACGCGATCCTCGACGTGTTCGGGCTGCCGGCGCAGAAGTGGCTGCAGGACTCCGCGCTCGTCATCCCCACCCTGGCCGCGGTCGCGGTGTGGAAGGGCGTCGGCTACATGATGGTGATCTTCCTGGCCGGGCTGCAGGCGATCCCGCCGGAGCGCTACGAGGCCGCGCAGGTCGACGGCGCCAACGGCTGGCAGCGGCTGCGGCACGTGACGATGCCGGGCGTCTCGGGGACCACATTCCTGGTGGTCATCCTCAGCACGATCACCACCCTGCAGGCGTTCGAGCAGGTCTACGTCATGACCGAGGGCGGCCCGAACGGCGCCAGCGAGCTGACCGTCCTCTACCTGTTCCGGCAGGGCTTCCAGTTCTTCCACATGGGCTACGCGTCGGCGATCGCGTGGGTGCTGTGCCTGCTGATCCTGCTGCTGACCCTGGCGCAGCTGTGGCTGCAACGACGGTGGGTGCACTATGACTGAGTCTCGCCGCAAGGTCGTGCCCGTCCTGTTCCTGCTGCTCGGCGCGGCGGTCATGGCGGTGCCGTTCCTGGTCACCGTCGCCAACTCGCTGAAGACGTTCGAGCAGTACATCTCCGTGCCGCCGCAGTGGCTGCCGAACCCCGTCGAGTGGGCCAACTACGGCGAGGTGCTGCAGCGCGAGCCACTGTTCTGGCGCTTCGCCATGAACAGCTTCGTGGTGGCTGGGCTGTCCGTCGTCGGCTGCCTGCTGACCAGCTCGATGGTCGGCTTCGCGCTGGCCCGGCTGCGGCTGCCCGGGCGGCAGGCGCTGCTCGCGGTGGCGCTGGGCACCATGGCGCTGCCGACGGTCATCACCATCGTGCCGAGCTTCGTGCTGTACCGGCAGCTCGGCTGGCTGGACACGCACGCGCCGCTGATCCTGCCGTACTCGCTGGGCACGGCGTTCGGGATCTTCCTCATGCGCCAGGCGTTCCTCACCATCCCGCGCGAGCTGCTGGAGGCCGCCACCGTCGACGGCGCCAACCCGTGGCGGGCGTTCTGGCGCACCCAGCTGCCGCTGGTTCGTCCACAGCTGGCGACCCTCGGAGTCTTCACGTTCATGGCGTCGTGGGGTGCGGTGCTGGAGCCGACCATTTACCTGACCAGCGAGGAGAAGTTCACCCTGCCCATCGGCGTGATCAGCCTGCAGGGCCAGTACATGGGCAACGAGCAGATCGTGGCCGCGGCGGCCCTGCTCAGCCTGGTGCCGATGCTGATCATCTTCGTCGCCGCACAGCGCTACTTCATCCGCGGCGTGGTGTCGTCCGGGCTCAAGGGCTGAGCCGCGGCTGCCGCCGTCGTCCATTCGCATCGACAGGAAGCACGAGGAACCCGCTCCGTGAACAGCACACCAGGTGGCCGGCCGTTCCGGCTCGGCATCGTCGGCGCCGGCAGCATCGCCGAGACCCATGCGGCGGCCGCGGCCGCGCTGCCCGGCGTGACCGTCGCCGGCGTCTGCGACGTCCGCGCCGACGCGGCGCGGGAGCTGGCCGCCCGGCACGACACGGCGTGGTTCGCCGACCACCACCGCATGCTCGACGCCGTCCGGCCCGACGGCGTGATCGTCACCGCGCCGCACGCGCTGCACGCCCCCATCACCGTGGACGCCGCCGCAGCGGGCGTCCACGTGCTGGTCGAGAAGCCGATGGCGACGACGGTGGCCGACTGCGAGCTGATGATCGCGGCCTGCCGCGAGCACCGGGTCCAGCTCGGCGTCGGGCACGTGCTGCACCACCTGCCGACCGTTCGCGAAGCCCGTCGGCTGCTGGGCGCGGGGGACATCGGCCGGCCGGCCGTCATCGCCGAGCGGCGCACCGCGCACTACGCGCCCGACGCGCGGCCCGGCTGGTTCTTCGACCCGGAGCTGGCCGGCGGCGGGATCCTCATGAACGTCGGCGCGCACAGCATCGACAAGATCCACTGGCTCGGCGGCGCCCCCGCCGAACGCGTCGTCGCCCGGGTCTCGTCGAAGCCGGGGGTGGCCGTCGAGACCGAGGCGGTCGGGCTGCTCGAGCTGGCGAACGGCCTGGCCGCCGCCATCTCCGTCACCGGCACCGGCCTGCCGTTCCACGACCAGACCGAGATCGTCGGCGACGACGGCGCCCTTCGGCTCTCGCGGGACACCGGCCTGTCGGTCTTCCGCGCCGGTTCCGGTTCCGGCGACGGCACGCTGGTCGTGCGGCCCGAGGACGACGACATCGAGGCCGCGTTCCGCGACCAGCTCGCCGACTTCGTGGACGCCTGCCGGTCCCAGCGCCCCCCGGCCGTCGACGGCGCCTACGGCCGCTCGGTCGTCGCCACCGCGACCGCCATGTACCAGTCGGCCGCCCGGACCGAGCTGGTCCGCATCGCGCCGCTCGCCTCGGAGGCCGCCTGACATCCGTCATGCCGGATCATTCACCGATTCATGAATGAGCAGCTCGAGGGCTGGTTACGTTCGAGGTATGCGCTTCCTGACCCTGGTCCATGGGCCCGCGTTCGCCGCGGGCGCGGTCGCCGTCCTCGTCAACCGCTGGGGCATCGGGCCGCTCTGGTACGCCGGAGTGGGGCTGCTGCTGTTCGGGCTCGTGGCGCGGTTCGTGACGACGCAGGCGCAGCGCCCGCCGCGCGAGGGCGAGCCGGACGCCGTCGCCGTCGGGCTGCCGCTGACCGGGTCCTGGACCGCGCACAACAGCCCCGCGACGAAGGTGCCCAGCCACACCCACGCGCTCGCGCAGACCTACGCCATCGACCTGGTCTCGCGGCCGGCGCCGGACCCGGTCTGGGTGTGGCCGATCGCCCGCCGGCCGGCGGCGTACCCGGCGTTCGGCGCGCCGTTGCTCGCGCCGGCGGACGCGCGGGTGGTCGCCGTCCGCGACGGGCACCGCGACCACCTCACGCGCACCTCGCTGCCCGGACTGCTGTACCTGCTGCTCGAGGGGTTCGTCCGCTCGCTCGGCCGGCCGCGCCACCTGCTCGGCAACCACGTGGTGCTCGACCTCGGCGACGGGGTGCACGCGGTGCTCGCGCACGCCCGCCGCGGCTCGGTCCGGGTGGCGGCAGGCGACCGGATCGCCGCCGGCGAGCAGGTGGCCGAGTGCGGCAACTCGGGCAACTCGTCCGAGCCGCACCTGCACTTCCAGCTCATGGACGGCCCCGACATCGCCCTGGCGCGCGGGCTGCGGTTCAGCTGGCGCTACCAGGACGACGACGGCGTCGAGCAGGACGGCGTCCCGCCCAACGGGGTCACGCTCACGCCGGTGGGGACGGCGCGGACCTGAGCGTCAGACCTCGCTCTCGACGGCGTGCGGGTCGAAGACGTGGGCGCTCTTCTCGCCCGCAGCGATGACCCGTTCCGGCCGGAACCCGGTGAGCAGCGCCGGCGCGGTGCCGGAGACGATCTCTTCGGCGGCCAGCCGGGCCGTGACGGCGCTCAGCGTGGCGCCGCTGTGCATGGTCATCACGTAGAGCCCGGGCACGCCGTCCCAGGGACCGACCACGGGCAGCCCGTCGAACGGGTACGGGCGGACGGCGATGCTCACCCGCTCGCCGCGGGTGCCGGCGGGGTCGACGTCGGCGACGGCGTGGGCCGCCCGCCGCAGCAGGTCGGTCAGGGCCTCGTCCGGCAGGGTCCACGACTCGGTGTCGACGGCGCCGTCGCCGCGGGAGGACCGGACGGCGATCCGGCCGCCGGTGTCGGGGCGGACCGTGAGGCCCGGCAGGTGCAGCAGCACCGAGAGGGCGGACGTGCCGGGGGAGGTGACGACGGTGACGCCGGGGGCGCCGGAGGTCGAGACCGTGACGCCGACCTCGCTCATCAGCGGGCCGATGCGGCTGCCGGCGGCGACCAGGACGACGTCGGCGCGCACCCGGGCGCCGTCGTCGAGGACCACGCCCGTCACGGCGCCGGACTCGACCAGCAGCCGCTCCACTGGGGTGTGCGGGCGCACGACGGCGCCGCGCGCGGTGGCCGCCCGCAGCAGCTCGTGGATGAGCAGCGGCAGGTCGGCCCAGCTCTCGGCCGGGTAGTAGGCGGCGAGGCGGTAGTCGTCGTGCACCCGGATCACGGGGTCGTAGCGGGGCAGGTCGGCCGGGTCCAGCTCGATCGCCGCGTAGCCGTAGCCGTGCAGCCGGTCGAGCTTGGCCCGCAGCTTGGCCGCCGCGGTGTCGTCGCCCGCGACCTCGATGTTCCCGCTGGCGTGCAGCCAGTCCTCCGTGCCGAGCTCCCGGGCTACCGCGCGGTGCTCGGCCATCGAGATCACGTTGAGGTCGTGGTACGGGCGCAGCTCCTTGCTGCAGGAGTTCAGCCAGGCCAGGCTCGCTGCGCTGGCCTCGGTCCCCGGCGCCCCGCGGTCGAACACCTCCACCTCGCAGCCGCGCTTGGCGAGCTGGTAGGCCGCGGACGCGCCGAGCACGCCGGCTCCGACGACGATGACCTTCATGGATCGGTTCCCTCTCTCTGCGACTGCGCCGGCCTCACGGACGAGGCCCGCGATCGTGCTCATCTCCACAGGTGCTCGGTGACGGACCGGACCGGCCGGCCGGGCTCGGGGTCGAGCAGCGCGGCGCGCAGGCCCTCGGCCGCGGCGGCGCCGACGACGGGCGCGGCGAGCCGGGCGAACTTGGCCTCGGCCTCCTCCTCGTCCAGGCCCCAGTCGCGCGGGCGGGCGTAGTCGTCCTCGGGGACGACCGCGACGACGCGGTGCCCGTCGGCGAACGTGACGGCGACGGCGCGCTCGTGGGCGAGCCGGACCTCGACCCGGCCCAGGACGGCCCGAGTGCCGGCGACCGCCCGGTCGGCGACCCACGCGGGGCCGGGTTCGACGCCCAGGACCAGCAATGCGACCAGGGTGGGCAGGCTGAACGCCACGTCGGCGGGTCCGCGGACGTGCGGCTCGGCGAACTTGCGCAGGCCCGCGGGCCCGCTCACCTCGATGTGGGTGGGTTCGCGCCCGGCACCGTCGCGCAGCAGCGCGTCCGCCACGGTCAGGTACTGCTGCAGGCGCCAGCAGGCGGGGTAGCGCTTGAACCCGGCGCGCAGGATCGCCGGCCCGCCGTCCGCGTCGACTCCCGCCCAGTCCCACCGGTCCGAGCCGGCCATCGCCCAGAACCCCTCGGGCCCGTCGAGCGGCGCCGTCAGCCCGCCGGCGCCGGCCCGTTCCAGGTCGGCCGCCAGCAGTCCGGCCGCGGCGACCCACCCGTGGTTGTTCTTCACCGTCGGCATCGGCCGCCGGTACCACTGGCCGACGAAGGGGACGAGCGACTGGGTGGCGGCCAGGCCGACGACGCGGTCCAGCCGGTCGCGATCGGCGCCGCCGGCCACCGCTGCGGCGACCCCGGCCGACATCGCGTCCCACGCCGCCACCCCGCGCACGTGGGCCGCACGCTCGGGCGATGGAGCGCCGGCCCGGCTGAGCAGCCAGTGCGCCTCGTAGCCCGCCACCACGGCGGTCAGCAGGGTCCCGACGTCGGCTCCGGCCCGCTCGGCGGCGGCCAGCGCGGCCGCGATGATCGGGGCGCCGGGATGTCCTTGCAGCGTGTCGTCGTAGTCCAGCGCGTTGGCCGACGCCGCGTTCAGGTAGGCGGCCACGAACGCGGGCCGCCGCACGCCGTCGGCGCAGGTGGCCTCCGGGTCCGTCCCGAGCGCCGCCATCGCGGCGAAGTGCGGGCGGGCGTACGACAGCCCGTGCCCGGCCAGCGCGCAGCCCAGGTGGTCCAGGACGCAGCGCGCGGCGTGGTCGAGGGCGGCCGGCGGGCACTCGGCGGCGAGCGCGTGCACCCGCCCGGTCAGCTCCGCCGTGGCCGTGGCCGTGGCCGTCGCCGTCATCATCGGGCCGGCTCCCGAAGGCCGGAGCCCTCGGCGGCGAGGACCACCTCGCCGCCGACGATCACCAGCTCGATGTCCGACGGGTGCCGCGGCGACGTCACCACCACGTCGGCCAGCCGGCCCGGGCGCAGCAGCCCGCGGTCGCCCAGCCGGGGCAGTGCCCGGGCGACGTTGCCGGACACCATGGCGACGGCCGCCTCGAGCGAGGCCAGTCCGACGCCCACGATAGCCTCGACCGCCGAGAAGACGCCGTCCCAGTGGCCGGAGGCGTAGTCGGTGGCGATGACGTCGACCAGTCCCTCCTGGACCAGCGCGATCAGGTGCTCCGGCGCCGCGTGCAGCTCGCGTCGTCCCCACGCGTCGAAGGTGTCCAGCTCGACGTGCCCGCCCTGCTCGCGGATGTACCGCGCGCTCGCCACGGCCTCGTCGGCGCTGAAGGTGCCGTGGTTGGTGTGCCCGCCGATGAACAGCGGCCCGGCCACCTTCGCCGCGGTCCGGGCCGCCTCGTCCGACGGGGCCGAGTTGTGCACCAGCGTGGGGATGCCGAGGTCGACGGCGAGGTCGGCCGAGCGCACGAGCCCGTCGAGCGCGGTCTGGAACGAGGGCAGCACGGAGTCCTCGATCAGCGCGACGGCGTCGGCCACCGGCAGCCGCTCCGCGAGGCCGTACTCCGTCAGCAGCCGCCGCACCGCCCCGGTGTCCGGCGCGCCCGGCCGGATGTGCCGCCCGAGCACCGCGTACTTGAGCGCCTTCGACTGGGCCGGGGTGAGCCGGGTGCCGGTCGCCTTCTCGACGGCGGCCGGGATGTACAGGTAGTCCTGCCCGCCGCCGCCCAGCGTCATGCCGGCGCCGACCTCGCCGATGACGACGGCGCCCGCGTCGGCCATCGCGGCGGCCGTCATGTCGCGGTGCGCCGCCGTCAGCCCGCTCCCGTCGGCGGCGTCGGCGGCCTGGAACATCGGCTCGAAGTGGACGGTGCTGCTCGCGACCCGCACCGGCTGCCCGGTGACCTGCGTGGTCTCGGCGGGAAGCTTGAAGCCGTCGAGGTCGACGACGGTGGTGTGCCCCTGGCTCAGGTGCCGGCGCAGGTTGCCCATCACCTCGGGCAGCGACACCCCCGGCGTGCCGCTGGCGAACCGCGGCCCGGGCGCGACGGCGTGCGCGTGGCAGTCGAGGGCGCCCGGGAGCACCAGCCGCCCGCCGAGGTCGACGACGGTGTCGTCCAGGCCGCCGGTGTAGTCGTCGGGCCCCGCGGCGGCGATGCGGTCGCCGTCGATGACCAGGGACCCGGTGAACGCCGGCGTGCGCCCGTCGCCCACGACTAACCGGCCGTTCTTGAGAATGAACATGCGTCAACCCCACTCGTCGTTGTTCAGCGGACCTTGAGCTTCGGGTCGAGCCGGTCGCGGACCTGCTCACCGAGGATGTTGATCAGGATCAGGGTCACCAGCAGCGCGGCACCCGGGAGTGTGGAGACCCACCAGTGGGTGGCGAGCAGCGCCTGGCCGGACGACGTCATGCCGCCCCACGACGGCGTCGGCGGCTGGACCCCCAGCCCGATGAACGACAGCGACGCCTCGGTGTACATCATCATCCCGACGTCGAGGCTGGCGTAGACGATCACCGTCGGCATGACGTTGGGCAGCACGTGCCGCCAGATGACGCGGCGGTTGCTCGCCCCCAGCAGCTGGGCGCTGTTCACGTAGTCGAGGCCGCGGATCAGCACCACCTGGCTGACCACGAGCCGGGCGTAGAGAATCCAGCCCGTGATGCCGAGCACCAGCACGACGTTGGTGAAGCCGGGGCCGATGGCGGCGATGATGCCCAGTGCCAGGATGAGGCTCGGCAGCGCCATCTGGATGTCGCCGAGGCGCAGGAAGAAGGTGCGGACCGGGCCGCCGTAGTAGCCGGCGACCAGGCCGATCGTCACGCCGACGACCATGCGCACAGCGACGGCGAGCACACCGACGAGGATCGACACGCGCGCGCCGTAGACGATGCGGCTCAGCAGGTCGCGGCCGACCTCGTCGGTGCCCAGCGGGTGCGTCCAGCTGCCGCCGTCGAGGAACACCGGCGGCAGCAGCCGGTTCTCGAGCGACTGCGCCGTCGGGCTGTGCGGCGCCAGCGCCGGGGCGAAGACCGCCACCAGCACGATCGCGGTGAGCCCGGCGACGGACAGGTAGAGCCCGATCGGCCGCCGGCGCCGGGGGAGGCGCTCGGCCGGCACCATGACCGCGGTCATGCGCGCTCCTTCGTCCGTGCGTCGAGGACGCCGTACAGCGCCTCGACCAGCAGGTTGGTGAGCGACACCAGCACGCCGACGACCAGGATGTAGGCCAGGACGACGGGCATGTCCTGCCCCATGATCGATTGCACCGCCTGCCGGTTGACGCCGGGATAGGAGAAGACCGTCTCGACGATGACGGTGCCGCCGAACAGTTCGCCCACCTGCAGGCCGACGACGGTGATGAACGGCAGCGAGGCGTTCTTCAGCGCGTGCACGACGACGACGGCCCACTCGCTCAGGCCCTTCGCCCGCGCCGTCCGCACGAACTCGGAGTCGAGGACATCGACCATGCTCGAGCGCAGGATCCGGGCGTAGGTGCCGATCTGGTGCGCGGCCAGCGCGATCGCCGGCATCACCAGGTAGCGCACGTCGCCGCCGCCCGAGGACGGCAGCCACCGCAGCGTGACGGCGAAGACGAGGATCATCACGATGCCGAGCAGGAACGTCGGCAGCGACTGCGTGAACACCGACAGCGAGATCACGAACCGGTCCAGCCGCGAGCCGCGTCGCAGCGCCGCGAGGATGCCGATGGGCACGGCGATCAGCAGCGCCACGAGCAGTGAGCTGAGCACCAGGACGACCGTCGCGGGCAGGCTCTCCAGCACGACCTGCAGCGCGGGGCCGCCGTGCCGGTAGGAGTAGCCGAGGTCGCCCTGCACGGCACGCCAGAGCCAGCTGAGGTACTGCTCGACCAGCGGCCGGTCGAACCCCTGCTCGCGCCGGAACTCGTCGATCTCCTCCGGCGTGGCGTCCGGCGACGCGAGCACCGCCGCCGGATCGCCGGCCAGATTGAGCAGTCCGAAGGTGACCACGGTGAGCCCGAGCAGCACGAACAGCGTGTGCCACAGGCGGGTCGCGATGCGGGTCATGCGGTCCTCAGCCCTTGTCCACGTCCCAGAGCCAGATCTTCTGGTCACTGCGTGGGGTGAAGTTCAGGTCCGAGGTCATCGCGTACAGATCGATGTTCGCGTACAGGTAGAGCACCGGCGCCTCGTCGTGCAGCAGCAGCATGAGCTCGTCGTAGATCGCCTGCCGTGCGGTCTCGTCGGACTCCGCCCGGGCCGCGTGGATCAGGTCGTCGGTGGCCGGCGTGTTGTAGTAGAGGCCGCGCCGTTCCGAGTCGTAGGCCAGGCCGAGGCAGTAGTCGGCGTCGAGCAGCTGGTTCGAGCAGCCCTGGATGAGCATGCCGTTGGGCGGCATCTCGCCCTCCAGGAACGGCCCGGTGAAGTAGTTCTCGTCGGTGCGCAGCTCGACGGAGACGCCGACGGCCTCGAGCTGCTCGCCGATCGCCTGCCACACCAGCTCCTGCGCGGGACGGTGGTTGTAGAACACCAGCTCCAGGCCGTCGGCGTAGCCGGCGTCGGCCAGCAGCTGCCGGGCCCGGTCCGGGTCGTGCGGGTACGCCTCGACGTCCTCGTTGAACCCGAAGACCGCCGGGTTGGCGGGCTGGCCGCCGGGGATGCCGGCGCCGCCGAGCAGGTCCTCGGTGATGCCCTCCTTGTCGATGGCGTAGTTCAGCGCCTGCCGCACCCGCACGTCGGACATCGGGCCCTCGAGCGTGTTGATCGAGACGAACATGTTCCGGATGCCGGAGACCTCGGCGACCTCGAAGTCCGCGCTGTTCTCGAACTGGGCGGCCAGGTCCTCGTTGACGAACGGGGCGAGGTCGAGCTCGCCGCTCTGCAGCGCCGCCACGGCGGTGGCCGGCTCGCTGATGAACCGCCACTCGATCCGGCTCACCTTCGGCGCGCCCTGCCAGTAGTCGCAGTTGGCCTGCATGGTCAGGTGGTCGCCCTTGACCCACTCGACGAACTCGAACGGGCCGGTGCCCACCGGCGACGCCGCGAACTCGGCCGCGCCGACGTCGTCGATGACCGACTTCGGCGTGATGAACAGCACCGACGCGAGGGTCCTGATGAAGCTGGCGTCGGGCGCGGCGAGCGTGAACACGACGGCGTGGTCGCCGTCCGCCTCGACCGACGCGACGTTGTTGACATATGTGCGCTGCTTCGAGGCGAGGTCCGCGTCGTCGGCGATGCGCTGGAGCGTGTTGACGACGTCGGCGGAGGTGAACGGGCTGCCGTCGTGGAACGTCACGTCCTCGCGCAGCGCGATCTCGTAGGTGACGTCGTCGACCTGCTCGTAGCCGGTGGCGAGGTTCGGCTGCACCTGCAGGTCGTCGTCGAACAGGAACAGGCCGTCGTAGAGGTTCTGGTTGATCTGGGCCGAGATCACCAGGGTGTCGTAGTTGCCGTCGAGGCTCGACGGCTCCTCCGGCAGGTTCACCCGCAGCGTGGTGCCGTCGCCGCAGCCGCCGTCGGGCGCGGTTCCGCCGGAGTCGGCGGAGTCGGCGACGCAGGCCGTGAGGGCGAGCGCCAGCGCGGCGCCGGCGAGGGCGATGACCGATCTGGACATGGGAGTCTCCCTAGGCTGAGTGAGCGGACGCGGCGACGAGGTCGCGCGTGTACGGCTCGCGAGGGGCGAAGATGAGGTCGTCGGCCGGGCCGGCCTCGACGATCGAGCCCTGGTTCATGACGATGACGGTGTCGGCGAGGTGCCGGACCACGCTGAGGTCGTGCGCGATGAAGAGGATCGACAGCCCGGTGCGCTCGCGCTCGGCGAGCAGGACGTTGAGCACCTGCGCGCGGATCGAGACGTCCAAAGACGACACCGCCTCGTCGCACACGAGCAGGTCCGGCTGCGCCGCCAGCGCCCGCGCGATGGCGATGCGCTGGCGCTGGCCGCCGGAGAACTGGTGCGGGTAGCGGTCGCGGAATCGCGGGTCGATGCCTACGCGGTCGAGCAGTCCGACGACGCGCTCGTCGCGCACCGCCGCCGCGAGACCGGGCTCGCGGATGTCGAACGACTCCGCCACCAGGTCCGACACCCGCATCCGCGGGTTCAGCGAGGCGTACGGGTCCTGGAACACCATCTGGACCGAGCGCGGCGGGCGGTAGCGTCCGCGCTCCGGCGGGTAGATCTGTGCGCCGTCGTACCGGATGGTGCCGGCCGACGGCGAGACGAGGCCCGTGACGGCCCGGGCCAGCGAGGTCTTGCCCGAACCGGACTCGCCGACGACGCCGAGGACCTCGCCGCGCGCGAGCCGGAAGCCGACGCCGTCGACCGCCACCGTCCCCGCGACCCGCCGGGTGAGTCGCCGGCCGCCGCCGAAGCGGACCTCGAGGCCGCTGACCTCGAGGTGCGGCACCGCCTCGTCGGCGCCTGCGGACCTCGTCGGCTCGGCAGCCGGAAGGTCATCGTCCCCCCGCGCCAGTGCCGGGGCCGGCGGCCGGGCCGCGAGGCCGGCGTGGTGCCAGCAGGCGACGCTGTGCAGCGGGGTCACCTCGTCGCGGGCCGGCATGACGTCGCACTCACCCGTGGCGTGGACGCAGCGCGGCGCGAACGGGCAGCCCGGCGGCAGCTGTGCCGGGTTGGGCGGAACGCCGTCGATGCCGCCGAAGCGCTCCAGCCGCGGGCCGAAGAGGTCCGGCACCGAGCCGATCAGGCCCTGGGTGTAGGGATGGCGGGGGGCGCGGACGAGGTCGCGGCCGGGTGCGGCCTCCATGGCCCGGCCGCCGTACATCACCAGGATCCGGTCGGCCAGCCCCGCCACCAGGTCCAGGTCGTGGCTGATGAACAGGATGGCCGCGCCGGTCTGCTCGCGCAGGCGCTGGAGCAGGCCGACCACCTGCGCCTCGACGATGACGTCCAGCGCCGTCGTGGGTTCGTCGGCGACGATGACGCTGGGGTCGCAGGACAGTGCGATCGCGATCATCACGCGCTGGCGCATGCCGCCGGAGAGCTCGTGCGGGTACTTCCCGGCGACTTCCCGCGCCTGCCGGATGCCGACGGCGTCGAGCAGCTCGACGGCGCGCCGGTGGGCGGCCGCCTTCGGGGTGGCGCGGTGCCGGCGGATGGCCTCGACGATCTGCCGGCCGCAGGTCATCAGCGGGTTCAGTGCGGCCTGCGGGTCCTGGAACACGTAGCCGATGTCGCTGCCGCGCACCGCCTGGAGCTCGTGCCTCGGCAGCGACAGCAGGTCGCGGCCGCGGAACTCGACCGAGCCGCTGATGCGGGCCGTGGCCGGGCCGAGGCCGGTCAGAGCGAGCGAGCTCAGCGACTTGCCCGAGCCGCTCTCGCCGACCAGGCCGAGGATCTCGCCCGGGGCGAGATCGAAGGAGAGGTCCGTCACCGGTGCGAGCGTGGTGTCCGGTGCCGGAATGCGCACCGTGAGGCCGCGCACGCGCAGCAGTGGCGCGGCCGCGAGCGGGTCGTTCGGCGCGGCGTCTCCGAGGACGCCTGCGGCCGGCGTCGTCTGTGCCCTCGCCACCACCGTGGACACCTCCAAGGGGATTCGGTCGTCGCGTGGTGACCGACCGTATATGGGGTACCGGATGCGGTCAAGTGCTAGTCTGAGCGACGAAGATCAGGGCCGTGCGGACCCGCTGCCTACACTGGTGCGCTCCGGCGGCGCGACCGAGGAGGATGACGACGTTGTTCGAGCCGATCGTCCTGGATGCCCAGACGCTCACCGACAAGGTCTACGAGAACGTCCGCGAGGCGATCGTGTCGCGGCGCATCGCGCCCGGCGCCCGCATCACCGAGAACCAGATCTCCTCCGGGCTGGGCGTCAGCAAGACGCCCGTGCGCGAGGCGCTGGTCAAGCTCGCGCACGTCGGCCTGGTCGAGCCCGCGGAGTCGCGGGGGGTGCGCGTGGTGGCGCCGTCGCGCCGGCTCCTCATCGAGGGTTACCAGGTCAGGGCCGCTCTCGAGGCCCAGGCGGTGCGGCTGGCCGGCGAGCGCCGCACCGACACCGATCTCGCCACCATGCAGCGGCTCGCGCAGGAGTCGCTGGCCGCGGCGGTCGACCACGACGGCACCCAGTTCCGGCGGGTCAACCCCGGCCTGCACCGCACCATCGCCCGGTGCTCGGGCAACGAGCGGCTGGCCACCCTGGTGTCCGAGTCGATCGACCTCGTGGCCGCCCTGCGAGCCCGTGACCTGCCCGTTCCCGACACCTCGGAACTGTGCGGACGGCAGCACGTGGCCATCGTCTCCGCCATCGCCGACCGCGCAGCCACGCGCGCCGCGCAGCTCATGCGCGAGCACCTGGCCACCGTGCTCGAGTCCATCCTCGACAGCCACGACGCCCAGGCCGCGGGGAGCGGCGAGCCGGCCGTGCAGCCGTGATCCGCCGCCCAAATTTGGGGTTCGATATCTCATATATCGGGTGCGCTCGGGCTCAGTTGAGGGCGAGATCATCTACGATGTGGCCGACACCGCGGCGAACCGGGAGGGCGTTTGAGCGACGGCACGCTGAGTCCGCTGGAGCACCGGCGCGAGAGCGTCACCGACATCGTGTACACCTCGATCCGCGCCGCGATCATCGGCCGCGACCTGGCGCCGGGCGCGCCGGTCACCGAGGCGGCGCTGTCGGCCCAGCTGTCGGTGAGCAAGACGCCGGTCCGCGAGGCGCTGCTCCGGCTGACCCACATCGGCCTCATCGAGCCCGACCCGCGGCGCGGCAGCCGGGTCGTCGTGCCGTCACGTGGCGCGCTGCGCGAGTCCTACGAGGTGCGCATCGCCGTCGAGTGCGAGGCCGCGCGGCTGGTCGCGGAGCGTGCGCTGTCCGTGCCCGAGCTGGCCGGCCTCGAGGACCTCGCCCGCCGATCGGTCGCCCGCGCCGAGAGCGACGACCACGAGGGCTTCTGGGAGCTCGACCGCGAGTTCCATCTCCTCATGGCCGACCTCGCCGGCAACGCCCGGCTAGGCCTGCTCGTCGAGGACGCCGTCGACCTCGCCTGGATCCTGCGCCGGCGCGACTCGCCGTCGGCCGACGCCTCCGTCGCCTGCGCCCGCCAGCACGTCGATCTCCACGCGGCGGTGGCCGCGGCCGATCCCGCGCGGGCGGAGGCGGCGATGCGCCTGCATCTCACCGACGTCCAGGACACCGTGCTGGCGGCCTTCACCGAGCCCTGACCGTGGTCAGGTCGTGGCGGTGCGCTTCTGGCGGGTGAGGTCCCACACCTCGGGCAACGCGGCGGGCGAGCCGTCGCCGTCGTCGCTGTTCCCGTCGGCGATGAAGTGGTCGACGAAGCGGTTGATGCTCGCCTGCCAGCGCTCGTTCGCCGGGTCGCCGTCGAGGCCGCGCATGGCCGCGTCGAAGTCGTCGCACTCGACCAGGTGGAACAGGCGGTCGCCGGCCCGCCAGATGGTCCACTCGTGGATCCCGACCCGGGCGAACGACGCGACCAGGTCGGCCGGGATCCGCTCGTGCTCGCGGTCGTAGTCGAGCTCCGTCCCTGGTCGCAACACGGAGTGCAGGGCCACGCGCATCGGGTCAGTATGCCCGAGGATGTGGCAGTGACCTCCGCGTGGCAGCCCCGGCCCGACCTCTGGACCCTCGACCCGGACGTGCTCCACCTCAACCACGGCTCGTGGGGCGCGGTGCCCCGCCGGGTGCAGGAGCTGGCGGCCCGGCTGCGGGCGGAGGGCGAGGCGAACCCGCCGGCCTGGTTCCGTTCGCTGCCCGAACGGGTGGCGGCTGCTCGCTCGTCGCTGGCCCGGTCGCTCGGCGCCGACGAGGACGGGTTCGCGCTGGTCCCGAACGCGAGCACCGGCGTGACGGTGGCGCTGGAGACGGTGCCGCTGCGGCCGGGGGACCGGATCCTCGTGACCGACCACTGCTACGGCGCCGTCCGGTTCGCGGCGGAGCGGTTCGCCCGGCTCCGCGGCGCGACGGTCGTGGAGGTGCCGGTCGTGCTGTCGGCGTCGGCGGACGAGGTGGTCGCCGCGGTGTCGTCGGCGGTGTCGGCTCCTCGTGGGGTGGCGGTGGCGCTGGTCGACCAGATCACCTCGTCGACGGCGACGGTGTTCCCGGTGGACCGGCTGGTGGCGGCCTGCCGGGCCGCGGGCGTGCCGGTGATCGTCGACGGGGCGCACGGACCCGGCCTGCTCGACTCACCCGTCCCGGCCGGTGCGGACTTCTGGACCGGCAACCTGCACAAGTGGTCGTGCGCGCCGCGAGGGAGCGCCGGTCTGGTCGTCGCCCGGGAGTGGCGGGCGGCGACGATGCCGCCGGTCGTCTCGTGGTCCGAGCACGCCGACCTCCCCGGCCGCTTCGACTGGCAGGCGACCGCCGACTACGTGCCCTGGCTGGCGGCGCCGTCGTCGCTGTCGGTGCTCGACGAGCTGGGCTGGCCGGCCGTGCGGTCGGCCGTGTCCGGCCTGGTCGCGGACGGGGCGGCACTGGTGGCGAAGGCGATCGGCGGCGCGGTGCCGGACCTGGCGGACCCTGCGCCCACCATGCGCCTGGTCGAGCTGCCGTCGTTCGTCCGCGTCGAGGACAAGGCGGCCGAGGAGGCCTTACGGGTGCGCATCGCCCGGGACGCGCGGGCGGAGGTCAACGTCGCGATGTTCGGCGGGCGGTCCTTCCTGCGCCTGTCGGCGCACGCCTACACCTCGGCCCACGACTTCGAGCTGCTGGCCGCCCGCCTTCCCGCCCTGCTCTGACGGCGCCCCTCGACGTGTCGCGAACGGGCTCAGACGAAGACGTCGTCGACGGAGTCGGCGGTCGCCGCCCGGCTGATCCACAGGTTGAGCTGATCGGCGTCGTCGCAGCCGTCGATCCGAGCGCGGGCATTCTCGCTGACCTCGAGGCCGCGAGCGGCGAGCACGGTGAGGAGAGCCCTGGCCTCGCCCCTGGCCTCGCCTTCGGCTCGACCCTGCATGACGAAGCGGCGAACGAATGGGCTCTGGTACTCGTAACTCGTGGTGGTCATGATGGCCTCCATCAGGTGCCGCGCTGCCTGGGGCAGCGACCTGTGCACAACGTCAGAATACAGGGTGGCGAAGGGCTCATCGAGTTTCTCGAAGGCGCTGATCAGTGCTTTGAGCACGGCGGATCCGTGCGGCCCGCCGCCGTGCGCCAAGGCCGAGAGGATCGTCAGCTCAGGGGTGCGAGCGGCCTCGTCGGGGTCGGTGATGGTGGGCACGAGGCCCGGACTCAGCACCAGCGGCGTGAGCACCCAGCCGGGCTGTCCCATGGCGATCGGGGTGATGCCCCAACGGGCCACAGAGGGATGGGTGCACACCACCAGCAGGACGGTCGGGCACTTGAGCCGGGCCCGCAGAGTGGCGAGATAGACCGGCCAGCTCCACTCCTTGCCCCGGTCGATCGCGAGCTGAGCTTCGACCACGATGGCGAGCACGGCCTTGTCGTTGTCGTCGCGCAGCGCGATGACGAGGTCGGCCCGGTACTCCGTCGGCACCAGGTCGCCGAGATCGCCAGACTCGATGCGGATCTGCTCGTATGGAGGCAGCTCGACGTCGAAGGGCTCGGCCAGCAGCTCCGCCGCCAACGTGGGCCGGTGGCGGAACAACTCGACGAGACCTTCGTGGGAGCTGGAGGGCATGGATCGAGAGTAGGTAGGGGTACTGACAGGGTCGGGCGAGTGTCGGGCGGAGCCGTGCGGGTAGGGGAGACCCATGGCCGAGATCGAACTGCGCAGCACCGATTCGAGGACGGGGCGTTCATCCCCGCTCGTCATGCGCACGACGGTGAGAACGTGTCGCCGTCGCTGGAGTGGGTCGGCGTCCCGCCGGAGGCGACCGAGCTGCTGTTGCTCTGCGAGGATCCGGACGCGCCGAGCGGCCACTTCCTGCACTGGCTCGTCACCGGGATCGACCCGCACAGTGCCGGCGTGCCCGTGCACGGCCGCCCGACCGGCGGGCGGGAGTGGCCCAACGGCTTCGGCGAGGACGGGTGGGGCGGCCCGGCGCCGCCGCCGGGTCACGGCCCGCACCGGTACGTCTTCCGCGTGTACGCGCTGCCGGGGCCGCCCGAGCTGCCCGCCGGTCCCTCCGTCGGCGACGTGTACCGCGCCGTCGACCGGGCGATGCTCGCCCGCGGCACGCTGGTCGGGCGCTACCAGCGCTGACCCCTCCCGCGCGTCCCGCCCGGCGAGTAACGTCGCGCCATGGCGGAGACGCAGGTGAACCGCAGGACAGTGCTGGCCGGCGGCGCGCTGCTGGTCGCCGGCAGCCCGGCACTGCTCGCCGGGTGCTCGTCGGGCGACGAGCCGGCCGACGAGCCGGCCGGCGAACCGGCTGGCGAACCGGCTGGCGAGAGCGGGGCGGCGCCCGAGTTCGACCCTGGCGACTGGGACGCCGTCCGCGCTCAGTTCGCCCTCGACCCCGAGCTCGCCCATTTCGCCGCCTACGTGCTGGCCAGCCACCCGGCGCCGGTGCGGGCGGCGATCGAGCGGTGGCGCGAGGCGCTCGACGCCGACCCCGCCGCGGCGGTCGCCGGCGAGGTCGCCCGCGACGAGGAGGCACGCGCCGCGGCGGCCGGCCACCTCGGGGTCAACCCGGCCGAGCTGGCGCTGACCGACAGCACGACCATGGGCCTCGGCCTGGTCTACCACGGGCTCGCGCTGAGTCCCGGCGACCACGTGCTCACCACCACGCACGACTTCTACGCCACCCATGAGGCGTTGCGCCTGACCGCCGCCCGCACCGGAGCCGAGGTCGAGCAGGTCCCGCTCTACGACGACCCCGCCACCGCCGGCGCAGACGAGATGACCGGCCGGGTCGCCGCGGCGATCCGCCCGCAGACCCGGGTCGTCGCGCTGACGTGGGTGCACTCGCGCACCGGCGTGAAGCTCCCGGTGCGCGCGATCGCCGACGCCGTCGCAGACGCCAACCGCGGGCGGGCCGAGGAGGACCGCGCGATCGTGGTGCTCGACGCCGTCCACGGCCTGGGCGCCGACGCGGCGATGCCCGGCGACCTGGGCTGCGACGTGTTCGTGTCGGGCACCCACAAGTGGCTCTTCGGGCCGCGCGGCACCGGCATCGTCTGGGCGGCGGCGGCCACCGGCGCCGGAGTCGCGCCGATCATCCCGTCGTTCACCGCGCCCAGCTTCGTCAACTGGCTCACCGGCGGCGACGTGCCGAGCCCGTTCGGCGTCGGCAACACCCCCGGCGGCTACCAGGCGTTCGAGCACCGCTGGGCCGTCGCCGAGGCGTTCGCGTTCCATCGCGACATCGGCCCGGACCGGGTCGCCACCCGCACCCGGGAGCTGGCGACCAGGCTCAAGGACGGCCTCGCCGAGATCGGTGGCGTCCGGCTGGTCACGCCACACGACCCCGAGCTGTCCGCCGGGCTGGTCTGCGCCGAGGTGGCCGGCCAGGACCCGTCCGAGGTCGTCGATCGCCTGCGTGACCAGCGCATCGTCGCCACCGTGACGCCGTACCCCGAGCCGTACGTGCGGTTCGGCGCCAGCATCGTCACGACACCCGAGCAGGTCGACGCCGCGGTCGAGGCGGTCGCCGGACTGGCCCGTTAGCGTGGTGGCATGAGCGAGCGACCCTGGACGGCCGGCTTCGACGTCGTCAGCAGCGGGGCCGCGGTCCCGGCCGAGCAGCTCGAGGCCGTCGAGCGCGAGCTGGGGCGGATGCTCGGCCGCGGCGGGCCGTTCCCGCTGCCGCCCGCCCTCGCCGCCTTGCTGGCCGACGGCGTCACGTCGTGTGCTCGCACGGTCGACGGCGCCGAGGTGGAGTTCGGCTGGCTCGGCACCGCAATGCCGGCGCACTACGAGGGCTACGCGTTCGACAGCTACATGCCCGCCGCCGTCCCGATCGCGCTCGACGGCGGCGGGGGCGCCTGGTGCCTCGACACCCGCGGCGCGGCCGACGGCACAGCAGCCGATCATCCGGTCGTCTGGGTGCACACCGGCACCCTGAGCTGGTCGGACGGAGCGTGGCGGCGGGTCGCGTCCGATGCGGCGACACTGCTGACCGACCGCACGCTGCGCTAGGGATATCTGCCTGGGGCACGCCGGCTGTTGATCACGGAGAAATGGGTGTTGCCGGTCACGGGGAAGCCATTCTTCTCCATGATCGACGAGGGTCGGGGGGCCATGGCAGGGCGGCCGACCCGGACCCCATGGCGACACACTAGCGGCCGGTTCCGGTTGACACCGGATAGTCGTGCTGCGGACAATTCGAACCGACTGTTGCGTCTGCTGAAACGGAGCGCGAGGCATGGACGAGGGCCGGCTGGCCGGGCGGGTGGCACTGGTCACCGGGGCCTCCCGCGGCATCGGCGCGGCCGTGGCCCGGGCGTTCGCCGCCGAGGGCGCCTCCGTCGCGCTCGCGCACGAGCCGGTTCCGGCCATGGCGGCGCTCGCGGAGGACCTCGCGACCGAGCTGCGCGCTTCCGGCACCAAGGCCGTCGCGCTGTCCGCGGACCTCGCCGACCCCGACGCCGTCGACGACCTCGTGGCCGGCACCCGCGCCCACCTCGGCCCGCTCGACGTCGTCGTCGCGAACGCCGCGCTGTCGGCCCGCACGCCGTGGCGCGACATCACCGTCGCCGACTGGGACCGCGTGTTCGCCGTCAACCTGCGCGCGAGCTGGCTGCTCGCCCGGGCCGCCTACCCCGACCTCGTCGCCGGAGGCCGCGGCTCGATCATCACCGTCAGCAGCGTCATGGCCCGCACCGGGCAGGCCGGCGCGCTGCACTACACCGCCAGCAAGGCCGGCATCATCGGGCTCACCCGGGCGCTGGCGCGCGAGGCCGGGCCTGACGGCGTCCGCGTCAACGCCGTCATGCCCGGCGCCATCCGCACCGAGCACGAGCAGGAGCTCGACCCCGACGCCGACGCCGTGTTCGCGCAGATCGCGGCCGTGCAGTCACTCAAGCGCCGGGGGAGCGCCGACGACCTCACCGGCACGTTCGTCTACCTCGCGAGCGACGAGAGCGCCTTCGTCACCGGCCAGGTGCTCACCGTCGACGGCGGCTGGGTGTTCGGCTGACCTAGGCTCTCTCCTCGTGTTCACCCAGGAGGAGCGGACGGCGTTGCGTGACGCCCTGATCGCCGCCGCCCGCGCCGACGACCGCATCGACGGCGCCGCCCTGACCGGATCCGCCGCGGCCGGCGCCGAGGACCGCTGGTCCGACATCGACCTCGCGTTCGGCCTGGCCGAGGGTGCCGACCAGGCCGCGGTGATGGCGGACTGGACGGCGGCGATGTACGACGCCCACGGCGCCGTCGCGCACCTCGACGTCCCGCGCGGTGGCACGGTGTACCGGGTGTTCCTGCTGGCCAGCTCGTTGCAGGTCGACATCGCGTTCGCGCCGGCCGCGGAGTTCGGCGCCATCGCCCCGACGTTCCGGCTGCTGTTCGGGACCGCTCGCCCGCTGCCCTTCGCCCTGCCGCCGGACGCCGTCGGACTGGTCGGCATGGGCTGGCTGTACGCCCTGCACGCCCGGTCGAGCATCGAGCGCGGTCGTGGCTGGCAGGCCGTCCACATGATCGACGGGCTGCGCGAGCAGGTGGTGGCGCTGGCCTGCCTGCGTCACGACCTGCCCGCCTACCAGGGTCGCGGCGTCGACCGGCTGCCGCCGGCGGTGCTCGAGCCGCTGCTGTCGACGCTGACCGGCTCGCTCGACGACCCGACGCTGCGGCGCGCGTTCGCGGCGGCGACCGAGGCCCTCCTCACCGAGGCCGCCCACGTCGACCCCGAGCTGGCCGCCCGGCTGGCGCCGCCCCTCCGCACCCTGACCGCCGCGCGCTGACCCCAGAACCATGGGGCGTCGGGGCTGCTGCCCGGCACGTCGGCGAGCTAGGCCGTGCCGTCGGGGCGGGTGGTGAGGAAGGCGAGCAGTGCCGGGTCGGCGGAGGTGAAGCGGTCGACCTCCTCGCCGCCGTCGCAGCGGCAGAGGGCGACGGTGGCCGAGCCGGCCGTGCGGGCGACCACGCGCCACTCGCCGCCAGCGTCCTCCCAGCGGGTCACCACGCCGACCGGGTCGTCCGTCATGACTCCAGCCTAGGCGCGGTCGCGCTCGAAGAGCGTGATCAGGACGCCCTCGCCGACGGTCCGCGACTCGGTGAGCCGCCAGCGCGTCCGGTCGGTGGTCTCGCCGAACAGGCGGCGGCCGTAGCCGAGCAGCACCGGGTACGTCATGAGGTGCAGCTCGTCGACGAGGTCGTGCTCGAGCAGCTCCTGCGCCAGCCGGATGCTGCCGGCGACCTGCAGCTCGCCGTCGACCTCGTCCTTGAGCCTCGCCACCTCGGTGGCGACATCGCCGCTGATGACCTGCGTATTGGCCCACGTCGGGTCGGTCAGGGTGCTGGACACGACGTACTTGCGCATGGTGTTCAGCTTGTCGGCCAGCACGCCACCCTCCTGCGGCCACGCGGAGGCGAAGCCGTCATAGGTCACGCGGCCGAGCAGCAGGGCCTCGCCGGCGAGCGCCTCGTCGACCTTGAACTGCTCGCCCTCGTCGCCGCTGTCGAAGTCGAAGCTCCAGTTCTGATACTTGAAGTCCTCGCCGCCGGGCGCTTGGACGACGCCGTCGAGGCTGATGAACTCGGTGATGACGATGCGGCCCACGGTCAGGCCTCCACGAAGTCGCGCAGCGCCGGCGCCAGCACCTCGGGGGTGGTGGCGTGGTTCTCGCCCGGTACCGGCTTCAGCGTCGCCGTCGGCAGCAGCTCGGCCAGCGCCGGCGCGCCCGGCTTCAGCGCGGGCCAGGTGTCGAGGCCGTACATGGTCAGCACGGGGATGTCGATCGAGGCCCACCGGTCAGCCGGCAGCGGGTTGCCGGACATCGTCGTGCCCATGATGCGGCCGTCGTAGGCGATGGTCGGCGCGATGCCCAGCATGACCGGCCAGAAGTCGCTCTGCTTCAGGCCCTCGACCATCTCGGGCGTGCCGCCGGCCGCCTCGACCATGAAGATCGCGACCGCCTCGCCCGGGTCGCCCGCGGCGTTGGCGGCGTCGAGCCGTTCGACGTAGTCCGCCGGGAGCGGCGGGCGGACGTCGTCGACCACGAACGGCGGCTCGAAGACCGCGACGTGACTGACCGGCAACAGCCCGGACGCGGCCGCGTCCAGCGCCAGCACGCCGCCGGAGGACCAGCCGAAGAGGACGGCCGGGCCGCCGCCGGCGTCCTCGACCAGCGCGGCGAGGTCCTCGATCTCGCGCTCGATCGCGTACGGAGCGGTGTCGGTGCTGTTGCCGCGCCCGCGACGGTCGTAGGTGTAGGTGCGGAACCCGTCCGACAGCAGCTTCGCGGTCTCGGCGTTCAGAGGGTTGATGGCGGGGTAGCCGGTGGCGCCGTCGATCATGATCAGCGTCCGGCCGGTGCCGACGGCGTCGAAGGCGATGGTGGTGCCGTCCTTGGAGATGACCGTGCTCATGTCTGTGCTCCCCGATCTGATGAGTGCCCGTCCGACTGGAACTAGACGGTACAGTACTCACGCGAGTACGGAACTGTCTAGTACTCTGTCGGCACCGACCGAGGAGGACCGGTGGTCATGCAGCACATAGAAGAGGGCCGCACCGCGCGCAAGCGGCGCGCCATCATCGAGGCGGCGGCCGAGGTGTTCCTGCAGCACGGCTACCTCGGGGCCAGCATGGACCAGGTGGCCGCCAAGGCCGCGGTGTCGAAGCAGACGGTCTACAAGCAGTTCGCCGACAAGGAGCATCTCTTCGCCGAGATCATCGTCGGCCGGACGACGATGCTGGGCGACCAGCTCGCCCGGGTCTACGCGACGCTGGACGACGCCACCGACCCGCTGCCGGCCCTGCGCGACGTCGGCCGCCAGCTGCTGCAGAGCCTCAGCGTGCCCGACGTGCTCCAGCTGCGCCGCCTGGTCATCGCCGAGGCGGACCGGTTCCCCGACGTGTCGGGCACCTGGTGGGAGCGTGCCTTCCATCCCTCCCTGGTGGTGCTGGGCGAGGCGCTCGAGCGCATGGCCGGCCGCGGGCTGCTGCGCGAGCTGCCGGACCCGACGCTGGCCGCCTACCATCTGGCCGGCCTCGTCATGTACAAGCCGATGAACCGGATGATGTTCGCCGGGTCCGCCGCGGTGACACCCCCGGAAGAGCTGGAGCAGCTCGCCGACAGCGCCGCCGACGTCTTCCTGGCCGCCTACGGCCGGTAGGGCCGCACGAACGAAAGACGGAGGTGCCCCGGCCCGGGCTGCGGTCCCGGGCCGGCGCACCTCCGCCGGATCATGCGCGCGCCGTCACTCCACCCGGAGCTCGGACTGCGCCTTGGACGCCGCGACGATCACGTTCTGCCGCTCGCGGCGGGTGAACAGGCCGGCCGCCTGGAAGTCCGACGCGACCGCCTCGACGCGGGCGACGAACTCGCCGTGGCCCTTGAACGGCGCGGCCGCCCAGACCTTGTCCAGGAAGCTGTCGCCGTCGTCGTCCCGGGCCTCGTTCGAGACGCCGGAGTCGATCGCGCCGAACACGACCTTCGGCTCCACCCGCTTGTAGTACACGTGGTGCGCCTCGTTGATGCCGATGTACAGCGGCCGCAGCGTGTGGCCGTGCGTGCTGAAGAAGTTCGGCTCCTCCAGGTGCGCGACGGCGGCGGTGAGGTCGCCGTCGAGCTTGAGCTGCGGGTAGAAGGTGAAGTTGCGCCAGGTCCGCTGGGTGTTGAGTGCCGGCAGCACCACCGGGCCGTGGAAGATGCTCTCGACCTGCGGGTCGTCCAGCGCGCGCTCGGTGCGCAGGCTGAACGGCATCGCGATGTCGATGCGGTCGCCCGGCGACCAGGTGCGGTCCAGGTCGAAGTACGAGCCCGGCTCCGGCGTGCCGGCCACGGCGGCGCCGTTGACCTTGATGGTGAAGCCGCGCGTCGCCCAGAACGGCACCCGCAGCCGCACCTTCAGCGCGCCGCTCCCGCTGACGGTGATCGACGTCGACTCCTGCCGCGGGAAGTCGGTCACCTGGGTGACGGTGAACCCCTTCTCCGCCCAGGTCAGGGTGGAGGCGATGTACAGGTTCACGTACAGCGTCGACCCGTCCGCCGACTGCGCGTAGATGGTCTCCTGGTACTTGGTGTGGTTCTCCATGCCGGTGCCGCCGCAGCAGGTGCCGTTGTTGCCGAAGCCGCGGGTGGCGCCGGGGTGCGCCGGCAGGAAGTACGTCACCTGCGGGTCGCTGGCGCTGTCGTTGTCGCGGCGCGAGCCCAGGATGTGGTTGGTGAGGCCGCGCTCGTAGTAGTCCATGAACGCCGGGTCGGGGTTGTGGAAGTACAGGTTGCGGGTCAGCTTGAGCAGGTTGTACGTCGAGCAGGTCTCA
The DNA here is from genome assembly GCF_014204975.1 of Jiangella mangrovi. Taxonomy (NCBI): domain Bacteria; kingdom Bacillati; phylum Actinomycetota; class Actinomycetes; order Jiangellales; family Jiangellaceae; genus Jiangella; species Jiangella mangrovi. Next base: position 3,421,301 of record NZ_JACHMM010000001.1, read on the forward strand.
CCGCCGCCGCTCGACGAGCCCGAGGTGGCGCTCTGGTAGTGCAGCGACTCGGAGATGTCGCCGCGCGGCTGGAACAGCTCCGGGTTGGTGTTCGCCGGGCGGCCGGGGGCGGCGCCGTACTGGCCGCCGGCCGAGCCGTGGCTGAACATCCGCTGCGGGATGATCATGTTCCAGAAGTTCTGCGCCGCGGTGTAGTACTCGGCGTTGGCCGCGGTGTCCTGCTCGTAGATGCGCAGGTAGCCGGTGAACTGCGGCACGTGCTGGTTGACGTGGATGCCGGTCAGGACGTCGCGGTCCTCGATGGCGGCCGGCAGGACGGTGCGCCGGTTGTCGAACGCCTTCGCGGCGACGAGGTAGTGGGCCGAGCGCTCCGGGTCGGTCTCGATGGCCGCGAGGTGGGCCAGGTTCTCGTTCGAGCCGCCGTACTCACCGGCGATGTGCAGCGACCACATGCGGTTGAGGCGGTCGCGCGAGACCTTCGAGAGGCGGCTGTGAACCCAGTCGCCCATCTTCTTGACGATCTCGAGCGCGCGCTCGTTGCCGGTCAGGTGGTGCGCGTCGATGAGCCCCCGCATGATCTTGTGCAGGGTGTAGTACGGCGCCCAGATGCCGGTGCCGCTGTAGGTGGTGAACTCCTCGAGCCGGATGAACTGCGCCTCGGTGTAGGCCGACAGGAAGCCGGGGTGCCGGCGGCCGTCGGTCGCGCCGAAGAACTCGCCGTGCCGGCCGTTGCCGGACGAGTCGGTGATCGTCGGGCCCGGAGCCTCGTCGAAGCGGTACCAGGCCACGCGCGAGTCGCTGCCCGCGGACGCGGCGTCGGCGACGACGGCGGTGATCTCCTCGCCGCTGAGCCCCCGCGAGAAGATCTGGAAGTCGTCGACCAGGCCGTTGAGGAACTTGATGTTGACCTGCGGGTACTGCGCCCGGCCGATCCAGTTGTCGGGGGTGCTGCCCAGGTCCGACGGCGACAGGCCCAGCGAGCCGGTCCCGGCCGCGACGCCGTTGACGTAGATGGTGCCGGTGCCGCCGGACTTCACGATCGCGACGTGCGCCCACTGACCCGCCGTCAGCGCCGTCGTCGCCTCGATGCGCTGCTCGCCGGCCGAGCCGCTGGTGGTGATGCCGAACCGCGGGCCGCTGCCGTTGTGCACGGACAGGTACATCCGCGACAGCGTGTCCGAGGCGGCATCGCCGGGGTGGCCGAAGTCGAACAGCCGCGCATTGTCGTCGCGGACGGCCAGGTTGACCCAGGCGGCGACGGTGAAGTCGGTCAGCCCGGCGACGATCCCGGCCGGCAGCTTGATGAAGTCGGCGTCGCCGGTGATGTGCCCGTTCGGCGTGCCGGAGAAGCGGATCGCGGTGCCGCTGCGGCCGGCCACGCGCGGCGTGGGCAGGGCGGCCTGGGCGGCGAACGCGTCCTGGCACTCGCCGAGCCCGTTGACCATGTAGTCGAGCTTGTCCTTGAAGATCTGCTCGCCCGTCGACGCCCACGACTGCGCGAGCAGCGTCAGGAAGTGCCCGCTGAAGTGGCCGCGGAGGTTGCCGTCAGGGGACTCCCAGCTGCCGATCGGGTTGACGCCCTTGTGGTCCAGTCCGGCCGTCACGCGGAAGCTGCGCAGCATGCGGTCGGGACCGCGCTGGTCGTCGCGCACGCCGCTGACCACGCTGGGGCCGTACTCCCGCGCGTAGTTGAGCAGCCGGTTCCGCTTCTCCTTGAAGACGCTGTCGCCCAGGGTCACCTGGCTCAGGGTGAACGGCCGCACCTGCCAGCTGTCTGCCACGGGGAGGCTGGGCAGGCTGGTCTCGAGGGGGCCGGCCGCCGCGCCGGCGGCCGCTGCGGCACCGCCGGTTGCGGCGCCGGCAGTGCCGGCCGCCATGGTGCCGACCGCGGGGGCTGCGGCCGCCAGGGCCCCCAGGCGCAGGACGGAGCGCCGGGAGAGGTCCTTCTTCATGTGGTTCTCCTTGTCCGAGGAGGAGCGGTTTCCGACGGGGCGCGACGGGGTGTTCCGTGCGCTCGGTGCCGCGCCCGGGCTGGTTCGGGACGCACGCAAGCCGCCGATCCGGGGCGACGATCCGCGCGCCGTGGTACCGTGCTGTTAGCGGTAACAACAAGGTGGAATGTGGCATGGTACTGACCGCGCGAATCGGGCGTCAAGGGTTGCGAGGCCAGTCCGCGTGTGCGGGCCGGAGGATGCTGCGCCGGCTCCGCTTCGCGGCGGTGAAGCATGCCGCGTGCGCTCTTGACGCCGGCTCCACATCCTCCGGCCCGCACACTGGTTCCTAAACGCCACGAGGTCCGACCCGCGCGGCGGAGGGGGGCTCGGCCGGCGATGTCGGACCTCGTGCCCGGGGGGCACCCGACGCTGGGGGGAGTCGTGTCACCCCCGGCGCTGACACCAGCATTCCGCCGGCATCTGAGTCCTCGATAAGGGTTCGGTGAGAGCGCTCTCACCGACCTGCCACGTGGAGTCAGTCCTCGCGGCCGGCCCATTCACGGCGAATGTGGCCGATGTGGGTGCGCATGAGATCTTGCAGCTTCTGCGCCTCGCCGGCCTCGATGAACTCGCACATCTGCAGGTGCTCACGAGCGCTGGCGACCAGCCGGCCCGAGGAGGCGAGCGACGAGAGACCGTAGAGACGGGTCTGCGCGCGCAGCTCCTCGACGATGCGGACGAGCCGCTGGTTGCCGCTGGCCGAGAGCAACCGGACGTGGAACTCGCGGTCGGCGCCGATGTAACTGATGAGGTCGCCGTCGGCCGCGGCGTCGACGATGGCCGCCGCCAGGTTGCGCAGGTGCGTGAGCTCCTGCTCGGTGATCGACGCGACCGCCTGGGCCGCGATGGGCGGCTCGAGCAGCTCGCGGATCTGGGTGATCTGGTCGAGGTCGGTCTCCGACATGTCGGTGACCTTGAAGCCCTTGTTGCGGACGACCTCGACCAGCCCCTGCTTGACGAGGTCGAGCATCGCCTCGCGCACCGGGGTGGCGGAGATGCCGAAGCGCTCGGCGAGCCCGGGGGCGGAGTAGAGCTCCCCGGGCTTCATCTCGCCGGACACGATGGCGCCACGCAACGCGTCGGCAACCTCTTCTCTGACGCTCATCCGCCGTGCGAATGACGGCAGAGCCAACTGCCGCAGTTCAGCCATCTGTGGTCCTTCCGGTGCAGCACGGCGGCCGAGCGCCACTGCGACGTCGCGTTCGTGCGTGATATCCCACCTCTTCAACCCTAAAGGAGAAAGCCCTCGGGAAAGGGGTCCGTCGGGTCGAGGAAGTACTGTGCCGTTCCCGTCACCCAGGCGCGCCCGGTGACTGTAGGTATCACCGCGGGATGGGTTCCCACGTTCGACTCGCCGACCAGCCGTCCGACGAATCGGCTGCCGATCAGCGACTCGTTGACGAAATCGGTGTCGAGCGCGAGTTCACCGCGGGTGAAGAGCTGGGCCATGCGGGCCGAGGTGCCCGTGCCGCACGGTGACCGGTCGAACCAGCCGGGATGGATGGCCATGGCGTGTCGCGACCGGACGGCGTCCGAGCCGGGGTCGACCAGCTGGACGTGGTGACAGACGTTGATGTCCGGGTTCTCCGGGTGCACCGGTGCGTCGTGCTCGTTGATGGCGTCCATGATCGCCAGCCCGGCCTCGAGCAACCGGTCCTTCTGCGCGACGTCGACGCGCAGGTCCAGCTGGCCGGCGTCGAGGATCGCGTAGAAGTTGCCGCCGTAGGCGAGGTCGTACGTGACGGTGCCCCAGCCGGGGACCTCGACCTTCGCGTCCAGCCGGTCGGTGTAGGACGGGACGTTGCGGATGGTCACCGACTCGGCGACGCCGTCGCGGACGGCGACGTCGCAGACCACCAGCCCGGCCGGGACGTCAAGCCGGATGGTGGTGACGGGCTCGGTGACCTCGACCATGCCGGTCTCGACCAGCACCGTCGCCACCCCGATGGTGCCGTGCCCGCACATCGGCAGGCACCCGGACACCTCGATGTAGAGGACCCCCCAGTCGGCGTCGGGCCGCGTGGGAGGCTGCAGGATCGCACCGCTCATGGCGGAGTGCCCGCGCGGCTCGAACATCAGCAGCCGGCGCAGGTGGTCGGAGTGCTCGATGAACCACTGGCGCCGCTCTTCCATGGTGGCGCCGGGGAGGGTGCCGACGCCACCCGTGACGACGCGCGTCGGCATACCCTCGGTGTGCGATTCCACGGTGTGGAAGATCCGCTTGGATCGCATCGGCGAACTCCTCGGTGGTCCGGCTCTCAGGCTCTCAGGCGACGTTCGCCGTGGAGAACTCGGCAGCGATGCGCAGGGTGAGGTCGCGCACGATGGCCGCGCTCTCGGGGAGCATGGGCTGCCGCGGCTGCCGGATGGGGCCGCCGCCGAGGTCGAGAACGTCCATGGACAGCTTGATGGCCTGGACGAACTCGGTGTGGAAGTCCCAGCGCAGCAGCGGGTGCAGCGTGCGGTACAGCGGCAGCGCGGTGTCGAGGTCGTGCGCCAGGGTGGCTTCGTACAGCCGCACGCTCTCGCGCGGGAAGACGCTGGTGAAGCCGGAGATCCAGCCCTTGGCGCCGGCCAGGCCGACCTCGACGACGGAGTCGTCGGTGCCGATGAGGACGTCGAGGCCGGGAGCGAGCTCGTTGATCTCGTAGGAGCGCCGCGACTCGCCGGTGAACTCCTTGACGCCGACGATGAGGCCCTCGTTGTAGAGCTCGGCCAGCAGCGCCGGGGTGAGGTCGACCTTGGTGTCGATGGGGTTGTTGTACGCCGACACCGGCAGGCCGGCCTTGGCGACCTCGCGGTAGTGGTCGACGACCGAGCGCTCGTCGGCGCGGTAGGAGTTCGGCGGCAGCGCGAGGACGACCTCGGCGCCGGCCTCGCCGGCCTGCTCGGCCCACTGGCGCGACTCGCGGGCGCCGTACGCGCCGACGCCGGCCATGACGGTGAAGCCCTCGGGTGCCGCCTCGACCGCGACCTCGACCATCTTGGCCCGCTCTTCGGCGGTCAGGACCTGGTACTCGCCGAGCGAGCCGTTGACGCAGACGCCGTGGCACCCGCCGTCGGCGAGCCAGCGCACGTGGTCGGCGTACCGGTCGAAGTCGACCGACAGGTCGTCACGGAAGAACGTGGGGGTGGCAACCAGAACGCCGTGCCAAGGCTTTTCACGACCGTTCATGTGAGGCTCCATTTCTATACTATATAACATTTCACTCATGTGTGAAGGACGGGACAATCGGGACAAAGAGCGGAATGTCAGGTCTGCAGAATGCCGTCCACTCGCCGCGGAATGCCGGGATCGACATCGCGAAGCTCCTCGGGAAGAACGTGTTCGGGTGCGTTCTGGTACGAGACCGGTCGCAGCCACCGCCGGATCGAGGTCGGCCCGACGGAGGTGTGCGCGCTGAGGGTCGCCGACGGGTACGGCCCGCCGTGCTGCATGGCCCAGGTGACGGCCACGCCGGTGGGGAAGCCGCCGAAGAGCAGCCGGCCGGCGTGCTGGCGCAGCACCGCGTGGAGGCGGTCGACCAGCTCGGTCTCGCCGTCGCCCGCGTGGACGGTGGCGGTCAGCTGGCCGTCGAGGCGGTCGAGCGCGCCCAGCAGCTCCTCGGTGTCGCGGTACTCGATGACCAGGGCGGCCGGGCCGAAGGTCTCTTCGAGCAGCCCGGCGTCGAGGTCGGCGGCGTCGACGGCGAACAGCACCGGCCGGCCGAGGGCGGGGTCGTCGCCCTGCCCGTCGCCGAGGGTGCGCAGTCGCGAGTCGGCGCGCCGGCGCTCGATCTCGCTCTGGAACGCGTCGCGGATGCCGTCGTTGAGCATGCGTCCGGCCGGCACCTCGGCGACCTTGCTGCTCAGCTGGGCGCGCAGCTCGTCGCCGTCGCTGCCCGCGGGCGCGAACAGCAGGCCGGGCTTGGTGCAGAACTGCCCGACGCCCATGGTGATGGAGCCGACGTAGCCGGCCGCGAACTCCTCGGCCCGGCCGGCGGCCACCTCGGGCGTCACGACCAGCGGGTTCAGGCTGCCGAGCTCGCCGTAGAACGGGATGGGCCGCGGCCGCGCGGCGGCGATGTCGGCCAGGGCCCGGCCGCCGCGCGTGGAGCCGGTGAAGCCGACCGCGCGGACGTCGGGGTGGCGGACGAGCTCGGCGCCGGCCTCGAGGCCCTCGATGAGGCCGAGGGCGTGTTCGGGCAGCTTCGCCTCGGCCAGCCCGGCTCGCATGGCGGCGAACGTACGCCGGCTGGTCTCGGGGTGCGACGGGTGCGCCTTGACGACGGTGGGGCAGCCGGCCGCGAGGGCCGACGCGGTGTCGCCGCCGGGCACGCTGAACGCGAGCGGGAAGTTGCTGGCGCCGAAAACGCCCACGACGCCGACGGGCACGAGCATGCGGCGCAGGTCGGGCTTGGGCCCCATGGGGGTGTCGCTGGCGTGGTCGATGGTCGCCTCGACGTACGAGCCCTCGCGCAGCACCTCGCCGAACAGCCGCAGCTGGTACGTGGTGCGGGTGAGCTCGCCGTTCAGGCGGGTGGTGCCCAGCCCGGTCTCGGCGTCGGCGGTGGAGACGATGGCGTCGCGGTCGTCCTCGAGCGCGTCGGCGACGGCGTCGAGGCCCGCGGCCCGGCGGTCGCGGCCGGCGTGCTCGAACGGCACGGCGGCCTCCGCCGCCGCACCGACGGCGTGATCGACGTCAGACATGCATGAGCCTTCCAGGGTCCGATGCGGGGGTGGGTCGTCGACGAGATCGCCCGGTCCGTCGCGCTGGACGTCGTCGTCGAGTGCTTCCTGCAGAATATCTTAGTGACATGTGAAATGTCACTGTTGTCCGATGTGACCGGCGTCGCCCGCCAACCGGCCGAGTGTGATCGGTGCCGCGATCGGTCGTTCGCTCACCTCCTGTAGCTCGCGCGCCGACACGGATGCTGATCCACGGGCCGACGCGGTGAGGCATGCGGACGCGTACCCGCACACCCGCCCTTGACACCATCCCATGCCGGCCCGACTCAACAACTTGGCCGTCCTGGCGTCGGTGGCGCCGAGGTCCTCGACCGTGGCCCGCACCTCGCCCGCCGTCACCTCCTCGCAGCGGCACACGAGGGTGTCGTCGCTCAGCCAGGTCTGCCAGCCGTCGCGCACCGGGTGCACCGTGTGCATGGCCGTCGCGAACCGGCGCAGCGCCCGGCGACGGCGGCGCAGGCGCGACCGGGCCGGGGCGGGGGTGCCTCCGGCAGCGGTCACCGCGGCGGCCGCCCCGGCGATCTCGCCCTCGGCGACGGACAGCGCAGCGCCGCCCACGCCACAGGCCTCGCCGGCCACGAACACGCCGGGCACGGACGTCCGCTGGTGCTCGTCGACGTCGACGACGAGCGAGCCGTCGGCGTCGACCCGCGTGCCGACGCCCAGCGCCAGCGGCAGCTCGAGCTGCGGCGTGAATCCCCAGCCGACGGCGGCGGCGTCGCACTCGACGACGCGCTCGGTCCCGGGGACGATGCGCCACTCGGCGTCGAGCCGGGCGACGGTGACCGCCTCCAGCACACCGTCACCGTGGGCGGCGACGATGGCCCGGCGGGCCCGGAAGGGCACCCGGTGCCGGGCCAGCGCCGCCGCGTATCCGGCGCCCTCGGTCAGCTTGGTCGCGACCGGCAGGACGGCGCCCGTGTGCCGGGCCCAGCCCAGCGGGCCGTTGGCCTCGTAGACACCGACGACCCGGGCGCCGCGTGCGGCCAGCCCGGCCGCCACCGGCAGCAGGAACGGCCCGGTGCCGCCGACGACCACGCGCCGGCCGACCACGACCTCGCTCCCCTTGAGCAGGGCCTGGGCGCCCCCGGCGGTGTAGACGCCCGGCAGGTCCCAGCTGCGGAACGGGACCTGCCGGTCGTACGCGCCGGGGGCGAGCACCAGGCTCCTGGCGGCTACCTCGTGCTCGACGTCACCGGCCACGGAGCGCACGGTGAAGCCGTCGGCCACGGCGCCTGAGACGTTCCAGACGTGGTGGCCGAAGTACCTGACGGCACCGGCCACACCGGCGACCAGCGCACGAAAGGTGCCCAGGTCGTGGTGGAGGTCGGCGACCGCTCCCAGATCGCCGGGCCGGTGCCGCCAGTACTGGCCGCCGGGCTGGCGCCCGGCGTCGATCAGCGCGACGCGTGCCCCGCGGGCCAGCGCGGCCCCCGCCGCGGCCAGTCCGGCGGGTCCGGCGCCCACGACGGCGACGTCATACGGCGAGGTGGCCACGGCCGTCTCCCTCCTGCGTGCGCACGACCATGTCGGCGGCTGCCGGGACGAGGCAGGCGCGCTGGTTGGGGACGTCGTCGACGACGACCAGGCAGTCGAAGCAGATGCCGATGCCGCAGAAGACGCCGCGCGGCCGGCCCTCGCGGCGCGTGGTCCGCCATGACCGCACGCCGGACGCGACCAGCGCCGCCCCAACGCTCTGCCCGTCGCTGAACGCGACGGCCCGGCCGTCGAACTCGAACTCGAACTCCACGTCCTCGCTCATGCGGCGACCCCACCCTCGAACCGCTCCGGCCGGTACGGCGCGACGTCGAGATCCGGCTGATCGCCCCCGATGAGTTGCGCGATCAGCCGTCCGGTGGCGGCGGCCAGGCCGATGCCGGCGCCCTCGTGCCCGCACGCGTGGTAGAGGCCGGGCGCCCGCGGGTCTGCCCCGATGACCGGCAGGTGGTCGGGGCAGTACGGCCGGAAGCCGCGGTAGGTGCGGATCACCTGCACGCCGGCCAGGACGGGGAACAGCGCGACGGCCTGGGCGGCCAGCGCGCGCAGCACCGGCACCGACAGGGTCCGGTCGTAGCCGACCCGTTCTCGGCTGGCGCCGATGAGGATGGTGCCGGACTCCGTGCCCTCGACGACCGGCGAGGTCTGCAGGGCGGCGTCGCTGCTGGCGACGTCGGAGACGTACTCGGCGGCGTAGACCTTGTGCCGGACGATACGCGGCAGCGGCTCGGTGACCAGGATGAAGCCGCGGCGGGGGAGTACCGGCACCTCGACGCCGGCCAGCGCGGCGACCTCGCCGCCCCAGGTGCCGGCGGCGTTGACGACGGCGCCCGCGGGCAGGTCGCCGGCCGAGGTGCGCACGCCCGTCACGCGGTCGCCGTCGCGCAGGAAGCCGGTGACCTCGACGCCGGTGCGCACCTGCGCACCCTTGGCCCGAGCCGAGCGAAGCAGCCGGGCGGCCGCGAGCATGGGCTGGACCTGCGCGTCCTCGGGATAGAGGACGCCGCCGGCCAGCGACGGCGTCAGGTGCGGCTCGTGCTCGGCCAGCTCGGCGGCCGGGACGACGACGGTCTCGACGCCCGCCGCGCTCTGCTCGGCCGCCAGGTCACTGAGCGCGGAGAACCCGGCCGGCGTCGACGCCACGACCAGGCCGCCCTTGGGGTCGTACTCGAAGCCGCCGACCTCGTGGCCCAGCTCGCGCCAGAGGCCCGACGACAGCCGGGCGAGGTCGAGCTCCGCGCCCGGCGGTTTGTCCGAGACCAGGATGTTGCCCTCGCCGGCCCCGGTGGTGCCGCCGGCCACGGAGCCGCGGTCGACGACGGTGACGGCCAGCCCGGCTCGCGTGGCGTACCACGCGGTGGCGGCGCCGACGACGCCGGCGCCGATCACGACGACGTCGGCGGCGTCAGTGGGCACCTGGCGGTCCTCCGGGGGTGAGCCCGCCCGCGACGTGTGCCTCCGTCGCCTCGATGCTGCCGGGTCCCTCGCCCGCCGGGACCAGCTCGACGTCCTCGGGCCGGACCTCGTGCGGCGTGATCGTGCCGGCCAGGATCTCCTCGGCATAGTGACAGGCCACCTTGTGGCCGGTGACGCCGACCACTGGCAGCTCACGCAGCGCCGGCCGGTCGGTATCGCACTTCGTGGCCTGCTTCCAGGGGCACCGGGTGTGGAACCGGCAGCCCGTGGGCGGGTTCGCCGGCGACGGCAGGTCGCCCTGCAGCAGGATCCGGCTGCGCGTCTCCTCGACGTTCGGGTCCGGCACCGGCACCGCGCTCATCAGCGCCCGGGTGTACGGGTGCAGCGGCTGACGGTAGAGGTCGGCGGCCGGCGCCTGCTCGACGATGCCGCCGAGGTACATGACGGCGACCGTCTTGCTGATGTGCCGGACGACGGCGAGGTCGTGCGCGATGACCACGTACGTCAGAGAGAACCGCTCCTGCAGCTCCTTGAGCAGGTTGATGACCTGCGCCTGGATGGAGACGTCGAGGGCGGAGACCGGCTCGTCGGCGATGATCAGCGCCGGGTTCAGCACCAGCGCGCGGGCGATGCCGAGGCGCTGCCGCTGCCCGCCGGAGAACTCGTGCGGGTACCGGTTGACCACCGACTCCGGCAGCCCGACGACGTCGAGCAGCTCGCGGATGCGCTTGGCGTGGCCGGCCGAGCCGCCGGGGACCTTGTGCGCGCGCAGCGGCTCGGTGAGCAGCGACTCCACGCTCTGCCGAGGGTCGAGGCTGGCCATGGGGTCCTGGAAGACCATCTGGAACTGGCGGCGGACGGCGCGCATCTTCCGCTCGCCGAGCGCCAGGATGTCCTGGCCGTCGAGGGTCACCGAGCCACTGGTCGGCTCGGTGAGGCGCATGATCGCGCGGCCGAGCGTCGACTTGCCGCAGCCGGACTCGCCGACCAGGCCGAACGTCGTGCCGGCCTCGACGTCGAGGTCGACGCCGTCGACGGCCTTGACCGCGCCCACGGTGCGCTGGAACAGCGTCCCGGACTTGATGGGGAAGTGGACCTTGAGGTCGCGGACTTCGAGCAGGCTCACCGGGCCACGTTCCCTTCGTGCACGATCACGTCCTCGCCGACCGGCCGGACGCAGCGGACCGGGTGCGGCACGATCGGTGTGCCGAGCTCGGCCACCGGCGGCGGCCCGGCCAGGCACTCGTCGACCGCCCGCTCGCAGCGCGGCTGGAAGGCACACCCACGGTCCCACGGCACGGTGTCGCGCGCGGAGCCGGGGATGGTGTGCAGCAGGTCGGCCGGGTCGGCGTCGTCGATGCGCGGGATCGACTGCAGCAGGCCGTCGGTGTACGGGTGCGACGGCCGGCCGAACAGGTCCTTCGTGCCGGCGGACTCGACGATGCGCCCCGAGTACATGACGTGGACGTTGTCGCAGAGCCCGGCGACGACGCCGAGGTCGTGCGTGATCATGATCATCCCGCAGCCGCTCTCGGCGACGAGGTTGCGCAGCAGGTCGAGGATCTGCGCCTGGATGGTGACGTCGAGGGCCGTCGTCGGCTCGTCGGCGATGAGCAGCTTCGGCCGGCAGGCGATCGCGATGGCGATCATGACGCGCTGGCGCATGCCGCCGGAGAGCTGGTGCGGGTACTCGCCGAGCCGGCGGACGGGGTCGGGGATGCCGACGCGGCGCAGCAGCTGCTCCGCCTCGGCCTTCGCCTCGCCCTTGGCCAGCCCGGCGTGGCGAGTGAGGACCTCGACGAGCTGCTTCCCGATGGTGACCACCGGATTCAGCGACGTCATGGGGTCCTGGAAGATCATGGCGACGTCGCGGCCGCGGACGTCGCGCAGCGCGCGCTGGTCCATGTCGGTCAGCTCGTTGCCGTCGAGGGTGACGGTGCCGCCCACCTTCACACCGCGGGACGGCAGCAGGCCCATGACGGCCAGCGACGTGACCGACTTGCCGGACCCGGACTCGCCGACGATGCCGACGGACTGGCCGGCGTCGACGTCGAAGGTCACGCCGTCGACCGCGCGCACCGGGTCCTGGCCGGAGCGGGTGAACGTGACCGAGAGGTCGCGTACTTCGAGCAGGCTCATGGAGTCGTCACCGCCGGAACTTCGGGTCGAGGGCCTCGCGCAGCGACTCGCCCACCAGGGTGAAGCCGAGCGCGGCGAGGACGATGGCCAGGCCGGGGTAGACCGCCAGCATGGGCGCCGACGTCAGGGTGTCCTGGGCGTCGGTGAGCATGCGGCCCCATTCCGGCGCCGACGGGTCGCTGCCGGACAGACCGAGGAACGCCAGGCCGGCGGCCTCGACGATGGCCAGCGCCAGGGTCAGCGTGCCCTGGACCAGGACCGGGGTGAACGAGTTCGGCAGCACGTGCCGGAAGACGATGGCCGAGCGCGAGATGCCCAGCGAGCGGGCGGCCAGCACGTAGTCGGCGCCGCGCTGCCCGAGCATCTCGCCGCGCAGCAGCCGGGCGAAGATCGGTACGTTCACGACCGCGATGGCGATCATGACCGAGGTGAGGCTCTGGCCGAGCATGGCGGCGACGGCGATGGCGAACAGTAGGCCGGGCACCGACAGCATGATGTCGACGAAGCGCATGACGAGGGTGTCGACCCAGCCGCCGAACGCACCGGCGAGCACGCCCAGCGCGATGCCGGCCGCGGCGCCCAGAGTCAGCGAGACGACGCCGATGAGCAGCGACTGCCGGGCGCCGTAGATGATGCGCGAGAACACGTCGCGGCCGAGCGGGTCGATGCCGAGCCAGTGCTCGGCCGACGGGCCGGGGTACTGGCCCGGACGGACCTGGTCGAGCCAGGAGTTGTCCGTGGGCGAGTACGGCGCGATCAGCGGCGCGAAGATGGCGACCAGCACGAAGATGCCGATCAGGACCATGCCGACGATGGCCATGGGGTTCCGGAACAGCCGGCGGACGGCCTCGCGGCCCAGGCTGCGCGGGGGCCGGGCCGAGACGGACTCCGTCGCGGCCGGCGCCGGGCCGCCGGGCTCGCCGGCGACCACCTCGTTCACGCTCATGAGACCCTCACCCGCGGATCGAGCAACCCGTAGGCCAGGTCGACGATCATGTTGACGACGACATAGATGACGGCGATGACCAGGATGAACCCCTGAATGGTCGGGAAGTCGCGTTGCACGATGCCGTCGGCCATGAACTTGCCGACGCCGGCGAACGCGAACACGGTCTCGGTGAGCACCGCGCCGGCCAGCAGGACACCCAGCTGCAAGCCGATGACCGTCGTCACCGGCAGCATGGCGTTCTTCAGGACGTGCCGCCGGGTGATGGTGCCCGGCAGCAGCCCCTTGGCCTCGGCGGTGCGCACGTAGTCCTCGTTGACGACGTTGAGGACCGACGCCCTGGTGATGCGGACGATCACGGCGAGCGGGATGGACGCGAGCGCCAGCGCCGGCAGGATCAGGTGCTGGATGGCGTCCCAGCTGGCGTCCAGGTTGCCGGTGACGATCCCGTCCAGCACGTAGAAGCCGGTGGGATGGTCGGCCCGGGCCCGTGGGTCGGACCGGCCGGCCGTCGGCAGCCAGCCCAGCTCGACCGCGAAGATGTACTTGAGGATGTACGCGAGGAAGAAGATCGGGATCGTCACGCCGAGCAGCGACCCCGACACCGCGAGGTTGTCGACCCAGGTGCCGTACCGCCGCGCCGCCAGGTACCCGAGCGGTATCCCGACGCTGACGGCGATCAGCAACGCCGCGACGGCCAGCTCGATGGTTGCCGGGAAGCGGCGCAGCATCTCCTCGATGACCGGCTGACCGGTCTGGAGCGACGCGCCGAAGTCGAGCCTGACCGCCCGCCCCAGGAACTGGAAGTACTGCTCCCAGAGCGGGCGGTCCAGGCCGAGCTGCGATTCGATCGCCGCGACGGCTTCCGGCGTTGCGCGTTCACCCAGCAGGGCGTAGGCGGGGCCGCCGGGAAGTGCCCGAACCCAGGCGAAGAGCAGGACCGACAGGCCCAGCAGGATCGGGACGAGCAGCGCGAGCCGCCGGACGATGAATCTCAGCACGTGTGTATCAGCCCTCGATGTCGATGAGGTCGAAGTCCTCGAGGCTCACCGGCGACGGGGTGTAGCCCGTGACGCGACCGGCCACCGCGAGCAGCGGCTGGTTGTGCACGAACGGAACGCCCGGGATGTAGTCGTAGATCGCCTGGTTGGCCTCCTGGTAGAGGGCCTCGCGCGCCGCCTGGTCGGTCTCGGCCAGCGCCTCGTTCAGCAGCCCCTGGATGGTCGGGTCGGTGAAACCGAACTCCGGCCGGTCCTGGCGGAAGAACGTGCCGACGAAGTTGTCCGGGTCGGCGTAGTCGCCGGTCCAGCCGAGCAGGAACAGCTGGCCGAGGCCGTCGCCCTGGATGTTCTGCAGGTAATCCGGGGTCCACGGGACCGTCTTCGGGACGATCGTGAAGCCCACGGCCTGCAGATCGGCGGCAAAGGACTCGTACACGGCCTGGGGGTCCGGCATGTACGGCCGGGACACGTCGGCGGGGTACCAGAACTCGAGCGTCAGGTCGGTCTCGCCCGAGTCGGCGATGAGCTGCTTGGCCAGCTCGGGGTCGTACTCGTAGCCCTCGATGCTGTCGTTGTAGCCCCACTGCTCCGGCGGGAGGAACTGGTTGGCGACCTGGGCACCCTCGGGGTACGCGGCGTCGAGCAGACCCTGCCGGTTCAGCGCGTGCGAGATGGCCTGGCGGATCTTCTCGTTCTGGAAGATCGGCAGCTTGTTGTTGAAGCCGACGTAGCCGACGTTGAACGCCGGGCGCTCGACGACCTGGTCGCCGTTGCCCTCGATGGCGCCGATGTCGGCGGCGTTGACACCCTCGTAGGCGTCGATCTCACCGGCCTGCAGCGCCTGGAGGCGAGCGGTGGCGTCGGGGATCGGCCGGAAGATGATCTCGTCGAGCGCCGGAGCGTCGCCCCAGTAGTCGTCGTTGCGCTCGAGCGTCAGGCTCTCGCCGCGCTCCCAGCTGACGAACTTGAACGGGCCGGTGCCGGCGACGACCTCGCTGCCGAAGCCACCGGTGTAGGAGAGCGAGTCGCCCGCCTGCTCGATGTCGGTGCCGCCCTCTTCGATGGCCTTCGGGCTGGCGATCGAGAACGGCGGCAGCACCAGGCCGGCCAGCAGCGCCGACGACGGCTCGGTGAGGTTCAGCGTGGCGGTGAACTCGTCGGTCGCCTCGCACGAGCCGTAACGGCTGGTGGCCGGCGAGGACTCGAGGTCGGCCGTGGCGAAGCCGCCGAACACCGTCTGCCAGTAGTAGCTGACGTCGCCGCTCTGCTGCGGGCCGGTGAAGTTGTACCAGCGGTCGAAGTTGAAGCAGACCGCCTCGGCGTTGAACGGCTCGCCGTCGTGGAACGTCACGCCCTGGCGCAGGTTGAACGTGTAGGTGAGGCCGTCGGGGCTGATCTCCCAGTCCTCGGCCAGGCCGGGAACCACGTTGGTGGTGCCGGGCTCGAGGGCGACGAGGGTCTCGTAGACCTGGTAGATGACCCGCAGGGACTCGCCGTCCGAGACGTAGGAGGCATCGAGGGTCTTGGGGTCCTCGGACGAGCCGAAGATGAAGGTCTTCGGGTCGCCGCCGCCGTCTTCGCTCCCGCCGGTGCCGGACTCACCCGATTCGCCAGCGTCGTCGCCGCCACAGGCTGCGACGAGCAGCCCTGCGGCGGCGGTGAGGGCGACGAGTCGCCCTGCCTTGCGGTGCACACGCATTGGTCCTCCTTGGTTCGACATGCGACAGAGCCGAGGGGGGCGGCCGGCTCGCGGATCTGGCGTCGGGACGTTCGTTACGCCTGTGGCACCCTCAGGAGAGCGACCGGCACGCGCGTCCCGCGGCACCACAGAGCACACATTTACCATCATGGCGGACCCAGTGCGATGTGCTATTGCACTACTGTGTCCTAATCGTAACGCGGTGCAAACCCCCCATTTTGTCCGGATTGGCGCCCGGTCTCGACTGGCTCTTGTGGAGGGCTGTAGCCTCGGCACGCTTGTTCCACGTGACCGGTGACAGTACAATATTACTCTCGTTTCGCCCGAACCGGCACAGACTCACCGCATCCCGGCGTCGCCGTCCGGCGACGCTTTCCGCGCACCCCTTTTCCGAGGAGGATCTGTGTCTCCGTCGCGACGCAATCCCCGGGTGCGAGCGCAGCTGATCGCCGTGGCCGCGTCCGCGCTGCTCATTCCGGCACTCTTTCCCCAGCTGGCCGGCGCCCAGGGGGACGGCCCCGCCGCCCCTTCCGCTGCCCCGCCGATCGTGCCGATCGACCCGCAGGACTGGGACAACCAGTACGACCTCACCTGGGACGACTTCGTCCCGGTGCCGGGCGTCGACTGGACCGACCCGGCCAACGTGCCCACCAAGGACACCTGGCGGGCCGCCTTGGTCATGGTCGACTACCCGAACATGGACTTCCAGATCAGCCAGCCGGAGGGCTCGACCATCTTCGGCACGCCGATCGGGGTCGGCGACGTCCCCCGCGAGGATGTCCCGCAGTTCTACGCCGACCTGCTGAACACGCCGAGCGACCTCAACCACGGCCAGACGCTGAACTCGTACTGGATGGAGGACTCCTACGGCCAGTACGGCGTCGACGTCGACTCCTTCGGCCCGTTCCGGATGCCGCGCAACCACTTCGAGTACGGCAACTCGCCCTACGGCAACGCCGCGAGCTGCCCGCCGTCGTTCACCTGCAACGGCAACTACACCCGCGACGCGCGCGCTCTCTACGAGGCGAACGTGCCGGCGGACATCCGCAGCCAGTACGACCTGATCTTCTACATGGGCGCCGGCCTCGACGAGTCGACCGCCTGGCAGGTGTTCGGCGAGATGATGTTCGACTCGCCCGAGGACGTGCCGGACGAGTTCGGCCCGCCGGCCGAGTTCGACCCCGAGGGCGTCATGACGAACTGGATGCCCACCCGCTACATCCCGTGGACCTCGTGGGCGGCCGGCTCGTTCACCTGGGCCAGTGCCGGCGGCGGCAGCGGCAACATGTCGGAGTCGTCCGGCACCGCCGGCTTCGCGCACGAGTTCACCCACATCCTGGGTCTCGGCGACAACTACAACGGCGCGTTCGCGGTACCGGCGCAGCGCACGTTCACCGGCCAGTGGGACATGATGAGCCAGGGCTCGTGGAACGGGCCCACCGGCATGCATACCCGCTGGAAGGTCCCGGCCGACGGCGGCTCCACCGTCGGGCCGCACCACAGCATCCGCAACAAGCTCGAGCTCGATCTCATCGACACCGACGACATCGTGGACCTCAGCCGTACCGGGCTGGCGTCCTCCGGGCTCGTGGTGGCGAAGGTGCGGGCCCGGGCGGCCGGCGTGAACGGCGACGAGCTGCTGGGCGTGCGGGTCACCTTCGACGGCGCCACCCCGCTGGACCGCACGCCGTCGTGCCACCCGTCGACGGGCGGGCCGGAGTGCATGGGCCAGGCGAACTACCGCAACTTCACCCTCGAGGTGGTCCAGCAGCTCGGCGTCGACTCCTACACCCCAGGCAACGGCGTGCTGATCTACAAGAACAAGACCACCGGCAGCACCTGCGGCACGGCGACCTGCTTCTCGTGGCTGATCGACTCCAACCCCGAGGACATCGGGATGGTCGACTTCTACCAGCCCGACGGCACCCCGCGCATGGTCGTCACCGGTGACCCGCGCCAGGTCAACGACGCCACGTTCAACGCCGGCACGCACTCGGGCACCGACTACGAGTGGGTCGACGAGGACAACCGGCTGCACTTCTACGTCATCGACGTCGAGTACGACGAGGACGGCGTGCGCACGTACACCGTCGCCGTCCGCTCGCTCGACGGCGACGGCCCGCACCAGCGCGGCGTCGCCCTCGAGTCGGGGGAGCCGAGCCGGCACACCCCGGGCAAGGCGGCGACCTGCACGTTCCCGCTGGAGAACACCGGCGAGGCGGCGCCCGTCGACCCCGCCGCGCACCCGAGCGACGTCACCGACCGCGTGGCGGCCGACGTCTACCGGCTGTCGGTGAGCTCGGCGGGCACCGGCTGGAACGCCGAGCTGTACAACGAGCTCGCGACGAGCGGGTTCGGCGACACGGTCGAGGTGCCCGTCTACGTCACCCGCACTCCGGGCGCGGTGCGGGAGGCCACGGTCACCCTGACCGCCACCTCCGAGAGCGACCCGTCGAAGACGGCGACGGCGACCTGCGTGGTCGACGTCTCGTCGACGACGGTCCGCCGCTGATCGACGCCCCGGCCCCCTGAGCCGCAGCTGAGGGGGCACGGGGTGCGGCCACGCACGGCCGGACGCATCATCCGCAGCGCGCCCGGCCGCCGGGCGGGACGGCCCCGCCGCCCCGCCCGGTTCGCCGTGGCGTGCGGTCACTGTCCCGAAACGCCGGGGGAGTGACGAGTTATGTGCAATGTCGTATTTTATTCACCACCGAGCCGCAGCTCGGACCCGGGCGGTACGTGAGGAGAGCGCATGCGTGTGAGTCTCAACTGGACGAGCGTCGCGAGGCGGTGGCGGCTGGGACTCGCCGCGGCCGCGGTCACGACGCTCGTCGTCGGCGTGGCGGGTGCCGGTCAGGCGGCGCCGCCGGACTTCGAGGTCCAGCCGATCGACCCGCAGAACTGGAAGAACCAGTACGACATGACCTGGGACGACTGGACCGACATCCCGGGCACCGAGTGGAACGACCCCGACGCCGTGCCGAGCGTGCGCGGCCTGCGCATCGCGCTGGTGGCGGTGGACTTCCCGGACCAGCCGTTCGTCATGACGCAGGAGAAGCAGACCGACCTGTTCGGCAACCCGCAGATCGACCCGATTTCGCGGGACGAGGTGCCGCAGTTCTACCACGACTTCTACATGGTCCCGAACGAGTACAACCACGGCCGCACCATCCAGGAGTACTGGATGGAGCAGAGCCGCGGCCGCCTCGGCGTCAGTGAGATGGACGTCTTCGGCGCCTACCAGGTGCCGCGCAACCTGTTCGAGTACGGCCTGAACGAGTGGGGCCAGAACTCCGCCTGTCCCGAGGGCTTCACCTGCAACGGGAACCTCGACCGCGACGTCGACACCGTCTGGAAGGCCGACCTGGCCGCCAAGGGCATCCCGTGCCCCGACAACCGGTGCGGCTACGACGTCATCCTGCGGGTCTACGCCGGCTACGACGAGACCAGCATCTGGCAGGAGTACGGCGAGATGATGTTCAACACCAAGGAGGACATCCCCGACGAGTGGGGCCCGCCCGCCTCGGTCGACCCGAACAACGAGATGCCGAACTGGGCGCCCACGCGCTACGTCGAGTGGACCTCGTGGCGGGCCGCGGCCCAGCAGTGGGGCCTCTCATCGATCCGCCAGGCGGAGAGCTCGGGCACCATCACGCACGAGATGGGGCACTTCTTCTTCAGCATCGGCGACAACAACAACAACCCGTTCTCGAACCGGGCCAACCCGCCGTCGCCGTTCCACCGCGTCGGCTCGGCGCCGTGGGACATGATGGACCGCGGCTCGTTCAACGGCCCCGGCGGTCACCACATGCGCTGGGTCGTGCCGCCGAACATGGGCGGCTGGTCGCCGTCGGGCCTCATGGTCCGCAACAAGATGGTCGCCGGCATCGCCGACAACCTGGTCGAGATCAGCCGCGAGAACCTGGCCACCACGGGTGTCTTCGTCGACGAGGTGACGGCGCGCGCCGTCGACCCCGGCGACGAGGGGACGTCGGGCGTCCGCGTGCGGCTGGACGGCGCGGGCATCCCGGACCGCACGCCCGACTGTGACGCAAACGCCGACCCGTTCTGCCACACCGACCGGCTGGCCAACGGCACCACGGGCTGGGACGACTACACGCTCGAGGTCATCGACCGCATGGGCTTCGACTCGTTCAACCCCGACACCGGCGTCATCATCGCCAAGAACAAGCCCCGTGGCTCCAACACCTGTGGCTACAGTTGCTTCAACTGGGTCATCGACGCCAACCCGCAGGACATCGGGCTGGTCGACTTCTACAAGCCGGACGGCACCCCCGTCATGGCGAGCATCGCCGACCACCGGCAGCTCAACGACGCCGCGTTCAAGGCCGGGCTGAACTCCGGTTCCGAGTACGAGTACGTCGACGAGTACAACCGCCTGCACTTCTACGTCATCGACCTCGACCGCGACGAGGACGGCGTGCTGACCTACACGCTGGCCGTGCGCTCGCTGGACGGCGACGGCGCACAGGACCGTGGGGTCGAGCTGGGCGAGGCCGACGTCACCGGCATCCGCACCAGCCAGGCCGCGCAGTGCACGTTCCCGCTGACCAACACCGGTGAGACGGCGGCGACCACCGCCGGGCACCCGACGGACGTCAGCGACAAGCTCGACAACGACGTCTACCGGCTCTCGGTCGACTCCAGCGCCAAGGGCTGGACCGCCGAGCTCGACAACGCGCTCACCACCGCTCGTGCCGGTGAGACCGTCGAGGTCCCGGTGTACGTCACGCGCGAGCCGGTTGCGGCTCGGAACACCACGGTCACCCTCACCGCGACCTCTGAGAGTGACCCGGCGGCCACGCAGCAGATCACCTGCACCGTGGCCGTGAAGGACACCAACCCCCGGCGGTGACCGCCGGTCAGTCCTGACCACGACGGCCGGCCCGGGCCCGTCCATTGTGACGGGCCCGGGCCGCCCGCAGGGGCCTGCAGCCGGCCGCATGGTCAGACGCCAGTCCCGAATGAAGGAGAGCGCCCATGAGATTCATGAACGGACCTCGCCTCACACTTCGCGCCGCCGGCTTCGCGTTCGCCGCCTCAGCCCTGGTCCTCGGGCTGTCCGCGGGCGCGGTGCAGGCCGATCCGCCGGACTTCGTCGTCGAGCCGATCGACCCGCAGAACTGGAAGAACCAGTACGACATGACCTGGGACGACTGGACCGACATCCCGGGCACCGAGTGGAACGACCCCGACGTCAAGCCCAGCGAGCGCGGCCTGCGCATCGCGCTGGTGGCGGTCGACTTCAAGGACATCCCCTTCGTCATCACGCAGCCGAAGGGCTCCGACCCGTTCGGGAACCCGCAGATCGACCCGATCGCGCACGAGGACGTCCCGGAGTTCTACCGCGACTACTACATGGAGCCGAACGAGTACAACCACGGCCGCACCATCCACGAGTACTGGATGGAGCAGAGCCGCGGCCGCCTCGGCGTCAACGAGATGGACACGTTCGGCCCGTACACGCTGCCGCGCAACCAGTTCGAGTACGGCCTCAACGAGAGCTGGATCCGCAACGCGCCGGGCGAGCACTGTCCCGAGGGCTACACCTGCAACGGCAATGTCGAGGGCGACGCCGACAACCTGTGGCGTGCCGACCTCGCCCAGCAGGGCACGCCCTGCGTGGGCAGCCGCTGTGGCTACGACGTCGTCCTTCGCGTCTACGCCGGCTACGACCAGACCTCGGTCTGGCAGGAGTTCGGCGAGATGATGTTCCAGACCAAGGAGGACGTGCCCGAGGAGTGGGGCCCGCCGGCCTGGCTCGACCCCGACAACTCGATGCCGAATTGGGCGCCCACACGCTACGTCGAGTGGACCTCGTGGCTCGCGTCCTCGCAGCGCTGGGGCAGCGCCTCCATCCGCCAGGCGGAGAGCTCGGGCACCATCACGCACGAGATGGGGCACTTCTTCTTCAGCATCGGCGACAACAACAACAACCCGTTCTCGGACCGGCAGAGCCCGCCGTCGCCGTTCCACCGGGTGGGTTCCGCGCCGTGGGACATGATGGACCGCGGGTCGTTCAACGGTCCCGGTGGTCACCACATGCGCTGGGTCGTGCCGCCGAACATGGGTGGCTGGTCGCCCGCCGGTCTGATGGTCCGCAACAAGATCCTGGCCGGCATCGCCGACAACCTGGTCGAGCTCAGCCGGGAGAACCTGGCGAACACCGGCGTCTACGTCGACCGGGTCACGGCGCGCGCCGTCGACGCGGGCGCGGACGGAACCTCGGGCGTCAGGATCCAGCTCGACGGAGCGGGCATCCCGGACCGGACTCCGGACTGTGACGCCAACGCCGACCCGTTCTGCCACACCGACCGGCTGGCCAACGGCACCACGGGCTGGGACGACTACACCGTCGAGGTCATCGACCGCATGGGCTTCGACTCGTTCACGCCCGACAGCGGCGTGATGATCGCGAAGAACAAGCCGCGCGGCTCGAACACCTGTGGCTACAGCTGCTTCAACTGGACCATCGACGCCAACCCCGAGGACATCGGGCTGGTCGACTTCTACAAGCCGGACGGCACCCCCGTCATGGCGAGCATCGCCGACCACCGGCAGCTCAACGACGCCCTCTTCCACGCCGGCACCAACTCCGGCTCGGAGTACGAGTACGTCGACGAGGCGAACCGGCTGCACTTCTACGTCATCGACATGCAGCGCGACGACGAGGGCGTGCTGTCCTACGACCTCGCGGTGCGCTCGCTCGACGGTGACGGCGACCAGGAGCGCGGGGTCGAGCTGGGTGACGGCGACGTCTCCGGCATCCGGACCAGCCAGGCGGCCCAGTGCACCTTCCCGCTGACCAACACCGGCGAGGGTGCGGCGACGACGACCGGTCACCCGACCGACGTCGCCGGCAAGCTCGACAACGACGTGTACCGGTTGTCGGTAGAGTCCAGCGCCAAGGGCTGGACGGCGCAGCTGGACAACGCTCTCACCACGGCGCGGGCTGGCGACACCGTCGAGGTTCCGGTCTACGTCACCCGCGAGACGCCGGCGGCGCGCGAGACCACGGTCACGCTCACCGCGACGTCCGAGAGTGACCCGACGGCCACCCAGTCCGTCACCTGCACGGTCGCGGTCAAGGACACCAACCCGCGCCGTTGATCACCAGTGGGTCCCGGACGCCGGCGCGAGTGACGCGCGCCGGTGTCCGGGCTCCCCGGGAAAGGACGTGTTCCGTGCGTAGAGTGCGTGGCCGGGCGGCGCTCGCCGTCGCCGTCGGCGTCATGGTGCCGGCGGTGCTGGCCGGCTGCTCCGGATCGGACTCTGGCGACGCCAGCACGTCCGGCTCGGAGGAGACCGGCGTCATCAGGGTGGAGATCCCGGACGGCAACCTGCGCCGGCTCGGCGAGCCGTGCAACGGGGCGGGTGCGTTCCGCTCCGTCCATGCCGAGGCGAGCTTCACCGTCCAGGACGGCGAGGGCGTCGAGGTGGCACGCGGCGAGCTGCCCAGTGGCGTCGCCGAGAAGATGATGGACGTCAGCTTCCGCGAGGGCATGCGGCAGCCGACGATGTGCGTCATGGACGTCGACGTCGAGGGCTTGTCCTCGGCCGACGGCCAGACGTTCGTGGTGGGCGACGGCTTCGAGGTGACCATCGAGCCGAGCGACGACGCAGGACTGATCGGAGAGGTGTTGATCTCGTGAGGCGTGTTGTGGGAGCGGTCGTGGCGCTCGTGATGGGCGCGGCGCTGGCCGGGTGCTCGGGTTCGGACGACCCCGCGTCGGTGTCGTTCGCCCTGCCCGGCGACGTGCCGAGCGACGTGACGTTCATCGACGCACCGTCCGACGCGCCGCCGGCGCCACCGTTCGAGCTCGAGCTGCTCGACGACTCCACGCTCGACCTCGCCGAGCAGTGGGCCGACCGGCCGGTCGTGCTCGTCTTCTTCGAGTCGTTCTGCGAGCTGTGCTCGCAGCAGCAGGCCGAGATCACCGAGCTGAGCAAGGAGTACCAGGACGCGATCCTGTTCGTCGGCGTCGGCAGCACCAGCAGCCCCGAGGACGCCGCCGAGTACATGCGCGAGCACGACATCACCTATCCGGTCGGGCTCGACCCCGACGGCGAGATCTTCCGGCGCTACGGCGTCGACGAGCCACCCCTCGTGGCGCTGGTCGCCCGTGGCGGACAGCTGGTCCGCGGCTGGCCCGGCGGCGTCGAGGACCTCGGCACCCAGCTGACCGACTTCGTCGTCGAGGCCGCCGGCTGAGCCGGGAGCGCTGATCGTCCGAGTTCGCCGTCATCGTCATGATACGCCAGGTTTACGTAAGTAACATGTGATATGTTACTGTTTCTTCACCCGTGAGCCACTCTCCCCCCAGCACGGCAGCGGAGGCGACCATGGAACTCTCGATGCAGCAGATCCTGGAGAGCCTGGCGCAGCGTGTCGGCCGTCCCGCCGTTCTCGAGGACCGCTTCATGCGGCTGCTCGCG
Organism: Jiangella mangrovi; assembly: GCF_014204975.1. Classification (NCBI taxonomy): domain Bacteria; kingdom Bacillati; phylum Actinomycetota; class Actinomycetes; order Jiangellales; family Jiangellaceae; genus Jiangella; species Jiangella mangrovi. Next base: position 3,445,178 of record NZ_JACHMM010000001.1, read on the forward strand.
TTCAGCTCGCACGACGGGCCCATCGACGAGGTGCGCGAGGACTCGATCCTGCGCCGGCACGCGTCCGCCGAGGTGCGTGGCTGGCTGAAGAAGTTCGCTCTGCCGAACCTGCGCCGGCCGCTGCGGCTGCCGGCCAACCCGGACCTGCACATGCTGGCCCGAGTCTGCGTCCCCGTCCTGCACCGCGGCAAGCTGCTCGGCCACCTCTGGTTCGTCGACCCCGACGGCAGCATGACCGACGCCGACCTCGACGCCTGCATGCAGGGGGCGGCCGAGCTGGGCGAGTGGCTGCACCGCGAGAGCGTGGCGAGCCTGTTCTCGTCGGCCCGTCTCGCCGACACCATGCACATGCTGCTGAGCAGCTCGCCCATGAGCAGCCAGGCGGCGCGCAGCCTCATCGAGGCCGGGTACATGCCCGCGCACGACGGTGTCGTCGCCGTGGTGCTGCAGGGGGTGCCGCGGCGCTCCGGCGCCCTCGACATCGAGGACGCGCTCGCCCAGGGCGTCGCCGACTTCCGCCGCACGGTCCGTCGTGGCCAGGCGCTCGACCTCATCAACCGCGACCACGCCGTGCTGCTGCTGTCCAGCGCGGGTGAGCACGACATGTACGTCGACGAGCGGATCGAGGCGCTGGTCGACCTCACCCGCACGGCCATGCTGTCCACCGGCACCGACGCCGCCCTCGTCGTCGGCGTCGGCAGCCGCCGCGACGCACTCGAGGACGGCTACGCCTCCTTCCGCGAGGCGCGCATGTCCGCCGACGCCGCCCGGCTGCTGCCCGGCCTCGGCGACCTCGTGCACTGGTCCCGGCTGGGCATCCACCAGATCGTGGTCAAGCTCGCGTCCCTGGGCGAGGAGGTGCCCACGGTCCACCCCGGCCTCGGCAACCTGCTCGACGACCCCGACGCGCTGCCGCTGCTCGAGACCCTCGAGACCTATCTGGATGTCGCGGGCAACGCGCAGCTCACCGCCGAGCGGCTCAACCTGCACCGGACCTCGCTCTACTACCGGCTGCAGCGGCTCGAGCAGCTCGCGCACACCAACCTCAAGAGCGGCGCCGAGCGGCTCGCCCTGCACCTGTCGCTCAAGGTGGCGCGCATGACCGGCCAGTACGCCCCGCGCCAGGGCGGTGTCGCCGACACCGGGGCCGCCGCTCCCGCGGATGCCACCGGCACCGACAACGTCACCCCCTTCCCGGCGGTCGCCTCGCGCTGACCCTCTGCGCCGCTGCGCATTCCTGGCAGAGTGTGCGCATGCGCGACGGGCCGGACAGCGGGACCCACGACTACCAGCTGCTGCTGACCGTCATCGCGGGCATCTCGCTGGCCGCCGCCGCGACGGCGCTGCCGGCGCTGATCGACGGGCCGTGGGACGCGCTGCTGTCGTGGGCGGGGCTGCTGCTGTGGCTGACCGGCGTGGCGGCGGCCGTCCTCGAGTACCTGGCGGTGCTGTTCGGCTCGCGGTACTACCTGCGCCGCGTCGACCTCGTCGGCACGGTCAGCCTGGTGCTGGTGTTCCTCGCGCTGGCCGGCATGTTCGCCGTCATCGGCATGGGCGACGCGTGGCTGGCGCCGCAGTGGTTCGTCCTGTTCGCGATCTTCAGTGTGCTGTCCGCGGCCGAGGCCGAGCACGGCCGCCGGGTCATCGTGCGGCATGCGGTCCGGGCATACGGGGCGGCCGCTGTGCGCGCCTACGTCGTCTCGCTGCGGCAGGTGGCGCTGCTGATGGCCGGCGTGGCGGGGGCGTCGGTGCTGTTCGCCGCGGTGTGGCCGGACGCGCCGCCCGCGGCCGTGTTCGTCGCGGCGGCGCTGGCGCTGGCGAGCGTCGTCGTGGCGAACGTGCAGCAGCACCGCATCCGGGTGTCCCTGGCCGAGCGTTGAGCGCAAAGAACCGGCCACCGGGGCCGCCGCTGCGGACGGCGGCACCCGGTGGCCGGTGGGGGTGGGGTGGGACGGTCAGTCGGTCGGCAGGTCCGCCGCCAGCGACGCCAGGGCGGCGCTGACCAGGGTGCGGGCACCCGTGTCGGCGACGTCCTCGGACATCGTGGCGAACCGCTCGAGAGCCCGCTCCGCGCCACGGCCGCTGGCCCGGTCGGCGATGTCCAGCTGCGCCTTCAGCCGCTGGTGCTCACCCTGGGTCAGGAAGCCGTCGGCCCGGTAGTCCGCGAGCAGTGCACGGGCGTTGTCGTAGCCGGCCTCGACGGAGTCGGCGGACAGCTCGACCTCGACCGAGTAGGTGGCGCTCGGGTCGGACTCGCTGGTCGCCGTGAGGGTCAGCGTCGCGGTGTCCGACGCGCCCTCGCCCGCGGTGGCGTACGCCCAGACCGGCACGCTGTCGCCGGCCGCGGCCGCCTTGACCTCGTACGGCAGGGTCACGTCCCAGCCCTCGCCCTCGACGGAGGAGGAGATCCGGTACACGTCCGAGCCGTAGATGCCCGTGCCGGCCGTGCCCGTGTTGGTCAGCGGCAGGTTGACCAGCGCGGTCGAGTCGCCGACGGCGTAGGTCGCGGCGTCGCCGAGGTCGGCGCCCCGCTCGTACGTGTCGGTCGCCTCGGTGTGCCGCACCGCGACGTCGTAGAACAGCTCGCCCTCGTCGTCCCGGTAGGTGTCCAGGATGTAGAAGTGCAGCTTGTTCGGGGCGTCGAGGTACTCGTCGTCGCTGCCGGACGCGGTGCCGGCGTGGAACGTCGCGTCGTCGAGCTGGCGCGGGTCACCCTTCACCACGGGGACCGGCTCGCCACCGGCCTCGGTCGCGTTGCCCGGCCGGTAGAAATCGATCCGGCCGATGTCGTTCGGGTTGGCGTCGACCAGCCACGCGCGCGGCGAGCCGCTGTTGCGGGCCTGGCCGATGAGCACACCGTGGCCGGCGACGAACGAGTCGTTGCCGACCCGCTCGACGACCTCGACGTTGAACTGGTTCCAGGCCGTCGTGACCGGGGTGCAGAAGAACGGGTCGTTCGTACGGGCCTGGCAGGCGCCCTGGACGAACGGCTGGGACAGCTGGATGTTCAGGCCGACCATGTCGCCGTCGGGCACGTACTCGCGGCCCTTGATCGGCATGGTGAGCACACCCTGCTGGGCGATGGCGGCGCTCGTGACGCTGGTGAACTCGTCCGCCTTGACGACACCGAGGCGGCCCTGGCCGGTGGTCTTGAAGTACAGCGTGTGGTGCGGGCCGAGCGCCGAGCCGCCGGCGTTCGGGACCTGCCAGCGGTTGTGCGTACCGCCGGGGCCGTTGAACGAGCCGCGGCTCATCATCTCCCAGTAGGCGGTGCCGGCTCGGCCGCTGCCCGGGTCGAACGGGTTGTTGTAGTTGTCCGGCAGGCCGCGCAGGTGGCTGAACTCGTGCGCGAAGACGCTGAGGCCGGAGTTCTCCGCCTGGGTCGAGGTGCCGCCACCGGCGTTCGGCCAGTGGTTGGCGGCGGCCGCCCACGAGCTCCACGGCACGTAGCGGGTGGGGACGGCGTTGGGGATCGGGTTGCCAGCCGCGTTGAGGACGGGGCCCTCAGTGGCGCCGGGCGGGCCGAACTCGGGCGTGACGTCCGCGGGGGTGCGGAACATCATCTCGCCGAACTCCTGCCAGGTCGACGTCTCGTCGTGGCCGGCCGTCACGTAGAAGCCGTTGTCGAAGCCGCACAGGCCGGTGCCCTCGCAGCCGATGTCGGCCCGCCAGAGCGCGCCGCCGTCACGCCGGACGTCCTTGTTACAGGTGTCGCCGGCCGGGCAGATCGAGTTCGGCCCGGTGACCGGGGCATTGGACTGCGCGCCGTACTCGTGCAGCTTCCCCGGCAGGGTGTACGGCCCGAAGACGTCGACGGTGACGCCGATGCGGCCGTGGCTGGTCTCCATCCAGTAGCCGTGCAGCGTCTGGCCCTGGTTGAACTCGTTCGGCACCGCGTAATAGTCGTAGAACCACTGGTTGACGTCTTCCAGCATCACCGGCTCCCAGCCGGGAAGCGGGTTGCCGAACGCGTGCGACTGCGCCGCCTGGGTGATCAGGAACGGCTGGTCCACGTAGTCGAGCAGGATGATCGCGGTGTGGTACTGGCTCTCCGAGCCCTGGCTGGTGGTGTCCTGGTTCCACGCGTCCGGGCGGACCTGCGTGTAGTCGTCCCAGGTCATCTCGGCCTGGTCCTCCCAGACCTGCTGGTCCACCGGGACGATGGGGCCGGTGCCGGCGTCCTCGGCCACACCGTTCTCGGCGTTGGCCGACACGACCCCCGCCGATGCCGAGAGGCCGATCGCGGCCACGCCGACGATCGCTCTCGCCCGCCAGGCCCTCCCGCGACTCGCGGGCCGCCGTTCTGTACTCGCCGTCACTGATGCCCTCCCAAGATTCGACGCCAGGCCGCAGACATGCGGCCGGTCCGGTGACCGTAGGCCGGGTGAAGGCCCACGGTCACCGGACAGGTGCATGGACATCTGCCGCTTTACTTGGACATCTGTCGATAGCGCCGGATCAGTCGTTCCGGCCGCGGTTGAACAGCGTGAACACGTCCGTTTCCTCGGTGTTGCCGTTGGCGTCCACCGAGCGGAACTCGACGGTGTGCTCGCCGTAGGCGCGGATCCGGAACGGCGCCGTGTACGTCGTCCAGGCGCCGCCGTCGATCCGGTACTCCGTCTTCGCCACGCCGGAGCCCCACGAGTCGTCGGCCGCCAGCGTCACCGTCGGGTTGGTGTACTGGCCGTCACGGTCCGGACGCTGGTTCAGGTCGTGCTCCGTCGTGGGCGCGTCGACCTCGATGGAGGCCAGCGCCGCCTGCACGTTCGGCAGCGGGCCGATGTTCTCGTGCGTGTTGGTGGTCTGCGGCGTACCGGTGGCCCGCAGCAGGTCGTTGATCTGCGCCGTCGTCCACGGGCCCAGGCCGACCGACTTCACGTAGGACTGCACGGCGACGACCGCGTTGGTGACGATCGGGCCGGCGCCGGAGGTGCCGCTGAACGAGCGCGAGTACGCCCGGTTGGGGTCGTTGCCCAGCTCGGCGCAGAACACGTTGCAGTAGCCCGTGGTGTAGATGTCCTGGCCCCAGGCGTGCAGGTCGAAGCGCTGCCCGTAGTTCGAGAAGCTCAGCCGCGACCGTGCCGGGTTGGCCGGGCGCAGACCACTGGCGCCGGCGCCGGCGAAGATCGAGCCGGAGTGCTGCACGGCCGGGTCGAACCACTTGATCCCGTTGCGCACGTACATCGGGTCGTCGGTGTTCGTGTTGCCGTTGCCGCCGGTGAGCACCACGTTGGCGCCCATGGCCGTCAGCACCTGGTTGGCCTCGAAGACCGCCGGGATCCACTCCAGCGGCGCGTACCGGCTGCCGCCCAGCGGGCTGGAGGTCTGCTGCTCGAGGATCAGCGCGTCACCGGGCTGGACGAACGGCTGGCCGTTCTCGTCCTTGATGGTGGCGAGGAACGCCAGCGCCGGGCCCGGCCGCCACGGCATGCTGCCGTTGGGCAGCAGCTCGCTCGGCGAGATGCCGTACATCTCGACGTCCGGCACGCCGCCGGTGACGCCGTAGCCGTTGTCCTTGGCCATGATCTCGCCGAAGACCGCGGTGCCGTGGTCGTCGCCGAAGCCGGTGTAGGGGACGAACCGGCCCTGGCCGACGTCGCTGGAGTCGTCCAGCTGCAGGTCCTCGTGGAACGGGTTCCAGTCGTACTCGAGGTCGATGACCTTGATGCCGGCGCCGCGGACCCGCGGGTCCTTGCGGACCTCCTCGATGTTGATGCCGTTGTGGGTGTCGACCGGGCGCAGGTAGCCCTGCAGCGGGCTGAAGTCGGGCGTCGGCTCGGCGGGCGGCGGGGCCGGCTCCGGCGACGGGTAGGCGTAGACGACCTCGGGCAGCGCCGACAGCTCCGCCAGGACGGCGTCGGCGTCGGTCCCGGCCGGCAGCATCACCGTGTACCAGGAGGCGAGGTCCGGCACCGGCGCGGCCGAGCGGGCCTGCGCGAGGCTGGTGGCGGCGGCTAGCTCGGGCAGATCGGCGGCCTCGACGAACGGAATGAGAGCGCTCACATCGTGCCGGTCGAGGACGTCGCGGACGGCGTCCAGGTTCTCGCCGGCGGCGCTGCGCAGCGTCGCCTCGCTGGCGCCGCGGACCCGGTAGTCCTCGGTGAACTTGATCTCCAGGCTGACCTCCGGCAGGACCTCGCCGGCCCCGTCGATCGTGCCGCCGTCGGTGTCGGCCGACACCTCGAGGGCGGTGGTCGCGGCGCTCAGGTCGCCCTCGGCGGCCAGCGCCTGCTTGTCGACGTGCACGGTGAGGTCGTCGGCGCCGTCGCCGTCGGCGTCGGCCACGTGGCTGATCACCACGCCGGCCTCGGTCCGGGCGGGCGTGACGCCGTCGCCGACGGTGACGCTGGCGGGGTCGATGTCGGCGGCGTCGACGGCCGGGGAGCCGTGCACCGTCACCGGGATGAGGCCGGGGCCGGCCAGGTTGACGTGTCCGGTGAAGCCGACGGTGACGTCGACCTCGGCGTCGGACTGATCGGACGGCCCGGCCTGTGCGGGCGGGGCCAGGAACGCGTAGCCGGCCACCGCGAGGGTGCCGAGCGCCGCGCCCAGTCTCAGGCGTCGTGTCATGGGGTCTGGTCTCCTTGTCGCCGCGGGAACGAGCGAAGGACACGTCCGGGCAAAGTCGTGCCATCCGGCATGACTGGACGTGATGACGCCCGAACATAGGGAAACCGGGATGAATGGTCACCGGGCATGTGTCTGAAACCCCGCGCTGCCCGGCCGACATCTGTCCTAGCTGGGGTTCGGGCCGGTCGATGAGAGCAGTCTCACTCCCACCTCACCCAGTCCTGTGTACGGGTCCGGGACCGTGAATCGCAGAGAGTCGGCCGCCGGCCGGCCTACTGCGAAGGGAACAGCCCATGAAGCGCACCGCTCTCGTCATCGCGGCCGCACTGTGTGCCACGCTGCTCGGCGCGGTCCCCGCCCAGGCCGAGGAGCGCACCTGCCGCGGCACCATCGGCGCGGTCACCGTCGACAACCTGCGGGTCCCGAGCAACGCCACCTGCACGCTCGAGGGCACCCGCGTCAAGGGGACCATCAAGGTCGAGCGCAACGCGACGCTGGTCGCCACCAGCGTGCGCGTCAACGGCAACGTCCAGGCCGAGAACCACAAGCACGTCACGCTGACCAAGTCGACCGTCGGCGGCAGCGTCCAGCTCGAGCAGGGCAAGACGGCCACCGTCACGTCGAACAGCGTCAAGGGCGACGTGCAGTCGTTCACCAACCGCGGTAAGCAGACCATCTCGTCGAACCGCATCGACGGCAACCTGCAGTGCAAGTCCAACGTGCCCGCGCCGACCGGCAGCCGCAACGTCGTGCAGGGCAACAAGGAAGACCAGTGCCGGCGGCTCTGATCTCGTAGCCGCCCGGCACGGGCCGGCCGTCGGGCCGGCATCGGCCGGCCGCCCGGCATCGGCCGGCCGACAGGCGCCGCGGAGTCCGTGACCAGCGAGCGGACCCCGCGGCGCCGTCCTGAGCGCACGGTCAGGCGACGGTGCGGGCGCGCAGGTCGAACGATCCGGTGTCGATGCCCCACGCCAGGACACGGCGGGCGCGGATCCGGATCCACGCGGTGTCGAACGGCATGACGCCGGTGATCCGGGCGCCGAGCTCCTCGCCGCCCGCGGCGAACGTCTCGGCCGTGCCGCGGATCTCGATGCCGCGCGGCTCCCAGGGATCGACCCCGGCGAGGTCGTCGACGACGTAGGCGACCTCCGGGTGCGCCCGGGCGTCGTGGAACTTGCGGCTGGCGCCGAAGTTCGTGCCCGCGTGACCGGCTACGACGACGGCGTCGGCCTCGGGGTCGTAGAAGACGCCGACCGGCGCGATGTGCGGCGCACCATCCGGCCCGACGGTGGCCAGCCGGGCGAGCGACTGGCTGGCCAGATACGCGAGCTCGGCCTCGGTGAAGATGTTCGACATGGCATCGATGCTGGTCGACGCCGGTCTCGCGAGGGTAGGCCGCGCTGATGCCAGCCCTGCCGGGGCCACCCTCGATCGCGCGATCCACGTGCTCGTCGCGGATACGGCGGTAGCCTGGGCAGGGTGAGCGACAACGAGCTCGGCGCGTTCCTGCGCTCGCGGCGCGATGCCATCACCCCGGCCGAGGTGGGGCTCCCCGCCGGCCCGCGGCGCCGCGCGCCCGGGCTGCGCCGCGCCGAGCTCGCCACCCTCGCCGGCGTCAGCGTCGACTACCTCACCCGCCTCGAGCAGGGCCGCGACCGGCACCCGTCCGCCCAGGTGCTCGCCGCGCTCGCCGAGGCTCTGCAGCTGTCCGCGACCGAACGGGTGCTGCTGCGCAACCTCGCCAAGACCACCAGCGGCGACTTCTACTGCCCGGCCATCGAGTCGCCGCCGGCCACCGCCGTCCGCCCGACGGTGCGAGCGTTGCTGTCGCGGCTCGAACCGGCGCCGGCCGTGCTGGTCAACCGCCTCGGCGACGCGCTGGCATGGACGACGGGATACGAGCTGCTCGCCGAGCCGCTGGGGCTGCTCGCCGGCGACGCGCCGAACCTGGTCCGCTACCACTTCACCGACCCCCGCGCACGCGCCACCTACCCCGAGTGGCACCTGGTGGCCGACGCGCTGGTGGCGAACCTCAAGCTCGACTCCGGCCCCGACGACCAGCACCTCGCCGCGCTGGCCGACGAGCTGACGGTGCTCGCCGGGGCCGCGTTCGCCTCCCGCTGGACGGCGCCGGCGACGACGGTGGCGGCGGGCGTCGGCGTGCGGGCGGGGGTCGAGCGCGTGGTGCACCCCGAGGCCGGTGAGCTGCGGCTGGCGTTCGAGACCCTCGACCTCTCCGACGGCGACCACCAGCGGATCCTCGTCTATCTGCCCGGCGACGAGGCGACCTCCGGGGCGCTGGACCGGCTGACCGGCCTGCGCCCGGGTTCGCTGCACGCCGTCGCCGGCTGACCGCCCGCCCGGAAGTTGATCGTGGCGAACGTGTGCCGTTGCCGGGCGATCTCCAAGATCAACGTTGGACGGCGTGCGCGTGGGGTGGCGCGCGGTGCGGGGACGGGCGGCGGGCGGGATGAGGCGGTGTGACGGGGGCGAGCGCCGGAGCATCTGCGACGTTCTGCTGGAGTCGGTCCGGAACGGTGTGAGTCTGCTGCGACATCCGGGTGGCATTGCTGTCGTCCTGGCGACAGTGATGCCACACAGTCGCTGCAGCAAGCTCACACGTTCGGGGGGGCATGGACGGACGGGGAGCTTCAGTGGCGTTCGTTGCCGCGCCGATAGTTGCCGGTCGCCTTGGCCAGGAGGAGCTGGGCCGCGCGCTCGTCGGCGGCCAGCTCGAGCGCGGTGGCCAGCCGATCGGCGTCGCGGCCGGCGACGGTGACGACGACCCGGCCGGCGCGGCTGATGCGGACCAGGCCGGACTTCGTGACCTGGTAGTCGAACGGGTCCTCGGCCAGCGGGTCACTCATGCCACTACGGTACGGGCCCCGAATGTGAACACATTTGTGTGATACATTTGGTTGCATGGTGACTGCTCGGGACCACGCAGTGGGTCTGCGGGAGCTGCGTCATAGCACCGGTGACGTGCTGGCGCGGGTCCGTCGAGGTGAGACCATCGACGTCACCGAGCGGGGCCGGCTCATCGCCCGGATCATTCCTGTAGAGGACCGTTCTCCCGGTCCGGTCCTGGCCGAGCTGATCGAGTCCGGCCGGGTTCGCCCCGCCGAGCGTCCAGGGTATCGCCCGCGGATGCGGCCCGGCGACGGCACGAATCGGCTGGGTGACGCCCTTGCCGATCTGCGTGACGAAGAGCGCTGGTGAGCGTCTTCTACCTCGACACCTCGGCCGCATTGAAGCTTCTGGCGGACGAGGAACACTCGGCGGCGTTCGCCGGCTTCTACGACGCCAACGCGTCGGCCTCCTGGGTGAGTTCGGCGCTGCTCCGCGTCGAGGTGGTGCGCGCGGTCGCTCGTGCCTTGCCGGCGGCTCTTCCTGATGCGCGCGACCTGCTGACGGCGTTCGATTTCATCGCCATCGACGACGACATCGTCGAACGGGCGATGGACGAGCCGGATCGCATGCTGCGATCGCTCGATGCCATCCATCTGGCGACGGCTCGTGTTCTCGATGCCGACCTCGACGCGCTCGTGACCTACGACGACCGGCTGGCCGCCGCGGCGGTCGATGCGGGAATGACGGTGTTGAAGCCCGGCGCGTGAGCGTCAGGTCATGCGCCCGCCAGCCCGGCGGGGCTCCAGTCGAACGTGGGCGGCAGTACGCCCTCCAGCGTCAGCAGCCAGCGCTTGACCTCGAGTCCGTTGCCGCCCGAGCCGCCGCTGTAGCCGCCGAGTCCGTCGCTGGCCAGGACGCGGTGGCACGGCACGACGATGGGGATGGGGTTGGCGCCCATGATGCCGCCGATGGCCCGCGCGGGAACGCCCGTGCCGCTGAGCGTCGCCAGCTCGCCGTAGGTGACCGACGACCCGAAGCCGACCGACTGGTGCAGCGTGCGCAGGACAACCCCGGACGCCGAGCCGGTGACGTGGCGCCAGTCGATCGGCACGTCGAAGTCGCGCCGCGTGCCCGCGAAGTACTCGGCGAGCTGACCCAGCACGGGCGCGAGCCGGACGCCGTCGTCGACGACGGGAAGGCGGCCGGAGTCGAGCCGCCGGCCCCAGCCGACCGCCGCCAGGCCGTCCTGCGTAACGGCCACAGTGATGCGGCCGACCGGGGTGTCGAGCCCGCCGACCGCCACGTCCTCACTCATCCACCCCATTCTGCCGTCCACCCCCGACAAGGTCGCCCACCCGAACTCGGTGCGCTTCGGCAACGCGTTGTGGGGGCCCACCAACCCGCCGCCGCGGCACTGGTGCGAATTGCCGACTATGTCCAGACGCCGTGTGTCGGTCATTGTGGAGGCACACCGCCGCGGGCCCCCGCGGCGGACGCACGTCCAGAGGAGAGCTCGATGGCAGGAAGGTCGCGGCTGCCGGCCGCGGATCTCGCGCGGATCGCCGCGTTCGCCGCACTGACCGCGGTGCTGGGGTTGCCGGGAGGCTTCAACCTCTTCGGCAACGCGGTGCCGGTCACACTGCAGTCGATGGGCCCGCTGCTGGCCGGCGCGATCCTCGGCTCGAGGCGGGGTGCGCTGTCACAGCTGCTGTTCCTCGCGCTGGTCGCGGCGGGGTTGCCGTTGCTGGCCGGCGGACGGGGCGGGCTCGGCGTCTTCGCGGGTCCGTCGGTGGGCTACCTCATCGGATTCGTGGTGTCGGCGTTCGTGGTCGGGCTGATCGTGGAGCGGTCCGGGCGCCGGCCGGGCGTGCACTGGGTGCTGGTCGGGACGGTGGCGGGCGCGGCCACGACCCTGGCCATCGGCATCCCGGTCCAGGCGGCGGTCCAGGGGACGTCGCTCGGTGCCACCTTCGTGCAGGCGCTGACGTTCATCCCCGGCGACGCGGCGAAGGCGGTGTTCGCCGGCCTTGTCGCGGCCGGGGCCCAGCGGGCCTATCCCGACGCGGCGCCGGCCGCCCGGCTGGACCGCGCCGAAGATCGCGCCGACCGGGCCTGAGATTCTGCATCGATGCCTGTCTTCCGCGAGGTCATGGCACATGCGGCCGATCACCCGCACCGCGTCGCCGTCCGGTGCGGCGACGCGGTGCGCACGTACGCGCAGCTGGCGGCGGGCGCCGAGGCGGCGCGCCCGGACGTCAAGCCCGGCGCGCTGGTCCCGCTGACCGGCGACGATCCGCTCGACCTGCTCACGGGACTACTGGCCGCCGACGGTGCTGGCGCGGTGCCGCTGGTCTGCGACCCGGCGTGGCGACCCGAGCATCGGAGGGCGATGCTCGGTGCGCTGCCGGCGACGGTGGACGCCGCGGCCGCGCACGACCTGGCCTGGGCCGGCTTCACGTCCGGCAGCACGGGCCGGCCGCGCGTCGTCGTGCGGTCGCGGTCGTCGTGGACGGGTTCGTTCGCCGCGACCGACCGGCTCACGTGGATCAGCGCGGACGACACCGTCCTGGTGCCGGGGTCGCTGTCGTGGTCGCTGACGGCGTTCGGGGCGGCGCACGCGCTGGCCGCCGGCGCGACGGTGCTGCTGACGGGCGACTGGTCGGTCCCGGCGCTGCGGGCGGCGGCGCCGTCGGCCGACGTCGCGCATCTGGTGCCGCACCGGCTGGCGACGGTGCTCGAGGCGGCGGGCGGCCGCGGACGGTTGCGGACGGCGATGGTCGGTGGTGCCGCGCTGGGGACGGCACTGCGCGACCGGGCCGCCGCTTCGGGGGTCGGCGTGGTCGCCTACTACGGCGCGACGGAGCTGTCCTTCGTCGCCGTCGATCCCGACGGGACCGGGCTGCGGCCGTTCGACGGGGTCGAGATCGAGCTGCGGGCGGGCGAGGTGTGGGTGCGCTCGCCCTGGCTCGCCCACGGGTACCTGGGCGACGGCGGCCCCTTGCGCCGCGACGACGACGGCTGGGCCACGGTGGGCGACCTCGCGTCCACCGACGGCGAGGGCCCGCTCGTCCTGCGCGGCCGCGGCGACGGCGCCGTCCTGACCGGAGGCGCCACCGTCGTGCCCGAGGACGTCGAGGCCGTGCTGACCACGGTGCCGGGGGTCGACGGTGTCGTCGTCATCGGGCTGCCGCACGCGGGCCTGGGCGAGGTCGTCGCCGCCGTCGTGCAGGGTTCCGAGGTCACCCGCGCCACGCTGGAGGCCGTCGCCCGCCACCGGCTGGCTCCGGCGCAGCGGCCGCGACGCTGGCTCGCCGTCGACGAGCTGCCCCGGACGTCCGCCGGCAAGCCGGCCCGCGCGCTGATCGCCACGGGCGTCGTGGACGGCGCGCTCCCGACCCGGCCGCTGCCATGAACGCACCCGTCGTCGTCGCGGCGCGGCGCACGCCCATCGGGACCGCCGGGCGGGCGCTGCGCGAGGTCACCGTCGAGAAGCTGGCCGCGCCGGTGCTGGCGGCGGTCGTCGACGACGTCTGGCCGCTCACCGCCATGCGTGGCGTCGACGACGTCGTCCTCGGCAACTGCCTGGGCCCGGGCGGCAACATCGCCCGGGTCGCGGCGCTGGCCGCCGGGCTCGATGTCACCGTGCCCGGCGTCACCGTCGACCGGCAGTGCGGCAGCGGGCTGGCGGCGATCCTGCAGGCCGGGCAGTCGATCCGGGCCGGCGACGCGCGGCTCGTGCTGGCCGGCGGGGCCGAGAGCGCGTCGACGGCGCCGCAGCGCTCGCACCGGGTGGCGCCCGACGGCGGCAGCACCGGCCCGTACGCCCGCGCCCCGTTCACCCCGCCCGAGTTCGGCGACCCGGACATGGGCGTCGCCGCCGAGGACCTGGCCCGCGCCCGCGGCGTCACCCGCGGCCGGCAGGACGACTACGCCGCCGCCAGCCACGCGAAGGCGCTGCTCGCGCGCGACGCCGGCCGGTTCGACGACGAGCTCGTGCCGGTCGGCGGGCTGGACCGCGACGACCGGCCGCGGCGGCTCGACCCCGCCGTGCTCGCCCGGATGCCCGCGGCGTTCGTGCCGCGCGGGACGGTCACCGCGGGCAACTCGTGCGCGAACAGCGACGGTGCCGCCGTCGTGGCCATGGTCGGCGAGGACCTGCGGGCCGGCCGGCCGGGGCTGAAGCTGGTGGCCGGCGCCGTCGTCGGCTGCGATCCGCGGCTGCCCGGGTGGGGTCCGGTCCCGGCGGCGCGGCGCGTGCTGGCGGCGGCGGGCGTGCGGCTGACCGACGTGGCCGCCGTCGAGATCGTCGAGGCGTTCGCCGGCCAGGTGCTCGCCGTCACCGACGCGCTCGGGCTGGACCCGCTCGGCAAGCACGCGGAGCTGGTGTGCGCCGACGGGGGAGCGCTGGCGCTCGGCCACCCGTGGGGTGCGTCGGGCGCCGTCGTCGTCGTGCGGCTGTTCGGCCGGCTGGTCCGCGGCGGCGCTCCGGCCGGGACGCTCGGCCTGGCGACCGCGGCGATCGGCGGCGGCATGGGCGTGGCCGGGCTCTTCGAGGTGGTGCGGTGACGCTGCTGACCGGCGCCTATGTGCCCGGGGCCTCGCCGGTGCACCGGGCGTCGGCGGGGCTGAAGCTGGCGTTGCTCGCGGTGGGCTGCACGGCCCTGGTGTTCGCCCGGACGCCGGTCGCGGTGGGTGTGGCGGCGGTGGCCGTCACCGCGCTGTACGTGCTGGCCGGGGTGGGGTGGCGGGCGGCGTGGGGGCAGCTGCGGCCGTTGCGCTGGCTGGTGGTCGTGCTGATCGTGATCCAGCTGATCATCGCCGACCTGCCGACCGCGGTGACGCTGACGGCGCGGCTGGTGCTCGCCGTCGCGCTGGCCGCCCTGGTCACGCTGACCACCCGGACGACGGACCTCATGGCGGCGCTGGAACGCGGGCTGCAGCCGTTCCGCCGCTTCGGCGTCGACCCGGCGCGGGTGTCGCTGCTGATGTCGCTGGCGCTGCGCAGCGTCGCGGTGGTCGCCGGGATCGCCGGGCGGATCCGCGAGGCCCGCTGGGCCCGGGGCCGCGAGCGCAGCGTCCGCGCGTTCGCCGTCCCCCTCGTCGTCGGCGTGCTGCGGCACGCCGACGCGATGGGAGAGGCCCTGCAGGCCCGCGGCCTCGACGACTGATCATTCCTTGCCGGGCCTGCTGAACTCCTCGATCAGGACGGGGTACTGCTCGCCGCCGTGGCCGGCGGCGATCGCGCGGTCGGCCATGACCTTGAACAACCGCGGCAGCTCAGCGTTGACCCCCAGCGCCTCGGCCTCCTCGATCAGGTGGGTCATCGCCCGGGCGTCGGTCTCGAGCGCCGACACCTCGGCCGGGAAGGAGCCGGCGTCGACCTGCTCGGCGTATCCGGGCAGCCAGTCGGCGACGCCCATGGCCAGCTGCCGGGCGAACGGCGCATAGGTGACGGCGTCGACCCCGGCGGTCCTGAGCATGGCGGTGCCCTGGAGCCAGGCGTTCAGGACGCTCCACATCATCGCGAGGCCGGCGACGTCGTACAGCGACGCCAGCCCGTGGTCCTCGCCGAGGTGGGTGACGGTGCCGAGCGCGGCAAGCGTCGCCTCGTGCGCCTCGAAGTCTGCCCGCGGCCCGCTGTGCAGGATCAGCGCGTCGGCCGTCCCGATGGCCGGCGGGACCGCCATGATCGCGCCGTCGAGGTAGCGGGCGCCGCGCTTCTCGGCCCAGTGCGCGGTCTCGCGGGCCTGCGCCGAGTCGCCCGAGGTCAGGTTGATCACCGTCCGGCCGCTCAGCTCGACGTCGCTCGCGCCGAGCAGCTCGCGCACGGCCGGGTAGTCGGTGACGCAGACGATCGTCAGTGGGCCGGCCGCGATCGCGGCGCCGGCGGACGGTGCCAAGCGGGCGCCGTCGGCCACCAGGTCGCCGGCCTTGGCGGCGGTCCGGTTCCAGACGGTGGTGGGGTGGCCGGCCCGCAGGAACGCGGCGGCGAGAGCCTGGCCCATGAGGCCGAGCCCGAGGACGCTCACGGGCGTGTCGGTTGTTGTCATGACGGCATCGTCAACGTTGATACCGGTGTGAAGGTCAAGAGAGGGTCGCCATGCGGATCGGTGAACTGAGTCGTCGCACGGGCGTCAACGCCCATCAGCTGCGCTACTACGAGTCCCAGGGCCTGTTGCCGGCCGAGCGTGGCGCGAACGGCTACCGCGAGTACGACGAGAGTGCCGTGCTGCGGGTGCGGCAGATCCGGCACCTGCTGGGTGCCGGACTGTCCTCCGAGGACATCGCCTACCTGCTGCCCTGTGCGGTCGGCGAAGCCCCGGAGCTGCTGGGCTGTCCCGAGCTGCTGACGGCGATGCGGGCCCGGTTGCGGCGCCTGGACGACCAGCTCGACCGACTGGCCCGCTCGCGCGGCGCGCTGGCCGGCTACATCGACGCGGCCGAACGCCAGGGCGGCGAGAGCTACCCGCCGTTCGAAGCCGTACCGGCCTGAGTTCAGACCGGGTCGAGCCACCAGGGGCTGGTGTACGCGATCCCGAAGTCGTTGCAGGGGTGGCCGTCGGGGCCGGGCGCGGCGTTGGGCTGCGTGGGGTCGGACACCCGCAGCACCACCCAGTCGCCGTCGTCGGCGTCCAAGGGGACCGAGAACCGGGTGACCCGGCCGGCCGCGGCCTCGATGACGTCGGCGACCACGGGGACGCCGTCGCCGGGCCGCAGCACCTGCAGGTCCAGCCGCCGGCCGTCCCACTCGGCACCCCGGTCGAGGTCGACGGCGAAGCGGATGTCGCCGGCGCGGCGCCGGATCGAGCCGCCCATGGGCACGTTGTCGGCCGTGGCGTCGAGGCGCAGGCCGGAGACCCGGGTGGCGAAGAACCGGCGCTCGGTCATGGCCCGGCGGACCGCCTCGCGGGTGTTCTCGGTGACCCACATGCCGGTGCGGCCCTTGCCCTCGGGGTAGCCCCAGTCGGTGCCGTGCTCGTCGGTGACGCCGGACAGCCCCGGCCGCCAGCCGGCGTTCAGGCACGTGACCAACGGTGAGCTGACGCCGTCGGCCCACCCCTCGAAGAGGTAGTCGTCGAAGCGGTTGAACATCTCGAGGCTGACCAGCTGGTCGTGCGCCTTGGCCTCGTACCTGAAGTCGTTGAACCGGCCCGGTTCGCGGCCCGGGTGGTTGAACCCGGCCAGGCCGTCGGCGCCGCCGTCGCCGAGGCCGAAGAGGCCGTCCTCGCGGGTGAGCCAGCGGTAGAAGCCGCCCATGAGCGTCGCATCGAGCACGTCGGTGTAGGCGTCGGTGAACCAGACGTTGATGTGACCGAGCAGCGGGTTCGTCCACTCGAAGCCGCGGATCGCCGTGAACACACCGGGGTCGTTCGCTGCGTCAGCCAGGTCGCGGGTCTGCCGCCAGCCGCGCCGGCTCAGCCCGGTGATCTGGTTGACGCCGTCGGGCAGCAGCGCGTCGAGGATGCTGAGGACGCCGTCGGACAGCGTCGCGTGGTCGGTCAGCGCGGCGACGTCGAGGCCGGCCATGCGCATGGACTCGTAGGCGAGCGCGGGGTCGCCGGCACCGTCGGAGAGCAGCGTGTGGTTGTGCAGGTCGGCGTGGACGAGGGTGCGGCCCCTGGTGATGCGGGAGACGCGGCCGGCGCCGGTGCCGCCCTCCGTGGTGCGGGTGGTCGCCGCGGCGGCGCTGCTGCCGGGCGTGGCGGCGAGGATGAGGCCGCCGGCCGCTCCGGCGAGCACGTCGCGGCGGGTCAGGCCCTCGTCGTCACCGTGCTCGTGGTCCGCGTCGCACATGTACCCGATCACACACCCTTCGTCGGCACCTGCAGGGGAAGCCCGGATGTACGGCGGCCGAACACCCGGGCCTGCCTTCACCGTATCCGCAAGCCGCTAGCCTCCTGTCGTGCTGGTGTTGGCGGTCGCGGCGTTCTCCGTCGCCTGGTGGCTGGGGCTGTACCTGGCCGGGCGCGACCCGTCCGACGCCGCGATGTCGCGCGCCGGGCTGGGTCTGGTGTCGTACGCGCTGGCGCTCGCGCTGAGTGTCTTCGACGGCACGGTGGTCGACGCCGTCGGCTATGTGCTGGCCGGGCTGCCGGCGCTGATCTGGGCCGGCGTGCTGATCGCGCTGCTGCCCCCCGAGGACCCCTACCGCGCGCCCGCCGACCGCGTCTGGCGCTGGACCGTCCTGCCGCTCGGGGTCGCGGAGCTGGTGGCCGCCGCCGTCGTCGGCGGATGGTGGGAGCCGCTGACGGCGGCGCTCGTGCTGCTGCCGCTGGCGGCGGCGCTGGTGCTCGTGTGGCGGTCGATGACCCGCGGCCCGGTGGGGCTGCGGCAGGGCGTGGTGCTGCTGGCGACGCTGTTGTTCGGACTCGGCGCGGTGGCCGTGCTGGTGCCGTTCGGATGGCTGCCCGACGGCGTCGTCCTGGCCTCCGTCGGGATCGACCTCCTCGTGCTCGGCGTCGTGGTCGCCGTGACGAACGCGCTCGAGGCGGGCGAGGCGCTCGGCGCGGACCTGCGCCGGTCCGCCGTCGGGGCCGGGCTGGCGGCCGTGGTGTTCGGCGGGCAGGTCGGGCTGGTGTCGCTGGCGGTGGACGACGGCGACAGAGCGGCATTGCGGGCGCTCGCGTTCGGCGTCGTGGCCGCCGCCATCGCCGTCGTGACCCTGGCCAGCTCGATCCAGGCGCTGCTCGACCGCGTCGCCTTCGCGGGGACGCCGGACCTGAGGTCCTCGCGGGCGGAGCTGCGCGACGCGACCGACGCGCTGCCCCGTCGCGACGAGGGGGCGAGCCTGGCCGCCCTGGACGACGACGCGTTCACTCGGCTCGTCCGCGACGCGCTGCGCAACTACGGCGACCTCGGCAAGCTGGTGTCCAGCCCCCTGCTCGCGCTGCCCGCCGTCGACGCCCGGCTGGCCGGTCGCGAGGGGCATGCCCTGGACCGCGCGACCGAGCTGAAGGCGCTGCTGCTCGAGAGCATCGAGCGGCTGCGACCGCGCGAGGCCGAGTTCGGGACGAGCGAGGAGTGGCGGTACTTCAACGCCTTGTACTTCCCGTACGTCGCCGGGATCCGCCCGTACCGCCGCCAGCCCGACCTCAGCGGCCTCGACGACGTCTCGCGGCGGGCGTTCGACTGGCTGCGCCGCTACGTGCCGGAGCGGACCCTCTACAACTGGCAGAACGCGGCGGCCCGAGTGGTGGCGCGCGATCTGCGGGCGCGCGTGGACTGAAACTGGCAGTACTTGGCAGTGCCCGGTCTGGGTTTGGCAGTGGTGCGGGCGTGATGGTCGTGGTGTCCGAACGACATCGATCGACGTCACGAAGGAGCAGGTCACCATGGCCTCGAACCGCTTCGACACCGCCACCCGCACCCCCGCCGTCGCCCGGATCCGCGAGACGCCGCTGCTGCGCTGGACCCTCGAGCTCGACGGCGTCGCCAACGTCTTGATCGGGCTCGCGTACGTCCTCGCGGCCGGCTGGATCGGTGACGAGCTGGGGCTGCCCACGTCGCTGATCTACCCGGTGGGCGCGTTCATGGTCGCGGCCGGCGCGCTGATCGTCGCCATCTCGACGCGGCGGGAGGCGCCGGCGCTGTGGGTGGGCGCGATCATCGTCCTCAACTTCGTCTGGGCGGTCGACAGCGTGGTCGTCGCCGCGGCCGGCTGGTTCGACCCGACCACCGCCGGGACGGCGTGGATACTGCTGCAGGCCGGTGTCGTCGCCCTCCTCGGCGCCTTCGAATGGGCCGGGCTCCGCCGGGCCCGCCGCTGACCCCGTCGTTCCCCGAGACCCGAGCCCCGGCCCCGGCGCGTGTGAGCCCGCGCCGGGGCCGGTCCATGCCTGCGCGCACGAAAGTGGAACCAACGCACCGTCGTCCCGGCTCTGGTTACACTTTCTTCCAAGAAAATGTAACCAGCGGCGTAGGAGAGCCCGTGTCGTTCCACTTTCTGGGTCCGGACCCCGTCGAAGCACAATTGCAGCGGGTGCTCAACGGACTCGCGGCCGGAAGGGCACCTCGCGACATCGAGCTGCTCAACGTCGATGTGAAGGAGGAGCCGGGCCGTCGTGACTCCACCGGCGTTGTTCTTCCAGGTGCGACGGAGAACGAGGCGGCCGCGCGGTACCTCGTCGGCGAACTGGCGTGTGTCGCGAACACCCCTGGCGCCGGCGCCATCATCCTGGGCGTCGCCGACGATGGCCGGCGCATCGGCACGGCGCTGAACGAGGAGTGGCTGCGGCACCGCATCTTCCAGATCAGCGAGCGGCGCCTGACCGTCGACATCCGGGTCGGAGATCTCGATGGAACTCGCATCCTCGTGCTTCTGCCGCCGGAGGCGGTCGAACCGATCCGCTCGAACGGCCGGATCCATTGGCGGGTCGCCGACCACTGTGTCGAGGTCGACGCGGCCACGTGGATGGCCGGCCGGCTGCATCGAGGCGGGCTCGACTGGTCGGCGCAGCCATCGGGCTTCCGGCTCGAGGACGTCCACGCCAGTGCCGTCGAGATTGCCCGCCGCTTTCTCGGCCAAGCGGGCAGCGACCCGGCCGCGGCCGACCTCGGTGGCGCCACGGACAACGACCTGCTGCGCCGGCTCAACGTCGTCGACGGTGACGGCCGGCTGACCAACGCCGGCGCGCTACTCTTCGTCACGACGGGCGCTCCGGCGCTCGACTACATGCGACGCGACCACCCCGGCGGCGACAGCACGATCCGCGTGCGCAGGGACGGGTCACTGCTCTCCCAGCTGGCCGAGGTCGAAACAGCAGCTGCGGCGGCGAACGCAGTCGTACAGATCTCCGAGGGGCTCGTCCGCGGCCAGGTCCGCAGACTGCCGCAGTCCGCCGTCCGCGAGGCGATCGTGAACGGGGTGATCCACCGCGACTGGTCCACGGACGCGCCGGTCGTGATCGAGCATGTCGGCGACACGCTCACGGTCACCTCGCCCGGCGGCTTCATCGCCGGCATCACACCGCAGAACATCATCACCCACCCGTCCGCGCCCAGGTATCGAGCGTTGGCTGAGGCTGCCGCATCGCTCCGGCTGGCGGAGCGCGAGGGCATCGGCGTCGATCGGATGGTCGCGGCCATGCTTGCCCTGGGGCACGAGCGGCCGGACATCTCCGAGTTGCCCGGTCCATACGTCCGGACGGTTCTCTTGGGCGGTCCGCCTGACGCATCCTGGATCGAACTCCTGGCCGACATCACACCGAAGACGCTGACACGTGACGTCGACCTCCTGTTGATGCTGGATCACCTGTGCCGCCATGGCTGGATCGATGCGGCGCGGGCTGCACCGGTGATCCAGCGCGGGGAAGCGGAGGCGCGGGCCGCCATCGGCAGGCTGTCCGAGGCGGTATTTCTCGAGGGCATCGTGACCGAAGTAGCAGGCGTGCCGACCGGCGAGCCGACGGCCTGGCGGCTGTCCGACCATGTACTCGTGTGGATGGACTACCGGCTGGGCTATCGCCATGGCGAGGCGCGACAGCGCATGATCCTGGAGTGGGCGCGTGCCCGCGGACGAGTCTCGTCGACCGAGGTCTCCGATCTCGCCGGCGTAGCGCAGAACTCGGCGGGGAAGTTGCTGACGGAGCTCGAGCGGCAGGGTCTCCTGGAGCCGAGCCGAGCGAACCGGAGCGGCCGGGGGTTCTTCTACCGTCCCGTGAGCACCTGACCGGGCGTTAAGGCCACCCTCAGGGAACGCCGCTACGCTCGAACGGTGGTGACCCAGGACCTGCCCGCCGCCGGTGTCGAGACGACGTCGCGGCGGAGGTTGACCGCCGAGATCTGGATCGTCCTCGGGCTGTCGCTCGGCCAGTCCGCCGTCTACGCCGTCGTCAGCCTGATCGCGCGGCTGACCCGGCCCGAGCGGCTGAGCGAGCAGACGGCGACGCTGAACGCGTCGCGGAGTGTGCGCGAGTATCTCGACCTCACCTATCAGGTGCTGTCGTTCGCGTTCGCGCTGGTGCCGGTGGTGCTGGCGCTGTACCTGCTGTCGGGGCCGGGCCGGTCGGCGGTGAAGCGCATCGGGTTCGACCTCGCGCAGCCGCGGCGCGACCTGCTGTTCGGTGTGGGTCTGTCGATCGTCATCGGGCTGCCAGGGCTGGGCATCTACTTCCTCGGCCACGCGCTGGACATGAACGTCTCGATCCAGGCGAGCACCCTGAACGCCTACTGGTGGACGGTGCCCGTGCTGGTGCTGTCGGCGGTGCAGAACGCGGTGGTCGAGGAGGTCATCGTCGTCGGGTTCCTGATGACGCGGCTGAAGCAGCTCGGCTGGGAGCTGCCGGCGATCATCGCGACCAGCGCGGTGCTGCGCGGCTCGTACCACCTGTACCAGGGCTACGGCATGGCCATCGGCAACATGCTCATGGGCGTGGTGTTCGCCTACTTCTACCACCGCACGAAACGGGTGATGCCGCTGGTCATCGCGCACTCGATCCTCGACATCGTCTCGTTCGTCGGCTACGACCTGTTCGCCGACGAGCTCGGCCTGCCGTGACAACGGGGTACTCCGGCACGCCGTTGGTGCGCAAGCTCGGCGTCAAGGCGGGGCACCGGGTGCTGCTCGACGGGGCTCCTGGCGGCTTCGAGCTCGAGGGCCTGCCCGACGGCGTGAGCGTCGACCACCGCGCGGGGCCGGGCACGTACGACGTCGTGCTCGCGTTCACCCGCGACCGCGCGACGCTCGATCGCGACCTGCCGGGCCACCACGACCGCATCGAGCGCGACGGCGCCGTCTGGGTCGCCTGGCCGAAGCGGGCCAGTAAGGTGCCGACCGACCTGACGGAGGACTGCGTCCGCGAGGTGGCGCTCCCGCGCGGCCTCGTCGACGTGAAGGTGGCGGCGATCGACGCCGTGTGGTCGGGGCTGAAGCTGGTGATCCGCAAGCAGAACCGCTGACGCCGTCACCGCGTCCAACCTGCATGAAGCCACGGGCACGGTGGGTGGCCGCGGCGGGGGTGGCCCTGCTGGCGGCGGGTTGTGGTGAGACGGCGGCCGGTCCGGGAGCGGGCGGCTCGCCCACGGGGAACGACGGCGGCAGCTGGCGGCCGGTCGCGGAGTCGCCGCTGAGCCCGCGCGAGGCGCCGCTGACGGTCACCGTCGGCGACCGCATCCTCGTCATGGGCGGGAGCGACGGCCCGCCGTGCCCGCCGAACGCCGACTGCGTCGCGCCGCCGCCCCCGTTACACGACGGAGCGGCCTATGATCCCGCGGCCGACAGCTGGACGCCCATCGCCGACGCACCGGAGCCGGTCGGCGGGGGCGTCGACACGTCGGTGGTGGTGGGCGACACCGTCTACGTGTCGACCGTGATCTTCAACCTGGAAGGCGGCCGGACGTCGACGACGTTCCAGTCCTACGACGCGGCTGCGGACACCTGGGCCGAGCTCACCCCGCCCGACGAGAGCGAGTGGCGCTACCTGACGGTCGCCGGCGACCGCATCGTCGCCTACCGCGGCTCGCACGAGGACTACACGGGCGGGACGCTGGAGCCGCTCGACCCGCTGCCGGCCGACCTCGTCTACGACGCCGCCGCGGACACCTGGGCCGAGCTGCCGGCCGACCCGCTCGGCCCGTCGTACGACCGCCGGCTCATCGGCACCGACGGCGGCGCCGTCCTGCTGGCCAGCGACTTGGTCCCGAACCCCGGCGTCGACCCGCCGGTCGTCCACGCGGCGACGCTCGACCTCGCGGCCGGCACCTGGACCGAGCTCCCCGACGGCGACGTCGTCAGCGGGTACGGCTTCAGTCGCGTCGGCGACCTGCTGGTCAGCGCGCTGGAGGAGTCGTCCGACGGCGGCGAGGTGAACAACTGGGGTCGCGGCATCCCGTACGGCGGCATCCTCGACCCCGCCACCGGCACCTGGTCGACGCTGCCCGAGCGGGCGCCTCGTGACCCGCTGGACGGGTTCATGATCCCGGTGGGCAACCTCACCGGCGAACGCACCATCGTGTCCGGCGCCTGGGCCCTCGACGTCCCGACGCTGACCTGGAGCCGCGTGCCGGACAGCCCGGACGACGAGCACGTCCAGGGCCAGTCGGCCGCGTTCATCGACACGAGTGCCGGCGGTCAGGTGATGCTGTGGGGCGGCTCGCGCTGGCCCGGCTGGCTCGAGGACCCCGAGTCGATGGGCGACGGCGAGTTGATCGCCGACGGCTGGATCTGGACCGTGCCCGCACCGCCGGGGTAGTGAGGTCGGCACGCCTCGCCGTATTCGTCGCGGTCCGCCCGGGCCGAGATGATCACGTTCACCACGAAATCCCGTGCCGCACGAGGGCTGCGGGCCTCGTGATGCCCGGGCCGTCATGGTGGGCGGCCCAGAAATCGCCGGCTCTTTTCACATCGCGGACCGCCGCCGGGGCAACGGGCCGACTTCACTAGCGCCAGCCGTCTTCACTAGGGCGTGTCTGGCGGATCTTGTCGTTGGTGGTCGCGGAGCCAGATTCTGATGCTGGCGACGTCGATGGTTCCGCGGTAGACGAAGTCGCGTTTGTCGGTGCGCATGGCCACGGCGCGGTAGCCGCGCAGCTTGTTGATCGTGCGCTCGACGGTGTTGCGGTCGCGGTAGGCGGCGGGGTCGAAGTTCGGGGGCCGGCCGCCGTTGCGGCCGCGGTTGCGGCGTCCACGCTGCTGGCTGCTGGGGGTCGGGATGACCGCGGTGATGTGGTGTTTGCGCAGCCACGCGCGGATGGGCCCGGTGGAGTAGGCCTTGTCGGCCAGCAGCTGGCTGGGCCGGGTGCGTGCCCGCCCGCCGCCGCGGCGGCGGATCGACAATCGGGTGATGAGCGGTTCGAAGGCCAGCGAATCGTTGCGGTTCCCGGCGGTGGTCACCCGCGCCAACGGACGGCAGCGGCGATCAGCGATCAGGTGAAGCTTCGTGGTCAATCCGCCGCGAGAACGACCCAACCCTTCCCGCAGCGGCGGCTTCTTGTCATTCGATGCCGCCCCCCCGTCCGGGCCGGCTGGTCGCCCAGGGCGACCCCCAGCCGCTCGGCAGGCACATCCTTGGGCGGTTCATGCCGCGCGCCCGCGGCATGCTGGTGGGCGCGGACCACCGTCGAGTCCATCGCCACCACCCACCGCCCGGCGTCGTCGGTGTCGCTCCCGGCCTGCAACCCAGCGACGATCCGTTCCCACGTACCATCGGCTGACCAGCGGCGATGCCGCGCATACACGGTCTGCCACGTCCCGTAGTCCGGCGGCAGATCGCGCCACGGGGCGCCGGTCCGGGTCCGCCACAGCACCCCGTTGATCACCATGCGGTGATCCACCCAACGACCGCCCCGGCGCGGACTCCGATCCGGCAACAACGGCTCCAGACCAGCCCACTCCACATCGGTCAGGTCATGTCGATCAAGCACAAACCCGTTCTACCGAGACCAACCAACAAGATCCACTAGACACGCCCTAGCGAAAACCGTCCTCCGCGCGCCCACGCGGCCTCAGAAGACGGCTGGCGGTATTGAAGACGGTCGCCGCCATCGAAGTTGCCGCGTGTCCGCCGCCAGACTCCTCGACCCGACCACGACGCGACGCGGTGGGCGGCCCAGAACCGGTTACCTGGGTGACTTGTCCCCGTCACAGAGCGGTCCTACGCTCGCCTGGTATGACCGACATGCTCGCCGGCTACCGATTCGGGGCGGCATGGGACGAGGTCTACACCCCTGACGGGACGCCGCGGCCCACGTACGGCGGCATGCACGAGGCGCTGACGGCGGCCGGCCCCGAGGTGCTGTCGAGCCTGGCGGCGTTCCTCGCCACCGTCTTCCGCGACCAGGGCATCACGTTCGACCACGAGGGCGTCGAGCGGCCGTTCCCGCTGGACATCGTCCCGCGCATCATCACCGCGGCCGAGTGGGACGTGGTCGAGCGCGGCGTCGCGCAGCGGGTCCGGGCGCTCGAGGCGTTCCTCGACGACGTGTACGGGTCCGGGCTGGTGTTCCGCGACGGCGTCGTGCCCCGTCAGATGGTCGTGTCGTCCGAACACTTCCACCGTCAGGCGTTCGGCATCCGCCCGCCCAACGGGGTCCGGGTGCACGTGTCCGGCATCGACCTCGTGCGCGACGAGGAGGGCGAGTTCCGCGTCCTCGAGGACAACCTGCGCACGCCGTCCGGGGTGTCCTACGTCGTCGAGAACCGCCGGGCGCTGGCGCGGGTGCTGCCGGAGCTGTTCGGCGGGCACCTGGTGCGCCCGGTCGCGGGCTATCCGGCCCGGCTGCTGGCGGCGCTGCGTGCGGCCGCCCCGCCCGGCGCCGAGGACCCGACCATCGTCGTGCTGACGCCGGGCGTCTACAACGCCGCCTACTCCGAGCACACGCTGCTGGCCCGGCAGATGGGCGTGCAGCTGGTCGAGGGCCGCGACCTCTCCGTCGTCGGCAACGAGGTGCGCATCCGCACCACCCGCGGGCACCAGCGGGTCGACGTCATCTACCGGCGGGTCGACGACGAGTTCCTCGACCCCGTCCAGTTCCGCGCCGACTCCATGGTCGGCAGCCCCGGCCTGCTCAACGCGGCCCGGGCCGGCAACGTGACGCTGGCGAACGCCGTCGGCAACGGGGTGGCCGACGACAAGCTCATCTACACCTACGTGCCCGACCTCATCCGCTACTACCTCAGCGAGGAGCCGGTGCTGCGCAACGTCGAGACCTGGCGCCTCGACACCGCCGAGAACATCGCCCAGGTGCTGTCCAACCTCGGCGACCTCGTGCTCAAGCCGGTCGACGGCTCCGGCGGCAAGGGCATCGTCATCGGCCCGCAGGCGACGGACGACGAGCTGGCGACGCTGCGCGAGGCGGTCGAGGCGAATCCGCGCGGCTACGTGGCGCAGCGCCCGGTCCGGTTGTCGACGGTGCCGACGCTCATCGGCGACCAGCTCGCACCCCGCCACGTCGACCTGCGCCCGTTCGCCGTCAACGACGGCCGCGAGGTGTGGGTGCTGCCGGGCGGCCTGACCCGGGTCGCCCTCCCCGAGGGCAGCTTGATCGTCAACTCCAGCCAGGGCGGCGGCTCCAAGGACACCTGGGTGCTGGCGTCGCCGGCCGCGCCCACCGCGGCAGCCGAAGCCGACACCGTCGCCCCGGGTGAGAGCAGTGCCGTCCTGGCCGGCTCCGACCTCACCGAGCCCGAGGCCGACCTCCCCGCGGGGGCCGGCGCGCCCGGCCTCGGCGACCACGTCGACGGACGGCGTCCGCTGGCGGTCCCGCCCGACCTCGGCCCTTCCGAGCCGCCCCGCGAGCAGCAACAACAGCAGCAGCAGCTCCGGAGGCAGGGGAGGGACGCATGCTGAGCCGCATCGCCGAGTCGCTGTACTGGATCGGCCGCTACCTCGAGCGCGCCGACGCCAAGGCGCGCGTCCTCGATGTCCACCTGACCCGCATCCAGGACGAGCCCGGCACAGACCAGGAGCGGCAGCTGCGCACCCTGCTCGGGGCCATGGGCGTCGACCACGGCGACGGCGCCGTCACCCCGTCGTCGGTGGTCGACATGCTGGCCTTCGACGCGACGTCACCGGCGTCCATCACCGCCGCCCTCACCGCGGCGCGCGAGAACGCCCGCGGCGCCCGCGAGATCCTCTCCAGCGAGCTGTGGGAGGCGCTCAACGTCACCTGGCACGGCCTCGCCGAGCGTCGCATGGCCGCTGTCGTGCTCGGACCGCAGGTGTTCTGCCACTACGTCCGCGAGCGCACGGCCATGACCACCGGGCTCATCTCGACGACCATGGTGCGCGACGACGGCTGGCGCTTCCTGTCGCTCGGGGTGGCGCTCGAGCGCATCGACATGGCCGCGCGCATGCTGTCGACCCCGGCGCTGGCCGAGGGCCGGCCGTCGGTGCTGGCGGGGCTGCTGCGCAGCGTCGGCGGTCACGACACCTTCGTCCGCGTCTACCAGGGCGCGGTGTCGCCGGCCAACGTCGCGGAGTTCCTGCTGCGCGACCAGCTCTCGCCGCGGTCGGTCGCGTTCTCGCTGGCCACCGCCGAGTCGCTGCTGCGCGAGCTCGACCCCGGCCTCGACGACCGGCTCGGGGTGGCCGACGGCGCCCGGCGTGCGCTGGGGCGCATGCGGCTGGCGCTGGAGTTCCGGTCGTCGGCGGAGCTGCTCGACGACCTCCCGAGCCTCATCGAGTCGCTGCTGCGGCTCACCTCGCGTACGTCCGACGAGGTCACCAGCCGCTACTTCGGCAAGTCGCTGCTGGTCCGGTGGGCCGAGGAGGTGGCGCTGTGACGGCGGGCGCTTCCGGCGCGGCCGACCCGGCCGGCGGCGGCTGGCTGCTGTCGGTGAAGCACCACAGCGGCTACCGGTACGCCGGTCCGGTCTTCTCCTCGTACAACGAGGCCCGCGTCACGCCGCGCAGCGATCCCCGCCAGCGCGTGCTCGACGCGACTGTCGAGGTCAGCCCGGCGGCCTCCCTGTACCGCTACGTCGACTACTTCGGCTCCGTCGTCACGGCCTTCGACGTGCACGCCGCGCACTCCGAGCTGACGGTGGCGGCCAGCTGCGTGGTCGAGACGGCGCCGGCCGGCGACGCGGAGCCGGCGGCGGAGTGGTCCGTGCTGGACGACCCCGACACTCGCGACGAGCTGGGCGAGTACCTCACGCAGACCCGCCGCACCACGCCCGACGACGAGCTGCTGGCGGTCGCGGCGCAGGTCCGGGCCGCCCCGACGCCCGACGACGGCGCGCGGCTCGCGGCCGGCTGGACGCACCAGCGCCTCGCCTACGTCAGCGGCTCCACCAGCGTGCACACGAACGCCGTCCAGGCGCTCGGCGAGGGCCGGGGCGTCTGCCAGGACTTCGCGCACGTCACCATCGCGCTGCTGCGGGCGGCCGGCGTCCCGGCCCGCTACGTCTCCGGCTACCTGCACCCGCGCACCGACGCCGCGGTCGGCGAGACGGTGACGGGCGAGAGCCACGCCTGGGTGGAGTGGTGGGCGGGCGGGTGGCGGGCCTACGACCCGACCAACGACGGCGTCCCCGGTCCCGGGCACATCGTGGTCGCCCGCGGCCGCGACTACGACGACGTCACCCCGCTGCGCGGCATCTACAACGGCGGCGACAGCACGTCCCTGGGCGTGACGGTCGAGGTGACGCGGCTGCGCTGAGGCCCGGACGGTGGCAGACTCCCGTGGATGAACCCCAGAGTGCCGGAGGGGGCGGGACTCGGAGAAGATGAGAGACCTCTCATCTGGATCTCATCGTTCTCTCGCCCGCGGTGCCGACGATGCTGAGCATGAAGTCGGCGGCCACCCTCACCGTCTCTGCCCTGGCGGTCGTGGCCGCCGGGATCTTCGGCGTGGGCTCGTTGCTGGCCGCGCCGTCGGTCGGCGACGACTTCGGCGACCCCGTCGACGTCGGGCCCGGTGTGGGCGCCACCCCGGACGACGACGAGCCGTCGCGCGACCCGGACTGGACGCCGTCGCCCACCCCCACGCCCACGCCGACTCCCACCCCGACCCCCACACCCACGCCGACGGTGGCCCCGCCGCCTCCGCCACCCCCTCCGCCGCCGGAGGACAACGGTGGCGGTGACGGCGGAGGAACCGGCGGCGGTGACGGCGGGCAGCAGGTCGACCCGCCTCCCGCGGTCCGCCCCGATCCCGGTGGTGACGACGACGGCGATGACGACGCCGACGACGTCGGCGAATCCGATGACGATGACGATGACGACGACGACGCGGCCGGTGACGACGGGGATGATGACGACTGAGTCAGGGTCGTGACGATGCGGCCGGCGGTGTGCGCGTACGGGTGGCGGTGCGCACCCGTGTGCTCGCCGCGGTCCTGGGCGTCGCCGCCATCGGCATGCTGGTGGCCGGCGTGACGTCGTTCCTCGTGCAGCGCGAGCGGGTCGACGCGCGCATCGACGACAACCTCGCGCAGGAGGTCGACGAGCTGCGAGAGTTCGCCGAGGACGGCATCGACCCCGACACCGGTGGCGACTTCACCACCGTCGACCGCTTCCTCGAGGTCGTCCTGGAGCGCAACGTGCCGGACCGCGACGAAGGGCTGCTCGCGTTCGTCGACGGCGACATCGCGTGGGCGCCCGCCAGCGGCGTCAACGTCCGGCTCGAGGAGGACCCCGAGTTCGTGGCGCTCGTCGCCGACCAGGGCGGCACCACCCGGGTGCGGCCGCGCTCGGTCGAGACCGACACGCTCGGCCAGCTGCGCTACGTGACGGTGCCGGTCACCGTCCCCGCCGACGATCGGCAGGGCCTCTACGTCATCGCCTACGCGCGCGAGATGGAACAGGCCGAGGTCGTCGACGCGTACCAGACGTTCGCGATCGTGGCCGTGGCGTCGCTGGCCATGGTCGGCGCCGTCGGCTGGCTCGTTGCCGGACGGCTGCTGCGGCCCATCCGCCTGCTGCGCGACACCGCCCAGCAGATCAGCGACACCGACCTGTCCGGGCGCATCGCCGTCACCGGCACCGACGACATCTCCGCGCTTGCACGCACGTTCAACGACATGCTCGATCGGCTCGAGGTCGCCTTCGCCGGGCAGCGCGACGCCCTCGACGACGCCGGCCACGAGATGCGCACCCCGATCACGATCATCCGCGGCCACCTCGAGCTCATGGAGTCCGGCGACCCCGCCGACGTCGAGGAGGTCCGCGCCCTGGTCCTCGACGAGCTCGACCGCATGCACCGCATGGTCGACGACCTCGTCATGCTGGCGAAGGCCAAGCGGCCCGACTTCGTCCGGCCGCGCCCCGTCGAGCTCGACCGGCTGGTCGACGAGGTGCTCGACAAGGCGCGCGCCCTCGACGACCGGCAGTGGCGGGTCGACGCCCGGGTGTCGGCGACCGTCGACCTCGACCCGCAGCGGATCACCCAGGCGCTGCTGCAACTGATCGCCAACGCGGTGAAGTTCACCGAGCCCGGCGACACCATCGCCGTCGGCTGCCAGATCGCCGGCAGCGAGGTGCGTCTCTGGGTTCGCGACACCGGCATCGGCATCGCTGCCGACGACCTCGAGCGGATCTTCGACCGGTTCGCCCGCGCCGACGTCGGCCGCGGCATCGAGGGCTCCGGGCTGGGCCTGGCCATCGTCAGCGCGATCGCCGAGGCGCACCGCGGCACCGTCACCGTCGACAGCCGGCCCGGCGCCGGCGCGGTGTTCACCATCGCGCTGCCGCTGGTCGGCTCCGAGGTGACCGAGGACGAACTCGTGGAGGAGGAGGCGTAGATGAGCAGGATCCTGATCGCCGAAGACGAACCCCGCATCGCGGCGTTCATCGAGAAGGGGTTGCGCGCGGCGGGCATGACGCCGACGGTGGTCGGCGACGGCCGCGGCGCCTTCGACTACGCCATGACCGGCGGGTTCGACCTCGTCATCCTCGACATCGGGCTGCCGATCATCGACGGGTTCTCGGTCCTGCGGCAGCTGCGCGAGGCCCGCAACGAGCTGCCGGTGATCATCCTGACCGCGCGCGACTCCATCACCGACACCGTCGCCGGGCTCGAGGGCGGCGCCGACGACTACATGGCCAAGCCGTTCCGGTTCGAGGAGTTGCTCGCCCGGATCCGGCTGCGGCTGCGCGAGGACCGCGCGCCGGAGGCCATGGTCCTGCACCACGGCGGGCTCTCGCTGGACCTGCGCACCCGGCGGGCCACGGTCGACGGGCGGACGGTGGAGCTGTCGGCGCGCGAGTTCTCCCTCGCCGAGACGTTCCTGCGCCACCCCGGCCAGGTGCTCAGCCGCGAGCAGCTGCTGAGCCGGGTCTGGGGCTACGACTTCGACCCCGGCTCCAACGTCGTCGACGTCTACGTCCGCTACCTGCGGCGCAAGCTCGGCAACGAGAGGTTCATGACGGTGCGCGGCATCGGCTACCGCCTCGTCGGCCCGGACACCGCCGACGACGTCGCCCCCACCGCCGCCCCCTGAGGCCGGCGGCCCCCGTCCGGGTGCGCAAAGAGACCGGCGGGCGCTCCTGGGGGGAGGGGGAGCGCCCACCGGTCTCGGGGTGGGGACGGAGCGGTCCTTGCGTCAGTCGGCGGACGAGGCGCTGCCGCCCGACGAGGCGCTGGTGGCGCTGGCGGCCGACGCGGGGCTGGCGGGGCTGACAGCGCTAGCCGCAGAGGCGGGGGCGGCCGGGGAGTTCGCGGAGTTGCCCGAGCTCGCCGAGTTGCCGGAGTCGGCCGGGGCGGGGGCGGCCGGCGCGGGCGCCGGAGCCGGCTCGGCGGGGGAGCTGGCGCTGTTCGTCGAGTTGGCCGAGGCCGGGCTCGCCGGGCTGGCGGCGGTCACGGGGCTGGCCGGGCTGGCGGGTGAGCTCGCGGTCGCCGGCGACGCCGCGGTGGTGGCCGAGGCCGGGCTCGCGGGGGAGTTCGCCGAGGCCGGGCCGCCGGCCGGGGAGCTGGCCGAGTCCGCCGAGTTGGCGGAGACCGCCGACCGAGCCGAGTTGGCGGAGTCGGCCGGGGCCGGCTTCGAGGAGTCCGACGGCGCGTCGACCACTCCGGCCGGCGACTGCGCCCCGTTGAGGACGGGAGCGGCCACGGCGGTGCCGACGCCGATGCCCAGTGCCGCCATCGTCCCGACTGCGAGCCACGTCTTCTTCTGGAGCTTCATCGTTTCCTCCTGGGAACCAGACGCCGGGACCTCCCGGCGTCGTGCTGACTCCTCTAGATTCGCCAAGCCTCGTGAATCCATCAGGAGAGCCGGATGAGAGGGCTCTCAGCGCGCCCGGCGCCGGCCGAGGCGGCGGCCTCGAGCCAGCGTTCGACCAGGTCGACGCGGTCGGTGGTGGCCTTCTCCCAGCCCGGGTCCTGGGCTCGGTAGGGCCCGGTAGCCAGCGACAACGCGACGCCGGCGGCTCGCAGCCGTAGCTCGGCCGGGTCGACGCGGCGGTCCAGGACGGGCAGCCAGTCGGTCAGCGCGGCGTGCGCCCCCGCGGCCGCGGGGAAGCCGCCGGTGGCGAGGACGGAGAGGTGCGCGAGCAGGCAGCCGAGGTCGTCGGCGCGCCGGCCCGGGCCCATGGTGTCGATGTCGAGGAGCCCGCTGACGGCGCCGTGCTCGACCAAGAGCTGGGCGTCGTAGAAGTCACCGTGCGTGGGCTCGTCGCCGGAGCCCTCGTAACGCGCGAGCTCGGCGGCGATGTCGCCGGCCAGGGCCCGCGCCCTGACCCCGAGCGACGGCGCCGCCGCGGCGACGACCCCCGCGTAGTGCTCCGCGTGCGCCGACCACGGCCGCCGCCGGGGCAGCTCCGCCAGCTCGGGCGGCAGCCGGTCCAGCAGGGTCACCAGCTCGGCGGGGTCGTGCAGCGCCGTCGTGCCGGACTCCAGGGCCGTCCGCAGTGGTGTCCCGCGCAGCGGCGCGAGCACGATGATGCCGTCGTCGCTCCAGCCGAGGCTGCGCGGCACGGCTACGCCGGCCGCCGTCAGCACGCGGTGGCGGCTGTCGACGTCGCGGACCTGCGTCGGGCGGAGGATCTTGATGAACAGCCGCTGGCGCTCGGTGACGACCTCGACGACGGCGCGCTTGCGCGGCCGGTACGAGACCACCCGCAGCTGGACGCCGTCGGGCGGCAGGCCCAGTCCGCGCAGCACGTCGGCGACGGACGACGGGAAGCAGGCGGCCGCGAGGCCCGGCAGCTCGGGGTCGAACGGGAAGCGCCACACCTGGATGAAGCGGTCGCCGTCGGTGACGACGAGCCCGTCCTCGGGGCGCCGGCGGGACACCGTCGCCGCGAACGTCTCCTCGCGTTCCTCGTCGGCCCACGCGACGCGGACCACGTAGGACGCCGTCGTGCGGTCGCCGGGACGGTGGTCGACGTCGCGCAGCGACCAGCCGCGCAGCGTCCCGCCGGCCGGGGTCAGCGCGGCGCCGAGGATGTCGGGGACGGAGGGGCCGGTGAGGAGCGCGAGGTCGGGGTCGGCAGTCGGTCCGGGCACGCCGCCACGCTTCCCCAGAGCGATGAGCCGCCGATGAGGCGCGGATGAGACCGTTCTCATCCGCGCCGGCGCCACCGCGACACGCCGCCCGAGCAGAACGGCCCGACCGCCGCCGCGCGTTGTCACCCACCCGCCGCTAAGCTGGTGCTTCACGTTCGTATCGGGGCCGCGTCCATCGGCGCGTGCCCCACCCCGAAGGGAGCTGTGTCCGCCGTGCCGACGGACGCGTCAAGTCGCGTACGCCCATCTCGCCGCCACCGTGACGCCGGGCCGGGAGCCGGCCGATGACCGCCGCGGTGGCGATTCTCGCGGTCTTCGTCCTGACGTTCGGGACCGCCTATTTCGTCGCGCAGGAGTTCGCCTACGTCTCCGCCGACCGGGTCGAGCTCGCCCGTCGGGCCGGCGCCGGCGACAAGCGGGCCGCCTCGGCCATCCGGGTCATGGAGCGCCTGTCCTTCATGCTGTCGGCCGCGCAGGTCGGCATCACCGTCACCGGTCTCATCGTCGGCCTCATCGCCGAACCGGCGTTCTCACAGGTCATCAGGCCGATCCTGGACGCCGTCGGGCTGCCTGAGAGTGCGGTGCCGGGCGTCTCGGTCGCCGTCGGCTTCGCGCTGGCGACCATCATCCAGATGGTTCTCGGCGAGCTGTTCCCGAAGAACCTCGCCCTGGCCACGCCCGAGCGGCTGGCCGTGCTGCTGGCGCCGTCGACGCACGTCTACCTCGCGTTCAGCGGCCCGGTGGTGCGGCTGTTCGACAACTCCGCCGCCTGGCTGCTGCGCCGGGTAGGCATCGAGCCGGTCGAGGAGCTGCACCACGGCGCCACGCTCGAGGAGCTGGGCCACGTCATCGGCGAGTCCGAGGCGGGCGGCTCGCTGTCGTCGCAGCTCTCCGGCATCCTCGGCCGCGCGCTGAGCTTCTCCGAGCACACCGCCGGCGAGGCCATGGTGCCGCGGCCCGACGTCCGGAGCGTCAGCTCCGAGGACACCGCGGCCACCGTCATCGAGCTGATCACGGCGCACGGCCACTCGAACTACCCGGTCCGCGGCAACGAGACCGACGACGTCACCGGCGTGGTCGGCGTGCGCGAGCTCATGTACGTCGCCCCCGAGGCCGTCGACACCACGCTGGTCGGCGACATCGCCCGGCCGCCGCTGCTGGTGCCCGACAGCCTTCCGCTGCCAGCGCTGGTCGAGCGCATGCAGGACGCCGGCGACGAGTTCGCCTGCGTGGTCGACGAGTACGGCGGCCTGGCCGGCATCGTCACGCTCGAGGACGTCTCCGAGGAGCTGTTCGGCGACATCACCGACGAGACCGACGAGCAGGCGGTCGGGGTGACCCGCGACGGCGAGTGGTGGCAGCTCGACGCCGGGCTGCGGGTCGACGAGGCCGCTGACCAGACCGGCCTGCCGCTGCACGAGTCCGACGACTACGACACCGTCGCCGGCCTGATCGTCGCCGAGCTGGGCCGCTTCGCCGAGCCCGGCGACCGCCTGGTCGTCGGCGACGTCACCAACGACCGCGACCAGGTCGAGATCGAGGTCGTGACGGTGGCCAGGCACGTGCCGGAGCTGGTGCGGCTGCGCGGGCTCGGCCGGGTCCGCACCGGTGACAGCGCGGAGGCCGCCTCGTGAGCCCCGTCGTCGCCATCCTCGTCACCACCGGCCTGCTGATCGCCAGTGGGTTCTTCGTCGCCGCCGAGTTCGCGCTGGTCGGCGCCCGCCGGCACCGCATCGAGCAGGCCGTCGACGCCGGCAAGCGCGGCGCCAAGGCGGCGCTGTCGGGCATCCGCGAGCTCTCGCTCATGCTGGCCGGCGCGCAGCTCGGCATCACCATGGTGGTCGTCGGCCTCGGCATGGTGTCCGAGCCGGCCTTCCACCACATCATCGAGCGGCCGCTGCACGCCCTGGGCATGCCCGACGGCACCGCCGACGTCGTCGCGCTGGTCATCGCGCTCACCGGCGTGACGTTCCTGCACGTCGTCGTCGGCGAGATGGCGCCGAAGTCGTGGGCCATCGCGCACCCCGAGCAGTCGGCCATGATCCTCGCGCCGGCGTTCCGGGCCTACGCGTTCGCCGTCCGCTGGCTGCTGGTGCTGCTCAACGGCATCACCAACGTGCTGCTCCGGCTGGTCCGGGTGCGCCCGCGCGACGAGATCGTCACCATCCGCAACCGTGAGCAGCTGCACCAGCTGGTCCGCGAGTCCAACCGGCTCGGCCTCATCGCCGACGACGACTACGGCCTGCTCGAGCGCGCCCTGGTGGCGCCGGAGCAGCAGGTGCGCACGGTCATGGTGCCGGCCGAGCGGATCGTCTCGGTGCCGGCCGGCGCCGGGCCGCAGGACGTCATCGAGGTCGGCCGCGCCAGCGAGCGCACCCGGCTCGTGGTCCGCGACGCCGCCGGGACCGCGGTCGGCGCGGTGCACGTGCGCGGCGCGCTGATCGCCCGGGGCTCGGTCGCCCGGAACGGCGACGGCGGCAACGGCACGCCGTGGACGGCGGGCGGCGCGGCGCTGCCCGTCCCGCTGATCCCCGACGGCGCCGACCTCGCCGGGGCGGCCGAGGTGCTGCGCGGCGCCCGGTCGCAGCTGGGCATCGTGGTCGACGGCGACGGCGCCGAGGTCGGCCTGGTCGCCATGGACGACGTCGTGACGGCGGTGCTGGTCAACCGATGACGCCGTCGTTCATCGCGTTCCTCACCGACTACGGGCTGGCCGACGGGTACGTCGCGGCCTGTCACGGCGTCATCGCGCGCATCGCGCCGTCGGCCCGGGTCATCGACGTCACGCACGACGTCCCCGCGCAGGACGTTCGGCACGGCGCCGTCGTGCTCGCCGACACGCTGCCGTACCTGCCGCCGTCGGTGCTGCTCGGCGTCGTCGACCCCGAGGTGGGCACCGAACGCCGCGCCGTCGCCGTCGTCGCCGGTGAGTTCGTGCTGGTCGGGCCCGACAACGGGCTGCTGCTCTGGGCCGCCGACGCCGCGGGCGGGGCGAGCCGGGCGGTCGAGCTGACGGCGGCGGAGTACCGGCTCACCACCGGCGCGACGACGTTCGACGGGCGCGACGTGTTCGCGCCGGCGGCCGCGCACCTGGCCGCGGGGCTGGACGTCGGCGCGCTGGGACCGTCGGTCGACCCGGCGTCGCTGGTCCGGCTCGCGGACCCGTGGCTGCGGGTCGGCGCCGAGTCCGTCGAGGCCGAGGTGCACGTCGTCGACCGCTTCGGCAACGCCGCGCTGGCGGCCGGGGCGGCCGAGCTCGCGGCGGCCGGGCTGGACGAGCACGCGCGGCTGCGGGTCACCGTCGGCGACCGGTCGTCGTACGTGCCGCTGGCGTCGTCGTACGCGGCCGTGCCCGAGGGCGAGCCGGTCCTGATCGTCGACTCCGCCGGCCGGCTGGCGCTCGCGGTCAACCGCGGCAGCGCGGCGGCGGACCTGCGGCTGCGGGTGGGCGAGCGGGTGACCGTCAGCTCGTAGCGGTGCGGCGCCGGTTCCACGGGTCGGCCTGCCAAGCGCGGGCGTGGATGAGCCCGACCGTCAGGACTCCCAGCGCCGCCGCCGCCCAGCCCGGCCACGGGTGGCTCGAGACGTCGGCGAAGTACCAGGCCAGCGCGGCGATCACCAGCCCGGTCCAGCCGACGAGCACGTTGACGACGGCGCCCTCGCCGAACGGGCTCGGGTTGGTGGTGCGCCCGGTGCTGCCCTCCATGTAGTAGGGCAGCCCGTTGCCGGCGAAGAAGCCCGCGACGAACGCGAGCAGGACAGTGAGGATCATGGCGTGGCTCCACGGACGAGGGGAAGGATGACGGCATCGGCCAGCCGGTCGAGGAAGGCGTCGTCGAGCGGCTCGCCGGTGACGAACAGGCGCGAGAAGAGCAGGGCCGAGGCGACCTCGGCGACGAGGTCGTGGTCGGGGTCGCCGGCGATCTCGCCCCGCCGGGCTGCGCGGTGCAGCGCAGGGGCGAACGCGTCGCGCTTGACCCCGATGAGCCGGACCCGGACCGTCGTCGCGAGAGCGGGGTCGTCGCGCATGGCCGTCAGCAGGCCGAGCACCACCGCGGCGCTCTGGCCGGTCAGCCGGTCGCGCATGGCCGTGAGCAGTACCAGCAGGTCGGCTCGGAGCGCGCCGGTGTCCGGCGGCGCCAAGCTGTCGCCGTCGCTGGTCGTCTGCCGTTCGATCGCGGCGACGACCAGGTCGGCCTTCCCGGCCCAGCGGCGGTAGATGGTCGCCTTGCTCGCCTTCGCCCGGGCGGCGACGGCGTCCATGGTGAGCGAGCCGTAGCCGATCTCGGCGAGCAGTTCGACGGTCGCCCGGAGGACCGCGTCCTCACGCAGCTCACCGCGGGTGGGGGACATCGTGCTCCTCACAAAGTGAACGAAACGGTTTCGTACACTTTAGATCACCGGCTCGCCGATGTCGAGATCCCGCCGCCGGCTCCGACGTCACCGGTGAGAGCAGCAGCCGAACCGGAGGCGAACCCGATGAAGTACCTGATCCTGGTCTACCGCGATCCGCCCACGGCCGGACCCGGCCACGAGGCCCTGCAGCGCGAGCTGGCCGGCGGCGGCGAGCTGATCGTCGCCGAGGCGCTGGCCGACCCGTCGCTGACGAAGCGGCTGCACGACGGCGTGGTCGCCGACGGCCCGCTGCGCGACGACGGCGAGCACCTCACCTCGTTCTACCTGGTCGAATGCGAGACGATCGACTGCGCGCTCGGGCACGCCCGGCAGCTCCCGGTCGCCGCGGGCGGCCGGGTTGAGGTGCGTCCGGCGCTCTGCTGCGGCGGCCTGGAGATGTGAGCTGGGTCGCGTTCCCGGCACCGGTGTCACATCGGGCAGACCTTCTGTGTCTCGTGGGCGGAAACCGACGAGACCACATGAGGTGGATGCACGATGGCGAGAAGACTGGCGGGGTTCGTGACGCGCCGGGGACGGGCCGTGCTCGTGGTGGCGCTGCTGCTGGCGCTGCTCGGCGGCGCGACGAGCATGTCGCTGTTCGGCAAGCTGTCGGCCGGCGGCTTCGACGACCCGGGCTCGGAGTCCGGGCGGGCCGCCGACCTGCTCGAGGACACGTTCGGCCAGTCGCCGCCCAACCTGGCGCTGCTGGTGACCGCGCCGGACCGGGTCGATTCGGCAGCCTCGACGACGGCCGGGACCCGGCTGACGGAGGGATTGGCCGGCGAGGACGGCGTCCGCGACGTCGTCTCGTACTGGACGTCCGGGCAGCCGCAGCTGCGCAGTGCCGGCGGCGACCGCGCGCTCGTGCTGGCGACCATCACCGGCGACGAGACCGAGGTCAACGAGCGGGTCGGCGAGCTGGCGTCCGAGTACGGTGGGGCGCTCGCCGACGGCGTCGACGTCCAGGTGGGCGGGTACGCCGCGTTCTCGCACGAGCTGACCGAGCAGAGCGAGAAGGACGTCGTCACCGGCGAGATGATCGTCTTCCCGGTGACGCTGATCGCGCTGGTCCTGGTCTTCGGCGGGTTCGTCGCGGCGCTGCTGCCGCTGGCGGTCGCCGCCGCGACGTCGCTGCTCGGCATGGGCCTGCTGTGGGTGCTGGCCGACGTCACCGAGCTGTCGGTGTTCGCGGCGAACGTGGTGACGTTGGCCGGCCTGGGCCTGGCGATCGACTACAGCCTGCTCATGGTGAACCGGTACCGCGAGGAGCTGGCCGGCGGCCGCACGGTGCCGGACGCGATCCGCGCCACGCTGACCTCGGCCGGGCGGACCATCGTGTTCGCGTCGCTGACGGTGTGCATCGCGCTGGCCACGCTGATCCTCGTGCCGCTGCCGGCGATCCGGTCCATCGGGTACGCGGGGGTGCTGACGGCACTGCTGGCGGCGTCGGCGTCGCTGATCGTGCTGTCGGCGCTGTTCGCGGTGCTCGGGAGGCGGGTGGGGACGCCCCGGCTGCGCCGCCGCCGGAACGCGGTTGCCGGCGACGGTGTGGAGAACGGGTTCTGGCACCGGCTGGCGACGTTCGTGATGCGCCGGCCGCTGCCGATCGCGACGGTGGTCACGGCGGTCCTGCTGCTGCTCGGCGCGCCGTTCCTGGGCATGAAGCTCGGCTACCTCGACGAGCGGGTCATGCCGGACTCCTCGGAGGCCCGCCAGGTCGCGACGACGATCCGCGAGGAGTTCGCGACCGGCGAGCAGGACGCGCTGCAGGTCGTGATCCCCGCGGGAGGTGACGCCGACGCCGTCGGCGACTATGCGCAGGGACTGTCCGGGCTGGACCACGTCGCCCGGGTCGATACCGTCACCGGCAGCTATGCCGGCGGCGCGGCGGTCGCGGCCGCCGGGCCGGCCCATGAACGATTCGCCGCCGACGACGCCGTCTACCTGTCGGTCGTGCCGGAGGCCGAGACCGTCGAACTGACCCGCGAGCTCGTCGGCGCCGTCCGCGCCGTCGACGCGCCGTTCGAGACGCTCGTCGGTGGCACCGCCGCGATGGCCGAGGACGCCGACCGGTCGCTGCTCGACGTGCTGCCGTGGGCGCTCGGCGCGGTCGGGCTGGCGATGGTCGTGCTGCTGTTCCTGCTGACCGGGAGTGTGCTGCTGCCGTTCCTCGCGCTGGTCCTCAGCACGCTCAGCCTGTCGGCGACGTTCGGCGCGATGGTCTGGATCTTCCAGGACGGCAACCTCTCCGGCCTGTTCGACTTCACCGTCACGGGCACGACGATCTCGACGGTGCCGGTCATGCTGTTCGCGCTGGCGTTCGGCCTGGCCATGGACTACCAGGTCTTCATGCTGTCCCGGATCCGCGAGGAGTACGACCGCGGGGCGGCGCCGACGGCGGCGGTCGCTCTGGGGCTCGAGAAGGTCGGCCGCATCGTGACGGCCGCGGCCGTCCTCATCTCGATCGTTTTCCTCGCCTTCCTCGTCTCCGACATCACGCTGATGAAGGCCTTCGGGGTCGGGCTGCCGCTGGCGGTCCTGATCGACGCGACCCTCATCCGTGGTGCCCTGTTGCCGGCGACGATGCGGCTCCTCGGCCGAGCGACGTGGTGGGCGCCGGCGTGGCTGCGGCGGGTGCACGCCCGGTTCGGCCTGCGCGAGTTCTCGGCCGCGGAAGGCGCCGCGGAGGCCGCACCCGTCTACGTCGGGCGCTGAGTGGATGGCGGGTGGTGTGGTGGCGCCATGGCCCCACCACACCACCCGCCATCGCGCGGCTACCTCGTGAGGGCGGCGGCGACGCGGTCGCGGAGGGTGTTCGCCTCCTCGCTGGTGAGGGTCCGGTCGACCGGGCGCAGGACCA
Organism: Jiangella mangrovi; assembly: GCF_014204975.1. NCBI lineage: Bacteria > Bacillati > Actinomycetota > Actinomycetes > Jiangellales > Jiangellaceae > Jiangella > Jiangella mangrovi. Next base: position 3,485,736 of record NZ_JACHMM010000001.1, read on the forward strand.
GCCGGAGCAGCACGTTCTCCTGGCCGGGCCGTATGCCCAGCCGCGCCCGCGCCGCCGCCGGCAGCTCGTCGTAGGGGGTCGTCGACAGGACGGTGACCTCCTCGACGAGGTCGGCGTCGGGGCCGAGCGCCTCGCGGACACGGTCGCCGAGGACCTCGGCGTCGGAGCCGGCGGGGACGGCGGCGGAGATGTCGCGGCGGGCGGGCGGCAGGTCGGACACCGGCTGGTACGGCGTGAGCCCGGTGAGCTGCGACGCGACCCGCGGGTCGGCCGAGCGGAGCAGCCGGATGTCCGGGATGCCGGAGCGCAGCATCAGCACCCGGTCCAGGCCCATCCCCAGCGCCAGTCCGGACCACGACGACGGCGACAGCCCGGCGGCCGCCAGCACCTCGGGCGCCGCCAGCCCGCACTCGGCGATCTCGACCGGGTGGCCGTCGTGGATGGCCTCGACCTCGCGGCCGCCGGTCGTGTACGGGTGCGTCGTCGCCGTCCAGCGCCAGTGCGCCCCCGGCAGGACGGCGCCGACGAGCGTCGTCACGAGCGCGTGCAGGTCGTCGTGGTCGAGCCGGCGCCCGCCGCGGCGCAGCAGCCAGAGGTCGAGCTGGTGCGGCGTGCCGGTGTGCAGGCGGTCGATGGAGTCGCGGCGGTGGCAGATGCCCGGCAGCACCAGCAGCACATCCCGCGACGGCGACCCGTGCGGGCCCGACGGAGACGACGCCAGCGCCCGCAGCGCCGGCGGCACCCCCGCCGAGGTATGGCTGCGCAGCATCGTGGTGTCGCTGACGTAGCGGGTGTAGCGGAGGTCGCGCGAGACGGCGTCGGGCCGGTAGCCGAGGCGGTCGTAGTTGTCCTCGACGGCGACGACGGGGCGCGAGCGGAGCACCCGCACGTCGGCGTCCCATCGCGTGCCGAGCGCGTCGGCGGCGGACGAGACGAGGACCTGTAGGGCGTGCGGGCCCTGCGCGGGATCGGTGAGGTCGCGCAACGAGAGCGCGTCGACCAGGGCGGACAACGACAGCGGCTGCGGCCGGCTGTCGGCGTCGATGAGGGGAGCGGTCATGACCAGGCCTTTCACGGGGCAGCGGGAAGCGGGACGGATGCTCCCCCGGCCGGTCGTCCGCGAAGGGTCAGGCGTGCGTACCCTCCGGGCGGCGGACGTTCGCCGACCGGGGGCCGCTAAACCAGCGCTGACCTGGCATGTCTACGAGGTTATCCGATGGCGAGGTGATCGGCCAGGCGCGAGAGGCTGTCGTGCCAGGCCTTGAGGTGGTCGTCGCGTTGTTCCTCGGTCGGGTTGTGGCTGTGTGTCACGACGACCTCGGTGCCACCCTCGTCCGACGGCGACAGGCGGACGGCGACGCGGCTCGCGGGTGCGCTGTCGCCGTCCCAGGACCAGATGTAGGTGACCAGTCGCGGCTTGCGGACCTCGCCGAAGATGCCGCGGATCGCGACGTTGTGTCCGGTGGCCAGGCCGGCGGTGCGGAACGCGAAGCGGCCGCCGGCTCTGGGGTCGGTCTCGTAGATGGCCGCGAACGCCGCCGGCCAGAACCAGCCGGCGAGCCCGCGGGGCTCGGTGAACATCGGGAACACGTCGGCAGGGTCGGCGTCGACCACCACCGAGACGACGGCAGTGGAGGCGTCTGGCAGGGATGACTCGACCATGGTTGCGAACTTTATGGCATTTTCATACGTCCTGACGAGAGCCAGTTCACGCTCATTCCGGGGTGTCGACGACCACCGGGGCGGAGGTGTGGACCTCGGCGCGGCCCGCGGCGTCGACGGCGATGGTGAGCGGGCGGCCGGCCACCCGCAGGCCCTCGACCCGCAGCGGGAACCAGTCGGCGAACGCGGCGTGCGGGGCGACCCGCAGCGTGCCCGCCGGGACGTCCGCCGTCAGGCCCAGCGCCGCCTGCAGCAGCGCCACCACCGTCGCCGCCGACCACGCCTGCGGACGGCAGGCGGCCGGGTAGGCGAGCACGGGCTCGCCGGCCCGGGCGTCGGTGCCGGCGAACAGCTCCGGCAGCCGGTAGGCGAAGTCGGGCGCGACCCGCAGCAGTCCGCCGGCCAGCGACGCCGCGACGTCGGCGAATCCGTCGGCGGCCAGCCCGCGCACGGCGATGGCGGTGTCGTGCGGCCAGATGCTGCCCGCGTGGTAGCCGAGCGGGTTGAACCCGGCGGCGTCGGCGCTCATGGTGCGCAGACCGTAGCCGGCGTCGAGGTCGGGGCGGCCGAGCCGGTCGGCGACGACGGCGGCCTCGTCGGGCCGCAGCAGCCCGGTGCCGAGCAGGTGGCCGAGGTTGGAGGTGACGGTGCCGACCGGCCGCTTGGCGCCGTCGAGGGCGATGGCGGGGAACCGGCCCTTCTCGTCGGACACCCAGTAGGTGGCGGCGAAGCGCTCGCGCAGCGCGGCGGCCCACTCGCGCAACGCACCCGAGCTCGAGCGGCCGGAACCCCTGCCGAACGCGTCGAGCAGTGCCGCCCCCGCCAGCGCGGCCTCGTGCGCGTAGGCCTGCGCCTCACTCAGCGCGATGGGCGGCTCGGCGATGGTGCCGTCGGGGTACTGGATGGAGTCGCCGGAGTCCTTCCAGCCCTGGTTGGCCAGGCCGCGGCCGCTGGTGTCGACGTACTCGAGGAAGCCGTCGCCGTCGGGGTCGGCCTCCTCCGTCAGCCAGTGCAGCGCCCCCTCGAGCGGCTCGAGCAGCTCGGCGACGTCGGCGGCCGGGAGCCCCCAGCGCCAGGCGTCGTGCAGCAGGCAGATCCACAGGGCGGTGGCGTCGACGGTGCCGAAGTAGACCGGCGGCAGCCAGGACCCGGCCGCCGGGATGCGCACCTCGTGCAGGATCTTGCCCGGCGCCTCGGCGGTGTCGGGGTCGTGCCGGCGCCCCTGGCGGCGGGCCAGCGTGCGCAGCGTCCCGCGGGCCAGGCCGGTGCCCAGCGGCAGCGTGAACCGCGCGGCCCAGAGGGAGTCGCGGCCGAAGAGCGTGAAGAACCATGGGCTGCCGGCGGCGAGGAAGGTGTCGGACGGCTCGAGCGGGTCGGACAGCGCCAGCGCCGCGAGGTCGTCGACGCTGCGCTCGGTCAGTCGGGCGAGGTCGGACCGCCCGGCGACGGCGACGGCGTCCCAGCCCGCGCCGTCGGCCGGGCCGAACGCGTTGGCCGGGGGACCGCCGGTGAAGGCGGCCGCCACCTCGACGTCGGCGGTCCACGACGTCCGGGGCGGTAGCTCGACCGGCCAGCTGAGCACGGCGCCGCCTTCGTGGGCATCGACGACGGCGTTCGCTGCGGTGACGGTGACGATGAGGTCGCCGTCGGACCAGCCCACCGTTCCGGGAGAGGAGAGAGTCGACGGGGCCCTCCCGCCGCGCTGGGCGCCGTCGTGCTTGATGGCCTCGGCGGTGGCGAAGTCGGCCGCGACGTGCGCGCGGACGGTGGCCGTGATGGGCTCGCGCGCGTTGTTGACCAGCTCGAGCCGCTCGGCGACGCCGTCGGGCCGGGCGAAGCGCTGCCGTTCGAGCCGCACCGTGGGGTCGGCGCCGGGGTCGCCGAGGTGGCGGACCAGGCCGGTGAAGTGCGCGTGCCCGGCGCCGCGCAGGCCGTGGCCCGCGGGTGCCGGCTCGTGGCCGTCGACGTCGACCCGCAGCTCGGAGACGATGCGGCGGTCGTGGGCGAGCACGCCCTGGGCGCCGGCGGGGCGGATCTGGCCGTCGGCACCGGACAGCGCCACCGTCGGCGCCTTGAGGCAGCTGACGAGGTCGTGCAGGAACGGCTGGGGCACCGGACCGGGGGCGGGCGGAACGGTCACCAGCGTGATCCTTTCGAGACTTGACAGAACAGTCGTGGCGCTCTTAACTCTGAACCAGATCCCATTTTGAACGATCAAAAGCAACGCTATCAACCCAATTTTGATCGTTCAACACGTCAAGGAGGACGCGGATGGCGACACCGGAGAGCGGTGCCACGCTCGAGAGCGTCGCCACGGTCGCCGGGGTCTCCCGGCAGACCGTCTCCAACGTCCTCAACGCGCCCGAGCGGGTCGCGCCCGAGACCCGGCAGCGGGTCGAGGACGCCATCCGCGAGCTGCGCTACCGGCCCAACCGGTCCGCCCGGTCGCTGCGCACGCGCATCAGCCGCCTCGTCGGCTACTGCGTCCAGCCCACCCCGGCCGGCAACCTCAACCCCGTCCTCGACCGGTTCGTCCACGCGGTCACCGAGTCCGCCGCCGAGCACGGCTTCCACGTCCTGCTCTTCACCGCACCGGCCGGCACCGCGGGCCTCGACCGCTACGCCGAGCTGCTCGCCCAGCGCGCCGTCGACGGGTTCGTCCTCGCCGACACCGTCGTGGCCGACCCGCGGCCGGGCTGGCTCACCGAGCAGGGCGTGCCGTTCGTCGCGTTCGGGCGCAGCTGGTCCGGCCCCGACATCGGCCGCTGGGTCGACGTCGACGGCGCGGCCGGCATGACCGAGGCGGTCGAGCACCTGCACGCGCTCGGGCACCGCCGCATCGCGTTCATCGGCTGGCCCGAGGGCTCCGGCGTCGGCGACGACCGCGTCGCCGGCTACACCGCCGCCTGCCTGCGGCTCGGCCTCGATCCCCGCGTCGTCCGGGCCGAGGGCGGCGCCGAGACCGGCCGGGCCCTGGCGGGCGCCCTGCTCGACGGAGACGGCGCTCAAGAGCCGCCCACCGCGCTCGTCTGCGTCAGCGACGAGTCCGCCTACGGCGCGCTCCGAGCGCTCGCCGACCGCGGCCTGCGCCCGGGCGAAGACGTCGCCGTCGTCGGCTTCGACGACACCCCCGCCGCCCGGCTGCCCGGCGTCGACCTCACCAGCCTGTCCCAGCCCATCGAGCAGATCGGGCGCGAGTCCGTCCTGATGCTGCTCGGCCTGCTCGGTGTCGTGGAGACCCCGCCCGGCCCCGAGCACCGCCTGCTGCGCCCGTCGCTCGTCGTCAGGGCCAGCTCCCGTCCCGCCGTTCCCCCCACGGAGGCCTGATCATGCGACAGTTCGCCCGCACCCCACTCGCGGTGGCCACGGCAGTGGCGGCCGCCACCCTGCTGGCCGCCTGCGGCAGCGGCTTCGACGACAGCGACGACGGCGGCGGCGGCGAGCCGTCCGAGGCGAGCGGAGGCGATACCGGCGAACCCGCGTCGCTCACCGTCATGATCGGCTCGTCCGGCGAGGCCGAGACGGTCGCCGTCCAGGAGGCCACCACCCGCTGGGCCGAGGAGACCGGGAACGAGGTCGAGGTGATCCCCGCCCAGGACCTCGTGCAGCAGCTGCAGCAGGGGCTCGCCGGCGGCAACCCGCCGGACCTCTTCTACGTCAGCCCCGACCGCTTCCGCATGCTCGCCGAGGGCGGCTCGCTCTACCCGTACGGCGACCAGATCGAGGACGCCGACGACATCTACCAGTCGCTGCGCGACGCGTTCACCTACGAGGGCGAGCTGTACTGCGCGCCCAAGGACGGCGGCGTGCACGCGCTGGTCATCGACACGGCGGCGTGGACGGCGGCCGGGCTGACCGAGGCCGACTACCCGCAGGACTGGGACCAGCTCGCCACCGCGGCGCAGGCGCTGACCGCCGACGGCCGCGTCGGGCTGGCCTTCACCGGCGACTACAACCCCGTCGGCACGTTCATGCTGGCCGGCGGCGGGTTCTTCGTGAACGACGACCAGACCGAGGTCACCGCCGACACCCCGGAGAACCTGGCGACGCTGCAGTACCTCCAGCAGAACATGGACGCTGGCTCGTTCGCGTTCGCGCCGAACATCGACGCGGCGTGGGGCGGCGAGGCGCTGGGCAGCGGCAAGTCGGCCATGACCATCGAGGGCGCCTGGATCGTCGGCGCGCTGCAGAACGACTTCCCGGACCGCCAGTGGACCGCCGTGCCGATGCCGGCCGGACCGGGCGGGCAGGGGTCGACGGCGTTCACCAACTGCTGGGGGATCGCCCAGGACAGCGAGAACCAGGCCGCCGCCGTCGACCTCGTGAACTTCCTCATCGCGCCCGAGGAGCAGCAGGCCTTCGCCGAGGCGTTCGGGCCGATCCCGTCGCGGGCCAGCCTCGCCGACTGGAACGCCGAGACGTTCCCCGAGAAGGCGGCGTTCGCCGAGGGCATGGACAGCGCCCGCAGCCAGGTCGCGGTGCCGGGCTTCGAGTCGGTCCTGGCCGACTTCAACACCCAGCTCGAGGGCATGGCCGCCGGCACGGTCACACCGGAGCAGGCGCTGCAGGCACTGCAGACCAACGGCGAAGCCGTCCTCGCGCAGGAGTGATGTGACCGCGACGGTCACCCGGGACACGTCGGCGGGCCGGACCCGGCCGGTCCGCCGACGCCCCGTCTCCGGACATCGGCTGCAGGAGCGCCGGGCCGGCTGGCTGTTCGTCGCGCCGGCCGTGGTCGTGCTGGTGGTGTTCCTGTTCGCGCCGATGATCATGGCGGCGTGGGTCAGCCTGCTGGACTGGAACGGGCAGTCCAGCCCGTTCTCCGGCGAGGCGGAGTTCGTCGGGCTGTCCAATTACCAGAACCTGCTGGCCGAGGCCGGGCTGCTGCGGGGCGACTTCATGCTGAGCGTGCGCAACACGCTCTACTACGTGCTGTTCAACGTCACCGGCGTGGTCGTGCTGTCGTTCGTGCTGGCGCTGGCCGTGAACTCCTACGTGCTGCGCGGCCGGTCGTTCTTCCGGACGATCCTCTACTTCCCGGCCATCACGTCGTCGGTCGCGATCAGCGTGCTCTTCCTCTTCCTGTTCCAGGGCGCCGGCGTGGTGAACGTCGTGCTGTCGTGGGTGGGGGTCGACGGGCCGACGTGGTTCACCGACCCGCGCGGCGTGCTGCACCTCGCGCTGTCGTGGTTCGGGGTGGACGGCGCGCCAGGGGCGCTGGCCGACACGACGGTGGGCGGGCTGAGCCTGTGGAACTGGCTGTCCGGGCCGTCAGTGGCGATGTGCACGCTGATCATGCTCACCATCTGGACCACGTCGGGCACGTACATGCTGTTCTTCCTGGTCGGCCTGCAGGACGTCCCGGTCGAGCTGGAGGAGGCGGCCGCCATCGACGGCGCGAGCGCCTGGCAGCGGTTCCGGTACCTGACGCTGCCGCTGATGCGCCGGCACATCACGCTGGTGATCACGCTGGCGCTGATCGGCAGCTGGCAGGTGTTCGACCAGGTGTTCATCCTGTCGCAGGGCGGGCCGGCCAAGACCACGCTGACGCCCGCCTACATCTCCTACGTGCGCAGCTTCGGCGACGGCCAGTTCGGGGTCGGCGCGGCGGTCGCGTTCGTGCTGTTCGCGATCATCATCGTGCTCACGCTGATCCAGCGGTGGGTGGGACGGGAGCGGCGGGCATGAGCGGCGTGCTGGATCGACGACGGCGTCAGCGTGCGGCCCCGCGGTCGGCGCGGGCAGCCGTCCCCGTCGTGCTGACCGACCGGTACTCCCCGGTGTCGCGCAAGGTGCTGGTGCGCGTGATCGGCTACGGGCTGCTGGCGCTCGGGACGATCCTGTACCTCGGCCCGTTCCTGGTGCAGTTGGCGACATCGTTCAAGACCGACGCCGACGCCGTCGCCAACCCCGTCGCGCTGTGGCCGTCGCCGGTCTCGACGGCGGCGTGGGCGGTCGTGGCGGGCGACAACCCGGCGTACTCCGTGCCGGTGTTCCGCTGGCTGGGCAACTCGTTCTTCGTCACGGTCTCGGTGACGCTGGGGCGGCTGATCATCGACAGCCTCTGCGGCTACGCGCTGGCCCGGCTGCGCTTCCGCGGCCGCGCCGTCGTGTTCGCCGGGGTGGTCGCCGTGCTGGCCGTGCCCGGCGTCGTGCTGCTGATCCCGAAGTTCCTGGTCCTCAACGAGCTGGGCATGTTCGACAGCTACGCCGGCATGATCCTGCCGCTGTTCTGCGACGCCGTCGGGATCCTGCTGATGAAGACGGCGTTCGAGGCGGTCCCGACTGAGCTCGACGAGGCCGCGCGCATCGACGGCGCGGGCGTGTTCCGGACGTTCTGGAGCGTGATCCTGCCGCTGGTCCGCCCGGCGCTGGTGACGGTGACGATCCTGTCCTTCCAGGGGTCGTGGAACGAGTTCACCCACTTCCTGGTGGCGACGTCGGACCCCGACCTCGCGACGCTGAACCTCGGCATCGCCCGGCTCACGGCCGGTGACCTGCAGGGGTCGCAGCAGTTCCCGCTGAAGCTGGCGCTGGCGACGCTCTCGACCATCCCGATCGCGATCGTCTACGTCTTCTTCTCGCGGTACTTCATGCGCTCCGGCAACGCCACCGGCCTGAAGTGACGTCTCAAGCGACGGAGCTGGTTGCGGCGCCGGCGAGGATCGCGTCGACCGTCTGCTCCGGCGTCAGGTCCGACGTGTCCAGCCACAGCCCGAGCCGGGGCGTCTCCTCGCGCAGCGACGTGTCGAGGTCGGCCACCGTCCAGGCGCCGTAGCCCGTCTTGCCCCGTCCCGCCTCGCGCGCGGCGACGGCGTCGGGCCGCGGCGCCAGGACGACGACGTGCAGCGGCCGGGTGCGGACCATCGCGACGTAGTCGGCCAGGACCGGCCCGAGGACGACGTCCTGCACGACGGCGGTGAACCCGGCCGCGGCGTACTCGTCGGCGACGCCCGCCGCGATGCGGTAGCGCAGCCGCAGCTGGGCCATGCCCTCGTCGCTGCCGGGGACCGGCTCGGCGCGGCCGGACACGATGGCCTTGCGGAACGTGTCGCCGCGCACGTGCGCCGCCTTCGGCAGCCGCTCGGCCAGGGCCTGGGCGACGGTGGACTTGCCGGCCGCCATGATGCCGGTGATGAGGTAGACGCTGGACACGGGCGGCCACTCTGCCAGGACCGGCCGCCCGGTGTCGCCGGGTTTTCAGCCGTCGGTGAGCAGTCCGCGCTGGTGGGCGACAGAGACGGCCTCGGTGCGGCTGGCGGCGCCGAGCTTCGTCATGACCCGCGACAGGTGCACACTGACGGTCTTCTCGCTGATGAACAGCTCTTCGCCGACCTTGCGGTTGGTGTAGCCGCGGGCCACGAGCTCGAGGACGGACAGTTCGCGCGGCGTCAGCAGCCCGGTGGCCGGCAGGACGGTGCCGGGCAGCGCGAGGTGCGCGCGGCGGGCGAGGTCGCGGACGGCGCCGGCAAGCGGCTGCGCGCCGAGCCTGAGGGCGGTCTCGTGAGCGGCCGCGAGCTCGGTCGCGGCGGCGTCTCGGTCGCCGGCGGCGATCAGCACCTCGCCGAGCCGCCACTGCGCCAGCGCGACGTGGAAGACGTCGCCGTAGCCGAACGCCTCGATGACGGCCCGCCACGGAGCGGGGTCGGAGCCGCCGTCGAGCCGGGACTCCTCGGCGTCGAGCCGGGCCAGCCAGGCCACCCCCTCGGGGCCGAGGGTGTCGGCGCGCGGGATGCCGTGCTGGGCGGTGAGCCGGGCGTGCTCGGCGAACCGGCGGCCCTCGGCGACGGCGGCGGCCTCGGCCGCGTCGTCGTGGTCGAGGCGGGCCTGCCTGGCGAGGTCGGCCTGGATGCCGAGGGCCAGCACGGCCAGCCGCAGCCCGCCGAGCGGCCAGTGGTCGTCGTTCTTGCGCATGGAGGAGATGGCCTCGTCGGCCAGCGAAGCGGCCTCGGCGCAGCGGCCCTCCCAGCCGGCCATCTCGACCCCGGCGATGCCGGCGAGCAGCGCGATCTGGCTGTCGCGGTGCCACTCGGGGCGGACCCGGACGAGGTCGCGCCGGGCCTCGTCGAAGCGGCCGCGGCTGACGTTGATGATGGCCGCCGACGCCGCCAGCAGCGCGGTGATGGTGTCGGAGACCTGCTCGCCCGGCGGGCTGGCCGCGGCGAGCGCCTCGTCCCAACTGCCGTGGGCGTAGTGGACCATGGCCCGCAGCCAGCGCAGCTCGAGGCCGTACATGCTCCACGTGACGCCGAGCGTGCTGGCCCGCTGCACCGCGGCGTCGGCCAGGGCGACGGAGTCGTCGAGCCGGCCCTGCTCGTAGCGGGTGGTGACGAGGTTGAACGACGCCCGCAGCTCGACGTTGGCGGCGCCGACGCGGACGGCGTTCTGCCGGGCCTGCTCGAACAGCGCGCAGGCGTCCTCGACGGCGCCGGCGCGGAGGTCGTTGAAGGCGAGGGAGATGAGCGCGTCGGACTCGGCGCTGACGCTGCCGCTGGCCCGGGCGTCCTCGATGGCCTGCTCGGCGAACGACCGCGCATCGTCGCTGTCGCGGTCCCAGGCGGTGCGGGCCCGCAGTGCCAGCACCCAGGCGCGGGTGCGGCTGGGTGGCTCGGACTCGACGAGCGGCCAGGCGTCGGTGATGGTCTGGGTGGCCTCTTTCCACCGGCCGTTGGCCAGGAGCGCCTCGGTGAGCTGACGGCGGACGTCGGCGCGGGTGACGGCGTCGGCGTCGCGGTCGGCCACGACGACCGCCGCCTGCGCGTAGGCGAGCGCCCGCTCGGGGTGCCCGGCGGCGCTGGCGACGTAGGCGGCCTTGCGGGTGAGGGCGAGCTCGTCGACGCCGGCGTGCTCGGCCGGCTGGTCGACCGCCGACCACAGCTCGAGGGCCTGCTCGACGTGGCGCAGCTCGGCGGCGAGCGCGCCGACACGCATGGCGTCGTCGGCCGCCTTGACCGACGCGGCCAGCGCGGTGGGGAGGTCGTTGCTGCGCAGGCTGTGGTAGGCGAGCGCGCCGGCGAGCTCGTCCTGCTGCAGGTCGACGATGCGCTTGGCGTAGGCGGAGTGCAGCCGGACCCGCTCGCCGGGCAGCAGGTCGGCGTAGACGGCCTCGCGCAGCAGCGCGTGCCGGAAGGTGTAGCCGTCCTGGTCGTCGGTGACGAGGATGTGGTGCTGCAGCGCCTCGCGCAGGGCGGCGTCGAGCTCGCCGTCGGGGAGGTCGACGACGGAGCGCACCGCGGCGTGCCGGACGTGGCGGCGGCCGGTGACGGAGATGGCGCCGACGACGCGCTGGGCCGCCGGGCTCAGCGTCTCGACCCGGGACATGAGGACGTCGGCCAGCGCGGTGGGGATGCCGCCGGCCGGGCCGGTGGCGCTGGCGGCGACCAGCTCTTCGGCGAAGAACGCGTTGCCCTCGGAGCGGGCGGCGACGTCGGCCAGGAGGTCGGCCTCGATGCTGCCGTCGGCCAGTGTCTCGACGAACGCCAGCGCGTCGGCCGGGCTGAACGGGGTGAGGTCGAGCCGCTCGACGACCGGCAGCCGGACCAGCTCGGCGAGCAGCGGGCGCAGCGGGTGCTGCCGGTGGAGGTCGTCGGAGCGGTAGGTGGCGACGACCAGCAGCCGCTGCCCGGCCAGTCGCGAGACGAGGAACGAGAGCAGGTCGCGGCTGGACGCGTCGCTCCAGTGCAGGTCCTCGGCCGCGAGCAGCACCGGGGCGTCGTCGCCCAGCTCGGCCAGCGCGGTGAACATGGCGTCGAAGAGCTGCAGCTGGCCGAGGTCGTTCTCTTCGCGCGACGGCGCCGCAGTGGCGGTGGCGCGGCCGATGAGCCCGGACAGCGCCGGCCGTGCCTCGACGAGGTCGGGGCGGCGCCGGCGCAGCTGCTCGACGACCTCCTTGAACGGCAGGTACGGCAGGCCGGCCTCGCCGACGCTGAGGCAGCGGCCGAGCAGCACGTGCGCGCCGCCCGTCCCGGCCTCGTCGAGGAACTCGGCCAGCAGCCTGCTCTTGCCCACGCCGGCGTCGCCGGAGACGAGCACGGCGCCGCCCGCGCCGTCGCGGGCGCGCTCGAGCGCCGCACGCAGACGAGCGGTCTCGTCGCCGCGTGCGATGAAGGGGACACCAGTACCAAGCCGAGGCACGATACCGATGCTCGCACACGCCTCCGACATCGCAGTCAGCATTTTCCGGTCAGCAGACGGTGCCGCCGGGTCCCGGCTGCGTGCTCAGGGCGCGCGGCCGGGCGTACTGGACCGCCGGCCGGGGACGCCGGGTGGCGGGCCGGCCGGCGGCGGGGTGGTCCTCGGACGTGCGGGCGGACCGCTCGGCGCGGCCCTTCCCGGTGCTCGGGCGGACCGCGGCGACATCGCGCCGGACCCGCTCCTGGCGGTAGTCGATCTCGGCACGGATGCTGTCGATCATGATGTCCTCCCTCGGACTTCTCTTCTCACAGTCGAGACTCGTGCTGAGGGCGGGCCGGCGGCATCGGGCGTCCACGCACACCCCGGCGGCGCCGGCCCCTTACCCCGTCGTCGATGGGCCGTAAGGGGTCTCTTCGGGCAACCGGCCGCCGCGGCCGGGCGGGTGCGGGATCATCTACGGTGGTCCTGCTCACATCTCGGCAAGAAGGGTCACCGTGGTCAGCGTTCCGAGCGTCTCCTACTCGATCACCGTCCGCCTCGAGGTGCCCGCGGGCGGGTCGTCGGTGGGCCAGCTCACCGCCGCCGTCGAGAAGGCCGGCGGACTCGTCACCGCGCTCGACGTCACCGGCTCCGGCACCGACCGCATCCAGGTCGACGTCACCTGCGCGGCCACGTCGTCGGCGCATGCCGGCGAACTGGTCATGGCGCTGCGCTCGGTGCCCGGTGTCGTCATCGGCAAGGTCAGCGACCGGACCTTCCTCGTCCACCTCGGCGGCAAGATCGAGGTCGTGTCGAAGGTCCCGATCCGCAACCGCGACGACCTCTCGCTCATCTACACCCCGGGTGTGGCACGCGTGTCGCAGGCGCTCGTCGACAACCCCGACGACGCCCGCCGCCTCACCATCAAGCGCAACACCGTCGCCGTCGTCACCGACGGGTCGGCCGTGCTGGGGCTGGGCAACATCGGCGCGACGGCGGCCCTTCCCGTCATGGAGGGCAAGGCGGCGCTGTTCAAGCGGTTCGGCGGCATCGACGCGTTCCCCATCTGCCTCGACACCCAGGACCCCGACGAGATCGTCCGCACCGTCCAGCACATCGCGCCGGTGTTCGCGGGCATCAACCTCGAGGACATCTCCGCCCCGCGCTGCTTCGAGATCGAGGCCCGGCTGCGCGAGCTCCTCGACATCCCCGTCTTCCACGACGACCAGCACGGCACCGCCATCGTCGTGCTCGCGGCCCTGCACAACGCGCTCAAGGTGGTCGGCAAGGACATCGGTTCCATTCGGATCGCCATGTCCGGCGCCGGTGCGGCCGGGCACGCCATCGCCCAGCTCCTGGTCGCGGCCGGCGTCACCGACATCGTCGCCGCCGACATCAACGGCGTCATCCACCCCGGCCGGGCCGACCTCACCGGCGTCCCCACCTGGTACCTCGAGCACTGCAACCCGCGCGGCGTGGTGGGCGACCTGCGCGACGCGGTCCTGGGGGCCGACGTGTTCATCGGGGTGTCCGCGCCCAACGTGCTGAGCGCCGCCGACGTCGCGACCATGGCCCCGAACGCCATCGTGTTCGCGCTGGCCAACCCCGAGCCCGAGATCGACCCCCGCGCGGCCGGCGAGTTCGCCGCCGTCGTCGCCACCGGCCGCTCGGACTACCCGAACCAGATCAACAACGTGCTCGCCTTCCCCGGCGTCTTCCGCGGCCTGCTCGACGCCCGCAGCCGCTCGGTGACGACGGAGATGATGATCGCGGCGGCGAAGGCACTGGCCGGCACTGTCAAGGACGAGGAGCTCAACCCGTCCTACATCGTTCCCAGCGTCTTCCACTCCGGCGTCGCCGACACCGTCGCCGAAGCCGTCCGCGGCAGCGTCGAGACCATCCGCCGCGTCGCCGAGGAGACCGGCGAGTTCCCGGCCATCCCGGTCTGATGCACGATGGAACCCGTGGGGAAGAACACTGAGGCGCTGACGGGGAAACTGCTCGTCGCGGCCCCGTCGCTGCGCGGCTCGACCTTCGACCGCGCCGTCGTCCTCATGCTCTCCCACGACGGCGACGGCGCGCTCGGCGTCATGGTCAACAAACCCACGGAAGTCCTCGTCGGCGACGTCCTCCCACGCTGGATCTCGGTCGTGTCCGAGCCGGGCGTCGTCTTCCAGGGCGGCCCGGTCAGCCTCGACAGCGCCCTCGGCCTGGTCGCCGTCGGCGGCAGGGACGAACCCCTGGGGATCCGGCGGGTCCGCGGCGCGCTGGGCGTGGTGGACCTGGACACTCCGGCCGAGATCATCGAACCCGCGGTCACGGCGATGCGCGTCTTCGCCGGCTACGCCGGCTGGGCCCCCGACCAGCTGGAAGGTGAGATCGACGAAGGCTCCTGGTTCGTGGTGGACGCTGAGCCTGGGGATGCTTTCCGCCTGGACGCCCAGGACATGTGGCCGACGGTGCTGCGGCGCCAGGGCGGGCAGTTGGCGTTGATGGCGACTTTCCCGGCTGATCCTTCGATGAACTGAGTTCTTTCTAGGGTGCGTGGGGTTGGGTTGGGTGGCCCCGTCCCCCTGCTGCCCAGTGTCTTAGCCGCGAATCCGCGCCTCAAGCGGACCGATGGGCGCTGCGCGCCCTGGGGGTCCGCTTGACCCGCGGCTCCGCGGCCAAGAACTCGGCAGCTATCAGGGGGACGGGGGAGTCTGGCGACGGGTGGGCGGTTCCTCGCGGGCTGCGGTCGTCTTCACTAGCGTCGACGACTTCACTAGCGGAAGTCGTCTTCTGGGCTCCGGCTGGGGCGCAGAAGACGGTTCTCGCTAGTGAAGTCGGCCCTGCGTAGTGAAGTCGCGGTCTGGCGTGCTGGTCTGCTGTCACGTCGTGGTCTGCCGTCACGCGAAACGCCCGAAACGGGCCCGCAGACGTGACGTGGGACAAGGACGTGACGGGAGACCAGCAAGCCGACCTCATCACCCCGGCTAACCGTCCAAGCGCAGCAGCACGGCGACCGTGTGATCCCCGAGCGCACCCGGCACGGGATCCGCCGACGACCGCGGCAACGCACTGGTGCTCAGCACCCGCCACCGGTGACCGCCTGCCATCAGGACGTTGCCGGGCGCGTACCAGGCGGTGGTCTGCTGCCCGCCCGGATCGTCGACCCCCAGGCAGACCAGCGGCGCCGAGATCCCCATCACCGTGACCCAGGCAGCGCCGACGAGTGCCGGATAACCGGCCCGCAGCTCGACGGCGGCTTGGCGGGGGTCAGTCGTCGTCATCGGTCTCGCACCAGTCGATGCGGGTGAAGAGGCGGCGGAACAGGTCGAGCGGCAAGGGGTCGGGGTGGCGCAGGCCCCACGGGTTGTGCAGCAGCACCCGCCCGTCGTCGTCCGAGCCGCACACCGTGTACGCGTGCCCGACCGGCGCGAGGCCGTAGCGCACGGCAAGCGCGGCGTCGGCGGGGTCGTCGTCGAAGGGGCGGCTGCAGGCGACCGCGGGCTGCGGCGACGCCACCAGGGCCAGCACGGCCTCGTCGGGAGCCCGCGGCAGGCGGAGCAGCCAGCACGGCCGGCCGGTGAGCCAGTACAGCGCCTCGACCGGCAGCCCGCCCTCGCCGAGCACCGGGTAGCCGCCGGCGTAGACGGCGAACGCCTTCTCGACGTACGGCACCAGCGTGGCGTCGTCGGGCCCGTGCGCGTATGCGAGCCGGCCGCTGCCGCCGTCGACCGGCAACGTCGCCCGTAGCCGGTACCGCCGCCCCGGCACGTCGACCAGGACGGCGCCGTCACCAGCCGTCGCGACCGGCAGCAGGCCGGGCGCGCGGCCGGCCACCGCGCCCAGCGCCGCCACGAGGTGGCAGTCGCTGATGCCGCCCTGCCGCGCGAACCCGACGTCGACGTCGGCGGGCAGGGTGAGCGGGCGCGCCGCGTACTCGACCCCCGCGGTGAGCGGGGGCTCCGCCGTCAGACCGGGGACGGAGGAGGAGCCGCCGGCGACCGGTCCCGAGGGGGCGAGAAGCGGTGGCCGGCGGCCCGCGAGGGGTGAGTCGCGCACCAGTTCGCGCAGCCGCCGCACCTCGGCGTCGACGGCGTGCAGCGTGCGGCCGGCGGCGTCGTCGACAGCGGCCACGACGCCGTCGGCGCCAGGCAAGCCGGACCCGCCGGCCACGCGGGCCGCACGGCCCACCGTCGCCGCACGCAGCGCTCCGAACTCCGCCACCGCGGCCGCGCGCAGGGACGTCAGCGCCTCGACGGCCGCACGGACCGGCCGGTCAGCCACGGCCGCACTGACGGCAGCAGGCTGCCGAACTCGTTGTCGCTCTCACACCCCCTATGGGTGTTCTCAGCGACCCGAATGTGACACCGCGGTCAGGATTTGTCGCCGCCGCCCGGCTTCATGGACTCCCAGATCTCCTTGCACTGCGGGCAGACCGGGTACTTCTGGGGGTCGCGGCTGGGCACCCACACCTTGCCGCAGAGGGCGATGACGGGCGTGCCGTTGATCATGGCCTCGGTGAGCTTGTCCTTGGGCACGTAGTGCGAGAACCGCTCGTGGTCGCCGTCGCCACTGCCGGTCTGGGTGCGGCGGTCCTCGATGGTCTCGGTGCCGGGGCTCATCTGCGTGCTCACGCCGTCAGTCTACGGACAGAAATTGCGAACCGACCATGTCGGGAGCGTCGCTATGATTCGCTCGTGACAGCGAGGCCGGCCGACGACGGCGCCCAGGGAATCCTCGGTCCGGCGCATCTCCGGTTGTCCGTCGGCATCGTCTCGGCGGTCGTGTTCGTCGCGTTCGAGTCCATGGCCATCGCCACCGCCATGCCCAAGGCGGTGCCCGAGCTGGACGGCATGGCGCTCTACGCGTTCGCCTTCTCCGCGTTCTTCACCACCAGCCTGTTCGCCATGGTCGTCTCCGGCGAGCTGTGCGACCGCAAGGGGCCGCGGCTGCCGCTGATCCTCGGCACCGGTGCGTTCACGGTGGGCCTGCTGCTGGCCGGGTCGGCGCAGTCGATGTGGCCGTTCCTCGCCGGGCGGGCCATCCAGGGCCTCGGCGGCGGTCTGGTCATCGTCGCGCTGTATGTCGTGGTCGGGCGGGCCTACCCGGAGCGGCTGCGGCCGAAGATCTTCGCCGCCATGGCCGCCGCGTGGGTGCTTCCGTCGATCATCGGGCCGCTGGTCGCGGGCATCCTGACCGACCAGTTCTCGTGGCGGTGGGTGTTCCTGGGCATCGCGCCGCTGGTGCTGATCCCGATCTTCCTTGCGCTGCCGCAGGCCAAGGCCGTCGACGGGCCGCCGCCGGGTGGCGCCCCGCCGCGACGCACGGGCCGCAAGCGGTTCGCCGCGGCCGCCGCGCTCGGTGTAGGGCTCCTGCAGTACGCCGGCTCGCGCGCCGACCTCCTGGGTCTGGGCGTCGCCGTCGTCGCGCTGGCGCTCATGGTCCCGACGGTGCCGAAGCTGCTGCCGCCGGGCACCATCGTGCTGCGCCGCGGGCTGCCCACCGTCGTCGCGCTGCGCGGCATCTACGCGGGCGCCTTCTTCGGCACCGAGACGTTCCTGCCGCTGCTGCTGGTGTCCGAGCGGGGGCTGTCGTCGACGCTGGCGGGCCTGTCGCTGACGGGGGGAGCGCTCGGCTGGGCGACGGGGTCCTGGTACCAGGGCCGCACCCGCACCGTCGCGCCGCGCTACCTGCTGGTGCGGGCCGGCGGCGTGTTCGTCGCCATCGCGATCTGCCTGGTCGCCCTGACGCTGGTACCTGCGGTGCCGGCGGTCGTCGTCATGCTCAGCTGGGTCATCGGGGCGTTCGGCATGGGCATCGCGACGGCGAGCATGAGCGTGCTGCTGTTCCAGCTGTCGCCGGTCGAGGAGCACGGCGCCAACTCCGCGGCGCTGCAGGTCAGCGACGCCCTGTTCACGGCGACGTTCGTCGGCCTGGCTGGCACGATCTTCGGCACGGGGCACGCCGACGACCTCGCCGAGGCCGCCGTCGAGCACTGGGTCTACCTGGTGATCATCGGGGTCATGGCGGCGCTCGCCCTGTTCGGGGCGTGGGCCGCCGGCCGGGTGCGCACGCCGTCGACCACGGAGGCGCCGAGCACCGAGGGCCACGCGGCGTGACAGTGCGCGCGTCCGCCCGCGGGCTGTCGGTCCCGGCGGCTAGGCTCGAAGCATCGGGGTCGGCAGTGCCGCCGGCGGACCGGAACACCGACGTCGACGTCACGGGAGCTGTGTGAGCACCTCGGCCGCTGAGCATCTGTCTCCTGCATATCCCGATCGTGCCCCGTGGGGAACCGCGGGGCGCCTGCGTGCCTGGCAGGCAGCTGCGCTCGAGGACTACATGGGGCGCGACCCCCGCGACTACCTCGCGGTGGCCACGCCCGGCGCGGGCAAGACGACGTTCGCGCTGCGCATCGCCGCCGAGCTGCTGGCCCGCAAGGTCGTCCACCAGCTCACCATCGTCGCCCCCACCGAGCACCTGAAGCGGCAGTGGGCCGAGGCGGCCGACAAGGTCGGCATCACCGTCGACCCCGCCTTCAGCGGCCGCACGGCCCGCACCAGCCGCGACTTCACCGGTGTTGCCGTCACCTATGCCGGTGTCGCGGCGCACCCCATGCTGCACCGCGCCCGCTGCGAGAACCGCCGCACGCTGGTCATCCTCGACGAGGTGCACCACGCCGGCGACTCCCTCTCCTGGGGCGAGGCGACGCGCGAGGCGTTCGAGCCGGCGGCGCGGCGGCTGGCGCTCACGGGCACGCCGTTCCGCTCCGACATCAACCCCATCCCGTTCGTCACCTACTCACCCGACGTCCAGGGTGTCCCGCGCAGCGTCGCCGACCACTCCTACGGCTACGCCGAGGCGCTCAAGGACGGCGTGGTCCGCCCGGTGCTGTTCCTCGCCTACTCCGGCGAGATGCGCTGGCGCACGCGGGCCGGCGACGAGGTCGCGGCGCGGCTGGGAGACCCCCTCACCAAGGACATCACCGCGCAGGCCTGGCGCACGGCACTCGACCCGCACGGCGACTGGATCCCATCGGTCCTGCAGGCCGCTGACACCCGCCTCACCGAGGTGCGCCGGCACGTGCCCGACGCCGGCGGCCTGGTCATCTCCACCGACCAGGAGTCCGCCCGGGCCTACGCCGCGCTGCTCAAGCGGGTCTGCGGCGAGTCGCCCACCGTCGTACTGTCCGACGAGCCCAAGGCGTCGAAGAAGATCGCCGAGTTCAGCGACGGCGACAGCCGCTGGATGGTCGCCGTCCGCATGGTCTCCGAGGGCGTCGACGTCCCTCGGCTGGCGGTCGGCGTCTACGCCACGGCCACCCAGACCCCGCTCTTCTTCGCCCAGGCCGTCGGCCGTTTCGTCCGCGTCCGCAAGCGCGGCGAGACCGCGTCGATCTTCCTGCCGACGGTGCCGTCGCTGCTCTCGTATGCCGGCGAGATGGAGGTCTCGCGCGACCACGTCCTGGGCAAGCCGCCCGGCGCCGACGACGACCCCAACGCCGTCGAGGAAGCGCTCATGGAGGCGGCCCAGCGCGAGGAGCCCGCCGACGGCGAGGAGCTCATGCCGTTCGAGGCGCTCGGCTCCGACGCCTCCTTCGACCGCGTCCTGTACGACGGCGGCGAGTTCGGCACCCAGGCCCGCGCCGGGTCCGCCGAAGAGGCCGACTACCTCGGCATCCCCGGCCTGCTCGAGCCCGACCAGGTGGCCACCCTGCTGCGACGGCGGCAGGCCGAGCAGCAGGCGGCCAAAGCGGCGGCTCCCGACGGTGAAGGCTCCGGCGCCGATGGGCCGGCCGACGGTCACGGCGAGCGTGACCCCGCCGTGTTCGAGCAGATCTCGCTGCTGCGGCGCGAGCTGAACGGCCTGGTCGGCGCCTGGCACCACCGCACCGGCAAGCCGCACGGCGTCATCCACACCGAGCTGCGCAAGTCGTGCGGCGGCCCGCCGGCCGCGCTCGCCACGGCGGCCGAGATCCAGGAGCGCATCGACACCATCCGCGCCTGGGCCGTCGCCCGCAGCGGCTAGGGACTGTCCGGCCGCCGGTGCCGCCGGACCATCCGCACCAGCAACGCCGCCGTCACCAGGCAGAACACCAGCAGGAACACACCGCCGGCCGTCCGCACGCCCCAGTCGTAGTCGGCGGTGTAGGCGACAGGCCGGTCGGCGTCGTCGCGCAGGCGTACGTCGTCGATCCAGCCCGGCATCGGGTCGCCGGGGCGCACCCGCTCGGCGTCGCGCAACTCGACGTCGCTGCGGGTGATCGTGCCGTCGTCGCTGGTGAAGTCGCCGATCCACGAGCAGCTGTCCCGGCCGCACTGGCGGTCCGCGGGGGTGAGGGTGCCGGCCGGGCCGTCGGCCACGGCGTCACGGCCGTTCAGGCCTTCGGCGATCAGGGCGATGCCGCCGCCGATGCCGATCAGGGCGACGAACACGATCAGGAACCAGACGACGACCACGCCGCCCCGAGTCAGTGGTGGTTTCGGTGTGGCCATCGCATCGCATCATCCCATGCGGCTCCAGGGCCGCCAGAACGCGAAGGGACCGTGGCCGACGGTGGCGGCGACGGCGCCGTGCTCGCCGCTGGCATAGGTGAGGCCGGCGCCGACCGCGACCGACAGCTCGATCATGCCGGTGCCGAGCGCCTGGGCGGCGGCGCGCTTGAGTTGATCCTGGACTTTCGGGGCCATCTATCGGACATTTCGGGCCGCAATTGCCCCAG
Source organism: Jiangella mangrovi (assembly GCF_014204975.1). Taxonomy (NCBI): domain Bacteria; kingdom Bacillati; phylum Actinomycetota; class Actinomycetes; order Jiangellales; family Jiangellaceae; genus Jiangella; species Jiangella mangrovi. Next base: position 3,506,218 of record NZ_JACHMM010000001.1, read on the forward strand.
AACTCCAAGATCAACTTGCAGGAGGGGCGCGGGCGGGGCGGGCCGCAAACAGGAGCGGCCGCCCGCGACCTCGGGGGGCGTGGTCGCGGGCGGCCGCCGGTGGGGCTCCGGGGTGCCCCGTCGGAAGGTCTAGCGGGAGATGCGGACGGCGTCGGCCTCGATGGAGCCGGCGGTCGAGGTCCAGCGGCTGACGCCGACGACCGGGCGGTTGCCGGCGGCCAGCGAGAAGGTGCCGATGGAGACCCAGCGGCCGCCGTTGCTGCGCTGGTCGACGTAGACCGTCTGGTTGCCGCTCGGGGTGGCGACGATGTAGGGCGTCCGCGAGTTGTTGGCCGGGTCCTGCGGGTACCAGACCTCGACCCGGTAGGTGGCGGCCGACGGGATGTTCGCGCTGAACCAGGCCACGTCGCTGGACAGCACGGGCTGGGCGTGGCGGTGGTTGCTGCCGTACTGGCCGGGCGCCGACGCCGTCACCCAGTTGGCGCTCGCGGTGAAGGCGCCGCCGTTGTCGACGATGACGCTCCACGACGGCTCGCCGCCGCCACCGTTGACGTAGCTCATGTAGCGGTTCCAGTCCCAGTTGGGGCCGGGGTCGGTGTGGGTGGCGCCGGGTGCCTCGCTGTGTGCGATGACGGTGGTCCGGTTGCGCGGGAGGCCGTAGCGGTCGCAGACGTGGCGGGTCAGGGCGGCCGACGAGCGGTACATGGCCTCGGTGTACCAGGCGGGGTCGCTGACCCAGCCCTCGTGCTCGATGCCGATGGACCGGTTGTTGGTGTTGCCGACGTGCCAGGCGACGTCCTTGTTGCGCACCATCTGCGTCACCTCGCCGTCGGACGAGCGGATGACGTAGTGCGCCGAGACGTTCGCGCTCGGGTTCTGGAACCACGAAATGCAGCCGGCGTACGAGCCCTGGACCGTGTGGATGACTACGCGATCGATGGCGTAGTCATTGGGCCGGTTGGCCACCCGGTAGTTACCCGAGTTGGCGGCCACCCAGCGCGCCGGCGGGTAGTCGTCGGTCATGACGGTGAACCGCTGGTCGAGCGTGGGGACGTCGGCGAAGGTGCCGTACTCGGGGGCGACGGGGCGGGCGGCGACGGTGAAGGTCTCGCCGTTCGCCTGCAGGGACAGGCCGCGCTCCAGCGTCTGGTAGACGGTGTCGGCCTCGAGCCGGGCGACGGAGGGGTCGGCGAAGCCCGAGTAGCGGGCCACGGGCTCATACCAGGCGTCGACGCGGCCACGGTCGGCCGCCGTCAGTCCGGCGCCGTCGGCCAGGGCGCGCAACAGTGCGGCGGCGCCGTCGACGTTGGCCGCGAGATCGGTCTGCAGCGCCGGCACGGTGTGGCCGCTGAGCTTGGACGCCGTGCCCAGTGTGTCGGTGGTCGGGTTGCTGATCAGGTGCATGACGCCGTAGCCGCCGGCGGAGCTGGGCTGTCCGGCGTGGTCGTCGATGCGGGTGACGGTGTGCGCGAGCGCGACCAGCAGGTCGCGCGGGACGCCGTGGCGGCGGGCGGCCGCGGCGAAGACGGTGGTGAGGCGCGTGACGGTCCGGACGGGGTGGCCGGCGGCGTTCGCGGTGGTGGAGATGGCGGGTGTCACGACGATGGCGGCGCCGAGCGCCAGGACGGCGCGCCGGGTGGGTTGGCTGGTCACTGCGGATCCCCTCTGTCGCCCTGCACCGGCGGGTCGCGCCGGCCGAGTAACAGCAGAACCTACCGACAGTTTGTGGTGCTGTCACCAGATTCTTGGAGAATGTCCGGTTAATCGGCCGCCGCGGTGGAGTGTCGTTCGAGGAAGGCGTAGACGTCGGTGTCGTCCACCCCCGGAAACGTACCCGGAGGCAATGCTGCCAGCAGGTGCGAGTGCACGCGTGCACTGGGCCAGGCGCGGCTGCCCCAGCGGTCGGCCAGGCCGGCGGGCGGACGGCGGCAGCAGGACGGATCGGGGCAGCCCGACGTCGCCCGGACGGTCGTCTCGCGGCCCTGGAACCACTTCGAGTGCGCGTACGGCACGCCGACGTCGATGGCGAAGTCGCCCTCGGGCGTGGTCTCGACGTGCGTGGTGCACCAGTAGGTGCCGCGCCCCATGTCGGTGTACTGGTGGTGGGTGGCGTACCGGTCCGGCGTGGCGAACACGGCCCGCGACGCCCAGAACCGGCAGACCAGCTGGCCCTCGATGGCGCCGGTGACGTCGGTGGGGAACGTGACGTCGTCGTTCTCGTACGCCTTGTAGATGACGCCGTCCTCGCCGACCCGCATGAAGTGCACCGGCAGCCCCAGATGGTGCGTCGCGAGGTTGGTGAAGCGGTGCGCCGCCGTCTCGTAGGACACCGCGAACACGTCGCGGAGGTCGTCGATGGCCAGCTCGCGCCGGGCCTTGGCGCGCTGCAGGAACCCGGCGGCGGCCGCCTCGGGCATGAGCAGTGCGGCGGCGAAGTAGTTGGTCTCGACCCGCTGGCGCAGGAAGTCGGCGTAGCCGGCCGGCTCGCGGTGGCCCAGCGCGAAGTGCCCGAGCGTCTGCAGCACGATGGTGCGCGGGTCGTGCCCGCCGCGGCCCGACGACGGCAGGTAGATGCGCCGGTCGGCGAGGTCGGTGACGGAGCGGGTGGCTCGCGGCAGGTCGGCGACGCGGTGCAGGGTGAAGCCGAGGTGTGCGGTGAGCTCGCCGACGCCGCGCTCGGTCAGCGGCCCGCCCTCGTGGCCCACGGCCTGCGAGATGCCGGCCGCGATGCGCTCGATCTCGGGGAAGTAGTTGCCGCGGTCGCGCATCTGCCGGCGCAGCTCGGCGTTGGCCCGGCGGGCCTCCTCGGGCGTGGCGGCCCGCTCGGTGGCCCGGCGCTGCAGCTCGCGGTGCAGCCCGACCAGCGACTCGAGCACGTCCGTCGACAGGGCGGCGCTGGAGGCGGCGACGTGCGGGAGCCCGAGCGAGGAGTACAGCGGCTCGGCCTGCGCGTGCTCGAGCGCGATCTCGAGTGCCGCCCGGTGCGACGGCGGCTCCGGCTTCATGAGGTCGGCGACGTCGGCGTCGAGCGCCGTCGCGATGGCCTGCAGAAGCGTGAGCCGCGGCTCACGCCGTCCGTTCTCGATCTGCGACAGCAGCGACGGCGCGCGGCCGACGGCGGCGGCGAGCGCCCCGAGCGTCAGTCCGGCGGCCTTGCGGGCGTGCCGGATGCGCCGGCCCAGGGTGACGAGGTCGAGATCGGCCATTGGTTCCCATTCTGTGAAATTCGGCGAATCTTCACCCACACTAGCGGTGGATCGGCTCACACAGGGCGGCCAAGAGTGGAGGACGTCAGCAATTCACCGACTCCGGGAGTGAGCATGACGACCACGACGGACCGTCAGACGACCGAGGCCGCCGCCCTCGCCGAGCAGTGGGCCACCGACCCCCGCTGGGCCGGCGTGCGCCGCACCTACACCGCCGAGGACGTCGTGCGGCTGCGCGGCAGCGTCCGCGAGGAGCACACGCTCGCCCGCCGCGGCGCCGAGCGGCTCTGGGCGATGCTGCACCGCGACGACGAGCACGTGGCCGCGCTCGGCGCCATCACCGGCAACCAGGCCGTCCAGATGGTCCGGGCCGGGCTGAAGGCGATCTACCTGTCCGGTTGGCAGGTCGCGGCCGACGGCAACACGTCCGGCAACACCTACCCGGACCAGAGCCTCTACCCGGTCAACTCGGTGCCGACAGTGGTCCGGCGCATCAACAACGCGCTCCTGCGCGCCGACGAGATCACCTACGCCGAGGGCGCCGACCCCGGGTTCGACTGGCTGGCGCCGATCGTCGCCGACGCCGAGGCCGGGTTCGGCGGGCCGCTGAACGCCTACGAGCTGGCCAAGGCGCTCATCGCCGCCGGCGCGGCGGGCGTGCACTACGAGGACCAGCTGGCCTCGGAGAAGAAGTGCGGCCACCTGGGCGGCAAGGTGCTGGTGCCGACGTCGCAGCACGTCCGGACGCTCAACGCGGCGCGCCTGGCCGCCGACGTCGCCGGCGTCTCGACCATCGTCGTGGCCCGCACGGACTCGCTGGCCGCCGAGCTGATCACCAGCGACGTCGACCCCGTCGACCAGCCGTTCCTCACCGGCGAGCGGACCGCCGAGGGGTTCTACCGCACCCGCTCCGGCGTCGAGCCGGTGCTCGCCCGCGCCCTGGCCTACGCGCCCTACGCCGACCTGCTGTGGGTCGAGACCGGCACCCCGGACCTCGCCCTGGCCCGCAAGGTCGCCGAGACGGTGCACGAGCAGTACCCGGACAAGATGCTCGCGTACAACTGCTCGCCGTCGTTCAACTGGAAGGCGCACCTCGACGACGCCGAGATCGAGACCTTCCAGCGCGACCTCGCCGAGCTGGGCTACCGGTTCCAGTTCATCACGCTGGCCGGCTTCCACCAGCTCAACTACGGCATGTTCGACCTCGCCCGCCGGTACGCGGAGAGCGCGATGACCGCGTACGTCGACCTGCAGCAGCGCGAGTTCGCCGCCGAACGCCTCGGCTACACCGCGACGAAACACCAGCGCGAGGTCGGCACCGGCTACTTCGACCTGGTCGCGACGGCGCTCAACCCCGACAGCGACACCCTCGCGCTCAAGGGCTCGACGGAGGAGGAGCAGTTCTGACCGGACATGGCTGCGGGCGGATCACCGGGGTTCTGGGACCGCCGGTGATCCGCCCGCCGTTTCTAGGAGAGGTCAGAACTCGCTCTGCGCCCGGGCGGCCGCGATGAGGATGTCCTGCCGCTGCCGCCGGGTGTGCCGGCCGGCCTCGAACCACTCACCGGAGACTGTCTCGACCCGGCGGAGGAACGCACCGTGGTCGGCGAACGGCGCGGAGTCCCAGACCCGGTCGAGGAACGTCTCGCCGTTCTGGTCGCGGACGGCGTCGTTCGGTACGCCGGTCTTCTGCGACCGGAAGACCACCTCGGGCTCCACGCGCTTGAAGTACGTGTGGAACGAGTTGAACTGTCCGGGCACCGGGTCGGCGATGTAGTACGGCGCCAGCAGGTAGCCGTGCGTCGTGAAGTGCATCGACGCGTCGCTGGCCTGGATCGACGGCGCGAGGTCGCCGTTCAGTCCGAGCTGGGAGAAGAACGAGAACTCCCGGTAGCTCGTGTTCGCGTCGCGCACCACCATGAGCGTCGGGCCGTACATGATCGACTGCACCGACTTGTCGTTGACCGCCTTGTCGACCCAGAAGCTCAGCGGCATCGTGATGTCGACGACGTCGCCGGCCTGCCAGACCCGGCTGATCGTGACGTACGAGGTCGGCGTCGCGTCGACCTTCTGGTCCTTGCCGTTGACGGCGACCTTGTAGCCCTGCTTCGCCCAGCCGGGGACGCGGAGCTTCAGGTCCAGGGCGCCGCTGCCGGCCTGGAAGCGCAGGCGGGTCGACCCGGCCGCCGGGAATGCCGTCTCCTGGGAGATGACGAAGCCGCGCTCGGGCCAGTTCAGCGTCGCCTGGATGAACAGGTTCAGGTAGAGCGCCGACCCGTCGCCGGACCGGAAGAACACCGTCTCCTGGTACTTCGTGTGGCTCTCGACGCCGGTGCCGTTGCAGCAGCTGCCGTTGCCGCCGTAGCGGCTGTACTCGATGGTGTTGCCGATGCGCCGCGACCGGCCCGGCCACATGTTCTGGTGGTACGTGACCTCGGTGTTCGTGTTGCTGTCGATGTCGCGGCGCGAGCTGAGGATCTGGTTGTGCAGGGCCTGCTCGTAGAAGTCCATGAAGGCCGGCTCGGGCTCGATGAAGAACAGGTTCCGCGTGAGCCGGAGCATGTTGTACGCGCAGCAGGTCTCGGCGTGCCGCGGGTCGCTGGTCGACGTGAACCCGGAGGTGATGTCGCCGCGGGCGCGGAAGTGCTCGCTGCGCCCGGCGCCGCCGTTGCTGAACGTGCGGTGCGGCACGACCATGCCCCAGAAGTTGCGGGCGGCGGTGTGGAAGTCCTCTTCGCCGGTGTGCTCGAAGATGCGCAGGTAGCCGATGTTCGGCGCCATGTACTGGTTCGCGTGCCGGCCGTTGAGCTGGTCGACGTCGGCGATCGTGGCGTTGAACAGGGTGCTGAACGTGAACATCTTGGCGGCCTCGAGGAACCGGTCGCGCTGCGCGCTGTCGCTGGTGTGCGACGCGAGCTCGGCCATGACCTCGTTCATCGATCCGGCCTCGCCGGCGCTGTAGGTGTTCCACATGCTGTCGCGGCCCGCGGGGGTGAGGGCGCTCAGCCGGCTGTGGACCCACTCGCCCATGCGGAACAGGATCGGCAGCGCGTCCTCGTTGCCGGTGATGTCGTAGGCGTTGAGCAGCCCGCGCATGATCTTGTGGTGGGTGTACCAGACCGCCCAGACGGCGTTCGGCCCGCTGTTGGGCTGCACCATCGGCGGCTCGATGCGGATGAACTGGCCCTCGGGGAACGCGGCCAGGTAGCCGAGGTGGCCGGTGCCGATGATCGTGGCGTCGCGGCCGTGGCCCGACGCGTCCGGCGCGGCCTGGCCCTCGTCGTCGAAGGTCCAGCGGGCCAGCAGGCCGGCGCCGTCGACCCCGCCGGTCGGGTCCGTGGTGGCAGACGCGAGCGCCTGGACCTCGGCCGCGGACAGCGCCCGGCCGTGCAGCGAGACCTCGTCGACCGCGGCGTTGAGCAGCGCGTGGTCGTTGCTGGTGGAGCGGCCGATCCAGTTGCTGACGGTGGCGCCGAGGGCCGCCGGGGTAACCGTCATGGCGGCGTTGACGCCGACCTCGGTGCCGTTGACGTAGAGCCGGCCGGTGCCGCCGCTGAGGGTGACGGCGACGTGCGACCAGGTGCCGACCGGCAGCTGCACGGGGGAGTCGATGCGCTGCTCGCCGTTGGCGCCGTTGAGCGTGATCGCGAAGCGCGGGCCGACGGTGTCGGAGATGCGCGCCGTCAGGGCCAGATAGACGCTGCTGGTCCTCGCGATGGTGAGGATGCGCGCGTTGGTCTGGTTCGCGACGGGGTTCACCCAGGCCGAGATGGTGAGGTCCGTGACGTCGGCGTTGATGCCGGCGGGCAGCGTGACGAACTGGTTCGGGTGCGGGTCGCTGAGCTGCGCGGCCTTGCCGAACTTGCCGGCGACGCGGCCGAAGTTGCGCTGGTCGAGGGCGTCCTGGACCTTGGCGAGCTCGGCGACGATGTAGTCGAGCTTCGTCAGGAACTGCTCCTCGCCGGTGGCCGCCCATGCCTGCGCCAGCATGGTCATCCAGTGGCCGGAGAAGTGGCCGCGGAGCAGGTGGTTCGGGGTGTCCCAGCCGCCCGGCCAGGTGCCCGGCGCCGGCAGGCCCGCGTTGCGCCGGAACAGGTGCAGCATGCGGTCCGGCCCGTCGAGCATGTTCCCGGTGCCCGGGTAGTTGCGGGCGTAGTTGAGCATCCGGTCGCGCTTCTCCTTGTAGATGCCGTCGCCCAGGGTGACCTGGTTCAGCGCGAACGGCGCGACCTCCCACGTGCCCGATGTCCAGCCCGGTCGCGGCGCGCCGCCCGGGATGGCCGCGGCGATGCTGGTGCTGGCGCTCGCGGCGGGTGCGAACGCGCCGGCGACGGCGGAGCCCGCCGCAGGCGCGGCCGCTGCCATCGCGCCCATGCGCAACGCGTCGCGTCGGGAGAATCTCTTGCTCATCTCGCCCTCCTCGTTCCGGCCCTCGTTGGCCGCGCAGTGGTGCATATGTGAGCGTTAACAGGAGCGTTCCGGGGTCCGCCCTGGGCGGAATGTGACCGGTAACAGGTGAAATATGGCATCCGCGCCTGGCGCGGGTCAAGGGTGATCGACGACGGCGTGAACGTGCGGTGTCGGCGTGGTCGCCGGCCGCAGCGGTCGCCGTCGCCCCGCGAACCCACCCCTCGAAGTTGATCACGGAGAAATGCGGCTTCTGGTCGCCCGGGAACCCGCATTTCTCCATGATCAACTTTGAGGGGGAGGCGGGTGGGGTCGGTGAGGTGCGCGGGGCGGGCGGTCAGAGCTTGCGCATCGACCACGCGTGCTCGGCGGAGGTGACGACGGCGTCGAGGTCCTGTCCCGTCGACGCGAGCACGGCGGCCGCCACAGCGCCCTCGGCGAACGGGGCGTCGGCCAGCCGCACGACCGGAGCGTCGTCCTCGTCCTCGAGGTCCTCGAGCAGGGTCTTCGACGTCAGCACGGAGCTGCCCATGTCCATGAGCACGCAGACGCCGTCGCCGCTGTCGGCGGAGCGGACGGCCGCGGAGATCAGCTCGATGCTGGTGCCGAACCGGCCGTCGTCGGTGCCGCCCGCGGCCCTGATGGCGACCGACGGGCCCGCGAGCTCCGCCGCCAGCTCGGCGACGGAGCTCGCGACGGCCGGACTGTGCGAGACCAGCACGATGCCCACCGTCACGCCGTGACCTCCGCGAGCGCCCGCAGGATCAGCGCGAGCGACGCGGCGCCCGGGTCCTCGTGGCCGACGCTGCGCGGCCCGAGGTAGCTGGCCCGGCCCTTGCGCGCCTGCAGCGGGACCGTCGCGGCGAGCCCGGCCTCGGCGGCGTCGGCGCCGGCCTGCGCGGCGGCCGCGACGGTGCCGCCGTCGCCCGCGACCGCCTGGAACGCGGCGACCGCGGGCGTGAGGGCGTCGACCATGGTCTTGTCGCCCTCGGCGGCGCCGCCCAGCTCCTTGATCGCCGTCAGGGCGGCCTCGAGTGCCTCGCCGACCTGGGCGGCGTCGGCGTCGGTGGTGTCGCCGAGCGCCTTGCCGGCCCGGCGGAAGGCGGTGCCGTAGAGCGGGCCGGAGGCGCCGCCGGTCTTGGCGACGATGCCCCGGCCGGCGGCGACCAGGACGTCACCCGGCGTGGCTGGCTCCTTCTCGGCGATGTTGGCGAGGGCGGCGGTGAGCCCGCGGGCCATGTTGGCGCCGTGGTCGCCGTCGCCGATGGCGGCGTCGAGGCCGGTCAGACGCGCCTCGTTCGCCTTGACGACGGCCTCCGCCGCGGTGATCCAGGCCGTCGCCGTGGTGGTGTCGAATGCCATGCTCACCGTCCCCACCGCAGCGCGGGCGTCGACACCGGCGCGTCCCACAGCCGCAGCAGCTCGTCGTCGAGGGACATGACGGTGATGGAGAAGCCCTGCTGGTCGAGGCTGGTGATGTAGTTGCCGACCAGGCTCCGCGCGACGGTGCCGCCGTGGCCCTCGATCCAGGCGGTGGCCTCGGCGAACGCGCCGTACAGCTCGATCAGCGGGGTGCCGCCCTGCCCGTTGAGCATGACCAGGAGGTTGCCCGAGACGGGCCGGTCGGCGTGGATGACGTCGAGGGAGTAGGCGACGAGGTCGTGCACGGGTGCCATGGCGCCGCGCTCGCGGCCCGGCTCGCCGTGGATGCCGACGCCCAGCTCGACCTCGTTCTCGGCGAGGTCGAAGCCCGGCTTGCCGGCCGCCGGGACGGTGCCCGCGTGCAGTGCGATGGCGAACGAGCGGGTGGCCTCGTTGACGCGGGTGGCCAGGGCGGCGACGGTGTCGAGGTCGGCGCCCTCCTCGGCGGCGGCCCCGGCGATCTTCTCGACGAAGACCGTGCCCCCGACGCCGCGGCGTCCCGCGGTGTAGGTGGAGTCCTCGACGGCGGCGTCGTCGTTGGTGACCACGCTGACGACGCGGATGTCCTCGTCCTCGGCCAGCTCGGCCGCCATGCGGAAGTTGAGGACGTCGCCGGTGTAGTTCTTCACGATGTGCAGTACGCCGGACCCGTGGTCGGCGGCCTTCGTGGCGGCCAGGATCTGGTCGGGGACGGGTGACGTGTAGACCTCGCCCGGCGCGGCGGCGTCGAGCATGCCGTATCCGACGTAGCCGCCGTGCAGCGGCTCGTGCCCGGAGCCACCCCCCGAGACCAGTCCCACCTTGCCCGCCATGGCGCCGCCGGCCCGCGAGACGACCCGGTTCTCGAGGTCGACGGCGAGCGACGGGTGGGCGGCGGCCATGCCGCGCAGGGCGTCGGCGATGACCGAGTCGGGGGAGTTGATCAGCTTCTTCATCGACGGACCGACCTTTCCGTGATTCGTCCGAGCCACGCTTCCCCGGCGAGGACGCAGGAGGCCTGCGGACCGTCCTGTGCTCCTGGCCGCGCTGTGGGCGATGCGCTGATGTCATCTGCGTGACACAGTACGCGCGAAACTCCGCTCCGGACCGGGCACCGCGGAACCTCTATGGTGGGGCCGTGGTGGAGATCTCGCAGACCCTCGATCGTGGGCTACGCCTGCTCGAGGTGCTGTCCGGGTCGAGCGGCGGGCTCAGCGTCGCCGAGGCCTCCGTCGTGCTCGGCGTCAACCGCACCATCGTCTACCGCCTGCTGGCCACGCTCGAGCAGCACGGCCTCGTGCGCCGGGTAGCCGGGGGCCGGTTCAGCGTCGGCTTCGGCGTGCTCACGCTGGCCGGCAGCGTGCAGCCGTCGCTGCGCCAGGTCGCCCAGCCGGTGCTGCGATCGCTGGCCGAGGACGTCGGAGCCACGGCGCACCTCACCATCGCCGACGGCGCCGAGGCGCTGGCCGTCGCGGTGGTCGAGCCGACCCGCACCGACTACCACGTCGCCTACCGGGTGGGCTCGCGGCACGTGCTCGAGCGGGGTGCGGCCGGACGGGCGATCCTGGGGGCGCGGACGGGGTCGCCGGCGTTCGTGGCGACGGCGGGAGAGCTGCAGACCGGGGCCAGCGGGGTGGCGGCGCCGGTGGTCGGCGTGCCCGGCGTCGAGGCGAGTGTCGGGGTCATCGCGCTCGGCGCGCTCGACGCGGACACCGTCGGGCCCCGGACGGTCGCAGCCGCGGCCGAGCTGGCGGCGGCGCTGGCCTGAGGCCGTTGGTCGTCGCTATTCCGCGACGGTGACCTCGATCTCGTTGGAGACCTCTTCGGCGTCGTCGATGTTCACGACGCGGAAGTAGTTCGGGCCGGGCGCGTCGGTGGCGACCGAGCCGCTGAACGAGCCGTCGGCGCGAGTGGTGAACGTGAGCGGCCGGCTGGCGGGGTAGTCGACCCACTCGCCGTCGCCAACCCGGTGCTGCAGCGTCACCTCGACGCCGTCGTCGACGGGCGCGAGCGTGCCGGCCAGCGCGATGAGGTCGTTCGGCGCGACGGAGACGGGGTCGGCCGTGAGGGTGAGGCCCTCGGCGGGCGGCGCCTCGCCCTCGCCCGGCGTGCCGGGGTCGGAGGTGGCCGCGTCGCCGGCCGGGTCGCTGCCGTCGTCGCGCGAGCCGAACCAGGCGCCCCCGGCGAACCCGAGGACGGCGGCGACGGCGAGGCAGGCGGCGAGCGTGCCGCCAGTGGTGCGTTGGGGCGGGTCGCCGCCGGTCTTGCGCGGGCGGATGCTCGGCGACCGGCCGCGGGTGCCGCCGCCGGTGCGCGCCGACGGCTCGCGCTCAGGGGCGTCGTCGTCCTCGTCGACCGGGTCGGGCGCCAGAGCGGGCGCGAAGGCGTGGATGGTCGGCGGCGCGGCGACGGTGCTCGCCACCGGAGCGGGAGACGGTGCGGAAGCCGGCGCCGGGACGGGCGCGCGGCGCGTGACCGCGGTCTCGGGCGGGGGTGGGGGTGCCCAGGCCTGCGTGACCGGCCCGGAGGCCCGGCTCGCGCGGTGGCTCGGCGCGGCGGGCGCCGCCTCGGGCTCGTTCAGGCCGAGCGGGTCGTCGGGGTCGGGCTCCTGGCTCGGGCCGGACCAGAACGGGGTGCCGAAGACGGGCGTGCCGGCCGCGGCCGCCGTCGCGGCGTCGTCGATGGGGACGGGGCCCGAGCGGCGGGTCGCGGCGCGGCGGCCGCCCGCGGCGTGCCTGGACGCGCGGGAGCCCCGGACCGGCTCGTCGCCGCTCGGATGCTCCGGCCGGGCGGACTCGGCCGCGGGCTCGGGGCCGGCGGCGTGGCGGGACTCGCCGGGATCGGGGGTGGGCCCGGTGGCGCGCGCACGGCGGGCGCCGCGGGTCTCGCCGGGGGCGTCCGCGCCCGGCGCGGCCTCGTGTCTCGACTCGGCCGGCGGTGGGGTGGCGGGCGGCGGGGCGGCGGCCGGCTCCGCACCGGAACCCGCGTCGCGATCGCCGGGCCGGCCGAGGTCGGCCCGGCCGGACGGGGCGGCGTGTTTGGAGGCGTGGCGGCGAGCGGGCTCGTCCTCGGCGGGCCGCTGGGGCGCGTCGAGCCCCAGCGGATCGGCGGCGTCCGCGCCGATCAGGCCGCCGAAGCCGGGCAGCAGCGGCCCGGTCTCGTGCGGTGCGGGGCCGGCGGACTCGAGCCACGCCGCGATGCCGAGGTCGTCGCCGGTCTCGGTGACCTCAGGTGCGGAGGAGTCGCCGGAGCGGCGGCCCGGGTCGTTGCCGGAGCCGCGATCGGCCGCGCGTCGGCCACCGGCCGCGTGCCTGGAGGTCGGCCGGGCGTCACCTGAGGCTGGAGGAGGCATCGTCGCCTATTGAAGCATCCGGCACCGTCAGCCGATGGTCACGTCGACGGCGTTTGAGACGACCGTCTCGTCGTCCGCGCGGACGACGCGGAAGCTGTTGACGCCTTCACGCTGGGAGTTCACGCGCGAGGTGCCCGCGCCGTTCGCATCGATGACGATCGGACTGACGTTGGGGAAGGCCTCCCACTCGCCGCCGTCGACGCTGCGCTGGATGATCAGCTCGACGCCTTCCTCGGCGGGCTCCATGGTGACGGCGAAGTTGATGTCGCCCCCTGGAGCCACCTGGGTGGGGTCGGCGGACAGCGTGATGGCGCCCTCGCCCGCGGGGGTCTCGGTGGGCGGCGGGGTCTCGCCGCCGGCCGGGGTCTCGCCCACGGGCGTGGTGCTGTCGCCCGAGGTGGACTCCGAGTCGGACGGGCTGCCGCCGCCGGACTGCGAGCCGATGTACGCACCGCCACCGAACCCGACGATGGCGGCGATGATGAGGCAGGCGGCGAGCGCGCCGCCCGAGGCTCGACTGGACATCGGAGACATTCAACCCTGCTACCCGGGGGGCGAGGCAAGTCCGCAGGGCCGCGACGATTGACATGACCAGCAGTGACGCTGACTGTGATGTCCGTGACAGGTGCGCCGGGCGCCCAGGCGGGTACGGTGCCGACAGGCCCAGGAGGGCCGGGCAGACCGGTGACGAGAGGGGGCCGGAGGCCTCCTCGACGTCATCGGTACGAGGCACCGAGTCAGGGCGACCGTTGCTGGGGACATGCCCGGCCCGACGACATCCGAGGGCAATGAGGAGCCGGAGGGATGCGATGAGTGACGCGCCGGACGTCGTCGTGGTCGGAGGCGGGCCCACCGGCCTGCTGCTCGCAGGCGACCTGGCCGCTGCGGGCGTCGCGTGCACCCTGGTCGAGCAGCGCACCGGCCGCTCCCCGCTGACCCGCGCGTTCGCCGTCCACGCGCGCACGCTCGAGGTGTTCGACGCCCGCGGCATCGCCGAACAGGTCATCGGCACCGGGCAGCGGGTCGCGGCGCTCAGCCTGTTCGGCAACGTCGAGGTCGATCTCTCCGATCTGCCGACGCGGTTCCCGTTCGTGCTGGTCACGCCCCAGTACAACGTCGAGGACGTGCTCGCCGAACGCGCCCGGGCCGCCGGCGCCGCCGTCGTCACCGGCACCGAGGTCACCGGCCTCGACCAGGACGGCGACGGCGTCACCGTACGACTGACCGGCGACGACGGCGGCAGGCGAGAGCTGCGGGCGGCGTACGCCGTCGGCGCCGACGGGGTCCGCTCGACCGTCCGCGATGCGCTCGGGCTGCCGTTCCCCGGCGAGGCCGTCGTGCAGTCGGTCATGCTGGCCGACGTCCGCCTGGCCGACCCGCCCGCCGAGGTCCTGGTCGTCAACGCCAACGACGACGGGTTCGCGTTCATCGCCCCGTACGGCGACGGCTGGTACCGCGTCATCGCCTGGGACCGCCGCGAGCAGCGTCCCGACGACGACCCCGTCGACCTCGACGAGATCCGTGACGTCGCGACCCGCGTGCTCGGCACCGACTACGGCATGCACGACGTGCGCTGGATGTCGCGCTTCCACAGCGACGAGCGGCTGGTCCCGCGCTACCGCGAGGGCCGGGCGTTCCTGGCCGGCGACGCCGCGCACGTGCACTCGCCGGCCGGCGGGCAGGGCATGAACACCGGCCTGCAAGATGCCGCCAACCTGGGCTGGAAGCTCGCGGCGGCCGTGCAGGGCTGGGCGCCGCCCGGGCTGCTCGACAGCTACGACACAGAGCGCCGCGCCGTCGGGGCCAGCGTGGTGCAGGGCAGCGGGACGCTGCTGCGCATGGCGCTGACGGGGTCGGCGGCGCTGCGGGCGGTGCGCAACCTCGCCGGGGCCGTCGCCGCGAGCATCGGCCCGCTGCAGCGCAAGGCCGGCGAGTTCGTGTCGGGCCTCGCCATCGGCTACGGCCGCGAGCGCGGCGACCACCCGCTGGTGGGCAGGCGGGTCCCCGACGTCACCGTCGTCACCGAGTCCGGCACGAAGACGCGGCTCTACGAAGAGCTGCGCCGGGGCCGGTTCGTCCTGCTCACCGGTCAGGACCACCACGGCCTGGTCGACCCCTGGGGCGGCCGGGTCGACCTCGTCACGACTGTCGACCGCTCGCACGGCCTCACCCTGGTCCGCCCCGACGGCTACGTCGGCTGGGCCACCGACACCAGGCCGATGATCCGTCGCGACGCCGAGCTGCGCGCCGCCCTCATCGCCTGGGCGGGCGAGCCCGTCCGCTAACCGGCAGCCGACGCCGTCGCCGCCGATTCCACGAGCGGGAGGATCCGGGGCGCGACGACGGTGGACAGCGCGATCAGCGTCGAGGTACGGACGATGTCGTCGTCGCCCACGAGGTCGTCGATGACGCGCTGCAGGTCGTCGTTGTCGCGCGCGACGATGCGGCAGAGCAGGTCGCCCTGGCCGGTGATGGTGTGCACCTCGAGCACCTCGGGGATGCGGCTCAGGTGCGCCGCCACCGAGGCGCGGGCGCCCTGGCGGATGTCGAGCGACGCGAACGCCGTCACTCGGAAGCCCAGGGCGGCGGGGTCGACAGTCGGCGCCAGGCTGGCGATGACCCCGGTGTCGCGCAGGCGGTCGAGCCGGGCCTGGACGGTCCCGCGGGCGACCTGGAGCCGTCGCGACGCCTCGAGCACGCCGATGCGCGGCTGCTCGGTGAACAGCGCGAGGACGCGGGCGTCGAGGTCGTCGATCATGACCCCTCCTGTATGGACAACATGTACAGCGAATCACCGGTTACGGTAGCCACACCGTACACCGTGACCACTGGGTTACGTGCCACTTGCTCACTCCGTGACCGGACCGGCAGAGTCCAGTCATGACGGCCATCGATCACGCTCTGACCCCCGAAGAACGCGACGCCGACCTCGATCTCGAGCAGCTCAAGCAGCTCGTCGGCCTGGTGGAGTACGACGAGTCCAAGGACCCGTTCCCGGTCACGGCCATGGACGCGGTCGTGTTCGTCGCCGGCAACGCCACCCAGGCCGCGCACTTCTACCAGTCCGCCTTCGGCATGGAGCTGGTCGCCTACTCCGGCCCCGAGACCGGCAACCGCGACCACAAGGCGTTCGTGCTGCGCAGCGGGTCGGCCCGCTTCGTCATCCAGGGCGGCGTGCACCCCGAGAGCGGCCACCTCGACCACCACCGCCGCCACGGCGACGGCGTCATCGACCTCGCGCTCGAGGTGCCCGACGTCGACAAGTGCGTCGCGCACGCGCGGGCCCAGGGCGCCACCGTCCTCGAGGAGCCGCACGACGTCTCCGACGAGCACGGCACCGTCCGCCTGGCCGCCATCGCGACGTACGGCGAGACCCGGCACTCGCTGGTCGACCGGTCCCGCTACTCCGGCCCCTACCTGCCCGGCTACGTCGCCCGCACCTCCACCCACGTCAAGCGCGACGGCGCCCCGAAGCGGCTCTTCCAGGCCGTCGACCACTGCGTCGGCAACGTCGAGCTGGGCAAGATGGACTACTGGGTCGACTGGTACCGCAAGGTCATGGGCTTCGTGAACATGGCCGAGTTCGTCGGCGACGACATCGCCACCGAGTACTCCGCGCTCATGTCGAAGGTCGTCGCCAACGGCAACCACCGGGTGAAGTTCCCGCTCAACGAGCCGGCCGTCGCGAAGAAGAAGTCGCAGATCGACGAGTACCTCGAGTTCTACGGCGAGGCCGGCTGCCAGCACATCGCGCTGGCCACCAACGACATCCTGCGCACCGTCGACGCCATGCGCGCCGAGGGCATCGAGTTCCTCGACACCCCCGACGCCTATTACGACGACCCAGAGCTGCGGGCCCGCATCGGCACCGTCCGCGTCCCCGTCGAGGAGCTGAAGAAGCGCGGCATCCTGGTCGACCGCGACGAGGACGGCTACCTGCTGCAGATCTTCACCAAGCCCATCGGCGACCGCCCGACGGTGTTCTACGAGATGATCGAGCGGCACGGCTCGCTGGGCTTCGGCAAGGGCAACTTCAAGGCGCTGTTCGAGTCGATCGAGCGCGAGCAGGACCGGCGGGGGAACCTCTGAGCGTCCTCGCCTCCGTCGTCTGCACCAGTCCGTAGACGAAGCGGGCCAGCCGTCCCGAGCCGGTGGGCGTCGTGAACGCGACGTGCCACCGGCTCGGCGCATCACCCTCGAGGTGCTTGACGTCGGCATACGTCTTCTCGACGTCGCCGATGACGCACGACCACGGCTCGAGATCGCCGTCGGCGGGCAGCTCCGGGACGGCGCCGCCCTGCTCGCGGGCCAGCCAGCCGTTGACGACGGCGCCGGTCGCACTGGTCAGCAGCTCCCAGCGCAGGTCCGGCCAGAGCGGCAGGTACCAGTGGAACAGGCGGCACGTGACGTCGCCGATGGGCACCTCGCTCTGGCCGACCGGCCCGCCGAGCACGATGCGGTACCGGTCCAGTCCACGCGGCGCCGTGCGCGACCGCTCGACCGACTGCCAGAAAGCGTTGGCCTTGCGCGCGTCGGTGCGGGTGACGCCGAGCCGCTCCCAGGCGGCCTCGACCAGCTCCGGCTGGAAGTCCTGCATGCGTCGCAGCAGGACCAGCTGGAACTCGGTGACGCCAAACCCGCTGAGAGCCATCGGGCCAGTCTGTCAGCTCGCGGCGGGGCGCTCGTCGGGGTCGGGGCGGCCGAGGGCCCGCCGGGTGATGCCGGTGAGGAAGCGCTCGACCGGCGAGGCGAACGGGTCGTCGCGGACGACGTAGGTCCAGGTGGCCGACGGCCGGCCGAGGCCCAGCGTGTCGGCCTCGTCGGCGTCGGCGAGGTCCGGGTGGGCGGCCAGGAACGCGTCGGCGTCGTCTTCGGCCTGCCGCAGCAGCGGCTCGAAGGCCTGGACGGCCTCGGCGTTGAACTCGACGACCGGCGTCTTGCCCGACAGCGAGCGCAGGGGCGTGGAGTCGCGCACGTGCGCCAGGTGGGCGAGGTGGTCCGCCCACGCGCGGTCGAGGTGGAAGAGCCGCACACCGCGCTCCGGTTCGGGCAGCTCGAGCAGCTCCTCGCGGCGGGCGAGGACGTGGGCACGCTGGCGCCGGGGCACGACGGCGTACTCGTGGGTGTTCGTGTAGATGCGCAGGGCCACGCCCTCGGCCACGCGCTGGGCGTGCTCGGCCTGCGCGCGGGTGCCCGCGGACGTGATCGCGCCGTAGGCGTCCGCCGAGGCCCGCATGCGGGCGTGCTTGGCGATGACGTCGTCGTCGAGGCTGGCGAAGAACGCCGAGCCGCCGGGGTCGCCCTGCCGCCCGGCCCGGCCGCGCAGCTGGTCGTCGAGGCGCGCGGCCGCGTGCGGCTCCGTCCCGATGACCAGCAGCCCGCCCAGCTCGGCGACCTCCGCGCGAGCCCGGTCGCCGCCGTCGCCGTCGTCGCTCCCGCCGCCGAGCCGGATGTCGACGCCGCGGCCGGCCAGCTGGGTCGAGACGGTGACCGCGTCGCGCCGCCCGGCCTCGGCGATGACGGCGGCCTCGGCCTCGTCGTTCTTGGCGTTCAGGACGACGCAGTCGACGTCGGCGGCGGCCAGCAGCTCGGCGAGCTCCTCGCTGTCGGCGACGCTGGGCGTGCCCACGAGGACGGGCCGGCCGGTCGCGTGCGCGTCGGCGATGCGGGCGACGACGGCGCGCAGCTTGTCCGCGCGGGTGGCGTAGAGCGCGAGCGGCTCGTCGACGCGGACGCAGGGCAGGTTGGGCGCGACCACCTCGACCCGCAGGCGGTACATCCGGTCGAACTGCTCGACCGCTGTGGCCGCGGTGCCGGTCATGCCGCAGAGCAGGCCGAACTCCTGCACCAGCTCCGCCGCGGTGACGGAGTCGAGGATCTCGCCCGCCTGGCTCGGCGTCAGTCCCTCCTTCGCCTCGACGGCGGCCTGCAGCCCGTCGGGCCAGCGCTGCAGCCGGGCCACGCGGCCCTTCGAGGCGTCGACGAGCTGGACGGCGCCGTCGCGCACGAGGTAGTCGACGTCGCGGGTCAGCAGCGCCTCGGCGTGGACGGCGAGGTTGGCCCGGGTGAGGGTGCGCCCGCCGTCGGCCTCGGAGTACAGGTCGACGCCGAACTCCTCTTCGACGAGCGACTCGCCCGCCGGCGTGAACGCGACCCCGAAGCCGTCGTCGCTCACCGTGTAGTGCTCGCCCTTGCGCATCGTGGCGACCAGCCGGGCCATGGCGGTGTCGGACTCGGCGTCGTCGACGGCGCCGGCGAGGACGAGCGGCTGGCGGGCCTGGTCGATGAGGACGGAGTCGGCCTCGTCGACGACGACGACCTCGCGCCGGGCGCGCACGCGCTCCGCGGGGTCGCGGACCAGCCGGTCGCGCAGCTCGTCGAAGCCCAGCTCGCTGGCGGCGACGTAGGTGACGTCGGCGGCGTAGGCGGCCCGCCGCTCGTCCGGCTCCGTGTCGCCGTCGACCCAGGCGACGCTCACGCCGGCCGCGTCGTACAGCGGGCGCATCCAGGTGGCGTCGCGGCGGGCGAGGTAGTCGTTGGCCGCCAGGACGGTGACGTGCCGGCCGCGGGCGGCGGACAGCGTCGCCGCGAGCGCGCCGACCAGCGTCTTGCCCTCGCCGGTGTCGAGCTGCACGATCCGCCCGGCCAGCAGGCCGAGAACGGCGAGCAGCTGGTTGTCGTGGGCGCGTTCGCCGAGCGCCCGCCGTCCCAGCTCACGAGCGACGGCGATCGCCCGGTCGCCGTCGTCACCGCGCAGCCGCCGAGTCAGCTCGTCGTCGGGGAGATCGAGGAGCGCCGGCTCGGCCTGCGCCGCCTGGCGCACCGACCGGCGCGCGGCGGCGTCCGGAACCAGCGGACGGACACCGAGGAAACCCGCGAGACGCGCGCGCACACCCACGAGACCCGAGCCTATGCGGTCGCACGGGGGCGTTCCCTTTTGCCCCGAACTCGGGCAGGCTGCGGTGATCAACCGTCGACTACCGGGGGAGCGTGCTCGAATGAGAACTCGTATGAGGTCCGGTCTGGCCGCGGCGTGCGCCGTCGTGCTGACGGCGGGAGTCGTCCTGCCCGCCTCTGCCGCCGACGGCCAGTCGTCGCGGCCGGCCCCGGGCGGGTCCGGTGCGGGCGACGCCTACTTCCCGTTCGCGGGCAACGGCGGCTACGACGCCGTGCACTACGACCTCGACCTGCGCTACCAGCCGCCGGCCGCCGCGCCCGCGCCGCTGACCGGCCAGCTGACCGCCGTCGCGACCGTCACGATCGTGCCGACGCGGCATCTGACCAGCCTGAACCTGGACCTGCGCGGGCTGACCGTCGAGTCCGTCGTCGTCAAGAACCGGCCGGCGTCGTTCACCCGTCAGGGCGACGAGCTGGTCATCACGCCGAAGACGATCCTGCCCCGCGGCAGGGCCGTCGACGTCGTCGTCACCTACGGCGGCGCCACCGGCCGGCCGGTCGACATCGAGGGCGCCCTCTACGGCTGGGTGACCACGCGCGACGGCGCCATGGTGGCGAGCGAGCCGGACGGCTCGATGACCTGGTACCCCGTCAGCGACCACCCGACCGACAAGGCGACCTACGACGTCTCGGTCGACGTGCCGGCGGGTCTGGTCGCGGTCGGCAACGGCGACCTCGTCGGTTCCACGACCGCGAACGGGCGGACGACCTGGGAGTGGTCGTCGCGCGAGCCGATGGCGAGCTACCTGGTCACGGCGTCGGTCGGCAACTACGAGTTGCGGCAGTGGACGACGCCGGACGGCCTGCTGAACATCGACGCGATCGACCGCGACCTCGCGCCCGCGGCGTCGGCCGGCCTCGCGCAGACCGCCGAGATGATCGCGTTCTTCGAGACCCGCTTCGGGCCGTACCCGTTCTCCTCCTACGGCGCCATCGTCGACGACGACAGCGTCGGCTACGCGCTGGAGACGCAGACCCGGCCGATCTACTCCCGGAGCGCGTCGGAGGGCACGGTCGCCCACGAGCTCGCGCACCAGTGGATGGGCAACACCGTCAGCCCGGAGCGCTGGTCGGACATCTGGCTCAACGAGGGCTGGGCGTCGTACGCCGAGTGGCTCTGGTCCGAGCACGACGGGCGGACCACGGCGGCGGAGAACTTCGCCGACGTCATGGCGATCCCGGCGACCAACGCGTTCTGGCAGACGGTCGTCGCCGACCCGGGCCCGCTCGGGCTGTTCGCCGGCGCCGTCTACGACCGGGGCGCGGCGACGCTGTACGCGCTGCGCCAGGAGATCGGCGCGACGGCGTTCGACGCGCTGTCGGTCGAGTGGCCGACGCGGTACAAGGACTCGGTCGCGACGACGGACGACTTCCAGGCGCTGGCCGAGGAGCTGTCCGGCCAGGACCTCGAGGAGTTCTTCGACGTGTGGGTGTGGACGGCGGGCAAGCCGGCGCTGCCGTGACGCTGGGGCTCGTGGCCGTTCATCGGTGAGGGGCGTTATCATCGTCGTATGACGATGAATCGGACGTCCGCCGACACGGCGGCCGTGCAGCTGTTCCACAGCCTGGCCGACCCGGCCCGGCTCGAGATCGTGCGGCTGCTCGGCGCCGGTGAACGACGGGTGGTCGACCTCACCGCCGAACTCGGACTGGCCCAGTCGACGGTGTCCGGCCACCTGTCCTGCCTGCGCCACGCCGGGCTGGTCGAGCCGCACCCGCACGGCCGGTCCACGTACTACGCGCTCATCCGGCCCGAGCTGTGGGCCATGCTGGCCGCCGCCGAGGACGTCTTGGCGGCGGCCGGCTCACCTGCGCGGCTGTGCCCGGACGGTGCGGGCGCCGGTGCGGGGGCCGGTGCCGCGGGACCGCACGCTGACGCCGTCGTTCCCGGTCACCGGGCGCGCCCCGACACCGCCGCCCCCGCCACCAGACCCGGGCAGGCGCACTGATGGGCGCCGGACACGGTCACGGGCACGGCCTGCCGCCGCGCGGGGCCACCGCGTCGTACGCGTACCGGCGGCGCATGCAGGCGGTCCTGGTCATCATCGCCGTCGTGCTGGTGGCCGAGGTCGTCGGCGCGTTCATGTCCGGCTCGCTGGCGCTGTTCGCCGACGCCGGGCACATGCTGGCCGACGGGCTCGGGGTCGCGCTGGCGCTGCTGGCCACGGCCATCGCGGCCCGGCCGACGACCGTGGCGCGGACGTTCGGCTGGCAGCGGGCCGAGATCCTGGCAGCGCTCACCAACGGCGTGGTCGTCGCGGTCATCGGCGTGCTGGCGATCGTCGGCGGCGTCCGGCGGCTGGGCGACCCCGGCGAGATCGAGACCGGCATCATGCTGGTCGTCGCCGTGGTCGGCATGCTGGCGAACGTCGGCGGGCTGCTGCTGTTGCGCTCCGGGCAGTCCGCGAGCCTGAACGTGCGCGGCGCGTACCTCGAGGTCCTGGGCGACACGCTGGGATCGCTGGCCGTGGTGGCGGCGGCGCTGGTCATCATCGGGACCGGCTGGACACAGGCCGACGCGCTGGCGTCGATCCTCATCGGCCTGCTGATCCTGCCGCGCGCCTGGCTGCTGCTGCGCGAGGTGCTCGACGTGCTCCTCGAGGCCACCCCCAAGGGCGTCGACCTCGAGGACGTCCGCCGCCACATCATCGGCATCCCCGGCGTGGTCGACGTCCACGACCTGCACGCGTGGACCATCACCAGCGGCGTCCCGGTCCTGTCCGCCCACGTCGTCATCGCCGACGAGGCCCCGCCCGGGTGTGGTGCGGACTCGGTCCTGGACGGCCTGCACGACTGCCTCGCCGGCCACTTCGACATCGAGCACAGCACGTTCCAGATCGAGCCCGAAGGCCACGTCGAGCACGAGCACGCCGGCCACGCCTGACCCACCCGCCCATGATCATCAAAGAAATGGGGTGTCAGGGCGCCCCGTTTCTTTGATGATCATCGTTGTCCACAGGGCCGATTGGCGCGACGGCGTTGCCTGACGCACGCTGTGCGCCGTGGACCTCGACGACCTCATCGCCGACCAGCACGGCATCGTCAGCCGTGCTCAGGCGCTGGCGGCCGGGTTCAGTGCCGACAAGATCAGATGGCTGGTGGGGTCCGGGCGCTGGACCCGCATCCACGCCCACACCTACGCCACGGTCACCGGCCCGTTGACGTTCCACGCGCAGGTGTGGGCAGCGCTCCTGCGAGCCGGACCGGGCGCGGTCGCCAGCCATCGCACCGCGGCCTACCTCGGTGGCCTGTGCGACGACCCAGGCCCGGTGATCCACGTGACGGTGCCGGCCGACCGGTACGTCGGGGGCAAGATCGATGGCGTCCGCGTCCACTACGCGCACCGGCTGCCTCGAACCAGGCACCCGGCCGCCACGCCGGCCCGGACCCGCATCGACGAGACCGTGCTCGATCTCGTCAACATTGCGCCGGACCCCGGCGACGCGGAGGGCTGGGTGACGGCGGCCTGCCAGCGCCGCCTGACCACGCCCAAGCGGCTGACCGGAGCGCTGGCCCGGCGGAAGAAGATCCGCTGGCGCGGCATGGTCGAGGCCATGCTCGCCGACATCGCCGACGGTGCTCAGTCACCACTCGAGCTACGCCACCTGCACCGGGTCGAACGCGCCCACGGTCTGCCCACCGGCCAACGGCAGCGCCGCGTCGCGGGCCGGCGGGTCATCTGGATCGACGTCGACTACGACGAGTACCACGTCCGCGTGGAGCTCGATGGGCGCGTCGGGCATACCGGCGAAGGGCGCTTCCGCGACCACCGCCGCGACAATCGCGCCACCGTCGACGGGCGGGCCACGCTCCGGTACGGCCACGCCGACGTGTACGGCAAGCCGTGCACTGTCGCCGCCGAACAGGCCCGCGTCCTCCGAGCCCGCGGCTGGACGGGCACCCTCCGCTCGTGCGGCTCCCGGTGCCCAGCGACCCGCCCCATGATCATCAAAGAAACAGGGCGCCCTGACACCCCAATTCTTTGATGATCATGGGGTGGGGTGGATGGTTCCGGTCACTTCGCCCAACCTCTGGCGCGACTGGCCTGGGCCGGGGGCCGTGGCGCGGATGGTGATGGTGTCGCCGTCCTCGAGGAAGGAGCGCCGGGAGCCGTCGCTCAGCGTCACTGGTTCCGTGCCGTTCCAGGTCAGCTCCAGGAAGGAGCCGCTGTCCGGGCGGGGGGCGCTCACGGTTCCGCTTGCGTAGAGGTCGCCGGTGCGGACGGAGGCGCCGTTCACCGTCATATGGGCGAGCATCTGGGCCGGCGTCCAGTACAGGTCGCGCGACGGCGGGCGGGCGACGACTCTGTCGTTCCAGAGCACCTCGAAGGTCAGGTCCAGACCCCACGGCCCCTCGTCGCGCAAGTACGACGACAGTGCAGGCGAGCGCGGCGGCGGCGAGACGCGCGCCGGCTCCAGGGCGGCCAGCGGCACGACCCACGGCGACATCGAGGTCGCGAAGGACTTGCCCAGGAACGGCCCGAGCGGGACGTACTCGAAGGCCTGGATGTCGCGAGCCGACCAGTCGTTGACCAGCACCATGCCGAACACGTGGTCCTCGAACGACGACACCGGCACCCGCGACCCCAGCGCCGACGGCGTCCCGACCACGAACCCGGCCTCGACCTCGATGTCGAGCTTCAGCGACGGCCCGAACTCGACGTCCCCGGAAGCGCCGCCCACCCGGCGTAGCCCCGACGGCCGCACGATCGGCGTCCCGGAGACGACGACGGTGCCGCCCCGGCCGTGGTAGCCGATGGGCAGGTGCTTCCAGGCCGCGGGCAGCGCGGGGGAGTCGGGCCGGAAGATCTGCCCGACGTTCTCGGCGTGGGTCTGCGAGGCGTAGAAGTCGACGTAGTCGCCGACGGTGAACGGGCGGTGCAGCGTCGCCTCGGCCAGCGGGACGAGCTGCGGCTCGACGAGGTCGCGGTGCGGCGACTCGGTGACCACCTCGAGCAGCCAGCCGCGCACCGCGTCCCACGCCCGCCGGCCGGCCGCGAGGAACGGGTTCAGCGAGCGCTGCGCGAACAGGTGCGAGCCGTCCAGCCCCTCGACGGCGGCGAGCGGCGCGAGGTCGAGGATCCAGGAGCCGACCGCGACCCCGACCCGCGGCTCCTCGCCGTCGGTGGAGAAGACGCCGTAGGGCAGCGTCCAGGCGTCGAAGGGGGCGTCGTCGGCAAGATCCAACCAGGTCACCGCGCGACCCTACCGGGTTCGGACACCAGCCCGAGGCCGATCAGCTCCGACAGCGGCTCGGCGATGCTGCACGACCCGTAGGACCCGAACCAGCGCCGCACCGACGCCGCGTCGAGGCCGCCCACGGCGGCGGCCAAGCGGGCGCCGTCGTCGATCGACAGCACCCGCGCCAGGTCCGCCACGGACCCGCCGCCCGCCGCCGTCCCCACGGCGAGCAGCATGTTGAGGAACCCGTGCTCGACGGGGCCGCGGACGGCGTGGTGCAGGCCCGCGGTGAACTTCATGACGACGCCCCGGTCGAGGCACGCGACGACGAACGCCGCCACCTCCTCGTTCGACGGGACGGCGTCAGCCGCGGGTCCGCGGGTGCGCAGCTTCGCCCGGTAGCCGGCCTCGCTGATGACGTCGAGGGCCGACTCCCATCCCGGGGCGAGCGGCACCTCGACGTAGGCGGGCTCGTCGTCGTCGGGGCCACCGAGCGCGGCGTCCAGAGCGGCCACCGCCCGCCGGGCCGCGTCGCCGAGCGGCGACCCGCGCAGGGCCAGCTCGACGCCACGCAGCGTCAGGCCCGGCTCCCCGACGACGGTGTCGACGGCGCCGAGCGCGCCGGCCGTCCCGGTGTCGACGATGACGGCGACGCCCAGCGGCCCGCGTGCCTCCGGCAACCGCTGCGACAACGACGCAAGCGACGGCAGCGACGTCGCCGGGCAGAGCAGCGGCCCGACCAGGCCGGCGTACCAGGCCGACCGGTGCGCCACGTGCGCCGGGACGGCGTCGGCCAGCGGCAGGTCGCCCGGCGGGAACACGGCGGCGTCGTCGATCAGGCGGTCGAAGATCGGTGGAATCGTCATCGCAGGCCCGTCCTCCTTGACACCCATCTCACCATCCTCGACGCTGGTCGATATACGGGCAAGTGTGTCCGATTTCCGAACAATGCCGAACAACGCCGAGAAGGTGACGGAGATGTTCTACCGCAGCGTCGGCCAGGTCCCGCCGAAGCGGCACACTCAGTTCCGCAAGCCCGACGGCGCCCTGTACTACGAGGAGCTGATGGGCGAGGAGGGGTTCTCGTCGGACTCGTCGCTGCTCTACCACGAGGGCGTGCCGTCGGCCATCGTCGACTCGCGCATCTGGGAGCTGCCCGACGCCCGCACCGTCGCCAACCACCCGCTCAAGCCGATGCACCTCAAGCCGCACGACCTCTTCCCGGGCAAGGACTGGAAGGCGTTCGACGTGGTCACCGGTCGCCGGCTGCTGCTCGGCAACGGCGACGTCCGCATCGCCTACGTCGCGGCCGGCGAGTCGTCGCCGCTCTACCGCAACGCCATCGGCGACGAGTGCGTGTACGTCGAGGACGGCGAGGCGACGCTCGAGACCATGTTCGGCCTGCTGCACGTCCGCAAGGGCGACTACGCGATCATCCCGCGCGCGACGGTGCACCGCTGGGTCCCGACGGGGGACGGCCCGCTCCGCGCGTACGTCGTCGAGGCGAACTCGCACATCACGCCGCCGAAGCGGTACCTGTCGCGGTTCGGCCAGTTCCTCGAGCACGCGCCGTACTGCGAGCGCGACCTGACCGCGCCGGCGGAGCCGTTCGTCACCGAGGGCACCGACGTCGACGTGTACACGAAGCACCGCGGCCACGGCCCGTCCGGCCTGGTCGGCAGCATCGTGACCTACCCGACGCACCCGTTCGACGTGGTCGGCTGGGACGGCTGCCTCTACCCGTACACGTTCAACGTCGACGACTTCGAACCGATCACCGGGCGCATCCACCAGCCGCCGCCCGTGCACCAGGTCTTCGAGGGCTACAACTTCGTCATCTGCAACTTCGTGCCGCGCAAGGTCGACTACCACCCGCTGGCCGTGCCGGTGCCGTACTTCCACTCCAACGTCGACTCCGACGAGGTCATGTTCTACTGCGGCGGCGACTACGAGGCGCGCAAGGGCTCCGGCATCGGCCAGGGCTCCATCACGCTGCACCCGGGCGGGCACTCGCACGGCCCGCAGCCGGCGGCGATCGAGCGGGCGCTGGGCAAGGACTACTTCGACGAGCTCGCCGTCATGGTCGACACCTTCCGGCCGCTCGAGATCGGCGAGGCCGGCCAGCAGAGCGACGACGGCGCCTACGCGTGGAGCTGGAGCGGCCGCGGCCCGACGGGGTGAGCCGCGGTTACCTTGTGGTGAATTGAGTTGTCGGTGGGCGGGACTAGAGTGCGTTCCACCTGGTCCTACCCCCTCCGAGGAGCCCCCGTGCGCCGCATCACCGGCTGCCTGCCCCTGGCCGCTGCCCTTCTCGTCCTCGCCGGCTGCGGTGACTCCGACGACGGCGGCGCGTCCGCCGCCGGCACCTCCTCGCCGACGGCGGAGGCCTCCGAGGAGCCCGAGCCCACGGACGAGCCGACCGAGGAGCCGGTGGCCGACGACGAGGTCTCGTGCAGCACCGACGACGCGCCTCAGGTCACCGTGGCCGACCCGGGCGCGGAGCCGCGCGCCCTCATGGAGCTCTCACCCACCGCCGGCCAGACCGTCGGACTCGACATGACCATCCTCACCGAGTCGACGCAGACCCTCGGCGGCGTGGCCCAGCCGCCGCAGCAGATCCCGCCGATGATCTTCGGCCTCGCGGTCACCATCGACGAGGTCACCGACGAGCAGATCTCCATGTCGGTCGTCTACGACCGCGCCGAGTTCGACTCCGACGACCCCCAGCTGCAGGCCGCCATGGGGTCGATGGTCGGCCTCACCAGCACGGTCACCACCGATCGCAGCGGCGTGTTCATCGAGGGCGACATCGACACCGCGGGCGTCTCCGACCCCGCGCTGGCCGCGGCCATCGGCCAGATGGGCGCCCAGCTCGAGCAGCTGGCCGTTCCGCTGCCCCGCGAACCGGTCGGAGTCGGCGCCGTCTGGGACGTCGCCACGGCCGTCGACTCCAACGGCGTCGTCTTCTGCAGCACCACCACCTACCGGCTCACTGAGTTCGACGGCACGGCGTACACCTTCGAGACCGAGGTGACGCAGCAGGCCCTGCCCACCACGCTCGAGCAGGGGACGGCGACCATCGAGGTCCTCGAGGGCACCGGGGCGGGCTCGGGCACCAGCAGCGGCAACCTGAGCTTCCCCATGGCCGTCACCGCCACCAGCAGCGGCTCCAACAGCATCCTGCTGCTGGTCGAGGACGGTTCCAACCGGGGCGAGATCGGCACCGACGTCTCGCTCGAGATGCAGCTCACCACGCGCGAGTGACCACGGCGGAGCGGGCGGCCCCTGGGCCGCCCGCTCACGTCATCGACCGCTCGTCGTCACACCACGTCGCGGTGGCGCATCAGTAGCGCGGCCACGGCGGCGAAGGCCACCAGGTACGCCGCCACCAGCAGCGCCGCCGGCCGGCCGTCGAGCACCGTCAGCACGCCCGGCGCACCGTCCGGGTCGCCCTGGCCGCCGGCGCCCAGCGCGCCGGCCAGCGAACCGGCCGCCGTCCCCGGTAGCACGTCGGTCACGTACTCCACGCCGCCCAGCAGGTTGCCGACGCCGCGCAGCAGGTTCTCGATCACCAGCGACCACACCAGCCCGAGGCCGACCGCCAGTGCGGGGCTGCGGGTCAGCACGCCGACCAGCACGCCGGCCGCGGCCCACATCCCGAAGATCAGCAGCGCTCCGCCGGCCGACTCCGCCAGCGGGCCGAGCGCCGGCCAGACGATGCTCTGCCCCTCGACGACGGCGATCAGGGTCGACGCGATGAGGTCGAGGACCAGCGTCGCCGCGACCACGCCGACGACCGCCACACCGACGGCGGCCAGGGTCCCGCCGAACGCCGGCACCCGGCGCGGGCCCTGCGTGAACACGGTCTTCCAGGCGCCCCAGCCGAAGCCGCTGCCGGCGGCCAGCGCGCCCAGGATGAACATGATCGCGCCGCCGAACATCGGCATGCCGCCGGTGAGGACCGACGGGATCGCCGCGGGCAGCAGGTCCGGCAGCAGCGCCTCGGGCGAGACGCCCTCGTTGGAGAAGCCGGACGATCCGGTGGCGTAGGCGATGTAGTTGAAAAGGTACGCGAAGGTGAGGTTCAGCAGCAGCCACACCGTCGCCAGGACCCAGACGGCGGGCCACTTGCGCAGGCGCAGCAGCTCGGCCCGGGTGCTGGCGAGCAGGCCGCCCAGCGGGCCGGTCGCGGATCGCGCCGCGCCGCTCCGGGCGGCGGGTGCGCTAGTCGTGGTCGCGGTGCTCATCGGTTCTCCTCCTGGTCCGAGTGGTCCGCCTGGTCCGGGTGGTCGGTCGTCATCTCGAAGAACACGTCCTCGAGGGACCGCTCCGAGGGGCGGATCTCGTGGATGTCGGCGCCGGCCTCGACCAGCGCGCGGGCCAGCTCGGGCGCCCGCTCCTCGGGCAGCTCCAGCCGGACCCCGTCGTCGGTGAGCTGGACGGCGTCGTCGCCGGCCACCTGCATCGACACCGCCAGCGCCAGCTCGACGGGCTGCGCGCGGACCAGCAGGGTGCTGGCGCCGCGCAGCTCGGCGACGGTGCTCTCGGCGAGCAGCCGGCCGTGCGCGATGACGCCGACGCGGTCGCAGATCTCCTGGACCTCGGCCAGCAGGTGGCTCGACAGCAGCACCGTCTGGCCCTGCTGCGCGAGGTCGACGACGAGCTTGCGCATGTCGGCCATGCCGGCGGGGTCGAGGCCGTTGGTCGGCTCGTCGAGGACCAGCAGGTCCGGCTCGCCGAGCAGCGCCGACGCCACGCCGAGCCGCTGCTTCATGCCCAGCGAGTACGACTTGAACGCGTCGCCGCCACGAGCCGCGAGATCGACCCGGTCGAGTGCCTCGTCGACGGCCCGGTCGGAGACGCCCTGGTAGCGGCCCATGACGCGCAGGTTGTCGCGGCCGGAGAGGTACGGGTAGAAGCCCGGCCCCTCGACCAGCGCGCCGATGCGGGACGTCGCGCCGGGCTCGCCGGGCGCGTGGCCCAGGATCGTCGCGGTCCCACTGGTGGGACGGACCAGGCCGAGCAGCATGCGCAGCGTGGTCGTCTTGCCGGCTCCGTTCGGTCCGAGGAAGCCGTACACCTCGCCGCTGCGGACGGTGAGGCTCACGTCGCTGACGGCGAGCCGTTCGCCGTAGCGCTTGGTCAGCCGGTCGGTGACCACGATGGTGTTCGTCATGGCTCCACGCTCCCGCGCAGCCGCCGTCGCCCGCGTCGGCTCCAGAGCGGCATCGCACGTACGCAGATCCGCGTAGTGCGGTTACGCCGCGTTGCCGACGCCGGCGACGGGGCGGCCGTCCTAGGGTCGGTGACGTGAAGAAGTACGCCCCTTTCAAGGTCTCGCTGCTCGACGCCGGCATCGCGCTGTTCCTGCTGTTCATCTGCATCGCGGGGACGCACGGTGCCAGCGCCGGCCAGGACGAGGGCCGCGACGCCGACGTGTACGCGTACGCCCTGGTGGTGCTCGCGACGCTGCCGTTCGTGCTGCGCAGCCGTTACCCGCGCACCGTCCTCATGGTGAGTGGCGCGGCCGTCCTGGGCTACCTCGCCGCCGGCTATCCGTACGGCCCGATCATGTTCACGATCCTGGTGGTCAGCTTCACGTTCGGGTACCAGCTGCCGCTGCGGACGGCGGTGCGGTGGATCGGCGGCTACTGGGCGCTCATCGCCGTCTTGTCGGTGTCGCGGCTGCTGGACGAGTCCGGCGACTTCTGGCGGCAGGCCAGCGCCGGGACCATCGGCTCGCTGGCCGCGTTCGCCGCACCGCTCGCCATCGGCGCGGCGCTGAAGACGCGGCGCGAGTCGCAGGCCGACGTCCGGGCGGCGCTGGCCCGCCGCGCGGTGTCGGAGGAACGGCTGCGCATGGCGCAGGAGCTGCACGACTCCGTCGGCCACGGGCTCGCGGTCATCGCCATGCAGGCCGGCGTCGCGCTGCACGTGCTGGAGCGCAATCCCGAGAAGGTGCGCGCGGCGCTCGAGGCCATCCGCGACACCAGCAAGTCCTCGCTCGACGGCCTGCGCGCCGAGCTGCAGGTGCTGCGCAGCCCCGTCACCGACGCCGCGCCCCGCCGTCCGGTCGCCGGGCTGTCCGAGGTCGGCGTGCTGCTCGACCGCATCCGGGCCGGCGGCGTCGAGGTGACGGCGGACCTCTCCGGGGCCGACGGCGACCTCCCGCCGGACGTCGACGTCGCCGCGTACCGGATCGTGCAGGAGTCGCTCACCAACGTGCTCCGCCACGCCGCCGCCACCCGGGCCGAGGTGCGCATCCGGCGCTCGGACGGCGAGCTGCTGCTGGACGTGAGCGACGACGGCGTGGGCGCCCGGCCCCGTGCGGAGCCGCAGCTGACGCCGTCGTCCCCCGATGGGTCGGGCACCGGAATCGCGGGCATGCGGGCCCGGGCCGAGGCGCTCGGCGGGCGGCTGCAGGCCGGTCCACGGACCGGCGGCGGGTTCGCCGTCCACGCCCGGCTGCCCCTCGTGCCCGCGGACCGTCAGACGGACATGTCAGGATCGACGCCATGAGCGACGGCGTGATTCGCGTGGCGGTGGTCGACGACCAGGCGCTGGTGCGCATGGGGCTGGCCACCCTGCTGGAGACCGAGGACGACACCGAGCTGGCCGGCGAGGCGGCCGACGGCAGGGCCGGGGTCGACCTCGTCCGCCGTACGAAGCCCGACGTCGTGCTCATGGACATCCGCATGCCAGTGCTCGACGGCCTGGCCGCGCTGCGCGAGATCACGGCCGATCCCCTGCTCGCGCAAGTGAAGGTCATCGTGCTGACGACGTTCGAGCTGGACGAGTACGTGTTCGAGGCGCTGCGCGGCGGGGCCAGCGGGTTCGTGCTCAAGGACTCGCCGCCCGACGAGCTGCTGCACGCCATCAGGGTGGTCGCCGACGGCGCGTCGCTGCTGTCGCCGTCCGTCACCCGGCGGGTCATCGAGCAGTTCAGCGCCCGCGACGTGCCGGCCAGCGCGCCGCACCCCGAGCTGGTCCGGCTCACCGAGCGCGAGCGCGAGATCGTCGCGTGGGTCGCCACCGGCCGGTCCAACGACGAGATCGCCGCCGAGCTCGTCGTCAGCCCGGCCACCGTCCGCACGCACGTGTCGCGGGCCATGGTGAAGCTGCACGCCCGCGACCGCGCCCAGCTGGTGGTCTTCGCCGTCCAGTCCGGGCTGACGCTGCCGTGAAGGTCGTCGCCACCGACCTCGACGGGACCCTGCTGCACAGCGACGGGACGGTGTCGCCGCGCACCCGTTCCGCGCTCGCCCGGGCGGAGGAGGCCGGCGCGACCGTGGTGTTCGTGTCCGGGCGGCCGCCGCGCTGGATCGACGTCCTGGCGTCCGAGGTCGGCTCGCACGGGCTGGCGATCTGCGCCAACGGCGCGCTGGTCTACGACGTGCGGCGCCGCGAGGTGATCGAGGAGCACGGCCTGCCCGGCGACGTCGCGCTGGAGGTCGCGCGGGCCATTCGGGCCAGCGTGCCGGGCGCGACGTTCGCCATCGAGCGGCGGCTGACCTTCGGCCAGGAGCCGTCGTTCCGCGGCACCTGGCCCGCGCCCGACGGGACGGTGGTCGCCGAGCTGGAGGAGCTGCTGGCCGAGCCGGTCTCGAAGCTGGTCGTCACCCATCCGTCGCTCGACGCGCGCGAGTTCGTCTCGCGAGCGGCGGCCGTCGTCGGGTCGCTGGCGGCCGCGACCTACTCCGGGCACGCGCCCGTGCTCGAGGTCAGCCGGGCCGGCGTCTCGAAGGCGTCGGCGCTCGCGACCTTGTGCGCCGAGCTGGGCGTCGACGCGCACGACGTGGTCGCGTTCGGCGACATGCCCAACGACGTGCCCATGCTCACCTGGGCCGGCACCTCCTACGCCGTCCGCAACGCCCACCCCGACGCCGTCGCCGCCGCGTCGCACCGCTGCGCCTCGAACGACGAGGACGGGGTGGCGCAGGTGCTGGAGCGGCTGTTCCCCTGACGCGGATCCATTGCCACAATGGACGCGGGAGGCGACGATGCCGACGATTCGCCGGGTGGTGCTGCCGGTCGCCGTTGTGGTTGCTGTGCTGACCGCCGCGGCGTGCGGGTCCGAGGACGCCGGCGGTGAGGTCGCCGGCCCGGCGTCGGCCCAGTACGACTGCTTCGGCGTCGTCACCACGGCCGCGGAGTGGGACGACGCGCCGCCGGTCGACGGCCTGGAGCACCCCGGCCTCGACGCGTTCGCCGCCGCGACCGACGGGCTCGACGGCTGGCGCGCGCTCGACACCGGCGACGAGGAGCTGGCTGCGGTGCGCCCCTCGACCCGCCCGACATCCTGGACGGCGAGGTCCGCGACCACGAACGCCTGATCGTCTCGCTGGTGGACGGGCAGTGGATGCCGACGTCCTCCGGGCCGTGCGCGCTGCGCGCTGTGATGGAGGGTCTCGGTCCCGGGACGGTGCTGCTCGACCCGGCGGCTCCGCCGTCGGCGGCCGACACGTCGCTGTCGCTGCTGGTCGTGGAGCAGGCCTGCGCGTCCGGCCAGGCGGCGACCGACCGCGTCACGGTGAGCGTCGACGAGACCGACGACGAGGTCCGGCTGGTCGTGGGCGTCCGTGGGGTCGAGGGCGGTGCGGACTGCCAGGGCAACCCGCCCACCCCGGTCGTCGTCGAACTCGACCAGCCGCTGGGCGAGCGCACGATCGTCGACGCCGCCCGGCTGCCGGCGATCGAGGTCCCCGTCGCGCCCGGTTCGGCGGGCTAGCCGCCCCCACCCACCGGGTGGGCCACCCCGCCCGGCTGGGAGGGAACCCACCCTATGGGCACGCACCGACAGAGCCGGGCGCTGGCCGAGCGAGCCGGAGACCCGCGCGGAGGCCTCTCCCGGCTGCCGGCGCACCTTGGCACGCTGGAGCGTTCCACAAAAGCCACATCTCGGGCGCGTTTGGTCACTCGCGGCGTGCCAAGGACGACGCTGGAGCGTGCCAAGCGTCAGCGAACGAACCCGGCCACCACCGCGGCCAGCTGATCGTCCAACGGCACGGCGCCGCGGCGGTTGTCGATCTCGGTGTGCGGGGCGGGCGGCGCGACGTCCGGCAGGGTCGCGGCGGTGAACTCCTCGAAGTTCGCCAGCTTCTGACCGTCGCGGTCGTGGCCCCGGCCGAGGATCCGCTCGCGCAACGTGTCGCCGTCGGAGCGCACCCACAGCAGGTGCACCGGGTCGCCACCCAGCCGCTCGACGTAGGCGGCCCAGCGCTCGAGCGAGCGGGTCTGGCCGGTGAACGGGGCGACGAGGATCACCGGGCAGCCGCCG
This sequence comes from Jiangella mangrovi, assembly GCF_014204975.1. NCBI lineage: Bacteria > Bacillati > Actinomycetota > Actinomycetes > Jiangellales > Jiangellaceae > Jiangella > Jiangella mangrovi. The sequence goes on from NZ_JACHMM010000001.1 coordinate 3,539,998, forward strand.
GACCGGACCTCCGCGGCGGTGTCGGCGAGCCCCGCGTACTCGTGCACCTTGATGTGCTCGTCGTACCAGGGGCCCTCGCGCTCGCCGAACGGCCGCCCGTTCGCCTCCAGCGTCGCGACCACGAACGGCGCGTAGACGGTGTCCTTGTCCAGCAGCGCGGGCACGGGGTCGAGCAGGGCGGCCAGCTTGCGCGCCACGGTCGTCTTCCCGGCTCCGGGCGCGCCGGCGATCATCCAGACGGCGACGGTCACGCCCGCCGACCCTACCCGCTCACGCCGTCTCGACCCCGAGGTGGAGGCGGTGGTGCCGGGGCCGCTCGATCTCGTCGGCGACGGCGACCGCGAGGTCCGCGTACGAGACCCGGGCCGCCGCGTCGCCCGGGACGAATCGGTACCGGCCGGTCCGCGGGCCGCCGGGGTCGAAGTCACCGGCCGGGGCGACGACCAGCCAGTCGACGACGGTGTGCGCGGTGCGGAACACCTCCAGCCCGGCCCCGTGGCCGACCATGAAGTCGCGGTACTCGGCGGGGTAGCCCGGCGTGTCGATCAGCGGGCGCCCGGTCACGTCCGGCAGCTGCGAGGCCAGCCCGACGGCGACCAGCCGCGGCACCTCCGCCTCGGCCAGGCCGCTGAGCAGCGCCGACGCGGCAGCAGGGAAGAACTGCGCTGCGGGCGTGCCGAGATCAGCCGCCGCGTGGACGGCCGCGTCGTGCCCCGCCGACAGGGTGGCGACGGCGTCCCCGTCGGTCACGTCGCCGGCCACCATCCGGACCGAGCTGCCGCCGTCGTTCCCCAGGTCCGGATGCCGCGCCGGGTCGCGGACCACCGCCGTCGCCGTCCACCCGCGTGCGGCCGCCTCGGCCAGCACCGCCCGCCCGGCTCGTCCGCCGGCTCCGAACACCACGATCGTCGTCATGACGCGGACGCTAGGCGGGCCCCTGGTTACCCCGCGGTGACCACCGAGGTCAGTACCGTGAACCCATGCGCGCGCCGCTCGATCCCCACATGTTCGACCCCGTCTGCCCGTCGACCCTGATCCCGCTGCGGTTCGCCGACAAGTGGGCCGGCATGGTCGTCCGCTGCCTCGAGGACGGCCCGCGCCGGTTCTCCGAGCTGCGGGTGCCGCTGCGCACCGTCAGCGCGAAGTCCCTGACCGCGTCGCTGAGGAACCTGCAGCGCGACGGCCTGGTCACCCGCACCGAGCGGCCCGGCCCGGAGCGCCACGTCGAGTACGCGCTGACGCCGCTCGGGCGCAGCATGCTCCCGGTCATCGAGGCGCTCTGCGCGTGGGGCGCGGCGCACTGGGACGAGCTGCTCGACGCCCGCGAGGCGGCCACGCCGGCCGTCTGACCGGGCCGACGGCGTCAGCGGAGGATCGGCTCGCCCTCGAGCCGCACGCCGGCCGCCCGCATCGCATCGAGCGCCGCCGCCGTCGTCCCCGGAGCCACCCCGGCGGTCAGGTGCAGCAGGACCGTCGTCGCCAGACCGGCCCGGGCGGCGTCGACGGCGGTCGCGCGGACGCAGTGGTCGGTGGTGAGGCCGGCGATCTCGACGGTGTCGACCTCGTGGGCGCGCAGCCAGTCGGCCAGGGCGACGTCGTCGTGCGACGAGCCCTCGAAGCCGGAGTAGGCCGCCTGGTAGTGGCCCTTGTCGAAGACGGCGTCGAACGGCTGCGGGTCGAGGTTGGGGTGGAAGGCCATGCCGTCGGTGCCGGCCACGCAGTGCCGCGGCCAGCTGTCGATGTAGTCGGGGGAGTCGGAGAAGTGGTCGCCGGGGTCGATGTGGTGGTCGCGGGTGGCGACGACGTAGTCGTAGCGTCGCTCCCACGGGTCACCGTCGGTCCAGGCCTTGAGCACCTCGGCGATGCCGAACGCGACGTCGGCGCCGCCCGCGACGGCGAGGCTGCCACCCTCGCAGAAGTCGTTCTGCACGTCGACGACGATGAGTGCGCGCTTCATGAGCGGTCCTCCCAGCGGGTCGGGATGGCGGGCTCACCGCGCGAGAGCTGCAGCGCGGTGGGGGGAAGCTCGGCGCGGGAGCGCTCGTGCCGCTCGCGGGCGCTGGTCAGCGGCTCGCGGCCGATGGTCTCGCCGCCGCGGACGAGGGGGATGAGCAGAGGTCGGTCGTTGCCGTCGTCGACCGGTTGGCGACCCACGCCGACGACCTCGGCCTCGGCAACCCCGCGGCGGTTGCGGCGGCGCAGCGCGAACTTGCGGCCGCCATGGCTGATCTTGTCGGGGCTCTTCTTCTCGACCGAGACCATGGTGCCGTCGTCGTCCTCGCGGGCCACGAGCTTGTAGACCATGCCCGCGGTGGGCGAGCCGGACCCCGTCACCAGCCGGGTGCCCACGCCGTACGCGTCGACGGGGGCGGCGGCCAGCGCGGCGATGGCGTGCTCGTCGAGGTCGCTGGTGACGACGATGCGGGTGTCGCGGGCGCCGAGGGAGTCGAGGAGCGCGCGCACCTCCGTCGCCAGGGACAGCAGGTCGCCGGAGTCCAGCCGCACGGCGCCCAGCTCGGGTCCGGCGATCTCGACGCCCAGCCGGACCGCCTCGTCGACGTCATAGGTGTCGACCAGCAAGGTCGTGCCCTTGCCCAGAGAGTCGACCTGGGCGGTGAACGCGTCGCGCTCGGTGTCGTGCAGCAGCGTGAACGAGTGCGCGCTGGTCCCGGCCGTGGGAACGCCGTACGTGCGGCCGGCCTCGAGGTTGCTGGTGGTGGTGAAGCCCGCGATGTAGGCGGCCCGCGCCGCGGCGACGGCCGCCTGCTCGTGGGTGCGCCGCGACCCCATCTCGATGCACGGCCGCGCGCCTGCCGCCGTCGTCATCCGTGAGGCCGCCGTCGCGACCGCGGAGTCGAAGTTCAGCACCGACAGCGCCAGGGTCTCGAGCACGACGGCCTCGGCGAACGTCGACTCGACGACCAGCAGTGGCGAGTTCGGGAAGTACGTCTCGCCCTCGCCGTAGCCCCAGACGTCGCCGCTGAACCGGTAATCGGACAACCAGGCGAGCGTGGCACCGTCGACGACGTTCTGCTGCTCGAGGAACACCAGTGCGTCGTCGTCGAACGAGAACCGTTCGATCGCGTCCAGCAGCCGGCCGGTCCCGCCGACCACGCCGTACCGGCGACCGCCGGGTAAGCGTCTGGCGAACACCTCGAACACCGACCGCCGTCCGGCGGTGCCCCGAGCGAGCGCCGCCTGCAGCATCGTCAGCTCGTAATGGTCGGTGAGCAGGGCCGTCGTAGCCGACACAAGCACCAGAGTATGCGGCTGCGCCACGAATGGCCCGGATCATGCCGAGACTGGCGAAGGCGTGGCGCGGGGTGGATGATGAGATGTCGTGGGCCGGCGGAACAAGGTCGGTCCGAGGCACGGTTGTGCATGTCAGCGCGAGGACGGCGCGGGGTGATGGCCGGAAGATGACACCATTGGGGGCCGTGATGACCGCACCCGTCGAGATCGAGCGCCCGGAGGCCGAGGAGGTCCCCAAGGCCGACGTGCCCTGGGTCACCGTGGTGTGGAACGACCCGGTCAACCTCATGTCGTATGTCACCTACGTCTTTCAGGCATACTTCGCGTATCCGAAGACCAAGGCCGAGAAGCTGATGCTCGACGTGCACGAGAAGGGGAAGGCGGTCGTGTCCTCCGGCACGCGTGAAGAGATGGAGCGCGACGTCGAGGCGATGCACTCCTACGGTTTGTGGGCCACGCTGCAGAAGGCGGGGGACCGAGTCTGAGCACCGCGTTCCGTCGAGCTCGCGGAGGCGTCGTCGCCGCGTCGTTCCACGTCGTCGAGGTCGAGTTGCTGCGCTCCCTCGTGGGCCAGCTGCTCGAGCTGGTGCGCGACGACCCCGCCGACCTCAAGGCCGGCGACCGCTGGGCCGCCGAGCTCGGCCTCGCCGACGAGGGCGCCCCGTCGCGGCCGACCGACCCGGTGCTGCTCCGCCTCTTCCCCGACGGCTACCGCGAGGACGCCGAGGCCGCCTCCGACTTCCGCCGGTTCACCGAGCGCGGCCTGCGCGACCGCAAGGCGGCGACGGCGGCGACGGTGCTCGCCTCGCTGGCCACGGCCGACGGTGCCGGGCTGTCGGAGAAGGAACGCGAGAAGATCCGCATCGAGCTCGACGCCGACGAGTCCGAGGCCTGGCTGCGAACGTTGACCGACCTGCGGCTGGCCCTGGGGACGCGACTCGGCGTCGCCGAGAGCGACGAGGACGACTGGCTCCGCCTCGACGAGAACGACCCCCGGCGTCACGTCCACGACGTCTACGACTGGCTCGGCTGGGTCCAGGAGACGCTGGTCCGGACCCTGTCGTCGGCGCTGGACTGAGGTTCCCCGTCCCCCTGCTGCCCAGTGTCTTAGCCGCGGGGACCCGCCTCAAGTCGGCGCCCTCTGTGGTGCTGTTTCGCTGTGGCTTCCGGGGCTTCGACTTGACCCGGGTCCCCGCGGCCAAGAACTCTGGCAGCTATCGGGGGGACGGGGGGAGTCTGGCGACGGGTGGGTGGTCGGCGGGCCCGCACCTTTCGTGGCGTTGGCTGGGCCGCCCACCACGATTACCCGAGCCTCATCACGCCTGCAATCGTGTTGAGGCTCGGGTAAGCCTCGTGATGTGGGCGATCCTTGATGATCTTCGCTGTCCACAGCCTGGCAAACCGGACGAGACGGACACGGAAGGGGGACGGGGAGCCCACCTCGAACACCGGCTCACTATCCTGGCAACCGTGCTGAGCATCCGCCGTGACCTCGTCGACGCCATCGTGGAGCATGCCCGCAGGGATCACCCGGACGAGGCGTGCGGTGTGATCGCCGGGCCGGAGGGCAGCGACCGGCCGGAGCGGCTCATCCCGATGCTCAACGCGGCGAGGTCGCCGACGTTCTACGAGTTCGACTCGATGGACCTGCTGCGCCTCTATCGCGAGCTGGACGACAACGACGAGGTGCCCGTCGTCATCTATCACTCGCACACGGCCACCGAGGCGTACCCGTCGCGCACGGACATCGCGTACGCGAACGAGCCGGGCGCGCACTACGTCCTCGTCTCCACCCGCGAGCCCGACACCTACGAGTTCCGGTCGTTCCGGATCGTGGACGGCGTGGTGACCGAGGAAGAGGTGCAGGTCACCGATGGGGAATGATGGGACCGTGCACCGCCGTTGCGGTGTGTGACAACCAGCCCGCGAAACAGTCCAGGAGCCGTCCGATGGCCGTCGAGGTCCGCATCCCCACGATCCTGCGCCAGTACACCGGCGGCGCGAAGACCGTCGAGGGCGCCGGCGACACGCTGGCCGCGCTCATCGACGACCTCGAGAGCCGGCACCCGGGGCTGCGCGACCGCCTGGTCGAGAACGGCTCGTTGCGCCGGTTCGTCAACGTGTACGTCAACGACGAGGACGTGCGCTTCCTCGGCGCCGAGAAGACACCCCTGAACGACGGCGACAGCGTGACGGTCCTGCCGGCGGTCGCCGGCGGCGCGCGCTGACGCGCAGACCCACCATGCGCTACGACTCCCTGCTCGACTCCCTCGGCCGGACGCCGCTGGTCGGGCTGCCGAAGCTGTCGCCGTCGCCGCAGGTCAGGCTCTGGGCCAAGCTCGAGGACCGCAACCCGACCGGCTCGGTCAAGGATCGCCCGGCGCTGCGGATGATCGAGGCCGCCGAGGCCGACGGACGGCTGACGCCGGGCGCCACGCTGCTCGAGCCGACGTCGGGCAACACCGGCATCGCGCTGGCCATGGCGGCGAAGCTCAAGGGCTATCGCATGGTCTGCGTCATGCCCGAGAACACGTCCGAGGAACGGCGTCAGCTGCTGCGCATGTGGGGTGCCGAGATCATCCCGTCGCCGGCCGCGGGCGGCTCCAACGAGGCCGTCCGCGTCGCGAAAGAGCTCGCAACACAGCACCCGGACTGGGTCATGCTCTACCAGTACGGCAACCCCGGCAACGCGCTCGCGCACTACGAGGCCACCGGCCCGGAGCTGCTCGAGGACCTGCCCGAGATCACCCACTTCGTCGCGGGCCTGGGCACGACGGGGACGCTCATGGGCGTCGGGCGGTACCTGCGCGAGAAGCTGCCCGACGTGCAGGTCGTCGCCGCGGAGCCGCGCTACGGCGAGCTCGTCTACGGCCTGCGCAACCTCGACGAGGGGTTCGTGCCGGAGCTGTACGACGAGACGGTGCTGACGTCGCGCTTCTCGGTCGGCCCGCACGACGCCGTCCAGCGCACGCGGCAGCTGCTCGAGCTCGAGGGCATCTTCGCCGGCATCTCCACGGGCGCCGTCCTGCACGCCGCCCTCGGCATCGCCCGCAAGGCCGTCGACGCGGGGCAGCGGGCCGACATCGCGTTCATCGTCGCCGACGGCGGCTGGAAGTACCTGTCGACCGGAGCGTACGAGGGCACCGTCGACGAGGCCGAGGACCGCCTCGACGGCCAGCTCTGGGCCTGACGTACGGTAATCCGATGCGTGAGCTGGTCTACTACATCGGTCAGTCCATCGACGGCTTCATCGCGGGTCCGGGCGACGAGGTCGAGTTCTTCCCGATGTCCGACGAGTACACGACCTGGATGTTCTCGCAGTACGGCGACGCCCTGCCGAGTCACGCCCGCCAGTTCGGCCGCATCGACGGCGTCCCGAACTCGCGCTTCGACACCGTCGTCATGGGCCGGCGCACCTACCAGCCGGCGCTCGACGTGGGCGTCACCAGCCCGTACGCGCACCTGCGGCAGTACGTCGTCTCGCGGTCGCTCGAGTCGCCCGATCCCGCCGTCACCATCGTCGACGGCGACCCGCTCGAGTTCGTGCGCGGGCTGAAGGCCGAGGACTCGTCGCTGGACATCTACCTGGCCGGAGGCGCCGGGCTGGCCGGTGCGGTGCTGCCGGAGATCGACCGCATGGTGGTCAAGCAGTACCCCATGGTCGCCGGGTCCGGGGTGCCACTGTTCACGACGGGGTTCGCTCCGGTCGCGTTCGAGCTCACCGACGTGCAGACGTTCGGCAGCGGCCACGTCGTCCTCGACTACCGCCGGGCGTAACCACCGTCACGACGGCGGCGGCGTGGCGTTCGCCACGTCTGAGCGCCAGCGTCCGCCCGTCGGCGTACGCTCTTGCTCCGATGAACGACGCACCGATCGGGATCTTCGACAGCGGAGTGGGCGGTCTGACGGTCGCCCGGGCCGTGCTCGACCAGCTCCCGCACGAGCCCGTCCTGTACGTCGGCGACACCGCGCGCGGACCGTACGGGCCGCGGCCCATCGCGCAGGTGCGTGAGTATGCCCTCGACGTCATGGACACCCTTGTCCACGAGGGCGTGAAGATGCTGGTCATCGCGTGCAACTCGGCCAGCAGCGCGGTCCTGCGCGACGCCCGCGAGCGCTACGACATCCCCGTCGTCGAGGTCATCCAGCCGGCCGTGCGCCGCGCCGTCGCCGCCACCCGCAACAACACCGTCGGCGTCATCGCCACCCGCGCCACCGTCACGTCGCGCGCCTACGAGGACTCCTTCGCCGCCGCGCCGCACCTCTCCATCACGACGCAGGCCTGCCCCCGCTTCGTCGAGTTCGTCGAGGCCGGCATCACCCACGGCCCGGAGCTCGAGTCCGTCGCCCGCGAGTACCTGCAGCCTGTGCGCGACGCGGGCGTCGACACCCTGGTCCTCGGCTGCACCCACTACCCGCTGCTCACCGGCGTCGTCTCGTACGTCATGGGCGAGGCGGTCACGCTGGTCAGCAGCGCCGAGGAGACCGCGAAGGACGTCTACCGCACGCTCGTCGACCACCGCCTCATGCGCGACGACGCGCTGCCGCCGCCCACGCACCAGTTCCGCTCCACCGGCGACGCGCGGCCGTTCCGCGAGCTGGGCCGCCGGTTCCTCGGCCCCGAGATCGCGTCGGTCGAAGAGACGTCGGAGCTGCCGGTCGTGGGCCGCAACCTGGTGGTCGGGTCTTGAGGCTCACCGTCCTGGGGTGCTCGGGGTCGATGCCCGGGCCGGACTCGCCCGCGTCCGGCTACCTGGTCGAGGCGGGCGGCGCGCGGCTGGTGCTCGACCTCGGCAACGGCGCGCTCGGCCCGCTGCAGCGGCTCGTGGGCGTGGCCGGACTGGCCGAGCTGGATGCCGTCGTCCTCAGCCACCTGCACCCGGACCACTGCATGGACCTGTGCGGGCTCTACGTCGCGCTGCGCTACGGGGTGCCGTCATCGCGGCGGGTCCCGGTGTACGGGCCGGACGAGACCGCCGAGCGCATGGCCGCCGCCTACGGCAAGGAGCAGGACCCCGGGCTGTCCGGCGAGTTCGACTTCCGGACCTACCCCGCCTCCCCGGCCGAAGCGATCGCCGTCGGCTCCCTGACGGTGCGGGTCGTGCGGGTCGAGCACCCCGTCCCCGCGTACGCCGTCCGCGTCGAGCACGAGGGGCGGTCGCTGGTCTACTCCGGCGACACCGCGGCCACGCCCGCGCTGGTCGACCTGGCCCGCGGCGCCGACCTGCTGCTCTGCGAGGCCGCCTACACCGACGGCGCCGACAACCCGCCCGGCATCCACCTGACCGGGCGCGAGGCCGGCGAGCACGCCGCCGCCGCCGGGGCCCGTCGACTCGTCGTCACGCACGTGCCACCATGGGGCGACCCGCGGCGTGCGGCCGAGCACGCGAGCGCGGTCTACGACGGCCCGGTGGAGCTCGCCGCGCCGGGGGGACACTGGGAGGTCTGATGACGGACAACACGGTCGCGCCCGAACAGCCGGAGGACGCGGAGGCGTTCGTGCCGCCCTTCCCGGTCCCGACGACGCCGCTCGAGCCGCTGCCCGAGGACTGGGACCGCGCGCTGGTCATCGCCGCGCACCCCGACGACGTCGAGTACGGCGCCGCCGCGGCCATCGCGCGGTGGACGGCGCAGGGCAAGCAGATCGTGTACTGCATGGTCACCAGCGGCGAGGCCGGCATCGACACCATGCCGCCGGAGCAGACCGGGCCGCTGCGCGAGAAGGAGGAGCGCGACGCCGCCGCCGTCGTCGGCGTCGACGTGGTCGAGTTCCTCGGCTATCCCGACGGCGTCGTCGAGTACGGCCTGCCGCTGCGCCGCGACGTCGCCCGGGTCATCCGCCGCCACCGTCCCGACATCGTCATCACCGGCAACTTCCACGAGACCTTCGGCCCCGGCATGCTCAACCAGGCCGACCACATCGCCACCGGCAAGGCCGTGCTCGACGGCGCCCGCGACGCCGGCAACCGCTGGGTCTTCACCGAGCTGCTCGACGAGGGCCTCGAGCCGTGGAACAAGGTCCGCGCCATCTGGGCGGCCGGCTCGCTCGAGGCGGCCCACGGCGTCGACATCACCGACACGTTCGAGCTGGGCGTGCGCTCGCTCGAGGCGCACGCCGGCTACCTCGGCGCGCTGCCCGGCCACCCGGAGCCGCGCGACTTCCTCGGCATGTTCGCGCGGATGACCGGCCCGCGGCTGGGCGTCCAGTACGGGTCGATCTTCGAGGTCTACCCGCTGATGCTCTACTGAGTCCGCGGCTGCTCGTCCACCAGCACACCGGTCGCGAACATCCGCTTCTCCGACCCCCACCGCGGCCAGCACGTCGTCAGCGTCAGCCGGGCCTCGGTGGGCTCGGTGTCGTCGGGCTCGCCGGGGACGGGGTCGACGACCCACAGCTCCGTCGACTCGATGACGTTGCCGTCGTCGTCCCCGTCCGGTGCGTCGTCGAGCTCGTACCGGAACACGCCCTCGACGGTCTCGATCTCGACCACGTCGCCCTCGCGCAGCTCGGCGAAGCGCGCGAACGGCTCGCCGTGCCCGGACCGGTGTGCTGCGACGGCGAAGTTGCCCAGCCGGCCGGGGTCGACGCTGTCGACGTAGTGCCCGGGGCCGTCCTCGAGGTCGCCGGGCTCGGTGCCCTCGACGACGATGCGCTCCCAGTCGTCGCCGAAGCGCGGGATGCGCAGGATCCCGTAGGCGTCGCCGAGCTCGAGAGGTTCGGGCTCCGTCTGCGCATCGGTCTCCGTCTGGGCGCCGGTGTCGCTGCCTGCCGGCTCGTCGGCGCGGGCGAGCAGGTGCTGCTCGAACTGGTCGCGCAGGTCGTCCTGGGCGGCCGCCGTCTGCAGCCCGGTGCCCCAGAACGTGTAGACGACGAACAGCAGCACCAGCGCGCCGACGGTGAGCAGGACCTCGCCGGCGATACCGGCGACGGTGAACAGCGTGCGGCGCCGGCCGGGCGCCCGCGACCCGGACGACCGGCGGTGCTTCGGCGCCGCCCTGCGCTCCACGATCCCGAACGTAACCCGTCACACCGTCGGTACGCAGGCGATTCGCGCTGCTCGCCGCCAGACCCCTCGACCGAGTTGATCATGGAGAAGGTCGGCTCCCGAGCGATCTGGGAGCCGACCTTCTCCATGATCAACTCGGTCGAGGGGTCTGGATCGGGGCGGGGCGGCCGTACGATGCCAGGGCGAGTGCTTCCCACACCGCCGTGGAGGGGCCGTGAGCCGACCACAGCAGGACGCCGACCTGGCCGTTCAGGCCCAGGCGCAGGCCGACGCGCTCGCGTCCGTCGTCGAGGACCTGGCCGGGAAGTTCTCGCTTCGCCCGCTGCTCGACCGCATCCTGCGCCGCTCGGTGGAGCTCCTCGGCGCGGACGCCGGCTCGATCTGCAGCGTCGACGAGACCGCGGGCGTGTACCGCAAGGAGGCCGACTTCGGCATCGCCTGCCAGTCCGGCCGCAGCTTCCCGCTCTCCGAGGGCATGACCGGCGCCGTCGTCGCCGCGCGCGGCCCGCTCATGTTCGACGAGTACACGCAGGTCCCCGGCGGCCACGTGGCGCCGGCCGACCGGGCGACGCTGCACGGGGTCATCGGGGTGCCGATCGCCTGGCGCGGCGCGGTCATCGGCGCGTGCATCGTGTTCAGCCGCGACCCGGAGCGCAGGTTCACCGACGACGACGCGCGGCTGCTCGAGCTGTTCGCCAAGCATGCCGCCATCGCGATCGTCAACGCGCGCATGCACGAGCAGCTCGAGGAGCGTACCCGCGCCGAGGCCACGGCCGCCGAGCGCGAGCGGCTGGTCCGCGAGGTCCACGACAGCGTCGCGCAGGGGCTGGCCGCCGTGCTCGTCCACCTCGAGGGCGTCACGACCGAGGGGCCCGACGGCGGGCAACTGGCGGCAGCGCGCGAGGCGGCCCGCGGGGCGCTGGCGGAGTCGCGGCGGACGGCGCTGGGGCTGCCACCGTCGCTGCTCGAAGGGCACTCGCTCGAGGAGGCCGTCGGGGTCGAGGTCGCGTGGGCCCGCGCCACCGGCAACCTCGACGCCAAGCTGGTCGTCGCCGGGCAGCCGGCGCCGCTGACCTCCGAGGTCGCGCACCAGGCGTTCCGCATCGCCCAAGAGGCGCTCACCAACATCGTCCAGCACGCCGGGGCGGCGTCGGCGCGGGTCGGCATCGTCTACGGCACCGACGGGCTCGTGCTCATGGTGCAGGACGACGGCCGCGGCTTCGACCGGACGACGGACTCCGGCCACGGGTTCGGGCTGCGGGGCATCGTCGCCCGGGCGCGGACGTACGGCGGCACCGTCGACGTCGAGTCGACCCCGGGCTGGGGGACGCAGATCCGCGCGAGCCTGCCGTACCAGCCGGGCGGCGACGGCGGCCCCGACGCGACCGGGAGCCGCGCCACGCACCGGCTGCGCGTCCTCGTCGTCGACGACCAGCCGGTCACGCGGGCCGGGCTGGTCCGGCTGCTCACGGCCGCCGAGCCCGGCGTGCAGGTGGTCGCCGAGATCGACCGCCCGCACGCGCTGCTCGACGCGTACCGGCTGCTGCAGCCCGACGTCGTGCTGGTCGACGCCTACCTCGGGGGTCACGACGGCGTCGAGTGCACCCGGCAGCTGGTCGCCGAGGACGCCGGCGCGGCGGTCGTGCTCATGGGGGCGCGCTCCGGCGACCCGCTCATCGGGCAGGCGCTGCGGGCCGGCGCGCGCGGCTGCGTGGGGCCCGACGCCGACGGTCCGGAGCTGGCCCGCGCCGTGCTGGCGGCGGCGCACGGCGGCATCACGCTCTCGGCCAGCGTCCGCGACGGCCTGCCTGGGCCCACGCAGCCCGGGCCCGACGGCGCCGCCCTCACCGTCCGCGAGCGCGAGGTCCGCGATCTGCTCGAACGCGGGCTGCGCGACAAGCAGATCGCCGAGCGGCTGAACATCTCCGTCAAGACCGTCGAGAAGCACGTCGGCGCCGTCCTGCGCAAGACCGGCGCCAGCAGCCGCACCGAGGTCGCCGCCCGCGGCGCCGCACGCTGACGCCGTCCCCCAAAGGTAGGGAAATCCCGCAGACAGACGGGGAGGTTCCCCGAGGCGCCCGCCGCCACCCGCGACCTAGCGTCGAGGCAGATCGCAAAGGGGGTGGGCCGCGTGCCCGTGGTGCCCACGAGGGAGATCCTGGACCGGGCCTTCGCCGAGCGGTACGGCGTCGCCGCCATCAACGTCGTCAACGACCTGAGCATGGAGGCCGTCCTCGCGGCGGCGGTCCAGGAGCGGGCGCCGGTGATCGTCCAGACGTCGGTGAAGACGGTGAAGTCGATCGGACTGGACCTGCTGTTCGCGATGTGGCGCGAGATGACCGCCGGCATCGAGGTGCCCGTCGCGCTGCACCTGGACCACTGCCCGGAGCGGCAGGTCATCACCGACTGCCTGCGCAAGGGCTGGAACAGCGTGCTGTTCGACGCGTCGGCGCTGCCGGTCGAGGAGAACCAGCGCCAGACCGTCGAGGTCGTCGCCGAGGCGCGCGCCGTCGGCGCCCATGTCGAGGGCGAGATCGAGTCGATCACCGGCGTCGAGGACGGCGTCGGCTCGGACGAGGAGGCGGAGCGGCAGTCGCTCGAGACGGCGCTGACGTTCATCCGCACGACGGGGGTCGACGTGTTCGCGCCGGCGATCGGCAACGCGCACGGCCGCTACAAGGCCGAGCCGAAGCTGGACGCGCAGCGGGTCACCGACATCGTCGAGGCCGAGCCGATCCCGATCGCCCTCCACGGCGGGACCGGCATGACCGACGCCCAGTTCGCCGACCTCATCGCCCGCGGCTGCGCCAAGGTCAACATCTCGACCGCGCTCAAGGTGACGTTCATGCAGTCCAACCTCGAGTACCTGCGCGGCGCCGAGCGGCGCGACAGCTGGGACCCGCCGTCGCTGTTCAAGGCCGTCCGCGCCGACGTGCTGGAGATGTCGGCGGACTTCATGCGCCAGTTCGGCAGCGCCGGGAAGGCTTGGTGACGGGCGTGCCGGCGCTGGTCTTCGACTGCGACGGCGTGCTCGCCGACACCGAGCGCTACGGCCACCTGCCCGCGTTCAACCAGACGTTCGCCGAGTTCGGCCTGCCGGTGCACTGGAGCGAGGACGAGTACGCCGAGAAGCTGCTGATCGGCGGCGGCAAGGAGCGCATGGCCAGCCTGCTGACGCCGTCGTTCGTCGCGGCCGCCGGACTGCCGGCGGACGAGGACGGGCAGCGCGAGGTGCTGGCCCGCTGGCACCGGCGCAAGACCCAGCTCTACACCGAGATGGTGGCCGAGGGCCGGCTGCCCGGGCGGCCGGGCGTCGCGCGGCTGGTCGAGGAGGCCGCCGCCGCGGGCTGGGCACTCGCCGTCGCGTCCACGTCGGCGGAACCGTCGGTGCGCGCCGTCCTGACGCACGTGGTGGGGGACGAGCGGGCCGCCGGCTTCACCGTCCTGGCCGGCGACATCGTGCCGCGCAAGAAGCCGGCACCGGACATCTACCTGCTCGCCCTGGACCGGCTGGGCGCCGAGCCGGACGCCGTCGTCGTCGTCGAGGACAGCCGCAACGGGCTGCTCGCCGCCCGCGGAGCCGGGCTCTCCTGCCTGGTCACGGTCAACGGCTACACGGAGAACGAGGACTTCTCCGAGGCCGCCCTGGTGGTCACCACCCTGGGCGACCCGGACGGCGAGCACACGACCGTGCTGGCCAACCGCACCGCGGCCCGGCCCGGCGAGTGGATCACGCTCGACGACGTGGCCGCGCTGCTGAAGGAGGCATAGATGGCCGATCCGAGCTTCTCCGCTGTCGAGTACGTCGTGCGCACCATCGCGCAGACGGCCGTCGACAACGAGACCTACTTCGGCGACCTCGACGCCGTCGTCGGCGACGGCGACTTCGGCTACTCGATGGCCCGCGGCTTCGAGATCGTGCTGGCCGACTGGGACGGCATCGACCGCAGCGACATCGGCACGTTCCTCAAGAAGGTCGCCATCACCATCACCGGGCGCATCGGCGGCACGTCCGGGCCGATCTGGGGGACGGCGTTCCTCCGCGCCGGGTCGACGGCGGGCGATCGGACCGCCGTCACCACACAGGACGCGATCGCCATGCTGCGTGCGGCGATCGAGGGGATCAAGACGCGCGGCCAGTCCGACGTCGGCGACAAGACGTTGCTGGACGCGCTGATCCCTGCCGTCGACCGGCTGGAGGCCGAGCTGGCCACCGGCGCGGACGGGCAGGCGGCACTGGACGCGGCGGCGGCGACGGCGCGCGAACGAGCGGAGGCGACCCGCGAGCTGATCGCCAAGCGGGGCCGAGCTGCGTACACGGGGGAACGCAGCATCGGCACGCTCGACGCGGGCGCCGTCGCCGTCGCCGTCATGGCCGAACGCATCGCCGGGGGATGGGCGGACCACGCCGCTCCCGCAACCAAGCCGGAGGAGGCGCTGTGAAGAAGTTCGTCAACGACCCGAAGCAGTTCGTGCCCGAGATGCTCAAGGGCATCGCGCTGGCCAATCCCGACACGCTGCGCTACGTGCCCGAGTACAACCTGATCATGCGCTCCGACGCGCCCAGCGACGACAAGGTCTCGATCATCCAGGGCTCCGGTTCCGGGCACGAGCCGGCGCACGTCATGGTCGTCGGCAGGGGCATGCTCGACGCGGCCTGTCCGGGTGACGTCTTCTCGGCGCCGCCCATGGACTATGTGCTCGAGACCAGCAAGCTGCTCAACACGCCGAAGGGCGTCCTGCACCTGATCAACAACTACACCGGCGACCGCATGGCCTTCGACATGGGCCGCGAGCTGGCCGAGGCCGAGGGCGTCACCATCAAGACCGTCGTCGTCGACGACGACGTCGCGGTGAAGGACTCGACGTACACCGTCGGGCGGCGCGGCGTGGCCGGCAACTTCTTCGTCATCAAGGCGGTGGGGGCGGCGTCGGAGCAGGGCGCCGACCTCGACGAGCTGGTCCGCATCGGCGACAAGGTCAACTCCGTCACCCGGACCATGGGCATGGCGCTGACGTCGTGCACGCCGCCGGCCAAGGGCTCGCCGCTGTTCGAGCTCGGCGCCGACGAGATGGAGATGGGCGTCGGCATCCACGGCGAGCCGGGCCGGCGCCGCGAGAAGCTGGCCGACGCGAACGCGATCATCGACGAGCTGCTCGAGGCCGTCGTCACCGACCTGCCGTACGAGCGCGGCGACAACGTCGCGCTGATGATCAACGGGCTGGGCGGCACCCCGATCAGCGAGCTGTACATCCTGTACGGCCGCGCGCACGAGCAGCTCTCGGACCGCGGGATCACCGTCGGGCGCAACTACGTCGGCGAGTACTGCACGTCGCTGGACATGGCCGGCGTCTCGCTGACCCTGGTGAAGCTGGACGACGAGCTGGTGTCGCTGTTCTCCGCGCCGGCGGAGATCGCGATCCGGACGTTCTGAGGGAGGGGTTCGGACCTTCTGTCACGGGGGTTCGGCGCTGCGACCGTCGAGTAGGCGATAGCTTGGGCGGCATGACCCGTATCGACGGCCGCAGCGCCGATCAGCTCCGCACCGTCCGGCTCACCCGGGGGTGGCTGGACCACGCCGAGGGCTCGGTGCTCGTCGAGTTCGGCAAGACGCGCGTCCTCTGCGCCGCGTCGGTCACCGAGGGCGTGCCGCGCTGGCGCAAGGGCTCCGGCCTCGGCTGGGTGACGGCCGAGTACGCCATGCTGCCGCGCTCGACCAACACCCGCTCGGACCGCGAGTCGGTCAAGGGCCGCATCGGCGGGCGCACGCACGAGATCTCGCGGCTCATCGGCCGGTCGCTGCGCGGCATCATCGACACCGCCGCGCTGGGCGAGAACACGCTGGTCATCGACTGCGACGTCCTGCAGGCCGACGGCGGCACCCGCACGGCCGCCATCACCGGGGCGTACCTGGCGCTCTACGACGCCGTCGAGTGGATGCGCGCGGAGAAGCTGGTGTCGTCGGACAAGAAGGTGCTGACCGACTCCGTGTCCGCCATCTCCGTGGGCGTGGTCGACGGCGTCCCGCTGCTCGACCTCTGCTATGAGGAAGACGTGCGCGCCGAGACCGACATGAACGTCGTCATGACCGGCGACGGCCGCTTCATCGAGGTCCAGGGCACGGCCGAGGGCGCGCCGTTCGACCGCTCCGAGCTGGACTCGCTGCTCGCGCTGGCCGGCTCCGGCTGCAAGGAGCTGACCGACCTGCAGAACGCGGCGCTGGTCGGGTGAAGGTCGTACTCGCCACTCGGAACGCGCACAAGATTCCGGAGATCTCGCGGATCCTGTCGTCGGCCGGGGCCCCGGTCTCGCTGGTCGCGGTGTCGTCGTTCCCCGGTGTGGAAGACGTCGAGGAGACGGGGCTGACGTTCGAGGAGAACGCCCTGCTCAAGGCCCGCTCGGTGGCGGCGGCGACGGGGTTGCCCGCGCTGGCCGACGACTCGGGCCTGTCGGTCGCCGCTCTGGGTGGGATGCCCGGCGTGTTCTCGGCCCGCTGGGCCGGGGTGCACGGCGACGACGGCGCCAACCTGCGGCTGGTGCTCGCGCAACTGGAGAGCGTGCCGGACTCGGCCCGGCAGGCCGCGTTCGTGTGCGTGGCGGCGCTGGCCCTGCCCGACGGTTCTTCGTTCGTCGCGGAGGGGCGGTGCGACGGGGTCGTGGTGCGTTCGCCGCGGGGAACCAACGGGTTCGGCTACGACCCGATCTTCGTGGCCTCCGGGTCGACTCGGACCACCGCCGAGCTGTCGCCGGAGGAGAAGGACGCGATCTCGCACCGAGGCCAGGCCTTCCGAGGGATCGCCCCATATCTCGCTGCGTTGGGTTGAGCTGGGTTCCCCCCGTCCCCCTGCTGCCCATTCTCTTAGCCGCGGGGACCCGCCTCAAGTCGGCGCCCTCTGTGGTTGCTTTGCCGCTGTGGCTTCCGGGGCTTCGACTTGACCCGGTTCCCCGCGGTCTAAGAACGGGCAGCTATCAGGGGGACGGGGGGAGTCTGGCGACGGGTGGGTGGTCGGCGGGCCCGCACCTTTCGGGGTGTTTGCTGGGCCGCCCACCACGCTTACCCGAGCCTCGACACGCCTGCAATCGTGTTGAGGCTCGGGTAAGCCTCGTGATGTGGGCGATCCTTGATGATCATCGCTGTCCACAGCCCCAGGCGCGCCGCAAGATGACGGCGAGGCGTGCCCAGGGTGTTCCCCGTCCCCCTGATAGCTGCCAGAGTTCTTGGCCCCGTGCGTGCGGGTCAAGTCCAAGCCCCGGAAGCCACAGTGAGAGCCGACCACAGAGGGCGCGGACTTGAGGCGCGCGTGCGGGGTTAAGAGACTGGGCAGCAGGGGGACGGGGAGCCAACCTCGTCACCCCGGCCCACCTCATCCTCCCGGCCAACCCCGATTCTGAACTTTCGCTGACGATCATGACGGTCACCTGGGCGCGCGGCGAGGCCGGGAGGATGATCGGAGGGTGACCGATTCCGTGACGGCAGCGCCGGAGACCGCCCCGCCGGCTACGCCACACCGCCCGTGGTGGCCGCCCGCGCTGGCCGGCGTGCTCTCGCTGGGACTGGGCCTCGCCGCCGCCGAGGTGGTCGCCGGTGCGCTGGGCCGGGCCGAGACGCCGGTGGTGGCGGTCGGTGAGGAGTTCATCGACCACACGCCGTCCTGGCTCAAGGACTTCGCGATCCAGACGTTCGGCACCCACGACAAGACGGCGCTGCTGGTCGGCATGGGCGTGGTGCTGGTCGTCCTCGGCGCGCTGATCGGCCTGCTCACGGCCCGCCGCAAGGGCTGGGGGATGCTCGCCGCGACGGCGCTGCTGGTCATCGCCGGGTTCGCGGTCAACAGCCGGCCCGACACCACCATGGCCGACCTCATCCCCACGGTCGCGGCGGGGATCGTCGCGCTGCCGACCCTGAGCTGGCTCGTCGGCAAGGCGACCGGGCCGACCACACCGCAACCGCAGCTGACGCCGTCACCCCCATCGGCGCCGACGAGACGATCGTTCCTCACCGCCGCCGGCATCACCGCGGGCCTCGCCGTTGTCGGCAGCGGGCTCGGTCAGCTGCTCGGCGCTCGGCGGGCCGGGGTCGAGACGTCGCGAGACGACCTGGCGAGCACCATCGACCTCCCGCGGGCCACGCCGCCCGACGGGGTCGACCTCGTCGTCGACGGCGGCGAGCCGTGGCGCACGCCCAACCAGGACTTCTACCGCATCGACACCGCGCTCTCGGAGCCGCTGGTCCGGGCCGAGGACTGGACGCTGCGCGTGCACGGCATGGTCGAGAACGAGGTCGAGCTCGACTACGACCAGCTCGTCGGCATGGGCCTCGAGAGCCGCTGGCTGACGCTGAACTGTGTGTCCAACGAGGTCGGCGGCCACCTCATCGGCAACGCGCTGTGGACCGGCATCCCCATCGCCGACGTCCTGGCGCTCGCCCGACCGACGGCCGATGCCGACGCCGTCCGCTCCACGTCGCAGGACGGCTGGACCGCCGGCACCCCGCTCGACGTGCTCACCGACGGCCGCGACGCGCTGTTCGCGGTGGGCATGAACGGCCAGCCGCTCCCCGTCGCGCACGGGTTCCCGGTCCGCATGATCGTCCCCGGCCTGTACGGCTACGTCAGCGCCACCAAGTGGGTGGTCGAGCTCGAGGTGACCCGGTTCGCCGACTTCGAGGCCTACTGGACGACCCGCGGCTGGGCCGAGAAGGGGCCGGTCAAGGTCGCGTCGCGCATCGACGTCCCGAACAGCCGCGCCCACGTCGACGCCGGTACCGTCGCCGTCGCCGGGGTCGCGTGGGCACAGCACCGCGGCATCGACGCCGTCGAGGTCCGGGTCGACGACGGCGACTGGAACGCCGCGCGGCTGGCCGCCGTCCCGAGCGCCGACACCTGGCGGCAGTGGGTGTGGGAGTGGGACGCCGAGCCGGGTGAGCACCGGCTGACGGTCCGCGCCACCACCGCCGACGGCGAGGTACAGACCTCCGAGGAGGCGCCGCCCGTGCCGGACGGCGCCTCCGGCTGGCACACCATCGACGTCACCGTCGACGGCTGATGGCGCTCTTCTGCTGCCAGAGCAGCGGAAAGAGCGCCATGACTCAGGGCACGACGTCCACCGAGGCCCGCGGGCCGTCCAGGACCGGGACGCCGTCGGACCAGGTCACCTCGGTGAGCCACATCGTCCGGCCGGGGAGCGCCGAGCCGACCGACTCCGGCGGCCAGGCGTGGTGGACCATCCAGGTGCGGCCGTCCTTCTCGACCAGCACGCAGTGCCCCGGCCCGGCCGCGTCCTCCGTCGACGCCAACACGGGCTCCTCCGAGGGCTTCGAGCACGGCCCCAGCGGACCCTCGCAGACGGCGTAGCCGACGGCGTACGCGGCGGTGTCGTAGGCGTTGGCCGAGTAGAACAGGTAGTACGTGCCGTCGCGCAGCCACAGGAACGGCGCCTCGACCAGGTTCCCCTCCCACGGCTGGTCCTGCTTCATCAACCGGACCGGCGAATCCACGAGCGACAACCCGTCGGGCGACAGCGGCTGCGCATACAGCCAGGTGTCGACGCCGACGGCGTTGCCGTCGTTCTTCCACAGCAGATAGCGAGCGCCGTCGGCGTCGGTGAACGGGCTCGCGTCGATCGAGCCGCCCTCGTCGGCCTGGCAGATCAGCGGCTCCGCGGACTCGTCGACGAACGGGCCCGACGGCGACGACGCCACCGCCACGCCCACGCACTGCCGCCCCGACGCCGTCCCCAGCGCCGTGTAGTAGAGCACGTACCGGTCCGGCGCGTGGACGGCGATCTCCGGCGCCCAGGTCCGCCCGCCGGTCACCCACGGCGCCAGCACCGGCATCGCGTCGCCGGCCGGCTCCCACGTCACCAGGTCCGGCGACGTCATGACCGGCACGTTCCCGAGCCGCGAGTTCGTCGCGTACGCGTAGTAGCCGCCGTCGGCCTCGATGACGGCGGGGTCGGGGAAGTCGCGGTCGACGACGGGGTTCGTGAAGCCCACGGTGCTGGTCTCCTGTTCAGCGGGATCGGGTTCGACGGGGTCCGGCTCGGCGGCGGTGCACGCGGTCAGCGCGAGCACCGCCGCCAAGAGACCGATCCTCATCGAGCCTCGTACAGACGGAACCAGTCGAACGTCGCGACGCTGGCCGGGGTGGCGCCGCCGCCGGCGTACAGCCCGATCTGCGGCGACGTGTCCGCCGGCAGCGTCCACGTCGCGCCCCACCGCCAGCTGACCCCGTCGCGCGAGGACGCCGACCGGTACCGGTGCTCGCCGGTCTCCGGGTCCCGCGTGTGCGCGATCCGCAGCCACATCGTCGACGCCACAGGCCCGCCGAGGTGCGCGCCCCACCGCAGGGCGCCGTTCTCGTCCAGCTCCTTGCCGAACTCGACCTGGCGCGTGCCCCAGATCGCGACGTCGCCGAGCCGCAGCAGGTCGTCGTCGTCCACGCGGACGATCAGCCCGGCCTGCTGGTAGTTGCGGATGGTCCCGGAGCCGAGGTCGAGGTGCAGCTTCGTCTCCGCGATCCAGTCGCCGTCGGGCGGCGTACGCAGCAGCAGCGGCCCGGTGTTGCCGGCGCCGACGACGTCGACGGACTCCAGCGGCCAGCGCAGCACGCCCTCGCCGACGGTCACCGACGACGACGGCCGCACCCACTCCCAGCCCGCGCCGGGCGCGGACCCGTCGAACTGTTCATCGACGACGGTGTCACCTGCGGCCGGCTCGTCGACGCGTTCCGTCACCGGCTCGTGCGCCGCGACGACGGTGAGGTTGTCGACCCGCGCCTCGCCGCCGGACGCCGCCAGCGTGACGGGGCGGGGCTTGGCCACGCCGCGAGGCAGGTCGAGGGCGACCTCGGCGTCGGCGTCGCCGAGCCGGCTCTCGGCCAGCCGCGCGACCACGCGGCCGTCGCGCACCTCGACCGAGAGCGCCGTCCACTCGTCGCCGTCGTACCGGGCCGGCAACGGCGTGGAGTCGCCGACGACGCGGCGGCCCTGCGTCGACGTGACGGTCAGCGTCCGCTCCAGGGCGTCGACGGCCACCGTGACGCCGTTGCGCCCGGACCGCGCGACCTCGACGGTGAACGCTCCGGACACCTGGACGTCCGCCTCGACCCGCACGTCCTTCGGCGCGGACTCCGCCGTCCGGGCCGCACCCGACAGCACCGCGACGTCGCCGCCGTCGCCGACGGAATCCGTCCCCGCGGACCAGTCGCCGCGCAGCGCCCCGTTCGATGCGGGCGCAGCCGACTCGATCCCGAGCGACGACGCCGTCACCGGCGCCGGCTGCGGGGTGTCGGACGGTCCGGCGCCGGCCCGCGCGACCGGCCAGCCGTCGATCCAGTCGAGCCGATCGATCAGCGTCGGCCGTTCGTTGACGCCGCCGGGCGCGTCCAGCCAGGCATCGTCCCGGTCGATCGCGTGATAGACGATGTGGTCCTGACCTGCGACGTCAGTGACGATCGTGTGATGCCCGACGCCGATCCAGCGGTTGCCGTTCTGCGCCAGCACCTGCGTCCCGCCGACCCGCGAGTCCAGCATCGAGACGCCCTCGTGGTCGAGGAACGGGCCGAGCGGGCTCTGCGACCGGCCGGCGTAGACGCTGTACCCGGTGACCGGCCCGGCGCAGCAGTTCGCCGACGACGCCGTCAGGTAGTACCAGCCGTCCCGCTCGACGACGAACGAGCCCTCGTACCGGTCGCCGACGGTGACCTGCGTGGGCGATCCGACGGCGCGCAGCCCGGACGCGTCCAGCTCGGTCACCCAGAGGCCGCCGTGGAAGCCGCCGAAGTACAGGTAGCGCTTCCCGTCCGACGCCGACAGCAGCGCCGGGTCGATGGTGTTGAAGTAGTTGCCGTCGCCGACCGGCCGCGGCGCGACGACCGGCCCGCCGGAGTCGGTCCACGGGCCGGCCGGGGTCGGCGCCGTCGCGGCCCCGATGGCGTAGTTCCACTGCCCGGGCTCGGCGACGGTGTCGGTGACCGTGTAGTACAGGACGTACTGCCCGTCGACGTAGCGGATGTCCGGCGCCCAGTAGAACGAGCCTCCGGTGGTCCACGAAGGCCGGTCGCCCTCCTCGAACACCGTCCCCAGGTACTCCCAGTCGACGAAGTCGCGCGACCGGGCCATGTGCATGAGCCCGAACTCGCTCGGCGCCTCGTGCAACGGGTCGCTGGTCGCGTACAGGTACCACCAGCCGTCCTTGCCGCGGATCACGGCCGGGTCGGCGTAGGTGTCGGAGAACTCGCTCGAGATCGGATTCCGGGTGACGGGGTCAGCTGCCGGTTCCGCCGTGGCGGCGGACGGCGCCAGCAGCCCGGCGATCAGCACGACGGCGCCGAGCAGGGGGATTCGGATCACGCGATCATCCCTTCAGTCCGCTGCGCGAGACGCCCTCGATGACGTAGCGCTGCGTGAACAGGAACAGGATCAGGACGGGGACGCTGGCGACGAACGCGCCGGCCATGATGACGGGGTAGTCGGTGGTGTACGCGCCCTGCAGGAGCCGCAGCCCGGCCGGCAGCGTGAGCCGCTCCGGGCTGAACAGGACGTAGATCGGCCAGACGAAGTCGTTCCAGTTGGACAGGAACGAGAGCACCGCGAGCGTGGCCAGCGCCGGCTTCGAGTTCGGCAGCACGATGCGGGTGAAGATCTGCCACTGGTTGGCGCCGTCGATCAGCGCCGCCTCCTCCAGCTCGCCGGGGAGCATGGCGAAGAACTGGCGCAGGAAGAACACCCCGAACGCGCCGGCCGCGCCCGGCACGGCCAGCGCCCAGACGGTGTCCAGCCAGCCGAGCCGGTCGATGATCAGGTAGTTCGGGATGAGGAACACGAAACCGGGGATGAACAGCGTCGACACGATCACGACGAACAGCGCGCCACGGCCGCGGAAGTGCAGCCGGGCCAGCGCGTACGCCGCCGTCGACGCGATCGCCAGCACCAGCACCATGTGCAGCGTCGCCGCGAGCAGGCTGTTGAGGAACCAGCGCAGCACCGGGTAGGCGCCATCGAGGCGCAGCAGCCCCTCGTAGGCGTCGAAGGTCGGCGACGACGGCAGCAGCGTCGGCGGGACTGCGGTCGCCTCGGGGTTCGTCTTGATCGACGTCAGGAACATCCAGACGATCGGCCCGATGAAGATCACCGTCAGGACCAGCAGGAACAGCCAGAACATGCCCCGCCGGGCGAGGCCGCCGGGCGCCCCGCGCGAGCCGGACGCCGTCGTCGCCCGGTCGTCCTCGCTGGACCGGGACGGGCGGGTCAGGAGCGCCATCGCGGCCTCCTCTCCCGCATGGCCAGCACCTGGACGATCGAGACGATCCCCAGGAAGATCGCGAGCAGGTACGACATCGCCGCGGCGCTGCCCATCCGGAACGACTCCAGGCCCTCGGCGAGCATGACGATGAGCGCCGTCCGGGTGGAGTCGCCGGGTCCGCCGTTGGTCACCAGCAGCGCCTGCCCGAACATGTTCGCGGAGGCCAGGATCGTGATCGTCACGACGAACAGGTGCACCGTGCGCAGCCCGGGCAGCGTCACGTTCCGGAACACCTGCCAGGCCGACGCGCCGTCGACCTTCGCCGCGTCGTACAGCTCGCGCGGGATGTCCTGCAGCCCGGCCAGGTAGATGATCGTGTTGAAGCCGAGCGTCCACCACACCGTCATCGCGACCAGGCTGATCCACGCCCACGGCTGGGCGGTGATCCACGGCGTCGTCGTTCCGAGCAGGCCGTTCACGATGCCGATGTTCGGGTCGAGCATGAACCGGAACAGCAGCCCGACGACGGCGACGCCGAGCACGTAGGGCATGAAGAAGACCGCTCGGAAGAACGTCCGGCCGGGGAACCGGCGGTTCAGCAGCACCGCCAGCCCGAGCGGGACCGCGACCAGGAACGGGACGCTCGCGACGGTGAAGATCGCGGTCGCGCGCATGCCGTTCCAGAACTCCTCGAACACGGCCGACGTCGAGTCGAACAGCGCGAGATAGTTGTCCAGCCCGATGAACGGCTTGCTCGGCAGCATGAAGTCCCAGTCGTGCAGGCTCATCCAGATCCCGAGCACCGCCGGCGCCAGCACGAACGTCGCGAACACGACCAGGAACGGCGCCATGAACGCGTACGGCGTCCAGGGTGCGTGCCGCCTGATGCGGGTGGGGGAGGCCGGCGGCGCCGCCGGCGCGGTGGTCGCCACGGCGCTACCCGTCGTACCGCTCGCGGTTCTCTTCCAGCTTCTTCGAGGCCCGCTCGGCCGCCTCGGACAGCGCGGCCGCCGGCTCCTTCGTCAGCAGCACCGCCTCGTTGAGCGCCTGGTCGAAGTCGGCGAACGCCTCGCTGATCCCCGGCACCGACGGCGGGAAGTGCAGGTAGTCGACCTGCTGGGCGAGCGCGGCCTGCTCCGGGAGCGCCTCGAACTCGGCGGACTCGCGGACCTCGTTGCGGGCGGGCACCTGGCCGCCCTCGGCCCATGCGATGGACTGCTGGCTGACCCAGTTGATGAACACCCGGGACGCCGCCAGCTTGTCGTCGTCGGCCTGGCGCTGGCGCATGATGACGAAGTTGTGCGAGCCCGCCCACGCCGCGTCGGTGCCGCCGATGTTCGGCAGCGGAGCGACGCCCCACTGCAGGTCGGGGATCTCCTTGAGCGTGTTGATGTTCCAGATGCCGTTCCAGTTGAACGCGGCCTGGCCGTTCTGCAGCGCGATCGCGTCGGCGTCCTGGCCGACGTCCTTGGGGCTCCAGCCGGTGTTGACCGCGTCGACCATCCAGGTCAGCGCCTGCACGCCGGGGTCCTCGGCCCAGGTGACCTCGGTGCCGTCCTCGTTGAACAGGTCGCCGCCGAACTGCCAGATCAGCGACTGCAGCGTCATGCTGCCGGTGAACGGGTGCGGCGACATCCAGTGCCCCTGGATCCCGGCGGACGCCAGCGCCTCGAGCGCGGCCTCGTAGGACTGCCGGTCCATGGGCGGGCTCTCCGGGTCCAGGCCGGCGGACTCGAGGACGGTCTTGTTGTAGAACATCCCGAGCGGGTGCATGTCCAGCGGGATGCCGTAGCGCTGCCCGTCGTACTCGCCGGCGCCCCAGACCGCGTCGGCGAAGTCGCCCTCCTTCAGGTCCAGTGCCGACGCGACGTCGTCGAGGGGGACGATGACGTTGCGGGCGGCGTTGGTCGGCAGCGAGTCGATGTGCATGATGCCGACGTCGGGCCCGTTGCCGGACTGCACCGCCGTCGGGACCTTCGCGTAGTAGTCGGCCCACTCCATCACCGTCATCGTGACCGCGATGTTCGGGTTCTCGGAGTTGAACGTGTCGACGAGCTCCTGCATGAACGGGCCGTCGCCGCCGGTGAAGCCGTTCCAGAACGCCAGCTCGACGTTCGGTCCGTCGTAGCCGCTGGCGCCGCCGTCGCCCTCGGCCGGCTCGGCGCCGGGCGACTGCGAGCCGCCGCCGCAGTTCGCGAGGACGACGCCGGCGCCGACCATGCCGGTCGCGGTGAGGAAGCGTCTCCTGGACAGGGGGTGGATGCGTGTGGTCACAGCTGCTCCTTCGCAGGCAGTGCCGGGTCAGTCGCCCAGCCGGATGAGGTGCCAGGACGACGGCGGCAGGGTCGCGGTGAGCGTCTGGTCGCCGTCGAGAACGGTGCCGGTGGCCGGACGGGGGACGACCCGGTCCGGCTGCTCGGCGGTGTTGGTGGCGGACGGATCGTCGTCGGCGATCGTGAGGTGCTCGAGCAGCCGGCGGTGGCCGAAGGCTCGGAGGTCGACGGTGAGCCGGGCCGGCTCGGTGCGGCTGCGGTTCGTGGCCAAGAGGGTGAGCGCCCCGGTCACCGGGTCCTGGACGGCGGTGACGCGCGTGGCGGGGACGTCGCCGAAGCGTTCCGTCGCGAGCGGTGCGGTGCGGACCGCCGTCCGCAGCACCGTCCCGCGGGCGTGCCGGGCGGTCAGCGCGAACGGGTGGAAGATCGTCTGCCGCCAGGCCGGACCGCCCGGCCGGGTCAGGATCGGCCCGATGACGTTGACCAGCTGCGCCTGGCAGGCGATCGCCACGCGGTCGCAGTGGTCCAGCAGGGCCATCAGCAGGTCGCCGACGACGACCGCGTCGGTGACGTCGTACACGTCCTCGATGAGGGCGCCGTTCTCGGTCCGCTCGAGCCCCTCCTGGCCGGCGAAGCGGTGCTGGTACCAGACGTTCCACTCGTCGAAGGAGATGGTCAGCCGTTTGTCGCTGCGCCGCACCGCGCCGACGTGGTCCGCCGTCGCGGCGATGGCCGTGATCATCGCGCGCATGTCCTCCGAGGAGGCCAGGAAGCTGTCCACGTCGCCGCCGACCGGCTCGTAGTAGGCGTGCAGCGAGACGTGGTCGACCAGGTCGTAGGTGTGCTCGAGGACCACCCGCTCCCAGGTGCCGAACGTCGGCATGGCGCTGTTGGAGCTGCCGCAGGCGACCAGCTCGATGTCCGGGTCGGCGCGGCGCATGGCCCTCGCCGTCTCGGCGGCGAGCCGGCCGTACTCGTCGGCGGTCTTGTGCCCGATCTGCCACGGGCCGTCCATCTCGTTGCCCAGGCACCAGGTGCGGATCGCGTGCGGGTCCTTGTGCCCGTTCGCCACGCGGCGATCGGCGGTGCTCGTCGTGCCGGGCGCGAAGTTCGCGTACTCGAGCAGGTCGACGGCGGCGTCCACGCCCCGGGTGCCGAGGTTGACCGCCAGGATCGGGTCGATGCCGACGCCGCGGGCCCAGCGGCAGAACTCGTCGACGCCGACGGTGTTCGGCTCGAACGAACGCCAGGCCAGGTCGAGGCGGCGCGGGCGCTCCGCGACCGGACCGACGCCGTCCTCCCAGCGGTAGCCGGAGACGAAGTTGCCGCCCGGGTAGCGGACGACGGTCGCGCCCAGCTCGCGGACCAGCTCGGCGACGTCGCCGCGGAAGCCGTGCTCGTCGGCCGTGGGGTGGTCGGGCTCGAAGATGCCGCCGTAGACGCACCGCCCCATGTGCTCGACGAACGTGCCGAACAGTCGCGGATCGACCGTGCCCACGGTGAACGCCGGATCCAGTCCGACCTCGACGTCGTACAAGATGCCTGTCCCTTCGCCACGATTTACAACGGATAACCGTGCGGACTGTTTTACAACGGATAACCTGTCTTGCTGCGCAACCGCGACCAGGTCGACGGCAGCCCTCGTGTGCCGGCGCCTGGACGCGGTGACGATCTCCTATGCCGACGGACGGAGTTCCCGTTCGGCTCCACGTACGCCGAGGTCGATCAGCCGGAGCGGGTCGTCCCGCGGTTCGACATCTTCTTGATCTCCAGGTAGGTCGTCGCGCTCACGCCGCTCGCTGGCGCACTGGCCCCTTGAAGCGGCCGCCGAGCTCCGGAATCAGCTTGCCTGACCACCCGCGGGACGCGCCCGCAGGAGTCGAATCGACTCCGCGCCGAACTGGTGCATGGCGTCAGTCGCGAGATCACGCGCGGCCTCCTCCAGGGCTGACTTATCGGCCGTTGCGGAGACCTCCGTCTCGATCGGCGTGAAGCGATGTACACGCCAAGTGCCGTCGATCGGGAGCGGGGTGTTCCGCGGCGTGCCGAGCGGCCCGTAGGCGGTTGCGGCCTGGTAGGGAAGGGCGCCGTCGATGTCCTGTACCAGATCGAGGCGCACAGCCAGTGGGCTGTCGATGTAGCGTGCTCGAGCGGTCGAGGCGGTCAGCGCGACGAGGTCCGCGGCGGCGCTTTCGATGAGTTCAGAGATCACAAGAGCGGTGTCATCCGAAGGCGCATTCCAGTTCAACTGGGCGGCGAGGACGGCGGTGCCGTCGTGATGGATCTCCACGTGCACGCCCTGTGATTGATCGCTGGGGCCAGAGGGGGAAGCCCGACGCACGACCCAACGGCGAAGTCCTCGACGCGGGTTCAGCGCCTCGTGCTCGACAGCATCGAGGAACCCGTACCTGAAGAAACCGCCGCGTGGGATGAGCTCATTCGAGACTTCCCGTGCCCGGTCGATGATCGAAATGATCTCCCCACGTGGTGTGTCCGGCACTAGGCCCGTGCGGGGGACCCGTGGGTGCGCGACGCCCACGACCCATGCTCCAACGCCAGAATCGAGCCGGCTTGTCAGCTCATCGATGATCTTTGCGAGCCGTTCATGGTCAGCCGCTCGCCTATCGAATCGGTCACCGTAAGCGCGTTCGAGCTCCTGCTCCCGCATCCAGACGGTCTGCGGACCGTAGCGGTACGGGAATCGCAGCACGTCCTGGCCTTCCAAGGCGTGAGGCGCTGATGGGCTAGCGGGCACGTGCACCGCGAGCACTCCGTTCGCGGGATCACCCGGGGCCGGCAACGGTACGAGCTGAAGGCCGCCGACGATAGGCCGGATACGGGCAGCGGCGAGTGAGCGGATCTGCAGTTGGGCCTTCTCGTCCATGGTCACGGGCATGACCTTCTGCGCCCGGCCACTCTGCCCGTCTGCTGCGATCCCGTAGGCGATGAGGCCGCCGCCGCTGTTCGCCATGGCAGCGACGTCCTTGCACAGTTCCTCTTTCTCCTTCTCGGCATGGGCTTTTTCGAGCTTGAACGGCAGAGTCTGCTTCCAGTCGAGGTCGCCAGTTTCGGCGAGCTGTTCGCCGGCGGCTTGCTCGAACATCTCGTACGTCAGCGGTCCCGGCGCAACGCCGAGAAGCCGATGGAGACTCGTCCAGGTGACCGTCACGAGCACGAGCGTAGGCCGAGGCTCCGACGCAGCGGTGGTGGCGCGCGGCTGCCGATGTCGGCGACCACTCGGGAGCACCCGCCTGGAGCCGTCAGGTGTCGGCGCCGGGAACCGTGGATCCGCGGACGACGAGCTCGGGTGCGAACACGAGTTGCGTCTCCTCTGGTGGTCCGTCGTCGGTCATGAGGGTGATGAGGAGGTCGACCGCGGAGGCGCCGAAACTCTCGTGCGGAGGTCGGATCGAGGTCAGCGGGACGAGCAACGCGCGGGCGTACTCGCTGTCGTCGTAGCCGACGAGGGCGATGTCGTCGGGGACGCGCACGCCGCCGGTGACGAGTGCTTGCTCGAGGCCCACAGCGAGGAGGTCGTTGACGGCGAAGACGGCGTCGGGCCGGCGGTCGGCGCTACGGGCGGCGAGCTCCGCCCCGACCGCACGCCCGGTCGCGACGTCGCGTTGGTCGACGGTGATGAGCTCGAGCGAGGCGGTGCCCGACTCCTTCACGGCGCGGCCGGCACCGGCGAGGCGATCAGCGACCTGGGGGATGGCGAGCGGGCCGCCGACGAAGGCGATGTGCCGGCGGCCGATGTCGACGAGGTGCTTCGCCGCGAGGTGGCCACCCGCGACGTTGTCGACGGACACCGAGGGCTGCTCGGGGTTCGAGGCCCGGTGGCCGATGATCACGCTCGGTGTCCCGCGCTCACGCATGGCGGCCAGCCGTTCCTCGACCGGGCCGCGGGAAAGGACGAGGATGCCGCGTACCCCGTGCTCCTCGAAGAGCTCGAGGTACGCGTTCTCCTTCTCCTGGTCGCCCTGCGAGTTCGCGAGGAAGACCGACAGTCCCGCCTCCGACGCCCGCTTCTCGATGCCGTCGGCGAGCGCGCCGAGGGTCACATTGGTCATGTCGGGGACGATGTGCGCGATGGTCGAGCTGCGGCCCTGCCGCAGCTGCCGGGCGGCGTTGTTGCGGACGTAGCCGAGCTCGTCGATGGCGGCGCGGATCCGCCTGCCGGTCTCGTCGGAGACCCGGCCCGGCCGGTTGAGGTAGTTGGAGACGGTGGCGGTGGACACACCGGCCAGGGCGGCCACCTCCCTGACTCGGACCTTGGCCATCACCGCCTCCTTCTCAGCCTGGCCGTGCCGGACGGGTCATCGGGTCCGTGCCATCGGACCGATGATCTCACCCTTCGAAGGCCTCCTGCAGCCGGCCGAGCGCGTCGTCGACACTGGCCGATCCGGTGAAGAGATCCTGCACGACCTGCAGGTGAGTCTGCTGCACCTCCGGGTTCGGCCACGTCTGGTCGGGATACGGGGCGGTCCGGCCGTCGGCGACGAAGGTGCTGACGGTCTCCAGGGCCGGGGTGACCTCCGCCGGGGCCTGGTCGGGGTCGATCGGGAGCGTGCTCACCTGCTCTGCGTAGATCGACTGGTTCTCGGCCAGGAAGTCGAGGAACGCCTTGGCGGTGGCCTGGTTCTCACTCCGCGCCGTGACGCCGAAGGTGCCGGTCAGCGCGACCGGCAGCCGCGTGGCGGGGGCGTCGTCGGTGGCAGGGAGCGCCAGCAGCCCGAACTCGGTGTCCGGGGCGGACTCCTGGACCTGGGGGAGCGAGGAGTTGACCTGCACCGACATGGCCGCCTCGCCGGTGCTGACCATCCGCAGCGCCTCGTCTGCCGGCGTGCCCGTCGGGTTCTCCTGGAAGCAGCCGTGCTCGTTGAGCTCGAGGTACTTCTCCATGGCGTCACGCCAGCCGGAGTCGGCGAAGGTCGCCGCGCCACTGTCCATCTGCTCGCCGAAGTCCGGCTGCTCCGCGTACACCGTCGTCGCGACCAGCGAGTAGTCGATGAACTGACCGTTCGCCGGGGTCTGCAGGCCCAGCGCCATCGGGACGATGCCGGCGTCGTTGAACGTGTCGCAGGCGGCCAGGAGTTCGGTCCAGGTCTGCGGGGGTGTCACGCCGGCGGTGTCGAAGGCTGCCTGGTTGTAGATGGCGCCGACGGCGCCGTAGATGGCGGGCAGGATGTAGGTCTTGCCGTCTACCTGGGTGAGGAAGCGCTGCTCCTCGGGGATGCCCGCCGTCCACTCCTCCTCCGACAGGTCGGCGAGCACGCCCTCACTCGCCAGTGTGGCCACGGACATCACGCCGCCGCTGCCGGCCCAGACGTAGACGACGTCGGCGGCGGTGCCCGAGGCGAGCTGTGTCCGAGTGGCCTGCTGATACTGGTCGGTGTTGGCCGTCGAGACGTCCACCGAGACGTCGGGGTACTCCTGCTCGAACGCCTCCGCGGCGGCGGTGGTGGCGGGGCCCTGACTGGTGGGCACGGCGATGCGCAGCTCGCCCGAGGGCGCGCCGGAGTCGTCGCCGGCGCCCGTCGAGTCGCCGCCGGATCCGCCGCAAGCGGCGAGGGCGAGTGTGGCGAGCAGTGCGGTGCCGGCGACGGTCGTGGACCGGTGTGTTCTGGTGGTCATGACGGGGTCCTTCTCTCGGGACGGACGACGGACGGCGCTAGCCCTTGAGGCCGCTGGCGAAGCCGCGGATCATGCGGCGCTGCAGCAGCAGGTAGACGAGCAGGATTGGGGCCATGCCGATGACGAGGCCGGCGAAGACGAGGTTCCACTGGGTCGCGAACTCGCCGACGAACGAGTACACGGCCACGGGGATCGTCTGGCGCCCGGAGCCGCTGAGGAACAGGTTGGGCACCAGGAACGCGTTCCAGCACCCGATGGCGTTGAGGATGATCACGGTCCCGGTGACGGGTCGCATCAGCGGGAAGACGACGGAGCGGAAGGCGCGCAGCTGCGAGGCGCCGTCGATCATGGCGGCCTCCTCGTAGTCGCGCGGGACCGCTCGGAGGAAGCCGGTGTAGAGGAAGACCGTGAGCGGTAGCTCGGTGCCGACCATGTAGAGGATCACCGACCAGTAGGAGCCGAGCAGCTCGGCGTCGCGGACCAGCTGGTAGAGCGGGATCAGCGCGAGCTGGAACGGGACCACGAGCCCGACGAGGAAGACGGCGAACAGGGCGCCGCTCCAGTGACTGGTGTGCCGGGCGATGGCGTACGCGGCGAGCGCGCCGGTGACCACGAGCGCCGCGACGCTCACGACGGTGATGACGACGCTGCTGAGGATGGCGGGCGCGAGGTCAGCCTGCTCCCAGGCCGCCGTGTAGTTGTCGAACGACAGCGCCGATGGGAGCGACAGCGGCGAGTTCGCCGCCTCTTCGGGGCTCTTCAACGACAGCACGACGAGCACGTACAGCGGGAACGCGAACACCAGCGCGATCGCGATCATGACGATCTCGAGCGTCAACGTGCCGCCGCCGTAGCGCCGCCCGGTCACGAGGCGGCCCGCTCGTTGCGGCGCAGGACCTTGTACTGGAGTGCGGCGACGACGGAGACGATGGCCGCGAGTACCAGGGCGACGGTCGTTCCGTAGCCGAAGTTCCCCAGGGTGAAGGCCTGCTGGTACTGGTAGCCGGTGAGCGTCTGAGTGGCGTTGCCGGGCCCGCCGCCGGTCATGGCGTAGACCTGGTCGAAGATCTTCAGGCCCATGATGGTGGAGAGCACCACGTTGATGGTGATGGAAGGCGCCAGCAGCGGGATCACCACCCGGACGAAGGTCGTCACCCGTCCGGCGCCGTCGATCTGCGCCGCTTCGAGCAACTCACCGGGGATCGCCTGGAGGCCGGCCAGGTAGATGACCATGGCATAGCCCGTGAACTGCCAGATGATGACCGCGATGATCGACCAGAGTGCGAGGTCGGGATCGCCGAGCCAGCTCTGCCGCAGCCCGTCGAGTCCGACGGCGCCCAGGACGGTGTTGAGGGTGCCGTCGGTCGAGTAGATGTACTGCCAGAGGAACGCGATGATGATCGGCGTCATCACGGCCGGCGCGAAGAAGACGGTCCGCAGCACGTAGCGCGACTTGATCCGCGAGTTCAGTGCCACCGCCAGCGCCAGCCCGACGACGTTCTGGATCAGCGGGAAGACCGTCGCGATGATCAGCTGGTGAATCAGCGCGCCCATGGCGTCGCCGTCGCCGAGGAAGGTCCGCAGGTTCTCGAGCCCGGTGAACGCGCGGGTCGCGCTGAGGCCGTTCCAGTCGGTGAAGGCCAGGTAGACGCCCGAGGCGACCGGATAGAGCACCACGACGGCGTAGACGGCGAGCGCCGGGACGGCGAACCACAGCGAGACATGGCTGCGCCGCCGTCGCGATCCGGTGCCGGTCGCGACCGGCCGACTCGCCGTCGTGGTCGTACTGGAGGTCATCATCACCACCGTTTCTCCGTTGAACGTGGGAGTTGTATCGATTAACTCCATCGACGATGCCGCAGCATAGGCAGTCGACGGCCGTGGCGTCAATCCTCACTGTCTCACGGCGATAACCATGCATTCAGCTCAGGATTCGCTCATCTGTGAAGCACCTGACTTGACGCCGACGGCGTGCCAGTGTGACCGTTAGATCGATTTACATCACATCTGATCAAGGGAGGGCCGCGGCATATGACGATCGCGAGCGTCCGGGTGACGGCGTACTCGGCGCCGTACGAGAAGCCGATCACGAACGGGCTCTACACGTACACGGATACCGAGATCGTCGTCTGCGAGCTCGAGACCGCGGACGGGATCACCGGCGTCGGCTGGACGCACGGTGGAGCCATCGTCTTCCAGGCGCTGCGCCAGATCGCCGAGTCCGTGGTCGGCCTGCCGCTGAACACCGAGCGCATCTGGGCCGCGATCTACCGGCCCAAGATCTACGGCCGCCGCGGCCTGAGCACCCGGGCGATCAGCGCCGTCGACATCGCGGTCTGGGACGCCATCGGCAAGCAGGCCGGCATGTCCGTTCACAGGTTGCTGGGCGGCTACCGCGACCGCGTCCCGGCCTACGCGGCGGGCGGCTACTACGAGCCGGGCAAGACGCTCGACGATCTCCAGGACGAGATGCGCGGTCGGGTCGACGACGGCGTTGCGGCGGTGAAGATGAAGGTCGGCGGCGTCCCGATCGCCGCGGACCTCGCCCGGGTCGACGCGGTCATCGAGGCGGTCGGCGACGGCGTCGACGTGCTGGTCGACGCGAACAACGCCTACGACCGCATCGGCGCCCGCCGCATGGCGCGTGCCCTCGGCGAGCGGGGCGTCTACTGGTTCGAGGAGCCGCTCGGCCCCGACGACTTCGACGGCGCCGCCGCGCTGGTCGCGGCGGGCGACGTGCCGATCGCCCTCGGCGAGAACGAGTACACGCTGCCCGGCTTCCGCCACCTCGTCGACACCGGCTGCGCCGACGTCCTCAACGCCGACGCCCAGATCCTCGGCGGCATCACCGAATGGCAGAAGTCCGCCCATTACGCACTGGCCCACGACACCCCCGTCGCCCCGCACGGCGACCAGGAGATCCACGTCCACCTCGTCGCCGCCGTTCCCAACGGCCTGATCGTCGAGTACTACGACAACAGCCTGAACACGCTGAAGGACGTCATGTTCGAGCAACGCCTCGAGCTCAACGTCGACGGCACGATCTCGGTACCGGACCGCCCGGGCCTCGGCTTCGACCTGGACCGCCGCGCGCTCGAGCCGTTCAAGGTGGCCGGCGCATGACCGACGTCGATCATCCTGGTCCGGCCTACGACGCGGCGCGAGCGCTGCTCTTCCGGCCGTCGCCGCTCGTCCACGCCTTCGGCCTCGACATGAACCGGGCCGCCCTCGTCGTCGTGCACGAGGCGGGACTGGTCGAGGACGGTGTCGCCGCCGGCCTCGCGCGGGCGATCGACCTGCTGGCCGCCGAGCCGTACGCGGGGGAGTGGGTCGACTACCTGGAGTTCGAGTCCCGCCTGGCCGAACTGGTCGGCGGCGACGCGTCGCTGATCCACCTCGGCCGGAGCCGGCAGGACATGTTCTCCGCCACTTGCCGCGCCGTGCTCCGCGCGGGGATCCTCGAGGTGCTCGACGCGCTCGTCGTGCTGCGCGGGCGGTTGCTCGGCCTCGCGGAGACGCACGCCGGCACCGTCGTGCCGGCCTACACCCACGGCGTGCAGGCTCAGCCGACGACGTTCGGCCACTACCTGCTGGCGGTCGACGACGCGATGGGCCGCGGGTTCGCCCGGCTGGACCAGGCGTACGCGCGCGGCAACGTCTCGCCGCTCGGCGCCGGCGCCCTGACGACGTCGAGGTTCGCCCTCGACCGCTCGCTGCTGGCCGGGCTGCTCGGCTTCGACGGCGTCGTCGAGAACTCCTATGCCGCCAACCACCTGGCGCCGACCGACGCCATTCTCGAGGCGGCCGCGGGGTTCGGCATCGTGGCCGTGCAGGTGACGCAGATCGTCCAGGACGTGCACCAAGTGCAGGCGGCTCCGCTTCCGTGGCTGACGCTGGCGGCCGGCCCGCTGACCGGCATCAGCAGCATGATGCCGCAGAAGCGAAACCCCACAGCTCTGGAGACGCTGCGCGAGCTGGCCTCATTGGTCACCGGATCGCTCGGCGCACTGTTCACGGCGGCGCACAACCTGCACACCGGCATGCCCGACATTCGCGAGGTGAGCATCACCCAGCTCGCCGCGGAGCCGACCCGGCTGTTGGTGGAGCTCTTCGGCGACGTGCTGGCAGCGCTGCGGGTCGACCGCGCACGAGCGCTCGCCGAGTGCGCGAACGACTACTCCACGATGACCGAGCTGGCCGACCTGCTGCACGACACCGCCGGCGTCTCCTTCCGCGACGGGCACCGGTTCGCGTCGCAGCTGGCCGACCACGGCCGCGCCCAGGCCTTGGCCCCGGCCGACATCGGCGTCGACGCGGCCGCAGCCATCTACCGGCAGGTCACGGGTCAGGACTTCCCGCTGACCGAGCAGCGCTACCGCACCGCGCTCGACCCTGCCGCGTTCGTCCGGAGCCGGGCCGGTCTCGGCGGCCCGCAACCGGCGGAGCTCGCCCGCATGCTCGACACGCAGCGCGACCAGCTGGCGAACGACGCCGCGGCGGTCAGCGGCCACCGCGGCCGGCTGGCCGCCGCCGCCGAACAGCTGGAGAAGCGGTTCCGAGCGCTGGTTGGAGGTTGACCTGAGACGCCCGAGGCACGATGACCCGGAGCCGGCCAACCGGTCCCGGGTGAGCCGCTTGTCACCTGGACACGGTGGACGAACGGACCACGAGCTCGGGCGGGAAGACGGTCTGGCGGGGGATGCTATCGGGGTCCGCCGCTTCCTCCAGGACGATCCGCAACGCGGTGCGCCCCATCACGCGGCTGGGCTGGCGGATGGACGAGAGCGGCACGGCGGCCGCGGCGGCGAAGGGGATGTCGTCGAAGCCGATGATCGCGATGTCCTGAGGGACCCTCGCGCGTCCGTCCGTGACGAGGGACTGCAGGAGTCCCAACGCGATCAGATCGTTGGCGGCGAACAGGGCATCCGGCCAGTCGCTGGGGGAGCGCGCCAGGATGCGGGCGCCGGCGGACACGCCGTCCTCGACGGCCATGCTCTCCGTTGCGATGACCTCGAGGGACGCGGGGGTGTTGGCGTTCTCCGCCGCTGCGCGAGCTCCGGCGAGCCGGTCGTTGACCTGACGGATGTCGAACGGGCCGCCGACGAAGGCGATCCGGTCGCGACCGGTCTCGATCAGGTGCTCGACGGCGAGCCGCCCCCCGGCGACGCTGTCGACCGAGACGGACGAGAACTTACCGTCGCCGCTGAACCGGTCGACCAGGACGACGGCGATGCCGGCTTCCCGGAGGCGGCCGAGATGGGCCGTCACGTCGCCGTACGGGGCGATGAGCAGGCCCCGGACCTGCTGTTCGTGGAAGAGGTCGATGTAGGTGCGCTCGCGGCGCGGGTCTTGGTCGGTGTTGCCGTAGAGGACAGCGATGCTGTGGCTGCTCGCCTCGTCTTCGGCGCCGCGGACGACGTCGTTGTAGAAGGGGTTCTGGCCGTCAAGGACGACGAACCCCACCGTGGCGCTGATGCCGGCGCGCAGCTTCCGCGCGGCGTCGTTGCGGACGTAGCCGAGCTCCTCGATGGCGCGGGTCACCCGGGTCACCGAGTCTGCGGACACCTCGTTCGGCCGGTTGAGCACGTTCGAGACGGTGCCGACGGACACACCGGCGCGCTGCGCCACGTCCCGGATGCTCACGGCCACGGACGCCTCCACTCTCCATCGACCAGGAATCGGCCCGAGAACTTGACCGCACCGCGGCAGGTCCCTAGGGTAACTTGAACTTAGCATGAATCGATTCATCCTTGATTCAAGTCGAGTTCGGACGACGATCCCTCAGCGAGGAGGAGGCCTGCGTGGCCATCGAAGTCGAAGCGTCCGCCCCGCCGCGTCCGGTGCTCGAGCTGCGACGGGTCGTGAAGTCGTTCGGCCCGGTCGTCGCGCTGCGATCCGGCTCATTGATCCTCGAGCGAGGCTCGATCCACGCACTCATCGGCGAGAACGGCGCCGGCAAGTCGACGCTCGTCAAGATCGTCGCCGGCCTCTATCGCCGCGATGCGGGCGACCTCCTCCTCGACGGCGAATCGGTCGACTTCTCCAGCACCGCACAGTCCAAGGCCGCGGGCATCGCGGTGATCTACCAGGAGCCGACGCTCTTCCCCGACCTCTCGGTCACCGAGAACATCTTCATGGGCCGCCAGCCCGTGACCCGGCTCGGGCGGATCGATCGCCGAGCGATGCGCGAGGAGGCGCAGGAGATCTTCGGCCGTCTGGGCGTGGCACTCGACCCGGACCGCGTCACCGAGGGCCTGTCCATTGCCGACCAGCAGATCATCGAGATCGCCAAGGCGATCTCCCTCGACGCGCGTGTGCTGATCATGGACGAGCCGACGGCGGCGTTGTCGGGCGTCGAGGTCGAGCGCCTGTTCGCCGTCGCCCGGAGCCTTCGCGACGAGGGTCGGGCGCTGCTGTTCATCTCGCACCGGTTCGACGAGGTCTTCGCGCTGTGCGACACCGTCACGGTCATGCGCGACGGCTCCTACGTCGACACCACGCCCATCGCCGACACCACGGTCGACGACCTCGTCAGACAGATGGTCGGGCGTGACGTCACCGAGCTCTACCCGAAGCTCGCCGCGGACATCGGTGACGTCGTGCTGGAGGTCGAGGGGATCACCCGCGCCGGTGTGTTCCGCGACGTCTCATTCTCGGTGCGTGCCGGCGAGATCGTCGGCCTCGCGGGCCTGGTCGGCGCGGGGCGCAGCGAGGTCGCGCGCGCGATCTTCGGGGTCGACGCGTACGAGAGCGGCAGCGTACGGGTGAACGGAGAGGCATTGCCGAAGGGTCGCCCGCGCACGTCGACGAGTCGTGGCATCGCCCTCGTCCCCGAGGACCGGCGCAGACAAGGCCTGGTTCTCGACGACGGCGTCTCGCGCAACCTCACGCTGGCCATCCGGTCCAAGCTCGCCAGGTGGGGGCTGGTGTGGACCCGCAGTGAGAACGAGGCGGCGCAGGTGTGGGCGAGCCGGCTCGAGGTGAAGACGTCCGCCCTCGATGCCCAGGCCAGCACGCTCTCGGGCGGCAACCAGCAGAAGGTCGTGCTCGGCAAGTGGCTTGCCACCGAGCCGAGAGTGCTCATCGTCGACGAGCCGACGCGCGGCATCGACGTCGGCACCAAGGCCGAGGTGCATCGTCTGCTGAGCCGGCTCGCCCAGCAGGGCATCGCGATCCTCATGATCTCGTCCGAGCTCCCGGAGGTGCTTGGGATGGCCGACCGCGTCCTCGTCATGAGAGAAGGGCGCCTCACGGGTGAGTTCCCGCGTGACCAGGCGACGCCGGAGGCCATCATGCACGCCGCCACCACGGTCACGGAGGCGGTCCGATGACCACGGTCACGCGCCCTTCGGCTCCCGGCGCCAGCAGCGCGTCCAGGTTGATGCGCCACGCCGCCACCGCGCGCGAGACCGGCATCCTGGTCGCCCTGGTGCTGGTGATCATCGCCGCGACCCTCAGCAACCCGAACTTCCTCTTCTCCAGCGACGGGTTCCGCGACCTGCTCCTCACGCCGTCGCTGCTCCTGCTGGTCGCCGTCGGCCAGGCGATCGTGATCATCACCCGCAACGTCGACCTCTCGGTGGGGTCGATCGTGGGCCTGACGGCGTACCTCACCGGCACCCTCTTCGTCGACGTCTCCGGCATCCCGATCGTCGTGGTGTTCCTCGCCGGTGTCGCCCTGGGCGGACTGCTCGGTCTCGTCAACGGAGCCCTTGTCGCCTTCGCGCGGGTGCCGGCGCTCGTGATCACGCTCGGGACCATGTACGTCTACCGCGGCATCAACGTCGCCTGGACGGGCAGCGACCGCATCAACGCCTCGGACATGCCGGGCGGCTTCCGCGGACTCGGTACCGACCAGGTGCTGGGCATCCCGATCCTCACGATCATCGCCCTCGTCGTGCTCGCCGGCGCCGCGTGGTATCTGCGCAACCTGCGCAGCGGGCGCGAGCTGTACGCGATCGGCTCCGATCCGGCCGCCGCCCATCTGTGTGGCCTGCCCATGACCCGGCGCATCGTCGCGGCATTCGTCGTCAGCGGCGCCCTGTCCGGGCTGGCCGGCGTGCTGTTCGCCGCCCGCTACGGCACCGTCAGCTCCGGCGCCGGGTTCGGCTGGGAGTTGCAGGCGATCGGTGCTGCGGTCATCGGCGGCGTCGCCATCTCGGGCGGCGTCGGCACCGTCCGGGGTGCCGCCATCGGCGCGTTCCTGCTGCTCACCATCAACCGCGCCCTGCCGATCCTCGGAATCGACGACTTCTGGCAGCGAGCGGTCGTGGGCGTCCTCATCCTCGGCGCGATCGTGCTCGACCGGGTGCTCGCGGTGAGACAGCACCGACGGCTCATCGCCCAACGGGAGGAGACGAGATGACCGCGACCGAGGTCGCCGTGCGCACCTACAAGCCCCACGCGAGGCCCGCGTGGCGACGGGCGCTGCTCACCCGCGAAACCGCCATCGTCGTGATCCTCGTGCTCGTGGTCGTCGTGTCGCTCGCCACCGTGCCCAACTTCGACAGCCCGCTGACCGCGACCTATCTGCTCCGCGACGTCGCCCCGATCCTGCTGATCGCCCTGCCCATGACGCTCATCATCGTCACCGAGGAGATCGACCTCTCGGTCGCCAGCATCGTCGGTCTCGCGAGCGTCGTGACCGGTCTGCTCACCCAGGCCGGGCTGCCGTTCCCCCTGGCCGCACTTGCCGCCGTCCTGGTGGGAACACTGGCGGGAGCGTTCAACGGGTTCCTCGTGACCGTGGTCGGCCTGCCGTCGCTCGCGGTCACCATCGGCACGCTGGCGCTCTTCCGCGGCATCGCGGTCGGCCTGCTCGGCACCACGGCGATCACAGACTTCCCGGAGAGCTGGACCGACCTCGCCAAGGCCAACATCCCCGGCACGCCGATCCCGGTCGTCATGATTCTCTTCGCCATCCTCGCGGTCGTCTTCGCCGTGCTGCTGCACTTCACGCCGTACGGACGGTCGCTGTACGCGATCGGCCTGAACAAGGACGCGGCGGCGTTCTCTGGCATCGACGTCGCCCGGACCAAGTTCCAGTTGTTCGTCCTCAGCGGCGCGGTGTCGGGATTCGCGGGCGTGTACTTCACGCTGCTGTACTCCAACGCCCGCGGCGACAACGCCATGGGGATGGAGTTGCAGATCATCGCCGCGGTGCTGCTCGGGGGCGTCTCGATCTTCGGCGGGCGAGGGGCGCTGCACGGCGTGATCGCCGGCGTGCTCCTCATCGGGACACTCGGCAGCGCTCTCCGGCTGGCCGGGATCTCCAGCGACATCATCAACGTCATCACTGGCCTGCTGCTCATCGCGTCCGTGGTGTCTACCAGCCTCCTCGCCTGGCTCCAGACCCGGCGGTTCGGCGCCCTCTCGAGGAGACGACGACCGGGGGACGACCGCCGACCACAGCCGGCACCCCAATAGCAGTGCGTTCGCATCAAGGAAGGAAGACAACGATGTTCGGACCGAATCCGAAGCGGCGCGCAGGAACGGCAGTAGCGCTCGCGCTGGGCATCGCCCTGCTGGCGACCGGCTGCGGCAACGACTCGAGT
The DNA here is from genome assembly GCF_014204975.1 of Jiangella mangrovi. Taxonomy (NCBI): domain Bacteria; kingdom Bacillati; phylum Actinomycetota; class Actinomycetes; order Jiangellales; family Jiangellaceae; genus Jiangella; species Jiangella mangrovi. The sequence continues at coordinate 3,580,962 of NZ_JACHMM010000001.1, forward strand.
GACTCCGGCGGAGGCGGCGGGGACGGTGGCGACGCCAACTTGGCGATCACCTTCCTGCCGAAGAACCTCGGCAACCCCTACTTCGACACCTCGAACGCCGGCGGCGCGGAGGCGATCGAGGAGTTCGGTGGCTCCTACGAGGAGGTCGGGCCGACGGAGGCGAGCCCGACGTCGCAGGTCAGCTTCATCCAGACCGCCGCCCAGCAGGGGGTCGGCGCCCTCGTCGTCTCTGCGAACGATCCCGAGGCGATCTGCGACGCGCTCGACGAGGCGCGCTCGGCGGACGTCAAGGTCGTCACCTTCGACTCCGACACCAACCCCGAGTGCCGCGACCTCTTCATCAACCAGGCCTCCGCCGAGGGGATCGCGAAGGTGCAGGTCGACCTCATCGCCGAGCAGATCGGTGGGAGTGGCCAGATCGCCATCCTGTCCGCATCGGCCAACGCGACCAACCAGAACGCGTGGATCGAGATGATGGAGGCGGAGCTCGAGGCCAGTCATCCCGACATCGAGCTCGTCGAGGTCGTCTACGGCGACGACGACGACCAGACGTCCTTCGACAAGACCGCGGCGCTCCTGCAGACCTACCCGGAGCTGAAGGGCATCGTGTCGCCCACGACGGTGGGCATCGCCGCGGCGGCACGCTACCTCTCCACGTCCGAGCACAAGGGCACGGTCGCGCTCACCGGCCTCGGCACCCCGAACCAGATGCGCGAGTACGTCAAGGACGGCACCGTCACCGCATTCGCGCTCTGGAACCCGGCTGACCTCGGCTACCTCGCCGCCTTCGCCGCCCAGGCCCTCGTCACCGGCGAGATCACCGGCGAGGAGGGGGACACCTTCGAGGCCGGCCGGCTCGGCTCGTATGAAGTCGGCGCCGACGCTGCGGTCCTCCTCGGGGATCCGTTCGTCTTCAACGCCGAGAACATCGACGACTTCGACTTCTGACGGCGGCCGTCGCGCCTCGGACACCGAAGCCTCGCCGGGGTGCCACGTCCCCCGGCGAGGCGGTCGGCGCGCTCGAGCGCGGGCGCCGGCCGCCTGGACTCCACGGAGCGCCTGTGACCTCACCGAGGAGGGACACCGAATGGAGACAGCGCGGCCACCAGCCCCCGCGATCGACGACGAGGACCTGAGAGTCCTCCAGCTCATCGCGCAAGGGCTCCCCCTGGACGTGGTCGGACGGCGGATGGACATGTCCGAGCGCACAGTGCGCCGCCGCACCCGTGCAGTGTGCGATCGGATCGGGGTCGCGACACCGATCGAGGCCGTCGTGTGGGCGGCGCACCGAGGCCTGCTCTGAGGTCACGCTGCTCCGGGGTTGACCGGATCCGGACAACCTGCACCGCTGACCTACCGGTCATCACCCGTGGGCTCTACGGTTTGTCACAAGGGATTGAATCGACTCAATTCCTGCTCTGGCGGACGGCGAGATCAATCGTCGTCAAGCCCACTCTCACGGGCCATCCAGCGATGGCCGCCGCACACCCCGAAAAGGGCGCGCGGCCGCGCCCCGGCGAGCGTGAGAGACGGCGTCGCCCGAGCTGAGCGGCCCCTGTGCGGGAATCGTCCAAGGGAGGGCGAATGGACCTGAACCGAAGAGGTTTTCTGAAGGCCACGGCCGGAGCATCGATGATGCTCGTGGTATCGCAGCACGTCGGAACCGCTGCGGCGGGGGAGCGCAAAGCGTCCTCGCATCCGTTCGGCGAGACTCCGGCGTCCGCGCGGCCGCACACGTGGTGGCACTGGATGAACGGCAGCGTCACCTCCGAGGGCATCACTCGTGACCTCGAGGCGATGGCCTTGACGGGCATCGGCGGCTTCCATCTCTTCGAAGTCAGCGACCGCATGCCTGCCGGTCCGGTCGTCAGTTACAGCGACGAGTGGTTCGATTTGATGAACCACGCCATGAGCGAGGCCCACCGCCTGGGACTGGACCTCACCCTGCACAACTGCTCGGGCTGGTCCTCCACCGGAGCGCCCTGGATCACGCCAGAGCTATCGATGCAGCAGCTCTCCTGGAGCGAGACCTACGTCCAGGGCGGCGGCACCGTCGAGGTGGACCTGCAGCGGCCGCTGGCCAACCTCGACTACTTCCAGGACGCGAAGATCCTCGCCTTCCCGTCGCTGCCGGGCGAAACCGCACCGCTGACGAGCCGGGTGCGGCGCGCCACCGTCGACGGCGTCGAGACCGACGTCGCGGCGATCACCGACCGGACCATCGACACCGTCATCGAGATGCGCCCGGCCGACGAGAACAGCCCCGCCCGTCTGGTCCTCGAGTTCGCCGAGCCGTTCACGGCGCGGACGATCGCGATCCAGGCCGCCGTCCCGGGCGACAACCGCAGCGCGCCCGCCGGGATGGTCCTCGAGGCGTCCCAGGACGGATCGAGCTACACACCGGTGGCTGCCCTCACCGGCGGCAGCGGCTTCGGCCGGACCGCGGCCTTCCCCGCGACCGCCGCGTTCGAGGCCGTGACCGCCCGGTTCTTCCGGGTGTCGTGCAGTCGTTCGGTCGACATCAGCGAGCTGGATCTCACCGCGGCGGACCGGCTCGAGGACTGGCCGTACAAGACCAACCTCGGCCGCCGGGCGCTGCAGGACCAGGACCTCGACGAGCGCACCGTCACCGGCATCATCGACTCGCGCAAGGTCGTCGACCTAACCGACCGGGTCGACGACGGACGCCTGCGGTGGGACGCACCGGCAGGGGAGTGGACGATCCTGCGCCTCGGCCACACCACCACGGGGCGCGTGCAGAACCAGGCCACCGACACCGGTGTCGGCCTGGAGATCGACAAGTACAGCCGCGAGGCGATGGACTTCCACTTCGAGCGGTTCTTCGGGCCGCTGCTGGACGGTCTGCGGCCGCTGGCCGATCAGGACCTCGCGGGTGCCCTGATCGACAGCTACGAGGTCGGCATGCAGAACTGGACGCCCGGCTTCGACGCCGAGTTCAGCGACCGCGCCGGCTACGACCTCACCGCCTACCTGCCGGCGATGACCGGCCGCATCGTCGGCGACGTCGAGACGACGGAGCGGTTCCTGTGGGACGTGCGGCGCGTGCAGGCCGACCTCATGGCCGACAACTACTGGGGCCGCTTCAACGAGCTCTGCCACGAGGTCGGGCTGGTCTCGAAGACCGAGCCCTACGGCAACGGGCCGTTCGACGAGCTCCAGGCGGGCTCGCGCACCGACTACCCGATGGGCGAGTTCTGGTTCAGGTCGGGCAACCACATCCCCGATCTGAAGATTGCCTCGTCCGTCGCGCACCTCCACGGCAAGCCGGTGGTCGGTGCGGAGTCGTTCACCGGCTCCGAGGAGTACGCCAAGTGGACGGAGCACCCGTTCGCGATGAAGGCCATCGGCGACCTGGTGTACACGCACGGCCTCCAGGACGTCATCTTCCACACGTTCGTCCATCAGCCCGGCAACCCCGACGTGCTCCCGGGCATGACCATGGGCCCGCACGGCATCCACATGAACCGGACCACGACGTGGTTCGACCAGGCCGGGCCGTGGCTCGCCTACATGGCGTCCTGCCAGCACATCCTCCGCCAGGGCAAGTACGTCGCCGACTTGCTCTACTTCGTCGGCGAGAACGCGCCCGTCGAGACCCGGACCAAGGGGTACTTCGACGAGGAGTACCCGATCCTCACCCCGGACCCGCCGGCCGGACACGCCTACGACCTGTGCGATGTAGAGGCACTGCTCAGCCGGGTCGAGATCCGTCGCGGCCGGATCGTGCTCCCGGACGGCATGCAGTACCGCGCCTTCGTGCTGCCCGACGGCATCACCCAGATGTCGCTGACCGTCCTGGGACGGCTGCACGACCTCGTCCGGGCAGGAATGTGGCTGCTCGGCGCCCCGCCCTCCGAGGTCTACGGCCTCAAGGACAAGGAGCGGAACGAGACGCGGCTGCGGGCGCTCGTCCGCGAGCTCTGGGGCGACTTGGATGGTGAGACGAAGACGGAACGGCAATTCGGCCGGGGCCGGGTCTTCTGGGGCGCGTCTGTCGGCGACGTCCTGGACCGGCTGGAGCTCGGTCCGGACTTCACCTACAGCTCCCGGAACCCCGACGCCAACCTGCACTACATTCACCGGGTCGTCGACAAGACCGACGTGTACTTCGTCGCCAACCAGCAGCGGCGCTACGAGGACGTCGTCTGCCGGTTCCGCGCCGGCGACCGCAAACCCGAGCTGCTCGACGCCCACACGGGCGCGATCATCGACGCCCCCGTCTACGACGTCGACGGCGACGAGGTCGTCCTGCCGCTCACCCTCGAGCCGTCGGGGTCGGTCTTCGTGGTCTTCCGCTCGAAGGCGCGGAAGGAACGGGTCGAGCAGATCACCCGCGACGGCGAGCGGGTGCTGGCGGCCCGCGGCCTCGAGCGCTCCGCCGGCCCGAACGACGTCTCGGACAACTTCACCATCGCGGCGTGGGTCAAGCCGGAGGGGGACACCACGACCGGCCCGGACGACTTCGGCCCGGAGGCGACCGAGGGCCGGCACGGCTACATGGGTGCCTTCAGTTTCGTGGCGTACCCGCCGGACGGTGCCGCGCTCTTCGGGGACGGTCACGCCACCGCCAGCTTCGTCGTCGGCCGCAACGCGGTTGCCGCCTACGAACGCTGGGACGACCAGTTCCCCCGGGTCCTCGTCGCCGACGTCGCCATCGCCGGCTGGACCCATGTCGCGCTCGTCTACCGCGACGGTGTGCCGCACCTCTACGTCGACGGCGAGTTCGTCCACCGTGGCCTCACCTCGGGCCGGACGATCCACCCGGGAGCCGGCTTCGCCGCGCCGGACCGGATCTTCGTCCCGCACTTCGAGGGCGACCTGGAGGCGCTCACCGTCGCGCCTAAGGCCCTGTCCGACGCCGAGATCCGTGAGCTCATGGCCGGCGGCGTCCCGGCGCCGGCGGCACCGCCATCCGTCGAGCCCGCCTTCGGTGCGAGCGGATCACTGCTCGTGTGGCAGAACGGCCGGTACGAGGCGAAGGGCCACTCGTCTCTCCGGCTCTCCGACCTCGGCGAGCCGGCCGAGCTGGCCGGCCCTTGGTCCGTGAGCTTCCCCGCCGGCCGGGGCGCTCCGGAGAGCGTCGAACTGCAGCAGCTGACGTCGCTGCACCGGCACGAGGACGCCGGTGTGCGGTACTTCTCCGGGACCGCGGTCTACAGCACGGCCTTCTCCGCACCGCGCGTCGGGCGGGACCGGCGGCTCTTCCTCGACCTCGGCCGTGTCGAGGTGATCGCGGACGTGACGGTGAACGGCCAGTCCCTCGGGACGTCCTGGCGGCGCCCGCACCTCCTCGACATCACCGACGCCGTGTCGTCCGGGCAGAACACCCTCGAGGTGAAGGTGACGAACCTGTGGCCCAACCGCCTCATCGGCGACGAGCAGCTGCCGCCCGAGTACGACTACAACGAGGGCGGCGAGCGACCCGGCGGCATCTCTGCGATCCCCGACTGGTTCGTCGAGGGCAAACTGAAGCCGGGCGGCGAGCGGATCACGTTCACCACCTGGAAGCACTACTCGAGCGACTCGCCATTGCTTGAAGCCGGCCTAGTTGGCCCGGTGACACTGCGGGAGGCGGCCGTCTGGAGCCTCGACTGACCCGGTTGCATCAGGTCGAACCTCACGAGTAGTCGCCTGCCGTCGCCGGTGGCGGGGATCCGCAGTCCCGTCACCGGCGACGGCCAGCTCGATGTGTCCAGGTGTGCGCGCGGCGCTGGCCGGCCGCGTCAGAGTCCAGGAGGTCGGGTCATAGTGTGCGCGCATATCACGGCGGCCTGAACGCTTCAGGTCAAGACGACATCGATCATCAACCGGAGCTGAGACGAATGGTCTGTTCCGCGTGCATGGGCTGACCATCCTCGGTCCAGGTGAGCAGTACGCGGACGTCGTCACGGCTGAATGCAATCAAGGTCCAAGATCTCTCGGATCCCGGCCCTAGTGTGATCGGCTCCTTCGGCTCGTCGAAGCGAACGGCTGCCTCCTGCCCGTTTAGGCCCTCCACCCGCACCATCAGCTCGTCGGCAGCTGTCGTCGTGCTCTTGTTAGTGACCACCAGACGATTTGAAATGGTTCGATAGAGCTGCTTGCCGCGGTTATCGATCCCCCTCGGCTCCCGCCGATGGTCATGATGGGCGACGAGGAGTGCACCGCCGTTTCGGGCAGCCGGGATTGGACCAGCCTCGACACCCCAGCGCTGCGTGGCGATGTCGTGCTCGATCGCCGCCCGCACCTGGGCTGCGAGGTCTTTCGGGCTTTCGTACTCGCCGAGCAGTCCCTGGGACTGCAGGCCCTCGCGGAACGCCTTGAGGCTTGCGAGTTGCTGCGGATCGATGTCCCCCACGGGGACGGCTTCACGCGAAAAGTAGACGTGGACGGGCTTCCCGGCTGCAACCGCCCGCTGGATTTCCTCCGCTGTGCCCGAGATTGCCGCCGCGGTCGCGGTTCCGAGGCGAGCCTCGAAGATGGCAACGACCGCGTCAGCACGGTCAACCGCTTGAGCGTTGATGATGCTCTGTGGGTGCGCTCCGAGCAGGGGAACCGCATGGTGTTCGTAGAGCCACGGCACCACGACGACGTGCTCGTGCTGGGCGCGCAGCGCATTCCAGCGACCGAGTTCGAGCGCGACTGTGCTGCGCTCCGGTCCCGTGTCGCCAGGCGACGCGATCAGCACCACTATGGCGACGGCGGGAAAGGTCACAGCCCAAATGATGGCACGCGGGACTTGGCACTGGGTCTTCACCACGCCTGGGCCGAGCCGTCGGGGGAGGGCGAGCAGCACCCGTTCTTCCAGGTCCTGCCAGACGTCGGCGGTCTCGGTGAAGTCAGCGTGGGCGAGGCCGCGGGTGCCCTCGGGCCAGAGCGCGGCGCGGGGCGGCGACCTCGTTGGCGAAGCGGGGATCGGCGCGTGAGCGGTGAGGGGGATTCACTGCTGGGACCGAGCAACTGTCGTGCGGGCCTATGGACGGTGCGGCTCGCCTTCGCCCTTGGCCGCCTAGATCGCTACTCTAAGTGACTTTTTGGCTACTCAGGGTAGCGGGACAGCCTGCATTGTGGCTAGGTTAGCCGGATCGTGCCCTTCGTCGGGTTCGTCCTGAGATGCCGCAGGGGGTTGCCGTGAGGTTGTCGGGTGGGCTTGCTTCCGTCGTGTCGTTGGCCGTTCTGGCGGCGGGATTCCCCGCCCAGGCCGGTGCGGTTGCGGAGCGGGTCCCGAGACCAGCGGTAGCCGATACCGCCTACATGGCGCCGGAGCTCCCGGACTCCGTCCAGGGCCACGACGCGATGTCCGAGGCCGATCGCGACGCTCAGCTGGATGAGCACGCGGAGGGGATCGAGCTCGATCCGCACCGGAAGCTGCCGGTCGACGACAAGAGCCTCGATGAGGTGCTGGCCGAGCTGAAGGTGTCGCCGCGGCGGGCGAACCAGTTGGTGAACGCGGTCGGGTTGCCGCGGAACGTCCAGGGATTCAACTCCTTCGGCGGCGCTCTGGCTGCGAGTGGCGCGGTGACGCAGTACGGGTCGGTGTTGCCGGGGGAGCCTGTGACGTTCACGTTCCAGGTGCAGCACTCCGGTCCGGCGGGCACGGTCGAGGACGTCGCGGTGTCGGCGAACACGCGGAACTGCCTGCTGCAGCAGCAGGTCTACAGCCTTGGGACCGTGTCGGCGCCGTCGATCAATGACGGCGTGCCTGGCGTGCCGGTGACGTTCACGGTCGCGTTGCCCGGCACCGGGTGCACGGGCACGTGGAACAACCCGTTGCGGAGCAACTCGAGCGTGTTCGTCAACGCGGCCGTCGTGGGTGGGCAGACGGGGTCGAGCACGTGGAACCTGTGGGTGAACGGCGACATCCCGGACGGTCTGATCGGCGGCCTGTGCGCCCCGACCAGCGCGGGCCGCGGCGGGTTGCAGAACAGCGGCGGGAACTCGGTGAACACCGCGACGGGCGCGTTCACGCCGTCGTTCACCGATGTGGAGCTGGCCGCGCCGGGGGAGACGTGTTCGGCGACCAGGACGTACTCCTCCCGCGACACCGACGCGGGTTCCATGGGCGTCGGCTGGTCCGTGCCGTGGGAGGCGCGGCTGCAGATCGCCTCCGGCGGCGCCAGTGTGGTGCTGCATGCGGAGGACGGGTCGGCGCAGCCGTTCACGCGGCGGTCGAACGGCACTTACGCCAGTCCGATCACGTCGCGGTCCACGCTGATGGCGGTCACGGGTGGCTACCAGCTGCGCACCCCGGATGGGACGGTGCTGGCGTTCGACACCGCCGGGACACTGACCAGCACAGTCGCCGCCACCGGGCAGGGCTTGTCGCTGCAGCACTCGAGCGGGAAGGTGTCGACCATCACTGATGCCGCCGGGCACACCTTCGACCTCACCTACACCGGCGGCCTGCTCACCCAGATCGACATCTCCGACGGCCGCGAGATCACCTACGGCTACACCAGTGGCCGGCTCACCAGCGTCACCGGCGTCGACGGGACCACCTCGACCTACGGCTACGACACCAACGGCCGCCTGTCCGTGATTACCGACGCCACGGGCGCGGACACCGTCACCAACGTCTACGACGCGCAAGGCAGAGTCAGCACCCAGACCGACGCGTTGGATCGCGAGACGACATTCGAGCACGAGCAGTACAGCACCGACGTCACCGACCCCGAGGGCGGCATCTGGACCGATGTCTACGCAGGCAAGGCACTTGTCGGCCGGTTCGACCCACTCGGGAACCTGACTCAGTCGCGCTACGACGTGTTCTGGAACCCGTCCCAGGTCCGTGACCCGTCCGGTGGGACCACCAGCTTCACCTACGACACCGCCCACCGGGTTACGACGGAGACCGGGCCGGCGCCGTCGAGCCTCACGCAGTCGTGGGTGTACGACACCAACGGCGACGCGACCTCGCACACCGGCCCGCACGGCGCCGTCACCGGTTACACCTACAACGCCGCGCGCCTGCCGCTGACCGTCACCACCGACGACGGCGCCGTCACCACGAACACCTACGACACCCGCGGCCTGCTCGAGACGGCGACCACGCCCGAGGGCCACACCACCGAGTACGACTACGACACCGCCGGCAACCTCGTCACCGAGACCTCGCCGACCGGTGCCGTCACGACCTACGGCTACGACACCTCCGGCCGCATGACCTCCCGCGTGGACCCGCGTGGCAACGAGCCCGGCGCGGACCCCGCGGACTTCACCACGACCTACACCTACGACGATGCCGATCGGCTGCTGACCCAGACCACGCCCGACGGCGCGGTCACCCAGTACGCGTACGACGACGCCGGCCGCCTGGTGGAGATCACCGATCCGGCGGGGGAGATCACCACCAACGTCTACGACGGCGCAGGCCAACTCACGACGACCACCGCACCCGACGGCGGCGTCACTACCCACACTTACGACGACGCAGGGAACCAGACCAGCATCACCGACCCCAACGGCGACGTCACCACCCTCGAGTACGACGCCGCCAACCGGCTCGTCGCGCGGACCTCTCCACGCGGCAACGAAGCCGGCGGCGACCCGGCCGACTTCACCACCACCTTCGGGTATGACGAGCGCGGCTTCCAGGTCAGCCTCACTGACCCGATGGGCGCGGTCGAGGTCACCGAGTACGACGAACTCGGCCGCCGTGTCTCCGTGACCGACGAGCTCGGCCGCGAGAGCACCTGGTCCTACGACGGCGCCGGACGCACGCTGACCGCCACCGATCCAGGGGGCCGGGTCACGACGACGGACTACGACGAGGTCGGCCGCCCGATCGCGGTCATCGATCCCGCCGACGGCGTGACGACCTCCACCTACGACGACGACGGCAACCGGCTGACCGAGACGACGCCGGGTGGCATCACCGTCACGAGAACCTACGACGATGACGGACGGGTCAGCACGCTCACCGACGGGCGTGGCGAGATCACCACCTACGGCTACGACGCCGCCGGCGGACTGATCACTGAGACGAACCCATCAGGCGAGACCACGACCACCAGCTACGACGCGCTCAACCGCATCGCTACCGTCACCGACGCCCTGTCGCGCACCACCAGCTACACCTACACCCCCGCCGGTCAGGTCGACACGGTCACCGACCCCACCGGCGCCGTCACCACCTACACGTACGACCCCGTCGGGCGCGTCGCGACGATCACCGACGCCAACAGCCACACCACCAGCTATGACTATGACCTCGCCGGTCGGCAGACCAGCGTCACCGACGGCCTGAACCGCGTCGCCAGCTACGACTACGACGCCGACGGCAACCGCACCGGCATCACCAACGCCCGCGGCCAGACCGTCACCACCGTCTACGACGCCCGCGGGCTGAAGACCAGCGTCGCCATCCCTGGCGCCACGACGGTCACCTACGGCTACGACGACGCCGGCCAGCTCACCAGCGTCACCGACGCCACCGGCACCCGCCAGCTCACCTACGACGACGCCGGCCAGATGACCAGCGTCGGCACCGCGGCCACCGGGTTCGACTACACCTACGACGACCTCGGCAACGTCGCCTCGATCACCTACCCGGGCGGCACCCAGGTCGTCAGCACCTACGACGCCGACTCGCTGCTCGCGACCCGCACCATCAACGGCCAGGCCAGCAGCTTCACCTACGACAACGCCGGCAACCCGCTCACCGCGACCTTGCCCGGCGGGACCACTGAGGAGCGCGGCTACGATGACGCCGGCCGCCTCACCAGCGTCCGCTCCGAACGCTCCACCGGAGCGCTGATCTCGTCGTGGACCTACACCCTCGACGACGCCGGCCAGCCCACCCGCATCGACACCACCCGCGGGACCGCCGCCCCGACCCGCACCACCATCGAGTACGACGACGCCGGCCGTCCCACCCGCGAGTGCACCGTCCCCGCCACGAGCACCTGTACGGCCACCGGCGGCACCCGCTACGACTACGACGACGTCGGCAACCGCACCCGCGTGCGCACCGCCACCACGGACCTGACCCACGCCTACGACGCGGCCAACCAGATCACCGCCACCATCCAGACCGCCACCGGCACGCCCGTCCAGAGCTACACCCACGACCTGGACGGCAACCTCATCACCGATGGCGCGACCACCTACACGTTCGACGCCGCGAACCGGCTCACCGCTGTCGACACCGCCACCACCGACGCCGTCTACGGCTACGACGGCTTCGGTCTGCGTACCAGCAGCACCACCGGCACCGCGATCACCCGATCGACCTGGGACATCAATGCCGACGTCCCGTATCGGACCGAGACCATCACCCCGGCCGGCGCGACCACCGCCTACGTCACCGACCCCACGGGTGCGATCCTCGCCCAACGCACCGCCGCCGGGGTGTTCCCGCACCTTCACGACCGACTCGGCAGCACCACCGAGGTCGTCAACACCACCGGCGCCCAGCAGTGGCGCTATACCTACGACGTCTTCGGCGTCACCACTACCACCCAGGTCGCCACCTCACCGCCGGCCAACACCGGCCGCTACACCGGCGCCCACCAAGACACCGCCACCGCCGACTACCACCTGCTCGCCCGCGACTACCAGCCCGACACAGGCCGCTTCACCAGCACCGACCCCGTCGACCGGCCCGCCGGCTCGTCCGCGATCAGCCCCTACATCTACGCCGACGGCCAGCCCACCACTCTCACCGACCCCACCGGCCTCTGCCCCCTCTGCGTGATTGCAGCGGTCGGCGGCGCGATCGGCGGCCTCGCCGGCGGCGTCTCCTACGCCTTCGACCACGAAGGCGACTGGGACTGGTCCGACTTCGGCACCCAGGTGTTCCAGGACGCCGCCATCGGCGCCGGCGCCGCCATCCTCATGCCCGGCGTCGGCAACGCCGTTGCCTCCACCGTGCGCAGCGGCGCGCCCAGGTTCCTCACCGCCCTCGGCGTCAACACCGCCGTCGGCGCCGGCTACACCTGGGCCACCAACACCCTCCTCTGTCGACCCACCTCAGCCCTCGATGTCGCCCTCGGCGCCATCGGCGGCGGCCTCTCCAGTGCCGTCCCCGCGTTCTTGAGCCGTTCGAGCCTTCCTGGAGCCAATCGTTCGGCTGGCCCATTGGGACCTGGGGCGGGCGCCGTCGCTGGGCTCACCGACGAGCAGATTCAACTGGCAACCCAGCACGTAACGAACAGCGGGGACACCGTGCTCGGGCGTCATCCGGGGTACATCAACAAAGCGGAGGCCAGGGGAGCGAGCTACTTCGACATCGGCAAGCAGAAGTGGGACGAGTACACGGCTCAGGGGTTCGATCCGTGGGCGCTGAACGTGTACTTCCTCGACGACCGAATCGCCGCCGGCGACCGCATACTGCTGTCCGTGCCCAAGGGTGAGATCCCTCTGGGCGGGTATCTTCAGAGGGAGATCGATTACCTCCTTGCCAACGGCTACCAATGGGTGAACCAATGGTCCCTCCGTCCTCGAGGCTGACATGACGCTCATCCTTGCGTTCATCGCCGCCCACATGGATTTCCTCTGGCGCGAAGCGCGGTACCGGATCGTCGGCTCCGAGGTCTCGACATCGAACGGCGGCGATGCGCTGCTCTTGGTCGAGTCCGCTCTGCTCCGGTTGCGTTTCGTCAGCGACCGTCAGCAGCTGTTGCTCGACTTCCAGCCGGCCGCGACCGGCTCAGCCACCGAGTGGTACACGATTGATCTCGTCCGGCGCCTCTTCCTCAAGCAACGCGAGACCTCCTCGCTCCTTGACGAGTCGTATGCCGAATTCCTCCGAGTCCATCTAGCTGAGATCGAGGAGCGGTTCTCCCCGGATGCGTGGGCAACAACACGCTCCGAGCTGAGACAGCTCATGCGTAAACGGTCAAAAGAGATGTTCGGTTAGGCGGGGGCCGGCAACCCAGTGGAGAAATCCCTGTGAGCAGCGAGGGTCGGAACCGTGCGGGGTCACAAGGGCAGGTCTGAGACGGCGAATGGGACGCTGACCCTGGGCGGATCCGAGTCCCTCCGCGGCGACCTCCGCGTACCTGGACTCGGTGACGGTGTCGATGCGGGTGCTGACAGCGGGGGAGGGCTACCGATACCTGCTGAGGTCGGTCGCAGCCGGTGATGGCAACCGCTCGCTGTCGACGCCGTTGACCCGCTACTACCAGGAGAAGGGCACACCCCCCGGGTTCTGGCTCGGGACAGGCGTGCACGGCTTCGGCGACGGCACACTGACCTCCGGCGATGTCGTGACGGAGGCGCAGCTGCGTCGCCTGCTCGGCCGGGGCCTGGACCCCCTGACCGGCGAGCCGCTGGGCCGCTGCTTCTACCAGTTCAAGCCGGTCGCGGTGCGAGTTGCGGTCCGCGCTGCACGCCTGAGCCCGGAACTCTCTCCTGAGCAACGAACGGAGAGCATGCGGCAGATCAAGGCGGAAGAGGCCGCGCGCTCGCGGCCTCGGACCGTCGCCGGCTACGACCTCACCTTCTCGGTCCCGAAGTCGGTGTCCGTCCTGTGGGGGCTCGCCGACGTCGGCACCCAGGCGATGATCGTCCATGCACATCACGACGCCATCGCGGATGTAATCGCGCTGCTCGAGCGCGACGTCGCGATGACCCGCACCGGAACCGGTGGAGTCGCACAGATCGAGACCCTGGGCGTAGCCGCGACGGCGTTCGATCACTACGACTCCCGGGCATCGGACCCACAGCTGCACACGCATGTTGTCATTGCGAACCGGGTGCAGGGTCGCGACGGCAGGTGGCGCACGCTCGACGGGCGCCCGATGCATGCCGCGGTGGTTGCGCTGTCCGAGCACTACAACTCTGTCCTCGCCGATCACCTGACCCGAGCACTCGGCGTCGGCTGGGAGCGACGAACGCGGGGCGAGAAGCGCAATCCGTCCTGGGAGATCGTCGGTATCAGCGATGACCTCATCAGTGAGTTCTCGGCGCGGGCAGCCGACATCGAAGTCCAGACGGATCGACTGATTGCCGAGTACATACTGACGCACGGGCGATGCCCATCGCGACGCACGGTGTTGCAGCTGCGCCAGCGGGCCACGCTTGAGACGCGGCCGGAGAAGGAGGTCCGCTCGCTGGCGGAGCGGACCGTCGAGTGGCGCCATCGCGCAGGTCGGATCCTCGACAAGGCCCCGGCGGACTGGGCCTGCAGTGTCGTCACCACGAGTGTCGACCGCGCTGTGCTGCGGGCCGACGACCTTCCACTCGCGGTCGTCGACGAGCTGGCCCGCACCGTCGTCGAACGGGTGGGGCAGAAGCGTTCGACCTGGCGGCGTTGGAACCTCTACGCCGAGGCGTCCCGGCAACTGATGCATCTGCGCTTCGCGGCCACTGCTGACCGGGAGGCGGTCATCGGCATGGTCGTCGACGCCGCCGAGCGTGTCTCGCTGCGGTTGACCCCGCCGGAGCTGGCGGCCACGCCGGCGGAGTTCCGCCGCGCTGACGGCTCGAGCGTGTTCCGGCCCAAGCATGGCGTCGTCTACTCCTCCACGAGCGTGCTAGCCGCCGAGGACCGCCTGCTGCGTCTGGCCGAGAATCGTGCGGCTCCGACGGTCGACCTCGAGGCCGTCGCCGGGGCGACAGCTGTCGAGGACGTCGTCTTGGCCGGCGACCAGGTGCTTGCGATCGAGAAGATCGCCGTCTCGGGCCGCATCGTCGATGTCCTGGTCGGGCCGGCGGGCACAGGGAAGACGACGACGCTCGGCGGGCTGCGGCGAGCCTGGGAGGCCGAGTTCGGATCAGGGAGCGTAGTGGGCCTCGCGCCCTCCGCGACGGCGGCAGACGTGCTCGGTGCCGACCTCGGGATCACGACCGAGACGACGGCCAAGTGGCTCTATGAGTACGAACACGGTCGGTGGCAGCTCCATCGCGGGCAGCTCGTCGTGCTCGACGAAGCATCGTTGGCGGGCACGTTCGCGCTCGACACCATTGCCGCTAATGTTGCGACCGCCGGCGCGAAGCTGGTGCTGGTGGGGGACTGGGCGCAGTTGGACGCGGTTGATACCAGCGGGGCGTTCGGGCTGCTCGTGCGGTCGCGCGACGACGCGCCGGAGCTCGCAGACGTCCGCCGGTTCAGCGAGGACTGGGAGAAGAGCGCGTCCCTCGAGCTTCGTCTGGGCCGGCCCGACGCCATCCGCCGGTACGAAGCGCATGGACGGGTCGCGGGTGGCGAGTCCGACGTCATGCTCGACACGGCGTACCGAGCGTGGGCCCAGGACCTGGCGGCAGGTAAAGCCACCTTGCTGATCGCCGATGATGCCGAGACCGTCAGCTCCCTCAACGCGCGGGCTCGGAACGACCGGATGCTCGCCGGGGACGTCGGGGATGGAGGCGTTCAGCTTGCCGACGGCAACCGAGCCAGCGGCGGCGACCTCGTGATCACACGACAGAACGATCGCCGGCTCTCGGTCGGCACCGGGTGGGTGAAGAACGGTGACCGTTGGATCGTCACCGCGAACCACGCCGATGGGGCTCTTACGGTTTGGCGCGCCGACGGACGTTGGCGGGGGACCGTCACGCTCCCGTCCTGGTACGTGGCCGAGCACGTCGACCTCGGATACGCCATCACCGCGCACAGAGCGCAAGGTGCCACCGTCGACACGTCCCACGTCATCGTCCGTTCACCGGCGATGACGCGCGAGGCGTTCTACGTCGCGATGTCTCGCGGCCGGCAGAGCAACGCCGCCTACGTCGCCACCGACCGCGCCCACCTCGAGGAGCATCAGCGCTCCGACGGTGATGACCCGACGGCGCGGTCGGTGCTCCAGGCGGTGCTCCGCAACAGCGCCAGTGCGCTGTCGGCTCACGAGATGATCAGGACCGAGCAGGAGACCTGGACGAGCATCGCGCAGCTTGCGGCCGAGTACGAGACGATCGCCCAGCACGCCGAAGCCGAGCACGTCGCCACACTCCTCGCCATCGGCGGGCTCGATGATCGACAGCTCGACCAGGTGGTTCGGGACGACGCGTACGGATCGCTGGTCGCCGAGCTACGCCGAGCCTCCGCAAACGGCTTCGACCCGGCCGCGGTCGTCCGGCACACCGTTCTCGCAGGCAGCCTGGAGCGCGTCGACAATCTCACGACACTGCTTCGCCACCGCGTCCAGAAGCTGACGGGCAGTGGCCGGATACGCACGCCGGCTCGAGACAGCCGGCGGCTCGTCGTCGGGCTCCTCCCCAGAGCCGTCGGAGCAATGACCGAGGAGATGGCAGCGGTTCTGGCCGAACTCGAAGAACTCATGGAACGACGGGCAGATGCGAACGTGGATGCCGCGGTTGCCGCGGGCGAGCCGTGGGTCCTGCGGTGCGGGCGACCGCCACAAGAGCCGGCGATGCGCCAGGCCTGGACTGACGCCGTGCGCGTGGTGGCGGCCTACCGCGACCTGCACAGAGTCGGTGGTGACGAACCCGTTGGGCCAGTGCCATCGACCGACCGCGAGCGGATCGACTTCAATCGCGCGGTCCGCGCCCTCCGAGACGCTCGCGCTCGCGCTGCGGGTCCACGCGATGAGGCAAGACCCGTCCTTCCGGCGGTGCACCGGCTCGATTCATTCAGCTCGTGATCCTGTTGGGCGTCGCCACATAGACTGTGAATCGCTGCAGTCGTGTTCATCGTCCGGCGTTCTCGAGCCGACGACCTACTCCGCCTTCGGAGTCCTCTCAATCCCTCCCGCAGCGGTCCCGGAAGCCGTTGAGAGGTGCCGCCGTGTTTGTACTGATCAGGAACGTGGGGACGTCAATCCAGGGCGCGCTCCAGCTATCACCGTCCAGACGATTCCGAACCGAACTGGGCCGACGCGCGGGGTTCGGTGTGGCGATCTCGGGTCTGCTCGGCATCGGCTATCTGCTCGTCGCCGCCGTCTTCCAGGTGCTGCTGGAGAGAGGCGGACCCGGCTGGTTGCATCTCCTGGTGATCCTTTTCATCTGGAACGGGCTCACGCTCTGTTGGCAGGCAGTCTTCGGGACAGCCGGCTCGGTGAGTGCCCGCCTGCGACGGAGGCGTCCCTAGGTGCTCACATCTCCCTCTCTGGTGAGCCTGGGTGCACGAAGCCGTTCGGCGGAACCGAAGGACTGCTCATGGGCCGGACGTTGCCGCGCGGACGGCTGTGCATCCTGGTGACCCGGTCCGTATCGGGCGTCCTGGGTCCGTCGTGGGCAGCGACGCGGTCACCGGCTTGTGCCCGAGCGCCTTGGAGGTCGAAGGCGGCCGAGGCCAGCCCGCCCTCGGAGAACGGCGAGGGGCCGATGATCACGACGCAGCCGACGGGGTCCAGAGATCCGTGGGCTTTGTAGCGGCCGGGTTCGAGGTGGAGATGAGCGTCGGCGGCGGGTCCTTGGTAGAGCGGTTTACCGAAGGGGTCGCCGTCGCGGCGGATGACGATGTCGCGCTCGGCTCGTAAGACGAGATCGTGGATGTGATCGAGATCGTCGGCATCCAACAACCCCGCGGCGATGATGTCGTCGCCTCTTCGCAGTACTTGCTTCGCAATCTCGACGCTCAAGAGATCGGGCAGGGGCTTGTCAGCGGCGAGATCGACTGACGGCGGTGCGACCGTCGACACGGCCAGCACGCGCAGTTCGATGAGATTGCGGTGCGCGATCTCACCGAGCCATTCGGGGTAGCGGCCAGCCGGTGGCAGCCCTGCCGCGTGGCGCTCGCCTGCATCGGCCAGCGATGAGGCGATGGCGTGAAGCGCCCCCCTGAGCGACATCGCCTCGCCAGGCGGGCCGTACAGAGGGCCGCCCGCGAGAGAGTCGAGCACGTCGACATCGGTCGGCTCAGCGCGCCATTGGAACCGTGCGCGCGGTTCGCCGTGTCCTGACGCCTCATGCCCGAGGTAGCGCACCCAGAGGTGCAGGCTCCCGACTTCCGCGCGCACTTCTTCTTGACCTGTGTCTCGATCCATGGTGGCTCCTCGCTCGCGTCCCTTCCGGGTCAGGTACGCGCGAGGGTTCGTCTTTTTGGGGGCCTGGATGTTGAGGAGGTGCCGCGGTCCGTTACGGACAGCGCCGGGATCCCACGCGGACGTCCCGCGCCTGGCAGATTGGACCCGATGACCGAACTCCTCGCCGGCGCCGCGTTCCGGGAACTCTTCGACCGCTACGAGCACACCGCCTTCCGTCTGGAGACGCGAGAGCGATACGTCGACGACGAGGAGCAGGAACCGCTGCGCAAGTTCCTCGCAGCGGAGCCCGCCGACGACACATGGTTCCTCGACTGGGTCGAGGACATTGAGGCGGCGACCGCTGCCGGCAAACGGATCGAGCGGGTGAGAGTCGTCAATGAGCCGTTCAGCGACTACACCCGCTTCGGACTTGACCTGGCGCGTCTCAACGTCAGCGCCGGCGAAGACATCCGGTACCTTCCCCGCCCCGTTGCGTCCGACCTGGCGCTCCCCGATGAGGACTTCTGGATCTTCGACTCCAAGACCTTGGCCGTCCTCCGATTCGCTGACGACGATCGATTGCAGGGTGTGGAAGTCATCGACGATCCCGCACAGGTCCTGCTGCGCTGCCAGTGGCGTGACGCCGCCTGGCACTACGCGATTCCGGGAGCTCCGGTCGTGAGGGAGTCGGGCATGGGCGATCTCCGATCCGGGACCGTGTCGTACTCCCACCATCGCCGCGGGCGCTCGAGCTTCCGTAGAGCCGGCCCGCCCGCGGCACTGGGACGTTCGCCCTGAACCCGAATGCCTCGTGGCACGGTCCGGTGGCGGACCTTCGCCCGTACCGCTGCGGTCGCGGACACGACAGCGTGGGCCGGGTGACCACTGGATCGGTCCTGACGCGCAAGGCGGCAACACTGCGCCTCGTCCACGCCGGCATCGCGGCAGCCGAGCTCGGCAGCCTCGGGTACGTCTGGGCGTGCGCCGTGACCGGCCGGCGCGACCGTCTCCTGGCCGTCTGCGTCGGCGCTCTCGCGGGTGAGGGTGCAGCGCTGGTGATCGGGCGGGGCAACTGCCCGCTCGGCCCGCTGCAGCGGCGTTGGGGCGACTCGGTCCCGCTGTTCGAGCTCGTCCTCCCGCCGCGCGCGGCGAAGGCCGCCGTGCCCGTCCTCACCGCTGTCGCCATGGCCGGCATCGCGGCGGTCGCCGTTCGGCCGGGACGGTCAGGGTAAGCGGACGTAGCCGTGACGTGACTTCCAGAGGTAGTACTTCTCGAACAGCAGTTTCGCGCCGTGGGACTGCGGTCCGGGGATGAGCACGCCAGCGCGACGCGGCGGGAGCATCTTGTCGGCGAGGATCATCACGCCGTTGTTGCCGGCGTCCATGACGCAGACCGCCGGGATATCGCCGAACTCCTTGTGCCTCGTCGGCTCGCCTCCCAGGATCTGGCTGGCGATGTTGCTGGCGGCGACGCGGGCCTGCACCTCGGTCGGGAATCCGGTCTTGGGCACCCCGATGGGCACTGCGGTCGTCCACGGCACTGTCACCGCGGCGGCGATCCCGACGGCGTAGACGTCGGGCCAGGCCACCGACTGGTACGTGTCGTGGACCGGCACGTAGCCCTTGTCGTCGACCAGTCCCTGCGCCGTGCGCACGACCTCCTGGCCCTGGAAGGGCGGGATGATCACGGCGTAGGCGAAGTCGACCGCGTCGCCGTCGGCCAGGGCGATCTTGCCGGGCGTCACCTCGGACAGTGCCATGCCGGTGACCGCGGTGATGCCCTCCTTCTTCAGGAACATGCCGAGCAGCTTCTCGCCGCCGGGCAGCCCGCCGATGCCGAAGTGGCCGAGGAAGGGCTCGGCGGTGACGTAGGTGAGGCCGACCTGCTTCCTCAGGCCCGCGCGGCGCAGCTGGTACGAGACGTTGAACAGGAACTCGTAGGCCGCGCCGAAGCAGCCGGCGCCCTGGGTGGCGGCGACGACCACGGGACCCGGGTCGTCCAGGAAGCGGCGCCAGCCGGCGCCTGCGTCGATGGCGTCCTCGAGGGTCGTGATCGTGTGTGCGCCAGGCGTGCCGGTGAGCCCCGGCACCACGTCCATGCTGTTGCGGTAGCCAGTGGCGACGACGAGGTAGTCGTACGGATACGTGCCCGCGGTCGTGGTGACGCGGCGGTTCACCGGGTCGATCCGGGTCGCGGCGGCGTGGACGAAGTCGATGTCGTGTTCCTCGAACGTCGGCGCGAGTGGGAAGGTGATGTCCTGCGGCCGGCGCTTGCCGAAGGGCAGCCAGATCAGCGACGGGTTGAACAGGAAGTGGTCCGACGCCGAGACGACGCGAACGTCCACGTCGCCATGGAGCTCGTGCTTGACGCTCAACGCGGCGGTCAGCCCGCCGAAGTTGCCGCCGAGTACAAGGACGTTCTTCCGCATGATGATCACCTCGAAGTGGATCGGCTCATTCCAGTGCTTGGAAGGCCTCGTAGATCATGAACGCGGGCCAGAGCAGGCCCTGCAGGACGGCCAGCAGGTACTCCCCGAAGGAGTCCGCCTGCTGCCAGAAGTAGACGAGCGCTCCGAAGATGCCGAGGCCGTAGATGGCCCCGCCACCGGCGGCGGCCCCACGGTCAGCCATGAGCGTCCGCCTCCTCCGCATGCACGACGGCGACCGGGCGGCTCGCGTGGTGCAGCACGCCGTGACTGGTCGAGCCGAGGAGCAGGCTGCGCACCTCACCGCGGCCGCGTGAGCCGACGACGATGAGCGCCGCTTCCTGCCCGGCGTCGACGATCGCCTGGGCGGCGTCGCCGGGCACGACCCGGACCGTGACCTCGGCATGGGAGCCGGTCGCGGCACGGGCGCGCACGACGGCGTCGCGCACCAGCGCATCGGCATAGTCGTGTTCCGCGGCGGTGGCTTCTTCCAAGCCGATCGCCTCGAAGATCGGTGCCGGGACTGCTTGCAGGTGGAACGCGTTCACCGCCACCACCGGAGCCGACAGGAGATCGGCCTCCGCCAGAGCGAACCGGAGTGCGGCGTCGCTGTGGGCCGAGCCGTCGACGCCGACGACGATGGTTCCGTCGCTGTCGGCGGGGTGCGGCGGGACGACGACCACGGGCGTCTTCGAGCGGGCGGCGACGCGCCCGCTCACGGAGCCGAGGACGAGCGCGCCGAGCGCGCTCAGTCCTCGGGTTCCGGCCACGGTCAGCGCGGCGTCGTGCCCGACCTCGAGCAGTGCCTGCGCCGGCGGCTGCTGGATCAGGAAGGTGTCCATGTCGAGGCTGGGCCACTCGTCCTTCACCCGTTGCCGGGCCTTGTCCAGGAGCTGGGTGGCGTAGGCGCGCAGGTCGTCGGGCGGGGGAAGGACGGCCGAGCTTCCGTACGGCACGGCGGCGATGGGCATCCAGAGTCCGTGGACGGCGTAGAGGGCGACGCCGCGGCGGTGCGCCTCAGCGGCCGCCCAGGTGAGGGCGATGCCGCTGTCCGGCGAGCCGTCGACGCCGACGACGATGGCGTTCGAGCTGGTCATGATGGGCTCCGATCAGGAAGGTCAGCTCGGATACTTGGCGAGGACGTTCTTGAGGCTGTCGACGAAGCGGAGTGACTCATCGTGGCCGCGCTGCCAGACGTTGCGGCCGAAGATGAGACCGGTGCCGCCGGCCTCCATGGACTGCCGGGCTTTCTCGAGCATCGCGTCGTCGCCGGCCCGGGTGCCGCCGGAGACCAGCACGAGGGTGCGGTTGGCCGAGCGCACCACCGCGTCGATCGCCTCCTGCGAGGAGAACTCGTCGCCGTACGGTTCCTTCACGCCGGTGCGCTTCTCCGGATGCGGGAAGTTCACCTTGACGACGTCGGCGCCCAGTTCGCTCGCTGTGCGAGCCGCGTAGTCGACGGCATAGTATGAATCCTTGCCGCCCTTGGCCTCGATGGCCGAGCCGCGCGGGTACGCCCAGACGATGAGCGGCATGCCGAGGCGCTCGGCGTCGGAGCGCACCACCTGGAACTGCGCGAAGTCCAGCTCCTGCGCCGGAGTGCCGACGTAGAGCGTGTAGCCGACGGCGTCGGCACCCAGCCGGACGGCGTCCTCGACCGTCGCGTGGACGGGCGAGAGCGCCTCGGCGTCGGACGGAATGTCCGTCTTGCCGTTGAGCTTGAGGATCAGCGGGATCTCACCGGCGTAGTCCCAGTAGAACTTCTCAGCCAAGCCGATCTGGAGCGCGATGCCGTTGAACTCGCCCTCCGTGGCCAGCCGCATGATGTACGCAGGGTCGCCGGAGGCCGGGTTGTCGAAGAAGTCGCGTGGCCCGTGTTCCAGACCCTGGTCGTAGGGGAGGAACAGCGCCGTGCCGTTGCGCAGGCCGTATTCGAAGAGGATGCGGTGCAGGCGGGTCTTCTTGCCCGTGCTCAGGCCAAGTTCATTCAGTCTCGGCCGGGTCGTCATCGTGATCCTCTCCTTCGATGGGTGCGTGACGGGGGTCAGAGGTCGGCTCGGGTAGCGACCGGGCTGAGCACGCGCTCGGTGCGAAGCACGATCAGCCGCTCCTCGCGTTGTTGGTGGTTCAGCCAGCGGCTGCGCAGCGGATCGTCCGCGGGCAGGCCGGTGTGGCAGGCGATCGCGGCCCGCTGTCGTTCGCGGTCGGCGTCGACGACGAGGACCTGCTGTCCCCGAGTCGGCTGCGGCGCGCGTAGGGTCCAGGCGTAGAGCGTGCTGCCGAGCCTCGTCGCGGCACGATAGGTGGCACGCATGGTCCGCACGTGGTCCGGGTGCGCGTCCGGGCCGGTGGCGTCGATGGCGAGCAGGGCGTCGGCATCGCGGCCGGCGTCGAGTATCTCGGCGGCGAGCTCGTCGATGCTCGCGGTCATCAGCGTGCCCGGAGCGTGATCGAGCAAAGTGACGTCTTCGGCGCCGATGTGGCGGCTGGCGCGTCCGAGGTCTCGGGCGCGGTCCAGCCGGCGGCGGGGCACCGCGTCGGTGCGGCGGCCATGCGTCAGACACACGATGTGCACGGCGGTGCCGGCATCGGCGAAGGCGGCGATGACGCCCCCGAGCGCGAAGGTCGCGTCATACGGATGTGCGCAGACGGCGAGGAGACGCCGGACCTCAGGCACGGGCTTCGTGTGGTTGCTCATGTCTTCAGCGTCTGCCGTGGTCGTGCCACGGCGTAGAGCCGGAAGGCCGCGAACGCGGGACCTTGGGCCCGATCGCCGACGACCGCGGCCGCTCTAGCGTCACCGGTGAGAGACCCGGGAGGATCCGATGACGGCACCTGCGGACACGACGTCGACCTTCGCCCTGCTCACGGACGGACGCACCGTGGAGATCCGAGTGCCGGGCGACGGCGATCTCGCCGGTCTGCTGGAGCTGCACCGGCGGATGTCGCCGGAGAACCTCTACCTGCGGTTCTTCGGCTCCAATGCGCGCGTGGCGGTCGACATGGCTGAGCGCATCTGCGCGGCGCCCGAATTGGCCGGCAACGCTCTGGTGGCGTGCCTCGGCGGGCGCATCGTGGGGGTGGTCCACTACGAGCCGCCCGACCGGCACGGCGTCGCGGAGATCGCGATCGTCATCGCCGACGATCTCCATCATCGGGGCATCGGTACCCTGCTCATCGAGCACCTCGCCTCGCGCGCTCGTGCCCACGGCGTGACGGCCTTCCGCGCCGAGGTCCTCGGGCAGAATCACGCCGTCCTGCAGGTCTTCGCGGACGCCGGCCTCCCAGCCACCAGCACCGTGCGGTCGGGCATCGTCGAGCTCACCGTCCCGCTCGACGTCGACGACCGATACCTGGACGCCGTCGCGGACCGGGAACGGCGTGCCGACGTCGAGAGCCTGCGGCCGCTGTTGCGGCCCGCCTCCGTCGCGATCGTCGGTGCCAGCCGGGACGAGCACGCCGTCGGCCACGCCATCCTGCGCAACGCCCGTGCCGGTGGCTTCACCGGCGACCTCTACGCCGTGAACCCGAGGGCGACGACGGTTGCCGGCGTCGCCTGCCATCCGTCCGTCCTCGCGTTGCCAACTGCACCCGAGCTGGCCGTGGTCGCTGTGCCCGCCGGCGTCGTGTGTGGCGTGGCCGAGCAGTGCGGTGAGCGGGGCGTGCGTGCACTGGTCGTCGTCACCTCCGGTTTCGACGCGACCACAGGGGCACAGCTGCTCGCGACCTGTCGGCGTTACGGCATGCGGCTCGTCGGGCCCAACTGCTTCGGCGTCGTGGACACGACCGCCGGACTGGATCTCACCTTTGGCGTGCGGCCACCGCGTCCGGGCGGGGCTGGCATCGTCGTGCAGTCCGGCGGCGTCGGCATCGGCTTGCTCGAGCACCTGGACCGGCTCGACCTGGGCGTGTCCTCGTTCGTCTCCGTCGGCGACAAGTACGACGTCAGCGGGAACGACCTGATGCGCTGGTGGGAGACCGACGGCGCCACCCGGTTCGGCATCCTGTACCTGGAGTCGTTCGGCAACCCGCGCAAGTTCTCGCGCGTCGCGCGCCGGCTGGCGCGGACGATGCCGTTGCTGACGGTGCTCGCCGGCCGCTCCGATGCAGGACAGCGCGCCGCGGTGTCCCACACCGCCGCGACGGCCACACCTGCGGTGACCCGCGAGGCGCTGTTCCGCCAGGCCGGTGTCATCACCACGACGACCCTCAGCGAGCTGATCGACACCGTCGCACTCATCGGGCACCAGCCGCTTCCGGCCGGGTACCGAGTCGCGGTGGTGACCAATGCCGGCGGCGCCGGGGTGCTGGCCGCGGATGCCTGCACCGACGCCGGCCTCGAGGTCGCATCGCTGGCCGAGGAGACGCGACAGCGGTTGCGCACATTGCTCCCGGCGGGTGCCGCCTGCGCCGGCCCGGTCGACACGACCGCCGCGGTGCCCGCGGAGCTGTTCGCGCGGTGCATCGCGATGGTGGCCGGGGCCCAGGAGGTCGACGCCATCGTCGCGGTCACCGTCCCGACGGCGGTCAGCGACCCCGGCACCGGCGTCCGGTCCATCGCGGGCACACCGATCGCAGCGGTCGCCATCGACCAGGCCGAGACGGTCACGGTCCGCGACGGCGTGCCCTGGTACGCCGGGCCGGAAGCGGCCGCCTGGGCATTGCGACGGGCCGCCGATCGTGCCAAATGGCTGACGCGTCCCGAGGGCCGGGTTCCCGTCCTCGACGGCATCGACCGGACCCGCGCCGCCGCCATCATCGCCGATGGTCTCGACGCCCGCCCGGATGGTGGCTGGCTGGACGCGACTGCCGCGTTCGAGCTGCTGACCACCTACAGCATCCCCATGGTCGGCGTGCGCTTCGCCACGACCGAGGACGCCGCCGCCCGCGCCGCGGCCGAGCTCGGGGGAGTGGTGGGCCTCAAGGCGGACGTCGTCGGGATCGTGCACAAGTCCGACGCCGGGGCCGTCATCCTCGGCCTGGCGACGGAAAGGGCGGTCCGCGCGGCCTACGGCGAGCTGATCGGACGGTTCGGCGACCGGCTCCGCGGCGCGCAGGTCCAGCAGATGGCGTCCGACGGCGTCGAGGTGCTGGCCGGGGTCGTGCAGGAGCCGACGTTCGGCCCGCTCGTCGTGTTCGGTTCGGGTGGCGTGACGACCGACGTGCTGCCGGACCGCGCCGCCCGGCTGGCCCCGTTGACCGACGTCGACGCGGCCGAACTCGTGCGATCGCCGAGGATCGCGGCGGTCCTGCTGGGTTATCGCAGTCACCCCGCCGTCGACCTGGCGCGGTTGGAGGAGGTTCTCGTCCGCCTCGCCCGCCTCGCGACCGACCATCCCGAGATCGCCGAGATCGACCTGAACCCGGTCATCGCCCGGCCCGACGGTGTCGTGGCCGTCGACGCCCGGGTGCGCGTCGAGCCACACCCCACGTGGGACCCGTTTCTGCGGCGACTGCGCTGACCAGCCGAGCGGCCCGTGCCTCAGGACATCAGGCCGCCGTCCGAGGTGACGACCCGAGGCGGCCGCGACACCGCCCGGGTACCGCGGATGAGGACCATCGGTCCTCGGCCGGCGACCATGGCCCCTAACGGCTCTCGGCACGTGGCGCGACGATCGTCGTGTAGGAGAGATCGGCAGGTGAGCACCATGGTCAACCCAGTGGTCCACTTCGAGATCGGTTCCCGCGACGCCGGCCGGCTCGCCGGTTTCTACCGGGAACTGTTCGGTTGGACCTTCGACGAGACCGACCCGGCTTACCCAGTCGTGGCCGACACCGGCAAGGACGGCATGGGCGGCGGCATCATGCAGCTGCCCGAGGACGTGCCGCCGTACGTCACTGTCTACGTGTCTGTCGAGAACCTCGACGACACATTGCGGCGTGCCGAAGAACTCGGCGCCAGCACGATCGTCAAGCCGACGGCCATCCGTGACATCGGCGAGTTCGCCATGTTCACCGATCCCGAGGGCCACGTCGTCGGCCTGTTCACCACGGCCACCGGGTGATCATCCGGCGCGAACAACGGCCGGCGCCGGCGCTGGCCAATAGCACGCCGTGAGGCGCGACGAGACCCGGGAGGTTCCCATGAGACGGATGTCCATACTGGTGGCCGGTCTGGTCGTGATCGTGTTGGTGACGGCACTGGGTGCATTCGCCATGACGCGATCCTCCATCCCGGACGGCTTCTCGCAGAGTGACGTCGACCGGGGCCGGCCCCACGATTCGTGGGGCTCGATGGCGAGCGGGATGATGGGCCGGCTCGATGCTCGCGGTGAGCCGGAGTATCTGGCCGAGATGGTCGCTCACCATGAGGAGGCCGTCGATGCTGCGCGGCAGCTGGCCAGGTCGGACCGACCGGAAATGCGGCGCTTCGGTGAGTCGATCGTCGAGACTCAGTCAGCGCAGATCCAGCAGATGCGGACCTGGCTGCGAGCCTGGTACCCGGGGCACCAGCGGGACGCCGACGGCTATCGGCCGATGATGCGCGACCTGTCGGGGCTGTCCGGTGACGAGCTCGACGAGGTCTTCCTGCGCGAGATGATCGGCCACCACATGGTCGCGGTGATGTGGTCACAGCAGCTGTTGTGGGGAGGCGGCGTGCATGAGCAGGTGGCCGAGCTGGCCCGAACGATCCGCGACGACCAGCACGCTGAGATCGTGGACATGCAGCGCTGGCTCGCGCAGTGGTTCGACTGGCGCGACATGGGCCCAGGAGCGATGCGGTGATCATGGCCTGAGCCGCCGGCTCCAGGGCCTCACCTCGTTAGGACCGCGCCGCGCTCGGGACGCACCCGTCGCAAGGCTGCCGATGGATGACCGGACATCTCCCGGCCGTTACCGGCGGCGCCACCATGGGCGGACCGTGCGCCGCAGATATGGCACGACGATCTGGGTACGCCAGCGCCGCGGGTCGGGCTCGGCGTTGGGATCGGTCTCGTAGATCTCCCAGTGTGGCCCGGCTGGCGCGCGGCCGTGAGTGGTCACCCAGTTCGCCAGCGTCTCGAAGGCGGTCTCGAGTCCCTCGTAGTGGCCACGGTGCGTGGTGACGGCGGCTGGGCCGCCTGGGAGGCTCGAGGGTTCGACCTCTCCGTCGGTGTCGATTGGCCGGTTCACGGGGAAGCCCGCCTCCACGACCGCGGTGCCATCGATGATGGCCAGTCGTGCGAACGGCGGTCCGGCGGGCTTCAGGCCGTGGCGGCGCAGGAATCGCGCGACCAGGTGATGTGCGATGCCGAGCCAGCCGCCCAGATCGTCGGCCGGGACGTGAGCCCGCACGACGGCCGTGGGCTGCTCGATCAGGTCGCGTCTGGCGATCTTGTAGCGTTTCGACGGGCTCGTGGAGGCTTCTCGCAGCTCGCGGGTGCGTTCCTGGATGCTCACCGTGATCGCCTCCGGCCGGGATCGAGACATGTGCCCGCTGCGGCGCCCACCAGCCGGTGTGATCCCGCCGGAGCTGACCCATCGCGGCGATGGTGCGCTTCGCGGCCCTTCGGCCGCCATCCCCAACGCTCCGGGGTTTCGCCCTCCTGACTGGTGGGCGTCACTGTCGATGATCCGCTCCGGGGAAGGCCGCCGACAGAGCCGTCGGTCCCGGCGCCGCCGGGACCGAAGCCCTCGGCTCTAGGAGGGAGTGCCCGAAGCGGACCGGGTCGTCGCTCGCTGCGGCGTCCGTGCGTGCCCAGGGTGCACGACGGCGACGGGGCACCGCGCCTCGTGCAGGAGATGCTGGCCGACCGAGCCGAGCACCAGGCCGGACACGCGGCCGCGGCCGCGCGATCCGACGACCACCAGCTGCGCAGTCGCGCTGGCGGCGGCGAGGTCGGCGCCGGGGCCTGCAGCGGAGAGATGCGAGGCCACCTGCACACCGGGATGGCGGGCCGCGTAGTTCGCCAGTCGCGCGGCCAGCCGCGGCACCATGCCGCCGAAGTGGGCGTCGGGATGCCGCGGCTCGCCGAGGTCGGGCCGGCCGGCGTGCAGCACGACGAGCGGCACCCCGCGGGCGGCCGCCTCGCGAAACGCGAAGTCGAGCACGCCGTCGGCGGCACGGTCGTCGGCGATACCGACGACGATCGGGAGGCCGTCGGACCCGGCGGCGGGCTCGGTTCCGACGACGATCACCGGGCACCGCGCGTGGGCCGCGACCGTCGCGCTCACCGAACCCAGCGCAGCGGCAGCGACCGGTCCGCGTCGGCGGGTACCGACGACGAGCATGGCGGCGTCGGCAGCGTCCTCGATCAGAGCGGTCGCGGCTGAGCCGGGGGCCCGCCGCCCGCTCACCGACTCGGGCCGCAACTGCAGCCGGGCGATGGACAGAGCCCGGTCCAGGTCGTCGTCGGAGGGATGCCGGCCGGGGTTGGCAGGGAGCAGGAAGGTCTCGCCGTCACGGGTCGGCTGATAGGGCACGTAGCGCTGTACCTCGGGCGCGTCGGCGACCAGCACGACGCGCAGCGGTACGCGGTGCAGCCGTGCGGCCGTCACCGCCCACCGCAGGGCATTCTCACTGTCCGGCCGGCCGTCGATCCCGACGACGATCGGCCGGTCGGTTGCTCTGAGTGCGGTCCACATGGTCGGCCTCCTGGTACCCGGGACGACGCGCATGTCGTCGCCGTCGTCGTCATCACCGTCCTGCCGCTGTTGCCGGCCGGGTAGGGCCGCAGGGTCGGGTCCCTGGGCCCGAGCCGCGGGGACCTCCTTCTCTGTGGCCCCGGCCGCCCGCGGCGAAGGCTGGAGGTGAGAAGTCGAACCAGACGCGGAGGCGGATCATGACCGTACGAGTGGGCATCAACGGATTCGGCCACATCGGGCGCACCTACCTGCGCGCCGTGCTCGGCCGGGGGATCGACGTGGTCGCCGTCAACGACGTTGCGGACGTCGGGACGCTGGCGCATCTGCTCGCCTTCGATTCCACCTACGGCCGGTTGCGCCAGGAAGTGGAGACCGACGAGTCGGCGCTCCTCGTCGACGGGCACCGGATCGAGGTGTTCGGCGAGCGAGAGCCCGAGCGCCTGCCATGGGGCGAGCTCGGTGTGGACATCGTCATCGAGTCCACGGGCAGGTTCCGGACGCGGGACGACGCGGCCGCGCATCTCAAGGCCGGCGCGCGCAAGGTCCTCATCTCCGCACCCGGCAAGAGCGTCGACGTCACCCTCGTGATGGGTGTCAACGAGCACATCTACGACCCCGAGGTCCACGACGTCGTCTCCAACGCATCCTGCACGACGAACTGCGTCGCCCCCATGGTCAAGGTGCTGAATGACGCGTTCGGGATCGTCAAGGGCTTCATGACGACGGTGCACGGCTATACCGGCGACCAGAAGCTGCTGGACGGCCCGCACAAGGACCTGCGCCGTGCGCGATCCGCCGCGGTGAACATCATCCCGACCAGCACCGGCGCCGCCCGCTCCGTGGGCGTCGTGATCCCTGAGCTGGCCGGCCGCCTGGACGGGGTGGCGCTGCGGGTGCCCGTCGAGGACGGCTCCCTGGTGGATCTGGCCGTCGTGCTCGAACGCGGCGTCACGGCCGCCGAGGTGAACCAGGCCTTCCAGTTGGCGGCCGGCAGCGGACTGCTCGCGGGCCGGCTCTCCTACGTCACCCGGCCGATCGTGTCGCGGGACGTCATCGGCGACTCTGCGGCGTGCCTGTTCGACTCGAGTCTCACCGCGGCCGACGGCGACCTGGTGAAGGTCTTCGGCTGGTACGACAACGAGTGGGGCTACACCGCTCAGCTCGCCGACCTCACCACCTACGTGGCCGACCGGCTCTGACTCGAGGGCGGCGTGATGTCCAGCTCCATGTTTCAGGTGCGGATCCACGGGCGCGGAGGCCAAGGTGTCGTGACAGCGGCCGAGCTGCTGTCCGTCGCCGCCTTCGCCGAGGGCCGGCACGCGCAGGCGTTCCCGAGCTTCGGCTCGGAGCGCACGGGCGCGCCGGTGGTCGCGTTCTGCCGGATCGCCGACGTCGCGATCCGGCTGCGCGAGCCGGTGCTGAGTCCGGACGCGATCATCGTTCAGGACCTGACCCTCTTCGAGGCGATGGACGTGTTCGCCGGCCTGAAGGACGGCGGTTACGTCCTGCTGAACGCGCCGTCGGGTCCGGCCGAGCTGGGAATCGGCGAGCGGCTGCGCCGGTATCTGCCGGGCCACGTCGCCACGGTCCCTGCCAGTGAGCTGGCGGAGCGGCACATCGGCCGCCCAGTGCCCAATGCGGCGTTGCTCGGCGCCTTCGCCGCCCTGACGGGGGTGGTGTCCGTCGACTCCGTGCTGGCAGCCATCAGGGGCCGGTTCGGCGACGGTCTCGTCGAGGGCAACCTCGCCGCCGCTGCCGAGGCCTGCGACCTGGTCCATGCCGAGCTGGGGAGTAGATCTCATGCGTAGGCAGATCGAGGGCTCGCAGGCCGTCGCCGCCGCCGTGGCCGTGTGCCGGCCGGAGGTGATCTGCGCCTACCCGATCTCGCCGCAGACGCACATCGTCGAGGCGCTGAGCGCGACCGTGAAGTCCGGTGCGCTCGCGCCCTGCGAGTTCATCAACGTCGAGTCCGAGTTCGCTGCCATGTCCGTCGCCATCGGCGCGTCGGCCGCCGGCGCCCGCGCGTACACGGCGACCGCCAGCCAGGGACTGCTGTACATGGCCGAGGCTGTCTACAACGCGGCCGGGCTGGGTCTGCCGATCGTCATGACGATCGCCAACCGGGCCATCGGCGCGCCCATCAACATCTGGAACGACCACAGCGACTCGATGGTCATGCGCGACGCCGGCTGGATCCAGCTCTACGCGGAGGACAACCAGGAGGCCGCCGACCTGCACGTCCAGGCGTTCGCGCTGGCGGAGCGGCTGTCGGTGCCGGTCATGGTGTGCATGGACGGCTTCGTCCTGACTCACGCCTTCGAGGAGGTCGACGTCCCCGAGCAGGACGTCGTCGACGCGTTCCTGCCGCCGTACCGGCCGCGCCAGGCACTGGACCCCTCCGATCCGGTCACCATCGGTGCGATGGTCGGTCCCGAGGCGTTCACGGAGGTCCGTTACCTCGCCCACGTCAACCAGTTGCGCGCGCTCGACGCGATCCCGGCGATCAGGGCGGGCTTTGCCGCGGCCTTCGGCCGGGACACCGGCGGCCTGGTGCGGCCGTACCGCACCGATGACGCCGACACCGTCGTGGTCGCGCTCGGATCCGTCCTCGGCACCGTCAAGGACGTGGCCGACGAGCTGCGCGACGACGGCGTGCCTGTGGGCGTCGTCGGCATCACCACCTACCGGCCGTTCCCGTTCGATGCGGTGCGTGCCGCACTTGGGTCGGCACGCCGCGTCGTGGTGGTCGAGCGAGCGTTCTCGGCCGGCACCGGCGGCATCGTCACGCCGGACGTGCGCGCCGCCGTCCCGGGCACGCCGTGCTCGACCGTGGTGGCCGGGCTCGGCGGCCGACCCATCACCAAGGCCTCGCTGCGCGACGTGCTGAGCGACGCGCACGGCGCCAGGCTCGAGCCGCTGACCTTCCTCGACCTCGATCTGACGAACGTCGAGCGCGAGCTCGCCCGCGCCACCGCCCGCTGAAGGAGGCGCCCCATGGCCGTCCAGCAGATCGCACATCAGCAGACCGGCAGCCTGGTCGCCGGCAACCGGTTGCTGAACCTCGAGCGGCGGTCCGGTCAGGCCCAGCCCGATCGCGCCAACGCGCTGACCTGCGGGCACCGTGCCTGCCGCGGCTGCGGCGAGGCACTCGGTGCCCGCTGGGTGGTCGATGCCGCGCTGCGTGCCACCGGCAACCGGCTGATCGCCGTCAACGCCACCGGCTGCCTCGAGGTGTTCTCGACGCCGTACCCGGAGAGCGCGTGGCAGCTGCCCTGGCTGCACTCGCTGTTCGGGAACGCGCCCGCCGTCGCGACCGGCGTGGCCGCCGCCCTGCGGGCCAAGGGCTGCACCGACATCCGCGTCCTGGGCCAGGGTGGCGACGGCGGCACCGTGGACATCGGCTTCGGCTGCCTCTCCGGCATGTTCGAGCGCAACGACGACGTCCTCTACGTCTGCTACGACAACGAGGCCTACATGAACACCGGCGTGCAGCGCTCCGGTGCCACGCCGCCGGCCGCTCGCACGGCGACGACCCAGGCAGTCGGCCCGGAGCCGGGCAACGTGTTCGGGCAGGGCAAGAACGTCCCGGCCATCGCGATGGCGCACGAGATCCCGTACGTCGCGACGGCCACCGTCGCGGACCTGCGCGACCTGGAATACAAAGTGACCCGCGCCATGCAGTTGCACGGCGCGCGGTACCTGCACGTGCTGGTGCCCTGCCCGCTCGGCTGGGGTAGTGAGGCGCACGACACCATCCGCCTCGCCCGCCTCGCCACGCAGTGCGGGCTGTTCCCCGTATACGAGGCCGAGCACGGCGAGATCACCGCGGTCACCACGATCCGTCGGCCGGCCCGCGTCGTCGACTACCTGTGCCGGCAGAGCCGCTACGCCCACCTGTTCCGGCCGCGGCGCCGGACCGATGTCATCGCGCGGATCCAGGCCCAGGCCGACCGGAACATCGTCCGCTACGGGCTGCTGAGCCCGCGGGACGCAGAGGAGGTGCCCTGATGGACACGCCGTTCGCCATCACACTCGGCTCGGCGTCGAGTCGGACGAACCGGACCGGCGCCTGGCGCGTCGAGCGCCCGGTCTACCGCGACCTGTTCCCGCCCTGCGCCGCCGCCTGCCCCGCTGGGGAGAACGTGCGCGAGTGGCTGCACCTCGCCCAGGACGGTGACTACGAAGCGGCCTGGCGGGAGATCATGACCGTCAACCCGTTCCCCGCGATCATGGGCCGGGTCTGCTACCGGCCGTGCGAGACCGCCTGCAACCGCGGGCAGCTCGACGAGACGGTCGGCATCAACTCGGTCGAGCGGTTCCTCGGCGACCACGCCATCGACGCCGGCTGGGCCGTCGCCCCGGGCGCGGCAACCGGGCGGCACGTGCTCGTCGTCGGGGCCGGGCCGGCCGGGCTGGCCGCCGCCTACCACCTGCGCCTGCACGGGCACGACGTGACGATCCGCGACGCCGGCCCGGCGGTCGGCGGCATGATGCGCTTCGGCATCCCTGCCTACCGGCTGCCGCGCGACGTTCTGGACGCCGAGGTCGCCCGCATCCTGGGCATGGGCGTGACGCTGGAGCTGAACACCCGGGTCGACGACGTCGCCGCCGTGCGAGAGGCCGAGGGATTCGACGCGGTCTTCCTCGCCGTCGGCGCCCAGCTCAGCCACCGCACCTACGTGCCGGCCGGTGACTCCGCACGCATCCTCGACGCCCTGTCCGTCCTGCGCCGCACCGCTGGCGGCGCGCCGCCGCTGCTCGGCCGCCGCGTGGCCGTCTACGGCGGCGGGAACACCGCCGTCGACGTCGCGCGCACTGCCCGGCGCCTCGGCGCGGCCGACGCCGTCATCGTCTACCGGCGCACCCGCGACCGGATGCCCGCGCACGAGTCCGAGGTTGCCGAGGCCGAGGAGGAGGGCGTGCGGTTGCGCTGGCTCTCCACCATCGCCCAGGCCGACGAGGGCCGTATCACCGTCGAGCGGATGCGGCTGGACGAGTCCGGTTTCCCGCAGCCGACCGGCGAGTTCGACGAGCTCGACGCCGACGCCGTCGTGCTGGCGCTCGGGCAGGACAGCGACCTCAGGCTGGTATCGCGCGAGCCGGCCGTCGCGACGGCGCGCGGCCGCATCGTCGTCGACGCCTGCTTCATGACCGGCCTGCCCGGCGTGTTCGCCGGTGGCGACGCCATCTCCGGCGACCGCACTGTCACCAGCGCCGTCGGCCACGGCCGCCGGGCCGCGGCGTCCATCGACGCCTGGCTGCGGGAGACGGGCACTGACCCAGCCGTACCGATCGAGGAGGCCGGGTTCGACGTGCTCAACACTTGGTACTACACCGATGCGCCCCACCAGCATCGCGCGAAGCTCGAGGCCGCGCGGCGCACGTCGACGTTCGACGAGGTGGTCACCGGCCTGGACGCCGCGACGGCGCTGTTCGAGGCGCGCCGCTGCCTGTCCTGCGGCGGCTGCTTCGAGTGCGACAACTGCTACAGCGTCTGCCCCGACGACGCCGTCATCAAGCTCGGTCCTGGCCGGCGATACGAGATCGACCTCGAGTACTGCAAGGGCTGCGGCCTCTGCGC
The DNA here is from genome assembly GCF_014204975.1 of Jiangella mangrovi. NCBI lineage: Bacteria > Bacillati > Actinomycetota > Actinomycetes > Jiangellales > Jiangellaceae > Jiangella > Jiangella mangrovi. The sequence continues at coordinate 3,615,398 of NZ_JACHMM010000001.1, forward strand.
CGCGGAGTGCCCGGCCGGCGCCATCACCATGATCCCCGAACAGCGACAGGAGTCGTCATGAGCACCACGCTGGTCGTCCCGTTCGATCTGGTCGGGCGCGCGGACGTCGCGCTGGTCGGCGGCAAGAACGCCTCCTTGGGCGAGTTGACCCGGCATCTGACGTACGCCGGAATACCCGTCCCACCCGGTTTCGCCGTCACCGCAGACGCCTACCGCCTCTTCCTGGAGGCCAATGGGCTGACGGAACGGATCGCCGCCGAGATCAGCCGGCTCGACCACGGGGCACCGCTGGCCGAGGTCGGCGAACGGGTGCGAACGCTCATCCGACACGGGCAGTTGCCGCGCGAGCTGGTCACTGAGATCGCCGCGTTCTACCGCGACCTCGGCGCGGCGACAGGTGACGACGAGCCGGCCGTGGCCGTCCGCAGCAGCGCCACCGCCGAGGACCTGCCCGAGGCCAGTTTCGCCGGGCAGCAGGAGAGCTTCCTCAACATCCGGGGCCTGGACGGGGTGGTCGCGGCCACCCAGCGCTGCTTCGCGTCGCTGTTCACCGATCGTGCCATCAGTTACCGCCGTGACCTCGGCTTCGGCGAACTCGATGTCGCACTGTCCGTGGGGGTGCAGCTCATGGTGGGCGCTGACCGTGCCGGCGCCGGCACCGCCTTTTCGATCGACACCGAGAGCGGCTTCCCGCGTGTGGTGCTGGTCAACGCCGCCTGGGGCCTCGGCGAGTCCGTCGTCAGCGGGGCGGTCGACCCCGACGAGTACGTCGTCTTCAAGCCGTTGCTCGATGAGCCGGGCGTTCGCCCGGTGATCTCGCGCGCCAAGGGCCGCAAGGAGCAGAAGGTCGTCTATCGGGCGACCGGAGGCACCACGGCCGTGGCGACGAGCGTCGAGGAGCGCGACGCATGGGTGCTCGAGACCGAGGAGATCCTGCGGATCGCCCGCTGGGTCGTCGCGATCGAGCACCATTACGGCACCGCCGTCGACGTCGAGTGGGCCAAGGACGGCCGGACCGGCGCGCTCTACGTCGTTCAGGCCCGGCCGGAGACCGTGCAGACCCGCCGGCACGCGACGATGATGCGCACCTACCGCCTCCGTGAGACGGCCGAACCGGTCGTCAGCGGACTCGCGGTCGGCGATGCGATCGGCAGCGGCGTCGTCTGCAAGCTGTCCAGCGCCGCCGACATCGACGCCTTTCCCGACGGCGCCGTCCTGGTCACCGGGATCACCGATCCCGACTGGGAACCCATCATGAAGAAGGCCGCGGCGATCGTCACCGACCACGGCGGCCGCACCTCGCATGCGGCGATCGTGAGCCGCGAGCTCGGGGTCCCCGCCGTCGTCGGGACCGGCTCGGCCACCACCGTCCTGGCCGATGGCGAACCCGTCACCGTCTCCTGCGCCGAAGGAGACCAAGGCCACGTCTACCGCGGCCGGCTCGCCTACAGCGAGGAGGACCTCGACCTCGCCACGATCCCCGAGACACGCACCCGCGTCATGCTCAACGTGGCCGACCCCGCCGCGGCATTCCGTTGGTGGCGGCTGCCCGCCGACGGCGTTGGGCTGCTGCGGATGGAATTCCTCGTCGCCAACCACATCAAGGTCCACCCGATGGCCCTGGCACACCCGGACCGGCTCGACGCACCGACCCGGCAGCGGGTGGAACGGATGACGCACGGCAGCCTCAGCCCGGCGGACTACTTCGTCGATCGGCTCGCCGACGGCATCGCCCGGATCGCCGCCGCTCACTGGCCGCACCCGGTCGTCGTCCGGATGAGCGACTTCAAGACCAACGAGTACGCGACCCTCATCGGCGGCGCCGTCTTCGAGCCGACTGAGGAGAACCCGATGCTCGGCTGGCGTGGCGCGAGCCGCTACTACTCGCCCGGCTACCGCGACGGGTTCGCGCTCGAGTGCCGCGCGATCCGCCGGGTCCGCGACGAGATCGGCCTGCAGAACGTCATCGTGATGATCCCGTTCTGCCGCACCCTGGACGAAGGACGGCAGGTGCTCGCCACCATGGCCGACGACGGCCTCATCCGCGGCGAGAACGACCTGAAGGTCTACGTCATGGCCGAGATCCCGTCGAACATCATCCTGGCCGCCCGGTTCGCCGAGCTGTTCGACGGCTTCTCCATCGGCAGCAACGACCTCACCCAGCTGACCCTGGGCGTCGACCGCGACTCCGACATCCTGGCCCCGTTGTTCGACGAACGCGACGCCGCCGTCGAGTGGAGCATCAGGCGCCTCATCGACCTCGCGCATGGGGCCGGCGTGTCCGTCGGACTGTGCGGTCAGCGGCCCAGCGACGATCCGGACTTCGCGAGGACACTGGTCCGCGCCGGCATCGACTCCATCTCCGTGACTCCGGACAGCCTGCTGAGCGTCATCCAGCATGTGGCCGCCGCCGAACAGGAGAACGCCGACGCCGCGTAAGCGGCGCCGGCGTCGGCGGCCGAGTCAACCGGCCGGTGTGGGGACGTCCTCGGTGATCAAGACTCGTGCGTAGGCCCAGTAGGGGCTGAGGGTCGCCAGCGCCGTCCGAACGGCCGGTCGCAGCTGCTCGCGGACGATGACCGGTACCCGCCGATCGAAGGTCAGCGACACGTTCACCACGTCGTGGTCCATGGTGATTTCCACCCTGCGTGGAGACGAAAGGCCGTGGGGCCGTAGCACGTCGGCGATGGCTTCCCGGACCCGCTTGTGGGCGGTGGGCGACGTGGGCCGGACCGCCTTCTCGACCGCGTCGACGACGCCGGCCGGAGAGCAGTGTGCGTCGGCACGAGACCACGGCCCTTCGACCGACGGGTACCCGCACAGCACGGTCGGGACCTCGGCGACGACGGCGCACAGGAAGGGCCGGTCCTGGTCGACCGGCGGCTCCGGCCGAGCCCGGACGTGCACGACCACGTCGACCATGTGGTCGGCCAGCGGGCACGCCCCGCCGAGCGCGAGCGCGCAGCGCGCCCCACCGCGGCAGGTGTACACCGTGTGGCCGGCACGGCGCAGCCGGTCGAGGACATCGACAGAGTCGGTGCCCGGCACGGATGCGGAGAGCAGGATACGCATGGGACTCACCGGCTCTCGAGATGGACGGGCTGGTGGGTGAGGTCCTCCACATCGTCTGCGGCCACGTCCAGCAGGTCGTCGGCGAGCACGCGTAGCGCCCGGGCGGCGGCGATCTCGTCACCGACCTCCGGCACGTTCGCGTCGTGAGGGTTGAGACGCGCCTTGCCGACCGCGCGGAGCCCGTCGGTGGCGTGGGTGATCAGGCGCGCCTCGGCGAAGGTCACGCCGTTCTCGTGTTCGCCGATGTAGAGGTCGACGGTCCAGTGCTTGGTGACGGCCATGATCTCTCCTCGAGCCGAGCCGGACGGGCGTGGCATGGCACCACGTCCTCAATCTCGACGCTACGGCCGGTGGCGGCCGTGCCCCAGGGCCGATGGGTGACCGCCGCATTGGACCTTCGGCCCAGCCTCGCGGGCCACGCTGCTCTGCCGCGCGCAGCGTCGCGGCGGTGTGCTGAAGACATGACGACAACACCCATTCCCGCCGAACACGTGGCGCCGGTGAACGCCCGGCAGATCGTCGTCGGGCTCGACGGCTCTCCGAGCGCGCTGGTCGCACTGGACTGGGCCGCCTCGGAGGCCCGGACCCGTGGCTGCGGCCTGACCCTGGTGTACGCCCACCCGGGCGACCGCTACTCGCTGGCGGTCCTCGACACCGCACCGCAGGAGCTTGCCGACGACATCTTCGACGAGGCCCTGGACCGACTGGCCACCAGCGGATTCGGCGATCTCGACGTGCGCACAGTCCTGCGTTACGGCCTGGTGCCGCGGATCCTGCTGCGTGCCTCGATGCGAGCGCCGATGCTCGTCGTCGGCAGGCAAGGGCTGGGACGGTTCGCCGAGCTCGTGATGGGCTCGACGTCGCTGGCGTGTGCCGCTCACGCGAGGGTGCCGCTGACGATCGTTCCGGAGAGTTGGGAAGCCCCCGCGCGGGCGCGCAACTGCGTGCTGCTCGGTGTCGATGGCTCCGCTCGCGGAGAAGCTGCCGTGGAGTACGCATTCAGACTCGCGGCCGAACGAGGTGCGAGGATCGTCGCCGTCCACGCGATGCAGCTGCCCCTCGGCTACCCGACGGACCGACCCCTGCGTCCCGATACCGCCCGCTATGAGGAGGCCGCTGCTGAGGTCTATTTGACATCGGTGAATCCGTGGCTCGCGAAGTTCCCCGATGTCGAGGTGACGACGGCGGTCGAGTACGGCCACCCGGCGCTCGCTCTCGCCCAGTACGCGGCCGGGGCGGATCTCGCCGTGATCGGCGGCCGCGGCCACGGACGGGTCACCGGAATGCTGCTCGGCTCGGTAGCGCGCAGCGTCCTGCGCCGCATGCCGATCCCCGTCACCGTCATCCGAGATCCCAGGGCCTGACCGATGACCACGGTCACGCTGTACCTCGACCGGCTCGATGCCGTGATCTTCGACGTCGACAGCATCGTGAAGGGGACGGCAGAGGCGCACGTGTACGGCGATACCGTGCGAGTCCTTCGTGAGCTGCGGCTGCGATACGTGCCGACAGCGGCCGTGTCGTCGAGCCGGCACCGCGTCCAAGTGCTGCACTCGGCCGGGGTCGCCGGACTTCTCGACGTGCGGGTCGACGGAGCGGACCTGGACAGGCTCGGTCTCCCCGGCAAGCCGTTCCCCGCCGCCTACCAGGAGGCCGCGCGCCGCCTGGGTGCGCGCCCGGCCGGCTGCGCGGTCGTCGAGGATGCCGTCGCGGGCGTACGGGCCGGGCACACCGGCGGATTCGGTGTGGTCATCGGTGTGGACCGGGGCGGCGACTTGGCGGGGGCGCTGTACGACGCCGGCGCGACCGTGGTCGTCTCCTCGATGTCAGACGTGCTGCTCGTGGAGCGGACGCCGCTCCGGCTGGTGCAGGCGCGACGAGGTCAGGCCGATGCTGTCTGGAACGACCGTCCGGTGATCTGGTCGCAGTAGACGCGGACGAACCATTGCTTCGGGTGCTCGGTCCAGGACGGGAGTGCCAGGTCCTCGGCGCGGTAGATGTCGGTGAACCGTTCCAGCCGCTCCGCCCGGCCCTTGACCACGACACTCCACGCCCGGCCCCTGGCCGGATCGACGCCGTCGGCCTCGACCGCGACCCGCGGCGCGATCACCGAGGCGGCCAGCTTCGTGCCCTCGCCAGTGCGGAACACGACGGTGCGTTCGTCGACGACGATGTTCACTGGGAACACCTCGACGTCGCCCGCGATCGCCACGGCCACCCGGGCGATGCTCGCGGAACCCAACAGGCTCCAGCAGGCGTCCTCGTCCAGCACAGTCATGCCCGTCCGGGGATCCGTGGTCACGACGGTCACCTCCTTCGTGGCGAGTGGCAGCGCGCCCCCTAGGACAGGGCGAGACCGATCTGGTCGCCCCAGCGGCGGGCGCGCTCCCCCTCACCGTCGACGAGCGGACCCGTCGTCCCGGTCACATAGAAGCTGGCCGCTGCCGCCACCGGGTGGAACCCGCGGTGGCGCAGGACGCGCCGGGCGGCTTTCGCCGCCGAGCCGGGCAGGTGTGGCTTGTCGGTCTTGGTGTCGAAGGTCGCCACCATCGTGTCCGATGCGTCCACCGTCGACAGCCACTCGCGCAGGCCGGTGGTCTTCGAGATGACACCTCCGGGTGCCTGCTCCGCTGCGCTCCTGCGGGTCGAGGCCCGGCTCATGCTGAAGGCGTGGGTCGGCCCGCCGACCACCAAGAGGTCGACGCCGGCGAGCGACGTTCCTGCAGAACCGACCTCGACGAGATCGACGGTCATGCTCCGGGCCAGTCCGTCAGCGATCGCCTCGGCGATGGTCTGGGTGTTGCCGAACGTGGACTCGTAGACGACGAGTGCGTGCATGACAGCTCCTCCTCACATACTCGAACGGAGCTCTTCTCGATGCTTCGACTCTCGCTCTCCCGGCGTCCCGACACCACCCACATTGGGCCTCTGACCTCGGGACTTTCGGCTACTGACGAGCTTTCGACGCGGGCCTAGCGTGGAATCAGGAGAGGGGAGGTGCCATGTCGGTGACCGTCGCCGAGGTGATGTGCCGGCGGGTCCAGGTGATGGACGCGTCGACCCCCTGCGTGACGGCGTGGGAGTTCATGCGCCGCACCGGGACCGAGCACGTCGCGGTGGTGAGCCACTCGGGACGGGTGCACGGCGTGGTCTCGGTCCAGGACGTCGCGGTTGCCTGGTGCGAGCGCGGCGAACCACCCTTCCGCGAAACGCTCGGCGAGCTGCTCCTGGGCCGGTTACGGCCACGGATCCTCGAGGACGCCCCGGTCGGGCTGGCCGCCCGGATCATGCTCGACAGCGGGTTCACCGCATTGCCCGTTCTGAGCTCGCGCCGCGCACTGGTGGGCATCGTCAGCGAACGGGACGTGCTGGCCGCCGTCGCCGGTGGGCGCCCGCAGATGCGCGCGCTCGTGGGCCGCGCGGAGCGCCCTGCACATGCGGCGGCCGAGACGGCGGGCCTGGCATCGTGACCGTGAGGACCGCACGGGGCCTGACCGCGCCCGAGGCGGCCGCCCGGCTCGCCCGGGACGGGCCGAACCGGCTGCCCACACCGGCCCGGCGTTCAGCGTTGCGCCGGCTCATCGACCAGCTCGTCCACTTCTTCGCCATCATGCTCTGGGCCGCGGCGGCGCTCGCGTTCGTCGCCGGCCTGCCGCAGCTCGGCATCGCGATCGTCGTCGTCATCGTCCTGAACGCGGTGTTCGCGTTCGTGCAGGAGAGCCGCGCGGGCCGCGCCGCGGACCGATTGCGTGACCTGTTGCCGCTGGCCGTCACCGTCATCCGAGACAACCGTCCGCAACAGGTCGACGCCAGCGAGGTCGTTGTCGGCGACCTGCTCTCGCTGGAGTCCGGCGACCGGATCCCGGCGGACGGCACCGTCGTCACGGCGGAAGGCCTGCGGATCGACACCTCCCTCCTGACCGGCGAGAGCGAGCCGGTCGCCGTCGACGTCGCCGACGAGGTGCATGCCGGCACCTTCCTCGTCGAAGGTGAGGCATCCGCACGAGTCACGGCCATCGGCGCCGGCACCGGACTCGCCTGGATCGCGCACCTCACCACAGCGTCCGCGCCGCCGGCCAGCCCACTCACGCTAGAGCTGCGGCGTGTGGTGCGGACGATCGCAGCCATCGCCCTGGCGGTTGGCGGCGCGTTCTTCGCCGTCGCGATGCTGACGGGCGAGCCGGCGTCTGACGGGCTCGTGTTCGCCATCGGCGTCACCGTCGCCCTCGTGCCCGAAGCCCTGCTGCCGACGGTGACGCTGTCACTGGCGTGGGGCGCGGAGCAGATGGCGCGGAAGAAGGCCCTCGTCCGCAACCTCGACGCCGTCGAGACGCTCGGCTCCACGACGTTCATCTGCACCGACAAGACCGGCACGCTCACCCTCAACCAGATGACGGTGGTCGAGGTCTGGACCCCATCGGGCGGCGCGCGCATCCGCACGCCCGGCTACGCGCCGGACGCGGTCGTCGAGTACGAAGACGGCGTGTCCGTGGCTGCGGCCGTGCGGCGGGCGGCGAGAGCCGGAGTCCTGTGCTCCACCGGTTACGTGCACCGCGTCGAGGGGGAGTGGCGGGCACACGGCGACCCGATGGAGGCGGCACTGGATGCGTTGGCCCGTCGTGTCGGGGCCGAGACGGACGGTGACGTCGTCGCACGGTTCCCGTTCGACCCGCGGCGGCGGCGCATGTCAGTGGTCGCCGGCGACGAGGTGCTCGTCAAGGGCGCGCCGGACGCCGTCCTGCCGCTGTGCGGCGTCGAGGTCGATGAGGGTGGCGGTGCGGCGGTCGCCGCCCTGGCGACGCTGACCCATCGCGGTCTGCGGGTGCTCGCCGTCGCCGGCCGGCCGGTGGGCGCGAGGGTGCCGTCGTCGGCGGCTGAGGCCGAGTACGGCCTCGAGCTGTACGGCCTGCTCGGGATGGAGGACCCGCCGCACGCGGACGTGCATGAGGCCATCGCGGCGTGCCGCCACGCAGGCATCAAGGTCGCCATGATCACCGGCGACCACCCGGCGACGGCTGCGGCGATCGCGGCGGAGGTGGGGCTTAGGCGTCCCGATGACCCGGTGCATGTCAGCGTCGACCTGCCGGACGACGAGGCCGTCCTCGCTGCACTGCTGGATCGTGACGGCGTCGTCGTCGCCCGGGTCTCTCCAGAGGACAAGCTGCGCATCGCCCGCGCCCTGCGAGCCCGCGGTCACGTCGTGGCGATGACCGGTGACGGCGTCAACGACGGCCCGGCGCTGCACGAGGCGGACATCGGCATCGCGATGGGCAGATCCGGCACCGACGTGGCGCGCGAGGCGTCGGACCTGGTGCTCCTCGACGACCACTTCGCGACCATCGTCGCCGGCGTCGAGCTGGGCCGCGCCACCTTCCTGAACATCCGCCGCTTCCTCACCTACCACCTGTCCGACAACGTCGCCGAGCTGACCCCGTTCGTCGTCTGGATGCTGTCGGGCGGGCAGTTCCCGCTCGCGCTCGGCGTGCTACAGATCCTCGCGCTGGATATCGGCACCGATACCTGGTCGGCGGTCGCCCTGGGCGCGGAGCCCCCGTCCAAGGGCGTGCTCGACCGGCCACCGGTGACGGGGCGTCTCCTCGACCGGACCGTCGCGCGGCGCGCGTTCGGCGTCCTCGGCCCGACCATCACCTTGTTCTCGATGGCTGCGTTCGTGCTGACCTTCGTCGCGGCGGGCTGGCGCCCAGGCGACCCGTTCCCCGGCGGCTCGACCCAGCTGGCCGCGTCAGGCGCCGCCTTCATGGCCGTCGTGGTGGCGCAGTCCGCGAACGCCTTCGGCTGCCGCAGCTCCACCCGCCGCCCTGGCGAGCTCGGCTGGATGAGCAATCGGCTGCTGCTGCCGGCGGTCGCGCTGGCGCTGACGGTGTCGCTTCTGGTCGTCTACGTGCCCGCCCTCGCCGAGGCCTTCGACCACCAGGGCCCGACGGTGGTCGGGTGGGCGGTCGCTCTTGCCGGCGCCGCCGGCCTCCTCGCCTCCGACGCCGTTGACAAGGCGGTGCGAGGGGCTTTGATCACTCGTCAGCGTCGAACAGCTTCGTCATCGCGACGGCCATGAACATGTGGCCTGTGGTGGCCAGCATCCCGAGCTTGTGACCGAGTTCTTCGAGGTCTGTATGGCTGAACGGATACTCGTCGCCGGTCTTCATGTGCCGCCGAGTGAGATGGAAAACTCCGTCGTCGTCGGTCGTGGTCACCCATCCGCTGTGCACCAGATTCCCTCGTTCGAAGAGAAGCTGAGCGGCCTCATCGGCCCACTGGATGCATTCGGCGGTAGCTTCGGGTCCGGCCCAGGATTCGTGTTCTTGGAGGTACGCCCGAATCGTCTTGGCGTGAGCCTTGGCCTTACCTTGACGGAGGTGTTCCTCATGGGACATCGAGCGGTCGACTACGGCCCGGATTCCGGTCAGCTGCCATTCGACCCGGGCCGACTGTACGGCGATGACGCCGATGGCTCGCAGGGCCTCGTCGTCGAGGGGGAGCGGGGCGGGGTCGACTGCCATGGCGCCAGGGTAGGACCTCTCGCGGCACCCGCTTGCCGTGGCGAAGGTCGACTGCGCGTCTGGTGTCAGAGACGGGCGAGGAGATTGGTGAGCTCGCGGCGGGCGGTCTGCTCGGTGAGGTCCCAGTAGACGTCGTCGCTGAGGTCCAGATCGCGGAGGGTGCGGGCCGCCGAGGAGACGGCCCGCACCACGACATCAGCAGCCACTGCGCCGGCGTACTCGCACGTCAGCGTCTCGGCGAGCCACCACAGATGGAGGTCGGGCATCGGGAGTGGTCACTCACTCCATGCCGGTGTGGACGCCGAAGAGCGCGACCTTCAGGACGCCGGTCTCGGACGGACGGGAGAAGACGTCGTAGGCGTCCTGCATCTCCTCCATGCCGAACCGGTGCGTGACCAGGCCGGGCAGAGTGAGCTGCCCCGCGGCGAGCATGCGCAGCAGCACGGACGTGGTGCGGGTGTCGACCAGGCCCGTGGTGATGGTGAGGTCGCGGATCCACGCTGTCTCGAGGTGCAGTGTCGCGGGTGCGCCGTGCACGCCGACGTTGGCGACGTGGCCGCCCGGCCGGACCAGCTCGACGCAGCTCTCGAACGTCTGCGGGATACCGACCGCCTCGACGGCGACGTCGGCGCCGAGGCCGTCGGTCAGCTCCCGGACGCGGCCGAGCACGTCGTCCGTGCCGGGGTCGAGCTGGAGGTCGGCGCCGAAGGTGGCGGCGGCCTCGCGCCGGCCGGGGGCCGGGTCGACGACGACGATGTGCGACGGGCTCAGGAGCTTGGCGGTGATGACGGCGGCCAGGCCGATCGGCCCGGCGCCGACGATGACGACGGTGTCGCCGGGCTGGACGGCGCCGGCGAGGACGCCGACCTCGTAGGACGTGGGCAGGATGTCGGCGAGCATGACCGCGTCCTCGCTGCGCACGTGGTCCGGAAGCCGGTAGACCGAGGTGTCGGCGAACGGGACGCGGACGCGCTCGGCCTGGGTGCCGTCGATGCGGTGGCCGAGGATCCAGCCGCCCCCGCCGAGGCACTGGCCGTAGCGGCCCTCGCGGCAGAAGCGGCAGCGGCCGCAGGCGGTGATGCAGGAGACGAGCACGCGGTCGCCGACGGCGACGTTGTGCACGTTGCTGCCGATCTCCTCGACGGTGCCGACGGCCTCGTGGCCGAGCACTCGGCCGGTTTCGACGGTGGCGACGTCGCCCTTCAGGATGTGCAGGTCGGTGCCGCAGATGGTGACACAGTCGACACGCACGATGGCGTCGTCCGGGCTCTTGACCGCCGGATCCGGAACGTCCTCCCAGGACCGTCGGCCGGGGCCGTGGTACACGAGCGCTTTCATGATTCCCTCCTCAGGGATCTCTGGTGCGATGTGGTCAGGCTTGGGTGACCATTTCGGACGGGTGCCCGCGGAGTTGCAGGTCGTGGGCGGACTCGCTGCGCTCGCGGATCCCAAGGAGCATCCGGCGGGTCATGATCAGCACGATCGGGTCCATCAGCTCACCGCCGACCCAGGTCAGTCGGCTCACGAGCCCGGGCATGCGCTTCGAGCGCGTGCGGACCAGCAGCCGGCACGATCCGGGTGCATCGTCGACCAGGATGAACGCCCACGTCGCGTTCCACGGGTGCTCGGGTGGCTGCTGCCGCAACACCAGCGCGCTACCGGGCTCCACGTGCTCGACCCGGAAGGCGTAACCCTCCTTCATACCGATCGCGCCGGGCGGGGTCGCTCGGACCTCGTCACCGACCGCGAGCCGCTGCCACTCCTCGCGCACGTCACGAGTGCTGTGGATGTCGAGGCCGAGGAGGTTCTCCAGCCAGTCGTAGCTGTACCAGCCGCCGCGGTCCTGGCCGATCTGCACGAGCCAGCGCCAGACCTCCTCGCGTGGCGCGTTGATGGTGACCGCGCGGGTGGTGGCGGAGTCGGCGTCGAAGATCAACTCGTCGCCGGGGAGCTGGCGGACCGATTCCTCCGCCATAGCGCCCCAGTTCCGCAGCCGTGCGTGCGCGACGACGGCCGCCGTAGTGGACGCCGCGAGCGTCGCGGCGGCGATCAGCGGCCAGCGACGTTCCGTCCCGCGCCCGGCGTCCGTGGCGCGTTCCTGTAGCTGCGTCTCCATGTTTCGACGACATCACCGGCGGACCGCACCTGGGAGGGCACAACGTCCCGGTGGGGCGCGGCATGGGTCCTGCCCTTGGGCCCGCAGCCCCCGCGACCATCTCCTCTGCCACCGGATCCCGGGCCATGACTGGATGGGAGGTGAACCTCATGCATCCGAAGGGGATGAGTCCGATGGCTGTCGCCGCCGGCACGCCGGTCCGTCTCGCGGGCCGGCTCGATTCGGGTATGTCGCGGTGGTTGTGGCTGGTGAAGTGGTTCCTGGCCATCCCGCATTACGTCGTGCTCGCGTTCTTGTGGATGGCGTTCGCCGTGGTGAGCGTCACCGCGTTCGTCGCGATCCTGGTCACGGGCCGGTATCCGCCACGATTGTTCGACTTCAACGTCGGCGTGCTGCGGTGGTCGTGGCGTGTGGCCTACTACAGCTACGGCGCGCTCGGCACCGCCCGTTACCCGCCGTTCACGCTCGCCGACGTGCCGGACTATCCGGCCCGGCTCGACGTGGCCTACCCCGGGCAGCTGTCCCGCGGACTCGTGCTGGTCAAGTGGTGGCTGCTGGCCATCCCGCACTACCTGGTCATCGGCCTGTTTCTCGGCGGCGCGACGTACGTCGGCTCGCAGGCGGGGAACTGGGTCGTCGGAAGCCCGGTCACCGGCCTGATCGGCCTGCTGGTCGTCGTCGCCGCGGTCGTGCTCGCCGTCACCGGCCGCTATCCGCGCGGCATCTTCGACCTCGTCCTGGGCCTGAACCGCTGGGTCTACCGCGTGGTCGCCTACGCGGCCCTGATGACCGACGAGTACCCGCCGTTCCGCCTCGACATGGGCGAGCGTGAGCCGGCCGTCCTCGAGGTCGGTACAGGACGGTTCGACGTCCACTCGGTCCACCCGGTCGAGCCCGCGCCCGTACCGCCGCCCCCGCTACCGCAACCCACGCCGTCGCTGTCGCCGGCGCCGCCGGCACGGCCAATGGGTGCGGGACGGGTCGTGGCGCTGGTGCTCGGCTCGCTGATCGGACTCGGCTCGTTCGGGCTCGTCGCGGCCGGCGGCGCCGGGCTCGCGCTGGACCAGACGCAGCGCGATTCCGGCGGCTTCCTGTCCAGCGCCGAGATCGGCTTCTCTACCGACGCGTACGCGATCGTCGGCACCGGACTGGAGATCGACACCGACGTGCCCGACTGGCTGCAGGTGCGCGACGTGATCGGCGACGTGCAGATCCGCTTCGACGCCAACGACGCAGACGTGTTCGTGGGCATCGCGCGGGCCTCTGAAGCCGCTGCCTACCTGGACGGCTTCGGCTACGACGAGGTGACCCGGGTCTCGGGCGGCGACGTCGGCTACGACCCGCACGCCGGCGGAGCGCCGGCCACCGCACCCGCGGCGCAGGACTTCTGGGTCGCCTCGGCCAGCGGGACCGGCGAACAGACGCTGACCTTCGAGCCGCAGGACGGCCGGTGGCTGGTCGTGGCGATGAACGCCGACGGCAGCGCCGGCGTCGACCTGGACGCGCGCGTGGCCGCGGAACTGCCCGTCCTGCCCTGGGCGGCACTGGTCGTGATCGGTGCCGGAGTGGTCGGCCTGCTGCTTGCCGTGCTGCTCGTCGCTCTCGCCCTCCGGCGGGACCGAACCGCGGGAGCTGCATGATGACCGCCGTCACCGAGCCGCTGCTGACGAAGGTATGACGGACCGGCCAGCAGTCGGTCGTGGCGCTGGACGGCTGAGCCTGACCGTAGGCCACGGCGAGTTGGTCGCTGTCATGGGTCCTTCCGGTTCGGGCAAGACCACGCTGCTGGACTACCTGTCTGGGCTCGACGACATTCGACGGCGGCCGGCCTCCCGTAGGCCCAGCGCGCGGCTCGAATCCGTCCCGCAGTCGCCGTCGACGTCGCCGAGTGAACGTCGGCACGTCGTTCACAGGAGGCACCGGCTCGACGTTGCATGATGGTCGCCATGCCGCCGTCGAAGCAGCAGATCGAGGTCAGGGTCCTGGAAGCCGTCGCGAGGGTCCGTGCCTCCGGCGCCGTCGAGGACGACCTCGTCGAGTGCAAGTCCGAGTGGCCGGACCCGGTCCAGAAGGCGCGGCAACTCGGCGGTATGGCGAACCGGGCGACGCCCGAACCCATCACGTGGATCATCGGTGTCGACGACAAGGCCCGAGCCGTCACGATGCCGTCGGGGGTCGAAGTCAGCAACTGGATCACCTAACTGGAGAAGCGGTTCGACGGCGCAGCACCGGCGCTGCTCTACCACTTCAACGTGACGCTGGAGAGCGGCGATCAGGTCACGGTCCTCACCTTCGAGACCGACCGCGCACCGTACCTCGTGAAGTCGGCGAAGGGCGATCCAACCCTCGAAGTGCCCTACCGCTCCGGCTCGGGTACGCGTAGCGCGAGGAGAGCCGAGCTGCTCCGCATGCTCGCCCCGACGATCAGCCTTCCGGCGACGACCGTACTCAGCGCCAGATCTTCGATGACGTTGGTCGAGTGGACCGGTCGTGAGCCAAGAATCGACTGTTCGGGTCAGGTCGAACTCTTCGTGGAGCACCTCACAGACCGGACAGCCATGATCCCGAACCACCTGATGTCGGGGATTCTTCGCGGCAGGGAAATAGACCTGCAACTCCACCTCACCGCTTCGAGTTCGGCGTGGTGGGGGACAGAGCCACCGCCGCCGGATCCCCGGCCTGGCGTCAGCTCGACGAAGGACGGACTGCTCATCACAGCACCCGGCAGCGGCAGCATAAGCTTCAGGCCCCAGGACAGTCCCGACGCCGGGGGCTTCCCCGAGTGGATCACGGAGGAGACACTGGACCTGGAGATTCAGCTCGCTGTCACAGGTACGAGCCGAATGATCCACATGAAGACTGCGATGCGCCGCGAACCGACGACTATATCGACCGGAGCGGCGGGAACCGAGACGCGCGTCTCCTGGCTCATGAAGTAGTCCTGCGGACCTCAGAGGGCAACGCCCTCGAGTGTGGCGCCGGCGCGCTCCAAGGTGTCACGGAACTCGCCAGCATGATGACCACAGAGATACAGCTCGCCAGCGCCGGCAAGGACGACGCGTACACGGGCGCGGACGCCGCAGCGGTCGCAGAGCTGAAGGTCGACGAGGACCGGTGTGCGTTCCTGGGTGGTGGTGAAGGTCGTGGTCATGATCGTCTCCTGAGGGTCCCGCATTGTGCTGCGCCTGAGGGTGACTTCAGTATTCGCTGACTGCCGCCGGCGCTCTCAGGTGCGTAGGTCGGCGGTGGGCGGGACCTGCGACGTCTGTGACGCGGGACCTTCGACCTCGAGCATGCGTGTGCCTGCCCGAACGGGAGCACGGGCAGGCACACGGAGTGTCGTGGTCAATCGATCGTGGCGGTCATCCTCTCGTGATGGGAACGGTGCGAGACTCGGGCGGCGACTCGACGATCGGGATCGTGATCTCGAGGATCCCGGCCTCGTAGCGGGCCGTCGCCCTGGTGCCGTCGGCGCCCTTGGGCAGGACGGCGACGCGGTGGAACCGGCCGTAGCGGAACTCCGACCGGTCGGACTCTTCCCGGCGATCGGTGCGTTCGGCACGGATCGACAGCTGGTCGCCCACGACCTCGATCGCGATGTCCTGCTCCGGGTCCATGCCGGGGAGCTCGGCCCGGAGGACGTACGTCTCGTCGTCCAGGTGCTCCTCCAGCCGGAAAGGCCGCAGGTCAGCCGCGCCGGGCCGCGCGAACAGGTTCGGCAGGTCCTCGACCCAGTCGATCAGGTCGGGCACTGTGCGGCGGAGGTCGTGCCGGGTGGTGACGTTCATCTGCTCACCTCCTCCCTCTTCGCACCTCCAGTCCATCGCCGCCGGACCCTCGCGGCGAGGGGCGATGGTCCCGTCGCCGGTCATCCTTGGGCCCGCGCGCGGGTGCCCGGCGGAGGCGTTTGTCGACGGCCACCACGGTGGTGGCGAGGGTCGCGATGACGAGGATGCGCAACCAGGTGTCCGCGCCGATCGGCTCGGTGCCGAACACGGCGTTCATGGTGGGCAGGTAGGTCAGGGCCAGCTGTGCCAGGAGCTGGACGGCGACGCCGACGACGATCCACCGGTTGGTGAACAGCCCGATCCGCCAGGCCGACCGAGTCAGGGAGCGGCAGCTGAACAGATAGAACACGGCGACGACGACGAAGAGGTTGAGCGCGGCGGTGCGGGCTTCGGCGAGGCCGGCGCCGTCGGTCCGTTCCCAGGCGAACAGCCACCACGAGCCGCCGACCAGCAGGGCCGAGACGAGCAGCATGCGTGCGATCAGGGCATTGGTGAGCAGCGGCTGGTCGGGGTCGCGAGGCGGGCGGGTCATGATGCCGGGTTCCTTGGGCTCGAACGCCAGCATGAGCCCGAGGGCGACGGCGGTGGTCATGTTGATCCACAGGATTTGCGTGGGCAGGATCGGCAGCGCGGTGCCGAACGCGATGGCGACCAGGATGACCAGGCCCTCGCCGATGTTGGTCGGCAGCGTCCACGCGATGAACTTGGTGAGGTTGTCGAAGACGCCGCGGCCCTCCTCGACGGCCGCTTTGATGGTGGCGAAGTCGTCGTCGGTGAGCACCATGTCGGCGGCGTCCTTGGCGACCTCGGTGCCGCTGGCACCCATCGCGACACCGATGTCGGCCTGCTGCAGTGCGGGGGCGTCGTTGACGCCGTCGCCGGTCATGGCGACCACGTGGCCACGGTCTTGGAGGGCGTCGACGAGGCGGAGCTTCTGTTCGGGGGAGACGCGGGCGAACACGTGGGCTCGGTCGACGGCGTCGGCGTAGCGGTCGGGTGGGATGGTGTCGAGGTCGGTTCCGGTGAGCACGGCACCGGACGGCGGGTTGTCGTCGTCGAGCAGGCCGGTGCGGTGGGCGATCGCGGTGGCAGTGGCAGCGTGGTCGCCGGTGATCATCTTGACGGCGACACCGGCGCTCCGGCAGGCCCGGACGGCGGCCGCGGCGGCCTCGCGCGGCGGATCGTGCATGGCCTGCAGGCCGGTGAACGTCAACCGGCCGCTCAACCCGTCGCCGCTGAGGTCCGTCGCCCCGTCGAGTACGCCCATGGCGGTCGCGAGCACACGCAGACCACGACCGGCAAGGTCGACGGCCGCGGCGTGGACGACCGCGCGGTCCAGCGGGACGAGGTCGCCGTCATCGCCGAGCTGTGCGTGGCACAGGTCGAGGATGCGCTCGGCGGCGCCCTTGGCCAGGATGACTCGATCGTGAGTGTCGGTGTCCTCGTGGAGGGTGGCCATGTACTGCAGCTCGGAGCTGAACGGCAATGTCGCCAGCCGCGGGTAGTCCGCCCCGACGCGGTCCGCGGTCAGCCCGGCCTTCGCGGCGGCGACCACCATGGCGGCCTCGGTCGGGTCGCCGACGATGCCCCATCGCCCGTCGGCGTGGTGGACGGAGGCGTCGGTGCAGGCGGCACCGGCGAGCAGCGACCACCGCAGGGCCGCCACGGTGCCGCCGTCCTCGTGGAGGTCGACGGGGTGGCCGGCGGCGTCGAGCACCGTGCCGGCGGATTCGTAGCCGGAGCCGGTGACCGCGTACTCGCCGGCCGGGGTCCAGACGGCGGTCACCGTCATCTCGTTCTGCGTGAGCGTCCCGGTCTTGTCGGTGCAGATGACGGTCGTACTGCCCAGGGTCTCGACGGCGGGTAGCCGACGGATCACCGCGCGCCGGCGCGCCATCCGCGACACGCCGATCGCCAGCGTGATCGTCACCGCGGCCGGCAACCCCTCGGGGATCGCGCCGACGGCGAGGGCTATGGCGGCCGTGAAGGTCTCGACCGGGTCTTGGCCGCGCAGCAGCCCGATCGCGAACGTGACGACGGCCAGCGCGAGGATGGCGACAGTGAGGATCTTGCTGAATGACGCCAGTTTGACCGTCAGCGGCGTGTCCAGCGAGTCTGCCGCCCCCACCAGTCGGTGGATCTCGCCGAGCTCGGTCCCCGTCCCGGTGGCTACGACCACGCCGGCACCGCTGCCGGCGATGACCAGCGTGCCGGAGTAGGCCATGTTGTGCCGGTCCGCCACGGGCGTCAGGTCGGGCAGGACCACGACCTCGTCCTTATCCACCGGCACGGACTCGCCAGTCAGCGCGGATTCGTCGATGCTGAGCCGGGCCGATCGGGTGAGGCGGGCGTCGGCCGGGATCTTGTCACCGGCATCGAGCACGACGACGTCCCCGGGCACCAGGTCGTCGGACGGGACCACTTGTTCGCGGCCGTCGCGCACGACCCGGGCACGGGTGCGCACCATCGACCGCAGACCCTCGAGGGCGCCTTCGGCCTGGGACTCCTGGATGAAGCCCACCACTGCGTTCAGGGCGACGACGCCGAGGATCACGCCGCAGTCGACCCACTCACCGAGCAGGCCCGTGACTACCGCCGAGCCGAGCAGCACGTAGATGAGCGGATGATGCAGCTGGCGCAGCAGCCGCACCGCTGCGCTGGTCCGCCGGGCCGGCGGCAGCGCGTTGGGACCGTAGCGGTCCAGCCGCCGACGCACCTCAGCGGCCGTGAGCCCGTACTGCGGATCCGTGTCCAGTAGCAGGACGACCTCGTGGACTGGAAGCCCGTGATGCGGGCTACGCGCGCTGCTGGCGCTGGGCCTCGCGGTCACCGGCTGGCGCGAGTGGGTCACGGCGACACCTGCAACATCCCCGTGGACGTCAGCTGGTGGCGGTGGCCGCGGACGGTGATGGTGAGGGGCTCGCCCTCGAGGAGCCGGTAGGTCTCGCGGTCATGAGTGAGGACGATCTCGACCTGCCGGTCGCGGAAGCGCAGCGGCAGTCGCAGCCGAGCCCAGGCGGTGGGCAGGTGCGGACTGAATCTGAGCTCGCCGCCGCGGTCGCGTAGTCCGGCGAAGCCGTAGGCCAGCGCCATCCAGACGCCGGCCGCCGACGCGATGTGGACGCCGTCGGCCACGTTGCCCTCCACATCACCCAGGTCCATGAGCAGTGCGTACCGGAAGTAGTCGAGGGCGGCCTTCTCTTCGCCGATCTCCGCCGCGACGATCGCCTGGACGCAGGCCGACAGCGACGAGTCGCCCGTCGTGAGCCGCTCGTAGTACTCGAAGTTGCGCCGCTTCTGTTCGTCCGTGAATTCGTCGCCCAACAAGAACATCGCCAGGACGACGTCGGCTTGCTTCACCACCTGATGGCGGTAGATGACCAGCGGGTGGTAGTGCAGCAGTAGCGGGAAGCGCTCCTTGGGCGTCGCGTCCAGGTCCCACACCTCGCGGTCCAGGAAGGCGGCGTCCTGCGGGTGGATGCCGCGAGCCTCGTCGTAGGGGATGGCCATCGCGGCCGCCGCGTGCCGCCAGATGTCGGCCTCCTCTGGCCGCAGCCGGACGGCGTCGGTCAGCGTCGCGTACTCAGCGGGGTCGTCGCGGCGGATCCGCTCCACCACGCTCGCGGCGTCGCGCAGGTTCTCGCGCGCCATGAGGTTGGTGAAGGTGTTGTCGTTCACCACCGTCGTGTATTCGTCGGGACCAGTGACGCCATGGATGTGGAACCGGCCGTCGTCACCATAGAAGCCCAGATCGGCCCACATGCGAGCCGTCTCGATCAGGAGTTCGGCGCCCGCTTCGGCGAGGAAGCCGGGATCGCCGCGGACGTCGACGTAGCGGCGCAGGGCGTAGGCGATGTCGGCGTTGAGGTGGAACTGCGCCGTGCCGGCCTCGTAGTAGGCCGACGCCTCCTCGCCGTTGATGGTCCGCCACGGGAACGCCGCGCCCATCAGGTCCAGCTCAGCTGCCCGGCGGCGGGCCTGCGGCAGCATGGCGTGGCGGAACCGGAGCAGGTTCCGGGCGATGCGAGGCTGGGTGTAGCAGAGGAACGGCAGGACGTACATCTCGGTGTCCCAGAAGTAGTGCCCCTCGTACGCCGGCGACGTCAGCCCCTTGGCGGGCACGCCGCCGCTCTCGGCTCGCCACGTGGCCTGCGCGACCTGGAAGAGATTCCACCGCACGGCCTGCTGGAGCGCGGCGGAGCCGGCGCCGTCGCTGGCGTCGCGCTCCTCGACCTCGACGTCGGCCCGATCCCAGAAGCGGTCGAGCTCGGCGCGCTGCCGGGCGGCCAGTAAGGCGAACCCGTCAGCCATGGCCCGGTCCAGTGTCCGTTCGCAGCGATCGGCGAGGTCGTCGGTGTCCGCGCTGCGGGAGCTGTGGTACGTGACGTACTTCGTCACGCGGATCGGGACCCCGGCGCCGGCGTCGACGCGGACGACGGTCTCGCTCAGATCGGGGTCCACGAGGCTGGTGACGTCGTGCCCGTCGGCGACCTCGACCCTGTGATCCACTCCGACGCCCAGGGTCATACCGCTCTCGGCGGCGCGATAGCCGAGGACGAACCGGCCGCCGTCGACGCGCCGGGTCCGCAAGTCGAGCACCCGGCGCGGGAACACCGTGCCCAGCCGTGGATCCGGCGCCCGCGCCGCCCCACCGCCGGCGCGGGAACGATCCTGATGGTTCACCAGCAGCGATCGGACGACCACGGGCGCCGGGTGATCGAGCACAGTGACCTCGTAGTCGATGGCCATGAGGTGGCGGTCGTGCAAGGAGACCAGGCGGGTCGTGCGGACCTTGACGTGCTTGCCGGCGGGCGTCGACCAGAGCAGCTCACGTGTGAGTGTTCCCGAGCGCAGATCCAGGACGCGGCCGTACTCGCGCAAGCGGGCGATGCTCAGCACCAGCGGTTCGTCGTCGACGAACAGGGTCAGCGCCGTCGGGTCGGGGACGTTGACGATCGTCTGGCCGGTGCGGGCGAGTCCATGCGACTCCTCGGCGTGCCTGATGGGCCAGGTCTCGTGGAAGCCGTTCACGAAGGTGCCGGGGGAGAACACCGGACGGCCCTCGTCCTGCGTGCCGCGCACTCCCAGATAGCCGTTGGCGAGCGCGAACACGGTCTCTGTCCGCGCGACGTAGCGCGGATCGAAGTGGGCTTCCACCAGCCGCCACGGGTCGCGGGGAAAGCTTCGCTCGGGCAGCTCGACGGGTTCACGCCGGAGCACGTCATCGACGCTAGCCGGGCCGTGGGGCGGTGCGGCAGGGCCAACGGGCCCGGGCGCCGGGACATTCGGCCCTGCCAGCGCTGCCGTTCACTTGCGAACCTCGGAGGAGAGGAGGTGTGTCCCCATGCGTGCAGAGGTGGGAGACCGCATCGTGCTCAAGGGGCCTGTTCTCGGCGAGCACGGCCGCGACGGCGAGATCCTGGAAGTGCGGGGCGCCGGCGGCGAGCCACCCTATGTCGTCCGCTGGTCCGACACCGGCGTGCTGACCTTGATCTTCCCCGGTCCCGACGCTGTGATCCATCACTACCGGCGTCATCTGACGAAGGCCGGGTCGTGAGCATCGTCGTCGGAGTCGACAACGGCCCTGGCGGACAGCTGGCCGTTCGGTGGGCCGTCGACGAGGCGCTGCTCCGCGGGCGGCCGCTTCGCATTGTGCACGTTTCGACGGGTATGGAGGACGACCCTGCGGAGCCGGCTCGCACCGGTCGGCTGCGGACCGTGGCGCCGGGCTTGCGTGGATATCTCGATGCGATGAACTACGCCCGTGACCGCGTGCCCGACGACATGCTCTCCGGCATCCACCCGCAAGGCCCGGCGACCCGAGTTCTGCTCAAGGAATCAGCCGATGCCGAACTCCTCGTCGTGGGCAGTCGCGGCCGGCCACCCCTGGCCGCCGTCATGGGCTCCGTCAGTTCAGCCGTGGCAGCTCACGCCGCACCGCCTACGGTCGTCGTGCGCGGCTACGAGGATGAGGGCACTCAACGCGGCGGCATCGTCGTCGGCGTCGATGGATCGACGCATGCGGCCAGGGCGCTGCAGTTCGCCCTCGTCGAGGCGCGTCTTCGCCGCACCGATCTCGTCGTCGTGCAAGGCCGGGGCGCGACGTCGCCGACCGTCGACGAGCTGGTCGCCGCAGGCACCGTCCGTGGTTCGACCGTCCGCCTGCATCTGGTGCGCAACGACCAAGAGCCGGCAGGCGTGCTGATCGATCGAACCCGGACCGCCACGCTCACCGTCGTCGGATCGAGGGGGCATTCCGGTGTAGCGAGCGTCCTTCTCGGCTCGGTCAGCCAGGCCGTACTCCGGCACGCGCACGGTCCGGTCGCTGTCGTCCACTGAGCGGCGCCGAACCCCGCCCCGCTGAACGGCTCCTCGACTTCACCCGTGGCCGGTGCGAGACTGATCGCCGCGGGTCGCAGGGGGTCTACATGGTGTCCGAGTCCGAGCAACTGTTGCCGAAACTGCCACTGGACGAGCTACTGGGTGAGGTCCAATCGCGGCTGCAGGCGGTCATCGCCGCACGCGACGGAGTCCACGCGCTGCTCGAGGCGGTGGTGTCGATCGGGCGAGAGTTGGAGCTCGAGACGGCCCTGCGGCGCATCGTCGCTGCGGCCATCGACCTGGTCGATTGTCGTTATGGCGCATTGGGCGTGATCGGCGACGACGGCCAGCTGGCGCAGTTCATCCCGGTCGGAATCTCCGAGGAGGAGATCGCCAAGATCGCGCATTGGCCGCACGGGCGAGGGCTGCTCGGCCTGTTGATCAAGGAGCCGGAGACGCTACGGCTGGAGGAGATCTCCAGTCACTCGGAGTCGTACGGGTTCCCCGAGGGGCACCCTCCGATGCACAGTTTTCTCGGCGTCCCGATCAGGGTCCGCGACGAAGTGTTCGGCAATCTCTACTTGACGGAGAAGAAGAACCGCCGTGAGTTCGACGAGCAGGACGAGATCATCGTCAAGGCGCTGGCGACGGCAGCCGGCATCGCCATC
Organism: Jiangella mangrovi; assembly: GCF_014204975.1. Classification (NCBI taxonomy): domain Bacteria; kingdom Bacillati; phylum Actinomycetota; class Actinomycetes; order Jiangellales; family Jiangellaceae; genus Jiangella; species Jiangella mangrovi. The sequence continues at coordinate 3,637,881 of NZ_JACHMM010000001.1, forward strand.
GAGAACGCCCGCCTCTACGACGCCACCCGCCGGCGCGAGACCTGGCTCGACGCGTCCGCCGAGGTCACGCAGGCACTGCTCTCGGGCACCGAGCTCGGCGAAGCGCTCCAGCTGATCGCCCGCCATGCTCGTGAGATGGCGTCCGCTCACACAGGCGTGGTCGTCGTGCCGGACAAGACAGGGCGGCTCATGCGGGTAGCTGCCGCCGACGGCGAGGGGGCGGCGTCCCTGGTGGAGTTCGAGTTCGCGGCGACCGGCACGCTGACGGAATCGGTGCTCACGTCGGCGGAACCACGCGCGGTCAACGAGATCCGGCAGGGCGCCGAGCCGTCGCCCCTGCTCGACCGGTTGCCCGGCGGCCCGGCGCTGCTGGTGCCGCTCGGTGCGTCGGCATCGATGCGTGGCGTGCTGGTGCTCGTCAAGCGGCGGGGTGAGGCGCCCTTCGTCGGGCCGGCGGTGCGCATGCTGCACGCGTTCGCGAGCCAGGCCGCCGTCGGGCTCGAGCTGGCCGACGCGCGCAAGGAGGCCGAGGAGCACGGGCTGGTCGACGACCGCGAGCGGATCGCCCGCGACCTGCACGACGTGGTCGTCCAGCAGCTGTTCGCCAGCGCGATGAGCCTGACGGCGGTCGCTCGCCTGGTCGACAACCCGGACCTGGCGAGCCGGGTCGAGCGGACCGTCGATGACCTGGACGCGACGATCCGGCAGATCCGCTCGACGATCTTCGCGCTGCACTCGCGCCGAGAGGACGTCGCCGAGTCGCTGCGCGGTCGCCTGGTGAGCGTCGTGGAGTCGGCCCGCGAACAGCTCGGCTTCGCCCCGAGCCTGCAGCTGGTCGGCGAACTGGAGAACGCGGTCCCCGACGACGTCGGCGAACAACTGGTGCCCGTGCTGCAGGAAGCGCTGTCCAACGTGGTCCGGCATGCGAAGGCGCGGCGCGTCGATGTGATCGTCGCGGTCGCAGACGGGGCCGCGACGCTCCAGGTGGGCGACGACGGCGTGGGCCTGCCGTCGGAGCGCCGGCACAGCGGCCTGGCGAACCTCACGCAACGGGCCGAGGCGCTGGGAGGGACATTCGAGGCTGTGCCTCGTGAGGGTGGCGGAACGGTCGTGCGCTGGCAGGTGCCGCTTCAGTAGTCCCGATGATGCTCGGCCTTGAGCTGGGCCGAGAGGACCGCGGCCTGAGTCCGACGGTGCATGTTGAGCTTGGCCAGCATGTTGGAGACGTAATTCTTGATCGTCTTCTCGGCGAGGAACATGCGCTCGCCGATCTGCCGGTTCGTCAGGCCCTCGCCGATGAGGTCGAGGATGCGCCGTTCCTGGCCGGTCAGTGCGCCCAGAGGATCGGCTTTGGACGTGCGGTCGCGCAGGCGGGCCAGCATGCGGGCGGTGCTGGCGGGGTCGAGCAGCGACTGGCCGGCGGCGAGTGCCCGGACGGCGCCGATGAGGTCGGTGCCGTGCACCTGCTTGAGCACGTAGCCGGCGGCGCCGGCCATGACGGCGTCGAAGAGCGCGTCGTCGTCGGCGTAGGACGTGAGCATGAGGCACTGCAGGTTCGGCAGCTGGGAGCGCATCTCGCGGCAGACGGTGACGCCGTCGCCGTCGGGCAGCCGGACGTCGAGGATCGCGACGTCGGGCCGGAGGGCGGGGATGCGGGCCATGGCCTGTCCTGCAGTGCTCGCCTCGCCGATGACCTCGATGTCGGGCTCGGTCTCGAGCAGGGCCGCGACACCGCGGCGGACCACCTCGTGGTCGTCGAGCAGGAACACCGTGATGGCCTTGGCGGGGCCGGCCGAAGTCGATTCTGTACTCACGACCACGACCGTACTGCCGTGTCCTTCACCGCGTTGTGAGCAGACGGTCCCGAGCGCGGATGACCAAGGTCCCGTGGGCCGGCGACCAAGGCCAGCAGCGCCGGACCGGCCCGGAGCGGTGGACTGGAACCAACCGCCGGACAGACCGGCGAACTTCCAGAAAGGGCAGGGACGATGACCACGTCCAGCAGCCACGATGTGCCGGTCCGGAACTTCCGGCCCGCGAGCACCGCTACGGTGACCACCACCGGCACCGACAACCCCGACGTTCGTCCCGTTGCGCTCCAGTACGTGCTCGCCGCCCTGCGGTTCGCGCTCGGCTGGACCTTCCTGTGGGCGTTCCTCGACAAGACGTTCGGTCTCGGCTACGCCACCCCGAGTGAGAACGCCTGGATCGACGGCGGCAGCCCCACCACCGGGTTCCTGTCCGGCGTCGAGGGCCCGTTCAAGGACTTCTTCACCAACCTCGCGGGAAACGCGTGGGTCGACTGGATCTTCATGGTCGGCCTGCTCGGCATCGGCCTCGCGCTGATCCTCGGCATCGGCATGCGCGTCGCCGCCGTCGCCGGCGTGCTGATGCTCGGCATGATGTACCTGGCCTCGCTACCGCTCGACAACAACCCGTTCATGGACGAGCACATCACCGAGGCGCTCATGATCGTGGTGCTGGCGCTGACGTTCTCGGGCCGGTACCTCGGGCTGGGCCGCTACTGGGAGCGGATCCCGTTCGTGCAGAAGAACCGCTGGCTCATCTGATCCGGCAACAGCTGAACGTGCCGGCCCCGATCATGGGGTCGGCACGTCGTCATGTAAGCAACCCGCCGCTTCCGCGGACTGGTACCTGCCGTGGCGCTTCGAAAGCCGTGAACGCTTGGCGTGCTGAGAACGGCGCGTACCGCGAGAAGCCTCCGCGCCGACTAGTAGGTCCTGTCCGGAGTCAGACCGTGTGGCGGCGTTCGAGGAGGACGGTGTCGTGCCAGGCGCCGTCGCGTTGCGCGATGCGTTCGCGGATGCCGACGGTGCGGTAGCCCGCCTGGTAGCGCAGCGAGAGGCTGGCGCGGTTCTCGGTGAAGATCGAGGTCTGGAGGGTCCAGATGTCGTCCTTGTCGGCCGAGGTGACCTGCTGGCGCAGCAGGGCCTTGCCGACGCCGCGGCCGCGAAATTCGGAGTCGACGTAGACGGAGGTCTCGCCGACGCCGCGATAGCAGTCGCGGTCGGAGACGGGGGAGACGGCGGTCCAGCCGACGATCTTGTCGTCGATCTCGGCGACCCAGCGGTGTCCGGGGAGTATCGGCATGATCAGCGCCGTCGGCAGCCTGGGCGTGTCCCGGCGCTGATCGTGCCCGCGAGGGCGACAATCGAGGGGTGGAGATCGACGAACCGGGCGACCCGTTCGCGGCCCAGATCAGCCGCGTGACGGGTCGCAACACAGTCACGGGTGGTCGTGGTCTACCCAAGATCGCAGAGATGGCCATCACCCGCCAGGACGGGAGCATTGTGGAGGCAAGACTTCGTGCGCTCCTGTCTGATGATCTAGGTATCGCCCAGTTCATCTGCGAAATCGGAGCTGGAGCCTTTCCCTACTGCCCGATCTGTTTCGATGGTGAGGCTGATAGCCGAGAACACGTGCCGCCGAAGCCGCTCGGCGGGATCGTGATGGCGAACACCTGTAGCCCATGTAACAACAAGCTGGGCTCACGAACGGAATCGGCCCTGCAGGACTGGTTCGATGATGCCGTCTACACGTTCTACTCCCAAGACGGAGACCCGCGACCGTTCGGCCACTCACGCGTGCTGAATCTTCAGACGCCCGACGGCGAGTGGTTCCAAGTCCAAGAACGCCCGTCGAACCCAGAGAACAGGCTCGGCAGTGCCCTCGTCGAGGGCGGGGTAACCATGCACTTGGCACTCCCGGCGCGTGCACAGTACAAGACCGGCCTGCTTAAGAATGCGTTCCTGGCGGCATGTCTCCATGTCGGCGGAGTGCCGATGACGGCCAGCACCGCCGAGATCAGGGCGGAGTTGGTAGCGACACGCGACGCAAGATCGCGACGTGACGTCCAGCTCGGGCCTCGAGCCGAAGCAATTCGCGCCTACCGCACAGGACAGCCCGCCAATGGCAAGCCGCTGGCGCTCATGCGCACCGATGGCGTTGACAAACCACGGTTCCTGATCTCGCTGGCTGGGACGATCCTGGTGGAATGGCCATTTCCTGATGTCGACCCCTTGCGCGATCGACGGGGCGGCCCGATTCCGGAGCCGGTAGCTCCAATGCCCGCCCTCACGCCCGAGGAATTCGCCTGACCGTTGTCGGCGCTCCGCTCGAGGGTCAGCCCCGGCGCACGTTCAGTCGGTCGAGGAGGCCGAGAACGCGGCGTTCGATCTCGTCGCGGATGGGCCGGACGGCCTCGAGGCCCTGGCCGGCCGGGTCGTCGAGGGTCCAGTCCTCGTAGCGCTTGCCGGGGAAGACGGGGCAGGCGTCGCCGCAGCCCATGGTGACGACGACGTCGGCGGCGCGGACGATCTCGTCGGTCCAGGGCTTGGGGTACTCGGCGGAGATGTCGATGTCGCGTTCGGCCATGGCGGCGATGGCCATCGGGTTGACCTGCTCGCCGGGTTCGGAGCCGCCGGACCAGGCGATGGCGTCGTCGCCGGCGTGGTGCTGGAAGAAGCCGAGAGCCATCTGGGAGCGGCCGGCGTTGTGCACGCACAGGAACAGGACGGTGGGGCGGCCGTCGTCGCTGCGGCCTTCGATGCGGGCGAGGGCGGTGAGGCGCTGACGGGCGAAGCGTTCGGCGAGCAGCGGGAGGAAGTTGGCCACGACGGCGCGGCCGGCGAATTGGTCGTAGGACGTGTGCAGGAACCGCTCGATCGTCTCGGTGCCGAAGGTCCCGGCGAAGTCGCCGGACAACCGGGTGGCGGCGGTGGTGAGCGCGACCTGCTGATCGAGGCTGAGCGGTGCGCGTTCGTAGGTGTTCGACACGGCGGGGTGCTCCCTTCAGGCTGTGCTCCCTCAGGAGGGGGCGAGGCGCGGGGCGAGACCGCCCACGCGGTCGGCGAGCGCGGTGACGGTGGCGTCGAACGCCTCGTCGGTTCCGGCTCGCACGGGATCCGGGATGGACCAGTGCAGCCCGCCGAGGTCACCGAGTTCCTCGTGGGCGTGGTCGCAGACGGTGATGACGAAGTCGTCGTCGGCGGCGATGTCGGCCAACCTGCGGGGGCGGGCCGGCCGCATCCGCAGGTCGTGCCGTCGGGCGGCGGCGAGCGCACCCGAGTCGACGCGGTCGGCCGGGTGGGTGCCGGCGGACGTGGCGGGGATGGTGCTGGCGCGCTTCCACAGAGCGGCCGCCAGCTGGGAGCGGGCGGAGTTGGCGGTGCACACGAACACGACCCGGTGTGCCCGGCCCACGGCGCTTGCCACGCTGGCGCCGGGCGCAGCGGGTGGCTCGGATGCGCCCCCGCGGTCGCTGTCCGGATATCCGACTGACGACACGCCCGTCGTGTCGAACGGACCCTGGCCGAGGTCAAGGCCATGATGGTTGGCATGCCGCCGCCGACGAAGCAGCAGGTCGAGGTCAAGGTCCACGAGGCCGTCGCGAGGGTACTCGCGTCCGGCGCGGTCGAGGACGACCTCATCGAGTGCAAGTCGGCCTGGCCGGATCCGATACAGAAGGCCCGCCAGCTCGCCGGGATGGCGAACAGGGCTACGCCCGACCCGATCAACTGGATCATCGGCGTCGACGAGAAGAGACAGACTCTGACGACACCGTCGGGAGTTGAGGTCAGCGACTGGCTCGCTCAGCTCGAGAAGCAGTTCGACGGCGGGGCGCCGGCCCTGCTCCATCACTTCAACGTGACGCTGGCAAGCGGAGACCAGGTCGCGGTGCTCACATTCGAGACCGACCGCGCGCCCTATGTCGTCAAGACCGCCGGATCTTCGATCCACGAGGTGCCCTACCGTTCCGGCACGGGCACGCGCAGTGCGAAGCGGGCCGAACTACTGCGCATGCTCGCCCCCACCGTCGACCTGCCGGCCACGGTAATCCTGAGCGCCGAGTGCTCGGTGGCGATGACGGAACGGACAGGTCGTGAGCCAACCATCGACTGGTCCGGTCACATTGAACTGTTTGTGGAGCACCTGTCAGATCGAACGGCGATGATGCCGAATCACGTCATGTCCGGGATTGTTCGCGGCGCAGGGGTGGACGCACAACTCCGCCTCAAGGCGTGGAGCGGGGCGTGGTGGGGGACCGATCAACCGCCGCCAGACCCCCGGCCTGGCGTCAGTGCGACCAAGGACGGCCTCCTCATCACGGCACCAGGAAGCGGTCGAATCAGCCTCACGCTCCAGGATGAGCTCGGCGCCGAGGCGTACTCGGACTGGATCGCCGAGAGGAGGCTGGACCTAGAGATTCAGCTCGGCGTCACGGGTGCGAGCCGGGCGATCCACGTACGCACGGCGATGCGTCGAGAACCGATCGACAGCACTCCCACGGTCAGTGGAAGCGAGACGCGTGTCTCCTGGCTCATGCGGTAGTGGGGCTACCGTCGAGGGCAACGACCCCAGCCACGCTCCCGTGCGTTCCAAGGCGTGTCGGCTTTCGTCGGCATGGTGGCCCGCCGAGCAGCTCGCCGGTCTGGGAAGCACCACGTGGACCCGGCGCGCAGCGGGTCGTAGATCTGGAGGTCGACGGGAAACGGTGTGCGTTCAGTGGTGGTGACGAGCCACAGTGACCAGGTGAGGGTGGCGGCGAGCTTCCCCGCTGGCGACGATAAGCGAGGGTGAGGACGTGGGTACAAGTCTCCGGACATCCCGGGCCGGTTCACCTCCCTGATCCCGGCTGGCAAGAGTTCCTGGCACGCACTCCATAACGACTTGGATGCCTTCGGTATCCGCTCTCCGCGGGATTGCCCCAACTCAGGAGGCACGTGTCGAGGCAGGAGGGGAGCGAGGTCGGGCGCTTGCCTGTCGAAGGCCGTCCGGCCCTCCAGAGGCACGCGCGGCCCTCCACACATGGCGTTGCGAGGGGGCAAATGTGGCAGTCGTGATGTTCACCTGGGACTATCGGAGTGCCGACGACAAGCTGCCGGTTTTGGCATGGTTCGCCCGGTCTGCTCCGCTGCCATGGGTTGTCCTCCCGGTATTGCGGGCGCCGTGGCATCTCGCGGGTGAGTCGACGATGCCGTCGGTTGTCCCGGTGACCCGTTCCGCAGGGAATCGGCATTCTCGGGCCGAGCAGCGGATGGACAAGGTAGTGGCTCCTCGGCCAGCTGACCGACGCCTTGTGGCTCCGCTGGCCCCGGCTTTCCGGCGAGTACCGGAGCCCTGGCGGATCCCGGCGCGTCGCGGACATGAGCACACTTGCGGATGAACGGGCGTCAGAAGCAGTTAATCGATCACGCGTTCGACTCGACGAGTTCATCCCTTAGAACGCCTTCGCGCCGTTCGCCCTTGTACATTGCATTCCCCCACAATTACTTGCACACTGTAATCGGCCCAAGGCGGAGGGGGTGACTACTGATGACGTATGCGGCTTGGCAGGAACGCGACCCATGTCCTTGCCGACCAGACCCGCTGGACCTTCCGGTTGCGTTGTTGACGGCGCGAGTTCAGGATGAGCGCGTGAGGCCGCCGATTCTCGGCGCGACCGTAGACTATGAACTCGGGCGATGGCGGGCAGTGGAGCTCGCCAATCATGTGTTGGAATGGGTGCTCGACTACGCACTGAGGCGGCATGAGCGCGTACACCTGTCGGCCGGGCGCGCCCTGGAGCTGACCAAGCGCGCTATGCGGGCAACCTTCGGGAATGGCGGCGACCGTGGCGTGCCAGGTGAGATTCTACTACATGCCTTATGTCGCCAATTCTTCGGCAGTGATACTGTCATCAACAAGGTGTGGTTTAAGACCGCAAACAACGACACCTATAAGGGCTTCGATGGCGTCCATTCAGTGCACACGCCTCGGGGATTAGAGCTCTGGCTGGGTGAGGCGAAGTTCTATCGGCGGATTGACCAAGCAATTCATGCCGTTATCGCAGATCTCGGCGGTCACCTCGAAGCAGATTACCTCCGCTCAGAATTCGCCCTGGTTTCGAGCAAGATTGACGACGACCATCCGCATGCGGGCGAACTTCGCCGCCTGATGCACCCGCACTCCTCGCTCGATGAAGTGTTCGCGAGAGTGGTCGTTCCGATCCTGCTCACGTACGACAGCGGGAGCACCTTGGCCCACTCCAGAGTGTGCCCAGAATATGAAACTGCGTTGGAAGCGGAAGTTCGACAGATTTGGCGCACGCTCAACGATAGGCTCGACGGTCGCATCCCAGCGGAGGTCCGACTGTTCCTCGTGCCTCTCGCGGATAAGACTGCGTTCGAACAGGCGCTGAAGGCGGAGTTGCAGAAGTGGCAATGAGCTACGACGCGGCGAGGGCCGTGATTGCGCGACGCGATGGATTTGCGGCGGATAAGGCCTTCGACGCACTCGCTGCAATCGGGCGGCATGGTGCATTCGTCGACCGCCATGACGCGCGTGATCTCGTGATCCGGGCGCTGGACCGCTGGGATGAGTTCCCTGCCGATGCCCGTGGGCTCCTGCAAGCCCTTGTTCGCGAGTACGGGCTCTTCCCGTATCTGAGCGACGTGGTCGGCTTGCCACTGGCGGACCGCTTGGCCTACGAGGCACATCGTCCTGTCGGCTGGACCTTTCGTGAGGATCTCGTTTTTCACTCCGAGCAGGCGATGGTCTACGAGCGACTTCTCGACGGTCAGAACGTCGTGTTGTCCGCGCCGACCAGCTTTGGCAAGAGCCTGGTGATCGATGCCGTGCTGGCTGCCCGCGATTTCTCCAACGCCGCTGTCATTGTTCCAACGCTGGCACTCATGGACGAAACGCGTCGGCGCCTGGCGCACCTGCGCGACAGGTACAAGATCATTACGCACGGCACACAGGACCGCGGCCAGCGCAATCTGTGGGTCATGACCCAGGAGCGGATGCTCGAGATGGGCGTACCCAGCGAGCTGGATTTTTTCGTCGTGGACGAGTTCTATAAGCTGGACCCCTCACACAGTGATGAGCGTTCGGCCCAGCTGAACATTCTGCTCTGGCGCTTGCTAGAGACCGGTGCGCAGTTCTACCTGCTCGGTCCCAACATCACTGCTATGACTGGGGCAAGTCTGGAGCGGCTGAGGGCAACCTTCGTCAGTACCGGCTTCTCGACCGTGGCCACCGACATCGAACGTATCCACAGCCGAAAGGAGACCCTGCCGGACGACCTTGCTGCTGCGTGTCGCGAGGTCGGCCCCGGCACGCTGATCTTCTGCAGCTCGCCCAAACGCACCCGCGTCGTAGCGAACTGGCTACTCCATCGTGGTGTCGGAGGCGGGCGCGACGTCGGCTACGCCGCAGACTGGATAGCCGACACATACCATCCCGAGTGGACCGTCCCACGTGCGGTACGGCACGGGATCGGCATCCATCACGGCCGGCTGCCTCGGGCGCTCGGGCATCACATGGTGAGGCTCTTCGACGAGGGAAGGCTTCCTTATCTGATCGTTACCAGCACGCTCATCGAGGGTGTCAACACCGCCGCGAAGAACGTCGTCATCCTGGACAACAAGATCGCGAACAAGAAGTACGATTACTTTACCTTCAGCAATATACGTGGGCGCTCGGGTCGTATGCTTCGGCACTTCGTAGGCCGCGTGATCGTATTCAATCCGGCTCCGAGCGCTGCGGACCTGGAAGTTGATGTTCCCGTGCTGAGTCAGAGTGAAGAAGCGAGTCCAGAGGTCTTGATACAGCTACCCGAGGAGGAGTTGAGCCCGGCGAGTAGGGAACGGCTTCGGCCATACGTGCAGCAGCGCGTCGTATCTGTCGAAACTCTCCGTAAGAACAAGGGGGTGTCGCTGGAGAGGCAACTCGACGTCGGTCGGGAGTTGGACAGCGATCCCGCACGCTGGGCGCGTGTTCTGTCCTGGAGGACGCCCATGCCTGAGGCATCAGATGTAAGAGCAGCATCCCATTTGCTGTTCAAGCTCACTGGTGCCGGACCCGCGGTCAAGACGCCGGACCAGCTCGGCGGTAGACTCAACATCCTGCGTCGGAATCGCGGCGACACGCAGGCCCTCATTGAAAACCAGATCAGCCGTTTCGGGTCGGAGCCGGATGAAGCAGTCGAGGATACACTCGACTTTCTGCGAAATTGGGCGCAGTTCAAGATTCCCGCTGCACTGACGACGCTCGGTAGCATCGCCTCGGACGTTCTTCGCCGATCGGGAATGCCCAGCTCGGACACCTCGGTTTTCGCCGGCCAGGTAGAGAACCTGTTCTTGTCGCCTTTCGCCTCCGTGCTTGAGGAGTACGGCATACCAGTGCCACTTACGATGAAGATCGAAGCAAGTCTCGGAATCCGCAGCGCGACGTCGCTGGATGACATTCTTGATCGGTTGCGCTCGATGCGTGCGCCAGCCGACCTGACTCCGTTCGAACTCGAGATGTTCGAGGAAGCACGCGCCGGGCTCTAGCAAACACATCGCGAACCTTCAGTCGGGACTGGTTTCGACCCCGACGTATCCCGCTCAGTGGCGGGATGCCGTTCGAGGGCTATGTCCTCGAGCGTATCCCCGCTGGGTGGTCGGTCTTCTATTCTGAGCGCGGGCTCCGAACCAGTGAAGTGAGGTCGGCGACGGAGGACAACGGATGTGCCACCTCCGCTAGCTCGTCCTCCGCGATTCAACCACACGGCGACGTTCATGAATCCGAGGGACGATGGCGGTTCAAGGTGCCAAATGGTGTAGCCGGGCGCTCGTGCAAACCCTCCCACTCGTGAGGCGATGAGGTCGATGCCCCGATCACGGACAGCTGACTCCTGCCATGACAGCCATCGGATGGGCTCCGGCCCGAAGGCGTCTACCGGCCAACTGATTATCCGCGTCGCTCGCACCGCAGATGTCATTGCTTCGATCGCATCATCGTGTCGGCCTGCAGCTCGGCCGCCCTGGTCCATCGGTGTTCACCAGTCGGCGGCTGAGGTCACGCCGAGCCGCATCGCCTGGTTGATGAGTTCGGAGAGGTCGGGGGCGGGGTTGGCGGCTCGTAGTTGCTTCACGATGTCCTGGAGGTAGTGCGCGGCCGACCAGTTGGGTCCGTGTGTGCCTCGGAGTAGATGGGTGATGGCGGTGGCCCAGTTGGTCGCGTCGGCGGTGAGATCGAGCTCATGGATGCGGTGTAGAAGGCCGCTGTGTTGGGACAGTCCGGCGGGTGTCTGGACGAGAAGCGTGACGGCCTCGCCGCGCGAGCTCGCCAGACCGATCAACCAGCGTGCCATCGTCGAAGCTTCGGCCCGGGCAAGCGGCAATGGCGTCGACTGGACGCGACGTGCCCAATAGGTCCGGATCCAGCGTTCCCACTGCGCTGCCGCCTGGTCGGGATTGAGTTCCTCAAGGATGTGGCCGACCTGGTCAGCCCAGGACAGGCGCAGCTCCTCGGGGGCCGTGACCACGAAGCGGGGAAGCCAATCCAGCGGGTCAGCGGCTGCCTGCATTGCGATTGTTGCGAGGTGGGCGCTCAACTGATGCCGGAGCTGTGACCCGAGCGCATCATGGTGACGACATGTCTCCACGTAGGCGTCGAGGAGACCGGCGGTGAGCAGTCCATCGTTAGGTCGGCCCCACGACAAGAACCCCTGCCACGCACCTCGGGCCATCTCCTCGTCGCGGCCCCACTCGAAGAGCGGAAGTAGCCGGGACGTCGCCCAGGTCGGGTCGGCTGCGAAATAAAAGTGCAGCTGCGAGGCCAGGAACGTGCGCGCGAGGAGTCCGTTGCGACCCTCAGCGACGATCATCAGATCGAGTTCGGTGACGAGTTCGCTGGGCAGACCTTGCCAGGAGTCCCCGGCCTGGGTCCATGCCCACTGGACAACCTTCGTCCAGAACTCGGCGAGGTCGCCGGCTGGATGGTTGATCGCCTCCGTCAAGAGGTCGTCGGCGCCACTGAGCGTGCTCGTTTCTGGCTCATTCGGCCAGAGTCTTCTCGCAGTCTCCCGAGCGCGGGGAGACTGGTGCCAGGGGGTCGGATTCGTCTGTGTGCCCCCGTTTGAGAGCATCTTGGTCGCCGCGCGGCGGATCTCGTCCCGGTCCCAGCCGTCGATCACCGTGAGGACGTCAATGATCGTCTGCTCGTCCAGGTCTGCGGTGTCCCACCCCTCGATGATCGCGCTGCGCAGTTCGCCGTCGGCGGGCTGCAGGACTTCGGCCACCACGAGTCCGTCATTGGGATGGGCGGAGACACATGCCTGGAGGGAGCGCAACGCGCCAGTCCAGGTCGGTCCGCTGAGGGTGAGCGAGTCGGTTTGGAACTGGCGGAGCGCCGCGACCGCAGCGACCGGGTCTTCAACGATCCGTGCGTGCAGTTCATCGGCAGACAACGGCGGCGCGTTTTCGACGAATCCTGAGATCATGTAGCTGTTTAGGTCCGGATGCTCCCGAGGCTCAAAGTCGGGATGGGCCACCTGGTAGTCGCTGAATGCCTGGGCGATGTTGGGCCGGTCCGGCGCGGATTGTGCAAGCCAGGCCAGAAGGTTGTAGGAGCGGTAAGGCGAGACTTCATCGTCACCATCGGCAGGGGGACCGGCGATAGCCGCATCGACGAACGCCTGCGCGATCTCATCACTCGCCCCGGGGAGCTCCTCTCGCAGGAGAAGGTAGACCTCATGCTGCAAGCGGATCTCCCAGAGCCAATCTCGGGCCTCGAGCCAGCTGAGCTTCTCGTCCGCTGACCGATCCACTCGCACCCGCCAGGCGTGGACGGCCAGCCGACGAAACAGTGCCTCACCGCGAGCCGCCCAGGCGTCGACGCAGCGAACCGCTAGATCGATTTCGTGCACGAGCGCATGCTCTATGCAGTCGCGCGCCGCGTCGATCAGCACGTCGATCGGTTCGCGATACGAGTCCTGCTCGTGCGGTTCGATGGCTGATCGCCGGAAGCTGATTGGATCAAAGCCGGAGTCGTCGGGCAGGCTTCGGAGCAGGCGGTACACGCGTGCCATTTGCTCGTCAATCGAGGCCATGATCGGCGCGAGGTGCTGATCGAGCATCGGCGCGAACACCTTGGACCACGCTTCTGACAGCCAGTGCTCACTGCCGGGAAGGTCGACCTCGAACCGTGCGGTGTCGGCGTCCACGAAGCTGAGCGCCGACTTCAGCACCGGTCGAGTGCGATCCTCGAGGAGCGTGAGCGCCAGACCGAGGTTGTCACCCCAGCTGGATTCCGCGAGCAGCATATCGAGCAGATCGTCGCGGGGACTCGGAGCATTCTGGAGGGCGAGGACCATCCAGGGTGAGAGCCAGGAGCGCATCTCGCCGTCGTAAGCGAAGAGCCGGTGCACGATCGTCTGCCACGTTGCCGGCGGCCACGGCTGGTCACGCATCGCCAGCAGGGCGAGCGGGGAGGTGGACTCATCTAGCATGTAGCGGTCAGCGACCCATGCCATCAGAGTGCGTGCTGACTCATTCCCGGCCCGTTCGCGGTCGAACAGCGCCCGGAAGGCCGGCCGCTCAGCGACCCAGCGAAACCAGGTCGCCCCGTGAGCCTTCTCGGTGAAGTACCTGATCCGCTCGGGGTGCTCGAGCACTTCGTCGAGGTACGACACTTCTTCAGGGATAGTCGGGGGTTCGGTGGCGACGAGGTCAGCGATCCGGGCGCGGTGTTGGGTTTGACCCATCGCCGTCAGCTCGGCCCAACGTGCCAGACATGCGGGCAATGCTGCGTGGCTTCCGCCCTCCGCCGGATAGGAGACCGGCGTGAGTCCGTATTGGCGCCAGGCTGGATCGTCCCCGTCGCTCGTGCACACGAACCTTTTGCCCGATGGACCGAGTGATCGTGCCAGGTACTGCATGACGACGTCGCCGTGGCTGTAGCCGATGAAGAGGACGGTGAATGCCGCAAACATCCGCTCGAGGAAGCGCGCTGCCCAAGCGTCAAGCAGGTACGCCCTGCCGAAGTCCTTATCGGTCGCCACGAGCCGACGTGGTTCCTGATCGAGCGAACCGTGGAGATGGATGATTCCTTCGAAGTCGTCACCGACCGGAAGGGCGGGCGCCTCGTACACGGCGAGATCCAGGCCCTCGGCTTGCGCCGCTGTCGTGAGGTGGAGGTCATAGTTGGTGGTGACGATCCGTGGAGATGGATGGACGGTGGCCAGCTTCACGATCGCCTGATGCAGGCCGTTCGGCTGCGAAGCGGGTTGGTTGATCGCATGTGCCACCAGGCGATGGACATCGATCCCCTTGTCCGCCAAGCGACCCAGGTACACGTCAGGATGCCGTAGATCGTCATCGTTGGGCTGGTCGCTGACCGAGGCACCGATCTGCTTGATGAGGGTGCGAAAGTCGGGAAGCCCTGCTGGCTCGTCTCGGGAAGCGCCCGCTCCGACAAAGATCACCAGCCGGCCGGCTCGCGCGGCATCGATGAGGTCAGAGGGGACATCGACCTCGCGTATCCACATGGCGCCAGTATCGCGGGTGAGTTACGAGCGGCGGTACGCGAGGACGGCTCGTGTCGGCGAAACCGGCCCCGCTCGCGGGCACGCCGAACGGTCGCCGTAGCGACGGCGTACGCTTCTACGGCCGTCGCGTGTCCACACGTGCCCAAGCTGCTGTCGTTCTGCGAGATGCGCTCCTCCCGCATATCCAGGTGACCGTGTCGGTCAGCGAGTCATCGACTCTCAGGCGGCACCGTGGGTTATCTGATCCCGTCTGTGCAGCAAGAGGAACGACCATGATCGTGTGCGATATGTGTGACGATCTTGCTTGCAAGGCTGGGTCAGACGGGGCTAGGGCGGGTTGTACTGTGCCCCTGAACTGCGGTGATGCGGATCCAGCGAGGTCATTGGCATGTGGGTTCGTCGTTCACACCGAAGAGGTCACTGGTTCGATCCCAGTATCGCCCACCCAGGTCAGCCCCCGATTCCCCTCCTCACCAGCGAAGCTCATGCCTTCGTTCGTGAGCTGTGTGTGAGCAGGATCTCCGAGTCTTCGTCGATCTCCGAGCTCGCGGACCCCTGACATCGGTCGCGGGCGTTTCGCCGACAGTCGACCGGTCGGATCGCAATCCTCTCGTGATGCTCCCGTAGCGGTGCCGTGCGTCGGCGCGTCCACGGCCCCGAACGATGACGGTGACCGCATCGACACGATCGGCGGCCGCGAGCCGGGCATAACTAGTCAAACTGAGAATCGTTATCTATATTGGCTACGCCCTCACGCTGAGCCGACAGGAGCCGATCTCGTCATGCACCGTTCCATGGTCCGGAAGCTCGCGGGCGTGGCTGGCGGCGTTGCGTTGCTGACCGCGGTTCCCGCCGCCGCAGCGCCGATGGCCGCCGAGCCCGGCTCGCCACCGCCCGCGGATGAGCGGAGGGTGCTCACGACCGAGCACGTCGACGCGATCGACGTGGGCTTCGACGGCGAGCGGCTCACCGTCGACTCGACGATCAGCCCGCCGGTCGAGCACGTCGCGACCGACGACCTCGTGTTCCACCTCACCGACCTCGCCCGGGTCGAGGAGCTGCCCGAGCAGTACGCGGAGTTCATCGGCGCCGACACGGCCTGGGTGGTCATGCAGACGCAGAACCCCGACGTCCTCTGGGCGGGGTGGAGCACGGAGCAGATCGGCGCCGGTGTGGTCGACGGCGACGCCGTGGACATCACGCTGACGGACGTGCGGGGACCGGGTGAGCTCGAGGTGTTCCAGACCGGCCCGTTCGGCGAGCCGATCCGGATCTTCAGCTCGGACGAGGACCACGCGACGCTGCGTCAGGCGGTGAACGCGCACGTGCACGCCAACTGGGCCTTCACCCAGCCGGGGGTCTACACGCTGGGGTTCACGGTCTCGGCCGTCGTCGACGGCCGGCCGGTGACGACGGGTCCGGTGGACTACACCTGGGTGGTGGGCGGCGACGAGGGCACGCTGCCCGAGCCGGGGCGGACATCGATCACCCTCGATGCGCCGGCGCGGACCGTCGCCGGCGACGAGGTCGTGCTGACGGCCGACGTGGCGGCGGAGACCGGTGCGGACGCGCCGCCCGCGCCCGGTGGCTACGTCGAGTTCCACGACGGCGACACCTCGCTCGGCTGGACCGGCCTCACCGACGGCCGCGCCACCCTGCCGGTCACGTTCGACGAGCCCGGCGAGCACCGGATCAGCGCCACGTACAGCTCTCAGGAGCCACAGTTCTTCGCCGGCTCGACGTCGGAGCCGGTCACCGTCGTCGTGGAGGACACCGGTGAGGAGCCGGTGGCGCCGACCCTGACGGTCACCGGGCCTGACGCCGTCACGGCGGGCGACGACGTCACCCTGACGGCGACGCAGGACCCGCCGTCGGACCTGCGCGGTTACCGGTGGTCCACGCGGTCGCCGGGAGCGATGGAGTTCCGGCCGATCGACGGTGCGACCACCGAGACCGTCAGCATCACCGCCGCGGCGGCCGACGACGGCCGCCAGTACCGGGTCGCGCTGTACACCGACGGCGGCGAGTACGTCGCGCAGTCCGCCCCGCACACCCTGACGGTGTCGTCGCAGGATCCGGGCGAGGATCCGCCCGGTCAGTGCGAGGACCCGCGGACGGTCCTCACCGACGAGCACGTCGACCTGCTCTCGCCCTCGCTGGACGGCGACGCGCTCGGCCTGCGGGCCCGGGTCGGCACCGCGAGCGACCACGCCTTCCACGATCCGGCCGATCTCGTGGTGCAGGTGAAGGATCCGGAGGCGGCGATCGCGGTGCCGCCGGGCGCGGACTACGAGTTCCTGGGAGCAGCGGGTGACCCGTTGTGGATGATCCCGCAGACGCAGAACCCGCAGGTCGTCTGGGCGGGCTGGTCGACCGAGGAACTCGCTCCGGGAGCACTGCGGGGTGACGGCGTCGAGCTGACCCTGGTGCGCGCCGAGGGGCCGGGCGAGGTCGAGGTGTTCCAGACCGCCGGCCTGGGCGCGGCGCCCACCCGGATCTTCAGCTCCACCGACGCGTTGCCGCCGCGGCAGCAGAGTGTCGGACAGCACGTCCACGCCAACTGGGCGTTCACGGCGCTCGGCGACTACACCCTCACGTTCGAGGTGAGCGGCAGCCTGCCCGACGGCACTGCCGTCACCACCGGCGAGGTGGACTATGCCGTCGTCGTGGGCGACCTGGAGTGCGACCCCGGCCTGCCGGGCGACGAGAGCGGCACGGACGCGGGCGGCGACACCAGCGGTGGGGACGCTGGCGGCGGGGACGCCGGCGGCGGGGATGGCGGAGCGGACGGTGGGGGCGCCGACGGTGGGGGCACCGACGGCGGCGACGCCGGTGGCGGCGACGACGGCACCGGGCCGAGCCCGACGCCGTCGCCCACCCCGGAGCCGACCACGAGGCCGACCACCAAGCCGACCGGCGAGGTCTGCGTCCCCACGAACAGGCCGAGCGGCACTCCGGGCGGGCAGAGCTCCGGCGACCCCGTGGTCCTCACCAACGAGCACGTCGACCTGCTGGCGCCGGTCCTCGAGTCCGGCCGGCTCGACCTGCGGGCCAAGGTGGGCACGGCTGCGGACCACACGTTCCACGATCCGGCGGACGTGCTGGTCCAGGTGGTGCCGGCGGCCGAGAGCACGGTGCCGGGCGGCGACGCCTATGGGTTCCTGGGCACGGCGGGGTCGCCGTTGTGGCTGATCCCGGAGACGCAGAATCCTGAGGTCGTCTGGGCCGGCTGGTCGACGGAGGAGCTCGCGTCCGGCACGTTCGCCGGCGACGCGGTCGACATGCGCCTGGTCGGTGCCGAGGGCCCGGGCACGGTCGAGGTCTTCCAGACGACGGGGTTCGGCGACATCGCGCGGATCTTCAGCTCGGAGGAGTCGCTGCCGCTCCGCCAGCAGAGCGTGGGCCAGCACGTGCACGCGAACTGGGCGTTCTCGGCCAAGGGGAGCTACACCCTGACCTTCGAGGTGTCCGGGACCGCCGGGGGCGAGGCCGTCACGACCGGGCCGGTGGAGTACTCGTTCGTGGTCGGCGAGCTGTCCGGCGTACGCAACGCCACACCGACCCCGTCGCCGACCGCGACGCCGACCGCCGGCCCGTCGCCGTCGAGCACCGCCGACTGCGACCTGGCGAGCACGGGCACGTCGTCGACACCGGCCCTGACCGTCCTCGGCGGACTGCTGGTCGCCGGCGGCGCGGTGGCCTTGGCGGCCCACTGGCGCGAGCGCCGGGCCGCGCGTGCCTAGGACGGTCGCCGGCCTCGCCGCCGCCGGGATCGCCGTCGCCGCGCTCGCCCTGGCCGGCTGCGCGGCGCCGGCGACGCTCAGCGCGAGCGACGACCGGATCCAGGTCATCACGACGACGGGGATCCTGGCCGACCTCGCCCGCAACGTCGGCGGCGACCGGGTGAACGTGAGCTCGCTGGTGCCGGACACGGCCGATCCGCACAGCTACGAGCCGAGCCTGCGCGACATCCGCAACGTGGTCTACGCCGACGTCGCGTTCAGCAACTACCTGCTGCTCGAACAGCAGTCGGTCATCAAGGCGCTGGACGCCAACCTCGACCCGGCGGTGCCGAACATCTCGCTCGCCGAGGGCGCGGTCAAGTATGCGGCGGAGATCATTCCGCTGGTCGAGAACGTCGCCCTCGACACCATCTGGCTCGGCATGCGGGTCCGCGGCACCGGTGCGCGTCATGGCGCCGATCGTGCGTCCGACGTGTATCTGAGCGGCACCCACGCGGAGGGGCCGGGCGACCTCGTCGCCTACCTGACGGAGTCGTTCGGCAACCCGGAGTTCTACGTGGACTCCACCGACGGGTTCGACCCCTCCAACGGGTTCCGCGACGACACCGCGACCCTCCCGCCCGACGCACACACGCACATGAGCTGGGCGTTCACCGAGCCCGGCGTCTACCGGCTGACGCTGACGGCGAGCCTGGCGGTCACGCCGGACTCCCGGCCCGTCGAGATGGGCGAGCAGACGTTCACCTTCGCCGTCGGCGTCGATCCGCACTCCGTGCCGGGCATGGAGGGCGCGGAGGTGCTGAGCGCCGGCCACGCCGACATCACCGTCGACATCGACACCGGCGAGCTGACCCTGCTGGTCGACCCGCACGGCCCCGCGGACGCACACCAGAGCGACCACGACCCGGCCACGACGGTCATCGAGGTGCCCAACAAGGCACTGCACGAGATCCCCGCGGGCGAGGGCTTCCGGTTCCTCGGCCGACCCGGCGAGCAGGTCTTCCAGCTGCCGCAGGCGGTGCTGGGCCGGCACGTCCACGGCGAGATCGACCCGCACCTGTGGCAGAACGTGCACAACGCGATCTCCTACGTCGAGCTGATGCGGGACACCCTGATCCGGGTCGACCCGGACGGCGCGCGGACGTATCGCGAGAACGCCGGTCGCTACATCGACGAGCTGGCGGACGTCGACGCCTACGTGCGCGACACCATCGCGGCGATCCCGGAGTCGCGCCGGCACCTCGTCACCACCCACGACGCGTTCGGCTACCTGGGCGCGGCGTACGACGTGCAGATCTCCGGGTTCGTCACGCCCAATCCCGCCACCGAGCCGAGCCTGGCCGACCGCCGCAAGCTCGCCGAGACCATCCGCAACCTGCACATCCCCGCGGTCTTCCTCGAACCCAACCTCGTGACGCGTGCGTCCACGCTCACCGAGGTCGCCGGCGATCTCGGCGTCGCCGTCTGCCCCATCTACGGCGACACCTTCGACGACCGGGTCGGCACCTACGCCGAGATGATGCGATTCAACGCCGAGTCGCTTCGCACCTGCCTGTCCGAACCAGCCGAGAGAGAGCGATGAAGCGACCATTCCGGATGGCATCCCTGCTGGTGGCGGGGGTCGTGACGGCGACGGCGGCGGCCGGCGCCTCCACGGCCGGCGCCTCCGCCGACGCGGACCTGGATCAGCAGATCGATCCCGACCAGGCCATCGCGACGGAGCCGGCCGTGCTGACCGAGGGGCACGTCGACATCGGCCCGCGCTACGTCGACGACGCGTGGACCCTGCTCGTCCACGACGACCACGCCGAGCCGGCCGTCTGGCGCACCACACCGCAGACGGTGTTCCAGGTGAGCGACGCCTCGCTCACGACCGTGCCGGACGACCCCGCCTACGCCTTCCTCCCGGCCGAGGCGGGGACCGACGTGCACGTCGTGCCGCAGGCGGAGCAGCCGGGCGTCGTGTGGGTCGGGTGGAACACCCAGGACCCGACGGTCATGGAGAGCATCGACCGTGGCGCCACGCTGACCCTGCGCGGTGTCGAGGGCCCGGGCGACCTGGTGATGTTCCTGCAGAGCGGCACGCTGGGGGAGCCCGAGGTGCTGTGGGACAGCCGCGCGGCGTTCCCGCAGGACCTCTGGGTCGAGGTGAACACCCACACCCACGCCAACTGGGTGTTCTCCGAGCCCGGCGTCTACCTGGTCGAGGTCGAGGTCTCGGCCGACCTGGTGTCGGGAGAGCCGGAGTCGGACACCCAGGTCCTCCGGTTCGCCGTCGGCGACGCCACGAGTTCCGACGAGGCGTTCGCGGCCGAGTACACGAGTGCCGCGCCGGGCGAGACCGCCACCCCGCCCGCGGTGGCTGAGGCGAGTGACGACGGCGGCGGCGGTCCGGCGCCGGTGCTGCTAGGCGCCGTCGGAGCCGCTGCGCTCCTCGTCGTCGTGCTGGTGATCGTGGTCCTGCGCGGCCGCGGGGCCCGCCGTCGCGCGCAGGCCGCGGCATGAGCGTCCTGGACGTGCGCGGCGTCACCGTGGCCCTCGGCGGCCGTCCAGTCCTGGACGACGTCAGCCTCACCGTCGAGGCGGGCGAGCTCACCGGGCTGATCGGGCCCAACGGCGCGGGCAAGACGACGCTGCTGCGGGCGGTCCTCGGGCTGGTCCGCATGTCCACCGGCGCCGTCCTGGTCGACGGCAGGCCGTCGCGGCCGGGGCGCTCGGCGATCGGCTACGTCCCGCAGCGGCACGAGTTCGCCTGGGACTTCCCGATCGCGGTCGAGCACGCGGTGATGACGGGGCTCAGCGGCAGGCTGAGCCCGTTCCGGCGCCCCGGGGTGGACGACTGGCGCGCCGTCGGAGAGGCGCTGGAGCGGGTGCGGATGAGCGACCTGGCGCGGCGGCCCGTGGGCGAGCTCTCCGGCGGGCAGCGCCAGCGGGTGCTCGTGGCCCGGGCGCTGGCGCTGCAGCCGCGGGTGCTGCTCCTCGACGAGCCCTTCACCGGCTTGGACCTGCCGACCCAGGAGCTGCTCACCGAGCTGTTCCTCGACCTCGCCCGCGAGGACCGGGCCGTGCTCATGACCACGCACGACCTCGTCGGCGCCCTGGACACCTGCAGCCGGATCGCGCTGCTGAACCGGACGGTCATCGCGGACGCCGCGCCGAGCGACCTGCTCGACCCGGAGCCCTGGATGCGCACCTTCGGCGTGGGGGAGAACAGTCCGTTGCTGAAGATCCTGAAGGTGATGTGAGCCGTGTCGATCCCCGACTTCCTGGCCGACCTCACCAATCCCGACCTGGCGTTCCTGCCGAAGGCCCTGCTGATCGCGGTGCTCTCGAGCATCGTCTGCGGCGTCGTCGGCTGTTACGTGGTGCTGCGCGGGATGGCCTTCATCGGTGACGCGGTGGCGCACGCGGTCTTCCCGGGCCTGGCCGTGTCGTTCGTGCTCCAGGGCAGCCTGGTGGTCGGCGGGGCCGTCGCCGGTGTGGTCACCGCGATCCTGGTGGCGGTGTTCGCGCAGAACCGCCGGGTGAAGGAGGACTCCGTCATCGGCGTCTTCTACGTCGCCTCGTTCGCCCTCGGCATCGTCATCATCTCGCAGGCTCCGGGGTACGCCGGCTCCCTGCAGCAGTTCCTCTTCGGCACCATCACCGGAGTCCCGGACGAGGACATCTACACGGCCGCGCTCACCGGGGTCGTCGTGCTCGGGGCGGTCATGCTGCTCCATCAGCAGTTCGTGACGGTCAGCCTGGACCGCGAGCTGGCCCGGGCGGTCGGGCTGCGCGTGTTCTGGCTCGACATCGCGCTCTACGTCCTGGTGACGGTGGCGATCGTCATCTCGGTGCAGACCATCGGGAACATCCTGGTGCTCGCGCTGCTGGTCACACCGGCCGCGGCGGCCCGGCTGCTCACCGACCGGCTCGGCCTGATGATGCTGCTCGCGCCCGTCATCGGCGGCGGGTCGGCCACCGTCGGGCTCTACCTCTCATGGAGCTACGACCTGCCCGTGGGCGGCACGATCGTGCTCGTGCTCACCGCGGCGTTCCTCGCGGCCTACGTCGCGGCACCGCGGCACGGGATCCTCGCGAGGCGGTGGCGGCGCTCGAGCGCGGGAGAGAGTCCGGTGCCCGCCTGAGCTAGGACGCGGCCGCGCAGTCGGAGCAGACGCCGAACAGGTCGACCACGTGGTGGACCCGCGTGAACCCGTGCTGCGCGGCCACCGACTCGACCCAGTCCTCGAGCGGGGCCTGGATCTCGGAGGCCTTGCCGCACTCGGTGCAGATCAGGTGGTGATGGTGGTCGCGGCTGCAGGAACGGTATCGCTGCTCGCCGCCCGCCGCGTGGTAGGTGTCGGCCTCGTCGTTGCCGACCATCTCGTTGAGGTTGCGGTACACCGTCGCCAGGCCGATGCCCGAGCCGTCGGCGCGCAGCTTGGCGAAGAGGTCCTGAGCGCTGACGAAGTCGTTGCTCTGGACCAGTGCGGCACGGACCTCCAGTTTCTGCCGCGTCTGCCGCCGCACGGTACCGGCCATCGAGATGTCCTCACGTCGAGATCGCTGACGATCGCGACCTTATCGCGCGGCGGCTCAGTACTCGTAGGGCTCTTCGGGCGTGGGCACGACGGTGACGCGGTCGGCCACGAGGACGGGCGCGTCACCGCCGGACCCGTCGGCGGGCTCCCAACGACCGGTGATCTCGACCCAGGTGTCGGCGGTACGGTCGCCGTCGCCGACGACCCGGGCGGTGTAGGCGGTCGCGTCAGCGGCGCAGCAGGCCACAGTGAACCGCGACAGCAGGTACCCGTCGCCTGAGTCGTCCGGGACGACGAAACCGACGACCCGCACGGGGACGCCCTCGAGCGATCGGTCCGGATCCTGCAGCGCCCGGGTGACGAAGTCGCGCATCCCGAGGTCGACGGCGCCCTCGCGCGCGGGCGGCAGTTCGACGAAGCCGGAGGCCGACACCGTCGCGACCGGGCCCTGCCGGCCGGCGGCGAACGAGCCGAGCGCCGGTGGCGCGATGAGCAGCAGCACCAGCAGCGGCACCGCCAGCAGCCACGCGACCCCGGGCGAGTCGTCGTGGCCGTGCCCCTCGTGGCCACCATCGTCCCCGCGCAGCAGGCCGTGCCCGCCGAGCAGCACGAGCACGACGCCCGCGATCAGCAGGATCGGCTGGAAGCTCGGCTTCAGGTAGGCGAGCGCGGCGTCGGCGAACCCGAACCGGACGGCGACGGCGCCGACGGCGAGCAACAGCACCGACTCCATCCGCCGGTCCAGCAGCTTGGCACCCGCGCCCCTCACAGCAGCCACCACCCGAAGGTCAGCGCGCTCGCGACGGCGACGACGAACGTCAGCGGCGCGAACCGCAGTGCGAAGCCGCGGCCGAACGTGCCGGCCTGCAGCGCGATGAGCTTGATGTCGACAGCGGGACCGACGACGAGGAACACCAGCCGCGCGGTCAGCGAGAACTGCGACAGGCTGGCCGCGACGAACGCGTCCGCCTCGGAGCACAGCGCCAGCAGGACCGCGAGCCCGGCGAGGACCAGCACGGCGAGCCACTCGTTCGTGGCGACTGTGGTGATCACGGACCGCGGGATCAGCACCTGCAGTGCGGCCGCCGCGGCGGCGCCGACGACCAGCCAGCCGCCGGCGTGCAGGAAGTCGTGACGGGCGGTGCCGGCGAACACGTCCCACCGGTTCGCCCCGTCGGTCACCGGCCGCGCGGGCAGCCGCAGCCACGAGCCGCGCCCGAACCGCGCCCACAGGAGCCCGACCACGACGGCGGCGGCCAACGATGCGAGGAACCGGGCCAGCACCATCTCGGGCTGCCCGGGGAACGCGACCGCCGTCGCGGCCATGACGACGGGGTTGATGGCGGGCGCGGACAGCATGAACGCCAGGGCGGCGGCCGGTGCCGCACCGAGCGACGTCAGCCGCCCGGCGATCGGCACCGACCCGCACTCGCAGCCGGGGAAGACCGCCCCGGCCAGGCCGGCCGACGGCACGGCTATCGCGGGCCGGTCCGGCAGCAGCCGGGCGATGAGCGACGATGGCACGAACGCCGTCACCGCGCCGCTCACCACCACACCGAGGACGAGGAACGGCAGCGCCTGCAGCGTGATCGACACGAACACCGTCGACCACGTCTGCAGGGTCGCGCTGTCGAACCAGCCGGCCACGCGGGGCCGGAGGAGGACCGCCGCCACCAGCGCCAGCACGAACAGTTCGGGGACGAACCGGCCGGCGCCGCGTCGCTCGTCCGTGACCTGCAGCTCACTCACCAGCCGGAATCCTCCACGAAGGCCGTAATGATAACGGGGCTCAGTGACAGTACCGGCTGGCGGCGGGGGCGGCACCCGTCAGATGACGGAAGCGGTGGCGTTCGCGTTCGTCCTCTGACGGAGCTTCGTCGTGCGGCGTCGCCGGACGACCGCGAGGACGACGGCCGCCAGGACCGCGAGAGCGATCCACGGGACCACCCACAGGCGGGCGGCGGCGGTCCCGGCGGGCGGCGCGGGGTCGAGCGTCTGGCCGCCGGAGGTCTCCGGCCGGATCTCGACCTCGACGTCCAGCCGGCCGAGCTGCCAGACGCCGTCGACGACGGCGGAACCGGCGATGGAGTCACCGGGCAGCAGCTCCGGGAGCAGGTCGCCCGTCCACGTGCGTGCGCCGAGCCCGAACGGGCCGGCGACGCGGACGGCGGGCCGGCCGGCGAGGCGCAGGTTGCCCTCGTTGCGGACGGTGTACTCGACGCGGACGGCGCCGGGCTGGCCGAGCGGCAGGCCGTCGAACGCGACGCGGACGTCGTCGACCGTGAGCGACGGCTCCAAGGTGCCGGTGACCCGCAGGTAGAGGCGCGCTCCGACGCGGTGGTCGACGGCGACCTGCCCGCCTCCGGTCGCCCGGGTGGTCAGGCCGGCCACGATGCCGCCGGCGTGGTCGCCGGGCGTCGCGTTCGCGGGGACGGTGATCCGGAACGGCACATCGACCCGGGAGCGGGCCGGGACGGTCACCGTCGGCTCGCCGAGGTCGACCCAGGACCCGACGTCGACCGGCGCGTCGGCCGCGGCCAGCAGGTCGAAACCGCCCTGGGTGTTGCGCACGGCGTCGCTGGCGTAGAGGTCGAGGGTGAGGGGCTGCTCGGTGTAGTTGCTGACGGCGACGACGTCGGTGATCGTCGCGCCGGGATCGACGGTGTGCTCGAACGCGGCGCGGTCGCCGGGGCCGTCCGGTCCCGACGGGACGATGCCCCACGTCACGGGCGCCTGCGACGACGCGGACGCCGTCGTCGGGAGGATCAGGGCGGCGACGCCGATCGCCGCGAGGGCCGTGATGCGGCCGATGGGTCTCACGGGCGGATGCTCCGATGGGTGTGGGCAGGGTCCGGCGCGACCGGCCGCGGGCGGGCCGGTCGCGCCGGTGTCGTGGTGAGGCGGAGGTCAGATCGCGGTGAACGTGATCGTCGCCTCGTAGGTGCCGGGGACCAGCGTGGTCGGCGCCTCGATCAGCAGGCCTGCGCCGAGCCGGCTGGTGCCCGTTCCGTCGCCGGCCGCGGCGGTGGCGAGCGGGCTGCTGACGGACAGGCCGTCGCCGGAGCCGAGGCCCGGTGCCACGACCTCGCCGGCCGTCACGCCACCGCCGTCGGGCTGCTCGGCGATCAGCGGACTCCAGCCCAGATGCCGGCCGGGCAGGACCTCGTCGCCGGCGGTGAAGTCGCCGACCTGGCCGGAGACCACCCAGCCCGGCGCGCTCGCCCGCGTGTCGGTGACCGTGACGGGC
Organism: Jiangella mangrovi; assembly: GCF_014204975.1. NCBI lineage: Bacteria > Bacillati > Actinomycetota > Actinomycetes > Jiangellales > Jiangellaceae > Jiangella > Jiangella mangrovi. The sequence continues at coordinate 3,663,714 of NZ_JACHMM010000001.1, forward strand.
CGGAGGTCGCCGCTGGAGGTCCACCGGTCGGCCGTGCCGGAGAGCTCGAAGTCGCTCATCGTGACCTCGTCGTCCTCCGGGTCGACGCTGGCGACCAGCGCGCCCTCGTCCTCCGGCAGGGTCGCGACGATGCGCTGCGACAGCTCCGGCGGTTCCGGCTCCTCGTGGTCGTCCACCACCACGGTCGCGGGTGCCGACTCTGCGACCACCGCGTGGTCGGCGTCGTAGAGCCGCGCGATCACCTGCACACCGTCGTGGCCGGGCGTGGCGGTGAAGCTGTACTCACCGGTGCCGGCGTCCGGAACGACCACCCACTCCTCGGTGCCCGGCGCCCGGGTGAACCAGTGGTAGTGGTCCAGCCCGGTGGGCGGGTCCTGGACGGCCGTCAGCGTCACGACGTCGCCGGAGTGGTAGTGGCCGGCCAGCCCGGAGATGCCGAGCGTGGTGGACGGCGCGGGGTCGGCGTCGCCCACCTGGAACGTGTACGTCACGGGCGTGCTGGTGACCGTGCCGCCGGCGGCGAGGGTGCCGCTGGCCTGCACCGTCAGCGTGTAGCGGCCGGTCGCGCCGAACGCCCAGTTGGCATGGGCGTGGACGTTGGCGTTGGGCGAGATGGTGCCGGGCAGTTGGAAGCCGCCGCCGAGGACCGAGATCGACTCGCCGAACGAGCCGGTCTGCCACAGGAACACGTCGCCCGGCCCCTCGACGTCGGTGACCTCGATCCGCAGCGGGTTCGTGAACACGCCGGCGGGGATCTGCTCGGTGCTCCAGCCCGGCCAGATCAGGTCCGGGTCCTGGGTCTGCGGCAGGTAGTAGACGGTGTCGCCCGGGTCGCCGAGGAACGCGAGGCTCGGCGGCAGCGGATCCGGCAGCACCAGCGCCGACTCCGGCTTGACCTGCAGCAGCACGTCCTCGGGCTCGTGCAGGACATGGTGGCCGGTGACGTCCTCCTGCAGGTCGACGTCGAGTTGCTCGTCGACCCAGCGCAGGGTGAACGCGTCGATGTGTCCGGTGTCCAGGGTCAGTTCGAACTCACCGGCCGCCGCGGTGGCTGTGGCGCTCGATGCCAGCAGCGCACCCGCGACGACAGGGACGGCCAGCTGTCTGGCACGTCGTGTGAGCAGGGCCCTCATCGTGATCCTCTCCAGTGGGACTGCGGTGGACAGGATACTAATGAGAACCGTTACTATTCACAATAGCTTGGTCGATCCGCCGCAAGTCACCCGTTCTCCCTCATGGAAGCGAGTCCGATGACACGCCTGACCCCGCTTCGCCATGCCCGCGGACGCGTCGCGCTGACACTCGTCGCGGCGCTCGGCGCGGTCGCCGCGCTCCTGCCCTCCGGCGCCGCGACGGCCGCTCCTGGGCCGGCCCCGGAGAGCAGCACCCGGACCGTGCTGACCGACACCCACGTCGACGTCCTGTCGGTGGGCGTCGCGGCCGGGCAGTTGACGCTGCACAGCAAGGCCGACCTCGAGCGGGCCGGCACCCGCTTCTACCCGGACGACGTCATCGTCAACGTCGAGGACGCCGCGAGGACGACGGTGCCCGACGATCCCGCCTACGCGTTCCTCGGCGCTGCCGGGGCCGAGGCCTGGATCGCGCCGGAGACCCGCCGCGAGGGCGTCGTGTGGCCGGGCCTCGACACCGAGGGGCTGGCGGCCGGCGCCGTCGACGGCGACGCCGTGGAGATCGCGCTCACGTCGGCGACCGGGCCCGGCCGCGTCGAGGTGTGGACGGAGTCGGGGTCGGGTCCGGAGCGGCTGTTCTCCGGCGACGCCGGGCTGGGCAACGTCCTGGAGTTCCCGGCCGGCGCGCACCGGCACGCCAACTGGGGCTTCACCGCACCGGGCCGGTATCTGCTGACGTTCGAGGTCAGGGCCGCGATCGGCGGCGTACCGCAGGCGGCCTCGGCCACCGTCCGGTTCCACGTCGGACCGGTCCCACCCGCCGCCGCGACGACCTCCACACTGGCCGCCGACCCGGCCGAGACCACCGCGGGCACACCAGTCACGCTCGCCGCGACGGTCACGCCGGCCGACGCGAACGGCGCGGTCGAGTTCGCCGCCGGCGACGTCGTGCTCGGCCACGCCGACGTCGACGGCGGCGCCGCTACCCTCGAGACCGCCGGCATCCCGCTCGGGCGTCAGACGGTGACCGCCCGGTTCGTGCCCACGTGGACCGACGAGTTCGGCCCCTCGGCCGCCGAGCCGGTGACGGTGAACGTCCGCCAGCCCGGTGCCGCCGCCGACTTCGAGATCACCGGGCTGGAGGACGACTACGTGGCCGGCGACACCCTGCGGCTGAGCGTCGCGGGCTACGTCCTCGGTCCCGACCAGAGCGTCCGCTGGATCGCGACCTCGCCGGACCCGCAGCAGGAGCCGGTCACCCTGGCCGGCGTCACCGGCGCCGGCCCGCTCGCGCTGGAGCGGGTGCTGACCACGGCCTACGACGGCTGGCTGCTGCGCGCCCAGATCCGCACCGGCTCGGCCGTCGACGCGACGACGGCGCCGGTCCGGCTCAGCGTGGGCGGCACCGACGCCGGTAGTGGCGAGGCGGTCACCGTCGCGCCGATCGAGGCGACCTACTACTGGGGCGTCGCGGTCCCGCTGGTCGCGAGCCACCGGGCGCTGTCCGACGGCGAGAGCCTGCGCTGGGTCGAGCGCACCGCCGTCGGCGACGTCGCCTGGCGGGACACCCACGCGACGTACGGCCCGGTCGGCGCCGGCCCGTGGTCGGTCGTCTCGAACTTCATGCAGTACAAGGAGTTCGCGCTGCAGCTGCGGGCCGCCGACGGCACCGTCCTGGGCCAGTCCGCGCCGCAGCGGTACAGCCTGACCATGCGCTCGATCGAGCTCGGCGGCCTCCGCGATCTCTACCGGGTGGGGGAGCGTGCGAGCCTGAGCGCGTCCGTGTCGCCCGATCTCGGCGACGGGCTGGAGTTCGTCTGGGAGCTGTGGCAGGGCGGCGGCGACCGGCTGCTGCTCGACGACGGCGCCGCGTTGCCCACGGCCGAGTTCGAGGTCACCAAGGCCATGCAGGACCGCACCCTGTACCTGCGGGTCTACTCCCAGGCCACCGACCAGCTGGTCGGCTACGTGACCGTGCCGTTCAACGTCACCACGGCTGCCGAGGGCGACCAGGTGCTCACCATGGCTGCGATCGACGGGCACTACCACACCGGCACCCCGGTCTCGATGGACCTCACCGCCGATCCCGCGCCCGCGTCCTCCGACGTCGTCCGCTTCTGGTGGAAGCGCAGCGACTGGCCGGAGTTCCGCCAGATCCCCGGCACCGCCGGAATGTCCCACGCGGTCATCGCCGAGCAGGCGCTCGACGGGACGCAGATCAGAGCCGACCTCGTCGACTCCGACGGCGAGGTGCTCGCCACGACCACGACGCAGACCATCCACGTCGACGACCACGGCGCGCCACCGCCCCAGGGCGTCGTCATCGACGGCCTCGCGCCGGCCTACGACGCGGGCGACACCGCCGTCCTCACCGCGCGCGTGTCGCCGTCGTCGGTGCTGACGCGCTACGTCTGGCGGGTCCAGCGCCCCGGTGACCCCGAACCGGTCGTGGTCGACGGGGCGAACGGCCCGCGACTCGAGCTGCCGGTGACGGCTGACCTCGGCGGCGCGACGGTGACCGCGCAGCTCACCTTCGACGACGGACGCGTGTACGTCACCTCGCTCCCGGCCACGCTGAGCGTCGACGGCGCCGGCCCGGATCCGGGCGGCCCGTCGGAGCGGATCGTCGCGACCCTGGCGGAGGGGCAGGGCGCCCTCGTGGTCAGCGTCGACCCGGACGACGACGTGGTCACCATGAGCGACTTCGAGCTGGGGGCCGCCGCCGATCGGTGGTCGTCCGCCGGGGAACTGCGCCCGGTGACGGTCACCGACACGCGGTCCGGCGCACCGGGCTGGGTGGTCTCCGGCCAGGCCGGCGACTTCACCGCGGGTGCGGCCGTCCTGCCGGCGGAGTACCTGGGCTGGACCCCGATCGTCGCCGGCCGGCCCGACGGTGGCGCGGTACGACCGGGCGACCCCGTGGTGCCGGGCCCGGGCTCCGCCACCGGGCTGTCGGTGAGCAGCCCGCTCGCGGTGGCTGACGCCGGATCCGGGTTCGGGACCAGCCGGCTCGGCGCCGGCCTGCTGATCGAGGCGCCGACCACGCTGGTGCCCGGCATCTACGAGGCGACGATCACGTTCACCGCGATCTGAGGTCGCCGCACGACGGCCGGTCCCGCCTCCTAGTCCTCGCCGGCCGCTGCCGGCTGGTTGCGGCAGTCCACGCACGTTCCGTGCGCGGTGACCCGGAGGTCGTCGGGCAGGAAGCCGGTGACGTCCTCGATCGCCCGCATCGCGTCCGCGAGTGCGGTCGAGGAGATCTCGTAGACCGTGCCGCACCGCACGCAGACCGCGTGGTGGTGGGCGATGCCGGCGAGCCCGTAGGACGCCGGGCGGTCGACATAGGCGATGGCGTGCAGGACGCCGTGCTCCACCAGGGTGGCGACCGTCCGATAGATGGTCGACAGCTCGATGTGCATGCCGGCGGCGTCGAGCGCGTCGTGGATCTCGGGGACGGTCAGGTGGGCGCCGCCGTCGGCGTGCCCGGCATCGTGCGCCTCGGAGAGGGCCTTGATGATGGCCAGCCGCTGCGGCGTGCTGCGCAGGCCGAAGCCGCGCAGCGCCGTGCGGGCATGGCGTTCGTAGTCCTGATGGCCGTGGGTGTGCGGCTGGACGACGTGCGAGACGGCGGGGGAGGACCCGGGCGGCGTCGGCATCGTCCGATGGTAGCCCTCGGGTGCCAGCGGATCGTTGGTGAAACGAATGGGTTGTTGCCGCTCACTTGCAACAAGCGGTACCGGGTCAGTCGGCTCTCACGCGTCTGGTGTCGTATGACCACATCGCGATCTCGACGCGGTTGCGGGCGCCGAGCTTGGTCATCAACGATGCGACGTGGGTCTTGACCGTGCTCAGGCCGACGAAGAGCTCGGTGGCGATCTCGGCGTTGGTCCGGCCCCGTGCCACCAGCGCGAGCACCTCCTCCTCGCGCTCGGTGAGCGGGTCGATGGGCTGGACCGGCACCACCGGCGCCTGGTCGGCGAAGGTCGCCAGCAGCCGGCGGGTGACGTTGGGGGCGATCAGCGCGTCCCCGTTGGCCGCCGCGTGGATGGCCTGCACGAGGAGCTCCGGCCCGGCGTCCTTGAGCAGGAAGCCGCGGGCGCCGGCGCGTAGGGCGCCCAGGACGTACTCATCGAGGTCGAAGGTGGTGATCACGACGACCGCCATCGGGTCCGTCACGTCCGGACCGGCCAGGCGTCGCGTGACCTCGACGCCGTCGAGCCCGGGCATCCGGATGTCGACGAGGAGGACATCGGGACGCAGCCGGGTCGCCAGGTCGAGCGCTGCGAGCCCGTCTGCTGCCTGCCCCACGACCTCGAGGCCGGGTTGCGCGCCGAGGATCATCACCAGCCCGGTCCGGACCAAGTCCTGGTCGTCGGCGACGACAACACGGATGCTCATGTCAGCGCCTCCACCGGGAGGACGGCCTCGACCACCCAACCGCCCTCGGGCCCCGGCCCCGCGCAGAGCGATCCGCCGAGGAGCTGGGCGCGTTCGGCCATGCCCAGCAGGCCGAACCCCGGCTCCGGGGCCGCCCCCGGCTCGGTCCGTCCGTCGTCGCTGACACGCAGCCTGACGGCGTCGCCCTCGCGGCGTACGTCGATCCCGACGCGGGTCGCGCTCCGGGCGTGCCGTACGGCGTTGGTCAGCGACTCCTGCGCGAGCCGATAGAGCGCGGCATCCACGGGTCGTGCCAGCCTGGTCAACGAACCGCCCAGCGAGACCTCGACGGCGGGCGTCGCGTCGGCGCGCGCCAGAGCAGGCAGGTCCGCGACACCCAGCTGCGGAGAGTAGGCGACGGCTTCCTCTTCACGCAGCACCCGCACCATGGACCTCATCTCCGCCAGGGTTCGCGACGCCTCGGACTCGATCGAGGCCAGGACGTCGGCAGCCTTCTCCGGCTGGATGCCGGCGACCACGCGACCGGCCTGCGCCTGCACCGCGATGGCCAAGACGTGGTGGGCCACGGTGTCGTGCAGCTCGCGCGCCAGCGCCACCCGCTCCTGATTGCGGATCTCGCGCTGCTGGCGATGCCAGAGGTCCGCGCGATAGCGGAACACAGTCGCGAGCGCGACGAACAACAGCAGGAGGACGCTCCCGCCGAAGACGTCGGCCCAGCCCGCGGCGGAGACGTACATCCCCAGCGCGACGACGACCGTCACGAACGCCGTCCCGAGGACCATCTCGCGGCCCGAGCCCCACCGCACCAGCGAGTAGAGCAGGATCAGGACGGCCATCATGGAGTAGAGCCCCAGGTCCCCGGCGTGCGCAGTCAGCTGGAGGACCGAGAGCAGCCCGGCGACGCCCCACCCGACCAGGGCGGCGATGAGGGGGCGTGCCCGCCGCCAGAGCAGGGCGGGCACCAGCGCCAGGGCGAGCACCGTCACCAGGGGCTGCCAGGCCAAACCCGGCCGAGCGATGCCCTCGACCAGGGCGGCGGCCGCGAACACGCCCACCAGGAGCCAGTCGAGCCGGCCGACTGGTGGGGCGTCAGCGGGCCGCGGCTCCTGCCAGATGGAGCGCCGGACGGTGACCACGACTCCAGCCTAGGGATCGGCGCGCTTCGGCGTACCCGCCGAAAGAATGAGAGAGCGACCATGCCATCGGCCGGGCGAACCCCGGCCTCCGGGCCGAGGCGCCCGCCGCCGGGCTCGGCGATCGTGGACCTGCCGATCCTCGCCACACGACGGAGCCCGTGATGAGAACACGTCAATCCACCGCCACACTGGAAGACCAGCGGATCCCGGTGAGAGCCAAGCTCGCCGCCACGTGGACGAGCTTCATGTTCCTCTACGCCTACGTGGACATCCTCAACTTCTTCACGCCCGGCGTCGTCGACGACATCCTCGGCGGCAGGGTCTTCGAGTTCGACCTCTCCCAGACCTTCTCGACCGCGGCGCTGACCCTCGTGGCCATCCCGATCCTCATGGTCGTGCTGTCGATGACGCTGCCCGCCCGGGCGAACCGCATCACGAACCTCGTCGTGGCCTCGCTCTACGTCCCCGTCACGGCGTTCAACGCGGTGGGCGAGTCCTGGCTGTACTTCTACGGCCTCGGCGTCGGCCTGGAACTGATCCTTCTCGCCCTCATCGTGCGGTACGCGTGGACCTGGCCCCGCACCGCACCGTCGGTCCTGTTCGAGGAACCACGCGTCGATGCGCTCGTCGATGTGCCGGTCAGCGCCGCACAGGAAAGCGCAGGTGGAGCACCCGGTTGCCCTGAATCGCCACGTCAGGGTCCTCCAGCAGGTGCTGGGCGTTGACCGACCCGAAGTAGCGCTTGCCGGACCCGAACACCACGGGGATGACGTCCATGCGCACTTCGTCGACCAGGCCCGCGGCGAGCACCTGGCCGCCGACGTCGCCGGCGGCGACCTCGACCGTGCGGTCGCCCGCGAGCTCCTTCGCCTCGGCCACGGCGGCCTCGACGCCGTCGACGAAGTGGAACGGCCCCTCGGGGTCCCAACCGTCGGGCCTGCCCCGGTGGGTCACGACGACGACGTGGTCGACGCCGCCCGGGGGCGTCCCGTCCCAGCCGTCGGTCAGGTCGAAGACGTGGCGGCCGGCGATCGTCGCCCCGAGCTGGTCCCAGTACGGCCGGGTGTAGTCGTAGGACGTCTGCGACACCTTCAGCACGCCGCTCTCGTCCAGCGGGACGTCACCGCTGAGCAACCAGTCGAACAGCGGTCCGGGCTGGTCCTTCTCGTCGGCGATGAAACCGTCCACCGATACCGAGGCGTACATGACGACCTTGTTCATCGGGCTCTCCTCTGCTGTGGGGTGCCCCCACAGTAGAGAGACGTGAGCGGCCGCTCTTGTAAGAAATCAATCGGCCGGCAGCGGCCAGCCGTCCAGCGTGTGGCCGGGATGTTCGCGCAGGAACCGCCGCCGGACCTCGATGTACCGGGTCGGAGTGAGCCCTGTGAACGCCTGGAACTCGTGGCCGAAGTGGGCCTGGTCGAAGTAGCCCGCGCCGGCGGCGAGCTCGCCCCAGTCGACCGGTCCGGCGGGGTCGATCGTCAACACGGTGGCGGCGAAACGGTGGGTGCGGGCCAGCCGCTTCGGCGTGACGCCGATCAGTTCCTTGAACCGCTTCGCCAGGTGAGTGCTGCTGACACCGGCTGCCACGTTCAGGTCGCCGATCGTCACCGCCCCGCTGGTCGCCGTGATGACGCTGCTCGTATGGCGGACCAGCCCCAGGCCGGCGGTCTCGCACAGCCGTCGCATCAGCTCCTCCTCGAGCAGCGTCATCATCTCGTGCGGTCCGTCCGCCGTGGCCAGCCGGTCTCGCAGCTCGGCAACGGCGGGCCGGCCCCAGACCTGCTCGACCGTCACCGGCCGGTCGCGCAGCTCGGCCGCGGGCATCGGCAGGAACGGCGCCAGCCCCCACGGCTTGACGTGCGCGCCGACGGACCGGGTCGGGAGGGGGTAGGCGAACTCCCACGCGCGGGTGGGCGTGGTGACCACGCATCCGTCGGCGTACTCGGACGTCTCGATGTCGGCGCCGCCGCGGACGCGGAACGGCGCCCCGAGGTTGACGATGAGCAGCGCCGCCGGCGCCGCCGGCAGTCTCAGCCGGGCGTACGGCGGCGCACCCTCCAGGTAGTAGAGGTCGTCGATCAGCCCGTCCAGCGGCGGTCGCGGCACTCTGGACACGTACTCCACGCCCACAGTCTCGCCTACGCGCCGCCGGTATCGCGCGCACCGCCGAATTCTGTACCAAATGGAATAGAAATCTCGGGGTGGGGGTTCCTTCCCTCAGCGACGGCCGCCATGGCACACCCGCGGAGGACGTCGTGACTCATCACCGTCGCAGTACGCAACCCCCGGACTCCGGGGAGAGAGCAGGAACCAGATGTCCGAGTCCGAGGTGCGCGAGGTCTTCGAGCGCTACATCGAGGCCCTCAACGCGCACGACTTCGACCGCATGACCGAGTTCGTCCACGACGAGCTGGTCGAGAACGGCAAGGCGGTCACCCGCGACGACATCATCGCCGAGCTCAAGGCACACGGCGACTCCGTGCCCGACTTCACCTGGCGAGTCCAGGACGTCGCGATCGACGGAGACCGAGTCGCGGCCCGTCTGTACAACAAGGGCACCCACACCAAGGAGTGGCTCGGCGTGGCCCCGACCGGCGCCACTCTGGAGTTCGCCGAGTACTCCTTCCACAAGGTCCGCGACGGGCGCTTCTACGAGATGAACTACCTCATCGACGCTCAGGCCGTTCAGCGTCAGCTCGAAGGCTGACGGAGCGACACCGACGGGGCTCGCGCGACCGAGGCGCGAGCCCCGTCGGCGCGACGTCACGAAGGTGGCTGTGCGAATGGCCGGAAGGCGGCCAGGGCGTGCTCGGCCACACGTGACAGCTGAGCACGGGTCGCGCCGGCGCCCGCCTGGATCGCCTGGCCGCCCGTAACCGTGAGCAGGTACTTCGCCAGGTCTGCCGGATCCTCGGTCGCGGGGAGATCGCCGTCGGTGATGGCCTGACGGAACCGGGCGGCCAGGCGCGCCTCGACGTCGACCCGGACCGAGTCGAGGAACTCGACGATCGGCTGGTCGGCCTGCGAGCCGGAGACCCCGCCCTGGACGGTCAGGCAGCCGGGCGGCCGGGCAGGGTTGGTGATGGTGCGAATGTTGCCGCGCAGGTAGTGCCCGGCCACGGCGAAGGCCGTGGTCTGGGCCAGTGCCGTCTCGACGTAGTGCATGTCGACCTGCGCGTACCGCTCCACGGCCCGCTTGAACGTCGCCTCCTTGTCGCCGAACGCGGCATAGAGACTCGGGCGACTGATGCCCATCGCCGTGGTCAGGTCGTCGAGCGTGGTCCCCTCGTACCCCTGTCGCCAGAAGACCTGGATCGCGGCGTCCAGAGCCTCGTCCACGTCGAACTCCCGCGGCCTGCCCCTGCTCGCCATACGCCGCCACCGTCCTTCCTGAGAGCTGGACCCCATCCCATTGTGTTGCTCCGGCCGGCGGGAGCGCCGAGCAGCCTCGTGGTTGTGCCAGACTGTCGTGACCCGGCTGCTGGGTCCGCTGGAAGGAGCCGCACCATGATCTCGGTGTCCCGAGCCTGAGATGAGGGTGCCGGCGCCCGGCTGGGTGCGCGGTTACAGCCGCACCTGGCTGCGCGGAGACTTGCTCGCCGGCGTGACGGTGACGGCGTACCTGGTCCCGCAGGTGATGGCGTACGCCGAGCTGGCGGGCGTGCCGGCGCAGACCGGCCTGTGGGCCGTGGTGGGCGCCCTCACCCTCTACGCGTTCCTCGGCTCGTCACGGCTGCTGTCGGTGGGTCCCGAGTCGACCACCGCGCTCATGACCGCGGCCGCCCTGGCGACGGTCGCCGGCACCGGGACCGACGTCACCGCCGCCGCTGCCGCGCTCGCGCTGCTGGTGGCCGGCTTCTGCGTGCTCGGCTGGCTGCTCCGGCTCGGTGCCCTGGCAGACATCCTGTCCCGCCCGGTCCTCGTCGGCTACCTGGCCGGGATCGCCGGGATCATGGTGGCCTCGCAACTCGGCAAGCTGCTCGGCGTGCCGGAGGACGCCGACGGCTTCGTGCCCGAGCTCCGTGAGGTGTTCGACGAGCTCGACCAGGTGCACGGGCCGACGGCCGCGCTGAGTCTGATCACGCTGGCCGCGATGCTGGTGGCCGCCGCGCGCTTCCCGCGCGCGCCGGTGGCCCTCGTGGGGATGCTCGGTGCCACCGCGGCCGCCGCCGTCCTCGACCTCTCCGATCGCGGGGTGCGGCTGGTCGGAGAGATCCCCGGCGGCTTCCCGGTGCCCGGCGTTCCCGACATCGGCCTGTCGGAGCTGAGCACCATGCTGGCTCCGGCACTGGGGATCGCCTTCGTGGGGTACACCGACAACATCCTCACCGGCCGCGGGTTCGCCACCCGGCACGGCCAGACCATCGACCCGCAACGCGAGCTCCTCGCCCTCGGTGCCGCGAACCTCGGGGCCGGCCTGCTGCAGGGGATGCCGGTGAGCAGCAGCGGAAGTCGCACCGCCATCGCGGACGCGGTCGGCGGGCGCACGCAGCTGACCGGCCTGGTGACGGTGGCGTGCACCCTGCTGGCGCTGATCACCCTGAAGCCACTGCTGGCGGCCTTCCCGCTCGCGGCCCTCGCGGCCGTCGTCGTGTACGCCGCCACCCGGCTGGTCGACGTACCCGAGCTGGTCCGCTTCGCCCGGTTCCGCCGCAGCGAGCTCCTGCTGGCCCTGGCCACGACGGCCGGCGTGCTGGTATTCGACGTGCTGCTCGGCATCGTGGTCGCCATCGGGCTCTCGGTGCTCGACCTGCTGCGCCGGGTGGCCCGGCCGCACGACGCGATCCAGGGCCTGGTCCCGAGCCTCGCCGGCATGCACGACGTCGACGACTACCCGTCGGCGCAGGTGATCCCCGGACTGCTGGTCTACCGCTACGACTCGCCCTTGTTCTTCGCCAACGCCGAGAACTTCCGCACCCGTGCCCTCGCCGCCGTCGACGCCGCGAGCGCTCCCGTGCGCTGGTTCCTCCTCAACGTCGAGGCCAACGTCGAGATCGATGTCACCGGCGCGGACGCGCTGGAGTCGCTGCGTTCCGAGCTGGAGCGACGCGGCATCATCCTTGCCCTGGCACGCCTGAAGCAGGACCTCCGCGACCAACTCGCCCCGACCGGGCTGCTCGACCGGATCGGCGACGAGCACATCTTCCCCACGTTGCCGACCGCGGTCGAGGGCTTCAATGCCCGGGAACAGGAGGATTCGCCGTGAGCACCACGGGTCGGTGCGTCAGGAGCGCGGGCCGGCGTCGACGTCCGGCGGGACGGGGTCGAGGGTGATGCCGGCCTGGAGCTCGAGCGCGGCGACCGCGTGGCCCCGGCACATCGCGGTGCTGTCGCCTCTCGGGGTGCGGACCTCGAAGGCGATCGGCTCGGTGCAGGGGAGTGATGCCCGGTCGTAGTGCCAGGAGCGTCCGCACCCGGGTCGGCGGCACCAGCTCCGGCCCGCGGTGCCGGTGAGGGTCTTGCCGTGGTCGGGGCAGACGCCCCAGGTGATGCCGCAGTTCGAGCTGCCCGGTTCGGGGGAGAGGTCGCCCGCGGCGGCGGCCAGTTCGCGGGCCGCTCCGCGTGCGGCGCCGACTGCCTCGTCCAGTCGCCAGCCGGCCTTGCTCGAGTCATCGGCGTGAGCGCGCAACCGGGCGCTCGCCTCGTCGATCGCCTGCGCCAGGTTCGATGCCTGCTCGGCGAGCTCTTCCAGCTCGGTCGCCGCGACGACGGGAGTCTCGTCGTCGCCTGCGTCGCGCGTCACGAGGCCACAGTCGCAGGTGGCGGGCAAAAGGACAACGGCCATTCAGCCGTCCGAGCGGCTAGGGTCGAGAAGTGGCCGGTGAGTCTGAGTCGCGCGTGTCCACCTCGGTGATCGTCGTCGGAGTCGACGGCTCTCCTGACAGCGGGGTCGCACTCGACTGGGCGACGGCGGAGGCGCGGGGGCGGAAAGCCGATCTCGCCATCGTGTACGGACTCTGGATGCCGATGACCGCGATCGCGTTCGGCGACGCCTCCGTGCTGCCGCTGGCCGAGGACGTGCACGGCTACGGCCAGCTGGTCCTGGACGCCGCTCGCGAGCGCGTGACCGAGCAGGCACCCGACCTGAACGTGACGACGTCCCTGCTGATGCGCCGCCCCGACGATGCGTTGCTGCAGGTCGCCGACGACGGGGCCGAGCTGATCGTGGTCGGCAGCCGCGGGCTCGGCGGGGTGGGTTCGCTGGCGCTGGGGTCGGTGAGCACCCGCGTCGCCGCGCGCGCCTCGTGTCCCGTCGTCGTCGTGCCGCCGGGGAGCCGGCACCTGGACGGGGCGATCGTCGTGGGCGTCGACGGCTCCGAGCACAGTGACGCCGCGCTGCGTTTCGCCCTGGCACGAGGCAGGGACGAGCAGACGGAGGTCGTGGCCGTGAGTGCCTACCGGGCTCCGTTCCTGCCGTTGCAGGACGTCGATCCCGAGACCATGTCCGTGGTGGGAGCCGAGGAGCGCCGTCTCGCCCTGGAAGCGCTGCACCAGGCGGTCGACCGGGCGCGGCAGGCCATCGGCGGGCCTGTGGACGTGTCGGTGCGGCTCGAAGAGGGTCACCCCGCCGACGTGCTGCTCGACCTCGGCCGTGACGCCGCGCTCCTGGTCGTGGGCTCCCGGGGGCGGGGACCGGTGCGGAGCCTGCTGCTCGGCTCGATCAGCCAGGCGGTGCTGCACCAGGCGGCCGGTCCCGTGGCGGTCGTCCGAGCCGCACCGGCGTAGAGCGGGGAGCGCCCCCGCCGTTTCGCAGGAGGGAGACCACATGCCCCCGTCAGCCCGCACGGCCGACGCCGTCGTCGACGCGCCGTGGTCGCTCCCGCCGGCCGAGGTGCTCGCGGCCGTGGGAAGCCGGCCGACCGGCCTGACCGCCGACGAGGCGGAACGGCGTCTCGAGCGCTTCGGCCCGAACCGGCTGGCGCCACCGACACGGACACCGTGGTGGCGGCGGGTGCTCGCCCAGTTCGACGACACCCTGATCTACATCCTGCTGGTCGCCGCGGCGTTCAAGGCCGTCCTAGCCGACTGGGTCGACTTCGCCGTCATCCTGGGCGTCGCGGTGATCAACGCGGCCATCGGCCTCGTTCAGGAGGGACGGGCGGAGCGCGCCCTCGACGCGATCAAGAACATGCTGTCCGTCCGCGCCCACGTCGTGCGCTCCGGCACCGTGATCGACGTCGACGCGGATCAGCTGGTGCCGGGGGACGTCGTCCGGGTGCGTCCGGGGGACCGGGTGCCCGCCGACGTGAGGCTGCTCGAGTCGACCGGCCTGCAGGCGGAGGAGTCGGCGCTCACCGGGGAGTCGGTTCCGGCGGCGAAGGACGTGCACGAGGTTCGGGCCGATGCGGGTCTGGGCGACCGCCACGGCATGCTGTACTCAGGGACGCTGATCGTCGCGGGCACCGGGACCGGGGTGGTGGTCGCCTCCGGGCAGGACACCGAGATCGGCAAGGTCCAGACGATGATCTCGCAGGTCGAGGGCGTCGACACGCCGCTCACCCGGTCGCTGGACTCGCTCGGGAAGAAGCTCGCGGTCGTGATCCTGGTCATGGCCCTCGTGATGATCGTGATCGGTCGCGTCCTCCACGAGTTCGAGGTTCCCGACCTGGTCAGCGCCGCGATCGGGTTCGCGGTCGCCGCGGTGCCGGAGGGACTCCCGGCCCTGGTGACGATCACGCTCGCGCTGGGCGTGCAGCAGATGGCCCGCCGGCGGGCGATCACCCGCAAGCTTCCGTCGGTCGAGACCTTGGGCGCCGTCACCACGATCTGCTCGGACAAGACCGGCACCCTGACCAGGAACGAGATGACGGCGCGGATGGTGCGCACCGGCGGCGCCCGGTTCGAGGTCAGCGGACTGGGCTACGCGCCCGTCGGCGAGGTCACCCTCGGGGGCGACGTCGTCACCGTCGCCGACCGGCCCGATCTGGCTCGGCTGATCGAGGACATGTCGATCTGCAACGACGCCACGGTCGTCGAGGACGGGTCGCAATGGCGTCTGGTGGGGGAGCCGACCGAAGGCGCGCTGAGCGTCCTCGGGCCCAAGGCCGGGTTCGCGGCCGACGGATGGCGACGGGTCGCGGAGGTGCCGTTCGATCCGGCGACCAAGTACATGGGCGTGCTCGCGAGCGACCCGGGCGGCACTCTCCGCGTGCTCGTCAAGGGCGCGCCGGACCGGGTCCTGGAGCGCTGCGGCTCGCAGACCGGCCCCACCGGCGACCCCGAACCGCTCGACCGGGAGTTCTGGGAGTCACAGATCGACGAGATCGGCGCCGACGGACTGCGGGTGCTCGCCGCCGCCCACGCCCGCCCGGTCCCCGGGACCTCCACGCTGACGCATGCCGACCTCGACGGCGGACTGGAGCTGGCCGGGCTCGTCGGCATCGTCGATCCACCGCGCCCCGAGGCCGTCGATGCGATCACGGTGTGCAGGACGGCGGGCGTGCGGGTGAAGATGATCACCGGCGACCACGCCGGAACGGCGCTCGCGATCGGCCGCGAGATGGGGATCGCGGCGCAGGACACCAACCGGGTCCTGAGCGGCGCGGACCTGGAGGCGATGTCCGCCGAGACCTTGCGCGCCACGGTGCGCGACGTCGACATCTACGCCCGGACCAGTCCCGAGCACAAGCTCCGCATCGTCGCGGCGTTGCAGGCGCACGGCGAGGTCGTGGCGATGACGGGCGACGGCGTCAACGACGCACCCGCGCTGACGCGGGCGGACGTCGGGGTGGCCATGGGCATCAAGGGCACCGAGGCCACCAAGGAGGCGGCGGACATCGTGCTCGCCGACGACAACTTCGCGACCATCGAACGGGCCGTGGAGGAAGGGCGGCGCATCTACGACAACGTGCGGCGATCGCTGCTGTTCCTGCTGCCCACCAACGGCGCCCAGTCGCTCGTGATCCTGATCGCCGTCCTCTTCGGCCTGACACTGCCCCTGCAACCCGTCCAGGTGCTCTGGATCAACATGGTCACCTCGGTGACCCTGGGGCTCGCGCTGGCCAACGAGCGCGCCGAGCACGACATCATGTCCCGCCCGCCACGACGCGCGCGGGAGTCGATCGTCCCGCTCGCGTCCCTGGGGCGCATCGCGGTGGTGGCCGCGCTGATCGGCAGCGCGGCCATGGGCGTGTTCTACTACGAGCACGCTCGCGGCGTCCCGCTCGCGGAGGCCCAGACCACGGCCGTCACCATGCTGGCTCTGGGCCAGCTCGCCTACCTGTTCAACTGCCGGTTCCTGGACCGCTCCAGCCTGACCCCGGCGGTGCTCCGCGGCAATCGGGCCGTGTGGTGGAGC
Source organism: Jiangella mangrovi (assembly GCF_014204975.1). Lineage (NCBI taxonomy): Bacteria > Bacillati > Actinomycetota > Actinomycetes > Jiangellales > Jiangellaceae > Jiangella > Jiangella mangrovi. The sequence goes on from NZ_JACHMM010000001.1 coordinate 3,679,679, forward strand.
GCCGGCGCCATGATCGGACTGCAGCTGCTGTTCTGCTACGCGCCGTTCGCCCACACCTGGTTCGGCTCCGCGCCCATCGGCCCGCGTGAGTGGGCGATGACGGCGGTGCTCGCGGTGATGATCTTCCTGCTGACCGAGGCCGCCAAGGCGATCACCCGGTCACGGACCCGGACGGCGACCGAGTTGTCGCCGAAGACCTCCAACATCTGACCTCCGGCCCATTCTGTATCGGCGTTCGGCGAGCTAGATTGGGGTGGACCATCCCGAAGGCGGGGAGGTCTTTCCGATGCCGGCGATCATCTGGCTGCTCGTGGCCGCGGCCCTGGGCGCCGCGGAGTTCCTGACGCTCACACTCGCGTTCGGGTTGCTGGCCGGTGCCGCGCTCGTCGCGGCGGTCGTGGCCGGGCTGGGCGGCGCGTGGGTGCTGCAGCTGGCGGCGTTCGCCATCGCCGGCGCGGCCGGGCTGCTCATCGTGCGGCCGATCGCCCGTCAGCACATGAGCCATCCGCCCCTGACCAGCGAGGGGAGCGACGCGCTGGTCGGCAGGCGGGCGGTCGTGATCGAGGACGTCACCGCCGACAGCGGACTCATCAAGCTCGCCGGCGAGACCTGGTCCGCCCGCACGCTCGACGAGGACCACGTGATCCCCTCCGGGGCGGTCGTGGACGTGATGGAGATCGAGGGCGCCACCGCCATCGTGTACCCGCGGGAGCTGCTGCCCTGAACCCTGAGCACGACATCGGAGGAGACATGGAACTGCTGCTGGTACTCGTCATCGTCGTCGCTGCGATCGTCGTGTTCGGCGTCGCGTCGGCGGTTCGCGTGGTGCCGCAGGCCCGCCGCTACAACGTCGAACGGTTCGGCAGGTACCACGCCACCCTGCAACCGGGCCTGAACTTCATCATCCCGATGGTGGACCGCATCAACACCAAGCTGGACGTGCGCGAGCACGTGTTCACCTCGCAGCCGCAGCCGGTGATCACCGAGGACAACCTGGTGGTGAACATCGACACGGTGCTCTACTACCAGATCACCGACCCGCGCGCCGCCGCCTACGAGGTCGCCAACTACCTGCAGGCCATCGACCAGCTCACCGTCACCACCCTGCGCAACGTCATCGGCAGCATGGACCTCGAGAAGACGCTGACCTCGCGCGAGGTGATCAACGCGCAGCTGCGCACCGTCCTCGACGACGCGACGGGGAAGTGGGGCATCCGGGTGAACCGGGTCGAGATCAAGGCCATCGACCCGCCGTCGACCATCAAGGAGGCCATGGAGAAGCAGATGCGGGCCGAGCGCGACAAGCGCGCCGTCATCCTGCACGCCGAAGGGGAGCGGCAGTCGAAGATCCTCACCGCCGAGGGCACCCGCCAGCAGGAGATCCTGGAGGCCCAGGGCAACCAGCAGGCGATGATCCTGCGCGCCGACGGCGAGGCCCGCGCCATCGAGCGGGTCTTCCAGGCGGTGCACCTGAACAACGCCGACCCCAAGGTGCTCGCCTACAAGTACCTCGAGACGCTGCCGCACCTGGCCGACGGCCCCAACAACACGTTCTGGGTCATCCCCGGTGAGCTCACCGAGGCGATCCGGTCGGTCACCGGAGCCTTCGGCGACCACTCCCGCGTCGGCAACCAGCCGGCCGGCGACGGCGAGCAGCCGCCGGCCGAGCTGAGCCACGACGCCCAGCGCGAGCTCACGGCCGCGGCGGAGCAGGCGACGCGGCAGGCCGAGGCCGCCGTCGAGGACGCCAAGGCCGAGGCGGCCGCCGTCGAGAGCGGTACCGACCTCGGCTCCGACGGGAACGGCCGGCTCTGACGCCGCGACCGCTACGGGAGGTAGTAGCCGCCGTCGATGGCGTCGGCCCAGAGGTCCGCCACGGCCGGCGCGGTGCCGTAGGGCAGGTCGCCGAGCGGAGCCTGGTACTGGTGGACCCCGATGTCGAACCGGACGATGTTCGCCTTGGGTGCCGGGTCGAGCCGGGCGAGCGCGGGTAGCAGGATCTCGTCGTAGCGCTGGAACGTGTGGTCGCGGCTGTTCGCCATGATGCTGTACAGCAGCGGCGGGACGGGGCGCGCGTCGCCTCCCAGCGGGAAGGGATAGCCCGCGAACCTCGTTTTGAGCTCCTTGGTCGCGTCCTCGCCGAGGCCGAGCCGGGCGGCGGACGCCTCGGCCGCGCGCTCCAGCGCGTCCGTCGCGCAGAACTGGACGAGGTGCTGGGCCTTCAGGAGCGGCCGGTGCGTCATGGCGCGGTGCTTCTCGAAGACCTCCTCCATGAGCCAGGGCAGCCGGCGCCCGGCGTCCGCCCCGGCCTCCGGGCCGGCGTACCGGGCCACGTCGCGCCACGTGCGGACGGTCATCATGTCGAAGTCGTAGGGCCAGCCCTGGTCCAGCATCGCCGAGAAGATGCTGCCGTACGGGCTGCTCTCCGCGCCCACCAGGCCGACGATGTTCTCGACCCGCTGCAGGATCATGTGGGCGAAGGGTCCGCCGGTGGACACGCCGGAACAGTAGATCGAGTAGTCCTCGGCCGGCAGGAACCGCCGGCAGGCCTCGACGAAGGCGTCCTCGTAGGCCATGGGCCATGCCGCCAGGCGGTCGAAGAACCGGCTCCCGGGGTGCGCCTTGAGGAACATCAGCGTGCCGTACTTGGCCCGGAAGACGTCGTCGCCCTTGATCTCGACCAGGTCGTACTGGTCCGGGGTGACGGCCTCGCCCTTCTTCCACATGGGCGTCCGGATGGAGCCGTCGTCGCCGAAGGTGTCGCCCGGCCAGTCGTAGGTCTCGCCCTCCAGGTAGAGGTTGCCGGGGTAGGTGATGGTGACGACCCGGTAGCCCTTGCCCTGGGCCAGCAGCCGCGCCATCGTGTCGAAGCCGCGGTGGTCGCCGCCGCCCCCGTGGATGAGGAACACGCCGACGGCCTTGCCGTCCGGGCCTACCGCGACCGGCCCTCGCGGCTGGTAGATCGCCCCGCCGATGTCCCACGGGAGTCCGAGCGACTCGATCGTGAACAGGTACTGCTCCACGTCGATCGGCTCGCCGGCCCGTGCCTCCGCTCCTCGCGACGACTCACGGATCTGCTCGACCGAGACGGTGGCGGGCGGCGTCCAAACCATGCTGCTCTCCTCTGTGTTCCGGGGGACGGGGGCGGGGGACTGGGCGACGGGGCTACGGGTGGGACGGCAGGGGGTGGTGGCACAGGAGGACGCCGCCGTCCGGCGCGCCGACGTCGGCCGGCACCTCTCCGCGGCACACGTCGAGGGCGCGGCCGCACCGTCCGGCGAACGCACAGCCCTCGCGCCAGTCCGAGCGCCCGGGACGTTCGGCGGTGGTGTCGAAGACGTCGAGGTCCCACGCGGGGTGTGACGGCTCCGCGTGCAGCAGCGACTCGGTGTACGGGTGCCGGGGCGTCGTGAGCACCCGGTCCGGAGCGCCGCTCTCGACGATCCTGCCGCGGTACATCACGTAGACGCTGTGGGCGATCGCGCGCACGATCGCCAGGTCGTGGCTGATCAGCAGGTAGCCGATGCCGTACGCGTCCTGCAGCTCCTCGAGCAGGTTGATGATCTGGGCCTGGATCGAGACGTCGAGCGCCGACACCGGCTCGTCGAGCACGATGAGCGACGGCCGCAGCACCAGCGCCCGGGCGATGGCCACGCGCTGGCGCTGCCCGCCGGACAGCTCGCTGGGACGGCGTCGGGCCCAGTCCCGGGGAATGCCGACCGACTCCATGGCCTCGGCGACGCGGTCGGCGAGCTCGCGGCGGCTCGACACCGCGCGGTGCACGACGAGCGGCTCGCCGATGATGTGCCGCAGCTCCATGCGCGGGGTGAGCGACGTGTTCGGGTCCTGGAAGACCACCTGGACCCGGGCGGCGCGCTCCTTGGCGCGCGGCCGGCCCGGATGGGCCTCGAGGTCGCCGATCCGCACGACGCCGGCGTCGGGGGTCTCGAGGCCGAGGACGCAGCGGGCCAGCGTCGTCTTCCCGGAGCCGGACTCGCCGACCAGCGCCGTCGTGCGGCCGGCCTCGACACGGAGGTCGACCTCGGCCATGGCGTCGATGAGCCCGACGGTGCGGCGGGACAGCGGGGAGAGCTGGCGGAACCGCTTGGACAGCCCCCGCACGTCGAGGACCGGTGTGCTCTGACTCATCTCAGCCCTCCACCAGAGTGCAGCGCACGTGGTGACCGTCGGCCACGGTGCGCAGGCCGACGTCGTGTGCGCAACCGGCGTGGACGTGGGCGCAGCGGGGAGCGAATCGGCAGCCGGTGCTGGGCTCGCGCATGTCGGGCGGCGATCCCGGGATCGGGCGCATCCGTGTCCGCCCGTCCGCGGCGGGCGCGGCCGCGAGCAGGCCGCGCGTGTAGGGCATGGCCCCGTTGCGCAGGACGTCCGCCGCGGTTCCGACCTCCACGAACTCGCCCGCGTACATGACGGCGACGCGGTCGGACGAGCGTGCCGCCAGATAGAGGTTGTGGGTGATGTGCAGCAGCGCCATGCCGCGATCGCGCTGCAGCCGGCGGAGCAGCGCGACCACCCGCGCCGCGACCGTCACGTCGAGGGACGAGGTCGGCTCGTCGGCGACGAGCACGGCCGGGCGAGGAGCGATCGCCATCGCGATCGCGACGCGCTGGGCCAGGCCGCCCGAGAGCTGATGGGGGTAGTCGTTCATCCGGCGCGCCGCGTCCGGGATGCCGACGTGGTCGAGCAGTTCGACCGCCTCGCGCTCGGCCTCGCGGCGGCCGAGCTTCAGGTGGATGCCGAGGATCTCGCAGAGCTGCCCGCCGATGCGCAGGCTCGGGTTGAGGTAGGCCTTGGGCTCCTGGAAGACGTAGCTGAGCAGCCGCCCCGCCACGCCGCCGACGCCGGCCTCGACGTCGCCGGGGACGAAGCGCGTGTCGTCGATCGCCATCGACTCCCAGCTCACGTCGGCCTTGCCCTGGAGCAGGCCACCGAGGCTGCGCGCGACGCTCGACTTGCCGCTTCCGGACTCGCCGACGATGGCGAGGCTCTCGCCGACGCCGATCGAGAAGGACACGCCGGTGACCGCGGGATTGGGCCGGCTGCCCCGGTAGGTCACCGACAGGCCGTCGACGGACAGCCGCGGCGTGGGTGTGTGCCTCGCGGGCATGCGTCAGACCTCCACCCGGTCGGTCCGGAACTCCAGGACGTCCCTCAGACGGTCGCCGAGCAGGCTCACGGCCAGCACGAGCGAGGTGAGCGCGATGGCGGCCGGCCAGAGCATCCACGGCGCGGTGAACAGGTAGCTCTTGCCCGCGCTGATGTCCGCGCCCCAGCTCGGCGTCGGCGGCGGCACCCCGGCGCCGAGGAAGCTGAGACTCGCCTCGGTGATGATGGCCGTGGACAGGACGTAGGACGCCTGGACATTGAGCGACGAGCTCATCGACGGCAGGAAGTGCCGGGTGAGGACGCGCCACTTGCTGGCGCCGAGCGCGAGCGCCGCCTGCCCGAACTCGAGCTCCTTCAGTGCCCGGACCTCGCCGAAGGAGACCCGGGCGAACAGCGGGATGTAGACGACGGACAGGGCGATGATGATCGTGAGCAGGCCCTGCCCGAGGACGGCCATCAGGACGATGGCCAGGACCAGGCCCGGGATGGCCATCAGCGCGTCGACGACCCGCATGAGGACCTGGGAGAGCCCGCGGTAGAAGCCGGCCGCGGAGCCGATGGCGGTGCCGACGACCATGCAGACGACGACGGTGACCGACGCGAGCAGGAGCGAGACCCCCGCGCCGTGCACCAGCCGGGCGGCGACGTCGCGGCCGAACTCGTCCGTGCCGAGCCAGTGGTCGGCCGACGGGGACGACAGCCGCTCGCTCACGTTCGTCGCGAGCGGGTCGCCGGGGACCAGGAACGGTCCGAGGACGGCGACGACGACCCAGAAGACCACGACGCTGCTGCAGACGATCGCCAGCGGCGACCCGGCGAGCACCGTGCGGAGGAACGCGCGGACGCCACCGACCGGGCGGTGCGGCCGTGCCCCGCCTCCCGCCTTCGCGGTGCCGGCGACCACACCGGTCACCGCGTCACCGAGCGTCGTGCGTCGTGCTGCCATGGGGTCTCGCCTCCGTCAGTTCGGCTTGATGCGCGGGTTCACCCAGGCCTGGGCGAGGTCCGTCAGGAGCATCACGAGCACGTAGATCGCCGTGATGGTCAACATCACGCCTTGCAGCAGGACGATGTCCCTGGTGCGGACACCGTCGATGAGCAGCTGGCCCATGCCGGGGATGCCGAAGACCACCTCGATGATCACGGTGCCGGTCACCAGGGAGCCGAAGCCGACGCCGATCACCGTGATGGTGGGCCCGAGCGCGTTCGGCAGCGCGTGCCGCACGACGCGGCGGACGCGGCCGAGACCGCGCGCCCTGGCGGCGAGCAGGTACTCGCTCGACAGCACCTCGACCATGCTGCCGCGCATCATCCGGGCGATCAGCGCCGCCTGCTTGATCGCCAGGGCGGCGACCGGCAGCGCGAGCGTCCGGATGCTCGCGCCGAGGTCGTCCCACGGGGCGACGAAGCCCGTGGCCGGCAACCACCGCAGCTGCACGGCGAACAGCGCGATCAGGAGGATGGCCACGACGAAGTTCGGCACCGCGATGCCGGCGACCGACCCGGCCGACAGCATGCGGTCCAGCCACCGGTCGCGACGCAGCGCCGCCACCACTCCCAGGACGATGCCGATCACGATGGCGACCGCCTCGGCCGCGATCGCCAGGGTGAGCGAGACCAGGCCTCGCTTGCCGATGATCGAGCTGACCGGCTCGGAGAGGAACACCGACTCGCCGAGGTCGCCGCGGAGGACCCCGCCGAACCACGAGCCGAACCGGACCAGCCAGGGATCGTCCAGGCCCAGTTCGGTGCGCAGCCGCGCGAGCTGCTCCGTGCTCGCGGAGTCGCCCAGCAGCACCCGGGCGGGGTCGCCCGGCACGATCGACATCAGCAGGAAGGTGAGGACGGCGACGATGACCAGCACCGGAAGGGCTGCCACGAGCCGCCGTACCGCGTAGATCAACAGCATGCGTCGTCCCGCCTACTGGGTGAGGCGTGCGTTCCACAGGTGCGGGACGTTGAGCTTGGTCGGATCGAAGTCCGCCAGGTGGTACGTCGCGTTGAGATCGGAGACCTCGGGACCCTTGATGTACGGGAGGTCCTGGTAGAAGAGCTCCTGGATCGCATCGTGCGCCGCGGTCAGGTCGGAGTCCGAGGTCGCCGACGAGAACGCGCTGACGAGGCCGTTCATCTCCTCCGAGCAGTAGGCGCCGACCGTGTTCCCGCACGACAGCGCGCTCAGCTGCGTGGCGTCCGGGACGTTGTTGATCTGGCCCATCGCGATGTGCCAGCCGTCGGGCTGACTGCGTCGTTCCTGCATCGCCGCGGTCTCCATGAGCTGCGGCTCTACCGTGAAGCCGGCCTTCTCCAGCTGCTCCTCGAGGAGGATCGCCATCCGGTAGGTCGCGGGCGTGGACGTCGTGATGACGACCAGCGGCTCGCCGTCGTAGCCGGCCTGTTCGGCCATCGACCGCGCCCGGTCCGGGTCGCCGGCGTTCCAGTCGTCGGTGCCGGCGTCGCTGGCGAACCGGGTGCCCGACGAGGGGATCGCCGGCGACAGCTCCCACAGCTCGTCCGGACCGAGGGACGCCGCGATCTCGTCCATGTTCAGCGCGACCAGCAGCGCACGGCGCATCGCCGGATCGCCGATGACGGGGTCCTGGGTGTTGAGGTAGGCAGCGACGCTGCCCACGATCCGCGGCGTCACCTCGACGCCGTCGGTCGACTCGATGATGTCCAGCTGGTCCAGCGGCAGCGACTCGACGTAGTTGAACTCGCCGGTCTGCAGGCCCGCGAGCCGCGCGCTCTCGTCCAGCACCGGCCGGTAGACGATCTCCTCGACGCCGGCCTCGCGCGCCCCGGCGTGGCCGGACGGCTCGCCCTCGGGAGGGACGTAGTCGGGGAACGCCTTCAGCACCAGCTCGACGCCGGACTCCCAGTGATCGATCATGAACGGCCCGGTGCCGATGAGCTGCTCCGGCTCCAGGACCCCGGTCCCGGCGGCCTCGGCGGCGCTCGCCGCGATGATCCCCGTCGTAGTGGTCGCCAGGTACGACGGCAGCAGCGGCTTGGGCACGCTGAACGTGAAGACGACGGTGGTGTCGTCCGTCGCCTCCAGGCTCTCGAGGCCGGTCATCCACCCGGCGGCGCGCCCGTCGACCTCCATCCACCGCTCGAGCGAGGCGACGACGTCGGCGGAGGTCAGCGGGTCGCCGTTGTGCAGCTTCACGTTGCGCAGCGTGATGGTGTAGGTCGTCAGGTCGGGCGAGGCCTCGACGGTGTCGGCCAGTAGCGGCTGCGGCGCCCACTCGTCGTCGAAGGCGAAGAGCGTCTCGACGACGTTGATGGTCCGGAAGTGGACGTTGCCCTGGGTGCTGGCCATGAAGTCCAGCGTCTCGGGCTCCTCGGCGGCGGCGACCACGAGCGTCCCCTCGGGCCCGTCCCCGGCCGCCGGAGCGCCGTCCCCGGCCGCCGGTGCGCCGTCGTCGGAGCCGCCGGAACACGCGCCGATGGCCAGCGCGCCGGCGAGGGCGAGGGCGAGCAGGGCCAGTGGTCGTCGAGCCATGTGATCAGCTCCCTGAGGGCTGGATGGGCGGCTGAAAAATCTTCGATTATGTATCAACGCAGGCTGCGCAGTGTGTGGCGCAGCTCAGAGCAAGCGGAGGTGAGGGGCCGCCTCGACGGACGGTGTGAAGGACACTACTGGCCGGCCGGCGACGTGATGCCGGTCACAGTGTCCCGACTTCGGCGCCTCCGGTTGACACTGCGTCACCAGTCGAAGACGCGCCGATCGACGCCCGCGTGGCGCACCGCCGTCAGCGCCACGTGCAGCGAGAGGCACGACTCGGCGTCGTCGAGGTCGACCTTCAGCAGCTGCTGCAGGCGGTCCAGCCGCCGGTACAGGGCCTGGCGGCTCAGGTGCAGCGACCTCGCCGTCAGCGCGCGGTTCCGCCCCGCCGTCAGGTAGGCGTGCAGCGTCCGGAGCAGCTCGGTGCCGTCGCGGCTGGTGTCGGCCAGCAGCGCTCCGAGCTCGCGCTCGATGAACGCCTCGAGGCGGGGATCGCTGCGGAGCATGGTCAGCAGGCCCGCCAGCCGGACGTCGGCGAGGGTCAGATAGGACTCGCCGGCGGCGCGGCACGGCGCCGCACGGGCGACGACCGCCGCCTCGCGCAGAGACGCCGCGGCCTGCGCCATGGTCGACGCCACCGCTCCCGCCCCGACCACGACGCGCCGTCCCGTCGAGGTGAACCGGCGGTGGACGGCGTCGGCCAGCTGGCGCACCGTCTCTCGGTGCGGTCCCGTGCCCGGCACGGCCAGCACGACCCCGATGCCGCGTTCGAGGGGACCGGCGATGGCCGCCGCGCTCACCTGGTCGATCGCGGCGGCCACCAGCGCGTCACCGTGGGACTGGTCGACGGCGTCGCTCGCGGGACCCCTGGGGTCCACGACGAGGCCGAGCAGGGCGTGGCCCGCCATCGGCACGCCGAGCGCGGCGGCCCGGGAGTACAGGTCCTTGTCGTCATGGTGTCCGGCGACGATGTCGGCGAGCAGGCACCGGTGCGCCTGCCGCTCCAGCGTCGGCGCGTCGGGCTCGATCAGCCGGCCGAGCGCCAGCGCGGCGGCCGCGCGCTCGAGCGCCATGCGCTGGTTGCTGGTGCAGGTCTCGCCGGGTTGCAGGATGAGCCGGCCCCAGGCCTGGGACCGCGCGCGCACCGGCGCCACGAGCCATCCTTCGGGGCCGTACCGGCCGGTGTGGTCGACGGCGTGAGCATGGCGCGACCGCCGCTCCCAGTCGCCCAGCACGACGTCGCGGTGGTGGCCGGCGTGCGACGCCGCGAGCACCCGGTGGGCGGGGCTCTCGAGCACGACCGGGGCGCCGGCCCACCGCGCCGCCTCGTCGACGATCTCCTGCGTCGTCGCGCCCTCGGTGCCGAGACGGGTGAACGCCTCGTGGATCTGCTCCGAGGTCTTCAGCAGCGCCAGCTGGCTGCTGAGGATCACGCTGTGGACCGCCTCGGTGATGGAGATGAACGGGACGCCGCTGTGGAACGCGACGAGCACCACGCCGCGCCGGTCGGCCTCGTCCACCATGGCCTGGGGCAGGGTCGTCCACCGGAAGCCCAGCTCGATGCCGACGCCCACCACGCCGTTGCTCGCCAGCGACTGGATGTAGCGGCGCAGGTCACCGGCGTTCTCGGGAAGGGCCACGCCGGTGGTCAGCAACAGCTCGCCGCCCCGCACCAGCCCCGTCACGTCGCGTAGCTCGAGGGCGTGCACCCACCGCACCGCTCGATCCACGCCGTCCTTGCCGGCCGCGATGCGCGGGTGACCGCGCTGGACCTCCGGAAGTTCCAGGATCTCCGCGACCGTGGGGTACAAGAGATCCTCCGTCCGTCCGACAGTTCGTGGAGCGTAACGCCCTGGTCGCCGCGGACACCAGGGTCCCGGCGTCGAGGCGTGGGGACGACGCGGGCGGGTACGGGGACAGCGAACGCGGCGAAGCCCAGCCGCCCGATACGAGGAGACGACCGTGATCGGATTCATCGTCGCCGGCCTGATCATCGGCGCACTCGCCCGGCTGATCAAGCCCGGCAAGCAGAACCTCGGCTGGATCGCCACCCTGCTGCTCGGACTGGCCGGATCGGTCATCGGTGGCGTGGTGGCGAACCTGCTCGGCACGGGGGACATCTTCGAACTGAACGTCCTCGGATTCATCGTCGCCGTGATCGCCGCCGTGCTGCTGATCGGTACCGCTGAGGCGCTGAGCGCCCGGCACCGTCAGGACGCCTGACCCTCCGCGATGCGGACCAGGCGGCGCAGCGACTCGTCGTTGCGCGGCTTGAGCAGCAGGCCCTGCAGCGGCGACGGCAGGAGCCGGCCCGGGCCCTTGCTCAGCTCCTCGAGGAAGCGGATCTCGGTGTGGCCGTCCGTGCTCGGACGCAGCTCGATCCGGACCCTGGCGGCGCCGACCGGCCACGCCCGGGCCTCGAGCTCGAGCAGCGAGCCGGGCTCGGCGGTGACGACGGTGGTGACGTCCTCGATCGACAGCGGCCAGGGGCCGACGCTGTGGTGGATCCGGCTGCCCGGCGCGGGCCAGGCCGGGTCCACGGCGCGGATGTGCGAGGCGCCCACGACCCATCCGGCGAAGCTCCAGCCGTCGGCCAGCACGGCGTAGACCTGCTCCGGTGTCACGTCCACCCGCCGCTTGACCTCGATCATGTGACCCTCCCCAGCCGTCCGTTCCGCGGTCCCGGGCAGGTACCCAGGCCCGTCGCCCCCATGCACCGCCGCCCGGACGACGAGCGCGGCTCAGCGCGGGGTGAGGGCGCGGGCCAGTCCGGCCAGCACGTGGCGGGTCAGCCGTCCCTGGCCCAGCCCGAGGTCGACGAGGTCGTCGAAGACGCCCTGATCGCGGCGCGCCGCCGTGATGCCGGCCCGCAGCACCGCCGGCACCGCGGACAGGCGAGCGGCCCCGGCCGTGTGCCGCAGGTGCGGCCCGAGCATCGCCCGCACGGCCGTCCGGTATCGCCCTCCGGCCGACCCGGGACGCCCGGCGCTGACGGCGGCCGCCGCGGCCCGTCCGGCCAGGGCACCCGTCGCCACCGCGTAGTGGATGCCCTCGCCGGTCATCGGGTTGATCAGGCCCGCGGCGTCGCCGGCCAGCAGGAGCGGCCCGCCGGGCTGCGCCCATCGCCACGACGACAGCGGCAGGTGGTGGCCGCGCCAGTCGGTCCCGTCCTCGGCGCCGGGCAGGACCTCGCCGAGGCGCCGCAGCAGCGCGGCACGGGTCAGGCCGTCCGTGGCGAAGGCGCCGTAGCCGACGCTGGCCAGCCCGTCGCCGCGGTCGAAGCACCACGCGTACGCCTGCGTGACGTGCGGGTCGAACGCGATGACCTGCAGGCCCGACCAGCGCGGCGGCGTGGCCACGTAGCCGCGCAGCGCGATGGCCCGGCGCCGCGCGGGCGGGAGTCCGGCTGCCTTGCGGACGACGGAGTACGCGCCGTCCGCGCCCACCGCCACCCGGGCCGCGATGTCGCCGTCGACGACCACGACGTCGCCCCGGGAGCGGACGGAGCGCACCCGGCGTCGTTCGAACCGCGCCCCGGCGCCGACGGCGGCCGCCAGCAGCCGGTGGTCGAGGACGGTGCGCGGGACGACCCGGACCGCCCGCCGCATGGGGCGCGACACCCGGTCCTCGCCCCGGGCCAGCTCCAGCCGCCGCACCGGCGCCCAGTCGTCCAGCAGTCCCGGGACACCCAGGACGGCCAGGACGTCCGTCACGTCCGGCGAGATGCCGTCGCCGCACGCCTTGTCGCGCGGGAAGTCGGCGCGGTCGAGCAGCAGCACGCGCAGCCGCGGGTCCGCCGTCAGCGCCCCGAGCGCCGTCGCCGATCCGGCCGGTCCGGAGCCGACGACGACGAGGTCCCAGGGGTCATCCATGAGGAGGCACTACCCGTTCAGCTGCGCAGCACCAGCAGGACGACGTCGACCAGCGCGATGGCCATGGCCGCGCGGAACGGCGTGCTGCCCCGTCCGCGCAGCGCCACCACCGCCAGGACGGCGACGACGGCCAGACCCGCCCACGCCCACGCCGGGGGCCGGCCCGGACCCAGCACCACGAGCACCGACGCCGCAACCAGCACGACCACGGCCGTCACCCGGGCCCGCGCCGCACCGAGCCGGTGCGGCAGCCCGCGCACGCCCGTCGCGAGGTCGTCGTCGAGGTCGGGCAGCACGTTGACCAGGTGCGCGCCCACGCCGAGCAGCGCGCCGGCGGCCATCATCCAGGCGGGCGGCCACTCGGGCGGGTCGAGGGCGAGGCTCACGACGGCGGGCAGCAGCCCGAACGCCACCGCGTACGGCAGCCACGACAGCGCCGTCCGCTTGAACAGCAGGTTGTAGCCGACGCCGCAGCCGACGAGCAGCAGGTGCACCAGCCCCGCTGCGAGTCCCAGGGCCAGCGACAGCACCACGCAGGCGGCCGCCGCCGCCGTCAGCGCCACACCGACCGTCCGCGCCGTCACCCGGCCGGTGACCAGCGGCTTGTCGGCGCGACCCACGGCACGGTCGCGGCCGGCGTCGACCAGGTCGTTGGACCAGCCGATGGTGAGCTGGCCGGTGAACACCGCCGCCACGACCAGCACGAGTGTCGCGGCGTCGTGGCCCAGGCGCAGCGCCAGCAGCGCGCTCAGGACGGTGACGGCCGCCGTCGGCTCCGGATGGCAGGCGCGCACCAGGCCCGCCGCCGCCGTTCCCGTCGCCACGGTCGAAGTTTAGGGCCGGGATTTTGGCGTACAAAGGGACAATGACGCGCATCTTGTCCGTTCGAGGCGCCTTGCCGGATCACAAGTACGCGCAGGCGGACCTGACGGCGGCGTTCGCGGGCATGATCGCCCCGTCCGGCCGCTACGACCACGCGCTGCTGCAGCGCTTCCACGCCAACGCCGGCGTCAGCACGCGCCACCTCGCCCTGCCGAAGGAGCGCTACGCCGAGCTGACCGACTTCGGCGCCGCCAACGACGCGTTCATCGAGGCCGCCGTCGAGCTGGGCGCCCGCGCCGTCACCGAGGCGCTCGACGCCGCCGGACTCACGCCGTCGGACGTCGACCAGATCGTGTCGACCACCATCACCGGGATCGCCGTCCCGTCGCTCGACGCGCGGATCGCCGGGCGCATCGGACTGCGGCCGGACGTCAAGCGGGTGCCGATCGTCGGCCTCGGCTGCGTGGCCGGGGCCGCGGGCATCGCGCGGGTGCACGACTACCTGCTGGGTCATCCCCGCGACGTCGCGGTGCTGCTGTCGGTGGAGCTGTGCTCGCTGACGGTGCAGCGGGCGGACGCGTCGATCCCGAACCTGGTCGCCAGCGGCCTGTTCGGCGACGGGGCCGCCGCCGTCGTCGCGGTGGGGGCGGAGCGGGCCGGCGGGCTCGACCCACCGCCCGGGCGGGTGCGGCCGGCCGTCCTGGCCAGCCGGAGCCGGCTCTACGAGGACACCGAGCGGACCATGGGCTGGGACGTCGGCGCGAGCGGCCTGCGCATCGTCCTGAGCGCCGACGTCCCCGATCTCGTTCGCGGGCACGTCGGCGCCGACGTCGACGGCTTCCTGTCCGATCTCGGGCTGGGCCGCGAGGACGTCGAGTGGTGGGTGTGCCATCCGGGCGGGCCGAAGGTGCTCGAGGCGATGCAGGACGCGCTCGGGGTCGACCGCGACGCGCTGGCGCTGACGTGGGACTCGCTGGACCGCATCGGCAACCTGTCGTCGGCGTCGGTGCTGCACGTCCTCGCCGACACGCTCGAGCTGCGCCCGCCGCGGCCGGGCTCGTATGGGATCGTGCTGGCCATGGGACCCGGCTTCTGCCTCGAGCTCGTCCTGCTGCGAGCGTGACCCCGTGTCCGACGTGTTGTTCACCGTGCTGGTGGGACTGGTCGGCCTCGAGCGGCTGGCCGAGCTGGTGGTGTCGAAGCGCAACGCGGCCTGGAGCTTCGCCCGGGGCGGCGTCGAGTACGGGCAGGGCCATTTCCCCGTCATGGTCGTCCTGCACACGGGACTGCTGGTGGGCGCGGTCGCCGAGGTGTGGATCCGCCGGCCCGAGTTCGTGCCCGCCCTGGGGTGGACGATGCTGGCGCTCGTCGTGGCGTCGCAGGCGCTGCGCTGGTGGTGCATCGCGACGCTCGGGCACCAGTGGAACACCCGGGTCATCGTCGTGCCCGGCCTGCCGCTGGTGGCCGGCGGGCCGTACCGGTGGCTGCGCCATCCCAACTACGTCGCCGTCGTGGTCGAGGGGTTCGCGCTGCCGCTCGTGCACTCGGCCTGGATCACGGCGGTCGTGTTCACCCTGCTCAACGCCGGTTTGCTCGCCGTCCGGCTCTCGGTCGAGAATGCGGCGCTGACGGCGCTCGAGGCCGAGCGGGCGACGTGATCGACGTCGTCGTCGCCGGCGGCGGCCCGGTGGGGCTGACGGCGGCGTTGCACGCGGCGCGAGCCGGGCTCTCGGTCGTGGTGTACGAGCCGCGGACCGGGCCGATCGACAAGGCCTGCGGCGAGGGGCTCATGCCGGGCGCCGTCGCCGCCCTCGCCGGCCTCGGCATCCACCCCGACGGCCGGTCGCTGCGCGGGATCCGTTACGTGGCCGGCCGGCGCTCGGCGGTCGCGGACTTCCGGGCCGGCCCGGGCCGCGGCGTCCGGCGGACGACGTTGCACGCGGCGCTGCGCTCCGCGGTCGATGCCGCAGGTGTCCCCGTCGTCCCCGCGGCGATCGATGCGGTGGCGCAGGATGCCGACGGCGTCGACGTGGACGGCATCCGCGCCCGCTACCTCGTCGCCGCCGACGGGCTGCACTCGCCCATCCGCCGCCGGCTCGGCCTGGACGTCACCGTCGGCTCGGCACGCCGCTTCGGCCTGCGACGCCACGCCCGGCTCGCGCCCTGGACCGACTACGTGGAGGTGCACTGGGCGCCGGCGGCGGAGGCGTACGTGACACCGGTCGGCGCCGACCTGGTCGGCATCGCCCTGCTCACGCGCGCCCGCGCGTCCTTCGACCAGCACCTGGCCGCGTTCCCGGCGCTCGTCTCGCGCCTTGCGGGCCACGCGGTGACGCCGGTGCTCGGCGCCGGGCCGCTCCGGCAGCGCTCGCGGCACCGGGTCGCGGGCCGCATCCTCCTGGCCGGCGACGCAGCCGGCTACGTCGACGCCCTGACCGGCGAGGGCGTCGCCCTGGGCATGGCCCAGGCCCGCGTCGCCGTGGCCGCCATCGCAGCGGACGCGCCGGCCGGCTACGAGGCGGCCTGGCGACGGCTGACCTGGCGTTACGAGTTGATGACCCGGGTGCTGGTCGGCGCGACCTCGGTGTCCGGCGGACGGCGGGCGCTCGTCCCGCTCGCGGCCGCGCTTCCACGCCTGTTCGGTGCGGCTGTCGACGTCCTGGCCCGGCCGGCGCGCTGACGGTTTGCGGTGCCGTCGCGGATGGTTGAGGGAAAACTGTCGCCAGAGCGACACCTTTCCCTCAACCATCATCGGGTCGCGGGACTGGGTGGTGGCGAGCGTTCGCTCGTCGCACAGGGACGTCAGGGGGTGAGCAGGACCTTGATGGCGCGGCGCTCGTCCATGGCCCGGTAGCCGTCGGCGGCGTCGTCGAGGGGGAGGGTGAGGTCGAAGACCCGGCCCGGGTCGATCGCACCGGCGATGATCAGCTCGATCAGCTCGGGCAGGAACCGGCGGACGGGAGCGGGCCCGCCGTGCAGGTGCACACCGGAGAAGAACAGCTCGTCGCCGGGGAGTGCGACGTCGTGGGCGACGCCGACGTAGCCGACGTGGCCGCCGGCGCGGGTGGAGCGGATGGCCTGCATCATCGACTCCTGGGTGCCGACGGCCTCGATGACCGAGTGGGCGCCGAGGCCGCCGGTGAGCTCCTTCACCGCCGCCACGCCGTCGTCGCCGCGTTCGGTGACGATGTCGGTGGCGCCGAAGTCGCGGGCCAGGGCCTGGCGGTCGCCGTGGCGGCTCATGGCGATGACGCGTTCCGCGCCGAGGTGGCGTGCGGCGAGCACGCCGAGCAGGCCCACCGCACCGTCGCCGACGACGGCGACGGTCTTGCCGGGTCCGGCCTCGGCGGCGACGGCGGCGAACCAGCCGGTGCCGAGCACGTCGGACGCCGCGAGCAGTGACGGGACCAATCGCGGGTCCGGTACGCCCGGGGTGGCGACGAGGGTGCCGTCGGCCATGGGGATCCGGGCCCGTTCGGCCTGGGTGCCGATGGAGCCCATGGAGACGGCGTGCACGCAGCGGCTCTGGTAGCCGGCGCGGCAGATCTCGCACGTGTTGTCGGAGGCGAAGAACGACCCGACCACGAAGTCTCCGACCCGCACGGCGCGCACGTCGGAGCCGATCTCCTCGACGACGCCGACGTACTCGTGGCCCATGTGCCGCGGCAGCCGCGGCTTCTCGATGCCGCGGTAGGGCCAGAGGTCGGAGCCGCAGATGCAGGCCGCGGTGACACGGATGACCGCGTCGGTGGGTTCGACGATGACCGGGTCCGCACGCTCCTCGACCCGGATGTCGCCGGGTGCGTGCAGGACGGCTCCGCGCATGGGTGGTCTCCTCTGCGAACGATCGTTGCCACGATCATCGCATCCGTCGCGGCCGGGGCGGGGCTGGTCACCCCGCCCGGGACGCGGCCGAGGCGGCCTGCCGGGCCAGGCCGTCGAGCACGGTGCTGCGCCCGGCCGGCACGTCCACCCGGAGCCGCACGATGCCGTCGGCGGCGTGCTCGAAGGCGAAGGTGAAGAAGGAGCAGCAGCTGTTCTCGCGGGCGGTGAGGTCGCGGGCCTGCTCCTCGGCCGCGGCGTCGAGGTCCAGCAGCAGCCGGGTCGGCGCTGGGCGGTCGAGGCCGCGCAGGGACCGCGCGAACAGGCCGGCGAACTCGTCGAGCCGGAGCGGGCGCTCCGCGGTGGGCAGGGTGCAGGCGTCCTCGGGCACCCACGTGGGCTCGAGGCCGATCGCGGGTCGCGGGGTGAGGCTCATGGTGTCGTCCCGTCTCTCGTCGTCATTCGACCGTAAGCCTGTACCCGGGTACCGATTGCAAGCCCCTAGAGTCAGGCGATGCCCTTCGACTACGACGCCGAGCTCCGGTATCTCGACCCGCCGTTCCGCGAGACGCTCGCGATCGGGCCGGCCGACCGGGTGCTCGACGTCGGCTGCGGGAGCGGGCGGACCACCCGCGACGCGGCCCGCATCGCGACGGCGGGCCGGGTCCTGGGCGTCGACGTCGCGCCGGCCCGGATCGACGAGGCGCGCGGGCTCGCCGCCCGCGAGGGCCTGCGCAACGTCGCGTTCGAGACCGCCGACGCGCAGGCGCAGCCGTTCCCTGAGGGCGGGTTCGACCTGGTCATGAGCCGGTTCGGGACGATGTTCTTCGCCGACCCGGCCGCCGCGTTCGCGAACCTCGCGCGGGCGACCCGGCCAGGCGGACGGCTGGCGATGATCGTCTGGCAGGGGCGCGCGGCCAACGCCTGGGCCGGCCCGCTGATCGCGGCGATCCTGGGTGGGGCGGAGCCCGATCGGGGTGACGACGGCGCGTTCTCGCTCGCCGATCCCGGCGCGACCCGCGCGCTGCTCGAGTCGGCGGGCTACGGCGACGTCGGGTTCGCCGCGGTCGAGCGGCCGGTCTGGTACGGCGACGGCGTCGACGCGGCGTTCGAGGCCGTGCTGCAGCTGCGGGAGCCCCAGGGCGCCCTTGCCGGGTTCGACGGCGCCGGGCTCGCCGCCGCGCGCGAGCGGCTGCGCGCTCACCTCGCCGCGCACGCGACCCCGGACGGCGTCCTGTACGACGCCCGCGCCTGGATCGTCACCGCCGTCCGGCCCTGAGCGAAGGCGTCCGCCGTCAGGCCGCCTCGGGGGCGTGCACGACGGCGACCGGGCCGGCCGCGTGGTGCAGGACGCCGCGGCTGGTCGAGCCGAGCAGCATGCGGCGCACCTCGCCGCGCCCGCGGGTGCCGACGACGATCAGCGTCGCGTCGCGCCCGAGGCCGGCGATGATCTCGGCCGGGTTGCCGGCCTCGGCGCGGACCCGGACCTCGGCGCGCGAGCCGGTCGCGGCGCGGGCTCGGGCCACCGCCTCGGCCGCCAGGCCCTCGGCCCGCTGGCGGTCCAGCGCGGTGACCCGGGCGAGCGCGTCGGGGTCGAGGATCGGCAGCTGGACCACCTGGGTCTGGAAGACGGTCAGGGCGAGGACAGGCGCCGACCGCTCGGCGGCCTCCGTCAGGGCGAACCGGAGGGCGGCGTCGCTGTGCGCGGATCCGTCGACGCCGACGACGAGGGTGCCGTCGCCGGTGCGCTGGTGCGGCGGGACGACGACCACCGGGCGCGTCGACCGGGCCGCCACCCGTCCGCTCACCGAGCCGAGCACGAGGGCGCCGAGGCCGCTCAGCCCGCGGGTGCCGACCACCGTCAGCGCGGCGTCGCGGCCCGCCTCGAGCAGCGCCTCGGCCGGCGGCCGCTGCAGCAGGAAGATCGCCGTCTCGACGACGGGGTGCCGGCTCTTGACCCGCTGGGTGGCGTTGTCGAGGACCAGCTCGGCGTAGGCATGGAAGTCGTCGGACGGCGGGAGCACCGCGGCGCCGCCGAACGGGACGGCGGCCATGGGCAGCCACAGCCCGTACACGATGCGCAGCTCGACGCCGCGCAGCTGCGCCTCCGCGGCGGCCCAGTCGAGGGCGTGGCCGCTGTCCGGCGACCCGTCGACGCCGACGACGATGGCGGTGGACATGGTGACCTCCGATCGGGGATCTCCGTCAGATGGCGGGTTCCGCGGGCGCCGGGGCGAGGGTGCGTTCGGCGCTGAGGACGACCAGCCGCTCGGCCGGGTCCTGGTGCGCCGGCCAGTGATCGCGCACGGGATCGTCGGCGGCCAGCCCGGTGTGGCAGGCGATGGCGTCGCGCTGCCGGTCCCGGTCGACGTCGACGACGAGGACCCGGCCGGCCGGCCGGGGAGCCGGGCGCGGCGTCCACGCGTAGAGCACCGAGCCGACGGTGGCGGCGGCCCGGTAGGCGGCGCGCATCGTCCGCACGTGGTCCGGGTGGGCGCCGCCGCCGGTGGCGTCGACGACCAGCAGCGCGTCGGCCGCGGTGACCGCGGACTCGATCTCGCGGGCCAGCTCGTCGAGGCTCGCGGTGCCGAGCGTCCCGGGCGCGTGGTCCATCAAGGTGACGTCCTCGGCGCCCAGGTGGCGGACGGCGCGGCCGAGGTCGCGGGCGCGCTCGAGGCGGCGGCGCGGGCTCGGGTCGGGGCGGCGGCCGTGGGTCAGGCACAGCACGTGCACGGACGTCCCGGCGTCCGCGAAGGCGCCGATCACCCCGCCGAGGGCGAAGGTGGCGTCATAGGGGTGCGCGCAGACGGCGAGGAGGCGCCGCGCCGCCGGCACGGATCTCGTGGGGTTCCTCATGTCTCCAGCCTCGTCCCGGACGGGCCGCCGCCCTAGAGGACGAAGGAACCTGGTTCGGGACCTTCGTCCCGAGTCCTTCGACCCCGTGGCGGATCTCCTCAGGTCAGGGCGAGGCCGAGCTGGTCGCCCCACTCGCGGGCCCGGTCCGCCTCGCCGTCGGCCAGCGGGCCGCTGATCCCCGTCACGGAGAAGCTCTTCGCGCCGGCGACCGGGCGGGCGCCACGGTGGCGCAGCCGGCGCAGCGCGGCGTGGGCGGCGGAGCCGGGCAGGTGCGGGTGCTCGGCCCTGGTGTCGAACGTCGCCACCGGCGTGCCGTCGGGGTGCAGGCCGGCGATCCACTCGCGGATGCCCGGGCCCTTGGACACGATCCCGCCGGGCGCGTCGTCGGCGGCGCTCTTGCGGGTGGAGGGGCGGCTCATGCTGAACGCGTGGGTCGGGCCGCCGACCACGAGGAGGTCGACCCCGTCGAGCGAGTCGCCGGCCGAGCCGACCTCGACGATCTCGACGGTCAGGTGTGCCGACAGTCCCTCGGTGATCGCCTCGGCGATCTCCTGGGTGTTGCCGAACATGGACTCGTAGACGACGCGGGCGCGCATCTGGATCGCTTCCCTCCACGCTGAGCTGTGCTGTTTCTTCCAGCGTCGCGCGCGCCGGCTCAGCCGGGTACCCGCGTAAGGCCCGCACCAGCGGGACCTTGGACATCGGCGTCGGCGGCGAAGAGCGCGACCTTCAGGACCCCGGTCTCGGACGGACGGGAGAAGACGTCGTAGGCGTCCTGCATCTCGTCGATCCCGAAGCGGTGGGTGACGAGGCCGGGCAGCGCGAGCCGGCCCGCGGCGAGCATGCGCAGCAGCGACGGCGTCGTGGCCGTGTCGACCAGGCCCGTGGTGATGGTGAGGTCGCGGATCCACGCCGTCTCGAGGTGCAGGGTCGCCGGCCCGCCGTGGACGCCGACGTTGGCCACGTGGCCGCCGGGCCGGACCTGCTCGACGCAGCTCTCGAACGTCGACGGGAGCCCGACGGCCTCGACGGCGACGTCGGCGCCGAGCCCGTCCGTCAGGTCCCGCACCCGGCCGAGCACGTCGTCGGCCGTGGGGTCGAGCTGGACGTCCGCGCCGAAGGCGGCGGCGGCCGCCCGCCGTCCGGGAGCCGGATCGACGACGACGATGTGAGACGGGCTGAACAGCCGGGCCGTGACGACGGCCGCGAGACCGATCGGGCCGGCGCCGACGATGACGACGGTGTCGCCCGGCCGGACCGCGCCGGCGAGGACGCCGACCTCGTAGGACGTGGGCAGGATGTCGGCCAGCATGACCGCGTCCTCGCTGCTGACGCCGTCGGCCAGCCGGTACACGGACGTGTCGGCGAACGGGACGCGGACCCGCTCGGCCTGCGTGCCGTCGATGCGGTGGCCGAGGATCCAGCCGCCTCCGCCGAGGCACTGGCCGTAGCGGCCCTCCCGGCAGTACCGGCACCGACCGCAGGCGGAGATGCACGAGACGAGGACGCGGTCGCCGACGGCGACGGTGCGCACACCGGCTCCGATCTCCTCTACGGCGCCGACGGCCTCGTGACCGAGAACCCGCCCGGGCTCGACGGTGGCGACGTCGCCCTTCAGGATGTGCAGGTCGGTGCCGCAGATGGTGACGCAGTCGACCCGGACGACGGCGTCGTCCGGGCTCTCGACGACCGGGTCGGGCACGTCCTCCCAGGATCGGTGTCCCGGGCCGTGGTAGACCAGCGCTCTCACGATTCCTCCTGACGTGGTGATGGATGCTCTACTTCGACGACACCACCGCGCGGCGGGTCGGCGCAGAGCCCAACGGCCCGGGCACCCACGACCTCGGTCCCGCGTGGCACGATCACCTCGTGGAGGAGTCCGATCATCTTCTTCCGAAGCTGCCGCTCGACGAGCTGCTCGCCGAGGTGCAGTCGCGGCTGCAGGCGGTCGTGGCCGCCCGCGACGGCGTGCACGCGCTGCTCGAGGCGGTGGTGTCCATCGGCCGCGAGCTGGACCTCGAGACCGCGCTGCGGCGCATCGTCGAGGCGGCGACGGAGCTGGCCGACTGCCGCTACGGCGCGCTCGGCGTCATCGGCGACGACGGACGGCTGGCGCAGTTCCTCCCGGTGGGCGTCAGCGAGCAGGAGATCGCCCGGATCCACGAGTGGCCGCACGGGCGCGGGCTGCTCGGCCTGCTCATCGCTGAGCCCGAGACGCTACGACTGGCCGAGATCAGCGAGCACGCGGCGTCCTACGGCTTCCCCGACGGCCATCCCGCGATGCACAGCTTCCTCGGCGTGCCGATCCGGATCCGCGACGAGGTCTTCGGCAACCTCTACCTGACCGAGAAGCGCGACGGCCGCGAGTTCGACGAGCAGGACGAGATCATCGTCAAGGCGCTGGCCACGGCGGCCGGCATCGCCATCGGGAACGCCCGCCTCTACGACGCCACCCGCCGGCGCGAGACCTGGCTCGACGCGTCGGCCGAGGTCACGCAGGCGCTGCTGTCCGGCACGGCCTCGGAAGAGGCGCTGCGGCTGATCGCCCGGCACGGGCGTGGCATGGCCGGTGCCGACACCTCGATCATCGTGGTGCCCGAGGAGGGCGGTCGGATGCTGCGGGTGCTCGCCGTCGACGGCGTGGACGGCAGCGACGGCGACGGTGACGGCGGCGTGCGCGACATGGCGTTCTCGGCCGAAGGGACGCTGTCGGCGACGGTGCTGGCCTCCGGCGAGCCGCGCGCCGTGCCCGAGCTGCGGCGCGACGCCGCGCCCATGCCGGTGCTCGACCGGCTGCCGGACGGGCCGGCGCTGCTGGTGCCGCTGGGTGCGCCGCCGTCGGTGCGGGCGGTGCTGCTGCTGGCCAAGAGGCGGGGCGCGACCCCGTTCGCCGAGCCGGCGGTGCGCATGCTGCACGCGTTCGCGAGCCAGGCCGCCGTCGGGCTCGAGCTGGCCGACGCGCGCAAGGCGGCCGAGGAGCACGGGCTGGTCGACGACCGCGAGCGGATCGCCCGCGACCTGCACGACGTCATCGTGCAGCGGCTGTTCGCCGGCGCGATGAGCCTGACGGCGACCGCTCGGCTGATCGACCGGCCCGACGTCGCGGCGCGCATCGAGCACGTCGTCGAGGACCTGGACGCCACGATCCGGCAGATCCGCTCGACGATCTTCGCGCTGCAGACGTCGAAGGAGGATCGCGCGACGACGCTGCGGGGCCGGCTGGTCACGCTGGTCGAGTCCGCGCGCGAGCAGCTGGGGTTCGCCCCGGGCCTGCAGCTGGTCGGCGAGCTGGACAACGCCGTCCCCGACGACCTCGCCGAGCAGCTCGTGCCGGTGCTGCAGGAGGCGCTGTCCAACGCGGTGCGGCATGCCCGCGCGACGCGCGTCGACGTGCTGGTGTCCGCCGCCGGGGGCGTGCTCCTGCTCCAGGTGGCCGACGACGGCGTGGGGCTGCCGGCCGAGCGGCACGAGAGCGGCCTGGCCAACCTCGCGCAGCGGGCCGAGCGGCTCGGCGGGACGTTCACGGCCGGTCCGGGCCAGGACGGCGGGACGACGGTGCGCTGGGCGGTGCCGCTCGATCAGGAGTCGTGACGGCTCTCGGCCTTGAGCTGGACGGCGAGGATGGCGGCCTGCGTGCGACGGTTCATGTGCAGCTTCCCGAGCATGGTCGAGACGTAGTTCTTCACCGTCTTCTCGGCCAGGTACATCCGCTCGCCGATCTGCCGGTTCGTCAGCCCCTCGCCGATGAGGTCGAAGATCCGCCGCTCCTGGTCGGAGAGGCCGGCCAGCCGGTCCGGCTTGCTGGCGCGGTCGCGCAGCCGGGCCAGCATGCGCGCGGTGCTGGCGGGATCGAGCAGCGACTGCCCGGCGGCCAGGGCCCGGACCGCGCCGATGAGGTCGGTGCCGTGGACCTGCTTCAGGACGTACCCGGCGGCGCCGGCCATGACGGCGTCGAAGAGCGCGTCGTCGTCGGCGTAGGACGTGAGCATGAGGCACTGCAGGTCCGGCAGTTGCGAGCGCATCTCGCGGCAGACGGTGACGCCGTCGCCGTCGGGCAGCCGGACGTCGAGGATCGCGACGTCGGGCCGGAGGGCGGGGATGCGGGCCATGGCCTGCTCGGCGGTGCCGGCCTCGCCGACGACCTCGATGTCTGATTCGGTCTCGAGCAGGGCCGCGACACCGCGGCGGACCACCTCGTGGTCGTCGAGCAGGAAGACCCTGATGGTGCGATCGGTGTCCACGCCGCCGACTGTAGTGGCCGTTCGGCTGCGCGGGCGGGGACCAAAGTCCCGTCCCGGGCGGACCCGAGTCCTCTACGTCCGCCGACGGGACCTTGGTCCCTGGCAGGGGTGCCCCGGCGCGCGGACCGTGGTGCTGTGGACGCACTGACCCTGAGTGACTTCGACGGGCTGGAGAAGCTGGACCGGCCCGCCTGCTACAGGCTGCTGCGGACCGTGCCGATCGGCCGGATCGTCTTCACCGAGGCGGCGCTGCCGGCCATCCAGCCGGTCAACTTCGCCCTGGACGGCGACGACGTCGTCATCCGCACGAGCTCCGGCTCCAAGCTGGCCGCCGCGACGCGGTCCGCCGTCGTCGCCTTCGAGGCCGACGACTATGCCGACGCCAGCATGACCGGCTGGTCGGTGGTGATCGTGGGCCGCTCCGACGTCGTCACCGACGAGGCCGAGCGCCGCCACCTCGACGGGCTCGGCCTGACGCCGTGGGCGCTGGGGGAGCGGCCGTACTACATCCGCGTCCGGCCCGAGATCGTGCGCGGCCGGCGCATCCGCACCCGGCCGCCGGCGCTCTGACGACCGAGGTCATCCGCCGCCAGGACCTATGTCCCGGACGCCGACGACCTTCGACAGCAGCGCCGGACCGGCCCGGAGCGGTGAACTGGAACCAGCCGCCGGACCCGCCGGCGACACTTCCGGAAAGGCAAGGACGATGACCACGTCCAGCAGCCATGACGTGCCGATCAGGACCATCGGGCCGGACCTCGCCGAGCCCACTGCCGGCACCGGAACCCCCGACGTTCGCCCCGTGGCTCTTCAGTACGTGCTGGCCGCCCTGCGGTTCGCGCTCGGCTGGACCTTCCTGTGGGCGTTCCTCGACAAGACGTTCGGCCTCGGCTACGCGACCCCGAGCGAGAACGCCTGGATCGACGGCGGCAGCCCCACCACCGGGTACCTGTCCGGCGTCGAGGGCCCGTTCAAAGACTTCTTCACCAACCTGGCCGGGAACACCTGGGTGGACTGGCTGTTCATGATCGGCCTGCTCGGCATCGGGCTGGCGCTGATCCTCGGCATCGGGATGCGCGTCGCCGCCGTCGCCGGCGTGCTGATGCTCGCCATGATGTACATGGCCTCGCTGCCGCTGGAGACCAACCCGTTCCTCGACGAGCACATCACCGAGGCGCTCATGATCGTGGTCCTGGCGCTGACGTTCTCGGGCCGGTACCTCGGGCTGGGCCGCGTCTGGGAGCGGATCCCGTTCGTGCAGAAGAACCGCTGGCTCATCTGAGCCCCGAGCCCCCATCACCGGCTGGCGCCGGGCCCGCCACCCCGGGCCCGGCGTCGACGTCTGTCCGCACCCGGCCCGGTCAGGTGCCGCTGACGGTCGTGGCCGTCCAGCCGCCGGCCCAGGGGCGCCAGCTGGGTGTACCGGCCTGTGCTGCCCGTTGCGCGTCGAATGCGAGCCTGGGATCACCGGTTTGGAGCGCGGTCCAGTAGCGCCGGGAATCGGCGACGAACTCGCCGAGGTCCTGCTCGCTGCCGTCGGCGCGGTGGACGCTGAGGTCGTTGAAGGACACCGTGCCCTCGATGCAGTAGCCCCGGGTGTCGTCGCCGTCGCCGTCGCCGCACTCGTTGAACCAGTAGAACGTGTGCGCGGCGGGCGTGGCGCGCAGGTCGACGCGCAGACTCGGGGACGGCGGCCAGCCAGTGGTGAGTTCCGGGTCGTCGAGGAAGCGCCAGCCGTAGATCGACCCGCCCCACGAAAGCGACGCGAAGAACGCCTCGACGGCGTCCAGCCCTGCCAGCGGGATCGCGGGCTCCCGGTCCAGGCCCTCGAGCCGATGGAGGCGCAGGACGACGTCGACGGTGCCGGGGTCGTGCAGGCGCAGGATCCGGCGCCGGTCGGGACCGAGGGGGCCGTCTTCGGGCATCGCGAGCACGTGCAGCAGCACGTCGACGGCCGCGTGGTCGACGGCCGGCCGCAACCCCAGCACGTCGGCCTCGTTGAGGGCGTGGTCGATACCCTCACGCCACTCCGCGTCCCACCTCATGGCGTCATCGTCGCACCCGGTCGGGTGGCGAGCGGGTCAGGCGGTCCGGCGGCGGGTGTCGGGCAGCTTGCGGACGACGGTGGCGCGGTAGCGGAAACTGTCCTGCTGCGCCTGCTCGTACGAGAACTCGACGCGGTCGCCGGCGGCGAGCTCGCGGAAGCCGTCCATCGCGATGACGCTGAAGTGCACCCACGTGTCCGTGCCGTCGGGAATGTCCGGCGAACTGATGGCCCCCCAACCCTTGTCCGCGCGGAAGAACTTCACCGTTCCGATCGCCATGCGCACAGCTTTCCACGCATGGGTCGTCGCTATACATCGCATCCCGCTAAGGAGCCGTGAAGATTGGGTACGGGCACCGGTGCCGGAAGCGGAGGTCCACACGTGCCAGCCGAATCCACCGACGACGACCTGCCGGTCCTCGACTCGCTCGACGAGGTCCTGAGGGCGGTCGGCGAGCATCCCGGGCTGCTCGTGCGGTACTCGAGGGGGCCGGCGCGGGACGAGAAGGACGGGCCGAGTCGTGACTACGAGGCCGGGGTGGAGCTCCCGGGCTGGTCGGTCACGACGCTGGAGCCCGAGCCGTGGTGGCCGCGGCCGCCGGCCGACTGGGTCGCCCGGCGGCTGTGCAAGTACGACGAGCTCGACGAGGACGACCGGTTCGCCTGGCTGCTCACCGGCCGCGTCGTCGGGCAGGGGCCGGACCACGAGCCGCTGGTCACCGACATCGACCCCGTCGCCCGGGTCGGCCGCCGCGCCTTGGCCGAGGCGCGGCGGCGCTACGAGGACCGTTTCGACGTCGGCCAGGGATCGACCGACTGACGGCGACCGACTGACGGCGACGGCGCCCGCCCACCCCGTCAGGCGGCGCCGAGCTCGCCGATGCTCGCCCGCAGTTGGGTCAGGATCCGGTGCAGCAGCCGCGACACCTGCATCTGCGTCACCCCGATCTCGGCGCCGATCTCCTGCTGCGTCATCCCGAGGAAGAAGCGCAGGTAGACGATGTGCGCGTCGCGGCGGGGGAGCGAGCGGCACGCCGCCGTCAGCAGCACCGTCGCCTCCGAGCGGTCGTAGCCCGCGTCCCAGCCGCCCAGCGTGTCGCCGAGCGTCGTGCCGGTCGCCCCGTCGGCGTCGGCCGCCGGCTGGTCGATCGAGAGCGCGGAGTAGTGGTCGCCGGAGCGCTCCGCCTCGCGGACGTCCTCGACGGGGGCGCCGAGGTGGTCGGCGAGATCCGCCGCCGAGGGCGCCGAACCGAGCCGCTGGTGCAGGTCGTCCGACGCCGAGGTCATGGCCGCGCGCAGCTCCTGGATCCGCCGCGGCGGCCGGACCGCCCAGGCGTGGTCGCGGAAGTAGCGCTTGACCTCGCCGAGGATGGTCGGCACGGCGAAGGAGACGAAGTCGTGGCCGCGATCGGGGTCGAACCGCCGGGCGGCGGCGACCAGGCCCAGGTAGGCGACCTGTCGCAGCTCGTCGGCGTCGACGCCGCGGCCGCCGTAGCGCCGGGCGATGGACTCGGCGATCCCGAGGTTGCCGAGCACCACCTGATCGAGGAGCCGGCGTCGCTCCGGGTCGTCGGCGCGCGCTGCGGCGCGAAGGAGACCGGCGGTCCGGTCGTCGTGGTCAGCGTGGTCCTGGGCGTGCGGGGCGAGGCTGGTCATGCTCACACCTCCGAGAGGGTCGGGGTGTGGCACTCTTCTGAACCACGAACGACGGTGACCGGGACGTACCCGGCTGCGGTGTTCTCATCCCCTCTCATTTCCCGCCGGTTGTCAAGGCCGCCTCGCCGTGCGGCGTCAGCGGACGTCGTCGTCGAGGGTGGCGCGGACGCAGACGGCCGTGAGGCGGGGGAGGTCCGCCGCCGGCACGAGCCCCGCCAGCCCCTTCGGCGACGACGGCAGCTTCAGCAGCCGGGCGCCCTGCGCCGCGCGGTCGTCGACGTAGGGGGCGACGTCGGTCCAGACGCCCTGGACCTCGCGGCAGAAGATCGCCGCACCCGTGGGGCCGATGCCCGGCACGTCCTGCAGCCGCTTCTCCAGCTCGGCGACCGACCCGGCGTCGTCGTGCAGGCGACGCAGGTCGCCCCGGTACCGCTCGAGCAGCAGCTGCGCGCCGTCGCCGAGCATCGTCGCGGTGCGCTCGTCGTAGCGGCGGTAGTGGCCGCGGCCGAGCGCGTCGACGCGCTGCTGCCAGGTCGCGTCGGCCATGCGCCGGGGTGTGCGGAACCCGGCGCGGGACAGCTCGCGAGCCGCGGCGGCGGCGATGCCGGCGTCGATGCGGGCGGACAGCAGGACCGCGAGGACCAGCAGCCGGTACAGCGGCGACGGCGTGTCGGCGAGCCGGATGCCGGCCTGCTGGGCGAACGTCCGGCCGTGCTGCCGCAGCAGCTCGGCGACCCGCTCGTCGCGGCCGGTCACGACGCGTCCTGCGGCGGCGAGGTCATGATCTGCGCCGCACTCGCCTTGACCAGCGCCTTCGACCAGGCGAGCTGCCGTTCGGCCTGCGTCCGGGACGCCTGGGCGAGGGCGAGCAGCTCGCGGTCGCGCAGCGCCTGCGCGGCCTGGGCGACGACGTCCCAGTCCAGCACCACCCCGGCGCTGCGGCGGTGCAGGTCGCGCAGGTCGGCGAGGAGCAGCAGCCCGGGGTCGACGGCGTCCGCTGCGGCACCGTCGACGGCGGCACCATAGCCGGCACCGTAGCCGGCCGGCTCGGAGACGCCGAGGCCGTAGCGTCGGCCCGCCTCGACGAGGTCCGTGGCGTGCTGCTCGGACCAGCGGGCGAGGTCGTGGCAGCCGTGGTGCAGCTCGGGATCCGCGCCGTGCCGGTCGGCGACCCGCAGCAGCGCGGCCGCGAGCTCCGTCTCGTCCCGGTACAGATCCCGCAGGGCGGCGGTCAGGCGGACCATCAT
This sequence comes from Jiangella mangrovi, assembly GCF_014204975.1. Lineage (NCBI taxonomy): Bacteria > Bacillati > Actinomycetota > Actinomycetes > Jiangellales > Jiangellaceae > Jiangella > Jiangella mangrovi. The sequence goes on from NZ_JACHMM010000001.1 coordinate 3,708,874, forward strand.
CGCGCACCTCCGTCCGGCAGGGTCTCCAGGGCGAGGCTGCGCTCGTCGCCACGGGTGTGCGTGCCGACGTCGCGGACCGGGCGGGACGCCGTCGTCGTCGGCGCCGGGGCGGGGGAGCCGTCGCCGGCCGCGATGCGCTCGACGGCGGCCGCGGCGGTCTTGAACAGCGGCTGCTTGGACGCCGGGTCCCAGTCGGTCGGCGTCAGCTCGTTGGCCGCCCGGCCGTGCGCGCCGTCCGCGCTGTTCGCGCCGCCGGGACGGTAGCCGCCCGGGGTATCCCAGTAGCCGTAGTGGAACGGCAGGAAGACCACGCCCGGCCGGATGCCGCTGATGCGCAGCCGCGCCTCCACGCTGCCGCGTTCGGTCGTGATGCGCAGCAGGTCGCCCTCGTCCCAGCCGTGCGCCCGGGCGTCGTCGTCGGACACCTCGACCCAGACGTCGGGCGCCGCGCGCTGCAGCTGCGGGGCGCGGCCGGTCTTCGTGCGGGTGTGGAAGTGGTACAGCGTCCGGCCGGTGGTGAGCACGAACGGGTGCGCGTCGTCGGGCGGCTCGTGCGGGGGGACGTACTCGGCCGGCTTGATGAGGGCCCGGCCCGACGGGTTCGCCGCCCGGTACGCGGTGGGCTCGACCGGAGCGCCGGTGACGAGGTCGCGGCCGTAGGTCTCGCAGTAGCCGGGGTCGGTCGGGAAGACGCCGTCGGCGTACAGCCGCTCGGTCCCGCCCGGATGCGCGTCGTTCACGGGCCACTGGATCCCGCTGCGACCGCGGAGCTGGTCGTAGCTCAGCCCGGAGTAGTCGCACGGCCGGCCGGCGCTGCAGGCCTTCCACGCCTCGAACGCGCCCTCGGCGTCGGTCCAGGTCACCAGCGGCGCGCCGTCCTGGTCCGCCAGCTCGAGCCGGCGCGCGTAGTCGAGCAGGATGTCGAGGTCCGGCCGGGCCCCGCCGGGCGGGTCGACGGCCTTCTCGGACAGGTGCACCGTGCGGTCGACGTTGGTGAACGTGCCGGTCTTCTCGCCCCACGTCGCTGCCGGCAGGACGACGTCGGCGAGCTGGGCGGTCTCGGTGAGGAAGATGTCCTGCACGACGAGGAACAGCCGCTCCTGGGCGAGGACCCGGCGCACGCGGGCCAGTTCCGGCAGCGAGACCGCCGGGTTGGTCCCCGTCACGTACAGGAACCGGATCGAGCCCTGTTCGGCATAGCGCAGGATCTGCATGAGGTTCGTCGGCGGGCCGTAGTGCGGGATTCGCAGCGGGTCAACGTTCCAGAGCCGGGCCAGGTCCTCGACGTGCGCCGGGTTCGCCCAGTTGCGGAAGCCGGGCAGGTCGCCGTCGGCGCCGCACTCGCGGGTGTTCTGCGCGGTCGGCTGGCCGTTCATCTGCAGCACGCCGCAGCCCGGCCGGCCGAGCATGCCGCGGACCAGGTGCACGTTGTTGACCTGGACGGCGGCAGCGGTGGCCTGGTGCGACTGGTAGAAGCCCTGCAGGACGGTGGACAGCAGCCGTTCCGCGCTGCCCAGGAGCTGAGCGGCCGCGCGGATGTCGCCGGCCGGCACGTCGCAGACCTCCGCCGCGCGCTCCGGCGGGCAGTCCGCCACCTGGGCACGGAGGTCGTCGAAGCCGGTGGTGTGCCGCGACACCCAGTCGTGGTCGACCCAGTCGTGCGCCACGATCTCGTGCAGCAGCGCGTTCATCAGCATGAGGTTGGTGCCGGGCCGCGGCGCCAGGTGCACCGTCGCGGCGTCGGCCACCGGGGTCTGCCGGGGGTCGACGCAGAGCAGCCGCGGCGGGTTCGGTCCGGCCAGCCGGTCGAGCATGCGCGTCCACAGGACGGTCTGCGTCTCGGCGACGTTGTGGCCGTAGAGCGCGATGACGTCGGCGTGGTCGACGTCGGTGTACGAGCCGGGCTGGCCGTCGCTGCCGAACGACTCCTTCAGCGACTCGCCGGCGGTCGCCGTGCACAGCCGGGTGTTGCCGTCCAGGTGGTTGGTACCGATGCCGCCGTGCGCGATCACCGCCAGCGTGTAGTACTCCTCGAGGAACAGCTGGCCGGTCGTGTAGAAGCCGACGGAGCCCGGGCCTCGCTCGTCCAGCAGCTCGCGCGTCCGCCCGGCGACGGCGTCCATGGCGGTGTCCCAGTCCGCCGGGACCAGCTCACCGCCGCGGCGGACCAGCGGCTCGGTCAACCGGTCCGGTGAGTGGTTGGCCTGCCAGCCGTAGAGGTCCTTCGGCCCGAGCCGGCCGTGGTTGACGCGGTCGCCGGCGCGGCCGCGGACGCCGGCGATGCGGCCGTCCTTCACCGCGATGTCCAGGGCGTCGCCGTTGGAGTGCAGGACCGTCGCCGACTGCACCCACCGATCGACGTCGTGCTCGTCCAGTCCGTCCGCCAGGTAGCTGTCGACGCGCGTGGGCCAGGTCTCGCCCGGCCCGTACGGTGTCCGCGTCCCCCATGGCTCAGCGATCCGATCGATGCGCCCCATGCCGCGTCCCTACCCGGCTCGGATCCGGGACATGCAGGGGAACCGGTTGATAACGAGTCGATAACGTGCTTCGGTGGAGGGACGTGGTCAAGCATTCGCCACACCCTCCATGCGGAGACGAGGTGTCGGCCGTGACGCACGTCCGTGCCAGGCTCGACGACCATCACCACCGACGTCAGGACGCCGAACGCGGGCGTCTCACCCACGAACTGTTCCGCCGCGTGGCCGAGGCCGACGGCGTCGAACGCCGCCAGCTCCTCGACGAAGTGGTGCTGCTCCACCTCGGTCTCGCCGAGGCGATCGCCAAGCGCTACTACCGGCGCAGTCTCGAGAACGACGACATCCTGCAGGTGGCCAACCTCGGCCTCGTGAACGCGGCGACGCGGTTCGACCCGGAGGTGGGGAAGGATTTCGTCTCGTTCGCCGTCCCCACCATCGCGGGCGAGATCAAGCGGCACTTCCGCGACCACGGCTGGGCGGTGCGGCCCCCGCGGCGCGTGCAGGAACTGCAGGCGGCGCTGACGACGGCGACCGCTGAGATCGCGCAGGCGAACGGCGCCACCCCGACGAACGCGGACCTGGCCGAGCACCTGCACGTCGACGTCGCCGACGTCCGCGAGGCGCGGGCGTCGCACGACTGCTTCACCGCCGCCTCGATCGACTACCGCGGCGACACCGACGAGACCTCGCTGGCCGAGTCCCTCGGTGCCGACGACACCGCGTACGAGCAGTCGGAGGCCGCCGTCGCGCTCGGACCGGCCTGCCGCGAACTGGCGGAGCGCGACCGGCGCATCCTCTACCTGAGGTTCTTCCGCGGCTGGACCCAGGAGGAGATCGGCCGCGACCTCGGCGTCACACAGATGCAGGTGTCGCGCCTGCTGAACCGCATCCTGCGCCGGCTGCGGTCGAAGATCGGCGCGCTCGAGCCGGCGTCCGGAGGGTAGCGCCTGCCCGTTCCGCGCCGCCGCGTGTCGGCGGTCGTCAGCGCGATGACCGGTGGTGCAGGACGCAGAACTCGTTGCCCTCCGGGTCGGCGAGGACGGTGAACCCCTCGCGTCCCGTCTGCCCGACGTCGGCGCGGGTGGCGCCGAGCGCGAGCAGTCGGTCCACCTCGGCGGCCGCCGTCCCCGCCGTCGCGACGAGGTCGGGATGGTTGCGGTTCTTCTCGCTCTTCGGCCCGCCGCTGGGCTGCAGCCAGACGGTGAGCGCGTCCCCGGACGTCCCGGACGGCGGCCGCAGGTGCGCGCCGTCGCCGTCGTCGTCGGGATGGATGCCGTAGCCGAGCGCCTCGGCCCAGAACCGGGCCATGAGATCCACGTCGCGTACGTCGAGCGTCCACTGCGAGAACGTACTCGTCATCGTTCCTCCTGGAATCCATACTGTCGAAGATGAGTGAGGGTGCGGTGAGCGGTGAGCTGGGCTCCGGGGACTTCGCGACGATCGCGGCGGCGCTGCACGACGCGCCCGATCCGGAACAGACGCTCGAGCTGGTCGTCGACTACGCGCGGCAGGCGGTCGCCTGCACCGACGCCGGGCTGGTCCTGCTGAGCGGCAGCGGCCGGCTCGAGTCGGCCGTGGTCACGCAGCCGCGGGTCCGCGAGCTCGCGCTGCTGCAGGCGAGCCTCGAGGACGGTCCGGCGCTGCGGGCCATGCAGCACCGCTCGGCCGTCGTCGTCGGCGACACCGGCGCCGACACCCGATGGCCGCACTGGGGCGCCGCGGCGACGGAGCGCGGGTTGCGCAGCGCGGTGGCGGTCCCGCTGGTCGCCGGCGAGGCGCCCTTCGGCGCGCTCAGCCTCTACAGCACGGAGCCGGGCGCGTTCGACGAGGACGACGCCGCCGTCGCCGAGATCTTCGCCCGGCACGCCTCCGTCGCCGTCGCGACCGCGCGCGACGAGGCCGGCCTGCGCCGCGCCATGGACGCGCACCACGCCGTCGGGCTGGCGCAGGGCGTGCTCATGGAGCGCTACGGGCTCGACGCCGAACGCGCGTTCGCCGTGCTCAACGGCGTGTCCCGGCGCAACCGGATCAAGCTGCGCGACGCGGCGGAGCAGGTCGTCACGACGGCGCGCTCGTCGCCGGAGCCGTAGGCCGCGCGGTCTCGGCCGGCTGTCAGCTCTTGCGCGCGGTGGCCTTGCCACCCTTGCTGCCGGCCTTCTTCTTCTGCGCGCTGGTGCCGCCCTGCGAGCTGTCGCCGCCGGAGCCGCTCTTCTTCCCGCCGCGCTTCGAGGCGCCGGGGGAGTTGGCGATACGCGCCGCCCGCTCCTTCGACATGCCCTTGTCCTTCAGGGCCTCGTACTGCTTCTCGTTCTTCACGTTCGCCGACTTGCCGGGCATGGCGTCCGCCTCCCTCGGTCCGGTTCCTGCGCCTTCTGCGCCGCCCGTACCCGTCGGCCTTCTGCGCATGCGGCGGGGCGGCGCCGGGTACGGGCGGGCCGAGCAAGGAGGTCGCCATGCGCAATCTGCGTCGGTGGGGCGCGGTGTACGTGCTGATCCTGCTGTTCCTGGGGTCGTGGATGGGGCAGTTCTTCACCCAGCTCTCGGAGTTCCGCAGCGACCAGCAGACGCTCGGAGCGCCGTTCAGCTGGTCGGAGTACCTGGCGTCGTTCTTCGCGTCGACGTTCGAGAACTGGCAGAGCGAGTGGCTGCAGCTGGTGTTCCAGGCGGTGCTGCTGCTGGCCGCGAAGCACCTGTTGTTCCAGGCCGACGCCGAGGACCTGGAACGGCTCGAGCGCAAGATCGACCGCATCCACGAGACGGTCGGCGCCGGTCCGGCGGGCCCCGAGGAGGGCGACCCGCGGGCGATCGACCCCGAGCCGCGGACCTGACGAGGACGGAGGACACACATGGCTGAGACGGTGGCGGCCCGGCTGCTGGCGCGGTTGCGCGAGTGGGGCGTCGAGCAGGTCTTCGGGTATCCGGGCGACGGCATCAACGGCATCGTCGCCGCGTTCGAGGAGGCGGACGACGAGCCGAGGTTCATCCAGTCACGGCACGAGGAGATGGCCGCCTTCGAGGCCGTCGGCTACGCGAAGTTCAGCGGCCGGCCGGGGGTCTGCGTCGCGACCTCCGGGCCGGGGGCGATCCACCTGCTCAACGGGCTCTACGACGCCAAGCTGGACCACGTGCCGGTGGTCGCGATCGTCGGGCAGACGGCGCGGGCGGCCATGGGCGGGCACTACCAGCAGGAGGTCGACCTGCAGGCGCTGTTCAAGGACGTCGCGAGCGAGTACCTGGCCGAGGTGAACGTCCCGGAGCAGCTGCCCAACGCCGTGGACCGCGCGTTCCGGACGGCGCTGGCCCGGCGCGCGCCGACGGCTCTGATCATCCCGGCGGACGTGCAGGAGCTCGACTACAGCGCGCCGGAGCACGTGTTCCGGCAGGTGCCCTCCGGGCCGCCCGATGCGCCGTCGTCCGTCGTCGTCCCGGCCGAGGACCAGCTGGCGCGAGCTGCCGCCGTCGTCAATGCGGGGTCGCGAGTCGCGATCTTGATCGGGCAGGGCGCCCGCGGCGCCGCCGACGAGGTCATGCAGGTGGCCGAGACGACCGGCGCCGGCGTCGCCAAGGCGCTGCTCGGCAAGGACGTGCTCTCCGACGACCTGCCGTACGTGACGGGGTCGATCGGGCTGCTCGGCACCCGGGCCAGCTACGAGCTGATGCGCGACTGCGACACGCTGCTGATCGTCGGCTCGAGCTTCCCGTACACGCAGTTCCTGCCCGACTTCGGCCAGGCCCGCGCGGTGCAGATCGACCTCGACGGCCGGATGGCGGGCATGCGCTACCCGACGGAGGTCAACCTCGTCGGCGACGCCGGCGCGACGCTGCGGGCGCTGATCCCGCTGCTCCGGCCGGTGACGGACCGGTCCTGGCGCGGCCGCGTCGAGGAGTCGGTGGCGGACTGGTGGTCGACGGTGGAGCGGCAGGCGATGGTCGACGCGAGCCCCGTGAACCCGATGCGCATCGTGCACGAGCTGTCGCTGCGGATCCCCGACGACGCGATCGTCACGGCCGACTCCGGGTCGTCGACCAACTGGTACGCGCGGCTGCTGCGGATGCGCGGGGGTATGCGGGGGTCGCTCTCGGGGACGCTGGCGACGATGGGCGCGGGGGTGCCGTACGCGATCGGGGCGAAGTTCGCCTGCCCCGACCGGCCCGTCGTGGCGCTGGTGGGGGACGGCGCCATGCAGATGAACGGCCTGGCCGAGCTGATGACGGTCACCCGCTACCAGGACCGCTGGACCGACCGCCGGCTCGTCGTCTGCGTGTTCCACAACAACGACCTCAACCAGGTGACGTGGGAGCTGCGGGCCCTGGGCGGCGCGCCCAAGTTCGAGGAGTCGCAGACCCTGCCCGACATCGACTACGCCGCGGCGGCGCGGGGCTTCGGTGTCGACGGCGTGAACGTGTCGTCGCCGGACGAGCTGGGCGACGCCTGGGACCATGCACTGACGGCGGACGGCCCGGTCCTCCTCGACGTCCGTTGCGATCCCGAGGTGCCGCCGATCCCGCCGCACGCGACGTTCGAGCAGGTCAAGGAGACCACCGAGGCACTGCTCAAGGGCGACCCGAACGCCTGGCGGATCCTCGTGCAGGGTGTGAAGGCGAAGGCCCAGGAGTTCGTCCCCGGCCGCCGCTGACCCCGGCTGCGGATGGGTGAGCGTTTGGTGGTGCTATGGCGCCAGTAGATGCTCACCCACGGTCTGGTGGCCAGCCTTGCTGAGGCGTCAGCCGATGTCGTCGAGCAGCTTCAGCACGGCGCGCTCGACCCGGTCGCGGTCCTCGTCGGCGACCAGGACGTCGTCGGTGCCGAGCCGCTCGAGGGCGCGGCGGATCGTGACGCCCTGCTCGAAGGCCTCGAGGACGGCCGGGTCGACGTAGGCGGAGCGGCAGACGGCGGGGGTGTTGCCGAGGTACTCGGCGACCTCCTTGATCGCGCGCGCCTCGGCCCGCCGCCGCGCCGTCCGCGACAGCGACCCCGGGTCGTCGGCGGCCGTCGCCAGGGCGACCGCGGCGAGCACCGTCCCGTGCCAGGTGCGGAAGTCCTTGGCGCTGGTGTCGTCGCCGCAGATGTCGTGCAGGTAGTCGTTGACGTCGGCGGAGTGGACCTCGTGCCAGGCCCGGCCCTCGTAGTAGGCCAGCAACGTCTGCGACGCGGAGCGGCGCCGCATCAACGCGCGCACGACGGCGACGACGTCCGCGTCAGCGACCGCCTGGATGCGCTCCTGCCCGGACTTCGCCGGGTACTCGAACACCACCTCGCCGCCGCGCCGGACGCTGACGTGCGAGCGCAGCACCGTCGTCAGCCCGTGCGAGCCGTTCTCCTGCGCGTACACCTCGCCGCCGATGCGGAAGAAGCCGATGTCGAGCAGCCGGGCCGCCGCGGCCAGGACCCGCTGCCGGTTCAGCCCGCGGGTCGCGAGGTCGTCGGCGATGCGGTCGCGGGCCTTCGGGAGCGCCCGGCCGAACTCGCGGACCCGTGCGAACTTCTCGCGGTCGCGCTGCACCCGCCAGGCCTCGTGGTACAGGTACTGCCTCCGCCCGGCGTCGTCGGTGCCGACGGCCTGCAGGTGACCGTGCGGCCACGGGCAGATCAGCACGTCCTGCCAGGCCGGCGGGATCACCAGCGCGTCGATGCGGGCCAGCGTCTCCTCGTCGCGCAGCGGCTCGCCGTCGACGTCGTCGTAGCCGAAGCCGCGCCCCCGTCGCCGCCGCCGGATCGCCGGACCCGACGGGTCCCATCGCCGTAGCCGCACATCCCACCCCCTCGCGCGTGCCGTTCCCCGTACCCAGCCGGCGGCCGTGGCACACGGGCCGCATGGGGCGACGGCGCCCGGGTATGGGCCGCGGGTCCGAGAAAAGCGATCCGAGAGGAGCACCGATGACCACGGCCACGAAGTCCGTCGACGTCCACGTCCCGATCACGACCGCCTACAACCAGTGGACGCAGTTCGAGGAGTTCCCGAAGTTCATGGACGACGTCGAGTCCGTCCGTCAGCTCGACGACCGGCACCTGCACTGGACGGTGAAGATCGCCGGCGTGCAGCGCGAGTTCGACGCCGAGATCACCGAGCAGCATCCCGACGAGCGGGTCGCCTGGCGTTCCACCGGCGGCGTGGACCAGGCGGGCGTCGTCACGTTCCACAAGCTCGACGCCGAGAACACCCGGGTGACGCTGCAGCTGGACATGGAGCCCGAGGGCATGGTCGAGAAGGTGGGGGAGAAGACCGGCATCGTCGGCATGGCCGCCGAGCGCGACATGGCGAACTTCAAGGAGTTCATCGAGTCCCGCGGCCTCGCCTCCGGCGCCTGGCGCGACGACGTCCCGCGCGAGGGCTGACCGCGCGAGCGCAGAGACGCTCAGGCGGCCGCCCGCGAGCTGCGGTACCGGCCGGGCGGGCGGCCGTACTCGCGCTTGAACGCCGCGGCGAACGCGAACTCCGACGTGTAGCCGACCCGGCGGGCGACGGCGCCGACGGGCAGGTCGGTGTCGAGCAGCAGCCGGGCGGCCAGCGTCATCCGCCACCAGGTCAGGTAGGCCAGCGGCGCCATGCCGACGAGGCCGGTGAACCGGCGGGCGAACGCGGCCCGCGACAGGCCCGCTTCGACGCCCAGTGACTCGACCGTCCAGGCCCGCTCCGGCGAGGCGTGGACGGCGGCGAGTGCGGCGCCGACGACGTCGTCCTCAAGCGCCGCGCCCCAGCCGCGTGCCTCCGGACGCGCGCAGTCCTCGCGCCGCAGCCACTCGCGCAGGATGTAGTGGAACAGCACGTCGAGCAGCGCGGGCACGACGGCGTCCGAGCCGGGTTCGGGGGCGTCGACCTCGGCGCCGAGCAGCTCGACGGCGGAGCGCAGCGACGCGGACCGGCCCAGCCGGTTCGGCAGGTGCACCACGTCGGGCAGCTCGGCGAACATGGGGTGCGGCCGCTCGCGGTCGACGAGGTACTGGCCGCAGACGGCGACGAGGTCCGGCTCGGCGCCGCCGGCCGCGGTCCCGGCGACGACGGCGTGCCCTTCGGCCTCGGTCCGGCACACCGCGGCGAGCGGCGTCTCTGGCCGGTCGGCCAGGCCGTGCCCGGTGCCGTGGGGGAACAGCACGACGTCACCGGCCGCGAGCGGAATCGGGTCGCCGTCGGCCGGGAGCAGCCAGCACGAGCCCTGCAGCACCACGTGGAAGGCGGCCCCGCGCACCGGCGGGTACGCCCAGCCCCACGTGCCGCCGGCCTGCAGCCGGAACGAGAGCGGGCGGCCCGTGCGCATGACGGCGACGACCTGGCTCAACGAGTCCACGCGATCCACCCTAGGTCGGCCGTCTCGCCCGGCACCCGGCGGCGAGACGATCGCGCAAACCGGTGAGACGCCCGCCCATGGCCGTGACCGGCCCCGCGTTCCTACCGTCGTCGGCATGACCCGCATCGCGATCATCATCGGCAGCACCCGCCCGGACCGCGTCGGCCCCGCCGTCGCCGGCTGGCTCCTCGACCTGGCGAAACAGCGCGGCGACGCCGAGTACGAGCTGGTCGACCTGGCCGACTTCGACCTGCCGCACCTCGACGAGCCGCTGCCCGCCGCGACCGGGCAGTACACCAGGCCGCACACGCTGCGCCTCGCCGAGACCGTCGGCGGGTTCGACGGCTTCGTCTTCGTCACGCCCGAGTACAACCGCTCCTACCCGGGCGTGCTGAAGACCGCGATCGACCTCCTCTACGCCGAGTGGCACCACAAGGCGGCCGGGTTCGTCGGCTACGGCGCCGACGGTGGCGTCCGCGCGGTCGAGCACCTGCGCGGCGTCATGGGCATGCTGCAGATCGCCGACGTCCGGACCCAGGTCACGCTCTCGGTGTACGACGACTTCGCCGACTTCGTCCGCCCCACGCCGCGCGAGCGTCACGTCGCTGCCGCCGGCACCATGCTCGGCGAGGTCGTCGAGTGGGCCGACGCGCTGTCCTACGTGCGCAGCGCCGGGACCGCGGCCAGCACGTCGCGCGTGTAGGGGTGGCGCGGGTCGGCGATGCGCCGCACCACGCCCGACGTGGCCCGAAAAGTGAGATCCGCGTCTGTCCGGGCCGGATGGGAGAGTGGCGCCGTGCGGAACCTCACGCCGGCGGCGTCCGCGCTCGCCGCCCTCGTCCTGCTCAGCGGCTGCGGTGACGACTCGCCGCGGATCCCTGCGTCCGACGCGTTCGGGGGAGCGTCCATCCCGAACTGGCCGGCGAACACTCCGTGGAGTCTGGTCGGGGCCTTCAATCTGTGCATCGATCGGCCGGGCTCGATCCGCCTCACCAGTGCCGAGCTCGCGCACAGCGACGGCGTGCGTGTCGACGCGTTCGCGGTCCTGCCCGCAGGTGAGGTCGAGGAGCTGGATCCGGCCACGATGACCGGCGAGGAGACCCTTGAGGACCTCGGCTTAGACCTGTCATCGACGACCATCGATGCGGTGTGTCCCGACGACCTCGGTGGTGACAGCGGTTCCACCGACCTGCCGATGCACCTCGGGCTGCAGTTCTCGAAGCCGACGGCCGCGACCGCACGCGGGGCGATCGTCGAGCTGACCTACGAGTCCGAGGGCGAGACGTTCGTCCACCGGCTCGGCTGGGAGATGATCCTCTGCGAAGGGCCCGAGCACGTCGAGGAATGTCAGAGCGGCTGGCCCGAGGACTACGGGTGGGGCCAGGACTCGAACTGAGCGGGGGAGCGGACTACCGTCGCCCTGTGCAGATCGCGTCCGCTGGTACCGCGCCGCCGATCGTGGGCCGGTCCGGCGAGCAGTCGCGGTTGCGCCGCCTGCTGGCCGACGCCAAGGAGGGGCACGGCCGCGCGCTGGTGCTGCGGGGTGAGGCCGGCATCGGCAAGACCACCCTGCTCGACCACGCCGCCGCGATGGCCGGCGGGTTCCGGGTGCTGCGAGCCGCCGGGGTCGAGTCGGAGGCGGAGATCCCGTTCGCCGGGCTCCAGGTCCTGCTCGCTCCCGTCGCCGACGGCATCGCGGACCTGCCCGAGACGCACGCCCGGGCGCTGCGGGCCGCCTTCGGGACGGAGACCGCGCCCACCGACCCGCTCCTGGCCGGCGCCGCCACGCTGCTGCTGCTCTCCGAGCTGGCCGAGCGGGCGCCGCTGCTGGTCCTGCTCGACGACGCGCACTGGTTCGACCGCTCGTCCGCCGCGGCGCTGCTGTTCGCGGTGCGCCGCCTCGGCTCGGACCCGGTCGCCGCGATCCTGACCGCCCGCGACGGCGACCGCCCGTTCCCCGCCGACGGCGTCGAGAGCGTCACCCTGCCGCGGCTCGACGGCGACAGCGCGGCCCAGCTGCTGGCCGCGCGGTGGACGCTGCCGCTCGACGTCGCCGACCGGGTGCTGCGCGAGTCCGGCGGCAACCCGCTCGCCATCGTCGAGCTGGCGGTCGGCCGGCCCGCCGACGCCGAGGCGGCGCCGTTGCCGGAGCCCGTCGCGCCGCTGCCGGCGACCGGCCGCCTCGAGGAGCACTTCCGCGGCCGGCTGCACGCCCTGCCCGAGCCGACCCGGTGGGCGCTGCTGCTGGCCGCCGCGGACCACCGCTCGGAGCTGGCCGTGTTCACGGCGGCCGCCGGTGCGCTCGGCGTCGGCGTCGCCGACCTGGAGCCGGCCGAGGTCCGCGAGCTGATCCGCGTCACGTCCGGACGGCTCGAGTTCCGCCATCCGCTGGTCCGCGCCGCCGCCTACCAGGACGTCCCGCTCGGGCGCCGGCTGGCCGCGCACCGGGCGCTCGCCGAGGTCATCGACGACGGCGACCGGCGCGCCTGGCACCTCGCGGCGGCAGCGGCCGGCGCCGACGAGACCGCCGCGGCCGCGCTCGACGACGCCGCGCGGCGGGCGCTGACCCGCGGCGCCCCGGCCGCGGCCTCGCAGGCCTGGGAGCGGGCCGCGACCCTCAGCGCCGACCGGCCCGCCCGTGCCCGCCGTCTCGTCGAGGCGGCCCGCACGGCCTACGACGCGGGCGAGCTGGACCGGGCCGAGTCCTTGGCGACGACGGCGGCAGCTGCGGTCGCGGGGTTGGACGGTGGCGCACCGGGCGACCCCGGAGGCGACCCCGGTGGCACCGCAGCTGACGCCGTCGCCGCCCGGAAGAAGGTCGCCGTCGAGCGGGCCGGTCAGGCCGCGGAGGCCGGCTGGGTCCGCGCCCAGGTCGCCTACGAGCGCGAGTCGCCGACCCGGGCCGCCGAGCTGGCGCTCGAGGCCGCCGCGCCGATCGTCACGCTCGATCCCGCCCGCGCCACGGCCGTGCTGACCGAGGCGAGCTGGTGCGCCCGCGACGCCGCCGACCCGGAGCTGCTCGCCCGGTGCGCCCAGCTGCTGGCCCGAGTGCCGCCCGGCCCCGCGGCGGAGGTGCGCGACGCGTTGGCCGCCTTCACCACCCTGCTCGGCAGCGGCCCGACGCCGTCGTCGGCGCGGACCATGCGCGCCCTGCTGCAGGCGAGCCACGACGGCCGGATCACCGGCTCGGTCGAGCGGCTCACCGGCGGCTTCGTGGGGATCCTCATCGGCGACGACGTGACGGCACTGGCGACGCTGGCCGCCCAGACGGCCGCACTGCGCGACGAGGGCGCCATCGGCTGGCTGCCGTACGCCAACGAGGTGCTCGCCCTCGGCCACCTGGTGTCCGGGCGGTTCCGCGACGCCGAGGTGACGGTGAGCGAGGCGCTGGCCCTGGCCGCGGAGCTGGCCCAGCCCGTGCAGCTCACCGTGCTGACGTCGATCGCGTCGTGGCTGGCCGCCGTCCGCGGCGACACCGTGCTCTGCGAGCTGCTGACGGCGCGGGTGCGTGACGACGACCATGGGCACCGGATCGCGGCCGCCCTGGCGAGTTGGGCGCTCGCGGTCCGCGACCTCGCTGGGGCCGAGCCGGCGGCGGCGCTGGAGCGGCTCGAGGAGTCCGGCCGCGGCCCGGCCGGCCGCGACGTCCTGGTCCGGGCGCTCCCGGACCACATCGACGCCGCGGTCCGGGTGGGCGAGCGCGAGCGGGCCCGGGAGCTGCTCGCCGAGCTCGACACGTGGTCCCGCCGGACGGAGAGCCCGGTCGCGTCGGCCCTGGCGCTGCGCTGCGCCGCCGTGCTCGACGACGGGCCGGCGGCGCGCGACCGGTTCGAGGCGTCGCTGCGGGTCGACGGCTGCGGACCCTACGACCGCGCCCGGACGCGGCTGGCCTACGGCGAGTGGCTGCGCCGGCACCGCAGTCCCAGCGCCGCCCGGGCGCAGCTGACCGAGGCGCGCGAGACGTTCGACCGGATCGGCGCCCACGTGTGGACGCCGCGCGCCGGGGCCGAGCTGGACGCGCTCGGCGTGCGCGCGCCCGAGCAGCCGCCGCAGCCGCACGGCGCCGTCCGGCTCAGCCCGCAGGAGCTGCAGGTCGTCCGGCTGGCGGCCCAGGGGCAGACCAACCGCGAGATCGCCGCGCAGTTGTTCCTCAGCCCGCGCACCGTCGGGCACCACCTGTACAAGGCCTACCCGAAGCTGGGCGTCGCCCGGAGGGCGGAGCTGGGCCGGCTCGACCTGTAGGTCCCCCGCCGGCCGGCTCGACGCCAGTCGTTCGACAGATGCGGCCGGTCATCGGCCCTTCCTACCGTCGTCGTGAGGTGACACACGACCGGAGGAGAGACCCGCGATGGGCAAGATCGTCCTGCACAACATGATGACGGTGAACGGCGCGTTCGAGTCGCCCAACCCGGAGACCTGGCTCGAGCTCGACAACGACAGCAGCAACGACTCCCTCGACCAGCTCGTCCTGGCCGACGCGCTGCTCATGGGCCGGCCCGTATACGAGGGCCTGGCCGCGGTCTGGCCGATGCTCGGCGAGGACCCCGCCATGGGGCATCTGGCCGGGCGCATCAACGCGATGCCCAAGTTCGTCGCGTCGCGCAAGCTCAGCGGCCCGCTCGACTGGAACGCGTCGCTGATCGAGGGGGAGCTGGAGGACGCGATCCCGGCCCTCAAGGAGGGGTTCCGGGGCAACCTGGTCATCACCGGCTGCGGCAGCTTCGCGCACACCCTGACCCGGCTCGGCCTGGTCGACGAGTTCTGGTTCTGGCTGCAGCCGCACATCTGGGCCGAAGGGCCGCGCATCCTCGACGGCGTGGGCCCGGTGCGGCTCAAGCTGGTGTCGGCGACGCCGTACCGCTCGGGCGTCGTGTGGTTGCGCTACCGCCCCGAGGCCGCCTGATCGCCCGCGCCCATGATCATCAAGGATCGACCCCGTCCTGATGTGGTCGATCCTTGATGATCAAGCGAAGGGGTCGATCGCCGGCTCGGGCTCGCAGCATGGCCAGCCTTGCCAAGGACTCAGGGGGGCCAGGCCGGAGGGGGACTGAACAGTCACACTCCCTCCATTTACAACGTATAGCAGCACCGGGGTCTTGCGGCAAGGCCCCGGTGCTGTTGCAGAATCTGCAGCTCACACACCGTGAGTTGGGGGTTTCATGATCGACGTGATCGTCGCCGGCGGCGGCCCGACCGGCCAGATGCTGGCGGCCGAGCTGCGATTGCACGACGTCTCCGTGCTGGTCATCGAGCGGGATGCGGAGCCGACGCCGGTGGTCCGTTCGCTCGGGCTGCACGCGCGCAGCATCGAGGTGATGGACCAGCGCGGGCGGCTGGACCGGTTCCTCGAGCACGGGCAGCAGTACCGGCTCAGCGGCTACTTCGCCGGCATCGGCAAGCCGTGGCCGGACGGGATGGACACCGCCCACCCGTACCTGCTCGGTCTCCCGCAGACCGTCACCGACCGGCTGCTGGAGGAGTACGCGGCCGAGGCGGGCGCCGAGATCCGGCGCGGTGTCGCGGTCACCGGCCTGTCCCAGGACGACGACGGCGTCACGGTCGAGCTGGGCGACGGGACCACGCTGCGCTCGCGCTTTCTCGTCGGCTGCGACGGCGGGCGCAGTACCGTCCGCAAGCTGCTCGGCGTCGACTTCAGCGGCGAGCCCGCCACGCACGAGTGGCTGCTCGCCGAGATGGAGGTGGGCGTGCCGGTGGAGGAGCTCGTCGCCACCGTGGCGGAGATCCGCAAGACCCACTACACCTTCGGGGTCGGGCCGTCCGGCACCGGGACGTTCCGGGGCGTGGTGCCGGCTGCCGGGGTGACGGAGGACCGCACCTCGCCGCCGTCGTTCGACGAGTTCAAGCAGCAGCTGAAGGTGTACGCCGGCACCGACTTCGGGGTGCACTCCCCGCGCTGGATGTCGCGGTTCACCGACGCCACCCGGCTGGCCGAGCGCTACCGCGTCGGGCGGGTGCTGCTCGCCGGCGACGCGGTGCACGTGCACCCGCCGCTGGGCGGGCAGGGGCTCAACCTCGGCGTCCAGGACGCGTTCAACCTGGGCTGGAAGCTGGCCGCGGAGCTGGCCGGCTGGGCGCCGTCCGGACTGCTCGACACCTATGAGGCCGAGCGGCGCCCGGTGGCCGACGACGTCCTGAACAACGTGCGCGCACAAGGCGAGCTGCTGCGCCTCGAGCCCGGCCCGAGGGCGGTGCGCCGGCTGCTGACGCAGCTGATGGACATCGAGGGGGTCAACCGCTTCCTGATCGAGAAGGTCACCGCGCTCGGCGTCCGCTACGACTTCGGCCCGGGCCACGAGCTGCTCGGACGGCGTCAGCGCGACACCGGGCTGACCCGCGGACGCCTCTTCGACCGGCTGCATGCCGGCCGCGGGCTGCTGCTCGACCGGACCGGCCAGTTGTCGGCCGAGGGCTGGGCCGACCGCGTCGACCAGCTGGCCGACCCGGGCGCGGGGATCGACGTCCCCGCGGTGCTGCTGCGGCCCGACGGCCACATCGCCTGGGCGGGTGACGACCAGGAGGAGCTGGGCGCCGCCCTGACCCGCTGGTTCGGCCCGCGGGCCGACGCCGTCAGCGGCCCAGCAGGCTGATCTCGCCGACGGCGGTGAAGTCGCGGCCGCCGGGGTCGGAGACCTCGTCGATGCGGAGCCGGACCGTCGTCGTCTCGACGGGGGCGTCGAGGGTGAAGGTCTGCGGCTCGGTGGTCTGCTCGAGGTCGTACGAGGCCTCGGTCCCGTCGTCGAAGATCCAGGTGACGGCGAGGACGCGGCGGTTCTGGCCGTAGCGGCGGTCGCCGCTCTCGTCGTCGACCTTGGCGTAGCCGTTGACGATGCCGACCTCGCTGATGGTCCGTGCCTCCGGCAGGGTGAGGACGATCTCCTCGTCCGTCGCGTCGCCCTCGACCCGCCAGGCGGTGCTCGGGTCGCCGTCGACGAGGTTGGCGGCGGCGTAGCTGACCTCGTTGCCGCTGCCGTCGACGCCGTCGGGGGCGGTGCCGGGGACCTCGACCTCGGCCCGGGCGGCGACCTCGGCCGGGGCCGCGGACCCGTCGCCCGCGTCGTCGTCGGCCGGGTCGCCTCCGCCACCGACGGCGATCGCCACGATCATGACGAGGATGATGACGGCGGCGGCCGCGACGATCGCGATGACACCCCGCGAGATGGGCGCGCGGTCGTTCGACGGCGGAGCGGGCGGGGGAACCGGCGGCGGCTCGACCGGGGAGCGCAGCGGCGGCGGCGTCACGGGGGACGACGGCGGCAGCATCGAGGACGGCGGGGGCGGCGGTGGCGGGAGCACCGAGGCGCCGGCCGAGCCGGCAGCCGAGGCGCCGCCGGAGCCGGCCGAGCTCACGCTCGACGCGACCGGAACCGCGGGGACGGGAGTGGGGATCGGACCCCGGCACCGGCCGCACTCGAGGGCCAGTTCGGAGACCCGGTATCCGCAGGCACCGCAGACGGCCATCCTCTTTGTCCTCCTTTGTCGCTCCGCCGGAGGCTACGCGACCGCCGCCGTCGTCGCCAGCCCGGCGGAGCGCCGGAGGGCTAGGGCTCCGGGGCGTGCCGGTGGTCGCAGCACGGCGTCGCGAACTCGCTGACCTGGTGGAACAGCACCGGATGCAGCAGCTGGGCGAGGTCCTCGACGGTGTCCAGCGGGTGGGTGAACTCCAGCCGCACCCATCGCCGTCGCCCGGGGAGCGGTCGTCCGGTGTCGACGACGATGCCGTACCGGTCGAGCCGGACCGCCCGCGGGTGGTCGGCGTGGATGCCGGCGCCGTGCAGCGCCCGCCGGAACCAGGGCTCGAGCTGCTCGCCGTGATGGTCGGCGAGGTCGAGCAGCAGGTCCCGCTCGGCCTCGTGCAGGGGGTCCGGCTCCGCCGTGAGGTAGGCGACGGTGTCGACGGGGCCGCCGCCGGTCTCGGTCTCGAGGCCGACACCGTCGACCAGTAGCCGGTAGAGGACGGCATCGGTACCGACGCCGAGCAGGCTCGGGAGCGGGTTGGCCTCGGCGAACTCGAGGGCCGCCGCGGCCGCCTCCGACGGCGGGACGGCGTGCAGCCGGCCGCTGACCCGCACCCGGCCGAGGCTGGGCGCGCCGGCCGACGGCGTGACGTCGTCGACCCGCAGCACCGCGCCCGGCGCGACCGGCCCCCGATGCGTCCGCAGTGACAGGTACAGCCTGCCGCCCACCGGCACCAGCAGCAGCGGCTGACCGCTGCGGCCGGTGCCGTGCCGGACCGGGAGGGGCGCCGCGGCACCCTCGAGGAACAGCAGGCCGGGCAGCCTGCCCTGGACGAGGGTGCGGGCGCGCTCCGCGGGCGACGGGCAGCTCATGGAGACTTAGGTTAGCCTTACCTGAAGCTGCCTGGGAAGGTCAGCCCCAGAATGCGTCCTCGGCCGGCTGGTCGGCGGAGAACAGCCAGACCTCGCTGATCTTCCCGTCGGTGACCTTGAGGACGTCGATGCCGTCCTGGTCGAGCGTGGCGCCGTCCCGCGAAGCGCTGAAGTGGATGTGCGCCGCCACGGTGTCGTCGTTGACCAGCAGGGGAGCGGTGACGGTGAGGGCGAAGCTGCCGCCGCTGATCTCCGTCATGCCGGCGATCATCGCGCCGACGGCGGTCGCGCCGCGCTGGACGCCGGAGAAGCGGTTGGCGCCGGGCTGGTGCCAGACGACGTCCTCGGCGAGGGCGGCGGCGACGGTGGCGAGGTCCTGGGCCTCGAGCGCGTCGAAGTACGTGCGGACGACCTGTTCGGCAGAGCTCATGGTGACCTCCTGGTCTGCGGTTGTGCTTCCTGAGCTCAATACTTACGATCGGAAACCAATCACCTCAACGTAACCAACGGGATGTGCGCCATGACGGTTCAGAAGACGTACGCGCCGCCGCCCGGTATGGCCTGGAACGTCCTGAGCGGCACCTGCCCGTCGCGCACCTCGCTGGCGCGCATCGCCAACAAATGGACGGCCATGATCGTCGCCGTCCTCGCCGACGGGCCCATGCGCTTCCGCGATGTGCGGGCGGCGCTCGAGGGCATCAGCGCCAAGGTGCTCACCGAGACCCTGCGCGACCTCGAGCGCGACGGCATGCTGACGCGGACGGCGTACGCCGAGATCCCGCCGCGGGTCGAGTACGAGCTGACGCCGCTCGGCCTGACGTTGCTCGAACCGCTCACCACGCTCATCCGCTGGGCCGAGCTCCACATCCCCGAGGTCCTCGCCGCCCGCGACGCCTACGACGACCGCTGACCAGCCCCCAGATCCAACAGCGGCTCACGCCGACAGGCGGCGGGTCACGGCTGCAGGCGCGGGCTCACGGCTGCAGGCGCCGGTGCGACCAGGCGGCGTCGGCGGCCGGGCGGGTGTAGGCGAGCCGGCGGTGCAGCCGGGTCGGGCTGCCGTACCAGAACTCCAGTTCGTGCGGGACGAGCCGGTAGCCGGCCCAGCCGTCCGGGCGTGGGATCGGCCGGTCGCCGTCGCGCAGCGACGCGGCGGAACGGTGCAGCGCGGCCTCGTCGGCCAACGGCGCGCTCTGGTGCGAGACGGCGCTCGCGGCCTGGGCGTCGCGGGGCCGGCCGGCGAAGAGGAGGTCGGACTCGTCGTCCGGCAGCCGCTCCACCGGCCCGGCCGCGGTGATCTGCTGCAGCGTCTCGCGCCAGTAGAAGGTGGCCGACGCCCACGGCCGCTCCGCGAGGTCGCGGCCCTTGCGGCTGTGGGCGGCGCTGGTGAAGACCAGCCCGTGCTCGTCGGCGTCCTTCACCAGCAGGACCCGGCTCGACGCCCGGCCGGCCGCGTCGGCCGTGGCCAGCACCACGGCATAGGGCTCGCGCACGCCGCGCGCGACGGCGGCGTCCAGCCAGCCGCGCAGCAGGCCCCACGGCGACGCGGGCGGGTCGTCGAACTCGGGCAGGTCCAGGTCGGTCGCCCCACTGAGCGTCTGCGCCGCTTCGGTCATGCGCACCACCCTAGGGACGAAGCGAACCCCGTCACGCCCGGGGGATGTCGCGCCCGGTCGTCCGGTACTCCGTCAGCACGATGCGGTCGTCGAGAACGCTGTGCGCGACCAGCTCCAGCTCGTTCGCGGCCAGGCCGGCGAAGAACGGCTCGCGCCCCGACGGGCCCACGACCAGCGGGAACGTCATCAGCCGGAGCCGGTCGACGAGGCCGGCGTCGGTGAGCTGCCGGGCGAGCGACACGCTGCCGATGGTGTAGAGCCCGACGTCGCTCTCCTTCTTCAGCCGGGTGACCTCGGGGACGAGGTCGGCGCGAACGCGGGCGTTCGGCCAGGTCGTCGCCGTGAGCGTGCGGCTGAACACGACGGTCTCCGTCTGCATCATCTGGTCCCACCCCTCGTCGCGCACCTCCTCGGGGATCGCGGAGAGCGCCTCGTACGTCACGCGGCCCATGAGCGCGATCTGCCGGGTCGAGCCCTGGTCGCCGATCCAGCGCTCGAGGTCCGGTCCGAGGTAGCCGAAGTAGGCCGGGGAGTCCTCGCCGCGGGCGTAGCCGTCGGCCGAGATGAAGATGTCCACTGTGAGTGTGCTCATGCCCAGTAGACCGCTCGTGCCGCGAGAACTCATCGGCGCGCTCACCCGATCCGGAGGAGGCGACGGCGGCCCGACGGTGTCAGCGTGGGGCTGAGACCTGCCGCGGCGACTGACGGGAGAGCCGGCGATGACATGGCCGCTGGCGGCGAAGATCCGCTACGTCGACGAGACGCTCGTCTGGCTGGCCGACTACCGGCGCCGGTGCGACGACCCGGGGGAGCAGCTGCGCATCTACGCGGCCATCGACGGCTGGCTCGACGAGCGGATCGACCTCATGCGGCGGGCCGACCGGCAGGGCCTCGCGCATCTTCCCGGCGGGATCGACGGCGGGACGGACGGCGCCAGGCCCGGCCACGCGGGCCAGGCCTGACGCCGTGAGGGCCGATCAGGGCCAGTAGTCGCACCGGTCGGAGTCGTAGATCCAGCCGTAGCCGCCACCGTCCACGAAGAACCAGTCGTGTCCGACGCAGGCGCCGGTGTCGAGTGCCGCGTTCGCCGGCGCGGCCGTCAACCCGATCCCTCCCACCAGCACCCCGATGCCGATCGCCACCGATGCCACGAGTCGACGCATACCCGTCCTCCTGCTGCCTCGGGCCCGCGAGTCGCGGGCCGCACTGTCGTTACGGCTGCAGTCTGGCGACGGCGTCAGCCTCCCGCCGCGATCCCATACAGATCCGGACGGATCCGATCGGTGCCGGGCGCGGACGGGGTCAGGCCGGCTCCGCCGCCCCCGACGCCGCCTGGACGTCTGCCAGCCCGGACTCGGCTCTGGCCTGCTCGAACCGGTCGCCGATCTCGGTCGCGACGGTGTGCGCCTCCTGGTGGCAGTCGCGGGCGAGTCCCAGCTCGCCGCGGCGAAGGCGGGTGGCACCGAGGTCGTTGAGCACGCCGGCCTCGAGGTGCCGGTCGGTCAGCTCGCGGCTCAGCCGCAGCGCCGTCTCGTAGTGGTCGACGGCGGGGGCGTGGTCGCCGCCGGCCGCGCGGACCTTGCCGACGGCGTCGTGCGCGTAGGCGATCGCGGGCACGTCGTCGAGCTCCTCGGCCATGGCCAGCCCGCGCGTGGCCGAGGCGAGCGCGTCGTCGAGCCGGCCGAGCAGCAGCTGCGCCTCCGACCGGTTCGTCAGCGCGTCGACCAGCACGTACCGGTCGCCGATGCCCTCGGCCTGCTCCATGGCCAGGCCGTGGAACTCCAGCGCCCGATCCGGGCGGCCGGCCCGCCGGTGCACGATCGCGATGTTGTTCAGCGCCGTCGCGACCCCGTGCTCGTTGCCGGCCGCTCGGGCCAGCTCGACGCAGCGGGTGAACCGCTCGATGCTCTGGTCGAGGCGGCCCCGGTGGACGTCCATGATGGCCAGCGAGTTGTTCGCCGCGCTGGTCGGGTACAGGTCGCCGGCGTCGGAGAACAGTCGCTCGGCGCGGACCAGCTGCACCGTCGCGTCGTCCCACTCGTTGAGGCGCACGAGCACCTGGCCGAGGTCGAGCCGCGCCCGCGCCTCGCCGACGCGGTCGCCGGCCTGCAGCGCCGCGTCGAGGGCCAGCCCGTGCAGCAGCTTCGCCTCGGTGTGGCGGCCGTAGCGGTTCAGCCACCACGAGGCGCCGTCGGACAGCCCGCTCGCCAGCTCCGGCCGGCCCAGCTCGGGCCCGTGGCCGGCCAGCGTCAACAGGTTGCCGAGGTTGGCCTCGAGCCACTGGCGGGCCGTCTCGTCGTCGACCTCCGGCACGTCGACGCCGTCGGGCGGGAGGCGGTTGACGATGCCCATGGGCGCGAACATGGCGTGGTAGCCGGCCCACACCTGGGCGAGGTAGTGGTCGCACAGCCGGTCGGTCGCCGCGGCGCGCTCGGCCGGGCGGTCGTCGTCGTGCGAGCGGTCCAGCGCGAACAGCCGCACCAGCGAGTGCAGCGCGAACCGGCCCGGCCGCGGCTCGCCGGCCAGGTGGTGCGCCCGCAGCTCGGCGAGGGCGTCCCTGCCATCGACGGTGTCTGCGCCGGTCAGGGCGGCGACGGCGGCCTCGTCGAGCTCGGGGCACGAGTGGACCGCCAGCAGCCGCAGCGTCGCCTGCGCCGCGGGGGAGAGGCCCAGGTAGGACAGCTCGAGCGTCGAGTACACGGCCTCGTCGAGGCGCACCGCGGCGCCGCGGCTGAGCAGCGCGTCGAGGTGGTCGGCGACGCTCCAGGACGGTCGCGCGGCGACACGCGTGGCGGTGAGGTGCACGGCCAGCGGCAGGCACCCGACGGCCTCGACCAGGCGGACGGCGGCCACGGCATCGGCGTCGACGGGGTCCGCTCCGGCCACGCGGCGCAGCAGTTCGACCGCCTCGTCCGGGCTGAACGGGCCGACCGGCACCCGGGTGACGACGGCGTCCGTGGCGGTCAGCGTCTCGCTCACGGCGGTGCGGCTGGTGACGAGCACGACGGCGTCGGCGCCGGTGGGGAGCAGCGGCAGCAGCTGGCCGGCGTCGGCGGCGTCGTCGAGGACCACGACGTGGCGGCGGTCGCGCAGGTGTCGTTCGAGCAGCGCGCGCCGCTCGTCCTGGCCGGCCGGGAGTTCGCGGGCGGGTACGCCGAGCAGCCGGAGGAACCCCTCGAGAACCGCCGCTGGTGCTGCGGGCGGCAGCTCCGGGTGGAAGCCGCGCAGGTCAGCGTGGAGCTGGCCGCTGGCGCCGCCGTCGTCGGCCGTCAGGGTGCGGGCGAGCTCGACGGCGAGCCGGGACTTCCCGCTGCCGGGCATGCCCTCGAGGCAGACGACCCGCGTCCCGCCGGGCGCGGCGGCCGCTTCGATCGCCGCGAGCGCCGCTTCGGTCGCGGCCCGGCGGGGGACGAAGACCGACCCGGCGGGCAGCGTCGCGTGGACGGTGACGACGGTGGCGGCGTCGGCCCTGCTCTGCGCGACTCGGCAGAGCTGCGCCCACCGGGCCGCCTCGGCGTCGTCGGCGCCCAGGGCCCGGACGATCTCGACGACGAGGTCGATGTCGAGGCGGCGCCGCTCGGTGCGGAAGCAGTCGTAGACGGTGGCCCGCGCCGGCCGCCGCTCGCTGAGCGGCACCCCGCGCAGGGCCCGGGCGACCCCGATGCGCCGGGCGATCTCCGCGTATGACGGCAGCCCGGCATCCTGCCGCAGCGACCGCAACGCCAGCGCGACGTCGTCGAGACCCATCGGCTCGGCTCCTCCCCCCAGAGCGGAGCCACAGCCTACCGACGCGCCCGGGTCGGGCTCAGTGGGCGGTGGCGGTCGCCAGCCGGACGGCCACCGTCAGCAGCAGCACGCCGGTGACCTGCTCGATGCGGGCCCGGACCCGCGGCCGCCGCAGCCACCGGCCGAGGCGCTCGACGGCGGCGACGTAGAGGCCGAACCAGGTGAGGTAGAGGCCGGCGAAGATCGCCGAGAGCAGCAGCGCCTCCGCCCGAGGCGAGCCGGAACCTGGAGACAGGAACTGCGGCAGGAACGTCACGAAGAACAGCGCGACCTTGGGGTTGAGCGCGTTCGAGAGGAAGCCGTGGCGCAGGTACGCCCAGGGCCGGGCCGCGGGCGCGGGGGCCGCAGGTGACGCCGTCTCGTCCATGGTCGCCGATCGGCGGGTGCGGGCGGCCGAGCGCAGCGTCTGTACTGCGAGCCAGAGCAGGTACGCCGCCCCGACGATCTTCAGCGCGGTGAACGCCGTCGCCGACGTCAGCAGCAGGGCCGACAGGCCCAGGGCGGCGGCGCTCGCGTGCACCGTCAGGCCGAGGACGCCGCCGAGGACGGTGAGCAGCCCGCCGGCCGTCCCACCGGCCAGGGCGTTGCGCGTGATGAGGACCTGGTCGGGGCCGGGCATCATGATCAGCACCAGGGCTGCGATCGCGAACGTCGTCATGCGGCTCAGCCTGCCGCCACGCGACTCATAGGTCCAATGTCAATACGCGCGCTGACCCATAGACTGCGTCGATGGTCAGTCTCGTCCAGCTCCGCGTCCTCGACGCCGTCCGCCGCACCGGGTCCGTCACGGCCGCCGCCGAGGCGCTGCACTACGCGCAGCCGTCGCTCAGTCACCACCTGACCCGGCTCGAGGCCGAGACCGGCGCCCAGCTGCTCCAGCGGGCCGGGCGCGGCATCCGGCTCACCGAGGCCGGCCGGCTGCTCGCCGACCGCGCGGCGGAGATCATCGGCCGGGTCGAGTCTGCGACGGCAGAGCTGTCGACGCTGGTCGGGCTCGAGGCCGGGCGGGTCCGGCTGGCCGGGTTCGGCTCGGTCATGAGCGCGCTGGTGCCCCGGGCGGCCGCCGTCCTCGCCGGGCGCCATCCGGGGCTCGAGCTCGAGCTGACCGACGCCCATCCCGAGGACGCGCTGGCACTGCTGCGGGCCGGGCGCATCGACCTCGCCGTCATCTTCCGGTTCGAGGAGACCGCGCCCGAGGACGGCGTCCGCCTGGTCCACCTGCTCGACGACCCGCTCTACCTGCTCACCCGGGGCGGCGGCGACGAGCTCGCGGACCACCGCGACGCGGCCTGGGTGGGCGGCTGCGTCCGGTGCCGCAGCCATCTCGTCGAGCTGTGTGAGGCGGCCGGCTTCACGCCGCGGCTGGCGCACGTCACCGACGACATGGTGGTCATGCAGGGCCTGGTCGCCGCCGGTCTGGGCGTGACGACGATCCCCGAGCTGGCGCTGCAGGCCCACCGTCATCCCGACATCACGGCGACGCGGCTCGCGGTGCCGCCGCGGCGCATCTATGCCGCCACCTACGGCGAGCCGCCCGACCCGCCCGCCACCGCCGCCGTCATCGCCGCCCTGACGGAGGCCGCCTCGCCCGGGTGACCGGGCCTGCTCGCCTCCCGCGCCCGGGAAACCGGCTCACGCTCGGGAAACCGGCGCTTGCGGGGCGCATCAGGCCGCCATCCGCCGGTTTCCCGAGCGTGAGCCGGTTTCCGAGGCGCCTCGCCCGGGTGATCGGTGCGCGGATTTCCGCTCCGAGCCGCCGGAAACGATGTTGACTGGACTGGTCCGACCTGCGACTCGAGGGGGAGAGTCCGATGGCTGACACCGTCCCGCCGAGCGGCCCCGTACCTCCGGGCGGCCCCGTACCTCCGGGCGGCCCCGTCCCGCCGAGCGACACGGTCCCGCCGGACGGGCCGGCGCCGGAGGAGCGCCCGCAGCGGCGCATGACCGCGGGCCGGATCATCGCGCTGGTGCTGGCGGTGATCGTCGGCATCGGCTCGCTGGCGCTGCTGGCCGCGGGCATCACCGGGCTGGTGGTCGACCAGACCCAGCGCGACAGCGACGGCTACCTGACGACGGAGCAGGTCCGGCTGCAGACCGACTCGTACGCGCTGGTCGGCCCGGCGCTCGACATCGACACCAACGCACCGGACTGGGCACAGGCCAGCGACGTGCTCGGCGAGGTGCAGCTGCGCGTCGACGGCGGCGACCAGGACGTGTTCGTGGGGCTGGCGCGCGAGTCCGACGCGGCCGACTACCTGGCCGGCCTCGGCTACGACGAGGTCACCCGGATCAGCGGCGACGACGACGTCGACTACACCGCGCACGACGGCGCGGCGCCCGAGACCGTCCCCGCAGAGCAGCAGTTCTGGGCCGTGCAGGCGAGCGGCAGCGGCGACCAGACGCTGACCTTCGAGCCGCGGGACGGCCGCTGGGTCGTCGTCGTGATGAACGCCGACGGCAGTGCGGGCGTCGACGTGACGGCGCGCGTGGCCGCCGAGCTGCCGGTGCTGCCGTGGGTCGCGTTCGGACTGCTCGTGGGCGGTGTGGTCGGCCTCGGGATCAGCGCGCTGCTGTTCTACGTCGCGCTGCGTCGCCCGCGTTGACGGGCGCGGCGACGCGGGTGGCGAGCCGGCCCGCGTCGTCGCCCACCCAGCCCAGCAGCGCCGAGCCGCGGCTGTACTGGTACGGCAGGCCGAGATAGTGCAGGCCGGGCACGACGCCGGCGCCGCGGGTGTGCACGGGCGCGCCGTCCGGGCCGACCGCGCCCTCGATGTCGATCCACCCGTGGTCGACGCGGTACCCGGTCGCCCAGACGACGGCGGAGACGCGGAGGGTCCCGCCGTCGGCCGTCGTGACGGTGTCGCCCGACGCGGCGACCACGCGGCCGGCGAGCCGGACCCCGTCACGACGAAGGGCGCGCAGGCTGGTCCCGATCAGCGGCTCACGACGGCGGATCCGGGCGCCGATGCGGGTGTCCGACGGGATCCGGACGACGCCCACGCGGTTCAGCCAGTGGAAGAGGTCGCGGCCGAGCAGCCGCTGCGGGAGCGCGGGCTGCCGGGTGCCGACGGCGAGGGTGACGGACCGCCCGGACGCGGCGAGCTCGGCGGCGATCTGGACGCCGGAGTTGCCCCCGCCGACCACCACGACCGGGCCGTCGGGGAGCTGCCCGGGCCGCCGGTACTCCGACGTGTGCGGGCTCGGCACCGTCAGGGAGTGCGGCGGGACGACCGGACGCTGGAACGGCCCGGTCGCGACGACGACCTGCCGCGCCTCGATCTCCCCGTCCGGCGTGGCCAGCGCGAACCCGTCGCCACTGCGCGTCAGCCGCAATACCGGCGACGACAGCCGCACGGGCAGGTCGAACGTCGAGGCGTAGGAGCGCAGGTAGTCGGCGACCTCGTCCTTGCCGGGATGGTGGTCCGGGTCGCCGGGGAACGGCAGGCCGGGCAGCCCGTCGAAGCGGGCGGGGGTGAACAGCCGCAGCGAGTCCCAGCGCTCGCGCCAGCTGTGCCCGATGGCGGGGGCCGCGTCGAGGAGCAACGGCTCGTGTCCGGCGATCGCGAGCGCGCGGCCCGCGGCGAGACCGGCCTGGCCGGCCCCGATGATGACGATGTCCTGGCTCATGCCTCCAGCGTGCGGGCCGACCCGGGCCCGAGGCTTGAACGATTCGGCTGTTCCACCCAGCGCACGTCCTTCGCCAGCCGCGACGGCGGCGCGCCGATCATCCGGACGAACGTGCGCGTCAGGTGGGCGGCGTCGGCGAAGCCGGACCCGTGCGCCGCGTCCGTCAGCGACGCGCCGCCCGCGAGCAGCGCCAGCGCCCGCTGCAGCCGCTGCCACAGCACGTAGCGGCGGAACGGCAGCCCGGCCTGCGCGGAGAACAGGTGCCCGAGCCGGCTCTCCGACAGCCCGACGGCGGCGGCCAGGTCACCGAGGCGCAGCTGCCCGTCGTCGATCCGTTCGCGCACCAGTGCCGCGGCCTCGAGGACGGCCGGGTGCTCGGGCTCTTCGGGAACAGCGCCCGACCCGGCCACCGACTCGACGAACTCCTCGGCCGCCTCGACGCTGCTCCAGCGGCCGCCGTCGCCGCCGGGGACCGTCCGCCACGACGAGACCGAGCGGACGCCGTCGCCGTCGCCACCCGGAAGGGAACGCCCCGTCGCCGAGAACGGGTCGATCAGCACCAGCAGCGCGTCGGTGCTGCCGCGCAGGATCGCGTGCGGCACGTTCGGCGGGACGACGACGCCGCGGAACTCCCGTTCGACGCCGTCGCCGTCGGCCAGCAGGATCGGCGCGCCCGCCGTGACCATGAGCTGGACGGCGTGGTGGGCGTGCTCGGCGGCGGACCCGAGGGCGCCGGCGTACGTCAGCCGCCCCGGGCGCACGGACACCCAGCCGACCCATCGCTGCGCTGCCATCGCCCCAGTCTGCCCCGAACGCCGCACCCGAAGGATTCACGTAACGGTCACCGCCGTTTCCCTGGGCGGCCCCGGGGAGGTTCCCGGCCATCGCGACAATCCTGCGTTCATCCCCCGAAGAGAGGCCTGGTCGATGACGCACCCCCCACGTCAGCCCGCCCGCCGCGCGAGACGCGCGAGACGGGCCGGCATCGTCGCCGCGGCACTGGCAGCCGTGCTCGTCGGCGCCACCTGGCCGGCGTCCTACGCGACGACGGAGGCGGCTGAGGCCGAGGAGGCGGCTGAGGCCGCCGAGGCCGCGGCCGAGCGCGCGCGGCCCGCTGCCGCCGTCGCGCCGCCGAGCCTCACGCCCGCCGACGGCGCGTACCTCGAGGGTGTCGTCACCGTCGCGTCGGTCCCGGCGACCGCGGGCGACGACGTCACGAGCCTGGCCGTCGACGGCACCCCGATCGAGGGCGCCACCCCGACCGTCGGCGTCTCGACGCTGAACTTCGACGTGGGCAGCAACTCGACCGAGGCGCGCTACCGCAACTACGTGCTGGTCAACGGCACCCACCGCATCGACCTCGGCGACGCCGTCAACGAGCGGGTGAGCCTCGACATCCCGAACGACCAGCTGCGCCAGGGCGAGAACACCGTCGAGGTCTTCGCCGGCACTGTCTCGTCGAGCTGCGGCACCAACTACGACGACTTCGTGCTGTCGGACTTCACGCTGGAACTGCTCGGCGAGGTCGCGGACGGCGAGGCGAACGAGTTCAGCTACTCCTTCGGTGACGGCAGTTGCGGCTCGAACACGTCGCTGCTGCTGACCGCCGAGCTGACCTTCGACGTCGCGAGCGAGCCGCAGGGCACCACCGGCCTGACGGCGGAGGTCGACACGACGGCGCTGGCGAACGGCCCGCACGAGATCGTGGCCCGGACCGCGTCGAACACGACCGTCACGCACACCGTCACCGTCAACAACGCCCCGACCGGCGCCCCGCACCTCGCCCCGGCCGACGGCACGCTGACGGCGGGCATCCAGCCCGTGTTCGCGTCGTTCCCGGCGGGGACGCCCGGCGGCGTGCCGAACCTCACCGTCGACGGCGCCGAGCCGGTCACCGCGCCGACCCTCGGCGACGGCGCGGCCACGTTCGGCTTCGACGTCGGCAGCAACTCCCTCGACGTCCGCTACCACAACCATCTGCTGGTCAACGGCAAGAAGATCGACCTGGGCGGCGACTACGTGAGCCGCCGCGTCGACTTCGCCATCCCGAACCAGTACCTGCGCCCGGGCGAGAACGTCATCACGATCGTCACCGGCGGGCGCAACGAGTCGTGCGGCGTGAACCGCGACGACTTCACCCTGTCGAACCTGGCGCTGACGCTCACCGAGGGCACCGCGACGGGGCAGCAGATCGCGCCGTCGTACGCGATGGGTGACGGGTCCTGCGGCACCAGCACGACGGCGCTGCGCGAGGTGGAGCTGCGCTACGTCATCGACGCGCCGGCCACGCACCAGCGGCCCACGCTCGGGTCGGGCCTGGCCACCGTCAGCTTCGACATCGCCACCAACTCCATGGAGGCGCGTTACCACAACCACCTCCTGGTCAACGGCATGAAGATCGACCTCGGCGGCGACTACGTCAGCCAGCGCGTCGACGTCACCATCCCGAACGAGTGGCTGATGCCGGGCTGGAACACGATCGACCTGGTCACCGGCACGTTCCCGACCAGCTGCGGCAACAACCGCGACGACTTCGTGGTCTCCAACGTGACGGTGACCCCGGCGGAGGGGACGGCGACGGCGCAGCGCCCGCAGGCCAGTTACGGCATGGGCGACGGCGACTGCGGGTCGACGGCGAACCCGTTCCGCGAGGTGGACCTGAACTTCGTCATCGAGGCGCCGTCGCGCGGGCTGCGGGCCGACCTCGACACCGCCGAGCTGCCCGACGGCTCGCACACCGTCGCCGCGTCGTCGACGACGGGCGAGGTGGCCACCCGCGTGCTGACGACGGACAACACCGCGCCCGAGGTGGTCACCAGCACGCCGGCGGCCGGTTCGACGCTGACGTCCGCTGTGGTCCTGGACGTCGCGATCGACGACGCGTCCGGCGTGCTGTCCGGTCCTTCGGTGACGTTGGACGGCGCGGAGGTGCCGCTGGGCGGGCTGGTCGGGCCGGGGCTGTCGCCCGGGAACCACACCCTGGTGGTCTCGGCCACCGACGTGCTGGGCAACGCCGCGGAACGCGAGATCGTCTTCACCAGCGCCGGCATCCCGGACGTCCCGGCGGAGCTGTCGCCGGCCTCGGGGTCGGTGGATGTGGGTGCGACGGCGTCATTGTCGGCCCGCGTGGCCACGCCGGGCGGCGGTCCCGTCGAGGCGACGTTCTCGCAGGCCGAGGTCTTCAGCGCCGACACCGCCTGGCAGGGCTCGACGGCGACGATGCCGACGACGCTGCGGGTGCCGGGGGAACGGCCGGTGTCGACTCGCGACCTCGCGCCGCTGGACGGGCGCACGGTCGCCGCCCCGACCAGCCGCGAGCTCACCTACCAGCGGTTCGACATCCGGGTCCGCGCGAACGTCGACACGCCGTTCCTGCGGTGGGAGGGCGTCGTCGACCCGCAGCGGCAGGCGTCGTTGCACGTCTGGGACCCGGCTGCGGGGACGTGGGACGCGGTCGGGACCGCGCGCGGCGCCGTCGAGGGCAACACCGTCCTGTCGGCCACCGTCGCGCAGCGCTACGTCGACCGCGGGCGCGTGCACGTCCTGGTCACCGCGCAGGACCCGTTCGCCGACGACATGGACCCCGGTGACCCCGAGGGCTTCGCCGATCCGTCGACCTACGACTTCTCGATCGTCCACTTCACCGACACGCAGTACATCTCCGAGGGCGCCGTCGAGCAGGAGACGGCCGAGGAGCGCGCCGTCTGGGCGTCGGCCTACCAGGGGATCGTCGACTGGGTCGTCGACAACGCGGACCAGCGGAAGATCGCCTACGCCGCCCACACCGGCGACATCATCGAGAACAACACCCGCCCGGCGCTGGACGAGCCGATGCGCCAGCAGGTCATCGGCGAGTTCGAGTTCTCCTCGGAGCAGCAGGGTGTGCTCGACGGCGCCGGCATCCCGAACGGCGTCATCGCCGGCAACCACGACAACCAGTCCGGCCGCGAGACCGGGCCCGAGTCGCTGTACAACGAGTACTACGGCCCGGACCGCTACGCCGCCGCCGACGACCAGTGGGAGTCGGCGTCGTACGGGGGTCCGTGGCGCGAGGGCGACAACCAGAACCACTACGACCTGTTCTCGGCCGGCGGCCTGGACTTCGTCGTCGTCGGGCTCTCCTACGGGGTGACGAAGGAGGAGGCCGACTGGGCCACCTCGATCTTCCAGCGGTTCCCGGACCGCAACGGCATCCTGCTCTCGCACGACTACCTGGTCCCGTCGAGCAACCCGGACGGGCGCCTGGCCGGGTTCTCGGCTCCTGACGGCGCGCTGCTCTACCGCCGCGTCGTCGAACCGAACCCGAACGTGTTCCTGGTGCTGGCCGGCCACGAGCACGGCGTCGCCACGAACATCAAGCCGCAGGTGGGCGGGTCGATAGGGCGTGGGGTGGTGGAGCTGCTGGCGGACTACCAGTTCTACACGGTGTCCGCCGAGCGGCTCGGGCTGACGGAGGTCGGCGGCTACGAACCGGACGACCAGCTCCAGTTCGGGGCCAGCTTCTTCCGCCTGC
Source organism: Jiangella mangrovi (assembly GCF_014204975.1). NCBI lineage: Bacteria > Bacillati > Actinomycetota > Actinomycetes > Jiangellales > Jiangellaceae > Jiangella > Jiangella mangrovi. The sequence goes on from NZ_JACHMM010000001.1 coordinate 3,740,528, forward strand.
TGCAGTTCGACGTCGACCGCTCGGAGATGATCGTCGACACCTACTCGCCGTTGCTGGCAAACTTCGGCGCGACCGAGTTCGACACCGACGGCCGGTACGACGGCACCGAGGACAACATGGTGCTCCCGGTCGACCTCCAGACCCGGACGACGACCTTCCAGACCGACGCGCTGGCGCTGTACGCACCGGTGGCGGAGGTGGGATCGGTGACCGTCGACTCGGGCGCGGTGGCGACGGTCTCGTGGCCCTCGCTCGAGCCGGGGACGACCTATGCGTGGATCGTGACGGCGACGAGCGCGGGCGGCGGCGTCACGGCCGCGGAGCCTGCCGTCTTCACGACGGCGGCAGCTGACGGCGGCCCGGGCCGGTGGGACGCGCGGTCGCCGCTGTGGCCGTACTTCTCTGAGGAGTAGGCCCCGAATGGTTGAGGGATCCGTGTCGTCCTGGCGACACGGATCCCTCAACCATCGCGTGCCGGCTCAGTCGAGGACGGCGTACGCCTCGACCTCGACGAGCACGTCGGGCTCGAAGAGGTAGTCGACGCCGATGGCGGAGAGCGGCGGGAGCGGCCGGGGGAGGCCGATCTCGTCGGCGACCTGGTCGATGCCGGCCACGAACGCGTCGTACAGCTCCGGCTGCCAGTGCGTGACGAAGAACCGCAGCCGGACGACGTCGGCGAAGGTGGCGCCGGCGCCGGCCAGGCCGCGCGCCGTGTTGCGCAGCGCCTGGACGATCTGGCCGGTGAGGTCGCCGGTCGCGACGGGGTTGCCGTCGGCGTCGCGGGCGATCTGCCCGGCGACGTGCACGTGCCGGCTGCCGGTGCCGACGGCGACGTGGTGGTAGGGGACGGGCTGGAACATGCCGTCCGGGGTGAGCAGCTGCACCGTCATCGGTCGGTTCCCTTCGCGTGATCCTGGTAGGTATCCAACGTCTACCTGGTGTCTGAAGGGCACTTCAACGAGACTAGGTGTCATGACGGAAACCCCGCAGGTCACCGGGCGGCACCGCGAACTGCTCGACCAGGTGCTGGACAAGTGGTCGCTGCACGTGCTCGACGCGCTGTGCGAGCAGCCGCTGCGGTTCAACGGGCTGCGCCGCGCGATCCCCGTCGTGACGCAGAAGTCGCTCACCGCCACGCTGCGGCGACTCGAGCGCAACGGCATGGTCGAGCGGGTCGTCGTCAGCACCCGGCCGGTCGCGGTCGAGTACCGCATCACGCCGCTGGGGAAGACCCTGCAGGACCTCATCGACGCGCTGCTGCTCTGGACCACCGTCAACCTGCCCGACGTCGAGCGCGCCCGCGCCCACTTCGACTTCAGCCCGACTTCAGTCGGCGGTCAGTGATAGCGCGCGGCGAGTGAGGTGAGCACCGTCAGCATCGCGCTCGCGGCGGCGCTGCGAACCTCCGGCGGCGCGACGGCGGCGAGGACGCGCCGCCGGGGGAGCGCGGGCGAGGTCGGCCGGAGGGCGAGGTCCGGGCGGACGGCGGAGCCGGCCAGCGTCGACATGATCGTGACGCCTGTGCCGGCGGCGACGAGCGCCTGCTTGCCCGTCCAGTCGTCGCAGGTGAAGCCGATGCGCGGCGGCCCGCCGAGCGCCCTCGCGAGCCCCTCGAGTGGGCCGAGACAGTCGGGGTGGCTGCCCTCGATCCAGGTCTCGCCGCGCAGTTCGCGGAGCGGGACCGTGGTCCGCCCGGCCAGCCGATGCGTCGCCGGCAGGACGACCCGGTGCTCCTCCTCGAGCAGCGGCACCACGCTGACGCCGTCGTCGTCGACGGTGTCCCAGTCGGTCACCAGCGCGACGTCGACGCCGCCGGAGCGGATGTCGCGCCAGCCGGCGACGACCAGGCTGACGTCGACGCCGGGGTAGAGCTCGCTGAAGCGGCGGATCGCCTCGGGGACGAACTCGGTGTTGGCGCTGGGGAAGGCCGACACGCGGACGTGACCGGTGCGGAGCTCGGCGAACGCGCCGAGGCGGGCCTCCATGCCGGCCAGCCGGCCGAGGATCGCGCGCGCCTCGTCGATGGCGATGGTGCCGGCCGCGGTGGGCGCGACCCCGCGCGGCACACGGCGGAACAGCGCGACCCCGACCTTGTGCTCCAGCGAGGCGATCTGGCGCGAGACCGCGGGCTGGGTCATGGTCAGCGCCTCGGCCGCGCCGGAGAACGAGCCCCGGTCGGCGACCTCGACCAGCACGCGGAGCGACCACGTTTCGAGCATGTTCTGAGCGTATACCTCCTCTGTTCAACCTGCAGTTGTGGTTATGCCTCTCTGCTCGCACCGTTGAGGGCATGGACTTCATCACCGCGAATCTCCCACCGGCCCCGGCCCGGGTGCTCGACGCGGGCTGCGGCGACGGCCGGCTGGCCGACCGGCTGCGGGCCGTCGGGTACACCGTCACGGCGATCGACGTCGACCCCGCCCGCGCGCGGCCCGGGGTGCTCGTCGCCGACATCTGCGGCTTCCGCGATCCGGAGGACGAGCCGTACGACGCCGTCGTCTGCTCGCTGTCGCTGCACCACGTCGAGGACCTGTCGTGCGCGCTCGACTCGCTGGCCGGGTTGCTCGCCCGAGGCGGCCGGCTGATCGTCGACGAGTTCGCGCACGAGCAGGCGGGCGGGGCGATCGCCGACCGCTACTTCGGCGCGGCCGGGTCGTTGCCGCTCTGGCGCGACAAGCACCGGTCGTTCCACACCGGCGACGCCATGGTCGAGGCCGTCGCGCGGCGGTTCTCGATCGCGTCGCTCGCGCGCGTGCCCTACCTCTACCGCTACCTCGAGGACGCCTCGTTGCGCGAGGCCGAGTCGGTGCTCGGCCTCCAGTTCGTCGCCGACCGACGTCAGGAGCCGTCATGAGCACGAGTGCCGATGTGGGCCGTGTGCAGCGGCGGACGATGTCGCTGCTGGTCGTGAGCCAGATCCTGGGCAGCATCGCGGTGACCCTCACCTTCACCGTGAGCGGCATCCTCGCCGTCGAGATGACCGGGTCGACCGGCGCCGCGGGTCTTTCGCAGGCCGCCCTCACCCTGGGGGCAGGCGCCGCCTCCTACATCCTGGCCGCCTGGATGAACCGGCGCGGGCGGAGGCTCGGGATGGCGGCGGGCTACCTCGTCGGCGCGGGCGGAGCGGTGCTGTGCGTCGTGGCGGCGACGATGTCGAGCTACGCCCTGCTGGTGGTGGGGACGGTGGCGCTGGGAGCGTCGTCGGCCTCGACGAGCGTGGCCCGGTACGCGGCGACCGACCTGGCTCCCGAGGGGCGGCGCGCGACGTCCTTGTCACTGGTGGTGTGGGTGGCCACCGCGGGCGCCGTCGTCGGTCCCCTGATGGTCGGGCCCGCCGAGGGCGCCTCTTCCGGGCTCGGGCTGCCGCCACTGGCCGGTCCGTTCCTGTTCGACGGCGCGTGCGCGGCGGTGGCCGGGCTGGTCATCTGGGCGCTGCTACGGCCGGATCCGCTGCTGGTCGCCCGCTCGCTGGGCGCATCGTCGGGCGCGCCGGCGTCCCCGGCCGCGGGACCGCTGTCCCGTCAGCTCGTGGCCCGGGTCGCCCCGACGGTGGCCGCCCTGGTCCTCGCCCACGCGACGATGGTCGCCGTCATGGTCATGACGCCGCTCGAGATGCACCACGAGGGCGCGAGCCACGGCGCCATCGGCGCCGTCATCTCCATGCACTTCCTCGGCATGTACGCCTTCGCGCCGCTGTCCGGTCTCCTGGCCGATCGGGCGGGCGTGCGGCCGGCCCTCGTGGTGGGCGGCGGTGTGCTGATGCTGTCGCTGACGGTGTCGGCCGGCCTGTTCGGGATGTCGGGCTTCACGCACGGGCTGGGACTGTTCCTGCTGGGTCTCGGCTGGTCCCTGTGCACCGTCGCCGCGTCGTCGGACATCGCGGCCTGCTCGGTCGGCGACACCCGGGTCCAGGGAGCGGCGGACACCGCGATGACTCTCGTGTCGGCCGGAGCCGCCACGGTCGCGGGACCGCTGATGGCGATGTGGGGCTTCGCCGGCCTCCTCGGCCTGGCCGCCGTCTTCTCGACCGGCGTCCTGGTCGCCGCTACCCGCGTCCGTACGGAGGGGGCGGCCGCAGTCGCTTCGGAAGCTGGATCAACGGTGTGACGATGCAGCGGGAACCGTGTGGCATGGGTGTTGTTCCAGCGACAGTTTCGCCACCCGGCTGCCGCAGCGATGCCACACCGTCCAGGCCTTGGCGATCACGTTGTGAGGCCGCTCGGGCGTGCCCTACGATTCAGGCGTTTCGAGCTGGACATCGCGCACATCTGCGCTGGTCGCCAGCCTCTTCCCGGGGGGGATCTCGTGAAACGCTCTCGTTCGATCGCTGCTGCCGTCACGGGCCTGATCGCAGGTCTGCTGGGCGGCGTCCTCGTCGCCGCGCCCGCCCAGGCGCAGGCCGACAGCCTGACACCCGAGCAGGAGACGGCCCACTACTGGCTCGACCGCGGCCTGCGGAACATGCGGCTCGCGCAGCCGGTCACCGAGTCGGTGCGGCTCTCGTCGCCGAGGACGGAGGTCGAGGCGACTCCCGAGCAGCTCGAGAACGGCGACCCGTCCCAGTTCTCGCTGCCGAAGCTGCCGTCCTCCGTCGGGCGGGTGTTCTTCGTCGACGCGGACGGCAATCCTCGCTGGTGCTCCGGCGTGGCGGTGACCTCCGCGCACCGCAACCTCGTCGCGACCGCAGGGCAGTGCGCCGACCAGCAACTGGACCGCTGGGTCTTCGTCCCGGGGTTCGCCAAGAACAAGGCGCCGTACGGCGTCTTCGTCGGCGCACAGTCGTTCCGGCACTACGACTGGGACGTCTACGAGGACTCCGACCGAACGGCCGGCACCTGCGCGACGCCGGGCGGCTGGGCGACGTCGTGACGGCGCAGGGCTTCGCGTGGAACCAGCAGCACGGTCAGCGGACGGTGCTGGGCCACTCGGCCGGTTGGCCGGTGGGCTTCTGGGTCCGCCAGCTGATCGACCTGCCGATCGACCAGACGTTCCCGGCCACCTCGGCCGCCATCAAGGGCGAGGAGCTCTCCGGCATCCGGCCGAGCAGCCCCTACACGAACTCGCTGGGCTCGGCGTGGATCCTCCAGTACGACGCGTCGACGGGGGCCGGGTACCTGAACGGCATCACCATCGCCACGTCCGACGGGCTGAAGGACGGCGCCGTCAGTCTGTCCGCCCCGTTCGACACCGAGACCCGCGCCGTCTACCAGCAGGCGGGTCTGATCGACACGGGCTCCATCCTCTGATCCGACGACGGCGCGAGGAGGTCAGTCGTCCTCGACGAAGACCTCCTCGCGCTTGCGGCGGATCGCCGGCAGGACGGAGATCACCAGGGCGCCGACGGCGAGCGCCAGCAGCACCGCGGAGATCGGGCGGGTGAAGAACACCGAGGCGTCCCCGCGCGAGATGATCAGCGCCCGCCGCAGGTGCTCCTCGAGGAGCGGGCCCAGCACGAAGCCCAGCAGCAACGGCGCCGGCTCGCAGCCGCACTTGATCAGCACGTACCCGAGCACCCCGAACACCGCGACCGCGTACACGTCGAACGAGTTGAAGTTCAGCGAGAACGTGCCGATCCCGGCGAACACGACGATCGCGGGAAAGAGCCACTGGTAGGGGATCGCCAGCATCTTCACCCACAGCCCGATCAGCGGCAGGTTCAGCATCACCAGCAGCAGGTTCCCGATCCACATCGACGCGATCAGGCCCCAGAACAGGGCCGGCTGCTCGTTGATGACGTTGGGGCCGGGGGTGATGCCCTGGACGATGAACGCGCCGATCATCAGCGCCATGACGGGGTGCGCCGGCAGGCCCAGGGTCAGCAGCGGGATGAACGACGTCTGCGCCGCGGCGTTGTTGGCCGACTCCGGCGCGGCCACGCCCTCGATCGCGCCGTGGCCGAAGCGCTCCGGCGTCCGCGACAACCGCTTCTCCACCGAGTACGAGGCGAACGCGGCCAGCACGTGACCGCCGCCGGGCAGCACGCCGAGTGCCGAGCCCAGCCCCGTCCCGCGCAGCACCGGCCCGACGATCCGGCGCAGGTCGTCGCGGCTCGGCCAGAGGTTCTTGACGCGCTGGACGAACGCGGAGCGGGTCTGCTCGTTCTCGAGGTTGCGCAGGATCTCCGCGACACCGAAGACGCCGACGGCGACGGAGACGAAGTCGAGGCCGCCGAACAGCTCGCGGATGCCGAGCGTGAACCGCGGCGTCCCCGTGTAGATGTCCTGGCCGACCGTGCCGAGCAGCACGCCCAGCGCGATCATCGCCAGGGCCTTCAACGCCGAGCCACGGGCCAGCGCGATCGACGCGATCAGGCCCAGCACGACCAGCGAGAAGTACTCGGCCGACCCGAACTCCAACGCGGCCCGCGCCAGTGGAGGCGCGAAGACCGCCAGCACCACCGTCGCGACCGTGCCGGCGAAGAAGGAGCCGAGCGCGGCGGCGGCCAGTGCGTGACCCGCCCGTCCCTGCCGGGCCATCTCGTGACCGTCGATCGCGGTGACGGCGGCAGATGACTCGCCGGGCAGGTTGATGAGGATCGCCGTCGTCGAGCCACCGTACTGCGCGCCGTAGTAGATGCCGGCCAGCATGATCAGCGACGCGACCGGCTCCAGGCCGAAGGTGATCGGCAGCAGCATCGCGATCGTCGCCGTCGGGCCGATGCCCGGCAGGACGCCGACCGCCGTCCCCAGCACCACGCCGAGCAGGCAGTACAGGACGTTCTCGAACTGGAACGCGGTCTCGAGGCCGAGCGCGAGGTTGTCCAGCAGATCCATGCGGGGCCGCCTAGAACGTGAGCCAGGGGCCGAACAGCGGCAGGCGCAGCTGCAGGCCGACGATGAAGATGAGGACACTCAGCCCGGTGAGCCCGGCGGCGACCACGACGGCCGTCACCGGCTTGATCCGGGAGCTGGCGAACGCGGTGAGCAGCGCCGTCACGAAGGTCGCCGGCAGGAACCCGGCCCGCCGGACGGTGAAGCCGAAGAAGATCAGCGCGGCCACGATCATCACCACCGACCGCCACGGGACCGAGCCCCACGTGATGTCCTCGCCGGCGACCAGGCCCTTGACGACCACGCCGAGTCCGAGCGCGACCAGGATGGCGCCGACGACCAGCGGGAAGTAGCCGGGGCCCATGCGCAGCGGCGTGCCCAGCTCGTAGCCGAGCGAGGCCACCACGAACGTGAGGCCGATGCCGGCGAAGATCGCGCCGGCCAGGATGTCCGGAACGGATCGACGGCTCTCCAACGCGTCACCTCCAGAGCGACAGGGAGCGAGGATGGACGGCCCGCTCGCGGAACGGGCCGCCCATCAGCTCGAACGGGGTCAGGACTGCTCGACGCCGGCGTCGGCGATGATCTGGCCCCAGGTCTCGATCTGCTCCTCGAGCCGGGCCCGGTGCGCCTCCGGGGTGGCGTCCTCCTCGGCGACCGGGGCGGTGCCGAGGTCGCCCATCTGGTCGATGACGCCCTGGTCGGCCAGCGCCACCTTGAGCGCGTCGGACAGCTGGGTGACGATCTCCTCCGGCGTCCCGGCCGGCACGTACAGGCCGTGCCACACACCGACCTGCAGGTCCGGCAGCCCGGCCTCCTCGGTCGTCGGCAGGTCGGGCAGGCTGTCGACCCGCTCCGGCGTCGTGACGGCGTACGCCTTCACCTCGCCGGCGGTGATCTGGCTCGTCGTGTTGGTGGTCTGGTCGCACATGAAGTCGACCTGGCCGCCGATGAGGTCGGTGAGCGCCGGACCCGTGCCCTCGTACGGCACCTCCTGCACCGTCGCGCCGATCGCGTCCTGGAACAGCAGCCCGCACAGATGCGACGCGGCGCCGATGCCGGCGTTGGCGAGCGTGACGGAGTCGGCGTTCGCGGACACGTAGTCGATGAGGTCCTCGAGCGTCTCGGGCTCGAAGTCGTTGCGCGCGACGATGGTCATCGGGACCTCGGTGACCAGGCCGATCATCTCGAAGTCTTCCAGCGGGTCGAAACCCAGGTCCTGGTAGAGCGCCGGGGCCGTGGACATGCCGATGTGGTGCATCAGGACGGTGTAGCCGTCCGGTTCGGCGTTGGCGACCTCGCCGGACGCGACGGTGCCGCCGGCGCCCTCGACGTTCTGGACCACGATCTGCTGGCCCAGCTCCTCCGACATCGGCTCGGCGATCAGCCGGGTGACCGTGTCCGTGGGCCCGCCAGCGCTGAACGGGACGACGAAGGTGATGTTCTGGTCCGGGTAGTCGGCGGCGTCACCACCGCCGCCACCACCGCCTCCGCCGGCGGTCGGGCCGCCGTCGCCGTCACCACACGCGGTGACGGCGAGCGATGCGGCGGCGAGGACGGCGAACAGTCGCACCGTCCCAGCGGGCCTTCTGATGGTGCTCATCCACTGACCTCCTCGTCAGCGTCGGGTCTCGTGTCGCGGACCATTCTTGGCGCGAATGCGGAGGGGTTGTGTCAGAGAAATCTCAAGAAAATCCGGACCCGGATACCGCTCCCGGAAATCCGTAGAATGCACCGGTATGCGGATCACCGTCGTCGAAGATGACGACCGCGTGGCACGAGGACTCGTCACCGTCCTGACCCAGGCCGGCTTCGACGTCCACCGGGTCGCCACGGCGGTCGAGGCGGTGCGCACCGCGCCCGCCGATGTCGTGCTCGTCGATCTCGGGTTGCCCGACGGCGACGGCCTGGACGTCATCCGGCAGCTGCGCGACCAGCCCGAGACCGCCGTCATCGCCGTCACCGCCCGGTCCGAGGAGCACGAGCGCGTCCGCGGCCTGCGCACCGGCGCCGACGACTACATCGTCAAGCCGTTCGGGGTGCCCGAGCTGCTGGCCCGCATCGACGCCGTCCTGCGGCGCACCCGGGCCGCCCGCGCGCAGACCCACCCGGACCAGCCATTCGAGCTCGTCGGCATGCGCATCGACCCCGGCACCCGCGAGGTGACGGTGCACGGGGCGCCGGTCGTGCTGACGCGCAAGGAGTTCGAGCTGCTCGTGCTGCTGGTGCGGCGCGCGCCCAACGTCGTCAGCCGCGACGTCATCCTCGACCAGATCTGGGGCGTGTCCTGGGAGGCGTCCACCCGCACCCTCGACACCCACATCGCCGCGCTGCGCGGGAAGCTCGGGCCGGGCGTGCCCATCCGCACCATCCGCGGCGTCGGCTACCGCCTGCAGGCCGAACACGCGGCCGGTCAGCCGGCCGGGCATCCGGCCGACCAGCCGGAGCTGATCGGCTAGCACGTGCGCCATCGTCTCCTGGCCGTCCTGGTCCCGCTCGCGGTGCTGCTGGTCGGCGCCCTGGGCGTGCCGCTGGGCATCACCGTCGCCGAGCGCGAGCTGCAGGAGACCTACGTCGACCGCCTCAACGACGCCGGCCGGTTCGCGTCGCTGGCCGAGACGGCGCTGTCCGGCGGTCGCACCGAGGCGCTCGACCAGGAGCTGGAGCGCTACCACGAGCTCTACGGCACGCCCGGCGCGCTGCTCGGCACCGACGGCGCCGTCCTGGTCGGGTCCGAGGCCGAATTCGACGCGGCCCGGGGCGACAGCGACGCGCTGCCCAGGATCATCCAGGCGGCGCTGGCCGGCGCGCGGTCGGAGCCGTCGCGCGACTTCTGGCCCTGGCAGGACTCGCCGCTGGTCGTGGCCGAGCCGGTCGGCCGCGACAGCGAGGTCGTCGGCGTCGTCGTCACGATCTCCGACCTCGAGCGCACCCGCGAGCGCGTCGTCACCCGCTGGGCGACGCTGGCGGCGCTCGGGCTGCTGCCGCTGCTCGCGCTGGTGGCCGTGGCCTGGCCGGTGTCGAGCTGGATCCTGCGGCCGGTGCGCGAGCTGGACACCGCGACCGCCGGCATCTCGCGCGGCGACCTCACCATCAGGGTCGACGCCGGTGGCGGCCCGGTCGAGCTGCGCCGGCTCGCGGGGTCGTTCAACACGATGATGGACGCCGTCGAGCACTCCGTCGAACGGCAGCGGGCGTTCGTCGCCGACGCGTCCCACCAGCTGCGCAACCCGCTGACCAGCCTGCGCCTCGTCGTCGAGAGCCTGCGCCCGCACCTGGCCGGCGACGGCGGCCGCCTGGCCCACGACGTCGCCGTCGACGAACTGCGGGCCATGCACCGGATGCTGAACGCGCTGCTGGCCAGCGCCCGCATGGAGAGCATGCGCACCGCCGAACCCGTCGACCTCGACACACTGCTCGAGACCCGCGTCGACCGCTGGCGGGCGCTGACGTCGCACGAGGGCCAGGAGCTGCGGGTCGACGTCCCACCCGGGCTGCTGCTGCTCGAGCCGCCGGGCGGGTTGGGCAGCATCCTCGACGAGCTGATCAGCAACGCGATGCGGCTCTCCGACGCGTCGGTGGTCGAGGTCGCGGCGCGCCCGGCCGGCCCGGCGGGGTTCGTCGAGGTCGTGGTCCGCGACGACGGCCGCGGCATCGACCCCGCCGACCGCGACCAGGCGCTGCGCCGGTTCTGGCGGGCGCCGAAGCACCAGAACGTCCCCGGCACCGGCCTCGGCCTGGCCATCTGCGCCGAGCTCGTGGCCCGGGCCGGGGGAGAGCTGCGGCTCGAGGACGGCCTCCCGCGCGACGACGGCGGCCGCGGACTCGCCGCCGTGGTCGCCCTGCCGGTCGCCGTCGAGCCCGCCGACGCCCTCACCTGACCACCGCCGTCAACCCACCCCTGCCCTCGACTCGCCCCCACCCGAGTCGATCATGGAGAAGGTCGGCTCTGTGCGGCCTCGGGAGCCGACCTTCTCCATGATCAACTCGGGTGGGGGGCGGGTTCCCGGCGGGGCTGTGGATAACTTTCGGGGTGGTCAGCCGGTTCGGGTGATGATCGGGCGATGTCGCGTCATCGCTCACTGCCCGAGCCGTTCTGCTCGCGGTCGTTCCGCGTCGCCGACGCCAAGGTCGCCGGCCTGTCGAAGGACGTGCTCGCCGCGAGGCGGTTCCAGCGGCCTGTGCGTGGCGTCCGCGTTCCGGCCGCGCTGCCCGACACCCTCGTCACGCGCTGCCGAGCGGTGCGACTGGTCCTGCCGCGCGTCGTCGCGTTCTCCCACGAGACCGCCGCCCTGCTCTGCGACCTGCCTGTACCCAGCTTCGACGACGACCTCGACGTCATCGTCCCGCCCGGCGCGGTGGTTCCCCAACTGTCCGGGACCGACGGTCACGTCGGCCTGGACCCCGACACCGTCATCGAGGTCCACGGCCTGCCCGTCGTCGCGCCGGAACGCACCTTCGTCCACCTCGCCGCCACCTGGCGACGCGACGACCTCGTCACCCTCGGCGACGCCATGCTGCGCCGCTGGACCACCCCCGAACGCCTGCACGACGAAATCGCCGCAGCCACCCGCCGTCGCGGCATCGTCACTGCCCGCAACGCCCTCCGGCTGATCCGCCCCGGCGTCGACTCGCCCATGGAGACCCGCGTCCGGCTGCTCCTCATCGACGCCGGACTCCCCTGCCCCGAGGTCGGCGTCAACGTCACCGACCACACCGGCACCTGGCTCGCCCGCCCCGACCTCGCCTACCCCGACCTGAAGATCGCCATCGAGTACGACGGCGACCACCACCGCACCGACCAACGCCAATGGCAACGCGACCGCTACCGCGACGAACAACTCCGCGACGCCGGCTGGATCGTCATCCCCCTCACCGCCGACGACATCCTCCGCCACCCCCAACGCACCGTCGACCGCATCCGCCGCTACGTCCACCTCCGCTCCACCCTCCCCGCGCCGAGTTGATCATGGAGAAAGTCGGCTCCCGAGGCCGCGCAGAGCCGACCTTCTCCATGGTCAACTTCGGTGGGGCCTGGCGGGCGGGGTCAGCGTTTCTGGGAGCGGAACCAGGCGGCGGCGCCGGGGTGCAGCGGCACCGGGCCGGTCGAGATGCCGGTGCGGACGTTGATCTGCCACGCCTCGGGGACCGGCTCGGCGGTGGCGTCCTCGGCGTCGTCGGCGCCGCCGGCGGTGGCCAGGGCCTCGGGGTGGGTGAAGATCGTCCCGGTGATCGCCTCGACGAGGTCGGCGGGGACGTCGTCGCGGACGAGGAGGATGTTGGGGACGGCGACGGTGCCGGTGGCGGGCACGCCGTCGTAGGCGGTCGAGGGGATCGCGGCCGGCACGTACGGGCCGGGGTACTCCTGGGCCAGCGCGCCGGCCTCCTGGTCCAGCGGGATCAGCCGGATCGGGCGCTCGGCGGCGAGCTGGGTGATGGCCGGGGTCGGCACGCCGCTGAGCGAGAACATGGCGTCGAGATCGCCGCGGATCAGTTCCTGCGCCGAGATGGCCTGGGGGTTGTAGGAGCCGTCCGCCTCGACGCCGCTCAGCGACAGCAGCCGCAGCGAGGTGAACTCGGTCCCGGAGTCGCGGGCGCCCAGCCCCACCCGGGCGCCGGTCAGGTCGGCCAGCGCCGTGACGGGGGAGTCGGCCAGCACGACGAGGTGCAGGTGGCTGTCGTACAGGCGGCACAGCGCCGACAGTCCGGCGGGCGACTCGTCGCTGCCGGCGGGGAAGACGGCGTCGAGGCTGGTCAGGCCCATGTGCACTTCACCGTCGAGGAGCATGCGGATGTTGTCCGTCGACGCGCCGCTGGGCACCGTGGTGACCTTCGCGCCGGGCACCCGGGCGGTGATCCGCTCGGCCAGCGCGCCGCCGATGCGGCGGTAGACGGCGCCGGCCGGCCCGGTCGCCAGCCGCAGGTCGACGCCGTCGGCGGCCGGGCTGGGCGAGCACCCGAGCAGCACCGAGCCCGCGGCGGCGGCCAGCACCGTCCGCCGCCGAACGCGCCGGGCAGTCGCGCGCTGCGCACTCACGCCTCCGCTCACCTCGCCTCCGCCGCGCCCCGATCGTGGCGGCGCAGTCTAGTGGAGTCGGGGCCGGCCGTGCCGAGCAGCGACCGCCGGACGGCGACGCTGGCGAGCATCTCGGCGCGGGTGCCCTCGAAGACCTGCCGTCCCAGCGCCAGCACGTAGCCGCGGTCGCTGACGGCGAGCGCGTGCCGGGCGTCCTGCTCGGCCAGCAGGATCGTCACGCCGGCGTCGGCGCTGAGGCGGCGCAGCTCGGCGACGATCGGCGCGGCCAGGGCGGGCGGCAGTCCGGCGGACAGCTCGTCGATGAGGATCAGCCGCGGCGTCCACACCAGCGCGCGGGCGAGCTCGAGCACGCGCCGGTCGGCGACGGCGAGGTCCCCGGCCGCGCGCCGGGCCTGGGCGGCCAGCCGGGGGAAGACGTCGTAGGCGTAGCCGAGCCGGGCCCGGACGGCGGCCCGGTCGCGGTGCGGCGACAGCCCGAGCGTGAGGTTCTCGCGCACCGTCATCTCGGGGAAGATCGTGCGGTACTGCGGCACCAGTGCGACGCCGGCCGAGCGCAGCCCGTCGGCCGGCCCGACGCCGGTGATGTCGCGGTCGTCGAAGAGCACCCGCCCGCGCGAGACCGGCGCCAGCCCGGACATGGCGTGCAGCAGCGTCGACTTGCCGGCGCCGTTGGGGCCGACGACGCAGACGACCTCGCCCTCGCGGACGAACAGGCTGACGCCGTGCAGCGCGCCGTCGACGTGCAGGTCGTGCACCTCGAGCAGCGGGCGGTCGGCACTCCACACGTTCGCTCACCCCTCACAGCCGATGTAGGCGGTCTCGACGGCACCGGAGGCCAGCACCGACGCGGGCGGCCCGGCCGCGACCAGCCGCCCGCGGTCCAGCACGACGACCCGGTGGCACAGGTCCGCCACCAGGCCGACGTCGTGCTCGATGACGACGACGGCGACCCCTTGCGCCGCGCACGCGCGCACCACCGCGGCCAGCACGGGGACGAGGTCGGCGGGGACACCGGCGGTCGCCTCGTCGAGCAGCAGCACCCGCGGCTCGCCCAGCAGCGCGAGGCCGAGCTCGACCAGCCGCTGCCGGCCGGCGTCGAGCTCACCGGCGGGGACGTCGGCGTACGGCGTCAGCCCCAGCCGGGCGAGCGTGGACGCGACCCGGTCGCCGTCGTCGCCGCGCAGGCGCAGCTGGCCGGCGACGGTGAGCCGCCGGTGGATCCGCGGCCGCTGGAACGTCCGCCCGAGCCCGGCCCGCGCGACCCGCCCGGGGGAGTCGCGCGTGACGTCGCGCCCGGCCAGCCGGATGCTGCCGCCGCTCACCGGCCGCAACCGGCCCACGCAGTCGGCCAGCGTGGTCTTGCCGCTGCCGTTCGGGCCGAGAACGCCCAGGATCTCGCCCGGCCGGACGGCGAGGTCGACGTCGGTCAGGACGGTGCCGCCGTCGTCGGGGGTGCGCAGCCCGCGCACCTCCAGCACCGGGGGTCCCGACGGCGGAGGCTGCGGTTCGGCACGACTCACCGGCACGAGGGGGCGCGACGGCGTCAGCTGCGGCGACCGCGTGGCCCGGCTAGGCACCAGCCCGGCCAGCCCGGCCAGCCCACCGGGCAGCCAGCGCACCAGCGCGAGCAGCACCGCGCCCTGCAGCAGCAGCTGCCAGGCGTCGGACGGCAGCCCGAGCACCGTCCGTCCTGCCACCAGCACCAGCGCGCCCAGCACCGGCCCGGCGACGGTGCCGAGCCCGCCGAGTACCGCCGCCGTGATCGCGTCGAGGGTGCGCGCGTCGGCGAACGCGAGGTCGGGGTCGATGAACGTGCTCTGGTACGCCCACAGTGCGCCGGCCGTCCCGGTCAGCGCCCCGGCGCCCGCGTAGACGCCGCGGGTCCAGGCGCCGGTCCGGACCCCGCGGACGGCCGCGCCCACCTCGTCCGCCCGGATCGCGTGCAGCACCGCGCCCGCGACCCCGCGGCGCAGCCGCCACGACACCGTCACCGCGACGGCGAACAGCGCGACGGCGCCGCCCCACGCGAGGCCGGACGGCAGCGGCGGCAGCACCAGTCCGCGCCCGCCACCGGTCACCGGGCTGAGCAGCCGGACGACCTCGCGGATGGCGACCAGCAGGCCGAGCGTGGCGATCGCGAACGCCGGCCCGGCCAGGCGCAGCAGGCCGGGCCCGACGGCGGCAGCGGCGGCGGCCGCGACGACGGTCCCGGCGGCGACGGAGGCCGCGGCCGGCCAGCCGAGCGACGTGGCCGTCACCGCGGCGCCGTAGGAGCCCAGGCCGGCGTAGGCGATCTGGCCGAGGTCGATGCGGCCGAGGTAGCCGCCGACCAGGTTCCAGCTCAGGGCGAGCGTGGCCAGCAGCAGCGCCTGGGTCGCGACGGACGGCCAGGTCCACGCGGCGCTCACGGCCGGCCCCGCACCGGCGTCGCGAGCAGCGGGTCGCGCCGGATCACCAGCATGACGACCAGCAGCGCGGCGGCGAGCACGACGCCGAGGGTCGCCCCGACCCGTGGGACGACGGCCCCGAGCACGCCCTCGGCGACCCCCAGCGCGAGGCCGCCCAGCACGGCGCCGGTGACGTGGCCCGGCCCGGTGAGCGCCGTGACCGCCAGCGCGCCGAGCAGCAGCGGCGTCCCCATGGCGGGGTGGATCGGCTGCGCCTGCCCGGCGAGCACACCGGCGACGCCGGCCACCCCCGCGCACAGCGCGAAGCCGAGCGAGCGCATCCGCGGCACGTCGATGCCGGCCAGCCGCGCGGCCTCCGGGTTCTGCGCGACGGCGCGCAGCGAGGCTCCCAGCCGGGTCGCCCGCAGCAGCACGACGACGGCGCCGGCGGTGGCTGCCGCGACCAGGAACAGCACGGCGTGGCCGGCCGCGACCGTCACCCCGCCCACCCGCCACAACCCGCCCACGGGCAGCGGCAGCGTGTGCGGCGTCGGGCTGAACAGCAGCCGTGCCGCCTGCTGCAGCACGACCGACAGCCCGAGCGTGCCCAGGACGGCGGCCGCAGCGCCCGCCGTCGGCGCACCCAGCCGTCGCAGCACCAGCCGCTCCAGCAGCCAGCCGGCCGCGACCAGCACCGGCACGACGACCAGCAACGACGGCAGCGGCGGCAGCCAGCGGGCCGAGTGCAGCAGCCAGGCGAGGTACGCGCCGGCCGTCACCAGCTCGCCGTGCGCGAGGTTCAGCACGCCGGTGATGCGCCAGGCCAGCGAGAACGCCAGTGCGATCGTGGCGTACAGCCCGCCCTGGAGCAGCCCGTTGACGATCGCCTGGGTCACCGCGCGATCACCGCTCCGCCCCGGCGCGAGACCTCGGGTAGACGAGCTCGGCGGTCGCGGCCGCGCCCGGCGTCACCAGCTCGAGGCCGCCGTCCTGCACCTGCACCGCGCCCATGGGCTTGCCCCAGTTGCGGCCGCGGCGGTCGAAGTCGATCGGCCCGTAGAACGTCTCGGCGTCCAGGTCCAGCAGGGCGGCGCGGACGGCGTCGGTGCCGGTGGAGCCGGCCGCCTCGATGGCCAGCTGCAGCGCCAGGGCGGCGGCCGTCGCGCCGGCGGCGTGGTAGGTCGGGGCCTCGCCGTAGCGGGCGCTGTACCGCTCGGCGTAGTCGGCGCCGGTGCCGAACGACGCGCCCGGAGCGCCCGCCCCGTCGCCCGGCCGGCGCATCGACGCCTCCCACTGCGTCGGCCCGATGACCAGCTCGGCGGCGTCGCCCAGCTCGTCGGCGAAGGCGGGGTTGCTCGGCGCGACGGTGAGGATCATCGCCTCGGGCTCGAAGCCCTGCTCCTCGGCCGCCCGGGTGAACCGCAGCCCGTCGACGAAGTGCCCGCCGACGAAGAGGACGTCCGGGTCGAGGTCGCGGAACTTCGCCACGATGCCCGCCACGCCGGCCAGCGTCCGCGGGTACGTCTCGACCGCCAAGACGCGCATGCCGAGGCGGCGCGCGTGCTCGGCTGCGCCCTCGCCGGCGTCGATGGGGAAGTCTGCGTCCTGGTAGGCGACGACCAGCGTCTCGGCGCCGCGGGTGGCCAGCACGTCGAGCACCGACTCGGCGTAGCGCGAGGCCACCGTCATGACGCTGAAGAAGTAGCGCGAGCCGCGGTCGAACAGCGCGTCGGAGGCGCCGTTGCCGGTGACGAGGAGGGTGCGGTGCCGCTCGGCGATCGCGCCGGCGGCCGCGTTCAGCCCGCTGGAGAACGGCCCGAGCAGGAAGCCGGCCCCGTCGTGCACGATGAGCCGCTCGGTCAGCGCCGCCGCCTGGCCGGGGTCGCTCTCGTCGTCGTAGTAGACGATCTCGGCGCGCAGCCGGCGATCGCCGACGCGGATGCCGCCGTGCTCGCCGTTGACCCAGTCGAGCCAGACGTCGTAGCCGCGGCGGACGTCGCGCCCCTCCTGCGCGTACCGGCCGGTGTCGCTGACGGTGGCGCCGAAGCGGATCACCCCGTCGAAACCGCCGCGAACGCCGTCGGCCGGGTCCGGGGGAGTCGACGTCCGAGGGCCGGCGAGACCGCAGGCCACGAGTGCGGCCAGGACGGGGGCCAGCGCCGCCACGCGCCACAGTCGCACGCCGGGCCCCCAATCTCGCACGTCTCGCGGACCGATGACGTACGGTGACCCTGGCCTCGCGGCTCGCCGTCGTCAACGGCGCGGATGCCCCTTCGGGGACTTCTTTGGCTCGATTTGACGTGCTGCCGCGTGCGGCCCCTCAGCCACCGAACCGGTAGCCCAGGCCGTGCTCGGTGACGAAGTACGCGGGGTGGGCGGGATCGTCCTCGAACTTCTGCCGCAGCCGGCTCACGTAGACCCGCACGTACTGCGTCTCGCCGCCATAGCCGGGCCCCCAGACGTCGCGCAGGATCCGCGCGTGCGGCAGCGACTTGCCGGCGTTCTCCATGAAGTAGCGCAGCAGCGTCAGCTCGGTGCGGGTGAGGTCGACCTCGCGGCCGCGGACGGCGGCGCGCAGCGACTCGGTGTCGAGCTCGAGGTCGCGGTGGCGCAGGACGGTGTCGTCGCCGGACCGGGCATGCCAGCGGACGCGACGCAGCGCGCTGCGGACCCGGGCCAGCAGTTCGTCGACGCCGAACGGCTTCACCAGGCAGTCGTCGGCGCCCTCGTCGAGGCAGCGGACCTTGTCGGCCTCGGTGTCCAGCGCGGTCAGCACGATGATCGGCATCACCGAGGTCAGCCGGATGCGCCGGCACGTCTCGAGGCCGTCGAGGCCGGGCATCATGATGTCGAGCACGACGAGGTCGGGGTGGACGCGGTCGACCAGCGCGAGCGCCTCGAGCCCGTTGCGGGCGGTGGTCACCTCGAAGCCGCGGGCGGCCAGGTTGCGGGCCACGAACTGCCGCAGCGCGTCGTCGTCGTCGACCACCAGCACCCGAGCGCCTGTCATGCGTCTGCCTCCCCGGCCGGAATCGTGAGCACGAACGACGTCCCCGGCCGCTCCGGACGGCACCGGACCCGGCCGCCATGAGCCTCGACGAAACCGCGGCAGATCGCCAGCCCCAGTCCGAGTCCCCCCGCCTGCCGGGCCAGTCCGTCGTCGCCCCGGACGAAGCTCTCGAAGATCCGCTCGCCGAGGTCGGGCGGGACGCCGGTGCCGCGGTCGCGGACGGTGACGCGCAGCTCCCCGCCGGTGAGCTGCGCGGTGACGGTGACGGGCTGCCCCTCCGGCGAGAACTTCAGCGCGTTGCCGACGAGGTTGCTGATGGCGGTTTCGATGCGGGACCGGTCGACGTCGACGGTGGCGCGGCCGCGGGGGAGGCGCAGGTCCAGGCGTTCGCGGTCGGCGGTGGACCGGCCGGCGACCGCGCGCCGGACCAGCTCGGCCACGCCGACCGGCTCGCGCCGGATGGTCAGCGCGCCGGCCTCGATGCGCGACATGTCCAGCAGGTCGCGGACCAGCGCGGTGAGCCGGTCGGTCTCGGCGGAGATGGTGGTGAGGAACTGCCGCTGCTCCTCGACCGACCACTCGATGTCCTCGGCGAGCAGGGTCGACGCGTAGCCCTTGATGCTGGCCAGCGGCGTGCGCAGCTCGTGCGACGCGGTGGCCAGCAGCGACGCCTTCAGCCTCGCCACGAGGCGGTCGTGGGTGATGTCCTGCCAGAGATGCCCGTGGCCGATCGGGGCGCCGCGCTCGTCGGCGACGGTGAAGGTGCGCAGCCGCAGGTCGCGCTGGACGCCGTCGGCCTTCGTCGTCACCTCGCGCGACGCGGGCAGGACCTCGCCGGGCTCACCGCCGGGCGCGACGGCGGGGTCGGCGCCGAGGCGGCGCAGCAGGCTGCCGACGTCGTCGCCGGTCATCCCCTGTCCGGGGCTGCCGAGCAGGGCCGCCGCCGCGGCGTTGTGGTAGGCGACCCGGCCGTCGGGGCCGGCCAGGACCAGGCCGTCGTCGAGGCTCTCGATGATCGCCTCGAGCCGCCGGCTCTGCTCCTGCAACCGCGCGTCGATGCGGGTGTAGAGCGCGGCGTTCTCGATGGCGATCGACGCGAACCGGGCGAAGCTGGTCGCCAGCTCCAGCTCGGAGTGGCTGTACCGGTACGCCTCGGACCGGTACAGCAGCAGCACCGACGGCGGCGCCATGCTGGTGGCCAGGGGGATCGCGAGGACGCTGCGGTGGTCGAAGCGCGGCGAGCCGTCGCGGACGGCGGCGAAGGAGAGGTCGGCGGCGGTGTCGGACACCTGCACCGGCTCGCCCGAGCGCAGCGCCCGCAGCGACGGCGAGCCGGGCTCGGCGACGTCGGCGCGCAGGTCGGCGACGAACGCGTCGGACAGGCCGCGGCTGGCCCGCACCAGCACGGCGCCGGCCCGCTCGTCGAGGGTGACGACGGCGCAGCGCTCGACCCCGAACAGCCGCTGCAGCTGGCCGAGGACGCGGTCGAGCACCTCGTCGCCGTCGAGCGACGCGCCGACCGCCCGGATCGTCTCGAGCAGCGTCGACAGCTGCAGGAACCGGCGGCCGACGTCCTGCTCGACGCCGGCCAGGCTGCGGGCCAGCCGGCCGGCGTGGTCGTCGCGCCGGGCCACACGGTCGACCCGCGGGCGGGTCTCGTCGCGGATCCGGCCGCGCCAGCGCAGGTCCTCGGTCGCAGCCAGCAGGTCGTCCATGGGCCGGCGCACACCCCACCGGAACAGCGCCCACGCGATGACGGCGAGCAGCGCGGCGCCGCCCGCGACCGCGGCGAGCATGACCGCGACGGCGCCGGGGCCGGGCGCGTCGGGCCGGCCGAGCAGGACGACGGTGCCGTCGGGCAGCCGCGCCGCGACGAACGACCAGGGCGTGCCGCCGGGGTCGCGACTGTCGAACCGGGCGGTGAGCCGGGCGTCGCGGGCCACCAGGCCGGTCCACCGCTGCCAGCGCGCGTCGCCACCGTCGCCGGCGAGGGCCGGCGGCGTCACCGTTCCGTCAGCCGCGACCAGCCACACACCGCTGCGCCCACCCGGCTCCGCGGGCAGGGCCCCGGCGCGCTCGTCGGCGGGCAACAGTGCCAGGGTGCCGGCCAGCGCGGCGACGGTGTCGGCGTCGCGCTGAGCCAGTTCGGCCGTGAGGTCGCGGACGTTCCACCACACCGTCGCGCCGGCGGCGGCCACGATGAGCGCCGCCGCCACACCCGCCGCGACCAGCGCGCGCCGCCATCGTCCGGCGGCCGGGATGCGGGGGAGCGGCGCGTCCATGGCGGCCCATCATGCCCGGGTCGCCGACGGTCCCGCGCCGCCGCGGCCCGGCCGGACCCCGTGGACCAGGGCCGCCGCGAGCAGCACCGCGCAGGTGACGAACGCGACGATGCCGGTCCAGCCGGCCGCCGCGAACGCCAGCCCGCTCAGCGACCCGCCGAGACTGCTGCCGGCGTAGTACGCGGTCAGGTACAGCGCCGACGCCTGGGCCCGGCCTCGGACCGCTCGCGCGCTGACGGCGGTGCTCGCCGACGCGTGCGCGCCGAAGAAGCCGACCGTGAACAGCACGAGCCCCGCGACCACGCAGGCGAGCACGTCGGGCCAGGTCAGCAGGATGGCGATCTGCGCGAGCAGCACGCCGGCCCACAGCACGGCGCGCCGGCCCACCCGGTCGCCGACGCGCCCGGCCACCCCGGCGGAGATCGACCCCGGCACGTAGGCCAGGAACACCAGCCCCACCACGGCGGCCGAGAGCGTGAACGGCGCGGCGAGCAGGCGGTACGGAAGGTAGTTGTACACGGTGACGAACGCCGACATCAGCACGAAGCTGAGCCCGAACAGCCGCAGCAGCACGGGGTCGCGCAGGTGGGCGATGACGTGCTGGACGGCCGTGGCGTCGGCCCCCCGCGCAGCGGTCGCCGTGCGCATCGGGGCGGCGGCGTCGCCGTCGGCCCGCGTCGGCAGCAGCCACCAGAACGCCGCCAGGCAGCCGGTGGCGAACACGGCGACGACGGCGAACGCGGCCCGCCAGCCGAGCAGGTCGGCGACGGCCGCGGAGATCAGCCGTCCGGACAGCCCGCCCATGGTGTTGCCGGCGACGAACAGGCCGACGGCCCCGCCCAGCCCGGAGGGGTGGATGGTCCGCCCGAGGTAGGCGATGGCCAGCGCGGGCACGCCGGCCATCGCGACGCCCTGCGCCGCCCGCAGCGCCAGCAGCACCGGGAAGCTCGGCGCCAGCGGCACCAGCACCGCGACCAGCGTGGCGGCCGCCAGCGACACCGTCATGACCCGCGACGTGCCCCACCGCGACGACACCGAGCTCATCGGCAGCAGCGAGACCGCGATGGTGCCGGTGGCCGCCGACAGGGCCAGGCTGGCGGTCGCGGCGGAGACAACGAAGTCGTCGGAGAGCAGCGGCAGCACCGCCTGCGCCCCGTACAGCAGCGCGAACGTGCCGGCGCCGGCCAGGAACGCAGCCGCGCTGGCCCGCCGGTAGCCGGCCGAACCGCGGCGGTACCCGCCCGGCGGCGGCTCGGCCGCTGCGGGTCCACGCGCGAGCGGCATGAGGCCGACTCTAGACGTCACGACGGCGACAATAGCCGGTCCGCGACTGTGAATCATGACTCATTCCGGCTGCATCCATGACCCCGCGTTGATGATTCTTTGATGTTCTCGGCCGCCCTGTTGACGTCGTGTTGAGACGCGTTGTTGACGCGCCGATTCCGGGGTCGATATCGTCCCCTCCAGCCCACTCGGGCGGCGCTCGTTCATTTGCTCTCATCGGTGAGGAGCTGTGGTGCGCGCAACGGCATTCGTGATCATCGCGGGGCTCTGCCTGGCGGTCGCGGGCTGCTCGGCCGGCG
Organism: Jiangella mangrovi; assembly: GCF_014204975.1. Classification (NCBI taxonomy): domain Bacteria; kingdom Bacillati; phylum Actinomycetota; class Actinomycetes; order Jiangellales; family Jiangellaceae; genus Jiangella; species Jiangella mangrovi. The sequence goes on from NZ_JACHMM010000001.1 coordinate 3,762,597, forward strand.
ACGGCGGAAGCGGCGGCGACGGCTTCGGGGTCACCGTCGCGGGCGGCTTCGGCGAGGAGCCCGAGATCCGGGTCGGCGACGGCGATCCCGCGGGCGAGCTGCGCGTCGACGTGCTCTCCGGCGGCGACGGCGAGGACGTCGTCGACCCGGGCGAGTTCGTCCTGGCGAACTACCTCGGGCAGACCTGGGCGCCGGACGCCGAGGGCGACGTCAACGTCGTCGAGAACTCCTTCACGACCGGTGCGCCGGTCGGGTTCCCGGTCGGCGTCGGAGCCGTGCTGCCCGGCTGGGACGAGGGCCTGGCCGGCCAGCGGGTCGGGTCGCGGGTGCTGGTGTCCATCCCGCCGGCGCTGGGCTACGGCGAGCGGAGCACCGGCTCGATCCCCGGCAACTCGACGCTCCTGTACGTGTTCGACCTGGTCGCGGCATTCGGCGAGGACCAGGGGGTGTCCGGCGAGCCGGTCGAGGCGCTGCCGGACGGGCTGCCCGCGGTCAGCGGCGAGGGCGCCGCGGAACCCGTGGTCGAGTTCGGGTCCACCGCCTGGCCGGTCGAGGAGTCCGGCGCGACGCTGCTCGTCCGGGGCGACGGCGCGGAGTTCGGCGACAACCTCGTCGTCAAGGTGCTCACCGCCTCGTACAGCACCGGCGAGGTGCTCTACTCCAGCTGGCGCGAGACCCCGGTCGCCATCCCGGTCGACGGCACCGGCGCGTTGCCCGGGCTCGCCGACGCGCTGGCCGGCGCCCGGGTCGGCAGCCGGGTGCTGGTGCGCGTCTCCGTCGACGACAACACCGAGGAGCCGATGGACATGATGGGCATGGCGGAGCCGCTCGCGCCGACGCCGGGCGACCCGCTGGCCATCGTCGTCGACGTCATCGGAACCTACTGACGCTCCATTTCCGGCCGCATTGACGAACTGTTGATGAATGCCGGACCGGCATTGACGAAGAGTTGTCGCGGCGCGTCTTGATCGGCGAATTCGCGCCTTGTTACGTTGCGCACGTCGGGTTGGATCTCAGAGAGGAGAATCCTCGTCATGGCTCCGGTGAAACGCAGGTTCAACGCGACGATCACCGCCGTCGCGCTCGTCTCCGCATTGCTCTCGGTGTTGTTGATCCCCGCCGCCACCGGATCGCCGTCCGCGGCCCCGGCCCGGCCGCAGCCCGCCGCGGCCGCGACGTCGGGATCGGAGGCGAACTGCCAGCCCGGCGACCGGCCCGAGAGCGGCCTGCAGGGCGGCGTGCCCGGCTTCGAGCGGCAGGCGCCGCTGGGCTTCCAGGGCTTCTGGTGCGCCATGGGCATCGTCGGCCAGAACACGCTGCGCGACCGCGGCGCGTTCGGCTCGACGGCGTTCGTCAACAACGGCGAGTACGGCTTCTGCAACTACTCGAGCATGCGCAACCCGTCGGACCCCGAGGACCCCGACACCGGCACCATGGTGCTGGACCTCACGGTGCCGTCGGAGCCCACCATCGTCGACATCCTGCGCACCCCGGCCATGATGCAGTCGTACTCCGCGCTGCAGACCGAGAGCGGGTTCCTGGCCGGGGCATACCAGAACGCCAAGCCGTTCGACATCTATGACGTCAACGACTGCCTGAACCCGTCGTTCCAGGGCTTCACCATGACCGCCGGCGGCAACCACGACGGCTGGCTCACCCCGGACGGCACCACCTACTACGGCGTGCAGTTCGGCGGCGGCAGCCCGCTGAGCAACCCCTTGGACGAGGACATCCATGTCCTCGACGTCTCCGACCCGACCGACCCGAAGCAGCTGCTGACCTGGAACCGCGTCGGCACGTACGGCACGGGAGACCTGCCGCCGGAGATCCGCGACCTGACGGCGCCCACGTACAACTTCCACGACGCCAGCACCAACGAGGACGGCACCCGCCTCTACATCGCGCTCTACGGCGGCACACAGCCCCTCGGTGGCGGCGGTGGCGAGCCCGGCCGGTGCGCCAACGGCCTCATGGTGCTCGACTCGTCCGACGTCGCCGAGCGGCGGCCGAACCCCAAGCTCGAGTTCGTCAGCTTCCTGTCCTGGTGCGACGAGCCCGACCCGGGCGGCTACGAGGACGGCTCGACGGCGGCCAGCCACGCCACCGTCTACGCCAAGCACCAGAACGGCAAGGAGTACGTCATCACCACCGACGAGGGCCCGGCCCTCACCGGCAGCGCCCAGGGCGCGTGCCGGCAGCTCACCTACGCCCGGCTCATCGACATCAGCGACGAGAACGCGCCGCGGACGGTGCCCGGGTCGCGCTGGACGCCCGAGGTCAACGAGGCCGAGAACTGCCAGACGCTGCTCGACCAGAACTACCACGCCGGCATGACGCACTACTTCGCCGTCGACGACCGCGATGGCTTCCGGTACGTGTTCTACGCGTCGTCGAACCAGGGCATCCGAGTGGTCGACTACCTCGACCCCGAGAACCCGGAGGAGGTCGCGTACTTCATGGCGCCGCGGCACCCCACGCTGACGTCGGTGACGGGCACCGACTACACCCGGCCGGACGCGCCGTACGACCCGCAGAACTGCTTCATCCACACCGGCTGGAACCAGAACGGCCTGATCATCCTCGAGATCACCGACCCCGAGCACAACCCGTGCATGCGCAAGACCGTGCAGGGCGCGGGCATGGTCACCGGCGACAACGGCGAGCGCGTGCGGTTCGACCTGCAGGCCCGGCGGACCGACAGCGGGATCATGGGCGGGCTGACGGTGCGGGGGACCGGCGGGTCCCGGGGCGACGTCCCCGACGTCGAGGTCGACGACCTCACGTTCCTCGGCAGCCCCCGGGACCGGTGCGGCACCGTCCCGTCGACGGCCAACTCGCTGCAGCTCGACGGCACCGGCACCATCGACGGCGTCGACGCCGCGTTCCGCATCTGCGTCCAGGACAACGCCCGGTCCGGCCAGGGCAAGGCCGACCGCGTCCACGTCGTCTGCACCAGCGGCTGCGACTGGTCGCTCACCGGCGAGCTGCGCGGCGGCACGATCAATGTCCGGGGCGAGCACGGCGAGCGGTTCTCCGCACCTCCGCCGCCGCCCGCTCCGCGGCCCGCCCAGCCGCTGCCGCCGCCGGTGGAGATGCCGGAGGACGACTGACGTGCACGGCCCTCGCCCTTGCCATGAGCACCCGTACGCACCGGTGCGTACGGGTGCTCATGGCACAGCGGGTGGCAAGCTGGCCGCCGTCGTCGTCTCAGGGCTCGTGGCCGTATGGGTGACGGCGTGCGGCACCGGCGCCGCGGTCCCGGGCCCGGCCCAGGACCCGGGCGCGGCCGGGCCGGCCTCCGCAGCGCCGGCCGCGGCCGCCCCCTCCGACGCTCCGGACGGTCCCGAGGGCGGGGAGCACAACGTCGTCGACTTCTACTTCGCCCAGCGGATGCTGCCGCACCACGCCCAGGCCGTGCGCATGGCCGAGCTCGCCCCGGACCGGGCGAGCGACGACGCCGTCGCCGACCTGGCCGAGGAGATCGGCGAGACCCTCACCGCCGAGGCGGCCGGCCTGGAGGAGTGGCTGACCGAGCGGGGCCTGGAGCAGCCGCCGCCCGAGGCCTTCGCCGACGGCCACCCGTCGCACTCCGGCATGCCGGGCATGCTCAACGCGCTGCAGATGAACCTGCTGGCCGACACGTCGGGCGAGGACTTCGACGAGACGTTCCTGACCTTCATGATCGCCCACCACGAGGGCAGCGTGGCCATGGCGGCTCCCGTGCTCGAGAACGGTCTCGACCCGGCGGCCCGGGACATCGCGACCGCGATCACGCAGCGCCAGGAGCACGAGATCGCGGCGATGCGCGACCTGCTCGATGACTGATCCGTACATCTCCGTACCACTTGCGATGGCTATGTGATACGACAAGCCCGTTACCGGATCGTGACTGCCTTGTCTCGCATCTGCTGTTAGCGTTCACAAGCTACGCAATCCGGACGGAGCGGAGAGCCTTGTGAACATTCGATTCGTGGCGATGATCGGCGGCGCCGTGCTGGCCCTCTCGGTGGCGGCGTGCGGCGGCGAGGGGGCGGGCGGAGACACCGAGGAGTCCGCCGCGCCCGAGGACCTCACCATCGGGGTCTCGATGCCCACGCAGACCTCGGAGCGGTGGATCGCCGACGGCGACGCCGTGGAGGAGCAGCTCGAGGAGCTCGGCTACCAGGTCGACCTGCAGTACGCCAACGACGACATCCCCACGCAGTCGCAGCAGGTGGACCAGATGATCACGCAGGGCGCGGACGTCCTGATCATCGCCGCCATCGACGGCACGGCGCTGAGCAGCCAGCTGCAAGCGGCCGCCGACGCGGACATCCCCGTCATCGCCTACGACCGGCTGATCCGCGACAGCGAGAACGTCGACTTCTACGTCAGCTTCGACAACTACCGGGTCGGCGTCGCCCAGGCCGAGGCGCTGCTCACCGGGCTGGGCCTGCAGACCGCCGACGGCGCGCCGGGCGAGGCCACCGGCCCCTTCAACGTGGAATTGTTCGCCGGCTCGCTCGACGACAACAACGCGCATTTCTTCTTCGACGGCGCGATGGACACGCTGCAGCCGTTCATCGACGACGGTTCGCTCGTGGTCAAGTCCGCTCAGACCGGCATCGAGCAGGTCGCGATCCTGCGCTGGCAGCAGGAGACCGCGCAGCGGCGCATGGAGGACCTGCTGACGTCGAGCTACAACGACGGCTCGCGCGTCGACGGCGTGCTGTCGCCGTACGACGGCCTCTCGCGCGGCATCATCACCGCCCTGCAGAACGCCGGCTACGGCGCCGCGGCCAGCCCCATGGCGGTCGTGACCGGACAGGACGCCGAGATCGCGTCGGTGAAGCTGATCGACGACGGTGTGCAGAACTCCACGATCTTCAAGGACACCCGGCTACTGGCCGAGCAGGCTGTCGTCGCCGCCGAGGCGTTCCTGGCCGGCGAGGAGCCCGAGGCCAACGACACCGAGACCTACGACAACGGCGTCAAGGTGGTCCCGTCGTTCCTGCTGCCGGTCGAGACCGTGTACGCGGACGACATCCAGACAGCACTCGTCGACTCGGGGTACTACACGGCTGAGGAAGTGGCCGCCGGCCAGACCGACAGCTGATCCCGTACGGCAGACCCCCGATCGCCGGCCCGGTGGAGGCACACCCACCGGGCCGGCCCGGCCGACGGTGAGGACGGCGATGGACGACACCATCCTCGAGATGCGCGGCATCACCAAGACCTTCCCGGGCGTGACGGCGCTCGAGAACGTCTCTCTGGAGGTGCGGCGCGGCGAGATCCACGCGATCTGCGGCGAGAACGGCGCCGGCAAGTCGACGCTCATGCAGGTCCTGTCCGGCGTGCACCCGGCCGGTTCCTACGACGGCGAGATCGTGTTCGACGGGGCGCCCGGGCGGTTCCACGGCATCCGCGACAGCGAGGCCGTCGGCGTCGTGATCATCCACCAGGAGCTCGCGCTGGTGCCGTATCTGTCGGTGGCCGAGAACATCTTCCTCGGCAACGAGCGACGCGGCCGCGCCGGACTGATCGACTGGAACCGCGCCAACGCCGAGGCGGCCGAGCTGCTGGCCTCGGTGGGGCTGGACGAGAACCCCGTCACGCCGGTCGCCCAGCTCGGTGTCGGCAAGCAGCAGCTGGTCGAGATCGCCAAGGCGCTGTCCAAGGAGGTGCGGCTGCTCATCCTCGACGAGCCGACCGCGGCGCTGAATGACACCGACTCGGCACACCTGCTGGACCTGCTGCGGCGGCTGCGCGAGCGGGGGATCACGTGCATCCTCATCTCGCACAAGCTGGGCGAGGTGACGGCGATCGCCGACGCCATCACCGTCCTGCGTGACGGCCGCACCGTCGAGACGCTGCGCCCGGGTGTCGACGACGCCGGCGAGGTCAGCCAGGAGCGGATCATCCGCGGCATGGTCGGGCGCGACCTCGAGAGCTTCTACCCCGACCGCGAGAGCCACCCCGGCGACGAGGTGCTGCGGATCGAGGACTGGACCGTCTGGCACCCGACCCAGGATCGCAAGGTCGTCGACGGCGTCAGCCTGACGGTCCGCGCGCGCGAGGTCGTCGGCATCGCCGGGCTCATGGGCGCCGGGCGCACCGAGCTCGCCATGAGCGTCTTCGGCCGCTCCTACGGCCGTGACATCGGCGGCCGGCTGTTCGTGCGCGGCCGCGAGGTGCGGGCGCGGTCGGTGTCCGAGGCGATCGACAACGGCATCGCCTACGCCACCGAGGACCGAAAGCGCTACGGCCTCAACCTCATCGAGGACGTGCGCCGCAACATCTCCGCGGCCGCGCTGCGCAAGCTGGCCAGCCGGGGCTGGGTCGACGGCAACGAGGAGATCCGCGTCGCCGAGGAGAGCCGCAGCTACCTGGGCATCCGCACGACCAGCGTGATGACCGCCGTCGGCAAGCTGTCCGGCGGCAACCAGCAGAAGGTCGTGCTGGCGAAGTGGCTGTTCGCCGACCCCGACGTGCTGATCCTCGACGAGCCCACCCGCGGCATCGACGTCGGCGCCAAGTACGAGATCTACACGATCATCAACCGGCTCGTGGCCGCCGGGAAGGGCGTCCTCGTCATCTCGTCCGAGCTGCCGGAGCTGCTCGGCGTCTGCGACCGGGTCTACACGCTCGCGGCCGGCCGGATCACCGGCGAGGTGCCGATCGCCGAGGCGACCCAGGAGAACCTCATGGCACTCATGACCCAGGACAGGGAGCGGGCCGCATGACCAGCACACAGCGACCGCCGGCCGAGGATCGCGGGGAGCGCTCCGGGTCGGAGAGCGCCCAGGCCGCTGCCCTGCACACCGGGACCAGCAACCTGCGCACGCTGGTGACCCGCAACATGCGCCAGAGCGGCATCTACGTGGCGTTCGTGGTGATCGTGGCGCTGTTCGCGATCCTGACCGACGGCGTGCTGCTGAGCCCGGGCAACATCACGAACATCGTCCTGCAGTACTCCTACATCCTGGTGCTGGCCATCGGGATGGTCATCGTCATCATCGCCGGGCACATCGACCTGTCCGTCGGTTCGGTCGTCGCCCTGACGGGTGCGGTGTCGGCCGTCATCGTGATCCAGCAGGGCTACGCGTGGTGGGCCGGCATCGTCGTCGCCCTGCTGGTGGGTGTCGCCGTCGGCGCCTGGCAGGGGTTCTGGGTGGCCTACGTCGGCATCCCGGCCTTCATCGTGACACTGGCCGGCATGCTGCTGTTCCGCGGCCTCACGCTGCAGGTACTCGACAACATCTCGCTGTCGCCGTTCCCCTCGGAGTACCAGCGGGTCGCCAACGGCTTCCTCAACGGGCTGCTCGGCGGGCAGGGCTACGACGCGTTCACGCTGTTCATCGGCGCGTTCGCGGTGGCGGGCTACGCGATCAGCGGGTTCCGGACCCGGGTCGCTCGCATCCGCTACCGCCAGCCGGTGGAGTCGTTCCCGCTGTTCGTGGCGCGCGTGCTCGCCGTCGGCGCCGTCGTCATGTCCTTCGCCTGGCAGCTCGCGCACGCCCGCGGCCTGCCGATCGTGCTGATCATCCTCGGCGTGCTGGTCATCACCTACGCCGTCGTCACGAAGCAGACGGTGTTCGGCCGTCAGGTCTACGCGATCGGCGGCAACCTGTCCGCGGCGCTGCTGTCCGGCGTGCGGGTGCGGACGGTGAACTTCTGGATCTTCGTCAACATGGGCTTCCTGTCCGCCGTCGCCGGCGTCATCTACTCCTCGCGGTCCAACGGGGCGCAACCCGCGGCCGGCACGATGTTCGAGCTCGACGCGATCGCGGCCGCGTTCATCGGCGGGGCGGCGGTGACGGGCGGGGTCGGCACCGTCGTCGGCGCCATGGTCGGCGGCCTGATCATGGCCGTCATGAGCAACGGCATGCAGCTCATGGGCGTCGACCAGTCCGTGCAGTCGGTGGTGAAGGGTCTGGTCCTCATGCTGGCGGTCGCCTTCGACATCTGGAACAAGCGGCGCGGCGGCGCGGTTCGGTAAGACGGTCCTCGCTGTTCGGAGGGCCGTCATGCGACCGAGGAGACCCCGATGACGACAGTGGAGCTGACCCGCTTCCGCGTCCTGCCCGAGAACGCCGACCGCCTCCTGGCCGCCCGCCCGGCCATGCTCGCCGACTTCCGCGCGGACCGTGCGGGGTTCGTCTCTGCTCTGTTGGTGCGATTGCCCGGCGATGAGTGGCTGGACATCGTGACGTGGGCGTCGCCGGAGGACTTCGCGGCGTCGCGGGAGAAGGGTGCCAACCTGCCGGGGATCGCGGAGTTCTTCAGCGCGATCGCCGAGCTGGTGTCGGCCGAAGAAGGTTCTGCGGTCCCCTGAGGTTCTGCGTGGGGTGCTGACGTGGGTCGGGCCCCTGCTGTCTCGATTGTCGAGGGCGCGGCGGCGCGCCTCAAGTCTGCGCGCGTGGTGGTTGCTTCGCCGCGGGGGTGGAGGCGCTGGACTTGACCCGCGCCGCCGCGCCCTCGCCTTTCACAGCACCAGGGCCCCCTCCCCGGAATGGACCCGGCCCTCAGACCCGCTGTTCTTTCTCTGCGCTGGCCGCTGACGGTCGCGCTGTGGGGTTCGGCCATTGGTCTCGCTGTGGTCCAGTTCCGCCGGCCGCTCACTGTTGATCATGGAGAAGGTCGGCTCCCGAGGCGCTGTTGAGCCGACCTTCTCCATGATCAACAAGGATTCGACCCCCTATAGGTGGTCGGATCCTTGATGATCACGGGGAGGGGGCACTCAGGGGCGCCAGCCGGCGGAGGAGGAGCGGACCACGGGGAGGTCGACGACGAAGCGGGCGCCGCCGCCGGGGCGGTCGACCACCGAGACGGTGCCGCCGTGCCATTGGACGTGGCGGGCGACGATCGCCAGGCCGAGGCCCACGCCGCGCCCGTCGCGGCCGCCGCTGACGCCGTCGCGGGCGAAGCGCTCGAAGATCCGCTCCCGACGGTCGGCCGGGACGCCGGGGCCGCCGTCGTCGACCTCGACCCGCACACCGGACCCCGACTCGGCGCCGAGTGCGACCCGGACAGCGACCACGCCGCCGCCGTGCGACTCGGCGTTGTCGACGAGGTTCGCGATGACCCGCTCGAGCCGCCGCTTGTCCGCCCGCACGAGCACGTCGGCCACATCGTCGTCGACGACGGTGACGGGCCGGCCGGCCGCCGTGTCGGCGGCGTACCGCACCAGGTCGCCGATGACGACGATCTCGCGGGCGCCCTGGTCGTCGGCGTCGGACGAGGAGTCGCGCGAGATCTCCAGGAGGTCGAGCACCAGCCGCCGGAACCGTTCCAGCTCGCCGGCCAGCAGCTCCAGCGGCTCGCGCAACGCCTCGGGCAGCTCCGAACGCCGGGCCTGCAGCAGGTCCATCGAGTTGAGCATGGTCGTCAGGGGAGTGCGCAGCTCGTGCGAGACGTCGGCAGCGAAGCGGGTGTCGGCCTCGACGCGGCGCTGCAGGGCCTCGGCGGTGCGGTTGAACGACGTGGCCAGCTCCATGAGGTCCGGGTCGTCGCCGGCCTCCAACCTGGCGCCCAGGTCACCGCCCGCGATCGCCGCCGCCGACCGCGTGACCGACGCGAGGGGCCGCAGCGCCCGCCGTCCGGCCGCCCGCCCGACCGCCAGCCCGAGCGCCGTCGTCAGCACGACCCCCGCGACCAGGCTCACCGCCAGCAGGAGCAGCACCCGGTTCAACGATGACAGCGAGTACAGCTCGACGTACACGTCGTCGGGGCGGCTCAGCGGCAGCGCCACCGCCAGCTGGGTCGTCCCGTCGACGGAGACACGCGACTGCGCCGGACGCCCGCCCTCCACCGTCGACAGCAGGTCGTCCGGCAGCACCGACGACGGGTCCAGGCCCGACGGCGTCGCATGCCAGTCACCCGACCAGCGCAGCAGCGCCGCCGTCCGGCCGTCGGCCGCGGGCAGCCCGGCCAGCAGCCCGTCGATGTCCTGCTCGCTGGCCTGCAGGCCGCGCTGGATCGCCGTCGCGTTGGCCGAGGTCTCGGTGAGCGCCGTCGACTCCTGCTCCGTCGCCAGGAACCGGCTCAGCAGCACCCACACGACCACCGCCAACAGCACCGACAGCGCGAAGCCGAGCAGCCCGAACCAGAGCACCACCTGGTTGCGCAGTCCCGGTCGCCGCCACGACGGCCTCCGCAGCCGGGCCCGCGCCATCACGGCACCAGTCGATAGCCCAGGCCGCGCACCGTCACGACGTGCGACGGGTTGGCCGGGTCGCGCTCGACCTTGGTCCGCAGCCGCCGGACGTGCACGTCGACGATGCGGCTGTCGCCGAAGTAGCCGTAGCCCCAGACCCGTTCCAGCAGCTGCTCGCGGCTGCGCACCTTGCCGCCGGCCAGGGCCAGCTCGGCCAGCAGCTTGAACTCCGTCTCGGTGAGCGCCACCGGCGAACCGTCCCGGGTCACCACGCCCTCGTCGACCCCGATCGACAGGTCGCCGGACGTCAGCCGCCGGGGCGCGCCGCCCGGGGCGTTGTCGGTGCGCCGCAGCAGCGCCCGGATGCGCGCCGACAGCTCCTTCGCGACCAGCGGCTTGGTGACGTAGTCGTCGGCGCCCGCCTCGAGCCCGGCGACGACGTCGTGACTGTCGGTGCGGGCGGTGACCATGATGACGGGGATCGCGCTGGTGTGCCGGATCTGGTGGCAGACGGCGAACCCGTCGAGGTCGGGGAGCATGAGGTCGAGGAGCACGACGTCGGGCGGGTTGCGGCTCAGCTCGGCCAGTCCGTCGCGTCCGGATCCGGCCTCGCGGACCTGGTAGCCCTCGTCCTCGAGCGCCAGCCGCAGTGCCCTGCGCACCCGCTGGTCGTCCTCGACGAGCAGCACGCTGCGCGTCACGTCTCCAGTATCACCCGCACCCATGACGATCCGGTGACGGAGATGACGTGTCGTCACGCAACCGTCACGAACCCCGTCCCGCAGATGGCGAACCCGTGACATCCGTTCCAGACGCACCGCCGGCCCGTCGGGGCCGGCGTCGAATGGGCAGCATGAGGCACGCCAGAACTCGCTGGGCCGCGGCGATCGGAGCGGTCGGCATCCTCGCCCTCGCGGGGTGCGGGGGAAACGGCGGCAACACCGCCGGGAGCTCGACGAGCGACGCCGTCAAGGGCGGAACGCTCAACATTCTGGGCGCGGGCGACGTGGACTACATGGACCCGAACGTCAGCTACTACTCCGTCGGCTACCTGAACCTGCGGCTGTGGAGCCGCCAGCTGTTCACCTATCCGGCCGACGAGAACAAGGCCACGGAGGCCGTCCCGGACCTCGCCACCGACATCCCCACGAAGGACAACGGCGGCGTGAGCGACGACGGCCTCACCTACACGATCACGATGCGCGACGACGCCCGCTGGAACACCAGCCCGGCCCGGCCGGTGACGGCGGCCGACCTCGTCCGCGGCGTCAAGCGCACCTGCAACCCGGTGCAGCCGTTCGGCGGCACGCCGGACTTCGCCGACCTCATCGTCGGCTACCAGGACTTCTGCGCCGGGTTCGCGAACGTGCCCCAGGACGCCAAGTCGATCGCGAACTACATCGAGAACACCGACCTGCCCGGCGTCGTCGCGACCGACGACACCACGGTCACGTTCACGCTGACCCACCCGGCGACCTACTTCGTCGACATGCTGACGCTGCCGGCGTTCTCGCCCGCGCCGAAGGAGGTGCTGAACTACCTGCCCGGCAGCACCGAGCTCGGTCAGCACGAGATCTCCGACGGGCCCTACCAGGTCGAGTCGTGGGAGCCGACGAAGTCGATCACCTACGTCCGCAACACCGCCTGGGCGCCGGACTCCGACCCGGTCCGCAAGGCCTACGTCGACAAGATCGTCGTCGACGAGACCGTGAGTCAGGACTCCATCCAGCAGCAGCTCCAGACCGGCACCGACGCCGCCGACATGCAGTTCGACGTGCAGGTGCCGCCGTCGCAACTGGCCGGGCTGATGAGCGCCGACGACCCCAACCTGGACCTGGGCGACACGTCGTCGACGAACCCGTACATCGTCTTCAACACGGCCTCGCCGAACAACGACAGCGCGCTGAGCAAGCCCGAGGTCCGGCAGGCCCTGGAGTACGCGATCAACCGCGACGACATCATCCAGGTGCTGGGCGGCCCCAAGGTCACGCCGCCGCTGACCCACGTCCTCCCCAAGGAGATCAACGGCTCCGAGGACTCCGACATGTACGAGTACGACCCCGACAAGGCCAAGCAGCTGCTGGCCGACGCCGGGTACCCGGACGGGCTGACGCTGACGTTCCTGTACCGCAACGCGTCCGAGGGCAGCAGCAAGACGTTCCAGACCGTGCAGCAGGACCTCACGAAGGCCGGCATCACGATCAAGGGGCTGCCGTCGCCGAACGCGGACTTCTACACCAAGTACGTGCAGGTCCCGTCGGTCGCCCAGAGCGGCACCTGGGACCTGGCGCTGGCCGGCTGGGGCCCGGACTGGTACGGCGACGCGGCGCTGTCGTTCTTCAAGCCGCTGTTCTCCGGCCCGCCGTCGTTCCCGCCCGCGGGCAGCAACTTCGGCCTCTACGAGAACCCCGACCTCGACGCGCTGATCCAGCAGGCGTCCGAGGCGGCGACGGCGGACGACGCGGCCAAGCTCTGGTCGCAGGCGGACCAGCTGGTCATGAAGGACGCCGTGTTCTTCCCGATCACCGACCCGTTCAACGCCAACTACCACGCCTCGCAGGTCAACAACGCCGTCTATATCCCGGCGTTCCAGAACTTCGACCCCGCGAACGTGTGGCTGAGCAAGGGCCACCAGGGCGGCTGACATGGCGCTGCTGGAGGTCGAGGATCTCCGGGTCTCCTTCGACACCCCGGACGGCGTGGTCCGCGCCGTCCGGGGCCTGTCCTTCACGTTGGCCGCGGGGTCGACGCTGGGACTGGTGGGGGAGTCCGGCTCGGGCAAGTCGGTCGCCGTCCAGACGCTCACCCGTCTGACGCGCGGCGCCACCGTCGAGGGCAGCGTGAGGCTCGACGGCGTCGACCTGCTGACGGCGGGCGAGGAGGAGCTGCGGGAAGTCCGCGGCGCCCGCATCGGGATGATCTTCCAGGACCCGCTGTCGAGCCTGCACCCGTACCACCGGGTCGGCTGGCAGATCGAGGAGATCATCCGGGCGCACGAGCCGTCGACGACCCGCGCACAGGCGTCCGGCCGCGCCGCCGAACTGCTGGACCTGGTCGGCATCCCGCAGGCCCGGGCGCGGCTGGACGACTACCCGCACCAGTTCTCCGGCGGCATGCGCCAGCGCGTGATGATCGCGATGGCGATGGCGCTCTCGCCGCAGGTGCTGATCGCCGACGAGCCGACGACGGCGCTCGACGTCACCGTCCAGGCGCAGGTGCTCGACGTGATGCGCCGGCTGCAGGAGGACTTCGGGACGGCGATCATCATGGTGACCCACGACCTCGGCGTGGTCGCGGAGCTCGCCGACGACGTCGTCGTCATGTACGCCGGCGCGGCCATGGAGCGGGCGCCGCGGCGCGAGCTGTTCTACCGCTACCACCACCCGTACACCGAGGGCCTGCTGACGTCGCTGCCGGTGCGCGGCGAGGCGAAGGGGCGGCTGCGGCCGATCCCCGGCACCCCGCCGAGCCTCATCGGCCTGCCGCCGGGCTGCCCGTTCGCGCCGCGCTGCCGGTACGCCTTCGACCGCTGCTGGGTGGAGGCTCCGCCGCTGGCCGGGGTGCTCCACGACCCCCGGCACCTGTCGGCCTGCTGGCTGCCGGTGGACCGGCCTCGCCGCGAGTCGCTCGAGCACCCGGAGGAGGCGGCGTGATGGACACCGACACCGGGCCGCTGCTGCGGGTCGAGGGGCTGGTCAAAGAGTTCCCCGCCGGGGCGTCCGCGCTCACGGGACGTCCCGGCGGGGTCATCCACGCGGTCGACGGCGTCAGCCTCGAGGTCGCGCCCGGCGAGACCCTGGGGCTGGTCGGCGAGACCGGGTGCGGCAAGTCGACGCTGGCCCGCTGCGTGGCCCGGCTGCTGGAACCGTCCGGCGGCCGGGTCGTCTTCGACGGCGCGGACATCACCCACCTGTCCGGCGCGCGGATGCGGCCGCTGCGCCGGAACCTGCAGATGATCTTCCAGGACCCGTTCGGCTCGCTGAACCCGCGCCGCCGGGTGGGCGCGATCATCGGCGACCCGTTCGCGATCCACGGGCTCGCCGACCGCCGCGAACGCCGTCGCCGGGTCCAGGAGCTGATGGAGCTGGTCGGGCTGAACCCGGAGCACTACAACCGGTTCCCGGCCGAGTTCTCCGGTGGCCAGCGCCAGCGCATCGGGATCGCCCGGGCACTGGCGCTGCGGCCGCGCCTGCTGATCTGCGACGAGCCGGTGTCGGCGCTGGACGTGTCGATCCAGGGGCAGATCATCAACCTGCTCGCCGACCTGCGGGCGGACTTCGGGCTGACCTACGTGTTCATCTCGCACGACCTCTCGGTGGTGCGGCACGTCAGCGACCGGATCGCCGTCATGTACCTCGGCAAGATCGTCGAGGTGGCGCCGGTCGACGTGCTGTTCGAGCGGCCGCGGCACCCGTACACGCGGGCGCTGCTGTCGGCCGCGCCCGTCGCCGACCCGGACGCCGCCGACAGCCGCCGCCGGGTGATCCTCGGCGGCGACGTGCCCTCGCCGGTCGCGCCGCCCTCGGGCTGCCGGTTCCACCCGCGCTGCCCGAAGGCGCAGGAGGACTGCGCGCTCACCGAACCGCCGCTGCTGCCGGTGCTCGGCGACCCGGCTGTCCACGCCACGGCGTGCTGGCACCCGCTGAGCGCCGGCGAGGACCTGACGGTGACGCCGTCGGCACCCCGGAGTGTGGCGTGAACGCGCAGGCCGCGGCGGCGGCGCTCGACATCGGCACCGGCGGGCGGGGGCTGGAGCCGATCCAGGGCAAGGGCACCTGGGCGCTGGCCTGGCGCCGGCTGCGCCGCGACCGCGTCGCGATGATCTCGCTGCTGGTGATCGTGCTGATCCTCCTGCTGGCGCTGGCCGCGCCGCTGGTCGCCGCCGTCACCGGGCACCCGCCGAACCAGCAGTACCGCGACATCGGGCTCTCGCCGGAGGGGCTGCCGACGGCGCCGAGCCGCACGTTCTGGCTCGGCACCGACGACCTCGGCCGCGACATCCTCGTCCGCATCGCCTACGGCGCCCGCGTCTCGCTGCTGGTCGGTGTCGTCGCGACCGGCCTGACCGTCGTGATCGGCGTCCTCGTCGGGCTGGCGGCCGGGTACGTCGGCGGCTGGCTGGACACCGTCCTGGCCCGGATCGTCGACGTCGTGCTGTCGGTGCCGTTCCTGCTGGTCGCGATCGCGCTGGTGTCGGTGACGGGGCCGAGCATGACGGTGACGGTGCTGCTCATCGGGTTCTTCAGCTGGGCGTCGGTGGCCCGCATCGTCCGCGGCCAGGTGCTGTCGATCCGCGAGCGCGAGTACGTCGAGGCGGCGCGCTCGCTGGGCGCGGGGCCGGTCCGGATCATGTTCGTCGACGTGCTGCCGAACGTGCTCGCGCCGGTCATCGTCTACACGACGCTGCTGGTGCCGGTCGTGATCGTGACCCAGGCGACGCTGTCGTTCCTGGGCCTCGGGCTGCCGCCGCCCACGGCCGACTGGGGCGGGATGATCAGCTCGGCGCAGAACTACTACACGACGGCGTGGTGGTTCGTCGTCTTCCCCGGCGCCGCGCTGCTCGTCACGACGCTGGCCTTCAACCTGTTCGGCGACGGCGTCCGCGACGCGTTCGACCCGCGTCTCGAGCAGACGCTTCGCCGGTGAGGGGAGGCGCACCGTGACCCGTTTCCTCGTCCGCCGCGTCCTGCAGGGCCTGGTCGTGCTCTGGCTCATCACGCTCGCGGTGTTCGCGCTGTTCTTCGTGGTGCCCAACGACGTCGCCCGCACCCTGGCCGGACGGCAGGCCACCCCGGACACGATCGCGCTGATCCAGCACCGCCTGGGCCTGGACCAGCCGGTCTGGAAGCAGTACCTCGACTTCATCGGCCGGGCGCTGCGCGGCGACCTCGGGTACGACTACTACCACCAGGTGCCGGTGACGCACATCATCGCGCAGGCGCTGCCGATCACGCTGTCGCTGGTGCTCGGGGCGTCGATCATCTGGCTGGGGCTGGGCGTCTTCAACGGGGTGGTGTCGGCCACGCACCCGCGGTCGGCGTCGGACCGCGGGCTGACCGCGTTCGCGCTGTTCTTCTACTCGATGCCGCCGTTCCTGCTCGGCATCCTGCTGCTCTACGCCTTCTACTACCAGCTGACCCTGGCCGGGGTGTCCTGGTTCCCGGCCGGCGGGTACGTGCCGTTCGCCCAGGACCCGGCCGCCTGGTTCCAGCACATGGTGCTGCCCTGGATCACCCTGGCGCTGCTGCTCGCGGCCACCTACACCCGGCTCACCCGCGCGTCGATGCTCGACGTGCTGGGCGAGGACTACATCCGCACCGCCCGCTCGAAGGGGATCACCGAGCGGCGGGTCGTCTACCGGCACGGCCTGCGGGCCGCGCTGACCCCCGTGGTGACGCAGTTCGGCATCGACCTCGGCCAGCTGGTCGGCGGCGCCGTCGTCACCGAGACCGTATTCAGCCTGCCAGGGCTCGGCAACACCGCCGTCGACGCCATCACCCGCCAGGACCTCCCGGTGATCATCGGGATCGTGCTGGTGGCTTCGGCGGCCGTGGTGCTGGCCAACATCGTCGTCGACGTCGCCTACGCGGGTCTGGACCCGCGGGTGCGACTGCACTGAACCGGAACCCGGAGGAACCCGCATGCCCGACTCCCGCCCGCCCGGCATCCCGAGGCCCGGACGGCCGCTCATCGCGCTGGCCGCGCTGCTCGTGCTGGTGGTCGCCGGCATGCTGCTCGCCGGAGCCGTGAAGCCCCGGCTCGCGGTCGACCTCGCCGGCGGCACCAGCGTGACGCTGACGGCGTCACCCCCGAAGGGCTCGGACGAGGGCGTCACCCGGGCCTCCCTGGACGAGGCGGTCGCGATCATCCGGCAGCGGGTCAACAGCACCGGCGTCGCCGAGGCCGAGGTGGCGGTGCGCGGCTCGGACCAGATCGTGGTGACGGTGCCCGGGCGCAACGACCAGGGGCTGGTCGACCTCATCGGGCAGACGGCGCTGCTGCGGTTCCGCCCGACCCTCCTGACGGGGCCGCCTGCGGTACAGCCCGCGGGAACGACGGCCGCGAGCGACGGCGTCGCTGCTGATGTCGCCGCCGCTTACGACGCGCTGGACTGCACCGACCCCGCGACGCGGCAGGGTGGGGACACGGCCGCCGCCGATGCCGCCGTCGCCGCCTGCGACCGGGACGGCACGGCGAAGTACGTGCTCGGCCCGGCGGTCGTCGAAGGCACCGACCTGTCCGCCGCGCAGGCCGGGGTGCCGGCTGGTGGGGCCGGCGGGTGGGAGGTCGACCTGAAGTTCGACCACGCCGGGACGAAGCAGTTCGCCGACGCCACCACCGCCGTCGTGAGTCAGCCGGCGCCGAAGAACGAGATCGCGATCGTCCTGGACGGGCTGGTGGTGTCGTCGCCGCGGATCGACGAGGCCATCACGGGCGGCCGGGCGCAGATCACCGGGACGTTCACCCGGCAGGAGGCGACCGACCTCGCGCACGTGCTCAGCTACGGCTCGCTGCCGCTGGCGTTCGAGAAGAGCCAGGTCAGCACGATCTCGCCGACGGTGGGCTCGACCCAGCTGACGGCCGGGCTGGTGGCCGGGGTCATCGGGCTCGGGCTGGTCGTCCTCTACTGCCTGGCGTACTACCGCCGCCTGGGCGTCATCGCCGTCGCCAGCCTGGTGCTCGCCGCCGGCTGCTCGTACGCGGCGGTGTCGCTGCTGGGGGCGCAGGTGAACTACCGGCTGTCGCTGGCCGGGATCGCCGGTTTGATCGTCGCCGTCGGCATCACCGCGGACTCGTTCGTCGTGTTCTTCGAACGGATCCGCGACGAGATGCGCGACGGCCGGACGGCGCGATCGGCCGTCGAGTACGGCTGGCGCCGGGCACGCCGCACCATCCTCGTCGCCGACACCGTCTCGTTCCTCTCCGCGGCCGTCCTGTACGTGCTGTCGGCGGACCAGGTGCGCGGGTTCGCGTTCGCGCTGGGCCTGGCCACCGTCATCGACGTGCTCGTGGTGTTCCTGTTCACGCGGCCCGTGGTGGCGTACGCGGTGCGCGGGTGGTGGCTGCGGGGCCGGTGGTCCGGCCTGCGGTTCGCGGGCGGGCGGCCTCGCACCTCGCTGGGTGACCGGCTGCACCGCGGCGACGCGACGATCGACGTCGTGGGGCACACCCGCCGCTGGTTCGCGATCAGTGGCGTCGTGATCGTGCTGGCCGTGGGCGGCCTGTTCGCGCGTGGGCTGAACCTGGGCGTCGAGTTCGAGGGCGGCGCGATCATCCAGACCCACGGCGGGTCGGCGACGGTGTCCGAGGTCCAGGACGTGCTCGCGGCCGACGGCGTCGCCGACTCGCAGGTGCGCGAGCTGGGCGACGGCAGCATCGTCGTAGAGATCGGCAAGGACGACGCGCACCGGGCGGCGGACCTGCGGGGCGACGTCGCCGAGGTGGCCGGCGTGTCCGCGGACGACGTGACCACCGACGTCATCGGGCCGAGCTGGGGACACGACGTGACCCGCAAGGCGGTCGTCGCGCTGGCGGTGTTCGCGGTGCTGATCGTCGGCTACCTGTCCATCGCGTTCGCGCCGCTCATGGCGCTGGCCGCGTTCGTCGCGCTGCTGCACGACCTGCTCATCACCGTCGGCGTCTACGCGCTGGCCGGGCTCACCGTTACACCCGCCACCGTCGTCGGCGTCCTCACCATCCTCGGCTACTCGCTGTACGACACCGTCGTCGTCTTCGACAAGGTCCGCGAGAACACCCGCCGGCGCGGCAACGGCGTCTCCTACGCGGCCGCCGCCGGGCGCGCCGTCGACCAGACCCTGCTCCGGTCGGTGTCGACGTCGCTGATCGCGCTGCTCCCCGTTGCCGGGATGCTGATCGCCGGCACCGTCACCGTCGGTGCGCAGACCCTGCAGGACCTGGCGCTGGCGCTGTTCGTGGGGATCCTGGCCGGCACCTACTCGTCGATCTTCATCGCGGTGCCGCTGCTGGTCCGGTGGGATGGGCGGCGCGGCGGCCGGGACCGGGGCCGGTCGCCGTCCCGCCGGGAGCCGCGTCCCGAGACGGTACGGCACTCCGGCGCCGTCGTGTGAGTGGGGGACAATCGGGGACGTGTGCGGACGGTATGTGGCTGACGCGTCCATCGACGACCTCGCGGCCGAGTTCGCCGCCATCGCCGACGGCAGCGTGCTGGAGCTGATGGCGTCGTTCAACGTGGCCCCGACCGACCGCGTCCCCGTCGTCCTCGAGCGCACCGACGAGCCGCCCGAGCGGACCCGGCAGCTGCACGCCGCCCGGTGGGGGTTGATCCCGTCGTGGGCGAAGGACGCGTCCGGCGGCGCCAAGATGATCAACGCGCGCATCGAGACCGTGGGGGAGAAGCCGGCCTTCCGCGGCCCCGTCGCACGCCGCCGCTGCGTCGTCCCCGCGAGCGGCTACTACGAGTGGCAGCGCGGGCCGGGCGGGTCCGGCCGGAAACAGGCGTTCTACATCCACCCGCCGGGCGGCGCGGCCCGGCTGGCGATGGCCGGCGTCTTCGAGTGGTGGCGCGACGACTCCGTCCCGGCCGAGGACCCGGCCCGCTGGGTGCTGTCGGCGAGCGTGCTGACGACGACCCCGGCTCCGGAGCTCGCTCACATCCACGACCGGATGCCGGTGTTCCTGACGGCGGACACGCTCGGGGACTGGCTGGACCGCGGCAACGAGGACGCCGCCGGAGTGCTCGATCTGGCTCGGTCCGCCGCGGGTTCGGTGGGGGCCGGACTGGTCGCCCGCCCTGTCGGCCCCGAGGTGGGCAACGTGCGCAACAACCACCCCGGCTTGGCCGAGGAGTACCTGCCCGCCCAGCCCGACCTGCTCGGCTCCTAGCGGAGCCTTGGCACGCCCGCGGTGACCCCTTGGCACGCCGGCGGCGACCTTGCCTGTCTGAATTGCCCCAGTGTGTGCAACGCTCCGGCGTGCCAAGGCTCGACGGCGGGCAGGCCGGACCTCATCGGAAACCCGGGGCGCCCGGCTCAGTCGAGGCAGAACTCGTTGCCCTCGATGTCCTGCATGACGAGGCATGACTCGTTCTCGTCGTCGGCGGGGAGGAGGTACAGGCGGGTCGCGCCGAGGGGGAGGAGCCGAGCGCACTCGGCCTCGAGGGCGGCGAGGCGCTCCTCGCCCACGAGCCCGGTGCCGACCCGCACGTCGAGGTGCACCCGGTTCTTGACGACCTTGCCCTCGGGAACCTTCTGGAAGTACAGCCGCGGGCCGACGCCATGGGGATCGACGCACGCTGACGCATAGCCGTCGGGAAGGACGTACCCGAGTACGTCGCACCAGAACCGGGCCACCCGCTCGGGGTCCGCGCAGTCGAACGTGACCTGGATCTGCCTCACCGGTGCCATCGCCCCACCCTAGACGGGCGGGCTCAGTGCGCCAGCGGGAGGTGGTGGGTCCGCAGGCCGAGCTCGTCGACCACGTGGATCAGCAGACCGGCCGGCTCGTGCGACGGCGACGGCGTCAGGGGCTCGCCGGGGCGCAGGTCCAGGCGCGGCCGCCACGACAGCGCCGGCGCGGAGACCAAGGGCACCCGGCCGTCGAGCACCGTCGCGATGTGGCGGTGGTCGTGGCCGCAGAGGACGCCGGCGACTACGGGGTGCCGGGCCACCACGGCACGCAGCGCGGCGGCGTCCACCAGCGGCCACTCGGTGTCGAGCTGATGCAGGCCGGTCGGGAACGGCGGGTGGTGCAGCGCGACGAGCACCGGGCCGGTCGCCGCGGCCAGCACGCCGTCCAGCCACGAGAGCTGCGTCGCGCCCAGCGTCCCGGACGAGCTGTCCAGCCCGACCAGCGTCACGCCGTCGACCACTTCGGTCCAGACGGCGGGGGAGCCGGCGTCGTCGGCCACCTCGCCGAACAGGTGCGGCAGCGTCTCGCGCAGAACCGCCGGGTCGTCGTGGTTGCCGGCGACGACCCGGCACCGCACCCCGAGCCCGTCCAGCCCCGACAGCAGGTCGTCGAGGCGGCGGTACTCGGGGGCGGTGCCGTGGTCGGTGAGGTCGCCGGTCAGCATGAGCAGGCCGGGCCGGGGCCGGACGCCGTCGAGCGCGCCGGGCAGCGACCGCCATGCCGACAGCAGGGCTTCGTCGTGGATGCTGCCGACATGGGGGTCACTGGCATGCGCGAGGATCACCGTCCCACCCTACGAGACGCCTACGACGCGGCCCCGATGCTGAGGTCGTCGATGAAGAACGACATGCCGTAGGCGATCGGGTCGCCGGTGGTGAACGTCAGCCCGGCGAGGCGATCGGCGGACGCGGCGGTCACCGAGGTGCTGAACTCCTGCGTCCCGATCGTCACGGTCGCCGACGACGTCGTCGTGTCGACGGTGACCGGCACCCAGGTGTTGATCGGGACGACGGCGTTCAGTCGCCCAACCGGCGTCCAGGCGGACCCGTCGGACACCTCGAGCGACGGCGGCGTCGTCGCGTTCGCGCCGGGCACGAGCCGGAACCGCCACGGGGTGACGGCGTCACCGTCGGCCCCGCCCGCGACGCCCTCGACCGCGAACGTGAACGGGCCGCGGAAGTCGTTGGTGCTCCACGCGAACGTCGCCCGCTGGTGCTCCACCGGCTCCGTCGGCTTCGTGGCCGTCGCGTTGTCGTCGAGGAACTTGTCGAACAGCCGCAGCGACGAGCTGCTGTTCCAGCCCTCGAGCTCCTGGTCGTTGACGGTGGTGTTCTTCGCGTCGACGAAGCCGCGCGGGATGCCGTAGATCGGGTCGTTCTCGAAGGTCTGCACGTCGCTGGAGTAGACCTCGAGCTCGGTGATCGGCGTCGTGCCGGCCGGCACCGTCACCCGGACGTACTGCGCCCGCTCCGCGGCGAAGTCGGTGTAGCGCATGGCGTGGTCGCGGCTGTCGACCGTCCGCACCACCGGCTTGCCCCAGCGCCGGCCGTCGAGCGAGAGCTGCACGTTCGCGTCGAGCGGCTGGCCGTCGCCGAGCATGAGCCCGATCCGGTCGATCAAGTAGGGACGGTCCAGCTTCAGGGTCATCGTCGACGTGGCGGTGCCCGACAGCACCGCGGCCGAGTGCGGCCGGGAGCTGCCGTCGAACGCGCCCTCGGGCCGCTGCTCGGGGAAGCGCGGGTCGGCCGCGGCGAAGTCGCCGCTCACCGTCGCGACGCCGGCGGCCAGCTGCGACGCGACGTCGATCTTGCCGACCCCGTCGGTGACGGCGTTCATCAGCACCGCGACGACGCCGTACTGCTCGTTGTAGGCCTTGCAGCCCCAGACGTGGCACTTGTCGCCGAAGAACATCGTCCGGCTGGCGCCGACGTTCGTCATCGACTGGTTGCCGCTGGAGCCGTCGTAGCGGCCGTTACCGGTGTCGGACGGATAGAGGGTGAAGACGTTGCGGACCTCGTCCCACGTCTCGCCCGTGCCGTCGTAGTCGACGTAGACGCGGTTGTCGGGCCGGCCCGTGCTCATCAGCATGATCCCGTTGGGCTGCAGCACGACGTCGGGGTAGATGCCCACGACCTGCGCGCCGTCGGGGTCCAGTAGCGGCTGCGACGGCGTCCAGGTGTGGCCGTCGTCGCTGGACCAGCTGACCCGTAGCCGCGCCGGGGTCTCGCCCTCGGTCCGCATGACGGAGATCAGCCGGCCGTCCTGGGTGTAGCCCCAGCCGACCTCGTTGGTGCCGATGCTCGACGGCACGAACGAGCGCTGCGTCCAGGTCAGGCCGCCGTCAGTGGACTGCAGGAACGCGCTGATCCGGCGCGGCATCGAGCGGTAGACGGTGTAGACCGGCACGACGATCGCGCCGTCGGCCAGGACCCGCGGCACCCGGTGCACGCGCAGGCCGCGGTCGGTGCCGGCGAACTGCTCGCCGTCGGGCGGGGTGAACCGGCCCTTGATCCGCTCCCAGGTCTGCCCGCCGTCTGTCGACCGCCAGGACAGCAGGTTCACCCAGGTGCGCGTGCTGTCGCCCCACTCCGGGATGAAATCGACGGCGAACAGCGACCCGTCGGGCAGCCGGGTCATGTTCAGCGCCGTCGTCGGGTAGTTGCGCTCGGTGGTGAGGAACGAGACGCCGGAGTCCTCCGATGTGGACATGTTGACGATCGAGTCGGCGGCGGCGACGTCGTCGTTCGCCTGCGTCGACACGAAGATCTTCTGCTCGGTCCGCCCGTCGACGACGGTGTCGTAGCCGAACGAGGCGGGCACGGCGGCGCGCGGCCCCGGGCCCCAGTTCAGCACGTTCCACTCCGGGCCGACGCCGGTCACCGAGGCGTCGGCCGCGGGGCCGTCACCGGCGGGCAGCGGGTTGATCGCGCCGTCGGGGGTCTCGGCGACGGGGTCGACGGCGGCATCGTCCAGCGGGGCGGGGCCGCCGAGGGTCGTGCTGAGCAGGACGACGGCCGCACCGAAGCCGACCAGACCGCCGACGAGGCCGGAGAAGCGGGTGGGCATGAGGGGGACTCCCAACACTCGGCAATGAGTGGAATGTCATTCCATACCTTTGGTCGGCGACGGTAGATCAATCCGGTATCGGCGGTCAAGACCACGTTCGTCATGATCTGTCTATTGACATGAAACGTCGGCCCGTGTTCGCTGCGGAATGCCGTCTCCACCCCCCGGATCATGGGAGTCGCCATGTCTCGATGGACCCGCACGGCCGCCACAGCCGGCGCCGTCGTCGCCGCCGTCGCCCTCTCGTCCACCCTGCTGGTGTCGGCGCAGCCGCTGCCGCAGCCCGTCGTCGGCAAGCCCGGCCTGCTGCTGCAGAACGGCGCGTTCGACGCCGGCGACCGCAGCGGCCACCCGCTCGGCTGGGGTGTGGAGGGCAACGCCGACGGCGCCAACGTCGTCAACCTCGGCGCGTACCGCACGGCCGGGCTCGGCTCGCTGGAGATCAACGACGTCGCCGGCACGTCGGTGTCGGTGCGCAGCGAGCGGATCGTCGCCACGGCCGGCGACGAGTACACGCTGACCGTGAACCTGAAGGGCCGCAGCGGCACGCCGGCCTGGCTGTACCTGGAGTTCTGGGACTTCGACCGCAACCGCATCGGCGTGACGAACGTCGAGCCGGAGTTCAGCACGGACTGGCAGGAGGTCTCCGTCACCGGCGTCGCCCCGGCGAACACCGCGCACGTGACGGCGCACATCTACGGCTCGCAGGCCGCCGCCGGCATCTCCTACTGGGACGAGGCCGTGCTGACCGCGGCGCCGCCGTCGTACGATCCGGCCCTGGGGACCGAGCGCGAACTCTTCCTCGACGACTACCGCATCGAGTCCGCCCACGACGTCGAGCGCGTCGTCCACCCGGGCGACAAGCGCGAGCGGCCGGTGCTCCGTCCGGACCAGCCGTGGGAGGCGAGCAGCTACACCTACGGCTCGGTCTACGTGATCGACGGGCTGTACCGCATGTGGTACACGTGCTACAACGACCAGGCGCCGAACTACCACCTCTGCTACGCCGAGAGCGAGGACGGCCTGACCTGGGACAAGCCGGTGGGCCGCTCGACGGTGTCGGGCGTCGGCTACAAGGACATCCCGGCGTCGCAGACGAACATCGTCCTGGCCGGCAGCGGGGCGCACGTCGTCTACAACCCCGACGCCCCGGCCGACCGCCGCTACTTCACCATGAAGACGCAGCCGGCGCCGAGCGTGCCGGGCGGTAACGGCTACTACGGCTGGATCTCGCCCAACGGGTACGACTGGACGCCGCTGCGGGCCGAGCACCTGCTGAACGACGGCGACGTCGTGCAGACCGCGTGGGACCCGAAGCAGCGGCTGTACATCGCGACCATCAAGAAGCGCATGTTCACGGCGCGCACGCCGGGCATCTACGAGCGGGCCGCGTTCATCTCGACCAGCCCCGACCTCGAGACCTGGACAACCCCGCAGCTCGCCGTTATGGGCGACTCCGCCGACGACGGCGCGGCCGAGGCGATCGGCGGGGTCGAGGGGCAGATCTACGGCATGCCCGTCCTGCCGTACGAGAGCACCTACATCGGCGTCCCGTGGGTCTTCCTCACCACCGACTACACCTCCGGCGAGTACGCGTCGGCGGCCGACGGCCCGGTGCTGCCGCAGCTCGCGTCGTCGCGCGACCTGCTGCGCTGGGAGCGGCCGGTGCGCGACCCGATCCTCGAGCCCAGCCGCGGCGGCGCCTGGGACGACGGCGCCCTCTACACGGCCTCGAACATCCTGGTCGACGACTCGACGATCTCGATGTACTACGCCGGCTTCCAGAACGGCCACGGCGGCGCCGACTCCGACGACCCGAACCGCGAGGAGCACTTCGGCCAGGTCGGCCTGGCGACGTGGCGCCGCGACGGCTTCGCCTCGATGTCCAACGCCTCACTGCCCGGCCTCGGCGACGCCGGTGAGGTCACCACCAAGCCGGTCGTCTTCGACGGCTCCGACCTGCACGTCAACGCGGTGGTGCACGACGGCGGCAGCCTCCAGATCGAGGTGCTGGCGGCCGACGGCACGCCGATCCCCGGATTCACGGCCGCCGACATGATCCCCGTCATCGGCGACCGGCTGGACGCGTCGGTGAAGTGGCGCGGCCGGGCGCGGCTGGCGACCCTGGCGGGCCAGGAGGTGAAGTTCCGCTTCCACCTGGTCAACGTCGTCCTGTACTCGTACTGGGTGTCGTGACGAGGGTCGGGTGCGTGAGGTCCGGGCGGGAGCCCGGCCCGCGCACCCGCCACGGCGAAGGGAAGGACGGCCGGGCGCTGCCCCGGCCGTCCGACTCACCCTGATGCAGGAGAGGGGGCGAGCCACATGACCGGAACCCTCCCGGCCGCGGGTGACGAGATCGCCGCGACTGTCACGACCGTCGCACCCTTCGGGCTGCTCGTGGTGACCGACTCCGGCGTGCCCGGTCTCGCCCGCGATGCGCGGGCCGACGCCGGCTCGACCGTGCGCGTGCGCGTGACCGAGTACGACGCCGCCGAGCGGCGCTTCAGCGCCGACCCGGCCTGACGCCGGGCCAGCACCGTTGTGGGGAGGGAGTTCTCCTTGCTCTGGCGGGGAGAACTCCCTCCCGACGGATCCGCATTCGGCGACCATCGCTGCGTGTTCGGGCGCGATCGTGCGGTGTGTGAGTGAGCGTCTGGTGGCGCTCTGGCGCCAGTAGGTGCTCACTCATCGCGATGGGTGAGGGATCAGTGTCGCTGGGGCGACACCTTTCCCTCAGCCATCCCGAAGCGTCAGCGGCGGATGGGGATCAACCCGAGCCAGGTGGCGAGGTCGTCGATCTCACGGTCGACGGCCTCGCTCATCTGCGGCGTGAAGTCGACGTCCTCGTGCAGCGCGTCGATGCGCAGGACGCCGGCCCGCCGGTCGGCGGTCGCGTCGAGCTTGCCGACCAGGCGGTCGCCGTAGAGCACCGGCAGCGCGAAGTACCCCCACCGGCGCGCGGCGGCGGGCTTGTACATCTCGAGCAGGTACTCGTACTCGAACAGCTCGGCCAGCCGCTTGCGGTCGTAGACCAGCCGGTCGAACGGCGACAGCAACGCCGCCCGGCCCGCGAACGGCCGCCCGGGTTGGGCCGGGTCGACCCGCCACCGGCCGCGGACGCCGTCGACGACGGCCGGCTCGCCCACGGGCTCGTCGGGCGACTCGAGCGCCCGCGGCCGCACCAGACCGAGCGCCCGCAGCCGCCGCTCGTCGCGCATCCGCAGCGCCGACGCGGCCGGGACGACGGCGTCGGGGTAGACGCGTTCGGCGAGGTCGAAGAGCGGGTCGCCGTTGGCGCGGCCGTGCAGCGCCACCTCGCCGCGCGCCACCAGGAGCTCCAGCATCTGCCGGACGTTGCGGTTGTTGGTCCAGCCGGTCGACCGCCACGATCGCACGCTGGTGTCGGGCAGGTCGCGCGAGCGCAGCGGCCCGTCGGCGCGTAGCTGTTCGAGCAGGTCGAGCCGGAACCCGTCGTTGTCGTCGACCCAGTCGCGCAGGCTCTGCCGCCACTCCGGCTCGCCCGGCGCCGGGGTGTCCCAGGCGAGCATCTCGGCCCGGTACAGGGCGACGTCCTCGATGGGGCGGATGACGCCGCGCAGCTCCACCAGCCGCTGCTCGGCCAGCGCGTCCGCGAGCGTCGTGGGGTCGAACTCCGAGCCGAGCCGGCTCCACACGATGAGCTCGGCGGCGGGCGCGACGGCGGCGTTGGGGTCGTAGTACAGGAAGGCGAGGGTGCGGACGACGTCGAACAGGTCGTCCGGGCGCGAGGCGTCCAACAGCTGGGCACGGACGGAGATGCGGCGCGCCTCCTCGCGGCTCAGCTCGTGCACCGTCACGCCGCCCACCCTAAGACCGCGGTTCACCCCGGCCGGGTGAGGCCCGCTCGCCGGGCGCCGGACCACCATGAGCCCGAGACCGACCGGGGAGGCGTCATGGCCCAGCACGGATCGATCTACGAACGGCCGAGCCGGAGAGACTCGTGGGCCGCGGCCGGGCTGGTCTTCGCGGCGACGATGATGGTCCTGCTCGGCGCGTTCCAGGCGCTCGAGGGCCTGGCCGGTCTGCTCGACGACGACTTCTACGCGACGGTGCCGGACTACTCGCTGGACCTCGACGTGACCGCGTGGGCCTGGATCCACCTCATCGCCGGGATCCTGCTGATGATCGCGGGGTTCGCGCTGTTCAGCGGGAGCCCGGTCGCGGGCGGCGTCGGGATCGCCCTCGCCGCCCTGGCCGCGATCGCGAACTTCCTGTTCCTGCCGCACTACCCGGTGTGGTCGCTGGTGATCATCGCGCTGTGCGTGTTCGTCATCTGGGCGATCGTCCGCTCCGGGGTCTTCGTCCGCTGACCGCGGGGAGGCTGAGATGAGCACGACGGTGGCACCGCCCACTCCGGCCGAGGACCGGACGGAGTGGTTCCGGCTCTCGGCGAACGACGCCCTCCGCCGGCTGGAGGTGGACCCCGGCACCGGCCTGACGGCGGGCGAGGTCGCCGAGCGGCGCGCGAGGTACGGGCCGAACCGGCTGGCCCAGGCCGCGAAGGAGCCCGGCTGGAAGGCGTTCCTGCGCCAGTACCGCGACCTCATGCAGCTTGTCCTGGTCGGCGCGGCGATCGTCAGCATGGTCGCGCTGCAGGAGTTCGGCACCGGGCTGGCGGTCCTGGGCCTGACGGTGGTCAACGCGATCATGGGACTGCACCAGGAGGGCAAGGCCGCCGAGAGCGTCGCCGCGCTCAGCAAGATGCTGATCATGACGGCGAGCGTGCGCCGCGACGGCCAGGTGCAGGAGATCCCCGCCGAGGAGCTGGTGCCGGGCGACGTCGTGAGCTTCGAGGCCGGTGACAAGGTGCCCGCCGACGGCCGGATCCTGGTGGCGGCGACGCTGGAGATCGAGGAGGCCGGGCTGACGGGGGAGAGCACCCCGGTCCTGAAGAGCATCGACCCGGTCGACGGCGTCAACGTCCCGCTGGGCGACCGCGTCGACATGGCGTACATGAACTCGCAGGTCACCCGCGGGCGCGGCGAGATGGTCGTCACCGCGACCGGCATGGGCACCGAGGTCGGGCACATCTCCGGCATGCTCAGCGGCGTCGAGCAGGAGAAGACGCCGCTCACCAAGCAGCTGGACCAGCTGACCGTCCTCATCACGATCATGGCCGCCGGTGCGCTGGTCGCGATCATCCTACTGGGGCTGGCCCGCGGCGAGGACTTCGACTCGCTGTTCCTCGTCGGCATCAGCCTGGCCATCGCCGCGATCCCGACCGGGCTGCCCGCCGTCGTCACCATGCTGCTCTCGATGGGCACGCAGCAGCTCGCCGGCAAGGGCGCGATCGTCAAGCGGCTGCGCTCGGTCGAGACGCTGGGGTCGACGTCGGCGATCTGCTCGGACAAGACCGGCACGCTGACGCTCAACCAGATGACGGCGCGGGCGCTGGTCGTGGCCGGCCGCCGGTTCGACGTCGACGGCGAGGGCTACTCGACGCAGGGCCGGATCATGCGGGTGGCCGGGTCCGGCGACGCCGCGCTGGAGCCGTTCCTGCTGCCCATGGCGCTGGCGAACGACGCGGTGATCCGCGACGGCGCCTGCATCGGCGACCCGACGGAGGGCGCGCTGGTCGTGCTGGCCGAGAAGGGCGGGCTGGACGTCGAGGAGACCCGGCGCGCCGTCCCGCGGCTGGCCGAGGTCCCGTTCGACGCCGAGTACAAGCTGATGGCGACGTTCCACGAGCTGCAGGAGGGCGGCCGGCGATTCGTCCGGTGCCTGGTCAAGGGCGCGCCGGACGTGCTGCTGGCGCGGTCGACCCGGTACCTGGCCGGCGACGGGACCTCGCAGCCGCTGGTCGACAGCGCGGCGGGGACGGGGAAG
Source organism: Jiangella mangrovi (assembly GCF_014204975.1). Taxonomy (NCBI): domain Bacteria; kingdom Bacillati; phylum Actinomycetota; class Actinomycetes; order Jiangellales; family Jiangellaceae; genus Jiangella; species Jiangella mangrovi. The sequence continues at coordinate 3,792,052 of NZ_JACHMM010000001.1, forward strand.
GTGCTGGCCGAGAACGACCGGCTGGCCGGCGAGGGCATGCGGGTGCTGGCGGTGGCCCGGCGCGACCTCGAGCGGATCGACTTCGACGCCACGTCGGACCTGCTGGGCACCGTGGCCGACCTCGAGTTCCTGGCGCTCGTCGGCATCGTCGACCCGCCGCGCAAGGAGGCCCGGGACGCGATCGCCGAGTGCAAGCGGGCCGGCATCCGCGTCCGCATGATCACCGGCGACCACGCGACGACGGCGGCCGCGATCGCCGGGCAGCTGGGCATCGAGGGCCGGGCGATGACGGGCACCGAGTTCGCCGCGCTCTCCGACGACCGGCTGGACCGCGAGGTCGGCAGCATCGGCGTCGTCGCCCGGGTCGCGCCCGAGGACAAGGTGCGCCTGGTCGGCGTGCTGAAGAAGCAGGGGAACGTCGTCGCGATGACCGGCGACGGCGTCAACGACGCCCCGGCGCTGACCCGGGCCGACATCGGCGTGGCCATGGGGATCACCGGCACCGAGGTGACCAAGGACGCGGCGGAGATGATCCTCACCGACGACAACTTCGCGACGATCGTCACCGCCGTCGAGGGCGGGCGCGGGCTCTACGACAACCTGATGAAGTACGTGCGCGTCCAGATGATCATGCTGGCGGGGTTCATCCTGACCTTCCTCGGCGCCGGCATCTTCACCATCGCCGACGGCACGCCGCTGCTGCCGTTGCAGATCCTGTGGATCAACTTCGCCATCGACGTGCTGCTGGCGATCGGGCTCGGGTTCGACGAGCCGACGCCGGGGTTGATGGACCGCCGTCCGCGCCCGCCGGACGAGCCGGTGATCCGTCCGGCGCTGGGCGTGCGGCTCGGGCTCGACGGTCTGCTGATCGCGATCGGCGCGCTGGTGGTCGTCGCCGTGGGGGAGGACCAGTACTCGCTGGCGGTCGCGACGACGATGGGCCTCGTCGCCATGTCGCTGCTGCACATCGTGGCGGCGGTGGAGTGGCGCGACCCGGCGCGGACGATCTTCAGCCGGGACACGCTCTCGAACGGCCGGTTCGTCCGGCTGGTGCTCATCACGATCGCGCTGACGTTCATCGTCACCGCGATCTCCGGCCTGCAGCGCCTGTTCGACACCGTCGAGCTGACGGCGACGCAGTGGGGGATCTGCCTGCTGGCGCCGCTGGGCTACCTGGTGCTGGCCGAGGTCGAGAAGCTGATCATCCGCCGCCGTCCGAAGACTGCGGCGCGGGTCGAGAGGTGAGCACCATGGACAGACGCGGCCGGATCGTCGACGGGCTCCGCGTGCGGCCGGGGCGGCCGGCCGGGCTGGCCGAGCGCGACACCCGCTGGTCGGCCGGCGGTGAGCTCGGTGTGCTGACCGAGCCGCAGCTGGACACGGCGGCGCGGGCGCTGCTGAAGGAGGGCGTGTCGCAGCTGTCCGACGCCCAGGAGCTGCTGTGGGCCAGCGACCGGTACGCGCTGCTCGTCGTCTTCCAGGCCATGGACGCCGCGGGGAAGGACTCGGCGATCGAGCACGTCATGTCCGGCGTCAACCCGCAGGGGGTCGACGTGGTCGGCTTCCGCAAGCCGTCGGCCGAGGAACTGGACCACACGTACCTGTGGCGGATCGCCCGGGCGGTGCCCGAGCGCGGCCGCATCGGGATCTTCAACCGGTCGCACTACGAGGAGGTCATCGCGCTGCGCGTGCACCCGGACTGGCTGGACGCGCAGAAACTGCCGTCGAGGGACCGCGGGCCGGGCTTCTGGGCTGATCGGTACGAGGACATCAACGCCTTCGAACGGCACCTGGACCGCAACGGGACGAAGATCGTCAAGTTCTACCTGCACGTCTCGAAGGACGAGCAGCACCGCCGGTTCATGGCCCGCCTCGACAATCCGAACAAGGAGTGGAAGTTCAACGCCGCCGACGTCGCCGAGCGGGCCCTGTGGGAGGACTACCAGGCCGCGTACGAGGCGGCCCTGTCCGCGACGTCGACGGAGTGGGCGCCCTGGTACGTCGTGCCGGCCGACCAGAAGAGCGTCACTCAGGCGCTGGTCGCCGCCGTCGTGCTGGAGACCATCGAGAGCCTGGACCTGAGCTGGCCGACCGTCTCGCCCGGCGCCCACGAGGCCAACCTGCGCGCCCGCAAGGTGCTCGAATCGGAGTAGCTCTCGCCACGTAGATACATGACATGATATACGGATTGTGGAACGTGACGGTCCTGCCGACGGGAGCCTTCGACGATGACGCAAACCGTGTGGATGCCGCGAGAGTTCGTCGAACGACCGGACATGGTCGCGGCGACGGACGCACTGCTCGGACGCGAGGACGTCCCGTTCAGTGAACGCGAGGACGTCTTCACCGTCGAGGCCCTGGGCCTGCAGTGGGACATCGGCGTGCGCGTCTTCGAGCCCACGCGGCCCGAGCAGATCCCCGTCGACGCCGACGGCAAGAAGGTGGGCGGGCTGTTCCTGCACGGCGGCGAGGACGACTGGCGCCAGCTGGTGCCGCTCGCCGAGCTGCTCGTCGGCAAGCTGGGCTGGAAGGTCGTCCTGCCCACGTTCCCCGGGCGGCTGTACCTGCCGGACGCCAGCCGCGACTGGCCGGGCGACACCATCCACCCGGACGGCACCGTCCGCACCCCGATCTGGCAGGACGGCGAGTTCGTCTCGCCCGACGACTACGACATCATCAAGGACCAGAAGCAGCGGCTGCGCGACGGCACCCGCACCCTGGCCCGCGCGAAGCCCGGCACCCGGTTCTACCACCGCATGGCGGCCTGGCCGGCGGCCATGGAGGTCGGCATGATCGAGGCCGCCCGCCGGCACCTCCCCGAGTCCGAGTACGCCGTCTACGTCCACGGGCACTCGACCGGCGGCCCCATCGTGTCGATGCTGTCGCAGCGGATCCCGAACTGCTCCGGCAACCTGGCGGCCGAGGCCTCGCCGTTCGGCTACATCAACGCGGCGAAGTTCGCGTGGGCGCCGACCGGCAAGGTGCAGGGCTACGACCGGACCGCGGCGCCAGCCAAGGAGCGCTACGACCTCTTCAACGACCTCTACATCCGCACCTGGCGCGACCACGCCCGATACCGCGGCCCCGAGGCGCTGGCCAAGGAGGGACCGTCGGCCCTGATGCGGCTGCCCTGGCTGATGGAGGAGATCCTCGACGAGTGGGCCGAGCAGACCGTCCGGCCCCGGTTCAAGTGCGAGTACCTCATCACCCACAACATCCGGACGTCCCTCGTCGCCGCCGCTGAGGTGTCGGCGGAGCGCCTGGGACTCGACGCCGCGGGCACCCAGGCCCTGGTCGACCGGTTCGTCGGCTACACCGAGCCGCTCAGCGGCCCGGACGTCAAGCCGCTGCCGCCGACCCTGACCGGCATCTCCGGCGCCAGTCGCGACCACAGCCCCGAGGTCTACGCCGAGGTCATCGTCCCGATGTTCGAGGCGATCGAGCCGCGGCCCAAGTACGCGCTGACCCGGTACCTGGGCGGCACCCACAAGATGTGGGGCGAGGACGGCGACCTCCCGCTGGGCATCGCTCCCGCCGTCATCACCGACTGGCACGACGCGATCGTCGGCGGCTGGTTCTCCGCCTGAGTCCGCCGGCTCTCCATGATCATCAAGGATCCGACCCCCTATGGTGTGGTGAATCCTTGATGATCATGGAAAGCGGGCGTCAGAGGTCGAGCTCGGAGCGGCCGAACTTCTCGCGCAGGAAGCGACCCTGGTCGCCTGCCGACGTCGCTGCAGCGCTCGACCTGCGGGCGCTCCCGGGCGGCCGCCTCAGGTCATGCGATGGACCCGTTTCGAGGGCCGGCGAGCGGGTAGTGACAGGTTGCTCGTCGACCCCCGAAGCGGACGGAAGGACCTTCCCGTGGCCGGACACCACGTCCTCAGCGAGCTGCGGCGCCGGCTCATCATGCCGGGTGCCGAGCGGAGCCTGCTGGCCCTCCTCATGGTCAGCGTCCTGCTCATCGCGGGCAGCCTGGCCCTGCTGCAGAGCGGCTCCGGCTCGGGGACGGACCGGTCCGAGATCGCCGAGATCCACGGCTAGATGCCGGTGCGGGGTGCCGTGACACCCCGCACCGGCCTGGGGGCCCCTCAGTGGGGGTCTCGTGCGATCAGTCGAGGACGAAGTCCGCCTGGGTGACCGTGGCGGCCGTCAGCCCCGTCAACCTGATCTGGTTCCCGGCGCCGACCTGGACCTGGACGAAGCCGGCGCCCTGCGTGATCGTCACCGAGCTGCCGAACGTCGCCGGGGTGATCCCGCGCGCGGACAGGTCGATCAGGTCCTGCCCGCCCCCGTTCGGGTTCGCGTCGAACCCGGTGACGGTGTCGACGTTGACCGTGCCCGTCCCGTAGGCCAGCACGTCGAACCCGGGACCCGGCACCAGCGCGTCGTTGCCCGCGCCGCCCTCGAGCACGTCGTCGCCGGCCGCACCGTTCAGCGTGTCCGCCCCGGCGTCACCGTGCAGCGCGTCGTTCCCGCCCGCGCCGTTGACGGTGTCGTTGGCGGCCCCGCCGCGGAGCACGTCGTCGGCGGCGTTGCCCGTGACGGAGTCGTCGCCGCCGAGCCCGTCGACGTGGACGATGCCGGTGAGGGTGACGGGCGCGAACGACAGCGTGTTCGCCGAGTTCGACCCGTTGACCTCCACGTTCTCCAGCACCCCGCCGCCCGGGACCGGTTCGGCGGACACCTCTTCGACGCTCGCGACCGACGCCAGCCCGATCAGCGTGCCGGCGGTGGTCGCCACCACGCGGTCGGTGCCGGCCGCGCCCGTGACGGAGTCCCAGCCGTGCGCCGTCCCGGTGACCTGGAACGTGTCGTCGCCGGCGCCGCCGTTGACGATGTCGTTCCCGGTCTCGCCGGCGATGACGTCGTCGCCGCTGCCGCCGTTGAGCGTGTCGTTGCCGCCGCGCCCGTAGGCCCGGTCGTCGCCGGCGGTGCCGGTCCACGTCTCCGGCGCGCCGCTGCCGATGAACAGGTCGCCGACCACGCCGGTGGGCGCGGACGCGATGCTCTCGGCGGTGCCGTTGCCGTCGGTGTAGGTGACGACGGCGCGCAGCTTGCGGTTCACCTGCGCCTGCGTGGGCGTGAACGTGGTGCCGGTCGCGCCCGCGATGTCGGCGTAGGTGTTGTTCGTCGGCGTCGTGCTGGCCTGCCAGCGCACGTCCAGCGTGGCCGGCAGCCCGTCGCCGTCGGCGATGAGGGCGGTCGAGACGGTGCTCGCCACGTCCTCCTGCGGGGTGATGTCGAGGATCGCCGGGACGCCGGTCGGGACGTCGTTGACGTTCGCCACGGCGGCCGTCGCGGCCGAGGTGACGCTCTCGACCACGCCGTCGCCGTCGGTGTAGGTGACGACGACCCGCAGCGGGGCGCCGACCTGGTCGTCCGACGGGGTGAACGTCGCCCCGGTCCCGACGCCGGTCCAGACGCTGTCGAGCTCGGCCTGCCAGGTGAGCACGACGGTGGCCTCGTCGATCCCGTCGGCGTCGGTGAAGTCACGCGTCGCCGTGAGCTCCTGGTTCTCCGTGGGCGTGGTGTCGCTCAGCGTCACCGTGCCCTCCGGCGGAGCGTTGGTCGGGATGTCGGAGACCTCGACGACCTGGTCGGCGAACTGCAGCCGCTCGACGTTGGTGATGGTGTCGGTGCCGTCGCCCATCGGGTCGCCCTGCTCGTCGCAGCACACGATGTTGCGCGCGTGCGTGACGGTGAGCGCCGGCCCGGTGTTGTCGACGTCGTAGTCGGCCAGCGGCCCGGAGAACACGGCGGTGTCGATGCCGTCCGGGCCCGCGGTGAGGACCTCCTTGACGATGACGATGTCGGCCGGGTCGATGATCCGCCTGAACACATCGGCGGACAGCTGCGACAGCTGCGTCGCGCTGCGGACCTCGGTGGCCGGGTCGGCCGGGTCGGTCCGGACGCTGAGCCGGTGGTTCACCCAGGCGTCGCCGTCGATGAGGTCGTCGGCGCCGCGGCCCTCGAGCAGGTCGCTGCCGCCGCCACCGAGCAGGATGTTGCCGGCGCCGAAGCCGCAGACCTCGTGCGGGTCGTCCTCGGTGCCGGGCTCGACGCGGCACTCGGTGTGGCCGTCGACGATCTCGGCCAGCCCGTCGATCTTCTCGATGCCCTCGGGCGTCAGGACATTCGACCCCCACGGCGCCTCGAGCTCGGTGTCCGCCTCGTACGGGACGAGGTCGTCGCCGCGCAGGACGTCGTTCTTGTCCCACCCGGACAGCGCCTCGGTGAGGAGGAACCGGTCGGCCAGGGCGGGCGGCCCGTCCAGGACGTTGATCGTCAGGTCGGAGTCGGCCGCGACCGGCTCGCGGGCGTGCGTGACCCAGTCGAAGCCGCGCGCGCCGTGGTTCCGCTCGATGCCGGCGCCGGCGACCATGATGTCGTCGCCGCCCTCGGCGTCGTAGTCGTCCTCGTTGCTGCCGCCGATGAGGACGTCGTCGCCCGGCGCGTTGATGTCGTCGAAGAACGGCGCGCCGCTGTCGCCCTGGAGCAGGTCGTTGCCGTTGCCGCCCTCCTGCCAGTCGTGCCCGCCGCCGCCGAAGACGGTGTCGGCACCGCCGCCGGCCACCACGAAGTCGTTGCCCTCGCCGGCGAAGGTCTCGTTGGCGTTGAGGCCGCCGTTGGTGAAGTCGTGCCCGTCGCCGGACATGATGATGTCCAGGCCGGGACCGGTGTCGATGGCGTCGTTGCCCGGCCCGCCCTTGTGCACGTCGTCGCCCGCGGAGTCGGTGATGACGTCGTCGCCGCGGCCACCCAGGGCGGTGTCGATGCCGTCGCTGCCCTCGATGGTGTCGTCGCCGTCGTTGCCCCAGAAGGTGTCGTCGTCGACGCCACCCCACATGCGGTCGTTGCCGGGCGTGCCGTTGTAGGTGCTCTGCGCGTTCAGCCCCGGCGGGTCGACGGTGTTCGACTGCCGGTAGCGGATCGTGCCGTCGGCCATCCGGTACAGGACCCTCGACTCGTCGCACTCCGACAACGGGTCGTCGGCGACGGTGTTGCCGCTGCCCTGCAGGTTGGCCAGGTCGAACTCGCAGTCGGCGACGCTGAACACGTGCGCCTTCAGGCCCTGCGCCGTCGTGTTCCGCATGACCATCTCGGCGAACGAGTTGCCCTCGAGCTGCGTGCGCAGGTTCAACCCGGCCGTGCGGGACAGGTAGTAGAGCCGGTCGCCGTCCTGCAGGTCGGTGAGCTGGCGCTCGAACACGTAGTTGAAGGTCGAGCCGAGCATGCCGCCGAACGTGACGGTCGACTCCGCCAGCCCGCCGATCCACAGGTCGATGCCGTCGACGCCGGTGGTGGTGACGCCGTCCTCGCTGGCCCACGCGCCGACCCCGTTGACGAAGTCGTAGGCGTCGGCCGGCGTCGCCGGGTTCAGCGCCGGGTCGTTGTCGAACAGCAGCTGCGCCGCGGCCCGCTTCTCGTCGTTCGTGGCCGCGGCCACGATGCTCGGGTGCGTGCCGTAGGCGGCCATGAAGTTCACGACGGAGTCCAGGTGCTTCAGGCTCTGCCCGAAGTCGACCCAGTCGCTGTACGGACGCAGCGAGCTCTCCTGCGTCTCTTCGTAGAGCTCCCGCCGGAACGCGTTCAGCGACGGGATGCCGGCCTCGCGGGCCCGCGTCAGGTTGATCGACGCGAGGTCGAGCGGCAGGCCGAGCAGGTTGTTGCGCAGCGTCTCGGTGACGAACTCGTCGATCTCCGCGCCGGCCTGGTCGGTCATGCCCATCGCGATGCTGCCGGCCGCCTCGGCCGGGCTGATCGTGCCGCCGTTGGTGTACGCGGGCGGGTTGAGGAAGCCCTCGAGCAGCGAGATGTCGTCGACCGTGCCGTCCGCGCGGGTGCGCGAGATGGTGTCGGTCAGCATCGAGTGGCCGAACCGGTAGACGGCGTGCGCGAACTCCGCCGTCACCGCCGGGTTGATGGCCGTGTCGGACTGCGTGAACACGTTGAACGGGTTGATCCCCGGCTGCACCGTGCGCGCGAAGTCCTCGAACACGATGTGCTGGTACTCCATCTCGGTGACGAACCGCGCGGCCTGGAAGATCCGCTCGCCGTTCCAGTCGCCGTTCTCGAGCTGCCACTCCTCGACGTCGACGTCCTCGGCGACGATGAGCTCCTTGATGTACTCGGCCAGCCGGTTGTGCTCGGAGTGGAACACCTGGTGCACCGCGGTGAGGCCGATGTTCTCGTTGAGCCGTCCGTCACCGCCGATGTAGTGCGCGTCCAGCATCTCGTCGTCGTACGTGCCGGCCGGCTGCACCCCCGTCGTCGGGGTGAGGTCGGAGTCGGCGTCGGGCACCAGGCCCGCGCGCGGCGCCGCGGTGTGGGCGATGTCGTCGAGGAACGCGACGGAGATCCGCCGCGCGCCCGTGGTCGGGATCGGCGCGGCGAGGTCGCCTTCGACGGCGGTGCCGTCGGCCATGACCAGCTGCGGCAGGCCGCGCTCCGGCCCGCGCAGGTAGCGGCCGTACTGGTCGGTGAGCAGCAGCGGCAGGTCGGCGACGTCGGCATCGGTGAGGTCGATGCCCAGCAGCTCACGCGACTGCTGCTTCACCGTCGCCCAGGTGGGCATGCCGCCGTCCAGCTCCAGCATCGCGCCGGTCGCGACGGTGCGGCCGTCGTCGTCGAGCTCGTACTCGCGCAGGAAGACGTGGTGCGACGGGTGCGAGGCGTAGGTCTGGCTCTGGTCCACCCACGGCGAGTCGGTGTTCGTCGCCTCCTGCACGTCGTCGGCGGTGCCCATGACGCCGTCGGGACCCGGCTGGTTCTTCGCCCGCGTGACGACCATGAACCGCTGGTTCGGCGGCAGGTCGTCGGCGGTGCCCTCGACTCCGTCGTCGCCGGCGATCAGCTGGTCGCCCGGCTGCAGCGGGACGACGACGGCGCCGCCGCCCTTGACGGTGAAGTCGATGCCGTGGTCGAAGAACTGCCCGAACAGCGTGAACCACGAGTTGAACGGCGGCGACAGGCCGACGTCCGTGCTCACGTTCGGGATCGGCAGCGTCTCGCCGGGCGGGATGCAGCCCTCCGGCACGTCCGGGTCGGTCGACTCGCACGGCACCACGGGCTCGCCCAGGAACGTGCGGTGCGGCGCCGTCGCGGCCTTGACCGCCGCCGGGTTGGCCGACGTCTGGTCGGCGATGAGGTTGCTGATCCGCCGCGGCTCGGAGTCGACGACGACGCCGGACTTCTGCGTGTACGACGTCGGCCCGGGCGGGCCGAAGCCGGTCCCGTCCTCGGCGTCGCGGAAGTGCGGCGTGCTCAGCCGCGGGAACAGCTCGTGCGAGGCGCCGAAGCCGGCGCGGTCCTCGACCAGGTTGTTGTAGCTGCCGTCCACGGTGCGCAGGCCGTACGGCAGCAGCGGGTTCGCCACCTGGTTCGGGCCGCTGCCCAGCAGCGGCTCACCGGGCACCGGCTCACCGTCGGGGCCTTCCTTCGTGGCGTGGTTCTCGGCGATCTCGATCTGCCTCAGGATGAAGCGCAGGTCGCCGGCGTTGAGCGTGAAGCCGAACCCCTCCGGCGCGGCGCCGGCGACGGTGGCCGTGCCGGCCAGCGGCAGCAACCCCAGGACCACCGCGGCGGCCGCCCCGAGCGCGAGCCCGGGGCGGAGGCGGCCGCGAGGTCGGTGTGGAGTTCCCACCCGCGTGCGTGGACGTGCTCGATGACGTGCCATCAGACGTTCCCCCCTTGGAACCTGCTCGGCATGTGCCGCTGGGTGTCAGCGGCGGTGTAGCGCGAGACGGGGCCCCTCGTCCCGGGAGCATCTTCCGGGCGCGGGGGCGGGCACTGGGAAGCTTCCTAACAGGACTGTCATTCGGCCGTCATGCGTTCTGGCCTGCATTGTCGCGAGGCGTGACGGCGCGCGGAATAGAAAATCCTTTGCGCCGCCTTCCTGCTGTCCGACCCCTGGGCCACAATGGCGGGCGAAGCGGTCGCACCGGTGTCGGCGACCGCCCGGGCCAGTGGGGGCCCGGAACCTGGGGGGGGTGTTCATGACACGGATTCTCGTCATCGACGACGAGCCCGATCTGGTGCGTTTCGTCCGCCGTGCTCTGGAGGCGGACGGGTACCAGGTGCTGACGGCGACCGAGGGGGCCGAGGGGCTGCGACTGGCCCTCACCCAGGTCCCCGACCTGATCGTGCTGGACCTGCTCATGCCGGGCGTCGACGGGCACACCGTCCTCACCGGCGTGCTGAGCCGGCACCCGCACATGCGCGTCCTCGTCCTGTCGGCGGCCGCCGACGTCGAGGCCCGCGTGAGCTGTCTGGAACGCGGTGCCGTCGACTTCCTGGCGAAGCCGTTCTCGATCCGCGAGCTGCTGGTCCGGGTGCGCTCCCGGCTGCGCGGCGCGGGCGAGGCCGGCGGCGTCGAGCCGACGCTGCGGGTCGGCTCCATCTCGCTCGACGTGCGGGCCCGCCGGCTCACCGTCGACGGCCGGGAGTCGACGCTGTCGCAGCGGGAGTTCCTGCTGCTGATGCACCTGATGCGGCACGCCGACGCGGTCTGCTCGCGGGCCGAGCTGCTGTCGGCGGTGTGGGGCTACGACTTCGACGTGGCGACCAACGTCGTCGACGTCTACGTCGGCCGGCTGCGGGCCAAGCTGCGCCGCGACCTCATCCAGACGGTGCGCAATGTCGGCTATCAGCTCCAGACGGCGTGACCGGCGGCTGACGGACCTCCTGCTCGCCGTCCTCGTCGTCGCCATGCTCGTGATGATGGAGCTGTCGAAGGGGCAGGAGGTCGCGCCGTACCATGTGCTGCTCCTGGGGCTCATGCTCGTCTACGGGTTCCGGGTCTGGCCGCCGGTGCCGACGCTGCTGGTGGCGCTCGCCGTCACGCTGGCCACCGGGGCGATCATGCTCCGGCACCACCACTACGGCTACATCCACGCCGGCGAGCTGGTCGAGGTGCCGCTGAACTCGCTGCTGTTCCTGGTGATGGCCTGGCACGCGCACCGGCGGGTCGCGGCGCAGCGCGAGGTCGAGCGCATGGCCGAGCAGCGGCGGACGGAGTTCGAGCGGCAGCGCGAGTTCCTCCGCGACGCCTCGCACGCCATCCGCACCCCGGTGGCGATCGCCCGCGGCAACCTCGAGCTGCTCGGGCGGGTCGTCAGCGACCCGGTGTCGCGCGAGGACCTCGAGATCGCCCAGCGCCAGCTCGACCGGATGACGGCGCTGTCCAACCGGCTGCTCGCGCTGGCCAAGCTCGACTCCGGGCACTCGGTCCGGCCGGTCACCGTCGACCTCGCGGAGCTGGTCGACGAGGTCGGCCGCAACTGGGCCGCCGGCGCCGACCGCGAGTGGGAGCGTGCCTGCGCCGTGACGGGCACCATCCAGGCCGACCCGGAGTGGCTGCAGCTGGCCCTCGACGCGATCATCGAGAACGCCGTCCACTTCACCGAGCCCGGCGACCGCATCCGGCTCACCTGCCACGAGACGGCGTACGAGCTCGTCGTCACCATCGCCGACTCCGGGCCGGGGATCGCCGACGAGGACCTGCCGCACGTCTTCGGGCGGTTCTGGCACCGCCGCCCGCCGGACGGCCCGATGGGCAGCGGGCTCGGCCTGGCCATGGCGCAGGCGGCGGTGCAGGCGCACGGCGGCCGGGTGACGGCGGGCCGATCGGCCGACGGCGGGGCGCTGTTCGAGCTGCGGCTGCCCCGGCAGCCGCAGCTGACGCCGTCGGCCCCCGGTGCTCCCGTCGGTTCCGCCCTCGCCTAGGTGAGGTGGACGCGGCGGTGCCGCATGCCGTGCACCGTCGCGATGACGGCGGTCAGCAGCGCGGCGACGCCCGCGATGGCGAACGAGAGGACGTAGCCGTCGACGGCCGGGATGGCCGTTCCGGCGATGAGCGTGCCCGTGAGGATGGCCGCCGTCGCCGCGCTGGCGACGCTGCCGCCCGCCGTGCGGACGAGCGAGTTGATGCCGCTGGCGATGCCGCTCTGGTTCATCGGGACGTGCTCGACGGCGAGCGTGCCCAGCGCCGCGTAGGCGACGCCGAAGCCGATGCCCTGGATGCCGCTGAAGATCATGAGGTCGAGCGGGGTGTCGTGGTTCAGCGCCAGCCAGGTGTAGCTCGCGGCCGCGAACACCGACCCGAGGGCCAGCGTGTACGCCGCGCCGAGCCGGGCCTCGAACTTCCCGGCCAGCACCGAGAACACCAGCATGGTGACCGTGCTCGGCAGCATGTAGAGGCCGACGTCGAGGACGGAGCCGCTGAGCCCGTAGCCGGCCGTCGCCTCGGGCGTCTGGATGAGGTTCGACACCAACGTGAACGCGGCGAACATCGCGAAGCCCAGCAGCACCGACGCCAGGTTCGCCGAGAGCGACCGCGGCCCCGTCAGCAGCCGCAGGTGCACCAGCGGCTCGCGCACCCGCCGCTCGACGGCGACCCACACGGCGCACAGCACGACGGCGGCGGCGAACAGCGCGAGCACGCGGCCGCTGGTCCAGCCCCACGAGTTGCCCTGGCTGATGCCCAGCAGCAGGCTGACCAGCCAGCCGCCCAGCAGGACCGCGCCGACGACGTCGGGCCGCCCGCCGGTCCGCTCGCCCGCCTCGACGGTGAACGCGAGCACCAGCACGAGGGCCAGCGCACCCATGCCGGCGGAGATCCAGAACACCGGGTGGTGGCTCTGCGTGTGGTCGGCGACGACGCCGGTGACCAGCATGCCGGCGCTGCCGCCGACGCCCATGGTGGCGCTGACGATGCCGATGGCCGACATGACCTTCTCACGCGGGAAGGTGTCGCGGATGATGCCGATGGCCAGCGGGATCACCGCGGTGGCGCAGCCCTGCAGCGCCCGGCCGGCGATCAGCACGCCGAGGGAGTCCGAGAGCGCGCACACGACGGACCCGGCGACCAGCAGCCCCATGGTGACGGTGATCATGCGCTTCTTGCCGTACATGTCGCCGAACCGCGACAGGAGCGGCGTCGCTACCGCCCCGGCCAGCAGCGTCGCCGTGAAAACCCACGACACCGCCGTCACCGACGTGTCGAAGGTCTGCTGCAGCCGGGGGAGCAGCGGGAGCACGAGCGTCTGCTGCAACGAGATGACCAGGCCCGCCGCGCCCAGGGCCAGCAGCGTCATCGCCGGAGTGGACGTCCGTCGGGCCGCGGGGCGATCGTCGACGACCATGGCCACAGCGTCTGTCATTCGTGCTCCTGCCGTACCGGGGGTGGAATTCGGCGCATGGCACGACGGCGTCGGCGTGCGACGTCAGCCTATCAAGTTGGTTGTACCACGCAACCAATTAACGACGTGCCCTCGGTCACGGCGTCGGACGGCGTCAGGGGTGGAGGAACTCCGCCACCACCGCGGCCACGGCGGCGTCGTCCGGGGCGAAGTGGCTCTGGCCGGGCAGCTCGTGCAGCTGGGCGTCCGGGCAGGCGGCGGCGGTGGCGGCCGCGGCCCGGTGGAACCAGTCCGGGCTGAGCTCGCCCTGCAGCACCAGGACCGGCTGGGCGATCCTCCGCAGCGCGTCGACCGGGACGGTGTTGTCACCCATGACGGCGTTGTCGTAGACGAGCGTGGGCGCCAGAGCCTCGAGCCCGGCCCACACGGGGGTGGGCCGCATGGATGCGACCATCTCGGCGGGCAGGCCCATGCCCTGGGTCATGAAGTAGTCGACGGCGTCGCCGTTGCGGCCGTCGGCGACCAGCGCCGCCACCTGCTCGGAGAAGCCGGGCGCCAGTGGGGGCCGGGCGCCGTCGACGTCGTACGGCGGCTCGTGCAGGACCAGCCGGTCGATGGGCAGGCCGGCCGCGGCCGCACGCGCGGCGAGTGCGGCGCCGGAGGACAGGCCGTAGACGTGCGCCCGGCCGCCGGTCGCCTCGATGACGGCCGCGAGGTCCTCGATCTCGCGCTCGACGGCGTACGGGGACGTGTCGGTGGAGTCGCCGCGGCCGCGCCGGTCGTAGGCGACGACGGTGGCGTGCGCGGACAGGTGCTCGGCCAGGCCGGTGACGGACGGGTGGTCGCGGGTGCCGAACGCGCCGCCGACGACGACGAGGACCGGGCCGGCGCCGGTGCGGTCGTAGGCGAGCGTGGTGCCGTCGGGCGAGGAGGTCGTGTGCATGCGACCATCCTTCGTCCGACAGATACTCTTGTCAAGAACAGGCTAGTTGTCGGTGACCGTCACCAGATAGTCCTCGGCGTCGTCGTCCCAGGCGAGCCGGATCGCACCCGTCGTCGCGGCGGCCCGGCAGAACTGCAGGAAGCTGCGGTAGCCGAGGGCCTGCTCGCTGAAGCCGGGCCGCACCCGCCGGAGCTGGTCCTTGAGGCCCGACAGCGCGGCCCGGCCGTGCTTGTCGATGAGGTCGCGGACCACCGAACGGAGCAGCTCGAACGCCTCCTCCTGGCCCTCCAGCGCGGGCAGCAGCACCTCGGGATCGCCCTTGGCCGAACCCTCGGACAGCTCGATGACGTGGCGCTCGCCGAGGTGGCGCAGCAGCTCGCCGAAGGCCCGGAAGCCGTGGTCGGCCTCGTTGAACGTGGGGTCCTTGCGCAGCAGCGTCCGTTTCAGCGTCGACGCGGTGACCGGGCCGCCGGTGCGCTGCAGGCCGGACACCGTCTGGGCGACCAGGACGGCGAGGTCGTCGAGGTCGCGTGACGGGAGCGCCTCGTCCGGCACCGGCGCGACGACGGGTTCGGGCGCGGCCGCGATCGGCTCGGCCCGCTTCCGGGTACGCCGGGCCGGGGCGGGCTCGACCCCCTCGAGGTCGTCGTAGTAGAGGAACTCGTCGCAGGCGGGCGGCAGCAGGGCCGACGTCGACGACCGGATGCCGACGCCGATGACGCTCTTGTTCAGCTCGCGCAGCTTGTAGACCAGGGGAGTGAAGTCGCTGTCGCCGGTGCACACGACGAACGTCGACACGTAGTCGCGGACGAACGCGAGCTCGACGGCGTCGACGGCCATCTTGATGTCGGCGGCGTTCTTGCGCGAGGCGCCCATGCGCTGCGGCATCTCGATCAGCTCGACGTGCGAGCGGGTGAGCATGCGGCGGTCCTCGTCGAAGTAGGACCAGTCGGCGTAGGCGCGCCGCACCACGACGCGGCCGCGCTCGGCCAGGGCGTCGGCGATGGGGCGGACGTCGAACGCGATGCCGCCCAGGCTGTCGCGGGCGCCGATGGCGAGGTTCTCGTAGTCGAGGAACAGGGCGATGCGATCTTCGTCGTCCACACGGGCAGGCTACGCCCGGCGGGCCTCCGCCGTGCCGCGGAACGTGTCGCGGTAGGAGCGTGGCGTGGTGCCGGTGTGGGTGAGGAAGTGCCGGCGCATCGACTCCGTCGACCCGAACCCGGCCGCGTGGGCGACCTGCGTCACCGTCAGGTGCGAGTCCTCGAGCAGCGCCCGCGCCCGCTCGACCCGCCGCCGCGCGATCCAGGCGGCGAGGCTCTCGCCGGTCTCCTCGCGGAACCGCCGCTCGAGGGTGCGCTGGCTCATGTGCGCCTGCGCCGCGACCATCTCGACACTCAGCGGCTCGGTGAGGTGCTCGTCGAGCCAGTCGAGGACGGGGGAGAGCGGCCCGGACGGGCGCGGCCCCGGCTTGGCGTACACGGCCTGGCCACCGGTGCGGTGCGGCGGGCTGACCAGCACGCGGGAGACGTCGTTGGCGTAGGACTGGCCGTGGTCCTGGCCGAGCACGTACAGGCACAGGTCGGCCGACGCGAGCATGCCGCCCGACGACAGGATCTGCCCGTCGTCCACATAGAGCGCGTGCTCGACGAGGTCGGCCTTGGGGAAGGCGGCGCGGAACTCGTCGGCCAGCGCCCAGTGCGTGGTGACCCGCCGCCCGTCGAGCACCCCGGCCTGGCCCAGCACGAACGCGCCCGCGCACAGCGAGACCAGGCGCGCGCCGTCGTCGGCCGCCCTCGCCACCGCGTCGAGGACCGCCGGATCCTGCGGCGCCCACGGCGCCTCCAGCCCGGGGACGACGACGGTGTCGGCGCCCTTGATCCAGTCGACCGGCTTGAGGTCCGCGATGGTGAAGCCGAGCGAGGTCGGGGTGGGCGCGAAGCCGCAGACGCCGATCTCGTACGGCGCCTCGGGCTCGTCGCGGAGCTTCGAGAACACCGACGGCCGGCGGCCGAAAGCCTGCACGGCCACGGCGAGGTCGAGCACGAACGTCCCGCCGAGAACGATCATGGCCACCCGATGACGGCCCAATTCCTACCCCCGTGGCCGAATTCGTGGGAACTCTGGCGCTCAGCGTAGTGCCTGGCCAGGACGTTGCCCACGATGATCGGGACATGGAACCGGACACCATCGTGCTCGTGCACGGCTTCTGGGTCACGCCCCGGAGCTGGGAACACTGGATCACGCACTACGAGGCCAAGGGATACAAGGTCATCGCGCCCGGCTACCCCGGCTTCGAGGTCGAGGTCGAGGCCCTGCGCGAGAATCCGCAGATCATCGCCGACGTCACCGTTCCCGCCCTCATCGAGAAGATCGAGGCCATCCTCCGCGAGCTGGACCGTCCGCCGATCATCATGGGCCACTCGGCCGGCGGCGCGTTCACCCAGATCCTGCTCGACCACGGGTTCGGCGCCGCCGGCGTCGCCATGAACTCCGCGCCCACCGAGGGCGTCAAGGTCGTGCCGTTCTCGCAGGTCAAGTCGACGTTCCCGGTGCTGAGGAGCCCGGCGAACCGGCACAAGGCCGTGGGGCTGACGGCGGAGCAGTGGCGGTACGCGTTCACGAACACCTTCACCGAGGAGGAGTCGAACGCGCTGTACGAGCGGTACCACATCCCGGCCAACGGCGGCATCCTGTGGGGGAGCGTGCTGGCCAACTTCCAGCCCGGCCCGCAGGAGACCTGGGTCGACTACAAGAACGACGACCGCGCGCCGCTGCTGTTCGTGTCCGGCAGCGAGGACCACATCATGCCGCCGGCGATCCAGCAGTCGAACCTCAAGCACTACAAGTCCAACACGATCACCGAGATCCGCGAGTACGAGGGCTACGCCCACCTGCTGCCCGCCCAGAAGGGCTGGGAGCAGATCGCCGACGACGTCCTCGCCTGGGCCGTGGAGCACGCTCGTTGATCCTCACGCACATCGGCGGCCCCACCGTCCTCATCGAGGTGGACGGCTGGCGGCTGCTGACCGACCCGACGTTCGACCCACCCGGGGAGCGCTACTCCTTCGGGTGGGGCTCGTCGTCGGTGAAGCTGACCGGTCCCGCCGTCGCTCCGGAGGACGTGGGGCCGGTCGACGCCGTCCTGCTGACGCACGACCATCACGGCGACAACCTGGACGTTGCGGGGCGTGCGCTGCTGCCGTCGGCGGGGACCGTGGTGACGACGGTGTCCGGCTCGCGCCGGCTGGGCGGCGCGGTGGGACTGGCGGCGGGTGCGACGACGGTGCTGCCCGGCGGTCCGGGACGGCCCTCGCTGTCGGTGACGGCGACGCCTGCCCGCCACGGCCCGCCGCTGTCCCACCCGATCGTCGGCGACGTGGTCGGCTTCGCGGTGCGCCTGGCCGACGCGTCGGCGGTGGCGCTGTGGATCACCGGCGACACCGTCCTCTTCGGCCCGCTGCGGCAGGTGGCGTCGTCGCTGGCGGTCGATGTCGCGCTGGTGCACGTGGGCGGCGTGCGGTTCGGCATCACCGGCCCCGTCCGGTACACGATGACGGGACGCGAGGCGGTCTCGCTGATCGGCACGCTGCGCCCGAGGATCGCCGTCCCCGTCCACTACGAGGGCTGGTCCCACTTCGCCGACGGCCCGGCCGGCCTCGACGCGGCGCTGGCGGCGGCCCCTGGTGATGTGCGGTCGCGGGTCCGCCGCCTCGAGCTCGGGACGGCGACCTCGGTCGCCTGATCTGTCCGGGGGTCGCCCTACGCTGCCCGCCGACGGATCCGATCTCGGGCTGGGGGGCACGATGGTGGCGGACGACGATGTCCGGACGTTGGTGGCGGCGGTGGAGCGGGAGCTGCCCGACGACTGGGCGGCCTGGCCGGGCGGCTGGCCGGGCCAGATCGAGGCGGCGCACATCGACGCCGTGCGCTCGATCCGGGCGCAGTACGGCCAGGAGCACAACGGCGTCCGCGGCGCCGTCGGGAAGTGGCGCGCCCACCGCGGCACCGACCGCCCCGACGACCTGTCCGTGCTCGCCGCGACCGACCCGGCCGTGCTCGCCGGCATCGTCGGGAAGCAGCAGCTGTCCGGCGGCGTGTCGAAGGCCGAGGCGATGATCGAGGCGGCGCGCAACCTCAGTGGACTGGGCGTACGACACGCGGCCGACGTCGACCCGGCGTCCATGGGGCAGAAGCTCGCCTACACCGACGTCACCGGCCTCGGCGACGTCACGTGGGAGTACTTCCTCATGCTGCTCGGCAAGCCGGGCGTCAAGGCGGACGTCTGGATCAACCGGTTCGTGGGCCGGGCGCTGGGCCGCACCCCGTCGCCGGCCGAGAGCCGCGACCTCGTCAAGGCCGCCGCCGTGGAGCTGATGGTCGATGCGACCGCGCTGGACTACGCGATCTGGAGTCACGAGCGCGGCCGGTCGTCCTGACGCCGGTCAGCCGCTCGGGGCGGCGGCGCGGGACTGGGTCTGGCGGAAGGACCGCGGGCTGACGCCGTAGCGGGCGGCGAAGGCCTGCCGCAGCGCCTCGGCGGAGCTGAAGCCGCACCGCTTCGCCACCTGCGACAGCGGCAGGTCCGTCGAGGCGACCAGCCGGGCCGCCAGCTCGAGCCGGAAGCGGCGGACGACGGCTGCCGGCGGCTCGCCGAGGTGGTCGTTGAAGAGCCGGCTGAGCTGCCGGGCGCTGACCCCGGCGCGCAGGGCCAGCGACTCCGTCGTGAGGTCGTCGTCGGGATGCGCGGTGACGTGGTCCATGACGGCGCGCAGGGTGGCGTGGTCGGGGCGGCGGGCCGTGGTGAAGACGCTCATCTGCGCCTGGTTGCCGGGCCGCTGCAGGTAGGTCACCATGCCCATCGCCACCCAGCGGGCGAGCTCCGAGCCGTGGTCCTCCTCGATGAAGGCCAGCGTGAGGTCCAGCGACGCCGTCACACCGCCGGACGTCGACACGTTGCCCTCGCGGACGTAGATCGGCGCGGCGTCGACCTTCACCGACGGGTACGCCGTCGCCAGCTCGTCGGCGTACCACCAGTGCGTCGTCGCGCGGAGGCCGTCGAGCAGGCCGGCCGAGGCGAGCACCGTCGCTCCCGTGCAGACCGACGCCACCCGCCGGGCCGTGCCGGCCAGCCGCCGGACCTGCCGCACCAGCTCCGCGTCGGCCGCCGCCGCGGTGTGGCCGCGCCCGCCCGACACCACGAGCGTATCGACCCGATCGACCAGTCGCAGGGCCGTCTGCGCGTGCAGCATGAGCCCGGTCTCGCACCGCAGCGCACCGCCGTCGAGGGTCGCCAGCGCTACCTCGTAGGGCGGCACCGCGCCGAGCCGGTTGGCCAGATCGAACGCGGTGGTCACGGACGCGATGTCGACCAGCTCGGCACCCTCGTACGCGACGACCACCACCTGCCGCGACGTCACCCGCCCCACCCTAGGAGAACGGACCCCCGTCCGGTGGGACAGCTTTCCCAGGATTCCGGACCGCCTCTGGTCGCCGAGCGGAGGCGGCTGCGATCCTCGCGCCCATGGAGCCGCAGCCGATCACCGTCGACCACCAGAACGCACCCAGCCGGCGCCGGTTCTGGCTGCACTACCTCGAGATGGTCGTCGTCATGTTCGCCGGCATGGGGATCTTCAGCGGGCTCGCGGCGCTCGCGTTCGGCGCGGCCGGCAGCAGCGTCAGCGACCAGGCGGGCTGGTTCCGCGTCCTGCTCATGGGGATCACCATGACGGTGCCGATGGTGGCGTGGATGGCGCTGCGCGGGCACCCGGCGATGCGCAGCGCCGAGATGGCCGCCTCCATGATGGTCCCGACGGCGATCGCGGCGGCCCTCGTCGCGGCCGGCGTCTTCGGCACCGGGGCGGGCATGCTCGTCCAGCACGTCGTCATGCTGCCCGCGATGCTCGGCGTCATGCTCTGGCGCTACGACGAGTACGCGCGCTCGCACCACCGCCACCGGTGAGGCCGGCGCGGCCCTGGGGGAGGATGGGTCCGGCGGGATCCTCGACCACAGGGAGCGCACCATGGAGTACACCCGGCTGGGCGACTCGGGACTCAAGGTCAGCCGCATCGCGCTGGGGTGCATGAGCTTCGGCGACCCTTCTCGCGACGACAACCAGTGGGCGCTCGGCGACGACGCCGCGGAGCCGGTGTTCCGTCAGGCGCTCGACCTCGGCATCACGTTCTGGGACACCGCCAACGTGTACAGCGGCGGGTCGTCCGAGGAGATCGTCGGCCGGGCGATCCGGCGCTATACGCGACGCGAGGACATCGTGCTGGCGAGCAAGGTGTTCTTCCGCATGCACGACGGTCCCGGCGGTTCCGGGCTGTCGCGCAAGGCGATCATGGAGCAGATCGACGCGTCGCTGACGCGGCTGGGCACCGACTACGTCGACCTCTACCAGATCCACCGCTTCGACCCCGAGACGCCGGTCGAGGAGACCATGGAGGCCCTGCACGACGTCGTCAAGGCCGGCAAGGCGCGCTACCTGGGCGCGTCGTCCATGTGGGCCTGGCAGTTCGCGAAGCTGCAGTACACCGCCGACCTCGGCGGCTGGACCCGGTTCGTGTCCATGCAGAACCAGTACAGCCTCATGCAGCGCGAGGACGAGCGCGAGCTGTACGGCCTGCTCGCCGACCAGGGCGTGGGCAGCATCCCGTGGAGCCCGCTCGGCAAGGGCCGGCTGACCCGTCCGTGGGGCGTGGCGACCACCCGCAGCGAGAACGACGCTCTCGGGCGCTCGCGCTACACCGAGGAGGCGGACAAGCCGATCGCCGACGCCGTCGAGCGGGTCGCCGAGACGCGCGGGGTGCCGATGGCGCAGGTCGCGCTCGCCTGGGTGCTGCGCAACCCGGTGGTCACCGCGCCGATCGTGGGGCCGACGAAGCCGCACCACCTGGCCGACGCGGTGGCGGCGCTCGACCTCGAGCTCACCGACGACGAGGCCGCCCTGCTGGAGAAGCCGTACACGCTGCGCCGGCCGACCGGGTTCAGCTGAGCATCGCGTACACCGTCGACGCCTGGGCGACGGGGCGGTCGTCGCCGTCGGCGGTCATGGTGACGTCGACGAACGCCAGCGTGCGGCCGGCCTTGCTCACCCGCGCCGTCACCAGGACGTCCGCGCCGATGACCGGGCGCTGGAACGTCGTCGACTGCTGGACGGTGGTCATCGGCCCGTAGCCGCCGCGGGCGGCGCTGAGCGCGATGACCGTCGCGGTGTCGGCGGCGGCCATGAGCGCCTGCCCCGACAGCGCGCCGCCCTCGCGGGCCAGCCGGTCGCTCCACGGCAGCCGCAGCGTCGCGTGGGTGTCGCCGGTGTCGACGACGGTGAGGCCGAGGTCCTGGACCCAGGGGGCGAAGTTCTCGGCGAGGATCGCGTCGCCGCCGGCGGGGCTGAGAGCCGTCATCCGCTCATGATCGCTCAGGCAGCGCGGCGTTCCAACAGGACGGTGTCGTGCCAGCGACCCTCGCGCTGGGCGATCCTCTCGCGGATGCCGACGGTGCGGTAGCCGGCCTGGTGGTGCAGCGACAGGCTGGCCCGGTTCTCGGTGAACACCGACGTCTGCAGCGTCCACAGCCCGTCGGCGTCGGCGGCCGTCACCTGGCGGCGTAGCAGTGCCTTCCCGACACCGCGCCCACGGAAGGCCGCGTCGACGTAGACCGACGTCTCGCCGACCCCGCGGTAGCAGTCGCGGGCTGAGACGGGGGTGACCGCCGTCCAGCCGACGACGGCGCCGTCGACCTCGGCGACCCACCGGTGCCCGGGCAGCCAGGCCGCGGCCAGCCGGGTGCTCGGCGGTACCGAGGTCTCGAACGTGGCGACGCCGGTGTCGATGCCCTCGCGGTAGATGCGCCGGACCGCCGGCCAGTCGCCGTCGTCGAGCGCCCGGACGGTGACGTCGGCCGGCACGTCGTCGGGGCAGCACGGCCGCGTGGCGCCGACCACGCCCATGACGACGTCGGCCATGTGCGGCAGCCCGGTGCAGCACGCCTCGTTGACGGTGACGCGGGTGCTGGTGCCGACCTTCGCGACGTGCACGAACCCGACGGCGGCCAGCTTGCGCACGTGGTGCGACGCCGTGGACTGGCTGACGCCCAGCAGCTCGGTGAGCTCGCCCACCGTCAGCCCGCCGTGCGAGGTGGCGACGGCGTGCAGCAGCCGGACCCGCGTGGGGTCGGAGAGGCAGGCGAAGCACTCGGCGTAGTCCGTGGCGGCGTCCGCGGGGAGCAGCGGCGCCGGGGCGGCGAGGGTCGTCATGCCGCGCAGTCTATCGACAGATGTCGATGGTTGCGAGGATCGACACTCGTCGATAGTGTTTCGAACATCCATCGACAGTCTTCGATGAAAGCGAGAGGTTCCATGGCGGATCCGGTAGTGGTGGTGGGCGGCGGCCCGGTCGGACTGGCGGCCGCGGCCGAGCTGGCCGAGCGCGGCGTCGAGGTCGTGGTCTTCGAGCGCGGCGCGACGGCGGGGGCTGCAGTCGCGGAGTGGGGTCACGTCCGGTTGTTCTCGGCCTGGCCCGAGCTGGTCGCGCCCGCGGCCCGGCGGCTGCTCGAACCCACCGGCTGGGCCGAGCCGCCCGCCGACGCCTACCCGACGGGCGCCGAGTGGGTCCACGACTACCTGTCGCCGCTGGCCGAAGCGCTGGGGGAGCGGTTGCGCACGGGCGCCGAGGTCGTCGGCGTCGGCAGTGAGCCGCTCACCGTCCACGTCCGGCACTCCGACGGCCGCGAGGAGCGGGTGCCCGCGAGTGGCGTCGTCGACGCGTCCGGCACCTGGGGCGGGCCGAACCCCTTGGGCGGTGACGGGCTCCCGGCGCTGGGCGAGCGCGCCGCCGCCGACGCCGGCCGGATCACCTACCGCATCCCGCGCGCGCCGCTCGGAGGCCACGTCGTCGTCGCCGGGAGCGGACATTCCGCCCTCACCGCCCTCGTGGCTCTGACCAGCGGAAACAGTGACACAAAGGTGACGTGGCTCCTGCGCCGGGGTGGCATCGATGACACGTTCGGCGGGGGAGAGCGCGATGAGTTGCCGGCTCGCGGGCGGCTCGGCCAGCGGGCCCGCGCGGCGGTCGAGGCGGGCGTCCACGTCGTGACGGGGTTCCGTACGGCCGCCGTCGAGACCGGGCCGGACGGGTCGCTGACCCTGGTCGCCGCCGACGGCCGCACCGTCGGCGCCGTCGACCACGTGGTCGCGCTCACCGGGCTGCGGCCGGACCTGTCCTGGCTGTCCGAGCTGCGGCTCGCGCTCGACCCCGCCCTGCAGGCGCCGGTGCGGCTGGCGCCGATGATCGACCCGACGGTGCACTCGTGCGGCACCGTCGCGCCGCACGGCGTCCGCGAGCTGGCCCACCCTGAGCCCGGCGTCTACCTGGCCGGCATGAAGAGCTATGGCCGCGCGCCGACGTTCCTCGCACTCACCGGGTACGAGCAGGTCCGCAGCATCGCCGCCGCGTTCGCCGGCGACCACGCGGCCGCCGAGCGGGTCGAGCTGGTGCTGCCCGAGACGGGCGTCTGCGGCGGGACGGGCGGGTTCGCCGCAGAGGACGGCGCGTGCTGCGGGGTCTCGGCCGGTCCGGAACTGGTTCAGCTCACGTCCAGGATTCCCTGAGTACAGCGATTGCTGTACTGTGCGGCGCATGACCACGGTGACGGAGTCGCACACGGACGCGCTGACCCGGCTCGGGTACGCGCTGTCCGACGGCACCCGGGCGCGGATCCTGCTGGCGCTGCGCGCGGCGCCGGCGTTCCCGTCCGACCTGGCCGACGAGCTGGGGGTGTCCCGGCAGGTGATGTCGAACCAGCTGGCCTGCCTGCGGGGCTGCGGCCTGGTCGAGGCCGAGCCCGAGGGGCGGCGGACCCGGTACAGGCTGGTCGACGCGCACCTCGGCCGGGCGCTGGGTGAGCTGCTGGACCTCGTGCTCGTGGTCGACCCGTCCTGCTGCGGACCCGAAGGGTGCACCTGCCGATGAACCTGCCCCTGCTGCCGGCGGCCGGGCCGGCCGGCCCCACCGGCGAGCGTCGCGACGTCCTGCGCCGCCGGGTCCGGCTGATCGTCGCCACCACCATCGGTTACAACGTCGTCGAGGCGATCGTCGCCATCTCGGCGGGTGCGGCGGCGTCGTCGGCCGCGCTGATCGGGTTCGGGCTCGACTCCGTCGTCGAGGTCGTCTCGGCCGCCGCGATCGCCTGGCAGTTCGCCGGCCGCGACCACGAGTCGCGCGAGCGGACGGCGTTGCGGATCGTCGCGTTCTCGTTCTTCGCGCTGGCCGCGTACGTCGGGTTCGAGGCGATCCGCGGGCTCGTCGGCGGCGCCGAGGCCGACCACAGCACCGTCGGCATCGTGCTGGCGGCGGTGAGCCTGGCGGTCATGCCCGCGCTCTCCTACGCGGAGCGCCGCTCGGGCCGCGAACTGGGCTCTGCCGCCGTCGTCGCCGACTCGAAGCAGACACTGATCTGCAGCTACCTGTCGGCCGTGCTGCTGGCCGGCCTGGTGCTGAACTCCGCCTTCGGCTGGTGGTGGGCCGACCCGCTGGCGGCGCTGGTCATCGCCGGGTTCGCGGTCCGCGAGGGCGTCGAGGCCTGGCGCGGCGACGCCTGCGCGATGTCGGCGGGCGCGCTGTTGCGCGACCCCGAGGCCGACGGCTGCGGCCCGGACTGCGACTGCTGCTAGCCACGGGGAATGCCGAGCTCCGACAGCAGTGCCAGCACCCGCCGCTCGATCTCGTCGCGGATCGGGCGGACGGCGTCGAGGTCGCGCCCGGCGGGGTCGTCGAGCGGCCAGTCCTCGTAGCGCGTGCCGGGGACGTAGGGGCACTCGTCGCCGCAGCCCATGGTGACGACGACGTCGGCGGCCTCGAGGTCGGCGTCGGCCCAGCGCCGCGGCCGCTCACCGGCGATGTCGATGCCCCGCTCGGCCATGGCGGCGACGGCGACGGGGTTGACCTGGTCGGCCGGTGCGGACCCGCCGGAGTACGCCGTCGCGCGGTCGCCCGCGTGATGACGGAGGAAGCCGAGCGCCATCTGTGAGCGGCCGGCGTTGTGCACGCACAGGAACAGGACGGACGGCGTCACCTCGGGAGTCCTCTCAGGTCGTGGTGAGTCGCGGGACGAGGGTGTCGACACGGCCGGCGAGCGCGCCGATCGCGGCGTCGAACGCCGCGTCGGTGCCGGAGCGGACGGGGTCGGGGATGGACCAGTGCAGGCCGCCGAGGTCGCCGAGCTCCTCGTGGGCGTGGTCGCAGACCGTGATGACGTAGTCGCCGTCAGCCGCGACGTCGGCCAGCCCGCGGGGCCGGGCCGCGCGCAGCGGCAGCCGATGCCGGCGGGCGGCCGCGACGGCGCCGGGGTGGACGTGGTCGGCGGGGTGCGTGCCGGCGGAGGTGGCCGGGACAGCGCTGGCGCGACGCCACAACACGGCCGCGAGCTGCGAGCGGGCGGAGTTGGCGGTGCAGACGAACACCACGCGGCGGGCGTGCCCGGCGCTGCCGGGCAGCAGGCCGTCGAGCGCGCCGGGAACGAGCCGGACGTAGCTGCGGCGCCGGTCGGCCTCGGACCGGCCGCGCGTGACCAGGCCCGCCGTCTCGAGCGCCTTGAGGTGGTGGGCCAGCAGGTTCGACGGCATCGCGAGCTGCGCCTGCAGCTCGCTGGGGGAGAGGTCACCGAGGCTGAGCAGGTCGGCGACGCGCAACCGGGAGGGATCGGCCAGCGCCGCGTGCGCGGCGGCCCGTCGCTCGAGATCCGATCGCTCAGTATTCATTGAGTCAATACTTGCTGAGCCACCGTCGAACGTCGAGGCAGCCGGGACGTCAGCGCGGCCACGTCACCGGACACCGTCGCCCAGCGGCCGAGGTGGATGGACTCGAGCATGGTCGCGTAGGCGTGCGCCCACCAGGACGTCTCGCCGCCGTCGAGCAGGGCGGTCAGGTACTCGGCCGGCGAGACGTCGACGTACCGGGCGCCGGGCTCGACGGCGGCGACGATCTCGGCGACGGTGGGCGCCGCCGGGCCGGTGAGGTCGTGGTGGGTGTTCGACGGCGGCAGCAGCGCCAGGGCGGCCAGCGAGCGCGCGACGTCGGCCCGTGCCACCAGTGACACCCGGGCGTCACCCGCCGGCAGCCGGACCTCGTCGCCGCCAGCTCCGGGCCGGAGTGCGCCGCGGACCAATGAGGCGAAGAACTCCGTGTACACCGACGCGCGGGCGAGCGAGTAGCCGCAGCCGCTCGCCCGCAGCAGGTCCTCGGTGTGCCCGTTGGTGACGGCATAGCAGAACGGCGAGTCGACGTCGATGTCCAGGCCGCTCAGTGCGACGACGTGCGCCACCTCGGCCTCGGCGGCCGCCCGGACGACGTTGGCGTGGTGCAGCATCACCGTGGCCGCGTGGCCGTCGCTGGACACGAAGACCAGGGTGTCGACGCCGGTCAACGCCATGCGCAGCGACACCGGGTCGGCATAGTCGGTCGTCGGCCGGGTCAGGGGGACGACCTCGTGCTCCCGCCCGGCGGCCAGCAGCTCGACGACCCGGCCGCCCACCCGGCCGCTCGCCCCCGTCACCGCGATCCTCATGGCCCGGAGCGTAGGTGACCGACCGGCCGATCTTGACGGCGCCCGCCGGCGGGGACAGAGTGAAGGACACGGGGGGCGGTGCGATGACGTCTGTGATCCTGGTCGACGACACCACTCTGTCCCGCGACGCGCTGGCCGCCCAGTTGCGCGGCCAGGCCTGGGCCGGCGACGTCCGCACCGCCGCCGACGTCGCCACCACCGTCGGGCTGACCCTCGACCCGGAGTCCAGCGTCGTCCTCGTGCACCTCGGCTCGGTCGGCGGGCTGCGTGTCCTGCGGGCGGTCCGGGCGGCCCTGCCGGAGGCGCGGGTGGTCGCGATCGCCGTGCCCGACGACGGCGACGACGCGCTGGCGTGCGCGCAGACGGGCGTCGCCGGCATCGTGCTGCGCACCGGCACGCTGCATGACCTCGAGGCCACGGTCTCCGGCGTCGTCCGCGGCGAGACCGTCTGCCCGCCGAGCGTCGTCGGCGCCCTCGTGCGGCACGTGTGCGCCGAGGCCAGCGCCGTCCGGGCGCCCGCCGACGACGGCCGGCTGACGTCACGCGAGCGGGAGGTGCTGGTGCTGATCGAGCAGGGCATGACGAACAAGGAGATCTCGCGCCGGCTCGGCATCGAGGTGCGCACCGTCAAGAACCACGTGCACAACGTGCTCGAGAAGCTGCGCGTCCGGCATCGCAGCGAGGCCGCCGCCCGGCTCCGCGACGCCCGGGTCCCGGAGCTGTCCGCGCTGGTCGCGGCGGCCGCGCGGCCGGCGCCGGTCACCCGGTCCTAGTACCCGGGACCGGTACCCGACGCCGGCCGAATGCGGGCCCCGTCCGGTCCTGTCGGCGGCGTGCGCCGCGGCCCTAGCGTCGAGGCATGCGGCGGATCCGGATCGCCGTGGGCGAGGCGCCCGCGGAACTGCACCGGCTGGTCGAGGCGAGCCTGGCCGGCCAGCCCGACCTCATGCTGGTCGCGGCGGCGCCGGGCGAGGTCGCCCTCATGCTCGAGGCGAGCCGCGCCGACGTCGTCGTGGTCGCGATGCCGAGCGGGCGGGTCCCGGCGGTCGCCGAGCGGCTGCTCGACGAGTACCCGCGGGTCGGCGTCGTCTGCGTCGACGTCGAGGCCGGCCACGGCGCGGTGTACCGGCTCCGCCCGGCGCTCGAGCCGCTGGACGCGGTGTCGCCCGGCGCCATCGCGGCCGCGATCCGCAGCGCCGCCGAGGACAACGCCTGGGGGTACCGATGAGCATCGCCTACGGGTCCTACGACGACGCCTACGACGAGGCCTACGACGCGTACGACGACGAGGACGGCTACGGGTACGGCGACGGGCTCGGCGAGGCGCTGGCGGAGGTGCTGGCCGACGACTACGCGGACGCGACGCCGGCGGACCTCGACCTGGCCGTGTCGGACGTCCTCGGCGAGCTGAGCCCGGCCGAGGCGTTCGGCGTCGGCAAGGCGCTGCGCCGGCTCGGCGGCGGTGCTGCCGGGCTGGTCTCCGACCCGGCGTTCGCGCAGATCGCCGGCCGGGTGCTCCCGGTCGCCGGAGGCGCTCTCGGCACCGCGATCGGCGGCCCGGCCGGCACGGCGCTCGGCTCGCAGCTGGGCTCCGCGGCGGCCCGGTCGCTCCCTCGGGGGCGGACGGCGACAGCTGCGGCCCCGCCCGCCCCGCCACCACCCCCGCCCGCGTCCGCCGCAGGCGGGTCGGCGGCGGCCACCCAGGCCGCCGTCCTCACCCAGCACCCGACGGTCGCCAAGGGCCTGCTCGCCCTCGCGCTGGGGGAGCACGGGAAGAAGACCGTCGACGGTGTGCCCGTGGCGGCGCTGATGAGCATGTTGAGCTCGGTGTTCGGGCGGGCCGCCGCCGACGCCGACGAGCTGGCGTACCTCGGCGGCCACGGCGACGCCGAGGAGACGGCCGAGTGGGACGACGACGAGTCGCTCTACACGGCGCTGGTCGACGCCGACAACGCCGAACTGAGCGAGGCGGTGAGCTGGCCATGAGCCACGACGACAGGAACGGCAGCGAGTTGCAGCAGCTGGAGTCGCTGCTGTTCCAGGCGCTGCCGGATCCGCGCGGATTCGCCGACCGGATCCTCGAACAGCTGCTGGAGCGTCTGGCCACCGAGCCGGCCGGGTCGCAGCCGATCACCGTCGTCCAGCCCGCCACCGGGCCGGGCGACACCGAGATCCTGCTGGCCGCGGCCCTCGGCGCCTGTGTGTGCTGGGGCCAGGACCCCGGCTGCCCGGTGTGCGCCGGCCGCGGCGGGGCCGGCTGGACCGACCCCGACCTCGAGCTCTACGCCGAGTACGTCGCGCCCGCCGTCCAGCGGCGCGCGGCCGCCGCACCACAGGAGGGAGTGCGATCGTGAGCACGACGTGGCAGGAAGACCTGGACTCGGAGGCCGCCGAGTACGACGAGGGCGAGCTGTACGACTCCGAGAGCGACCTGGAATGGGACGAGGGCGAGAGCGACGACGGCGACAGCGAGGAGTCGCGCGCGTCGCGGCGGCGCCGGGCCCAGGCACGGCAGCTCGCCGTCGCCCGCCGGCAGGCGCAGGTGCGCGCGCAGGCGCAGGCCCGGGCCCGCTCGACCGCGGTCCGCCCGCGGCCGGCGGCGGCGCCGCCGGCCCGCACCGCGGCGGCCGCGATCCGCGCCGTCGACCTCGACTCGCGCGTCGCCCACGACGGACTGCGCCGCGAGCTGGCCCTGCAGAGGAGGAGGATGAACCGCTCCGAGTACGCCGCGGTGGCCGGCCTCGCCGTCAGCCAGTTCGTCGACACGTTCGACCAGCCGCAGAACGCGTACGCCCGGGCCGCCCTCCGGTTCGCACCGTTGTTGCTGCTGACCCCGCAGCGCCGCGGCCGCGGGCTGGAGTCGTTCGTCGCTGACCCGCGCGTCATCGGCGGCGCGGCGATCCTCGGCATCACCGTCCTCGGCGAGCAGCGCAACCGCGCCAGCATCGACGTGGCGGCGCCGTCGCAGCTGGCGGCGAAGTCGTCGGTACAGCTGAACGCGCAGGTCATCTCGCCGCGCGGCGACGTGGTGAGCGGGCGCGCCGTCCAGTGGACGACCAGCGACCCGAACATCGCCACCGTCGACGCCACGGGCAAGGTCACGGGGGTCAACGCCGGCGCGGTGTTCCTCATCGCGACGTCGGAGGGCCTGCCGGCCCGGCGGATCCCGCTCGTCGTCACGTGAGCGGCGGCGACGTCCGATGGACCCGGCGCTGTGGCAGCTGCTGCGCGCCGAGCGGGCGACGCCCGACAGCGAGATCGAGGCGATCGTCCGGCTCCGTGACGCCCGCGCCGTCGTACCCGGGGTGCGCCTGGTGGCGCGGTTCGGCCGGATCGCCACCTGCCGGCTGCCGGTGGGCGCCGTTCCCGCTGTCCGGCGCCATCCGGCGGTCCGCAGCCTGAAGGCCTCGCGCCGCTACGGCCCGGACCCGCCGGTGTCGCTGGGCGCATCCTCGGGTGCCGCCGGCGGCGATCGGCCGGGCACACGGCGCCCGCCGGAGCTCGACGCGGCGGGGCTGACCGGCGACGGCGTCGTGGTCGGCGTCGTCGACTGGTGGCTGGACGTCGACCACCCGGCATTCCGGGACGCGGCCGGCCGGACCCGGCTGCTGGCGCTGTGGGACCAGCGGTCGAGGGACGACGGCGGCGGGCCGGCTCCCGAGCCGTACGGGTACGGGCGGGTGCACGACCGCGCCGCCGTCGACGCGGCCCTGCGCACCGGCGACCCGTACGACGCGCTCGGCTACCACCCGGCTGTCGCCGACCGCGGCGGCGGCACGCACGGGACGCATGTCGCTGCCATCGCCACCGGTGTGGCGCCCGGCGCGGAGCTGGTGTTCGTGCACCTGGCCGACCGGGGGACCGGCGGGCTGGCGACGCTCGGCGACTCCGTCCGGCTGCTCGAGGCGGTCGACTTCGTCCGGCGGACCGCGGGGCGGCGGCCGTGGGTCGTCAACCTCAGTGTCGGGCGGCACGGAGGCCCGCACGACGGCCGGACGCTGTTCGAGCTGGCCCTCGACGAGCTGCTGCGCGCGACCACCGGCGCACTCGTCGTGCAGAGCGCCGGCAACTACTTCCGCGCCCGCGCGCACGCCGCCGGCACCGTCGCGCCCGGTGCCACCCGCACGCTGACCTTCCGGACCCGTCCCGGCGACCCGAGCCGCAACGAGCTGGAGATCTGGTACGACGGCGGCGACCGCTTCGACGTCCGGCTGACGCCGCCCGGGCGCGCGCCGGGCCCGTGGGTGCGGCTGGGCGAGCAGGTCCCCGTCCGGGCCGACGGCGACACCGTCGGGCGGCTGTACCACCGGGCCGCCGACCCCAACAACCACGACCGCCAGGTCGACGCGTTCCTCGAGGCCACGGCGCCGGCCGGGGACTGGACGGTGAGCCTGCGGGCGGCGCACGTGCGGGACGGGCGGTTCCACGCCTGGCTCGAGCGCGACGACCGGTGCGCCCCGTGCCAACCGCGGTTCGTCCCCGCCGACGTCGAGCCCACCGGCACCATCGGGACCATCGCGACCGGCCGGCTGCCGCTCGTCGTCGGCGCCTACGACGCCCGCGACCCGGCTGCGCCACTCGCCCCGTTCAGCAGCACCGGGCCGACCCGCGACGGGCGCGGCAAGCCGGACCTGGTGGCGCCGGGCGTCGGCGTCCTGTCGGCGCGGTCCGCGCCCGCGGGCAGCCACCGCAGCCCCGGCGCGCTGACCCGCAAGTCCGGCACCAGCATGGCCGCGCCGCACGTCACCGGGGCGGTCGCGCTCTGCCTGCAGGCGACCGGCGGGCGGCTCGGCGCCGTCGAGCTGCGGCGGCTGGTGCTCGACGCGGTCCGGCCCGCGCCGCGCGCCTCGCCGCCAGGCCGCGCGGGAGCCGGGTACCTCGACCTGGCCCGGCTGGCCGCCGTCCTCACCACCGGCACCCCGTCCACCGACCGTCCGAAGGAGGCCGTCATGGCTGCCGACCGTTCCGTCACTCCCTCGCAGGCGTTCCGCGAGCTGCTGTACCGGCCGGGTGGTGAGCTGGCGAGCTGGGTCGGCCGGCACTTCGCCGTACTCGCGCGCCCCGGCGAGGACGTCGCCGCCGGCGCGGACCGCGGCGACCTGCTGGTCGACGTGCCGCTCGGGCGGCCCGGACCCGGGACGGTGACGACGCTGCCGCGCGAGCAGGTGGCTTCGTGGCGGCTCGGTCCCGGCCAGCTGCTGCTGCGCCCGCTCGTGCCGGACGACGCCGGCCTGCTGTCGCCGGAGGAGACACCGACGATCCCGGCGCACGTGACGGAGGCGCGGAAGCTCTGGCCGACACTGTTCAAGGACCTGCCGAAGGTGGTGATCCGCGACCTGGCCGGTTGCGCCCCGTCGGCGCAGGTGGCGGGGGCCGACTTCACCGCGTGGACGAACTCGCCGACGGCGGTGTACGTCAGCCCCGACGCGAACGCCGGGCCCGAGGTCCTGGCCGCCATCCTGTACCACGAGTCACTGCACGTACGGCAGTTCATGAAGGCCGGCGGGAAGCCGCCGGCCGACCACGCGACGATGATGCGCTACGAGGTCGAGGCGTACACCGACTCCGCGAGGTGGGCCGACGCCCGGCCCGGCAAGGCCAACGACCAGATCGCGGAGCAGCTCCGGGCCACGGCCCGGCTGCTGCGTGACGCCGTCGCCCGCACGACGAAGGCGACCAAGGACCCCGTCGAGCGGAACC
Source organism: Jiangella mangrovi (assembly GCF_014204975.1). Lineage (NCBI taxonomy): Bacteria > Bacillati > Actinomycetota > Actinomycetes > Jiangellales > Jiangellaceae > Jiangella > Jiangella mangrovi. Next base: position 3,824,402 of record NZ_JACHMM010000001.1, read on the forward strand.
GGCGGTACCAGCAGTTCCTCATCAGCGTGAACCTGTTGCCGGAGCATCGGACGATCGGCGAGCTCTACGCCCTGACGCCGGGGCGCATGTCGTGCTCGCCGTCCGGTTCGGGCGAGGCGGTGGTCGTCGACGAAGCCGACGAGGCCATGGAACTGCTGGCCGAGGGCTACGGCGACCCGCCCGGGGAAGCGGAAGGTGACACGGACGCCGTCGACGACGGCGACCTCGCCGAGTTCAGCGGCCGGGAGCACCGCGACATCACCGACAACGCGTCCGGCAAGGAGCTGACGTCGCTGACCTTCGGCGACCCGCCGGCCCAGCTGACGTTCGGCGAGGTGACCGCGCTGGCGGGCGACTACTTCGCGACGTTCGAGGAGATGCGCGACCTGTCCCGGACCGCGGCCGGGCGGATCGAGCTGGCGTACGCGCGCTGGCACTGCCTGTCGCTGTCGCGGGACGGCGTCGCGGCGCCCACGAAGGACGCGGCGGTCATCCAGTCCGTCACCGACCGGTACCTGCTGCTGGCGTCGCGGAACATCTCGCACTTCTCCGGTGGCGGCACCGCCTGGCAGGCGTACACGAGCTGGCACGCGAAGGCGCTGGTGGACGCGCTGGACGCGGGCCGGACGTCGGACGCCGCGCTGTGGCGGCGGGCGCTGACGAAGGAGGCGTTCGGGCTGCACTTCCTGACCGACTCGTTCTCGGCCGGGCACGTGCGGACGCCGCGCGCGGAGATCCGCGACTGGTACCAGCAGCGTTTCCCCGACAGCGGGCAGCGGATCCTGCAGTACCTGGCCCGGTTCCTCTTCGACCGGCTCGACGAGCGGCAGCAGCTGCCGCAGCTGGCCTGGTGGTTCGGCTGGGTGACCCGCGGCGTCATGGTCGACCGGATCCGGACGCTCGGCGGCGAGGCGGTCGCGAACATCTCGCTCGGCGACATCGTCAGCCTCGCCCTGCACGATGTCGACAACCTCGGGCTCGACGTGGTCAGCGACGTCGACGCCGACGGCAAGCCGGTCGCCGGCGGCCACCACTGGCGCGCCATGGGCGACGGTCACCTCGGGTCGAACCGGTTCGGCATCGAGACCCGGCGCATGGCCGTCGTCGCCGTCATCGCGTCGCTGCGCGAGCTGGAGCGGGTGCGCGGCGCCGGCGTGAAACTGGGCCGCGCCGACGTGTCGCTGTCGCAGCGGGGCAGCGCGATGCGCCAGGCCCTGGGCGGTTCGGTGTTCGCGGCCCGCGCCTTCGTGCCGCGCGAGGACGTCGCCCGCACGGCCGCCGTCGCCCTGCGGGTTCCCGGCGGCGGGCGCGCGCCCATGGAGTGGCGCTGGGGCAGCCTCGGCCCGGTCGCCCACCAGGCGATCGACGCCACGATCCGCAAACGCCTGGCCGACGAGCTGCTCGTCTTCGCCAACCAGGTCCCCGACCCTGTCGACGGGCCGGCGGGGCTGCGGATCCACGGCATCCGCAGCGCCTACCGCTCGTTCATCCGCCACCTCCGCGACGACGGCATCACGGTCCTCGAGCGTGCGGTCGGCCGCAACGCCCGCTGAACCGTCAGGACGCGGCGCCGAACACCGGCCGCCCGGGCGCGACGTCCTCGTCGTCGGGGACGCCGATGTTCTGGCAGGCGGTCAGCAGCCAGCGGCCGTCCTCCTTAGCCATGATCCACAGCGGCGAGCCGACGTCCAGGCCGTCGGGCGTCGTGTACACCTGGCGCAGCTTCACGGCGGCGACGTCGTCGCGGATGAAGAGGAGGTGCTCGATCTCGAACCGCACCGACATCCCCCGCATGCCGCCGGGGAGGACCTGACGGGTGAACGCGGCGATCTCGTCGAGCCCGTAGAGCCGCTTCCCGCCGCCGGTGGTCCAGATGGCGTCGTGGCGGAACAGGGCGAGGAACTCGTCGGGGAGCTCGTGGTTCTGGGCGTGCTCGACGGTGTCGATGACGCGGCGGATGGCGTCGATGTCCGTACTCATGCCTCCACTCTCGTACCTCAACCAAACTTGAGGTCAAGTGCGCAGGGGGGGCCGGCTTCACCCAGTACGGGTGGTGACGGACGGACCCGCCGGAGAGACGGTCGGACCAACCGAAGGGGTGGTCACATGGCCGAGACCGTGCTGCCGATCATGTCGAGTGACCGGCTGGGTGAGCTGATGCGACTGGTCAAGGGCGCGGACACCGTCGAGCTGAAGCTCAGCGTGCCCGACGGCGACCAGCGGGGGGCCGTCCAGGCGCTGGGCATCGACCCGCTGGACGCGCAGATCCGGCAGGTGGTGTTCTTCGACACACCGGACCTGGCGCTGGACAAGGCCGGCGTCGTCGTCCGGGCCCGGCGCGTCCAGCGGCGGCCGGGTGACGCCGTCGTCAAGCTCCGCCCGGTCGACCCGGACCGGCTCCCGCCGTCGCTGCGACAGTCGCCGGACTTCGGGGTCGAGGTCGACGCGATGCCGGGCGGATCGTTCGTCGCGTCCGGCACCATGAAGTCGCCGGTCGACAACGCCCACGTGAAGGACGTGCTCACCGGCGACCGGCCGATCCGCAAGCTGTTCACCAAGCAGCAGCGCGAGCTGTTCACGATGTTCGGCCCCGAGGGCATCGAGCTGGACGAGCTGCGACCGCTCGGCCCGATCCCCATCATGAAGCTGAAGTTCTCGCCCGCCGAGATGGGCCGGCGCATCGTCGCGGAGCTCTGGTTCTATCCCGACGGCAGCCGGATCCTCGAACTGTCGACCAAGTGCCTGCCGGTCGAGGCACTCAACGTCGCAGCCGAGGGGCGGGCCTTCCTCGGCCAGCACGGCGTCGACCTCGGCGGCGTGCAGCAGACGAAGACCCGCACGGCACTGACCTACTTCTCCGAGCAGCTGCGCGGCGCTAGCTCGAAGCCCCGCTCGACTCCGCGTCAGCGGACGGCGGCGCGTCGGGCACAGCCATGACGGCGGCCGCGGCCTCCGCGCTGACGGCGTGCCGGGCGATGTTCCGATAGCCCGCGAGCCCGGCCTGGAGCCGCTCGATCATCCGGTCCTCGGCGACGGCGATGATGGCGGACGTGCCGGGCTCGAGGCTGTCGCCCACGGAACGCAGGTCGGAGTCCTGGAAACCCTTGTCGCGGACCTTGCCCCACACGCCGCCGCCGGCAGCGCCCACGGCGGCCGACACCAGCAGGCCGGGCGGGAAGATCAGGCCGACGATGCCGCCGGCGACGGCGCCGCGCTTGGCCCACGTCTTGCCGCTCGGGTCGGCCGTCTCCTGAAACGTCACCTTGCCGTCGGCCCGGCGGACCACGACGGCGGCGTCGATGAGGCGGATGGACCCCTCGCGGTTCATCGCGCGGAAGTCCTTCAGCGCCTCGCCGGCCTCGTCCTCGGTGCCGAACGTGGCCACGAACACCTGCATCGGGTTGTCGTTCATGATGGGGTCCCTCCTGTGCGGGTCTGCTGGCACGATTGCGCCTCGTCGAAGGCCTGCTGGAGCGTGTCGTCGGCGGCAGAGGCGTAGCCGCCGACGGTGTCGCCGAGCGTCGTGAGCGCCTGGCCGGTCGCCGTCAGCCCGGCCTGCGCGTCGTCGAGCGCGGCCGTGACGTCCTGGGCGCTGGTGGCGTTCGCGACGCCCTGCAACGCCTGCCCGACGGAGTCCAGCCCGGCACGTACGTCGTCGGCATCGGAGCTCATCTCCTGCTGGGCGTCCTCGACGGCCTGGTCGGCGCCCTCGGGCGTGTCCCTGATGGCGTCGGCGAGGTTCTCCGCGCTGGCCTGCAGCGCCGACAGGCGGTCCTCGACCTCGGTGCGCAGGCTCTCCAGTGCCTCCGGTGTCAGCGCGTCCAGGCTCAGCCCGGAGGTCAGCCCGGAGACGTTGGTCCGCAGCTCCGACCAGGCCGAGCAGACGCCGTCGGCCCACTGCGTGGTCGGCGAGTCGTCGCCGCTGCACCCGGCAGCGAGCACCACCGTCAGGGCCAGGGCGAGAACGCGCGGCCGCATGGGCGTCAGCCGTTCAGCAGGCGTGCCTTGGCCGCGGCGAACTCCTCGTCGGTGAGCACGCCCTGGGCCTTGAGGTCCGCCAGGCGTTCGAGCTGGGCGGACAGGTCGTCCTCACCGCCGGCGGCCGACGGGGCCGGCTGCGGAGGCGGCTGGGCGGCGTAGGCCGCGCGGGCCTGCTGCTCGTACGCGGCCTGCTCCTGCATCTGCCGGTCGTAGTCCTGTTGCTGCCAGCGGCTGGCCTGCCGGCGCGACACGCGGTTCGACACCGCCGTCGCCGTGCCGGCCACGACCGCCGTCCGGGCCATCCCGCGGAGCAGTCCCATCGCCGTCGCCACCTCAGCCGATGTCGAGGCCGCGCAGCGCGCGGTCCGCCGTCTCGGCCGGGATGCGGGCCTGGTCGGCCACCTCGCCGCCGGCATTGCGGACGGCGTTGACGAACGGGATCGCCCAGGTGTTCTCGACGACGAGGACCGCGACGGAGTTGCCCGGCGGCAGGTCGGCCGCCACCTCGTCGACGTCCTCGGCGTCCAGCATGCCGCCGCCGAGCTGGCCGTCGAGGTCGGCGAACGCCGGCCTCAGCTCGGGTCCGAGGCCGGCCAGCTCGATCGAGCCGACGGTGCCCTCGTCGTCGCGGTACACGAACAGCAGGTCGATGATCCTGACCATCCCGTTCACGACGAGGTCCCGCATCGCGGGCAGGATCTCGCCCTTGAACTGGTTCCCCGGGAACTTCAGCAGCAGCACGTCGACGGGTCCCACATCCACGGTGTCCATGTGGCCCAGCCTTCCGCCGCCCGGCGACCGTGCGCCTCACCCGTTGCGGGTGACCGGGCGTCCGGGTGGGCGAGTGGCACTTCGCGCCACGGACGAGACCAGCGTGCCGATCGCGATCCCCAGCACCAGGTTGAGCCCGGCCGTCGCGACCTGGGCGTCGAGGTCGGCGTCGGAGGTGAACGGCGCGACCACGCCGATCACCGTCGCCAGCCCGACCACCCAGCCGAAGAACCGCAGCGGCTGCGGCGTCGTCAGCAGCAGCACGTGCACCAGGCCGGTCGACAGGAGCGCCGCCCCGGCCGCGCCGGCCGCGTACCAGCCGGTGCTCGCGTCGCCCCAGGTGCCCTCGCCCTCGGGCGCCAGGATCGGGATGTCGAACACGCCGCGGACCAGCACGATCCCGACGACGGCGATGAGCGCGCCGATCACGGCCGTCGCCACGCCGCCGGCCCACAACCGGCGGGCGTCGACGTCGGGCGGACCGGACCGGGGAGCGGGGTCGGTGGTCATCGGCTCGGCCTCCTCGGGCGGCGCCACGTCGGGCGGTCAGTCGGGCAGCTTCCGCATCTCCACGACCGTCAGCCCCAGGGCGTCGAGCCGGGCCAGCATCCCTCGCAGCGCGGCCTTGTCCCGGACCGGCCCGAAGATCGACGTGCCGCCGGTGGGACCGTCGGCGACCTCGAACTCGGGGAACGCGGCCCGGACGATGTCGGACACCCGGCCGGTGACGAGGAACTCGTAGCGCATGAGCATGCGCCCCCATGGCTTCGATGCGGACACGCTCCACGATCTCCGGCCGCGGCGCGGCGCGGCTCACCCGCACGGGGTGAAGGGCGCGCACGTGCGTTTTCGGGGCCTTGGTTTCGCCCTGTGGGTGGTATGTCATGTGACATGAGGTGGTGGGCTCGGATGGGGCTCCCGATCCTCGTTTCGCCGCTAGTGTGATCAACGTGGCCGTCACCACCGCCCACGCGGGGCGTGCGAGGGTGCTGGAACAGAAGCTGCGAGTACCTCGCATGCCGGCCAGCGTGGTACCGCGCACCCGGCTGCTCCGCGACCTCGAGGCCGCGGAGGCCGAGGGACGCGCGCTCACACTCGTCTCGGCTCCGGCCGGGGCGGGGAAGACCATGCTGCTGGCGCAGTGGTGGCGGCGGCTCCGGCCGGCCGGCATCCCGGCGGCCTGGCTCGCGCTCGACGACCACGACGACGACCCCTTCGTGCTCTGGTCCGGGCTGCTGCGGGCGTGCGGCCGGGCCGTGCGCGGCATCGACCCGGCGGCCGAGGTGCGGCTGGCCGCGCTGACCCCGCCGGCCGACGCGGGCAACCGGGGGTTCCTGACGGCGTTCGCCGAGGCCGTCGACGCGCTGGACGGGCCGTTGTGGGTGCTGCTCGACGACGTGCACGTCATCACCTCGCCGCGGGGCGTGGCCTGCCTGGCCGGGCTGATCCGGTACCGGCCCGCCGGGCTGCGGATCATGCTGGGCAGCCGGTTCGACCCGCCGCTGCCGGTGGCCCGCATGGTGCTCGACGACCAGGCGACCGAGGTGCGGGCCTCCGACCTCGCGTTCGACCGCGCCGAGGCCGACCAGCTGCTGCGAAGACGGCAGATCCGGCTCGACGAACCCGACCTGTCGTTGCTGCTCGAACGGACCGAGGGGTGGGCGGCCGGGCTGTGCATGGCGGCGCTGTCGCTGTCGTCGCAGGTGGACCGGTCCAAGTACATCGCCGGGTTCGCCGGCGACGAGCGGCCGGTCGCCGACTACCTCGTCGCCGAGGTGCTGGACACGCTGTCCGAGGACACCGTCGAGCTGCTGCTGGCGACCGCCGTGGCCGAGACGCTGACGTCGGACCTGGCCAGCCGGCTCGCGGGCCGGGCCGACGCGGGAGCGGTGCTGGCCCGGCTGGCCCGCGACAACGCGCTGGTCTCGCGCGTCGGCCGGGCCCCCACGTCGTACCGCGTGCACGGCCTGCTGCGTAGCTTCCTGCTCGCCGAGGCGACCCGCCGCGACGTCGAGGGACAGCGCCGCGCCCACGTCGAGGCGTCACGCTGGTTCGCCGATCACGGCATGCCCGGTCCCGCTCTGGACCACGCCGCCGACGGCGGCGACTGGCAGCGCACCGCCGAGCTGATCGACCGGTACGGCCTGCGGCTGCTGCTGTCCGGCGACGCGGGACGGCTGACGTCGACGGTGCGGCGGCTGCCCGACGAGCTGGTGACGGACCCGGTGACGGCGCTGGTCGCGGCGCTGGCGGCGTTGCACGACGGGGCGCTGGCCAGTGCTCGGCGGCACATCGACCTCGTCGGGCGCGACCCGGCGGGGCACGTGTCGGCGCGGCTGCGGCTGCTGCACACGACGGCGCTCATGTGCGAGGCGCGACTGCGCGGCGACCGCGGGCCGGGGCTGCTGCACCTCATCGAGCTGAGCGACGAGCCGGTGCCGGGCGAGCCGGACCTGCTGCTGCTCGCGGCGGTCAACCGGGGAATCCTCCGGATCTGGTTCCGCGACTACGAGGCGGCCGACGAGGACCTGCGCGACGCGCTGCGGATGGCCAGGCGCGACGGCCGCGACGCCCTCGCGCTCGAGTGCCTGTCGTACCTCGCGGTCATCGGTGCGGCGAGAGGCGACGCCGACACCGTCGTGCGCCGGACCGGGGAGGCGATCGAGTTCGCCGCCCGCCGCGGCTGGTCGGCCACGGGCCGGATGCCGCCGGTGTACCTGCTGGCGGCCGGCGCGGCGTTCCAGCGGCTCGACCATGCCGAGGCGGCGCGGTACCTGTCGCTCCTCGGGTCGATCGACGCCGACCTCGAACCCGAGGTGGAGCTGTCCACCCGCCTCATGCGGGCCTGCCTGTCGGCGGCCGACACCCCGAACCGGCACGAGGCCGCGCGGGTGCTGCGGCGGGCCTGGCCGTACGACGACACCGCCCTGCTCCCCGTCAGCGTCAGCTTCTTCTGCCTGGCCGAACTGCAGCTGGCGCTCGCGGCCGGTGACCGGCCGGCGGCGACGGAGGTCCTCGGCCGGGCGGAGCGGCTGCTGGGGGAGTCCGGCGACGTGCTGGTGCTGCGGGCGGTGGTGCACGCGCACGACGGGCGGAAGGCGGCGGCGCGGGCGGCACTGCAGCCGGTGCTCGGGGGGACGCTGGCCTGTCACCTGGTGAACCTCGAGATCACCGCCTGGCTGCTGTCGGCGCACTTCGCGGCCGAGCTGGATGAGCCGGCCCGCGCCCACGACGCGCTGCTGCACGCGCTCGAGCTCGCGGCGCCGCGGCAGCTGTACCGCGAGTTCGTGGCGGCGTCCGGGCGGGTCCGGTCGCTGCTGATCCACGGCAAGGGCCGGTTCGGCGCCTACGACGAGTTCGTCCGGGCGCTGGTCACGGCCATGGGAGGGGAGGAGACCGGAGCGGAGCGAACCGCGACGGTGTCGGGTGAGGCGCTCACGGCGCGAGAGCTCGAGCTGCTGCGCGACCTGCCGTCGCTGCTGTCGCTCGAGGAGATCGCCGACGCCCACGTGCTGAGCGTCAACACCGTCAAGACACACCTGAAGGCGATCTACCGCAAGTTCGAGGTCGGCAGCCGGCGGCAGGCGGTCGACCGGGCCCGCGAGCTGGGCCTGCTGTAACCGGTGCCGCGCTAGCTGGTGTCGTTGCCTCACCCCCGGCGGGTGAGGCGGGTGGGGTGGGGCCCGGGCACGCTGGTGCCCGAGCTCGGGAACGGGGGTGGGGTGTTGCCCGTGCTCGGACGGGGGCGGCGATGAGATTCCGGCCTGTTGAAGTGCTGATCCTGACGTATCCCGGCGACCGCATCGACCCGCTGGCGGTCGAGGCGCTGCGGGGGGTGGTCGACATGGGGGACGTGACGCTGCTGGACATCGTCTTCGCCGCCCGCGAGGCCAACGGCGACCTCCGCGTCGTCGAGTTCGACGAGGGGGCCGACGAGTTCGGCTTCACCGGGGTGGAGCTCGCCGAGGGCGACCTCGTCAACGACGAGGACATCGCCGTCGTCGCCGAGGCGCTGTCGCCCGGACACGCGGCGGTGCTGATCGCCTACGAGAACACCTGGGTGCGGCGCGTGGCGGACGCCATCCGCGACGGCGGCGGCCAGGTCGCATTGCACGTTCTGATCCCCTCCGAGGCGGCCGACGACGCACTGCGGGCCACCGACCAGGGGGAACGACCATGACGTGGAACGGTGATGAGGGGGAGATCATGACCGGACGATTCGACCGGCCCGGCTTGCTGGCGACAGTGACCGGGGCCGCGGTGCTCGACGGGACCGCACCGGTGATCAGGAACGCGGTGACCCACGCGACCGCGCGGCGCCGCATCGGGGTGGACGACGACAGGGGACGACGGCGCCCGGCGGTGGCCGGTGCCGGCGCGGGAGACGGCCGCTGGTCGCTCGTCGCCAGGCAGCGGACGGACTGACGGCCGGTGGACGAGCCTCAGGTGCCCCGGACGCCTCGGTCGCCGGGGGAGTCTCGGGAGTCTCGGGACGAGGACGAGCGGGCCGAGCTGGAGCGGCTCCGGGCGGAGGTGACCCAGCTGCGCGCGGAGGTGGCGAGCGGCCCGGGGGGAGGACCGGCCGGCGGTTCGGCCGGCGGTTCGGCCGGGACCGTCGCGCCGCCGAGCGGCGGTCGCTGGCGCGCGGTGCTCGCGCCGATCCTCATCGCGCTCGGCTGCCTGCTCGCGATTCCGGCGACGGCGGCCGTCTGGCTGGACTCCGTCGTCACCGACACCGACCGGTACGTCGAGACCGTCGGCCCGCTGGCGCGCGACCCCGACATCGAGCGCGCCGTCACCAACCGCGTCACGACCCGGCTCATGCAGGAGATCGATGTGCCGGCCGTGGTGCAGGAGGCGTCGGACCTGCTCGCGTCACAGGGCGCACGGCCGCGGCTGACCACGACCCTCAGCGACCTGGCCGGGCCGATCAACGGCGCCGTCGAGGGCTGGGTGCACGACCAGGTCGGCACGGTCATCGCCAGCGACCGGTTCGCCGACCTCTGGACCCAGGCCAACCGCGCCGCCCACCAGGCCGTCGTGGCGGCGCTGACCGGGCAGAACGAGAACGGTGCCGTCCAGGTCGAGGGCAACACCGTCAGCCTGCAACTGGCGCCGATCGTCGAGGAGGCCAAGCAACGCCTCGTCGACGCCGGGTTCCAGCGCGCCGGGGCGATCCCGGACGTCGACATGACGCTGACGCTGTTCCAGTCCGACGACATCGAGAAGGCGCAGGCGGGCTTCCGGCTGATCGACCGCCTGGGTACCTGGCTGCCGGTCGTGGCGCTCGCGCTGATCGCGGCCGGCGTCCTGGTGGCGCGTGGCCGGCGGCGGGCGCTCATCGGCGCCGGCATCGGGTTGGCGGTGGCGATGCTCCTGCTGGGCGCCGCGCTGACGATCGCGCGTCCCCTCTACCTCGGGGCACTGCCCGCAGAGGTGAACGACGCGGCCGCGGGCGCCGTGTTCGACCAGGTCGTCTCGCTGTTGCGGACCACCCTGCGCACGGTGCTCGCCGCCGGTTTGGCGGTGGCGCTGGTCGCCTGGCTCTCCGGCCCGTCGACGCAGGCGGTCGGGGTGCGCCGCGGTGTCGCGCGGCTCGGCACGGTCGGCAGCGAGTGGGGCTGGCGCGACTCCGCCGCCATCGGCTGGCTGCGCGAGCACAAGCGCCCGGTCCAGGTCGCCGTCGCGATCGTCGCCGTGCTGGTGTTCACGTTCTGGAACTACCCGAACGCCGGCGTCGTCATCGGCATCCTGCTGGTCGCGGGGGCGCTGCTCGCGGCCATCGAACTGGCGACGGGTCCATCGGTGCCGCGGCCATCGAGTTGATCTTGTCGGTGGGTGCGGTTAAGATCATTTGCATGTTCGAATTCGCTGCTCCGCCTGAGGCTCCGCCGGACTTCGGTCCGCCGGACGCTGAGGGTTGGGCGGAGCCGCGCGACGCCGAGACGCGGGTCCTGTTGGACGAGCTGGCGGCGTCGTATGCGGAGGGTTCGTCGGCGGTGCTGGACATCGATGCGGCGTCGGTGGGTCCGGAGTTGGCGGCGTTGCTGGCCCGGCGCGATCCTGCTGCGGCGGGTGATGTGTTCGACGTGGTCGAACAGGTCGCCGGGTGGGTGCGGCAGGTCGCTCATGCCGAGGCCGGGCTGGCCCGGGCGTTGGCCGAGCTGGCCGCGCGGGCCGAGGTCCGACCGGCTTCGATGGGGACTGGGTATCGATCGGTGAACCCGGTGACGAACGCGGCGGTGGTGGTGGCCGGGCGGTGTCAGCTGACGGCCAAGCAGGCCGAGGGCCTGGTCGGACCCGCGGTCCAACTCCTGCGTGACTTCCCCGACACGTGGGCGGCGTGGTGGGCCGGGTTGATCGACTGGCGGCGAGTCCGGGCGATCCTGGACGAGCTGGGCGGGCAGGACCCCAGCGTGCGTTCCCGGGTGGAGGCGGTGGTGTTGCCGCGGGCGTCGCAGCTGGATTCGGTGGCGTTGCGGAAGCTGATCCGGCAGTTGCTGCACGAGCTCGCGCCGGTGTCGGCGGCGCAGCGGCACCAGGTCGCCCGCGACTCCCGCTATGTCGTGGTGACCCCGGCCAGTGATGGGATGGCGCAGCTGGAGGCCAGGTTGCCGGCCGAGGATGCCGCCGCCCTGAACACCGCGCTGAACGCCGCCGCCGCGGACTTGAAGCGTGCCGATGCTGCGGCGGGTGGGCCGGTCAGGTCGAAGGACCAGCGCCGCGCCGACGCGCTCGCCGAACTCGGGTGGGCCGCGCTGACGGCGTGTGCCGACGGCGCCACCGGCCACGCGATGTTCGGCCGTGCGGCTGACACGACCGCACCTGGCGACATCACCACCGGTCCTGCCGGCCTGGCCGGTCACGCCGCGTCTGCCGACTCCGCCACGGCCACGGCCACGGCCAGGGCAGCGACCAACGCGCCGAAACGGCGGGCGCGGCCGGTGAGCGTGCACGTCACCATCCCGTTCGGGTCGCTCGTCGGGCTGACCGACGAGCCGGGCGAGCTCGAGGGCTACGGGCCCATCACCGCCCAGGTCGCCCGCACCCTGGCCGAAGAAGGCGTGTGGACGTGGTTGAAGACCGACCCCGGCACCGGGCACCTGCTCGACATGGGCCGCACGAGGTATCGGCCGTCCCAGGCGCTGGCCGACTTCATCACCGCCCGGGATCGGACCTGCCGGATGCCCGGCTGCCACCGCCCCGCCCGCGGCAGCGACATCGACCACATCAAGGAGTTCGCCAAGGGCGGGACCACCTGCGCGGCGAACTGCCACACCCTGTGCGAGACCCACCACCTGCTCAAGCACCGCGGCGGGTGGACCGTCACCCGAGGGCCTGACGGCACCACCCGATGGCGAAGTCCCACCGGACACATCTTTCGAAGACCGCCGGAACGGATCGGGCCGGTCGGGGTGAGACCTCACGTGGCGGCGCCGTCCGGGCCGTCGGTCACCAGACCCTCGTAAAGCCTCACGCCGACAGTCCGGCGACGGCGTCACCGATCAGCTTCGCGCCGATCACCAGCAGGACGACGGTGAGCACGGCCGCGTTGTGCCGGGCCAGCCAGCTCTTCAGCTGCGCGAGCAACCTGGCTGCTCGTGCGCCCATCACCAGGTCGATCACGACCGGCAGCCCCGGTCCCAGCCCGCCGATCACCACGAACACCGCCAACGCCACCGCCTGCGACCCCGCCGACGCGCCGGTCTGCGCGATCGCAGCCGCCGCCGCGATCGTCAGCATGAGGTTCTTCGGGTTCGCCGCCGACAATGCGGCGCCCAGACCAAACGCCTTTCCAGCGGTCCACGAGTCCAGCGCCGACATCCACCCCGGCAGCCCACCGTCGTCCGAAGGTCGCGTGCGCCACGTGCGGAGCGCCAGCAGCAGCACCAGCACACCGAGCGCCAGCTTCACCCACGACACCCAGTCCGCGGGCTCCCCGTCGTCGCCCGGCCCGAGCGCTCCCGCGACCAGCAGCACGACCGTCCCGACTACCGCGAGTCCCAGCAGCCAGCCGGCCAGGAAGGCCGGCCCGTTCGACCGGCCGCGCGTGCCGCCCAGCATCAGCACGACGGCGACGATCGGCAGCGGGCTCAACGCGACCCCGACGCCCAGCGGCAGCACCGCCCCGATCGCCTGGCCCATGCGCCGTATCGTCGTGGCGGCCGCCCGGGCCCGTCGTCACCCGGGCGGGGTGAGCCCCGGCCCCGGCCCGGCGCCGACCACGGCCGCACACCGGCTCGGGAGTTCGGCGGTTCGCGGCACTGCGGTCGCGGCGACCTCACCCGGAGAAGGTGAGGCCCACGGCCACACGCCCGCCCGACGATGAGGCGGACGCGCGCCAGGCCCGCACAGAGGGAGCGACCAGACCGCGGCGGGCTCCCGTGGCGCGCCGAACACGAGCCACCCACCGGAGTGAGGAGACACTCATGGCCACGTTCACCGTCTGGAAGTTCGAGGACCCGACCGGCGCCGACCGCGCGGAGCAGCTGCTCGAGAGCCTGCAGAAGCAGGAGCTCATCCAGGTGCACGACGCCGCCACCGTGTCGTGGCCGCCGGACAAGAAGAAGCCGAAGACCCGTCAGGCCAACAGCATGACGAAGGTCGGCGCGCTGGGCGGCGCCTTCTGGGGGCTGCTCTTCGGCCTGCTGTTCTTCATCCCGCTGCTCGGCGCCGCGGTCGGCGCGGCCGCCGGCGCGCTGGGCGGGTCGCTGAGCGACGTCGGCATCGACGACGGGCTCATCAAGCAGATCCGCGAGAAGGTCACGCCCGGGACGTCCGCGCTCTTCGCGCTCACCAGCGGCGCCGTGCAGGACAAGGTGCTGCAGGCGTTCGAGGAGTCGGGCCTGAAGCCGGAGCTCGTCCAGTCGAACCTCTCCGCCGAGCAGGAGCAGAAGCTGCGCGACGCGTTCGCCGAGGGCGAGTGACCTCACGAGCACGGCGGGCCGGAACCGCATTCGGGGGAACGGTTCCGGCCCGCCGTCCTGCGCTGGGACGCCACGGCGCCGCCCGGACATCTCTCTACGACAATGTCCTCGCGGAGAGAGGGAGCCAGTGGCGAGCACGACGAGAGCGCCAGACCACACCGACCAGCACCTGACCTCGCGCCGGCAACGGTTCGAGGCCCTGTTCACCGCTCATTCGTCGACGGTGCTCGCGTACGCGCTGCGGAGGGTCGACGTCGCCGCCGACGCGGCGGACATCGCCGCCGAGACGTTCGTCGTGGTCTGGCGCCGCATCGACGACGTCCCCGCGGCCGACGAGGCACGACTCTGGCTGTACGGGGTCGCCCGGCGTGTCCTCGCCAACCACAGCCGGAGCGACCGGCGCCGGCACCTCCTGGCCGGCCGGCTGCGCGACCACCTCGCCACCGAGGCCCGGGCGCAGCGTCCCGGCGACGACGAGCCCGAGGTCGAGATCGTCCGGGCCGCCCTCGCGCGCCTCCACGCGGCCGATCGCGAGCTCATCGAGCTGACCAGCTGGGAGGGCCTGACGCCCACCGAGGCGGCCGCCGTCCTGATGGTGGCGCCGTCGTCCCTGCGCAGCCGACTCCACCGCGCCCGGCAACGCCTGCGCGTCGAGCTCGAAGCGCTCGGCTGGACCGCGCCTCGCACCCCCGATGACCAGCTCGACGACCAGGAGGAATCGTGACCGACCCCATGACCGCGCTGGTCCGCCGGGCCGCGCAGCGCAGCGACGACCAGATCGCCGCCCTCACGGGCAGCGCCGCCGAGACGGACCTGATGACCCGCATCCTCGCCGAGCCGGCGCCACTGCCCGCCGGTGGCCGCGTCCGGCGGCCGCGCCGCCGGGCCCGCCGGATCGGCACGCTCGCGGGGCTCGCCGCCGCGGCGTCCGTCGCCGTCACCGCCTTCGTGGCCGTCCAGAGCGACGACGGCGACCGAGTGGCCTGGGCGGCGGAGGCGATCGCGCTGGCCGACGACACCCCGCGGTTGCTCATCGAGGCCGACGGCTGGCAGGTCGAGGACACCCAGCAGGTGACCGAGGAACGCGGCAGCATGACGTTCACGAACGGTGACCGCGAGCTGTACCTCGACTGGACTACCACGGTGGACCTCGCCGAGGTCGTCGCGAACCGCGAGGAGAACGGGTGGGTGGGCGAGCCGGCGATCGTGATGGGCCGCGAGGCGGTCTCGTTCGAGTGGCCGGACGGCCAGCGGAACACCTACTGGCAGCAGGGCGACGCCGTGGTGGAGCTGATGACCTGGAGGTCGCCGATGGACGACGACGAGTACGCCGCGCTCCTCGACGCACTCTCGCAGGTCGATGCCGAGACGTGGCTGTCGGCGCTGCCCGGCACGGTGGTCCGGCCCGACGACGCCGCCGCCGTGATCGGCGAGATGCTGGCCGGGGTGGCACTGCCGGATGGTGTCGCCGTCGCCCCGCCCGCGGGGGCGATGACCCGCGACCAGCTGGCCGGCATCGTCGAGGCGGATGCGCGGTGCGCGTGGATCGAGGAGTGGATCCGTGCCACCGGCGCCGGCGACGCAGCCGCAGTGACCACCGCCGCGACCGCGTTGAGCGGCGCCCGCGACTGGCCCGTTCAGGACGAGGCCAGGCCGCTCGAGGCCTCGATCTGGGCCGCCGTCGACCAGCTCGTCGAGGACGGCGTACTGGTCGGCGGCCACGAGACGGTCATCGAGGGCGATACCCCGTTCGAGGGCTGGCGGGTCCAGTACCAGTGCCTCGGCCGCGGCTGACCGCCGACGCCGTCAGCTCCGGCTCAGGATGCCCGACCTCGCGATCGCCCAGATGACGAAGATGTCGATGGCGATGATCAGCAGCGCCCAGAACGGGTAGTACGGGATGAAGAAGAAGTTGCTGATCGCGCTCACGACGGCGAGTCCGATCGCGATCCCGCCGGCGATCGCACTGCCGGTGAACAGGTAGAACCCGGCCAGCGCGATGAGCACGCCGATGATCAGGTGCACCCAGCCCCAGGCGGTCGTGTCCAGGTCGAAGGTGTAGTTCGGCAGCACGACGTAGAAGGTGTCGTCGATGATCGCGGCGAGTCCCTCGAACGCCTGGAACACGCCGATGATGATCATCATCGTGGCGGCGAAGATCACTCCGCCGGTCGCCCAGCCGGACGGCTGCTTGTCTCTGATCTCGTTCGGCGACGTTCGGAAGTCGGTCATGGCTCTCCTCCTGCGCACAGGTGGGGACGTCCCCGCAGCTCACCATCGCGAAGGGGGAGAGCCGGGGCATCACCCCCGCGGGGTGATCTCCGCGCAGCGGCCACCCCGGGTCGGCCGGGACGGCGGCCGCGGGCGTCCTCGTGGGCCTCGGCGGCGCCGTGCTGGTGCTGACGGCGCTGGCGCGGAAGTGGCCGCGCCGGTGGCAGTGGCTGGTGGTCGCGGTCGTGCTCGCCGCGGACGTGGCGGTGCTCATGCTGCTGCTCTGAGCCGGCGTCACTCCGCGAGGGTCAGCTCGACCTCGACGACGTCGCCGTGGTCGACGCGCTCGGCGGTGCGGACCGCCTTCTTCACCGGCAGGACATAGCAGCCGGACGCGGCCTCGGGGAAGATCGAGGTGGACCACGAGGTGCGGCCCAGCCTCACCTTCACCCGCAGCGAACCGAACCCCGGGCGGCGCGGACGGGGCAGCTCCTTGATGTCGGCGGACACGTCGGCCGGCAGCGTCACGAACGTCCACGAGCCCTCGCCGTCGTGCGGCCACAGCTCCGCCGCGAACGTGTACGTCTGGTCCACCCGCCAAGGATGGCACCCGCCGCCGACAGTCAGCGGTAACGGGACGACCGCGCCGCCAGCCGGGCCGACACGTCCGCCGCCAGCAGCGCGAGCAGTTCCTGCTCGAGGGCGGCGCCGACCCGGCGGACGAAGGCGGCCGGCTCGTCGGCGGCATCGGGGTGCTCGGGGACGACGCGGTCGGCGATGCCGTCGCGGACCAGGGCGGCCGCACCGATCGCCTGCTCGTCGGCGACGACGGCCGCCCGCGACGGCGACCCGTGCAGGATCTCGGCGGCCCCCTCGGGCGGGAGCGGCGCCAGCCAGCCGTGCTGGGCCACGAGCACGCGGTCGGCCGGGAGCAGCGCGAGCGCCGTCCCGCCGCCACCCTGCCCGAGCAGTACGCACACCGTGGGGGAGCGCAGCGCCACCAGGTCGGCCAGGCACAGCGCGATGCCGCCGGCCAGCCCGCCCTCCTCGGCCTGCCGGGTCGGCGGCGCGCCGGGGGTGTCGACGACGGTGACGAGCGGCAGCCCGAGCTCGGCGGCGATCCGCATGCCGCGCATGGCCTCACGCAGGCCGGCCGGCCCGAGCACCACGTCCGCGGCGTGGCCGCGCCGGTCCTGGCCCAGCACCACGCAGGGCGCCCGGCCGAACCGCGCCAGCGCCAGCACGAGCGCGTCGTCGTGCTCGCCGGCCCCCGTGCCGCTGAGCAGCGTGACGTCCGACGCGGCCAGCTTGAGCAACGCCCGCACACCGGGCCGGCCGGAACGGCGGGAGCGCACGACGGAGTCCCAGGTGCCGGTCGGTGCGAGGGCCGGCTCCGCCGGCACCGGGGTCGGCAGCGTGAGCTCCTCCGCCACCTCGCCCGACAGCACCGACAGCACCCGGATCGCCACCTCGCGGAGGTCGTCGGGCGGCAGGACGGCGTCGATGAGGCCGTGCGCGTGCAGGTTCTCGGCCCGCTGGACGCCGGCGGGCAGCTCGCGACCGTAGATCGCCCGCTGCACCCGCGGCCCCAGGAGGCCCACCAGCGCGCCGGGCTCGGCCGCCGTCACGTGCCCGAGTGACCCCCACGAGGCCAGCACGCCGCCCGTCGTCGGGTGGCGCAGGTACACCAGGTACGGCAGCCCGGCCGACCGGTGCACTGCAAGGGCGGACGCGATGCCGGCCATCTTGACGAAGGCTCGCGTGCCCTCCTGCAGCCTGGTCCCGCCGGACGCGGGGGAGGCGAGCAGCGGCAGCCGTTCCGCCGTCGCACGCTCCACCGCAGCGACCACACGGGCGCTCGCCGTCAGGCCGATGGAGCCGGCGAGGTAGCCGAACTCGCTGGCCACGACGGCGACCGCGCGGCCGCCGATGGCGCCCTGGCCGGTGACCACGGACTCGGGCGGCGCTTCGGCGTCCCACGGCCGCCAGCTGCCGCCGTCGAGGACCCGCTCGATGAGATCGCCGGATTTGATCATATATGACCCCCTTGTGCCCAAGGAGAATCAGATCATATATTGTTCGCCGTGGCGACGATGACGTTGCGGATCTACGACTCGGTCCGGGAGCGGATCCTCAAGGGGGAGCTGGCTCCGGGCAGCAGGCTGGTCATCAGGTCGCTGGCGCTCGAACACGAGACCAGCGACATACCGATCCGCGAGGCGCTGCGCATGCTGGAGCGCGACGGGCTGGTCGAGATCCGCCCGTACCGCGGCGCCCGGGTGGTGAACCTGTCGCCGGAGGAGATCGAAGAGGGCTACCTCATCCGCGGTCACCTCGAGAGCCTGGCCACGCGGACGGCGGTCGGCCACCTCACCGACCAGCACTTCGCCCAGCTCGACCGGTGCCTGCGCGACATGGGCAAGGCGCTCGACCGCGGCGACGGCCTGGGCTATGCGGAGATCAACCGCGAGTTCCACGGCCTGATCTTCAGCGCGTCGCCGCACCGGCGCCTGCAGGAGCTCATCGAGAACATCTGGGACGGCCAGCGCGGCTACCAGATGGTGTTCCGGCTCGCGCCGGACTGGCAGTGGACGTCGTACCAGGAGCACCAGCAGATCGTGCAGGCCCTGCGCGAAGGCGACGCCGACGCCGCGGCCGAGATCGCGCTGGAGCACAAGCTGGCCGCCGGCCGGGCGCTCATCGCCGGCATCCGCGAGGATCTCGCGGCCCGAGCCGAGGAGGGCGCGTGACCGGCACGCCGCACGACACGGGATGGCCCGACGGCCACCGCGCCGCCGTCGTCTTCAACGTCGCCTACGAGCTGTGGCCCGACGGCGTCGCCCCCGGCTTCAGCCCCATGGGCAACCCGCTGCCGCCCGGCGCGTTCGACACCCAGGCCGCCGACTGGGCGTCCTACGGGTGGAAGCAGGGCATCTGGCGCATCCTCGACGTGCTGGCCCGCCACGACGTCCGGGCGACCGTCTTCACCAGCGCTCGCGCCGCCGAGGTGGCACCGGACACCGTCCGGGCCATCGTCGACGGCGGCCACGACCTCTGCGCGCACAGCTACACCCAGGACGTCCTCCCGGTCCTGCTGGACGAGGACGCCGAGCGCGAGCACATCGCGCTCTGCACGGCACTGCTCGAACCGTTCACGGGGGCACCGATCGAGGGCTGGCTCAGCCCGCGCTGCACGCCGAGCGTCAACACCCGCCGGCTGCTGGCCGAGGCCGGCTTCGGCTGGCACGGCGACTGCTTCGACCAGGACCTGCCGTACCTCGACACCGCGGGCGATCGGCCGATCGTCGCGATGCCGATGACCATGGAGGTCAACGACCTGCCGCTGTACCTGCGGCACGGCAACCCGCCACGCGCCTACTACGACGTCTTCGCCGAGGCCTTCGGCGCCGCGCTCGACGGCGGCACCGGGCACGTCGACGTCACGGTCCACCCGCACGTCTTCGGGCGCCCGTTCGGCGCCCGCATCCTCGAAGAGATCATCCGGCTGGTGACCGCCCGCGACGACGTCTGGGTCACCACCAAGAGTGCCCTCGCGCAGCGGGTCCGGACCGGACCGCACGCCGCCGCGGGCCGCTAGTCACCTCTCCGCGCTCACGGGGGGCGCGTCGCTCGTCAGTACGGGTTCCATCTCGCCCGGCCGCACCCTGCGCGGCCGCAGCGTGCTCGAAAGCATGCCTGAGAGGAGTGGAAGATGACTGATGCCAGGATCGACGTGGCGAGCCCGCACCTCGCGGGCGGCCGCGGCGAGCCGTCCCCGCCGGCCGGAGCCTCGAAGCCGTGGTGGCACCGCGCCGGGCTGACGACGAGCCGCCGGCGGGCGTTGATCTCGCTGCTGGTCGGGGTCGCGATCTGGGAGTTCGTTGCCCGGGTGCTGGTCGACGGCAGCCTGTTCTTCGTCCCGCTCACCGACGTCGTCCGGGCCGGCTACGACCTCACCCTGACCGGTGAGCTGCAGCACCACGCCTGGGTGAGCTTCCAGGAGTTCTTCTACGGCATCATGCTGGCGGTCGTCGTCGGCGTCCCGCTGGGCATGGCGGTCGGCATCAGCGCCCGGGTCCGCGACTACGTGCAGCCGTGGATCTCCGGGTTCTACTCGACGCCGCTGATCGCGCTGGCGCCACTGTTCATCCTCTGGCTGGGCATCGGCATCGTGTCGAAGGTCGCCGTGGTGTTCGCGATGGCGCTGTTCCCGATCACCATCAACACGACCGCGGGCATCAAGAACACCGACCAGGACCTCATCGACGTCGCCCGCGCCTTCGGGTACTCGCGCTCGGACATCTTCCGCAAGGTCCTGCTGCCGTCGGCGCTGTCGTTCATCGTCACCGGCTTCCGCCTCGCCGTCGGCCGCGGCATCGTCGCCGTCGTCGTCGCGGAGTTCTTCGGCTCCCGCGGCGGGCTGGGCTACCTGATCCTCGTCTCGAGCCAGTCCTTCGCGATGGACCGGCTGCTGCTGGCGGTCCTGCTGCTCGCGTTCACCGGCGTCATCGGAATCGGGCTGGTCGGACGGCTGGAGCGCCGGCTCGCCCCCTGGCGGGAGGACATGACGGTATGACGACGACACCCATGGTCAGCATCCGGGACTTCCGGCTGGTCCGGCAGACCCGCAACGGCTCGCTGCTGGTGCTCGACGACGTCAGCTTCGACGTCGCCGACCGCGAGTTCGTCGCCATCGTCGGGCCCAGCGGCTGCGGCAAGACCACGCTGCTCAAGTCCATCGACGGGCTGATCCCGCGCACGTCCGGCGAGATCACCGTCAACGGCACCGTCGTCGACAAGCCGGGGCCGGACCGCGGGTTCGTCTTCCAGATGGACTCGCTGTTCCCCTGGCGGACGGTGCTCGCGAACATCCGGCTCGGGCTCGAGGCCCGCGCCGGCGACCGCGCCACGAAGAACCGGATCGCCCGCGACCTCGCCGCGCTGGTGGGGCTGCAGGGCTTCGAGGAGCACTACCCGCACCAGCTGTCCGGCGGCATGCGCCAGCGGGTGAACGTGGCCCGCGCGCTCGCCGTCGACCCCCAGGTCCTGCTGATGGACGAGCCGTTCAGCAGCCTCGACGCGCAGACCCGCGAGGTGCTGCAGGAGGAGCTGCTGCGCATCTGGTCCGAGCGCAGCAAGACCGTCATCTTCGTCACGCACCAGATCGACGAGGCCGCCTACCTGGCCGACCGCGTCATCGTGCTCAGCGCCCGGCCCGGCCGCGTGCGCGCCAGCATCCCGATCGAGCTGCCCCGGCCGCGGACGCTCGAGCTCAAGAGGACCCCAGAGTTCATCGCGATCGTGGACCGGATCTGGCAGGAGATCGAGCTCAACGACTCCGGCCGGTCCGCCCGCGACGCCGACGACACCCAGGAAGCGAGGGTGAACCATGCGTAGGACGACGATGTTCGCGGCACTGGTCGCATCGATCCTGCTCGCCGCGGCCTGCTCGGGCTCGGGCGACGGCGACGGCGACAGCGCCGACGCGGGCGGGGGTGACGGCGCGACGGCGGAACCGTCGGCCCCCGCCGAGGACGAGCCCACCGAGTACCCCACGGAGGAGCTGCTGATCGGCTTCGCCGCCCCCAACCAGGTCTACTCGGCCGTGTACGTGGCCATGGACCAGGGCTTCTTCGCCGACGAGGGCTTCGACGCCGAGGTCGTGCTGACGCAGAGCTCCACGGGCGCCGTCCAGCAGGCGGCCGCCGGATCGGTGCAGTTCGCCGGCGCCACCCCCGACGCCGCCATCTTCGGCATGCAGCAGGGCGCCCCGGTGACCATCGTGTCGTCGACCATCAAGGGCTCCCCGCTGAGCGTCGTCGGCGGCCCCGACGTCACCGACTGGGAGGACCTGCGCGGCCAGACGATCGGCGTCTCGGCACTCAAGGGCGGCGAGATCGCGCTGCTGCGCCAGCTGCTGTCCGAGCACGGCCTGGAGGAGGGCGACGACTACGACGTCATCGTCTCCGGCGCCACCCCGGCGAAGGCGGCGGCGCTGAGCGAGGGCTCCGTGGCCGCCGCGGTGCTGTTCAGCCCGACCGACTACGCCCTCGAGGCCCAGGGATTCAACATCCTCGGCTCGACGGCCGAGCTGGAGACCGCGGACCAGATGCCGCTGATCGTCTACCTGGTGAACGACGACTGGGTGGGCGACAACGACCGCGGCGAGCGACTGGGCCGGGTGCTCGTGCGGGCCAACGAGTGGCTGCAGGACCCGGCCAACCGGGACGAGGCCGTCGAGATCTTCGCCGCCGCCGCCGACCAGGCCCCCGAGCACGTCGCCGCCACCTACGAGCTGTGGTTCGACGAGTTCGGCATCGGCACCCCGGACGGCCAGGTCACGGCCGAGGAGATCCGGACGACGCTGGAGATGATGGCCGCCGACGGCGACGTCCCGGAGCCGCTGCCCGATCCGGGGGAGTTCATCGACCCCAGCTACATCGAGAACGCGATCCAGTCCGGCGCCGCGAACTGAAGGAGCCCAGATGCGCTTCGTGACCTATGACCGTGACGGTACCCCGCAGCCGGCCGTGCTCCGCGGCGCCGAGCTCGTCGACCTCGACGTGCCCCGGATCCTGGACGTGATCCGCCTCGGCGACGACGGGCTCCGGCTGGCGGCGGCCGCCCTGGACCGCCCGGCGAGCGCCGTCCTCGACGACGTCCACCTGCTGTCCCCGATCCCCGAGCCCGAGCGGTTCGTCCTGGCCACCGGCTGGAACTACCTCGAGCACTTCAACGAGGGCATCGGCAAGCGGAACGACACGGTCGTGGAGCTCCCGGAGTTCCCGAGCTTCTTCGCCAAGGCCGACACCACCGTCATCGGGCCGCGCGACCCGCTGCCCTACGACGCCGCGCTGACCGAGCAGCTCGACGGCGAGGGCGAGATCGCCGTCGTCATCGGGATCGGCGGCCGCAACATCCCGGTCGACCAGGTGCCCCGGCACCTGTTCGGCTACACCCTGGCCAACGACGTCACGGCCCGCGACATCCAGCGCCGGCACGGCGGGCAGTGGCTCAAGGGCAAGAGCGTCGACGGCACGTGCCCGCTGGGCCCGGCGCTGGTGACGCCGGACGAGCTGGACCCGCAGGTCCCGCTCGACCTCACCTACAGCGTCAACGGCGAGGTCATGCAGGACGCCACCACGGACCTCATGATCTTCACGATCGCCGAGCTGGTCTCGTCGTTGTCCGAGGCCATGACGCTGCAACCGGGGGACATCCTGCTCACCGGCACGCCCGCCGGCGCCGGCTACGCCAGGAACCCGCCGATGTTCCTGGCTCCCGGCGACGAGGTGGTCGTGGCCAGTTCCGCCCTGGGCGAGCTGCGCAACCGGGTCGTGGAGCAGTCGCTGACGACGTACACGCCGCACGCCGCGCAGTCCGCGGCCGAGGTGTAACGCAGACCCGATTTCCATTCACGCACGCCGCGACGATGCGGCGTGAGAGGGAGGCTCGTGATGAGTCGACGTGATCTGAGCCGCCGCGGGTTCCTCGGCGCGGCGGGAGCGGCCGGAGTGACGGCGGCAGGGCTCGGCAGTGCGGCACTGGCGAACGCGGTGAGCCCAGCGGCCGCCGCGGCCGCCGGTGCCGGCCGCGAGGGCTCCGGCGTCGGACTGGCGCTGGTGAACGGCCGGATCCACACCTTCGACGGCACCGACCGCGTGGTCAGCCAGGTGCTGATCCAGGACGGCCGGTTCGCGAAGGTCGGCAGCATCGGAGGGGGCGGCGGCCGGTTCGAGGTGATCAACCTGCGCGGCCGCACCGTCATCCCCGGCCTGATCGACAACCACGTGCACTTCGTCCGCATCGGGCAGGCGGCCGGCTACGACATGCGCCGGCTCGAGACCGCCTTCTCGATCGACGAGGTGCAGCAGGTCGTCGCCGACACCGCGGCGGACGTCGAGCCGGGGGAGTTCCTCACCGGGCTGCGCGGCCTGGCCCGCCGGCAGTGGTCGGCGCCGGCCCGGCACCTGACCCGGTTCGAGCTGGACGAGGCCGCGCCGGAGCACGCCGTCGTGATCTCCGAGGGGACGAACGGCCAGACCAACACCCTGGGCCGGGACCGGCTGCGGGCGCTGGGCGTCACCGTCAGCGACGCTGGCGCGGTCAACGACGACCAGGCGTACCTGGCGATGGCCCGGTTCATCACGCTGGAGACGAAGAAGCGCGAGCTGCTGCGGGCGGCCGAGTACGCGCTGTCGGTCGGGCTCACCGGCTTCATCGACGAGCACGGCAACATCCTCCCGGAGGGCACGGCCGGTTTCCTCGACCGCATCACCGGGCACGACCACATCCTCGACCTGTGGCGGAACGGGCAGCTGCCGGTGCGCGTGCGGGCCCGCTTCGGCGTCCGCGACGCGCACTCCGGCGGCACCGACGCGCCGTCGCTGATCGAGACCTACGCCGCCAACCGCTGGGAGCTGCTCGGCGACGCGATGTTCCGCCAGGCCGGCATCGGCGAGTGGGCGCCTCGCGGCGACAACTACCAGTACTCGCTGCGCACCATCGCGAGCCGCCCGATCCAGTACCAGCAGCACCTCATCTCGACGGCGGAGATCCAGGCGCACCTCGACGCCGTCCAGCAGTTCGCCGACGAGCACCCGGACGTGAACGTGGGCGACCTGTACTGGAGCATGGGCCACATCGACGGCCTGACGGTGCCGCAGATCGAGCACTCGAACCGGCTGGGGATCGGGCTAATCCCGCAGGGCTGGTCGTACCTCACCGGCAACGGCGCGGGCCCGGACTTCCGCTCGATCGTCGACCTCGCCGAGGTCCCCGTCGGCACCGGCACCGACGGCGCCCGGGTCGCGCCGCTGAACCCCTGGACGATGGTCTACTACATGACCACCGGCCGGAACAGCGGCGGCGCCCTGGTCAACGACGGCCGGCAGGTCACCCGGCACGAGGCGCTGAAGCTCTACGCCGGGCCGCAGCAGGGCTGGTTCTGCAAGGAGCCGGACCTCATGGGAGGCATCGCCGAGGGCCGCTACGCCGACCTCGCCGTGCTCTCGGCCGACGTCTTCGACACCCGGGCCGTCCCGGACACGAAGCTGCGGACCATGGGCTCCGTGCTGACCGTCGTCGACGGCGTCGTCCGGCACGACGCCGGCGTCCTGTAGGGGGTGCGTGATGGGAACACGACGACGCCGGCTGAGCCGGCGCGGATTCCTCGGCGCGGCGGGCGCGGCAGGAGTGACGGCGGCCGGCCTGGGCATCGCCACGGCCACGGCCGGCGCCGCGTCCGCGGCCGGCGCCGGCCGGGTCGGCTCCGGCATCGACCTCGCGCTGGTCAACGGGCGCATCCACACGCTCGACGACCAGGACACCGTCGTCAGTCAGGTGCTCATCCGCGACGGGCGGATCGCCCAGGTCGGCAGCATCGGCGGCGCCGGCCAGCGCTACGAGATCGTGAAC
Organism: Jiangella mangrovi; assembly: GCF_014204975.1. Taxonomy (NCBI): domain Bacteria; kingdom Bacillati; phylum Actinomycetota; class Actinomycetes; order Jiangellales; family Jiangellaceae; genus Jiangella; species Jiangella mangrovi. The sequence goes on from NZ_JACHMM010000001.1 coordinate 3,849,709, forward strand.
CTACGGGGGCGCACGGTCGTCCCCGGCCTGATCGACAACCACGTCCACTTCATCCGCATCGGGCAGGCGGTCGGGCACGACGTCCGGGCGCTCGAGACGGCGTTCTCCGTCGAGGCCGCCCAGCAGGTCGTCGCGGCGACGGCCGCCACCGTCGCGCCGGGGGAGTTCCTGACGGCCCTGGCCGGCATCGCGCCGCGCCAGTTCGGTCCCGAGGGCCGGTTCCCGAACCGGGCCGAGCTCGACGAGGCCGCGCCCGAGCACCCCGTCGTCATCGCCACCACCGGCGCCGGGCAGACCAACACGCTGGGCCGGGACCGGCTGCGCGAGCTGGGCGTCACCGTCCTCGACGACGGCACCCTGCCCAACCAGCTCAACGCGTACACGGCCCTGGCGGCGTTCATCACCCAGGAGACGAAGCGGCGCGAGCTGCTCCGCGCCGCCGACTACGCGCTCTCGCTCGGCCTCACCACCTGTATGGACGACCACGGCTCGGCGGGCGGTCCGCCCGGGACACTGGACCGCGTGACCGGGCACGACCACTACCTCGACCTGGTCCGGGCCGGCACGCTGCACGTGCGCACCCGCTGCCGGTTCCCGGAGCAGAACGACCCCGCCGTGCTGCAGGAGATCGTGAACCACCGGTGGCGCGAGTTCGGCTCGGACCTGCACCAGATGAGCGGCATCGGCGAGTGGGCGCCGCGCGGCGCGAACTACCAGGCGTCCCTGCGGATCATGGCCGAGCGCGGGTTCCTGTACCACCAGCACCTCATCTCCACCCAGGAGATCCAGGCCCACCTCGACGCGATCCGGCAGTTCGTCACGTCGCGGCCGGATCTCCCGTCGCCGGCCGAGCTGCACTGGAGCCTCGGGCACATCAGCGGGCTCACCGAGGCGCAGGTGCACGAGGCCAACGAGCTGGGCGTGGGTCTGGCACCGCACGGCTGGCAGTACCTCACCGGCAACTCCGCGACGCCGAACTTCCGGATGATCCTCGACCTCGCCGAGGTGCCGGTCGGGACGGGGCTCGACGGCGCCCGCGTGGCGCCGCTGAACCCCTGGGCCGGCGTCTACTTCATGGCCACCGGCCGGCACAGCGGCGGGCAGATCGCCGGCGACGGCTCGCACGTCGTCAGCCGGACGGAGGCGATGCGGCTCTACGCCGGACCGCAGCAGGGCTGGTTCAGCAAGGAGGAGGACCGGCTCGGCGGCATCGGCGCCGGCCGGTTCGCCGACCTCGCCGTCCTGAAGGCCGACGTCTTCGACCCGCGCGCGGTCCCCGACGCGGCGATCCGTGAGATGAGCTCGGTGCTCACGATCGTCGGCGGGCGCGTGGTGCACGACGCCGGCATCGTGTGAGCATGCGGGGCCGGGACGGCGGATCGCCGCACAGCGTGTGGCTGCTGGGCGTGCTGCTGTCCGCGATGACGGTGTGCACCCTGATGCAGTTCGTGCTCGCCGTCCTGGCCCCGTTCATCACCGCCGAGTTCGACCTGAGCCGGACCCGCTACGGCTCGGCGGCGAGCGTCCTGTTCCTCGGCGCCGTCGTCGTGTCGCTGCTGGCCGGGCGGCTGGTCGACCGGTTCGGCGCGGTCGTCCTGCTCCGCGCCCTGTACGCGGCCGCGGTGGGAGCGTTCGTGCTGCTCGCCGTCACCCCCGGCTGGGCAGGCGTGATGCTCGCGGCGCTGATCATGGGCGTACCGCTGGGTTTGGGCAACCCCGTCACCAACGTGGTGGTCGTGCACCGGGTGCCGGCCGCCCTGCGGGGGACCGCGACCGGGCTGAAGCAGGCCGGCGTGCAGGTCGGCGCGCTGCTGGTCGGGCTGACCCTGCCGACGGTCGCGGCGGCGTACGGCTGGCGGGCGGCTGGCGGGCTGCTCGCCGTCGTCGCCGCAGCGGGCCTGGCCGTCGCGCTGCCGCTGCGGGGTCCGCTGGGGGCCCGGGGCGCCGAACGATCAGCGCGGCGACCGCGGCTGTCCGTCCCGCACCCGGCGCTCACCGTCTACGCCGTCCTCGCCGGCGTCGCGGCCAGCGCCGTCAACGCGTTCCTGCCGCTCTTCGCGTTCGAGGAGCTCGGCATGCCGGCCCAGCGGGCCGGGGTGATCGTCGCGCTGCTCGGCCTGCTCGGCGCCACGTCCCGGGTGACGGTCGGCGTGCTGGGCGACCGGCTGCCGCGGTTCTGGCTCTGGCTGGCCGGGCTCGCCTTCGCCGGCGCGGCCGCGACGCTGGCGCTGATCCCGGCGATGGACCGGCCCGGCCTGGTCTGGGCGGCGGTGGCCGGCTTCGGCGCGACAGCGCCCGGCTGGCAGTCCGCGGCGATGCTGGGCCTGATGCGCGACGGCGACCGCGACGGCCGGTCCGCCGGCGTGGTCATCGGCGGCTTCCTGCTGGGGATGGTGGCGGGGCCGCTGGCGTTCGGCCGGCTCACCGACCACACCGGCAGCTACGCGGCCGGGTGGTGCCTGGTCGCCGCGGCGCTCCTCGTCTCGGGCGTCCTCGCCGCCGTTTCCGCCGTCCGCACCCGCGCCTGACGACCCCGGCGAGGCGGTGCGGACGGCGGAGACAGCTCGGGGCCGGCGCCCCCACACCGGCCCCGAACCGTCCCCCTTCAGTGCGGCTCTCATCCCCGCCCCGACCCAGTGCATCCGAATCCGGCGGCGGCGCGTACGGGGCGAAGGTCGCGCCCCACGGGGCCGAAGGTCCTCATCCTCCAGGGACCAACGCACCGCGAGTTCCTCGACATCGTCGCTGCTCGGTGCGACACTGAGGCCGTTAGCAGGGGGTATGAGTGTGTTCGAGTCGGAGCTTCTGCCGAAGCTGCCGCTCGATTCACTGCTGGCCGAGGTGCAGTCACGGTTGCAGGCCGTGGTGGCGGCCCGGGACGGGGTGCACGCACTGCTCGAGGCCGTGGTGTCGATCGGGCGGGAGCTCGACCTCGAGACAGCGCTGCGGCGCATCGTCGAGGCCGCCATCGACCTCGTCGACTGTCGCTACGGCGCCCTGGGCGTGATCGGCCCCGACGGTCAGCTCGCCCAGTTCGTCCCCATCGGGGTGACGGTCGAGGAGATCGCCCGGGTCGCCCAGTGGCCGCACGGCCGCGGCCTGCTGGGCCTGCTCATCAAGGAGCCCGAGACGCTGCGCCTGGCCGAGATCGGCGACCATCCGGAGTCGTACGGGTTCCCCGAGGGCCACCCGCCGATGCGCGGCTTCCTGGGGGTGCCGATCCGCATCCGCGACGACGTCTTCGGCAACCTGTACCTGACGGAGAAGAACGGCGGCCGCGAGTTCGACGAGCAGGACGAGACCATCGTCACGGCGCTCGCCACCGCCGCCGGCATCGCCATCGAGAACGCCCGGCTCTTCGAGGCCAGCCGGCGGCGCGAGACCTGGCTCGACGCGTCCGCCGAGGTCACCCAGGCGCTGCTGTCGGGCAGCTCCGTCGACGAGGCGCTGACCCTCATCGCGACCCATGCCCGGACGATGTCGTCGGCGGCGTCCGCGGTGGTCGTCGCGCCCGAGGCCGACGGCAGCGGGCTCATGCGCGTGCTCGCGGCCGCCGGCGACGGCGCGCCGCCGCTGCGGGGGCTGCGGTTCTCCGGCACCGGGACGCTGACGCAGACGGTGCTCGAGTCCGGCGAGCCGCGCTCGGTCGCCGAGATCCGCCGCGGCGTGGAGCCGTCGCCGCTGCTGGACCGGCTGCCGACGGGGCCGGCCATGCTGGTGCCGCTGGGCACCCGGCCGCGCGTCCGCGGCGTCCTCGTCCTGGTCAAGGGCATCGGCGACCCGCCCTTCGCCGGCGCCGTCATGCGCATGCTGCACGCGTTCGCCAGCCAGGCCGCCGTCGGGCTCGAGCTGGCCGACGCACGCAAGGAGGCCGAGCGTCACGGTCTGGTCGACGACCGCGAGCGGATCGCCCGCGACCTGCACGACGTCGTGGTCCAGCGGCTGTTCGCCAGCGCGATGAGCCTGACGGCGGCGGCCCGGCTCATCGACCGCCCCGACGTCGCGGCGCGGGTCGAGCGGACCGTCGACGACCTCGACGCGACGATCCGGCAGATCCGCTCCACGATCTTCGCGCTGCAGTCGGCCAAGGAGGACGTGACGGGCACCCTGCGCGGCCGCCTGGTGACGACGGTGCAATCGGCCTCCGAGCAGCTGGGGTTCGCGCCCGGCCTGCAACTGGTCGGCGAGCTGGACACGTCCGTGCCCGCCGAGCTGGGCGACCAGCTGGTGCCGGTGCTGCAGGAGTCGCTGTCGAACGTCGTCAAGCACGCCCACGCGAGCCAGGTCACCGCCGTCGTCGAGCTGACCGGCGGCTGGCTGCGCGTCACCGTCGCCGACGACGGCGTGGGGCTGCCGGCCGAGCGGCGCAACAGCGGCCTGGCCAACCTGGCGGAGCGGGCGGAGCTGCTCGGCGGTCGGTTCGCCGCCGGCCGCGGCGCCACCGGCGGCACCGTCGTGCGCTGGGAGATTCCCGCTACGCCTCGCGCTGGTCGCGAGCCTCGGCCTTGAGCTGCGCCGACAGCGCGGCGGCCTGGGTGCGCCGGCTCATGTCGAGCTTGGCGAGCAGGTTCGACACGTAGTTCTTCACGGTCTTCTCGGCGAGGAACATCCGCTCGCCGATCTGCCGGTTCGTCAGCCCCTCACCGATGAGGTCGAGGATGCGCCGCTCCTGGTCGGTCAGGGCGGCCAGCGGGTCGGCCCGGGTCGCCCGCTCGCGCAGCCGCGCCAGCATGCGCGCGGTGCTCTCGGGGTCCAGCAGCGACTTGCCCAGCGCCAGCGCCCGCACCGCGCCGATGAGGTCGGTGCCGTGGACCTGCTTGAGCACGTAGCCCGCGGCACCGGCCATGACGGCGTCGAACAGCGCGTCGTCGTCGGCGAACGAGGTGAACATCAGGCACTGCAGGTCGGGCAGTTGCGAGCGCATCTCCCGGCAGACGGTGACGCCGTCGCCGTCGGGCAGCCGCACGTCGAGGATCGCGACGTCGGGACGCAACGCCGGGATGCGGGCCATGGCCTGTTCCGCGGTGCCGGCCTCGCCGACCACCTCGATGTCCGGCTCGGTCTCGAGCAGCGCGGCCACGCCGCGGCGGACCACCTCGTGGTCGTCGAGCAGGAAGACCGTGACGACACGATCAGCACTCACGTGACGACCGTACTGCCCGGTAGCCGGTATGGGCATGGGACCTTCGTCCCTTCCCGCGCGCATGGGCGGACGGAACGCTGGGGAGGTGGACCCGTTGACGCGTGCCGACCCCGCCGGTCTCGAGCACCTGGACCGGCAGACCTGCTACGACCTGCTCTCGCGGACGTTGATCGGGCGGCTGGTGTTCACGCAGGGCGCGCTGCCGGCCATCGAGCCGGTCCGGTTCAGGCTCGAGGGCCACGACGTGGTCATCGACGCCGAGCTGGGACTCGTCCTGCCGGCGGCGTCGAGAATGGCGGTCGTCGCGTTCGAGGCCGACGCCTACGACGAGGACACCCGCACGGGCTGGCGCGTGGTGCTGATCGGGCGGTCGCACGCCGACGGCGACCGCGTCCGGATCAGGCCCGAGATCGTCCGCGGCCGCCGGATCCGGTCGCTCCCGCTGACGGCGCACCAGGACACCGCCGTCGGCTGAGCCGTCGTCCGCGCCGGCCCCGCCGGCGACGGAGGGCGCGAGTTCGAGGCTCGGCGTGGGGGCTGACGTGGGTCGGGCCCTGCTGACTCGATTGTCGAGGGCGCGGCGGCGCGCCTCAAGTCTGCGCGCGCTGTGGTTGTTTTGCCGCTGTGGTTGGGGGCGCTGGACTTGACCCGCGCCGCCGCGCCCTCGCCTTTCACAGCACCAGGGCCCCCTCCCCGGAATGGCCCCGGCCCTTGGCGGCGCTGTGTCTCGGGTTGCGCTGGCCGCTACCTGTTCTCGTGTGGATGGGCCATTGGTCTCGCTGTGGTCCAGTTCCGCCGGCCGCCAACTGTTGATCATGGAGAAGAGCGGCTTCCGGCGCGCTGGGAACCCGCACTTCTCCATGATCATCGGCGATCGCTGGCGCCCTGACACCAGCGATCGCCGATGATCATGCCCGGCGGCTCACGCCTCGTGGGCCAGGCCGGTGAAGGGGATCGGGCAGTCCGGGCTGCCCGCGCAGTCGCGCAGCTCGTGGCAGCCGGCGTCCAGCGCCGCCCGCAGGGTGTCGCGGATCGCGACCAGGTCGGCGATCCGCGACTCGATCTCGGCGATCTTCGCCGCGGCCCGCTCGTGCAGGTCGGCGTCGGTGCGGGCGTGCCGGCGGCCGGTGTGGACGAGCTCGGAGATCTCGTCCAGCGTGAACCCGAGCCGCTGGGCCGCCTTGATGACCCGGACGGTCGTGACGGCGTCGGGCGGGTAGACGCGGTGGCCGCCGAGCGTGCGGTCCGGCGCGGCGAGCAGTCCGCGTCGCTCGTAGTAGCGCAGCGTCTGCAGGTTGACCTCGGCCGCGGCGGCCAGTTCGCCGCTGCGCAGCCCGCCCCCGGGCCAGGCGGACGGCGCGTCGGCGATGATGTCCATGTCCCGACGGTAGACCCGTACCCGGGTACCGGTTGCAAGCCCGCGCGGAGGTGGCGATGCCCGGCTGGCTCCAGGCCGTCCTCGTCGCGGCGGGCGTGCTCGTCCTGACCTGGGTCGTGCTGGTCGTGCTGGCGGCGCGGCTGCCGCCGGGCCTGGCGAAGGACCTCGCCGGGTTCCTGCCCGACTGCGTCACCACCGCCCGGCGGCTGCGCCGCGACCCGCGGGTGCCGCGCCGGGCCCGGGTCGCCGTCCTGTTCGGCATGCTCTGGGTGCTGTCGCCGATCGACCTCATCCCTGAGTTCCTGCCGGTCATCGGCCCGCTCGACGACGTCGTCGTGGTCGCCCTGGTGCTGCGCTACGCCGCGAGGTCGGTGCCGGCCGAGGCCCTGTTCGAGGCCTGGCCGGGCAACCCGGACCTGCTGCGCCGCCTCGTCGGGATCAGTCCGCCTCGATGACCCCCGGGGTCGTCATCACCCGGGGACCATCGAGGACGCGGACGCCGGCGCCGGTGATCTCGAGCTCGGCGGCGACGGGGAGATCCTCGCTGGACCGGCCGGCGGCGAGTGTGAACGTGCCCGGCTCGACGATCCGGCGCAGGTCCAGGCCGATGAACGAGGTGCGGTCGGCGTGGACGGTGAACCGCACCCGGCGCGTTTCGCCCACCGCCAGCGGCACCCGGTGGAACCCGGCCAGCTCGCGCACCGGCCGGACCGTCTGTGCGACGTGGTCGGTGAGGTAGAGCTGGACGACCTCGTCGACCGGCCGGTCGCCGGTGTTGCGCACCGTGACCGTCACGTCGACGGAGCCATCGGCGGAGATCGACGGCGCGCTGAGTGTCAGCGCCTCGTAGGCCACCGTCGTGTACGCCAGGCCGTGCCCGAACGGGTACAGCGGCGCGGGGTCGAGGTTCGACACGCCGTCGGTGCGCTGGTCCAGCCGGGCCGCGCGGTAGGTCGGCAGCGACGACGACGGCGTCCGCGGGACGGCGACGGGCAGCCGGCCGCTCGGCTGCACGCGCCCGGACAGCACCCCGGCGATGGCCGCCCCGCCCTCCTCACCCGGCAGGAACGCCTGGACCACGGCCGCGCACCGGGGCGCGAGGTCGCCGAGCGCGTACGGCCGCCCGGACACCACCACCAGCACGACCGGCGTGCCGGCGTCCAGCACGGCCGCCACCAGGTCGGCCTGGACGCCCGGCAGCGCGAGGTCGGGCGCGTCGCACCCCTCGCCGGACGTGCCGCGGCCGAACAGCCCGGCCAGGTCGCCGACCGCCACGACCGCGACGTCCGCCCCGGCGGCCAGTTCGGCCGCCGCCGCGAACCCGGACCGGTCGTCGCCGGTGATCGCCGCGCCGGTGGCATGCATGACGTCGGCCCCGCCGAACTCCGTGCGCAGCGCGTCCAGCAGCGTCGGCACCGCGACACCCAGGTCGGTGCCGTCGCCGTACTGCGCCAGCACGTGGTTGGGGAAGGAGTAGCAGCCGAGGAACGTGCGCGGCTCGACGGCGGTAGTGCCGACGACCGCGACCTTCCGGGCCGACGGCGTCAGCGGCAGGGTGCCGTCGTTGGCCAGCAGCACGACGGACTCCTCGGCCAGCCGCGCCGCGAGCGACCGGTTGGCGGGGGAGTCGAGGTCGATCGTCTCCGGGTCCGCCGTCCGCGGCTCCCAGTCCGGGTCGAGCAGGCCGAGCCGGGCCTTCTGCAGCAGCACGCGCCGGGCGGCGTCGTCCAGCGCCGCCGCCGGGATGACGCCGTCGCGCACCTGCGCCGCCAGCCGCGCGAACCCGACCGTCTCGGGCAGCTCGACGTCCACCCCGGCGGTCAGCGCGAGCCGGCCGGCGCCGTCGTCGTCGGCCGCGATCCGGTGCATGGCCTGCAGGAACGGGACCGCCCAGTAGTCCGACACGACCGTTCCGTCGAAGCCCCACTGCTCGCGCAGCAGCGTCGTCAGCAGCTCGCGGCTGGCCGTCGGCGGGACGCCGTCGACCGCCGCGTAGGACGCCATGACCGAGCCGGCCGCGCCCTCGCGGACCGCCAGCTCGAACGGCGGCAGCAGCACCTCGGCCAGCTCGCGCGGCCCGGCGGACACCGGCGCGTGGTTGCGCGCGGACCGCGACGCCGAGTAGCCGGCGAAGTGCTTCAACGTCGCCACCAGGCCGGACGCCTGCAGGCCGCGGACGTACGCCGTCGCCGTCGTCGCCACCAGGTACGGGTCCTCGCCGATGGACTCCTCGACCCGGCCCCAGCGGTAGTCGCGGACCACGTCGAGCACGGGGGAGAGGCCCTGGTCGATGCCGACGGAGCGCAGGTCACGGCCGATCGCCGCGGCCATCTCCTCGACCAGCGCCGGGTCGAACGCCGCGCCCCACGCCAGCGGCGTCGGGTACACCGTCGCGCCGTACGCCGTGAACCCCGTCAGGCACTCCTCGTGCGCGATGGCCGGGATCCCGAACCGCGACACCCGCTGCACGTGCGCCTGGCGGGCGCGCAGGTCGGCGATCCCGTCGGCGGCGGTGACCGGTGCCGTCCCGTACACCCGGGTGATGTGGCCGAGGCCGAACTCGAGCGCGTCGGCGAACGAGGCCGGCCCGGCCATCTCGCCCTCCATGGGCGCGACCTGGGTGTCGTCGACGGCGTCGCCGTGGCCGCCGGGCCGCTGCCAGAAGCTGCCGAGCTGGCCGGCCTTCTCCTCGGGCGTCATCGCGGCGAGCAACGCGTCGACCCGCTCGGCGAGCGGCCGGGCGGTGTCGTGCCAGGGGCCCGTGCGCGGGCCGGCCCATGCGTGAGCAGTCATCGACATCCTCAGACGTGGTGGGTTCACTTGCCGAAGCCGGCGGTGAGGCCGGACACCAGGTAGCGCCGGCCGACGATGAACGCGGCCAGGATGGGCAGCGCGGAGAGCGTGACAGCGGCCAGCACGGCGGGCACGTTGACCGCGAACTGGCCCTGGTAGGTCCACAGCGACAGCGGCAGCACCCGCACCGACGAGCTCTGGGTGAGGACCAGCGGGAACAGGAACCCGTTCCAGACCTGCAGCGCCTGGTAGATGCCGACGGTGATGAGCGCGGGCCGGCTCAGCGGCGTCACGAGCGACCACAGGATCCGCCAGTCGCCGGCGCCGTCGGCCCGCATCGACTCGAACAGCTCCGCGGGGATGTCGCGGACGAAGTTCACGATGATCAGCACGCTGATCGGGATCGCGAACGCGACCGCCGGCAGCATCAGCGCGAGCAGGCTGTCGTACAGGCCGAGCTGGATGATCAGGTAGTAGACCGGGATGATCGTCGCCTGCACCGGGATCGCCAGCCCCAGCAGCACCAGCCGCAGCGAGCCGCGGGACAGCGGCGTGCCGGCACGGACCAGGTAGTACGACGCCATGAGCGACACCGTCAGCACCACGGCCACGGACACGACGGTGACGAGGACGCTGTTGCCCAGGTAGCGCAGGAAGTCGTTCTCGAGCACCAGCCGGTACGCGTCCAGCGTCGGGCTCGACGGCGGCAGCAGCGGGTTCTCGACGTAGTAGTCCTGCTGCGAGCGCAGGCTGGTGAGCACCAGGTAGTAGATCGGCACGACTGTGACGACGAGCCAGACCAGCCCGCCAAGGGCGCCGAGGACGTTCGGGGTCTCCTTGATCGCGCGGCCGCTCATCATGCCCCCGCCTGCTGGCTCTGCATGCGACTGGACCCCGTGATGCGGTTGAGCAGCAGCGACACCGCGAGGCCGACGACCACCAGGACCACCGCGATGACGCTGGCGGGGCCCATCTGGTAGCTGCGGAACCCGGTGAGGTACATGTCCAGCGGCAGGATCCGGGTCGCCTCGCCCGGGCCGCCGCCGGTCAGGACGAACACGATGTCGAAGCAGGTCAGCGAGCCGACGATCATCAGCGTCGACGACGTCACGATCGTGTAGCGCAGCTGCGGCAGCGTCACGTAGCGGAACTGCTTCACCCGTCCGGCCCCGTCGAGCACCGCCGCCTCGTACAGCGACGCCGGGATCTGCCGCACGCCGGCCTGGTAGAGCAGCGCGTGGAACGGGACCCAGCACCAGCCGAGCACGAAGATCGCCGCGTAGAGGGCTAGGTCGGGGTTGCCGAGCCAGTTCGTGCTCAGTGTGCCGGCCGGGAAGGCCCGGGACAGGCCGAAGTTCGGGTCCAGCAGCGACCGGAACGTGATGCCGATGGCCGCCGACGAGAACAGCAGCGGCAGGAAGTACAGCACCGACCAGACCGCCCGATAGCGCTGCCGGCCGGCCATGAAGACGCCGAGCAGCAGCGCGACCGGGGCCTGGAACAGGTACGACACGACGACGAACACGATGGTGCGCCAGAGCGCATCGAGGGTCGCCTGGTCGGTGAGGGTGTCGATCCAGATGCCGATGCCGTCCCACCGCGGCGTGCCGAGTCCGTCCCACTCCATGAAGGAGAGGACGGCGACGCCGCCGAGGGGGAGGAGCGCGAAGAGGGCGAAGAACGCCAGGGCCGGCACGGCCATCCAGAACGACGGCCCGGTGCGGGCTCTCCGCACGGCCGCGACGGGCCGCGTCGGGGTGGCCGCACCGGGCCGCTCGACAGTCGTCATCTCAGAGCGTGGCGTTCATCGCGTCGACGAACTGCTGCGGGATGATCTCGCCGAGGAAGATCTGGCTGAGGTTGGTCAGCAGCTCCTGCGCCTGGTCGGCCGGGAGTGCCTGGTCCCACGAGAGCTGGAAGTGCGGCGCGTCGTTCACCATGCCGTAGGCGAACTCCAGGTACTCCGCGTCGTCGCTCTGCGCGATCCGGTCCTCCAGGCCCGCGACCGGCGGGACGCTGCCGGCGTCGAGCATGGCCGTCAGCTGGTCCTCGTCGTAGACGAACTCGTTGAGGTAGTCCAGCGCGGTCTGCTTGGCCTCGTCGCTCGCCGACGCCGAGATGGACCAGAAGTTGGCCGGGTTGCCGACGATGTTGCCCGGGTCGCCACTGCCGCCCTCGATGGTCGGGAACGTCGTGAAGCCGAGTGCGGACGTCGCGAACTCCGGGTTGTCGGTGTGGAAGGTCGCGTAGACCCAGCTGCCCTGCAGCAGCATGGCGGCGCGGCCGGTGTGCACCAGCGCGGCGTCGGCGCTCTGATCCGCGGCGACCGAGGCGAACGCGTCGCCGAACCCGCCGGCGTCGACCAGCTCCTGGATCTTCGTCAGCGCCTCGACGATCGCGGGGTCGGACCAGGCGTCCGCCTCGCCGTCGAGCACCGCCTGGAAGACCTCGGGGCCGCCGATGCGGTCGGTGAGGTACTGGATCCACATGAGCTCGGGCCAGACGCTCTGCCCGGCCAGCGAGAACGGGATGATGCCGGCGTCGCTCAGGGTCGCGACGGCGTCGAGGGTCTCCTGCCAGGTGGTCGGGACCTCGATGCCGGCCTGCGCGAAGACGTCCTCGTTGTAGTAGAGGATGACCGGCTGGACGTCGTTCATCGGGACCGCGTAGGTGGTGCCGTCGATGACGCCGTTCTGCGCGACGGACGGCATGACCCGGCTGACGAGGTCCTCGGTCTCGGCCGTGATGTCGTCGACCTGGCTGTTGGCGACGTAGTCGGCGAGCGTGCCGCCGGTCCAGTTCATGATCAGCGTCGGCGCCTCGCCCGAGCCCACCGACGTGCGGATCTTCTCCTTGAACGCGTCGTTCTCGAACTCCTCGACCGTGATCTGCTGGTCGGCGTTGGCCTCGTTCCAGCGCTCGAACGAGGCGGCCGTGACCGGCCAGCCGCCGCCGGTGAGGATCCACGCGCCGGCCTCGCCGCCGGCGGCGCTGTCGCCGTCGTCGCCGTCGCTCGTGTTGCCGTCGGTGCTGCCGTCGGTCGAGTCGCCGGGGCTCGCGCCCCCGCACGCTGCCAGTGTGAGTGCCGCGACGGCCGCGACTGCCGCGGTCGTCACGGCCCGGAGTCTGGTGTGCCTCATTGCCCCATCCCGTCCTGGTTCGAAACAATTACGACGGTGTTTCGGTTGCCCGTGACAGTAACGAGGCATGTCGGGCCCGTCAATCGTGGGTGCATTACGGGTTGACAACGGTGGTGTCGTCGAAATAGTTTCGGACGCATGCGTGGAGAGCGGCCGACACTCGACACCGTGGCGCAGGTCGCCGGGGTCTCGAAGGCGACGGTGTCGAAGGTGCTGAACGGGCGCGGCGACGTGTCAGCCGCCACCCGAGCGCGGGTGCAGGACGCCATCGCGTCGCTCGGCTACGTTCCCAGCACCGGCCGGCGCGTGCACGACACCACGCCGACGGTCACCGTCCTGTTCGACGCGTTCGTCAACCTGTACTCCGCGCAGGTCCTCTCCGGTGTCGTGTCCGCGGGCAACGAGCAGGGCGTCGACGTGGTGGTGACGCACCTGTCGGACGCGCCCGACGCGTTGACGCCGTCGTGGTTCCGCGGGCTGGCCGCGAAGGGCCACGCCGGGCTGATCGTCGTGACGACGGAGGTCCGGTCCGAACAGGTCCGCGCCTGCGCCGACGCCGGGCTCGGCCTGGTCGCCATCGACCCCGTCTCGATCGACCCGAGCACCACCGACCAGCTGGTCAGCGTGAGCGCCACCAACTGGTCCGGCGGCCTGCAGGCGACCGAGCACCTGCTGGGGCTGGGTCACCGGCGCATCGGGTTCGCCGGCGGGCTGCCCGCCTCGCGGCCGGCGCAGCAGCGGCTGCACGGTCACCTGGCCGCCCTGAGCAGCCGCGGCCTGGCCGCCGACGACGACCTGGTGCTGCAGGTGGGCTTCAGCCACGAGGACGGCCGCTCGATGGCGTCCCGGCTGCTCGGGTTACCGTCGCCGCCGACGGCGATCGTGGCCGGCTGCGACGCGTCGGCGCTGGGCGTCATGGAGGAGGCCCGGCGGCGCGGACTGCGGCTCCCCGAGGACCTGAGCATCGTCGGCTTCGACGACACCTACGCGGCCGCGTGGACCTCGCCCCAGCTGACGACGGTGCGTCAGCCGATGCGCGAGATGGGCCGGGTGGCGCTGCGAACACTGCTGTCGCTTGCGCAGGGCCAGCGCCCCGAGACCCACCACTTCGAGCTCGCCACGACGCTGGTCGAGCGCAGCTCCACCGCTCCGTTCACGTAGTCGTAACGCGGCGGGCACCCATGTCACCTGGCCGTAATGGTCGCCGCACGTTCGAGTAACGGCGGGTCGCCACGATCACAGGGACGTGGCCGGCCGGTGAACGGGCCGGCGTTCCGACTCGGCTAGGAGCCATCGATGCCCGAACTCAGCGCGGGCGATACCGCGTGGGTGCTCACGAGCGCGGCTCTCGTCCTGCTCATGACCCCAGGCCTGGCGTTCTTCTACGGCGGCATGGTCCGCGCCAAGGCCGTCCTCAACATGCTCATGATGAGTTTCCTCGCGCTGGCGATCGTGCCGGTGATCTGGGTGCTCTGGGGCTACTCGCTCGCGTTCGACGGCACCAACGGCGGCCTGATCGGCGGGCTCGGGAAGTTCGGCCTCGACGGCGTCGGCATCGACAGCATGGCGGCGGCCCCGATCCCGGAGTTCGCGTTCGTCGCGTTCCAGGCCGTGTTCGCCATCATCACGGTGGCGCTGATCAGTGGAGCGGTCGCCGAGCGGGCGACGTTCCGCGGTTGGGCGATCTTCGTGCCGATCTGGCTGACGCTGGTCTACCTCCCTGTCGCGAACTGGGTGTGGGGCGGCGGCTGGATCTTCGAGCTGGGCGCGCTGGACTTCGCCGGCGGCACCGTCGTCCACATCAATGCCGGTGCGGCGGGCCTGGCGCTGGCGCTGGTGCTCGGCAAGCGGGTCGGCTGGCCGAAGCAGCCCATGCGGCCGCACAACCTGCCGTTCGTGCTGCTCGGCGCGGGGCTGCTGTGGTTCGGCTGGTTCGGGTTCAACGCCGGGTCGGCGCTGGGTGCCAACGGGCTGGCGTCGGCGGCGTTCGTCAACACGCTGGTGGCGACGGCGGCCGCCGTCCTGGGCTGGCTGCTGGTCGACGTCGTGAAGCAGAAGCACTCGACGACCCTGGGTGCGGCGTCGGGCGCGATCGCGGGCCTCGTCGCCATCACGCCGGCGTGTGCGTTCGTCAGCCCCATCGGTGCGATCGTCATCGGCGTCGTCGCGGGCTCGGTGTGCGCGCTGTGCGTCGGGCTCAAGTACAAGTACGGCTACGACGACTCGCTCGACGTGGTCGCGGTGCACCTGGTGGGTGGCGTCATCGGGACGCTGATGATCGGCCTGCTGGCCACCGAGGCGTTCACCGGCGGTCCAGAGGGCCTGTTCTACGGTGGCGGCGTGGACCTGCTCTGGCGCCAGGCCGTGGCGGCCGCCGTCGTCATCGTCTTCTCGTTCGTGGTCGCGTTCGCACTGGGCAAGATCATCGACCGGACGGTCGGGTTCCGGGTCAGCGAGGAGGAGGAGGTCGACGGCATCGACCTCGGCAGCCACCTCGAGACCGCCTACGAGCTGACCTCGACGTCGGCCGGTCCGACCCGCGGCGTCCCCGTCGCGCACGCCGCGCCCGTCCGCGTCGAAGCCGACACCACCCAGGGAGCGTGACCCGATGAAGCTCGTCACCGCCGTCATCAAGCCGTTCAAGCTCGACGAGGTGCGCAAGGCGCTGGAGGCGTTCGGTGTCAACGGCATGACCGTCACCGAGGCCAGCGGGTACGGCCGGCAGAAGGGCCACACCGAGGTCTACCGGGGCGCGGAGTACACCGTCGACCTCGTGCCGAAGGTGCGCCTCGAGGTGCTGGTCGACGACCTCGACGTGGACCAGGTGCTCGGGGTCGTCGCCGAGGCGGCCCGGACCGGCAAGATCGGCGACGGCAAGATCTGGGTCACGCCGGCCGAGGCGGTCATCCGCGTCCGCACCGGGGAGACCGGGCCGGACGCGCTCTGAGCACCGCGACCCAGCGCTTCGTCGCGCTGCGCAAGGCGATCGTCGACGACGACACCCTCGGCGCAGCGCGACGAGCGCTGACGCTGTCCGAGCTCGCGGACGGCTGGCTGGCACGTCTGTTCGCGGACGTGCCGGCCGCCGCGCGTCCCGGCTTCGCGCTGGTCGCCGTCGGCGGGTACGGACGGCAGGAGCTGCTGCCCGGCAGCGACCTCGACCTGCTGCTCCTGGTGAACCGCCGCGGCGACCCGGGCGCCGTCGCCGACGCGCTGTTCTACCCGATCTGGGACGCCGGCCTCGCGCTGGACCACTCGGTGCGCACGCTCGACGAGGCGCTCGCCGTCGCGACCGGCGACCTCAAGGTGGCGCTGGGGCTCATCGACGCCCGGCACGTGGCCGGTGACGAGGAGCTGACGGCGACGTTGCGCTCCGGCGCCCGCGACGGCTGGCGCAAACAGGCCGGCACCCGGCTGCCCGAGCTCGCCGCGATGTGCCGCGACCGCGCGGCGAGCATCGGCGAGCTGGCGCACCTGCTCGAGCCGGACCTCGTGCAGGCGTACGGCGGGCTGCGCGACACGCTGGCGCTGCGGGCGGTGACGGCGTCCTGGATCGCCGACCGCCCACGCACCGCCGGCGTCGACGTGGCCCGGCAGTGGCTGCTCACCGTCCGCGACGCGCTGCATCGGACGACCGGACGGCGGCAGGACCGGCTGCTCTTCGAGGACCAGGACGACGTCGCGGTGCGGCTCGGGCTGCCCGGCGCCGACCCACTGCTGCGCCGGGTCGCCGAGGCCGGCCGCAGCATCGCGTACGCCTCCGACGTCACGTGGCGCGACGTCGAACGGACCCTCGCGGGGCGGAAGCGGCGCGGCCGCCGTCAGCAGCTGGTCCGCCGCCCGCTCGCTGACGGCGTCGACGAGTACGATGGCGAGGCGGTCCTGTCCCGCGACGCCCGGCCCGAGCGGGACGCCGTCCTGCCGTTGCGGGCCGCCGCCGCGGCCGCGCAGGCCGGCATCGTGCTGAGCCCGCAGACGCTGGCCCGACTGGCGGCCGAGTGCCCGCCGCTGCCCGAGCCGTGGCCGGCGGCGGCCAGGGACGCGCTGGTCAGCCTGCTCGGCGCGGGGCCGGGGATCGTGCCGGTGTGGGACGCGCTGGAGGCGGCCGGTCTGGTGCTCCGCTGGCTGCCGGAGTGGGAGCGGATCCGCTACCGGCCGACCCGCACCCCGGTGCACCGGCACACCGTCGACCGGCACCTCGTCGAGACCGCGGCCGTCGCCGCCCGGCTCACCCGCCGCGTCGCCCGGCCGGACCTGCTGCTGCTCGGCGCGCTCGTGCACGATCTCGGCAAGGGCGTCAGGGGCGACCACTCCGAGGCGGGGGAGCCGATCGCCATCGCCCTGGGTCTGCGTCTCGGCCTGACCGAGCCGGACGCGGCGACGCTGGGGCGCCTCGTCCGCCACCACCTGCTGCTGCCCGAGACGGCGACGCGGCGCGACCCCGACGACCCCGCCACGCTCGCGGCCGTCGTCGACGCCGTCGGGACCCGCGAGTTCCTCGACCTGCTGGCCTGCCTGACCGAGGCCGACGCGGCCGCCGCCGGCCCGGTCGCGTGGTCGCCGCTGCGGGCCCGGCTGGTCGGCGACCTCGTGGAGCGGACCCGGCACGTCCTGGCCGGTGCGGCCCCGCCGGAGCCTGCCAGGCTTACCGCCGAGCAGGCGGCACTCGCGGCTGCGGGGGACCTCGCCGTGCGCGTGTCGGACGCGCCTCCGTCGGCCGACGGCGACAGAGGCGGTCTCGCCGTGGTCACCGTCGTGGCCCCGGCGCGGCGCGGACTGCTGGGCACCGTCGCCGGCGTGCTGGCCCTGCATCGCCTGGACGTGCGCACGGCCGGCGCCTACACGGCCGGCGACACGGCCGTGCTGGTGTGGCGGGTCGTGCCGCGCCGCGGCGGGGGACCGGACGGGGTGCGGCTGCGCGAGGACGTCGGCCGGGCCCTCGCCGGCAGCCTGGACCTGCGTGAGCGGCTGGCGGCGCGGGCCGCGGAGTGGCGCGGGCGGGTCATCGTCCACGCCCGGCCCCGGGTCGAGCTGCTCCGGGACGTGTCTGCGGAGGCGACCGTCCTGGAGGTGCGGGCGCACGACGAGCCCGGCCTGCTGCACCGGGTCGCGACGGCGGTCGCCGCGCCCGGCGTCGTCATCAGGGCCGCCGTCGTCGAGACGCTGGGCTCCGAGGCGATCGACGTCTTCTATCTGGTCGACGACGCCGGGGCGCCGTTGTCCCCGGAAGCCGAGGACGACGCCGTCGCCGCCGCCACGGCCGCCGTCAGCCCGCCGGACACCGACTCGGAGCCCTTTCCCGAAGGCGCCGGACGCGTACGATGAATGTTCACGTGGCACGGGTTCTCATGCAGGCGGAGTTTCGGACTTACATCGCGACGATGTAGGACGGAACCGCAGGTCAGCACTAATCTTGATCTTGGCTCATGACCTTTCCGGTATGATGACGAATTGTCGTCACAAAGGTAGCCAAAACGGGTAGATCCTCTTCACCTGCCGCATGTCCGGCGTACATGTAGGCCTGGTTGAGATGCAACGCATACCCAGCAGAGTCACCCCCGACGGCGCACCTCGCGCCCGAGATCTGACGGATCACCGGCGGTGGCGCACGCGCCACGTCGAGGGGGTGGCGTGGTGCGTTCGGCTCGGTTCATCTTCCTTGCCCTGCACGACCCGGACCGGTCGCGCAGTCCCAGCTGGGGCCGCAACGCCGAGCCGGACCCGGCGCGACGGGCGGGCAGCCCCGCGGTGTGCTTCGCCTGGCTGCTGGCGTCGCCGAACAACCGCGAGCTCGGCCGCAGCTTCCGCGTCTGGGACAGCTACGCCGCGGGCCGGTCCGACGTCGGCATCCTGCAGCAGGGTGTCGAGCAGCTCGAGACCTCGATGGCCACCGACACCGCCACGGGCATGTGGACCTGGCGGGTCACGCTGGGGGACCGGCCGGTCGCGCGGTCCGGGCGCATGTACCACCGCGAGCGCGAGTGCCGGTACAGCCTGCGCACGTTCCTCGCGGCGGTGCCCGGCGCGCAGCTGGTCGAGGGCGTCCGGCAGGTCGAGGGCCGCGGCCGGCACGACCGGCAGAGCAGCGTGGGCTCGCTGTGACCATCGCTCCACAGCACGACGCGAACGAGACCGACGCTCCACGCCGGCTGACCACCGTCACCGGCCGCTCCGACCAGATCTTCGGCGGCGTCTCGCGGCTGGCCGGCTTCGTCGTCCTTGCCGTCATGTCGCTCGTCGGCCTGTTCCTGCTCTACCGCGGCTGGCAGGCGCTGTCGGCCGAGGGCATCGGCGCGTTCGTCACGACGACGACGTGGGAGCCCGACTCCGGGAACTTCGGCATCGCCGCGGTGCTGGTGCTGACGATCCTCATCGCGCTGGTGGCGGTCTCGATCGCGGTGCCGCTGGCGACGGGGGCCGCGCTGTACATCTCCGAGTACGCGCCGCGGCAGTTCAAGCAGACGCTCGTCAGCATGGTCGACCTGATGGCGGCCGTGCCCAGCATCGTCTACGGCATCTGGGGCGTCTACCTGCTGCAGCCGTACGTCATCGGGCTGTCGCGGTGGATCGCGACCTGGCTGAACTGGATCCCGTTCCTCCAGGTCGACGCGTTCGACCCGCACGACCCGCTGCTGTCGATGTCGGTCTTCACCGCCTCGACGTTCATCGCCGGGATCGTGGTCGCGCTGATGATCACCCCGATCATCTGCTCGATCATGCGCGAGGTGTTCTCGCAGGCCCCGCCCGGCGAGCGGGAGGGCGCCTTCGCCCTGGGCGCCACCCGCTGGGGCATGATCCGCTCCGTCGTCCTGCCGTTCGGCACCGGCGGCATGATCGGCGGATCGATGCTCGGCCTCGGCCGGGCGCTCGGTGAGACGATCGCCGTCTATCTGATCATCTCGCCCGTCTTCGAGATCCAGACCAACATTCTCCAGACCGGGTCGAACTCGATCTCCGCCCTCATCGCGCTGCGGTTCGGCGAGGCCACCGAGTTCGGCATGTCGGCGCTCATGGCGGCCGGCCTGACGCTGTTCCTCATGACGCTGGTCGTGAACTTCGCGGCCTCGTCGATCGTGGCGCGCACCCGGTCCGGAGCGGCGAGCGAGGCGTGAACCGATGACCGTCACCATGCCCGGAACCGCCCACGGCGACGTCAGCGAGGCCGAGGCGCCGCCGTCGACGACCCTGCCACCACGGCTCCCGGCGGCGCAGAGCGAGATGATCCGGCGTACGTCGTCGGTGCGCCGGACCGACATCCTGGCGCTGTTCGGCTCCGCGATCGCGGCGATCGCCGTCACCACGCTGCTGTTCTCGCTCCTGACGCCGTTCGACGGCCTGATCGGCTACGTCGTCGTCGCGTACCTGCTGTTCCTGGGGTTCTACGCGCTGCTGGTGTCCTACGACGAGAACGGCCCGGCCGTGATCGACCGGCTGTCGACCGTCGTCATGCACAGCGCGGCGGTGCTCATGCTGACCGCGCTGATCTCGGTCGTCGCGTTCACGTTCTGGCGCGGGCGCGAGCCGATGTCGCACTGGAACTTCTACACTCAGGACCTGCGCAACGCCGGGCCGCTCGACGGGCTCGACGTCGGCGGCGTCCTGCACGGCATCGTCGGGACGCTGATCATGATCACCATCGCGATCGTGATCACCGTGCCGATCGGGCTGGTCTGCGCGGTGTTCCTCAGCGAGTTCCCGGGCAAGTACAGCCGATTCGTCCGCACCATCGTCGAGGCGATGACCGCGCTGCCGTCGATCGTCGCCGGCCTGTTCATCTACGCGACGGTCGTCGTGGCGCTCGGCTTCGGGTTCTCCGGCTTCGCCGCGGCGCTGGCGCTGTCGGTGATGATGCTGCCGATCGTCATCCGTGCCGCCGACGTCGTGCTGCGACTGGTGCCCGGCACGCTGAAGGAGGCGTCCTACGGCCTGGGCTCGGGGCACTGGCGGACGGTCTGGCACGTGACGCTGCCGACCGCGCGGTCCGGGCTCACCACATCGGTGATCCTCGGCACCGCCCGCGGCGTCGGCGAGACGTCGCCGGTCCTGCTCACCGCCGGCATGACATCGCACGTCAACTTCAACCCGTTCGAGGGTCCGATGGTGTCGCTGCCGCTGCTCACCTTCGACCTCGTGCGGTCGCCGGAACCGGCGTACGTCAGCCGTGCGTTCGGAGCGGCCGCGCTCCTGATGATCATCGTGCTCGCCCTCTTCGTCGCCGCCCGCATCTTCGGCGGGCGCGGCCCCGGCCAGCTCAGCCGGCGGCAACAGGGGCGGCGCATGGCCGCATCTCGCCGTGACGCCGCACGGTACGCCGACCGCGACCAGCGGCACGCTCTCCCGACCGGACCGGGCGAGAACGGATTCATCGACGGCGCGCTCGGGTCCGGTCCCGGCGAGCCTGGAGGATCGCGATGAGGTTCGGAAAGCTGGCGCGGGCGGCGGGGGTGCTCGCCGCCACGGCGCTGATCGGCGCTGCGATCGTCACCGGCGCCGATCCAGCGATCGCCCAGGGCACCTATGTGACCGTGAGCGGATCGGGCTCGACGTGGAGCCAGAACGCTTTGGACCAGTGGCGGCGCAACGTCAACCAGTACGGCATGACGATCAACTACTCCGGTGTCGGGTCGTCGGCCGGGCGCCAGCAGTTCGGCCAGGGCTCTGTCGACTTCGCGGTCTCCGAGATCCCCTACGGTCTGCGCGACACCGGCACCACCGCATCCGACCCGCCACCGCCCCGGAGCTTCCGCTACATGCCGATCGTCGCCGGCGGCACCTCGTTCATGTACAACCTCGAGATCGGCGGCCAGCAGGTCACCAACCTGCGGCTGTCCGGCGAGGTGCTCACCAAGATCTTCACCGGCGTCATCACCATGTGGAACGACGCGGCGATCCGGCAGGACAACCCGGCGCTGGCGCTGCCGGCGCGCAAGATCGTCCCGGTGGTCCGGTCCGACGGTTCCGGCACGTCGGCACAGTTCTCCATGTGGATGGCATCGGAGCATGGCGGCCTGTGGAACGCCTACTGCGAGCGGGTCGGCCGGGAGACCCCCTGTGGGCAGACGTCCTACTACCCGACGGTCTCCGGCATGGTCGCCCAGTCCGGGTCCAACAACGTGGCGGGTTACGTCGCCCAGGCGCACAACGAGGGCGCCATCACCTACGTCGAGTACTCGTACGCGCTGAACGCGGACTTCCCTGTCGTGAAGGTACTCAACCGGTCCGGCTACTACATCGAGCCCACGCCGGAGGCGGTCGCCGTCGGACTGCTGGGTGCGCAGATCGAGGACGACCCGGAGTCGGAGAACTACCTCACCCAGAACCTGACCAACGTGTACAGGAACCAGGACAGGCGCGCGTATCCGCTGTCGTCGTACTCCTACATCATCATCCCGGACAAGGTGGAGTACGGCTTCACCGAGAACAAGGGCTACACGCTCGGCGACTTCGCGTACCACTTCCTCTGCGAGGGGCAGCGATCCGCGCCGGCACTCGGCTACTCGCCGCTGCCGATCAACCTGGTCGAGGCCGGATTCGCCCAGGTTCGTGAGATCCCCGGCGCCCGGACCGATCAGCTCAACGTCGCCGACTGCAACAACCCGACCTTCTCCACCGACGGTTCCAACACCCTGGCCGACAACGCGCCGTATCCGCCCGAGTGCGACCAGCAAGGCCCGGTCCAGTGCGCGGACGGCACCGGTGGTGCGCCACAACCCGGCCCCGGCGGCGACGAGGGCGGCGGTGACGGCGGAGGAGCCGGCGGGGACGGTGGTGACGGTGGCGGTGACGCGTCAGGCGGCGGCGACGGGGGAGCCGGCGGCGACGCGGCCGGGGGCGGGGACGCCTCCGGTGCCGGTGGTGACGCCGCCGGCGCGACGGGAGACGCCGGCGGCGGTGACGCGGCCGGCGATGCGGGCGGCGCCGACGGCACGGACACCGGCGCCGACGGCGGAGCCCCGATCATCGACCCCGATACCGGCGAGATCATCGCCGGCGCCGACTCGGGCGCCGGCGACGGGGGTGGGGGAGACGGTGACTCGAACGCCGTCAACGTCCCCACCGTGATGGCCGCGTCGACCGGCTGGGGCCTGGACCAGACCCTGATGCTGATCGCCGGCCTGTCGCTGCTGGTCGTCATCGTCGCGCCACCCCTGGTGCTGCGCCTGCTCCGCCACCAGCCCGGGGGGCCGTCGTGACGAGGACCTTGTGGACGCGGCTGGTCGCCGGGCTCATGCTGTTCGGCCTGGCGGTGGCCCTGCTCGTCCTCGGCCCGCCTCGCGATGAGGCCCTGGCTGCGGGCTCGAGGGAGCTGACGGATTCGGCAGTGACCGTCAAGGGCCGTCCGGGCAAGTACGAGGACTTCTCCGACCTCGAGGTCACGGTCTCGCAGACCAACGGCCTGATCGGGCAGGGCATCGACATCACCTGGACGGGCGGCCACCCGACGCCGTACGGCGCGTTCGGCCCGAACTACCTGACGTTCATGCAGTGCTGGGGGCCCGACCCGGATGCCGCTGACTTCAGGGAGACGTGCCAGTTCGGCGCGGAGTGGGCGCCCGGTGACGTCCCCTGGGGCGGCAACGTAGGCGACCCGACGCGCGCGGTGTTCGCGGGGACCGACCCAGAGGAGACGCATGAGGCCATCCCGGTCGAGTGGGATGACAACGGAGACCCGGTCCTGAGCACCCCCATGCTGCCGTTCCAGGCTGCCTATGGAGGCACGTACATCGACGCCCTGCAAACGGGCGCGCCGCCGAGGCCACGTGAAGCGCCGGAGGGGTACGACGGCCTGATCAGAGACCTCTTCAACGCCTACAGCACCAACGAGCAGCCATGGGTTCCGACCGGCGGCGACGGGACCGGCCAGACGACGTTCTGGGTGCAGAGCGCGAAGGAAGCACCGCATCTGGGTTGCGGACGCGTGACGGAGACGCAGCCTCAGCCGCAAGCGTGCTGGCTGGTCATCGTTCCGCGCGGGCAGTTCGATGTGGCCGGCGTACCTCTGCCGGTGGAGAACTACAGTCCCGGATCGCCGCTGTCGGCCACGAACTGGGCCAACCGCCTGGTCGTTCCACTGCAGTTCGAGCCGGTGAGCGGCTTCTGCCAGCTGGGCTCCGAAGAGCAGCCGACCGTGGGCACGGAGCTCGTCGCCGAGGCGATGACATCGTGGCAGCCGCTCCTGTGTGCGGACGGCGGCACGACATTCGGCTACTCGGCGATCGGCGACATCGAAGCCGGGAACCAGCTCCTGAGCGAGTTCGACGGCTCACCCGGGCTGGCCTTCAGCACGGCCGCCATCGACCCCGGGCCCGACGGCCCGGAGCTCGTCGAGGCACCGGTGGCGATCTCGGGAATGACCATCGCCTTCCGGATCGACGTCCGGCCGCACACCTTCGCGCCGCCGGAGTTCGAGGAGCTGTTCGGCACACAAGTGCCCGAGCTGAAGCTCACGCCGCGACTGGTCGCCAAGCTGCTGACCCAGTCGTATCAGGTCGACGTCCCCGGTGGCGGGGCCGGCGGGATCGAGCACCTGAGCGGTGGTGAGGGAGCGTCGAATCCGATCTTCATCACCTACGATCCGGAGTTCCGCGAGCTGAACCCGATCTTCGAGAACTTCCCCACCTCGGCCAGCGGACCGCAGGGGCTGATGGTCACGCTGCCGAACGGCGCTGCCAACCGGGAGGTGTGGCGGTGGATCCAGGCCGACCCGGAGGCGAGGGAGTGGCTGTCCGGGACACCCGACGAGTACGGCATGGTCGTGAACCCGTACTACGAGGACCTCGGCTTGGACGAGAACCCGCCGATGAGCTTCCCGAAGGCCGACCCGACCTGCGCCCGCGATCTCGGCGCCGAGCTGGACTACTGCACCCTCGACCTGCGTCCGTACGTCGGGACGTACAGCGAGGTCGCACAACGCGTCCTGCGAGCCGCCGTCGCGGAGAAGATCGACTGGGACGCTCTGAAGGTGCCGCCGGCCTACGTCGAGTCGGGACCGCGCCACATCGGCAGGCGCTGGACCATCGGACTGAGTGACTCGGCCTCAACCGAGCGCTACGGGGTCCTGCGCGCAGCGTTGCGGAACGCGGCGGGCGAGTTCGTGACACCGACCCGCGAGAGCATGCTGGCGGCGGTCGACGCGATGGTCGACACCGATGACGACGGGGTGCTCGAGAACAACCCGGAGACAACGGACCCCGACGCCTATCCGCTGACGATGGTGACGTACGCCGCGGTGAACACGGACCGAGACGCGGAGGCGCTCAGCGACTACGCCGACCTGCTCGAGTACGCGGCCGGCGCAGGACAGGAACCGGGGTCGGCGCGGGGCCAGCTACCCGACGGCTATGCCTCCCTGCCCGACGAGCTGCGCGAGCAGACCCAGGACGCGGCGGAGCGGCTGCGGACGCTGGCATCGCCGACCCCGACGCCCACCCCGACGACGCCCGCTCCGGGTGGGAACGACGAGTCCGGCGGTGACCAGGGCGACGACGACGGGAATCCCGGCCCCGCCGGCAACGACCCGCCGCCTGGGTCCGACGGGTCCGGCCCGCCCCCGGGCGCCGACGGTGGCTACACCACGCCGCCGCCGGACGGCACCGGGCCGACGAACTCGCCGGCGCCGCCCGCGCCGGCACCCAGCCCGAGCCCGACCCCGTCGCCGACCGAGTCGTCGACGCCGGTGGCGCAGTCGAGCAGCACGCCGGGGACCGACGCGGGGATCGCGCCCTACGTGCTGATGGTGGCGCTGCTGATCGGCGCGGCGGCCGCCATCGCCGGACCGGCACTGACCCGACTCGGCTCGCGCTTCAACAGGCCGGCCTGACGGAATTCACAACATATTTTGGGGGGACCGGGACGGATGCGTCGAATGTAGCGGGCGCGCGGCGCCATAGCGCGGGCGATAGGCCTGGAAATTCCATTCGACAATACTCTGCGCGATGGCGCACGCTCCGCTTCACCAGCAAAGATGGCCAATTCATCTGGCGTAAACGTTGGCGAGACCTAGCCGACCCAACGTTTCCGCGCTGTCTCTCGCGTGCTTCCGATGATCAGGAAAGTATCGATTCGGGTTCGCCGTTCAGGCAATGCGGTGGACTGCCAGTAGCACATCCCTGTGGAAAGGGGAGCAATTCAGTGAAGCGTCAGAATCTCGCCCGCGTGGGCGCCGCGCTGGGGGCCGCTGTCATGGCTCTCGGTCTCGCGGTGGGCCCGGCGTCGGCCGACCCGGACCCCGTCACCGACTACCGGCAGCTGGCCGGTGCCGGCTCCGACACGACCCAGGACGCGGTCAACGGCCTGGGCCTGGCGGTCGGCGGCGGTGACGTGATCGCGTCGTGGGATGCCCGCGGCACGGCCACCATCACCACCAAGAGCCCGGCGCAGAACGCCGCCTGCACGGACATCGCCCGCCCGAACGGCTCCGGCCAGGGGCGCACGGCGCTGCTCGCGTCGGAGGGTGTCGGCCAGTGGATGGGCAAGAGCATCCCCGGATGCTTCGACTTCGCCCGGTCCTCCAGCGGCCCGAGCTCGCCGAACCCGGCCGGGACCCTCACCTACGTCCCGTTCGGCGTGGACGCCGTCACCTATGCGGTGCACAGCGACGCCGTCAACGCCCTGGGCTTCCCCTCGAACCTGACCCGCCGTCAGCTCGAGGGCATCTACAAGTGCGTCATCCGCTTCGTCAACGGCATCGAGGTGCACCCGCTGCTGCCGCAGTCGGGTTCGGGCACGCGTCAGTTCTGGCTGGCGCAGGTCGACATCCTCGAGCAGGAGCTGGCGTCGTACCCCTGCATCGAGCAGCGGAACAACACGATCCAGGAGCACGACGGCCGCGTGCTGGAGTGGGACCTGGACGAGAACAGCGCCGACATCGTGCCGTTCTCGATCGCGCAGTACATCGCTCAGGGCAACGCCGGTGAGACGCACGGCGGCGTCCTGATCGACGTCGAGAACCGTCGCGGTAGCGCGGTCCTCGGCCGGATCGGTGGCATCGCCCCGACGACGGGCACGGCCGCCGACCCGGTCCTGAACCTCAACTTCCCGATCGTCCGTGACGTCTACAACGTCGTTCCGACGCACGACATCGAGGGTGGCGCTCCCGACGCCACGATCGTCAACACCTTCGTGGGCCTCAGCTCGGACGTCTGCGAGGCGCGCCCGGTGATCGAGGCCTACGGCTTCGGCTTCCGGCAGACCCCGGTTCCGGGCGGGCTCGCCTGCGGGGCCACCACGCTGCGCGCGAACAGCTGACGCTCAGCCGCACCAGACCCTCGTGGGGCGCGAGTGACAGGCGCCCCACGAGTGGGGCCGGCACGGGGCCGGCCCCGCCATCACCTTCGAAGGGAAGGTATGTCATGCACATGTCGAAGAGGGCGCTGGCGCTCGCGGCCACGTCCGTGGTCGCCGGCATCGTCGGTACCGGCCTCGCCGCCATGCCGGCGAACGCGGCCGAGATCGGCGAGGTCGAGTTCTCGGCGACCACCGGCAGCATCAACGATGGTCCGTTCCTGCAGTGGGCGCGCTCCACCGGCCCCTGCCCGACGGGCTTCGCCCAGGGCGCCTCGCTCGATGTCGCCATCGACATCAACGGCAACGGCACCATCGAGCCGAACATCGACCCGCCGAACGACGAGACTCTGTCGCTCGGGCCGACCCTGAACGAGGGTGGGTACGACACGGTTCCCTTCATCCAGGTCGACGGCATCGCGGGCACCCCCCGTACGCTCGAGACCCGGCTGCAGGGCCGCAAGGGCGAGTTCGAGATCCGCATCAGCTGCCTCTCGGAGCAGTTCGTCGCCTCGGCGGACTACTACGCGACCACGATCATCGTCGAGGGCGACACGTGGCGCATCGCCGATGGCGGTGGCGACCCGGACCCGGAGCCGGTCGAGGGCACGCAGGAGATCACCACCGAGGTCGAGCAGGGCGAGGGCCAGCTCACCATGACGATCGGCGACGACGCGCAGGTCACCCTGCCGGCGCCGCAGCTCGATGGTGACCGTCTCTCGTCCGAGGGCGACCTCGACCCCGTCACGGTCAGCGACACCCGCGCGGGTGCGCCGGGCTGGGACACCACCGCCCAGGTCTCGGAGTTCGCTTCCGACACCGCTGAGTTCGACGGCAAGTACCTCGGCTGGACCCCGGAGGTCGTCTCCTCGACGGCGACCGGCGTCGTTCCGGGTGCTGCGGTCGCCCCCGGCTTCAGCGAGGGCACCGGCCTGTCGGAGGCGCGTCAGCTCGCTGGCGCTCCCGCGGGCAGCGGCACCGGTTCGTCGGAGCTGGGCGCGGGTCTCTCCCTGGAGATCCCGACCGACACCGCGGCCGGCACCTACACCGCCACGCTGACCCTGACCACGATCTGAGTTCGATCGGGCCGGTCGTCAGCACGCCCGGGGGTGGATCCGGCGCTCGTCGCCGGGTCCACCCCATGGGTGCGTCCGGCGGTGGGTCCGGCCGCGTCGATAGAGAATTGGAGCCACCTGCGATGGCCAGAGCCCTTCGCATGTCCCTGTCCCGGTTGCGCCCCGGCCGACTCGCCGGGGCGCTCGCTGCCGTTCTGGCCTCCGCGGCGTTCGTCGCCGCACCGGCAGCAGCCGACCCCACGTCCACCCCGTCGCCCGGCAGCGAGGAGCCCGCCGACGCCGCCGGCTCGGTCAGCTGGTCAGTGCAGCCGTCGACGGCGTCCGGCCCGGACGGCCGCAACGCGTTCATCTACGAGCTCGAGCCCGGCGGCACCGTCTCCGACGTCGTCCGGGTCAACAACTTCAGCGACACGCCGCAGACCTTCCGCGTCTACTCCCAGGACGCGATCAACACCCCGGAGGGCAGCTTCTCGCTGCTCGAGGGGTCCGAGACGCCCGTGGACGTCGGCCTGTGGGCCGCGGTGAGCCACGACACCGTCGAGGTGCCGGCCAACGGCCACGTCGACCTGCCGTTCACGCTGACGGTGCCGGCGAACGCCACGCCCGGCGACCACGCCGGCGGCATCGTCGCCTCGCTCACCGACGTCGTCACGGAGGAGAACGACAACCAGGTCCTCGTCGAGAACCGCGTCGGCACCCGCATCTACCTGCGCGTCGGCGGCGACCTGGCGCCGTCCGTGCGAATCCAGGCCGTGTCGGCGAGCCTCGACAACGGCTGGATCCCGTTCACCGGCGGTGACATGACCGTCAGCTACGAACTGGAGAACACCGGCAACGTGCGGGTGACGGGATCACAGCTGGTCGACGTCGAGGGGCCGCTGGGCGTCGGGCTGAAGTCCGTCCATCCGGAGGACCTGCCCGAGTTGCTGCCCGGCCAGAAGTACACCGTCACCGTCGAGGCGGACGGCGTCCAGCGCCTGGGCCGCGTGACCGCGCGGCTGACGGTGGACCCGTCGTCGCTGAACGTCCCGGAGGGCAGCCCGGAGCCGCCGAGCGTGACCGGTGTGGCGTCGGCATGGGCGATCCCGTGGCCGGAGCTCGTGGTGCTGCTGGTCGTCGTCGTGCTGCTGTGGCTGCTGCGCCGGCGGTCCCGCCTGCGGCGCCGGAAGGCCGCGGACGCGATCGCCGCCGCCGAGGCGCGCGGCCGGGCCGCCGCTGCCGCCGAGGCTGCCGGATTGCAGGCGCCGCGGGTCGTCGCCGTGGTGACCGGGGGCCTGCTGGCGCTGCTCGCCCTGTTCGGGCTGGGCGGCGGACTGACGGCGACCGCGACCGAGCGGCCTCCGGGCCCCGGCGAGATGGACGTGACGGTGACCGTCCCGTCGACCACGCCGACGGGCGACGACACCGGTTCCGATTCGGGTGATTCGGGTGACGACGACGGCGGCGCGGGCGGCGACGAGGACGGCACCGGCGAGCACCCGCCGACCGGCGCCGACATCGCCGGCTGGGTCGGCATCGGCGGGCTGCTGCTGGTGTTCGGCACCCTGATGGTGCGCTCGATGCGCGGCACGGACGAGGCGCCGGCGTGAGCGCCCCGCCGGACGTCCCGGCCGCTCCCGCCCCGCCCGCCCCACCCGTGCCGCCGTCGCCGCCGTCCGTGCGCCCGCCCGTCCAGCCGCCGGTGATGCCGTCGGTCCCGCCGGTCGTGCCGTCGGGCAAGGGCGACGCGCTGCGGATGCCGGGGCTGGCGCTGTCGATCGTCGCGGTGCTGCTGCTCGGGTTCCTCGGGCAGCTGGCGCTGCTGTCGCAGCTCGGGCACGAGCGGGCGCAGGAGGTCGCGTTCGACGATTTCCGGGTCCAGCTGGCCGACGGCACCGCACCGATCGGCCAGCTCAACCGGGACGAGGAGCTGTGGCCGCTGGGGACGTCGATCGCGGTCCTCGAGATCCCGGCCCTGGACCTGCACGAGGTCGTCTTCGAGGGGACCACGTCCGGCGTGCTCCAGGACGGCCCGGGACACCGTCGCGACACCGTCCTGCCCGGTCAGGAGGGCACCAGCGTCATCATGGGGCGTCAGGCGACCTATGGCGGCCCGTTCGGGCGGCTGGACCTGCTGCAGCCGGGGGAGCCGTTCACCGTCACGACGGGGCAGGGCGCGCACACGTACCACGTGACCGGCGTGCGCCGCGAGGGCGACCCGCAGCCCGCCCCGCTGGCCGACGGCGAGGGCCGGCTCACGCTGGTCACCGCCGGCGGCGACCCCTTCCGCCCCGACGACGTCCTGCGCGTGGACGCCGAACTGGTCAGCGACGCCGTCCCCACGCCGTCCCGGCCGTTCCGCTCCGCCGACCTGCCCGAGGAGGAGCAGGCGATGCAGGGCGACCCGTCGGGCTGGGTGGCGGTGATGCTCTGGGCCCAGGCGACGGCGTTCGCGGCACTCGGCGTGGCGTGGGCGACGGTGCGCTGGGGGAAGGCGCAGGCGTGGACGATCGGGGTGCCGCTGCTCGGCGGCCTCGGCATCGCCCTCGCCGACGCGACCGCCGTCCTGCTCCCGAACCTCATGTGAGGGGCGGTCTCCGCTCATGATCATCCAAGAAATGGGGCGCCAGGACGCCCCGAAACTTGGATGATCATGGAGATGCGCGCAGCGGACCAGGGAGCATCCGCCGGATCCCGCAGCCGAGGCGAATGTGACGTCAGGGGCGACCGGTAATCTCGGGGCTGTCGTTCCCGCTCGCCGAAGGAGCCCGTCATGCCGCGCGTCGCCCTGGTCACCTGCGCCGAGCTGCCCGACCTGCACACCGACGACCAGCTGGTGGTCGAGCCGCTGCGGGCGCTCGGCGTCGACGTCGAGACGCCGGTCTGGGACGACCCCGCGGTCGACTGGGCCGGCTTCGACGTCGCCGTGCTGCGCAACCCGTGGGACTACCCGCGCCGCCGCGAGCAGTTCCTGGCCTGGACGCGCTCCGTCCCGCGGCTGCTGAACCCGCCCGCCGTCGTCGCGTGGAACACCGACAAGGTGTACCTGCGCGAGCTCGCGGCCGCCGGCGTGCCCGTCGTCCCCACCACGTGGCTCGAGCCGGGCCACGACGGCGGCCCCGAACTCCCGGACGGCGGCGAGTACGTCGTCAAGCCGTCGGTCAGCGCGGGCTCGGCCGACACCGGCCGCTACGACCTCGCCGACCAGCAGCAGCGCGCCCTGGCCGAGGCGCACGTCGACAAGCTGCTCGCCCGCGGCGACACCGTCATGCTGCAGCCGTACCTCAGCGCCGTCGACACCGCGGGCGAGACCGCCATGCTGCACCTGGGCGGCGTCTTCAGCCACGCCATCCGCAAGGGCCCCCTGCTCGACGGGCCCGACCTGCGCGACGGCGCGCCGCTGTGGTCCGAGGAGATCGCGCCGCGCGAGCCGTCCGAGCAAGAGCGCGACGTCGCCAGGCGCACGCTGGCGGCCATCCCGGGCCACGACCAGCTGCTCTACGCCCGCGTCGACGTCATCCCGGGGCCCGACGGCACGCCCGTCGTCCTCGAGGTCGAGCTGACCGAGCCGAGCCTGTTCCTGGCCACGTCGCCGGGCGCGCCCGAACGCCTGGCGCGGGCGATCACCGCACAGCTCTAACCGCTACCATCGACCCGGCCCACACACCACGAACCACCCACACCCGAGGAGCACGTCGTGTCCGAACAGATCCGCATCACCGTCGCCGGAAGCGAGCGACAGGTCGGTGCGGGCACGACGGCGGCCGAGCTGTTCGCCGACGACACCGCGGTCATCGCGGCGCGCGTCGACGGCACGCTCGTCGACCTCGCCCGGGTGCTGGCCGACGGCGACGACGTCGAGCCCGTGGCCATCGACTCCAAGGACGGCCGCGACATCCTGCGCCACTCCACGGCGCATGTCATGGCCCAGGCGGTGCAGGCGCTGTACCCCGAGGCCAAGCTGGGCATCGGCCCGCCGGTCGAGAACGGCTTCTACTACGACTTCGACGTCGCCGAGCCGTTCACCCCGGACGATCTCAAGAGCATCGAGAAGAAGATGCAGCAGATCGTCAAGGAGCGGCAGTCCTTCGTCCGCCGCCCGGTCAGCGACGACGACGCCCGCGTCGAGCTCGCACAGGAGCCGTACAAGCTCGAGCTCATCGGTCTCAAGGGTGGCGGCGCCGAGCAGGCCGCCGAGGGCGCGTCGGCCGAGGTCGGCGGCGCCGAGCTGACCATCTACGACAACGTCAAGCCCGACGGCGAGCTGGCCTGGAAGGACCTCTGCCGCGGCCCGCACCTGCCCACCACGCGGAACATCCCGGCGTTCAAGCTCATGCGCGTCGCCGCCGCGTACTGGCGGGGGAGCGAGAAGAACCCGCAGCTGCAGCGCATCTACGGCACCGCCTGGGAGAGCCGCGACGCGCTCAAGGCCTACCTCGACCGCCTCGCCGAGGCCGAGCGGCGCGACCACCGCAAGCTGGGCCGCGAGCTCGACCTCTACAGCTTCCCCGACGAGCTGGGCTCCGGCCTGCCGGTGTTCCACCCCAAGGGCGGCGTCATCAAGCGCGAGATGGAGGACTACGTCCGCCGCCGGCACCTGGAAGAGGGATTCCAGTACGTCGGCACGCCGCACATCACCAAGCAGGGCCTGTTCGAGACCTCCGGGCACCTGCCGTACTACGCCGAGGGCATGTTCCCGCCCATGGAGCTCGAGGGCAGCTCGTACTACCTCAAGGCCATGAACTGCCCCATGCACAACCTGATCTTCCGCTCGCGCGGCCGGTCCTACCGCGAGCTGCCGCTGCGGCTGTTCGAGTTCGGCTCGGTGTACCGCTACGAGAAGTCCGGCGTGGTGCACGGCCTCACCCGCGTGCGCGGCATGACGCAGGACGACTCGCACTCCTACGTCACCCAGGAGCAGGCGGCCGACGAGATCAGGCACCTGTTGGACTTCGTCCTGGGGCTGCTGAAGGACTTCGGGCTCGACGACTATTACCTCGAGCTGTCCACCCGCGACCCCGAGTCGGACAAGTTCATCGGCACCGACGAGCAGTGGGAGGTCGCGACCCGCACGCTCGAAGAGGTCGGCAAGGCCTCCGGCCTCGAACTGGTCCCCGACCCGGGCGGCGCCGCCTACTACGGCCCCAAGATCTCGGTGCAGATCCGCGACGCCATCGGCCGCAGCTGGCAGATGTCGACCATCCAGCTCGACTTCAACCAGCCGGCCCGGTTCGAGCTCGAGTACCAGGCCGCCGACGGCACGCGGCAGCAGCCGGTCATGATCCACTCGGCGAAGTTCGGCTCCATCGAGCGGTTCATCGGCGTGCTGGTCGAGCACTATGCCGGCGCGTTCCCGCCCTGGCTGGCGCCGGTGCAGGCCGTCGGCATCCCGATCGCCGACGAGCACGTGCCGTACCTGCGGACCGTCGCGGCGAAGCTCTCCGACGCCGGCATCCGGGTCGAGGTCGACGACTCCGACGACCGCATGCAGAAGAAGATCCGCAACGCGCAGAAGCAGAAGATCCCCTTCATGCTCATCGCGGGCGACGACGACGTCGCCAAGGACGCGGTCTCCTTCCGCTACCGCGACGGCAGCCAGAAGAACGGCGTCCCGGTCGACGAGGCGGTCGCCGAGATCGTCGACGCCGTCGCGCGCCGGATCCAGGTCTGACCGTGCCGGAGGCCGACCGCCTCGAGCGGCTCTGGACGCCGTACCGCATGGCGTACATCACCGGCGAGGCGAGCAACGGGGTCGACGGCGACGGCTGCCCGCTCTGCCGCATCCCGACCCTGTCCGACGAGGACGGGTTGATCCTGCGGCGGGGCCGGACGGCGTTCGCGGTGCTCAACCTGCACCCGTACAACCCCGGTCACCTCATGGTCGTCCCGTACCGCCACACGGGCGTGTTCGAGACGCTCACCGAGGCAGAGTCGCGCGAGCTGACGACCATGACGCAGGACGCGCTGCGGGCCGTGCAGGCGGCGTCCAGCCCGCACGGCTTCAACATCGGGCTGAACCTCGGCGGCGTGGCCGGCGGCTCGCTGTCGGCGCACCTGCACCAGCACGTGGTGCCGCGGTGGAGCGGCGACGCGAACTTCATGACCGTCCTCGACAACACCAAGATCATGCCGCAGCTGCTCGCCGACACCCGGGCGATGCTGGCGGCCGCCTGGCCGGAGTGAGCCGATAGGGTCGGCGGCTGTGAGCGACGCCGATTCCACCCCCGCCAAGGACGACGCCGTCAAGCACCTCGAGGACGAGCTCGTCACCAGCCACCACGTCCTCGACACCCCGGGCGGCCCGCTGGCCTACACGGCCAAGGCCGGCCGGGTCGTGCTGTGGGAGGACAAGGTCGAGGACGACGTGTGGAAGGGCCGGCGCCCGCGCGCCCAGGTCGGTCTGACGGCGTACACCCTGGACGACGCCGACCCCGGCACCCGGCCCGTGACGTTCGCGTTCAACGGTGGACCGGGCTCGGCGAGCGTCTGGCTGCACCTGGGCGTGCTGGGGCCGCGTCGCGTCGTCATGGGCGACGCCGGCGACCTCGCGGCGCCGCCGTACGGGCTCACCGACAACCCGGAGTCGCTGCTGGCGGTCAGCGACCTCGTCTTCATCGACCCGGTCTCCACCGGGCGCTCCCGGGTGGTCGACGGCGTGAAGGCGGTCGACTTCCACGGGTTCACCCCGGACATCGAGTCCGTCGGCGAGATCATCCGCCAGCGGGTCACCGCCGAGGGCCGCTGGCTGTCGCCGAAGCTGCTGGCGGGGGAGTCGTACGGCACCACCCGCGCTGCGGCGCTCGCCCAGCACCTGCAGAGCGCCGGCATGTACCTCAACGGGCTCATGCTGATCTCCTGCGTCCTCAACTTCGGCGCGCACGACTTCAAGGAGGGCAACGACACCGCCTACGCGCGGTTCCTGCCGTTCTACGCCGCGACCGCCCACTTCCACGGCCGGCACCCGGGCCGGGAGCTCGGCGACGTCGTCGCGGAGGCCGAGGCGTATGCCGCCCGCGACTACCTGTACGTGCTGGCCCGCGGGTCCCGGCTCAGCGCCCAGGAGCGGGCCGACGCCGTCGCCACCCTGGCCCGCCTCACCGGCGCGAGCGAGGACTACGTGTCCCGCGCGAACCTGCGGCTGGAGCACTGGCGCTACTTCACCGAGCTGCGCCGCGCCGACGGCCTGAGCGTCGGCCGTCTGGACTCGCGGTTCACCGGACCGGCCGGCGACGGCGTCGCCGAGGGCATGGACGCCGACCCGTCCATGGACGCGATCCTCGGACCGTACGCGACGGCGTACCAGCACTACGCGCGCGCCGAGCTCGGCATCGAGGACACCACGCCGTTCCACGTGTTCGGCCCGGAGGTCATCGCCAAATGGAGCTACAAGGAGTTCGAGAACGCGTCGGTGTCCGTCCTCGACCGCCTCTCGCGCGCGATGCGGCAGAACCCGCACCTGCGCGTCCACGTCGCGTTCGGCTACTACGACGGCGCCACTCCGTTCTCCTGCGCCGAGGACGACCTCGCCCACCTGAACATCCCGGCCGAGCTGCAGGGCAACATCGAGCGTCGGTACTACGAGGCCGGCCACATGATGTACGTGCACGAGCCCAGCCGGCTGCGCCAGAGCGCCGACCTCGCCGACTTCGTCCGCCGCGCGACGACGAGCTAGGAGCTAGGGCCACGGACCGCCGTCGCGCGAGCTCAGGCGACCAGCACCAGGTCGGTCTGCGGGAAGTCGTTGCCCACGCACAACAGCGGCTCGCCGCTGACGGCGGCGACCGCGTAGGTGAGGCAGTCGCCGAAGGTCAGGGCGGCCGGGTGACGGCCCTTGCCGTACCGGAGATAGGCGCCGACGGCGACCGGCCAGTGCACCGCGGTGAGCTCGACGGGGCGAAGTCCGGCCTCGGTGACGAACCGGCCGAGCAGGCTGGAACCGGCCGGGCCCATGCGGGCGGACAGGACGATGCCGGTCTCCACCAAGGTCGGCGTGCCGATGCGTACTTCCGGGGCGGTGGCGATGTGATCGAGGAGCCGTTGGTGTCCCGGCTCGCCGAGCAGGGTCGCCGCCACGGCGGAGCTGTCGATGATCACACGCCCTCCGCTCCGATGCCGAGGATCTCCTCGCGCTCGGCCTTGGTGAGGGGGTGGCCGCGGACCTCCACCGAGACCTGCGGCCACACCTCGTCGACCAGGAACCGCTGCAACCGCTCGCGTCGGCCCGCCGCGGCCCGGGATGCCAGCACTCGCTCGAGCCGCTCCTCCAGGGCGCTGCGGACCGCACCGGTCTTCGTGTCGTTGGTCAGCGCCGCCAGTTCGGCAGCCAGCCGCTCCGTGGTGGGGTCCTTGATGTTCAGCGCCATGGTGTAATGGTAGCGCAATTGGTGTAATGGTGGCGGCTACGCCGAGGAGTCGGCCGTCACTTTGGCGGCGATGTTGTGCGGCATCGGCTCGTACCGGGCGTAGCGCCGCGTGAAGGTCCCCGTCCCGTGGCTCATCGCGCGCAGGTCGATCGCGTAGCGCACGATCTCGGTCTGCGGCACGTCGGCGCGGACCACCGTCCGGCCGGAGCCGACCGCCTCGGTGCCCAGCACCCGGCCGCGGCGGCCGGCGAGGTCGCCCATGACGGAGCCCACGTAGTCGTCGGGGACCATGACGGAGATCTCGTCGACCGGCTCGAGCAGACTGACGCCCGCCGCCGTCGCCGCCTCGCGCAGGGCCAGGCCGCCCGCCATCTGGAACGCCATGTCCGACGAGTCGACGCTGTGGGCCTTGCCGTCGTGCAGCGTGACCTTGATGTCGACCATCGGGTAGCCGGCGACGGTGCCGCGCTCCATCTGGGCCCGCACGCCCTTCTCGACCGACGGGATGAACTGGCGTGGGACGGCGCCGCCGACGACCTTGTCGACGAACTCGAAGCCGGCGCCCTCGGGGAGCGGCTCGACCTCGATCTCGCAGATGGCGTACTGCCCGTGTCCGCCGGACTGCTTGACGTGGCGGCCGCGGCCGTTCGCCTTGCCGGCCAGCGTCTCGCGCAGGGGCACCCGCAGCGCGACGGTGTCGACGTGGACGCCGTAGCGCGTGCGCAGCCGATCGAGGACGAGGTCGGCGTGCGCCTCGCCCATGGTCCAGAGCACCAGCTGGTGGGTCTCGGCGTTGTTCTCCACCCGGAGCGTCGGGTCTTCGGCCACCACCCGGGACAGGCCCTGGACGAGCTTGTCCTCGT
Source organism: Jiangella mangrovi (assembly GCF_014204975.1). Lineage (NCBI taxonomy): Bacteria > Bacillati > Actinomycetota > Actinomycetes > Jiangellales > Jiangellaceae > Jiangella > Jiangella mangrovi. The sequence continues at coordinate 3,886,727 of NZ_JACHMM010000001.1, forward strand.
CGGCCTTGGCGGAGGAGACGATCGCGAACGGCAGCAGCGGCTCGGGCATCGACCACGGCCGCATGAGCAGCGGGTCGTCCTTGCCCGACAGCGTGTCGCCGGTCTCGGCGCGCGACAGCTTGGCGATCGCGACGATGTCGCCGGCGTGCGCCTCGGGGACCGGGCGCTGCGTCTTGCCCAGCGGGCAGGACAGCGTGCCGATGCGCTCGTCCTCGTCGTGCTCCTCGTGCCCGCGGTCGGCCAGGAAGTGGCCCGAGACGTGCACCGTCGCGTCCGGGCGCAGCGTCCCGGAGAACACCCGGACCAGGCTGACCCGCCCCACATAGGGGTCCGAGGTGGTCTTGACGACCTCGGCGAGCAACGGGCCCGCGGGGTCGGCCGTGATGCCGTCGCGGGGCGTGCCGTCCAGCGTCGTGACCTCGGGCATCGGGTGCTCAGCAGGAGAGGGGAAGCCGCCGGCCATGACCTCGAGAAGCTCGTGCGTGCCCAGGCCGGACGCGGCGCAGACCGGGATGACGGGGTGGAAGGAGCCGCGCGCGACCGCCCGCTCGAGGTCGTCGACCAGCACCTTCAGCTCGATGTGCTCGCCGCCGAGGTAGCGGTCCATCAGCGTCTCGTCCTCGGACTCCTCGATGATGCCCTCGATCAGCTCGCCTCGGGCCTCCTCGAGCAGGGCGGCCTCGTCGTCCGAGGGGTCGCGCTCGGAGCGCGAGCCGGCGCCGTCGTACGTGAAGACCCGCTCGCTGAGCAGGCCGACCAGCGAGTCGGTGCCGCTGGGGAGGTAGAGGGGGAGGACCTTGTCGCCGAAGCCGTCGCGGATGGCAGCCAGGGTGCCCGCGTAGTCCGAGCGCGGGTGGTCGAGCTTGGTGAGGACGACGGCGCGCGGCATGCGGACCGCCTCGCACTCGGCCCAGAGCAGCCGCGTCGTGCCGTCGATCGGCTCGGCCGTGGACACCACGAACAGCGCGCAGTCGGCGCCGCGCAGCCCCGCCCGCAGGTCGCCGACGAAGTCCGCGTAGCCGGGGGTGTCGAGTAGGTTGATCTTGGTCTGGTCGTAGAGCAGCGGCGCGAGCGCGAGGCCGACGGACCGCTGCTGGCGGACCTCGCTCTCGTCGTGGTCGCACACCGTGGTGCCGTCCTCGACCCGTCCGGCCCGGTGGATCGTGCCGGACGCGACGAGGAGGGCCTCGACGAGCGTGGTCTTGCCGGCGGAGGTCGGGCCGACGAGAGCGACGTTGCGCACGTCGACCCCGTCGGCCGGAGGTACACCTCCGGCGTCGCCCTGCTCTCCTGTCTGGTGCCGAGTCGCCATGCGCCAGCCTCCTGCCTCGCAGGCGACGCGCGGCCCGGCGGATCCAGCGCCTCGTTGCGCCGCCGCGGTTCGTAGATGTGGTGATGGCCACTTTGGTGCTCGAAGCGCGGATGCGCAAGGCCCACGGGCACATCGCCAGTAGCATGGCGGCGCCGGGTGCTGCCACTACGGCGGGCCGGTTTGGGACATCTGGAGTCGAACGGACGGGCGATGCTCGACAAGTACACCCGGGTCTATTCGACCCGCATCCTGACCCCGGCCGCACGGGGCCTGCTGCGGCTGGGACTGGGGCCGGATGCGGTCACGGTCGTCGGCACGCTCGGCGTGTGCGCCGGCGCGCTGATCTTCTACCCCCAGGGCGAGTTCCTTTGGGGCACGCTGTTCATCACGGCGTTCGTGTTCTTCGACAACATCGACGGCATCATGGCGCGGCTCTCGGGCCGGACCAGCAAATGGGGGGCGTTCCTCGACTCCACGCTGGACCGCTTCGGCGACGCGGCCATCTTCGGCGGGCTGGCGCTCTGGTTCGCCGGCGACGGCGACGACATGCGCATGGTGGCGCTGCTGATCGCCTGCCTGACGCTGGGCGCCGTCGTCTCCTATGCCAGGGCACGGGCCGAGAGTCTCGGCTTCACCGCGGGCGGCGGCATCGCCGAACGGGCCGACCGGCTGGTGGCGATCCTCGTCGTCACCGGACTGGTGGGCCTGCTGGACCTGCCCATGGTGGTGCTCGAGGTCCTACTCTGGCTGTTGGCGGCGGCGAGCGCGTGGACCGTGTGGCAGCGCGTGAGCGAGGTCAGGCGGCAGGCGGCCCGGGAGTGAGTGCCTTCAGCGACCAGCGGCAGCTGTGGCTGTACAGCACCGGCTGGAAGGCGGTGCAGCACATGCCGGAGAAGGCCGCCTATCGGTCGTTCCGGACCATCGCCGACTTCTTCTGGCGCCGTCGCAGCCCGTCGGTACGACGGCTCGAGCTGAACTACGCGCGCGTGGGGAAGTGGACGCCCGAGGAGCTGCGCGAGCTGACCCGGCTGGGCGCGCGGTCGTACATGCGGTACTGGTGCGACGCGTTCCGGATGTCGGAGTGGAGCCACGAGCGCATCCTCGAGCGCGTCCGGGTGGTCGACGAGTACCGCCTGCGCGACGCCCTGGCCGCCGGCCGGGGCGTCGTCGTTCCGCTGCCGCACATGGGCAACTGGGACTGGGCCGGCGCCTGGGCCTGCCTGACGGGCGCTCCCTTGGCGACGGTGGCCGAGCGGCTGCGTCCGGAGAAGCTCTACGAGCGGTTCGTCACCTACCGCGAGGCCCTCGGCATGACGGTGCACCCGCTGGGCGGCGACGGTGTCATGGGCGCGCTGGCGACGCACCTGGGCAAGGGCGGCCTGGTCTGCCTGCCGGCGGAGCGCGACCTGTCCCGCCGCGGCGTCCCCGTCACCCTGTTCGGCGAGCCGACCCGCATGCCGGCCGGCAGCGCCATGCTGGCGCTGCGCACCGGGGCCGCGCTGATCCCCGTCACGCTCGCCTACGAGGGCCGCGAGCCCGACCACCGGCTGGTCATCCGCTTCCACGAGCCCATCGACCCGCCCGAGGAGCGCGGCGAGCGGCTGGCCACCATGACGCAGCGCATCGCCGACGCGTTCGAGGTGGGCATCCGGGCCAACCCCGAGGACTGGCACATGACCCAGCGGCTGTTCCTGTCCGACCTCGACGCCAACGACCCGCGGCGGCGGGCGGAGCCGGTGACGTCGTGAAGGTCGGCATCGCCTGCCCGTACGCCTGGGACGTCCCCGGCGGCGTCCAGGTGCACATCCGCGACTTCACCGAGGAGCTGACCCGGCGCGGGCACACCGTCTCGGTCCTGGTGCCGGGCGAGGACGACCCCGCGCTGCCGCCGTACGTCACCACCGTCGGGCGTCCCGTCTCGATCCCGTACAACGGGTCGGTGGCGCGGGTCGCGTTCGGCCCGCGCATCGCCGCCCGGGTGCGCCGCTGGCTCGTCGACGGCCAGTTCGACGTCGTCCACGTGCACGAGCCGGCGTCGCTGTCGCTGGGCCTGATCACCACGTGGTGGGCCGAGATCCCCATCGTCGCGACGTCGCACTCGGCCATGCGCCGGTCGCGGGCCATGAGCGCCGCCCAGGGGATCCTCAAGTCAGCGTTCGAGAAGTTCGCCGCCCACATCGCCGTGTCCGAGGAGGCCCGGCGCACCGTCGTCGAGCACCTGGGCGTCGATGCGGTGCAGATCCCCAACGGGCTGTACGTGGACCGGTTCGCGGTTTCCGCGCGCGAAGAGTGGCGGTCGCCCGAGGGGACGCTGTCGTTCCTGGGCCGGCTGGACGAGCCCCGCAAGGGCCTGCAGGTGCTGCTGCGCGCGTGGCCGGCCATCCACGACGCCTTCCCGAAGGCGCGGCTGCTGGTGGCCGGACGGGGCGAGATCGACGACATCCGCCGCGGCATCGAGCCCCGTCACCGCGACGCCGTCGAGTTCCTGGGCGGCGTCAGCGACGACGACAAGGCGGCCATGCTGGCCAGCAGCGACATCTACGTGGCCCCGCACATCGGCGGCGAGTCGTTCGGCATCGTCCTGGCCGAGGCCATGGCGGCCGGCGCACCCGTGCTGGCCAGCGACCTCGAGGCGTTCCGGGCGGTGTTGGACGACGGCCGGCTGGGCGCGCTGGTTCCGGTCGGCGACGCCGAGGCCCTGGCCGAGTCGGCGATCGCCCTGCTGGGCGACCCGGCGCGGCGGTCGCGCTACCGAGAGGCCGCGCTGCTGGGGGTGCGGCGCTACGACTGGGCGCGGGTCACCGACGAGATCCTGGGCGTCTACGAGATCGCGATCGCGGTCGGGTCCGGCGGCCACACCTTCAAGCTGCCGGGGCTGCCGTGAACTGGGAGTGGCTGTTCGTCACGATCGCCGTCCTCGCCGCACTGGGCGTCTACCTGTCGTGGACGGCCGGCCGCCTGGACCGCCGCCACGCCAGACTGGACGCGTCGCGGGCCGTTCTGGACGCCGAGCTCCTGCGCCGGTCCGGGTCGGTGCTGGACCTGGCGACGGCAGGGTTGCTGGACCCGGCGACGTCGGTCGCGTTGGCGGACGCGGCGTCGCGGGCCCGGACGGCGGCGGAGGGGACGGAGCGGTACCAGGCCGAGAGCGACCTGACGGCCGTGCTGACGGCGGTGCTGGACGATCCTGATGATCTGGTGGGTTTGCGGTCGGATCCGGCCGCCGAGGCCGCGCTGGAGGAACTGGCCATGGCCTGCCGCCGGGCCGCGCACGCCCGGCGGTTCCACAACGAGCTGGTGCGGGGCGCGATCCGGCTGCGGCGGAAGGCCCTGGTGCGGTGGCTGCGGCTGGCCGGCTATGCACCGATGCCCGAGACCGTGGAGCTGGACGACACCGTGCCGCACGGGTTGGCGTCGGAGTGAGGTTCTGCGGGTCCGCGTGGTTGCGCTGGGTTCCCCCGTCCCCCTGCTGCCCAGTGTCTTAGCCGCGGGGACCCGCCTCAAGTCGGCGCCCTCTGTGGTGGGGTCGCTGCTGTGGTTGGGGGGCTTCGACTTGACCCGGGTCCCCGCGGCCAAGAACTCTGGCAGCTATCAGGGGGACGGGGGGAGTCTGGCGACGGGTGCGGGGCTCGGCGGGCCTGGTTGCGTCCGCGATGTGGGATTTGCCGGCGTTTTCTGGGCCGCCCACCAGGCTTACCCGAGCCTCAACACGCCTGCAGCCGTGTTGAGGCTCGGGTAAGCCTCGTGATGTAGGCGATCCTTGATGATCATCGCTGTCCACAGCCCGGCAAACGGCACGAAACGGGCATGCCAAGGGCGAGGCGTGCCCAGCCCACCACCCCCGCAGAACCTCATCACCCCGGCCCGCCCAGGCAAACTCCGGCGCACCGGAAACTGGCGCGAAGGTGTCACGCGCGAGGACGTACCATGGACCTGACCATCCGTCCATCGACTCATGAGGTTCGAGCAGCAGTGTCCGAAGAGACGCAGTCCACCGTCGGTACCGCCCGGGTCAAGCGTGGCATGGCCGAGATGCTCAAGGGTGGCGTGATCATGGACGTGGTCACGCCCGACCAGGCCCGCATCGCCGAGGACGCCGGCGCCGTCGCCGTCATGGCGCTCGAGCGGGTGCCGGCCGACATCCGCGCCCAGGGCGGCGTGGCGCGCATGAGCGACCCCGACCTCATCGACGGCATCATCGACGCCGTGTCGATCCCGGTCATGGCCAAGGCGCGCATCGGCCACTTCGTCGAGGCGCAGGTGCTGCAGAGCCTCGGCGTCGACTACATCGACGAGTCCGAGGTGCTCACCCCGGCCGACTACGAGCACCACATCGACAAGTGGCGGTTCACGGTGCCGTTCGTGTGCGGGGCGACCAACCTGGGCGAGGCGCTGCGCCGCATCAACGAGGGCGCGGCCATGATCCGCTCCAAGGGCGAGGCCGGCACCGGCGACGTCTCCAACGCGACCACCCACATGCGCCAGCTGCGCGACCAGATCACCCGGCTGGCGTCGCTGCCCGAGGACGAGTTGTACGTGGCGGCCAAGGACCTGCAGGCGCCGTACGACCTCGTCAAGGAGGTCGCCAAGGCCGGCAAGCTCCCGGTGGTGCTCTTCACCGCCGGCGGCATCGCCACCCCGGCCGATGCCGCCATGATGATGCAGCTGGGCGCCGAGGGCGTCTTCGTCGGCTCGGGCATCTTCAAGTCCGGCGACCCCGCCCGCCGCGCCGAGGCCATCGTCAAGGCCACCACGTTCTACAACGACCCCGACACGCTGGCGAAGGTATCCCGCGGCCTCGGCGAGGCCATGGTGGGCATCAACGTCGCCGACGTGCCTGAGCCGCACCGGCTGGCCGAGCGCGGCTGGTGACCCCGCGGCCGTGACGGCGGACGCCTCCGACCTGGGGGAGTGGCGCGACGACGACGGTGTCTGGTTCCGTCGCGCCGCCCGGGTCATCGCGGTCGACGCCGCCGGCCGGGTGCTGATGATGCGCGGGTACGACCCCGCCGACCACCAGCACGTCTGGTGGATCACGCCCGGCGGCGGCCTCGAGCCCGGCGAGGACGAGCGGGCCGGGGCGGTCCGCGAGCTGTTCGAGGAGAGCGGCATCCGCCTCGACCCCGCCGACCTCGCCGGCCCGGTCGCCAGCCGCAGCGCGCTGTTCAGCTTCGACGGCCGCCCGTACCGGCAGGACGAGGTGCTGTTCTTCGCCCGGGTCGCCGGCGCGCACGAGCACGACGAGCTCGACACCACCGGCTGGACCTCGGTCGAGCGGGCATCGGTGACGGAACTGCGCTGGGTCAGCGCCGACGAGCTCGACGCCGTCACCGAGCCGGTGTACCCGCCGGCGCTCCCGGCCATGGTCCGCGGCCTCCTCGACCGCGGCTGGGACGGCGTCGCCCATACGGTCGACTGACCGCGGAAACGGTAAAATCGAAGGTCGGAAGAACCGAACGGAAGGCACACCGTGTCCCAGCCCACCGTGGGCGTGCTGGCCCTGCAGGGTGACGTCCGCGAGCACCAGCGCATGCTGGCCGCCGCGGGCGCGCAGAGCACGCCCGTTCGCACGCCGGCCGAGCTCGACGCCGTCGACGCCCTCGTGCTGCCCGGCGGCGAGTCCACCACCATGTGGCGGCTGGCGCGCACGTTCGGGCTGCTCGAGCCGCTGCGCCGGCGGGTCGCCGGCGGCATGCCCGCCTACGGGTCGTGCGCCGGCATGATCATGCTGGCCGACCGCATCGAGGGCGGCGTCGCGGGTCAAGAGACCGTCGGCGGCATGGACATCACGGTGCGCCGCAACGCCTTCGGCCGCCAGGTCGACTCCTTCGAGGCCGACATCGACTTCCCGGCCCTGCCCGATCCGCAGCGACCCCTTCATGCCGTCTTCATTCGGGCGCCGTGGGTCGAGAAGGTCGGCGACGGCGTCGACGTGCTGGCCCGTACCGCAGGTAATATCGTCGCGGTCCGGCAGGGACGGCTCCTGGCCACGTCCTTCCACCCGGAACTGACAGCGGACGCGCGTGTGCACGCGCTCTTCCTCGACATCGTGAAGGAGGCTTGACCCCTATGTCCGGCCACTCCAAGTGGGCGACCACCAAGCACAAGAAGGCCCTGGTCGACGCGAAGCGGGGCAAGCTCTTCGCCAAGCTGATCAAGAACGTCGAGGTCGCGGCCCGCACGGGCGGCGGCGACCCCGCGGGCAACCCGACGCTCTACGACGCCATCCAGAAGGCGAAGAAGTCGTCGGTCCCCAACGACAACATCGACCGCGCCGTCAAGCGCGGCTCCGGCGCCGAGGGCGGTGGCGCGGAGTACCAGACCATCATGTACGAGGGCTACGGCCCCAACGGCGTCGCGGTGCTCATCGAGTGCCTCACCGACAACCGCAACCGCGCGGCGTCCGAGGTCCGCGTCGCCATGACCCGCAACGGCGGCTCCATGGCCGACCCCGGCTCGGTGTCCTACATGTTCGACCGCAAGGGCGTCGTCGTCGTGCCGACGGTGCAGGACGGCGGGCGCAAGGTCACCGAGGACGACCTCCTCGAGGTCGTGCTCGACGCCGGCGCCGAGGACGTCGAGGACCTCGGCGAGGCGTTCGAGATCCGCAGCGAGGCCACCGACCTCGTCGCCGTCCGCACCGCCGTCCAGCAGGCCGGCCTCGACTACGACTCCGCGGAGTCGTCGTTCATCCCGTCGGTCAGCGTCCCGCTCGACGAGGACGGCGCCCGAAAGATCTTCCGGCTCATCGACGCCCTCGAGGACAGCGACGACGTCCAGAACGTCTGGGCCAACTTCGACGTCTCCGACGAGGTCATGGCGGCGGTCGACTGATCGGGTGCGGCGCGTCTGCGACGCCCGCACCACGCCCGCCGGTAGTGTCGCCACCGAACTGGTGTTCGGTGAAGGGTGCTACATGCGGGTGTTGGGGGTCGATCCGGGGCTGACGCGCTGCGGGCTCGGCATCGTCGAGGGGTCGCCCGGGCGGGCGCTGAACCTCGTCGCCGTCGACGTCGTCCGCACGCCCGCCGACGCCGAGCTGGGGCACCGGCTCCTGGCCATCGAGACCGCCATCGACGAGTGGCTGGCCACGTACCGGCCCGACACCGTCGCCGTCGAGCGGGTGTTCAGCCAGCACAACGTCCGCACCGTCATGGGGACGGCGCAGGCCAGCGGCGTGGCGACCCTCGCGGCCGCCCGCCGCGGCATCCCCGTCGTCACCCACACGCCCAGCGAGGTCAAGGCCGCCGTCAGTGGCAGCGGCCAGGCCGATAAGGCACAGGTCGCTTTCATGGTGACCCGGCTGCTGCGGCTCGACGCCGCGCCCAAGCCGGCGGACGCCAGCGACGCGCTCGCCCTCGCGATCTGCCAGGTGTGGCGGGGGGCGGCACAGAACCGGCTGCAGGCCGCGGTCGCCGCGGCGGGGAGGGGTCGACGGTGATCGCTTACGTCCGTGGCCAGGTCACGGTGGTGCGCCCTACGGAGGCAGTCGTCGACGTCGGCGGCGTCGGGCTGGCGCTGCACTGCACGCCGGCGACGACGTCGGCGCTGCGGCTGGGCGAGGTGGCCCAGCTGGCCGCCAGCCTCGTCGTGCGCGAGGACTCGCTGACGCTGTACGGCTTCGCCGACGAGGACGAGAAGACGGTCTTCGAGCTGCTGCAGACCGCCAGCGGCGTCGGACCGCGGCTGGCGCAGGCCATGCTGTCGGTGCACTCGCCCGACGACCTGCGCCGTGCGGTGGCCACCGAGGACCTCGTCGCGCTGACGAAGGTGCCGGGCATCGGCAAGAAGGGCGCTCAGCGCATCGTCATCGAGCTCAAGGACAAGCTCGGCCTGCCCGGCGGCGGTCCCTCGCTGGCCGCGGTGCCGTCCGCTCCGGCTCCGGGCGCCGACGGCTGGCAGGTGCAGGTGCACGAGGCGCTGCTCGGGCTGGGCTGGTCCACCCGCGAGGCCGACCGCGCCGTCGAGTCCGTGGCAGCGGAGCTGAACGGTGAGGCCGCCGGCATGGACGTCTCGACGCTGCTGCGCAAGGCGTTGCGTACGCTGGCCAGGACATGAGCTTCCCCGACGACCACGTACACCGGCTGGTGGGCGGCGACGCCGACCAGGAGGAGCGGACCGTCGAGGCGGCGCTGCGCCCGCGCACGCTGGCGGAGTTCGTCGGGCAGGAGCGCCTGCGCGAGCAGCTCTCGCTCGTCCTCGACGCCGCCCGCGCCCGGGGCCGGAGTGCCGACCACATCCTGCTGTCCGGCCCGCCCGGCCTCGGCAAGACGACGCTGGCCATGATCGTCGCCGCGGAGATGGGCGTCCCGCTGCGCATCACCAGCGGCCCGGCCATCCAGCACGCCGGCGACCTCGCGGCCATCCTGTCCTCGGTCAACGAGGGCGACGTGCTGTTCTTCGACGAGATCCACCGCATGGCCCGGCCGGCCGAGGAGATGCTCTACACCGCCATGGAGGACTTCCGGGTCGACGTCGTGGTCGGCAAGGGCCCGGGCGCGACGGCGATCCCGCTGGACCTCCCGCACTTCACCATGGTCGGCGCCACGACCCGGACCGGCCTGCTGCCGGGGCCGCTGCGCGACCGGTTCGGGTTCACCGGGCACCTCGAGCTGTACGAGCCGGCCGAGCTGGAGCTGGTGCTGCGCCGCTCCGCCGGGCTGCTCGACGTCGAGCTGAAGGGCGACGGCACGGGCGAGATCGCCGGCCGGTCCCGCGGCACGCCGCGCATCGCCAACCGGCTGCTGCGCCGGGTCCGCGACTTCGCCGAGGTCCGCGGCAACGGCGTCATCACCGGCGACGTCGCCCGCGCGGCGCTGAAGGTGTTCGCCGTCGACGAGCTGGGCCTCGACCGCCTCGACCGCGCGGTGCTGACGGCGCTGTGCAAGAGCTTCGGTGGGGGACCGGTGGGCCTTGGCACGCTCGCGGTCGCCGTCGGCGAGGAGCGCGAGACCGTCGAGGAGGTCGCCGAGCCGTTCCTCGTCCGCGCCGGGCTGCTGATGCGCACGCCGCGCGGGCGGGTCGCGACCCCGGCGGCGTGGACGCACCTCGGGCTGGCCGTCCCGGCGCAGACGGCGTTCGGACGCGGGTTCGACGAGCCCGATCTGTTCTCGGCCGCCGACGGGGCGTAGTAGACCCGCCGGGTGTGGGTAGACTCGACCTTTCGGTGGCCGCCAGGGTCACCGTCCGGTACATACGGCCCCGCCGTCGCGCGGGAGCACTGGGAAGGATCTCGTAGATCACCATGGATGCTGCGTCGTTGCTGCTCCCGATCCTGCTGATCGCTGTCTTCTATTTCCTGCTCATCCGCCCGCAGCAGAAGCAGCGCAGGCAGATGGCGGAGCTCCAGCAGTCGGTCCAGCCCGGGTCGAAGGTCATGACGAGCGCCGGACTGCTCGCCACCGTCGTCGAGGTCGACACCGAGAAGGACGAGATCGTGCTCGAGGTGGCGCCGGGCGTCCACAACCGCTACGTCCGCCGCGCCATCGTCAACGTGCTCCCGTCCGAGGAGCCCTCGGTCGCCGACATCGCCGACGACGCGCCCACGCACGAGCCGGTGCAGGCCAAGGGCGAGGACCGCACCAACGGCGACGACATCCGCTGACGCCGTCGCCGCGCGCCCGCGATAGCCTCTGACCCCGTGACGAACATGCCGGCCATCGCCGACTCCGACCGCGATCTGCTGCTGTCCCGCATCCGCGACGTGCCGGACTGGCCGGAGCCGGGCGTGGTCTTCAAGGACATCACCCCGCTGCTGCGCGACCCTGCCGCGTTCGACACCATGATCGAGCTGCTGAGCGGGGTCGGCGGCCAGGATGTCGACGTCGTCGTGGGCATCGAGGCGCGCGGGTTCATCCTGGGCGCGCCGGTCGCGCACCGCCTCGGCGCCGGCTTCGTCCCGATCCGCAAGGCGGGCAAGCTGCCCTGGACCACCACGGCCGCCAGCTACGCCCTCGAGTACGGCGAGGCGACCATCGAGGTCCACACCGACGCCTTCCGGCCGGGGGAGCGGGTCCTCATCGTCGACGACGTGCTCGCCACCGGCGGGACGGTGCGCGCGACGGTCGACCTCGTGCGCGGTGCCGGTGCCGACGTGGTGGGCGTGGGCATCCTCATGGAGCTCGGCTTCCTGAGCGGCCGGGCCAAGCTCGACGACGTCAACCTCCGGTCGTTGCTGGTCATCTAGCCATGGACGACGGGGCGATGGCGCTGTTCCTGGCGCCGTTCGCCCTGTCCCTGGCCGCCGCCCTGGTGGCGCGGCGATGGTGGGCCCTGATCGTGCCGCTGGTGGCGGTGCCGCTCTACTACGCCGGCCTGCGCTACGGCTGGTGGGGCGGCGGTGTCGGCGACGGCGGGTGGGTCCAGCTCGCCCTGCTGCTCACGCTGGCCGCCGTCGCCGGCTGCGCCGCCGTCATCGCCCTGCTGCGCCCGCCCGGTGGTTTGCGCGGGAAATAATATGCGCGCATACTAAGTGCATGATCGAGCTCGCCACCGCATCCCGCGCGTCCACGGCCGCGCCCTCGCTCTTCTTCGACCGGTGGGTCGACCACTCCAGCTGGTCCGCGTGGTCGCCCGACACGGAATGGGTCCGGGTCGACGGTCCCGTGAAGGCCGGCGCACACGGCGTGCTCAAGCCGAAGGGCGGCCCGAGGACGAAGTTCCTGGTGGCCGAGTGCGAACGGGACCGCGTCTACACCGATGTGAGCCGGGTCCCGGGAGCCACGCTGACCTTCCGGCACACCGCCGCTCCCTCGCCCACGGGGTCGGAGCTGACGGTGACCGTGTGGCTCGAGGGGCCGATGTCGTGGTTGTGGGCACGCACGGCCTTCCGCGGGTTCCGGCAGTCCGTCCCGGCCGACCTCGACCGCCTCGTCGCCCTCGTGGAATCGTGACCGGCTCGCTCTCGAGCAGGTACGAGTCCGAGGGGGCCAGCCCCGGATTCATGCTCTGGCGGGTCACGAACCGCTGGCAGGCCGCCATCCGCGCGGCTCTGGTGCCGTTCGAGCTCACCCACGTGCAGTTCGTGCTCCTCGCTGCTCTGACCTGGGCCGACGACCCGGCGGGCGACACCAGCGGCATGACCCAGGCCGAGCTCGCCCAGCAGGTCCGGGCCGACCCGATGATGGTGTCGCAGGTGCTTCGCGCACTCCAGGCGAAGGGACACGTCGAACGCCTGCCGCACCCGGACGACCGCCGGGCCGTCCTGGTGCGGGTCACCGCGGGCGGGGCCGGCCTCGCCCGCCGGGCCAACGCCGCGGTCGAATCGGCCGACGAGGCGTTCTTCGGCCCGGGCACGTCCCGCGACCGGAGCTTCCTCGCTCACCTCGCCGATCTGGACGAGCGCAACCGCGGCGGCCGCTGACGCCAGTTCGGCGGTGATGCCTCCCTGACGCGGCGCGAGAGCCCATACTCGACATGGGCGTTCCAGCAGGGAACGAGCCTGCGGCAAGGCGGTGCGTTACCCCTCGGGAACAGCGACCCTCTAAGCTGTGTTGTGTCCTTCACACGGGACGAAAGGGGGCCTGTGGCCGAGCAGACCGTTCCCAGCGGCGCGCTGACCCCGGTCAGGGTGCGGGCGAGGCTTGCCCGCCTGACCGCCCAACGCCAGCAGTCCGACCCCGCGCTGGAACCGCTGTTCCGGATCATCCGGGCCAACCACCCGAAGGCCGACCTCGAGCTCATCGAGCGCGCCTATCGCAGCGCCGCGCGCGCCCACAGCGGGCAGAAGCGCAAGAGCGGCGACCCGTACATCACGCATCCGCTCGCCGTCACCACCATCCTGGCCGAGCTCGGCATGACGCCGCCCACGCTGGCGGCGGCCCTGCTGCACGACACCGTCGAGGACACCGACTACTCCCTCGAGCAGCTGCGCGCCGACTTCGGTGAAGAGATCACCATGCTGGTCGACGGCGTCACCAAGCTCGACAAGGTCAAGTACGGGCAGGCAGCACAGGCCGAGACCGTCCGCAAGATGGTCATCGCCATGGCCAAGGACATCCGCGTCCTGGTCATCAAGCTCGCCGACCGGCTGCACAACGCCCGCACCTGGCGCTACGTGCCCAAGGAGTCCGCGCGTCGCAAGGCCCACGAGACGCTCGAGATCTACGCCCCGCTGGCGCACAGGCTGGGCATGAACACCATCAAGTGGGAGCTCGAGGACCTCTCGTTCGCCACCCTGCACCCCAAGGTCTACGACGAGATCGTGCGCCTGGTGGCCGAGCGGGCCCCGTCGCGCGACGACTACCTCGCCTCGGTCATCGACCAGGTGCAGGGCGACCTGCGGGTCTCGAAGATCAAGGCGAACGTCTACGGCCGGCCCAAGCACTACTACTCGATCTACCAGAAGATGATCGTCCGCGGCCGCGACTTCGCCGACATCTACGACCTCGTCGGCATCCGCGTGCTGGTCGAGTCGGTCCGCGACTGTTACGCCGTCCTGGGCATCGTGCACGCGCGCTGGAACCCGGTCCCCGGCCGGTTCAAGGACTTCATCGCGATGCCGAAGTTCAACATGTACCAGTCGCTGCACACCACGGTCATCGGCCCGGGCGGCAAGCCGGTCGAGCTGCAGATCCGCACCCACGCCATGCACCGCCGCGCCGAGTACGGCATCGCCGCGCACTGGAAGTACAAGGAAGACTCCAACGCCGGCCGCGAGACCGACAAGCACATCGGCAACGGCGACAGCGCCGGCAACGACATGGCCTGGCTGCGCCAGCTGCTGGACTGGCAGAAGGAGACCGAGGACCCCGGCGAGTTCCTCGAGTCGCTGCGCTTCGAGATGGAGTCCAACGAGGTCTTCGTCTTCACCCCCAAGGGCGACGTCGTCGCGCTGCCGGCCGCGGCCACCCCGGTCGACTTCGCCTACGCCGTCCACACCGACATCGGCCACCGCACCATCGGCGCCCGGGTCAACGGCCGGCTGGTGCCACTCGAGTCCAACCTCGACAACGGCGACGTCGTCGAGGTGTTCACCTCGAAGGCCGCCGGCGCCGGGCCGAGCCGCGACTGGCTGACGTTCGTCACCAGCGCCCGGGCCCGCAACAAGATCAAGCAGTGGTTCTCGAAGGAGCGCCGCGAAGAGGCCATCGAGCACGGCAAGGACGCCATCGCCCGGGCCATGCGCAAGCAGGACCTCCCGCTGCAGCGCATGATGAGCCAGGAGTCGCTCAAGGCCGTCGCCGACGACCTGCGCTACCCCGACATCTCCGCGCTGTACGCGGCCGTCGGCGAGGGCAACGTCTCGGCACAGAGCATCGTGCAGAAGCTGGTGCAGATCCTCGGCGGCGAAGAGGGCACCACCGAGGACGTCGCCGAGGCGGCCACCCCGGACCGCCCGCGCCGGCGCACCGGCGGCGATCCCGGCGTCGTCGTCAAGGGCGTCTCCGACGTGTGGGTCAAGCTGGCCCGCTGCTGCACCCCGGTGCCGGGCGACACCATCGTCGGCTTCGTCACCCGCGGCTCCGGCGTGTCGGTGCACCGCGAGGACTGCGTCAACGTCGACTCCCTGCGCCGCCAGCACGGGCGCATGGTCGAGGTCGAGTGGGCACCCACGGCCAACAGCATGTTCCTCGTGGCCATCCAGGTCGAGGCGCTCGACCGCGCGCGGCTGCTCTCCGACGTCACCCGGGTGCTGTCGGACCAGCACGTGAACATCCTGTCGGCGACGGTGTCGACCAACACCGACCGCATCGCCACCAGCCGGTTCACCTTCGAGATGGCCGACCCCAAGCACCTCGGCCACGTCCTCAAGGCGGTCCGCGGCGTCGAGGGCGTCTTCGACGCCTACCGGCTCACCAGCGGCATCCCGGCGCCGACCCTGCACTGAGCCACATCGACGACGGCGTCAGCCGTGCGGTCCCGTACGGGTGCCGCAGGCTGACGCCGTCGCCGATGGTGGGTCAGCTGGTGAACTCGTCGAGCGCCTGCTGCGCCTGCTCGAGCCAGGACCGCCGGGCCGCGATGGCCTCCTCGGCCTCGCGCAGCTTGCGGTCGTTGCCGGCGTCGCGGGCCTTGGCCGCCTTCGACTCGAGGTCGGCGATCGACGCCTCGAGCTGCGTCACCGTGGCCTGGGCGCGGGCCCGGGCCTCGGGGTTGGACCGCTGCCACTCGTTCTGCTCGGCCTCGCGGATGGCGTCCTCGACGCGGCGCATGCGGCCCTCGACCGACCGCATGACGTCGCGCGGCACGTGGCCGGCGTCCTCCCAGCGCTCCTGGAGCACCCGCAACTGCTGGCGGGCGGTCTTCCAGTCGGTGACCGGCAGCAGCGCCTCGGCGTCGGCGAGGATGCCCTCCTTGACCGTCAGGTTGGCCTGCTGCTCGTCGTCGCGCTGGGACTGGTGGGCGGTGCGGGCGCCGAAGAAGGTGTCCTGGGCGGCTCTGAACCGCTTCCACAGGCTGTCCTCGACCCCTCGCGGCGCGGGGCCGGCGGCCTTCCACTGCGCCATCAGCTCGCGGTAGCGCCGCGACGTCGGGCCCCAGTCGGTCGACCCGCTGATCTCCTCGGCCTCGGTGAGGATGCGCTCCTTGATGACGCGGGCCTCGTCGCGGCGCTCGGCCAGCTCGGAGAAGTGTGCCTTGCGCCGGCGGGTGTAGTGGGTGCGGGCGGAGGAGAACCGGCGCCACAGCTCGTCGTCGGTGGCGCGGTCGAGCCGGGGCAGCGACTTCCACTCCTCGAGCAGCGCCCGCAGCGTGTCGGCGCCGTTGCGCCAGTCGTTGCCCTCGGCGATGCTCTCGGCCTGCTGCGCGATCTGCTCCTTGCGCCCGCGGGCCTCCTCCTGCGCCTTGGCCCGGGCGGCGCGGCGCTCGGCCCGCCGCTCGGCGATGCGGGCGTCGAGCGCGTCGAGCCGGCCGCCCAGCGAGGCGAGATCGCCGATGGCGTGCGCCTCGTTCAGCTGCGTGCGCACCTTGGCCACACCCTGGGCGGTGTCGTCGGGCGCGGCGGCGCCGGACTCGAGCCGCGTCTCGAGCAGGTCGACCTGGACGGCGAGGTCGTCGTACTTGCGGACGAAGAAGGCCAGCGCCTCCTCGGGCTTGCCGACCTGCCAGGAGCCGATGTTCCGCTCGCCCTCCGGGGTGCGGACGAACACCTCGCCGTGCTCGTCGACCCGGCCCCACTCGTTGGCGGCGACGGTGGGCGTGTCGGCGTCGGCGGCGGCAGCAGCGGGTGCCGCCGGCGTCGCCGGAGCGGGTGTGGCGGGCGCGGGGAGGATGTCGGCGGGCGTCGGCACGGCCACCGGCGCGGGCGTGACGGCCTCGGGCTCCGGCTCGGGCTCCGGCGTGACGGCGTCAGCTGCCGGTTCGGGCGCGGGCTCCGGCTGCGCCGGCTCCTCCGAGGCGACGGGCTCCTCCGACGCGACCGGCTCGGCCTCGGGTGCGGCCGCTTCGGGCTCCGCGGCGGCCGGGGGCTCCGGCTCGACCGCGGCCGGATCGGGATCCGGGGTGGCGGCCGCGGGCTCGGGCACGTCGGCCTCGGGCACGTCGGCCCGGGGCGCCTCGGCTTCGGGCGTCGGCGCCGCCTCGGCGGCGGCGTCGGGGGACTCGGGGGCCTCGGTGGGCTCGACCTCGGCGGCAGCGGGCGCCGCTTCGGTGGGCTCGGGGCTACCAGTCGTGTTCGTCACGGTGTCCTCATCCGGGTCAGGCGGTGGTGACGGAGTCGAGGGTGACCGGCTGGATGGGTGCGCCATCCGTCGATCCATTGTCGGTGCCGCCGTCCGCGATACCAGTGATCACGTCCAGACCAGTGGTGATCTGTCCGAAGACGGTGTAGTCGGGTGGTAGCTGGGAGTCGCCGTACACCAGGAAGAACTGGCTGCCGTTGGTGTTGGCGCCGGCGTTGGCCATGGCGACCGTCCCGGCCGGGTAGGTGGCGCCGTCGGTGTTCTCGTTGTCGTACTCGTAGCCGGGGCCGCCGGAGCCGCCGCCGGTCGGGTCGCCGCACTGCAGCACCTTCAGGCTGTCCGACGTGGTGAGGCGGTGGCAGGTGGTGCCGTCGTAGTACCCGGCGGCGGCGAGGAAGGCCAGCGAGTTGACGGTGCACGGCGCGCCGGTGTCGAGGGTGACCGTGACCGGGGCCCCGTTGAGGGTCAGCGTGGCCGTGGTGGGCAGCGGCGTGGTGAGTGCGGCCGGGTCGATGGCCGGCGGCGTGCCGAGGTTCGGGACGGCGGACTCGCCGGAGGTGCGGTAGTCGCAGGTGGCCGCGGCGGCGTCGGCGGGCGCCGAGGGATCCGTGCCGGACGCGACCGGGCTCTCGTCGTCGCCGCCGAGCGCGCCGGAGACCAGCAGCGTGCCGATGACGAGGGCGACCACGACGATGGCGCCGCCCACGACGAGGCCGATCTTCCGCCGCTTCTGGGCCTCCTCGGCCCGGCGGGCCTGCTGGCGCTCGATGTGCTGGCGCGCGAGCTCACGCCGTCGCTGCTTGGCGCTCTGGGCCACCGGCCGATCCTCCCGATCGTTCGAGAAACGCTGGGGAGGCCTCCGGGACCCCCCTTCCACGTGTGGTACGCGGGGACAGTCTAGGCAGTACACGGCGGGAATCAGATAACGAGTTCGCGGCGATGAGTGGGCCGCCGGTAACCTTCGTGGGTGCTCGTGCTCACCCTCGTCGCCCCGGTCCTGGGCACCAACTGCTATCTCGTGGCGCCCGACGGCGGCCGCGAGTGCGTCGTGATCGATCCCGGCATCGGTGTCGAGGACCAGCTGGAGAAGGCGTTCGCCGAGCACGGCGTCGAGCCGGCCGCCGTCCTCGTCACCCATGGGCACCTCGACCACACCTACGCGCTGAGCGAGCTCTGCCGCCGTCGTGACCTGCCCGTTCACCTGCACGAGGGGGACGTGTACCGGCTGGCCGACCCGCTCGGCTCGCTCGGCCCGCAGCTGGCGCAGCAGTTCGCGCAGTTCGTCGACGGCTGGACGCCGCCGGCCGACGTGCGCCCGTTCACCGGCGCCGAGACCGAGCTCGACCTCGCCGGCGTCGGGCTGCGCGCCATCCACGCCCCGGGCCATACCGAGGGGTCGACGCTCTTCGAGCTGCCCGGCGACGGTGTCGTCTTCACCGGCGACGTCCTGTTCGCGGGCACGGTGGGCCGCACCGACCTGCCGGGAGGCGACGACGCGCTCATGCGCGCGACGCTGACCCGGCTGGCGTCGGCGGACGGCCTGCCCGGAGTCACCACCGTCCGGCCCGGTCACGGCCCGGCGTCGACCCTCGACCGGGAACGCGCATCCAACCCGTACCTGCGAGGACTGTAGAGACCCTGTGAACGCGAACCCGACCTTCCGTGCCCCGAAGGGCACCTTCGACCTCGTGCCGCCGCGCGGCGAGGCCATGCTCGCCGTCCGCGAGGCCATGGCCGCTCCGCTGCGCTCGGCCGGCTACGGCTACATCGAGACGCCGAGCTTCGAGGAGACGACGCTGTTCGCCCGCGGCGTCGGCGAGTCCACGGACATCGTCACCAAGGAGATGTACTCCTTCACCACTCGTGGCGGCGACGACGTCACGCTGCGGCCCGAGGGCACGGCGCCGGTGCTGCGCGCCGTCCTCGAGAACAACCTGCACCGCGGCGCCCTGCCGGTGAAGCTCTGGTACTCCGGCTCGTACTACCGCTACGAGCGGCCGCAGAAGGGCCGCTACCGGCACTTCTCGCAGGTCGGGGCCGAGATCCTGGGCACCGAGGACCCCGCCAGCGACGCCGAGCTCATCGTGCTGGCCGTCGACGCCTACCGCGCGCTCGGGCTGACCGGCGTGCGGGTGCTGCTGAACTCGCTGGGCTCGCACGAGTCGCGCCCCGCGTACCGGGCGGCGCTGCAGGACTACCTGCGCGGCCTGGACCTCGACGAGGAGACCCGGAAGCGGGTCGAGCTCAACCCGCTGCGGGTCCTCGACGACAAGCGCCCCGAGATCCAGAAGGCGCTCACCGAGGCGCCGCTCATCACCGACTTCCTGTCTCCGGCCGACCGCGCGCACCACGACGCCGTCCGCTCGCTGCTCACCGCGTCGGGTGTGGCGTTCGAGGACGACCCGCGGCTGGTGCGCGGCCTCGACTACTACACCCGCACGCTCTTCGAGTTCGTGCACGACGGCCTCGGCTCGCAGTCCGCGGTGGGCGGCGGCGGCCGGTACGACGGCCTGTCCGAGCTGATCGGCGGTCCGGCGCTGCCCGGCGTCGGCTGGGCGCTCGGCGCCGACCGCACGCTGCTGGCCATGGAGGCCGAAGGGCTGCCGCTGCCGGGCACCACGGGCGTCCAGGTGTTCGCCGTCCCGCTCGGCGACGAGGCGGCGGCGTGGGCGTTCTCGCTGGTGACGACGCTGCGGCGCGAGGGCGTGGCGGCCGACGTCGCCACCGGCGGGCGCGGGCTCAAGGGCGCCATGAAGGCCGCCGACCGCAGCGGCGCGAAGTACGCCGTCGTCGTGGGCGAGCGCGACCTCGCCGAGGGCGTGGCCCAGGTCAAGGACCTCGCGACCGGGGAGCAGCAGGCCATCTCGGTGAACGGGCTGGTCACCCACCTCAAGCGACTCGTCTGACGGGGTGGCGGCGTGCTGATCGATCACTTCCCCGTCTACGGGATCCGCGTGCGCACGCCGAGGCTGGAGCTGCGCCTGCCCGCGCCCGAGGAGCTGGCCGAGCTCGCCGAGCTGGCCATGGACGGGATCCACGGGCCCGACCTCATGCCGTTCGGCACGCCGTGGTCCGAGCTGCCGCCCGCCGACCGCGCCCGCCGGGTCATGCAGCGCCACTGGAGGACGCTGGCGGAGCTGAAGGCCGACGCCTGGGCACTGAACCTGGTGGTCTTCCTGGACGGCCGGCCGGTCGGCGTCCAGGAGATCGAGGCCGACGACTTCGCCATCCAGCGTCAGGTCACGTCGGAGTCCTGGCTCGGCCTGCGCCACCAGGGCCGGGGCATCGGCACCGAGATGCGCGCGGCCATGCTGCACCTGGCCTTCGCCGGGCTGGGCGCCGACGAGGCGGTGTCGGTCGGCTACATGGACAACCACGCGTCGCTGCGGGTGTCGCGCAAGCTCGGCTACGCCGAGAACGGCACCAGCCGGGGCATCTCGCGGGGGAAGCTCGCGCTCGAGCAGCGCTTCCGGCTCAGCCGGGAGGCCTGGGAGCAGCACCGCACCGTCGAGGCGACCATCGAGGGTCTGGAGCCCTGCCTGCCGCTGCTCGGAGCCGAGGCCGCCGCCTGAGTTGCCTCTCGTTCGAACCTGTGTTCGAATGGAGGCATGCGCTGGGAAGGTCAGGAACTCGCCGTCACCGACGGGGCGGCACTGCCCGGCCTGCAGCGCATCGCCGGCCTGGTCCGCAGCGTCCGCACGCCCGAGTTCGAGGGCATCACGTTCCACGAGGTCACGTCCAAGTCCGCGCTGAACAAGGTGCCCGAGGCCTCGCACGTGCCGTTCCGGTGGACGGTCAACCCGTACCGCGGGTGCAGTCACGCGTGCACCTACTGCCTGTCCGGCTACGCGCCCATCACCATGTCCGACGGTTCCACCGTCCCGCTCGCGCGGGTGCGGCCGGGCGACCAGGTGCTCGGCACGCGGGTCGACGGCCTCAGCCGGCGGCTCGTGCGCACGCAGGTGCTCGACCACTGGCGCACCTCCAAGCCGGCGTTCCGGCTCGAGCTCGACGGCGGCACCTCCATCGTCGCCAGCGGCGACCACCGGTTCCTCACGCCCGACGGCTGGAAGCACGTCGCCGCGGCGGCCGAGGGCGAGGCGCCGCGACCGCATCTGACCACCCGCGACCGGCTGGTCGGGCTGCGCCGGGGTGTGGTCGGGGCGGCGGTGCGCGCCGACCAGGCGCTGACCGTCAGCTACGTGCGGCCCATGGACGTCGAGCTGCCGATGTTCGACCTCACCACCGGCACCGGCGACTTCATCGCCCACGGCGTCGTGAGCCACAACTGCTTCGCCCGCAACACCCACACCTACCTCGACCTCGACGCCGGCGACGACTTCGACCGCCAGGTCATCGTCAAGGTCAACGTCGCCGAGGTGCTGCAGCGCGAGGTCGGCCGGCGCACCTGGGCCCGCGAGCACGTCGCCATGGGCACCAACACCGACCCCTACCAGCGCGCCGAGGGCCGCTACCGGCTCATGCCCGGCATCATCGGGGCGCTGGCCGGGTCCGGCACGCCGTTCAGCATCCTCACCAAGGGCACGCTGCTGCGCCGCGACCTCCCGCTGCTGCAGCGCGCCGCCCAGGACGTCGAGGTCGGCATCGGGGTGTCGCTGGCGCTGCTCGACGAGGGGCTGCACAAGTCGGTCGAGCCCGGCACGCCCACCCCGAAGGCCCGGCTCGACCTGATTCGTGCGGTACGGGCGGCCGGACTGCCCTGCACCGTCCTGCTGGCGCCCATCCTGCCGGGGCTCACCGACTCCGAGGAGCATCTGTCCGCGCTGGTCCAAGCGGTGGCCGACGCGGGAGCGACGGGCATCAGCTACATCCCGCTGCACCTGCGGCCGGGGGCGCGCGAGTGGTACCTGGGGTGGCTCGAGTCCACCCGGCCCGACCTCCTGCCCCTGTACCGCCGGCTCTACCACCGGGGCTCCTACTCCGACCAGCGCTACCGCGACTGGCTCCGGGCCCGGGTCGAGCCGCACCTGCGGCAGTACCGGCTGCGCGACGACGACGAGGAACCGCTGGTCGACGACCGCCGCCGGCCGCTGCACGGCAAGCGCTGGGGCACCCGGCTCACGCCGACCGGCACCGGAACCGAGGCTGCCGCCGTCGTGCCCGGGCAGGACGCACTGTTCTGATCCCCCGCTCTGTCACCTGATCATTTGGCGAAACGATCAGGTGACGAAGGTGCGGGCCGGCGACGCGGTAGGTCACCTGATCGTCGGCGGGTCGACGGGAGGGAATCGCCTCGCCGTGAGCCGAGCGGGTTCCGTAGGATCGCTGCGTTGAACCCGAATGGGGTTCAACGCCAACCCTTTCGCTCGATCCCGGAGGAACACCCGTGCTCCGCACCCACGAGGCCGGCACCTTGCGTGCCGACCACGCCGGCCAGACCGTCACCCTCACCGGCTGGGTGGCCCGCCGCCGCGATCACGGGGGAGTGGCGTTCCTGGATCTGCGCGACGCGTCCGGGGTGGCGCAGGTGGTGGTGCGCGACGAGGCCGTGGCGCACGGGCTGCGCAACGAGTTCTGCATCAAGGTCACCGGGCAGGTCGGCCGCCGTCCCGAGGGGAACGAGAACCCGAACCTGCCGACCGGCGAGATCGAGGTCGTCGCCGACGCCGTCGAGGTGCTGAGCGAGGCCGAGCCGCTGCCGTTCCAGATCGACGACCACGTCGACGTCGGCGAGGAGGTGCGGCTGAAGTACCGCTACCTCGACCTGCGCCGCACCGGGCCGGCCGCCGCGATCCGCCTGCGCAGCGCGGTGAACAAGGCCGCCCGCGACGTGCTGCTGGCCGCCGACTTCGTCGAGGTCGAGACGCCGACGCTGACCCGCTCGACGCCCGAGGGGGCGCGCGACTTCCTGGTGCCGGCGCGGCTGCGCCCGGGCTCCTGGTACGCGCTGCCGCAGTCGCCGCAGCTGTTCAAGCAGCTGCTCATGGTCGCCGGGCTGGAGCGGTACTTCCAGATCGCCCGCTGCTACCGCGACGAGGACTTCCGCGCCGACCGTCAGCCCGAGTTCACCCAGCTCGACATCGAGATGAGCTTCGTCGAGCAGGACGACGTCATCGCGCTGGCCGAGAAGGTGCTGACGGCGCTGTGGGCGCTGGTCGGGCACGACATCACCACCCCGATCCCGCGCATGACCTACCGCGACGCCATGGACCGGTTCGGCTCGGACAAGCCGGACCTGCGGTTCGGGCAGGAGCTCACCGAGGTCACCGGCCACTTCGCCACCACGGAGTTCCGGGTCTTCCAGGCCCAGTACGTGGGCGCGGTCGTGCACCCGGGTGGCGCGTCGCAGACCCGCAAGGAGCTCGACGGCTGGCAGGACTGGGCCAAGGCGCGCGGCGCCCGCGGCCTCGCGTACGTGCTGGTCGGGGCCGACGGCGAGCTCTCCGGCCCGGTCGCGAAGAACCTGTCCGAGGACGAGAAGGCCGGCCTGCCGAAGCTGGTCGGCGCCGTCCCCGGCGACGCCGTGTTCTTCGCCGCCGGCCCGCGGCGCTCGTCGCAGGCGCTGCTCGGCGCGGCCCGGCTCGAGATCGGCCGCCGGGCCGGCCTCATCGACGAGAACGCCTGGGCGTTCACCTGGGTGGTCGACTCGCCGCTGTTCGAGCCGGTCGACGAGACCGACGACGTCGCCGTCGGCTCCGGCGCCTGGACCGCCGTCCACCACGCGTTCACGTCGCCGAAGCCGGACTCGATCGACACCTTCGACACCGACCCGGGCAGCGCGCTCGCCTACGCCTACGACATCGTCTGCAACGGCAACGAGATCGGCGGCGGGTCGATCCGTATCCACCGCCGCGACGTGCAGGAGCGGGTCTTCCGGGTCATGGGCCTGGGCGCGGACGAGGCGCAGGAGAAGTTCGGCTTCCTGCTCGACGCGTTCAAGTTCGGCGCCCCGCCGCACGGCGGCATCGCGTTCGGCTGGGACCGCATCACCGCGCTGCTCGCCGGGTCCGACTCGATCCGCGAGGTCATCGCGTTCCCGAAGACCGGTGGCGGGTACGACCCGCTGACCGCGGCGCCCGCGCCCATCACGGCGCAGCAGCGCAAGGAGGCCGGCATCGACGCCGTCCCGGAGAAGCCCGAGGGCTGACGCTGTCGGATCGTGCCCGTGTCCGTTCGTCTCAGGGGTAGCGGCCCCTGAGACGAACGGAAGGACCTGGCATGACCTCGACACCCACCACCGCCCCACGTCCGCTCGCCGAACGGCGCGACGTCGCCCGGCACCGGTTGGCCACGCACTACCGGCTCTGGCTGGCCACGGGCAGCGACGGTCACGGCGCCCACCTGATCCCGGTCAGCTTCGTCCGGGACGGCGCGTGCCTGGTCATGGCGACCTTCGACCGCAGCCGGACCATGGCCAACCTGCGGGCGAACCCGCGGGCCAGGGCGGCGATCGGCGACACCGATGACGTGGTCGTCGTCGACGGTGTGGTGTCGATCGTCGAGGTGCCGGACGTCGACACCACGGTGGCCGATCGGTACGCGCAGGTCTCGCACGATCCGAGGCGGATCCCCGGCTTCCGGTACCTGTACCTGCGGCCGGAGCGCATCCAGGTCTGGAACGGCTTCCACGAGTTCGGCGGGCGCACCGTCATGCTCGACGCCGCCTGGCTCGACGAGCCGATCGACTGACGGCCCGGCCGCGGTAATCCGTTTGCCCGCGGCCGGTCCGTTTGGCATCATCGAGAGCGATGTGATCCGACCGTGACTCCTGCTCGCGCCTGAGGTGTGTCCGCACCCGGCGAGCTCCCGTCGAACCTCGCCGAGGTCGGTCACGTGTCTCTTCTCTCCGTTCGTTCGCTCTCCATCGCCTACTCCGGCCGTCCGGTCCTCGACGGCGTCGGTTACGACGCCGGCCCGGGGGAGCGGCTGGGCATCGTCGGCGAGAACGGGGCCGGCAAGTCCACGCTGCTGCGGCTCTCGGCCGGGGTCGAGGTGCCCGACGCCGGCACCGTCGAGCGGCACGGCACCCTCGGATACCTCACCCAGGAGCCGGAGCTGCCGGCCGGCGGCACGGTCGACGACGCCGTCGACGCCGCGCTGGCGGAGTTCCGGGTCCTCGAGGAGCGCATGCGCGCCGCCGAGGCGAGCCTGGCCGACGGCGACCAGTCCGTCCTGGACGAGTACGGCGACCTCCTCGCCGAGTTCGAGCATCGCGACGGCTGGTCGGCCGACGCCCGGGCGGCCCGCGCGCTCGGCGGGCTCGGCCTGGCCGACGTCGCGGGGGACCGGGCACTCGACACGCTGTCGGGCGGCCAGCGGTCCCGGCTGGCGCTGGCGCTCGCCCTGGTGCGCTCGCCGGACGTCCTGCTGCTGGACGAGCCGACGAACCACCTCGACGACGACGCCATCGCGTTCCTCGAGGACGCGCTGCGCGAGTACCGCGGCGCCGTCGTCACCGTCTCGCACGACCGTGCCTTCCTCGACGGCGTCGCCACGTCGATCCTCGACCTCGACCCCGTCCTGACCGTCGAGCGCGACGGCACCCCGCACGTCGGCCCGGCCCGCTACACCGGCACCTACACCGACTACCTGGCCGGCAAGTCCGCGGCCCGGGCCCGCTGGGAGCAGGCGTACGCCACCTGGACCGACGAGGTCGACGAGGCTCGCGCCGTCGTCAAGCAGGACGCCCGGCGGGTCGGCCACGAGGGACGCGGGCGGCGCGACAACGACAAGTTCGTGGCGCACTTCCTCAGCCAGAAGGTCGACGCCGCGGTCTCGCGGCGGGTCCGCGACGCCGAGGTGCGGCTGCGCCGGCTCGAGGAGCTGCGCATCCCGAAGCCGCCGCGGCTGCTGCGCTTCGACGCCGCCCTGGGTGCCGACGTTCCCGACGGCGTGCTGGTGGCGGTCCGCGACGTGAAGGTGCCGGGCCGCATCACCGCCCGTGCGCTCGACGTCACCGCCGACACCCGGCTGATGATCACCGGCCGCAACGGCTCCGGCAAGTCGTCGTTACTCGCGGTGCTGGCCGGGGCGCTCGAGCCGGAGACCGGCGAGGTGCTGCGCTCGCGCCGGCTGCGGATCGGCTGGCTGCCCCAGACCGGCAGCTTCCCCGACCCGTCGCTGACGGCGGTTCAGGCGTTCGCCGTCGGTCGCGCCGGCCCGGCCGATGAGTACCAGGCCGAGCTGGCCGGGCTCGGGCTGCTGCCCGGACCGGCCCTGGCGATGCCGGTCGGCGCGCTGTCGGTGGGCCAGCAGCGGCGACTGGCGCTGGCCCGGCTGCTCGTTACACGGCCGCAGGTGCTGTTGCTCGACGAGCCGACGAACCACCTGTCGCTCGGACTGGTCGAGGAGCTGGAGGAGGCGGTCGACGGCGCCGGCCTGGCCGTCGTCGTGGTGACGCACGACCGCTGGGCGCGGCGGCGCTGGCAGGGCGAACGCGCCGAGGTCGTCCACAACGAGCTGCTGCTGGGCTAGTTATCCACAATTCACGAATAGCCGTTTGCGGCATCCGGCGGTTCCGGAAAGGCTGAGTGGCGACAGAGCCCGGAAGGGGGCACCATGACAACCATGATGGAGCGGCCACATGCGGTCGACGGATGGACTGTCGCCGACCTCGAGGAGTTTCCCGACGACGGTCTGCGCTACGAACTGGTCGACGGGACGCTGCTGGTGACGCCCGCACCGCTGGGACCGCACCAGGACGCGGTCCTCGGGCTCGCGCTGCTGTTGGGGCCTGCGACACCTTCACGCCTGAAGCTCTACATCGCACCTCGTGACTGGCAGCCGGACGACCGGACGTCGTTCCAGCCCGATGTCTTCGTGATCCGCCGGGAAGACGACCAAGCGGCGCCCATCGCGGCAGCGCCGAGTCTCGTCATCGAGGTGCTGTCCCGGAGCACGCGGCGCACAGACCGGGCGCTCAAGTACGCGACCTACGCAGAGCACGGGGTGGCGTCGTACTGGATCGTCGACCCGGACGAGCCGTCCATCGTGGCGTACGACCTGAAGGACGGCGCGTACGTCGAGGTGGGGCGGGCGGCCGGCGACCAGAGCGTCACCCTGCGGCAGCCGTTCGAGGTCACCGTCACCCCGAAGTCGTTGGTGTCCGGCTGAGCCGACCCGCTAGGCTGGGAACGTGGGAGTCTTGAAGAACGGCGCTGTGGCGTACTGGCGTCCCCGCCTGTCCGTCACGGCGTAGCTCCGCGCACCACCGGCTGACCCCCGTTCAGGGCGGGTCCGGGCCGGAGACACGGGAGCACGCCGCGCCGCGTCCGTCCCTCGGTGAACACACCCGAGGCGCACGGCGCGGCTTTTCGACGTCCTCGTCCTCCCGCGTTCCCGATTGGTCGTGATGACCCATGCCACGGCATTCCCGCATCCAGAACCGTCAGAACCGCCGGAACGGTCAGAACCGCTCCGCCCGGGGCGGCGCCCCCAACCACGCCGGCATCCACCTGCTCCGCGACCCCGCGGTCAGCGCCCGGATGGTCAGATCGTCCGCGGCCGGACCGGGCGACCTCGTCATCGAGCTCGGCGCCGGTCTCGGTGCGCTGACCACGCCGCTGGCCGCCACGGGCGCCCGCGTCATCGCCGTCGAGCGCGACCCCCGGTTCGTCGCGAAGCTGCAGCGCCGGTTCGCCGACGACCCGGGCGTCAAGGTCGTCGAGGGCGATGCGCGCAGCGTCATGCTGCCGCACCGGCCGTACGCCGTGGTCGCGAACATCCCGTACGCGATCTCGACGGCGCTGCTGCGCCGGCTGCTGGACCCCGAGGCGACGGCGATCGCCAGCGCGGACCTGCTGGTCGAGTGGGGGTTCGCCAAGCGGATGACGGCGACCCACCCGCGCGACCTCGAGGTCGCCTGGTGGCAGGCGCGGTTCGAGCTGCGGATCGCCGGCCGTGTGCCGCCGGGCAGCTTCCGGCCGGCGCCGTCGGTCGACTCCGCGCACCTGGTGATCCGGCGCCGTCCGGGCCTGTCGCGCGGCCAGGTCAGGACGGCCCGGCGGCTGCTGCAGGACGCCTACCGGCAGCCGGGGCGGCCGGCCCGCGAGGTCCTGGGCGCCCACGTGCCGAAGAAGCGCGCCCACCGGTTGCTCACGTCGACGGGCATCGACCCGCCGGCCGCGGCCGAGACGGTCCCCGTCGCGACCTGGCTGGAACTCGCCCGCGCCATCGACGCTTCGGGCGAATCCAGAGATTCTCGCTGACCGATGTCGAGAACCGCACGCCGGCTCCGTCCCAGGGACACGAGCGGCCACGACCGGCCGCACGACGACGAAGGAGAACCATCATGCGCAAGCTCATCGTCCAGCAGTGGGTGACCGTCGACAACGTCGCCGCGGAGGAGGACGGCGGGCTCGGCTTCGTGTCGGCGGCACCCTTCTCCGAGGACGACACCAGCCCCTACAAGACCAGGACGATGGCGTTCATCGACTCCGTCGACACGATGATCCTCGGCTCGAACACCTACGCCCAGTCGGTGGGTTACTGGCCGACCGCCGACGACCAGGGTGAGTACGGGCGGAAGCTCAACAGTCTGACGAAGGTCGTCGCCTCGACGACGCTGGCCGACGCCCCCTGGGGCGAGTTTTCCGCCGCGTCGGTGACGCCCGACCCGGTTGCGACCATCCGGGAGCTCAAGGAGCAGGACGGCAAGGACCTCTGGCTGTGGGGGAGCCTGACGCTCATGCGCTCGCTGCTGGACGCCGGCGTCGTCGACGAGGTCCGCCTGCTGGTGTGCCCGGTGTCGCGCGGCAAGGGAACCCGCGTCTTCGAGGACGCGCAGGACCTCGAGCTGGTCGAGGCCACCGGATTCGACAACGGCCTGGCGCTGCTGCGCTACGCGATCAGGACGCCGCGCCCCACGAACTAGGACATAGGAGGTCAGGACGGCGTGTCAGGCTGAGACACGCCGTCCTGAATATGAGACTTCCGCTTGCACGCACCCCGGAGGCCTCCCTGATCATGGAAGAAGGCGGTTGACCCACCGGCAGGGAGCGTGGCGATGAGTCAGAAGCTCGCGAAACGGTTCATGATCGCATTCGGTCTTGGCCTGGTCCTGGCCATGATCTTCGACCACTCGGCCCTGGGGTTCGCTCTCGGGTTCGCGGTGATCTTCGGCGGAGGACTCGTCGCCGAGTAGTTCGCCTCCTTTCCGGCCTTGACATCCCCGATCGCACGGACTTACGGTCCTGACCGTAATCGTCGTGCGATCGGGAGGGCCGGCTGGTGCGGACCGTTGAGGAGCTGGACGAGCGGCTGTCGAGGCCGCGGCCGGGGCTGGTCGAGGACCTGCGCCGGCTCGACGGCGACATCGTCATCCTGGGTGCCAGCGGCAAGCTGGGCGTGAGCCTGGCCCGCCTGGCCGTGCGGGGCGTCGAGGCCGCGGGAACGGGCGCGAAGGTCATCGCCGTCTCGCGGTACAGCGCTCCCGGCGCCGTCGAGGCCATGGAGGCGACCGGCGCCGAGGTGGTCGCGGCCGACGTCGGCGACGACGACGCCCTGGCCGCACTGCCCGACGCCCGCAACGTCGTCTACCTGGTCGGCGCGAAGTTCGGCACCGAGGGCAACCAGTCCGGCACCTGGGAGACCAACGTCTACCTGCCCGGCCGGGTCGCCCGCCGCTACGCGGGCAGCCGCATCAGCGCGCTCTCGACCGGCAACGTGTACCCGATGGTCGGCGTCGGCAGCGGCGGCGCCACCGAGGACACCCTGCCCGGGCCCATCGGCGAGTACGCCATGTCCTGCCTCGGCCGCGAGCGGGTCCTCGAGGCCGCCTCCCGCCGCGACGGCACCCCCATGGCGATCATCCGGCTCAACTACGCGGTCGAGATGCGTTACGGCGTGCTCGTCGACATCGCGCAGACCATCGAGGCGGGCGAGCCGGTCGACGTGACGATGGGCAGCTTCAACCTGGTCTGGCAGGGCTACGCCAACGAGGTGACGCTGCGGGCACTGCTGCACGTGTCGGCCCCGCCGCTGCTGCTCAACGTCACCGGCCCCGAGACGCTCAGCGTCCGCCGTCTGGCCACCGACGTGTCGGCGGTGCTGGAGAAGCCGGTGACGTTCACCGGCGCCGAGGAGCCGACGGCCCTGCTCGGCAACGCGCAGCGCTGCCACGCGCTCTTCGGCTACCCGGACGTGACGGTGCCGGAGCTGGTCGCGGCGACGGCGCACTGGGTCCGCGCCGGCCTGCCCACGCTGGGCAAGCCGACCAAGTTCAACCGCCGCGACGGGAAGTTCTGATGACGGCCGCACTCGACCGGTTCCGCGCCGGCGGCGTGATCCCGGCCCATCCGCTCGCCCTCGACCAGGACCGCAAGCTCGACGAACGGCGGCAGCGGGCGCTCTCGCGCTACTACGTCGAGGCCGGCGCGACGGGGCTCGCCGTCGCCGTCCACACCACCCAGTTCGCCGTGCACGAGCCGGCCCGCGGCCTGCTCGCCCCGGTGCTCGAGCTGGCCGCCGAGACCGCCGCCGAGTACGACGGCGACAGGGGCGACGGCGTTACCCGGCCGGTCCTCGTCGCCGGCATCGTCGGCCCGGCGGAACAGGCGGTCGCCGAGGCGGAGCTGGCCCGCGGACTCGGCTACGACCTCGCGCTGCTGACGCCGTACGGCACCGGCGACGCCACTGAGGACGACCTGCTCGACCGCGCCCACGCCGTCGGCGAGGTCCTCCCCGTCATCGGCTTCTACCTGCAGCCGAAGGTCGGCGGCCGCGTGCTCGGCCGCGACTTCTGGCGCCGGCTGGCCGAGCAGCCCGCCGTCGCCGGCTTCAAGATCGCCCCGTTCGACCGCTACGCCACGCTCGAGGTGCTGCACGGCGTCGCGGCGTCCGGCCGGGCCGGTGACGTCGCGCTCTACACCGGCAACGACGACCACATCGTCATGGATCTCGTGACGACTTACGAGACGGGCGGCGAGCAGCTCGAGATCGTCGGCGGGCTGCTCGGGCAGTGGTCGGTGTGGGTGCGCGGCGCCGTCGAGACCGTCGAGCTGGCGCGTAAGGCCAAGGCCGGCGACGACGGCGCGCTGCGGCGGCTGCTGGCGCTGAACCCCGTGCTCACCGACGCCAACGCCGTCCTGTTCGACGCCGCCAACGGCTTCCACGGCTGCATCCCCGGCCTGCACGAGGTGCTGCGCCGGCAGGGTCTGCTGGCCGGCCTGTGGTGCCTGGACGAGCACGAGACGCTGTCGCCGGGCCAGGAGGCCGAGATCGACCGCATCTGGGCCGCGTACCCGGAGCTGCGCGACGACGACTTCATCGCCGCCCGGGCCGACGGCTGGCTGCGCTGAGCCGGTAACGGCTCAGAGGGTGACGCGGTAGAGCGTCAGCGGCCGGCCGATGGCGCCGGAGTCGAGGCTGCCGGACCGCTCGGCGTGCCCGGCGAGCTCGAGCCGCTGCAGCAGCCGGCGGGCGGTCCGTAGCTGCACGCCGAGCCCGTCGGCGACGTCGCGGGTGGTCAGCGGCTGGTCGCCGGAGGCCGTCGCGAGGTCGCGCAGCCGGTCCAGCGTCGCCACCGACAACCCGACCCGGCTGGCGACGACGGCCCGGCTCTGCCGCACCCCGTCGGCCCCGCCCGCCGGGTGGGCCGCACCCACCTCGTCGCCGGACGCCGCCGGGCGCACGGTCTCGAGGACGATGTCGAGGTCGTTGCGCGAGGACACGACGGCGGCGACGTCGCCGTGACTGCGCGCCCGCGCCAGCGCCCGCCGGGCCAGCCGCTCGGCCTCGGCGCCGCTGTGCCCGAGCCCGAAGCCGATGCGCACGACGTCGTGCCGGTCGCCCAGCCGGTGCAGCAGCGGCAGCGCCGTGAACGCCTGCGTGGCGCCGTGCAGCGGCCCGCGCGTGGTGACGATGAGGGCCGAGCCGTCCGCCGTCGACGCCACGGCGCCGCCCAGCAGCGCGGCCTCGCGGGCGAGGTCGTCGAGCCCGGCGGGGTCGATCTCGACCAGTCCGAGCGCGAGCTGCGCGTCCTCCTGGATCTGCCCGGCCGCCGTCAGCAGCAGCTGGCGCAGTGCCACCCGGACCGACTGCGGCGACGGCGCCAGCCGCAGCACGGGCAGCTCGCCGGCCAGCTCGTCGTGCACTGACGCCAGGCACGTGACGGCGACGGCGCCGGCCGTGCGACCGGCGTGGCGGCGGTGGAACGCGGCGAAGTCGGCGGCCGTGGTGCCGGCGCGGTAGGGGAGCGCGCGGACCTCGGCGGTGGGCACGCCCGCCTCGGCGAGGGTGCCGCGGACCTGCGCGGGCTCGAGGGTGTCGACGGAGATGCGGGTGACGTCGCGCCCCTCGCGCAGCAGCCAGACCAGCGCCTGCAGCAGCGTCGATCCGCTGTAGTCGACGTACACGGCCGGGCGGGTGAGCGTGCTCTGGGTCAGCGTGTACGGGACGACGCCGGTGAACAGCCAGGCGTCCACCTCGGGCGCGTGCGCGGCGACGAGGCCGGGCGCGGCCGTCTCGTGGTCGTACGGGAACGGGACCGCCCGCACGCCCGCCTGCTCCGCGCACACCGCCGCGACGTCTCCGACCAGGTCGTGCGGCCCCACCACGCCGATCGAGGTGTCCATCGCCCTCCATTATGTCGGACCCGGGCGGGCCTGGCCGGTCAGGATGCCACTCTAGCCAGCAGCGTCGCATTTCGGGCCCGGCCGATATAGTGGCGGCCGTGCACTCCGCTGGACTGGCCCTCGACGGCGGGACGCCGGTCCGTCCCGCGGACCGGCCGCTGCCCACCGTCATGGACGCCGCCGGCCGCACGTTCGGCCCCGAGGAGGAGCAGGCGGTCCTGCGCGTCCTGCGCAGCGGCATGCTCTCGGGCGTCTGGGGGAGCGAGGTCCCGGCGCTGACCTCGGAGTTCGCCGCTCTGACCGGCGCCGCACACGCTGTAGCCTGCAGCAGCGGCACCGCCGCGGTCCACCTGGCCGTCGCCGCCGCCGACCCCGACCCGGGCGACGAGATCATCGTCCCGCCGATCTCCGACATGGGCTCGGTCACGCCGGTGCTCGCGCAGAACGCCGTCCCGGTCTTCGCCGACGTCGACCCGCGCACCGGCAACCTCGACCCGTCCGCCGTCGCCGCCCTGATCGGTCCGCGCACGCGCGCCGTCGTCGCCGTCCACCTGTTCGGCAAGCCGGCCCCGGTCGACGAGCTGCGCGCCCTGGCCGACCGCGTCGGCATCATGCTGATCGAGGACTGCGCCCAGGCGTACCTGGCGCCGGTGCGGCCGGGCGACCCGGGCGGGCCGCAGGTGGGCACCGTCGGGCACGTCGGCGCGTTCAGCCTGCAGCAGCACAAGCACATCACCGCCGGCGACGGCGGCCTGGTCACCACCGGTGACGCCGACCTCGCGACCCGGATGCGCCGGTTCGCCGACAAGGGCTGGCCGCGCGAGACGGGGGAGCGGGCCTACCTGCACTACGCGCTGAACTACCGGATGACCGAGCTGGTCGCGGCGGTGGCGCGCGAGCAGCTGCGCAAGCTGCCGGGTGTGATCGAACGACGGCGTCAGGCCGCGGCCGCGCTGGCCGGAGCGCTGGGCCGTGTGGACGGACTGCGCCTGCCCGCCGACGACGGCGACCACGTCTACTGGTACCTCCCGCTGCTGGTCGACGGCCTGGACCACGCGGGCCTGCGGCGGTACGCGGCGGCGCTGACGGCCGAGGGCGTCCCGGCGGTCGCCGGCTACCTGGCGCGGCCGCTGTACGCGGAACCGGTGCTGCGCGAGGCGCGGACATACGGGCGATCGGGCTATCCGCTGCGCGGCCGGACGGCGTATCCCGACGGCCTGTGCCCGGTGGCGGAGGAGCTGATCGACCGGCGGCTCGTGGTGCTCGGCTGGAACGAGAACTACTCCACGGACGACGTCGCGGACATCGCCGCGGCGGTCGCCAAGGTACACGCGGCGGTGGTGCGGCCGTGACGGCGCTCCTGGATGCCGACCTGCTGGTCGGCCGCGACATCGTGACCGGGGCGCGGCTGTCCGGCGACGACGTGGCGGTGGCGGTGGCCGGGCTGGGGATCGGCGGCGGCCTGGTCACGTCGCTGCGGGCGCTGCTCTTCGACGCGCCGAGCGGCAACGACGAGGCCCGCGCGGTGGCGGCGGCGCACGGCTGGTGGGCGGCCGCGGGGGTCGACCTGCGCGACCCGCTGACCGCGCTGGCGGAGGTGTCGCGGGCCGCGTCATCGGACGGGACGGTGCGGGCGGTGCGGCTGGCCCTCGACCGGCAGGCCGTTCCGGTGACGGCGCCGGGGGTGCGGGCCGTGGCGCGGGAAGCGACGGCGGCCGGGCTGGTGCTGCTGGCCGAGGGCGACGTCCGCGTCGTCGGGCCGGCGCTGGCCGGTCTGGACGCGACCGTCGTCTTCCTCGACGCGCACTTCTACCACCTGGGCGACTTCGTGCTCCTGGCCCGCGACGAGCCCGGCTTCCACGCGTCGACCCGGCTGCTCGGCGACGTCGACGGCTGGGAGCTGGTGGCGTCGGACGTCGGTGCGGAGCGGCTGGTGTTCGGCAGCCGGCCCGGCTGGTTCGAGGCGGCCGCCGTCGTCGACCGGCTGGCGGCGTCCGACCTGACGGCGTCGCAGCGCGCGCTCGTCGTCGAGGGCAACCTGCGCCGGCTGCTGGGGGCGGGGGCGACGGCGTGATCGTCGACGTGCACGGCCACTGGGGCCCCTGGTTCTTCAGCACCGATGTCGCCGACGCGGCGGCGAACCTGCGGGTCATGGACCGGTGCGGCATCGACGTCCAGCTGGTGTCGGCGGTCGAGGCGGTGGTCTACGACCCGCTGACCGGCAACCCGGCGCTCGTCCCGGTGCTGGAGGCGACCGGGCCGCGGCTGCGCGGACTGCTGGTCGTCGACCCGCGCGACCTGTCACTGGCCGCCGCCCAGCTCGACGAGCTGCTGCCTACGGGGCTGTTCGTGGGCGCGAAGATCCACACCCACTACGCCGGCTCTCCCGGCGGGTCCGACGCCATGGCCGCCGCGCTGACGCTGCTGGCCGCGCACGACCTGCCCGTGCTGGTGCACACCTGGGGCGAGGAGATCCTCGGCCTCGCCGACGTCGTCGCCCGGGTCGACGGCGTCCGCGTGGTCGCCGCCCACCTCGGCGGGCCGGCCTGGCAGCTGACGCCGTCGGCCGCCTCGCGGACGGGCCGGTTGTGGTTCGAGCCGTGCTGGTCGACCCCTGCGCCCGGCCGGATCCGCTGGGTGCTCGACCGCATCGGCCCGGAGCGGCTGATGTTCGGCAGCGACTCGACCCTCATCCACCCCGCAGTGACGCTGGGCGCGGTTCGCGCGTCCGGGCTGAGCGCCGCGGAGGAGGAGCTGGTCATGTGGCGCAACGCCACCGAGGTGTTCCGCCTCTGAACCCGTAGTTCGACACGGCCCTGATCAGTCGTGTCGTGTGGCGCGGGTCAAGGGTGTGGGATCGCTGCGCCGACGATGTGAGATCGCTGTCGTGGACGCGGCAGTGATGCCGCGGCGTTTGCGCAGGATGGCCACAGCGATCGCTGCACGGTGAGCCGGAACGGCCGGTCGCGCCGCGCCGGCGTGTCGTTGGCTCGCCTCGGCCACGGTGTGGCGACGCCCCACCCGGTGGGTGGCCGAACTGTCGCCCTGGCAACAGCACCGCCACCCACGTTCCAGCAGCAGCGCCACGCTGCCGACGCATCGCCCGCACCGCTGGATCGCCGGAGCAGCGGCCGTCAGACCTTGCGCCAGCCGGGGATCCAGGAGCCGTCCTCGACGGTGTAGTCGCCGAACAGCGCGGGCGCCTCCTTGACCATGAGGTCGCCGACCTTGCCGAGGATGAGGCGGATCTCCTCTTCGGCGCCTGGCGCGGTGCGGTTCTCGATGACGTGGCGCAGCGTGCGCACGTTCGCCGTCCACACCATGCCGGTGCCGACGCCCTCGGGGGCGAAGCGGCGCATGAATGAGGTCTTGTGCTTCTTCTCGCCGAACTTCACGCCCTCGTCGTCGAGCCCGAAGTGACCGGCCATCCAGTGCTGGAACTCCTCCATCTGCGTCAGCAGCGCGCTCGCCCGCTCCATGAGCTCGGGGTCCTCGCGGGCCCAGTCGGGGAACCAGAAGGGGAGGTCGTCGAGGCGGACGAAGCGCAGCGACTCCTGCGAGACGGCGACGCCGGCGCGGTGGCGGACCAGCTCGTGGGTGGCGACGCGGCTGACGTTGTGCAGGACGAAGGAGAAGTTCACGTGCTCGAGCACCGAG
Organism: Jiangella mangrovi; assembly: GCF_014204975.1. Taxonomy (NCBI): domain Bacteria; kingdom Bacillati; phylum Actinomycetota; class Actinomycetes; order Jiangellales; family Jiangellaceae; genus Jiangella; species Jiangella mangrovi. Next base: position 3,922,849 of record NZ_JACHMM010000001.1, read on the forward strand.
CCGTGCGCGCTGGCCAGGATGTTGCGCAGGTACTCGGTCTGGTCGGTGCGGATGCGGCTGACGTTCGGGTTCAGCCCCGGCTCCCACGATCGGTAGCACATGCGCCCGGCGAACTCGGCGAGGTTCTGCGCGTCGTCGAGGTCGCCGCGGTCGACCCGCTCGAGCCAGTTCTCGCCGCCGACGTCCTTCAGGTAGGTCGCGACCTCGTCGTAGTCGAAGTCGGGACGGGCGATGAGGTGAACCTCGGGTTCGACGGTGCGCACGGCTGGCCTCCAGGAAGCGGTCTCGCGTTCAGTCTGCCACCCACCCGGGTACGCGGACCGGGCTCCAGGCCAACACCGACTGCGTGTCGTCCGGGACGACGGAGACACCCGTCACATCCGCCGTGACGGAGAACGCACGGTACGGCCCGCGGTACTCCAGCGCCCGCTCGATCGCGGCCGCGAGGTCGCTCGCCGCCAGCGAAGGGATCGGCGGGCCGCCGCGCATGCGCATGACGCGGGTCCTGCCGCCGCCCTGCGAGGACGCCCACTCGGGCCAGGCCTCGTCCGTCGTGGGGTAGACCAGCCGCAGCGACGACACCGCCATCCCGAGCGACGGCGCCAGCGCGGCCAGCACCTGCTCGCCCAGCCGCTTGGTGAGACCGTACGGGTCGGCCGCGTCGGGCGCCGCAGTGGTGTCGACGCGGCGCTTGGCGTAGTCGGCGAAGACGGACATGCTGCTGACGTGCGCCAGCGCCGACACGCCGGCAGCTGCCGCCGTCACCGCCGTGAGGTGCAGCGACGCGACGTTGAGCTCGAACGCCGCCCGCATGCCCGCGGCGTCGTCGTGGCGGGTGGGGAAGCCCGCGGCCAGGTGGACGACGCCGTCGACCCCCTCGACGGCCGCCGCGACGTCGTCGGCGGATCGCACGTCACCGACCACGGACTCGACACCGCTCGCGTCAGCGACGCGCCGGTCGAGGACCCGCACGCGGTGCCGCGCCGCCAGGTGCGGGACGACGGTGCTGCCGACCAGTCCGGCGCCGCCGATGACCAGAACGTGCATGGGCATTTCCTCTCTGTCTCACACGATGTACGTGGACGTTCACATAGTCGAACACTCGTTACCCTGCAGGGGTGGGGATCTCTCGAGAGACGACGGAGCTGAACGGCCGCCTGCGCTGGTCGCTGGTGGCCGCCGCGGCCACGCCCATGCGCGCCGACGGCAGCACCGATCCGGGCGTCTGCTCGGCCTACTTCGGCCACCTGGTGCGGGCCGGCGCCGGCGGGCTGGCCATCGCGGCGCACACCGGCCGCGGCGACCGCCTGCCCATCACCACGAAGGCCGACCTCGTGCGCCGCGCCGCCGCACTCGACGTCCCCGTCGTCGCCGGTGTCGGGGGTCATGCCGACGGTCCCGGCCACGACCTCGAGTGGGCGGCCACGGCCGCCGCGGCCGGCGCTCAGGCCCTGCTGGTCTTCCCGCCCGCCGACACCGACCCGGACGCCGTCGTCGCCCATCATGAGGCCATCGCCGGCGCCTCCGGCCTGCCGCTCATCGCGTTCGACCTCTACACCCGGCCGTACGCGCCGTCGACCCTCGCGCGGCTGCTCGACCTGCCGTCGGTCGGGGCGTTCAAGCCGGCCCGGCTGCACGACGCCATCGCCTGCCAGGAGGGCATCGCGGCGGCCCGGGCACGCGGGAAGCTGGTGCTCACCGGCGAGGACCGCATGCTGGGCGCGTCGCTCATGTGGGGCGCCGAAGGCGCGCTCATCGGGCTGGCGGCCGCGGCCGCGCAGATCTCCGTCGCGGCGGTCGCCACCTTCGCGGCGGCCGTGCTCACGTCCGCGCGCGACGCCGCCACCCGGTTCATCGAGGTGTCCGCCGTCGTCGACGAGCTGTCGCGGGTGACGTTCCGGCCGCCCTTCGACGGCTACGTGCAGCGCATGCTCTGGATCGCCGCCGACGAGGGCACCATTCCCGAGGAGTTCGCCGTCGACCCCTATCGCCCCGCCGACCTCGACGACGCCGAGCGCGACGAGGTCGTCCGGGTGGTGCGGCAGTGCCGCGACCAGGTGCGCCGGTGACACCGGCTGTCAGCGTCGGCGCGTAAGGTCCACCTCATGGAGCAGGAAGGTCTGTTCGGCGGCGCCGCGCCGTCGGTGCCCGCGGGGTCGCTCTCCGGGGCCGACGACGACGTCGCCGGCAAGCCGCTGGCCGTCCGCATGCGCCCGCGCACGCTCGACGAGATCGTGGGCCAGCAGCACCTGCTCGGGCCGGGCACGCCGCTGCGCCGGCTGGTCGAGGAGGACCAGCCCATGGCGCTCGTGCTGTGGGGGCCGCCCGGCACCGGCAAGACGACGCTCGCCTACGTCGTCAGCCGGGCCACCCAGCGCCGCTTCGTCGAGCTGTCGGCGGTGACGGCGGGCGTCAAGGACGTGCGCGCCGTCATCGACACCGCCCGGCGCGAGCTGGTGCGATCCGGGGCGGGCACCGTCCTCTTCGTCGACGAGGTGCACCGCTTCTCCAAGACCCAGCAGGACGCGCTGCTGCCGGGCGTCGAGAACCGCTGGGTGTCGCTGGTGGCGGCCACCACCGAGAACCCGTACTTCGCGCTGATCAGCCCGCTGCTGTCGCGGTCGCTGCTGCTCACGCTCGAGCCGCTCGACGACGACGCCATCCGCGAGGTCATGCGCCGGGCGCTGGCCGAGCCGCGCGGGCTCGACGGTGCGGTGACCATCGACGACGACGCGCACGACCACCTGCTCCGGCTGGCCGGCGGCGACGCCAGGCGGGCCCTCACGTACCTCGAGGCTGCGGCCGGGGGAGCGGTCGACGGCGTCATCACGCTCGAGGTGGCCGAGAAGGCGGTCGACCGCGCCGCCGTCCGCTACGACCGCGACGGCGACCAGCACTACGACGTCACCAGCGCCATGATCAAGTCCATCCGCGGCAGCGACGTCGACGCCGGCCTGCACTACCTCGCCCGCATGGCCGAGGCCGGCGAGGACCCCAAGTTCCTGGCCCGCCGCCTGGTCATCCTGGCCAGTGAGGACATCGGCATGGCCGACCCCACCGCCCTGCAGACGGCGGTCGCCGGCGCCCAGGCGGTGCAGCTCATCGGCTGGCCGGAGGCGCAGATCACGCTGGCGCAGGTGGTCATCGCGCTGGCGCTGGCACCCAAGTCGAACAGCGTCGTCAAGGCCATCGGCGCGGCCGTCGGCGACGTGCGCGCCGGGCTGGCCGGGGCAGTGCCGCCGCACCTGCGCGACTCCCACTACGCCGGGTCGAAGAAGCTCGGCCACGGCACGGCCTACGCCTACGCCCACGACGACCCGCGCGGCGTCGTCGAGCAGCAGTACGCGCCCGACGCCGTCGTCGCCAAGCAGTACTACGAGCCCGGCACCCGCGGCGCCGAGCGCGACTACGCCGAGCGGTACGCCCGGCTGCGCAAGATCGTCCGCGGCGACTGAGCCGCGGCGGCTGAGCCGCGGCCCGGTCACGGGTCGTCAGGGGAGCTGGGCGGCGATCGCGTCGAGCAGCTCGATCGGCGCCACCAGTGCCGCCGCCTCGGCCTCGGTGGGCGGCGCGCCGGCGGCCACGGCGGCGAGGAAGCGCTCCAGCACCGGCGCGGTGTAGCCCGGCGGCAGCTCCAGCTCCCGCTGCTCGGCCGGCCCGCCGTCCCGGACGACGGCGGCGTGGAACGGGTACGCGTCGGCGACGAACCCGAGGATCACCTCGGTGCCGCCGAGGGTGGTCCGCGCCGTCACCCCGTTCGGCCGCTCGGTGACGCTGACGGCGACCTCGCCGTGCCCGACGGGGTCACCGGCCAGCCGCCGCGCCGCCTCGACGATGTGCACGCCGTAGAAGTAGAGGCCGCCGTGCTGCCCGCGGGCGTTGGCAGGTCCGGTGACGGTGATGAGCCGCGGCGGTTGCCGGTGGCCCGCCGTCAGCTCGTCCATCGCGGGGACGAACCGCAGCGCCGACCCGGAGTAGAGGGGTACGCCGTGCTGTTGCGCGGCCGCGACGATCGCGGTGGCATCGGCCGCCGATCCGGCCAGCGGCTTGTCGACGAACACCGGCAGCCCGGCCTCGATGAACGGCGTCGCCTCGGCCAGGTGCCCGCGCCCGTCCCGCGTGCAGACGAGGACGGCGTCGACCCGGCCCAGCAGCGCCGCGGCGTCGTCGACCAGGTCGATCGCGCTTCCGGGGGCGGCGGCCGCGAGCTCGCGGTTGCGCTCGGTGTCGCCGCCGGCCAGCGCAACGATGCGGGCGTCGCCGTGCCGCTGCTCGGCATCGAGCAGGCGAACGAACTGGTCGACGTGGCTGCTGTCCGTCCCGACGACCCCGATGCGCGTCACGGCAGACGAGCCTACGGGATCCACCCCACTCGAAGTTGATCTTGGAGCGATCGGCTGGAAGCGCGGCCCCGCGGACGTGTGGGCGCGGGCGTGTTGTCACCTGATCGTTTCTGCTGCAGTGATCAGGTGACCGGAAAGGTGTCCCGCCGGGCTGGTTCGCCACCTGATCGCCGCCAGCATGCGGACCGGAAACGATCAGGTGACGAAGGCGCGACGGACACGCTCAGTACGTCATCTGATCGTTTCCCGCGGCGGAGGCCGCGAGGTAGCGCTCGGCGAGAGAGCGGAGGTGATCGCGCAGCTCCGGCGGGTCGAGCACCTCGAACGCTACCCCGAGGCTGCCCAGGTAGCCGGCGAGGTCGTGCCACGAGTCGCCGCCGGTCTGCAGCAGGCAGCTGCCGTCGGGCAGTTCGGTGACCAGTCCGCCCATGGCGGTGATCTTGTCCGTCACGACGTCGATCGGCGCGTCCAGCCGGACCCGGGCCTGCTCGCGGTAGGCCTGCGACCCGACGCCGCGCAGGACGTGGGCGACGGCGTCGCCGCCGGGCGGCTCGCGCGGGGCGAACCGGGGACCCGTCGGCACCCGGGGGAGTATCCGGTCGGCCCGGAAGGTGCGCCAGTCGTCGCGGTCGAGGTCCCAGGCCAGCAGGTACCAGCGCCGCCCGGTGTAGACGAGCTGGTGCGGCTCGGTCCGGCGCACGGAGGTCTCGCCGTCGTGCCCCTCGTAGTCGAAGCGCAGCTGCTCGCGCGCGTGCACGGCCGCCGCGACCGCCGTCAGGACCTCGGCGTCGACCCGCGTCCCCACACCGGCGGCCGACGCCGTCGCCGATCGAAGGGCGTCGATGCGGTGCCGCAGCCGCGACGGCAGCGTCCGCTCGAGCTTGGCCAGCGCCCGCAGCGACGTCTCCTCGATGCCGGTGACGGAGCCGGCGGCGGCCGCCCGCAGCCCCAGCGCGACGGCGACCGCCTCGTCGTCGTCGAGGACCAGCGGTGGCAGCGCCGACCCCGCGCCCAGGCGGTAGCCGCCGGCCGGACCCGTCGTCGACTCGACCTCGTAGCCCATGATCCGCAGCCGCTCGATGTCGTTGCGGACCGTCCGCGTGGTCACCTCGAGCCGCGACGCGAGCTCAGCGCCCGACCACTCGCGCCTGACCTGCAGCAACGACAGCAGCCGCAGCAGCCGCACCGACGTCTCCAACATGCACGGAAGTCTGCCAGCTATTGCGGAACCACACGTTCCACAACCGCCGATAACGTCGTTCTCATGAGCATCGACCTGCGGGGCTTCTGCACCCTGAACTTCTACGCCGACGACATGCCCGCCGCCCGTGCCTGGTACACCGAAGTGCTCGGCGCCGAGCCGTACTTCGAGGCCACCGACCCGCGCTCCGGCCAGGTCGGCTACTACGAGTGGCGCCTCGGCGATCACCAGGACGAGTTCGGCATCATCAACGGCGCCTGGCGCCCGCCGGGCGACCCGACCACCAGCGCGCCCGGCGGCGCCGTCATGAACTGGCACGTCGACGACCTCGACGGCACCACCGAGCGCCTGGTCGCGCACGGCGCCACCGTCCACCAGCCGCGCGTCGACCGCACCCAGGGGTTCGCGAACGCCTCCGTCGTCGACCCGTTCGGCAACATCATCGGGCTCATGTACAACCCGCACTGGAAGGCGCTGGCCGACGGCGCCGACGGGGAGGCGACGGCATGAGCGACGTCCTGGTCTTCGACGACGCCGCCGGCTGGGACGCCTGGCTGGCCGAGCACCACGACAGCGCCGACGGCGTCGTCCTGCGCATCGCGCGCAAGGGCGCGCCGGGCCTGCACATCGAGGAGGCGCTCGAGGTGGCGCTCTGCCACGGCTGGATCGACAGCGTCCGCCGCTCCGGCGACGAGCACCACTTCCAGCAGCGCTACTCGCGCCGACGACAGAAGAGCCCGTGGTCGGCCCGCAACGCCGCCATCGTCGAGGCGCTGACGGCGGCCGGCCGCATGCGCTCCGGCGGGCTCGCCCAGGTTGCGGCGGCGAAGGCGGACGGGCGGTGGGACAACGCATTGGCCGCGACCACGGCGGGTCGCCTACCCTGAATGACATGGGTGGTCACCGAGCAGCAGCCGTCTCCTGGTCGTGACCGCGCGGGCTGGCCCGGCGCGGTAGGGTCAGACGCTCGAGACACCCATCCGAAGAGAGGCAGCTCCACCCATGTCCGTAGGCGAGATCGCCGGGTTGCTGGCCGCCGCCGCCCTGGTCGCGCTGGTCGGCTTCCTCGCCGTGCCGATTCTGAAGCTGGGCCGCACCGTCGACGAGTTCACCCTCGTCGTGCGCGACCTGCGCAAGGAGCACGTCGCGAAGACGGCCACCACGGTCGACGAGACCAACGAGCTGCTCGCCTCCACGAACGCGCAGCTGCAGCGCATCGACGCCATCACGTCCAACGCGCAGACCGTTACCACCAACGTCGCCGCCATGTCGTCGCTGTTCGCGGCCACGCTCGGCGGGCCACTGGTCCGCACGGCCGCGTTCACCTACGGCGTCCGCCGGGCCATCACCGCCCGCCGCGACGGCGCCGCGGCCGGCACCGGCCGGCGCCGCCGCTTCGGGAGCCGAGGATGAGCAAGCTCTTCTGGGTCGCCCTCGGGGCGACTGCCGGGGTGCTGGTGGTCCGCCGGCTCACCCGCGCCGCCGAGAGCCTGACGCCCGAGGGCGCTGCCGACCGCGTGGCCGGCGGCCTGCGCAACCTCGGCGACGCCGTTCGCGAGTTCACCGACGAGGTCCGCGCCGGCATGGCCGAGCGCGACGCCGAGCTGCGCTACGCCCTGGGCATCGCCCCCGACGGCACCGGCGTCCAGCGCGCCGAGCCCGACCTCGACGCCGTCGACGATCTGTTCCGCACGCACCCGAGAGGCACGTTCTGACCATGGAGACCGCCGAGATCCGGCGCCGGTTCCTCGACCACTTCGAGAAGAACGGTCACGCCGTCGTCCCCAGCGCCTCGCTGATCTCGCCCGACCCGTCGCTGCTGTTCACGGTGGCGGGCATGGTGCCGTTCATCCCGTACCTGACGGGGCAGCAGGCGTCGCCGTGGCCGCGGGCCACCAGCGTGCAGAAGTGCATCCGGACCGGCGACATCGAAGAGGTCGGCAAGACCACCCGGCACGGCACGTTCTTCCAGATGAACGGCAACTTCTCCTTCGGCGACTACTTCAAGGAAGGCGCCATCACCCACGCCTGGGACCTCATCACGAAGTCCCAGGCCGACGGCGGCTACGGGTTCGCCGAGGACAAGATCTGGGTCACCGTCTACCACGACGACGACGAGGCCGCGGAGCTCTGGAAGAAGATCGCCGGCCTGCCCGACGAGCGCATCCAGCGGCGCGGCCTGCTCGACAACTACTGGCACACCGGCCAGCCCGGCCCGGGCGGCCCGTGCAGCGAGATCTACATCGACCGTGGCGCCGAGCACGGACCCGACGGCGGCCCCGTCGTCGACGAGGACCGGTTCCTCGAGATCTGGAACCTGGTCTTCATGCAGGAGCAGATCACCGACGTCCGGGCGAAGGACGACTTCACCGTCGTCGGCGATCTCCCGTCGAAGAACATCGACACCGGCATGGGGCTCGAGCGCGTCGCGTACCTGCTGCAGGGCGTCGACAACATGTACGAGATCGACCAGGTCCGCCCGACGCTGCAGCGCGCGGCCGACCTCTCGGGCCGGCGCTACGGCGCCGACCACACCGACGACGTCCGCATGCGGGTCGTCGCCGACCACGTGCGCAGCTCGCTCATGCTCATCGGCGACGGCGTGACCCCGTCCAACGAGGGCCGCGGCTACGTGCTGCGCCGGCTGCTGCGCCGCTCGGTCCGCGCCATGCGGCTGCTCGGCGTCGAGGACAAGGCGCTGCCCGAACTGCTGCCCACCGCCAAGGACTGCATGAGGGCGGCCTACCCGGAGCTCGAGTCCGACTTCGAGCGCATCTCCTCCGTCGCGTACGCCGAGGAAGAGGCGTTCCGCCGCACGCTGCAGACCGGCACGCAGATCTTCGACCTCGCGGCCGACGAGGCGAAGCGGGCCGGCGAGTTCGCGCTGCCCGGCGACACCGCGTTCAAACTGCACGACACCTACGGCTTCCCCATCGACCTCACGCTGGAGATGGCGGCCGAGCAGGGGCTGAAGGTCGACGAGGGTCACTTCCGCCGGCTCATGACCGAGCAGCGCGAGCGGGCCAGGGCCGACGCGAAGTCGAAGAAGACCGGCGGCGCCGACCTCAGCGCCTACCGGACGCTGCGCGACGCCGGCCCCACGCCGTTCACCGGCTACGACGAGCTCGAGACCGACAGCACGATCCGCGGCCTGCTGCTCGACGGCGTCGCCATCCCGGGCGCCGGCGAGGGCGAGACCATCGAGATCGTGCTCGACCGCACGCCGTTCTACGCCGAGTCCGGCGGCCAGGACAGCGACGCCGGCGTCATCACCGGCGACGGCTTCGAGCTCGAGGTCCTCGACGTGCAGCGGCCCATCAAGGGCCTCATCGTGCACAAGGCGCGCGTCCTCAAGGGCGAGGTCATCAGCGGCCAGGACGTCGCGGCCAAGGTCGACCAGGAGTGGCGGGTCGGCGCCTGCCAGGCGCACTCCGGCACCCACATCGTGCACGCGGCGCTGCGCCAGGTACTCGGCCCGCAGGCGCTGCAGAGCGGCTCGTACAACAAGCCCGGTTACCTACGCCTCGACTTCGCCTGGGGGCAGGCGCTCGGCGCGCAGACCCGCAGCGAGGTCGAAGAGGTCGCCAACCTGGCGATCCGCCGCGACCACTCGGTGTCGGCCACGTACATGCCGCTCGAGCGGGCCCGCGAGATCGGCGCGCTGGCGCTGTTCGGCGAGACGTACGACGAAGAGGTGCGCGTCGTCGAGATGGGCGGCGCCTGGTCGCGCGAGCTCTGCGGTGGCACGCACGTGGCCCACTCGTCGCAGGTCGGGCTGGTCACGCTGACCGGCGAGGGCTCCGTCGGCGCCGGTACCCGCCGGGTCGAGGCGTTCGTCGGCATCGAGGGCTTCCGCCACCTCGCCCGCGAGCGCACGCTGGTCAACCAGCTGGTCGACCTCCTCAAGGTGCAGCAGCCCGACCAGCTGCCCGAGCGCATCGAGAAGCTGGTCGCGCAGGTCCGCGACGCGGAGAAAGAGCTGGCGAAGGCCCGCTCGTCGGAGCTCGGCGCCCAGGCGGCCGAGCTGGCGGCGGCGGCCCGCGACGTCTACGGGGTCGCGTTCGTCGGCCACACCGCGCCCGAGGGCACGGCGGCCGACGACCTCCGCTCGCTGGCGCTGGACGTCCGCGGCCGGCTGGGCAACGAGCGCCCGGCCGTCGTCGCGGTGGCCGGCGCCGGCGACAGTGGGCGGCCCAGCGTCGTCATCGCGGTCAACGAGGCCGGGCGCGAGTGGGGCGTCAAGGCCGGTGCGCTGGTCCGGGTCGCCGCCCAGACGCTGGGTGGCGGCGGTGGCGGCAAGGACGACGTCGCGCAGGGCGGCGGCACCGACGCGAGCAAGATCGGCGAGGCGTTGACGCAGGTGGAACACGCCATCGGCCAGGCCGTGACCAACTAGTGCGGACGGGCGTCAGGCTGGGGGTCGATGTCGGGACGGTCCGCATCGGGGTCGCGTCCTGCGACCGCGACGGGCTCATCGCCACGCCCATCGAGACGGTCCGACGCGGCAAGGGTGACCTGCGGCGCATCGGGATGCTGGTGACCGAGTACGACGCGATCGAGATCGTGCTCGGATTACCGCGTAGTCTCGATGGGAAGGAGCACGCGGCGGCAGTGCACGCCAGGGCCTTTGGTGCCGATTTGGCACGATTTGTGGCACCATGCCCGGTGCGGCTCGTCGACGAAAGGCTGAGTACCACCGTCGCAGCGCGTGGGATGCGAGCCAGCGGTGTCTCGTCGCGTGCGGCACGCCCGGCCATCGACCAGGCCGCGGCGATGGTGATCCTGCAAGACGCGCTGGACGCCGAGCGCAGGGCCGGCGAGCCGCCTGGAGAGGTGCTGACGGTAACGGATGAGTGACCTGTACACGTCGGAGGAGGAGATCGTCCGCCCCCGGCGTCAGCGGCGCCGTCGGCGCAAGCGCAGCCGGTTCGGCTCCTTCGTGGCCGTGCTGGCCTCGCTCGCCGTCATCGGCGGAGTCCTGGGCGGCATCTACTACGGCGGCAGCGCGCTGCTGAACAGCGTCGACGGCCTGTTCGGTGAGGCCGAGGACTTTCCCGGCCCGGGCACCGGCGAGGTCAACGTGACCATCGCCGACGGCGCCACCATCAGCGCCATGGGCGCCACGCTCTTCGACGCCGGCGTCGTCGCCAGCCAGGACGCGTTCGTCGCGGCCGCCGACCAGAATCCCGACGCCCGGGGCATCCAGCCGGGCAACTACGTGCTGCGCAGCGAGATGCGCGCCGCCGATGCCGTCGCCGCCCTGGTCGACGGCGCGGGCGGCGAGCGGGTCTCGCTGCCCGAGGGCTACCGGGTCCGGCAGACCGTCGAGCGGCTCGCCGAGACCTCCGGGTTCACCGTCGAGGAGTTGCAGGCCGCCGTCGACGCCGCCACGCTGCCCGACTACGCCCAGGGTGTGGCCGAGGGTTTCCTGTTCCCGGCGTCCTACGGCCTGGGCGGCGACGTCACTCCGGAGTCGCTGATCGCGTCCATGGTGGCCCAGTTCGACCAGGTCGCCACCGACGTCAACCTCGTCGACGGCGCCGCAGCGCTCGACCTCACCCCACTGCAGGTGGTGACGGTGGCGAGCATCGTCCAGCGCGAGGTGAGCCGCGAGGAGGACATGCCGCGGGTCGCCGAGGTCATCTACAACCGGATGTCCGGCGCCTGCACGGCCAACGGGGTGCCCGAGGGCCGGCTGCAGATGGACTCCACCGTCCACTACGCCGTCGACGACTACTCCAGCGTCTACACGTCGAGTGAGCAGCGCCAGGTCGACTCGCCCTACAACACCTACCGGGTGTCCGGGCTGCCGCCGGGGCCCATCGCCTCGCCCGGCGAGGCGGCGCTCTCCGCGGCGCTCAACCCGTCGAGCGAGGGCAGCTGCTACTTCGTCGCGGTGAACCTCGAGACCGGCGAGACCGCGTTCGCCGTCACCGAGGCCGACCACCAGGCGAACATCGCGCTCCTCGACGCGTACTGCCGCGAGAGCGATCTGTGCTGACGCGTCGCTGCGCCGTCCTCGGATCGCCGATCGCGCACTCGCTCTCGCCGGTGATCCACCGGGCGGCGTACCGGTCGCTGGGGCTGGACTGGGAGTACACCGCGCACGAGGTCGCGGAGGAGTCGTTGCCGGCGTTCGTCGCCGGGCTCGGGCCGGAGTGGCGCGGCCTCTCGCTGACGATGCCGCTCAAGCGGGTGGCGCTGGACGTCGCGACGACGGCGTCCGACGTCGCCCGGACGGTCGGCGCGGCGAACACCCTGGTCCGGCGCGACGACGGCGGCTGGGACGCCGACAACACCGACGTGCCCGGCGTCGTGGCGACGCTGCGCGCGGCCTCGGGCGGGCCGGTCGACGGGGCTTCGACCCCCGGGCCGGTGTGCCTGTGGGGTGGGGGAGCGACGGCGTCCAGCGTGCTGGCGGCGCTGGCGTTCCTCGAGAGTGGTCCGGTCCACGTGCACGTCCGGTCCGCGGCGCGGGCCGGCGGTGCGCTGGCGGTCGCGGCCGCCCTGGGACACCCGGCCGAGCCCGCGCCCTGGGCGGTCCTGCCGGCCTGCGCCGACGCCGGCGTAACGGTGACGACGGCGCCGTCGGGCGCGATGGACGAGCTGGCGTCGTCGCTGGTCGTGGGGCTGGGTGGCGGCGTCTCCGGGCGGGTGCTGTTCGACGTCGTCTACGACCCGTGGCCCACACCCGTCGCCGCCGCCTGGCAGGCCGCCGGGGGAGTCGTGGCCAGCGGACTCGAGCTCCTCGTGCACCAGGCCGTCGGCCAGGTGCACCTCATGACCGGCTCCGACGTGCCGGCCGACCTGCTGCGGTCCGCGGCGCTGGCGGCGATCGGCGCCCGCGCGTGACCCTGGTCGTCGTGCTGGTGGTCGCCGGGCTCGCCGCCGGAGCGCTGTTGCCGCTGCTGATCGCCCGGATCCCGGACCGCGAGCCGGTCGAGGTGTCCGCCGACGTGACGCCGGCCCCGGAGCCGTCGCCGGACTCGGCGCCGGAGCTGGTCGAGGGCGGCCGGCCGCCGACGCCGATCCCGTACCGCGAGCTGGCCGCCGCGCCCCGGCTGGCGGCCTGGCTCGCCGTCGCGACGGCGGCCGTCTGGGGCCTGCTGGCGATCGCCCGCGACGGCGCTCCCGGCGCGCCGGAGGAGCTGCCGGCCTACCTCGCGGTCGGGCTGCTCGGCGTCGCCATGGCCCATGTCGACCTGCGCACCCAGCTGCTGCCGGACTGGCTGACGCTGACGGCGTTCGGTGCGGCGGGCGCCTGGCTCACCGTCGCCGCCGCCCTGACCGACTCGTGGGGCGCCTACGGACGGGCCTGGGCCGCGGCCGGCGCCTGCCTGGCGTTCTACCTGCTGCTGGCGCTGCTCCGCCCGGCCGACCTCGGCCTCGGCGACGTGAAGCTGTCGGTGTCGCTCGGGCTGCTGCTGGGGTGGGCGGGGTGGCAGGCGGTCGTGCTCGGGGTGTTCCTGGCCTTCCTGGTGGGCGCCGTCGTGGGCATCGCGCTGCTGGTGGTGGGGCGGGCGGGCCGGCGGACGAGCCTGCCGTTCGGCCCGCCGATGCTCGTGGGCGCGCTGCTCTCGCTGCTGCTGACGTAGCCGAGTCCGGCGTCGGTGGTGCTGGTCCCCGCCCGGTTGGGAGGGTGCCCATCCTACGGGCGGGTACCGACAACCTCGCCGACCGCCGGACCGCTCACACTCGGGAAACCGCTGACGCTCGGGTAACCGGCTGACGCTCGGGAAAACGGCGGATGGCGGGTCGATCCGCGCGTCACGCGTCGGTTTCCCGAGCGTGAGCCGGTTTCCCGGTGGGCGACGACGGCGTCAGGTGCGGCCGTCGGATTCCTGGGCGGAGAAGAGCGTCGGGTTGGGCCGGCTCCACTCCGCCTCGTAGACGGTGAAGCCGGCAGCGCGGGCGGCGGTACAGACGGCGGGGTCGTCGTCGACCAGCATGGCGACCTCGCGGCGCTCGGCCAGCCGCCGCAGCACGCCCACCTTGAACTGCCGTGCGGGGCGGCGGTCGTCGTCGGGGCGGAGCATGACGGTGCCGCGGGGCGCGCCGTTCGAGGCCAGCCACCTCTGCGTGACGGCGCGGGTGCGCTCGGGCCGGCCGCTCAGGTAGATCACCTCGTGCTCGTGCGCCAGCAGCGTGACGAGTTCGATGCCCTCGGCGAACGGCTCGTCGTCGCCCATGGCGCCGAAGAAGCCGGCCCAGTCCTTCGGGCGGCGGTCCAGGTGGTGCAGCCGGTGGTCGACGTTCGCGAGGACGCCGTCGATGTCGACGACGGCGACGGGGCGGCTCATGGGTCTCCCGGGAGGACGTACTGGTAGCCGGCGGCGTCGAGGCCGCTCAGGATCTGCTCGAGCGCCGCGACCGTCTGCGACCGGTCGCCGCCGCCGTCGTGCAGCAGGATGATCGCGCCCGGCTCGAGCTGGCCGAGCGTCTCCTGCACGATCGGCACCGTGCCCGGTCGCGACCAGTCCTTCGGGTCGACGGTCCAGTCCAGCGGCTCGAGGCCGACGTCGTCGAGGACCGCCTCGACCGGCGGCTGCACGTACGTGTTCGGCTGCCGGAACCAGCGCACCTCGGCGTCCTCGCCGAGCGCGTCGTCGATGGCCTCGTCGGTCTCGGCGATCTCGCGCTCGATCTGCTCGGCGCTGCGCTCGGAGAGCTTCTCGTCGTGGGTGTCGGTGTGGTTGCACAGCGCGTGCCCGGCGTCGACGACTTGCCGCACGACCTCGGGGTTCTCGCGGACCCGCTGGCCGACGACGCAGAACACGGCGGTCGCGTCGTGCGCCTCGAGCACGTCGAGGATCTGTGCGGTGTACACCGGGTGCGGGCCGTCATCGAAGGTGAGGGTGACGACGTAGTCGGCCGGGTCGCCGCCGGTGTCGGGGTTCCCCGCGCCGCCGTCACTGTCCCCGGAGCTCTCCCCGGAGCTCTCCCCAGAGCCGTCACCGGAGCTGTCACCGGAACCGTCACCCGACCCCGAGCCCGACCCGCCACCGGACCCGGAGCCGCCGCCGTCGTCACCCGACCCGGCACCGGGGGAGGCGCTGGCCGACGGACCGGCCGACGGGCTCGCCGCCGCCTCGTCGTCGCGCGCGCCGCCGCGCTCGGCGGCGACCGCCATGAGCCCGATGAGGATGCCGAGAAGGACGGTGGCCGGCCAGGACAGGTTGTTCACCGGTGCCACCTCCCTGCGGCGCTCGTCGACCCATGATCATAGGGTTCGGCCGGGCCGGAATCGGACAGGCGCGCCACGTCCGGTCAGCAGTTCGGCCGGCACTGCCGTTCGATCATGGCCTGCAGGAACACGCTCTGGATGTCGCTGGGGTCCTCGGCGTGGTAGGCGGTGGTGCCGGTGGCGGCCGAGATCTGCTGCAGCGCCTCCATGTCGGCCTCGGGGCCCATGCCGATGGTGATGATCGGCACCGGCGCGGCCGGGTCGAACTGGGCGGTGAGCTGGGTGAGCAGGGTCTCGAGGTCGATGCCCTCGGGGTCGTCCTCGTTGCGGCCGTCGGTGAGCAGCACGACGGAGTTGACCATGCCGGCCTGGTAGCTGCTGCGCATCTCCTGGAACGCCGCCAGCGCGGTGTCGTAGAGGCCGGTGCCGCCGTCGGCGATGTCCGGCAGCGACGCGGCGGCCGCCGCCAGGGCCTCGCCGCGCAGGGTGCCGTCCTCGGTGGGCTCGTTCATCGGCCCGACGTCGACCAGCTGGACGTAGTCATTGGGCGGGTCCTGCAGGATCGAGAACGCCCACAGGCCGACCGAGGCGTCCGGCGGGAACAGCTGCAGCGCCTCCAAGGCGGCGTCGCGGGTCAGTTCAATACGGGTGGCGTCGTCGGTGACCTGCTCGTTCATCGAGCCGGAGACGTCGATGACGGCGAGCATCCGCATGTCGAGCGCCAGCGCCGCCCACTGCCGCGACAGCTCGGTGACGGCGGCGGGGTCGGGGTCGGGGAGCAGCGCCGGCATCGCCTGGCGGGTGCCGTCGACGACGCCGGCGTTGCGGTCGGCGGTGCCGTCGGGGCTGCGGAAGCCGGCTCGCCGGATCGCCTCCTGCGCGTCGGTCGAGCCCAGGTACGTGACGAACGCCGCCGCGGCCGACCGCGCGGCCTCGTCCTCGTCGGCGCCGGTGACCGCGAGTGCCGGGTAGTCGAAGGCCAGCGTCCCCTCGGCGGGGTAGAGGGCGGTCACGCGGGCGTCGCCGGCGTCGCGGTTGTAGGCGGCGACGGCCTGCTCGGTGGCCGTGAACGCGGCCGGCGACTCCGCCACCGCGGCGAACGCGTCGCCGACGGTGGGGACGGCGGCCTGCGACACCTGGGTCATGAGCTGGACCAGCTGGGTCCGGTCGACGTTCTCGCCGAGCGCGGTGCGCACGGCGATGAGGCTGGCGATGCCCTCGTCGTTGGCGGCGGGGTCGGCGATGACGGCCGGGCCCTCGCCCTGGACCAGCGCCGTCCACGAGATCTCCGCCTCGGACCCGCCGATCGCCTCGGCCGCCTGGCTCGGCATGACGACGACCAGCGGACTCAGCGCGACGCTGGCCAGCTCGGTCGCCGCGCCCTCCTCGACGGCCGGGCCGAACGCCCGCGTCTTCGGAACCCACAGGTGCGGCGCCTCGGCCGAGCCGAGTGTGCCGACGACCGCCCCGGACGCCGCGGCGTTGACGTCGATCTGCACGCACCGGTCGCCCTGACGGGGGTCCGTCTCGGCGTAGCTGCGGCCCAGTTCGGTCAGGACCGGCTCGATGGTGGGGTCGGCGGCGACGGTCACCGCCAGCGGGCCGGCGCAGTCGCCGGTCCCGCGGTCCAGGACGGAGGCGACGCCGAGCCCGGCGGCCCCGATGAGGGCGACGGCCATGACGGACAGGCCGAGCCGGCGCAACCAGGGCGTCGGCGCGGCCTGACGGTGCGAGGCGTGACGTCCTGGCATGGTCTGCGGCTCCGTGCGAGTCAGTGGGATTGCAGACTAACCGGGACCAATGCGACTCAGGTAGTTCTGTGTCACGCAAGTCACGCGTGTCACGGAAGTATGAAGATCACCTGCTCAGCCGCTCGCGGGCGCCGCGGGCGTCGTCGGCGCCCCCGGCTCGATGTGCGCGTCGGTGCCCGGATAGACCAGACACTGCGCACCGTCGGACCAGCGGACCAGGAACGGCGGCCCGCCGTCCGGCCCGTGCGTCTCGAGCACCTCGCCCTCGCGGCGGGGCGAGCCGACCCTCGTCCCCTCGACCACCAGACGGTCGCCGTCGTGTGCGTGCACGGTCCTCGACCTCCCTCGGCGGAACCCGAACCCGTCACCGTCCAGCGTGCTCCGGACCGGGCCTGACGGCAACGGGTCGGCCGCCGTCGGGCCCCCGGAGCTATCGGCTGAGCTTCTGGTAACGACGGATCGACAGCGGCACGAAGATCGCCAGGATGACCAGCGGCCAGGCGACGGCCAGCAGCAGGCTGTGCTGCGCCGCCCACGAGTCGCCGCCGAGGCCCGGGTTGCCGAACAACTCGCGGGTGGCGGCCACCGTCGACGACAGCGGGTTCCACTCCGACACCGCGCCCAGCCAGCCGGGCATCAGCTCCGGCGCGACGAAGACGTTCGACAGCGCCGTCAGCGGGAACGCGGCCGGGAAGACGATGACGCCGACGGTGTCCGCGTTGGGCACGACGAGGCCGAGGTAGATGCCGACCCAGGTGATGGCGAAGCGCAGCAGCAGGATCAGCCCGACGGCGGCCAGCGCGTTGCCGATGCCGCGGTGCCACTGCCAGCCGACCAGCAGGCCGCAGACGACCAGCGTCGTCATCTCGAGCACCGCGCGAATGAGGTCGGCGGCGCTGCGCCCTGCCACCAGCGCCGACCGCGCCATGGGCATGGACCGGAACCGGTCGACCACGCCGCGGTCGACGTCGAACGCCACGCCGGTCGCCGTCGCGCCCAGGCCGTAGAGCATGGTCATCGCGAACACGCCGGGCAGCAGGAACTCGCGGTAGTTGCCGCCGCCGGGCATCGCCATGCCGCTGCCGAACACGTAGCCGAAGACCAGCACGAACATGATCGGCAGGGTGAAGTAGATGATCACCTCCTCGGGCGCCCGGACGACGTGCGCCATGTTGCGCTTCGTCATCACCCAGGCGTCGGCGGCGGTCCAGCGCAGTCGCGCCAGGGGAGTGCGGGCCGGCGGGGGAGCGATCAGGGCGGGCGGCTGCTGCAAGGTGATGCTCACGAGACGGACTCCTTGACGGCGTCGGATTCGGCCCGGTGGCCGGTGAGGTGGAGGAAGGCTTCGTCGAGGGTGGGCCGGCGCAGGCCGATGTCCTCGGCGGCGACGCCGGCGGCCTGCAGCTCGCGAACGGCATCGGTGAGCGCGGCCATGCGGTCGGCGACGGGGGCACTGACCCGGCGGGTGTCGGCGTCGGTCTCGGGCGGGGACGTGCCGATGCGGGCGACGACGGCGGCAGCCTGCGGCAGCTGGGCGGCATCGCGGACGACGACCTCGATGCGGTCGCCGCCGATGCGGGCCTTGAGCTCGTCGGCGGTGCCCTCGGCGACCACCCGGCCGGTGTCGATGACGGAGATGCGCCCGGCCAGCTGGTCGGCCTCTTCGAGGTACTGGGTGGTGAGCAGCACCGTCGTGCCGCCGGCGACCAGCGAGCGGACGGCGTCCCAGACGTCGTTGCGGCTGCGCGGGTCGAGGCCGGTGGTGGGCTCGTCGAGGAACAGCACCTCGGGCGCCAGGATGAGGCTGGCCGCGAGGTCGAGCCGGCGCCGCATGCCGCCGGAGTAGGTGCGCCCGGACCGGTCGGCGGCGTGGGTGAGATCGAACTGCTCCAGCAGCTCGTCGGCCCGCCGCTTCGCCTGCCGTGCGCCCAGGTGGTACAGCCGGCCGAACATCACCAGGTTCTGCCGGCCGGACAGCGTCTCGTCGACTGCGGCGTACTGCCCGGTGAGGCCGATGCGGCGGCGCACCTCGTCGGCCTCGGCGACGACGTCGTACCCGGCGACCCGGGCGCTGCCGCCGTCGAAGCGCAGGAGCGTGGACAGGATGCGCACGGCCGTGGTCTTGCCGGCGCCGTTGGGGCCCAGCAGCCCGTGCACCACCCCGCGCCGCACGGTGAGGTCGAGCCCGTCGAGTGCGTCGCTGCTGCCGTACCGCTTGCGCAGCCCTTCGGCGACGATCGCCGCGTCGTTCGTGGTCACAGCCACCCTCCTGAGAAACTGTTTATGATGTATAGCGCTTGGTTTATGTTGTACACAGTTCTAGGATGGGCGTCAAGCGCAGACTCGCGACTCGACTGATGGGGAGTGCATGGCCGCCACGGACAACCACCGGGCCGATCCGAACCGCACGCTCGAGCTGCTCTGGGGCACCCTGCAGCCGCCGACCCGCGGCCCGAAGCCGGCGTTGTCGCTGCCGCAGATCGTCGAGGCCGCCATCGAGGTGGCCGACGCCGAGGGAGTGGCGGCGGTCTCCATGCGCCGGGTCGCCGACGAGCTCGGCTTCACGACGATGTCGCTGTACCGCTACGTGCCCAGCAAGACCGACCTGCTCGAGCTCATGGTCGAGAACGCCGGTTTCATCGCCGACATGCCGCCGGAGCTCACCGGCTGGCGCGACCAGCTGCACTGGTGGGCCAACGACACCGCCGAGATCTACCGGCGCCGGCGCTGGGCGCTCGACGTCCCGCTCAACGCGCCGCCCATGGGCCCCCACCAGATCAAGCGCATGGAGCAGGCGCTGGCCGCCCTCGACGGCACCGGCCTGAGCGGCATCGAGATGCTCGCCATCCTGGTCGTCCTCAGCGGCTACGTGCGCGGCCACGCCCAGCTGGCCACCACCCTGGCCGACGTCGAGTCGCGCACCGGAACGCCACAGGAGGCCTGGGACCAGGCGTACGGCCGCATGCTCACCGAGTTCGTCGACCCCGACCAGCATCCGACGCTGGCCCGCATCGTCGCCGAGGGCGCCTTCCACGACCCCGAGGTCGACCTGGACGACGAGTGGCTGGGGCAGGACTTCGCCTTCGGTCTCGACCTGGTCCTCGACGGCATCGCCCGGTACATCGAGCGGCGGACGGGAGCAGCGTCACCCGGGTGACATTCGGAATGGCACCCGAGTGCCAATGTGATCGATTCCCCGATCATCTCGATCGGGTTGCGCTAGCGTGACCGCGACGCTATTGCCGATCTTCGGCGGAGGCCGAGATGGCCGACACGACGGCGCAGACCGCCCAGAAGGTGACGCTGGCGACCCTGACCGCCATGGTGGTCGGCTCGATGGTGGGTGCGGGCGTCTTCTCGTTGCCCCAGCGGTTCGGCAGCGAGACGGGTGTGGCCGGGGCGCTGGTCGCGTGGGCCGTCGCCGGCAGCGGCATGCTCATGCTCGCCTTCGTCTTCCAGTCGCTCGCGCTGCGCCGCCCGGACCTCGACGCGGGCGTGTACGCGTACGCGAAGGCCGGCTTCGGGGAGTACCTCGGCTTCTTCTCCGCCTTCGGGTACTGGGCCAGCGCGTGCGTCGGCAACGTCACCTACTGGGTGCTGATCATGTCGACGGTGGGCGCCATCGCCCCGGCGCTCGGCGACGGCGACACCGTCCTGGCCATCGTGCTCAGCAGCGTGGGGCTGTGGACGTTCTACCTGCTGATCCGCCGCGGCGTGCAGGAGGCCACGGCGATCAACCGCATCGTGACCGTCGCGAAGGTCATCCCGATCATCGTCTTCGTCATCCTGGCGATCTTCTACCTGGACCCGCAGGTGTTCGCGGACAACTGGCGCGGCGGCGGCGACCTCGGCTCGCTGTACGACCAGGTCACCGGCACCATGCTGGCGACGGTGTTCGTCTTCCTCGGCGTCGAGGGCGCCAGCGTCTACTCCCGGCACGCCCGCCGCCGCGAGGACGTCGGCCGCGCGACGCTGCTGGGCTTCGCCATGGTGCTGAGCATCTTCGCCTCGGTGACCATCGTGTCCTACGGGATCCTGCCCAACGAGGAGCTCGCCGAGCTGCGCCAGCCCTCCATGGCCGGCGTGCTCGAGGCGGCGGTGGGGCAGTGGGGCGAGGTGTTCGTCAGCGTCGGCCTGATCATCTCCGTCCTCGGCGCCTACCTGGCCTGGACGCTGATGGCGGCCGAGGTGCTCTTCGTCGCCGCGGCCGACCGCGACATGCCCCGCTTCCTGGGCCGCAAGACCGGCGCCGACGTGCCCGGGCCGGCCCTGCTGCTGACGACGGTGCTCGTGCAGGTCATGCTCGTGGTGACGGCGTTCTCCGAGAACGCGTTCAACTTCGCGCTGAACCTCACCAGCGCGCTGACACTGATCCCGTTCCTGCTGGCGGCGGGGTACGCGGCGAAGCTGGCGCTCGGCCGCGACGGCGAGCGGTCCGGGGGACCGGCGCGCGAGATCGTCGTCGCGCTGCTCGCCACCCTCTACACGGCGTTCCTGCTCTACGCCGCCGGACCGAAGTACCTGCTGGTCTCGTTCATCGTCTACGCCCCGGCCACCGTGCTGTTCGTCATGGCCCGCCGCGAGCAGGGACGACGGCCGTTCGGGCCCGGTGAGCTGCTCATCCTGGCCGTGTCGATCGCCGGCGCCGTCGTCGGAGTCGTCGCCCTGAGCCTGGGCTGGATCAGTCTCTGACCCCATCCGCCGAGCGAGAGGACCCTGCCAT
The DNA here is from genome assembly GCF_014204975.1 of Jiangella mangrovi. Lineage (NCBI taxonomy): Bacteria > Bacillati > Actinomycetota > Actinomycetes > Jiangellales > Jiangellaceae > Jiangella > Jiangella mangrovi. The sequence continues at coordinate 3,944,051 of NZ_JACHMM010000001.1, forward strand.
GACCGACGGGACCACGGGCGCGCCGCACGGCGTCCACTCCGAGGTCGGCCGGCTGCGCAAGGTGCTGGTGTGCCGGCCAGGCCTCGCGCACCGCCGGCTCACCCCGACCAACGCCGACGACCTGCTCTTCGACGACGTCCTCTGGGTCGAGTCCGCCCAGCGCGACCACCTCGACTTCGTCGAACGGCTGCGCGGCCGCGGCGTCGAGGTCGTCGAACTGCACGACCTGCTGGCCGAGACCATGGCGATCCCGGGCGCGCGGTCGTGGCTGCTCGACCGCAAGGTGACGGTCAACGAGGTCGGGCTCGGCTTCGTCGACGCCACGAGGGAGTACCTGGAGTCGCTGGACCCGGCCGCGCTGGCGGAGTTCCTGATCGGCGGCCTGGCGACGGCCGACCTGCCCGACGACTACCGCTCCGGCTACGTCGGGCTGGCCCAGGAGTCCGTCGGGGCGCGCGACTATCTGATGCCGCCGCTGCCGAACACGCTGTACACCCGCGACACGACCTGCTGGCTGTACGGCGGGCTGACGATGAACCCGCTGTTCTGGCCGGCCCGGCACGACGAGACCCTGCTCTACAAGGCGATCTACACGTTCCACCCCGGCTACGCGGACTCGACGGTGTGGTGGGGCGACCCGGAGCGCAGCTGGGGCCGGGCCACGTTCGAGGGCGGCGACATCATGCCGATCGGCAACCGCACGGTCCTCATGGGGATGAGCGAGCGGACCTCGCGGCACGCCATCACGCAGGTCGCGGCGGCGCTGTTCGAGCAGGACGCCGCCGAGCGGGTCATCGTCGCCGGCATGCCGAAGCTGCGCGCGGCGATGCACCTGGACACCGTGTTCACCTTCGCCGACGTCGACGTGGTGACGGTGTTCCCGCGCATCGTCGACGCCCTGCACGTGTTCACGCTGCGCCCGGGCGACCGCGCGCCCGGCGTCGACGTCACCGACGAGGGAGACGCTCGGCTGGTCGACGTCGTCGCCGCTGCCCTCGGCCTGGACGGGCTGCGAGTCGTCGAGACCGGCGGCGACGCGTACGCCTCCGAGCGCCAGCAGTGGGACAGCGGCAACAACGCCGTCGCCGTCGAGCCCGGCGTGGTGTTCACCTACGACCGCAACACCCAGACCAACGAGCTGCTGCGCAAGGCCGGCATCGAGGTGATCCCGATCGTCGGCGCCGAGCTCGGCCGCGGCCGCGGCGGCGGCCACTGCATGACCTGCCCGCTGAGCCGCGACCCCGTCGGCGTCTGACCCGGAGCCGCCGACCGGCTGCTCACGCCGTCGTCCAGCGGTGAATACTTGAGGCCTGGGCGGCGGCCGGCCGCCGCGGTTCGACGGGCACGTGGACAGGGAGCGGCACTGATGGCTGGAACGGCACAGATCGGCGTCACCGGGCTCGCGGTCATGGGCCGCAACCTCGCGCGGAACTTCGCCCGCAACGGGTACACCGTCGCGCTGCACAACCGCACCGCGAGCCGCACGCACGACCTCGTCGAGCAGTTCGGCTCCGAGGGCTCGTTCGTGCCGGCGGAGACCGCCGAGGAGTTCGTCGCCGCGCTCGAGCGGCCGCGCCGGCTGATCATCATGGTCAAGGCGGGCGACCCGACCGACGCCGTCATCGACGAGTTCGCACCGCTGCTCGAGCCGGGCGACGTCATCATCGACGGCGGCAACGCGCACTACGCCGACACCCGCCGGCGCGAGGCGAAGCTGCGCGAGCAGGGCATCCACTTCGTCGGCACCGGCATCTCCGGTGGCGAGGAGGGCGCCCTCAACGGCCCGAGCATCATGCCCGGCGGCTCCGACGAGTCCTACCAGTCGCTCGGCCCGATGCTCGAGAAGATCTCCGCCAAGGCCGCCGACGGCTCGCCCTGCTGCACGCACATCGGCGCCGACGGCGCCGGGCACTTCGTCAAGATGGTGCACAACGGCATCGAGTACGCCGACATGCAGCTCATCGCCGAGGCGTACGACCTGCTCCGCCACGCCGCCGGGTACGAGCCGGCCAAGATCGCCGAGATCTTCCGCGGCTGGAACACCGGCCGCCTCGACTCCTACCTCATCGAGATCACCGCCGAGGTACTCGCCCACGTCGACGCCGACACCGGCCGGCCGTTCGTCGACGTCGTCCTCGACCAGGCCGAGCAGAAGGGCACCGGCCGCTGGACCGTGCAGATCGCCCTCGACCTCGGCGTCCCGGTCAGCGGCATCGCCGAGGCCGTCTTCGCCCGGTCGGTGTCCGGTCACACCGACCTGCGCGCCGTCGGCGCCTCGCTGGCCGGCCCGTCGCCCGCCGACGTGGGCGCGCTCGACGCCGACGACGCCGAGCGGTTCGCCGCGCAGGTCGAGCAGGCGCTGTACGCGTCCAAGGTCGTCTCGTACACGCAGGGCTTCCACCAGATGCAGGCCGCGGGTGCGGAGTACGGCTGGACGCTCGACCTCGGCGCCATCGCCGGCATCTGGCGCGGCGGCTGCATCATCCGGGCGGCCTTCCTCGACCGCATCACCGCGGCGTACGCCAAGGACGCGGCGCTGCCGAGCCTGCTCGCCGACGAGCAGTTCGCGGCCGAGATCGGCGCGGCGCAGGACGCCTGGCGCGCGGTGGTGTCGACGGCGGCGCGCCTGGGCATCCCGGTACCCGGCTTCTCGACGGCGCTGGCCTACTACGACGCGCTGCGGGCGCCGCGGCTGCCGGCCGCGCTGACCCAGGGCCAGCGCGACTTCTTCGGCGCCCACACCTACCGCCGGGTCGACCGCGAGGGTTCGTTCCACACGCTCTGGTCGGAGGACCGCTCGGAGGTGCAGGGCTGAGCGCAGTGGGCGAGGTGTTCGCCGGTCGCTTCGAGCTGGTCGACGTGCTCGGCCGCGGCGGCATGGGCGACGTCTGGCGGGTCTGGGACCAGCGCGAACGGGCCTTCCGGGCGGCGAAGCTGCAGCGCCAGTCCGACAGCGCCTCGCTGCTGCGCTTCGTCCGCGAGTCCTCGACCCGGGTCGACCACCCGCACGTCCTCGCCCCTACCGGCTGGTGGGCCGACGACGGCCGCGTGCTGATCGTCATGCCGCTCGTCGACGGCGGATCGGTGGCGGTGCTGCTGGCCGACCACGGGGCGCTGGGGGACCGGTGGGCCCGGACGCTGGGCCTGCAGTTGCTCGACGCGCTGACGGCGGTGCATGCGGCCGGCCTCGTCCACCGCGACGTGAAGCCGTCGAACCTGCTGCTCTCGGCGACGGGGACCGCGGCGCCGGAGCTGTGGCTGTCTGACTTCGGCATCGCCGTCCGGGCCGACGAGCCGCGGCTGACGCACCACTCGGAGGTCGTCCACACGCCCGGCTACTCCGCGCCCGAGGTGCTGGGCGGTGCCGACCCCGATCCGCGGCAGGACCTCTACTCGTGCGGGGTCGTGCTGGTGGAGCTGCTGACCGGACGGCGCCCGGGTGCCGACGGCGATGGCCCGGTTCCGTCCGGGCCGTTCGCGGAGCTGGTCACGGGCCTGCTGGCGGCGGACCCGGCCGATCGGTACGGCTCGGCCGCCGAGGCGCGCGAGGCGTTGGAGGCGGTGCCCGTGCCGGCGCCGTCCGGCGAGCCGATCGAGGTCTTCGACCAGCTGCCACCCTGGCCGCCCGGCTGGGGACCGGGCGGGCCGGTCCCCGTCGCACCGCCACCGTCGTCCAGCCCCGTCGCGGCGCCGCGGTCGGAGCCTGTAACGCCGCAGTTGTCGGTGCCCGCCCGTAGGGTGGGCCCCCTCCCAACCGGGCGGGGACCAGAACCGCAGCCAGAAGCGGAACCGGAGCCCGAATCTGAGCCGGCCCCGTCGTCGGCGCCCGCACCGGGACCGTCCGCGACGCGGCGCGCACCGTGGCCGGCGGTGGCGCTCGCGGTCCTCGGGGTCGGGCTGCTGGTCGCGGCCGTCGTCACGGCGCTGGCGTAGCCCGGTTCCGGCGCATCAGTGCGCCCGCGCCGCCGAGGGCCAGCACACCGGCCGCCGCCAGTCCGATGGTGAGCCACGGCGTGCCGGAGCTGTCGCCGTCGTCGCTGGTCAGTGCCTGGTTCTCGGTGTCCGGCTCGCCGGTCACCTCGTCGGTCGGCAGGTCCGTGACCTGCTCATCACCCGAGCCGCCACTGCCGCCGTCGACCAGGGCCGAATCGGCGGCCGGGGGAGTGAGGCCGTCGACGTCGGCGTAGGTGGGCGCGGTCTCGCCGGCGGTGCCGTTGGTCTTCAGGGTCAGCGTGTACTCCATCGGGTCGCCCGACGTGTCGAACGAGACCTGCACGTACCGCAGGCCCGGGATGCTGGCCCCGGCGCCGCCATTGCGGTGGAGGTAGCCGACCGTCTGCGTCAGGGTGCCGATGCGGTAGGACGTCGTGCCCGCGGGGAATGCGCCCCACACCCCGTCGGTCCAGTCGGAGGGTTCTCTGCCGAAGAGGTCCACCCTGGCGTCGTCGCGCACCGGTCCGGAGATCTGGACAGTGGGGCCGTGGGTGGCCAGACTCTCACCCGTCGGCAGCGCGCTGTCGAACTGCGCCTGCAGGCTCTGGCCCCAGTCGAGTGGGATCGCGACCACCTGCGTCTCGCCCAGGTTGATGTCGAACGCGTAGGTGCCGTCGGAGACCACCGGCGCGTTGGAGATCGACGTGCCGGGGACGACTCCGGTGACGGGCTCGCCCGGCTCCAGCGGGGTCCAGGCCGGCTCCTGCGGCCGGGGGAAGAGGTCGCCGCCGGACGGGTCGGCCAGCGGCGGCTCCTCGTAGACGGCGATTTCGACCGGTTCGGCGGCCAGGTCGCCCTTCTGTGGCGCGACCTCGACGTAGACGACGTCGGCGGTGTTGCAGGGGTTGTCCGCGTTCTCGACCCAGCTCGTCGCCGAGGTGTAGCCGAGCGTGCCCAGCGGGAACGACGAGCGCTCGCCGCACAAGCCCAGCGAGCCGGGATCGTCGCCGGGGTGATGGGTGCTCACGTTGACCCAGTCACCCATGGCGCCGAAGGCGATGCTCCGGTGGGTGACGCCCACGTGGATGGTGCTGTTCGGGACCGTCCGTTCGACGCGGTACCAGAGGCTGCCCTCCTGCGGGAAGGTGTCGAGGTACTGGCCGGTGGAGATGGTGGGGGCATCGTCCGGCGTCGCTGCGCCCTTGATCGGTGTGCCGGTGAGGTCGAACGGGCGCGAGGCGCGGGTGGTCGAGGTGTCGAGCGACTGCACGAGGTCTTCGGCGTCGGCGGCGTCGTAGTAGGTGCCGTGGCCGTTCTCGGCGATGCAGCGCAGCTTGTCGCGGGCCGCGGCGTCGACGTCGAGGCCGACCACGTCGATGCGCACGTCGACACCGTCGCCGGCCAGTTCGGTGGCGACCGTGCACGGGTCCGGATCGCAAGTCGGCTCGCCGTCGGAGACCAGGACGATGGTGCGGGGTCCTTCGGTGCCCAGGTCCTTGCCGGCCTCCTGCAACGCGTAGCCGATCGGCGTCTCCCCGTACGGCTCGTAGCCGTCGAGCGCCGAGGTGAGCTGGTCGCGGTTGCCTGTGCCGGGCTCGACGATCAGCTGCGAGTCGGTGCACGCGCCGGGGTCGTTCTGCGAGAACACCTCGGCGCCGTACACCCGCAGGCCGACCTCCTGGTCGTCGGGGAGACCGCCGACGACCTCGCGCAGCGCGTCCTTGGCGGCGTCGATGCGCGTGGTGCCGTCGGGCGTCGCCTCGGACATCGAGCCGGACGAGTCGAGCACCAGGACCATGCGGCTGGCCGGGTCGATCGGCTCGGTCTGCGCCTGGGCGGAGGCAGGGACCAGGACGGCGATGACGGAGGCGGCGACCGCTGCGGCGACGAGACTCTCATGCGAACTCCCGACCTGATTTGCAGTTGCAAACGTACGGTGAGTCTGGACCGGAGAACCCGTGCGTGTCAACATGGTTGCGGATTCACGGGTGCAAATCGTTGGAGGGCGCACATGGCGGACGTCGACGCCAACCGCGCGGCGCAGCGCGACATCTACGGCGAACCGCTGGGGGCGATCGTCGACCGCTGCCGCGCCACGCTGGGGCTGACGCAGGGGAGGGTGGCGGCATTGCTGGGCATCTCGGCGCCCATGCTGTCGCAGGTCATGAGCGGGCAGCGGATCAAGATCGGAAACCCGGCGGCGGTCGAACGGCTGCGCGCCATGGTCGAGGCCACGGACGCCGTCGCCGCCGGCCGGTTGGCGGGCGCCGACGCGATCGCGCGCATCGAGGCCGCGGGCGGGCCGGGGGAGTTGCTCACCGGCGCCACCACCCGGCGCACGTCGGCGCGCGAGATCGCCGAACAGGTCCAGAGCCTGTTCCGGCGGGTCGCGTCGGCGTCGGACTACCTGTCGGCGGCCGGGCGGATCGAGGACGCCCACCCCGAGATCGCCGAGCTCTTGCGCGTCTACGGCGCCGGCCGCACCGACGACGCCGTCGCCCACCTCGCGGGGCCGGTCACGGCACCCTGATCACCTCAGTGAGGGCGGCGATGCTGTCCGGGCCGTGGCCGGCGGCCCCAGCCCTGCGGATCAGGTCGTGCAGCGGCCGTAGCCAGGCGTCGTCGATCCCGGCATCGCGGGCAAACTCGAGGTCCCAGTCCGCGCCGGTGAGGAACAGGTCGACCGACGACGCGCCCGCGCTGTAGTCGCGGGCGTCGATCTCCGCCGCGAACAGGGGCAGGATCTCGCCGATCATCGTCAGCCAGCGGACGGAGTAGGGGACCAGCTCGCTCGCCGGGATCCCGCGGTTGCGGGCCGCGGCGGCGCCGGCGAAGAAGCCGACCAGCGCGGGCAGCAGGGTGGCGCCGACGGCAGACTCGTAGAACTTGGCGAGGTCGGGCTCGTCGCCCAGCAGGACGGTGTCGCCGCCGAGGGCCCGGAGGGTGGCCGCGTGCTCGGCGAACCCCTCGGGGTCGCCGGCGTAGTAGAGCAGGGTTCCGGCCTTGCCGACGGCGTCGGGCACGTCCTTGACCGCGCCGTCGAGGAACCGGATGCCCTGCTCGGCCGCCCAGGCGGCCATGCCTCGAGCGCCGGTCGGGGTGCCGCTGTTCAGGGTGACCAGCACGCGACCGGCCCAGGACGCCGTCGTCGACTCCAGCACCGCGCGGGTGTCGTCATAGCCGGTCAGGCAGGCGATCACGAGCGGACTGGCGGCGACGGCGTCGTCGACGGCGGTGGTGTGGCGGGCGCCTTCGGCGACCAGGGGAGCGGCCTTCGACGGGGTACGGTTCCAGACCGTCGTCGGGTGGCCGGCGGCGAGGAACGCGCGGGCGAGCGCGCTGCCCATCGAGCCGAGTCCGAGGACGGTGACGGGCGCGGGCTGGTGGTCGGTCATGGGCACGATGCTGTGTTCTATACTTGCCTGTGCGCAAGTACCTACACTTCTGTTCGGTACCCACAGTTCTGTATGTCAAGAGGTCAAAGCCGTGACTCAGCGCAACTTCACCTCCGGGCTCGACGCCGCGGTCGCCGTCATGGGCGGCAAATGGAAGGGCCTCATCCTGTTCGCGCTCCAGGACGGCCCGCTGCGCTTCGGCGAGCTGCGCCGGACGGTGGGTGGCATCAGTGAGCGGATGCTCATCCTGCAGCTGAAGGAGCTGCAGACCGCCGGGCTCCTGCACCGCGAGGTGTACCAGCAGATCCCGCCGAAGGTCGAGTACTCGCTGACCGACTTCGGCCGCTCGCTCAACGACGCGCTCGCGCCGCTGGGCGAGTGGGGCGAGGACAACATGGAGCGCATCGAGTCGATCCCGTTCGAGTAGTTCCCCGCAATGCACCTGGCCATTAGGCTGGTGCCATCTCGGGGGAGCGGAGGACGCCGTGCCACGCAACTGGGGTCGATGGGCGTGGGCGACGGCGGCAGCTGCGGCTGCCGCTCTGTGTGCCAGCGGCACGGTCTCGGCCGGTCCGGTCACGGCGGCGGGCGCCTGGATCTGCATGCCGTGGCCGGACGACGGCCTGGCTACGGTGGGGCAGTGGCTCCCCAATCATGGCCCGGGCACGGTCACCCTCACTCATGTGGCACTCCGCGAGCCGGTCGGCGTGGCAGTGGTCGAGGCCTCGCTCATGGCCAACCATCAGGTGCCCGGCGGCGGCAGCCTCGGGATGGACTTCGGGCCGCACCCGCCGTCGTTCGACCCGGCCGACGGTTCTCCCGAGCTCGCGGACGAGTGGGCGCAGCGGCTCCCGGCGGTCGGCGCGCAGATCCCGGCAGGCGAGGTCCGCGCGCTGATCTTCGGCGTCCGCCGGACGACGGAGGACCGGCCGGCCACGCTGCGCGGCTTCGACGTCACCTACGTCGACGGCGGCCGCTCCCATCGCGTCGTCATGGACGGGGACATCATGCTCGGGCCTGATGTGCAGGCCTGTGAGGCATGGGCGGAGCGTTGACCTCGGCCTGGGAGCGGCGCCTTCTGCTGGCCGGCGTCGTGGCCGCGGCGGCTCTCTGCGCCGCCGGCACCGTCGCCGCCGGTCCGCTGTCGGAGGCCGCCGGAGGCGGGGGACTGTGCGCGCCGTCGCCCACGGGCGGCCCGGTGACGGCGAGCTACCCGTTGCCCAACAGCGGACCGGGAATCGTCACCATCGACCACGTCCGGCTGGTCGATCCCGAAGGCCTGACCCTGGAAGCCGCGCACGTGGTGCCCGGGCGGTTCGTCATGGGCGGCCCGTACCCGCCGGACTTCACCAGCGCCGACGCGTTTCCGGAACTGCTGCCCGCTTGGGAGCAGCGGGTCGACGCCGTCGGCGCGCTGGTCCCGCCCGGATTCGGCCACGACCTAGTGGTCGGGCTGCGGCCGTCGGGCCCAGGGGAGTCGAGCATCGACGGGGTCGAGATCGCCTACTCCGAGGGCGGTCGGTCCTACCTGGTGACGTCACTGCTCAGCGTCACGGTCCGCGCCGGGTCGTCGGCCTGCGGCTTCAGCTGAGCCGCCGGAGCCGGTATAGGTTCTTGCAATGCACGTGCCACGCTAGGCTGGGCAGGTGCCACCTCGCTGGGTTCGACGGCTCCTGCTCACCGGCGTCGTGGCCGCCGCGGCTGTCTGCGCCGCGGGCACCGTAGCGGCCGGCCCGCTGGGTGGGTCGGGCAACCTGGTGGGCGTACGGTCTCCGGACGGCGGGCCGGTGACGATCAGCTACCCGCTGCCCAATCTCGGACCGGGGACCATCACGGTCGACCACGTCCGTCTGCTCGACCCCGACGGCATCACGTTGGAAGCGGCGCTCGTGTTGCCGGGGCGCTTCGTCATCGGCGGCCCCTTCCCGCCCGACCTCACCGGTGAGCAAAGCCAGCATCTGCGTCCCGCCTGGAGCCGGCGGGTCGACGCCGTCGGGGCTCGGGTGCCGCCGGGCCGCGACTACGACCTCGCCGTGGGCCTGCAGCCGGCCCATCAGGGGCGGTCCAGTATCAAGGGCGTCGAGATCGCCTACACCGAGGGCGGCCGGTCCTACCGGCTTGCGTCGCGCATGGAGGTCACCATCTGCGTCGGACCGCGCTGCGCGCTCAGCTGATCGCGGGCCTCGGCCGCCGTCAACGCGCGGTGGAACACACGACACACCGAAGCGACGCCGGATGTCTTCCTTTCGGGGGGAGGACCTGGCGTCGCCTCGTCTGGGCCCTCATCTCGTTTAGTTGACATAATGTGCATTATCGGCGTTAGGCGAGCAGCCGCACACCAGCCAGCTTGGCCGCACGGCGATCGAACGTCACGGTGTGGTCGCAACCCGCCTGGCGTGCCGTCTCAGCGATGAGCGCATCAGCAAAGTCGGCTCCGGCGGCTGCTGCATCCAGCGCCTGGCCGACCACCGCGGGATTCTCGACGACGAACTCGTCGGCGCTCACCACGTCGCTCAGCACTCGAGTGACCTCGCTCGCGTCGAAGCCGTACGAGCGCTGTAGCACCCAGGAGGTCTCGGCCAGGGTGACGAGGCCCAGATAGCCGGGCTGCCTGACGGTCAGGCTCTCGATCACCCTGGTGGCGATCCGCGCCTGAGCCGGGTCGTCCTGCGTCAGATAGCGCACCAGGACGTTGGTGTCGACACCGATCATCCGAGCGACTCGGCCGCGCCGCTCGCGATGCCGGCGTCCATCTCGTCCAGGGTCTTCGGCTCGCCGTCATACCGCAGCCGCCCCTTGAGCTCCTTGACGCTGCGCGCCCGCCGGCTGAGCACGTAGTCACCGTCCTCGTTCTTGGTGAACGTCACGCGAGTGCCTGTCATCAGACCCAGCTCCACACGAACCTGCTTCGGAATGGTGATCTGTCCCTTGCTGGTCATGGTCGCAGAGAACACTCAGCATCGCCTCCTTACACCATGGTAAGGAAGCGATGCTGCCCGAGCAAGCCGAGCAAGCCGGTCAGGCGTTCGTGGCGGCCTTCCAGAGGTGGCCGTCCGGGTCGCTGAACGTGCCGGAGTAGCCGCCCCACTGGGCGGCCTCGGCCGGCTTGAGCACGGTGGCCCCGGCTGCGACGGCGGCCGCGAAGACCTCGTCGACCTCCTCGCGGGTGTCGGCGATGTAGTGCAGCGAGAACCGGCGGAAGCCGGAGCCCTCGGCCTTCACGCCGGCGTCACCTGCCACCGCCTCCCAGCGGTACAGCGCCAGCTTCGTCGCCCCGCCCAGCCGGCACAGCACGAATCCCGGCTGGTCCTGCTCGAGCTCGGCGCCCATGCCGTCGACGTAGAACTTCTTGGCGCGGTCGATGTCCTCCACGCCGAGCATGACGACGCTCACCTGCAGCGACATGATGATCTCCTTGCATTGACGATGTCGGTACTCGTCACGCTACGGCCGCGCGCGCCACTGGGGCTTCTCGATTCCTGACCGACTCGATGGCGGGTGGTTTGGTGGTGCCATAGCGCCACCAAACCACCCGCCATCGGGGGCCGAGTGGCCGACGGGAGCTCAGCCGGCCACGTACTCCGCGAGGTGCTCCCCCGTCAGCGTCGAACGAGCGGCCACCAGGTCCGCCGGCGACCCCTCGAAGACGATCCTGCCGCCGTCGTGACCGGCGCCCGGGCCGAGGTCGATGATCCAGTCGGCGTGCGCCATGACCGCCTGGTGGTGTTCGATGACGATGACCGACTTCCCGGAGTCGACCAGCCGGTCCAGCAGCCCGAGCAGCTGCTCGACGTCGGCCAGGTGCAGGCCGGTCGTCGGCTCGTCCAGCACATAGACGACACCGTCGCCGCCCCCCAGGCTCGCGGCCAGCTTGAGCCGCTGCCGCTCCCCGCCCGACAGCGTCGTCAGCGGCTGCCCCAGGTTGACATAACCGAGACCGACGTCCTCGAGGCGGGACAGGATGGCCGCCGCCGCGGGCACCTTTCCCGCACCGTCGGCGAAGAACGCGTGCGCCTCGGCCACGGGCAGGTCGAGCACCTCGGCGATGTTCAGCCCGCCCAGCTCGTACTCGAGCACCGCGGCCTGGAACCGCTTTCCACCGCAGTCCTCACACGGGGTGGCGACGGTGTCCATGAAGCCGAGCTCGGTGTAGATGACGCCGGCGCCGTTGCAGGTCGGGCAGGCGCCCTCGGAGTTGGCGCTGAACAGGGCCGGCTTGACGCCGTTGGCCTTCGCGAACGCCTTGCGGATCGGCTCGAGCAGCCCGGAGTAGGTGGCGGGGTTGCTGCGCCGCGACCCCTTGATCGCGCTCTGGTCGATGGCCACGACGCCGTCGCGTTTGGAGACCGAGCCGTGGATCAGCGAGCTCTTGCCCGAGCCCGCGACGCCGGTGACGACCACCAGCACGCCGAGCGGGATGTCGACGTCGACGTCCTGGAGGTTGTGCATGGTGGCACCCCGCACCGACAGCGCCCCCGAAGCCGTGCGCACCGACGGCTTCAGCGCCGCGCGGTCGTCCAGGTGCCGCCCGGTGACGGTGTCGGTCTTGCGCAGGTCGTCGACGGAGCCCTCGAAGACCACTTCCCCACCGCCGGAGCCCGCCCCCGGCCCGAGGTCGACCACATGATCGGCGACGGCGATGGCCTCCGGCTTGTGCTCGACGACGAGGACGGTGTTGCCCTTGTCGCGGAGCTGGATCAGCAGGTCGTTCATCCGCTGGATGTCGTGCGGGTGCAGGCCGACGGTGGGCTCGTCGAACACGTAGGTGACGTCGGTGAGCGACGACCCGAGGTGGCGCAGCATCTTGATGCGCTGCGCCTCGCCGCCGGAGAGCGTGCCGGACGGACGCTCGAGGCTGAGGTAGCCGAGGCCGAGCTGCACGAACGAGTCGAGGTTCTCGCCCAGCGCCGACAGCAGCGGCGCGACGGACGGCTCGTCGAGGCCGCGGATCCACGCGGCGAGGTCGGTGATCTGCATGGCGCAGGCCTCGGCGATGTTGATGCCCTTGACCTTCGACGACAGCGCCGACTCGCTGAGCCGGGTGCCGCCGCACTCGGGGCACGCGGTGAACGTGGCGACCCGCTCGACGAACGCGCGGATGTGCGGCTGCAGGGAGTCGACGTCCTTGGACAGGAACGACTTCTGGATCCGCAGGATCAGGCCCTCGTAGGTCAGGTTCATGTTCTCGAACTTGACCTTCGTCGCCTTCTTGTACAGGAGGTCGTCGAGCTCCTTCTCGGTGTAGTCCTTGATCGGCTTGTCCGGGTCGAAGAACCCGGAGGCCGCGAAGATCCGCACGTTCCACCCGTCGGCGTTGTAGCCGGGGATCGTGAACGGGCCCTCGTTCAGCGACTTGGTGTCGTCGTAGAGCTGCGAGAGGTCGACGTCGGAGATGGAGCCGCGGCCCTCGCAGCGCGGGCACATGCCGCCGTGGTAGATCGCGTCGCGGACGATGGTCTTCTCGCCCGTCGCCGAGGTCATGACGCCGCTGGCCTTGCGTGCCGGCACGTTGAACGAGAACGCGGGCGGCGGCCCCACGTGCGGCTCCCCCAGCCGGCTGAACAGGATGCGCAGCATCGCGTTGGCGTCGGTGACGGTGCCGACGGTCGAGCGCGGGTTCGCGCCCATGCGCTCCTGGTCGACGATGATCGCCGTCGTCAGCCCCTCGAGGACGTCGACCTCGGGCCGCGCCAGCGACGGCATGAAGCCCTGCACGAACGCGCTGTAGGTCTCGTTGATGAGCCGCTGCGATTCTGCCGCGATGGTGTCGAACACCAGCGAGCTCTTCCCCGACCCCGAGACGCCGGTGAACACCGTCAGGCGGCGCTTCGGGATCTCGATGCTGACGTCCTTGAGGTTGTTCTCGCGCGCCCCCTGCACGCGGATCAGGTCGTGGCTGTCAGCGGCGTGCTGCGCCCCCGTGGGCTTGCTCATCGTGTCTCCGTCCGGTCTCGCGTCGTTCGTCAGTTCAGGTGGTTGATGCGGATCAGGTTGCCGGACGGGTCGCGGACGGCGGCGTCGCGCACGCCGTACGGCTGGTCCGTCGGCTCCTGGACGATGTCGGCGCCGCCGGCCTCGAGCCGCTCGAACAGGCCGTCGAGGTCGTGCGTGGCCAGCGTGACCGCGCCGAAGCTGCCCTTGGCGATCAGCTCGAGGATCACCCGGCGCTCGTCGTCGGTGATGCCGGGGTCGACGGCGGGCGGGTGCAGCACGATCGTGGTGCCCGGCTGGTCCGGCGAGCCGACCGTGATCCAGTGCATCCCCTCGTAGTCGACGTCGTTGAGCACCTCGAAGCCCATCAGGTCGCGGTAGAACGCGATGGCGGCCTCGGCGTCGGTGTGCGGGAGGAACGCGTGGTAGATGCGGATGTCCATGGCGGTCAGGCTAGTTGCGCCTCCGCGCGCGCGGCACGATTCGGCTCGCGGTGGCGCAATGGGCGCGTCACCTGCTTGGCCAGGCAGGGCGGCATCTCGGCGGTCTCGCCGGCCATCTGCTCGCGGTAGGTGCTCGGCGGCACCCCGACCAGCTCGGTGAACCGGGTGCTGAACGTCCCCAGTGACGAACAGCCGACCTCGAAGCAGACCTCGGTGACGCTGAGGTCGCCGCGCCGCAGCAGCGCCATGGCCCGCTCGATGCGCCTGGTCATGAGATAGGAGTACGGCGACTCGCCGAAGACCCGCTTGAACTCGCGGCTCAGGTGGCCCGACGACATGTGCACACCGCGGGCGAGCGCCTCGACGTCCAGCGGCTGCGCGTACTCGCGGTCCATGCGGTCGCGGACCCGGCGCAGGCGCGCGAGGTCGCTGAGCCGCTGGTCCTCGGTCGGCCGGCTGGTCATGTCCCGAATCGTACGCCGATCGTGCGGAGCCAGGTGTCTCGTCATGTCCCGATCGTGCGGCGGCTCCCCCGCCGGGCGCTTCTCGAATCCTGACCGGTGCGGGACGGGGTCAGCCTGCGGTCGCGCCCGACTCGGCCGGTGGCCGCTGGCGGAACCCGGCGACGACGGCCTCCAGCACCGACCGCAGCAGCACCTCGAAGTCGAACGGCTCGTCGTCGAGGTCCGGGCTGTTCGCGTGGAACGGGTCGCGGGCGCGGCCCGGGTTCGAGCTGGTCCAGGTGCCGGCCGCCATGACGACGGCGGTGGCGACCAGGCCGCGACCGCGCTCGACGCTGATCCGCCGGTCGGCCGCGTGGACGGCCTCGGCCAGCCCGCGCACATGCGCCAGCGTCGTGCGCCGGTAGCTGCGGACCACCTCGTCGGCGAGCTCGAACTGCTGCGCCGCCGGCATGTACGCGCCCAGCTCGCACAGGACCGGCAGCCCGACGAGTGCCCGGACGAACGCGCCGGCGATGTCCTCGGGCCGCTCCCCCAGGCCCCGGCGGACCAGCTCGTCGAAGCGGCCCCACTCGCGCTCGGTCAGCGTGACGAAGAGGTCGTCGCGGCTGTGGAACTGCCGGGCCACCGTCGACGCCGCCAGGCCCACCCGCTCCCCGATGGTCGCCAGCGTGAGTCCACGAACGCCCTGCTCGGCGATGAGCTCGTGGGTCGCGTCGAGGATCTGGGCGCGCCGGATCGCCTTGTGCTCCGGCCGCCTGGCCCGTTCGAAGCCCATTCACCACTCCCGCTTGATAGTGCAACATCATTGCATTAACTTCGAGGCCATGGCTACCGACGTGTCGTTGCGGGTCAACGGAACGACCCACCATCTGGCGCTCCCGGCCAGGACCAGTCTGCTGGACGCGCTGCGCGAACGGCTCGGACTCACCGGCACCCGCAAGGGCTGCGACCAAGGCGGCTGCGGCGCCTGCACCGTGCTCGTCGACGGCCGGCGGGTGCTCTCGTGCCTGACGCTCGCGGTGCAGCACGACGGCGCCGACGTCACGACCGTCGAGGGTGTCGGCGACGGTGCCGGCGGCCGGCACCCGCTGCAGGACGCGATGGTCCGCCACGACGGGTACCAGTGTGGGTACTGCACGTCGGGGCAGATCTGCTCCGCTCTGGGCATGCTCGCCGAGCACGCGGCGGGGCTGCCCAGCCACGTCAGCGACCGGGTCGGGCCGGACGCGCCCCTCCCCCTGAGCCGCGAGGAGATCCGCGAGCGCATGAGCGGCAACCTGTGCCGCTGCGGCGCCTACAACGGCATCGTCGAGGCGATCGCCGAGACGGCCGGCCGGCCATGAGGGACATCGGCTACGCCAGGGCCACCTCCGGCGACGACGCGGTCCGCCTCGCAGGCGAGCACCCGGGCGCGCGGTACCTGGCCGGCGGGACGAACCTCGTCGACCTGTGGCGCGAGGGCGTCGAGGACCCGGACTTCCTGGTCGACGTCACCCGGGCCGGGCTCGACGGCATCGAGGCGACGGCGGACGGCGGCCTCCTGGTGGGTGCGGGCGTGCGCAACACCGACCTCGCCCGGGATCACCGGGTGCGAACGGCGTACCCGGCGCTCGCGCAGGCGGTGCTGGCAGGCGCCAGCGGGCAGCTGCGCAACCTCGCCACCGTCGGTGGCAACCTGCTGCAACGCACCCGCTGCCTGTACTTCTACGACACCGCGTCGGCGTGCAACAAGCGCACGCCGGGCGCCGGCTGCGACGCGCGCGACGGGTTCTCGCGCATGGGCGCGATCCTGGGCGCGTCGGAGCACTGCGTGGCTGTGCACCCGTCGGACCTGTGCGTGGCGCTGGCCGCGTTCGACGCCGTCGTGCACCTGCTCGGACCGGACGGCGCGCGGCGGGTGCCGCTGACGGAGTTCCACCTGCTCCCCGGCGACCGGCCGGACCTCGAGACCGTGCTGCGCCCGGGTGAGCTGGTCACGGCCGTCGAGCTGCCGCCGTCGCCGGTGGCCCGGACGTCGCGGTACCGAAAGGTCCGCGACCGCGCCTCGTACGCGTTCGCGCTGGTCTCGGTCGCCGCCGCGCTGGACGTCGACGACGGCGCCGTGCGCGCGGCGCGGGTCGCCCTTGGCGGCGTCGCGGCCCGGCCCTGGCGCGCGACCCGGCTGGAGGCGGCCCTGACCGGGGCGCCGGCCACCGACGAGTCCTTCGCCGCCGCCGTCGACGCCGAACTGGCCGGCGCGCACGGAACTCGCGACAGCGCGTTCAAGATCGATCTGGTCCGGCGCACCGTCCCGGCGGTCCTGCGCCGGCTGCGGGACGAGGGCGGTGCGGCGTGACTGACACGACGAACGCGACCGGCGTCCTCGGGGCACCGGTCGACCGCCGCGACGGCGCGGTGAAGACCAGCGGCCGGGCCACCTACTCCACGGACGTCGACGTCGAGGGCATCGTCCACGCGGCGCTCGCGCACGCCACGGTGGCCCGCGGCCGCATCACCGTGCTCGACGTCGAGGCCGCCGCGCGGGTCCCCGGCGTGCTCGCGGTCCTGACCTACCGCGACCGGCCGGCCATGCGGCGCCCCGGCCGGCTCAACCCGCTCAACCTCGCCTCGCTCGCGCCGGGTGTCTCGTCCGGCTACCTGCTCGACGACGAGGTGCACTATGACGGCGAGCCGATCGCCGTCGTCGTCGCCGAGTCCCTGGAGGCGGCCCATGAGGCCGCCGCGCTCGTGCGCGCCGAGTACGAGGCCGCGCCCGACCCCGTCGTCGACTTCCCCGCCGTCGCCGCCGGGGGCGCACCACAGCGGCCCATGCCGATCGGCCCGCCATTGGGCGGCAGCAAGGGCGACGCCGAGGCCGCCCTGGCCCAGGCGGCACACCGGGTCGACGCCACGTTCGTCACGCCGCCGCAGAACCACAACGCGCTCGAGCCGCACGGCTGCACCGTCGTGTGGACCGGGTCGGGACGCGACGCGCAGGTCACCGTGTGGGATGGCTCGCAGAACGTCGACTGGGTGAAACGGCACCTCGCGCGCACCTTCGGGCTCGCGCCCGGCCAGGTGCGGGTCATCAGCGAGCACGTCGGCGGCGCGTTCGGCGGCCGGACCATGGTGTGGGCGCACACCGTGCTGGCCGCGCTGGCCGCCCGCGAGACCGGCCGGCCGGTGCGGCTGCAGCTCACCCGCGAGGGCGTCTACCGGACCGTGGGCGGGCGCAGTCCCTCGATCCAGCGGGTCGCGCTGAGCGCCGGCGACGACGGCCGGCTCACCGCGCTGATCCACACCGCCCAGCTGCGCAAGGGCGCCGTCGGCGGCGCGGCCGAGCAGGTGGTCTCCTGCTCGCACGACCTCTACGACGCGTCGGCGATGCGGCTGGGCACGCAGCTGGTCAGCATGGACCTGCTGCCGAACCAGGTGATGCGCGCGCCGGGCGAGGCCAACGGCACGTTCGCGCTGGAGTCGGCGCTCGACATGCTGGCCGCGTCGACCGGTCTCGACCCGATCGAGCTGCGCCGCCGCAACCTGGCGCCGTCGCGCGGGCCGATCGACGGGAAGGAGTTCTCGCAGCGCCGCATCCTCGAGGCGTTCGACGTCGCGACATCGGCGTTCGGATGGGCGGACCGGCCGGTGGCCCCGCGCTCGATGCGCGACGGGCGGTGGCTGGTCGGCTGGGGCGCGGCGACGGCGTTCCACCCGGCCTGGCAGTTCCCGGCCCACCTGCGGTTGTCCGTGGCCGCCACCGGGACGGTGACGCTGGAGTGCGCCTTCCACGAGCTGGGCATGGGCGCGCCGACGGCCGTGGCGCAGCTGGTCGCCGACCGCCTGGACGTGCCGCTGCCCGCCGTCGAGGTCCGCTACGGCGACACCTCGTTGCCGACGGGGCCGGGGGCGGGCGGCAGCGGCCAGTCGGCCAGCATCGCGGCGAGTGTCGACGTCGCGAGCCGCCGGCTGGTCGCGACACTGGACCGGCTCGGCCGGCGGACGGACGGCGGGGCGTTCGGCGACGGCCGGAGCGCCCACGAGCGCTACACCGAGATCGTGCGCCGTTCCGGGCGCGACGAGGTGACGGTCGAGCTGGGCCCGCGGTCCGGCCTCGCCGCGACCTGGTCCGGGCTGCGCGATACCGTGAAGCTGATGCGCGACCAACGGCGCTGGCTCAAGGCCGCCGCGGGCGCACAGCTGTGCGAGGTGCGCGTCGACGCCGACACCGGCGAGGTCCGGGTCACCCGGTGGGTCGGCGCCTACGACATCGGCCGCGTCATCAACGCCAAGACGGCCGCCAGCCAGATCCGCGGTGGCGTCGTCATGGGCATCGGCCTCGCACTGACCGAGGCCACGCTGGTCGATCCGCGCCGCGGCCGCATCATGAACCCGAGCCTCACCGAGTACCACGTGCCGGTCCACGCCGACGTCCCGCCGATCGAGGTGCACCTGCTCGACCACCCGGATCCGCAGACGCCGCTGGGCATCCTCGGTGCGGGTGAGGTCGGGATCACGGGCGCCGGGGCGGCGGTCGCGAACGCGATCTGGCACGCGACGGGCAGCCGGGTGACGGAACTGCCGATCACCCTCGACGCGGTGCTCCCCCGGCCCGCCGGTTCCTGACGCGGCTACACCCGCGGCACCGCGAGGAAACGCGTCCGCAATGTCCCGATGGTGAGGTTTCACCGTTTGCACAGGTGATCTTCGATCCACCAGAGAGGGACCCGATGCCGAGAAGCGTGTCGAGGGGCCGGGCGGTCGCGGCGGGATGTGCCGCCGCGGCGCTGACCACGGCCGTCCTGCTGCCCGCGGCCCCCACGGGAGCCGTCACCAGCGTTCCGGCCGGCAACGGCGCGACGTGGCAGATCCACGACGCGTCCCCGCCGGGGCTGGACACCGGCAGCATCCGCGCCGTCAGCAACTCGCCTGTCGAGGGGTTCGGCAACATCTTCGTCCGGGTGTCCATTCCAGCGGGCGCGGAAGAACCGCGGCTCAACGGCGAGATGATGCGCGGCTTCGGCCTCACCTTCGACGGTGTCGACACGTTCGAGCCGACGCGGTCGGTGCAGCTCGGCGACGTGCGGATCACCCGCGAGGTGACGGTCGACGGCGCCGACGCGTGGGCGCGGTTCTTCGACACCTTCACCAACACCGGGCGCAAGCCGGTCACCGTCGAGGTCTCGTTCGGCGGATCGCTGGGCTTCGGCGCGGCCCAGAGTCAGGGCGCCATCCGGTCGACGTCCAGTGGCGACGCGGTCGTCGACCGGCAGGATGCGTGGACGCTGGCCGCCACCCCGAACGCCGCGCAGCGCCCGGTCGGCGTCGTGCTCGGCTCCCCCGGGGCGCCCGGCACGCTGGACCGCACCGGCAACCAGCAGCGCGACCCGTTCGACACGCCCATGGCGACGACCGGGCACGAGGCGAACTTCCAGGGTTACGTCAGCACCTTCACCGTCGCGCCCCGCGAGACCCGGTCGCTGGCCCGGTTCGTGACGGTGGGCGCGACCGGCGCCGGCTCCCAGACCGCGGCGGCCGCGCAGCTCACGGCGTTGGCGGCCACGCCCGACCTCTCCGGCCTGACCACGCTGGAGCGCTGCACGCTGCAGAACTGGGACGCCTCGGCGCTCGGCGTCGCCCGCTGCCCGTCGGCGCCGGTGCTGGCGACGCCGTCGGCCGGCCCGCAGGTGCCCGCCTACACGACCTCGTCCTACGACGTCGTCAACACCTCGATCGACCAGATGCTGCGCGACCTCGACGCCGGTGTCACGACGTCGGCCGAGATCACCCGCGCCTACCTGGACCGGATCGCGGTCTACGACGGCGGCCCGCTCGGCTACCACGCGTTCATCCACGTCGCCGAGGACGCCATGCAGCAGGCCCGTGCCGCGGACCGGGCCCGGGCGCGCGGCGCCACGGGCGAGTTGCTGGGCATCCCGCTCGCGATCAAGGACCTCTACGACACCAAGGACATGCCGACCACCGGCGGCACCCTGGCACTCGAGGGCTGGCAGCCCGAGACCGACGCCTACCAGGTGGAGCGCCTGCGGGCGGCCGGCGCCGTCATCATCGGCAAGGCCAACCTGAGCGAGTTCGCCAACTCCGGCGGCTACAGCGAGAGCGGCTGGGGCCAGGTGTGGAACGCGCTCTACCCGTCGAAGACCTCGTTCGGCTCCAGCGGCGGGTCCGCCGTCGCCGTCGCGACCAGCATGGCGGCGGGCGCGCTGGGCAGCCAGACCGGCGTGTCGCTCTACGCGCCGTCGACCGGCAACAGCCTGACGACGTTCCGCGGCACCGACGGCATGGCGAGCCTGCGCGGCATCATGCCGCTGACCTGGGCGCAGGACTACGGCGGCCCCATCGCACGGTCCGTCACGGACCTCGCGCACCTGCTCAACGCCACGACGGGCACCGACCCGCTGGACCCGCTGACGGCGCAGGCGGACGCGCGCCGGCCGGCCGACTGGACGGCGCACCTCGACGCCGGCGCCCTGGACGGGATGCGGATCGGTTACCTGCCGGCCTCGTTCGTCTCCGGGTACGCCGACGACGGCACGGGTGCGGCCGTGATGGAGCACTTCGCCGACCTCGAGGCGGCCGGCGCGACGATGGTCGAGCTCACGCCGCCGCCGAGCGGTGGATCGTCGCCGGGCGGCAGCCGCAGCGAGGAGGGCTGGGCGCGCTACATCGAGCTGCACGACGACTTCCCCTATCCCGACGGCGACGCGCTGCTGGCCTCACCCCTGGTGCTCCCCTACAACCAGCGGGCGCTGCGCGACACCCCGCGGATGACGCCGGAGCAGGTCGACGCCTGGCTGGCCTACCGGGCCACCTACAAGCAGGTCATCGCCGGCTGGATGGACGCGGCCGACGTCGACGCCGTCGTGTACCCGGGCTTCATCAGCGACATGTACAACAACGACGCGGCCGGGAACCAGCTCACGGCCGACCGCGGCACCGGCGTGCTGACCTCGAACGTCGGGCTGCCGACGGTGGTCGTGCCGGTCGGCACCAACCCGCACGGCTACTCGATCTCGATGCAGCTGGTCGGCCGGGCCTGGGACGACGCGGCGATCCTCGGCATGGGCTATGCCCTGGAGCAGCAGGCCCAGGGCCAGCAGGTGCCCGACGACGCGCCCGCGCTGGAGTACCGGCCGAACGCCCGCCCGCACGCCGTTCCGGAGATCTCGCCGCTCGTTCCGGGCAGGGCTCCGGCGGCAGCCGGACTACGCTTCTCCTTCGGCGCGGGCACCGGGCTGTCGCAGCGTGAGAACGACGGCTGATGTCATCGATGACACACCTGTTCTGACATCGATGACACGCGGTAGGGTCGTCCGGGTGAGAGCATATGTGGGGAGTCCTCCGGTTCAACCGGGGGGCTCCCCACATCGACGGACGGACGGGGTATGCGGGCGGACGGGCGGCGCAACCGCGAGGCACTGGTGACGGCGGCCGCCAAGGTGTTCGCCGAGCTCGGCCCCGAGGCGCCGCTGGACGACATCGCCCGCCGGGCCGGGGTCGGCAACGCGACCCTCTACCGTCACTTCCCCACCCGCCGCGACCTGCTGACCGCCGTCTACGCCGACGAGTTGACGGCCCTGCGTGACTACGCGGAGCTGCTGCGCGAGCAGGAGCCGCCGGCCGACGCGCTGCACGGGTGGCTGCGGGCGCTCGCCACGCACCTCACGCACACGAAGGATCTCGCGCTCGCCGCCGACGGCGACTGGTACGGCGCCGTTCACGCGACGGCGGCCGAGCTGCTGGCCGCGGCCCGCGGTGACGGCGCGGCCCGGACCGACGTCGCCGTCGCCGACCTGCTCGCGCTGGTCCGCGGCGTCGCCCTGACGGCGGACTCCCCCGCCCAGCAGGCCCGGCTGCTCGAGCTGGTGCGCCGCGCGGTCGCCGCCGGTTGACGCCAACCGATGCCTTGGCACGGCCGGCCATGCCGGGAACCGGGACGAAACGGACATGGCAGGGGCGGCCAGCCGAGCCGAGCGGGCCGCCGGCCGAGCCAAGCGGCCCGAGCCCGCGCGACTATGGTGGGAAGGGATGAGCACGGAGGATCCCGACGCGGACGCCCGGCGCCTGGCCGCGGTGTCGCTGGCGGCCGACGACCCCACCGGCTGGTTCGAGCACCTCTACGCCGCCGCGGCCGACGGTTCCGCCGTCGTCCCGTGGGACCGCGGCGCGCCGCATCCGCTGCTCCTCGACTGGATCGGCGACGGCGAGCGCATTCGAACCGGCGCTCGCGCCCTGGTCGTCGGGTTCGGCCCCGGGTTCGACGCCGAGCTCCTCGCGCACCACGGCGCGCAGACCACGGCGTTCGACGTCGCCCCCAGTGCCGTCGCGGCCGCCCGCGAGCGCTTCCCCGGCTCCCCCGTCGACTACCGCGTCGCCGACCTGCTGACGCCGCCGGACGAGTGGCGGCACGCGTTCGACCTGGTCGTCGAGATCATGACGGTGCAGTCGATGCCGCCGCCGTTCCATCCGCCCGCGACGGCGTCCGTGGCCGGCTTCGTCGCACCAGGCGGGACGCTGCTGGTCATCGCGACGGCAGCACCCGAGACGCACCCGGGCGGCGACGCCCACGGGGGCCCGCCCTGGCCGCTCACCCGCGCCGAGGTGAACGCGTTCGCCCAGGACGGCCTGCACACCGTCGCCGTCGAACACCTGGACGCCGTCCCGCCCTGGTACCGGTGGCGCGCGGAGTTCCATCGAGGGAGCGAGGAACCATGAGCGACGATCTCGGCCTGTTCGGCCCGGACAGCGTGAGCTGGCGGGTGCACCGCGAGCCGGTGCTGTGGCTGGCCGGGATCCGCGCGCTCTACCTGCAGGCGCTGCACCCGCGCGCCGTCGCCGGCGTCGTGCAGAACGGCGACATCCGCCGCAACTGCTGGCCGCGGCTCATGCGCACCGCCGAGTACGTCGGCACCGTCGTCTACGGCACCTCCGAGCAGGCCGAGAAGGCCGGGCTGCGGGTACGGCGCATCCACGACCGCCTGCGCGCCCACGACCCCGCCACCGGCGAGGAGTTCCGCGTCGACGACCCGCACCTGCTGCGCTGGGTGCACGTCACCGAGGTCGAGTCGTTCGTGTCGACGGCGCGGCGGGCTCGCATCGGGCTGACCGACGAGGACATCGACCGCTACTACGCGGAGCAGACCCGCGCCGCCGCCCTGGTCGGCCTCGACCCCGCGACGGTCCCCGCCAGCGCGGCCGCCGTCGAGGAGTTCTACCGCGACCTCCGGCCCGAGCTCCGGTTCACCGCCGAGGCCCGCGACGTCGCCCGCTTCCTCACCGTGCCGCCCATGCCCACGAAGGTGGTCGCCGTCGGGCGGCCGGCCTGGCTGGGCCTCGCGACGACGGCGTTCGCGCTGCTGCCGCGCTGGGCCCGTCGGCTCTACCGCATGCCCGGGTTCCCGACCACGGACATCGCCGCCTCGCTCACCGTCATCGGGCTGCGCGGGGTCATCAACGCGCTGCCGGTGCGCGAGGGCCCGATCTACCGCGAGGCCATGGCCCGCGCGGACGCCGTGCGGGCCACGTAGACCGAGTCCAGCGGGTCGTCGGGCACGTCCCGGACGGTGACGTCGGTGAAGCCGGCGTCGGCGAGCATGCGGCGGGCGGTCTGCTCGCCCCACACGGTGCCCAGCCCGGCGCCGTCGCGCGCGAGCGACACCGTCAGGCAGTGCAGCGTGCTGACGGCGTAGAGCAGCGGCGCGAACGGGTTGCCGACGTTGTCCTCGAGGCGGCTGGACGCCTTGGTGTCCATCATGACGAAGACGCCGCCGGGCCCGAGCGCGTCGTGGACGCGCCGCAGGACGGTGGCGGGGTCGGCCTGGTCGTGCACGACGTCGAACGCGACGACCACGTCCAGCGGCGGGTCGGACGGCAGGTCGACGAGGTCCAGCGGCTCGAACGTCACGTTGTCCAGCCCCCAGCCGTCGGCCTCGGCGCGGCCGTGGTCCAGGGCGTCGCCGGCCAGGTCGTAGCCGACGAACGTCGACCGCGGATACGTCCTGGCCAGCAGGTTCGTGCTGTGCCCGGTGCCGCAGCCGATGTCGGCGACGGCGACACCGGCGGTCAGCGTGGGGGCCAGCCCGGCCGGCTCGACGATGCCGGTGATGAGCTGGTCGTCGAAGAGCCCGCGCGACATGCCGTCCATGACGGTGGTGAACTCGGGCCGGTACGCCTCGTACGGGATGCCGCCGCCGTCGCGGAACACCTGCGCGAGCGGCCCGACCTGCCGGGCGAGCAGGGTGACGACTGCGCTCATCGGCGCCAGGTCGGTGGAACCGCCGCCGGTGAGGCAGACGGCGTGCTCGGCCGGCAGCGTGTAGACGCCTCCGTCCGCGGCGTAGTCGACGATGCCGGCGGTGGTGAGCGCGCCCAGGCACTCACGCACGTAGCGCTCCTCGAGTCCGGCCCGCGCGGCCAGCTCCGCGCTGGTGCCCGGACCGGCGGCGAGCGCCGAGAACAGGCCGGTGCGCTGGCCGACGTCGATCATCAGCGTCAGCAGGCCGTCGGTGTACAGGCCGAAGAGCCGCTCGGCGAACGCCCCGACCCTGTCATCGTCGAGCTCCCCCGGTGTGAAGGACGTGGTCATGGCTGCCCCCTCCCCCTTGCTCGCAGCGTAGACCCGCCGCCGGGCGCCGAGAAGGACTTGACCCTGACACCGGTGTGAACCCTTACGGTCGGCGCATGATCGTGCATCGCAACGGGCGCGCCGCGACGGCCGACGACCTCGCGCCACTGGCCTTCGCCGGCTACGCCCACTTCACCGCCGCCCAGGTCCGCGACCGGCGGATCCGCGGCCTCGACCTGCACCTCGAGCGGCTGCGCACCGCCTCGCTGGAGCTGTTCGGCACCGCCCTTCCTGACGACGTCGTCCGCACCCACCTGCGGACGGCGCTGGCGGCCGGACCGGCGGACGTCTCCCTGATGGCGACGGTGTACTCCGCGGCCGGCGAGTTCACGGCGGCCGACGGCGCCCTGGACCTGCTGGTGCGCACCGGCCCGCCGTTGACCGGCCCGGACAGCCCGCTCGCGCTCGCCGTCGTCGAGCACGAGCGCTACCTGCCCGCCGTCAAGCACGTCGGCGAGGTCGCCAAGACCCACGTCCTGCGCACCGCCGCGGCCGTGGGCTTCGACGACGCCGCCTTCGTGGACCGGCAGGGCCGGCTCAGCGAGGCGTCGATCTGGAACCTCGCCTTCTGGGACGGCTCGGCCGTCGTATGGCCGGTCGCCGACGTGCTCGGCGGCATCACGATGGGGATCCTGCGCCGGCAGCTGGCCGCCCGCGGGGTGCCGCAGCGCGACGCCGAAGTCCGCCCCGGTGATCTGGTGGGCCTCACCGGCGCCGTCGTCATGAACTCGTGGACGCCGGGGATCGCGGTGCACCGCATCGGCGAGGCCGCCCTGCCGGCCGCGCCGGAGTTCGTCGCCCTGCTGCACGAGGTCTACGGGGTCGAGCCGCTCACCGCACCCTGACCGTCGTCGTCCCCGTCGTCATCGGAATCGTCCCCGTCGTCGTCACCGGTGTCGTCATCCCCGTCGTCATCCCCGTCGTCGTCGCCCGGGTCGTCGTCATCGTCGTCATCCTCCGTGGGGCCGCCGCCCAGGCGGATGATCACGGCGACCTCCGCCTGGGCGCCCGCGTCGGACTCGTCGGGGTTGCGCAGCGAGACGTTCAGGGTGTGCTCGCCCGAGTCGATTCCGGCGAGCGCCGCCGAGTCGGCGGTGACCTCGTACTCCTCGCCGTTGCCGGCCTCGATCGTCTCGAAGGTGCCGTTGTCGCCGTCGACGTAGAGCCGCACGTGGTGACTGTCGGAGCCGAGCTCCTCGCTGGAGTCGACGACGAGAGTGAACGGCAGGGTCAGCTCGGCGCCGTCGGCGGGCCGGACGATCTGGACCGTGGGCTCGCCGGTGCCCCCGTCGGTCGTGGTGCTCGGCTCATCGTCGTCGCTGCCGCAGGCGACGAGGCCGAGGACGAGCGCGATGCTGGACAGCAGCACGGACCTGGACATGATCGCCCCCATTCCGAGGCTCCGCGTGATCACGACGCTACCCCCGAACCGGGAAGTCAGCGATCGGGCGGGCGCCGCCGATCACCGTCGATGCGCTCGAGCCAGGCCGGCCAGACCCGCTCGGCGTCCCGGCGGCGCAGGCGGCCGCCCAGGTGCATCGCCCGCCAGACGCCGCGATAGCCGGGCAGCACACCGGCCGCGATCAGGACGTGCCCGGCGATCACGGGCGTGAACAGGTACGTCGCCCACCGGTGGATCCGGTTGAACCAGACGAACGCGGGCCCGCCCGACACCGCCCACAGCCCGATCCCGCAGACGATCAGCACCAGCAGCAGCACGATCATGACGAGGTTCGCCACCCGCTGACCGGGGTCGAAATGGCCCTCGTGGCGGCCGAACCGCCCGGTGACCACGGCCCGCGGCCAGCGGGCGAACCAGCGCAGGTCGGTGCGCCGGAACCGCACGGAGTCGGTCAGCAGGGTCCGCGCGGCCCGCCACCCGGCGACGATACCGAGCAGCGCGACGCCCGCGAACACCCAACCGGCCATCGTGTGGATCTCGGCGTCCGCCGCCCGGGTGAGCTCGGCCAGCGGGCTCGGACGGCCCTCCTGACCGAGCGTCAGCCACCAGCCGGTCAGCAGCAGCACCAGCACCGTCACGTAGACGGCGGCGTGCAGCCAGCGGGTGCGGGCGTTGTTCCGCTCGACGCTCCGGCTCCGCTCGCCGTCCTCAGTAGTCATAGCCGGGCGGCTGCTCGTCGTCGCTCTCGTCGTCCTCGTCGTCCGAGGACCCGGAGCCGGACCTGCCGCCCTCCCCCACGGTCACGGTGACCTCGGCCTCGGCCCCCGCGGCGGAGTGATCGGCGTTGCGCAGCGAGATGTTCAGCGTGTGCTCGCCGGGCTCCACCCCCTCGAGTGCCGACGAGTCGGCCGTGATCTCGTGTTCCTCACCGTTGCCGGATTCGATCACCTCATAGGAGCTGTCGTCACCGTCGAAATAGACGTGGACGTGGTGGTTCCCGGTGTCGGTGGTCCCGAGTTCCTCGCTGGAATCGACGACGAGCGTGAAGGGCACGCCCAGCTCCGCGCCGTCGGCCGGTTCGACGATCTCGACCGAGGGCCCGTCGCCCCCTCCGGAGGTCGTACTGGCGTCGTCATCACCCCCACACGCTGCGAGGACGAGGACGAACGCGACGCTGGACAGCAGCGATGACCTGAACATGGTGTCTCCGTTCCGTGGATCTGCGTACTCCTGGCGATACGCGTCCACGGCCCGGCCGGATTGATTTCGGGTCGGATCAATCCATTTCCGTGCCCGGTACGTATGGAAAGACGTGCGGGTATCCCGGAAGGAATCGCCCCACGTCCCTCCGGGAACTCATCTACATTGTCACGCTGTACGCGCGAACGACGGCGTCTCCCCCGCCTCCGCGCGCCGCAGCCAGTCCGCCGTCATCGTCGCCCACAGAGGCCGCAGCCGCCCCGACCCCGCCTGCTCCACCGACTCCCGCAACACCGCCACGCCCTCGGACCGCTCCCCGGCCACGAGCAGAGCCTGCCCGAGCGCCAGTGACGCCGTCGCGAGCAGCCGCGGATCGCCGAGCTCCTGCCGCAGTGCGAGCGAGTGCCGTAGGTGCCCGACGGCGACATCGTGGCGGTCGGTGACCACGAGATGGAAGAAGCCCACGTGCCGGTGCGTCTCGGACCGCGTGAGCAGGTCGGCGTGCTCGTCGGCCTCGGTGAGCGCTTCGAAGAAGTACGGCTCGGCCGCGTCCCAGTCGCCGCGCAGCACCTGGTGCACCAGCCCGAGGCCGAACAGCGACTCCGCCACCCCGGCGCGGTCGTCGATCGACCGGCGCAGCCCCAGCGCCTCGGTGAACAACGCCTCCTCTGCCTCGATGGTCTCCGGCGCCAATGACGACAGGCCGGCATCGATCGCCCGGTAGTGCAGCGCCATCGCCTGCCAGTGCAGCAGCGCCGCCTCGGCGCCCCGCTCCCCCGCGCCCCGGGCCACGGCCAGCCGGTCCGCCAGTGCCCGGTCGGCCGCGTCGAAGTCGCCGGTGACGAAAGCCGCCTCCAGAACCGGATCGGCGCCCACCGGCAACGCCGGCGCCCCGGCCGTCGTCATCGGGCCGCATCCAGCAAGGCCATCGCGGCCGCGCGGCCGGGGATGCCGCTGACTCCCCCGCCGCGCCGGGCGCCCGCGCCGCAGAGCAGCACCCGCGGGTGCGCCGTCTCGACGCCCCAGCGGCCCACCTCGTCCGGCGACTCGGCGAACGGCCAGGACAGGTCGCGGTGGAAGATGTGCCCGCCCGGCAGCCCGACCGACGACTCGAGGTCGACGGGGGTGCGCGCGTCCAGGCAGGGCCGGCCGTCGGCGTCGACCGCGAGGCAGTCCTCGATCGGTTCGGCGAGCACCGAGTTCAGCGAGGCCAGCGTCGCCTTCACGGCCGCCGTGCGCGTCCCCTCGTTGTCGGCGCGGAACAGCCGGGCCGGCAGGTGCAGACCGAACAGCGTGATCGTGTGCGCGCCGGCCTCGCGCAGCGAGGGTCCCAGGATGGACGGGTCGGTCAGCGAGTGGCAGTAGATCTCGCACGGCGGCAGGTCCGGCACCGAACCCGCCGCGGCCTGCGCGTATGCCGCCTCGAGCTGCGTCAGCGACTCGTTGACGTGGAAGGTGCCGCTGAACGCCGCGGCCGGGTCGACGGACGACCGCAGCCGTGGCAGCCGGGTCAGCACCAGGTTGATCTTCAGCTGCGCGCCCTCGGGCTCGTCCCAGGGCGACGACGGCGACGACGGCGCCTGGCCCAGCAGGCGGGCCAGCGTCGACGGCGCGCAGCCGGCCATGACGTGCCCCGCGCCCACCCGCCGGCCGGCGCCGTCGCCGTCGGTGAACTCCACCTCGCCCGCGGCGGGATCGACGGCGGTCACCGTCGCCCGGGTGACGACGGTGGCACCTGCGGCGACCGCGGCGTCGCGCAGCGCCCCGCTGACCGCGCCCATGCCGCCGACCGGGACGTCCCAGTCGCCGGTCCCGTTGCCGATGACGTGGTACAGGAAGCACCGGTTCTGCCGCAGCGACGGCTCGTCGACGGCGGCGAAGGTGCCGATCAGCGCGTCGGTCAGGACGACGCCGCGGACGGTGTCGTCGGCGAAGGTGTCGCGCACCTCGGCGCCGATCGGCTCCGAGAACAGCGCCGTCCACGCCTCCGGTCCCACCAGTGATCGGACCTCGGCCGCCGGCAGCAGCGGCTCCGTCAGCGTCGGCGCCAGGCGACGGGCCACCTCGCCGGTCATCGCGTAGAACCGCGACCACGCCTCGTGGTCGGCGGCCGCGCCGAGCGAAGCGAACGAGGCCCTCGTCGCCTCCTCCGAGCCGGTGTCGACCAGGAGGCCGCCGTCGCCCACCGGCGTGTACGACGAGTACCGGCGCCGCCGCAGCGTGATCGGCAGCGACAGCTCGTCGACGATCTGCCGCGGCAGCAGCGACACCAGGTAGGAGTAGCGCGACAGCCGGGCGTCGACGCCGGGGAACGGCCGCTCCGAGACGGCCGCTCCCCCGACGTGGTCGAGGCGTTCCAGGACCAGGACGCTGCGCCCGGCCCGGGCGAGGTAGGCGGCGGCGGTGAGCCCGTTGTGCCCGCCGCCCACCACCACGGCGTCGTACCGGGCCTGCAGCGTCGAGAGATCGTCAGCCATGCCGGCCATCCTCACGCGAACCCCGGCACCGGTGCCACCCCTGCCCGGGACCGCCGTCAGCCAGAGCATCAGGGCACTCGCGTCAGCTCGTGCTCGGGCCCGGCCGCCGCGACCGGCGCCGGCGACCTCCGCAGCCACCGCGG
Source organism: Jiangella mangrovi (assembly GCF_014204975.1). Classification (NCBI taxonomy): domain Bacteria; kingdom Bacillati; phylum Actinomycetota; class Actinomycetes; order Jiangellales; family Jiangellaceae; genus Jiangella; species Jiangella mangrovi. The sequence continues at coordinate 3,974,060 of NZ_JACHMM010000001.1, forward strand.
CGCCCACCAGTTCGCGTTGCCGAGCAGCGCCATCAGCGACGGCAGCACGACCGCCCGGATCACTACCGCGTCGATGAGCACGGCGACGGCGAGCCCGACGCCCATCTGCTTCATCTCGATGACCCGCATGGCCGCGAACAGCCCGAAGACCGCAACCATGACGAGCGCCGCGCTGGTGACGGTGCCGGCCGAGCTGGTGATGCCCTCGCGGACGGCGGCCCGGATCGGCAGCCCGCGGTCGGCGGCCTCCCGGATCCGGCTGACGACGAACACGTGGTAGTCCATCGACAGGCCGAACAGGATCACGAACAGGAACAGCGGGATCCAGACCACCACGGACCCCGTCGACGTGAAGTCCAGCAGCCCCTCGGCCCACGAGTACTGGAACACCAGCGCCAGCACGCCGAACGCCGCCACCGTCGACAGCAGGTTGACGAACACGGTGGTGAGGCCGACGACGACGGAGCGGAACGTCACGGTCATCATGACGAAGGCCAGTCCGAGCACGAACGCGATGATCCACGGCAGCTTCGCGGCCAGGTTGTCGTTGTAGTCGACGCCGCCCGCGACATCGCCCGTCACAGCCGTCGTCGCGCCGGGCAGCGCGCCGAGCGTCGCCGGGATCAGCTCGCCGCGCAGCACGTCCAGCGAGTGCGCGGCCTCCTCGGTGTCCGGGCCGAACGGAACGCCGACGGTCAGGGAGCTGAACCGGCCGTCGTCGGACTGCGCGATAACCGGCTCCTGGTCGTGGGCGAAGTTCTCGTCATCGCCGGTGCGGGCGGCCAGGTCCTCCAGGGCCGTGCGGACGCCGTCGGCCTCCCCCGCCGGTGCCTCGACGACGACGGTGTGCGCGGCGCCGGTGCTCGGGAACGCCTCGACCAGCCGGTCGTAGCTCTGCATGACCGGCAGGCTGCGCGGGAACGCGGCCTCGTCGGGGTTGGCCAGCTTCAGGTTCAGGGCGGGCGCCGCCAGCGCGAGCAGCGCGACGACGGAGACGACCAGCGTGGCGACGGGGTGGCGCAGCGCCGGGCGCAGGACGGCCGGCCAGAACCGCGGCGGCCGCTGCTGGTTCGTCAGCCGCCACAGCACCGGGACCCGCGGCCGGTCGATGCGGTGGCCGAGCTTCGCGAGCAGCGCCGGCAGCACCGTCAGCGACCCGATGACGGCGATGGCGACGACGAGGATCGCGCCGGTGGCCATCGAGGCGAAGTTGACGTCCGCGGCCAGGTAGAGCCCGGCCATCGACACGGCGACGGCCAGCCCGGACACCACGACGGAGTGGCCCGAGGTGGCGGCCGCGATCTCCACGGCCTCCAGCGTGCCGCGGCCCTTGGCCCGTTCCTCGCGCTCGCGGCGCAGGTAGAACAGCGAGTAGTCGACGCCGACCGCCATGCCGATCAGCAGCACCAGGTGGGTGACGGTGCCGCCGTCGGGCACCGCGTAGGACGCCAGCGCGTACAACCCGATGGCCGACCCGACCGACGAGATCGCCAGCAGGACGGGGACGCCTGCGGCCAGGATCGCGCCGAACGCCACGAGCAGCACGATCAGCGTGATCGGCAGGCTGAGCATCGCGATGGTGCCGAGGTCCTCCTCGAGCAGCGCGAAGAAGCCCTTCATGACCGACGCCTCGCCGGCCTGCTCGACCCGCAGGTCCGGGTACTGCTCCTGCACGCCGGCGGTGACGTCGAGGAGCGCCTGCACGTCCTCCTCGGCCTGCTCCTCGTCGCCGGTCATGGTGACGGGGACGGTGACGGCGGCGCCGTCGGGCGAGGTCACGGGGTCGCCGACGGCGTCGACCTCGGGCAGGGCGGCCATCCGACCGGTGATCTCCGCCGCCGCCGAGTCGGCGTCGGCGCCGGCCGGGCTGATGAGCACGTTCTCGGTGATCGGCGACTCGAGGCCGCCCTCGTCGAGCATGCGGTCGGCCCGGCCTGACTCGCCGATGCCGAGGTCGAGCTGGCTGGCCTGCTGGATGCCGGCGACGCTCATCGCGGCCAGGCACAGCACCACGAAGGCGAACCAGCCGCCGATCGCGCGGCCGGGGTGGGTCGCGCTCCAGCGCGCGATGCGGACGGTCACGGGTGGTCGGGAGTAGCGGGAGCTGGTGGTGTGAGACACCGGACGGCCCTCCGAGCGGGTGATCAACAGGTCGCCACCCATGCTTCTCGCGCTCGGCCGCGCCCACATTGGTGCCAGGTACCGGCCCGGGGTGGGGCTATCCCCCCGCTGTCTCTTCGGGTTCGTCCGCCGACGGCGACAACCGGATGCCCGCGGGCTCCGTCTAGGGGGTGACAGGATGAGAGACCGCACGAGGGAGACGGTGTGAGTAGACGTCAAGCGCGAGCTGACGAGTTCGTGGCGTACGTCGATGCCCGGCGCGGCTACCTGCGCCGCGTCGCCTACCTCGTGTGCGGAGACTGGCACGCCGCCGAGGACCTGGTCCAGACCGCGCTGATCAAGCTGTACGCGGCCTGGCCCCGGATCCACACCGACGGCGCCGAGGACGCGTACGTCCGCCGGATCATCGTGCGGGCGCACCTCGACGAGCGGCGCCGGCCGTGGCGGCGCGAGCGCATCGGACTCGACGGTGTCGACGCCGCCGAGCCCGAGAGGCTCTCGTTCGAGGACAGCGACGCCCTCGTCGCCGCGCTCAAGACCCTGCCCGAGCGGCAGCGCGCGACCATCGTGCTGCGCTACTGGGTCGGGTTGTCCGTGGAGGAGGCGGCCGACGACCTCGGTTGCACCACGGGCACGGTGAAGAGCCAGACCGCGCGGGCCATGGCGCACCTGCGGGCCTCCCTGTCGACCGATGACGTGACGACGACCGAGAGGCGATCGAGATGACCGAGCACGACGAGCTGCTGCGCACGCGGCTGGAACGCCTGGGGTTCGCGGGCGAGCCGCCGATGGCCTCCACCGCGACGGACGACCTGGAGCGGGGACGGCGGCACCTGCGCCGCCGTCGCATCGCGACCCTGGGCGGCGGCGCGCTGGGCGTGGCCGCGGCCGGGGTGGGCGTGGCGCTGCTGCTGCCCGGCTTCGGCCCGGCGGCGCAGAGCGACCTGAACGTGGCCGGCAGCGGCGACGGACCGGCCGCCGTCGAGGCGCCCGCCGTGCCCAGCACGACCGCGACCGCCCCGCCCGAGGCGCCGCCTGTGGACCACGAGCTGGGATTCCCGGTCACCCGGCAGCTGCTGCTGGACACCGCGGTCGAGCACCTCGACCCGGCGCACGAGCACCTGGACGCCGAGAGCACCGGACTCACCGGCGGCGGGTTCGAGGACGCCTTCGAGGTGGGCACCAAGCTCGGCTGGACGGTTCCGGGCGAGGACGGGCTGGGCCTGGTCCAGGTGGCCGTGACCTCGCCCGGCTACGCGACCGCCGACGAGTACGCCCGCGCCCAGTTCGGCGGGAGCTTCGGCTGCTCGGGGCCCGACGACGGCTGCGAGGAGCAGCCCGTGCCGGGCACCGACGAGACGGTCCTGGTGGCCGGGCCGAACTCCGAGTCGACCCTGCAGTTCGGCGTGGTGTACGAGCGTGCCGACGGGTCGATGGTCGGCATCGGCGTGAGCAGCCTCTTCGGCAACAACAGCGTCACGCCGGTGTCCGAGGTGGGCATCACGCTGGAGCAGGCGATCGCGTTCGTCACCGACCCCGGCCTGCTGGTCGATCCCGCCGAAGCCGCCGAGGACGACCCCTTCGGCACCTGGCCGGAGACCGTCGGCCCGGAGGGCACCTCGACGACGCCGGTCGACTAGGCCGCTACTCCCCCACAACGACACGGTGCCGGCTGCCCCACGCTCATGGCGTAGGACAGCCGGCACCGTGTGTCTGTAACTGCCGGACGACGGATCGCGTCGGGTTCGCGCTCCTAGTCGTCCCAGCCCGTACCGAGCGGCGAGCTCATGGCCCAGGCCGGATCACCCATCTGGGTGCCGCCGCCGATCTGCATGATCTGGTTTCCATCGCGTTCGATCGGCCGCACCAGCCAGCTGTGGTTCTGTGCGTTCCAGGTCAACACGTACTCCGTGTCCCGGCGCAACATCGTGATCCTCCTGCTCCTCGCTGCCCGTCCCAGCAGCGATCGGTCGGTACCTGAGCCCGCCCAAAACTTCGGCCAGATCACCGAATGATCTACCGATCATGCCGGGCCCGCAACGCGAACGACTCCCGCCACGCCGCGTTTCGCCTGGTCGGCCCGCGTGTGCGGCCTCTGAAACGCAAATTTCGTCCGTTCGGTCGTGGCATGCCCTGACCGAACGGCCGATGCCAGCACGGCTGGTCCGTACCCATCGGCAGCCCTTCGGCGATCACCTTCGTAGAAAGACGGGACGGCTCGGCCGGGACGTCCCGCCACCGGACCGAAGGAGAGCATCATGCGCACCTGGCTCGTCCGCTCGACAGCGCTTGCCGTGGCCGCGGGAGCGGCGATCGTCGCGGGCGCTGTACCCGCCTCGTCCAACGAGGCCGATGTCACCACACTCCATGCCGTGCTGACCGGAGCCGCCGAGCGGCCCGGACCGGGCGACACCGACGGCCGCGGCGCGTTCGCGGCCATCGTCCGGGGCGACACGCTCTGCTACACACTCGTCGCCGTGCGGATCGAGCCGGCGACGGCCGCCCACATCCACATCGCCCCGCCGACCGCGCCCGGTCCGATCGTCATCGGCCTCGACACGCCCGACCCCGTCAGTCACGGCTGCATCACCGCGGTCCCCGACGACCAGAACTCGACGTCGACGCTCACCGAGAGCGAGCTGGCCGCACTCGTGGCCAACCCCGGCGACTACTACGTGAACGTGCACAACGCGTCGTTCCAGCCGGGCGCGATCCGCGGCCAGCTCCGCTGACCCCAGCACGACGCATGCCGTTGCGGTTATATAGCTAGAGAGCTATACTCGTGGCATGTCGTCCGAACCGTTCACCGTTCTCGCCGATCCGGCCCGGCGGCGCATCCTGGACCTCCTCCGCGAGCGCCCCCGGCTGGTCGGCGAGCTCACCGAGGCCGTCGGGCTCTCCCAGCCCGGCACGTCCAAGCATCTGCGGGTGCTGCGCGAGGCCGGGCTGGTCACCGTCCGCCCCGAGGCGCAGTGCCGCTGGTACGAGCTGCGCGCGGAGCCGCTCGCCGAGGTCGACGCCTGGCTGACGCCGTACCGCTGGATGTGGGCCGACCGCTTCGACGCCCTCGAGCGGCACCTCGACACCATGGACGACGCATGACGGCGCCGGGCAGCGTGCGACGCGTAGGCGGCGGGCGGGTCGAGATCCGGTTCGAACGCCGCCTCGCCCACCCGCCCGCGAAGGTGTGGCGCGCCCTCACCGACCCCGCCGAGCTGCGCGGCTGGCACTTCCCCGCCGTCGTCGAGCTCGACCTCACGCCCGGCGCGACCGTCTGGTTCCACCCGACCCCGGAGTAGCGCGAGCGCTTCGGCGCCTCCCCCGACCCCGTCGCCGGCCGCGTCCTCGCCGCCGACCCTCCCCGGCTGCTCGAGTACACCTGGGGCACCGAGACGCTGCGCTGGGAGCTCACGCCCGACGGCGACGGCTGCCGGCTGGTCTTCGTCAACACCATCGCCGACGACGGCGCGGGCCCGGCCGTCGCGGGCGGCTGGCACGCGGGGCTGGACCTGCTCGACGCCGCGCTGGCGGGCCGGGCGACCGATCCTGAAGCGGCGTGGCAACGCGCCGCCGACCTGCACCGACTGTACGAGGAGCACCTCATGACCGAGTCCCTGCACACCGACGGCGACCGCACGGTCCTGCGCATGGAGCGCCGGTTCCGGCACCCGCGGTCGCGCGTCTGGGCCGCCATCTCCGAGCCGGGCCACCTGGGACAGTGGTTCCCCGCCCAGGTCGAGCTGAGCCCCGTCGCCGGCAGCGACGTCAGCTTCGACACGGGCGACGGCCCCAGCGTCGACGGCCGCGTCATCGAGGCCGAACCGGGCCGCGTCCTGGCCTTCACCTGGGGCGACGATCACCTGCGGTTCGAGCTGCACGACGACGGCGACGGCTGCCGGCTGGACTTCGCGCACACGTTCGCCGACCGCTACGGCGCGGCCAGCTTCGCGTCCGGCTGGGTGCAGTGCCTGGTCGCCCTCGACGAGGTGCTCGACGGCGTCCCCGTCACCGCCGCGTCGCCGTCGGCCGAGCAGCACGACGCCTACGTCGAGCGGTTCGGCCTCGACACCGGCGTGGCCTCGACCGGGGACGACGGCGGCCCGCGGGTCCGGTTCGAGCGCCAGCTCACCGCCCCGGCCGAGGCCGCCTGGCCGGTCATCGAACGGCTCGCCGGGACGCCGGCCGACGTGCGGGAACGCGACGAGCCCAAGGTGCTCGCCTACACCACGGCCGGTGGCGACGACGTGCGGTGGGAGCTCGGCGAGGGCACCGGCCACGGCGCCCGCCTGGTCCTCACCGCCTCCGGCGACGACGACGCCTGGGCCGGCCGCGTGGCCGAGCTGGCCCGCGAGCTCCGCGACCGCCCCCAGCCGAGTTGATCACGGAGAAGGTCGGCTTCCGGAGCGCTCGGGGGCCGACCTTCTCCATGATCAACGGGGTGGGCGGAAGCTCATGGGCGGGTGGTGACTTCCGTCATGGGTGCGCCGGCCGCGGTCTTCCTAGCGTGGCGGCATGCCCTACGGATACCTGGTCTCCATCGTCATCCTCGCCTTCGGCACGCTGGCGGCGCTCGCCCCCGTGCCGTATCGCTACCCCGTCGTCGGCAAGCTGGGCTTCGTCACCGGCCTGGTGGTCAACGAGCTGCCATTCCTGGCGCTGACCCTCCTCGCCGGGTCGACGGCGCTGGCGTTCGCCGAGGGCGACATCGCGTCGGCGGGCTCCTGGGCCGTCGTCGGGCTCGCCGCACTGATCCCGGCCGGGCTGGTCGTCGTCGCCCGCCGGTCACTGGGTGCGCCGGGGATCGTCCGAGCCGCGCTCGCCGAGGCCCTCGGCGCCGGCGCGACCGGCGGCCTCCGCCGGACCCCGTGGGCGTCGATCCTGCTCCGGCCGCTCTGGGTGCACCGCCTCGACGTCCGGCGCGTCCGCAACCTGGCCTACGGCCCGGCCGGCCGCCGCAACCGGCTCGACGTGTACCGCTCCCGCGCGGCCGGCGGTGCAACCGAAACGGCGCCCGTCATCGTCTACTTCCACGGCGGTGGCTACTACAGCGGTAGCAAGAACCGCGAGGGCCGGCTCATGCTGTACCGGCTGGCCGCCGGCGGCTTCGTCGGCGTGAGCGCCAACTACCGGCTGCGGCCGCGCGCGGACTTCGCCGACCACCTCGCCGACGTCGAGCGCGTCCTCGCCTGGGTCCGCACGCACATCGCGGAGCACGGCGGCGACCCGGACCGGGTGATCGTCGCGGGCAGCTCGGCCGGCGCGCACCTGGCCGCGATCACCGCGCTGACCCCGGCCGACACGTCCACCCCCGACGCCCCGGTGACCACCCGGCCGCTCGCGGCGGTCTGCCTGTACGGCTACTACGGGTACTACTACGGCACAGGGCCGGCCGACCTGCCGGTGTCGTCGCCGCTCGGCTACGCCGCCGACGCCGCGCCGCCGGTGTTCGTGGCCCACGGCGACCGCGACCCGATGGTGCCGGTCGAGGCGGCCCGCGAGTTCGTCGCCCACCTGCGGTCGGCCTCGCCGAACCCGGTCGTCTACGCCGAGCTCCCGGGCGCCCAGCACGCGTTCGACCTGTTCCGCTCGGTGCGGCACGAGGCCGTGATCGACGGCGTGGAGGCGTTCGCCGCCGCCGTCGCCCGGCCCACCGCCCGTCAGCCCGAGGTCATCACCTCGTCGCCGCGGGTCTGATCGAACTGCGTGCGGTGCAGCTCGGCGTAGCGTCCGCCCGCCGCCAGCAGTTCGCCGTGGGTGCCGCGCTCCACGACGCGGCCGGCCTCGACGACGAGGATCTGGTCGGCGGCGCGGATGGTCGACAGCCGGTGCGCGATGACCACCGCCGCGCGGCCCTCGAGCGCCGCGCCGAGCGCCTCTTGCACCGCGGCCTCGGAGGTGGAGTCGAGGTGCGCGGTCGCCTCGTCGAGGATCACGACGCGCGGCCGGGCCAGCAGCAACCGCGCGATGGTGAGCCGCTGCCGTTCGCCGCCGGAGAGCCGGTAGCCGCGCTCGCCCACGACCGTGCCGAGCCCGTCGGGCAGCGACTCGACCAGCGCGTCGAGCCGGGCCCGGCGCAGGACGTCCCAGATGTCGTCGTCGGTGGCCTCGGGCCGGGCGATGAGCAGGTTCTCGCGCAGCGACTCGTGGAACAGGTGACCGTCCTGAGTGACCATGCCGAGCGTGGACCGCACGGACGCCGTCGTCAGGTCGCGGACGTCGACGCCGCCGAGCCGCACCGCCCCGGAGTCGACGTCGTAGAGCCGCGGCAGCAGCTGGGCGATGGTCGACTTGCCGGCACCGGACGAGCCGACCAGCGCGATCATCTCGCCCGGCGCGGCGGTGAAGGAGACGCCGTGCAGCACCTCGTCGCCGCCGCGGGTGTCGAGCATTGCGACCTCTTCGAGCGAGGCCAGCGACACCTTGTCGGCCGCCGGGTAGCTGAAGTGCACGTCGTCGAACTCGACCGACACCGGGCCGTCGGGCACTTCGCGCGCGCCCGGCCGCTCCTGGATCAGCGGCTTGAGGTCGAGCACCTCGAACACCCGGGCGAAGCTGACCAGCGCGCTCATGACCTCCATGCGCGCGCTGGCCAGCGCCGTCAGCGGCGCGTACAGGCGGGTCAGCAGCAACGCCATGGACACGACGGCGCCGGCGTCGAGCTGGCCGCGCAGCGCGTAGAAGCCGCCCAGCCCGTAGACGAGGGCCAGCGCCAGCGCGCCGACCAGTGTGAGCGCCGTGATGAACAGCCACTGCACCATGGCGGTGCGCAGCCCGATGTCGCGGACCCGGCGGGCCCGGGCGGCGAACTCGGCGGACTCGCGCTCGGGCCGGCTGAACAGCTTGACCAGCGTGGCGCCGGGCGCGGAGAACCGCTCGGTCATCTGGGTGCCCATGACGGCGTTGTGGTTGGCCGCCTCGCGTTCGAGCCGGGCCAGCTTGCCGCCCATGCGCCGCGCGGGCAGCACGAACACCGGCAGCAGCACCAGCGCCAGCACCGTGATCTGCCACGAGATGTCGAACATGACCACGAGTGCCAGCACCAGCATGACGACGTTGCTGACGACGCCGGAGAGCAGGTCGCTGAACGCCCGCTGGGCGCCGATGACATCGTTGTTGAGCCGGCTGACCAGCGCGCCGGTGCGGGTGCGGGTGAAGAACGCGACAGGCATCTTCTGCACGTGGTCGAAGACGGCCTGGCGCAGGTCGAGGATGAGGCCCTCGCCGATGCTGGCCGAGAGCCAGCGCTGCACCAGCCCCACGCCGGCCTCGGCGACGGCGATGACCGCGATGACCAGCGCCAGCACGATGACCGTGCGCTGGGCGTCGCCCTCCATGATGGCGTCGACGACCCGCCCGGCGAGCACTGGAGTGGCCACCGCCAGGACCGCGGTCACGACGCTGAGCAGCACGAACGCCACCAGGTAGCGACGGTGCGGCCGGGCGAACCCGGCGATGCGCCGCAGCGTCGCGCGCGAGAACGGCCGGGTGTCCTGCTGGGCGTGCATGGCGTTGTAGAGGGCGTTCCAGGCGGTGACTTCCATGCTCATGGCGCGGCGACCTCCACGGCGGACTCGCCAACGGCGGACCCGGCGGGCGCGGGCTCGCCCGCTGGAACCCCGACCCGCCGCAGCAACACCGCCGCGAGCAGCGCGCCGGCCAGCACGATGACCGTGGCCACGACGGCGGTGACCTGGAGCCCGTCGGTGAACGCGGCGCGGGCGGCCGCCAGCAGCGGGGCGCCGTCGGGCAGCGTGGCCGCCACCGCGACCGCACCGGCCAGGGTGTCGCCGGCGGCCTCGGTGGCCTCGGGCCCAAGGGAGGCGGGCAGGGAATCGCTCATGCCCGAACGGTAGACGGCGGTACCGACAGAGCCGAGGATGGCCAGGCCGAGAGCGCCGCCGAACTCGTTGCTCGTCTCCGACGCCGCCGACGCCGCGCCCGCCTTCGACGCCGGCGCGGCACTGATGACGAGGTCGGTGCCGAGCGCAGCCGGCGGGGTGAACCCGGCCGCCATGACGCACGTGCCGGCGATCAGCACGCCGAACCCCGACGAGCCGCCGACCTGCGTCATGATGCCGATGCCCACGGCCGACACGAGCAGCCCGCCGGCGATCAGCCACCCGGGCCGGACCCGCGACGCGAGCAGGGGGACCAGGATCATCCCGAGCATCATCGCCCCGGTCATCGGCAGCACCCACAGCCCCGCCCGGAACGGCGACAGCCCGTGGACCAGCTGCAGGTACTGCATGACGAACAGGTTCAGCCCCATCATCGCGAACGTCGCGGTCGTCATGACGCCGAGCGTGGCGCCGAAGGCGCGGTTGCGGAACAGCTCCATGTCGATGAGCGGGTCGGCCAGCGTCCGCTGCCGCCGTACGAACAGCACGGCGAACGCGACCCCCACGACCAGGGACACCACGAGCAGCCAGCCGAACCCGTCCTCGGCCAGCTTCTTGACGCCGTAGATCACCGGCAGGACGGCGGCCAGCAGCAGCACCGCGCTGAGTAGGTCGAGCCGGCCGGCGACGGGGTCGCGGTACTCCGGCAGCAGCACCGGGCCGGCGACCAGCAGCAGCACCATGACCGGCACGCCGACCAGGAACACCGAGCCCCACCAGAACGCCTCGAGCAGCGCCCCGCCGACCAGCGGCCCGATGGAGCCGCCGACCATGAAGCTCATCATCCACAGCGAGATCGCCGTGGTCCGCTGCCGGTCGTCGTGGAACATGTTGCGGATCAGCGAGAGCGTCGACGGCATCAGCGTCGCGCCGGCGATCCCCATGAGCGCCCGGGCTGCGATCAGCATCTCGGCGCTGGTCGCGTACGCGGACAGCACGGACGCGAGCCCGAACCCGGCCGCGCCGATGAGCAGCAGCTTCCGCCGTCCGATCCGGTCCCCCAGCGACCCCATGGTGATGAGGAAGCCGGCGATGAGGAACCCGTAGATGTCGGTGATCCAGAGCAACTGCGAGGCGGTCGGGGTCAGGTCGGCGCTCAGGTGCGGCACGGCGAGGTGCAGCACGGTCAGGTCCATGATCACGAGCATGGCGGGCAGGCTCAGCACGGCCAGGGCCGTCCACTCCTTCGCCCCGGCACGGGGCGGGGGCTGCGGCGCCAGGGCGTCTGTGTCGGTCGTCATCTCCGCAGTCTCATACCTCAACAAAGGTTGAGGTCAAGTTCGCCGGCCGCGAACGGCCGGCGCGAGCAGTGTCGCGCCCAGGGTCAGCGCCGCGGCCGCCAACGGTGTGGCACCACCGCGACGACCGGGTGGCATCACTGTCGCTGTAGCGACAGCAACGCCACCCGTACTCGACAGCAACGCCCGCTGCCGGCGAGTACGAGCCGTCCACCCCTACTTCAGCACCCCGGCTGTGAGCCCGGCCTGCACCTGCTTCTGGAACACGATGTAGACGATCAGCACCGGCAGCAGCGCGATGACCAGCCCGGCGAACAGCGCCGTCCAGTCCGCGCGGAACCCGGTGTTGGCGGCCAGCGTGCCCAGCCCCTGCGCCAGCACCCGTTTGTCGCCGTCCTGCATGATGACCAGCGGCAGCACGTACTGGTTCCAGTGGCCCAGGAAGTTGAACAGCGCCAGGCTGATCATGCCGGGGCGGGCCATGGGCAGCATGACCTTCCAGAACAGCGAGAAGTGCGAGCAGCCGTCCATGACGCCCGCCTCGGCCACGGAGTTCGGCAGCGTCCGGAAGAACGCCGTCAGGAAGAACACCGTGAACGGCATCGAGAACGCGACGTACACCAGGGCCAGGCTCAGGTAACTGTTCAGGCCCAGGAACTGCCCGATCACCGGCAGGTTGCCGAGGTTGCGCACGACGAAGAACATCGGGACGAGCGCGAGGAAGACCGGCAGGATCAGCCCGCCGACGAACAGGTAGTAGACGAACCGGTTGCCCGGGAAGTCGTAGCGGGCCAGCACGTAGGCGCCCATCGCGCCGAACAGCATGGTCAGCGTCAGCGAGATGGACACGACGATGACGCTGTTGAGGAAGTACTGGCCGATGTTGGCCGCCGACCACGCCCGCGAGAAGTTGTCCCACTGGACGCCCGACGGCAGCCCGAGCGGGTCGACGCGGAACTCGCCGTTGGTCTTGAACGAGGACAGGATCGCCCACACCAGCGGCAGCGCCGTGATGAGCCCCCACAGCAGCAGGAAGCCGCCGTTGATCAGCCCGACCGCCTTGTCGCCCGCGCCGATGCCGGGCATCCGGTGCCCCCGCGCCCGGCCGTTGCCACCGCCGTCGGCGACCCGGGGCGGACTCTGCATGGTCGTCATGCCAGCTCCACCCTCTCGCGCCGCAGGCCGCGCATGAACGCGACGGCGACCACCATGGTCAGGACCAGCATGAGCACGCCGATGGCGGCCGCGTAGCCGAAGTCGGCCTCGGCGAACGCCTCGCGGTACATCGCGATGCCGAGCACGTCGCCGGCGCCCTCGACGCCGCCGTTGATGCCCAGCATGATGTGCACCGTCGCGAAGCCGTCCATGGCCTGGATCGCCATGTACACCCAGCCGACCTGCACGGTGTCCCAGACCAGCGGGACGGTGACCTTGCGGAACGTCGTGAAGCGGCTGGACCCGTCGAGCAGCGCCGCCTCGTAGATGTCGCGCGGGATCGACTGCATGGCCGCCGAGAACAGCACCACGTAGAAGCCGACGAACGACCACGTCATGACCAGGACGATGATCCAGATCAGGTAGTTCGGCTCGGCCAGCCAGAGCTGTTGCAGCCCGCCGAGCCCGATGGCGCCGAGCACCCGGTTGAGGATGCCGCCGGCGTTCTCGGGCGCGAACACGTACTTGAAGACGATGCCGATGATCGCGACCGAGAGCACCTGCGGGAAGAAGTACACGACCTTGTAGATCGACGACCCGCGCACACCGGTGACCGCGCCGCCGCGGCTGCGCCCGCCGACGTTGAGCATCGAGGCGAAGAACAGGCCCAGCAACAGCGTGAGGACGGGGACGACCAGCACCAGGATCAGGTTGTTCCAGAGCGCCTTGCGGAGCTGGTCGTCGCCCCACATCTCCACGTAGTTGTCGAACCCGATGAACGTCTGGGCGGCGGTGAGGCCGCTCCAGTCGGTCATCGAGATGTAGATGGCCTGGACATACGGCGACAGCATGTAGATCGCGTAGATCCCGACCGGCGGCAGCAGGAACGCCAGGATGAACGGATACTTGCCGTGCCGCATGTTCACGAGCGCCCCTCCTAGCCCTCGCGGGTCTGCTTGACGATGGAGTCGTCCTCGCGGATCTCCGTCGCCACCGCCTCGCACTGCTCCGCCCACTGGTCGACGGTGATCTCGGCCCGCAGCAGGGCGCCGGTCACCTGGTCGATGCCGGGGTTCTCCATGGTCCCGTACCAGCTCGGGTAGAACCAGTTGATGACGTTGTCGCCGGCGGCCTGCAGCGCGGCCTGCGCCGACGCCAGGCCGGGCGCGTCGATCTGCACGCCCTCGGACGAGCCCGCCACCGACGTCAGGCTGGTGACCCGCTCGGTGAAGCCGCGGGCGCCCTCCATCGAGAGCATGGCCCGCATGTACTCCATGCCGCCGAGCGGGTTCTTCGCGTCGGCCGGGACGACGTACGGCTCGCCCGCCGTCGCGCGGACGGTCTCGAGCGGCATGACGGAGTCGGGCGAGAGCAGCGGGTCGGGCATCATCGCCATCTGGAAGTCCGGGTTCTCGGCGATCGCGTCGGCCTCCTCGTTCTCCAGCCAGGAGCCCGACGGGCAGAAGACGGCCTCGCCGCGCGCCCACAGGCCCTGCGCGTCGCGGAACTCCATGCCCTCGACACCCGGCAGGAAGTAGCTGTTCTCGGCGAGGCTGCGGATGGCGGCCGCCGACTCCAGGATGGCCTCGTGACCCCAGGCGCCGGGCTCGAGGTTGTCGATGGAGACCAGGATCTCGGGGCCGGCCAGCTTGGTGGCCATGGAGAGCAGCGGCCAGTTCATGTACCGCGGCGCCGTGACGCCCTGGTAGACCCACGGCGCGATGCCGGTGGCGGCGATGTCGGCGCAGACGTCCATCATCTCCTGCCACGTCGTGGGCACCGGCCAGCCGTTCTGCTCCATGAGGGCGGCGTTGTACCAGAGGCCGAAGACGGTGAACGCGTAGTTGAGGACGTACGGCTTGCCGTCGCGGGTGCCGGACTCGATCGTGCCGGGCAGCAGGGTGTCGCGCACCGTCACGCTCGGGTCGTCCCAGCTCGGGGCGTCGAACAGCGGCGTGAGGTCGGCGAGCAGGCCGTCGCTGACGAGCTGGCCGGGGTCCATCTGGCCGTCGCCGGAGTTGTTGATGAAGTCCGGCGGGTCGCCGGCGACGAACCGCGCCTGCAGCTCCGCGCCGATGTCGACCGCCGCGTGGTGGTCGATCTGGATGTCCGGCCACTTCTCGTTGAAGATCGGCTGGTGCAGCTCGGTGGCGTACTCGTCGCCGAAGCCGCCGTCGAAGATGTAGACCTCGACCGGCTGGTCCGTGGGGATGCCGAGCGGGTTGTCGTCGGACACGTCGCCCGACGGCGCCTCGGAGGCCTCGTCGTCGGTGTCGTCACCGCCTCCGGTCGCGCAGGACGCGAGGAAGGCGCCACCGGGCCCGAGGGCCACACCGGCGAGCGCGACGCGCTGCAGGAAGGTCCGGCGGTCGGTCCCGGCCGCCGCAGGGGTGCGTTCGATGCTGCTGGACATCGTGAAACCTCTCCTGGACTGATTCGGATGTGGGTCCGGCGGTCGCTCAGCCACCGCGCCGGATCCGGCCCGCGTACCGCTGCAGCAGGCCGTCGTTGTGGACGTCTCCCCCTGGGACGTTGGCGGAGAGATAGACAGGCGGCGTGTCGCCGGCCTCGAGGAGCCGGCGGACCACCTCTGCCGTGAGCAGCTGCGCGAGCAGCGCCGCGGTGATCGACGAGACCGCGCAGACGTCGCCGCCACCGGGGAGCGGCAGGACGGCGTCACCGAACGGCCCGCCGTTGTCGAGGACGACGTCGGCGAAGTCGGGCAGCTTGCGCCCCGTGGGGTGCCGCGACTCCACCTGCGCGCCGTGCTGCAGCGACGTGATGGCGATGACGGGGTGCCCGTTCTTGCGGGCGACCTCGGCCATGCCGACGATGCTGCCGTTGATGCCGGAGTTCGACGCGATGACGAAGACGTCGTTCGCCTCGATGGGTGCGAGGTCGTACAGCCGCTGGGCCAGCGACGGCTCCCGCTCGGTGCGCGGGTCGAGGATCGTCGCCGGGTCCTCGCCGCCGTACATGACCAGGTCGGAGATGGCGATGCGGTTGGTCGGGATGAGCCCGCCGGCCCGCCCGGCGATCTCCATGGCCGTCGCCTGCGAGTGCCCGGTGCCGAACGCCTGCACCACCCCGCCGTCGCGCACCGACCGGGCGACGATGTCCGCCGCGCGGTGCACGCCGTCGAGCTGCGTCGAGGTGACGCCGTCGACGATCTCGGTGAGGCGGGCCAGGTAGGCCGCCGCGCTGACCTCGTTCACCGTTGCTCCTTCTTCAGGGCGCGGGCGAGCTCCGGGCTGACCGCCCGGTGCGAGCTGACCGCCTGCGCCGTCAGGTTGAGGGCCACTCCGGTCGTCTCGTACCGCCGCTGCGCGACCGCCACGTAGATGAGGTCGAGCACGATCAGCTGCGGGTGCCGGGCGGCCAACGCGTCGGGCCGGAACGTCGTCTCGTGGATCGCCGTCGTGAGGACGATGTCGGCGACCTCGGCGAGCGCGGAGTTGCGGTAGCTGGTGAGCGCGACGGTGGTGGCGCCGCGGCTGCCGGCCGCCGACAGCATCTCGACCGTCTCGTAGGTGGCGCCGGAGTGCGACACCGCGATGGCGACGTCGCTGGGTCCGAGCAGGGCGGCGCTGGTGAGGCCCGAGTGGACGTCGCTCCACGACCACGTCGGGATGCCGATGCGGTGCAGGCAGAGCTGCATCTCGCCGGCGACCAGGGCGCTGCCGCCGATGCCGTAGACCTCGACCCGGCCGGCGTGCGCGATGGCGTCGGCCGCCTTCTCGACCTCGGCGAGGTCCAGCTGCGCGGCGGTCTCCTGGATGGCCCGCAGGTCGGCGGTCGTGATGAGGTCGAGCATGGCCTGCAGGGAGTCCGTCGGCAGGATCTCGCGGCCGATGTCGATCTCCCAGCCGGCGACGGCGGACGAGCGGCCCGTCTCCTCGGCCATGGCCAGCCGCAGGTCGGCGTAGCCCGGCAGCCCGAGCGCCCGGCAGAACCGGGTCACCGTCGCCGCCGATGTCCCGCTGCGCTCCGCCGTCTCGAGGATGGTGGCCCGGGCGACGACGGCGGGAGCGGAGAGCACCTGCTCCCCCACCCGCTGCAGTGCGGCGGGCAGGTCCGGCAGCGCGGCCCGGATCCGCATGAGCACGGAGTCGGCGGGCAGCCCGGCCTCGGGGACCTCCGAGGTGGGTAGTGTCCCTTCCGCCACGCGACCTCCCGTCCTGGTAGTCAGTTTCGCCCGCGGCCTCCCAGGCCGCAGTGGTGAGAATTCTTTCTACCCTGGCCCGGATGTCAAGTGTTTGACGAGAGTTTTCGGAAGCGTGACCCAGCCGCAGCCCGGGTGAGACCGGGTCGGTACCGGGTGGAAAGGATTCTCACGGTGGTGCTCGCACTGGGCCTGGACATCGGCGGCACGTCCACGCGCGCCCTGGTCATCGACGACGCCGGCCGGAGGCTGGGATCGGGGCGGGCCGACGGCGCCAACCTCACCTCGCACGCGGCCGAGAAGGCGTTCGACGCGGTGTCCTCCGCGGTCGCGGCGGCGCTGGCGTCGGTGTCCCCTGCGGACGTGGGCGCGGCGGTCATCGCGACGGCCGGGGACCACAACTTCAGCCGGCCCCCGATCGTGGCCGAGTTGAACGTGCGGTGGAAGGCTGCGGGCCTGACCTGCGGTTACACGGTGGTCGCGGACGCGCTGGCCGCCTTCGTCGCCGGGACGCCGTCACCGGACGGGACGCTCGTGCTGTCCGGCACCGGTGCCATCACCGCCCGCTTCACCGGCCGCCGGCTCGAGCAGATCATCGACGGCCACGGCTGGCTGCTGGGAGACTTCGGCTCCGGCTTCTGGCTCGGGCGCGAGGCGGTCCTGTCGACGCTGGCCGCGTTGGACCGGGGGGTGCTGCCGGGGCCGCTCGGTGACGCCGTGGTGCAGGCGCTGCTGGGGCGCTCCGTGGTGGCGCCGGCCCGTGACGTCACCAACGACATCGTGCTGGCGGTGCACTCGCGGCCGCCGGTCGCGCTGTCGGAGCTGGCCCCACTGGTGACGGCCGTCGCTGGGGTGGACCCGGTGGCCGACCGCATCCTCGCCACGGCCGCCGACCACCTGCTGGCCGCCGCCGGGGAGGTTCGCTCGGCGGATGACGCGTCGCCGATCGTCCTGGCGGGGTCGCTGCTGACGGGCTCCACTCCCCTGGCTTCCCTGGTGCGGGAGCGGCTGGCGTCGTCGTGGCCGTCGGCGCCGGTCGGGGTCGCGCTCGACGGTGCGGCCGGGGCCGCCTGGCTGGCCGCCCGCTCCCTCTCCCCCGGCGACGAAGACGCCGCGGCACGGTTGCACGCGGCTCTGTTCTCGGCCTGACCGCTCAACCTTGGCACGCCGGAGCGTTCCACGAACCGGGGCAATTCGGGCGCGCGAGCTCACCTCCGGCGTGCCAAGGGGTCACCGCCGACGTGCCAAGGCCCGAACCGCACCCACCGCGTGGGTGCACCTCACTCGCGCGAGCTCCCTCATCACCCCCGCCAGTCCCGCAGTGGTGGGCGGTTTGGTGGGCCCATAGCGCCAGGAGGGCGGCCCGCCGACCACCCGGCCGCGCGCGGAACCGGGCGGGTTCGGGTCGGGATCGGGGCAGTTCAGGGGCAATTGGAGGATGTCGTCCACCGGTTGTACGACAGGTTTGACGCAGCACCCCACTCGGGGTCACGATGAAGCGCACATCCGGCGGATCGGACATACCGGAGGCGCGCGTGCAGACCGAGTCGCTGCTCGAGGACCTGGGGCTCACCAAGACCGAGGCCCGCATCTACCTGTGCCTGCTCGAGCAGTCGCCGCTGGCCGCCGGCACCATCGCCGAGATCACGGGAACCAGCCGCAGCAGCGTCTACCTCATCCTGCGCTCGCTGGTCGACAAGGGCCTGGTCGACGCGGGCGCCGGCTACAGCAGCAGGTTCGCGCCGTCGGCCCCCGATGTCGCGTTCGCGGGGCTGCTCCAGCGCGACCGCGAGGAGCTGCGCGAACGCGAGCGGAACGTCGAGACGGCGCTGCCCGACCTCATGCGCCGATTCGGCTCGAACACCGGCGGCGACGGCGAGCTGGTCGAGATCCTGCGCACGCCGAAGCTGGTCGGAGACCGGTTCGACCGGCTGCACGCGGCGGCCGAGGACGCCGTCGACATCGTGGTGCGCCGGCCCATCCAGGTCGGCGGGTCCAACCAGCCCGAGCTCGACGCGCTGGCCCGTGGGGTACGGGTGCGCGCCATCTACGACCACGGGCTCATGCTCCACCCGGCGGTGGTCGAGAACATCGGCGCCTGGATGGCGGCCGGCGAGCAGGCCCGCGTCTTCCACGGTGAGCTGCCGATGAAATGGGCGGTGTTCGACGGCCACACGGTGCTGACGCCGCTGTTCGCACCGGGGGTCGGCGGTGTCGTCGCGCTCATCGTGCGCAGCCGCGAGCTGGCCGGGGCGCTCGGGCTGCTGTTCGACACGCTCTGGGCGGCCGCGGTGCCGGTCGAACCCAACCTCGCGACCGTGGGCGGCGGCCATGCCCAGTGACCCGGCGCCGATGATCGTCTGCATCTCCAGCTCCCCCGCCGAGCGGGCCCGGCTCGCGGGTCAGTTCGACGGCGCCGGCATCCTGGTGCTCGCGCCCGACGCCGGCGCCGCGGGCGTCCTGCTCCGCCGCCTCGCCGGAACCGGATCCGGAGCCGCGGCCGTCGTCGACCCGGCCCGCCGGCGCCGTCCCGCGCCGCAACCGCCGGACGAGGTCCTGCGGGTCGGCGGGCTCGCCCTCGACCTCTCCCGGCACGAGGCCACCTGGCACGGCCGCGGCCTGCCGCTGACGCCGTACGAGTTCAAGGTACTCGGCTGCCTGGCCGGCCGCCCCGGGCAGGTGTGGAGCTACCAGCAGCTGCACGAACGCGCCTGGGGCGGCACCTACTTCGCCGGACCGGCCGCCGTGCAGTCGGTCATCAAGCGGCTGCGGGCCAAGCTGCGCGAGGCGGGCGCCTCGGTGACGATCCGCGCCACCCGCGGGGTCGGCTTCCGCCTCGACGGCGGACCGGAACTCTCCCTCGTCCGGCCCGCCGCGCGCGGCTGACGCGAAACCCCGTCAGTCCAGGCCGGGAGTCGGGAACCGGCCGGTGAGCTCGGTGACCTCGCCGCGGACCCGCGTGATGACCGACTCGAGCGCGTCCTCGTCGGACCCGGCGGCGGCCGTGACGACCTCGTCCATCCAGCGGCCGACCTCGCGCATCTCGGCCTCGCCCATGCCGCGGCTGGTCAGCGCCGGGGTGCCGATGCGCAGGCCGGACGGGTCGAACGGCTTGCGGGGGTCGAACGGGACGGTGTTGTAGTTGGTCTCGAGGCCGGCCCGGTCGAGCGCCTTCGCGGCGGGCTTGCCGGCGACGTCCTTCGACGTGAGGTCGATGAGGATCAGGTGGTTGTCCGTGCCGCCCGAGACGAGGTCGAACCCGCGGGCCAGCAGCTCGTCGGCCAGGGTGACGGCGTTGGCGACGATCTGGTGCGCGTAGTCCTTGAACTCCGGCTGGGCCGCTTCGCCGAGCGCGACGGCGATGCCGGCGGTCGTGTGGTTGTGCGGGCCGCCCTGCAGGCCGGGGAAGACGGCCTTGTCGATGGGCTTGGCGTACTCCTCGGTGGTGAGGATCATGGCGCCGCGCGGCCCGCGCAGCGTCTTGTGCGTTGTCGTGGTGACGATGTCGGCGTGGCCGACGGGTGTCGGGTGCGCCCCGCCGACGACCAGGCCGGCGATGTGCGCGATGTCGGCGACCAGGACGGCCCCGACCTCCTGCGCGATGGCGGCGAACCCGGCGAAGTCGATGGTGCGCGGGATGGCGGTGCCGCCGCAGAAGATCAGCTTCGGCCGCTCGGCCAGCGCGATCTCGCGGACCTGGTCGAGGTCGATGCGGCCGGTGTCGCGGCGCACGTCGTACTGGACGGGACGGAACCAGGTCCCCGTCGCCGACACCTTCCAGCCGTGGGTCAGGTGCCCGCCCATGGGCAGCGACATGCCCATGACGGTGTCGCCGGCGTTGGCCGTCGCCAGGTAGACGGCGAGGTTGGCCGGCGAGCCGGAGTACGGCTGCACGTTGGCGTGGTCGGCGCCGAACAGCGCCTTGGCCCGCTCGACGGCGAGGGTCTCGAGCTGGTCGATGACCTGCTGGCCCTCGTAGTAGCGGCGCCCGGCGTAGCCCTCGGAGTACTTGTTGGTCAGCACGGTCCCGGTGGCCTCGAGGACCGCCGAGGACACGTAGTTCTCGGACGGGATCAGCTTCAGCGTCTGCCGCTGGCGTTCCTCTTCGGCCGTGATGAGCGCGGCGACCTCGGGGTCGGCGGACTGCAGCGCGGCGCGGTCGGTGGTGGTCATGGCGAGAGCCACATCCCCTCGATGTGTCGGTGTGTCCCGGGGCACCCAGGCGCGCGGTGCCACGGACGTCCGCTCCCCGGTGGTCGGTTCCACCCGTGCCCGGTCTCCCGGGCCGTTGCGCCAGTCGCGACGGGCATCACTCTAACGGGTCCGACGGCGCCTCGGGCGTCGCGTGGCCGGACCAGTGCGCGACCGTCATCTCGGCCTCGAGACGCCAGCCGAGCCGCTCATAGAGCTGGCGCCCGTCGGCCGACGCGACCAGCAGCCCGGTCCGCGCGCCGCGCTCGCGAGCCGCCGCCGTCAGCGTCCCCATGACGACGGAGCCGAGCCCCCGCCGGCGGTGCGCGGGGACGGTGAAGATCCGGTCGGCGACGGCGTCGGCGTCACCCTCGCCGGACAGGGCCAGGTGGCCCTTCGCCGCCAGGGCCCGCGGGTCGCCGTCGCCGGTCACGACCTCGGCGACCAGGACCGGCGGCCGGCCGCTGAGCCAGACCTCGTACCCCTCCGGCGCGCCCGGACCGGGGTCGTCGTCGAGTGGGCGCGACATCAGCCACTCCGGCGCGTGCACGGCGAACCCGGCGTCGACGGCGGCGGCCTCGGTCCGCGCGCGGTCGCTCGTCGGGGCGGTCAGCCAGCGGCTCGGCCCGCCGACCCGCCCGGCCACGTCGGCATAGAGGTCCGGGTCGTCGGTGAGCAGGATCGTCTCGGTGATGCGGTCGGGCAGCCCGATGCGGACGGTGACGACGTCGCCGTCGACGCTGCTGCGGTAGTCGCGAGCCGTCACCCAGCCCGCCTGCCAGCGCAGCACCACGTCGCGCAGCTCACTCATCTCCGACCTCCCGCGACGGTTAGCCTGGCCCCGTGGCCGGCATCCATCCGTATCTCGATCGTCCCGGACCGCTCGCGCTGGCCCACCGGGGATTCTCCCTCGACGGGCGCGAGAACGGCATGGCGGCCTTCGCGGCGGCGGTGGAGCTCGGCTACGAGTACGTCGAGACCGACGTCCACGCCACGGCCGACGGTGTCGCCGTCGCCCTGCACGACGCCACGCTGGACCGGGTCACCGACCGCACCGGCGCCGTCGCCCAGCTGCCGTGGTCCGAGGTGCGGACGGCGCTGATCGGCGGGGTCGAGCCGGTGCCGGCGCTCGAGGACGTGCTGGGCAGCTGGCCGGACCTGCGGGTGAACATCGACGTGAAGTCCGCCGGCGCCGTCGTCCCCCTCGCCCGCGTGCTCGACCGCACCCGCGCGCACGGCCGGGTCTGCGTCGCCTCGTTCTCCGACGCCCGCCGCCGCGCCGTGCTGCGCCGCGTGGCCGCCCCCGTCGCGACGTCGGCCGGGCAGACATTGATCGCCGCGTTCGTGACGGCGGCGTCGACGCCGGGGCTGGCGGGGTTCGCCGGGCGCGTCCTGCGCGGGGTCGACTGCCTGCAGGTGCCGGCGACGTTCCGCGGCCGGACGGTGGTGTCGGCGGCGACGGTGGCGGCCGCCCACGCGGCGGGCCGGCCGGTGCACGTCTGGACAGTGAACGAGCCGGCCGAGATGCGCCGCCTCCTCGACCTCGGCGTCGACGGCCTCATCACCGATCGCGCCGACCTGCTGCGCGACGTCCTCGAGTCCCGCAACCAATGGCACAGGGGTTGAGCTGCAGCCGCTCGGTCAGCTCGCGGCCGTCGTCCTTCTGCACGTTCGTGATCTCGGCCTTCACGCCGGTGGCGAAGACCGTGATGGTGCCGCTCATCACCGAGACGTGCCACTGGACCGACGTGATCCGGGCGACCGGGAAGTCCTCGAGGGTCTGCGACAGCCAGCGGCGGCGGAGGAACATCAGGCGCTGATCGGTCAGCGCGAGCAGCCCGACGCCGCGGCCGTGGATGCCGGACGCCAGCCGCTCCACGGTCTCGCCGTCGTGCAGCACCCACTCCAGCCGGCGCAGCTCGCGGCCGACGCCGGTCGGAAGCCGCATGCGCCGCCTGGCCGCGGCGATGTCGGGCCGCAGGTCGTCCTCGTCGTCGCCGCCCATCGCTCGGCCCCCGGACGCTAGGCGCTGAACCAGGCGCTGCGGCGGATCTCGCGCATGGCGCCGCGGCGGGTCGAGGGCTCGAGGCGGTGGATGTAGACGATGCCGTCGAGGTGGTCGGTCTCGTGCTGCAGGCAGCGGGCCAGCTCGCCCTCGCCCTCGACGCGGACCGGCTCGCCGTCGGCGTCGAAGCCCTCGACGGCGGCCCAGGCGGCTCTCGTCGTCGGGAACCAGAGGCCGGGCACCGACAGGCAGCCCTCCTCGCCGCCCTGCTCCCCCTCGGTGCCGACCAGGGTTGGGTTGAACACGACGCCGCGCTGACCCTCGAGGTCGTACGAGAACGCCCGCAGCGGCACGCCGATCTGCGGCGCCGCCACGCCCGCGCGTCCGGGCAGGTCCAAGGTGTCCAGCAGGTCCTGGGCCAGCGCGCGGCTCGCCTCGCCGAACTCCTTGACCGGGTCGGTCACCGTCCGCAACACCGGGTCGCCGTAGAGGCGGATCTCCCGCACCGTCACCGTCGTCGTCTCCTCATCACTCGTTCACCATGACACGTTCACGGGCGTGCCATCGTGTCGTCTGGCCACGACGGCCCCGCACCCGATACCGTCCGCGCGTGACCCGTGTCCTCGCCCCGTCGGGCCCGCTGGCCGACCCCGTCGAGCGGGCCAGGGAGCACCGTGCATGGTACTTCTACGACTGGGCGAACTCGGCCTTCGTCACGACGACGGCCACCGTGCTGTTCGGTCCCTACCTGACGGCGGTCGCCGAGACGGCCGCGTGCGGCGAGGCCGGCACCACCGACGACCCCTGCCGCGGCGATCTGTCCGTGCTGGGCATCCCCATCGCGGCCGGGTCCGTCGCCGCCTACACCATCACGTTCGCGACCATCCTGTCCGCGATCCTGCTGCCGATCGTCGGGGCGATCGCGGACCGCACGTCGAAGAAGCGCCACCTCATGGCGGGGTTCGCGTGGACGGGGTCGGCTGCCGCCGCCGCGATGTTCTTCGTCGCCGGGGCGAACTGGCAGCTCGGGGCCGGTCTGCTGGTCGTGGCGGCGATCTGCCTCGGCTCGTCGATGGTGGTCTACGACGCGATCCTGGTGCAGATCGCGGACGAGGACGACCGCGACCGCGTGTCGTCGCGCGGCTGGGCGTTCGGCTACCTCGGCGGCGGCCTGCTGCTGGCGCTGAACCTCGCGCTGGTCACGCTGGAGCCGTTCGGGCTGAGCCGGTCCGACACCGTCCGCATCAGCCTGCTGTCGGCCGGGTTGTGGTGGGCGGCGTGGACGATCATCCCGTACCGCGGCATCCGCGACCGGCCGGCCACCGGCGTCGAGCAGGTCGGCGGCGGGGCGACGCACCGGGCGTTCGGGCAGCTGCGCGAGACGCTGCGCCACGCCCGCGGCTACCCGCAGACCCTGCTGTTCCTGATCGCGTACATGCTCTACAACGACGGCGTCCAGACGGTCATCTCGGCGTCGTCGATCTACGGCAACCGGGAACTGGGGCTCGGCGAGGACATCCTCATCATCGCGATCCTCATCGTGCAGTTCGTGGCGTTCGGAGGCGCGCTGGCGCTGGGCCGGCTGGCCGACCGGTTCGGCGCCAAGAACGTCGTCATGTCCAGCCTGGTGCTGTGGACGGTGGTCGTCGCCGCGGCGTTTTTCCTGCCGGTCGAGCAGGTGGTTCCGTTCCTGGTGCTGGCCGTGGCCATCGGGTTCGTGCTGGGCGGCAGCCAGGCACTGTCGCGGTCGCTGTTCAGCCTGCTCGTCCCGAAGGGCAAGGAGGCGGAGTACTTCAGCCTCTACCAGGCCGCCGAGCGCGGCACGAGCTGGTTCGGAACTCTGGCGTTCGGTCTGGCGTTCCAACTGACGCACAGCTACCGATGGTCGGTCGTGGTGCTGGTGGTGTTCTTCATCGCCGGAATGATCCTGCTGTCGCGGGTGGATCTGAAGGCCGGCATCGTCGCGGCGGGCAACCGGGTACCCCGATCCGTCGAACGTTACCGGTGAGGAACATCACGTCACCCGAATTGCATTATCACAGGGAACGCGGAACATTACTCTTCGGCTGTCCGTTGTCACCATGTCGTTGTGATCGCGACCTGACCACGACGGCGAGGTAATGGACCGACGTCTCGTCCCAGGGGCCACCGCCCCGGAAGGGTTTCACACATGTCCGAGCGTTCCACCCTGCGCGGCTCCCGCCTCGGCGCGACGAGCTACGAGGACGAGCGCGGCGTCGAGTTCGCCGAGCGCCAGACGGTCGCCTACAGCTGCACCGCCGGCCACCGCTTCGAGATGACGTTCTCGACCGAGGCCGAGGTGCCGGCACTGTGGGACTGCCCGCGGTGCGGCTCGGAGTCGCTGCGTGTCGCCGCTGATCGTCCCGAGGAGGCGCCGGGCAAGCCTGCCCGCACCCACTGGGACATGCTCCTCGAGCGCCGTTCCATCGAGGACCTCGAGGCACTTCTCGACGAGCGGCTCGAGCTGCTGCGCTCCGGGCTCATCCCCGGCGCCGCCCACCTGGCCGACCGCGGGGCGCGTCGCAAGAAGACCGCCTGACGGCCACGGCCGTTCGTCTCGTCCGCTGAATCGCGCCTGCCCCCGGAACCCATCCGGGGGCAGGCGCGTTTTCGCGTCCGCACCCCGCCGAGTTGATCATGGAGAAGGTCGTCTCCGCAGCGCCGTGAGAGCCGACCTTCTCCATGATCAACTTGCTCGTGGGGCCGTGACGGGGTCAGCGCTGATCGCGGGGCGGGTCGTTCTCGACGACCTCGCCCTCGATGACGACGCCGTGGTGGATGCCGCCCGGGCCGGCCCCGCTGCCGGGCACGCCCGGACCGCCCTGCCCGCCGGGGCCGGGACGACCCAGCCCGCCGGGACCCCGTCGGCCGGGGAACGTGCGGAACGCCGACGCGGCCAGGCGGCGCCCGACGCCGCGGCGGATCGGCGGGATCAGCAGGACCAGGCCGATGAGGTCGGTGATGAAGCCGGGGAAGGTCAGCAGGACGCCGGAGAGGAGGCGCGCGCCGGTGTCGGCCATGCGCGCCGACCGGGCGTTCGCCGTCTCGGCCTCGCCCTCGGGGTAGCGGCCGTCGGCGGCCGCGGCGCGCAGTTCCGACCACGCGCGCAGGCCCACGATGCGCAGCAGCGCGATGCCGAGCACGCTGGTGCCGGCCAGGAGCAGCAGCGCCCAGCCGAGTCCGACCCAGTTGGCCACCATGACCAGCGCGATCAGCTCGATCACGCCGAGGGCCAACGGACCGAAACGTCTCACCGAGGGCTCCCTCCGAGCAGCCCGCGCAGCTGCCGGCCGCGGTGGGCGGCACCCCACTGGGTGACCCTCCACAGCGCCTCGCGCACGATCCTGCCGTCCATCTTCGACTCTCCCTGCTCGCGCTCGACGAACGTGATGGGGACCTCCATGACCCGCAGGCCCGCCCGGATGGTCCGCCACGCCATGTCGACCTGGAAGCAATAACCTTGCGACGCCACGGCCTGCATGTCCAGTGCGCGCAGGGCGGACGCCCGGTACGCCCGGTACCCGCCGGTGGTGTCGCGCAACGCCGTCCCGAGCGCGATGCGGGTGTAGGTGTTGCCGATGCGCGAGAGCGCCTGACGCTTGTATGGCCAGTTCACGACCCTGCCGCCGGGCACGTACCGTGAGCCGATGACGAGGTCGGCGCGCTCGAGGGCGTGCAGCAGCAGCGGCAGCTCCTCGGGCTGGTGCGAGCCGTCGGCGTCCATCTCGACCAGCACGTCGTAGTCACGCGAGAGCCCCCAGGCGAAACCGGCCAGGTAGGCCGCGCCCAGGCCCTGTTTGCCGCCGCGGTGCAGCACGTGCACGTGGTCGTCGAGCTCGGCGAGGTCGTCGACGATGGCGCCGGTGCCGTCGGGCGAGCCGTCGTCGACGACGAGGATGTGGGCGCCGGGCACGGACGTGCGGGTGCGGTCGACCGCCTTGGCGATCGTCAGAGCCTCGTTGTAGGTCGGGATCACGACGAGGACGGACGTCACGGGACTCCTGCCTCCACGGTGGGCCGGGGCTGGTCGTCGACGGCGCCGTCGTCACGTCGGCCGCGGCGGGCGTTGACGACGACGAGCGCCACGGCGCCGGCGCCGATGGCCGTGAGGATCCATTCGGGCCAGGCACCGAGACGCGTGGCCAGCGTCAGGCCGTCGGCCAGCGGGACGTCGGTGACCAGCACGTCCTGGGTGAACAGCTCGGCGCGGTCGAGCACGCTGCCGTCGGGGGCGACGACGGCGCTGACCCCGGCGAGCGCCGACACGAGCACCGTCCGGCCGTGCTCGAACGCCCGCAGCCGCGACTGCGCGAGCTGCTGCTCGGTCATCTCGGTGCGGCCGAACGTGGCGTTGTTGGTCTGGACGGCGAGGAACTGCGCGCCGTGGGTGACGGCGTCGCGGACGATGCCGTCGAAAGCCACCTCGAAGCAGATGACGTCGCCCAGGGTGACGTCGCCGACCTGGAAGGTGCCGATGCGGTCGCCGGGCAGGTGGTCGCGCGGCTGCTGGTTGACGGCGTCGGTGATGCGCGCGGCGATGGAGCGCATGGGGATGTACTCGCCGAACGGCATGGGGTGGCGCTTCACGTACGTCTCGCCCGGGCCGTCGACGGGGTCCCAGAGGATCGAGGTGTTGCGGACGTTGCGGCCGTCCTCGGTGGGGACGATGGCGCTGATCAGCGTCGGCACGCCGATGGACCGCACCGCGCCGTCGATGGCGCGGTAGGTGTCGGCGTCGTCGAACGGGCTGATGTCGGAGGAGTTCTCGGGCCAGACCACGATGTCGGGCCGCTCGACCCGGCCGGCCTCGACGTCGGCGGCCAGCCGCTCGGTGGCCTCGACGTGGTTGCGCGTGATGGCGCGTTTCTCGTCGTTGTAGGCCAGCCCCTCGGCGGGCACGTTGCCCTGCACCACGGCGACGGTGATGGTGTCGCCGTCGGGCTCCATGGGCTGGATGAGCGCCGGGGCGAGGACGATGCCGACGGCGCCCGCGGCGGCCGCCGCCCGGATCCAGAGCCGCCGCTCGACGACGACCCACGCCAGCAGCCCGCCGGCCAGTGCGACGGCGAACGACAGCCCCGGCGAGCCGATCCAGGACACCAGGCCCAGCGTGGGGCTGTCGGCCTGCGAGAACGCCAGCTTGCCCCAGGTGAACCCGCCGTACGGGATGCGCCCGCGGATGGCCTCGTCGGCGACCCAGACGGCCGCCGTCCACACCGGCCAGCCCGGCAGCCGCATGACCAGCGTGACGCCGAGCGCCAGCGGGATGAAGAACAGCGCCTCGAACAGGGCCAGGATGATCCACGGGATCGGCCCGACCTCCATGCCGGTCCAGTCGAGCAGCGGCAGGAAGAAGCCGGCGCCGAACAGGTAGCCCAGGAGGGCCGAGCGCTTCAGCGGCTGGTCGCGGACCAGGAGCGCGAAGGCCGCCGGGACGAGGACCGCGACGAACCAGAGGTCGTACGGCGGGAACGCGGCGGTGAGGGACGCGCCGAGGAGCGCGGCTCCTGCGTATCGCCACAGGTGACTCACGTGTCGTGCTCCGTCCGACGTCCAGCGATTGGCGGTGGGCGACCCTTGGATCGGGCTGCCCCGTCAAGTGTGATGCTGATCGCGTGACGGTACAACGTGCGCCCCGGGCCGAGAGTGCCCGGGGGCCGGTCGAACCCCAGCAATTGTGACAGAGGACGCAGCCCGGCTCCGCCCTTCGGACCGGGCCGCGGACGCCGCTGGATGCGGCTCGCGGACCGTTGTCTACTGGGCGGGCCGGGCCCGACCTCGTCTCACCCCGTGCCGTTGCGAGCGACGTTCAGACGGGCCATGCGAGCGAGGGCCTGGCTCACGAAAGGATGCCCGGCCCCGGTGAGACACCGGAACCGCCCCTCGACCCTCCTCGCAACGCCCGCCCGGGCCGTCGACCCGAACGGTTTCGTCCGCTGGTGGACTGTCGTGACTTTGCTGCACGCAAAGGCAGGGTGTCAAGCCGCTGGTCGACCTGCGGAAACGCCTCTGCGCGGCAGGTCAGAAACGAATGGATCCACAGAAGTCGATCTCAAAACGTTGACATCTACCGGCGTGTCGTGATCGTCGAGTCGGACAAACCGCTCCCATGATCATCAACTGCCACCCTGGCCCCACGGGCGCTAGCCTGGACCGGTGACGCCGACGCAGCTGCGGGCCTACCTCGCGGTCGTCCGGCTGGGCTCGGTCAAGCAGGCGGCCGGTGAGCTGTCCATCACCGAGGCCGCCGTGTCCCTGCACGTCGGCAAGCTGCGCCGCGAGCTGGGCGACCAGCTGTTCAGCCGCACGGCGGCGGGGCTGGCGTTCTCGCCCGGCGGGCTGCGGCTGGCCAGCCGCGCGGCGGAGCTCCTGGGCCTGCAGGACCGCACGATCGTCGAGGTCAGCCAGGCTGGCAACGGCCGCCGCCTGCTGCGCATCGCCGCGTCCAGCCTGTTCGCCGAGTACGCCGCGCCCGGGCTCATCGACCTCTTCGCCGGCCGCGCCGACGACCTCAACGTCGAGCTCAGCGTCCACAACCCGCGCGCGTTCGCCGGACTCCTCCACACCCGCGCCGTCGACGTCGCCATCGGGCCGCAGCCCGCCACCGTCGACGACTCCCTGCGCTGCACCCGGTTCCTGCAGTACCAGCTCGTCGCCGTGGTCGGCCCGCAGCACCCGCTCGCCACGGTGACGTCGCCCGGTGCGGGGCAGTTGCGCGAGCACGTCTGGCTGCTGGGCCCGTCGGCGGCCGCCGAGACCGGCACCGTGCCCGCCCTGCTGCGCCGCTTAGGGGTCCCCGAGGAACGGCAGCGGATCTTCCAGAGCCACGCGGCGGCCCTCGAGGAGGCGCAGCGCGGCCACGGCGTCGCCCTGGCGGTCTCGTACGCCGTCGCCCGCGACGTTGGCAGCGGCCGCCTGGTCCGCCTCTCCGGCCCGTCCCTGCACGGCGAGGGCGTGTGGTCGATCCTCACGTTGGCGGACCGCGGCGCGCCCGCTGCGGCGGCCGAACTGGTCCGCTTCGTCACGACCCCGCGCGCCACCCAGGCGATGCTCAAGGGCTCCGGCGTGCACGTGGGCCGCTTCCGTCCGGCGGTCCACGTGACGTTGTGGAGCTAGGTTCTGCGGGGGTCGAGGTTCTGCGGTGGGGTCCTGGCGTGGGTCGGGCCCCTGCTGTCTCGATTGTCGAGGGCGCGGCGGCGCGCCTCAAGTCTGCGCGCGCTGGGGTCGCTTCGCCGCTGTGGTGGGGGCGCTGGACTTGACCCGCGCCGCCGCGCCCTCGCCTTTCACAGCACCAGGGCCCCCTCCCGGAATGGACCCGGCCCTCAGACCCGCTGTGCTCCTGTTCCGCTGGCCGCTGACGGTTGCGCTGTGGGGTTCGGCCATTGGTCTCGCTGTGGTCCAGTTCCGCCGGCCGCTGGCGGTGGTGGCGACGCCCTGCGATCCGGCTCACGCCTCGGAATCCGGCGCTTACCGCCCGGATTCCGCTGCCAACCGCCGGTTTCCCGAGCGTCCGCCGGTTTCCAGAGCGTCAGGGCGCCCCGGTTCCATGATCATCAACCTTTTTGGGCTGCCATGGCGACGCGGTTGATGATCATGTCCGGGGCACGTCATGAGGCGTTTCCCTGCATCACGAGGCCTGCAGGCCTGGTTGGGCAGGGAATTGCCTGCTGAACGTGATCATTTCGAGGCCGGCGGGGGACGGACCGGTCAGCGGTGGTGGCCGACGACGGCGATGGCGTCGGCGAGGGAGCGGAACGTCGCGGCGGGCAGGAACTCGTCGCAGTAGGGCAACGCCGCCGCCATGCTCGCGACCGCCGGGACGTAGCCGGGCGCGCCGGCCCGGGGGTTCAGCCAGACGACCCGGTAGGCACGCCGCCGCAGCTTCGCCAGTGCCGCCGCCAAGTCCCCAGGCGGGTCGCTGTCCCAGCCGTCCGACGCGATGACGACGACGGCGCCGCGGGTGCTGTCGGCGTGGTGCGAGGCGAGTAGGGCGCGCAGGCTCGACGCGATCCGGGTGCCGCCGAACCGGTCCGCCACCTTCTCGGACGCCCGTGCTACGGCCAGGGCCGGCGACCGGTGCGCCAGCACCGGCGTGAGCCGGGTCAGGCCGGTGGCGAACGCGAACACCTCGGCGTCGGCGCCGGTCGCGAGGGCCCGCATGAGGTGCAGGTACGCCGTCGCCTGGGGCTGCATGGACCGGCTGACGTCGCAGAGCAGCACCACCCGCCGCGGCCGCCGGGCCGGCCGGGTCCGGACCAGCGTGACGGCCTCCCAGCCGGTCCGCCGGGCCCGCGCGATGGTGGGCCGGACGGCGACCCGGTGCCCGGCGTGGTCGGCCAGTTGTCGCCGGGTCCGCCGCGTCGGCCGGGCCGGGAGGGCCGCCCGCAGCCAGGCGCCGAGCAGCGCCATCTCCCCCGCGTCCAGCGCGGCGAACGGCGCGTCCGGTAGTCCGGCCAGCGCGCTGGGCAGCCGCTGCGGCACGACGACGGCGCCGGGGTCGCCAGGGTCATCGGCGGCGGCCACGACCCGCGGAAGCGTCGCCCACGGCAGACCGCCCTCGGAACCGCCCGCGATCGGACGAGCCCCCGGCGGCGGAAACGGGGAGTCGTCCGGATACGGGTCCGGAAGCGTGCCGTTCCCCGCCTGGCCGCGGTTGTCGAGGTCCAGCGAGGCGTACTCGAACACCGCCCGGAAGACCGCGTCGAAGGCCGCCAGCTCGCCGTGGCGGCGCACCAGCGTCGTCCGGGCGGTCCAGTACAGCCGCGACCGGGTGTCCGGCGGGCAGGCCGCCAGCGCCCGCACGAAGTCCTCGACGGCGGTCTGCCCGACGGCGACCCCGTGCTCGCGCAGCCGGACGCCGAACGCCGTCGCGAACGCCGCCCGGTCCGCCCCGCGCAGCAGCCCGGCCATGGCCGTCAGCGCGACGCCAGGTACGCGATCAGCCCGGCCAGCACGATGAGCACGAGGATCAGCGGGACGATCCGCTTGGCGATCGACCCGCCGGCCACCCCCATGATGTCCAGCGGCTCGGGCTCGGGGGCCGGAGCGCTCGGCGACGACGGCGCCGGCTGCGGCTCGATCGGCACCTCCCGCTGCGGCTCCACCGCGACCGGCTCCGACACCGGCTCGACGGGGGTCGACGGCGCCGCAGCGGCCGCCGCCGGGGTCGCCGGAGTCGCCCCGATCTTGCCCTCGAGGCAGTCGACGAACTGGCCGAGCAGCTTCGTCGACACCTCCTTGATCATGCCGCGGCCGAGCTGGGCGATCTTGCCGGTGATGCGCAGGTCGGTGTTGACCGTCACGACTGTGCTGTCGCCGTCGGGCCGCAGCTGGGCGACGATCTCGGCGGTGGCGTTGCCGGCGCCGCGGGAGTCGCGCCCGGACGCGCTGATGACGGCGCGGTGGGCGGCGTCGTCCTTCTCGGTGAACGTGGCGGTGCCGGCGTACTCGGACACCACCGGCCCGACCTTGATCTTCACCCTGCCCTTGTAGGCGTCGCCGTCGCGGCCCGTGAGCTGGGCGCCCGGCATGCACGGCGCGATGCCCTCGAGGTCGGTCAGGATCTCCCAGGCCCGCTCGACGGGCACTCCGACGGTGAACTCGTTGTCGATCTGCATGGATCCCCTCCTGTCACCGGATCACGCCAGCTCCTCGAACGCCGCCGCGATGGTGCCGCGGTCGTCCGGGGTCTTCGCGATGGTGGACAGCGTACGGACGGCATCGGCCCTGACGAGCTCTGTTGCACCGATCGCCGACAGCGCGGCCACCCAGTCGATGGTCTCGGCCATGCCCGGCGCCTTGTCGAGGTCCAGCGTGCGGACCCGGCCGATGAACCGGCTGGTCGACGCGATCAGCGGCTCGGCCGCGGCCGGGACCGTCCGCCGCAGGATCTCCGCGGCCCGCTCCGGCGCCGGGAAGTCGATCCAGTGGTAGAGGCAGCGGCGGCGCAGGGCGTCGTGCAGCTCGCGGCTGCGGTTCGACGTCAGGACGACGACCGGCGGGCGCGCCGCCGTGTACGTGCCCAGTTCCGGCACGGTCACCGACGCCTCGCCGAGGAACTCCAGCAGCAGCGCCTCGAACTCGTCGTCGGCACGGTCGATCTCGTCGATGAGCAGCACCGGCGGCACCGGCCCGGTCGCCCGTACGGCGGCCAGGATCGGCCGTTCCAGCAGGAACTCCTCCGTGAACAGGTCGGCGTCGGTGAGCCGCTCGTGCCGCGCCTCGGCCAGCCGGATCGCCAGCAGCTGGCGCTGGTAGTTCCACTCGTAGAGCGCCTCGCCCGCCGTCAGGCCCTCGTAGCACTGCAGCCGCAGCAGCGGCGCGTCCAGGGCCCGCGAGAGCGCCTTGGCGGCCGCCGTCTTGCCGACCCCGGGCTCGCCCTCGAGCAGCAGCGGCTGGCCGAGCGCCACGGCGAAGTACATCGCCGTGGCCGTGCCCTCGTCGACCAGGTAGTCGACGGCGTCGAGCCGGCGCCGCACCTCGTCGGGGTCGGCGAACAAGCGCTACCTCCCTGCCTGCTCGGCGGCGTAGCGGTCGCGGCAGCCCGGACCGCAGAACCAGACGTCCTCGCCGTCGACCACCAGGTGCGGGGTGTCCGGCCCGACGACGACGGTCATGCCGCAGACCGGGTCGACGGCCTCGACCGGTCGTTCACCGAGCGGCCGTTCCGGTGCCCCCGTGGACCCGACGGCGAGCCGCCCGGACCGCACCTCCTGCACGATCTCGGCCAGGATCGACAGCGCGATCTCCGCCGCCGTCCTGGCGCCGATGTCCAGCCCGGCCGGGGTGCTGATCCGCGCCCGCTCCCCCTCATCAAGCGTCAGCTCCGACAGCACGCCCGCACCCCGACGCGGACTCGCGACCAGGCCGATCCAGCCGACCCCGGCGTCCAGCGCGGCTCGGATGGCGGCCGGCTCGTCGCCGCCGTGGCTGGCCAGCACCAGCGCCGTCGGCGCACCGGACGCGGCGCCGTCGGCCCGGCGCATGTCGAAGCCCAGCGGCCCGCCCAGGTCGAACAGCGCCGCCGCGATGGGCGACTGCCCCACCACGTGCACGAGCGGCCGCGGCAGCCGCGGCTGCAGGAAGATCTCCATCGCTCCCCCCGACAGGCACGGGTTGACGACGACGCGCGCGCCGGGCGTTTCGGGGAACTCCCCGGATCCCTCCGGCAACACCCGCAGCAGCACGCTCTCGCCGTCGCGCATGGCCCCGAGCGCCGCCACCCGGACCGAGCTCTCGGTGCACTGACCGCCGACGAACCCCTCGATGCTGCCGTCGGCCAGGATGATCGCGTCGTCGCCGGCCCGTGCGGACGCCGGAACCTGGGCCCGCACGACCGTCGCGTGGACGAACGGGACCCGGCCCGCGAGCAGTTCGCCGGCCCGGTCCCCGATCGTGTGCGTCACCGTCGCCTCCGTCAGCTCAGCCGGTCAGATCGGCGGCCGGGCCTGGCCGCGCATGGCGTCCCACACCCGCGACGGCGTCAGCGGCATGTCCGCGTGCCGGACGCCGAACGGGGCGAGCGCATCGACGACGGCGTTGACGATGGCCGGCGGCGAGCCGACCGTCGCCGACTCCCCCACGCCCTTCGCGCCGATCGGATGGTGCGGCGACGGCGTCACCGTGAAGCCGGTCTCCCAGTCCGGCACCTCGAGCGCGGTCGGCAGCAGGTAGTCCATGAGCGAGCCGCCCAGGCAGTTGCCGTCCTCGTCGAACGCGATGATCTCCATGAGGGCCATGCCGACGCCGTCGGTGAGCCCGCCGTGGATCTGCCCCTCGATGATCATCGGGTTGATCCGGGTGCCGCAGTCGTCGACGGCGACGAACCGGCGCACCTTGACCTGCGCGGTGCCGGGGTCGACATCGACGACGCAGATGTAGGCGCCGTGCGGGTAGGTGAGGTTCGGCGGGTTGTAGGTGATCTGCGCCTCCAGCGCGCCCTCGACGCCGTCGGGCAGGTCGCCTGCCCCGTGCGCCCGCATGGCGATGTCCTGGATGGTCACCGCCGTGCCGGGGTCGCCGGCCACGTGGAACGAGCCCTTCTCCCAGACGAGGTCGTCGGCGGAGACCTCGAGCATGCCGGACGCGATGAGCCGGGCCTTGTCGCGGACCTTGCGGGCCACCAGCGCGGCGGCCCCGCCCGAGACGGGAGTGGACCGGCTGCCGTACGTCCCCAGGCCGAACGGCGTGTTGTCGGTGTCGCCGTGGACGACGTCGATGTCGGCGGGCGGGATACCCAGCTCTTCGCCGACGATCTGAGCGAACGTCGTCTCGTGGCCTTGCCCCTGGGACTGTACGGACAGCCGGACCACGGCCTTCCCCGTCGGGTGCACCCGCAGCTCGCACCCGTCGGCCATGCCGAGGCCGAGGATGTCCATGTGCTTGCGCGGCCCGGCGCCGACGGCTTCGGTGAAGAACGAGACGCCGATGCCCATGAGCTCGCCGCGGGCCCGCTTCCCCGCCTGCTCGCGGCGCAGGTCCTCGTAGCCGGCCAGCCGCATCGCCTCGCGCATGGTCGGCTCGTAGTTCCCGGAGTCGTACACCCAACCGGTCTTGGTCGTGTACGGGAACTGCTCGGGCCGGATGAAGTTGCGCATCCGCAGGTCGACGGGGTCGATGGCCAGTTCCGCGGCGAGGCAGTCGACGATCCGCTCGACCAGGTAGACGGCCTCGGTGATGCGGAACGAGCAGGCGTAGGCGACGCCGCCGGGCGCCTTGTTCGTGTAGACGGCGCTCATGTGGCAGTAGGCGGCCTCGAGGTCGTAGCTGCCGGTGAAGACGCCGAAGAACCCGGCCGGGTACTTCACCGGGGCCGCGGTCCCGTTGAACGCGCCGTGGTCGGCGATGACGTTGGTGCGGATCGCCAGGATCCTGCCGTCACGGGTCGCCGCGATCTCGCCGCGCATGACGTAGTCGCGGGCGAAGCCGGTGCTGACGAGGTTCTCGGAGCGGTCCTCCATCCACTTCACCGGCTTGCCCGTGACGATCGAGCCGACGACGGCGCACACGTAGCCCGGGTAAATGGGCACCTTGTTGCCGAAGCCGCCGCCGATGTCCGGCGAGATGACCCGGATCTTGTGCTCCGGCAGCCCGGCGACGATCGCGTACAGCGTCCGGTGCGCGTGCGGCGCCTGGGTGGTCGACCACAGCGTCAGCCGGCCCTCGACGGGGTCGAAGTCGGCGACCGCGCCGCAGGTCTCCATCGGCGCCGGGTGCACGCGTGGGTAGACGATGTCCTGGCTGACGACGACGTCGGCCCGCGCGAACGCCGCCTCCGTCGCCGCCGCGTCCCCCGTCTCCCAGTCGAAGCAGTGGTTGTCGGTCTTGCCCTCGAGGTCGTCGCGGATCACCGGAGCGCCCGGCTCGAGCGCCCGGCGCACGTCGATGACCGGGTCGAGGATGTCGTACTCGACGTCGATGAGCTCCAGCGCGTCGCGGGCGGCGTAGCGGTCCTCGGCGACGACGAACGCGACCTCCTGACCCTGGAAGCGCACCTTGTCGGTCACCAGGACGGCCTGGACGTCGTTGGACAGCGTCGGCATCCAGGCCAGGTTCAGCCCGGCCAGCGTCTCGCCGGTGACGACCGCTTTGACCTTCGGGTGCGCCTCGGCCGCCGTCGTGTCGATGCTGACCAGCCGCGCGTGCGCGACCGGCGCCCGCAGGATGGCCAGGTGCAGCATGCCCGGCAGCTGCACGTCGTCGACGTAGTTGCCGCGGCCGCGGACGAACCGCGGGTCCTCCTTGCGCAGCATGCGGCCGTGGCCGACCGGATGCTGGTCGTTGTCCTCGAAGCCGGCCGGCTTGCGGGCGTCGACGGAGGTCATTGCGCACCTCCCGCGACGGGTTCGGCGATCGAGCCGGGCTCCGGTTCGGC
Source organism: Jiangella mangrovi (assembly GCF_014204975.1). Lineage (NCBI taxonomy): Bacteria > Bacillati > Actinomycetota > Actinomycetes > Jiangellales > Jiangellaceae > Jiangella > Jiangella mangrovi. Next base: position 4,010,724 of record NZ_JACHMM010000001.1, read on the forward strand.
GACGGCGTCCGCCGCGGCCTGGTCGCCGGCCTCGTAGGCGGCCGCCCAGCGGACCGAGCGGACGATCGTGGCGTAGCCGGTGCAGCGGCAGATCTGCCCGCTGATGGCCTCGCGGATCTCGTCGGGCGACGGGTCCGGGTTCTCGTTCAGCAGGGCGCGCGCCGTCATCATCATGCCCGGCGTGCAGAAGCCGCACTGCAGGCCGTGGCACTCCATGAAGCCGCGCTGGACGGGGTCGAGCTCGCCGCCCCGGGCGAGGCTTTCGACGGTGCTGACCTCGTGCCCGCCCGCCATGGCCGCGAGCACCGTGCACGACTTCACCGGCCGCCCGTCGATCCAGACGACGCAGGTGCCGCAGTTGCTGGTGTCGCAGCCCCAGTGCGTGCCCGTCAGCCCGAGCACGTCGCGCAGGAAGTGGACGAGGAGCAGCCGCGCCTCGATCTCGCGGGTGACCTCGTCGCCGTTGACGATCATGGTGACCTGCATCTCATCTCCTCATGTGTCGTGCCGGGCACATCCAGCCCGTGCGGTCCGTCCTCGGCGTAGGGCCGACAACTCGTGGGGAGCCTCCGGCCCCCAGTCGCCGCCGGCGTGCCCGCCACTCCACGGGTCATCCCCTCCCCTGCCGCGCGCGCTCGACCGACCGGCGCAGCGCCCGCGTCGTCAGCTCGCCGGCGAGGTGGCGCTTGTACTCCTCGCTGCCGCGCATGTCGGTGTCCGGGCTGCAGTCGCGGGCGGCGATGCGCCCGGCCTCGTCGTACAGCTCCTCGGACGGCTCGCGCCCGGCCAGCGCCGCGGTGACCGCCGGCAGCGCCGTCGTGTTCGGCCCGACGGCGGCCAGCCCGACCCGCGCATCGGCGACGGTGCCGCCGGTGTCGCCGTCGAGCCAGACGGCGGCGCCGGCCGACACGACCGCCCAGTCGCCGGCCCTCCGCTCGACCTTCTCGAACGCGCTGCCGCCGCCCGGGCGGACCGGGAACCGGATCTCGGTGAGGATCTCGTCGTCGCCGACGGCGGTCTCGTACGGACCGCGGTGGAACTCCGTCATCGGCACGACCCGCTCGCCGCCGCTGCCGCGGATGACGCAGCTGCCGTCGAGAGTGGTGCAGACCGCGGAGAGGTCCTCGGACGGGTCGGCCTGGCACAGCGACCCGCCGAGCGTCCCCCAGTTGCGCACGACGGGGTCGGCGATCACCTTCTCGGCGTCGCGGAAGATCGGGAACGCCGCGGCCAGCGCGTCGGACTCGAGCAGCTCGCGATGCCGGGTGAGCGCCCCGATCCGGATCTCGTGCGGCTCGATCCGGATGTACCCGAGCTCGTCGCGCAGGTCGTTGATGTCGACCAGATACTCGAAGTTCGCCAGCCGGAGCTTCATCATCGGCAGCAGGCTGTGACCGCCCGCCACCAGCCGGGCGCTGCTGCCCAGCCGCTCCAGCAGCCCGATGGCGTGCTCCACGCTGGTGGCACGCTCGTACTCGAACGGTGCGGGAACCTGCATGCCGGACCCCCTTGTCCTGTGCCTGCTCTGATCAGCACACGCCCAGGGACCCGGGATGTCAACGGCGACCTAATCGATCGCTTAACTCACCTCGCGGAGATCACTCCGCGCGATACACCGTCCGGCCGCGGACCACGGTGCGCAGGCAGCGCGGCAGATCCACGTCCGGCGAGAGGTCCGGCAGCCCCGGCACGCCCGCCCGGGGGTCGGTCGACCAGGCCGCCACCCGCGAGTCCGGCGCCTGCACCACCAGCTCGTACGGGACCTCCCACACGGCGAACGAGGCGCGCATGCCGGGCGCCAGCACGCCGGCGTCCTCGACCCGCGCCGCCCGCCAGCCACCGCGCGTCGCCGCCGAGAATGCCGCCCGCGCGCTCAGCCGCTGCGACGGCGTGCGGTGCTGCGACGCCGCGCGCACCGTCTCCCAGCCGGCCAGCGGCGTGACCGGCGAGTCGGAACCGAACGCGAGCAGCACGCCGGCCCGGGCCATGGCGGCGAACGGGTTGAGCGCCACGCCCCGGTCCGGCCCCAGGCGCTCCACGTAGAGCCCGTCGGTGCCGCCCCACAGCGCGTCGAACGACGGCTGCACGCTCGCCGCCACCCCGAGCCGGGCCATCTCGGCGATCAGCAGGTCGTCGATCATCTCGACGTGCTCGAGCCGGTGCCGCGACCCGACGACGGCGGCCAGCCCGCACACGTCGGCGGCGGCCGCGATCGCCTCGACGGCGACCCGGACGGCCTCGTCGCCGATGCAGTGGAAGCCGGCCTGGATGCCGGCCCGGGTGCAGGCGACGACGTGCTCGGTGGCGGTCTCGGGGTCGAGGTAGAGCCGTCCGCGCTCCCTGGGTGCGTCCGCATAGGGCGCCGACAGCCGGGCGCTGCGCGAGCCGATGGACCCGTCGATGTTGAGGTCGCCGGCCGCACCGGCCGCGCCCAGCGCCTGGGCCTCGCCCACCGCCGTCGCGCCCCAGTAGCCGATGACTTCGGGCAGATCCGGGGACGTCCCCAGCGCCAGCACCGCCGTGAAGTCGGCGGGGTCGCTGATGTGCGGCGCGCCGATCTCGTGCACGGCGCCGATGCCGAGCGACGCCGCGTGCCGCAGTGCGTCCTCACGCAGCCGCGCCATCCGGCCGGCGGGGACGGCCGACCGGGCGGCCTGCCGGGCCCGGTGGTGTGCGTCGCGGCGGACCAGGCCGGCCTCGGCCCCGTCGGCACGGGCGATGGTCGGGTCGGCGTTGAGCAGCGCCGAGGAGACGGCGGCGGTGTGCACGTCGCGGCGGGCGAGGTAGACGGGGGCGCCGGCGGCCGCGCGGTCGAGCTCGTCGGGCATAGGGGCGCGACCCTCGGGCCAGCCGTCCTCCTCCCAGCCGAAGCCCAGGATCACCTCGCCGGGCCGCTCCTTCGCCCGCGCCGCGACCAGGTCCAGCAGCGCCGTCAGGCTGCCGACCCCCTCCAGCGCGAGGCCGTCGCGGGCCAGCCCGGTCTCCGTCAGGTGCACGTGCGCGTCGACGAATGCCGGGGCCACGAGCGCGTCCTCGAGGTCGACCACCTCGTCGGCCGCGTCCAGGTGCGTCTGTGCCGCACCCTCCGCGCCCACCCAGGCAACGGTGTCGTCGACCACCACCATCGCGGTCGCGAACGGGTCGGCGGGATTGTGGATGCGGCCGTTGCGGTAGAGCGTCGTCGTCACCCGGCGATTCTTCCCTACGCGTTCTGACGGCCGACGGTGACGTTGTCGGTGTGGTGCGAGAGGGTGGGGCGCATGCCCGACGTGCTGACCCGGCGCGAGCTGAACCGCGCCACGCTGGCCCGGCAGCTGCTGCTGGACCGTGCCGACCGCCAGGTGCTCGAGACCGTCGAGCACCTGGGCGGGCTGCAAGCCCAGCAGCCGTTCTCGCCGTACTACCAGCTCTGGTCCCGGCTGCGCGGTTTCCGGCCCGACGACCTCGCCCGGCTGCTGGTCGACCGGACGGTGGTGCGCATCGCCGCGCAGCGGGGCACCATCCACCTGCTCTCGGTGCCCGACGCGCTGGGCGTGCGGGCCTGGGTCCAGCCCCTGTACGTCGCGGACCTGCGGGTGAACGCGGAGCACGCCAAGGCGCTGGCCGGCGTCGACGTCGACGCGGTGGCCGCCGCCGCCCGGGTGCTCGTGGAGGAAGAGCCGCGGACCATGGCCGAGCTGGGCGCCGAGCTCTCGCCGTCGTGGCCCGATGTGGGGGCGACGCACCTCGCGCACGCGGCCCGGGCGCTGCTCGGGCTGGTGCAGGTGCCGCCGCGGGCGGTCTGGGGGCAGAGCGGGCTGACCCGGCTGACGACGGTGGAGGCCTGGCTCGGGCGGCCGCTCGACCCGGCGCCGTCGCCGGCCGAGTACGTGCTGAGGTTCCTCGGCTCGTTCGGCCCGGCGTCGATCATGGACGTGCAGACGTGGTGCGGCCTGACCCGGCTCCGCGGTGTCGTCGACGAGCTTCGGCCGGGGTTGCGGGTGTTCCGCGACGAGACCGGCCGCGAGCTGTTCGACCTCCCCGACGCGCCGCGCCCGCCGTCGGACACCCCCGCCCCGGTCCGCTTCCTGCCCGACTTCGACAACGTGCTCCGCTCCCACGCCGACCGCACCCGGGTCATCGACGACCTCAGCCGCAAGCGCATGAACCGCCGCAACGGCGTCGTCCCGCACGCCCTCCTGGTCGACGGCGAGGTCGCGGGCTGGTGGCGGCTCGAGGACGCGGTGCTGACGGTGACGCCCTTCCGCCCGCTGACGGCGGCCGAGGCGGACGCCGTCGGGACCGAGGGTGCCGACCTGCTGTCGTTCGCGCTCGACGGTTCGGCCGACGGCGCCGACGTGCGGCTGCTGCCGCCCGAGGAGTGAGGATGTCCTCGCCCGCCGGCGGCGCGAGCCCGTCAGGTGCGCGAACGCATGATCAGCGCGGCGACGTGGTAGGCGCACGGCTCGTCCCACGGGTTGGCGTACGCGTGGCTGACGTCGGCGGCGAAGTAGATCGAGTCGCCAGCCGCCAGTTCGTGGGTGTCGCCGTCGTCGCCGCCCAGGGTGAGTGACAGCCGGCCGGACTCGACGACGACGTACTCGTGCGATCCGGCCGCGTAGGGCGGGTAGGCGCCCGGCGCCGCCCCCGGCGGGAGCTCGGTCCGCACCCACTCGAAGTTCACCCCGGGCACGACCGGGGTCAGGATCGTGCGCCGCCAGCCGTCCGGGGGCTCGGCGACGTCCTGGTCCGCGGCCCGGCGCACGATGACCCGCGGCACGTCGCCGGGATCGAGCAGAGCGGCCAGCGGCGTGCCCAGCGCCCGGGCGATCCGGTCCAGCACGACGACGGTGGGCGCCTTGCGGCCGCGCTCGACCGACCAGAGCATGCTCGCGCTGACGCCGGCCTTCTCGGCGAGGGCCTTCATGGTCGTGCGGCGCTGCAGCCGCGCGTCGGTGATGCGCCGGCCGAGCGCCTCGAGGTCCATGACGACTCACTATAATGAGGCATGCTTCGCTATAGCGAACCGTCGAGCATCCGCCCCGCAACGGAGGCCGACCTGCCGGCCGTCGCCGCGATCTTCGCCCACTACGTCGAGACAAGCGTCGTCACGTTCGAGGAGACTCCCCCGTCGGCCGCCGACTGGGCGCGAAAGCTGCGCGACCTCGACGACCGCGGCCTGCCGTTCCTGGTCGCGACCGACGGCGCCGCCGCGGACGCCGTCGCCGGCTACGCGTACGCCGCGCCCTGGCGGCCCAAGCCGGCCTACCGGCACACCGCCGAGAACACCGTCTACCTCTCCCCCGCCCACACCGGCCGGGGCCTCGGCCGCGCCCTCATGACGGCGCTCCTCGACGCGTGCGCACGCACCGCCGTCCGGCAGCTGGTCGCCGTCGTCGTCGACGAAGGGGCCGAGCCGAACCGGTCGCTGGCCCTGCACCGCTCCCTCGGCTTCACCGAGGCCGGGCGGCTGAGCGCCGTCGGGCACAAGCACGGCCGCTGGCTCGACACCGCCCTGCTGCAGCGGGATGTCTTCTTGCCCTGATGGCGAATCAACGCAAGAATTACGCCAAGGCGAGCCTCACAAGGGACGTCTTCTGTCACCGTACCCGGTTCGAGGAGGTTCACCGATCGTGGCCGAACAGCTCACCATCACCGCCGCCGAGGTCCACGCCGTGCTGGGCAAGCACCTGCTGACCGACGGCTTCAAGCTGGTCCTCGACACCGACGCGAGCCAGGGCAGCTGGCTGGTCGACGCGCGCGACGGCAAGCGCTACCTCGACATGTACACGTTCTTCGCGTCCGCGCCGCTGGGCTGCAACCCGCCCGGCCTGGTCGACGACATCGCGTTCATGGACCTGCTGGGCCGGGTCGCCGCGAACAAGCCGGCCAACCCCGACATCTACTCGATCCACCTCGCCGAGTTCACCGAGACGTTCGTCCGGGTGCTCGGCGACCCGCGGCTGCCGCACCTGTTCTTCGTCGAGGGCGGCGCGCTCGCCGTCGAGAACGCGCTCAAGGTCGCCTTCGACTGGAAGAGCCGGCAGAACGAGGCGAACGGCCGCGACCCGCGCCTGGGCACCCGCGTCATGCACCTCACCCGCGCCTTCCACGGCCGCAGCGGCTACACCATGTCGCTGACGAACACCGAGCCGAACAAGACCGCCCGGTTCCCGCAGTTCGACTGGCCGCGCATCGACGTCCCGGCCATCACGTTCCCGCTCGAGGACCACCTGGCCGAGGTCGAGGCGGCGGAACAGCACGCCCTCGAGCAGGCCCGCGCCGCCTTCGCGGCCCACCCGCACGACATCGCCGCATTCATCTGCGAGCCCATCCAGGGCGAGGGCGGCGACAACCACATGCGCCCCGAGTTCCTGCAGGCCATGCAGGCCCTCGTGCACCAGCACGACGCCCTGTTCATCGTCGACGAGGTCCAGACCGGCGCCGGCACCACGGGGTCCGCCTGGGCGTACCAGCAGCTCGGCCTGAAGCCCGACGTCGTCGCGTTCTCGAAGAAGACCCAGGTCGGCGGCGTCATGGCCGGCGGCCGGGTCGACGAGGTCCCCGACAACGTCTTCACCGTGTCCGGCCGCATCAACTCCACGTGGGGCGGCGGGCTCGCCGACATGGTCCGGTCGCGCCGGCTGCTCGAGATCATCGAGAAGGACGGGCTCATCGAGGCCGCCGGCCCCAAGGGCGAGCGGTTCCTTGCCGGGCTGCGCGCCGTCGCCACCGAGACCGGCGCCGTCAGCAACGTGCGCGGCCGCGGCCTCATGCTCGCCTGCGACCTGCCCGACGGCGCCACCCGCGACGCCGTCGTGGCCGACCTTCGCGAGAACGAGCAGGTCATCGCCCTTCCCTGTGGCGGGCGCGCGATCCGCTTCCGTCCCGCACTGTCGGTGACCGATGATGAGATCGACCTCGCCGTCGCGGCGCTCGGCCGCGCCGTCGCCCGTCAGTTCGCCAGCGTCTGAGCACCGAGGAGCACAAGCACCGTGACCCGCACCGTCACCTCCGTCGTCGACGGCAAGGCCGTCTTTGATTCGACACAGCCGATCGCGCAATCGCTCAACCCGGCTGACCTCGACGACGTCGTCGGCGAGGTCGCCCTCGCGCCGGGACGCATCTTCACCGCCGCCGCCGTCGTCGCCCGCAATGCTCAGCGCGCGTGGGCCGACATCCCGGCGCCGGTCCGCGGCCGGGCCATCGCCCACATCGGCCGCGTGGTCGAGGAGAACGCCGAGTCGCTGGCCCGGCTGGTGACCCGCGAGATCGGCAAGCCGTACGCCGAGGCCCTCGGCGAGGTCCGCGAGATCGTCGACACCTGCGACTTCTTCCTGGGCGAGGGCCGGCGTCTCTACGGCCAGACGGTGCCCAGCGAGATGCCCGACAAGCAGCTGTTCACGTTCCGCAACCCGGTCGGCACGGTCGCCGTCATCACCGCCGGCAACTTCCCGGTGGCGGTGCCGTCCTGGTACATCGTCCCGGCGCTGCTCACCGGCAACACCATCGTCTGGAAGCCGGCCGAGTACTCCGCGGTCGTCTCCAACGCCTTCCACGACCTGTTCGTCAAGGGCGGCGGGCTGCCCGACGGCGTGTTCAACCTGGTGCACGCCGACGGCGCCGAGACGTACGCCGGCCTGCAGGAGTCGCTCGAGCTCGGCTACATCGACAAGGTCGGCTTCACCGGCTCGTCCGAGGTGGGCCGCGAGATCGGCGCGCTCACGGGCCGGCACCTGCAGACCGCCTGCCTCGAGCTGGGCGGCAAGAACCCGCTGGTCATCGCTCCGAGCGCCGACCTCGACCTCGCCGTCGAGGGCGCGCTGTTCTCCGGCTTCGGCACCGCCGGGCAGCGCTGCACGTCGCTGGGCACGGTCATCGTGCACGAGTCGCTGCACGACGAGTTCATCCGCCGCTACGGCGCGGCGGTCGACGCCGCCGCCGTCGGCGACCCGACGCAGGACGTCCTCATGGGCCCGCTGCTCGACGCCAAGTTCGCTGAGCGGTACGAGAAGTTCCTCGGCTGGGTCCAGCCGCAGCACACCGTGCTCGGGCGCACCGGCCGCATCACCGGCGCCAACCCGCGCGACGGCTTCGTCGGCGACCCCGCGAAGGGTCTCTTCTACCACCCGGTGGTCGTCGACGGCGTCAGCCCCGGCGACGAGCTGTTCGACCAGGAGACGTTCGGCCCCATCGTCGGCGTCACCTCGTACTCGACGCTCGACGAGGCCATCGACCTCGCCAACGCGCCCGGCTACGGCCTGTCCAGCAGCATCTACACCACCGACCCGGCTGACGCGTTCGCGTACCGGCGCGGCATCTCCGCCGGCATGGTGAGCATCAACAACTCCACGTCCGGCGCCGAGGCGCACCTGCCGTTCGGCGGCAACGGCAAGTCCGGCAACGGGTCGCGGCAGTCCGGCATGTGGGTGCTCGACCAGTTCACCCGCTGGCAGTCGGTCAACTGGGACTACTCCGGGCGGCTGCAGAAGGCGCAGATGGACGTCGCCGACCTCGACGCGGATCTGGCCTTCCGGCTCGACGAGTCGTGAGCACCACCGCCGCGCTCGAGGAGTCGCTGCTTGCGGCGATCTCGGCGCTGCCCGCGGGGACGGCGTCGGCTGCCGGTTCCGCCGGGGTGCTGCAGGGCGTCTTCGACGCGCAGGTGACCAGCCGGCACCTCGACGTCGTCGCGCGTGAGCTGCAGGCGGCGGGGCGCGGCTTCTACACCATCGGGTCAGCGGGGCACGAGGCGAACGCGCTGGTCGCGACGGCGCTTCGGCCCAGCGACCCGGCGCTGCTGCATTACCGCTCGGGCGGCTTCTACGCCGCCCGGGCGGCCCAGGTGCCGGGCAGCACGCCGGTCCGCGACGTGCTGCAAAGCCTCATGGGCGCCGCCGACGAGCCGATCGCCGGCGGGCGGCACAAGGTGTTCGGGAACGCGGCGCTGTCGGTCATCCCGCAGACGTCGACCATCGCCTCGCATCTGCCGCGCGCGGTCGGGCTGGCCATCGCGCTGCACCGGGCGCACCGGCTCGGCGTGTCCGTGCCCTGGCCGGACGACGCCGTCGTCGCGTGCTCGTTCGGCGACGCGTCGGCCAACCACTCGACCGCCGTCGGGGCGATCAACGCCGCCCTGAACACGGCGTTCCGCGGGCTGCCGGTGCCGGTGCTGTTCGTCTGCGAGGACAACGGGCTCGGCATCTCGGTCCCGACGCCGGCCGGCTGGGTCGAGACGGCGTACGGGTCGCGGCCGGGGCTCACCTACGTGCGGGTCGACGGGTCGGACCCGTTGACGGCGCTCACGGGGGCTCGGCGGGCGGTGGGCTACGTCCGGTCCGAGCGCAAGCCCGCGTTCCTGCACCTGCAGACCGTCCGCTACCTCGGGCACGCCGGCAGCGACGCGGAGATCAGCTACCGCACGACCACCGAGATCGCGGCCGACCACGCCCGCGACCCGATCCTGGGGACGGCGCGCGCACTGGTCGCCGCGGGGGCCGCGACGCCGGCCGAGCTGCTGACCCGGTACCGCGAGCTGCGGGCCGAGGTCGACGCCGTCGCCTCGTCGTTGCGGGGCGCCCGCACCCTCGGGTCCGCGCCCGAGATCGTCGCCCCGCTCTCCCCGCGCACACCGGACGCCGTCGCCGTCGCCGCCCGTTCGCTCTATGACGAATCGCGCGGCGGCGAGCCGGCGACGCTGGCCGAGTCGATCAACGCCACGCTGTCGGCGGCGCTCGAGCGTGACCGCCGGGTCGTCGTCTTCGGCGAGGACGTGGGGCGCAAGGGCGGCGTCTACGGCGTCACCCGCGGCCTGGCGCGCAAGCACGGCCGGGCCCGGGTCTTCGACACGCTGCTGGACGAGCAGTCGATCCTCGGCCTCGGGCTGGGCGCGGGCCTGGCCGGGCTGCTCCCCGTCCCCGAGATCCAGTACCTCGCCTACCTGCACAACGCCGAGGACCAGCTGCGCGGCGAGGCGGCGTCGCTGGCGTTCTTCTCCACCGGGCAGTACCGCAACCCGCTGGTCGTGCGGATCGCCGGGCTGGCCTACCAGCGCGGGTTCGGCGGGCACTTCCACAACGACAACGGCGTCGCCGTGCTGCGCGACATCCCGGGCCTGGTGGTCGCCTGCCCGTCGCGCGGTGACGACGCCGCCGCCATGCTGCGGACGTGTCTGGCGGCCGCTGTGGTCGATGGAACCGTCTCGGCGTTCCTCGAGCCGATCGCGCTCTACCACACCCGTGACCTGCATGGGGACGGCGACGGCGCCTGGCTCTCTGTTGACGGTGGGGAGCATGTGCCGATCGGCCGGGCGCGTGTGTACGGGGCGGGTGCCGACCTGACCATCGTCACCTTCGGAAACGGCGTGCCGATGAGCCTGCGGGTCGCGAAGCGGCTGGCCGAGCGGGACATCGCGGCGCAGGTGCTGGACCTGCGCTGGCTGGCGCCGCTGCCGGTCGAAGACATCGTCCGCGAGGCCAACCTCACCGGCAGAGTGCTGGTGGCCGACGAGACCCGCCACTCCGGCGGGGTCGGCGAGGGCGTCATCACCGCGCTGGTCGAGGCCGGCTACCAGGGCCGCATCGCCCGGGTCGCCAGCCACGACAGCTTCGTGCCGCTGGGCAGCGCCGCGAACCACGTGCTGCTCGGCGAGCAGGACATCGAGAGGGCCGCCGTCGAGCTGGCCGAGAAGGAGTGACATGACCTCGCCCCTGGAACTGCTGAGCGCCGAGCACCTGCTCAGCGAGGAGGAGCGCGACCTGCGCGACGCCGTCGCCCACTTCGTCGACGACCGCGTCCGCCCGTCGATCGCGGACTGGTACGAGTCCGGGCTGTCGCCGTCCGCGGTGCGCGACCTGGCCCTCGAGGCCGGGAAGCTCGGGCTGCTCGGCATGCACCTGACCGGCTACGGCTGCGCCGGCACCAACGCCGTCTCGTACGGCCTCGCCTGCATGGAGCTGGAGGCCGGCGACTCCGGCGTCCGCTCGCTGGTGTCGGTGCAGGGGTCGCTGGCGATGTTCGCGATCTGGAAGTTCGGCTCCGAGGAGCAGAAGCAGCAGTGGCTGCCGGGGATGGCGTCCGGCGAGCTGATCGGGTGCTTCGGGCTGACCGAGCCCGACTTCGGCTCCAACCCGGGCGGCATGCGCACCCGCGCCCGCCGCGACGGCGACGACTGGGTGCTCGACGGCACCAAGATGTGGATCACCAACGGCTCGGTCGCCGACGTCGCGGTGGTGTGGGCGCGCTGTGTCGACGACGATGCCGTGCGCGGCTTCCTGGTGCCGGCGGGGACGCCCGGGTTCTCGGCACCTTCGATCGGGCGCAAGCTGTCGCTGCGGGCGTCGGTGACGAGCGAGCTCGTGCTGGAGGGAGTCCGGCTGCCCGCCGACGCCGTCCTGCCCGAGGTGTCCTCGCTGCGGGGGCCGCTGTCGTGCCTGAACGAGGCCCGCTTCGGCATCGTGTTCGGCGCGCTGGGCGCCGCGCGGGACTGCCTGGCGGCGGCCCTGTCGTACGTCGGGACCCGCGAAGTGTTCGACCGGCCGCTCGCGTCGTTCCAGCTCACCCAGGCCAAGCTCGCCGACATGGCGCTGGAGCTGCAGAAGGGCTACCTGCTGGCCCTGCACCTCGGCCGGCTGAAGGACTCGGGTTCGCTGACGCCGCAGCAGGTGAGCCTCGGGAAGCTGAACAACGTCCGCGAGGCGCTCGCGATCGCCCGCGAGTGCCGGACGATCCTGGGTGCCAACGGCATCACGCTGGAGTACCCGGTGCTGCGCCACGCCAACAACCTCGAGTCGGTGCTGACGTACGAGGGCACCAGCGAGGTGCACCAGCTGGTCATCGGCCAGGCCCTGACCGGCCACAGCGCCTTCAGCTGACCCCGTCCCTCATGATCATCCAGGATTAGTGGCGCTATAGCCCCACCAATCCTGGATGATCATGGCCGCGTCGGCGCTCCGCGGCCTTGCCGCCCCTCGATGGCGGGCGGTTTGGTGGCGCCAGGGCGCCACTCATCCACCCGCCATCCCGCACCCCGCCGTCAGGCTGTCATGGGGCGGTTCTCGTAGGCCGTCGACAGGACGATGGTGGTGCGGGTGGAGACGTTCGCCGACGACCGGATGCGGGCCAGCAGGTCCTCGAGGTCGGCGGGACGCCCCACCCGCACCTTGAGGATGTAGTTCTCGTCGCCGGCGACGGAGTAGCAGGCCTCGATCTCGGGGATGCCGGCCAGCCGGTCCGGTGAGTCGTCGGGCTGGCTCGGGTCGATCGGCTTGATGGAGATGAACGCCGTCAGCGGGAGCCCCACCGCCTCGTGGTCGACGACGACCGAGTAGCCGCGGATGACGCCGCGCTCCTCGAGCCGTCGGACGCGCTGGTGCACGGCCGACGTGGACAGGCCGGTGGACTTGCCGAGATCGGTGTAGCTCATCCGGCCGTCCCGCATCAGCAACGCCACGATCTTCCTGTCGATGTCCTCCACGGGTGCACTCTAGCGTCGCCCCTGGCAGGACACCGTCGCGGCGCGCGGCACCCGTTCCATGACCGAATAGTGCAATGTCATATGGACAATTCCACAACAATCCATTACAGACACGGACATGAGCCGCAGACTCGTCGCCCTGATCACCCTCCTCACCGCCCTCCTGATCGCCCCCACCCCGGCGCAAGCCGACACCGTCGCGCCCGACCACGACCATGCCCAGGCGTGCGCCCTGCCCGGCGTCCCCGGCGAGCCCGGCGGCACCGACCGGAAGAACTGGTGGGGCGACGGCGGCCACGAGACCCGCTGGGAGCGCTACGTCCCGCCCGTTGGCCAGGTCCGCGCGATCATGCTGTTCGTCGACTTCCCCGACGCGGTCGCCTCGGCCAACGCGGCGCCGTACGACGACACCGGCTACTACTACGACTACCTGCGCCCGGGCGCGGAGTGGCTGGAGCGCTCGTCCTACGGGAGGCTCGACTTCGAGGTCACGCCGACCCGGCAGTGGGTCCGGATGCCGCAGGCCAGCACCACCTACGGCTTCGCCCGCACCATGACGCTGTCGACCCAGACCGAGTACGTGCGCGACGCCGTCGAGGCCGCGGACCACCTGGTCGACTACTCGCAGTACGACGTCGTCCTCGTCGTGCCGCCGCGCAACGCGTCGGCCATCAGCTTCTCGCCGGGCTACGTGTCGGGGCCGGGCGACGAGATCATCGCCGACGGCACCTGGGTGCGCCACGGCGTCACGTTCGGCCAGGACATGCGCAGCTGGGGCAGCAAGCTGCTCAGCCACGAGGCCGGCCACATCTTCGGGCTGGCCGACCTCTACGTCGAGCCGGGCGACCAGCACCGCGCGGTCCGCGGCTGGGACCTCATGGGCAACATCGGCGGCCACGCGCCGGACTTCTTCGCCTGGCACAAGTGGAAGATGGGGTGGCTCGACGACGACCAGATCGACTGCGTGACGGGTCCGGGCGTCAGCCAGCACCGGCTCACGGCGGTCGAGCGGTTCCCGTACGGCACGAAGGCGGTCGTCATCCGGACCAGCGAGACGACGGCGTACGTCGTCGAGAGCCGCCGGAGGTTCGAGCACGACGTCCAGGCCTGCAGCACGGGGGCGCTGGTGTACTCGGTGGACTCGCAGAAGCGGTCGGCGCAGGCACCGATCTGGGTGGTCGACGCCAGCCCCGGCGCCGGCGGCAGCACCCGTCAGTGCACCGATCTGGACCACGCCACGCTCTCGCTCGACGGCGTCACCTCGCTCACGCTGCCCGAGGGCATCACCGTCGAGATCGTCCGCCAGTCCGGCCTGAGCGACACCGTTACGGTCACCTGGCCCGGCGACTGAGGCCGCCCGGTGGCACGATGACCGGATGGACCTGGCAGCGGCGCGCGCCCTCTTCTCCCCCGACCCCGGCTGGCTGAACACCGCGAGCTACGGCCTGCCGCCGTCCACCGCGTGGGCGGCGCTGCAGGCCGCGCTCGACGAGTGGCGGCACGGCCGGGTGTCGTGGGAGGGCTGGGGCGAGTCGACAGCGCGGGCGCGGACGGCGTTCGCTCGGCTCGTGCACGCCGACGAGGCCGACGTGACGACGGGCGCCCAGGTGTCGCAGCTGGTCGGGCAGCTGGCCGCGTCGGTGCCGGACGGGACCGTCGTGCTGGCGCCCGAGGAGGACTTCACCTCGCTGCTCTTCCCCTGGTTCGCCCAGCAGCACCGCGGTGTGGTGGTGCGGACGGCGCCCGCCGCGACCCTCGCCGACGCCGTCACGCCCGACGTCGACGTGGTCGCGTTCAGCCTCGTGCAGTCCGCCACGGGCGCTGTGGCCGACGTCGACGCCGTCGTCGCCGCGGCAGGTGAGGCAGGCGCATCGACGGTCGTCGATGCGACCCAGGCGGTCGGCTGGCTGCCGGTCGACGCCCGGCGGTTCGACGCCCTGGTCGCGGGCGGGTACAAGTGGCAGCTCTCGCCGCGTGGGACGGCGTTCCTGGTCACGACGGCGCAGCTGCGGTCGCGGGTGGTGCCGTCGCAGGCCGGGTGGTGGGCGGGCGAGGACCCGTTCGGCTCGTACTACGGGCCGCCGCTGCGCCTCGCCGCCGACGCGCGACGGCTGGACCTGTCGCCCGCGTGGTTCTCCTGGGTCGGCGCCGCGCCGGCGCTGGAGCTGCTCGCATCGGTGGGCGTCGATGCGGTGCACGACTGGAACGTGGGGCTGGCGAACCGGTTCCTCGACGGGCTCGGGCTGGCGCCGGGCGACTCCGCGATCGTGTCGGTGGACGTGCCCGGCGCGCAGGAGCGGCTCGAGGCGGCCGGCGTGCGGGCGGCGGTGCGCGGCGGCCGGCTGCGCGCGTCGTTCCACCTGTACTCCACCGAGGACGACGTCGACCGCGCCGTCGAGGCCCTGACCAGCTGATGTCACATTCGCGGGCGTCAATCCGTCCCAGTGTCAGTCCCGCCGGGCAGACTGGCGGGGTGCCGCAGACACAGCACCGGATGGAGTACCCATGAACACCCTCGACGGCTTCCGCACCTCCCTGACCGGCCGGGCCTACAAGCCCGGAGACGACGGCTACGACGACGTCCGGCGGCCGTGGAACCTGCTCATCGACCAGCACCCCGGCGTGGTGGTGGCGGCCGAGACCCCGGCCGACGTCCAGGCGGCGGTCCGGCTGGCCCGCGAGCGCGGCCTGCCGTTCGCCGTCCAGTCCTCCGGCCACGGCGCCGTGCGCGGCAACGACGACGGCGTCGTCGTCAACGTCACCCGGCTCACGGGGGTCGAGGTCGACGCCGAGCGCAAGGTCGCCCGCATCGTCGGCGGCACCCGCTGGCGCGAGGTCCTCGAGGCGACCGCCCCGCACCAGCTCGCCGGCCTGTCCGGCACGGCGCCCACCGTCGGTGCCGTCGGCTACTCCATGGGCGCCGGCCTGGGCCTGCTGCTGCGCAGCCACGGCTTCGCCGCCGACAGCATCGTGGCGGCCGACGTCGTCACCGCCGGCGGCGAGCTGGTGCGGGCGAGCGCCGACGAGAACCCCGACCTGCTGTGGGCGCTCAAGGGCGGCGGCGGCAACTTCGGCGTGGTGACGGCGCTCGAGGTGCGGCTGCACCACGTGCCGGCCGTCCACAACGGCACCATGATCTACCCCGGCGCGCGGGCCGCCGAGGTGCTGCGCACCTGGGCCGACTGGACTGGCCAGGTCTCCGACGACGTCTCCGCGGCGGCCATGGTCATGACGGTCCCGCCGGCGCCGACGGTGCCCGAGCCGCTGCGCGGCCAGCACGTCGTCATGCTGCGGGCCACCATCGCCGCCGACCACGGCGCCGAGCTCGACGCGCTGCGCTCCGCGCTCGGCGAGCCCATCGCCGACATGTTCCGCACCATGACGTACCTCGAGGCGGCGCTCTCGGGCAGCGAGCCCACCGACCCCATGCCGGCGGCCGGGCGCAGCACCGCGCTGGGCGAACTGAGCGACGACGTCATCGGCGCGCTGGTGGGGCTGACCGAGCCGGGCTCGCCGGTCCCGGGCATCGAGATCCGCCACCTCGGCGGCGCCGCGGCCAAAGAGCAGGACAGCCCCGTCTCGCACCGCGACGCCCCGTACATCGCGGCGGCGCACGCCATGGCCGCCACACCGGAGCAACTGGCCACCGTCGAGGAGCGCCTCGACCACGGCTTCGCCGCCCTCGGCGACGCCGCCCGGCCGCACGGGTTCCTCAACTTCCTCGAGCCTGGCTCCACGCCCGAGGTGGTGAAGGCCGCCTACTCCCCTGCCGCCTACCAGCGGCTGCAGCAGGTCAAGACGGCTTGGGACCCCGAGAACCTGTTCCAGTACACCCACAACATCCCGCCGGCGACCTGATCACCAGCCCTGCGGGGGCCGCTTTCCATGATCATCAAGGATTCACCACACCATAGGGGGTCGGATCCTTGATGATCATGGAGAAGGTCGGCTCAAACGGGCCTCGGAAGCCGACCTTCTCCATGATCAACAGCGAGCGGCCGGCGGAACTGGACCACAGCGAGACCAATGGCCAAACCACGCGAGAACAGCTAGCGGCCAGCGCAACCCCACACCAGCGGCAAGAAGGGCGTGGCCATTCCGGGGGAAGGGCCCTGGTGCTGTGAAAGGCGAGGGCGCGGCGGTGCGGGTCAAGTCCAGCGCCCCCCACCACAGCGGCGACGCAACCACGGCGCGCGCAGACTCGAGGCGCGCCGCCGCGCCCTCGACAATCGAGACAGCAGTGGGCCCGACCCACGCTCGGACGCCACCGCCGAACTCGGCAAACCTCACTCCGACTGTTCAGCCGCCTCAGCCGCAGTGAGGCGGAGCCGGGCCGACGCCAACGATCGCGCCCAGCCGGCCGCCGCCGGGTCGGGCGGACGCTGCCAGTGCCAGTCGGTCAGTGCCTGGTAGGCCGCCGCCACGGACAGCAGCCGGTCCTCGGCGTACGGCCGGCCGCCCAGGATGGTGCCGATCGGAATGCCCCCGGAGAACCCGATCGGCAGCGCCAGCTCCGGCAGCCCGATGATGTCGAACGGCACCGGCGACGTCTGCACCACGACGTCGCACTGCGAGAACAGGTCGTCGAGCACCCGCTCCAGCAGCACCAGTTTGGCCCGCTGGCCGGTCACGTACTCGTCGGCGCCCATCAGCGCGCCCTGCAGCCAGCTGGTCAGCGACACCCCGAACAGCTTGAGGTCCTGGCGCAGGTACGGGACGAACGGCTCGGCCCGCTCCGGCAGCCGGACGTCGTTGAACCGGCCGGTCAGCACGTCCCACTCGTCGGGCAGCGTCACGTCCACCACGGAACAGCCCTCGATGCCGGCCAGGGTGTCGAGGAACGCCCGCCGCGCGGCCGCCGTCGGGCTGGTCCCGGACAGGAACCCGGGGATGACGCCGATCCGGGTCTTCCACCGCAGCCTCACCCGCGAGCCCGAGCCCCGGTACACCGGCGTGGCCGCGGAGACCAGGTTCGGCACCGGCGGCAGCCCCTGCGTGCGGGGGTCGTTGACGTCCTCACCGGCCATGGCCTGCAGCATGATCGCCGCGTCCTTGGCGTCCCTGGCCAGCGGTCCCGGGTGGTCGCGCGAGTAGGTCAGCGGCACGATCCCGTACAGCGACGCGCGGCCCATGGTCGGCTTGAGGCCGGTGAGGTTCTGCGCGTTCGACGGCGCCGTGATCGACCCGCCGGTCTGCGTGCCGATGCCCGACGTCGCCAGCCGCCCGGCCACCGCCGTCGCCGTCCCCGTCGACGATCCGCCGGGGTTGGTCGTCGGGTTCGACGGCGTCCACGCGTTCACCGTGGTCACGACTCCGTCCGGCGTGGTCGCGCGGGTGGTCGCCAGCGGGCCCATCTGGGTCTTGCCCAGGACGATGCCGCCGGCCGCGGTCAGCCGGGCCACCGCCGTCGCGTCGAACGGCGGCACGAAGTCGGCGAAGACGTACGAGTTCGCCGTCGTCGGCACGCCGGCCGTGTAGTAGTTGTCCTTGATCGCCAGCGGGATCCCGTGCAGCGGGCCGTGGTACCGGCCGCGCCGCAGCGCACGGGCGGCAGCAGCCGCCTCGGCGGTGAGCACCAGGTTGAACGCCTGGTAGGTGCCGTCGAACGCGGCGATGCGGTCCAGGTGCGCCTCGACCAGCGCCTCCGGCCGCAGCCGGCCCTCCCGGATCAGCCAGGCGGCCTCGGCGATGGTCAGCTCGGTGAGGTCGGCGAGCGCCTCGGGCCGCGGCTCGGTGTAGGCGTCCGGGTGCGGGCTCGACCCCGACCGGGTGGCGACGGGGCCGACCGGGCCCGCGAACGCGACCTGCGGCAGCCCGACGGCGCCGGCCACCGCCGCGCCGGCCCCGAGCACCGCCATGCGGGCCAGGAACGAGCGCCGGTCGACGTGGACGTCCTGCGGCCCCGTCACGACTCCCTCCACGCCGTGCTGATGGACGGATACAGCATCGGGGCGGCCTGCTGCGACACCTCGACGCTGGGCGCCGGCGGCACCCAGGCGCTGATCTCGGCCAGCGAGGACCGGACGAACGAGCGCAGCGACGACAGGACGGCGGCCTGGCCGGGCGCGCCGGTCTCGGGGTCGTCGGCCGTGCCGGGCGGCAATTGGCCGAGGTCGATGCCGACGGCCGCGAGCCGGGCCCGGATCATGATGTCGAGCTCGGCGTCGGTGGGTGGGGTGGGCGCCATGTCGCTCCTCGAGGGTGGGACGGACGGGGGTGCCCGAACACTCTCGTGCGGAACGGTTTCGGCGCTATGTCGGCAACGTCACGTATCAAGGATCACGAGGTCGCGCGGGCGCCGGTTCAGCGCCTCGACCCCGTCGGCCGTCGCCACCACGATGTCCTCGATGCGCGCGCCGTACCGCCCGGCCAGATAGAACCCCGGCTCCACGGAGAACGCCATGCCCGGCTCCAGGGCCAGCGTGTTGCCGGCGACGATGTACGGCTCCTCGTGCGTCTCCATGCCGATGCCGTGGCCGGTGCGGTGGATGAAGGCCTCGCCCAGCCCGGCCTCGGTCAGGACGGAGCGCGCGGCGGCGTCGACCGACTCCGCCGTCACCCCGGGCCGGACGTGCGCGACTGCCGCCGCCTGCGCCGCCTGCAACGCGTCGTAGGCCGCCCGGTACTCAGCGCCCGGGTCGCCGACGGCGTACGTGCGGGTGGAGTCCGAGCAATAGCCGGCCTCCGTCGTGCCGCCGATGTCGACGACCACGGGGTCGCCGGCCGCGATGACCCGGCCGCTGGTCTCGTGGTGCGGGCTGGCGCTGTTCGGGCCGGAGGCGACGATGACGAAGTCGGCCGTGACGTGGCCCTCGGCCAGGATGGCGGCGGCGATGTCGCGGCCCACCTCGGCCTCGGTGCGGCCGGCCCGGAGCCACTCGCCGACCCGGGCGTGCACGCGGTCGATGGCGGCGCCGGCCTCGCGCAGCGCCTCGACCTCGGCCGCGGACTTGCGCATGCGCAGCTCGGCCAGCACCGCACCCGCGGCCACCTGCTGGACGCCGGGCATGGCGGCGCGGAACCGCAGCGCCTTCTCGGCCCACATCTGGTCGTCGAGCCCGACCCGTCGGGCGTCCGGCAGCAGCGCGGCGGCGAGGGCGACGGCGTCGTCCGTCTCGTCCCACGGCAGGATGTCGAGGGCCAGCTTCCCGGCGCCGGACGCGACGGCGGCCGGCTCCTCCAGCCCGGGCACCACCAGTGACGCCGTCCCGTCGGCCGGCAGCACCAGGCAGGTGAGCCGCTCGAGCGGCTTCGCGTCGTAGCCGGTGAGGTAGCGCAGGCCCGCGCCGGGCGTGATGAGCAGGGCGTCGAGGCCCGCGGCGGCAGCGGCGGCACGGGCGCGGACGAGGCGGTCGTCGAGGTCGGCGGTCACGCCTCGCACCCTATCGACCGGCGCCCCGCTCAGCTCCCGCCGGCGGCCGCCGCGGTGCTGGCACCGACGATGGCCGCCGTCACCGCGGCCTGCACCTCCTGGACCGCCCGCTTGACCGCGTCGGCCGCCCAGGCGCCCTCGGAGATCTCCTTGGCGCGCCGTTTGACGGCCCGCCGGTCGTCGGACGGCACGACCTTGTTGACGCCGTCGACGGCGAGCAGCAGCGACACCAGCGCCGCCGTACGCGGGTCGGGCTCGAGCCCGGTGACCAGCACGTCGTGCAGCCGCTGACGGACTCCGGCCTCGTGCGTGGCGTCGGCGGCCGGCCAGCGGGTGGTCGGGAAGATGCCGAGCACCCTGCCCTCCTCCTCGCGCAGTAGCCCGCGGTCGGCCAGACGGCGCAGCAGCCGGTCGCGCGTGCCCTTGCGCAGCTGGCCGAGCACGTTCTTCGGCTTCTTGCCCTCGTCGTCGGACAGCTCGGTCAGCGCGTGGTCGAGGACGTCGTCGCCGACGGGGCTCGCGTCGCGCACGACCAGGCGGTCGCGCTTGACCGCCTCGCCCTCGCCGGCCACGTCGACCTTCCCGAGCATGGACAGTTCGAGCAGCAGAGCGCCGGCGAGCGAGTACTCGAGGCGTGTGCCGTCGAAGGTCGCTTTGCCCGATTCGTCGTCATAACTCAGCAGCAGGAGGTCCTCGGCGATCAGCACGCTCTCGACTCTAGCCGCGTTCCTATTAGGGTCGTGGGTATGCCACGACACGCGCAGCAGCGCGTCAGCACCAGGCCGCGCCGCAGTGCTTGGGCCGTCGTCATCGGCGGCATCGGCGAGATCCTCCTCACCGCCGGCGTCCTCGTCCTGCTCTTCGTCGTCTACGTCATCTGGGGCACCGGCATCCAGACCGCCCAGGCGCAGGACGCGCTCGAGGACGAGCTGGGCCAGCAGTGGGGCCAGCTCGACCCCGGCACGCCGCCGCCCGACCCCGACGAACTGGCCGACGGCGACGCGTACGGCGTCCTGCGCATCCCCCGCTTCGGCGACGACTGGGAGTTCACCGTCGTCCAGGGCGTCCTCGCCGACGACCTCGCCCGCGGGCCCGGCCACTACCCCGGCACCGCCAACCCCGGCGAGGTGGGCAACGTCGGCATCGCCGCGCACCGCTCGGGCCACCTGTCCCCGTTCGCCGACTTCCCGGACCTGCGGGTGGGCGACACCATCGAGCTCGAGATGGCCGACGGCACCTACGTCTACCAGCTCGACTCCGCCCCCGACGGCGACAGCGACGGCAACAAGATCGACATCAACGACGTCTGGGTGGTCGACCCCGTCCCCGGCGAGCCGAGCGACACCGAGCCGACGGAGCGGCGCATCACGCTGACCACCTGCTGGCCGCGGTTCGGCTCGTCACACCGCATGTACGCCACCGGCACCCTGGTCAGCGGCCCGACCGGCTGACCCGCCTCCCGCACCGCCGGCGCGCACCCTGTTCAGCGGCCCGACGGGGTGACCTCGGGCTCGGGCTCGAGGTGCGGCAGCAGGCGGTCCAGCCAGTGCGGCAGCCACCAGCACCGGTCCCCCAGCAGGAACATCGCCGACGGCACCACCAGCAGCCGGATGATCGTCGCGTCGATGAGGACACTGAAGCCGAGCCCGACCGCCAGCATCTTGATGACCACGTCGTCGGACACCACGAAGGCGAAGAACACGCACATCATGATCAGCGCGGCCGACGTGATGACGCGCGCCGTCACCGCGAGGCCGGTCGTGACGCTGCCGTGGTTCTCGCGCGTCTTCAGCCAGGCCTCCCGGACCCGCGACAGCAGGAAGACCTCGTAGTCCATCGAGAGGCCGAACACGATCGCGAACATGATCATCGGCACGTACGACTCGATCGGCACCTCCTGGTCGACGCCGAGCCAGGACGAGCCCCAGCCCCACTGGAAGACGGCGACGACCACGCCGTAGGCGGCGGCGATGGAGAGCAGGTTGAGCAGGGCGGCCTTGAGCGCGAGCACCGGGCTGCGGAACGAGAGCAGCAGCACGACGAACGCCGCCAGCACCACGATCGCGATGATCTCGGGCAGCCGCTCGGCCACCAGGTCGCGGAAGTCCAGCTGGGCCGCCGTCATCCCGGTGACGTACGACGTCGTGGTCGTGCCGGCCAGCACCGGGGCGATGGTGTCGTCGCGCAAGGTGTGCAGCAGGTCGTCGGTGGCCTCGTCCTGCGGGCGGGTGGTGGGCGTCACCGTCGACACGATGAGATCGCCGTCCTGGCTGGGCGTGAAGTCGCTGACCGAGGCCACACCGTCGGTGTCGCTGATCGCCGACGACAGGTCCGCCGCGATCGTCGTCGGGTCGTCGCCGGAGCCGACCTCCGCGACGACGGTGAACTGGCCGTTGACGCCCGCCCCGAAGCCGGACGCGATGGCGTCGTAGGCCTCGCGCGTGGTGCTCCCCTCGGCCGAGGCGCCGTCGTCGACGTGCCCGAGCTGCATCGACAGCGTCGGGATGGCCAGTACGCAGGCGATCCCGACACCGAGGAGCAGGTAGCGCCACGGGTGCCGGTCCAGCGCGAGCGCGTAGCGCCGCCAGGTCGACGCGGAGCCGTCGCCGGACTCCTCCGCGACCGGCGTGCGCACCCTCAGCTTGTCGATCCGCCGTCCCAGCGCGCCGAGCAGCGCCGGCACCAGGGTGACGGCGGCGATTCCGGCGACGACGACGGCGACCGCGGCGGCCAGCCCGAGCTTGCCGATGAAGCCGATCCGCGTCGCCCACAGCCCGGACAGCGCGATCACCACCGTCGACGCCGCGATCAGCACCGACCGGCCGCTGCTGCCGACCGTCTGGCCGGCCGCCGTCACCGGGTCGGTGCCGTCGATCAATCGCTGCCGGTGCCGCGTCGTCAGGAACAGCGCGTAGTCGATCCCGACGCCCAGCCCGAGCATGACGGCCAGCGTCGGCGACGCCGTCCCGAAGTCGACCCCGGCCGCGATCAGCCCGAGCACGCTCAGCGCCGTCAGCACCCCGACGACCGACGAGGCGATCG
The DNA here is from genome assembly GCF_014204975.1 of Jiangella mangrovi. Lineage (NCBI taxonomy): Bacteria > Bacillati > Actinomycetota > Actinomycetes > Jiangellales > Jiangellaceae > Jiangella > Jiangella mangrovi. Next base: position 4,033,592 of record NZ_JACHMM010000001.1, read on the forward strand.
GCAGCAGCGCGGCGGCCACGCTGCCGAACGCGACCAGCAGCACGACGATCGCGACCCCGATCCCGATCGACTCGGACAGCCGGTCGTTCGGCGCCGGCTCGGCCGCCTGGCCCAGCGCGCCGGTGTAGTCGACGTCCACGCCGGCGGCGCGGGCCGGGTCCGTCGCGGTGTCCATGGCGTCGACGAAATCGTCCCCGAACGCGCCGGGGTTGCCGTCGAACTGGACGGTGACGTAACCGACGGTGCCGTCCGGGGCCGTGACCAGGTCCGACACGGTGAGGACGTGGTCGACGGACTCGACGTCGGTGACCGCCCGCTGGATGTCCTCCGGCTGCGACGTCAGGCCGGCGTCGTCGGTGAACACCAGGCGCGCGGAGTACGAGCTCGCGGTGACGCCGTGGTCGACGAGCAGGTCGCTGCCCTGCCCGGACTCGGTGTCCGGCAGGGTGAAGTCGTCGCTGTAGACGCCGCCCCAGATCCGGTCGGCGGCGACGGTGCCGACCAGCACGACCAGCCAGACCGCGATGACGACCCAGTGGTGACGGGCGCAGCTGCGGCCCAGGCGCTCCAACGCCCCCGACTCCAGCGCCGGCTCCCCCGGTTCCTCCGGCTTCGCCGGCTCCACCCTGATGTGCCGCCCCGTCGAATCCGCCATCGTGGCCCCCCGGCGTCTCCTTGCGAACGTAGGAGCGGCACCCAGGTGAGTCAACGGACCTTCGGCCCTAACCCGCCAGTACGCTGGCGGGCATGCCCGGGACCGAGAACCGCCTGATGCTCCTCGACACCGCCTCGCTGTACTTCCGCGCCTTCTTCGGCGTTCCCGAATCGATCAAGGCGCCCGACGGCACGCCGGTCAACGCCGTGCGCGGGCTGCTCGACTTCATCGCCCGGCTGACGACCGACCGCCAGCCGGGCCGGCTGGTGGCCTGCCTCGACGCCGACTGGCGGCCGCAGTTCCGGGTCGACCTGCTGCCGTCGTACAAGGCGCACCGGCTGGCCAACGCCGCGCGCAACATCGAGGAGGTGCCGGCGGCGCTGCAGGCACAGCTGCCGATCATCGAGGACGTGCTGACGGCGCTGGGCATCGCGCACTTCGGCGTCAAGGGCTTCGAGGCCGACGACGTCATCGGTACCCTCGCGACGGCCGACGCCGGCCCCGTCGACGTCGTCACCGGCGACCGCGACCTGTTCCAGCTGGTCGACGACGACCGCGGCGTGCGCATCCTCTACACCGCCCGCGGCGTCGGCCGGCACGAGGTGGTCGACGAGACCGTCGTGACCACGAAGTACGGTATCCCGGGCCGCTCGTACGCCGACTTCGCGACGCTGCGCGGCGACCCCAGCGACGGCCTGCCGGGCGTCGCCGGCGTCGGCGACAAGACCGCCGGCACCCTGATCACCCGGTTCGGCAGCATCGACGGGCTGTTGGCCGCCGTCGACGACCCCGAGGCGGAGCTGTCGCCGACGCTGCGCCGCAAGATCGCCGACGCCCGCGACTACCTGGCCGTCGCGCCCACCGTCGTCGAGGTCCGCCACGACGTCCCGCTGCCCGACTACGACGACACCCTGCCCGTGGCGCCGGCCGACCCCGAGGCGCTGGTCGAGCTGGCGAACCGGTGGGGCCTCGACTCCTCGCTGAACCGGGTGCTCAACGCGTTCAACCCGGCCCCGGCGTAGCCGCCGAGGCCCACCGGCCTCGTCGCGGCGGCCGTGCCGGTCCGACGGCCAGGAACATCGCGACCCGGGCGACCTCGTCGCCACCCATGGCGATGCGCTGCTCCCGCCCGAGATGGACGTGACCCACCGCGCTCCGAGCACTCTGTGAGTCATGCCACAGGCCGGTCCTGTCAGCAATCGGGGCGTCGTTCCGCTCAACTCACATGAGCACGAACCCCCTACACGTGGCACCCGCTGACGGGACCGGCCCAGGCGCACCGGACGCGCGTCAGCTGCGCACGATCCTGATCGCCGTCTCGATCGCGCTCATGGCCGTCATCGCGTCAGTGTCAGGGCTGAACGTCGCCCAGACGAAGATGGCCGTCGACTTCGACATCGCACAGAACACCGTCCTGTGGATCATCAACATCTACACCCTCACCCTGTGCGCGCTTCTGCTGCCGCTCGGCGCGATCGGCGACCGGCTGGGCCGCAAGCCGATGCTGGTCGCCGGGCTGGTCGTCTTCGGCGTCTCGAGCGTTGTCGGGGCCCTGGCGCCGAACGCAGAGATGATGCTCGCCTCGCGTCTGGTCAGCGGTATCGGCGCCGCGGTGATCATGCCCATCACGCTGGCCGTCATCACCTCGACCTTCCCCGAAGAGCAGCGCGGAAAGGCGATCGGCGTGTGGACCGGCGTCGCCGGAGGCGGCGGCATCCTGGGCATGTTCCTCTCCGCCTTCCTCGTCGACGTCGCCGACTGGCGCTGGTTGTTCGCCCTGCCCGTGGCGCTGATCGTCGTGGCCCTGGCCATGACGCTGACGTCGGTGCCCAACTCGCACGAGCGCCCCGCCCACTCCTTCGACACCGTCGGCGCACTGGTCTCCATCGTCGCCGTGGTCGGCCTCACCTTCTGCCTGCAGGAGGGACCTGAGCGCGGCTGGACCGAACCCGCGACGCTCATCAGCCTCGTCGTCGGCATCGTCGCCACGGTCGGCTTCGTGGCCTGGGAACTGCGCCGCCGGGACGCCTCGCTGCTGGACGTGCGCCTGTTCCGGGCGCGCGGTTTGTCCGGCGGCTCGATCACGCTGCTCGTGGCCTTCGGTGTCCAGGCGGGCATCTTCGTCGTGCTCTTCCCGTTCTTCCAGGCCGTGTTCGGCTGGTCAGGGCTGTTGTCCGCGGCGGCGCTGATGCCCATGGCCGTCACGATGATGGTGGCCACCAGCCTGGCCCCCAAGATGGTCGTGCGGATCGGTCCCGGCCCGACCATGAGTGCGGGCATCGCGCTGACCGGCGTCAGCCTGGCGCTCATGGCCATGTTCGTCTCCGTCAACGGCGGTTACCTCTCGCTCCTGCCCGGCATCCTGGTCATGGGCATCGGCATGGGCCTATCCATGGTGCCCTCCACCGAGGCCATCACCCTCTCCCTGCCGCACGAGAAGCAAGGCGTCGCCTCCGCCCTCAACGACGTCACCCGCGAATTCGGCACCGCACTCGGCGTCGCCATGATCGGTGCGGTCCTGACGACCGGTTACCGCGACTCGATGGACGACCGGCTGGAGGGCGTTCCCCAGGAGACCGCCGACATCGCACGGGAAGGCGTCGCCACCGCCGTCGAGGTCTCGGGCAGCGCGGGCTCGCACGCGCAGCAGGTGCTCGACGCCGCCCAGCAGTCCTACGTCGACGGATGGCAGCAGTCCATGTGGACAGGCTTCGCCGTCATGGGCGTGTTGTTCGTCTACATCGCCTTCCGCGGTCCGAAGAACGCCGCCCGCACCCCCGCGGTGTGACGCACGCCACATGCGGCCGCTGTCAGGAATCATGCCGCTGTCCCGCTCAACTCACGAAGGCCGAACGAACCGACAGGAGCATCGCATGAAGCACCGCATCGTCGTTCTCGGCGCGGGCGATGCCGGGGCCTACGTTGCCGGGAACCTGGCCCGCCGGCTGTCACCGGAGGACACCGAGATCACCGTGGTCAACGCGGCGCCGGACTTCGTCCAGCGGCAGCGGCTGAACCAGCTGGCAGCAGGCCGGGAGGTCGCCGCCCCGCCGCTCACCGAGGTCTTCGACGGCACGGAGATCCGGCTGCGCCTCGCCCGGGTCACCGCCATCGACCCCGAGCGCCGGGTCGTCGCGGTGGCCGACGGCGACGGCGGCGGCGAGATCGGCTACGACACGCTCGTGTATGCGCTCGGCAGCCACATCGCCGACCACGCCGTCACCGGGGCGGCCGAGCACGCCTTCGACGTCGCCAGCCGGCCGTCGGCGCTGCGCCTGCGCGAGCACCTGGACGGCCTCGACGGCCGCGGGCGCGGGCGGGTGCTGGTCGTCGGCGACGGGCTGACCGGCATCGAGACCGCCACCGAGATCGCCGAGGCCCGGCCCGAGCTCTCGGTCTCGCTGCTCGCCCGCGGCGAGCTGGCTGTCCGGCTTGCCCCTGGCGCCCGCGACCACCTGCGCCGGGCCTGCGACCGGCTGCGCATCACCGTGCTCGAGCACACCGACGTCGACGCCGTCGAGGCCACACAGGTGCAGTGCGCCAACGGCACCGTCCTGGCCTCCGACGCGACCGTGTGGACGGCCGGATTCGCAGTCAGCCCCATCGCCGCCGCGAGCGGGCTAGAGGTCACCGACAACGGTCAGATCCTCGTCGACCGCACCATGCGGTCGGTCTCACACCCGGACGTCTACGCCGTCGGCGACAGCGTCTACACCATCGGCGAGAACGGCCGGCAGCTGCCCATGAACTGCGGTTCGGCCGGCTTCACCGGCCGGCAGGCCATCGAGGCGATCGTGGGGCGCCTGACCGGCCGCAAGATCGCACACGTCAAGCTGGTGTACTGGTACAACGCCATCAGCCTCGGACGCCGCGACGGGATCCTGCAGCTGATCGACGGTTCGGCGCAGGCCAGGCGGAGGTTCGTGCGCGGCCGGAAGGCCGTGCGGATCAAGTCCGGCGTCCAGTGGGGTGCGCTGCAGGGCACCATGCACCCGTCGGCTTTCGGCCGGCCCAGGCGTCGGCGCCGTCTTGCTGCCGTCCCGGCCGACTCCGCCCGGACGACGGCCGGGTAAATCTAGGGTGGTCCACGTGGACAGCGCTGCCGCCGATCGCTTCGACGCCGGTCGGTTCGAGGCCAGCCGCCACCGGCTGGCCTCGCTGGCGTACCGGATGCTGGGATCCGCCGCCGACGCCGAGGACGCCGTCCAGGACGCGTTCTTGCACTGGCAAGGCGTTGACCGGCAGCGCATCCAGGTCCCGGAGGCGTGGCTGACCAAGGTCGTCACCAACCTGTGCCTCGACCGGCTCCGCTCGGCGCAGGCCCGCCGCGAACGCACGGCCGGCGCGTGGCTGCCCGAGCCACTGCTGGAGGGCGATCCGATGCTCGGCCCGGCCGGAACCTACGAGCAGCGAGAGTCGGTGTCGCTGGCCGTACTGACGCTGATGGAGCGGCTATCACCCCCCGAACGGGCCGTCTACCTGCTGCGCGAGGCGTTCTCCTACGGCCACGCCGAGATCGCCGAGATCCTTGACATCACCGAGTCGGCCAGTCAACAGCACCTGCACCGCGCCCGGCGTCGCGTCACCGCGTCGCGACCCCGCGGCGGCGAGGTCGACCCGGCGGCGGCCCGCAGGATCGTCGAGGAGTTCTTCACCGCCGCCGCCTCGGGCCGCACCGAACCACTGGTGGCGCTGCTCACCGACGACGCGACGGCGGTCTCCGACGGCGCCGGCCTGACCGAGACGCTGCTGCGCTACGACACCCCGCAGCGCATCGCCGCCATCGCCCGGGCCGGTTTCGCACCCACCCCCGCGAAGCGGCGATTCGCCGGCGGCACGCCCGCCGTCCACTACGCGCTCGTCAACGGTTCCCCCGCCATCCTCTTCGTGCTCGGCGACCAGGTCGTCGGCGCGGTGGCGTTCGACCTCACCGGCGGCAGGATCGCCGCCGTCTGCGGGGTCGCCGCGCCCGACCGCCTCACCCGCCTCGCCGACGCCTGGCGGCGGCACGAGCCGGGCCCGCCACTCGTCACCGAGTGGTGAGCTGGGACGGCGCCGGCTTGGCGGCCCCGACCTCGGGGTCGAGGCCGGCCCAGACGTCGCCCGGGTGTCGCCTGCCGTTCGCCCGGCGTCGGTAGCGTCCTGATCATGCGCACCGCTCTCCTGGCAACGGCCGCACTGGTCGCCCTCGCGACAGGCTGCTCCGGGTCCGACGACGACGCCGCCGGCTGCGACTTCGACACCGAGGAGTGGGCCGGCCTCGACGCCACCGATGACGACCAGGGCGCCCGCAAGGGCGAGCTGGCGGACATGGTCGTCGACTGCGGGCTGCTCGACGACGCCACCCGCGCCGAGACCGCCGAGCTGCTCGGCGAGGGCGGCGCTACCGACGCCACCAGCTGGGAGTACATGACCCAGCCGACGATGATCGACTTCGAGGTGCTGGTGGTCGACTTCGGCCCCGACGACACCGTCACCCGGGTCTACTTCAGCCAGACCTGACGGTTAGGGTCGAGGGCGACCCTCCGGAGGACACGATCACCGACTACACCCAGCAGATCGTCGACGAGTTCCGCGCGAACCGCGGCCGCGTCGGCGGGCCGTTCGAGGGAGCCCGGCTGCTCCTGCTCACCACCACCGGCGCCCGCACCGGCGCCGCGCGCACCGTCCCCGTCGGCTACCTGCCCGACGGCGACGGGAAGGTCGTCGTCATCGGGTCGGCCGGCGGTTCGCCACGGCACCCGGCCTGGTTCCACAACCTCGTCGCCCAGCCGCGCGTGCACGTCGAGGACGGCCTGTTCGCCTACGACGCCGACGCCGCCGTCCTCACCGGGGCGGAGCGCGACGCCGTCTTCGCCCGCGCCGTCGAGGCCGATCCCGGCTGGGCCGGCTACGAGGAGCGCTCCGGCCGCAGGCTGCCCGTCGTCGTGCTGACCCCGGTCCCCGGGCCGCCCGGCGGTCCGGGCATCGACTCCCCCGGCGCGTTCCTGACGACGGTGCAAGAGGCGTTCCGCCGCGAGCTGGCGCTGGTCCGCGCCGAGGTCGCCGCCGCCGGCCCACGGCTCGGCGCGCAGCTGCGGCTGAACTGCCTCAGCGCCTGCCAGGGCCTGCACTTCCACCACACCGGCGAGGACACCGCCATCTTCCCGGCCATCGAGCGGGCCCGGCCCGACCTCGCGGACGTGCTGGCGCGGCTGCGGGCCGAGCACGGCACCGTCGCGACCCTGATCGAGCGGCTCGAGGCGGCGATCCGGGGCGACGACGGCGACAGCCCCGGTCCCGCCGTGCTCGCCGACGTCGACGCGCTGATCGAGCAGCTCGAGGCGCACCTGGACTGGGAGGAGCAGCAGCTCGTCCCCGTCCTCGACGCGCTCTTCTAGCTCCTGCAATGGGCACCTATACCCACCACCAGGACGGCTGGATGGGTACGGTGCCGGGAGGGAGTTTCCCTCGCTATGGCGAGGAAAACTCCCTCCTGACGCGGCGCGAAGGTCGAGTTGCTGCTGTTCTAGCGGTAGTAACTCGACCCCGACGGCGTCAGTCGACCCACCCAGCAGCCTGAGCTCGATGTTGCCGCGCGGCAGCGCACGACGCAGCCGGCTGAGGTGAAGTGGTGCGTAGAGGTGCTAGTTGCGGACTGGTGGCGTCAGTTCTCGGACGTGGCGGCGGCCAGGATGGCGGCCTCGACCTCGGGGTCGAGGCCGACCGCCGGCCGGTCCGGGCGCTGCGGCGCGACGCCGCCGACCGACCGCAGCCAGGCCCAGGTGTCGGCGACGGTCTCCTCGACCGGGCGCGGCGCCAGCCCGGCGGCCAGCGCCCGCGACACGTCGGCGGAGTGCAGCCCGAGCGAGTCGTACTCGTGCCCCGGCGGGATCCAGACCGGCAGGTCGTTCCACGGCACCACCCCGGCCGCGAGAATGACCGAGGGGTCGACCCAGCGCAGCGTCGCCGCCCCGCCGGTGACGGCGACGACGGACGAGAGCAGCGCGCCCATGGTCGTGTGGCCGGGCGTGCTGACGGCGTTGAACACGCCACCCGTCCCGGCCGCGACCGACGACACCAGCCAGGACGCCAGGTCGCGGGCATCGATGTACTGGATCGGCAGGTCCGCCGGTCCGGGCGCCAGCATGGGGCCTCCGAGGGCGGCCCGGCCCAGCCACCACGGCAGCCGACCGATGTCCTCGTACGGGCCGAGGATCAGCCCGGCCCGGGCGATCAGCGCGTGCTCGCCGAACGCCTCGAGGGCGGCCAGCTCGGCGCCGGCCTTCTGCTGACCGTAGTCACCGTCCTCGGCATCGGGCGACGACTCCACCGCCGGCCAGGACTCGTCGGCCCCGGGCGGCACCGGCGGCGCGTACACCGACCGGCTGGACACGTACGCGTAGGTCCCGACCCGCCCGGCCAGCGCCGCGGCGCTGTCGCGGACCGCTCGCGGGATGCCGGACCAGGTGTCGACGACGGCGTCCCACTCGCGCCCGTCGCCCAGCACCGACAGCGACGACGGGTCGAGCCGGTCGCCGCGCAGCACCTCGACGCCGTCGGCGACCGCTCCCCCGGCTCGCCAGCCGCGGTTGAACGTCGTCACCTCCCAGCCGCGCGCCACCGCGTCGTCGACCACCGCACGTCCGACGAACCCCGACCCGCCCAGCACCAGCAACCGCACAGAACCTCCCACGAACTCAGGCCGACAGCGTCGCGTACGCCACCACGCCGCGCCGAAGCGCCCCGGACGCCAGCCGTGCCGTCTCGCGCAGCGGCGTGCCGGACGCGGCGTCGGCGATCTGGTCCAGCAGGTCGAGCAGCTGGCGCACCGCCCGGACGAAGTCGCCCGCGGCCAGCTCGGCGTCGCGCAGCACGACGTCGAGGCGGTGCCCGCTGGCCCAGCGCCAGGCGGCGTGTGTGAACCCGAGGTCGGGCTCGCGCAGGAAGTCCAGCCGGTGGGTGGACTCGACGTGGTCGAGGTCGCCCCAGAGCCGCACCATCTCGCCCAGGACGTCGCGCACTGGGCCGGGGGGCAGCCGCGGCGGGACGGCGTCGTCGGGCTGGCGCGACTCGTAGGTGAGCGCGGCGACCGCGCCAGCCAGCTCCGCGGGGTCGAGGCCGGCCCACACGTCGCGGCGGATGCACTCGGCGGCCAGCAGGTCCAGCTCGCCGTAGAGCCGCGCCAGCCGCCGCCCCGACGGCGTGACGGTGTCGCCGGACAGGTAGTCGAGGTCCTCGAGCACCCGGCACACCCGGTCGAACTGGCGGGCGACGGTGTTGGTGCGCGACTCGACGCGGCGCTGCAGCTGCTCGACCTCGCGCCTGAGCCGCAGCCAGCGCTCGGACCAGCGGGCGTGCTCCTCGCGGTCGGGGCAGCGGTGGCACGGGTGGTCGCGCAGCTCGCGCCGCAGCCGGGCCAGTTCCTCGTCGTCGGCCGCGGCAGACCGGCCGCGCCGCTTGCCGTGGAACTGCCGGGGACCGTCGTCGGGCGCCTTGGCCCGCAGCGACGCGGCGAGGTCACGCCGCGAGGCCGGGACCCGCGGGTTGAACGACTTCGGGATGCGCAGCCTCGCCAGTGGCTCGACGGCGTCCGGGAAGTCGATCAGCGACAGCCGGCGGACCTGACGGCCCTCGGTGAGCACCGTCGGGCGCGGGCCGTCGCCGCCGTGGGGTCCGCCGCCGGGCATGCCGGGGTCGAGGATGACGGCGAGGCCGGCGAACTTCCCGGTGGGCACCCGGATGACGTCGCCCGGTTTCAGTTTCTCGAGTGCCGCGGACGACGCCGCCCGCCGCTGCGCCGTCCCCTCGCGGGCCAGCCGCGTCTCGCGGTCCTTGATCGCCTGCCGCAGCCCGGCGTACTCCTCGAAGTCGCCCTTGTCGCAGGTCATGGCCTCGTGGTAGCCGGTCAGCGCTTCTTCGGCGCGGCGCAGCTGCCGGGCCAGCCCGACGACGGCGCGGTCGGCCTGGAACTGTGCGAACGACGACTCGAGGATCTCGCGCGCCGCGGTGCGCCCGACGCTGTCGACCAGGTTGACGGCCATGTTGTACGACGGCCGGAACGACGAGTTCAGCGGGAACGTCCGCGTCGAGGCCAGCCCGGCGAGCGCCGCGGGGTCGAACCCGGGCTGCCACAGCACGACGGCGTGTCCCTCGATGTCGATGCCGCGCCGCCCGGCCCGCCCTGTGAGCTGCGTGAACTCCCCCGGCGTGACGTCGGCGTGGGTCTCGCCGTTCCACTTGACCAGCCGCTCCAGCACGACGGTGCGGGCCGGCATGTTGATGCCCAGGGCCAGCGTCTCGGTGGCGAAGACGGCGCGGATGAGGCCGCGGACGAACAGCTCCTCGACGACCTCCTTGAAGGTCGGCAGCATGCCCGCGTGGTGCGCCGCGACGCCCCGCTCGAGCCCTTCGGACCACTCGTGGAAGCCCAGGACGTGCAGGTCCTCCTCGGGGATGCCGGTGGTGCGCTCCTCGATGAGCGCGCGGATCTCGGTCTGCTCCTCGGGCGAGGTCAGCCGGACGCCCGCGCTCAGGCACTGCTGCACCGCCGCCTCGCAGCCGGCCCGGCTGAACACGAACACGATGGCCGGCAGCAGCCCGGCCGCGTCCAGCTTCTCGAGCACCTCGACCCGGCCCGGCGTGTACGTGCCGCGCGGACGGCGTGGCGGTCGCCCGCCGCGGCCCGCACGTCCGCCGGGCCGGGAGCTCCGGAAATCGTCACGCCCGGCCCGCACCAGCTCCGGGCTGACCACCTTGCGGCCCCGGCCGTCGCCGTCGCCGTCGCCCTGCGCGAACAGGTCGAACAGCCGCGGGCCCACCAGCACGTGCTGCCACAGCGGGACCGGGCGCTTCTCCTCGACGACGACGTCGGTGTCGCCGCGGACGGTGGTGAGCCAGTCGCCGAACTCCTCGGCGTTGGAGACGGTGGCCGAGAGCGAGATGACGCTCACGGACTCCGGGAGGTTGATGATCACTTCCTCCCAAACGGCGCCGCGGAACCGGTCGGCGAGATAGTGCACCTCGTCCATGACGACATAGCTCAGCCCGTTGAGCGTCGGCGAGCCCGCGTAGAGCATGTTCCGCAGCACCTCGGTGGTCATGACGACCACCGGCGCCTCACCGTTCACGGTGTTGTCACCGGTGAGAAGGCCGACCTTGTCCTCACCGTGGCGGTCGACGAGGTCGTGGTACTTCTGGTTCGACAGTGCCTTGATGGGCGCGGTGTAGAAGCACTTGCGGCCCTCGGCCAGCGCCAGGTGCACGGCGAACTCGCCGACCAGCGTCTTGCCCGCCCCTGTGGGCGCCGCGACCAGCACGCCGCGGCCGGCCTCGACGCTGCGGCAGGCGCGCAGCTGGAAGTCGTCGAACTCGAACCCGTAGTCGGCCTGGAACCGCCGTAGATGCGGGGACGGATCGCGTTGCCGCTGATGCGCTGCCGCGTACCGTTCCGCCGGCGAACTCATGGGTCCAACGGTATCCCGGCCGCCGGCGCGTACACCCGCTGGGCGCGCGGGACCACGTCGAAGGTGCGCGGCAGCGGGCCGAGCCGCTCGCCGTCGACGTAGGCCGTGATGCCCGGTGCGTCCAGCTTGACCCGCCGTGCCCGGTGCACCGTCACGAACGGGTACACCGTGTGGGTGCCGTGCTTGACCCGGCGGAACGCGCGGACCAGCGTCAGCCGGCTCACCGGGGCCACCACGACGACGTCGAACACGCCGTCGTCGAGCTCCGCGCCGGGCGTGATGCGCAGTCCGCCGCCGTAGGACGCGATGTTGCCGACGGCGACCAGCATGGCCTCGAGGTCGAGCACCTCGCCGTCGAGCTCGAGGTGGTACGGGATCGGTGTGAAGACGCCCAGCTCGGCGAACGTGGCGAGGTCGTAGCGGCGCGGTCCCTTGGGCCAGCGCATGCGGTTGACGCGGTCGTTGACCTTCGCGTCGAACCCCGCGGCGACGACGCCGGCGAACCACTGGCCGTCGGTGCGGCCGAGATCGATCTCGCGCACGTGACCGGCGACGACGGTGTCCGCGGCGGCCTCGGGGTCGCCCAGCGGCAGGCCGAGGGCGCGGGCGAAGTCGTTGCCGGTGCCGGCCGGGACGACGCCGAACGGGGTGCCGGACCCGGCGACCGCCTGCAGGCCCAGGTGGACCATGCCGTCGCCGCCCACGACGACGAGCGCGCACACGCCGTCCTCGACGCTCTCGCGTGCGAGGTCGGCCGCCTCGCGCACGTCGCGGCCCGCCAGGGTGCGCACCGCCAGGCCGGCCTCGGTCAACCGCTGTGCGGCACGTCGGCCGGCCCGGGCACCACGCCCACGGCCGGCCGACGGGTTGATCAGAAGGGCGAGTTCATCGCCGGCGGCGGCGGTCGTCATCGTCGTCGATACGGCCCAGCTGGTCGAGCACGTCGTCGGGGGTGGCCTCGTCGTCGGCCAGCCCTGACCCGGCGGTGCGGTCGCGGCGCTTGTCCATGACGCGGCAGACCAGCACCGCCACCTCGAACAGCAGCCACATGGGGACGGCCAGCACCATCAGCGAGAGCGGGTCGCCGGTCGGGGTGGCGACGGCGCCGAAGGCGAAGATGCCGACGATGACCCAGCGCCGGGCCGCGCCCAGCGTCTCGTGGCGCAGCACGCCGACGGCGTTGAGCAGCACGACGAAGATGGGCAGCAGGAAACCGATGCCGAAGACCAGCACCAGCCGGATCGAGAAGCTGAGGTAGCTGTTGAAGTCGACGAGCATGGACGTGTCGCCGGGCGCGAAGTTCTGCATGAACACCATCGCGCGCGGCATCAGCCACATGGCCAGCACGACGCCGAGGCCGAACATCGGCACCGCCGCGCCGAGGACGGCCAGCACCCACTTCTTCTCGTTGCGGTACAGAGCGGGGGTGACGAACGCCCACAGCTGGTAGATCCAGACCGGCGCGGCGAACACGATGCCGGTGAGCATCGCGATGCGCAGCGGCACCGTCAGCGGGTCGAGCATCTCGCGGAAGTTCAGGTCGGCATTGCGGCCGGTCTGCTCCGCCGCTTCGACGAACGGGTCGACGAGGAAGTCGAAGATGCGCTCGCGGAAGACGAAGCCGAGAATGCCGAACGCGACCACTGCGAGCGCCGACCAGACCAGCCGGTTGCGCAGCTCGCGCAGGTGTTCGGTGAGGGTCATGCGGCCCTCGGGGTCACGCTCCGGCTTGGAGCCCTTGCCCCGACGGCCGATCACGGTCGCCACGTCGGATCAGCGACGCGGATCAGGCGTCGCGGCGCGGCTGGTCGTCGGCCCGCTGGGCCGGCTGCTGCTGCTGCTGCGGTGCCGTCGGCTGCTCGACCGCGCGCTGCACGGGCTGCTGCGCCTGCGGGGCGGAGCCCTCGCCGGTGAGGTCGTCGCGCTTGTCGTCCTTGTTGATCAGACCCTCGGTCTCGGACTTGAAGATCTTCAGCGAGCGACCCAGCCCACGCGCGGCATCCGGCAGCCGCTTGGCCCCGAACAGCAAGAACACGATGGCCAAGACGATGACGAGTTGCCAGGTGCCGATGCTACCCATGGTCGACCTCTTCCTGACGGGGACGTCCCGTCGATGGTACCCGCCGCGCTCGACGGACCTGGCATGCCGGTCGCGTGCCGGGGACTACTTCAACCTTGATCCTACGGTTTCGTCAAGGTCGTCTTGCAGAGCGTTCATCTCGCGCCCCAGCGTCCCGAGCTTGCGGATCAGCACCCAGGCCGCCCGCACGAGCAGCACGATGGCCAGGACCAGCGCGAGGGCGAGAACGACGAACAACCAGACGGCGAGCGCGGACATGAGATATGACCCTACCGTTCGCCGTACGCGGACAGGGCCTCGCGAGCGGCCGCGGTGACCTCGGCGGACAGGTCGGCGGGGGCGACGACGCGGCCGGTGGTGCCCAGCCGCAGCGCGAGGCGTCGCACCCACTCGCGGTCGCGGGCGCGCAGCCGCAGCCGCAGTTCGTTGCCGGGCAGCTCCTCGCTGGACTCGTACGGGTAGTAGTCGGCCACCCACCGGCCGGCCGGAGTGAGGTCGAATGTCACCAACTCGTCATCCGGGGACGGCTGGAACAGGGCGCCGTCGAGGTCGCGCGGGCGCGCCTGGCTGGGCACCTCGGCCGGGACGTCGAGCTCCTTGACGTCGAGCACGCGGTCGAGGCGGAACAGCCGCACCGACTCGGCCCGGTGACACCAGCCCTCGAGGTACAGCCGGCCGTCGACCACGACCAGCCGCATGGGGTCGACGTCGCGCTCGGTGGCCTCGTCGCGGGCGGGCACCCAGTAGGACAGGTGCAGGCGGTTCTTGCTGTCCAGCGCGCCGCGGACGGTGGCGGCGACATCGGCCACGGCGTCGCCGTCGACCTGCACCTGCACGGCCGCGGCCTGCTGGGCTGCCTCGCCGGCGGCGTTCTCGAGCTTGGTGATGGCCCGCTCGACGGCGCCGCGCTCGAACGAGCCGGGCACCGACGCCAGCGTGCGCAGCGCGACGATGAGCGCCACCGCCTCGTCGGTGCGCAGCCGCAGCGGCCGGGCGAGGTAGTCGGCGTTCGAGACGCTGATGATGCCCTCGCCCTCGACCGCCTCCATGTCGACCTCGATGTAGTCGCCCATCTGCAGGCCGGGCAGGCCGGAGAACCAGAGCACCTGCAGGTCGCGGATGACCTGCCGCTCGCTGACGCCGAACAGCGACGCCACCTCGGAGACCTTGGCGCTGGGGTGCGACCGCAGGTACGGCAGCATGGAGAGCAGCCGCGTGACCTGCGCCTGGGCGCTGTCGGCCCGGCGGACCGGGGCGGTGGCCTTGGTGGCCGTCCGCTTCCGGGTGGTCTTCTTCGCGGCGGCCTTCCGCACCGGCTTCGCCGGAGTGGTCACGCCGGCACCCCCACGATGGCCCGCAGCCGCTCGACGACGGCGTCGCGCAGCTCGACCGGCTCGGCGGCGACGACGTCGGCGCCGTGGCTGACCAGCTCTTCGGCCAGCGCCTGGTTGCTCGTGTAGGGCACCGTCACCTCGTCCCATCCGGTGGTCGCGTCCGTCGCTACGAACGTAGCGCGCCGGCGCAGGCCGTGCCCGCTGCCGTGCCGGACCCGGACGAGGGCGTGCAGGATGGGCGACCGCTCCGGCGGCGCGAGCGACGCGGCGGCCATGCGCACGGTGTCGGGCGAGGGGACCTCGTAGCTGCCGGGGTCGCCGTCGGGCCGGACGTCGCCGACGATGCGCGACATGCGGAACATCCGGGCGGCCTCGCGGTCGGTGTCCTGGCCCACCACGTACCAGCGGCCGTGCCAGGACAGCACGCTCCACGGCTGCAGGTGGCGCAGCAGGGGCTCGGAGGTGGAGCTCTTGCGGTGCTCGAAGGCCACCGGGCGGCGGTCGCGGACGGCCTCCCAGAGCGGCCAGAACGCCGGCTCCTCTCCCCCGACCCGCGGCTCGACGGCGCCCAGCGACCGGGTGTCGGCCTCGACGCCGACCGCCTGCAGCTTGAGCACGGCGTTGCTGGAGGCCTCGGAGAGGTAGGTGTGCTGCCAGACCCGCGCGGCCAGCCCGACGACGGCGGCCTCGTCGGGCTCGAGGCGGATCTCGGGCAGCTCGAACTCGTGGCGGAGGATGCGGTAGCCGGGCTCCTCGTCGCCGAGCGGGTCGAAGCCGCCGGTCTCGATGGGGATGCCGACCTCGCGCAGCTCCTCCTTGTCGCGCTCGAACATTCGCTCGAAGGCGTCGTCGCTCTGGTCGCCGTAGCCGCCCACGACCTCGCGAATCCGGCTCTTCGGCACGTATCCGCGCGCAACGAGCAAACAGATGAGCAGATTCATCAGCCGCTCGCTCTTGGCCGCCTGCGACACGCCAACCCCCAATCCCCTTGCCAGCGCGAGACTAGCCAATAGCTAGTCTCAACGCGTGATCCGCTGGCGAAACGGTGTTGTCAAAACAGTAGACGGCTCCTGGGCCGGAGCCACGCAGCTGCGTGTCGAGGTCGACGGGCAGCTGGTGCGCGCCCTCGCGTACGACGAGCTGGTCGGCCGGCCCCGTCCGGGCGAGATCGTCGTGCTCAACACCACGGCGCTGGCCATGGGCCTGGGCACCGGCGGCTTCGCCATGGTCGTGGCCGTCCCCAACCAGCTGCCGCCCGACCCCGCGCCCGGCCCCGGGCACCTGGTCAAGGCCCGCTACACCCCGCTGCAGGCCACCGTCCTGGGCGTCGACGAGCAGGACTCCGACTGGCACGAGGTGCTCCGCGAGGCCGACGACCTCACCGGCCTGCCGGTGGTGACGGCCGACCTGCACTCGGCGCTGCCGGCGATCCTGGCCGGGCTGACGACGTCGGCCGCGTTCCCGGGCGAGGTGAAGGTCGCCTACGTCATGACCGACGGCGGTGCGCTGCCGCTCTGGTTCAGCAAGTCCGTGGCGACGCTGCGCGAGGCCGGCTGGCTGGCCGGCACCATCACCGTCGGGCAGGCCTTCGGCGGCGACCTCGAGGCCGTCACGCTGCACACGGGCCTGCTGGCCGCCAAGCACGTCCTCGAGGCCGACGTCGCCGTCGTCGCCCAGGGGCCGGGCAACCTGGGCACCGGCACCAAGTGGGGCTTCTCCGGGGTGGCCTGCGGCGAGGCCGTCAACGCCGCCGTCGTGCTGGGCGGGCGTCCCGTGGCGTCGCTGCGGGTCAGCTCGGCCGACCCCCGGGCCCGCCACCACGGCGTGTCCCACCACAGCCTGACGGCGTACGGCAAGGTCGCGCTGGCCCCGGCCGACGTCGTCGTGCCCGACCTGCCCGGCGAGTTCGGCGAGAAGGTCCGCACCCAGGCCGCCCGGCTGGACCACCGCCACAACCTGGTCACCGTGCCGGTCGACGGGCTCGAGGAGGCACTGGCCGGGTCGCCGGTGCCGCTGTCGACCATGGGCCGCGGCCTCGACGACGACGCGGCCTACTTCCTGGCCGCGGCCGCCGCTGGCAAGCACGCCGGTGCGCTGCTGAAGCACGACGGCTGACGGCGGCGGGCGTCCGCCGTCAGCCGTCGGCGGGTCAGGGAGTCGGCGTCGACGTCCCGTTCTGCTCCGGGGTCGACCCCGAGGTCGACTCCGGGGTCTCGGACTGCTCGACCTCGGGCACGGCGCCGGCCAGTCTCGGGTCGTCGGCCGGCACCGGGCCGACTGTGGCGGCAACCTCCAGCGGGTCCAGGTCACCGGTGACGGTGAGCGAGGCTGCCACGCCCGCCGCAGGCACCCACACCACCGTGTCCGTGCCCCGCAGGACCGCCGGCCGGCCGCCGAGGTCGACGATCCGGTCGCCGGTCAGTCCCCAGGCGAAGATGTCGCCCGCCGTCGTCACGACGCTGAGGTGCCCCTGGGCGCCGCTGACGCTCCAGTCGTACTGGGTCGACCGCGCGGGACCGGGCTTGCCGACGTGCTCGATACCGGCCTGCTCCGGCCACGCCCCCAGGTCGACGGCGCCGTCCTTCAGGGTGACCGCGGCGGCGAGGTCCGCCAGCTCGGCGTCGGTGAAGCCGTCCGCGTCGACCTGCAGCTGCTGTCCGTCCGGCAGCAGCCAGGCGAGGTCACGCCGGCCCGCCTCGCCGTCCTCGGGCCCCGGCACCAGCGTGCCCGGCGCGGTCCCGGCCGGCACCACGTCGGCCGGCTCCGGGCCGAACACGGCGGCCAGCCGCACGATCACGCCGTCGGCGTCCACGTCGGCCAGACTCAGCTCCCCGTCGACATGACAGGGGCCGGTCTCCATCCGCGGCCGGACCTCCTGGACGTCCAGCCCGCTGTCGTCGGGCCAGAGCAGCCGCACCTCGTCCGGCACCTCCTCGGGAGTGAGGAGGTAGCCGTAGCCGGGCAGGTCCTCGCAGTCCTCGCCGACGCCGGTCGCCAGGCCCGTCGGCACCGACGTCGCCGGCACCGACGTGGCCGGCTCCGACGTCGCCGGCTGTCGTGCCGCCGTCCCCGCGCCGGGCCCGCCGCCGAGGAACGGCAGCACGCCGCCGGCCACGGCCGCCGCCGTCAGGACCGAGGCCGCGCCCACCTGCACGCGGTGCCGGCGCAGCCGCCGCCGGCCGCCGTCGCGGGCCCGCCGCAGGACGTCGCCGTCCGGGTCCAGGCCGCTCGTCGCGGCCGTCAGGGCGGCGCGCAGGGTGTTCTCGTCGCTGGTCATGACCGTGCCTCCGGGGTGAGATGGGTGTCGTCGAGGGCGGGCAGCACCGTCCGCAGCCGGGCCAGGGCGCGCGCCGTCTGGCTCTTCACGGTGCCGACGGAGCAGCCCATGGCGGCCGCGGTGTCGGCCTCCGAGAGGTCGGCGAAGTACCGCAGCACCACGACCGCCCGCTGCCGCGCGGTCAGCGTCCGCAGCGCCGCCACGATGACGGCACGCTCGTGGAAGGCGGTGACGGCATCGGCGCGATGGTCCGGCCGGTCGTGCTCGAGGCCCAACGCGGCCTCCTTGGGCCGCCGCGACCGCGTCCGCCAGCGGTTCATCGCCTGCCGGGTCAGCACCCGGTGCGCGTACGCCGCCGGATCGGCGACCCGCGGCCAGGCCACGTACAGCCGCTCGTAGACGTCCTGCACCAGGTCCTCGGCCAGGCCGCGGTCACCGGTCAGCAGGTACGCCGAGCGGAGCAGCCGGGCGGACCACCCGGCCACGAACTCGTCGAATCCGTCGTTGCGCACACCCCTCCAGACACCGTCCCGCGCCGGAAGGTTGCCGGAACGCGCGAACTCCCGCCACCCGGGAGGGTGACGGGAGTTCGGGACGTGCCGCGGTGGTGACTACTTCACGGCGAGCAGGTCGATGACGAAGATCAGCGTCTTGCCGGACAACCGATGGCCGCCGCCGGCCGGCCCGTAGGCCTGCGCCGGCGGGACGACGAGCTGACGGCGTCCGCCCACCTTCATGCCGGGGATGCCGTCCTGCCAGCCCTGGATCAGGCCCTGCAGCGGGAACTCGATGGGCTTCCCGCGGTCCCACGACGCGTCGAACTGCTCGCCGGACTCGAACTCGACGCCCAGGTAGTGCACGAGGACGGTCGCGCCCGGGGTGGCCTCGTCACCGTCGCCGACCGTGATGTCGGTGATCTGCAGGTCCGCCGGCGGCTCGCCGCCGACGAAGTCGATCTCGGGTCGTTCCAGCTGCATCAGTAGCTCCCAATGACGTCGATGACCAGCACGAGCGGGGTGCCCTCGGTGCCGTCGGGGGCGGCGTTGTCGGCGGCCGAGATGCGGCTGACGACACGGCTGCCCACGGTGGCGCCGGTGAGCGCGTCGGCCAGGCCGGGGATGCCGGCCAGCTGCTCCGCGGCCAGCGTCAGGGGCGCCTGGCCCTCGTCCCAGGTGGTGATGACCTCGGCGCCGTCCGGGTAGGACGCCTGGACCATGTTGACCACCAGGTTGGCGCCGACCTCGTCGCCCTCGCCGGTGATGACCAGCGTGGAGTCGGACGTCTCCGGCGGCGTGGCCTCGGCGAAGTCGATGGTCGGGGCGGCGCCCTCCTCGCCGTCGGTGACGGTGGGCAGGCCCTCGGGCAGGTCGGTGACGGCCTCGCCGGACGCGTGCGCGGCGGGGTCGATGGAGTCGACGATCTCGACCACGAAGACCAGCGTGTCGTTCTGCAGGTCGTGGCCCTCCTGAGCCCCGTAGCCCTGGTCCGGCGGGATCGACAGCAGGACGCGCGAGCCGACGGCCTGGCCCGTGAGGCCTTCCTTCCAGCCCTCGATGACCTGGTTCAGCGAGAAGCTGGCCGCCGCGCCACGGTCGTAGGAGTTGTCGAAGACGTAGGGCTCGGCGTCGCCGGAGTCCTCGCCGGAGCCGGAGTCGTCCGTGGCGTCGGCGCTGGCCTCGTCGTCGGGCGTGCTGGCACCGCCGACATCGCCCTCGGCCGGCGTCTCGCCCTCAGCGGGCGTCTCGGCGGGCGTCTCGGCCGGCGGCTCGACGGGCTGCTCGCCCTCCGGGGGCGCCTCGCCCTCGGCCGGCGGCTCGACGGGGGCCTCGGCGGCGGGGGGCCGCGGAGCCCAGGTCTGACCCAGGTAGTTCGCCACGACGACGTCGTTCTCGCCGACCTCGCGCCCGTCGCCCTCGTCGAGGACCTCGATCTCGAGGCTCTCGGGCGGGTCCTCGTCGGGGATGGTGAGCGTCGGCTTCTCGCCCGGCGCGCCGGAGACCTCGACGCCCAGCTCGGTCGACGCGGTGGAGTCGCCGTCGCCGTCGTCGCCACCGCAGGCGGAGAGCGCCAGTGCGGACGACACGATCAGAGCGGCCAGAGCCTGTCTTCTGCGCACGGTGAACTAGTCCTTCATCTCTTCGCGGGCTGTCTGGAGTTCCGTTCGAAACGGCAACCCTAGGCGCTGCACCTGAGAAGTACCTGAACGGGCTGCGGCTGGCAGCTTACGCTCACATGCCCTCGATCAGGCGAGCCACCCTCTCGTCCACCGAGCGGAACGGGTCCTTGCACAGCACCGTCCGCTGCGCCTGGTCGTTGAGCTTCAGGTGCACCCAGTCGACGGTGAAGTCGCGGCGGCGCTCCTGGGCCCGCTTGATGAACTCGCCGCGCAGCTTCGCCCGCGTGGTCTGCGGCGGCACGGACTTGGCCTCGAAGATCTCGACGTCGCGCGCGACCCGCCGCACCTGCCCGCGCTTCTCGAGCAGGTAGTACAGGCCGCGGCCGCGGTGGATGTCGTGGTAGGCGAGGTCGAGCTGCGCCACCCGCGGGTGCGTCAGCGTCATGTTGTGCTTCGCGCGGTACCGCTCGATGAGCCGGTACTTGGTGACCCAGTCGATCTCGCCCTCGACCAGCGAGAGGTCGGCGGAGTCGATGGCCTTGATGGTCCGCTCCCACAGCTCGAGCACCCGCTGCACGGCCGGGGTGGCCAGCTCGCGGCGCTCGACGAAGTCGCGGGCCTTGGTGAAGTACTCCTCCTGGATCTCCAGCGCCGACGCCTCACGGCCCCCGGCCAGCCGGACCTTGCGGCGGCCCGTGAGGTCGTGGCTGATCTCGCGGATGGCCCTGATGGGGTTCTCGAGCGTCATGTCGCGCAGCCCGACGCCGGCCTCGATCATGCGCAGCACGAGGTCCGTGGCGCCGACCTTGAGCAGCGTGGTGCACTCGTTCATGTTGGAGTCACCGACGATGACGTGCAGCCGGCGGTAGCGCTCGGCGTCGGCGTGCGGCTCGTCGCGGGTGTTGATGATGGGACGGCTGCGCGTGGTGGCGCTGGAGACGCCCTCCCAGATGTGCTCGGCGCGCTGGCTGACGGCGAACACCGCGCCCCGCGGGGTCTGCAGCACCTTGCCGGCGCCGCAGATGATCTGCCGGGTGACCAGGAACGGAATGAGGACGTCGGCCAGCCGGGAGAACTCGCCGTGCCGCCCCACCAGGTAGTTCTCGTGGCAGCCGTAGGAGTTGCCGGCGGAGTCGGTGTTGTTCTTGAACAGGTAGACGTCGCCGGCGATGCCCTCTTCGGCCAGCCGCTTCTCGGCGTCGACCAGCAGGCCCTCGAGGACGCGCTCGCCGGCCTTGTCGTGGGTGACGAGGTCGATGATGCTGTCGCACTCGGGCGTGGCGTACTCGGGGTGGCTGCCGACGTCGAGGTAGAGCCGCGCCCCGTTGGACAGGAAGACGTTGCTGCTGCGGCCCCAGGTGACGACCCGCCGGAACAGGTAACGGGCGACCTCGTCGGGCGAGAGTCGCCGCTGCCCGCGGAACGTGCAGGTGACGCCGTACTCGTTCTCGAGTCCGAAGATGCGGCGATCCATGGCAATCCATCCTCTACGTGTCGGACCTTGCACGGCAGAGTCCGCTCTCCGTCCGCAGTGCACTCCCGACCGACGACTCGCAGGAGCCTCCGGCCCCCGGTCGTCGCCGGTGTGCAAGGCCCTTCACAGGAGCCTAGTCGCCCGAGTCCTCGGAACCGGCCTGTGCGGAGGTCTCGGAACCGCCACGGTCGAGCAACGAGTCCAGGACCGGGCCGCTGAGCCGCCGGAACGTGCGCCGCGGCCGCTCGCGATCGAGCACCGCGACCTCGAGCGACGACGGCGCCAGCTGCCGCGGCTCGTCGGTGTCGCGGCCCAGGGCGTCGACCGCCAGGCGCAGCGAGCCCTCGAGCGACGAGCCCGGCGTGAAGTGCTCGGCGACGTAGCGCCCGACCTGCTCGGCGGCGCCGCCCATGACGGAGTAACCGCTGTCGGCGGCCACCGAGCCGTCGTAGGTGATGCGGTAGATCTGGTCGGTCTCGAGTGTCTGGCCGACCTCGGCGACGACCAGCTCGACCTCGTACGGCTTCGGGTCCTGGGTGAAGATGGTGCCCAGGGTCTGCGCGTAGACGTTGGCCAGCGCCCGCCCGGACACGTCGACGCGGTCGTAGGAGTATCCGCGCAGGTCGGCCAGCCGCACGCCGGCCTGGCGGAGGTTCTCGAACTCGTTGTACTTGCCGACCGCGGCGAACGCGATGCGGTCGTAGATCTCGCTGATCTTGTGCAGCGACGGGGACGGGCTCTCGGCGGCGAACAGGATGCCGCCCGCGTACTGGATCACGATGACCGAACGGCCCCGGGCGATGCCCTTGCGGGCGTAGTCGGCCCGGTCCTTCATGATCTGCTCGGGCGAGACGTATCCGAACTGCATCGACACCGACTGGTCCTCTCCTGCGGGCTGTGGTGGTGAGTGGGGGCTGCGGGTCAGCGCACCGGCGCGATGGGGCCGTCGGGCCGGACGTTGCGGCCGGCGACGACCTCTTCGACGATCTGGGCGACCGCCTGCTCGTCGCGCTGCCGGAAGCCGGCCTCGTCGACCACCGCCACGATGGGGTAGATGTGCCGCTGCAGGTCGGGACCGCCGGTCGCGGAGTCGTCGTCGGCGGCGTCGTACAGCGCCTGCACCGTGATGGCGATGGCGTCGTCGACCGCGAGGTCGTCGCGGTACAGCTTCTTCAGCGCACCGCGGGCGAACACCGAGCCGGAGCCGACCGAGAAGAACTGGTGCTCCTCGTACCGGCCGCCGGTGACGTCGTAGGAGAAGATGCGGCCCTGGCCGGAGCCCTGGTCGTAGCCGGCGAAGAGCGGCACCACGGCCAGCCCCTGCATGGCCATGCCGAGGTTGCCGCGGATCATGTGCGAGAGCCGGTTGGCCTTGCCCTCGAGCGAGAGCACGGTGCCCTCGATCTTCTCGTAATGTTCCAACTCGAGCTGGAACAACCGGATGAGCTCGAGGCCCAGGCCGGCCGCGCCGGCCATGCCGACCGCGGAGTACTCGTCGGCCTGGAAGACCTTCTGGATGTCGCGCTGGGCGATCATGTTGCCCATGGTGGCCCGCCGGTCGCCGGCCATGACCACGCCGCCCGGGAACGTCGTGGCCACCAGCGTGGTGGCGTGCGGCGTCAGCCCGCCGAGGTCGCCGGCCGGCACGCGGTTCCCCGGCAGCAGCTCGGGCGAGTGCTGCCGCAGGAACTCGGTGAACGACGACGTCCCCGGGTTCAGGAACTCCGCCGGCAGGCTGCCGATGCGCGACACATCCACTTACTCTCCACCCTTCTGCACGAACGACCGGACGAAGTCCTCGGCGTTCTCCTCCAGCACCTCGTCGATCTCATCGAGAATGGAGTCGACGTCGTCGTCGATCTTGTCCTGCCGCTCCTTGAGCTCTTCGCTCGACTCGGTCGCCGCGGTGTCCTCGACGTCCTCGTTCTTCCGCGGCTGCTTGTGACCGCCGGTTGTCTCACGCGCCATCTCGCCAACCTCCACCTGGTCGCCTTGAGAACGACCCTATCCAGAGGTGGTGACATCTTGCCGCCCCGGGACACCGGATCGGGGCAGAGATTTTCCACTTACGCCGACAGCGCAACCCCCGCCGCAGGTCGCGAGCGGGGTCGCCGGGTCAGCGGGAGGTGAGGCGTCCGACGAGGTCGCCCGCGGTGTCGCACTGGTCGAGGAGGTCGCCGACGTGCGCCTTGGTGCCGCGGGTGGGGTCGAGCGTCGGAACCCGCTGCAGCGCCTCGCGCCCGGGCAGGTCGAAGATCACGGAGTCCCACGAGGCGGCCGCGATGGACTCGGCGTACTTGTCCAGGCACCGGCCGCGGAAGTAGGCCCGGGTGTCCTCGGGCGGCAGGTGGACGGCGTCGTCGATCTGCTGGTCGGTGACGACGCGCTGCATGCGGCCCTTGGCGACGAGGCGTCGATAGAGGCCGCGCTCGGGCCGGATGTCTGCGTACTGCAGGTCGATGAGGTGCAGCTTCGGGTGCGACCAGTCCATGCCGTCGCGGTCGCGGTACTGCTGCAGCAGCGACAGCTTGGCCACCCAGTCGAGCTGGTCGGACAGCGACATGGGGTCGGTGGCCAGCGCGTGCAGCGTGGCCTCCCAGCGGGCCAGGACGTCGGCCGTGACGGGGTCGACGTCGGCGCCGTAGCGGTCCTCGACGAACTTGCGGGCCTGCTCGGCGTACTCGGTCTGGAGCTGGACGGCGGTCAGCTTGCGGCCGTCGGCGAGCTCGACCTGGTGCGCGAGCGTGGGGTCGTGCGAGATCTCGTGCAGGGCGCCCACGGGCCGCGACACCGCGAGGTCACCGCCGAGGAAGCCGTCCTCGATCATGGCCAGTACGAGCGCCGTCGTGCCGAGCTTGAGGTACGTCGAGATCTCGGACAGGTTGGCGTCGCCGATGATGACGTGGAGCCGGCGGTACCGCTCGGGGTCGGCGTGCGGCTCGTCGCGGGTGTTGATGATGGGGCGCTTGAGGGTGGTCTCGAGGCCGACCTCGACCTCGAAGTAGTCGGCGCGCTGCGAGATCTGGAATCCGTGGCCGCTGCCGTCCTGGCCGATGCCGACCCGCCCCGCGCCCGTCACGACCTGGCGCGACACGAAGAACGGGATGAGGTGGCGGACGATGTCGGCGAACGGCGTGCTGCGGTTCATCAGGTAGTTCTCGTGGCAGCCGTACGACGCGCCCTTGTTGTCGGTGTTGTTCTTGTACAGCTGGATGGGCTGCGCGCCGGGCAGCCGGCCGGCCCAGGTGGCCGCGACGCCCATGATGGCCTCGCCGGCCTTGTCCCAGATGACGGCGTCGCGCGGCGACGTGACCTCGGGCGAGGAGTACTCCGGGTGCGCGTGGTCGACGTAGAGCCGGGCGCCGTTGGTGAGGATGAGGTTGGCCAGCCCGATCTCCTCGTCGGTGAGCTGGCTGGGGTCGGCTCCCCCACGCGAGAGCTCGAACCCGCGGGCGTCGCGCAGCGGGTTCTCCTCTTCGAAGTCCCAGCGGGCCCGGCGCGCGTGCGCACGCTGCGCGGCGTAGCCGTTGACCACCTGCGACGACGCCAACATGGAGTTGGCGGCAGGGTTGCTGGGCACCGAGATGCCGTATTCGGTCTCGATTCCCATGATGCGCCGGGCACTCATGCATCGAGCCTACGGCAGCAACCGCCGTCCACCACGCGCGGCGGACCGTCAGGCGAGCACCAGTCGCAGGACCGGCCGCTCGGGCGAGCGCCGCGCGACCTCGGTGAACCCGGCCCGCAGGAACGTCGGTGCGTATCCGGTGCTGGTCGACGACGGCGACACGGTGCCGTCCAGAGGGTAGGCCTCGACGGCGGGCGCCCCGGCCGCGCGAGCATGGTCGACGGCGGCCTCGACCAGCGCCGACGTGACGCCGCGCCTGCGGTGGGTCTTGCGGACGTAGAAGCAGGTGATCGCCCAGACGGGGACGTCGTCGACCCGCCGCAGCCGCCAGGGCCGGTCGAGCGCCGGGACGGCGTCGCGGGGCGTCAGCTGGCACCAGCCGACCGCGGTGTCCCCGGACAGGGCCAGCAGCCCGGGCGGCGGACCGGCCGCCACCACCGCCCGGAAATCGTCGTGGTTCGCCGACGGCGGCCGCTTCCGGTACTCCGGGCCGAGGCGCCACGCCATGCACCAGCAACGCGCCGCCGGTCCCCCGCTGTCGGCCATGAGCTCCTCGAACGCCGGCCACAGCGCCTCGGTCAGCGGCTCGACCCGCAGCTCGGCCACGGTCCGGTCACCCCAGCGGCGCCGGATCCGGATACCGGACGCCGAGCCCGGCCAGCGCCTGGTCGAGGATGTCGGCGATCTCGACGGTGTCCGTGAGCGGCATCTCGGGGCACTCGGTGCGGCCCTCGCGGACCGCCTGGGCGACGGCGCGCAGCATGGGCACGTAGCCGCGGCCCTCCTTCTCCCACTCGAACGTCTGCGTCTCCTCGACGCCGCGGCCGGGAGCGTGCACGAGCCGCATGCTGGTGGCGGCGTGGAACCGCGGTGGCACCTCGATGCGCCCCGTGGTGCCCATGACCAGCGCGGCTCCGGGGATCGGCGACACCAGCGACGCGTCGAGGTGCGCGCGGACGCCGTCGGGCCAGGTGAGGAGGAGCCCGGCCTCGTTGTCGACGCCCTGCTCGTTGAGCGTGCCGGTGACGGTGAGCGCCGTCGGCCGGCCGAGCAGCATCTGCGCGAACGCGACCGGATAGATGCCGACGTCGAGCAGCACGCCGCCGCCCAGCGCCGGGTCCCACAGCCGGTCGCTGCGGTCCGTCGGCGCGACGAAGCCGAGGTCGGCCGACACCGCACGGACGTCGCCGATGGCGCCGTCGGCCACGAGCTGACGCAGCTGCACGACGAGCGGGTTGAACCGCGTCCACATGGCTTCCATGCAGAACACGCCGCGCTCGCGGGCGAGGCCGGCCAGCCGCGTCGTCTCGGCCAGTGACGTGGTGAACGCCTTCTCGCACAGCACCGCCTTGCCCGCGTCGAGGGCCAGTTCGACGACGGGGGCGTGCTGCGCGTGCGGGGTGGCGATGTAGACGACGTCGACGGCGGGGTCGTCGACCAGGGCGCGGACGTCGTCGTGGGCCGACGTGGCGGCGTCGCCGAACTCGCGGGCGAACGCCCCGGCGCGGTCCAGCTTCCGCGAGCTGACCGCGGCGAGCCGGCTGTGCTCGAGCCCGCGCAGGTCGTCGGCGATGTTGTGGGCGATGTTGCCGGTGGCGACGACGCCCCAGCCGATGGTCCGCTCGGTCATGCCCGGAACCCTACGCGGACCCGGACCGGCCCCGGAACGGCGAGGCGCCGCCCCGCTGGTCGCGGGACGGCGCCTCGTGCGGCCTCTGGGTATCAGAGGTACTGGCCGGTGTTCGCCACCGTGTCGATGGAGCGGCCGGCCTCGTTGCCCTGCTTGCCGGAGATGAGCGTCCGGATGTAGACGATGCGCTCGCCCTTCTTGCCGGAGATGCGGGCCCAGTCGTCGGGGTTGGTGGTGTTCGGGAGGTCCTCGTTCTCCTTGAACTCGTCGAAGCACGCGGTGAGCAGGTGCTGCACCCGCAGGCCCTTGGAGCCGGAGTCGAGGAGGTCCTTGATCGCCATCTTCTTCGCGCGGTCGACGATGTTCTGGATCATTGCGCCGGAGTTGAAGTCGCGGAAGTACAGGACCTCTTTGTCGCCGTTGGCGTACGTGACCTCGAGGAAGCGGTTCTCCTCGGACTCGGAGTACATCTTCTCGACCGAGCGCTGGATCATGGCCGACGTGGTGGCCGCCGGGTCGCCGCCGTGCTCGGCGAGGTCGTCGGCGTGCAGCGGCAGGGTGGTCGTGAGGTACTTGCTGAAGATGTCGCGGGCCGCCTCGGCGTCGGGCCGCTCGATCTTGATCTTCACGTCCAGCCGGCCGGGCCGCAGGATGGCCGGGTCGATCATGTCCTCGCGGTTCGAGGCGCCGATGACGATGACGTTCTCGAGGCTCTCGACACCGTCGATCTCGCTCAGCAGCTGCGGGACGATGGTGTTCTCGACGTCCGACGAGACGCCCGAGCCGCGGGTGCGGAACAGGGAGTCCATCTCGTCGAAGAACACGATGACCGGCGTGCCCTCGCTGGCCTTCTCTCGCGCCCGCTGGAAGACCAGGCGGATGTGCCGCTCGGTCTCGCCGACGTACTTGTTCAGCAGCTCGGGGCCCTTGATGTTGAGGAAGTACGACTTGTGCTCGGACATCCCCTTGAGCTTCGCGATCTGCTTGGCCAGCGAGTTGGCGACGGCCTTGGCGATCAGCGTCTTGCCGCACCCGGGCGGGCCGTAGAGCAGGACGCCCTTGGGCGGGCGCAGCTCGTGCTCGCGGAACAGGTCGGCGTGCAGGAACGGCAGCTCGACGGCGTCGCGGATCTGGTCGATCTGCCGCGACAGCCCGCCGATGTCGGAGTAGTCGATGTCCGGGACCTCTTCGAGGATGAGCTCCTCGACCTCGGACTTCGGGACGCGCTCGTAGACGAACCCGGCGCGCGGCTCGAGCAGCAGGGAGTCGCCTACCCGCATGCCGGAGTCGAGCAGCGGCGAGGCGATGCGCACCACGCGCTCTTCGTCGGTGTGGCCGATGACCAGGGCGCGGTCGCCGTCGGCGAGCAGCTCCTTGAGCATGACGACCTCGCCGACCTGCTCGTACTCGAGCGCCCGCACCACGTTGAGCGCCTCGTTGAGCATGACCTCCTGCCCCGGCCGGAGCCCGTCGAGCTCCACGTCGGGGCTCACCGCGACCCGGAGCTTGCGGCCGCCGGTGAAGACGTCGACCGTGCCGTCGTCGTACTTGGAGAGGAACGTGCCGAAACCGGACGGTGGCTGGGCCAGCCGGTCGATCTCCTCCTTCAGCGCGACGATCTGGTCGCGCGCCTCGCGGAGGGTGGCTGCCAGCCGCTCGTTCTGGGCGTTCACCGATGCCAGTCGGGCTTCGAGGAAGGCCACCTCGCCGGCCATGTCGGACGGCTCGCGCCCGGACCCGCGACGGCCGTGATCGAAGCCATCGTCGTACGACGCCATCTCGCACCTCCTCGTAAGGGGGTCGTCTATAGCCAGACCTTACAGTCGCCGGGCCGGAACGCCACGCAAGAGATCAGCTAGTGACCAGATGTTGACTTCCGGTCCGGCGAGTGTGGAAATCTCGTTTACCCCAACTCCCCCGCGCCACCCTCGGTTCCACCTGCGTCGCGACCTGCGTCGCCGCCGGTGTCGGCAGTTGCCTCACCGGATGCGCCGGGCGCGGGACGGCGCCGGCGGGGCGGTGCGGTGACGCCGGGGGCCATGCGGCGCGCCGTGACCAGGAAGCCGGTGTGGCCGATCATGCGGTGGTCGGGGCGCACCGCGAGGCCCTCGACGTGCCACGTTCTGACCATGGACTCCCAGGACACCGGCTCGGTGAAGAGGGTGCTCTCGCGGATGGTCTCGACGGTGCGCGACAGTTGGGTGGTGGTGGCGACGTAGCAGCACAGCACCCCGCCGGGCACCAGCACCCTGCCCGCGGCGTCGACGCACTCCCAGGGCGCCAGCATGTCGAGCACGACGCGGTCGGCCTCGGTGTCGTCGAGCTCGGTGACGAGGTCGCCGACGGTGAGCCGCCAGGCCGGGTGGGCGCCGCCGAAGAACCGTTCGACGTTCTCGGCCGCGATCTTCGCGAAGTCGGCGCGGCGCTCGTAGGAGTGCACCGTCCCGTGCTCGCCGACGGCCCGCAGCAGCGACATCGTCAGCGCGCCCGAACCCACGCCGGCCTCGACCACGCGGGCGCCGCCGAAGATGTCGGCCATGGCCACGATCTGGCCTGCGTCCTTCGGGTACACGACCGCCGCGCCGCGCGGCATGGACAGCACATAGTCCGACAGCAGCGGCCGCAGCGCGAGATACGCCGTCGACCCGGTGGAGACGACGACCGACCCCTCGGGCTGGCCGATGAGCTGGTCGTGGGTGAACGATCCCCTGTGGGTGTGGAACTCCTTGCCCTCCTGGAGCGTGATGGTGTGGTGACGCCCCTTGGGATCGGTCAGCTGCACTTGGTCGCCGACCCGGAAGGGCCCGGTGCGGCGAGACGATTCGGTCGCGGACATGCGGGTGAGGCTATCCGCCGCCGGTGACAGTCCGGCGGGTGGTCCGAGGTTCTGCCGGGGTGGTGAGGTGGGCTCGCCTCGCCCCGCCCGTGTCCGTTTCGTCCCGCTCTGGTGGCCTGTGGACAGCGATGATCATCAACGATCGCGTACATCACCAGGATTACCCGAGCCTCGACACGATTACAGGCCTCGTGATGCACGGGTAAACGTGGTGGGCGACCCAGAAAGCACCCCCGAAATCCCACATCGTGGGACCCCAAGCAGGCCCAGCGACCCGCACCCGTCGCCAGACTCCCCCCGTCCCCCTGATAGCTGCCCGTTCTTAGGCCGCGGGGACCCGGGTCAAGTCGAAGCCCCGGAAGCCACAGCGGCAAGCAACCCCAGAGGGCGCCGACTTGAGGCGGGTCCCCGCGGCTAAGACAATGGGCAGCAGGGGGACGGGGGAACCCAGCGCAACCACACGAACCCGGGAGAAGACCTCAGCGGGCAGCCAACGCGTGGTCGACGTCGGAGCTGACGAGCACGCCGTAGACCCGGCCCTGCGCGTCGACCACCAGGTACTCCGAGGCCGGCGTGTCGCGCATGGCCTTGAGCAGCGCCTCGCCGGTGACGTCGAGGGCCAGCACCATGCCCTGCTGCAGCGACCGCGCGGACTGGCCGATGGCGACCCACGGGCGGCGCTGCTCGGGGATGGCGGCGACGGCGGCCTCCTTGACCAGGCCCGTCGGCCGGCCGGCGCTGTCGACGATGACCAGGGAGGTGACGTTGGCCTCGCGCGCCTGCCGCAACGCCTCGGAGACCGGGAGGTCGGCGGCGACGGGGGCGGCCCGGCGGGCGAGGGTGCGGGTGTCGAGTCGTGGCAGCCGGGCCCGCATGCGCCCGACGGCGAGGGCCTGGGACGCGCCGGACCAGAGCAGGGCGGCGACCAGGCCGGCCCAGACGATGGTGAGGAGGTCGGGCCGGGCACCGTCGAGGGCGAACGGCATCAGCAGCACCAGGCCGGCGAGCACCTGGCCGGAGCGGGCGGCGACGACGGTGCCGCGGTGCTCGTCGCCGGTGATGCGCCAGACGGCGGCGCGCAGCATGTGGCCGCCGTCGAGCGGGAGGCCGGGCAGCACGTTGAAGACGCCCACGAGGAGGTTGGCGACGGTCAGCATCCAGACCAGGAAGCCGGGCACGCCGTCGTCGACGACCTGGTAGGCGAGCAGGCCGAGCCCGCCCAGCGCCAGCGACAGCGCCGGCCCGGCGGCAGAGACGACGAGGTCGCGGCCCGGCGTGGGCGCGTCGCGCTCGATCTCGGTGTGGCCGCCGAGGAAGTGCAGCGTGACGCCGCGCACCGGCAGCCCCAGCCGTAGCGCCGTCAGCGCATGACCGAGCTCGTGCACGAACACCGACGCGTAGAGCAGGACGGCGAACAGGAACGCGAGTCCGTAGGCCTCGACGTCGGAGAGCTCCGGCAGCTGGCGGAGCACGGTGTCGTGGCCCCAGGCGGTGATGAGGGCGGCGACCAGGAACCAGGTGGGGCTGATGTACACCGGGATGCCCGCGATGCGCCCGAGACTCAGCTGCCGACCCCGACCCGTTGCCATCATCCAAGGCTACGTGGCGGCACCCCCGGCGTGGGCGGTCCCACTCTGTCGGAGGTGTGATCTACAGTCACGAACATGACGATCCGCACGCGCGCCGACCTCGGGGACGACCCCGCGGCCCCGCGCGTGCCGAGCCTGTCGCCGTCGCGCGCGGCCGATTTCATGACGTGCCCGCTGCTCTACCGCTTCCGCACCATCGACCGGCTGCCCGAGCCGCCCAGCTCCGAGGCCACCCGCGGCACCGTCGTGCACAGCGTGCTCGAGCACCTCTACGACCTCCCGGCCGGCGAGCGCACCCCGAGCCGCGCGACGGGGTTGGTGCGGCCCGCGTGGGACGAGCTGCTCGAGGCCGAGCCCGCGGTCGCCGAGCTGTTCGCCGACGACGAGGACGGCTCGGCCCTCGCCGACTGGCTGGCCAGCGCCGAGCAGCTGGTCGAGAAGTACTTCACGCTCGAGGACCCCGGCCGCCTCGAGCCGGCCGAGCGCGAGCTGTACGTCGAGACCACGCTCGACTCCGGGCTGCGGCTGCGCGGCTACGTCGACCGTCTCGACCGTGCCGAGGCCACCGGCGACCTCCGCGTCGTCGACTACAAGACCGGCAAGGCGCCGCGGGCCGGGTTCGAGCAGCGGGCCATGTTCCAGATGCGGTTCTACGCGCTCGTGCTCTGGCGGCTGCACGGGCGGGTGCCGCGGCTGCTGCAGCTCATCTACCTCGGCAGCGGCGAGCTGCTGCGCTACGAGCCCGACGAGGCCGACCTCCGCGCCACCGAGCGCAAGCTGGCGGCGCTGTGGGCGGCCATCGAGCGCGCCACCGAGTCCGGCGACTGGCGGGCCAGCCCCAGCCGGCTCTGCGACTGGTGCTCCCACCAGGCGCTCTGCCCGGCCTACGGCGGCACCCCGCCCCCGCTGCCCGCCACCGTCGCCACAGCCGACGACGACGAGGCCCCGTCTCCCCGCACCTCCCCGGTCGACGCCTGACGCCCGCCCGGCGGCGCCGCCGGCGCTACAGCATCGCGGCGAGCCCGGCGCAGGCGGCGAGCACGACGGCGTAACCGGCCAGCACGACGGGCGCGAACCAGCGCTGCGACGGGTCGACCGGGCGGCCGGTCCGCGGGTCGCGCACCACGCGGGCCCGGACGGCCAGCAGCACGATGCCCAGCACCGCGCCGAGCAGGCCGAGCGCCAGCGTGAGCCAGGCCGGCATCCCCAGCGCGGTCTCGTCGCCGCGGACCACGGCCATGATGCCGAGCACGCTGACCGCGCCGACCAACCCGCCCATGAGCGCGTGCCCGGCGTTGCGGGTCCGCCGCTCGCGCTCGGACAGGCCGCGGACGCCGTCGCCGATGACGCGGGCGTAGTCGGCCGGTGCGCCGAAGGCCTCGCGCGGGTCCTCGCCGGTCTCGGCGACGTGGCTGTCGACCTCGGCCAGGACCTCGCCGATGCGGTCGGCGTCGACGTCGCGCAGGCGCAGGGCGGTGAGCAGCTCGCGCCGGTACTTCTCGGTGTCGGTGATCATGCGTCGGCCTTTCTGGTCAGCAGTCCGTGGGTGGTCGCGGCGAAGGCGGCCCAGCGCTCGGAGCGCTCGGCCAGCGCGGCCCGGCCGGCGGGCGTGGCGGTGAAGTACTTCCGCCCCGGCCCGCCGTCGCCCTCGCGCCACGACGACGTCACCAGCCCGTCGTCCTCGAGGCGGCCGAGGATCGGGTACAGCGTGCCGCCCTTGACCGTGCCGAAGCCGGCGTCGTCGAGCCGCCGGGCGATGACGTAGCCGTAGGTCTCCTCGTCGGCCACGACGCTCAGGACGCTGAGCGGCAGCACCGCCCGCATCCACTCGGCGGGCCATCTCTCGTCGGGCATGGCTAGACAGTAACGCTACCTAGTCAGGCTCGCAACCTAGCCTGCTGGTGGAGGCCACAGCTCCACGTCGAGGACGAGTTGCGGGCGGTGTAGTGCGGCCTACCGTTGATCGTGTGACGACGGCGCGCGCCAAGCTCTTCCCCCGCATCGAGCCGTGGCTGCTGGACGCGTCCCTCACGATCGTCCTGTCGGTCACGGCGGTGGTCGCGCTGTTCGTCTACACCGACCCCAGCGGCGTCGAGTACGCCGACGCCGATGCGCTGGGCATCGCGCTGGTGCTGGTCATCACGGTCCCCCTGATCGCGCGCCGCAAGCACCCGGTCGCCGTCGGGCTGATCACCGCGGCCGGGCTGGCCGCCTTCACCGCCGTCGACTACGCCATGCCCACGGCGGCCGTGGTGGCGCTGATCGCCATCTACACGGCGGCCAACTACGGCGGGCTGGCGGCGTCGTTGCTGGTCGCGGGCGCCCAGGTCGCGGCGTCGGCCGCCTACGCCGTCGTCAGCGTCGACCGCCACCCCGATCTCAGCATGGACCTCGGGGCCAACATCATCATCAGCTGCCTGCTCATCCTTGGCGCGTGGGGCATCGGGCGGGCGGTGCGCAGCCGGCGCCTCTACACCGCCGAGCTCGAGGACCGCGCCCGCCGGCTCGAGCGCGCCCACGACGTCGAGGTGCGGGCCGCCATCGCCGAGGAGCGCTCCCGCATCGCCCGCGAACTGCACGACGTCGTCGCCCACCACGTGTCGGTCATGACGGTGCAGGCGGCCGGCGCACGCCGGTCCCTGCGCCGCGACGTCGACCGCACCGCCGACGCCCTGCAGGCCATCGAGGACGTCGGCCGGTCGGCGCTGCAGGAGATGCGCCGGGTCGTCGGCGTCCTGCGCACCCCCGACGGCGACGACCGCGGCGCCCAGCCGGCCACGCTGGCGCCGCAACCCGGCCTCGGCGACCTCGAGCTGCTGGCCGAGCAGATGCGCGACGCCGGGCTGCCCGTCGACATCCGCGTCGAGGGCGAGCCGGGCGCCGTCCCCGTCGGCGTCGACCTCGCCGCCTTCCGGGTCATCCAGGAGGCGCTCACCAACACGATCAAGCACGCGGGACCGTCGGCCGCCACCGTCCACGTCCAGTACCTCCCGTCGGAGGTGCACGTCGAGGTGAGCGACGACGGCCACGGCGTGGCGGCCGCACTCGAGGGGCGACGCCCTGGACACGGCCTGCTCGGCATGCGCGAGCGGGTGGCCCTCTATGGTGGAACCCTCGCGGCCGGACCGCGCCGCGGCGGCGGCTACGAGGTGCGGGCGAAGATCCCGTACGACAGTAACGGAGCGATGTCACGATGACGGCCCAGCCCATCCGGGTCCTGCTGGTGGACGACCAGCCGCTGCTGCGCACCGGATTCCGCATGATCCTCGAGGCCGAGTCCGACATCGCGGTCGTCGGCGAGTCCGGCGACGGCGAGCAGGCGGTCGCCGACGCGCGGGCCCTGCAGCCCGACGTCGTCCTCATGGACATCCGCATGCCGCGGGTCGACGGCGTCCAGGCCACCCGGCAGATCACCGGCGCCGCCCGCGAGACCGCCCCGCGCGTCCTCGTGCTCACCACCTTCGACCTCGACGAGTACGTCGTCGAGGCGCTGCGGGCCGGCGCCAGCGGCTTCCTCCTCAAGGACGTGCCCGCGGAGGACCTGGTGACGGCCATCCGCACGGTGTCGCGCGGTGACGCCGTCGTCGCCCCCAGCATCACCCGCCGGCTGCTCGACATGTTCGCGAGCCGCTTCCCCGCCACCGACTCCCCCACGCCGGCCAACCTCGCGCACCTCACCGACCGCGAGCGCGAGGTGCTCACTCTGGTGGCGCGCGGCTACTCCAACGCCGAGATCGCCGCCGAGCTCGTCGTCAGCGAGACGACGGTGAAGACCCACGTCGGCAACGTGCTGACGAAGCTGAGCCTGCGCGACCGCGTCCAGGCCGCCGTCTACGCCTATGAGAGCGGCCTGGTCCAGCCCGGCGCGCTCTGAGCAGCCGGGCTGAGCACGCCCGCCGAGGCGGGGCGTACGCCCGCAGGACGGGCAGATCCACCCTCCTACTCCTCACGGTGGAGCCGACAGACCGTGCCGTTCGCCGATCATCCCGGCGCCGCCGGCCCATAGCGTGGAACACGATCCACGAACCAGCTGACGAGGAGCGCACCGGTGACGACGGAACCCAGCTCGCCGAGCACGGCGGCCCGCGCCGTTGACCTGACCAAGATCTATGGCAAGGACGACACCCAGGTGGTGGCTCTGGGCGGGGTGACGGTGGAGTTCACCGCCGGCGCGTACACCGCCATCATGGGCCCTTCCGGCTCCGGCAAGTCCACGCTCATGCACTGCATGGCCGCGCTGGACTCGTCGACGTCGGGGCAGGTGTACGTCGGCGACACGGAGCTGAGCAAGCTCAACGACAAGGAGCTCACCCGCCTGCGCCGCGACAAGATCGGCTTCATCTTCCAGGCGTTCAACCTGATCCCGACGCTGACGGCGCGCGAGAACATCACGCTGCCTCTCGACATCGCCGGCCGCGACGTCGACAAGGAGTGGTTCGACACCGTCATCTCGACCGTCGGCCTGGCCGACCGGCTCAGCCACAAGCCCAACCAGCTCTCCGGCGGCCAGCAGCAGCGGGTGGCGTGCGCCCGGGCGCTGGTCAGCAAGCCCGAGATCATCTTCGCCGACGAGCCCACCGGCAACCTCGACTCGCGGTCCGGCACCGAGGTGCTCTCGTTCCTGCGCCGGTCGGTCCGCGAGTTCGGCCAGACCATCGTCATGGTCACGCACGACCCCAACGCCGCCGCCTACTCCGACCGGGTGCTGTTCCTCGCCGACGGCCAGATCGTCGACGAGATGACCGACCCGACGGCCGAGAAGGTGCTGGAGCGCATGAAGGGCTTCGACGCCGTGGGGCAGCAGGCATGATCCGCGCGACCCTCAAGAGCCTGGCCGCCCGCAAGCTGCGGCTGGCCATGAGCGCGTTCGCCATCGTGCTCGGTGTGGCGTTCGTGGCCGGCTCGTACGTGTTCACCGACACCATCGACCGGACCTTCGACGACATCTTCGGCGGCCTGTCCTCCGACGTCGTCGTGCGCCCGGACCTGCCGGGCGAGACCGACATCTTCACCATGCCCACCGGCACCACCACGACCATCCCGTCGGACCTGGTCGACGACGTCGCCGCCCTGCCCGGCGTCGAGCGCGCCGACGGCGAGATCGAGAACCAGAGCTTCTTCGTCCTGGACAGCGACGGCGACGTCATGACCACCCCGGGCGCCCCCGGCATCGCCGTCAACTGGCACGACGGCCCCGCGGCCGACGGCGACCCGGTGCTGCGCCTGGTCGACGGCGACCTGCCGGCCGGCCCGGGCGAGGTCGCGCTCGACGACCGCACGTTCGAGCGGTCCGGGTACCAGATCGGCGACGAGGTGAGCTTCGTCAGCACCGGCGACCAGCCCCGGCTCACCGCGGAGCTCGTCGGCGTCGTCCGGTTCGGCGAGGGCGGCAGCCTGGCCGGCGCCAGCCTGTCGGTCTTCGAGACCCGCTACGCGCAGGAGCTCTTCGTCGGCGGCGACGACGCCTACAACCGCATCTCGGTCACGGCGGCCGACGGCGCGAGCTCCGAGGACGTGCGCGACGAGATCAGCGCGATGCTGCCCGGCGACTTCGAGGCGCTGACCGGCGCCGAGGTCGACGAGGAGACGGCGTCGGCCATCGAGGAGGGCCTCGGCTTCTTCAACACGTTCCTGCTGGTGTTCGCCGCGATCGCGCTGTTCGTCGGCGTGTTCCTCATCCTCAACACGTTCTCGATCCTGGTGGCGCAGCGCTCGCAGGAGATGGCGCTGTTCCGGGCGCTCGGCGCCGGACGGCGGCAGGTGACGCGGTCGGTGCTGCTCGAGGCGTTCGTCGTCGGCGTCGTCGGCTCCACCCTGGGCCTGCTGCTCGGGCTGGGTGTCGCGCAGCTGCTCAAGACGGTGTTCGGCGCGTTCGGGCTGGAGCTGGCCGGCGGCCTCGTGCTGCTGCCGCGGACGGTCATCGTCGCCTACGTCGTGGGCATCGTGGTGACCATGATCGCCGCGTACGTGCCGGCCCGGCGCGCCTCGCGGGTCCCGCCGGTGGCGGCCATGCGCGACGACGTCGCCACCACGGAGTCGTCGCGGCGCTGGCACCTGTGGATCGGCGGCGCGTTGACCCTGCTCGGAGCGGTCGCCATGGCCACCGGCCTGTTCGCCGACGTCGACGACGCCGCGCTGATGGTCGGCGCCGGCATCTTCGCGGTCTTCATCGGTGTGGCGCTGCTGGCGCCGGTGCTGGCGAGCCCGGTGCTCCGCGTCGTCGCCGGCTGGTACCCCAGGGCGTTCGGCACCGTCGGCCGGCTGGCCCGAGAGAACGCGCTGCGCAACCCGCGCCGCACGGCGGCCACGGCGTCGGCGCTGATGATCGGCATGGCGCTGGTCACGGCCATCTCCATCATCGGCGCCTCGGCCAACGCGACCATCGACCGCGCCCTCGACGACGGCGTCCGCGCACAGTTCGTCGTGTCCAACGCCGTCGGGCAGCCGTTCTCGCCGACCATCGCACAGGAGGCGAGCCAGGTCGACGGCGTCGACGAGGTCGTCCCGGTGCGGATGTCCGGCGGGCTGGTCGACGGCGACCAGACCTTCCTGCAGGCGTTCGACCCGGTCGCCTACGGCCGCGCCGCCGACCTGCCGATGGTCGAGGGCAGCGACGACCTCAGCGGCGGCGGGTTCCTCATCGGCGAGCAGCAGGCGGAGTCCGAGGGCCTCGCCGTCGGCGACACCGTCCGGCTGCAGCTGCCCGGCTCCGACGAGGAGATCGAGCTGGTCGGCATCTACGGCCAGTCGCCGCTGCTGTCCGGCGGCATCATCGTCAGCACGCAGACGCTCGAGGACGGCGCGGTGCCGGCGCTGGACTCGCTGCTCTACGTCCTGGCCGACGACGGCGCCGACCTCGCCACCGTCCACGAGGGCCTGGACCAGGTGACGGCGGACATCCCGACGGTCACCGTCCAGGACCAGGAGGAGTACAAGGACTCCTCGCGCGACCAGGTGAACCAGCTGCTGTTCCTGGTCTACGCGCTGCTCGGGCTGGCCGTGCTCATCGCGGTCCTCGGCATCGTCAACACGCTGGCACTGTCGGTCATGGAGCGCACCCGCGAGGTCGGGCTGCTGCGGGCGGTCGGCCTGAGCCGGCGCCAGCTGCGGCGCACCATCCGGCTCGAGTCGATCGCCATCGCCGTCCTGGGCGCGGTGCTGGGCGTCGCGCTCGGCCTGCTGTTCGGGGTGTCGCTGCAGCGGGCCATCGCCGACGACGGGCTGGACCAGCTCGCGATCCCCGGCGGCCAGCTGATCGTGTTCGTCGTCCTGGCCGCGGTCATCGGCGTGCTGGCCGCCGTCTGGCCGGCCCGCCGAGCGGCGAAGCTCGACGTCCTGCGGGCGATCACGACGGAGTAGCCCGCGGGACCGAGACCGGGAGCCGCCACCCCGTGCCCGGGTGGCGGCTCCCCCCTCGTCTCAGGTCGCCGGCGCGGGATTCGGGTCGGGCTCCGGGTCCGGCTGCTGATCGGGGTCGACGACGGCGCTCGCGGCGGGGCGGATCCGCCCGGCCTCGATGTCCTCGGCCCAGTGGCAGGCGACGCGGTGCGCGTCGGCGTGGCCGGCCACCGTCCGCAGCGCCGGTCGCTCGTCGGCGCAGCGGGTGGGCTGGCGGAACGGGCAGCGGGTGTGGAACCGGCAGCCCGTGGGCGGGTCAGCCGGCGAGGGCAGGTCGCCCTGCAGCAGGATCCGCTGCCGGGTGTCCTCGACCTCGGGGTCCGGGATCGGGACCGCCGACATCAGCGCCTTCGTGTACGGGTGCAGCGGCGTCGCGTACAGGTCGTCCGACGGCGCCTGCTCGACCAACCCGCCCAGGTACATGACGGCGACGACGTCGGCGATGTGCCGGACGACGGCGAGGTCGTGCGCGATGACCAGGTAGGTCAACCCGAGGCGGTCCTGGAGCTCCTCGAGCAGGTTCACCACCTGAGCCTGGATGGACACGTCGAGCGCCGACACCGGCTCGTCGGCCACGATGAGCTGCGGCTCCAGCGCGATGGCCCGGGCGATGCCGATGCGCTGGCGCTGGCCGCCGGAGAACTCGTGCGGGTACCGGTTCGCCGCCGAGGCGGGCAGGCCGACCAGGTTCAGCAGCTCGCGCACGCGGGCGCGGTGGTCGCCGCCGATGCCGTGCGCCCGCAGCGGCTCACTCAGCACGGACTGCACGTTCTGCCGCGGGTCGAGACTGGCCATGGGGTCCTGGAAGACCATCTGCATCTGCCGGCGCATGCGGCGCAGCTCTTCGCCCGCGAGCGAGCGCACGTCGACGTCGCCGAAGGTGACGGTGCCGGCGGTGGGCTCGACGAGGCGCAGGATGGCCCGGCCGAGGGTCGACTTGCCGCAGCCGGACTCCCCCACCAGGCCGACGGTGGCGCCCCGCGGGATGTCGAGGTCGACGCCGTCGACGGCCTTGACGGACCCGACCTGGCGCTCGACGACGATGCCGGACTTGATCGGGAAGTGCACCTCGAGCCCGCGCACGGACAGCAGGTTCTCGACCGAGGCACGCTTCTCCGCCGAGGGCGGGGATGTCTGGCTCATGCGGGCACCTCCTCGGTCTGCTCCAGCGGGTTCAGGCAGCGCAGTGACCGTCCGCCCAGCGACTCCAGCCGCGGTGGGCCGTCGAGGCAGGCGGCCAGCCGGTTCGGGCATCGCGGCGCGAACGCGCAGCCCTTCTCCCAGTGCAGCACATCGGTGGGCGAGCCCGGGATCGGGTGCAGTGGGGTGCCGCGGGGCGCGTCGAGCCGGGGCACCGACGCCAGCAGCCCGCCGGTGTAGGGGTGCCGGGGCTCGGCGAACAGCTCGCGCCGTCCGGCCGACTCGACGACGCGCCCGGAGTACATGACGTGGACGGTGTCGCACAGCCCGGCGACGACACCGAGGTCGTGGGTGATCATCACCAGCGACGCACCGGTGTCCTGGACCAGCTCCTTGAGCAGCTCGATGATCTGCGCCTGGATGGTGACGTCGAGCGCTGTCGTCGGCTCGTCGGCGATGAGCAGCCGCGGCTTGCAGGCCAGCGCCATGGCGATGAGCGCGCGCTGGCGCATGCCGCCGGAGAGCTGGTGCGGGTACTCCTTGAGCCGGCGGTTCGGGTCCGGGATGCCGACACGGAAGAGCAGGTCCTCGGCCGCGGCCCGCGCCGCCTCGCCCTTGAGGTCCTGATGGCGCTCCAGCACCTCGGTGACCTGGATGCCGATGGGCACCACCGGGTTCAGTGACGACATCGGGTCCTGGAAGACCATGGCGACGTCGCGGCCGCGGATGTCGCGCATGCGGTCGCGCGGCAGCGTCAGCAGGTCGTCGGTGTCGTAGAGCACCTGCCCGCCCACCTGCACGCCGCGCTTCGGCAGCAGCCCCATGACCGCCAGCGACGTCACCGACTTGCCGGACCCGGACTCCCCCACCAGGCCGACGGTCTCGCCCGGCCGGACGGTGAACGAGACGCCGTCGACCGCCCGCACCGACGGCCCGCCCTTGCGGGTGAAGGTGACCGTCAGGTCGCGGACGTCGAGCAGGGGTTCGGAGCCTGTCACACTCACCGCCTGTACTTGGGGTCGATGGCCTCGCGCAGCCGCTCGCCGAGCATGGTGAAGCCCAGAGCGGCGATGACGATCGCGATGCCGGGGAAGAACGCCAGGTGCGGCGCGGAGGCCAGGTAGCGCTGGGTGTCGGCGAGCATGCGGCCCCACTCGGGGACCCGCGGGTCGGCACTGCCCAGGCCGAGGAACGAGAGCCCGGCGGCCTCGATGATCGCCGTCGCCAGCGTCAGCGTCGCCTGGACGATGACCGGCGAGATCGAGTTCGGCAGGATGTGGCCGAACACGATCGGCCGCCGCCGCACCCCGATCGACACGGCTGCCATGACGTAGTCGGACCCGCGCTGGGCCAGCATCTGGCCGCGGAGCAGCCGGGCGAACACCGGCACGTTGATGATCGCGATGGCGATCATCACCGACCAGAAGCTGGCGCCCAGCAGCGCGGCGATGGCGATGGCCATGAGCAGGCCGGGGATGGACAGCATGATGTCGACGATCCGCATGATGACGGCGTCGACCTTGCCGCCGAACGCGCCGGCGAGGGTGCCCAGGATCAGGCCTCCGGCCATGCCGAACAACGTCGCCACGACGCCCACCAGCAGCGACTGCCGTGCGCCGTAGACGACCCGGCTGAACTCGTCGCGGCCGGAGGCGTCCAGGCCGAACCAGTGCTCCGCGGACGGGCCGGGGATGTTCGTGGGCGTGATCATCCCGCGGCCGGGCTGGGCGTCGGGCGCGTACGGCGCGATCAGCGGGGCGAAGATCGCGACCAGCACGAAGAAGCCGATCATGGCGAACCCGACGAGGGCGACGGGGTCGCGGCGCAGCCGCTTCCACGCCTCCTTGCGCAGGTTGCCGCCGGCCGGCTCGACCGGTTCGGACTCGGTGGTCGCCTCGATCTCGGACAGGCTCATGCGATCACCTCACCCGTACTCGTGGGTCGATCAGCCCGTACGACAGGTCGACCAGCAGGTTCACGACGACGTACATCGCCGCGATCACCAGGATGAACCCCTGCAGGACGGCGTAGTCCCGCACGGTGATCGCCTCATAGATGAACCGGCCGACGCCGTCGAAGGCGAACACCGTCTCGGTCAGGATGGCGCCGGAGAACAGCAACCCGGCCGACAGCCCGATGACGGTCGCCACCGGCAGCAGCGCGTTGCGCAGCACGTGCCGGCGGGTGATCGTCCGCTCGTACAGGCCCTTCGCCTCGGCCGTGCGCACGTAGTCCTCGTTCACGACGTCGAGCACGCTGGCCCGGGTGATGCGGACGATGATGGCCAGCGGGATGGCGCCCAGCGCGATGGCCGGCAGCACCAGGTGCATGATCGCGTCCCAGCTGGCCTCGAGGTTGCCGGTGATGATGCCGTCGAGCACGTACAGGCCGGTGGGATGCTCCGCGTCGATGCGCGGGTCGTCCCGGCCCTGGGTCGGGAACCAGCCCAGCTTGACGCTGAACACGTACTTGAGGATGTAGGCCAGGAAGAACACCGGCACGGCGACGCCCAGCAGCGAGCCCGACACCGACAGGTTGTCCAGCCAGCTGCCGTACTTCTTCGCCGCGAAGTAGCCCAGCGGGATACCGATGCCGACCGCGAAGATCAGCGCGGCCGTCGCCAACTCGAAGGTGGCCGGGAAGGTCCGCATCATCTCCTCGGTCACCGGCCGGTTGGTGTTGGCGCTGTTGCCGAAGTCGAGTCGCACCGCCGCGGAGAGGAACTTCCAGTACTGGACGTACCAGGGCTCGTTGAGCCCGTAGAGCTCCTCGATGCGGGCGACGGACTCGGCGGTCGCACGCTCCCCCAGGAGGGCCTGGGCCGGCCCTCCCGGAAGCGCGCGCAACCACACGAACAACAGCAACGACAGCCCGAGCAGGATCGGGACGAGCAGCAGGAGCCGCCGTACGGCGAACTTGAGCATCTAGACCGTCAATCGACCGTGACCGTGGAGAAGCTCTCGTTCGACAACGGGTCGGGCACGAAGCCGGACACGCCCTCACGGAAGGCGATGGCCGGTTCGCTGTGGACGTAGGGGATGCCCGGCACGAAGTCCATGATCAGGCGGTTGGCCTCCTGGTACAGCGCGGCCCGCGCCTCCTGGTCGGTCTCCTGCTCGGCCTCGTCGAGCTTGGCGAAGATCTCCGGGTTGTCGAAGCTGCCGAACTGCGGGTTGACGTCCTGGAAGAACGTGCCGATGAAGTTGTCCGGGTCACCGAAGTCGCCGTTCCAGCCCAGCAGGAACATCGGCGTGCCGCCGGTCTGGGTGGCGTCGAGGTAGTCCGGGTTCCAGGGCGCCGTGTGCGGCTCGACGGTGAAGCCGACGGCCTCGAGGTCGGTCGTCATGAGCTCCCAGTTGGCCTGGGCGTTGGGCATGTACGGCCGGGTGACGTCGGTCGGGTACCAGAACGGCAGCGTCAGGTCGGTGACGCCGGACTGCGCGATCAGGTCGCGGGCGAGGTCCGGGTCGTAGTCGTACGTCGTGACGTCGTCGGCCCAGCCGAACAGCTCCGGCGGCATGAACTGCGTCGCCTTGACCGCACCCTCCGGGTA
The DNA here is from genome assembly GCF_014204975.1 of Jiangella mangrovi. Taxonomy (NCBI): domain Bacteria; kingdom Bacillati; phylum Actinomycetota; class Actinomycetes; order Jiangellales; family Jiangellaceae; genus Jiangella; species Jiangella mangrovi. Next base: position 4,076,747 of record NZ_JACHMM010000001.1, read on the forward strand.
GTTGGTCCGGATGATGTTGTCGAAGTCGATCGCGTGCGCTATGGCCTGCCGGATCTGCAGGTTGTCGAACGGCGGGACGTTCTGCTGGAACCCGATGTAGGCGACGTTGAACGCCGGTCGGCGCAGGATCTGGAAGCCGCCGGTCTCGAGCAGCTCGACGTCGGCCGGGTCGACCAGGTCGTAGCCGTCGATCTCGCCGTTCTCCAGGGCCTGCCGGCGGGCCGGGCCGTCCGGGATGACGGTGAAGATCAGCTCGTCGACCTGCGCGGGCTCGTCCCAGTAGTCCTCGTACGCCGACAGCCGCACCTCGCTGCCGCGCTCCCACGACTCGAACTGGAACGGGCCGGTGCCGACGGGGTGCTCGTAGCCGAAGGTCCCGTCGAACGACGGCGCCTCGCCGGTGCCGCTGACGGCGTCGGCCTCGAACTCCTGCAGAGCGGCCGGGCTGGCGATGGTGAACGCGGGCATGGCCAGCGCGGACAGGAACGCCGAGGACGGACGCGACAGTGTGATGACCGCGGTGCGCTCGTCGGTGGCCTCGCAGCCGCTGTAGAGGCTCTCGCCCATGGCGGGGTCCTCGTTGGCCGCGAAGCCGCCCATGACGGTGCCCCAGTAGTAGGAGACCGCGGGGCTCTGCAGGACGCCGGTGAAGTTGTACCAGCGCTCGAAGTTGAAGCAGACGGCCTCGGCGTCCAGCGCCTCGCCGTCGTGGAAGGTCACGCCCTCGCGCAGCGTGAACGTCCAGGTCAGGCCGTCGTCGCTGGCTTCCCACGACTCGGCCAGGGCCGGCTCGATCTCGGTGCCGCCCTCTTCGCTGCGGACCAAGCCCTCGAAGACCTGATTGATCACCCGAGTGGACTCGCCGTCGCTGACCAGCGCGCCGTCCATGATCACGGGATCGGCCGAACCGGCGAAGACGAGCGTGCCGCCACCGCCGTCGCCACCCTCGGCGGAGCCGTCGTCGTCTCCGCCACAGGCCGTGAGTCCCAGGGCCAGGGTACCGGCCACGGCTCCCGCGGCCAGCCTGCGGTTCAGGCTCATGCCACGCATGTCACACCTCACACACTCGACTGCCGGGCGGTGTTCCCGACCGGTTGGCCTGTGACAGTACTTCGTGAGGGTGTGATGGACAGTCACCGAGTTGTCAGGATGACATCGCGATTTCGCAACATTGTTGCGAAATACGTCATGTGAAATGACTGTGTGACATTACACCGGGTCTAGGGCCGAATCGTCGAACAACGCGAGGAGATCGGCGGCCCGCACGCCGGCCATCGAGTCGATGACGACGAGGCCCGGCTCGGGCACCGCGGCGACCGCGTTCGGGATCGACAGCACCAGCGCCCCGGCCGCGAGCCCGGCCGCCGCCCCGCGCGGCGAGTCCTCGATGACGACGCACCCGGCCGGGTCGACGCCGAGCTCGCCGGCCGCCGTCAGGTACGGCTCCGGGTGCGGCTTGCCGTTCGTCACCTCGTCGCCGGTGACGACGGCGCCGAACAGCCCGGCAGGCAGCTGGGCGACGACGGCCTCGGCCAGGTTCCGGTACGACATGGTCACCAGGGCCTGCGGCACGCCCAGCTCGCGCAGCTCGCCCAGCAGCTCGAACACGCCCGGCTGCCAGGTGACGCCGTCGGCGATCCCCTTCAGCACCTCGCCGACCATGTGCTCGACGATCTGCTCCGGCGTCATCGGGATGGAGCCGCGCTCGCGGATGAAGGCGGCCGCTTCGAGCAGGTCGCTGCCCACCAGGGACAGGCTGTCGGCGTGGGTCCAGGTGCCGCCGTGGCGCAGCACGAGCGCCTCCTCGGCGCCCATCCACAGGGGTTCGGTGTCGACGATGGTGCCGTCCATGTCCCAGAGGACCGCGGCGGGAAGTGGCGGAGTCACGTACTCCATGGTCCCATGCCGCGGTCCCCGGTGATCCGGCCGTCGCGCTTGACGGATGGGCATCGAGCGGGAAGCGTGGGGACTGCGGCCATCGCGATGCCCTGACAACAGGAAACCCACACACCGAAGAACGGACGCGCTGCTGCGCGCCCACCGGAGGTGCACGCCACCATGCTCATGCTCACCGACAACGCCGCAGCGGTCATCCGCAACATCGAGGGCCGCGAGGACCTCCCCATGGGGACCGGAATGCGCATCGCCGCCAACCCCGAGGGCGGACTCGACCTCGAGCTGCGGCCCTCGCCCGAAGAGGGCGACCAGGTCCTCGACGACGCCGGCGCCCGCCTGTTCCTCGACGCCGACGCCGCCATCATGCTCGACGACAAGGCGCTGGACGCCTCCGTCGACCCCGCCGGCTCCATCCGGTTCGCCGTCACCGATCAGATCGACGGCCGGCCCGGGTCCGGCGACATGCCCGGCATGCCGGGCTGACCCCAGGCTTCCGCCCGCGGCCCGCCGCCCCTGTCCCCCTTCCGGCGGCGGGCGCGGGCGGGATACCCGTTCACCCGAGCGAGTCGCGCCCGCGCCGCCCGCGCGAGGAGGGACTTTCACCCGCCATGACAGGGACAACCTGTTTCGCGAGCGCAGAAAGTTGATGATCATGGAGAAGGTCGGGTCAACAGCGCCTCGGAAGCCGACCTACTCCATGATCAACAGTCAGTGGCCGGCGAAACCCGACCCCGCCACCCTTCGCTCGAGTCGCGCCCCGCACCGCCCGCGCGATCAGGTGGCGTTGAAGTACTTCGCCTCGGGGTGGTGGACGACCAGCGCGTCGGTCGACTGCTCGGGGTGCAGCTGCAGCTCCTCGGAGAGGTTCACGCCGATCCGCTCGGGGCGCAGCAGCCGGACCAGCTTGACGCGGTCGGCGAGGTTCGGGCAGGCCGGGTAGCCGAAGGAGTAGCGCGAGCCGCGGTAATCCTGCTTGAGGATGCCGCCGAGGTCCTTGTCGTCCTCGCCGCCGAACCCGAGCTCGTCGCGGACCCGCGCGTGCCAGTACTCCGCCAGCCCCTCGGTGAGCTGCACCGACAGCCCGTGCAGCTCGAGGTAGTCGCGGTAGGAGTTGGCGGCGAACAGCTTCGAGGTCGCCTCGGCGACGCCGGAGCCCATGGTGACCAGCTGGAACGCGATGACGTCGACCTCGCCGGACTCGCGCGGGCGGAAGAAGTCGGCCAGGCACAGGCGGCGGTCGCGGCGCTGGCGCGGGAACGAGAACCGCTCCAGCTCCTTGCCGTGGTCGTCGGGGTCGAGCACGACGAGGTCGCGGCCCTCGGAGACGGCCGGGAAGTAGCCGTAGACGACTGCGGCCTCGAGGATGCTCTCGGTGTGCAGGCGGTCCAGCCACGCGCGCAGCCGGGGCCGGCCCTCGGTCTCGACCAGGTCCTCGTAGGACGCGCCGCCGCGGGTGCCCTTGAGCCCCCACTGGCCCATGAACGTCGCCCGCTCGTCGAGGTAGGCGGCGTAGTCGGCGAGGTGCAGGCCGCGGACGACGCGGGTGCCCCAGAACGGCGGCACCGGGACGGTGTTGTCGGTGGCCACGTCGGAGCGCACGTCGTCGCCGTCGTCGACCGGCCGGTCCGCGGCCGAGACGCGCGCGACCCGCCGCTTGCGCAGCGCCGGCAGCACGTCGGCGAGATCCTTGTCCGGGTCGGTGCGCACGCTGGCGACGGCGTCCATGAGCCGCAGCCCCTCGAACGCGTCGCGGGCGTAGCGGACCTCGCCCGCGTACAGCTCGGCGAGGTCGTCCTCGACGAAGGCGCGGGTCAGCGCGGCACCGCCGAGGATCACCGGCCAGCGCGCCGACACGCCGCGCTGGTTCATCTCCTCGAGGTTCTCCTTCATGACGACCGTGCTCTTCACCAGCAGGCCGGACATGCCGATGACGTCGGCGCCGTGCTCCTCGGCCGCGTCGAGGATGGCGCTGATGGGCTGCTTGATGCCGAGGTTGACGACGGTGTAGCCGTTGTTCGACAGGATGATGTCGACGAGGTTCTTGCCGATGTCGTGGACGTCGCCCTTGACGGTGGCCAGCACGATGGTGCCCTTGGTGCCGTCGTCGCCCTCGACCCGCTCCATGTGCGGCTCGAGGTGGGCGACGGCGGCCTTCATGACCTCGGCGCTCTGCAACACGAACGGCAGCTGCATCTGGCCGCTGCCGAACAGCTCGCCGACCGTGCGCATGCCGCCCAGCAGGGTGTCGTTGACGATCTCGAGCGCCGGCTTCTCCTGCAGAGCCTCGTCGAGATCGTCCTCGAGGCCCTTGCGCTCGCCGTCGACGATCCGCTGCTCGAGCCGCTCGAACAGCGGCAGGCCGAGCAGGGCGGCCGCGCGGTCCTCCGTCGTCGACGTGACGCCCTCGAACAGCTCGAGGTAGCGGGTGAGCGGGTCGTACTCGGGCGTGCGGCGGTCGTACACGAGGTCGAGGGCGACCTGGTACTGCTCCTCGGGGATCCGCGAGACCGGCAGGATGCGCGCGGAGTGGACGATGGCGGAGTCGAGGCCGGCGGCGACGCACTCGGCCAGGAAGACGGAGTTCAGAACGGCGCGCGCGGCGGGGTTGAGGCCGAACGAGACGTTCGAGACGCCGAGCGTCGTCTGCACCGTCGGGTGCCGGCGCTTGAGCTCGCGGATCGCCTCGATGGTCTCGATGCCGTCGCGGCGGGTCTCCTCCTGACCGGTGGCGATGGGGAACGTCAGGCAGTCGACGACGATGTCCTCGACTCGCATGCCCCACTCGCCGGTGAGCTGGGCGATCAGCCGCTCGGCGACGCGCACCTTCCACTCCGCCGTGCGGGCCTGGCCCTCCTCGTCGATGGTGAGGGCGACGACGGCGGCGCCGTGCTCCTGGACCATGGGCATGAGCTTGCGGATGCGCGAGGTGGGGCCGTCGCCGTCCTCGTAGTTGACGGAGTTGACGACGCTGCGCCCGCCCAGGCACTCGAGGCCGGCCTCGATGACGGCCGGCTCGGTGGAGTCGAGGACGAGCGGCAGCGTGCTCGCCGTCGCCAGTCGTGCGGCGAGCGTGCGCATGTCGGCGGCGCCGTCGCGGCCCACGTAGTCGATGCAGAGGTCGAGCAGGTGCGAGCCGTCGCGGGTCTGTGCCCGGGCGATCTCGACGCAGTCGTCGAGGCGGCCCTCGAGCATGGCCTCGCGGAACGCCTTGGAGCCGTTGGCGTTCGTGCGCTCGCCGATGGCGAGGTAGGAGGTGTCCTGGCGGAACGGGACGTGCTGGTAGAGGCTGGCGGCGCCGGGCTCGTCGTTGGGTGTGCGCGGGGCGATCTCGCGGCCGCCGACTCGCTCGACCACTTGGCGCAGGTGCTCGGGCGTCGTGCCGCAACAGCCGCCGACCAGCGACAGTCCGTACTCGGCGGTGAACAGGTCGTGGGCGTCGGCCAGCTGCTGCGGCGTCAGCGGATAGTGCGCGCCGTCGGCCGTCAGCTCGGGCAGTCCGGCGTTGGGCATGCAGGCCAGGCCGGTGTGGGCGTAGCGGGCGAGGTGGCGCAGGTGTTCGCTCATCTCGGCCGGGCCGGTGGCGCAGTTGAGCCCGATGTGGTCGACGCCGAGCGGTGCGAGCGCCGTCAGGGCGGCCCCGATCTCGGAGCCCAGCAGCATGGTCCCGGTGGTCTCGACGGTCACGTTGACCATGAGCGGGAGGTCGGCGCCGGCGGCCTTCATGGCGCGGCGGGCGCCAATGATGGCGGCCTTGGCCTGCAGCAGGTCCTGCGCGGTCTCGACGAGAACGGCGTCGGCGCCGCCCTGGATCAGCCCTTCGGCCTGCTGCTGGTAGGCGTCGCGCAGCGTCGCGAAGTCGACGTGGCCGAGCGACGGCAGCTTGGTGCCGGGCCCGACGCTGCCGAGGACCCAGCGCGGGCGGTCCGGCGTGGACCAGCCGTCGGCGACCTCGCGGGCCAGCCGGGCGCCGGCCTCGGCGAGCTCGTGGATCCGGTGGGCGATGTCGTACTCCCCCAGGTTCGCCCAGTTGGCGCCGAACGTGTTCGTCTCGACGGCGTCGACGCCGACGGCGAAGTAGGCGTCGTGGACGTACCGGACCACGTCGGGCCTGGTGACGTTCAGGATCTCGTTGCAGCCCTCATGTCCCTGGAAGTCGTCCAGGGTCAGGTCGGCTTCCTGCAACATGGTCCCCATGGCTCCGTCGGCCACCACGACGCGCCGGGACAGAGCTTCCCTCAGACTCCCCCTCATCACGACAGACTATGGCGGGCGGACCTGGCGACAAGCTGAAGTCCGCCATGCGGACAAATCGTCTCTGATTTTGGGACGAGCCTCCGCGAGCCAATCGGCGCGCGGAGCCGTAGGGTTGGTCAGAGGGACGACGGGGTTGTGACCCTTCCAGTCAGGGAGACGTGCGTGATGGAGATCGATGGGGCGCCGCAGCTGCGCAATCCTGTCCTGATCGCGGCATTCGAGGGGTGGAACGACGCCGGCGAGGCGGCCACCGCCGGGGTCGAGCATCTCGAGCGGGTGTGGAACGGCGAGTCGGTCGCTGCCCTCGACCCCGACGAGTACTACGACTTCCAGGTCAACCGCCCGCTCGTGAGCGTCGACGAGGACGCCGTCCGCAGCATCGAGTGGCCCACCACCCGGCTGTCCGTGGCGAGCCTCGACGACCGCGACATCGTGCTGCTGCGCGGCATCGAGCCGAACATGCGCTGGCGCGCGTTCTGCGCCGAGCTGCTCTCCGTGGCCGCAGACCTCGGCTGCGAGCAGGTCATCACGCTCGGTGCGCTGCTGGCCGACGTCCCGCACACCCGGCCGGTGCCCGTCACCGTCTCGGCGAGCGACCCCGACCAGGCCGAGCGCCTCGGCCTCGAGCCGTCGCGCTACGAGGGCCCCACCGGCATCGTCGGGGTGTTCCAGGACGCCGCCACCAAGGCCGGGCTCGACTCCGTGTCGCTGTGGGCGGCCGTGCCGCACTACGTGGCCCAGTCCCCCTGCCCCAAGGCGACGCTCGTCCTGCTGCAGCGGGTCGAGGACCACCTCGGCCTGCCGATCCCCATGGGCGACCTCGCCGAGCAGGCCGAGGCCTGGCAGCACGGCGTCGACGAGCTGGCCGAAGAGGACTCCGACGTCGCCGAGTACGTCCGCCGCCTCGAAGAGGCCCGCGACACCGTCGACCTCCCCGAGGCCTCCGGCGAGCACATCGCCCGCGAGTTCGAGCGCTACCTCCGCCGCCGCGACACCTGACGGTCTCCCCGTCCGGAATGATCACGTTCACCACCCGATTCCCTGCCACACGAGGCCTGCAGACCTCGTGATGCGCCAGTAGCCCTCGTGATGCGGGTGGCCGGCCGACCGCCAGCAGGTTGTCCACAGCTCGCGGCGGGAGCCCGAGTCGTCCACATTTCGCGTCTAGGCCGTGGCACTCGGCCTCGGAGCCGGGAAGTGTCGCTGGCATGGACGAGACGCTCAGCTTCCTCGCGAGCCAGCAGCACGGCGTTGTCACCCGGGCCCAGGCGCTCGCGGCGGGATTGAACGACGACGAGATCGCGCGCCGCCTGGCGAACGGCCAGTGGGTGACCGTTCGCCGGGGTGCCTACTCCGATCGACGGTCCTGGGCGGCCAAGGACGACCTCGAGAGGCATCGGGCGCTCTGCCACGCCGTGGTTCTGCAGCTCGCCAAGCCGGTCGTGATCTGTCACGTCTCCGCGGCCGTCGTCGCCGGCCTGCGCGTCTGGGACGTCGACCTCAACCGCGTGCACGTCTGGCGGTCGGACCTCCGTTCGCCGCGGATCGAGGGCGGCGTCCATCACCACACCGGCTCGCTCGCCGAAGCCGATGTGATGGAGGTCGACGGCATTCCCGTCACCGGCTACGCCCGGACCGCCATCGACGTCGCGCGGACGGAAGGCTTCGAGTCCGCGGTGGTCACGGCCGACGACGCGCTGGCGCACCTGGGAACGAAGAACGAGCCGTTGCTGACCGTGCTCGACACCATGCGCGACTGGCGTGGAGCCCGCGCGGCCGGCCGTGTCGTGGAGTTCGCGGACGCACGCTCCGAGAGTGTTGGCGAGTCGCGGCACCGGGTCCAACTCGAGCGCATCGGACTGCCCAGACCTGAGCTCCAGGTCCGCATGCCCGGCCCGGACGGCTCCGCGGACCGGGTCGACTTCTACTTCGCCGACCAGGCGACCGTGGGCGAGTTCGACGGGCGGATGAAGTATGAGGTGCTGCTCCGTCCCGGCGAGACGGCCCAGGACGCGATCTGGCGGGAGAAGACCCGCGAGGACCGACTGCGCGAGCGCGGTCTGCAGGTGGTCCGCACCGTCTGGGCCGACCTGTACCGGGACGAGGCCGTCGCTGGTCGATACCTCGAGGCCTTCGCCAGGAACCGTCGCCCCGTCGTCGTCGCGTGAGGGGCGCGATCACATCACGAGGACTGCGCGTGCGTCACGAGGTCTGCAGGCCTCGTGTGGCAGGGAATCGGGTGGTGAACGTGATCATTTCGAGAGGGAGATGCCGAGGAGGGCGTCGACGAGTGCGGTGATGAGGGCCGGGGCGTCGGGGTCGTTGCCGGCGGTGGCGGCCCAGCGGTCGATCGCGGCCAGCGCGCCCGGGGAGTCGAGGTCGTCGGCCAGGCGCTCGCGGACCTCGGCGAGCACCGGCTCGGCCGGCGCGCCCGCACCGGACGACACCGCGGCCCGCCAGCGCGCCAGCCGGTCCTGCGCCGCCGTCAGCACGTCCTCGGACCACTCGCGGTCGCCTCGGTAATGGCTGGAGAGCAGCGCCAGCCGCACGGCCGCGGCCTCGACGCCGTCGGCGCGCAGACGGTGGACGAAGACGAGGTTGCCGAGCGACTTCGACATCTTCTCGCCGTCGAGGCCCACCATGCCGGCGTGCGAGTACAGGCCCGCGAACGCGCCCGCCACGACGTGGGCGTGCGCCGCGGACATCTCGTGGTGCGGGAAGGCGAGGTCGCTGCCGCCGCCCTGCACGTCGAACGGCACGCCGAGGTACTCCATGGCGATGGCCGCGCACTCGACGTGCCAGCCGGGCCGGCCGGGGCCGAACGGGCTGTCCCACGACGGCTCCCCCGGGCGCGCCTTGAGCCAGACGAGCGGGTCGAGCGGGTCCTTCTTGCCCGGGCGGTCGGGGTCGCCGCCGCGCTCGGCGAACAGGGCGCGCATCTCGGCCTCGGACAGCCGCGCCACCGAGCCGAACGCCGGGTCGGAGCGCACGGAGAAGTAGAGGTCGCCGTCGAGCTCGTAGACCGACCCCTCCATGCGCGCGATCAGCCGGGTGATCAGCGGGATCGCCTCGACGGCGCCGACGTACGACGACGGCGGCAGCACCCGCAGCCAGGCCATGTCCTCGGTGAACAGCCGCGTCTCGGCGTCGGCGAGCTCGCGCCAGTCCTGGCCGGTCGCCGTGGCCCGCTCGAGCAGCGGGTCGTCGACGTCGGTGATGTTCTGGACGTAGCGGACGTCGAGCCCGGCGTCGCGCCAGGCTCGGTTGAGCAGGTCGAACGCGAGGTACGTGGCGGCGTGCCCCAGGTGCGTCGCGTCGTACGGCGTGATGCCGCAGACGTACATCGTCGCCACCTGCTCCGGCTCGACGGGGCGGACGGCGCCCGCCGCGGTGTCGTGCAGGCGGACGGGCAGTCCACGCCCGGGAAGGGCGGGCACGTCGGGGGCAGACCAGGCTCGCATGATGACGCTCAGCCTAAATGCTCAGAAGACGGGCCATGGAACCGGCATCCGCCCCTCGGGACTCGGCATCGTCCCGCGGGTGAGCAACGCGTCGATCCGCTCGGCCGTCGCCGCGACCTCGTCGGCGTCGAGCAGCGCGCCCAGCGTCGCGCCCAGGTCGCCGTCGACCAGCTCGCGCAGCCGCACCAACGACGCCCGCTCGTCGTCGCTGAGGGCCGACCCGGCCCATCCCCACAGGACGGTCCGCAGCTTCGGGTCGACGTTGAAGCAGACGCCGTGGTCGACGCCGACCACATCGGCGACCGACGGCGCCACCGTCCGGTCACCCACCAGCACGTGCCCGCCCTTGCGGTCGGCGTTGTTGACGACGGCGTCGAAGATCGCCAGCCGCCGCAGCCCGGGGTCGTCGGCGTGCACCAGCACGACGGGTGAGCCGTCGCCGTCGACCGCCTCGAGGATGGGCAGCCAGGCGCCGACGGGCGCTGAGGCCGGGATGACGTCCACCTGGCCCGCGCCCAGCGACGCCGTCCCCTGCTCCATCCAGGCCTGGCACATGCCCTCGCCGAACGGCCCGTCGGGGCGCAGCACCGTGGGCGGGACGAGATGCCAGCCGGCCGCGGCCGACACCTCGTACGCCGCCGCCTCGCGGGCGGCCAGCGTGCCGTCCGGGAAATCCCAGAGCGGCTGCTCGCCGCCGACGGGCTTGTAGACGCACCGCACCGACGTGTCGCCGTGCGTCACCCGCCCGAGCAGCGTGAGGTTCGACGCGACGACCAGCCTGCCCTCGACGGTCAGCTCGCCCTCACGGAGCAGGCTCAGCAGGTCCACGGCGGTCAGTCCCGCCGCCGGTAGCCGTTCTGCCGGGGGCAGACGTGCCCGGCCGGGTCGAGCGGCAGGCTGCACAGCGGGCACGGCGGGCGCCCGGCGGCGACGACGGCCTGCGCGCGCTTGACGAAGGCACGTGCCGCAGGCCCGGACAGCCGTACGACCATGACGTCGCGGTCGGTCTCGTCGGGGTCGTCCGGCGGCTCGCTGTCATCGTCGACGACGGCGTAGGCGGCGACCTCGACGTGCTCGTCCTCGCCGTCCCACTTGAGCGTCATGGAGCCGACGCGGAACTCCTCGACGATGGGCTGCTCGAGCGGGTCGAGGTCCTCGAGCTCGGCCGGCGCTACGGCGGGGACGGAGGTCAGCCCGCCCGCCCGGCGCAGGATCTCGTCGAGCATGTCGTCGACCCGGTCGGCGAGCACCGACACCTGCTCCTTCTCGAGCAGGACGCTGATCAGCTTGGTGTCGTCGCGGGCCTGGAGGAAGAAGGATCGCTCGCCCGGACGCCCGACCGTTCCGGCGATGAAACGTTCGGGCTCGTCGAATCGGTACACCTGCGCGGCCACCCGGAAAGCCTATCTCGCACGCCGTCGAGACCGATGATCTACTCGGCCGCGTCGCCCGCTCCCCCGCCGACGACGGCGTCGGTGCGGCTCGCGCGGCGCTTGCGGCGGGCCGGCGACCGGAGGAACCCCAGGTCGCCGCCGAGGTCGTTCATGCGCAGGACGAACGGACGGCGCTCGGTGTACGACACGACCGACACCGAGCACGGGTCGATGACGAGGCGCTGGAACTGGTCGAGGTGCATCCCCAGCGCGTCGGCCAGGACCGCCTTGATGACGTCGGCGTGCGAGACCGCGAACCAGACCGCGCCCGGGCCGTGCCGGTCGGCCAGCTCGGCGTCGCGGCGGCGGACGGCGTCGACGGCGCGCTGCTGGACGGCGCGCATCGCCTCGCCACCCGGGAAGACGACGCCGGACGGGTGCTCCTGGACGACCTTCCAGAGTTTCTCGCGGCGCAGGTCGGCCAGCGGCTTGCCGGTCCAGTCGCCGTAGTCGCACTCGACGAGGCCGTCGTCGGTGATGACGTGCGTTGCGGGTTCGCGACCAGCCGCGATGGCCGACGCGGTCTGCATACACCGCTCCAGCGGGCTGCTGACGAGGGCGGCCGGCTCGACCCGCGCGAGCCGCTCGGCCAGCGCCGCGGCGCCCGCGATCCCGGCGTCGTCGAGCCCGACCCCGGGGCTGCGACCGGCCAGCACCCCGGAGACGTTGGCGGTGGTCCGGCCGTGGCGCACCAAGACGACTGTCGGCAATGCCTGCTCCTTCGTGTCCTGGTCCGAGCCTACGGAACCTGAGAATCCGGTGAACATCTGGCCGCTTTGTTCCGATTCATGGTGGTCGAGACTTACATTGACTCTGCCTAGAGGGTCGCGCGCGTCCCCGAAATGGGCTATCAAGGCTTCAGACAAACGTCTTCGTCGCCGGGACCGTTCGGCCCATGGGGCCTCAGCGCGTCGGGCACGGGAGGAGACCAGACGCGGATGCGGTGCCTCAGACGTCGCCACCTGGCGGCCATCGCGGCCACGGCCGGGCTGGCGCTGGCCGCCGGCGTGCCCGCTGGTGTGCCCGCCGGCGCCGAGCCCGCGACACCGCCGCCGGCCACGCAGCCGCCGGTCCACCCGCCCACCGAGGGCGCGCCCACCGGGACGCCCGACGTGCCGCCGGGCACCGTCCCGCCGCCGCCGGTCGAGGCGCCACCGACGACGTCGGACCCCGACGAGGCGTACAACCAGGGTCTCGAGGGCGCCCAGACGGTCGCCGTCGCCGAGGCGCAGCGGCTGCTGGCGCAGGTCATGGCCGACCTCGGCGCAGCGCAGCAGGTGTTCGCCGAGGCCTCCGCAGCCGCCGACGACGCCCGCGCCAACGACGTCCACGCGCGCCAGCAGCTCGAGATCGCCACCCAGGCCGTCGCCCGCACACAGCGCGAGATCGACGACCTCGACGCGCAGACCGAGGCGACCCGCAACACCATCGGCACCATCGCCCGCGAGGCGTACCAGGGCAACAACCTCGCCGCGCTCGGCGTGGTGCTGGGTGCCGAGACGCCCGACGACCTCGCCGCGCGCTACATGGGCATGCGCACGCTGCTGCGCACGGCCGACGGCGCCCTCGGCGAGATGGCCGCCACGCAGGCCGAGCTCTCCAATGCCCACGCCCGCCTCGAGGGTCAGCGGCTGCAGCGCGAGCAGCTCGCCGACCAGGCCGGTCTGTCGCTCGCCGCGCTCGAGACCTCCGAGGCGGCGGCGCTCGCGGCCCGGCAGGTCGTCGACAACACGCAGACCCTGGTCGACGCCGCGCTGCAGTCCGCCGCCGACGCCCGGCTGCAGGACTACCAGCGCTACATGGAGCTGCTGCAGCAGTCGACCGAGGTCGACGACCTGCTGGCCACGGTGAACTACGGCCCCGGCTACGGCACCGGCACGTTCATCCGCCCCGGCACCGGCCCGACGACGTCGGAGTACGGCCCGCGCCTGCACCCGATCCTCGGCTACGTGAAGATCCACACCGGCCTCGACTTCGGCCGCGGCGACGGACGCATCTACGCCGCCGACGCCGGCACCGTCATCGAGGCGCGCTGGAACAACGCCTACGGCAACATGGTCATCGTCGACCACGGCGTGGTGGGCGGCCAGCGGCTCACCACCATGTACGCGCACCAGGCCGACCTCATGGTCGTGCCGGGTCAGCGGGTCGAGAAGGGCCAGTACATCGGCAACATCGGCTCGACGGGTTACTCCACCGGCCCGCACCTGCACTTCGAGGTCCGCCTCGACGGCCAGCACACCGACCCGTGGCCGTGGGTCGCCAGCGCCCCGCTCCCCGGCGGCGCCTCCTAGCCCCGGGGCTCCGCGTCCAGGATGGTTGAGGGATGACTGTCGCCCAGGCAACACCGATCCCTCAACCATGAACGTGTCCGGGCGATGGTTGGCGGATTACTGGCGCCCTGACCCCACCAATCCGCCAACCATCCCGGGCTCCGGGCGGCGGTGACGAAGGCTCGCGGGCCGGGTCTCGGATGGTTGAGGGATGACTGTCGCCCAGGCAACACCGATCCCTCAACCATGAGCTCGCGGACCGTGCCCCGGATGGGCGAGTCAACTCACGAACACCGCGTCAGACGACGCCGGCGTCGGCGAGCACGCGGTCCAGGGCGTTGCGACCGGCCGGTCCCCAGGTCGGCTTACCGCCGGGCAGCCCCTGGTCACCGGCCCGGCCGACGCCGATCAGGCCGAGTGAGGCGCGCACGGCCCAACCGCGCGCCCGCCGGATCGTGGCGTCGTCGGCGCCGCCGTAGGCCTCGAAGAACCGCGCGGCAGACCCCGCGGGCAGCAGCGTCCACGCCGCGGCCAGGTCCGTGGCCGGGTCGCCGGCACAGAGCTCACCGAAGTCGATCACCCCGGCCAGCATCCCGCCGTCGACGGTGACGTTCGCCGGGTGCAGGTCCCCGTGCAGCCAGGTCCGCGGGCCTGCCCAGGCGGGCGCCGTCACGGCGTCCTCCCATACGGCGAGGGCCGCCTCGGCCAGGGACGGCGGCAGCAGCGCCGGGAGGCCCTGCTCGACCCCGTCGGCGACCACCGCCAGAGGGACGCCGCGCTCCGGGTTCGACGGCGCCTCCGAGGGCGCCGGCCCGTGCAGGGCGCGCAGGAACCCGGCCAACGCCTCGGCCGCGTCGTCGCCGCGGGTGACGGGGGCACGGTCGGCGGGCTCGCCGTCGACCCAGGTCGTGACGGTCCAGGGCTGCGGGAAGCGCGCGGACGGCTCCCCCAGCCGCAGTGGCACTGGGACGGGCAGCGGCAGCCGCGGGGCGAGCTCCGGCACCCACCGGTACTCCTTGCGCAGCAGCGACGGCGCGCGCTCGGTGCACGGGACGCGTACGGCCAGGGTGTCACCGAGGCGCCAGAGCTCGTTGTCCCAGCCCTTCGCCGCCGGCCGCAGCGGCAGGTCCGCCAGATCGGGGTGCTGCTCGCGCAGCAGCGTCCGCAGCAGGACGCCGTCCATCACGCGCTCCATGTCCCGGTCGCCAGCATCGCGAACGTGAACAGGCCGAGCGCGATGCGGTAGATGATGAACGGCGCGAACGACCGCTTCTCCAGCCACGCCATCAGCCAGGCGATGACGCCGAGCCCGACGAGGAACGCGATGACCGTCGCGAGGATCGTCGGCCCGACGCCGAGGACCGACCCCTCCTCCATGGCGCCCGGCCACTCGAAGATGCCCGACCCGAGCACCGCCGGGATCGCCAGCAGGAACGCGAACCGGGCCGCCGCCGCGCGGTCGAGTCCGAGGAACAGCCCCATGCTGATCGACGCGCCCGACCGCGACACACCGGGGATCAGCGCCATCGCCTGCGCGAACCCGATGGCGACGGCGTCGCGATAGTTCAGGTCGGCGACGGTGCGCTCCTTGCGCCCGACGCGGTCGGCGATGCCCAGGATGACGCCGAGCACCACGAGCGTCGTCGCGATGATCCACAGGGAGCGGAAGTCGTCGCGGATGACGTCCTGCAGCACGTACCCGAGGAGGCCGATGGGGATGGTCCCGATGATCACGAACCAGCCCATGCGGGCGTCCTGGGGATCGTAGGTGGCTCGACGGCGCCGCCCGCGGGACTCGCCGCCCCGGCCGTTCGCCAGCGACCGGAACCACGCCGTGACGATGCGGCCGATGTCGCGGGCGAAGTAGAGGATGACGGCGGACTCGGTGCCGATCTGCGTGACGGCGGTGAACGCGGCGCCGGGGTCCTCCCAGCCGAACAGCTCGGGGTAGATGCGCAGGTGGGCGCTGGACGAGATCGGCAGGAACTCCGTCAGCCCCTGCAGCACGCCCAGGACGGCGGCCTGGAACCACTCCATGTGATGCGTCGACTCCCCTGAGAGACGTGGTCAGGTTGCCAGGCCGGCGGCGTCGAGCGCCTCGGCGACGGTGCGCAGCGCGGCGATGCGCTCTTCGAGCGGCCCTGCGTGCACCGCCACGGACAACGTCGTCACCCCGGACTCAGCGTAGGCGTGCAGACGGTCGCGGATGCGCTCGGGCGGCCCGATGAGCGCCGTGCGGTCGACGAACTCGAGCGGGACGGCGGCAGCGGCCTCGCGGTGCTTGCGCTCGAGGAAGAGGTCCTGGACGGTGCGCGCGGCGTCGCCGAAGCCCATGCGGACGGCGAGGGCGTTGTAGAAGTTCTGCTGCCTGCTGCCCATGCCGCCGAGGTACAGCGCGGAGTAGGCCCGGACGGGGGCCGCGCAGGCTTCGAGGTCGGCGCCGACCGACACCGGCACCGTCGGGACCACGTCGAATCCGTCCATGGTCCGGCCCGCGGCTGCACGCCCGGCCGCCAGCAGGTCCAGCGACTCGCCCGAATGCTCCGGCGCGAAGAAGATGCCCAGCCAGCCGTCCGCGATCTCGCCGGTCAGTGTCAGGTTCTTGGGCCCGATGGACGCCAGGTACACCGGGATCGACGGCCGCGCGGGGTGCACCGTCAGCTGCAGGGCCTTGCCCGGGCCGTCCGGCAGCGGCAGCCGCCAGTGCTCGCCGTCGTACGCCAGTCGTTGCCGCGAGAGCGCCAGCCGCACGATGTCGACGTACTCGCGCGTGCGTTCCAGGGGCCGCGAGAACCGGACGCCGTGCCAGCCCTCGGAGACCTGCGGGCCGGACACGCCCAGCCCCAGCCGGAACCGTCCGCCCGACAGGCTGTCGAGCGTGGCCGCCGTCATGGCCGTCGCCGCCGGGGTGCGGGCCGGGATCTGCATGACGGCGCTGCCGACGTCGACGCGGGACGTCTGCGCGGCGACCCAGGCGAGCACCGTCGGCGCGTCGGACCCGTAGGCCTCGGCGGCCCACACGACGGAGTAGCCGAGCTCGTCGGCCTCCCTGGCCAGAGCCAGGTTCAGGTGGTTGTCGCCACCGCCCCAGTAGCCCAGGTTGAGCCCGAGCCGCATGCGTCACCTCCCGCGAGACACTCCGGGGGACTCTACCTGTCGGCGGTCCTCGCCCCGAGTCCGTGCCCCACCCGGTAGCCTCGCCGCGTGGAACAGCGACGACTCGGTGGAAGCGGGCTGTACGTCTCGCGCCTGGCGCTCGGCACCATGACGTGGGGGCGCGACACCGACCAGCACGACGCGCGGGAGCAGCTGAAGCTGTTCGCCGACGCGGGCGGCACACTGGTCGACACGGCCGCGTCCTACGGCAACGGCGAGAGCGAGAAGCTCATCGGCGCCTTGCTCGACAGCGCGGTCCCGCGCGACAGCCTGCTCATCGCCACCAAGGCAGGCACCTCGCGGCCGGCCGGGCAGCGCGTCGTCGACGTGTCCCGCAAGGGCCTGCTCGACCAGCTCGACGACTCCCTCGACCGCCTCGACCTCGACTACGTCGACCTCTGGCAGGTGCACACCTGGAGCGACGCGGCGCCCATGGATGAGACGCTCGGGGCGCTGGAGCACGCCGTCACCTCCGGCCGGGCCCGCTACGCCGGCGTGTCCAACTACACCGGCTGGCAGACCGCCGCTGCCGCCGTCCACCAGCGTGCGGTCGCGGGCGCTCAGGCGCCGCTGGTCTCCACCCAGGTCGAGTACTCACTGCTCGAGCGCGGTGTCGAGCGCGAGGTGCTGCCCGCGGCCTCGCGGCTCGGGCTCGGCGTGCTGGCGTGGTCGCCGCTGGGACGCGGCGTGCTGACCGGCAAGTACCGCACCGGCACGCCGGCGAACTCCCGCGCCGCGACGACGCACTTCGCGTCGTTCGTGGACAAGTATCTGGACGGCCGCTCGGCGAAGATCGTCGAGGCCGTCTGCACCGCCGCCGACGGCCTCGACGCGCTGCCGCTGGAGGTCGCGCTGACGTGGGTGCGCGACCGCCCGGGCGTGTCGTCGGCGATCGTGGGGGCCAGGACGGCGGCACAGTTGCGCGATGTGCTCGGCTCCGACGACCTCGAGCTGCCGGCGGAGATCCGCGCCGCCCTCGACGAGGTGTCCGCGCTGGAGCTGGGCTACCCGGAGAACCGGGGGTAGCCGCGGCTGCGGTCGCTCAGGGGCCGGCCGGGGCTGTCGCCGCCGGCCGGCGACGATCAGTCGTCGGTGTGGATGATCTCGTCGACGCGGTAGACCAGCAGGTCCTCGTCGGCGACGCCGAACGGGTCGGAGGTCAGCGTCTGCTCGTCGGTCTCAGAGAGCGCCTGGACCCAGACCGTCCCGCCGCGCGGCAGCAGCCCGGCCTCCTCGGCCCGCTCGTCCAGGCCGTCGACTCCGTAGGCGTGCAGCATCTGGTAGAGCGCCCGGCCCGGGTGCGACACGTCGGCGACGGCGGACTCCTCGGGGTCCTGCGGGTACAACTCGCCGTACGCCTCGCGGCCGGACAGCATGAGGCGGTCGGCGTCGTCGATCTCGTAGTCGCGGCGGACCAGCACGCCGACCAGACCGGGATCGGCCTCGAGGTCCTCGAACTCGATGCTCGGCGGCTCTTCCGGGAACTCCCAGGGGGTGACCTCGTCGGTGGCGTCGTACAACAGGTCGTCGTAACGATCGGCGGCGACCCGCAGCGCGTTGTAGGCGGCCTGGACCACCGGGTCCGATTCACCGGTGCGGGCCAGGCAGGCGTTGAGGTGGGCTTCGAGAGCATCGGTGAGGTCGTCGAGCGCGGCCTGCAGGCGCTCGGCGTCGTGCGGCGGCGTGGTCACAGTCGACGACCGTACCGGGTCCGGGCGTGGCAAGATACGTAAATGGAGTGGTCGGTGGCGAGAAGCCTCAATTCCCAAGGTCCCCAGGCCACCGAGTACGAGTTCCGGCACATCTCGCTCCCCCGCACCACCACCCGGGGCGCCGCCCGCCGCCTGCTGACCGAGCAGGCGGAACACGGGCACTGGGAACTCGCTCGGCTGCGTCTCCACCCCGACGGCACGCGCAAGATCGTGCTCCGTCGCAAGATCCTTCGGGTCCGCGCGACGCTCTGACCGTCCCGGCCAGAGCGTCGCGCGAGCACCGTCAGGCCCGGCGCGCCCGCAGGGTCATCGCCGCGCCGCCGGCCAGGACCAGGCCCAGCGCCAGCAGCGTGACGGTGGTGCTGCTCGTGCCCGTGTCCGGCAGCTCCTCGCCATCACCGCCCGACCCGTCGTGGTCGCCCGAGCCGTCGTCATCGCCGGCCCCCGCCACCGTCACGACGGTCTCGAAGGCGTAGTCCTCGGCGTGGGCGTCGTACTTCCCCGCCGCCACGCCCAGTTCGCCGGCCGGCGCGTCGGAGTCGAGCTGGACCCGGAAGGTCCACTCCTCGGTGTCGCCGGGTGCCAGCGTGTCCATGCGGAGGCACTCCACCCGCTGCGGCGTCCACAGCTTGCAGCCCTCGTCCACCCAGGTCATCTCGTTGAGCATCTCGAGTCCGTCGACGCTGGAGATGGTGGCGCCCGCAGGCACCGTCAGCTCGGCATACCGGCCCTTTACTCCGAACAGGCCGTTGTGCCGTGCCGTCAGGACGATCTCGACGACGTCTCCGGCGGCACCCGTCACCGACGGCGTCGCGGACACCTCCATCATGCGCGGATCGTAGGAGATGTGCACCGGCGCCGTGTCAGACGCCTCACCGCCGCGGTCCCCCACCACATGCACGGAGGCATCACCGAGCGACGGCACCTGCGCAGTCTCCGGCATCTGCTGATGGACCGTGATCTCGAACGCGCCGATCTCGGCCTCGGCGTGGCACTCGAGGCGCCCGGTCTCAGCGACGACACATCCTTCGTCAGGTCGCTCGGTTCCGTCGACCAGTTCCAAACCGGTGACACCCGTGACGGTCACGCCCGAGGCAGGAGTGAAGTCGATGGTGAACCCGGGCACGGCGGAGTTACGGTGGATCTTGATTGTCTGATCGAACGCTGCGCCGAGAGGGGCCGACGCGCTGAGCTCAGGCCCGATGCTGACCAGAATCGAAGGCTCCGCATCGTTGACCGGAAGGTCCATCTCCATGGTCTTCGCGACACCGCCATCCGGCGTGACCGTGTAGATCACGGACGAGAGATCACCCGTCACGTCGTCGTCGATGGCCACCGTGAAATAGGCACTGGCGCCCTCGTTGAAGTCCAACGTGGCGCTGGTGTGGCACTCGACCCGCTGCGGCGTGACCAGGGCGCAACCCTCGTCCGGCCGCTCCGTGCCGTCGACGAACTCCTCGTCCACCATGCCGACGATCGTGGCGCCGTCGGGGACGGAGAAGTCGAGGCTGCGCCCGTCCATGCGCGGCGCCTCGTTCTCGATGAAGGTGAAGACCTCCGTCGTCCCGCCCGGATCGCCGGTGTGGGCGAACATGTCGATGCTGAAGTCGTGCGGAATGTCTTCAGCAGCTGCCGGTGCGGCCAGACCGAGGGCGGTCGCCCCGATCAAGCCGGCGCCGGCCAGGACGCGGACAGCAGTCCGCACAGTGAACCTCAACGGTGCCCCCAGAGAATTATGTAATAGCAGCGCGAAACGTCTGTTTTGCCTGGCGCAGATTACATCACCGGGAGGTATTCCAGGAATAACTATGAGGGCGTTCTCATCAAGCGAGATCGAGGAATCGGTCGAGGACCCGCGCCCCGAACCGCAGGCCGTCGAGCGGCACCCGCTCGTCGACGCCGTGGAACATGCCGGCGAAGTCGAGGTCCGGCGGGAGCCGCAGCGGCGAGAAGCCGAAGTTGCGGATGCCGAGCAGGCTGAACGCCTTGGCGTCGGTGCCGCCGGAGAGGCAGTACGGCACGGGCCGGGCGCCGGGGTCCTCGGCGCGGAGGGCGGCGCTCATGGCGTCGACCAGGGGGCCGTCGAAGGTGGTCTCGACGGCGATGTCGTGCACCAGGGCCTCGCGCTTCACGTTCGGCCCGAGGATCGAGTCGAGCGTCGCCGCGTACTCCTCCTCTTGGCCGGGCAGGAAGCGGCCGTCGATGAACGCCTCGGCGCGGCCGGGGATGACGTTGTGCTTGTAGCCGGCCTTGAGCATGGTCGGGTTGGTGCTGTTGCGCAGCGTGGCGCCGATGATCCGCCCGACGTTGCCGAGCTGGCCGAGCATGGCCTCGGGGTCGTCGGGGTCGAACTCGACGCCGAAGGCGTCGCCGGCCTCCTCGAGGAAGGATCGGACGGTGGGCGTGAGCCGCACGGGCCACTGGTAGCGGCCGATGCGCGCGACGGCCTCGGCTAGCTCGGTGACGGCGTTGGCGCTGCTGACCATGGAGCCGTGGCCGGCGCGCCCCTCGACCGTCAGCTTCATCCAGTCGATGCCCTTCTGGGCGGTCTCGACGAGGTAGAGCCGCAGGTCGTCGTTGACGGTGAGGCTGAAGCCGCCGACCTCGCTGATGGCCTCGGTGACACCCTCGAACAGCTCGGGGCGGTGGTCGACGGCCCAGTGGGCGCCGAGCACGCCGCCGGCCTCCTCGTCGGCCAGGAAGGCCAGCACGAGCGGCCGGGCCGGACGCCGTCCGGTCCGCAGGCGGTCGCGGACGACGGACAGGATCATGGCGTCCATGTCCTTCATGTCGACGGCGCCGCGCCCCCACAGGCAGTCGTCGGTGATCTCGCCGGAGAACGGGTCGTGCGTCCAGTCCGAGGCGTCGGCAGGCACGACGTCGAGGTGGCCGTGCATGAGCAGCGCGTCGGTGCGGGCGGGGTCGGACCCCTCGACCCGGGCGACGACGGTGGTGCGCCCGGGCTCGGAGTCGAAGACGACGGGCTCGAGCCCGGCCTCGGCCAGCTTCTCGGCGACGTACTCGGCGGCCTTGCGCTCGCCCGGGCCGCTGCTGTCGCCGTAGTTGGAGGTGTCGATGCGCAGCAGGTCGCGGCAGAGGTCGACGACCTCGGCGTCGGGCGCGCCGGCGGGCGGCTGGTCGGGCGAGGCGGGGGTCGTCGTCATCTGCCTATCCTGACACGGCGCCCTTGACCTGCCTCCAGTACTGGCGCTTGTCCTGGTCGCGGACCACCACGCCCAGCTTCGCGAGCTCTTCGCGCAGTTCGGCGAGGTCCTTCAGGTCGCCCTTCTCCAGGGCCGACGACCGCGCCCTGAGGACGGCGTTCGCGCCAGCCGGCAGCTCGGGCTCGTCGGGCACCCAGCGGCGGAACTCGTCGCGGTGCGGGTCGCCGTCGGCCCGCCACGGGTAGCCCTGCTCGGTGAACGCGGCCGCCAGCCGGTCCGCCGCGAGGTCGGACTTCTCGCGGGCCAGCTCCTCGCTAGACCGCCCGACCAGCACCAGCTCCTTGCCGTCGGTGAAGATCGCCGTGACGTCGCCGCGCGCGAAGGTGCGGTTGTTGCCGTCGCGGGTGAGCGTGACCCCGCTGCCGTCGACGGCGACCCGGAGCACCTCACCCTCGGCGGTCAGCGCCACGACCACGCCGAGGACGACGCCGACGGCCACCGCCCCGATGACACCCCAGGGCTGGGGCAGGTCGGCGACGACGCGCGCCAGACCGTGGTCGGGCACCCAGGACGTGTCGAGCATCCACTGCGCCAGCGGCCGCAGACCCAGGCCGAGGAGCGCGCCGAGCGCCGGGAAGCCGAGCCACACGAGCACGGCTTCCCAGCGCGGACGCCCGACGACGCTCACTTGATCTCCGAGCGGAGCACCCGCCACGTGCCGAGGGCCAGCGGCACCGCCAGCCACAGCGCGAGCGACGTGCCCAGCTGCCCCCACCTCTCGCCGGACATGTCACCGTCGATCAGCGGCATCGTGGTGCTGTTCAGGTCCAGCCACTCGACCGGGGTCTCCAGTGCCGAGATGGTGCTGCCGAGGATGGTCAGCACGGTGGGCAGGACGAAGTAGAGCACGATGGCCAGCGGCGTGTTGAGCAGTGCCAGACCGAAGGCGGTGCCGACCAGCACCATGAGGACCTGGAACAGCAGCACCCGGCCCAGGAGCTCGCCGCTGAAGTCCCAGCTCGCGTTCGCGTCGGTGACCAGCGGTGCGACGATGTTGGCCAGCGCGGCCCAGGCGAGGCTCGCGACGACGGCGCCGACGGCCATGAGCGTCGCGGCCGAGATCTTCGCCGCGATGATCCGCTCACGCCGGGGCTCCAGCGCGAACGTGCTGAGCGTGGTGCGCTGCGACCACTCGCCGGTGACCGCCAGGATGCCGACGACGGGGAGCAGGATGCCGACCGGCAGCTGGGCGCCGCCGAAGAAGTCGGCGAAGTTCCGGTCCTCGGCGCTGCCGGTGAACATCTGCACGATCACCATGCCGAGGGCGACCAGCACGAGGATCGCGAGCAGCCAGAAGCCGGCCCGGGTGTCGGTGGCCTTGCGCAGCTCGACGGCGGTGAGCCGCGCGAGCGACGGACGCGAGGTGCGGGTGGGCCGGTGCGTACCGGCCGCGGGCGTGGCGAGGGCGGACATCAGGCCTCCTGCTGGGCGGCGACGGCGTCAGCTGCGGTTGCGCTGCCGACGTGGGAATCGTGGGACGAGGTCAGGCGGAGGAACATCTCCTCGAGGCCGCCGGAGTCGGCCTGCCGCAGCTCGAGCAGGACGGCGCCGGCGGCGAGCGCGGCGCGGCCCACGGTCTCGGCGTCACTCGCGACGCCGAAGCCGCCATCGCGGGTCGGCTGCACGGACAGCCCGGCCTCGGTGAGCGCCTTCTCCAGCGGCGCCGGGTCGAGCGAGCGGACGTAGAGGCCGCCGGCGTTGAGCAGCTCGTCCTTGCCACCGTCGGCGACGATGCGGCCGTTGCCGATGACGACCAGGTGGTCGGCGACGGCCTCGACCTCGCGCAGCAGGTGCGAGGAGAGCATGACCGTGCCGCCGCGGTCGGCGAAGTCGCGCAGGACGCCGCGCATCCAGAAGATGCCCTCGGGGTCCAGGCCGTTCGCCGGCTCGTCGAGCATGAGCACCGTCGGGTCGCCGAGCAGCGCGTGCGCGAGGCCGAGCCGCTGGCGCATGCCGAGCGAGTAGTTGCCGACGCGCCGCTTCTCGGCCGCGCCGTGCAGGCCGACCAGCTCGAGCATCGCGTCGACGCGCTTCTGGCCGACGCCGAGCAGCTGCGCCGACAGCGACAGGATCTCGCGGCCCGTGCGGCCGGAGTGCTGAGCGGACGCGTCCAGCAGCACCCCGATGTGCCGGCCCGGGTTGGGCAGGTCGCGGAAGGCGACGCCGTTGACGGTGGTGCGGCCCGACGTCGGCGGGGTGAGGCCGCTGATCATCCGCATCGTGGTGGACTTCCCCGCGCCGTTCGGGCCGAGGAAGCCGGTGACGGTGCCGGGGACGCAGGTGAACGAGACGTCGTTCACGGCGGTGAAGGCGCCGTACCGCTTCGTCAGGTGCTCGACAGTGATCATGGCATCCACTCTGGTCGCACCACCCGGTCCGCCGCGTCGCTCCGAAGGCTGCGCCCATGCGACCTTGGTCTAGGTCCCGATCGACCTTCGTCGCTACCCGGGGCGCCGTTCGGCTCGTAGCGTGGGGTCCCATGACGACCCCTGCCCTGCCGTCGGCCCGGAGCCCGGAGCGGTCGGCGAGCAGTCCGGAGTTGCCGGCGCTGCTGCCGGGCATGCTGCGGGTCGACCCCGACGACGCCGACCCGGCCCGCCGCGGCCGGGTGCGCCGGTCGGTGCGCGACTGGGTCGTCGACACCCTCTGCTTCGTCATCGCGATTCTCATCGGGCTCATGACGTACGACAGCGCGATGCAGACCGACCCGCCCGAGATCGTCCAGCTGGCCGACCTCGTCGTGGGCGCGCTCGCCTGTCTGTCGCTGTGGTGGCGGCGACGGTGGCCCGTGCAGCTCGCCGTCGTGGTCGCGCTGCTGGCGATCGGGGTGTCGTCGGCCGCGGGCGCCGGGGTCGTCCTGCTGTTCACCGTCGCCGTGCACCGGCGGTGGGCCGTCGCCGCGGCGGTGGCGGCGGTCAACTTCGGCACGGCGCTGGCGTTCTACGCCGTCTACCCCGACCCGGTCCTGGCCTTCCGCTGGACGGTCCTGCTGTCCGCGTCGGTCGTCGCCGCCGTCACACTGTGGGGCATGCTGGTGCGCTCGCGCCGTCAGCTGGTGCTGTCGCTGCGCGAGCGGGCGTACCAGGCCGAGGCCGAGGCGGCGCTGCGGGTCGAGCGGGCCCGGCACCTCGAGCGCGAGCGCATCGCTCGCGAGATGCACGACGTCCTCGCGCACCGGATCTCGCTGCTCAGCGTGCACGCGGGCGCGCTGGAGTACCGTCCGGACGCACCGCGGGCCGACGTCGCGAACGCCGCGGGGGTCATCCGGGCCAGCGCGCACCAGGCGCTGCAGGACCTGCGCGAGATCATCGGCGTGCTGCGGGCGCCGTCGTCCGACGACGACCCCGACCGGCCGCAGCCCACGCTCGCGCAGCTGCCGGCGCTGGTCGAGGAGTCGCGGCAGGCCGGCATGCGGGTCAGCGTCGTCGACCAGCTCAACGCCGACGGCGCCGAGCCGCCGCCCGCCATCGCCCGCTGCGCCTACCGCGTCGTGCAGGAGGCGCTCACGAACGTGCGCAAGCACGCCCGCGGCACGGGCGTCTGCGTCACGCTGACCGGCGGCCCCGGCGGCGGACTGGCCGTCGAGGTGCGCAACCGGATGCCCGTCGGATCGGACGCGCGGGCCACCACCTCCGAGATCCCGGGCACCGGGACGGGGCTCATCGGACTGGCCGAACGGGTCGAGCTGGCGGGCGGGATGCTGGAGCACGGAATCACCCGTGACGGCGACTTCCGCGTGCACGCCTGGCTACCGTGGCCGGCATGACGTCCGATCCGCAGCCGGTGGTCACCAGAGTCCTCATCGTCGACGACGACGCGCTCGTCCGCGCGGGCCTGTCGATGATGCTCGCCGGGGTGCCCGACCTCGAGATCGTCGGCGAGGCGGCCGACGGCGCCGACGTGCCGGCCATGGTCGAGTCGGCGCGGCCGGACGTCGTGCTCATGGACATCCGCATGCCCAAGGTCGACGGCCTGGCGGCGACGGAGACGCTGCGGCGGCGCACCGACCCGCCCGAGATCGTCATCCTCACCACGTTCGACACCGACGACCACGTCCTGCGCGCGCTGCGGGCCGGCGCGACCGGGTTCCTGCTCAAGGACACCCCGCCCGCCGATATCGTGGCGGCGGTGCGGCGCGCGGCGGCGGGCGAGCCGATCCTGTCGCCGTCGGTCACCCGCCAGCTCATCGCGCACGTGTCCGACGGCGACGACGGCGGCCGCTCCCGTCAGGCGCGGGGACAGCTCGCCGACCTGTCCGAGCGCGAGCTCGAGGTGGCGGTCGCGATCGCCCACGGCAAGTCCAACGCCGAGATCAGCACCGAGCTGTACATGAGCGTCGCGACGGTGAAGGCGCACGTCTCGCGGGTGCTGACGAAGCTCGGTCTCAACAACCGGGTCCAGATCGCCCTGCTCGTCCACGACGCCGGCCTGGTCTGACGCCGTCGTCGCTCACTTCGAGGCGAGGGTGCTCCACTCCGTCGCCAGCATGGCGTACAGGTACTCGCTGGCCCAGACGCCCTTGACGAACTCGTTCTCGACCAGGTGGGCCTCGCGGCGCATGCCGAGGCGCTCCATGAGCCCGGCCGACGCGGCGTTGTCGGCGTCGCAGCGGCCGATGACCCGGCGGAAGCCGAAGGTCTCGAACGCCAGGCGCAGCATGGCCGTCGCCGCCTCGCGGGCGTAGCCGTGGCCGTGGTGCGCCGGGTGGAACGCGAACCCGAGCTCGGCGCGGCGGTGCTCGTCGCTGACGTTCTGCAGGTGCACCTCGCCGAGGAAGACGCCGTCGGTGCTGCGGACGACGGCGAGGTCGAGCACGTCGCCCTCATGCGCCGGGGCGGACTGCTGCATCCGCTTGCCCAGGCCCTCCATGGCGCGCCCGCGCGACCACGGCTCCCAGTACATGTAGCGGGCGACGTCGGGGTGCGAGTGCAGCCGGTGCAGGTCGTCGAGGTCGGCCTCGGTGAAGCGGCGCAGCGTGAGGCGGTCGGTGGTGACGGGCAGGGAGGGAGCGGGGGCCGGCATCGATCCATCCTAGGCACGGCCCACGCGGCGTCCGATTCCCGCCAGCACTCCCCCGCGGCGCGCCGCAGGCTGGACCCATGAGCAGCTACGAGTACCGGCCCATCCCCGCAGGCGTCGCCGACGGACTGCGCGCCAGGGACGACGCCGGCCAGACCCGTGGGCCGTACGTCGACGACGAGGGCGGCGCGCCACTGCGCTGCTGCCTGACCCGCAGCGCCATCGGCGAACGCATCGTCCTCGTGTCCTACGCGCCGCTGCGGCGCTGGGCCGAGGAGCACGGCGCCGACCCGCACGCCTACGACGAGGTCGGCCCGGTCTTCCTGCACGCCGACGGGTGCGACGGGCCGCGCCACGACGGTTTCCCGGCCGAGTTCGTCTCGTCGCGGCGGGTGTTCCGCGGCTACGACAAGCGCGGGCACATCGTCGGCGGCCGGCTGGTCTCCCCCGCGTCCGGCCACGCCGAGGAGGTCGCGTCGGCGGCGCTGGACGACCTGTTCGCCGACCCGGCCGTCGAGGTCGTCCACGTCCGCGCCGTCGAGTTCGGCTGCTTCTTCTCCGAGGTCCGCCGCCCGGTGTGACGGCCGTTCCTGCGGGTAAGGGCCGGGCATGACCGACACCAGCGGGTTCGACGGAGCCGATCGGCTCAGTGACGTGCGGGAAGGCATGACGGTGGTCGACGCCCTCGGCGAGGAGCTCGGCACCGTCGCCGAGGTGAAGATGGGCGACCCTGAGGCCGTCACCGCGGCGGGCCAGCAGGCCGAGCCCGGCGGCGACGACCTCCTCACCTCGGTCGTGCGGAGCATCTGGGACGCGGGCCTGCCGGAGCAGGAGGCGGCCCGGCTCAGCCGGGTCGGCTACCTGCGGGTGGACCGGACGCTCGCCCGCGACCTCTACGCCGCGGGCGACGAGGTGCACCGGGTCGACGGCGAGATGGTCCGGCTCTCCGTCCCGGCCGACCACCTCGTCCCGGGCTGACCCAGCCGACCCTATGCGGCCCGTCGACCCGGTGCGGCCTGCCTACCGCTCCTGACCGGCGACGACGGCGTCAGCCTCGGCCCGGGCGGGCTGGTCACGCTCCAGCGCGATGTGCGGCAGTATCCGGCCCAGCCACCGCGGCAGCCACCAGGCCCGCTCCCCCAGCAGGCTCATGACGGCCGGGACGATGAGGCAGCGGATGACGACGGCGTCGAGGAACACCGCGACCGCGAGGCCGAGGCCGAACTGCTGCAGCATGCGGTCCGGGCTGAGCAGGAACGCTCCGAACACGACGACCATGATCGCCGCGGCCGCGGTGATGACGCCGCCGGTGGTCGCCAGGCCCTCGCGGACGGCACGCACGGCGTTGCCGGAGCGCCGCCACTCCTCGTGCATCCGCGACACCAGGAAGACCTCGTAGTCCATGGACAGGCCGAAGACGATCGCGAAGATCATCACCGGGACGAACGCCTCGACCGGGCCGGCCGGCACCCCGAACCAGCCCTCGCCGAAGACCAGCGTCACGACGCCCAGCGACGCGCCGATGCTCAGCAGGTTGAGGATCGCGGCCTTCACCGGCACCCAGACCGACCGGAACACCGCCATGAGCAGCAGTGCGGACAGCCCGACGACGACGGCGACGAACAGCGGGAGCCGGTCGCTGACGGCGGCGGCGAAGTCCTCGGCGGCCGCCGTCGACCCGCCCACCAGGTAGATCGCGCCGGTCTGTTCCTCCAGCGGCGGCAGGACGTCGTCGCGCAGGCGGTGGACGAGGTCGCCGGTCGCGGCGTCCTGCGGGGCGGACGCCGGGAACGCGACGACCAGCGCCAGGTCGGTACCGTCCAGCGGCTGCGGCGGCACGACGCCGGCCACACCTTCGGTCGACGACAGCGTCGACGCCAGCGCCGCGCCACCGTCGGCGGCGCCGTCGGCGAGGACGATCAGCGGCCCGTTGAACCCGTCGCCGAACCCGGACGCCAGCAGGTCGTACGCCTGACGGCTGGTCGACGACGCGGACTCGTTGCCGGCGTCGGCGAAGCCCAGTCGCATGCCCAGGGCGGGAGCGGACAGCGCGAGCAGGACGGCGACGGCGGCGACCAGCGGCGGGAGGGGGTGACGGCGGACGGCGTCGGCCAGGCGCCGCCAGCGGGCACCGGGCTGCCGCTTCGACTTCTGCGCGTGGGCGAAGATCCGCTTCTCGATGCGCCGCCCGAACACCGTCAGCAGCGACGGCAGCAGCGTCAGCGACGCGAGCATGGTCACCAGGACCGTCAGCGCGACGGCCAGCGCCACGCCCTGCAGCGACCCCAGGCCCAGCGCGAACAGGCCGAGCAGCGCGATGATCACGGTGCAGCCGGCGAAGATCACCGAGCGCCCGGCGGTGTCGAGCGCGACCCGGGCCGCGGCCTGACGGTCCAGGCCGGCCAGCAGCTCCGAGCGGTACCGGGCGAACACCAGCAGCGCGTAGTCGATGCCCACGCCGATGCCGACCAGCATCATCAGCGGCGGCGTGTAGGTCGCGATCGTCACCACGTTGGACAGCAGGACGATGACGCCCAGCGTCGAGCCCACCGCGAAGAGGGCGGTGATCAGCGGCAGCGTCGCGGCCAGGAACGAGCCGAACATGAACACGAGGATCACCAGCGCTGCGAGCATGCCCGCGCCCTCGGCGGCCCCGCCCTCGGACTCCTCCGCACCCCGGACGGCGTCACCGCCCAGCTCGACCCGCAGGCCGTCGCCGTCGGCCGCCTGAGCGGTGTCGATGATCTCGCGGACGGCGTCGGCCGGCACGTCCGTAGCGGTGCCGTCCAGCGTCACCGTCGCGTAGGCGATGGTCCCGTCCGCCGACGTCGCCCCGGGCACGTCGAACGGACCGGACACGTGCACGACGTGCGGCAGCATGCTGAGGTCGGCGAGCATCGGCTCGATCCGGTCCTGCTGGGTCTCGACGCCGTCGTCGGACTGCAGCACCACCTGGACGGAGTCGCCGGCCTGCGCGGGCGCGGCGTCCGCAAGCCGGTCCGACAACTGCTGCGACTGCGTGCCCGGCAGCGAGTGCTCGTCGTGGTAGTCGTCGCCGACGGCCTGCGACAGCGCCGTGACGCCGGCCAGCACGGCCACCCACAGCCCGATGGCCAGCCAGTGATGCCGCTGCGACCAGGCGGCGAGCCGTTCCAGCCCCATGATCCGTCCTTCCTCGTCGTCCCGAGTTCGTGCCGGGTGCTCCCGACGATGACGAGGATCGGCTGACGGCGTGCTCCGGCGCGTCCAGCTGGAGTGGACACCCGGACTACATCCCGAGTCGTGGTCTCGGGGTGATCACGTACGCCTGAGGTTGTTTAGGATGACTGCCCCGTGGTCACCCCCGACGTTCCCCCGCCGCCCCGCCCGGGCCCGTTCGCGCGCCTGAGGCACTGGCACCGCACGCTCAGCCTGAGCAACCGGCTGGCGCTCTACGCGCTCGTGCTGGCGGCGGTGGGTGTCGTGACGCCGCTGGCGGCAGCGGTCCTGACGGGGTCGAGAGGCCCGGCCACCGGCCTGCTGGTCGAGCAGGACGACAACGGCTGCACCTCGGTGTGGACGGTGCCGGCCGAGAGCACCGAATTGGTCGACGACATCATCGCCAACATCGACGTCCGGCAGCTGAGCCGGTGGGAGCGCGACGGTCTCATCACCCACCGCGAGACGGTGAAGGCGCGCGTCAGCATCCGCGGCGGCGAGACGCCGATCCAGCTGCGCGACCTCACCATCACGGTGCTGAGCCGCACCGACCCCGTCACCGGTGAGCAGTCCAAGGCCCAGGGCTGCGGCGGTGAGGGCGACGAGGACGAGCCGGACTTCGTCGTCGTCGACCTCGACACCCTGCCGGTCGGCACCGCCGTCCCCGTCGACTACCTGCAGCAGAGTGACCAGCAGACGGCGGCCCGGCAGCTCGCGGACGACGAGGGCGAGCAGATCACGCTGCCCCGCACCGTCGACGCACAGGACTTCTACTCGTTCACGCTGATCGGCCGCTCGCTGGCCTACGACACCGAGTGGCAGGCCGAGATCACCTGGTGGGACGGCGAACATCTGCACACCGACCTGCTGGACAACGACGGGGCGCCGTTCCGCGTGACGGCGCCCGGCTGATGCGCGGCCACCCCGTCCGGACGGCGCTGGCCGGCATCGTCGCGATGCTGGTGGTCGCGGCGCTCCCCGCGCAGATCGACTGGGCCGACCGCCTGGGCTTCCCGGAACGGGCCGGCGACCGGCTGCGCTTCCTCACGGTGTCGCCGACGCTGCTCTACAACGAGCGGTCCGGCTGGCCGGCGTACCTCGGCGAACTGGTCTGGGCGGTGCTGTTCGCGGGCCTGCTGCTGGTCGTGGCCTGGCGGCTCGCGCAGGCGACGGCGGACGCCTGGACCCGTCCGGTGGTCGTCGCGCTGGCGCTGCCCGTGCTCGCGCCGCTGGCGAACCTGGTGGCGCTGCTCCTGGTCGACACCGTCGGGCTGACGACGGACGCGGCGGGACGGGGCGAACGGCTCGCACGGATCCTCCACGACGCCCAGAACGCGTCCGGTCACGTGGTGCTGGTCGCGCTGGCCGGGACGGTCGTGCTCCTCGCGACGCACGGCGATCGGCTCTGGCCGCGCGCACCCGACGGCACGGTGCGGGTCACCGCCGCCTCCGCGCTGACACTGGTCCGCGGCCCGGCGGGGACGGTCGGGCGGCGCGTCGGCATGGCCGTGCTCGCGACGGTCGCCGGCTATGTCGCGATGCTCGTCGTCCCGGACCTGCTGGAGGCCGTGACCGAACCGGTCGCGCGGGTGTGGTGCGCCGGCGCCGCGCCCGGCGACGGCTGCGCCCGCGGGCTGGCCCTCATCGCGGGCACCGAGCCCAGCCGGCCGGGCGACGTGCTGTTCGACCAGGGGCGGGCGCGACTGGTCCAGATCTACGCGATCCAGGCGTTCCTGCTGGTCTTCGCGCTGGCCTACTTCCAGGTGCACACCCAGCCGCTGCGCCGCCGTCCGGCGACGACGCTGCTGGCGGTCTGGTACGCGTTCACGCTCGCCGTGGTGACGCACGAGGGCGTCGTCGACGCGGCGATCGGTGTCGCGGACGAGCCGGGGCTGCCGGGCGTGCTCGGGCTGCTGCTGCCACCGTCGGGCCTGCCCGCGACACTGTTCGCCGCTCCCGCCGTCGCCGCCGGGTTCGCCGTCGTGCACGCGCTGGTGCTGCGGCTGCGCCGTCGAGGCGAGCCTCAGCCGAGCCAGCCGGGCGTCACCAGCCCGGCCTCGTAGGCGAGCACCACGAGCTGGGCGCGGTCGCGGGCGTCGAGCTTGGTGAGGATGCGGCTGACGTGGGTCTTCGCCGTCGCCGGGCTGAGGACGAGGCGGTCGGCGATCTCGTCGTTGGAGAGCCCGGCCGCGACCAGCTCGAGCACCTCGCGCTCGCGCTCGGTCAGCGCGTTGAGGCGGGCGTTCGGGACCGGTTTGGCGGCCCGGCCGGCGATCTCGGAGATCAGCCGCCGAGTGATCGACGGGGCGATCAGGGCGTCGCCGCGGGCCACGACGCGCACGGCGTGGATCAGCTCCATGGGCTCGGTGTCCTTGACGAGGAAGCCGCTGGCGCCGGCCCGCAGCGCGCCGTAGACGTAGTCGTCGAGGTCGAACGTGGTGAGGATGACGACGCGGACGCCGGCCAGCGCCGGGTCGGCGACGATCTGCCGGGTCGCCTCGAGCCCGTCCAGCTCCGGCATCCGCACGTCCATGAGGACGACCTCGGGGCGCAGCTCGCGGACCCGCGTGAGCGCCTCGGCGCCGTCGGCCGCCTCGCCCACGACGTCGAGGTCCGGCTCGCCGTCGAGGATGGACCGGAACCCGGCCCGCACCAGCCGCTGGTCGTCGGCCAGCAGCACCGTCGTCACGCCGCACCTCCGTACGGGAGCCGCGCGGTCACCCGGAAGCCGCCCTCGGGCCGGTCGGCCGCCTCGAGCGTGCCGCCGAGCGCCTCGGCCCGCGCCCGCATGCCGTCGATGCCGCTGCCGGTACCGGCGCCCGCGCGGGAGCCGGCACCTCGTCCGTCGTCGCTCACGTCCACCGTCACATCATCGCGTCCGTAGCCGACCCGGACGGCGACCCGCCCGGCACCGGCGTGCCGGGTGACGTTGGTGAGCGCCTCCTGGACGATCCGGAACGCGGCGAGGTCGAGGGTGGGCGACAGCTCGACGGGGTCGCCCTCGGTAGCGACGTCGACGGCGAGGCCGGCGGCCCGGCTGCGCTCGGCCAGCTCCGGCAGGCGGCGCAGACCGGGGACGGGCGCCGTCGGCGCCTGTTCGTCGACCTGACGGAGGACGCCGAGTGTGCCGCGCAGCTCGCGCAGCGCCTCGCGGCTGGTCTCCTTGATGGCGGCGAGCGCCTCGGCGGCGGGGCTCTCGCTGCCGCCGTCACCGCCGTTGCCGCCGTCGCGGGACAGTGCGTGCAGCGCGGCGCCGGCCTGCACGTTGATGAGCGAGATGTTGTGCCCGAGCACGTCGTGCAACTCGCGGGCGATGCGCAGGCGCTCCT
This sequence comes from Jiangella mangrovi, assembly GCF_014204975.1. Classification (NCBI taxonomy): domain Bacteria; kingdom Bacillati; phylum Actinomycetota; class Actinomycetes; order Jiangellales; family Jiangellaceae; genus Jiangella; species Jiangella mangrovi. The sequence goes on from NZ_JACHMM010000001.1 coordinate 4,109,702, forward strand.
CCGTGGCCCGGCGGCGCAGCGCCTCCTCGCGGCTGCGGCGCGACGTGTGCATGACCGCCCCGACGGCGACGGCGGCAACCAGCCAGCTGACCAGCAGGAACATGCCGGCGTCGCCCAGCGGGGACTCGTCGGTGCCGTACTCGCCGAACGCCGAGCCGGCGATGGCCGACCCGCCGATGACCGCGGCTGCCACCGTCCGGCCGGCCGATGCCAGCGAGTACAGCGCGATGATCAGCGTGACCAGCAGCGCGCCGTCTGGGTTGATGAGCGGGTAGTAGGCCATCGACGCGACCAGCGTGATGACGCCCACCGTCACGGGGAACCGGCGGCGGAACGCCAGGGCGCCGCAGCCGGCGACGATCAGCAGCCAGCCGGCGACCGGCACGGGCCGGAACGCGATCGGGTCGCCCGCACCGAGCACCGTCGTGAGCACCACGAACAGGCCGGTGCCGGCGGCGAGCAGCACGTCGCCGCGCGCTCCGCGCCAGAGCGGTTCCCGGCCCTCGGTCATGGAGGGCAGCTTAGATAAGGTCGGGGCTGTTCCGACGTCTTCCGCGAGGAGTCCCGACACCATGAGCACCGGCACCGGCCGCCGTTTCCCCGACGGCTTCCTCTGGGGGTCGGCGACGGCCTCGTACCAGATCGAGGGCGCGGCCAAAGAGGGCGGCCGCGGCCCGTCCATCTGGGACACGTTCTCGCACACGCCCGGTAAGACCCTGAACGGCGACACCGGCGACGTCGCCGACGACCACTACCACCGCTGGCAGGAGGACCTCGGCCACATCGCCGACCTCGGCCTCGGTGCGTACCGGTTCTCGACGGCGTGGCCGCGGGTGCAGCCGGGCGGCAGCGGCCCGGTCAACCGCGAGGGCCTCGACTTCTACTCGCGGCTGGTCGACGGCCTGCTCGAGCGCGGTGTGAAGCCGGTCCTCACGCTGTACCACTGGGACCTCCCGCAGGACCTCGAGGACGCCGGCGGCTGGGCCAACCGCGACACCGCGTACCGGTTCGCCGAGTACGCCGAGTTCATGGCCCGCGAGCTGGGCGACCGCGTCGACACCTGGACCACGCTGAACGAGCCGTGGTGCAGCGCGTACCTGGGCTACGCCTCCGGCGCGCACGCCCCGGGCCGGGCCGACGGCGCCGCAGCGTTGGCCGCCGTCCACCACCTCAACCTCGCGCACGGGCTGGGGGTGCAGGCCGTGCGGTCGGTGCTGCCGTCGGCGAAGGCGTCGATCACGCTGAACCTGCACGTGATCCGGCCGGTCGACCCGTCGTCGCCGGACGACTTGGACGCCGTCCGCCGGGTCGACGCGCTGGCCAACCGCGCGTTCACCGGACCGCTGCTGTCCGGCGCCTACCCGGCGGACCTGTTCGACGACACCGCGCACGTGACGGACTGGTCGTTCGTCCGCTCCGGTGACGAGCAGATCGCGCACCAGCCGATCGACGTGCTGGGCGTCAACTACTACTCGACGGCGCTCGCACGGCGGTGGGACGGCGCGAGCCCCCGCTCCGAGGACGACGGCCACGACGACGCGCTGGGCTCCCCCTGGGTCGGCGCCGACGACGTCGAGTTCGTCCGCCCCGAAGGCCCCTACACCGCCATGGGCTGGAACATCGACCCGAGTGGGATGACCGAGCTCCTGCTCCGGTTGCGCGACGAGTATCCCGGCCAGCCGATGATGATCACCGAGAACGGCGCGGCCTTCGCCGACACCGTCTCCCCCGACGGCGCCGTCCACGACCCGCTGCGCATCGACTACATCGCGCGCCACCTCGAGGCCGTGGGAGTGGCGATCGATCAGGGTGCGGACGTGCGCGGCTACTTCGCGTGGTCGCTGCTGGACAACTTCGAGTGGTCCTACGGCTACGACCGCCGGTTCGGGCTCATCCGGGTCGACTACGACACGCTGCAGCGGACCTGGAAGGACTCCGCCCACTGGTACCAGGGCGTGGTGGCACAGAACGCGCTCCCGGAGGACTGAGGCCGCGAACGCTCCCGCCCCGGCGCGACAAGTACCGGTAGACGACGGTGCCGGCGGTGGGAGGGTGGGTGGCCGACGACGAGGAGCTGATCGAGCGCTCCCGCCGTGACCCGCGTGCGTTCGAGCCGCTGGTCGACCGGCACGGCCCGGCGCTGCACGCGTACCTCACGCGGCGGGCCGGGCCGGCCGATGCCGACGACCTGCTGGCGCAGGTCTGGCTCGCCGCGTTTGCCGCGCGGCGCTCGTTCGACCCGGCCCGCGGCGAGGTGCGCGGCTGGCTGTTCGGCGTCGCCCGGCACACCCTGGCCGCGCACCTGCGCACCCGGTCGCGGGCCGTCGTCGCCTCGGCCGAGTCCGTGGCCGACGAATGGGACGCCGTCGACGCCCGGCTCGATGCGACCACCGTCCGGCCCGCCCTGCGCGAGGCGCTCGCCGCACTGCCCGCCGTCGAGCGCGAGCTGCTGCTGCTCGTCACCTGGGAGGAGCTCGCCCCCGCGGAGGCTGCCACGGCGCTGGGCATCCCGCCGGGCACCGCGCGCTCGCGGCTGCACCGAGCCCGGCAGCGGATGCGCGAACACCTCGGCGCCCCACCGGCAAGTACCGGGTGACGGAGGTGAGCCCGATGAGCGACGACGAGCTGAGCACCGCCGGGTCCGTGCCGCCGGTGCAGCCGGCGGCGCTGGAGCGCGCGCGGCAGGCCGTGCGGGCGGCGGCGGACGCGGAGGCGGCCGCGGAAGCGGAGGCGGCCGGACGGCGTTCGTCGCGGCGCAGGCGTCGGGCAGCCTACGGGGCGCTTGCTGCCGCCGTCGCAGCCGGCGTGACCGTCGCCGTCGTCCTGACCGGGGGCGATCCGGAACCACCCGCCCAGGCCCGCCCCGAGCCGTCGCCGGTCACGCGGACCGGCCCGCTGCCCGACGGCGGCGCCGCGAGCTGCGCGTTCGCGTACTCGCGCGAGACGCTGGCCGAGCGCGCGTTCGCCTTCGACGGGACGGTGACGGACATCGGCGCCGGGTCCGTCACCTTCGACGTGCACGAGTGGTTCCGCGGCGGCGAGGAGCCCGCGGTCACCGTGGCCATGGCCGACGGCGCCGCCCTCGCCGACGAGACGAGCGAGTGGGGGCCGGTGTACGAGGTCGGCACCCGGCTGCTGGTCAGCGGCGAACCCCGCTGGGGCGGCGGGCCGCTCGACGACCCCATCGTGTGGACGTGCGGCTTCACCCGTTACTACGACGGGACGACGGCAGCGTTCTGGCGCGACGTGCTGGGCTAGCTCGGCAGGACGACGATGACCGCGAACCACGCGGTGAACGCGAGCCAGACGAGGGCGGCGAGGGCGAGGGCCACCCGGCCGCGCGTCGTCGCCGCCGTTCGGGCTGTGAGCGCGATGCCCGCGAGCCCGGCGACCAACAGGAGGCCCAGCCACGGGACCGCCGTCGGCACGCCGACCACGAGCTGCGTGGGCAGAGTGCTCGCGGCGGACCAGATCAGCCCGCCCGCGGCCAGCAGGAGCGCCGTCCCGGCGACCGGCGCGATGCCCGCGACCAGCGTCGGGCCGCCCGTCCGGGCAGCGCTCCCCCGGGCGGCGGCGCTCCCCTGTCGCCGTCGTCGCACGCCCGCGACGACCGGCGCGAGCCAGCCGAGCAGCCAGCCCACGCACAGCAGCGCGAACACCGCCGGTGCCGCGAGCAGCAGCCAGTTGCCGTCGGCGGCCGCGAGCCCGGCCTGCGCGACCCGCGTCGTCGGGTGCAGGTCGCCGCGGCCGACGACGTCGTAGCTGGGCGTCGCGCGGTCGCACAGGCCGTCGACGTCGCGGGCGGTGTCTGCCAGCCATGCGGCGATCACGTCGCGACCGCACCGGCTGTTCAGCAGCACGGCGTGGCCGACGCCGGCGAACTCGAGGAACCGGTGGTCGGCGAGCCCGGCCGCGGCCTCCTCGGCGACCGGCGCGGGCGTGACGGGGTCCTCGCTGCCGGCCAGCACGAGCGCGGGTTGGGTGAAGCCGACCGGTTCGCGGGTCGACGGCGGCGACGGCGCCAGCCCCAGTTCTGCGCAGACGACCTCGTCGGCGACCAGCCACTCGATCAGCGGCGACGCGCGGCCGGCGCCCTCGCGGCGGTAGGCGACCTCGTCCTGGCACTGCATGACCCAGTACTGCCCGAGAGTGTGGCTGGTCAGCTCGTCGACGCCGATGTCGACCAGCGTCGTCAGGGCGCCGGCGTGCCCGTCGGCGAGCCGGTCCAGCAGGTACGGGATCACCGGCAGCAGCTCGACGTCGTAGAGGCCGGCGTGCACGAACGTCACGAGGTCGTCCCCGGTGATGCGGAACGTCACCGGCCGGCCGGTCACCGGGTTGTGCCCGTCGACCTCGACGGGTTGGGTGTCGAGCAGGTCCGTCGCCGCGAGGAGGTCGGTGTACGGGTCCGGGAAGTCGCCGCCGGAGCGCTCCCCGAGCCGGTTCAGTGACAGCTCGAGGCCCTCGTACGCCGTGGCGGCGAAGTCGCGGTCCGGGGCGCTGAACGAGTCGAGCACGACGGCGTCGACACCGGCCGGGTCGATCCGCGCGGCCTCCGCCATCACCTGCGTCGACCACGACAGCCCGTACGCCGACCACGTGTCGTAGCCGAGCGCCTCGCGCAGATCGCGCAGGTCACGGGCGGTCTCGGCGACGGTGTAGCCGCGCGGGTCGCCGCCGTCGGCCTCGAACTCGTCCAGGCAGGTGCGCATGGCGACGGCGGCCGGCTCGAACTCGACGTACGGGTCGTCGGCGGTCGTGAACGCGTCGGCCAGGGCCGCGGCCGCGCCCGAGCACTGCAGCGACGGCGTGCTCCGGGCGCCGCCGCGCTGCTCCAGCACGACGACGTCGCGGGTCTCGGCCAGCCCGAGGCCGTAGGAGAAGTACCCCGCGAGCTGCAGCGATCCGGATCCCGGGCCGCCGTTCATGAACACCAGCGGCGGCTGGGTCGGGTTCTCGGACCTGACCCGGACGTACGGCAGCTCGATGGTCCGGCTGTCCGGGTCGGCGCGGTACTCGGGGACGGTGAGGACGCCGCACTCGCCGCCGGTGGGGACCGCGACCAGGCAGTCGCTCTCGCGAGCATCGACGGCGGGGTCCGCTGCGGCTGCGGCGGCAGCTGCCGGGGCGAGGAGCAGCGCGAATGAAGCGAACACCGTCGTCGTCCGCCGCAGCCGCCTCAGCACGGGCGACAATCTAGCCGCCCGCTCTCGGCCGCTTTGCTCGGGTTGCGGGTCGGACGGGTGTTCGATAAGATCGTTTTGTTGGTTCAGCCGTCACCGGGAGCGGCAGCAGTGGGTTCCCGGGCCTCGAAGCAGGACATCACGCCAGGTGTTCTCACCTCGTCCACGGTCGCACCCGTCCAGGGGTTTCGCGGTCGTCCACCCCAGCCCTCCGATAAGGCCCAACGCGGGTGGCAGACGCCCCGAACCACCCGGGGGCGTCCCTCATCGTGGACGGAGGACTGCTGTGGCTGATCTCGACGGGCTGGCCGGGCTGGCGCCTGGCCCCGAGTTGGCGGCCGCGCTCGCGGCGGTGGATCTCGCGGGGTTGCCGGCTGGTGGGCTGGTCGCGGTCGCGCGGGCCCGGCAACGCCAGATCGCCCACGACGAGGCCGCCCTGCTGCGGGTGTTCGCCGAACTGGCCGCCCGGCCGGAGTACCAGGCCTGCACCGCCCCGGACGACCTCGCGCCCGGGCATGCGCACCGGGCCGTGCAGGCCGCCGGCGACGAGGTGTCCCTGGCGCTGCGCTGGACCCCGGGCCGCGCCACCGCCCGGGTCGCGCTCGCCGTCGAACTCCTCGAAGACCTCCCCGACACCCTCACCGCGCTCGACACCGGCCTCATCGACGCCGACCAGGCACGCCTCATCGCCGAACGCACCCGCTGCCTCCCCTCACCGGCGCTGCGCCGCCAGGTCGAGCAGGTCGCGCTGCCGGTCGCGGCGACCCGGACCCGGTGGGTGCTCGACCAGACCCTGCGCCGCGAGGTCATCGCCGCCGACCCCGCCGCCGCCGACACCCGCCGCGCCACGGCCGCCCAGCAGCGCCGGGTCGGGCGCCCCGAACCCGCCAACCCCGGCGGCGACGACGGCGCGGCCACCCTCACCCTGCACGGCCCGGCCGAAGACCTCACCGCCCTCTGGGTCGCCGCCGACGCCGCCGCCCGCCACACCCGCACCACCGGCGACCCCCGCACCCTGGACCAACTCCGCCTCGACCTACTCACCGGCCTGGCCTGGACCGCCCTCGACACCGGCCACCTCGGCTGCTGCAACCCCACCTGCACCGGCCACGCCGCCGCCAGCCCACCACCCGGCGACACGACCGCGCCCCCGGCCGATCAGCCGGCCACCACGGCGGGTAGTGCGGCGGGGCCGGTGGTGCTGGGGCAGCGCCGAGGCCGGGCCGCGACCGTGCACGTCACCGTCCCGATCACCGCGCTGGCCGGTGTCGACGAGACGCCCGCCGAGCTCGACCGGTTCGGGCCCATCCCCGCAGCCACCGCCCGCCGCATCGCCGCCGACGCCACCCTGCGCCGCCTGCTCACCGACCCCGCCGACGGGCGCCTCCTCGAGTACGGCCGCACCACTTATGCCCCGCCGGCCGACCTCGCCGCGCATGTCGTCGCCCGCGACCGCACCTGCCGGTTCCCCACCTGCCACCGCCCCGCCACCGAAGCCGAGATCGACCACCGGATCCCCTGGGCCGCAGGCGGCACCACCGGCGAGGCGAACACCTGGGCCCTGCACGGCGGCCACCACCGCGCCAAGACCTGGCACGGCTACCGCATCGTCACCGACACCACCGGCACCACCTGGTGGACCACCCCCGCCGGACACCGCTACCCCGTCGAACCCGAAACCATCGGCCCCATCCTCGCCACCCGACCGCCGGCACCCGCCACCCCGGCCGCCAAGCCTCCGCCGACGCCGCAGGAGGAGCCGGTGCCGTTCTGAGCCCGTCTCGCTACGCCACCCGCCGCGCCCGGGGTCGGCATGCTCCTGCCGACGCGCGTCGATCCGGCGCGCGCCAAGCCCGTTCTCGAGGCCAGGCCCGCCGCCACCCACGGACCCGCTGCTGTCACCGGCCCGGAAGCCCAGCGGCGCCACATGCGTTCATGCCCATCCCGGCGGTGCGTCGGGACTGCGCGTCCGGTCCGTTCGTGGCTGGGCCACCCGACTGCTTCGGCACAGGCCCTGGCTCAAGCCGTCGGGGCGAGCAGGGCGGCTGCGAGGTCGGTGCGGGCGTAGACGACGCGGCGGCCGGTGCGGCGGCGCGACACCAGGCCGGTGCGGTGCAGGATCGCGAGGTGGTACGAGACCGTCGCGGGCGACAGCGCCTCGCGGCGGCCCAGCTCGGCCGTCGTGCGCGGGGTGTCGAGGGCGGCCAGCAGGGTGGCGCGGGTGTGCCCGATCAGCTCGCCCAGGTCTTCGGCCGCCCGCTCGGCACGCGACCCCGGCGCGCCCGGGACCGACCAGAGCGCGTGCAGGCCGCGGGCCGGGTACAGGATCGACGGCGTGGTCGGGCGCTCGGCGTTGAGCAGGACGCCGTCGCCGACGCCGGTGCTCGGGATCAGCAGCAGCCCGTCGTAGGGCCAGTCGACCACGAGGTCGAACGGTTTGCGCACCACGATCGCGCCGTCGTCCCAGCGCACGGACGGATGGAAGTCGTCGAGCAGGGCGAGCGCGCCGTGCTGGGCCATCCGGTCGCCCCGGTAGGCGACGTCGGCGGTCAGCACGTCCAGCACGCGCGGCCAGTCGGGAGCCAGCACCCGAGCGAAGTACACGCCCATGGCGGCGGCCACGCGGGCCGCGAACGCCGCCGGTCCCCCGGCCAGTGCCTCGGCGACGACGGCGGGCATCGGCTGGCGAAGTTCCTCGAGCCGGGCCGGGCCACCGACGCTGGCGGCGACGGCGGCCGGGATCGCCCGGCCGCGGTAGGCGATGTCGAGCTGGTAGTCGACCAGCTCGGCGGGGGTCGCCGCGATCGCGGCCACCTCGTCGTCGATCGTCATCACGGCGGCGTCCGGCGGCGGCGTCAGCAGATCGAGGATGTAGACGGAGCTGCCGGTCAGCGCCGCCAGCAGGCTCAGCGGAGCGGCCGGGACGGCGTCGAGTGCACGCGACCGCCAGCGCATCAGGTGCGGCGACCCCGGCGCCGGGCGATGCAGCGCGCGCAGACTGCCGACCACCTCGGCGCAGGGCGAGATGCCGAACCGCGACCGGCCCAGGGCATCGGCCGTCATCGGCATCCGGACCGCCATCATTCGAACCTACTCGAATTCATGGCGGCCGGATCGGCCCGGCGGGTCGACTGCCGCCATGACGACGCAGCCCCTCAGCCGCCGCCGGGTCCTCCGCGCCGGCGCCGCCACAGCTCTCTCGGCCACCGCCCTCACCGCCACAGCACTCCCCTCCATCGCCGACGCCGGGCCCACCGATCCCGCCCTCCGCAAGGTCGTCCTCGTCGGCGCCAACCCGGGCGTCCAGCTGTTCCACGGCGACGTGGTGACGGCGTACGCCTCGGTCTGGACGGTCGACTGGTCCACCCACGGCTCCGGCGCGGCGATCGTGCTCTGGCACGACGGCGAGGTCCGCGTGCTCACCGACCACCCGAGCCTCGGCTACTGGCTGGAGCGCACCTTCACCCGGTTCTTCCCCGAGGCCACGGGCCTGCTCTGGCCGGAGCCGCGGGTCGAGCGGCGCGCCGTGCACGTCACCAACGACCTCGCCCAGGGCACCCGGGCGCGGGCCGGCGACGTGTCCGTGCGCATCGCGAACGTGCTGGATCGGAGGGCCTTCGCGACCGACGAGTTCGACCTCGGCGGCCGCGTCCACAGCCTCAGTCTGGTGACCGGGCCGAGCGCCTCGGCGGCCATCGAGGTGCGCGGCCGGAGGCTACCCGGAGAGATCATCCGGGGCGGCACACCGCAGCGCCCATCGTCCAGCGCGTTCGTCGCCGTCGCCGAGGTCTGGCGATTCTGAACGAATCACTTGCTCGACGCCTCCTGATACCCCCAAGATCACCCGGTACGATTTCACAGCTACCGGGTCATCTCGGAGGTTTACGAGGCGTGTCGGGCAAGAACGAGATCGACGATTTCGCAGGTCTGCTGCGGCGGCACCGGCTGGCGGCCGGTCTGTCGCAGGAGGAGCTTGCCGAAAAAGCCGGCCTCAGCTCCGACGCCGTCGCCGCCCTCGAGCGCGGCCGCCGCCGGGCCCCGCGCCCGCTGACGGTGCGCATGCTTGCCACGGCGCTCAACCTCTCCGAGCAGGACTTCGCGGTGTTCACCGAGTCGCTGCGCCGGTCCCCGTCGGGCTACGCACCGCAGTTGCAGGGACCGCCGCTGCCGCCCGACACCCTCATCGGCCGGGCCGCCGAGCTGACCGAGCTGACGTCGCTGCTCGGGCACGGCGGGGTCCGGCTGGTCACGCTCACCGGGCTCGGCGGCGTCGGCAAGAGCCGCCTCGCGGTCGCCGTGTCCAACGGCGTCGGCCGCCAGTTCGAGGCCGGCGTCTGCTGGGTCCCGCTGGCCGCCCGCCCCGACGGGCCCGAGGTCACCGACGCCGTCGCGGCCGCCGTCGGGCTGCGGCTGGCCTCCGACGCCGCCGAGGTCGACGCGCTGGCCGAGCACATCGGGTCGCGGCGCATGCTCATCGTCCTCGACAACTGCGAGCACGTGGTCGAGACCTGCGCCTGGCTGTGCACGGTCCTGCTGCAGCGCTGCCCCCGTCTGACCATCCTGGCCACCAGCCGCGAGCTGCTCCGGGCGCCCGGCGAGGTGGTCCGGCAGGTGCAGCCGCTCGCGGTGCCGCCGTCGCGCGCCGCGCCCGAGGAGATCCGCGACGCCGACGCCGTCCGGATGTTCCTCGCCCGCGCCGCCGCCCACGGGGTGCACCCGCGCGACGAGCGGCTGCTGCAGGTCAGCCGGGTCTGCCGCAGTGTCCAGGGCATCCCGCTGGCCATCGAGCTCGCGGCCGCCCGGGTGAACGTCCTGACCATCGAGCAGATCGCCGACGAGCTCGACTCGTCGTCGCGCATCCTGTCCGGCGGCAGCCGCACCGCGCCACTGCGCCAGCAGACCATCGACGCCGCGCTGGACTGGAGCTACAACCTGCTCAGCAGCGAGGAACAGGAGTTCTTCGAGGCCGCCTCGACGTTCTCCGGCGGCTGGACGCTGTCGGCCGCCGTCGCCGTCTTCTGCGGCGAGGTCACCGACGCGTGCCACGAGCGCGTCCTCGACCTCACGGGCCGGCTCATCGACAAGTCGCTGATCCTCGTCGACCGCGACGCCACCGAGGCGCGGTACTCGATGTTCTCCGTCATCCGGCAGTACGCGGGCCGGCGGCTCGACGACGGCGGACGGCGGGCCACCATCGAGCAGCGGCACCTGCTGCACTACGTCGAGCTGGCCGAGCAGACCGAAGGGAACCTGGGCACCGATCAGCAGGGCGCCACGCTGCAGCGCCTCGACACCGAGCTCGACAACCTGCGGGTCGCTCTCGGCCGGGCCATCAGCCGCGAGCTCTCCGCGGAGTCGATGCGGCTGGCCGCGGCCCTGTGGCGGTACTTCTCGCTGCGCGGCCACTACTCCGAGGGCCGCGACTGGCTCGAGTCGGCACTGCGCATCGCCCGCGCCGGTCCGGAACCGGTCGCGGAGCCCGCCCTGGCCGCCGCGCTGCGCGGCGCCGGGTTCCTCGCGTTCCTGCAGTGCGAGTACGGCGTGGCCACCGACCGGCTCGAGGAGGCCCTCGACATCTACCGGCGCCTCGACGACCCCGACGGTGCCGCACGGACCCTGAGGCACCTGGGCAGCGTCGCGCGCGAACGCGCCGAGTACGACCGCTCCCACCAGCTGCACCTCGAGAGCCTGCAGCTCTACCAGCAGCAGGGCGACCGCGCCGGCATCGCGTGGGCGCGGCACTACCTGGGCTTCGTCTCCTGGCTGCGCATGGATCTCCAGCGCGCCCGCGACTACTCCGAGGCCGCACTCTCCTACTTCCAGCAGGCCGGCGACGGCGAGGGCATCACCTGGTCGCAGATCAACCTCGGCTGTGTCGCCCTGTACGACGGCGACCTCGCCGGCGCCGAACGGCTGCTGCACCAGAGCCTGGGTCGCGCCCAGAGGCTCGGCTTCCGCGAAGGCGTGGGCTGGTCGCTGAACCAGCTGGGGGTGGTCGCGCGCCGCCAAGGCCGGCTCGAACGCTCGATCCACCTGCTCGACGAGAGCCTCGCCGAACACCAGGAACTGGGCGACAAGTGGCGCTCGGCGAGCGTGCTCGAGGCGCTGGCCGCGGTCGCGCAGCAGCACGACAACACCGGGCAGGCCGCGTTCCTCCTCGGTGCGGCCTCGGCCGTCCGCGACACCATCGGCGCCCCGGTCCCGCTGTGCGAGCGTCCCGACACCGAGGTCACGACGTCGGCCGTCCGCGACAAGCTGGGCGAGCGCGCGTTCGCCCACGCCTGGGGTGCGGGGCAGGCCACGCCCTTGCACGCCGTCGCCGACGGCTACCCACCCGACGACTCGTTGAGCACTCTCGACGCGCCCTGGTGAGCACGCCTGGCGAGATAAGTGCCCGGCCGGCTGCGGTCTTGCCCCCCGCTAGACTCGCAGCCGGCCAAGCTTGTGCGGCGCCGGCGCCTGGCCATGTCCACCCACATCTGGTACGGGTTCCGGCACTCCTCCCCCCGCGGGAACAACTCTGTCGTGCCGGGGCACTACGGAACAGCTACAGCACCCTGACAACCCCCTGACAACGTGGTCCCGCGCGTACCCCAGAGGTACGGGTCGGACGATGGCTCCGTGGTATGACGACGCACGGTGACGGCGTCGTTACCGTCCGTGCGCATGGACACCACACTGTGCTGTACGGGCTCGTCGACGCCGGCCCGTACGACGACGCCTGGGGCGGGCCGTCCCGGACCGGCGCCTGGCTCACCCACGCGCTGCTGGCCGTGCCCCTGGGCGTCGTCGCGGCCGGGCTGCTCGTCGGCTCGGAACGACTACGCCGCCGGCTCGTCCCCCGTCAGGAGGGCGAACCGGCGGCGTGGTGGGTCCGGCCGGCGGCGACGACGGCGTGCGTGGCGGCCGCGCTGTTCGTCGTCGCCTGGACGCGGCAGCTCTAGCCGGCCGGCGGCAGCTCTAGCGCCCGGCGGGCACCCGGACGTCCACCCAGACGAGCCGGTGGTCGCTGGTCGGGAACGGGAACTCGCCGGTCAGCCGCGACAGCGGGTCCGAGCGCACCGGCCAGAACACGCCCGCCCCGACCGGTCGCAACTGCCGCGACGGCAGCACGTAGTCGGCGCGCAGGTTGCCCGGCGCGCCGTCGGCGAAGTCGGCGGTGTCGTAGCGCGGGTCGCCCCGGTGCGTTGCGTTGGCCCCGCCCTGCAGGACGGCGGCCTCGGGTGCGCCGGGCGACGTCGGCAGCGGGTCGACGATGCGCGGGTTCTCGAGCAGCTGCTGGATCGAGCCGGGGACGGAGTCGCCGTCGACGGGGTCGCTGTTCTGGTCGCCGAGGATGACGAACGACGAGCCCGGCTTCAGCCCGCCGCGCACGCCCTCGTCGTCGTAGATCCAGTTCGCCCGGCCCGGGCCTACGTACTCGGCCCAGAAGCGGATCTCGTCGTGGTTGCGGGTGCCGTTGCGGTCCTCGGGGCCGTCGAACGTAGGCGGCGTCGGGTGCGAGACCAGCACGTGCACGGTCCGCCGGCCCACCTGCACGGGAACGTCCCAGTGCGACTTGCTGGACAGCCGGAGGACGTTCTGCTCCTCGGGCGAGTAGAACGCCGTCGGCAGCAGTGCGCCCGGCATGTCCTTCCAGAGGAAGTGCTGGAAGGTGCGGACGTCGTCGGTGCGGATCGGGTACTTCGACAGCACCGCCATGCCGTACTGGCCCGGGAACAGGCCGAAGCCGTAGGCGTCGTCGCCGCCGCCGACGGTGCCGTCGTTGTTCAGGTCGAAGCCGCTCGGGATGCCGGTGTTCGACGGCGCCACGAACGCGTACGGGTACTCGATCGGGTCGGCGCCGCCCTGGCCGACCTCGAGGTAGTTCTCGCGGAACAGGTCCGCCGCCACGCCGCCCTCGACGTAGTCGAACTCGTTCAGCAGGACGATGTCGGGCCGGGTCCGCTGGATGACCTCGGCGACGGCCTGCGCCTGCGGGTCTGTGGTCGTGGACAGGTCGGCCTCGAGCTCGCCCTCGACGGCGCGGTTGAGGCTGAGGTTGTAGGTGGCGACGCGGACGGCTGCGGCGCCGCGGCCCGCCTTGTCGTCGCGGGCGTCGTCGCGGCCGGCGCTCGCCGGAGCCGCGGCCAGCACCGCGGCGGTGGTGGTCAGGGCCGCCGTCACCGCGACGGCGCGGATCGAGATGCGCATGGGTGTCCCTCTCCCGTGATGACCGAATCCGGGCAACCGTAGACCCATCGGGCGAACAGGAGGTGACGCCCGCACGACCCGATCGCATCTCAGTGGGCGGACGCCACTTGATTCCTAGTAACTCACTGGGGATTATCGGCCCATGCAGTCCTGTCGCTGACTCCGGTCCACCCCATGCCGCCCACCCTGCGCATCGACCCGGAGTCCGCCATGACGCACGGCCCCACCCCTGTCTCGCTCCCCCACCTCGTGGAGCTCACCCGCACCGTCGCCGCCGAGGTGCGCGCCGGACAGCACCCCGTCACCTTCGACCCGGACGAGCGCTGGTCCGTGCGGCTGTCCAGCGACCCGTACACCGACGTCTGGCTGATCAGCTGGACCCAGGAGCAGTCCACCGAGCTGCACGACCACGCCGGCTCGCTCGGCGCCCTGACCGTCGTGTCCGGCGTCGTCACCGAGCGGTTCTGGACGCCGTCGAGGTCGCGGCTGCGGGAGCGGCGGCTGCGCGGCGGGCGCGGCATCGGCTTCCCCGTCGGACACGTGCACGACGTGGTCAACACCGCTCCCGAGCCGGCCGTGACGGTGCACGCCTACTCGCCGCCGCTCACCGCCATGGGCTACTACGAGGTCGACGACGCCGGCGCACTGCGGCGGGTACGGACGATCCTCACCGCCGAGCCGGAGCCGGCCCGATGAGCGCGCACCCCACGGGCCCCCGGGTCGACACCCTGGTCGACGCCGCCCGGTCGCGGCTGGTCCGGGTCACGCCGGAACAGGCCGCGCACGCCGTCACCTACGAGCTCGCCCTGCTGGTCGACACCCGCCCGGCCGAGGACCGCGCCCGCTACGGCACCATCCCCGGCGCGCTGGTCGTCGACCGCAACGTGCTCGAGTGGCGCCTGGACCCGACCAGCCCGCACCGGCTCGAGCAGGCCGACGACCCGCGGCGCACGGTCATCGTGTTCTGCAATGAGGGCTACGCGTCCAGCCTGGCCGCCGCCTCGCTTCGCGACCTCGGCCTGGTCAACGCGACCGACCTGGTCGGCGGCTTCCACGCCTGGGCCGCGGCCGGCCTGCCGGTCGCCGGCCCGCACGCCGCCGCCTAACCCTCCGCGAGCGGCCACGCCGGGATCCGCGGCCGCAGCGCCGTCAGGGCGTCCCGCGCCGCCGGCGGGTCCGCGCCGTCGGCCACCGCCAGCACCGCGGCCCGCCACGACGCCGCCAGCACCCGGCCCAGCACGGGCGACACCGGCGCCGTCAGCGCGCCCAGCAGGTGCGCCAGCCGATCCGGGCCGGACGGCGACGCCTCCGGCGGCGGCGCGCCCAGCAGCCGCGGGAACCCCTCGCGGACGGCGAAGTCGAAACCGGCCCGCAGCGCCGCCGTCACGGCCGCGGACCGGTCCCCCGGCGGCGCCGTCGCCGCGACCGCGCCCTCCATGCGGTCGAGCAGCCGCCGCTCGACGTCCTCGCGCACGAACGCGTACAGGCCCGCCTTGCTGCCGAAATGGTGGTACAGCGCGCCCGTGGTGACGCCGGCGGCCGCGGCCAGCTCGCCGACGGTGACCGCCTCGAACGGGCGCGCACCGAACGCCCCGACCGCGGCCAGCGCGAGCCGCCCCTTCGCCGAACTCGACACCGGAACCCACTCGCGCATGACACCATAATGCCGTTACGCTATGCTCAAATTCAATTACGGCACCATCCAGAAGGAGAACGGCCATGAAGCTCGAGTTCCTGTTCGTCCCGACCTCCGATTTCAAGGCGTCGCTGGCCCTCTACCGCGACGGCCTCGGCTTCGACGAGGCCTGGCGCGAGGGCGACGCCACCGTCGCGCTCACCATGCCGGGCACCGGCGTCCAGCTGATGCTCGACTCGCACGACGCGAACGCGCCGGTCGGGCCGCTCTTCGTCGTCGACAGCGTGCAGGCGTTCCACGCCGGCAAGCCCGACTCGCTCGGCGTCATCGAGGAGCCGAACGAGATCCCGGGCGGCTTCATGGCCACCTACCAGGACCCGGGCGGCGCGATCATCTACGTGATGGACCAGGTGAACGACCCGAACCTCTAGGCTCGGTCCATGACGTCTCCGGGCCCGCTGGAACGCGGTGTCTACGCCAACCGCACACTGAACCTGCGTTCGGTGCAGGCCATCGGCTACGACATGGACTACACGCTCATCCACTACCGGACCGACGACTGGGAGCGGACGGCGTTCGAGCACGCCACGCGGGTGCTGGCGGCCGGCGACTACCCCGTCGCCGGCCTCGTCTTCGAGCCCGACCGCTACCTGCAGGGCCTGGTCATCGACCTCGACCTCGGCAACCTCGTCAAGGCGACCCGCTTCGGCTACGTCATCCAGGCCCAGCACGGCACCCGCCAGCTCTCGTTCGACGAGCTGCGCACCACCTACGCCGGCGTCACCGTCGACCTCAACAACCCGCGGTTCCGGTTCATGAACACCCTGTTCACCATCTCGGAGTCCGCGCTGTACGCGCAGTTCGTCGACCGCCTCGACGACGGCACCATCCCCGGCCCGCTGGGCTACGACGAGCTGTACCGGATCGTGTCGGCGGCGCTCGACGAGTCGCACATGACCGGCGCGCTGAAGGCCGAGATCGTCGCCGACCCGGACCGGTTCTGCGACATCGACCCCGACACCGCGCAGACCCTCATCGACCAGCGGCTGGCCGGCAAGCGGCTGCTGCTCATCACCAACAGCGAGTGGGCCTACACGAAGGCGATGATGAGCTACGCCTTCGACCGGCACGTCCCGTCGGGCTCCTGGCGCGACCTGTTCGACATCGTCGTGGTGGCCGCCGCCAAGCCGCGGTTCTTCTCCGAGGTCGAGCCGGCGTTCCGCGTCGTCGACACCGAGCGCGGGCTGCTGCAGCCGCACTGGGGGCCGTTCAAGACCGGCGACGTGTACCACGGCGGCAACGCGCGCCGCGTCGAGCAGAGCCTGCAGCTCACCGGCGACGAGATCCTCTACGTCGGCGACCACCTGTTCGGCGACGTCCACGTCACGAAGTCGGCGCTGCGCTGGCGGACGGCGCTCATAATGCGCGAGCTCGAGGCCGAGATCGCCGCCGCCATGGCCTTCGCCGACGACGAGCGCGAGCTGCGCCACTTCATGGCCCAGAAGGCCGACCTCGAGGACCGCCTCGCCCACGCCCGCGTCGCCCAGCTCCGCCCGGGCGACGACGCGCCGCGCGAGACCGTCGAGGCGCTGCGCGAGGCCCTGCGCGCCCTCGACGAGCAGATCGCGCCGCTGGCCCGCGCCGCCGGCGAGCTCGGCAACGCCACCTGGGGCCCCATGATGCGCGCCGGCAACGACAAGAGCCTGTTCGCCCGCCAGGTCGAGAAGTACGCCGACATCTACACCTCGCGCGTGGCCAACCTCGGCCGCCGCACGCCGTTCGCGTTCCTCCGCGCCGCCCGCACCTCGCTGCCGCACGACATCATGCCGCGCGAGATCGCCCCGGAATAGGGCGCTTGCCGCACCCGCGACAACCCGGGCGCAACCGCGACATTCGCACCCGCGAATTCGGGACATAAAAAGACCGCCCGCGTATGTCCGGGGATTCCCAGGACATACGCGGACGGGTGGTGGGGAGCCGCCAAGCGCCCACCGGATGGAGAAGGGCTTACCTGCCGGTTCCTCAGCCGAGGAGGCCGGTGACCGTCCCCAGCAGCTGGTTGACCAGCGCGACGATGGTGTCCAGGAGACCCGAAAGTGCGTCCATGATCTTTGACTCCTTCGTGGGAAAGAACCTCTGTTGGCGAACCAGCAGGGTCAAGCTTTCGGTCCGGACGACCCCGTGTGTTCTTGACTGTGAGTCTAAGCAGTCAAAGAAGTTGCGCAAGGAGAAACGAAGAAATCTTTCCCGCGTGTCGTCGCATTAAACATTCTCGTCGACACTGAATGTGCGACGAAAACGGACATAGCTGTCTTGACAGGTCCCATCACACGCTTGTCACAGCTAGTCGCGACGTGTGGACCGGCCGCTTCGCGTATCATGACCGGTATGACCCAGTTCTCGCAGCCGATGATGCGCCCCGTCGCGGGGCCGCCCGGCGTGCGCTGACACCGTCACCACCCGAACGTCGAAGCCCCTGCTCAGCGGGGGCTTTCGTGTGTTCGGACTCCCCCGCCGTGCAGGCTGGAGGGAGATCGTCATGACCACCGACCGCTACTACGTCACCACGTCCATCCCCTACGTCAACGGCGCGCCGCACCTCGGCCACGCGCTGGAGCTGGTGCAGGCCGACGTGCTCGCCCGGCACCGGCGGCGGCGCGGGCGCCCGGTGCGGTTCCTCACCGGCACCGACGGCAACGCGCTGAAGAACGTCGTCGCGGCGTGGGCCGCCGGCGTCCCCGTCCAGCCCTTCGTCGACGAGAACGCCGCCCGGTTCGCCGCGCTGCGCGAGCCGCTGGTGCTCTCCGTCGACGACGTCATCCGCACCAGCACCGACCCGCGGCATGCGCCCGGCGTGCGCCGGCTGTGGGAGCGCTGCGCCGCCCGCGGCGACTTCCACCGCCGCCGCTACACCGGGCTCTACTGCGCCGGCTGCGAGCTGTTCTACGCACCGGACGAGCTCGACGACGGCGTCTGCCCGGAGCACGGCGTCCAGCCCGAGGAGGTCAGCGAGGAGAACTGGTTCTTCCGGCTGTCCCGCTACCAGGACGAGCTGCTGCGCCTGCTCGAGTCCGGCACCGTGCGGATCGAGCCTGCCGCCAAGCGTGCCGAGGTACTCGCGTTCGTCCGCGCCGGCCTGCGCGACGTGAGCGTGTCGCGACCGGCCGCCAGGGCCGACGGGTGGGGCATCCCTGTCCCCGGCGACCCGTCCCAGGTCGTCTATGTCTGGTGGGACGCGCTCGCGAACTACGTGACGGCGCTCGGCTACGGCGACGACGGGGCCGCCTACCGGACTGGTGGGTCGAGTCCGCCGACCGGGTGCACGTCATCGGCAAGGGCATCGTGCGCTTCCACGCCGTCTACTGGCTGGCGCACCTGCTCGCGGCCGGGCTGCCGCTGCCGACCGCGATCCTCGTGCACGACTACCTCACCGTCGGCGGCGCCAAGATCGCCAAGAGCACCGGGGTGACGGCCGATCCGGCCGACCTGGCCCAGCGCTACGGCACCGACGCGCTGCGCTGGTGGTTCGTCCGCGAGGTGCCGCGGGTCGGCGACACCGACTTCACCGAGGACCGGCTGGTCGCCCGGCACGACCTCGAGCTGGCCAACGGGCTGGGCAACCTCGTGCAGCGCACGCTCACGCTGGTGCACCGGCTGCGCGACGGCGTCGTCAGTGCCCCCGGGACGAGCCCGCTCACCGCGGCCGCGGAGGCACTGCCGGCGGCGGTCGACCGGGCGATCGACGACTTCGACCTGCGCAGGGCGGCGGGTGCCCTGGTCGCCGTCGTCGATCTGGCGAACCGGACGATCGAGGCCGAGCGGCCCTGGGACGCGGGCCGCCGCGACTCCCCCGGCACCGACGCGGTCCTCGCCGGCGTGGTGCACGCCTGCCGGGTGGTGGCCGGTGAGCTGACGCCGTTCCTGCCCGGCGGCGCGACCCGGCTGGAGGCCCAGCTCGGCGCCGTCGGCGACCCGCGGGTGGGCCGGCCGGAACCGGCGTTCGGACGGCTGGCGCCGGCCAGGGCGCGGCGACCCTAGACTCGGGTTCTGATCGCGCGGGAGGAAGGACACCCACCATGGGCCAGGGCGTGCACATGCAGGAGTTGCCGGGCATCGGCAAGCGGTACGACATCGACCTGGGCAGCCCGACGCAGCGGGTCTCGGTCGTCGTGCGCCGCGGCGACATCCGCGACCTCTACGTCTTCACCAACAAGGGCGACGAGCCGACCGCCGTCCTCGAGCTGACCCGCGAGCAGGCGCTGAAGCTGGGCGCCGTCCTGACCGGCACGTTCTTCGAGGGCTAGGTACAGGTGCACGCTGATCTCATCGGGCTGGGCGCGATCGTCCTGCTCGCCGGACTCGTCGCGCGGCTCGGCCGCCGGTACGGCTTCCCCACCGTCCCCTGCTACATGCTCATCGGCATCGTGTTCGGGCCGGGGACGCCGGGGCCGGTGCTGGTCGAGCACCCCGAGGACCTCGCCCTGCTCGCGTCGCTGGGCCTGGTGCTGCTGCTGTTCCACCTCGGGGTCGAGTTCCCCGCCGAGCAGGTGCTGGGCAGCGGGAAGCGGCTGTTCATC
This sequence comes from Jiangella mangrovi, assembly GCF_014204975.1. Lineage (NCBI taxonomy): Bacteria > Bacillati > Actinomycetota > Actinomycetes > Jiangellales > Jiangellaceae > Jiangella > Jiangella mangrovi. Next base: position 4,129,291 of record NZ_JACHMM010000001.1, read on the forward strand.
GCGGCCGGCGTCTACATCGGCCTCAACGTCAGCGCGGGGCTCGGGCTCGGCTTCGCGCTGGGCTGGGGCACGTCCGAGGCGCTGGTCATCGCCGGTGCGCTGGGCATCTCCTCATCGGCCATCGCGACGAAGCTGCTCATCGAGCTGCGCCGGTTGACCAACGCCGAGACGCCGATCATCCTCGGCGTCATCGTCATCGAGGACATGTTCCTCGCGTTCTACCTGGCCCTGCTGGCGCCGGTGCTCAACGACTCCGGCTCGACGCTGGACTTCGTCGTCGACCTGCTGATCAGCTTCGGCTTCCTGGTGGCGCTGTTCGCGCTGGCCCGGTGGGGCGCGCGCGCCATCGCCATGATCCTGGACTCCCGCGAGGACGAGCTGCTGGCCATCCTCATGGTCGGCCTGGTCGTGCTGGTCGCGGGCGTCGCGCTCGAGGTGGGCGTGTCCGAGGCCATCGGCGCGCTGATGATCGGCCTGGTGGTGTCGCGGACGGCGCTCAAGGAGCGGGTCGAACAGCTGGTGCTGCCGCTGCGCGACGTGTTCGCGGCGGTCTTCTTCATCTCCTTCGGGCTGACCATCGACGTCGCCGACCTCGGCGGCGTGGCGCTGCCGGTGGCCATCGCCGTCTGCGTCACGCTGGTGACCAACCTGACCGCCGGGGTGTTCACGGCGCGGCTGTTCGGGTTCAACCAGCGGGCGGCCACCAACATCGGGCTGACGGTGCTCGGCCGCGGCGAGTTCTCGCTGATCCTGGCCACGCTGGCCATCGCCGCCGGCCTCGACGAGCGCATGGGCCCGTTCGTGGCGCTGTACGTGCTGGTGCTGGCCATCGCGGCGCCGCTGCTGGCGTCGCAGTCGCAGCACTTCGCCCGCTTCGTGCCCGACCGGCTGCTCCGCTCGCGCTGGAAGTACGTCCAGTCCGAGACCATGAGCACCGCCTGCATCCACCAGGACCAGATGGAGGTCACCGAGACCGACATCACCGTCTGCCAGCAGTGCATCGACGACGGCGGCACCTGGGTGCAGCTGCGGCTGTGCATGAAGTGCGGGCTGGTGGCCTGCTGCGACGACTCCCCCGCCCGGCACTCGCGGGCGCACTACGAGGACGAGCACCACCCCGTCATCCAGTCGCTGCAGCCCGGCGCGGACTGGCAGTACTGCTACGTCGACGAGATCCTGGTGCGCGAGCCGCTGGGCCAGGCGCGAACCGGCAGCTGACGCCGTCGTCGACTCAGGCCGTGGTGTAGATCCACTCGAGGCCGTCGAAGCCGAGCCCGTCGAGGTGCTCGGCCCTGGTCAGCCCGGCCCGGACGGCGACCCGCTGCGAGGCGTGGTTGTCCGGCCGGATCCGGGCGACCACGGACACGCCCGGCAGGTGCTTCGCGCCCCAGCCGACGACGGCCCGGGCGGCCTCGGCGGCCAGCCCGTGCCCCCACCAGGCGGGGTCGAACCCGTAGAACAGGTTCGCGACCTGGTCCTCGCGGAACCACATGTACTTGAGGCCGCAGAACCCGACCGGCCGGTCGGACTCGTGGCGCAGCACCGTCCAGTAGCCGAACCCCTCGGTGCGCCAGTGCTCGTCCCAGCTGCGGTACAGGCTCGCGGCGCCCTCGCGCTCGCGTAGCAGGTTCGACGGGTTGTGCTCGCACGCCCGCGGGTCGCGGTAGACGTGGAAGATCACGTCGACGTCGTCGGGAACCGGTCGCCGCAATAGCAGCCGGTCGGTGACGAGCGTGGTGTGGCCGGCATCCCTCACCTTCCGGACGTTACTCGCCGCCGGTGACGATCATGCGAACGGCCAGCACCACGATGACCGCGCTCGACACCCACGCCGTGGTCAGGCGGCCCCGCGGGCTGGTCACGAACCGCCCGAGCAGCGCTCCCCCGCCGGCCAGCAGCAGTTGCCAGCTCGCCGACGCCGCGAACGCCGCCGCGACGAACACCACCGCCTCGGCGCCCTGCGCGAGCCGCGCACCGCTGCCGAGGACCAGCGCGGCGAAGTACACCACCGTCAGCGGGTTGATCGCCGTGATGCCGAGGAACGTGACGAACGCGCGCGCCGGCGTCTCCTGGCGCGGCTCCTGTGGGTCGACGACGTCTTTCGTGGGTGCGGCGCGGTGCCTGCGGGCAGCGGCGACGGCGCCGACGGCGGCCATGACCAGCAGGACGGCGGCCGAGGCCCAGCGCAGCGGCTGCGCGTACGGCTCGATCGACCCGGCCAGTGCGGCCCCACCCAGCACGGCGGCGATCGCGTAGCCGCCGTCGACGGTCGCGATGCCCAGGGCGGCCGCCGCACCCACCCGCAGCGAGGTACGCGCCGTCAGGGCGACGAGATAGGCGCCCACGGCGCCGACCGGGATCGCGATGCCGTAGCCGGCCAGCAACCCCGCGACGATGGCCGCGCTCATGGCACGAGCGGGATCGGCCTCCGGCCCGGGCGCGTCTGCTGCTGCGTCTTCGCCGGGTGGGCGGAGACGGGCAGCGGGCGGGGACCGGAAGTCGAGATCATGGAGGGATGATGGCAAACGACGGCGCCGCGCTCAACGGAGTTTCCGGCCATCCACTGCGGCTGCTGGCCGGCTGGGTGGACGAGGCCGGTGGTGGCAGCAGCGCCCGCTGCTTCACCTTCACGACGGCGTCGGCGGACGGCACGCCGCACGCGCGGACGGTGCTCGCCACGGCCATCGACGAGTCCGGCGTGCGGTTCCACACCTCGCGCCCCTCGATGAAGACGGCCGACGTGGCGGCGAACCCGCGGGCGGCGGGCGTGTTCTTCTGGCCGGCGCTGGTCCGGCAGGTGACGCTGCACGGCACGGCGGCCGTGCTGACGCCGTCGCTCGCCGAGGCCCGTGCCTGGTACGGGGCGCAGGCGCCGAACCTGCGGGCACTGGCCTGGACCCACGACGAGCTCGGTGATGTGGAGGGCGCCGCGGTCGAGCCGGCACGGGTGCGGGCGGTGTTCGAGCGGTTCCTGGCCGACGACCCGCCGCAGCCGCCGCCGTCGTGGACCCCGATCGTCCTCGTCCCCGACCGCGTCGACGTCTGGTGGATGCCCGAGGGCAGCGGCATCGCCACCCGCGCCCGCTTCACGCTCGACGACGGCGGCGACTGGACGCGGCGCTACGTGCTCCCCTGACCCTCGAACGGGTCGACCACGGCGATCACTCGAAGCTCACCGGCCGCTGCGGCTCGGTGCGCGCCGGCAGCTCGAGCTCCACTCCGCCCATGGCGGCGACGGCGTCGATCAGCGCATCGACGAGGGTCTGCGGCTGATGCTCGGTCGCGTTCTCGGTCATGCCTCACCACCTCCTGCCCTCCATGCTCCCAGAGTGCGACTCGCGATCAGGGGATGCCGGCGAGGCGGAGGAGCGCGGCGGTCGCGGCGGCCGCCACGACGACCAGGACGAACGGGGCCCGACGCCAGGCGAGCACGGCCCCCACGGCCACGCCGGCCGGCTTGGCGACGCCGGCGAACTCCTGGCCGTCCATGACGGCGGCCGTCGCGACCAGTGCGGCGAGCAGGACGATCGCCGACACCGCGAGCAGCTGCTCGACCCGCGGCGACAGCGTCACCCGGTCGCGCAGCAGCGGCCCGGCGTAGCGGAACGCGAACGTCCCCACCCCCAGGACGACCACGGCCACCACGAGCGCCGTCGCGGACATCGTCATGCCGGCACCTCCTCCTGTGACGCGGGGCGGGCCGGGCGGGCCAGGGCGACCACGGCGCCGGCCAGGGCGAGCAGCACCGGCAGCCCGGCCTGCAGGAACGGCGCCGTCGCGAGCGCGATGACCACCCCCACACCGCAGGCGAGCGCCGTCGTCCGGTCGCGCAGGGCCGGCAGCACCAGCGCGAGCAGCACGGCCGGGAACGCGGCGTCCAGTCCGAGGACCGCGGGGTCGCTGACCGCCGTCCCCATGGACGCCCCCGCCACCACGCCGACGTTCCAGCAGGTGAAGAGCGCGATGCCGCAGCCCCAGTAGGCCGCCCGCCGGCGCGCAGCGTCGGACTGGGCCAGCGCGAACGCCACGGTCTCGTCGACCATGACGTGGCTGCCGACGACCCGTTGCCAGCCGCGGCCGACGACGTCGCCGACGGTGAAGCCGAACACGACGTGCCGGACGTTGACGAGCAGTCCGGCCAGGACGGCCGCCACCGGGTTGCCGCCCGACGCGACCAGGCCGACGAACATGAACTGCGCCGCCCCGGCGAACACCACGACCGACAGCAGCATGGGCGCCCATACCGGCAGCCCTTCGCTGACGGCGATGGCGCCGAAGGACAGGCCGACCACCGCGTCGGCGACACACACGAGGGCGATGTCGCGCGCCAGCGCCCGGTCGGCGCGTAGTGTTCGGTAGATCGAACGCATGACCACTACACTGAACGACGCATGCACCGTTCGTCAAGACGAACGACCGACCGATGGAGCGAACACCGCCATGAGCCAGCCCAAAGCGCCGCTCGCCGTCATCGCCGCGTCCCTGCAGCGCGAGCGGCGGCGCACCGGGCTGTCGCTCGCCGAGGTCGCCCGCCGCGCCGGCATCGCGAAGTCGACGCTCTCGCAGCTCGAGGCCGGCGCCGGCAACCCCAGCGTCGAGACGCTGTGGGCGCTGAGCATCGCCCTCGACGTGCCGTTCGCCCAGCTCTTCGAGCCGGCCCGGCCGAAGGTGCAGGTCATCCGCAAGGGCGAGGGGCCGGGCGTGGCCTCGGAGCGGGCCGACTACGTCGCCACCGTGCTGTCGGCCAGCCCGCCGAACGCCCGCCGCGACATCTACCTCATCACCGCCCAGCCGGGTGAGCCGCGCTCGTCGGACCCGCACATGCCCGGCGTCGTCGAGCACGTCGTGCTCAGCGCCGGCCGGGCCCTGGTCGGGCTCACCAACGACCCCGTCGAGCTGGCGCCAGGCGACTACGTGGCGTACCCCGGCGACCTGCCGCACGTGTTCCGCGCGCTCGAGCCGGACACCGTCGCCGTCCTCGTCTCCGAACACGTCTGAGAATTTCTTCTCGCGAGTTGTCGATTCGCCGGCCCGCCGCGTGACGAGGATGTGTACGCACCGACACGAAGGAGTTCCCATGGCTCAGTACGCGATCCTCATCTACGAGCGCGAGGCCGAGGGCGGCCAGGCCGCCGAGCTGCCGCCGGAGGTCCTGGCGGCGCACGAGGCGCTGCCCGGCCGCATCACCGAGAAGGGCGGCAAGGAGCTCGGCGGCATCGCACTGGAGCCCAGCGCTACCGCCACGACGATCCGCGGCGACCTCGTCACCGACGGGCCGTTCATCGAGACCAAGGAGGCGCTGGCCGGCGTCTTCGTCATCGAGGCGCGCGACCTCGACCACGCCATCGAGCTGGCCCGCATGACGCCGATCGTCAGCGGCGGTGTCGAGGTCCGGCCGCTGCTCGGGCTCGACTTCTCCGGGCTCACGTCCTGACGGTCGAGCAGGCGGTCGCCGACGCGCACCGTCGCGAGTGGGCCTTCGTGCTCGCCGCGACGGTGCGGGTCACGCGCGACCTCGACGCCGCCGAGGAGGCGGTGCAGGACGCCTACGTCCAGGCGCTCACCCGCTGGCAGCGCGACGGCGTGCCGGCCAAGCCCGGCGCGTGGCTGACGACGGTGGCCCGGCGGACGGCGCTCAACGTCATCCGCCGGCAACGCACCCTGCAGGCCAAGCTCCCGCTGCTGCTCATGGACGCCGACGACGGCGGCAGCAGCGGCTCCGAGGGGCCCATCCCCGACGACCGGCTCCGCCTGATCTTCACCTGCTGCCACCCCGCGCTGGCCCAGGAGGCGCAGGTCGCGCTGACGCTGCGGCTGGTCTGCGGCGTCAGCACCCCGGACATCGCGCACGCCTTCCTCGTCGCCGAGCCCACCTTGGCCGCCCGCATCACCCGGGCGAAGAAGAAGATCGCCTCGGCCCGCATCCCGTACTCGGTCCCGTCGGCGAGCGACCTGCCCGTGCGCATCGACGCCGTCCTGACGGTGATCCACCTGCTGTACGCGACGGGGCACACGGCTCACTCAGGCGAGAACCTGGTCCGCGACGAGCTCACCGGCCGCGCCCTCGACCTCGCCCGCATGCTCCGCCCGCTGCTGCCGTCGGAGCCCGAGACGGCCGGACTGCTGGCGCTGCTGCTGGTCCACCAGGCCCGCCGGGCGACCCGCACCGACGCCGACGGCCGGCTGCTGCGGCTGGAGGAGCAGGACCGTTCGCGGTGGGACCGGACGCTCATCGCCGAGGCGGACCGGCTGGTCGTCGGCGCGCTGCGGTCCGGCCCGCCCGGGCGGTTCGCGCTGCAGGCCGCGATCGCCGCGCTGCACGCCCAGGCGCCCAGCTACGCCGAGACCGACTGGCCGCAGATCCTCACGCTCTACGACGAGCTGCTGCGCCGCTGGCCCTCGCCGGTGGTCGCGCTGAACCGCGCGGTCGCCGTCTCGATGGTCGACGGACCCGGTCCGGCGCTCGCCGTCGTGACGGCGCTCGAGGACGACGGACGGCTGGCCGGCTACCGCTACCTCCCCGCCACGAAGGCCGACCTGCTCTTGCGGCTCGGCCGGCACGCCGAGGCCGCGCAGGCCTACCGGGCCGCGCTGGCACTGAGCGACAACGCCGCCGAGCAGGAGTTCCTCCAGGACCGGCTCAGCCGTACGCCGCCGTCATGACCCGCCGAGCCGCCGCGTTGGCCGGCTTCGGCCTGGTCGCGATGGCGGGTTGCGGCAGCGTCGACGGCTGGGCGCGTGCCCCGTTCACGCGGCGGCGGCATCGCAACGGTGCGCGATCACTGCGCTGAGAGTGTGACGGAACTGTCGTCGGAGCGACAGTGTCGCCACATCGATCATGCAGGGATCTCACACCGATGGCGTTCCAAGGTGTCGGTCCGGCGGTCGGGCATGATCGTGAGTCGTCGCGGAGTCGGTATCCGTCAGACACTCCCCAGCCCGGGGCCGCGCCGGGTCGTAGGGTACGGCCATGAGCACCGACGAGGCGGGCGGCCGGAGCGAGCCCGATCCGGGTCTGATGCGTGTCTCGCACGCGGACCGCGACCGCATGGTCGAGATCCTGCGCGACGCGGCGGCCGACGGCCGGCTCGACACCGACGAGCTCGAGGAGCGGGTCGAGCGCGCCCTCACCGCACGCACCTTCGCCGACCTCGAGCCGCTCGCCGAGGGCCTGCCGGTCGCGGCGCCGGCCGCCCCCGTGCCGGCCGGCCCGGCAGCAACAGCGCCGGCGGTCCCAGACGGCGAGACGCAACAGTGGAGCGTCGTCGGCCAGCGGTTCCGCCGCGAGGGCGCCTGGCAGGTGCCGCGCACCGCCGAGCTCACCATGTTCGGCGGCTCGGTGCGGCTGGACTACACGCTCGCGCGGCTGCCCGAGGGCGGGCAGAGCACGCTCCGGCTGACGACCACCGGCGGGCGTGTGCGGCTGACGGTGCCGCCCGGGGTCGCCGTCGACCTGAGCGAGTTGGTGACCACTGGCGGCCGGGTCCGCGACCGTGCCTCGCGGCACGCGGTGCCGGGCTCGGCGGTGACGCACGTCGTCACGGTGACGGGATCGATGATGGGCGGGCGCATCCGGGTCGAGGAGTCGAAGGCGCGCTGAGGGTCGCCCTTCGCTCCGGGATCATCCAAGAAATAGGGCGCCATCACGCCCCGGAACTTGGATGATCATGGAGAGGCGGGCCGCTCCCTAGCCCCAGTGCGGCGGGCGGTCCAGGCCGGCCGGCAACCGGGTCGCGGCGTCGCCGTTGGCCGCGTTCACCTGCGGCTGGGTCAGGAACAGCGCCGTCGCCAGGTGGGCACCGCGCACGTCCGCCCCGCGGAAGTCCGCCCCGATGACGTCGGCCCGGTCGAGGTCCGCCCCGCGCAGGTCGGCCCCGATCAGGTAGGCGCTGCCCAGGTCCGCGCCCCGCAGGTCGCCGCGCGGCTTCTTCCCGATGAGGTCGGCGCCGCGCAGGTCACGGCCGGGCGTCCCCGCGCGGGCCAGCCGGGACGCCTCGCGCAGCAGCGGGCCCGCCGCCGCCCGCAGCTCCGCAACGGAGACCCCCGCCAGAACCGCAGCGGACGCCGTCGTCACCTCGGACACCCGGGCGAACAGCGTGTCCAGTGCGGGCCGCAGGGAAGCGGCGGCCGGGAACCCGCGCGCCGCGTCGACGTGCCAGAGCAGCTCGTGCAGCGGGCGCAGCACCCCGAACGCGGCGGACAGCTCGTCCCGCGCGGCCGCCGCCCCGCCGAACGTCACCTGGACGACCTGCTGACCCGCGCCGAAGCAGTCGTACACCGTGCAGCCGGGGAAGCCGCGCACCCGCAACGAGGCATGGATGCCGCAGCGGAAGTCGTCGCGCAGGTTGGGGCACGGCTCCCCCGCCGGCTTGTCGATGGCGAAGTCGGCCGAGCGCGTCAGCGCCGGGATGACGCAACACAGTCCCGCGCAGCGAGCGCAGTCGGCTCGCAGTTCGACCACGCTCGTAGCATACGAGCGTGACCGATGACCTGACCGCGCGGACCGTCCACTTCCCGGGTGCGAACGGCGACGACATCGAGGGCTACCTGGCCCGGCCCGACGGCGACCGGCGGCGCGGCGGGGTGGTCGTCATCCACCACCTGCCCGGCTGGGACCGCGGCACCAAGGAGATCACCAGGCGCTTCGCCGTCATGGGCTACGACGCGCTCTGCCCGAACCTCTACTGGCGCGAGGCGCCCGGCGCGGCCTCCGACGACGCCGCCGCGGCCGCCCGGGCCAACGGCGGCGTCCCCGACGAGCGGCTGGTCGGCGACGTCGCCGGCGCGGCCGCGTACCTGCGGGCGCTGCCGACGTCGAACGGCAGGGTTGGCTCCATCGGCTACTGCTCCGGCGGCCGGCAGTCCGTCCTGGCCGCCTGCCACACCGACCTCGACGCCGCCGTCGACTGCTACGGCGCCTTCGTCACCGGCACGCCGCCCGAGGGACACCCGCTGCAGGTGCCGAACCTCGTCGACCAGCTGCCGGGCCTGCGCGCCCCGCTGCTCGGCCTGTTCGGCAACGAGGACCGCTACCCCTCGCCCGCCCACGTCGACGAGCTCGAGGACATCCTGAAGCAGCACGGCAAGAGCTACGAGATCCACCGCTACGACGGCGCCGCCCACGCCTTCTTCGCCACCGAGCGGCCGTCCTACACCGTCGCGGCCGCCAACGACGGCTGGGAGCGCATCGGCGCGTTCTTCGAGACCCACCTGGGGGCCTGACATGTGCACCTACGCGACCGTGCGCACCGCCGTCGACGGCAGCGCCAAGGGCCCCGGCGGCGCCTGGTTCCACGTCAGCGACGCTACCGTCTACTTCGACCATCCGGTGCACGCCATGGCCGAGCACACGCTCAACATCGACCTCGCTGACCCGTCCCGCGGGCCGGGCCAGCGGGTGGCCGTCGAGCTGACGGCGTCAGCGGCGCGTGAGCTGGTGGCCGCCATCGAGGCCGCCCTCGCCTCCGCGCCGCCGGAGCTGACCCGGTAGCCGACGCCGTCGGGCTCAGGCCCGCTCGAACCGCGCGTGCACGGCCTTCTCGCCGGCGGTGAAGCCCGTGCACGTGTACCCGCGGAAGCCGGCGCCGTCGTCGAACAGCCGCTCGCCGCCGCCGAGCAGCACCGGCGAGATCGCGATCTCCATCTCGTCGATCAGCCCGGCGTTCAGGTACTGGCGGATGGTGGCCGCGCCACCGGCCACGAGGGCGTCCTTGCCGTCGGCGGCCGCGAGGGCCTGCTCCCGGGCCGCCTCGATGCCGTCGGTGACGAAGTGGAAGGTCGTGCCGCCCGCCATCTCGACCGGCCGGCGCGCGTGGTGGGTCAGCACGAAGACGGGGTGGTGGTACGGCGGGTTCGGGCCCCACCAGCCGGTCCAGGTCTCGTCCGGCCAGTCGCCGCGGACCGGGCCGAACATGTTGCGGCCCATGATCGTGGCGCCGATGTTGCGCCAGTTGCGCTGGACGTAGTCGTCGTCGACGCCGACGGACGCGGCCGCGGTGGGATCGGCGGCGTTGAACGTCGGGGTCACGACGGCCCAGTCGTGCAGGCTCTCGCCGCCGATGCCGAGCGGGTTCTCGAGGCTCTGCTCGGGTCCGGCGCCGTAGCCGTCGACGGACACGGAGAACATGTGGACGCGGAGCTTCTGTGTGGTCGTCATGTCCGTAGGTCGGAGTCGGGGACGGAACTTCTACATCATGCCGCCGACTTCTTCTTCGCGGGAGTCTTCTTCCTTGCCGGCGACTTCTTCTTGGCGGCGCTCGCCTTCTTCGCGGGCGCCTTCTTCTTCGTCCCCGACCGGGACTTCTTCGCCGCGGCGACACTGTCCTGGAGCGCGGTGAGCAGGTCGGTGACACCGGTGGCGGCCGGCGCGGACTCGGTGACGACGTCCTCGCCCTTGCGCTTGGCGTCGACGAGGTCCTCGACCCGCTCGGTGTAGGTGTCGTGGTACCGCTCGGGCTTCCACGCCTCGGTCATCGCCTCGATGAGGTCGACGGCCATGTCCAGCTGCTTGCCCTTGGACGCCGCCTTCGGCAGGTCGCCGAGCTCCTTGCCCGCGTCGCGGATCTCGTCGGCGAAGTACATCGTCTCGAGGACGAGCACCTGGCCCGAGGCGCGCACGCAGGCGAGGTACTCCTTGCCGCGCATGACGAACTTGGCGACGGCGGCGCGGTCGGTCTTCTGCAGCGCCGTGCGCAGCAGCCCGTACGAGGAGGCGTTGTCGTCGTCGCCCGGCCCCAGGTAGTAGCTCTTCTGGAAGTGGATCGGGTCGATCTCGGCGAGCTCGACGAACTGCTCGATCTCCAGCGCCCGGGACCGGCCCGGCGCGATCTCCTCGAGCTCGTCCTTCTCGACGATGACGTACTCGCCGCCGCTGACCTCGTGGCCCTTGACGATGTCGTCGTACTCGACCTCGTCGCCGGTGCGCTCGTTGACCCGCTTGTAGCGGATCCGGTCCGACGTGCCGCGCTCGAACTGGTGGAAGTCGACCTCGTGCTCCTGTGTGGCCGAGTACAGCCGCACCGGGATCGACACCAGCCCGAAACTGAGGAATCCGCTCCAGATCGACCGTGCCATGCTCCGTTCCGTACCCGCATGGGCGGCGAGCACGCGGGTAACCGGCCCACCATGAGAGCCGTCCTGCTGAACTGCACCCTCAAGCCGTCCCCGCAGCCCTCCAACACCGGCGCGCTGGCCGACGTCGTCGCCGGCTTCCTGCGCGACGACGGCGTCGACGTCACCTCGTACCGGCTGGCCGACCTGAACGTCCCGCCGGGCGTCGAGACCGACCTGGGCGACGGCGACGACTGGCCGATGGTGCACGACGCGATCCTGGCCGCCGAGATCCTCGTCGTCGCCAGCCCGACCTGGGTGGGCCGCCCGTCGTCGCTGGCACAGCGGGCGCTCGAGCGCCTGGACGCGCTGATGTCCGAGACCGGCGACGACGGCCGGCCGGTCGCGTTCGACAAGGTCGCCGGCGTCGTCGTCACCGGCAACGAGGACGGCGCGCACCACGTCATCTCCGAGATCTGCGGCGGCCTGGTCGACTTCGGGTTCACCATCCCGGGGCAGTCGTGGACCTACTGGCACCTGGGCCCCGGCCCGGGTCCGGACTACCTGGACGAGACGAAGGGCCACGAGTGGGCGCACTCCACCGGCCGGACCATGGCCGCCAACCTGGTCGCGGCGGCCCGGGCGCTGGCCGCGTCGCCGCTCCCGAAGCCGAGCTGACGCCGTCGGGCCGCTCACTCCCCCAGCAGCGGGCCGAGGGGGCCCAGGTCGAGGTTGAGGTCCTGGACGGTCAGGCCGTACCGGCCGCGCAGGTCCGTCATCGCCTGGTCCAGCCGCATCAGCGCCTGTCCCAGCGCCTCGACCTGCTCGTCGCTGAGGTCGCCCTCGTCGACCCGGCGCAGCGCCTGGCGCTCCATGAGCTGGCGGACCAGCTCGACGATGGTGAGGACGAGCTTGAACAGGTCGCGCTCGACGGAGTCCGCGTCGGTGTCGATGCGCCGCGGCAGCGCGTGCACCGGCGCGGTCACCGCGTCTCCTCCGCCCGGATCGAGCGGATCAGCGCGTGCAGGCGCACCTCCACCAGGTCCACCCCGGCGAGGGAGATGACGATGTCGCCGGACAGGACGACGCCGGCGCCGAGCAGCCGGTCGAGCAGGTCGACCAGCGCGATCTGCGCGGTCGGCCATCCCTCGGGCCGGGCCGGCGCCGCCGTCGACGCGGCCGTCACGCGCCCTCCTCCATCGCGACGAACGAGTACGCCGGCCACGGCCCGGCCACCACGATGTGGCAGTCCGCGTACCGCTCTCGCAGCACCTCGACCGCTGCCTCGAACCGGTCGGAGTCGTCGATCGGCACCAGGTAGGCGCCGTTGAGGCTCATCGGTGTCTCGCCGCCGGTCAGGCGCTGGTCCTGCACCGTGAGCCGGCGGGCGTCGACGGCGTGAGCGGCCAGTTCGGCGTGCACCTCGTCGGCGGCCGCCGTCGCGCGGGCCAGGGCGTCGTCGCGGGCGGTCGAGGCGGCCTTGCGCCGGATCAGGTAGGCCGCGCCGGAGCCGGGCGTCCCGGCCGCCGGCACCGGCTCCGCCACGGGGTCGGGCGACGACGTGGGCAGCCGCGGCGCGAACACCTTGACGCTCCACTCGGCCCGGCCGGTCACTTCGTCCAGCGCGCGCCGGAAGCCGTCGTGCCACCGCTCCAGCCGCTCGCGGACACCGTCGTCGTCGGCGCAGATCGTGGCCAGCCGCAGCGGCGCCGCCGGGACCGCACGCGCGACTCCGTCGACGACGGCGTGATGGGCCCGCGCCGCGTGCTCCAGCCAGCCGAGGTCGTTGAGGTTGCGGGCCAGCGCCTCCTCGCCGAACGCGCCGACGTCGACGGTGCCGACCACCGCGACGAGGTCGCGGTGGCGGACGGCGCGCACTGGCTCCCCCGCCACGCCGCGCAGACCGTCGAGGACGCCGTCGTCGACCGGAGCCGCGATGGCGTACAGGTAGCAGCCGGACTCACTCATCGGCATCGTCCTTCGCGCTCCCCGAGAGCATCGGGTCGCGGCGCCACCAGTCGATGCCCATCTCCTGCGCCTTGTCGACCGACGCCACCAGCAGCCGGATCTTGATCGTCAGCAGCTCGATGTCGAGCAGGTTGACCCGGATGTCGCCGGCGATGACGATCCCCTTGTCCAGCACCCGCTCCAGGATGTCGGCGAGGTTCGCCGGCTGCGGCGGCGCCGCCAGCGACGAGCCGTAGGGCCGGGTGAGCGGCGCGCGCTCTCTGGCCTCCGTCATGGGGTCAGTCCTCCTCCTTGGACGAGCCGCGGGTGTACCTGCGCACCCGCTTGTAGCTGGTCAGGTCGCCCTCCCCGTCGAGGTCGACGGCGTACTCGGCCAGCACGTCGGTGGAGTGCGGGATGCGTTCCAGCTCGAGCACCTCGACCCGGACCCGCCAGCCGTCGTCGTCCTTCTCCAGGCCGGTGACCGCCTCCGCGACCCGCCCGCTCAGCATCGCCAGTTGCTCGACCGCACGCGCGGCCGCCTCCGTCGCCTTCACAACAGCCGTCCGATCAGCTCGTCCTCCATGGCTACGGCTTCCTCCTCCGACAGCAGGCCCGCGGCGCGGTCGCGGTCGACCTGCTCCAGGGCGCGCTGGATGGCGGCGGGGTCGCGGTACTGCCGCTCCGCCTCGTCGGCGATGAGCCGGGCCACCGCGACCACGCCGCGCACCGGCGCCAGCGGCAACGTGACCAGGCCGGTCAGGAGGCCCATGTGTCGTCGCCCGGCACGAAGTCGTACGGCGCCGTCGGGCCGACCAGCCGGACCCGGCCGCGCCCGGCCAGGCCTTGGGCCGCCTCCTCGGCGGCCTTCTCGAACTGCTCGAGCCGCTCGTCGGCCACCAGGAACGCGACGTCGACCAGGTGGTCCGCCTCGCCGGCGGCCCGGATGTTCCAGCCCGCGGCGTGTGGCGTGAGCAGGTCGAGCAGGGTCGCGCTGTCGACGTCGCGCTTCACCTCGAGCGCGCGGGACACCAGCTCGCCAAGCCGGATCCGCTCGTTCCAGCTCGACTCGACCGACCGGTCACGGGTGTCGTCGCGCAGCCGGGCGATCTCGGGATGCTCCTGCACGATCTCGGCCAGGACGGCCTCCTCGTCGTAGCGTGCCCGGACGACGAACTGACGGTGACCCCGCAGCTCGTCGAGCACCGAGGCGAAGAAGTCCGCGTTCGGCGCGAGCAGTCCCGTGACGACGTCGCCCGTGTCGGCCATGACGGCGCCGAACCGCACGGGGATCACGGCGCAGTGCCTGGCCAGCGCGTCGGTGACTCGGCTGTGCGCGAGCAGGTCGTCGCGCCGGCCGAACGGGCGGTCCGTGACCACCTTGCCGACGACGGCGGCGACGTGGTCGTGCGCGATCACCTCGATGCCGCCGTCGTCGATGCCGGTGAGATCGTCGGGCACGGCCGTGCCGGACGGCACGATCGCGTACACGTACTGTGCCGTCAGCCCGGCCGAGCCCGTCGTCGGCTCGTCCATGGTCGCCCCCGGTTCCGTGAGCGTCATTCGCTCTCGCTCCTCTGCCGCCGGCGAGAGGTCGTCTTCTTCGCCGGACGGCGCCGTTCCTCGTCCTCGTCGTCGTCCCCGCCAGTGAAGGCATCCTTGATGCCCTCGATGGCGCCTTGGGTCTTGCCCTTGGCAGCCTGGTGGACGCCGTTGCCCATGAGCTCCGTGAGGTCCTTGCCGCCGTGCTCGTACAGGTCGAGCCGGTTGGTCGCCTCCGCGAAGCGCAGATACGTGTCGACACTGGCGACGACGATGCGGGCGTCGATGGTCAGCAACTCGATGCCGACCAGCGAGACGCGCACGTACGCGTCGATCACCAGGCCCTTGTCCAGGATGATGTCGATGACATCGGCGAGCCCGCTGGGCGACGGGCGCTGGAGCTGGCCGCCGCCGCCGGAGCGTCGCTGGTTCACCACAGTCATGTGCTCACCTCTCGGTCTCGTTGATCGCCGGGCCCCTCATCGGGCGCGGGCCCGGGCACGACGCCGGCGGGGCTTGGGCTCCTCGTCGGCGGCCTCGTCCTCGACGGGCTCCTCGTCCTCGACGGGCTCCTCGTCGGCGGCCTCTTCGTCCTCGGCGAGGTCCTCCTCGCCCTCCTCGGCCGGCTCGTCCTCGTACTCGTCGGCCTCGGCGTCGGTCTCGTCGTCGGCGGGCTCGTCCTCCTCGACGTAGTCCTCCTCGCCGTCCTCGGCGGGCTCGTCCTCGTACTCGTCCTCGGCGAGGTCCTCCTCGCCCTCCTCGGCCGGCTCGTCCTCGTACTCGTCGCCCTCGGCGGCGTAGTCCTCGTCCCGGCCCTCGTCATCGGCCTCGGCGGCCTCGCGCTCGCGCGCCTCCTCGTCGGTCTCCTCGACCTGGCTGTCGTGGATCTCGCCGCGCCAGCCCTCGACCTGGTCCGGGTCCTGGAGGAGGTTCATCATCACGTGCCGGCGGAAGTGCTTGAGCTCGAGCCGCGCACGGCGGCCCTGGGCCCGCCAGAGGTTGCCGGTGCGCTCGAACAACCCCTTGGGGTAGTACTCGAGCACGACGACGACCCTGGTCAGTCGCGGTGCGAGTTCGTGGAACGTCACCGCGCCGTCGACGTGGCCCTTCTGACCGGACGAGCGCCAGACGATCTGCTCGTCGGCGACCTGGTCGATGATCGTCGCCGACCACGTGCGGTGCGACCAGAAGACCTGCGCCTTGAAGTCGAGTTTCTCGTCTTCCTTCTGCTCGACGTTCTCGACCTTCTTCATGAATTTCGAGAAGTCCTGGAACTGCGTCCACTGGTTGTAGACGACGCTGACCGGCGCACCGATGTCGATCTCCTCGATGATGTTCATCGCCTTGGTCGCCTTGTCGCCCTTGCCGCCACCGCCCTTGCCACCGCCAGTGACCGCGCCGACGACCTTGTCCTTGACGCCGGTGAGGGCGCCCTTGACCGCGCCCGGCACACCGTTCTTCGCGGCACCCGCGAGCGCGGCGCCGCCGACGGAGCCGCCGGCGGCGACGTCGTCGAGCTTGTCGGTCGCCTGGCTGATCTTGTCCCCGGCGGACTTGACCGCCCACTCGCCGAGCGAGGTGAGGCCGTTCTTGGCCTCGTCCTTGAGCCGGTCCAGCGGCAGTTCGTCGACCAGGCCACGCAGACCCTGGTCCGGACGGCCTTCGATGTCAGTGCGTGCCATTCAGGTCACCCCCTCGACCCGGAGCGCGTCCGGCCGGACGACGCGCTCTTCTTCGTCGCCGACTTCTTCGCCGTCTTCTTGGCGGCGGCGGTCTTCTTGGTAGCGGTGGTCTTCTTGGCAGCGGTCCGCTTGCGCGCGGGCGCGTCGCTGCGCGACGACGCGGCCTTCTTCGCCGGGCGCTTGCGCGGGCGGGGCCGCTCGTCCTTCGTGTCCTCGGGCTCGCGCTCGTCGGCTTCGCGCTCGTCGGTGTCGCGCTCGTCAGGCTCGTTCTCGTCGCTCTCGCGCTCGTCGGCCTCGTCGCTCCCCCGCCCGATCGGGACCTTGTCGGTCACCGCGCCGGTCAGCAGGTCGGAGCGGTCGCGGATGGAGTCGCTGACCGCGTTGATGCGGTTGCTCACGACGCCCACCGCCGCGCCGCGCGCCGCCATGAACAACGTCGTGCGTACCTGGTCGGAGAGCTTCGCCAGCTCCGGGCGGCTCTCGATGAGCTCGTTGGCCTGCCGCAGCATGCCCTTCGGATCGGTGGCCAGCCGCTTGCCGGCCAGCATGCTGCCGACGGCGATGGCCAGCTTCAATCTCTTCCTGCGGCCCAGGATGTAGCCGCTGGCCGCCGCTGCGGCGACCCGGGTGGCCGTGTTCATCACTCACTCCCTTTGTGGGGATTCGTACTGTTTGGGGGTATTGCTGCGGCGTACCCCACGAGGTCTGCGGCAAACGATCACCGCGTGCCGGACGCCCTCAGGCGGCCAGCCTCAGCACCCGCTGGATCATCGGGATGCTCGGATAGAAGTCGTCGTCGATGTGCGCGAGGAGGATCGCCGCATAGTCGGCGAACTCCTCCTCGGTGAGCAGTGCCTCGATCTGGTCGAGCATCGTCGACGACGGGTAGAGGTCCGCCTCCACCTTGCGCATCAGCGAATCGAGGAGCAGTTTGCGTACGACCTCGGTGGGCTGCTGCTTCGCCATGGATCCTCCAGAGCCGGGTCGGGAACTCGACTCTGATCGGTTACCACCTGCGCTCGACCCCAAACGGTGCGTTCCGGACGTTCCGGGCGCTTCTCATGAAGTCTTCGGACCGGACGTCAGCATGCGCAACGGTGTGCCGTCACCGCCGCGACGGTGTGGCATCGCTGTCGCTCTGACGACAGTGATGCCACCCGCTCCGCGCACCGATCTCACATCGATTCACGTGCCCCATGGCACCGGCGCGCGGAGGCGCGAGTTGCGCACGATGGAGGTGGGTCTCGATGAGCCAGTGGCCGGCGTCGTTGATCAGGTGCAGCTCGGCGTCGGGCAGGTCGTCGAGGTAGGCGGCACCCGCCTCGGCCGGCAGATAACCGTCGTGCGGACCCCACACGATCAGCGCCGGCGGACGGTGTTCGCGCAGGTAGGCCTGGAACTCCGGGAAGGACGCCACGCTCTCGCGGATGCGTCCCATCAGCTCGACCATGATCGCCCGGTTGTCCGGCTCGCGCATGCGGGCCCAGGCCAGCCGCCAGAGCTCCGGTGAGATCCTCTCGCGCACGCGCTCCGGCACCTCGCCGAGCACCTCCGCGCGCAGCCCGTCCTCGGCGCCAGAGCCACGGGCACGGGTCATTCACCTCCGCGGGTCGCTGCTGGTCCCGTTCCCCACGGCTGCCGGGACAAACGACGCGGCGCTCAGCCGGTGCGGAACGGGCGGAAGAACGCGCGCAGTTCCTCGGCGTAGAGCTCGGGCTGCTCGAACGGCGCGAAGTGCCCGCCTCGCGGCGGTTCCGTCGCCCGCACGAGGTTGGTCGAGCGCTCGAGCCAGGCCCGCGGCGGCCGGACGACGTCGCCCTGGAAGATCGAGAAGCCCGACGGCACCTCGACGCGCCGGGCCAGTTGCGCCGGCGGGATGGCGGCGTTCGCGGCGTACATGCGCATGGCCGAGCCGATGGTGCCGGTGAGCCAGTAGAGCGTGACGTTGGTGAGGATCTCGTCCTTGGTGAAGGCCCGCTCGACGTCGCCGCCGCAGTCGCTCCAGGCCCGCAGCTTCTCGACGATCCAGGCGGCCAGCCCGGCCGGCGAGTCGGTCAGCCCCGCGGCGGCGGTCTGCGGCTTCGTGCGATGGATGGCCGCGTAGGCGCCCTCCGTCGCACCCCAGACCCCGACCGTGCGGATCCACTCCTGTTCCTCCGGCGTCAGCTCCGAGTGGTCGCCGGAGAGCACTGGCAGGCCCGCGTCCATGCGGTGTACGGCGATGACGCGGCCGGAGTGGTCGAGCGCGAGGTAGCGGCTGACGTGGCTGCCGAGGTCGCCGCCGGCCGCCGCGAACCGCTCGTACCCGAGGGTGGTCATCAGCTCGGCCCACAGCCCGGCGGCGGCGATGGAGTCGAGCGGCGCGCCCGCCGGCGGGTCGGAGTACCCGTACCCGGGGAGGTCCGGCACCACCACGTCGAACGCGTCGGCCGGGTCGGCGCCGTGGGCGCCGGGGTCGGTGAGCAGCTCGATGACCTTCGTGTAGCGCCAGAAGGAGTCGGGCCAGCCGTGCGTGAGGATCAGCGGGATCGCCGGCTGCGGAGCCGGTGCCGCGGCGCGCGCGTGCACGAGGTGGATGCGCAGGCCGCCGACGGTGACGCGGAACCGCGGCAGCCGCGCGAGAGCCTCCTCCTGCGCCCGCCAGTCGAACCCGTCGGCCCAGTACTCGACCAGCTCGCGCAGGTAGCCGACGTCGGTGCCCAGCGACCAGCCCGCATCCTCCGGCGCGTCGGGCCAGCGGGTCGCCCGCAGGCGTCGCCGCAGATCGTCGAGCTCCGCATCGGTCGCGCGCGGGTCGAACGGCTCGGGCTTCGCGAGATCCTCCGGCATGCGACCCACCCTACGAGCCGGGTCCGACAGTGCGGCGCGCCAGGCGTGATGCCTGGCGCGCCGCCTCTGCCGGCAGGCCCGGTGACTCAGTCGAGCGAGTCGATCAGCTCCAGCAGCGCCTGCTCGAGCGCGGCCTGGCCGGCAGAGTCGTCGACTTCCCTGAGTGCGTGGTTCAGCTGAGCCACAGCCGCCCTGGTGTTCCCCTTGTCGGCCTGCTTCTCGGCCTGCTCGACAGCCTTTCGGACCCTGAGGGCGGTGTTGGCGTCGATGTCAGCGGCCCGGACGACCTGGTCGATGTTGGCCCGCACCACCGCGAAGCTCGGCGCCGCGACCAGCTCGGACATCAACTGGGAGTTGAACTGGTCCAGCTGCACCTCGGAGGCCGCCTCGATCTCGTTCGCGGTCAGGTGCTCGTTCGGCGTCAGCCCGTACGTGTCGAAGCCACGGGCGATCTCGGTGCCGTAGACGAAGCCGTTGTACCAGTAGGCCGACCACAAGCCGCCGAGGTTGAGCCCAGTGGGGTTCGGGGAGTTGATCGGGCCACGGTCGAAGTACGCGATCTCGACCGGGTTCGCGGTGTCGGTGAAGTCGACGACCGAGAGGCCGCCCTGGTACCAGGCCTGGACGTAGATGTCGCGGTTGGGCACGGGGATGACCGACGAGTTGTGCGCCACGCAGTTCTCCTGCGACGTCTGCACCGCCGGCATCTTGTAGTAGCTCGCGAACTCCATCTGCCCGTCGACGATGTCGAACAGTGCGTCGGCACCCCACTCCGGCCGGTCGGTCACCCGGCAGCGGGCGGTGGTGCCGCCACCCCACTCGTCGGTGAACATGACCTTGGTGCCGTCGTTGCTGAACTGGGCCGAGTGCCAGTAGGAGAAGTTCGGGTCGGCGACCGCGTCCAGGCGCACCGGGTTCACCGGGTCGGAGATGTCCAGCAGGATGCCGTTGCCCTGGCAGGCGCCGGCGAGCAGGCCGATCTCCGGGAACGCGGTGACGTCATGGCAGGTGTTGGTGTTGGGCAGCGGCGAGTAGGCCGTGCCGGACGGGTGCAGCGCGCCTTGAAGGGTGTTCTGCAGGCCGTTGAAGGCACCCGTGCCGGGATCGGTGAAGATCCGCGGCTGGCTGACGATCTCGGCGTCCTCGGGAGCGTCGAGCGGGACCTTGATGACGTCGATGCGCCACTGCGTCGGGTTACCGGTGGTCACCGGGGCCTGAGTGAGCGCCGCGTTCTCGCACCCCGCCAGCTCGGCCGACGGGCGCACCCCTGCGGTGCCCGAGTTGTAGACGTAGATGTTGTCCGGGTCGTCCGGGTCGGTGACCAGCGTGTGGGTGTGCGAGCCGCGGCAGGTCTGCACGCCAGGCAGCTGGACCGGGTTGTCGAGGTCGCTGATGTCGAAGATGCGCACGCCGCGGAACCGCTCCGGGTTCACCGTGCCGGGTGCGCCCTGCGTGCCGCAGTCGATGCGCCCACGCGTCTCCTCGACCGAGAAGAAGAGCAGGTTGCCGAACACCGAGGGGTCACCCTGGCCGCCCGGGCAGACGAACGAGCTGCGCAGGACCGGGTCGGCCGGATCGGAGATGTCGTAGATCTGGAAGCCGTTGAAGCCGCCGACGATCGCGTTGTCGCCGGTGAACGCCAGGTCTGAGTTGACGAACCCGAAGTTGCCCGGCGGTGCGTCGAACGGCGCCACCCGCGGGTCGTTGTCGAGCAGTTCGATGTTGCTGCTGGCTTCTGACCAGGGGAAGTACCCCGGCTCGAGGCCGACTCGAGGGTCCTCGTCCTGCGCGGAAGCCGCCGCGGGGAGAAGGCCGCCGAGCAGGACCATGGCCCCGATGACCGTGACGCCACGGCGTCTGATGCGCGGTGTGCGCGTGGGAACTGCTGGCTTCATTGCCACGGGCTCTCCACCTCCGAGGGAACCGATCCGGCCCTATCCTTGTGGATGCTTACTATCCACCCATTTCCGACATAAAGGGAGGTCGCCGCCGATGTCGATCGCTCGTCGAACGCTCCTCGCCGTGCTGGCGGCCGGCGTCGTCGCGGGGTGTACGTCCGACGACGAGGCGGACCCACCTCCGGTCGTCCAGCTCGGGCCGCCGGGCGAGACGGGCACACCACTCACGGACGGCGAGCTCGCCGGGCTGGACCAGCCCCAGTACACCGATGCCGACGTCGCCTTCGTCCACGGCATGATCCAGCATCACGCGCAGGCGCTGGTCATGACCGACCTCGTCGCCGAACGCACCGGTAGCGACGACCTCCCCCTGATGGCCGAGCGCATGGACGTCTCCCAGCGCGACGAGATCGCCATGCTCGAAGAGTGGCTGGAGAACCGGGGCGAGGACGTCCCCGACGCGTCCGGCGATCACGGCGAGCACGGTCAGCACGGTCAGCACGGTCAGCACGGCGAGGACGGCCAGTCGATGCCCGGCATGCTCACCGACGACGACCTGGCCCGGCTGGAGGCCGCGACCGGCCGGGACTTCGACGAGCTGTTCCTCCTGTACATGATCCGCCACCACGAGG
Source organism: Jiangella mangrovi (assembly GCF_014204975.1). Taxonomy (NCBI): domain Bacteria; kingdom Bacillati; phylum Actinomycetota; class Actinomycetes; order Jiangellales; family Jiangellaceae; genus Jiangella; species Jiangella mangrovi. The sequence goes on from NZ_JACHMM010000001.1 coordinate 4,150,870, forward strand.
GTGCGGTGCTCATGGTCAGTGAGCTGCTCTCCGGCGGTGAAGGCGGCCAGGAGTCGGCGCTGTTCCAGCTCGCCCAGCACATCGACTCCGACCAGAGCATCGAGATCGCCCGGATGAAGAGCCTGCTGGCAGAGATCGCCGCCTCTTAAGGGCTCGTGAGTGACCGAACTACTCCCCCACGACGGCGGCGGGGAGGACGGAGTCCTTCAGGCGGCCGTCGGGGTCGTAGACCGCGCACATGACGGCGCGGTCGCCGTCGGCCCAGGTCTCGGCGGTGGGGAGGATCGGGTAGTAGTCGAGGCCGGACTCGTCCTGGCTGGTCCACTGCTGCTCGAAGCCCTTGCCGCACTCGTCCCAGCCGAGTTTCGCGACGGCGTCACGGTCCCACGGGGCGTCGGGGGCGTGCACGAACATGAACGACTGGTTGTCGGCGCCGTCGACGCACGGGGTGTAGACGACGACGTCCTCGCCGGCGAAGTCGGAGTACTCGGGGTCGGAGAAGCACTCCGTGACCTCGATGTCCAGCAGGCCCGTGACGCCGGCGTCGATGAACGTGTCGTCCTTGTGGACCGACCCGCCGCACCCGGACGCCGTCAGCGCGATCAGGGCGAGACCGGCGGCCGCGAGCAGGCGGCGGCCGGCGACAGAGACGGGCACGGCCGGATCGTAGGCACCCGCGGATGAACGACGTCTGTCCGGCAGGTGCCCCCGAACCCTCCCGATGATGGCCGTTCGCCGTCAGGACGCGCGACACCGTCGCATCAAGAGAATCGTTTTCAGGTGTTCATCGCGGGGTCAACGTGCCGTGAACTGGCCGTCCTCGCCGCGACCGGCAGATCTGGATGAATCGGGCAGACTGCCGCGCGACCTGCCCGGCAGCGTTCTCGAGTGTCCTGGGAGGAGACTCAACGTGAGTGACGTGAGCAAGCGCGGGCCGTTCCGGTCCCGTCGCGCGGCCGGTGCCGCGGTCGGCGCGGCGCTGCTCGGTGGCGGCCTGATCGCCGTCCCCGCAGCGGTCGGTGCCGACAGCGAGCCCCCGGTCAAGGTTCCGGCGGCGGAGATCTACGAGCCGTCGGGCGTGCCGGACCGCATCATCCTGGTCCCGACCTCGACCCCTGCGACGTCGCAGAAGGTGTCGTGGCGGTCCGAGGTCGGCGGCGAGTACGCGCAGGCCCAGATCGTCGAGGCGCCCGTCGCCCTCGGCCAGGTCGCCCCGGCCGCCTCGCTGAAGACCGTGAACGCCAGCTCGACCAACCCGGTCAACACCACGCTGGGCTACGCGTCGGTCTACCACCAGGTGGAGTTCACCGGCCTGCAGCCGAACACCCGCTACACCTACCGGGTGGGCGACGGCGTCAACTGGAGCGAGTGGATCGACTTCACCACCGCAGCGGCGGAGTTCGAGCCCTTCTCGTTCATCTACTACGGCGACATGCAGAACTACATCGACACCGCCGGTCCCCGCGTGTTCCGCCAGGCCTTCGCCGACCGCCCGGAGGCGAAGGTCATCGTCAACGCCGGTGACCTCATCGACTCGGCGAACAGCGAAGAGCAGTGGGGCCAGTGGCACGCCGCCGACGGCTTCATCAACAGCCAGGTCAACAACATCTCGATCACCGGCAACCACGAGTACAGCGGTGGTCAGCTGTCGACGTTCTGGCAGCCGCAGTTCCCGTTCCCCACGAACGGCCCGGACTTCGGTGACGACGCCACGAACGCCGCCCTGCGCAACACCATCTACTCGGTGGACTACCAGGGTGTGCGCTTCATCGGCCTGAACAGCAACGTCCAGAGCCTCGCCCCGATCATGGCCGCGCAGACCGCGTGGCTGGAGGAGCAGCTCGCCGACAACCCGAACAAGTGGACGGTCGTCACGTTCCACCACCCGGTCTACTCCGTCGCGTCCGGCCGGAACAACCCGACCGTCCGCGCGCAGTGGGGCCCGCTGTTCGAGGAGTACGGCGTGGACCTGGTCCTGCAGGGCCACGACCACACCTACGGCCGCGGCAGCGTGACGTCGTCGCGCAAGTCGGTGACCGTGCACGACAGCACCGTCTACGCGACCTCGGTCTCCGGCGGCAAGATGTACGACGCCGTCGACACCAACTGGACGCAGAACGGCGCCGACCAGATGTCCGTCGGCGAGGACATGCAGCTCTACCAGATGATCGACGTCACGGCCGACAGCATCACCTACGAGGCCCGCTACGCCAACGGTGAGCACCACGACGGCGTCACCATCCGCAAGAACGACGCGGGTGAGCGCACCGTCCAGGAGATCCGCACGCCGGAGAACACCGTCGGCGAGCAGGTCGCGGTCGACGTGCAGAACGTGGACTTCAAGGGCACGGTCAACGTCTCGGCGTGGGGCTACGACCCGGGCGAGACGGTGAACGTCTACGTCCGCAATGTCGAGCGCGGCCAGGACGTCCTGGTCGGCGAGGTCACGGCCGACGAGCTCGGCCGCATCCTCGAGACGCCGGTGCGGTTCCCGTCGTCGGCCAAGAAGCTGAGCACGCAGGTCGTGTACCTCGAGAGCGTGAACCAGCAGATCACCAGCCCGGAGATCACCGTCAACCGCTGACCCGCGGCTGACGGAACACGCACCACACGAACAGAGGCGGGCCGTCCCGGGAAGGGACGGCCCGCCGTTCTGTTGCGTGTGAGTGTCGTCAGCCCTTGCCGACGTCGGACTGCGCGGCCGTGCGGACGAGCGCGCCGCGCTCCCGGCCGCTGATCAGCCCGGCCGCGACGAGCTGGTCGCCCAGCTCGGTCGTGTGCCGGACGAAGTCACCGTGGTTCGGCCAGTCCTCGCCGTCGAGGACGTGGTCGTTGACGGTGCAGGTGCCGGCCAGGCCGGCGTTCGGGACGCCGGTGTCGACGCCGTCGATGACGACGGTGCCGCGGGTGTCCTCGGCGCCGCAGATCGGCAGCGCCAGCGGGCCGCCGACGACCGGCAGGTTCACCGTGGTGCCCTCGAGGTCCACCGACAGCTCGGTGCCCGGCTGCGGGCGCAGCGTGAACTCCGCGTCGCTCGACCAGATCATCAGCCCGATCTGCGAGCCGGCCGGGATGACCTGGTCGTCCGGCTGCAGCGGGAACGTCACGTCGACGAACTGCCCGGGCGTGATCGGCTTCTCGTCGCGGATCGAGTCACGGTTGAGCGGGTCGGCCCAGCCGCGGGTGATGATGCTGGTCGTCGTGCCGCGGGTCGAGCCGGTGCAGGTACTGGAACTCGTCCACGGCAGCTTCACCAGCGCGACGGACAGGTTCGCCCGCGCCTTCGAGGCCGCCATGCGCACCGTCACCTCCGTCGTGCCGGAGAGGTGCACGTTCTCGGTCAGCGTCGGCGTCGTGTAGAGCAGCCGCTCGGCCGACGGCACCGTCGCCAGCAGGCCCGCGTTGCAGGCGTTGGCGCCGCCGTCGATCAGCGTCTCGGTGGCGTCGTCGCCCAGTGCCAGCGAGGAGAATCCGCCCGCCGTCGCGCCGCCGGACTGCAGGTTCAGCGTCACCGGCGCCGCGTCCGCGTTCGGGTACTCGGTGTACGCGGTCAGCGTGCTGCCGCCGAGCTCGTTGCGGACGATGTGCGCGGTGTTCGTGTCGTCCTCGATGCCGTTGTCCTGGCCGTAGAGGTACTGCGAGAACCAGCGGTTCATCATGTCGGTGGGCGGGTTGCCGCCGTGCCCGCCCTGGTGGAAGTACTCCTGGACGGTGAGGCCCTTCGCCTCCAGCGCCTCGGAGATGCGGACGCTGTGCTCGGGCACGACGTTCCAGTCGTTGAACGCGTGCGCCATCAGCGTGGCGGCGTGCATGTCGTCGAGCTGGTTGAGGTAGTCGCGGCCGGCCCAGAAGTCGTTGTAGTCGCCGGTGACGCGGTCGTGCTCGGCCTGCATCATGGCGCGGACGGTGTCGCGGCAGTACTGCCGCTTCTCCAGGTCGCCGCTGTTGATGTAGTCGAAGAGGAAGTCGATGTCCTCGCCGACCCAGCCGCCCGGGTTCCGCACCAGGCCGTTGGACCGGTAGTAGTGGTAGTACGACGTGTTCGGCGCGACCGGGATGATCACCTCGAGGCCCTCGACGCCGGTGGTCGCGGCGGCGAGCGGGAGCGTGCCGTTGTAGGACGTGCCGGTCATGCCGACCTTGCCCGTCGACCAGTCCGCCAGCACCTCCTCGTCACCGTCGACACTCGTGAAGCCGCGCGCGCGGCCGTTCAGCCAGTCCACGACCGCCTTCGGCGCCAGCGACTCGTTCGGCGCGCCCACCGTCGGGCAGCCCTCGGAGAGGCCGCTGCCGGGCGACTCGGAGTGCACGACGGCGAAGCCGCGCGGCACCCACGTGTTGACCTGGCTGGTGGAGATCCGCGGGCTCGTGCTGCCCGGTGCCCGAGGGCCCTCGTTGGTCGGGACCTCCGGCGGCAGCTTCTCCGGCGAGAGCCGCTGCGGCGGCACTGCGCCCAGCTCGTGGAACACGTTCCAGAGGAACCGGGAGTTCGTGTTCGCCGTGCCCGAGTAGTACGGGCTGGACTCGTAGACCACCGGGACGTCGAGACCCTCGGACTCGGTCTCGGCCGGCCGGGTGACGTCGACGTGCATGCGGTCGAGCTTGCCGTCGCCGTCGGTGTCGAACTCCGTCTCGACCCAGAGCTCCTGCTGGATGAACGGTCCGGTGAAGACCGGCTGGGCGAGCCCGTCCACGAATGTCGGCTCGGCGGGCGCGGGGGCGGGTGCCGGCGCAGGGGCGGCGTTGGCCGCCGCCCCGTGGGCTGTGAGCAGTGCGGCGGTACAGACGCCGGCGGCGGCGAGTGCCGCGCCGGCTCTGGTCCGGGTTCCGCGCAGGGCCATGAGCGGTCCTTCCTCGAAGAGCGGGAATCCTCGGAACCTAGTGGGGCGCCAGTGCAATGTCATCCGACACCTGTCGCATGACAAGCGAGGTCAACGCGACAGAAGGTGGACGCCGTCAGCGTCAGTGAGCGCGGAACCAGCGGTGCCCGTACGGCTCCAGCTCGAGGTCCTCGCCGGGGACGGCGTCGTCGGCGCCGAACAGGTCGGTCAGCCGTTCCCAGCCGTCGTCGCCGGGGAGCTTCACGGACGCCGTCCTGCCAGAGAGGTTGTGTACGGCGACGATGGTGCGGTCCTGCCAGTCGCAGCGGTGCGCCAGCACCGGGCCGGAGGCCTCGATCAGCGTCAGCCGGCCCCAGCCGAACTCGGGGCACTCCTTGCGCCGCCGGATCAGCCGCTCCATCCAGTTCAGCAGCGAGTCCGGGTCGCGCCGCTGCGCCTCGACGGTGACGGTGACCTCGGCGGGCAGCGGCCGGGCCAGCCGGGCGCCGTCGGGGGCGGTGGAGAAGCCGGCGTGCCGCTCCCCCGACCACTGCATGGGCGAGCGCACGCTGAGCCGGCCCGGGATGTCGAGGTTCTCGGACATGCCGATCTCCTCGCCGTAGAACAGCGCCGGCGTGCCGGGCAGCGAGAACGCCAGCGAGTAGACCAGGCGGATCCGCCGCTCGTCGCCGTCGAGCATGCTCGGGAGCCGCCGCCGGATCCCCCGTCCGTACAGCTGCAGGTCCGGCTCCGGCCCGAACGCGGCGAACACCTCGGCCCGCTCCTTGTCGGAGAGCTGGTCCAGCGACAGCTCGTCGTGGTTGCGGACGAAGTTCACCCGCTGGCAGTCGTCGGGGAGGTCCGGCTGCGCCTTCAGCGCCTTGCCGAGCGGCCCGGCGTCTTCGCGGACCAGCGACAGGTACAGCGCCTGGTTGACGGTGAAGTCGAACGCCATGGTCAGCTCGTCGCCGGTCTCGCCGTAGAACTCCAGCGCCTGCTTCGGCGGCAGGTTGACCTCGCCCAGCAGGATCGCGTCGCCGCGCCGGCGGGTCAGGTAGGCGCGCAGGTCGCGGATCAGCTCGTGCGGCTCCTGCCGTCCGGCCGTCGCGCCGTCGGCCTCCTCGACCATGAACGGGACCGCGTCGACGCGGAAGCCGGAGAGCCCGAGCGCCAGCCAGAAGCCCGCGACCTGCGCGATCTCGTCGCGGACCTCGGGGTTGGCCGTGTTCAGGTCCGGCTGCTCGGTGTAGAAGCGGTGGTAGTACCACTGCTGCGCCTGGTCGTCCCACGCCCAGGTCGACCGCTCCTCGCCGGGGAAGACGAGGTCCTTCGGCTTCTCCTCCGGCTTGTCGTCGCTCCAGACGTAGAAGTCGTGGAACGGCGCGTCGCGGCCCTTGCGTGCGGAGACGAACCACGGGTGGCGGTGCGACGTGTGGTTGAGGACGAGGTCGACGATGACCCGGATGCCGCGGTCCTGCGCCGTCCGCACCATCTCGACGAACGCGCCCAGCGTGCCGAGCCGTTCGTCGACGCCGTAGAAGTCGACGATGTCGTAGCCGTCGTCGCGCTCCGGCGACGGGTAGAACGGCATCAGCCACAGGCAGGTCACGCCGAGGCCCTCGAGGTAGTCGATCCGCTCGGTCAGGCCCGCGAGGTCGCCGCAGCCGTCGCCGTCGCCGTCCATGAAGGTCTGGACGTCCAGGCAGTAGACGACGGCGTTCTTCCACCACAGGTCGCCGGCCGCGCGGCGCCGGCGGCTCACGCCGTCACCGCCGTCGTCGCCGTCGTCGTCGTTGAGAGGACGCGTTCGCCGAACGCGTCGATGAATCGGGCCTGCTCCTGTCCGACGTGGTGGACGTAGACGGTGCCGAAGCCGAGCTCGCCGAGGCGTTCGATGTGGTCGGCGAGCCGGGCGAGGTCGGCGGTGACGAGGACGCTGCCGCGGACGTCGTCGGGACGGACGTGCTTGGCGGCCTCGTCGAACTCCTCGACCGTCGCGAGGTCCCAGCACAGCGGCGGCGAGAACACGTTCGTCCGCCACTGGTCGTGGGCTATCGAGAGCGCCTCGTCCTCGTCGGGCGCCCAGCTGACGTGGATCTGGACGGCGAGCGGCTTGCCGACGCCGCCGTTGGCCCTGAAGTCGTGGACGACGCGTTCGAGCGTGGCGGTGGGCTGGCCGACGGTGACGAGGCCGTCGGCCCACTCGGCGGCCCAGCCGGCGGTCTCGGGGCTGACGGCGGTGGCATAGAGCGGCGGCGGTGTGGGTGGTCTGGTCCAGAGCCTGGCCCGGTCGACGGTGACCAGCCCGCGGTGGGTGACCTCGTCGCCGTCGAGCAGGGCTCTCATGATGTCCACGCACTCGCGCAGGCGGGCGTTGCGGGTGGGCTTGTCCGGCCAGGGCTCGCCGGTGACGTGCTCGTTGAGGTTCTCACCGCTCCCCAGCGCGACGGCGAACCGGCCCGGGAACATCTCCTCCAGCGTGGCGACGGCCTGCGCGGCGACGACGGGGTGGTAGCGCTGGCCGGGCGCGCAGACCACGCCGAACGGCAGGTTGGTGGTTGCCATCGCGGCACCGAGCCAGGCGAAGGAGAAGCCGGACTCCCCTTGCCGCGCGCTCCACGGCGCCAGGTGGTCCGACGACCACACCGCCTGGAAACCGGCCTGCTCCGCCTGCCGGACGTCGGCCAGCAGGCGGCTCGGCGGGATCTGCTCGTGCGACGCGTGCCAGCCGACGACGGGCATGCTGGGTTCCCCTTCCGGGCTGCGATGGTGTCCCGTCGCTTACCCGGCCGGGCCGCGTTCTACGCCAGTTCGAAGCGGATGGTCCGGGTCTGCGGGTCGGCGGCGGTGAGCCGGGCGCGGACGTCGGTGCCGAGCGGCAGGTTCTGGTCGTCGCGGATGGACGCCTCGACGGCGGGCTCGCGGATGGTGACGTCGCCCTTGCGCTGGTCGCGGTCGTCGACCTCGACGACGACGCCGTCGAAGCTCTCGCCGACGTGCGCGCGCAGCACGGCCGCCTCGACGAGGTCGAGCACCGCCCGCTCGTACTGGTTCGCCCGCCGCGTCGACCCCTGCATGGTCTTCGGCAGCTCGCCGAGCCGCTCGACGACCCAGCCGGGGACCTCGTCGCCGTTGCTGAGGGCGACGCTGATCTCGAGCGCGTACCGGTCGACCAGGCGGCGCAGCGGCGCCGTCACGTGCGCGTAGTCGGCGGCGATGGCCGAGTGGCCGGTGTGCTCGGGCAGCTCGCCGGCGAACCCGACGTAGCCGGAACCGCGCAGCAGCCGCGTGCACGCGACCAGCATGGCGGCGTGGCTGGACGTGGCGGGGTCGAGCGAACGGACGAACTCCGGGTAGCTCTGGTTCTCGGGCCAGTCGATGCGCAGCGCCCTGGCGGTGCGGCGGAGCCGCTTCACGTCGCGGGGGTCGGCGGGGGCGAGGGTGCGGAGCAGGCCGGTCCTGTTGCCGACCATCAGCTTCGCCGCCGTCATGCCCGTCAGCAGCGAGATCTGGGCGTTCCACTGCTCGACCGGGTGCTGCTGACGGAATGCCAGCGACCAGTGGTCGCCGTCGACGCGCACCTCCTGCTCGGGCAGTGGGAGCGAGACCCCGCCGCGCTCGGCCTCTTTCTGGAGGCGTCGCTCGCCGACCTCTTTCAGCAGGGTGAAGACCGGGTCGGCGGTGCCTTGGTCGAGCTGCTGCTGCACGGCCTCGTAGGAGAGCTTGGCCCGGCTGCGCACGAGCGCCCGTTCGACGCGGCCCGCCACGGTGTCGCCGTCGCCGTCGAGCTCGATGGTCCAGAGCAGCGCCGGGCGGACCTGGTCGGCCAGCAGCGAGGCGGCGTCCTCGGAGAGCGCCTTCGGGTAGAGCGGGACCTTCGAGTCGGCGCCGTAGAGCGTCTCGCCCCGCTTGTGCGCCTCGTCGTCGACCGGGTCGCCCGGCGCGACGAACGCCCCGACGTCGGCGATGGCGTAGAAGACGGTGTACCCGTCCTGGTTGCCGCCGCTGCCCCGCTCGATGTGCAGCGCCTGGTCGAGATCCTGCGCCGACGCCGGGTCGATGGTGACGAACGGCAGATCGGTGCGGTCTCGCTCTGGTAGCCGGGGATTCTTGGCCGCCGTCTGGGCGACCTGCTCGACCTCGGGTGGGAAAGTGGGGGTGACCTGGAGCTCCTCCTGGATCGCCCCGATGCCCGCCCGCAGCGTCTCGCCGTCGGCGGACAACACCTCGTCGCGCAGGCGCACCACACGTCTGGGCACTGCCGGTCCTCCCCCGTCGTTCCGTTCGGCCGTGGACAGCCTCTCATGGGGGTGTCACGAACCGCCCGCGGAATCCACCCACAGGAGGTGTGAGCTGGCTGGCCTACGTCGACGAGTCGATCCGCACCGACGACGGCGTCTACGTCCTCGCCGCGGTGGCGCTCGACGCCGCCGACGGCGAGTCCGTCCGCGACGCCGTGCGCTCGTTGGAGCCCCGGCCCGGACGACGCTTCCACTGGCGCGACAAGGAGCACTTCGAGCGTGTCCAGGCTGCCGAGCTCCTCGCGCAGCTTCCCGTCATCCCGATCGTGGTCATCGGCGCGCCGGTCGACCCCCGCCGCCAGGAGCGCGCGCGACGGCATTGCCTGGCCGCGCTGCTGTTCGAACTGGCGACCGCCGGGGTGGACGAGGTGTGCCTGGAGACACGTAACCCCGTGGCGGACCGGCGCGATCTCGACGTCATCGGTGGATTCCGTGTCCGCGGGATGATCCCTGCGACCGTGCGCATCGGCCACGCCCGCCCCGGCGAGGAGCCCCTGCTGTGGGCCGCGGATGTGATCGCACGCGCCATCAGCGCCGCGGAAGGGCGTGAGTCGGCTTACCGCAAGTTGATCAGCGCGGCCCTGACCGAGCTCCGGATCCGGCTCGATTGACCCCGGAAAGCGCGGAACCGAGGTCCGGGTATGCCCCCGGGGTCCTCGGCCCACTTCCGATCCCACCGCAGAAGGATCAGCTTCGCGTTCCAGCCTATCAGCGTCGACCCGCGGCAGAAAGCGAAGCCGACATCCTCTCGTGGTGCCGTCACGAACCGTCCGCGAAATCCACCCACAGGAGATGTGAGCTGGCTGGCGTACGTCGACGAGTCGATCCGCACCGACGACGGCGTCTACGTGCTCGCCGCGGTGGCGCTCGACGCCGCCGACGACGAGTCCGTCCGCGACGCCATGCGGACACTGGAGCCGCGTCCCGGACGACGCTTCCACTGGCGCGACCGGCTACCGGACGCGCGCAGTGCGGCCGCTGGCGTCATCGCCGGGCTACCGGTGCTGGCCGTCGCCGTCATCGGCTCCCCCGTCGATCCACGCCGGCAGGAGCGGGCTCGGCGGCAATGCCTGGAGGTGTTGCTGTTCGAGCTGGGCTCGGCCGGTGTGCAGGCAGTCCGGCTGGAGTCTCGCAACTCCGTGGCCGACCGCCGCGACTCGGAGGTCATCGCACGCTTCCGATCACGCGGCTTGGTCCCAGCCGCCCTCCCGGTCCATCACGTCCGGGCCGGCGAGGAGCCGCTGCTGTGGGCGGCCGACATCGTCGCCGGCGCGATCAGCGCCGCGGAGGGGCGTGAGCCGGCTTACCGCGAGCTGATCAGCGGCGCACTGACCGAACTCCCGATCCGGCTCGATTGACCCCAGAAAGCGCGGAACCGAGGTCCGGGTATACCCCCGGGGTCCTCGGCCCACTTCCGATCCAACCGCAGAAGGATCAGCTTCGCGTTCCAGCCTATCAGCGTCGACCGGCGGCAGAAAGCGCGGAACCGAGGTCCGGGTATACCCCCGGGGTCCTCGGCCCACTTCCGATCCCACCGCAGAGGGACCGGCTCAGTCACGAACGTAGCAAGATCGCGCTCGGCCGCGCACAGCCTCTCGTGGTGCTGTCACGAACCGCCCGCGAAATCCACCCACAGGAGGTGTGAGCTGGCTGGCCTACGTCGACGAGTCGATCCGCACCGACGACGGCGTCTACGTGCTCGCCGCGGTGGCGCTCGACGCCGCCGACGGCGAGTCCGTCCGCGACGCCGTGTGCACGCTGCTGCCCACCCGCGGCGGCCCTCGCTTCCACTGGCGCGACGAACGACGCGCGAGCCGGCTCGCAGCCGCTGCGCTCGTCGCCGCGCAACCGGCCCTCCTCGTGGTGGTGATCGGCACACCAGTCCAGCCGGACCGGCAGGAGCGGGCTCGACGACACTGCCTGGGCGCGTTGCTGTTCGAGCTGGCGACCGCCGGGGTGGACGAGGTCTGGCTGGAGTCCCGCAACCAGGTCTCGGACCGGCGCGATCTCGATGTGATCGGTGGATTCCGGGTCCGTGGCATGCTCCCGCCAGAGCTCCGCATCGGGCACGCGCGCCCTGGCGAGGAACCGTTGCTGTGGGCAGCGGACATAGTGGCGGGTGCCATCAGCGCAGCGGAAGGCCACGAAGGGGCCTACCGCGAACTCGTGGAGGGAACCCTGGCCGAGATCCGAATCAGGCTGGGATGACCGTCCTGAGAAAGCGCGAAGCCGAGGTCCGGGTATCCCCCCGGGGTCCTCGGCTCACTTCCGATCCCACCGCAGAGGGACCAGCTCGTTCACGAGTATAGCAAGATCGCGCTCAGCTCGCGGTGACGGTGACGCGCTCGAGCTCCCAGCCGGTGTCGTCGAGGACGATGACGTCGTAGTCGCCGGGCAGGCCACGTACCGTGCGGACGATCGCCTGCTCCTCGCCACCGGCGGGGGTGACCACGCGCGGGCTGACGCGGACGCCGTCGGGCCGCTCGACGACCACCTGCGTGCCGGAGACCGCGCCCGGCAGCGAAGCCGCAGTGGAGAACCTGACCGGGACGGTGCTCCCCGCCCGCACCTCGGAACGCCCCGGCGCGAACGTGATCGACGGGACCTGCGGGACGTCCTCGATGGAGTTCACCGTGCCGGCGATCCCGGGGCATCCATGCGCCAACTCGGACGGGTTGCCGCGCTCGGAGGCGGGCACGCCGGTGCCACGCGCGTCGACCCGCTCGCGCAGCACGTCCGGCTTGTTCGTGAAGATGCCGTCGACGCCGAGGTCGAGCAGCTGGTCCATGATCGCGGGGTCGTCGACGGTGTAGGTGTGGACGAACTTGCCCTGTGCGTGCATGGCGTCGACGAAGCCGGGGTTGCTGCGGATGTAGCCGTTCGACGGCGACAGCGCGTCGTACGCGTCGGGGATCTGCCAGTTCGCCGGCGGCGTGCTGAGGTACGCCGTCGGGAGCGTCGGCGCCACGGCCTTGAGCCGCTCCAGGCTGGCGCCGGAGAACGACTGGATGATGATCGGGCTGGTCGCGGGCGACGCCGGCGAATCGGGCACGTAGCCGACGCGGTCCAGCAGCTCGACGACCAGCTCCTCCATCGAGGCGTCGTAGCCCTCGGGGTCCTTGGTCTCGATGTGGAAGCGCATCCGTGGGTTGATGGTGCGGTAGCAGAGCAGCTGCTCGGCCAGCGGCACGATCTCCTGCCCGGCGAACTGCGCGCCCTTCCAGCGACCGAAGTCCATCTCGCGCAGCTGCGCCAGCGTGTACGTCTCGACCCGGCCGGTGATCTGCGCCCCGGTGTCGGGGTCGCGGGCGGTCCGGTTCAGCGTGGTGTCGTGCAGGCAGACGAGCTGCTCGTCGGCGGTGATCTGCACGTCGCACTCGATCATGTCCGCGTCCATCTCGATCGCCAGATCGTAGGCCGCGAACGTGTGCTCGGGCTGGTAGGACGACGCACCGCGGTGCGCGATCACCAGCACAGGGGCGGCGGGCTCCCCGGCGGGGGCCGGCGTGCCGAGCGCGACGACGCCCAGCACCGCACAGCCCAGGGCCGCGGAGATCCTGCGAAGAAGGGTCATGCGCGCCACTGTCGATCACCCACATGGCGCCCGCTCGTGCACCGCCCCAACAGCGAGCGACGCTCAGGTGCCCGTGAGGAGCCGGAGGTCTTCGTGCTCGGCGAAGTCCGCGAAGTCCTTGCGGTTGAGCGTCGCCAACGGGATGCCCTCGCGGATGCAGCACGCGGCGATCCAGGTGTCATTCGCTGGACGCGGTCGCCCTCGTCCGGCCGCTCTGGCCGAAAGCCTGCCCCAGAGCCGAGCCACCTCGTCGGTGGCCTCCACGATGGCGCGCCCGTCGACCCAGGCATCCACCTGGTTGCGGCGTTGGGAAGCCCACGAACGGAGTTCGGCCCATTGGGTCAACTCGCCCACGGTCACGAAGGTGAGGACCGGGAGCCGTCCGGCGAGCTCGTGCCGCCAGCCGGACGGCAGCCGGCCCTTCAGGATGAGCGAGGCGATGTCGGTATCGAGAACGACGAGAGTCACACTTCCTATGGGTGCGACAGATCGGCGTTTCGTGACAGTCGGAAGAAACTCAGGAAGGCATCGAGTTCGTGGTCCGAGTCCCACACGTCGGCGCGGAGCTCGTCGACCGAGGTGATCGGCGTCAAGCCCTTGCGACGGATCTGCTCGGCCAGAGACTCGCCGGAACGCGACCGGGCGATCGACCGCGCGTCATCGATGCTCATGCGACTCACCTCCCGTCCTCTAGTCTCGCATCTGCGCGCTCCCAGCGCACCCGGCGTGATGCCGCCTGTGGACAACGCGTGATGAGGGCGCCGACCGCGGTCGAGACGTGGACGTTCCTCTCGGCAAATCCAGGAACGGCAGATGACGCGCCCGCCGAAGATCAGATGGCGACTCGGAGGTGCCGCGGCGGACTACGGGTGAACCGCCGATGAGAAGGTCTTCATCATCCCGGAATCGAGCCGGGAATCGCCTTCCGATAGCGCTCGCCGAGGACCCGCAGATGCTCCACCAGCCCGGGCGGCTCGGTGACGCGGAAGTCCAGGCCGAGCATGCCGATGTAGACGGCGATGATCTCGAGGCTGTCGGCGCCGGTGACCAGCACGCAGGTGGACTCGTCGACCGACTCGACCACGCCGACCGTCGGGTTGATGCGCGCCAGCACCTCCTCGGCCGGCGCGAGCACCGTGATGCGGGCGTGCACCGACCAGCCGGCGGAGGCGACCTCGCGCAGCACGAACGCCGTGTAGTCCTCGCCCGGCAGGGTGACCGGCGCGAACCGCCGTCCGGTCGCCATCCGCAGCTCGATCCAGTCGACCCGGTACGGGTGCCACTCGCCCGACACCGGGTCGCGGCCGACGAGGTACCAGTGCCGCTGCCAGCTCACCAGCCGGTACGGCTCGACGACCGCCGGCGGCCCGTCCTCGGTTCCGGGGTAGTCGAAGCGGACCCACTCGTGGTCGCGGATGGCCGCCGCGAGCCCCGTCAGCACCGCGGCGTCGACGACCGGGTCCTCGACGTTGCTGCCGGTGTTCTCGGGGCCGCGCGACATGGCGTCGTGGATGGCGGCGACCTGCCGGCGCAGGCGGTGCGGCAGCACCTGCTCGAGCTTGGCCAGGGCCCGCGCGCTGCTCTCCTCGATGCCGGCGACGCCGCTGCCGGCCCGCAGCCCGATGGCGACGGCGACCGCCTCCTCGTCGTCGAGCAGCAGCGGGGGCAGCCGGGCGCCGGCGCCGAGCCGGTAGTGCCCGGCGGGTCCGCGGGCGGCGTCGACCGGATAGCCGAGCTCGCGGAGGCGGTCGACGTCGTTGCGGATGGTGCGCTGGCTGACGCCGAGGCGTTCGGCCAGCTCAGCGCCGGTCCAGGCGGGTCGCGACTGCATCAGCGAGAGCAGCGCGAGCATGCGAGCGGAGGTTTCTCTCATGTTTCTGATTCTGCCGATTGTTTAGGAACGTACCGTGCCTATTAGGCCCCTAGCGTAGCTGTCATGACGAACACCACCGCGAACCTCCGTCCCTTCCGCGTCGAGATCAGCCAGGCCGACATCGAGGACCTCCAGGAGCGCCTGTCGCGCACCCGGCTGCCGCAGCCGGCGCCCGGCGACGACTGGGACTACGGCACGCCGAACCACTACCTGCGCGAGACGGTCGACCACTGGCGCGACGGGTTCGACTGGCGCGCGCAGGAGGCCCGGATGAACGCCTTCCCGCACTACCTCACCGAGATCGACGGCCAGGCGATCCACTTCGTCCACGTGCCGTCGGCCGAGCCCGGCGCCACGCCGCTGCTGCTCCTGCACTCCTACCCCGGCTCGTTCGCCGAGTTCCTCGACATGATCGGCCCGCTCACGGACCCCGTCGCCCACGGCGGCAAGGCCGAGGACGCGTTCTCCGTCGTCGTCCCGTCCATGCCCGGCTTCGGCTTCAGCACTCCGGTCCACGACCGCGGCTGGACGATGGCCCGGGTCGCCCGCACCTACGACACGCTGATGCGCAGCCTCGGGTACGAGTCCTACGGCGCGCACGGCAGTGACGGCGGCGCCATGGTCTCGCGCGAGCTCGGCCTGCTGAACCCGCCCGGATTCCTCGGGCTGCACGTCCTGCAGCTGTTCTCGTTCCCGTCGGGCGACCCGGCCGAGTTCGAGAAGCTCACGCCCGCCGACTACGCCGGGCTCGAGCACCTGAAGTGGTTCCAGGCCGTGGGCGGCTACAACGCGATCAACGGGTCGCGCCCCCAGACGGTGGCCGTCGGCGTGTCCGACTCCCCCGTCGGCCAGCTGGCCTGGAACGAGCTGTTCAACTCCTTCGGCAACGGGACCAGCCTCGTCACCCGCGACCAGATCCTGACCCAGGTGTCGCTGTACTGGTTCACCAACACCTCGGCGTCGGCAGGCCGGTACCACTACGAGGAGGCGCACTCCGGCGCCGAGCCGGCCGTGAACCACGCGCCGACCGGTGTCGCCGTCTTCGCCGACGACTTCCGCACCATCAGGGCGTTCGCCGACCGCGACAACGACAACATCGTCCACTACAACGAGTTCCCCGAGGGCGGGCACTACGCGATGCTCGAGCGGCCGGACGTGCTGGTCGGGGACCTGCGGACGTTCTTCGCCGGGTTGAAGGGCTGACTCAGCCGCGCCGCGCGCCGTCGACCACCTCACGGAGGAGGTCGACGGCGCGCAGTGCTGCCGGGTGCTGCGCGGCGGACTTGCGGACGGCGACGAAGATGCGCCGCACGGGCGCGGGGCCGACGATGCGCACCGTCATGACCCCCGGCGGGAGGTCGCGGATGCCCAGCTCGGGGACGACGGTGAGCCCGATGCCGGTCGCGACGAACGGGATGGCCGTGTGGTAGTCGTGCGTCTCGACGGCGAACTCCGGCGAGAAGCCGGCCTCGGCGCAGGCCTGCAGCAGCACCCGCCGGCACGCGCCGTCGTTGAGGTCGTTGTCGATCCAGCGCCGCCCGGCCAGCTCGGCGAGCGCCACCTCACCTCGTCGGGCGAGCGGGTCGTCGGTGCGGACGACGGCGAGGTACGGGTCGTCGACGAGGTGGTGCACCTCGGCCCCCGGCGGCGGCGTCCACTCGGGGCGCTGCACGAAGATGTCGACGTCGGGCTCGTAGCTGTCCGGGACCTTGACCTCCGTCATGCGCAGGTCGAGCCGCAGCTCCGGGAACTGCGCGTGCAGCGCCGCGATGACGGGCGGCAGCCAGGCGGCGCCCGCGGAGGCGAAGTAGCCGATGGACAGGCTGCCGACCCGGCCCGCCCGCAGGTCGCCGACCAGGCCCTCGAGGCGACTGATCGCCTCGAACAACGGCTCGGCCTCGGCCGCCAGCGTGCGGCCGGCGGCGGTCGGCTCGATACCCCGGCCGACGCGGTCGAACAGCCGTAAGCCGGTCTCGCGCTGCAGCGCGGCCAGCTGCTGGCTGACGGCGGACGGCGTGTAGCCGAGCGCCTCGGCGCCGGCCCGGACGGAGCCGGTGGCGACGACGGCGCGGAGCAGGCGGAGGCGCGGCACGTCGAGCATGGACCTATCGTAAAGGCTGACTTAACGAAGCGACAGTAATATGTGCTTGTGCTGTCGAATCGCTGGACGGCACCATGGCAGAGTGACGCAGACCCTCCCGGCCTCGCCGCCGCCCCCGTCGTCCCGCATCGCCGCTCCTCGCCTCACCGAGAGCCGCAAGGCCGCCGTCGCCGCCGGCATCACCGTCCTCCTCTGGGCCTCGGCGTTCGTCGCCATCCGCGACGTCGGGCACACGCTCTCTGCCGCCCCGCTCGCGCTGATCCGCCTCGCGGTCGCGTCCGTGGCGCTGACGGTGATCGTGGTCGCCCGGCGGGGGCGGCGGGTCATTCCGGTGCCGCTGTCGCGGCGGACGTACGGGCTGATCGCGGCCTGCGGGGTGCTCTGGCTGGCCGGCTACACCGTCGCGCTGAACGCCGGCGAACAGCACGTCGACGCCGGGACCGCGGCGCTGCTGGTCAACGTCGCGCCGCTGCTCATCGCGTTCGGGGCGGGCCTGTTCCTCGGCGAGGGCTTCCCGCGGGCGCTGATCGCCGGCTCGCTGGTGGCGCTGGGTGGGGTCGCGGTCATCTCGCTCGGCTCCACCGGCGACCGCGACTGGGTCGGGGTCGCGTTGTGCCTGGTGGCGGCCCTGCTCTACACGGCCGGCGTGCTGATCCAGAAGGTCGTGCTGCGCGTGGCGGACGGCCTGACCACGACCTGGCTGGCCTGCCTGGTCGGCACCGCGGTGCTGCTGCCGTGGACGCCGCAGCTGGTGTCGGAGCTGTCGACCGCTTCAGTCGGGGCGATCCTGGCGGCGGTGTACCTCGGCCTGTTCCCGACGGCGATCGGCTTCAGCACGTGGGCCTACGCACTGCAGCGCATGGACGCCGGCCGGCTGAGCGCCTCGACGTACGTGGTCCCGACGGTGTCGGTCCTGATGTCGTGGGCGCTGCTCAGCGAGGTCCCGACGGTGTTCGGCCTCATCGGCGGCGCCATCAGCCTCGTCGGTGTCGCGATCTCCCGCCGCCGCTCGCGGAGATGATCACGTTCACCACGAGATCTCGTGCCGCACCACGATCGCAAGCGTGTTGGGGCGCAGGTCACCGTAGTGGGCGGCCCACGCACTCCACGCGTCATCAGTTCGGGGCGGGCATTCCTTGAACAAGAGGGAGTTTCCCTCGCTCCAGCGGGGACAACTTCCTCCTCGCGCACGTCACGCGCGGAATGGATGAGGGATCGGTGTAGCCCCAGCGACACCGAGCCCTCAACCATCGTGATGAGTGAGCACGTACTGGTGCCAGGACACCAGCAGACGCTCACCCATCCGGCCGCCGCCTCCCGGATCCCGCCAAAGCCTCCCGCCGATTCGGGGAAGACCCCCGCGCGTCACGCCCGGAATGGGTGAGGGATCGGTGTCGCCCCAGCGACACCGATCCCTCAACCATCAGGCCGCCGTCGCGTGCGCTCAGTCCGGGGAGGCGCCGAGGGCGTCGAGGAGCTTGCCGACCTGGCGGCGACCCCGGCCCCAGTCGGTGATGGCCCAGAGCTCGTGGGTCTTGAACTCCAGCCGCGTGTCGGACGGTGCCACCTCGAGCAGGCGCACGGTGATCTCCGATCCCCACGACAGGGCGCTGACCCCTCGGCGGAACACCAGGACGCCGTTGCCGCTCTTGCCCTCGGCGAGCGACCAGTTCTGCTCGGCGGCGACCAGCCGCAGCGTCGCCGTCGCCTCGCTCAGTGGTTCGTCCAGATGCGCGTGGACCGTGGCCATCGCCGCCCCCTTGACCGTGACTCAGCTCACACCCTCACTCTCCACCAGCGCGCCAGGCGCTGTCCACGGTTGAGAGGATCGAGGGATGCAGCTGGATCTCAGCGGGAAGACCGCCCTCGTCACCGGATCGACACAAGGCATCGGGTGGGCCATCGCGGCCGGGCTCGCGCGGTCGGGCGCGCGGGTGGGCGTCAACGGGCGCAGCGCGGACACCGTCGCCGACGCCGTCGAACGGCTCCGCACCGAGGTCGACGAGGCCGACCTCGTCGCCGTCCCCGCCGATGTCGCCACCGACGACGGCGCCGCCGCGGTCCTCGACGTGCTGCCGGACGTCGACATCCTGGTCAACAATCTCGGCATCTTCGGCGCGACGCCGGCGCTGGAGATCACCGACGCGGAATGGCGGCGCTACTTCGAGGTCAACGTACTGGCGGCCGTGCGGCTGACCCGTGCGTACCTGCCGGCCATGCGCACCCGCGGCTGGGGTCGCGTCCAGTACATCGCCAGCGACTCCGCCGTCGTCATCCCCGAAGAGATGATCCACTACGGCATGACGAAGACGGCGCTGCTGGCGGTGTCGCGCGGCTTCGCCAAGGAGGCGGCCGGCAGCGGCGTCACCGTCAACAGCGTCATCGCCGGCCCGACCCACACCGGCGGCGTCGAGGACTTCGTCTACCAGCTGGTCGACCAGAGCCTTCCGTGGGACGAGGCGCAGCGCGAGTTCATGCGCCTGCACCGCCCCCAGTCGCTGCTGCAGCGGCTGATCGAGCCCGAAGAGATCGCCAACCTCGTCGTCTACCTCGCCTCGGCGCAGGCATCGGCGACGACGGGCGCCGCTGTCCGGGTCGACGGCGGCTACGTCGACTCGATCCTCCCCTAGACCGCAGCCTCCCTGGACCGCAGCCTCGCTAGACCGCCGGCGAGGGCGCACGAGCGACCCGTTGCCCGGTCCAGTCCTCCCACTGGGCCAGGAGGCCGGCGGCGAACCGGGCGCGCACGTCCTCGCCGCCGGCCGCGGAGCCGGCCTCGTGGAAACCGAGCAGCGCGAACGCGTGCAGGACGGCGTCGGCGGGGGCGACGGCGGGCCGGCCGCGACGGGCCGCACGCGACCCGGCGATGTCGCGGACCAGCGCGTCCAGCTCGCGGGCGGCGGCGACGAGAGGCCGCCGCTCCTCCTCGGTGAGGAAGGACCGGTACCAGACCCGGTGCTCCGACGGCGTGCCGCGCATCGCCAGCGTCGCCAGTAGCTCGCGCACCCGCGGCAGCCGCGCCGGCGCGACCTCGGCGGCGAACCGCTCCAGCTCGTCGTACTGCAGCGACCGCAGCTCGAGCACGTCGGCGCCCAGGAACCGCACCTGGTCCCAGTCCGGCCGGCCGCGGTTGAACTCGCGCATCCACCGGACGAGGTCGAGCATCGCCTGGGTGCGCAGCTCGGCCCGCGCCTGGCCGACGGCGGTCCGGGCGCTGGTCCCGTCGCCGCGCACATAGCGGTCGAGGACGACGCCGCTCCCCCAGCTCTCCGCCCAGGCGATGGCGCGGAAGTCCATCTCCTCGACGAGGGAGCGGGCCCGGCGCTTCGGCGGGGCGTAGTCGATGCTCATGCCGAGCATCGTGGCCGCGGCCCGGGGTCGCGCTCGTCCGCTCAGCCGCTGATCCGCCGTGTACGACGCGTGACGTACGGCGCCGACGGCGACGGCGTCAGCCGCAGACCCGCCCGGCCAGCCGCACCAGCTCGACCATGGTGGGCCCGTCCAGCGGGTTCGACTCCGGGCGCTGGTGGGTGCCGGACTGGACGGTGAACTCGATCCGCCCGCCGTCGCCCGGAATGGACATCGCCGCGGCGCAGTCCGCGACCGTCCAGGTCAGCTCGACCTGCGCGGCGTTGTGGCCGGTGAGGGCGATCGGCAACGGCGGCACCGTCGCCGTGAAGCCCGACGCCATGGGGACCAGGTTCGTCACCTGGACCGGCCGGCCGGAGTAGTTGAGCAGCGGGGTCGTCACCGTGAGGGCGTCGTCGGCGACCTGCACCGACGTCGGCGGGGTGAGGAACTGCACGTAGCCGGCGCTGAACTCGCACTGGTCGACCCAGTACATGTCGATGCTGCCGTAGGAGTCGTTCTGGTCGGCGCGGACCGTCCGCTCGTCGCCGTCGCCGTTGCGGATCAACACGTCGACGCCCGTGGGCGGCTCGGCCTCGCAGTCGGCGACCAGGCCCGGCTGCTCGACGACGACCCAGTCGCCGACCGGCGCCTCGACCGGCTCGAGCGGCTCCGTGCCGGGAGCGATCTCGAACCCGGGGGTCGCGATGCCGACGATCTCGACCGGCTGGGCGCCGATGTTCACGATCTGGAGGTCGACGGTGGCCGCTCCGGTGCCGTCGTCGGCCGGGATCCAGTTCACCGGGCCGCTGATGAGGCCGACGCGAGCCAGCTCGGCGGCGTCGTGCCGGGCGTCGGTCACCACCGCGCCGAGCAGACCGCCCACCAGCAGCGTCGCCGCCACGAGCGCCCACCGCCGCCAGGCGCGTGCCCGCCGGCTGGGTTCGACGGCCTCGGGGCCGACGGCGTCGGGGCCGACGGCGTCCGGGTCGCCTCCCGGGCCGACGACGCCGAGATCGAGGACGCCGTCGTCGCGGCCGCCGTCGTCGGCGCCGTCCCGCATGGTCATGGCTGGATTGTCGCCGGACAGGCCAGTCCGGACAAGCGGGCCAGCGAGGTGAACGCGTGGTCCGGGAGGACGACGATCTGCTCGGTCTCGCTCGTCCCGGTGAGGATGCGGACGGCCAGCGACCCGCCGGTCGCCCGCAGCGCCGGGTCGCAGTCGCGCACGGTCCACGTGGTCACGACGGTGATGCTCTGGCCGGCCGGGACGGACCGGTCCGCGGCGTCCGTCGTGAGCGCGAAGCCCGGCGCCCGGGACGCGATGTCGCCGAGGCGGAGGTCGTCGAGCCCGTCGTTGACCAGCTCGATCCCGAGAACGACGCCGTCGGTCCCGGTCTCGATGAGGCCCGTCGAGCCCACGCGCAGCCCGGACGGGCCGATCTGGCACTCGGTGTACCAGAAGCCGCGCAGGCTCTCGTGGTCGTCGGGCGGCTCGACGTCGACCAGCCGCTCGTCACCGGACTCCGTGCGGGCGCGCAGGCGCATGGCCTCGGGCAGCGGTCCGGAGCAGTCGACCACGAGGTCGCGCTGGACGTAGGTCACCCAGCTGCCGGGCTCGACCGCGACGGGCTCGGGCGGCTCGGCACCGTCGGCCAGCGTCACGCCGTCGATGTCGATGCCGAGGATCTCGACCGCGCGCTCGCCGGCGTTGAGCACCGTGACGGTCAGCTGCCCCTTCGGCCGTCCGGCGTAGAGGAACGCCGGCTCCGGTCCGCCGAACAGTTCGATGTGCGCGTACCCGGCCGCGTCGTCGCGCGCCTCGGCGACGACCAGTCCCCCGGCCACGCCGACGAGAACCGCCGCGGCCAGGACACCCCACCGCCGCCACCCCGGGCGCCCACGTCTGCCGGTCGCAACCGCGCCCTCGTCACTCGGTTCCGGCGTCGGGCCGACCACACCCAGGTCGAACGGCTCGTCGGAGTCGTCACGCGAGGTCATTCCTCACTCTCGCACACGCGGTCGACGAGGAGCACCAGCTCGGCGCGGGCGCGACCCGACACCGGCACGTAGCTGAACGGGTTGTCCCGGCGATCGGCACTCTCTCCGAAGGTGTAGGTCAGGTTGACGTCCGAGAACTGCCGGGCCTCGGCACAGCTGCTGACCGTCCACGTCAGCCCAACCGTGACGCCTTCGCCCGGCGGCACGGTGACGGGAAGGCCGGCCGCCTCCACCCGGAGCCCGGGGCTCTCGACGCCGACCACCTGGAGCTCCGCCTCGTCCGCGCCGTAGTTGTCCATTGGGAAGTCCGTGAGCAGGCTCGTCGGGCCGGCCGTGACCACCTCGGGCTCCATGAGCGTGACCTGCGGCCCGTAGGTGCACGTGGCCCAGAGCTGACTGGCCGGGCCGTAGCCAGGCAGCTCCGCGGCCTCGACGACGCGTTGCTCGCCGCCGGCGTCGCGGATCCGCACCTGCAGCCGCGCCGGCGGGTCGGCCGCACAGTCAGGGACCAGGCCGTCCTGCTGAATCGTGACCCACTCGCCCGGCGGTGCGGTCACGGGCTCCGGATCGGCCGAGTCCGGCACGATGGTCAGGCCGTCGGCGCCGAACCCGAGGATCTCGATCTCGCGCTCACCCGCGTTGAGCAGGTGGACACCGATCGACACCGGTTCGTCCGGCGTGGACATGGTGAACGCGTCCAGTCCGCCGGCGACCACCCGGATCTCGGTGAGCTCGGCCGCGTCGTGCCGCGCATCGGAGACGACCAGGCCCAGGACGGCGCCGACGGCGACCGCGGCGGCCAGCGCGACCCAGCGCCAATGGCCGCCGCCGCCCGGCGCCGGGGGCGGCTCCGACGAGGGCGACTCGCCGACCACGCCCAGGTGGAACGGCTCGTCGTGGGCGGCGGTCATCGGGCATCACCGCAGACCCGCTGGACGAGCAGCACCAATTCGGCCCGGGCCGGTCCGACCAGGACGTAGGAGCCACTGCTCTGGTCGCCGTCGCGTTCCAGGGAGTAGTCGATCACCACGTCGGGCCAGCCCAGGGCGATCTGGCAGTCGGTGACACCCCAGGTGAGCGGAATCCGGGTGGCGTCGTTCGCCGGCATCTCAATGGGCAGCTCCGGCGCCGTCAGGGCCAGGCCTGGGCTCTCGGACCCGAACCGAATCACCCGCAGCGGCCGGCCCGAGTCGTTGGCCACCGGCAGCTCGGTGGTCAGGGTCGCGGCCTCGTGCACGGCGGCGGACGCCACCCCGATCCGCGGGAACACCAGCGCGGGCGGCGCGCAGGCGGTCTGCCACATGCCGAGGGTGCCCAGAGAGTCGGGCAGCCCGCTCGCCTCGACCACGCGCTCGGTGCCGGCGGCGTCGCGGACCCGAACCCGGATCACCTGGCCCGGATCGCCGAGCGAACAGTCGGCGATCAGCCCGGTCTGCGTCGCCGTCACCCACTCGCCGGGCGGCGCGGGCAGCGGGTCGGCGGGCCGGTCGCCCGGCTGGACCGTCATGCCGGCCGGTTCGAGCCCCAGGATCTCGACCTCGTGCTCGCCGAGGTTGAGCAGGCTCAGCCTGATGTTGCCCGGTGCCGACTCGTCCGCCGTCATGGAGGAGCCCTCGACGAGGCCGCTCACCAGCCGGACGTCGGAGAGGCCGGCGGCGTCGTCGCGGGTGTCGGCGACCACGAGGCCCAAGGCACCGCCGACGACCAGCGCCATGACCACGACCGCCCACAACCACCGCGGCGCGGACGCCGGCGCCTCGTCACCCTGGCTCATCGATGGATTGTCGCTGAGTAGCGGTCTCCGTCACAAGACGGCGGCGAGCTTCTCCAGCGTCTGCTCCAGCCCGAGCCGCGACAGCGCCACGGTGTCCGCGGACCCGTACCCGCGCTCGGTGACCGTCAGCTCCGTCCCGTGGCCCGACGGCGTCAGCGTCACCTCGTGCGGGACCCCGGCCTCGGGGATGTCGGCGGGCAGTCCGAGCGACGACGGCGCCAGCGTGCGGCCGCCGTCGTCGCTGAAGCGCAGGACGTACTCGAGCCGGTGCGGCGGGTCGACGACGGTGTAGGTCCAGGTGTTGTGCAGCTCGAAACCGTCGGGCGAGCGCATGGTCACCAGCGACGCGCCGCCGGGGCGGACGTCCATGCGGGCGCGGGGCGAGCTGAAGCCGTCGGGCCCCCACCAGCGCATGACCAGCTCGGACTCCGTCAACGCCGCCCACACCCGCTCGGGCGGGGCGGCGTAGGTGCGGGTCACGGTGAGGTCCATCAGCGCGTCACCCCGATCAGCTCGTCGAGCAGGTCGTGGGAGTCGCGGATGCCGGACTCCATGCCGGTGGGGATCCAGCCGTCGCGGTCCTCGGCGGACTGGAAGAGCGAGACGTTGGTGTAGAGGGTGCCGCCGTCGCCGGCCGGCTCGAACGTGTCGGTGACCAGCTGCAGGTGTCCCGGCCCACCCATCTCGAACTGCAGCGTCGACACGACCAGCGCGCCCGGGACGACATCGTGGTAGACGCCCCAGAAAGCGTACGGCGACGACGGCGTCGACGGCGGCTCGCGGTGTCGGGCGACGAAGCGCCAGAGCCCGCCACGGCGGACGTCCATCTGCTCCACCGTCGTCTCGAAGCGGCGTGAGCCCCACCACCGCGGGATCAGCGCGGGGTCCGTCATGGCCGCGAACACCACGTCGGGTGGAGCGGCGTACTCGCGGGTGACGACGATGTCCTGCCGTCCCGGCTCGAAGAGCACCTCAGTCGTGGGCATGGTCCTGCCTCCCCTGGATCCGGACGATCTCCTGCTCGAGGCGGCCCAGGGAGTCCTCCCAGACCGCGCGGTACTGCTCGATCCAGCCGGTCGCGCGCTCGAGCGGCGCGACCTCGAGCCGGCACGGGCGCCACTGGCCCTGCCGGCTGCGGCTGATCAGCCCGGCGCGCTCGAGCACCTTGAGGTGCTTCGAGATCGCCTGAGCGCTCATGTCGAAGGGCCGGCCCAGCTCGGTGACGGGCGCCGGGCCCTCGGCTAGCCGGGCGAGGATGGCGCGGCGGGTCGGGTCGGCGAGCGCGCCGAACACCAGGCTCAAGCCGTCGTCCACTCGAGTCCTCCCGTTGCACAACCAGATGGTTGATAAACCGATGGGTTGATTCTCTCACCGAGTTCTCATGTCAACCGGGCAGAATGCGGGCTGTGACGAGGCTGCTGGTCATCGCCAACGCCCTTGCCGGCAGCGCGCGCGAAGAGGCGGTCGAGCAGGCGCTCGACGTGCTGCGCTCCGGTTCCGACGACGTCGAGGTCGCCGAGCTCGACCCCGAGACCATCCCCGACGTGCTGAAGACGCACCCCGACCACCGTCCCGTCGTCATGGGCGGCGACGGGTCCGTGCACCTGCTGGTCGCGACGGCGCAGACCCTCGGCCTGCTCGACGGCCCGGCGTTCGAGTTCGGGCTGGTCCCGCTCGGCACCGGCAACGACCTTGCCCGCACGCTCGGCCTGCCGCTCGACCCGGCCCGTGCCGCCTCGGTGGTGCTGAACGGACGGCCGCGCGACCTCGACGTCCTGGTCGACGACGCCGGCGGGGTCGTCGTCAACGCCGTCCACCTCGGGGTCGGCGCCGAGGCCGGCCGGCGCGCCCTGCCGCTGAAGCCGCGGCTGGGCAAGCTCGCCTACCCGGTGGGCAGCGCGGTCGCCGGCGCCTCCGCGGGCTGGAAGCTGCGCGTCACCGTCGACGGCGCCGTGCTGGCCGGCGGCGACCGGCGCTCGCTCATGGTCGCGCTGGGCAACGGCGTGACCATCGGCGGCGGCGCGCCCGTCGCCCCTTCCGCCAGCCCCGACGACGGCCATGTCGACGTCGTCGTCTCCTTCTCGACCGGCTGGCAGGCGCGCCTCGCCTTCGCTGTCGCGCTCGTCCGCGGCCGGCACCCCGAACGCCACGACGTGCTCTCGGCGCGCGGCCATGCGGTGACGGTGTCCGGCGGCCCGGTCCCCCTCAACGCCGACGGCGAGCTCTCCGAACTCGCCGGGACGCGGACGTGGACGGTGCTCCCCCACGCCCTGCGCATCGCCGTCCCCGACTGAGGCGCGTGGTCGAGGATCCCTCCCCGCGGAAGCCGCGGCGAATGGGTGAGCACCAGCTGGTGCCAGAGCACCAGCAGACGCGCACCCATCACCTCCCCGTCACCTTTACAGGTCGGCGGACAGGACCTCGGACATGGTCGCGGTGTCGCCGTCGACCCGGCCGGTCTCCCAGCGGACCCGGGCGGCACCGTCGGTCAGTTCCAGGGTGGCCAGCGCGTTGTCGAACCGCGGGCCGGCGGCGATCCGCCAGTCGATCGCCGGCCTGGGGATGCGCGCGAGCCGGGCCAGGCCGGAGCCGATCACCCGGGCGACCCCGAAGGCGGCGGCGCCCTGGACGTAGCGCATCGTCCGGCTCAGCGGGTTGCGCACGGGCGAGCAGACCAGCTGGTGCACGCGGCTGGTCCGCGACGTCTGGCCCGGGTATCGCACGCGCGCCGCGTAGGAGTGGTGCACGTCGCCGGAGAGGAAGCTGATGGTCTGCGGCCGCCGCCCGTCGGGGCCGGTCGCGACGTCGGTGACCAGCCGGGCCATCGCGTCGAAGGACCGCCCGAAGGCGGCCCAGTGCTCGAGGTCGACGGCCTGGCGCAGCTTCTCCGCCGTCCCCGCGAACCGCCGCCCCCACGCACCGGCCGCCGTCGCCTCGTTCCAGGCCTCGAGGTCGTGCACGCCGCGCGGCAGCAGGTACGGCAGCGACGTGCCGAGGAACAGGTGCTCGACGTGCTCGGTGTCGCGGACCTGCTCGACGATCCAGTCCCACTCGTCGTCGTCGACGATGGTCCGCCGTTCCGGGTCGAGTACGCGACCGCAGCGCGAGTCGATCATCACCAGCCGGGCCGGGCCGATGTCGCGGGTGAAGCTCCACCGGTAGGACGCCGGCTCCTGGTCGGCCTGCCAGGCGAACTCGTCGAGCACCTCGCCGGCGTCGCCGCCGCCGGACCCGGACCCGGCGGCAGCGAGCACCGCCTTCAGCACCGGGTCCGACGCGCGCTCCGACGGCGACAGGTTGCCGACGTGCTGGTAGATCCAGTACGCCGCGATGCCGCCGGTGATCCGCTTGCGCCACCACGGCTCCCCCGACATCTGCGACCGCCACGCCTGCGAGGTATTCCAGTCGTCGCGGATGTCGTGGTCGTCGAAGATCATGGCGGCCGGGACGGTGGACAGCAGCCAGCGCACGGCCGGATCGCTCCACGCCAGCAGGTAGAGGTGCGCGTACTCCTCGAAGTCCGCGACCTCCCACCCGGGCGCCACGGCCGGGTCGCGTCGCTCAGCGATGAACTCGTGCATCGCCTCCGACGTCTCGTCGGCGTACACCTGGTCGCCCAGCAGCATCAGCCCGTCGGGCCGCTCGGACTCGTCCGCCGCGGCCAGCCGCAGCGCCAGGGCGCGCAGCGCGTCGGTGCCGTAGATGCGGTCGTGCCGGTCGTCGTGCGGCACGCTCATGCGGCACGACCCGAACGTCAGCCGCACCCGGCCGTCGCCGCGGGTGCGGATCACCGGCTGCGGGAACGGCCCGTCCGGCTCCGGCCACACCTGCTCGCCGTCGATCTCGACCGTGTACGGGGTCGAGGTGGCGGGCTCCAGTCCTTCGATCGCGACCAGCGCGTAGTGGTGGCCGTGGACGGTGAACGTCTCGGCGGTGGCGTCGAGCACGCGGACGGTGGCCGGGCGGGCCGTCTCGACCCAGACCAGGGCCGACGTGCGGTCGACGTGTCGCAGCAGTGGTCCCAGGACGAGGGTGTCCGGCACCTGACCTCCCAGGGGGTAGTGAGTGGCAACGTAGGGTGGGACCTCGTGCAGTCCGTTTCGTCCGCGTCTGGTCGTACCCTCATCGCCGTCGTCCTCACCCTCGTCCTCGCCGCCTGCGGTTCCCGGACCGCGTCGACGGAGGACGACCAGAAGGGCTGGCCCGCCCAGGACGTGATCGCCGCCGACGCCCGCGCGCTCCCGGGCGTCGACGACGTCACTGTCAAGTATCTGGACCCGGACGGCGAAGAGCACGCCGAACTGCCGGACACGCTCGCCGAGCGAGACGGCTGGACGCTCCGCCTCGACGTCGTGCACGGCGCCGAGTACGGCGCGGGCTGGGCCGTCGAGGCGATCGACGACCTGCGCGAGGGCCTCCTCGACGGCCGGCCGGAGCCGACGGCGCCGCGGCTGGAGGTCTGGCTGCACCCGGTCACGCCGACGGCGTCGGAGATCAGCGTCCGTGCCTACCCGATGGACGACGACGGCGCCCAGCTCCGTGCCGCGTTCGTCCTCGCCGCGACGCCGGGGGTCGTGCAGGCGGTGTTCGACGGCGAGACGGCGGACGTGCGGGTGGCCGACGCGTCGGACCTCGCGAAGGTCGCCGACGTCGCGGCCGTCCAGGACACGGGCGTCGACGTCGTCCGGGTCCTCGACGACGACGACGCGGCGCTCGCCATCGCCGACGTGCCGCCCCGGCCGCCGTACGTCCCGAGCCCGGACCGGCCCGCGAACTGGCCCGCGGACCCGTCGGCGCCGGACTGCGACCCCGCCGACCTGCGGCTCGAGATCACCGGTGGCGACGCCGCGGCGGGCTCGCGGTACCTCTTCCTCGGCGCGACGAACACCGGCGCCGCCCCGTGCGCGTTGCAGGGCCGCCCGGCGCTGACCTTCCGCACGCTCGCCGAGGAGCCGCTGGCGGTCGCCGTCACGCCGTCGACGCTGACACCGGACGTGCCGCGGCTGGTCGTCCCGCCGGGCGCCCGGGCCGCGGCCATGGTCGACTGGAACGCGATGCCCACCGCCGGCAACCCCGACCTCACCTACGAGGTCGTCCTGGCCCCCTGGGACGGCGCGCCGGCCACCGAGCTGCCGCTGACGTCGGGGATCATCGAGGGCCGCGGCCCGCAGACGTACCTCGACATCGTCGACGGCGGCGAGGTCGCGTCCACCGCCTGGCAGCCTGACGGCACACAGTTCTGATCCTGTTCCGGCCGAGGAAACCTCGGCGATACGCAAACCTCACGCGAGGATCGATCGGGCTCAATAGGCTCGTCCGACGTGACCACCGTCGAGCTCCCCCCGACCGATCTGCTCTCCACCGACGACGTCGCCCGCTTCGCCGAGTCCTTCGCCTGTCTGGCCGATCCCACCCGTGTCCGCCTGCTGCACGCCGTCGCGACGGCGCCGGGCGGCCGGACCGTGGGCGAGCTGACCGAGCGGCTCGGCATCAGCCAGTCGACCTGTTCCCACCACGTCCGCAAGCTCTCCGACGTCGGCTTCGTCCACGTCGACAAGCAGGGCCCGTTCAGCCGCATCACCGTCAACGAGGCTTGCATCATCGGGCTGCCGCACATGGCCGACGTCGTCATGGGCGCGCTGGCCACCCGCCCCCGCCACCCCGAGGACGTCCCCGGCGGCGTCACCGTCCGCGAGCTGCGCCTCGACGACTGGCCGGCCGTACGCCGCATCTACCAGGAGGGCCTCGACACCGGCATCGCGACGTTCGACACCACCGTCCCGCCGAGCACCCGGCTGGCCGCCCGCTGGCTGCCCGGGCACCGCTGGGTCGCCGAGGCCGACGGCGCCGTCGTCGGCTGGACGGCGGTCGCCCAGGCGTCGTCGCGCGACTGCTACCGCGGTGTCGGCGAGACGTCGGTGTACGTCGACCGCGCGCACCGCGGCCGCGGCGTCGGCAAGGCACTGCTGTTCACGCAGGTCACGGCCGCCGACCGGGCCGGGCTCTGGACCCTGCAGACGTCGGTGTTCAGCGTGAACCGGGCCGGGCTGTCGCTGCACCACCAGGCCGGCTACCGCACGGTCGGGGTGCGCGAGAAGTTCGCCCAGCGCGACGGCGTCTGGCACGACTGCATCCTCCTGGAGCGCCGCCGCTCCGGCTGAGCGTCGCGACGCCCCTTCGCGCCCGGACCGGCTCTTGACGGCATCGTTCAACGATCCTTCAATAGAGGGACGACCCGGCGAATGGCGCGAAGGGCCACGATGCCAGCGAACGACCTGCGAGTCCTGCCCTGCGGCGATGCCGCGATCCTGGTCGACCTGGACGACCTCGAGCGCGTGCTGGCCCTGCACGCCACCCTCACCCAGGAGCCGCCCGCCGGTGTCGTCGACCTCGTCCCGGCCGCCAGCACGCTGCTCGTCGTCTTCGACCCCGCCAGCACCACCCGGGCCCGGCTCACCGATGACATCGTCCGCCGCCCGCCGCACACCGCGGCCGCCCGCCCGCGCCCGCTGGTCGAGATCGGTGTGCGCTACGACGGCGCCGACCTCGACGACGTCGCGGCGCACACCGGGCTGACCCGGGCGGAGGTGGTCCGGCGGCACACGGCGCCGGAGTACACCGTCGCCTTCAACGGCTTCGCGCCCGGCTTCGCCTACCTCACCGGCATGGACCCGGCGCTGACGGTACCGCGGCGCACCTCGCCGCGCACCCGGGTGCCGGCCGGCTCGGTGGCCGTCGCCGACCGCTACTCCGGCATCTACCCGCGCCAGGCACCGGGCGGCTGGCAGCTCGTCGGCCACACCGACATCGTTCTCTGGGACCTCGACCGCACACCGCCGGCACTGCTGCTGCCGGGCACGCGGGTCCGGTTCCTCGACCTCACGGAAGGCGGACCCGAGTGACCGACGCCCTCGACCTCAACTGCGACCTCGGCGAGGGTTTCGGCGCCTGGACGATGGGCGACGACGATGCCCTCCTCGACCTCGTGAGCAGTGCCAACGTCGCCTGCGGCTTCCACGCCGGCGATCCGACGATCATGCGGACCGTGTGCGAGCGGGCCGGCGCCCGCGGCGTGACGGTGGGGGCGCACGTGGGCTACCAGGACCTCGCCGGGTTCGGCCGCCGGCCCATCGGCATCAGCGCCGCCGAGCTGACCGACCACGTCCTCTACCAGCTGGCCGCGCTCGACGGCATCGCGCGCAGCACCGGAACCCAGGTCCGCTACGTCAAGCCGCACGGCGCGCTCTACAACGCCATCGTCCGCGACGCCGACCAGGCCGGCGCCGTCGTCGACGCCGTCCGCAGCTACGACCCGCGGCTGACGATCCTGGGGCTGCCGGGATCGGAGGTGCTCCGGATCGCCTCGGTCCACGGGGTGCCGACGGCGGCCGAGGCGTTCGGCGACCGCGCCTACCACGCCGACGGCCGGCTCGTGTCGCGGCAGCGCCCGGGCTCGGTCGTCACGGACCCCGACGAGGTGGCCGAGCGCTGCCTGCGCCTCGCCACGACCGGCGAGGTGGTGAGCATCGAGGGCGACCCGGTGAAGGTGCGCGCCCGGTCCCTGTGCATCCACGGCGACACCCCGGGCGCCGTCGAGCTGGTGCGCCGGGTCCGCGAGGTGCTGACCGCCCACGGCGTCGCGATCGCCGCCTTCGCTTGATTCAGTGACGGCGTGACACCGGGTGGCCGCGGGGTCTCCGCGGCCACCCGGGGGCTTGACGGCGATCAGCCCACTCAGCGCGGCGGGTCGCCGATGTCGCGGAACGTCTGCATGATCGCCCGGATGCCGAACTGCGCGACCCAGTGCGAGACGTCGTAGCCCAGCTCGGAGTCCTCCAGCGTCCAGAGATCCGGCCGGCTGACCTGGTAGCGGATCAGGTCGGTGAAGTTGGACCGGTGCTGGACGTTGCCGGTCGCCTCGTAGATGTGCCACAGCGCGTACGCCCGGCTGAAGTTCAGCGCGTGCGAGTGGTTGCGCACCGGGGCGATCACCGGGTCGATCCAGAGGTCCGACGGGACCCGCTCCTCCACCCAGGCCTTCAGGGTGGCGGCCGGAACGTCCCAGGTCTGCGCCACCGCGGCGATCCGCATGAGGCACGGCGGGAAGAACTCACGGTGGTCCTGGGTGGTGTCCGCCGAGACCGGGCAGCGGGTGTCCAGCACGGGGTTGAGCAGGATCCGCTCGGTCTGCTGGTGCACGAACGCCGCCAGCTCCTCGTCGCCGGTGTACTCCGCCCACAGCTTCAGGTGGATCAGCGCCCAGGACACGTTCGGGTAGTTGGGCACGAGCACCCGGTCGATCATCTGCTGCGGGGTCAGCCCGGTCACCAGCGTCCGGATGCGGGCGACGGCCTCGTCGGCCAGCGGGCGCATGTCGTAGTTCCCCGTGGTCTCCTCGCGCTCCTTCTGGAAGGCCAGGTACCAGGAGAAGCCGTACGGGTTCTCGCTGTTGGTGATCCGCCCGCGCATGTACGCCAGCTCGGCCGTGATCGACTCCGGGGTGATCTTCGACTGGACGACGTCCAGGTAGCGCTGGTCGTCGGTGAGGCCGTAGAGCGCCTGCAGCGAGTAGGCGCCGTGGACCGCCGAGTGCCAGTCGTAACAGCCGTCGAAGATCTGGCTGTTGGTGTCGTAGGCGTCGTTCTGGACGAAGCAGTGCTCGACCGGCTCGATCAGCTGCTCGATCATCTCGACCCGGTCGGCCTGGAAGCCCGCCCAGGAGTTGCGCTCCTGGGTGGCCTCGGCGGCGGCCTTCACGAGCGCGACGCCCTGGTCGGCGATGTCGTGTCGACGCTGCTGGGTGGCGGGGTCGATGAGCAGGGACCGGTCGCTCGGGTACGTCTGCGCCGGCGTGTGCAGGTGCCCGCCCGGCACGTCGGTGGCCCTGAGCCCCAGGCGGACGCGGTTGGACCGGTACATGCTCTCGTTGGACAGGTAGTTCCCGCCGCCGCCGGAGCGCGCCGCCGACCCCTCCGTCGGGCCGTTGTTGTGGCAGGTCTGGGCGGTCTGCCCGGCCAGCACCTCGCAGATGCGCGGGTTGAGCTGGACGGCGAACGGCGTCGTCCCGGCCGCCACCATCGCCTCGTGCGGAAGCGTGGTCTCGATGAACTCCGCCGGCTCCGGCATCGGCCAGGTGGCGACCTCAGGGACCACCTCCGGCTCACCCTCGTTGTTGTTGTCGTCCGAGCCGCCGCGCCAGCGCCCGGCCCACTGCTCGATGTTGAAGCTGCCGCCCTGGCTGATCGTCATGATCATGTCGGCGCGCTGCGGGCTGTCCGAGCGCAGGTGCGGGCCGAACGCGTCCTCGACGATGCCCGCGTCGAAGCCGCTCCACGTCACCGGCAGGGTCACCGCCTCGATCGCGATGAGTCCCTCGTCGGTCTCGTAGCGCAGCCCGTCGAGCTGCAGCGCCGTCACGCCGGACGGGTTGGACCGCCGCGGCTCGGTCTGCAGCGTGTACGGGTCGAAACCGCTCACCAGCACCCGGGTGACGTCGGCACCCTCGGGGAAGTCGGTGCTGTCGATGCCGCGGGCGTTGTAGACGAACGCCTTGATCAGCTCGGCCCGCTCCTCGTCGGAGATCGGGAAGCCGGGGTCCCACTGGCGCAGCGCCCGGGTCGCCGAGAGGTGCGCCCAGTAGAGCGGGCGGTCGTCGTAGCTGTCGATCCAGCCGAGGCTGGGGCGGCTCGGGCCCTGGGCCCGCTGGATGGCGCTGCGCCACAGCGTCGCGCCGTGCTGCTCGGCCAGCATGGTGGCCGAGCGCAGGTTGGGCGCGGCGCACAGCTGGGTCGCGAACCGATCGACGTTGCGCTGGAAGCCGCCGGCCGCGAGCAACTGCTCCGAGGCCGGCGCGGCGCCGGGCACCGTCGGAACGGTCAGCCGCGACTCCTCCACCGTCGCCGGCAGGTCCGTGTCGTAACAGTCAGCCGAGCGTGGTGCCGCCGTCGCGCCGGGCGCGGCGAGGAGCGCCAGAGCTAGGGCCGAGATCCCGATGACCGAAGCCGCGCTCCGGTATCGCCGTGTCTTGTTCACGGGCATCCCTTCTCGAGTGGCAGCGGCGGCGCGCACTCCGGCGCCGCCGCGGGACGGCTGCCGGCCGCCGCTGGCCGTCCGGCCTTGATCCGAGTCCGGCGAGCCGGAAGAGGGGGTGCCGAGCTGATCCGCCACAGCTCCTCCTCAGAGGCGCGCGAACGACCCGATGGCCGGAACTGTAGGGGTTGTTGAACAATCCTTCAATACCTTCGCCCGCATGTGGGCCAAAAGTGCAGTCTCACATCACAGTGGGCGGGCCGGCGGCGGCGCACATGCGACGAGGCCCGCCGCGACCACCTGGTCGCCGCGGGCCTCGCCCGGGCCTCGCTCGCGTCGGAGCCGCGTTCAGCGGCCGGCCTGCACCGCCTCCAGCTGCGCGAACGCCTCGATGAGCTGCCGCTCGGCGTCGTTGAGATACTCGTCCAGCGCCCGCTCGGCCAGCTCGATCTGCCCGGCGCGGAGCAGGTCGGCGATCTGGCCGTGCCGCTTCTGGTACGGCGCGTGGAACGTCTTCGGCGCGTCCATGATGTGGAAGGCCAGCCGCAGCTCGGCAAGCAGCTGGCGCATGATGTCGTCGATGCGCGGGCTGCCGGCCAGACCGGCGATGGCCTGGTGGACGTGCATGTTCGCGGTGCCGACGTCGCGCCAGCGCTCCTCGGCCGCGGCGGCCGCACCTTCGGCCAGCGCCGCCTCGAGTCTGGCCATAGCGCCTGGTGGGGCGTGCGGCGCGTTGCGCAGTGCCGCGGACTCGAGCAGCCGGCGCACCCGGTAGAGGTCGGCGACGTCGGTCGCGTCGAGCACCCGGACGAACACCCCCCGGCCCAGCTCGTGCGTGGCCAGCCGCTCGTGCAGGAGCAGCCGGAACGCCTCTCGCAGGGTGTTGCGCGACACCCCGAGCGCCGTGCCGATGGCGTCCTCGGACAGCCGCGTCCCCGGTGGCAGCAGCCCTTCGGTGATCCGGGCGCGCAGGATCTCCGCCACCCGCTGGGCAGTACTGGACCGGCCGAGAGCCGCCCGGTCGACCGCGAGCTCGCCCATCCAGTCCGCTGGCGCGGTCAGCGCCGCCGATGCATCCATGGTCCCCATTTCACCAAGGTTACGCATTCTCACAAGCGGATCCAGCTATTGAAGGATCGTTGAACAATCCCTAGAGTAACGGGCACTTTCGGGTCTCGACGAGATCCGCGCTCGACGCACCTCTCCCCTAGAACGGCTGGAGGCACAGACGATGCGCAAGTTCACGGTCCTCGTCGCGGCGGTGACGGCGGCGGCCATCCTGTCGAGCTGCGGCGAGGACTCCTCGTCCGGCGGCGCGGGCGGCTCCGCCGAGGGCGGCGCCGCGGAAGACGTCCGGATCGCCGGGCTGTGGCCGCTCAGCGGCGCCAACGCCACCCAGGGCACCGACGTCCTGCACGGCGCCGAGCTGGCGGTCGAGATCATCAACGGCGAGTATCCCGACCTGGAACTCCCCCTGGCGGCAGAGGCGGGCCTGCCGGGCCTCGACGGCGCCCAGCTCGAACTGATCACCGGCGACACCCAGGGCGACCCCGAAGTGGGCGCCAGCGAGGTCGACCGTCTGGTCACCAGCGAGGGCGTGGTCAGCATCCTCGGCTCGTACCAGTCCGGCGTCACGCTCACCGCGAGCCAGCGGGCCGAGCGCCTGGGCATCCCGTTCGTCAACGGCGCGTCGTCGTCGGTGGCGCTCACCGACCGCGGCTTCGAGTGGTTCTTCCGCACCGGCCCGAACGACGAGACGTTCGCCCGCACGATGTTCGAGTACCTGCAGTCGATGCGCGACGCCGGCCAGGAGGTCGAGACGATCAGCGTCTTCCACAGCAACGACCAGTTCGGCAACGACGGCGCCGCCGTCACCGCCGAGGTGGCCGAGGAGCTGGGCTTCGAGGTCGTCGGCGACGTCCCGTTCGACCCCGCCGCGGCGGACCTCACCTCGCAGGTCACGCAGGTCCGCTCGCAGGACCCGGACGTGATGTTCGTGCTGGCCTACACCGACGGCGCGATCAAGCTCATGCAGACGCTGGACCAGCTCGACTACTACCCGGCGGCGCTGCTCGCCTACGGCAGCGGCTTCGCCGACCCGGCGTTCGTCACCGGCCTGGGCGACCTCGCCAACGGGGCGTCGTCGCGGGCGGCGTGGTCGGCCGAGATCGCCCAGCAGCGGCCGGCGGCGGCCACCGTCGCGGAGATGTTCGAGGCGGAGTACGACGCGCCGATGACGGAGAACTCGGCCCGCTCGTTCACCGCGGTGCTGGCGCTGGCGCAGGCCATCGACGCCGCCGGGTCGACGGAGCCGGGGGCCATCCGCGACGCCCTGCGCGAACTCGACGTCCCGGCCGAGGAGACGATCATGCCGTGGACCGGGATCAGCTTCGACGACACCGGCCAGAACACCGGCGCGCGCGGGGTCGTCGAGCAGCTGGTCGACGGCGAGTACCGGGTCATCTTCCCGGAGGAGTTCGCGACCGTGGAGCCGACCTGGCCGATGAACGGGCAGTGACGTGACGGACCTGATCCAGGCCGTCGTCAACGGGCTGCTCATCGGTGCGGTGTTCGCCCTGGTCGCGGTCGGCCTGACGCTGATCTACGGCGTCATGGACGTCATCAACTTCGCCCACGGCGAGATGCTGATGCTCGGCATGTACACGTCGTTCTTCGCGTGGTCGCTGCTCGGGCTGGACCCGTTGCTGTCGATCCCGATCACCGGCGTGGCGATCGCCCTGACCGGCGCGTTCATGTACTTCACCGCCGTCGGGCGGGTGCTCGGGAAGTCGCCGCTCGCGCAGGTCATGGTGACGTTCGGGCTGCAGGTGTTCCTGCGCGGCCTGGCCCAGTTCCTGTGGAAGCCCGACACCCGGACGGTCACCGACCCGCTGCTGGGCTCGGTGCGCTGGGAGATCGGCGGGGTGGTGATCGGCGGGCCGCAGCTGGCGATGGCCATCGGCGCGCTGATCACCACCGGGGCGATCGCCTGGTTCATGAGCCGCACCCGGCTCGGCGGCGCGATCCGGGCGGCCGGCGAGGACGCCCCGGCGGCCTCGCTCATGGGGATCGACCCGCGCAAGATGTACGCGCTGTGCTGGGTGATCGCCGGGCTGGTCACCGGGGTGGCCGGCGCGCTGCTGATGAACCGGTACTCCGCCTCGCCCACGGCCGGCGTCATGTTCGTGCTGATGGCGTTCGTCGTCGTGGCGTTCGGCGGCTTCGGCAGCATCTACGGCGCCGCCATCGCCGGCCTGCTGGTGGGCGTCGCCCAGGGCGTCGTCGGCCTCTACGCCCCGAGCTACACGCTGGCCGCCGCGCTCGCGCTGTACCTGCTCGTCGTCACCGTCCGGCCACAGGGACTGTTGGGGACCAGATGACCGCACAGACGACTCTCCCGCCGTCCCTCGCGACGGCCGCACCGCGGCGGCGCCCGCCGGCCGGATGGTGGTCCGCAGCGGCCATCCTCGCCGCGCTGGTGCTGTACCCGCTGGTGTTCACCAGCCCGGCCGCGCAGAACATCGGCGTGCTCGCCCTGACGTACGCGATCGCGGCGTCGGGGTGGAACGTGCTCGGCGGCTACGCCGGGCAGGTGTCGTTCGGCCACGCGCTGTTCTTCGGCACCGGCGCCTACACGACGGCGGTGCTGGTCCGGGCCGGGTGGTCGCCCTGGGTGGCGATCGCGGTCTCGATCCCGCTGGCCGGCCTGATGGCGGCGTTGGTCGGTCTGCCGTGCTTCCGGCTGCGCCACCACTACTTCTCCATCGCCACCATCGCGTTCGCCGAGATCGCGTTCGTGCTCGTCACCAACCTCGACGGCCTCGGCCGGGCCAACGGGCTGGAGCTGCCGATCACCGAGCAGTCGCTGGCCAACCTGCAGTTCTCGCTGCAGGACAAGCGGCCGTACTACTACGTGGTGCTCGGGCTCTATCTCCTGGCGGCGCTGGCGATCTGGCTGTTCCTGCGCGGCCGGGCGGGCAGCTACGTCCGGGCGATCCGCGACGACCAGGTGGCGGCCGCGGCCGTCGGCGTGCCGGTGCAGAGCTTCAAGCTGGCCGCGGCGGCGCTGTCCGGCGCCGTCACGGGGCTGGCCGGCTCGTTCTACGTCCTGTACGTGCTGTTCGTCGATCCACCGTCGGGTCTGGGCCTGGATCTGTCGGTGTCGTTCGCGCTGATGGCGGTGCTCGGCGGCATCGGCCGGTTCTGGGGGCCGCTGATCGGCGCCTGGGTCCTGGTGATGGTGCAGGACTACACCCGGGCGGAGTTCTCCGGCACCGGGCGCACCGTCGACCTGCTCATCTACGGCGCGCTGATCGTCATCATCTCCGTCACCGAGCCGGGCGGCCTGCTCGCGATCGTCCAGCGGGTGCGCGACGCGGTGGGCCGCCGGCTCGCCCGCCGCCGGACCGGCGACACCGGGGAGGCCACGGCATGAGCATTCTCGAGATCCACGAGCTGTCCTGCCGGTTCGGCGGGCTGTGGGCCAACCGCGACATCTCGTTCGAGGTGCCCGACCACAGCATCGTCGGCCTGATCGGCCCCAACGGCGCCGGTAAGAGCACGCTGTTCTCCATGATCGCCGGGGCGCAGCAGCCGACGTCGGGGAAGCTGGTCTTCGCCGGCCGCGACGTCACCGGCTGGAGCCCGCACCAGGCCGCGCGGGCCGGGGTCGGGCGCACGTTCCAGCTGATGCGGGTGTTCTCGTCGATGACCGTCGCCGAGAACGTCGCGACCGCGGCGCTGGTGCGGCACCGGTCGACGCGCGAGGCCCGCCGGGCGGCGGACGAGGTGCTGGAGCGGCTCGGCCTCGGCCCGGTCGCCCACACCCAGGCGTCGTCGCTGACCGCGGCCGGGAAGAAACGGCTCGAGATGGCCCGCGCGCTGGCGATCCGGCCCAAGCTGCTGCTGCTCGACGAGGTGCTCTCGGGCCTCACGCCGACCGAGGCCAACGAAGCTGTGGAGATCGTCCGTTCACTCCGCCGTGACGACGTTACGGTAGTCATGGTGGAACACGTCATGGAGATCATCATGCCCCTGTGCGATCGCGTGGTCGTCCTGCATCACGGCCAGAAGCTGTTCGAGGGTGCCCCGCACGACGTGGTCCGCGATGCCGCGGTGGTCGACGCCTACCTGGGCGAGGCGGTCTGATGCTGAGCGTCAGCGGGCTCGACCTCGACTACGGCGGCGCGGTCGCCCTGCGCGGCGTCGACCTCACGGTCGGCGAGGGCGAGATGGTCGCCCTGGTGGGTGCCAACGGCGCCGGCAAGACGTCGCTGCTCGCGGCGGTCAGCGGCCTGCACCGACCGGTGCGCGGGCGCATAGACTTCCTGGGCACCGACCTCGCCGCCATGCCCCCGCACCAGGTGTCCCGGCGCGGCATCTCGCTGGTCCCCGAGGGCCGGCGGCTCTTCGCCCACCAGACGGTGCTGCAGAACCTCATGCTCGGCGCGTACCTCGAGCGCGACGCCGCCGCCAGGGCCGGCGCGCTCGACCGCGTCTACGAGCTCTTCCCCGTGCTGGCCGAGCGCTCGGGCCAGCGGGCCGGCACGCTCTCCGGCGGCGAGCAGCAGATGGTCGCGCTGGGCCGGGCGCTGATGATGCGGCCGCGGCTGCTCATGCTCGACGAGCCCTCGCTCGGCATCTCGCCCAAGTACACCCAACTGATCTTCGGCGTGCTGGGCGAGATCCGCCGTCAGGGCACGACGATCCTGCTGGTCGAGCAGAACCTGCGGGCGGCGCTGAACCTGGCCGACCGCGCCTACGTGCTGCAGACCGGCTCGATCGTGATGTCCGGCCCGGCCGCCGAGCTAGCGGGGTCGGCCGAGGTCAAGAAGTCGTACCTGGGTCTCTAGAGCCGCTGCGTTGATCCTGCCATCCGAACCGCGTCCGGTCGTCGAGGTCCTCCAGCCGGGCATCCTCGCCCTCGTCGAGGACCTCGGCCGGCCGGGGCTGGCGGCCATGGGCGTCGGGTCATCGGGGGCGGCCGACGGCGACAGCTTGCGGCTGGCGAACCGGCTGGTCGGCAACGTCGAGGGCGCGGCGGCCGTCGAGTTCGTGCTGGGCGGGCTGGTGCTGCTGTTCCGGCGGGCGGCGACGGTGGCGCTGACGGGGGCGCCGGCGGACGTGGGCGTCGGCAGCCGCGGCGCGGCCTTCAACGCGCCGTTCTCGGTCCGGGCCGGCGAGGTGCTGCGGGTCGGCCGGCCGGCGCGCGGGCTGCGGTCGTACCTGGCGGTGCGCGGCGGGATCGACGTGCCGCCGGTGCTGGGCTCGCGGTCGTGGGACTCGCTGGCCCGCATCGGCCCGCCGCCGCTGCGTGCGGGGGACCTGCTGCCCGTCGGCGCCGACCACGACGGCGAGCCGTGCGTCGACGTCGCCCCCGTCGCGGCACCCGGCGACGGGGCGACGCTGCGGGTGGTGCCGGGGCCGCGATCGGACCGGTTCGCCCCGGACGCGCTGGACACGTTGTTCGGGACGGCGTACGAGGTGACGGCCGAGAGCGACCGGGTCGGGCTCCGGCTGGCCGGGGCGCCGCTGGAGCCGGCCGCGCCGGGGCTGGGCGAGCTGCCACCCGAGGGCATGGTCACCGGGGCGCTGCAGGTCCCGCCGAGCGGGCGCCCGGTGCTGTTCCTGGCCGACCACCCGGTGACCGGCGGCTACCCCGTCGTCGGCGTGGTGGTGACGGCGGACCTGCCGCTCGCCGCCCAGCTGCGGCCCGGCGACGAGGTGCGGTTCAGGCCGACTTCTCGCCCCGCTGCCGGCGCCCGGCCTGGCGACCCCGCGGCAGCAGCGTCGGCAGGACGTTCTCGTTGACCACGTCACGCGTGATGACCACCCGGGCGACATCGTCGCGCGAGGGCACCTCGTACATCACGTGCAGCAGCACCTCTTCGAGAATGGCCCGCAACCCGCGCGCGCCCGTGCCGCGCAGCAGCGCCAGGTCCGCGACCGCCTCGATCGCGTCGTCGGTGAACTCCAACTCCACATGGTCCAGCTCGAACAACCGCATGTACTGCTTCACCAGCGCGTTGCGCGGCTCGGACAGGATCCGGATCAGCGCCGCCCGGTCCAGCGGCGACACCGTCGTGATGACCGCCAACCGGCCGATGAACTCCGGGATCAGCCCGAACTTCAGCAGATCCTCCGGCATGACGTCGCGGAACGGGTCCGCGGCCGCGGCCGTGTCCACCGCGACGGGTGCGTCGGCGGCGAAGCCGAGGCCGCGGCGGCCGGTGCGCGAGCGGATGACGTCCTCGAGCCCGGCGAACGCCCCGGCGACGATGAACAGGACGTTCGACGTGTCGATCTGGATGAACTCCTGGCCGGGGTGCTTGCGCCCGCCCTGCGGCGGGACGCTGGCGACGGTGCCCTCGAGGATCTTCAGCAGCGCCTGCTGCACACCCTCGCCGGACACGTCCCGCGTGATCGACGGGTTCTCGCTCTTACGGGCGATCTTGTCGACCTCGTCGATGTAGATGATGCCGGTCTCGGCCTTCTTCACGTCGTAGTCCGCGGCCTGGATCAGCTTCAGCAGGATGTTCTCGACATCCTCACCCACATACCCGGCCTCGGTCAGCGCGGTGGCGTCGGCGATGGCGAACGGCACGTTCAGCATCTTCGCCAGCGTCTGCGCCAGGTAGGTCTTGCCGCACCCCGTCGGGCCGATGAGCAAGATGTTCGACTTCGACACGGCGACGTCGGACGCGGGAGCGCGGACCCGCTTGTAGTGGTTGTAGACCGCGACCGCGAGCGACTTCTTCGCGGCATCCTGGCCGACCACGTAGCGGTCGAGGAACTCGTGGATCTCGCGGGGCTTCGGCGGGTCGACCAGGCCGGCGACGGCGTCGTCCTCGAACTCCTCGGCCATCAGCTCGTTGCAGAGCCCGACGCACTCGTCGCAGATGCAGATCCGCCCAGGCCCGGCGATCAGCCTCGTCACCTGCTTCTGGGTCTTGCCGCAGAAGGCGCACGTCATCAACATTCAGCCCACATTTCAGATGTTCTGACCATCTGGATGGTGACGGTATCTTGGTTCCCGAACCGGGGCAACGGGAGGGTTGATGGTACGGCTCACGCGGGCGCAGACCCAGGAGCGGACCCGGTCCGGCGTGTTGGCGGCGGCCCGTGCCGAGTTCGCCGCTCACGGCTACCGCGACGCGCGGATCGACGGCATCGCCGAGCGCGCCGGAGCGAGCCGCGGCGCCGTGTACTCGAACTTCCCCGGCAAGCGCGCCCTGTACCTGTCGGTGCTGGCGGCGGACGCCGAGGCGGCGGAGGCGGGCGAGCCGGCGACGGCGGCCGCCGCGGACGTGTCATCGGCACGGGAGGCGCTCGCGGCGATCGCCCGGGTGCGGCTCGGGACCGACCTCGCGGCCGAGGTGCTGGACGACGACGCGTCGCGCGAGGCGTACGCCCAGCTGCTGACGCTGGAGTCGCTGGTACTGGGCCTCGCGCTGGAGCGGCTCGGCCGGCCGGGCCGCGGCGTGCGGGCGGCGGCGACGGCGCTCACGCTGCTGGCCGGGGCGCACCGCCTCGGGGCGACGGCGCCGGGCTTCCCCGACCCGTTCGACGTGGTCGCGGCCTGCGAACTGCTCGCCGACCTGCCGCCCGACCACGGCTGGCCACCCCCGTACCTCGGGCACGTCTCCCCCGCCGCCGTCGTGGACGAGCCGTGGCCGCCCGGCCTGCCCCCGGCCGCCGGCGACGGCGTCGTCCACGTGCTCGGACTGCACCGGCTCGAGGCCGCCGAGGAATCCGTCCGCACCGCCCCCGCCGGCGCGGACGTCACGATCGGGATCGTCACCGGCGACCCGGACGACCTGCTGCCGCTGGCCCGGCTCGTCCTCGCCCGGCTGCGTGGCACGCTGGCCCGCACGGTCCCTGCCCCGGCCCGGCCGCCGCTCCGGCTGCTCCTCGGCCCCACCGCCGACGAGCTGGCCGCTGCCGCCGGCCTCACCGTCGTCGACGACGACACCGAGGCGGCCGTCCGGATCACCGGCGGCCGGATCGTCGCCCGCGCGTCGGGCCGCGGCGCCGGCCACGCCGCAGCCGCCGCTGACGTGACTCCGCGAGTGTCCGACATCGGCATGTAGACACTCGCGCCAACTGTTGGCATCAGCGTCTACATGCGCGATCGGTTCATCCCGGCCCGGCGCCGACACGCCGGCCGGGCGCGCCTCAGGAGGCCTGGCGCTGCGCCCTCTTGGCGTAGACGCCCAACCCGCGCTCGGCCGCGACGCCGAAGGCGTCGCCACCCTTGGCGCGGCGGTCGTCGGTGCCCCACTCGCGGTTCCGCGGCACCGGCATCAGCCGCGGGACGTGCTTGGAGCAGTGGATGTAGGCCTCGTCGACGTGGACGGCGACCCAGCGCTCGGGGCGCCGGCCCGGCACGTCGCCGTCGAGCGGCTCCTCGGGGTGGCGCTCGGCGAACTCCGACGGCGACAGCAGTGCGGCGGCGCCGTTGACGTGCAGGCCGACGAGGTCGCGCACGAAGTCCATGAACAGCAGCCCGACGTGGGCGTTCTCGAGGATGTTGCCGGCGCTGGCCATGACGCCGTTGCCGCGGTACTCGGGCCAGGCGATGGTGCGCGGGTCGAGCACCCGCACGAACCCGGGCGGCCCCGCCCGGAAGGTGACGTCGCACTCGCCGCCGCCGTCGGCCGAGCCGACGAACATCATCTCCATGCGTCCGACGAACTCGCGCATGTGCCCGTTGAGGTGGTCTGACATCTGCTCGCGGTAGAACCGGTCAGCCCTTTCGCGGCTGCCGTTGGCCTCCTGCAGTGCGTGCTCACCGGCCGATCCCGGACGTCCCTGCCCAGCATGATCCGCGGCATGATCCATCGGTGTGTACCTCCACGTCCCCCGCCCCCGGGTGCGTATGACCCACCATGATCGCGTAAACATCACGATCTTCACTACAGGAATGCCACAATTCGGTCACGGCGTGAGTGAGGTCACGCCGGCGGGGCGCTCCGCTGCCGCTCGATCGCCTCGGCGATGCGCTTGATCCGCCGCAGCCGGGCGTCCCAGGTGGCGCCGACGGCGGACAGCTGCGCGACCGCACGGGCGAGCTGCGCTTCGTCGACCCGGTAGACGCGCTCGCGGCCCGACGGCGTCGCATGGACCAGGCCGACGCGGTCGAGGACGCCCAGGTGCTTGGCGACCGCCTGCCGCGTGACCGGCAGGTGTGCGCTCAGGCTCGTCG
Source organism: Jiangella mangrovi (assembly GCF_014204975.1). Classification (NCBI taxonomy): domain Bacteria; kingdom Bacillati; phylum Actinomycetota; class Actinomycetes; order Jiangellales; family Jiangellaceae; genus Jiangella; species Jiangella mangrovi. The sequence goes on from NZ_JACHMM010000001.1 coordinate 4,194,895, forward strand.
CCGTGCCGGAGCCCTCGGAGAGCAGCAGGTCGAGCATGCGCCGGCGGGTGGGGTCGCCGACCGCCGACCACAGCTCGTCGTCGACCGCGGTGCTCATCGAGCGACCAGCGTGGGCGCGTACGCGGCCAGCCGCGGCAGGAAGGTGTCCCAGCCGACCTCGTGCTCGCGGTAGGCCTCTTCGAGGACCGCGACCTCCCAGCCCTTCTCGCGGAAGCCGGTCTCGGTGAGCCGCAGCAGGGTCCCGCCGCGCGACGGCGAGAGGTCGAACGTCACCAGCAGCGAGTTGCCCGCCGCGGCCGGCTCGCCCTCGGGCGCCACCCAGCGGAAGGAGAAGCGGTGCGGCGGGTCGGCCTCGACGACGGTCACGGTGGCGACGTGCTCACGGTCGCCCCAGACCAGCTCGCCGACCACGCCGGGCGCGGCCTCGCCGAGGGAGGCGTCGTCGGACCACCATTCCTTGAGGTGCTCCGGCCGGCTCACGACCTCGAAGACCACCTCGGGCGATGCCTCGATGTGGATCTGCCGCTCCAGCGTCCCGTACTCCATGCCCGAGTCCTTCCGCAACATTTGGTTGCGATTCAGGCTATCAGAACGAGGACACGTCGCGCTCGACCACCTTGCGGCCGTGACGGCGGCAGCCGGCGGCGATCAGCCGGCCCACCTCATGGGTCCGCCGCCCCCACAGGCTCAGGTCGCGCCGGGACCCGTCGGCGAACCGGATCCGGATGACGCAGCGCAGCACGAAGGTGTCGGTGTGGTGGCCCACGCGGACCGACGCGAACGCGTCCCACCTCCACGACACGGCTCCGGCCGCCGTCGCGTGCACCAGGCCGTGCTCGCGCACCTCGACGTACTCGCCGGTCCCGGCCCGCAGCGCCCGCAGCAGCAGCCGCCCGCCGGACCACGCCAGCAACGCCGCGACCACCCAGTAGACGGCGCGCGCGATGCCGCCGTCGGAGCTCGTCATGGCCTCGACGGCGGACAGCACGCCTCCCCCGGCCACGACGGCGCCCAGCAGCAGCCGCCAGCCGTTGCGCTCCTCGTGCCGCACGAGCACGCGTCCCAGCCCCGCGTCGTGGGTCATGGCACGACTCCACCACCGCCGGATGAAGCCCCGGGTGACCTGCGGACGAGCAATCGGAGAACACCGTGTCCGGTTCCGGTGCCCGGCGCCGACGTCCCGGTCGGAGAGAGGAGAACACCATGAAGATCCCGGCACCGGTCACCACGAAGGCCCTGCTGACCGCCGGCCTCGTCGCCGGCCCGCTGTTCCTCACGACCTGGCTGGTCCAGGTCCTGGTGCGCGACGGGTTCGACCCGCGCAAGCACACCCTCAGCCTGCTGTCGCTCGGCGAGGGCGGCTGGGTGCAGATCTCGAACTTCGTCGTCACCGGCGTCCTGTTCGCCGCCTGTGCCGCCGGCCTGCACCGCGCGGAGGTGCCGGGGACCCGCTGGGGCCCGCGGCTGGTCGCTCTGCTGGGGCTCGGGCTGATCCTGGGCGGCGTCTTCGTCACCGACCCCGGCGCCGGTTTCCCGGCCGGCGCGCCGCCAGGAGCGCCGGAGGAGATCACCGTCACCGGCATGCTGCACAGCGCCGGCGCCGGGATCGCGATGGTCAGCGGCATCGCCGCCACGATCGTCTACGCGCGCGCCTTCCGCCGGGCCGGCGACCGGCACGACACGCGCGCCGCCCGCGCGTGCGTCCTCGCCGCCGTCGCGGCCGGGGCCGTCCTGATCTACCCGTCGCCCGACGGGTTGAGCCTGCGGCTGGTCGCCGCATCGGCCATCCTGTACGCGTTCGTCGCCGCCGTGGCGGCGCACGCGCGGGCCCGGGTCGCGTCGCCGGAGACGCCGGTGACGCCGTCCGAGAGGAGTGCACGATGAAGTACCTGATCCTGACCTACGGCACGCAGCGCGACTACGACCTGATGACAGGGGCGGGGGACGGCGCGGGCCCGACGCTGACGCCCGAGGACTTCGCGCCCATGCACCAGTTCATGCAGGAGTTCACCACCGAGCTGGCGGAGTCCGGCGAGCTGGTCGACACCAAGGGGCTGGCCGCACCCGTGCACACGCGCCGGGTCCAGCTGCAGGCCGGCGTCCCCGTCGTCACCGAGGGCCCGTACGCCGAGACGCAGGAGGTGCTGGCGGGTTACTGGCTGGTCGAGGTCGCGAGCTTCGACCGCGCCACCGAGATCGCGGCCCGGCTGGCGGCCTGCCCCAGCCCGGGCGGCATCTGGGCCGACGCCGTCGCCGACATCCGGCCGATCGACGAGTACAGCGGCGGACCGGAGCTCTGACATGACCACCGTCGAGGACCTGCTGCGCGCCCTGGCGCCGCAGGTCCTCGGCGCGCTGGTGCGCCGGTACGGCCACTTCGACACCGCCGAGGACGCCGTCCAGGAGGCGCTGCTCGCCGCCGCCACGCAATGGCCGGCCCGGGGAACGCCCGAGAACCCGCGGGCCTGGCTCATCACCGTCGCGTCGCGGCGCCTCACCGACCTGCTCCGCAGCGACCAGGCGCGGCGCCGGCGCGAGGACACCGTCGCGCAGTGGACACTCCGCGAGGCCCCGCCCGCGTCCGATGCCGACGACTCGCTGGTGCTGCTGTTCCTGTGCTGCCACCCGTCGCTCACCACGGCCGGGCAGATCGCGCTGACACTGCGCGCGGTGGGCGGCCTGACGACGGCGGAGGTGGCGCGGGCGTTCCTCGTCCCCGAGGACACCATGGCCCGGCGGATCAGCCGGGCCAAGAAGACCATCAAGGAGAGCGGGCTGCCGTTCGCCGCACCCGCCCCGGCCGACCGCGACGCCCGGCTGGGCGCCGTCCTGCACGTGCTCTACCTGATCTTCACCGAGGGCTACGCGGCCACGTCCGGCCCGCGCCTGGCCCGCACCGACCTGTCCGGCGAGGCGATCCGGCTGGCGCGGCTGCTGCACGGTCTGATCCCCCTGGACGACGACGGCGACACCGGCGGCGGCGAGGTGGCCGGGCTGCTCGCGCTGATGCTGCTCACCGACGCCCGCCGGCCGGCCCGCACCGGGCCGCACGGCGAGCTGGTGCCCATGGAGGAGCAGGACCGCTCGCTCTGGGACCGCGATCTGATCGCCGAGGGGACGGCGCTGATCACCGCCGCGCTCCCCCGCGGCGCCACCGGCCCCTACCAGCTGCAGGCCGCCGTCGCCGCCGTCCACGACGAGGCGCCGACGGCCGACGCGACGGACTGGGCGCAGATCGAGGCGCTGTACGAGCTGCTGACGCGCATCGACGACGGCCCGGTCGTCGCGCTCAACCACGTGGTCGCCGTCGCCATGGCGCGTGGCCCGCTGGCCGGGCTGGCGATGCTCGCCGAGCTGGAGGCGGCCGGGCGGGTCGTGGCCGGTCAGCGGCTGCACGCCGTGCGGGCGCACCTGCTGGAACGGGCCGGCGACACGGCGGGCGCCCGCGAGCACTATCTCGAAGCCGCCCGGCTGGCCACCAGCCTGCCACTTCAGCGTTACCTGGTGGACCGCGCGGACCGGGTGGATTCGCCCGCCCCGAATCGGGAACATGGAGACCCACCGAACACCGCGACGGAAGGTCCTGCATGACGTCTGCCGAGTCGATGCCGCAGTGGCCCGGGGCGGCCTACCCCCTCGGCGCCACCTTCGACGGCTCCGGCACCAACTTCGCGCTGTTCAGCGAGGTCGCCGACGGTGTCGAGCTGTGCCTGTTCGACCCCGACGGCACCGAGACGAGGCTGGCGCTGACCGAGGTCGACGGCTTCGTCTGGCACACGTTCCTGCCCGGCGTCGAGCCGGGCCAGCGCTACGGCTTCCGGGTGCACGGCCCCCACGACCCCAAGCTCGGGCACCGCTGCAACCCGTCGAAGCTGCTGCTCGACCCGTACGCCAAGGCCATCGACGGCGCGTTCGAGTGGCACCAGGCGCTGTTCGGCTACGACTTCGGCGACCCCGACAGTCGCAACGACGACGACTCCGCCCCGCACATGCCGAAGTCGGTGGTCATCAACCCGTTCTTCGACTGGGGCACCGACCGCCCGCCGCGCCGCGAGTACGCCGAGTCCGTCATCTACGAGGCGCACGTCAAGGGCCTGACGCGGACCCACCCGGACATCCCCGAGGACATCCGGGGCACGTACGCCGCCATCGCGCACCCCGTCGTCATCGACCACCTGACGTCACTCGGGGTGACCGCACTCGAGCTGATGCCGGTGCACCACTTCGCCAACGACTCCACGCTCATGGAGAAGGGGCTGTCGAACTACTGGGGCTACAACTCCATCGGGTTCTTCGCGCCCGACCCCAAGTACAGCACGGCCGCCACGCCCGGCTCGCAGGTCGGCGAGTTCAAGTCCATGGTCCGGGCGCTGCACGAGGCCGGCATCGAGGTGATCCTCGACGTCGTCTACAACCACACCGCCGAGGGCAACCACCTGGGTCCGACGCTCTCGTTCCGCGGCATCGACAACGCCGCCTACTACCGGCTGGTCGACGACGACAAGCGCTACTACCTCGACTACACCGGCACCGGCAACTCCCTGAACGTCGGCCACCCGCACACACTGCAGCTGATCATGGACTCGCTGCGGTACTGGATCACCGAGATGCACGTCGACGGGTTCCGCTTCGACCTCGCGTCCGCGCTGGCCCGCGAGTTCTACGACGTCGACAGGCTGTCGGCGTTCTTCGAGCTCGTGCAGCAGGACCCCACCGTCAGCCAGGTCAAGCTCATCGCCGAGCCGTGGGACCTCGGCCCCGGCGGCTACCAGGTGGGCAACTTCCCGCCGCAGTGGTCGGAGTGGAACGGCAAGTACCGCGACACCGTCCGCGACTTCTGGCGCGGCGAGCCGGCCACGCTGGGCGAGTTCGCCTCGCGCATCACCGGCTCGGCCGACCTCTACGAGCAGTCGACCCGGCGGCCGGTCGCCTCGATCAACTTCGTCACCGCGCACGACGGCTTCACCCTGCGCGACCTGGTGTCGTACAACGAGAAGCACAACGAGGCCAACCTCGAGGACAACAAGGACGGCGAGAACCACAACCGGTCCTGGAACTGCGGCGCCGAGGGCGTCACCGACGACCCCGAGGTCAACGCCGTCCGGGCCCGCCAGCAGCGCAACTTCCTCGCCACGCTGCTGCTGTCGCAGGGCGTCCCGATGATCGGCCACGGCGACGAGCTCGGCCGCACCCAGGACGGCAACAACAACGCGTTCTGCCAGGACAACGACCTCAGCTGGGTCGACTGGGAGGCCGCCGACCGGTCGCTGCAGGAGTTCACCCGGACGCTGACGGGGCTGCGCGCGGCCCACCCGGTGTTCCGCCGGCGGCGGTTCTTCGACGGCAAACCGGTCCGCCGGGCCGACGCCGAGGGCCTGCCCGACATCGACTGGCTGCGTCCCGACGCCAGCCCCATGACCGACGCCGACTGGGACGCCGGGTTCGGCCGGGCGGTCGCGGTGTTCCTCAACGGCAACGGCATCGCCGAGGTCGACGCGCGCGGCCAGCGGGTGGTCGACGACTCCTTCCTGCTCTGCTTCAACGCCCACCACGAGCCGCTCGAGTTCACCCTGCCGGGGCCCGAGTTCGGCGCCGCGTGGAACACCGTCGTCGACACCGCCGACGACGACGCCGGCGACCGCGGCGGGCCACGCACGGCGGGCGCCGTCGTCACCGTCCAGGCGCGGTCGCTGCTGGTGCTGCGCGCGCCGCGGGACGCCGGCACATGACGGCGCCGAGCTCGACGTACCGCGTGCAGGTGCGGCCGGGCTGGACGCTCGCCGACGCCGCCGCGCTGACCGGGTACCTGCGCGACCTCGGCGCCGGCGCGGTGTACTGCTCGCCCCTGCTGCGGGCGGCGACGGGGTCCGATCACGGCTACGACGTGGTCGACCCGCGGGTCATGGACGACGCGCGGGGCGGTGAGGACGGCTGGCGGGCGCTGCTCGCGGCGGCCCGCGAGCACGGGCTGGGCGTCGTCGTCGACATCGTGCCGAACCACCAGGGCGTCGGCGACCCGTCCCAGAACCCGGCCTGGCAGGACGTCCTGCGGCTGGGGCCGTCGTCGGCGTACGCGGGCTGGTTCGACGTCGACTGGGCGGCGGGCCGGCTGCTGCTGCCGGTGCTGGACAAGGAGGGCGGGTTCTCGCTGGCCGACGACGGCGACGCGCTGGTCGCGGGCGGGCTGCGGTTCCCGCTGGCGCCGGGCACCGGGCCGCGGCCGGGCGACTCCGCGGCCGACGTCCACGACCGGCAGTTCTACGACCTGGCCGACGCCCGCCGGGCCGACGACGACCTCACCTACCGGCGGTTCTTCGCGGTGACGTCGCTGGCAGGCGTGCGGGTCGAGGATCCGGAGGTCGCGGCGGCGACGCACGAGCGGATCCTGCGCTGGGTGCGCGACGACGGCGTCGACGGCCTGCGGGTGGACCACCCGGACGGGCTGGCCGACCCCGGCGGCTACCTGCGCTGGCTGCGCGGTGCGACATCGCCGGAGACGTGGCTGCTCGTCGAGAAGATCCTCGAGCCGGCGACGGACGAGACGCTGCCGGACGACTGGCCGGTCGACGGCACGACGGGGTACGACGCGCTCGCCGAGGTGGGCCCGCTGTTCGTCGACCCCGCCGCGGAGCCGGCGCTCGACCGGCTGTACCGCGAGCTGACCGGCGACGAGCTGTCCTTCGCCGTCCACGTCCTGATCGGCAAACGGGCGGTCGCGACGACGATCCTGCGCTCGGAGTTCCACCGCCTGGCCCGGCTGGCGCCGGACGTGCCGGAGGCGTTCGCCGCGCTGTCGGAACTGGCGTTCTCGTTCCCGGTCTACCGCTCCTACCTGCCGTCGTTCGGGACGGCCGACCTCGATACCGCGTTCGCCAAGGCCCGCGCGCGTCGGCGTAACCTCACCGCCGCGTTCGACGCGCTGGCGCCCCGGCTCGCCGACCCCGACGACGAGCTGTGCGTCCGGTTCCAGCAGGTCACCGGCGCCGTCACGGCCAAGGGCGTCGAGGACACCGCCTACTACCGGTACACCCGGTTCGTCGCCCTCAACGAGGTCGGCGGCGACCCCCGCGCCTTCGGCCTGGGCCTGGACGAGTTCCACGCCGCCCAGGAGCGGCGGCAGCAGCGGGCGCCGTCGTCGATGACCACGCTGTCCACCCACGACACCAAGCGCGGCGAGGACGTCCGGGCCTGGCTGGCGGTGTTGGCCGAGATCCCGGACGAGTGGGCCGAGCTGGTGCGGCGGCTGGCGGCCGAGGCGCCGATGCCCGACCGTCCCATGTCGTATCTGCTGTGGCAGACGGTGGTGGGCTTCGGCCTGGACCAGCCGGAACGCCTGCACGCGTATGCGACCAAAGCGATGCGCGAGGCCTGGACGTTCACCGGCTGGGCCGACCCGGACGAGGAGCTCGAGGCCGAGGTGCACGCCGCCCTCGACGCGCTGGCCGACCGGCCGGACCTGCGGGCGGCGGTCGACGGGTTCATCGAGCGGATCCGCCCGTTCGGCTGGTCCAACGCGCTGGGCCAGAAGCTCGTGCAGCTCACCATGCCCGGCGTGCCGGACGTCTACCAGGGCACCGAGGGCTGGGACGACTCCCTGGTCGATCCCGACAACCGGCGCCCGGTCGACTTCGCGCGGCTGCGAGCGCTGCTGGCGAACGAGACGCCGCCCGAGATCGACGCGTCCGGCGCGGCCAAGGTCTGGGTGGTCTCGCGGGCGCTGCGGCTGCGGCGCGACCGGCCGGAGCTGTTCACGTCGTACGAGCGGGTCCCGGTGCGCGGCCCGGCGGCCGACCACGCGATCGCCTTCGACCGCGGCGGCGCGATCACCGTGGCGACCCGGCTGCCCGTGGGGCTGGCGTCGAACGGGGGCTGGGCGGACACCGTCGTCGAGCTGCCGGACGGCCTGACCGACGTGCTCACCGGGCGGCCCGTCGACGGCGGGCCGGTCCCGCTCGCCGGCCTGCTGGGGCGCTATCCCGCCGCGTTGCTCGTTCCCCCGGCATGACGGACTTCGTAGTCTGGGCGCCGGCCGCGCGCCGGGTGCGGCTGCGCGCGGGCGGGCGCAACGCGACGGCGGTCCGCGCGTCCGGCGGCTGGTGGACGGCGCACGCCCCCGCGCCGCCGGGCACCGACTACGGCTGGCAGCTCGACGACTCCCCCGACGTCCTGCCGGACCCGCGCGCGGCCTGGCTCCCGCACGGCGTCGACGGCCGTGCCCGCGTCTACGACCACGCGGCGTTTCCCTGGACCGACGGCGGCTGGACCGGGCGGGCGCTGGCCGGCGCCGTCCTCTACGAGCTGCACATCGGCACGTTCACGCCGTCGGGCACCTTCGACGGCGCCGTCGAGCGGCTGGACCACCTGGTCGAGCTCGGCGTCACCCACGTCGAGGTGCTGCCGGTCAACGCCGTCGACGGGGTCTGGAACTGGGGCTACGACGGCGTCGGCTGGTACGCCGTCCACGAGCCGCTCGGCGGGCCCGACGGGTTCAAGCGGTTCGTCGACGCCTGCCACGCCCGCGGCCTCGCCGTCGTGCTGGACGTCGTCTACAACCACCTCGGGCCCAGCGGCAACCACCTGCCGTCGTTCGGGCCGTACCTCACCGACAGCGCCGGCGCGTGGGGCGACGTCGTCAACCTCGGCGAGCCGGCGGTGCGCCGGTTCATCGTCGAGAACGCGCTGATGTGGCTGCGCGACTACCACCTCGACGGGCTGCGGCTGGACGCCGTCCACGCGCTGTCCGACCCGCTGGCCGGCCACGGGCACCCGCACGTCCTGGCCGAGCTGTCCGCGGCCGTCGAGCGGCTCTCCGGCGAGCTGGGCCGGCCGCTGCCGCTGATCGCGGAGTCCGACCTCAACGACCCGGTGATGATCGAGCCGCGCGACACCGGCGGCCACGGCATGGACGCGCAGTGGGACGACGACGTGCACCACGCCCTGCACGCGCTGCTCACCGGCGAGCGGCAGGGCTACTACGCCGACTTCGGCTCGCTCGCGGTGCTGTCGAAGGTGGTTCGCGACGCGTTCCTGCACGACGGCCGCTTCTCATCGTTCCGCGGCCGCCCGCACGGCCGCCCCGTCGACCGCGCCCGCACACCGGGACACCGGTTCGTCGTCTGCCTGCAGAACCACGACCAGGTCGGCAACCGCGCCGCGGGCGAGCGGCTGACGGCGCTGGTCTCGCCCGCTCGGCTGCGCGTCGGCGCCGTCCTGCTGCTGTCGCTGCCGTTCACGCCGATGCTCTGGATGGGCGAGGAGTGGGGTGCGACGACGCGGTGGCCGTTCTTCACCTCGCACCCGGACCCGGTGATCGCCGCCGCCATCGGGCCGGGCCGGCTCGAGGAGTTCCGCAAGCACGGCTGGGACACCTCTGCGATGATCGACCCCCAGGACCCGGCCGCCTACCACGCCGCCCAGCTGGACTGGTCCGAGCCGGACCGTCCCGGCCCTGCCGAGCTGCTGGACCTCTACCGGCGCATGATCGCGCTGCGGGCGGCCGAGCCGGACCTGCGCGACGGCGACCTCACCGCCGTCGCCTCCGGGTTCGACGAGGCCGCGGGCTGGCTCGTGCTGCACCGCGGGTCGCTGCGGGTGGTCGTCAACCTCGCCGAGCGCGCGCAGCCGGTGCCGCTGACGGGGGCCGGCGGCGGCGAGGTGCTGCTGGCGACTGGCCCGGCGATGGTGACGGCCGACGGCGCCGTCGTCGAGCTGGGTGCGGAGACCGCCGCAGTCGTCAGGATCCGCCCAGCCAGCTCCGCAGCGTGACGGCGTCGCGGACCAGCGCCTCGGGGTCGTCGTCCTGGACGAACTCGAGCAGCGCGTACCGCTCGGTGTCGGCGGTTGCGTCGACGACGGTGTCGAGCACCGGCCGCCACAGGGACGCGCCGTCGGCCAGCGCCAGCCGGTCGCCGTCGGCGGTCCAGCTGAAGACGTGCACGGTGACCAGGCGCCTGGGCAGCAACGCATCGACCTCAGCGAGCGCCTCCGCCGGGTCGAGGCCGGGCCGCGGCTGCCAGTACGGCCGCAGCCCCGGGTGGCCGACCTCGGCGTAGAGCGCCAGCGCGGAGTCGAGGGTGTCGGTGAGCGTGCCGGGGTGGTGCTCGGCGGCGATCTCGACGCCCTCGCCGGCGGCCAGCTCGGTGATGCGGCGCAGGTCGGCGACGACCTGGGCCCGCTGCTCCGCCGACGTCTCGGCCGAGCCGGCCGGCCCTGCCCAGATGCGGATCCGCGGCGCTCCCAGCGCGACGGCCGTGCGCAGGACGTCGTCGAAGTCGCCGGGATCGTGCTGGCCCGCCCGGTAGTACGAGCCGTACGCCACCACGGCGACCCCGTGGTCCGCCGTCGCCGCCGCCGTCCGCTTCGCCGCCGCGACGTCGCCCGCAGGGACGTGCACGTCGTCGCCCCACTCGACCGCCGTCAGCTCCGTCCGCCGCAGCAGGGCCAGGATCTCGCCGACCCCCAGCTGCCGGAACGTGATCGACACCAGGCCCACCCGCACGCTCATCAGGCCTGCACCGCCAGTTCGGCGGGGTGCACCTGGTGTTGGAGCGGTTCGCCCCGGACCAGCCTTTCGAGTTCGTCGAGCGCGAGCGTGGTGAGGCGGTGGCACTCGGTGCCCATGGCGCCGGCGATATGCGGGGTGAGCACGACGTTGGGCAGCCGGTAGAGCGGGGAGTCCGGCGGCAGCGGTTCGGGGTCGGTGACGTCGAGGACGGCGTGCAGCCGGCCGGTCTCGCACTCGGCGGACAGGGCGGCGTGGTCGACCAGCGCGCCGCGGGCGGTGTTGATCAGGGTGGCGCCGTCGTTCATCAGGGCACAGGAGCGGGCGTCGATGAGGTGGTGGGTCTCGGGCAGCGCCGGGGCGTGCAGGGTGACGGTGTGGCTGCGGGTGAGCAGGTCGTCGAGGCCGGCCGGTTCGGCGCCGGCGGCGGTGACGGCCGCCGGGTTGGCGTACGGGTCGGCGACCAGCACCGTCAGGTCGAACGGGCGGAGCAGGTCGACGACGCGGCGCCCGATGCGTGAGAACCCGACGACGCCGACGGTGCGCCGGTAGTTCGACACGCCCCCGCCGGTCGCGGCGACGTCGTCGCGCCAGCCCAGCTCGCCGGGGTGGGCCCGGAAGCCGGCGGCGAACGCGTGCGCCCGTTTGCCGGCGGCCAGGACCGCGGCGAGGGTGAACTCGGCGACCGGGACGGCGTTGGCGTCGGCCGCGGTGGTGACGGCCAGCCCGCGGTCCCAGCAGGCGTCGGTGACGTGGTGCTTCACGCTGCCGGCGGCGTGCAGGACCGCCCGCAGCCGGGGCGCGGCGGCGAGCACGACGGCGTCCAGCGGCGGGCAGCCCCACGAGGTCAGCAGCACGTCGGCGCTGCCCAGCGCGGCCCGCACCTCCGGCGGGTCGAAGCTCGCGACCGGCCCCGGCAGGACCAGGTCCGCGAGCGCCTCGAGCCGCGACCGCAGCTCGTCGTCGAACAGGTCACGGTAGGCGGTGTCGGTCATGGCGAGCACGACCCGGACCCGTTCGTCGCCCATCCCAGCTCCCTCTCCATACGGCTCGGCGTCCAGGGTAAGCGCTTGCTTGACACGACGGAAAGGTGGATGAATCATCCAGAGTATAACGATTCAACCCGTAATACCGATCGTGGAGGCGTGATGCGCAGACTCCTGGCCCTGCCCCTGCTCGCGATCCTGACCACCACCTGGGCCGCCGCCCCAGCAGGCGCCGAGGAGGCCGACGAGCTCGCCACCGTGAGCTTCGCCGTCACCGGCCCGATGGAGACGGCGTTCGACTACGGCACCGAACGCTGCAACACGCTCGACCTGCCCGACGCGGCCGCCCGGGCGTTCCGCGACTCGTCCGGCGACGTGCACCTCATCGCGACCCACTACCTGCACTGGGCCTCGATCGGCAGCTCGCTGAACTCCGTCACCCGCGACTGCGCCCACATGATCTACGCGGCCGGCGCCAACTCGAACCCGGCGACCTACGACAACCGCGGCTGGCTCGAGACGTTCTGGACCGAGGACGGCGACACCATCCACGGCCTGGTCGCCATGGACTACCACCCGGAGCACTACGGCCTGACCTGCGCGACATCGGGCGACTGCTGGTACGGCACCACCGTCCAGGCCACCTCGACCGACGGTGGCTACTCGTTCACGTCGCCGGCCCAGGGCACGCCGCGGTTCGTCGCCGGCGCGCCGTACCAGTTCGACTCGACCCTGCCGGAGACCCTCGGCACGTTCGTCCCGTCGAACATCGTCGACGGCGGCGACGGTTACCTCTACGCGACGCTCTCGTTCGAGCGCCGAGCGCCCGCCACCGACGGCACCTGCCTGATCCGGACCGACGACATCGCCGACCCGGCCGCCTGGCGGGCCTGGGGCTGGTCCGGGTTCACCGTCCAGTTCGCCAGCCCCTACCCCACCGCTCCGTCGATCCCGTCGGCCCACGAGTGCGTCTCGGTCGCCAACTCGCTGGGCCGGCCGATCCGCAGCCTCATCAAGGTGGAGGGCCAGGACCTCTACCTCGCCATCGCCCACGGCACGGCGATCGTCGGCGGCGTCACCAAGACCGTGGTCCGCGCCTCGACGTCGACGGACCTGGTCACCTGGACGACGCCGCAGACGGTGATGGAGCTGCCGCGCTACGGCCAGTTCGGCGAGAACTGCTCGACGCACCCGAACCAGGAGCGCTACCAGTACCCGTCGCTGCTCGACCCCGAGAGCACCTCGATCAACTTCGAGACCACCGGCTCGACGGCGTACATCTACGCCACCGCGATCACGTACTGCAAGGGCCTGGACCGCGACCTCGTCCGCTGGCCGATCAGCATCACCGTGAGCTGAGCCCGGTCATCGAGGCACCCGGAAGGTCAGGTGGGTGACCCCGGGTGCCTGGACGACGCGCACCGGCTCGAGCTCCCGGGCCGCGGGCAGGGCGTGGAAGTACGGCGTGCCGCCGCCGAGCAGGATCGGCACCTGGTGCAGCGTGATCTCGTCGAGCAGCCCGGCCTCCAGGGCGGCCGCCGTCACGCCGGTGCCCATGACGGCGACGTCGAGGTCGCCGGCGATCTCCGTGGCGCGGGCGACGGCCTCCTCGATGCTGCCGACGACGGCCTGGGCGGCGGACGCCTCCGGGGCCGGGCGGTGGGTCAGGAGGAGCAGCGGCGCCGTCGGATGCGGGCTGCCGCCGCCGAAGCCGCCGGAGTGGTCGTAGGTGGTGCGCCCGACGATCACCGCGCCGTCGCGGCTCGCGAGCCGGTCGAACACCTCGGCGCTGGGGGCGGACAGCCGGAAGCCGTCGAAGACGGTGCTGGGGACGTCGCCGTCGAAGTACCAGTCGAACAGCCGCTGCCCGCCGCGGCCGAGCGCCAGCTCCGGGCTCGGGTCCGGGCCGGTGACGTAGCCGTCGACGGAGACGGACAGGGCGCTGATGACGCTCATCCGATCACCACCACCTGGACGTGCTCGGGCTCGATGGCGTAGACGACGCGGTCGGTGCGCGGCTCGTACGGCATCCCGACGTAGGAGTGGGACATCCGGTCGATGATCTCCCAGGCCCGGTCGCCCTCGATCTTCTCGACCATGCGGCCGCGGACGAGCACGGACGTGAGCTCGTCGGCGCGGTCCGTCACCGAGATCGCCACCCGCGGGTCGCCCTCGACGTTGCGGGCCTTGCGGGTGTTCTCCGAGGTCAGGATGGTGACGCGGTCGCCGTCGAGGCCGACCCACATGGGCACGGAGTGCGGCGATCCGTCGGGCAGCAACGTCGCGACATGGGCGGGGTGGCCGCCCGCGAGGAGGCGGCGGGCCTCGTCGGTGAGTTCGCTCATGAGGCGAGGCTAGGAGCGCTCCTCGCGGCGTTCTTGAACGAACCGGCCAACCCCGCCGCCCGCAGCAGCGGCGTGTACGACGCGGAGTGGTCGTGCCCGCAGGCACAGGTCTCGGCGGCGCCGCGCAGGAACGCCCGCGGCGTCACCCCGGTCAGCCGCACGCACTCGCGGGTCAGGTGCGCCTGGTCGGCGTACCCGGTGTCGACGGCGAGCCGTGCCAGTCCGTCGCCGGCGGGGTCGTCCCCCGTCGCCAGCGCCACCTGTGACCGGGCCAGGAAGGCCTGGAAGCGCAGGATCCGCTGCAGCGCCTTCGGCGCGATGCCGACCCCGGCCAGGCAGTGCCGGCGGAAGCCCCGCTCGGACACGTACAGCTCGGTCCCGACGGCGCCGACCTCGGCCGCGTCCCAGGGCATCAGCCGCCGCGTCGCCTCGGCGATCAGCGGCTCGGGCGCCGTCGCGCCGGTCCTCGCGGCGGCGGTGACCACCAGGTCCTCCAGTGCGGCGACGGCGGCCCCGTCGCTCGTCGCGGCCGCCACCCGCTCGCCGGCCGCGGCTGCCACCGTCCCCCACAGGTCCGCGGCATCGACGACGACGTCGGTGAGGTCCGCGACCGGCCGGCCCAGGACCGCCGCGGCCGCGCCGGGGCGGAACCGCAGCCCGACGACGGCGGTGCCGGCCGGGAGCAGCTCGAGCCGCGGACCGGTCAGCACGCCGGCGACCCGGGGCTCGTACCCGGCGACGCAGCGCAGTTCGACACCGCCGGTGGGCAGGTGCCGCTGCGGGTAGGGCGGCGACCCCGGCGCGATGCGCTGCACCCAGGTCGTCGTGACGAGGGCGGCCAGCCGCCGGGCCGGCGGCCGCTCGGTGTACGTCTGGCCGGCCACGACTGCGAGTGTGACAGCTCCGCGGGCCGGACGGAAGACCGGCGCTCTGTGCAACAAGAGCTGTGGATCGTGGAATGGAACGTGGTTCCATGACAGATAGTCTCAGGCCGCCCACGCCGTGGATCGCACCAGGAGGCGCCTCATGAGCTGGTTCCGCCACACCCACCGATGGAGTCTCGGGGCCGTCGCCCTGGCCCTGCTCGCCGTCGGCATCGTCATCGGCTCGATCCTCACACCGGGCGCCGGCGGGCCGGCCACGGCAGCGCCGCCACAGCTCGTCGACGGCGCCCCCGGGGACGAGCCGTCGCTGTCGGCCGGCGCCATGTGGTATCCGTGGGCGCCGGGACCCGGCGAGCTCGGCGCCGGCCCGATGGCCTTCTCCATCGACCACGTCGTCGACGGCCAGCGGGTCAAGAAGGTCGTGACGAGCTGGAACCGCAACGAGGACAGCCCGACCGCGCCGCTGCGCAACTCGCGCGCCGTCGCCGACGACGACGGCCAGGTGTTCGTGCCCTACGACGCGCTGCCGTCGACGTTCACCATGGTCGGCACCACCCGGCTGCGCGACGGCTCGCTGCTGTCGGCGAGCTTCGTGCCGACGAGCGTGAACCCGCCCGCTCCCACGCACCGCATCACGTTCCCGATGGCGCGCTCGACCGACCTCGCGACGTCGTGGACCACCTGGGACGCCCCGCTCATCGAGAACAAGTGGCGGCTGAACTGGTACCGCGTGCACCGCGACCTCATCGAGCTGGCCGACGGCACCATCCTCATGGGCGGCTACGGCAACGGCACGATCAACGGGGTCACCAAGGAGTACAGCCTCGTCTTCGAGTCCCACGACGGCGGGCAGACGTTCCAGCAGCGTTCCGCCGTCAACGCCGGCTCGCAGTACGGCACCAACGAGCTGGCCATGGCGCGCACCAGCGACGGCCGGCTGATCGCCGTCATGCGCGGGTCCGAGAACGTGGCCCGGCCGCCGTCGATGCCGCTGACCGTGTCGTTCTCCGACGACGACGGCCTGACCTGGGCGCCGCTGCAGCCGTACGTGCCGCCGGAGGGCATGCCGAACAACGGCATCCTGCCCAAGATCATCCTGCAGGCGAACGGACAGCTGCTGATGACCTACGGCCGGCCGGACAACAACGTGGTGGTCTCGCTCGACGGCACCGGCCGCACCTGGGACACCGGCGAGGTCGTCTATTCGCGGCACCCGGGCGACGATCCGCTGCGCCGGTGGATGGGCAGCAGCGGCAACATGGACCTCGTCCCGCTGCACAACGGCGCCTCGCTGGCATTCGGCGACACCTGCCACAACATCTGGTGGTGCCGCGAGTACGGCCACGACAACAAGATCTGGACCCGCCGGGTCGACGCGCTCGCCCCCGGCGTCGGCAAGATCGACCTCGCCACCAAGGTGCGGGCCGGAACGGCGACGCTGACCGGCACCGTCGTCGCACCCGACGAGCGCTTCGCCGAGCAGCGCATCGAGGGCGCCGTCGACGGCAGCTCCGAATACCGGTCGGCGGCCCGCTTCGCCGACGGCGGCAGTCCGTCGCTGACGATCGAGCTGGACCAGGTGTACACGCTGGACCGGATCGGCCTCATGCTGGCGTCCGGCGAGGAGAACAGCGCCCGCGTGCAGGTCTCCGAGGACGGCCGGCGCTGGAGCCGCCCGGTCCTCGACACCGGCGCGCGCACCGACTACGCGATGACCTACACCGACATCGAGCCGGTGCGGGCGCGCTACGTGCGGATCAACCAGGGCTCCGGCGGCGCGCCCCTGACCGCCGTCACCGAACTGGAGCTGTACGCGGCCGACCTGCTGACCTTCGAGAACGACGCGCCCACCAGCGTGCCGCGAACGCTGAAGGACACCCGCTACGCGTTCGTCGTCAACACGATCATCCCGAGCTACGACCACTCCGCCACGCACATGGCACTGGTCGACGCGGACCAGGGCGCGCGGGCGAGTGCGACATTCCCGGCGGCGCGTCCGTCGTCGGCGCAGCACGTCTCGTTCGGGTTCGAGGGCTACGGGTACGGCAGCGGCGCGCTCTGGGACATCCTGGGCACGAACGCCGACGGCGAGGAGGTGACGGCGTTCCGGCTGCACTTCATGGCCGACTGGACGCCGAACAAGATGAAGGTCCGCGCCTGGGACGGCGACTCCTGGGTCGACGTCGGCTCCGTCGGACCCGTCCCGGCGAACAAGACCTGGATGACGGTGACGATCGACAGCACGGCATCGGAGACGACGGTGAGCCTCAACGGGACCGTCATGGGCACCACGTCGCTCGCGCTGGCCGACGTCGAGGAGTTCACCGGGTTCCGCGCCGAGACCGGCCTGCTCCCCGAGGACGTCGGCAACATGGAGCACTCCTACGACGACGTGCTGATCGCGCCGCTGGACTGAGGTGTGCTGAACCGTTGACCTTGCCCGTGGGGAAAGGCCTAGCGTTCCTGACGTGGAGGACGCGCGGCTGTCCATCGGGCAGGTGGCCCGGCTGGCCGGAGTCACCCCGAAGACACTGCGGCACTACGACCGCATCGGGGTGCTCCGGCCGGCCGACGTCGACCCGGTCACGGGCTACCGCTGGTACCGCCCGGAGCAGGTCGAGCAGGTGCGGCTGGTACGCCGGCTGCGCGCGCTCGAGCTGCCGCTCGAGGAGGTCCGGCGGCTGCTGTCGCTGCTGGAGCCTCGCGAGTCCGGCGACGACGGCGCCGCCTTCCGGTCCGCGCTGGCCGAGCACCGCCGCCGCATCGATGCCCGGGTGACCCGGCTGCGCGGCATCCTCCACACCATCGACCACCTGCTGACCGATTCGGAGGGCTCGATCATGGCTGATGCTGTTGCGGTGGGGATGCTCGACGCCGAGACGCACCGCCGCCTGGGCGCCGAGCTGTTCAACGACACCTGGCGGCTCATGGAGCTGGAGGACCGCTCCCCCGCCGACGACGTGCTGATGATCCACCAGGCGCACGCGTCGGCCTACCACTGGCTGCAGGTGGGCACGGCGCAGAACGTGGCGCGCAGCCACTGGCTGTGCTCGCGGGTGTACTGCGTCGTCGGCCGGGGCGAGCCCGCGCTGTTCCACGCCCGGCTGGTGCTGTCGACCTGCCAGGACCACGGCATCGGCGACTGGGACCTGGCCTTCGCCCACGAGGCGCTGGCCCGCGCGTACGCCGTCGCCGGCGACCCGGACGAGGCGCGCCGCCACACCGAGCAGGCGCGCCTCGCCAGCGCCGACATCACCACCGACGAGGACCGTGAGCTGCTGCTCAGCGACCTCGAGACGATCCCGCATGTCGGCTAGACGCGGCGGGTGACACGCAGCAGGTACTCCTTCCGGTGCAGCGGGTCGTGGTCGGTGCGCGGCCGGTCCGGCGGCTCGCCCTGGACCGGCTGGTAGCGGTCGAACCGGGTCTCCAGGACACCATCGCCGCGGGTCAGCGACGGCAGCTGCTGCTGCAGCGCGTGCACGTGGGCGGCGGGGAGATCGCCGTCAAGGACGTACGCGGACCCCGTCGGCGACGGCGTCCCCGGCACGGCCCGCAGCCTGGCCAGCGCCGGCAGCACCTGGCCGAGGGTGTCGGCCGGGAGCTCCAGCTCGAAGCGGTGGATCGGCTCGTGCACCCGGGTGCCGGCCTCGCGCAGCGCCGTCATGAGGACCAGCGGGGTCAGCCCGCGGAAGTCGCCGGCCGTGCTCGACATGCTCTTGTCGAACGTCGCGTGCGCGTGGCTCTGCCGCGGCCAGTACTGCGACCGCGTCAGCACCACTCGGCAGTCCGGGACCTGCCAGCCGTGCAGGCCCTGGCGCAGGGTCTCGCGGGCGGTCTCGTCGATGGCCCGGATGAACGCCAGCGGCAGCGATCCCAGCTCGATCTCCAGCTCGAACGTGACGCCGTCGTGCGGGGCCGCCGGTTCCAGCCGCAGTCCGACGCCGGCGAGGAACGGGTTGCCGTCGTCCTTGATCAGCTCCGTCGCCGCGCCGGTCCCGGTGAGCCGCTCGACGTGGATGGTCGTCGACTCGCGGAACTCGACGTCGATGCCGTACTCCTCGGCGAGCGTCGCCTGGACGACCTCCTTCTGCACCTCGCCGTAGAGCGACACCGACACCTCCTGGCGGACGTCGTCCTGGCGCAGGTCGATGAGCGGGTCCTGCTCGGCCAGCTGCGCGAGGGCCGCGTGCAGGCGGCCCTTCTCGCGGGCCCGGCACGGGACGACGACCGTCTCGAGGGTGGGCGGGGAGAAGTGGTGGCCGGGCGCGTCGGCCCTGTCGCCGGCGGCCGCCTCGCCGAGGGCGTCGCCGATGCGGACCCCGGCGAGGCCCCACACCTTGGCGATCCGCCCGGCCACCACCTCCGCCCGCGGCACCGCGTCGCCGTCGTCGAACACGCTGATCGCGGTGACCTTGCCGGCCGAGAGCCGGTCGCGGGTGCGCAGCGTGCCGGCGACCATGCGGACGTAGGCGATCTTCTCTCCCGCCGGGCCGCGCTCGACCTTGAAGACGGTGGCGCGGGGCGGGCCGGCTGCCTGCTCCGTTGCCGCGGCTGCCGCCGTCGACGGGAGCAGCCGCGCGATCCCCGTCGTCAACTCGCCGACACCCGCCCCGGTGATGGCCGAGCCGGCGAAGACCGGGTGCACGCGCGCCTGCCGGGTCTGCCGGGCCAGCGCCCGGCGCAGCCGCCGGTACGGCACCGACGCCGGGTCCTCGACATAGTCGGCGAAGAGCGCGTCGTCGCCGTCGGCCAGCACGTCGAGCAGCCGGGCCCGGAACCCGTCGTCGCGCTCGCGGAACGGGCGGAACACCGCGTCCTTGGTGCCCTGGTGCTCCGCGGTGCCCATCGGGACGATCCGCGGGGTCAGCTTCGTCGCGAGCTGGTCGACGACGGCGTCCAGGTCGGCGCCGCCGCGGTCGAGCTTGTTGACGAAGACCAGGGTCGGGATGCGCAGCCGCCGCAGCGTGCGCATGAGCACCCGCGTCTGCGCCTGCACGCCCTCGACCGCCGACACGACCAGCACGGCGCCGTCGAGCACGCTGAGGACCCGCTCCACCTCGGCGATGAAGTCGGGGTGGCCGGGCGTGTCGATGAGGTTGACGGTGGTCGCGTCGCCGCCCGTGCCGATGGTGAACGAGACGACGGCGGACTTGATGGTGATGCCGCGCCGGCGCTCCAGCGCCAGCGAGTCGGTCTGTGTGCTCCCGGCGTCGACGCTTCCGACCTCGTCGATGACCCCGGCCGCGTACAGCAGCCGCTCGGTCAGACTGGTCTTACCGGCGTCGACATGCGCGAGGATTCCCAGGTTGAGCGTTCGCAATGAGCCACGAGTCCCTTGCTCGGACGACAGGTGTCGATGGGGTGGACCCGAAAGCTCGGCGCATGACCGCTCTCCCTTCTCGCTCGGCTGTGAGCGCCCAGTCGAGCACGTCCGTTCGTGGGACGGCAACCGATTTATCGCGAAGTTGATCTTGTCGGCGAGAGCAGCTAAGATCACTTATATGTTCGAATTCGCTGCTTCGCCTGAGGCTCCGCCGGACTTCGGTCCGCTGGAGGATGTGGGTTGGGTGGAGCCGTCCGACTCCGACACGCGGGCCCTGCTGGACCGGCTGGCCGCGTCCTATGCGGCGGCTCCCGCTGCGGAGCTGGACATCGACGCGGCCGCGGTCGGGCCGGAGCTGGCGACGCTGCTGACCGAGCGCGACCCCGCTGCCGCCGGCGACTCCCACGACGTGGTCGAACTGGTCGCCGGGTGGGCGCGGCAGGTCGCCCACGCCGAGGCCGGGCTGGCCAGGGCGCTCGCGGCGTTGGCCGCCCGGGTCGAGCTGCGACCCGCCGAGACGGGCTACCGCTCGGTCAACCCGGTCACCAACACCGCCGTCGTGGTGGCCGGACGATGCCAGCTGACGACCAAGCAGGCCGAAGGCATGGTCGGACCCGCAGTGCAACTCTTACGTGACTTCCCAGACACGTGGGCGGCGTGGTGGGCCGGGCTGATCGACTGGCGGCGGGTCCGCGCCATCCTGGACGAGCTCGGCGGGCAGGACCCCGATGTGCGTTCCCGGGTGGAGGCGGCGGTGCTGCCGCAGGCGCCGCACCTGGACTCCGTCGCGCTGCGCAAGCTGATCAAGCGGCTGCTGCACGAACTCGCCCCCGTCACGGTCGCCGAGCGGCACCGCCGCGCCCGCGAAGCCCGTTACGTCGCCATCACCCCCGCCAGCGACGGGATGGCCCACCTCGAAGCCCTGCTCCCGGCCGAGGACGCCATCGCCCTCAACGCCCGACTGAACGCCGACGCCGCCGACCTGAAACGCGCCGACCTCGCCGCCCGCCGGCCGGTCAGGACGAAGGACCAACGCCGCGCCGACGCACTGTGCGCGTTCGCCTGGGCCAGCGCCACCACGGCCGGAGGCCCGCCGCGGCGACAGGTCAGCGTGCACGTGACGATCCCGTTCGGCACGCTGGCCGGGCTGAGCGAGGAGCCGGGCGAGCTCGAGGGCTACGGACCCATACCCGCCCACATCGCCCGCAAGCTCGCCGCCGAAGGGGTATGGCGATGGCTGGCCACCGATCCCGGCAGCGGGCGGGTCATGGATCTCGGCCGGACCACGTACCGGCCCACCAAGGCGCTCGCCGACTTCATCATCGCCCGCGACCGGACCTGCCGCATGCCCGGCTGCCACCGCCCCGCCCGCTACTGCCACATCGACCACCGCGACCCCTACCAGAACGGCGGGGCCACCTCAGCGGCCAACTGCCAGTGCCTCTGCGAGACCCACCACCTGCTCAAACACCACGGACACTGGCGCTGCGCCACCCTGCCCAACGGCACCACCGTCTGGACCAGCCCCACCGGCCACCGCTTCCTGAAACCACCCGCACGGGCAGGCTAGTGTCACGGTTCGAGGTGGGACAGCATTGCGGACACTGGGTGACCGCAATCGGGCCTAGGTTGCTGACATGCACGAGCGACTCGACGGGCGCCGGCTGAGCCGGGCGACGCTCGCACGGCAGCATCTGCTCGTCCGCGTCGACCGGCGGCCGCTGGACGTCGCGCGCGACCTCGTGGGGCTGCAGGGACAGGAACCGGCCCCGCCGTACGTCATGCTGTGGAACCGTATCGACGGGTTCACGGTCGACGGGCTGACGACGCTGCAGCTGGACCGCAGCGTCGTCCGGGCGACGCTGTTCCGCGGCACGCTGCACATGGTCGCCACCGACGACTACCTGTGGCTGCGGCCCATGCTGGCACCGATGCTCGAACGCCGGCAGCGCGGCGCGTGGGGCAAGGCCCTCGACGGCGTCGACCTCGACCAGCTGGCCAAGACGGCGGCCGGGCTGCTCGACGGCGGCACCCTCACCCGGCCGAGGCTCAGCCGGGCGCTCGCCGAGCAGTGGCCGGACCACAGCCCGATGGCGCTGGCCCGCTCGATCCAGGGCCTGCTGCCGGTGGTGCACCCGCCGCCCGACGGCCTGTGGGACCGGCGCGGCCCGGCGCACATCGCGCTCGCCCGCACCTGGCTCGGCCGCCCGCTCTCCCCAGGCGTCGCGCCGAGCACGCTCGTGCGCCGCTACCTCGCCGCGTTCGGCCCGGCCACCGTCAAGGACGTCCAGGCGTGGAGCGGGCTGACCCGGCTGCGCGAGGTGGTCGACGGTATGCGGCCGCAGCTGGTCACGTTCACCGGCGAGCACGGCGAGGAGCTGTTCGACGTCCCCGACGCGCCCCGGCCCGACCCGGACACCCCGGCGCCGCCGCGACTGCTCGCCCCGCTCGACAACCTCGTCCTCGGCTACGCCGACCGCGGCCGCCTGGTCGGCCCGGACGCGGCGGCGCGCGTCGGCTGGGAGGCCGCCGTCCTGGTCGACGGCAAGGTCCGCGGCTTCTGGACGGTCGCCCGCGACGACGGCGCCGCCACCCTGACGGTCGAGCTGCTCGGGCCGGTCGGCGCGGCCGCGGAAGAGGCGCTCGAAACCGAGGCCGCAGGACTGCTGGCGTTCATCGCTCCCGCGGCCGAGCGCCGCGACGTCCGGCTGCGGGTGCCGGCCGGACATGGCTGACAGACAGGGCTAGCCGAGCGCCCGCCTCAGCGGCGCCGCGAGGTCTCCGCGCGCCCCGACATCGACGCCGTCCAGCTCCAGCCAGCTCGCGAGCCGGCGCAGCTCACCGGCCAGCGCATCGACGACGGCGGCAGCATCGGCCCCGTCCACGCCGGCCTCGGCGAACGCCCCCGGCACCAGCAGCACGCCACGCGATCGGTCCGCCTTGACGTCCACCCGGGCCACCAGCGCGTCACCCAGCAGGAACGGCAGCACGAAGTAGCCGAACTCGCGCTTCTCCGGCTTCACGTACAGCTCGAAGCTGTGCCGGAAGCCGAACAGCCGCTCCACCCGGCTGCGCTCCCACAGCAGCGAGTCGAACGGCGACAGCAGCGCCCGCCCGTCGGCCGAGCGCGGCACCGGCCCGGGAGCCAGCCAGGCCGGGTCGGTCCAGCCCTCCACCCGGACGGGCTCGAGCTCCCCCGACGCGACCAGCTCGCGCAGCCGGGCCCGCGTCTCGACGCCGGGCATGCGGAAATAGTCGGCGACGTCGCGCGCGGTCGCGACCCCCAGCCCGGCCATGGCCCGCCGGACCAGCTCGCGCTGCCCGTCCTCCAGTGACGGCGTCGGCGTCGACAGCACCGACGGCGGCAGCACCCGGGACGGCAGGTCGTAGAGCCGCTCGAAGCCACGCCGTCCGGCCGCGGCCAACGAGCCCTCGTCGAACAACCCTTCCAGCGCCGACTTGCCGTCGGACCAGCGGTACCAGAGCAGCGTGGAGTCGGCGTACCCGTGGTCGACGGCGGAGCGGTCGCGCTGCGCCTTGTCGGCGAGGTCGGTGTAGGCGAGCGGCCCGCGTGCCGCGACCTCGGCCGCCAGCGCCTCCAGGTAGCCGGGCCGCTCCCGCGACACGCGCTCACGGAACCGCTGCCACGACGGCTGCTCCGCCCGCCGGGTCATCCGCCAGCGCAGCGCCGGCCGCAGCTCGACCGGCACCAGCGACGCCGCGTGTCCCCAGTACTCGAACCCGTGCCGCCGCCGGTACACGACGTCGTCGAGCAGCGCCGGGTCGTACGGTCCCAGCCGCGAGTACAGCGTCAGGTAGTGCGACCGGACCAGCACGTTGACGGCGTCCAGCTGCACCGCCCCGAGCGAGCGCAGCACCGACCGGACCCGCGCGGGAGTGACGGCGGCACCGTCGGAAGCCGCACGGTCGAGCCCCTGCGCCCGCAGCGCGATCCGGCGCGCCTGCGCGAGCGACAACTCCGCCGGCGACCGGGTCATGGCAACGCAGCGCCCTCGCGGACGACCTCGCGGGCCGGCTTGTCGTGGCGCAGGCCCTTGTAGGCGGGATGGCGCAGCGTGCCGATGGCGGTCCACTCGGCGAACGCGACCTCGCAGACCAGCTCCGGCCGGACGAAGACGCAGCCGCGCTTGTCCGGCTGGGCGCCCACGAACGGGCTCTCGTCGGTGACCAGCGGCGCGAGCAGCCCGGCCAGCCGGTTCCGCTCGGCCAGCGTGAGGCCGGTGCCGACCCGGCCCGAGTACCGGAACACACCCTCGTCGTCGTACACGCCGACCGCCAGCGCCCCGAGGGTGCCGGTGAGCCCGCCCTCGCCGGGCAGCCAGCCGCCGATGACGACCTCCTGCCGGTTGACGTTCTTCACCTTGAGCCAGTCGGTCCCGCGGCGCCCCGGCAGGTACCGGCTGCCCAGCCGCTTGGCGATGACGCCCTCGAGCCGCTGCGCCTTGGTGGCGGCCAGCATGGCGGCGCCGTTGCCGGGCACGTACGCCGGTGCCTGCCAGCCCGCGCCGCCCCCGGACGGCAGCAGCGCCTCGAGCTCCGCCCGCCGCTCCTCGTACGGCGCGTCGAGCAGCGACCGGCCGTCGAGCCAGAGCAGGTCGAACAGCACGTACACCGCCGGCGCGCCCGCCACCAGCGGGTCGCCCAGCCCGGACACCTCGACGTTCATCCGCGACTGGAGCTTCTCGAAGCTCGGCCGGCCGGTGTCGTCGAACGCGACGACCTCGCCGTCGAGCACCGCCTCGCGCCCGCCGAGAGTATCCGCCACCCCGTGCACGTCCGGATACACCCGGGTGACGTCGCGCAGCGTGCGGCTCGACAGCTTCACGGCGCCGCCGGAGACGTACGCGATGGTCCGCACGCCGTCCCACTTGACCTCGTAGCCGTAGGCGTCGTCGTCGGCCGGCAGCACCGGCGACGGCGACGCCATCATCGGCTTGACGGTGCCGGGCCGCGGCATCACGACCGGGAGCGCTTCTCTCGGATCTTCATCGAGATGTCCAGCGGCGTGCCCTCGAAGCCGAACTCCTCGCGCAGCCGCCGCTCGACGAAGCGCCGGTACGACGCCTCGAGGAACCCGGTCGTGAACAGCACGAACCGCGGCGGGCGGGTGTCGGCCTGGGTGGCGAACATGATGCGCGGCTGCTTGCCGCCGCGGACCGGGTGCGGGTGCGCGGCGACCAGCTGCCCGAGGAACGAGTTCAGCTTGCCGGTCGAGATGCGCTGCTCCCAGCCCTCGAGCGAGGTGTCGATCGCCTTGACCAGCCGGTCGACGTGCCAGCCGGTGCGCGCGGACACGTTGATCCGCGGCGCCCACGCGACCCGGTCGAGCTGCCGGTCGATCTCGCGCTCGAGCCCGTCGCGGCGCTCGTCGTCGAGGAGGTCCCACTTGTTGAACGCCAGTACCAGCGCCCGGCCGGCGTCGACGACCATGGAGATGATCCGCAGGTCCTGCTCGGCCAGCGGCTCGCTGGCGTCGATGAGCACGACGGCGACCTCGGCCCGCTCGAGCGCGGCGGCAGTGCGCAGCGACGCGAAGTACTCCGCGCCGGACGCCTCGTGCACGCGGCGCCGGATGCCGGCGGTGTCGATGAACCGCCACTCGCGCTCGCCCAGCTCGATCAGCTCGTCGATGGGGTCGACGGTGGTGCCGGCGACGGAGTCGACGACGACGCGGTCCTCGCCGGCGAGCTTGTTGAGCAGGCTGGACTTGCCGACGTTGGGCTTGCCGACCAGCGCGATGCGGCGCGGGCCGCCCTCGAGACCCTCGAAGGACTCCGGCGGCGCCTCGGGCAGCGCGGCGACGACGGCGTCGAGCAGGTCGCCGCTCCCCCGGCCGTGCAGCGCGGACACCGGGTACGGCTCGCCGAGCGCGAGGTTCCACAGCGCCGCCGCATCGGCCTCGCCGCTGGGCCCGTCGACCTTGTTCGCGACCAGGATGATCGGCTTGCCGGACCGGCGCAGCAGCTTCGCGACCGCCTCGTCGGTGTCGGTGGCGCCGACGGTGGAGTCGACGACGAACATGACGACGTCGGCCGCGGCCATGCCGACCTCGGCCTGCGCCGTGATGCGCGCCGCCATGCCCTTGGCCTCGGGGTCCCAGCCGCCGGTGTCGAGCAGGGTGAACGCCCGCCCGCCCCACGCGGCGTCGTAGGCGACGCGGTCGCGGGTGACCCCGGGCACGTCCTCGACGACCGCCTCGCGGCGGCCCAGAATGCGGTTGACCAGGGTCGACTTGCCGACGTTGGGACGGCCGACCACGGCCACCGTCGGCGTGTAGACGTCGGCCGCGGCCTCGGCGTCGGCCTCGAGGGCCTCCACCGGAATGTGCTCGCTCACTTACGCTCCTCGGTTCGGGACGCCACGGCCTCGCGATGAGCCACCAGGGCCTCGCGCAGCTGTTCGGTCGCAGCGTCGAGTGCCGAGCGCGTGCGCCCGCCGCCGGTCGGCAGCACGACCGGGCGGCCGAAGACGACCTCGACCCGGGAACGCAGGCCGGGCATCGCACCAAATGTACGTCCCCGGGACGCCGTTCCCGCAAAGACGACCGGAATGACCGGCGCGCCGGAGCGCAGCGCGAACCAGGCCAGCCCCGTCCGCAGCTCCGAGAAGTCGCCGGCGCCGCGGGTCCCCTCGGGGAAGACGACCAGGATGCGGCCGTCGTCGAGCACCCCGATGCCGGACTCGATCATGGTGCGGCTGGGGTCGTTGCGGTCGAGCGGGATCTGCCCGACGGCGTGCAGCAGCCAGCCGAGCGGGCCCTTGAACAGCTCTTTCTTGGCCAGCGTGTGCACGGGCCGCGGGCAGGTGCCCATGAGCAGCGGCGCGTCGAGGAACCCGGTGTGGTTGGGCGCCAGGATGACCGGGCCGGTGCGCGGCACGTTCTCGCGGCCCGTGATGGTCACGCGGTACAGCAGCCGGGCCAGGAACATCGCGATGTACCTGCCCGCGATGGCCCCGACGTGGGTCGGCAGCTTCCGCTCGGTCACGCCCGTACCCCCGAGCGGGCCTCCACCAGCTTCAGGACGGCGGCGACGGTCTCGTCGAGCGACAGCACCGAGGAGTCGACGACATCGACGCCGTCGGCGGCCTCGTGGAAGCTGGCGACGGTGGAGTCGTCGGCGTCGCGCCGGACCACCTGGTCGCGGGTGGCGTCGACGGCGGACTCGTCGTCGGAGCCGTGCACCTCGAGCGCCCGGCGCGACAGCCGGACCTGCTCGTCGGCCGTGAGCAGCACCCGCACGGGCGCGTCCGGCGCGACGACGGTGGTGATGTCGCGGCCCTCGATGACGACACCGCCCGCCCGCGCGACCGCCTGCTGCCGGGCCACCAGCTCGGTCCGCACGCCCAGGTTGGTGGCGACGGCGCTGACGGCGGCCGAGATGCGGCTGGTGCGGATGGCCGCGACGACGTCGGTGCCGGCGACGCTGACCGCCTCGGTGCCGGGGTCGAGCCCCTGGTCCAGCGGCAGCTCGCGGGCCAGTTGCGCCACCCGCTCGGTGTCGGCGAGGTCGACCCCCTGCTCGAGCGCCCACCAGGTGACCGCCCGGTACATCGCGCCGGTGTCGAGGTAGCGCAGGCCGAGCGACGCGGCGACGCGGCGGGCGACCGTCGACTTCCCGGAGCCGGACGGGCCGTCGATGGCGACGACGAGGTCACGGGCACTGACGTCAGCGGGGGTATCGGACACGTCCAGAAGATTACCGGGCAGCGGACTCACCCGCGGCCAGGCTCTCATCCACGAATGGTCCAGCCGCGTTCGCGCAGCGACGCCGCCAGCTCCTGCTCGGTGCCGGGCCGGACGTCCAGCTCGACCAGCCCGAGCGCCTGGCCCGCGGCGTGCTCGATGCGGACGTCCTCGACGTTGACGCCGGCCGCCCCCGCGTCGGCGAACAGCCGGGCCAGCTGGCCGGGCCTGTCGTCGACGGCGACGATGACCGTGGCGAACTCCGTGTGGGCGGTGCCGTGCTTGCCGGGCAGCCGCGACCGGCCGTCGACTCCCCCGCGCAGCAGCTCGCGCAGCACCGGCTGGCCCGCGACGGGCGTCTCCAGCGCCGCCATCAGCCGGTCCAGGTCGCCGCGCAGCCCCTCGAGCACCGGGCGGACGGCCGCCGCGTTCGCCGTCAGGATCTCCGTCCACAGCTCCGGGTCGCCACTGGCGATGCGGGTGACGTCGGTGACGCCGGGGCCCGCGAGCCTCACCTCGTGCCCCGGCGCGCCGGCCAGGCGGCCCGCCATCAGCGCCGCCACCACGTGCGGTGTGTGCGACACCAGCGCGACGGCGGCGTCGTGCTCGGCCGCCGTCATGGTCATGGGGGCGGCGCCGACCAGCCGGGCGACGGCGAGCGCGCGGGTGACCGCCTGCTGGTGGGTGCCGTCGTCGGGGCAGATCACCCACGGCCGGCCCTCGAACAGGTCAGCCAGCGCGGCGCCCGGCCCGCTGATCTCGCGGCCGGCCATGGGGTGGCTGCCGACGTAGCGGCCCGGGTCCGCGACCCGCTCGCGCACCTGCGCTGTCGGCAGCATCTTCACGCTGGCGACGTCGGTGGCGTACTCGGCCCGGCCGCTCTGCAGCACCTCGCCGACGACGGCGGCGACGGCCTCCGGCGGGACGGCGACGACGGCCAGCGCGGCGGGACCGCCCGCCTCCGGCTCCGGACGTCCCGCGCCGAGACCCACCGCCTCGGCCAGGATCTCCGGCTTCGCGTCGGCCAGCCGCACGTCGACCCCGGCCCGCGTCAGCGCCAGCCCGAGCGAGGTCCCGACCAGCCCCGTGCCGACGACGAGGACGCTCCTGCCCTCGAACGGGTCCGTCACCGGTCCATCACCTGTCCGTCACCGGTCCGCGAGGTCGTCGCGCAGCACCGTCGTGCCGTGCAGGTAGACGTGGCGCATCTGCGACCGCGGCTTCGTGGTCTCGACGTGCGCCATGAGCCGCACGACCCGCGGCAGCGCCCCGGCGACTCCGATCTCCTGGGCGCACATCATCGGCACGTCGGTGATGCCCAGCTGGCGGACGGCCACGGCCGGGAACGCGGAGCGCAGGTCCGGCGTGGCGGTGAGGAAGATGCTGATGACGTCGTCGGGCGTCAGCTCGTTGCGGTCGAGCACCGTCGTCATCAGCTCGGCGGTCCGCTCCAGCAGGTGCTCGGCCTCGTCGGCGTCGAGCTGGGTGGCCCCCCGTATCGCGCGCACAGTCACAGGACAGCAAGGTACCCGGCGCGAGCCGGCCCGCGCGTCACAGCCCCACGTCGTGGTAGAGCGCGGCGACCTCGGCCTTGGTGAGAACGCGCGTGTTGCCGGGGCGCAGCTCGCCCATGGCCACCGGGCCCACATGCGTGCGGACCAGCCGTTTCACCGGGTGGCCGACGGCCTCGAGCAGGCGGCGGACGATGTGCTTGCGGCCCTCGTGCAGCACGACCTCGACCATGACGCGCGTCCCCGAGCGGCTCACGACCCGGAAGGAGTCGACCCGCACCGGGCCGTCCTCGAGCTCGATGCCGGCGCGCAGCTCGCGGCCCAGCCCCGGCGACACCGGCCCGGGGACCTCGGCCAGGTAGGTCTTGAGCACCTCGAACGACGGGTGCGCCAGCCGGTGGGCGAGCTCGCCGTCGTTGGTGAGGATGATGAGGCCCTCGGTGTCGGCGTCGAGCCGACCGACGTGGAACAGCCGCTCGCGCCGGCCGCGGACGTAGCCGCTGAGGTCGGGCCGGCCCTCGGGGTCGCTCATGGAGCTGACGACGCCGGTCGGCTTGTTCAGCGCGAGGTACACCTGGCCGCTCTCGGCGGTGGTGATGCGCGAGCCGTCGACCTTGATGACGGAGGTCGCGGGGTCGACCCGGGTGCCCAGGGTCCTGACGATGCGGCCGTCGACCTCGACCCGCCCCGCCGCGATCAGCGCCTCGCTGGCCCGGCGGCTGCCGACGCCGGCGGCGGCGAGCACCTTCTGCAGGCGGACACCCTGCTCGTCGGTGCGGGCGTCGGGCTCAGACATTCTCACGTTCCTCGATGGAGTCGGCATCGGGCAGATAGGGCGCCAGCGGCGGCAGCTCGTCGATCGAGGCCATGCCGAGGCGCTCCAGGAAGTATGACGTGGTCCGGTACAGGTTCGCGCCGGACTCGGGGTCGGCGCCGGCCTCCTCGACCAGTCCGCGGGCGGTCAGGGTGCGCATGACGCCGTCGCAGTTGACCCCGCGGACGGCCGACACCCGGGCCCGGCTGACGGGCTGGCGGTAGGCGACGACGGCGAGCGTCTCGAGGGCGGCCTGGGTCAGCTTGGCGTGCTGGCCGTCGAGGACGAACCGTTCGACGACGGCGGCGCAGGAGGCGTGCGTGTAGAACCGCCAGCCGCCGCCGATCTCGCGCAGCTCGAAGCCGCGGCCGGGCCGGGCGTACTCGTCGCGCAGGATCTCGAGCACGTCGGTGATCTCGCCGCGCGGGCGCTCGAGCACCTGCGCCAGCGTGACGACGTCGATCGGCTCGTCGACCACCAGCAGGATCGCCTCGACCGAGGCTCGCAGGCCCGGCTCGCCGTCAGTCAGCGTCGGCTCGTGCACCGCTGCCGCCCTCCTCGTCGAACTCACCGCTCACCGCGACGTCCTCGTCGTCGTCGCCGGTCCACCGCACGGTCAGCTCGCCCAGCGCGACGACCTGCTCGAACGCGACCACCTTCTCGCGGTACAGCTCCAGCAGCGACAGGAACCGGGCGACCACGTGCAGCGTCGTCGGGCAGTCGGCGGCCAGCGTGCGGAACGTCAGCACCCGTGAGCGGCGCAGCCGGTCGACGACGACGATCGCCTCCTCGCGGACGCTGACCCGCGGCTGGTGCAGGTGGGTCAGCCCGACCACGGGCGGCGGCTTGGGCGTCAGGACCTTCGCCGCGAGCATGGCCAGCTCCTCGGGCCCGAGCCCGACGACCACCTCGGGCAGCAGGGCGGCGAAGCGCTCCTCGAGGCCGACGGCGCGCGGGAAGCGCAGCGACTCGTCGGCGAGGCGCTGCGCCAGCACGGAGGCGACCTCCTTGTACGCCTTGTACTGCAGCAGCCGGGCGAACAGCAGGTCGCGGGCCTCGAGCAGAGCGAGGTCGTCCTCGTCCTCGACCTCGCCGCTGGGCAGCAGCCGGGCCGCCTTGAGGTCGAGCAGCGTAGCGGCGACGACGAGGAACTCGCTGGTCTCGTCGAGGTCCCAGTCCGACGCCTTGATGTAGGCGATGAACTCGTCGGTGACCTGCGACAGCGCGACCTCGGTGACGTCGAGCTTGTGCTTGGAGATGAGCGTGAGCAGGAGGTCGAACGGCCCCTCGAAGTTCTCGAGGTGCACCTCGAACTTCGAGCTCTCGTCCAGCTCCGGCTCGATCAGCAGGGTGGCGGTGTCCGTCACTGGCGGGCGGGCTCCCAGCGCGCCAGCACCTCGCGGGCCAGCTGACGGTAGGCCGACGCCCCGCGCGACGACGGCGCGAAGCTGGTGATGGGCAGCCCGACGACCGTGGTCTCGGGGAACCGGACCGTGCGGCCGATGACCGTGTGGAACACCTTGTCGCCGAACGCCTCGACCAGCCGCGACAGCACCTCGCGGCCGTGCACCGTGCGGGAGTCGTACCTGGTGGCCAGCAGGCCCTCGATCTCGAGGTCGGGGTTGAGCCTGTCGCGGACCTTCTCGATGGTCTCCTGCAGCAGCGCGACGCCGCGCAGCGCGAAGTACTCGCACTCGAGCGGGATGATGACGCCGTCGGCCGCGGTGAGCGCGTTGACCGTCAGCAGGCCGAGCGACGGCTGGCAGTCGATGAGCATGAGGTCGTAGTCGGCCAGCAGCGGCTTCAGGATGCGCCCCAGCGCCTGCTCGCGGCCCACCTCGGTGACCAGCTGGATCTCGGCCGCGGAGAGGTCGATGTTGGCCGGCAGCAGGTCCATGTTCTCGATGGGCGTCTTCTGCACGATGTCGCCGGCCCGCAGTGACGGGTCCATCAGGACGTTGTAGATCGACAGCTCGAGGTCGTGCGCGTCGAGCCCGAGGCCCACCGACAGCGCGCCCTGAGGGTCGAAGTCGACCAGCAGGACCCGGCGGCCGTAGTCGGCCAGCGCCGCACCGAGGTTGATCGTCGTGGTGGTCTTGCCGACGCCGCCCTTCTGGTTGCACATGGCGACGATGCGCGCCGGGCCGTGGTGGTCCAGCCGCTTGGGCTTCGGGAAGTCGACCGGAGGACGGCGCGTGGGTCCGAGATCGAGCTCAGGCTCGGTGTCGAACGGCAGCACGCCCGCGGCGTCCGGCTTCGAGGGTGCCACGTCGTTCAGAGCTCCTCGATGGTCGTTTGAGCGTCTTCTACGCTTCGTCCTGGGCCGGAAGCCTACCTCGCGAGGGCGGCGCAGAGCTGCGGGCGCGCGGGTGCGCGGCCACATAGACCTCGCGGAGTTGGTCGACGGTCACCAGCGTGTACACCTGGGTGGTGGTGACCGAGGCGTGCCCCAGCAGTTCCTGGACCACCCGGACGTCGGCGCCGCCCTCCAGGAGGTGGGTGGCGAACGAGTGCCGCAGCGTGTGCGGGGTGACCGCGGTGGACAGCCCGGCCCGCCCGGCCGCCGTCCGCAGCACGGCCCAGGCGCTCTGCCGCGACAGCCGCCCGCCGCGGGCGTTGAGAAAGAGGGCAGGTGTCCCCTTGCTCGTCCCGGCCACCAGCGTCGGCCTGGCCCGGACCAGGTAGGCGTCGACGGCCTCCCAGGCGTAGCTGCCCAGCGGGACGACGCGGTCCTTGCCGCCCTTGCCGCGCAGCAGCACCGTCCCCGTCTCGCCGTCCAGGTCGTCGCGGTCGAGGCCGACCGCCTCGGAGATGCGTGCGCCGCACCCGTACAGCACCTCGAGCAGCGCCCGGTCGCGCAACGCCCGCGGCCCGTCGCCCACCGAGGCGGCGTCGAGCAGCCGCTCGACCTGGGCCAGCGGGATCGCCTTGGGCAGCCGCCGGGGCGGGGTGGGCGGACGGACGGCGCCCGCGGGGTCGCCGTCGGACAGCCCCTCGCGGTGCAGGAACCGGTGCAGGCCGCGGACGGCGACGACGGTGCGCGCCGCCGAGCTGGCGCCCAGCGCGACCCGGCCCTCGTCGCCCTCGCGCAGGCTGCGCAGGAACGCCGTCACGTCCTCCTCCTCGACCTTCTCCGGGGCGTCGCGGCCGCGCTCGCGCAGGAACTCGGTGTAACGACGCAGGTCGCGGCGGTAGGAGGCGAGGGTGTTGACGGCCAGGCCACGCTCGACGGCGAGGTGGTCGAGGTAGCCGCGGACGGCCCGTTCGAGCGTGGACTCTGCGGTGTCCATGGGCGGCGGCTCCTCGACGCTAGTGCAGCACCTTCTCCAGCGGGACCGACGGCAGTCCGTGCGCCTCGGCGACCGGCTCGTAGACGATAGCGCCGTCGTGCACGTTCACGCCCTTCGCCAGGGCCGCGTCGGACCGCGCGGCGTCGCGCCACCCCCGGTTCGCCAGCTCGACGGCGTACGGGAGCGTCACGTTGGTGAGCGCGTACGTCGAGGTGTGCGGCACGGCGCCGGGCATGTTGGCGACGCAGTAGAAGATCGACTCGTGCACCATGAAGGTCGGGTCGTCGTGCGTGGTGGGCCGTGAGCTCTCGAAGCATCCGCCCTGGTCGATGGCGATGTCGACCAGCACGCTGCCCGGGCGCATGCGCGACACGAGGTCGTCGGAGACCAGCTTCGGCGCCACCGCCCCCGGCACCAGCACCGCGCCGATGACGAGGTCGGCGTCGACGACGGCGCTCTCGATCTCGAACAGGTTCGACGCGATGGTCTGCGCCTTGCCGCCGTAGAGCTCCTCGACGTCGCGCAGCCGGGCCACGTTCTTGTCCAGCACCCACACGTCGGCCTGCATGCCCATGGCGATGACGGCGGCGTTCATACCGGCCATGCCGGCGCCGATGACGACGACCTTCGCCGACTTCACGCCCGGCACGCCGCCGAGCAGGATGCCGCGGCCGCCCTGCGCCCGCTCGAGCACGTGCGCGCCGACCTGCGTGGCCATGCGGCCCGCGACCTCGCTCATGGGCGCCAGCAGCGGCAGGTGCCCGCCGGCGGTCTCGACCGTCTCGTAGGCGATCGCGGTGGTGCCGGAGTCGAGGAGGGCCTGCGTGCACTCGCGCGACGCCGCGAGGTGCAGGTACGTGAAGAGGACCTGGTCGCGGCGCATGCGGTGGTACTCCTCCGCCACCGGCTCCTTGACCTTGAGCACGAGGTCCGCGGCGCCCCAGACGGCGTCGGCGTCGGGCGCGATGCGCGCACCGGCCCGGACGTACTCCTCGTCGCGCACCGACGAGCCCTCGCCGGCGCCGGACTGCACCAGGACGTCGTGGCCGTTGCGCACGAACTCGTGCACACCGGCCGGCGTGATGGCCACGCGGTACTCGTTGTTCTTGACCTCGGTAGGGATGCCGACCAGCACGACGCGTTCCACCTCTTCCGCACTCCCGACGACGCTGTCGGGCCGCCGCCCCGTGTGGACGGCGGGGCGAGTCTAAGTCGACACGCGTCACGCCGTCTCGGTCCTGTCATGACAAGTGACCAGCCCCACTGCGGTAGACCTCTGCCATGCGCATCTACGCCGACCGCCCGCAGCGGCGGAGACAGCAGATCGTCGCCGACGTGCTCGGGCCGCTCTGGTGTGTGGGAATGATCGTCGCCGGGCTGGCGATCCGGCACTCCATCCGGTCCCGGACCACGCCCGCGACGTTCGTCGAGTCCACCGCCGGAGCGCTCGCCGACGCCCTCGCCGACACCGCCGAGTCGATCTCCCGGGTCCCGCTGGTCGGCGACGCGCTGGAGGAGTCGCTGCAGCGCGCCGCCGACGCCGCGGGCCGGCTGAGCGGCACCGGAGCCGACACGGCGGCGTCCATCGAGCGGGCCGGCGACGTCATCGGGCTGGTCGTCATCGTGGTGGCGCTGGCCGCGGCCGCCTACGTCTGGCTGCGCCCGCGGGTGCTCTGGTACCGCGCCGCGTCCGACGCCCGGGCCGTCATGGCGTTCCCCGACCGCGACGACCTGCTGTCGGCACGGGCGCTGGGGACGGTGCGGCTGCCGCGGATCGGCGGCGGCCTGGTGGCGGGATGGCGGGCGGGTGAGCCGGCCGCCGTCCGGGCGCTGGCCAGGGCGGAGCTGGACCGGCTGGGGCTGGACTATCCCCCGGACCTGGCGGGCCTCGCGCCCGCGGGCCAGTCGCCGGCCGGCCAGGGCGCGTCGACCGGGCGCAGCGCGTCGTAGCCGGCGCCGTCGCGAGCGGCCCTCGCGGCCAGCGCGCCGGCGCAGAGGGTGGCGTTCTGCACGTCGCCGGCCAGGACCGCGGCCACGAGGTCGTCCAGCGGCACCCACTCGACGCCGAGGTCGGCCTCCTCGTGCTCGCCGGCGAAGCGGTCGCCGTCGGGCAGCGTCTCGATGCCGCGGGCCAGGAACACCCGGATCGCCTCGTCGGTCATGCCCGGCGACGTGAGCAGGTCGGCGAGGACCCGCCACTCGGCGGCCTCGATGTGCCCCTCCTCGTAGAGCTCGCGGGCGGCGGCCTCGTGCGGCGGCTCACCGGCGACGTCGCGCAGCCCGGCCGGCAGCTCGACGGGGCGCAGCCCGACCGGGTGGCGGTACTGGCGGACGACGAGCACGCGGTCGTGGTCGTCGACGGCGACGACGGCGACCGCGCCCGGGTGGACGACGACGTCGCGGACGAACTCCGACCCGTCGACCGGCGACCGGACGGTGTCGCTGCGGACCGAGACGACGCGGCCCTCGAACCGGGTGGCCGACGCCGCGACCGGCCAGCTCAGCGGCTCGTCGCGCGGCCCGGTCACGTCGACGGCCCCAGCCGCAGCGGCGCGGCGAGCGGGTCCAGCGACGCCCAGGCGTACACCAGGATCGGCACGTCCTGGTCGCCGAACCGGTTGGTGCCACGGCCGGCCTCGACACCGCCCAGCGCCACGTAGAAGCCGCGGGCGGCCTCGTTGGTCTCGATGACCTCGAGGTGCAGCCGGTCGGCGGCGCCGAGGTCCTGGAGCCGGACGGCGGTCTCGGCGAGCAGCCGCCGGCCGATGCCCTGGCCCTTCAGCTCCGGCCGGACGTGCAGGTTGTCGACGAGGCTGCCGAGGCGCGGGTCGTGGTCGACGAACGTGTGCGCGAACCCGGCCAGGGCGCCCGAGGCACCGCGGGCGACCACCGTCAGCGTGCC
The DNA here is from genome assembly GCF_014204975.1 of Jiangella mangrovi. Classification (NCBI taxonomy): domain Bacteria; kingdom Bacillati; phylum Actinomycetota; class Actinomycetes; order Jiangellales; family Jiangellaceae; genus Jiangella; species Jiangella mangrovi. Next base: position 4,231,159 of record NZ_JACHMM010000001.1, read on the forward strand.
GGTGCGGTCGCCGAACCGCGTGGTCCAGCCCGTGAGGTGCTCGGCCGCGAGGTCGTCGTCGAGGAACGCGTCCGGCACGTGCCCGCGGTAGGCCGACAGCCAGCTCTCGGTGTGCACGCCCGCGATCGCTGTGGCGTCGTCGTCGGCCGCGAGGTCGTAGAGGTAGCTCACGAGGGTCATCTCACTCCGTCCGCCGCAGCAGCGCCAGGTACATCGCGTCGGTGCCGTGCCGGTGCGGCCAGAGCTGCACGTCCGGGCCGTCGCCCAGATCGGGCACGCCGGGCAGGTACGGACGGGCGTCGACCCGCTCGGCGTCGTCGCGACCGCGCAGGACGTCGTCGACGACGGTGACCGTCTCGGCCAGGTGCGGCGAGCAGGTGACGTAGGCGACCAGCCCGCCGGGGCGGACCGACCACAGCGCCGAGCGGAGCAGGTCGGCCTGCAGCCTGCGCAGCCCCGCCACGTCGGCCGGGCGGCGCCGCCAGCGCGCCTCGGGCCGGCGCCGCAGCGCGCCGAGCCCGGTGCACGGGGCGTCCAGGAGGACCCGGTCGAAGTCGGCCTCGGGCCACTCCGGCTTCGTCGCGTCGCCGACCAGGATCTCGTGCTCGCCGGGGTCGCCGGCCAGCGCCTGCGCGACCAGCCGGGCGCGGTGCTCGTGCTGCTCGACGGCGAGCAGCCGGCCGCCGCGCTGGGTGAGCAGGCCGGCCAGCAGCGCCGCCTTGCCGCCCGGGCCTGCGCAGAGGTCGAGCCAGCGCTCGTCCGGCGGCTCGACCGGGGCCGTGGCGAGGGCCAGCGCGACGAGCTGGCTGCCCTCGTCCTGCACGCCGGCCCGGCCGTCGCGGACCGCGGCCAGCCGCGCGGGCGACCCGGACTCGAGCACGGCACCGAACGGCGACCAGCGGGTGGCCCGGGCCCCGGCCTGGGCCAGCTCCTCGACGGTGGCGCGGCCGGGCCGGGCGGCGAGGGTGACCTCGGCCGGCTCGTTGTCCGCCCGCAGCGTCGCCTCCAGCTCCGCGTCGTCGCCCTTCAGCGCGTCGCGGAAGGCCCGGACGATCCAGGCCGGGTGCGCGTGCCGGAACGCCAGGTGGCCGACCAGGTCCTCCTCGCGCGACGGGGCCAGCTCGGCCGCCCAGCCGTCGAGGTCGCGCTCGCCGATCCGCCGCAGGACCGCGTTGGCCAGCCGCGCCGCGCCCTCGTTGACGTGCCGGCGGACCAGATCGACGCTCGTCGACACCGCGGCGTGCGCGGGGACCCGCGTCGCCAGCAGCTGGTGGGCGCCCAGCCGGAGCGCGTCGAGCAGCGGCGGGTCCAGGTCGTCGAGCGACCGCGTCACGCAGGCCTCGATGACGGCGTCGTACGTGCCCTGCCCGCGCAGCGTCCCGTACCCGAGCTCGGTCGCCAGGCCGGCGTCGCGGCCGCGCAGCTCGTGGCGGCGCAGCGCCGCGGGCATGGCCAGGTTGGCGTAGGCGTCGTCGGCGCCGACTGCGCGCAGGACCTCGTAGGCGGCCTCGCGGGCGGGGTCGCCCGCCCGGCTCTTCTCCTGCCTCACGCGCCGAGCCGCTCCCCCGGCTCCAGCCGGAGTCCGCGGGCCCAGTCGGCGGCCGGCATCGCCTTCTTGCCCTGCGGCTGGACCTCGCCGAGGACGACGGCGTGGCTGCCGGTGCCGACCCGCACGCCGGACTTCTCGACGACGATCTCGCCGGGGGCCAGGCCGTCGCGGCCGCGTTCGAGGGCGACGGGGCGCAGCTTCAGCCGCTCGCCGCGGAAGGTCGTCCAGGCGCCGGGCGCGGGCGTGCAGCCGCGCACGACCCGGTCGACCCGCATGGCCGGCGCCGTCCAGTCGACGTGCGCGTCGTCGACGGTGAGCTTCGGCGCCAGCGACACCCCGTCGGCCGGCTGCGGCTGCGGGCTGAGCGCCCCGTCCTCGATGCCGTCGAGCGTGCGGACCAGCAGCTCCGCGCCCGACAGCGACAGCCGGTGCAGCAGGTCGCCGCTGGTGTCGGTGGGGTGGACGGCCTCGGTGACGGTGCCGTAGACCGGACCGGTGTCGAGACCCTCCTCGAGTTGGAACGTGCAGGCGCCGGTGATGTCGTCGCCGGCCAGCACCGCGTGCTGCACCGGCGCCGCGCCCCGCCAGGCCGGCAGCAGCGAGAAGTGCAGGTTCACCCACCCGTGCTTCGGCACGTCGAGCGCCGTCTTCGGGATCAGCCCCCCGTAGGCGACGATCGGCGCGCAGTCCGGCGCCAGCTCGCCCAGCCGCTCGAGGAACTCGGGGTCGCGCGGCTTCAGCGGCCGCAGGATCTCGATGCCCGCCTCGGCCGCGACCTCCGCCACCGGCGACGGCGTCAGCCTGCGCCCCCGCCCGGCGGGGGCGTCGGGCCGCGTCAGGACGGCGATCACCTCGTGCCGCGACCCGAGCACCGCCCGCAGCGACGGGACGGCGACCTCAGGGGTTCCGGCGAACAGCACACGCATGAGCGCCGAGCCTACCGGCCCCGCCCGCCCCCGCTGCGCACCCGGCGCCCTCGGCCCACTCGGCCCACGAACGCCGCCACTATGTCACCTGATCATCTTCGGCGGACCGATCAGCTGACCGGGTCGACGCGAGCACGCACCGTCCGTCACCTGATCATCTCCAGCATGTGGACTGAAACGATCAGGTGACCCAACCGCCACCGAGCCGGCGTGTACGTCACCTGATCGCGACGGACGCCCGACGTCCGACGCCCGGCGCGCCGCGGCCGGCTACCCCAGGTCGACGATCGCGGCGACGGGGCCGCCGCCGTCGGGGCCCTGGTGGGCGGCCGACACCGAGACGAAGGCGGCCGGGTCGCCCGTGACCGCCGCCGTCACGCCGCCGACCGCCGCCTTGATCTGGCGGTGCCAGTGCACGTCGGAGTCGTCGAGCATGGCGTTGCGGCGGCCGCGCACCACGCCGTCCTGGCTGACCTCGCACTTGAGGAACACGTTGACCAGCCGGCCGTCCAGGTCGTCCGGATGCGGGCGGTCCGGCAGTTTCAGCCCCGCGTCGCGGACGGCGGCCCAGATGCCGTCGGCGTCGATGGCGTCGCGCATGACGGAGTGGCCGATGCGGTACCGCCCGCCCACCCCGCGCACGTTCCCGACCACCACGACCTGCGCCTGGTCCAGCTCGACACCGGAGGAGCAGGACGCGACCGACGAGTACAGCGAGCGGTCGTGCAGGACGGCGTCGTCGGACGGCATCGGGATCTCGCCCAGCGCGACCGCGACGCCGAGGCCGGTTGCACCGTTGGAGAGGTCCATCGACTCGTGCGTGTTCTCGGTCCACACCGACTTGCCGCGCGCCTTGGCGTCGCGGATGGTGTGGATGGTCAGCAGCGGCGTCTTCGTCTGCACGTAGTGGACGTCGGCGGGGCCGGTGATGCCGGCCCGCTCCATGCCGACGCGCACGGCGGCCGCGACCTTCTCGATCATGCCGCGGCGGCCGATCTCCTCGGGCAGGATCGGCTCGCTCATGGCGAACCCGACGGTCAGCCGCGGCTCGTCGGTCGCCTCGACGGAGGACGCCGGGACCGTCGCGAACACCGTCGCGTGTGGGCTGAGCACGCCGTCGGTGCCGCCGGACCAGACGATCGGGATCTGCTTGACCTCTTCGGGCGTGCGCGTGCCGCGGCTCACCAGCACCTCGCGGAAGGCGCGGTCGGCGATGATCCGCGTGTAGTCGTTGACCCCGCCGTTGCCCTCGGTCTTCCCGACGACGGCGATGACGCGGTCGGCCTCCATGACCCCGGCGTCGATCAGCTCGGCGAGCCCGGAGGCGTCGCTGACGTGCGTGATCGGCACCTTGCGGACCTCGATCGGCTCAGGCATGCCCGGCCACCTCTCGTGTGATGTCTGCTGGCAGTACGGTCGTGCCCGCGCTGTCGCTGCCGGCCTCGGCGACGACGGCGTCGGCGATGCGGCCCAGCGTGGTGATGACGGCGCGCCGGCCGCCCTGCTCGACGAACCGGCAGGCCGCCTCGACCTTGGGGCCCATGCTTCCGGACGCGAAGTGCCCCTCGGCGGCGTACCCGCGCAGGGTGGGGACGTCGACGGTGGTCAGCGGCCGGGCCTTCGGGGTGCCGAAGCCGAGTACGGCGCCGTCGACGTCGGTCGCGATGACCAGCACGTCGGCGCCGAGCGCCCGGCCGAGCAGTGCCGCGCCCAGGTCCTTGTCGACGACGGCCTCGACCCCGCGGACCTCGCCGTCGGCCTCCCGGACGACGGGAATGCCGCCGCCCCCGTTGGCGACGACGACGAACCCGGCGGCCAGCAGCGCGGCGGCAGCCGGGGCGTCCAGCACCTCCAGCGGCTCCGGACTGGCGACGACCCGCCGCCAGCCGCGCGCGCCGCGGTCCTCCCAGGTCTCGCCGTGGTCGATCAGCACCGCCGCCTCGTCGCGCGGCAGGTACCGCCCGATCGGCTTCGTCGGCCGCGCGAACCCCGGGTCGGCGGCGTCGACGAGGGTCCGGGTGACGACGGCGGCAACCCTGCGGCGCACGCCGCGCGCGGCCAGCGCCCGCTCCAGCGCGTCGATGACGATGAACCCGATGGTCCCCTGGGTCTGCGCGCCGCACCAGTCCAGCGGCACCGGCGGCACGACGGCGGCCGCGAGCTCGTTCTTGACCAGCAGGTTCCCCACCTGCGGCCCGTTGCCGTGGGTCAGCACGACGTCGTAACCGGCGGCGACGAGGTCGGCGACCGGCTCCATGGCGACGGTGACCGCGACGATCTGGTCACCCGGCCGCGCCCGCCCGTCGGCCGACGTCATGGCGTTGCCACCCAGAGCGATCAGCACCCGCACGCGCCGAGCCTACGGACCGCCGTGGGTGGCGACGATGGTCACCTTCGCCCAATCGGCCTGCGGGGTTCGGCATGATGTGCCGTCACAGCCGTTCTTGTGAGATGGAGGGGTCCCATGGCCGGCGCCGGCTTCCCGCCGGACACCAGGCTGACGTACCGCATCGCGGAGACGTGGCTGCTGGTGCTGCTGCTTGCGTTCGGGTACGCGGCGCTGCTCGGGCTGCTGCTGCAGTGGCTCGTCGGCTGGCCGTGGTGGGTGGCACTGGCCGCCCCGCTGCTGGGCGGCGCCGTCGTCTACGCCATCGAGGGCGGCGCGGTGCTGCCGCGCAAGCTGGTGGTGGCCGACGCGGACCCCGCCGCCGTCGACGACCGCCGCCTGTTCGCCGTCGTCGACCGGCTGTGCGCGCTGGCCGCGCTGGACCGGCCTCGGTTGAAGGTCATCGATGCGACCTGGCCCAACGCGCTCGCCTTCCGGTTGCCCGGCCGCAAGCCGACCATCGCCGTCACGCGCGGGCTGCTCGAGCAGAGCGACGAACCGCGGCTGGACGCCGTCCTGGCGCACGAGCTCGCCCACATCGCCCACCGCGACGCCGCCGCCATGACCGTCGCGATGGCGCTGTCGACGTCGCTGGCGCTGGCCCCGATGGCGCTGCTCGCGCCGCTGATGGCGCTCGAGGTCCCGCTCTGCCGGGCAGCGCGCTGGTGCGGGCGGCCGTGGAAGCCCGCCACCGAGGACGACGACTTCCCGATGCCGCCCGTACGCACCGACGCGCCGGCGGTGTCGCTGCTGGCCGTGCCGGTCCTGGGGTTGGTCCGGGTGTCGAACTTCATGCTGCTGGCGGGGCTCGGCGTCGTGCTGCTGCCGCCGATGCTGTTGCTGGCGTTGCCGGCGGCCGGGATCATCGCCCGGCTGGGCCGGTACCGCGAACTGGCCGCCGACCGCGGCGCGGCTGTCCTGACCGGCCGCCCGGCAGCACTGGCCGCCGCCCTGACGGCCCTGGATGCCGACGGCCCGGCGATCCCGGCGAAGGACCTGCGCGAGCTGCGGGCGATGTCCTCGATGACGATCGTCGCGCTCCCGGCGGACGACGCGGGCGCTGGGACCGGCTGGTTCTCGCGGCTCATCGACAAGTTGATGGCGTCGCACCCGCCGCTCGCCGCCCGGCTCGAGCCCCTGGCGGCTCTGTCCCGCGACCTGGGGAACGAGCCATGAGCTCGCTCCGCCGGTCGTCACTCGTCGATGTCGGCCGCGGCCTGACGATCATGGAGAAATCGGCCTTCCGACACCTCGGGAACCCCGATTTCTCCGTGATCAAGAGAGTGTGACGGCGACGCCTCGGGAACCGGCGGAGCCGGTGTGCGGGGCAGGAGTCCGGGCGGACCTAGTCGTCCGAGGACAGCCAGGCGCGGACGGACTCGTCGTGTTCGCCGAGCAGAGGCGGCGACGCGTGCTGCTTGGGCGCCGCGCCGTCGAAGCGGATCGCCGGCCCGGGCAGCGACACCCTCCCCAGCAGCGGGTGCTCGACGTCGACGAGGAGGCCCTGTGAGCGGGTCTGCTCCCACTCGTACACCTCGTCCAACGTCCGCACCTTGCCGCTCGCGATCCCGGCCGCGTCCAGTAGCGCCAGCCAGTGGTCGCGCGGGTGGGCGGCGAACGCCTTCTCGATGACGGCGACGAGCTCTTCGCGGTGCTGGACGCGCAGCCGGTTGGTGGCGAACCGCGGCTCGGCCGCATCCAACCCCACCACACCGGCGAACGCGCGCCACGAGGCGTCGTTGCCGACGGCGACCTGCAGGGCCCCGTCGGCGGCGTTGAACAGGCCGTACGGCGCGATGGACGGGTGGTGGTTGCCGATGGCGTGCGGCACCTCGCCGGCCGCGGTCCACCGGGTGCCCTGGAACGCGTGCACCCCGACCAGGGCCGACAGCAGCGACACTCGCACGACGCGCCCTCGCCCCGTGCGCTCGCGCTCGAGCAGCGCCGCGAGCAGCCCGGACACGCCGTACATGCCGGCGAGCAGGTCGCCGATGGGCACGCCGACCTTCGCCGGCCGGCCCGGCTCGCCGGTGAGGCTCATGATGCCGGCCTCGCCCTGGGCGATCTGGTCGTAGCCGGCCCGGCCGGCCTCGGGACCGTCGGGCCCGAACCCCGTGATCGACAGGACGACGAGCCGCGGATTGAGCTCGTGCAGCCGCGAGACACCGAAGCCGAGGCGGTCGAGCACGCCGGTGCGGAAGTTCTCGACGAGGACGTCGGCCCGCTCGACCAGCCGGGTGAGCAGCTCCTTGCCCTCGGCGGACTTGAGGTCGGCGGTGACGGACTCCTTGTTGCGGTTGGCCGACAGGAAGTACGACGACACCGGCTGGTCGTCGGGGCCGAGGAACGGCGGGCCCCAGGTGCGCGACTCGTCGCCGTGGCCGGGCGCCTCGACCTTGATGACGCGCGCACCGAGGTCGCCGAGCATCATGCCGGCGTGCGGCCCGGCGAGCGCCCGGCTCAGGTCGACGACGACGTAGCCGGCCAACGGTCCGGCATCGGCGAACTCCTGGGTGTCGGACATCGTCACAGATTACGCTGCTGACCATGATCAACGGCGGCCGGCTGACCCGGCGCGACGCCCTCGGCATGCTCGGCCTGCTGGCCCTGTCGACGACGGTGCCGGCCTCCTGTTCGCGGGGGGACGTGTCGCCGGCGGCCGTCACCCAGGCGCCCGTCCCCACGCCCGTCCCCACGCCCCTCCCCACCGGCGTCCCCACCGGTCCCGACGGCGCCTGGGCCCTGCTGGCCGCCGGCAACGAGCGGTTCGCGACGGGGACCCCGCAGCACCCGCACGAGGACACCGCCTACCGCGAGTCGCTGGTCGCCGGACAGCACCCCATCGCCTGCGTGCTCAGCTGTGCGGACTCGCGGGTCGCGCCGGAGCTCGTGTTCGACCAGGGCCTCGGCGACCTGTTCACCGTCCGGTCCGCCGGCGAGGTCCTCGACGACGCCGTCGTCGGCAGCATCGAATACGCCGTCGAGCACGTCGCCGTCCCGCTGATCGTCGTGCTCGGGCACGCCGGCTGCGGCGCGGTGCAGGCGACCGTCGACGTCGTTCGCGGCGGCCCGGCGCCCGACGGCTCCATCGCGGCCCTCGTGCAGGCCATCGAGCCGGCCGTCCGCGGCGTGCCGGCGACCGGCGCCGACGACGCCGCCTACCTGGCCGACTGCGTGGCCGCCCAGGCCCGGCACGCCGCCTCGGCGCTCACCACCGCCTCGCCGATCGTGCACGAGGCGGTCGCGGCCGGGCGCACCGCGGTCGTCGCCGGCGTCTACGACCTCGAGTCCGGCCGCGTCAGCCAGCTCTGAACCACCGGCGGGTCGTTCTTCGCCTGCTCCTCGTCACGGGCCGGCGTCCGCGTCGGCAGCGGCCGGGCGTGCTCGGCGCGGCGCAGCGGCGTGGGCGGCGCAGGCGGGCGGGCGGCCGCGCGCTCGCGCATGGCCCGCACCTCCCGCGTCGGCGGCGCGAACAGGTTCTCGCGCTGCTCGGCGCCCGGCTCGTCGTCGTCATCGTCGTCGCGCGGTCCGAGCTCGACCGGCGAGACGGCGATGACGGTGAACCCGGCCAGCAGCAGCGCCCCGAGCCCGATCGACAGCGGCACCAGGAACTCCATGGCCGTCGCGCCGGCGACCGGAAGCGGGTCCGGCGCGAGGTCCGCGGAGACCGCCGCCATGCCGGTGTAGTGCATGCTGCTCACGGCGACGCCCATGACCAGCGCGGCGATGATCGCGCCACCGAAGCTGCGGATGTTGAACGCCAGCCACAGCGCCGCGGTCGCCGCGGCGACGGCGATGGCCAGCGACGCCACCACCAGCTCGACGCGGTAGTGGGTGCTCCCGTTGATCTGCACCGAGGCCATGCCGGTGTAGTGCATGGCGGCGACGCCGACCCCGGTCGCCAGTCCGCCGAACGCCAGCGAGCGGTTGCGGTTGGTGCCGTAACCGACCATCAGGACGCCGAGACCGACGACGAGGAAAGCGACGACCAGACTGATCAAGGTGAGCGATACGTTGTAGCGCACCGGGCTGCCGGCGACGCGGAAGCCGAGCATTGCGATGAAGTGCAATGTCCAGATCCCGGCGGCCAGCGACGCGGCCCCGGTGATCAACCAATTGCGTTTGGCGCCCCCGGACGATTCCCGCGCCCGTACGGTGCACATCAGCCCGATCACGGCCGCCATCACCATGAAGACGTAACCGATCGCGGGCGTGATGGGTCCGTGAGTGAAATGATCGACGTGGCTCATGCAGACACAGCCCCCCGTGTCCATCGGATCAATATGAACGTGTGTTGATGATCAACTCAGGTGATCAACTTCCAGTGATCAACTGTGGCATCTCGCGGAAACCACCATCGGGAGCATGAGATATCGCGGCATGCGCCGTCAATACCCGAATGCGGATGAATTGCCCGATTTGACGAAGATCTACGTCACAGATGGTCGACGGGGGCCGCTGCGGCGCCGCCGGAGAGCCGGGCGTACCCCGGGCCACGGTCGAAGAACGGCTCGTCAGCGGGCCGTGCGGCGCGCAGGTCCGCCCGCAGCGCCGCCGTCGCGCCCTCGTCGGCGACGGGGTCGTCGAGCGGCCCGCGCACGACGACGCCGTAGTCCGAGCGGGCACCGTCGGGCGACACCTTCCGCCAGCGCACGTCGCGCAGGACGTCCTCGACCGGGCGGTCCAGCGGGTCGCCCCAGCCGCCCCCGCCCGTGGTCCGGATCCGGATCGCCTCGCCGGCCCGCACCGGCTCGGCGTCGGCGAGGGCGTCGACCGTCCGCTCCCCCGGGCCGCCCGGGTCGATGGTCACCGAGAACGGCCGCCCGGCCCGCCCGCCGCGCACGCCCCAGCAGGACAGGATCGAGCGGTCGGCGATCGACATGAAGTGCGCGTCGCGGAGCATGCGGATGTGCTTCTCGTAGCCCAGGCCGCCGCGGAACCGGCCCGGCCCGCCGGAGTCGGCGGCCAGCCCCAGCCGCTCGACGACGAACGGGAAGCGCGCCTCGCTGAACTCCGTCGGCAGGTTCCGGGAGTCCGGCACGACGTGGATGGTGTCCTCGCCGTCGGCGTAGTAGCGCCCGCCCGACCCGCCGCCCAGCACCTCGCGCATGAGGTACGGCCGGCCGTCCAGGTCGTCGCCGTAGACGCCGGTATAGCGGATGGTCTCCTGGTCCGCCGGCATCCGCCCGTCGACGGCCTTCGCCAGCACGCCGGCCAGCACGCCGAGCAGCCGCAGGATCACGAACGTCCGCGCGTTCGTCGGCGCCGGGAAGACCGGCGTCAGCAGCGTGCCGGGCGGCGGGAAGCGCATCTCGATGAGCGGCACGACGCCCTCGTTGACCTCGAGCTCGGCCATCCGCTCCGGCGAGTCGGCCAGGTTGCGCAGGATCGGCGCCAGCCACTTCTTCAGGAACGCGCCGTCGGCGTAGTCGCCGCAGTGGTTGATCGGCCCCCTGGCCTGCGGTCCCGTACCGGTGAAGTCGATGACCAGGCGGCCACCGTCGTCGTCGATCTTCGTCAGGGTGATCCGCTGGGTATGGAGGCGAGGCTCGTCGACGCCGTCGTGCTCGGCGTAGTCCTCCCACACGTAGCTGCCGGCCGGGATCTTCGCCAGGATCTCGCGGCGGAAGGTCTCGGTCGTCTTGTCGAGGATCGCGTCGAAGCACGCCTCGACCTCGGAGCGGCCGTAGCGACCGAACAGCTCGGCCAGCCGCCGCGCGCCCATGAGGCAGGCCGCGCACTCGGCGTCGAGGTCGGCGGCCAGCGACTCCGGCATCCGCGAGTTGCGGGTCATGATCTTCAGCGCGGCCTCGTTCGGCACGCCCTGGTCCCACAGCCGGATCGGCGGGACCATCAGGCCCTCCTCGAACACACTGGTGGCGTGCGAGGGCATCGAGCCGGGGACGGTGCCGCCGATGTCGTCGTGGTGCCCGAACGCCTGGACGAACGCGACGACCTCGCCCTCGTGGAAGACGGGCGCGGTCACACAGAGGTCCGGCAGGTGCCCGATGCCGCCCTCGGAGAGGTAGACGTCGTTGTGGAAGAACACGTCCCCCGGCCGCATGGTCTCGATCGGGTAGTCGCGGACGACGGGGTTCACCAGCGCCGAGTACGACCGGCCGGTCAGCTTGCGCAGCCTCCGGTCGTGGATGCCGGCGCGGTAGTCGTGCGCGTCGCGGATCATCGGCGAGCGCGACGTACGCCCGATGGCGGTCTCGACCTCCTTCTCGACCGACGTCAGGTAGCCCTCGACGATCTCGACCAGGATCGGGTCCACGGTCATGGCGCCACCTCGCGAGTGATCAGCAGGTTGCCGTGGCCGTCGACGACGGCGCGGAAGCCCGGGTGGACCGGGACGGTGGAGCCGAACTCCTCGACGACGGCGGGGCCGGCAACGGCGTCACCGGCGCCCAGCGCGGCGCGGTCGTAGACGGGGGTGTCGGCCCAGCCCTCGCCGAAGTCGACCCGCCGCGTCGTCCGCGGCAGCGCCCCGGACCCCGCGGGCACCGTCGGCACCGCCGGGCGGGCGATCGGGCCGACGCCGGTGACCCGCAGGTTCACCCACTCGACCTCCTGCCGCGCGTCGTGGGCGAAGTCGTAGCCGTAGAGCCGGCGGTGGGCGGCATGGAACGCGTCGGCGACGGCGTCGGCGAGCGCCGTCGTGACCGGGCCGTCGGGGACGTCGACCCGCACCTCGTAGGCCTGGCCGAAGTAGCGCAGGTCGGCGGTGCGCAGGAACCGCCGCTCCCCCGCCGCGAACCCCTCGCGCTCGAGCGCCGCGGACGCCTCGGCGCGCAGGTCGTCGAAGGTCTTGCCGACGGCGTCCGGGTCGAGGACGGCGTGCCGGGCGACCGCCGTCCGCACGTAGTCGTTGCGCACGTCGACCGTCAGCAGCCCGTACGCCGACAGGTTGCCCGGGTTGGGCGGCACCAGCACGCCGGCCAGGCCCAGGACGTCGGCCAGCCGGCAGGCCAGCAGCGACCCGGAGCCGCCGAAGCTGACCAGGTGGAAGTCGCGGACGTCGAGCCCGCGCGTGACCGTGACCTGGCGCAGCGCGTTCGCCTGGTTCCACGCGGAGATCTCGAGGATGCCCTCGGCGCAGCGCTCGGCGGTCAGACCCAGCGACGCCGCCAGCGCCGCGATGCCCTCGCGCGCCGCCGCCACGTCCAGCGGGATCTCGCCGCCGAGCAGGTGTGGCGGAATGCGCCCGAGCAGCACGTGCGCGTCGGTGACGGTCGGCTCGGTGCCGCCGGCGCCGTAGCAGAGCGGGCCCGGGTCGGCGCCGGCCGATCGCGGGCCGACCTTGAGCGTCCCCTCGGGGCTGAGCCAGGCGACCGACCCGCCGCCGGCGCCGACGGTGACGACGTCGATCATGGGGATCTTGCTCGGGTAGGCGCCGACGGTGCCCTCGGTCGTCAGCGCCGGGTGCCCGTCGACGACCACGGCGACGTCGGTCGAGGTGCCGCCGCCGTCGAGCGTGAGGACGCTGTCGAAGCCGGCCGCCTGCGCGACGACGGCCGCCCCCAGTGCGCCGGCGGCCGGCCCGGACAGCACCGTCGAGATCGGCTGCCGCACCACCTCGTCGGCCGACAGCACGCCGCCGTTGGACTTCATGACGTAGAACGGGACGGCGTCGCCGTCGCTCGGCCGGAGCTCGGTCAGACGGGACGCGATCGTCGCGACGTAGCGCGCGATGCTCGGCTTCACGGCGGCGTCGACCAGCGTCGTCACGCTGCGCTCGTACTCGCGGTACTCGCGCAGCACCTCGGCCGAGATCGACACGACGGCGTCCGGGTGCTCGCGTGCGAGGACGTCGCGCATGCGCAGCTCGTGCTCCGGGTCGGCGTAGGAGTGCAGGAAGCAGACGCCGATGGTGGTGATGCCGCGGTCGCGGAAGAACCGGGCCGCGGCGACGGCGTCGTCCTGGTCGAACGGGCGCAGCTCGGTGCCGTCGTGGGCGAGCCGGCCGCCGACGGTGCGGACGAGGTCCGCGGGGACGATGCGCGGCGGCTTCACCCAGAAGTAGCTGTTGCCGTAACCGTCGGGCACGGACTGCCGGGCGATCTCGAGCAGGTGCGCGTAGCCCTCGGTGGTGATGAACCCGAGGTGGTCGACCTTCCCCTCGAGCAGCCGGTTGGTCGCGACGGTGGTGCCGTGCACGACGGCGGCGACGTCGCCCGGGCGTGCGCCGATGAGGGGCAGGATCTTGTGGATGCCGGCCATGAACCCCTCGGCGGGATCGGCCGGCGTCGACGGCGTCTTCGTGCTCGCCTGCCGGCCGGTCTCCTCGTCGACGGCGACGACGTCGGTGAAGGTGCCGCCGGTGTCGATGCCGATGCGGATCATGGCCATGCGGACGATTCAACCGGCGCCGCGCCGCGCCCTGCGTCGGCAACTGGTGCCAACGGTCCGCCGCCGACCTCGTGCACCATTCCGTCCTGCAGGGCGACGCCCAACGCCGTCGTGCGATAGAGCACCGCCCGCCCGAGCCGCTCGCCCTCGACCAGGCCGTTCTCGCGCAGCACGCGCAGGTGCTGGCCGACGGCGCTGGGCGTGACGCCGAGCGCGCGGGCGAGGTCGGTGGTCGACGCCGGCGAGCGCAGGGTGGAGAGCAGCTCCGCGCGGGCCCGGCCGAGCAGCCGTACGGTCGCGCCCACGGGCCGCCGCCCGAACAGCGCGCTCCACAGCTCCCCGACGCCGCGGGCCGGATAGCGCACCGTCGTCTGGCTCGACGTCCGCCGTTTGATCAGCACGTACGCCGACCCCAGCACCACCGGCATCAGCACCAGCCCGCCCGGTCCGCGGTCGACGGTGCTGTCCTGACGCCAGCGGTCGCCGCCCAGCTCCAGCCGGCCGTCCTGCCAGCTCAGGTCCGGGTGCAGGCCGGCGAAGAGGGCCGCCGCTCCCCCGTTGGCCAGCCGCCGGGCCCGGTGGGCGATGTCGGCGGCGAGGACGGCGCGGATGCGCGGCCAGTGCGGCCCGACCAGGCGGTCGTGGGCGTCGCGCAGCTCGGCGGCCAGCTCGCGCAGGCCGCGCTCCGGGTCGGCGGCGAGGTCGGCGACGGCGGCGGACGGTGCGGTGTCGCCGAACCGGCGCCGCAGGTTGGCGCGCACGCTCGCGGCCGGGGTGCGCCGCAGCGCCGCGAGGTCGTCGTCGATGGTGCCGCCGGGGCCGGCCGGCGCCGGGACGAGGAACTCCGGCCAGCCGCGCGCGTCGCCGAACAGCAGCGGCCATGTGAGCGGCAGCACGAGCGGCTCGCGGGCCAGCTCGCCCTGGGCCCAGGTGAGCCAGCGCCGATGGACGGCTTGGCGGTCCTGCCCGGCCAGCTGCTGCAGCGCGGCGACCGTCTCGGACAGCGGCGAGACGGCGAACCGGGTGCCGGCCAGCTCGTCCACGCTCAGGTCCACCGTCAGCGCCACGACCCCAGTATGTAGCACAGCGCTACAAGGTGCCGTCTGCCGTGAACGACGGCGACGATCGCCGGCATGACGGGCTACCGCCGGTTCGCGGCCGCGACGAGTCTGACCACCGCCGGCGACGGTGTGTTCGCGGCGGCCGTGCCGCTGCTGGCGGCCACGCTGACCCGCGACCCGCGGCTGGTCTCGGTCGTCGCGGCGGCGACCTCGCTGCCGTGGCTGCTGTTCTCGCTGCCGGCCGGCGCCCTGGTGGACCGCAACGACCGGGCACGGATGATGGGCCGCGGCGTCGCGGTGCAGGCGGCGGTCGCGGCCGTGGTCGCGGTGCTCGCGGCGTCGGAGCGGCTGGGGGTGGGCGGGCTGGCGGCGCTGGCGTTCGGGCTGGGCGCGTGCCAGGTGGCGGTGGGGACGGCGGCGCAGGCCCTGCTGCCGTCGCTGGTCGCCGCCGAGCGGCTGCCGTCGGCCAACGGCTACCAGCAGACGATCGCCGTCGTCGGGCAGCAGTTCCTCGGCCCGCCGGCGGGCAGCCTGCTGTTCGCCGTCGCCGCCGGTCTCCCGTTCGGGGCCTACGCCGTCGTCCTGACGGTGGCGGCGGCGCTCCTCGCGACGCTGGCGGCGCGGGGTGATCGCGGGCGGCCGCAGCGAACACCGTCGTCGCTGCGGGCCGAGATCGGGGCCGGGCTGCGCTGGCTGGCCGCGCACCGGCTGCTGCGGACGCTGACGCTGCTCGCGGCCGTGAACACCTTCTGCTTCCAGCTCGGGAACGCCACCCTGGTGCTACTGGCGACGACGGAGCTGGGCGTGTCGGCGCGCGGGTTCGGCCTGCTGCTGGCGACGGCGGCGGCCGGGTCGCTGGCCGGCGGGCTGGGCGGGCCGTGGCTGCTGCGCAGGCTCGGCGACCGGGCGGTGCTGCTCGCGGCGCTCGTGCTGAACGCCGTCGCCGTCGGCGCCATGGGGCTGGCCCCGGACGCCGCCGTGCTCGGCGTGCTGCTCGCGACGACAGGGCTGGGCGTGACGCTGTGGAACCTGGTGAGCATCGGGCTGCGGCAGCGGCTGGTGCCCGCGGACCTGCTGGGCCGGGTCATGGGCGTGCACCGGCTGGTCAGCTGGGGGCTGATCCCCGCGGGCGCGCTGCTCAGCGGCGTCGTCGCGCACGCGTGGGGCCTGCGGGCGCCGTACCCGCTGGCCGGCGCCGTCCGCGCGGTGGCGCTGCTGGTCGCCCTGCCCACGCTGGTCGCCGCCTTCCGCGACCCGCGCGGCTGAGAGATCGCGCGGGAAGGGATCGTCGTTCGCGCGTACTGGCGAGACGATGGGTTCCTCGTCACCTACAGCACGGGACACCCCAGGAAGGGACACCGCCATGCCGGAGCTTCTCGTCGACTTCATCACCTCCCTCGACGGCCACGCATCGGGCGAGGGATGGCCCGGATTCTGGGGCCTCGAGGGCCCCGAGTACCTCGCCTGGCTCGGCGAGCAGCCCGAGGCCACCTACCTGATGGGAGCGAACACCTACCGCCTGATGTCGGGCTTCGCCGCCGGCGAGGTCCCGAGTGGCCAGGACGAGTTCAGGCCCGAGGAAGAGGCGTCCGTCGACGAGCTCACGCAGGCGTCCAAGGTGGTGTTCTCCTCCTCACTCGAGGAACCACTGACGTGGGCCAACGCCACGCTGATCCGCGACGACGCCGTCGAGGCGGTCCGCGCCATGAAGTCGAGCGGCTCGGGACTCCTCAGCACGATCGGCAGCCTCAGCCTGTGCCGGTCCCTGCTGCGAGCCGGACTCGTCGACCGCTTCCGGGTGGTGATGTTCCCGGTGATCACTGGGGCCACGGGCGCGGAACGCATCTACGACGGCTATCCGGACGTCGCCCTCGAGATGATCGGGCACCACACTTTCGACGGCCGCATCCAGCTGGTCGAGTACAGGCCCAGCGTGCTCGAGCACCCGCCGCTCGGCGCCCCTGCGTGACATCGCCCCGCGGAGCACGCGAGAGAACAGCTGCGCTCAGGGGTGGGTCGCCTCGATGCGAGCCATGTTGGCGTGCCCCCAGTCGCCCAGCGGGCGCAGCGCCACCTCGAGGGTGCGGCCGTAGTCGGTGAGCGAGTACTCCACCTTCGGCGGCACCTGGTGGAAGATCTCGCGGTGCACCAGGCCGTCGGCCTCGAGCTCGCGCAGCTGCTGGATGAGCATCTTCTCGGTGACCCCGGGGACGCGGCGGCGCAGCTCGCCGAAGCGCAGCGGCCCCTGGTCCTCGAGCGTCCACAGGACGGTCGCCTTCCACTTGCCGCCGACGACGTCGATGGCGGCGTCGAGTCCGCAGGTGTAGGGCCGGTTCCTCGCCATGGCGCACTCCCGTACTGACCTTTTGGTGAGTACCTGACTTTATAGTCGGTACTTGATCATCGGCAAGCACGAGCCGACGATCGAGACATGACGACGCACCCACGACGCTTCGGTGTGCTGGTCCTTCCCGACGCCGGCGCGCCCACGCTCCTCGGCCGCTTCCGCCGCGCCGAGGAGCTCGGCTTCGACCAGCTCTTCCTCCCCGACCACATCGGCAACATCTTCGCCACCGAGCCGCCCTGGCTGGACGGCTGGACCATGACCGCCGCGGCCGCGCTGGCCACCGAGCGGATCCGCATCGGCACCCTGGTCGCCAACCCGATCCTGCGCCCGCCGGCGGTGCTGGCGAAGGCGGCGCTCACCGTCGACCAGCTGTCCGGCGGCCGGCTCGACCTCGGCATCGGCGCGGGAATCATGGAGTCCGACCACCACGCCACCGGCACCGAGCCGTGGACCGTCAAGGAGCGGGTCGCCCGCTTCCCCGAGTACGTGCGGGTCCTCGACGAGGTGCTGCGGCGCGACGGCGGCCCCTACGAGTTCGCGGGCGACTGGTACACCGTCCGAGACCTCCCCACCGGCCCGGCGACCGTCCAGCGGCCGCGCCCGCCGATCCTCGTCGGCGGCAACGCGCCGACGGTGCTGCGGGTCGCAGCCGAGCAGGCCGACGTCTGGAACACCAACGGCCGGCCCAACCTCGGCGTCGACGACAACGTCGCGCTGGCCGCCGACTGGAGCCGCCAGGTCGACGAGTTCGCCGAGCGGGCCGGCCGCGACCCCGCGACGCTGCGCAAGTCGGTCCTGCTGTGGGCGACCACGGACGCGCTCACCGGGTCGGCGACGCTGGAGCAGCTGGTCGACCTGTACGCGCCGGCCGGGTTCACCGAGTTCGTCCTGGGCTGGCCCGAGACCGACGCGGAGAACGAGACGTTCGAGCGGCTGGCGACGGAGGTCGTGCCCAAGCTGCGCTGACGGCCGTAGGCTGCGGCGATGAGCGAGGAGACGGCCGACGAGCCGCTCGTCGTCGCCGCCCGCGACGGCGACGAGGCCGCGTTCGCCGAGCTCATCACCCGGCACCGGCCGGAGCTGCAGGTCCACTGCTACCGCATGCTCGGCTCGGTCCACGAGGCCGAGGACCTGGTGCAGGAGACGTTCCTGCGGGCCTGGCGGCGGCGCGAGAGCTACCGCGGGCCGGGCAGCTACCGCGCCTGGCTCTACGGCATCGCGACGCACGCCTGCCTCGACGCGCTGAAGGCGCGGCGTCGCCGCCCGGGCGGCGACGGGCCGCCGCCGGACGCGCCGCACCTCGCCCCCACGCCCGCCGTCGCCGTCCCCTGGCTGCAGCCGTACCCCGACGACCTGCTCGAGGGCGTCGTCGCCCGCGAGACCGTCGAGCTGGCGTTCCTGGCCGCCGTCCAGTACCTGCCCCCGCGGCAGCGGGCCGTCCTGCTGCTGCGCGACGTGCTCGGCTGGCCGGCGGCGCAGGTCGCCGAGGCGCTGGGGACGAGCGTCGCGTCGGTGACCAGCGCGCTGCAGCAGGCCCGGCCGGCGCTGCGCTCGCGGCTGCCCGAACGACGGCTGGACTGGACGGCGCCCGCCGAGGTGAGCGCCGGCGACCGCGCGCTGGTCCGGCGCTACGTCGACGCGATCGAGCGGTCCGACGGCGCCGCGCTGGCGGCGCTGCTGCGGGCCGACGCGCGGGCCGGTCACCAGCCCGGCGCCGGTGGACATGTGGGCGACCGTCCGGTCTGGTACCAGGGCCGCGACGTCCTGGTGGCGGCGTGGGCGCCGGTCATGCCGGGTCCGGGCGACGGGCCGTCGCTGCGGCTGGTCCCGACGACGGCGAACGGGCGGCCGGCCGTGGCGACCTATGTCCGCGCGCCCGGATCGCCGCGGTTCAGCGCGTTCGCGCTGGCCGTTCTCACCGTCGTCGACGGTTTGATCGGTGAGGTCCAGGCGTTCACGCCGGACGTGTTCCCCGCGTTCGGGCTCCCACCCGCCCGCGGCGCCGATGAGTTCTGAGCCGATCCGTCGTCACACGAGCAGCAACCCGTCCCGATGAGAGGAACACCATGCTGCTCGAGCACAAGACCGCGATCGTCTACGGGGGCGGCGGCGCCGTCGGTGGCGCCGTGGCCCGCGCGTTCGCCCGCGAGGGCGCCGTCGTCCACCTCGCCGGCCGCACGAGGACCACTCTCGACGCCGTCGCCGACGACATCCGCCAGGCCGGCGGGACCGCCGCCACCGCCGTCGTCGATGCCCTGGACCAGGACGCCGTCGACGCGCACGCGGCCGCCGTCGTCGCCGAGACCGGACGCCTCGACGTCTCGTTCAACGGCGTGGGCGACGACAACGGCGAGCAGGGCGTCCCGCTGGTCGAGCTGACCGCCGACCAGTACGTCCGCCCGGTCGCCGAGTACGCGCGGACCCACTTCGTCACGGCGCGGGCGGCGGCCCGGCACATGGCGGCGCAGGGGTCCGGCGTGATCCTGCCGCTGTCGAACCCGATGGCCGGCTCGCCAGCGGCCCTGACCGGCCCGTTCGGCCAGGCCTGCGCCGCCGTCGAGAACCTCGCCCGGCAACTGGCCGCCGAGCTGGGCCCGCGCGGGATCCGCGTGGTCTGCCTGCGCCCGACCGGCATGCCCGAGACGGCGACCCGGCTCGGCTCGCACACGCGCGAGGTCTGGACCCGGGCGGCGGAACGCCTGGGGATGACGCTGGAGGAGATGCTGCCGCAGGTCGCGGCCGGCAGCCCGCTCGGCCGAGCGCTCACCGTCGCCGACGTGGCCGAGGTCGCCGCGTTCGTCGCCTCCGACCGCGCCGCGGGCATGACCGGGACGGTGGCGAACGTCACGGGTGGCGCGGTGGCGGACTGAGGCGCTTGACTCGTCCCCAAGGGCAGACTCCAGGCTCCGAAGGGTGAGAGGAGGTGGCGATGGACGAGCTGATGCCGATCGGCCGGTTCTCGCGGCTGTGCTGGCTGAGCATCAAGGCGCTGCGGGTCTACGACGAGCAGGGCCTGCTGCATCCGGCGCACGTCGACCCCGGCACCGGCTACCGGTACTACACGCCGGACCAGGCGGCGACGGCTCGGGTCATCGCCACCCTGCGCACGCTCGACATGCCGCTGGCATCCATCAGGGAGGTGCTGGCCGAGCCCGACCCGGACCGCGTCCGCGACCTCCTCGACGGCTACCGGCTGGTGCTCGAGCAGCGCATCGACCGTCATCGGCACATGCTCAACCGTGTCGAGACCTTCATCCGGAAGGGAGCCGTCATGGCTTACGAGATCACCACCCGCGACACCACACCCACCGAGGTGCTCGGCACCACGTACCCGTCGACGCTGGACTCGCTCTCCGAGACCAGCGCTGTCGCCTACCACCGCGTCTACACCGCCATCGCCGAGGCCGGCGGGCGCCCGGCCGGGCCGCCCCGCATGGTCTACCTCGAGCTCGCCGACGACACCTGGACCATCGAGGCCTGCGTCCCGGTGGCCGGGGTATCCCGGGCGCCCGACGGGTTCGGCCTGCACCAGGTGCCGGGCGGGCTGGCCGCCGTCACCCACCACACCGGGCCGTACGACGAGCTGGGCCTCGCCTACCGCGAGGTCGAGGCCTGGATCGAGGCCCAGGGGCTGACGTCCAACGGGGCGCCGTACGACGTCTACCTCAACGACCCGTCCGAGGTGGGCGACCCGGCGAAGCTCGAGACCGAGATCGTCTGGCCGGTCAGGCGGTCCTGAGCCCGGTCAGTCGTTCTTGAACGGGCTGGCGGCCGGGCGGGTCAGCTCGTCCGTGTGCCGCCGGATCAGCTCGAGGTTGCGGTCGGCCAGGTGGTCGAAGCCCTGGCCGATGCTGGACCCCGGCGTGAGCGACTCGAGCGCCGCGTCCGGGTCCAGCCGGGCGGACACCCAGCACTCGTGGCTGGCCGCCCGCGCGACCACCTCGGCGATCGGCGTGACGATCATCGAGTTGCCGAAGTAGAGCACGCCGGCCGGGTCCGTGCCCGTCGCGTTGGCGCCGACCACGAAGACGTGGTTGTCGTAGGCGCGGGCCCGGTTGGTCAGCTCCCAGAGGTCGGCCGAGCGCAGCAGCGCCGACGGGCGCAGGATCACCTCGGCGCCGCGGACGGCGGTGATGCGCGACAGCTCCGGGTAGTCGCCGTCGAAGCAGATGATCATGCCGATCTTCCCCAGCGCGGTGTCGACCACGCAGACGTCGTCGCCCGGCGTCACCCAGCCGCCGCGCGACGCCAGCTCGGTACAGAACGGGTGCGTCTTGCGGTAGACGCCGCCGATCTCGCCGTCCGGGCCGGCCAGGACGGCGGAGTTGTAGACGACGCCGCGCTCGGGGCCGCGCTCGTACGTCCCCCACGCCAGGTGCACACCGAGGCGGCGCGCGGTCTCCTGGAACGGCTCGGCCAGCGCGCCGGGGACGTCGGTGACCAGGTCCCACAACTCGTCGGCCGGTATCGCCGGGGTGAACCCGGTGGTGACGGACTCCGGCAGCACGATCAGCTCGGCGCCCGTGTCCTCGGCGCAGCGTTCGACGTGGTCGAGCGCGTGCTCGATGTTCGCCTTGATGCTCTGCGCGGTCAGCGGCTCGGCCAGCGGCCGCACCTGGACCGCGGCCGCGGTGAACGCCCGCATACTCCTCGCCTCCTCAGTGCGTCAGGCCTTCACGACCCGGACGTCGTAGTCGTTGATCGCCGTGTCGCGCGTGACCAGCGTCAGCCCCTCGACCCGTGCCTGTGCGACCAGCATGCGGTCGAACGGGTCGCGATGATGGAGGGGCAGCCGCCCGGCCTCGATCGCGTGCTCGAAGCCGATCGGCAACTGCTGCAGGTCGCTGCGCAGGATCTCCTCGGCGAGGTCGACCGGCGCGGACAGCTTGCCCAGTCCCTGCTTGATCGAGACCTCCCACGCGGTGGCCGAGCTGACGAAGACCTCGAGCTCCTCGTCGATGGCCTCCTTCAGCTCGTCCGACAGCTCGGCGTCGTCCATCAGCCACCACAGGACGACATGGGTGTCGAGCAGGAGCCGGGTACGTGTCGTCACGGCCGCATCCCGAAGTCGTCGGCGATCGCGCCGTTGACGTCGTCGGAGTCCCAGTCGGCGGCCAGCGTGACCTGGCCGGCCAGCGAGCCCCGCTGCCGCCGGCGTGCCTTCGCAGGGAACGGCACGACCTTGGCCACGGGGACACCGGCCCTGCTGATGACGACCTGCTCGCCGCGTTCGACGCGCTCGATGATCCGCGACAGCTGGGTCTTCGCCTCGTGGATGTTGAACTGGGCTGCTGCTGGCTCTCCCATGGAAACACCTTAGCTAAGTTAGCTTAGTTTGTCACGGATCGCGCGCGGGCGGAGAGCCAGCCGCCGAGGGCGACGCCTGCCAACGCGACCGCGGCGCCGACGAGGATGCCGCGGGTGAAGTCGGCCGGGGCGGCGGCCGGGCCGCGGGTCGGCGCCTCGAACACACCGGGGGTCCCGACGGCGACAACCTGCGGCCCGGCGGCGGCCGGCGCCACTCCCGTCAGCACGTCCTCGACGGCGGCGAAGAACTCGCCCGCCGTCTTCTTCGCGACGCCGGCGAGCATCCGTTGCCCGACGCCGCCGATCATGCCGCCGACGATGGCGTCGGCGTCGTAGTCCAGCCGGGTGCCGCCGGCACCGTCGTCAGCCAGGACGACCCGGACGTCGGCGCTCACCGTCCCCGGCGCGCCCGCACCGGACGCCGTCATGACGAACGAGCCCGGCTCGTCCTGCGAGTGCAGCCGCACGTCGCCGGCGTAGGTGCCCTTGATCGAGCCGACGCCGGCGGACACCGTCATGCGGTACTGGTCCGGCCCGGCCTCCTCGAGCCGCGAGCAGCCGGGAATCGTCCGCACCAGCACGGCCGGGTCGTTGAGCGCCTTCCACACCTCGGCGCGCGGTGCCCGCAGCACGGCGGTCCCGGAAACCTTCATGGCGTGTCCCCTTCCCCAGCGGCGCGCAGCCGCAACGCATACAGGTCCGACGGCGAGATCGGCATCCGCGTGATCGCGAACCCCTCGGCGTCGGAGATGGCCGACGCCAGCACCGCGGAGCCGGGGATGACGCCGGCCTCGCCCGCGCCCTTGATGCCCAGCGGGTTCAGCGGCGACGGCGTCTCGAGGTGGTCGGTCTCGACGACCGGCACCTCGGTCGAGTACGGCATGAGGAAGTCCATGAACGACGCGTTCAGCAGCTGGCCGGCGCCGTCGTAGACCATGCGCTCGTACAGCGCTCCCCCGACGCCCTGGGCGACGCCGCCGTGGATCTGGCCCTCGACGATGCGCGAGTTGATCAGCGTGCCGCAGTCGTGGACGACGCAGTAGCGCAGGATGGTGATCTCGGCGGTGTCCGGGTCGGTCTCGACGACGGCGGCGTGCATGCCGTTGGCGAACGTCGACCGCGGCGGCGAGTAGTAGCCGGTGTCCTCCAGGCCCGGCGAGTCGCCCTCGGCCACCGGCGGCTTCGAGTAGTCGACCGGGCCGCCGAACTGGGTGGCCCGCTCGGCCTCGCGGTCGAACGCGTAGCGCAGCGGGTTGGCCAGGACGGCGACGGTGGCCAGCGGGATCGTCGTGCCCGGCGCACCCGCCGGCGACCCGACCACCCGCACGACACCGTCGACGATCTCGAGGTCGCGCGGGTCGGCCTCGAGCGCCTCGCCGGCGACGCGCAGCGCCTTGTCGCGGACCTTCCGCGCGGCCGACGCCAGGGCGTTGCCGCTCATGACGGCCGCGCGCGAGGCGAACGTCCCCACGGCGTACCCGAACCGCCGGGTGTCGCCGGTCGTGACGTTCACCCGCTCGACCGGGACGCCCAGCTCCGACGCGACGACCTGCGCGAACGCCGTCTTGTGGCCCTGGCCCTGCGTCGTCAGCCCGGTCGCCGCGATGACCGTGCCGTCGGTCTCGACCTTGACCCAGCCGCCCTCGTACGGGCCGACGCCGGTGCCCTCGACGTAGCAGGCGATGCCGATGCCGACCCGCCGCCCGGCCGCCCGCGCCTCGGCTCGGAACGCCTCGAACTCGTCCCAGCCGACCAGCTTCTTCAGCTTCTCGAGCGTGGCCGGGTAGTCGCCGGAGTCGTAGATCAGCGGCCGGCCGTCCTGGAAGATCAGGCCGTGGTCGTAGGGCATCTCGTCGGGCCGGATGAAGTTGCGCTCGCGCACCACCGTCCGGTCCAGGCCCAGATGAGCGGCGACGGCGTCCATGGTGCGTTCCATGGCGAAGCAGCCCTGCGGCCGGCCGGCGCCGCGGTACGGCGTCACGGTGACGGTGTTGGTGTAGAGGCTGAAGAACTCCGCCCGGTACGCGCCCGGCTTGTACGGCCCGAGCAGCTGGGTGGTGGTGATGATCGGGACGATGATGCCGTACGGCGTGTAGGCCCCGTTGTCGTGCCAGACGGTGACGTCGAGGCCAAGCAGCCGGCCGTCGTCGTCGAAGCCCACCCTGATGTGCTGCAGCTGGCCGCGCTCGTGGGCGGCGCCGACGAAGTGCTCGCGCCGGTCCTCGGTCCACTTGACCTCGCGGCCCAGCCGGATGGCCGCCCACGCGACCATGACCTCCTCGGGCCACGGGTGCACGATCTTGACGCCGAACCCGCCGCCGACGTCGGGCGCGATGACCTCGACGCGGTCCGGCGGCAGCTCCAGCCGGGCCGCCAGCGCCGCCCGCACCGACGTCGACGCCTGGGTGGACGTGTAGACACGCAGGCTGGCGTCGTCGGCGTCCCAGCGCGCGTGCACGCCCTTGCCCTCGAGCGGGGTCGACGCGCTGCGCTCGATGTCGAGGTCCAGCTCGAGGACGTGCGGCGCGGCGTCGATGGCGGCGGCCGCGTCGCCGCGCGACTGCACCATGTGGGCCGCGACGTTGCCGGGAACGTCGTCGTGGACCAGCAGCTCCCCGGCCCTGGCGGCCTCGATGCCCACCACCGGCGGCAGGAAGTCGTAGGTCACCACGATCCGCGAGCAGACGTCCTCGGCGACGTACCGGTCCGTGGCGACGACCATGACGATCGGCTCGCCGACGTGGTTGACCTCGTCCTTCGCCAGCGCGTACGCCGTGCGGCCATGAGTGAGCGCGGCGTGCGGGATGAGCAGCGGCAGCGGCTCGCCGGCCCGGCCGTCGAGATCCTCGTGCGTGTAGACAGCGACCAGGCCCTCGACGCCGACCGCGTCGGCGACGTCGATGTCGGCGATGCGGGCGTGCGCGTGCGGGCTGCGGACGAACGCCGCCGCCAGCGCCTGGTGGCCGATGTCGTCGAGGTAGCGACCCTGCCCGGTCAGCAGCCGCGGGTCCTCGAGCCGCGCGATCGGCTCGCCGAGCGACCTGGTCGTCACGACGGCGTCACCTCCCCCGCCGCCCCGGCCCGGAGCTCCGCCGC
The DNA here is from genome assembly GCF_014204975.1 of Jiangella mangrovi. Classification (NCBI taxonomy): domain Bacteria; kingdom Bacillati; phylum Actinomycetota; class Actinomycetes; order Jiangellales; family Jiangellaceae; genus Jiangella; species Jiangella mangrovi. The sequence continues at coordinate 4,256,183 of NZ_JACHMM010000001.1, forward strand.
GCGCAGGACCGACGCGACGATGTTCTGGTAACCGGTGCAGCGGCACAGGTTGCCGGCGATCGCCTCGCGCGCCTGCTCCTCCGTCGGCGCTGGGTTCTCCTCGAGGTACGCCGTGATCGTCGTGACGAAGCCGGGCGTGCAGAAGCCGCACTGCAGCCCGTGGCAGTCGCGGAACGCCTGCTGGACGTGGCCCAGCTCGCCGTCCGCCCGGGTACAGCCCTCCACGGTCGTCACCGAGGCGCCGTCGACGGTGACGGCGAACTGCAGGCATGACCGGATGGGGCGGCCGTCGACCAGCACCGTGCAGGCGCCGCAGACGCCGTGCTCGCAGCCGACGTGGGTGCCGGTCAGCTCGAGGTCGTGGCGCAGGAAGTCCGACAGCAGCCTCCGGGCGGGCACCGTCGCCGACCGTGGCACGCCGTTGACCAGCAGAGAGACCTCGAACAGCTCGTCGGCGGCCGTCACGGGCGACCTCCGGTCACGCTCGCGCGCCCGGCCGCCTCGCGCAGCGCCCGGGTGGTCAGCACCTCGGCCAGGTGGGACCGGTAGGCGGCCGTGGCGTGGATGTCCTCGTCGGGGTCGAGCCGGCCGGCGGCCAGTCGCCCGGCCGCCGGCCAGTCGGCGTCGTCGTACATCGCGCCCACGACCGCTTCGGAGAGATCGAGCACGACCGGCTCCGGGGCGACCGAGATGTACGCGGCTCTGGCACCGGCGACCCGTAGGTCGTCGTCGAGTGTCACCACCACTCCCGTGCCGCAGACGGCGTAGTCGCCGTGGCGCCGGGCCACCTCCGTCCAGACGGCCCCGGTACGGCCCTCCGGTACCGGGAACGTCACGGACGTCACCAGCTCGCCGACATCGGCGCAGGTGGACATGGGTCCGGTGAAGAAGTCGTGTGCGGCGACGGTGCGCTCGCCGGCCGCCGCCGACCGCAGCGTGACCGTCCCGCCGAGCAGCGCCAGCACCGCCGTCATCTCGCCGGACGGGTCGGCGTGCGCGATGCTGCCCACCGTCGTGCCCCGGTTGCGGATGGTCGGGTGGGCGACGTGCCGCAGGGTGTCGCGCAGCAGCGGCAGGACGGCGTGAGCGGCGGCGTCGCGCTCGACGTCGGCGTGCCGGGCCAGCGCGCCCACCGTCACGCTGCCGCCGTCGTCGCCCACCCGCACGTAGGCGAGGTCGGCGAGACGGTTGATGTCGACCAGATGCTCGGGCGACGCGAGGCGCATGCTGAGCAGCGGGACCAGGCTCTGCCCGCCGGCCAGCACCTTGCCGGCAGGGCTCACCTCGGCCAGGACCGCGACGGCGTCGTCGACGGTGGCCGGCCGGTGGTAGGTGAACCCCGCTGGCTTCACGCCCTCATCCTCTCTCGTCCCGCCGTTCGGTGCGCTCCGCATCGCCGTCGGGTTCCGGTTCGACCTCGTGCACGCCCGGCGGGCCGACGGTGACGACGGCGCCGCCGGCGGGCTCGCGCAGGTGCGACGGGGCGACGGCCCGGGCCAGGTGGTAGGCGACGATGGTGACCAGCGTGCCGAGCGCGATGCCCGACAGGACGAAGTCGTCGGTGATCTCCAGCGAGGTGTTGCCGATGGCGATGATGATGCCCGCCGACACCGGCACCAGGTTGACGGGGTTGGAGAAGTCGACCCGGTTCTCGATCCAGATGCGGGCGCCGAGCAGGCCGATCATGCCGTAGAGCACGACGGTGATGCCGCCCAGGACGCCACCGGGCGTCGCCGCGATCAGCGCCCCGAACTTCGGCGAGAACCCGAACAGGATCGCCACGATCGCCGCCACGTAGTACGCCGCCGTCGAGTACACCCTCGTCGCGGCCATGACGCCGATGTTCTCCGCGTACGTCGTGGTCGGCGAGCCGCCGACCGAGCTCGCGATCACGGTGCCGACGCCGTCGGCCGCGATCGCCTTGCCCATGACCGGGTCGAGGTCCTTGCCGGTCATCTCCGCGACGGCCTTGACGTGGCCCGCGTTCTCGGCGATCAGCGCGATGACGGCGGGCAGCACCAGCAGGATGAACGTGATGCTGAAGCTCGGCAGGTGCCAGCCCGCCACCTCGTTCCCGTCGGGGCCTACGAACGTCTCGTCCGGGAAGCCGAACCAGCTCGCCTCGCGGACGCCGTCGAAGTTCACCCGGTCGCGGGTCACGATCTCGCCGGTGCCGTCGGGCGACGTGATCTGGCCGAAGACGCGGTCGAACACCCAGGACAGCGCGTAGCCGAACACCAGGCCCACGAAGATCGCGATGCGGCCGAGGAACCCGCGCAGCCCGACCGCCATGAGGATGACGGCGAACATCACGATGAGCGCGATCCACTGGTCCTGCGGCCAGTAGACGTCGGCGACCACCGGCGCCAGGTTGAACCCGATGAGCATGACGACGGCGCCCGTCACCACCGGCGGCAGGACCGTGTAGAGCACGCGGGCGCCCAGGTAGTGGATGAGCAGGCCGCACGCCGCCAGCACGATGCCGGCGACCAGGATCGCCCCGGTGACGTCGGCGGAGTCGCCGTCCTGCGCCCGGATGGCGATCACGCCGCCCACGAACGAGGCACTGGTGCCCAGGTAGCTCGGCACCACACCCTTGACGATGAGCAGGAAGCAGATCGTCGCGACGCCGCTCATCATGATGGCCAGCTGCGGATTCAGCCCCATGATGATCGGGAACACGAACGTCGCGCCGAACATCGCGACGACGTGCTGGGCGCCCAGGCCCACCGTCCGCCCCCACGACAACCGTTCGTCCGGCCGGACCACCGCCCCCGGCGGTGGTGTCTTTCCGTCGTAGACCACCTTCCAGGGCAGTGCCACGGAAGCCTCCTCGCGCGGGGCAGGTGACGCAGATCACCTGTGCGGACACGTTGGAGGCAACTTAGGCACCCCGCGTTTCAGGAGCATGGGCACGAAGTGCCGAGGAGATCACCTGATCATCGGCAACCTCTGTTCTCGGTCGGTCGGCGTCCTGGTCTGTCGTCACGTCCTGGTCTGTTGTCACGCGAAGTGGTCGATGTAGGGCTGTGAGCGTGACGCGAGACCAGGACGTGACGACAGACCAGCACGCGAAGGCCGCCGCGGGACGGATCCCGCGGCGGCCTCCTCTGCGTCGCGCGGCCCTACTGCGCGGCCGGGTCCTGAGCGGCCTGCTCGAGGACCTCGAGCGGGACGGCGCCGGCCAGCAGCCGGCCGTCGTCGAGCAGGAGGACGGTGAACAGGTCGCTGGTCATCGCGCGGCCGGTGCCGTAGGCGCCGCTGACGTCCTGCAGGTCGGCGATGAACGCGTCGGCGATGGCGGCCGCGTCGCCCTCGAGGCCGGCGGTGAGCTCGTCGAGGTCCACGCCCTGGGCGACGACCACGGTGGTCCAGCCGGAGCCGACGGTGGTGACGTCCGACGGCGCCATGTCGAGGTGGCCGTCGGGGCCGACGTCGGGCGCGTCGCCGCCGTGGTGGGGCAGCGCCTCGTCGATGTCGCCGGGCTCGATCTCCTCGACCGTGGTGCCGGGCGGCGGCGTGAAGTCGTAGGTCGACTCGTCCGGCTCGTCGAACGAGACCGACGTGAAGCCGACCTCGAACGACGGCTCGCTGTGGTCGCGGGCGAAGATCTGCACCCGCAGCGGCATGTTGTTCTCGCCGTCGACGGCCAGCCGGATGGAGCCGATGAGCGACTCCTCGGCCTTGGGCCGCAGCACCAGCTCGTACGCCGAGCGGCCGGCGACCGTCGCGGTGCCGTCGACGTCGACCTGCGTGGACGGCTCGATCATGGCCAGCGCGAGCGACGCGGCCTCGGTGGGGATATTCGTCGGCAGGTCCTCCGGCATGCCCTCGCCGCCGAACGGGCCGCCGTCACCGCCGAAGGGGCCGCCGCCCCCGAACGGGCCCTTGCCGCCGTCGTCGCCCTCGGGCTCCTCGGGGACCACCACGTGCGACGCCGTCGACCCCTCGCTGCTCCAGAAGTAGAGGTCCTGGCCGTTGCGCAGCAGGTCGGACTCGGACTGGTCGTCCTGCAGCGCGAACCGGTAGGTGTCGCCGTCGGTGTACCAGATGCGTGCCGTCGACGACCCGTTGAGCAGCGAGAGCGCCGCGGTGGGCAGCGACGTCGCGTCGGCGCCGGTGAGCGCCGGCAGCCCGAGGTCGGCGGACTGGACGACGGTGCCGGCGAACGGCTGCACGTCGACGGTCGCGAGGCCGACGAGCAGCTCGGCGGCGGTGCGGTCGGGCAGGTCGGAGTCGGCACCGGCGATCAGCGGGCCGGCCACGGCCGCGCCGACGACCACGGTGGCGACCGTGGCACCGGTCGCCCACCGCCTGGCCGGGGTGCTGAGAAGGGAGTTCGGCATGTCAGTGCTCCTGTATGGCTCGGTGCGTTTCGACCGGGGGTTTCGCCCCGATGACATCCAGGTTGCCTCGTCGTCGCTGTGAGATCCCTGAGAGCCTCCGCCGGAGCCCTCGCGCGGCAGGGCATGCTTGACGGCATGCGGGTGCTGGTGGTCGAGGACGAGCGCGGGCTGGCCCGTGCCCTGCACCGCGGGCTGTCGGCCGAGGGGTTCTCGGTCGAGCTGGCGCACGACGGCCTCGACGGCCTGCACCTGGCCCGCGAGCACACCTACGACGTCATCGTGCTCGACATCATGCTGCCGTCGCTGTCGGGCTACCGCATCTGCCAGACGCTGCGGGCCGAGGGCAACTGGGTGCCCATCCTCATGCTGTCGGCGAAGGACGGCGAGTACGACCAGGCCGACGGCCTCGACGTCGGCGCCGACGACTACCTCACGAAGCCGTTCTCGTACGTGGTGCTGGTGGCGCGGCTGCGTGCGTTGCTGCGACGGGGCGCGCCGGCCCGTCCCGCGGTGCTCGCGGCCGGCGACCTCGAGCTGGACCCGGGCGCCAAGACGGTGCGCCGCGGCGACGCCGACATCACGCTGACGCCACGCGAGTTCGGCGTGCTCGAGTACCTCATGCGCCACCCCGACGAGGTCGTGTCCAAGCGCGACCTCCTCGAGCACGTCTGGGACGCCCACTACGACGGCGACCCCAACGTCGTCGAGGTCTACGTCGGCTACCTGCGGCGCAAGATCGACACCCCGTACGGGCGGGCGGCGCTGCAGACCGTGCGCGGCGCCGGCTACCGGCTCTCCGGCGACGGCGGCTGATCGGCGTGGGCGTGTTCGGGCGGCTCAGCCTGCGGGCCCGGTTGACCCTGGCGGCGACGGCGATGGCTGCGGTCGGGCTGGGCATCGGCGGGGTGCTGCTGCTGATAGCGCTGGACCGGGCGCTGATCGGCGCGCTGGACGAGACCGCCCAGCGGCAGGGGCAGGACATCGCGGCGCTGGTCGAGTCCGGGCAGCCGCCCAACCCGCTGCCGGGCTTCGGCGCCGTCGTCGCGCAGGTCATCGATTCGGAGGGGCGGGTCCTGGCGTCGACGCCCGGCGGGGACCGCCTGACGCCCGTCGTCGCCGGCTCCGATCTGGCCGCCGTCCGCGCGGGCGATGCGGTCGAGCTCGACGGCACCCGGCTCGGCCAGCCCGAGCCGCTGCGCGTCGTCGGCGTGCCGGCCGACGCGCCGAGCGGGCCGGTCACCGTCCTCGTCGCCGTCTCGCTCGAGGAGCAGCAGCGCAGCGTCGAGTTCGCCAAGATCGGCGTCGCGGCGGGCGGGGCGACGGTCACGGCTGCGCTGGGCATCCTGAGTTGGCTGGTCATCGTCCGCGCGCTGCGCCCCGTCGACCGGCTGCGCGGCGGCGCCGAGGAGATCACCGGCGCCGGCGGCGGGCACCGGCTGCCCGTCCCCGCGGGCGGCGACGAGCTGAGCCGGCTCGCCGTCACGCTCAACGACATGCTCGGCCGGCTCGACGCCGCCGCGGCCCGGCAGCGCGCGTTCGTCGCCGACGCCGCGCACGAGCTGCGCAGCCCCATCGCCGCGCTGCGGACGGAACTGGAGGTCGCGCTGGCGCATCCCGACGCCGTCGACCCCCACGACACCGCCCGCGAGGCCCTGGTCGAGGTCGAGCGCATGGGCCGCCTGGTCGACGACCTGCTGGTGCTCGCGCACCTCGACAGCCCGCGGCCGGCGCGGCGCGACGAGCTGATCTCGCTGGACGAGCTGGCGGCCGAGGTCGCCGACGGCGTTCGCGGCGGCCGGGTGCCGGTGCGGGTCTCGATGTCGTCGTCTGCCGGGGCCGGCGTGCACACCCGCGGGCACCGCGACTCCCTCGCGCGAGTGCTGCGCAACCTGGTCGACAACGCCGTCCGGCACGCGTCGTCGGGCGTTTCCGTCTCCGTGTCAGCGTCCGGTCCGGTGGCGCTGGTGGCGGTGAGCGACGACGGCGCGGGGGTGCCGCCGTCGGACCGGGAGCGGATCTTCGAGCGCTTCACCCGCCTCGACGACGCCCGCGACCGCGACGCCGGCGGCTCCGGGCTGGGACTGGCCATCGCGCGCGAGATCGTCGTGGCGCACGGCGGCCGCCTGGTCGTCGAGGACGCCGGCCCCGGCGCCCGGTTCGTCGTCACCCTGCCGTTCGCACCGGTCACGATCGGGGCGCCGCGCGCCGTGCCGTAGGCGTCGCCGGAGGTGCCTTAGGGTGTGACATCGTGTCTGAAGCCGATCTCATCGTCCTGCGACCGGCGCCCGGGCCGCGCCGCCAGGTCCTCATGATCGCCGCCGTCATCGCCGTCGTGCTCGTCATCGCCGGTGTGATGGCCGGCGGCCGGCCCGCCCTGATCACCTGCATCGTGCTCGCCCTGCTGCTGGCCGCGGCCGCCGCGGTGTACCTGGGGCGCTCCCGCATCGTCGTCACGCCGGCCGAGATCTCGGTGCGCGGGCTCTGGTTCCACCACCGCCGCGACCGCACGCTCGCCGCCGCACTGGTCCGGGCGACGGTGGTCCAGCCCATGGCCGCCCCCGCGGAGACCATCGTGGTCGTCGATGTGGACGATCGTGCCCTGCTGCGCATCAACGGCGCGCTCTACTCCACCAGCGACCTCGACCGGCTGGTCGACCACCTCGGGCTGATCAGCGGCGGGCCGGACCGCCCGGTAACCCTCGGCCAGCTGGCCCGCGAGCGGCCCGGCTCCGTCGGCTGGGTCGGGCGGCACCCGGTCGCGTTCACGCTGCTCTGCGCCCTCGGCTTCGCCGTGCTGGCGGTCGTGCTCGGGGCCGTGATCGCAGGCCTGTCGGGCTGACCCCGCCGGCCCCTAGGATGCTGGCCGTGCCCGCACCCCTGCCTGGACCCGTCTCCGGCGCCGCGCTCGTGCTGCGGCCGTCGTGGCGCCGGTACCTGCGCACCGTGAAATGGTCGGTGCTGCCGGTCGTGGTGCTGCTGGCGGCCCTGCTGTTCCGCGGCGGCGGTTTCGGCGCCGTCGTGTCGATCATCGTCATCGTGCTCGCGTCGGCGGTGCTGCCGGTGTACTTCCGCCGCGCCGCCATCACCGTGACGCCGTCGGAGATCGCCGTCACCGGGCTGCTCCGCACCCGCCGCGTCCCCCGCGACGCCGTCGGGTCGATCATCACCGTGGCGCTCCCCCGCACCCACAAGAACAGCAAGAGCCTCGCCCACCTGTACGTCCTCGACCGCGGCGGCCGGCGCGTGGCGCGACTGAAGGGCAGCCGCTGGGTCGAGGACGACATGCGCCGGCTCATCACCGCCCTGGGCATCGAGCCGACCAAGCTGGGCCGGCTCGCCTCTCCCCGCGCCCTCGCCCGCCGCTACCCGCACGCCGTCCCCCTGCTGGAGCGCTACCCCGTCCTCGCCGGCGCCCTCGTCGTCATCCCCTCCGTGGCCGCCATCATCCTGATCTCACAGCAGTACTCGTCCTGATGGGCGACCTGGTGACGCTCTATTACAGGCGGAACCGCGGCTGGCCCACGCCCGAGGACTCCTACGGACTCACCCCGATGTACGGCGCCGACGGCTGGTGCCGCGGCTGCGGCGTCTCGCTGCGCGAACAGACCGGCTCGATCGTGCTGCGTTCGAAGGGACTCACCGGCGCCCAGGGCGCCTGGATCCCGTACTGGCGGACCAACGTGCTCTGCATGCAGCGCTCGCTCGGTGAGGACCTGGCCGGACGGTTCGGGCTGCGGCTGCGGCCGGTGGTCTGGCCCCGTCAGGCCCCTGGCGAGGCGGTCCAGGTGCTCATGCCGGTGGTCGGCGAGCGATGGTTCGACCCGGACGAGCTGCGCCGCAGGACCCACCTGCGGCACGGGCGCGACGGTGTCGCCTGTCCCACGTGCGGGACCTGGCGGTGGTTGCCCTTGAGGCTCGTCGAGCAGCCCCCTGTGCACGTCGGGCCGGAACTGGCGGCGGCGCCCATCGCGGCGAGTCCCGAGTGGTTCGGCGACGGGTGGAGCTCGTTCCACAAGCTCCTGATGGTCCGCGAGCTGGCCGAGCTGATCCAGCGGGCCAGCCCGCGCGACTTCACCGTCGAGGAGGTCCCACAGGTGTACGAGTCGCATCCCTGAGCCCGTCCAGCGGGTCGCTGCACGGAGCACGGCCCGGGCGGGGCGACAATGGTCGGCATGGCACGCCGGACCACGACACCCCCGCCCGAGGACTTCGAAGAGGTCATCCTCGACGTCGACGTCTCGGACGAGATGCGGGGCAGCTTCCTCGAGTACGCCTATTCGGTCATCTACTCCCGCGCCATCCCGGACGCCCGCGACGGGCTGAAGCCGGTGCAGCGCCGGATCCTGTTCCAGATGAACGAGATGGGCCTGCGCCCCGACCGCCCGCACGTCAAGTGCGGCCGCGTCGTCGGCGACGTGATGGGCAAGCTGCACCCGCACGGCGACGGCGCCATCTACGACACCCTCGTGCGCATGGCGCAGCCGTGGGCCATGCGGGTGCCGCTGGTCGACGGGCACGGCAACTTCGGGTCGCTCGACGCGGGCCCGGCCGCCTACCGGTACACCGAGTGCCGCATGAGCGAGCCGGCCATGCTGCTGGTGCGCTCGCTCGACGAGAACGTCGTCGACATGGTGCCGAACTACGACGGCCAGTTCGAGCAGCCCGAGGTGCTCCCGGCGGCGTTCCCAAACCTGCTGGTCAACGGCGCCACCGGCATCGCCGTCGGCATGGCGACGAACATGGCGCCGCACAACCTCGGCGAGGTCATCGACGCGACGCGGCACCTGCTCACGCATCCTGAGGCGAGCCTCGACGACCTCATGCGGTTCGTCCCGGGGCCCGACCTCCCCAGCGGCGGCCGGATCATCGGGCTCGACGGCGTCCGCGAGGCCTACGAGTCGGGGCGCGGCGCCTTCAAGACCCGCGCGACCGCCCGCATCGAGAACATCACCGCCCGCCGCAAGGGCATCGTCATCACCGAGCTTCCGTACATGGTCGGCCCGGAGCGCGTGCGCGAGCGGATCGTCGAACTCGTCCGCAACAAGAAGCTCCAAGGCGTGGCCGACGTCGTCGACTACACCGACCGCAACACCGCGCTGCGCCTCGTCATCGAGCTGAAGAGCGGCTTCGTGCCCGAGGCGGTGCTCGAGGAGCTGTACCGCCTCACGCCGCTCGAGGACTCGTTCTCGATCAACAACGTCGCGCTCGTCGACGGGCAGCCGCGGACGCTGGGCCTCAAGGAGCTGCTCGAGGTCTTCATCGCGCACCGCCTGTCGGTCGTGCGGCGCCGCAGCGAGTTCCGTCGCACCAAGGCCGCCGACCGGCTGCACCTGGTCGACGGCCTCATGATCGCGCTGCTCGACATCGACGAGGTCATCGCGGTCATCCGCTCGTCCGACGACGCGTCGGCCGCCCGCGAGCGGTTGATGACGGTCTTCGACCTGTCTGACATCCAGGCCCGCTACATCCTCGACACCCCGCTGCGCCGGCTCACCCGCTACGACCGGCTGGAGCTGGAGAAGGAGGGCGAGGACCTCCGTCGCACCATCGCCGAGCTGACGGCGCTGCTCGAGAACGAGGGCCTGCTGCGCCAGGCGGTCTCCGACGAGCTGGCCGAGATCGCCGCCGCGCACGCGACCCCGCGGCGCACGGTGCTGCTCGAGGAGTCCGGCGCCGTCACCACCCGGGCCGGCGCCGCGTCGCTCGAGATCGCCGACGACCCCTGCCAGGTGCTGCTGTCGTCGTCCGGCCTGCTGGCGCGGACGGCGGGCGAGGAGCCGCTGCTCTACGGCGACAAGCGCTCCAAGCACGACGTCATCGTCTCCGTGGCCGCGTCGACGGCGCGCGGCGAAGTCGGCGTCGTCACGTCGACGGGGCGCGTGCTGCGACTGTCGGTGCTCGACCTGCCCTCGTTGCCGCCGACGGCCGCCCTGACGCTGGCGGGCGGGGCAGCCTTGAAGGAGTTCATCGAGCTGGATCCGGGCGAGCGAGCCCTGGCGCTGACGACGTTCTCCGAGTCGTCGCCGGGCCTGGCCCTCGGGACCGAGCGCGGCATCGTCAAGCGGGTCGTCCCGGACCACCCCGGCAAGGACTCCTACGACGTCATCCGGCTCGACGACGGCGACCGCGTGGTCGGCGCCGTCGAACTGGTCACCGGCGACGAGGACCTGGTCTTCATCACCTCTGACGCACAACTGCTGCGGTTCTCGGCGTCGGCGGTCCGTCCGCAGGGCCGGGCCGGCGGCGGGATCGCCGGCGTCAAGCTGTCGTCAGGGGCGAAGGTGACGTTCTTCGGTTCGGTCGACGGCGCTCGCCCGGGTTCCGTGGTCACCGTCTCCGGCTCGTCGACGGCGTTGCCGGGGACCCAGCCGGGCGCGGTCAAGGTGACGCCATACTCGGAGTACCCGGCCAAGGGCCGCGCGACCGGTGGGGTTCGGTGCCATCGGTTCCTGAAGGGCGAGGACACGCTGATCTTGGCGTGGGCGGGAGCGGCTCCGGCGCGGGCGGCTGCCGCGAGCGGGGTGCCCATCGAACTTCCGGCGGACGTCGGGCGGCGCGACGGGTCCGGCATCGGAGTCGCCCAGCCGATCGCCGCCGTGGGCGGACCCCTGGTCGCCGGTTCCGAGGGTGATTCCGAGGCGGCTTCGGGGGCGCCAGTGATCGACGGGGAGCAGGCGACGCTGGACCTGGAGTAGGCGGGTACTGCGTTGGCGGGGTGGCCGTGCGCCGGATTTGCCGAGTTGGCCGGCCCCCTGCTGCTCTCCATTGTCGGGGGCGCGGGAGACCGCCTCAAGCGGACCAAGAAGGCGCTTCGCGCAGAGGGGACCGCTTGACCCGGACTCCCGCGCCCCCGCTCACAGCACCATCAGGGACCCCACCCCCAGAATGGCCCCGGCACTTATCCCCGCTGTTCTCGAGTCAAGCCGGCCGCTGACGGCTCACGCGTGGGTGGCAACCTCTCCCGCTGTGGTGAGGTCCCGCCGGCCGCTTTCCATGATCATCAACCTTTCGTGTCGCCAGAGCAGCCCGAAAGGTTGATGATCATGGTCCGGGGGCGGCGCTGACGCCCTGGAAACCGGCGGACGCCTCGGAAACCGGCGGTTGGCAGCGAATTCCGGGCCGCAAGCGCCGGTTTCCCGAGCGTGAGCCGGATTGCGGGGCGTCGCCACCGCCGCCGGCGGCCGGCGAGACCGCCACCCACGGCGAGACCAACTGCCGAACACCACAGCGGAACCGCCAGCGGCCGGCGTGACTCGAGAACAGCGGGTCTGAGGGCCGGGGCCATTCCGGGGAGGGGGCCCTCGACACTAAGGACAGCAGGGGCCCGACCCACGTCAGGACCCCACCGCAGAACCTCAATCCCCCCGGCCAACCCCGTCCAGAACACCGTCGACGAACTGCTCCAACTGCCGGCGGGTGGGACTGCGGTCCGGGTTGTGCAGCAGCCAATGCAGCGTGGGAGCGGAGACGATCTCGGCCAGGATGTCCAGGTCGAGGTCGTCGCGGAGTTCGCCGCGCTCGATGGCGTTCTTCAGGGCCGTCGCCAGGAGCTCGCGCCGCGGCCGGATGACCGACGAGCGGTACTGGGCGTCGAGCGCCGGGTAGCGGGCCATCTCGCCGATGAAGCAGGCGTAGACCTTGCGGTTGCGCGCGGACTCGCGCCCGCGCGCCGCCGCTTCGGACAGTGCGATGAGATCGTCGCGGATGGAGGTGCCGGGCAGCGTCGGCAGCGGGCCCTTGAGCTCGGCGACGGCGTCGCAGATGAGGCTCTCGAGGCCCTTCCACCGCCGGTAGATGGTGGTCTTGCCGACGCCGGCCCGGGCGGCAATGCCCTCGATCGTGGTGCCGGCGATGCCGAAGTCCGCCAGCAGGTCGAGGGTCGCCTCGATGATCGCCCGGTCCGCACCCTCGCTGCGCGGCCGCCCGGCGCGGCGCGGCTCCACCGCTGCCGGCTCCAGCGGCCCAGCCCCCACCGGCACGATCTCCGTCATCAGGTCACGTCCTCGCTGTCTCCGGCTCCGGCGCCTCCGGTGCTCCGTCCACCTCGGCGGGCGCGGGCGAGGCCGACCGTCCCGGCAGGAACACCGTCACGACGACCACGCTCAGCGCCGCGACCGCGGCTCCCAAGAAGGCTACCCAGTGCACACCGCTGAGGAAGGCCGTGAACGCCGGGCCGCGCACCTGGTCGACGACGCCGGCCTGCTCGGCCGCCATCATCGTGGTGCCGAGCGACTCGGCGGCCGCGTGCCGGACCCCTTCGGGAAGCACGCCGACCACGTCGTCGACCCCGCCCCGGTAGCGGGCCGACAGCACCGCGCCCAGGACGGCGACACCGAGCGCGCCGCCGACCTGCCGCATGGTGTTGTTGACCGCCGAGCCGACGCCGGCCTTCTCGCGCGGGACCGCCGCCATGACGGCCGTCGTCGCGGGCGGCATGACGTTGGCGATGCCGGCGCCCTGGACGAAGAACGCCAGCAGCAGGTACCAGAGCGGCGTGGTCTCCTCGATGAAACCCATCGCCACCAGGCTCAGCGCCACCAGCCCCAGGCCGGTCGCCGTCACGGTCCGGATGCCGAACCGGGCGACCGCCGTCGACGACAGCGTCGAGAACACCGTCTGGGCGATCGCGAACGGCAGGAACATCAGGCCGGTCTCGAGCGGGGTGTAGCCGCGGACGATCTGCAGGTAGAACGTCATGAAGAAGAACGTCCCGAGCATGGCGAAGAACACCAGCCCGATGGTCGTCACCGACGCCGAGAACACCGGGTTGCGGAACAGCCCGACGTCCAGCGCGGGATGGGTCGAGCGCCGCTCGTACCAGACGAACAGCGCCAGCACGGCCAGTCCGCCGAGCGTCGAGCCCCAGACCAGCGGGTCGGTCACCGTCGCCCGCTCGCCGCCCTCGATGATGCCGTAGACCAGCAGCGTCAGGCCGATGATCGACAGCAGGACGCCGCCCGGATCCAGCCGGCCGGGAACGGGGTTGCGCGATTCCGGGACCAGCCAGGCGATCAGCGCCAGGCCGATCACCACTACCGGCACGTTGATGAGGAACACCGAGCCCCACCAGAACCGCTCCAGCAGCGCGCCGCCGAGCACCGGCCCGAGCACGACGGAGATGCCGACGGAGGCGACCCAGATGCCGATGGCCCGGCCACGCTCCTCGGGTTCGAAGACGTTGGTGATGATGGCGAGCGTCGACGGCATGACGGCGGCGGCGCCGACACCCATGAACGCCCGCGCGGCGATGAGCTGCTCCGGCGAGCTCGCGTAGGCCGACACCGCGGAGGCGATGCCGAACAGCAGCAGCCCCAGCATCAGCATGCGGCGCCGGCCGAACCGGTCGCCGAGCAGGCCGAACGTGAAGAGCAGTCCGGCGAAGACGAGAGTGTAGGAGTTGATCGCCCACTCGAGTTCGCTCTGAGTGGCCGAGAGATCGTCCTGGATCGTTCGGAGCGCGACGTTGAGCACCGTGTTGTCGAGCACGACGACGAGCAGGCTCACGACGAGAACGCCGAGGATGCTCCATCGCCGGTTGTGGATCGTCGCTTGGTCCACGTTGGCGGGTCCTTCCCTGCTTGCTCTTTCGATACGGGACCGTGCCGTATCAGTTCTCGCGCCCGACGCTAGACCCGCTTCCAGCGATACGCAACCGTCGCGTATCGATATTTACCGAACTCTCAGCGAAATCACAGGCGTGAACCCGCATGGTGAGCCGGCCGCCCAACGGGAGGAGAGCAGTCGATGTCCAGGCCGGGTGTCGTGGGCCGCAGGGGCCGGAAAGGCTGGCAGACTGCCCCCATGCGTCCCTCCGCACGTCGCATCCTGCCCGCCGCGATCGCCGTCGCCGCGCTGGCACTCACCGCGTGCAGCGACGACGGCGACGGCGGGGGCGGCGAGGAGACCGCCGATCCGCAGGCGCAGCTCGACACCGCCGCCGACCTCCTCAACGAGGCCTCGAGCGTGAAGTTCGTGGTCGAGGGCGACGACCTCCCCGACGACGGCACCGTCGTCGTGGGCGGCGAGGGCGTCGCGGTGCCGCCGTCGTCGTTCGAGGGCGAGATCCGCATCCGCGCCGGCGCGCTGCCCGCGACCATCGAGGTCGTCTCCGTCGACGGGACGCTGTGGGCGCAGCTGCCGCTGACCAGCGGGTTCGACGAGGTCGACGCCGACGAGCTCGGCTTCGGCGACCCCGGCCTGCTGATCGACCCCGACCACGGCGTCAGCCAGCTGCTCACGTCCGGCACCGAGGTCACCGCCACCGAGCAGGTGCGCGTCGACGGCGAGGTCTACGACCAGGTCGAGTCCGTCCTGCCCGGCGAGCTGGTCGGCGAGGTCCTCACCATCGCCGACCCCGACGCCGAGGTCCAGGCGGTCTGGGCCATCGACGAGTCCGGCCACCTGCGCCAGGCCACGCTCACCGGCCCGTTCTACGACGGCGGCGACGAGCAGACCTACACCGTCAGCCTCGACGACTATGACGAGCCCGCCGAGATCAGTGCTCCCGAGAGCTGAGCGGACGGGGCGCGCCGGTCGCGCCGCGCTCGTCCTCGGGGTCATCGGCGTCCTCCTCGCCGCCGCCGACACCTACGTCATCGTCCTGGCGCTGCCGGACATGATGGTCGGCGTCGGACTCGACGTCGACGAGCTGCAGCGGGCGGCCCCGCTGGTCTCGATGTTCCTGCTCGGCTACGTCGTCGTGCTGCCGCTGGTCGGCCGCGTCTCCGACGTCACGGGCCGGCTCCCCGTGCTGACGGGGTCGCTGCTCGTGTTCACCGCAGGGTCGCTGCTGACGGCGTCGGCCGACGGCGTCGCGGGCGCGGTCGTCGGGCGGTTCCTGCAGGGCGCGGGCGGCGGCGCGCTGGTCCCGGTGACGCTCGCGCTGGTCGCCGACCTGTGGCCGCCCGACCGCCGCGGCGTCCCGCTGGGGCTGGTCGGCGCGGTGCAGGAGCTGGGGTCCGTGCTGGGCCCGCTGTTCGGCGCGGCGATCCTCGCGGTCGCCGACTGGCGGGCGATCTTCTGGGTCAACTTCGCCGTCGGCGCTGTGCTGTTCGCGGGGACGGCCACGGTTCGCCGGCGACGGGGTGAGTCCGCGGCCGCCGCCCTGGATGCGGAAGGGCCGCCCGCCGGCCGGTTCGACGTCGTCGGGCTGGTCCTCGGGCTGGGGGCGCTGGTCTGCGCCGGCCTCGCCGTCAACCGCCCCAGCGGCCTCGAGCAGAGCGTCCAGTGGGGCGAGCTGCTGGTCCCGCGGCTCGACGGGCACGAGTGGACGACGCCGCTCGCCCTCGCCGCGTACGTCCTGACCATCGCGTTCGTCGTCCGCGAGCTGACCGCCCGCCGGCCGCTGCTGCCGCTGCGCCGCACCCCCGCGGTCCTGCGCGCCGCCGACCTGCCCGGCGCGCTGCTGCTGGGCGTCGCGCTCGGCGGCATCGTGCTGACGTTCGCGACCGCCGACCCCGCGGTCGAGCTGATGGCGCCGTCGGGCCCCTGGCTGCTCGCCGGATCCGCGGTCGCGCTGGCGGCGTTCGCCTGGCGGCAGCGCCGGGCCGCCGCTCCCCTGGTCCCGCCCGACGCCGTCCGGGCGATGCCCGCCTGGGGCGCACTGGTCGTCAGCCTGTTCGTCGGCGCCGCGCTGGTCGCCGTCGTCGTCGACGTCCCGATCCTCGCCCGCACCGTCGTGCCGGGGTCGAGCCAGCTGGACGCGGCGCTGGTGCTGCTGCGGTTCCTGGTGGCGCTGCCGGTCGGCGCGCTGCTCGGCGGCTGGCTGCTGCGCCGGTACGGGCCCGCGCTGCTGGCCGGCGGCGGCATGGCGCTGGGCACGGCGGGCCTCGCGATCATGGCGACCTGGGGCATGGGCTCGCTCGACGGCCTGATCGACGACGGCGTCCTGGTGGCGGCCGGTCTGGGGTTCGGGCTGGCGATCGCCCCGGTGAACGCGGCCCTGCTGGCGGCGGCGCCGCGGTCGACGCACGGGGTGGCGACCGCCCTGCTCGTCGTCGCCCGCATGGTCGGCATGCTGGCCGGGCTGTCGGCACTGACGGCGATCGGGTTGCGCAAGCTGTACTCCGTCCAGGCCGGCATCGAGTCGCCCGCCGTCCTGTGCCCCGACTCCCCCACCGACTGCGGGCCGTACGACGACGCCGTCCGGCAGGCGATCGTCGAGCAGCTGCAGGCCACGTTCACCGGCGCCGCCGTGTGCGCGGCGACCGCCGCCCTGGGTGCCGTGCTGCTGCTGCGGCACCGTCCACGTACCGTTGAGGCGTGACGCTCTGCTCGGACGCCGGCCGCGAGCTGTCCGAGCCGTTGGCCGGGACGGCGCCCGTGGCGGCGTGGTGGCTCGTCGTCGAACAGCCCGGCCCGTGGGGCGCGAAGGCGCTGACGCAGTCGCATCTGGACCCTGTGCTGGGGGCGTCGCTGGACGCCGCGGCCGGCGCGCACGGCGGGCGGGTCGCGCTGGTCCGGCGGCCGCGGCGGCACCCCGACACCCACTACCCCGCCTCGCACCGGGTCTGGGTCGCCGGGACGACGCCGGGAGCGACGTTCCTGCTCGGCGGCTGGCTGCCCGACGTGTCGGTGCTGCTCGCGCTGGACTGGGCCGCGCTGCGCGCGGGTGACCCTTCCGCCGTCGTCGATCGGCTGCCGGACCTGCGTCCCGAGACCGAGCCCCTGCTGCTGGTCTGCACGAACGGACGGCGCGACCTCTGCTGCGCGGCGAAGGGCCGCCAGCTCGTCGCCGACCTCCGCGACGACGTGGTCGGGCGTGTGTGGGAGACGACGCACCTCGGCGGACACCGGTTCGCGCCGACGGCGGTGCTGCTGCCACACGGCGTCGTGTACGGGCGGATGGACGACAAGCAGGCGCTGCTGCTGGTCGAGTCGGCGCGCGAGGGCCGCTTCCTCGACGACGGGTACCGCGGGCGGAGCACGTTCTCGCGCCCCGGCCAGTCGGCCGAGGCCGCCGTCCGGCGACTGCTCGGCGACACCGCCCTGGACGACCTGTCGGTCGCGTCCGTCGTTGCGGGCGGCTCGGGTGGCGCGGAAGGCGCCTGGGACGCCGTCGTCGATCATGCGGACGGGCGCAGCTGGAGCGTCGCCGTCCGGGCCGAGGAGCAGCAGCCGCCGCGGCCGGAGTCCTGCGGCAAACCGCCCGTCACCCCGATCGCGTACGTTGCGAGTGTCCCCGTCCCGCGGTGAGAGGATCCCGATGCAGTCCGAGCAGTTCGTCGACGTCCTGGCCGGCAACGACCACTACGCGGCCTCGTTCCGCCTGGCCGGCCTCGAGCCGGTCGCGGCGGCCGGGCTCGCGGTCGTCACGTGCATGGACTCCCGCATCGAGCCGCTCGACATGCTCGGCCTGAAGCCGGGCGACGCGAAGATCATGCGCAACGCCGGCGCCCGCGTGACGACCGACGTGCTGCGCACCCTGGCGCTGGCGACGCACCTGCTCGGCGTCACGCGCATCATGGTGGTCGCGCACACGCGGTGCAAGATGGCCAGCGCGACCACCGAGGAGGTCGTGGCGGCGATCGAGCAGTCGTCGGGGATCGACGTGCGGAGCCTCGACTTCCAGCTCATCGCCGACCAGCGGGCGACCCTGGCCGAGGACGTGCAGAAGATCCGGTCGTGGCCTTTCCTGCCCGCCGGCGTCCCGGTCGGCGGCTTCCTGTACGACGTCGACACCGGCAAGCTCACTCAGCTCGCCTGACCGTCCGCCCGGGGACCTCAGCCGCGTGGCGGGCGGTCTGGTGGGGCTATAGCGCCACCAAACCGCCCGCCATCTCAGGCCCGCGTCAGGCCACAGTGAGTGCCGGCGCCAGCTCGCGCCACTCCGGAAGCGGCAAGCCCGCCCGGCCGGTGAGGACCTGGACACAGACGTGGTCGGCGCCGGCGGCGTGGTGCTCGGCGACCCGGGCGGCCACGGTGTCCACGTCGCCCCAGGCGATCAGGGCGTCGAGCAGGCGCCGGCTCCCCGAGCCGGACAGGTCGTCGTCGGTGAAGCCGATGCGGCGGAGGTTGTTCACGTAGTTGGGCAGGCCGAGGTAGAACTCGACCACCGGGCCGGCGATCCGCCGCACCTCGTCGAAATCGGCGGACAGGACCACCTTCTGCTCGGGCGCGAGGAGCGGCCCAATCCCCAGGACGTCACGGGCCAGCCGCGTGTGATCGGGTGTCACGAGGTACGGGTGCGCGCCGAGGCTGCGCTCCCCCGCCAGCCGCACCGTCCGCGGCCCGAGCGCCGCCACCGCCCGATGGTCTGCCGGCACGTCCGCCGCGTCGAGCTCGTCCAGGTAGGACACCACCTTGCTGTACGGACGGCGGTACTGCCGGCCGCTCTGCTCGACGAACTTCGCGTGGCCGGCGCCGATGCCGAGCAGCAGCCGATTCGGGAACAGGTCATCCACCCGGTGGAACGCCGCCGCCACCTCCTCCGCCGGCTCGCTCCACACGTTGACGATGCCGGTGGCGGCCACCAGCCGCGACGTCGCCGCCAGCACCTGCGACGGCCGGACCAGGTCGCCCTCGGCTCCACCCAGCCACGCCGCGCCGAACCCGAGCGCCTCGACCTCCGCGAACCCGGACGCCACCTCGCCGGGGTCGCCGGGCCAGTTCCGTGCGCCGACCCACACGCCGGCCCGTCCCACGTCGATCGCCATGCTCAGGGCAACCGCCAGGCGGCCCGGTCTCTTCCTTTAGGCTCGACGGGTGCCGCACATCTTCCGCGCCCCCGTCGAAGCCGATCTTCCCACCCTGCTGAAGCTCAACAACGACCACGCCCTCGAGCTGTCCGAGCTGGCGGAGGACGAGTTCCGTGAGCTGCTGAAGGTGGCCTGGCGCAGCCGCGTCACCGACGACCTCAGCGCCATGGTCGTCGCGTTCGACCAGGACACCGCTCGCATCAGCCAGAACTTCGACTGGTTCAAGGCACGGTACCCGCGCTTCGCCTACGTCGACCGGGTCGTCGTGGCGGAGGCGACGCGTGGGCAGGGGCTGGCCCGGGCGCTCTACGACGACGTCATCGAGGCCGCCCGCGCCGAGGGGCAGACGTTGCTGTGCGCCGAGGTCAACCTCGACCCGCCCAACCCGGCGTCCGACGCGCTGCACACGTCCGTCGGGTTCACGCCGGTCGGCTCGGCCGATGTCGTCGGCAGGGACAAGTCGGTCCGGTACTACGTCCGCCCACTCTGACGGTCGCCGTCCGAGCCGGAGCCGGAGCCGGAGCCGGCGCCGAAGTCCTCGGCCTCGAGGGCCGGGGTCAGTTCGTCGACCAGCAGGGTGTCCTGGCGGACGGCGCCGCGCCGGTAGGCCGCCCGGCCGATCATGTGCGCGGCCACCGGCGCCGTCAGCAGCTGGAACATCGCGACCGCCAGCAGCATGCCGACGTCGGTCCAGTCGCGCAGCCGCAGCCCGACACCGACCAGGATCAGCAGCAGCCCGAGGACCTGCGGCTTCGTGCCGGCGTGCATGCGGCTGAACAGGTCCGGGAAGCGGATCAGGCCGATGGCGGCGATCAGCGACAGCGCGCATCCGGCCAGCAGGCACGCCCCCGACAGCACGTCGAGCCAGGTCACGATCCCTCCCCCTTGTCGTCGTGGGCGGCGAACCGGGCGACGCTGACCGAGCCGACGAAGCCGACCAGCGAGAGCACGACGAGGATGGGCAGCGTCGTCGCGTGCCGGTTCAGTGCTGCCTCGAGCCCGAGCCCGGCGACGACGACGGCGATGAGCACGTCCATGGCGACGACCCGGTTGAGCATGGTCGGGCCGGCCGCCATGCGGATCAGCACCAGGACGGCGGACAGGCTCAGCATGGCGGCGCACACCCAGATCACGACGGTCATCGACCCACCCCCTGGTCCGCAGCGGCAGCCAGATAGGCGGCCAGTTCCTCGTCCGACGCCAGCGCCCGCACGACCCGCGCCTCCTGCCGTAGTGCCCGCCGTCGCGCCTCCTCGACGTCGGCCTCGGAGCGCACCCCGAGCACGTGCAGGAACAGCGTCGACGTCGACCGGCGCACCTCGACGACGAGGCTGCCCGGGACGAGCGACAGCAGCTCGGCCGTCAGCGTTAGGTAGAGGTCGGACCGGCTGCGCAGGTCGACCTGGATGACGGCGTTCAGCGGCCGCTTCCCGATCCGCAGCGCCAGGGCCGCCACCTGGGTGCTGGCGATGATCAGGTCGGCGACGAACCAGCCGGCCAGCACCGCCAGCCCGCGCACCCGCAGCCGGCCGCCGAACACGATCGGCGGCAGCGGGAACACCAGGACCACCACGACGGCGACGACCAGCCCGGACAGCACGTTCGCCACGGTCACGCTGCCCCAGAGCAGCACCCAGACGACGGTCAGCCCGATCAGCATCGGCCACTGCAGCCCGTTGCGCCGCGACGGCACGTCGCCCGGCGCCTCACCTGGCGTCTCGCCCGGTGCCGGACCCACCCGGTCGGGATCGACGGTCATGGCGCACCTCCCGGCAGGACGGCCTCGATGTACGGTGTGCGCTCGCGCAGGTCGGCGGCGGCGCGGTCGGTGAGCCCGAACAGCGGCCCGGCGAATACCGTCAGCGCGACCCCGACCGCCAGCAGCGCCGCGGCCGGCCCGGCCATGCCGGCCCGCATGACGACGGCGGCCTTGCCGGTCAGGACGGCGCCGTCGGTCCGCACCGGCTTGCCGTGCAGGTCCGTCGTCGCCCCGGCCGCCTCCGCTTCCGACGACAGCTCCTCCGACGACGGCGGCTGCCAGAACGCCCGGTTCCACGCCTTCGCCATGGCGTACAACGTCAGCAGGCTCGTCACGACGCTCCCCGCCACCAGCACGTACGCCAGCCAGCTGCCGTCGTCGACGCCGGCCTGCATGAGCCCCAGCTTGCCGAGGAACCCGGAGAACGGCGGGATGCCGGCCAGGTTCATCGCGGGCACGAAGAACAGCAGCGCCAGCACGGGCGACAGCCGGGCGAGCCCGCCGAGCCGCTCGAGCGACGTGCTGCCGCCGCGGCGCTCGATCAGTCCGGCGACGAGGAACAGGTTGGTCTGGATGACGATGTGGTGGACGACGTAGTAGATGGCGCCGGACAGGCCGTCGTCGGTGGCCAGCGCGACCCCGAACACCATGTACCCGATATGGCTGACCAGCGTGAACGAGAGCATGCGTTTGAGGTCGTCCTGCGCGACGGCGCCCAGGATTCCGATGACCATGGTCAGCAGCGCCGCCCACAGCAGCGCGTCGGACAGCGGGCTGTCCGGGAACAGCAGCGTCTGCGTCCGGATGATCGCGTAGACGCCGACCTTCGTCAGCAGGCCGGCGAACACCGCGGTCACCGGCGCGGGCGCCGTCGGATAGCTGTCCGGCAGCCAGGCCGACAGCGGGAACACCGCGGCCTTGATGGCGAACGCCGTCAGCAGCATGAGCTGCAGCAACAACGCCACGCCGTCGGGCAGCTCGTCCAGCCGCCCGGCCAGCTGCGCCATGCTCACGGTCCCGGTGGCGGCGTAGACCAGCGCGAGTGCGGTCAGGAACACGATCGACGACGCCAGGCTGACGACGACGTACGTGCTGCCGGCCCGGATCCGGTCGGCGGTCCCGCCCAGGGTCAGGAGCACGTACGACGCGGCGAGCAGGATCTCGAACCCGACGTAGAGGTTGAACAGGTCGCCGGAGAGGAACGCGTTGGCCACGCCGGCGACCAGGATGAGGAACGTCGGGTGGTAGATCGACAACGGCGTGTCCGGGCCGTACTCCACCAGCCCCTGGCTCAGCGAGTACACCAGAACGCACAGCGCCACGATCGCCGACACCAGCAGCATCAGCGCCGACAGCCGGTCGGCGACCAGCGAGATCCCGAGGGGCGCCTCCCAGCCGCCGACGTGCATGACCTGCGGGCCGTCGGCATCGGCGCGCACCAGCAGGACGGCCGCGATCGCCACCATGAGCGCGAGCACGACGACGCTGACCACCCGCTGCGCCCGGGCGGACCGGCCGAGCGCCAGCGCCAGGCCGGCGCCGAACAGCGGCAGGATCACCGGCAGCGGGACGAGGACGGACGCGCTCATCGCTGCTCCCCCTCGGGCCCGACGGCGGCCGGGTCACCATCGGGCGACGAGGCGACGGCGGCGGGCTCGTCCGCCCCCTCCTCGTCCATCGTGCCCCCGGCGCTGTCGTCGTAGCTCGACGACACCTCGTCCAGCTCGGCGCGACGGCGGATCGCGGCGTCCTCGACGTCGTCCTGCACCTCGTCGTTGCCGTTGAGCTGCCAGGCCCGGTAGGCCATGGCCAGCAGGAACGCCGTCACGCCGAGCGTGATGACGATGGCGGTGAGCACCAGCGCCTGCGGCAGCGGGTCGCTCATGTCGTCCACGTCGTTGAGGCCGACGATCGGCGCTCGTCCGGCCGGCCCGGAGGCCACGAGGAACAGCGTGTTGACGCCGTTGCCGATGAGGATGACGCCGACGAGCACGCGGGTCAGGCTGCGCTCGAGCAGCAGGTAGACGCCGGCGGCGAACAGCACGCCGACCACGACGACGAGGACCAGGTTGGCGCTCATCGCACCCCCTCCGCGGTCTCCAGGGCCTCGGCCGAGTCCGAGGCCGCGTCCGAGTCGGAATCGTCGCCGTCGGCCTGCCGGTCGATGCCGCCGCCGAGGCTGCGCAGCACGTCGAGCATCAGCCCGACCACCACCAGGTACACGCCGATGTCGAAGAACAGCGACGTCACGAAGTGCACGTGCCCGATCAGCGGCACCTCGACGTCGACGACGGCGCTCTGCAGGACGTCGCCGCCGAACAGCAGCGGCACCAGCCCGGTCCCCGTCGCGACGAACAGCCCGATGCCCAGCACCAGCCCGGCGTCGACGGGGGCGGCCTCGTCCAGCTCGTGCCGGCCGCCGGCGAGGTAGCGGACCATCAGCGCAAGCCCGGCGACCAGCCCGCCGGCGAACCCGCCGCCCGGGGCGTTGTGCCCGACGAACAGCAGGTAGATCGAGAACACGATGACCACGTGGAACGCCAGCCGCGTGACCACCTCGAACAGGATCGAGCGGCCCTCGGGCGCGACGGTGCGCCCGGCCCGCAGCCAGAGGTTGCGGTGCGAGCGGCGGCCGTGCGGCGACGGCGCGCTGGCGATCGCGTCGTCGGGCCGCCACCGCCCCGTGCGCCCGGTGATGAGGAAGATCAGGCTGGCCACGCCGGTCGCGGCGACGACGAGCACCGAGATCTCGCCCATGGTGTCCCAAGCCCGGATGTCGACCAGCGTGACGTTGACGATGTTGTGCCCGCCGCCGTACGACACGGCCGGCTCGGCGAACCCGTCGGACACCGGCTGGGCCGTCCGCGCGCCCGACGCCGCCAGCGCCAGCCCGGCCATGATCACGCCGACGGCGACGCCGAGGCCGAGCCGCCACCAGCGCGACGCCGTCAGCGGCCGGTCGGAGAAGTACGTCGGCAGTCGCCGCAACACCAGCACGAAGATCACCAGCGTGACGGTCTCGACCAGCACCTGCGTCAGCGCGAGGTCCGGCGCGCCGTGCAGGATGAACAGCATCGCCATGCCGTAGCCGGTGCCACCGGCCAGGACGACCGCCTTCAGGCGCCTCCGCGACCGCGCCGCCAGCACCGCCGCGGCGATCATGATCGCCCCGACCACGGCCTGCCCGACGCTGTCCCACGCCCGCACGTCCAGCCCGCTGCCGCCGCCGTCCCAGAGCCGGTTGACCACCAGCACGCCGCCCGGCACCGCGACGACGACCAGGAAGATCACGGCCAGGTAGCTGGGCAGCGAGCCGCGCTGCGTGGTGCCGGTGACCTCGACGGCGAGCCGGTCGACGCCGCGCATGATGGTCCGGTACGTCGTCTCGGCGTCGGTCGACGGCGCCAGCGCACCCTCGACCCGGCCGACGCCGTCGCGCCAGCGGAACAGCGCGATGCCCACCAGCACCGACGCGACCGACAGCAGCAGTGCGGCGTTGAGGCCGTGCCAGAGCGCCAGCTCCGGCTCGTGCGCGCCCTCGGGGAACAGGTCGGCGTACGGCTCGAGCAGCGTGGTCTCGGCCGGCCCGAGGAACCCGAGCACCAGCCCGGCGGCCGCCAGCACCACGGGCGCGGCGCTGAACCCCACCGTCGGGAACCGGCAGTCCGACGCCTCGAGCGCCGGCACCCCCGGCTTCACCGCGAACGCGCCCCACACGAACCGGATGCTGTAGGCGGCGGTCAGCGCCGACCCGACGGCCAGCCCCGCAACCAGCGCCCACCCGGCGAACGCGCCGATGCCGGTGCCGTCGCCGGTCTCGGCGATGTCGAGGGCCGCGAGGTACGCGCTCTCCTTGGCGACGAACCCGGCCAGCGGCGGGATCGCGGCCATGGACGCCGCCGCCAGCACCGACGTCACCAGCAGGACCGGCAGCCGCCGGCCCAGCCCGGACAGCTCGCGCAGGTCGCGGGTGCCGGTCGCGCGGTCGACCAAGCCGACCACCAGGAACAGCGCGGCCTTGAACAGCGCGTGCGCCACCAGCATGGCGACCCCTGCCAGTGCCGCCGACCGCGTGCCCGCGCCGACCAGCACGATGAGGAAGCCGAGCTGGCTCACCGTCCCGTACGCGAGCAGCAGCTTGAGGTCGGTCTGCCGCAGCGCTCGCAGCGCGCCGAGCAGCATCGTCAGCACACCCAGCGTCAGCAGTAGCGGCCGCCACGGCATCAGCCCCGCGAACGCCGGCGCGAACAGCGCGACCAGGTAGACACCAGCCTTCACCATGGCGGCGGCGTGCAGGTAGGCGCTGACGGGGGTGGGCGCGGCCATGGCGCCGGGCAGCCAGAAGTGGAACGGGATCAGCGCCGACTTCGACACCGCCCCGATCAGCACCAGCACGACGGCGACGGTGACGGCGTCGCCGCCCGGCGGGTCGGCCAGCACCGCGGAGATCTGGTACGTCCCGGCGGCCTGCCCGATGACGATGACGCCGACCAGCATGGCCAGCCCGCCGAACGTCGTCACCATGAGCGCCTGCAGCGCCGCCCGCCGGTTCGCCTTGCGCTCCGGATTGTGCCCGATGAGCAGGTACGACAGGACCGTCGTCAGCTCCCAGAACACGTACAGCACCAGCAGGTCGTCGGCCAGCACCAGCCCGAGCATGGCCCCCGCGAACGCCGTCAGCAGCCCCGCGAACCGCGCCAGGCCCGCGTCGTCGCGCCGGAAGTACGCCGCGCAGTACGCCAGCACCAGCGCGCCCACGCCCGTGACCAGCAGCGTCATCACCCAGGTCAGCGTGGTGAGGCGGAACGACAGCTCCAGCCCCAGCTCGTCGACCCAGCGGATCGTCTGCTCGACGTCGCCGCCCTCCTGCACCCGGCCGGTCATCGCCACGGCCCAGCCGAACCCCGCCGCGGGGACGGCGGCCAGCAGCAGCAACGCCGGGCGCCGCAGCCACGCCACCAGGGCAGGCGCCAGCGCCGCGGCGACGAGGTGCGCGGCGATCAGGGCCAGCATCATGAGCGGCTCACACGGGCAGTCGGCACTGGGAACCCTTCGATGGTGCCGCCTGCGGGAGGTCGCAGGGGCACGTTCGTGCGGACGAGGACGGTCAGACGGCGCCGGGTTCGGGTGGCGCGCGCCCGTCGACCGTGCTGACCGGCGCCGACGCGGCCGGGTGCGCGTGGCCGTCAGGTACCCGATCGGACCGGGTCTCGTCACCGCCGGCGGTCACGGGTTCATCGACGAGGGCGGCAGCGTGCGCGCCGCCGTGGTCACCGCTCGCGCTCTGGCCCGCCGCGCTCTGCGGGGCGTCGTCGTCGGGGGCCGGGCTGGCGCCGTCGTCGTCGATCAGGTGCGCGTCCTCGTCGCGGGGCAGTGCGTTCGGGGTGATCTCGGCCGCCGGGTGGATGACCGGGCCGGCGCCGCGGACGGTGTCGCCGCCCGGGGTGACCATGGCCGCCGCGAGCACCATGAGGCCGGCGGCGACGAGGAGGGCGAGGAGGCTCCGGAGCGGCGTCCGGGGTCGGGGCCGGGGCAGGGTCCGGGGCGTTGCGACCATGGCTCGACCTCCCCCGCTGCTCGTCCGGCGCCTCCACCCTACCGGGCGCGCGGTGCCCGGCCGCGACGCCGAACGTCCACGTCACGGCCCCGACCAGTGCGTCGGCACCGTTATTCCGGCCGAAGCGGTGAGGAATGTCCCAGCGGACGGGTCAGACGTCGATGCGGGCGCGGTCGAGCTCCGCGGCGCCGGCGATGATGAACTCCTTGCGCGGCGCGACGTCGTTGCCCATGAGCAGCTCGAACACCCCCTCCGCGGCCTCGGCGTCCTGGGCGTTGATGCGCCGCAGCCGGCGGTGCCGCGGGTCCATGGTGGTCTCGGCCAGCTGGTCGGGATCCATCTCGCCCAGGCCCTTGTAGCGCTGCGGGGTCTCCTTGACCCGGACGCCCTTGCGGGCGAGGTCGCGCAAGGTGCGGTCGAGGTCGGCGTCGGTGTACGTGTAGACGTACTTGTCCTGGCCCTTCTTCGGGTTGGACAGCTCGATGCGGTGCAGCGGCGGCATGGCGGCGAACAGCCGGCCGGCCTCGACGTACGGGCGCATGTACCGGTAGAAGAGCGTGATGAGCAGCGTGCGGATGTGCGCGCCGTCGACGTCGGCGTCGGTCATGAGGATGACGCGGCCGTAGCGCGACTGGTCGATCTCGAAGGTGCGGCCGCTGCCGGCGCCGAGCACCTGGATGATCGCGGCACACTCGGCGTTCTTCAGCATGTCGGCGACGGACGCCTTCTGCACGTTGAGGATCTTGCCGCGGATGGGCAGCAGCGCCTGGTACTCCGCGTCGCGGGCCGAGCGGCCGGTGCCGAGCGCGGAGTCGCCCTCGACGATGAACAGCTCGGACTTCTCGAGGCTGTTGGAGCGGCAGTCGACCAGCTTGGTCGGCAGCGAACTGGTCTCGAGCGCGTTCTTGCGGCGGACGGTCTCTTTGTGCACGCGGGCGGCCACGCGGGCCTTCGCCGCCGCGACGACCTTCTCGAGCAGCGTCGACGCCTGCGCCTTGTCGTTGCGCTTGGTCGAGGTGAGGACGGCCTTCAGCTCGCGCTCGACGACGGTGGAGACGATGGAGCGGACCGCCGCTGTGCCGAGCACCTCCTTGGTCTGCCCCTCGAACTGCGGCTCGTCGAGGCGGACGGTGACGACCGAGGTCAGGCCCTCGAGCACGTCGTCCTTCTCGATCTTGTCGTTGCCGGCCTTGAGCCGCCGCGCGTTGACCTTGATCTGGTCGCGCAGCAGCTTGAGCAGGCCCTGCTCGAAGCCGGTGACGTGGGTGCCGCCCTTGGGGGTGGCGACGACGTTGACGAACGAGCGGCCGACGGTGTCGTAGCCGGTGTCCCAGCGCAGCGCGACGTCGACCTGGCAGACCCGCTCGGTGTCCTTGCTGACCAGCTGGCCGTCGTCGTCGAGGACGGGGACGGTCTCGCGGAAGGTCTGCTCGCCGGTGAGCCGGAGCACGTCGGTGACGGCCGCGCCGGGGCTGAGGAACTCGACGAACTCGCTGATGCCGCCGTCGTGCCGGAACGTCTCTTCGACGACCTCGGCGGTGCGCTCGTCGCGGACCACCAGTTGCAGGCCCGGCACCAGGTAGGACGTCTGGCGGGCGCGGGAGAGCAGGTCCTCCCACGAGTAGCCGGCCTCGCGCAGGAAGATCTGCCGGTCGGCGTGGAAGCGGACCCGGGTGCCGGTGACCCGCTTGGCCACCCGTCCGGTGATGCGCAACTCGGAGTGGTCGGTGAACGGTGCGAACGCCGCGGCCGGGCCGTCGCCGTCCCACACCCCGGGTTCACCGCGGCGGAACGACATGGCGTGGGTGCGCCCGCCGCGGTCGACCTCGACGTCGAGGCGGACCGACAGCGCGTTGACCACGCTGGCGCCGACGCCGTGCAGGCCGCCGGTGGCGGCGTAGGACCCGCCGCCGAACTTCCCGCCGGCGTGCAGCTTGGTGTAGACGACCTCGACGCCGGACAGCCCGGACTTCGCGTGGGTGTCGACCGGGATGCCGCGGCCGTTGTCGCTGACCGAGGCCGAGCCATCGGCGTGCAGCACCACCTCGACGCGGTCGCAGAACCCGCCCAGCGCCTCGTCGACGGCGTTGTCGATGATCTCCCAGAGGCAGTGCATGAGGCCGCGGGAGTCGGTGGAGCCGATGTACATGCCCGGCCGCTTGCGCACGGCCTCGAGGCCCTCCAGCACCGACAGATGACGGGCGGTGTAGTCGCCACCGCTGGTCAGGGCGTCAGCGCGCTCGGCGGTCACGTGTCGGGTCCCTCCTGGTCATGAGACATGCATCGCAAGACTAAGCCCTCGGGGGCCGGTGACCGCTGCTGCCACGCGGAGGGACCCCGTCCGAACGTGTTGACGAGACGATCAGGTGACCAGTGTCACAGGCGCGCCGATTACGCGCAGAGCGAACCACCCCACGCTCGAGATGCGGGAACGACTGGGGGTGGTTACATGTTGGTACGGATGCACGACACCACCGGATCCTTCGGTGGACCAACGATCAGGAAGGCAGGCGACGTGACTACTACGGCTCTCGCTACCAGCCCTCTCAAGGCCACTGACCGCTGCGACAGCTGCGGCGCCCAGGCGTACATCCGCGTCGTCCTCAACGAGGGCGAGCTCCTCTTCTGCGGCCACCACGGCCGCCGGCACGAGGCCAAGCTCCGTCCCATCGCCGTCGAGTGGCACGACGAGACGGACAAGCTCACGCCTCAGCCCACCCCCGTCACCGACTGAACCCCGCCCCCTCATAGTCGCCTGCCGGCCGCCTCGTTCGCGAGGCGGCCGAGCGCTGTCCGGGGTTCTTACGGCGGGTTGTGCGGGGTTCATGCGGGGGTCTTCGACCCGCTCCCCCGCAGCAGCCAGGCCATGAGCACGCCGGCCAGCGCGCCGAACAGGTGGCCCTGCCACGAGATGCCCGGCTGGCCCGGCAGCACGCCGAGGACGATGCCGCCGTACATCAGCACCACGATGACGGCGACGACGATGGCCAGCGCCCGCCGGCTGAACACGCCCCAGGCGACGAGGAACGCGGCGTAGCCGTACACCAGCCCGCTGGCGCCGATGTGGACGCTGTTGGGGGCGGCGGCGAGCCAGGTCGCGAACCCGCCCACCAGCGCCACGCCGATGGTGACCGGCCAGAACCGCCGCGTGGTCATGGCGATGAGGCAGCCCAGCACCAGGAACGCACCGGTGTTGGCGATGAGGTGGCCGAACCCGCCGTGCAGGAACGGCGCCGTGACGACGCCGACCAGTCCCTCGGGGTCGTGCGGGCGGATGCCGTACTGGTCGAGGTCGACGCCCGGCACCGAGTCGACGATCTCTTCGGCCCACATGAGCAGCACGAGGACGAACACCGGCAGCGTCGCGACGATGGCCGGCGGCACGGATCGGCGGGGCGTGAGCTGACCCGAGGACGACATGTCGCCAGTCTATGTCGCAGCCTGTTCGCGGCCCGGCGGTATTTCGGTGGCCGTGCGGCGGCGCGCGGGCTAGCGTCGATCCGCGTGAGTGCGCGACCCGAGCGATGGACCAAGTCGACCGTCTACGCCGACATGTGGGTCGACCCCGACGACGATCCGCGCGACAGCGATGGGGTCAGCCCGGACGGCGAGCTGCCGACGCTGCAGGACTACCTGCGCAGCTACCGGCTGACCCTGCTGATGAAGTGCGACGGCCTCGACGCCGCCCAGCTGGCGACGCGCTCGGTGCCGCCGTCGACGATGTCGCTGCTCGGGCTGCTTCGGCACCTGGCCGAGGTCGAGCGCGACTGGCGCGGCTGGGTCGCCGACCCGGCGCCGAAGCTGTACGGCCCGCGCGACGCCGACTTCGACGGCGCGGTCGCCGACCAGGCCGTGGTCGATGCGGCGTACGCCGACCTGGCGCGCGAGCAGGCCGAGACCGACGCGCTGCTGGCGACGTTCCCGGACCTGGGCGAACGGGTCGGCTCCGAAGGCATCGCGGTGCGCGAGCTGTGGGTGCACCGGGTCGAGGAGTACGCCCGCCACTGCGGGCACGCCGACCTGCTACGCGAGTGCATCGACGGCCGCGTCGGCCAGTAGCGACCTAGAACGGGAAGGCCCGGCGGACGGCGTCCGCTGCGGCCGCGCCGACCCCGTCGTCGCCTTCGACGCCTTCGTGCCAGGTGCAGCCGAGGCCGATGGCCGCGACCCGGCCGCTGTCGAGGACGCGGCGGACCGCCTGGCCGACCTCGCTGAGCGACGGCCCGCCCGGGGTCGGGAACAGCAGGCCCGGCAGCTCCGCCCCGTCGACGACGTCGAGGTCGATGTGCAGGTAGACGGGGCCGGGCGGGATGGCGTCGGCGTCGAGCTCGGCGGTGAAGACCTGCCGGATCTCCGACGCGGCCAGGTAGTCCCGCTCCGGCGGGTCCAGATCCCGCCCGTCGACCAGCACGATGCGGTCCTCGGGGACCGGCCGCAGCCCGAGCCCGTCGGCCACCAGCTCCGGACGGTAGCCGGCCAGCATCCGCAGCGGCATTCCGCCGAGATACCCCGACGTCGTCGTCTCCAGCGTCTGCACGTCGCCGTGCGCGTCGAACCAGACGACGCTCGCGGAGCCGTCGCCGTCGTCTGCGCGCTGCAGACCCGCGACCACGGCCTGCGAGACCATGCAGTCGCCGGACATGACCAGCGGTACGGCGCCGGCCCGGATGTCACCGGCGACGGCGTCGGCCACGTCTGCGTAGAGGGGCGCCACCCGCTCCCACACGTCGTCGCCGGCGAGGTCACGGCTGATCGTCACGGCCGGCTCGTACGGCACGTCCAGCCC
This sequence comes from Jiangella mangrovi, assembly GCF_014204975.1. Taxonomy (NCBI): domain Bacteria; kingdom Bacillati; phylum Actinomycetota; class Actinomycetes; order Jiangellales; family Jiangellaceae; genus Jiangella; species Jiangella mangrovi. The sequence goes on from NZ_JACHMM010000001.1 coordinate 4,287,327, forward strand.
GGGCCGGTGCTCGTCGAGGTGATAGGGCACGAGAATCCGCGTCATCGGCCGATTGTGTCACCGGTTCGGCGCCCGTCGAGGTCCTCGATCACGTCGACGAGTTCGTCGACTCCGCGCGACTCGGCGATCTGGCTCGCGATGGCGCCGGCCGCCGCGCGGTGACTGGACGATCGGAGCACCCCGAGCACGGCGCGCCGCACCGCCCGCGCCCGTGGCCGTCCGGTGCGGAGGTTCACGCCGGCCCCGGACCAGGCGACGCGGGCGCACACCTCCGGCTTGTCCTCGGTGACACCGGCGGCGACGAGGGGCACGCCGTGGGTCAGGGCGTAGTGCACACCGCCGTACCCGCCGTTGGTCACCATGACGTCGACCAGCGGAAGGAGCTGGTCATAGGGAAGGAATCGCGCGACCCGGGCATTGTCCGGCAGCGGTCCGAGCTTCTCGGCCGGCTGCCCTCCGGTCGTCACCACCACCAGGACGTCCTCGCCCGCGAGCCCGTCGAGGGTGGGCCGGACGAGTGCGGTGAGGTCGGCGTTGGCGATCGTGCCCTGGGTGACGAGCACGACCGGCGTGGTGGTCCGGAGGTCGTCCCACCAGGCCGGCAGGTCGACCGCCGTCGCCGGCCGGGTCAGCGGTCCGGAGAAGTACGTGGGGACCGCGGCGTCCGGTTGCGGATACTCGAACGCCGGCACCGAGAACTGCACGATGGCGTCGACGGTGCTGACCCAGTTGAGGACGAAGGCGGGCGCCGGACGGCCGTGCACCGCCTGGTAGAGGGCGTCGAAGTCGCGCTGCACCGGCGCGAAGACCACCCGCTCGACGAGGAACCGCAGCAGGCGGTTGCGCGCGGTGTTGAGCCGCCGCGCCGGACCGGCCAGCGGCTGCAGACCGAGTCCGAACGGTGGCACGTGCGGCGAGGCCAGTGTCAGGACGGTGACCCCGCCGTAGATCACCGGAGGCCGGTCGTGGGCGGGGTGGCCGGTGAGCAGGAAGGCGCCGAGGAACGTCGGGTCGACGAGCACCGCCTTCGTGGGCTCGGCCAGCTGCTCCAACAGGGCCCGGTACTGGGCCGGCGCGGGTGTGAGGAAGATCTGCCTGACGTCGAACCGCAGGCCGGCGAGGCCGCGAGGCCGGTCCTTGGTCACCGCGTCGAGCTGCCGGTCGTCGTAGTCCGCGTCCGCGGGGAGAGCGACGAAGGTACTGCCCGTCTCCTCGACGAGCGACGCGAAGCGCGCTCCAGTGAGGAACCGCACGCGATGGCCGCGCCGCACCAGGCCGACGGCAGCACCGAGGAGCGGCGTGACGTGCCCGTGGATCGGCACACTGGCGATCAGGATGTCGGACATGACGGCCCTCCCGAGCCAGGTCGAGAAGCTTGGCGCAGTATTGAGTACTATGCCATAGTGGTCAACCCGTTGAGGGAGGAGTCATTTCCGTTCGCCGATACTCGTCGACGCTCCGGGCCGAGCAGGCCGCCACCACGCGGCGGCGGGTGATCGATGCGGCCGCCGAGCTCTTCGCGGCGCACGGCTACGCCCGCACGACCCTCGCTCGCATCGCCGAGGCGGCCCAGGTCTCCGTGGAGACCGTGCAGGCCCAGGGTCCGAAGCGGAGTCTCCTGGGCGCCGCCGTGCGCATGCGCACCTTCGGTCGCGAGGCCGACGAGTCGATCCTCGACGTCCCCGAGTCCGGCGCGCTCCTCCGCCAGGATCGTCCCGACGGATTCGCGCGAGCCGCCGCCCGCCTCGTGGGTGAGATCAACGCTCGCAGCAGCGGGCTCATGCGTGCCTTCGCATCGGCCGCGGCGGACGACCCGGACATCGAGGCCGAGTGGTCAGAGGTGCTCGGACTCGTCCATGGCAACGTCCGCGACCTCGTCGCGCTGCTCGGGTCACGTGGCTGGCTGCGCTCCGACGCCGGGACGGACGAACTCGCAGCCGGCCTGTGGATCATGATCGACGGCGAGGTCTTCGAGAAGCTCACGCGGCGTCTCGGGTGGTCGGCCCAGCACTATGAGGACTGGCTGGCCCGGTCGATCGGGGACCTGCTCTTCCCGGCCCGGCCGGCCTGAGCGCTCGGCCGGGCCAGAACCGCGATCAGTCCAGGTAGTCGCGCAGGACCTGGGACCGCGACGGGTGGCGCAGCTTGGACATGGTCTTCGACTCGATCTGCCGGATCCGCTCGCGCGTGACGCCGTAGACCTTGCCGATCTCGTCCAGAGTCTTCGGCTGGCCGTCGGTGAGGCCGAACCGCATGGACACCACACCCGCCTCGCGCTCGGACAGCGTGTCGAGGACCGCGTGCAGCTGCTCCTGGAGGAGCGTGAACGAGACCGCCTCGGCCGGGACGATGGCCTCGGAGTCCTCGATGAGGTCGCCGAACTCGCTGTCGCCGTCCTCGCCGAGCGGGGTGTGCAGCGAGATGGGCTCGCGACCGTACTTCTGGACCTCGACGACCTTCTCGGGCGTCATGTCGAGCTCGGTGGCCAGCTCTTCCGGCGTGGGCTCGCGGCCGAGGTCCTGCAGCATCTGCCGCTGGACGCGGGCGAGCTTGTTGATGACCTCGACCATGTGCACCGGGATGCGGATGGTGCGGGCCTGGTCGGCCATGGCGCGGGTGATGGCCTGCCGGATCCACCAGGTGGCGTAGGTGGAGAACTTGAAGCCCTTGGTGTAGTCGAACTTCTCGACCGCGCGGATGAGGCCGAGGTTGCCTTCCTGGATGAGGTCGAGGAAGAGCATGCCGCGGCCGGTGTAGCGCTTGGCCAGCGAGACGACCAGACGGAGGTTGGCCTCGAGCAGGTGGTTCTTGGCCCTGCGGCCGTCCTCGGCGATCCAGAGCAGCTCGTTGTGGAGCTTGGCCTGCATGGCGTCGCCCTGCTCGCCGAGCTTCTCCTCGGCGAACAGGCCGGCCTCGATGCGCTTGGCGAGCTCGACCTCCTCGCCGGCGTTCAGCAGCGGGACCTTGCCGATCTGCTTGAGGTAGTCCTTGACCGGGTCGGCGGTGGCGCCGGCGACAGCGACCTGCTGCTCGGGCTCGTCGGTGTCGTCGTCCTCGGAGAGGATGAAGCCCTCGTCCTCGATCTTGGCTTCCTCGGCGGCGAGGTCACCGATGTCGGGTTCGCCGTCGGCACCGGCGGCGCCGGGCTCCTTGGCCGGTGCGGCCTCGGCCGTCTTGGCGGTCTTCTTGCGACCCCGGGCCTTCGGTGCGGCCTCGGCAGGCTGCTCGGCCACACCGCTCTCGGCCGCCTCGTGGACGTCGGCCTTCGCCTTCTTCACCGCCGTTTTCACAGATCCCTCGCCCTTCTTGGCCGCCGGCTCGGTCTTCTTGGCTGCCGCGGTCGCCACCGCGGTGGAGCGGGTGGACGTCGCAGCCGCGACACGCTTGCGCGGACTGCGCGAGTCCGCCGCCGCTACCTCGACGGTAATACCGGTCGACTTCAAATGCTCGACAACGATCCGGCTCTCTTTCATCGCCAGGTTGGCCGCACCGCACGCGAGGCGCACGTCCTCGGCGGTGACCGAGCCCGAATTCCGTCCCTGGGTCACGAGCGCCTGGACCGGCGGCAGCTCCAGGATCCGGGCGTGCTTGGTGCTGGACGAGCTCGACGACACGTACGACCTCTCGAAGTCTTGGTCAGGGACGGCGCAGCGCGCAAGGCGGCGACGGCAACACATTATTGAAGCACAGCGCATGGGTCCCGTTCATCCCGAAACCGCGCCGGAGGCCCCGGATTCTCATCGCCCGGCCCACCGTAGCGCGAGAACCGTCTGGTCGTCGGCGGCGCCGTCGATCTGCATGCGCCGGACGACGGCGTCGAGAAGCTCCTCGAGCGCCACCCCCCGCTGCTCCTCGAGGCAGCGCAGCAGCTGCGCGAATCCCTCTTCGAGCGAGCGGGTGCGGCTCTCGATGAGGCCGTCGGTGAACGCTATGAGCACGTCGCCGGGCCAGAGCCGCACCGACTGCGTCGACCGGGGCTCGGTGACGCCGATGGGCGTGGTGCCCGCGCCGGCGTCGACCAGCTCGACGGCGCCGACCTCGGGGATGCGGATGAGCGGCAGGTGCCCGGCGTCGCCGACGCGGACGGTGCCGTTGACGGGGTCGACCAGCGCGTAGACGACGGTGACCATCTCGACGGCGTCGTCGCGCTCGACCAGGCGGTCCAGCCCGCCGAGCACCGACGCGGGGTCGGGGTCGGTGAGCGCCAGCGCCCGCAGCGCCGCCCGCATCTCGCCCATGGCGCTGGCCGCCGTGACGCCGTGGCCCATGACGTCGCCGACCACCAGGGCCAGCTCGCCGTCGGGCATGACCAGCGCGTCGTACCAGTCGCCGCCGACGGAGTGCTCGCCCACGTCGGTCCGCGAGCGGGCCGCCAGCTCGATGCCGGCCACCGTCGGCAACCGCCTCGGCAGCAGCCCCTTGCTGAGCGACGCGGCCGCCGTCCGCTCGCGCTCGAACAGCCGCGCCCGCGCGAACGCCAGCGAACCCTGCTGCGCGACCGCCCGCAGGAATCGGCACTGGTCGGAGTCGAACTCCTGCTCCGTGGCGAAGGAGAACCGGACCGCGCCGACGCAGCCGTCCTCGCCGGCCAGCGGCAGCACCGCCCAGGCGCGCTCGTCGGTGTGGTCGAGGAAGGCGCCGAAGACGGGGTCACCGGGCGCGGCGGCCCGGGCGCGGTCGCGGCTGCCGAGGAACATCGGCCAGCCGCTGCGCAGCACCTCGTCGGTGGGCGTGACGGCGCCGTGCGGCCAGACGGGGACCTGCTCGCCCTCGGCGATGCCCGTGGTGACGGGGTACGGCCGCCCGTTGGGGCCGATGAGCGTGACGGCGGTGCGGTAGGCCTGCACGTTGCGGCGGCCGATGGCGGCGACGCCGTCGGCGACCTCGCGCACCGTGACCGCCCGCGACAGCACGTCGGACACCTCGAGCAGCCGCGCGTTGCGGGCCCGGCTGCGCCGCAGCGAGGAGATGGCGCGCTGGTGCGAGGTGTCGTCGACGACGAACATGGCGACCTCGCGGCCGCGGCCCTCGTCGACCAGGTACCAGGACGAGTGCAGGTGGTACGTGTCGGTGCGCCCCGAGACGGCGGGCTCCTCGGCCTCGACCGACTCGCCCGTGCGCAGGACGCGCTCGATCATCTCGTCGGTGTGCGCGGCCAGCTCGGGCGGCAGCACGTCGGCCGGGGTGCGGCCGAGGTGGTCGGCGATGCCCTTGCCGGACCGTTCCGCCAGGGCGGCGTTGATGGCGAGGTAGCGATGGTGCTCGTCGAAGACGGCGAACCCCACAGGGGCGTCGACACCGGCCAGCGCACCGAGCAGGCGCTGGGCGTCAGCGGGACGCATCGGGGCTAGGCCTTCGCCGCACGCTTGATCTCACGCTTCGTGGCCCGGACCTGGAGCAGGGTGTCGGCGTCGACGACGTCGGCCACCGAGCGGGTGGCGCCGTCGACGCCGTAGTCGCCCGCGGCCTCGCGCCAGCCGTCGGGCCGGACCCCGATCTGCTTGCCCAGCAGCGCCACCATGATCTTGGCCTTCTGCTCGCCGAACCCGGGCAGCCCCTTGAGCCGCTTGAGCAGCTCGGCACCCGTGGTGGCGTCGGCCCAGATGTTGGCGGCGTCGTTGCCGTAGTGCTCGGCGACGTACGCGGCCACCTTCTGCACCCGTCCGGCCATGGACCCCGGGAACCGGTGCACGGCCGGGGTGCGCGAGAAGATCTCGGCGAACGCCTCGGGGTCGTGCGCGGCGATGGCCGCGGGGTCGAGGTGGTCGACGCCGCCCATGCGCTCGGCGATGACCGCCGGCCCCGAGAACGCCTTCTCCATGGGCACCTGCTGGTCCAGGAGCATGCCGGTGAGCAGCGAGAACGGATCTCGCGCCAGGAGGGCGTCGGCCGCGGGGTCGCCGGCCAGGTACAGCGTCGTCACGTTCAGGGGAACCCTTCTAGTCCACGTCCTCGGCCTTGACGGCCAGGACAGGGCACGGTGCGTCCAACAGGATACGCTGCGCGTTGCTTCCCAAGATCAACTTACCGACCGGGCTCCGGCGGCGCAGGCCGATGACGATGAAATCGGCCGCGTGCTCCTCGGCGACGGCGATGATGTCCTCGGCGACGTCCATGCCGCGCACCAGCTGGCGCACCTCGGCCTCGATGCCGGCGTCCTTCAGCTGCTGGCTGACGGTGGCGAGCTCGGCGTCGGCGCGGATGGCGTCGTCGTCGTCGAAGTCGCGTCCGCCCCGGGCGGAGTTGACGACGACGAGCCGGGCGCCCCGCAACCGCGCCTCTTCGGCCGCCCGGCGGAGCGCGGCGCGGCCCTCGGCCTTGGGGACGTAGCCCACGACGATCGCGGTCATCGGAACCTTCTCTCCCACTACTCCTGACATGTCGGGCCACACACGCAGCCCTCACTCGCTCCGGGCCTCCTCGGCCCTGACCGACGACTCGTGGGAGCCTCCGGCCCCCAGTCGCCGCCTGTGTGCGCAGCCCTCCACGGGCCGGCGTGAACTCCGGGTCGCGGCGCAACCGTACCGCAGCCGCCGGACAGTCGTGTCAGTCCGGCGTGGCACGATCGGGACATGCGCGTCCTCCATCTCGACCTGGACGCCTTCTTCGCCTCGGTCGAGCAGCGCGACAAGCCGTCGCTGCGCGGAAAACCGGTCATCGTCGGTGGTCTCGGGCGGCGCGGCGTGGTGTCGACGGCGTCCTACGAGGCGCGCGTGTTCGGCGTCCGCTCGGCCATGTCCATGAGTGAGGCGCGCTCGCGCTGCCCCAACGCCGCGTACCTGTCCGGGCGCTACGCCGTCTACCAGTCGGTAAGCTCCGTCGTCATGGCGGCGCTGCGGGCGCTGTCGCCCGTCGTCGAGCCGCTCTCGCTGGACGAGGCCTTCGTCGACCTCGCGGGCAGCGCCGACGGCGTGCCGGGTTCCGTCGGCGCCGCTCGGGCAGTGGCCGAGGAGCTGCGATCGACGATCCTCGATGCCACCGGCGTGACGGCGTCCGTGGGCGTCGCCGGGTCCAAGCTCATGGCCAAGCTCGCGTCCGAGCAGGCGAAACCCGACGGTCTGGTGGTGGTCGAGCCGGGGACGGAGCTCGACGTGCTGCACCCGCTGCCGGTGCGCGCCCTGCCCGGCGTCGGCCCGGCGACGGCGGCCCGGCTCACCCGGTTCGGGGTCAAGACGGTCGGCGACCTCGCCCGCATCACCGAGCCCGACCTCGTCGACCTGCTCGGCGAGGCCCACGGCCGCTCGCTGCACCGGCTGTCGCTGGCCCAGGACTCGCGGGCGGTGAACGCCGAGCGCGAGTCCAAGTCCGTCAGCGTCGAGGACACCTTCGACCGCGACCTCACCGACCCGGCGCTGCTGGCCGCCATCGTCGCGCGACTGGCCGAGCGGGTGGCGACGCGGCTGGGGCGTGCCGGGCTGTCCGGGCGCACGATCACGCTGAAGACGCGGCTGCACGACTTCACGACGCTGTCCCGCTCGGCCACGCTGCCCGCTCCGACCGACGACGTCCGCGTGATCGCCCGGCTGGCGACGCGGCTGCTGGGCGACGTCGACACGACGGCCGGCGTCCGGCTGCTCGGCGTGGGCGTGTCGGGGCTGTCCGAGTGGGTGCAGGACGACCTCTTCGTCACCGAGAGGCCGGCACCGGTCGACGAAGCCGCCGAGGTCGTCGAGGAGGTGCTGCACGAGCGCCACAGCTGGCACCCCGGCATGGACGTCGAGCACGCGGTGCACGGACCCGGCTGGGTGTGGGGGTCCGGACGGGGCCGCGTGACGGTGCGCTTCGAGACGGCGTCCACCCCGCCCGGCCCGGTCCGCACCTTCGCCGCCGACGACCCCGAACTGTCGCCCGCTCCCCCGCCGCCGGTCCCGTCCGACCCCGTCCCCGCCTGACGGTCGGCGACGGCGGCCGGCTCGGCGCCGCTCGCGACCCCCGGGGGTGCGCTGGGGGCCGGGCTCAGATCCAGCCGTGACGGCGGGCGACGTGGACGGCTTCGTGGCGGTTGGCGGCCCCGAGCTTCGAGGCCGCCGACGACAGGTAGTTGCGCACCGTTCCCGGGGTCAGCGCGGCCCGGCGGGCGATCTCCTCGACCGGGGCGCCCTCGGCGGCCAGTTCGAGGACGTCGGACTCGCGGGCGGTCAGGGGGCTGTCGCCGGCGCTGATCGCCTCGGCCGCGAGCTCCGGGTCGACGTAACGGCCGCCGGCGTGCACCGTCCGGACCACCTGGGCCAGCACCGACGCGGACACCGTCTTGGGCAGGAACCCGCCGACTCCCCCGGCCAACGCCCGCTTGAGGTATCCGGGCCGCCCGTGGCTGGTGACGATCATCGTCCGGCAGGCGGGCACCGCGACGTGCAGCTCGGCCGCCAGCGCGATCCCGTCCCGGTCCGGCAACTGCAGATCCAGCACGGCGACATCGGGGAGCATGGCGCGGGCCATGGCCAGCGCCTCGTCGGCGGTCGCGGCCTCGGCGACCACCTCGATGCCGTCCTCGAGCGACAGCAGTGCCCGCAGCGCGGACCGGATGAGGTTCTCGTCGTCGGCCAACAGGACCCGGATCACACGACCACCCCCGACGACGGCACCCGCGCGGCCAGCCGGAAGCGGTCGCCGTCGAGCCGGTCGGCGGCCAGCGAACCGCCCAGCTCACCCAGCCGCTCCGCCAGCCCGGACAGCCCCGACCCGCCGGACGCACCGGAACCCCCGCGCACCCCGTCGTTCTCCATGGTCAGCGTGACGCAGCCGTCGTCGCGCGCCACCGTGATGACGCAGGTCGTGGCGGAGCTGTGCCGCAGCACGTTGGTCGTCCCTTCGCGCGCCACCCAGCCGAGCACCGCCTGCACGTCGCCCGGCAGCCCGCCGACCTCGCCGATGACACGGGTCGAGACGCCGGCCGAGCGGAGGACGGACCGCGCTCCGGCCAGCTCCGTGGTCAGGTCGACCTCGCGGTAGCCGCGCACGACCTCGCGGACCTCGCGCAGCGACTCCTGGGCGATGTCGCGGACCGCCATCATCTCCTCGGCCGACTCGTCGCGGCCGCGCCGGGCCAGGGCGGCGGCCAGCTCGCTCTTGACGGCGATGACGGAGAGGTTGCGGCCGAGGATGTCGTGCAGGTCGCGGGCGAAGCGCAGCCGCTCCTCGGCGACGGCGAGATCGGCCTGCACCTGCCGCGACCGGTCCAGCTCGAACACGATGCCGAGCATCCACACCGACGCCCGGAACGCCGACCAGCCGCCGAGATAGCCGAAGAACGCCGCGAACCCTGTGCCGAACGCGCTCTGCTGCGGCCAGTCGCTCAGCATCCCTGCCACGACGACCGCGGCCGAGATGACCAGCGCCAGCACCATGAGCTGCGGGCCGGCCAGCCGCGTCGTCAGCGCGCCGACCGTGAAGCCGAGGACCAGGATGAAGGCGAAGGCCGTGACGACGCCGTCGGAGACGCCCGGCTCGGCCGGCGCGTCCCAGCCGAACACCGCAACCGCCGTGCCCATGACCGCGACCGTCGCGACCAGCAGGCCCGCTGTCCACCGGTAGGGCCACACCCCGCGGCCGAGATACCACTCGATGCCCGCCCGCAGCACCATGAACGCGACGCCCGCGTGGACCGCCGACACGGCGACGAACGTCAGGACGGCCGGAGCCGACGGACCGCCCGTGCCCGCGGACGCGATGAACAGCGCGGCCAGCGGCTCGGCCACCACCATCGAGTAGAGCGTGCCGCGGGTGTAGAGGTCGAAGCGCTGCAGCGCGCTCCGCTCCTCCCACCACCGGCTCACCATGGACACGGACATCAGCTTGTCACGCCGCCCGCGGTCAGGTCCGCGGCTCCCACCGGAACCAGCGGCGCAGCGCGTACACCCCGACGACGATCCACGCAGCAGCGATGACGGCGGGCAGCGCGGCCTCGCCCCAGCTCGCCGCGAACCCGACGGTGTCGCCGTCGGCCGTCTGCCCGGTCAGCCCGAGTCCGATCATGTCGACGACGGGGCTCAGCGGGATGAACCGGACGACGGCCTGGACGGTGTCCGGGATGGTGTCGGCCGGCATGACGACGCCGGAGAAGATCAGGCTGCCCATGCACAGGAACACCACTGGCAACGTGCTGACCTGCGCCATCTCGACGTTGCGGGTGAACGCCGTCGACGCGGCGGCCAGCAGCACGAACATCACGACGCCGGCGAGGAGCGCCAGCACGGCCAGCACCACGTTGACCGGCGCGTCCAGCCCGAACCCGACGGCGACCACGACGGCGGTGAGCACGACCTGGACGACGGCGACGACGACCGACGGCAGCGCCGTGCCGGCCAGGATCTCGGCGTCGGTCAGCTCGCCGACCCGCAGCCGCTTGAGCACCAGGTCCTCGCGGCGCCCGACGTACGCGGACACCAGGTTGTAGTAGACGACGTACAGCAGCGTGAAGCCGGCCAGCATCGTCACGACCAGCGCGCCGGTCGACAGGTCGCCCTCCTCGCCGAACCCGATGGCGGTCAGGCCGCCCGCGGTGATCAGGGGCAGCGCGAGCGCGGTGAACATCGCCGTGCGGTTGCGCACCAGCAGCCGCAGCTCCGCCGTCGCGATGGCGCGGACGCGCCGCGCCCCGCCGTTCGCCAGCAGCGTGCTCATGCCGCCACCTCCGTCTGCTCGGTCCTCGACGACGACGGCGCCGACGACGCCACCGCCAGGAACGCCTGCTCCAGCGACGCCGGCCGGGCCGACAGCTCCTCCAGCTCGACGGCGCGGTCGCGCGCCCACAGCAGCAGCTCGGTCAGCGTCGTCTGCATGGTGTCCGTGTGCACCTCGACCCGGCGGCCGTCGTCGACGACGAGCGTGCCGGCCAGGTCGGGCAGCTCGGCCCGGGCCACGGTCGCCGGCAGCGCGAACGACACGGTCGCCGGCTGCGACGCGACCACCTCGGCGACGGTGCCGGCGCGGACGATCCGTCCCTCGTGCATGATCGCAAGCCGGTCGGCCAGCTCCTCGGCCTCGTCCAGGTAGTGCGTCGTCAGCAGGACGGTGACGCCGTCGTCGAGCAGCGAGCGGACCAGCGCCCAGGTGTTGCGGCGGCTCTCCGGGTCCAGCCCGGTGGTCGGCTCGTCGAGGAACAGCACCTCGGGCCGGCCCAGGACGGCGAGCGCGAGGTCGAGCCGGCGTTTCTCACCACCGCTGAGCTGTTTGACGGTGACAGCGGCGCGGTCGGTCAGGTCGACCAGCTCGAGCGCCTCGGCGACCGGGCGCGGGGCGGTGAGCGTTCCCGCCCACATGGCCGCGGTCTCCGTCACCGTCAGGTCGGCCGGGAACCCGCCCTGCTGGAGCATGACGCCGATGCGCGGGCGGACGGCGGGCCGCTGCGTGTACGGGTCGTGGCCGAGCACCCGGACCCGGCCGGCGCCCGGCCGGGCCAGCCCCTCGACGACCTCCAGGGTGGAGGTCTTGCCGGCGCCGTTCGTGCCCAGGAGGGCGAACAGCTCGCCGCGCGCGACGGAGAAGGTCACGCCACGCACGGCCTCGTAGCCGCCGTAACTGCGGTGCACACCGGTCACCTCGACGACCTCAGCCATTCCGGCCTCCTCGCGGTCCCGCGGATGGTTCCATCTCTCTCATGACCCCATCCTGGCCGGGGCACGCGGCCGGATCCGGTGGGCGATGTCACCGGCCTCGATGACCGATGCGCGGCCGGTCCATGACGAATGTCACCACCCCGGAGGACACCCGTGGCGCGCTCGCCCCGCCGTACCCGCCTCGTCGTCGCGCTCGCGAGCGTCGCCGTCCTGGCCGCCGCCTCGACCGCCGTCTCGACCGCCGTCGCCGCTCGGCCGCCGGCGCACCTCGACGCCCCCGCCGCGCGCGAGTACCCGGCCGGCTCCTACGTCGTCGTGCTGACCGGGGCGCCGGCCGCCACGTACGAGGGCGGCGTGAAGGGACTGGCGGCGACGGCGCCTGCCGGCGGCGAGCGGCTGCGGGCGGCCTCGCGTGCGGTCCGCGACTACCGGGCACACCTGACGGCGGCGCAGCGCGAGGTGGCCGGCAGCGTCGACGCCGACCCGCTGTACCAGTACACCGTCGCGGTCAACGGGTTCGCCGCCGAGCTGACGGCCGAGCAGGCGGCGGCGCTGGACGCCGACCCGCAGGTGCTCGCCGTCGTGCCGGACGTGCCGCGCGCCGTCGATACTGTCGCGTCGCCGGAGTTCCTGGGACTCACGGGCGACGACGGCGTCTGGGCCGGTTTGGGCGGGGCGGAGGGCGCGGGCCGCGGCATCGTCGTCGGCGTCATCGACACCGGCATCTGGCCCGAGAGCGCGTCGTTCGCCGGCCCGTCGCTGGCCGACGGCGCCACCGGCGAGGTCGGCGTCGCGTACCGGACGTCCGAGACCGGCACGGCCGTGCTCAAGGCGAACGGCGAGACGTTCACCGGCGCGTGCGAGACCGGCGAGGACTGGACCGCCGACCTCTGCAACGGCAAGCTCGTGTCGGCCCGCTACTACGAGGACGGCTTCGTCGCGAACGTGTCGCCGGAGCACTACGACCCGAACGAGCAGATCTCCACGCGCGACGGCGACGGCCACGGCACCCACACCGCGAGCACGGCGGCCGGCAACCACGGCGTGCCCATGGCGGTCAACGGCCGCGCGTTCGGCGAGGGCTCGGGCATGGCGCCGGGCGCGGCGATCGCGGCCTACAAGGTGTGCTGGCAGGACGACGACGCCGCGACCGGCGGCTGCTACCCGTCGGACTCCGTCGCCGCCATCGACCAGGCCATCCTCGACGGCGTCGACGTCATCAACTACTCGATCTCCGGCGCCACCGACACCCCCGTCGACCCCGTCGAGCTGGCCTTCATGTCCGCGGCGTCGGCGAACATCTTCGTGTCGGCGTCGGCGGGCAACTCCGGGCCGGGCGAGTCCACCGTCGCGCACAACAGCCCGTGGCTCACCACCGTCGCCGCCAGCACGCACCAGGTCTACGAGGGCACCGTCGAGCTGGGCGACGGGCGGCGCTTCCGCGGCTCGATGATCAGCGACGACGGCGTCCCGGTGCAGACGCCGCTGGTGTACGGCCGCGACATCGCGGCCGAGGGCGTCGACCCGGAGGAGGCCGCACTGTGCGCCGAGTCGTCGCTGGACGCGGCGCGGGCGGCCGGCGCGCTCGTCATCTGCGACCGCGGCGTCTACGACCGCGTCGCGAAGTCCGCCGAGGTGCAGCGGGCCGGCGGCGTCGGGACGGTGCTCGGCAACCTGCTCGAGGCCGAGACGCTGAACGCCGACTTCCACGTCATCCCGACCACGCACGTGGGCGCCGCCGATGCGGTGGCGATCCGTGAGTACGCGGCCGGCGACGGCGCCACCGCGGCCCTGCTGGTGGGCGACCAGACGGACCTGCCGCCGACGCCGAAGCCGGTGCTCGCCGGGTTCTCCTCGCGCGGGCCGGCCCCGGCCAACGGCGGCGACCTGCTGAAGCCGGACGTCTCCGCGCCCGGCGTCGACGTGCTCGCGGCGGTCGCGCCCGGCCCGCACGCCGGCAACGACTTCGACTTCATCTCCGGCACGTCCATGGCGGCGCCGCACGTGGCCGGGCTGGCGGCGCTGATCCGGGCCGCCGAGCCGGACTGGTCGGCGCAGGCGATCAAGTCGGCGATGATGACGACGGCGTACGACCTGGTGCTGGCGTCCGGCTCGCCCGACGAGGACCGGTTCCACGCCGGCGCCGGGCACGTCGACCCGTCGCGCTTCCTCGACCCTGGCCTGGTCTACGAGTCCACCGTCGACGACTGGCTGTCCTTCATCGAGGGCACCGGCGAGGACACCGGCGCGCCGGGCGTCGAGCCGATCGACCCGTCGGATCTCAACCAGCCGTCGATCGCCGTCGGCGCGCTGCCCGGCCTGCAGACCGTCACGCGCACCGTCACCGCCGTCACGCCGGGCCTGTACCAGGCCGCCGTCGACCTGCCCGGGTTCGACGTCCGGGTGACGCCGTCGGTGCTGTACTTCGGCCGGCCCGGTGACACGAAGACGTTCGAGATCACGCTGACCCGCACCGACGCGCCGCTGGACGCGTACGCGCACGGCTCGCTGACCTGGCGCGGCGGCGGCACGACGGTGCGCAGCCCGATGGTCGCCCGGCCGGTCGCCGTCGCCGCGCAGCCCGAGGTCACCGGCAGCGGTCCCGAGGGCTCGCTCACCTACCCCGTCACCGCCTCGACCCGCGGCGACGTCGACCTCACCCTGCGCGGCCTGGTGCCGGGCGCCGTCACCGACGGGTCACTGACGCCGGGCGAGGGCGCGGACCCGGAGGGCAACGGGTCGTCGCAGCTGGTGCCGTTCGAGGTGCCCGCCGGCACGACGCTGGCCCGCATCGACCTACGTGCAGGCCTCGACGCCTCCGACTACGACCTGTACGTCTACGGCCCCGACTGCGCCGAACTGCCCGTCAACGGCGCGACCGGCGCCGCCAGCGAACAAGTCGACCTGACGGACCCGGACCCCGGCACCTACCACGTCCTGGTCCACCTGTTCTCCACGCCCGACGGCTCGCCCGTCGACTTCACCCTCCGCACCTTCGCCGTCACCCCAGCCCCATCCACCAACGCGACCGTCTCCCCCGACCCCCTCCCCACCCGCCCCGGCCAACCCACCAACGCGACACTCACCTGGACCGGCCTCGAAGCGACCACCCCCTACCTCGGCACCATCACCTACGAAGGCACCACCGACCAAACAGTGATCGCCATCAACTGACGAAGCGCGGAGCAAGGGCGCTGCCGTCTGGCCGCGCCCGAACGACCTCACGGTCAGCCGCCCACTGACCCCCAACCGACAGGGACGCCCGCAAGGCAACCAGAACGCGGGGGCGGCGGCGGGTTCGCGGAGCCGGCGTAAAGTGGCCGCGCTGGCGTCACCCCACGGTTGGCCGCAGAGCCGGCGCAGCGAACCCGCCGCCGCCCCCGCCCCAACGCAAGCAACGACGCGTCAGAACCGGATCGCATCGATCACGCGCACCCGAACAGCAACGGTCGCCGGCAGCACCCCAGCCAAGGCCCCGACGACGGTCGCCGCCACGAGACCCTCAACCGCCGCACGCACAGGAAACGCCGGCACATCGGTGATCGCCCCGCCGATGAGCTCCTCGATCGGCACGTTCTTGACGATCGCGACCGCCAGGCCGACGCCGAGCAGCCCGGCGACCGCTGTCGCGAAGACGCTCTCCATCATGACCGAGAAGAACACCCGGCCGGAGGTGGCTCCGAAGCTGCGCCGCACGCCGATCTCGCGGACCCGGTACCGGACGGTGACCAGCGCGATGTTCACCAGGCCGAGCGCGCCCATGCCGAGCGCGATGACGCTGACGCCGCGGATGACCCACTGGAGCTGGCTGTCGATGAGGTCGAAGTCGGACGGGTCGGCACGGTACACCTCGACCTGCAGGTCGTCGCCGAGCATGCTGCGCAGGTCGGCCTTGACCACCTCGGTGAGCTGGTCGGCGCTGTCGGGCGGCACCCACAGCTCGAGCATCGGGGTCGACCCGTACAGGCCTTCGGTGCCCCACTGGTCGCGGTGCGACGTCAGCAGGTAGGCGCTGGGCATCTCGCCGGAGTAGGCGTCGGCCGTGACGCCGATGACGGTGGCGCGCACCGGCCGCTCGCCGCCGATGACCACCGTCGGGTGGGTTCGCAGGTCCGGCGCTCCCATGCGCTGGTGGAAGGTCTCGTTCACCACGAGCGCGGGTGCCAGCCGGCGCTCGTCGGCGGGAGTGAACCAGCGGCCGTGCACGGGCTCGATGCGGTGCATCTCGCCGTAGGACTGGTCGACGGCGGTGGTGGAGACCGGCTCGCTGCCGTCGGCGAAGCGCATGACGGTCTCGGTGTACAGGACGTGCGAGGAGTACGTGACGGAGTGCCGCTCGACGAGGTCGCGGTAGGCGGCCGCGACCGGCTCGGGGGCCACCATGCTGGTCTCGTCCCACACGTTGACCTGCAGCGTGGCCGGGCGGCCCATGGTGCGCTCGGAGTGCTCGGCGTTGGCCTGCCGGACCATGTCGCCCAGCGCGGTGATCACCGTCATGGCGGTGACGGCGATGAGCACGCCGATCAGCGACACGATGACGCGGACCTTGTGGATGCGGACCTCTTCCCACGCCTCGGCGAAGGCCGCGAACAGACCGGTCACGCCGAGACCACCTGACGGGGCGCGCCCAGCAACGCGGGGTCGAGCGGGCCGAGGACGCCGGCGTCGAGGCGGTAGTGCCGGTGTGCCCGCGCCGCGACCATGGTGTCGTGGGTGATCGTGACCAGCGTCGACCCGGTCTCGGCGGCGATGGCGTCGAGGAGGTCCATGATCTCGGTGCCGGTCTGCACGTCCAGCGCGCCGGTCGGCTCGTCGCACAGGATCACCCGCGGGCGGCGGATCAGGCTGCGGGCGATGGCGACGCGCTGCTGCTCGCCGCCGGACAGCTTCTCGGGCATGGTGTCGGCGCGATCGCCGAGGCCGACGCGGGTCAGCATGTCGTGGGCGAGCCGCCGCCGGGTCCAGAACTCGCGGCCGCCGGCGTAGAGCAGCGGAGCGGCGACGTTCTCGAGCGCCGACCGGCCGGGCAGCAGGTTGAACTGCTGGAACACGAACCCGAAGCCGGCGCCGCGGAGCCTCGCCCGGCGCCGTTGCGACAGCCCGGCGGTGGGCCGGCCGTCGAGCCGGTACTCGCCCTCGGTCGGGGTGTCGAGCAGCCCCATGAGGTTGAGCAGCGTCGACTTGCCGGACCCGGACCGGCCGACGATGGACACGTGCTCGCCCGTCTCGATGGTGAACGTGACGTCGCGGAGGATCTCCAGGCGGTCGCCGTCGGGCAGGATCACCGTGCGGCTGACGCCGTCGAGCTCGATGAGGCTCATCCGGCTTGGCCCATCATGCCCGGGTCCATGGCGTCCTCGTCGGGCGCGCCGGGCACGAACTCGAGGACCAGGTCGCCCTCGGCGAGGCCCTCGCGGACCTCGATCAGCTCGCCGTCGGTGAGGCCGAGCGTCACCGGCGTCTCGACCGGCTCGCCGCCGTCGGCGCCGACCACCCAGACGTTGCCCGACTCGAACGACCCCTCGACCGCGGTGACGGGGACGACCAGCACGTTCTCGGCCCGGCCGGCCTTGATGACCATGGTCGCGCCGAGACCGTCGAACACGGTGACGTCGGGCGGGACGGTGCACGAGATGGCGGTGCTGGACCCGCCCCCGCTCTGGTCGGGCGGCAGCATCGGGTCCGGCGGCGGTGCGGCGCCGCCCTCGTCGCCGCCGTCGCCACCCGTTGCGGACCGGCCGGTGCGCAGGTCGGCGCAGGCGAACGGCGCCGGGCCGCCACGGGCCTGTACCTCTGCCGCCGTCGGGCCGCTGACCAGCCGGTACTGCTGCTCGGCCGTGAGCGAGCCGGAGACGGTGAAGCCGCCGGTCGAGATGCTGCCGACGGTGTCGCCGACGGCGACGGTCTGGCCTACGAGCACGTCGAACTCGCCGACGGTGCCGGCCGTGGCCGCCTCGATGGTGCGGAACCGGCGGACCGGCTCGCCCGGCACCTCGACCTCGTTGCCCTCGTCGTCGGTCTCGGTGGTCGGCTCGCCCTCCTCCTCGAACACGACCTCGACGAGCGGGTCGCCCTCCTCGACGACCTCGCCGGGATCGGCGTGCAGCACCGTCACCTCTCCCCCGTCGGTCGCGCGCACCGGTGTCGGCGCGTCGGCCGTGATGGTCGCCTCGACCTCGACGGTGTTGACGACGGTGCCGAGCGCGACCGGGACCTCGGGCTGGACGATCTCGACCGAGGGGACGGCGGGGTCGTCGGCCGCGGCGGTCTCGCCGGTGTCGCGGAAGGCGATGTAGGCGAGCAGCGCCGCGATCGCGGCCAGCAGCAGGATCTTGATCGTCGGAAGGACGATGCGGCGGGTGACGCCCATCGGACGCGACTCCCTCGGGGGCTCGGAACGTAGTGCCCGACAGCATGCATACCGAGTATATGGATTGTCAACAGGGCGCGGACTCCTGTTCCGGGTCCGGGGGTCGGCCTACGATGGCGGCATGACGACCGAGCCCGATCGCAGCCGTGTCCGCTTCCCCGATCTCAGCTCGCGTGCCTACGAGCACCCGGCCGACCGCGGCGCGCTGGTCGCCATGCGGTCGCTGCGCGGGTTCGACACCCTGCTGCGCCGGATGTCGGGCCTGTTCAACGAGCGCAGCCTGCGGCTGCACTTCCTGTCGAGCGCGGTGCGGGTCGGCGAGACCCAGTTCCGCGACGTCTACCAGGACGTCGTCGACGCCGCCCACATCCTCGACGTCGAGCGGCCCGAGCTGTACATCGTGCAGGACCCGAACCCGCGGGCCATGGCCATCGGCACCGACAAGCCGTTCATCGTCGTCACCACCGGCCTGTTCGATCTCCTCGACGCCGAGGAGCGGCGGGTCGCCATCGGGCACGAGGTCGGGCACATCCTGTCCGGGCACGCCGTCTACCGCACGCTGCTGCTCATGCTGACGCGGCTGGCGCTGCGGGTCGCGTGGATCCCCCTCGGTTACGTCGGGCTGCGGGCCATCGTGTTCGCGCTCGAGGAGTGGCAGCGCAAGTCCGAACTCTCCGCCGACCGCGCCGGCCTGCTGTCGTCGCAGGACCCGCACGCCGCGAAGCGCTCGCTCATGAAGATGGCCGGCGGCTCCCGCCTCGGCGAGATGGACGTCGACGCGTTCCTGCAGCAGGCCCGCGAGTACGACGCCGGCGAGGACGCCCGCGACGGCGTCATCAAGCTGATGAGCCTCATGGGCCGCACCCACCCCCAAGCCGTCGTCCGCCTGGCCGAACTGGACCGCTGGGCCGCGTCGGGCGAGTACAGCCGCATCCTCGCCGGCGACTACCCGCGGCGGGCGGATGATCGGGACGCCTCGGTCAGCCAAGAGGTCCGCAACGCCGCCAAGTCGTACCAGGACTCGTGGAACCGCACGTCCGATCCGTTGATCAGCACGCTGCGCGACGTGTTCAGCGGCGTTGGCGACGCGGGCGGGAAGCTGTTCGACAACATCACCAACCGCATGCGGCGCCCGTCGGACGGTTCTTCGGATCAGTAGGTTCTGCCGGCTCTTTGAGGTTGGCTCCCCGTCCCCCTGCTGCCCAGTCTCTTAGCCGCAGGCCCGCGCCTCAAGCGGACCGATAGAGGCGCTTCGCGCCGGGGAGGATCCGCTTGACCCGCGGTCCCGCGGCCAAGAACCTGGCAGCTACCAGGGGGACGGGAAGACCCTGGGCACGCCTCGCCGGCGTCGAGGTCCTGGTCTGGTGTCACGTCCTGGTCCCCCGTCACGCCGTCGAGCCGAAATCGGCCGTTTCGCGTGACAGCAGACCAGCACGTGACACCAGACCAGGACGACCCGCCGCCAGTTCGATAACGTCAGGACGGAGTCCTCCCCGCTATAGCAAGGACAAGTCCCTCCCCACGCCGCCACTTCACTACGCAGAGCTAGTGAAGACGACCGCAGCCAGCAACGAGCCACCCACCCGTCGCCAGACTCCCCCGCCCCCCTGATAGCTGCCTGTTCTTAGACCCTGGACGGGCGGGTCAAGCGGTCCCCTCCGGCGCGAAGCGCCTCTGTCGGTCCGCTTGAGGCGCGCGGCCGGGGCTAAGAGAATGGGCAGCAGGGGGACGGGAAACCCAGCGCAACCCCACGACCTCAGAGAAGACCTACCGGTCGCCCTGATCGTCGTCCTCGTCATCCCCGGAGTCGAGGTCCGCGAGGAACTGCTCCAGCTCGGCCCCGATCTCGTCAGCACTGGGCACAGCGCGCTGCTCGGCGATCAGGCTCCCCCGCGCATCGCCGCCGGCGAAGGCGTCGTACTGGTTCTCCAACGCGTGGACGACCTTGGCGACCTGGTCGTTGCCCTCGACCTGCTCGCGGACGAGCTCATCGGTACGGCGCGCGGCCTCGGCCAGCTCACCGGACGGCAACAGGAGCCCGGTGGTGGCGCTCAGCGCGCGGAGCAGCGTCAGCGACGACTGCGGGTACTCGGACTCGGCGAGGTAGTGGGGCACACGGGCGACGAGGCCGATGGCGTCGTGGCCGGTCTGGCCGAGGCGGTACTCGAGCAGCGAGCCGATGTTGCCGGGGACGCGCAGCTCGACGTCGACGAGGGCGGAGTCGTCGAGGAGGCCGGGACGGTTGGCGTGGGTGAGCACGCTCAGCGGGCGGGTGTGCGGGACCGGGTTGGGGATGCCGTGCACCCCGATGGTCAGCCGCACGCCGAGCCGCTCGATGAGGTCGGTGACGGCGGAGATGAACGCCTCCCACCGCACGTCGGGCTCGGGGCCGGACAGCAGCAGGAACGGCGATCCGACGTCGTCGCGGACGAGGCGCAGGGTCAGCTCGGGGGCGTCGTAGTCCTGGAACGAGCCGTCGGCGAAGCGCATCTCGGGGCGGCGGGAGCGGTAGTCGATGAGGGAGTCGACGTCGAACGTGGCCACGACCTCGGTGTCGAGGGTGGCGAGCAGGTGATCGACGAGGCCCCCACCGGCGCGGCCGGCGTCGACGAAACCGTCGAACCAGTAGACGAGGACCGGCGAGTCGAGCTCGGCCGGCTCGTCCACGAGCTCGTACAGATCACTGCGGCTCGACATGGCGGATCTCCCGACATCGGACAGACAAGACATCCTCCATAACGCCGCGACCCCCTCAACACTTCCCGGGCGTCACGGCGCGTGAGGATCAGGCCGCGCCGGGAGTGAGCGCCACCACCGGTCCGTCGAGCGGCTCCTGGTACGGGAGCCCCAGCAGCACGCACACCAGGCCGAGGAACGCGTCGGCCTCGCGCAGGAGGTCGTCGGCCTCTCGCGGGGTGACCGCGCCCGGCAGCCCGGCCTGCGCCGCGGCCCGCTTGCCGGCGTTGGCGCCGAAGAACGCCGCCCACTCGGCCAGCTCGGGCGCGACCCCGGGCAGCAGGTCCCAGACGTTGCGCGGGCCGTGACCGCGCCGGCCGCGGCCGCGCGCCTCGATTGGCCGGGCCTTGGCCGCCAGCACGGCCGCGGCGGCCCGCAGCGCCGCGAGGTGGGCGGCGGCGAACCGGTCGCCGGCGTGCCCGGCCGACGCCGCCTCGGCGAGGCACAACCGGGCGTGCTCGATGAGGTCGAGCGTCGCGTGCCCCATGGGCGGCCGCGACCGTCGCACCGACAGGCCGGGCGCCACCCTGCTGTAGTCCTGGATCTCGACAGTCATTGCCGCCTCCGCTTCGTGTTCGAACGACTGTTCGACCTACGAATCAATGTACACCCCACCTCCGACAACGTCTCGAACCACGAATCCGGGACGGTAGGCTCGACCCCCGTGACCAGCCTCGACAGTGACCAGAAGGTCCTCGGCCACCCCAACGTCCAGCGCGTCCGCGCGGCCCTCACCGAGGCCGGCGCCACGAGCGCGGCCGAAGGGGTCGTCGTCCTCCCCGACTCCGCACCCACCGCCGCCGCGGCGGCCGAGCAGCTGGGCTGCGAGGTCGGCGCCATCGCCAACTCGCTGATCTTCGACTGCGACGGCGCTCCGCTGCTCGTCCTCACCAGCGGCGCGCACCGGGCCGACGTCGCGGTACTCGCCCGCGCGGCCGGCGCCGCCACCGTCGGGCGCGCCGATCCCACGTTCGTCCGCACCCACACCGGCCAGCCCATCGGCGGGGTCGCCCCGGTCGGCCACCCGGCGCCGGTGCGCACGCTGGTCGATGTCTGGCTGGCCGAGCACGACGAGATCTGGGCCGCGGCCGGCCACCCGCACTCCGTCTTCCCGACGACGTTCGACGAGCTGGTCCGCGTCACCGGCGGCACCCCCGTCGACGTCACCGCCTGACGACCCGTGGCACGCGTCGTCGTCGTGGGCGCCGGCCTGGCCGGCCTGTGCTCCGCCCTCGCGCTGGCCGACTTCGGCCACGACGTGACGGTGCTCGAGGCGGCCGGCACGCACGGCGGCCAGCTCGCCCACGGGCCGCAGCCGTTCACGCTGCCGGCCGTCCTGCGCGACCTGTTCCGCAAGACCGGCCGGCCGCTCGAGAAGGAGCTCGACGTCGTCCCTGTCGACCCCGCCGTGCGCTGGGTGCTCGCCGACGGCACCGAGATAACCGTCCCGAACGCCAGCCCGTCCGGTGCCCGGCGCACGTTCGACGACGCGCTCGGCCGGGGCTCGGGCGCGCAGTGGGACGCCGTCGTCGCGCACGGCGACCGGTCCTGGCGCGAGCTGCGGGCGCTGGTCATGGGCCACGCCGGCGCCAAGCCGTCGCCGCCGTCGGGCACCCTGCGCGACGTCGCGGCCTCGCTGCCCGAGCCGCGACTGCGGCCGATCCTCGAGTCCTATGCCACCCGCTACGGCGCCGATCCGGCGACGGCGCCCGCGGCGCTCACCGTCCTCCCCTACCTCGAGCAGACGTTCGGGGTCTGGACGGTCGCCGACGGCGTCAGCGCACTCGCCGCCGTGCTGGCGAGCCGGGCGGCCGAGCGGGGCGCCACCTTCCGCTACGGGGTGCCGATCGCCCGCCCAATCGTCGACGGCGGCCGGGTCACCGGCGTCCAGCCCGCCGACGACGACGCCGTCGCGGCCGATGTCGTGGTCTGGGCGGCCCAGCCGAGCCTGCTGCCGCCGGACCTCGCCGCCGACCCGCTCCGCCTGCTCGGCCGGCTCCGTCGCGGTCCGGCCAGCATCCCGCCCGCCACCCTGGGTGACGTCGACGCCGTCGTGACCCCGGCCGCCGGAGTCACGGAACCGAGCGCGACCCCGTCCGTCCGCTTTCCCGATGACGGGGGCCCCGCCGTCGTCACCTACGACACCCCCGAGGGGCGGGTGCGCCACCTCACCCCGCCGGGGGTGCACGGGGTCGCGGCCGGCCGCGTGACCGCACTCTTCCGCCGTCCGGCCAACGTCACCCGGACCCCCGGGCTCTACCTCGCCGGCTCCGGGGCGCACCCGGGCCCCGGCATCCCGCTGGTCGCGCTGTCGGCCGCGATCGTCACCGACCACATCGGCCGGGCCTGACGCCGTCGTCGGCCACTCAGGACGGGACGCCGACCCCGAGGTTCTGGTAGATCTCGCGCGTCGCCGTCGACTTGTTCAGCGTGATGAAGTGCAGGCCGGGCACGCCCTCGGCGAGCAGCCGCTCGCACAGCTCCGTCGCGACCTCGACGCCGATGGCGCGCACGGCCTCAGGGTCGTCCTCGACGGCGAGCAACCGGTCGGCCAGCGGGGCCGGGAAGTCGGCGTCGGTGAGCACGGCGAAGCGCTGGATCTGCCGCACGTTGGTGACCGGCATGATGCCCGGGATGATCGGCGCCTCGCCCCCGCCCGCCGCCACGCGGTCGCGCAGCCGCAGGTAGGCGTCGGCGTGGAAGAACATCTGCGTGATGGCGTAGTCGGCGCCGGCCTGGAACTTGCGGGCCAGGAAGCGGGCGTCGGTCTCGAGGTCGGGCGAGCGCGGGTGCTTGTCCGGGAACGCCGCGACGCCGACGCAGAAGTCGCCGGTGGCACCCAGGAGCCGGACGAGGTCCTCGGAGAACTCGTAGCCCTCGGGGTGCTTGACCCACTCGCCGCGCGGGTCGCCGGGCGGGTCGCCACGCAGGGCGAGGAAGTTGCGCACCCCGGCGTCGGCGTACTGGCCGATGATGTTGCGCAGCTCCGCCACCGAGTGGTTGACGGCGGTGAGGTGACCGACGACGGTGAGCGTGGTGTCGCGGGCGACGCTCTCGGTGATGCGCACGGTCTTGTCGCGGGTGGTGCCGCCGGCGCCGTACGTCACGGAGACGAAGGTCGGCTGCAGCCGCTCGAGCTCGCGCATGGTCTGCCAGAACGCGGCCTCGGCCCGCTCGTCCTTCGGCGGGAAGAACTCGAACGAGAACGATCTCCCGCCCGATGCGAGCAGCTCCCGGATGGTGCGCGCACCACCGGGCATGGTCGACGGAAGACCCAGAGCCATTCGCCAAGAGTACCGGCCACGTCCGCGTTTCGGACAGATCGTCTCAGCGTTCGGAAGTCTGGCCGGACGCCGCCCGCGTCCGCCGTCACGACCCGGCACCCCCTAGCCTTGCAGGCGTGGTGACCACTGCGCCCCGCGACGACTTGGCCGGGCCCGACGACCCCGTCGGCCTGCTGCGCCCGCGCATCCAGCAGGCCCTCGACACGTTCCTGGACGGCCAGCGCGACCTGCTCGGCGAGGCGAGCCCGCAGACGCTGCCGCTGATCGACGCGGCGGCCGCGTTCCTGTCCGGCGGCAAGCGGCTGCGCCCGACGTTCTGCTACTGGGGCTGGCGGGCGGCCGACGGCGACCCGGCCGATGACGCGCTGGTCACCATCGGGGCGGCGCTGGAGCTCTTCCAGGCGTCGGCGCTGGTCCACGACGACCTCATCGACGCCTCCGACACCCGCCGCGGGCTGCCGTCGGTGCACCGGCGGTTCGCGACGCTGCACCGCGACTCCGGCTGGCAGGGCGACCCGGACGCGTTCGGCGCGGCGGCCGCGATCCTGCTCGGCGACATGCTGCTCGCGTGGAGCGCCGAGCTGTTCGACCTCGCCGCCGTCGACGGCGTTCGCCTGCGGTCCGCGCGGGCGGTGTTCGACCGCATGCGCACCGAGGTCGGCGGCGGGCAGTACCTCGACATGCTCGAGCAGGTCAGCGGCGCCGGCGCGCCGTCGGGTCAGGCCGACCGGGCCCGGACGGTCATCCGCTACAAGTCCGCGCGCTACTCCGTCGAGCACCCGCTGGTCATCGGCGGCGCGCTGGCCGGCGCGTCGTCACCGCAGCTGGCGTCGTACCACCGGTTCGGAGCGGCGCTCGGCGAGGCGTTCCAGCTCCGCGACGACGTCCTCGGCGTCTTCGGCGACCCGGCCCAGACCGGCAAGCCGACCGGCGACGACCTGCGCGAGGGCAAGCGGACGCTGCTGATCGCGTACGCACTGGAACGGGCGACGGCGTCCCAAGCGGCCCTGGTGGCGGCGCGGCTGGGCGACCCCTCGCTGGACCTCGACGGCGTGACGGCGCTGCGCGAGGTCCTGGTCGGCACCGGCGCGCTGGACCGCGTCGAGACCCTGGTCACCCAGCTGGTCGCCGACGCCCGCTCCGCCCTCGACGCCGCCGACGTCACCGACGACGGCCGCAAGGCGCTGTCGCAGCTCATCGAGCTGACCACCGAGCGCACCCACTGACGCGGCAGCCGGCCGCCCCGCGCCGGCAGTTGATCATGGAGAAGGTCGGCTTCCCCGTCGCTGGAAACCCGACCTTCTCCATGATCAACCGGGGTTCAGGAACGCGGCCGACTTTGTCGGTTCGCGGCGCTAACGTGGGGTCCCACCCCTCCGGGCGGGTCCTGCCCACCCGGTGGGTGGGACGGCCCACCCTCTGGGCGGGGCGGCCCAGCCCGGGGGCAGGTCAGCCGCGAGTGTGGTCCTCTACGGCGACCAGCCAAGCGTCGACCTCGCGGGGGTCGTAGCCGCGCCACACAAGGTCGAAGTGCGTGTTCGCGACCTCGGCCCGGGTCAGGGTCGTCGCCAGGGTGCCGCGCACCTCGTCGACGAATGCGTCCACCTGGTCCGGGTGATAGCCCCGGCCGAACCGGGGCCGGGCGAAGCGGCTGCCGCGCTCCCGGCCGGCGACGGCGAGCAACGCGGCCCGCTCCGCCGCACTCGGCGGCGACGACGACGGCGGCTCGGCGACCGCGGGCGGGGTCGGGGCGACGGACAGCCGGGCGATCACGTCGTCGAGGTACTCGTCGACGGAGCGCATGTCGTACCCGGCGCGCAGCCGCACCGCCGTGAACTGGACCTGGCGCACCTCGTCGTCGGAGAGGGTGGTACCCAGGGTGGCCCGGATCCGGTCGACGAACGCGTCGACCTCGGCGATGTCGTAGCCCTCGGAGAGTCGCACGACGGTGAAGCGCTCCCCCGGCGGCAGGTCCTCGGGCCTCACACTTCACCCCGGTTCATCCGGATCAGCCGGTCGATGACGTCCTCGGTCTCGCGCAGGCCGTCGTGCTCGTGGGCGTTGGTCTCCCAGGCACGCAGCCCGCGCACCCGCGCCACCGTGTCGCGGGACAGCCCGGCGTCGACGTACATGTCCTCGGTGTAGAGGGCGGCCGCGACCGGGACCTCGTTGGCGGCCAGCCGGTCGAGGTCGTAGAGCGGACCCCACTCGCGCTCCGCCAGCAGGTCGGCGGCCGCCCGAAGCGGCACCAGCGCGGGGTCGTGCTCGAACATCCAGGGATAGATCATCTCGCCGGTGAGCAGCAGCGGGTCGGCGTCCGGACCGAACTGCGGCAGCCCCGCACCCACCCGCTCGGCCGACCAGCGGGTGGCGGTCTCGTGCGCGTAGCAGGCCTCGTGCAGGACGGCGTACAGCGGCCCGCTCGCGAACGACAGCGTCTCCCAGGCGCCGACGAGGAAGGTGTCGGACAGCACGCCGTCGGCGGCGAACGCCTCCTCGAGCAGGTACGCCAGCCCGGGGATCGCCGAGTTCGCGCCCAGCCCGTGCCCCAGCGCCTGCAGCCGCGGCACCGTCAGCCGCGACCCGTCGGGCAGCCGCACATCATGGTCCCGCACATGATCGGCGACGGCGGACAGCCGCTCCCGCGCCCACGGGAAGGCGGCGTGGAACTGCGCGTTCTTCCGCTCGACGGTGCGGTAGGTGGCGGCGTAGACGTCGTCGGCGCCGACGGCGACCGGGGCCAGCCCGCCGGTCAGCATGACCGACGCCAGCCCCTCGGGCGCGAACGACAGATAGGTCAGCGAGCAGAACCCGCCGTAGGACTGCCCGAGCACGTGCCACGCGGTGTCCTCGCCGGCCAGCTGACGCCGCACCAGCTCGGAGTCGGCCACGATCGCGTCGGCCCGGAAGTGCGCCAGGTACTCCGCCTGGGCGGCGGCATCACCGCGAGCAGACAGCGTCGCCGCCGTCGCCGGCGTCGACCGGCCGGTGCCGCGCTGGTCGAGCAGCAGCACCCGGAAGTCCTCGACCGCCCGGCCGACCCAGCCCGACGCGCCGGCCGGCCGGGTCGCCTTGCCGCCCGGCCCGCCCTGCAGGAACAGCAGCCACGGCCGGTCCTTGTCCGGATCGGACGCCGACACGACCTCGCGCGCGTAGAGCCGGATGGTCTCGCCGCCGGCCCCGCCGGCATGCGACAGCGGCACGTCGAACCAGTGGTCCCGCAGGACCAGTCCGCCCAGGCGGACGGAGCCGTCGCGCCCGGCCGGGATCACGCGCCCACCGCGTGCACACCGCCGTCGACGTGGATGACCTCACCGGTGGTCTTGGGGAACCAGTCCGACAGCAGCGCGACGACGCCGCGGGCGCCGGGCTCGGGGTCGGACAGGTCCCAGCCCAGCGGCGCGCGGTCGTTCCAGACGCCCTCGAAGTCGGTGAACCCGGGGATCGAGCGCGCCGCCATGGTCTTCACCGGCCCGGCCGAGATGAGGTTCACCCGCACGTTCTGCGGCCCCAGGTACTTGGCCAGGTAGCGCGCCGTCGCCTCGAGGCCGGCCTTCGCGACGCCCATCCAGTCGTACCCGGGCCAGGCCACCTGTGCGTCGAAGTCCATGCCGACGACGGAGCCGCCGTCGGGCATCAGCGGCAGCGTCGCCATGGTCAGCGACTTCAGCGAGTACGTCGACGCGTGGATGGCGGTCGAGACGTCCTCGAACGGCGTCTCGAGGAACGCGCCACCGAGCGCCGTCTGCGGCGCGAAGCCGACGGAGTGGACGACGCCGTCGAGCCCGTCGACGTGCTCGCCGACGCGGGCCGCCAGGGAGTCGAGCTGCTCGGTACTGGTGACGTCCAGCTCGACCACCGGCGCGGGCGTCGGCAGCCGCTTGGCGATCCGCTCGACCAGGCTCATGCGGCCGAAGCCGGTGAGCACGACGGTGGCGCCCTGCTCCTGCGCCAGCCTCGCCACGTGGAAGGCGAACGACGACTCCGTCAGGACCCCGGTGACCAGGATCCGCTTGCCCTCGAGAATGCCCATCAGTGACCCATCCCCAATCCGCCGTCCACCGGAATGACCGCACCCGTCACGTACGCCGCGTCCTCGCTCGCCACCCAGCGCACGACCCGCGCCACCTCGTCGGCGCTGGCGTACCGGCCGAGCGGGATGCCGGCCAGGATCTCCTTGCGCCGCTCCTCGGTGAGCTCGGCCGTCATGTCCGACTCGACGAACCCGGGGGCGACGACGTTGGCGGTGATGTTGCGGCTGCCCAGCTCGCGGGCCATGGACCGGGCCAGGCCGACCAGGCCGGCCTTGCTCGCCGCGTAGTTCATCTGCCCCGGCGAGCCCAGCAGGCCCACGACGCTGGAGATGAACACGACCCGGCCGTTGCGGGCCCGGAGCATGCCCTTGGCGGCCCGCTTGGCGACGCGGAACGCGCCCGTCAGGTTGGTGTCGAGCACGTCGGTGAAGTCGGACTCGCTCATCCGCAGCAGCAGCGTGTCGCGGGTGATGCCGGCGTTGGCCACCAGCACCTCGACAGGCCCCTGTGCGGCCTCGACCTGGGTGAACGCCGCGTCGACGGACTCCGCGTCGGTGACGTCGCACAGCACACCCGCCAGTCCCTCGGGCGGCTCGCCG
The DNA here is from genome assembly GCF_014204975.1 of Jiangella mangrovi. Taxonomy (NCBI): domain Bacteria; kingdom Bacillati; phylum Actinomycetota; class Actinomycetes; order Jiangellales; family Jiangellaceae; genus Jiangella; species Jiangella mangrovi. Next base: position 4,315,908 of record NZ_JACHMM010000001.1, read on the forward strand.
CTGCGGTGGGTGACGGTGACGTCGTCACCGGCCTGCGCGAACGAGCGCGCGATGGCCAACCCGATGCCGCGGTTCCCACCGGTCACCAGTACCGACCGACCCACGTGTGCTCCTTCTCTGGTCTGCGAACGACGGCGCCGACGCTACCGGATACCGGACGAATCCCCGGCCAGGGCGTCAGGCGTCCTCGAGGCGGAAGCCCACCTTCATGCCGACCTGGAAGTGCTGCACGTCGCCGTCGACGATCTGCCCGCGGATCTCGGTCACCTCGAACCAGTCGAGGTGGCGCAGCGTCTGGGCGGCCCGGCCGATGCCGTTGCGCACCGCCTCGTCGATCCCCTCGCTGGACGTGCCGACGATCTCGGTCACCCGGTAGGTACGGTTCATGGCGATTTCCTTTCGTCGCGCCGGACGATGGCGGCCCGGCTGCATCGATCGCACGATTCTGGCCTACCGTGGAACCGTGAATGGGACGGGTCGACACCACGGTCAACGCCGGAGTGATCCTGTGCCGTCGGTCACTACGGCCGCGGCACCGCACAGTGACGATCTCGCCAGCCGGCAGCGGCGCTATCTGATCATGATGGGCATCAGAATCGCCTGTCTCCCGCTCGCCGTCGTCACTCAGGGTTGGCTTCGGTGGGTGTTCATCCTGGGTGCGGTCGTGCTGCCCTATGTCGCCGTCGTCATCGCCAACGCCGCCAGCCAGCCGCGCCGAAGCGCGCTCTCACCAGTGGTTCCGCCGCCGCGGCTGGCCCTTCCTCCCGGCGCGTCGACCAAAGATCGAATCGAACATTGACAGGGCCTTCCGAAGTGGTTGTGGAACGTGCAATACTCCCCAGGCGCACGTTCCGTATTCCCCCGTCGGTGCGTTGCGTACCGGCGACGTCGGGCGGCTTCCCCCGTGGCTGCCCGGCGTCGTCCTCATCTACCGGCCAATGTGTCGAATCTCACCTGGTCAACCGCTGAATTTGCGGTTATTACCCGCCTATAGCGGACATCGGCCGCGACGGCTGCAAGAACCCCGGGTCATCGATGCCGTGACCGGCCGCCTTGCCCGCCATGGCGACCTCCCAGCGACGCGCCAGCTCGGCGTCGTCGGCACCGTCGCGCATGGCCCCGCGCAGGTCCGATTCCTCGCGCGCGAAGAGGCAGTTGCGCACCTGTCCCTCGGCCGTGAGGCGGGTCCGGTCGCAGTTCCCGCAGAACGGCCGGGTGACCGACGCGATGACGCCGACGCGGGCCGGGCCGCCGCCCACGAGCCAGGTCTCGGCCGGCGCGCTGCCCCGTTCGACGTCGCCCACCGGGGTGAGGTCGAACACGCTCTGTAGCGACGCCAGGATCTCCTCGGCCGTCACCATGGTCGAGCGGTCCCAGCCGTGCTGCGCGTCGAGCGGCATCTGCTCGATGAAGCGCAGCTCGTAGCCGTGCTCGAGCGCCCACGCGAGCAGCTCGGGTGCCTCGTCGTCGTTGAGGCCGCGCATGAGGACGGCGTTGATCTTGACGGGCTCGAGCCCGGCGTCACGCGCCGCGGCCAGTCCGGCCAGGACGTCGTCGAGCCGGCGGCGGTGCGTCAGCGCCTCGAACCGGTCGGCGCGCAGGGTGTCGAGGGAGCCGTTGACGCGGTCGAGGCCGGCCTCGGCCAGCGCCACGGTCGTGCGGGCGAGCCCGACGGCGTTGGTGGTGAGCGACAGCTCGGGGCGCGGGTCGAGCCGGGCGCAGGCGGCGACGATGTCGACCAGCCCGCGGCGCAGCAGTGGCTCGCCGCCGGTGAACCGGACCTCGCGCACACCCAGCCGCTCGACGGCGATGCGGACCAGCCGCACGACCTCGTCGTCGGTGAGGATGTCCTGGCGCGGCAGCCAGGCCAGGCCCTCTTCGGGCATGCAGTAGGTGCAGCGCAGGTTGCACCGATCGGTCAGAGACACCCGCAGGTCAGTGGCCACGCGTCCATATCGGTCTACCAGCACCGTTCCAGCCTAAGCCTCTGTGCGCCCCGATGCCGCCCTCGTCCACCACCCGGCGTACCGTCGTGGGCGTGTACAGGTTCCTGGCGTCGCGGCGATGGCTGGTGCGCACGCTCGCCGGAGTGCTGCTGGTGCTGGTCTGCGTGCGGCTCGGGCTGTGGCAGCTCGACCGCAACGAGCAGCGGCAGGACCGCAACGCCGTCATCGAGGCCAACGTCGACGGCGACCCCGTGCCGGCCGCGCAGCTGGTGCCACCGGGCGAGCCGCTGGCCACCGGCGACGAGTGGAGCACCGTCCAGGTCACCGGCCACTGGGACGTCGACAACGAGCTGCGGCTGCGGCTGCGCCCGGTCGACGGCACGCGCGGCGTGCACGCGCTGACACCGTTGGTCACCGACGACGGTCCCGCCCTGCTGGTCGACCGCGGGTTCGTCGCCGCCGACGGCCGCGACGACGACCAGATCGAGCTGCCCGCCCCGCCCACCGGCGAGGTCACCGTCACCGCACGGGTCCGGCACAGCGAGTCCGGGCACGACGGCGTCGACCCGTCCACCGGCGCGGTCCGGTTCGTCGACGTCGGGACGATCGAGGCCGGGCTGCCCTACCCGCTCTACGGCGCCTGGGGCGAGCTGATCACCCAGGATCCAGAGCCGGCCACCGCGCTGCAGCTCATCGACCCGCCGTCGCAGGAGTCCGGGCCGCACCTGTCCTACGCCATCCAGTGGTTCCTGTTCGCCGTCGTCGGCGTGGGTGGGTTCGTCCTGCTCATCCGGGCCGAGGCGCGCGGCCGTGACGAGACACACGAGCAGGACGCGCCGCAGACACCGGCGCGAACCTAGGCCGTCGGGTACTAATGGAGGGATGACGGGTCTCATCGAGGACCACGGCATCATCGGCGACCTGCACACCGCGGCGCTCGTCGACCGTGACGGCACCATCGACTGGCTCTGCCTGCCGCGGTTCGACTCCGCCGCCTGCTTCGCCTCGCTGCTCGGCACCCCCAAGCACGGGTTCTGGCGCATCGCGCCCATCGGCGCCGGCCAGGCCGACCGCCGCTGGTACCGCGGCGACACCCTGATCCTCGAGCACGTCTGGGACACCCCGCACGGCAGCGTCAAGGTCATCGACTTCATGCCGCCGAGCACCGGGCAGCACGACGTCGTCCGCATCGTCGAGGGGCTGTCCGGCCGGGTGCCCATGCACAGCGAGCTGCGGCTGCGCTTCGACTACGGCCGCTCGGTGCCGTGGGTGCACCGCGAGAACGGCCTCATCGTCGGCGTCGCCGGGCCCGACTCCGTCGCGCTGCACTGCGAGGTGCCGACGTACGGGCGGGCGCTGACGACGCACTCCGACTTCACCGTCGGCGAGGGCGAGCGCCTCAGCTTCGTCCTCGCCTGGGGCCCGTCACACGACCCGCCCGAGTCCCCCGTCGACGCCCTGCAGGCCCTGGACGCCACGGAGAAGTTCTGGACCGGCTGGGCGGCCCAGTGCACCTACGACGGCCCGTACCGCGACGCCGTCATGCGCTCGCTGCTCACCCTCAAGGCGCTGACGTACGAGCCCACCGGCGGCATCGTCGCCGCACCCACCACGTCGCTGCCCGAGAACATCGGCGGCGTGCGCAACTGGGACTACCGGTACTGCTGGCTGCGCGACTCCGCGTTCACCCTGGACGCGCTGATCCGCAGCGGCTACGTCGACGAGGCGCGGGCCTGGCGCGACTGGCTGATCCGGGCCATCGGCGGCGACCCCGGCGACCTGCAGATCATGTACGGCATCAGCGGCGAGCGGCGGCTGCAGGAGTACCAGATCGACTGGCTGCCCGGCTATGAGAGCTCGAGCCCGGTCCGCGTCGGCAACGCGGCCGCGGAACAGCTGCAGATCGACGTCTACGGCGAGGTCATCGACACGCTGGCCCGCGCGCACCAGCACGGGCTGACGCTCGAACGGCACGTGTGGGCGCTGCAGGAGAAGCTGCTGCAGCACCTCGAGGGCGCCTGGAGCCAGCCCGACGAGGGCCTCTGGGAGATCCGCGGGCCGCGCCGGCACTTCGTCCACTCCAAGGTCATGGCGTGGGTGGCGGCCGACCGCGCCGTCGCCGCCCTGCAGAACGACGGCGTCAGCGGCCAGCCGGACCGGTGGAAGGCGCTGCGCGCGACGATCATGAACGACGTCGTCAAGAACGGCTACGACGCCTCGCGCAACACGTTCACCCAGTCCTACGGCCACCCGGCGCTCGACGCCGCGCTGCTGCAGATCCCCATCGTCGGCTTCCTGCCACCCGACGACCCGCGCGTCGTCGGCACCGTCGACGCCATCTCCAAGGACCTGTGCACCGACACCGGCCTGGTGCTGCGCTACCGCACCGAGCACGACGTCGACGGCCTGCCCGGCGACGAGGGCGCCTTCCTGGCCTGCTCGTTCTGGCTGGTCGAGGCGCTGCACCTGACCGGGCGGACCGAGCGGGCGCGGGAGCTGTTCGAGCACCTGCTGAGCCTGCGCAACGACCTCGGGCTGCTGGCCGAGGAGTTCGACCCGCGCATCGGCCGCATGGTCGGCAACTTCCCGCAGGCGCTCAGCCACATCCCGCTGGTGACGGCGGCCTACCTGCTGTCCGAGATGGGGCGGCCCGCTACGGGCCACGCCTGACGGTCCTAGGATCGTCGACCATGGATCTCGGGCTGAAGGATCGCGTCTACATCGTCACCGGCGGCACCCGCGGGCTCGGCCGGGCCGGTGCCGAGGCGCTCGTCGCCGACGGCGCCCGGCTGGTGCTGGCATCGCGGTCGCAGGAGTCGGTCGACGCCGCGGTGTCCGACCTGGGCGGCGACGGCGTCGCGGCCGGGCTGGCCGCCGACAACGCCGACCCGTCGACCCCGGAGCGGCTGGCCGACCTCGCGCTGGACCGGTTCGGCCGGCTCGACGGCGCCCTCGTCAGCGTCGGCGGGCCGCCCGCCGGTCGCGTGGTCGACCTCGACGACGACCAGTGGCGGGCCGCCTTCGAGAGCGTATTCCTCGGCGCCGTGCGCGTGGCCCGCGTGGTCGCGTCGCGGCTGTCCGGCGGCGGTGCGCTGGCGTTCGTGCTGTCCAGTTCGGTGAAGGCGCCCATCGCCGGGCTCGCCGCGTCCAACGGGCTCCGGCCCGGCCTCGCGATGGTCGTCAAGCAGCTGGCCGACGAGCTGGGGCCCGACGGCGTGCGCACGGTCGGACTGCTGCCCGGCAGCGTCGAGACCGACCGCCTGCGCGAGCTGGCGGCGATGTCCGGCCGCGACCCCGAAGAGGTCAAGGCGGCCGCGTCGAAGACCATCCCGCTGCGCCGCTACGGCCGGCCCGAGGAGTTCGGCCGTGTCGCGGCGTTCGTCCTCTCCCCCGCCGCGTCCTACGTCACCGGCTCCGTCATCGCCGTCGACGGCGGGTCGATCCGCTCGCTCTGATCGCCGCCCCCGCCTCGGAATGATCACGTTCACCACCCGATTCGGTCCCGCACGAGGCCTGCAGACCTCGTGATGCGCGGGTGATCCTCGTGATGCGCGGCCGGACGCGCATCACGAGGTCTCTCCGCGGATCAAGAGGTCTGCAGGCCTCGTGGCGCAGGGAATCGGGTGGTGAACGTGATCATTCCCAGCCGGCCGGTGCGGGAGGGCTCAGGCGGTGCGGGCGGGCGCGTCCTGCAGGGCGAACTGGGTGCGGTAGAGCTCGGCGTAGGTGCCACCGGCGGCGAGCAGCTGCTCGTGCGTGCCGCGCTCGACGATGCGGCCGCCGTCGACGACGAGGATGGTGTCGGCGCCGCGGATGGTCGACAGCCGGTGCGCGATGACCAGTGACGTGCGGCCGGTGAGCGCGGTCTCGAGCGCCCGCTGAACGGCCACCTCGGACTCGGAGTCGAGGTGCGCCGTGGCCTCGTCGAGGACGACCACACGCGGGGCCTTGAGCAGCAGCCGGGCGATGGCCAGCCGCTGCTTCTCGCCGCCGGAGAGCCGGTAGCCGCGGTCGCCGACGACGGTGTCGAGGCCCTCGGGCAGCGACCGGACCAGCGGGGCGATCTGCGCGGCCTGCAGGGCAGCCCACAGCTCGTCGTCGCCGGCTGCGGGGCGGGCGTAGGCGAGGTTGTAGCGGATGGTGTCGTGGAACATGTGCGCGTCCTGGGTGACGACGCCGACGGCCTCGTGCAGCGACTCGAGGGTGACGTCGCGCAGGTTGCGGCCGCCGACCCGGACCACGCCCGCCGTGGGGTCGTAGAGCCGCGACACCAGGTGCGTGATGGTCGACTTGCCGGCGCCCGACGGCCCCACCAGGGCGACCAGCTGGCCCGGCTCGACGTCGAAGGAGACGCCGTTGAGGACGGGTTCGGGCGAGGCCGAGACGGGCCGGGCGACGGACTCGAGCGAGGCGAGCGAGACGTCGTCAGCGCCCGGATAGCCGAACTCGACGTCCTCGAACGCGACCGACAGCTGCTCGTCGCCGGACGGGAGCGGGCGCGCGCCGTCGGTGTCGCGGACCATGGGCGGGAGGTCGAGCACCTCGAAGACCCGCTCGAAGCTGACCAGCGCCGTCATGATGTCGACCTGGACGTTCGAGAGTGCCGTCAGCGGCCCGTAAAGGCGGGTCAGCAGCGCCGCCAGCGCGACCAGCGTGCCGACCTCGAGCGTGCCGCCGATGGCCAGCCAGCCGCCGACGCCGTAGACGACCGCCGTCGCGAGCGAGGCGAGGAACGTCAGCCCGAGGAAGAAGTACCGCGCGTAGAGCGCCTGGACGATGCCGATGTCGCGGACCCGGCCGGCCGCCCCGCCGAACGCGGCGTTCTCGTCCTGGTAGCGGCCGAAGATCTTGACCAGCAGCGCGCCGGAGACGTTGAACCGCTCGGTCATGGTCTGGCTCATGGCGGCGTTGAGCTGCATGGACTCGCGGCTGATGTCGGCCAGTTTGCGGCCGATGAAGCGGGCCGGCAGCAGGAACAGCGGCACCAGCACCAGCACGATGAGGGTGATCTGCCACGACAGCACGAGCATGGCGCCCAGTGCCAGCACCAGCGTCACGAAGTTGCTCACGACCTGCGACAGCGTGCCCGTGAACGCCTGCTGCGCGCCGATGACGTCGCTGTTGAGCCGCGACACCAGCGAACCGGTCTGGGTGCGGGTGAAGAACGCGACCGGCTGGCGCTGCACGTGGTCGAAGACCTGGCGGCGCAGGTCGAAGATGAGGCCCTCGCCCACGCGCGCCGACATCCACCGGCCCAGCAGGCCCAGGATGACGTCGACGACGGCGAGCCCGGCGACCGCCAGGGCCGACCAGACGACCACCGCGCGGTCGCCCGCGCTGACGCCGTCGTCGATGAGGACCTTCAGCAGCAGCGGGACGGCGGCAGCGGAGGCCGCCGCGAGGATGGTGGTGCCGAGGAACACGGCCAGCTGGAAGCGGTAGGGCCGGCCGTAGCCGGCGATGCGCTTGACGGTCCCCCGGGCCAGCCGTTGCTGCTTGACCGACTGGTCGCTGGAGAACGATCTGGAAGCGCGCCAGGCCTGGCCCATTCCCATCGACACCGGCGTCGACCTCCTTCACGTCCGCTGGGTCCATCATGCGACTCAGCGCCGACAACGCCGGGTGCGCAACCGATTCTTCCCGCGTTCGCTCAGAGCATGCAGGGGGCATCGCGGCGCAATGTCACCGGGTATCGTGGCGGCACGAATGGTCACCCACGGTGACCGAATGGCGGTTCTCCGGATCCAATTGGCCAACACCAAGCCGTCACGCACCGTGACAGAACGAACTCCCGGACTGGCATGAACTGCCTTCACGTCACTCTCAGTGAAAGCGCGCCGATATCGCGAGCAATGACTCGGACCAAGATCAACAGTGCGGAGTGCGACCGCTTGACGGCTGCCCGATATGTCAGGCTCGCCCGATCGGCTGTACCGGCCGCGACCGTGGTCGACAGATGAGTGAAGGCCCCTCGGGTTCGAGTACGACGACTCGAGTAACCGCCGAACGATGCACCGGTCAGGGACTCGGTGGATCGCCGCCGCATCGCCTGGTGAGGCGTGCGCGCCGGGGACCGCGCCATGGGTGACGAAGCGTTTCTCGGGGTGATCGAGCTGCTGGAGGCCACCCTCCTCCGGCATCTCGACCAACTAGGGGCTGGTTCAGACCTGCTTCTTGGCCTTGCCTCGTGTGGCCCCTCCACGCCCTCGTAGGTTGACACCGGACTCCGACAGAACCCGGTGGACGAACCCGTAGGAACGCCCGGTTTCGGTGGCGAGCTCGCGGATGCTCCGACCACCTTCGTACTTCTTCTTCAGGTCAGAGGCGAGCTTGTCACGCTGCCCCCCACTGATCCGCGCGCCTTTTACCAACTTCTCGGCCACGCGTCCTCCCGTTTCGTTGTCCTGCATGACAGATGACAATGATCCGCTTCATTGCGCATTTTCGCCACTCGAAGCCCCGATCGTGCTCCGGGGAACGAAAAAGACGCAGCGTGGATGGACCTCTCCTATGCGAGTGAGACGAGCTCCGCATAGTCGGGGTTCCACAGATCTTCGACTCCGTCGGGGAGCAGCACGACCCGCTCGGGGTTCAGCGCCTCGACGGCGCCCTCGTCATGGGTCACCAGGACGATCGCGCCGGCGAACGAGCGCAGCGCACCCAGCACCTCCTCGCGGGAGGCGGGGTCGAGGTTGTTGGTCGGCTCGTCGAGCAGCAGCACGTTGGCGCTGGACACGACCAGCGAGGCCAGCGCCAGCCGGGTCTTCTCGCCGCCGGACAGCACGGCGGCCGGCTTGTCGACGGCGTCGCCGGAGAACAGGAACGAGCCGAGCACGCGGCGCGCCTCGAGCTCCGGGAGGTCCGGCGCCGAGCTGCGCAGGTTCTCGAGGACCGTCCGCGAGGTGTCGAGCGTCTCGTGCTCCTGCGCGTAGTAGCCCAGGCGCAGGCCGTGGCCGGGCTCGACGGCGCCGGTGTCGGCCGCCTCGACGCCCGCGAGCAGCCGCAGCAGCGTCGTCTTGCCGGCACCGTTGAGGCCCAGGATGACGACCCGGCTGCCGCGGTCGATGGCGAGGTCGACGTCGGTGAAGACCTCGAGCGATCCGTACGACTTCGACAGTCCGCTGGCCGTGAGCGGCGTCTTGCCGCACGGCGCGGGGTCGGGGAAGCGCAGCTTGGCGACCTTGTCCGACCGGCGCGACTCCTCGAGCCCCGACAGCAGCCGCTGGGCGCGACGGTCCATGTTCTGCGCCGCGGTGGCCTTCGTGGCCTTGTAGCGCATGCGGTCGGCCTGCGCCTTGAGGGCGGCGGCCTTCTTCTCGGCGTTGGCCCGCTCGCGGTGCCGCCGTCGCTCGTCGGTCTCGCGCTGGGCGAGGTACGCCGTCCAGCCGATGTTGTAGACGTCGAGGGCGGCGCGGTTGGCGTCGAGGTGGAAGACGCGGTTGACCGTCTTGTCGAGCAGCGCGACGTCGTGGCTGATGACCACCAGGCCGCCCTTGTAGGCCCGCAGGAAGTCGCGCAGCCACACGATGGAGTCGGCGTCGAGGTGGTTGGTCGGCTCGTCCAGGAGCAGCGTCTCGGCGTCGGAGAACAGGATGCGGGCCAGCTCGACGCGGCGGCGCTGACCGCCCGAGAGCGTCTTCAGCGGCTGCGTGAGCACGCGGTCGGCCAGTCCGAGGCTGGCGGCGATGGTGGCGGCCTCGGACTCGACGGCGTACCCGCCGGCGGCCAGGAACTCGGCCTCGAGCCGGGCGTAGCGGCGCATGCCGCGCTCGTGCTCGTCCTGGTCGCTGGAGGCCATCTGCTTCTCGGCCTTGCGCATGCCGGCGACGACGACGTCGAGCCCGCGGGCGCCCAGGATGCGGTCGCGGGCGACGACCTCGGGGTCGCCGGCGCGGGGGTCCTGCGGGAGGTAGCCGATGGGGCCCGTGCGCACGACGGAGCCGGAGGCGGGCTGGCCCTCGTCGGCCAGGATGCGGGTGAGCGTGGTCTTGCCGGCGCCGTTGCGGCCCACCAGCCCGACCTTGTCGCCCGGGCCGATGCGGAAACTGGCGTCTTCGAGAAGTACCTGCGCGCCTGCACGCACTTCGAGCTGATGAGCGGTGATCATGTCAGGGTGAACTCTCCGTGGCCTCGTGTGGGGTTGGGTGACCGGCGCAGCACGATCAGTCCGCCACGGGCATCATGGTGAGCAGTCTACGCGGGAGGTGAATCGGCCATGAAGTTCAACCGGCGGGCACGCCTGGACTCTTCCCAGGTGTCCGACCAGCGTGGCCGGCGCCCGGCCGGCCGCACAGCGGCGGCCGGTGGCGGCATCGGCGTGGTGATCATCGCGCTGATCGCGCTTCTCACCGGGAACAACCCGGCCGACCTCCTGGGCGGCGACGACGGCGGTGCGTCCGGCGTCCAGGCCGAGCCCGGCTCCGAGGGCGAGCTCGAGCGCGAGTGCCAGACGGTCGCCGACATCGACCAGAACGCCGACTGCCGCTTCGTGCTCTACGTCAACTCCGCCCAGGCGTTCTGGGAGGACTACTTCGCCGCGGCCGGCGAGCAGTACACCCCGGCCACCACGACGTTCTTCACCTCGTCCGTCACCACCCGGTGCGGCACGGCGTCGTCGCAGGTGGGGCCGTTCTACTGCCCCGGCGACCAGAACGTCTACCTCGACCTCGGGTTCTTCGACCAGCTGCGCACCACCTACGGCGGCCCCAGCGGCCAGTTCGCCGAGGCGTACGTCCTGGCCCACGAGTACGGCCACCACATCCAGAACCTCACCGGCCAGATGCAGCGCGTCCGCACCCAGTCCGGGCCGACGTCCGACGCCGTCCGGCTCGAGCTGCAGGCCGACTGCTACGCCGGCATGTGGGCGCACCACGCCACCACGGCCGAAGACGGCTCCGGCCAGCCGCTGATCACCGAGCTGACGCAGCAGGACATCTCCGACGCCCTGTCCGCCGCCAACACCGTCGGCGACGACTACATCCAAGAGCGCTTCCAGGGCACCGTCACGCCGGAGTCGTGGACGCACGGGTCCAGCGAGCAGCGGCAGCGCTGGTTCACCACGGGCCTCAAGACCGGCGACATCGCGGCCTGCGACACCTTCGCCGCGTCGTCCCTGTGATAGAGGTCCAGGAGGTCAGCCATCGGTACGGCGACCGGACCGTCCTGCGCGACGTGTCCGTGACGCTGACCGAGCAGCGGGTCGGGGTCATCGGCGCCAACGGGTCGGGCAAGTCGACGTTCGCGCGCCTGCTGAACGGGCTGGTCCTGCCGACGACGGGGTCCGTAACGGTCGACGGGCTGTCGACCCGGGGCCGGTCGGGCGCGGAGGTGCGACGCTCGGTGGGCTTCGTGTTCACCGACCCCGACGCGCAGATCCTCATGCCCACGGTCGCCGAGGACGTCGCGTTCGGATTGCGCGACCTGCCGCGTGCGGTCGTGTCCGAGCGCGTCGCCGAGGCGCTGTCGTCGTTCGGGCTGGCCGGGCACGCCGACCATCCGGCGCACCTGCTGTCCGGCGGCCAGAAGCAGCTGCTGGCGCTGTGTTCGGTGCTGGTGACGGAGCCGAAGGTCCTGGTCTGCGACGAGCCGACGACGCTGCTGGACCTGCGCAACACCCGGCGCGTGCTGGCGTTGCTGGCGGAGTTGCCGCAGCGGGTGGTGCTGGTGACGCACGACTTGGACGCGGTGCTCGCCATGGACCGTGTCCTGGTCTTCGACGACGGTCGCCTGGTGTTCGACGGGTTGCCCGCCGAAGCCGTGGCGTTCTACGTGGACCTCAGTTCGTCGGAGTGATGAGGTGGGCTCCCCGTCCCCCTGCTGCCCAGTGTCTTAGCCGCGCAACCGCGCCTCAAGTCCGACGATGGAGGCGCTTCGCGCCGGAGAGACGGACTTGACCCGCGGTTCCGCGGCCAAGAACTGGCAGCTATCAGAGGGATGGGGAGACCCTGGGCACGCCTCGCCCTTCCATGCCCGTTTCGTCCGGTTCGCCGGGGTATGGACAGTGATGATCATCAAGGATCGCGTACATCACGAGGATTACCCGAGCCCCAACACGATTGCAGGCGTCTTGAGGCTCGGGTAATCGTGGTGGGCGGCCCAGCCAACGCGCCCGAAATCCCGCATCGTGGGATGGTGCAGGCCCGCCGACCACTCACCCGTCGCCAGACTCCCCCCGTCCCCCTGATAGCTGCCCGTTCTTAGGCCGCGGGGACCCGGGTCAAGTCGAAGCCCCGGAAGCCACAGCGAAAGCCGACCACAGAGGGCGCGGACTTGAGGCGGGTCCCCGCGGCTTAAGAGAATGGGCAGCAGGGGGGGCGGGGCCACCCAACCCAACCCCACGACCCGACGAGACGGTCAGCCGAAGTCGACCGGATCGATCCGCACGCGTACCGACCCACCGGTGCGGCGAGCCGACCGTACGCCGGCCGCCGACCGCAAGGCCGCGGCCAGTGCCGTCCCCGCACCACGGGGCGCGCGGATCATCGCCCGAGCGCCGCCGTCCTCGACCGGCACGGGTCCGATGACCTCGGCCTCCCCCGGCAACTGAGCGTGCATGAGCAGGTCGTCGACGTCGGCGGCGGCGCCCGTCAGCTCGGCGACCCGGGCGGCGGGCGGCAGGTGCAAGGACGCGCGCTCGGCCAGCTCGCGCGAGGCGAAGCCGGCCGGGTCCCAGCGGACCAGTGCCTGGACCGCGGGCGCCGAGGAGTCGGCGACCACCACGATCTCGCCGCCCATGGTGCCCGGCCGGACCAGCGCGGCCGCCCGCAGCCAGCGGCGCAGTGACTCTTCGGCCGCGCGCAGGCTCGGCCGGGCCAGTAGCGCCGTGCCGTCGAGCAGCAGCGCGGCGGTGTACCCGCCGGACGCGACCGGCTCGGCCCCGGGCGTCGCCACCACGAGCGCCGGCTCGGCGTCGACCGTGGAGCGGACGGCGTCGCCGCGCGAGAGCAGCACGGGGACGCCGGGGAACGCCCGGCCCAGCTCCTCGGCCGTGCGCCGCACACCCACCACCGTCGCCCGCAGCCCTCCGTGCCCGCACGTCTCGCAGCGCCACGACGGGTACGCCGTCGCACACCAGGCGCACCGCGGCGGCTGGTCGGCCTGGCCCAGCACCAGCGGCCCGGAGCAGGCCGCACAGCGCGCCGGCGTGCGGCAGCGACCGCAGGCCACGCCGGGGAGGTAGCCGGCCCGCGGCACCTGCACCAGCACCGGCCCGCGAGCCAGGCCCGCACGCGCCGTGCGCCAGGCCAGCGACGGCAGCCGCGCGCTCCTGGCCGCCGCGTCGCGGACCTGCTCGTGGTCGTCGCCGCTGGAGTGGATGCGCGGCGCCGCGGAGCGCACGGCCGGCCGCGGCGGGGTCACGGCCCGCGCCCAGCCGGTGGTCAGCAGCTGCTCCGCCTCGGCCGTGCGCGCGAACCCGCCGACGACAGCGGCAGCCCCGGCCTGGTGGGCGCGCAGCAGCAGCACTTCGCGGGTGTGCGGGTACGGCGCGCGCGGCTCGGCATGGAGGTCGTCGCCGTCGTCCCAGACGACGACCAGCCCGAGGTCGTGCACCGGCGCGAACGCGGCCGACCGCGTCCCCACGACGGCCCGCACCGCACCCCGTCGGACCGCCAGCCAGCGCTTGTACCGTGTGGACGGCCCTGCGTCGGCCTCGAGCTCGACGTGCTGTCCCGCGCCCAGCAGCGCCGTCATCGCCCCCGACACCAGCGCGACGTCGCGGCCGTCGGGCACCACCACCAGCGCGCCCCGTCCGCCCGACAGCGTCGCCGCGACCAGCCGGGCGACGAGGTCGGGCCAGTCGGCGGCCGGGCCGGGGTTCCAGACGGCGCGCGGCGCTCCCCCGGCGGCCAGCGCGTCGAGCAGCGCGGCGCCCGCGTCGTGGTCGGCCCAGCCGCCGGGGTCGGGCTTGGCCGGCGGGACCGGCGCATCGGGCGACGCGGCCTTCTCGGCGGTGGCGTGCCGCGGCGGGACGGCCAGCCGGAGCACGTCGGAGACGGTGCCGGCGTAGCGGTCGGCGACGGCGCGCGCGAGGGCGGCGATCTCGGGGGCCAGCACCGGCTCCGGCGACACCACCCGGCGCAGCCGCGCCAGCTTGCCATCGTGGTCGCTGTCGTCGCCGCGCGCGATGATGAAGCCGTCGTGGTCGGTGCCCGCGAACCGCACCGACACCCGAGCGCCCACGACGGCGTCGTCGGCCATGGACGCCGGGACGAGGTAGTCGAACGGCCGGTCGAGGTGCGGCAGCCCGACGTCGACCAGCACGCGGGCCACCGGCCGCTCCTCCGCGACCGGCTCGGGCTCGCGGGTGCGGAACCGGCGCCGGCCGGGGGCGGCGACCAGCGCCAGCTGGTCGGGCTCGGCCGGCTCGGATGCGCTCACAGACCCGTTCTACCGCACCCGCGGACCCGTCTCATGATTGTCCACAGGCTCAGCCCCGGACAGGCGTGGTTGTGCACAACCCGGCCTCGAGCAGCTCGTCGACCGCGGCCGACAGCTGCTCGTTGCGCGCCAGCAGGTCCTCGACGGTGATCGTGACGCTGACCTGCCGCTCGCCGTCGGGCGAGGAGAACGCGGACGTGACGAACCCGAGCGTGCTGCCGGTGTGGCCGTAGGCGACGCCGCCGTCGATCCGCGGGCAGTCGGCCGGCAGCGCCTCGGTCCCCAGCCCGTACTCGCCGCCCGACTCCGGCGTCAGCGCCTGTGCCTGCGCCACCAGCTCGGCCGGCAGCAGCGTGCCGTCGTACATGGCCCGGAAGAACGCGTTCACGTCTGCCGTCGTCGACACCACCGCGCCGGCCGCCCACAACAGCGTCGGCGAGATCCGGGTGGTGTCGAGCAGCGGCCGGTCCGGGTCGCCGGTGGCGAGGTACGCGCGCGGGTGCTCACCCCGGATCGACGTGCTGTACCGCGGGATGTCGGTGTCGTCGAGACCGGCCGGCTCGAACACCCGCCGCTCCAGCTCGTCCTCGACGGAGTTGCCGGTGATCTCCTCGACCAGCAGGCCGGCGACGTAGAAGGCGGTGTTCGAATAGGTCCAGGACGTGCCGGGCGTGAAGTCGAGCGGGCGCACCGTCGCCATCCCGATCAGGCCCTCGGGCCGGTAGTAGCGCAGCCGGTTCCGCTCGGCGTCCGCCGGCGAGCCCTCGAACAACGACGGGAACAGGTCGGGGAAGTAGTCGGGCACGCCCGACGCGTGGCTGAGCAGCTGGCGGACGGTGATCGGCGTGTCGTACGGCAGCACTCCGGGCAGGTGCTCGGCGACGGTGTCGTCGAGGCCCAGCCGGCCCTCGTCGACGAGCTGGAGCACAACGGTGACCAGCATGCTCTTCGTGACGCTGCCGATGCGGACCCGGTCGGTCGGCTCGACCGGCTCCGGGCGCCGGTCGAGTGGGTCACGATCACCCGCCGCGGCGGACCAGACCTCGTCGCCGTCGCGGACCTCGACGACGGTGCCCGGCGCACCGGCGGCATCCACGGCCTCGAGGGCGCGTTCCAGCGCCGGCACGTCGAGTCCGGTGGCGACGGCGTCGCCCGACGCAGTCGGCAGGGCCGCGGCTGACAGGACGGAGACGGACAGGACGGAGGCGGACAGGACCGTGATCGGCAGGAGTCGGCGCATGCCTCCACGCTAGGAACGCGCCACCGCGTTCTCCTGGCACTCCAGGACGATCCGCGCAGGTGCCGGCCCTTAGGGCATCGTCCCGATCAGCCCCGGACGATCTCCAGCTCGCCCAGGACGTCCACCCCGGCGGAACGGGCAGCCGGCGCCGTCGTCGATCCGCAGAGTCCCGCGACGAGCAGCTCGTTCAGGGCGAGTGCCCGCTCCTCGGACGGGGCCAGCTGGTCGTCGATGCTGAGCACGACGCTGACCTGGCGCTCGCCGTCGGGCGAGGAGAACGCGTACGTCGAGTGCCCGAACGTGCCGCCGGTGTGGCCGAAGGCCAGGCCGCCGTCGCCGATCGGCTCGCACGGCGCCGCCACCGCCTGGATGCCCAGCCCGTAGGTCCCCTCGGACTGCGGGGTCAGGGTGCGGGCCTCGGCCAGCAGGCCCTCGGGCAGCAGCGTGCCGTCGAACATCGCCCGGAAGAACCGGTTGGTGTCCGCCGTCGTCGACACCACCGCGCCCGCCGCCCAGAACTGCGACGCCGACATCTGCGTCGTCTCGACGTAGGGCTCGGCGGGGTCGCCGGTGGCGAAGAACCCGTCGGGGTGCTCGCCCGGCCAGCGGGTGCCGTGCCGCGGGAACGTCGTGTCCGTCAGCCCGGCCGGCTCGAACACGCGCCGCTCCAGCTCGTCCTCGATCGGCTGCCCGGTGAGCTCCTCGACCAGCAGGCCGATGACGGCGTACCCGGTGTTGGAGTACCAGTAGTGCGCGCCGGGGGCGAAGTCGAGCGGCCCGCGCGTCGCGAACTCGACCAGCGCCGGCGGCCGGAAGTAGGCGTGCTGGTTGCGGACCAGGTCCTCGGCCGAGCCCTGCGCCAGCGACGGGTACAGCAGCGGGAAGTGGTTCGGCACCCCCGACGTGTGGCCGAGCAGTTGGCGGACGGTGATCGGCTCGTCGTACGGCAGCACACCGGGCAGGTGGTCGGCGACGGCGTCGTCGAGACTCAGGCGGCCTTCGGCGACCAGCTGCAGCACCACGGTGACGATCATGCTCTTGGTCACGCTGCCGACGCGGACGAGGTCGGTGGGCTCGGCCGGGTCGTCGTGCGGCGCGGGTGCGAACGGGTCGCGGTCGCCGGTCGCGGCCGACCACACCTGCTCGCCGTCGCGGACCTCGACGACGACGGCCTGCGGCCCGGCGGCGCCCAGCGCCGCCAGAGACTCCTCCAGCCACGCGACGTCGAGGTCGCCGTCGACAGCGGCGGACATGGCACTGCCCGCCGCGGCCGGTGTGGCCGCGACGGGCAGGACGAGTGCTGCGGACAGGGCGGAAAGCGTCTTCAGTCGGCGCATGGACCCACGCTACGGACGCCCCACCGCGTCCCCGTCGCACTCCAGGACGATCTGCGCCTCCCCCGCAGGGACGATCAGCCGGCGGCCGCCCGCAGCGCGTCGACGCGGTCGGTGCGCTCCCAGGTGAAGTCCGGCAGCTCGCGGCCGAAGTGGCCGTAGGCGGCGGTCTGCGCGTAGATGGGCCGCTTGAGGTCGAGGTCGCGGATGATCGCCGCCGGCCGCAGGTCGAACACCTGCTTGACGGCGTCGGCGATGCGGTCGACCGGGACGGTCTCGGTGCCGAAGCTCTCGAGGAACAGGCCCACCGGCTCGGCCTTGCCGATGGCGTAGGCGACCTGCACCTCGCACCGCTTGGCCAGCCCCGCCGCGACGACGTTCTTCGCCACCCAGCGCATGGCGTAGGCGCCCGAGCGGTCGACCTTGGACGGGTCCTTGCCGCTGAACGCGCCGCCACCGTGGCGGGCCATGCCGCCGTAGGTGTCGATGATGATCTTCCGTCCGGTGAGGCCGGCGTCGCCCATGGGTCCGCCGATCTCGAACCGGCCGGTCGGGTTGACCAGCAGCCGGAAGTCGTGGTCGTCGAGCTCGAACGACTCGAGGACCGGCTTCACGACCTGGTTGGCGATGTCCGGCGTCAGCAGCTGCTCGAGGTCGATGTTCGCCGCGTGCTGCGTCGACACCACCACGGTGTCGAGGCGGACCGGGCGGTCGCCGTCGTACTCGATGGTCACCTGCGTCTTGCCGTCGGGCCGTAGGTACGGCACCGCACCCGAGCGGCGCACCTCGGACAGCCGCTGCGCCAGCCGGTGCGCGACGATGATCGGCAACGGCATCAGCTCGGGCGTCTCGTCGCTCGCGTAGCCGAACATCAGCCCCTGGTCGCCCGCCCCCTGCAGGTCCAGCGGGTCGAGGTCGCCCTCGACGCGATGCTCGTACGCGGAGTCCACACCCTGCGCGATGTCCTGCGACTGCGACCCGATGGACACCGACACGCCACACGAGTAGCCGTCGAAGCCCTTCGTGGACGAGTCGTAGCCGATGCCGAGGATGGTCTCGCGGACGATGCCCGGGATGTCGGCATAGCCCTGCGTGGTCACCTCGCCGGCCACGTGGACCAGGCCGGTGGTGACCATGGACTCGACGGCGACCCGGCTGTTCGGGTCGTCCTTCAGCAGCGCGTCGAGCACGGCGTCACTGATCTGGTCGCAGATCTTGTCTGGATGACCCTCGGTGACGGATTCGGATGTGAACAGACGTAGAGACAACGCAAGCCCCCTCTTGGCGCGGACTACAGTCCGGGAAGCCTCACTGTAGGGGATGAGGTTCTCTCGCGCGCGCGAGAGACCGCATCGTGGACGGTTTTTGGCCGCATGTTGAGACGAGAGTCGGCTCGGAGAGCGGTTCGCCGAAGTTTGCCACGTTTGGCCGGCGAAAGCCGACCCCGCACCCCACGCCTCGCCTCGCCCCGCCTCGCCCCGCCCCGGAATGATCACGTTCACTACGGAATTCCCTGCTGAACCAGGCCTGCAGCCCTCGTGACGCGCGCGAACGCCTCGTGACGTGCACGGCAAGCGCTTGCCAGCCGCGACGACGGGCCATCACCAGGATTACCCGACCCTCAACACGTCTACAGGCGTGGTGCGACACGGAATTCCGTGGTGAACGTGATCATTCCGAGAGGGCCTGCTCGACCGGCACAGAGTTGGTAACTTGGTCACATCTTTCTGTTCATTTGAACACAACCGTGGGCTAGTCTGAACTCCGTCAGTGCGCGACGACGAAAGGTTCCCCGTGCCACTCAGGTCCCTGTCCCTCCAGCTGTACAGCGTCCGCCACGCCCTCGACGAGGACGTCGCCCGCACCATCGAGCGGGTCGCGGGCATCGGGTACACGCAGGTGGAGGCGTCCTACAAGCTGATGTCCGCCGGCCCTGAGACGCTGGACGCGCTCCGCGCCAACGGCCTGACGGCGCCGACCATGACGTCGCCGCTGTTCGACGTCGACCTCGACGACGTGTTCGCGAAGGCGACCGAGCTGGGCGCGTCGGCGGTCATCGAGTCGTACCTGCCGGAGCCGTACTGGACCTCGCTGGACGACATCGTCGCGACGGCCGACCGCCTGAACAACGCGGCCGCGAAGGCCGCGGACCACGGGCTGCGTGTCGGCTACCACAACCACTGGTGGGAGATCGACCAGTCGTTCGAGGACGGCCTGACGGCGCTCGAGAGCCTCGAGGCGCGCCTCGACCCGCGCATCGTGTTCGAGCTGGACGCGTACTGGGTGGCCGTCGGCGGGCAGGACGTCCCCGCCTACGTCGCGAAGCTCGCCCAGCGCGTCGCGTTCCTGCACCTCAAGGACGGCCCGGTCAACCGCAACAACATCGAGCAGCAGCCGGCCGGCAAGGGCACGCTGCCCTGGACCGACATCCTCGCCGCCGCGCCGAACCTGGAGGCGGGCGCCGTCGAGTTCGACGAGTACGACGGAGACATCTTCGACGCCATCGCGGCCAGCCACGCCTACCTGAACCCGCAGGTCCAGGCATGAGCCGGGCGGGCGTCGGCGTCATCGGCGCGGGCACCATCAGCAACCAGTACCTGCAGCACCTGACCAGTTTCCCCGACCTCGACGTCCGCATCGTCGGCGACCTGCTCGAGGACAAGGCGAAGGAGCAGGCGACGGCGTTCGGCGTGCCGCGCGCGGGCAGCCCGGCCGACGTGCTCGCGGACCCCGACGTCGAGATCGTCGTCAACCTCACGATCCCGGCCGCGCACGCCGAGGTCTCGCTGGCGGCGCTCGAGGCGGGCAAGCACGTGTGGACGGAGAAGCCGTTCGCCCTGGACCTGGCAACGGCCCGCACGCTCCTCGACACGGCGAACACCGCGGGCCTGCGCATCGGCAGCGCCCCCGACACGTTCCTCGGCGCCGGCCTGCAGACCGCCCGCCGCATGATCGAGCGCGGCGACATCGGCGTGCCGCTCGGCGGGCTCACGCTGTTCGAGGTCCCCGGCCCGGTCGACGACCACAAGAACCTCGAGGTGCTGCTCTCGACCGGTGCCGGCCCGCTGTGGGACATGGGCCCGTACTACCTGACGGCGCTGGTCCAGAGCCTGGGCCCGGTCGCGTCGGTCGTCGGCATGGGCCGCATCGCCCGCCCGGTCCGCACCCTGCTGGTCGGCCCGAAGACCGGCCAGGAGTTCGCCGTCCAGGTCCCCACGCACGTCAGCCTGCTCGCCGAGTTCGAGTCCGGCGCGACATCGACGACGGTGCTCAGCTGGGACTCCCCGCACCGCCGCGTCGGCCACGTCGAGATCGTCGGCACCGAGGCGACGCTCTCCATCCCCGACCCCAACCACTTCGACGGCGCGCTGGCGATCCGCCGCAAGGGCGACGACGAGTGGACGACGGTGGCAGCCGAGGGTCCCGTGGCGGGTCGCGGCCTCGGCGCGCTCGACCTGATCCGATCGGCCCGGGCCGGCGTGCCGCACCGCGCGTCGGGCGAGCTGGCGTACCACGTCACCGACGTCATGGCGGCGGCGACGGAGTCGATCGAGCAGGGCGTCCGGGTCGCCGTCGACAGCACCGTCGAGTCGGCCCCCGCGTTCGGCGAGGACTGGGACCCCTACGCCGCGACCCTCTGATCCCCGACAGACGCGACGGCGCTCGACCCCACCTGCCGGGGCCGAGCGCCGTCGTGACTCTCAGGACTTCGCCGCGTGCAGCTGCTCGATGATGCGGATCGCGGTCAGGGCGTCTCGGGGGTCGACGGGGACCGGCCCCTCCCCCGCGATCGCCGCAGCCACCTCGCGGTAGAACCGCACGTACTGCCCGCGCTCCGTCGGCACCGACGACGCCTCGCCGTCGCGACCCAGCAGGCCGTAGGACGACGGCGACTCGACGCCGAACGCGTCGTCCAGCGGCGACAGCCCCGACCCGAGCTGCCCCTCCTGGCCGTCGAGCCCCCACTTCGTGAACGCCGACTCCGACCCCAGCACCCGGAACCGGAACCCGCGCTGCGCGACCAGGCTGCTCATCGCCAGGTGCGACCGGACGCCGGACTCGTGAGTCAGCGCGATGAAGCTGTCGTCGTCGTTGACGCGGCCCGGACGGTGCGCGTCCAGCTCGCCGTACACGTCGGCCACCGGTCCGAACAGCTGCACGGCCTGGTCGATGAGGTGCGACCCGAGGTCGTAGGCGACCCCGCCACCGTCACGGCCGGACGTCCCCGACTTCCACGGCGGGCGGGGCCGCGCGCTGAGCCACTCGAACCGCGACTCGAACCGCCGCACCTCGCCCAGCGCGCCGGACTCGACCAGCCGCCGGACCGTCAGGAAGTCGCCGTCCCACCGCCGGTTCTGGAACGCCGTCAGGACGGCACCCGTCGATTCCGCCCGCGCGATCAGCGCCTCGGCATCGGCCAGGTGCACCGTCAGGGGCTTGTCGACGACGGCGGCCAGCCCGCGGTCCACGACGGCGAGCGCCAGTTCGGCATGGGTCGGCGTGGGCGAGGCGACCACGACGAGGTCGACCTCGCCCTGGTCGGCGAGGGTCAGCAGCTCGTCGACGCTACCGACGATGCGGGCCGACGGGTAGCGCGCCGACGCCGCCGCGGCCCGCTCGGCGTTCCCCGTCACGACGTGCGTCAGCGCATAGGCCGGGTCGGCGGTGACCAGCGGCGCGTGGAACACGCTGCCGGCCAGGCCGTACCCCACCACGGCGGTGCGGATCGGGCCAGTCACGACGCGACCACCTTGCCGACCTCGCCGCCGAGCGCCACGCCGGCCCGAGCCGCGTAGGTCGCGACGATCCGCTGGCAGTCGTAGATGTCCTGCCGCCCGTCGGCCAGACCGGACCGCGGCGCGACGCCGTCGCGGACCATCGCGTGGAACGCCTCGAGCTGCGTCTCGAACGCCTCGGTGATGCTGCGCCGCACCACCCGGCGCTCGGCGTCGCCGTCGAGCGTCGTCACCGTCAGCTCCGTCGGCGCGTGCATGAGGTACGGCGACGGGAAGGTCAGCTCGACGCTCCCCCGTCCGTGCACCACGCGGACGGTCTCGCGGTAGGCCGGGAAGTCGGGCAGGTAGTGCCAGGCCAGCGTGTACCGGCCGCCGTCGGCGAGCGTCCCCGTCGCGGAGATCGACGGCGGGTGCTGGCCGAACGAGCCGCGGTCGCGGCCGACGTCGCGCACCGCGAAGCGAGAGCTCTGCCGCCAGATGTCGGCGTGGTCGACGGTGGCCGGCGGCGCGCCGAAGCTGCGCAGGATCGACAAGTCATGCGCCAGCGAGCTCACCAGCGAGCCGCGGTAGGCCCGCCAGAGCCCGTCCTCGGTGTCGCCGACGGCGGCGGTCCACAGCCGGCGGTCCTCGGACGCGATCTCCTCGAGCGCCCAGTCCGGCAGCGGCCCCGACGGGCTGGCGACGTGCCCGAACGCCAGCTGCGACGCCCCCGTGGGGTGCAGGACGGTCGCCTCGATGCTGCGGACGTCGTCGACCTCTTCGAGCAGCCGGGCTGCCTCGATGACCGCGGGATCGTACTGCTTCATGTAGGCCAGCAGCAGCGCCGGGTGGCCGAGGTCGGGCTCGGCGGCGATCAGCTCGTCGACCTCGCCGGTGGTGAACGCCAGCGGCTTCTCGCAGAACACCGGGATGCGCCGCTCGAACGCCGCCAGGACGGCCTTCGCGTGCGAGCCGCGCGACAGGATCATCAGCGCGTCGAGGTCGCCGGCGTCGAGCAGCTCGTCGAGCGTGCGGAAGCGGCGCTTCTCGTCGACCCCGAACCGGGCGCCGACGACGTCGGTGACCTCGTCGGAGAAGTCGGCGACGGCGCTGACGGTGAACAACTCGGGCCGGCGGGCGATCAGGGGCAGGTGCACCACCTGCGCGACCGCGCCGAGGCCGAGGATGCCGAGGCGGATCGGCGCGCCCATCAGGCCGTCACCCCCGTCTCCGGCGACGACGCGCCGAACGGCGTCCTGAGCACCGATTTCACGTGGTCCCCACGCTGCATCGCCGAGAACGCCTCCTCCCAGTCGTCGATGTCGTAGGTGCCGCCGAGCGCGAGCTCCGGGTGGAGCCGGCCGGACGCGAACAGCCGGAGCACGTTCTCCCAGGTGCTCCACGTGTGCGAGTAGCAGCCGTACAGCGTGACGGCCTTCTTCACCAGCGGATCCAGGGTGAAGCCCAGCGGCTGCGGCCCCCAGCCGACCTTCGCGATGGCCCCGCCCGGCCGGACCAGCTGCATGCTCTGCTCGAGCGCGGCGCTGACGCCGGTGGCCTCGACGACGAGGTCGGCGCCCAGACCGTCGTGCAGCCCGGCGACGACCTCGAGCGGGTCCTCCCGGGTGATGTCGACGACGCGGTCGGCGCCCATCTCGGTGGCCTTGGCCAGTCGCTTGCCGTCGATGCCGGTGCCGAGGACGACGGTGGTGCCGGCGCCGCGCACGATCGCCACCTGCAGCGCGCACAGGCCGATGGCGCCGGCGCCCTGGACGACGACGAGGTCGCCGGGGACGACGGACGCGCGCTCGACGACGGCGTTGTAGGCGACGGCGAACGGCTCGGTCATGGCCGCCCGCTCGAAGGGGACGCCGTCGGGGATGCGGTGCAGGACCCGCGGCTCGGCCACCAGGTACTCGGCCATGGCGCCGTCGCGCTTGAGGCCGTAGCCCTCGCGCCACGGGCACAGGTTGTAGCGGCCGCTGCGGCACAGCGCGCAGACGCCGCAGATCGACGCCGCGGTCTCGCAGACGACGCGGTCGCCCACGGACCAGCCGCCGACGCCGTCGCCGATGGCCGCGATCACACCCGCCGACTCGTGGCCGAGCGTCACGGGCAGCACGCCCTTCGAGCTCTTGCTCTGCGAGTCGTGCCACATGTGGATGTCGGAGCCGCACACGCCGACGGTGTGCACCCGGACCAGGACGGTGCCCGGTCCGGCGACGGGTTCGGGCAGCTCGCGCACCTCGAGCGCGCCATCCTCGTAGGCATACTTGACCAGCGCCTTCATCGGCGATCCTCCAGCAGGCGGCACTCGGAGAGTGGGACGTCCCCACTCAAAGGTTGTTCGCTATCTTTCATTCTACCGGGTGATAGTGTTCTGAAAATCACGAGTTGGGTCAACGGTCGAGGAGTGACGTTGAGGATCGCGGCGTTCCCCAAGGGCGAGCTCCAGGCGATGGTGCTGCAGCGCACCAAGACGGTCTTCGAGTGGATCGACGAGGCCGCCTCGCTGGGCGTCGAGGGCCTCGAGCTGCACACCGGCTTCCTCTGGGAGACCGGCGACGACTACGTCGCGAAGGTCGGCGAGGCCATCGAGGCCGCCGGGTTCGCGATGCCGATGATGTGCGCCTCGCCCGACTTCACGAACCCCGACGCGGACGTGCGGGCGCGCGAGCTCGACGACCAGGCCTGGTTCATGCGGACGACGGCGGCACTCGGCGGACCCGGCGCCACCTGCCGCGTCCTCAGCGGTCAGGCGCACCCCGGCGTCGCCGTCGAGCAGGGACTGCAGTGGGCCGGCGACGCCATCCGCTCGTTGCTGCCGCTGGCCGCCGAGCTGGGCATCACGCTGGCCATCGAGAACCACTACAAGGCCAGCACCTGGAAGTACCCCGAGTTCGCGCAGCGCCCCGAGGTGTTCCGAGCCCTCGTCGACGGCATCGACGACCACGTCCACTTCGGCGTCCAGTTCGACCCGTCCAACGCCATCACCGCCGGCGTCGACTCCGCGGAGTTCCTGGAGACCGTCGTCGACCGCGTCGTCACCATGCAGGCGTCGGACCGCCACCTGGTCAACGGTGCCACGCTCGACGCGCTCCGGCTGGCGGACGGCACCATCGGCTACTCCCCCGACCTCGCGCACGGTGTCGTCGGGCAGGGCCTCAACGACTACGACCGCATCTTCGCCATCCTCACCGCGAACGGCTACGACGGCTGGATCAGCATCGAGGACGGCGTCAACGGCATGGACGAGCTGCGCGCGTCCGTCGACTTCCTCAAGGCCGCCCGCGAGCGCTGGTTCGGCGGCTCGACCGTCGTCCGGGTCGAATCACACGAACGCGCGAAAGGACAGAGCACCACATGAGCAGCTCGATCCGCGGCCTGCGCCGCACCGACCTCACGCACGGCATCGTGCAGGTCTCGCTCGACCTCAAGAACCTCGACGACGGCCTGCGCATGGCCGCCATCGCCGTCGAGGCCGGCGCCGACTGGCTCGAGATCGGCACCCCGCTGGTCATGGCCGAGGGCACCCGCGCGGTCAGGGCGCTGCGCAAGGAGTACCCGGACCACCCGCTGGTCGCCGACCTCAAGATCATGGACGGCGGCTACGGCGAGGCCGCCATGTTCGCCGACGCCGGGGCCGACGCCGTCGTCGTCATGGGCCGCGCGCACGACGCCACCGTCGAGCGGGTCTGCGAAGCCGGTGAGAAATTCGGGCTGCTGGTCATGGGCGACGACATGGGCGCGGACGACCGCGCCGCCGAGGGCCGCCGGCTCGAGGACCTGGGCGTCGGGATGGTGCTGCACCACATCGGGCACGACCACCGCAGCGTCAACAAGCACCTCGGGCTCTCGCCGCTCACCGACCTGCCGGCCATCGTCGCCGCGACGACGGTGCCGGTGCAGGCGGTCGGCGGGCTGTCGATCGACCAGGCCGTGAGCTGCCCGACCATCGGCGCCGGCGTCGTCGTGTTCGGCGCGCCGCTGGCCATCGACGACGAGACCTCGTTCACCATCCCCGAGGGCGACCTGCCGCGAGTGCTCGGCGACGCGATCGCCCGCGTGCACGCGACGCCGGTCGCTGCCGTGTGATGGCCTTTCTCCGGCTGCACCACGCGACGTTCACGCACCCCGTCGGCGCCGAGGACGAGGCCCGGGCCTTCTACGGCGGCGTGCTCGGCCTGACCGAGGTGCCGAAGCCGTCGACGATGAACGCGGCGGTCGGCTGCTGGTTCCGTGGTGACGGAGTGGAAGTGCACGGCCTGCCGGACCCGGACTTCGTCGCCAACCGTCTGGGTCACCCGGCGTTCCTCGTCGACGACCTCGACGCGGTGGCCACGCGGTTGCGGGAGGCTGACGCCGTCGTCGAGATGGATGACCGCTTCCCCGGCCACCGCCGGTTCCACAGCTACGACGTGTTCGGCAACCAGCTCGAGTTCCTCCAGGAGTCCCCATGACGCACCCCGTCACCCTGTTCACCGCCCAGTGGGCCGACCTGCGGCTCGAGGAGGTCGCGAAGCTGGCCGCCGACTGGGGCTTCGACGGCCTCGAGATCGCCTGCAAGACGACGCACCTGGACGTCGACCGGGCGCTGGAGGACGACGCGTACCTCGCGTCGCGGCGGGAGATCCTGGACCGGTACGGGCTGAAGGTGTGGGCGATCTCGAACCACGCGCAGGGCCAGCTGGTCTGCGACGACCCGCTCGACTTCCGGCACGAGAACATCGCCGGCCCGCGCACCTGGGGCGACGGCGTCGTCGAGGGCGTGCGGGCGCGGGCGGCGGAGCAGATGAAGAAGACGGCGCGCGTGGCCCGGCTGCTGGGCGTCGACACCGTCACCGGCTTCACCGGCTCGAAGATCTGGCGCTACGTCGCCATGTACCCGCCGGTGCCTGCCGCCGTCATCGACGACGGGTACCAGGACTTCGCCGACCGCTGGAACCCGATCCTCGACGTGTTCGACGGCGAGGGCGTGCGGTTCGCGCTCGAGGTGCACCCGTCGGAGATCGCCTACGACTACTGGACGACGGTGCGCGCGCTGGACGCGATCGACCGGCGGCCGGCGTTCGGGATCAATTGGGACCCGAGCCACATGATGTGGCAGGACATCGACCCGGTGAACTTCATCCTCGACTTCGCCGACCGCATCTACCACGTGGACTGCAAGGACACCCGGCTGCGCCCTCGCGACGGCCGAGCGGGACGGCTGGGCTCGCACCTGGCGTGGGGCAACCTGCGCCGCGGCTGGGACTTCGTGTCGGCCGGCCTGGGCGACGTCCCCTTCGACGACGCGTTCCGGGCGCTCGACTCCATCGGCTACACCGGCCCCATCTCGATCGAGTGGGAGGACTCCGGCATGGACCGGCTCGCCGGCGCCCCCGAGGCCCTGAAGCACGTCCGGTCGCTGCTCTGGGACCGTCCCCAGCGCGCCTTCGACTCCGTCTTCACCCAGAAGGACTGAGGGCGCCGACGGCGGCTCGGTCGCCTCGGCTTGGGCATCGGGAGGGAGTTTCCCTCGCTAGAGCGGGGCAAACTCCCTCCTGACACGTGGGCTCGAGCCCCGCGCCGGATGCCAGGATGATCGGCATGACCGAGGAACCGCAGAGCAACTCCATGGTGAGTGACGGCTCGCCGGCCAGGGCGTGGGCCGAGGCGGTCGCCGCGCTGGCCGCCGCCGACACCTACTGGTTGTCGACGGTGCGCGCGGACGGGCGGCCGCATGTCGTGCCGATCCTGGGCGTGGTCGTCGACGGGGCGTTCCACTTCGCGGCGTGGCCCGGCAGCGTCGCCGGGCGCAACCTCGCCGCGAACCCGCGCTGTGTCGTCGCCGTCAACGCCGACGGCATCGACCTCGCCGTCGAGGGCCGTGCGGTGCCGGTGCGCGACGAGCCCGTGCTGCAGGCGGCGGCCGCGCGCTACCTCGACCAGTACGACTGGCCGGTCGAGATCCGCGACGGCGTCTTCCACGCCGACGGCGCGCCCACCGCGGGGCCGGGCCCGTTCGACGTCTATGCGCTGACGCCGTCGAAGGGATTCGGCTACGGCTCGGGCGAGGGCGAGCCCTACAACCCCACCCGGTGGCGCTTCGGCTGACGCGTTACCGCGCCACTTCGGTGAACGCCGCCGTCAGGAGCTGCGGGTCGGGCGCCTCGAGGATGCCGGGCTTGCCCAGCGCGTCGAGCACGACGAACCGCAGGCGGTTGCCGCGACTCTTCTTGTCGATGCGCATGGTGTCGAGCAGGCGGGGCCAGGCCTGGCCGTCGTACGTGGTCGGCAGGCCGAGGGTCTCGAGGATGCGCCGGTGCCGGTCGGCGGTGTCGTCGTCGAGGCGGCCGGCCAGCCGGCCGAGCTCGGCGGCGAACACCATGCCCACGGCCACGGCCGCGCCGTGCCGCCACTTGTAGCGCTCGAGCTTCTCGATGGCGTGGCCCAGCGTGTGGCCGTAGTTGAGGATCTCGCGCAGCCCCGACTCGCGCAGGTCCGCGCCGACCACGTCGGCCTTGACCTGCACCGACCGCACCACGAGGTCGCGCACGTAGGGGCCGTCGGGCAGGGCGGCGCCGGCGGGGTCGGCCTCGACGATGTCGAGGATGGTGGGGTCGGCGATGAAGCCGGCCTTGATGACCTCGGCGAGGCCGGCCACGTACTCGTTGGCGGGCAGCGAGGCCAGCGCGGCGAGATCGCAGAGCACGCCGGCCGGTGGGTGGAACGCCCCGACCAGGTTCTTGCCCTCGGCGGTGTTGATGCCGGTCTTGCCGCCCACCGCGGCGTCGACCATGCCGAGCACCGTCGTCGGAATGGGGACCCACTTCACCCCGCGCAGCCACGACGCGGCGACGAACCCGGCGAGGTCGGTGGTCGCGCCCCCGCCGATGCCGACGACGGCGTCGGAGCGGGTCATGCCGATGCGTCCGAGCACCGACCAGCAGTACGCGGCGACCTCGGCGGTCTTCGCGTCCTCGGCGTCGGGGACCTCGACGGCGTGGGCCTCGTAGCCCTGCGCGACCAGATCGTCACGGACGGCGTCGGCGGTGGTCCGCAGCGCGCCGGGGTGGATGACGGCGATCCGCTGGACGCCGTCGCCGAGCAGGCCGGGCAGCTCGCCCAGCAGGCCGTGGCCGATGACGACGTCGTACGGGTGCTCGCCGCCGACGTGGACGCGGTCGACCCGCGGGTCGCCGGAGCCGGCGACGGGGGCGTCAGTGGACATGCTTGGTGACCTCGTCGGCGATGTCCTCGGGCTCGCGTCCGCCGGTGTCGACGGTGACCGTGGCGGCCTCGAGGTAGATGGGCCGCCGCTCGTCGAGCAGCCGCTTGAGCTGGGCGCGCGGGCTCTCGATGAGCAGTGGGCGGTCGCGGTTGAGGCCGACCCGTGCGACGGCGTCGGCCAGGCCGACGTCGAGGAAGACGACGAGGTGGCCGGCGAGCAGCGCGCGGTTCTCCGCCGAGACGACCGCTCCCCCGCCGAGCGCGAGGACGCCGTCGTGCTCGGCCAGCGCCTTGGCGACGGCGGCCCGCTCGAGCGCGCGGAACGCCGGCTCGCCGTCCTCGACGAAGATGTCGGTGATCGGCTTGCCGGCCGTGCGCTCGATGTCGGCGTCGGTGTCGCGGAACTCGACGCCCAGCCGCGAGGCGACCAGCGTGCCGACGGTGGTCTTGCCAGCCCCGGGCGGCCCGACGATGACGACCCGCGGCGCCATCAGCGCACCGCCAGCCGCGGCGGGATGTTCTGCAGGTACGTCGCCAGGTTGCGGGCGGTCTCGGTGACGGAGTCGCCGCCGAACTTCTCGAGCGCCAGCTCGGCGACGACCAGCGCGACCATGGCCTCGGCCACGACGCCCGCGGCCGGGACCGCGCACACGTCGGAGCGCTGGTGGTGGGCCTTCGTGACCTCGCCCGTGGCGGTGTCGACGGTGCGCAGCGCGCGCGGGATGGTCGAGATGGGCTTCATGGCGGCCCGGACCCGCAGGGTCTCGCCGGTGGACATGCCGCCCTCGATGCCGCCCGAGTGCCCCGACGTGCGCCGCACGCCGCCGCCGTCGACCGGCACGATCTCGTCCTGTGCCTTGGAACCGCGCGTGCGGGCGAGCTCGAAGCCGTCGCCGACCTCGACGCCCTTGATGGCCTGGATGCCCATGAGGGCGCCGGCGAGGCGCGCGTCGAGCTTGCGGTCGCCGTGCACGTAACTGCCCACGCCCGGCGGCATGCCGGCGACGACGACCTCGACGACGCCGCCGAGCGTGTCGCCCTCGTCGTGCGCCGCGTCGACCTCGGCGACCATGAGCTTGCTGGTGTCGGCGTCGAAGCAGCGCAGCGGGTCAGCGTCGAGGTAGTCGACGTCGTCGGGTCCGGGCAGTGCGGAACCGGCCGGTACCGCGACCGTCCCCAGCTCGACGGTGTGACTGACCAGCCGGATGCCGTAGGCCTGCCGCAGGAACGCCGACGCGACGGCGCCGAGCGCGACCCGGGCGGCGGTCTCGCGGGCGCTGGCCCGTTCGAGCACCGGGCGGGCCTCGTCGAACCCGTACTTCTGCATGCCCGCGAGGTCGGCGTGACCGGGGCGCGGGCGAGTGAGCGGGGCGTTTCGGGCGCTGCCCTCGAGCTCGGCAGGGTCGACCGGGTCGGCCGACATGACCTGCTCCCACTTGGGCCACTCGGTGTTGCCGACCTGGATGGCGACGGGGCTGCCGAGCGTGCGGCCGTGCCGCAGCCCCCCGACGACGGTGACCGCGTCGGCCTCGAACTTCATGCGGGCGCCGCGGCCATAGCCGAGCCGCCGCCGCGCCAACGCCGCGTCGATGTCGGCGGTCGTGACCTCGACCCCGGCCGGAAGTCCCTCGAGAACCGCGACCAGGGCAGGCCCGTGCGACTCCCCCGCTGTCAGCCATCTGAGCATGACTCGAATTCTCCCACGCCCCGCCCGCGCGCCCGACGACTGTCCACCGTGGCACGAGTTGCGCGGCGCGACGGCCGCTCTCACCCTGGTGGAGTGGAACCAGTGACCGGCCCGGCCGGGCCGTACCAGGACCTGAAGTCCGCGCTCGCCGACGCCGGGCCGCACAGCGATGCGATCGCCGACGTGCTCGACGAGATCGTCGCGGAGCGCGCCTCAGAAATGCCTCGAGAGCTGGATCTGGGTGACTGACCTCGTCGCGCGCGCCAAGGCGCTGGCGGCCAGACGAGGCCGCACTCTGACGTCGTTGATGGAGGACGCGCTACGCGCCGTTCTCGAACGTGAAGGCAATCCGGCCAAGAGATCTGCGGTTGAGCTTCCGATCGGCAGTGGGCGGCTCCGCCCGGGCGTGTCGCTGAACGACAACGTTTCCTTGCGGGATCTGATGGACGACCTCGGGTGATCCTCTGCGACGTCAACGTGCTCGCCTACGCCTTCGAGCAAGCGGTTCGTTCAGCCGCCAACGCCGTCCCGATCCGGCCCGGCGCCCGTCACTGGAGCATCTTCACCGACCTCCTGGACACGACTGCAGCTTCGGGCAACGCCGTCCCGGACGCCTACCTGGCTGCGCTCGCCATCGAATCGGGGTCCGAATGGATCACGACCGGTCGAGGCTTCGCGCGCTACCCCCGTCTCAGGTGGCGCCACCCGCTCGGATGATCATGGGCCGTCGACTACTGCCGTAATGCCGGTGCCGCGCGCCGGAGGGCTGGTCTAGGCTCGGCAGGGTGCCGCACGAGATCGATCCAGCCTTCATCGCCCTGCCGATGCGCTCGCTGGCCGACGCCGCGTTGCAGCGAGCCCGTGACCTGGGTGTCGAGCACGCCGACTTCCGGCTCGAACGCATCCGCTCCCAGGACCTCTCCTTCCGCGACGGCAAGCTCGAGGGCAGCCGCGACGGCGAGGACGTGGGGTTCGCGGTCCGCGTCCTGCACGAGGGCACGTGGGGGTTCGCCGCCACCGTCGACCTCACGACGGACGATGCCGCGAAGGCGGCCGAGAAGGCCGTCGACCTCGCGAAGGTCTCGCGCCGGCTCAGCCCGGCCCGCACCGAGCTGGCGGACGAGCCGGTCCACCCGGACGTCACGTGGGTGTCGGCCTACGACGTGAACCCGTTCGAGGTCCCGGACACGGAGAAGATCGACCGCATGGTCGGCCACTCCGTCCGCGTCCTCGCGCAACCCGACGTCGACCACGTCACCGCTCAGCTGCAGCAGGTGCAGGAGAACAAGTTCTACGCCGACACCCACGGCACCGTCACCACGCAGCAGCGGGTCCGGCTGCACCCGGTCTTCGAGGCGCTCAAGGTCGACCCCGCCACCGGCCGGTTCGAGACCATGCGCACCCTCGCCGCCCCGGCCGGGCGCGGCTGGGAGTACGCCACGGGCGCCGACGGCGTCGTCGACTGGGGCGCGGCGCTCGACGAGCTGGGGCCGCTGCTGGCCGAGAAGTTCGGCGCGCCGAGCGTCAAGGCGGGCCGCTACGACGTTGTCATCGACCCCACGAACCTGTGGCTGACCATCCACGAGTCCATCGGGCACGCGACCGAGCTCGACCGCGCCCTCGGCTACGAGGCCAACTACGCGGGCACGTCGTTCGCCACGCTAGACCAGCTGTGGACGCTGCGCTACGGCTCCCCCGTCATGCACGTCACCGGCGACCGCACCACGCCGCACGGCCTGTCGACCATCGGCTACGACGACGAGGGCGTCGAGGCGCAGCGCTGGGACATCGTCAGCGGCGGCACGCTCGTCGGCTACCAGCTCGACCGCGCCATGGCCGCCGCCAACGCCAGCGCGCTCGGCACCAGCCGCTCCAACGGCTGCGCCTTCGCCGACTCCCCCGGCCACGTGCCGGTGCAGCGCATGGCCAACGTCTCGCTGCAGCCGGCCGACGGCGGCCCCTCGACCGACGAGCTGATCTCGCAGGTCGACGACGGCATCTACATCGTCGGCGACAAGTCGTGGTCCATCGACATGCAGCGCTACAACTTCCAGTTCACCGGCCAGCGGTTCTTCCGCATCCGCGGCGGCGAGCTCGACGGCCAGCTGCGCGACGTCGCGTACCAGGCCACCACCACCGACTTCTGGGGTTCCATGGCCGCCGTCGGCGGCCCGCAGACGTACGTGCTGGGCGGGGCGTTCAACTGCGGCAAGGCCCAGCCGGGCCAGATCGCCCCCGTCTCGCACGGGGCGCCGTCGGCCCTGTTCCGCGACATCCGCATCCTCAACACCGCCGAGGAGGGTGGCCAGTGACGGGCACCATGACGCCGCAGGAGATCGTCGAGCGCTGCCTCGAGCTGTCGAAGGCCAGCGGCACGCTCGTGCTGGTCGACGAGTCGTCGACGGCCAACCTGCGCTGGGCGACCAACGCCCTCACCACCAACGGCGTCACCCGCGACCGGTCGGTGACGGTGATCGCGGCGGTCGACGGCGGCACCGGCACGGCGTCGGGCGTGGTCGCCCGCAGCGCCGTCACCGCCGAGGGCCTCGAGCCGCTGGTCCGCGCCGCCGAGCAGGCCGCCCGCGACAACGGCCCGGCCGAGGACGCGCAACCGCTGATCGGCGCGGGCGACAGCGGCGACGGCGGCAGCGATGCGGGCGCCGGCTGGTACGACGTGCCCGGCGAGACCTCGCCCGAGGTGTTCGGCGGCATCGCCCCGGCCCTCGGCGACGCGTTCAGCCGCGCCGACGACGAGCAGCGGCTGCTCTACGGCTACCTCGAGCACGGCGTCCGCACCACCTATCTGGGGTCGAGCACCGGGCTGCGGGCGCGGCACGAGCAGCCCACCGGCCACATCGGCATCACCGGCAAGTCCGCCGACAAGACACGGTCGGCCTGGGTCGGGCAGTCCTCGCGCGACCTCACCGACGTCGACGTCACGGCGCTCGACGCCGAGCTGACAAAGCGGCTGGGCTGGGCGCAACGCACGGTCGAGCTGCCGGCCGGCCGCTACGACACCGTCCTGCCGCCCACCGCCGTCGCCGACCTCATGATCTACGCCTACTGGACCATGAGCGCGCGCGACGCCCAGGACGGCCGGTCCGTCTACTCCGCACCCGGCGGCACCACCCGCGTCGGCGAGCGGCTCTCGAAGCACCCGGTGTCGCTCTGGTCCGACCCGGCGGCGCCCGGCCTCGAGTGCGCGCCGACGGTGTTCGCGCACGCCTCGTCGTCGGAGTCCAGCGTCTTCGACAACGGCCTGCCCATCGCGCGGACGTCGTGGATCGAGGACGGCACGCTGCGCGCGCTGCTGCAGACCCGTCACTCGGCAGGTCTGACCGGCCTGCCGATGACGCCCGCCGTCGACAACCTCGGCCTCACCGTCGACGGCGCCACCGGCGGCACCGAGGACTTGGCCGCCGGGGTCGAGCGCGGCCTGCTGCTCACGTGCCTCTGGTACATCCGCGCCGTCGACCCGCAGACGCTGCTGCTCACCGGCCTCACCCGCGACGGCGTCTACCTCGTCGAGAACGGCGAGGTCACCGGCGCGGTGAACAACTACCGCTTCAACGAGAGCCCGGTGGCGCTGCTCGACCGCTTCACCGCCGCCGGCGCGACGGTGCCGACCTTCAGCCGCGAGTGGGGCGACTACTTCCCCCGGACGGCGATGCCGGCCCTGCGCGTCCCCGACTTCAACATGTCCTCGGTGTCGCAGGCCTCCTGACGACCGGCCGCGCCGCTCATGCGTCTCGTTCTCCTGGGCGGCGCCCCGGGCGTGGGCAAGACCTCCGTCGCGCGGCAGTTGCTGCGCCGCGCCGCCGGCGGTTCAGCACTGGTGCAGTGGGTCGACGTCGACGCGCTGTGGTGGCACCAACCGTGGCGCGTCGACGAGCGCACCACGGCCATGGTCCGGGCCAATCTCGCCGCCGTGATGGACCACGCGGCGACCGCCGGGGTCCAGGTGCTCGTGGTCACCTGGGTCTTCCAGTCCACGCACCTGCACGAGCTCGTCCGGTCGCTGGCGCCGCCCGGCGCGCTGCCGACCACGGTGCAGCTCGTCGTCGGCGAGACGGAGTGGCGGCGACGGTTCGAGGCCGATCCCGATCGTCCGCCGATTGACGACTTCTTCCGGGATCGCTACGCCGGGGCGCAGAAGACGCCGTCGGACCATCGCATCGAGACCGACCGGCGCGACGTCGCAGGCGTCGCCGCCGAGCTCGCGTCGCTGCTGCAACTCACCTGACGACCACATGATGGCGGGTGGTTTGGTGGTGCTATAGCGCCACCAAACCACCCGCCACGATCAGTTCCGTACTACGGGCGGCCGCCCGTGACGGTGATGGTCTCGTCGGTGGTCGAGACCTTGCCGTACGGGTCGGTGCTGCGGACGACGACGGTGTGCTCGCCGAACCGCAGGCCGCGCGGCAGCTCGAACGACCACAGGTGCGACGACGGCTCGGGCGCGGCCGGGCGGAGGCTGCCCGTCAGCGTCGAGCGCAGGACCGAGATGTACGGGTCGTTCTGCGGGGCCAGGTGCGTCATCGGGACGAAGCGGCCGCCGTCGACGCTGACCTCGACGGTGTGACGCTCGCCGCCGTCGAAGACGTTCGCCGTCACCGTCGGGCGCTGGACGCCGAGACCCGTCCAGTCGCGCGCCGCGAACCGCACGGCGCCCGGAGCGAAGCCGTCGACACCGCTCACGCCGCCGGGGATGCGGACCTGGTCGTCCCAGCCGCCGTCGAAGGTGAGCCGGACCTGGTACTCCTCCGGCAGGCTGGCCGGCTTGAACTCGGCCTTGTACTCGTTGCCGTCGAAGAACAGCTCGTAGTGGCCGTTCGGGTTGCCGTCGGACATGTCCGCCGCCTGGATGCCGCGCGAGTCGCGCGGGCCGGTGTTCCAGCCGCTGCCGCGGACCTCGGCGAGGACCTGGTGGTGGAAGTCCTTCGGGCCATACCAGCCGTGCTCCTCGCCCATGTACATCTGCCAGCTGTTGCTGGTGTCGTGGCCGGAGATCGTGTACACGTGCTCGCGGTCCTCGAGGATCGAGAACAGCTCGGGCAGGTTGGTGGTGTTGACGCCGTCGGACGTGGTGGCGTTGGTGGCCAGCGGGATGTGCGTCCCGATGACGATCAGCCTGTCCTCCGGCACATACCGCAGGTCGTTCTCCAGCCACTGCAGCTGCTCGTCGTTCAGGTAGCCGATGTAGCCGTGGTCCGGGCCCTCGTGCAGCACGTTGTCCATGAGCACGAAGTGGACCTGGCCGTAGTCGAACGAGTAGTCCGTCGGCCCGAACGTCTCCTTGTAGGTGTCCGTGGCGTTCTCGTCGGTCGGCGCGTCGTAGTCCATGTCGTGGTTGCCCGGCGTGTTCCACCACGGGATGCCGATGGCCGACACCGCCTGGTTGTGCGGCGCGAACAGGTCCAGCGGGTCGTTGACGACGTCGCCGACGGTGAGGCCGAAGCGGGCGTCGGTGTTGCCGACGATGCCGGCGATGACGTCGATCGCCATGGTGTTGATCTGCCCGACGTTCGACGTCTGCGGGTCGGCGAAGGCCAGCGCCGAGAACGTCTTGTCGACGGAGTCGTCCTGGTACATCGGGAAGTCGACCGACTCCGGCAGCGGGCCGGTCGGCTCGACGCCGCCGTAGCGCAGCTCGTACGGGCTGCCGTTCGGGTAGTGCTTGTAGTAGAACTGCGGCAGCTGGACGTCGTTGACGGGGACCATCCAGCCGGCCGGCTTGCTGATGAAGATGACGGTCTGGTCGTCGACCTGCAGGCTGTACTCGCCCTGCGCGTCGGTGCGGACGACGTCGCGGCCGTTCGACACCGACACGTTCGCCACGCCGGCCTCGCCGCTGTCGCGCTTGCCGTTGCGGTTGGCGTCGTCGTAGACGACACCGGTGGCGGTCTCGGTCTCGGGCGCCACCTCGGCGCCGGCCAGGCCGAAGCCCGTCGCGCCGAGGCCGGTCACCGTCGCGGTGACGCCGGCGCCGATCAACAATCTCTTCGAAAGGGCCCTGGGCGGGCGGCCCGTAGTCGACGATCTACCTCTCGCCATGGGAAATCCTCCGGTCGTGTGGGGGCACGGAGTTGCGGGACTTCACCCTGTCGGCGCCACCCCAACACGAGGTGACGAACCCACACACAACGGCAGAAGACTGAGGTCAGTCTGCGACGAGCACGACGCCGAACCCGGCGACGGCAAGGGCGATCAGCACGACCGTGGACACCACGGACGCGAGGCAGAGATAGCCGGTGAACTGCAGCGACACCGGCAGGAACGGCGCCACCCGCGGCAGGTCGGAGAACCGGTCGAACAGCTCGCGGGTCAGCCGGACGCCGGCCCACACGCCGCGCGCCGCCCGCCCGGCGCCGCGCAGGCCGGGTCCGGCGCCGCGGACCTGCTGCAGGGCGTCGCCCGCCTTCGCCCACGCCCCGGCGACGTCGTAGGCCTGGGCCAGCTCGGCGGCCAGCTCGTCGACCGGGTCGACGGCGCGCAGCAGCCGGCGCCGCCGCCGGAGCACCCAGAGACCCGGCGCCGCGCCGAGCAACGCCAGGACCAGGAAGAACAGGCCGCTACGGCCGCCCAGGGCCAGCCCTTCGAGCGCCAGCACGAGCGCCGGCGTCAGCGGCAGCAGCCCGACGGCGAACAGCGGGATCCGCACGCGGCGCACCAGGACGGCGAGCGCCGCGGCCAGGTCGCGGATGACCTTCGCCCGCGTCTCGCCCGCCGACGCGGCCGCCGCCTCCGCCGTCCGGCGCCAGCGGTCGAACCGGCTCTCCCCCGGGCTCGCGGCGTCGCTCATGCCGGCCGGTACGGCAGGACGACGATGCGTTCGGCGTCGCGTTCGAGCAGCTGCGGTGCCAGCCCGGACAGCGCCGCGATCTCGTCGAGCGACTGGTAGCCGCCACGCAGGTCACGCGCGACGACGAACGCCTCGGCGGTCTCGCGCGGCCAGCCCAGCGCGGCGGCCAGCCCGCCGGCGCCGGTGTTGTTGAGGTCGACGAGACCGCCGTCGTCGACGACGTCGGGGACGTCCGGGCGGGCCAGGTTCAGCTCCACCGCCATGGCCGGGTCGCGCGCGATCAGGTCGCGCGCCTGCTGCCGTCGTTCCCGGTCGGCCAGCACCTCGCGGACGGCGGGATGGTCGCGCAGATCGGCGACGGCGCCCGCTCCGGTCGCGCCCGGCGCCGCGGCGGGGTACGGCGGCAGCTCGACCACCTCTTCGCGACGGCGGAACACCACCGGGCGGGCCTTCAGCGCGGCCACGATGCCGCCGACCAGCGTCCCGATGATCAGCAGGCCGCCCGCGGCCGCGCCGCCGTCCTCGGGGCCTGCCATGAGCACGACGACGCCCGCACTGCCCAGCAGCAGGACGAGGGCGGTGATGAACCAGCCGGTGGTCCGGGCCCGCCACCACGCCTGCGCGGCCGGCAGCCAGGCCAGGAACGTGACGCTGAGCAGCGGGATCAGCACCCACAGGGTCTGGCCGATGCCGCGCACCAGCCGCTCCCCGAACGAGTCCTGCCGCGTCATGGCCGTAAGCGTGCCACAAGCGTCAGGCGCGCGGGACGACGAACTCGTAGCCGGCGTCGCGGAGGGTCTCGATGATCTCGGGCAGCGCATCGATGGTGCCCGACCGGTCGCCGCCGCCGTCGTGCAGGAGGATGATCGCGCCAGGGTGGACGTGCTCGGCGACGTAGTCGTGGATGGCGCGGGCGCCGGGTTTGCGCCAGTCGCCGGGGTCGACGCTCCAGCCGAGGGGCACCTGGTCGTGCTCGGCGGCGATCTCGTTGACGTTGGCGGCGAAGTTGCCGCCGGGCGCGCGGTAGAACGGCACCTCGACGCCGGGGACGGCCTCTTCGATGGCGTCGAGCGTGCCGCCGATCTCGTCCTCGATGACGTCGGCCGGCTTGTCCGGCAGCGAAGTGTCGTGGGTGATGGTGTGGTCGCAGAGCCGGTGGCCGTCGTCGGCGATCTCGCGGACGAGGTCCGGGTAGAGCCGCGCCATCTCGCCGACCAGGCAGAACGTCGCGGTGATGTCATAGTCGCGGAGGATCTGCAGGACGGCGGGCGTCTGGTCGGGGTGCGGGCCGTCGTCGAAGGTGAGCGCGACGGTGTTGCCCTCGCGGCCGTTGAGGCGGCGGGTGCCGGCGTCGTCGACCTCGGCGACCGGCGCGGAGCCGTCGGCGGCGGCCGGCTTCAGCCCGAGCAGCCGCTGCGGCGACGACTTCGCCTGCACGGAGGCGGCCGCGGCCGACGTGCCGCCGGAACCGCCCTGGGGGTCGCTGCGCGCGGCGCCGACGATGACGCCCACGACCAGGCACAGAATGAGGGCAGCCCGGAGCTCTCGGGACACCGGCACCACCTCGCCTCACTCGGGACGAATCGACCACAACCAGGCCAGGTGCGACGCTACCGGCGCAGCGGCGCAGACCCGATGAGGCGCGCCGAATGCGCTTTCCACCTCAGACCGGGTCGTCGTCGCACGACGGCGTCCGCATCCCGTACGGTCGTGGCGTGAACATCCGCCTCTCCCCGGAAACCGAGCTCACCGGTCTGGCCGGCTGGGCCGTCGACCTCATGGACACCATGGGCGCGGTCGGCGCCGGCCTCGCGATCTTCCTCGAGAACCTCTTCCCGCCGCTGCCCAGCGAGGTCATCCTGCCGCTGGCGGGGTTCACCGCCAGCCGCGGCGACATGAACCTGGCGGCGGCGATCATCTGGACGACGGTGGGCTCGGTGGTCGGCGCGCTGGTCTGGTACGCCGTGGGCGCGGCGGTGGGGCGCGACCGCACCCGGGCCATCCTGGCGAAGCTGCCGCTGGTGAAGATGGCCGACGTCGACAAGGCCGAGGGCTGGTTCGCCAAGCATGGGGTGAAGACGATCTTCTTCGGGCGGATGATCCCGATCTTCCGCAGCTTCATCTCCATCCCGGCCGGCGTCGAGCGCATGTCGCTGACGGTGTTCCTGCTGTTCACTGCGCTGGGCAGCGCCATCTGGAACACCGTGTTCATCCTGCTCGGCTACCAGCTGGGGCAGAACTGGGACGCCGTCGAGCGCTACGTCGGGCTGTTCCAGTACGCCGTCATCGCGGCGGTCGTCGTGGCGGTGGTGGTGTTCGTGGTGCTGCGGGTGCGGCAGAACCGGCAGGCCCGCGACCGCGCCCGGCACCGCGCCCGCGGCTGACGGGTCACCGGACGGCGATCACCCCCGCGGCCGTCAACGAGGCGAGACGCTCCGCCGTCAGGCCTGCCGCCGCCAGCACCGCCGCGGTGTCGTCGCCGAGCCCGGGCGGATCGCCCAGCGGCGGCCCGTCGAGCCAGCCCGTGCCGGTGACGGGCGCCCGCGGATGGCGCACCGGGCTCCCCCGGTCGCCGCTGGTCTCGGTGATCAGCCCGAGGTGGCGGACCTGCTCGTCGCCGGCCACCTCCTCGAGGTCCTGAACGGCGGCACAAGGAACGCCGTGAGCGGCGAGCCGGGCCAGCAGCTCGGCCCGGGTCAGACCGCCGGCAACCGCCGAGATCACGGCGCGCAGCGCATCGTAGTGCTCGATCCGCCCCGGCCGGTCCCGGAACCGCTCGTCGGTCAAGAGGTCCGGCCGCTCGAGTGCTGACGCCAGGCCCTGCCAGAACTTCTCCGGCGACGACAGGTGGACGGCGACCGCCTTCCCGTCCGCGGCGACGACGGTGAACACCTGCGCCAGCCGGGCCCGGTGACCACGCCGCGGGACGTCGCCGTCGGCGAGGTAGCGGCCGAAGCTCTCGGCCATCAGCCCGACCGTGGCCTCGAGCAGCGAGGTCCGCACCCAGGTGCCGCGGCCGGTCACCTCCCGCGAGCGCAGCGCGGCCACGATCCCGAGGCCGGCGAACACGCCGGTGAGGTGATCCGACAGCGAGAACCCCATCGGCTGCGGCGCGTCGAGGTCGGTCAGCAGGCTCAGCAGCCCGCTGCGGGCCTGGCCGACGGTGTCGTAGCCGGGCTCGCCGGCCAGCGGCCCGTCGGGGCCGTAGCCGGTGATCGAGCAGTACACCAGCCTCGGGGCCAGAGCGGCGACGGCGTCCGGCCCCAGCCCGTACCGCTCCAGCACGCCGGGCCGGAAGTTCTCGACCAGCACGTCGGCGTCGCGCAGCAGCTCTCGGACCACCTCCTGGCCGGCCGCGGACTTCAGGTCCACGGCGACGGACTGCTTGCCGTAGTTCAGCGCGCCGAAGGTGGGGCTGGACGCGCCGTTGCGCCACTTGCGGAACGCGTCGCCGACGCCCGGCTGCTCGAGCTTCACCACCTCGGCGCCCAGCTGCGCCAACAGGAGCCCCGCGAACGGCCCGCTGACGTAGTTGGCCGCCTCGATGACCCGGACGCCGTCGAGCGGGCGCACCGTCAGGCCTCCACCGCGATGTCGTGCCAGTGCTCGGCCTCGTCGACGCCCGGCACCCAGACCGTCGTGGCGAGCAGCTGGCCGCAGGAGCCGCAGGCGTACTGCTGCAGCTCGCCGAGGTACGGCACCCCGGTCGGCATCGGCCGGCCGGCGACCTCCTCCATCGCGACGGTCCGGTAGCGGGTGCCCAGCTTGTAGTTGTCCCCCGCCGCGGCGAGCGGCTCGGCGCAGTAGTGGCAGACGGTGTACGCGGCGCCGTCCGCGGTGGTCGCGAGGTCGAGCCCGTCGTGGATGCGCCGGACGGTGGTCAGCGCGGCCCGGTCCACGGCGGGCGGTGACCCCAGCCGGTCCCAGGTCAGCCGGTCCTGACGCAGCTCGGCCCGGCGGGTCGTGGTGGCGACGGCGTCGACGTCGCCCTGCGCGTCCAGGACGACGCCGAAGACGAGGCCGGCGATGCGCGGCGACAGCACCCCGCGCCGCACGTCGGCCCGGACACTCTGCTCCGGCCGGCGCAGCGGGTCGCCGAAGCCGCCGCCGCCCTGGGTGAAGTCCGAGAGCAGCCAGCCCTCCGGCACCGGCACCCGCTTGGCGCTGGCCGCCGGACTCCACGTCGTCGCGATCCCGTCGTCGAGGGCGTCCGCCGCCGCCGTCGGGTAGCGGCCGCCGGCCAGCGCGCTCAGCAGCTCCGGACGCGGCTCGAGGACGGCGCGCACGCCTCCGGATCCCGATGGGAACCCGCCGTGCAGGCCGAAGCCGCCCTGCGGGACGCCGGCGTAGGGCTTGAAGTCGACGGTGAGGTCGTTCGACCCGTGCACCATGAGCAGCCGTTGGCTGCCGCACCCGCCCACCCGCTCCCCGTAGCCGACGCCGTCGACGGTGTGCCGGCGGGCGAAGTACAGGAACGGGTAGTGCAGCTCGATGGTCTCGACGTCGCTGACCCCGCCGGACGGGATGTTGTTGTGGCCGCCGGTGTCCACGCCGTCGCGTCCCGGCGTCGCGCCCAGCCCGCCGCCGTGGTCGTCGTACAGGCCCTGCGGCACCGGCACGCCGTCCTGGTTGAGCCCGCCGTAGAAGCGCCCCGGCCCGCCCAGGTACCAGAAGCCCTGCCAGGTCGCATTGACGTCCTCGACCTCGCCGGCCGCGTAGAGCATGTTGGCCAGGCACTCGCCGAGCGCGGAGACGATGACCTGGCCGACGCGGGGCGCGCCGCCGCACGCGGCCGGGAAGGTGCAGTTGACCACCGAGCCGTCGGGGACGACCACCGACACCGGGGCCATGCGACCGTCGCTCCACGGGACGTCCCAGAAGAGGAAGTTGGTCAGCGCCACGCTGACGTGCGCGAGCGTGCTGGCCAGCGTGGAGTTCTGGTCGTTGCTCATCTGCGGGCCGGAGCCGGTGAGGTCGATGCTCAGCTCGTCGCCGCGCTTGTCGACCGTGCACACCACCGGGAACACCACCGGCCCGTCCGTCGCCTTGTCGCGGGCACTGGAGTACAGCCGGCTCGACCACCGCCCGTCCGGCAGCGACCGCAGCTTGGCCCGGGCCCGCCGCTCGGCGTCGGCGATCAGCTCGTCGCTCGCGGCCTGCAGGAAGTCCAGCCCGAACTGGTCGATGACGGTGTCGAGCCGCTCGGCGACGACGTTGTTGGCGGCGATCCGCGAGCGCAGGTCCAGGCCGACGTAGACGGTGTCGCGGCACTGCTCGACGATGGACTTGTAGACGTCCTCGCGGAACTCGCCCCGGTCGATGATCTTCACCCCGAGGTAGCGGATGCCCTCGTGGAAGATCTCCGTGGCGCCGCCGCGGAGCTGGCCGCCGGTGTCGGCGGTGTGCGAGCTCGACGCCGTCCAGCCGTACAGCACGTCGCCGTGGAAGAGCGGCTTGATGACCATCTGGTCGTACGTGTGCGAGCCGGCGACGTAGGGGTCGTTGAAGAAGATCTGGTCGCCGGGGAAGAAGCCGGGACTCTCGCCGAACCAGTCGATCAGCGCCCGGATCGCCTGCGAGGTCGCCGCCGCGAAGCGCAGGTGCCCGGAGCAGGCCAGCACCATGGTCCCGTCGGGCGCGTAGAAGGAGCTCATGCACTCGCCGCCCTGCGACACGATCGGGCTGGCCGACACGCGCTGCAGGGTGAGCCGGCCCTCCTCGAGGATCGACCAGATGCGGTGGGTGAGGATCTCGAAGCGGAACGGGTCGATCGTCATGGTCGTCGTCATGTCAGTTCGCCCCCGTCTCGTCGCCGGCCGCCGCGCCGCAAGAGTCCGGGCAGGTGCCCACATGCACCACGACGGTCCTGAAGTCGTCCACGTACGCCCGCGAGTCCGCCGGCACGAGCACCGTCGTGTCGGTCGCCTCGATCACGGCCGGGCCGGCCAGCCAGGTGCCGCCGGTGAGCGAGTCGAGGTCGGCGACGTCGACCGGCGCCGGTCCCCCGGCCAGGTGCACCACGCGCGATCGGCGCTCGGCCGGTCCGCCCGCCGCGGGTGGTGGCACGATCAGCGGTTTCGGCACCCGGTGGATGGCGTCCAGCCGGATCGACGAGACCTCGATGTCCTCGCGGGCGCCGTCGGTCCCCTCGCCGTACATCGCCGTGTACTTCGTCCGGAACGCCCGCTCGAGGCCGTCGACGTCGCGCGACTCCAGCAGCTCGACCGGGTAGGCCACCTCGACGTGCGAGGACTGCCGCAGGAAGCGCATGCCGAGGAACATCTCGAAGTCGAGGTCGTCGGCGGCGGTGTCGCCCAGGTCCGACAGCGAGCCGCGCACCGTGTGCACCAGTTCCTCGCGCAGCTCGTCGACGCGCCCGACGACCTGCTGCAGCGACTGCGTGAGCAGCAGCTTGCACGACGCCACCCGCGTGGACACGATGTCGGCCATCGCGATGCCCAGCGCGGAGAACACCGAGGCCTGCCGGAACACGTACACGCGGTGCACCCCGAGGATCCGGGCGTACTGGGCCGCGTGGGCGCCCCCGGCGCCGCCGAAGGAGTAGATGACGAAGTCCTCGGGCAGGTAGCCGCTCTGCACCACCTCGCGGCGCAGGATGTCGCCCAGCCGGTTGTCGGTGACCTGCAGGATCCCGGCCGCCGCCTCCTGGATGTCGCGGCCCATCGGCCGCGCGACGTGCTCCTCCAGCGCCGCGAACGCCCGGTCGCGGTCGAGCGTCTGCCGCCCGCCGAGGAAGTTCTCGGGGTCGATGACGCCGATGATGACGTTGGTGTCGGTGACGGTGGGCAGCTCGCCGCCGCGCCCGTAGCAGGCCGGCCCGGGGTCCGAGCCCGCGCTGTCAGGGCCCACCCGCAGGCCGGCGCCGTCGTCGTAGCGGGCGATGGTCCCGCCGCCGGCGCCGATCGACTTGACGTCGGCGAGCGGCAGCGCGAGGCGGTACCGGTCGAACACCGGCTCGTCGGCGTACCCGAACGAGCCGTTGACCACCAGCCCGACGTCGAAGCTGGTGCCGCCCATGTCGCCGGTGAGCACCTGGGTGTGGCCGAGTCGGCCGGCGAAGACCTGGCTGGCCCGCATGCCGCCGGCCGGCCCGGACTGCAGCATGTCGATGGGCCGGATGCTCTGCCAGTCGGCGAGACCGCCGTTGCCCTGCATGATGAGGAACGCGCCGGTGAACCCGTCGGCGCGGAGCCGGTCGTTGAGCCGGCGCAGATAGGTGTTGACGACGGGTCCGACCGAGCTGTTGGCGACGGCGGAGTTCGTGCGGGCGTACTCGCCGGCCCGCTGGCTCAGCTCGTGGCCGGTGCTGAGGTAGACGTCGCGGGTGACGCCGGACGAGCGGATCAGCTCGGCGGCGCGGCGCTCGTGCACCGGGTTCGCCCACGAGTTGAGGAAGCTGATCGCCAGCGCCTGCGCGCCCTCGGCGGTCACGAGGCGCTCCGCCGCTGCCAGCACCTGCTCGTCGCGCATCGGGACGACGACCTTGCCCTGCGAGTCGATCCGCTCGTGCACGCCGAGGATGCGCTGCCGCGCGACCAGCGGCTCGGGCTTGGTGACGGAGGCGACGTGGCGGATCTGCTCGTCGGAGAGGCCGTCGACGCGCCCGACGGCGCGCATGATGAGCGGGGTGTCCTCGAAGCCCGCCGTCGTCAGCAG
Organism: Jiangella mangrovi; assembly: GCF_014204975.1. Classification (NCBI taxonomy): domain Bacteria; kingdom Bacillati; phylum Actinomycetota; class Actinomycetes; order Jiangellales; family Jiangellaceae; genus Jiangella; species Jiangella mangrovi. The sequence continues at coordinate 4,360,902 of NZ_JACHMM010000001.1, forward strand.
GCCCACCCGCACGCCACGGCCGGTGAGCAGCGCATTCGTCGCCACCGTGCTGCCGTGCTTGACGTAGCGCACCCGGCCCAGGAACTCCTCGACGCTCTGGCCGTGCGCGGCGGCGAGGTCCGCCACGCCGGTGAGCACGCCCTCCTCCAGCGCGCCGGGCGTGGTGGCGGCCTTGGTCGTGGTCAGCGTGCCGTCGGCGCCCAGCGCGACGACGTCGGTGAAGGTGCCGCCGATGTCGATCCCGACCGTCAGTCCTGTGTCCACGTCGTCTCCTTCGTCGGTCCGGCCGGCGAGCCCTCCTGCGCCGGCGAGCCCACCCGGGCCGGCGGCTCGTACGTCGCCACGTCCTTCAGCAGCCGCTTCAGCCGCGGGCCGAGCGGGTTCTCCAGTTCCTCGCGGATGTGCGCCAGCGACCCGAGGCAGCGGCCGATCAGCGCGAAGCTCTTCGTGATCTGCCACGGCAGGCCGAGGTCGAGCGAGATCGCCGCGATCGCCCCCGTCACGTTGACCGGCCGGTCCTTCCCGGTCCTGCGCTGCAGCTCGTCGCGCACCTCCCGCAGCAGCGCGCACTGGTGGCCGGCGACGCCCTCCTCCTCGGCGATCTCGAACAGCCGCCGTGCCCGCGGATCGCCCTCGGTGTGGGTGCTGTGGCCGACGCCGTAGACGTAGCGGCACCCGCCCAGCGCGTCGGCCACCAGCCAGCGGGCCTGCTCGGCGACGGTGTCACCGTGGTCCAGGGCGGCGACGAGGTCGTGGGCGCACAGCTCCGACGAGCCCAGGTGCTTGCTGCCGGCGCCGAGCAGCGACGCCGCCACCGCGCCCTGCAGCGACTCGGGGCTGTTCTTGTAGGTGAGCCGCGCGACGGCGACGGGCGCCACCATGCCGTGCTCGATGAGGACCACCAGCAGCGCGTCGAGCAGCCGCCGCTGCGACGCCGTCGGCCACGACCCGGTCAGCAGCAGGCCCACCATGTCGGTGAACGACACCGAGCCGAGCAGCTCCTCGGTGAGGTCGTAGCCGTGCACCTGGACGCGGTCGCCGAAGGCGTACCCGAGCCTCGTGACGCCGTCCGGTTCTCCGTTCGTCACCCGGACCTCCCGGTCAGGACTGTTTGCGGTCGGTGGACGGCAGCCAGGCCGTGGCGCGGGCGTCGATCGCCTGGATGAGCCGGGCGATGACCAGCGCGACGACGATGATGACCAGCAGCACCGCGAGCACCGTGGCGGCGTCGAAGCCGCGGCCGGCCGACATCAGCAGCGCGCCGAGCCCGACCGCCGCGATGAACATCTCGCCGTTGATCATCCCCTTGACGCCGCGGCCCGCGCCGAGCCGCAGCCCGGCGAAGATCAGCGGCAGCGAGGCCGGCAGCAGCACCTTGAAGAAGGTCTGCACCCGGTTGGCGTTGAACGAGCGGGCCATCTCCTTCAGCGACGCGTCCACGCTGCGCACCGCGCCCTCGGCACTGACGATGATGATGAACAGCGAGTACATGACGATGACCGCGACGATGGACCACCGCGACAACCCGAAGATGGCGAAGAAGATCGGCGCGAAGATCAGCGACGGCGCCGTCAGGAACGCGTTGACGTAGATGTCCAGCGCCGCGCGCAGCCGGTACGACAACCCCATCAGCATGCCGACCGGCACGCCGACCACGATGCAGAACGCGAACGCCAGGGCGAAGTTGCCGAGGCTGCCGAGCAGGTTGGTGAGGATGTCGCCGCTGAGGATCAGCTCCCACAGCCGCACCAGCACGTCGCTCAGCGGCGGGAAGAACGCCGCGTCGGCGCTGCGGCCGATCAGCTCCCAGAGGGCCGCGCCGATGGCCAGCGACAGGACCTCCTTCCACGGCAGCTCCACCCGGCGGCGACGGCGGGGCGCGGTGGCGGCGCCGGTTCCGGCGCCGGTTCCGGTGCCGGACGGCCGCCGGGCCGCCGCCGTCGCCGAGGCCTCGGTGCTCACGACGTCACCGGGGCCGGGGCGCCGACGTCCACCGTCGACATGGCCCGGATCTGCCGCCACAGCTCGCTGGTGATCCGGCCGAACTCCGGATCCTCCTCGACGTCGTGCCGCGGCCGGGCGAGCGGGACGTCGTAGATCTTGTGCAGCCGCCCCGGGCTGGGCTCGAGCAGCACCACGCGGTCGCCGAGGAAGACGGCCTCCTCCATGCTGTGCGTGATGAAGATGACCGTCGTCTTGTGCGCCTCCCACATGCCGAGCAGCTCCTCCTGCATGTAGCGGCGGGTCTGCTCGTCCAGCGCGCTGAACGGCTCGTCCATGAGCAGCACCTTCGGGCGCATGACCATCGCCCGGGCGAGGCCCACGCGCTGCTGCATGCCGCCGGAGAGCTCGCGCGGGAGGCTCTTCTCGAACCGCGCCAGCCCGACGGTCCGGATCATGGCCCGGGCCTGCTCGTACCGCTCGGCCCTGGGCACCTTGCGCAGCATGAGCCCGAATGCGACGTTGTCGAGCACGCTGGCCCACGGCAGCAGCGCGAAGCTCTGGAAGACCATCGCGCGGTCGTCGCCCGGCCCGTCCACCGGGACGCCGTCGATGGTGATCTCGCCGGTGTTCCAGGGCACCAGCCCGGCGAGGATCTTGAGCAGCGTGGTCTTGCCGCAGCCCGACGGGCCGAGAACGGTGAGGAACTCGTTCTCCGCCACGGACAGCGAGAGGTCGTCGATCGCGAGCACCGGCTCGGCGTCGCCCCGGGCGGGATAGATCTTCGTCAGGTTGGTGATGGAGATCATTCTTTTCCTGCCCTTTCGTTTCCGGTGACCGCCCAGGGCGCGAGCCGGCGTTCGGCATAGCGGGCGAGCTCGACGAGAAGCAGTGACTCGATCACGACGATGATCACGGCGGCGTACAACTTCTCCGAGGCGAAGAAGCCGCGGAACTCGAGCACCATCCCGCCGATTCCGACCGAGACGAGAAGGAGTTCCGCGAGGATCATTCCGGTGACCGCACGCCCGGTCCCGATGCGAATTCCGGTCATGATCGCCGGTAGCGCCGACGGAATGAAGATCCGCCGCCAGATCTGCAGTTCCGACGCCCGCAGAGAACGCGACATCTCCACGAGCGAGATGTCGACCTGGCGAATTCCGGTGCGCGCGTGCACCACGATCATCGGCAGCGCGAAGATGTAGACGAAGATGACCCGGGACGTCAGTCCGATGCCCACCGACATCAGCAGCAACGGCGTCAAAGCCGCCATCGGCGTGACGAGCAGGATGTTCATGTACGGGTCGACGAACTTCTCCGCCGACCGCGCCCGGCCCATGTACAGCCCGAGCGGGATCCCCGTGACGATCGCCAGCGGGAAGCCGATGAGCAGCGCCTGGTTGCTCACCCACAGCGCCGACCACAGCTCCGGGTCGACCAGCAGCTCGCCGAGGCTCTGGATCGTCCCGAACGCCGTGGGGAACATCAGCCCGCCGTTGATCATGGCGAACACCTGCCACCCGGCGACGAACACGAACAGCGTCACGCTGCGCAGGAACCAGGGCCGGTCCCAGAGCGCTCGCCGTTCCCGCCGGCCTGCCGGGCCGGCTCCGGGCGTCTCCGGGGCCGGTCGGCCGGTCATCGTCCTCTGATCCATGGGCCGCTCCACCTCGTGGTCCGACGGGGCCGGGTCAGTGCGGGGTCAGTGCCGGGTCGGTGCCGGGTCACACCCTGCCGATCTCCTCGAGCACCGCCTCGAGGTAGCTCGGGTCGACGATCTGCTCGACGGTGAGGCCGTCGCCGGTGATCCCGCCCTCGGCGAAGGTGTCGATGGTGAACTGCACCTCGTCCGGCGACAGCTCCGCGTTGACGCTGAACATCCCGAGCCCGGCGTACTCCTCGGACACGATCTCGAGGACGGAGGTGTCGAAGTCCTCGACGTACTTCGGGATGAGCTCGGCCAGGTACGCAGGGTCCTCGGCGATCTTGCGGTTCTCCTCGACGATGGCCTTGAGCAGGTCGTGCACGATCTGCGGGTTCTCGCTCATGAACTGCTCGTTGCCGTAGTACGTGGTGGTCTTCAGCTCCGGGATGTCCTCGGAGAAGCTGGTCAGCCGGTTGAAGCCGTCGCGCGTCTCCTCGAGCTGGATCGCGTCGGCCAGCTCGAGCGGGCTCGCGTCGATCTGCCCGCCCACCAGCGCCTGCAGGCGGTTCGGCGACCCGGCGATCACGACCTCCTCGGCCTTCGTGCCCGGGCAGTCCGTGTCCATCCACAGGTGCACCATGGCCGTGCTGATGGCGCCCTCGCTGTGGATGGCGAGCCGGCGCCCGTCGAGGCCCGCGCAGTCGGCGATGTCGTCGACGCCGTAGACGGTCCACTCGTTGGCGACGCGGTCGGCGATCCACTTCAGCGGCGCGCCCTGCTCGATGGCGAGCATCGTCGACTGCGACGTCCCGCTGGAGAACTCGAAGTCACCGGAGGCAGTGCCCTCGACGGTGAGCTCGGACTCGGCGATCCACGGCGTCTCGATCTCGTAGCCCTGCTCGCGCAGCACGTCGATGGCCGAGAGCAGCGGGACCATGGAGACGCCGGGGACGCCGGGCATCGCGACGGTGAACGGCGGCGCGTCCTCGGGCGAGGCCGTGCCGGCGTCGCCCGCGTTGCCGCCGTCGCCGGCGTCGGTCGTCTCGTCACCTCCGTCGTCGCCGCCGCAGGCGGTGAGTCCGAGGCCGAGCGCGATGACGAGTCCCAAGACTGAGGTGGAACCTCGGGTAATGCTCATCGGCGTTTCTCCAGTCAGCGCGAAAGCAAAAGGGGAATATGACCCGTCGCCGCGGCGATGGGCCGTGGACGTGCGCGAAACCCGGTGTGCAGTGCGTCGAGCGGAAATTCGGTCGTCGAATCCGGTGAACCGAAAGAAAGCGAGATCGTGGCAGGGCAGGCGGAGCTGACGAGCACGAGGCGAAACCCATCGGGCAGACCACTTGACGGGCGGAGCTCATGCTTTCGAGAGCTCATCCCCTCCGAAGAGGACGGCTCTCCACTCGGTCCGCGAGGAACGATCCTCGGCGTGGATGTTGCCTACTTGATAAGGTATCCAGACCGTACAGGGACGCCTGAGGCCGGTCAAGGGCGGCAGGAAAAATCGTGGAAAAGATCCAGAACGGGCGGATCGGATGACCCGCGCCGTGACGGTCAGACGAGCTCCTGCGGCTTCTCGCCGGGTGAGCCCTCCTGGTCCGACGGCTCCGTGGCGGCGCCCTGCTCGGCGGCGCGGCGCTTGTTGCGGGCGCCGATGCGGTGGCGGATCAGCTCGACGAGACCGGTGATGGCCAGCGCGATGCCGAGGCCAACGCCCAGGCCGAGCAGCGGGTTGTCCTCGAACGCGTGCCCGCCGACGTAGCCGATGAGGCCCGAGTAGGTGCCCCACGACAGCGCCGCGATGGCATCGAAGAAGGAGAACTTGCGCAGCGGGTACTCGACCGTGCCGGCGGTGAGCGTGACCGCCGTCCGCCCGCCGGGAATGTAGCGCGCCACGACGATGATGACGCCGCCGCGTTCCTCGAGCATGCGCCCGGCCCAGGCGAACATCGCCCCGGACTTCTTGCCGCCCTCGATGCGATGCCTGACCCGCGTGCCCGCGGTGCGGCCGATGAAGTACGAGATGTGGTCGCCGACGAACGCGCCGGCCGACGCTGCCAGGATGACGAACAGCAGGTTGGGCACGCCGTCGGCGGCGGCGAACACGCCGGCGGTGATGACCAGGGACTCGCTCGGCACCGCCGGGAAGAACCCGTCGATGGCGGAGATGGCGAAGAGCACCACGTAGACCCAGGGCGACCCCATGACGTCGCGGGCAGCCTCGATGATCGCGTCGTTCATGGTCCCCCGTGTTCGCCGTTCGCCGAGTGGTCACCTCCGACCCTACGCGGCCGATGAGGCCCGTACATGCGACCTCAGGCGGAGTCGCACCCCCGACTTTCGTCGGGGGTGCGGGTCAGGGTCAGTCCTGGAACGCCTCGGGCGACGGGCACGAGCAGACCAGGTGGCGGTCGCCGTAGGCGCCGTCGATGCGTGCCACCGGCGGCCAGTACTTGTCCTCGCGGCTCGACGGCGACGGGTACACCGCGGCCTCGCGGTCGTACGGGTGCGTCCACTCGGCGACCACGGAGGCGGCCGTGTGCGGGGCGTTGACCAGCGGGTTGTCGTCGGCGGGCCAGTCACCGGCGGCGACGCGGTCGGCCTCGGCCCGGATCGCGATCATGGCGTCGCAGAACCGGTCCAGCTCGGTCTTGTCCTCGGACTCCGTCGGCTCGATCATGAGCGTGCCGGCGACCGGGAACGACATGGTCGGCGCGTGGAAGCCGTAGTCGATGAGCCGCTTGGCGACGTCGTCGACGGTGATGCCGGTCGCCTTGGTCAGCGGGCGCAGGTCGACGATGCACTCGTGCGCCACCAGCCCGCCGCGGCCGGTGTAGAGCACGGGGAAGTGGTCGCGCAGCCGCACGGCCATGTAGTTGGCGTTCAGCACGGCCGTCTGCGTGGCCAGCTTCAGCCCGGCCGGGCCCATCATGCGGACGTACGCCCACGGGATGGGCAGGATCGACGCGGACCCGAACGGCGCCGCCGCGATGGGCCCGACGCCGGTCGCCGGGCCGGCCTCGGGCAGCAGCGGGTGGTTCGGCAGGAACGGCGTCAGGTGTGCGCGCACGCCGATGGGGCCGACGCCGGGACCGCCGCCGCCGTGCGGGATGCAGAACGTCTTGTGCAGGTTGAGGTGGCTGACGTCGGCGCCGAACTCCCCCGGCTTGGCCAGCCCGACCAGCGCGTTGAGGTTGGCGCCGTCGACGTACACCTGGCCGCCGGCGGCGTGCACCAGGCGGGCGATCTCGGTGATCCCCTCTTCGTAGACGCCGTGCGTCGACGGGTAGGTCACCATGATCGCGGCCAGCCGGTCGGCGTGCTCGTCGATCTTCGCCTGCAGGTCGGCGAGGTCGACGGTGCCGTCGCCGGCCGCCGCGACCACCACGACCCGCATGCCTGCCATGACCGCCGACGCCGCGTTGGTGCCGTGCGCGCTGGACGGGATGAGGCAGACGTCGCGCTGCTCGTCGCCGTTGGAGCGGTGGAACGCCCGGATCGCCAGCAGCCCGGCCAACTCGCCCTGCGACCCCGCGTTCGGCTGGATCGAGACCGCGTCGTAGCCCGTCACCGTCGCCAGCCACCCCTCGAGCTGGCGGATCATGGCGACGTAGCCGTCGGCCTGCTCGACCGGCACGAACGGGTGGATGCCGGCGAACCCGGGCCAGGTGATCGGCTCCATCTCGGTGGCCGCGTTGAGCTTCATGGTGCACGAGCCGAGCGGGATCATGCCGCGGTCCAGCGCATAGTCCTTGTCGGCGAGCTTGCGCAGGTAGCGCAGCATTGACGTCTCGGAGCGGTGGGTGTTGAAGACCGGGTGGGTGAGGTACGGGCTGTGCCGGCGCAGACCTTCGGGGACGGCGTCAGCTGCGGTCCCGCTCGGGACGGTGTCGGGGTTCACCCCGAAGGCGCGCAGCACCCGGGCGACGTCGGCCGCCGTCGTGACCTCGTCGCAGGCGATGCGGACGTCGTCGACCCCGGCCGGGCCGAGGTTGACGCCCAGCTCGGCGGCGTCGGCGACGACGGCGTACGCGCGGCCCGGCACCCGGGCCAGCACGGTGTCGAAGAACGCGTCGTGGACGACCTGGACGCCGCCGGCCCGCAGCGCCGCCGCGAGCGCCGTCGCGTGTCGGTGCACGCGGGTCGCGATCTCGCGCAGCCCCTCGGGCCCGTGCCAGACGGCGTACATGGAGGCGACGACGGCGAGCAGCACCTGCGCGGTGCAGATGTTCGACGTCGCCTTCTCGCGGCGGATGTGCTGCTCGCGGGTCTGCAGCGCGAGCCGGAAGGCCTGCGCGCCGTGGGCGTCCTTCGAGACGCCGACCAGCCGGCCGGGCAGCCCGCGCTCGAGCCCGGCCCGGACGGCCATGTACCCGGCGTGCGGGCCGCCGTACCCGAGCGGCACCCCGAACCGCTGCGAGGACCCCACGACGACGTCGGCGCCGGCCTCGCCGGGCGGCGTGATCAGCGTCAGAGCCAACAGGTCTGCGGCGACGGTGACCAGCGCGCCCCGCTCGTGCGCGGCCTCGACGACCGGGGCGAGGTCGCGGATGCGCCCGGACGCGCCCGGGTACTGCACGACGACGCCGAAGAGGTCGCCGTCGGGCAGCCCCTCGTCGAGGTCGGCGACCACGACGTCGATGCCCAGCGGCTCGGCCCGGGTCTGGATGACGGCGATGGTCTGCGGCAGGCAGTCGGCGTCGACGACGACGGTGTTGCTGGTGGTGCCGCGGATGGATCGGCGCATGAGCGTCATCGCCTCGGCGGCAGCGGTCGCCTCGTCGAGCAGGCTGGCGTTCGCCGTCGGCAGCCCGGCGAGGTCGGACACCACGGTCTGGAAGTTCAGCAGCGCCTCGAGCCGGCCCTGCGAGATCTCGGGCTGGTACGGCGTGTAGGCGGTGTACCAGGCCGGGCTCTCGAGGACGCGGCGCACGACGACCGGCGGGGTGACGGTGTCGTAGTAGCCGAGGCCGATCATCTGGGTGTGCCGCTGGTTGCGCCGCGACAGCGCCCGCAGCTCGTCCAGCGCCTCGGTCTCGGTGGCGGCGGGCGGCAGGTCGAGCGCGCCGAGGTTGCGGATGGCGTCGGGGACGGCGGCCTCGACCAGCGCGTCCAAGGACTCGTACCCGACGGCGTCGAGCATCTTCGCGATCTCTTCGTCGCGCGGCCCGATGTGCCGGGAGACGAACGGTGCGTCGCAGGCGACCTGCGACAGCGGCTGGGACAGGGACATCGGCGGAGCTCCTCGGACACGTGTGGACGAGTTCGCTCCCCCTCTGTCGCCGCCGATGACGGCTTCAGAGTGGCCTCGCCCGACCGGTCCTTGCTGCCTGAGAGGTTGGCGGGGATGTTGCCCCTTCGGCGCCTCGCGCGTGGCGAGAACTCTCCCGGCCCGGGTCCACAGCTCGCCGTCAGCATAGCTCGCCGGCCCCGGGCAGGCGACGCGGACGCGCGGACCAGCCGGCTGGCGCTCGTCGCGCTCCCATCGCGCCTTGCCCTGATCGTTCGGGTGCCGGCGGCGGAAGCTGAACGGCGGGATCAGTTCGGGCGGGACGACCGGGACGCGGCGGCTGAGCGTGCCGTCCCACCAGTCCTCGGCCTGCTTGACCTGCCATACGGGGAGATGCGCCGGATAGCGCCGTCGGCCTCGGTTCAGGCCGATCACCAGCGGCGCCTCCAAGATCAGTTCGTCGCTATCGTCGATCAGCACCGGCCGTAACCGGCAGGCTTCGAGACACGTGACCACCATGCGCCACGACGGGACGGTTCGCCCCGTCTCTGCCCGGACGATCGCCGACAGCGATACGCCCGACCGCTCCGCGAGCTCCCGTTGGCTCAGGCCCGCGTAGGCCCGCGCCGTGCGCAGGACACACGTGACTGCGCTGAACTCGAGGCGATAATGCGGCGAGGCGCCTTCGTGACCCCATGCGGGTATCGGCACTCGCGGTTTCGGTATCCAGTCCTCATCGTCCTCGTTCATGTGATCATCGGACCACGTCGGATCCGGCCGCGACGGCACGAAGATCCGTTATGGGGACAACCCGGTAGATTCCTTCGCCCTGTGGGCAGGCCGCCCCAGCACCCGTCGCGCCGGCCCCGGCCCCAGGGAGGCCCCCTTCGAGTCGCTGGAGGTCTGCGGTCGGATGCGACCGCAAAGCGCGAACGCGCGTTAGAGGTCTGCTGTCACAAGCGACCGCAGACCTCCAGCACGGCGGGACACTCCCCCGAAGGCGGCTGGCCTGGGCGGGCGGCCCAGCCACGGGACCGCAAGTCCGCAGCGACAGGGCCGCCCCGCTCAGCCGAGGTCGGACACGTCGGGCGGGGGGCGTGCCGTCCTCGCCGAACGGGGTGCCGCCGAGGACCTCGCGGTGATGCGGTTCCTGCCAGCCCGAGAGGTCCGGGCCGGCCGGGACGATGCGCGACGGGTTCAGCTGGTCGAGCACCTGGTAGTAGTGGCGCTTGATGTGGTCGAAGTTCACATCCCCGCGAAGCCGGGCGTCTGGTAGAGGTCTCGCGCGTACGCCCACAGCACGGGCAGCTCGGCCAGCTTGTGCCGGTTGCACTTGAAGTGGCCGTGGTAGACGGGGTCGAAGCGGGCCAGCGTCGTGAACAGCCGCACGTCGGCCTCGGTGAGGTGGTCGCCGACCAGGTAGCGCCGGTTCGCCAGCCGCTCGGAGAGCCAGTCCAACCGGGCGAACAGCGCGTCGTGGGCTCGCTCGTACGCCTCCTGCGACGACGCGAACCCGGCCTTGTAGACGCCGTCGTTGACGTCCATGAAGACCAGCTCGTTGATCTCGTCGATCTCGTCGCGCCACTCCAGCGGGTACAGGTCCGGCGCACCCGGCCGGTGGTATTCACGCCACTCGGTGCTGAGGTCCAGCGTGATCCGCGGATAGTCGTTGGTGACCAGCCGCCCCGACGGCACGTCGACGATCGCGGGGACGGACACGCCGCCGTCGTAGGAGGGGTCGGCGGCGGCGTAGGCCTCGGCGAGGTAGCCGATGCCGAGGACAGGGTCGCGGCCGTCCGGGTCCAGCGTGAACCGCCAGCTGCGCTCGTCCTGGATCGGGTCGGCGATGCCTATCGAGAGGGCACCCTCGAGGACGTACCCGACGACGCCGCTCGGGAACGCGAAACGCCCGCTCCGGGGGCGGAGCGGGCGTTCGGGACGTGGGCGAGCGAGTGGCTAGGCCCCTGCCGCGCGGGCGCGACGGCGGGCGGCCAGCTGGTCGCCGGGGTGCTCGGCCGGAGGCTCGCCCGGCTTCTCGGCCGGCAGCTCGACGAGGGTGGCCTCGATCTCGCGCCACACCCGCCCGACAGCGATGCCGAAGACGCCCTGGCCACCCTGGACGAGGTCGACCACCTCGTCGGCGGAGGTGCACTCGTAGACGCTGGCACCGTCGCTCATGAGCGTGATGCCGGCGAGGTCCTCGACGCCGCGGTCGCGCAGGTGCGTGACGGCGGTGCGGATCTGCTGCAGCGAGACGCCGGTGTCGAGCAGCCGCTTGACGATCTTGAGGACCAGGATGTCGCGGAAGGAGTAGAGCCGCTGGCTGCCGGACCCGGCGGCGCTGCGGATGCTCGGCTCGACGAGGCCGGTGCGGGCCCAGTAGTCGAGCTGGCGGTACGTGATGCCGGCGGCGCTGCAGGCGGTGGGCCCGCGGTAGCCGACGTCCTCGGGGACCGGCCCGACCATGCCCTCGAACAACAGGCCCTGACGCGTGGCGGCGCGGCCGGCCGCGGCGGTCCGGCCGGCGTCGTCCGCCGTGCCGGTACCGGATGTGCTGTCTGCGCTCACGCCGACCCCTTCGTGGTCCCAAACCGATTGCGACGTCGTCTTACACCAGTGACGTTAGGCCCGGGCCCAGCGCCGGTCAATGCAACACGCGGCAAGTCTCAAGCTTCACTTCAGCTCTAGACAGGAATCACACCAGTCACACGAGTCACACGCACTCCTAGCCGCTGAAATCCTCCGGAGTCACCTCGTCGAGGAACTGCCGGAACCGGGCCACCTCGTCCTCCTGCTCCTCGGAGTCGGGGTCGGACATGAGCACGCCGGCCTCGTCGAGCAGCGGCTCGGACGCGTAGATGGGCGACCCGGTGCGCAGCGCCAGCGCGATGGAGTCCGACGGCCGCGAGCTGACCTCGAGCCCGCCGGAGAGCACCAGCTCGGCGTAGTACGTGTTGTCGCGCACCTCGGTGATGCGGACCTGCTCGAGCGTGATGCCGGCGGCATCGAGCACGTCTTTGAACAGATCGTGAGTCATGGGCCGCGGTGGCACGACACCCTGCTGGGCGAACGCGATGGCCGTGGCCTCCACCGCGCCGATCCAGATCGGCAGGAACCGGTCACCGCCCACCTCACGCAGAAGGACGATGGGCTGGTTGGAGGGCATCTCCACTCGGACGCCCACGACGTCTAGCTCGCGCACGCCTTCAACACTACCCCCGCTCCCCGCCCGGCTCAGCCGGAGAACTGTTCAGCGAGACAGCCGGCGGATCCCGGCGTCGACCAGCGCGGCGTGCAACCGGACGGTCAGCCGGGCGGCGTCGGTGGCGGCCTCCTCGGCCCGGCCGCGGGAGTCGGCCCCGCGCTGGCGGAACATCGGCGCGACGACCTGTTCGACCAGCCCGACCTGGCGCTCGGCGGCGGTGCGGACGGCGCGCAGATGCCGTGGCTGCAGGCCGTACTGCGCCAGCTCGCCGACCGTGCGGGCGACCAGCAGGGCGTCGGCGTCGTACGCGCCCCCGCGGCGCGCCGTCACCAGCCCGTAGGACTCGAGCTCGGCCAGCAGGTCGTCGCTGATGCCCGCCGCCTCGAGCAGCGACGCCCGCGGCAGCAGCACCTCGTCGTTGGCGCCGGCCGCGGCCGTGTACGGCGTGACCGTGCTGCCGCCGTCGGTGACCAGCTCCATGCCGCGGTCGAGTTGCGCCAGCTGCTCCTTGATGACCCGCAGCGGGAGGTAGTGGTCGCGCTGGACGGTGAGCACGTAGCGCAGCCGGGCGACGTCGTCAGGGGTGAAGCGGCGGTAGCCCGACGGCGAGCGCTGCGGCTCCACCAGGCCTTCGGTCTCGAGGAAGCGGATCTTCGAGATGCTCACCTCGGCGAAGTCGGGCCGCAGCTGGGCCAGCACCTCGCCGATGCTCATGGTCTGGCCGGCCGGCGCGGCGTCGCGCCGCGCCGGCCCGGAGGCACGCGCCGAGTTCCCCTCGGCGGGACTCACCTCGGCCCGCCTCCGAACCCGTGCTGGCTGGAGTAGTAGACCAGGCGGTACTTGCCGATCTGGACCTCGTCGCCGTTGCTGAGCGCCACCTCGTCGATGCGGTCGCGGTTGACGTAGGTGCCGTTGAGGCTGCCGACGTCGGACACCACGAAGCCGCCGGGCATGCGCCGGAACTCCGCGTGCCGCCGCGAGACGGTGACGTCGTCGAGGAAGATGTCGGAGTCGGGGTGCCGGCCGGCGCTGACGACGTCGGTGTCGAGCAAGAAGCGGCTGCCGGCGTTGGGGCCGCGCAGCACCACGAGCAGGGCGCTGCCCTCGGGCAGGGCGTCGACGGCGGCCTGGTCGGCCGCCGCGAGGTCACCGGTGTCGTCCCGCTCGACCTGTGCGGTCTCCTCGCGCACCATCGCCATGGTGCTCGTGGCGTCACCCCCCGTCTCGGCCGGCTGCATGGGCCGGACCAGCGGGGTTCCGCAATTGGAGCAGAACTTCGCGTCGGACGGGTTTTGGTGCCCGCACTGGGTGCAGAACGGCATCGGCTTGGCCTCCCGCCGCGGGTCTCCCCACGACTTCGACTCGTCGGCGCTACGAGTGTCTCACTGACTCTCGACCAGCGCCTGAGGGTTTACGGATGTTGGCAACCTAGATCCGGCTCCCGCCAGGGGTCAACCGAGGATTCGACCCTATCTGCGGGGGCGGACCCGGCCGCACCTACCCCTCGACTTGCGAGCGGTAGTCGGCGGCGGTGAGGAGCTGGTCGACGGCGCCCGGGTCGGCCGGGACGATCTCGACCATCCAGCCGGCGCCGTACGGGTCGGCGTTCACCTGCTCGGGCGCGGCGTCGAGCTCCTCGTTGCGGGCGACGACGGTGCCCGTGACCGGCGCGAACAGCTCGCTGACGCTCTTGGTGGACTCGAGCTCACCGCAGACGCCGCCGGCCGTGACCTCGTCGCCGACGGCCGGGAGCTGCACGTAGACGATGTCGCCGAGCTGCTCCTGGGCGAAGTGCGTGATGCCGACGCGGACGCTGCCGTCGGCCTCGCCGGGGCTGCGGATCCACTCGTGCTCCGCGGTGTACCTCAGGTCGTCGGGATACAACGGATCTGCCTCCTCAGCGGCACGGACGGCCGGTCGGCGGGGTACGGCGGGCGGGTGTGGCCGGCCGGTCTCATTCGTCCTCGTCCTCCGGCGCCGGGCGAGCGTACTGAGGCGCCTTCGGCTCGTGCAACACGTCGACGGTGAGCTCGTCGTACTCGTCGACGGTCGCCTCGGCGTCCTCCTGCTCCTGGATGCGGTCGACGACGCCGTCGGGGAACGTCATGGAGCCGCTCAGCTCGCTCGGCTCGCCGATGGCGACCACCTCGTAGGGCGGCTCGATGATCTGGCCGCCGACCGCGAGGACGTCGAGGTCGGGGTTCACGAACGAGGTGTCGGCGACCACCCGGACCTCGGAGTCGTTGCCGTGGCCGCGGATCTGGATCGCCTCGGCGCCGGCCACCCGCAGCTCGTTGATGGCACGGAGCATGAGGATGGCGTTGACCCGGTGGCCGGGGTCGCTGATGGTCATGATGATGCCCGGCCCCGTGGCCGGGATGGTGCCGGCCAGCACGCCGGTGGTGCGGGCGCGCTCCTGGGCCTGCTCGAGCGCCGCCTGCTCGGTGTCGGCGCCGCTGATGAGGTCGCGGCGGTCCGCCTCGAGCTCGCCCACGTGGTCGTCGAGCCGGTCGCCCTGACGGCGCAGGCCGTCGAGGATCTGCACGAGGTCGTCGCGGCGGGCGTTGGCGAGGGTGTCCTCGTCGTCGGCGCGCACCTGGAGGACGGCGCCGAAGCCGAGCATGAAGACCAGCACGGCCACGAGGAGCTGGCCGCCGTCGGGCTTCTGGGTGACGGCGTTCCACAGCCGGCGAGTGCCCGACGGCGCGGCGGGCGTGAACCGGCTGCCGGCGCCGGCGGGCACGAACCGCTGTGCCGGCGCCGCCTCGGCCGGCTCCTCGTCGTCGCGTGTGTCGTCGCGGTCGTCGTCGCGGTCGTCGCCGCGGGTGTCGTCCCGGTCGTCGTCGACGGCGTCCTCGGCGGCGGCGTCCTCCTCCGCACGGGCCTCGTCTCCGATGGGCTCGGGCTCGTCCGGGGTGCCGACGGCGTCCGCTCGGTCCGGGGGTTCGACGGCGTCGGGCTCGGGCTCCGCCGGGGCGCGGCGGTGCGCGTGCCGCGGCAGGATCGCCTCGGGCAGGGAGTCGACGCCGTCGCCGGGGGCGTCGGTGCGGTCGGTGGTGCCGTCGGGCTCAGGCATGGAAGATGTGCCGCCTGATCGTCGCGACGTTGGTGAAGATGCGGATGCCCAGCACGACGATCACCGCCGTCGACAGCTGCGAGCCGACGCCGAGCTGGTCGCCGAGGAACACGATGAACGCGGCGATCAGCACGTTGGCGATGAACGACACGACGAACACCTTGTCGTTGAAGATGCCCTCCATGACCGCCCGGATGCCGCCGAACACCGCGTCGAGCGCGGCGACGATGGCGATCGGGAGGTACGGCTGCAGCTCCAGCGGCACCGTCACGTCGAAGAAGAGGCCGGCCAGGATGCCCAGGACGAGCCCCGCCAAGGGGATCATGGTGCGCCCTCCCCAGGGGTCGCAAAGGAAAGAGGCGTGTTCCCGGCCGGCAGGGTCAGCGAGTCGTGCGAGCTGACGTCGGAGTCGATGCCGTTCTCGCCGGCGATCCTGCGCAGCCACTCGCCGCCGATGTTGTTGGCGAAGTCGTTGCCCAGCGTCCGGGAGTCGCCGATGGCAGAGACCTCGTAGGGCGCGTTCATGGGCCGGTAGTTGATCTGGATGATGTCCTGGGCCTGGCGGATGGCGGTGAGCGGGGTGATGCGCTGGCCGTTGATGCTGATGGCCTCGGCCCCGGCGGCCCACAAGCCGTTGACCACCTGCTGCAGGTCGAGGTCGAGGACGTAGTCGAGACCGCCGTCGGAGTTCTGCTCGTCGGCGTTGTGGATCGTGACCACGACCCCTGGCCCCGTCACGGCGATCGAACCGGTTGTCGCCTGCAAGCTCTCGACTTCCTCACGCATCTGCTGCCCTGTGGTGGAGTTCTGCAGGAGGCTGTCCTCGAGTTCGCTGATCTCGGACTCCAGCGCGCTGACGTCGCCCTGGAGCCGGCTGACGCGGTCGTCCTCGTTGTGGATCTGCTCGATGAGCCCCTGCCGCTCCGAAGAGACCACACTAGCGGTGTTGCGCACCTGGACGACCGCCATGGTCAGCAACAGTCCGAGCGCGACCAGGCCGAGCGCCAGCGCGGGCGAGCGCCAGGTGCGTGCGGACGTCGGCTTCTCGCCCGCGGCGCGCCGGCGGGCGGCGGCGTCCTCGTACCCCGGCTCGAGCGGCTTGGCGAAGATGTCGTTGAGCAGCGACATCGACTCGTCCGGCCGCCGGAGCGGACGGACGCGAGGAGGCTGCCCTGTCACCACGCCCCCCATGCTCGCACGCGCCCCTGATCGTTCCACGCCGACATCCGTGCCAGGTGGTCAGGAATTCCGTGCGGGGCTGGTCTCGGCGAGGACCTTGCGGGTCTGCTCGGTGTAGAGGACCGCCGCCCACCAGTACAGCGCGACCCCCCAGATGACGAACGCCCAGCCGAACACCCGCGCCAGCATGGGGACGGTGCCGTCGCCGTCGCCCCACAGCAGCAGCGGGAAGGCATACAGCAGGCAGGCCGTCGCGGACTTGCCCAGGAAGTGCACCGGCAGCCCGGTGATGCCGCGGCGGGCGCGCAGCAGCGCGACGATGCCGGTCATGTACACGTCGCGCGCGACGAGCAGGATGGCGAACCAGAGCGGGATGATGTCGCGCACCGTCAGCGCGATGATCGTCGTGAAGATGTAGAGCCGGTCGGCCAGCGGGTCGAGCAGCTGGCCCACGCGGCTGATCTGGTTCCAGCGGCGGGCGAGGTAGCCGTCGAGGTAGTCGGTGAACCCGGACACCGCGAGCACGACGATGGCCAGCGTGTCGGCCTCTTCGACCAGCACCAGCCAGAGGAACACGGGCACGCCGAGGAGCCGCAGGAACGACAGGATGTTCGGGATCGTGAACACCCGGTCGGTCTGCACCTCCGTCTCCTGCGCTTTCACAGCCCGTCCTCCCCCATGTCTCCCCGTGGCGCGGCTGCCGACCCAAGAGTACGCGTCACAGAACGGCCCGGTCGTGCGTCTTGTGGGTGTGGCGGCCACGGGGACGGACGGAACGGTGTCATTTTCCAGGGACCGGAAAATGCGATGCGCGACGGCGTGCGCTGCGGTCATCCTTGCCTGCATGGGGGTCGGCAGGTGCGTGCGTGATAGCTATCACACCCGCAATGGTTGCAGGTGCGTTAGTATTCTCGGGTGCCCGCGTCCGAGGACGAGTTCGTCCGCTCCCTCGAGGCCTTCTTCCGTCAGGTGTCCTGCTCCAAGGCCGACTCCGACCTGCGCTCCATGGTCGAGCTCGACCTGTCGATCTCGCAGTTCCGCTGCCTCATCACGCTGGGCCAGCACAGCGCCGCGCTGCCCATCAACGAGCTCGCCGACCTCCTCGACCTCACCCTGGCCACGGCCGGCCGCAACGTCGACCGTCTGGTCGCGCACGGCCTCGTCGAGCGCCGCGAGGACCCTCAGGACCGCCGCGTCCGGCTCGTCTCGCTCTCGGAGTCGGGACGGACGATCATGACCGAGATCGACGTCCACCGCCGCAACGCGCTGGTGACGTTCGCCCGCTCCCTCGATCCCTCGGACCGGGACCGGCTCTTCGCCGCACTCGCTCCGATCGTCGAACCATCCGCACCATCTCGCCTGGAGGAACAACTCTCATGAGTGCACCGGCCGGACCCCCCGCTACCGGGTCCGACGACAAGCTCGACCGCGGCGTCCTGAAGGTCGCCGGTGTGGTGGTGCTCGGCGCCATCATGTCGATCCTCGACATCACCGTCGTCAGCATCGCGCTGCCGACCTTCCAGTCCGAGTTCAACACGACCGTCGCCACCGCCGCGTGGACCATGACGGCGTACACACTCGCGCTGGCCGCGGTCATTCCGATCAGCGGCTGGGCGGCGGACCGGTTCGGCACCAAGCGGCTCTACCTGACCTCGCTGGTCCTGTTCACGCTCGGCTCGGTGCTGTGCGCCATGGCCTGGGACATCGGCCCGCTCATCGGCGCCCGGGTGCTGCAGGGCCTGGGTGGCGGCATGCTGATGCCGCTGGGCATGACCATCATGACCCGCGCCGCCGGCCCGGACCGCGTCGGCCGCGTCATGGCCGTGCTGGGCATCCCGATGCTGCTGGGCCCGATCGGCGGCCCGATCCTGGGCGGCTGGCTGATCGAGGCGTACTCGTGGCACTACATCTTCCTGATCAACCTGCCCATCGGCATCATCGGCTTCGTCGCGGCGTGGCGCGTGCTGCCGAAGGACCAGCCCCAGCCCTCTGAGAGCTTCGACTTCGTCGGCATGGCACTGCTCTCCCCCGGCCTGGCGGCGTTCCTCTACGGCGTCTCGTCCATCCCCGAGCACGGCACCGTCAACAACGCCGAGGTCCTGGTCCCGGCGCTCATCGGCCTGGCCCTCGTCGTGGCGTTCGTCTTCCACGCCCTGCGCAAGAGCCACCCGCTGATCGACCTGCGGCTGTTCCTCAACCGGCACCTCACCATCGCCGTGGTGACGATGTCGCTGTTCATCGTCGCGTTCATGGGCGCCGGCCTGCTGTTCCCGAGCTACTTCGTGCAGGTCCGCGGCGAGACCACGCTGGCGGCCGGGCTGCTGATCGCGCCGCAGGGTCTCGGCGCCATGGTGACCATGCCCATCGCCGGCCGGCTCACCGACAAGACCGGCCCCGGCAAGCTGGTGCTCGGCGGCATCGTGCTCATCGCCCTCGGCATGAGCACGTTCACCCAGCTCGAGGCCGACACGTCGTACTGGCTGCTGCTGAGCTCGCTGTTCGTCATGGGCCTCGGCATGGGCATGACGATGATGCCGATCATGTCGGCTGCGCTGGCCAGCCTCACGCACGGCGAGGTGGCCCGCGGCTCTACGCTGATGAACATCGTCCAGCAGACCGGCGGTTCGATCGGCACCGCCGTCATGTCGGTCATCCTGACCCAGAACATCCTCAACAACGAGTCCGCCGCCATGTACTTCGGTGCCGTCAACACCCAGACCGTCGACCAGCTGCCGGCCGAGGCCGTGTCGGCCGGCCAGTCGGCCATGGCGGGCGCGTTCGGCGACACCTACCTCGTGGCGATCGTGCTCGTGGTGCTCTGCCTCATCCCGGCGTTCTTCCTGCCGCGGAGCAAGCAGGAGCTGCGCCACGACCCGCGCGAGGACGAGGGCGAGGGTGAGGGCGACGCCAGCCAGGCGCCGCCGGTCATGCTGCACTGACCCGGTTCTCCGGGTTTCGACGGGGAGGGCCCCGGTTGGCATCGCGCCGGCCGGGGCCCTCCCCGTTTCTCGTCTGCCCCACCGCTCCCCACCCGGTCAGCGGCGGACGCGGTAGCGCAGGTGGGTGACGCGCGAGCCCTGGACGACCTCGGGGTCCTCCAGCACGACCTGGGAGTCGAGGTTGTCGAAGTAGCGGATCCCGTCGCCGAGCAGCACCGGGACCAGGTCGATGCGGACCTCGTCGAGCCAGCCGGCGTTGAGGCACTGCTGCGCGAGGTTGGGCCCGGCCACGCCGATGTCGCCGTCGTCGCCGGCCACCTCGCGGGCCAGGCGCATCGCCGTCTCGAGGTCACCGACGAAGGTGAACGGGGCGTCCGGGATCGGCGGCCAGTCCGCGGGCGGCGGGCGGTGCGTGACGACGAAGGTCGGCGCGTCGTTCGGCGGGCGGCCGCCCCAACCGTGGGCGAAGTCGAACAGCGCCCGGCCGGTGACGAACGCGCCCTCCGACGTCGCCGTCCGGTTCCAGTAGTCGGCGCTGGCCCGGGTCATGTGGAACGTGATCGGGTACCCGGGCGGCCGCACCTCGACGTCGCCGTTGGTGTACCAGTCGAAGAGCGGGCCGACGCTGCCGTCGGGCGCCGCGATGAAGCCGTCCAGTGAGGTCGAGAAGCTCGACAGCACGGTTCCCATGGTCACGGTCCTTCCCTGCGCTGAATGTTCACTCGGTCTTCCCGCTCGCCCGGACGTTGCGGGTCTACTGTCGACGTGGCACGGATCGCGTTCCGCGGATCCGCCGGTTCGACGAGGAGGTCGGTCCCATGAGCACGCGCCTCAATCCCTACATCGGGTTCCGCGACAACGCCCGGCAGGCGCTGGAGTTCTACCAGACGGTCTTCGGCGGCGACCTCCAGCTCAGCACGTTCGCCGACTTCGGCGCCAGCGAGGACCCGGCCGAGGCCGGCAAGATCATGCACGGCCAGCTGAACACCTCGAACGACCTCGTCCTCATGGCCGCCGACACCCCGGACTCCATGGAGCTGACGGCGGGCAGCAGCATCTCCATCTCGCTGAGCGGCCCCGACGAGGACGAGCTGCGCGGGTACTGGGACAAGCTGGCGGGCAGCGGCCAGGCCACCATGCCGCTCGAGAAGGCGCCGTGGGGCGACACCTTCGGCATGTGCGTCGACGGGTTCGGCGTCACCTGGATGGTCAACATCCTGGGCTCCCAGCAGCAGTAGTCGCCCGACGGCGTCCGCGTCAGCGGGCGACGCGGTAGCGCAGGTGCGTCACGCCGGGGGCGTCGACGACGCGGACCAGCTCGAGGTCGCGTGGCGCCCCCAGCTCGCCGAAGAGCGACCGGCCGCCGCCCAGCAGCACCGGCACCTGGTGGATCTGCAGCTCGTCCAGGACCCCCGCGGCCAGGGCGAGCTGCGCCGTCGTCGCGCCGTGGACCATGACGTCGCGCCCGTCGGCCGCGTCCTTGGCGCGGGCCATGGCCACCTCGATGCCGTCGGTCACGTAGGCGACGTTCGGGCCGCGGACGGCGTCGGGGCCCGGCGCGCTGCGGGTGAAGACGACGATGGGGACGCCGTCGTGGTGGTCGCCGCCCCAGCCGCCGGCCGCCTCGAAGGTGCGCCGCCCCGTCAGCACCGCACCGGTGGCGAGGATCTCGTCGAAGACCGGCAGACTGGCCGGCGCGACACGGAAGTCGGGCAGCCCGCCACCCCCGCGCGCCGGCGCGTCGTCGCCGCCGGAGAACAGCCACTCGTGCAGCCGCTCGCCGCCGGTGCCGAGGCCGTTCTCCGGGCCGTCGTCGGGGCCGGTGATGAAGCCGTCGAGAGACATGGACATGTAGAGCACGGAACGGGACATCAGCCGGTCCTTCCCCCATCGTTGGTCGGGTCTCTGTCCGTACCGACCGCCTGCGTGCCCGGAACTCATCGTCGCACGGCGGCCCACGCGACTGCGCATGCCTCGCGACAAGGCGGGGTAAGCGCTTTACATGGACCCTCGCGTCTCTGTCGCCGACCGGCTCCGTTCCACCCACCTGCCGCCGCCGGGGGTCCAGCCGCTCCCCGAGCCGCCGTCGTCGACGTCGCGCATCGTGGGGCCGGGCATCATCGCAGCGGGCGTCGGGCTCGCGTCGGGCGAGTTCATCCTGTACCCGTACATCGCCAGCCAGGTCGGCCTGGTCTTCGTGTGGGCGGCGCTGGTCGGGTTGGTCACGCAGTACTTCCTCAACATGGAGATCGAGCGGTACACGCTCGCGACCGGCGAGACGGCGCTGACGGGGTTCAGCCGCTTCTGGCGGCACTGGGGCCTGGTGTTCGCGATCCTCACGTACTCCGCGAACCTGTGGCCGGGCTGGGCGACCAGCTCGGCGACGCTGGTGACGTACCTCTGGGGCGGCAACGCGACGTGGATCGCCGTCGGCATGCTGGTCTCGATCGGCCTGATCCTCTCACTGGCGCCCGTCGTCTACACCGCGCTCGAGCGGATCCAGATGGTCAAGGTCGCGGCCGTCCTGCTGCTCATCGTGGTCGGAGGCGTGTTCGCCGTCACGGCCGAGGCCTGGCGCGACACCGCCGACATCGTCGCGTCGCCAGAGCTGCCGTACGAGGAGCTCGGGTTCGCGGTGCTGCTGGGCGCGCTGGCGTTCGCCGGGGCGGGCGGCGGGCAGAACCTGTGCCAGAGCAACTGGATCCGCGACAAGGGCTTCGGCATGGGCGCCTACGTCCCGCGCATCGAGAGCCCCGTGACCGGCGAGCCCGAGGCCGCGCCCGGCGCCGGTTACGTCTTCGAGCCGACGCCGGACAACCTCGACCGCTGGCGGCGGTGGTGGCGCTTCGCCAACATCGAGCAGCTGACGACGTTCGTGCTCATCACGTTCGTGTCGATCACGTTCATGTCGCTGCTGTCGTACTCGACGGTGTTCGGCCTGCCCGGTCTGCCCGACGACATCGGCTTCCTGCAGGTGCAGGGTGAGCAGCTCAAGGACGCCGTCGGCGACTGGTTCGGCGCGTTCTTCTGGTTCATCGGCGCACTGTCGCTGTACGCGGCGGCGCTGGGGATCGTCGACTACACCAGCCGCCTCGCCGCCGACGTGCTGAAGACGTCGTACGTGAAGCAGGCCAAGGAGAGCCACCTGTACTTCGGGCTGGTGTGGGGCCTGGTCGCCATCGGGATCGTCGTCCTGGCCGTCGGGTTCGACCAGCCGCTGGTGCTGGTGGTCATCGCCGCGTGCGTCGGCGGTTTCATGATGTTCCTCTACAGCGGCCTGCTGATCCTGCTGAACAAGCGGTCCCTGGCGCCGGCCATCCAGCCCTCGAAGGGCCGCGTCGCCGCGCTGGTGTGGGCGTTCCTGCTGTTCGGCGTGCTGTCGGCGCTGACGATCTGGCAGCAGGGAGGCGAGCTGTTCGGCTGACCCGGCGTCATACTGAGCTGACGAGCCGCTGGAGGTCACATGGGCGAGGACGTCGGCCGGCAGGAGTTCACCCGGGCGGACCGGACGAAGTACCGCACCAAGGTCCGCCGGTGCCTCGACGCGTTCGAGCGCATGCTGCGCGAGGCGCAGTTCGAGTTCGACCGCCCCATGACGGGTCTGGAGATCGAGCTCAACCTCGTCGACGGCGCCAACGACCCCGCGCTGCGCAACGCCGAGGCGCTCGCCGCCATCGCCGATCCCGCGTTCCAGACCGAGCTCGGCCAGTGGAACCTCGAGATCAACCTCGCCCCGCGTGAGCTCGACGGCGCCGGTGTGGCGGCGTTCGAGCAGGACGTGCGCGCCAGCCTGAACGCCGCGGAACAGAAGGCGTCCGCCGTCGGCGCCCATCTCGCCATGATCGGGATCCTGCCGACGCTGCGGCTGGAGCACATGACCGGGCACGCGCTATCGGTGAACCCCCGCTACGAGCTGCTCAACGACCAGATCCTGGCCGCGCGCGGCGAGGACCTGCACCTGTCCATCACCGGCACCGAGCGGCTGCGCGTCTCGTGCGACACCATCGTCCCCGAGGCCGCCTGCACGAGCACCCAGTTCCACCTGCAGGTCAGCCCCGAGCAGTTCCCCGCCATGTGGAACGCCGCCCAGGCCATCGCCGGCGTGCAGATCGCCGTCGGCGCCAACTCGCCGTTCCTGCTCGGCAAGCAGCTCTGGGCCGAGACCCGCATCGCGCTGTTCGAGCAGGCCACCGACACCCGCAGCGAGGAGCTCAAGGCGCAGGGCGTGCGGCCGCGGGTCTGGTTCGGCGAGCGGTGGATCACCTCGATCTTCGACCTGTTCGAGGAGAACGTGCGCTACTTCCCCGCGCTGCTGCCGATCGTGTCCGACGAGGACCCCGTCGAGGTCCTCGACCGCGGCGACACCCCCGAGCTGGCCGAGCTGCGGCTGCACAACGGCACCATCTACCGCTGGAACCGGCCGGTCTACGACGTCGTCCGCGGCCGGGCCCACCTGCGGGTCGAGAACCGCGTCCTCCCGGCCGGGCCGACCGTCGCCGACACCCTGGCCAACGGCGCGTTCTACTACGGGCTGGTGCGCACGCTGGCCGAGGAGGACCGGCCGGTGTGGACGCAGATGTCGTTCAGCGCCGCCGAGGAGAACTTCCACGCCTGCGCCCGCGACGGCATCGACGCCCAGGTGTACTGGCCGGGGCTGGGCCACGTGCCGGTGGCCGAGCTGGTCCTGCGCCGGCTGCTGCCGCTCGCCTACGAGGGCCTGCGCCGCTGGAACGTCGACACCGCCGAGCAGGAGCGGCTGCTCGGCATCATCGAGCAGCGCTGCACGCAGCGGCGGACGGGGTCGACCTGGCAGGTCGAGGCGTTCCGCAAACGGTTCGAGGCGACGTCGGCCGAGCGCCACGACGCGCTGCGCGGCATGCTCGGCTCCTACGTCGAGCACATGCACACCAACGACCCCGTCCACACCTGGGCCGTCGACTGACGGCGGCCGTTCCCTGCTCGTTCATCGACGATTCAACGACCACGTCAAAACTAAGCGGGTTAGTACTGCCTTTCTTAGTAGAGACGAGGGTCATCCATGGGCGAGCGGGTCGAGGAGCCGGACCAGGGTCTGTCGCGGCGCCAGCTGATGAGGTACGCCGGTGTCGGCGCGACGCTCGCGGCGGCGACGACGGTGGCCGGCGGGAGCGCCGCGTGGGCACACGAGGACGACGACCGCGGCAACGGGCAGCCGTCCGGCCCGTCCGGCGGGTCCAAGGGCCGCGCCTGGCGGGCCGGCGACCACCACATCCACTCCGAGTACAGCGGTGAGTTCGACACGTCGGTGAACCCGCCGGTCTTCCACAAGGGCGCCGACGCGGTCTACCCGATCGTCACCAACGCGATCATGGCCAAGAACTTCGGGCTGACCTGGGCGATGTGCACGGACCACGGCGGTCCGACGCACTCGAAGGTCAACCTCGAGCAGGCCTACCCCGACCTGCTGCTGTCGCGCCGGCTGGTGCCGGACGTGCTGCAGTTCTGGGGCATGGAGTTCGACGCACCGGCCATGGACCACCACACGCTGATGATCCCCCGGCACGACGACGAGGCGAAGATGCTCTACGAGCTCGAGCGCCGCTTCGCCAAGAACGACCCGTTCCCGACGGTGCCGCCGGACGCCAACAGCGAGGCGAAGATGATCGAGTTCCTCAAGGTGGCGAAGGGCCTGAACCCGAAGCCGCTGGTCATCGCGCACCACGCGGCCCGCTCGGCGACCGGCCTGGGCGTCTGGGGCCAGGACACCCCGCACGAGTTCCGCAACGGCAACAACGCCGCGCCGGACATCTACGTCGGCTTCGAGGGCGCGCCGGGCCACCAGGCCGGTCCACTCAACGGCGGCGCCCGCGGCGGCTACGGCAACTACCCCACGCACGGCGGCTACGACCAGATGACCGCGCGCGTCGGCGGCCTGTGGGACTCGCTGCTCGGCGAGGGCCGCAAGTGGTGGATCACCGCCACCTCCGACTCGCACGTCCACCACACCCGGGGCGGCTCGGACTTCTGGCCCGGCGAGTACAGCAAGACCTACGTGCACGCCAAGCAGGACTACACCGACATCATGGAGGGCATCCGCAGCGGCCGGATGTTCGTCACGACGGGCGACCTCATCAGGTCGCTGGACCTGTCGGCCACCAGCCGGCGCAAGACGGTCACCGTCGGCGAGACCCTCACCCTCGACCGCCGCAGCCGCAACGACGTCGAGATCGAGATCCGCTTCCGCCCGCTCGACGGCAAGAACCACCACGGCGACCGGCCCGAGGTCAACCGCGTCGACCTCATCATCGGCCAGGTCACCGGCCCGGTCAGCGACCTCGACGCCGCCACCAACCCCACCACCCAGGTGGTCGGCCGCTTCGGCCCGGGCGACTGGCAGCGCCAAGGCGACGAGTACGTCATCCGCCACACCGTCCGCGACGCCGACGCCAGCTTCTACGCCCGTGTCCGCGGCACCAGCACCGACGAGCTCGAGCCCGAGGCCGACGGCCTCGAGAACCCGTGGGACGACCTCTGGTTCTACTCGAACCCGGTCTTCGTCCGCATCCGCTGAGGGTTCGCATGCGCCCGGCGGGTCTTTGAGGTTCTGCGGGGGTGTGAGGTTGGCTCCCCGTCCCCCTGGTGCCCAGTCTCTTAGCCGCGCACGTGCGCCTCAAGCGGACCGACGGCGCTTCGCGCGAAGGGACCGCTTGACCCGCACACACCCGGCCAAGAACCTGGCACCTATCAGGGGGACGGGGAGACCCTGGACACGCCTCGCCCGTTCAGCGCCGGTCGGTTGCGGCTGTGGACAGCGATGATCATCAAGGATCGCGTACATCACGAGGATTACCCGAGCCTCAACACGATTACAGGCCTCGTGATGCACAGGTAATCGTGGTGGGCGGCCCAAGAATCGCCGGTAAATCCCACCACGTGGACACCGACGGTCGTCGAGGGAGAGCTACTACCGCTGGAGCGGTAGTAAACCTCCCACGACACCCGTGGGGAGGGAGTTTCCCCCGCTATAGCGAGGAAAACTCCCTCCCCACGCCGGGCCGCACCAGGTCCGACCCCGCACCCGTCGCCAGACTCCCCCCGTCCCCCTGATAGCTGCCCGTTCTTAGACCGCGGGGACCCGGGTCAAGCGGTCTCCCCCGCGCGAAGCGCCGTCGGTCCGCTTGAGGCGGGTCCCCGCGGCTAAGACAATGGGCAGCAGGGGGACGGGGGAACCCCACCCAACCCCACGACCCCCACCGACGCTCAGGCCAGCGCCACGACCAGGACCTCGAAGGGCACCGAGGCCAGCGCGGCCAGGCCGGCCAGCCCGAGCACCATGGGCCAGCGACCGGGTACGCGCGGCTCGGCGGCGCGGTCGAGCAGCCGCTGCACCCGCACCGCGACGTCGGTGCCGGTCACCCCTAACCCGGTCGACGGCGCTGCCGTTCCCGCGAGCTTGACCAGGGCTGTCGCCGTCGTGAACGGCGAGGTGCGACGGGCGGCGGCGTCGTCGGCGTGCATCTCGGCGAGCATCCGCAGCGACCGGTGGCCGATCCGGGCGGCCGGGACCCACGGCGCCGCCGTCGCGAACGTTCCGGTCACCGTCAGCAGGCGGTCGTGCCGGGCGCGCAGGTGGGCTCGTTCGTGCTCGAGGACGGCGGCGAGCTCGGGCCGGCTCAGCGCATCGCGGGCCGCTGTCGTCAGCACCACCGCGCCGTGCCGGCCGGGGACGGCGTAGGCGGCGGGCACACCGGCCTCGACCACGACGACGCCGGTGTGCGCCGTCGGCCGGGCCACCAGGAACAGGTCGCGCAGGTGCGTCCGCCGCGCCACCGTCGCCCGGTGCACCGTCGTCGACACAGCAGCCAGCCCGGCCAACACCAGCAGCACCTCGCTGACGGCGATCGCGCCGTCGAGCACGGGGCCGCCCATGTGCTCCGGGCCGGGACCCTTCGACAGCAGGTGCAGCGCCATGGTGAGCCCGGCGGCCAGCAGCGCGCCCACCGTCGCCGGGAAGAGCAGCATCCAGGCCGCGATGCCGGCCCGCGGGAACCGGTACGGCCAGCGGGCGGCGGCGAGCGGACGGGGCAGCAGCCACGCCCCGGCAAGTCCGAGGGCCGCCACCGCGAGCGCCGTCACCGCCGCGAGTTCCCGCCGCGTCCCTGGTGCTGCTCGAGCGCCTCGACCAGCCGCCGGACGTCGGCCTCGTCGAGCCGGTCGGCGAAGCGGATGAGCACGGCCGCCCGGTCGGGGCTGTCCGACAGCGCCGTCTCGACGAGGTCGGCGGCGAACTCCTCGCGCGACGTGCGCGGGCGGTACACGTGCGCCCGGCCCGCGAGGTCGCGCGCCAGCACGTCCTTGCGGAAGAGGTTGTCCATGACGGTGAGCACCGTAGTGTAGGCGACGGCACGCGACGAGGCCAGCGCCTCGGCGACCTGCCGGACGGTCAGCGGCGCCGCCGACGTCCACATGACGTCCATGACGGCCGCCTCGAGCGACCCGAGCCGGCTCCTGGCCACCAGCACACCTCCCGATTCCCAGCAGTGAGCATAAGCGCCCGGGTTTAACCAGATGAGGTCTGTCGGTGCCGCGTGTTAGAACTTCCGACGATGACACTGGCGCGCACCGAGTTCACCGTCGCCGGCCAGCCGGAGTACGACCGGCGCGGGCCGGTGCGATGGGTCGTGTCCCACCAGCTGCGCAATCCGTGGCAGCTGGCCGGCTTCCTCGCCGGCTCGGTGGTCATGGTCGTGCTCAACTCCATGATCCCGGGGCTGGTCGGCGACGCCTTCGACACCGTCCTCGACGAGACCGCCGACCAGCGCGCCGAGCTCACCACCATCGTCGTGGTCCTGCTGGTCGTCGTCGTCGCGCGGACGGTGATCGACTTCGTCGCCCGACTGTGCACCGAGGTGCTGGCCAAACGCATCGAGCGCGACGCCCGCGAAGAGCTGTACGTCAGCCTCCTCGGCAAGAGCCAGACGTTCCACAACCGCCAGCGCGTCGGCGACCTCATGGCCCGCGGCGCCAACGACGTCCGCCAGCTCGGCACCATGTTCAGCCCGGGCATCGACCTGCTGGTCGACTCCCTGACGCAGGGCATCGTGCCCATCGTCTTCATCGCGTTCCTCGACCCGCGGCTGCTGGTCGCGCCGCTGATCTTCGCCGTCGCGTTCGTCTGGTCCATCCGCCGGTTCATGCGCCGGCTGTCGCCGGTGTCGGCGAGCCTGCGCGAGAACTACGGCACGCTCAACGCCGGGCTGAACGAGACCATCCGCGGCATCGAAGTGGTCAAGGCCACCGGCCAGGAGGAGCAAGAGCTCGCCAAGTTCGGCCGCAACGCCCGCCGCTACCGCGACGCCTACGTCGAGCAGGGCTTCATCCAGGCCCGCTACCTGCCCACGCTGCTGCTGGCCGTCGCGACGGCGGGCGGGCTGCTGCACGGGCTCTGGCTGCTCGACGCGGGCGAGCTGAGCGTCGGCGGGCTCATCACCTACATCGGGCTGCTCGGCCTGCTCGGCTTCCCGGCGTTCATCTCGATCTTCTCGTTCTCGCTGGTCCAGAACGGCATCGCCAGCGCCAACCGGCTGCTGGCGCTCATGCGCGAGGAGACCGAGCTCGACCACAACGAGGCCGGCCACACCGCTCCCATGCGCGGCACCGTCGAGTTCCAGGACGTCACGTTCGGCTACGGCGACCAGCCCGTCCTCGAGCACCTGTCGTTCCGCATCGAGCCCGGCCAGACGGTCGCCGTCGTCGGCGAGACCGGAGCCGGCAAGACCACGCTCACCAAGCTGGTCAACCGCATCTACGACGTCGGCTCCGGGCGCATCCTGGTCGACGGCGTCGACGTGCGCGAGTGGAACCTCGACTCCCTGCGCTCGCAGATCTCCACCATCGAGCAGGACATCGTGCTGTTCAGCCGCTCGGTGCACGAGAACATCGCGTTCAGCCTCGGCCAGCAGGCCTCCCGCGACGACGTCGTCCGCGCCGCGAAGGACGCCCAGGCGCACGAGTTCGTCACGGCGCTCGACGACGGCTACGACACCGTCATCGGCGAGCGCGGCGTCACCCTGTCCGGCGGGCAGCGGCAGCGGCTGGCCATCGCCCGGGCGCTGCTCACCGACCCCGCCATCCTCGTGCTCGACGACTCCACCAGCGCCATCGACAGCGCGACCGAGGACGAGATCCAGCGGGCCATCCAGCGCGTCCTCGAGGGCCGCACCACGCTGCTCATCACGCACCGGCTGTCGCAGATCCGCTGGGCCGACAAGGTCCTGCTGCTGCAGCGCGGCCGGCTGGTCGACGAGGGCACGCACGACGAGCTGCTCGCCCGCTGCGCGCTCTATCGGCGCATCTTCGCCCACTACGACGAGGTGAGCGGCTGATGGCGTTCCTCATGGCCGGCCTCGACGCCGAGGCCTACGACCGCACCTACGACGACCGCGAGCTGCTGCGGCGCATCCTGCGCTACTTCCGGCCCAAGGCGCGCGTCATGGGGTTCATCGCGGTCGCCATCGTCGCCCAGTCGCTCATGCAGGCGGTGTTCCCGCTCGTGGTCAGCGAGGGCCTCGACCGCATCGTCGACGACCGCACGACGGGGCTGGTCGTCGCGCTGGTGTCGGCGGTGCTGGTCACCGGCGTGCTCGGCTGGGTGTTCAACTTCGTCCAGCGCTGGTACACCGCGACGGTGGTCGGCGACGTCGTGCTCGGGCTGCGCGAGGACGCCTTCGACGCCGTCCTCGACCGCGACATGTCCTTCTACGACGAGCACTCCTCCGGCAAGGTGGTCAGCCGGGTCACGTCCGACACCGAGGACTTCGCCACCGTCGTCACGCTGACGCTCAACCTCGTCAGCCAGGTGCTGCTGGTCGGGCTCATCACCGCGCTGCTGTTCACCCGCAACCTCGGGCTGGCGCTGCTGGTCATGGCCGTGGTGCCGATCATCGTGGCCATGGCGCTGGCGTTCCGGCGCATCGCGCGCGAGACCACCCGGCAGCAGCAGCGCTCGCTCGCGAAGGTCAACGCGACGCTGCAAGAGACCATGGGCGGCATCTCCGTGGCGAAGAACTTCCGCCAGGAGCAGACCATCTACGACGAGTTCCGCCCCATCAACGGGCAGAACTACCGGGTCACGCTCAAGCAGGGCTTCGTGTTCGGGACGATCTTCCCTGCGCTGTTCGCGGTCGCCGGGCTGGCCACCGTCATGCTCGTGCAGGTCGGTGGCGGGCGGGTGCTCGACGGCGACATCTCGGCCGGCGACTGGTACCTGTTCCTGCAGAGCGTCGGGCTGTTCTGGATGCCGCTGACGTCCATCGCCTCGTTCTGGTCGCAGTTCCAGCAGGGCCTGTCGGCATCCGAGCGGGTGTTCGCGCTCATCGACGCCGAGCCGCTGGTCGTGCAGCGCGACCCGCGGCCGGTCGGGCGGCTGGCCGGGCGCATCGAGTTCCGCTCGGTCACGTTCGGCTACACGCCGCAGCATCCGGTGCTCGACGGGTTCGACCTCACCATCGAGGCCGGCGAGACCGTCGCGCTGGTCGGGCACACCGGCGCCGGCAAGTCGACCATCGGGCGGCTGCTGGTGCGCTTCTACGAGTTCCAGGGCGGCCAGATCCTCATCGACGGCACCGACATCCGCACCGTCGAGCTCACCGGCTACCGCCACCAGCTCGGCGTGGTGCCGCAGTCGCCGTTCCTGTTCTCCGGGACGGTCGCCGACAACATCCGCTACCCGCGGCCGGACGCCTCGGACGACGACGTGCGCGCGGTCGCCGAGTCGGTGGCCGGCGGCGACTGGCTCGACGCCCTGCCCGACGGCCTGGCGACCGAGGTCGGCGAGCACGGCTCCGCGCTGTCCATGGGCCAGCGGCAGCTGGTGGCGCTGGCCCGGCTGCTGCTGCAGGACCCGTCCATCGTCATCCTCGACGAGGCCACCGCCAGCGTCGACCCGCTCACCGAGGCGCAGATCTCCGAGGGCCTCGACGTCGCGCTGGCCGGGCGCACGTCCATCGTCATCGCGCACCGGCTGTCGACCATCGAGCACGCCGACCGCATCATCGTCATGCGCGACGGCGGCATCGTCGAAGAGGGCACGCACGACTCATTGCTGCGGGCCGGCGGCGCCTACTGCGACGTGTACAACACCTACTTCCGGCACCAGTCCCCCGACTATCGCCCCGGCACCGGCTTCGTCGGCGTCGAGGTCAGCTGACGCTTCCTCCCGTCGCACCGCCCGCCGCGACGTTGATGCGCGGCCGGGTGCGGATGGCGCCCTGATGCCTGGAAACCGGCGGACGCTCGGGAAACCGGCGCTTGGAAGCGGAATCCGGGCCGCAAGCGCCGGATTCCCGAGCGTGAGCCGGATTGCGAGGCGTCGCCACCACCGTCAGTGGCCGACGCAACCGCCACCGGCCAGCGCATCCCAAGACACGGCGGGCCTGGGGCCTGATCCTTCGACCATGGGGCTCGACGTCGGGGACGAAGCCTCGGCCGTCAGCTGACCACGAGCGCGGGGTGCCGCGGGTCGTCGGCGCGGACGACCAGGTCGGCGACGGTCTCCGGGTCGACCTCGGCGGCGTAGCGCTCGTAAGCCGGCAGCGTCCAGGCGTCCTCCGGCGGGGTGCGCCGGCGCAGCGTGTCCGGGCGCAGTGCGAGGTGCACCGTCAGGTCGAGGTCCAGCCACGCGCCCAGCGTCAGAGACCCGTCCAGCACCACGACCAGCCCGGGCGGCGCGTCGGCGTAGGGCGCGCGGGTCGAGCGGTCGGTCACCGGGTCCCGCAGCGTCGGCAGGTAGCGGCCGGTCCCGCCCGGCCCGACGGCCGTCAGCACCTCGCGGTTCAGCGCCTCGGCGTCGATCCAGGCGTCCAGCAGCGAGTCCGGGTCCTGCGGGCCCTGCTCCAGCCGGAGTGACCGCGGCCGCAGGAAATCGGCGACGCGGATCCGGGCGACCGGCCGGCCCGCCGTCCGCAGCGGCTCGACCAGCGCGTCGGCCAGCCGGTCCGGCCGGGTCGCGGGGTGGCCGTCGATCATGAGCCGGACGGCGCCACCGCGGCCGCCGTCGCCGCTCCCGTCGCCGCCCGAACCGCGCGTCAGGGCGAGATCGACGATGCGGTCCACCAGCACGTTCTCGGTCACCGGTTGCACCCGCATCCGGCCATGCTGTCACTGTCGTCTTCGTGCCCTACTGTGACCTCACACTTCGCGCAGCAGGAGGGTCTCATGCGGGTCGGCGGGTCCACCATCGTCCTCACGGGTGCGACGTCCGGCATCGGCCGGGCGACGGCGCAGTCCATCGCGGCCGCCGGGCCGGGGCGGCTGGTCGTGCACGGGCCGCAGGACGAGGCCGAGGTCGCCGAGCTGATCGGCGGGCTGTCGGCGCACGCCGACGTCGTCTACCTACGGGCCGACTACGGCGACCTCGCCGACGTCGCGCGGCTGGCCGCCGACGTCCGCGCCGCCTGTCCCGGCGGCATCGACGTGCTGGTCAACAACGCGGCCCGGCCCGGTGCGCCGTCACGGACGCTCACCGGCGACGGCCACGAGGCGACCTTCCAGGTCAACTACCTGGCCCCGGTGCTGCTGACGACGCTGCTGCTCGACACCGTCGGCGCCGGCAGGCCGGGACGCCTCGTCAACGTCGCGTCGGCCACCCACTACTCGGCGAGCCTGCGCCTCGACGACCTCACCTGGTCCGGCAACGGCTACTCCCCCGCGGCGGCGTACGCGCGGTCGAAGCTGGCCGTGGTCACGTGGTCCTGCCGGCTCGCCACCCGCCGCCCGCGCGAGACCCTCGACGTGGTCAGCATCCACCCGGGCGTCATCGCGACCGGCCTGCTGCACGCCATGTTCTCCGCCGGCGGCGACTCCCCCGAGTACGCCGCCGCCAACCTGCTCGACGTCGTCCGGCGCGACCACGACAACGGCACCTACTACGACGAGCGCCGTCCGGCCACGCCGAGCCCCGTCGCCCTCGACGCCGTCGCCCAGGAGCTGCTCGACGAGCTCACCCGGCGGGCGCTGGCACCCGTTCTGCCCGCCGCGACCGCCTGAGCCGGCGCGCCGCACCGCGCCGGGACGTGCCGAACCGGGGCGGGTCGAACCGGGGCGGGTCGAGCACGAACAGCACCTTGCCGGCGTGGTCGCCGTACCGGAACAGCAGGTACGCCACGCAGGCGGCGACGTAGCCGGCGCCGAGCGCGCACCACACCAGGCCCTCGGCCAGGAACACGCCGGCCCAGGCCAGCTGGTACGCGACGCAGAACAGCTCGGCCGCCACGTACGGCCAGTGCACCTTGACGCCGTAGCGTCGCGCCGCCCCCGCTCCCGCGCGGGCCGGGCCGGCGGCGTCGCCGGCCTTCGGCGTCCGCTCGAACTCGCTGTGCAGCGGCCCGAACAGTCCCTCGGTGAACGCGCTGAACTGGTGCGGCAGCATGCCGGTGTTGACGACGAGGTACGGCAGGATCCGCGCGAACCGGCGCCGGAACGACGACGGCGTCAGCCGTTCCGCATACGTGTGGCGGGTCTCCGCCGACGCCAGGCTGGTGACGAGCGTCATCCAGAGCAGGCTGGGCAGCACGTACAGCGCGACGCCGGCGGCGGTGCCCAGCGCGCCGAACCAGAGCCCGGAGTGGATCAGCGCCGGCAGCACCATGATCCACAGTCCCCACAACGGCCACTGCCACGTCGTGCACATGTGGTAGACGAGGTGGATCCGGCGCGCGAGCGAGCAGCGGTGCCGGAACAGCAGCGTCGCCAGGTGCATCCGCTGCACCTGCACCCAGCCCTGGGTCCACCGCTTCTGCTGCGCCTTGTACGCGGTGTAGGTGGCGGGCAGCTCGGCCGGCGCCACGATCTCCTTGACGAACGTCGTGCGGTAGCCGGCGAACAGGTGCCGGAAGCTCAGCTCGCAGTCCTCGACCAGGCTGGCCGCCCGCCACCCGCCCGCCGCCTCGACCGCCGCGGCCCGCCAGACGCCCGCGGTGCCGGTGAAGTTGACGAACCGCCAGCGCGCCGAGCGCCAGGCCATCTGCAGCGTGTGGTGGTCGTCGACCCAGAGCGACTGCGCCCGCGTCAGCGCCGACTCGTCGTGGTTGAGGTGCCCCCACTGCGCCTGGACCAGCGCCAGCCCGTGGTCCGGGACGCCGCCGGGGCCGTAGAAGTGCGGGATCGCCCGCAACAGGTAGTCGCGCCGCGGCAGGAAGTCGGCGTCGAAGATCGCGATGAACTCGGCGTCGGTGCGCTTGCGGCCCTCTTCCAGCGCGCCGGCCTTGTAGCCGTGCCGGTGCTCGCGGCGCAGCACCGTCACGTTGACGCCGCTCTCCTCGCGCAGCCGCGCGCAGACGGCGTCGACCAGCGCCCGCGTGTCGCCGTCGGTGGAGTCGTCGAGCACCTGCACCGTGAGCCGGTCCTTCGGCCAGCGCAGCGAGCAGGCCGCCTCGATGATCCGCGCGGCGACGGCGTGCTCGTTGAACATCGGCAGCTGCACGCACACCGACGGGTACCGGAACGGCAGCCGGCCGGGCTGCTCGGGCGCCCGGCCGCGCCAGAAGTAGCCGAGCCGCTCGATCACGCCGCCGCTCAGAAACGCAACGATGACCAGCAGCGGCAGGTGCAGGGTCACCGTCAGCGCCCACCACGCCGCCGAGCCGGGCGCCGGCCCCTGCACCCCCGTCCCGGCGACGACGGCGAACAGCACCACCGCCGCGACGGCGACCCCGACGTTCGGCAGCCACCACGGGAACCGGGCGGCCCGGACGGGCCGGGCGCGCCGGTGCGCACGCTCATGCCGCGGCGGAGGAGGCGGCGGTGGCGGAGGCGACGCCGGTGGTGGCGGCGGGGTTGCCGGGGCTCGGGTGAGCGTTCCGGGCAGCGGGCCGGCGTCCATCTCGCGGCGGTCCTCTCGTCGGGGGCGCTGACGCCTCCACGATCGGCACGCCGCATGAGTCCGCTATTCGGACCGGCTGAGAACCCTCTCATCAGCGTCGGCGCGCAGCACCGGCCGGCGGGTCGCGGCCAGGCGCTCGAGCAGCTCGGCGGACTCGACGGCCGCGTCGTGAGCGGACATCTCCGCCTGGACCCTGCGGGCGGCCGTGCGGAAGGACGGCTCGTCCAGCACCCGGCGGACCGCCGCCCGCACCTTCGACGGCGCCGGGTGGGTCTTGCCGAGCCGTAGCCCGACGCCGGACCACTGGATGCGGGCGGCGTTCTCGGCCTTCTCCTCCGTGGTGCCGGCCTGGACGATCGGGACGCCGTGCGCGAGCGCCAGCGTCACGCCGGTGTAGCCGCCGTTGGTGACGAACACGTCGGCCCGCGCGAGCAGCTCGTCGTACGGGATCCAGGGCATGACCAGGCAGTTCGCCGGCAGCGGCTCCCCCGCGGCCCGCTCGAGGTCGGCCCGCGACGCGCCGCCGGTGGTGACGACGACGGTGACCGGCTCGTCCGCCAGCCCGCGGACGGCCGGCAGTACCAGCTCGGCCGGGTCGGGCCGAAGGCTGCCCTGCGTCACGTGCACGACCGGCCGGCGGCCGGCGCCGTCGACGCCGTCGACCCCCAGCTCGTCCCACCAGGCCGGCGGGTCCCACGGCCTCGGGTCGGGCCGGAGCGCGCCGATCCAGTGGATGTGCGCCGGCAGGTGGCGGCGCGGGTACTCGAACGACGGAGTGCACGCCTGCAGGTGCAGCAGCGGCGACGGTCCGGCCTGCAGCGCGGACCCCGGGTCGGGCGGAAGTCCCAGGCCGGCCCGGACTTCGTCGTACACGCGCTCGGCGTCGCGGAAGATCAGCCGGCCGGCGGCGGCCCGGATGAGCCGGTTGCGCAGCCGCCCGGCCGGCCCGCGCATGGGGAGCAGGCCGGGGCCGAACGGCGGCGTGTCGGGGTCCTCGAACGGCAGCGGGCCGTCGGCGAACGTCGCCCACGGGATGCCCTCGAGCTCGGAGACCATGCCGACGCCGTAGCTGAGGCCCTCGGTGAGCATGGCGTCGACGGGGTGGGCCGCGGTGATGCGGCGCAGGTCGGCGACCCGCTGCGGCGCGTGCCCGACGAAGACCTGGGCGAAGGCGTCGCCGATGACCTTCGGTCCGGATCGGCCGCGGAACTGCGGGAAGTACTCGAAGAAGTCCTGGCCGCTGAAGTCCGGCGCATCGACGTACGGCAGCGGAGTCGCGCTGGTGCGGGCGATGCGCTCGTGGAACGCCCGGCCGGCGTACCAGAGCACGGTGTGCCCGCGTTCGACCAGCCGCGCCGCGACGGGCAGCGGGTTGGTGGTGTGGGCCTCGATCGCGATCGACGCGATCAGGAAGGTCGCCATGGTCTGTCCCCCCGGTCTACGATGTTTTCGATGTAGTGAGCCTAACTTCATTTGAGAGTGAGTCAAGTGAATAACGAACGCCGCACATACACCAGCGCGCTGCGCGCCGAGCAGACCCGGCTGACCCAGCGGCGCATCCTCGACGCCGGGCACCGGCTCTTCGTCGAGCAGGGCTACGGCCCGACGACCATCGCCGCCGTCGCCGCCGCCGCGGAGGTCTCGGCGCAGACGGTGTACAACGCGTTCGGCAGCAAGCCGGCGCTGCTCAAGCACGTCTACGACGTCGTCCTGGCCGGCGACGACGAGCCGATCCCGCTGGCGCAGCGACCCGAGGTCCAGGCGATGTACGCGCTCCCCGACCCGGCCGAGTTCCTGCGCGGCTATGCCGGGCTCGCCCGCACGCTGAGCGAGCGACTCGGCCCGTTGATGCTGGTCATCGCCGCCGGGGCAGGCTCTGGGGACCCGGAGCTGACGGCGCACATCGAGACCACCGACGGCGAGCGGCTGATCGGCGCCGGCATGGCGGCCGGGCGGGTCCAGGAGCTCGGCGGCCTGCGCCCCGGCCTCGCCGCCGAGGCGGCCCGCGACCGCCTGTGGACCCTGACCAGCATCGACGTCTGGCGCCTGCTCAGGCTGGCGCGCGGCTGGTCCGCCGACCAGTACGAGGACTGGATCGGCGAGGCCATGTGCGCCGCCATCCTCGCCCGGCCGTAGGTTCTACCGCGTGACCGGCTTCCTCATCGTCAGCGCCACCGAGGCCGAGGCCCGCTACGTCCCCGCCGGCCTGCCCGTCGTCGTGACGGGGCTCGGCAAGACCGCGGCGGCGACGGCGACGGCGCGCGCCCTCGCCGGCCTTAGCCTCGACGGCCTGACGGTGCTGAACATCGGCACCGCCGGCGCCCTGCACGACGGCGTGAGCGGCCTGTTCACGCCGGGCCGGGTGCTGAACCACGACATCGACGCCGACGCGATCCGGGCGCTCGGCTACGACCCCGAGGAGTTGCTCGAGGTGCCCGGCGGCGACGGGGTCACGCTCGCGACCGGCGACCGGTTCGTCGCCGACCCCGTCGTGCGCGACCGGCTGGCCGCGCGGGCCGACCTCGTCGACATGGAGGGCTACGCCGTCGCCTACGCCTGCCGCGCGTTCGGCGTCCCGGTGCGCCTGGTCAAGCACGTCTCCGACACCGCCGACGAGTCCGCCCTCGACTGGCCGTCGGTGGTCGACGCCAGCGCCCGTATCCTCGGCGACTGGTTGCGCGCGGCGGTGAGCTGACCCCGTCGCGGCCGCAGGCTGACGCCGTCGTCGATCAGCCGCCGAACTCGTGCAGCGGGAGGCCGCGGACGCCGGGCTCGGCGATGACGAACAGGGCGCCCGCCGCGGGCTCGGCCGCGGTGTCGATGCCGAGCCGCGACGTCGTCACGATGAGCTGGTCGAGGCCGGGCCCGGTGAAGGCGACCGCGGTGGCGTGCGTGACCGGCAGGTCGACGACGGCGTCGAGGGTGCCGTCGGCGTCGTAGCGGCGCACCTCGCCCGTCGCGTAGGTCGCGACCCAGACCCCGCCCTCGGCGTCGACGGTGAGGCCGTCGGGCCAGCCCGGGACCTCGGTCCAGGTGCGCCGGCCGGTGAGCCCCGTCGCCTCGGACCAGTCGAAGACGTCGATGCGGTCGGTCGTGGTGTCGACGTAGTAGGCGCGGGTGCCGTCGGGCGACCAGCCGATGCCGTTGGACACCGTCACGCCCTTGACCACGGGGGCGGCCGCGCCAGCAGGGTCGATGCGGTACAGCGTGCCGGCGCCGGGCGTCTCGTCGTAGGCCATGGAGCCCAGGTAGAAGGCGCCGTCGGGCGCGCAGCCGCCGTCGTTGGCACGGACGGCGTCGCCGTTCCACAGCTCCGGGCGCTCGTCCAGGGGCGCGTCGAGCGCGTCGCCGCCGGCCAGCGCGATGGCCCGGCGGGTGGCGACCACCCAGCCGCCGTCACGCCGCGCCCGCACGACGGCGGCGACCTCGCCCACGCGGCGGCGCTCGATGGCGCCCGTCCCGTCGAGCTCGAGCAGCTCGCCGGCGAGCATGTCGACCCAGCGCGGGCCGGCCCAGCGCGGCGAGTACGCCGGCCCCTCGCCGTGCTCGCACACCGCCGCGGTCAGCTGCTCGGCCTTCATGGGCGCTCCGTTCGTCGGGGGTTCGTCGGGAGTCGGCGCTGCCCACACCATGCCCGACGGCGTCAGCGCACCGCCAGCGTCGCAGCTCAGTCGGGCCCTCATCATGATCGGATGCATTGGGACGAAGGTCCCGAGATGACGGTCTTTCCGCCCCTACGGCCGTATACCGGCTGGCCGGACCCTTGAGGGCATGACAAAGTACGTGCGGCCGGTTCCGGCCACCCGGAGTCTGGTCGTCGTATGCGCGCATCCGTACGACGCGACCTTCGCGCTCGGCGGCGTCATCGCGGCGTTCGCCGATTCGGGGACGTCGGTGCACGTCCTCTGCCTCACCCACGGCCGGCACGCCGACCCGCGGCCACGGCACCGCCTGGACCGCGCCCGCGACCTCGGCCGCGCGACCCGTCACCTCGGCGCCGAGGACGTCACGCTGCTCGATCACGCGCCCGGCACGCTCGCCATCGTCGGCCTGGACGACCTCGTCGAGGAGATCCTGAGCACGCGGCACAGCGCCGACGCGATCCTCACGGTCGACGCGACCGGCGCCGACGCCCACCCGGACCACATCCGCGCCATGCGCGCCGCCTACCGCGCGGCCACGAAGCAGGGCAGCACGCTCTATGCCTGGACGCTGCGCGCCGGCCAGCCCGCCCGCGGCCACCAGGTCCTCGTCGTCGACGTCGACCGCGAGCGCCAGCGGACGGCGACCAACTGCCACACCGGCCTGCCGGCGGACGACCCGCTGCGCAACCGCTGGCAGCGCCACCAGGACCGGGCCGAGCGGCTGATCGTCCTGCGCACCGAGCGCTCCGTCCCGGTGTACGCGCGTCACGTCTGAGTGCACCTGCGCGGTCGATGTCGTAGCACCGCGTCGTACGCGCACCACCCGCCCCCTGTCACCGTCGTGAACGGAGCCCCCGCATGAGCAGCACGATCGTCGTCGGCGTGGACGGATCGCCCGACAGCGGCATCGCCCTCGACTGGGCCGCGAAGGAGGCCGCGCTGCGTGGCGTCGGCCTCACCGTCGTGTACGGCCTGCTCATGCCGGTCGCCGCGGTCCCGTTCGGCCCGGCCGCCACGCTCCCGCCGTCGGAGGAGCTGCGCGAACTGGCGACCGGCGTGCTCGACGCCGCCCGCGACCGCGTGGCCCGGGCCGAGCCCGCCGTCGACGTCGACACCTTCCTCATCCTGCGCGGCGCCGTGGAGGCGATCCTCGACGTCGCGAACGAGGCGGAGCTGATCGTGGTCGGGACCCGCGGCCTCGGCGGGGTCAGCGGGCTGGTGCTCGGCTCGGTCAGCAGCCGGGTCGCGGCCCGCGCGAGCTGCCCGACGGTGGTCGTGCCCTCGGTCGTCTCGCCCGACGACGGGTCGATCGTGGTGGGGGTCGACGGCTCCCGCGCCGGCGACGCCGCGCTCCGGTTCGCACTGGCCGAGGCCGGACGCCGGTCGGCGAAGGTCGTGGCGGTGTACGCCCATCACGACCAGTCCGACCTGGAGTCGCTGGTGCCGGCCGCGCTGGAACGGGCCCGGGCGGCGATCCTCACCGACCCCGACGTGTCGATCCGCATCGATCCCGGCCGCCCCTCGGACGTGCTCGTCGAGGCCGGCCGGGACGCGGCGCTGATCGTGGTCGGCTCGCGGGGGCGCGGTCAGGTGCGCAGCCTGCTGCTCGGCTCGACCAGCAGCGCGGTGCTGCAGCGCTCGTCCCGCCCCGTCGCCGTCGTCCACTCCCCCTGAGTTCCGAGAAGGTCCGGCACCTCCTATGGCGACGGACGTCGCCTGGCGGCGAGACGCCATCGGCCGGCGAGAAGCGATCGCCGCCAACGGCGCGGGCGACCCTGGGTGAGCGTCCTCGATTCCAGAGGCGAATCGCCGAAGAACCGCGACGGCGCGCCCGCGACGAGGACCCGCGCCTCCTCGATGGTCCATTCGTCCACCTGGTCCAGCGCGAGGCCCGTGAACTCCGCGTCGTCGTAGATGCCGTCGAGGGTGACCAGCGGTAGCGTCTCGGGCCCGCCGTCGTACGCAACGAACCCGCGCGCCCACGCGGCGAGCTGTCGCGGCGTCATGGTGCCCGACAGGACGCGCCGGCACATCAGGTGCAACGCCGCGTGTCGGGGGTCATCACCCAGGCGGTCGCGGACCTCCAGCTCGTCGACCGTCTACGGTCGATCAGTTCCTCGAGGACGTACGTCGACTCCTTCGGGCTCGCGCCTGCGAGCTCGCGGAGCGCAGGCGTATCGAGACCGTCGAGGAGTGCCTGCACCGCGGCGTCGATGACCGCTTTCGCCTCACCTGCGGGATCCAGCCGCCACAGCACGACCGCGTCCACGACTTCGTCACGCGGGTCCCGCCTGGGTTTCTCGGCCATGACGTTGCATTCTGGCAAGCCGCGAAGCCCCTGACGAGCGATTATGGCGTCACCGGCAGCACCTCTGCGCGCAGTGCGTCGGTCAGCAGCGCTACCAGCGCCTCGAGCTGCACGTCGGCCGCCGACGCCACCTCGTCGTCGGAGCCGTCGAGCGCCCGGGCCGCGAGTCCGGCCTTGCTGTCGATGAGCTCGGCGATCTTGGTGTCGATGGTCTGCGCGGCGATGATGCGCCACGCGGTGACCGGCTCGGCCTGGCCGATGCGGTGGACGCGGTCGATGGCCTGGGTCTGCTCGGCGGCGGACCAGGACAGCTCGGCGAGCACGAGGTTGGACGCGACCTGCAGGTTGATGCCGACGCCGGCCGCCGTCAGCGAGCAGACCGCGACCGCCACCTCGGGGTCGTTCACGAACGCGTCGATGTTCTGCTGGCGCTTCTTGTTCGTCTGCTCGCCGCGGATCGACGAGTAGCGCAGTCCGCGCTCGGCGAAGATCGCCTCGGCCGCGTCCATGACGTCGACGTGCTTGGCGAAGAAGACGACCTTGCCGACGTTGCGGGCGAGCTGCGCTGCGTAGTCGGCGGCGAGGCCGGCCTTGGCCTGGCCTATGCGGCGGATCATGCTGAACACGTTCTCGCCGGTCTTCGCCGACTTGTCGGTCAGCTCGGCCCCGACGACGCGGCGCACGAGGTCGTGGTCGATGCCGTCGACGACGGCGGCAGCTCCGGTCAGCGTGCCGGCGGCCTCGGCGCGTGCCTCGAGCGCCATGCGGTAGCGCGCGA
This sequence comes from Jiangella mangrovi, assembly GCF_014204975.1. Taxonomy (NCBI): domain Bacteria; kingdom Bacillati; phylum Actinomycetota; class Actinomycetes; order Jiangellales; family Jiangellaceae; genus Jiangella; species Jiangella mangrovi. The sequence goes on from NZ_JACHMM010000001.1 coordinate 4,402,703, forward strand.
CGAGGCGGTCGGCGAGCTCGCGCTCGGCCTTGCGGATCGAGCGGCCGAGAGAGTCGTCGAGCTCGACGGGCAAGTCGGCGACTCGTCGCGCCGGGATGTCGGCCGCGACGTCGACCTTGCGGCGCCGGACGATGCCGAGGTCGATGACGCTGGTGCGGGCGGCGGTCGCGAAGCCGGGGTCGGCCGGGGTGAGGCCGGTCGCCTCGAGCGCTCCCATGAGCTCGGCGCGCGGCTTCTTCTCGTCGATCCAGCCGAGGAACTGCCAGATGGCCCGGAAGTCGTCGATGTCGTTGATCAGCGGTGTTCCGGTGAGCGCCATGAGCAGCGGGCGCACCGTCCGGGTCCGGATCTGCTCGGAGAGCTGCAGGACGTGCTGGGACCGCTGCGACTTCTTGTTCTTGATGAAGTGCGCCTCGTCGACGACCATGCCGCGGAAGCCGAGGTCGCCGAGCCAGCCGACGTGGCGGTCGAGCACCTCGTAGTTGACGACGATGATGTCCGCGAACCCGTCGATGGTGTCGCCGTCGCCGTGGATGACCGTCGCCGGGTGGCCCGGCGTCCACAGCGCGGCCTCGCGCGCCCAGTTCGTCTTCACGACGTTCGGCACGACGACGAGCAGCGGGAACGCATTGGCCGCCTGCGCGGCGAGCAGTGCCTGGGCGGTCTTGCCCAGTCCCGGCTCGTCGGCGAGCAGGAACGTCCGGTGCCCCTCCTCAGCGGCCTCGACCACCTGCGCCTGGTGGCGCATGAGCAGCTGTCCGTCCCGCGTGCGAGGGTCGGCGCGGTCGGGGAGGTCCATGGAGGCGGCCTTGCCGTCGGCCGCGGTCTCGAACGAGTTGAGCAGCGGCTCGATCAGCTCCCAGTTGACCAGCCGGCGGGGCCGCTGGGTGTCCGGCCGCGGCGCAACCGCAGAGAACGCCTCGTAGTCGGGGGCGAGGAACGGGTTGGACAGCTGCCTCGACACGACCGCCTGCGGCACGACCTGCCGCTTCGGCGCCGTCGTCGCCGCATTCGCCGTGGTGGTGGCCGTCGGAGTGGTGACGGCGACGGAGTCCTCCCCCGGCTGCCGCCCGGCCGCGATCAGCATCTCGCGCCGCAGCCCCCTGGCCGCGTCGGTGACGACCGCGTTCTCGTCGAGCAGCTCCAGCAGCGGCGACTCGCGAACGGCGACCTTCGCGAGAATCGTCGCGATGCCGTCCAGGCGCTTCAGCTGCTCGGCCCGATAGGCCTCGCTGCGGGTGGTGTCGGCCTTGACCTGGGCCCGCTCTTCACGGACCAGCAGGGCGATGACCTGGAACTTCGTGCGCGTCGAGGGAGTCGACGACCCGCGTTGCACGGCGGACTCGACCTCACGCACCGCACGCGCGAGCACGGACATGATGTCCTGCGTGCCCTCGGTGCCTTGATTGCCCTGGCCACGCGCGCGACTCTTCGCTCGCGTGCCCGTTCTACTGGCGCCGGGCCGGCGCCTGGCGTCTCTCGCCAATCGCTTCTCCTCCTTCGGAGTTGCCACGCGCGTTGCCTGCGTGGCTGCGGGGTGGCCGCGTACTGCGCTGCGGCTTCGGTCGCACCGATCGGCGCGTGACGCTTGCGCCGGGCCCGTGCACCCCTGACCTTGGTTCTACCCTGCGTCACTGACAGTGAGGCGATTCCCGCTCCGCGGGTCCCCTGCAGGGCACTGTCGATCCTACCCATAAAAGGCGGTTCCACCGCCGACTATTCCCACCCGGCGTGCCGACGAGCTACTCGGTGAGCGAGTTCGCGCTGCTCGACGACGGTCGGCGCGTGGTCCTTCGGGACGAGCTCGGCTTCACGATCGGCTGGGGATCCAGCGTCCCGGCCGCACTCCCGTCTGGGAACCCGACACCGTGGAGCCCGCTGCCCCGCTGATCGCGTCCGCAAAAGACGGAAACTGGTCCCGTCGCGGCTGCGCCACACCGTCGATGCGGCCGTAAGTTGGAGATGCACCCACCACAGCCCCTCCCGAGGCTGAGTGAATCATCGGGGAGCTGAACATGAGGATCGAGTCGATGATCTTCGGCATCGTGACGGTGTTCTTCGCGATCGTCACGCCCGTGTACTGGTTCCTGTCCGAGGACCCGACCGGAACGACCGCTCTCACCGTCACGTTCGGTTTCGGCGGGATGATCGCCTTCTACTTCATGCTGGTCTCCCGCCGCATCCGCCCGCGGCCCGAGGACCGCTCGGACGCCACGATCCCGGACTTCGCCGGCGAGTACGGCTTCTACGCCCCGAACTCGTGGTGGCCGCTCGCGGCCGCCGCCGCGGTGGGTGTGGTGTTCATCGGCCTGGTGTTCGCGTGGTTCGTCTTCATCATCGGCATCGCCCTGGCCGCGGTCGCCGCCATCGGCTGGATCTTCGAGTACTACCGGGGCGAGTACAGCCACTAGGCCGCGGCGAGGTCCCGGATCTCGAGGGCCGCGTCCAGCATCTGACGGGTGCTCTGCCACCAGTCCTGCAGGTGCAGGTCGAGGATCAGCTCGTCGGCGCCCGCACTCGCGACGGCGGCGATGTCATCGAGGACCTGCGCTCGCGTACCCGCGAAGCCGGCCCGGTCGTCGCCCAGCGGCGTCTCGGAGAACGCGATGTTCCCCACGACGACCAGCTCCATCGTCGACGGGTCGCGGCCCGCGGCTGCCGCCGTCTGCCGGATCAGGTCCCACTCCGTACGCAGCTTCGTCGCGCCGGCGGCGCCAGGAGTCGGGAGGAGTGGCAGCCACCCGTCGGCCCGATGGGCGATCCGCTCCAGCACCCGTGCGTTCGGACCTCCTGCGGCACTGACGTCGACATCGCCGGCCAGCAGGACCGGGATCGGCGCGGCCGGCTTCGGCAGGACGTAGGCGTTGTCGATGAGCGTGGTCGGCCCGCGGTAGCTCACCGGATCCGGACCCCAGGCCGCCTCGAAGACGTCGAGGGTCTCGTCGAGCAGCCGGCCGCGATGGACCTTGGCCACCCCGACCGCCTCGAACTCGTCGACCGCCCAGCCCGTTCCCAGTCCCGCGACCACGCGCCCGCCACTGAGCTGGTCGAGGGTCGCGAACCTCTTCGCGAGCTGGAGCGGCTGGTGAAGGCCGGCCACCATGACGCTGGTGCCGATTCTCACTCGCTCGGTCACCACGGCCGCGGCCGCGAGAACGGTCAGCGGGTCGGCCGCCTGCCGGTACGCGGACGGCCACGGCGCGCCCGGGGTGAAGGAATCGCGCGGCGCGACGGGAAACAACAGCCGCTCCCAGGCCCACACGCTGTCGAACCCGGCGCGTTCGGCCGCGCCGGCCACCTCCGTGACGTCGTGCCGTAGATCGGTGCCCACCCGCTGGGGCAGTCGGAGTCCAAGTCTCATGAGCCGAGCGTGAGCCGTCGCCGACCCTGGTACCAGGAGCCCCATCATCCTGGTACCGGCAGCACCTGGATCGCCCTGCTCGGCGGTGGTTGACTGGAGGACGTGGATACGGTTCGTGAGGCTCGCGCTCGTCGCGGCGAGCTCGGCGACTTCCTGAAGAGCCGGCGCGCCCGCATCACCCCCGAGCAGGTCGGCCTGCCCACTGTGGGCCGCCGCCGTACCCCCGGACTGCGGCGCGAAGAGGTCTCCCAACTCGCCGGCGTCGGCGTCACCTGGTACACCTGGCTCGAACAGGGCCGCGACATCAATGCGTCCGAACAGGTGCTGGTGGCGATCTCGCGCACGCTGCGGCTCGATCAGCACGAGCAGGCACATCTCTTCACCCTGGCGGGCTCGGCAGAACCGCCGAGCGACGCGGGCGGTCATGCCGTGTCGCCGTCGATGACGGCGATGATGGCCAAGCTCGATCCCTATCCGGCCATGGTGACGAATGCGCGGTGCGACGTTCTCGCCCACAACCGGGGCTACAGCTGGCTCATGGGCGATCTGGGCGCCATTCCTCTCTCGGAACGCAATCTTCTGGTGCAGTCGCTGCTCAATCCTGAATGGCGAGCTCGTTCCGTCGACTGGGAGGAGCAGGTTCCACGTCTCGTGGCCGGCTTCCGCGCCGCCTGGGCCGATCATGTGAGCGAGCCGGCGTGGAAATCCCTGGTGAAGCGGCTGACCGCCGAGTCGCCCCTGTTCGAGCAGCTCTGGCCCCGCTGCGACGTGACGCGCGAGCCGGTGACGACTCGGCGGTTCGAACACCCGGCCGCGGGTCTCCTGACGTTCACCGTCACGCAGCTGAACGCCGGACCCCACTCGGAGATCACGATGTCCACCTTCACCCCCGCCGACGACGAGACGGCGGCGAAGCTGCCCATCCTCTCGTCGACGAACTGAGGGCGCCCCGGGCTGTTGATCATGGAGAAGAGCGGGTCAACAGCGCCGTGGAGGCCGAACTTCTCCATGATCAACAGTGGAGGACCGCCCACGGCGTCCAGGTCAAGGTGAAGGTCAGCTCCAGTACCTCGCCCGCCGCCAGGTCGTCGTCCATGCGCCCTGACGGGCTCGTCACCGGCTCGACGCAGACGCCCTGCTCGTGGGCCGTGAAGACGGTGGCGAACGGGCTGGTCCAGGTCAGTCCGAGGGTGCCGTCGCCGGGCCAGACGACGGCGGCCTCGGGCACGGAGCACCGGACCGTCTCGTTCCAGGGCGGCGGGCCGAGCCCGACGTAGCGGGTCGTCGGGGTGCCGTCGTCCTGGCGCAGCAGCATCCTGGAGCCCGCCGGGAGCTCGACCCGTGCGGCGCCGCCGCCCGGGGTGAGGCGACGGGGGAACCACGGATGGAAGCCGATGGCCGCCGGCATGTCCTCCTCCGCCCACAGCCGGAGACCGAGTCGCAGGACGCTGGGCTCGAGCTCGGCCGTGAGCTCGACGGAGCCCGCGAACGGCCAGCCGTCCTCGAGCGCCGCCACCGCCCGCCCCGGTGCCGGCGACGTCCAGCGCGACCGCCGGACCGTGCCGTGCGAGGCGTGCCCGCCCGGTTCGGCCGGCACCCGCCAGGCGCGGTCCCTCCACCGGAAGGTGCCGTGGTGCAGGTCACCGGTCCACGGCACCATGACGAACGAGCCCCACCACAGCGGGTCACGTCCCTCGTGCGGAACCAGGAGCTCGTGCCCGTCGAACCGCAGCGACGTCAGCCGGGCGCCGTCGTCGAGGTCCACCACGGCGGAGCTCCGGTGCGTCTCCCACCGCAGGAGGGACGCACCGGAGCCGCTCGGAACCGCGTCCGTCACGGGCGTCCGTCCGCGGCGAAGACGTCCCGGAGCGCGGAGCGGATCCTCTGCGGACGGTCGGCCGCGAAGAGGTCGACGGTCGCGACCATGACGCCCTCGCTGTGCACCTCCCAGGTGCCGGGCTCCTCGAACCCGGGGTCGACGACGTGCAGTCCGACGGTCTCGATGTGGTCGATGCCGACGTCGACGAAGGCATGGTCGGTCTGCGACGTCGACACGAGCCGGAACGCGAGCCGTACCGACTCCTTGCCCGCGACCGCCGCCGTGACGTCGATGGGACCCTGGTAGGCGTCGCCCTGGAGCCAGAGGTTCTGCGGCTGATCCACCACGTCGAAGTCCCAGACGACGTGGTCGTCGACGGCGACCTGGAGGCGGTAGTCGCCGGGCTTCAGGTTGTCGACGACGAACTCGCGGCGGAACCAGAAGGACAGCTCGTAGCGCGGGCTCGCCGGGTCGACGCGGACCGTCTGGGCGCCGCCGGCCTGCTGGCCCGGCGCCACCGGCTTGCGCGAGGCGAAGAGGGCGAGCCGCCCGGCGCCGTACATGGCGCGGTTGTCCGTCGCCGGAGCGGTGGCGTCGTCCTGCTGCGTGCCGTAGGCCACGACACCGACGGTCTGGCCCTCGGCGGCGAGCCGGACACCCTCGGCGACGGTCTCGCGCACGTAGTCCTCGGTCGGCGGAAGCGGCGCGTCGAGGAACCGGCCGGTGTAGATCAGCAGCATCAGCTGCAGGCCGCGCGGCTCGGTGTGGGTGCGGATCTCGGCGATGCACTCGCGCAGCGACGTGGCGACGGTGGTGTTCTCGTTGCGGCCGTCGAGGAACGGGTAGATGACCCCGTCGATGTACGGGCCGTACTTGTCGAGAAAGGACGGATCCGTCGCGGAACGGATGTAGGCGCAGGTGTAGAAGCCCAGGTCGGGGCTGACCTCCGCCTGGGCCCGTTTGATCTGCTGCATGTAGTCCGGGGTGAACAGCAGGGCGTTGTCGCCGATCTCGAAGTCGTCGATCGCCCAGGACACCAGGTTCGGGTACTGGACGGAGAGCTCCGCGATCGCCCGCGCCCAGGCGACGTAGTCGGTCATGAAGGGGCGCGAGGCGCGGCCGTTCTCGGTGGTCTCGCTGGGCGGCACGATGTACGGGATGACGTCGATGCCGGCCTCCTGGGCCGCCGGCAGGAACTCGTGGCGCAGGTCGTCCCAGTCGGTCGGCGAGTCCCACACCCCGAACAGGTACGTGTTGACGTTCAGCTCGACGAGCCGGCGCACGAGTGCCGGGGTGTCGATGTGCCGGTAGCCGTCGGCGCGGGCCTCCCGCTCACGAATGGTGCCGCCGATGGTGTTGCCGCCGCAGAGCGTGGCCTTGATGCCCTGCTCTGGAATCCGGGGCCGGCCGCGGAACGAAGACATGGATCTACCTTTCGGGTGGACGATCAGGACTTGACGGCGCCCGCGAGGACGCCGCCGATGAAGTGGCGTTGGAAGGCGACGAAGAGCACGGCCATCGGGACGATGCTGATGACGGCCCCCGCGGTGAGCATCGAGATGTTCTGCGCGAACTGCGTGTTCGTCGTGGCGATGCCGACCGGCAGGGTCATCATGTGCTCGCTCTGCGCGATCAGCAGTGGCCACAGGAACGTGTTCCAGTTGGCCACGAAGGTGAAGATGGCCAGCACGGCCATCGGCTGGCGGCACAGCGGCAGGACGATCCTGAGGAACATGCCCCCGTGGCCGGCGCCGTCGATGCGAGCGGCTTCGAGCAGGGAGTCGGGAATGCCCCTGACGAACTGGCGCAGCAGGTACACCCCGAACGGTCCCGCGAGGGCCGGGACGATCAGGCCGCTGTACCGGTCGATCATGCCGAGCTCCGAGGCCAGGAGGTAGACCGGCACCAGGGTGGCCGAGAACGGCAGCATCATCGTCGCCAGCAGCAACCGGAAGGTGAGGTCGCGGCCGGCGAAGCGCATCTTCGCGAACGCGTACGCGGCGAGCATGTCGACCGCGACGGTGAGCGCCGTGACGGCCGACGCGACGAGGACGCTGTTGACGATCCAGCGCAGGAACACGGCGTTGGACAGCAGCCGCTCGTAGTTCGCGACCGTGAGGTTCGCGAAGGAGAAGTCGGCGAAGACGGAGTCGTGCAGCGAGGCCACGATCAGGAGCACGACCGGGCCGGCGCAGACGAACGACACCACGATGGCCGCCAGGTGGACGGCCGCGGCCTGCGCGCCGCGCCGGGTGGCACGGCGTGGCCGGGCGGCGGTGGTGACACTAGACATCGTCGGCCTCCGACCTGCTTCGGCTGATGAAGATCCCGGCGATGACGGCCGTGATCAGGAGCAGCACCAGGCTCATGGTGGCGGCGTACGGGACGCTGCCGCCGTTGAAGGCGTTCTGGTAGACGTACCACATGGCCGTGTAGGTCGCCGTCCCCGGACCGCCCTGCGTCATCACGTAGACCAGGTCGAACAACTGCACCGCGTTGATGGTCACGAGCACCAGCACCACCTGGGCGACGGGCCTGATGAGCGGGAGCTTGATCCGCGTCAGGATCTGCCAGCCGCCGGCGCCGTCGATGCGTGCGGCGTCGACGAGGTCGAGGTCGACGTTGTTGAACGCCGCCATGAACAGCAGCGAGTAGAAGCCGATGCTCGTCCAGAGCGTGACCACCGACAGGAAGACGATGGCGGTCGTGCCGTCGGTCAACCAGGGCACGTCCAGGCCGAGCACGCCGCTGGTGAAGCGGTCCAGCGGCCCGGTCTCGCCGTCGATGAGCATCTTCCAGATGAGGCCCGCGACCACGATCGAGAGCAGCGACGGCGTGTAGATCAATGACCGGTAGATCCGCATGCCGCGGATCCGGCTCGACAGCAGGAGCCCGACGGCGCAGGTGACCACGATGGTCAGCGGGATGACGACCACCATGAACAGAGCGGTGTTGCGCAACGTCTCGTGGAAGAGGGTGTCGCGCAGCACGTTGCGGTAGTTCTCGAGCCCGGCGAACGTCAGCCCGGAGAGCAGGGAGCCGCGCTGGAACGTCAGGTAGACGGTGTAGGCGAACGGGAACGCGATGAACGTCCCGAACAGCAGCACCTTGGCGACCAGGAACGGCAGCGCCGGCCCCAGCTCGCCGAGGCGCCGCAGCCGCCGCCGGGCGGGGGCGGTCCCGCCGGTGCCGGACCCACCCGGCCCGGTGGCCACGGTGGCGGGCGCCGGCGCGCGAGCGCTCACCGGGGTCATGGCCCGTACACCTCGACCTCCGTCACGATCGCGTAGGCGTAGCCGTTGGTCGCGAGCGCGGTGATCCGCACCGCGTCGGCCCGCAGGCTCGGGAAGGTGGAGGTGGCTGCGCCGGCGGTGTGCCCGCGCACCGATGCCACCGTCGTCCACCCGGCCTCCGTGTGCAGCTCGACGTCCCAGTCCCGCAGGGCGAACCTCGCCTCCGCATGGGTGTGGACGTCCACCCGGCCGACCGCTGCAGGCCGGGCGAGACGCGTCTCGAGCTGGTCCGGGAAGACTCCGGGCGAGCCGTCGGCCCACGCCGTCGGCGGCCGGTTGAAGCCCTCGAGGGTGTACGTGTGGTTGCCGTCCACCACGCCGCAGGCGGTGGTGAGGTTGCCGACGGAGGAGGCCGTGGTCTCCTGACCGCGGGCCAGGTTGGCGTCCGGCCCGGACGGGCGTTCGGTCACGGTCACGGGGATCGTCAGCGTCGACGCGCCCGACCGCAGCGCCAGGTCGTACTCCCCCGCCGGCGTGTCGCCCGGCACCACCACGTCGAGCGGGGTCAGGGCCGGATACTCGGCGGGCGCGTAGGTGGTGAAGGTGGTGCGCGAGAGCCCGACCGGCTCCGGCGCGGTGACCCGCACCGTCGGATAGGCGGCCGCACCGTCCACGCTCCGCACGCCGATCTGGGTGGTCGACGGGGAGCAGAGGCCGGGTGCGACGTCGAGCCGTTCGGGGCCGGCGGTGAGCTCGAGCGAGGCCGACGGTTCCGGGCCTGCCGGGGCGCTGTCGCCGCGCGGGGCCACGACCGCGAGAACCCCGAACGCGATGACGGTGGCGGAGACGCCGAACGCGAGGACGGTGCGCGGCCGGCGCCGGCTCTGCTGGAGGTGGGGCATGGTCGCTCCTGAGGACGAGTCGAGGCGGTCGAGGGGCGGCGGGGGTCAGGCCTGCTGCAGGCCCGGGCTGCCGCTCTCGACGTAGAACGTGGCGTCGGTGCGCAGCGGGGAGCCGGGCCGGCTCACGTAGTCGAGGACCTTGAAGTCGGTGCGCCAGAGCTGCGGAGTCAGCTCGCAGCGCACGTAGCCGCGTTGCACGTTGTAGTACGGGATGTGCGGCAGCTGTGAGGCCAGCGCGTCCCGGCCGGGGTCGGTGTCGCGGCCGTCGCCGGAGCTGCTGATCGAGGTGCCGACGAACTCCGTCCCGATGGTGGCGGAGTCGGGGTCGTCGAAGTCGGCCTTGATCTCGCAGGCGTTGTTCGCGTGGACGTCGCCGGTGAGGACGACGGGGTTGGCGATGTCGCGGTCCTGGACGAAGTCGACGATCCGGTCCCGGCTGGCCTCGTAGCCGTCCCAGGCGTCCATCTCGTAGGACTCCCTGTCATCGGCGACGTTGAGGTCCAGCTGCGAGAAGAAGACCTGCTGGGCGAGCACGTTCCACGTGGCCCCGGATCCGGCGAGCCCGTCGAGCAGCCAGCGCTCCTGGTCGTCGCCGAGCATGGTGCGGCTCGGGTCGCGGCTCTCGTCGCTCGGCGGCTTGATCCCGTCGCCGTTGGCCTGGTCGCTGCGGTACTGGCGGGTGTCGAGGACGTTGATCCGGGCCAGGTCGCCGTAGCCGAACCGCCGGTGCAGCGGCATGCCGGGACCGGCCGGCAGCTGGGCGAGCCGCAGCGGCATGTGCTCCCAGTAGGCACGGAACGCGTTCGCCCGCCGGACGACGAAGGCGTCCTTCGCCTCCTGCGGGTAGTAGAAGGAGTAGTCCGACGCCCAGTTCGACAGCACCTCGTGGTCGTCCATGGTGACGATCCACGGGAAGGCCGCGTGCGCCGCCTGCAGGTCCGGGTCGGTCTTGTACTGCGCGTAGCGCGCCCGGTAGTCGTCGAGCGTGAGCAGCGTGCGCTCGGGGAAGTGCCCGCGTCCGAGACTGCCCTGGTCGGCTCCCTCGTAGATGTAGTCGCCCAAATGCAGCACGACGTCGAGGTCCTCGGCGGTCAGGTGCTGGTAGGCGGTGTAGTAGCCGACCACACGATGCTGACAGGACACGAAGGCGAACCGCATGGACGAGGTGGCGGCGTCGCGCGCCGGCGCGGTCTTGGTCCGTCCCGGCGGCGAGAGGTGCTCACCGGCCCGGAAGCGGTAGAAGTAGTGCGCCGACGGCCGCAGCCCGCGCACGTCCACGTGGACCGCATAGGAGAACTCCGGCCGCGCCAGCGCGGTGCCGCGGCGCACCACGCGCTGGAACGCCTCGTCCTCGGCGAGTTCCCACTTGACGGGCACCGAGAGGCGCCCGTCCATGCCGCCGAACGTGGCCAGCGGCTCCGGCGCCAGGCGGGTCCAGAGCACCACGCCGTCGGCGAGCGGATCGCCCGACGCCACGCCGAGCGTGAACGGGTAGGGCAGCCGGGCCCGCTGAGGCGAGGTGTCGGCGGCCGCGAGGGAGCCGCCGAGGGCGAGTGCGGCCGCGGCTCCGGTGACGGTGAGGAACCGCCGGCGTCCCCACCGTGCGGCGAGGAGCTGGCTCTGGGTCGGGCTCGGTTCGACGGTGTCGTCAGGTGTCATGGTCGGTCCTCGGCTCGGGTGACCGGAAGGGGGACGGAGAGGGCGGGACGGTGCGCGCCGGGTCAGGCGGTGCTGGCCATCTGCCGAATGCCCTCGGAGGCCTCGGAGATCATGGCGTCGAGGGGCTGGCCGTTGAACAGGTAGTCGTTGATCTTGCCGATCAGGAACTCCTGCGGCTGGTACGGCAGCACCAGGGTGGCCCGGGCGTACTGGCCGTACTCGGTGGCCTCGTTCAGGAAGGTGTTCATCCGCGGGTCGGCGAGGGGCTCCTCGTAGAAGTTGCCCTCGACCGGGCGGGTCGGCTGGCCCAGGATCATGCGGATGTAGCGGTCGGTCTGGTCGGGCTGGAGCAGGAACCTGGCGTACTCGTAGGCCGCGTCGAGGTCGTCGCTCTTCGCCGACACCGCCCAGTAGCCGCAGCCGGCGACGATGTTGCGTCCCGCCGGCCCGCCCGGCAGCGGGATCACCGTCAGCCGCGCGTCGGGGTACTGCGTGCACAGCTCCGCCGACAGCGGCGGCATCCACTGCATCCCAGCCTTGCCCGAGATGGTGGCCTGGCTCCAGCGGGCGTCGTCGGCGAAGGTGCCCTGCGGAACCACCGCGCCGGAGTCGACGAGCCGCTTCATCACCTCGAGCGCCTCGCGGCCCTCGGGGGTGTCGAAGCCGATGTCGTCGCGGGCCTCGTTGATGTAGTCGCTGCCGTAGCCCCAGAAGTACTGCCAGACCCAGTTGTCCTCCTGGGTCGGGATGCTCGACCACGCCATCCCCCAGTGCTCGACGTTGCCGGCGTCGAAGCCCGGGTCCTTGAGGTTGCGGCCGCTGGTGTCGAAGGTCAGCGCCTCCGCGAAGCCGATCATCTCCTCGAAGGTCGTGGGCAGCGGCGGCTGCCCGGCCTTCTCCCAGATCGCGGCGTTCAGGCCGAGCGGCTGGAACCCCTGGGTGAACGGGACGGCGTACAGCTCGCCGTCCGGGCCCGTGGCCGCGTCGAGGTAGGACTGAGGCTGCCCCTGCGTGAAGGATGCGAGGTCGTCCTCGCCGGCGAGCTCGCGGAAGTCGGCGAGCACGCCGGTCTCGCGCCACTTGTTCATCCACGGGATGATCTGGTAGGTCACGTCCGGCGGGTTGTTGCCCGAGAACCCCGCGGTGTATTTCGTCAGAGCGTTCTCCCACGGGATGACCAGGCTCGACGCGGTGATCTCACCGGCCGAGGACTCCTTGATGCCCGCGGCCATCTCGTCGGTGAACGCCTTCATGGCCTCGGGCGAGGCGTTGGGCGTCAGCCAGAGGTCGACCTTCCCGCCCCCTCCGCCGGAGCCGCCGTCGGTGTCCTCGCCGAGCCCGCAGGACCCGAGGAAGGCCGCCAGCCCGGCGGCGCCGCCGAGCTGGAGCGCCCGGCGACGCGACAGCTGCGTCGTGACATGCGTGGGTGTGAACACGAGACCTCCTGCCATAACTCTTCGATATTTCGAAGATAGATTCAGGGTTGCGAAACTATAGTGCGACCGTTGAGACTGCGCAATGAGTAGTGCCGGACCGCCTCAGGGGCGGGACCGAGGAAGGGGATCAGGGACCATGCACGAGCCCGGAACCGCGGAGCTGCCCTCGGCGGAACAGGCCGATGCCTGGCTCGCGGAGATCGGCGTCGCCCCCGAGGACCGGCTCGCCGTGCTGGCGGCCCGTCCGGCGTTGGCGGCCTCGCCCGGCCTGCTGGCACTGCTCGCGGAGCGACGCGGGCAGCTGATCGCGCACCTGGGTGATCCACGGACCCTGCCGGACTGGCACGACGTCGGCCCGCCGCACGAGCGGGTGGGGAACCTGGTCTACGTCTGGGTGTTCCTGTCGGTTCTCCCCGAGGTGCGCGCGTTCCACGAGCGCCACGGCGTGACGCGACGCGACGGCAGCCGGATCCTGGCCAACCTCGCCGCCCAGCTGGCCGCGTACAGGTCCCTGCACGGCGTCGCCGGACTGAGCGAGCAGAACTGGCTGACCCGGCACTTCCGGGCCACCATCCTCGACTTCGGCAGACTCCACGTCGAGCGGAGCTACTTCGACGCGGACGCGCCGGGACACGGCGCCGCGGGCCCGGTCCGAGGCGAGCCCGTGCTGTCCCTGCACATCCCGGAGGGACGGCTGACTCCGGCGGCGTGCGACGAGTCCATCGCCGCGGCCACCGCCTTCTACCGGCGCGAGTTCGGGCACGAGGACCACCGGTTCGGCGTCTGCACCTCGTGGGTACTGGATCCGCAGCTGCGCTCGTACCTCGCGGCCGACTCGAACATCCTCGCCTTCCAGCGCCGGTTCGAGCTCGCGCCGGATCCCGGCCCGGACCGCGCCGGCACTGTCGTCGAGTTCGTCTTCGAGCGCCCCGCCGATCACCTCGACGCACTGCCGCAGGACACGTCGCTGCAGCGCGCCCTGGTGACCCACATCCGTGCGGGCCGCCCCTGGCACTTCCGCACCGGGTGGTTCCGGCTCTGAGCGGAGCCGCATGCGGACCGGCGTCATGACCGCGCTCCCGCGGTGCGAGCGAGCTCGGCCCCGATGAGGCCCGGATGGTCGGTGGTGAAGCCGTCGACCCCCAGGTCGCTGGCGGCGCGCAGCTGCGCCGGCGTGTCGACCGGCCAGACGCTGACGTCCAGGCCGCGCCGGTGCGCACTCGCCACCAGGGCGCGAGTGGTGCCCGGCCAGCCGAGGAGCACCCGCGACGCGCCGGAGCCGGCCGCCCGCGCCACGTTCTCGGCGGAGCCGGCCGACGCGATCAGCCCCACGGGAGTGGACGGGAAGAGCCGGACCAGTTCGGCCACGACCTCCGGCTCGAAGCTGCAGGGCGAGATCCGGTCGAGCTCGGCCGGGCGCTCACGCAGCAGGGCGGCCAGTGGCCCGACCGCCTCGGGCGCCTTGATCTCGACCTGCAGCGGCACGGCGACGGCGTCGAGCACCGACTCGAACGACGGCACCGGCTCCCCGCCCGCGTCCAGGGCCTGGAGCTCCGCGAAGGTCAGGTCGGCGACGGCGCCGGTGCCGTCGGTCGTCCGGTCGACGGTCTCGTCGTGCAGGACGACGAGGCGCCCGTCCGCGGACAACCGCAGATCCAGCTCGACCTCGTCGGCGCCCTGCTCCACGGCGCGCCGGAACGAGGCCAGGGTGTTCTCCGGCGCCACGGCCGGAGAGCCGCGGTGCGCGCACATAACCATTCGACTCCCCACGAGCGCCTCCGACGTGACGGTTGCCATCGGATCCGATGGACGGGACGGACGTAGCTAACACTTGGTGCGGTAACTTAACGTCCAGATTGAGATATTGGCAAGCATCATCGCGATCTGCGAGGGTGCATCACATGTACTGGTGTTAACTATGCGATAGCGTTCGGTACGGAACGGACATCGAGCAGACGGAGCGCACATGGAGTCGAGGCCCGCGGACGTCCTCTGGGCCGGCGTCGACATCGGGACGCAGAGCGTGCGGGTCCTCATCTCCGACGACACCGGCCGAGTGCTCGCGCTCGGGTCCGCCGGGCTCACGAGCGACCGTCGCAGCCCCGGCGGACGCCGGCACGAGCAGGATCCGCACCAGTGGTGGCACGCGGTCGGCGCGGCGTCCCGGCAGGCCCTCGCCGGCCTGCCGCCGCGGCAGCGGAGGTCACCGGTCGGCGCGGTCGCGATCTGCAGCACGTCGGGCACCGTCCTGCTCACCGACGAGCGGGGCGCACCCATCACGCCGGCACTCATGTACGACGACGCCCGCGCGGTGGGTGAGCTGTCCCGGCTGCGGGAACGGCTGCGCGCCGGCGGCTCCGGCGCACCGCACGCGGAGCCCGACGCGTCGGTCCAGCTGTCCTGGGCCCTGCCGAAGATCGACTGGCTGCTCCGCCGGCAAGCCACGACGGGCCGGTGCCCCGGGTACGTCGCGCACAGCGCCGACGTCGTCGCCGCGGCGCTGGTGGGCCACCGGGTGCCCACTGACAGCAGCCACGCGCTGAAGTCGGGCTACGACGTCGTCGAGGAGCGCTGGGACCCGCAACTCCTCGACGCGGCCGGTGTCGACGCCGGCCGCCTCCCCTCGGTCGTCCCGCCCGGCACCCGTCTCGGCACCGTGACCGCGGCGTCGTCGGCCCACACCGGCCTGCCCGCCGGCACACCCGTGGTCGCGGGAATGACGGACGGGTGCGCCGCCCAGATCGCCGCCGGAGCGCTCTCGCCGGGCAGCTGGAACTCCGTGCTCGGCACCACCCTGGTGCTCAAGGGCGTCTCCGCAGCGCTCATCGACGACCCTGCGGGCGCCGTCTACAGCCACCGGCATCCCGACGGCGGCTGGCTCCCGGGCGGGGCGTCGAACGTCGGGGCGGGTGCCGTCGCCGAGGAGTTCGCCGACGACGACCTCGACGTACTGGCCGCCGAGGCCCGGCGGTTCGAGCCGGCCGGCGCGGTCGTCTACCCGCTGACGGCGCGGGGCGAGCGGTTCCCCTTCGTCCGTCCGGACGCCACCCGGTTCGAGCTCGGCACCACGACCACCAGGGCGGAGCGGTACGCCGCCGTCGTCCAGGGCGTCGCCTACGTCGAGCGGCTCTGCTTCGAACGGCTCGGCGGACTCGGCGCCGACGTCAGCGGCGACGTCACCATCACCGGCGGCGCCACCCGCAGCGCCTACTGGAACCAGCTCCGCGCCGACGTGCTCGGCCGGCCGCTCGCGCTGCCCCGGACCCCCGAGCCCGCGTTCGGGATGGCGGTCCTCGCCTCGGCACCCGGGACGACGGTCGCCGCCCGCGCCGCGACCATGGTCGCCCGCCGCGCCGTCGTCGAGCCGCGCGCCGGGTCGCACGAGCGGCTCACCGCGGGCTACGAGCAGCTGGTCGCCGAACTGACCCGGCGCGGTCACCTCGACCTCGCCGGCACCGAGGCCGGCGCCACCCCGACGACCACCGCCCCTCGGCTGAACGGGTACGCCCCATGACGACCACCATCACCCTCGCGCGGCACGGCCGCACCGCCTGGCACGAGGGCAACCGCTACACCGGCTCCAGCGACGTCGGCCTCGACGACGTCGGGCACCAGCAGGCCGCCGCCCTCGCCGCCGCCCAGCGCGGCGCCGACGTCCCCGACGCCCTCTACGCCTCCGACCTGCTCCGCGCCCAGCAGACCGCTGCCGCCGTCGCCGCCGTCACCGGGCTGGCCGTGCACACCGATCCGCGCCTGCGCGAGCTCGACTTCGGCGCCGCCGAGGGCAGGACCCTGGCCCAGCTCCGCGCGGCCGACCCCGATGCGGTCGCGGCGTTCGAACACGACCCCGTCGCCCATCACCACCCAGGGGGCGAGCATCCCGAAGCGGCCGCCGACCGCGCGCAGCGGGCGCTTCTCGACGTCGTCGACCGGCATCCGGACCAGAATGTCCTGGTGATCTGCCACAACACGCTGATGCGCCTCCTGGTCTGCCGGCTCACCGGCATCCCGATGCGCACGTATCGCACCGCGCTCCGCGGCCCGGAACCGACCGCCACCACCCGCCTCGCCTTCGGCGCCGGCGGCACCGTCACCCTCGACCACTACAACCACGCGGTCAGCCTCGACCACTACAACCGGACCGCGTCATGACCGGCCGGACCACCCGCAACGCACGCCAGGACCAGATCGCCGACCACGTCCTGCGCGAGGGCTCGGTCTCGGCGAGCCAGCTGGCCGAGACGTTCGGCGTCAGCCTGATGACCGTCCACCGCGACCTCGACGAGCTCGAGCGGCAGGGCGTCGTCCGCAAGTACCGCGGCGGGGTCAGCGCCCAGCCCTCCAGCGTCTTCGAGAGCAACGTCGCCTACCGGCTGCGCACCGCGCGCGCCGAGAAGGCCGCCATCGCTCGCGTCGCCCGTACGCTCATCGAGCCCGGCATGGCGGTCATGCTGGACGACTCGACGACGACCCTCGGCGTGGCCGAGCTGCTTCCCGACGCCGCCCCGCTCACCGTCATCACGAACTTCCTGCAGGTCATCAACGCCGTGAGCCAGGTCGACGGGGTTCGGCTCATCGCCCTGGGCGGCGAGTACTACCCGACGCACGACTCCTTCCTCGGCGTGCCGTGCATCGAGGCGATCGAGTCGCTGCACGCCGACGTGCTGCTGACCTCGACGTCCGCGGCGTCAGGCGGGCTGACCTACCACCAGGAGCAGGAGATCGTGCTGGTCAAGCGGGCCATGATGCGCTCGGCCACGCGCAAGGTGCTGCTCATGGACCACACCAAGCTCGGCGGCACCGCGCTGCACCAACTGGCGCCGCTGGCCGACTTCGACGACGTCGTGGTCGACGCCGGCGCCCCCGCCGACGTGCTGCGCACCCTGCGCGACCACCAGGTGAACGTCCACGTCGCACCGCTCGACACCCCCTGAGTCAGCAAGGAGGCGGCATGTACATCGGCGTCGACATCGGCACCACGCTCACCAAGGCCGTCGGCTACGGCGACGACGGCACCGAGCTCAGCGCGCACAGCGTCCCGACCGAGCTCGTCCACGGTGACGACGGCCGGGTCGAGCAGGACGCCGACGCCGTCGTGGCCTCCGTCGCCGCCGTGGTCCACGAGGTCGCCGACCGGCTGCCCGGCACGCCGGAGCTCGTGGCGCTCACCGGCCAGGGCGACGGCTGCTGGCTCGCCGACGCCGACGGCGTCCCCGTCCGGCCCGCGGCGTCGTGGCTGGACGGCCGCGCCGCCGACGTCGTACGCCGGTGGGACCGCGACGGCACGGCCGACGCCGTCCTCGCCGGCAACGGCGGCATGGTCTTCCCCGGTGCGTCCGCCGCGATCCTCGCCGTGCTCGACCGCGACGAGCCCGCCACGCTGGACCGCGCGGCGACGGCCACGCACTGTGTCGGGACGGTGTTCCAGCGGCTCACCGGGGTCCGCGCCGTGGATCTGTCCGACGCGTCGTATCCCCTGCTCGACCCGATCACCCGCGACTGGTCCGACGAACTCCTGGGGCTCACCGGGCTCTCCCACCGCCGCGACCTGCTGCCTCCGGTGGTCGGGCCGGCCGGTCCGGCGGCGGGACTGACACCGGCCGCAGCGGCCGGCCTCGGGCTGCCGCCGTCGACGACGGTGAGCGCGGGCCCGTACGACCTGCTCGCCTCCGCCCGCGGCAGCGGCACGGTCGAGCCCGGCGACGGCCTGCTGATCATCGGCACGACGCTGGCCTGCCAGGTCGTGACGGCCGACCCCGGCCCACTTCCCCACCGCGCCGGTCTCCTGCTGGCGACCTGGCAGCCGGGCCGGTGGATCCGCGCCATGCCGGCCATGGTCGGCACGGCATCGTTGGACTGGCTGCTGCGCCTGGTCGGCGCCCCGGTGTCCGCGCTGGCCGAGTTGCTGGCGGAGTCGCCGCCGGGTGCCCGCGGCGTGTCCGTGCTGCCGTACTGGTCGGCGTCGGGCGAACGAGCACCGTTCGTCGAGGCGTCCGCTCGCGGCCGGTTCGACGGCCTGCACCTGGCCACGTCGCGCGCCGACCTGGTCCGCGGCCTGTGCGAAGGGCTCGCCTACGCGGCCCGGCACTGCTTCGACGCCGCCGGGCTGACCGGGCGGCTCGCAGTCTGTGGCGGCGGCGCGCAGAGCATGGCCTGGACCCAGCTCTTCGCCGACGTGCTCGGCCGCCCGCTCGAGGTCGTCGACGTGCCACAGGCCGGCGCCTACGGTGCGGTGCTCTCCGCGCTGGAGGCACGTGGCGAGTCCCCCGGATGGCCGGTCCGGGCGCACGTCGTCGAACCCACACCCGCGCTCCGATCCCGGTACGACGACGGGTTCGCCGACTACCTCGACCGCGTCGCCGTCGCCCGCGAGACCTGGACGCGCACGCCGGAAGGGCAGTCATGAGCCGGATCCTGCTGGCCGGTGACCAGTTCGTCCGCAACGACCTCCTGGCCGAACGGCTGCTCGCGGCGGTGGCACGGACGCCGTCGCCGCCGGCCGTCGAGCTGCGGACGCTGGAACTGCCCTGGCCACACGTTCCGTTCGGCCGCGTCGCCGAGGTCGACGAGGCCTCCGACGTCGAGGACGAACTCGTCGAGCTGGCTCGCGACGCGGAGGTCATCGTCACCCAGATGGCGCCCGTCACCGAGCGGGTGCTCGCCGCGGCGCCGTCGTTGCGGCTGGTCGTCTGCACGCGAGGCGGCCCGGTCAACGTCAACGTCGACGCCTGCACCGAGCGCGGTGTGCTGGTGTGCAACACCCCCGGCCGCAACGCCGTCGCCGCCGCGGAGCACGCCGTCACGCTGATCCTGGCAACGGTACGGGCGATCCCGCGCGTCCACGGCACCGTCGCCGCCGGGCAGTGGCGCAGCGACCTGTACGCCTACGACGAGTGCGGGCTGGAGCTGAGCGGGTCGACGGTGGGGCTGGTGGGCTACGGCGCCATCGGCCGGCGGGTGGCGCGGATGCTGCAGGCGTTCGACGCCCGCGTGCTGGTCACGGACCCGTATGTCGCGCCGGCGGAGCTCCCGGAGGGTGTCGCGCTGGTCTCACTGGAGGAGCTGCTGACGAGCAGCGACATCGTCAGCCTGCACGCCCGGCTCACCGCCGGCACGGCGGGCCTGATCGACGCGGCGGCACTGGCCCTGATGCGGCCGGGAAGCTACCTGGTCAACTCCGCCCGTGGCGGCCTGGTCGACTACGACGCGCTGCTCACCGCCCTCGACGACGGCCACCTGGCCGGGGCCGGATTCGACGTCTTCCCCGCCGAACCGCCGGCGCCCGGCTGGCCGCTGCTGCGCTCGGACCGGGTGGTGATGACGCCGCACCTCGCCGGCGCGACGAAGCAGACCGCCCACCGCGCGGCGGAGCTCGGCGCCGCCGCCGTCGCCGCCTGGCTCGCTGGCGAGGAGCCGCCCGGCCTCGTGAACCCGCCGCGCGACACGTGTCACACCTGCTCAGCCGACGACGGAGCCGCATAGACGTCCAGCAGCCGTCGCTCGGCATCGGCGAGGGCGAGCCGCACGGCACCGAGCGCCACCGCGTCGTCGCCGAGCTGGCTGAGCTCCAACCGGGGCGTCACGAGCGCACGCCGGCCGAGATGCCGCCGCATGCTCGCCAGTACCGCGTCGCCGGCCAGGGCGATGCTGCCGCCGATGATGACCAACTCGGGGTCGATGGCGGACACGAAGGAGGCGAGTCCTCGCGACAGCTGGGCGCAGGCCTCCTCGACGGCCTGGAGCGCCCGAGGCTCGCCGTCGGCCGCCGCGGTGAGGACGGCGGCGGCATCGGCGCCGTCGTCGAAGCCGAGGCTGACCGCCCGGCGCAGGATCCACGCGGTTCCCGCCGCGGACTCCAGCGGGCCGAGGCCGTCGGGCTGGACACCTCGGGGTTCTTCGTCGAGTTCGAGGAAACCGAGCTCTCCGGCCGCGCCGTGAGCGCCACGGTGCAACTGACCGTGCACCAGCACCGCCGCACCGACCCGGGCACCCCACTGCACGAGGATCAGGTTCTCGGCAGCGCCGCCGGCACCGTTCCAACGCTCGGCCATGACGGCGAGGTTGACGTCGTTCTCGACCCGGACGGAACACTCGACGCTGCGCCGGAACAGCCCGCCCAGCTCCAGTGAGCTCCATCCGGGGATGGACGGCGCCTGCACCACGGCGCCACGCTGGTCGTCCACGACACCCGGCGTTCCGATGCCCACCGCCGCGAGCGCGGACGACGGGACGGGCACCGCATCGAGCGCCCGGCGCATCGTGGCCTTCACCTGCTCGAGCAGCTGGGCATGGGTCCTGGGCCCGTCGACGTCGCGGCGGGCATGGGAGACGACGGTTCCGCTGAGATCGGCGACGACGCAGTAGATCTTGTGCGGCCCGACGTCGATCCCGAGCACGTACCGCGCGTCGGCACGGAACCGCAGCACGCGCGCCGGTCGGCCCATGCGCGGCAGGTCGGGGTCGGGGGCCTCGGTCTCTTCGACCCATCCGTCGGCCATGAGCGTCGACACCGCCGCACTGACCGTGGGACGCGACAGGCCGGTCGCTCGGATCAGATCCGTCACACGTGCCGTGCCCGTGGCACGGATGGCGCTGAGCACCGCCGCGCAGTTCATGAGCCGCAGCATCTGGGGCCCACTGCCATGTCCGGTTTGCGTCACTAGTACCCCTTGACACCAACGATCACGTACCAACATAGTGATCGTCAACATAGTTAGGGAAGTTTCCTTACTAAGTGTAGGTGGTGGTCGTCACCGCTGTCAGTTGTGGCCGTCAACCCGAAGCCAGGCTCTGCTTGCCGGCACCTGCAGGGCGCTACTCATCACATTCCTCCGCAGTAGATCGACACGGCGTTCGTACAGGTCAGAACCGGTCCCCTTCCCCGGGAGGAAGCCATGTTGGGCAAGCGATCCGCATCGTTACCATTGTTACTGGCGCTGCTGTTGTCAGTCCTGGTCAGCACGCCGGCCACCGCACAGACGACCGAGGTCCCGGCCGAACCCGGCGGTACGTTCGCGGAACTGTCCGCAGCCGACGAGTTCGAGAAGGTGCTGGTGGCTCCCGGCATCTCCCAGCCGATGAACATGGACATCGCCGACGACGGCCGCGTGTACATGACCAGCCGCGACGGCGTCATCCGCGTGTATGACCCGAACATGGGGCACGCGATGGTGGTGGGCGAGCTGGACGTCTTCGACGACCACCCGCTGCCGCAGAACCCCGACTTCGAGGGGTCGAAGAACCAGGAGGGCGGCCTGCTGGGCCTGGCCCTGGACCCGGACTTCGCGACGAACGGCTGGGTGTACGTGTACTACACGACCCGCGCCGAGAACGCGCACTACCTCTCCCGGTTCGTCGTCGAGAACGACCAGCTCGACGTCGAGTCCGAGGTCGTCATGCTGAAGGTCCCCTACAACAAGACGCACTGCTGCCATGTCGCCGGGGACGTCGACTTCGACTCCGCCGGCAACCTGTACCTGAGCACCGGAGACGAGTCGCCGCCGGACCTCAACCAGCAGTACTCGCCGCTCGACAGCCGTCCGACACACTGGTACAACGACGACCGCCGGACCTCGGGCAACACGAACGACCTGCGTGGCAAGGTCCTGCGGATCACGCCGCAGCCCGACGGCACCTACACGATCCCGGACGGGAACCTGTTCACCGGCGAGGAGGACGGCGGCGGCAAGACCCGGCCGGAGATCTTCGCGATGGGGTTCCGCAACCCGTTCCGCATCTCGCTGGACCCCGCGACCGACCGGCTGCACATCGGCAACTACGGGCCGGACCGGCTGGGCGACTGGACCGAGCGCGGCCCGTGGGGCTTCGACCAGTACATGGCGACGTCGGAGGCGGCGAACTTCGGGTACCCGTTCTGCATCGGGAACAACTACCCGTACCGGCCGTGGGACTACGCGACCAACCAGCCGCTCGGTGACTTCTACGACTGCGAGAACGGCCCGGTCAACGACTCGCCGAACAACACCGGGCTGGACCAGCTCCCGCCCGTGACGCCGGCGACGATCTACTACCCGCGCAGCTGGACGGGCTGGCCCGAGTCGTGGGTCGGCTGGCCGGCGCAGGAGCTCAACCCGATCCCGGAGCCGTTCCTGAACATGGGCTCCGGCGCGGGCGGCCCGATGTCGGGCCCGGTCTACCGCTACGACCCGGCGCTGCAGTCCGACACCAAGTTCCCCGAGCACTACGACGGGCGCTGGTTCCTGCTCGACTTCCACCGCGGCCACGTCAAGACGGCCGACCTGGACGAGAACGAGCAGGTCGAGGCCATCGACGACTTCATGCCCGGCCAGACCTGGTCCGGCCTGATGGACGGCGAGTTCGGCCCGGACGGATCGCTGTACGTGCTGGAGGGCGGCGCGTTCGGGAACAGCCCGAACGCCGGCCTGTACCGGGTCGACCACGTGCCCGACACCGGCCCCGGGCAGTGCGTGACCGACGACTTCGCCGGGACCGAGCTCGACCGCGAGGCCTGGCCGACGATCGTGCGCGAGAACCCGGACGGCTACCGGCAGACCGACGGCGCCCTCGAGATCGACATGCTGCAGGGCGACATGATCAGCAACCACCTGACCGGCAACATCAACACCACCGCGCAGAACCTGATCATGACTCCGGTACCCGACGGGCGCTGGGAGGCCACGGTCACCGTCGACCTGCCGGCGGAGTCGGTCAGCCATGACCAGGCCGGGTTCATCATCTACGCCGACGATCAGAACTTCACCAAGGCGGCCTACTTCCCGCCGTACGGCAGCGCGGTCGACGGGCGGATGGAGTACCTCTTCCACCAGAACGGAGAGATCCGCTACCAGGGCGGGGTCGACAACCCCACCATCACCAACGCGCCGCGGACGCTGCACCTCCGGTTGAGCGGTGACGGCGAGAACGTGCGGGCCGCCTACTCCCGCGACGGCGTGACCTGGGTCAACGTCGGGCGACCGGCGCCGATCTCGCAGTACGAAGCGCCCCAGTTCGGCTTCTTCGCCGCCCACGGCCCGAACGCGATCGAGACGCCGCTGACCGCGACGTTCTCCGACTACTCGCTGTGCGTCCCGGAGGAGCCCGCGTGTGCGGCGCCGCAGCCCGACGAGGGTTACCGGCCATTGTGGGACGGCGCCACGCTGACCGGCTGGAACCAGTCCGGCCCGGGTGGGTTCGCCGTCGTCCCGGACGGGGAGCGCGCGGGCTCGTGTGCCCTCGAGTCGGTCGGCGACCCGGCCGGCCTGGGGATGCTCTGGCACGAGGAGGAGTTCGAGTCCTATCGGCTGCACCTCGACTTCAAGGCCGTGGCCGAGGACGACAACTCCGGCGTGTTCTTCGGGTTCCCCGACCCCGGTGACGATCCGTACGTCGCCGTGCGCCAGGGCTACGAGATCCAGATCGACGACACCGGCGGCTCGCCGGGCGCCCAGGACAAGTCCAAGACCGGGTCGATCTACACGTTCCAGGCGCCGACGTCGTTCCCGACGGTCGCCGGTGAGTGGAACGAGATGGAGATCGAGGTCGAGGACCCGATGGTCCGGGTCTGGATCAACGACGTGCTGGTCAACGAGTACGAGAACCCGGAGGGCTCCGGGCGCGACCTCGCCTCCGGCTTCGTCGGCATCCAGAACAACCGCGTGTCGGACAACGTGTTCTTCCGCGACATCTGGATCAAGGAGCTCGGCGACACGCAGTGCCCCGAGCCGCAGGCGCCGCCGGCGGGCTTCGTGCCGCTGTACGACGGCGAGACGCTCGACGGCTGGACCATGGCCGGCCCGGGCGGCTTCGAGATCGACGAGTGCGGGCTGCTCGAGCCGTTCGGCGGCATGGGCCTGCTCTGGTACGACGAGAAGACGTTCTCCGACTACGTCATGCGGGTCGACTTCCGGGTCCAGGCGCCGACGGACAACTCCGGCGTGTACGTCCGCTTCCCCGACCCGCAGGGCGATCCGACGAACACGATCGACGAGGGCCACGAGGTCCAGATCTACGACGGCACCGACGATCCGATGACTCGCACCGGCGCGATCTACAACTACGCTCCGGCCGAGTCGCTGGCCACGAACCCGATCGGTGAGTGGAACACGATGGAGATCGAGGTGATCGGCCAGGAGTACCGCGTCACGCTCAACGGCGTCGAGGTCACCACGTTCACCAGCGACGGCACCCGTCCGCTCGAGGGCTTCGTCGGCCTGCAGAACCACTCGTCGGGGCAGGCGGCCGGTGAGAGCGTCGAGTTCCGCAACGTCTGGATCAAGGAGATCGCGGACGAGCTGACGGTCGACGCCACGCTGGCGCCGCCCGAGCCCGACGGCGCCAACGGCTGGTACGTCTCGCCGGTCACGCTCGGCCTGGAGTCCAACGACCCGGACGCCGAGCTGTTCTGGCGGCCGCGCACGGACGAGACGGAATGGCGTACGTGGACCGAGCCGGTGCTGTTCGACACCGACGGTGTCTACAACATCGACTACAAGGCGGCGATCCCCGGCGACGGCGGTGAGCCGGTCGAGAAGGAGATCCTCGTCGGCTCGGGCGGTTTCGGGTTCAGCGAGACCGACTTCAGCGTGGCGCAGGGCGACACCGTCAAGTTCCAGTACGTCCCGGGCTACGCCCACGACGTCGTGATCACCGACGAGAACGGCGAGGTGCTGGCGTCCCGTCCGCTCGGCGACGACTGGGAGGACGACCCGTTCTTCTTCGACGCCGCCGACGTGGGCACGTACTACGTCTACTGCACGCCGCACTCGAACCGGCCCGACCCGGACGATCCCACGACGTGGGCCGGGATGGTGGCGACCTTCGAGGTGACGCCGTCCACCGGTCAGCCCCCGGTCGAGACCGGGATCGAGGAGATCGAGTTCCTCATCGACCAGACGGCGCCCACCACCACGGCATCGCTGGCCGGCGAGCAGGCCGGCGACGTCTACACCGGTCCGGTGACGGTGACCCTCGGCGCGCAGGACGCCACGTCCGGCGTCGCCGAGACGCAGTACCGGATGGCCGACACGGAGGAGCCGGTGGCCTACACCGAGCCGATCACCGTCACCGAGCCCGGCGACCACGTCGTCGAGTTCCGGTCGGTGGACGTGGCCGGCCACACCGAGGAATGGCAGACGGCCGAGTTCACCATCGGCGACGGCGACCCGGGCGCCTGCCCGGAGCCGGACCCGCGGGAGACCGTCATGATCGGCGACCTCGACAGCGGCGTGCCCAGCTACGCCCTGGACGACGGCTGCACGGTCAACGACCTCATCCTCGACGACGGCGAATGGTCCAGCCACGGCGCCTTCGTGCGGCACGCCGGGGAGGTGACCGGCCAGCTGGTGACCGACGGCGTGCTCACGGCACGCGAGCGCGGCGCCATCGTCAGCACCGCCGCCCGCAGCGACATCGGGCGCCCGGCGTCGAGCCGGACGTCGTGGTCCATGTCGTGACACAGCAGTGACAGACGATGTCCGGCGCCGGTCCGCCACTCGCGGGCCGGCGCCGGACCCGGACCCCTCATCCCCTCGATCATCACGGGAGATCCCATGTCGAACCGACTCGGCCGGCTGGCACCGGCCGTGTGCGCGGCCCTCGTGCTCGCCGCCTGCGGCGAGAGTTCCGACCCGCGAGAGAACACCGACGCCGGCGGCGGCGACGGCGGCAGCGACGACGGCCAGGTCACGTTGGTCATGGAGAGCTGGCGCAACGACGACCTTGCCATCTGGGAGGACGTCATCCTGCCCGCGTTCCACGAGCAGCACCCGAACATCCGGGTGACGTTCCAGCCGACGGCGCCGGACGAGTACGACGCCGCGCTCGACGCCAAGCTCTCCGGCGGCACGGCGGGCGACCTCATCACCTGCCGCCCGTTCGACGTGTCCCTGCGCCTGTTCGAGGAGGGCCACCTCACCTCGCTCGCCGACCTGGAGGGGATGGACGCCTTCGGCGACGTCGCCCGGGCCGCGTGGTCGACCGACGACGGATCGGAGTCGTTCTGCGTCCCGATGGCGTCGGTGATCCACGGCTTCCTCTACAACACCGCGGCGTTCGACGAGCTCGGCCTCACGCCGCCGGAGACGGAGGAGCAGTTCCACGAACTGCTCGACACGATCGCCGCCGACGGCACGTACGCCCCGCTGGTGATGGGCACCGCCGACCAGTGGGAGGCGGCGACCATGGGCCTGCAGAACATCGGCCCGAACTACTGGAACGGCGAGGAGGGCCGGCAGGCGCTCATCGACGGCGCCGAGCGGTTCGACGACGAGCAGTACGTCGCCGCCTTCACCGAGCTGGCCTCGTGGGCGGAGTTCCTGCCCAGCGGCTACGAGTCGATGACCTACCCGGACGCGCAGAACATGTTCACGCTCGGCCGGGGGGCGATCTTCCCCGCCGGCTCCTGGGAGATCGCGCTCTTCAACGAGCAGGCGGACTTCGAGATGGGCGCGTTCGGCCCGCCGCTGCCGGAGGGCCAGGACGCCTGCTACATCAGCGACCACACCGACATCGGCATCGGCATGAACGCGGCCACCGAGCACCCGGACGAGGTCAGGACGTTCCTGGAGTGGACCACGTCGGCCGAGTTCGCGGACCTGTACGCCAACGAGCTGCCGGGGTTCTTCCCGATGTCCGACCACGACGTCGAGGTCGACGACCCGCTGGCGCAGGAGTTCCTCAGCTGGCGTGAGGACTGCGAGTCGACCATCCGCAACTCGTACCAGATCCTCTCGCGCGGTGAGCCCAACCTCGAGAACCAGCTCTGGGATCTCAGCGCGCAGGTGCTGAACGGCACCGTCCAGCCGGCCGATGCCGCCGCCCAGGCCCAGGCGGGCCTGGAGCGTTGGTACGAGCCGCAGCAGCGGTAAGGAGAACGGATGACCTCGGCGCCCCCCGAGGGGATCGGCATCGACGCCACGGCCGCGAGCACACCGGCCGTGGCGCCGATGCCCGCCGCCCGCCCGCGTCGCCGGTTCCGCACCCATCTGGTCGTCTTCATCGCACCGGCGGCGGCGATCTACACGATCTTCATGGTCTACCCGCTGCTCGACTCGCTGCGGCTGAGCCTGTACGCCCCGGTCGACGGCGTCCAGACGTTCGTCGGCCTGGACAACTTCGTCCATCTGGTCTCCGACGACCTGCTCTCCGACGCGTTCTGGAACGCGGTGTGGAACAACCTGGTGTTCTTCGCCGTGCACTTCTTCGTCCAGAACCCGATCGGCCTGCTGCTCGCGGCGCTGCTGGCCGCGCCCACGCTGCGCGGCCGGTCGGCGTACCGCACGCTGCTGTTCATCCCGACGACACTGAGCGTCGTCATCGTCGGGTTCATCTGGCAGCTGATCATCAGCCCGGTGTGGGGGTTCGTCGAGACGCCGCTACTGGGGCAGTCGAGCACCGCCCTGGTGACGCTCGCGCTGATGTCGGTGTGGCAGTACATCGGCATCCCGATGATCCTGTTCTACGCCGTGCTCATCAGCATCCCGGACGAGCTCATCGAGGCCGCGACGGTCGACGGCGCCGGCGCCTGGTCGACGTTCTGGCGGGTCAAGTTCCCGCTGATCCTGCCCACCGTCGGCATCGTCTCCGTCATCACCTACGTGGCGAACATGAACGCCTTCGACCTGATCTACACCGTCAAGGGCGCCCTGGCCGGTCCGGACTTCGCCTCGGACATCATGGGGACGCTGTTCTTCCGCACCTTCTTCGGCTTCCAGCTCCAGCAGGGCTCCAGCACCATGGGCGCCACCGTCGCCACCATGATGTTCCTGCTCATCCTGGCCGGCGTGCTGGCGTACTTCTACGGCTGGCAGCGGCGCATCCAGAGCTACCAACTATGAGGAGCCCAGAGTGAGCGCTGTGAGCACCCCGCCCCGCGGTGTCGCACGGCCGCCCCGGGCGGGCCGGACCTGGCGGGCGCGGGCCGGCGTGGCCGTCCCGCACCTGATCCTGATCGCCTACGTCGTCGTGGCGTGCGGGCCGATCGCGCTGATCGTCATGAACGCGTTCAAGTCCCGCCAGGCGATCTTCGAGGAGCCGTTCGCGTTCCCGACGCCGTCGACGGTGGATCTGGGCGGCTTCGAGACGGTCTTCACCCGGGCCCGGTTCGAGCTGTACTTCCTCAACAGCTTCATCGTCACCGTCGGCACGGTGGTCCTGGTGCTGCTGCTCGGGTCGATGGCGGCGTTCGCCCTCGCCGAGTACCGGTTCGCGGGCATCACCGTCGTCTCGCTGTACCTGGCGGTGGGGATCATGATCCCGATCCGGCTCGGCACCGTCGGGATCCTCGACCTCATGGTCCGGCTGAACCTGGTGAACTCGCTGGCCGGACTGGTGCTGGTGTACACCGCCATGGGGCTGCCACTGGCCGTGTTCGTGCTGACCGCGTTCTTCAAACAGGTGCCCGGTGACCTGAAGGACGCGGCGCGCATCGACGGCGCCAGCGAGTACCGGGTGTACGCGCTGGCCCTTCCGCTGGCGCGGCCGGGCCTCGCCGCCATCGGCGTGTACACCATGCTGCCGATCTGGAACGACCTGTGGTTCCCGCTGATCCTCACGCCCGGCGAGGGCGTCCGCACGGTGACGCTGGGCACCCAGCTGTTCCTCGGCCAGTTCGTCAGCGACTGGAACGCCGTGCTCGCGGTGCTGACGCTGGCGGCGCTGCCGATGCTGGCCCTGTTCATCATCTTCTCGCGGCAGTTCGTCCGCGGTCTGACGTCGGGAGCGATCAAATGAGCCGGACGCGGATCGGCATCGTCGGTGCCGGCTTCATGGGGTCCGTCCACGCGGCGGCGTGGGCGGCCTGCCCGGACGCCCGGCTGACGGCGGTCGTCGGCGGGTCCGGCGGCCCGCCCACGCGGCTGGCGGACGAGTACGGCATGCAGGCCTGCGCCGGCCTGGACGAGCTGCTCGACCAGGTCGACGTCGTCGACGTCTGCGTTCCCACCGACCTGCACCACGAGGTCACCGTCCGCGCGGCCCGCGCCGGTCGCGCCGTCGTCTGCGAGAAGCCGCTGGCCCGAACGCCCGGCGAGGCGGCGGAGATGATCGCGGTGTGCCGGGAGGCCGGCGTGCCGCTGCTGCCCGCCCACGTCGTGCGGTTCTTCCCCGAGTACGCGGCGGCGAAGGCCGCGGTCGACGCCGGCGTCATCGGCGAACCGGCGGTGGTCCGGCTGACCCGCGCGACGTTCCAGCCCCCCGGCGACCGGTGGCACCTCGACGAGGCACGCTCGGGCGGGCTCAGCTTGGACCTGATGGTGCACGACCTCGACTACGCCCGCTGGGTAGCCGGCGAGGTGGTGGGCGTGCACGCGCGCAGCGTCCGGGCCGCTCGCCCGGACGCCCCCGACCACGTCCTCGCCATCCTGCGGCACGCGCCGGGTGCCATCAGCCACGTCGAGGCGTCGTGGGCGCAGCCGCCGCCGACGTTTCGCACCCGGGCGGAGATCGCCGGGACCGGCGGCCTGCTCGAGTTCGACTCCGACCGCAGTGCACCGGTACGGCCGAACCTGCGGGCCGAGTCCGCGGCGGGGCCGATGCCGCTGCCGTCCAGCCCGATCGCCGAGTCGCCCTTCGCCGTCCAGCTGCGGCATTTCCTCGACGTCGTCCGCGGCACGGCGACGGCGATCGTGACCGCCGACGACGCCCTCGCGGCTGTGCGCATCGCCGCGGCGGTCGGGGAGTCGATCGCCACCGGCAGATCCGTCGACGTGGAGGTCGCCGCATGAGGGTCGGATTCCTGTCGACGGCACACGTGCACGTCGACGCCTACGTCCACAACGTCCGGGCCGCCGGCGCCGAGGTGGCCGGAGTGACCGACGACGACGCCGAGCGCGGCGGCCGGTGGGCCGCCGCGCACGCGGTGCCGTGGTTCGCGTCGCCGCGGCAGCTGCTGGACGCCGGCCTGGACGCGGTCGTGGTTGCCTCGGAGACCGCGCACCACCGCGGCCTGGTGGAGCAGGCCGCGGCGGCCGGTGTCGCCGTGCTCTGCGAGAAGCCGCTCGCCACCACCGAGGATGACGCGCGCGCCATCGTCGACCTGTGCGCCCGGGCGGGCGTGCCGCTGATGACGGCGTTCCCCATGCGGTTCAGCCCGCCACTGCTGGAGTCCGCCGCACTGCTGGCCGGCGGCGCGCTCGGCCGCGTCCACGCGTGCACCGGCACGAACCAGAGCGTGCTGCCGACGAGGCACGGCGCCTGGTTCGCCGACCCCGTGCTGGCCGGCGGCGGCGCGATCATGGACCACGTAGTGCACCTGGCCGACGTCCTGCGCTGGTACCTGGGCCAGGACCCGGTCGAGGTGTTCGCCGCCACCAACCGCGTGCTGCACCGCGACGCCGTCACCGTCGAGACCGGGGGTCTGGTCATGCTGAACTACGCCGACGGCGTGTTCGCGAGCATCGACTCCAGCTGGAGCCGTCCGGACGACTACCCCACGTGGGGCGGGCTCACCCTCGAGCTGGTAGGCGAGCACGGCACGGTCGCCGTCGACGCGTTCAGCCAGCACCTCACCGTCCACGGCGGACCGGACGGGCGGCTCGGCTGGCCCCTGTGGGGATCCGATGCCAACCAGGGCATGATCGACGAGTTCCTCGACGCGGCCCGGCACCGGCGCCGGCCGTCCGTCACCGGCGAGGACGGGCTGGCGGCGACACGCGTGGCGCTGGCGGCGTACCGCTCGGCCGAGAGCGGCCAGCCGGTCGGCCTGGCATGAAAATGCCCCGCTGACCTGCGTCAACGGGGCTTGCCACATGGTCGGGCTGACAGGATTTGAACCTGCGACCCCTTGGATGAAACCGCTGGTCAGAGCGGCTTTACGGTCATCTCGTAAGCTTGCGGATCCCCTGCTCTTAGCTGGGAACCGGGTGGTTCTCGCCCTCCGACTGTATCGGGTCTTTGATGGTCGGTACGGGTTGTTAACGATGGAGCAGGTGGGGCGTCTCAGTCGAGAGCTATGCCGGCCGACTCCAGCAGAGGGACCATTCTGGTGGCCGCGATCGGGGCGCCGGCACGCTCGAGCGCGGCGATGGTCGATGCGTCCGTGGCGCCGCGCAGCCGAGCAACGGAGGTCGCATGTGCGGTAAGCATCTGAGCTGGGTACTCGGCGATCAGGAGGCTCAGCAGCGCATCGGGCGTCATCACCTCGAATCCGAGCGGCCCCGCGATTTCCTCCGGGAAGTCTTTCGTGTTCGCCGTGCACAGGATTGTGGCCTCCGCAGCGACGGCAGCGGCGATCACATGACGGTCGTCCTCGTCGGGCAGCGCCAGCTCGGACAGCCGCTCGTGAGCCTCAGGTTCCGGTTCGACCTCGGCATAAGGGAACGCCCGGTTCATCGCGGCCGCAAGGCGCGCACCAGACTCGACGGTGAAGCCGGCGACGTTCGCCACCAGATGCTCGGTGACCTCGTCGAGAATCTCTCGACTCCACGCGACGGCGATGATCTCCTCATCAGCGGCGTAGAGCAGATAGTCACGCAAGACGCGCGAGTACAGGACGTTGGCGTCGACCAGCACGACCCGGACCATGCCGGGCAGGTCGAGATCGTCAGTCACTCCGTGAGTCCCAACTCATCCTGCAGATCGGCAAGATCCTCCAAGGCTGCACGACGCCGCGGACGCTCGGCATCGAGGAACGCCCTGATCGAGGAGACCCGGATGCGGTGATGGGCACCAACCTTGCGGAAGTCGAGCACGCCCTGATCCATCAGCTTGCGAACCTGTGGCCGCGACATCCCCAGCAGCTCAGCGGCCTCACTCGGCGTGACCTCGGCATGTCCCCGAGTGACGAGAACCTGCTGACCACGAGCACGCGCGTCGACCACAAGCGCAAGAAGCTCCGCCGTCTGTCGCGAGAGCGACACTTGCACCTCGTCACCGCCAGCATCCAGAGCACGGTGCACAGCCTCGACATCTCGAGCCAGCATCTCCGTCATGGCGCCTTCCTCATCTGCTCTAACTGCACTATCCGCAACAACTATACGCCCCCTTCGGGCCACGCGAAGCAGGGATCGCGCTCGCCACGCGTGGGATCTCAGCGAGGAGCACGGACAACCGAACCGTCGACGATCCGGCCGGCGCCACCCCTGCTCACCGCAAGTGTCCGGGGCTCCTGATTCACTTCCGCTTGAGTCGTGGCCGGCTCGGGTGATGGTGACACCTACAACCGTCACCGGCGTGCGAACCCGGCTCCTGGCTCACTCATCGGGCGGCAAGATAGCGAGGCGGGGACCGTGGGGCTGTTCGACCGCTTTCGGAGGCAGCACAAGCCGAAGCACACTGTTCGTCCGAACGCCGGAAGAAGCGTGGTCACAACCCCGCTCCCTGTCGCGCCGTCCACACCTCCCAGGCCACCAGCGCCGCCGACTCCCGCACCTGCTGCGGCGCCAAGACCGCCGCAGCGTCTCAGCCAGCCGGATGCCAGGCCTGGGGCGCAGGGGCTGGGCGTCCAGCAATTGACCAAGTACGCGCAATGGGTGGGCCCTAGCTCGAGCATGAGGGTGGCCGGCTACACACTGCCGGGCGGAATGCTCTACATCGGCCATGGCTTGCGATCGCCACGGGGCGACGTCGAGCCGGCGCAGATAGACCCCACATTGAAGGTGGCGGTCCGCAACGTCGACACGTTCGGCGCCACCATGGGCTACTGGCCGAGCTATCACAAGATCAGCCCTGAGGCCCGCGCAGGCTACTTGATCTGGCTGGCCGGTGGCCGCCGGGATCCCCACGCCTACATCGGCTTCGTCTTCCTGTTCTTCTACGGTTTGGAGCGACGTGCACTCGTCGACATCCCGGCGGATGAACGGCTGAAGATTGAGCTCCCGCTCTTGCGGGCAGAGGTCCAACGGCTGCTCGGCATCTACGGGGGCAACAACTCCTTCCGCGGCTATGCGACGAAGTTTCTGGATGTCCTGGACCTTCAGCTGGCCCAAGGCGGATCGAACGCGGCGTCGCCACCCCCGCTCGACCCCGAACGTCACTGGGTGCCGCCTCTGTCGCTGATGGCCGAGGTCGGGAGGCTTGCATCGGCAGGAAGGCCGGTGCCGGCGGAATGGGCCTTGGCCTGGGCGTGGTATCACCCCGAGATCCACCTGAGAACGTCGGCCACTCGGTGCACGAAAGAGTTCACGGCGTTGTTCACCTCCCGATACCGCGCTGCGCATGGCGACGGCATCAGGGTGCGACCGGGGAAGTCGAGGATCCAGTTCGACTACTACGCCGCGTCCGCCGGTCTCGGATCCGCCCAGGTCTCGATGGACGCTCCGGACGTGTTCGCCCAGGCAGCGCCACGCAAGCACCTGGAGAGCCTGGTCGAGTCGGTGAGCGCCGACCTCGACGCCTACAGTCGTTTCCTCGGGCGGAACCCGAGCGGTGGGTCGAGCTTGGCCGCGGCGGCATTGTTGCCGGATGACCTCAGGGGAGCTCAGTCGCCCGAAGTGGTTGCACTGATCCAGTGGGGCACTCGACTCGCGGAGTCGGGCATCGCAACGACGGGCGCTGATGTCTTGTCGCGGTGGCCGTCGAAGGCTTCGGACCGGCTCGCCAAGCCGGAGACCGTAGCTCTGGCCCGGCTGCTGGGCCGGCACGGACTCGGCATCGAACCGGATGTCCGCCTCGGCGGACCGGCGATCCTGGCCGCGGCGAAGGTCATCCTGTTCGAGACCGGCGGCGAGGCGCCACCGCAGTCAGCGACGCCGGCCTATGCGTCCGCGGCGACACTTCTGCATCTCGCGACGGCCGTGGCCTCAGCCGATGGGCACGTCAGCCCCAGCGAGCAGCAGCATCTGGTCGACCACCTCGAACGAGCGCTGGAACTGACGGCGGGTGAGCGGCTCCGCCTCCAAGCGCACCTGCGGTGGTTGACAGCGGCTGGAGTGAAGCTCACCGGCCTCTCGAAGCGAGTCGAGGCCTTGTCACAACCGCAGCGGACCAGCGTCGCTGACCTTCTGGTCACCGTCGCCGCGGCAGACGGCGCGATATCTCCGGAAGAGATCACCAGCCTGACAAAGATCTTCAAGCTGCTCGGACTCGACCCCGCCGATGTCCACTCGTCGCTGCACGCGCACCTCGCGGGCGGCCGGCAGCCACCGGCTTCTCGTCCCGTCACAGTCCGCGAAGCGGGTGCACCCGATCCCGGGTACCCCGTCGCTTCGCCCGGCCGAGTCGGTGCGGACGCCCCGTCAGCTGCCTTCAGCCTCGATGCCGAGGCCATCCAGGCGAAGTTCGCCGAGACCGCGGCGGTCGGCGCACTGCTGGCCGATATCTTCAGCGACGACGAGCCTGTCCACACCATGGCGCTGTCCCCCGAGGTGGCCGGGGGACCGACATCTGCCGGCGCGCCAGGCGATTCGGCCGCCGCGCCCATTCCTGGGCTCGACGCCGCTCACTCGGGATTCCTGCGAACCGTCCTGACCCGCAGCTCGTGGTCACGAGCGGAGATCGAGGAACTCGCCGAGGAGGGCCATTTGATGCCCGACGGAGTCCTCGACACGATCAACGAGTTCGCCCTCGACATCGCCGGCGAACCGCTCCTCGAGGAGGACCAGCTCGACATGTTTACCGTCAACGACTACGCGCGCCAGGAGCTGCAGTGATGCCCCAGGGTCAGGCCCTCACGGGAGGAACCGCCGAACGAATCCGGCCTCGTGACCGCGACACACTCATCAATGGCCTGCGTGCCGGAGTCGTTCCTCGCGTGGGGCAGCAGCACATCCAAGTCGGCCGCGTGAACGAGCTCAATGCGATGCTCGTCGATATCGACCGCATCGCCGACAACGGAGCGACCGCGCGGTTCGTCATCGGTGAGTACGGGTCCGGAAAGACATTCTTCCTCCACCTCGTCCGGTCGGTCGCGCTGCAGCGCAGGCTCGTCACGACCCATGCGGACCTCTCCCCCGATCGGCGGCTGCACGCCACCGGAGGGCAGGCACGTTCCCTCTACAGCGAGCTCATGCGGAACATGTCGACCCGCGCGAAGCCTGACGGCGGCGCGATGGGCAGCGTCGTCGAACGGTTCGTGACCGGCGCCCTCACCGAGGCCGCTACCCAGGGTCTTCAACCGGAGGCGGTAATCCGGGGTCGCCTCAACCAGCTGAGCGAACTGACCGGCGGATACGACTTCGCCGAAGTCGTTGCAAAGTACTGGCAGGGTCACGACACGGGTGACGAGCAGCTGAAGTCGGACGCCGTTCGGTGGCTTCGCGGCGAGTTCAGCACCCGCACCGACGCACGTGCCGCGCTCGGGGTGCGGACCATCATCGATGACGCCAACTTCTACGACCAGCTCAAACTGCTCGCAAGGTTCGTCCGTCTCGCCGGCTTCGAGGGCCTGTTGGTCTGTCTCGACGAGATGGTGAACCTCTATAAGCTCCCCCATTCCCAGGCGCGGAACTCGAACTACGAGCAGATCCTGCGCATCCTCAACGACGCGTTGCAGGGGTCGGCCGAAGGCATCGGTTTCGTCTTCGGCGGCACCCCGGATTTCCTCACCGACGGCCGCCGTGGCCTCTACTCCTACACCGCTCTGCAGTCCCGGCTCGCGGAGAACACCTTCGCTACAGGTGGACGGATCGACCTCTCGGGTCCGGTCATTCGGCTCGCGGCACTCACACCCGAGGACCTTTATGTCCTCCTGACCAAGCTCGTCCATGTGCACGCGGCTGGCGACGCGAATGCCTACCTGCTCGAGGCCGACGCGCTACATGCGTTCATGCAGCATTGCTCGAACCGCATCGGCGACGCCTACTTCCGCACGCCCCGCAACACCATCCGCAGCTTCCTGGATCTGCTCGCCGTGCTCGAGCAGAACCCCGACCAGCAGTGGGACGAAATCATCGAGGCCCTTCCCGTTCAACACGAGACGAATCCGGACCTCGAGCCGCTGCCCGAGGACTCAGCCAGCGACGGATCCCGAGAGCTGCCGGTGCGGCAGGTCGCTGACGAGGACGACGAACTGCGGTCGTTCAAGCTCTGATGCTGTCCGATGCCGCCGCCGGGCACGCGGATCCGGCTCGCGCCTTCGGCCGGCTGCACCCCGGTGTCCAGCGGTGGATCTGGAACCAGGGTTGGACGAGCCTACGGACGGTTCAAGCGCTGGCGGTCGAGCCGATCCTGTCCGGACGCGACGTTCTCATCTCGGCGGCGACGGCGGCGGGTAAGACCGAGGCGGCATGGCTGCCCATTTGCTCGGACATCGCCGAGCATGCCGGCGACGGCGCGCCGGGGATCAAGGCCATGTACGTGGGACCGCTGAAGGCCCTCATCAATGACCAGCACCTGCGGCTGGAGACTCTGGGCGAGAGCGCGGACATCCCTGTGCACAGGTGGCACGGGGACGTCCCCGGAAGTGCGAAGCGGAACGTCCGCACCAATCCCGACGGTATCCTTCTCATCACGCCCGAATCGCTGGAGGCGCTGTTCGTCCGCGACGGCTCCCGGGTGGCGCGGATCTTCGCCGGGCTGCGCCACGTCGTCATCGACGAGTTCCACTCGTTCATCGGGTCAGAGCGCGGCGCCCAGCTTCAGTCGCTCATGCACCGCATCGATAGGGTTGTCGGCCGTCGCGTCCCCCGGATCGGCCTGTCGGCGACGCTGGCCGACCTGAGTGACGCTGCCGACTTCCTTCGCCCCCGCAACGGACCGAATGTCGCGCTGGTCGTGTCGCCCTATGACGAAGGTGCCGAGATTCGCCTGCAGGTCCGCGGATACGTGCGGCACGACCCGGTGACACCGCCGACGCCGGCGCCCTCCCCGGCCAGCCATCCTGAGGAACATGACGACGACATCGCCGGTCACCCCAACGACGCGAAGGCCATCGGTGACCATCTGTTTCGCACGCTCCGAGGCAGCGACAACCTCGTCTTCGCGAACAGCCGCGCATCCGTCGAGGCGTACACCGACATCCTGAGCCGCCTGAGCGCCGATCAACGAGTCCCCAACGAGTTCGTCGCCCACCACGGCAACTTGTCGAAAGAGCATCGCGAGGACATCGAGGCCAGGCTCCGTTCGTCCGAGACGCCGGCCACCGCCATCTGCACCTCGACTCTGGAGATGGGCATCGACATCGGCTCGACCGACTCCGTCGCCCAGGTCGGCGCGCCCCCGGGTGTCGCCGCCCTCCGCCAGCGTCTCGGGCGATCGGGCCGCCGAGGCAAGCCCGCGACCCTCCGCGCGTACATCTCCGAGCCGGAAGTCACGGATCGGACTCCGCCGGCGGACATGCTCCGCGCCCGCCTGTTCCAAACGGTCGCGATGACGGAGCTGATGCTCAACGATCGCTGGTACGAGCCGCCGAACCTCTCTGATCTACACCTGTCGACTCTGGTCCAGCAGGTTCTGTCCGTCATCGCGCAGCACGGCGGAGCGACCGCGGTGGAGCTCTACGGTGTGTTGTGCGGGCAGGGCCCGTTCGCCCGTGTGGGCAGGGAGGTATTCGTTCAGCTGCTCCAGGACATGGGCACATCCGAACTCCTCGTCCAGTCCAGCGACGGGCTCCTCCTCGCCGGCCGCGTAGGCGATCACATCGTCAACCACTACTCGTTCTACAGCGCGTTCCACTCGGCGGAGGAGTATCGGCTGATGGTGCGTGGCCGCACGCTCGGCACGATTCCGGTCGTCTACCCCGTCCTCGTCGGCAGCTACCTCATCTTCGCGGGTCTGCGGTGGCAGGTCGTCGACGTCGATGCCGAGAGCCGCATCATCGAACTCACGCGTTCGACGGGCGGCCGTCCGCCGGCATTCGCCGGCACCGGCACCACTGTGGCCGACGAGGTCC
Source organism: Jiangella mangrovi (assembly GCF_014204975.1). Taxonomy (NCBI): domain Bacteria; kingdom Bacillati; phylum Actinomycetota; class Actinomycetes; order Jiangellales; family Jiangellaceae; genus Jiangella; species Jiangella mangrovi. Next base: position 4,440,857 of record NZ_JACHMM010000001.1, read on the forward strand.
GGCGACGCATGCACGACCTGTACACCTCCGACGTCGTTCCCATCTACCTCGACACCATCGGGCAGTCGCTCCTCGAAGAGGGTCGACGGAACTTCCGACGGCTGCGTCTCGGCGAGCGCCGACTCCTGGACTGGGGCGACGACACCGTTGTTCTCCCGTGGCGCGGCGACACCGTGCTCAACACCATCGCCATCGCCCTCAACAGCGTCGGGTTGAAGGTCTCCATGGACGGCGTCGGGCTTACCGTTGTCGGCGCCGCACCGGCCACGATCGTCGCCGCTGCGCGGGAACTGGTCGCCGCGGGCGAACCCGAAGCCGCGACGCTCGCAGAAGACGTGACCGTCAAGACGCGCGACAAGTACGACGAGTACCTCTCGGACCACCTGCTGTGCTTGGCCTACGCATCCCACAGTCTCGACGTACGCTCGGCCTGGCAGACGCTCGCCCAGCTCGCCGGTGAGCGTGTCCACCTGTCCGCCCCTCCGCGACTCGGCACAGACCCGAGCGTCCAGGTGACGCCTCCCCGCGTCGGCGAGACCCCGTTTGCCGTCGTCGATATCGAAACGACAGGCTTCGCCCCACTCCGCGAGGACCGCATCGTCGAGATCGCGATCGTGCAGGCCGATCCGGAGGGCGTGCCGACCGGCCGCTGGAGCAGTCTCGTCAACCCGCTTCGAGACCCTGGACCGACCCACGTCCATGGCATCCTGCCCGAGGATCTCTTACATGCCCCGACCTGGGTGCAGATCGCCGACTGGGTCGCGGACCAATTCGCCGGCCGCATCGTCGTCGCACATAACGCCGGCTTCGATCTGTCGTTCGTCAATCTGGAGTTCGAGAGAGCCGACATCGACTCCCCCGCCTGGCCGACCCTGGACACGCTCGAACTGGCTTCGCACCTCGGCAACCACGTCGACCGGAGTCTCCAGGCGTGTTGCGATGTTGCAGGCATTCCGATCGAGTACGCGCACACCGCATCAGGCGATGCCGATGCGACCACACAGCTCTTGGCCGCCTACCTGCGGCTAGCCGCGGAGTCAGGTGTCGACCTCAACCCGCTCGTAGCCGACCGGTCCCTCACCCCTGCGCCGTATCCGCGTCCAGCTCCGCCGTTCGCTGCGCCGCGCAAGGTCGTCCGTCCGGTCTCGCCAGAGACCGCAGCGCTCATCACCGCCGTATCGGCCGCCTACTCAGTCGGCGCCGACCCTGCGACCAATGCGTACCTGGCTGTGCTCGACCGCGCTGTCTTGAGCGCCAAGTCGGATCTCGACGTGAACCACCTCCTGACTGAGGCCGCCCGCTTTGGCCTCGACCGACAACAAGCGATCGTGACTACACATAGCTTTCTGACTCGAGTCGTCGAAACCGCTACCGGCATGGCCGCAGCCACGGCAACGGAACTGCTGAGCCGAATCGCTCTGCACTAGCAGGAGCGCTGCAGCGTCCTCATGAGTCGCCACCGTCAGGTGCGACGATGGGCAGGACGGACAGCATTCGGGCTTCGACGTTGGCGGTAAGCCGATGCAGTCCCAGGCTCGCAAGCACCGCTCGGAAAAGCGTCTCGTTGTTGTCCCACCCGTACTCGTTTGCCGCTCGGCTGAGGAGAGCTGCAAGTTCGCGGGGTGGCACCTGCTCGAGCGTCCGGGGGCCAAGCTCGCGCAGCCGAACCTCCAGTTGATCGGGCAGCCGGTATGTCCGCGGTTTGACACCAGCCTCGTGTAGGGGGTTGTCGACCAAGAGCTTGCCCTGCCGCACCCCAGCGGTGATGGCTGAGTTGAGGATCTTTGCTACAGCCTTCCCGACTCGCTTGCCGCCGCTTGCCTTCACGTACGCGGTGTGCAACCGATGTCCGTCGATCGGCCCTTGGACGGCTACGACTGCGAGGAGGCCGTCCAGAAGCTGTTGCCTGGAAGCATTTGCCGGTTGGGCGACGGTGCCAGTGAACTCGGTGTACGGCTCGAGGACGCCGTCGCCCAACGACGGGTAAAGGTGGGTCGGTCCGCCGAGATCGGCCGGATCGTATGTGAGAACACGAGTCGGCACGTGGTCATCGTGGCCAGCCAGCTCGGCAATGCTCGGCGGAAGCGCGTGGGTAGGTACCGCCACGGCGGCAGCCGGGTCCTGTGTTGATGCGGTCCCATGATCGCCGTTGTCGTCCGAGACCGAGTCCCAATCCGGTACCTCGATGCCCTCGTCGCCACCCAGTTCCTCTTCGATCCAGCCGGAGGGATGGATCCTGAGTTCATTGAGCGTCTGCCACAGCATGTCAAGGCTGCCGGCTTGGTCCACGTAGAAGGCGGACTCACGGATGCGAAAGAACTGCCAGCCGCAGCGTTCCAAGTCGCGCTGCCGAGCCAGATCGGCCTCGTAAGCGTCAGGCCCGTGCCACGTGTCGCCGTCGCACTCAATCGCGAGGCGACCCCTTGCACCGACGACGACAAGGTCGATCTTGTAGCCCTCGGCCGGGTACTGCGGTATGACCGTGTAGCCGCGGTCGAACAGCCGATTGAATACACGCTGTTCGAAGAGGGAATCGAAGGGGTCGACGAGCGTGTTCTCTGGCACCGCTTCGGTGCCGACGCCCTCGTCATGGGCGTGGGCGCGGTTAATGACGCCGTAGCAGTAATCCAGGAGGGCGAATCGCATGTCTTCAGGGTTGCCGAGATCCCCCGGAGCGACCGAGTGGAACAGCCAGAGCTGGTCCTTGGCGCGCGAAGCGGCGACGTTGTACCGCTGCACGTACAGCTCCTGAGTGAGCGCTCCCAGCCGTCGGCCCGGGCTAGCAGCCGCGACCATAGACAGGAAGATCACATCTCGCTCAGAGCCTTGGAAGTCTGCTGCGTCGCCGCAGCGGAGATCGCGGGCTGTCCACTCGTCTGGCGGGATTCGCTCGAGCAGTTCGGACTCGATGGCCTTGGCCTGGGCTGTCCCGAGCAGTGAGATGACACCGAAGGTGAGTCCGTCGTAACGGGGGTCAACGAGGCACTTCTCGATTTGATCGACGATCGCAGCGACTTCAGCGGGGTTTATCTTGGCACTTGTCCCACGTTCGTAGCCATCTACCACATGCACGGCTCTGATGGGCTCGAGTCGGTCAGCGCCGTATTGGCGCACCGGGATCAGCCGAATGCCGTCGGGTTCGTAAGCGATGCGGTTGGAGAACCCGATGATTTCGGGGACGCACCGTCGATGCTCGACCAGGGTGATCTGGCCGCCGTAGCGCATGAGTGCCTCGTCGAACAAGCTTCTCTTCGGATCTTGCCAGGCGGCCTTGTACCGGTCCCGGGCGAGATACTGGTTGGCCAGGTCACGCAACTGCTGTTGATCCACGCCAACCGCTGTGGGCGACACCTGCTTGTCGTCGCCGATGACGACGATCTTCGGGGCGAGGTACTGCAGGAAAGTGGCCTCGAGGCCGGCCTGAGATGCTTCGTCGACGATGACGACGTCGAACATGTTCTCGTGGACTTTGAACTGCTCGGCGATGCGGTAGATCGGCATGATCCATACGGGCACGGCCGGTCGGCACCTGTCCATGGCAGTGCGGATCTCGGCGCGTTTCTGGGCGGCGTATTTGCCGGTTCCCTTGCCGAGGCGGCGAACGAGGGAGGCGTAAAGGGCGAGGTCTGCGCGGGACTGACCGGTTAGGCGTTCGGTCGAGACGGCGTGAGACCAGGCGCGGGTGGCCGCGAGGGTTTCGACCTCGCGACGGATCCTTCCTTCGTAGACGCCGATCTGGGCCTGGAGGGCGTTGGCATCGGTGGTGTCCTGCTGGAGGATCCACGCTCCGGTGGCGGCCCACATCCACGCGGCCTCAAAGCGCGGTAGCCGATCATCCCAGATGCGCTCCGCAGCGGAACGGAGGAGGCATTCGCGCAGATCAGGAGCTGCACTGAGCTTCGCGCCCAGCTCGTCCCTGCGCGTGGCCAGAGCCCGTACGGCGTTCAGCCGGGAGAGACGGGCGTATCCACGCGAATACTCGTCGTAGTCGCGGTTGCGGATGGCAAGGTGCAGCTGGTGTACGCACGCTGCAGCGTCTCCCCACCGCGCCGCAGTTTCAACGGCCTCCTCCAGCGCGCGCAGAGGCCGACGGGCGTCGGCCCACGCGTCGCTGGCGGCCGCGGCATCGACGAGGCTGGCGTAGGCGTGGATGGCCTCCAGGTCGGTCCAGTCGGGTCGTTTCAGGCCCAAGGCGATAAGCCGTCGTTCCTCCTCGACGAGCTCTTCGCCCAGGGTCAGTACGCGCGCAAGCTGCTCGAGCTCGATGACATGCCACTGCAGCCGTTCGTCCAGGGTGTCCTCGGTCGGAATCAAAACGTTGGCCGGCCAAGCCCGGTCAAGGGCGTCGACCGTCCGTGCAGCATCGACATATGTGATGAAGGAGATGAGCTGTTCCTCTTCGACCGGCGGGAGGCCATTGATCCGGACGTGCTCGAAGAGCGGCAGAGCCTCCTTGACCATCTTGGGGGTTAGCATGCCGATTTTCGGCTTGCCGTCGCCCGAGGTCTTGATCGCTCCTCCCGAGCGCAGATGCTGGCGAAGGGCCTGAGCGAGTGAGGCGAGAGCGGCGACGTCTGCGCTGTCGGCGAGGTCTACCTCAGTGAGGGGGCCAAGCGCCTCGATCATCGGGAGCGCCTGGTTGATCAGTGTGCCGACCTGATCGGCTCTCGCCCGCCACAGCGCGCCGCGGCTGGCACGGATGTCGTATAGAGCATCGTTCATCCAGGCTTCACGACGTTGCTCAAGTACCAATGCCTCATTAGCGAGAGCACGCATGCGCTGCTGCAGCCGCGCGCGTTCCTCAGGCTGAAGGCGCCGGACAGCCTCGAACTCCTCGTGTTGGACGAGGTCGGCGTGCTGCTGGGAGATCGCGGCCGCGGTTCTCTCGATGACGCAAAGATCGGCGAACTCGTGAGGTTGGGGGATCCCATCAAGCTCGAGGATGCGATCCTGGGAATCGGGCTCGTCGGCCTGGAATTCGACGTCGAGAAGCAGGCTGCGCCATTCGGCTATCTCGGCGTCTGTGAGTGGCGGAGTGTCGTCTGAGGAGACTTCGACGAGGTCAGTGAGCCAGCCGTAGTCCTCTGCTTCGGCCTGGTAGCGCTGAGCTATGGCTGCCAGGCTCCCAGAATATATACCAAATTCGTGATCGACGACTTCGTGGGCTCGTGCGTCGATAAGCTGCCGGTGGGTCGCCGCGCGTTTCCGACGAAGATCATCAATCTTGGTCAGTGAAGCGTCCATGGTTTTGCGCGCCACAAGTGGGTCATGCTCAGACGCGACTGCGGCGATCTTCTCCACGGCGAACTTGAGGTCGGACATGTCGCTGCGCGAGTTGCCGACGACCGCCACGCTCAACGGCTTGATCGCGGTAGGCAGCTTGTCTCGCACCTCTTTCAGAGCACGGTCGGTGTGCGCGGCGACTAGCACCCGCTTTCCTTGCGCTAGAAGGTGCGACAGCAGGGCGGCAGCGGTGTGGGTTTTGCCTGTGCCGGGAGGGCCTTGAACCACAGTCTGCGCCCGCGCGTCCACGGCCTTGAGGATCTTGAGCTGCTGCTCGTTGACCGGGAGCGGGAGGAAGATCTCGTCGCCGACCGCGACCACGGCACCGGGCGTTGGATCCGTCTCGGCAGTCGGTTCGCGGTCCGGATCGACCAGAGGAAGTAGACCCGAAGGAACATCATCTGCCTCGGCAAGCTGCGCGACAATGGTCTGGAAGATCTCCACCAGGCCCTGCTGTGAGCGCTTGCGCAGGATGAGCGCCGGCGCGTAAGCAGCCACAGCGTCGACCGCGAACTGCGGAGGGACAGCCTCGTCGTTGTAGCTGCCCGCGGCGTCTAAGGTGTACACCAGTCGTCGAGCCAACATGCCGACGTCGTCCCGGTGCAGCGGGTGCGCTTCGAATTCCTTGGCAGCGTCTTTCACTTCGTTGATGCGCTGCGGGTTGGAGATCAAACCGGGGTCCAGCATCTCTAGCTCGACGGTGAGCGGGTCCAACGCCTGTTCCCGCGTGACCGTGAGCCGGCCGCTGTCATCGTCGAAGTGAATGCCGGCCGAGCAGGTAAGCATGTGCCGACGCACCATTGGATGATTCTCCGGACGCCAAGCCAGGCAGCCGACTCCCAGCACGAGTTCGAGCTCCTCGGGATGACCGGTCACCTGGACGTAGGTCGAGAACAGCTCCCCATACAGGTCGCGGACGGGCCGGTCTTCTAGCTCGGCATTCGCCCAGCTCTGCCATGTCTCCAACCACTCGCCGAAGGCGTCCCGTACATCCGGATGATCCGCCAAGCGGACGTCTTCGGCGCCCTCATCGTCCGACGCCGACGCGATGTGAGAGACACGGTGAGCCGGGACGGCCTCCGCCAACACCGGAATGGACTCCGGGTCTTCGAGAGAAACCTGCACCCAGGGGCGCAACGCTTCCCCCGGCTCGGGTGGCGCGACTCGACCTACGCGGTCGATCGTAAACAACGGTGCCTCGGCCTCCGGGTCACCGCCACGATGGCTGGAAACGATCGCCGGATGCTGCGGGAGGGAGTCGAACCAAATGACCTTGCCATCTCGTGCATAAACGTCGACGGTCCGAACCGGGCTGACCTTCAGTTGCTGAGCACGAGCGAGGAACTCGAACAGGTTCTTCGCCCGCTGCATGAGCTCAGACTTCTCGATCTGATTCAAGGTCTCGATCTCCCCCACTATTGGCTCACCCACTGGGCGACACGGCATGAGCTGCCTACAAGAAGCCGTGCAGCGGGTCGCTTCTCTCTGGCAGGGAGCCCAGGCTTCTACGCTGCGCACCCGCAGCACTAGCCGCGCCTCGCCCCCTGTCATCGCGTCGCGTAAAGCCATCTCCCCCACGCGGCCGAACGTCTGAGTCACCGTAACGCGGAGGTCGGACTCATGCGGTGGCGAGCAAGATGGGCCGGGTCCTCGCGACATCCACGTCCTGATCCCTACCGCTGACGGCTACGCTCCGGGACGCGAGTTCGCCCTGCCGGATCATCGGCTGCCCTACGGCCTACGCGGCGGCGTGATCACGACGGCCACCCTGCGCGATGCCACCAAGTGGTCGGAGCTGGTGACCCGGCTCGGGCACCCGACCTTGGTCCGTCACGGCCCGCGGCACACCGCGCTCACGTGGATGGCTGACGCCGGTATCCCGCTCGACGTGCTGCAGAAGGTTGCCGGGCACCAGTCCCCCGACGTGACCTCGCGCTACCTGCACCCGGACCTGTCCGCGCTGCGGGCCGCTGGCGAGTCGTTCTCGGCCTGGTGGTCCAAGCCTGGTCCAAAACCGCCCCAGCTCCGCGTGATCGACGGTGCGGCCGAGACAAAGCAAGTCCCCTCTGACCTGCACAGAAGGGACTTGCAAACTGGTCGGGCTGACAGGATTTGAACCTGCGACCCCTTGACCCCCAGTCAAGTGCGCTACCAAGCTGCGCCACAGCCCGTGGCCGCCCCGCCTGCGTGCTGCGGAGCGATGAACAGTGTACCGCCTCCGGAGCACCGCTCCGGACACACACCCGCCGCAGCACCCAGCCGGGAGATCATCCAAGAAACGGGGTGCCCTGGCGCCCCGTTTCTTGGATGGTTCCGCAGCCCGAGCACGAGCGATCAGGGCCGCGGCCGCCGGCTGTCGTAGCCGTCGACGAAGGGCTGGGCGCGGACGTCCCCGTGCTGAGCCGCCCACAGCGCGGCCGACAGGCCCCACGCCAGCACCAGCACCATCAACACCACGACCACGCCCATGACAGCATCCCCACTCGACCCCGAAGCAGACCAATCAAACACCTACCTCCACAAGACACCAGTCCACTCTTCACAACAAGAGGCCAATCATGGAAGACTGGACTGATGGACGGCGGCAGGCTCGGCCCCAAGGACCTTCAGATGCTGCTCGGTGAGTGGGAGACCGAGGGCCAGAGCGCGTATCAGGCGCTCGCCGACCGCATCCGGCTGCTGATCATCGACGGCCGCATTCCGACCCGCACCAGGCTCCCGGCCGAACGCGAGCTCGCCCACGTCCTCGAGAAGAGCCGCACCACCATCGTCTCCGCGTACGGCGCCCTCAAGGAGACCGGCCACCTCGTCAGTCTGCGCGGGTCGGGCAGCGTCGTCGCCCTCCCCCACCCGCACGACCAGCCGACCACCAGCCCGGACAAGCAGCTCGTCGACTTCGCGCGGGCCGCGCCGGCCGCGATCAGCGGCCTCGAGACCATCATTCAGCGGGCGACGGCGAACCTGCCGCACGTGCTCAGCAAGACCGGGTTCGACCTCATCGGCAGCGGCGACCTGCGCGAGCGGATCGCCCGCCACTACACCAGCAGAGACCTGCCGACCAGCCCCAGCCAGATCATGATCACCCTCGGCGCCCAGCACGCCCTCGCCCTCATCGCGCGGACGTTCGTGCGCCAGGCCGACAGGGTTCTCGTCGAGTCGCCCACCTACCCGCACGCGCTGGACGCGTGGAGGCAGGCCGGCGGGCGCCTCGTCACCACGCCCGTCACCACCGAGGGGTGGGATCCGGACCGGCTGCGCGACACGTTCGAGCGGGTGCGGCCGTCGCTCGCCTACCTGGTCCCCGACTTCCAGAATCCGACCGGCGCCTCGATGCCCCCGGAGATCCGAGACGAAACCATCCACCACGCGCGAAGAGCCGGCACCGTCCTCGTCATCGATGAGACGACGGCCGACATCGATCTCGGGCGGGGCTGGACGGACGTCCCGTTCGCGGCGCGCGCGGATGGCACAAGGACGCTCACCGTCGGGTCGCTCGGCAAGAGCATCTGGGGCGGGTTGCGCATCGGGTGGATCAGGGCCGACGACGACGGCATCGGCTCACTCCACGCGGCGCGGGCGGCCGGCGACCTCGGGACGCCGGAGCTGGAGCAGCTCGTCGCCGCCGAGGTGTTCGAGGACTACGACGCGCTCGTCCAGCGTCGCATCGCGCAACTGCGCCACCACCGCGACGCCCTCGTCGACGAGCTGCACGAGCGGCTGCCGCAGTGGGAGGTCCCCGTCCCCGACGGCGGCACCTCGCTCTGGGTGGGGCTCGGCGCGCCCATCAGCTCCGCGCTCGCGTTGTTCGGCCTGACCAGGGGCGTCAGCATCATCGCCGGCCCGAAGTTCGGCGTCGACGGCGCGTTCGAGCGGTTCATCCGCATCCCCTACACGGGCGGCGTGGACGAGCTCGTGCGCGGCGTCCACCTGCTCGCGGACACCGCGCACTCACTCCCGGCTCTGCCGGCGGGACGGCCGGCGCCCCACCTCGCCGACGTCGTCTGACGGCGGCACGGCGGCACTCACTCCCAGCGGAACACCTTCGCCGACACCGCCGCAGCGACCACCGTGATGACGATCAGCGCCACGATGTTCGTCGCGCTCGGCCAGCCGCCGTCCCAGGCGGTCTGCATGGCCTCCATACCGGCACCCAGCGGCGACACGTCGCGGATCGGCCGCGCCCACTCGGGCATCAGGTCGCCGGGGGTCCAGACGCCGGCGAAGAACATGCTCGGGAAGAACAGCAGCATGCCGATCGACGTCGCCGCCTTGCCGGTCGGCGCGAGGGCGGCGACCAGCAGGCCGAGCCCGAACAGCGACGACGCCATGAGCAGGAAGCCGATCAGGAACCCGACCGGGTTGTCCGGCATGCCGATGTCGAACGCGACCGCGCCGAGCGCCAGCACGACCACCGCCGCGCCGACCGCCGCGACCAGGTTGACCAGCAGCTGCGCCGCCAGCACGTTGACCGGGTGCACCGGCGTCGTCGACAGCCGCCGCAGGATGCCCTTCTCGCGGTAGGTCGCGAGCACGGTCGGCAGGACGCTCAGGCCGAGCATCGCCGCCGCCAGGGCCAGCGACAGGACCGGCAGGAATCCGGCGCTCACGTTGTTCTCGTTGTCGCCCTCGGTGAAGCCGATCGAGCCGAAGATGACCAGGATGCCGATGGGGACGGCGAAGGTCATGACGGCCGAGGTGGAGTCGCGCAGGAACAGCTTCGACTCGACGGTGGTGATCTTGGTCAGGGTGGACATCGGAAGTCTCCTCTCCGGGTGGCGACGGCGTCAGGCCGCGGGCTGGGGCTCGAAGGAACGGCCGGTCATCGCGACGAAGGCGTCCTCGAGGCTGGCCTGGTCCATGCGCAGCTCGGCGGCGACGACGTCGTGCGCGGCCAGGGTGGTGATGACGGTGTACGGCAGGTTGCCGGTGCCGGAGACGACGTAGTGGGCGCCCTCCCGGCTGACGGCGGTGACGTCGGGCAGGGCGGTGAGGACGGCCTCGTCCAGCGGCGCCGACGGGCGGAACCGCAGCGTCTGCTCCGTCGACACCCGCGAGATCAGCCCGGCCGGGCTGTCGATGGCCGCCACGCGACCGCCGTCGATCAGCGCGAGCCGGTCGCAGAGCCGCTCCGCCTCGTCCATGAAGTGCGTGACCAGGATGATCGTGACGCCGCGCGCACGGACCTGCTCGATCAGCTGCCAGGTGTCGCGCCGCGCCTGCGGGTCGAGGCCGGTGGTGAGCTCGTCGAGCACGGCGATGCGCGGGTTGCCGACCAGCGCGAGCGCGATGGACAGCCGCTGCTTCTGCCCGCCGGACAGCTTCTCGAACCGGGTGCCGGCCTTGTCGGCGAGCCCGAGGTCGTCGAGCAACTCGGCCGGGTTCGCCGGCGACGGGTAGAACGACGCGTAGAGGTCCAGCGCCTCGGCGGCGGTGATCTTCTCGGGCAGCTCGCTCTCCTGCAGCTGCGCGCCGAGGACCCGGCGCACGTCCATGCGGTCGCGGACGGGGTCGAGGCCCAGCACGCTGACGCTGCCGCCGTCGGGCCGCCGCAGCCCTTCGACGCACTCGACGGTGGTGGTCTTGCCGGCGCCGTTGGGGCCGAGGATCCCGAAGATCTCGCCCTCCTCGACCTCGAATGAGACGTCGTCGACGGCGACGGTGCTGCCGTAGACCTTGTGCAGGTTCTTCACCTCGATGATGGGCATGGCAAAGCCGTCCTTCCTGCGGATGCTGCGACGTGGTGGAGTCTGTGGTGATGACGGAGTCAGGCCCGGCTCACGACTTCTGCGGCCGGAGGTCGATGGTGCGGACGAACCGCTGGATGCCCGCGAGCGTGAGGGCGAGCAGTGCGAGCGCGACGAGGACCGCGACGCCGTCGGGCAGCCGCTCGACGCCGAGCTCGTTCATGGCCGCGCCGGCCCAGCCCACGGACATGACGGCCTCGACGGCCAGCAACGGGAGCAGCAGCAGCGGGAGGGCCAGCGTCGGGCCGAGCCAGCCCCACTTGTAGTAGGCCGAGCCGATGAGCCAGCCGCAGGCGACATTGGCCGCGACGACGATCCAGACCTCCGGCACGGTGATCCAGAACTGGTAGCCGTGGTCGAACAGGTGCGGCGTCGTGTACACCGGCGTCTCGTCGACCAGCCGGTAGAGGCCGTACTCGAGCAGGTACCCGGCCCCCTCGAGCAGCGCCATGATGCCGGCCAGGGCGATGACGACCGCCGAGCCCGCCCAGCCGAAGCTGCGCCGCGTCACGCCGGACGCGATGGCGACCGGCAGGTAGGCCGCGGTGATGACGATGCCCATCGAGAGCGGGAAGTACCGGGTCGCGTACTGGGAGTTCTCCCAGATGCTCTCGCTGACCTCGCCGCCCTGGCCGACGAAGACCTGCAGGCCGATGCCGAGGAGGACGAAGATGATCGCGACGATCACCACGAACCAGAGGACGGCCACCGACAGGCCGAGCGAGAGGTCCTCGAATGCCGCCCGGGCGCGGCGGTAGGTCAGGGTGCTCATGCCGCGTTTCCCTTCGTGAGGTGGACGAACAGGTCCTGCAATGCGACCGGCGACAGCTCCAGGCCCCAGTCGGCGGCGACGGCGCGCGCGTCCGGGCCGATCTCGCCGTAGACGGTGACCGACTTGGTCCCGCCGAGCCGCTGCTCGCCGAGGACCGTCAGGCCGGCGGTGAAGTCGTCGACGGCGGTGGCGGGGCCGACGACGGCGGCGCCGCGCATGCGCAGCGACTCGGTGTCCTCGTGGACCACGAGCCGGCCGCGGTCGATGATGACGACCTGCTCGAACAGCCGGCCGACCTCCTCGATCAGGTGCGTCGACAGGACGATGGTGCGCGGGTGCTCGATGTAGTCCTCGAGCAGCACGTCGTAGAACGCGTACCGCGACGGCGCGTCGAGGCCGAGGTAGGCCTCGTCGAGCATGGTCAGCGGAGCCCGTGACGCCAGCCCGATGGTGATGCCCAGCGCCGACTTCTGCCCGCGCGACAGCTTCGCGACGCCGCGCTTCGACGGCAGCTGGAACAGGTCGAGCAGCCGCTGCGCGAACTCGTCGTCCCAGTTCGGCCGGAACCGGCGCGCCCGGCGCAGGATGCCCTTGACGCTGTCGCCGTCGACGACGACGTCGCTGGTCTCGCGGACCAGGCAGATCTGCTGGGTGAGCTCCTCGTTCTCGAACGGCTCGCGGCCGTCGACGAGGATGCTGCCCGTGGAGGCCCGGCGGAACGCGGCGATGAGCGACAGCAGCGTCGTCTTTCCCGAGCCGTTGCGCCCGAGCAGGCCGTAGATCTTGCCGCCCTCGAGCTTCAGCGTGAGGTCGTCGATCGCCGTCACGCCCGGATACTGGACCGTGAGGTTCTGGATCTCGATGCCGATCATGCGGGCTCCTCGGCCTTCAGCGAGCGGATGCGGGCGACGACGTCGTCGAGCGGGATGCCGATGACCCGGGCCTCGGCGACCATCGGCTCGACCACGTCGGCGAAGAAGTGCTCGCGCCGCTGCGCCAGGAGCATGTCGCGGGCGTCGGGGCTGACGAACATGCCGATCCCCCGTCGCTTGTACAGGACGCCCTCGTCGACCAGCTGCTGGAACCCCTTGGCGGCGGTCGCCGGGTTGATGCGGTAGTACGCCGCGTACTGGTTGGTGGACATCACCTGCTCGTCAGCTCCCAACGCGCCGCTGAGGATGTCGTTCTTGATGGACTCCGCGATCTGGTGGTAGATCGGGCTCCGGTCGTCGAACATGCGCACCCCCTTCGGTTCCTAGGTTCTTTACTTGACTAATGAACCGTAACACCGGCGAACCAGCGAACGCAAGCGGCGTCGATATCCCCGTCGTGGACCGATGAATCCTGCGCGCGCGGTGTCTCTGCCCTGGTGACCGTTCTTCACATGTTGAGGAGAGACACCATGCGCACGCTCATCGTCACGAACATCGTCTCGGCCGACGGCTACTACAACGGCCCCGGCCAGGACGTCATGGTCATGCCGTTCGACTCGACCTTCGACGACTACAACGCGGCGCGCCTGCGCGCCGCGTCGACCCTGCTGCTCGGCCGCACCTCGTACGAGGGGTTCCGCTCCTACTGGCCGCCGGTGGCGTCGCAGCCCGAGGTGCCCGAGGTCGAGCGCGAGATCTCGCGGCTGACGACGGCGATCGACAAGGTCGTCGTGTCCGACCGCCCGGCGCCGGACCCGTCGTCCCCGTGGGGCGAGGCGCTGTTCGTGCCGCGCGCGAAGGCCGCGTCCGTGGTCGCCGACCTGAAGGCCTCGGGCGCGGACGGCGACATCATCGTGTTCGGCAGCCGGACGCTGTGGACGTCACTGCTGCGGGCCGGCCTGCTCGACGAGGTCCACCTGCTGGTGGGATCGGCCTTCCTCGGCGGCGGGACCCCGGTGTGGGACGGTGGGCCGCGGACGCCGTTGCGGCTGCTGGACGCGCATCGCCTGGGCGACTCGCAGCTGGCCCTCCTCCGCTACGACGCCCGCCCGACGGCGTGAGCCCAGCCGCTCGCACCGTCGAACAAAGTTGATCTTGGAGAATCCGCGGGATTCATCGGACATTTCGGACCGGAACTCCGCGGTTACTCCAAGATCAACGCCGAAAGGCGGCCAAGCCGGATCAGAAGGCGTGGCCGAAGGTGGCGTGCGGCGAGTCCTTGATGACCGGGGCCTCCTCGCCGGCCCAGTCGGCCTCGCGGATGACCTTCATGGCGGCCTTGCGGGCCTCGCGGTCGAGCTTGTCGATGAACAGCACGCCGTCGAGGTGGTCGGTCTCGTGCTGGATCGCCCGCGCCAGCCGGTCCGAGCCCTCGATGGCGACCGGGTCGCCGTACATGTTGAAGCCGTGCGCGACCACGCGCAGCGCCCGGCGGCAGTCGTACTCGAGGCCGGGGAGGGAGAGGCAGCCCTCGGGACCGAACTGCTCCTCCTCGGAGAGTTCGAGCGACGGGTTGATGAGGTGACCGACCACGTCGTCGACGTCGTAGGTGAAGACGCGGAGGGAGACGCCGATCTGCGGGGCGGCGAGGCCGGCGCCGGGCGCGGCCTGCATGGTGTCGATCAGGTCGTTGACCAGCTGCTGGACCTCGCGGTCGAAGTCGACCACCGGCTCGGCCTGGGTGCGCAGCACCGGGTCGCCGAACAGGCGGATCGGACGGACGGCCATCTCTTACTCCTCGGGAACGATCAGGAACGACTACGACGACGAAGCGACCAGACCCAGCTGCGACAGCTCGTCGCGCAGCCGATCCGGGTCGGTGAAGTGCAGGCTCGTCAGGCCCAGCTCGGCGGCGGCGTCGACGTTGGGCGGGTTGTCGTCGATGTACACCGTCGACGCCGCGTCCAGGCCGTAGCGGTCGAGCAGGAGCTGGAAGATCCGCGGGTCCGGCTTCACCAGCCGCTCGGTCCCGGACACCACGATGCCCTCGAACCAGGACAGGAACTCGAACCGCTCGAGCGCCAGCGGGAACTTCTCCGCGGACCAGTTGGTCAGTGCGTACAGCCCCACCGAGCCCGACGAGCGCAGCTCACGCAGCAGCTCGACCGACTCCTCGATCGGCCCGCCGATGGTCTCGATCCACCGCTCGTCGTAGGCGGCGATCAGCGAAGCATGCTCGGGAAACGACGCCGTCAACGACGCGACCGCAGCGGCCCACGTCCGCCCCGCATCCTGCTCGGCGTTCCAGGCAGGCGTGGTGACCTCGGCCAGGAACCGCTCCACGTGCTCCTCGGACGGCAGCAGCGTCCGGTACAGGTAGCGCGGGTCCCAGTCGACGAGCACTCCCCCGAGGTCGAAGACGACCGCCTCGGGCGCGCTCATACGTTGAAGCCGAGCGCCCGGAGCTGCTCACGTCCCTCATCGGTGATCTTGTCCGGCCCCCACGGCGGCATCCACACCCAGTTGATGCGCAGCTCGGCGACCAGACCGTCGGTGGCGGCCGCGGCCTGCTCCTCGATGAGGTCGGTCAGCGGGCAGGCGGCGCTGGTGAGGGTCATGTCGACGGTAGCGACGTTCTGCTCGTCGACGGTGACGCCGTAGATGAGGCCGAGGTCGACGACGTTGATGCCCAGCTCGGGGTCGACGACGTCGCGGAGGGCCTCCTTGAGGTCCTCGAGGTCGACGGTGGTGGTCATCGTGCATCCTCCTCAACGGTGACGGGGCCGGCCATGGCCCGCGCCGTCGCGTCCTTGAAAGCCATCCAGCTCAGCAGCGCGCACTTGACCCGGGCCGGGTACTTGGCGACGCCGGCGAAGGCGATGCCGTCGCCGAGCACGTCCTCGTCGGGCTCGATCTGTCCCTTGCCCTGCATCAGCTCGACGAACACGCGCTCGGTCTCGAACGCGTCGGAGACCGAAGACCCCGTCAGCAGCTCGTGCAGCACGCTCGCCGACGCCTGGCTGATGGAGCAGCCCTGACCCTCGTAGGACACGTCCGTGATGGTCGAGCCGTCGAGCGCGACCCGGACGGTGATCTCGTCGCCGCACGTGGGGTTGACGTGGTGCGCCTCGCCGCCGAACGGCTCGCGCAGCCCGCGCCCGTGCGGGTGCTTGTAGTGGTCCAGGATGATCTCCTGGTACAGGCTGTCGCTCACCCGAAGAACCTCTTCACCTGATGGAGACCGTCGGCGAGCGCGTCGATCTCGTCGAACGTCGTGTACAGGTAGAACGACGCTCGGGTCGTCGCGGGTATTCCGTACCGGACGCAGACCGGCCGCGCGCAGTGGTGCCCGACGCGGACGGCGACGCCCTGCTCGTCGAGGAGCTGGCCGACGTCGTGCGGGTGGATGCCGTCGACGACGAACGAGACGGTGCCGCCGCGCGACTCCATGGAGTCGGGCCCGATGATGCGGACGCCGTCGACGCCGCGCACCTTCTCGAGCGCGTACGCCGTGATCGCCTGCTCGTGGTCGTGGATGCGGTCCAGCCCGACGCCGGTCAGGTAGTCCACCGCCGCGCCGAGACCGATGGCCTGCGCGATCGGCGGGGTGCCGGCCTCGAACTTGTGCGGGATGCCGGCGAACGTCGACCCCGTCATCTCGACGGTCTCGATCATCTCGCCACCGCCGAGGAACGGGGGCAGCCCGTCCAGGACCTCGCGCCGGCCCCACAGCACGCCGATGCCCGTGGGCCCGACCATCTTGTGGCCGGTGAACGCGAGGAGGTCGACGCCCAGCTCATTGACGTCGATGGGCTGGTGCGGCACCGACTG
The DNA here is from genome assembly GCF_014204975.1 of Jiangella mangrovi. Classification (NCBI taxonomy): domain Bacteria; kingdom Bacillati; phylum Actinomycetota; class Actinomycetes; order Jiangellales; family Jiangellaceae; genus Jiangella; species Jiangella mangrovi. Next base: position 4,457,359 of record NZ_JACHMM010000001.1, read on the forward strand.
CGAGCCGTCGAGCAGCACCAGCGCGCCCACCTCGCGGGCCCGCGCCACCACCGTCGCGACGTCGTTGACGGTTCCGAGGCTGTTCGACTGGTGCACCAACGAGACGATCTTCGTCCGCTCGTTGATCAGCTCGCCGATGGTCGAGAGGTCGAGCCGGCCCTCGTCGGTGAGCCCGAACCAGCGGAACGCCGCGCCCGTGCGCTTCGCCGCCAGCTGCCACGGCACGATGTTGGAGTGGTGCTCCATCTCGGTGACGACGATCTCGTCGCCCGGGCCGAGGCGGTAGCGCGGGTCGTCGGCCAGGCCGCTGGCCAGCGTGTGCGCCACCAGGTTGAGCGCCTCGGAGGCGTTCTTGGTGAAGATGATCTCGTCGCGGCTGGGCGCCTTGATCAGCGCCGCGAGCTTGTCGCGGGCGCCCTCGTAGGCCGCCGTCGACTCCTCGCCGAGCTGGTGCACGGCCCGCGCCACGTTGGCGTTGTGCCGCGAGTAGTGCTCGGCGAGGGTCTCGAGCACCGCCGCCGGCTTCTGCGAGGTGTTCGCGGAGTCGAGGTAGACCAGCGGCTTGTCACCGGCGAGCCGCCGTTCGAGGATCGGGAAGTCCTTGCGGACCCGATCCACGTCCAGCGGGCTGTGCGGTGCGCTCACGTCTCGCTCCTCGATGATGATCGACGACGGTGCCGGCCTGGGGTGCCGACGGGGTCAGGCGGGGGTGCCGACGTAGTCGACGTAGCCCTTCTCCTCCAGCTTCTCCGCCAGCTCCGGGCCGCCCTCCTCGGCGACGCGGCCACCGACGAAGACGTGCACGAAGTCGGGCTTGATGTAGCGCAGGATGCGCGTGTAGTGCGTGATCAGCAGGACGCCCTTGTCGCCGGCCGCGGAGAAGCGGTTGACGCCGTCGGACACGACCCGCAGCGCGTCGATGTCGAGGCCGGAGTCGGTCTCGTCGAGGACGGCGAACTTCGGGTTCAGCAGCTCGAGCTGCAGGATCTCGTGGCGCTTCTTCTCGCCGCCGGAGAAGCCGGTGTTGAGGTCGCGCTCGGCGAAGTCGTCGGCGATGGCCAGCTGGTCCATGGCCTGCTTGACGTCCTTGACCCAGGTGCGCAGCTTCGGGGCCTCGCCGTCGACGGCAGTCTTGGCGGTGCGCAGGAAGTTCGACACCGACACGCCCGGCACCTCGACCGGGTACTGCATGGCCAGGAACAGGCCGGCGCGGGCCCGCTCGTCGACCGTCATGGCCAGCACGTCCTCGCCGTCGAGCAGCACCTCACCGCTGGTGACGGTGTACTTCGGGTGCCCGGCCAGGGAGTACGCCAGGGTCGACTTGCCCGAGCCGTTGGGGCCCATGATGGCGTGCGTCTGGCCGCTCTGGACGGTGAGGTCGACGCCGCGCAGGATCTCCTTGGGGCCGGCCTCGGTCTCGACGGAGACGTGCAGGTCGCGGATCTCCAGGGTGCTCATTCTCTCGATGCCTCTCGGGTGTTCTCGGTGGTCAGTGCGTCGTGGTGGCGGCCGGCAGGCCCTCGCCCAGCGCGAGCTCGCGCTCGACGGTGGCGGTCAGCCGCTCGGCGATCTCCGGTACGCCGATCTTGTTGATCAGCTCGGTGAAGAAGCCGCGCACGACCAGCCGGCGGGCCTCGTCGGCCGGGATGCCCCGGGCCATCAGGTAGAACAGCTGCTCGTCGTCGAACCGGCCGGTGGCGCTGGCGTGCCCGGCGCCCTCGATCTCGCCGGTCTCGATCTCGAGGTTCGGCACGGAGTCGGCGCGGGCGCCGTCGGTGAGCACCAGGTTGCGGTTGAGCTCGTAGGTGTTGATGCCCTCGGCGGCCGGCCGGATGAGCACGTTGCCGATCCACACCGTGTGCGCCTTGGAGCCCTGCAACGCGCCTTTGTAGAGCACGTTGCTGCGGCAGTTGGGCTGGTTGTGGTCGACGAACAGGCGCTTCTCGAGGTGCTGGCCGCTGTCGGCGAAGTACAGGCCGAGCAGCTCGGCGTCGCCGCCGGGCGCGGAGTAGTCGAGCGTGACCGACGTGCGCACGAGGTCGCCGCCGAAGCTCACCACGACGTGCTTGACGACGGCGTCGCGGCCCACGCTGACGTGGTGGTGCGACAGGTGGACGGAGTCGCCGGCCCAGTCCTGCAGGCTCACCAGGGTGAGCTTGGCGCCGTCGTGCGTGACGACCTCGACGTTGTCGAGGAACGCCGCCGAGCCCTCGTGCTCGAGGACGACGACGCTCTGGCTGAACCGCTCGGCCGTGATGACGACGTGGCCGGCGGCGGCCTTCTCGGCACTCAGGCCGCGCAGCCGGACCACGGTGGGCTTCTCGGCGACGACATCGGCCGGGACCGTGATGGCCAGCACCTTGTCCGCCTCGGCCCAGGCCCGGGCACTGGCGCGGTCGTTGGGCACGTAGCCGGACGAGCCGCGGCGCGGGTCGGTGGCCTCGACGGTCTCGACGACGACGCGCGGGTCGGCGTCGACGCTGACCTCGTAGTCGTGGCCGTCGAGCGGGGTGTCGTCGTGCAGGCCGCGCAGCCGCGCCATGGGCGTGAAGCGCCACTCCTCTTCGCGGCCGTGCGGCACGACGTGGTCGGCGACGTCGAACGAGGCGACGGTGTCGAAGGCGCTGCCGCCGTGGTCGGGCGCACCGGCGCCGTGCGAGTGCTCGGTGAGGCCGTGCTGGGCGGCCTGCTGAGCCGTGTCGGTGGTCATCTGCTCTCTCTCGTGGGGTCTCGGGCTGCTTGGTGCGGTGGGTGCGGCGGCGCCGTCAGCCGACCGCGCCCTCCATCTGCAGCTCGATCAGCCGGTTCAGCTCGAGCGCGTACTCCATGGGCAGCTCGCGCGCGATGGGCTCGATGAACCCGCGCACGATCATGGCCATGGCCTCCTCTTCGGTGAGGCCGCGGCTCATCAGGTAGAAGAGCTGGTCCTCGCTGACCTTGGAGACGGTGGCCTCGTGGCCCATAGAGACGTCGTCGTTGCGGATGTCGACGTACGGGTAGGTGTCCGAGCGCGAGATGGTGTCGACCAGCAGCGCGTCGCAGCGCACCGTGCTGGCGGAGTGGCTGGCGCGCGGCATGACCTGCACCAGGCCGCGGTAGGAGGTGCGGCCGCCGCCGCGGGCCACCGACTTCGACACGATGGAGCTGGAGGTGTTGGGCGCCAGGTGCACCATCTTGGACCCGGAGTCCTGGTGCTGGCCCTCGCCGGCGAACGCGAGCGACAGCGTCTCGCCCTTGGCGTGCTCGCCCATGAGGTAGATGGCCGGGTACTTCATGGTGATCTTGGAGCCGATGTTGCCGTCGATCCACTCCATGGTGGCGCCCTCGGCGGCCGTGGCGCGCTTGGTCACCAGGTTGTACACGTTGTTCGACCAGTTCTGGATGGTCGTGTAGCGGACCCGGGCGCCCTTCTTCACCACGATCTCGACGACCGCGCTGTGCAGGGAGTCCGACGTGTAGATGGGGGCGGTGCAGCCCTCGACGTAGTGGACGTAGGAGTCCTCGTCGGCGATGATCAGCGTCCGCTCGAACTGGCCCATGTTCTCGGTGTTGATGCGGAAGTAGGCCTGCAGCGGGATCTCGACGTGGACGCCCTTGGGCACGTAGATGAACGAGCCGCCGGACCAGACCGCCGTGTTGAGCGCGGAGAACTTGTTGTCGCCGGCCGGGATGACCGAGGCGAAGTACTCCTTGAACAGCTCGGGGTGCTCCTTGAGACCGGTGTCGGTGTCGAGGAAGATGACGCCCTGCTCCTCGAGGTCCTCGCGGATCTTGTGGTAGACGACCTCGGACTCGTACTGCGCGGCGACGCCGGCGACGAGGCGCTGCTTCTCGGCCTCGGGGATGCCGAGCTTGTCGTAGGTGTTCTTGATGTCCTCGGGCAGCTCGTCCCACGAGGCCGCCTGCTTCTCCGTCGACCGGACGAAGTACTTGATGTTCTCGAAGTCGATGGTCGAGAGGTCGGCGCCCCACGTCGGCATGGGCTTCTTGTCGAACAGGCGCAGGGCCTTGAGCCGCGTCTCGAGCATCCACTCGGGCTCGTTCTTGAGCGCGGAGATCTCGCGGACCACGGTCTCGTTCAGCCCGCGCTTGGCGGCGGCGCCGGCGCTGTCGCTGTCGGCCCAGCCGTACTCGTAACGACCCAGGCCCTCGAGCTCGGGGTGAGCGGTGGTGGTCATATCTGGGAGATCCTCTCCGCGGAGTCGTTCTGCTTTCCTGTGGTCCCCGTGGCGGTGCCGCTTCGGGGAATGTGCGTGGTGCAGACCCCTTCGCCGTGCGCGATGGTGGCGATGCGCTGGACGTGGGTGTCGAGCAGCCGGGCGAACGCCTCCGTCTCGGCCTCGCACAACTGCGGGAACTGCTCGGCGACATGCGCCACCGGGCAGTGGTGCTGGCACAGTTGCTCGCCGGTGACCGGCGAGGCCTGGGCCGAGGCGGCGTAGCCGTCGGCGCTGAGGGCGTCGGCGAGCGCGGCCGCGCGCTGCTCCGGAGCTACCGATTCGATGATAGGCCGGTAGCGCTCTTCGAGGTCGGCGATCCGGCGACGCGCGAACTCCGTGACGAGGTGCTCTCCCCCGGTCTCGGCGAGGAACTTCAGCGCGCCGACGGCGAGGTCGTCGTAGGCCTGCTCGAACGCGTCGCGTCCGGCCGGAGTGAGCACGAAGACCTTGGCCGGACGGCCCCGGCCGCGGTGGCCGTAGACTCGCTCCTCGCGAGCCTCGATGACGCCCTCGGCGAGCAGGGTGTCGAGGTGGCGGCGCACCGCCGCCGGCGTCAGGCCCAGGCGCTCGCCCAGGGCGGCCGCCGTCGAGGGGCCGTTCTCGAGGATGGAGCGGGCGACCCGCTCGCGGGTGCGCGCGTGCGCCTCCTGGACACCGGGGTCGTCCCCCGGGGCCCGGACAGCGTCGCGCACGTTTTTCACAACACCATCGTGCTCTTTTTCATTCGCCGACTCAACCTCCTTGCCGTGCGATGCGTCACGCAGGTCAGCCTTACCTTCGTTGCTGCTCGGACCCGGTTGGATACGGTCCGGGCGGGTACGCCGCCGGTCGGAGGTGGTTCGCCGTGGAGGCTCTGGTCGTCCTACTCTTCGCCGCGCTGGCCCTGGCGGTGCTCGTCGTCGTGCGGTACACGCGGTTCGCAGCCCGGCGACGTCACGCCGACCTGCGCGAGTTCGTACGGTCGCGCGACTGGGGCTTCGCCGCGTCCGACGACGAGCTGACCCGGCGCTGGCCCGGTCCCCCGTTCCACCCCGGCGGCGGCGTCGCGCGCCCCGTCGTCCGCGGGACGCACCGGGGCCGCGAGTTCACCGCATTCGAGTACCTCTACGAGGTGACGCCCTCGGCCACGGCGAAGACCGCGATCCCGCACCGGCACGCCGTCGTCGTGGTCCCGCTGCCCGGCTCGGTGCCGGAGCTGGCCGTGACCAGGCAGAACGCCGTCAGCGGTGCGTTGGCGCGGGCCCTGGACCTGCCCGGGGCCGAGGTCGGGGACGAGCGGTTCGAGCGGCGGTACCACGTCGCCTGCGCCGACCCGCTGTTCGCGGCGACGGTGCTGCAGCCGCTGGTGGTGCAGGGGCTGCTGGACGGGCCGGCGTGGGAGTGGCGGCTTTCTGGGTCCGAGATGATCGCGTGGGACGGCGGGCACCTGGGCCCCGAGCGGCTGCTGACCAGGCTCGACGCGATGGCCGACGTGCTCGACCGGGTGCCGGCGGAGGCGTGGCGGCACGGCGGCTGAGCGTCGTTTGTCCGGGTTCTCGTAGGGGTACGGAGTGGGCATGACCCTTGGCCGTGGCATCTTCCTGATGACGCTGGGGCTGATCCTGGCGCTGGGCGTGCGCGACCGCGTCGGCGCGTTCGACCTGAGCGTCATCGGCTGGATCCTCACCGGTGTCGGCCTGCTGATCTTCGCGCTGGCGTTCGTGGTCGGCCCGGCGCGCGCGGCGCGCGAGCCGGAGGTCGTCGACGAGCAGGACGATGTCGGCGGCGAGGTCTGACCGGTTGTCGGCCGGGTGCTCGCATCGTGCGAGGATCGCGGGATGAGCGCAGCGCCGGCCGTGGAGATCTCCACTCTGGTCAAGCGCTACGGCACGGTCACCGCCGTCGACGGACTCTCGGTGCGGGTCGCGGCCGGGAGCATCACCGCCGTGCTGGGGCCCAACGGCGCCGGCAAGACCACGACCATCGAGATCTGCGAGGGCTTCCGCCGTCCCGACTCCGGGACCGTGCGCGTGCTGGGCCTGGACCCGTCGCGCGACGGCGTCCGCCTGCGGCCGCGGGTGGGCGTCATGCTGCAGGAGGGCGCCGGCTTCTACCCCGGCGCCCGGCCGGCCGAGCTGCTGACGCACCTGGCCCGGCTGCACGCGCACCCGCTGGACGTCGGTGCCCTGGTCGACCGGCTGGAGCTGGGCCGGGCGACGGCGCCACTGCGGCGGCTGTCCGGCGGTGAGCGGCAGCGGGTCGCGCTGGCGGCGGCGCTGGTGGGACGGCCGGAGCTGGTGTTCCTCGACGAGCCGACCGCCGGGCTGGACCCCGCGGGCCGGCGGTCGACGTGGGCGCTGCTCGACGAGCTGCGGTCCGCCGGGGTCACCGTCGTGCTGACGACGCACCTCATCGACGAGGCCGAGCGGCTGGCCGACCACGTGGTGATCGTCGATGCCGGGCGGGTGCTGGCCGAGGGAACGCCCGCCGAGCTGACCAGCGGCGTGTCCGACGACGTCATCCGGTTCGGCGGACCTCCGCGGCTGGACGTCGCGTCGCTGCGGGCCGCGCTGCCGGACGGCGCGGTGGTGCGCGAGGTGACGCCGGGCGCGTACGAGGTGGCCGCCGTCGTGGACCCGCGGCTGCTGGCGACGCTGACGTCCTGGTGCGCGGCCAACGACATCCTGGCCGAGGGCCTGCAGGTGGGTCACCGGTCGCTGGAGGACGTGTACCTGGAGCTGATCGGCGCGGGGAGGCCGGCCCGGTGAGCGGGTCTTCGGTGTTCGCGCCCGCGCCAGGAGGTGCGCCGGTCGGGCGGATGCTGCTCGCCCAGACGCTGTTCGAGGTCCGGCTGCTGGTGCGCAACGGCGAGCAGCTGCTGCTGACGGCCGCGATCCCCGTGGTGCTGCTGTGGCTGCTGACGGCCGCGCCGGTGTTCGACACGGGCGCGTATTCGCGGGTGGACTTCCTGGTGCCGGGGATCCTGGCGCTCTGCGTGATGTCGACGGCGTTCACGTCGCTGGCGATCGCGACGGCGTACGAGCGCCGCTACGGCGCACTGAAGCGGCTGGCGGCGTCGCCGCTCCCCCGGTGGGCGTTGCTGCTGGCCAAGGCGCTGACGGTGCTGGTGGTCGAGGCCCTGCAGGTGGCGGTGGTGTGCGGGCTCGGGCTGGCGCTGGGCTGGCGGCCTTCGGGGTCCGCAGTGTCGGTGGCGGTGCTGCTGGTCGTGGGGACGCTGGCGTTCGCCGGGCTGGGACTGCTGATGGCCGGGACACTGCGCGCGGAGGCGACGCTGGCGGCGGCGAACCTGGTGTACCTGTTGCTGCTGGTGCTCGGTGGCGTGGTGATTCCGCTGTCCGGGTTCCCGTCGGGCGTGCGGGCGGTCGTGGAGCTGACGCCGACGGGGGCGCTGGCCGATGGCCTGCGGTCGGTTCTCGCCGACGGCGACGGGCTGCCGTGGGGCTCGGTGGCCGTGCTGGCCGTGTGGGCGGTCACCGGCCTGGCCGCTGCGGCGCGCTGGTTCCGCTGGGAGTAGCGGCGGGGCGCCCGCTTCGACGGTGCCGTCAGGAGGGACTTCTTCCCGCCCTGACGAGGAGAAGTCCCACCCGACGAGTGTCGTGGGCGAGCTACTGCTGCTCTGGCGGTAGTAACCCGCCCACGACGACCTGGCGAGGTCGGGGGCGCTTGCTGGGCCGCCCACCACGATTTCCCGAGCCCCAACACGCCTGCAATCGTGTCGAGGCTCGGGTAATCCTCGTGATGTAGCGGATCGTTGATGATCATCGCCGCCCGCAGCCCACCAAGGCGGGACGAAACGGACGCGGAGGGGGCGAGGCGTCCCCAGGCTCTCCCCGTCCCCCTGATAGCTGCCAGGTTCTTGGCCGCGTGCGTGCGGGTCAAGTCGAAGCCCCCAACCACGCGGTCGAGTAAGCACAGGGGCGCCGACTTGAGGCGCAGGTGCGCGGCTAAGACACTGAGCAGCAGGGGGACGGGGAGCCGACCTCAGCCCCCCGGCAGAACCTCAGGACGTGTTCCCGACGTCCTCCGGCGGGGCGTCGCGGACGAGGAAGGGGGCGAGCAGGCCGGGGACGGCGTCGGCGCCGAACTCGAGGACCTCCTGCTCGTCGGCGTCGATGACGGAGTAGCGGCGGGCGCCGGCCGCGGTGGTGGCCGTGAGCGTCATGAGCCCGGCCCGGCGCTGGAAGACCGACTGACTCACCCGCCAGCCGATGATGCCCTGCCGCTGCAGGTACACGGTCGCCTTGCGGACGCTGCCCTTGCGCGCGACCAGGTAGGCGTCGTCGAGGTCGTGGCCGAGCGAGCGGTAGGCGTCGTGGGCCAGCAGCACCAGCGCGACGCACAGGCCGGCCGCCAGCACCGCCAGCACGACCGCCCAGAAGGTGCGCACCGGCGAGCCGAACGACAGCCAGACGATGACGCCCGCCAGCACGAGGTCGGCCGCGAGCGCCCACCGCAGCCGCCGGGTCCGGGCCGCCTGCGGGTGCGGCCGCAGCCGGCCACCGGGACGGACGCCGGCGACCGCCGCCGCGACCGAGGCCGCGACCGTCATGGGCGCCGCCGGCAGCAGCGTCGACGCCTCGGACTTGGCGTCGGTGCGCAGTCCCGTGGTGACGACGTCGACGCGGGCCGCGCCGGCGGAGCGGACGCCGAGCGGCTCGACGATCTCGACACCCCGGACCCGGCGTTCCTCGATGCTCACCGACCTGGTCGTGAGCAGGCCGCGCCGGACCCGCAGCGTCCCTCCGGGCTCACGCTCGAGCCGGTAGTTCCACCATGCCTCGAGCGTGAGCGCGAGCATGGCGACCATGCCGACCAGCACGAACACCCCGGCGAACAGCAGCAGCGTCTGCGTGGCGCCGATGCGTTCGACGACGTCGCGGGTGTAGTCGACCGGCAGGCTCTCGCGGCCGAACCAGTCGAGCACCTGGAACATGCCGCCGACCGCAGCGCCGGCGACCGCGAACGTCCAGAACGAGAGCGGCGCGAACCGCAGCCAGGCCGGGTTCCAGGTCGCCAGCGTCCGCACGCCGGGCTCGGCACCGTCGGCGGTGGCGAGCGGGCGGTCGAGCAGCAGCGCCCGCAGCCGCTCGGCCTCCTCGCGGTGGACGGGGTCGAGCACGAGCGTCTGCTGCGGTTGGCCGGGCCCGGCCTCCATGCCCTCGCCGGTGCCGATGCTGACCTTGACCAGTCCGAACGCCCGCTGCACCGGCTCCGCCGACAGGTCGACCGTGCGGATGCGCTCGCGGGCGAGCGAGCGCTTCGAGGTGAAGATCCAGCCCTTGTGCAGTTCCATGCGTGTGGGGGTGACGCGGTAGCGGGTGTGCCGCCAGCGCACGTGGTCGGCGATGCCCGCGCCGACCACCGCGACCACCACCGCCGGCACCACGAACGCCAGCGCGATGCCGTAGGACACGCCGGCGCCGACACCGATGACGACGGGCGTGCCGCTGGCCAGCGCGAGGCCGAGCACCCAGACGACCGTGACCTTGACGGTGTCGCGGTGCAGTGCCAGCCAGTCGGGCTCGCGGCCCGCCGCCGGGGCGCTCCCGGACGACACCGGGCCGGGCTGCGCCGGGCCGGAGTGCGCCGGGTCGCTCACGTCGCGTCGCCCGGGGTCTCGTGCGTGATGCGGGTGAGCTCCTCGGCGAGGTCGGCCGCCTGCTCGTGGTCGAGACCCTCGATCTTGACCGCCCCCGCCGACGACGCCGTGGTCACTGTGACGGTCGACAGCCCGAACGCCCGCTGCAGCGGCCCGCGGGCGGTGTCGACGGTCTGGATGCGCGACATCGGCGCCACCCGCCAGACCTGCCACAGCACGCCGCCACGGGTGTAGACGGCCTGGTCGGTGACCTCCCAGCGGTGGATCCGGAACCACCACGGCGGCAGCAGGACGAGCGCCACCAGCCCCAGGACCGCGAGCACGGCCGCCGGGATCAGGAACCACGGCCGCGCCGGCGCGATGAGCAGGCCCAGAACCAGCAGCGGCACCACCACGACGGCCGTCAGCACCGCCACCTGCGCCCGCCACCAGCCCATCACCCGCTGGTCCAGCCAGTTCCGGGGCGGTCGCAGCCGAGTGCCGCCGCTCATGTCCGTTGCCTCCCGCAGCTCGTCGCGACAAGCGGGACCGGCGCCCGAGGTCACCGGTGTGCCCACGGCGACCCTCGCGGCGATCATGACCGGCCCGCAGACGCACGGTATCGGAGCCGTCACGCCGAGGCGACCGAAGCGGGACGAACCATGCCGTCGCGCCGGCCGAAGACCGACCGGCCACGGCCGGCGGGTCGCGGTCGTCGCGGCAGCGGCAGGCCCCGCGCGAGGCGACCTCGCGCTCGACGAGGATGGCGCCGACGGCAGTGCCGATGGCGGTGCCGACGGCGGCCCGCTCCCCCACGCCCGGCCGCGCGGCGGAGCGCTCGCCGTCGAGCGGCACGGCGCCCAGCAGGACCAGCGCGACCGCGATGACGGCGGCAGCGGCCACCCGGACGGGGCGGGAGGGTGCGGATCGAGAGGTCATGGACCGGACGCTAAGCCGGAATCACCCCGCTCCGGCCGATTCTGGCTTTGCCCGAACGACCAGGGCGTTTGCCCGAGTCAGGGCTACCCGAGACACCATCCGAAAGCCCCGCAGGGCCAACCACCGGGCTAATCCCGGCCGCCAACGGGCAAAGCGCCGACCCTTGACAGGACCCCCGACTGTGAGGCAGCCGACCCCGCCCCGGAGATCGCGACCGGCCGCCGGGTCCCTACCATGACGTGGTGACCACGACCGTCCCCACGACCCCGGCTCCGGCGCCCGGGCGTCCGCCCGGCCGAGCCGCGCGGCTGGTCCGGTGGCTCCCGCTGCCGTCGGAGGCGACGCTGCGCAAGCTGGCCGTCGCGTCGCTGGTCACGCAGGCCGGCATCATCGTGACCGGCGGAGCGGTGCGACTGACCGACTCGGGGCTCGGCTGCCCGGACTGGCCGCACTGCACCGCGGGCTCGCTGACCGCGACCTCTGAGATGGGCGTGCACGGGGCCATCGAGTTCGGCAACCGCATGCTCACGTTCGTCGTGGGCGCGGTCGCCTTCCTCATGCTGGTCGCGGTCCTGCGCACCCTGACCTCGGACCGGCCGCGCCGCGACCTGGTCGTGCTGTCGGCGGTGCTGCTCGGCGTGGTGCCGGCACAGGCGGTCGTCGGCGGCATCACCGTGTGGACCGACCTGAACCCGTGGGTCGTGATGTTCCACTTCCTGGTGTCGGCCGCGCTGGTCGGCGTCGCGACGGTCCTGGTCAGGAGGACGCAGTGGCCACTGGGCGCGGTGCCGGGGCGGGTCGGCCAGCCGTGGCTCGAGCGGCTGGGCCTGCTCACACTGGTCGTGACGGCCGTCGCGGTCTACCTGGGCGCCGTCGTCACCGGCAGCGGCCCGCACGCCGGCGACCCCGACTCGAAGCGCACCGGCCTGGACGTCGCCGTCGTCACCCAGGTGCACGCCGACTCCGTGCTGCTGCTCATCGGCATCTCGGTCGGCCTCTGGTTCACCGCCCGGGCGCTGGGCTCCCCCGGCCGGGCCGCGACCGCGGCCGCCGTGCTGCTCGCCGTCGAGTTCGGGCAGGGCCTCATCGGCATCGTGCAGTACCGCCTCGAGCTGCCGGAGCTGCTCGTCGGCCTGCACATGCTCGGCGCCGCCCTGATGGTGATGGCCGCGACCGACGCCTGGCTCGCCACCCGCTGGCTCCCGTCGCGCTGACGCACGCCGAGCCGACCACCCAGGACCACGTCCGTTTGGCCCGGTGTGACCCGGGTACCTCCCTGGCAGCAATCCTGCCGCCTTGGGAGGTGTGTCGAACATGAGTATCGGCCTCGGAGTGTTCCTGATGGCACTGGGCCTGATCCTGGCCCTCGGTGTCCGGGACCGGCTGTCCGACTTCGATCTCAGCATGATCGGCTGGGTGCTCACCGGCGTCGGTGCCCTGGCCATCGTCGTCTCCGTCATGATCACGTCGATGCGGACCCGTGGCCGCCGGACGACGGAGTACGTCGATCGTCCCCGCACGACGGAGTACGTCGAGCGCCGCGAGCGCCGCGACGACATCGACCCCATCTGATCCACCGTGCTGACGCTGAGGCCACCTGTCGGCCTCAGCGTCAACACGTCTCAGGAGTCCGCGGCCGAAATCAGCGCCTGCGCGAACCACTCCATGGTCGCGACGCTGCCGGAGCGGACCTGGCCGGCGGGCCAGTCGTTGATGACGCCGACCAGCTCCCAGTACCGCTCGACCCGGCGGTCGGAGAAGAGGGCGATCTGCTCCCCCAGCTCGCGCCGGAAGCCGTCACCGTCGGACACCCCACGAGCGTGCGCGAACCGGGGCGCCAGCTGGTCGGCCACCAGCCGGCCCTCCGGCGACGACGGTGCCACCTCGGCCGTCAGCAACGGCGTCACCAGCTCGGCCACGCTCTCGTACAGCGCCACCTCAGCAGGCGACGGACCGGACGACCCCGACGGCGCAGCACCAGACCCCGCCTCCGCCATCTGCCGCACCCGCGCCCGGTAGGACGGGTCCCGCACCAGCTCGGCCAGCTCGACCCAGGCCTCGACCTGGGCGGGCGTGGGGTCGTCGGGCAGGTCCACCCGCACCGAGCGCATCCGCGACGCGAACACCGGGTCGGTGTCCAGACCCTCGAAGGTGGACGACCAGTAGTCGTCGATGATCTGCTGCCGCTCGGCGGCGGACAGGTGGGCCAGGCGGTTCATGAGATCGAGCTCCTCGTGGTCGTCGATCCCCAGCGCGGCGACCGCGCGCAGCACCGAGCGCCGGGTCCGGAGCAGCCGGATCTGCGCGTCGAGGGCGGCGGCGTGCGCCGTCGCCATGTCGGCCAGCGTCAGCGTCCGGTCGAGGACCCGCCGCACGGTCGCGAGGTCGATGCCGAGCTCGCGCAGGGTACGGACGAGGTCCAGCCGGGCCAGGGCGACGGTGTCGTAGCGGCGGTAGCCGGCCGGGGATCGGTCGGTGGGCGGCACCAGCCCGATGTCGGCGTAGTACCTGATCGTCTTCACCGGGAGTCCGGTGCGCCGGGCCAGGTCGCCGATGCTCAGGAAGGAACCGTCGTCGTTCACACCCACCACCGTCGTGTCTCCAGCGACGGGAGAGTCAACCCAGGATCAGCACATCGGCCATGACGGCCGCGAACACCACGGTCAGGTAGGTGATGGAACCGTGGAAGAGCCGCATGGCCGTCAGTCCGGCACCGTCGGGCATGCGCCGCGCCCGGCCGTACAGGCGGTGCGCCTCGGCCATGAACCAGACGCCGGCCAGCACCGACGCCAGCCCGAAGATCCACCCCAACCCGGCCACCGGCCACAGCACGAACGTCGTCGCGACCATGGCCCACGAGTACAGCAGGATCTGCAGCGCCACCACCCGCGGCGTCGCCACGACCGGCAGCATGGGCACGCCGGCCCGCGCGTAGTCGTCGCGGTAGCGCATGGCCAGCGGCCAGTAGTGCGGAGGCGTCCAGAAGAACACCACCAGGAACAGCAGCACCGGCGGCCAGTCGAGCGACCCGGTGACCGCCGCCCAGCCGATGAGCGTGGGCACGCAGCCGGCCACGCCGCCCCACACGATGTTCTGCGACGTCCGCCGCTTGAGCAGCATGGTGTAGACGAGCACGTAGAACAGGTTGGCCGCGATGGTCAGCGCCGCCGCCAGCGCGTTGACCCACACCAGCATGATCGCGACCGAGGCGGCCAGCAGCGCGGATGCGAACGCGAACGCGGGGTAAGGGGCGACCACGGCACGCGCGAGCGGCCGGCGCCGGGTGCGGTGCATGACGGCGTCGATGTCGCGCTCGAGCACCTGGTTGAACGCGTGCGCGCTGCCGCCGGCCAGCGTGCCGGCGACGAGCGTGGCGACGACCAGGCCGAGCGACGGCAGCCCGCGCTCGGCGAGCACCATGGCCGGGAGTGTCGTGACGAGGAGCAGCTCGACGACGCGCAGCTTCATGAGCGACACGTAGGCGCCGACGACGGAGACCAGCCGTCCCAGCCGCCCGTGCGGCTCCGGCGCGCGCCGGGTCGCCGGAGAGCGAGGCTCGACGGACGTCAACGTTCACCTTCGTGTGGTCGAAGAGACAGGCGGGAGTGGGAACATCCGCCAGCATGGCCTGTTGAGTCTAACGGTGCGCCCAATCCGCCGAGCGGCCGGGCACGCGTCTGAGTGACGTCGATACGCTCGACCCGTGAACTGCCGTCTCAGCGACGGCGCAGGAGTGAGACGTAGGGACCCCATCCGCCTGAGAGGAACGTCACGCCGGTGAACACGACACGCGACAACAGCGCAGATTTCGAGTGGACGGAGCTCGACGACCGGGCGGTCGACACCGTGCGGCTGCTGGCCATGGACGCCGTCGAGCAGGCGGGCAACGGGCACCCCGGAACCGCGATGAGCCTCGCTCCGGTCGCGTACACGCTGTACCAGCGCGTGCTCCGTCACGACCCGTCCGACCAGCACTGGCTGGGGCGTGACCGGTTCGTCCTGTCGGCGGGCCACAGCAGCCTGACGCAGTACATCCAGCTGTACCTGTCCGGCTACAAGGTGAGCCTCGACGACCTCAAGGCGTTCCGCACCTGGGGCTCGTCGACGCCGGGCCACCCCGAGTACCGGCACACCGACGGCGTCGAGGTCACCACCGGCCCGCTCGGGTCCGGGTTCGGGACGGCGGTCGGCATGGCGTTCGCGCAGCGCCGGGTCCGCGGCCTGCTCGACCCCGACGCGCTGCCGGGCGAGAGCGTCTTCGACCACCACGTCTTCGTCATCGCCTCCGACGGCGACCTCCAGGAGGGCGTGTCGCACGAGGCCAGCTCGCTGGCGGGCACGCAGGAGCTGGGCAACCTCGTCGTCATGTGGGACGACAACCACATCTCCATCGAGGACGACACCAACATCGCCTTCACCGAGGACACCGTCGCCCGCTACGAGGCGTACGGCTGGCACACCCAGGTGGTCGACTTCACCGCCGACGGCGAGTACAAGGAGAACCCGCAGGCGATCTTCGAGGCGCTCGAGAACGCCAAGGCCGTCACCGACCGGCCGTCGTTCATCGCCGTCCGCACCATCATCGGCTGGCCGTCGCCGGGCAAGCAGAACACTGGCGCCATCCACGGCTCCGCGCTCGGCGGCGACGAGGTCGCGGCCACCAAGCGGGTCATGGGTGCGGACCCCGAGAAGCACTTCGACGTGGCCGACGACGTCCTGGCGCACGCCCGTCGGGTCGGCGACCGCGGCAAGCAGCTGCGCACCGAGTGGGACCAGCGCTACGCCGCCTGGCGCGAGGCCAACCCCGACCGCGCCGCGCTGCTCGACCGCATCCAGAAGCGCGAGCTCCCCGAGGGCTGGACGGACGCCCTGCCCACCTTCGAAGCCTCCGAGAAGGGTGTGGCCACCCGCGCCGCGTCGGGCAAGGTGCTCAACGCCATCGCGCCGGCGCTGCCGGAGCTGTGGGGCGGCTCGGCCGACCTCGCCGGCTCCAACAACACCACCATCGAGGGCGAGCCGAGCTTCCTGCCCGAGAAGCGCTCGAGCAAGATGTTCCCCGGCGACCCCTACGGCCGCACCATGCACTTCGGCGTCCGCGAGTTCGCGTCCGGCCTGATCATCAACGGCATCGCGCTCAACGGCCTGACCCGCCCGTACGCCGCCACGTTCCTCGTCTTCAGCGACTACCAGCGCGCCGCGGTCCGGCTGGCCGCGATCCAGCAGCTCCCGGTGACGTTCGTGTGGACGCACGACTCCATCGGCCTGGGCGAGGACGGCCCCACCCACCAGCCGGTCGAGCACCTGTCGGCGCTGCGGGCCATCCCGGGCCTCGACGTCGTCCGCCCGGCCGACGCCAACGAGACCGCCGTCGCCTGGCGCACTATCCTGGAGCGCCAGCACCCGGCCGGCCTGGCCCTGACCCGCCAGAACGTCCCCACCTTCGACCGCGAGGTCTACGGCGACGCCGAGGGCACCGCACGCGGCGCCTACGTCTTCGCCGAGGCCGAGGCGGACGGCGGGGCCACGACGCCGCAGGTCATCCTCATGGCCACCGGCTCGGAGCTGCAGCTCGCCGTCGAGGCGCGCGAGCGGCTGCAGGCCGACGGCGTCGCCACCCGGGTCATCTCGGTGCCGTCGCAGGAGTGGTTCGAGGAGCAGGACGCCGAGTACCGCGAGTCGGTGCTCCCGGCCGCCGTCAAGGCCCGCGTCTCCGTCGAGGCCGGTGCCGCCATGAGCTGGTACCGCTACCTCGGCGACGCCGGCCGCGCGATCAGCCTCGAGCACTACGGCGCCTCAGCCGACTACCAGACCCTGTACCGCGAGTTCGGCATCACGGTGGACGCCGTGGTGGCCGCGGCCCACGACTCCATCTCCAACGCGTAGGGGGAACCCACCATGAGCACCACATCCGACCCGCTCGCCCGGCTCTCCGAGGAAGGCGTCGCCGTCTGGCTCGACGACCTCTCCCGCGACCGCCTGACCACGGGCAACCTGCAGACGCTCGTCGACGAGAAGCACGTCGTCGGCGTCACCACCAACCCGTCGATCTTCCAGGCCGCCATCACCAAGAGCAGCCTGTACGACGACGACCTGCGCCGCCACGCGGGCCTCGGCTCCGACGCCGACGCCGCCGTGCGCGACCTCACGACCGACGACGTCCGCGCGGCCGCCGACCTGTTCACGTCGGTGGCCCAGCGCAGCAGCAACGGCGACGGCCGGGTCTCCATCGAGGTCGACCCGCGGCTGGCTCACGACACCGACGGCACCATCGCCCAGGCCCGCGAGCTCTGGTCCGAGGTCGACCGCCCGAACATCTACGTCAAGATCCCCGCGACGAAGGCCGGCCTGCCGGCGATCACCGCGGGCATCGCGGCGGGAATCAGCGTGAACGTCACGCTGATCTTCTCCATCGACCGCTACCGTGAGGTCATGGACGCCTACCAGGCGGGGCTCGAGCAGCGGCTCGCCGCCGGTGAGTCGCTCGAGGGCATCGCCTCCGTCGCGTCCTTCTTCGTCAGCCGGGTCGACTCCGAGATCGACAAGCGGCTCGAGTCCGTCGGCACCGACGAGGCGCTCGCCCTTCGCGGGAAGTCCGCCGTCGCCAACGCCCGGCTCGCCTACGCCGCCTACCTCGAGGTCGTCGGCGCCGAGCGCTGGCAGCGCCTCGAGCAGGCCGGCGCGCAGCGGCAGCGGCCGCTGTGGGCGTCGACGTCGACGAAGAACCCGGACTACCCGGACACCCTCTACGTCGACGACCTCGTCGCTCCCGAGACCGTCAACACGATGCCCGAGGCCACCATCGAGGCGGTCGCCGACCACGGCACCGTCGACGGCGACACCGTCACCCCGAACATCGGGAACGCCCGCGAGACGCTGGCCGCGGTCAGCGCCGCCGGGGTCGACCTCGACGACGTCAGCGCGGTCCTCGAGCGCGAGGGCGTCGAGAAGTTCGAGACGGCCTGGAACGACCTGCTCGACTCCGTGAACGCCAAGCTGGAGGCCGCCAAGTGACCGCTCTCTCCGTCACCACCTACGGCGTCGACGCGGACGCCGTCGTCGACGGCCTGGTCGGCGAGAAGGTCGCGTCGCGCATCGCGGCGAAGGACGCCACGTTGTGGGGTCCCGAGGCGGAGTCCGAGGCGTCCATCCGGCTCGGCTGGACCGACCTGCACGAGACCTCGCGGCCGCTGCTGGCCGAGATCGAGGCGCTGCAGGCCGAGCTGCGGGCCGAGGGCCTCGACCGGATCGTGCTGGCCGGCATGGGCGGCTCGTCGCTGGCGCCCGAGGTCATCACCCGGTCGGCGGGGGTCGAGCTGACGGTCCTCGACACCACCGACCCGGGCTCGGTCGCGCGGGCGCTGGCCGACCGGCTCGACCGCACGGTCATCGTCGTGTCCAGCAAGTCCGGCTCGACGGTCGAGACCGACAGCCAGCGGCGGGTGTTCGCGGCCGCGTTCGAGGCGGCCGGCATCGACGCCGCCAGCCGCATCGTCGTCGTGACGGATCCGGGCTCGGGCCTCGCCGACCTGGCGAACGAGCAGGGCTACCGCAAGGTCTTCCTCGCCGACCCGAACGTCGGCGGCCGCTACTCCGCGCTGACGGCGTTCGGCCTGGTCCCGAGCGGGCTGGCCGGTGCCGATATCGCCGCCCTGCTGGACGAGGCGGCCGCCGTCGCCGAGCACCTGGCCGGCGACGTCACCGACAACCCGGCGCTGCGCCTCGGCGCGGCGCTGGCCGGCGGGCACGCACAGGGCCGCGACAAGGTGGCCATCGCCGACGCCGGCTCGGGCATCGTCGGGCTCGCCGACTGGGCCGAGCAGCTCATCGCCGAGTCGACCGGGAAGCAGGGCACCGGCATCCTGCCCATCGCGTCCGGCGACGTCGACGACCCCGAGGTCGCGCACCCCGCCGACGACGTGCTGCCGGCCATCGTCGGCTCCCCCGCCGAGCCGCCCGCCAAGGGCGTCGTCGTCGACGGTGAGCTGGGCGCGCAGTTCCTGCTCTGGGAGTACGCCACCGCCGTCGCCGGCAAGTTGCTGGGCATCAACCCGTTCGACCAGCCCGACGTCGAGAGCGCGAAGATCGCCGCCCGCGGCCTGCTCGACGCCACCCCCGAGCCGGAGCCGGCGGCGTTCACCGACGGCGGCATCGAGGTGCGCGGCTCGGCCGGGCTCCTCGACGGGGTGACGTCGCTGGACGGCGCCGTCGACGCGCTGCTCGGGCAGCTCGCGCCCAACGGCTACCTCGCCGTCATGGCCTATCTCGACCGCGAGGGCGACGACGCCGGCCTGGCCGACGTCCGGGTGCCGCTCGAGCGGCGCACCGAGCGGCCAGCGACGTTCGGCTGGGGCCCGCGGTTCCTGCACTCCACCGGCCAGTACCACAAGGGCGGGCCGGCCCAGGGCGTGTACCTGCAGGTCACCGGCACGCCCGCCGAGGACCTCGCCATCCCAGACCGGCCGTTCACCTTCGGGCAGCTGATCGCCGCGCAGGCGACCGGCGACGCCCAGGTGCTCGCCGACCACGGCCGCCCCGTGCTGCGGCTGCACCTGACCGACCGCAAGGCAGGCATCGAGACCCTGAGGGGCATCCTGAGGTGAACGTCCAGAACCCGCTGCGCGACAAACGCGACAAGCGGCTGCCGCGGATCGCCGGGCCCTCGGGCCTGGTGATCTTCGGCGTGACCGGCGATCTCGCGCGCAAGAAGCTCATGCCGGCCGTCTACGACCTCGCCAACCGCGGCCTGCTGCCGCCCGGCTTCTCGCTCGTGGGCTTCGCCCGGCGCGACTGGGCCACGCAGGACTTCGGCAAGATCGTGCACGACGCCGTCAAGCAGCACGCGCGCACGCCCTTTCGCGAGGCCACGTGGCGGCAGCTGGCGCAGGGGTTCCGGTTCGTCCCGGGCGACTTCAGCGACGACGACGCGTTCGACCGGCTCGCGGACACCGTCCGCGAGCTGGACGAGCAGCAGGGCACGGGCGGCAACTACGCCTTCTACCTGTCGATCCCGCCGTCGTTCTTCGACATCGTCAGCAAGCAGCTCGACCGCTCCGGCCTCGCCCACCCGGACGAGCCGGACCAGTGGCGGCGGGTGATCATCGAGAAGCCGTTCGGCCACGACCTCGCCAGCGCGCGCGAGCTGAACGCCATCGTCGAGAGCATCTTCCCGCCCGACTCGATCTTCCGCATCGACCACTACCTGGGCAAGGAGACGGTCCAGAACATCCTGGCGCTGCGCTTCGCGAACCAGCTGTTCGAGCCGACCTGGAACGCCCACTACGTCGACCACGTGCAGATCACCATGGCCGAGGACATCGGCATCGAGGGCCGGGCCGGCTACTACGACGGCATCGGCGCGGCCCGCGACGTCATCCAGAACCACCTGCTGCAACTGCTGGCGCTGGTGGCCATGGAGGAGCCGGTCTCGTTCAACGCGTCGGACCTGCGCGCCGAGAAGGAGAAGGTGCTCTCGGCGGTCCGCCTCCCCGAGGACCTCTCGCTGCACACGGCGCGCGGGCAGTACGCGGCGGGCTGGGCCGGCGGGCTCAAGGTCAACGGCTTCCTCGACGAGGACGGCATCCCCGAGGGCTCGACGACGGAGACCTATGCCGCCGTCCGGCTCGACATCGACACCCGCCGCTGGGCGGGCGTGCCGTTCTACCTGCGCACCGGCAAGCGGCTGGGCCGGCGCGTCACCGAGGTCGCCATCGTCTTCAAGCGGGCGCCGCACCTGCCGTTCGAGTCCACCGCCACCGAGGAGCTGGGCCAGAACGCGCTGGTCATCCGGGTGCAGCCGGACGAGGGCACCACCATCCGGTTCGGCTCGAAGGTGCCGGGCACGGCCATGGAGGTCCGCGACGTCACCATGGACTTCGGCTACGGCGGCTCGTTCACCGAGGAGAGCCCCGAGGCCTACGAGCGGCTCATCCTCGACGTCCTGCTCGGCGACCCGCCGCTGTTCCCGCGGCACGAGGAGGTCGAGCTGTCCTGGCAGATCCTCGACCCCATCGAGGACTTCTGGGCCAAGAGCGGCGACCAGCCCGAGCAGTACGCGCCCGGCGGCTGGGGCCCGAAGTCGTCGGACGAGATGCTGGCGCGCGACGGTCGCAGCTGGAGGCGTCCATGATCATCGACATGCCCTCGACCACCGCCGGCGCCGTCGGCAAGCGGCTGGTCGAACTGCGCGAGAAGCACGGCGCCGTGGCGCTCGGCCGCGTCCTCACCCTGGTCCTGGTGACCGAGGAGGCCGACGCCGAGGACGCCATCGAGTCGGCCAACCAGGCCAGCCACGAGCACCCCTGCCGCATCATCGCGGTCATCCGCGGCACGTCGCGCGGCTCGGCCCGGCTGGACGCGCAGATCCGGGTCGGCGGCGACGCAGGCGCCAGCGAGGTGCTGGTGCTGCGGCTGTTCGGCCCGCTGACGGCGCACGCCGAGTCCGTCGTCGTGCCGCTGCTGCTGCCGGACAACCCCGTCGTCGCCTGGTGGCCGGCGGAGTCGCCCACGGTGCCGGCCGACGACCCAGTCGGCAAACTGGCGCAGCGCCGCATCACCGACGCCGCGGCCTGCAAGCGGCCCCTCGCCGCGCTGCAGGAGCGGGCCGAGAGCTACCGCCCCGGCGACACCGACCTCGCGTGGACCCGGCTCACGCTGTGGCGGGCGCTGCTGGCGGCCGCCCTCGACCAGCCTCCGTACGACGAGGTCACCGCGGCCCGGGTGGTGGGTGGGCCGGACAACCCGAGCGCCGACCTGCTGGCCGGCTGGCTGGCGCACACGCTGCGGGTCCCGGTGACGCGGACCAAGGCGACCGGCGTCGACGGCCTGTTCAGCGTCAAGCTGGAGCGGCCGTCCGGGGCCATCGGCATCGAGCGGCCCGACGACGAGGTCGCCACGCTGACGGTGCCCGGCCGGGCCGACCGCCGGGTCGCGCTCCCCCGCCGCTCGGCGGGCGAGTCGCTGGCCGAGGAACTGCGCCGGCTCGACCCCGACGAGGTGTACGGCGAAGTCATCCAGGAAGGATTGGACGAGCTCCACGAGACCGGCAAGATCACCCGGACCAAGGCGAAGGCCAGGCGATGACCACTCCTACGATCGTGATCCACCGCGACACCGACGTGCTGGTGCAGGCCGTGGCGGCCCGCCTCATCACGCGGCTCGTCGACGCGCAGGCCGCCCACGGCGACGCGTCCGTCGTGCTCACCGGCGGGACGGCGGGCATCGCCACCCTGCGCGCGGTGGCGGCGTCGCCGGCCTGCGCGGCCGTCGACTGGTCGTCGCTGTCGGTCTGGTGGGGCGACGAGCGGTTCCTGCCGACGGGTGACGCCGATCGCAACGAGACACAGGCCCGCGAGGCGCTGCTCGACCACGTCCCGGTCGACCCGTCCCGGGTCCACGCGATGCCGCCGCTGGTCGACGGGCTGACACCCGAGGACGCGGCCTCGCAGTACGCCGAGGTCCTGGCGCGCGAGACCGAGAAGCGGCTGCACTCCGGCGCGCCCGCGTTCGACGTCCTGCTGCTGGGCGTCGGCCCCGACGGCCACGTCGCGTCGCTCTTCCCCGAGCACCCGGCCCTGCACGACGACCGCGCCGTCGTCGGGGTCCGCGGCGCCCCCAAGCCGCCGCCGGAGCGGGTCAGCCTGAGCATGCCGGTCATCCGCTCGGCCGACGAGGTCTGGCTGGTCGTGGCGGGTGCCGACAAGGCCCCCGCGGTGCGCATGGCGCTGGGCGGGTCCGGCCCGGTGCAGATCCCGGCCGCCGGCGCTCAGGGTCAGCGCGCGACGCGGTGGCTGCTCGACCGCACGGCCGCGGCGGAGCTTCCGCCCGGTCTGGGCCGTCCTGCATCGCCCTGAGGTGCATTGACCGAGATGTGACGCGGCCGGGAAGGTATGCCTATCCTTCCCGGCATGGCGTCGGTGAAGGCGAAGAAGAAGTGCTGCCGCGATCAGCCGCGGTGCAAGGTGTGCCCGGTCGTGCTCAAGCGGCTGGCAGACGCCGGGCTGCTCGAGCGCGAGGGCCGGCGGAAGTACTCGTTCGACGCCAAGCCGCCGAAGTCCGCCGTCGCGGCCGCCCGCGCCTGACGCCGTTCTGACGCCAGCACCGGTCACGGGGTGATCGACTGCGGGAACCGGAACCAGTCGTCCGGGTCGTAGCGGCGCTTGACCTCGCGCAGCCGCGCCAGGTTGGCGCCGTGGTACGCCGTGTCGCTGTCCGCCAGGCTGAGGTCGGGGAAGTTCGCGTAGGCACCGCCGGTCCCGTGCGCGTGCGGCAGCGCCCAGGTCCCGGCCAGCCAGTCCGCCGCCGCCGTCCCCGCGTCGGGGTCCTCGACGGCGGTCGAGACGTTGACCAGGAACGACTCCTCGCGGTGCGGGAACGCCGTGGCGTCGACGGGTACCCGGTCGTAGCCGCCGCCCCAGGCGAAGAACGTGCACTCGCGGGCGTACCCGGAGATCCGGCTGGCCACCAGCCGCTCGACGAACGCCGGCACCGTCGCCGCCGGCCACGGGTGACGGAAGAACTCCGACCGGCCGGTGACGAGCTCGGTCGGCACGACCCCCTCGGGCAGGGCCGAGCCGAGCAGGTTGAGCCGGCGTACGGCCGGGAGGTACGGGCTCTGCTCGCGGATCCGCCATGCCGGCTCCGCGCCGACGGCGTCGAGGACGGGCGCGAGCCGCGCTGCCGCCGTCACCTCGTCGGCATCGAGCACCATGCCGAACAGGCTCACGTCGGGCGCCTCGCTCGGGTCGGCGGGCACGACGAGGCGCAGCTCCGGGACGACCTCGTCCGGGGCTTGCGGCGCCCATTCCTGCCACGCGGCGATGACGGCGGCCGCATGCTCGTACGCCCAGGTCAGGTGGAACGCGAACGTGGTGGCCGGCATCGGCACGGTCGCGAGGACGAGGCTGGTGACGACGCCGAACTGCCCGCCGCCGGAGCCGCGCAGCGCCCACAGCAGGTCGGCGTCGCTCTCCTCGTCGCACCGGACGACGCGGCCGTCGGCCAGCACCACCTCGGCGGCGACCAGCCGGTCGCCGGCCAGCCCGTACGCCCGGCCGAGGAAGCCCAGTCCGCCGCCGAGCACGTGGCCGGCGACGCCCACCGTCGGGCAGGTGCCCATGGGCACGGTCCGGCCGTGTGGCTCCAGCGCGTCGTAGAGCGGGCCCAGCCGCACGCCCGCGCCGACGGTGACGCGCTCGCCCGCGACCTCGATCCGGTCCATCGGCGTGACGTCGACCAGCAGGTCCGTGGTCGACGACCGGCCCGCGTAGCAGTGCCCCCCGCTGCGCGGCACCGTGCGGAGGCCGTGCTCGCGGCCGAACGCGATCGCCGTCGCGACGTCGGCGGCGTCGGCGGCCCTGACGACGGCCGCCGGCCGCTGGTCCTGCGGCTGCAGCCGGGCCGGTCGCCGGGCGGACTCATAGGCGTCGGTGCCGGGCAGCAGCAGCGTGCCCGTGAGGGCCGCCGCGAGGTCATCCCACATGGACCCCGACTCTGGCCAAGGTGCCGGAAAAGGGCGAGACTTTTAGCCAGGACTAAAAGCTCGGTCGCGGGAGGACTGGGGTGATCGAGTGGCGGCTGCTGCCCGAGGACGTGGCCCGCATGCGGTTCGCGTACTCGCCGCTGCTCGAGCTGGCCTACAGCCTGGTGGCGCTGCGGGCGCCGGACGAGCACACGCTGCATCTGCCCTGGGTGCGGGCGACCCGGACGCTGGTCGCCGACCTCGACCTGAGCGAACTGTTCGCGATCGCCCCGGTGCACGGCTTCATCGCCGACTTCATCTCACCGACGCCCGCCGAGCCGCAGCCCGACATCGCCACCGAGCTCGACGCCGTCCGGCGCACCGAGCCGGAGCGGGTCGTCGCCGACCTCGCCGACGTCCCGCACGTGCCGTCGCGCGTGGCGAACCGGATCCGCGCCGACCCCGCGGCCGCCCTGGTCCGCATCGCCGACGCGCTGGAGGCGTACTGGGACCTGGCGCTGGCGCCACACTGGCCGCGGATCCTGCGCCTGCTCGAGGCCGACGTGCTGTGGCGGTCGCGACGGCTGGCCGCCGGCGGGTTCGCGGCGCTGTTCGAGGACCTGCACCAGACGGTCCGCCTGGACGGCGACCGGCTGTCGGCGGCCGACCCGTTCGACTACGCCGGGCGGCTGGGCGGCACCGGCCTGACCCTGGTGCCGCACGCCATGGGCTGGCCGCGGGTGCACAAGATGACCGGCCGCAACTCCCGGTACAAGCCGATGATCGCCTACCCCGTCCGCGGCGTCGCCACCCTGTGGGAGACCACGCCGCCACCTCCGCCGGACGCGCTGGCCGCCCTGATCGGCCGCACCCGCGCGACGATCCTCACCACCCTCGCCGAGCCCACGACGACGACCGCGCTGGCCCGCCGGCTGGGACTCACCGCCGGCGCCGTCAGCCAGCACCTGACCGTCCTGCGCGCCGCCGGACTCGTGTCCCGCACCCGCACCACCAGGACGGTCCTCTACCGCCGCACCACCCGCGGCGACGTCCTGTCCGACCGCGACCCCTCGAACCCCGGTTGATCATGGAGAAGGGCGGCTCTCCAGCGCCTCGGAAGCCGACCTTCTCCATGATCAACATGGGGGCGCCGTCTTCACTCGCGGGGGGGGGGAGCCATTGCCGGCGAAGTCGCCGGGCCGAGAGCAGCGAGCGGCACCAAGGGCGCCGACGACCGTCGGACTATCTGTCGGAGACGAGCTCCGTCGATGTCGTCGGGGTGAGGCGGGCGGCGACGTCGCGGCCGAACCCGTCCACCCGCCTCCTGGCGGTGACCAACCCCGGTTGATCATGGAGAAGGGCGGCTCTCCAGCGCCTCGGAAGCCGCATTTCTCCATGATCAACATGGGGGCGCCGGGCCCTAGGTCGATGTCGGGGTGAGGCGGGCCGCGACGTCGGGGTGGCCGAAGTAGCCGGCCCAGCCGGCGGCGTCGAGGCCGAACGTGTCGTCCTTCGCCGCGACGTCGGCGCCGTGCTCGATCAGCAGGGTCACCACCTCCAGCTCGCCCGCGCCGGCCGCGTAGTGCAGGGCACCGTCGATCGGCGCGCCGGCGGCGACCAGCGCCCGCACGACGTCCCAGTGGTGCAGCCCGGCAGCCTCGGCCACCAGCGTCGGCCGCACCCCGTCGACGCCCGCGGACCCCGCCCGCAGCGCCGCCGTCACGCCCGCCGCATCACCCCGCAACGCGGCCGCCACCACCGGGTCGCGCCGGTCCGCGTACGCCCGGTAGAGGTCGCGGAGCAGGCAGATCTCCGCACCGTGCGCCATGACCTCGCGGTTGACGTGCAGCACCAGCTTCGCCATGGAGTCGGCGGCATACGGCCCGCCCCGCGGTCCCAGCGGCCGCAGCATCGCCTCGTCGTCCAGGCCCGCCACCCCGGACCGCCACAACCCGTAGGCCTCGTCGAGCAGCGCCAGCGCGCCCACGGCGTCACCGGGAGGCGCCGCCGGCCAGTGCCGGTCGTCGTACATGTCCGCGTCGGCGGGGGCGGGGTCGAAGAACGCCCGCGCCCGCTTGCCGAGCACGTCGCGGCCCACGTGGACCACCCGCCAGGCGATGGTCGTGACCGGCGGAACGGGTGGCTCGGGCTGCAGCTGCTCGAGCTCCAGCGCGCCGCCGGGGCCGGTGGGCCGCAGGCTCCACGCCCCCTCGACCGGCTCCCACCGGTACTCGTCGTCGGTGAGGCCGGCCAGCCGCGGCCGGAAATGGAAACCCCAGTAGAACTCGAGCTGGTCGAGCAGATCAGCACTCCATGTCATACGGACCACCGTAGGACCGCAATAGGACACCGTCTGTCATATTGGTGGCGTGCGCGCCGAACGCCTCGTCCAGATCGTCCTGCTGCTGCAGACGCACGGCCGGCTGACGGCGGGCGAGCTGGCGCGGCGGCTCGAGGTCTCGACCCGCACCGTGCAGCGCGACCTCGACGCGCTCAGCACGGCCGGGTTCCCGGTCTACGCCGGCCGCGGCTACGGCGGCGGCTGGTCGCTGGCCGCCGACTACCGCACCCGGCTGACCGGCCTCTCCCCCGCCGAGACCGCCGCGCTGTTCGTCGCGTCGACGGCGCACGTGCTGGCCGACCTCGGGCTCGACACCGCCGCGGGAACGGCCGAGGCGAAGCTGCTGGCGACGGTGCCGGCGCACGCCCGCCGGCAGGCCGACCTCGCCCGGGAGCGCGTGCTGGTCGACCACGCCGACTGGATGGAGGCGCGCGAGCCGTCGCCGTGGCTGCCGGTGCTGCAGCGGGCGGTGTGGGACGGCACTCGCGTGCGGCTCACCTACGGCGGCGCGCCGGACGCCGTCGTCGTCGAGCCGCTGGGGCTGGTGGCGAAGAAGCGGTCCTGGTACCTCGTCGCCCGCAGGACGACCGGCGAGCTGCGCACCTACCGGGCCGGCCGCATCGTGCACGCCGGCGGCACCGACGAGCGCTTCGACCGGCCGGACGACTTCGACCTCACCGCGTACTGGCACGCCAACAGCGAGCGGTACTTCGCCGAGTTACGCCGCTACCCGGTCCGGCTGCGCGTCCGCGGCTACGCGGCGACCCGGCTGCGCTGGGCCCGCAACGCCGTCGTCGAGAGCGCCACCGCGGGCGAGGACGGCTGGGAGGAGGTCGCGATGACGTTCGAGTCGGCCTACGAGACGCGGATCCACCTGCTCGGGCTGGCCGGCGACGTCGTGGTGCTCGAGCCGGACGAGCTGCGCGCCGACATGCGCCGCGCGGCGCGGTCGTTCCTGGACCAGAACTAGAGCGAGCGGCGCTTGCGCAGCGCCTGCAGCGCCTCTTCGAGGATGGCGGCGCCGTCCTCGTCGCTGCGCCGCTCCTTCACGTAGGCCAGGTGCGTCTTGTACGGCTCGGTGCGCGGGGCGGCCGGCGGGTGGTCGCGGTCCTGGCTGGCCGGCAGGCCGCAGCGGATGCAGTCCCACGACTCGGGGATGACGGCCTCGGCGGCGAAGCTGGGCGAGCTCTCGTGGCCCTGCTCGCAGTAGTACGTCACCTTGCGGCGTGGTGCGGAATCGCCCCGTTCAGCCTCACCCATGGGTCCGGCGCCCACACGGCTCCCACGGATCGCGTTGCCTCCGACCACGGTGCGTCCTCTCTGACGTGCTAGCTGGCGTTCAGCAGGCCGAGCGCGACGATGGCGGCGGCCCAGACGAGACCCAGGGCGACCGTGAGCCGGTCGAGGTTGCGCTCGGCGACCGAGGAACCACCCAGCGAGGACGAGACACCGCCGCCGAACATGTCGGACAGGCCGCCACCCTTGCCCTTGTGCATGAGCACCAGCAGGATCAGCAACGCGCTGGTGATGACCAGCAGGATCGAGAATGCCAGTTCCACGGTGGTGTGCCTTTGTCCTTCCGGATCGGCGGGCCGGCAGAGCGCCGGCCGCACGGTCCAAGACTACGCGTTCGAGCCCGTCGTGCCGAATGGTACCTGGTGCTCGTGAATGATCATGTCCCCGCCCCCGGGCCCTCAAACCGGCCGGGTGACGGGGACACGAACGAGGTGGATCTCAGGGGTTGCGGTGGTACCGGGCGATGAGCGCGAACTCGTCGGCGTCGATGCTCGCACCGCCCACCAGGGCGCCGTCGACGTCGGTCTGCTCCATGATCGGCTTGACGTTCGCCGCCTTCACGGAACCGCCGTAGAGCACCCGCACCGCCGCCGCGACCTCGGCCCCGTAGAGCTTCGCCAGCCGTTCGCGGATGGCCGCGGCCAGCTCCTGCGCGTCGTCGGGCGTGGCGACCTCGCCGGTGCCGATGGCCCAGACCGGCTCGTAGGCGACGACGATGCTCGCCGCCTGCTCCGCACCCAGCCCGTCGAGGCCGCCGTCTAGCTGTGCCAGCGTGTGCTCGACGTGCCGGCCCTCCTGCCGGACCTCGAGCGGCTCGCCGACGCACAGGATGGGGGTGAGCCCGTGCTGGTACGCCGCCTTGACCTTCGCGGCGACGACCTCGTCGGTCTCGGCGTGGTACTGCCGGCGCTCGGAGTGGCCGACGACGACGTACGTGCAGCCCAGCTTCGCCAGCATGGCCCCGGAGATGTCGCCGGTGTAGGCGCCGGAGGCGTGCGGTGAGAGGTCCTGGCCGCCGTAGGCGATGGCGTAGCGGTCGGCGTCGATGAGCGTCTGCACCGAGCGGATGTCGGTGAACGGCGGCAGCACCGCCACCTCGACCTTTTCGAGGTCGTCGTCGTTGAGCGAGAAGGCGAGCTTCTGCACCAGCGCGATGGCCTCGAGGTGGGTGAGGTTCATCTTCCAGTTGCCGGCCATGAACGGCCGGCGGGCGGTGGTCGCCATCAGGACTCCAAGACGGTCAGGCCGGGCAGTTCCTTGCCCTCGAGCAGCTCGAGGGAGGCGCCGCCACCGGTCGAGATGTGCGTGAACGCGCCCTCGTCGAGGCCGAGCTGACGCACCGCGGCCGCGGAGTCGCCGCCGCCGACGACGCTGGTGCCCTGGACCTCGGAGACGGCGAGCGCCACCTGCCGGGTGCCCTCGGCGAACGGCGCCAGCTCGAACACACCCATGGGGCCGTTCCAGACGACGGTCTTCGCGTCGGACAGCTTGCCGCGGAACAGCTCGATGGTGGCCGGGCCGATGTCGAGGCCCTTCTGGTCGGCCGGGATGGCCGACGCCTGGACCACCGCGGTCTCCGCGTCTGCCGCGATGTCGGCCGCGACGACGACGTCGACCGGCAGCACCAGCTCGACGCCGCGCTCGGCCGCGCGGTCGAGGTAACCCCGCACGGTCTCGACCTGGTCCTCCTCGAGCAGCGAGCCGCCGACCTCGTAGCCCTGAGCCTTCAGGAACGTGAACGCCATGCCGCCGCCGATGAGCAGGCGGTCGACCTTCTCGAGCAGGTTGTCGATGACGCCCAGCTTGTCGGAGACCTTCGAGCCGCCGAGCACCACGACGTACGGGCGCTCGGGGTCGTCGAGGACCTTCGAGAACGCCTGCACCTCGGCCTGCACCAGCAGGCCCGCGGCGTGCGGCAGCCGCTGCGCGAGGTCGAAGACGCTGGCCTGCTTGCGGTGCACGACGCCGAAGCCGTCGGACACGAACAGGTCGCCCAGCTCGGCCAGTTCGTCGGCGAACGCACCGCGCTCGGCGTCGTCCTTGCTGGCCTCGCGCGGGTCGAAGCGCACGTTCTCGAGCACCGCGACGTCGCCGTCGGCCAGCGCGGCCACCGTCTTCCGCGCGCTCTCGCCGACGACGTCGGACGCGAGCGCGACCTCGGCCCCGAGCAGCTCGCCCAGCCGCTTGGCGACCGGCGCGAGCGAGTACTGCGGGTCCGGCGCGCCCTTGGGCCGGCCCAGGTGCGCCATGACGACGACCCGGGCGCCGGCCGCGGTGAGCCGCTGGATGGTCGGCACGGACGCTCGCACGCGGCCGTCGTCGGTGATGGTGTCGCCGTCGAGCGGCACGTTGAGGTCCGAGCGCAGGAGGACCCGCTGACCGCGCAGGTCCCCCAGCTCGTCGATTCCCCTCATCGCGCTCAGAGCGACGTGCCGACGTAGCGAACCAGGTCGACCAGCCGGTTGGAGTAGCCCCACTCGTTGTCGTACCAGCCCACGACCTTGACCTGGTCGCCGTTGACGCGGGTCAGGCCGGCGTCGTAGATGCACGACGCGGGGTCGGTGACGATGTCGGCGGAGACGATCTCGTCCTCGGTGTAGCGCAGGTAGCCGGCCAGTGCGCCCTCGGCGGCGGCCTTGTACGCGGCGTTGACCTCGTCGATGGTGACCTCGCGCGACAGCGTGACGGTGAGGTCGGTGGCCGAGCCGGTGGGCACCGGGACGCGCATGGCGAACCCGTCGAGCTTGCCCTTGAGCTCCGGCAGCACCAGGCCGATGGCCTTGGCCGCACCGGTGCTGGTGGGGACGATGCTCAGGCCGGCGGCGCGGGCACGGCGGAGGTCGCTGTGCGGGCCGTCCTGCAGGTTCTGGTCCGCGGTGTAGGCGTGCACCGTGGTCATGAGGCCGCGCTCGATGGTGAAGGCGTCGTGCAGCACCTTGGCCAGCGGGGCCAGGCAGTTCGTGGTGCAGGACGCGTTGGAGATGATGGTGTGCGCGGCGGCGTCGTACTCGCCCTCGTTGACGCCCATGACGACGGTGACGTCCTCGTTCTTCGCCGGGGCGGAGATGACGACCTTCTGCGCACCCCCCTCGACGTGCGCCTTCGCCTTGGTGGCGTCGGTGAAGAAGCCGGTGGACTCGAGGACGACGTCGGCGCCGAGCTCCTTCCAGGGGAGCTGCGCGGGGTCGCGCTCGGACAGCACCTTGAAGGACTGGCCCCCGGCGCTGATGGTGTCGCCCTCGTAGCTGACGTCGGCCAGCGTGCCGAGGATGGAGTCGTACCTGAGCAGGTGCGCCAGCGTCTTGGTGTCGGTGAGGTCGTTGGCGCCGACGATCTCGATGTCGTTGCCGCCCTGCGCGAACACGGCGCGGGCGAAGTTGCGACCGATACGGCCGAAGCCGTTGATGCCTACACGTACGGTCATCAGGAGGTACTCCTCACGGTTCAGGGCGTAGAAGATCGGTCGTCCACCCCGTCGTGGTGACCCAGACGAAACACTAGGGCATCGCTGCCGGAAACGTTGAGTGCCCGTCAACCGCATGCTAATACCGTCGTCGACCTTCGGAGCGGCACCCGCTACCATCACCCCCGTCCGGGCCGCGCTGGGGGGATCATCGGGTGACCATCTATCTCGTCCTGGGCTTCGCCGGGCTCGTCTTCCTGCTGGTGTCGCTGCTGGCCGGCGAGTTCCTCGACGGCGTCCTGCCCGTCGGGGGCGACTGGTTCTCCACCGCCGCCGTGGCCGCGTTCGTGTCCGCGTTCGGCTTCTGCGCCTCGCTCGCCGAGTCTGCCGACCTCGGCACGCCGGCGACGCTCGGACTGGGCGTGGTCGCGGGCCTGGCGATGGCCGCCCTCACCGCCTGGCTGACCCGCATGCTCAAGAACGGCGCCACCGACCAGACGCCGCGCACCACCGACGTCATCGGCTACGACGGCGTCGTCCTGTCGGCCATCCCGGAGGCGGGGTTCGGGGTGGTCAGCATCAGCGTCGGGGGGCATCTCACCCGGCTGAACGCCCGCGCCGTCGAGACGATCGAGGCCGGCGCGGCGGTCACCGTCGTCGGCGTCCTGTCCCCCACCGCCGTGTCCGTCGCCCGCCTGTAGCCGCCGTCAGCCGCATTCAGCCGTATTCGTCGAACGGGGAGATCCGCAGCTCATGAACCAGACGACCATCACCATCATCGGCCTCGTCGTCCTCGTGGTCCTGATCGTCCTGCTCATCACGAGCCGCTACAAGGTGGCCGGCCCCAACGAGGCGTACATCGTCACGGGGCGGCGCGGCAAGGCGGTGCGCAACCCGGAGACCGGCGTCGTGTCCACCGACCTGTCCGGCCAGCGGGTGGTCATGGGCGGCGGCACGTTCGTCATCCCGTTCGTGCAGAAGCTGCACATCCTCGACCTCTCCAGCCGGCGACTGTCGGTGCAGATCCGCGGCGCGGTGTCCGGCCAGGGCGTCAAGCTCAACGTCGAGGGCGTCGCCATCGTGAAGGTCGGCGGCAACGAGGACCAGATCCGGGCCGCCGCGCAGCGCTTCCTCACCCAGCAGGAAGAGGTCGAGACCTTCACGCAGGAGGTCCTGGCCGGCGCCCTGCGCTCCATCGTCGGCGGCCTCTCCGTCGAGCAGATCATCCGCGACCGCGCCGCCTTCGCCCAGCGGGTCGCCGACGAGTCCGAGAACTCCCTCACCGGCCAGGGCCTCGTCCTCGACACCTTCCAGATCCAGGACATCACCGACGACGGCAGCTACCTGTCCGACCTGGGCCGCCCCGAGGCCGCCCGGATCGGGCAGGAGGCCGCGATCGCCGAGGCCAACGCCCGGCAGGCCGCCGAGCAGGCGCGCATCCTGGCGGAGGAGGAGATCGCCGTCGCCCAGCGCGGGCTGGCGCTGCGGCAGGCCGAGATCAAGGCCGAGACCGACGCCGCGTCGGCGCGTGCGGCCGCCTCCGGACCGCTCGCCCAGGCCGACCAGGACCAGGCGATCCTCGCCGAGCAGGAGAAGGTCGCCGTCCGCCAGGCCGCGCTGACCGAGCGGCAGCTGGACACCCAGGTGCGCAAGCCCGCCGACGCCGAGCGGTACCGCGTCGAGCAGGAGGCCGAGGCCAAGCGCAACTCCGACATCGCCGAGGCCGAGGCCCGCAAGGCCGCCGCCATCGCCGCCGCCGAGGGCCGCGCCGAGGAGGCCCGGCTGGTCGGTGAGTCGGAGAAGGCCCGCCGGGCGGCGCTGGCCGAGGCAGAGGCGATCGAGGGCGCCAAGCGCGGTGAGGCCGAGAAGGCCCGCCGCGTCGCCGAGGCCGAGGCCGTGCGCGCCGAGGGTGAGGCCGAGGCGTCGGCGATCCTGGCCCGCGGGCACGCCGAGGCCGAGGCCATGGACAAGCGCGCCGAGGCGTTCGCCCACTACAACGAGGCGGCGGTGTTGCAGATGCTGATCGAGGTGCTGCCGTCCATCGCGCGCGAGGTGTCGGCCCCGATCGGCGCCATCGACAAGCTGACGGTGGTGTCCTCCGACGGCGTGAGCACGCTGCCGCGGCAGGTCACCGACAACGTCGTCCAGACCCTCGAGATGCTGAAGAACGCGACCGGCCTCGACCTCGACGAGCTCATCAAGAGTGCGGCGTCGGGTGCGGTCGGCCGGCTCGGCGCCGGGTCGAACGGCTCGAACGGCTCCGACCCGCAGCCCTGACGAGGGCTTTTGGGGTCGTCACCACCAGGCGACGGCGGTCGTGGTGCCGGGGACGACCTCGGTGAGGCCGCCGTCGCGGACCACGACGGCGGCCCGGTTCCGCGTCGTGGCCGGCCAGTCGCGGGGCGCGACAGGGACGAGGCGGACCGGGCAGCCGGCGGCGGACCACGCACGGCGCCGGGCGGCGGGCATGGCGTGCCAGGCGAGCTGGGCGGCGTGCCCGACCTGCGCCGCCGTCTTGCCCGCCGTCATGGCGACCCCCGGATTGACGACGACGGCGAGCGCTGCGGCAACCGCGGGGTCGGCCGGGTGGTCGCCCGGGCCGCCTCCGTCGCCGTCGTCGATGATGTCGGTGCCGCCGACCTGCAGCTTCCGCACGATGTCCGGGGTGTCGGCGACCGGGACCGGCAGCAGCGCCCGCACGCTCGCGCCGTCGTGCACGACCCCCACACCGGGCAGGTCCTGGACCCGTCGCCAGCCGATGCCGCGGGCGCGGCGGACCACCTTGCGGATGCGGTCGCCCTCGTAGGCCCGGAAGGCGGCCGACCACCGCGGGTCGGCGTCGTCGGCGTACGCGGCGTCGACCAGCCGGCCGACCGCCGTCGCGACCGCCTCGAGCAGCGCCCGCCGGGTGGGCGGGTCACCCTCGGGCGAGCCGGGCCGGGGCAGGTGGACGACGATCTGCATCGCCCACCCGCCGTCAGGCTCGGGCCCGGGCTCGCTCACGGCGCGAGCATGTCCGGGGTGAGGCTCGCCTCGGTGTCGGGGATGCCGTCGTCGGCCGCCTTGCGGTCGGCCATGGCGAGCAGCCGGCGGATGCGGCCGGCCACGGCGTCCTTGGTCATGGGCGGGTCGGAGAGCTGGCCGAGCTCTTCGAGGCTGGCCTGCTTGTTCTCGAGGCGCAGCAGGCCGGCCTGGCGCAGGTGCTCGGGGACGTCCTCGCCGAGGATCTCGAGCGCCCGCTCGACCCGTGCCCCGGCCGCGACCGCCGCCCGCGCCGAGCGGCGCAGGTTGGCGTCGTCGAAGTTGGCCAGCCGGTTCGCCGTGGCCCGCACCTCGCGGCGCATGCGCCGCTCCTCCCAGGCCAGCACGCTGTCGTGCGCGCCGAGCCGGGTGAGCAGCGCGCCGATGGCGTCGCCGTCGCGCACCACCACGCGGTCGGTCCCCCGGACGTCGCGCGCCTTGGCCGAGATCTCGAGCCGCCGAGCCGCGCCGACCAGCGCGAGCGCCGCCTCGGGCCCCGGGCAGGTCACCTCGAGCGCGGAGCTCCGTCCGGGCTCGGTGAGCGACCCGTGCGCGAGGAACGCGCCCCGCCACGCGGCCTCGGCGTCGTGGTCGGCCCCGTTGACCACCTGCGGCGGCAGCCCGCGGACCGGCCGCCCGCTGCCGTCGATCAACCCCGTCTGGCGCGCCAGCCGCTCGCCGTCGCGCACCACGCGCACGACGTAACGGCTCCCCTTGCGCAACCCCCCGGCGGCCACCATCGCGAGATCGCTCTCGTGGCCGAACACCTCCGCTATGTCACGTCGCAGCCTGCGGGCCGCGACCCCCGTATCCAACTCGGCCTCGATGACGATCTTCCCACTGACGATGTGCAGGCCGCCGGCAAAGCGCAGCAGCGACGACACCTCAGCCTTACGGCAGCACGTCCTTGTCACCTCGAGGCGAGCCAGCTCGTCCTTCACGGATGCTGTCATCGCCATGCCGTGATCCTGCCACACCGGAGGCCCATGCCGGACGAGCCTTCCGCCGAACGGTCCCCACCACTCCCTTCCCAAGTTGATCTTGGAGTAACCGCGGAATCAATCGGACATTCCGTCGGACGACTCCGCGATTACTCCAAGATCAACTTGGCTGCGCGGGCGTGGTTGGGCACAGGAAAGGGCCGACGCAGGATGAAGTCGGCGGGGCGCCGTCGACGCCGGAACACCGCACTCGGATATCGCCACCCGCTGTTCCGCCCGAGTTGGTCTTGGAGTTCTTCGGCATCGCGGGGGGATTTGCCCGGATTGATACCCGAAGAACTCCAAGATCAACTTCGGTGGAGTCTGGCGACGGGCGGGCAGGGGCGGGGCGGGCGGGGCGGGTCAGCGCCAGGAGCCGATGCCGCCCTCGCCCAGCGTGGCGGCGTAGGTCTGCCCGAGCCGGACGGGGTCGTGCTGGGCGGAGCCGTCGCTCATGGCGACGTCGGCGACGACGAGCTCCGCGCCCAGCTCGCCGGCGATGCGGCGCAGCAGCTTCTCGTCGGTGCAGGAGCGCCGCTCGGCGATGACGAGGTCGAGGCGCAGGTCCGGCGCGTACGCCCCCAGCACCTCGAGGTGCATCTCGGGCGTGAAGCCGGTGGTCTCGCCGCCCTCCTCGGACAGGTTGAGCGTGACCGCGCGCCGCGCCGTCGTCGTGACCAGGGCGTCGCGCAGCTCGGGGACCAGCAGGTGCGGGACGACGCTGCTGAACCAGGAGCCCGGCCCCAGCACCACCCAGTCGGCGTCGGCGATGGCCTCGAGCGCCTCGGGGCAGGCCGGCGGGTTCTCGGGCACCAGGCCGACCGCCACGATGTCGCCGTCGGTGGTGGCGACGGCGTGCTGCCCGCTGACGGTGAAGACGTCACGCGGGGCGCCGGCCTGCGCCGCGGGCCGTCCGACCAGGGCCTCGATGGTCAGCGGGACCAGCGACATCGGCAGCACCCGGCCCTGGGCGCCGAGCAGCCGGCCGACCCAGTCGAGGCCCTCGACGTGGCCGCCGAGCAGCTCCCAGAGGGCGACGATGAGCAGGTTGCCGGCCGCGTGGTTGTGCAGCTCTCCCCCGCTGAGGAACCGGTGCTGCAGCACCCGCGCCCACGTGCGGCCCCAGTCGTCGTCACCGCAGAGGGCGGCCAGCGCCATGCGGAGGTCACCGGGCGGCAGCACGCCCAGCTCCTCGCGCAGCCGGCCGCTGGAGCCGCCGTCGTCGGCGACGGTGACGACCGCCGTCAGCCGGCCGGCCATGCGCCGCAGCGCCGACAGCGAGGCCGCGAGTCCGTGCCCGCCGCCGAGCGCGACGACCTTCGGGCCGGCCAGCCGGCCGCGGGCCACGCCGCCCGCCGTTGCTGTGAGTGGTTCTGTCATTCCCGTCCGAGATCGCGATGGACCACGAGGGTCTCGATGCCCTGTTTGCGCAGCCGCTGCGCGAGCGCCTCGCTCATCGCGACGCTGCGGTGCTTGCCTCCGGTGCAGCCGATGCCGATGGTGACGAACCGCTTGCCCTCATGCAGGTAGCCGGGCGCCACCATGGCGACGAGGTCGCTGTAGTGCTCGAGGAAGTCCTCGGCCCCCGGCTGCGTCAGCACGTAGTCGCTGACCTCGGAGTCCGTGCCGTTCTGCGGGCGCAGGTGCGGCACCCAGTGCGGGTTCGGCAGGAACCTCATGTCGGCGACCATGTCGGCGTCCACCGGCAGACCGTACTTGAAGCCGAACGAGATGACGATGGCGCGCAGGCCCGTCAGCTCGGGCGCCGAGAACGCCGACCGGACCCGGGCGGCCAGTTCGTGCGGGTTGAGCAGCGACGTGTCGATGACGACGTCGGCGGCGACCCGCAGCGACGCCAGCTCCTCACGCTCGCGCTCGATGGCCTGGAGGATGCGCCCGGCGCCCTGCAGCGGGTGCGGCCGGCGCGCGGACTCGAACCGGCGGACCAGCGCCTCGTCGCCCGCCTCGAGGAAGAGCACCGTCGGGCGGTACCCCTGCTCGGTGAGGAGGTCGAGCGCGCCGCGCAGCTCGCTGAAGAACACGCCGCCGCGGACGTCGGCGACGACGGCGACGCGGCGCAGGTCGGTGCGCTGGGTGACGGTGGTGACGAGGTCCATCAGCAGCGACGGTGGCAGGTTGTCGACGACGAACCAGCCGATGTCGTCGAGGGCTGCCGTCGCCGCCGTCTTCCCGGCGCCCGACATTCCGGTGACCAGGAGCAGCTCGAGCTTCTCCGAGGCCTCCGGTCGGCCCTGGTCGTTCATGGTGCGATCCCCTTGTGCGGTGGAGGGTGTGGCTGTTCAGGTGTGGGGGCGCGCGGCGGGAGCCTCGGCGACCGTGCCGGTCACGTCTCGAGGATCTCGCCGGTTGCGGTGTTCACGGCCGGCGCGGCCGGGCGCTCCGCCAGCGCGTCGACCACCGCCTGCGCCGTCGCAGGACCGAAGCCGGGGACCTCCGCGATCTGCTCCATGGTCGCAGCTCGGAGCCGTTTCAGCGAGCCGAACCTGGTCATGAGCGCCTTGCGCCGGGCGGGTCCCAGCCCGGGGACGCCGTCGAGCAGGCTGTCGACCATGGAGGTGGACCGGCGCTGGCGGTGGAACGTGATGGCGAAGCGGTGCGCCTCGTCGCGGACCCGCTGCAGCAGATACAGCCCCTCGCTGGTGCGCGGCAGGATGATCGGGTGGTCGGAATCGGGCGGCCAGACCTCTTCGAGGCGCTTGGCCAGGCCGACCACCGGGATGTCGCTGACACCGGCCTCGTCCATGGCCTGCCGGGCGGCGTTGACCTGCGGCTGCCCCCCGTCGACGACCACCAGTCCGGGCGCGTAGGCGAACTTGCGCGGCCGGCCGGTCTCGGGGTCGATGCCCGGGCGCAGCCCGTCGTCCGCCGGCGCGCCGACGGCGTCCGCTGCGGTCTCGTCCTGGTCGGCCTGGTGCGACTCGCGCAGCCGGCGGAACCGCCGGGTGAGGACCTCGCGGATGGAGGCGACGTCGTCGGTGCCGCCCTGCTCGCCACGGACGGTGAACTTGCGGTACTCGCTCTTGCGCGGCAGGCCGTCCTCGAAGACCACCATGGAGCCGACGACCTCGGTGCCGGCGAGGTTGGAGATGTCGTAGCACTCGATGCGCAGCGGCGGCTCGTCGAGCTCGAGCGCCTCCTGGATCTCGCCGATGGCGCGGCTGCGGGTGGTGAGGTCGCTGGCGCGCTTCGTCTTGTGCAGGTTGAGCGACTGCTTGGCGTTGGCGGCGACCGTCTGCAGCAGGGCCCGCTTGTCGCCGCGCTGGGGCACCCGGACGTCGACCCGGCCGCCGCGCAGCTCGGTGAGCAGCTCGGTGAGGGCCGCGGCCTCCTGCGCGTCGTCGGGCACGGCCGGGACGAGGATCTCGCGCGGGACCGACTCGCCGCCCAGCTCGCCGTAGAGCTGCAGCAGGAACCGCTCGACCAGCTCGCCGGCCGGGGCGTCGTCGGCCTTGTCGGCGACCCAGCCGCGCTGCCCGCGGACCCGGCCGCCGCGCACGTAGAAGACCTGGACCGCGACCTCGAGGGCGTCGTCGGCCAGCGCGACGACGTCGGCGTCGGTGCCGTCGCCCAGCACGACGGCGTTGGCCTCCATGGCGCGGTCGAGGGCGGCGATGTCGTCGCGCAGCCGGGCGGCCCGCTCGAAGTCGAGCTCCGCCGCCGCGGCCTTCATCTCCTTCTCGAGCCGCCGGATGTAGCCGGTGGTCTTGCCCTCGAGGAACGAGACGAGGTCCTCGGCGATCTGCAGGTGCTCGTCGGCGTCGACCCGGCCCACGCACGGGGCGGAGCACTTGCCGATGTAGCCGAGCAGGCAGGGCCGGCCGATCTGCTTGGACCGGTTGAACACGCCCTTGGAGCAGCTGCGCACCGGGAACACCCGCAGCAGCTGGTCGAGCGACTCGCGGATGGCCCACGCGTGGGCGTAGGGCCCGAAGTAGCGGACGCCGCGCTTCTTGGCCCCGCGCATGACCATGGCGCGCGGGAACTCCTCGTTCAGCGTGACCGCGAGGTACGGGTAGGACTTGTCGTCGCGGTAGCGGACGTTGAACCGCGGGTCGAACTCCTTGATCCAGGAGTACTCCAGCTGCAGCGCCTCGACCTCGGTGCGCACGACCGTCCACTCGACCTTGGCGGCCGTGGTGACCATGGCGAACGTGCGCGGGTGGAGCGCGGAGAGGTCCTGGAAGTACGACGACAGCCGGGCGCGCAGGCTCTTGGCCTTGCCGACGTAGATGACGCGCCCCCGCGCGTCGCTGAAGCGGTAGACCCCGGGCTCGACCGGGATCGACCCCGGGGCCGGTCGGTACGTCGTCGGATCGGCCACAGGACCAGCCTATGACCTGCCACCGACGAGGTCGGCACGGCGCGCGTTCGCCCAGGGCGTGACAACCGCGTGCACCGGCAATGCGAGCACCATGTACGCCGATGTGCCGACAATTCTCACACCTCCCTCGGCCGATGAGCCGAACAAATCGGAATCGCCGCGAACGATCGTGCTGACGGGCCTATCTTCGGGGGACTTCGAGACAAGGCGGGAGGCATGGGAATGCCCACATCTGTACGTACAGAGAATTTCGTCGACCAACTCGGCGACTCGTTCAGCCGACTCGGCACCGACATCGGCGACTTCGTGCCGCGCCTGGTGGTCGCGCTTCTTCTGCTGCTGGTCGGCCACTGGGTCGCGAAACTGATCCGGCGGCTGCTGACGGCGGGCCTCAACAAGGTCGGCGCGGGCCGGCTCACCGAGGCGGCCGGAATCGAGAACACCCTGCGTCAGGCCGGCACCAGCGGCGTGGCGCTCATCGGCCAGGTGGCCTATTTCCTCATCTTCGTCATCTTCGTGCAGATCGCCGCGGAGGTTCTGGGAATCGACGAACTGACGTCGATGCTCAATGGCCTGATCGCCTATCTGCCGCTCGTGGCGGTGGCACTGCTGGTCCTGTTCGTGGCCGCCGCGATCGCGAATTGGGCGGCGAATGTCGTCCGGCCGTTCGCCGAGAGCCGCAACATGGGCTGGGTCAGCACCGCGGTGCGCGTCGGCGTGCTGGTGGTCGGGGTCCTGGCCGCCTTCGACACGCTGAACTTCGCGCCCTCGGTGACGTCGAAGATCGAGAACACGCTGCTGCAGTACCTGCCGCTCGCGATCCTCGCAGCCGCCACGATCGCGTTCGGCGTCGGTGGCATCAACACCGCCCGCGAGTGGTGGACCAAGCTGTCGCCGTCGACCTTCGACCCGCCGATGGGCCGGACGGCGGCGTCGGCCTCCGCGTCCGCGTACCCCGCGCCGGGCACGGCCGCACCGGCCGACCCGCCGTCGGGCCAGCCTCTCTTCGGCCACGACGAGCCACCGCCCATGGAGCCGCGGCCGGGCGTCTGACGCCCGCCGCAGCTCCCCTGACGCCGCACCCGGCCGCCGGTTCACCCCGTTCGCACCGGCCGGGTGCGGCCCCGTCAGACCAAGCCAGCATCGCGAACGCGACGCGGGCTGACCAGGCGGAGGGGGCGGTGGATGTGGAGCCGGCGTCAAGAGCGCCCGCGGCATGCTTCACCGCCGCGTAGCGGAGCCGGCGCAGCATCCACCGCCCCCTCCGCCGGACCCACCGCCCTGGCGTGAGGCGACTCAGGCGGGGAGGACCTGGTCGCCCTGGACGACGACGGCGACCGGCGCCAGCGGCTGGGTGGCCGGACCCGTCACGACCGACCCGTCCATGGCGCTGTACTGGCTGCCGTGGCAGGGGCAGGTGATGACGTCGCCCTCGATCTCGGTGACGGCGCAGCCCTGATGCGTGCAGGTGGCGCTGAAGCCGAGGAACGTGCCGGCGGTCGGCTGGGTGACCACGACTCCGGCACCGTCGTTGATGAAGCCGCTGCCCACCGGGACGTCGGCCGTGCTGGCCAGTGCGTCGGCGGCCGGCTCGTCGGGCTCCTCGGGCGGCGCGGACGGCTCCTCGCTCGGTTCCTCGGCCGGCGTGGTGGCCTCGGCGCTGGGCTCGGCCTCCGGTTCCGTGGCCGGCGGCGCGCCGCTGGTGCTCGGCTCGCTGTCGCCGCCTCCGCAGGCCGCCAGCAGGCCCGCGACGCCGACGGCGCCCATGCCCATCAGCGCGGTCCGCCTGCCGACGCACCGCCCGCAGCCGGTATGGCCGCCGTCGGTCTCGCCGGTAGTGGTCGGTGCCGTGTGGTGCTGTGCCATCGATCGCCTCTCCGTCCGGGGTACCCGCTCATCCTCTTCTACGAGCGGGCGGGCCGAACGGATTCCGTGGTCTAGACCCCGAGGATCTCCTTGAGGAAGCCACCGGTGTGCGAGGCGCCGACCTTGGCGACCTGCTCGGGCGTGCCCGTGGCCACGACGGTGCCGCCGCCGGTGCCGCCTTCGGGGCCCATGTCGACGATCCAGTCGGCGGTCTTGACGACGTCGAGGTTGTGCTCGATGACGACGACGGTGTTGCCCTTGTCGACCAGGCCCTGCAGCACGCCGATGAGCTTGCGGATGTCCTCGAAGTGCAGGCCGGTGGTGGGCTCGTCGAGCACGTAGATGGTCTTGCCCGTCGACCGCTTCTGCAGCTCGGCGGCGAGCTTGACCCGCTGTGCCTCGCCGCCGGACAGCGTCGGCGCCGGCTGGCCGAGCCGCACGTAGCCGAGCCCGACCTCCTTGAGGGTGCGCAGGTGCCGGGCGATGCGCTCGACCGGGGCGAAGAACTCGGTCGCCTCCTCGATGGGCATCTCGAGCACCTCGGAGATGCTCTTGCCCTTGTAGTGCACCTCGAGCGTCTCGCGGTTGTACCGGGCGCCGTGGCAGACCTCGCACGGCACGTAGACGTCGGGCAGGAAGTTCATCTCGATCTTGATGGTGCCGTCGCCGGTGCAGGCCTCGCAGCGCCCGCCCTTGACGTTGAACGAGAACCGGCCCGGCTGGTAGCCGCGGACCTTCGCCTCCTGCGTCTCGGCGAACAGCTTGCGGATGACGTCGAACACGCCGGTGTAGGTGGCCGGGTTGCTGCGCGGCGT
This sequence comes from Jiangella mangrovi, assembly GCF_014204975.1. Classification (NCBI taxonomy): domain Bacteria; kingdom Bacillati; phylum Actinomycetota; class Actinomycetes; order Jiangellales; family Jiangellaceae; genus Jiangella; species Jiangella mangrovi. Next base: position 4,499,616 of record NZ_JACHMM010000001.1, read on the forward strand.
GCGGCCGATGGGCGATTGGTCGACGTGGACGACCTTGTCGACCAGGGCCATGCCCTCGATGCGCTTGTGCCGCCCCGGGACCGCGCGGGCGTTGTAGATCTGTTTGGCCAGCGCGGTGTAGAGGATGTCGTTGACCAGCGTCGACTTGCCCGAGCCGCTGACGCCGGTGACGGCGACGAAGCAGCCGAGCGGGAACTTGACGGTGACGTCCTTGAGGTTGTTGGCCCGCGCGCCGACGACGGTGATGGCGCGGTCCTTGGTGGGTGGACGGCGGACCGCCGGGATGTCGATGCGCTTCTTTCCGGACAGGTACTGCCCGGTGAGGGAGTCCTCCTGCGTCAGGAGGTCGTCGACGGTGCCGCTGACGACCACCTGGCCGCCGTGCTCGCCGGCCCCGGGGCCGATGTCGACCACCCAGTCGGCCACCTTGATGGTGTCTTCGTCGTGCTCGACGACGATGAGGGTGTTGCCGAGGTCGCGCAGCCGGATGAGCGTCTCGATGAGCCGGTGGTTGTCGCGCTGGTGCAGCCCGATGGACGGCTCGTCGAGCACGTACAGCACGCCGACCAGCCCGGAGCCGATCTGCGTGGCCAGCCGGATGCGCTGCGCCTCGCCGCCGGCCAGCGTGGCCGACGCGCGGTCGAGGCTGAGGTAGTGCAGGCCGACGTCGACCAGGAACTGCAGCCGCTCGTTGACCTCCTTGAGCACCCGGGCGGCGATCTGCTCTTCGCGCTCGGACAACGTGAGCGTGCGCAGGAACTCGGCGCACTCGCCGATGGGCAGCGCGGCGACGTCGGCGATGCTGCGGCCGCCCACCGTCACGGCCAGCACCACCGGCTTGAGCCGTGCGCCGCCGCAGGCCGGGCACGGGACCTCGCGCATGAAGCCCTCGAACCGCTCGCGGCTGGCGTCGGACTCGGCCTCGGCGTAGCGGCGGCGCACCCACGGGACGACGCCCTCGTAGGAGGTGTAGTAGGAGCGCTCGCGGCCGTAGCGGTTGCGGTAGCGGACGTGCACCTGCTCGGGGTGGCCCTGCAGGACGGCCTCGCGCGCCTTCTTGGGCAGCTTCTCGAACGGGACGTCGGTGCGGAAGCCGAGGGCGTCGGCCAGCGCCGTGACCAGCCGGTCGAAGTACTCCGACGTCGTGCCCGGCGCCCACGGGGCCAGCGCACCGTCGTCGAGGCTCTTGGAGGGGTCGGGGACGACCAGCTCGTCGTCGACCTCCATGCGGGTGCCCAGGCCGGTGCACTCGGGGCACGCGCCGAACGGCGAGTTGAACGAGAACGACCGCGGCTCGAGCTCTTCGAACGAGAGCTCGTCGTACGGGCAGTACAGGTGCTCGGAGTAGACCCGCTCGCGGTGCTCGTCGTCCTCGGGCAGGTCGACGAAGTCGAGGGTGACCAGGCCGCCGGACAGCCGCAGCGCCGTCTCGACGGAGTCGGTGAGCCGGCGCTTGGCGGACTCCTTGACCGCCAGCCGGTCGACCACCACCTCGATGGTGTGCTTCTCCTGCTTCTTCAGCTTGGGGACCTCGGTGAGCTGGTACACCGTCCCGTCGATGCGCGCGCGGGAGTAGCCCTGCGACTGCAGCGTGCGGAAGAGGTCGGCGTACTCGCCCTTGCGCTCGCGGATGACCGGAGCCAGCACCTGGAAGCGGGCGCCGTCCTCGAGATCGAGCACCTGGTCGACGATGGACTGCGGCGTCTGCCGGCCGATGGGACGGCCGCACTCGGGACAGTGCGGGTGTCCGGCGCGGGCGTAGAGCAGGCGCAGGTAGTCGTAGACCTCGGTGATGGTGCCCACCGTCGACCGCGGGTTGCGCGACGTCGACTTCTGGTCGATGGAGACCGCCGGCGACAACCCCTCGATGAAGTCGACATCGGGCTTGTCCATCTGCCCCAGGAACTGGCGGGCGTAGGCCGAGAGCGACTCGACGTAGCGGCGCTGGCCCTCGGCGAAGATCGTGTCGAAGGCCAGGCTGGACTTCCCCGACCCGGACAACCCGGTGAACACGATGAGTGCGTCGCGCGGGAGGTCGAGGGAGACGTCTTTGAGGTTGTGCTCCCGTGCCCCGCGGACCACCAGGCGGTCGCTGGTACGGGCGGCGGTTCGTTCGGTCATGAGGCCCCGTGGACTCCGGTATCGGCGAGTTCGAGCTGTGGACGGACGGACAGAGGTGCGGTTGGTTGCATCGTAGGGGGCGGGTCCGACAAGGTCGGCGTCATTGCGTTGCTCGTGCGGCCGGACCGGCCCGGACCGGCCAACACAGTCGCCCCGTCGGCCGATGAGGACTAGGTTCGAAGGCGTGCCCACCGTGAACGCCGAACCGATGTCCCACGATTCCGGCGACTCTCCCGCCGCCGGACCGGTGACCGCCGCGACCGAGCGACTCATCGCCACGGCCGCCGCGCTGGACGACGCTGACCTGACCGCACCCAGTCTATGTCCCGGCTGGACCCGCGCCCACGTCCTCACGCATGTGGCCCGCAACGCCGACGCGCTGTCCAACCTGCTGTCCTGGGCGCGCACCGGCCGCGAGAACCCGATGTATCCCAGCCTCGAGGCCCGCGACGCCGACATCCAGGCCGGCGTCGCCCGCTCGCCCGCCGAGGTGGTCGACGACCTCCACGTCTCGGCCGACCGGTTCGTCCGCGCCGTCATGGAGATGCCCGACGACGGCTGGGAGCGCCAGGTCCGCCGCGGGTTCGCCGCCACCGGCGAGCCGCTGCCCGGACGGCGGGTGCTGTGGCTGCGGCTGCGCGAGCTCGAGATCCACCACGTCGACCTCGACGCCGGCTACGAGCCCGGCCACTGGCCCAGCGCCTTCGTACGGCGGGCGCTGGACGAGACGGTGCGCGCCTTCGGCCGCCGCGACGACGTCCCGGCCATCGCTCTCGAGGTCGACGGCGGCGGGGTCGAGCACCTGGGCCCGGACGCCCCGGTCACCGTCGCCGGCGGCCCGGCCGAGCTGCTCGGCTGGCTGACCGGCCGCTCCCCCGGCGCCGGGCTGCGGGTGCAGCCGCCGGGCGGGCTGCCCGCGCTGCCGGCCTGGCTGTGACGGCGTCGTCGTGACGGTGTACTCGGGGCACGTGCGGCCGGGCGGCGTCCCAGCGGTGCACGAGCTGGCCGGGCTGGTCGTCACCAAGGCGTCCGTGGGCGGGGCGTGGGACAACAACACCTACGTCCTGCGCTGCCGCTTCTCCGGCGACGAGCTGCTGGTCGACGCCGCCGCCGAGCCTGTGCGGGTGTTGCAGCTGTGTGGCGAGGGGCCGGTGCGCTACGTGGTGACGACGCACCGCCACCGCGACCACTGGGGCGCGTTGGAGTCGGTGGCGGCGGAGACCGGGGCTGTCACCGTCGCCCACGAGGACGACGCCCCCGCGATCCCGGTGCCCACGACGCATCCGGTGCGCGACGGCGACCGGCTGCGGTTCGGCTCCGCCGAGGTCGAGGTCATTCACCTGGTGGGCCACACCCCCGGCAGCATCGCCCTGCTGTACGACGACCCCACCGGTCCGCCGCACCTGTGGACCGGCGACTCGCTGTTCCCCGGCGGAGTGGGCAAGACGACCTCGCCCGCCGACTTCACGTCGCTCGTCGACGACGTGGAGCACAAGCTCTTCGACCGGTTGCCCGACGAGACCTGGGTCTACCCCGGCCACGGCGACGACACGACCCTCGGCGCCGAGCGCCCCCACCTCGCGGAGTGGCGCGCCCGCGGCTGGTGAGCCCCGGTCAACCGACGCACGCTCGGGAAACCGGCGGACGCCTCGGAAACCGGCGGATGGCGGCCACATCCGGGCCGCAAGCGTCGGATTCCGGAGCGTGAGCCGGATCCCCGGGCGTCACCGCCCGCCACGAGCAGCCGGCCGGACGGCGAAAGGGGACGGTGGCCCCGGCGCGAACACCGGGGCCACCGTCCCCCCACGATGAGGCGTCAGCGGTGGTCGTCGACCCGCTGACCGTCGACCTCGTCGGCCGTGGCAGCGGCGTCGTCCGCGGACGACGGTGACTCGGAGACCTCGGCCGAGGGCGAACCCGAGCCCGAGGCCGAACCCGCACCCGGGCCCGCGGCCAGGGCACCGGCCTGGGCGGCCTTGCGCTCGTCGCTGCGCGATTTCAGCAGGCTGAGGATCGTCGTCACGACCAGGGTGCTGAGGATGACCGTCAGGGACAGCCAGATGGGCACCTCGGGCACGTTGTGGAACGGCTCGCCGCCGTTGATGAACGGCAGGTTGTTCTCGTGCAGCGCGTGCAGCACCAGCTTCACGCCGATGAAGGCGAGGATGACGGCGAGGCCGGCGGACAGGTAGACGAGCTTCTGGAGCAGTCCGCCGATGAGGAAGTAGAGCTGCCGCAGCCCCATGAGCGCGAAGATGTTCGCCGTGAAGACGATGAACGCCTCTTGGGTGAGGCCGAAGATCGCCGGGATGGAGTCGACGGCGAACAGCAGGTCGGCCGAGGCGATGGACAGGAAGACGATGAGCATCGGCGTGTAGAGCCGCTTGCCGTTCTCGCGGATGCGCAGCTTGATGCCGTGGTACTCCTGCGTCATCGGCAGCACCTTCTGGGCGCGGCGGACGAACGCGTTCTCGTACTCGTCGTCGTGCTCCTCGTGGTGGACCTGCTGGTTGGCCAGCTTGACGGCGGTGTACACGAGGAACGCGCCGAAGATGTAGAACACCCAGGCGAACTGGTTGATCAGTGCCGCGCCGAGCAGGATGAACACGCCGCGCAGCACGATGGCCGTCAGGATGCCGAACATCAGCACCGACTGCTGGAACTGCCGGGGCACCCGGAACTGGGCCATGATGATGACGAAGATGAACAGGTTGTCGACACTGAGGCTGTACTCGGTGAGCCAGCCGGCGAAGAACTCGCCGGAGGCCTGGCCGTGGCCGACGAAGCCCAGGACGATGCCAAAGACCACCGCCAGGCCGACATAGAAGGCCACCCACAGGCTGGCCTCGCGGATGGACGGGGCGTGCGGGCGGCGCGTGACGATCAGGAGATCGAGCACGAGCAGCAGGATCAGCACGACGAACGTGCCGATCTCGAACCAGACGGGCAGGTTCAACACGAAGACAGAGTCCTCTCCGGTGAGCTGACCGCACAGCGGACGCTGTGCGCAACCGGAGGTCTCTTCCGCCCGGGTTCACCGGGCCGACGGCACCGGGACGCCCCTGGTGTAGGGAGCATCCGTGATGACGATGCCACCGCGTCGGGATTACTCCCCTCCACGCTGATCCCAGTATATTTCACAGCCCCGCCCACCAACGCAATTCGCCGTCCATCCCGGCGAGTACCCGGTGAATCCCGGGCCATGCTCAGAGCACGCCGTTGCGAGCGGCCTGCAGCCCGGCCTGGAACCGGGTCCGGGCTCCGAGCCGGCCGCTGATCTCGCGGATGCGCCGCTGGACGGTGCGCTGGCTGGCGCCGACGTGCCTGGCGATCGACTGCTCCGTCAGCCCGGCGGCCAGCAGGTTCAGGATGACGCGGTCGTCGTCGACCTGGCCGTCCTGGTCGCTGGGCGCCAGCCGCAGCGGCATCGCGCGCAGCCAGGTCTCCTCGAACACCTCGGCCAGGACGTCGAGCAGCCCGCTGGGGTGCACGACGAGCAGCTGGTCGGTGATGAGCGCGCCGGCCTTGGCCGGGAGCATGGCGTACCGGTCGTCGATGAGCAGCATGCGGGCCGGCAGCGTCGGCGCGACCCGGGCCTCCTCGCCCGCCGCGATACCGCCGATGAGGTCGGCCAGCCGGCCGGGCAGATCGACGGCGCTCTGCTCGTAGAGGACGCGGTGGCGGACGCCGGCCCGAAGCAGCTCGACCTCGATGGGGTTCGGCTCGCTGTTGACGACGCCGTAGGGCGGCCGCTCCATGGCTCTGACCTGCGTGCGGGCGCTGCTGTAGACGTCGACGAGGCGGCGCGCGGTCGCGTCGGAGCCGGTGACGATCTCGACGAGGTCGCCGGGCTCGACGGCGTCGTGGCGGCGGCGGTGCGTGACGGCGAGCTCGTCGACCAGGGCGCGGCTGCGCTGCAGGTCGCGCTCGCGGGCCGCCAGGGTGTCGGCGAACGCCAGCGCGGGGTCGACCAGGCGGTACGTCGGAGGCTCCCCCGGCACACGGTCGGCCAGGCCGCGCAGCTCGAGCGCGTCGAGGATCTTCTCGATGACGTCGGGGGGCACGCCCGCCGGTCCGAGAGCTGCCGCCGTCGCCGGCCGGGCGCGCTCCAGCAGGGCGAGGTAGACGGTCTGCTCCTCGTCGCTGAGGCCGAGCTGTTCCAGCATGCGCGGCTCCCGCAGGGTCGAGACCGCTGGCCAAAACCTGCCACTGACGGATTTTCGCCAAAGCATAACCCTTGTCACGTTCCGTGAAACTTGTGCACGATCCGGACACCGCACCCCCACGTCGCCCCGTATCCCCGGAGGGCAGAGCGTTGCGCAGGTCCTGGAGAGCGGCCACGGCCGCCGTCGTCCTCACCGGTCTGGTCGCGCAGGTGATCCCTGCCGCGACCGCCGAACCCGCCGGTCCGGCGGAGTCTCCACCGCTCGCCGTGCCCGCCGGCGGGGTCACCGTCACGCTGATCACCGGCGACCGCGTGCACGTCACGACCGCGGCCGACGGGCGGGCGGCGGCCACCGTCGACCCCGCGGCCCGGGCCGACGGGACCGTGCCCGGCTTCCACGAGCAGGAGATCGACGGGCATCTGTACGTCGTCCCGGCCGACGTCGCGCCGCTGGTCCCGGACCTGCTGGATCGCGCGTTGTTCGACGTCACGGCGCTGATCGGGCAGGGTTACGACGACGCGAGCAGCGACGTGCTGCCGGTCATCGTGGAGGCGACGGCGTCGGCTGCGGCCGCCGCTCGCGGCATTGCGGGACCGCAGCTGCCCGCCGTCACGCCCACCGACTCGCTGGAGTCGATCGGGGCCGTCGCCGCCGACGTCGACAAGGACGCCGCCGCGGCGCTCGCGGACGCGCTGACCGGCGCCCGGCCCATGGACTCCCCCGCCGCCCGGACGGCCGCCGCGGCCGCCGGCCCGCTCGCCGGGGTCGAGAAGATCTGGCTGGACCAGACCATGAGCACCGTCGACGAGGACAGCGCCCCGCAGGTCGGCGCGCCGGAGGCCTGGGCGGCCGGGTTCACCGGCGACGGCGTCACGGTCGCCGTCCTCGACACCGGCATCGACAGCACCCACCCGGACCTGGCCGGCAAGGTCGTCGCCGAGGCGAACTTCAGCGTCTCGGACAGCACGACCGACCGGTACGGGCACGGCACCCACGTCGCGTCGATCGTGGCCGGCACCGGCGCGGCGTCGGACGGGCAGCGCCGCGGCATCGCCTACGAGGCCGACCTCATGAACGTCAAGGTGCTCGACGACGGCGGCTCCGGCCCGATGTCCGAGGTCATCGCCGGCATGGAGTGGGCGGTCGACAACGGCGCCGACGTCGTCAACCTCAGCCTGGGCGTGCGCGGCGGCTACACCGACGGCACCGACCCGGCCAGCCAGGCGGTGAACGAGCTCAGCGCGGAGTCCGGCGCGCTGTTCGTCATCGCCGCCGGCAACGACGGGCCGGGCGACGGCACCGTCACGACCCCGGGCGCGGCCACCAGCGCACTCACCGTCGGCGCCGTCGACAAGCAGAACGGGCTGGCCGGCTTCTCGTCGCGCGGCCCGCGCGCCGGCGACTTCGCGCTCAAGCCGGACGTGACGGCGCCGGGCGTCGGGATCATCGCGGCGCGGGCGGCCGGCGCCGTCATCGGCACCCCGGTCGGCGACGACTACCTGGCGCTGGACGGCACCTCGATGGCGACTCCGCACGTCGCGGGCGCGGCGGCGCTGCTGGCGCAGCAGCGGCCGGAGTGGACCGGGCCGGACCTCAAGGCGGCACTCGCGTCGACGACGTCGCCGAACGAGGCGCTGACCGTCTACGAGCAGGGCACGGGGCGCATCGACCTCGCCCGCGCCACGTCGCAGCAGGTGGTCGCGACGACCGGGCCGCTGGACGCCGGCTACTTCCCGTACCCGCAGGACGACGCGCAGCCGGTTACCCGGACGGTCACCTACCACAACACCGGCTCCGCCCCCGTGGTCCTGTCGCTCGCGGCATCGGTGACGGACGAGGACGGGGCGGCGCCCGCGCCCGGCATGGTCACACTCGGCGCGCCGACGGTGACCGTCCCGGCCGGCGGGACGGCCGATGCCGCCGTCACCGTCGACCCCGCGGCCGGCGACTACGGCCTGTACGGCGGCAGGCTGGTCGCGACGGGGCCTGGCGGCGTGAGCGTGCGGACCGCGCTGGGCTTCCACAAGGAGTCCGAGCGCTACGACCTCACGGTCCGCGGGATCGCCCGCGACGGCCGCCCGGCCGGCGGCATCAGCCTGGTCGACGTGGTCAACGTCGACGACACGTCGGTCTTCGCGGCGACGAGCGTCGGGTTCGTCGACGGCGCGGCGACGCTGCGGGTGCCGCCGGGCCGGTACGCGGCCATGGGCTACGTGTTCACCTACGACGAGCCGCACGTGTTCACGACGGAGACGGCGGCGGTGTTCGCGCCGGAGTTCGTCGTCGCGGGCGACACATCGGTCACCCTGGACGCCCGCGACACCGTCCCCATCGAGGTGTCGGCGCCCGACCCGGTCGAGGCGACGAACACGATGCTCGCGTGGTGGCGCTCGGACCCGTGGGGCAAGTCCTACGCGCACTCGTTCTCCGTCGGCGCTCAGGACTCCTTCGCCTCCCCGACCGAGCCGGTCACCGTCGGCGACTTCGAGTACTACACGCAGTACTCACTGGTGGCGCCGCTGATCCAGGTGCGCACGCTGACGCCCGTCGAGCGGCCGATCGAGGCGACCTACGTGCTGAACTCGGCGCTGCTGGACGGTGAGTTCGAGCTGCCGATCGTGTACGCCGGGCTGGGCCGGCCGGCGGACTTCGAGGGTGTGGACGTGGACGGTGGCATCGCGCTGATCCAGCGGGGCGAGATCACCTTCCTCGAGAAGATGCGCAACGCCGAGGCCGCCGGGGCGAAGCTGGTGATGATCTTCAACAACGTGTCCGGCGCGCTGACCATCGGCGGCGACCCGTCGACGGTGCCGACGATGGCGATAACCCGCTCCGAGGGCGAGGCACTGCTCGCGCTGCTGGACCAGGGCCCGGTGACGGCGGCGGTGTCGGCGATCAAGGTCAGCCCGTACCTCTACGACCTCGTGCTGGTCGAGGAGGACGTCGTGCCGCCGTCGCTGGACTACGTCGTCGACGCGTCGAACACCACCCGCGTCGACGTCGACTACCACAGCCACGTTCCGGGACAGGGCATCGGCGAGCTGCGGCACAAGTGGCGCCCGTGGGACGCGTTCTCGTTCGGCTTCCTGCGCCGGACGACCGCGCCGCAGTCACGGGTCGAGTACGTGTCGGGCGGCGACACGTCGTGGGCGCAGTACGCGTACGGCGCATCGACGGACGCCGATCCGTTCGGCTTCCCCATGCTGTCGGCGCCGCGGACGTACGCGGGCGACGGCGAGCGGGTGTCCGACGCGTGGTTCCGGCAGGTGCTGGCGCCGGGCGTGCTGCCGGTCGACTTCGGGGCGTCGAGCGCGGCGGCCTACCGGTCGGGCGACGAGGTGTCGCTGCGGTTGCTGGAATGGACGGACGGCGCGGGTCACTACGGCGGCCTGGTGCCGTCCGTGGACACACCGGCGTTCCGGCTGATCGCGGACGGTGCCGAGGTGGCGTCGGGTGGTCAGGCGGTCGGGACGTTCCCGGTGCCGGCGGACTCGTCGTCGCTGCGGATCGAGCTGGACGTGGCCCGGTCGGCCCCGTGGTGGCTGGCATCGACGGCGACCTCGACGGCGTGGACCGTGCCATCGTCGACCGTCGATGCGCCGACGACACTCCCCCTGCTGACCGTCGGCTACGGCGTCAACGTGTCGCTGCTGAACGTGGCGGCGAAGCCGGGCGCCCAGTTCGTCGACCTGACCGTCGGACACCAGCCCGGTGCCGTGGGCGTGGCGCCGGTGGCCGGTGCCTCCGTGTCGGTGTCGTTCGACGACGGCGTCAGCTGGCAGCCCGCGCGGGTGGTGCCGCGCGGCGGCGGCGAGTTCCGCGCCGTGATCAGCCGGGTGCCCGCCGACGCGACCCACCTGTCGCTGCGGGTCTCGGCCTGGGACGGCGACGGCGGGCGGATCGAGCAGGTGGTGCTGCGCGCCTACACCCTCGACTGAGGGCTGGATCCGCTCTGACGACGAGGTGTCTCCCGCCCGGTGGGATGGGTCCCCGCCCTGACTGGGTGGGGACCCACCTTACGGGCGCTCACCGACAGACTCCGGCTGCGGCGGCGACGGGCCGCCAGCCGGTTGTTGACGCTTCTATGTCAAGCTGCTGATGGTTGGCAGGTCGTGGGTGGGATGTCGTGGCGGAGTGCGCGGTGGATGACGTTGGTGAGGTGGCGTTTGAGCACTCGTATCGCGCCGCGTTTGCCCTTCGTGTCCTGGTGTTTGGCGATCAATGCTTGAGCCGGGCGGTGGCTTCGGGCTTGGGTTCTGGCGATGGTGTGGAGGGCTCTGTTCAGGCGTCGGTTGCCGCCGCGGTCCAGGCGGTGTCGTTCGGTGTCGGAGCTCCAGACCGGGATCGGGGCGGTGCCGGCCAGGCGGGCCAGCGCGGCGCCGTTGCGGATGCGGGTGGGGTCGCCGAGCTCGGCCAGGATGGTTGCTGCCACGACGGGCCCGACGCCGGGGATGGCGAGCAGGTTCGGGCAGACGCGGCGGGTGTGTTCGCCTAGTTCGCGGGTGAGTTCGTTGATGTCGCTGGTGAGGGTCTCGAGGCGGTGGCAGTTGGCCAGCAGTACTCGCCGCAGCGGGGTGTCGGGGAACTCCTCGAGCCGGGCGGCCAGCTCGCGGGGCGCCTTGAGGGTGGTCAGCGTCGTCGGTTCCAGGCCCGGGGCGAGTTGGTGCAGCCGCCAGCGCATGGTGTTGATCAGCCGGGTCCGTTCGCCGACCAGCTGGTCGCGGTGCTCGACCAGCGGCGCCAGCTGTGCGCCGGGGTCGTCGACACGGTGGGTGGCCAGGTAGCGGGCGTTGTCCGGGTTCAGTGCGGCCTTGGCGACGGCGAGCGCGTCGAGCGGGTCGGACTTGCCCCGCGGGCCGGTGTGGTGGCGTTCGGCGACCATCAACCGGACCGGCACCCACACCACCACCTGCCCGGCCGCAACCAGCGCCGACGCCAGGCGCCGCGCCAGGGCGCGGCCGTCCTCGATCGCCCACGTCACCGCCCGGCCGGCGGCGCGCCGCCCGGCCCAGGCCAGCAGTTTCGCGACCGAAGACGGATCATCGTCGACGGTCAGCGGCGTCCCGACCCGCCGGCCCGCTTCGTCGATGATCACCGCGGTGTGGGTCTGCTTGTGCGGGTCGATCCCCACTGTCACCATGAGGTGTCCGTTTCTGCTCGCAAGCCTGTGACGGGCAACGTGTCGCGAGGACCCGGACCGGGTGGACATACCTCTCTTGGGGCCGTGAACCCCAGGCTTCTATCAAGTCACTCCCGGCCGGGCCCTCGCCCCCTTGTGAGCACCATGGACAGGTCAACACCAAGCCACCGGCCACCAGCCGGGACAGATCATGGATGAGTCACCCAGCGCCCACACCGGCACACCGCCCCGTCGAGCAGCACCCCGGCACAACCGATCCTGACAGAGAGATCATGGAGAAGGTAGGCTTCCGGGGCGCCGGAGAGCCGCCCTTCTCCATGATCAATATGGTTCTGTGCTGCGCCGATCGTCGTCGGCTGAGGCCGAGGCCGGGGCCGCCCGGCCCGGCGCTTCCGGCCGGCGGACGGGCTCGGCGGATGGGTCAGCCGACGCCGGCTTCGTGCATGCCGCGCAGCTCGCGCTTGAGCTCGGAGATCTCGTCGCGCAGGCGGGCGGCCAGCTCGAACTGCAGCTCCGCCGCGGCGGCGTGCATCTGGTCGCTGAGCTGCTGGATGAGGCCGGCGAGGTCGGCCGCGGGCATGCCGGCGAGGTCGGCGGCGTGCTTGCCGACGCTGCCGACGCTGGCCCGGACCCCCGGCACCGGCGACTTGCCCCGGCTGGCGGCGCGGCCGGAGCCGCCGATGAGCGCCTCGGTGTCGGCGTCCTCGCGGGCCAGCATCTGGGTGATGTCGCTGATGCGCTTGCGCAGCGGGGTGGGGTCGATGCCGTGTTCGCGGTTGTAGGCGATCTGCTTCTCGCGCCGGCGGTTGGTCTCTTCGATCGCGTTCTGCATGGACGGCGTGATGGTGTCGGCGTACATGTGGACCTGGCCGGACACGTTGCGGGCCGCGCGGCCGATGGTCTGGATGAGCGACGTGCCGGAGCGGAGGAACCCCTCCTTGTCGGCGTCGAGGATGCTGACCAGCGACACCTCGGGGAGGTCGAGGCCCTCGCGGAGCAGGTTGATGCCGACGAGCACGTCGAACTCGCCCATGCGCAGCTCGCGCAGCAGCTCGATGCGGCGCAGGGTGTCGACCTCGCTGTGCAGGTAGCGCACCTGGACGCCGCGTTCGAGCAGGTAGTCGGTGAGGTCCTCGGCCATCTTCTTGGTCAGCGTGGTGACCAGGACGCGCTCGTCGCGCTCGACCCGTGTGCGGATCTCGTGGATGAGGTCGTCGATCTGGCCCTTGGTGGACTTGACGACCACCTCGGGGTCGACCAGGCCGGTCGGGCGGATGATCTGCTCGACGACGGAGTCGACCTTGTCCATCTCGTACGGGCCGGGTGTGGCCGACAGGTACATCGTCTGGCCGATGCGCTGGAGGAACTCCTCGAACCGCAGCGGCCGGTTGTCCATGGCGCTGGGCAGCCGGAACCCGTGGTCGACGAGCGTGCGCTTGCGGCTCATGTCGCCCTCGTACATGCCGCCGATCTGCGGCACCGTGACGTGTGACTCGTCGATGACCAGCAGGAAGTCCTCGGGGAAGTAGTCGAGCAGGCAGTTGGGCGCCGACCCGGGCTCGCGGCCGTCCATGTGCAGCGAGTAGTTCTCGATGCCGGACGTGAAGCCGACCTCTCGCATCATCTCGATGTCGTAGGTGGTGCGCATGCGCAGCCGCTGCGCCTCGAGCAGCTTGCCCTGCCGCTCGAACTCGGCCAGTCGCTCCTCGAGCTCGGCTTCGATGCCGCGGATGGCCCGCTCCATGCGGTCGCGGCCGGACACGTAGTGGGTGGCCGGGGCGACGTAGGTCTCCTGCTCCTCGCGCATGACCTCGCCGGTGAGCGGGTGCATGGTCATGATGCGCTCGATCTCGTCGCCGAAGAACTCGACCCGCAGCGCCAGCTCCTCGTACATCGGGATGATCTCGAGGGTGTCGCCGCGCACCCGGAACGTGCCGCGGGTGAGGTTCTGGTCGTTGCGGGTGTACTGGACGTCGACCAGCTCCCGCAGCAGGCCCTCTCGGTTGCGTTCGTCGCCGACCTTGAGGTGCACCATGCGGTGGAGGTACTCGTCGGCCGAGCCCAGGCCGTAGATGCAGGACACCGTCGCCACCACGATGACGTCGCGCCGGGTGAGCAGCGACCACGTGGCCGAGTGCCGCAGCCGCTCGACCTCCTCGTTGATGGAGGAGTCCTTCTCGATGTAGGTGTCGCTCTGCGGGACGTACGCCTCGGGCTGGTAGTAGTCGTAGTACGAGACGAAGTACTCGACCGCGTTGTTGGGGAACATCTCGCGCAGCTCGTTGGCGAACTGGGCGGCCAGCGTCTTGTTCGGGACCATGACCAGCGTGGGTCGCTGCAGCTTCTCGATGAGCCAGGCGGTGGTGGCGCTCTTGCCCGTACCGGTGGCACCGAGCAGGACGGTGTCCTTGTCGCCTTGGCGGATGCGCCGTTCGAGCTCGGCGATGGCCGCCGGCTGGTCGCCCGAGGGCTCCCACTCGCTGACGACCTTGAACGGGGCCACCGTCCGGGTGATCTCACTTGCCGCACGCATGACATCGAGAGTATGCGGTCGCACCGACAGAGTCCGAGCCTCCCGCTACGCTCACAGCGATGGACGACGAGACCCGCAGGTTCCTCACCACGTTCCACACCTTCCTCCAGGACGTCGTGCACCAGGCCGGGTCCGACGGCGACACCGGCGGCGAGCCGCTGCTCCCCGTCCTCGAACGGCACCTGGGCGTGCCGCCGCGGTCGCTGCCCGTGGTGGGCGAGCGCATCTCGACGGTGCGCTACACCGATGCCGACGTCGCGCTCGAGCAGCTCGCTCGGCGGCACGGCGGACGGCGGCTGCTCGGCATCGGCGGCGGTCAGCAGCGGCGGCACTCGTCGCTGGCCGAGATCGTCGAGTACGCCGGCCGCCGTCAGTTCCCCGTCGGCCCGGTCGACTACGCCCGCGTGCCCGTCGGCCCCGACACCAGCCGTCAGGTGGTCTCGTTCGGGCTGCACCTCTTCACGTACGACGGCGTCCCGGTCGCCGTCCTGCAGCGCGCGCCGCAGCCGCACTTCGGGCGCGAGCACCCCGAGCTCGAGGTGCTGGCCGCGGCCGACACCGTCGTCCCCGCCCTGTTCGACGAGCTGCGCCGGCTCATGGCCGAGCACAGTGTGCTGCGCGGGCAGGTCGTCACGTTCACGACCAGCGAGTTCGGCGCCAGCAACGGCTCCGTCACGTTCCTGCCCCGTCCGGAGCTTCGGCCCGACGACGTCGTGCTGCCCGACGGCCTGCTGGCGAAGGTCGAGCGGCACCTCACCGGCGTCGCCCGGCACCGCGCCGCCCTCGCCGCGGCCGGGCAGCACCTCAAGCGCGGCGTCCTGCTCTTCGGCCCGCCCGGCACGGGCAAGACGCACACCGTCAAGTACCTCATGGCGGTCAGCCCCGGCACGACGGTGATCGTGCTGTCCGGGTCGTCCCTGCAGCTCGTCCACGCCGCGGCCGAGACCGCCCGCGCGCTGGAGCCCGCCGTCGTGGTGCTCGAGGACTGCGACCTCGTCGCCGAGGACCGCACGTTCTCCTCCGGCCCGCAGCCGCTGCTCTTCGAGGTGCTCGACGCGCTCGACGGGCTGGCCGACGACGCCGACGTCGCGTTCGTGCTCACCACCAACCGCGCCGACCTGCTCGAACCGGCGCTGGCCCAGCGGCCCGGCCGGGTCGACCTCGCCGTCGAGATCCCGCTGCCCGACGAGGCGTCGCGGCGACGGCTGAACCGGCTCTACGCGCGCGACCTGCCGTTCACGCCGTCGGCGCTGGACGAGGCGGCCGCGCGGTCCGAGGGGACGACGGCGTCGTTCGCGAAGGAGCTCATGCGCCGGGCGGTGCTGACGGCGGCAGATGAGGGTCACGCGCCGGGCGACGCCGACCTGTCCGTCGCGCTGGACGAGCTGCTCGGCGACGCCGAGGTGCTGACCCGGAGCCTGCTCGGCAGCGGCGACGGCTCCGTCGACGACGGCGGCAGCTTCGGCCGGGCGGGTGGTGGCGGCCCGCGTCCCGGGCTCGCACCGCCGGGGCGGCGCGGCGGGTTCTACCGCCCGCTCCCCTGACCTAGGACATCACCACGATTCCCCGCGCCGCACCACGATCGCAGGCGTAGTCCGGCACGAGATCTCGTGCTGAACGTGATCATTCCGAGGGGTGCCAGGCGGTCCGCTCGGCCCAGGCGTCGGCGCGGGCGAGGGCGGCGTTGATCCAGGGGGTCTTGCGCTCGGCGTACTGGTCGATGGTGTCGTGCGGCTGCGCGGCGAGGTCGCGCTTCAGGGCCGCGTACTCGGCGACGGCGTCGGGGTGGGCCCGCAGCCAGTCGCGCAGCAGCAGGGCGTCGCGCCAGGTCGGCGAGGTGACGGGGCGGACGTGGCAGTTGACGGCACGGCCGGGGTCGGCGTTGCAGGCCAGGGCCTTGTCGCGCTCGACGCCGTCACGGTCGACGTCCCACCAGCGGTCCGGCAGCCGCACCAGCCCGGCCTCGGCCAGCCCGCCGGCCAGCGACCCCGCCGTCTCGAGGTCGGCGACGACCAGCTGCACGTCGACGACGTCCTTCGCCGGCAGCCCGGGCACCGACGTCGAGCCGTGGTGGTCGGCGCGGATCAGCCGGTCCCCCGCGAGGCGCCGGATCCGGTCCAGTAGCCGCCGGGCCTGCTCGGCCCATGCGGGGTCGGGGTCCGCGATGACGGCGTGCGGCGGCCGCGGCGCGCGGGTCCCGGCGCGCAGGTGCGCCTCGAACGGCGCCAGCCGCTCCGTCCACAGGGCGTCGACAGCGGCCTCGGTATCCACAAGAGCCCCGGAGTTGTCGATCCAGACGTCCGCCGCCGCGCGCCGCTGCTCGTCCGTCGCCTGCGCCCGGATGCGGGCCAGCGCGTCGGCCGGCGTCATGCCGCGGTCGTCGACCAGCCGCCGCAGCCGCTCGTCCTCGGGCGCGTGCACGACCACGACCAGCGGGAACCCGGTCTCGTAGCCGTTCTCGACCAGCAGCGGGATGTCCTCGACGACGACGGCGTCCGGCCCGGCGGCCGCGACCAGCTCCTGCCGCCGCCGTCCGACCAGCGGGTGGACGATGGCGTTGAGCGCCCGCCGCCGGTCCTCGTCGCCGAACACGACCTTCCCCAGCGCGGGCCGGTCGAGGGCTCCGTCGGGCGTCAGCACCTCCGGCCCGAACTCCGCGGCGACGGCGGCCAGCCCGGGAGTCCCCGGCTCGACCACCTCGCGCGCCAGCAGGTCGGCGTCGATCACCGTCGCGCCCCGCTCGGCGAGGCGGCGCGCCACCACCGACTTGCCCGCCCCGATCCCGCCCGTCAGGCCCACTCTCAGCACCCCACGACCCTAGGGGATGCCTGACGGATAGTGGTGGATGCGGACGCCGTCCAGGGACCGATCCAGCAAGGAGGAGGAGGAGGTCGATGCGGTGCCATCGGACGACGACGACAACGCAGCCGGTCGGTTTCTGGGCGTCGATCCGCGCCGCCGAAGATCCGTCAGGCACCCCTAGCGGGCGGCGGTCCCGGCGAGGATCATGTGGACCAGGGGTCGCCATGGTGATGAAGCTGCCTTCGCAGTCCACGAGCGGGCCGATGCAGCCGGGGAGCGTCCGGGCGCAACTCCTGGCCACCGAGCACTGGAGTCTGCTCGCGACCCGCAGCCAGACGTGGGCCGAGGTGATGGGCCGCATCACGATCCACCTGACGGTGTCGTCGGCGGCGATCGTGGCGCTGGCGCTCGTGGCGCAGGCGTCCGGCTTCGGGCCGACCTTCCAGGGGCTGGCGATCGGGCTGGCCGCGATCGTGCTGCTGCTCGGCACGCTGACCGCCGTTCGCGTGTACAACGCCTCGACGGACGACCTGGCGCTGGTCCTGGGGATGAACCGGCTGCGGGCGGCGTACGTCGCGCTCGACCCGGGCGTCGAGACCTACCTGGTGGCGGGGTCCACCGACGACCTCGCCGGGATCGACCGCACCTACGGCATGATCGTCCGCCGCAACCTCAGCCAGGTGCTGGGCAGTGCGGCGCTGTTCGTCTCGGCGGTCAACGCGATCGTCGCGGGCGTCCTGTGCGCGCTGGTCACCGACGCGCTGGGTGGCGCGACGGTGGCGGTCGCGCTGGTCGGCGTGGCCGGCGGGCTGGTCCACCTGGCGGTCATGGCCGAGATCGGCCGACGCCAGTACCGGCGGTTCCTGCACCGCTACGAGCCCCGCTTCCCGGCGGCGCCGGGCCCGAAGGAGCCCTAGGGAGTCGGTGTGGCGGACCCGCCCGGGGTCGGGGCCGGTGAAGCGCCCGGGGTCGTCGTCGCGGCCGGCTCGCCGCCCAGCAGGTGCGCGGCCAGGTTCACCAGCACGACCGGCTCCGCGGCCGCCGGGACCACGCCGTGGAGCAGCGTGATGACGTAGGTGCGGACGTCGTCGGCGACCACGAACGAGACGTCCGCCGGGTCGGACAGCAGGAACCCGTCGCGGCCGGCGACCGGCTGGGCGGTGACGGTGGCCGCGGCGGCCTGGGCGCTGTCGACGGTGGACTCGATGCGGCCGGCGGCGGTCTCGGCGTCCGTGTAGCCGCTGACGGCGATCTCGAGCGGCACCGGCGGCGGCGTGGGCGGCGGCGTCTGCCCCTCGGGCACCTCGGGGACGCCGTAGCTGCAGGTCAGCCGGCCGGTGCGGCCGGAGTCGGGCAGGAACTCGTCGTTGTAGACGCGGACGGTCTCGCCCTGGATGGGCACCTGCAGGATCTGCGCGATGTCGCCGGCGCTGGCGAGCTCGCTGCACAGCTCGGGAACGCCCGTGGTGGACGACGGCGACGCGGTCGGGTCACCGGCCGCCTCGGTGCCGTCGCCGTCGGTCGGCTCCCCCGACGTCGGCACGACCGGCACCTCGGGCTCGCCCCCGTTGGAGCAGCCGGCCAGCAGGAGGACCAGCGGCACGGCCGCGGCCAGCGCGACCTTGGCCGGCACGGCACGGCGGCGGTCAAGGCTCGTCATCACCGTCTCCTCACGCTCCGGACCGGGTTCCGCCGGGCTCGCCCGGCGAGCACACGGTAACCCGCGCCGCCGCCGTCGGGCCCCCGGACATGCGGCGAGCCCCGCACCCGGTGTGGGTGCGGGGCTCGCGTGCCGAGCGTCAGTGCGTGAGCGAGTGGCTCAGTTGCCGGTGAGCTTCTCGCGCAGCGCCTGCAGCGCCTCGTCGGACGCCAGCGTGCCGGGGCCCTCCTCCTCGGTGCTGCCCGAGGAGTACGAGGACGGGTTGTCGGCCTTCGCCTCGGCGTCGGCCTCCTGCGCGCTCTCGATCTGCGTCTTGTGCGCTTCCCAGCGGGCGTGGGCCTCGGCGTACTGCCGCTCCCACTCCTCGCGCTGCTTCTCGTAGCCCTCGAGCCAGTCGTTGGTCTCGGGGTCGAAGCCCTCGGGGTACTTGTAGTTCCCCTCGGCGTCGTAGTCGGCCGCCATGCCGTACAGCGTCGGGTCGAAGTGCTCGCTGACGTGCGCGGCGGTGTCGCCCTCGTTGGCCTGCTTCAGCGACAGCGAGATGCGGCGACGCTCGAGGTCGATGTCGATGACCTTGACCATGACGTCCTTGCCGACCGTGACGACCTGCTCGGGCACCTCGACGTGGCGCTCGGCCAGCTCGGAGATGTGCACGAGGCCCTCGATGCCGTCCTCGACGCGGACGAACGCGCCGAACGGGACGAGCTTGGTGACCTTGCCGGGCACGATCTGGCCGATCTGGTGGATCCGGGCGAACTGCTGCCACGGGTCCTCGAGGGTGGCCTTGAGCGACAGCGAGACGCGCTCGCGGTCCATGTCGACGTCGAGCACCTCGACGGTGACCTCCTGGCCGACCTCGACCACCTCGGACGGGTGGTCGATGTGCTTCCAGGAGAGCTCCGAGACGTGCACCAGACCGTCGACGCCGCCGAGGTCGACGAACGCACCGAAGTTGACGATCGAGGAGACCACGCCGGAGCGGATCTGGCCCTTCTGCAGCGTCTGCAGGAAGGTCGACCGGACCTCGGACTGGGTCTGCTCGAGCCACGCCCGGCGGGACAGGACCACGTTGTTGCGGTTCTTGTCCAGCTCGATGATCTTGGCCTCGATCTCCTTGCCGACGTACGGCTGGAGGTCGCGGACCCGGCGCATCTCGACCAGCGAGGCGGGCAGGAAGCCACGGAGACCGATGTCGAGGATGAGGCCGCCCTTGACGACCTCGATGACGGTGCCGGAAACGACGCCGTCGGCCTCCTTGATCTCCTCGATCTTGCCCCAGGCACGCTCGTACTGCGCGCGCTTCTTGGACAGGATCAGGCGGCCTTCCTTGTCCTCCTTCTGCAGGACGAGGGCCTCGACGTCGTCACCGACCGACACGACCTCGGAGGGGTCGACGTCGTGCTTGATGGAAAGCTCGCGCGAGGGAATGACACCCTCGGTCTTGTAGCCGATGTCGAGTAGGACTTCGTCCCGGTCGACCTTGACGACGGTACCGGAAACGATATCGCCGTCATTGAAGTACTTGATGGTCTCGTCGATCGCGGCGAGGAAGGCTTCCTCGGACCCGATGTCGTTGACGGCGACCTGCGTGGTCGTCCTGGGGGCCGTCGAGGTAGGCGTCTCGGCCTCGATGCTGCTCGTCATGTGGAAGGGGACTCCGGACAAGGTTCGGTGGTAGCTTCGCGCGCCAGGACCCTTGGATCGCTGTGCCATCACCGACCAGGTCCTGATTACCCCTGTGCCGCCAACCGACAGTAACGAGCGCGAGCCTGCTCCGTCCGAGGTCGCACAGGCCCACAGCGCACACACAGATTACCTGTCCGCAACGACCAGGGTCAATCGGCGGAAGGTCGCGAGTTGATCACGCCGGCGAATTCGGCTATGGGGTCGCGGGTGGACGAGCCACCGTCCGGTCGGTCAACCCAGAATACTCTTCGCCGGGCGAAACCGCGGATCCTGATATCGACCCAGGTCGCGCCCGGTGTCAGTAGCGGTGCAGGCTGCCCGCGGACTGGCCGTCCTCGTCGAACTCGTCGAACAGGCCGTCGTCGTCGCGGGCGCGGCGGCGGCCGGACTGCGCGGGCGTGGCGGGCCGGGACTCGGCGGCGGGCCGCCGCTCGGGGGCGAGTTCGGGGGCGGGTTCGGGGGCCGACGGCGTCGACGTGGCGGCCGAGTCGGGGGTCGCCGCGGCGTCTCCGGCGAGGTCGGGGTGCTCCTCGGCGAACCGGGCCAGCTCCGCGCGGGCCTGCTCGAGCCGGGCGAGGTCGGAGCGGGTGCGCTCGAGCGCGGCGTCGCGCTGGGTGGGTTCGACGACCGGCTGCACGTGCGGACGGCCCACGGGCGGCCGGACGGCGGACGCCTGCGGCCGGCGCGGCAGCGGCTTGGGCTCACCGGCGGGCGGCTGCTCCCCCGCCTGCTCAGTCGGCGGCGTCGCGGGCGGCTGGGCGGCCGGGGCGGCGGGCGCCGCCGGCTCGGCCATGGCGGCGGCGATCCGGTCGGCGCGGGTGCGCGGCTTGCCGGTCGCCTCGGCCGGGTCCGCGGCGGACGCGGCCGAGGGAGCGGCCGGCGTCTCCTCGACGACGGACTCGGCGGGCTGCGCGTACTGCGGCGTCCGCGGTTCGTACTGGCGCTGAACTGCCGCCTCGTCGCGGTTCGAGCCGGCGACCGGCTCACCGAGCTGGCGGCGCGTGTAGACGTCGTCGTAGCGGGGCGCCTCGTAGGGGGCGACCCGCGGCGGCTCGTAGGAGCGGACCGGCTCGGGGCTGCGGGTCTGCGGCCGCTGGCGGGCGAGCTGCTCCTCGGCGGCCCGGCTCATCACCGTCGACCCGGCGACGATCCCGGCCTCCCGCCCAGCACCAGCGACGGAGCCACCACCGCCGAAGCCGCCGCTGACACCGTCGTCCTCGGGAAGGGGCGCACGGCGCTTGCCGTCGTAGGAGCGGCGCCGGGCGAGCACCAGCCCGAGGATCATCAGCACGCCGCCGGCGGCCGCGGCCGAGACGGGGATGGTGTCGCGGGCGAGCTCGAGCTGTTCGGCGCTGGAGGCGTACTCGTCGACGTTGGCGGTGACCTGCTCGCCGGTGTAGGCGAGCGTGCCCTGGACGATGGTCGGGCCGCGGGTGCCCTCGAAGTCGAGGTAGGAGTCCTGCTCCTCCTGGCCCTTGATGATCGCGCCGGTCTGCGGCTCGACCCAGAGGGTGCGGGTGGTGCTGTAGATGCGGTCGGCGACGATGGACCCGGCCTGACCGAACAGCGCGCCCGGGATCTCGAGCGCCGACACCGGCGTCGGCTCGATGACCTGCTGGAACACGTAGACCGGCAGGCCCTCGAGGGTGGTCTCGCTCTGGAACTCCATGGGCCGGGTCTCTTGGATCGTGGAGTCCCAGAACGGGTACGACCGCTGCTCGACCCCGAAGGGGAGCTTGAAGTAGTAGCCCTCGTGGTCGACCTCGACGCGGTCGGCGCGCTCGCCGGTGGGCGTGTAGTACTGGTCGTTGCCGTCGACGGACTCCGACGAGTGGCGGTCGAAGGCGACCCGCTCCTCGTAGTACGAGAGGACGTTCTCCTCGGGGGTCGCACCCTCGCCGAGCGCGTCGAAGTTGGTGACGCTGGTGTCCCAGACGGCGGTGTCGCCGCTGCTCTCGCCCTGGTCGGGAATGATGCGGCGCACGGAGCGCACGTCGGTGACCCGCTCGACCTCGGCCTCCTGCCGCACGACGGCGCCGAGGTCGAGGACGGTGACGTCGGACCCCGTCGACACCCGCTCGGCGACGTCGTTGGGGACGACCGCCAGCCTCGGGTAGGCGTACCAGCGGGACAGCGGCGCGAGTACCAACATCAACACGCCCAGGCCCACCAGGACCAGGCCGATACTGCGCCGCATGGACAAGCCTTCCTCGGAATCGGGGTCTCCGCGTCGCCACGTGCGGCCACCGCCGGGCGCGGCCCCGGGGCGGCACAGGGGCTCCCCGTGAAACTACCCTCCGATCCCGGCCCGTGCATGCCACTCGGCAACATCGGGCCGGAAGTTCGCAGCTCACCCGCCCCGCAGCGCCGGAAGCACCCGCTCCCCGTAGACCCCCAGTGCCTCGACCGGCGCCGCACCGGACGCGTTCTGCAGGCACACCACCGTCGCGCCGAGCCGCTCGACCTCGCGGATGCGCTCGACGTGCGCCGACGGGTCCGACGACAGGATGTAGGCGGCCGCGAACTCCTCGTCGGAGACGGTCTCCTCGCCGTGCCGGTACATGGCGTCGGGGTCGTGCCAGTCGTCGGAATAGTGGTCGGGTGGCTGGGCGCCCTTCCAGACCCGCGCGGCCTCGAACGCGGCCGAGTCGTCGGGAGCCCAGGAGAACCCGGCCTGCAGGATGATCTCGCCCGGTTCCTTGCCGAGGTCGTCGCAGGCACCGCGGTAGGCGTCGATGACCGACGGCGCCTGCTCCGGGTCCGCCAGCGTCCACAGGCCGTCCCCGAACCGCGCGGCCAGCCCGGCCGCCTGCGAGCCGAACGCGGACACGTACACGGGCACCCGCCGCGACGGCCGGGTGTGCAGGACGGCGCCGACGGTGCGGAACCACTGCCCCTCGAACTCCACCCGCTCACCGTCCAACAGCCCGGTGATGATCGCCAGCGCCTCGCCCAGCCGGTCCAGCTGCTCGTCCGGCGGCGGCCAGTTCATTCCGCACGGCGTCTCGTTGAGACTCTCGCCGGACCCGAGGCCGAGGAAGGCTCGCCCGGGCGCCAGCGACTCGAGCGTCGCGAACGCCTGCGCCACGACGGCCGGGTTGTACCGGAACACCGGCGCCG
The DNA here is from genome assembly GCF_014204975.1 of Jiangella mangrovi. NCBI lineage: Bacteria > Bacillati > Actinomycetota > Actinomycetes > Jiangellales > Jiangellaceae > Jiangella > Jiangella mangrovi. The sequence goes on from NZ_JACHMM010000001.1 coordinate 4,522,844, forward strand.
TCACGCCGGTGCCCAGCGGGATCCGCGCCGTCGCGTGCGCGATGGCGCCGAGCACGACCCAGGCCTGCGGCGACTCCCCCGGCTCCCACCACGGCTGGTAATGGTCGCTGAGGTTGACGGCGTCGAAGCCGGCCCGCTCGGCCGCCTGCGCCTGGTCGACCAGCGACGACGGGCCGAACTGCTCGGTGGCGAGCTGGACCCAGTACTGCGACGGCATCAGACCGACGAGGCCTGGGCGGCGTGCCGGCCCTCGGCGAACTCCTCGACCATCTTCGCGCAGAAGGCGGGAAGGTCGTCGGGCTTGCGGCTGGTGACCAGGCCCTGGTCGGTGACGACCTCCTCGTCGACCCAGGTGGCGCCGGCGTTGCGCAGGTCGGTCCGCAGGCTGGGCCACGACGTCAGCGTGCGGCCGCTGACGACGCCGGCCTCGACCAGCGTCCACGGGGCGTGGCAGATCGCCGCGACCGGCTTGCCCGCGGCAAACATCGCCCGCACGAACGCGACGGCCTCGGGCGAGGTCCGCAACTGGTCCGGGTTCGCCACCCCGCCGGGCAGCATGAGCGCGTCGTAGTCGTCCGGGTTCGCCTCGCCCACGGCGCGGTCGACCTGGAACGTGTCGGCCTTGTCGAGGTGGTTGAAGGCCTGTACCTCGCCGGGCTGCGGCGCGATCAGCGACGGGTGTCCGCCGGCGTTCTCGATCGCCGTCCACGGCTCGGTCAGCTCGACCTGCTCGACCCCTTCGTTCGCGACGAGGACCGCGACCCTCGCGCCGTCGATTCGCTCGGCCATGAGGCTTCCCTCCCACTCTCGGGCTCCGGTGTCCTGACCTTCGGCCGGTACCCGGCCGGTCCGGAGCCATTCGCGGAGCCGTTCCCGGAGCCGTTTCCGGAGCCGTTCGCGGAGGGGTCGAACATCGCGTCGATGGTCACGTACTCGTCGCCGCCCTCGGGGACGGAGCCCGCTCGCTGCCAGGCCACGGAGCCGATGACGGCGAGCGCCACCCCTACGAGCACGAGCCCCTGCGCCAGAGCCGAGTGGGCGCCCGGGTCCGGGCCGGGCCAGGGCCGCAGCGCGACCACGAACCCGGCGAGCAGGACGGCGCCCGCGGCCAGCCCGGGCGCGAGGCGGGTCAGCCAGGGCCGGCCCGGTCCGGCGAGCAGGACGACGGCGCCGACGGCGGCGGCCGCCAGTCCCGCCGGGCCGCCCAGCAGGAACAGCACCGCCGCGCCGAGCACGATCACGGGCGCGGCGCGCTGCCGCCGGTGCCGGGCCAGCGGCCGGGCGGGGACGGGCGGCCGCAACGCCGGTCGCGGCGGCTCCTCCTCCGCCCCGAGCGGGACCGTCCGGCGGGCCCGGCGGCCCACATAGGCGGGCGCCCCGACGGCGTCCGACGACACCCGCTGGGCGGGCACGGGCGACGGCGACGGCGGCAGCGGCGGTACCCGGGTACCGCGCCAGGCAAGCACGCCGACCAGCAGGACGGCGCCCAGCCCGGCCAGCAGCGCCCACTGGTACGGCCGGTCGGGCGCGTAGCTCAGCCGCACCACCCCGGCGGCGCCGACCGGCAGCACGAACCCCTGCGACCAGCCGTCCAGCCGGACCGCCTCGAGGGACTCGCCGTTCAGCGTCGCCTCCCAGCCGGTGTTGAGGTTCTCGGCGACGGCGAGGACGGCGGGCTCCTCGCGGGCCGGGACGACGACCTCGCGATCCGTCGCGTCCCAGGTCTGGACGGTGATGTCGAGCCCGGACGGCGCCGCGGGCGGCTCCGTCGCCGGCCGCAGCGTCACCGACTCCGGCCGCACCCCGGCGCTGGTCGCGAAGACGACGTCGTGCGTCCCCTCGTCCAGCGCGACGGGACCGCGGCCGTCGCCGCACGGCCGCACCTCGAGCCGCCGTCCGTGCAGGAGGTCGCCGGCGGTGGTGACGATGCGGGTCGTCACCGGCTCGCCGTCGACCACCAGCGCGGGGCCGTCGCCGCACGCGATGGTGACCTCGCGCGCCTCATCGACCGGCAGCCGCAGGTCGTCGGCGCCGAGGACGCGCACCTCGGAGAGGCCGGCGGGGAGCACCGAGCGCAGCCCGAACGACGGGTCGCGGTCCTCGACCTCCGCGACCTCGACGATCTGGACGCTGAGCTCGTCGGTGCGCACCGGCTCGGGGAACGTGACGGTGCCGTCGCCGTCGACGCTCGCCTGGAACCGCGCGTCGCCGGCCCGCACCTCGACCAGGCTCGGCCGCGACGCCGCCAGCCATGGCTCCACCTCGAGTCGCAGCCCCTCGATCGTGCGCCGCGGCCCCCAGGTGAGGGTCAGCGTCGGGGCGTCGTCGTCGGGAGCGGCCACCCAGCCGGTGCCGGGGTCGTGGTCGACGGCGGCCTGGGGCCGGCCGAGCGGGTCGGACACCGCGCGCGAGCTGGCCGTCGCGACCATCGCGAGGTCGGCGTCGATCAGCTCCTCCAGCGTCCGGCCGGGCCGCGGCCGCGCGGTCAGCTCCGCCTCGTAGTCCGCGGCGGCGGCGAGCTCGACCCGCCGGCGCAGCGCGCCGTTCTCCTCCCCGGGCCGGGCCAGCTGCCGGGCGCACCGGTCGACCCGGCTGTCGCCGGAGCGGGTCGCGACGCACTCGCCACGCCGTCCGTCGGCGGCCGCGAAGACCAGCGTCGCGGGCGCGGGGTCCCCGTCGACGCCGCCGCCGAGGTCGGCCCCGGACACCGACGGGACCCGCAGCGTCCGGGTCACGTCGAGGCCGGGAACGGTGAGCTCGCGGATGCCGACGCCGCTGACGGTGCCCTCGCCGACGGCGACGACGGTGACCCGCAGCGTGCTGGTCTCTCCGGACGGGACGGCGAGCACCTGCGCGCCGCTGGGGCTCAGGTCGCTCTCGAGGACGCCGGTGTCGGTCTGGACGGCGACCCGCCGCATCGGCGCGCTGACCGGGCCGCCGGCGAGCGGCGTCAGCTCCACCGACGTGACGTCGCGCGGCTCGTCGAAGCGCAGCTCCAGCCACTGGCCGACGGCGCTGCCGTACTCCCCCGACACCCAGCTGGTACCGGTGTCGCCGTCGACGGCGGCCCAAGGCGAGTTCTCGGCGCCGCGCGCCATGGTGGCGCGCGGGTCGGACCCGGCCGACGAGGCGGTCACGGACTCGATCCCGTCGACGACGGCGACCGTCTCGCGGGCCGCGTCGTCCATCTCATTCGCGCCCTCACCTGAGGAGCGCGCCTCGGGCGACGGTAGGAAGTCGCGCACGACCCGGCCCAACCCGCCGTCGTCGCCTGCCCGCAGCGTCTCGGTGGTGTTGTCGCGGCTGGCGCCGAACCAGACGGCGCGGCGGCGCAGGCCGTCGGTGACGACGGGGACCGGGTGCGGGTCGGCGATCCCGGCGCCGTCGCCGGCCACGAACACCGCGCGGCCGTCGAGCACGCCCGCGTCGCCGGCCGTCAGCAGCGACTCCGGCCCGCCGGACATCCGCACCGAGCCGTCCAGCGGGTAGGCGCGGACGCGGTGCTCCTCGGTCTCGGGGTCGGCGACGGCGTAGATCTCGATCGCCGGGTACTCGACGTCGAGGCGCGAGTCCGAGGCGGAGGAGGGATCGTCGTCGGCGCCGACCTGCGGGCCGAACGTCGCCACGCGCTCCGCGCCGGGGAGGTCGGCGACGGCCTGGTGCACGAGCGCCGGGCGCGGGGCGTCGGTGCGGGACCGGTCGAGGTCGTTGCGGACGACGAGGTGGGTGACGCCCGCGCGGCGCAGCGCCTCGACGACGCCGGCGCCGCCCTCGCCGGCCGCGATGCGGGTCTCGACGGCGTCGAGCAGCCGGATGTTCCCCGCCGACGACAGCGGGACGGAGTCGCGCACCGCCCACGGGGTGTCGCCGAGGGCCTGCAGCGGCTCGTCGCGCGGGGCGCCCCATGTGTACTCGCCGAACGACGCGCCGGGCACCAGCAGCGCGCGGCCGGTGCCGGCGTGGTCGTCGAGCCAGGCCGAGGCGTCGTGCCAGTAGTCCGGAACGGCGTCATACGACCCGGCCTGCGGCAGCCGCCCGGCCAGAGCCGGCGTCGCCACCCCGGCGATGACCACCAGCGACAGCCCGACGACCAGCGCGCTGAACCGGCGGACCGAGATCGCCGGGACCCGAAGCGACGCCAGCGCGTGCGCCAGCCCCAGCGCGAGAGGCAGCCGCAGCACGACGTCGAACTTGTGCACGTTGCGGAACGGCGCCAGCGGCCCGTCGAGCAGCTCGCGCACCGTCGCCGCCAGCGGCCCGGCCGCCGCGCCGACGTAGCCCGCCGACACCAGCGCCAGGCCGAGCACGGCCGCCGTCAGGAACACCCGCCGGCCGGGCATGTCCCGTCGCGCCAGCCCGCCCAGCCCGATGGCCGCGATGAGCACCGTGTGCAGGATCAGCACCGGCTCGCTGGCCAGCAGCCAGCCGGCCGGCCACTGCGGCCCACCGGCCACCGCCAGGTAGGACAGCCAGTGGTCGTTGCCGCGCAGCACCTCGATCAGCGACGTGTGCTGGGTGGTGTTGCCGGCCGTCTCGATCCAGTCGAGGAACGGCGGGCTGTGCGACCCCAGCAACAGCAGCGGCACCCACCACCACACCGTCACGGCAGCGCAGCAGCCCACCCACCACGCCGCGAACCGCCACCGACCGGGCCAGTGCGACGCCAGCAGCAGCCAGAGCCCGGCGGGGACGACGGCGGCAGCGGTGGCGGCCGCGTTCACCCCGCCCATGCACAGGACGGCGAGCGCCGACAGCGCCGCGTTCCGGACGACGGGTCCGCCGCGCCAGGCCCGCACCAGCGGGATGAGCGCCCACGGGGCGAGCGCCGTCGGCCAGGCCTCGACCGACACCGCACCGAGCGACACCAGGATCCGCGGCGCCAGCGCGTACACCATGCCGCCGAGCAGCCGGGTCCACGTCCGCCCGATGCCCATCTCGCCGGCCAGCTTGACCACGCCGAGGAACGCCGCGACCAGGATCAGCGACCACCACAGCCGCTGCACCACCCAGGCGGGCAGCCCGGCGAGGTCGCCGGCCAGGTGCAGCGGGCCCATGGGCCACAGGTAGCCGTAGGCCTGGTTCTGCAGCTGTCCGAACGCGGCGGCCGGCTCCCACAGGTGCAGGGCGCGCTGCAGGAACCCGGCGGGGTCGGCGGTGAGGTCGAGCTTGGTGTCCGGGACGATCTGCCCCGGCGCCTGCCGGAAGGCCAGGGCGACCAGGCCCAGGCAACACACGACCAGGTACGCCCGCCATGCGGGCAGGCGGCGCGGCGCCCTGCTGCGGTGGGCTGTCATCGGCGGCGCAGCACCACCGCGAGGTTCCACGTCGCCAGCTCGCGCAGGCCCGGCACGCGCACGAGGCCGCGCGCCCACCACGGGTGGTAGCGCGGGAACGCCTCGACCAGCTCGCCGCTGGGGGTGTGCCGCGCCCAGAGCAGCGCGTCGGAGACCGAGACCGGGAACAGGCTGGTGCCGTAGCGATTCTTCGGGTCGTGGCCGGTGCGCCGGGCGTACCGGCGCGCCGCGGACTCGCCGCCGAGGTAGTGCCAGGGCGCGGTCTCGTGCCCGCCCCACGGCGACAGCCAGACGGTGAACGACAGGAACACGATGCCGCCGGGACGGGTCACCCGCAGCATCTCCTCGCCCATGGTCCACGGGTCCGGGACGTGCTCGAGGACGTTGGACGAGTAGCAGACGTCGGCGGCGCCGTCGCGGATCGGCAGGGCCATGCCGCTGCCCATGACGGCGCCCGGCTCGGGCCGGCCGCGGGCGGACAGCTCGCCGAGGTCGCTGTCGACGGAGATGTAGCGGGCGCCCGCGCCGCGGAACGCGTCGCGGAAATACCCCGGGCCGCCACCGACGTCGAGGACCAGCGATCCGCGCAAATCGGCATATTCGGACAATTGCGCAACGGAGTCAGCGGCCAGTACGCCATAGAAATGGTCGGGGTCGCGCTGCTCGGCGAGAAATGCCCGAAAGAGCCGGACCGAACGATTCAGCGTCGCGCGGTCGCGGCTTTCGGAGAGGAGCACGTCGGAAAAGTACCCGATTCGCCGGCGCAGTTCTGCCGAATCGTCACGATTGGCGGAAGAACAGCCCGGCGTGGGCCGGAACGGGCACTCGGTGCGGATCCAGCGGCTCGCCGGCCGTGATCGCGGCGACCCGCTGGGCCGAGCGCTCCAGGGCCTCTTCGGCGACGGTGCGGCGCAGCAGCGCGTCCCACGAGCGGACCGTCTGCTCCCACGTGAACGTGGCGGCGCGGGCGGCGGCGGCCCGCCCGAGCGCCTGCCTGCGGACGCCGTCGGCCAGCAGCTCCTCGGTGGCCGCGGTCAGCTCGTCGAGGTCGTCGGCGAGCAGCCCGGTGGCGCCGTCGACGATCGACTCGGCCAGGCCGCCGGCGGACCGGTAGCCGATGGTCGGGACCTGGTGCTGGGCGGCCTCGACGACGGTGAGCCCCCAGCCCTCCTTCACCGACGGCGCCAGCATGAGCCAGCTGCGCGCCAGCTCGTCGTGCTTGGCCCTCTCGTCGACGAAGCCCTGGAACTCGGTGATGTCCTCGACGCCGAGCTCGGCCGCCGTCCGGCGCAGCCGAGGGGCCCACCAGCCGTCGCCGATGACGCTGACCCGCAGGTCGGGCCGGCTCGGACGGAGCCGGGCCGCGACCCGCAGGGCGTGTTCGACCCGCTTGTGCGGCACCAGGCGGCCGAGGACGCAGATGCGGGGCGTCTCCGCCCGCCGCGCCGTCGTCGCAGGTGCTGCGGCGGTGCCGTTGTGGACGACGTCCACTCGCTCGGGACCGACCCCGAGCGCGGCGAGTTCCGTCCGGGTGATCTCCGAGACGGTGACGTACCGGGAGCGCCGGTACACGCGAGGCGCGAGCCGGGACTCCAGCCACCAGCCCAGCCGGGCCGAGGCGGGGCCGTAGACGACCCCCCACTGCTCGCGGTGGACGTGGTGGACCAGGACGACCACGGGGCACCGGACGGCCAGGCGGCTCCAGAACGGAATGCCGTTCTGCACGTCGACGACGACGTCGGGCCGCCCGAGTGCCCCGCTGGCCAGCATCCGGACCGCATGCGCGTAGACGGTGAACTTCCCGCCGCGCCGGACGATCCGGTAGCCGTCGCGCCGCTCCACCTTCGGCGCGCCCGGATGGGCCGCACAGAAGAACGTGACCTCGTGCCCGGCGGCTGCCAGGCCGGCGGCGACGTTCTCCACGTACCGTTCCGAGCCGCCGCCCTCGGGGTGAGTGGTGTCGCGCCAGTTGAGCAGCACGACCTTCAGAGGGCGCGGTTCGACCAGGGTCTCCGGGGAATGCACGACTGAACGCTGTTCAGTTGTCGTCGTAGTTGATCAGTTCTTCATGGCTGACGTCGTTCGCGTCATCCGGCTGGCTCACATTCACCGCGGTGACGACGGTCAGGCCGGCGAGCACCACGCCGACAATGGCGGCGACAACGCCTCCGAAATTGCCCATGAACTCTGGTACTCCTCGAGCGGTGCGGAAATCACGACACCTGTGAGCGTAACGACCGGCGTCGCCGCAAGAAGGCGTTCCGGGCAACATCAGCCGATGCGCCTACGAGAATGACCGAAAAGACGATATCGGCGACGATGACCGGTGGAGCGGGCGGAATTCGGGTCCAGGTTCCGATCTCACCCGGAATGCGGTAGAGATCGAGAGTTCCGTTGGTTTCAACCGATTCGAGCGATTCGACCAGTCCGTCCGGAAGCGCGCCCGGCGTGTCCCGCTCGACGGCGACCCAGCCGACGCCGAGGGCGGCGAGGGCGGCGCGGCGCGCGTCGGAGTCGGGGTCGTCAAGCGCCGCGGCGACCTCCGCGGCCCGGCGGTCCTCCCCCGCGATGACGGCGCCCCCGACGGGCAGCGCGTCGGGCACGACGGCCTCGACGCCGAGGAAGCGCGGGGCGGGGTCGAGCACCGTCCGGTTGCCGGCCCACGGGAACCGGCGGAACGGCTGGTACGGGAGGATCACGAGGTCGCCGTCGGCGCCACCGGCGCCATCGGCGTCGGCGCTCGCGTCGCGGAGGGTGGCGCGGACGTCGGACCACTCGGCCGGATAGCGCGACGGCTCCAGCCGTCCGGCCGCGCCCCAGGCGAGGTCGGGCAGCGCCGCGACCGGCACCAGGGCGGCGACCAGCGTGACGGCGACGGCGGTGTGCCGGTTCGTGGCGGCGCGGGCCAGCCTGGCGGCGCCGGCGGCCGCGGCCAGCGCGACCAGCAGGGCGTACCAGGCGAGGAACTTCTGCCCGTCGCGGATCAGCCCGCCGCCGGGCACCTCGGACACCAGCCACTCGAGGACGGCGTCGCCGCCGGGCAGGGCGCTGCTGAACGCGACGACGAGGCCGACGGCGGCCAGGCCGCCCAGCACCGCGAGCTCGGCCCGGCCCAGGTGCCGGCGCAGCTCCGTCGCCCCGAGCACAGCGAGGACCAGCAGCACCGCCGTCAGGACCAGCGCCGACGGCAGCGCGCGGCTGCCGGGGACGGCGCCGTCGTTCCAGATGCCGCCGAGCGTGAGGACGCTGCCGGCCAGCCCGAGCGGCGAGTCGCTGGCCGCGGCGAACGCGGCGACGCCGGCCGGGTCGGACACGGCGGCGTCGGGGCGCAGGACCGACGGGACCACCCACGGCGCCTGCAGCGCGAGGACGGCGGTCGTGCTGACGACCCGGACCAGCCGGGTGTGCCGGCCGCCCGGGGCCAGCACCAGGACGCCGAACAGCGCCCCCGCCAGCAGCCCGCCGGTCGGCGTCAGCGAGGCGACCGCCACCACGAGCAGACCGGGCGCCAACGCCGTCGTGCGGCCCTGCCGGACCCGGCGGCCGAGGATCAGCAGCCACGGCAGCGCGGCGTAGGCGATCAGCGTCGGCCAGTGCCCGATGACCAGCCGCTCGAAGACGTAGGCGTTCCAGGTGAAGACCGACGCCGCGACCAGCCGGGTGCCGGTGCGCACCTTCGGCAGCGCCAGCCCGGCGCCGAGCGCCGCGGCGAGGACGATGCCGGCGAGCGCGAGCTTCTGCAGCACCTGGCCGGTCAGCGTGCTGTCGAGCAGCGCGACGGCGGCGTCGAGCGGGACGGCGCGCGGCATGGCGCTGCTCAGCCCCACCGACGACGGCAGCAGCGCCTGGTCCGGCACGGCCACCATGTCATAGGAGAGCACGTAGCCGGGGCGGGCCAGCGGACCCAGCACGACCGCCGTCAGCAGCACGCACCACGTCAGCAGGATCCAATCACCGCGGTGCGCCCGCCGGTGCCGTGCGCCGCTGTCGGGCGGAGCGTCCAGCGTCGCGGCGCGCTGGGGCGGTCGTTGGGCTGGGATCGTGCGCGACGTCACCGGGAGGTCGCGTTGCGGGGCGCTCACACCAACCCCTCCCGCAAGATCCACCTGGCCTGTCGCGAGCATAACCGGCAGCGCTCGGCCGTACGGCCGATTCGCCCAGGTCCACCCCCCATTCGAGTTGCGGGGGTGGTGGATCGCCGTCGGGGCGGCCGGCCGGGGGGTGGGCGGCCGCCCCGACGGGATCAGGTGCGGCGGCCGCGCAGGAAGGTCGCCGCGGCGGCAGCGGCCGCGAACACGCCGAGGGCGACGACGCCGCGGGTGACGTTGCGCCCGCCCTCGCCGCTGACCTCAGGGATCTCGTACGTGAACGCCGTCTTCAACGTGGCCCCGGCGGGCGCGCCGTTGACCAGCGGCTCGTTCTTGGCGCGGTCGGCGCCGGCCTCGAGCAGGGCGTACCGGGTGCCGAAGTCGGCGGCGGTCGCCTGCCCGGCGTCGGCCAGCTCCGAGGCGCCCTCGGTGGACAGCCGCTCGGCGCCGTCGACGAGCTGCGGCGCACCCTCGGCGGCCTGCAGCAGGCCGTCGTAGATCTGCACCGACCCGTCGGCGGCGGTCTCGAGGCCGGTGGCCAGGACCCCGGCCCCGACGGCGGCCTCGTCGGCGCCGTCGGCCAGCTGACCTGCGCCGTCGGCGATCTGGCCCGCCCCGTCGGCGGCGTCCTGGGCGCCCTCGGAGAGCCGGCCGGCGCCGTCCTCGATCTGCCCGGCGCCGTCGGCGGCGTCGCGGGCGCCGTCCTCGAGCTGGCCCGCGCCTTCGGCGATCCGTCCGGCACCGTCGGCGGCGTCGAGCGCCCCGGCGGCCAGCTCGTCGGCGCCGTCGGAGATCCGCAGGTTGCCGTCGTGCAGCTGGTGAGCGCCGTCGGTGAGCTGCATCAGCCCCGCGACCAGCGCGTTGCCGCCGGCGATGATCTGGTCGACGCCGTCGCTGAGGCCGTTGACGCCGCCGCGCAGGGTCTCGTCCTCCGGGGTGTCGTCGGGCTGGCCGATGCCGCCCTGCACCGACCCGACCACGCCGCTGACCAGCTGGCCGACACCGTCGTCGAGCAGCTGCAGGCCCTCCAGCAGGCCGGGGTCGTCGGGACACGCGTCGAGCGCCTCGCTCGACAGCCCGCACTGCAGCCGCACCAGCCCGCGCAGGACCCCGTCGTCGCTCGTGAGCGCGGCCTCCAGGCTGTTGAGCCCGCCGTAGAGGGTGTCCTGGTCCATGGGGTCGTCCGGGTTGGCCAGGCTGCTGCGGCCGTCGGCCAGCTGGGTGCGCAGGCCGTCCAGCACCTGGTCGGTGATGGTGTCGACCTGGTACCCGAGGACCGGGCGGCCCGCGTTCAGCAGCGCCGCCTGCGCGGCGTCGTAGCAGGGCGGGCCGAACCCGCTGGTCTTGCGGTCCTTGATGTCCTGCAGGACGACGACGGCGCAGCCGAGCCGCTGGTACGCGCCCGGCTCGGAGGCGGACTCGTGGTAGACGCCCTCGGCCATCTGCTGCAGCGCCGGGACGGCCTGGGTCTCCAGGCCGCGGCGGATCGTCTGCAGGCCGCCGAGCAGCGTCCCCTCCTCGTCGGTGTCGCCGATGCCGGCGCGAAGCCGGTCGATGCCGTCGAGCAGCGGCTGGGCCTGGTCGGGCACACCGCCGATGCCGTCGTACAGGCGGGTGAGGCCGGTGTCGACGCGGTCGAGGCCGGAGCCGACCTGCTCGAGCCCGCCGATGAGCTCCGGCGCGCGGTCGCCCGCGGTCTCGAGGCCCTCGGCCAGTTGCCCGGCCCCGTCGGCGGCGTCGGACGCGCCGTCGGCGAGCTGCGTGGCGCCCGGCGCGAGCCGGCCCTGCAGCCCCTCGGCGAGCTCCGCTCCCCCGTCGGCCAGTTGTCCCGCGCCGGGGACCAGCCGCGACGCCAGGCCGTCGGCCAGCACGCCGGCGCCCTCGGACAGCTGCGCCGCGCCGGGCGCGAGCTCGCCGTTGACGCCCTGGTAGAACTCGTTCGCGCCGGCCCGCAACTCCTCGGCCCCCGGCGCCAACTGGTCCTGCAGGCCGTCGGCCAGCTCGCGGGCGCCCGGTGCGGCCTCGTCGGACAGCCCGGTGCTGAGCTCCTGGGCGCCGTTGCGCAGCTGGATCAGCCCGCCGAGCAGGTCCGCCGCGCCGTCGCGCAGCCGCAGCAGGTTCTCGTCGATGGTCAGTGCGCCCTCGGTGAGCGCGGTGCCGGACTCGATGCCGCCCTCGTAGCCGGCGACACCGGTCGCGTACGTGGGGCTGTCCAGCGGCGACACCGGCAGCGCGGACAGCGTGGCCCGCGGGATGACGCCGTCGTCGATGATCGCGGTGTAGCCGAACTCCTGCTCCGCCGAGCCGATGGGCGGGAACAGCGTCAGCGCGTAGGTCAGGCGGGTGCCGCCCCGGCCGTCGCCGCCCATGTTCGCCTCGCCGGAACTGACGCTCGTGAACGACGGCGGCAGCGTGGTCGTCATCGTCCCGACCATGGGGACGAAGACCTCCTCCTGGGCCGTGACCATGGTGCCGGTGCCGTCGTCGTACTCGATCTCGCGCGTCTCGCCGGTCTCGTTGACGACGCGGTAGCGGACCTCGAGCTCACCGGACTCCCCCACCACGTCCCCGGCGTCGACGACCTCGCCGTCGAGCCGGTACTCGACCGACACCGACAGCGGCAGGTCGCCGGCGAAGTCCGACACCGTCCGCCGCCGCTGGTCGCCGTCGACGTCGGCCTCGAGCACCGCCTCGCCGTCCTCGGTGTCGGTGTCGCCGAAGCCGTCGAGGTTGCGCAGGCCGTCGGTGGTGACGGGGTTGCGCAACTGGACCGTGCCGGAGCCGGTGAGGTCGAGCTGGTCGTAGACGCGGGCGCTGTCGACGCCGCCGTCGGCCTCGAGGTAGACCTGCACGGTCTCGGTGTTCGTCACGTCGACGTCGGCGGCCGCGAGGGGCGCGGCGACGAGGCCGAGCACCAGGGCGCCGATCGCGGCGCCCGTGGTCCGGGTCACCAAGGAGCGGTGGCTCATCGCAGCGCCCCTTCCCAGAACGGGCTGCGCCGGCCGGACTCGGCGTCGGTGTCGGCGACGCCGCGCTGGTCGCCGTTGCCGGCGAAGTTGTCGTCGCCGCCGGGCGCGTACCGGCCGCGCTCCCGCTCGCGCTCGTCCTCGATGGTGTTGCCGAGGAAGACCGTGGCGAGGAAGCCGAACGCGGCCGCCAGCAGCACCGTCGTCAGCGCCGTCGGGGAGGTCTCGACGAACTCCGGCGGCGCGGCGGTGTAGGCGACCTCGTAGGCGCCGACGACCGCCGCCGCCCCGATGAGGAACGACCACAGCGGCAGCCGGCCGGACGTGAGGAACGCGACGAGCAGGCAGGCGAGCACCACCAGCATGGCGGCGACGCCGCGGCCCGCGGAGGTGTCCGGCAGCCAGGCGGCCCGCAGCGCGTAGCCGACCCACGCCAGCACGGCGCCGGCCAGCAGGCCGGCCGCCCGCTCCCACGGCGCGCGGTCCGGGACCACGCCGGTGGCGCCGCCGAGCGCGGCTCCGAGCAGGGCGACGTGCTGCAGTTCGAGGCCGAGCCACTCGCCGCCCCAGACCAGCACGCCGGTCGCCACGGCCAGGAACAGTCCCGGCAGGAAATAGCCCCTCATCGCTTCCTTCCCGGCGGACGTCCGCGGCCGCCGTGCATCATGAGGAGACTTCCTACCAGCCAGTAACAATTCACGCCAGCGTTTTCAGTGATTAATTTGGTCAAGCAAGGACTTTCTCGCCGAATCGGACCGGTCCCCACATCCGGGACCGGGCGCGGGTGGCGGCCTGGCAGCATAGGGCGCGTGCCTCAGCTCGCCAGCCGCCTGCTCGGTGCCGGGCGCAGCTCAGCCGGGCTGCTCGCCGTCGGCACCAGCGTGGGCAACCTCCTCGGGTATGCCCTGACGGTCGCGGCCGCGCGCAGCCTCGGACCGCACGAGTTCGGCGCGTTCAGCGCCCTGCTCGCGCTGATCATCGTCGGGAACGTCGCGGCACTGGCGGTCCAGGCGACGACGGCGCGCGCTGCGGCGACCGGGCGGCCGGTCGCGCCCGCGGTGCGGTCCGGCCTGATCCTCGCCGTCGTCATCGGGGTCGCCCTGACGGCGCTGAGCCCGGTCGCGGAGTCGGTGCTGCAGCTGCCGTCGGCCCTGCCGGCCGTCGCGGCGGCGGTCGCGATCGCGGCGCTGACGGCGACGGCGCCCTCGCTCGGGATCATCCAGGGGCAGGAGCGGTTCGGGCCGCTTGCCGCGCTGGTGACGATCCAGGCCGCGCTGCGGGTCGGCGGCGGCCTGGTCGGCATGGCCCTGGACCCGACGGCGACCTCGGCGCTGATCGGGATCGCGCTGGGATTCGTGGCGGCCGGCGTCGTGGCCTGGTTCGTCGCCCGGCCGGCCGGGTCGGCGCTGCTGTCGCTGCGCGGCGGGTTCGCGGCGCGGGCGACGCTGTCGTCGGGCGCCATGCTGCTCGGGTTCGTCGTGCTGACCAACATCGACGTGATCCTCGCCCGGCACGTCCTGTCCCCCGAGGCCAGCGGCCTGTACGCGGCCGGCTCGATCTTCACCAAGATCGCCTTCTGGCTGCCGCAGTTCGTCCCGATGCTCGCCTTCCCGGCGCTGGCCGACCCCGCCCGGCGCCGGTCCGCGGTCTCGTTGGGGGTGGCGGCTGTGGCCGGCTGCGGGGTGGCCCTGACCGGGCTGAGCTGGCTGCTGGCGGGGGTGGCGGTGTCGGTTGTCGCCGGTCCGTCCTATGACGAGGTCGTGCCGTGGGTGGCCGGGTTCGCCGGGCTCGGGGCGCTGTACGCGCTGGCGCACCTGCTGGTCTACGCGCACCTGGCTCGCCGCGACCGGTGGACGACGGGGGTGCTGTGGGCCGCGCTGGCGGCATACGTGCTGGTCGTCGAGGTGTGGGCGTCGTCGCTGGCGGGCGTGCTGGTGCCGGGGCTGGTCGCGGCCGCGCTGATCGTCCTGTGGGGGCTCGGCCGCGAGCGGTTGGGCGCCGGATCCCGCTCGACCCGCACCGGCACGACGCCGCCCGAGGCCGCCGACGCCGCCGCCAGCCCCCTTCACTAGCGCCAACCGTCCTCGATGGCGTAGACAGTCTTCAGTACCCCGCGTGGTCCGTGTGGCGCTGCTGTCGCTGTGACAACAGTTTCCTCACCCACTCAGCGCAGTGATCTCACACCGTTGCGATGCCGTCAGCGGTCGCGCCGCCGAAGATCCGCCAGACACGCAGTAGCGCCAACCGTCTTCGATAGCGCCGGCCGACTTCACTAGCGCCAGCCGTCCTCGGCGGGCCGTACGGGGCGCAGAGGACGGCTCAGCCCATCGAAGACGGCTGGCGCTATTGAAGACGGTTGGCACCATCGAGGGCGGTTCCGGCTGGTGAAGTCGGCTGGCGCTATCGAAGTCCGGGGCGAAACGCCGCGCGCGTCCCCCGTCGGCTGACGGAGGAAGCGCGGCGGATCGGGTGTGACGGTGTCAGCGGCGGCCGGCCGGCCGGAACCAGCGGCGGCGCTGGCTGGTGACCCGAGGCGTCGGCGAGGCGGTGTTGGGCGTCTCGGCCGAGGTCGGCGACGGCGAGTCGGTCGGGGTCGGCTCCTCGGTCGCCGTGGGCGGGTCGGACGGCGTGCAGTCGGGGTCGGCCTCAGCGGTCGCCGGGTCGACGCCGGTGGGGCACTCGCCGTCGGGGTCCTCGGACGGCGGCTCGGTCGGGTCCTCCGTCGGCTCTTCCGTCGGCGACTCGGTGCCGCCTTCGGTGCCGGCCTCGGCCCCGGTGTCAGCGCCGGTCTCGGCGCCCGTGTCGGCGCCGGTCTCCGCTCCGGTGTCGGTGCCCGTGTCAGCGCCGGTCGCGTCGCCGCCATCGGTGCCGACATCACCGGTCGCGTCGCCACCGTCGGTCCCGACATCACCCGTGGCGTCGCCACCGTCCGTGCCGACATCACCGGTCGCGTCGCCACCGTCGGTCCCGACATCACCGGTCGCGTCGCCACCGTCGGTCCCGACATCACCGGTCGCGTCGCCACCGTCGGTCCCGACATCACCGGTCGCATCGCCACCGTCCGTGCCGACATCACCGGTCGCGTCGCCACCGTCGGTCCCGACGTCACCCGTGGCGTCGCCGCCGTCGGTGCCGCCCTCGTCGCCCGGCGGCGGGGTGAACACCGGGGGCTTCGTCGGGGGCTTCGTCGGCGGCTTGACCGGCGGCGTGGTGGGCTCGGGGTCGGGCGGCGTGGTGCCGGGCGGCGTCGGGCTCGGCGAGCCGGTCGGGTTGGGCGCGTCGCTGGACGGCGGGGGCGGCGGCGGGCCGGCCGGGCCGGGACCGGGGGTCTCGGTGACGTAGCCGCTGCCGTTGTCGTAGGACCGGATCCACGCCATGACGTTGTTCACGTAGGCGGTGGACGGGTTGTAGCGGAACAGCGCGGCCCGCAGGCCGGGATCGGTCGCGAGGTTCTCGCCGCTGGCGCACAGGTACTCGGCCGCCGCGAGGGTGGCGTCGAAGATGTTGTGGGGGTCGACGACGCTGTCGCCGTTGCCGTCGACGCCGTAGGTCTTCCAGGTGCCGGGGATGAACTGCATGGGCCCGACGGCGCGGTCCCAGACGGTGTCGCCGTCCCAGCGGCCGCCGTCGCTGTCGCCGATGGCGGCGAAGCCGTTGCCGTCGAGGGCGGGGCCGACGATACGCGGCACGACGTCGCCGTTGGCCGCGACCTGGCCGCCGTTGGCGTGCCCGGACTCGATCTTGCCGATGCCCGCGAGGATCTCCCAGCGGATGCCGCAACTGGGGTTCTGAAGCGTCATCTTCGCCGCGGCGCTCTGGTAGGCCTCGAGGACCATGCCCGGAATGCCCAGGCCACTGGCGAGGGTCTGCGTCACGACCCCCGGCGACGGCGACGACGGGACCACGAAGCCGGCGGCCTGCGCTGCATTGTCGACGACCACCGTGACAGAGGCCTGACCGTCGGTCGGGTCGCTGGAGATGATGGCGTCGCCGCGGCCGTGGTAGATGTCGTCCGGCCCGCCCTCGTCGGGGTACTCCGACGAGGCGACCAGCTCACTCGGACCCGGTAAACCCGCCGCTCCCCCGAGGCAGAGCACCCCGGACGTAGCCACGACCGCTCCGGCGGCACGGAACACAGGTCGCAAAGCGGGCTCCCGTTCTCACGACGTCCGTACGAGCCTCGCATGCGATCGTCCGTTCGGTCTACCCCACAATGCAAACAGATGACCAACGTGTGGTTTACACGGAGGAGTCAGTGGCCCGCCTCGTGCCAGGTTCGCCCGATTCCGATGGAGACGTCGAGCGGCACGCGCAGCGGATAGGCCGCGCCCATCTCGCGGCGCACCAGCTCCTCGACCTGCTCGCGCTCGCCGTCGGCGATCTCGAGGACGAGCTCGTCGTGCACCTGCAGCAGCATGCGCGACTGGAGCTTCTCGGCCGTCAGCGCCTGGTCGACGCGGAGCATGGCGACCTTCACGATGTCGGCCGCGGACCCCTGGATGGGCGCGTTGAGGGCCATGCGCTCGGCCATCTCGCGGCGCTGCCGGTTCTCGCTGGTGAGGTCAGGGAGATAACGGCGTCGGCCGAGCATGGTCTCGGTCCAGCCGACCATGCGGGCGCGCTCGACCACCTCGCTGAGGTAGTCGCGGACGCCGCCGAACGTCTCGAAGTACTCGTCCATGAGGCCCTGCGCCTCGGCGACCGGGATGGTCAGCTGCCGCGACAGCCCGAACGACGACAGGCCGTAGGCCAGGCCGTAGTTCATCGCCTTGATCTTGGCCCGCTGGCCGCCGCTGACCTCGTCGGCCGGGACGTCGAACACCCGCGACGCGGTGACGGAGTGGAAGTCCATGCCCGACGCGAACGCCTCGATGAGCGCCTGGTCGTCGGAGAGGTGCGCCATGATGCGCATCTCGATCTGGCTGTAGTCGGCGCTGAGCAGCGCCTCGCAGCCGGCGCCGACCACGAACGCCTCGCGGATGCGCCGGCCCTCGTCGGTGCGGATGGGGATGTTCTGCAGGTTCGGGTCGGTGGACGACAGCCGCCCGGTGGCCGCGATGGTCTGCACGAACGTGGTGTGGATGCGGCCGTCGTCGGAGACGGAGTTGAGCAGGCCCTCGACGGTGACCCGCAGCTTCGAGGCGTCGCGGTGGCGCAGCAGCGCCGCGAGGAACGGGTGCTCGGTCTTGGCGTACAGCTCGGCCAGGGAGTCGGCGTCGGTGGTGTAGCCGGTCTTGGTGCGCTTCGTCTTCGGCATGGCGAGGTCGTCGAAGAGGATGGCCTGCAGCTGCTTGGGCGAGCCGAGGTTGACGTCGCGGCGGCCGATGGCGTCGTAGGCGTCCTCGGTGGCCTGGGCGACGTTGCCGGCGAACTCGGACTCGAGCGACTGCAGGTGGTCGACGTCGACGGCGATGCCGGCCCGCTCCATGCCGGCCAGTACGCCGACCAGCGGCAGTTCGACCTCTTGCAGCAGGGTGCGGCCGCCCTTCTTGTCCAGCTCGGCCTCGAGCGCGGCGGCGAGGTCGAGGACGGCGCGGGCCCGGACGGTCTCGTCCTCGCCCAGCTGTTTCTCGTCGCCGCCGTCGAGCGAGAGCTGCACGGCGCCGCCGGTGTCCTCGGCCCGCAGCTCGCGGTGCAGGAAGCGCAGCACGAGGTCGGCGAGGTTGTACGAGCGCTGGCCGGGCAGCGCCAGGAACGCCACCAGCTCGGTGTCGGCCGACAGCCCCGAGAGCGGCCAGCCGCGGGCCGCCAGCGCGTGCATGGGGCCCTTGGAGTCGTGCATGACCTTGCCGCGGGCGGGGTCGGCCAGCCACGCCGCGACTGCGGCGTCGTCCTCGGGCGTGAGGCCGGACGGCTCGAACCAGGCGCCGGCGCCGTCGGTGGTGGCGACCGCGACCTCGGTGATCTCGCCCGTGCCCCGCGACCAGTGGCCGCGCACCGAGACCCCAGCGCGCCCGGTTCCGAGGTGCTCAGCCAACCAGCCGGCCACCTCGCCGGAGCCCAGGTGCACCGCGTCGATGTCGAAGCCCTCTTCGGCCTCGGGCGCGGTGTCGGGCTCGAGGTACTCGTAGAGGCGGTCGCGCAGCACCCGGAACTGCAGGGTGTCGAAGAGCTGGTGGACGGCCTCGCGGTCCCACGTCTGCCGGGTGAGGTCGTCGATGCGGACGTCGATCGGGACGTCGCGGACCAGCTCGGTGAGCTGGCGGTTGGTGAGGACCTGGCCGAGGTGCGCCCGCAGCGCGTCGCCGGCCTTGCCCTTGACCTCGTCGACCCGTTCCACGAGCTGGTTGAGGTCGCCGAACTCGACCACCCACTTGACGGCGGTCTTCTCGCCCACGCTGGGGATGTTGGGGAGGTTGTCCGACGGGTCGCCGCGCAGCGCCGCGAAGTCGGGGTACTGCGCCGGGGTGAGGCCGTACTTCTCGAGCACCGACTCGGGCGTCATGCGGGAGAGGTCGGACACGCCGCGGCGCGGGTAGAGCACTGTCACGCGGTCGCTGACCAGCTGGAAGGCGTCGCGGTCGCCGGTGCAGATGGAGACGTCGATGCCGTCCTTCTCGGCCATGGTGGCCAGCGTGGCGATGACGTCGTCGGCCTCGTAGTTGTCCTTCTCGACGTACGGGATGCGCAGCGCCGTCAGCACCTCTTTGACGAGGTCGAGCTGGCCGCTGAACTCCTCGGGCGACTTGCTGCGGTTGGCCTTGTACTCGGGGAAGGCCTCGCTGCGGAACGTCTTGCGCGAGACGTCGAAGGCCACCGCCACGTGCGTAGGCGCCTCGTCGCGCAGCACGTTGATGAGCATGGACGTGAAGCCGTACACACCCTCGGTGTGCTGACCCGTGGTCGTGACGAGATTGGCGTCCTTGAGCGCGTAGAACGCCCGATAGGCCAGGGAGTGACCGTCGAGGAGCAACAGGCGGGGAGTATCGGCAGCGGCAACCACGCGGTAACCCTAGTAGCCGGTCCCGACAATGTCGCAGAGACCGGGGAGATATCGTCCGGCCATGACCGAACGGGCGGACGGCGGCGCGCCCGCCGTCGACTACGACGACCAGGCCACCATCCTGAAGCTGCTGCCGAGGGCGCCGCTCGACGAGCGCATGGGCATCGAGTACGTCGAGGTGCGCCCCGAGCGTGTGGTCGCGCGGATGCCCGTCGCCGGCAACACCCAGCCGTACGGCCTGCTGCACGGCGGAGCGTCCTGCGTGCTCGCCGAGAGCGTCGGCTCGGTCGCGGCCATGCTGCACGGCTACCCGGACCGCATCGCCGTCGGCGTCGACATCAACGCCACCCACCACCGGGGCGTCCGCGAGGGGCACGTCACCGCCGTCGCCACTCCCCTGCACCGCGGCCGCGGCGCCGCCAGCTACGAGATCGCCATCACGGGCGACGACGGCGTCCGCGTCTGCACCGCACGGCTCACCTGCTTCCTGCGCCCCGCACCCGGCGGCGGCGACGGCGTGCTGCCGGGGACGGGCGCTCCTGGCGCCGCGCCCTCGGCGGGCTGACGCCGTCGATGTTCCCCGGCTTCGGCACCGTCCTCAACATCGTCACCGTCGTCGCCGGCTCGGCCGTGGGCCTGCTCGTCGGCCACCGGCTCCCCCAGCGCACCCGCGACGTCGTCACCGACGCGCTCGGCCTGGTCACGCTGCTCATCGCGGCGATCTCGGCGGCCGCCGTCCTCGACGACGGGTTCGCCCGTGAGGTCGGCGACTCCGCCACGGTGCTGGTGGTGCTGGGCGCGCTGCTCATCGGCGGCATCGCGGGCTCGCTGCTGCGGATCGAGGCGCGCCTCGAGGACCTGGGTGGCGGGCTTCAGCGTCGTCTGTCGCGCGACGGCGACGGCGAGGCCCGGCGGCGCTTCGTCGAGGGCTTCGTCAGCACGTCGCTGCTGTTCTGCGTGGGTCCGCTGACCATCCTGGGCTCGTTGTCCGACGGCATGGGGCTCGGCTACGACCAGCTGGCGCTGAAGTCGACCATGGACGGGTTCGCCGCGGTCGCGTTCGCGGCGTCGTTCGGGTGGGGCGTCATGGCCTCCGCGCTCGCCGTCGGCGTCGTCCAGGGACTGCTCACCCTCGTCGGCGTGGTGGCCGGGAGCCTGCTCGGCGACGCGTACGTGTCCGCCATCACAGCGACCGGAGGTCTGCTCCTCGTCGGCGTCGCCCTGCGGCTGCTGCGGATGAAGCCGCTTCCGGTCGGTGACCTGCTGCCCGCGCTGATCGTGGCGCCACTACTTGTCAGTATTGTCGCCGCGATTCAGTCCTGACGTGCGGGAATGGCCGAACGTCGCGATGTGGTATCGGTCCGGACTCGGCGCGCCCGTAGCCGCGGAGACGTCCCAGAAGCGAGTTATGCTCCGGCACGAACGTCTGACGATCGAACGACCGTTCTGACGTGTGGCTGCCACACGTCCGGAGGCCGGTCCTGGGAGCGGGAGGTACACCACACGTGCAGAAGCTGGCCAGATCTCTGGGAGCGCTGCTCGCTGTCCTGGCCGCCGTCCTGCTCGCCGCCCCCGCGGTGGCCCAGGGCAGCGGCGAGACGGTGCACGGCACGCTGACGTACCAGGACGCGCCGGTCGAGGGCGTCACCATCACGGTCTCCTCCGCCGACGGCGAGGAGGTCGGCACCGCGACCACGGCCGCCGACGGCACGTGGGAGGTCCCGGTGCCCGGCCCGGGCGACTACAGCGTGGTGCTCGACGCCGCCACGCTCCCGTCGGCGGCGCCCGGCGTCGCCCGCGACACCATCGAGACCACCGTCAACCCGCAGCAGCGCAAGGTCGTGCTGTTCCGCGTCGGCGCGCCCGAGGGCGGCGGCGGATCCGGCGGTGAGCAACCGGCCCCGTCCGAGACCGCCCCCTCCGAGGACGAGCAGGGCGAGGCGCCCGGTGCGGGCACCGAGTCCGGCGGCGGGGCCGAGTCCGAGGCCGGCGACGACGTCACCGCCACGGCCGGCAACAACCAGTTCCTGCAGCTGCTCGTCAGCGGCGTGCGGTTCGGCCTCATCCTCGGCCTGGCCGGCCTGGGGCTGTCGCTGGTCTTCGGCACCACCGGCCTCACGAACTTCGCCCACGGCGAGCTCATCCTGTTCGGCGCGGTCGCGGCGCTGCTGCTCAACCAGGCCGGCATGCCGGTGCTGCTGGCGGCCCTCGTCGCGACGGTGTTCAGCGGCATCTTCGGGTGGGGTCAGGACCGCGGCTTCTGGAGACCACTGCGGAAGAAACCGACCGGCCTCATCGCGCTGATGATCATCTCCATCGGCGTGTCGCTGATCCTGCGCTATCTGACGCAGTTCATCATCGGCGGCGGCCGCGAGACGTACGACCAGTACACCTACCAGGACCCGATCTCGATCGGCCCGGTCTTCGTCACCACCCGCGACCTCGTCATCATGGGCGTCTGCCTGGTCCTGCTGGCCGGTGTCGCGCTCGCGCTCACCCAGACCCGCATGGGCAAGGCCATCCGCGCCGTCGCCGACAACCCCGCCCTGGCCGCCGCGTCCGGCATCAACGTCGACCGCGTCATCACCACGGTCTGGACCGTCGGCACCGCGCTGGCCGGCCTGTCGGGCATCTTCTTCGGCATGATCCAGGGCGTCGACTACCTCATGGGCATGCGCGTCCTGCTGCTGGTGTTCGCCGCCACCGTCCTCGGCGGGCTCGGTACCGCCTGGGGCGCCATGGTCGGCGCACTGGTCGTCGGCGTGTTCATCGAGGTCTCCTCGTACGTGGTCCCATCGGAACTCAAGACGGCCGGCGTGCTGGTCGTCCTCATCCTGATCCTTCTGTTCCGGCCCCAGGGCATCCTGGGCCGCCGCGAGCGGGTCGGCTGAGGCGGAAGGAGAAACGACCATGGACTGGGGAAGCATCTTCGAGCTCTCGCTCCGCGAGCTCATCGGTGTCCAGGCGATCGTGTTCGCGCTCGCCGCCATCGGCATCAACGTGCAGTTCGGCTACACCGGCCTGCTGAACTTCGGCCAGGCCGCCTTCGCCGCGGTCGGCGGCTACGGCATCGCCGTCATCGTCACCACGTACGACATGTCCTTCTGGCTCGGATTGGTGGTCGGCATCGGCGGCGCCGTCGTCCTCGCGCTGCTGCTGGGCATCCCGACGCTGCGGCTGCGGGCCGACTACCTCGCCATCGTCACCATCGCGGCGTCCGAGATCGTCCGCCTGGTCGGCCGGTCGGCGTGGGGCCGCGACGTGTTCGGCGGCTCCGACGGCATCACCGGCTTCAGCAACGCCTTCTACGACCTCAACCCGTTCACCGAACCGCTCGAGCTCGGCCCGTTCGAGTTCCGCGAGCGGGTGCTGTGGGTGCTGGCGGTCGGCTGGGTCCTGGTGGCCATCTGCACGCTGGTGGTCTTCCTGCTCATGCGCAGCCCGTGGGGCCGGGTGCTCAAGGGCATCCGCGAGGACGAGGACGCCGTGCGCAGCCTCGGCAAGAACGTCTACGCCTACAAGATGCAGTCGCTGGTCATCGGCGGCGTCATGGGCGCGCTCGCCGGCATCGTGTACTCCCTGTTCCAGGGCGCCATGCAGCCGGACGTCTACGCCACCAACTTCACGTTCTTCGCCTACGCCATCCTCATCCTCGGCGGGGCGGCGACGGTGTTCGGCCCAGTCCTGGGCGCTGCCATCGTCTGGTTCTCGTTCCAGTTCATCGACCTGGCGCTGCGCGGCGCCATCAGCGAGGGCTACATCCCGGACTGGCTGATGGATGCCAACGACACCGGCGCCGTACGATTCATGTTGACCGGCGTCGTCCTGATACTCCTGCTGGTGTTCCGCCCGCAAGGCATTCTCGGCGACCGGAGGGAGATCGCGCTCGATGCCCGATGACAACGTGAGCTCCTTGACCGCGAAGCGCGAGGCGGCCGTGGCCGCCTTCGCCGATGTCCCGCGCGAGCCCGGAGCCAAGAAGCCCGACCCCATCCTCGTCGCCGACGACGTCAAGCGGCACTTCGGCGGCCTGCTCGCCGTCGACGTCGACCACGTCGAGATCCAGCGCGGCTCCATCACCGCGCTCATCGGGCCCAACGGCGCCGGCAAGACGACGTTCTTCAACCTGCTCACCGGGTTCGACCGGCCCAACTCCGGGTCGTGGTCGTTCAACGGCCGCTCCCTGCACGGCACCCCGCCGTTCAAGGTGGCCCGGGCCGGCATGGTGCGCACGTTCCAGCTGACCAAGGCGCTCTCGAAGCTGACGGTCATCGAGAACATGCGCCTCGGCGCCACCGGGCAGCGCGGCGAGAGCTTCTGGCGCGCCATGCTGCCGTTCACCTGGCGCTCGCAGGAGAAGGACATCACCGAGCGGGCCGAGGACCTGCTGACCCGGTTCAAGCTCGACACCAAGCGCGACGACTTCGCCGGCTCGCTCTCCGGCGGCCAGCGCAAGCTGCTCGAGATGGCCCGCGCCCTCATGGTGGGGCCCGAGCTCGTCATGCTCGACGAGCCCATGGCCGGGGTCAACCCCGCCCTCACCCAGTCGCTGCTGCAGCACGTCTCCAACCTGCGCGAGCAGGGCATGACGGTGCTGTTCGTCGAGCACGACATGGACATGGTCCGCGACATCGCCGACTGGGTGGTGGTCATGGGCCAGGGCAAGATCCTGGCCGAGGGCCCTCCCGAGACCGTCATGTCCGACCCCCGCGTCATCGACGCCTACCTCGGCGCCCACCACGACCAGTCGCTGGCGGAGCTGGAGCAGGAGTTCGAGAGCGGCGCGCTGACGGCGGCGGCCGAGGCCGAACTGAGCGGCGACGGCGCCGAGGTGACGCGGTCGCCGTCGGATGACGAGGTCGCGGCGCCCGAGGCCGAGAAGCCGGCGGACGCTCCCGCGGAGGAGCCGGCCGAGACGAAGGACGGACGATGAGCCAGAGCCAGGGTCAGAGCACGCACGAGGCCGACCGCTCCGCCCACCTCGCGGGTGCCGAGGGCGCCGTCCTGCGTGCCGACGAGGTCGTCGCCGGCTATGTCGAGGGCGTCAACATCCTCAACGGCAGCGATCTCTACTGCAAGCAGGGCGAGATCGTCGGCATCATCGGCCCCAACGGCGCCGGCAAGTCGACCCTGCTGAAGGCGTTGTTCGGGCTGATCCGCGTGCGCTCGGGCACAGTGCAGCTCAAGGGCGAGGACATCACCAACCTGCCGGCCAACCAGCTGGTGTCGCGCGGTGTCAGCTTCGTGCCGCAGACGAACAACGTCTTCCCCGGCCTGACGGTCGAAGAGAACCTCGAGATGGGCGTCTACCAGGCCCCGAAGCGGTTCGCCGAGCGGTTCGCCTGGGTCACCGACCTGTTCCCCGCCCTCGGCGACCGCCGCAAGCAGCGGGCCGGCTCGCTGTCCGGCGGCGAGCGGCAGATGGTGGCCATGGGGCGGGCCCTGATGGCCGACCCCAGCGTCGTCCTCCTCGACGAGCCGTCCGCCGGCCTCTCCCCCGTCCTGCAGGACGAGGTGTTCATCCGCACCCGCGAGATCAACAAGGCCGGCGTCTCCGTGGTCATCGTCGAGCAGAACGCGCGTCGCTGCCTGCAGATCTGCCACCGCGGCTACGTCCTGGACCAGGGCCGCAACGCCTATACCGGCACGGGTCGCGAGCTGATCAACGACCCCAAGGTCATCGAGCTCTACCTCGGATCGCTCGCCCGCGCCTGACGGTTTCGCTCGCGTAGGACGCGCGCGCCTTGGCACGCCTGGGCGTCGTCGAGAACGGGACGAATCGGGCACGACAACGACGCCCCAGCGTGCCAAGGGGTCACCGCGGGCGTGCCAAGCCGGACCGGCGACCGGCTGGGGCCGCCCGCAACCCCGGGCGGGCCCCAGCCGGAGTCGTCGTCACTCGTAGGGCTGGACGTTGCCTGGTGGGATGGCCGGGCCGAGGCTCTCCCATTGGGTGTGGCCGACGATGCGCTCCGGCGGCCAGGTGATGTGCGAGTTCGGCCACTTCTGGCCGGTGCGGCGCAGGAACCAGTCCGGCGGCTGGATGGCGGGCGGCTGGAAGTCGGCGGGCAGCAGGCTCGCCCACTGGACGTTCGCCGTCCGCGCCGCGTGCTCCTCCTTGATCTCCGCCACCAGCGCGGGCTGGGTGAACAGGTCGACGGCGACGGCGGCGAGGTAGCGGGTGGCGGCCAGGAGCGCCACGTGACCGGCATGCGACACCGTCGACCCCGTCGTGAGCCAGCTGTGGTTGGCGGTGCCGGACGGGCTGACCGGGGTGCCGAGGCTCAGCGTGGGGATGATCCAGCTGATGTCGGAGACGTCGGTGGAGCCGCCGCCGAGGAAGGTCTCGCCGGGCGGGCGCAGCGTCGCGACGCCGGTGCTGTAGCCGTTCTGCGCGATGCCGGCCGCGGCCTGCAGGCCCTTGCCGTACGCCTGGTCCTCCTCGGTGAACTCGGGCGCGCCGATCTGGACCATGTTGTCGTGGACGAGCTCGGCGCCGCGCTTGTTCGGGAGCATGTTCCAGATGTTCGCGACGGTGCGCTCGTGCACCTCCATGCGCATGGCCAGCCCCGCCGCCCGCGCGCAGTCGGCCACCTTGTCGGCGAGGATCGACACCCGCTCGGGCGTCGCCTCGCGGACGTAGTACCAGGCGCCGGCCAGGGCGGCGTGCACGTTGGGCGCCTCGGCCGAGTGCCGGATCGCGTGGTGGATGCGGCCCGACGGCGCCACGTGGTGCTCGCGCAGCATGTCGGTGAGCATCGTCAGGGCGCGGACGGCGTTCTGCGCGTTCTTGTTGCCCAGCGGGCTGCCGCCGTGGCCGTGGGTGCCGCTGAAGTTGAACGCCATGGCATTCAGCGCATTGTTGGAGCCGAACCCGGTGCTGGTGTTGCGGCCGGGGTGCCAGTCGACGAAGACGTCGCAGCCGTCGTAGACGCCCTTCATGACGTCGAAGGACTTGCCGACCAGCTGCTCCTCGGCCGTCGAGCCGAAGAACTTGACAGTGCCGTCGAGGCGGTGCCGGCGCAGCGCGTGCGCCACCGCGACAGCGGCGCCGGCGGCCGCGGCGCCCAGCGCGGAGTGCCCGCAGCCGTGGCCGTACCCGTAGTTCGGCGTGTACGGGTCGTCCAGGTAGACGGGGTCGTGCTCGGTGGAGCCCTTCTTCTGCGAGACGCCGGGCAGCGCGTCGTACTCGCCGCTGAACCCGACCACCGGACTGCCGGTGCCGTTGCGGTAGGTCGCCACGAACGTCGTCGGCATGCCGCCGACCGCCCACTGGATACGGAAGCCGTTGCGCTCGAGGAACTGCGCCTCGGCCAGCGCGGAGTTCCACTCGGCCAGCGACGGCTCGGCGTACTCCCAGATGGTGTCGTTGAGGCCGGTGACGGCGTCGGCGTTGCGGTCGATGTGGTCGAGCGCGGTGGCCTTGGCGTTGCTGTCCATGGCCAGGCCGGTCGGTGCCTCGTAGTTCTCCGGGCTCACCTCTTCGGCGGCGTAGGCGGCCTGCCGTCCGGTCAGACCGGGCACGACGGCGGCAGCTGCGGCCGCCGCGGCGCCGATGCCGATCGCTTGGCGGCGGCTGAGCTGGTGATGGTGGACGGGCTCGTTGTGGTCGGTGTCGCACATGGCGCATCACTCCCGCACACTCGGCGCACGACAATCGCAGTCGCACACAGACAGGAAATGTGTCAAGTGTCGAGCTTGGGATGATTCGGCGCCTTGAACGAGGAACGTACAAGAGCGATGTATAAAATGTCAACGGTCGTATCACGCGGTGATCCACACCACCTCCCACCTGCGCCGGGACGCGCGAAGGCCCCGCCAGACAGCCCGGCGGGGCCTTCGTCAGGTGGACCAGGTGGTGCGGACTACGACATCGTGCGCTCGACGTACTCGAGGTTCGTGTACGTGTTGTCCGCGCCGTACTGGTAGACGCCGATCGTGGCCGTCCCGGGGTCGCCGGCGTCGGTGAACTCGACCGGGCCCGAGGCGCCCTGGTAGTCGATGTCCTCGCCGTCGGCCAGCAGGTCCGCGCACTCCTGGAAGCCGGTGCAGGCGGTGCCGCCGCTCGAGACCTCGATCAGGTTGTCGGCGATCTCGCGGCTCTCGACCGACCCGGCCTGGATGGACGCCAGCGCGAGCAGCATCGTCGCGTCGTAGGACTCCGGGCCGTAGCTGAAGTCCTCGAGTTCGGGGTTGATCTCGAGCATGCGCTCCTGGAACTCACCCGCGGTGTCGGCACCGGGGAGCGTGCCCTTGCTGCCGTCGAGCGTGCCCGGCGGCAGGTCGGCACCGTAGTTGGACAGGTTGCCGTCGACGAAGTACAGCGGGATCGTCTGCGGGCCGATGCCCTGGGTGACGAGCTCGGGGATGATCGTGACCGTCTCCTCGAACCCGATGAGCGCGATCGCGTCCGGTGCCGCCGCCGCGACCTGGCCGACCTCGGAGGTGTAGTTCGAGGCCTGCGGGTCGTAGACGATGCTCGCGGCGACGGTGCCACCGCCGCTCTCGATGGTCTCGGTGAGGTACTGCGCGAGGCCGTTGCCGTACGAGTCGTCGAGGTTCATGATCGCGACGTTGGCGTGGCCGTCGCCGAGGATGGTGTCGCCGAGGACCTGGCCCTGCAGCACGTCGGACGGCGCGGTACGGAAGTACAGGCCGTCGTCCTCGTAGGTGGTGAAGTCGGGCGAGGTGTTGGCGGGCGAGAACATGATGGTCTCGTCCTGGACGATGCGGTCGAGCACCGTGAACGACACGCCGGACGACGCGGCGCCGATGATGGCGGCCACGCCCTCGTTGAGCAGCGAGTCCGTGGACTGCTGCGTGACGGCGGAGTTGCTCGCGTCGCTGGAGTCGGTGTGCGTGACCTCGACGTCGTGGCCCAGCACGCCTCCGGCCTCGTTGATCTCCGAGATGGCGAGGTCGACGCCGGCGAACTCGGGCGGGCCGAGGAAGGCGAGGTTGCCCGTCTCGGGGAGCAGCGTGCCAAGCTTCAGGGGCTCGTCGCTGGTGGCCGTGCCGCCGTCGCCGCCGGCCGCGGGCGACTCCTCGTCCGAACCGCCGTCGTCGTCGCCACCGCAAGCGGCCAGGATGAGCGAGGCCGCTCCGGCGACGGCAAGAGACCGCCACAGTCGCGATGTGCGGGTCATGAGATTTCTCCTTCGCCGAGCCGGCCGCCGTACCCGGGCGCCGGTCTGGTCTGCGATGATTCCCGCAACTTATGCGGTGCAGGGGCCCAAACGTAGTACTCGTGGCCAACCAGGATCATCTTGTTAGGACACTGTGACCTTGGACATCACCCGTCAACACCCACGACTTGCCAGGCTCCGTCCCGCAGCACGCTGAACCGGACACTTCCCCCGGAACGGTCACCG
This sequence comes from Jiangella mangrovi, assembly GCF_014204975.1. Classification (NCBI taxonomy): domain Bacteria; kingdom Bacillati; phylum Actinomycetota; class Actinomycetes; order Jiangellales; family Jiangellaceae; genus Jiangella; species Jiangella mangrovi. Next base: position 4,551,506 of record NZ_JACHMM010000001.1, read on the forward strand.
AACTCGTCGAAGGCGACCTCACCGGTGGCGCCGGCGAAGTCGAGCTGGCTCATCTCGCCCAGGCAGCCGCGCCGCGCCGACGACGCCGAGCTGGCCGGCGGCAGACAGCGCGCCAGCACCGTCCCGACGGCCGTGCCGGCGTCGTAGGCGGCCGCGCCGAACTCCCCCAGCGCGGCACCGATGTCCTCGGCCAGCCGCCCGGACCGCACCCCCGCCGTCGCGTCCAGCTGCGCCGGCTGCGCCCGGACCGCCCCGTCGCGCGGGCGGTCCTCGTCGTCGCCGCCGTCGTCGGGGTCGCCGCTCAGTGCCGTCGCCCCGAGCAGGGTGGCCTCGAGCCCGGACGCGCGGAGCTGCCGGTCGACGGTCGCCGCCCCCTCGTGGTCGCCGGCCACGAAGACGGCCGTCGCGCCCTCGGTCTCGGCCTTCGCGACGACGGTGGCGGCGTCGGCGCCGCTGGCCACGACCGTGCCGCCGGCGTCGTCGACGGCCGCACTGAACGCGCGTGCCTCGGCCGGGTCTCCACCGTCGACGACGGCGACCGCTTCGGCTCCGAGGCCGCTGACGGCGTAGCGGGCCAGCGCCGCCGCGGGCGGCTCCTCGCCCACGGCCGTGCGGAAGTAGGAGCGGTACGGGCGCAGCGGCGCGGTCGGGTCGGCGCCGAGCGTGTGCTCGGGGACGACGTCGGCCGGCGACACGAACAGCACGTCCTCGTCGTCGAGGACCGGTTGCGCGGCCCGCACCCCCGGCGTGGTCAGCCCGCCGATCACGGCGACCGCGTCACCGTCGACCAGTTCGGTGACGGCGTCGGCTGCCGCCTCGCCCTTCTCGCCCTCGTCGACGGCGACCACCTCGACCGTCCAGCCGCCGACGTCGCCCGCCGTCTCCTCGACCGCGGCCCGGACCGCTGCCAGCACCGCCTCGCCGTCGGCCTGCTGCCAGCCGCTCGCCGGCACCAGCACGCCGACGGTCGCCGTCTGCGCGCCCGCGTCGTCGTCGCCCAGGGCGCCGACCATGCCACAGGACGAGAGCAGCAGTGCAGCGACCGCCGTCGGCGCGGCCCACCCCGCGCGACGTGTCATGTCAGCTCTTCGGCTCACCCTCGGAGTCGGACAGGACGACCTTCGCGACCTCACGCATGGAGGTGCGCTTGTCCATGGCGGCCTTCTGGATCCACCGGAACGCGTCGGGCTCGCTCAGCCCGTACCTCGTCTGCAGGATGCCCTTGGCGCGGTCGACCAGCTTGCGCGTCTCGAGGCGGTCGTTGAGATCGGCGACCTCGTTCTCGAGCTGCGTGATCTCTTCGTGCCGCGACAGCGCCATCTCGATGGCCGGCACCAGATCGGCCTTGCTGAACGGCTTCACGAGGTACGCCATGGCCCCCGCCTCGCGGGCCCGCTCGACCAGGTCGCGCTGGGAGAAGGCCGTGAGGATGAGCACGGGGGCGATGCGTTGTTCGACGATGCGGGCCGCGGCCGAGATGCCGTCGAGCACCGGCATCTTCACGTCCATGACGACGAGGTCGGGGCGGTGCTCCTCGGCCAGCCGGACGGCACTGGCACCGTCGGCGGCCTCTCCCACCACCTCGTAGCCCTCTTCACCCAGCATCTCGATGAGATCGAGGCGGATCAGCGACTCGTCCTCGGCCACGAGGACACGTCGAGCGGGAGCGCTTGGCATCGGCGTTTCGGTCACCCGCGAAGCCTACTCGGCGCATGTTACGGATGAAGGTAGGCTGGGCACCTGCCGCCACGGACCGAGCGTGAGCGAGCGGCCCGGTAGGCAAATTGGCAAAGCCGGCGCACTCAAAATGCGTTGTTTGCGGGTTCGAGTCCCGCCCGGGCTACCCCTGTGACTCACTTCCGGATCTGTCGGCGTACATGGATACGCCGTCCAGCGTGGCGACGCTGAACGTCGGCCGGCTGGGTGCGGCGCACCCAATGCCCATAGGGCCGGCCGTCCGCATCGCACTGGTCACCCTCGCGTGCGACCTGGTCGAGCTGATGCGCGGGTTCCACTACGGTGAGCTCTGCGACGCGGAATCGCCCGTGGCGGTCGCTGATCCAGGGCTAGCGGACCGCTACTCCCCCAGCTCTGGCCGGCACCCGTGGAGCCGGACCCGATCCCCCTCTTGCGGCTACCCCTCCCCCGTACCTAAGGTACCCCTACCGGGTATCAGTAAATGACGAGGGAGCCGGACCGATGACGAGCACGCTGCAGATCGAGATCGCCCACGCGACCGTCGAGGAGACCGCGGAGCTGACGGCCATGGTGCGCACCGCCCGTGCGTACGAGGGCGAGTACCGCGTGATGGTCGCGAACCAGACCATCGATGCCGCGTACATCGGGCGGCACCTGACCCGCGTCGCCCACGGCCCGGACGGCGCGATCCTCGGGTTCGCGACCCTGCAGGTCCCCGGACGGGGCGAGCCGGGCGAGGGCGAGCTCGACTTCATGTTCGTCGCCGAGGCCGCCCAGGGGCTCGGCATCGGCAGGCTGCTCATCGACGACGTCGTCGCCCACGCCCGGGCGCAGGGCCTGACCCGCGTCCACATCGTGTCGCACCCGCCGTCGGCCGGGTTCTACCGGCGCTGCGGGGCGCGCGACGTCGCCGTCATCGAGCCGTACGGACGCATCGGCTGGAGCCGTCCACACCTGGTCATCGACCTGGCCGGCTGAGCCGCCGGGCCCGGGTGCCTCAGGAGGTGACGACGACCGCGCCGACCTGCTCGGCCAGGGTGACAGCGACCAGCCGCTGCTCGAGGCCGGGCCGGCTGACCCGGGTGGCCGCCGTCAGGTAGAAGCGGCCGCGCACGACGCCGCCGGACTCCACGGGCAGCTCGATCTCGTCGTGCACCGGCAGCCCGTCGGTGTCGACGTCGAGCACCGTGCCGTCGCGGGCGACGGAGCCGTCGCGGTTCAGCCGCGGGTAGACCCGGCCATGGCCCGGACCCGGCTCGAAGCGGGCGCCGTCGACGTCGAGGACGGACGCGATCTGCCGGGCGACGTGCTCGACGATGGCGGACGGCGGCGCCGACCCGGACGCGACCAGCCCGGCCGAGGACACGACGCCGGCCAGGTAGCCCTCGCGCTGGCTCGCGCGGCCCTGCTGCCGCCGTCCCCACAGCGCGATCTCGGTGACGGCGAGCCCGGCCAGCGTCAGCAGCACGGCCGTCTCGACGTCGTCCCGGTCGTCGATCGTGAAGGTCTGGTAGGGCCGGGTGAGGAAGAAGTCGAACCAGGCGGTGCTGGACAGGGCCGCCACGATCCCGGCCGAGCGCCGGCCCGTCGCCGCCGCGGCCACCACGATGAGCACCAGGACCAGGGCGGCGTTGGCGTTGGAGACGTCGTCGCGGACCAGCGCCAGCAGGGCGCACGCGGCCAGCGGCGCCGTGAACGCCAGCGCGAGGATCAGGGCGAGCCGTCCATCCCGTGTCTCCACCCTTCCATCAACCCTCCGCGCCGCGGCGGAGTCAAGGATCTTGACGGGTTCTTGACGCCTTGCGCAGCTGCCGGCGACGGCGCCAGCCCGGCCGCCGCACGCTGATGCTGCCCATGCTGAGCGATCCCCCGACGGTGACGACGGCGCGCGGCGCGGCCGGGCGGTCCGGCACCTTGACGTCGACGCTGGAGAAGCGCGGCTCGACGTCGACCTCGACGGCCACGTCCTCGGGGACGACGAGGCGCAGCGACCCCGCCGACACCTCGACGTCGATGCGGACCGACGGCGCCGTGAACGTCGCCTCGGTGAAGTCGAGCAGCACCGACGACATCGACGACTTCACCGTGAGCCGCGCCGGCACGTCCCACCGGCCGACCCGCTGCACCGACGAGCCGTCGGCCCGGATGGCGGCGTCGGTCACCGGACGCACGACGACGCCGTCGTCACCGAGATCGGCGACGACGGCGTCGAGGTCGCCGCGCGTGCGCGCAGCGAGCGCGGAGCCCAGGCGGTCGTCCAGTTCGTCCAGGCCGAGCCGCCCGTCGGCGGCGGCCGCGCGGACCCGCTCGGCCACCTTCTCGCGCTCCGCGTCGGAGACGCGCTGCAGGGCGGCGCGCCGGTCGTCGTCATCGGCCATGGCCGCGATCCTACGACCGCGACAGATCAGCGCTCCTCGCGGAACTCCACGTGCCGCCCCGCGAGCGGGTCGTACTTGCGCAGCACCAGCCGGTCGGGGTCGTTGCGGCGGTTCTTCCGGGTGACGTACGTGAACCCGGTACCCGCCGTCGACCGCAGCTTCACGACCGGACGGAGATCGTTACGCGCCATGTCACGTTCCTTCCTGTGGGAGTCGAGCCGTCATCAACCCTGGCGAGCCTTCAGCCGCGGGTTCTGCCTGTTGATCACGAACAGCCGGCCGTGACGGCGGACCAGCTGCGAGCCGGGCTGGTTCTTCAGCGACCGGAGCGAGTTGCGGACCTTCATGGGGCACCTCTTCCTGACGAGAACAATTCTCATAACCGCAGAGGCGGCACAGTTGTTCCCATTCAGGCGGCGTCGGCTCACCAGTCTCGGCTCAGCGGATCCTGCTCGACGGCATCGTCGATCTCGCGCCGGAACCGGTCGGCGTCGATGGTCGCCGCGGTCCGGAACGCCGTCGCGATCTGATCACGCGGGACGAACATCTGTCGCTCGGTCATGAGCCAGGGTGCACACAGTCGGCCCCAAGGCGCCACAACCAGTCCATGATCATCCGAGAAAGGAGGCGCCATCACGCCCCTGAACTTGGATGATCACGGAGAAGGTCGGGTTACGAGCGACCTGGGAGGCGCCCTTCTCCAGGATCAACAGTGGCCGGGCCGGCGGAAATCCGCGCGCGCCCGCCGGGCCGCCGCTGCTACCGTCGGGCCATGCAGCAGCGTGTCCAGCTCACGACGACGCCGGAGTCCGTCCCGGCGCGCTGACACCTGTCCACCCACGCCCGGGGCGAGAGCCCCGGGGCGTCGCCACGTGGTCACTCGCCCCCATCCACGAGGAGACCACGATGCCCGACCACCGCAGGCTCGGCCGCGAACTGGACCTGTTCGACACCGACCCGCTCATCGGCGCCGGGCTGCCGTACTGGCTGCCCGCCGGCGCCGCCGTCCGCCACGCGCTCGAGGAGTACGTCCACGCCGTCGAGCGGCGGGCCGGCTATCGCCACGTGCATTCACCCGTGCTCGGCAAACGCGAGCTGTACGAGCTGTCCGGCCACTGGTCGCACTACAGCGACGACATGTTCCCGCCCATGGACGTGGGCGGCGAGCAGCTGGTGCTGCGGCCGAGCCTGTGCCCGCACCACGCGCTGATCTACCGGTCGCGCGGGCACTCCTACCGCGAGCTGCCGCTGCGCATCGCCGAGCTGGGCGGCATGTACCGGTCCGAGCTCTCCGGCGTGCTGGGCGGACTGACCAGGGTCCGGGCCATCCAGCTCAACGACGCGCACGTGTTCTGCGCCGAGTCCGACGCGGCGTCCGAGGCGGCCGCGGCACTCGCCCTGATCAGGAACGCGCACGCGGCCATGGGCATCCGCCCGGCGCGGCTGCGGCTCTCGCTCCCGGGCGACGGCGGCAAGTACGCCGGCGCGCCGTCGGCCTGGCAGCGGGCCACCGACCTACTGGTCGACGTGCTGAAGGCGTCCGGCGAGGAGTACGAGGCCGAGGAGGGCGAGGCGGCGTTCTACGGCCCCAAGATCGACGTGCAGATCGCCGACGACGCCGGCCGCGAGTCGACCCTGTCCACCGTCCAGATCGACTTCCACCAGCCCGAGCGGTTCGGCCTCGAGTACGTGGGGCCCGACGGCGCCAAGCACCGGCCGGTCATGGTGCACCGCAGCGTCGTCGGCAGCATGGAACGGGCGGTCGCGCACCTCATCGAGGTGCACGGCGGCGCCTTCCCGCCCTGGCTGGCGCCGGTCCAGGTGGTGGTGCTGCCGGTGGCGTCGGAGCAGGACGCGGCCGCGCGAGCCGTGGTCGAGCGGTGCCTGGACGCCGGGCTGCGGGCCGAGGTCGCGGCGGCGGAGCTGGGCAGTCTCGGCGCCCGGGTCCGCGACGCCCGGCTGGTCCCGTACGTCGCCGTCGTCGGCGCACGTGAGGCCGACGGCGACGAGGTCGCGCTGCGGCTGCGCGACGGCCGGCGGCTCGACCCGCTGCCGTCGGCCGAGGCGGTGGCCCGGATCGCCGCCCGGGTGGGCGCTCACGCCGTCGACCTCTGGTGACGACGGCGCCGCCCGCCCTCAGACCGGTGCCGGGACGGGGTCGCCGGGCGGCGTGAGCGCGGCCAGCAGCGTCGCCGTGATGGCGCCTGGCGCGGCATCGGCGGCGAGCCGGCCCGCGCCGAGTTCGTCGGCCGCCCCGTGCACGACGGTGTAGAAGACGGCGACCAGCCAGTCGGCGGGCAGGTCGGAGCGGAACACGCCGTCGGCCCGGCCGCGGTCGAGCAGTGAGCGCACCCGTCGCATGGGGTTCTCGTGCAGGTCGCGGATCCGCTCCGGGGGCAGCGCGCGCTGCGCCGCGACCAGCAGCATCCGCGACTCGTCGACGACCTGCCAGCTGGACCCGACCAGCCGGGCCAGCGCCTGCCGCGCGTCGCCGCCGAGGTCGACGGCGTCGAGCGCCTCGTGGGCGCGGGCCATGGCGCGGACGAACACGGCGTCGACCAGCTCGGTGCGCGACGCGAAGTGCCCGTAGAGCGTGACCCGCCCGACCCCGGCCGCCGTCGCGATGTCGGAGACGCTCGCGTCGGGATCACGGACGAGGCGGGCCCCGGCCGCGTCGAGGATCGCGGCGACGTTGCGCTGTGCGTCCGCCCGGCGGCCTGTCGTGACCGGCATCGCCCGCTCCCATCTTGTCGAACACCTGTGTTCGAGTTACTGTACCGTGCAGAAGTCGAACACAGTTGTTCAGGTTAGGAGCTGCGATGAACGCCCACCCCACCGCCGCCGGCCGCTGGCGGCTCCTGGCGCTGCTCGGCGTCGCACAATTCATGCTGGTGCTGGACGTGACGGTGGTGGCGGTGGCCCTGCCCGACATCGGCGCGGAGCTGGAGCTCGGCCGCACGGCGCTGACCTGGGTCGTCTCGGCGTACACGCTGATGTTCGGCGGGCTGCTGCTGCTCGGCGGCCGGCTCGCCGACCTCGTCGGGGCTCGGCGCGTGGTGCTCGCGGGCCTGGCGCTGTTCACGACGGCGTCCCTGGCCAGCGGGCTGGCGTGGAACGCGGAGTCGCTGATCGGCGGCCGGATCGTCCAGGGCGCCGCCGCCGCGCTGCTCTCCCCCGCCGCGCTGTCGATCGTCGCGACGACGTTCCACGGGCTCGAGCGGAACCGGGCGCTCGGCGTGTGGTCCGCGCTGGGCGGCGCCGGCTCGGCGGCCGGCGTGCTGGTCGGCGGACTGCTCACGGCCGGGCCGGGCTGGTCGTGGATCTTCTACGTCAACGTGCCGGTCGGACTGGCAGTGCTGGCGCTGCTGCGGCGGCGGCTGCCGCTGACGCCGCCGGCCCCGGCGGGATCCGGCGGCGCACGACGGCCGCGACTGGACGTGCCGGGCGCGCTGCTCGTGACGGCCGGCACCGCGGCGCTGATCTACGGCCTGGTCAACGCGGGCGACGACGGGTGGACGGCGACGCCGACGGTGGCGCCGGTCGCGGCCGCACTGGTCCTGTACACGGGGTTCGTCGCGCTGCAGCGCCGGCTCCGGGCACCGCTGATCGACCCGTGGCTGCTCACCCGGCGGCCGGTGCTGGCCGGCGTGCTGCTGATGCTGGTCGCGACCGGACTGCTGATCTCGTCGTTCTTCCTCGGCTCGTTCTTCCTGCAGCACGTGCGGGGGTACGGCGCCTTGACGACCGGCCTGCTGTTCCTGCCGGTGGCGGTCGCGACGGCGGCCGGGGCCCACGCGGGCGGGCAGGCTGTCGGCCGGGCAGGCCCGCGTCCGGTCGCCGGCGTGGCTCTGGTCGTGGCCGCGGCCGGAGCGACCCTCGCCGCCGTCGCGACCACCCTGGCCGACCCGGGTGTCGGCGCGGCGGCGCTGGTCACCGGCATGAGCATCGCAGCGGCCGGGCTCGGCGCCGGCTTCGTCACCGCGACCACGAGCGCGCTGGCGCACGTCGACCACCACGACGCCGGGCTGACGTCGGGCATCGTGAGCACGTTCCACGAGTTCGGCGCCGCCCTCGGCGTGGCCGTCGCCTCCAGCGTCGCCGCCGCGGACCTCGCGCCCGGCGCCGTCGGCACGGACGGGTTCACCGCCGCGTACACCGTCGGCGCTGTGGCCGCCGTCGTCGCCGCCGCCCTGGCGCTGCTGCTGGTCCCGGCCGGCCGCCCGGACCACGCCGCCATGCCCGTCCACTGATCCCCCGCCCCGCGGGCGGCGGCTACGGGAGGTTGCGGGCGATCGCGTCGCGGGCCAGCCGCAGCACGGCGGCCCGGCCGGGGACGCCGCCGGGCGGGGCGTCGGCGAGCGGCGAGCCGGGCGGCCGGGTCAGCGGGGCATCGGGCGCGCGGTCGGCGGCGGCGTCGAGGATCGCGGCGGGGCCGCCGTCGCCGAGCCGGCGCAGCAGGTCGGCGAGGGTGCGCAGCGTCACCCACAGCTGGGTCCAGGCGCCGGTCCGGGCGAAGTACTCGACCGCGTCGCGGTAGCCCTCGAGCGCGTCGTGCAGGCGGCCGGCGTCGGCACGGGCGGTCAGCAGGCCGACGGCGGCCAGGCCGGTGCCGGCGGTGGCGCCCGACGCGCGGAACCCGGCGATCGCGGTGGCGTAGTACTGCTCGGCCGGCTCCCACTCCCCCGCCGCGTTGGCGATCTCGGCCTCGACGTAGGCGGTGAACGCCCGCGCCGTCGGCGACCCGGCGGCGTCGGCCATCGGGCCGGTCAGCGCGCGGGCGCCGTCGCGGTCGCCGTCGTACAGGCGGGCCAGCGCGGCCGTCCCGTACGCCGTCGCCGGCCAGGGGTCGATCGCGGCCGCGGCCAGCGCGTGCTCGGCGGCCTCGGCGAAGCGGCCCTGAGCGAGCTCGGCCTGGGCGAGCGTCGTCAGGCACCTCCACGCCGCCCGCGATGCCGACGGCGACCCCGACCCCGACGCCGCCGGCTCCAGCCCGGCCCGGGCCCGCCGCTCGGCCAGCCCGCGGTCGCCGCGGCGGTAGGCGGCATCGGCGGTGACGGCGACGACGTCCGCGCGCGCCGGGTGCGTCTCGACGACGGGGTCGGCGGCCAGTTCCTCGGCCCAGCCGCGCGGTTCGGCGACGTCGCGCCGGGACGACACCTCGGACAGCCCCGTGACCAGCGCGACCGCGGCGTCGACGTTGCCGGTCCGGCGGGCCAGCGCCCACGCGGCGCGCAGGTTCGGCAGCTCGCGGCGCAGGAAGGCGTCGGCGGCCGGCTCGTCCTCGGACAAGACCGCGGCGTCGATCCAGGCGACGGTGTCCAGCGCCCAGCGCAGCAGCCGCCCATCCGCCGCCGCCTCCTCACCGCCGGCCGCCAGCCGGTCGCGGCCGAACGCGCGCACAGGCTCGGGCAGGCGGTACCGGACCGGCCGCTCGGGCCCGGCGCTCACCAGCGCGGCACCGGCCAGCCGGGCCAGCGCGGCGGCCGGGTCGGCGACCCCGAGGTCCGCCCCGATCCGTTCGGCGACCGGCAGGTCGACGCCGTCGGGGAACGCCGCGAGGTGCCGGAGGAACCGCCGCTCGTCGTCGCCGAGCAGGTCGTACGACCACGCGACGACGTCGGCCGCGCCGTCGAGCCGGGCGTGCAGCTCGGCCGTCGAGAACTCCGTCAGCCGCGCCGCCGCCAGTTCGAGGGCCAGCGGCACCCCGTCGACGGCGCGGACGATCGCGGCGACCAGCGGCAGCTCCTCATCGCCGACGGCGCCCGCTGCGGCCTGCTCGGCCCGGTCGAGGACGACCGCGACCGACGGCACCGAGCGGATCGCGTCGCCGTCGGCGAACGCCGTCGGGAGCGGCAGCGGCGCCAGCCTCGACGTGCACTCGGCGTCCAGTCCGAGCGGCTCTCGGCCGGTCGCCAGCACCGTCAGGTCCGGGCAGGCGCCCAGCAGGGTCGCGACCGTGTCGCGAGCGGCGCCGGGCAGCTGCTCGCAACCGTCGACGACGAGCAGGCCCGGACCCGTCCGGAGCACCGCGGCGCACGCCGCCAGCACGTCACCGTGCACGACGTTCAGCCCGATCGCGCCGGCCAGCGCGTGCGGCGCCGACGCCGGGTCCGTCACGGCCGCCAGCGGCAGCACCGCCACGGCGCCCGCCCGCAGCGCCACCTCGAGGGCCAGCCGGGTCTTCCCCACCCCGCCCGGCCCCACCAGCGTCACCAGCCGCTCCGTCGCGAGCAGGCGCTCGACGGCGGCCAGTTGCGCGTCGCGGCCGCGCAGGACGCCCGCCGGCCGCGGCAGCACGGGCCCGTCCGTCGCGCCGGGGTGCACCGGGTGCTCGGCGACCCGCGTGCGCCGTTGCCGCGGCGCCCGCCCGATCAGCGACCCGCCCGCCACGGCCCGCTCGAGGTCACCCAGCTCCGCCGACGGGTTCATGCCGGCCTCGTCGGCGAGCCGCCGGCGGAACGCCCGCCCGGCCGCGAGCGCGTCGGCCCGCTGACCGGCAGCGGCGAGCGCGCGCACGTGCAGCCGGGCGGCCGGCTCGCGCAGGGGGTCGGCGGCCAGGAGGTCGCCGGCCAGGACGACGGCCTCGGCGGCTGACGCGGCGTCCCCGGCGGCGCCGGCGTCGGCCAGGCAGCCGGCCAGCGCCTCGGTCACGTCGCGGCGCAGCAGGTCCAGCCCGGTGGCGGCGGTCGCAAGCGGCTCGACGGCGGCCAGCTCCGCCAGCGCCGGGCCGCGCCACAGCGCCAGCGCGGAGCGCAGCAGCTCGACGGCGGCCGCGGGGTCGTCGGTGGCGATGCGGGCCTGGGCCAGCAGCGCACGCGCGCGGACGTGGTCGAGCTCGCCGTCGACCAGCCGCAGCCGGTACCCCCCGTCGAGCGTCTCGAGCCGTCCGGACGCGGCCCCGAGATGCCCGCGCAGCCGGGACACGTGGCTGTGCAGCGCGGCCCGGCCGGACTCGGGCAGCTCCCCGGGCCAGAGCACGTCGAGCAGGTGGTCGGCGGTGACGGCGCGCCCCTCGGCCAGGGCGAGGACGGCGAGGACGGCGCGCCGCTTGGGTCCGGGCACCGCGACGTCGTCGCCGCCGACGGCCAGCCGGACCGGCCCCAGGAGCCCCACCCGCACGGTCGAGTCCATGACACCCCCTGCCCCAGCATGCCGCGCAGGATGCCGCGCACGCCAGGGTCGGGGGCTGGGTCGGGAGGCTGGGTCGGCAGCGGGTGCCGGGTCTAGAAGCGGACGGCGACGAAGTAGGGCGGGGTGTCCAGCGACTCCGGGAGGCCCGGGATGCGGTGCGCCTCGCCCGCAGGGCCGTGCACGACGAACGCGTAGATCAGGTCGAACGGCGAGTCGGTGTAGGCGCCCGGGACGGTGGCGGCCCAGCCGTCGCCGGTGCGGACGGCGGGCGTCTCGACGTACTGCTCGGCCTGGTTGGCGTGCCGGTAGCGCAGGGCGACGCCGGCGCCGTCGGGACCCGGCCCGGTCAGCCGCAGCACCAGGTCCGCGCCCGGCCGGAACGACCCCGGCGGCACGTGCGCGAGCTCCGGCCCCGCAGCCCCGGCTGCAGCCCCGGTCGCAGTCCCCGCCGTCGCCCCCGCCGCCTCCAGCGCGGCCAGGTCGATCGCCGGCTCCGGGCCCGCCGGCGCCGCCGCCAGCTCGGCCCGCAGGTCGGCGACGTCGCGGTCGATCGACGCCTGCCGGTCCGCCCAGTGGCCGCGCAGGTGCGCCGCCTTGCCGAAGGCGAGGTCGGTCTTGTATCCGGCGGTGACGACCGCGACCTCGCGCCAGGCCTCGGCGGCGACGGCGTAGCGCGACACGGCGTACTGCAGGTACGCCGCCGACCCGGTGCTCGTGAACAGCTCGTAGCCGAGCCCGGCGCGCAGCTTGGCGGCGAAGAACCGTCCGAGCCCGGCCAGCGCGCGGACGTCGACGATCCAGCGGCGCACGTCCGGCGACGACGCGCCTGCCTGCGACCGCGTCGCCGACTCGAACGCCCCGATGCTCACCGACGCCAGCGTCGCCAGCCCGTCCAGCCGCCGGGCGACGTCGAGCGTCGTCTCGCGGCCGTCCGGCGCGGCCTGGCCCAGCAGCACGGACACCGTCTCGGCGATGGTCGCGAAGACCTCGGGGTCCAGCGACGACGCCGTCCCGAACGTGTGCGGCGGCCGGGAGTCGCTGACGTAGTACTCGTTCGGCGAGCCCCCATTGGCGATGCCGAGGTTCTCGTACATCTCCGGCCAGTAGACGGAGTTCGCGGCGGACACCCCGTGCGCGACGCTGACCAGCGGCAGGATCCGGCTGGCGACGGCGAGCGCCCGCTCGGCCTCGACCGCCCCAGCGGCCCCGAACGTCGCCGTCAGCCAGCGCCGCCACTGCTCGGGCGAGGCGTCGGGGTCGTAGAGCAGCCGGCCGATCAGCCGGTAGAAGTAGGCGTACTTGCGCCACTCGGCCGCGCCCTCGGCCAGCGCAGGGTCGGCGTAGACCTGCCGGCCGCCGGGGCTGCCGGAGCCCTTGCGGCCCTTGTAGGCCAGCGGCTCGAAGAACTCGGCGCCGTCAGCCCCGCCGAACGAGGCGATGCGGCTGTAGCCGGCCGCGAACGCCGGGTCGCCCCACAGCAGCAGCCGCTGCGTCCCGGGCCAGTGCCGGTAGACGACGCGGTAGTCGCGGTCGTGGCGCAGGTAGTCGGCGTAGCCGTAGCGGGTGAACCGGCGGGCGCCGCGGGTGACGGTGGCGAACGCGGCGTCGACGGTCTCGACCGGCAGCTCGCTCTCGCGGATGGCGGCCTGGTGGTACGGGAGGCTCAGGTGCTCGGCCAGGAACTTCGCCGTCACGAGGACGTCCAGGCCGGACTCGCGGGCGGCGGCGAGCGTCTCCGCGGAGAGCCCCTTCGAGTGCAGGTCGACGGCGACCGGCCGGCCCGCCGCGGAGATGCCGTCGAACACCGTCGTCCAGTACTTCTCCGCCGGCTCCGGGATGCCGCTCTCGTAGTGCACCCGCAGCGTGACGCCGGCGATGCCCGGGCACTCGAGCAGGATCTCGCGGATCGCCGCGGCGGCGTAGGCGGCGTGGTTCTCGGGGGTGACGCCCTCGACCGTCCACTCCCCCACGATGGCGTCATCGAGCTCGATGCCCTGCGTCCAGAAGCCGACGAAGAACTCGATGCCGCGGCGGGCCGCCTCGTCGCTGGCGTAGCGGAGCGCGTCGAGGTTCGCCCGCCGCTCCTCGTCCGGCAGTCCCGCGACGCGCACCCCGAAGTCGGGCAGCTCGACCAGGAACGGATAGGAGAACAGCAGGTAGTTCTCGGTGACGCCGGGGTCGTGGCCGTACTCGACGCCGATGCCGAACGCCAGCTGCAGCCGGTTGATCCGGTGCGTCGCCAGCTCGGTCAGGTAGTCGTCCCAGAACGCGCGGTCGAGGTACCAGGACTCGTCCTCGACCTTGCTCACGTACGAGCGGAACACGCCGCGGACCCGGTTCGACGGCGTACCTGAAAGCGGCAGGCCGGTCACCTCGCCGGTCAGGTTCAGCTGGTCCAGCAGCTCGAGCAGCGCGTACGCGACGCCCGCGCCGTCGCTGCCGATGACGATGAGCCCGCTGGGCGAGGTGCCGACGACGAACGACTCGGGCGCGTCCGGCGGCGTCCCCGTCGCCGCTGCCCACAGCCCCGCCGCCCCGGCCGAGTCCGTCCCGAGCACGCGGACGGTGAGCCGAGCGGGACCGGCAGCTGACGCCGTCGTCGCCCAGTCGCCCAGCACGGACAGCGCCCACTGCGCGGCCGGCGACGAGACCGCCGCGCTCTCCCGGTCGGGGTGCAGGGTCAGCGGATACGGCATGGCGTCAGTCTCCTTCGCGGGGTCTCCGGGGTTCATCTTGACATTTTGTTCCCCCCCGGCACAAAATTGTGGGATCAGGCGGGTGTTGGGGAGACACCGCCGTCAGGAAGGACACACTCGATGACAGCAAAGATGCTGTATCCGACCCGTCGTGTCGCCCGGTTCGGCGCGATCGCCCTCGCAGCGGCGGTCCTCGTGAGCTGCTCGTCCGGGAGCGACGACGAGTCGGACACCACCGACGAGGCCGGTGGCGGCACGACCACCCTGGAGTACTGGGGATGGGTGCCGGGCATGGAAGACCTCGTGGCCACCTGGAACGAGGCGAACCCCGACGTCCAGGTCGAGTTCCACCGCATGACCGGTGACGACGGCGAGAAGGTCGAGGCCGCGGTCGACGCCGGCTCCGGCCCGGACATCGTGCAGCTCAGCTCCGACGTCCTCACCGACTACGTCATCAACGACCGCGTCCAGGACATCTCCGAGTTCGTGGGCGACGACGAGTCCAACTACACGCCCAGCTCGTGGAAGGCCGTGAGCGTCGCCGACGGCGTCTACGGCCTGCCGCAGGGCGTCGGCCCGGCCGCCATGATGTACCGCAGCGACATCTTCGCCGCGCACGGCATCGAGGTCCCCACCACCTGGGACGACTACCTCGCCGCGGCCCGGGCGCTGCACGCCGCCGACCCGAACGTCGTCATCGCCAACCTGTCGCCCACCGAGGCGGCGCAGTGGCAGGTCGAGGTGCACCAGAACGGCGCCTCGCTGTACGGCACCGAGGGCGACTCCTGGAAGGTGTCGGTCAACGGCGCCGAGAGCAAGGAGGTCGCGCAGCGCTGGCAGACCCTCCTCGACGAGGGCCTCATCTCGACCGTCCCCATGTGGACGCCCGAGTACTGGGCCGCCGTCAACGAGGGCCGCATCGCCACGATCATCCAGGCCGCCTGGTTCCCGGCGCTGCTCGAGGAGAACGCCGCCGACACCGCCGGCAACTGGCAGGTCGCGCCCATGCCGTCGAAGGACGGCCAGCCCGCGGCCGGAGACACCGGCGGCTCGATCGTCGTCGTGCTCCGCGGCGCCGAGAACCCCGAGGCCGCCGCGACGTTCATCAGCTGGCTCGACGGCTCCGACGAGACCCAGGCCCCGCTCATCGAGGACGGCGGGCTGTTCCCGTCGACGCTCAACGGCCTCGAGTCGGACTCGCTGTACCAGCCGCAGCCGTTCTTCGCCAACCAGGTGATCAACGAGGTCTACGCCGACGCCGTCCAGTCCGAGCCGGACACCTGGTCCGCCGGGCCGAACTTCGCCACCGCGTTCCAGGCGATCGCCGACGAGTTCTCGAAGGTCGTCACCGGCCAGCAGACCTACGCCGACGCACTGGACAAGGCGCAGGAGGCGACCGTCGCCGACCTCGAGTCGCGCGGGCTGAGCGTCGCAGACTGACCTCCATGGCATCGGTCACGGCTGTCAGGGGCTCCCGGCGCAAGCGCATGTCGCCCGCCGGGAGCCGCCTGGTCCCCTACGTCTTCGTGGCACCGTTCGTGGTGCTCTTCATCGTGTTCCTCATCGCGCCCATCGGGGTGGCGATCGCCAACAGCCTGTTCTCGCAGCAGGCGGCCGGCCTCGGCTTCGGCGGGGTCGAGCGGGTGTTCGTCGGCCTCGACAACTACGTGCGGGCGCTGCAGGACCACGAGTTCGTCGTCGGCTTCGGCCGGGTGCTGCTCTACGGCGTCGTCCAGATCCCGGTCATGATGATCGTGGCGGCCGCGCTGGCGCTGCTGTTCGACACCGGGCTGGTGCGCGGGAGCCGGTTCTTCCAGTTCGCGGTCTTCCTGCCGTACGCGGTCCCCGGCGTCATCGCGGCGCTGCTGTGGGGCTTCCTGTACCAGCCGTCGGTCAGCCCTCTGGTCGGCGGGCTGTCGGCTCTGGGGATCGATGCCGATTTCCTCGCGCCGGGGATGGTGCTCTGGTCCATCGCGAACGTCGCCACCTGGTCCACCGTCGGCATCAACATGATCATCCTGTTCGCGGCCCTCCAGGGCGTGCCCCGCGAGATGTACGAGGCGGCCCGCATCGACGGCGCCGGCGAGCTGCGCATCGCACTGAGCATCAAGATCCCGATGATCGCGCCGGCCGTGCTGCTGACCACGCTCTCGTCGATCATCGGCACACTGCAGCTGTTCAACGAGCCGCAGGTGCTGAAGTCGATCACGTCCAACATCCCCAGCGACTACACGCCCAACATGGCCGTCTACGCCGCGTCGACGCTGGACCGCAACCCCAACCTCGCGTCCGCGATGGCCGTCGTCCTCGGCCTCGCGACGCTCGTCGTCTCCGTGGTGGTCCTGCGCCTGACGCGCCGCCGGAACGGGGTGTCCGATGGCGTCTGACCTCGCTACACGACCGCAGCTGTCGCCGTCCGCACCCAAGAGGCATCACCACGGCACCGTCATGACCGCCGGCGAGCGCGTGAGCCGCGGCTGGATGATCGCCTGCACGCTCGCCGTCGTGGTCGCCGCCGTCTACTTCCTCATCCCGGTGGCCTGGCTGGTCATCGCCTCGACGAAGTCGACCGGCGACCTGTTCTCCACCCCCGGCTTCGCCTTCGCCGGCTTCCACCTCTGGGACAACCTGCGCGAGCTGAGCAGCTACGACGACGGCATCTTCTGGCGCTGGTCGCTGAACTCCATCATCTACTCCGTGTTCGGCTCGGCCCTGACGACGTTCGTCTGCGCCATCACCGGCTACGCGCTGGCCATCTACCGCTTCCGCGGCCGAAAGGTCCTGCTGGCCGCCGTGCTGGCCAGCATGCTGGTGCCCGGAACGGTGATCGCCCAGCCGACGTACGTGCTGCTGGTCGAGATGGGTCTCAACAACACCTACGCCGGGCTGCTGCTGCCGGCTTTGGTGTACTCCTTCGGAGTGCTGCTCTGCTACATCTACGCGCAGGCATCGATCCCCTTGGAACTGGTCGAGGCGGCCCGCATCGACGGCGCCGGCGAGTTCCGCATCTTCGCCTCGATGGGCCTGCGGCTGATGAGGACCGGCCTGGTGACGGTGCTACTGTTCGCGTTCCTGGGCAGCTGGAACAGCTACCTGCTGCCGCTGCTGGTGCTGACCGACCAGGAGCTCATGCCCCTGACGGTCGGCCTGACCGGCTGGAACCAGTCGGCCATCTCGATCCCCGGCCTGCAGATCCTCACCGTCGTCGGCTCGCTGATCTCGATCATCCCGATCGCGATCGTCTTCATCAGCCTGCAGCGGTTCTGGCGCTCCGGCCTGACGACCGGCAGCCTCCGCTCGTAGCTCGTGGCGTCGCCCGCGATGGCGGGCGGTTCAGTGGTGCCCTGGCGCCACCGAACCGCCCGCCATTCGCGTGTCAGCGGGTGTGCGCGCGGGCGACGGGTCGTCGTCGCTCGCGACGAGGGCACGTCACCCGCGCGAGGACCGAACAGAGCCCGGCATCAGCCGCCATCCGGCCTTCACGCGGGTGAGGTGACCGTCAGGCGGGTGCGCCCGCCGGAGAAGAGCCGTCTTCGACTCTTGAGCCGTCCTCGATGTCGAAAACCGTCCCCGACAGTTGGCGAGAACGGTTCCTGCCATCGAGGACGAGCGACGGAGTCGTCGTCGCTCGCGATGAGGGCACGTCACCCGCGTGAAGACCGCATGGAACCCGGCATCAGCCGCCATCCGGCCCTCACGCGGGTGAGGTGACCGTCAGGCGGGTGAGGTGTGAGCGCGGAGGGTCCAGCTGCCTTCCGGCTCGCTCGACGACGCGGTCAGCTGGCCGTCGGCGGCCCTGGTCACCGTGAAGGTCGCCTCGCGGCCCGACGGCGTCAGCACGCGGACCGTCGTGGTCGCCTCGGCAGCCGACGCCGACGGGTAGGCGACCAGCTCGATGCCGTCGAGGTAGTCGTAGTCGGCGCGGTCGTCGCGCGCACCCCACGGCAGGACGGCGCCGTCGCGGACGTACAGCGGCAGGCTGTCGAAGCCGTGGGTCTCGGTGACCCATCGGCCGCCGTCGGTCGACGCACCCGAGAGCAGCGACGTCCACCGGCCGGCGGGCAGGTAGAAGGACACCGTCCCGTCGGCGGTGAAGACGGGCGCCACCAGCAGGTCCGGGCCGAGCATGTACTGCCGGTCGAGGTACGCCGTGGCGGGGTCGGACGGGAACTCCAGCGCCATCGGCCGCATGACCGGCACCCCCGTCTCCGACGCGAGAACCCCCGCCGCGTACAGGTACGGCATCAGCCGCAGCTTCAGCCGCGTGAACAGCCGCGTCACGCTCACCGCACTCTCCGGCGAGGACTCGTCGGAGTCGAACAGCCACGGCACCCGGTACGAGCTGCTGCCGTGCAGCCGGCTGTGCGACGACAGGAGGCCGAACGCCGTCCACCGCTTGAACACGCCGGCGTCCGGGGTGCCCTCGAAGCCGCCGATGTCGTGGCTCCAGAAGCCGAACCCGCTGAACGACAGCGACAGCCCGCCGCGCAGGGTCTCGGCCATCGACTCGTAGGTCGAGGTGGAGTCGCCGCCCCAGTGCACCGGGAACTGCTGGCCGCCCGCCGTCGCCGACCGCGCGAAGAGCACCGCGTCGCCGGACCCGCGGACCTCGGACAGCACGTCGAAGACGGCGCGGTTGTAGAGCTGGGTGTAGTGGTTGTGCAGCTCCGCCGGGTCGGAGCCGTCGGCGTACACGACGTCGACGGGGATGCGCTCGCCGAAGTCGGTTTTGAAGCAGTCGACGCCCTGGTCGAGCAGGCCGCGCAGCTTGTCCTGGTACCAGCGGGACGCGGCCGGGTTGGTGAAGTCGACCAGCCCCATGCCGGCCTGCCAGAGGTCCCACTGCCAGACCGAGCCGTCGGGACGGCGGACCAGGAAGCCGGCGTCACGGGCCTCGGCGAACAACGGCGAGCGCTGCGCGATGTACGGGTTGATCCACACGCAGACCCGCAGGTCCTTGTCGTGCAGCCGGGTCAGCATGCCCTTCGGGTCCGGGAAGGTGCGCGGGTCCCACTCGAAGTCGCACCAGTTGAACTCGCGCATCCAGAAGCAGTCGAAGTGGAAGACGCTCAGCGGGATGTCGCGCTCGGCCATGCCGTCGATGAACCGGTTGACGGTCTCTTCGTCGTAGTCGGTGGTGAACGACGTCGACAGCCACAGCCCGTACGACCACGCCGGCACCGTCGCCGGGCGGCCGGTCAGCGCGGTGTAGCGCTCGAGGATCGCCTTCGGGTCCGGCCCGTGGATGACGTAGTACTCCAGCAGCTCGCCGGGCACGGAGAACTGGACGCGCTCGACGGCCTCGGAGCCCACCTCGTAGGACACGTGGCCGCGGTGGTTCACCAGCACGCCGTAGCCGCGGTTGCTCAGGTGGAGCGGGACGTTCTTGTAGGCCTGCTCGCTGGAGGTGCCACCGTCGGCGTTCCAAATCTCGACGTTCTGGCCGTTCTTCACCAGCGGGCCGAACCGCTCGCCCAGCCCGTAGATCAGTTCGCCGACGCCGAGGGTCAGCTGCTCGTGCACGTACGTCTCGGCCCGCCCGGACACCGAACCGGAGCGGGCGTTGTCGACGTAGCCGCGGTCGACCTGCGCGTCGGCGTCGAGGCGGACGTAGCCGGCCGACTTCGCGCCGGACGCCGTCAGCACCCGGCCGTCGGCGCCGGTGAAGGTGAGGTTCCACGGCGCGCCCCGGGTGATGGTCGCCGTCAGCTCGCCCGACGTGAGCCGGCCGCCGGTCTCGTCGATGACGACGGCGGCGTGGTGGCCGCCGTCGCCTTCGGCGCGCGCGAGCTCGAAGCCGCGGTGCTCGGGCCCGCCGGCGTGGTGCTGGATGCGCACGCCGATGACGCCCGGGATCGGCGCCGTGAGCGTGACGGTGAGCAGCGGCCGGTTGAGGGTGTCGCCGCGCTTCGCGATCCGCTGCGTCGGCGCGTACGCCACCAGCGTGCCGTCCGCCGTGCCGCGCCAGATGTCGTAGGCCTCGGCCGCGTAGAGCGCGTGCACGCCCGGGCGGAGCTGCCAGAACCCGTCGGTGAACTTCATCGCCGGGCCTCCTGGACGACGGTGGCGGCTCCGGCCGCGAGCCGGACGGGGTCGGCGCCGACGGGCAACACCGTCACCTCGGCGCCGGAGTGGTTGAACGCGAACAGGAAGCTGACGCCGTCGTCGCCGATGCGCCGGACGACCTCGACACCGGGTGGGGCGTCGGCGGTGGGGACGACGGCGGCAGCCTCCGTCACGCGCGTGAGCAATTCGCCGAGGGCGGCCTCGTCGAGGCGGGCCGAGACGTACCAGGCGGCGCCGTCTTGGGTTCCGAGGGGGCGCCGGGTGACGGCGGGCAGCCCCTCGATGGCGCCGTCGGTGTAGGCGGCGACGGTCTCGGTGTCGTCGGCGGCGAGGCGCACGTGCTCCGTCCACGCCGTCGCCGTCCACCCGTTGTCGAGCGTCGCGGACTGGTCGTCGCGGAGTGGGCGGAACTCCTCGGCGACGACGCCGAGCAGGTCGCGGAAGGCGCCCGGGTAGCCGCCGAGGACGACGCGGTTGTGCGCGTCGACGATGCCGGAGAGGAAGCCGACGACGACCTGCGCGCCATCGTTCGCCGCCGCGCGCAGGCGGGCCGGGAGGTCGCCGTCGACGAGGAACAGGCCCGGCACCAGCACGACGGCGTACCCGTCCAGGTCCGTGCCCGGCGGGACGACGTCCACCAGCACGTTCCGCTCCCACAGCGCCCGGTGGTACGCGCGGGCGACGGCGTTGAGGTCGAGGTCGTGGTGCGGCTTCGGGCCGGCCTGCCAGGCCCAGCCGGCGGCGTCGTCCATGATCAGGGCGACGCGGGCAGGCTCGGTGCGGGTGTTCCGGAGTCCTCGGTCGCTGAGGTCGCGCAGGGTGGCGCCGAGCTCGACGACCTCGCGCCAGAGCCGGGTGTCGCGGCCCGCGTGCGGAACCATGGCCGAGTGGAACTGCTCCGCGCCCGACGCGGACTGCCGCCACTGGAAGAACATCGCGCCGTCCGACCCGCGGGCCACGTGCGCGAGGGAGTTGCGTGCCAGTTCGCCGGGGTCCTTGGCGCGGTTGCGAGGCTGCCAGCTGACGGCGCTGGTGGAATGCTCCATGAGCAGCCACGGCGCGCCGCGCGAGAGGCCGCGCATCCGGTCGGCGGCGAACGCGACGTCCTGCGCGCGGGCGTCGTCGTCGGTGTACGTGTAGTGGTCGTTGGCGAGCAGGTCCATGTCGGCGGCCCAGCCGGCGTAGTCGACGACGTGCGGGCCGCGGCCGACCATGAAGTTCGTGGTGGCCGGACGGTCCGGGCTCAGCTCGCGCAGCACGGCCCGCTCGGCGCGATACTGCTCGAGCAGCGCGTCGGAGGCGAACCGGCGATAGTCGAGTTCGAGGCTCGGGTTGCCCGGGCTCTCGGCGTCACGCGGCGGCAGCACGTCGTCGAAGCCGGCGTACCGATGGCCCCAGAACGCCGTCCCCCACGCGGCGTTGAGCGCATCGATGGTCGTGAATCGCTGCGCGAGCCAGCGCTGGAAGTGTGCCGCGGAGTGGTCGCAGTAGCAGAGCCGGTTCCCGCCGCCGAACTCGTTGCCGACGTGCCACATGCGGACGGCGGGGTGGTCGCCGTACCGTTCCGCGAGGGTGCGGACGATGCGCAGCGAGTGCTCACGCCAGGTCGGGTGGCTCGCGCACCACCCCAGCCGGCCGCCCTGCGCGTACCGCTGCCCGGTCCGGCTGACGGGCAGAATGTCGGGATGCTTGCGGTGCAGCCAGATCGGCGGCGACGCCGTCGGCGTGGCGAGGTCGACGGCGATCCCGGCGCCGTGCAAGAGTTCCAGCACCCGATCCAGCCAGCCGAACTCGAACTGCCCCTCGCGCGGCTCCAGACTCCCCCAGGCGAAGATGCCGACGGAGACCAGGTTCACCCCCGCCTCGCGCATCAGCTCGACGTCCTCGAGCCAGACGTCCTCGCTCCACTGCTCCGGGTTGTAGTCCCCGCCGTAGCTCAAGCCGATGGTCGGCCAGGTCACTTCTGCCACGCGACCATTTTAGTCACACAGTGGAACAAAATCGCGCGGGGTTCGTCGTTGGGGGTTCGGCGGGTGTGCCGTTGGCCGGGTTTGCCGAGTTGGCCGGCCCCCTGCTCTCTCCATTGTCGGGAGCGCGGGAGACCGCCTCAAGCGGACCATTGGGCGCTTCGCGCAGCGGGGACCGCTTGACCCGGACTCCCGCGCCCCCGCTCACAGCACCATCAGGGACCCCGCCCCCAGAATGGCCCCGGCTCCCAGACCCGCTGCGCTCCTGTTCCGCTGGCCGCTGACGGCGCCGCTGGGGTGTGGCGACCGGTCCCGCCGTGGGTGACGGCCCCGCCGGCCTCGAAATGACCACGTACAACACCCAATTCCCTGCTCCACCAGGCCTGCAGACCTCGTGAAGCAGGAGAACCCCTCGTGACGTCCCCAGGCAACCGCTTACCAGGCCGCCTGGCGGGCCATCACCACGATTACCCGACCATCAACACGCCTACAGGCCTAGTACGACACGAGAACTTGTGCCGAACGTGATCATCTCGAGCACCCCAGCCGATGATCATCAACCTTTCGCGTCGCCAGAGCAGCCCAAAAGGTTGATGATCATGGTCCAGGGGCGGCGCAGACGCCCTGGAAACCGGCGGACGCCTCGGAAACCGGCGGTTGGCAGCGGAATCCAGGCCGCAAGCGCCGGATTCCCGAGCGTGAGCCGGATCGCGAGGCGTCGCCACCACCGCCGGCGGCCGGCGAAACTGGACCACAGCGAGACCAACTGCCGAACACCCCAGCGGAACCGCCAGCGGCCAGCGGAACAGAACACCAGCGGGTCTGAGGGCCGGGTCCATCCCGGGGAGGGGGCCCTGGTGCTGTGAAAGGCGAGGGCGCGGCGGCGCGGGTCAAGTCCAGCGCCCCCACCACAGCGGCGACCCAACCCCCACGCGCGCAGACTTGAGGCGCGCCGCCGCGCCCTCGACAATGAAGAACAGCAGGGGCCCGACCAACTCAGCAAACATCCCGCCGAACTGATCACTCCGACAGCAGACTCCGCAACGCCCCCACCGCAGCACCCCGCGCGTAGTGGGTGAACTCGAAGGGCTGCCGATCGATCACGACACCATCCGCGACGTGGTTGTCCTCGAGCTGATCCGCCAGCGCCTTCTCGAAGTCGCGCGGTGCGAGGTCGAGCATGTCGGTCCCCTCGCCGGTCACCACGACCTTCTGCGGATCCAGCACGTTGACGAACTGCGCGACGACCACGCCCAGCGCGTAGGCGGACAGCCGGAACGCCCGCACGGCCGCCTCATCCCCCGCCCGCGCCCGCGACACCGCCTCCCCATACGAACCCGCAGCCACACCCGCGTTGAACTCGATGGCCGGCATGGTGACGAAGCTGTGCACGCAGGTGTCGT
Organism: Jiangella mangrovi; assembly: GCF_014204975.1. Taxonomy (NCBI): domain Bacteria; kingdom Bacillati; phylum Actinomycetota; class Actinomycetes; order Jiangellales; family Jiangellaceae; genus Jiangella; species Jiangella mangrovi. The sequence continues at coordinate 4,574,845 of NZ_JACHMM010000001.1, forward strand.
GGCCGTGGTGGCAGGGGGCGCCGGTCCCCAGCGACGACGGGAGCCGGGCGTGCCCGATCTTCCCCGGCCGCCCGTGCGCTCCCGACACCAGCTCATCGCCCGAGACCACGCCGGCGCCGATGCCCGCGCCGATGCCGAACACGACCATCGACGTCAGCTGGACGCCCGCACCGAACCAGTGGTGCCCGGCCGCCAGGGCCTGCACGTCGTTGCTGGTGACGGCGGGCAGCCCGGTGGCGGCCGACACCAGCGAGGCCAAGGGGACGCCGTCCCAGCCGAGGAAGAGGGAGCGGTCGACGAACTCCTCACCGCCGGATCGTCGCACGTCGCCGGCCAGGCACACGCCCACCGCGGCGGGCAGCTCGCGGCCCGAGAGCAGCGACCCCGCCACGTCGCCGATCAGCCCGACGACGTCATCGACCGAACGGGACGAGAGCCGGTGCTCCTCCGACGCCACCACCTGGGCCGTCAGGTCGGTGACCACCGCGTACAGCGCGTCGCCGGTCAGTTTCACCCCGAGCAGGTGCGCGGCGTTGGGGCGGACGTTGAGCAGCTCGGGCGGGCGGCCGCGGGTGGGCCGCAGGTGGACGTCGCCCTCTTCGACGAAGCCGAGCTCGACCAGTTCGCGGACCAGCCGGGTCAGGCTGGTGCGGGACAGGCCGAGGCGGCGGGCGATGGCGACCCGGGACTGCGCGCCGTGGATGAGCACTTCGAGCAGCACCCGGCGCTGCGCATCGTGCAGGCGCGGCCACGTACGCGCCTCCGGCAACGCAGACATGCCGTGAGCCTAACGCCAGCCCACGACGAAAGTCGGCAGCGCTACTTCGACTGGGGCAGCCGGACCGAGCCGCGGCGCGGGGCGGCGGCCGACGGCGGGGGCACCACGGGGCCGATGTCGCCGTCGGGGGCCTCGTCGAGGTCGACGATGACCGGCGCGTGGTCGCTGGGGCCGGTGCCCTTGCGCGCGTGCCGGTCGACCCAGGCCGCCGCCACCCGGCCGGCCACCGCCGAGCTGGCCAGCACGAGGTCGATGCGCATGCCGAGGTCCTTGTGGAACATGCCGGCGCGGTAGTCCCAGTAGGTGAAGACCCGTTCGGCCGGCCAGCGGTCACGGACGACGTCGTGCAGGCCGGCGGACTGCAGGTCGGCCAGCGCGGCCCGCTCGGGCGGGGTGACGTGGGTCTGCCCGACGTAGGCGTCGGGGTCGAACACGTCGGCGTCGGCGGGGGCGATGTTCATGTCGCCGCAGACCATGACGGCGTCGGGCCCGGCCTCGACCTGGGCGCGCAGGGCCGCCAGCCACTGCAGCTTGTAGGCGTAGTGCTCGGAGTCGGGCTCGCGGCCGTTGGGGACGTAGACCGAGTGCACCCGCACTCCCCCGCAGGTGGCCGACACGGCGCGCGCCTCCTGGTGCGGGAATCCCGGCCCGCCCGGCAGCCCCGTGACGACGTCGTCGAGGCCGACCCTGGAGAACAGCGCGACGCCGTTCCAGCGTGCTTCACCGTGGAAGGCCGCCTGGTAGCCACGCTGGTCGAGCTCCGCGCCGAGCAGTTCCTGGGCGGCGTCGTCGCCCAGCTTGGTCTCCTGCAGGCAGACGACGTCGGGCCGGCGCTGGTCGAGCCAGGGCAGCAGCCGCGGCATGCGCTGCTTGACGGAGTTGACGTTCCACGTGGCGACTCTCACCGGACCTACCGTAGTCCCGCCCACCGACATGATCGACGGCGACGGCGTCAGCGGTGCTGCAGGGCGAGCCGCAGCCCGAAACCGACCAGGACGACGCCCGTGACGCGGTCGGCCACGCGCGCGAACCGGGACCGTCCGAGCGTGCGCGCCATGAATCCGGCACCGGTGATGACGAACGCGAACCAGGCCATTCCGATGAGGTTGTGCACGACGGCGAGCAGAATTCCCATGAGCAGCGGCGAGGTGCCGTCGGGAATGAACTGCGGAATGGTCGCCACATAGAACACCCCGATCTTCGGATTGAGGATGTTCGTGCCCAGTCCGGTCAGCCACGAGACCCACAGCGACCCGCGGTCGACATCCGGCACCCCGTCCGGCCCCGAAACAGCATCGTCAGAGCCGTCCTGCCGCCGGAAGCTCGACCACAGCAGGTGCGCGCCCAGCCCGACCAGGTACACCGCCCCGGCGGCCGCGACGCCCCAGGCCAGGCAGCCGGCGCCGATGCCTGGGAGGGGGCTGACCGCGAGGTCCCTACGCGTCGGCAAGACCCGCAAGGGAGAGGAAGAACAGAGCGGCGGCGACGGCGTGCCCGCGGCCGCGGCTGACGGCGGCGCGGAGCACCAGGGCGGTGTCGAGCCCGGGGATGACGGTGAGGAGGGCGGCGACGACGGAGAACGAGAGCAGTGCCTGTCCGATGGTCACGGACCAGCCTAACCCGGCCGGAAACGGGCCAAAGACACCACCGCGACCGCCGCGATTTTACTCGCCGTCACAACGGAAGAACAAGACTGTTCGTGATCGACGGTTTCGGTTACGGTCCGAACCAATGTCGCTGCGGACATTCGGCGAACCAAGAGAATCGAGGCCGCCCATGAATCACGAGGCCCCTCTCCAGCACATCCAGACGTTCTGCGGCAATTGCGACTGCGGTTGCCCCGAACTGTTCCTGGACCACAACGCTCCCCCGGAACGCAGAGTCGTCATCACCGACGACTTCGGCCAGCGCGTGCAGATGAGCCTGGCGCAGTTCCGCACCATCGTCGAGTCGGCCAAGGACGGCCAGCTGGACGAGGTGCTGCTGCCGGCCAACGCCTGAGCGGCGGCCGGCAGCAGTTCCCGTCAGTGGTACGCCGGCGCGACCTTGCCGACGGCGTCGCCGATGCGGTGCACCCGCATGGCGTTGGTCGAGCCGGGGATGCCGGGAGGCGAGCCGGCCACGATGATGACGAGGTCGCCACGGCGGCACCGCTCCTGCTCGAGCAGCATGCGGTCGACCTGCTTGACCATCTCGTCGGTGTGGTCGACGTGCTCGGCGGTGAACGCCTCGATGCCCCACGACAGCGCCAGCTGGTGCCGGGTGGCGCTCAGCGGGCTGAACGCCAGCAGCGGGATGTCGGGACGCAGCCGGGCCATGCGCCGGGCGGAGTCGCCGCTCTGCGTGAACGCGACCAGGTACTTCGCACCCAGCAGGGCACCGGTCTCGACCGCGGCCTTGGTGATGGCGCCGCCCTTGGTGCGGGGCTGGGTGCCCAGCGGCGGGATGCGCTCGAGGCCGTGCTCCTCGACCGTCTCGACGATCTTCGCCATGGTGGCGACGGTCTCGATGGGATAGGCGCCCACGCTGGTCTCGCCGGACAGCATGACGGCGTCGGCTCCGTCGAGGACGGCGTTGGCGACGTCGGAGGTCTCGGCGCGGGTGGGCCGCGGGTTGGTGATCATGGAGTCGAGCATCTGGGTGGCGACGATGACCGGCTTGGCCCGGCGCCGGCAGAGCTCGACGGCGCGCTTCTGCACCAGCGGGACGTCCCACAGGGGCAGCTCGACGCCGAGGTCGCCGCGGGCGACCATGACGCCGTCGAACGCGTCGACGATCTCGGCGAGGTTCTCGACCGCCTGCGGCTTCTCGACCTTGGCGATGACCGGCAGCCGGACGCCCTCTTCGGCCATGATGCGGTGGACGTCGTCGACGTCGGCGGCGGACCGGACGAACGACAGGGCGATCATGTCGGCGCCGATGCGCAGCCCCCACCGCAGGTCCTCGATGTCCTTCTCGGACAGCGCCGGCACGCTGACGGCGGTGCCGGGGAGGTTCAGGCCCTTGTGGTTGGAGACCTTGCCGCCGATGACGACCGTGGTCACGACGTCGGTGTCGGTGACCTCGGTGACCTCGAGCGACAGCCGGCCGTCGTCGACGAGCACGGAGTCGCCGGCCTTCACGTCGCCGGGCAGGCCCTTGTACGTGGTGGAGGCGCGCTCGGCCGTGCCGTCGACGTCCTCGACGGTGATGGTGAAGGTCTGGCCGACCTCGAGCTCCGCCGAGCCGCCGGCGAACTCGCCCAGCCGGATCTTCGGGCCCTGGAGGTCGACGAGGACGCCCACGTTGCGCTCGGCCTCAGTAGCCGCCTTGCGCACCCGGAGGTACCGCTCCTCGTGTTCCGCGTGGCTCCCGTGACTGAGGTTGAACCGCGCGACGTCCATGCCGACGTCGATCAGTTCCCGCAGCCGCTCCGGCGAGTCGGTCGCTGGACCAAGAGTGCAAACAATCTTCGCTCTACGCACGTCCGCCAACACTAGTCGTCATCGGGCTCACACCGCGAGCGGACGGTCGGTGGGCGAGACCGGCGACGGGAGCCGGTCGACCCCCGTCAGCTTCCGGTCGACGGCGGCGGCCACCGAGCGGCCCTCCGCGATCGCCCACACGATGAGGGACTGGCCGCGGCCGGCGTCGCCGGCCACGAAGACGCCCGGGACCGTGGTCTCGAACGACTCGTCGCGCACGATGTTGCCCCGCGCGTCGAGGTCGACGCCGAGCTGCTCGACCAGCGCCGACTTCTCCGGCCCGACGAAGCCCATGGCCAGCAGGACGAGGTCGGCCGGCAGGTCGCGCTCGCTGCCGGGCACCGGCTCGAAGCCCGACGACGTCCGCTCGACCTCGACCAGCCGCAGCGTCGTCACCTTGCCCTCGGAGCCGGTGAACTCGAGCGTGGAGACGGCGTAGACGCGCTCGCCGCCCTCCTCGTGGGCGCTGGACGTGCGCAGCAGCAGCGGCCACATGGGCCACGGCGTCGACACGTGCCGACTGCCCGGGGGCTCCGGCATGATCTCGAGTTGCGTGACCGACGCCGCGCCCTGCCGGTGCGCGGTGCCCAGGCAGTCGGCGCCGGTGTCGCCGCCGCCGATGATGACGACGTGCTTGCCCTCGGCCGTGATCTGGCCGGGGACGGCTTCGCCGAGCGCGACGCGGTTGGCCTGCGGGAGGTACTCCATGGCCTGGTGGACGCCGTCGAGCTCGCGGCCCGGGATCGGCAGGTCGCGCCAGTCGGTGGCGCCCACGGCCAGCACGACGGCGTCGTAGCGGGCCCGCAGCTCCTTGCCGGTGAGGGTGGCTCCGACCTCGACGCCGGTGCGGAAGATGGTGCCCTCGGCCCGCATCTGGTCCAGCCGGCGGTCGAGGTGCTTCTTCTCCATCTTGAACTCGGGGATGCCGTAGCGCAGCAGCCCGCCCGCGCGGTCGGCCCGCTCGTAGACGGCAACGGTGTGCCCGGCGCGGGTCAGCTGCTGGGCGACGGCGAGCCCGGCCGGGCCGGAGCCGATGACGGCCACCGTCCGGTCGGTCAGCCGCTCCGGCGGCAGCGGCGCCACCCAGCCCTCGTCGAACGCCTTGTCGATGATCGACACCTCGACGTTCTTGATGGTGACGGCGTCGTCGGCGATGGCGACCACGCAGGCCGCCTCGCACGGCGCCGGGCACAGCCGCCCGGTGAACTCCGGGAAGTTGTTCGTGGCGTGCAGCCGCTCGGCCGCCACCTTCCAGTCGTCGCGCCAGACGAGGTCGTTCCACTCGGGGATGAGGTTGCCCAGCGGGCAGCCGTGGTGGCAGAACGGGATGCCGCAGTCCATGCAGCGCCCGGCCTGCTCGACGATGATCGGCAGCAGGGTGCGGCCGATGCCCGGTGCAGGGTAGACCTCGTTCCAGTCGCGCAGCCGCTCCTCGACCGGGCGCGGTGTTGCGCCCTGCCGCGGGGTCTTCAGGAAGCCTCGTGGGTCAGCCATGCGCCGCCTCCATGATCGCGACGTCGACATCGCGTCCATCGCGCTCGGCGGCGGCCTTGGCGGCGAGCACTCGCTTGTAGTCCGTGGGCATGATGAGCGAGAACCGGGCCTGGGCCAGCGCCCAGTCGGCCAGCAGCTCCTCGGCGACGGCCGAGCCGGTCTCGTCGCGGTACTTCTGGATGACGGCGTGCAGCTGCGTCAGCGCGCCGGCGTCGGGGGTCTCGACCTCGACCATGTCGGGGTTCACCTGGCTGGTGTCGAGGTCGAGGATGAACGCCGTCCCGCCGGACATGCCGGCCGCGATGTTGCGTCCGGTGCGGCCCAGGATGACGACGGTGCCGCCCGTCATGTACTCGAGCGCGTGGTCGCCGACGCCCTCGACGACGGCGGTGGCGCCGGAGTTGCGGACGCAGAACCGCTCGCCCACCACGCCGCGGACGAACAGCTCGCCGCCGGTGGCGCCGTAGGCGGCGACGTTGCCGGCGATGATGTTCTCTTCGGCCGCGAACGGCGCCGCGCGGTCGGGGCGGACGACGACCCGGCCGCCTGACAGCCCCTTGGCGAGGTAGTCGTTCACGTCGCCCTCGAGCCGCAGCGTGACACCGGCCGGCAGGAACGCGCCGAACGACTGCCCGGCCGAGCCGGTGAACGTGACGTCGATGGTGTCGTCGGGCAGACCCGCGCCGCCGGTGCGCTTCGTGACCTCGTGGCCGAGCATGGTGCCGACCGTGCGGTTGACGTTGCGCACCTCGAGGCGCATCTGCACCGGCTCGCCGTGCTCGAGCGCGTCGGTGGCCAGCGTGATGAGCTGGTTGTCCAGCGCCTTCTCGAGGCCGTGGTCCTGGCCGACGACCTGCCGCCGGGCGGCGCCATCGGGCAGCTCCGGCACGTGCAGGATGGGCGAGAGGTCGAGCCCGGCCGCCTTCCAGTGGCCGACGGCCGCCTCGGTGTCGAGCAGGTCGGCCCGGCCGATGGCCTCGTCGAGACTGCGGAAGCCCAGCTCGGCCAGGTACTCGCGGACCTCTTCGGCGATGTACTCGAAGAAGTTCACGATGAACTCGGGCCGGCCGGTGAACTTCTTGCGCAGCTCGGGGTTCTGCGTCGCGACGCCCACGGGGCAGGTGTCGAGGTGGCAGACCCGCATCATGATGCAGCCCGACACCACCAGCGGCGCCGTCGCGAACCCGTACTCCTCCGCACCCAGCAGCGCCGCGACGACGACGTCGCGGCCGGTCTTGAGCTGGCCGTCGGTCTGCACAACGATGCGGTCGCGCAGGCCGTTGAGCAGCAGCGTCTGCTGCGTCTCGGCCAGGCCCAGCTCCCACGGGCCGCCGGCGTGCTTCAGGCTGGTCAGCGGCGCGGCGCCGGTGCCGCCGTCGTGCCCGGAGATGAGCACGACGTCGGCGTGCGCCTTCGAGACGCCCGCGGCGACCGTGCCGACCCCGACCTCGGCCACCAGCTTCACGTGGATGCGCGCGGCCGGGTTGGCGTTCTTGAGGTCGTGGATGAGCTGCTTGAGGTCCTCGATGGAGTAGATGTCGTGGTGCGGCGGCGGCGAGATGAGGCCGACGCCCGGGGTGGAGTGCCGGGTGCGGGCCACCCACGGGTACACCTTGTGGCCGGGCAGCTGGCCGCCCTCGCCGGGCTTCGCGCCCTGCGCCATCTTGATCTGGATGTCGTCGGCGTTGGAGAGGTAGTCCGACGTCACGCCGAACCGGCCGCTGGCCACCTGCTTGATGGCGCTGCGCCGCTCGGGGTCGTGCAGCCGGTCGGTGTCCTCGCCGCCCTCGCCGGTGTTCGACTTGGCGCCGAGCCGGTTCATGGCGATCGCCAGGGTCTCGTGCGCCTCCTTGCTGATGGAGCCGTACGACATGGCGCCGGTGGAGAAGCGCCGCACGATGGCCGAGACCGGCTCGACCTCGTCGAGCGGGACGGGCGGGCGCTCGCCGGTCCTCAGCGTGAACAGCCCGCGCAGCGTCATGAGCCGCGACGACTGCTCGTTCACCTGCCGGGTGTACTGCTTGAAGACGTCGTAGCGGCCGGCCCGGGTGGAGTGCTGCAGCCGGAAGACCGTCTCGGGGTCGAACAGGTGCGGTTCGCCCTCGCGGCGCCACTGGTACTCGCCGCCGACCTCGAGCTTGCGGTGCCGGGTGGCGCTGCCGCCGCGCGGGTAGGCCCGGGCGTGGCGGCGGCGGACCTCTTCGGCGACGGCGTCGAGGCCGATGCCGCCCAGGCGCGACGTGGTGCCGGTGAAGTGCCGGTCGACGACGTCCTTGGCCAGGCCGACCGCCTCGAAGATCTGCGCGCCGGTGTAGGACGCGACCGTCGAGACGCCCATCTTGCTCATGACCTTCAACACGCCCTTGCCGAGCGCCTTGATGAGGTTGGCGACGGCCTTCTCGGGGCTGACGTCCGGGAGCAGCGTGCCCTGGCGGACGAGGTCCTCGACGCTCTCCATGGCGAGGTACGGGTTGACCGCGCCGGCGCCGTAGCCGATGAGGAGCGCCACGTGGTGCACCTCGCGGACGTCGCCGGCCTCGATGACCAGGCCGACCATGGTGCGGCTCTTCTCGCGGATGAGGTGGTGGTGCACCGCGGACGTGAGCAGCAGCGACGGGATGGGCGCCAGCGTGGTGTCGGAGTGGCGGTCGGACAGCACGATGATGCGCGCGCCGGCCTCGATGGCCTTCGAGGCCTCGGCGCAGATCTCCGCCAGCCGCCTGCCGAGCTCCGCTCCCCCGCCCGCGACGTCGTACAGGCCGCGGATGACGTGCGTGGCGTAGCCGGGCAGGTTGCCGTCGCGGTTGATGTGGATGATCTTGGCGAGTTGATCGTTGTCGATGACCGGGAACGGCAGCACGAGCTGGCGGCACGACGCCGGGCCGGGGTCGAGCAGATTGCCCTCGGGACCGATGGTGCCGGCCAGCGACGTCACCAGCTCTTCGCGGATGGCGTCGAGCGGCGGGTTCGTGACCTGCGCGAACAGCTGCGAGAAGTAGTCGAACAGCAGCCGCGGCCGGTTCGACAGCGCCGCGATGGGCGTATCGGTGCCCATCGATCCGATGGGCTCGGCCCCGGCCTTGGCCATGGGCGCGAGCAGCAGCCGCAGCTCTTCCTCGGTGTAGCCGAAGGTCTGCTGGCGACGGGTGACGCTGGCGTGGGTGTGCACGACGTGCTCGCGCTCGGGGAGGTCGCCGAGGCGGATGAGGCCGGCGTGCAGCCACTCGCCGTACGGCTCCTGCGCCGCGAGGTCGTCCATGACCTCGTCGTCGTCCATGACCTTGTGGCCGTCGACGTCGACGAGGAACATGCGGCCCGGCTCGAGCCGGCCCTTGCGCACGACGGTGGCGGGGTCGAGCTCGAGCACCCCGGCCTCCGACGCCAGCACGACGAGGCCGTCGTCGGTGATCCAGTAGCGGCCCGGGCGCAGGCCGTTGCGGTCGAGCACCGCGCCGACCAGGCTGCCGTCGGTGAAGACGACCGCGGCCGGGCCGTCCCACGGCTCCATGATGGTGCTGTGGAACTCGAAGAAGTCGCGTCGCGCCTTCGGGATGCCCTGGTGGTTCTCCCACGCCTCGGGGATCATCATGCGCACCGCGTGCGGCAGGCTCCGCCCGCCCAGGTGCAGCAGCTCGAGCACCTCGTCGAAGCTGGCGGAGTCGCTGCCGTCGGGCGCGATGACGGGGTACAGCCGCGACAGGTCGCCGCCGATGACCTCGCTGGCCAGCTCGGACTCGCGGGCGCGCATCCAGTTGCGGTTGCCCTGGACGGTGTTGATCTCGCCGTTGTGCGCGACGAAGCGGTACGGGTGCGCCAGCGGCCAGCTCGGGAACGTGTTCGTCGAGAACCGCGAGTGCACGACGGCGATGGCCGAAGCCAGCCGCTCGTCGGACAGGTCCGGGAAGAACGGCTCCAGCTGGCCGGTGGTCAGCATGCCTTTGTAGACGATGGTGCGCGACGACAGGCTCGGGAAGTACGCCCCGGCCGAACGCTCGAGCCGCTTGCGCAGGGCGAACGCCTTGCGGTCGAGCTCGATGCCACTGGTGCGCGCGTCGTCGATGTCGGCGACGAACAGCTGCCGGATGCGCGGCAGCGTCGAGCGCGCCGTCGCCCCCAGCAGGCCGGGCGTGGTGGGCACCTCGCGCCAGGCGAGGACCGTCAGCCCCTCCTCGGCGGCGTAGCGCGCCGTGGCCTCGACGACCTGCGCGTCCTGCGCGTCGTCGTCGGGGATGAAGACCAGCCCGGTGGCGTAGTGCCCCGCGGCGGGAAGCTCGACGCCGGCGACCGCCCGGCAGAACGCGTCGGGGACCTGGAGCAGGATGCCGGCGCCGTCGCCGGAGTCGGGCTCGGCGCCCGAGGCGCCCCGGTGGTCGAGATTGCTCAGGGCGGTCAGCCCGCGATCGACGATGGCGCGGCTGGCCACGCCGTCGAGCGTGGCCACGAAGGCCACCCCGCAGGCGTCGTGTTCGAACTTCGGGTCGTACAGGCCCTGAGTGGCGGGCGTGAGGCGCATGGCACTCCCGTCGTCGCAGACTGGCGGCGGGTGCAGGGACGGCGCTGGCCCGTGCTTGAGTTTCGTGGAGATTACAACACTTCGGCCGTTGTGTGTTGTGGCGTCTCTCCATGATATCGACGCGCGGGCCGCTCACCACCGGAGAGAACCCGCTCACGACCATCGGATCGTCCGCCGATGACCGGTCGTTGCCGCAGATCGTCAGGTCAGCGGACTGTCGGACCGGGACAAATACGTTGACGTCCACGCACCTGTGAAGGTGGCCACCCCGGGCGTGGCGTCAGCGGTTCGTGGCCGTTTCGTGACGTAACCAACCGCCGCGATCGTGTGGGACCCACCCCAGGGAGCGTCTGACGGATCTCCGGGCGCCGCGGACCGGACGAGCGTGGACGCTCGCCCGCCTCACACGGTGACCGCGTCGCTACGTGTGAGATCGCTGCGTGATCGGCGTGAAGGAGCTGTGGTCGGAGCGACAGTATCGCCACACCGATCCCGCAGAGATCTCACACTGATGCGATTCGGGCGACGTCAGCTGCCGGGCGCGGGGGTGCCGGTGGAGTCGGCGGCGGGCGCGTCGGCCGGCGGCTCGGCGGGCGCGGCCTTCTTGGCGGGCGCCTTCTTGGCCGCCGCGGGGGCCTTCTTGGCCGCCGCGGTGGTGGCCTTCTTCGTCGCGGTCTTCTTGGCGGCGGTGGTCTTCGACGCGGCGGGCGTCTTCTTGGCGGTCGTGGTCTTCGCGGTCGTCTTGGCCGGAGCCGTGGCGGCGGCGGCCGTCGTCTTCTTCGCCGGGGCCTTCTTCGCCGTGGTGGTCTTCTTCGCCGCGGTCTTCGTGGCGACGGCCGCCGGCGCCGGCTCGTCGGCCTTCTCCTCAGCCGGCTTCGCCTCGGTCTCGGGCTTCTCGCCGTCGGGCTTCTCGGTGTCGGGCTTCTCGCCGTCGGCGGCGGCCGCCGAGCTCACGCCGTCGCCGTCGTCGTCATCGTCGTCGGGGAGGGTGAGGGGCGCCTCGTCGCCGTCCTTCGCCTTGTCCTCGTCGAACGGGTCGGGCTCGTCGTAGAAGCCGCGCAGCGTCTCGGGGTCCTCGCGGCCGGGGTGCTTCTTGAGCGACCAGAAGAAGTACGCGACGGCCGCCACGAAGATGATGCCGGACACCCACAGGTTGACCCGGATGCCGAAGACGTCGTTGGCGGGGTCGATGCGCAGGTACTCCCAGAAGCCGCGGCCCAGCGTGTAGCCGGCGACGTACAGCGCGAACAGCCGGCCGAAGCCGATCGCGTAGCGCTTGTCGAGCCACATGAGCAGGAACGCCAGGCCCACCGCCCAGAGCGACTCGTAGAGGAACGTCGGGTGGAACGTGGCGACGTCGGCGTAGCCGGCCGGGCGGTTGACGGGGTCGATCTCTAGACCCCACGGGAGGTCCGTCGGCTTGCCGAAGAGCTCCTGGTTGAACCAGTTGCCCCACCGGCCGACGGCCTGCGCGAGCAGGATGCCCGGCGCCAGGGCGTCGGCCATGGCCGCGAACGGCACGCCGCGACGCCGGCAGGCGATCCACACACCCAGGCCGCCCATGGCGATGGCGCCCCAGATGCCCAGGCCGCCCTCCCAGATGCGCAGCGCCTGCCAGGGGTCGCGACCCTCGCGGAAGTACAGCTGGTTGTCGGTGATGACGTGGTAGAGCCGTCCGCCGATGATGCCGAACGGCACCGCCCACACCGCGACGTCGGCGACCACGCCGGCCTCGCCGCCACGGGCGAGCCAGCGCTTGTTGCCGACCCAGATCGCCAGCACGATGCCGGCCATGATGCACAGGGCGTAGGCCCTCAGCTCGAAGCCGCCGATGTCCCAGGAACCGCTGCTGGGGCTCGGAATGGAGGCGGGCAGCACCATGGCCGGAGTCGCGATCACAGGCGAACCGTACCGGACCAGTCGGAGTAGTACATCACCGCGGTGTGCTCCATTTCACTGGGCGCCTGATTGCAGAGCCACCGGCGCGTTCTCCGGGCGGCGGGCCGCTGGGCGCGGGGCCACCCTCGCACTCACTGTGTAGCGGACGGGTTCGGAGTCTCGCCCGCGGGCGGCGTGGCCGGCGGGGTGGCCGGGGCCGTCCCGGTGGCGTCAGGCGCCGGCGTGGCGAGGCTGCCACCAGCGGCGACGGTGGCGACGGCGGCCTGGATGCCCTCGGGCGTCCACTGGCTGGCGTCGAGCAGCTCGCCGTTGACGAACACCGTCGGGGTGCCCTCGACCTGGTGGTCGCGCGCCGTGTTCGGCACCGCGGCCGCCCAGTCCTCGAACTCGTCGTCGCGGACGCAGCCCTCGTAGTCGCCGCCGATGCCGACCTGCTCGCCGAGGTCGACCAGCGAGCTGGTGGACCACTGGGTGCCCTGGGCGGCGAACGCCGCGTCCTTGAACTCCGTGCCCATGCCCTCCTGGGAGGCGCAGGCGAAGGCGTTGTTGGCCCGCCGGGAGTACACGCCGCCGGTGTAGTCGAGCGGGTGGTAGACGATGTTCGCCTCGCCGGAGTCGACCAGCGCCTGGATCGCGCTGCCGTTGGCGCCCTCGAAGTCGCGGCAGTGCGGGCAGAGGAAGTCCATCCAGTAGTCGATGGTGACCGGCGCGTCCGCGGTGCCGGTGAGCACGCCCTGGCCGTCGCCGTCGATCTGCAGGCCGTTGCCGGTGCCGGCGGCGTCGGGAACGCTGATCGGGCCGTCGTCGCCGCCGCGGCTGGCCGCCACGGCCACCGCGATGATCGCGACCGCGGCAACGATGGCGATGGCGACGCCGTACTTCATCAACCGCTCGCGCCGCTTCTCCTGGCGCGCCTGCTCTTCGCGCATGGCCTTGATGCGCTCGCGGGCCTCGGCCTTCTTGCTGCTCATCGCTGGGCTTCCTTCGACACGAGTCGGGTCACGGGGATTGACGAGGGTACAACTTCATTGAGTACGACGGGAGTTCCGGATCGGGGTGTCACGATGTCGTCACGGCCCCTTCGACGGTCGCGCGGAAGTCCGCGGCGCTGAGGCCGGCCGGATTCTCCAGCGGCTCGCCGTTCAGCAGCACCGACGGGGTTGCCTCGAGGCCTTCGTCGCGGAAGGCGTCGAGGACGTGCCGGCCCCAGTCGGAGTAGGTGCCGTCGCGGACGCACGACTCGAAGACGGCGTCGTCGAGCCCCACCGCTTGGCCGGCCGCGAGCAGGTCGTCGGTGGTGTAGCCGCCGGTGCGTTCGGGCGGCTGGTTCGCGAACAGCTCCGTGAGGTACTCGACCGGCCGGCCGGCGTCGACGGCGCAGCCGAACGCGTTGCTGGCGCGGTCGGACTCCTCGCCGAGGAACGCCGCGGGGTGGTAGACCACGCGGGCCGTTCCGGCGGCGACCAGCTCCTCGAGCACGGGACCGTTCTCGGCCTCGAACTGGCCGCAGAACGGGCACTGGAAGTCGAACCAGTAGTCGACGGTGACAGGCGCCGACTCGTCGCCGACGGCGACCCCGGTGCCGCCGTCGACGGTGCCCGAGGGGATGGCGCCGGTGCCCTCGGGACCGTCGGACGACCGGTTGACCAGCACGATCGCGATGACGGCGATGACGACCAGGATGCCGACGGAGATGCCGGCCCGCAGGAACCGCTCGCGGCGGCGCTCGGCCAGGGCCTTGGCCTCGGCCTCCTTGCGCAGCGCCGCCGCGCGCTCCCGGGCGGCTTCCCGCTTGCTGGCCATCAGCGCGTCCGCACTCCCCCGGCGAGGTCGGCGGCCAGCTCGGCGACGGCGGCGACCCCGGCCGCGGGGTCGGCGGCGTCGAGCAGCCGGCGCACGAACGCGGACCCGGCGACGACGCCGTCGGCGTAGGCCGCGATCTCGGCGGCCTGAGCGGCCGTGGAGACCCCCAGCCCGACGGCGACCGGCAGCTCCGTGGTCGCCTTCGTCCGCTCGACCAGTCCGGCCGCGGCGTCGCCGACCTGCTCGCGGGTGCCCGTGACGCCCATGACGGAGGTCGCGTAGACGAAGCCGCGGCAGGCCGCCGTCGTCATGGCGATGCGCTCAGGGGTCGACGACGGCGCCACCAGGAAGACGGTGTCGAGACCGTGCTCGCGAGCCGCCGGGATCCAGGAGTCGTCGGCGTCGGGCGTGAGGTCGGGCGTGATGACGCCGGAGCCCCCGGCCGCGGCGAGGTCGCGCGCGAACGCGGCGGCGCCGTAGCGGTCGAGCGGGTTCCAGTACGACATGACGACGGCCGGCGCGCCGGTGGCGGCGACCGCCTCGACCACGCGCAGGACGTCCTTCGTGGTGGTGCCGGCCCGCAGCGCGGCGTCGACGGCGGCCTGGATGACCGGACCGTCGATGAGCGGGTCGCTGTAGGGCAGTCCGACCTCGACGATGTCGACGCCGGCCTCGATCATGGCCGTCAGCGCCGCTATGGAGCCGTCGACGGACGGGTACCCGGCGGGCAGGTAGCCGACCAGCGCGGACCGGCCCTCAGCACGCGCCTTCTCGAACGCGACCGTCGTGCTCACGGCGCGACCTCCCCGGACTCGTCCATGATGCCGAACCACTTGGCGGCGGTGTCGACGTCCTTGTCGCCGCGCCCGGACAGGTTCACCAGGATCGTGGCGTCGGGCCCGAGCCGCTCGCCCAGCCGCCGGGCGCCGGCCAGCGCGTGCGAGCTCTCGATGGCCGGGATGATGCCCTCAGTGCGGCAGAGCAGCCGGAACGCCTCCATGGCGTCGGCGTCGTCGACCGGCTCGTACGTCGCCCGCCCGATGTCCTTCAGCCACGAGTGCTCCGGGCCGACGCCGGGGTAGTCGAGGCCGGCGGAGATGGAGTGCGACTCGATGGTCTGGCCCATCTCGTCCTGCAGCAGGTACGACCGGGCGCCGTGCAGCACGCCCGGCGTGCCGGCCGTGATCGTCGCGGCGTGCCGGCCGGTGCTGACGCCGTCGCCGCCCGCCTCGAAGCCGTACAGCGCGACGTCGGCGTCGTCGATGAAGGCGTGGAAGATGCCGATGGCGTTGGAGCCGCCGCCCACGCAGGCCGCGACCGCGTCGGGTAGCTTGCCGGTCAGCTCGAGCACCTGCTCGCGCGCCTCGACCCCGATGATGCGCTGCAGGTCGCGCACGAGCGTCGGGAACGGGTGCGGCCCGGCGACGGTGCCGAAGACGTAGTTGGTGGTGGCGACGTTGGTGACCCAGTCGCGCAGCGCCTCGTTGATGGCGTCCTTGAGCGTGCGCGAGCCGGTCTTCACCGGAACGACGGTGGCGCCGAGGAGCTCCATGCGGGCGACGTTGAGCGCCTGGCGGCGGGTGTCCTCCTCGCCCATGTAGATGACGCAGTCGAGGCCCATGAGCGCGGCCGCGGTGGCCGTGGCGACGCCGTGCTGGCCGGCCCCGGTCTCGGCGATGACCCGCTGCTTGCCGATGCGCTTGGTGAGCAGCGCCTGGCCCAGCACGTTGTTGATCTTGTGCGAGCCGGTGTGGTTGAGGTCCTCGCGCTTGAGCAGGATGCGCGCGCCGTGGGCCGCCTGCTCGCCGAACCGGGCCGCCTCGGTGACGGGCGTCGGCCGGCCGGTGTACGTGGTGAGCAGGTGGGTGAGCTCGGCCTGGAACGCGGGGTCCTGGCGGGCCGCCGTGTACTCGCGGTCGAGCTCGTCGAGCGCCGCGATCAGCGCCTCCGGGACGTAGCGGCCGCCGTAGGGGCCGAACCGGCCGGGCCGGTCGTCGTGACCAGCGGCAAGGACGTGCCCGTGGTCGGGCATGGTGTCCACCCGAGTAGCTCCTCGATGCGTTGCAGAGATGGCTGACAGTGACGAGAGCGCAGCCGTGCGCCGTCACCCCGTGACGGTATCGCAGGGGGTGGACACGTCCCCAATCGCGTCGGGATTTGCCGAACCGCTTGACGCTGGGTCAGCGCCGTCGTTACGTTCCAGCGCTCGTACTCGTGAGTAACAGAGAGGCACATCATGGCCGTGCCCAGCCGCGACCTCGGCCGTCGCGCGTTCCTCGCCCGGATGGGGGTGCTCGGCGCGGCCGCAGCGGTTCCGGCCCTGGCGGCACCGCTCGCGGCGCCGTCGGCGGCCGCGTCCCCGAACCTGCTGCCACCGCTGGTGGGCCTGCTGCGCCCTGTCCTCGCCGAGCTCGCCCGCGACACCATCAGCGGGCTGGTCGTCATGGTCTGCCCCGGCCCGGACGCCTACTCGAAGGCGCAGGGCACGCCGCGGCCGGAGCCGGGCGCGCTGGAGGCCCGTGGCGCGGACTTCATGCTCGACGCGCTGGACCACTTCGTGCCGTTCCCGGACCAGCTCGCCACTCCCCTGGCGGCCGCGCTGACGACCGCCGTCGACGACATCGGCCTGCCGCCGCCCGGGCTGCTCGGGCCGCTGTACCCGACCGTCTGGTCGCTGGACCGGGTGCTGCAGGAGCTGCTCGAGAACGACGAGACCCTGCCGTTGTCGCTGGTGGTGGCGCTGCTGCTGAACGTCGTCGCGACCCAGGTGAACCCGCTGGCGCTGAACGGGCCCTTCCTGTCGCCGTTCGCCCGGCTCACGCTGGACGAGAAGTGCCGCGCGTTCGAGCTGCTCGAGGGGCCCGACGCCGACCTGGTGGCGCTGCTCGACTCCGGCCTGCCCGAGCCGCTGCGCTCGTCGATCAGCGGGCTGCTGAGGTTCCTGGCCGGGGCGCTGCTCGAGTTCTCCGCCTTCGGCTCCTACAACGAGTGGGGCGTGTACGACGGTGCGTCCCGGCGGCTGACGGAGCGGCCGGTGGGCTGGGAGCTGTCCGGCTACCAGCCCGACGGCGTCGTCGACGGCTGGGACGACTTCCTGGGCTACTACGAGGGACGCACCGAGGTGGAGGCCTGATGCGCGACGTCATCGTCATCGGCGCGGGCGGCGGCGGCCCCGTCGTCGCGAAGGAGCTGGCCGCGCGCGGCCTTGACGTGCTGATCCTCGAGGCCGGGCCGCGCCACGCCGACCCCGACCGCGAGTGGACGCACTACGAGAACGACGCCAACAACCCGCTCACCGGGTTCCTGCGGTTCGGCCCGGCCGACCGCGAGGCGCCGGCGTGGTACCGCGAGACGCCGCAGAACTCGTTCATCTGGCAGCTGTCCGGCGTCGGCGGCACGACGCAGCACTACTTCGGCAACTGCCCGCGCGCCTACCCCGGCGTCTTCGCGGGATACGACGGCGCCGACCGCGACTTGTACGACACGTCGCACCCGTTCCCGTTCGCGTACGAGGAGCTGGTGCCGTACTTCGAGTGGGTCGAGGCGACGCTGCCCGTCCAGACCGCCGCCATGGGCACCAAGGAGCAGGTGTTCTTCCGCGGCTGCGAGGGCATCGGGCTGCAGGTGCAGACCACGAAGACGACGACGGAGGACTCGTTCCGGCCGCAGGAGAACGCGATCCTGCAGCCCGGCGGGTTCGCGGGCCGTGTGACGGGACGCGACGACCCCCGGCTGCGGTACCCGTCGGCGACGGGGTGCACCTTCTGCGGCTACTGCATGCAGGGCTGCAGCAAGCCGGCCGGCGCGCCGCGCAACCTGGCGGCGAAGCGGTCGACCGACAACAGCTACGTGCCCATGGCGTTGACGGCGACGTCGTGGGCGGCGGGCGGGCGGGCCGCGGAGCTGATCGCTGACGCCGTCGTGACCCGGATCCACAGTGAGGAGCGCGGCGGCGAAACCGTGGCGACCGGGGTGACCTGGAGGGACGGCGCGAGCGGCGAGACGCGCCGCGAGGACGCGCGGGTCGTCGTCCTGGCCGCCGGCTGCACCGAGAGCCCGCGACTGTGGCTGAACAGCCGGCTGCCGAACCCCAACGACTGGGTCGGCCGCGGCTACACCGACCACTTCTTCGACTGGGTCATCGGTCTGTTCGACGACGACACCGGCTCCAGCCGCGGCGCGGCGTCGGCGGCGCGGGCGGACTTCCCCGGCCGCGGCGGCATGGAGAACGTCGGCCTGCCGCCCGGGCTGCAGCAGTTCGCCGCCGTCTTCTCCGACAGCGGCATCCGCGGGCACTACTCGAACGGTCGCGGACCGACGGGTCCGTGGGACGGCGCGGCCGGCCGGATGATCGGGCCGGAGCTCAAGGACGCCCTCATGAACGGCGTCGACCGGCTGCTGAACATCCTGTGCATCACCGACGACGACGTCGAGGCACAGAACCGCGTCACGCTGTCCGCGCTGCCGGCCGACGAGCACGGCCCGGTGCCGAAGGTCTCGTTCCACCAGCGCCAGCGGTCGGCGCGGACGCTGCGCAACCGCGAGTTCGTCGCCCGGCGCGCGGCGGAGACGCTGCGGGCGGCCGGCGCACGCAAGGTGGTGCGGGTCGACTGGCCGCCGCTGCTGCTGCACGTGCAGTCGTCGATGCGGATGGGTCTGTCCGAGGCGGACTCGGTGCTGGACGCTCACGCCGAGGCGCGTTGGGTCAAGCGGCTGTTCGTGGCCGACAACTCGGCGCTGGCCAACTCGCTGGGCGGCCCGAACCCGACCCTGACGGCGCAGGCGTTGGCCACCCGGACCGCGGAGAAGATCTTCTCGACCTACTTCGGCGGCGACCCCTGGGTCGGGTCGGAGTCGCCTGTCGTCTCGACCGACGCCCGCGTGACGGAGGCGCTGCTCACCCGAACCTGACCGGGGCCCGCCCCGTCGCCCGCGCCGCCGAAGTTGATCATGGAGAAGGGCGGCTTCCGATCGCCTCGGAAGCCGCCCTTCTCCATGATCAACTCCACCAGGATTCGGTGGCGATTAGCCGCCGGCCGCGCGGCCGGCGGCGGGCGGTCAGCCCTGGCGGCTGCCGCGGTTGAGGGCTGGGTGGGCGCCCGCGGCGACGAGGTCGGCGACGGCGGCTCGGGGGTCCTTGCCGGTCACCAGGGTCTCGCCGACCAGCACGGCGTCGGCGCCGGCCCGGGCGAGGTCGATGACGTCGCGCGGCGACTTCACGCCGGACTCGGCGATCTTGACGATGCCGTCGGGCACCGACGGCGCCAGCCGCTCGAACGTGGTGGTGTCGACCTCGAGGGTCTTGAGGTTGCGGGCGTTGATGCCGATGAGCTTCGCGCCGGCGTCGGCGGCCCGCTGGACCTCGTCGGCCGTGTGCGCCTCGACCAGGGGCGTGAGCCCGATGGACTCGGCCCGCTCGATGAGGCTGACCAGCGCGATCTGCTCGAGCGCGGCGACGATGAGCAGCGCGAGGTCGGCGCCGTAGGCCCGTGCCTCCCACAGCTGGTAGCTGGTGACGATGAAGTCCTTGCGCAGCACGGGGGCGTCGACGGCGGCCCGGACGGTCTTGAGGTCCTCGAGGGTGCCGCCGAACCGGCGCTGCTCGGTGAGCACGCTGATGGCCGCGGCGCCGCCGGCCTCGTAGTCGACCGCGAGCGCGGCGGGGTCGGCGATCTCGGCGAGGGAACCGCGCGACGGGCTCGACCGTTTCACCTCTGCGATGACAGAGACACCCGGCGAACGGAGCAGGGGCAGCGGATCACGGGCCGGCGGCTGCTTGGCCGCCTTCTCCTTGAGCTGATCGAGAGGGCAACGGCTCTCTCGCTCGGCCAGGTCGGCGCGCACACCGTCGATGATCTCTTCGAGAACGCTCATCTCCGCCTCTCGCCGGTGCCGCGGGCCCGGATCGAACGACCCGGCTGGTCCAGAGTAACTGCGCGTGATGAGTGCTCTCGACATACCCCCGGTGAAGGGCGCCCGACGATCATGTGCTTCAGGTGTCCGCGAACGGCTCGAGGGCGTACCCGACCCCGCGGACCGAGCGGATGGTGAGCGCCCCGCCGAGCTTGCCCCGCAGGGTCGCGACGTGCACGTCCACCGTCCGGGTGCCTACCGGGACGGGGTAGCCCAGCGCCTGGCACATGAGCTCCTCGCGCGTGCAGACGCACCCGGCCCGGCTCATGAGATGGGCCAGCAGCGCGGCCTGCAACGGAGTGAGCGCGACCTCGCGCCCGCCGGGCGTCGCCATGGTGCGATGGTCGACGTCGAGCGTCACGCCACCGACAGAGACGACCGGCGGGCCCTCGGGGGCCCGGTCCGACGTCGTCCTGCCGGGGGGTGCCATGGCCTACCCGATGCGGTCCTCGCCCGTCGCGGCGGCGGGCTGGCGGGGGCCGGCCTGCGGGTCGCGCTGCCCGAGGCCCATCATCTGCATGATCTTGCCGACGATGCCGGCCACGACGATCAGGCCGACACCACCGATCCAGAACAGCGGCCAGTTCAGCAGGATGACGGCGATGCAGCCGACCACGAAACCGGCGAGGATCAGGATGACCGTGGTCCACGCAGCCGGGGTGTGGCCGTGCTCGTTGTGCGCCATCTGTGTCTCGTCTCCTGTCGTCCTGGCGTCGTTACCGCTCATTGTGCCGGATGACCGGGGTCGCCCGTCGGCCGACCTCCGTACCGGTGCGTCAGGTGGGGTCGTCGCCGCGGTCGAGGGCGTCCCAGGTGGCGCGGTTGCCCTCGGCGGGGCGCCGGGCCGGCGCACCCTCGCCGCCGGCAGGGCGCTCGTAGCGGGCGCCCATGCCCGGCCAGCCCGGGCCGCGGACGGCGACCAGCGTGCCGGCGGCCGCGACCAGCAGACCGGCGGCGACGACGGCGACCGCCCAGCCCGGCGAGGTGGTGATCTCTTCGGCCGAGCCGAGGCCCTCGGGGCTGCTGTCGAGCCAGTCCTGGACCCGCCCGGCGAGGTCCGGCAGCGTCAGCCCCGCCAGGACGGCCTGCACGACCCCCAGGACGACCAGGACGGCACCCACGATGCGCCGGCCCAGCCGCCGCACCGCCGGGATCGCCACGACGGCCGCGAGCGCCACGAGGGCGACGGCGGGGGCGAGCGGCACGAGGTCGGAGCCGGACACCGTCGTCGAGGTCACGGAGAGTGACGACTCCAGCCGCGCGCTCCCCCACGGCCGCGACGCCGCGACCAGCCCGAGCACTCCCCCGGCGGCCAGCAGGACCAGCGCGCCGAGGTACTCGCGGCGGGCGGACGGGCTCATTCCACCGGCCGCATCGTCTCGGCGACGGCGATGGCCCGCAGCGCCGAGGCGGCCTTGTTGCGCGACTCGGTCCACTCCGCCTCGGGGTCGGAGTCGGCGACGATGCCCGCGCCGGCCTGCACATAGCCGACGCCGTCGCGGATGAGCGCCGTGCGGATGGCGATGGCGACGTCGAGGTCGCCGGCGAAGTCGAGGTAGCCGACGACGCCGCCGTACACGCCGCGGCGGACCGGCTCGAGGTCGTCGATGATCTCCATGGCCCGGACCTTCGGCGCGCCGGACAGCGTGCCGGCCGGGAAGCAGGCGGCCAGCACGTCGAGCGCCTCGTGGTCGTCGCGCAGCCGCCCCACGACCGTCGACTCGATGTGCATGACGTGGCTGTAGCGGCGCACCGTCATGAAGTCGACCACCTCGACGGTGCCGGGCGCGCAGACCCGGCCGAGGTCGTTGCGGGAGAGGTCGACGAGCATGAGGTGCTCGGCCCGCTCCTTGGGGTCGGCGAGCAGCTCGTCGGCCAGCGCGGCGTCGGCCTCGGGCGTCTCGCCGCGCCAGCGGGTGCCGGCGATGGGGTGCGTCATGACGCGGTCGCCGTTGACCTTGACCAGCGCCTCGGGGCTGGACCCGACGACGGAGTAGGCGCCGTCACCGTCGCCGTCGGGACCGGGCAGCCGGACGAGGTACATGTACGGGCTCGGGTTGTCGCGACGCAGCACGCGGTAGACATCGAGAGGATCTGCGGGCGTCGCCGTTTCGAACCGCTGCGAGAGCACGATCTGGAACGCCTCGCCGGCCCGGATCTCCTCCTTGGCCCGCTCGACGGCGGCCAGGAAGTCGCCCTTCTCGGTGCGGCTGTCGTGCCGCGGTGGCGTGGAGGGGTCGTAGGACGCCACGGACGACGGTGTCGGCCGCGCCAGCTCGGTGGTCATGCGGTCGAGGCGGGCGACGGCGTCGGCCCATGCCTCGTCGACCCGCTCGTCGCTGTCGTCCCAGTTGACGGCGTTGGCGACCAGCAGGATGGTGCCGTCGTCGTGGTCGAGGACGGCGAGGTCGGTGGCCAGCAGGAACGACATGTCGGGCAGATGGAGATCGTCAGTGGTCGTCTCCGGTAGCCGCTCGAGCCGGCGGACGGCGTCGTAGGACACGAACCCGACCAGCCCGCCGGTCAGCGGCGGCAGTCCCGGGAGCCGCTGGCTGCGCAGTGCCTGCAGCGTGCCGCGCAGCGCCTCCCACGGGTCGCCGCCCGAGGGCAGGCCGACGGGCGGGTTGCCGTGCCAGACCGCCTCGCCGTCGCGCTCGCTGAGGACGGCCGCGGACTGGGCGCCGACGAAGGAGTAGCGCGACCACACGCCGCCGTGCTCGGCGGACTCGAGCAGGAACGTGCCCGGCCGCCCGCCGGCGAGCTTGTGGTAGACGCCGACCGGGGTCTCGCCGTCGGCCAGCAGGCGCCGCACGACGGGGATGACGCGGCGCTCCTTGGCGAGGACGCGGAAGTTCTCGAGGTCCGGCGTCACGGGCAGCGGCGCGCTCATGCCGCCGTCCCCTCGACGGAGTCGAGCAGGCCGTCGTCGAAGCAGGTGCGGGTGCCGGTGTGGCAGGCCGGGCCCTCTTGGTCGACCTTCAGCAGCAGGGTGTCGCCGTCGCAGTCGAGGCGCACCTCACGCACCCACTGCCGGTGGCCGGACGTCTCGCCCTTGACCCAGTAGTCGGCGCGGCTGCGGCTCCAGTACGTCGCCCGGCCGGTCGTGAGGGTGCGATGCAGCGCCTCGGCGTCCATCCAGGCGAGCATGAGCACCTCACCGGTGTCGTGCTGCTGGACGACGGCGGGCAGCAGACCGTCGGGCGTCAGCTTCAGCCGGGCGGCTACGGAGGGGTCGAGACCGGGCATCTGCCCATTGTCCCCGACGGCGTCCGGGCGAAGGACACGCCTCCGGAGTTCCGGTATCGCATCGTGGACGAGACGATGACCTACTAGGGTGCGGTGGTTGGGTACGTCCCGGTAACCGGACCTTGACGAAGGAGCTTTCTCGTGGCAAGCACGTTCCGCGCCGCCGCGGCGGTGTCGGCCGTAGCCGCCGCGATCCTGGTGACCGGCTGTTCGGGCGACGACGGCGAGCCCAAGCGCGACGCGTCGGGCAACGTCACCGAGACCGCCGACGCCGCGGACGTCTTCGACGTGCGCGTGGGCGACTGCCTCGGCGACTTCGCCGACTCCGAGCAGGTCACCGACGTCGCCGTCGTCCCGTGCACGGACGAGCACGCGCAGGAGGTCTACGCGACGGCGCAGGTCCCCGACGGCGAGCTCCCCAGCGACGACGACCTCCAGACCCAGGCCGTCGAGACGTGCACGACGGAGTTCCAGACGTTCGTCGGCCTCGCCTACGAGGAGTCGGCGCTGGACTTCACCTGGCTGCAGCCCACGGCGGAGTCGTGGGACCAGGGCGACCGCGAGCTGGTCTGCCTGGTCTACGACCCCGCCGGCCCCGTGACCGGTTCGCTACGGGGCGCGAACCGCTGACGTCGTGGGCACCCCCAATGGACTCCGCCGTCCGTCCGCGGACGGCGGCAGCACAACGCCGTCGATCGGCGTGTTCAACCTGAAGGAGACAAAGCTCGTGCGTATCACGATTCGAACCGCTGTCACGGCCCTGGCCGCCGCCGCGGCGCTGAGCCTCAGCGCGTGTGGCGACGGTGCCTCTGACGCCGGCGACGGCGACGAGACCACCACCAGCGAGGAGACCGCGGCCGAGGGCGAAGAGACCCCCGCCGAGGAAGAGACCGAGCCGCCCGCCGAGGAGGAGTCCGAGGCTCCCGAGGGCGACACCCAGGACGTCTTCGACGTCGGCCTGGGCGACTGCATCAGCAACTTCAACGCCGAGGAGCAGGTCAGCGAGCTGACCGTCATCGCCTGCGAGGAC
Organism: Jiangella mangrovi; assembly: GCF_014204975.1. Taxonomy (NCBI): domain Bacteria; kingdom Bacillati; phylum Actinomycetota; class Actinomycetes; order Jiangellales; family Jiangellaceae; genus Jiangella; species Jiangella mangrovi. The sequence goes on from NZ_JACHMM010000001.1 coordinate 4,598,985, forward strand.
GAGCACGACCAGGAGGTCTTCGCGGTCTTCGAGGTCCCCGAGGGCGACGGCAGCTTCCCGGGCGCCGAGGCGTTCCAGACGCAGGTCGAGAGCGACTGCATCAGCGAGTTCGCCACGTTCGTCGGCATGGACTACAACGAGTCGGTCCTCGAGATCCGGTGGCTGGAGCCGACCGAGGAGTCGTGGGCCGAGGGCGACCGCGAGCTCGTCTGCACCGTGCTCGACCCGTCCGGTCCGGTGAGCGGCACCCTCGAGGGCGCCAACCGCTGACCGGGCTCGGCCCGGACCACGCACGCCTGGGTCAGCGCGACTGGCTGACCCAGGCGGCGTGCAGGGCGGCGTAGATGCCGCCCTTCTCGACCAGCTCGGCGTGCGGCCCGGCCTCGACGAGGCGGCCGCGGTCGAACACGAAGACCTCGTCGGCGGCCTCGGCGGTGGACAGCCGGTGCGCGATGGTCACCGACGTGCGGCCGCGGGAGATGCCCTCGAGCGCCCGGGCCAGCCGGACCTCCGTGGCGGGGTCGACGGCGCTGGTGGCCTCGTCGAGGACCAGCAGGTCGGGGTCGGCGAGGTAGGCACGGGCCAGCGCCACCAGCTGCCGCTCGCCCGCCGACAGCGACTCGCCGCGCTGCCCGACCGGTGTCTCGAGCCGGAACGGCAGGGAGTCGAGCCACTCCCCCAGGCCCAGTTCCGTGACGGCGATCAGCAGGTCGTCGTCGCTGGCGTCCGGCCGGCCGTAGCGCAGGTTCGCCGCCAGCGTGTCGTCGAAGAGGAAGCCCTCTTGCGGCACCATGACGACCCGCTCGCGCAGGGAGTCGAAGCGCACCTCGCGCAGGTCGATGCCGTCGACCAGCACCCGGCCGTCGACGGGGTCCATGAGCCGGGTGAGCAGCTTGGCGAACGTCGTCTTGCCCGAGCCGGTCTCGCCGACCACCGCCACCCGGGTGTGCCGGGCGATGGCCACGTCGACCTCGTGCAGCACCGTCGGGCCGCTGGGGTAGGCGTACGACACGTGCTCGAACCGGACGTCGATGGGCCCGCGCGGGAGGCTGACGCCGTCGTCGCCAGGATCGGCGACGTCGGCCGGGGTGTCGAGGATGCCCAGCACCCGCCGCCACCCGGCGATGGCGTTCTGCGCCTCGCTGAGCACCTCGGTGCCCACCTGGACCGGCGCCACGAACAGCGTCACCAGGAACAGGAACGCCAGCATGCGCCCGAGCGAGATGTCGCCGGCCACGCCGAGCAGCACGCCGACCACGACGATGGCGGCGTTGGCCAGGCCGGCCACGACCTCGCCGGTGGAGAACGCCGTCGCCGCGAGCCGCTGCGCCCGGCTGGCCGCGACCCGGTGTGACTCGACGGCGTCGTCGATGCGCTGCTGGGTGCGGCCCTCGACGGCGTACGCCCGGACCGCCTGGGCGCCGACGACGGACTCGGAGATGGCGCCGAGCATGCCGCCGACCCGCTCGCGGACGATCATGTAAGCCGACGAGAGCATGCGCTGGAACGTGCGCAGCGCCAGGAACAACGGCAGGAAGCAGATCCAGACCAGCAGCGTCAGCTGCCAGCTGTAGATCGCCATGACGATGGTCGCGATGATCAGCTGGCCGATGCTGACCAGCATGATCAGTCCGCCCCACTGGACGAACTGCGAGATGGTGTCGACGTCGCTGGTGACCCGCGAGACCAGCGAGCCGCGCCGCTCGGTGTCCTGGGTGAGCACGGACAGGTCGTGCACGTGCCGGAACGCCTTGGTCCGCAGCGTCGCGAGCCCGGCCTCGCTGGCCTTGAAGATGCGCCGGTTCATGAAGTAGGCGGCGACGACGGTGATGACGACGCCCACACCGGCCAGCGCGATCATCCAGCGGACGTAGCCGAGGTCGGGGCCGTCGCCGGCGTTCAGGCCGCCGTCGACGGTCTGCTGGACGGCGATGGGCACGACGACGCGCCCGGCCGTCGCGACCAGCGCGAGCAGCAGGGTCGCCGTCAGGCCGGTGGTGATCTCGGGCGAGAGCGCGAGCCCCCGGCGGAACGTCCGCCAGGCGCCGTCGTCGGTGCGGACCTCGCCCAGCTGCGAAGCGGTGCTCATGCGGGGTCCTTCGCGTCGGTGCCGGCCATGGCCCGCTCGGCGGCGTCGCGCTCGTAGGCGGTGATGAGGTCGCGGTAGCCGGGCGAGGCCGTCAGCAGCTCGGTGTGGCTGCCGCGCGCGGACACCTTGCCGTCCTCGACGTAGACGACCTCGTCGGCCAGCGCGATGGTGGCCCGCCGGTACGCGACGACGACGACGGTGGACGGCAGCGCGGCGTCGCGCAGGCCGGCCAGGATGCGCCGCTCGACCTCGGGGTCGACGGCGCTGGTGGCGTCGTCGAGGACGAGCAGCCGTGGCTTGCGGACCAGGGCCCGGGCCAGCGCCAGCCGCTGGCGCTGCCCGCCGGACAGCGTGGTGCCGCGCTCGCCGATGCGGGCGTCGAGCTCGCCGGCGAGCTCGTGCACGAACCGGTCGCCCTGGGCGAGACGCAGTGCGGCCCAGACGTCGGCGTCGGGCACGGCCAGGCCGAGGGTGACGTTGTCGCGGACGCTGTCCTCGAAGATGAACGGCTGCTGGAACACCAGCGACACGGCTCCGGCGACCGCGCCGGGCTCGAGCTGGCGCAGGTCGGTGCCGTCGAGCAGCACCGCGCCGCTGCCCGGGTCGACCAGCCGGACCAGCAGGCTGGCCAGCGTCGACTTGCCCGACCCGGTGGACCCGACGACGGCGATGGTGCGGCCCGGCTCGACGTCGAGGTGGACGCCGTCGAGCACCGGCGTGCCCTCGACGTAGGAGTAGCTGACGTCGCGGACGCCGAGGTGGGCGGGCTCGCCGTAGCCGTTGAGGCTGCTCGTCCCGTGCGGGAGCGCCCCCGTCGCGCCGAGCACCGCCTGCACCCGCCGCCAGCCGACGGTGGCGCGCGGCAGCTCGCCGAGCACGAAGCCGATGGCGCGGATGGGGAACGCCGTGATGGTGAGCAGGTAGGCGACCTGGACCAGCGTGCCGGCCGCCATCTGGCCCTCGGCGACCCGCGCCGAGCCGATGATCAGCACCGCGAGCACGCCGAGGTTGGGCAGCGCCTCCATCATGGGGTCGAACGCGCCGCGCACCCGGCCGACGGCGGAGTTGGCGTCGCGCAGCTGGCCGGCGACCTTGGCGAACCGGGCGGTCTCGTCGGCCTCGCGGCCCATGGCCTTGACGACCATGGCGCCGTCGAAGGACTCGTGCGCGACGCCCGACAGCTCGGCCCGCAGCGCCTGCGCCCGCGTGGCCAGCGGCGACAGCCGGCGCTGGTAGAAGAAGTTCAGCACCAGGATGGCCGGGAACACCAGCACGCCGACCAGCGCCAGCAGCGGATCGGCCAGGAACATCGACACCAGCGCGAAGATCAGCATGACCACGACGCCGAGCGCGAACGGCAGCGGCGCGATGGGCCAGAACGACGACTCGACGTCGGCGTTCGCGTTGGACAGCAGCAGGCCGGTGGAATGCTGGTGGTGCCAGGCCAGCGGCAGCCGAAGATACTGGCGGCTGACGCGACGCCGGTAGCGGGCGTTGAGGCGATACTGGCCGAGCCCGGCAAAGTACCGGCGCACCACGATGCCGCCGGCCTTGACCAGCGCCGTCACCATGATGGCCAGCGCCGCCAGGGCAAGGGCGCCCGTGGTCGTCTCGCCGTCGCGGAACGCCGGCACCACCACGCGGTCGGTAACCCGCCCGATGACCTCGGCCGCCGCCACCGTCGCGAACCCGTACACCGCGCTGCCCGCGACCGCGATGCCGAGGATGACCGGCTCGTCCCGCATGGCCCGGACGAGGATCCGGACCCCCTCGCGCAGGGTGGCCTGCCGCTCGTCCCTCACGTCACTCGCTCTCTGCGCTCCACGCTGCGGCCACGGACGGAGCGCAGGCGTGGTCGACCGCTCGCTCGAATTCCGTGGGGTGCCCGGCTTTGTACGGTACCAACAGCCACCGACACACCTGTAATCGGTTTCCGCGCCCGCCGGCCCCGACATGACTCGGCAATCGCGGTGACCGGCGGCCGCACCATGATCATCAAGGATTCACCACACCATGCTGTGGTCGATCCTTGATGATCATGGAGAAGGTCGGCTCAACAGCGCCTCGGAAGCCGCCCTTCTCCATGATCAACAGTGAGCGGCCGGCGGAACTGGACCACAGCGAGACCCATCGCCGAACACCACAGCGCAACCGCCAGCGGCCAGCGCAACCCAAGACACAGCGCCACTAAGGGCCGGGTCCATTCCGGGGAGGGGGCCCTGGTGCTGTTGAAGGCGCCCTCGACAATGAAAGACAGCAGGGGCCCGACCCACGTCAGCACCCCCAACGCCGAACTGCCCGCCTCACCCACAAGGGGCGAGACGGGCAGCGACGGGTGGAACGACGGCGTCAGGCGGCGCTCCGGCGCGACCGGAGCACGAACGCCAGCCCGACGATGCCGAACAGGACGGCGGCAGCCAGCGGCAGCCCGAGGCCGGCGCCGGTGTCGGGCAGCGGCTCGCCCGTCTCGGACGGCGACGGGGTGGGCGTGGGCGTGGCGGTCGGCTTCTCCGCGACCGTGATCGACACGGTCGCCGGCTCGGACGTCGCCGAGCCGTCGGACACGGTGAAGGTGAAGGCGTCGTCGCCGGCGTAGCCCTCGGCCGGCGTGTAGGTGAGGTCGGCGCCGTCGCCGCTCAGCGTGCCGTGCTCCGGCTCGGACGCCAGCGCGTAGGTGAGCTCGTCGCCGTCCTCGTCGGTGCCGGTCAGCGTGATGTCGACCGGGGTGTCGACGGTGGTCTCGACGGTCTGGTCGACGGCGACGGGCGCGTGGTTGGCCTCGAAGGTCCCCGCCGCGATGAGGACGGTGGAGTCGAAGGCGTAGTCCGACGCGTCGGAGATGGCCAGCTTGATGTGGTTGGTCTCGCCGGCCTGGACCTCGGCGGCGCAGGTGAGCACCGTCGTGAAGCCGTCGAGCTCGGTGGCCACCGATGCGTCCTCGTTGTCGGTGAAGAGGTCGGCGTGCGCCCCGGCGTTGATGGTGTTGATCGAGACCGGCTGGGCGTCGTCGCCGACGACGGCGCAGTTCTCACCGTTGACGTAGAAGCCGAAGACGTCGTTGTACTCCGAGCCGACCCACTCGTTGTACTCCTCGGAGCCGAAGATGTAGTCGAAGCGGATCTGGCCGGTCTCGGGGACGAAGTCGAACTCGAGCACCGCGGCGTCGTTGGTCGCGAAGCTCGGACAGCTCGGACAGGTCGGTGTCGCCGGGCGTGGCGACCTCGGTGGTCATGTCGTCGGCGACGTTGGGGCCGAGGACGCTGCTGCGCTCGCCCCCCACGGCGCCGGACGACAGCAGGACGCCGCCCGCGACGCCGAAGACGTCGTCGAACCCGCCGGCCAGGCCGGCCGAGACCGGGCTGCCGGTGTACGCGACATTGTCGACGGTGACGCCGTCGCCGACGAGGGTCTGGACGATCTCCTCGACGGTCAGGTCGCCGGTGTCGAGGTCGACGACGGTCTGGTCGCCGACGCCCTCGCCCTTGGGGGCGAGGGACTGGGTGAAGGTGCGCTCGGCCGGCTCGTCGGCGGCCAGGGCCGCCGGCGCACCGGCCGTCGCGAGGATCAGGAGGCCGCCCGCGACCAGCGCGGACGTCCTGTGGACAGACGACAGAGACCTCACTGTGGGTGCCCCCCTCAAGGCACGGCGGGCCTACGGCGCCGCCGTCACACAAGCAAAAGAAGAAAAGTGTCGTGTCAGGGTCCGCCCACGCACGCGGCGGACCGCGTCAGCATAGCCGCAAACACCCCATTTGAGGGGACTCGACCCGCTAGATCATCGAACGATGTTCAACGGACGGTATGCCCGGATTCGGCCAGCACCGACTTGACCTCGCCGATGTGCAGATCGCCGAAGTGGAAGACGCTCGCGGCCAGGACGGCGTCGGCTCCGGCGTCGACGGCGGGCGCGAAGTCCGCGAGCGCTCCGGCGCCGCCGCTGGCGATCACCGGCACGTCGACGACGGCGCGTACCGCGGTCAGCATGGCGAGGTCGTAGCCGTCCTTGGTGCCGTCGGCGTCCATTGAGTTCAGCAGGATCTCCCCCGCCCCCAGCTCCGCGGCCCGGGCCGCCCAGCCGACGGCGTCGATGCCGGTGCCGCGGCGCCCGCCGTGCGTGGTGACCTCGAAACCGGACTCGGTGTCGCCGCCGCGCCGCGCGTCGACCGACAGCACGAGCACCTGGTTGCCGAACCGGCCGGCGATCTCGGCGACGAGCTCGGGCCTGGCGACGGCGGCGGTGTTGACGCCGATCTTGTCCGCGCCCGCGCGCAGCAGCCGGTCGACGTCGTCGACGGAGCGGACGCCGCCGCCGACGGTCAGCGGGATGAACACCTGCTCGGCCGTGCGCGAGACGACGTCGTACATGGTCGAGCGGTCGTCCGACGACGCGGTGATGTCGAGGAACACCAGCTCGTCGGCGCCCTCGGCCCCGTAGGCGGCGGCCAGCTCGACGGGGTCGCCGGCGTCGCGCAGGTTGGTGAAGTTCACGCCCTTCACCACGCGGCCGGCGTCGACGTCGAGGCAGGGGATGACCCGGACGGCCACACTCACGAGATGGCCACCTTCAAGGCCTCTTCCAGCGTGAACTGGCCCGCGTACAGCGCCTTGCCGATGATCGCGCCCTCGACGCCGATCGGCACCAGCGACCGCAGCGCCGCGACGTCGTCGAGGCTCGACACCCCGCCCGACGCGACCACCGGCCGGGACGTCCGCGCGCAGACCTCGCGCAGCAGGTCGAGGTTCGGTCCGCGCAGCGTGCCGTCCTTGGTGACGTCGGTGACGACGTAGCGGGCGCAGCCGTCGCGGTCGAGCCGCTCGAGCACCTCCCACAGGTCGCCGCCCTCGCGGGTCCAGCCGCGGGCGGCCAGCGTGGTGCCGCGCACGTCCAGCCCGACGGCGACGCGGTCGCCGAAGCGGGCGATGGCCGACGCCGTCCACTCCGGGTCCTCCAGCGCGGCGGTGCCGAGGTTGACCCGGCGGCACCCCGTCGCCAGCGCGGCCTCCAGCGACGCGTCGTCGCGGATGCCGCCGGACAGCTCGACGTCGACGTCCAGGCGCCCGACCACCGCGGCCAGCAACTCGCGGTTCGACCCGCGGCCGAACGCGGCATCGAGGTCGACCAGGTGCACCCAGGGCGCGCCGGCGCTCTGCCAGGCCAGCGCGGCCTCGAGCGGGTCGCCGTAGGACGTCTCGGATCCGGCCTCGCCCTGGACCAGGCGCACGGCCTGCCCGTCGGCGACGTCGACGGCCGGCAGCAGCTCGAGCACCGTCATCAGAGCTTCACCGCCCGGAACCGGAGCCGGCGGTAGTCGGCCCACCAGGCGTCGTCGCGCCAGAGCGCCGGGCGGGCCAGCTCCTCGGCCCGCGCCAGCACCTCGGCGGGCAACCCCTCGACCTGCGACGACGCGAACATCTCCAGCCACTTCGTCATGCCGTCGGGGCCGGTGAGCTTGGTCGGCCGGTCGTAGAAGTCGAGCTGGCGGATCTCGAGCCCGGCGTCCTCGAGCATGGCGGCGTACTCGGCCGGCGAGTTGAAGAACCACGGCCAGGTGCGGTCGGGCAGCCCGGCCTCGCGGCAGGCGCGGTCGACGGCGGTGGTGATGGCGGCGACGTTGCCGGTGGCGCCCATCTCGGCGACGAACCGGCCGCCCTCGCGCAGCGCGTCGGACACGCAGCCGAGCACCTCGACCTGCGACGTCATCCAGTGCAGCGCGGCATTGGAGATGACGGCGTCGACCGGCTCGTCGACGGTGAAGTCGTGCGCGTCGGCGACCCGCAGTTCGGCGGCGTCGCCCAGCCGCTCGCGGGCGGCGTCGATCATGGCCGGGTCGGAGTCGAGCCCGATGACCCGCGCGCCGGCGTCGATGAGGCGGGCGGTCAGCTCGCCCGTGCCACAGCCGAGGTCGAGGATGGACTCGTCCGGCTGCGGCTTCAGCCAGTCGAGCAGCTCCGCACCGTAGGCCGCGACGAACGCGAAGTCGCGATTGTAGGCCCGTGCGTCCCAGTTGGTCACGGTCACAGACTCCTCACCCAGTTCTCGAGCAACTGCAGACCAGCATCACCGGACTTCTCCGGGTGGAACTGCGTCGCGCTCAGCGGTCCGTTCTCGACGGCGGCGACGAAGGTGTCGCCGTCGTGCTCGGACGTCGTCACCAGCGGCGGGCGCAACCGTTCCGGTGGCGGCATCACCCAGTCGCGCACACCATACGAGTGCACGAAGTAGAAGCGTTCCTTCTCCACGCCGCCGAACAGCACCGAACCGGCCGGCGCCTCGACGGTGTTCCAGCCCATGTGCGGCAGCGGGTGCGCCTGCAGCTGCTCGACGGTGCCGGGCCATTCGCCCATGCCCTCGGCCTCGACGCCGTGCTCGACGCCGCGCTCGAACAGGATCTGCATGCCCACGCAGATGCCCAGCACCGGCCGGCCGCCCGCAAGCCGCCGGCCGACCACCTCGTGGCCGCGGACGGCGCGCAGGCCGGCCATGCACGCGGCGAACGCGCCGACACCGGGGACCACGAGCCCGTCGGCCTCGGCCGCCGCCGCGCGGTCCGCGGTCAGCGTGACGTTCGCGCCGACCTTCTCCAGGGCGCGCGTCGCGGACCGGACGTTGCCGGATCCGTAGTCGAGGACGACCACATCTCGTTTGGCGTGCACGTCACTCATCGTCCACCTCGGCGTGTCAGACTGCGAAGGTGACCCTCGACGATGCCGGTGCGCTTGCCGGTGCCGGACGGCGCTGGCCCCTGCGGGTGGCCGTGGGCTCCGCGGCGGTCGCCGTGGCGGGCCTGGCCACCACCGGTGCGGGCGGCTGGTACTACGCCGACGAGCTGTTGCAGGTGCGCCCCGAGCCGCCGGACTACCCGGTCGAGGTCGTCGCCGTCGTCGGCAGCACCGTCACGCTGAGCGGCGCGGGCGCCCAGGAGCCCGGCGTCGTGGGCCTCGAGTGGCCGGGCGGGTTCGCCCGGGTCGGGCCGGACATCGACGTGGCCGGTGAGTACGTCCTGCGCAGCATCAGCCCCTACCCGCAGCTGCCCGCCGTCGGCACGAAGGTCCGCGTGGCCTACTACGCCGCGCCCGCCGACCTCTACGACCTGTCGCGGGTCGCCGGGCTGGACGCCCAGGTCATCGAGTTCGACGGCCCGCTGGGCCGCTACCCCGCTACGTACGTCCCGGCCGACGGCGACCGCTGGCTCATCCACGTGCACGGCCGCGGCGCCACGCGGGGCCAGGCGTACCGGCTGGTCCCGGCAGTGCACCGGCTCGGCCTGCCGCAGCTGTCCATCGCCTACCGCAACGACGACGGCGCGCCCGAGGGCCCGCACCGCGAGTACGGCCTGGGCTGGACGGAGTCCGAGGACCTCGCCGCGGCCATCGACTGGGCCAGGTCGCAGGGGGCTCGCGACGTCGTGCTGACCGGCTACTCCATGGGCGGCGCGATCGTCGGCAACCACCTGCGCGTCGCCGGATCGGACGGCGTCGCCGGGGTGGTCTACGACTCCCCCGTGCTGTCCTGGCCGGACATCCTGGTCTACCAGGCGCGGCTGCGCGGAGTGCCGGCGTTCGGCGCCACCGTCGCGGCCTCGGTCGTGCGGGCCCGCACCGGCATCAACGTCTGGGCCATGGACCAGGTCGCGCACGCCGACCGCCTCGACCTGCCGGTGCTGCTGGTGCACGGCTCGGCCGACACCACCGTCCCGGTGACGTCGTCGGAGCGGTTCGCCGAGGCCAGGCCCGACCTGGTGACCTTCCTGCGCACCGAGGCCGAGCACGTCCGCAGCTGGAACCTGGACCCGTCGGCCTACGAGGACGCGGTCGAGCGCTTCCTGACCGGGCTGCCGTCGGGGACGCGGGGCGACGACGGCGCCCGCGTCGGCACTGAGGGCTAGCGTCACAACGCGCCCTTGGTCGACGGCACGCCGCGCTCGCGCGGGTCGATGGCGACGGCGGCGCGCAGCGCCCGGGCGACGGCCTTGAACTGCGCCTCGGCGATGTGGTGCGGGTCGCGGCCGCCGAGCACGCGCACGTGCATGGTCAGACCGCCGTGGTGGGCCAGGCTCTCGAGCACGTGCGCCGTCAGCGACCCGGTGAAGTGGCCGCCGATCAGCACGAACTCCTGCCCGGCCGGCTCGCCGGAGTGCACGAAGTACGGTCGCCCGGACACGTCGACGACGGCGTGCGCGAGGGCCTCGTCGAGCGGGACGGTCGCCTCGCCGTAGCGGACGATGCCGAGCTTGTCGCCGAGCGCCTCGCGCAGCGCCTGGCCGATGACGATGGCGGTGTCCTCGACGGTGTGGTGGACGTCGATGTGGGTGTCGCCCTCGGAGCGTACGGTGAGGTCGATGAGCGAGTGCCGCGCGAGCGCCGTCAGCATGTGGTCGTAGAACGGCACCGTGGTGGCGATGTCGTGGCGGCCCTCGCCGTCGAGGTCCAGCTCGACGCTGACCTTGCTCTCGCTGGTCGCGCGCTCGACCTTGGCGGTGCGGCTCATGACAGCTCCTTCAGTACGTCGATCAGGGCGACCTTGAACGCCGTCGTCTCCTCGGGCGTCCCCACGGAGACCCGCAGCCAGCCGTCCGGGCCGGTCTCGCGGATCAGGACCCCGTGGTCCAGCAGACCCTGCCAGACGGCGCGCCGGTCGGCGAACCGGCCGAAGAGCACGAAGTTCGCGTCGGAGTCGGCGACCTCGAGGCCCTGCTCGCGCAGCCAGACGGCCAGGGCATCGCGCTCGTCGCGCAGCTGGGCGACACGGGCCTGCAGCTCCGTGGCGTGCTCGAGGGCGACGACGGCGACCGCTTGCGTGACCGCGGAGAGGTGGTACGGCAGCCGGACGATCCGCAGGACGTCGACGATCTGCGTGCTGGCGGCCGCGTAGCCGACCCGGGCGCCGGCGAACGCGAACGCCTTGCTCATGGTGCGCGTGACGATGAGCCGCGGGTGGGTCGCGAGCAGCGTGAGGGCGCTCGGGACGCCGTCGCGGCGGAACTCCGCGTACGCCTCGTCGACGACGACGATGCCGTCGGTGGCCTCGTGCAGGGCCGTGACCAGGCCGAGCGGGACCGCCGTCCCCGTGGGGTTGTTCGGCGACGCGATGAAGACGACGGTGGGCTGGTGCTCGGCGACGGCCTTGAGGGCGTCGTCGTGGTCGATGGCGAAGGTGTGCTCGTCGCGCGGCGCCGTGACCCAGGCCGTCGAGGTGTCGCGGGCGTACTCCGGGTACATCGAGTACGTCGGGGCGAAGCTGAGCGCCGTCCGGCCCGGACCGCCGAAGGCCTGCAGGATCTGCAGCATGACCTCGTTGGAGCCGTTGGCCGCCCACACCTGGCCGGTGTCGAGGGCGACGCCGGCCTCGCCGTGGAGGTAGGTCGCGAGCCGCTCGCGCAGCGTCGTCGCCTCGCGGTCGGGGTAGCGGTTGAGATCGCGGACGGCGTGCGCGACCGCCCGCGCGGCGTCGGCGACCAGCTGCTCCGACGGCGCGAACGGGTTCTCGTTGACGTTCAGGCAGACCGGCACGTCGAGCTGCGGCGCGCCGTAGGGCTCGAAGCCGCGCAGCTCGTCGCGGATGGGGAGCTCACTCATCGGTGAACCTCGCCGTGATCGCCTCGCCGTGGGCGGGCAGGTCCTCCGCGTTGGCCAGGGCTCGGACGTCGTCGGCGACGTTCCTCAGGGCGGCCTCGTCGTACTCGACGACGTGGACGCCGCGCAGGAACGTCTGCACCGACAGGCCGGACGAGTGCCGTGCGCTGCCGCCGGTGGGCAGGACGTGGTTGGAACCGGCCGCGTAGTCGCCCAGGCTGACCGGCGACCACGGGCCGACGAAGACCGCGCCCGCGTTCCGGACCCTGCTCGCGACCGTCGGCGCGTCGCGGGTCTGGATCTCGAGGTGCTCCGCCGCGTAGGCGTCGACCACGGCGAGGCCCTGGTCGAGGTCGTCGACGAGCACGATGCCGGACTGCTCGCCGCCGAGGGCCGTGCGGACGCGCTCGTCGTGCTTGGTGCTCTTGGTGCGCAGGTCGAGCTCCGCGGTGACGGCGTCGGCGAGGGCGTCGCTGTCCGTGACGAGAACGGAGGCGGCCAGCGGGTCGTGCTCGGCCTGGCTGATGAGGTCGGCCGCGACGTGGGTGGCGTTCGCGGTCTCGTCCGCGAGCACCGCGATCTCCGTCGGCCCCGCCTCGGCGTCGATGCCCACGACGCCGCGCAGCAGCCGCTTCGCCGCCGCGACATAGACGTTGCCGGGCCCGGTGACGAGGTCGACGGGCGTGACGCCGACACCGTCGCTGATGCCGTAGGCGAACATGGCGAGCGCCTGCGCGCCGCCGACGGCATAGACCTCGGTGACGCCGAGCAGTGCGCACGCGGCGAGGATGGTGGGGTGCGGCAGGCCGTCGAAGTCTCGCTGCGGCGGGCTGGCGACCGCGAGGCTGCCCACGCCCGCGGCCTGCGCCGGGACGACGTTCATGACGACACTGCTCGGGTAGACCGCCAGCCCGCCGGGGACGTAGAGGCCGACCCGCTCGACCGGGATCCACCGCTCGGTGACGGTGCCGCCCGGGACGACCGCGGTGGTGACATCCTGGCGGCGCTGGTCACCATGGACCAGCCGGGCACGGCGGATGGACTCCTCGAGGGCGGCCCGGACGCGCGGGTCGAGGCCGGCGAGCGCCGTGTCGATGGCCCGCTGCGGCACCCGCACGTCCGCCAGTTCGACGCCGTCGAACCGTAGAGTCAGCTCCTGGATCGCCGCCAGGCCCCGATGCCGCACGTCGGCGCAGATCGGCCGGACGGCGTCGAGCGCGGCCTCGACGTCGACCGGGGCGCGTGGGACGAGCGTGCGGTAGTCGAGGGTCTCGCCGGCGGCGAGCCTCCCCCGCAGGTCGATGCGGCGTATCACTCACCCGAGTCTATGTGCGCCGTTCACCCCTCGGACGCATTGCCCGCATCGCAAGATGCGGTGTCCACAGCGCGATTGCTCGCATCGGCGGCGACGAGATATCCTGACGGTGGCCGAGGGCACTAGCCCGAGGAAGTGAGCCCCGCAGCCTTCCGGACGGTGGGTGGGCGGGGCTTCGCGCTGTCTAGAGCGCGATCTCGGTGGTGTAGGCGGCCACCCGCTCCCGCCATCCGCCGCCGCGCGACCAGCACCACGCGATCGCGTCCGGCAGGCACAGCAGCAGGTCTTCCTTGGCGCGCAGGTGCACGTATTCGAGGCCCGGCCTGTCGTCTCTGGTCAGCTGGTACAACAATCGCCGCTCAGCCAGTACCAGCGACTCGTCCCGCTCGATCACCAACCGCCGCACATCGGCAGCGACCAGATCGGGAATCATCCGTTCGAGGCACGCATCACGAGCGTGTTTGCGCTTCTTCGTCAGGTAGACGCGGAACTCGGGCCCCAGCTCCTCAATGCCTTTGAGGATCTTGGATCGGCGACGGTCGCTCTCTTGGTAGAAGTGCATGCGCTTCTGGCCACCGGTCAGCAGCCCACGCATCAGCCGCCGGCCGGCGGCGACCTCACTCGCGCGGACGAGGGCGACCGCGACGATGTAGGCGCCGGCGACCGACTCGTCGACGAAGGCATGCAGGGACACAGCGCCCAAGTGTGCCGCCCCGGACGGCCCGAATCTCGGTTGTCCACAGCTCTGGATTTTTCCTGACTGCAGTCAGAGAATCCTCCTGTGGATATCCGCGCCATCGACCCCGAGTCGCCACTCGCGCGTCGGTGCCTCACGGCCTACGCGGCCGAGTTGCGGACCCGCTTCCCCGAGGGATTCGACGACGGCGACCTGGTGGCGGCGAGCGAGCTGACCCCGCCCGCGGGCGTCCTGCTCGTCGCCGGCGACGGGATGGGCTGCGCCGCCGTACGCACCATCGCGCCGCAGACGGGCGAGGTGCGGCACATGTGGGTGCACCCGAACGCCCGCGGCCAGGGCCTCGGCCGCCGCCTCCTCACCGAGCTCGAACACCACGCCCACGACGACCTGGGGCTCACCACCCTGCGCCTCGGCACCCACGAGGTCCTCACCGAGGCCGCCGCCCTCTACCGATCGGCCGGCTACGACGCCGTCGACCCATACGGCGACACCGCCCACGTTCACCACTGGTTCGCGAAGTCGCTCCGCTAGCCGAACAGAGCCCGCACCATCGCCGGCACCGAGGCGGCCACCTCGCGCAGGTAGCCCTGCCGCGTCCCCGGCGGGTTGGAGTCCTTCGAGTCATGCGCCACACCGACGGCGTCGATGCCGACCGAGCGGCACAGCGCGACCGTCCGCGGCAGGTGGAACCGCTGGCTCACCACGAGCAGCTGCGACAGCCCGAACTCGTCGCGGGCCCGCACGCACGACGACCAGCTGTCGACCCCGCCGGGATCCTCCACGATCGCCTCATCCGGCACCCCCGCCCCGACGAGATACCGCCGCATCGCCGCCGGCTCGTCGTAGCCGCCGGGCGCGGTACCGCCGCTGACCAGCAGCGTCCGCGTCCGCCCGAGGTGGTACAGCGCCGCCGCGACGTCGAGCCGCCCAGCCAGCAGCCGTGACGGCCGTCCGTCGGCGCGCACGCCGGCGCCCATCACCATGGTGACGTCGGTCGACGGCGCGTCGGCCGGCGAGGACAGGATCCGGCCCGCGCTCGCGGTGTACGCCCAGATCGACGGCACGGCCAGGGCGACGACGGCGGCAGCCGCGGCCACGACGATCCAGCGCCGGCGCGTCATCGCAGCACCGGCTCGAGGTAGCCGTGCAGGACGGCGCGCAGCTCCCCCACCAGGGCGTCGCGATGAGCACCGTCGGCCGCCGCGATCAGCGGCATCATCGCCCGCACCAGCTGGATCGCCACTGTCGCCGTGCGCTCGACGTCAGCCTCCGGGCGACCCGGTGAACGCGCCGCCAGCAGCGCCGTCACCCGCCCGAGCAGTGCGGCGTGCAGGGGCGCGACGGCGGCGGTGAGCGACGGCGGCAGGTCCGGCCGGGCGAACAGGGCCTTGAAGCCGCGGTGGTCCAGGTTGAACTCGACCAGCGGCCCGGTGATGACGGCGATCAGCTCGTCCAACGGCACGGCGGCGAGGTCGGCGCCGTCGAACGCGGCGCCGTGCGCCTCGCTGAGCGCCCGCGCGTACCGCTCGGCCAGCGCGTGCGCGATGTCGTCCTTGTTGGCGAAGAACTGGTAGAGCGAGCCGGGCGAGATGCCGGCCCGCGCCGCGATGGCGTTGGTGCTGACCGCCTCATAGCCGGACTCCGCGAAGGCCTCGGCCGCCGCCGTCAGGATCTGGTCCATCCGCGCCTGCCCGCGCGCCTGCCGTCCGGTCACGGCCCTCCTCGCCACAGAAACACGAGCACTCGCTCGCCTTTCCTCGACGCTACCACGAGCACGCAGGCCGGCCGTGGTGCAATGAGGCATGCCGACCCGGACGATCCCGCTGCTCCCCTGCGCCTCCATCGACGAGATCCGCGACTTCTACCTGCCGCTCGGCTTCGAGGTCGCCTACTACCAGCAGCGCCCGAACCCGGTCGTGGCGCTGCGCCGCGGCGACCTCGACCTGCAGTACTTCGGCATGGACGGCTTCAAGCCCGAGGAGTCCTACAGCTCCTGCCTCGTCCTGGTCGACGACACCGAGCCGCTCTTCGAGGCGTTCGCCGCGGGGCTGCGGTCCAGCTTCGGCAAGCTCCCCATGAGCGGCTTCCCCCGCATCACCCGGCCGCGGCGGCGCAAGAACGCCGGCAACCTCAGCGGCTTCAGCCTCATCGACCCCAGCGGCAACTGGATCCGGGTCATGCGCGACAGCCCGGCGGGCGCGGCCGTCGCACCCGTCACGACGATCGACGACGGCGACAAGCTCACCCAGGCGGTGGCCAACGCCGTCGTGCTGGCCGACTCGCACGGCGACGTCGCCCAGGCGGCGAAGATCCTCGCGGGCGCGCTCGGCCGCGCACCCGCCGAGGCCGAGGTCGACGCCACCCACCGGGTCGAGGCACTGGCCTTCCTGGCCGAGCTGCGGCTGCGCCTCGACGACCCCGCGGCGGCTCGGACGGCGGTCGCCGAGGCTCGTGCCGTCGAGCTCACCACTGACGAGCGTGATCAGCTCGCACCGACGTTCGCGCAGCTGTGCGAGCTGGACGACGCCCTGGCCTAGCGGTGCACCGCCTCGGTGGCCTGCAGGGCCGGCAGGTCGGCGCGGGTCGGCAGGCCCTCCCAGTCGCCGAGGGCGGTGCAGGCGAACGCGCCCGCAGCGACCGCCGTCGCCAGTCTCCGGTCGGCCCCGGCGCCCTCCATCAGCTCGGTGAGGTAACCGGCCACGAACGCGTCGCCGGCGCCGACGGTGTCGACCACCTGCACCGGGATGGCGGGCGTGCGCCGCAGCTCGCCGTCGATCAGCGAGACGGCGCCGTCGGCGCCCATCTTGATGACGACCTGCTGCGGCCCGAGCTCGGCCAGCCGGTACGCCATGTCCTCCGGGTCCGCCTCGGGCACGATCAGCGACGCCTCCTCGGGCCCGGCGAACAGCACGTCGGCCTGCTTCACCAGCGGCGTCAGCGACTCGCCCGCGTCGGACCGGCTCCACAGCGCCGAGCGGTAGTTGACGTCCAGCGACACCGTCACGCCCGCCGCCCGTGCGGTGTCGACGGCGAGCTGCACGGCCGACGCGGGGCCGGGGCCGAGCGCGGGCGTGATGCCGGTGACGTGCAGGACGGCGGCCCGCTGGATCCGCTCGAGCGGGAGGTCGAACGCCGTCAGCGCCGATGCCGCACTGCCGGCCCGGTAGTACCGGACCCGCGTGTGCAGGCTGTTCGGCCGCTCCTTGACCATGAGCCCCGTGGGACGGGTGTCGTCGACGGCGGCGACGGCGTCGACGCCCTCGGCGCGCAGCTCGCGCAGCATCAGTTCGCCGAATCCGTCGGCCCCGACCCGGCTGATCCAGGTCGCCGGCCGGCCCAGCCGCCGCACCCCGACGGCGACGTTCAGCTCGGCGCCGGCGACGGACAGCTCGAGGTCGCGGTGGTGCGCCCACCCGCCGGTCTGCGCGGCCGCGACCAGCGCCATCGCCTCGCCGATGGTGACGAGCCCGCTGGCCGCGCTCATGCGGCGCCACCCGCCGCGCCGGCCCGCGCTTCCCGGACCGCGGCGAGCGCCGTCGCCGCCCGCTCCGCCAGCGCGCCGAGGTCGCCGCCGTCGGCGGCGTCGCCCAGCAACGGCCCGCCCAGCCCGACGCCCGCCGCGCCGGCCCGGATCCAGTCGCCGATGTTCGCGAGGCTGACCCCGCCGGTCGGCATGATCGCGATGTCGGGGAACGGGCCGCGCAGCGCGGTGATGTACGACGGTCCCACCGCCGAGCCCGGGAAGAGCTTGACCACGGCCGCGCCGGCACGCCAGGCCGCCAGCACCTCCGTCGGCGTGAAGACGCCCGGGTACGCCGGGATGCCGGCCTCGCGGGCGGCGGCGACGACCTCCGGCTCGAACGACGGCGACACGACGAACCCGGCCCCGGCCTCGACGACGGCGTGCACCTGGTCCGCGTCGATGACGGTCCCCGCCCCGACGTCGACGGTGTCCGGCAGCACCTGGCGAATGGTGCGGATCGCTCCGACAGCGCCCGGCGAGGTCAGCGTGATCTCCAGGCAGGTGATGCCGGCGTCGACGAGGGTGCGGCTGACCTCGCCGAACCGGTCGGCCGAGCGGGCCCGCAGGATCGCCATGACCCCGGTCTCGCGCAGCTGCGCGCTCGGGGGGATGCGGTCGGTCATCGTGGTTCCTCTCGTGGGGGTGCGCTGTCGGGTGCGCCGAGCTGTTCGGAGATCGCCCGGCCCGCGGCGACGACGAGCTCGCCCAGCCGGTCGAAGCGGTCGGGGGTGACGCGCGTGGCCAGGCCGGCGACCGAGACGGCGGCCGCGACGGCGCCGTCGTGGTCGAACACCGGCGCGGCGACGCAGCGGATGTCGAGCTCGTTCTCGATGTCGTCGACGGCGTACCCGCACGTGCGGACGACGGCGAGCCCGGCCCGGAACGCTGCCGGGTCGGTCACCGTCCGGTCGGTCCGCGGGGTGAGCCCGTGCGCGACGACGGCGTCGACGGCGGCCGCGTCGGCGAACGCGAGGTAGGCCCGCCCGACCCCGGTCGAGTGCGCCGGCTGCCGCGATCCGACGTAGGAGTTCATCCGCACCCGCCCTGGCCCGTCGATCTTGTCGATGTAGACCATGTCCGGCAGGTCGGGCAGCACGAGGTGCACCGACTCCCCCGACTCCTCGACCAGGCGGCGCAGCGCCGGCTGCGCCAGCGCCCGAAGATCGACGGAGTCGAGGTACACGCGGCCGAGCTGGGCGGTCCGCGGGCCGAGCAGGTACCTGCCCTGCTCGACCCGGACCAGCCCCGACTCGGCCATGGGCGCCAGCAGGCGCAGCGCCGAGCTCTTGTGCACGCCGACGGCGGCGGCGAGCTCGGTCAGCGTCGCGCCGCCCGCCCCCGTGACCGCGGACACCGCGTCGAGCAGCGCGAGCCCGCGCCGCAGCGACGACGACGTGTTCCGCTCCACCGGCTCACCCTCCGTTGCACTCTGCACAACCACGTTGCGTAGATGAGCCATCCTATCGGATCGGGCGTCAGTGCCGATCGGCAGACTGTGGCGTCACTCGAGTCATCGCCGAGGCACGCGAGGCCAAGCAGAATCAGCGGGATCGGCAACTCCTGGACGGACTGCGCGCACAAGGTCTGGTGCCGGCTGCACTTCGGCTGGAGCACGAGCCCGGCCCCGCCGAACCGGCGCTCGCGATAGCGGACATCGTGGCAGGTGCCGTATTGGCCGACTGTTCGGGCGATGGCCGGTATCGGAAGGTTCTGGCGCACAAGCTCACCGAGCTGGTGATCGTCCCCTGACATGCCGCGAGCCCGGGACCCCGGCCAGCGGGACCTTCCCAGGCTCACTACCGGTTCCCACCTCGATGGGCCGGTGCACCCCAGTTTAGACAAGGCAGCCGTCGAAGGCCAGCGGTGCCCGTCCAGGGCCGGCCGGCCGCGAGGCCTGACCGGTCCCCGATGCGAAGCGGACCGTCAGGCGCCCTTGGCGATGTCGCGCAGCCAGTGCAGCTGCTCGCGGGTCTGGAAGGTCTGCCCGCCCTCGTGCTTGTTGTAGGGCCAGACCCGGATCTCCTTCGGGCCCGCGTAGTGGTTGAACGAGCCGAACACCGTCGACGGCGGGCAGGTGGTGTCCATGAGGGCGACGCTGTAGAGGGCCGGCGCCGTCGCCCGCGCGGCGAAGTTCATGCCGTCGAAGTAGGACAGGGTGCGGAACACCCGGTCCTCGTAGCCGCGGTGGATGGAGAGGTAGCGCGCGATCTCGTAGTACGGCTGGGTCTCGACGATCTCGGTGGCGCGCCGGTAGCCGGTCAGGAAGGGCACGTCGATCATGGCGCCCGCCAGCCCGGGTCGCAGTCCGGCCACCGCGGTCGCGATGCCGCCGCCCTGGCTGCCGCCGCCGATGACGAGCCGCGACGGGTCGACGAGGGGGTGGGTGAGGGCCGCGTCGACCGCGCGGACGCCGTCGGTGAAGACGCGGCGGTAGTAGTAGTCGGCGGGGTCGAGGATGCCGCGGGTCATGAACCCCGGGGTCTGCGCGTTCTGGCCGCCGACGGGGTCCGGGGTGTCACCGGGCGTGCCGTTGGAGCCCTGGCCGCGAGTGTCCATGACGAAGGTCGCGAACCCGGCGACCGCGGTGGCCAGCCAGTCGTGCGGGAAGCCGCGGCCGCCGCCGTAGCCGATGTAGTGGACGACGGTCGGCAGTGGCGCCGTGGCCCCGGCCGGGGCGAGGAACCAGCCGGCGATCCGGTGCCCGCCCCAGCCGGAGAACCGCACGTCGTACACGTCGACGAGGCTGAGGGCGGCGTCGTAGGGGGTGAACTCGGGGTCGAGCGGGAACTCGGCGGCCTCGGCGAGCGTGCGGGACCAGAAGTCGTCGAAGTCGGGCTGCTCGTCGCGCTCGGGGCGGTACTCACGCAGTTCCGGGAGCGGCTTGTCGAACAACGGCATGGCGGGCGTCCTCCGCGGGCGTCGTTGAGGGTCGGATGCTGTGGTCTGACCAGTTGAGCGCACTCTAGCCGACCCCCAGAGATCCGATCAGAAGACCCGCATTCACCCCGTGATCACCCCTATTGCCCGCAGCGATCACTCACCGTATCCTCCGACACATCCGATGTATTCCCCCCAACGGCGTGTGTGGAGGCCCGGCAATGAGCCGACGGAGACGAGCAGGGCTGGCACTCGGAGGCATGGCGACGGCGGTGACGACGGTGGCGGCCCTGACGGCGGGCACGTCGACGGCCGAACCGCTCGCCCCACCTGAATCCCCGCAGAGCGCACAGACATCCGACCTCGTCCTCTGGTACGACGAGCCGGCGACCTCGTGGGAGAGCCACGGCCTGCCGATCGGCAACGGCGCGCTGGGCGGCGTCGTCTTCGGCCAGGTCGGCACCGAGCGCATCCAGTTCAACGAGAAGACCCTATGGATCGGGGGCCCGGCGCCCGGCCGGCAGTACACCGGCGGCAACTGGACGGCGCCGCGGCCGACCGCGCTGCAGGACGCCCGCGACCTCATCGACGAGCAGACCCAGGTGACGCCCGAGGTCATCACCCAGCTGCTCGGTCAGGGCCGCGACGACTTCGGCTCGTACACGACGTTCGGCGAGCTCCGGCTCGACTTCGGCACCGGCGCGGGCGACGGCGTCAGCGGCTACCGGCGCGACCTCGACCTCGGCGACGGCACAGCCTCCGTCACCTACGAACGAGCGGGCGTCACCTACACCCGCGAGTACTTCGCCAGCTATCCCGACGGCGTCCTCGTCACCCGCCTGACGGCGGACCAGCCGGGCGCGATCGACGTCGGCGTCTCGCAGACCATCCCCAGCGGCCGCAGCAACACGCAGGTCACGCGCGACGGCGGCCGGCTCACCGTCGCGGGCAACCTCAACGACAACCAGATGCGGTTCGAGTCGCAGCTGCAGGTGATCCCCGACGGCGGCAGCCTCGGCGGGACGGCGAACGCGGTCCAGGTGACCGATGCCGACGCCGTCACCATCGTGCTGAGCGCCGGCACGAACTACAGCGACGTCTACCCCGCCTACCGCGGCGACGACCCGCACGCGAAGGTCACAGCCACCGTCGACGCCGCCGCGTCCAAGGGCTACGACGACCTGCGCGCGGCCCATGTCGCCGACTACACCGAGTTGTTCGACCGGTTCACGCTGGACCTCGGCCAGCAGGCGCCGGCCGGAACGACGACCGACGACCTGCGCACCCGCTACGCCGCCGGCACGCTGCCGCCCGAGCACGCCCGCTACCTCGAGGTCCTCTACGCCCAGTACGGCCGCTACCTGCTGATCGGGTCGTCGCGGCCCGGGTCGCTGCCGGCGAATCTGCAGGGCGTCTGGGCCGAGGGCACGTCGAACCCCTGGGGCGCGGACTACCACGTCAACATCAACCTGCAGATGAACTACTGGCCGGCCGAGGTCACCAACCTCTCGGAGACGACGGCGCCGCTGTTCGACTACATCGACTCGCTGCGGGCGCCGGGCCGGGTCAGCGCGCAGGAGATGTTCGGCGCCGACGGCTGGGTGGTGCAGAACGAGACGACCCCGTTCGGCTACACCGGCGTGCACGACTGGCCGACGTCGTTCTGGTTCCCGGAGTCCAACGGCTGGCTGGCCCGGCACCTGTGGGAGCACTGGCTGTTCACGCAGGACGAGGAGTTCCTGGCCGACACGGCGTACCCGATCATGCGCGAGGCCACTGAGTTCTGGCTGGACTTCCTGGTCGAGGACCCCCGCGACGGCACGCTGGTCGTCTCGCCGAGCTTCTCCCCCGAGCACGGCCCGTACTCCGCGGGCGCCGCGATGTCTCAGCAGATCATCTGGGACCTGCTGACGAACACCATCGCAGCGTCGGAGCAGCTGGGCGTCGACGCCGAGCACCGCGCGGTCCTGCAGGACACCCTGGCGCGGCTCGACCCCGGCCTGAGGGTCGGCGAGTGGGGCCAGCTGCAGGAGTGGAAGATCGACATCGACGACCCGAACAACGACCACCGGCACGTCTCGCACCTCTACGCGCTGCACCCCGGTGCGCAGATCGCCCCGCTCACCGAGCCCGAGCTGACCGAGGCGGCGCGGGTGTCGCTGGAGGCTCGCGGCGACGGCGGCACCGGCTGGAGCAAGGCGTGGAAGGTCAACTTCTGGGCCCGGCTGCTCGACGGCGACCACGCCCACCTCATGCTCCGCGAGCTGCTCTCCAGCTCCACGCTGCCGAACCTGTGGGACACCCACCCGCCGTTCCAGATCGACGGCAACTTCGGCGGCACGGCGGGTGTTGCGGAGATGCTGCTGCAGAGCCACACCGGCACCATCGACGTGCTCCCGGCGCTCCCGTCGGCCTGGCACACCGGCAGCCTCGACGGCCTGCGCGCCCGCGGGGCGTACACCGTCGGCGTCGACTGGGCGGCCGGGCTGCCCACCGAGATCCGCCTCGACGCCGACCGCGGCGGCGAGACGGTGCTGCGCAACGCCGCCTTCGCCGGCCCGGTGCGGGTGTACGACGGCGACGGCACGGTGGTCCCGTCCAGCGCCGACGGCGACCGGCTGCGGTTCAGCACCGAGGCCGGCGAGTCGTACCGGATCGTGCCGCAGGTCCGGGTCGGCGCGACGGTGTCCACCGGGACCCAGCGTCCGGGCACGACGATCCCGGTGACCGTGAGCCTGGCGCCGGCCGAGCAGCGGGCGATCCCGACGACGCGGATCCGGCTCGAGGCCCCCGAGGGCTGGACCGTGACGCCGTCGACGGTCCGGATGGCGCCCGTGACCAGGGGAAACACCCGCACCGCCGAGCTCGCCCTCACCATCCCCGAGGGCACGCCGGACGGCGCCTACCAGTTCACCGCGACCGTCGCGTCGGACGACTGGACCATCCCGGTGCGCCTCGGCGTCCAGGTGCTGCGGCCGAACCTCGCCCGCGGCAGGACCGCCACGCAGTCGACCATGGAGGCCGGCGGCGTGCCGTCGCGGGCGGTCGACGGCAACACCAGCGGCAACTGGGGCGGCGGGTCGGTCACGCACACGCAGTTCCAGCCGGAGTCGTGGTGGCAGGTCGACCTCGGCGCCGTCGAGGACATCGACGAGATCGCGGTCTGGAACCGCACGGACTGCTGCTCGGACCGGCTGACGAACTTCTACGTGCTCGTCTCCGACACGCCGTTCACGTCGGGCTCGTTGAGCCAGACGCTGGCCCAGCCGGGCGTCTTCGCCTACCACCACACCGGGCAGGGCGGCACTCCGTCGCTCGTCGACGTTGGGCGCACGGGACGCTACGTCCGAGTACAACTCGTGGGTAACAATGCGCTGTCCCTGGCGGAGGTGCAGGTCTACGGGTGAGATCGAAACGCGGCGCGTGCGATGACGAATCACTAGTGATGGGTCTAGATTGCCCTAATGGGGACAACAACACGCCAGCGAACAGGAACACCGGCCACGCTGGTGCTGGAGCGAGCCGGGGTGCCGTTCACGATGCACCCGTACCACCATGACTCCTCCGCGCCGTCGTTCGGCCTGGAGGCCGCCCGCGCACTCGGTGTCGTGCCGACGCGCGTCTTCAAGACCCTCCTCGCCGAGGTCGACGACGAGCTCGTGGTCGCCGTGGTCCCGGTGTCCGGGTCGCTGGATCTCAAGTCGCTGGCCCGGGCCGCCGCCGGCAAGCGGGCGGTCATGGCCGCCACGTCGCAGGCGGAGCGGGCCACGGGCTACGTGGTCGGGGGAATCAGTCCGTTCGGGCAGCGGCGCCGGCTGCCCACCATCGTCGACGAGTCGGCCTTCGGCTTCCCGACGGTGTTCGTCTCGGCCGGGCGGCGTGGTCTCGACGTCGAGATCACGCCGGCCGACCTCATCAGGCTGACGGGGGCCAAGACGGCGACCATCGGCCGCACCAGCTGACGCGAGCACCGCACCGGTCGTTCCCCCCAAAGCGGCCGGTGCGGGGCCGGGTCAGCGTTCGGCAGGGCCGGGCACGCTCCACGGCGTCTGGTCCTCGCGGAACAGCGCGATGATCGCCGCGACGACGACCGCGACCATGGACCACACCAGCAGCGCGGCGTCGGCGTCGAGCAGCAGCGGGTAGAGGCGGTCGGTGCCGTCGGCGAGCCCGGCGACGTCGTCGCTGGGCCCGAGCAGCCCGCCGGCGAACCGCGCGATCAGCGAGCCGGCCACCCCGAACACGGCCAGCGCCACGAGGGTCGTCACCGGGTGGCGTCGGTGCCAGACCGCGAACGCCGCGCCGAACACCAGGCCGAAGCCGGCGCCGAGCAGCGTGAACACCGCGTCGCGCTCGAAGATCACCCGGCTCTCGCAGGAGCTCGGGGACAGCTGCCCGTCCACCACCACGCAGCGCACGTCGGGCGAGAGCAGCCACCAGAGCACGCCCATGACGATGCCGGCGACGACGGAGGCGACCACGATCTGCGCGACGACGCGGACCGGGCCCGGACCCGTGTGGCCCAGCCGCTCGGCGCGGGTCGTCACGACGCCAGACACGTGGGGCCCAGGAGCTGCTTGAGATCGCCCATGAGCGCCGTCGACGGGGTGACCCGCAGGCGGTCGTCGAGCTTCATGACCGTCGTGCGGCCGGTGCCGGTGAGCTTCAGGTGCACCGGGGTGACGCCCGGGTGCGTGGTCAGCACGTCCTTGAGCCGCTCGACCACCGGCGGCGTGCACCGGGTCATGGGCATGGTGACCACGACCGGGCCGGACGGGCCGTCGGAGAGGTCGGGCAGGCTCAGCTCGGCCGCGATGAGCTGCGGCGCCTCTTCGCGGCGGTCGAGCCGGCCCTTGACGACGACGATCTCGTCCTCGGCCAGCTGCAGCGCGTAGAGCTGGTAGGTGGCCGGGAAGAACATCGCCTCGATGGACCCCTCGAGGTCCTCGATGGTGACGATGGCCCAGGTGTCGCCGCGCTTGCTGACCTTGCGCTGCATGGACGTGATGAGCCCGCCGATGCTCAGCGTGGTGCCGTTGGCCACCTCGTTCTCGTCGGCGAGCGCGGAGATGGGCCGGTCGGAGGCGTTGGCGATGACGTGCTCGAGCCCGAGCAGCGGGTGGTCGGAGACGTAGAGCCCCAGCATCTCGCGCTCGAACGCCAGCTTCTGCTTCTTGTCCCACTCGGTGAGCTCGGGCACCTGGACCTCGAAGCCGCCGCCGGCGTCGTCGCCCGCGCCGCCGAACAGGTCGAACTGGCCGACCGCCTCGTTGCGCTTGAGCGAGATGACGGTGTCGACGGCGTCGTCGACGACGGCGGCCAGCGCGCGGCGGGCGTAGCCGAGGGAGTCGAAGGCGCCGGCCCGGACCAGCGACTCGACCACGCGCTTGTTGCAGACGTGGACCGGGACCTTGTCCATGAAGTCGGGGAAGGTCTCGAACCGGCCCTTCTCCTGCCGGGCCGCGACGATGCCGTCGACGACGTTGGCGCCGACGTTGCGGATGGCGGTGAGGCCGAAGCGGACGTCGGTGCCGACCGGGGTGAAGTCGCCGGCGGACTCGTTGACGTCGGGCGGCAGCACCTTGATGCCCATGCGGCGGCACTCGGACAGGTACAGCGCCGTCTTGTCCTTGTCGTCGCGGACGGAGGTGAGCACGGCGGCCATGTACTCGGCCGGGTAGTGCGCCTTGAGGTAGGCGGTCCAGTACGCGATGACGCCGTAGGCCGCGGAGTGCGCCTTGTTGAACGCGTAGTCGGAGAACGGGACCAGGATGTCCCAGAGCGTCTTGATGGCGGCGTCGCCGAAGCCGTTGGCCTTCATGCCGTCGGAGAACGGCACGTACTCGGCGTCGAGGACCTCGCGCTTCTTCTTGCCCATGGCCCGGCGGAGCAGGTCGGCCTTGCCGAGCGAGTAGCCACCGAGGTGCTGGGCGATGGCCATGACCTGCTCTTGGTAGATGATCAGGCCGTACGTGCCGCCGAGGATGGGTTCGAGCGCCTCGGCCAGCTCCGGGTGGATGGGCGTGATGGGCTGCTGGTTGTTCTTGCGCAGCGCGTAGTTGATGTGGCTGTTGGCACCCATGGGGCCGGGGCGGTACAGCGCGATGAGGGCCGAGATGTCCTCGAAGTTGTCGGGCTTCATCTGCCGCAGCAGCGAGCGCATGGGCCCGCCGTCGAGCTGGAACACGCCCAGGGAGTCGCCGCGGCCGAGCAGCTCGTAGGTGCCGCGGTCGTCGAGCGGCAGCTCCTCGAGGACGATGGCGTCCTTGCCGTTGCGGACGATGTTCTTCAGCGCGTCGTCGAGGATGGTGAGGTTGCGCAGGCCCAGGAAGTCCATCTTGACCAGCCCGAGCTCTTCGCAGGTCGGGTAGTCGAACTGGGTGATGATGGCGCCGTCCTGCTCGCGCTTCATGACGGGGATGGTGTCGAGCAGCGGCGCCGACGACATGATGACGCCGGCCGCGTGCACCCCCCACTGGCGCTTCAGGTTCTCGAGGCCCTTGGCGGTGTCGACGACCCGGCGCACCTCGGCATCGGACTCGTACAGCGACCGGAACTCGCCCGCCTCGGCATAGCGCTTGTGCTCGGGGTCGAAGATGCCGCCGAGCGGGATGTCCTTGCCCATGACGGCCGGCGGCATGGCCTTGGTGATGCGCTCGCCGACGGCGAACGGGTTGCCCAGCACCCGGGAGGCGTCCTTGATGGCCTGCTTGGCCTTGATGGTGCCGTAGGTGACGATCTGGGCGACGTGGTCGGTGCCGTACTTCTCGGTGACGTAGCGGATGACCTCGCCCCGCCGGCGCTCGTCGAAGTCGATGTCGAAGTCGGGCATCGACTTGCGCTCGGGGTTGAGGAACCGCTCGAAGATCAGGCCGTGCGGGATGGGGTCGAGGTCGGTGATGCCCATGGCGTACGCCGCGATGGACCCCGCGCCGGAGCCACGGCCGGGGCCGACCCGGATGCCGTTGTCCTTGGCCCAGTTGATGAAGTCGGCGACGACCAGGTAGTAGCCGGCGTACCCCTTGGTGGTGACGACCTCGGTCTCGTAGTTGGCCCGGGCCCGGACCTCGTCGCTGATGCCGCCCGGGAAGCGGCGGTGCAGGCCGGCCTCGACCTCCTTGACGAACCAGGAGACCTCGTCCTCGCCCGGAGGGACGGGGTAGCGCGGCATGTACTTGCCGGCCTCTTCGACGAACTTGACGTCGCAGCGCTCGGCGATGAGCAGGGTGTTGTCGCAGGCCTCGGGGTAGTCGGCCCACTTCTCGCGCATCTCTGCGGCGGTCTTGAGATAGAAGTCCTCGGCGTCGAACTTGAACCGCTTGGGGTCGGCCAGTGTGGAACCGGACTGCACGCACAGCAGGACGGCGTGCGCCTCGTGGTCGGACTTGTGGGTGTAGTGGAGGTCGTTGGTGGCCAGCAGCGGGAGGCCGAGGTCCTTGCCGAGGCGCAGGAGGTCTTCGCGGATGCGGGTCTCGATGTCGAGCCCGTGGTCCATGAGCTCGAGGAAGAAGTTGTCCTTGCCGAAGATGTCGCGGAACTCCGACGCGGCCTTGATGGCCTCGTCGTACTTGCCCAGCCGCAGGAACGTCTGGACCTCGCCGCTGGGGCAGCCCGTGGTCGCGATGATGCCGGCGGAGTACTTCTGCAGCAGCTCGCGGTCCATGCGCGGTTTGAAGTAGAAGCCCTCGATGGAGGCGAGCGAGGACAGCCGGAAGAGGTTGTGCATGCCGCCGGTGTTCTCGGCGAACATCGTCATGTGCGTGTAGGCGCCGCTGCCGGAGACGTCGTCGCCGCCGCCGTCGCCCCACCGCACGCGGGTCTTGTCGAACCGGCTGGTGCGCGGCGTCAGGTACGCCTCGGTGCCGATGATGGGCTTGATGCCGTGCTTCTTGGCCTTGTTGTAGAAGTCGTAGGCGCCGAACACGTTGCCGTGGTCGGTGGTCGCCAGTGCCGGCATGCCCTGTTTGGCGGCCTCGGTGAAGAGGTCGTCGAGGCGTGCGGCGCCGTCGAGCATGGAGTATTCGGTATGCACGTGCAGGTGCACGAAGCTCGACACTGACGCCTCCTCAGGTGACACTCCACCGGCGGAAGCCGCTCGCGCCGGGGACTAGAGACACCCTATGCCGCGGTTCTGACAGCCTCGCGGTGCCACTCCGAGGAGAGCCGGCTCACAGCCGCCAGACGGGCGGTTCGCCCGACATGTCCGCCTCGGCGACGTCCAGTCCGGCCTCGATGATGGCGGTCACGATGCGGGCCAGCTGCTCCGGCGGGAGCGACGGCGCCCGCTCGGCCATGGCGGCCACGATGGCGGCCTCGCGCCGCGGGTCGCGCCCCGCGTGCCCGCCCACGGGCTTGAGATGCTGCACCCGTCCGGCCAGCGCCACCCGGTGCTCCAGCAGCGTCGCCAGCAGGGCGTCGACGGCGTCGATGGCGGCCCGGCAGCCGTCCAGGGTGTCCGGGACCGAGGGCCGGACCAGGGGCGCCAGCCGGGCGGCGGCCTCGCGGGCCTGCCCTGCGGCCGCGGCGCTCGGGGTGTCGAGCCACAACCCGTCGGCACCGGCGGCGACGGCGGCAGCGGCCAGCTCGGGCCGCTCCCCCAGGTTCACGACGACGGGCAGCCCGCGCGCCCGCGCGGCGGCGATCGCCGCCGGGTCGGTGCTGGCCACGACCGTGACGGAGCCGGCGGGGACGTCGTGGTGGCAGAGGTCGCCACCGGCCCCCTCGGGCGCGATGACGAGCGGCCGCGGCCCGCCGAACGCCGGCGAGGCGCTGGCCGGTTCGGTGGCCGTTCGGCCGGTCGCGGCCGGGGGCTGGGTGGGTGCGGTCACGCGGATGCTCCTGAGTGTCCGTGAGGGCCGGATGACGAGAGGAGCCGACTCGGATGAAGGCCGCGCTACGCCTCGACGCGGCCGGCCACCCGGGCCGGCCCGATAAAGGCGAGAGACGTGCGCATGACGGCGACGGTACCGGCGCACCCGGCCGCCTGTCCACGGTCTGGACCGGTTGTTCACATGACGAGACGAGGTCGCCGGGAGCATGCCCCGCCCGGCTGGGAGGGAGCCCACCCTACGGGCGGGCACCGACAACGCGCGGGCGTTCCAGCCCGGCCTCGCTCGCGCGGGCGGCACCTCACCCGCCCGGGAGCCGGATGAGCCCGTGGCCACCGCCCGCATCCGGCGTTCCGGCGGGTGAGGTGCGCCCCCGGCTCGATCGTCCCTCTCCATGATCATCAACCTTTTGTGCTGTCAGGACGACACAGAAGGTTGATGATCATCGTCCGACGCGGGCCGGGCCCAGCGCGGGGTCAGCGGGCTCGCAGCGCCTCGCGGCAGACCGCCGCGACGTCGCGGGCCGCCTCGAGCGGGGCGGTCCAGCCGGTCCGCTCGGCCGCCGACGCCAGCGGTGCGAGCACCTCGGCCGCCGCGCCGGGGTCGCCGTGGCGGAGCCAGGCGCGGGCGACCGCGACGTAGGTGTCGGCGCCGTACAGCCAGGCCGACCCGGGCGGCGTGCTGACGGCGCGCACCATGGCGTCGGCCTCGTCGAGCAGCTCGCGCGAGCCGGTCGCCCAGGCCAGCGCCGCCAGGCAGGGCAGCCGGTAGGCCTCGGTACGGTGCCGGCCGGCCACCGCCAGTCCGCGTTCCAGGAGGGCGACGGCCTCGGCGGTCTCGTCGCGCCCGTCCAGCTCGAGAAGCGTCGTGGCGTAGGTGGCCAGGCTCGCCGCGCTGAACCAGGCGTGCGCCTGCAGCGTCAGCGACCGGCGGCCGAGCCGGACGGCGTCGTCGTACCGGCCCCGCAGCCGGGCGATCCAGCCGAGGTTGGACACGTACCAGGACTCGTAGCCGCTGTACCCGCTGCGGCGGTTGACCGCCAGCGCCTCCTCGACGCGGGCCGTGGCGGCGTCCCAGTCGCCGCGGGCGATCGAGGGGAAGGCGGACTCGAACAGGCACCACTGCAGCAGCCAGAGGTCGCCCGAGCGCCGGCACAGAGGCTCGAGCTCGTCCAGCACCTCCTGCAGCTCACGCACCTCGCCCAGGTAGGCGTGGGCGGTCTTCGCCCCGTCGAGGGCCACGGCCAGGGCGTCGTCGTCGCCGATGTCGCGGGCCAGCGCCAGGGCCCGCCGTCCGTACGCCAGCGCGTCGCCGAACCGCAGCCGGTTGGCCGACAGCACCGAGAGCCAGGCCAGCAGCTCGGACTCGGCCGGGCGGTCGCCCAGCAGCTGCGCCAGCCGCAGGCTCTCCTCGAGGTGGGCCGTCCCCTCGGCGATGGGCCGCCCGCCGCCGGCCCAGGCCGGGCCGCCCAGCTGGCGCAGGGCGCGCATCTCGAGGAGCCGGTCGCCGCCGGCGCGCGCCGCCCGCAGCGCCTCGGCGTGGTCGGCGACGGCGTCGTCGTACCGGTACATCGCCTCGCGCGCACGGCCCCGGGCCAGGTGAGACCGGCCCTCGAGCGCGACGTCCCCACCACGGCGGGCCGCGTCGATGGCCTGGCCCAGCAGCGCCTCGGCGTCGCCGACGGCGTAGCGGCGAAGTGCCTGCTCCCCCGCGGCCAGCCAGCCCGGCGCGGCGCGGGCCCAGTCGCCGGCCGCGCCGGCATGCCAGCCGACCGCCTCCGGGTTGCCGGCCTGCACGTCCGCCGCGCGCAGGTGGTACGCCACCCGGGTCGGCTGCGGCGTCGCGGCGTAGAGGGTCTCCTGGACGAGGTCGTTCTCGAACTCGTAGGCGCGGCCGGCCACCACGAGCAGCCGGGTGGGCAGGATCCGGTGGCAGCGCCGCGCGGCCTCCTGGGCGCTGACGTCGAGCAGCCCGGCCAGCGTCATGGGCGTGAACGACGAGCCCAGCACGGCCGCGGCGTGCAGCAGCTCCTCGGCCTGGGCTCCGGCCCGGCGCACCCGGCCCATCACGCTGGCCCTCAGCGAGTCCGGGATCCCCTCCTCGCCGGCCGCCAGGGCGCGCAGCGTCTCGACCACGAACAGCGTGTGCCCGCGTGTGCGCCGGGCGATCTCGGCGCCGTGCGCCTCCTGGCCGGCCTCGGCGGCGAGCCGCTCGATCGCCGCGTCGTCGAGCGGGCCGACGTCGACGCGCTCGGACACGTCGGCCAGGGCGGCCAGGACCCGCTCGCCCTCGTCCGCCCGCACCGTCGCCACCACCAGCAGGCGGCCGCCGGCCGTGTTCCGGCCGAGGTAGTGCAGCAGCTCGACGGTGGCCACCCCGGCGTTGTGCAGGTCGTCGACGACGAGCAGCAGCGGCTGGCGGGCGGCCAGCCGGCGCAGGAACACGACCACCGCGTCGTAGACCCGGCGGCGCTCGGCCGCCGCGCTGCGCCGCTCCGGCACCGGCGCGCCCAGCAGCTCGGCCACCTCGGGCACCAGCGTCGCGAGGGCGTCGGCCCGGTCCGCGGCGGCCTGGCGCAGCACCGGCACCGGCAGCCGGGTGACCAGGCGGCCGAGCGCCTCGGCGACCGGCTGCAGGAACAGCGAGCGCTCGACGTCGTAGCAGCGAGCCTCGAGCGTCCGGCCGCCGGTCAGCCGGGCCAGCCGCGCGGTCTCGTCGGCCAGCGCGGTCTTGCCGATGCCGGCCGCGCCCGCGAGCAGCACCAGCGCGCCGTCACCCGCGACAGCGCGCTCCCAGCGACGGGTGAGGCCCGCCAGCTCCGCGTCCCGCCCGGCGAGCCGCTCCGACGCCGGCCCGGGTCCGGCCTCCGGCCGCGCCCCCGCCGGCGCCACCTGCTGGCGCAGGATCGCGACGTGCAACTCCCGGGTCGACGGCGCCGGGTCGATGCCAAGCTCGGTCGCGAGCCCGGCGCGCAGCCGCTCGAACACCGCCAGGGCGCGGGCCGGCTCGCCGGCGGCGTCGTAGGCGCGCATCAGGGCCCGGGCCGGCCGCTCGTCCAGGGGCTCGGCCTCGGCCGCCGCCTCCGCCGCGGCCAGCGCCGCCGCGACGTCCCCCGTCCGCAGGCCCGCCTCGGCGGCGACCGCGCGGGCCCGCCCGGCCACGTCCGCCTGGAGCCGCCGGCCCTCGCCGGCCCAGGACGCGTCCGTCTCGTCGGCGAGCAGCGGCGCCGCCCCGACGAGGTCGAGCGCGGCCTGGGCGGCGGCCAGGGCGAACGCCGGCTCCGCGTTCCCGAGCCGGATCTCGGCCTCGGCGACGAGGTCGGCCGCCCGGTGCAGGTCGACCTGCGTGCCGTCGCCGAGGCGGTAGCCGGAGCGGCCGCCGGCCACCACGTCCGGGCCGAGAGCGGCGCGCAGCCGGCTCACCAGGGTCGCCACGCTCGCCGCGGGCCGCTGCGGGCCCTGCTCGCCCCACAGCGCCTCGACGATCCGGTCCACCGGGACCAGCCGGCCGCCCGCGACCGCCAGCAGCGCGAGCAGGGTGCGGCCCTTGCGGTCGCCCACCTCGCCGGCGGGCAGCGCCCGGCCCACCCGCACCACGGTCAGCTCGCCGACCAGGCACACCTGCAGCTCGACACCGTCCGCGGCGTCCACCCCCCTGCCACCCGGTGGTACTACGCCGGTCCGCGCAGGTCAAGAGGCTGGCACGACGCGGGCGCAGCGCGGGCGCGGCGCGGCCGCAACGCCACCGCAACGCGACCTGGCACCGTCGCCGGCGTCCGAACGAACCACCCACGGGGGGAACCATGAGCACCGACATCGAGACCGGGCGCCTCGCGCGCCGCGAGCTGAGCGGCGTCCGCGGCCGGCTGACCGGGCCGGAGGACGCCGGCTACGACGAGGCCCGCAAGGTCTACAACGCCATGATCGACCGGCGCCCGGCGCTGATCGCCCGGTGTGCCGACGCCGACGACGTCGCCCTGGTCGTCGGGTTCGCGCGCGAGCACGGCCTGCCGCTCGCCGTGCGCGGCGGCGGCCACAACGGGGGCGGCCTGGGCGTCGTCGACGACGGCGTGGTCATCGACCTCGGCGACCTGCGCGAGGTCACCGTCGACCCCGAGGCGCGGACGGTGCGCGTCGGGGGCGGCTGCACGTGGGGCGAGGTCGACCGGGCGACCAACGCGTTCGGCCTGGCCACGCCCAGCGGGATCATCTCGACGACGGGGGTCGGCGGGCTCACGCTGGGCGGCGGCCTCGGGCACCTGACCAGGGCGTTCGGCCTGGCCATCGACAACCTGCTCGAGGTCGAGATGGTGCTGGCCGACGGCGAGCGCGTCTCGGCCAGCGCGGCGGAGCACCCGGACCTGTTCTGGGCGGTCCGTGGTGGCGGCGGCAACTTCGGGGTGGTGACGTCGTTCCTGTTCCGGCTGCACGAGCTCGACACCGTCGTCGCCGGCCCGACGTTCTGGGCGATCGAGCAGACGGCCGAGGTGCTCGCGGCCTACCGCGACTTCCTGCCGGCCGCGCCGCGCGAGCTCAACGGGTTCTTCCTGGTGGGCGCCGTGCCGCCGGCGCCGCCGTTCCCCGAGGAGCTGCACCTGCGCACCGTCTGCGGCGTCGTCTGGTGCCACGTCGGCTCCGCCGAGCAGGCCGCCGCGGACATGGCGCCGCTGCTGGACGCGCTGCCCGAGCCGCTGCTGCACGCGCCGTCGCCGATGCCGCACCCGGCGCTGCAGAGCGCCTTCGACGGCCTCTACCCGCCGGGCGACCAGTGGCACTGGCGGGCGGACTTCGTGACGGAGATCCCGGACGAGGCGGTCGCGATCCACGCCGACTTCGGCGCCCGGCTGCCCACGTGGAAGTCGACGATGCACCTGTACCCGATCGACGGCGCGGCGCACGACCACGGCTCCGCCGACACCGCGTGGAGCTACCGGGACGCGCGCTGGGGATCGGTCTTCGCCGGCGTGGACGCCGACCCGGCCAACGTCGGCCTCATCAGCGCGTGGTCGGTGGACTACTTCGAGGCGCTGCACCCGTACTCGGCCGGCGGGGCGTACGTGAACATGATGATGGACGAGGGCCAGGACCGGGTCCGCGCCAGCTACCGCGGCAACTACGAGCGGCTCGCGCAGGTCAAGGCGCAGTACGACCCGGAGAACCTGTTCCGCGTCAACCAGAACATCCGGCCGGCTACGTAGGCCGGATGAGGTCCAGGGCGTGCTGGAGGTCGTCGGGGTAGGCCGAGGTGAACTCGGCCCACTCCCCCGTCCCCGGGTGCTCGAAGCCCAGCCGCTTGGCGTGCAGCCACTGCCGGGTCAGCCCGAGCCGGGCGGCCAGTGTGGGGTCGGCGCCGTAGGTGAGGTCGCCGACGCAGGGGTGGCGCAGCGCGCTGAGGTGCACCCGGATCTGGTGCGTCCGGCCGGTCTCGAGGTGGATCTCGAGCAGGCTGGCCGCCGGGAACGCCTCGAGCGTCTCGTAGTGGGTGACGCTCGGCTTGCCGCCCGCCACCACGGCCCACTTGTAGTCGTGGTGCGGGTGGCGGTCGATGGGTGCGTCGACGGTGCCTCGGGACGGGTCGGGGTGGCCCTGGACCAGCGCGTGGTAGACCTTGTCGACCGTGCGCTCCTTGAACTGGCGCTTCAGCGACGTGTAGGCGCGCTCGGACTTGGCCACGACCATGAGCCCGCTGGTGCCGACGTCGAGCCGGTGCACGACGCCCTGCCGCTCGGCCGCGCCGCTGGTGGAGATGCGGAACCCGGTGCCCGCCAGGCCGCCGACCACCGTCGGGCCGGTCCAGCCGGGGCTCGGGTGCGCCGCGACGCCGACGGGCTTGTCGACCACGACGACGTCGGGGTCGTCGTGGACGATGCGCATGCCCTCGACGTGCTCGGGGACGATCTGGACGGGCGCCGGCGGCGCCGGGATCTCGACCTCGAGCCAGGAGCCGCCGCGCACGCGGGCCGACTTCAGGGCGACGTCGCCGTCGACGACGACGTGGCCGTCCTCGACCAGCGCGGCGGCCTTGCTGCGGGAGAACCCGAACAGCCGGGCCAGGGCGGCGTCGAGGCGCTCGCCCTCGAGCCCGTCGGGGACGGGGAGGCTGCGGTGCTCGCTCATGTGGGGACCACCTCGCGACGGCGGGCGCCGTCGTGCGGGATGCCGCGCACGCTGAGCACCGCGACCACCACCGCACCGGCGACGATGGCGGAGTCGGCGACGTTGAAGACCGGCCAGTTCGGCAGCTCGACGAAGTCGACGACGTGGCCGCGGAACGGCCCGGGCATGCGGAACATGCGGTCGGTGAGCGTGCCGAGCGCGCCGCCCAGCACGGCGCCGAGCGCCACCGCCCACGGGGTGTTCGCCACCCGGCGCGACACCGCGAGGATGGCCAGCACGACGACCAGCGCCACCACCGTCAGCACCGGCGTCAGGTTGGTGGCCAGGCTGAACGCGGCGCCGGGGTTGCGGATGAGCCGCAGCTGCACCAGTTCGCCGATGACCGGGACCGCGCGCCCGGGGTCGAGCAGCGCCACCGCCAGGATCTTCGTCAGCTGGTCGGCTGCGAGGACGGCGGCGGCCACGGCCAGGAGGACGCCGGCACGACGGCGCCCTCCGTCCGTCAGCGGCGCTCCTGCCGCTGCTTGCACGTCATGCACAGAGTGGCCCGCGGGAACGCCTGCAACCGGGCCTTGCCGATGGGATTGCCGCAGCTCTCGCAGATGCCGTACGTGCCGTTCTCGATGCGGCCCAGCGCACGCTCGGTCTGGATGAGCATGTCGCGGTGACTCGCCGCCAGCGACATCTCGTGCTCGCGCTCGAACGTCTTCGTGCCGGTGTCGGCCTGGTCCTCGCCGCCGCTGTCGCCGCTGCGCAGGAGGTCGGCGATGTCGGCCTCGGCGTCGGCGATCTCTTGGCGCAGCCGTGTCGCGTCGGAGTTCAGCTGCTCGCGCACCTCGGTGAGCTCGTCCTCACTCCACGGGTCCTCGTCCTCGCGGACCACCAGAACGGCCGCCTCAGCGGCCTCGACCTTGCTGTTTCCGGCCACGGTGTCCACCTTCGCCTTCGCACCAGCCATCTGCCTCGCCACCCTTCCGTTCCCCCGTGTACCCCGCCCACCCCTGAGCAAGAGCCAGGTGCCGCGAGGATAGATCGAGAATCGCCCAGCATCAATGCGCCTCGCGCATGAGTTCTGCCAGCCGCGACGCCGCAGCGTCCGGGACCTCGACAGTCTTCGTCCTGCTGGTCGTGCCGGTGAGCAACGTCACCTCCCGCTTCCGTATTCCCAGGGCCGCGGCGACGGCGTCCAGGGCGGCCGTGGTGGCGGCGCCGTCCACGGCCCGTTCCTGGACGGCAACGACCAGGGCGTCGCCGTACGTTCCGCCCACCGCCGTCCGGGAGGCGCCCGGCCGGACCCGGATCGTCACACGCACGCCGCCCAGAATAGGTCGTCGCAGCGTGGTCGCGGCGTACACTGGCACCGTCGCGAGCAGGCGTTGACGGGGCCATCACCTCCGAGCCGCCGGAAGAACGGCACCCTGGTGCTCACTAGACCCGGCCGCGGCGAACGAAGCGGACCAGCGTCGCTGGTCAAGGAGGGTGGTACCGCGGGGCGCGCCTCGTCCCTCCGTCGGAGCAGAGTCGACGGAGGATTCGAGAGAAGAGATGACCGACCCCACCGGCTACCGCGAGGTGCCCGCCCAGGTCGACCTTCCGGCGCTGGAGCACGACGTCCTCGCGTTCTGGCGCGACAACGACGTGTTCGCGCAGACGGTGAAGGCCAGCGAGGGCCGCCCTCAGTGGAACTTCTACGAGGGGCCGCCCACCGCCAACGGGATGCCCGGCACCCACCACATCGAGGCGCGCGTCTTCAAGGACGTCTTCCCGCGCTACCGCACGATGAAGGGCTACCACGTCCCGCGCCAGGCCGGCTGGGACTGCCACGGCCTGCCCGTCGAGATCGCGGTCGAGAAGGAGCTGGGCTTCGAGGCCAAGAGCGACATCGAGGCCTACGGCGTCGCCGAGTTCAACGCGAAGTGCCGCGAGTCGGTCCTGCGCCACGTCGACGCGTTCGAGCAGCTCACCGAGCGCATGGGCTACTGGGTCGACCTCTCGCAGGCGTACCGCACCATGGACGCGTCGTACATCCAGAGCGTCTGGTGGTCGCTCAAGCAGATCTTCGACAAGGGCCTGCTGGTCGAGGACTACCGGGTGTCGCCGTACTGTCCCCGCGACGAGACGGCGCTGTCCTCGCACGAGCTGGCGCAGGGCTACGAGACCGTCGTCGACCCGTCGGTGTACGTGCGCTTCCCGCTGACGTCGGGTCCGCTCGCGGGCGAGGCATCGCTGCTGGTCTGGACCACGACCCCGTGGACGCTGGTCTCGAACACCGCCGTCGCCGCCCACCCGGACGTCACGTACGTGGCGGCGCGGGCGGCCGGCTCGTCCGAGCTGCTCGTCGTCGCCGAGCCGCTCCTCGACTCCGTCCTGGGCGAGGGCGCCGAGGTCGTCGGCACGTTCACCGGCGCCGAGATGGAGCGCTGGACCTACCAGCGCCCGTTCGAGCTGGTCGACATCCCCGACGCCCACTACCTCGTCGTCGACGGGTACGTCACCACCGAGGACGGCACCGGGCTGGTGCACCAGTCCCCCGCGTTCGGCGCCGACGACCTGCGGGTCTGCCGCCGCTACGGCCTGCCCGTGGTCAACCCGGTCCGCTCCAACGGCACGTTCGCCGAGGACGTCCCGCTGGTCGGCGGGCAGTTCTTCAAGCGCGCCGACGCCGACCTGGTCGCCGACCTCGAGCACCGCGGCGTGCTGTTCAAGCACGTCCCGTACGAGCACGAGTACCCGCACTGCTGGCGCTGCCACACGCCCCTCATCTACTACGCGCAGCCGTCCTGGTACATCCGCACGACGCAGATCAAGGACGCGCTGCTGCGCGAGAACGAGAAGACCACCTGGTACCCCGAGACGATCAAGTGGGGCCGCTACGGCGAGTGGCTGCGCGGCAACGTCGACTGGGCGCTGTCGCGGAACCGGTACTGGGGCACGCCGCTGCCCATCTGGCGCAACGACGAGGACCCGTCACGCATGGTGTGCGTGGGGTCGCTGGCGGAGCTGTCGGAGCTGTCCGGTCAGGACCTCTCCGAGCTGGACCCGCACCGGCCCTACGTCGACGACGTCACGTTCACGGTCGACGGCGTGCCCGGCACGTTCCGCCGCGAGCCGTACGTCATCGACGTCTGGTACGACTCCGGCTCGATGCCGTTCGCGCAGGCCGGGTACCCGTACGCCCCCGGCAGCGCCGAGGCGTTCCAGAAGTCCTACCCGGCGCAGTACATCTGCGAGGCGCTGGACCAGACCCGCGGCTGGTTCTACACGCTCATGGCCATCGGCACGCTGGTGTTCGACCGGTCGTCGTACGAGAACGTCGTCTGCCTGGGCCTGATCCTCGCCGAGGACGGCCGGCGCATGAGCAAGCACCTGGGCAACATCCTCGAGCCGATGCCGCTCATGGACGAGCACGGCGCCGACGCCGTCCGCTGGTTCATGCTGGCCAGCGGCTCGCCGTGGCTGCCGCGCCGGGTCGGACACGCCAGCCTGCAAGAGATCGTCCGCAAGGTGCTGCTGACCTACTGGAACACCGCGTCGTTCCTGTCGCTGTACGGGCGGACGGCGGGGTGGACGCCCGGTTCCGCCGACGTGCCGCCCGTGGCCGACCGGCCGGTCCTCGACCGGTGGGCGCTGTCGGAGCTGCACCGGCTGGTCCGCGAGGTCGACGCCGCGCTCGACGGCTTCGACACGCAGGCTGCGGGCGCGAAGCTGACGGCGTTCGTCGACGACCTCTCGAACTGGTACGTGCGCCGGTCGCGGCGGCGGTTCTGGGACGGCGACCCGGCGGCGCTGGCGACGCTGCACGAGTGCGTCGAGACGCTGTCGCGGCTGATGGCGCCCATGGTCCCGTTCGTCACCGAGCGGGTCTGGCAGGACCTCGTCGTGCCGGCCGACCCGGACGCGGCGCCGTCGGTGCACGCGGCGTCGTGGCCGTCGTCGGACGA
Organism: Jiangella mangrovi; assembly: GCF_014204975.1. Classification (NCBI taxonomy): domain Bacteria; kingdom Bacillati; phylum Actinomycetota; class Actinomycetes; order Jiangellales; family Jiangellaceae; genus Jiangella; species Jiangella mangrovi. Next base: position 4,637,944 of record NZ_JACHMM010000001.1, read on the forward strand.
TTCGCTGATCGACGACGCCCTGCGCGCCGAGGTGTCGCTGACGCGGCGCCTGGTCGAGCTGGGCCGGGCGGCCCGGGCGGAGTCGAAGGTCCGGACGCGCCAGCCGCTGGCCCGGGCGCTGGTCGGCGCGCGCGGCTGGGAGACGCTGCGGCCGGAGCTGCGGGCCGAGATCGCCGACGAGCTCAACGTCGTGTCGGTGCTGTCGCTGTCCGAGGCCGGCGCGGGCGAGGACCTGGTCGACGTGTCTGCCAAGGCGAACTTCCGGTCGCTGGGCAAGCGGTTCGCGAAGGACACGCCTCGAGTCGCCGCGGCCGTGGCGGCGGCCGACGCGGGCGCGCTCGCGTCGACGTTGAAGACCTCCGGCCGGGCGACGGTCGAGGTCGACGGCCTCGGGCCGGTCGACGTCACGCCCGACGACGTCATCGTCACCGAGACGCCGCGCGAGGGCTGGGCGGTCGCCCGCGAGGGCGAGACCGTCGCGCTCGACCTCACCCTGACCGACGCGCTGGTGCGGGCCGGTCTGGTCCGCGAGGCGGTGCGGCTGGTCCAGGAGGCGCGCAAGTCGGCCGGCTTCGAGGTGTCCGACCGCATCGAGCTGGCGTGGTCGGCGTCCGAGGCCATGGCCGAGGCGCTGCGCGAGCACGGCGCCCTGCTGGCCGACGAGGTGCTGGCGGCCGCGGTGCACGACGACCTGGCCGCGCTGGACGGCGCGCCGGAGCGGACGGACGAGGAGCTCGGCCTGACGTTCCGCCTGCGCCGGCTGCAGGGCTGACAAAGCGAGGGGCCCGACACCGCCGGTGTCGGGCCCCTTCAGTCGCTGGTTGCGGCGTCAGCGCTGCTCGTCGTCGAGGAGGCTGGCGACCGAGCGGAGCGAACCGCCGGACGGCGCGGTCTGAGCGTTGTTGCCGCTCGGACCGGACTGCTGCGGCGCACCGCCGCCACCCGCTGCCGCCGCGGGGACCTGCCCCACGCCGGTGTCGGCCTCGTCGACGCCGCCGGTCTCGAGCTTGCGGAGCTCGCGCTCGAGGTAGGACTTGAGCCGGCTGCGGTACTCGCGCTCGAAGGCGCGCAGGGTCTCGAGCTCGCGCTCGAGGTCGGCGCGGTCGGTCTCGAGCTTGCCGAAGACCTGGGAGCGGCGCTTCTGCACTTCCTGCTCGATCGCGTCGGCCCGCTGCCGGGCGTCCTGCTCGATCTTCGCGGACTTGGCCTTCGTCTCGGAGTCGAGCTTCTCGGCACGGGTGCGCGCGTCGTTCATGAGGCGGTCGGCCTCGGCCTTGGAGTCGGCGACGAGCTCGTCGGCCGTCTTCTGGGCCAGGGCGAGCACCTTGGCCGCGGCGTCGCTGGGCTGCACCCCCACGGGCACGGCAGCGGCGGCCGACGGCGGAGCCTCGGGCGCCTTGGGCGCTTCGGGCTGGCGCGGAGCCTGGATGGGCTCGGCCGACGCGGCGAGTCCGCCGCCACGGGTCACGGCGGAGAGCTTGTCGCGCAGCTCGTCGTTCTCCCGCTGCATGCGCGCGAGCTCGGCCTCGACCTCGTCCAGGAACTCGTCGACCTCCTGCATGTCGTAACCCTCGCGCAGGCGGACCGTCGTGAACTCTTTGTTCTGGACGTCCTCGGGCGTCAGTGGCATAGCGTCACCTCGGATGTGGGCATAGGCAGAATGTCACCGTACCGCGTCATCCTAGGGATCCGACAACTACAAGCAGAATCTGGACCAGGATGATCAGCACGATGAACGCCAGGTCGAGGGCGACCGAGCCGATCCGCAGTGGCGGAAGGACCCGACGGATCGCCCGCAATGGCGGATCGGTCACTGTGTAAATGGCCTCCAGCACCACGAGCACCAGCCCCTTGGGCTGCCACTCGCGCGCGAAGACCTGAATCCAGTCGACCACGAGCCGGATCAGCAGAGCGATGAAGAACAGCCACAACACCGCGGAGAGAATCTGACTCACAGCCGACACAACACCTGAACTTACCGGACGTCGGCCGGGTTCGATGACATGGACACCCGCGAGCCGGGCGCGAGTTCTCTGAGAATCTCACTCGCGCCCCACCCGGATCAGCTCTGGTTGAAGAACCCGCCGCTGACCATGCGTGCCTTGTCCTCGGCGGTCACCGAGACGTCGGCGGGTGTGAGCAGGAACACCTTCGCCGTCACCCGGTCGATGCTGCCGCGCAGGCCGAAGATCAGGCCCGCCGCGAAGTCGACCAGCCGCTTGGCGTCGGCCTCGTCCATCTCGGTGAGGTTCATGATCACCGGCGTGCCGTCGCGGAAGTGCTCGCCGAGCGTGCGGGCCTCGTTGTAGGTCCGCGGGTGCAGCGTCGTGATGCGCGCCTCACGCATGGCTGGTGCCTTTCGTACGGCCGCGACGGGCCGGCGGTCGGCGAGCGAGGCCACCGTCGCCGTGTGCTCGCGCTCGGGCGCTCGCTCCCGCTCGCGACGCGGCTCCTCGGCGGGCTCCTCGTACTCCTCGACGGCGTCGTCGTACTCGTCCGCGTACGCGTCCTCGTCGTACTCGTCGTCGTAGCGGTCTCGGTCCTCCACGAGGCCGAGGTAGACCGCAACCTTGCGCATTGCGCCGGCCATTCAAGTCCTCCGCACTAATGGTGGACGGTCCCCTGTGATCAGCAACGCTAGCCCCAGGGGTCAGCAGAACCGGGGATTGCGAGCGCGACACGCCCGCGAGTCGCAGTAGTCACACCAATCACGCCTGACTCATCCACGCCACCCCGGCGAACCGGCCGGTGACGCCGTCGCGGCGGTAGGAGTAGCTGTGCGGGTCCTCGATGGTGCAGGTCGCGGAGGCCTCGACGGCAGCGCCCGCGGTACGGAGCTGCGCGACGACGCCGGCGGGGACGTCGAGGGCCGGCGTGCCCTGCCGGGTGACCGCCCACGACTCCGGGACGACGGCGGCGACCTCGGCCCGCATCGCCTCGGGGACCTCGTAGCAGCGGCCGCACACGGCCGGGCCCACGCGGGCGACCAGCTTGCGGGCGCCGAGGTCGCGCATGGCCGAGATGACCGCAGGGACCACGCCGGCCGCGAGCCCGGGCCGGCCCGCATGGGCGACAGCGACGACTCCCGCCTCCGGGTCGGCGAGCAGGACGGGGACGCAGTCGGCGACGAGGACGGCGAGTGCCCGGCCGGGCTGGGTCGTGACGAGCGCGTCAACCTCGGGCGCGGGGCCGGTCCAGGGCCCGTCGACGACGGCGACCGCGTTGCCGTGCACCTGGTTCATGTAGTTCACGGCGTCGCGGGGCAGGCCGATCGCCGTCGCCAGCAGCTCACGGTTCCGCTCGACGGCGGCGGGGTCGTCGCCGACGTGGCCGCCGAGGTTGAGCGCGTCGTACGGCGCCGAGCTGACCCCGTCGTGCCGATCGGTGAAGGCGAACCGGACCGAACCGGCCGCACTGGTGTCGCGGAGCATGCCTACTTCAGCCTGTGCTACTTCAAGAAATCGGGCACGTCCAGGTCGTCACTGGGCGTGGCCGGGACGATCCGACGCTGTTCACGGGGTGGGGCGGGCGGCGCGGCGGGTGCGCCGTCACCGTCGTCGCCGCCCGTGTCCCCCTGGTCGCCCGGCTTCGCGGCGGCCGCCGGAGTGGCCGTCGCGACCGAGCCGATGGCAGCCGCCGCCTCGGCCTTCTTGACCGTGCCGAGCTCGCGGCGGACCGGCGCGCCCCCGTCGAACCCGGCCGCGATGACGGTGACCCGGACCTCGTCGCCGAGCGCGTCGTCGATGACCGCACCGAAGATGATGTTGGCGTCGTCGTGCGCCGCCTGCGCGACCAGGTTGGCCGCCTCGTTGATCTCGAAGAGCCCGAGGTCGGAGCCGCCGGACACCGACAGCAGCACGCCGTGCGCGCCGTCGATGGAGGCCTCGAGCAGCGGGCTCGATATCGCCATCTCGGCCGCCGCGACCGCGCGGTCCTCGCCGCGCGCGGACCCTATCCCCATGAGCGCCGAGCCGGCGTTGCTCATGACCGACTTCACGTCGGCGAAGTCGAGGTTGATCAGGCCGGGCGTGGTGATGAGGTCGGTGATGCCCTGGACACCGGACAGCAGCACCTGGTCGGCGCTCTTGAACGCGTCGAGCACGCTGACCTGGCGGTCGCTGATGGACAGCAGCCGGTCGTTCGGGATGACGATGAGGGTGTCGACCTCTTCGCGCAGCGCCTCGATGCCCGCCTCGGCCTGCATGGCCCGCCGCCGGCCCTCGAACATGAACGGGCGCGTCACGACACCGATGGTCAGGGCGCCCAGCGACCGGGCGATGCGCGCGACGACGGGCGCGCCGCCGGTGCCGGTGCCGCCGCCCTCGCCCGCCGTGACGAAGACCATGTCGGCGCCCTTGAGCACCTCTTCGATCTCTTCGGCGTGGTCCTCGGCGGCCTTGCGGCCGACGTCGGGGTTGGCGCCGGCACCCAGGCCCCGGGTCGCCTCGCGGCCGACGTCGAGCTTCACGTCGGCGTCGCTCATGAGCAGCGCCTGCGCGTCGGTGTTGATCGCGATGAACTCGACGCCCTTGAGGCCGACTTCGATCATGCGGTTGACCGCGTTGACTCCGCCGCCGCCGATGCCGACGACTTTGATCACCGCGAGGTAGTTCTGCGGAGCAGTCACTGGACATCGCCTTTCGTCGAGTTCAAACCCTCACCCTCAAGTTGAGGTTTATAGTTATGTCAACCTGAGGATGATGAAACGCTAAGCGCGAACCCGGTCCGGCGTCCGTAGACACGCCGAGACCGGGCCGATTGCGTTTCTCGTTGTCTTTCCCCGCCGCCCGTCGCCGCGCTCGTCCGTCCGGCGTCTACTCTGGTCCGCATGATGCGGTGGCTCTGCGGCGTGGCCGGTGGTGTCGCCGTCCTGCTCGCCGGCCTCCTCACCATGCCGCTCGGGTCGGCCCCCGGCGTGGTCGCCCTGCTCGCCGTCCTCGTCATGGCGCTGGCCATGGCCGCGACGTCGCGCGCGCGGGTCCCCGCCGCCCAGCTCGGCGCCGGCACCGCCATGCGCCGCGTCGCCACCGCTCCCCCGGTCGCCACCTCGCAGACCGACCCCGACGCCGCCGCCCGCCCGCGGCCGAGAGCTCCGTCCGGACACCTGGTCCCCCTCAGCTGTCCGCATTCGTGCTCTCGTTCCGAAGGGTCGTCCCACCGTGCTCTCTCTGCTCGACGCGCCTGCCCTGGCCGTCTCCGATCTGGTCCTCGCCCTCTCCTCCGCTGCGGAGCCGCTCGCCGGTGACGCCTCGACGGCAGTCGCCGTCCTGCTCGTCGTCGTCCTCGTGCGGTTGCTGCTGTTGCCGCTGAGCCTGCGCGCCGCCCGCGCCGGCCGGACGCGGCTGGCCCTGCGGCCCGCCGAACTGCGGCTGCGCGAACGCTTCCGCCGCGATCCCGTCCGGCTGCGCCGCGAACTGGCCGCCTTGCACCACTCGCACGGCACGTCGCCGTTCGCCGGCCTGGGCGCGTCGCTGACCCAGGTGCCGTTCTTCATGGTCCTGTACCGCTTGTTCTCCGCTCCGACGCTGCACGGCAGCGCGAACGCCCTGTTCACGCACACCCTGTTCGGGGTGCCGCTCAGCGACAGCTGGGTCGCGGCGCTCGGTGCCGGCGTGGTTCCGGCCTCGCTGATCGTCTTCGGCACGGTGCTGATGCTGCTGGTCGTGGTCGCGTGGTGCTCGTCGCGCCTGGCCCGGCAGCAGGCGACGACCGAGGTCGAGGTCATGATGGCCCGGACGATGCGCGTCCTCCCCTACGGCACCGTCCTGGTCGCCGCGTTCGTGCCGCTCGCCGCCGCCCTCTACCTGCTGTTCTCGGGCGCCTGGACCACGACCGAGCGCTGGCTGCTCAGCCGTAACGGTCCTCTGCCCGCGACCGCCTGACCGCGGCTGCGCGCCGCGGCTGCTCACCTGGGCGGGCCGGCTCCGCTGACGGGGCCGATCCGCTCGAGTGGTCGGGTGAAGGTGTGCCCGGTGGGGCTGGTCCATCGAGTGGTTCCGTCAGGTAGCCGGGTCACTCGCCAGCGCCCGCGGTGTTTGAGCAGGTGATGCGTCTCGCACAGTGTGTGGCAGTTCGCGGCGCAGGTGGTCCCGCCGGCGGCGAACTCCTTGATGTGGTCGATGTCGCAGCCGCGGGCGGGACGGTGGCAGCCGGGCATCCGGCAGGTCCGGTCGCGGGCGGTGATGAAGTCCGCGAGCGCCTTGGACGGCCGGTACCGGGTGCGGCCCATGTCGAGCAGGTGCCCGGTGCCCGGGTCGGTCTTCAACCACGTCCACACCCCTTCTTCGGCCAGGGTGCGCGCCACTTGGGCGGTGATGTGCCCGTACCCCTCGAGCTCACCCGGCTCATCACTCAACCCGACGAGGGACCCGAACGGGATGGTGACCTGCACGCTCACCGGCCGCGCCCGCCGCTTCGGTGCCCGGGTGCCCGTTGCACCGGTCGAGCCGGTGGTCGAGCCGGCAGACGTGGCACGGCCAGTGCCGGAGCCGGACGCAGCGGCCGTGGTCGAGCCGGCAGCCGCGGACTGACCAGCCGTGCCGGCGTGGTCGGGCGTGGTGGCGGCGGAATGGCCGAACATCGCGTGGCCGGTGGCGCCGTCGGCGCACGCCGTCAGGGCGGCCCAGCCGATCTCGGCGAGCGCGTCGGCGCGGCGCTGGTCCTTCGATCTGACCGGCCCGCCCGCCGCGATGTCGGCGCGCTTCAAGTCCGCGGCGGCGGCGTTCAGGGCGGTGTTCAGGGCGGCGGCGTCCTCGGCTGGCAACCGCGCCTCCAGGTGAGCCATCCCATCCGACGCCGGGGTCACCATGACATAGCGGGAGTCGCGGGCGACCTGATGGCGCTGCGCCGCCGACACCGGCGCGAGCTCGTGCAGCAACTGCCGGATCAGCTTCCGCAGCGCGACGGAGTCCAGCTGCGGCGCCCGCGGCAGTACGGCCGCCTCGACCCGCCGCCGCACGTCCGGGTCCTGCCCGCCGAGCTCGTCCAGGATGGCGCGGACCCGCCGCCAGTCGATCAACCCGGCCCACCACGCCGCCCACGTGTCCGGGAAGTCACGCAGGAGTTGCACCGCGGGTCCGACCAGGCCCTCGGCCTGCTTGGCCGTCAGCTGACACCGCCCCGCCACCACCACCGCCGTGTTGGTGATGGGGTTGACCGACCGGTAGCCCGTCTCGGCCGGGCGCAGCTCGACCCGCGCCGCCAGCTCGGCCAACGCCTTCGCCCGACCGGCCTCGGCCCAGGCGACCTGCCGCTCCCATGCGGCGACCTCCTCGACCACGTCGTACACATCCACCGTTGCCGACGATCGGCGTCGTTCCGGCAGACCGGCGAGCACACCAGCCAACTCCGCGCCCGGCGGCAGGTCCTCGACCCCGAACGGCAGCACTCCCGCCGCGGGCGCGGCCGCGTACGAGGCAGCCAACTCGTCCAGCAGGACGCGCGTGGCGTCGTCGCACGGCTCCGCCCAGCAGTCAGCATCCGCAGGACCGAAGTCGGGCGGAGCCTCAGGCGGAGCGGCGAATTCGAACATGTACGTGAACTTATCCGCACCCACCGACAAGGTCGGTTCGACGCCGAGGACGGGCGGTCATCCACAGGAAGAATTGGTGGGCGCGGTTGTCCACATTTCCGGATTTCGCGGTGGCGCGGCGCTCGCCGATCTGGCGAGATGGAGGCATGACGAACCTTCAGATCACCCCCACCGAGGCGCCGGCTCGCGGCGCCTTCAACGACGAGATCGCGCGGCTCATCCGCGAGCGGGTCCTGTCCGACCTCGCGAAGCGCCACGCCCGGCGGCTGCGCAACCGTGAGGTCCGCGACGACCGCGCCCGGCGGCGCGGGCACGCGAAGGCGGCACTACACGCCGAGAAGCTCGCCGCGCGCGCCCAGCAGACCTGCCGATGCGCACAGCCGCGACCACCGGCCCTGCTCGCGCGAGATCCCGGCGGCGGAACCGGCGTCCTCACCCTCTGCCCCGTGTGCGGCCGCGGGACGTAGGGCGCCACAGGGCGACGCCCACGGGCGCGCCGCCTGGCGGTTACGGGTCGACGGCCGGGTGGTCGGGCGCCGTGACGTCGTAAGCGGACGGCGGCTCGTCCTGGGCGGCGATCAGCGCGAGCAGGACCTCGGCCTTGCGATCGAGGTCGTCGGCGGTGCCCCAGCGGACGGTGGCGCCGTCAGCGAGGCCGAGCCTGACGTCGGCCTCGGAGCGCGCCTCGACGGTCTCGACCAGCTCGTACAGCGACGACGGCAGCCCGGTCAGGACGGTGACGCCGGCGGCGCGGACAGCCTCGTCGACCTCGGAGGAGTCGTCGCCTCCGGGTGCGGTGAGCACGGGCAGCCCGTCCGGGCGGGCGTCCGCGGCGCCGAACAGGGCGCCGGTCTCGTCGACGTTCCACCACGACCCGTCGGCCGATACGGCGGCCACCGGCTCGCGCGGCGTGACCTCGATGGTCAGCGTCGTCGGCCAGGAGCGGGTGACGTCGACGGCGGCCGCCTCGGGCAGCTCGGCGACCCGATCGCGGATGGCGTCGGTGTCGACCCGCGCCAGCGGCGTGCCCATGGGCACCTCGGCCAGCGACAGCACCTCGTCCGACTGCGACGACGGCACGCCCTCGACCGACACGGACTTCACGGAGAGCACACTCGACCAGCCCACCAGCCACGCCAGCGCGGACACCGCACCCACGCCGACCAGCACGAGCAGCACGCCGAGCAGGCGCCGCAGCCGCTGCCGCCGCGCCCTGGCCGCGAAGAGCTGGGCGCTGGGCGACCGCGACGCGACGCTCATCGCGACCTGGCCGCCAGCACGTCCAGCACCTCGGGACCGATGAGCGTGACGTCGCCGGCGCCGACGGTCAGCAGGATGTCGCCGGGCTCGGCACGCGACGCCGCCAACTCCGGCACGGCCGACCACGACTGCTCGAACACCACCTGCGACGGCGGCAGCGGCACGTTCGCGGCCACCAGCGCGCCGGTGACACCGGGCTCGGGGTCCTCGCGGGCGGCGTAGACGTCCATGACGATGACCTCGTCGGCCGCGCCCAGGGCGACGCCGAACTCCTCGGCGAAGATGCGGGTGCGGCTGAACAGGTGCGGCTGGAACACGACGATCACGCGGCCGGGTCCGGCGACCCCGCGGGCGGCGGCCAGGGCGGCGGCGACCTCGGTGGGGTGGTGCGAGTACTCGTCGTACACGCGGACGCCGCCGGCCACGCCCTTGAGCTCGAACCGGCGCCGGGTGCCGGTGTAGCCCGCCAGGCCATCGAGCACGTCGCCGGCCGCGAAGCCCATGCCGAGCGCGGCGGTGAAGGCGCCGGCGGCGTTGAGCGCGTTGTGCCGGCCGGGCAACTGAAGCTGGATCCGCTCCTGCCGGCGGCCGCGCGCGACCAGCTCGAACGAGGCGCCCGGGCCGGCGATGTCGAGCGCGGTCACGCGGACGTCGGAGCCGCGCGACTCGCCGAACGTGTGCACCACGACCCCGCGCGCGGCCGCCCGCTCCCCCAGCGCACGCGAGCCGGGGTCGTCGGCGCAGACGACGAGGAAGCCGGTGACGCAGTCGACGAACGCGTCGAAGGCGGCGACGTAGGCCTCGGCGGTGCCGTAGAAGTCGAGGTGGTCGGCCTCGACGTTGGTGACGATGGCGACCTCGGGGTCGTAGGCGAGGAACGACGCGTCGCTCTCGTCGGCCTCGGCGACGAAGATGTCGCCGCTGCCGTCGTGGGCGTTGGCGCCGGACTCGTTGAGGTTGCCGCCGATGGCGAACGACGGGTCGGCGCCGCAGTGCTGCAGGGCGACGGTGGTCATCGACGTCGTGGTGGTCTTGCCGTGGGTGCCGGCGACGGCGATCGCGCGCCGCCCGGCCATGACGGAGGCCAGCGCGGCGGCCCGGGGCAGGATCTGCACCCCACGCGCACGCGCCTCGACGACCTCGGGGTTGTTCTCCCGGATCGCGGTCGAGACGACGACGGTCTCGGCCAGTCCGACGTTCGCGGCGTCGTGGCCGACGTGCACCTCGGCTCCGAGCGCGCGCAGGCCGGCGAGGCCGCCGGAGTCCTTGGCGTCGCTGCCGGACACCGGGACGCCGCGGGCGAGCAGGATGCGGGCGATGCCGCTCATGCCGGCACCGCCGATGCCGACGAAGTGGACCCGGCCCAGCTTCTCCGCGGGCACGGTCCGCTCCGGTGGCGAGACGATCACGTGGTCAACCTCCGACGCTCTTCTGTGCGGCCGCGCGCCGGACCATGTCCACCAGACGATCGTCGGCGTCGCGACGACCGAGAGTAACCGCTGCGGCACCCATCGCGTCCAATCGAGCCTGGTCACCCAGGAGCGGAGCCGCCTCGGCGATGAGCCGCAACGGCGTCAGCTCGCCGTCCGCGACCAGCACCCCGCCGCCCGCGGTGACGGTCGGCAGGGCGTTGAAGCGCTGCTCACCGTTGCCGTGCGGAAGGGGGACGTAGACGGCGGGCAGCCCGACGGCGGACAGCTCGGCGCAGGTGATGGCTCCGGCCCGGCAGACGGCGAGGTCGGCGGCGGCGTAGGCGAGGTCCATGCGGTCGACGTAGGGCACGGGGACGTACCCGGGGCGGGTCGCGGCCGCCGCGGCCTCGGCGTTCGCCGGCCCGACGGCGTGCAGCACCTGGAAGTCGGCCTCGAGCAGCTGGTCCAGCGACCCGGCGACCGCGTCGTTGATGCGCCGCGCACCCTGGCTGCCGCCGAAGACGAGCAGCGTGGGCAAGTCGGGGTCGAGGCCGAAGAAGGCACGGGCCTCGGCCCGCGACGCGGCACGGTCCAGCAGGGCGATCGAGCGGCGCAGCGGGATGCCGACGTGCTGGGCGTGCGGCAGCTCGATGGCCGGTGTCGCGACGCCGACGAACGTCGTGAAGCGGGCGCCGACGCGGTTGGCCAGGCCCGGCTTGGCGTTCGCCTCGTGCACGACGATCGGCACGCCGGCCCGGCGCGCGGCCAGGTACGCCGGCAGCGCGACGTAGCCGCCGAAGCCGACCAGCACCTCGGCCTGCTTCGCGCGGAGCAGGTCGGTGGTCTGGCGGACGGCGGTGCGCACCCGCATCGGCAGCCGGAGCAGGTCCGGCGAGGGCCGGCGCGGCAGCGGGACGGGCGGGATCAGCGCCAGCTCGTAGCCGCGCTCCGGGACCAGGCGGGTCTCGAGCCCGCGCTCGGTGCCGAGCAGCGTGACCTGCGCGCCGGGGTCGGCGCGGAGCACGGCATCGGCGGTCGCGAGGGCAGGCTCGATGTGCCCGGCGGTCCCGCCGCCGGCCAGGACGACCTTCACGCGACGATCCTCCCCGGGCACGGCGCGTCCGACACGCTCGGACGCATGAGAGTGCTCACCCGCGGATCCTCCTCGACTGGCGACGCTCGCGTCGCGCCTGCTTGCGGGCCGCCAGCGCCTCGCGGGCGCCCGGCTCCTCCTTGGCCAGTGCCATCAGGATGCCGACGGCGACGATGGCGACGACCATGGAAGCGCCACCGTACGACACCAGCGGCAGCGGCACGCCGATGACCGGGAACACGACCAGGACACTGCCCAGATTGATGATCGCCTGGACGATCAGCCAGCCCGTGATGCCGGCCGCCGCCAGCCGGGTGAAGGTGTCGGTGGTGCGCATGGCGATGCGGATGCCGGCGAACCCGAGCAGGAAGAACAGCCCGAGCACCATGAGGGCGCCGGGCAGCCCCAGCTCCTCGCCGAGGATGGAGAAGATGAAGTCGGTGTGGGCCTCGGGCAGCTGGCCCCACTTGAGCCGGCTCGCCCCCAGCCCGCTCCCCCACCAGCCGCCGGTCGCGAACGCGTAGATCGAGTTGGCCGCCTGGTACCCGGTGCCGGAGAAGTCGGAGAACGGGTCGAGGAAGCTGACGACGCGCGACATGCGGTTCTCCGACGCCGTCACGAAGTACGCGCCCACCACACCCACCACACCGAGCGCCAGCCCGAACAGCCACGTCGGCACGCCCACGACCCACAGCAGCGTCAGCACGATCGCCATGAGCACGAGCGCCGTGCCGAGGTCGTGCTGGCCGATCGTCAGCGCGACCACGGCGCCCGACACCGGTACGAACGGGATCATCAGGTGCTTCCACTGCGTCAGCAGCCGGCCCTTCATGGCGAAGACGCCGGCGCCCCAGATGATCAGCGCCAGCTTGGCCGGCTCGGACGGCTGGATGAGGAACGGCCCGCCGAAGTCCAGCCAGTTCGTGTTGCCACCGCGGGTGACGCCGAGCCCGGGCACGAACGTCAGCGCCAGCAGCATGGCCGCCACCACGAGCATGGGCAGCCCGAAGCGCCGGAGCAGCCGGGCCGGCATCCGCGACGCCACCCAGGCCAGCGGCAGCGCGACCACGACCCAGGCGACCTGCCGGGCGAAGAAGTAGTACGGGTAGCCGAACTGCAGCCGCGACGTCACGCTGGACGCCGAGAACACCATGATCAGGCCGAGGACCAGCAGCAACCCGGCCGAGCCGAGCACGAGGTAGTACGACGCCAGCGGCCGCTGCAGCAGCCGGCGCAGCGACTCGGACGCCGCTGTCCGCATCGGCCGCTCGGAAGCGGCCGGCGCCTCCTGATCAACCGTGCTCACGGCGCCGCACGGCAGCGGCGAACGCGTCGCCACGGGCCGCGTAGTTGGCGAACATGTCCATGGACGCGCACGCCGGCGCCAGCAGCACGGTGTCGCCCGGGCGGGCGAGCCCGGCGGCGGCGGCCACGATGCGGTCCATGGCCTCATTGTCGGTGTCCGGAACCTCGACAACCGGTACATCCGGTGCGTGTCGTGCGAGCGCTTCGGCGATGACGGCACGGTCGGCGCCCACTAGCACGACCCCCCGCAGCCGCTCCCGCACCCCCTCGACCAGCTCGGAGAACGACGCCCCCTTCGCCAGCCCGCCCGCGATCCAGACCACCGAGTCGAACGCCGCGAGCGACGCCGCCGCCGCGTGCGGGTTGGTCGCCTTGGAGTCGTCGACGTACGTGACATCGTCGACGGTCGCCACAGTCGCGATCCGGTGCGCGTCCGGCACGAACCCGCGCAGCCCGTCGCGCACGGCCACGGCCGGCACCCCGATGGACCGGGCCAGCGCCGCGGCGGCCAGGGCGTTCGCGATGTTGTGCGGCGCCGCCGGCTCGACGTCGCCGACCGCGGCCAGCTCCGCCGCCGACGTCTGCCGCTCGGCGATGAACGCCCGGTCGACCAGGTACTCGTCGACCACGCCGACCATGCCGACCGCCGGGATGCCCAGCGTGAACCCGATGGCCCGGGCGCCCTCGCGGACGTCCGCGTCGCGCACCATCTGCTCGGTGACGGGGTCGGCGACGTTGTAGACGCACGCGGTCTCGACGCCGGCGTAGATGCGCGCCTTGTCGGCGGCGTAGGCGTCCATGGAGCCGTGCCAGTCGACGTGGTCGGGCGCGACGTTCAGCACCGCCGCCGACCGCGCGGCCATCGAGTACGTCCAGTGCAGCTGGTAGCTCGACAGCTCGACGGCGATGACGTCGTGGCCGCCGGGGTCCATGACGGCGGACACGATCGGGTCGCCGACGTTCCCGGCCGCGACGGCGCGCAGCCCGGAGGCGCGCAGCATCGACGTCAGCATCCGCACCGTCGTCGTCTTGCCGTTCGTGCCGGTGAGGACCAGCCAGGGCGTTGCGGGGTCGCGGATGCGCCAGGCCAGCTCGACCTCGCCCCAGATCGGGATCCCGGCGGCGGCCGCCTGCGCCAGCAGCGGCGACGACGGCTTCCACCCCGGCGACGTCACGACCAGCTGCGTCCCCGCCGGCAGGACAGCCGTCGACCCGGGACCGAGTTCCACGCGAGCCTCGAGGATGCGCAGGATCGTCGCCCGCTCCTGCTCGGCCGGACCGTCGCGGTCCTCCAGCACCGTCACCCGCGCGCCCAGCTGGATCAGCGTGTCGGCGGCCGCGTACCCGGACACGCCGAACCCGGCGACCGTGACCTGCAGCGCCGACCACGGACTGTCGCGGCGAGCATCAGCCAGCCACGAGACCGCACCGCTCACGCCGTCGCCACCCATTCCGCGTAGAAGAGGCCCAGGCCGAGCACCACGAACATGCCGGCGATGATCCAGAACCGGATGACGATGGTGACCTCGCCCCAGCCCTTGAGCTCGAAGTGGTGCTGCAGCGGCGCCATGCGGAACAGCCGTTTCCCGCCGGAGATCTTGAACCAGCCGACCTGCAGGATCACCGACATCGTGATGAGCACGAACAGCCCGCCCAGGACGAGGAGCAGCAGCTCGGTCCGGGTGGTGATGGCGAGGCCCGCCAGCCCGCCGCCCAGCGCCAGCGACCCGGTGTCGCCCATGAAGATCTTCGCCGGCGCCGCGTTCCACCACAGGAACCCGAAGCACGCCCCCACCATCGCCGCCGCCACGACGGCGAGGTCGAGCGGGTCGCGCACCTCGTAGCAGCTCGGCCCGGGCGACACACCACACGACTGGTTCAGCTGCCAGACGCCGATCAGCGTGTACGCGCCGAACGCCATGACCGAGGCACCGGTGGCCAGGCCGTCCAGCCCGTCGGTGAGGTTCACCGCGTTGGAGAACCCCGAGATCAGGAACAGCGCCCACAGCACGAACACCACGGCCGGCAGCTCCCACGACGTCTCGCGCAGCACCGACAGCGCCTGCGACGCCGGCGTGTAGCCCTGCTCGTCGGGGAAGTTGATGGCCAGGACCGCGAACACGACGGCGACTGCGATCTGCCCGGCCATCTTGGCGCGGCTGCGCAGGCCGAGGCTGCGCTGCTTGGAGATCTTGATCCAGTCGTCCAGGAACCCGACGACGCCGAGCCCGACGATCAGGAACAGCACCAGCAGCCCGGACGCGGTCGGCGGCGACGGCCGGACGAGGTGCGCCATGAAGTACGCGATGACCGCGGCGATGATGATGACGGCGCCGCCCATGGTGGGCGTGCCGCGCTTGGTGTGGTGGCTGGTCGGCCCGTCGTCGCGGATCAGCTGGCCGTAGCCGCGCTTGACCAGCCAGCGGATCGCCAGCGGGGTACCCAGGATCGACGCCACGAGGCCGACGACGCCGGCCGTGAGGATCGAGATCACTTGTCCTCCACCAGCCGCTCGCCCAGGAAGCGCAGGCCGGAGTCACGCGACGACTTGACCAGGACGATGTCGCCGGGCTGGAGCTCGGAGCGCAGCAGCGCGAGCGCGGCGTCGACGTCGGGCACCCATGCGGACTCGCCGTCCCACGATCCCTCGAGCGTGGCGCCCTGGTGGATCGCGCGGGCGCCGTCGCCGACGGCCACCAGGCGCGACACGTTGAGCCGGACGGCGAGCCGCCCGATGGCGTCGTGCTCGGCCACCGACGACTCCCCCAGCTCGCGCATCTCGCCGAGGACCGCCCACGTCCGTGCCTCGGCCGGGCGGCCCATCGACACCAGCGTCTTCAGCGCCGCGCGCATCGACTCGGGGTTGGCGTTGTAGGCGTCGTTGACGACGGTGACGCCGTCGGGCCGCTCGGTGACCTCCATGCGCCACCGCGACCGCGGCAGCGCCTGGGACAGCCGCGAAGCGACGTCGGCGAGCGGCACGCCCAGCGCCAGCGCCGCCGCAGCGACGGCGAGCGCGTTCGACACCTGGTGCTCGCCGACCAGCCGCAGCGACACGTCGGCCGAGTCGTCGGCCGTGACCAGCCGGAACGACGGCCTGCCGCCGTCGTCGAGCACGACGTCCTCGGCCCGGATGTCGGAGTGGACCGACTCGCCGACCATGACGACCTGCGCCTCGGTCTGCTCTGCCATGCGGCGCACGACGGGGTCGTCGGCGTTGAGCACGGCCACCCCGCCGGCGTCGGCAGCCGGCAGAGACGTCACCAGCTCCGCCTTCGTCCGCGCGATCGTCTCGCGGTCGCCGAACTCACCGAGGTGCGCGCTGCCGACGTTCAGCACGATCCCGATCCGGGGCGGCGCGATGCCGCACAGGTAGGCGATGTGCCCCGGCCCGCGCGCGCCCATCTCGACCACGAGCGTGCGGGTGTCGCCGTCGACCCGGGTCACCGTCAGCGGGACCCCGACCTCGCTGTTGTACGAGCCGGGCGGCGCGACCAGCGGCCCCAGCGGCTCGAGCACCTGCGCGAGCAGGTCCTTCGTGGTGGTCTTGCCGGACGACCCGGTGACTCCGACGACGGTCAGCGACGGCAGCCGATCCATGACGGCGCGCGCCACCTGCCCGAACGCGACCTCGGTGTCGTCGACGACGATGGCCGGCACGCCGACCGGCCGCGAGGCCAGCACCGCGACCGCGCCGGCCGACACCGCGGCGGAGGCGAAGTCGTGCCCGTCCTGCGCCTCTCCCTGCCGCGCGACGAAGAGGCCGCCCGCGACCACCTCACGCGAGTCGGTCACCACCGCGCCGGTCACCCGGGCGGTGGGGTCGGCGACGGCGTCCAGCCGGCCGCCGGTGGCCGAGGCGATCTCGGCCAAGGTGAGCGGAATCAAGCTGTCTTCTCCTCGCTCCACCGCACCAGCTCCTCGCGGAGCACGTCTCGATCGTCGAATGGATGCACGACGCCTGCGATCTCCTGCCCTTGTTCATGCCCTTTGCCGAGCACGACGACGGTGTCGTCGGGCCCGCGCGCGCTCCCCAGCGCGGCGCGGATGGCCTCGCGGCGGCCGTCCACCACGAGGATCTCCCTCGCCCGCTCCGCGTCCGGCACCGCGTGGGCGCCGGCGGCGACGGCGGCCCTGATGGCGGCCGGGTCCTCGGAGCGGGGATTGTCGTCGGTGACGACGACGACGTCGGCGCCGCGCGCGGCGGCCGCCCCCATGAGCGGCCGCTTCTCGCGGTCGCGGTCGCCGCCCGCCCCCACGACGACGATCAGGCGGCCGCGCGGGTGCAGCGCCTGCAGGACGTTGTCGATGGCGTCCGGCGTATGCGCGAAGTCGACGACGGCGACAGGTGCGGCGACCGCGGGGTCGCCGACGCGCTCCATGCGCCCGGGGACGCCGGGACTCGACGCGATGCCGTCGACCGCCGTTGCGGTGTCGACCCCCACCTCGAGCAGCATGGTCACCGCCAGCGCCGCGTTGGTGACGTTGAACTCGCCCGGAATGGGGACCCGCAACTCCAGCTTGGCGCCGTCGGGCCCCGCCAGCGTCGCGCGGTCGCCGTGGCAGTCGACCTGCCAGTCGGCGTCGGCGTGCATGTGCGGCGGCGCGACGGTCACCACCGGCAACGACGTCGACGACGCCAGCCGGAGGCCGTACTGGTCGCCGACCACGACGACCGCCCGGCGCGCGTGCGACGGCGTGAACAGCCGGGCCTTCGCGGCGAAGTAGTCCTCGAGGTCGGTGTGGAAGTCGAGGTGGTCCTGGGTGAGGTTGGTGAACCCGGCGACGTCGAACACCACGCCGTCGACCCGCCCGAACACCATGGCGTGGCTCGAAACCTCCATGGCGCAGGCCGTGACGCCGCGCTCGCGCATGACGGCGAGCAGCGCGTGCACGTCGGTGGCCTCGGGCGTGGTGCGGACGCTGGCCACGCGCTCGTCGCCCACCCGGGTCTCGACGGTGCCGATGATGCCGGTCGTGTGCCCGGCGGCGCGCAGCCCGGCCTCGAGCAGGTAGGTCGTCGTGGTCTTGCCGTTGGTGCCGGTGACGCCGAGCATCAGCAGGTCGCGCGCCGGGTGCCCGTACACCGTCGCGGCGATGTCGCCGACCTGGGACCGCGGGTCGACGACTCGGAGCACCGGAATCCGCAGGTCACCGGCCAGGCCGACGCCGTCGTCGTCGGTCATGATCGCGACCGCGCCGGACTCGGCGGCCGCCGCCGCGAACCGGGCGCCGTGCGTCACCGCGCCGGGCAGCGCCATGTAGAGGTCGCCGGGCCGGACCTGCCGGGAGTCGTGCGTGACCCCGGTCACGAGCACGTCGGCCGGCGCGTCGGCGTGGAGCACCGTCAGTGGGAGCGGCGTGACGTGATCGGGTCGCAGTCCTGGGCGGTCGGGCACGACAGAGCAATCTACTCGGTCAGTCGGCGAAGAGTGGCACCTGCGGCGGCTCCGTGCCCGTCGGCGCCACACCGCCCTGCTCGAGGGCGAACCGCATGATGTCCGCGAAGGCCGGACCGGCCAGCGCGCTGCCGGAGTTGCCGTTCTGCGGGTCGAAGAGCGAGACGGTGACGACGTACTGCGGGTCGTCGGCCGGCGCGAAGCCCATGAACGACGAGTTGTAGTCCGCGTAGCAGCCGCACTCGGGGTCGACGCGCTGCGCCGTGCCGGTCTTGCCGGCGATGCGGTAGCCGTCGACGAGGGCCGGCTTGCCGGTGCCGCCCTCGCCCATGACGGCCTCCATCATCGTGGTGACCTCGGCGGCCGTGGCCTCGCTGACGACCCGCTCCGGCGCCGACGGCTCGACCGGCGTCTCGCGCCCGTCCGGGCCGATGGTCGCCGCGATGAGTCGCGGGTCGACCCGCACGCCGCCGTTGGCGATGGTCGCGTACGCCGACGCCATCTGGACCGCGCTGACGGAGATGCCCTGCCCGAACGCGATGTTGTCGCGGGTGAGGTCGGTGAAGTCGTCGCCCGACGGCAGCCGGCCGCCGGTCTCGCCCGGCATGCCGAGGTCCGGCGCCGTGCCGAACCCGAAGCGCTGCAGGTAGTCGTGGTAGACGTCCTTGTCCAGCGTCTCGGCGGCCAGGACGGTGCCGACGTTGCTGGACTTCGCGACGATGCCGGCGAGGGTCATCTGGTCCTCGCCGTGGCTGTAGTAGTCGTGGATCGTCTCTCCGCTGCGCCGGATGCTGTCGGGCACCGAGAACGACGTGGTGTGGTCGGCCAGGCCCTGGTCGACGACCGCCGACATCGTGATCGGCTTGAACACCGAGCCGGGCTCGTAGGCGTCCTCGACGGCGGCGCTGCCGCGGTCGGCCGCCTCGGTCTCGCTCGGGTCGGCGGGGTCGAAACCGGGCGTGGCGGCCAGCGCCACGATCTCCTGCGTGTCGACGTCCATGACGACGGCGACGCCGTCGGCCGCGCCGGCGTTGGCCACCGCCTCGGTCAGGACCTGCTCGGTGTGCCACTGCACGTCGCTGTCCAGCGTCAGCCGCAGCCCCGTCCCCGCCACCGGGTCGGTGACGTGGTTCGCGGAGCTGTTCGGGATGCGGATGCCGCCCGGGCTGAACTGATAGGTCGCCTCGCCGTCGGTGCCGGCCAGCGTCTGGTCCATGGACTGCTCGAGCCCGGTGAGCCCCAGGCCGTCGGCGCCGAGGAACCCGACGACGTTGCCGGCGACGGTGCCCGCCGGGTAGTCGCGGGCGGCCGCGGTCTCGGCGGTGAAGCCGGTCAGCCCGAGCCCGCGGATCTGCCGCCAGGTCGCCCCCGGCACGCCGCGCGCGATGACGACGTACTGGTCGTCGCCGCTGAGGTCGCGCTGCAGGTCGGCGGCCTTCGTGCCGAGGATGCCCTCGAGCTGCAGCGCGTACGCGGCCGGGTTCTTCACCTGCGTCTGGTCGACGACGACGTTGTAGGCCTCGACGGTGCTGGCCAGTGCCTCACCGTCGCGGTCGAGGATGGCGCCGCGCTCGGCCCGCACCGGGACGGTCTTGAGGCCGATCTTGTCGGCCACGGCGGCGTAGGTGGACGCGTCGACGCCCTGCAACTGGATCAGCCGGCCGCCGAACAGCGACAGGATGACGCAGACGCCGAACAGCGTGACCCGCAGGCGCTTGCGCGGGTCGGCCAGCCGGACGGTGCGCGGCTGCTTCGGCGGCTTGGGCGCCTTGGGTCGCTTCGGCGGCCTCGCGGCGGGCCGCGACGCCTTGGCCGGCGTCGGCTTGCGAGGAGAGCTCTTCTTGCCCGCCGGCTTGCGCGCCGCCGTGGCGGCGGCGCCCGCGCGGACCGGGGTCGCGGTCTTGCGGGCCGGTCGGGGCGCGGCGGCCTTGCGCGGCTGGGAGGCCTTCTTCGGCTGGGCAGCCTTACGGGGCTGGGCGACCTTCCGGGGCTGGGCGGCTTTGCGCGGCGCCGCAGGCTGACCCCGTCGGGCCCCCGCCGCTCCCCCGCGCCCGTCCGGGCGCTTCGGCGGCATCAGCCGTCCCCGCCGCCGGCGGCGGGCGTGCCGCCGGAGCCGGGCAGCTCGAGGAAGCGCGGCGCCTCGTCGGCCGGGACCATGCCGAGGCGGTCGGCCTCGTCGGCCAGCGCGTCGGGGGCGCTGCGGGCGGCGACGCGGTCGGCGAGGTCGGTCTGCCGGTCGCGCAGCTCGTCGGTGGTCGACTGCATCTCGCCGAGCTCGAACGAGCCCTGCTGCAGGGCGGTGTTGAGGATCAGCAGCCCGATCAGGCCGATGCCGAGCACCAGCAGCACCAGCACGACGAACGGTGCGCGCGGTGCGTGGGAGGCGCGGGAGGGGACGCTGCGCAGCGACGGCCGGCGCGGCGCGGCGACCGGGGCGTAGGCGGCGCGTTCGGCGCTCATGCGGCCTCCCTGATCCGCTCGACCGCGCGCAGCCTGGCCGACTGCGCGCGCGGGTTGGCGGCGATCTCCTCGTCCGTGGGCGGCTCGGAGCGGGTCAGCAGCCGCAGCTCGGGCCGGTGCTCGGGCAGCTCGACCGGGAGACCGTGCGGCGCGGTGCTGGTCGTCCTCGCCGCGAACAGCTGCTTGACGATGCGGTCCTCGAGCGAGTGGTACGACAGCACGACGATGCGGCCCCCGACGGCGAGCGCGTCGATGGCGGCCGGCAGCGCCCGCTCGAGCACCTCCAGCTCGCCGTTGACCTCGATGCGCAGCGCCTGGAACGTGCGCTTGGCCGGGTTGCCGCCGGTGCGCCGGGCGGGTGCCGGGATGGTGTCGCGGATCAGCTCGACCAGCCGGGGGCTGGTGTCGAACGGCGCACGCTTGCGCTCCCGCACCACCGCGGCGGCGATGCGGGAGGCGAACCGCTCCTCGCCGTAGCGGCGCAGGATGCGGGTGAGGTCGGCGGCCGGGTAGGTGTTGAGCACCTCGGCCGCCGTGATGCCGGTGGACTGGTCCATGCGCATGTCCAGCGGCGCGTCCTGCGAGTACGCGAACCCGCGCTCGGCCTCGTCCAGCTGCAGCGACGAGACGCCGAGATCGAACAGGACACCATGCACGCGCCGGATGCCGAGGCCCGCCAAGACGTCGGCGATCCGGTCGTAGACCGCGTGGACGCCGGTGAACCGGTCGCCGAACGGCGCGAGCCGCTCGGTCGCCCGGGCCAGCGCCACGCGGTCGCGGTCGAGGCCCACCAGGTGGGCCGTGGAGCTGCGGCGCAACAGGGCTTCGGCGTGCCCGCCGAGACCCAGCGTGGCGTCGACGACCACGCGCCGGTCCTCCGACGGCGCGGACGCGTCGAGTGCCGGGGCCAAGAGCTCGACGACACGGTCGAGCAGCACCGGGACGTGCGCCCCCTGCTCAGTCATCGACACCCCCGCGTCTCTTCGTCGTTGCCTCGTTGCGTTGCCACCTGCGGCTCGTACGACCAGGTCCCCGCCCGCTCGGGCTTGGCTGCCGGCTCTGGCCCCTTGGCACCGGGGAAGTGGTGTCAAGAGGTGGAGCGGCCGGAGACCTCGTCGTGCGTTTCCGTTCGGTGGTCAGAAGATGCCCGGGAGCACCTCCTCGGAGATGTCGGCGAACATCGGCTCCTTCTCGGCCTGGTACGTCTCCCAGGCCTGCTCGGACCAGATCTCCACCCGCGTCATGGCACCGACGACGGTGCACTCGCGCTCCAGGGCCGCGTACGTACGCAGACCCGGGGGGATGGTGATGCGGCCCTGCTTGTCCGGGACCTCGTCGCTGGCCCCCGCTGCCAGCATGCGAGCGAAGTCGCGCGTGCCCTTGTGCGTGATGGGCGCGGCGCGCAGCTGCTCGGTGAACCGGAGGAACTCGGCGCGCGGCCACACGTAGAGACAGCGTTCCTGCCCTCGTGTGATCACGACGCCCTCCGCCAGCTCGTCCCGGAACTTCGCCGGAAGGATGAGCCGCCCTTTCTCGTCCAGCCGGGGCGTGTGGGTACCGAGGAACACGGCCCACCTCCCCGCCGTCCGAGCTTCCGGACCACTCTTCCTCCACTGCCCGCCACTCTACTCCACTCCTCCCCACTTGCAACCACATTCAGCCCCACTGCGCCCCACCACGCCCCACTCGCGGGTTCGGTGCGGGACGGCGCCAGGACGGGTTCGCACGGCGTATCCGCAGGTCAGAGAGGTGTCGACGACGGCGTCAGCCTGCGGCGGGCAGTGGTGGGGCGCGGTGGGGCGCCGCGGCGGCGCGGAGGGCACTCCGGGCTCGACGGCGCCGGAGTCGCACCTGCTCAGCGAGGTGCGCCCTCCGGGTGGAGGGCTGTGGTGGAGGAGAGTGGGGAATCGGCGCCGCGCGCCCGCCCCGACACCGTCGACTGGCGACTTCCGCCGGACATGTCAGGTGCGAATGTCCAGTTCGTATGGATGCGCCTGCATAGCGAGTGGACATAGGCTCTGCGGGTAGGGGTCAAGCCGGGGCCGATCGGAACCTCTGCGACCACTCACACGTCGCACACTGCAACACTGGAAAGCGGGAGTTCCGCGATCGGCCGAGGCACGTCACGCCGACGAGGTCGGGGATCGAAGGAGGAAACGTGCCTGAGCCGTTCAACCCGGGCCGTCAGCCACGGCCGAGCGAACAGGTGTCGGAGCTGGCGCTGTCCGACCTCGCCGACACCGCGGCGCGCATCCAGTCGGCCATCGGCTCGGTGGTCGAGGGCAAGCCCGAGGTCATCAAGCTGGCGCTGACGGTGCTGCTGGCCGAGGGCCACATCCTCATCGAAGACGTTCCCGGTGTCGGCAAGACCATGCTGGCCAAGTCGGTCGCCCGGGCCATCGACTGCTCGGTGCGGCGCATCCAATTCACCCCCGACCTCATGCCCAGCGACGTCACCGGCGTCTCGGTGTTCAACCAGTCGACCCGCGAGTTCGAGTTCAAGCCCGGCGGCGTGTTCGCGAACATCGTCGTCGGCGACGAGATCAACCGCGCCTCGCCGAAGACGCAGTCGGCGCTGCTCGAGTGCATGGAGGAGCGGCAGGTCACCGTCGACGGCACCACCTACCAGCTCGAGGCGCCGTTCATGGTGGTCGCCACCCAGAACCCCATCGAGATGGAGGGCACCTACCCCCTCCCCGAGGCGCAGCGCGACCGGTTCATGATGCGGCTGTCCATGGGCTACCCGTCGCCGCAGGCCGAGATCGAGATGATCGACACGCACGGCTCCACCAGCGCGCTCGACCCGCTCGAGCCGGTCACCGACGCCGCGCACGTGCACAAGCTGGTCCGGCTGGTCCGCGGCGTGTACGTCGCCGACCCCATCAAGGAGTACGCGGTCGCCCTCACCAGCGCCACCCGCACGTCGCCCGACCTCCGGCTGGGCGCGTCGCCGCGGGCCACGCTGCACCTCATCCGCGCGGCCAAGGCGTGGGCCGGTCTCGAGGGCCGCGAGTACGTGCTGCCCGACGACATCCAGGCGCTGGCCGCGCCCGTGCTCGGCCACCGGCTGCTGCCCACGGCCGAGGCGCAGATCGGCCGCCGCGACGCCGCGGGCATCGTCGCCGACCTCGTGCAGCGCGTCCCGCAGCCCGAACCGGCGCGGTAGCCGCCCATGAACGACGCGCTGTCCGGACTGACGCGGCGCGGCTGGGCCTTCCTGGCCGTGGGCGGCGGCGCCATCGTGGCCGCCGTCCTGGCCGGTCAGCGCGACGTGCTGCGGGTCGGCCTGCTGCTCGCCGTCATCCCCGCCATCAGCCTCGTCGTGGCGTTGCGCAGCCGGGTCCGGCTCGCGGCGTCGCGCTCCGTCGAGCCGCCACGGGTCTCCGTCGGCGAGCGGGCGACAGTGCACCTGCGGCTGGCCAACTCCGCCCGCATCCCCACCGGCGTCCTGCTGGTCGAGGACAGCATCCCGTTCACCCTGGGCGCGCGGCCGCGGTTCGTCCTCGACCACGTGTGGTCCCGGTTCCGCCGCGACGTCACGTACGCCATCGACCCCGTCGTGCGCGGGCGGTACAAGGTCGGCCCGCTGACGGTCCGGGTCACCGACCCGTTCGGCATGGTCGAGCTCAAGCGCGCGTTCAGCGACGTCGGCACGCTCATCGTCACGCCGACGGTGCACAAGCTGCCGCCCGTCCGGCTGGTCGGCGAGTGGAGCGGCAGCGGCGAGAGCCGGCCGCGGGCCATCGCCGCCGCGGGTGAAGAGGACGCCACCATCCGGGCCTACCGCATCGGCGACGACATGCGCCGCGTGCACTGGCGGGCCACCGCGCACCACGGCGAGCTCATGGTCCGGCGCGAGGAACAGCCCTGGCAGAGCCGCGCCACCATCCTGCTCGACACCCGCACCGCCGGGCACACCGGCGAGGGCATCGACTCCTCGCTCGAGTGGAGCGTCACGGCCGCCGCCTCCATGGGCGTCCACCTGGCCGAGCGCGGCTACGCCGTCCGGCTCGCCACCGACCACGGCAGCTCCGTCTCCACGAACTGGCACGACCCCGCCAGCGGACCCGGCGACGCCAAGGTCTCGCTGCTCGACGCGCTCGCCGTCGTCCAGCCGCAGCGCGACGCCTCCGTCGGGCGCTGGCCCGACCTCCTCAGCGGCGCCGACGCCGCCACCGGCCTGCTGGTCGGCGTGTTCGGCCGGCTCAGCGAGCAGGAGGCGCGGGTCGTCGCGAGCCTGCGACAGGGCTCCACGGCGGCCCTCGCCGTCGTCCTCGACGTCATGACCTGGACCTCGCTGGGCGAGAACACCCGCGAGCAGGTCCGGCTCACCGGCGCCGTCCAGGTGCTGCGCAGCGCCGGCTGGAACGTCATCGTCGCCAAGCGCGGCGAGCACCTGACCACGCTCTGGGAGCGTCTCGGCCTGCAGCGTCCCGCCGTCACGGCCCCCGTCGTCGAGCCCGCCGGCGCCACCGCGGCCACCGCCCCCAGCGGACGAGAGGTGCGTTGATGTCGTCGCTGAGTGCGCACGGCCGCCTGACCATCGTCGCGGCACTGGCCGCCTGGTTGTCGGTGCTGCCGCTGTTCGCCATCACGCTCACCGACGACTGGATCGTGCCCGCCGGCATCGCCGTCGCGCTGGTCGCCGGCACCGGCTACGTGCTGCGCAAGCTCGGCGTGCCGTCGCTGCTGGTGCCGGTCGCGCAGCTCGCCGTCGTGGTGCTGTGGCTCGGCGTGCTGGTGGCCAACGACGTCGCGCTGCTCGGCTTCATCCCCACCACCGACTGGGCCACCCGCCTCATCGACGTGTTCCAAGAGGGCACCGACGTCACGACGACGTACATCGCCCCGGTCCCGGTCCCCCGCGGCATCCTCATGCTCGTGGTCGGCGGCGCCGGCGTGGTGGCGGTGCTGGTCGACGCCGTGGCGGTCTGGTTGCGCAAGGTCCCGCTGGCCGGCATCCCGCTGGCGGCCTGCTACACCATCTCCGCGTCGGTGCTGGCCACGGGCCTCGACTGGTGGTGGTTCCTGCCGCCGGCGGTCGGGTTCCTGGCGCTGCTGGTGTCCGAGGGACGCACGCGGGTCGCGTCGTGGGGACGCTCGGCCAGCCCGTCGGCGCGGCGCAGCGGCATCCCCGAGACCGACTCCCTGGCCCGCAACGGCCGCCGGGTCGGCGCGGTGGCGCTCATCGTGGCGGTGGCGGTGCCCGGCATGGCGCCGGTCCTGACCGAGGGCATGCTCGGCCCGGGACGTGGCGGGGGCGGGGGTGGCGGGCAGACCATCCGCACCGACAATCCCATCGTCGATCTCCAGCGCAACCTGCAGCGCCGCGAGAACGTCGAGGTCATGCAGTACACCTCGTCCGACGACGAGCCCGCCTACATCCGCATCGTCACCCTCGACGTGTTCGACGGCGAGGAGTGGAAGACCTCCGACCGGCCGGTGCCCAACTCCGTCGACAGCGGGATGCCCTGGCCGCAGGGCCTCGACAACGGCGAGTACCCGGTCGTCGAGTACGACATCCGGGTCACCGACGACTTCAGCTCCAGCTGGCTGCCGCTCCCCTACCCGACCCAGCGCATCGTCATCGACGGCGACTGGCGCTTCCACGCCGAGACCCTCGACGTGGTGGCCGACGGCGACGACGTGCGGGCGCGCAGCTACACCGCCGACGCCCTCGCCCTGAACCCCAGCATCGAGCAGCTGCGCGGCGCCGGTTCCCCCAGCGACGACGTCGACGCCATGCTCGAGCTGCCCGACGACCTCCCGCCCGTGGTCACCGAGCTCGCCGACCAGATCGTCGCCGACGCCGGGGCCACCGACTCCTTCACCGAGGCCGCCGCCCTCCAAGAGTGGTTCCGCGGCCCGAGCGGCGGGTTCACCTACGACATCCAGTCGCAGCCCGGGCACTCGTCCACGGCGCTCGAGGACTTCCTCGACGAACGCCGCGGCTACTGCGAGCAGTTCGCCGCCACCATGGCGATCATGGCCCGCTACCTCGGCATCCCGGCCCGCGTCGCCGTCGGCTTCACCCCCGGCGACTCCCAGGGCAACGGGACCTGGCTGGTCCGCTCGCACGACTCCCACGCCTGGCCCGAGCTGTACTTCCAGGGCACCGGCTGGATCCGGTTCGAGCCCACCCCGGCGTCGGTCACCGGGCAGGCGCCCGACTGGACGCTCGTCCCCAACGCCAACCCCGAGACCCCTGAGACCAACCCGAACGCGCCGGCGCCGACGTCGTCGGCCACGGCGCCGGCCGTCCCGCGCGACGACCAGCTCGGTGGCGGCGGCGCGGCGGGCGCTCAGGGCTCCTCGTCGCAGTGGCCGCTGATCGTCATCGGTGCGCTGGCGCTGGTGGCGTTCTTCCTGACGCCGACGGTGGCTGCCCGGGTCGGCCGCGAGCTGCGCTGGCGGCGCGCCGGCGACGACCCCGCCCTGTCCGCCGAGGCCGCCTGGGCCGACCTGCGCGAAGTCTCGCGCGACGCGGGCATCGCCTGGGATCCCGCCGCGACCCCGCGCGTCACCGGCCGCCGGGTCGCCGAGGCGGCGTCCCTCGACGCCGACGAGCGCGAGGTGCTCAACCACCTGGTCGGCGCCGTCGAACGGGCCCGCTACGCCCGGCAGCCCGGCGCCGTCGAGGCGCTGCGCTCCGACACCGACCTCGTCCTGCGGCCCATCGCCCGGTCCGCCTCGCTGAGCCGGCGCGTCCAGGCGTTCCTGCTGCCGACCCGGCTGCGCGACTCCGCCGAAGAGGCCAACCGCCGGCTCATCGACGCCTTCGACTGGATCGACGTCACCGGCGAGAAGATGCGGGCCGCCACCTCGTCGGCGGCCATCCGCCGTCGCGTCTCGTCGCCCCGCCGCACCGGCGGCTGACGGGCGTGTTTCGACGGACATTCGGCGGTGCGGATCGACTGCTCGGCACTGGGGAGCGCCTGACGGATCAGCGAAACCGCGACCGGCCGACGTGATCATCAAGGATTGGTGGGGTCATGGCCCCACCGATCCTTGATGATCACAGAGAGGTGCGGTGGCAGCGATACCAGACCGGGCACGAACAGAGGTCGCCTGCGGCATCACTCGCGTGGGGATCACCTCACTCGATCCAGGGCCGCTCCGCGGCCCTGTGGGACGGCTGAATGCAGCCTCCGGCGGATGAGGTACGCGCGCACGTGAGGGATCTCTCATGCCGCTAGGTCCGGACCACCGGGCCTGGCGGGCGTCTCTGACGACGTCAGTGGCTACTCGGAGTCGGCATCTGCAGGTCGCGGACACGACGAAGCGCCGCCCCCGACGATGACCGGGGCGGCGCT
This sequence comes from Jiangella mangrovi, assembly GCF_014204975.1. Taxonomy (NCBI): domain Bacteria; kingdom Bacillati; phylum Actinomycetota; class Actinomycetes; order Jiangellales; family Jiangellaceae; genus Jiangella; species Jiangella mangrovi. The sequence goes on from NZ_JACHMM010000001.1 coordinate 4,665,717, forward strand.
CACGCGTGGATCAGAGGGCTACTGGCCGTAGCCGCGCTCGCGGCGGTTGCGCCACCGCTGCTCCATGCGCTCCATGAACGAGCCGCTGTTGCGCGGGCCCTTGGGGCGGCGCTGACGGCGGGGCGAACCGGGGCTGATGTCCGGGACGTCGCCCGCCGCGGCCGTGCCGTCGGTGGGCGGGACGCGCCGCCACGAGGTGACTGCGTAGAACGCCGAGCCGAGCATGACGACGAAACCCGCCACACCCAGCGCGATCACCTGCGTCACCGCGCCGGTCATGAGCATCACGACGCCGACGAGGAAGACCAGGCCGGCGAGTACCGCACGCCGCCGGTACCGCCGCCGAAGATCCGCGCCACGCATCGCGGTGGCGAACTTCGGATCCTCGGCGAGCAGCGCCTGCTCCATCTGCTCGAGCAGCCGCTGCTCATGATCGGAGAGTGGCACCGTTCCCCTCCAATGAACACGGAAACCTATGGGCACCTGCTGTAAGGACCAGCATATGCGGCCGACGCCACGCAGGAAAGCCAGCCGCTCGGCCGAAGCCGGTGGATCTGCCGGACCGTCATGCCAGTACAGCACACGTCATGGCGCGACGGGCGAGATCACCCGATTCGGGCGAGATCAGCCGCCGGGCCGCACCGCCAGCACGTGCAGCGCCCCCGCGACGGGCCGGAACGCCGGATGGGCGACGACGGCCGCCTCGAGCTCGGCCAGGGCGGCCACCTCGGCCGGGTCGTCGACGGCGCTGCCGGGGACGAGGTCGGTGAGGACCCGGACGCCGTGCACCCCGGTGACCTCGAGCCCGGCCTCCTCCAGCAGCGCCCTGACGCCGTCCTCGTCGAATCGGCGCGGCAGCGGGTCGGACCCGCCCCACCGCCCGTCGGGGTCGTCGAGCAGCCGGCGCGCGTCGGCCAGGTGGCCGGCCAGCGCCTTGGCCAGCACGGCCGCGTAGCGCTGGGCGACGAGGACGCTGGCGACGCCGCCCGGGCGCAGGCAGGCCGCGAGCCCGGCCACCGCCCCGGGGACGTCGTCGACGACCTCGAGCACCCCGTGGCACACGACGACGTCGACATCGTCAGCGACCGCCGCCAGTCCCGCCGCATCGCCCTGGACGGCCGTGACCCGCTCGGCGACGCCCGCCTCGGCGGCCCGGCGCGCCAGCGTGGCCAGCGCGTTCGGGCTCGGGTCGACGACGGTGACGCGGTGGCCGATGCGGGCCAGCGGCACGGCGAACACGCCACTCCCGCCGCCGAGGTCGACGATGTCGAGCACCCGGCGGCCGGTGGACGTGGTCAGCGCGGCCAGTGCCTCGTACAGCTGGGCCCAGACGGCCTCGGTGCGCGGGTTGCGCCGGACACGCTCGTTCATCGGGTCACGCGTCGCTCGACCGGGCCCAGATGTTCAGGCCGGACTCGACCGCGTGCTTGTCGATCTCGTTCAGCTCGTCGTCGCTGAAGTCGAGCCGGTCGAGGGCGCCCAGGCTGTCGTCGAGCTGCGCCACCGTCCGGGCGCCGATGAGCACCGACGTCACCCGCTCGTCGCGCAGTGCCCACGACAGCGCCAGCTGCGCGAGCGTCTGGTCGCGCGACTCCGCGATGCCGTTCAGGGCCCGCAGCCGCGCGACGACGTCGTCGGTGACGAGCGACGGCGAGAACGAGCCGCCCCGGGCCGCTCGCGAGTCCTCGGGGACGCCGCCGAGGTACTTGTTCGTCAGCAGCCCCTGCGCCAGCGGCGAGAAGGCGATGATGCCGAGGCCCTCGTCGCCGCACGCCTCGGTCAGGCCGGCCTCGATCCAGCGGTTGAACATCGAGTAGGACGGCTGGTGGATGGCCAGCGGCGTGCCCAGCTCGCGCATGATGGCCGCCGCCTCGCGCGTCCGCTCCGGCGAGTAGGACGAGATGCCGGCGTACAGCGCCCGCCCGGACCGCACCGCGGTGTCGAGGGCGCCCATGGTCTCCTCGAGCGGCGTGTCGGGATCGAACCGGTGCGAGTAGAAGATGTCGACGTAGTCCAGCCCCATGCGGTCCAGCGACGCGTCGAGGCTGGCCAGCAGGTACTTCCGCGAGCCCCACTCGCCGTACGGGCCGGGCCACATGTCGTAGCCGGCCTTCGTCGAGATGATCAGCTCGTCGCGGTACGGGCGGAAGTCCTCGGCGAAGATGCGGCCGAAGTTCTTCTCCGCCGACCCCGGCGGCGGGCCGTAGTTGTTGGCCAGGTCGAAGTGCGTGACGCCGCGGTCGAACGCGGTACGCAGGATGGCCCGCTGCGTGGCCAGCGGCGACTCGTCGCCGAAGTTCTGCCACAGGCCCAGCGAGACGGCGGGCAGCTTCAGGCCGGTGCGGCCGCTGCGGCGGTAGGGGGTGTCGATGTAGCGCGCCTCGTCGGCCCGGTACGGCGCGCCTACGTGGAGGTTCTTTTGCGGACGGTCAGCCATGCTGCGAACCTATCGCTCGTGCCCCCGTCCCGTGGCAGCGACCGCCCCCGTCCCGACCGGTTCGCCGGAGCGCACGACATCGAGTCCGGGACGGCGGAGCTGATCGCCGACCGTTCCGACCCCGGCGGCTGGTCGATCATGGTCAACGGCGTGCCCAGCTCCTACGTCCACCTCGGCGACCCGACCCGGCTGGACTTCGAGTACATGCAGTGGATGGGGCACGTCCTGGACGCCGCGGGACCGCCGGGCGCGGCGCCCGACGCGCCGCTGCCCACCGTGCACATCGGCGGGGCCGGCTGCACGCTCGCGCTGTACGTGGCGGCGACGCGGCCCGGCTCGCCGCAGACGGTGTTCGAGATCGACGCCGCGCTGGTCACGCTGATGCGCCAGGCGTTCGGGCTGCGGTCGGTGCGCGGGCTGCGGCTGAAGGCGGCTGACGGGCTGGTGGGGCTGGCGTCGTTGCCCGACGCGCATTCCGCGGTCGTCGTCCGCGACGCGTTCGACGGCGCCCGAGTGCCGCCGCACCTGGTGACGACGGAGTTCTACGCCGAGGTCGCGCGGGTGCTGACGCCCGGCGGGCTCTACGCCGGCAACGTCGCCGACACCGCGCAGGTGCGCGAGTCGCGGGTCGAGGCGGCGACGGCGCTCGAGGTGTTCGCGCACGTGGCCCTGATCGCGGAGCCCGGGCAGCTGCGCGGACGCCGGTACGGCAACGTGGTGCTGCTGGCGTCGCAGCAGCCGCTGCCGTCGGACGTGCTGGTCCGCAAGCTCGCCGGCGGCGCCGTCCGGGCCCGCTACGTCGAGCCGTCGCGGGTGAAGGAGCTGGTGGCCGGAGTGAAGCCGCGGAGGTCGTCGTGAAACGCACCTACGAACACGTCGTCATCGGGGCCGGGGCGCTGGGCGCCGCCGCGGCGTACCGGCTGGCGGCGGCCGGCCACCGCGACGTGCTGGTGCTCGAGCAGTACGAGCTCGGGCACGGGCGCGGCGCCTCGGAGGACCACTCGCGCATCATCCGGCACGCCTACCACTCCCCCGCCTACACCGCGCTGACGCCGTCGGCGTACGAGTGCTGGACCGAGATCGAGTCGCTGACCGGGCTGCAGGTGGTGTTCCGGACCGGCGGGCTCGACCTGGCCGTGGCGGGGACGCCCGGCGCGGTCGAGCTGGACGCGTACGAGGCGTCGCTCGCGCCACTGGCGGCGTCCGGGGTGACGTGGTCGCGGCTGTCGGGCGCCGAGGTGCGGGCGCGGTGGCCGCAGTGGCGGGTGGGCGACGACGTCGTGGGCCTGTACCAGCCCGACGGCGGCATCCTCGACATCCGCCGGGCGACGGCGGCGCACATCGCCCTCGCCCGCGGCCTCGGCGTCGAGTTCGCGCCGTCGACCCCCGTGACCGCGCTGTCGTCGTCGGCCGACGGCGTCACCGTCACTCTCGGGTCGGGCTCGGTGGTCTCGGCCGGCTCGGTCGTGCTGTGCGCCGCGTCGTGGACGCCGTCCTTGCTGGCCTCGCTGGGCGTGGACCTGCGGATCCGGCTCAGCCAGGAACAGGTCAGCTACTTCGCGACGCCGCACCTGCGGGCGTTCGCGCCGGACCGGTTCCCGATGTGGATCTGGCACGGTGAGGAGTTCTTCTACGGCTTCCCCGTCTACGGCGAGGTCGCGGTCAAGGCTGCGCGCGACCTCACCGGCCGCTACGTCACACAGGCGACCCGGTCGACGGCGCCGGACCCCGCGGAGACGTCGCTGGTGCTGGACTTCCTGCGCGAGCGGCTGCCGGACGCCGTCGGCCCCGAGCTGCTCACGAAGACCTGCGTGTACGACCTGCCGCCGGACCGCGAGTTCATCATCGACCACGTCCCAGGCCACCCCCGCATCGTCACCGCGGTCGGCGGCGGGCACGCCGGCAAGTTCGCCTCGCTCATCGGCCGGATCCTCGCCGACCTCGCGACCTCCGGCTCGACGCCCTACCCGATCGACGCCTTCCGCGCCGACCGGCCCGCGATCACCGACCCGTCGTTCGTCGCGACGCACCGGCTGCGTGGGGTGACGTCGTAACCGACAACTTTCTTTGTCCTTGACAGATTTTCTTTTCGGTGGGAGCGTGGGCGCAACCGGGCACCCACGACCCTCCGAAAGGACCGGGACCATGACCGCCATCGCCGCCACTCCCACCGCCGCTTCCGCCGTCACCCGCCGCTCGTCCCGCCTCCTCGCCGCGGGCGTCGTCGCCGGCCCGCTCTACGTGGCGACGGTGGTGGCGCAGTACTTCTTCCGCGACGGCTACGACCCGACCCGGCACGCGGCGAGCGTGCTGGCCAATGGCGACTTCGGCTGGGTGCAGATCACCAACTTCGCGGTGGCGGCCGTCCTGACGGTGTCCGCCGCGGCCGGGCTGCGACGATCGGGCGTCGCGGGGACGTGGACGCCCCGGCTCGTGGGCGTCTACGGCCTCTCTCTGCTGGGCGCCGCCGTCTTCGTCGCCGACCCGGTCGAGGGGTTCCCCGCGGGCACGACGGCCGCGGAGGCGACCGTGACGTGGCACGGGTCGGCGCACCTGGCGGCCGGCGCGGTGGGCTTCACCTGCCTGGCGGTGGCATGCTTCGTGCTCGGTCGCCGGCTGCGCCGGGCCGGGCGCATCGGCGCCTGGCGCTACTCCGCCGGCACCGGCATCGCGATCCTCGCCGGGTTCGTCGCGATCGCGGGCAGCGCGGGCGCCACCTGGGGTGTGCTCGCCTTCACGGCCGGCATCCTCGCCGGCTGGGTCTGGCTGTCGGTCACCTGCGCCAAGCTGGCCCGCTGACCCCCGAACGCACGAGACGGCCGCGGGGACGAATCCCCGCGGCCGTCTCGTGTGCGTGCGTCAGCTGCAGCCGCTGGTGGAGCCGCAGCCCTCGCAGACGTAGCAGCTGCCGGCCGGGCGCATCTTCGTGCCGCAGGTGAAGCAGAGCGGTGCGTCGGTGCTGGTGCCCTGGATGACCTCGAGCAGCTCGGCGGAGGTGTGCGCCTCGACCGGGGCCGGGCGGGCGGCCGCGACCTCGGGCGCCGGAGTCGGCTTGGCCTCGGCCTGCGGCGTCACCGGAGCCGACTGCCGGAACGTGTCGACCTCGACCTCGACGTCGGAGGTGTCGGGGGTGTACTCGCCCGTGTCGAGCTGGCGGGACCGCTCCGACGCCGTGTAGATGCCGAGCGCGGCGCGCGACTCGAACGGCAGGTGGTCCAGGGCGAGGCGACGGAAGATGTAGTCGACCACGCTCTGCGCCATGCGCACGTCCGGGTCGTCGGTCATGCCCGACGGCTCGAAGCGCATGTTGGTGAACTTCTCGACGTAGGTCTCGAGCGGCACGCCGTACTGCAGCGCGATCGAGATCGCGATCGAGAAGGCGTCCATGATGCCGGCCAGCGTCGAGCCCTGCTTGCCGAGCTTCAGGAAGACCTCGCCGAGGCCGTCGTCGGGGTAGGAGCCGGCGGTCATGTAGCCCTCGGCGCCACCGACGGTGAACGACGTGGTCCGGCTCGGCCGGGTCTTCGGCAACCGCTGGCGGGTCGGCCGGTACTCGACGACGACGTCCTTGGCGGGCGTGGCGTCGGCGGTCTTCGCCTTGGCGTCGGACAGCGGCTGGCCGACCTTGCAGTTGTCGCGGTAGACGGCCAGCGCCTTGAGGCCGAGCTTCCAGCCCTGCAGGTAGACGTCCTCGATCTCCTCGACCGTCGCCGACTCCGGCATGTTGACCGTCTTGGAGATGGCGCCGGACAGGAATGGCTGGACGGCGGCCATCATGCGCACGTGGCCCATGGGCTCGATGGCCCGCGGCTGCCCGGCGGCGCAGTCGAACACCTCGTAGTGCTCCGGCTTGAGGCCCGGGGCGTCGACGACGTTGCCGTGCTCGGCGATGAACTCGACGATCGCCTCGATGGTCTCGTCGGTGTAGCCGAGCTTCTTCAGCGCCTTCGGCACCGTCAGGTTGACGATCTGCATGGAGCCGCCGCCGACCAGCTTCTTGAACTTGACCAGCGAGAAGTCCGGCTCGATGCCGGTGGTGTCGCAGTCCATCATGAAGCCGATGGTGCCGGTGGGGGCGAGCAGCGAGGCCTGCGCGTTGCGCCAGCCGTTCTTCTCGCCGATCTTGTTGCCCTCGGCCCAGACCTTCGTGGCGAGGCTGCGCACGTCGGCGTCGAGGCTGGCGACCGAGCGGAGGTCGTCGTTGGCGGCGGCGTGCTTGCGCATGACCCGGGCGTGCGCCTCGGCGTTGCGGGCGAAGCCGTCGTACGGGCCGACGACGCCGGCGAGCTCTGCCGAGCGCTTGTAGGCGGCGCCGGTCATGAGCGACGTGATGGCCGCGGCCAGCGCCCGGCCGCCCTCGGAGTCGTAGGCCAGGCCCGACGCCATGAGCAGCGCGCCGAGGTTGGCGTAGCCGATGCCCAACTGGCGGTAGGCGCGGGTGGTCTCGGTGATCGACTCGGTCGGGAAGTCGGCGAAGGTGATGGAGATGTCCATCGCCGTGATGATCAGCTCGACCGCCTTGGCGAAGGTGGCGCTGTCGAAGCTCCCGTCGGCCTGCAGGAACTTCATCAGGTTGAGGCTGGCGAGGTTGCAGCTGGAGTTGTCGAGGCTCATGTACTCCGAGCACGGGTTGGACGCGGTGATGCGGCCGGTCTCGGGGTTGGTGTGCCAGTCGTTGATGGTGCCGTCGTACTGGATGCCGGGGTCGGCGCACTCCCATGCCGCCTGCGCCATGTCGCGGAACAGCTTCTTGGCGTCGACAGTGGAGATGACCTCGCCCGTCATGCGGGCGCGCAGGCCGAACTCGTCGCCGGCCTCGACCGCGCGCATGAACTCGTCGTTGACGCGGACGGAGTTGTTGGCGTTCTGGTACTGGACGGAGACGATGTCGGCGCCGCCGAGGTCCATGTCGAAGCCGGCGTCGCGCAGCGCGCGGATCTTGTCCTCTTCGCGCGCCTTCGTCTGGATGAACTCCTCGACGTCCGGGTGGTCGACGTCGAGGACGACCATCTTGGCGGCACGCCGGGTGGCGCCGCCGGACTTGATGGTCCCCGCCGACGCGTCGGCGCCGCGCATGAAGCTGACCGGGCCGGACGCCGTCCCGCCGGAGGACAGCAGCTCCTTGCTGGAGCGGATGCGCGAGAGGTTGAGGCCGGCGCCGGAGCCGCCCTTGAAGATCATGCCCTCTTCGCGGTACCAGTTGAGGATCGAGTCCATGGAGTCGTCGACCGACAGGATGAAGCACGCCGACACCTGCTGCGGCGACTTCGTGCCCACGTTGAACCAGACCGGCGAGTTGAAGCTGAACACCTGGTGCAGCAGCATCCAGGTCAGCTCGTGCTCGAACACCTCGGCGTCGTCGGGTGTGGCGAAGTAGCCCTCGGCCTCACCGGAGTTGCGGTACATCTTGACCACACGGTCGATGAGCTGCCGCAGGCTCCACTCGCGCACGTCGGTGCCGACGGCGCCGCGGAAGTATTTGGTGGTGACGATGGTCGACGCGTTCAGCGACCAGAAGTCGGGGAACTCGACGCCCTTCTGCTCGAAGACGGTCTCGCCGGTCTTCCAGTTCTGCTGGAGGACGTCGCGGCGCTCCCACGTCACCTCGTCGTACGGGTGCACACCGGCGGTGGTGTAGATGCGCCCGATGCTCAAGCCCCGAGCCTTCTTCGTCCGCGCCGCCGCCTTGCCGCCCGCACTGCCCCGGCTCGGCCCGCTCACCGTCTCCGTCATGGACCTTCCTCACTTCCCCCGGCTTGAACCCGAATGTCGTACTCGACGTGCTGCTTACGGTTCCGCGACGGTGAGGGTGGAGTCGCGCTCCTGCCCCTCGGTCCCCTCGTCGCGGCGACGCTGCGCCAGCTCGCGGTCGGCCCGCAGCGTCGCGATCTCGTTCTCGAAGTCGTCCAGGCTGTCGAAGTCGCGGTACACGCTGGCGAACCGCAGGTACGCGACCTCGTCCAGCTCGCGCAGCGGGACCAGGATGGCCAAGCCCACCTCGCGGCTGGGGATCTCCGCACTCCCCTGGGCGCGGAACTGCTCCTCGACCCGCTGGGCCAGCCTGGCGAGGTCGTCCTCGCTGACGCCCCGGCCCTGACACGCCCGGCGGACCCCGGCGACGACCTTCTCGCGGCTGAACGGCTCGGTGGCGCCCGAGCGCTTCACCACGGCCAGCGTCAGCTGCTCGACGGTGGTGAACCGGCGCTCGCAGGCCAGGCACTGCCGCCGGCGCCGGATGACGGTGCCCTCGTCGGCGGTGCGGCTGTCGACCACCCGGCTGTCGGCGTGACGGCAGAACGGACAGTGCATCGCGCACCTCCTTCGCTGGGGACCTGTGTCTGGAGCTGTGGACGAGATGGGGACAACCTGTGCACTCTCGACCACAATCTGTGGACAGCTTACACCCGTGTAACTACTACATGTAGGGGTACCGTACGTCGCGCGGAGGGGCGTCTGCAACCGACATGGCCGGACTCGCGGGACCTGTTTCAAAGCCGCTGGTCACGGATGAGTCGATCATCGGTGACGGCGAGTCGCGGCGGTTGTGAGCGACCTGCGGGTTCGCGTAGGTGGTACGGGGTGGGCGGTGGCGTCTTCGCAGGTGAGCGAGCGTTTGCCGGCCTTCTCTGGGGGTGCGACGGGGTCAGCTGGCGGTGGACTGTGGGGTTGTGGAAACCGCAGCCAGGGCGCGCCTGTGGACACAAGATGTTGTGGTGAGGTCCGCCGGGCGTCCGTACGCCGGGTTCGCCGAGTTGGCCGGCCCCCTGCTGCTCTCCATTGTCGGGAGCGCGGGAGACCGCCTCAAGCGGACCAATGGGCGCTTCGCGCATCGGGGACCGCTTGACCCGGACTCCCGCGCCCCCGCTCACAGCACCACCAGGGACCCCTCCCCCAGAATGACCCCGGCCCTTAGCGGCGCCGCGCTCCTGTTCCGCTGGCCGCTGACGGTCGCGCCGTGGGATCGGCAGCCAGTCCCGCCGTGGGTGGCGGCCGCGCCGGCCTCGAAATGACCACGTACAGCACCCAATTCCCTGCTCCACCAGGCCTGCAGACCTCGTGAAGCAGGAGAACACCTCGTGACGCCGCCAGGCAACCGCTTACCAGGCCGCCTGGCGGGCCATCACCACGATTACCCGACCCTCAACACGCCTACAGGCCTAGTACGACACGAGAACTCGTGCCGAACGTGATCATCTCGAGCACCCAGCCGATGATCATCAACCTTTGGTGTCGCCAGAGCAGCCCAAAAGGTTGATGATCATGGAATCAGGGCGGCGCGACGCCTCGGAAACCGGCGGACGCCTCGGAAACCGGCGGTTGGCAGCGGAATCCAGGCCGCAAGCGCCGGATTCCGAGGCGTGAGCCGGTTTGCCGGGCGTCACCACCACCGCCAGCGGCCGGCGCGACCCCACCCCAGCAGAACCACCTGCCGAACACCCCCAGCGGAACCGCCAGCGGCCAGCGGAACAGGAGCACGGCGGGTCTGAGGGCCGGGTCCATTCCGGGGAGGGGGCCCTGGTGCTGTGAAAGGCGAGGGCGCGTCGGCGCGGGTCAAGTCCAGCGCCCCCACCACAGCGGCGACCCAACCCCCACGCGCGCAGACTTGAGGCGCGCCGCCGCGCCCTCGACAATGAAGAACAGCAGGGGCCCGACCAACTCAGCAAACATCCCCGCAGAACTAGGCACCGATCATCAACGCAGCACGGAGGCAGTGCCCGCCGACAACCGAGCGCCAGGTGAACGTCAGCGAGAAGCAGGAAGCTTCAGCAGATCGCCCGGCTGGATGTCGCCGGCGGACGAGAGGCCGTTCAGCTCCATGATGGCGGCGACCGTCTCGCGCGGGTCTGCGGTGGGCGCGACGTCGGTGGCGAGTTCCCAGAGCGTGTCGCCGCCCCGCACCTCGACCGTGGTGACGACCGCCGAGCCGGCGCCCGCGCCCTCGCCACCCTCCCAGGGCCGGACGAACGCCAGCACGCCGGCCACGAGGAGCAGCAGCCAGGCGAACGCGACCACGACACGCCCGCGCCGGGTGAGCCGGGCGCCGTGCAGCGTGGGCTCGGCCGAGCCCGCGCACGCGACCGGAGCGGGGAGGCCCGAGGGGCGCCGCCGGGCCACGTGCCGGCGCGGCAGCTCGTCGGTGCGCTCGGGCTCGATGACCACGCGCGTGCGGGTCTCGAACGGCGGGATGTAGGTCGTCGTCGCCATGTCAGCCTCCGGTCCATGTCGCACAACCGTTCGATAGAACGACTGTACGAAAAGTTGTACACGGTGCCACTGACAAAGTCGAGACACGTTCGAACAGATGTTTGATCGTGTCGTGCATTCGGGCTACTGTGAGGCCATCATTCGACCGTGCGACGCGTTTTCGAACGGATGCTGCGAAGCGCCGTCGCACCGAACGGAATATCTACCGGAGGTGGCGTGGTGGCCAACAACGACGACGAGGAGCGCGGCGAGGCAGCCGTCGCCTCGGTGCACAACTTCCCGGAGACGCATCAGCACCCGGCCGACCTCACGGTGCGGCAGCGCAAGGTGCTCGAGGTCATCCGCGAGTCGGTCGGCCGTCGTGGATACCCGCCCAGCATGCGCGAGATCGGCCAGGCCGCCGGCCTGTCCAGCCCGTCCAGCGTCGCCCACCAGCTCGGCGTGCTCGAGAACAAGGGCTACATCCGCCGCGACCCGCACCGCCCGCGCGCGCTCGAGGTGCTGCCGCCCGGCACCGCGCCCGGCGACTTCACCCGCGAGGCCCTGCTCGACGAGGAGAGCAGCCTGCCGACACCGTCGTACGTGCCCATGGTCGGGCGCATCGCCGCCGGTGGACCGGTGCTGGCCGAGCAGGCGGTCGAGGACGTCTTCCCGCTCCCCCGCGAGCTCGTCGGCGAGGGCACGCTGTTCATGCTGCGCGTCGTCGGCGAGTCCATGGTCGACGCCGCCATCTGCGACGGCGACTGGGTGGTCGTCCGGCAGCAGCCGGTGGCCGAGAACGGAGAGATCGTCGCGGCCATGATCGACGGCGAGGCGACGGTCAAGACGTTCAAGAAGCGCGACGGCCACATCTGGCTGCTGCCGCACAACGCCGACTACGAGCCCATCCCCGGCGACGACGCCACCATCCTCGGCCGCGTCGTCGCCGTCATGCGGCGTATCTGAGCTAGGCCGACGTCGCGAGCCGCCGGAGCGCTCCCACCACCACGGACTGGTCGGTGGTGAACCACATCGGCGGCAGCGACGCCCGCAGGTAGCTGCCGTACCGGGCGGTCACCAGCCGCGGGTCGAGCACGGCCACCACGCCACGGTCGCTCGACCTGCGGATCAGCCGCCCGGCACCCTGCGCCAGCAGCAGCGCGGCATGCGTGGCGGCAACGGACATGAAGCCGTTGCCGCCCGCCTTCTCGACCGCCCGCTGCCGCGCCGACGCCAGCGGCTCGTCGGGCCGCGGGAACGGGATGCGGTCGATGACCACCAGCTGGCAGGCCCCGCCCGGCACATCGACACCCTGCCAGAGCGACAGCGTCCCGAACAGCGAGGTCTTCTCGTCGGCCGCGAACGTGCGCAGCAGCGTCGCCACCACGTCGTCGCCCTGGCACAGCAGCGGGATGTCGGGCAGCCGCTTGCGCACCGCCTCGGCCGCCTCCTGGGCCGCCCGCCGCGACGAGAACAGCCCCAGCGTGCGCCCGCCGGCCGCCGCCATCAGCTCGACCAGCATGTCGACCACCTCGGGGCGCAGGCCGTCGCGTCCGGGCAGCGGGAGGTCGCGGGCGACGTACAGGATGCCCTGCTTGCCGTAGTCGAACGGCGACCCGACGTCGAGCGACGTCCACGCCGGAGCGCCCTCGCCCTGCAGCCCGAACGCGCCCGCCGCGGCGTCGAACGAGCCGCCCAGCTCGAGCGTCGCCGACGTCGCCACGACGGTGTTCTGGCCGAACAGCCGCTCGCGCAGCAGCCCCGCGACCGACAGCGGCGCCACCCGCAGAGACCGGCCGACCCGCTCGCGGTCCTCGACCCACAGGACGTCGTGCTCGGTGTTCGCCACCAGCCGCTCGGCCGTGCCGAACACGTCGTCGACCATGGTCTTGGCCGCCCGCCGGGATGCCTCGACGTCGGCGGCACGCTCCTCGCGCGCGGACTTCGTGAACCCGGACTGCACGGCGCGCGCGGCGTCGCGCAGCTCGACCAGCGCCGTCAGCAGGCGTTCGGGCACGGCGTCGAGCCGGCCCACCGGCGCGTCGAGCAGCGCCTGGCGCAGGTGCTCGCCCGCCGCCCGCAGCTCCTCGGCATCGCCGTCGTCGACGTGCACCCGCGAGCGGACCGCCGCGCGGTCGATGACGCCCGGCCACAGGTCGGCCGTGGCCACGCTGGTGACCCGGGCGGCCAGCTCGTGCGCCTCGTCGACCACCACGACGTCGTGGTCGGGCAGCACCGGCAGTCCCTCGAGCGCGTCGATGGCGAGCAGCGCATGGTTGGTGACGACGACGTCGGCGCCGTCGGAGCGGGCCCGGGCCACCTCGGCGAAGCACTCGCTGCCGTAGGGGCAGCGGGTGGCGCCCAGGCACTCGCGCGACGACACCGACACCTGCGCCCACGCGCGGTCGCTGACGCCCGGCTCGAGCTTGTCGCGGTCGCCGGTGCCGGCGGACGCCGCCTGCTCCTCGGCCCACTCGCGGGCGCGCAGCACCTCGGCACCGAGCTTGCCGGCCGACAGCTCCTCGACGGGGACCAGCTCGCCCTGGTCGTCGGGGGCGCCGTCGCGGACGCGGTGCAGGCACGCGTAATTGGCCCGCCCCTTGAGGGTGGCCCACTTGGGCAGCCGGCCCAGCAGCGGCTCGGCCGCCTTGGCCAGCGCCGGCAGGTCGCGGTCGACGAGCTGCGCCTGCAGCGCGAGGGTCGCCGTCGCGACGATGACCGGGCCGTCGGAGGCGTCGGCGTGCAGCAGCGACGGCACGAGGTAGGCCAGCGACTTGCCCGTGCCGGTGCCGGCCTGGACCAGCAGGTGCTTGCCCTCGGTGACGGCCTCGCCGACCGCCTCGGCCATCTCGACCTGACCAGGGCGTTCGGCGCCACCGACGGCACCGACGGCCGCCGTCAAGAGCTTCTCGACCGTCACATCGCCCTCTTTCACCGGCCCGACATTACCCGACCCGCCACCCCGGAAAGCGGTTGTCCACAGGCCGGCCTCCGGCCTGTCTCGACCCTGTCCGAGGGCCATGATGGAATGCCTGAATGACGTATGACGCGGTGCCGCTGATCCCCCGTGACGTCCTGTTCGGCAACCCCGAGCGGGCAGCCCCCACGCTGTCGCCCGACGGTTCCCGGCTCGGCTTCGTCGCTCCCGACGAGGGCGTGCTCAACGTGTGGGTCGGTCCCGCCGACGACCCCGCCGCCGCCCGCCCGGTCACGCACGACCGCGACCGCGGCATCCGCACGTTCATGTTCTGCCACGACGACCGCACGCTGGTGTACCTGCAGGACACCGACGGCGACGAGGACTGGCGGCTCTACGCGCTCGACCTCGAGACCGGCGAGGCCACGCTGGCCACGCCGCAGAACAAGGTCACGGCGTACATCCTCGAGCACAACCGCTGGCACCCCACGTCCATGCTCATCGGCCTCAACGCCGACAACCCCGAGCTGCACGACGTCTACTCCCTCGACCTCGGCACCCGCGAGCTGACGAAGATCGCCGCCAACCCCGGCTATGCCGGCTGGATGGTCGACTCCGACCTGCGCGTCCGCGGCGGCATGGCCATGACCGAGGAGGGCGGCGCCGTCGTCTACCGCCGGGGCGACGACGGCACCGACGAGCCCTGGTTCGAGATCGGCCCCGACGACATCCTGACCACGGGCGTCGCCGGCTACAGCCGCGACGGCTCGGTCGCCTACCTGCTGTCCAGCGTGGGGGTCAACGCCGCCCGGGTGCTCCGCGTCGACCTCGCCACGGGCGAGCAGACCGTCCTCGCCGAGGACGCCGAGTACGACGCCGGCGGCATCGCCCAGCACCCCGAGACGCTGGAGCCGCAGGCCGTCACGTTCCTCAAGGACCGCAAGACCTGGACGTACCTCGACCCCGAGTTCGGCGCCGAGGTCGACAGCCTGCTCGGCCGGCTGCGCGGCGAGGTCGGCATCTCCCGCGCGGTCCGCGACGACCGCACCTGGCTGATCCACGACCAGCTGTCCGACGGCCCGGTGCGCTTCCACACCTACGACCGCGACTCCGGCGCGCTGACGTTCCTGTTCTCGCACCGGCCCGAGCTCGACGAGTACGAGCTGGCCGAGATGGAGCCGTTCACCTACACCGCCCGCGACGGCCTCACCGTCCACGGCTACCTCACCTACCCGCGCGGCGTCGACCGCACCGCTCTGCCGGCGGTGCTCAACGTGCATGGCGGGCCCTGGCACCGCGACACCTGGGGCTACAACCCCGAGGCGCAGTGGTTCGCCAACCGCGGCTACGTGTGCGTCCAGGTGAACTTCCGCGGCTCCACCGGCTACGGCAAGGCCTTCGGCAACGCCGGCAACAAGCAGTGGGGCCGGGCCATGCACACCGACCTCCTCGACGCCGTCGACCACCTGGTCGGCCAGGGCCTCATCGACCGCGACCGGGTCGGCATCTACGGCGGTTCGTACGGCGGCTACGCCGCGCTGGCCGGCGCCGCCTTCACGCCCGACGTGTTCCGCTGCGCCGTCGACATGGTCGGCCCGTCCAACCTGCTCACGCTGCTGGCGTCGGTCCCGGAGTACTGGAAGCCGCAGATCGCCATCATGCACACCCGCGTCGGCAACCCCGAGACCGAGCGAGACATGCTCTGGGACCGCTCGCCGCTGTCGAAGGTCGACCAGATCGCCATCCCGGTGCTGGTCGCGCAGGGCAAGAACGACCCTCGCGTCAAAGTCGCCGAGGCCGAGCAGATCGTCGCCGCGCTCGAGGAGAAGGGCCTCGACCACGAGTACCTGCTGTTCGAGGACGAGGGTCACGGCCTGGCCAAGCCCGAGAACCGCGAGCGGTTCTACGCCGCGGCCGAGCGGTTCCTCGCCACCCACCTGGGCGGCCGGGTCCAGCAGGACTGACATCTGGACAGACACGACAACTGGGTGACATCTGGACAGAAAGTCATCTAATGACTAGAACACTGACATGGCATTTCGTTCCCGTTACCCCGTTGTCATGTCCAGTGCCCTCGTCCTCACCCTCGGCGGCGCCGCCACCGCGACCGCCGCCCAGGTGCCGTGCGCCGAGGTGCCCGGACTCCTCAGCGCCACCCCCGACGCCGAGCTGACCAGCACGTTCACCACGTACGGCAACGACAACACCGCGCTGGACGACTGGACCGGAGCCGACGGCACCTACTCCGTCCCGCTGCCCGACGGCCGCGTCTTCTGGGTCTTCTCCGACACCTTCCTCGGCCGGGTCGACGCCGACGGCGGGCGCTCCCCGGTCACCGACGAGGGCGGCGACACCCCGTTCATCAACAACTCCTTCGTCGTCCAGGACGGCGACGAGCTGAGCACCGTCTACCGGGGCAGCGCCGACGACCCCGAGCCGCTGCTGCCGCCCGCCGACGACTCGCACTGGTTCTGGGCCGGCGACGCGCACGCGAGCCTCGGCGTCATCGAGGGCACGTACCAGGAGTACGAGCGGTTCGGCCCCGGCGCCTGGGACTGGCGCTGGAACCGCAACGTCCTGGCCCGGTTCTCGCCGGCGGACCCGGACGAACCGCTCAGCGTGCACCCGCTGCCGTCCGGCGCCGGCATCTCGTGGGCGTCGGCGATCCGCCGCGCCGGCGCGTTCACCTACGTCTACGGCGTCGAGGACCTCGGCTCGGAGAAGTACCTGCACGTCGCCCGGGTGTTCGGCACCAGCCTGCTCGGCGCCTGGCAGTACCGCACCGCCACCGGCTGGTCGGCGAACGAGGCGGACTCCGTGCGGGTCATGCCGGGCGTGGGCAACGAGTACAGCGTGTCATGGCACGACGGCCGGTACCTGCTGGTCACCCACGACACGACCGTCCCGCTGAGCGCCGAGATCGTCGCCTACGCCTCGTGCACCCCGTACGGGCCGTTCACCGACAAGACGGTGCTGTACACCACGCCGGAGACCGGCGCGGGCGGCAGCTACGGCGACGCGAACGTGTTCACGTACAACGCCCACGCCCACCCGCACCTCGACCGCGACGGCGGGCTGGTCGTCTCGTACAACGTGAACACGTTCGTCAACACCGACCACTACGAGGACGTCACCATCTACCGCCCGCGCTTCATCACCGTGCGCTTCGAGGACTGACGGGCGACGGGCTCAGCGGGCGGCGACGGCGTACGGCTCGAGCGCCGCGGCCAGCGCCTCGGGCACGCGGGCCCGCACGCGGGTGCCCTCGGCCTCGTGGTCGACCGACAGCACCTCGCCGACGGTGTGCACCCGCGCCACCAGCTCGCCGTGGTCGTACGGCACCAGCGCGTCGACCTCGACCGGCGGCTGCGGCAGCTCGCTCTCGATGAGCGCGCGCAGCGTATCGAGGCCGGCCCCGGTGCGGGCCGAGACGGCGACCGCGTGCGGCTCGTTGCGCAGCAGCCGGGCGACGACCATGGGGTCGGCCGCGTCGGACTTGTTGACGGCGACGACCTCGCGGACCCCGCCCGCGCCGATGTCGGCGAGGACGCCACGGACCGCCGTCAGCTGCCCCTCGGGGTCGGGGTGCGAGCCGTCGACCACGTGGACGAGGAGGTCGGCGTCGCCGGCCTCCTCGAGCGTGGAACGGAACGACTCGACCAGCTCGTGCGGCAGGTGCCGGACGAACCCGACCGTGTCGGCCAGCGTGTAGACGCGGCCCTCTTGCGTCTGCGCCTTGCGGACGGTGGGGTCGAGGGTGGCGAACAACGCGTCCTCGACCAGCACGCCCGCGCCGGTGAGGCGGTTGAGCAGCGACGACTTGCCGGCGTTGGTGTAGCCGACGATGGAGACGGCGGGCACCGCGTGCCGGCGGCGGTCGGCCCGCTTGGTGTCGCGGGCGACGCGCATGTCGGCGAGCTCGCGGCGCAGCTTGGTGACCCGGGTGCGGATGCGCCGGCGGTCGGTCTCGAGCTTCGTCTCACCGGGACCACGGGTGCCGACGCCGCCCCCGGCGCCGCCGGCCCGGCCACCGGCCTGCCGGGAGAGGCTCGCGCCCCAGCCGCGCAGCCGCTGGGAGAGGTACTCGAGCTGGGCCAGCTCGACCTGCGCCTTGCCCTCGCGGCTCTTCGCGTGCTGGGCGAAGATGTCGAGGATCAGCATGGTGCGGTCGACGACCTTGACGTCGACCTTGTCCTCCAGGTTGCGCAGCTGCGACGCCGTCAGCTCGCCGTCGACGATGACGGTGTCGGCGCCGTGCGCGTGCACGACCTCGCGAAGCTCCTGGACCTTGCCGGAGCCGATGTAGGTGGCGTTGTCGGGGTGCTGACGACGCTGCACGAGCCCCTCGAGCACCTGCGAACCGGCCGTCTCGGCCAGCGCCGCCAGCTCGGAGAGGGAGTTCTCGGCATCGGTGAAGGACCCGCCGGGCCAGACCGCGACGAGCACGACCCGCTCGAGTCGCAGCCGCCGGTACTCGACCTCGGTGACGTCCTCGAGCTCGGTCGACAGGCCCGCCACACGACGCAGCGCGTGGCGCTCGTCCAGGTCGTAGTCCCCGGTGGTGTCGCCGTCGAGGTCCTCGAGGAGGTCGAACTCCTCGGCCTCCGGCGCCTCGGCGGAGTCGTCATAGGGGTTGTATGCGTGGCCTGGACTATTGCTCAATTCTCCTGCTTTCGCCGAACGACGTCTTCAGGAGCGACCATAGCTCGACCCGGTGGACGCCGCCCACCGTAATTTCGCCGCCGCCCGCAGTGTGGCGGCCCGCCGCTCGGCCTTGCCCGTGGACTTCTCCTGGGCTCGGCGGGCCACTTCCAGCAGCACGGCCTCGCGTCGCTGCTTCTCCGTAGCACCCATGGCACCGCCTCCCGTCAGGCGCGCGGCCGGCCTCGTCGCCGGCCACATACACCACGTTAGGCCCGCTCGCGCCTGGTGCGCATCGATCGCGAGTCTGACGTCGTGCTCCTTCTACTGAAGGAGACGTCCTCGGGGTTTCCCAGGATGCTGTGATCTAGGTCACAACACGTTTCAGAGATCGACCGTTCCGCGAATCCCCAGCACAGCCGGCCCGGTGAGCAGCAGCTCCCCGTCCGGACGCTCGGTGACGACGAGCTGGCCGCCGGGCACGTCGACGGTGTAGCGCGCACCGGCGCCGGCCCCGTCGCGCCGCATGGCCGCCCACGCCGCGGCGCAGACGCCGGTGCCGCAGGAGCGGGTCTCGCCGACGCCGCGCTCCCACACCCGCAGCGCGATGTGCTTGTGCCCCCGCGCGGCGACGAACTCGACGTTCGCGGAGTCCGGGAAGACCGCTGCCGGGCGCAGGTCGGGCGCCGACGTGAGCGCGCCGGCCTCGTCGAGGTCGTCGACGAACACGACGGCGTGCGGGTTGGGCACCCGCACGGGGACCGCCTCCCAGGTGCGTCCGCCGGTGGCGACGAACGCCAGCTGGCGGGTGGCGGCCGGCTTGGCCCGGCCCATCTCGACGGTCAGCCGGCCGTCCGGCTCGGCGTGCACCGTCCGGACGCCGCCGCGCGTGGCCAGCGTCAGCACCGGCCCATCGACCAGGCCGTTCTCCCACAGGTAGCGGGCCATGACGCGCACGCCGTTGCCGCACATCTCGGCGATGGAGCCGTCGGCGTTGCGGTAGTCCATGAACCACTCGCCCTCGTCGGCCTGCTTGCGGACCTCTTCGGAGGTCTCGGTGCGCGTGACGCGGATGACGCCGTCGGCGCCGATGCCGGAGTACCGGTCCGCCAGGCGCCGCACCGCCTTCTCGTCGAGCCGCTCGGCCAGGGCGCCGTCGGCGTCCGGCAGCAGCACGAAGTCGTTCTGGGTGCCGTGACCCTTGACGAAGGAGATGCCGTTCACGACCGACGATGGTAGGTCAGAGCGCGCTCCAACCGGTCATCGGCGTCGAACGGGATCCAGCCGATGCGGTCGTCCTTGCCGAACCAGGCGTGCTGACGGCGGGCGAAACGCCGCGTGAGCAGCACCGTCTCGTCGCGGGCGGCCGGCTCCGTCGAGTCGCCGGCCAGGAACGCCAGCACCTGTGCGTAGCCCAGCGCCCGGCTCGCCGTCGGGCCCTCGCGCAGCCCCAGCGCCTCCAGCCGCCGGACCTCGTCGACCAGGCCCTGCTCCCACATGCGGTCGACGCGCAGCTCGATGCGCTCGTCGAGGACGTCGCGCGGCACGTCGAGCCCGATCTGGACGACGTCGTCGTAGCGGTACCGCCGCGGCGGCAGCGTGGCGGTGAACGGGCGGCCGGTCAGCTCGATGACCTCGAGCGCCCTGACCACGCGGCGGCCGTTGCTGGGCAGGATGGCGGCCGCGGCGGCGGGATCGCGCCCGGCCAGCCGGCTGTGCAGGACGGCGGCGCCGACCTCGGCCAGCTCGCCCTCGAGGCGCGCCCGGACCTCGGGGTCGGTGCCGGGGAACTCGAACCGGTCGAGCACAGCGCGTACATAGAGCGCGCTGCCGCCCACCAGCACCGGCGTGACGCCACGGGCCCGGCAGTCGTCGATGGCGTCGCGCGCGAGCTGCTGGAACTCCGCCACGGTGGCCGGGCGGGTGACGTCGTAGAGGTCGAGCAGGTGGTGCGGGACGCCCCTGCGCTCGTCCTCGGTGAGCTTCGCCGTCCCGATGTCCATGCCCCGGTAGAGCTGCATGGAGTCGGCGTTGACGACCTCGCCGCCCAGCCGCAGGGCGACGTCGACGGCCAGGTCGCTCTTGCCTGCGGCGGTGGCTCCGACGACGGCGACGACGGTGACGGGCTCGCTCACCAGCCGAGTGTGCCACGACGGCGGAATGCCCCGAACGCGTTGCGGGCCGTTCTGCCTGGGGGTATGAACGACGATGGGGGTACGGGTCGGGCCGCATGGGGCGGCTCGACGGCCCACGTCAACGAGGGGAAGTGCCGATCATGGGCTTCGACGAGATCAAGAACAAGGTCACCGACCTGATTTCCGACAACGCCGACAAGGTCAGCGACGGCGTCGACAAGGCCACCGACTTCATCGACGACAAGACCGGCGGCAAGTACAGCGAGCACCTCGAGGGCGTCGACGACAAGGCCCGCGACTTCATCGACGGCCTCGACGGCGAGAAGGGCGAGGACGACAAGCCGGCCTGACGCCGTCGCCCTGGGGGCGGTACGGGTGCTCTGGCCGTCGTGCCGTCAGCCGTGCCGCTCCCAGACGCCGACCAGGTAGCCGACGCCGTACGGGGCGTCCTCGTAGAGCACCTCGGCGTCGAACAGCTCGTCGTCGGCGGCGCCGGCCAGCACGCGCAGCGCCTTGCGCCCCGGCGACCCGACCTCCGCGGCCAGCGCCGCGTCGAGGTCCAGCAGCCGCTGCGGATCGCCGTCGCGCAGCGCCGCCGCCAACGCGGCGTCGTAGGCCCGGGCGCGGGCACGAAGGGCCTGTGGGGTGGTGTCGGCCCGCAGCGGTGACCCGTCGGCCATGACCAGCAGCGCCACGCGGTCGGCCCGGCTGGCGAGCCGCTGACCCAGGTCGACGCAGTCGCCGTCGGCCGCGTCCGTGGCCACCGTCGCCGCCACCACATCGCCGTCCCAGCCGTCGCGCTCGAGCAGCCAGGCACCGACGGCGACGGAAAGCGGCGCGGTACCGCTCGCGCCGTCGTCGCCCGGTCCCGGGAGCCCCACCGTCAGGTCGACGCCGTACGGGGCGAAACTGCCCGCCCGCGGGGCGTCGTCGGCGGTCGACTCCCCCGGCCCCACGACCACGAGAAGGTCCGGGCTGGCGGAGCGCAGATCGTCCAACGCGGACCAGCAGGCCGCGCGGACATCGTCGAGCCTCACGTCGCCGGGCCGGCCGATGCCGGTCACCATCAGCGGCGGATACGGGCAGACGGCCGCGGAGATGAGCACATCCGAAGACTAGACGCGGAGCGTCCGGGCTGCGCCGCGGACCTTCTTCATGGTCGAATGTCGGATATGTTCGACGCCGACCACAGCACCCGCCTCGCCATCGCCGGCGTGGTCCTGCTGATCGGTCTCGGCTGCATCATCGCCTGGCTACCGGCGCGCCGCCGCGACCGCGCAGGACTGCCGTCGCGCCTGCTCGTGACGGCGGGCCTCATCATGGGCATGGCCGACCTCGGCGGACTGGGCAGCGTACTCGGGTTCGCGCTGGCCGCCATGGGCGCGCTGATCCTGTGGGAGGCGCAGCCCGCGCCCGAGGTGCCGCGGCCGCACCGCGGCGGCATCGTGGTCGCCGCCGCACTGTCGGGCGTGGCCGCGCTGGCGACGTTCGAGGGCTGGTGGTCACTGGCCCGGGTCCCGGCCGAGCTCCGCGCCGTCGCCACCCTGGTCGTCGGGGTGACGGGCGCACTGGCGACGCTCGCGATCGCCGACCGCGCGCGGGTCCGGCTGCGGGTCGCCGTCAAGCGGCGGTTCGCACCCGTGCGGCCGCCGAAACCGAGGGCCGAGGCACCTGCTGTGGACGCGGCTGCGCCGCCGGTCCTGGCTCCGGCCGAGCCGGTGGCGCCGGTGGCGCCGGTTCCGGTGCGCGAGCCGGTGGCGCCGGTTCCGGTGGCGGCGATCGAGGAGGCGCCCGCGCAGCCGGAAGTGCCGGCCCAGCCGGAGCCGCAGCCCCGGTCGAGCAATGTGGCGGCGCAGTCGCCGAGCCGCCCGTCCGCCGTCACCCGGCGCCGCTTCGCCGCCCCGCCGGGGTCCGCCCGCACGGGCAAGCCGGAGCAGCGGGCGCAGGCGGCGCAGAACGAGATCACCGTCGCCGGCCGCTCCCGGGCTCAGCTCCGCGACGCGCTCAACCGGCGGCTCGCGTCCGGCTCCACGGGGACGACGGCACCGGCTGTCCAGCCGCCGCCGGCCACCCAGCCCCGGCCGCCCGTACCGAAGGCCGCGGAGTCGAAGGCTGCCGCCCGCCAGGATCTGCGCAGCCGCCTCGCCGCCGCGAGGCCGCAGCCCTCCCCCACCCCGGCCGCCGCGCGCGACGCGACTCCCGCTGAGACCGTCGACGACCCGGGTCCGTCGTGGGCGGCTCGCTCCCGGGCCGCACTCGTGCGGCTGTGGACCGCCGGCACCGAGGAGCCGCGCGAGAAGTCGGCTCAGGTGACGGCCTTCCGCGGCGTCTCCAGCCGCGCCGGACTCGGCGTGCCGAGCGACGCCGAGGAGCCACCGCGGTCCGAGCCCGCCGCCCGGAAGGAACCAGCGACCACGACGACCCGCGAGTCAGGAACGGCTCGTGCCAGGGCCGCACTCGTGCGGCTGTGGGCCGCCGGCGCCGAGGAGCCGCGCGAGGAGTCGGCCCAGGTGACGGCCTTCCGCGACGTCTCCAGCCGCGCCGGGACCGGCCTGCCGACGCCGGCCGAACCGGCGCCGGAGGTCGTGGCGCCGGCCACCGAGCCGGCCGCGGACGATCGCGGCGCGCCGGCCTGGGTCCGGGCCCGCGACACGCTGAGCCGGCTCACGGCGACGCGGATCGAGGAGACGAAGGGGCAGCCACCCGAAGCGCAGCCGGACCGCACACCGGATCGCGAGGGCGAGGATCGCGGCGCGCCGGCCTGGGTCCGGGCCCGCGACGCGCTGCGCCGGGTGACGGCGTCCCGGCTCGAGCAACTCGACGAGAAGGAGCCGGGCCGAGCCACGGGAGGCGGCAGCGGTCCGGCCACGCCGCTCGATGCGCAGGAGGTCGTCCCGTGGGCACGCCGCGACGCGCTGCGGCGGCTCACGGTGATTCGGGTCGAGCGGCTGGACGAGTCCGCCGATGTCGCCGAGAACGGGGCCGGCGCGCCGACTCCGCCGGAGCGCGCCGCGAGCAGGCAGGACCCCGGCGGCAAGGGCGGGCGGCCACGGTGGGCAGCACCGTCGGCGCGCGAGAGCAGGACCGCGGACCCCGGCCCACCGGCCGCCTCGAAGCCGATCGAGAAGCCGGCCGGGGAACCGCCCGCGAAACCGGTCGAGAAGCCGCCCACGCGACCGGCCGAGCGGCCGGCCGAAGAGTCTGCGCCGTCGTGGCGTAGCCAGCTGCGCGACACGATCCGCGGCCGCCGCTCCCGGCCTGCCGCACCCACGCCCGCCCCCGCACCGCAGCGCACCGCCGTCGGCGTCCCTCCGGGCACCCCGCCCCCGCCACCGCCGCCCCAGAAGGCGCCCGAGCGCGCCCCGCTTCGGGTCGTCGGCGTCCCGCCGGGTACTCCGCCCCCGCCACCGCCACCCCGCCCGTAGGGTCCGCCGCCGCGGACCCTTGTTGATCATGGAGAAGGTCGGGCTCCGGAGCGCCGGAGACCCGACCTTCTCCATGATCAACGGGCCCCAGGGGCAAGAACTCTTGACCGCCTCCGCAACACCCCGGTAACGTCGGCCGACACAGGAAAGCGTTTTCCGCCGACGTACTTCCGCCAGGGAGGCGCGAATGGCAGCACCCGCGACGGCCAGGCTCGAGGAGATCGAGCCGAAGGCGTGTTCGTGCGGGCAGACCCGCCGGGCGTTCGTGGACGTGGAACCGGGGACGGCGAGCGTCCACCTGCTCGACGTCGAGGCCGCGACCAGCCATTACCACCGGAAGGCGACCGAGATCTACGTCGTCCTCGAGGGTGAGGGGCAGGTCGAGCTCGACGGCGTCGCGCATCCGGCCGGGCCGCTGAGCGCGTTCCTGATCCCGCCGGGCACCCGGCACCGGGCGATCGGCGAGCTCCGCGCGCTGGTCGTCGCCATCCCCGCCGCCGACGACGAGGACGAGTATTTCGATGCCTGAGGTGATTTCCAGGGCCGCGCCTCCTTCCGCCACGCCCGACGACGACGCCGCACCGCCCCGCACGGGAGCCGCCCAGCGCGCCACCCAGATCCTGTCCGCCGCCTGGCGCCCCGCGCTGCTGCTGGTGCTGCTGGGCTTCGGCTGGTGGGCGATCACGGCTGCCGAGGTGTTCCCCGCCTACCTGGTCCCCACGCCCGGCGACGTCGCGAACGAGCTGGTCACCGAGCGCGAGATGCTGGCCCGGCACACGTGGGTGACGACGTACGAGACGGTGGTCGGCTTCCTGCTCGCCGCGGTCATCGGCATGCTGGCCGCCGTCGTCATCGTGTACTCCCCCACGCTCGAGAAGGCGCTCTACCCGCTGATCCTGTTCGCGCAGGTCATCCCCAAGATCGCCATCGCGCCGATCCTCGTCGTCTGGTTCGGGTTCGGGCCGATGCCGAAGGTGATCCTGGCGGTGCTGATCGCGTTCTTCCCGATCGTGGTCTCCGGGGTCGCCGGCCTGCGCTCGACCGATCCGGAGCTGCTGGACCTGTCGGCGACCATGGGCGCGAGCCGGTGGAAGACGTTCCGGAAGATCCGGTTCCCGAACGCGCTGCCGCACCTGCTGTCGGGCCTCAAGGTCGCCGTGACGCTGGCGGTCGTCGGCGCGGTGGTCGGCGAGTTCGTCGGCGCCGACGAAGGGCTCGGCTACGTGTTGCTGCTGGCCAGCGGCAACCTCAACTCGTCGCTGCTGTTCGCCGACCTGATCCTGATGTCCGCCCTCGGCGTCGTCCTGTTCGTCCTGGTCGAGGCCGCGGAGGCACTGCTCATCCCCTGGCACGCCAGCCGCCGCCAGGGCATCCCCCTCACCACGTCCTGAACCACCTCATGAACCCCCTCGTGAACCACGTCCTGAAAGGGCCGACCATGCGACGCAGCCTGCTGGCCACCTCCGCCGTGGCACTCCTCGCCCTGTCCGCCTGCGGAGGCGACGACGAACCCACCGCCGCGGGCGAGGGCGACGGCGGTGACCTCGCCGCGGTGACGCTGACCCTCAACTGGGTCCCCTACGGCGAGCACGCGCCGTTCTACTACGGCGTCGCCGAGGGGATCTACGAGGAGGAGGGCATCGACCTAGAAATCCGGCCGGGCAGCGGCTCCGGCACGACGGTGCAACAGGTCGCGCAGTCGCAGACCGACTTCGGCTGGGCCGACACGCCGCCGCTGCTCAACGGCATCACCGAGGGCATGCCGGTCAAGAGCCTCGGCGTCTTCCTGCAGAGCGGCCCGGCGTCGGTCGAGTTCTTCACCGACCAGGGCATCAGCGAGCCCACGGACCTCGTCGGCAAGGTCGTGGCCGGCACGCCGGGCGACGCCATGTACGCGACGTTCCCCGCCTGGCTGGAGCTCAACGGCGTCGACCCCGACGACGTCGAGGTCGTCAACGTCGACCCCGCCGGCAAGATCGCCGCCCTGGTCGAGGGCCGCGCCGACGCGATCATGGGCTTCTTCCACGACCAGGGCCCGACCATCGAGGACATCAGCGGCAAGGACGTCGACGCGCTGCTGTACTCCGAGTGGGGCATGAACCTGCTGGGCACGGGCCTGATCGCGCATCAGAACACCATCGACGACGACCCCGAGCTGGTCGAGGCGTTCGTGCGGGCGACGGCGCGGTCGTGGGAGGCCGCCGCCGAGGATCCGGACGGCGCCGCGGCCGCCATGGAGGAGGGCGCCGACGAGACCCCGCCGGCCGAGGTGCTGCGCGCCCAGCTCGAGCAGAGCATCGGCCTGCTGAGCCTCGCCGACGCGGGCACGCCCGGCGCCAACACCGAGGACCAGTGGCAGGAGACCATCGACCTGCTGTCGCAGAACGGCGCCCTGGAGGAACCGGCCAACCCGGCCACCTACTGGGAGTCGTCCTTCAGCGAGGCCGGGTGAGGACGGAGATGCCGGAGACCGTGACGACCGAGCCGACGGCACCCGCCGCCACCACCAACGCGCAGCAGACACCCGGCACCACCATCGACATCACCGACCTCACCTGCAGGTTCACCAGCAAGCGGAAGCGGACGACGGCGTTGACGGACGTCTCGCTGTCGGTGCGGGCGGGCGAGTTCGTGAGCATCGTCGGCCCGTCGGGCTGCGGGAAGTCGACGCTGCTGAAGATCGTCGCCGGGCTGGTGCCGCCGAGCAGCGGGCAGGTGAAGCTCCTGGGCAACGACGTCAAGGGACCGCAGCGCGAGATCGGCTTCGCCTTCCAGCGGGCCGCGCTGCTCGAGTGGCGCGGCGTCCGGGCCAACATCCTGCTGCAGGCCGAGATGCGCAACATGGACAAGCGCCAGGCCGCCGCCAAAGCCGACCAGCTGATCGAGCTGACCGGCCTGACGGGGTTCGAGTCCGCCCTGCCGCACGAGCTGTCCGGCGGCATGCAGCAGCGCGTCGCCCTGTGCCGCGCGCTGCTGCACGAGCCGCCGGTGCTGCTCATGGACGAGCCGTTCGGCGCCCTCGACGCGCTGACCCGCGAGCACATGAACGTCGAGCTGCACCGCATCTGGCGCGAGACCGGCACCACCGTCGTGCTGGTCACGCACTCGATCGCGGAGGCGGTCTACCTGGGCCAGCGCGTCGTCGTCATGACACCGCGGCCGGGCCGGATCGAGCGGGTCTACGACGTCGACCTGCCGGCCGTTCGCGACTACGGTGCCACCATGTCGAGTCCGACGTTCGAGGAACTGGCGCGCGAGATCCGGGTGCTGCTGGGGGCCAGCGGCCACCACGGATGACGGGCGAGCGCCGCTGGTGGAACACCGCCGGCGCGTGGCTCGCCATCGGCACCGGCCCGGCGGCGCTGGTGCTCGGAGCAGGACTCGCCGACCGGCACGACGGCCCCGTGCCGGTCGGTGCCCTGCTCCTGGGCGGCGTCGCCATGACGGTGCTGCTGCTCGTGCCCGGACGGCTGGGGCTGCGCCCGCCCGGCGGCGAGGGCCGCCCGCTGGCGGCGGTGCTCGAGGCGTACCTCCCGCGCGGCGACCGCACGCTGGTCGGCGTGCTCATGACGCTGGCCATGGCCGGCTGGCTGGGGTTCAACGCGGCCCTGGGCGGGTCGGCGCTCGCCTCGCTGCTCGGCAGCCCGAAGTGGGTCGGCGTCGTCGTGCTGGGGCTGCCGCTGCTGGTGCTCGCGGCCGGCGGGCTGCACCGCTGGAACGCGATCGCCCTGGTCACGACGGCGGCGGCGCTCGCACTGATCGTCGTGATCGCGACCCACGGTGCCCCCGCCGGTGAGCCGCTGGACCTGGGCTTCGGCGACGGCGGCACCAGCGCGCTGCTCACCGACATCGCCGTCTTCGTCGGGTACGTCGCGGTGTTCGCGGTGCGGGCGCCGGACTTCACCGCGGGCCTGCGCGGGCGCGGCGACCTGTGGGCGTGCGCCGCGATCCTGGTGCTGCCGACGCTCGTGGCCGCCACCGCCGGGACGACGATCGCCCTCCGCAGCGACTCCGCCGACCTGGTGGGTCACCTGCGCACCTCGGAGCTGGGCACGGCGCTGGTGGTGGTCGCCGTCGCGGCACCCTGCCTGACGGCGTTCCACTCCGGCGGGCTGGCGCTGCGGTCGGTGACCCGGTTGCGCGACCCGGCGGCGACGGCGGTCCTCGGCGTGGCGGGGCTGGCGCTGGCGCTCACCGGGTTCGAGAAGGCCCTTCTCCCCTGGCTGACGGTCCTCGCCGCGGTCCTGCCGCCGCTGGTCGTCCCGCTCGGCTGGGAGGCCCGGGCCCGGCGGCGGCAGCGGCGGCCGCCGCGCCCCGTCCACGCCGCCATGTGGCTGCCCGCCGCCGCCCTCGGCGTCGCTCTGACGATCGCCGGCGTGCCGGGCGCGCCGCTGGCCGGACTCGCCGCCGCGGTCGCCTGCACGGCCGCGATGAACGGATTCATCCGGATTCGATCCAGGCGTTGACTCCGTCCGTGTCCCGCCGTTAGCGTACGCATCACATTCGGAAAGCGCTTACCACCGCGAGAAGTTCACCGTCGAACAACGAAAGGTGGAGCTCCCCCATGCCCCGACGCCTGCTGGACCGCCGTTCCTTCCTCCGTACGACGGCGGCAGCCGCCGCTCTCGCCGCCGGAACCGCGGCGACCGCCGTCGGCGCCCTCCCCGCCGCCGCGGCCGGAAGCGGTAACCGCCTGATCCCCCGTCCGGCCATCGGCATGCACCTGTACACGATGCGCCGCTCGCTCGCCGTCGACTTCGCCGGCACCGTCCAGGCCCTCGCCGACATCGGCTACGCCACCGTCGGCGTCAGCGGCCGGCACGGCCACAGCGCCGCCGCGATCCGCACCATGCTCGACGACGCGGGCCTCGACGCCGTCCTCGAGCACGTCGGCTACGACCGGCTCACCAACAACCTCGAGGGCGCCTGCGAGGACGTCCTGACGCTCGGCGGCCACTGGGTCGTCACTTCCAGCCTGCCCGGCTCGCTGTACACGCTCGACGGCATCCGCCAGGCCGCCGCGAACTTCAACCGGGCCGGCGAGGTCGCCGCGAGCTACGGCCTGAAGGTCCTGCACCACAACCACGACGCCGAGTTCCGCACCGACAGCGGCCGCGTGCTCTACGACGTGCTGCTCGAGGAGACCGACCCGGACCTCGTCGGTTACGAGCTCGACGTCTACTGGGCGGCCCGCGGCGGCTACGACGCCGGCGACTACTTCGTCGAGCACCCGGCCCGGTTCCCGGCGCTGCACGTCAAGGACATGGCGCCGAGCGGCGGGTTCGCCGACGTCGGCTCCGGAATCCTCGACTTCGCGGCGATGTTCGAGCACGCCCACCGCGGCGGCGTCCGGCAGTTCCTCGTCGAGCACGACAACCCGGCCGACGAGCTCGCCACGGCCCGCAACAGCTTCCGCCACCTGCGCGATCTGCGCTTCTGAGCGGCGGGCCGAGCGATGCTGAGAATCGGACTCGCCGCCGCCCTGGCGGCCACGGCACTGACCGGCGGCGCGCTGGCGTCCGCCGTCGAGGAACCCACCGCCGAGAGCTTCGACGCGCTGGTCTTCTCGCGCGTCACGAACTTCTACCACGACTCCATCCCCGCTGGTCAGGCCGCCATCGAGGCGCTCGGCGAGGAGCACGGGTTCAATGTCACGATCTCCGACGACCCCGCGAACTTCACCGACGAGACGCTCGCCCAGTACGAGGTCGTGATCTTCAACAACACCAACTCCACTCCCCAGGCCGGCGACCTGCTGAACGCGGACCAGCGCGCGGCGTTCGAGCGCTACATCCAGGCCGGCGGCGGCTACGTCGGCATCCACTCCGCGTCGGGCACCGAGCGCGACTGGGAGTGGTACGGCGAGCTGGTCGGCGCGTTCTTCCTCAGCCACCCGCCGGTGCAGGAGCTCGAGGTCGAGGTGGACGACACCGTGCACCCGTCGACCAGCCACCTTCCGCAGGAGTGGACCCGCACCGAGGAGCCGTACGACTTCGTCACCAACCCGCGTGGCGACGTGCACGTGCTGGCCAGCTTCGACTCGAAGTCCTACACCGGGCACCGGATGGGGTCGGACCACCCGATCAGCTGGTGCCAGAACTTCGACGGCGGCCGCTCCTGGTACACCGGCATGGGGCACGCGCCGTCCGCCTTCACCGACGAGCCGCTGTTCCTGCAGCACCTGCTCGGCGGTATCCAGTGGGCGGCCGGCGTGGCCGACGGCGACTGCGGCGCGACGTCGAACCACAACTTCGAGAAGATCCAGCTCGACGGGAACACCGACGACCCGCTGGCCATGGACATCGACGACACCGGCCGGGTCTTCTTCGTGCAGCGCGGCGGCGACGTCAAGGTGTACGACCCGGCGACGGCGCGGACGGAGCTCGCGGTGCGGTTCGACGTGCTGGTCGAGCACACGCACGGCATGCACGGCATCGTGCTGGACCCGGACTTCGCCACCAACCACTGGCTCTACCTGTACTACTCCCCCGCGGACGAACCGAACACCGTCATCGCGCGGTTCACCTACGACGAGGCGACCGGCACCGTCGACCCGGAGTCGCGCGAGACGATCTTCGAGCTGCCGTCGCAGCGCGAGGTCAACGCGCACGAGGGCGGCGGCATGGACTTCGACGCCGCCGGCAACCTCTACGTCGCGACGGGCGACAACTCCTCGCCCTGCTGCGGCGGCTACGGCGCCACCGACGAGCGGCCCGGGTTCGAGTACAACGACGCACAGCGGTCGTCGGCGAACACCAACGACCTGCGCGGCAAGATCCTGCGCATCCACCCCGAGGACGACGGGACCTACACGATCCCCGAGGGCAACCTCTTCGCGCCCGGCACCGAGGGCACGCGCCCGGAGATCTACGTCATGGGGCTGCGCAACCCGTACCGCATCCACGTCGACTCCGAGACCGGCTGGCTCTACTGGGGCGACGTCGGCCCGGACGCCCGCGTGGACAGCCCCGAGCGCGGCAGCCGCGGCTACGACGAGTGGAACCAGGCGCGAACGGCGGGCAACTTCGGCTGGCCGCACTGCATCGGCGCCAACAAGGCCTACAACGACCACGACTACGCCACCGGCGAGTCCGGCCCGCTGTACGACTGCGCCGGCGGCCCGGTCAACGACTCGCCGAACAACACCGGCCTGACGCAGCTGCCGCCGGCCCAGCCGGCCTGGCTGCCGTACCAGTACGAGGTCACGCCGGAGTACCCGGAGCTGGGCAGTGGCGGGCGGCTGGCCATCGGCGGCCCGACGTACCACTTCGACGGCGAGAACCCGTCGGAGGCGAAGTTCCCCGCCTACTACGACGACACCGTCTTCATCGCCGAGTGGACCCGCAACGCGATCTTCGAGGTCCAGCTCGACGAGGCCGGCGAGCCGGCGATCATCAACCCGTTCATGCCCGGCGTGGAGTTCCTGCGCCCGATCGACCTGCAGTTCGGCCCGGACGGCTCGATGTACGTCATCGAGTGGGGCTCGAACTACGGCGGCTCGGGCCGCGGCGACCCGAACACCGACTCCGGCATCTACAAGATCAACTATGCGAAGCCGGGCGAGCGCTCCCCCGTCGCCCGCGCGTCGGCCGACCCGAACACCGGGCAGCCGCCGCTCGCCGTCCAGTTCTCCAGCGAGGGCTCCGGCGACCCGGACGAGCACGAGATCACCTACGCGTGGGACTTCGACTCCGACGGCTCCGTCGACTCGACCGAGGCGAATCCGTCGCACACCTACACGTCGAACGGCGACTACACGGCCCAGCTGGTGGTCACCGACCCGACCGGTCGCACCGGCGTGGCCAACGTGCCGGTCAGCGTCGGCAACACCCGGCCGGAGGTCGAGCTGGTCGAGCCGCTGGACGGGCAGATCTTCGACTTCGGCGAGCCGGTGCCCTTCGAGGTGCGCGTCGACGACGCCGAGGACGGCGTGAGCGGTGCGGGTGTCGACTGCGACGCCGTCGTCACCCAGCCGGCGCTCGGGCACGACCAGCACGGTCACCCGCTGGAGCAGTACACCGGCTGCACGGGCGAGATCCAGACCATCGTCGACGACGGGCACAGCCACATCGACAACATCTTCTACATCGTCGACTCCACCTACACCGACAGCGGCGGCGACGGCGTCTCCCCGCTGACCGGCGGCGACTCGGCGATCCTTCAGCCGCGGCACAAGCAGGCCGAGCACTGGACGTCGGCCAGTGACGTCATCCTCTACGACACGCAGGAGGGCACCGGGAACCGCATGGTCGGCCAGATCGGCCACGGCGACTACCTCTCCTACGAGCCGGTCAACCTGCGCGGCGTGAACCAGCTGACCTTCCGGTACGCGTCGTCCGGCACCGGCGGGACGGTGTCCGTGCGGCTGGACGCCGTCGACGGCCCCGTCATCGGCAGCGGCCGGCTCGAACCGACCGGCGACTCGTACGCGTTCGAATCGGTGTCGGTGCCGGTGGAGGATCCGGGCGGCAGCCACGAGCTGTTCCTGGTCTTCACGAACAACCCCGGCGACGACTACCTGTTCAACCTCGACGCGTTCCACTTCGGGCACACGCTGCTCGACGGCGTCCGCGCGGCCCGGGCGGCGGTGCGGTCGCTGTCGGCGGCGGCATCGGAGCACGCGGACGAGCTGTCGGACGAGCAGGCCGAGTACCTGGAGAGCGCGGCCGGCCGGATCGACGGCGAGCTGGCCGCGGCCATGGACACCGCGACCGACGACCCGGACTTCGCACGGTCACTGGACCGCGCGCTGATCTTCGTCAACCAGTCCCGGCAGTGGGTCGGTGACCAGGGTCTGCCCGCGGAGGTCGCCTCGGCGCTGGTGGCACCGCTGGACGATGCGGCGGCCGCGCTCGAGGGAGTCATCGGCCTGGTCGACGGCGTCAGTGCCGCGTTGGCGGCCGACGGCGGCGAGGTCACGGCGGGCGAGACGGTCCGGGTGACGGCGACGCTCACCAACGACGGTTCCGCTGCGGTCCGGGCGCCGGCGGTCGAGCTGGCCGTGCCCGACGGCTGGCAGGCGCAGGCCGTCGGCCCGACGTCGGCGGCGTCGTTGGCGGTGGGCGCTTCCTTGACCGGTTCGTGGGACGTGACGGTGCCGGCCGACGCGACGCCCGGCGAGATCGCGCTGACCGGGTCGGCCGGGTACGCCCACGTGGGCCGCGACCGGGTCACGGTGCCCTTGTCGGCGCCCGTGGTCGTGCGGCCGGCGGTGTCGGCGGACGGCGTCACGGTCGGCGCGCCGCTGTTCACCGGTCGGTCGTCGGTGGCCGCGGTGACGGTGACCAACCACCGGTCGGCGGCCGCGGCGGACGTGACAGCGACGGTCACCGTCCCGTCCGGT
This sequence comes from Jiangella mangrovi, assembly GCF_014204975.1. NCBI lineage: Bacteria > Bacillati > Actinomycetota > Actinomycetes > Jiangellales > Jiangellaceae > Jiangella > Jiangella mangrovi. The sequence goes on from NZ_JACHMM010000001.1 coordinate 4,698,799, forward strand.
TGGACCGCCGGGACCGCGACGGCGACTCTCGGCGCCGGTGAGTCGGCGACGCTGGAGGTGCCGGTGACGGCGCCGGCCGGCGGGATCGTGGCCGGTCCGGTCGCCGAGGCCGTGCTGACGGCGTCCGTGACGGTGCCCGGTGTGGTGGTGGCCGGGACGCCGTCGGCCCGCACCTACGCCGTCCCGCACGGTTCCGAGCTCGTGTACGCGCTGGACGGCGGTTCGGACACCAGCCCGGTACTGGAGTCCTACGCCCGGCTGGCGCCGTCGCACGCCTGGGACGCCGCCCGCGGGTACGGCTGGGTGACGGGCGCGCCGCTGTCGCGCGACCGTGGGCACCCGGACGCCCTGCGGCGCGACTTCGTGCTGGACAACCGGGGTCCGGGTGTCCTGCGGGTGACGCTGCCGCCGGGACCGCACACCGTGTCGCTGCTGACCGGCGACCCGGACTTCTCGACGAGTGGCTTCGTCGTCGAGGCCGACGGCGCCGTGGTGGTCCCGGCGCGGGCGACACTGCCGACCGGGTCGTACGCCTGGGAGCAGTTCACGCTCGACGGCGGCGCCGAGGGCCGGACGGTGGACCTGCGGTTGTCCAGCCCGACCGGCAACTACTGGCGGATCCTGGCGCTGCTGGTCGACGACGCGGCGTAGCGATCAGGGCTCGGCCGGCGGCGGGACGATCCGCAGCGTCCCGTCGCCGGCCGGCGAGTCCGCCCGCGGCGTCAGGAGGGAGTTCTCCCCGCTATAGCGAGGAAAAGTCCCTCCTCACACTGCCCACCGCGACCCCGCCCGAGTTGATCTTGGAGCAACCGCGGAGTTGCGGCCCGATTTATCCGATGAATACCGCCGGAACTCCAAGATCAACTCGGGGGCGGGGTCAGTCCGGTGACGCGGCCGGCGGCGTCGGTGGTGTAGCGGCCGCGGGAGAGGTCGATCAGCACCAGCGGGTTGCCGAACGGGTCCTCGACGACGGCGACCCGGCCCACCGGGACGTCGGCCGGCGGCGAGACCACCCGCCCGCCGGCCGCCACGAACCGCTCGGCCGCGGGCTCCACCGCGTCGACCAGCCAGGCGGGACCGGGCGGGACGTCGGTCGCCAGCACGAGCTCGCTCTCGGCGTCGGGCAGCCGCGGCCCGGCCTGGCCGATGGCGTCGTGCCGCCAGAGCAACTCGTGTCCCAGCTCGTCGCGGTAGAACGCGAGCCCGGCGTCGAGGTCGGGCACCCGGACGACCACCGCGTCGACGGCGCGGAGCGCCGGCTCGGGCAGCCGGTCAGGCATGCCCGCAGGCGGGAGCGGCGTCGGCGACCGGCAGCGGAGCCGGGGCTCCCACCGTCGGCATGCCCAGCAGCACGCCGGGCGCGACCGCAGCCGGCGCCGTCGTCGTCGCTCGCTCGTAGGCGTCGCCGGCACGGGTGCGCCGCAGCGCCCAGGTGGGTCCGTCGGCGACCAAGTGGTGCGGGGCGGCGTAGCTGACTTGCACCGTCACCATGTCGCCCGGCCGCGGCGCCTCGGCCCCGGACGGCACCGTGAAGTGGACCAGGCGGTTGTCGCGGGCCCGGCCGGACAGCCGGTGCGTCGCGCCGTCCTTGCGGCCCTCGCCGTCGGCGACCAGGACCTCGACGTCGCGGCCGACGAAGGCGCGGGACTCGTCCCAGGCCACCTCCTCGACCAGCGAGGCGAGGCGCTGGTAGCGCTCGCGCACCACCTCGGGCGGCACCTGGTCGTCCATGGTGGCGGCCGGCGTGCCGGGGCGCTTGGAGTACTGGAAGGTGAACGCCGACGCGAACCGCGCCTCGCGCACGACCGACAGCGTCTCTTCGAAGTCGGCCTCGGTCTCGCCCGGGAAGCCGACGATGATGTCGGTGGTGATGGCGGCCTCCGGCATGGCCTCGCGCACCTTCGACACGATGCCGAGGTAGCGCTCCTGCCGGTACGAGCGGCGCATGGCGCGCAGCACACGGTCGGACCCGGACTGCAGCGGCATGTGCAGCTGGGGCATCACCGCGGGAGTCTCGGCCATGGCCGCGATGACGTCGTCGGTGAAGTCGCGCGGGTGCGGGCTGGTGAACCGGACCCGCTCGAGCCCGTCGACGGCGCCGACGGTGCGCAGCAGCTTGCCGAACGCGAAGCGGTCGCCGAACTCGACGCCGTACGCGTTGACGTTCTGGCCCAGCAGCGTGACCTCGATGACGCCCTCGGCGACCAGCGCCTGCACCTCGGCCAGGACGTCGCCCGGACGGCGGTCGCGCTCGCGCCCGCGCAGCGCCGGCACGATGCAGAACGTGCAGGTGTTGTTGCAGCCCACACTGACGGCGACCCACGCTGCGTAGGGGCTCTCGCGTCGCGACGGGAGGTCGGACGGGAACGTCTCGAGCGCCTCGACGATCTCGACCTGCGCCTCCTGCTCAACCCGCGCACGGTCGAGGAGGGCGGGCAGCGACCCGACGTTGTGGGTGCCGAAGACGACGTCGACCCAGGGCGCCCGGCGGGTGATCTCGGAGCGGTCCTTCTGCGCCAGGCAGCCGCCGACGGCGATCTGCATGCCGTCGCGGCCGGCCTTGACCGACGCGAGGTGACCGAGGTTGCCGTACAGCTTGTTGTCGGCGTTCTCGCGGACGGCGCAGGTGTTGAGCACGACGACGTCGGCCGCCGCCCCGTCGCCCGCGCGCGTGTAGCCCGCGTCCTCCAGCAGCCCGGACAGCCGCTCGGAGTCGTGGACGTTCATCTGGCACCCGTAAGTGCGGACCTCGTATGTGCGCGCGTTCATGTCGCTACACAGGATAAGCGCTCGCCCCGACAGGACTGCCGGGGCGAGCGCCCACGCCTCAGCGCACGCGGACGGTGAACCGCTTCGCGTTCTCGAGCTGGCCCTTCACGTCGACGGAGATCCAGCGGAACGTCGTCGTCGCGGAGACCTCGATGACCTCGCCCGGCTCGCGCATCGCCGGCGCCTCGTAGACCGGCGAGTCCGTCGTGGGCGTGCTGCCGTCGGTCGTGTAGTGGATCGACGCCGGCTCGCTGGGATCGAACGTCACGTGCACCGTGCCGTCGGCCTGGCGCTCCTGCACCAGCCGCGTCGTCGCCGGACGCTGGTCCTGCCCGTACGCCATGGCGATCTCGAACATCTCGATCACGCCGCTGGCGTACTCCTGGTACTGCAGGTTCGCCTCGTCCCACTCGGGGATGAAGCCGCCGCCGGAATCGAACTCACCGGTCTCCGGGTTCCACTGGACGCCGCCGATCTCCCAGCCGAACGCGTAGATGCCGTAGTTGAAGTACAGGTCCTCGCGGACGTTGCCGGCCGACGAGTACAGGACGTCGGACGAGCCGCCGACGTTGCCCGGTTGGACGACGGTGTCGCGCAGCCCCTTGACGTTGGAGAGGATCTCCTCGGCCATCTCCCAGTAGTAGGTCTCGTCGCGCAGCGGCGGGCGCGGCGTGGTGATGCGGCCGTCGGCGATGTAGGCGCCCGGCTGCCAGAACAGCTGCCCGCCGGAGCTGTGCACCGTCATGAAGAACTTGAGGTTGTCGTAGGTGTCGGCGAGCCAGACGATGTTGCGCGCCTCGGGCTCGGACAGCTTGTCCGGGCCCATGTAGGTGTCGCTGGTGCACGAGAACGAGGCGCCGTCGTAGCCGTCCAGCGCGGAGCCGACCCGGTAGTTGCGGTTGAGGTCCACACCCCAGTTGCCGCGAGCCAGGACGTCCGCCGAACCGGTGATCGGGCAGTGGTTGGTCATGTTGCGCCGCTGGCCGGTGCGGTCGAAGAAGTTGTAGTGACCGCCGTCGGGGTTGTTGGACGGGACGATGAGGATGTCGACGTTCTCGAGGATCCGCCGGGTGGTGCGGTCGTTGTCGCGGTTGGCCAGCAGCCGCTCGGCCGCCTCCAGCGCCACCAGCGGCGTCACCCGCTCGCGGGCGTGGTCCTGGGCGATGATCAGCACGCCTGGCCGGGAGCCGTCGCGGTGGTTGCCGATGCGCAGCGCCCGGATCGGGAACGGGTCGCGCGAGATCGACGGCGGCGCGGCCAGGTTGTCGCTGAGCAGCGTGGGCGCGGCCGCCGCGACCACGCCGGCGCCGGCGTTGCCGCGGTACGTGTACGCCCGGACCAGCGAGCCGGCCTCGGCGTTCAGCGCGGCCACGACCTGCGCGGCGGTGCTGGTGACGGCGCCGGCCGCGTCGGTCGCCAGGTGGACGGTCACCGCGTCGCCGTCGACGGTGACGTCCAGCGCGCTGCTCGCGACGCCGGGGGCACGCAGCTCGACGGAGACCTCGTTGCCGCCCTCGTGGCCCCAGGCCCGCGAGTCGACCCCGACCCGGCTGTCGTTCGCCGTCCCGAAGAGCGCCTGGGACAGCCGGCGGTAGCCGTTGGTCCGGTTCGGCAGCTCGACGATCTCGGTGACGCCGGGGTGCGCCTCGTGCAGCGCCTCCAGCCGCTCGTAGACCTGCGTCGGGTTGAGGTAGCCGTCGATGAACCCGTACTCGTACCCCGGCCGGTCGATGTCGGAGTCGGTCGCGTGCAGCCAGTCGGTAACCTCCGCCGTCGCGGTGCCGCCCAGCGAGCTGGTGACGGTGATCGTGTCCGGCCGCGGGCCGTCGACGCGCGTCAGCACGCGGTGGTAGAGGTACTCGCCGGAGTCGATGTACGGCTCGATCTCGACGGAGCCGCCGTCCCAGTCCAGCGTCAGCGCCGCCTCCTGCAGCGCGTCGGACTTCACCTCGACGGACAGGAAGCCCTGGCCCTTGGTGGTGAACCAGTCGACCCGCCCGATGACGACGGTGTCCGCGTCGGCCGCCGCGGTGGGTGCGACGCTGCGCGCCGCGGGGGCCGACGGTGTCGCCGTCAGCGCCGCGGGGGCCGACTCGCCGGCGACGGCGGCGCCGAAGCCGGCCAGGCCGGCCAGTTGCTCCTCGGTGACCAGGGCGTCGACCAGGATGCCGTCGGGCAGGCGCTGGAAGTCGCCGGTGAAGTCGTAGCCGGCGTCCTGCATGGCGTACAGGGCCTCGCTGCCGGGGACGTACAGGCGCAGTACGCGCTCGGCCGGCAGCGGCAGTTCCTGGCGGACCGGGTCGGCGGCCGGCGCCGGATCGTTGGCCTGGGCGGACAGCCCGGCCGCGGCCAGGCCGGCCGTCGCGGTCGCGACGATCACCGCCCGCGCCGCTCGTCGAGTGATGTTCATGGTGGCGACCTCCTCGGGCACAGGCCCGGAGTTGGGGGGAAAGCACCACGCAAGCAGCCCGGCCGCGACGGCCGGAACCCACTTGAGCAGCTCTTGAGCTAGCTGGTCAGGGCTTCCTTTCTCGGTAGTGACGCAGCGCTCCCGGATGCAGCTCGACCGGCCCTGTGTAGATCGCCCGGCGGCCGTTCAGCTGGGCAGCGGCCGCCACCCCCTCGGCGATCGCGGCCCGCCGGTCGAACAGGATCCCGGTGACCTCCGCGATGACGGCCTCGTCCGCCTCCGCGCTGGTCACCAGGAAGTTGGGGACGGCCATGGTCACGACGGGCTCGGCCAGGCCGTACGCGCCGGCGGGCACGACGGCCTGCCGGTAGACGCCGCCGTGGGCGCGGCTGACCTCGTCGATCACCGGTCGCAGCTCCACCAGCCGGATCGGCACCGCCGCGGCCAGCTCCGCCACGCCCGGTGTCGGCAGGCCGCCGGACCAGAAGAACGCGTCGAGCCGGCCCTCGCGCAGGGCGGCGATGGACGCGTCGATGCCCAGCGGGTCGAGCAGCAGCTCGCCCTCGGCGACGCCGGCCGCGGCGAGCAGCCGCCGGGCGATGACCTCGGTGCCGGAGCCGACCGCGCCGAGCGACACCCGGCGGCCGCGCAGGTCGCCCAGCTCGGTGACGTCGGACGCGGCCGGGACGACCACGTGGACGAGGTCGTCGTAGAGGCGCGCGACCGACCGGATCGGCAGCGGCCCGTCGAACGGCGCCCGGCCGGCGACGGCGTCGGCCGCGGCATCGGCGGCGGTGAAGCCGAGCAGCGCCTCGCCGGTGGCCACCAGCCCGAGGTTCTCGACCGACCCTGCGGTCTCGGCGACGCTCGCGCCGACGCCGAGCCGCTCGGCCAGCTCGCCGGCCAGCCGGTCGCCGTAGCTGTAGTAGACGCCGGTGGTGCCGCCGCCGGCCACCACGATCGGCGCGGCCGCCGCCGCGGGCTCCGGCCCGCCGCCCACACAGCCGCCGGTGGTCGCGACCACCGCCGTCAAGGCCGCGGCAGCCAGCACGGCCCGCACGCGTCTCATGCGCCCGGCGCCTCTCGCGGGACCCACAGCGTGACTGCGAGCCCGCCGCCGTCGGCCGCGGCCACCTCGAGGCGCCCGCCGCAGGAGCCGAGGAACTCGGTGGCGATGGCCAGCCCGAGTCCGGCACCGCGGACGTTCTGGTGCCGTGGGCTGCGCCAGAACCGGTCGGCCACGTGCTCGATCTCCTCCGGGTCGAGGCCGGGCCCGCGGTCGCGGACGGTGACGCGGGCGTGGTCGCCGGCCGGCTCCACCCGCACGTCGACGGCGCTGCCGGCGGGGGCGAACTTCAGGGCGTTGTCGACGACGGCGTCCAGCGCGCTCTCGACGACGATGTCGTCGACCTCGCACCAGACCTCACCGCGCACGTCCAGGACGACGGCGACGCCGGTCTCGCGGGCGACCGGCTGCCAGGCGTCCAGCCGGCCCCGGACCAGCGCTCCGAGCTCGGCCGGGGCCGCGCCCGCCGCCGCCTGGTCGCGGGCGAGCATCAGCAGGGCGTCCAGGATCCGGGCCAGGCGCCGGCCCTCCTCGCGGACGTGCTCGATCTCCGAGCCCGCGTCGTCGCCGAGCGAGAAGTGCAGGTCCTCGATGCGCAGCAGCAGCGCGTTCAGCGGGTTGCGCAGCTCGTGCGAGGCGTTGGAGACGAACTCCTGCTGCTTGTAGATGAGCTGCTCGACCTTCTCGGACATGCCGTTGAACGCCGTCACGACGCGGCGAAGCTCCGGCGGGCCCGAGGCGCCGGCGATGCGCGCGCCGACGTGGCCGTGCCAGATCTCCGTCATGGCGGCGTCGACCATGCGCACCGGCCGCAGCACCCAGTGCGCGAGCCGGCTGGCCAGCAGGACGCACGCGGCGACGGCCGCGACCCCGCCGAGCAGCACCACGATCAGCTGCCGCCGGTGCTGCTCGGCCAGCTGCCGGCTGCTGGACGACGTGACGACGGCGCCCAGCAGGTCGCCGCTGTCGAAGACCGGCTCGGCGACCAGCAGCTCCCCCGCCGACCACGGCGACATCTCGTCCAGCGTGCTGTCGGACCGGCCGGAGAGCGCGGCGTCGACCACCCGCTGCCGCGGCGCCGCGAGGTCGTCGACGCGCAGCCCGTTGGTCGCCCAGATGCCGCCGCTGTTGTCGAGCACCGCCGCCTCGATGCCGTAGACGTCGCGGTAGCGGTCCAGCTCGCGGTCGACCAGCTGCGGGTCGCCGGCCGCGAACGCCTGCCGGGCCGTCGCGACGAACAGGTTCGCGTCGGCCAGCCGGTCGAGGTACAGGTCCTGGTGGCCCGCGTGCGACAGGCTTCGGGCGTAGGCGACGCCCAGCACCACCAGCAGCGCGGCCAGGGGGATGGTGAGCACCGCGATCAGACGGGCGCGCACCCGGCCTACCGCGAGGCCAGGCGGTAGCCGACGCCGCGGACGGTCTCGATGACGTCGTCGGGCCCGAGCTTGCGCCGGATGGAGGCCACGTGCACCTCGAGGCTGCGGCCGAGCCCGCGCCAGCTGGTCTGCCACACCTCGCGCAGGATCCGCTCGCGCGGCAGCACGACGCCGGGGTGGCGGGCCAGCAGCGCCACGACGTCGAACTCCTTCTTCGTCAGCACCACCGTCCGCGACCCCGCCTCGACCCGGCGCGCCGCGAGGTCGATGACGACGTCGCCCACCCGCACCAGCTCGCCGCCGGCGCTCACCCGCGAGCGGCCGCGGCGGTCGACGGCGCCCATGCGGGCGAGCAGCTCGCGGACGTCGTACGGCTTGACCAGGTAGTCGTCGGCGCCCACTTCGAGGCCCTTGACCCGGGCGTTGACCTGCGAACGCGCCGTCACCATGATGACCGGGACGTCGGAGACCCTGCGGATGCGCCGGCACAGGTCGATCCCGTCCATGTCGGGCAGCCCCAGGTCGAGCAGCACCATGTCGGTGCCGGCATCGACGGCACGCAGCGCGGCCGCCCCGTCCTCGGCCCGCACGGTGTCGTAGCCCTGCCGGGTGAGCACCGCCGCCAGGGCGCCGGCCACATGGTTGTCGTCCTCGACCAGCACCACGCGCATGGGGATCACGCTCCGGGGATCGGGATGATGTGCGCCAAATGATGCCATATCACACGGCACTTGACAGCGGCCGTGACAGAGCTGGACGCCGCCGAGCTGCGGTCTCGGCGGCGTCCAGCGACTTTCGGGGTGACTTCCGGCGTCAGCGGCCCACGCCGGACCGCGCCGCCGCCCGGACGATCGCGCCGCCCTCACGCGTGGTGAGGACGCCGTCGGCGCGCAGCTCGTTCACCACCGCGGTGACGTGCCGGACGAACGCACCGTGGCCGGCCCACTCCGCGTCCTCCTGCACCCGGTTGTTCACGGTGCAGCCGTCGGCGAGCGTCGTGTTGGGCACCCCGCTGTCCACACCGCCGACGACGACGGTGCCGCGCAGGTCCGGGTACTCGCGCCGGGCCTCGACGATCGGGTAGCGCGCGTCGCCGTCGAACAACAGCGGCACGATCGGCCGCGCCTCCTGCGCCATCGGCACGAACCCGCGGCCGGAGGCGTAGGACTCGACCCGGAACAGGTCGCGGTGCAACTCGGTCGCGGCGAGCTGGTCGTCGGTGAGCACGTACGCGCAGGCGGCCGGCGACAGGACCTCCTCAGGTGTCGGCGGGAGGTTGTCCTGGCCACCCCAGAAGACCGGCGCACCCGAGGCGCCCTTGACCAGCTCGTTCGCGCGGGCCTCGGCGATGGCCTGCTGCACCTCGTCGCCGTTCTCGATGGCGAAGTCGAGCGTGGAGTAGAAGCCGAGCTCCTGCATACGAACCCGCTCCAGGGGCGGGTTGGCCGTGCTGCTCTCGGTCAGCAGGCCGACGCCGCCGCGCAGGCCCGCGACGTTGCGGAAGATGCGCTCGTCGCCCTCGGTGCTCGACGTGTACCAGTCGACCACGTAGTCCTCGTCCTCGAGGACGTCGCGCATGCTCTGCGCCAGCTCGCCGGAGAGCGCCCGCAACGGATCGTCCACGTTGAGGTTGCGCGGCCACAGCATCGCGAAGTCCAGCGTCCGCGAACCCATCTCGTGCGCGTCCCAGGAGATCGTGGGCCGCACGTCGCGCATGACGCGCCCGATGGCCTGCGATTCCAGCTCCTCCAGATAGTGGTGGTCGCGGTTGATGTCGGTGCGGTTGGCGTTGCCGCGGGTGTTCGCCTCGCGGCCGTCCGGGTTCGCCGTCGGCACCACCAGGACGGTGGTCGTCCGCAGGAACTCCAGGAGCGCCGGGTCCTCGGTGAAGGCGAGGTCGCGGATCTCCTGCAGGCACATCTCCCGCGGCGCCGGCTCGTTCCCGTGCTGGCTGCAGACGATGAACACGGTCTTGGTGCCGTCCAGCTCCTCCACCGGCGGCGGTGCCGGGTTGCCGATGCGGGCCAAGTGCATCGGCCGGCCCTGCAGCGTGGTGCCGAACTGCTCGATGTCGAGCCTCTCGGTCAGCGCGTCGATGTCCTCCAGGTAGGCCTGCTCCTCGGCGAACGTGGTCCAGTCGCCGCCCTCGCGCAGCTCGAATCCGGTCTTCGGCAGGTCCTCGGCGGCTGTCGCCGTCGTCGCCGCCGCGGCCAGCACGGCCGCCGTCGTCGCCGTCGTCGCCAGCACCGCCAGGACCGCTCGCAGTCGGGCACGTCCCATCGTCATGAAACCTCCTCGTCGGGGCCGGGCCGGCCGCCCTGCCGCTTCGTGGCTCCTGCCCCCGCACCCGCATGCAAGCAGCGCCCGGCCCCGGGGTGAACCCGTGTTGAGCAGGTGCTGAGGTTTCGGCCCGGCCGCGGGCGATCCGTGACCGGAACGGCTGCGTCAGGTCACGCTCCGAGTTCCCAGTTCGTTACCAAGAGGTGACCTCAACCGCAGCTCAAAGGGCATGACAGGCGGTCGTCTCCCCCATACGGTTGACGCTTGTCCCGGGTTTCGTCGTGAAGGTGGTGGTGTGAGTCCATGAGCCGGAACCGCAGCCGAGGCGTCTCCCGATGAGCGTCGAGACGCCCGCAGGCCCGCTCGTCGAGCTGCGCGACGTCAACAAGCACTTCGGGAGCCTGCACGTCCTGCGCGACATCAACCTGAGCGTCGACCGCGGCGAGGTCGTCGTCGTCATCGGGCCGTCCGGGTCGGGCAAGTCCACGCTCTGCCGCACCATCAACCGCCTCGAGACCATCGACTCCGGCACCATCGCGGTCGACGGCCGGCCGCTGCCCGAGGAGGGCAAGGCGCTGGCCCGGCTCCGCGCCGACGTCGGCATGGTCTTCCAGGCGTTCAACCTGTTCGCGCACAAGACGGTGCTGCAGAACGTCACGCTCGGCCCGATCAAGGCCAAGGGGGTGAAGAAGTCCGAGGCGGAGAAGTCGGCCATGGAGCTGCTCGACCGCGTCGGTGTCGCCGACCAGGCCGCGAAGCTGCCGGCCCAGCTGTCCGGCGGCCAGCAGCAGCGGGTGGCCATCGCCCGCGCGCTGGCCATGAAGCCCAAGGTCATGCTGTTCGACGAGCCCACGTCGGCACTCGACCCCGAGATGATCAACGAGGTGCTGGACGTCATGATCACCCTCGCCCACGAGGGCATGACGATGGTCGTCGTCACCCACGAGATGGGGTTCGCGCGCCGGGCGGCGAACCGCGTCGTCTTCATGGACGCCGGCAGCATCGTCGAAGAGGCCACGCCTGAGGAGTTCTTCACCAACGCGCAGAGCGACCGGGCCAGAGATTTCCTCAGCAAGATCCTGACTCACTGAGAACGACGAAAGTCATCGTTAAGGAGTGCACACGATGCGTACCCGATCGACCCTGCGGCGCTACAGCGCCCTGGCTGCGACGGCGCTGACCGCGACCCTCGTCCTGGCCGCGTGCGGCGACGACGACGGTGGCGACGACGGCGGCGACAGCGGCTCCGAGCCCACCGCCGAGGCCGGTGACTTCCCCGAGGGCAGCACCATGGCCGAGCTGGCCGAGGCCGGCAGCATCACCGTCGGCACCAAGTTCGACCAGCCGCTGTTCGGCCTGGTCGGCCCCGACGGCACGCCCGTCGGCTTCGACGTCGAGATCGCCAAGATCATCGCCGGCGAGCTGGGCATCAGCGAGGACAACATCGAGTGGGTCGAGACCGTGTCGGCCAACCGCGAGCCGTTCATCGAGGACGGCCAGGTCGACATCGTCGTCGCCACCTACACCATCAACGACGAGCGCAAGCAGCTCGTCGACTTCGCCGGCCCGTACTTCATCGCCGGCCAGACGATCATGGTGCTCGAGGACAACAGCGACATCAACGGCCCCGACGACCTCGCCGGCCGCCGGGTCTGCTCGGTCGAGGGCTCGACGCCCGCCGAGAACATCCGCACCAACTACCCCGAGGCGGAGCTCTTCCCGACCGGCGCGTACTCCGACTGCCTCGAGCCGCTGCGCAACGGCCAGGTCGACGCCGTCACCACCGACAACGTCATCCTGTCCGGCTTCGTCGACCAGAACCCGGGCGAGTTCAAGCTCGTCGGCGACCCGTTCACCGAGGAGCCCTACGGCATCGGCCTCACCCACGGTGACACCGAGTTCCGCAACTGGATCAACGACGTCCTCGAGGAGTCCTTCGAGGACGGCCGCTGGGCCGAGGCGTGGGAAGAGACCGCGGGCGCGGTCCTCGAGACGCCGGAGCCGCCGCAGGTCGACCGCTACTGAGCCTGCGCTCACCTCGCCGGATGGACCGCCGCCTCGCGCGGCGGTCCATCCGTTCTGAGTTCTGACGTTCCCGCCGCCGGAAGGGCCGCCTGATGGACACCGTGATCGACGAGCTCCCGTTGTACTGGGAGGGGTTCACCACGACCCTCGCGCTCACCCTGCTGTCCGCCGTCATCGCGCTGGTGGTGGGGACGATCCTCGGTGCCTTCCGGGTGTCGCCGGTGCCGACGCTGCGCTGGTTCGGCACCGCGTACGTCGAACTGGTGCGCAACACGCCGCTCACGCTGGTCTTCATCTTCTTCGTCTTCGTGGCGCCGCAGCTGGGCTGGACCCCGGACGACTTCTTCATCCCGGCGGTCGTCGCGCTGTCGGTCTACACCGCGGCGTTCGTGTGCGAGGCGGTCCGCTCGGGCATCAACAGCGTCGGCCTGGGCCAGGCCGAGGCGTCGCGGGCCATCGGGCTGACGTTCCCGCAGACGCTGCGGCTGGTCGTGCTGCCGCAGGCGTTCCGGACGGTCGTGCCACCGTTGATCAACATCTTCATCGCGCTGACGAAGAACAGCTCCGTCGCCGGCGGGTTCTTCGTGGCCGAGCTGTTCGGCGTCGCCCGGCAGCTCACCAACGCGCACCCGGCCGACATCATCCCCGTCCTGATCGGCATCGCGGCCTTCTACCTGGTCATCACGATTCCGGCCGGAATCCTCGCCGGCTACGTCGAGCGGAAGGTGGCGTTCGCCCGATGAGCTCCATCCTGTACGACGCCCCCGGTCCCCGGACCCGCCGCCGGACCATGTTGTGGTCGGTCCTCGGCGCCGTGTTCGTCCTGGGCCTGCTGTACCTCGCCTACCGTCAGCTCGACTCGCGCGACCAGTGGGACCCCGAGCGCTGGCAGATCTTCACCGACCCGCCGCAGGGCCAGACCGCGGGCGACGTCTGGAGCTCGCTGCTCATCGACGGGCTAGGCGCGACCCTGCGGGCCGCTGGCATCGCCGCCGTCCTCGCGCTGGCGCTGGGCGTGATCCTGGCGGTGCTGCGCATGTCGGTCGTGGGTGCGGTGCGCTGGCCGACGACGGTCGTCATCGAGTTCTTCCGCGGCCTGCCGGTCGTGCTGCTGATGTTCTTCGGCGTCATCGCCATCGGGCTGCCGATCTTCTGGGGCGTCGTCTTCGGCCTGGTTGTCTACAACTGCGCGATCTTCGCCGAGATCCTGCGGGCCGGCATCGTGTCGCTGCCGCGCGGGCAGTCGGAGGCCGCGTACGCCATGGGGCTGTCACGGCGGCAGACGCTGTTCACCGTCCTGCTCCCCCAGGCCGTCCGCCGCATGCTGCCGTCGCTGGTGAGCCAGCTGGTCGTGCTGCTGAAGGACACCTCGCTGGGCTTCATCATCGGCTACGCCGAACTGCTGCGACGGCTGCAGCTGAACACCCAGTTCTTCGGGCAGCGCTACTGGTTCCAGTTCTTCGTCGTGGGTGCGGCCATCTACATCACCGTCAACTTCACGCTGTCGCGGCTCGCGGTCTATCTGGAGCGGCGCGGCACGAAGAAGGCGGCCGGTGGCGTGGCCAAGGCCGACGACGCGGCCATCGGCGGGACCAGCGCCACCGGCGTCTCGGTCTAGCGGTGTGATCTAGCGGGCGAACTCGGTCGAGCGGGACTCGCGGACGACGGTGATGCGGATCTGGCCGGGGTAGGTCAGCTCCTCCTCGACCTGCTTGGCGATGTCGCGGGCCAGCACCTGCGCCTGGATGTCGTCGACGACGTCGGGCAGCACCATGACCCGGACCTCGCGGCCGGCCTGCATGGCGAAGACCTTCTCGACGCCGTCGTGGCTCATCGAGATCTCTTCCAGCCGCTCGAGCCGGCGCACGTACGCCTCGAGGGACTCGCGGCGGGCGCCCGGCCGGCCGCCGGAGATGGCGTCGGCAGCCTGGGTGAGGACGGCCTCGACGGTGCGCAGCTCGACCTCGTTGTGGTGGGCCTCGATGGCGTGGACGACGTCGTCGTTCTCGCCGTAGCGGCGGGCGATCTCGGCGCCGATGAGCGCGTGGCTGCCGTCGACCTCGTGGGTGAGCGCCTTGCCGATGTCGTGCAGCAGCGCGCACCGCTTGTTCAGCTTGACGTCGAGGCCGAGCTCGCCGGCCATCATGCCGGCCAGGTGCGCCGACTCGATGAGGTGCTTGAGCACGTTCTGCCCGTACGACGTGCGATAGCGCAGCCGGCCGAGCAGCGCGACGAGGTCGGGGTGCATGTCGGTGATGCCCATCTCGACGAGGGCGTCCTCGCCGGCGCGCACGCACAGGGCCTCGACCTCGGCCTTGCTCTTCTCGTACTGCTCCTCGATGCGGTGCGGGTGGATGCGCCCGTCGAGCACCAGCTCTTCGAGCGTCAGCCTGGCCACCTCGCGGCGAACCGGGTCGAAGCAGGACAGCAGCACCGCCTCGGGGGTGTCGTCGATGATGAGGTTGACGCCCGTGACCTGCTCGAAGGCGCGGATGTTGCGGCCCTCGCGGCCGATGATGCGACCCTTCATCTCATCGCCCGGCAGGTGCAGCACCGACACCACCGACTCGGCCGTCTGCTCGCTGGCGAGGCGCTGGATGGCCAGCGTGATGATCTCTCGCGCGCGCGCCTGCCCGTTCTCGTTGGCTTCCTTCTCGATGTCGCGCACCCGCATGACGGCGGCGCGCTTCGCCTCGTCCTCGACGGTGGCGACGAGCTCGGCCTTCGCCTGCTCGGCGGTCAGCTGCGCGGTCCGCTCGAGCACGGCGCGCCGCTCGGCCTCGAGGGCGTCGAGCTCAGCGGTGCGGGCGGTGAGCTCCGCGGTCTGCGCCTCGACCTGCTGCAGCCGCTCTTCCAACGCCTCGGTGTCGGCCGTGACGCGCTCTTCACGCTCGGTGAGCTTCTGCTCGCGGCGGTCGAGGTCGGTGCGCTGCTCGCGGAGGCCGGCGCTGGCCTCGTCGGCGCGCTCGCGGGCCTTGTCGGCCTCGGCGGCGGCGCGTGCCTTCAGCTCCGACGCCTCGGTGGCGGCTTTGGTCCGCAGCTCCTCGGCCTCGCGGCGGGCAGCGGTCCGGACCTCGTCGGCCTCGGACTGGGCGGCCGAGCGCAGCCGCACGGAGTCGGCCTCGATCTGGGCGAACAGCTCAGCGGAGTTGGCTCGGGCGCCCTCGACGCCACGCAGCCGGCTGAACAGAACGAACAGCGCTACTGCCAGCAGCGCCACGACAACCAGTCCGACCAGCAGAATTGCCGTTCCGGTGTCCATCGGCGGGCTCCCTCACATATCGCGGACTGCGCAGGCAGACCGGCTGCTGGCGGGAACCGCACCACGACCGCACCCGCACCGCGGACGATGCGAGTCTCGAACCACCGACGTGCCACATCAGCGCTGCGGCACGCACACCTCGACGAGCCGCTTCGGCCTGCCCTGCGCGGGCCTCGGCGGAACTGTGGTGTTGAGCCTTGCCGTGTTCACTATGTCCGATCCGCGGTCGCGGAGTTGTTCTCCACCTTTGGAGTTGAGGTTACGTAAGGGTGTACACACGGTCAAGCAGCGGGAACGCGTGCCGCGCCCCGGGTTCGGCCGGGGGTTCGAGGTTCTGCCGAGGTGGTGAGGTGGGCGCGCCCCGCCGTTCTCCGACGGCGTGCCTGGGGCTGTGGACAGCGATGATCATCAACGATCGCCTACATCATGAGGATGACCCGAGCCCCAACACGATTGCAGGCGTGATGAGGCTCAGGTAATCGTGGTGGGCGGCCCAGCCACGAGTCGTCCAGCAGCAGTAACTCGCCCACGACGCCCGTCAGGAGGGAGTTCTCCCCGCTATAGCGAGGAAAGTCCCTCCCGACAGCACCGCGGCCCGACTTCAATGGCGCCAGCCGTCTTCGATGGCAAGAACCGTCCTCTGCGGCCCCGCCAGAGCGCAGAAGACGGCTGGCGCTATTGAAGACGGCGGCCACCATCGAGGACGACCGAAGCCAGCAATGAGCCACCCACCCGTCGCCAGACTCCCCCCGGCCCCCTGATAGCTGCCCGTTCTTAGGCCGCGGACGCGCGGGTCAAGCGGACCCCCACGGCGCGAAGCGCCACCAGGGTCCGCTTGAGGCGCGCGTCCGCGGCCAAGAGAATGGGCAGCAGGGGGCCGGGGGAAACCCAGCGCAACCACACGAACCCAAGAAAGGACCTCAGTCGGCGAGGAACTCCTCGGGAAGGTCCATGCCGTCGACGCCGTCGGCCTCGAGGACTTCGCGGACGACGCGGAACGACAGGCCGGGCGGGTAGCCCTTGCGCGCCAGCATGCCGGTGAGCCGGCGGGTGCGGGCGACGGGGTCGAGGCGGCGGGTGCTGGCGAGGCGCTGCTGGACCAGGGCGCGGGCGGTGCGCTCCTCCTGCTCGGGGTCGACGGTCTCGACGGCTTCGGCGGCGACCTTGGGTTCGACGCCGCGTTTGCGCAGCTCGTAGCCGAGGGCACGGCGGGCGAGGCCGCGGCCGGCGTGGCGGGACTCGACCCAGGCGCGGGCGTAGGCGGCGTCGTCGACCAGGCCGACGTCGGCGAAGCGGTCGAGGACGCCGTCGCGGACCTCTTCGGGGACGCCCTTGCGAGCCATGGCGGCGTCCAGCTGGGCGCGGGTCTGCGGCGCGACCGACAGGCGGTTCAGCGCGACCGTTCGCGCCACGGACTCCGGGTCGGCGTCGGGATCGAGCTCGCGATCCTCACCGCCGCGCCGGCCGCCGCCTCGGGACCCACCAGCGCGAGACCCACCAGAGCGAGACCCACCAGAGCGAGACCCACCGACACCAGACTCACCGCCGGCGTGGGATCTGCCGGCCCGGGACCGCCTCACGCGTGCATCGGTCCCGGGCTCGGACTCGCCCACGCCGGGCTCGCCGGCCCCGTGGTCGTCGTCGGAGGGTCCCGGGCGGCCGCGACGCGACCGCCCGGCGTTGCTGCTCACCACCGGCTCAGAAGTCGACCGGGGCTTCTTCGACCGGGACGTTGACCTTCGGGCCGACGCCCAGCTTCTCCTTGATCTTCTTCTCGATCTCGTCGGCGAGGTCGGGGTTGTCCTTGAGGAAGTTGCGGGCGTTCTCCTTGCCCTGCCCCAGCTGGTCGCCCTCGTAGGTGTACCAGGCGCCGGACTTGCGCACGATGCTCTGCTCGACGCCGAGGTCGATGAGGCCGCCCTCGCGGCTGATGCCCTCGCCGTAGATGATGTCGAACTCGGCCTGCTTGAACGGCGGCGCGACCTTGTTCTTGACCACCTTGACGCGGGTGCGGTTGCCGACCGCGTCGGTGCCGTCCTTGAGCGTCTCGATACGACGGACGTCGAGGCGGACGGAGGCGTAGAACTTCAGCGCCTTGCCGCCGGTGGTGGTCTCGGGCGAGCCGAAGAACACGCCGATCTTCTCGCGCAGCTGGTTGATGAAGATGGCGGTGGTCTTGGACTGGCTCAGCGCACCGGCGATCTTGCGCAGCGCCTGGCTCATGAGCCGGGCCTGCAGGCCGACGTGGCTGTCGCCCATCTCGCCCTCGATCTCGGCCTTGGGCACCAGCGCCGCCACCGAGTCGACGACGATGATGTCGAGCGCGCCGGACCGGATGAGGGTGTCGGCGATCTCGAGCGCCTGCTCACCGGTGTCGGGCTGGGAGACGAGCAGGGAGTCGGTGTCGACCCCCAGCGCCTTCGCGTAGTCGGGGTCGAGCGCGTGCTCGGCGTCGATGAAGCCCGCGACGCCGCCGGCGCGCTGGGCGTTGGCCACCGCGTGCAGCGCGACGGTGGTCTTGCCGGAGGACTCGGGGCCGTAGATCTCGATCACCCGGCCGCGCGGCAGCCCGCCGATGCCGAGCGCGACGTCGAGGGAGATGGCCCCGGTGGGGATCACCTCGATGGGGACGCGAGCCTCCTCGCCCAGCCGCATCACCGAGCCCTTGCCGAACGAGCGCTCGATCTGCGCGAGCGCGGCCTCGAGCGCTTTGTCGCGGTCCGAGGAAACAGCCATGGGCACCACCTGGGGTCGACGGGCCGGCGCACGGCCCTGCGTTTTCTTGGTCATCGCCGGAGACGTTACGCGGTGCCACCAACAAGATCGGGAACGAACTCCCGAGATTGTGGACAACCGCGCCGAGCGACCTCCGGTGTGGACAGAACAGACTCTATGCCGAACGGGTGTTCGAGAGCGAGCGACACGCCGGAATCAGCATGGCGACGGCCGGAGCGGCCAGCAGGGCCGCCGCCGAGGCGTTGAGGACGCCGTACCCGTACGACCCCACCACGACCCCGGCCAGCGCTCCCCCGCCGGCCGCCGCCAGCCCCATGAGCAGGTCGGACGCGCCCTGGACCGCGGGCCGGTCGTCTGCCCCGACGGCGTCGGTGAGCAGCGTCGACCCCGCCACCATGCACGCCGACCAGCCCAGTCCGAGCAGGAAGAGTCCCGCCGTCAGCCCCGGCGAGTGGCCCTCGTGGGCCGTACCGGCCAGCGCGACGGAGACCAGCAGGATCAGCACGCCGCCGAGGATCACGGGCACCCGTCCGACGCGGTCGACGAGCCAGCCCATGACCGGCGACAGCGCGTACATGCCGGCGACGTGGACGCTGATGACGAAGCCGATGATCGAGATCGAGGCGCCGCCGTGCGTCATGTGCACCGGCGTCATGACCATGACGGTCACCATGACGGTGTGCCCGATGACGACGGAGAGCAGCCCCAGCACCGCGGGCGGGCTGGCGGAGATGGCCGACCACCCGGCCCGCAGCACACCCCGTCGGCGCACGAATGCCGCGGACCCGCCACCCAGCCGCCGCGCCGTCAGCAACGGGTCGGGACGCAGCCCGGCCAGGACCACCAGCGAGCCGAGCCCCAGCACCACGACACCGATGAGGAACGGCCCGGCCAGCGGCTCGATGCCGATGGCCTCGGCGACGTCGCCCGAGGGCCCGGCGAGATTGGGACCGGCCACCGCGCCCACCGTCGTCGACCAGACGACGACGGAGAGCGCCCGGCCGCGGCTGCCCGCCGGCGCGAGGTCGGTGGCCGCATAACGGGCCTGCAGGCCGGCCGCCGTCCCGCCGCCCAGCAGCGCCGTGCCCACCAGCAGGAGTGGGAAGACCTGCCACTGCGTGCCCAGGACCGCGAGGAGCGCGCCGACGGCCCCCAGCCCGTACGCCAGGCCGAGCCCGATGCGCCGTCCGTGCGACACCGCGAGCGACGCCGCCGGCATGGCCAGCAGCGCCGCGCCGAGCACCTGGGTGCTCTGCACGAGACCGGAGAGGTCCTCGCGCTCGAACACCTCGGTGACGACGACGGCGCCGACGGCGATGGCCGCGGAGATGCCCAGCCCGCCCGCGACCTGGCTCGCGACCAGCGTGCGGACGGTGTGCCGCTGGATCGCGGCGGCCTCCAGCTGCGCCTCGTCCGCCTCGTCCGCCCCGCCCGCCCCGGCCGTCTCTGCCGCCGTCACCGGAGCAGCAGCCGTTCGATGCGGCGGGCCGCCAACAGCAGGCCCACGACACCCATCACCGACAAATACGCCACGTGCGCCAGGATGCCCCACGAGACGTCGCCGAGCATCAGGTCCCTGGTCATCGCGACGCCGTGGTAGAGCGGCGTCGCCTGGACGACCCACCGGATGGACTCGTCGTACGTGGACAGCGGGTAGAACGTGGCCGAGAACAGGAACATCGGCAGCAGCGCGAGCTGGATGTAGTCGAAGTCCTGCCAGCTGCGCAGATACGTGGTGACCGTCATGCCGACGGCGGCGAAGGCCAGCCCAATGAGGCTCGCCGCCGGCAGCGCCAGCACCGCCCACCACGACCGGACGACGCCCGCGGCCGCCGCGACCACCAGGAACGCCGTCGAGTACAGCAGCCCTCGCAGCAGCGCCCAGGTGATCTCGCCGACGGCGACGTCGCGCGGGCCGAGCGGCGTGGCCAGCACGGAGTCGTAGAGCTTGGCGTACTTGAGCTTGAAGAACAGGTTGAACGTGGAGTCGAAGACGGCGCCGTTCATGGCCGCGGCCGCCATCATGGCCGGCGCGACGTAGACGGCGTAGTCGACCATGCGCCCGCCGCCGGCGTCGACGTCGCCGATGAGGGCGCCCAGCCCCACGCCCAGCGAGAACAGGTAGAACAACGGCTCGAACAGTCCGCTGACCAGCGTGACCCAGCCGTGCCGGAACGCGCGGGCGTTGCGCTCGACCAGCGCCCGGGCCATGCCGGCGCCGGCGGGGACGGGCAGCGCCCGCGCGAGCGTGCTGACCGCGCTCATGTGACCAGCCGCTTCCGGAAGCTCGCGAACGCCAGCCACAGCCCGCCGGCGGCCCACGCCGTCAGGTACGCGACGTGCCCGAGCGAGCCGAGCGCCGTCGCCGTCCCCGTGACCAGGCTCCGGCACAGCTCGACGCCGTGCCAGAGCGGCGTGACGCGGGCGACCGCCTCGAGCACGCCGGGCAGCTGCTCGACCGGGAAGAACGTGCCGGAGAACAGGAACATCGGCATGACGATGAACCGGAACAGCACGTTGAAGCCGCTGTCGTCGTCCTGCCGGGCGGCGAACGCGAACACCGGTGTGGTGAACGCCAGCCCCGTCAGCACCGCCGCCGGGACCGCCAGCAGCACCCACCAGGACGTGATGGCGCCCAGCACGACGGCGACGACGGCGAACGCCACGCTGGTGATGGCGACACGCATGGTGACGAACACGACGTGCCCGAGGACGACGTCGGCGATGCCCAGGGGCGCGGCCAGCATGGCGTGGTACTGCCGTTGCCATTTCAGGGCGCCCATGACGGGGAACGTCGACTCGCCGACGGCGGTCTGCATGGCCTGGGCGGCGAGGATGCCCGGCGCGATGAACTGCACGTAGCCGGGTGTGCCGAGACCGCCGGTGGCGCCGTCGTCGATCAGCGTGCCGAGCCCGAACCCCATGGCGACCAGGAAGAACAGCGGGCCGAGGAAGCCGCTGATGAGGGAGCCGCGCCAGACCCGGCGGTAGTTGGTGAGCCAGTAGGCGAAGGCGCGCCGGGCCATGCGCCCCTCGCGCGGCTGGACGGCGGTCGTCCCCGTAGCCGTCGTCATCAGTCGACCAGCGTCCGGCCGGTGAGGTGCAGGAACACGTCCTCGAGCGTGGAGCGCCGGGCCAGTACCGACAGCGGCTCGAGGCCGCGCTGCTGCACGGCGGCGGCCGTGGCGTCGCCGTCGTCGGTGTAGAGGAGCAGGCGGTCGGGCAGCACCTCGACGCGCTCGGCGAGGTCGGTGAGCTTGGCCGCGTAGGGCGCGTGGTCGTCGTCGGCGAAGCGCAGCTCGAGCACCTCGCGGGTGGCGTGCAGCGCGATGAGCTCGCGCGGCGACCCCTCGGCGACGATGCGCCCACCGTCCATGACGACGAGGCGGTCGCACAGTTGCTCGGCCTCGTCCATGTAGTGCGTGGTGAGGACCAGCGTGACGCCGGAGCGCTTGAGCCGAAACAGCCGGTCCCACAGCACGTGCCGGGCCTGCGGGTCGAGCCCGGTGGTGGGCTCGTCGAGCAGCAGCAGCTCGGGGTCGTTGACCAGCGACCGGGCGATGGTCAGCCGCCGCTTCATGCCACCGGACAACGGCTCGACGACGCTGTCGGCGCGCTCGGTGAGCTGGGCGAACTCGAGCAGCTCGGCGGCCTTGGCGCGGACGTGTGCCCGCGACAGGCCGAAGTAGCGGCCGTAGACCAGGAGGTTCTCGCGGACCGTCAGCTCCTCGTCGAGGGTGTCGCGCTGCGGCACCACCCCCAGTCGCGCCCGGATGGCCGGCCCGTCGGCGGCGGGGTCCATGCCGAGGATGCGCAGGCTGCCGTCGGAGGGCGGCGACACGCAGCCGATCATGCGCATGGTCGACGACTTGCCGGCGCCGTTGGGCCCCAGGAACCCGAACGCCTCGCCCCGCCGCACCTCGACGTCGATGGCGTCGACCGCGGTGAACCCGCCGAACCGCTTCGTGAGCCGGTGGGCGCTGATCATGGGCGGGTCGCCGGGGCGTTCTGTCACGAACCGGACGCTACCCCGGCCTTCCGACAGCGGGCATCCGAGTTTCCGGACGGATGCGCCCGCTCAGCCCGCCGTCTCGACCACGTCCCGGACGTAGAACAGGTACCAGAGGCGGACCGGCGTTCCGTCGCCCTCGCCGATGGTCATCGTGGGCTTGATCGCGGTGGACACCGCGCCGTTCGCGCCGTTGTAGTTGTCCTCGTGGCGTGTCACGTTGACGTCGGCGGTCTCGGCCCACCGCGCACTCTCGGCCCATCCGGCGACCTGCGCGGCGTCGACACCGAGGAGCTCCGCGTCCGCCACCATCCGGTCGGCGGCGGCCTGGCCGTCGGCCTCGGTCCAGAACAGGTTGACCTGGTCCACGAAGCCGTGCCGGGTGGTCACCGTCATCTCCTCGGTACGCCCGGACCAGGTGCCGGTGGGGAGCGTGAGACTCACGGTGGGGTCGTCGGGCACGTCGACGATCACCATCTGGTCCGCCGGGAGTCCCAGGGCCTCCGCCTCGAGCGGCCGGGTCAGGTCCCACTGGAGGGTGACGCCGTCGCCGAAGAGCCGGGCGCCGTCGTCGTCCTCGTCACCGCCGACGCGGACGGTGCAACCGGCCGCCACCGCCATCGCGGCGATCGCGACCGCGGCAAGGATCACCTGCCGGACAGACATTCGGCCCATCCCACCCAGGTCTCAGCGGTCGCCCGGGGACAGGTGCAGCGCGTCGGCGACGGCGCGCCAGACGACCTTGGTGTCCTCGCCCGCCGCGAGGGCCTGGTGGACCGTGCGCCCGCCGAGGCCGTCGATGACGTAGTCGCGCGCCCACGAGTCCGCGTACGTGGCGCCCAGATGGTGTTCCATCCGTTCCCAGAAGTCCGTCAGCCGCACGGCGCAAGGATATGCCGAACGGTGAACGCGCCGACCTTGTCGGTGGGCCGGGCGATGATGGGTGGATGGCAGACGTCCTCGAACTGTTCGGCCCGGCCACGCGTGCGTGGTTCGCCGGGTCGTTCGCCGCGCCCACGGCGGCACAGGAGGGCGCCTGGCGGTCGGTCTCGGCCGGCAACAACGCGCTGGTGGTGGCGCCGACGGGGTCGGGCAAGACGCTCGCCGCGTTCCTGTGGGCGCTGGACCGTCTGGCGTCGGAGCCGGTGCCCGACGACCCCACCCATCGCTGCCGTGTCCTCTACGTCTCGCCGCTCAAGGCGCTCACCGTCGACGTCGAGCGGAACCTGCGGGCGCCGCTGGCCGGCATCGGGCACGCGTCGGCCCGCCTCGGCCTGCCGGCGCCCGACATCAGTGTCGGCATCCGCTCCGGCGACACCCCCGCCGACGAGCGACGGCGTTTCACCAAGCGCCCGCCCGACGTCCTCATCACCACGCCCGAGTCGCTGTTCCTGCTGCTCACGTCCCAGGCGCGCGAGTCGCTGCGACACGTCCAGACCGTCATCGTCGACGAGGTGCACGCTGTCGCCGGCAGCAAGCGCGGCGCCCACCTGGCGCTGTCGCTCGAGCGGCTCGACGCGCTGCTCGAGACGCCGGCGCAGCGCATCGGGCTGTCGGCGACGGTGCGGCCCATCGAAGAGGTGGCCCGGTTCCTCGGCGGCAGCCGCCCGGTCGAGATCGTCACCCCGCCCAGCGAGAAGCGGTGGGACCTCAAGGTCGTCGTGCCGGTGCCCGACCTCGACGAGCTCGACGCCGTCGCGCCCCCGGTGCCGGCGCCGGTCGGGTTCGACGAGGAGGGCGACGGCGGCACCGCCTCCATCTGGCCGCACGTCGAGCAGCGGGTCGTCGACCTCGTCGAGCAGCACTCGTCGACCATCGTCTTCGCCAACTCGCGGCGGCTGGCCGAGCGGCTGACGGCGCGGCTGAACGAGATCGCGGCCGAGCGCGACGAGGAGCGCCCGGCCGAGGAGAAGCCGACGACCAACCACCCGCCGCCCGCGTCGCTCATGGCGCAGGCGGGGTCGACGCACGGCGGTGCGGCCACCATCGCGCGCGCCCACCACGGCTCGGTCAGCAAGGAGCAGCGGGCGCTCATCGAGGACGACCTCAAGTCCGGCCGGCTGCCCGCCGTCGTCGCCACCAGCAGCCTCGAACTGGGCATCGACATGGGCGCGGTCGACCTCGTCGTCCAGGTCGAGTCGCCGCCGTCGGTGGCCAGCGGGCTGCAGCGGGTCGGCCGGGCCGGGCACCAGGTCGGCGCGGTCTCCAGCGGCGTGCTGTTCCCGAAGTACCGCGGCGACCTCGTCCAGACCGCCGTCGTCGCCGAGCGCATGGTCAGCGGGCAGATCGAGGAGATGGCGGTCCCCCGCAACCCCCTCGACGTGCTCGCCCAGCAGATCGTCGCCATGGTCGCCATGGACGACTGGACGGTCGACGACGTCCTCGCACTGGCCCGCCGGGCGCACCCGTTCGCCACGCTGCCGCAGTCGTCCTACGACGCCGTCCTCGACATGCTGGCCGGGCGCTACCCGTCCGACGAGTTCGCCGAGCTGCGGCCGCGGCTGGTCTGGGACCGCGCCGCCGGCGTGCTCAAGGGCCGCCCGGGCGCGCAACGGCTCGCCGTCACCAGCGGCGGAACCATCCCCGACCGCGGCCTGTTCGGCGTCTTCCTGGTCGGCTCCGATCCGCGCCGGGGCGGGGCCCGGGTCGGCGAGCTCGACGAGGAGATGGTGTACGAGTCGCGGGTCGGCGACGTCTTCGCGCTCGGCGCCACCAGCTGGCGCATCGAGGACATCACCCACGACCGCGTCATGGTCTCCCCCGCCCCCGGACACCCGGGCAAGCTGCCGTTCTGGCACGGCGACACGCTGGGGCGGCCGGCCGAGCTGGGGGCCGCCGTCGGCGCGTTCGTCCGCGAGATGAACAAGCTGCCCGAGCCGAAGGCGCGCGAGCGGGCGGCGAGCGCGGGGCTCGACGAGTGGGCGGTCGACAACCTCCTCGACTACGTCCGCGAGCAGCGCGAGGCCACCGGCCACGTCCCCGACGACCGCACCCTGGTGGTCGAGCGCTTCCGCGACGAGCTCGGCGACTGGCGGCTGATCCTGCACTCGCCGTACGGCGCCCGGGTGCACGCGCCGTGGGCACTGGCCATCGGCGCCCGGCTGCGCGAGCGCTACGGCGTCGACGTCCAGGCCGCACATGCCGACGACGGCATCGTCCTGCGCATCCCCGACACCTTCGACGGCATGGGCATCGGTGTCGACGGGGTCGGCTCCGGCGAGCTGTCCGGGGCGGAGGCGCCCGACGCCCGGCTGGTCGTGCTCGACCCCGACGAGCTCGACGACATCGTCACCGGCGAGGTCGGCGGGTCGGCGCTGTTCGCGTCGCGGTTCCGCGAGTGCGCCGCGCGGGCGCTGCTGCTGCCGCGCCGCTCCCCCGACCGCCGTTCCCCGCTGTGGCAGCAGCGGCAGCGCTCGGCCCAGCTGCTGCAGGTCGCGTCGAAGTACGGCTCGTTTCCCATGCTGCTCGAGACCATGCGCGAGTGCCTGCAGGACGTCTACGACCTCGACGGCCTGCGCGACCTCATGCGCCGGGTCGCCGGCCGGCAGGTCAAGGTGGTCGAGGTCGAGACCGCCACCCCCTCGCCGTTCGCGCGGTCGCTGCTGTTCGGCTACGTCGCGGCCTTCATGTACGAGGGCGACTCCCCGCTGGCCGAGCGGCGGGCGCAGGCGCTGACGCTCGACTCCGCGCTGCTGGCCGAGCTGCTGGGCCAGACCGAGCTGCGCGAGCTGCTCGACCTCGAGGTGGTCGAGCGCACCGAGGCCGAGCTGCAGAGGCTGGTCCCCGAGCGGAAGGCCCAGCACGTCGAGGGCGTGGCCGACCTGCTGCGGCTGCTCGGCCCGCTGACGACGGACGAGGTGGCGGCCCGGTCGTCGGAGCCGGCCGACGCGCCGGGTCATCTCGACGAGCTGGTCCGGCAGCGGCGGGTCATCGCCGTGCGCATCGCCGGCCAGCAGGTCTGGGCCGCGGTCGAGGACGCCGCCCGGTTGCGCGACGCGCTCGGGGTGGCACTGCCCGGCGGGGTGCACGACGCGTTCACCGCGCCCGTGGCCGACCCGCTCGGCGACATCGTGGCCCGCTACGCCCGCACCCACGGCCCGTTCCACGCCGCCGACGTCGCGACGCGGTTCGGGCTGGGCGTCGCGGTGGTCGTGTCGACGCTGCGTCGGCTGGCCGCCGAGGGGCGCGTCGTCGAGGGCGAACTGCGCCCCGGCAGCACCGGCACCGAGTGGTGCGACGCCGAGGTGCTGCGGTTGCTGCGCCGCCGGTCGCTGGCGGCGCTGCGGAAGGAAGCCGAGCCGGTCGACGCCGCGACACTGGGACGGTTCCTGCCGGCCTGGCAGTCGGTGGGCAGCTCGCTGCGCGGGCCCGACGGCGTGCTGCGGGTGGTCGAGCAGCTGGGCGGGTCGGCGGTCCCGGCCAGCGCGCTGGAGTCCCTGGTCCTGCCGGCCCGGGTGGCCGGCTACACGCCCGCGTGGCTCGACGAGCTGACCGCGGCCGGCGAGGTGGTGTGGTCCGGGCACGGGACGCTGCCCGGGTCGGACGGCTGGGTGTCGCTGCACCTCGCCGACACCGCGCACCTGACCCTGCCCGACGTCGACCTCGCCGACGCCGAGGCGCCGCTGCACGCAGCGGTGCTCGTGACGCTGGCCGGTGGCGGGGCGTACTTCTTCCGGCAGCTCAGCGACGCGGTGACGCCGCTGGTCGAGACCCCGCCCGACGACCCTGCGCTGACGACGGCGCTGTGGGACCTCGTGTGGGCCGGGCTGGTCACCAACGACACCCTGACGCCGCTGCGCTCGCTGCTCTCCGGCCGGCCGGCACACCGGTCCCGCCCGGCCCGGCCCCGGTCGCGGTACGCCCGCGGTCGTCCGGCCATGCCCTCGCGCACGGGCCCTCCGGCCGCCGCCGGCCGCTGGTCGCTGCTGCCCGACCGCGACACCGACACGACCCGGCGCGCGCACGCGGCCGCCGAGGCACTGCTCGACCGGCACGGCGTCGTCACCCGCGGCGCGGTGCAGGCCGAGCGGCTGCCGGGCGGGTTCGCGGCGGCCTACCGGGTGCTGTCGGCGTTCGAGGACACCGGCCGGGCCCGCCGCGGCTACTTCGTGGCCGGGCTGGGCGCGGCGCAGTTCGGCACGCCCGGCGCGGTCGACCGGCTCCGGTCCTTCGCCCAACTCGACGACGACCGCCCGGCCAGCGCGCTGGTGCTGGCGGCGACCGATCCCGCCAACCCGTACGGCGCGGCGCTGCCCTGGCCCGAACGCGGCGAGTCCGGCTCGGCCGGGCACCGGCCGGGCCGCAAGGCGGGCGCGCTGGTCGTGCTCATCGACGGCGCCCTGGCCCTGTACGTCGAGCGGGGCGGGCGGACCCTGCTGTCCTGGACCGACGAAGCCGCTCACCTGCGCGCTGCCGCCGACGCCCTGGCGCTGTCGGTGCGCGAGGGCGCCCTCGGAGCGCTGCGGGTCGAACGCGCCGACGGCGAGCAGGTCACCACCACCCCGCTCGGCGAGGCCCTCACCGCGGCCGGCTTCCACGTCACCCCGCGAGGGCTGCGGCTGCGCGGCTGAGAGAGATGAGGCGGCGCGGCGCGACCCCGCGCGGCCAGCCAGACGCGAGAAGCGGGGCCGCAGTCAAGGGCCCATGCGACCAGCGGCGACGGCCGACGCCGCCGGGCACAGCGGGCCGGTGACGGGTGGGTAGGTCGGCCGCTTCAAGGAGCGAGAGTCCAGCATCGGCATGTAGACGCTGATGCCAACTGCAGTTGGCCTCACCGTCTACACGCCGGCATCGGACTCTCTCGCTCGAACCGCGACACGCCCGGCCACCGTAATCTGGGCTGGTGATTCTCGCGACGCACGCCGGCTACGAGGTCGACGACGACCCGGCCCGGCTCGACATCGACGTCATCACCGGATTCTTGCTGACGGCGTACTGGAGCAAACACCGCTCGCGCGAGACCACCGAGCGCGCCGTCGCCCGGTCGTTCGGCGTGGGTCTCTATGCGCGCGACGGCGAGCAGGTGGGGTTCGCGCGCGTGGTCGGCGACGCGACGACGTTCGCGTGGCTGGCCGACGTGTTCGTGCTGCCGGAGCACCGCGGCCAGGGCCTGGCCCGCATCCTGGTGAATGCCGTCCTCGAGCACCCCGACCACGCCGGCGTCGAGCGCTGGATGCTCGCCACCCTCGATGCCCATGGGGTGTACGAGCCGCTGGGGTTCGGCCCGATCGAGGTGATCGACCGGTTCATGATCCGCTCCGGGCCGACGGCGGCGCCCGTGATCAGGTGATCTCGGGGCCTGGCTCGTAGTAGCGGCGGTCGACGTGCACCAGGGGCAGCACGCCGGTGACGTCGTGGGCGACCGCGACCACCCGGCCCAGGGCGATGGTGTGGTCGCCGGCGTCGACCAGTGAGTGCGGCACGCACTCGACGGCGGCGGCCGCGCCGGTGAAGACCAGCTCGCCGTGGCCCGAGCGCCGGGTCGGCCAGGGCGAGAAGTCGTCGCGAGCGCCGGGATGGCGCTCGCGAGCTCCGTAGTGGGACAGGTCGAGTTGATCGGTGGCGAGGAACGACAGCGACCAGCCGTCGGCGACGAACAGCGCGTCGTGGATGAAGCCGTCCTTCTTCACGCAGGCCATGATCAACGGCGGTTCCAGCGACACCGATGACACGGCGGTGACGGTGAGGCCGCAGTCGCGCCCGACCGGGTCGAGCACCGTGAGCAACGCCACACCGCCCGCGAGGCGGGCCATGGCGTCACGGAACTCGGGCGCAGGCTTCGGCCGGGACGTGGACTCCGGCAGCAGCGTCAGCCGACCTTGACGACGTCGCGTGGCCGGGCGGACTCGCGAGGACGCAGCTCGGTGAGCGCACCCACCGCCGCCGCCTCGACGCGCATCATCTCGTCGCTGACCTCGCGCAGCACCTCGGACATCGGCAGATCGAGCGCCTCGCAGATGGCCGCGAGCAGCTCGGACGATGCTTCCTTGCGGCCACGCTCGACCTCGGACAGGTACCCGAGACTCACGCGCGCCGCTGCCGAGATCTCGCGAAGGGTGCGGCCCTGCTCGATCCGGCGACGCCTCAAGACATCGCCGACGAGCCGTCTGATGAGAACCATCGGCTACCCCTCTCGCGATTCGTCTCGACTGTGCTTGAGTCCACCGTACCTTCTGATTCGTACGTTTGCGTTTCCAGCCTCGCCGGGAACGACGGGGTGCACAGAAGAATTCATCTCACGCGTTGAAACGACTCGGCACGCCCGGAGATTCCCGATCACCGGGACCGCGTCTCACACCTCGGACAGCAGCGCCAGCACGGCCTCGACGGTCGCCGCGCGGACCTCGTCGCGACCACCCGGCAGGGCGTCGGCGCCGGTGAACGAACGCACCCGCACCCCGTCCGCCGTCGCCACCGCGACATGCACCGTGCCCGGCGGGTGACCGTCCTGCGGATCCGGCCCGGCCACGCCGGTCGTGGCCAGGCCGATGTCGGCGCCCAGCCGCGAGCGCACCCCGGCCGCCATGGCCGCGGCGGTCGACGCCGCGACCGGCCCGTCCGCGTCCAGCACCGACGGCGGCACGCCCGCCAGCGACGCCTTCAGTTCCGTCGCGTACACGACCACTCCCCCGCGCACGACGGCGGACGCCCCCGGCACCGACGTCAGGGCGGCGCAGACGAGCCCGCCGGTCAGCGACTCCGCGGCGGCGACGGACCGCCCGCGATCGATCAGCCCGCGGACGACCTCCTCGGCGGAACTCACGACGTCGCGCTGCGCCGCAGCCGGATGGCCGACAGCACGTAGTCGATGCCGGTGACGACGGTGACGATGACGGCGACCGCCATGACCGACGCCTCGACGGGGTCGGCCCAGCCGGGCAGCGGCATGATGTAGAGGCCGAGGGCCAGCGTCTGCAGCGCGGTCTTGAGCTTGCCCCCGCGGTTGGCGGCCATGACGCCGTAGCGGATGACGGCGAACCGCAGCGCCGTGATGCCCCACTCGCGGACCAGCACGACCACCGTGACCCACCAGGGCAGCTCACCCAGGATGGACAGCCCGACGAACGCCATGCCGGTGAGCGCCTTGTCGGCGATCGGGTCGGCGATCTTGCCGAAGTCGGTGACCAGCCCGCGCCGGCGCGCGATCTCGCCGTCGATCTGGTCGGTGAACATGGCGACGGCGAACGCGATGAACGCCAGCCAGCGCGACGCGTCGTCGTCGCCGCCCTCGCGCAGCAGCAGCCAGCCGAACAGCGGCACCAGCACGACCCGCAGGATGGTCAGTGCGTTCGGGACGTTCCACGGGCTGGGTGGAACGGGTGTCGGTTCGGCCACGGGGCAAGGCTAGGGCACTGCGACGGGTGCGGCGACGAGGTCGGCGCCGTCACTGCCGGTGACGGTCGCGGTGACGATGTCACCCACCGCTGCGCGCACGCCGGACACCGTCGTGGTGCCGTCGACCTCGGGTCCCTGGTGGGCCGCCCGGCCCTCGACGACGCCGTCGGGCGCCACCGACTCGACCAGGACGGAGACGGTCTCGCCGACGCGGTCCTCGGCCCGCTGGGCGACCAGCTCCTCGACCAGGTCGCTGATGCGCTCGACCCGCTCGGAGATCTCGTCGGCGTCGAGCTTGCCGTCGAACGAGGCCGCCTCGGTGCCGTCCTCGTCGGAGTAGCCGAACACGCCGACGACGTCGAGGCGGCCCTGGGTGAGGAACGACTCGAGCTCGGCGACGTCGTCCTCGGTCTCGCCGGGGAATCCGACGATGACGTTCGAGCGGATGCCGGCCTCCGGCACCCGGTCGCGGACGGTCTGGATCAGAGACAGGAACGACTCCGTCCCGCCGAACCGCTTCATGCGGCGCAGCAGCGGCGTGCTGGCGTGCTGGAAGGACAGGTCGAAGTACGGGACGACGCCGGGCGTGGACAGCATGGCGTCGACCAGCGTGGGGCGCATCTCGGCCGGCTGCAGGTACGAGACGCGCACCCGCTCGATCCCGTCGACCTCGGCCAGCGATGGCAGCAGCGTCTCGAGCAGCCGGAGGTCGCCGAGGTCCTTGCCGTAGGACGTGGAGTTCTCGCTGACCAGGAAGAGCTCGCGCACGCCCTGCCCGGCCAGCCAGCGCGCGTCGGCCAGCACGTCGGACGGCCGGCGGGACAGGAACGAGCCGCGGAACATGGGGATGGCGCAGAACGTGCAGGCGCGGTCGCAGCCGCTGGCCAGCTTGAGCGGCGCCATGGGGCCGCCGTCGAGCCGCCGCCGCACGGCCCGCGGCCCGGACGCGGGCGCCAGCCCGGTCGGGAGGTCGGGGGCGGCCGCGTGTCCTGGCACCGCTCCGGCCGCGGCCTGGCGATCGATCGGCGTGACGGGGAGCAGCTTGCGCCGGTCGCGGGGCACGTGCGAGACGTGCGCGGAGCCGCCGAGGATGCCGCGCAGCCGCTCGCCGATGACGGCGTAGTCGTCGAAGCCCAGGACGGCGTCGGCCTCGGGCAGTTCGCCGGCCAGCTCGACTCCGTAGCGCTCGGCCATGCAGCCGACGGCGACGACGGCCTTGGTGGCGCCCGACGCCTTGAGGTCGGCGGCGGCCAGCAGGGAGTCGACGGAGTCCTTCTTGGCCTGCTCGACGAAGCCGCAGGTGTTGACGAGGACGGTCTCGGCGGTTGCGGGGTCGTCGACGAGCTCGAAGCCGTCGGCGTCGAGGCGGCCGGCCAGTTCTTCGGAGTCGACCTCGTTGCGGCTGCAGCCGAGCGTGACGATCGCGACGGAATGCCTACTCATGTCGGCGGCCACTCTACCGCCAGCCCGGTGCGCGCCAGGACGAAGCGCGTCACCTCGCGGTGCCAGACGAACGGGTGGCGCAGCAGCGCGTGCCCGTCATCGGGCACCGGGACGTGCCGCACCGACGCCGCCACCCCGTCCAGAGCCGCAGCGAACGCCGTCGTCGCCCGCGGGTCGGTCGTGGTGTCGGCGGTGCCGTGCATGAGCAGCACGTGCCGCCCGGCCAGCATCGACGGCGTCTCGGACGGCGTCAGCCACGGCGCCAGCGCGGCGACGGCGACGACGCCCTCCCCCGCCCCCGCCTCCCCGGTCACGCGGATCGCCGACCGGCCGCCCATGGAGTAGCCGACCAGCGCGATCGGAACCTCCGGGTCACGCGCCCGCACGGCGGCCAGTGCCGAGCGCACGTCGGCCAGCGGCGACTCGTCGGCGCCGTTCCAGCCGCGGATCGCGTACCGCAGCCGCCACACCGTCAGCCCCAGAGGCGCGCCGGCCCGCCGCAGCGCCCCGGCGAACGGCCGCAGCCGCACCACCGAGGGCTGCCGGGCGCGGACCGGCTCGCGGCTCTCCGACCGGCCGCCGTGCAGCAGCAGGACGGCCGCGCGGACGTCGCCGCGCGGCCGGTCCTCCGTGAGAACGGGTTGGGGGTCCGGCGGCTCAGTCACCGCGCAGGACGTCCAGCACCTCGTCGAGCTCGTCGGGCTTGATCAGCACGTCGCGGGCCTTGGACCCCTCGGACGGGCCGACGATGCCGCGGCTCTCCATGAGGTCCATGAGCCGGCCGGCCTTGGCGAACCCGACGCGGAGCTTGCGCTGCAGCATGGACGTGGAGCCGAACTGCGTGTTGACGACCAGCTCGGCGGCCTGGCAGAGCAGGTCGAGGTCGTCGCCGATGTCCTCGTCGACCTCGCGCTTGGACGCGGCCGCCGCGGCGGTGACGTCCTCGCGGTAGTCCGGCTCGAGCTGCTCCTTGCAGTGGCCGACGACGGCGGCGATCTCGGTCTCGGTGACCCAGGCGCCCTGGACACGGATCGGCTTGCTCGCGCCCATGGGCAGGAACAGCCCGTCGCCCTGGCCGACCAGCTTCTCCGCCCCCGGCTGGTCGAGGATGACCCGGGAGTCGGCCAGCGAGGACGTCGCGAACGCCAGCCGCGACGGCACGTTGGCCTTGATGAGGCCGGTGACGACGTCGACCGACGGCCGCTGCGTCGCGAGCACCAGGTGGATGCCGGCGGCACGCGCCAGCTGGGTGATGCGGACGACGGAGTCCTCGACGTCGCGCGGGGCGACCATCATGAGGTCGGCCAGCTCGTCGACGATGACCAGCAGGTACGGGTACGGCGTCAGCACCCGCTCGCTGCCCTCGGGCGCCTTGACCTTGCCGGCGCGGACGGCCTTGTTGAAGTCGTCGACGTGCCGGAAGCCGAAGTTGGCGAGGTCGTCGTAGCGCATGTCCATCTCACGCACGACCCACTGCAGCGCCTCGGCCGCCTTCTTCGGGTTGGTGATGATCGGCGTGATGAGGTGCGGGATGCCCTCGTAGGCCGACAGCTCGACCCGCTTGGGGTCGACCATGATCAGCCGGACCTCGTCGGGCGTCGCCCGCATGAGCAACGACGTGATCATCGAGTTGATGAAGCTGGACTTGCCGGAGCCGGTGGCGCCGGCGACCAGCAGGTGCGGCATCTTCGCCAGGTTGGTGACGACGAAGCCGCCCTCGACGTCCTTGCCGAGGCCCGCGATCATCGGGTGGTGGTCCTTGCGGGCCACCGGCGAGCGCATGACGTCGCCGAGGCTGACGATCTCCTTGTCGGTGTTCGGGATCTCGATGCCGATGGCCGACTTGCCCGGGATGGGCGACAGGATGCGCACGTCGGCGCTGGCCACGGCGTAGGAGATGTTCTTCGACAGCGCCGTGACCCGCTCGACCTTGACGGCGGTGCCGAGCTCGACCTCGTAACGGGTGACCGTCGGGCCGCGGGTGTAGCCGGTGACGACGGCGTCGATGTTGAACTGGTCGAACACGCCCATGAGGGAGTCGACGACCTGGTCCGACGCGGACGACTTCGCCTTGTGCGGGCTGCCCTGCCGGAGCAGGTCGCTCGACGGCAGCGTGTAGGTGATGTCGCCCGAGAGCGCCAGCTGCTCGACCCGCTGCGGGATCGGCGTGTGCGGCGGCGGCTCCGCGGGGCCGTCGGCGGCCTTCTTGCGCTTGCGCAGCTCGCGGGCGACGACGGACGGCTCCGCCGGCGCGTCGGCGTCGTCCTCGGAGTCGGCGTCGTCGGAGCCCAGGCCGGCCAGCTCCGCGGTGTCGGCGTCGTCGGCCTCGGGGTCTCGCTTCCGCTTGCGCTTGGGCTTTTCGCGCAGCACCGGGGAGTCGTAGGCCTCGGCGTCGGTGGGCGCCAGCCGGTCGCGCCCGCCGCCCTCCTCCTCGTCGACCTCGGGACGGCGGAAGCCCAGCCAGCCCCCGACGACGACGCCGGCCGCCTGCAGCTGGGCGGTGACCTCGTACAGCGGGATGCCGGTGATGACCAGCACGCCGAACAGCGTCAGCAGGCCCAGCAGCGGTCCGGCCACCCACACCGTCAGCAGGTCGGCGAGGATGGTGGACGAGACGTAGCCGATGGCGCCGCCGGCCCGCTCCATGGCGATCTGCCCGTCGACGGGACGGGGCATGCCGCCGGCGATGTGCGCGAGGCCGAGCGTGCCCAGCGCGAGGCAGACCCAGCCGATGACCTGCCGGCCGCCGGGGCCGTTGCGGTCGGGGTGGCGCAGGGTGCGCCAGGCGGCCATCATCAGCAGCACCGGCGCGACGTAGGCGCCGGTGCCGATGGCCCCGGCGATGCCCTGGTAGACGGCCTCGTAGACCTGGCCGTCGAGCGTCCACCACACCGACGCGGCGACGATGAACGCCGTCCCGATGAGGAACAGCCCCACGCCGTCGCGGCGCTGGGAGGCCTCGAGGCTGGTGGCGGTGCGCCCGACGCTGCGCGCCGTGCCTCCGACCAGGTGGGCGATGCCCATCCAGATGCCGACGATCATCCGGCCGATGCCGCCGAAGAACTGGGCGACGAGACTCGGCTCCGGCGGCGGAGGCGGCGGGGGCGGTTCGGGTGCGCGACGCTTGCGGCCGCGAGCCGGGGTACGCCGCTTGGGCGTACCCGACGAGCTTCGCGACCGAGCCGTGGCTGTTCGGGTCGCCATGGTGATCACACTACATCTGACTCAGTCGCATCTTCAGTCACACGCGTCCCGGCGCGTCGAGCGAAATGTCCGAACCGAACCGAGTTCGGGCCAGCTATACACACGGCGTATACGCCCGGTGTACAGTACGCCGGCATGAGCACCTCGACGACCCTGCTCGCCCTGCTCGAACCCGCCCCGGCCTACGGGTACACGTTGAAGCAGAACTACGACCGGTGGTTCGCCCGGCGGCGTCCGCTGGCGTTCGGCCAGGTGTACGCGACGCTGGCCCGGCTCACCCGCGACGGCCTGGCCGACCAGGTCGAGGTCGAGGCCGGCCACGGCCCGGACCGCCGGCTCTACCGCATCACCGCCCGCGGCGCCGGCGTCGTCGACGCGTGGGTCACCGAGCCGCAGCCGCCCGAGATCGCCGCCGGCACCCTGCACGCACGGGTCACCGTCGCGCTGCTGTCCGGCCGCGACCCCGCCGAGGTGCTGGCCCGCCAGCGCGAGTCGCACCTGACCCGCATGCGCGCCCTGCAGGCCCTGCGCCGCGAGGCCACCGGGCCGGACCTGCTGGCCGTCACCTACGAACTGGCGCACCTCGACGCCGACCTGCGCTGGATCGAGGAGTCGGGCACGCGGCTCGGCGCCATCCGGCACCAGCTCGAGGCCGACAAGGGAGCCGACGATGCTCGAGGCTGACCGCGTCACCCTGACCTACGGCGCGACCACGGCGCTGCGCGACGTGAGCCTGACCCTCGCGCCGGGCTCGCGCACCGCGCTGATGGGGCCGTCCGGGTCGGGCAAGTCCAGCCTGCTGCACTGCCTGGCCGGCGTGCTGGTGCCCGGCCACGGGCAGGTCCTCGTGGACGGGCAGGACCTCACCGGCCTGAGCGACCGCGAGCGCAGCCGGCTGCGGCTCGAGCGGATGGGCGTGGTCTTCCAGTTCGGCGACCTCGTGCCGGAGTTGACGGTCGCCGAGAACGTCATGCTGCCGCTGCAGCTGCTCGGCACCCGGCACGCCGCCGCCCGGTCCCGCGCGCTGGAGCTGCTCGGCGAGCTGGGGGTCGCCGACGTGGCCGACTCGCGCACCGGCGCGGTCTCCGGCGGCCAGGCGCAGCGGGCCGCCGTCGCCCGGGCGCTGGTGCACGAGCCGCGGGTCGTGCTGGCCGACGAGCCCACCGGCTCGCTCGACACCGTCAACGCCGAGGCCGTGCTCGACGCCATGGTGGCGCTCAGCACCGGCATCGGCGCCACGCTGCTGGTGGTGACGCACGACAACCTGGTCGCGTCGCACCTGGACGAGCTCGTGGTGATGCGCGACGGTGCGCTCGACGGGGCGCACGATGCGGCGCTCGGCGCCCGCGGGGTCGTCGGGTGAGGGCCGCCGTCGCGCTCGGGGTGCGGCTGGCGTGGGGGTCGCCCGGGCGGCGGGCCCGGTCGCTCGCGGTCCTGGGCACGGGCGCCGCCGGCACCTGGGTCCTGCTCACGGTGTGGGCGATCGCCCACGGCCGCATCGGCGACACCGCGGCGTTCTCCGAGCAGGAGGTCGGCCGGGTCATGGCGGCCGTCGTCGGCGCCGTCGCGCTGCCGGTGTTCGTGCTGGCGGCCACGGTCGGGCGGCTCTCGGCGCAGCTGCGCGACCGGCGCCTGGCGAACCTGCGGCTGCTCGGTCTGTCGGCCGCGCAGACCCGCGTGGTGGCGGCCGCCGAGGCCGGGCTGGCGGCGGTGGCGGGTACCGCGGCCGGGGTCGTGCTGACGATGATCCTCCTGCCCCTGACGGGGTACGCCCCGCCGCCGCTCGCCTGGGCCGTCGTCGTCCTGGGCATGCCGCTGGCCACGACCGCCGTCGCCGTCCTGCCGCAGCGGCTGGACGCCCGACGCGCCGTCGAGCAGGCCCGCCGTGCCGACGCGCACCGGCCGTCGCCGTGGCGGGCGGCGCCGTTGGCCGCCGGCCTGGTCGTCTGCCTGCTGGCGCGGACCTTCAACGACGACTTCCTCATCAGCAACACCGAGGTCGTGGTGCTGTTCGCCGGGGTCGCCCTGGTCGCCGCGGGCATCGTCCTGGTCGTCCCCGTCTTCGTCCGGCTCGTCGCCGACCTGCTGCTGCGGGTGTCGAGCAGCCCGACGGCGACGCTCACCGCCCGCCGGCTGCAGGCCCAGCCCGCCGCCGCGACCCGGGTCATCGGGGCGCTCATGGTCGGCCTGTTCCTGGTCATCGGCGCCCGCGCGGTGCTGGTCGCGTTCGAGGAGACCTCCCAGTACGTCGAGGCGGCCGACCAGGTCGAGAACGGCCAGCGGGCCACCGTCACCGTGCCCGCCGACCGGCTCGACGACGCCCGCCGGCAGGTCGAGGCCATCGACGGGGTCCGCGAGACGTTCGCCTTCCCGACGCTCAGCGGCACCCTGGAGTGGCCGGGGTGGGGCGACGAGCCGTTCACGGCCAGCGCCGTGGTGGCCGGCTGCGACCAGCTCCGGGCATTCGCCGGCGAGACGCTGCGCTGCGTCGACGGGCGGGTCTCCACCCTGGAGTCGCCCTGGATGCCGGGCGAGGAGCCGCCCGGACCCGTCGCGCTGCGGGCCGTGCGCGACGGCGTGGAGGGCGGCGAGCCGGTCGAGGTGGCCCTCTCGGGCGAGCTGGTCACCGGGCCGGCCGGCACGGACCCCGATCAGCCGTACTGGGACTTCCGCCCGCTGTCGGCCACGTTCCTGGTCCCGCCGGACACGCCTGGCATCGAGGCCGTGCTCGCGGGCACCGACGCCACCGTCGTCGTGCTGGCCGAGCCCGGGCGGGACCTCTACCCGCAGCTCGAGGCGACCGGCCTGACCTCCACCTCGTACGTCGACCTCGAGTACTACGACTTCGTCGCCGGCCTGCGCACCGTCGTCTGGACCCTGGCAGCCGTCGTCCTCTCCATCGGGCTGCTGACCTTCGCGATCGCCGCCATCGACAGGGCCGTCGGCCGGCGGCGCGAGCTGGTGTCGCTGCGCCTGGTCGGCACCCCGCCGGGTGTCCTGCGGCGTGCCCAGTGGCTCGAGGCGGCGCTGCCCACCGGGCTCGGCTGCGCCGCCGCGATCGGCAGCGGGCTGTTCGCCGGCAGCACCTACCTGCAGCTCGGCTCGGAGATGGGCGACGCGCCGTGGCGGCAGGGCGGGCTGCTCATCGGCGCGGCCGTGCTGGCCGCCGCGGTCATCGCCGCCGTCACCGTCGTCGGCACCGCCGGGCGGCTGGCTCCCGAGCACATCCGCAAGGAGTGAGCCGAGCGCCGTCGGTCCCCGTATCGTCGTGCCGGGGTCCCCGGCCGAACGGAGCGGTGCGTGCATCAGGTGGACGGCGCTGATGTGGACGATCTGGCCCTCGGCGCGGCCGTCCTCGGCTGCGGCGGGGGCGGCGACCCGCACCTGGCCAAGCTCATGCTGCGCCGCGCCATCGACCGGTACGGGCCGGTGCCGGTCATCGAGGCGGCCGACGTGCCCGACGGCGGCCTGGTGCTGCCGGTCGCGGTGGTCGGCGCACCCACCGTCCTCGTCGAGAAGTTCCCCGGCGAGGGCGACGCCCGGCGGGCGCTCGAGGCCATGCAGCGCTTCGCCGGCCGTACGGGCGTGGCCGTCCTGCCGCTCGAGATCGGAGCCATCAACACACTGTTCCCGCTGGTCGCGGCCGCCGAGGTGGGGCTGCCGTGCGTCGACGCCGACGGCATGCGCCGCGCCCTCCCCCAGCTCGAGACCACGCTGTTCACGCTGGCCGGCATCGACGTGTCGCCGGTCTGCGTCGTCGGCGCGCTGGGCAACGCGCTGGTCATCGACGCCAACGACAACCGCACCGGCGAGCGGCTGACCCGGGCCGCCGTCGCCGAGCTCGGCATGGTCGCCACCGTCGCCGCCTACCCGATGAGCGGCGAGCAGTGCCGCGAGCACGCCGCGCTGGGGTCGCTGAGCCACTGCCTCGAGGTGGGCCGGCGGCTGCGTGCCATCCACGCCGGCCGGCCGGACGCGCACGCGGACTTCCTCGCCTTCACCGGCGCCGAGGTCGTGTTCAACGGCACGGTGACCGACGTGCTGCGGCGCACGTCCGGCGGCTGGACGCGCGGGACCGCCACGCTGGAGCACCTGGCCGCGCCGGACCGCCTGCTGCGCGTCGACTTCCAGAACGAAAACCTGGTCGTCACCGAGAACGGCCGCGCCGTCGCCACCGTCCCCGACGTCATCACGCTGCTCGACGTCGACACCGGCTGGCCCGTCACCACCGAGAGCGTGACGTACGGCCAGCGGGTCGAGGTGCTGGTCATGCCCGCGCACGAGCGGTGGCTGCGCCCGGACGGGCTGGCGCTGGCCGGGCCGCGCGCCTTCGGCTACGACCTCGACTACGTGGAGCGGAGGCTGCCGGCGTGAGGACGCTGCGACTGGGCGTCGACGTCGGCAGCACCAACACCGACGCCGCCGTCGTCGACCGCGACGGGACCGTCGTCGCCCGGCACAAGGCGGTCACCAGCGGCGACCTCATGACGGGGATCCGCCAGGCGCTGTCCGCGGTGCTGGCCGAGGTCGACCGGCGGGCCGTGGCCCGGCTGGTCCTCGGCACGACGCAGGCGGTGAACGCGATCGTCGAGCGGCGCATGCTGGCCCGGGTCGGCGTGCTGCGCATCGGCGCGCCGGCGACGTCGCTGGTGCCGCCGTTCACCGGTTGGCCGGGCGACCTGGTCGACGTGGTCGGCGGGCCGGTGGCCATGGTGCGCGGCGGACACGAGTACGACGGCGGCGAGATCGCCCCGCTCGACGAGGAGGCCGTGACGGCGTTCGCGGCGGCCTGCGCGGGCCGGGCCGACGCCGTCGCCGTCGCCGCCGTCGGGTCGGCCACCAACGCCGACCACGAGCAGCGCGCCGTCGACATCCTGGACCGGCTGCTGCCGGCCGGCACCGTCACCGCCGGGCACCGGGTCGGCGGGCTGGGGCTGATCGAGCGCGAGAACGCCGCGATCCTCAACGGCGCCCTGACCGGGGTGACGGCGGGGCTCCTGCGCGGGCTCGGCGCGGCGCTGCGCGAAATGGACCTGCAGTGCGACACGTACCTGACGGAGAACGACGGCACCCTGCTGACGGCCGACCGCGCCGCCCGCTACCCGGTGCGCACCATCGCCTCCGGCCCGACGAACTCCATGCGCGGCGCCCACCACCTCAGCGGGCTCGACGACGCCGTGGTGGTCGACGTCGGCGGCAGCTCCACGGACGTCGGCGTGCTCAGCGGCGGCTTCCCCCGGGTTTCGACGATGCCGACGGAGATCGGCGGGGTGCGCACCAACTACCGGCTGCCCGACCTCATCTCCGCGGCGCTCGGCGGCGGGAGCGTCGTGCGGCCCGCGTCGGGGGGCGGGTTCGCCGTCGAGGGCGGGTTCGCCGTCGGCCCCGAGAGCGTCGGCGCCGCCATCGGCACCGAGGCGCTGATCTTCGGCGGACCGGTGCTGACGCTCAGCGACGTGTCCGTGGCGGCCGGCCGGACGGCGTTCGGCACGGTCCCGGCGCCCGACCTGCCCGTCGACGCGGCCACCGCTGCCGCCGTCGTCGCCTCCGTCGACCGCCGGCTGGCC
This sequence comes from Jiangella mangrovi, assembly GCF_014204975.1. Classification (NCBI taxonomy): domain Bacteria; kingdom Bacillati; phylum Actinomycetota; class Actinomycetes; order Jiangellales; family Jiangellaceae; genus Jiangella; species Jiangella mangrovi. The sequence continues at coordinate 4,739,280 of NZ_JACHMM010000001.1, forward strand.
GAGCTGACCGACCGGCTGCGGGCCTCGCGAACGACGCTGCCGCTGGTGGCCGTCGGCGGCGGCGCGCACCTGGTGCCCGACGAGCTGCCCGGCATCCGAGCCGTGGTCCGGCCCGCCGACGGCGCCGTCGCGAACGCCGTCGGCGCAGCCGTCGCCGAGGCCTCCGGCACCGTCCACCAGGTCTACCGTTTCGACGTCACCAGCCGTCAGGCCTGCCTCGACGAGGCCCGGCGGCTCGCCCACGAGGCCGCCGTCCGGGCCGGGGCCGCGCCGGACCGGGTGCGGATCACCCGCATCTCCGAAGTGCCGCTCGCCTACCTGCCCGGCGACTCCGCCCGGGTCGTCGTGACCGCCGTCGGCCCCCTCGCCGACGCACTCCCTCATGATCATCAAGGATCGGTGGGGTCTTGACCCCACCGATCCTTGATGATCACGACGGCGGGCAGGCGGTCAGGTGTCCTCGTCGGCGACGGCGCGGGCGGCGAGGTGGGCGACCAGACGGTCGTTGGGCTGGGAGAGGTCGAGCGGCAGCAACGCACGGATCCGCTCGAGCCGTTGCAGGACCGTGTTGCGGTGCACGTTGAGGACGTTGGCGGTGGCCGTGGCCGAGGACTCGTGGTCGAGGTAGACCATCAGCGTGCGAACGAGGTCGCCACCCGGGTCGACCTCGCGCAGCGGTGCCAGCAGCGACGACGTCGCGCGCAGCAGCGGCTCGGAGCGCTGCCAGCCCGACAGCAGGCGGTCGACGCTCATGGAGCCGAAGGTCTCGACGGCGCCCGACCCGCCGCGCGCCCGGGCGAGGAGGCTGGCCTGGCGCGCCTCGTGCAGCGAGGCGCCGATGCCCTCGGCGCCGTCGTGGCCCGCGCCCAGCCCGCCCGCCACGAGCACGCCGGGGTGGTCGTCGCGGAAGGTGCGCAGGGCGTGGCCGAGCCGGCGGGCCAGGCGGTCGACCTCTTCGGGCTCGGGTTCGGCGTCCTGGGTGCGCCAGGTGGCCCAGCCGCCCGGGCGCTGGATGAGGTCGTGCGGGAGGTCGTTGTCGCGGAGCACCCGCTCGAGCCCGGCGATGAGTGAGGTGGGCCGGACGCCGGGGCCGACGGCCTGGTCGATGTTGAGGTGGATGCCGACGTGCCAGCCGCTGAGCCGCCAGCCCAGCGCCGTCGCCCGCTCGGAGGTGCCGGGGGCGATGTCGTCGGCATACTCGACGACGTCGGCCAGGACGACGGCGCGGTAGCGGGCCTCGCGCTCGCCGTCGAGGGACTTGGTGGCGATCCAGGCGGTGTAGGCCCACGAGGCCAGCGCGAGCACCCGGCCGACGGACTCGACCATGCCGCGCCCGGCCAGCGGCAGCCGCGCCACGAGCCAGAGGTTGGCCGGCAGTCCGTCGGCGACGGTGGCGGGATGGCAGATGAGCGTGTGGCCGTCGCCGAACAGCGTCACGGGTGCCGCCGGACCACCGGGGGGCAGCCGCTTCACCAGCTCGGCCCGGGTGGCGGGGTCGACGGTGGCGGGGTCGCCGGCCACCGTCAGGCCGCGGCCGTCGACCATGGCCGCCGGCACCCCGGCCGCCGCCTGCACCGCGGCGAGCAGCCCCTCGGCGCTGTCGGGCACCTGCCGCAGGCGGGTCAGCATGGCGTCGACCATGCGCAGCCCGGCCAGCCGCGGTCCGCGCAGATGCCGGTCGACGGCGGCAGCCGCGGCATGCGCGTCGAGCCGGGCCACCAGCACCAGCGGCATGCCGAAGCGGTCGGCCAGCCGGCCGGTGATCTCGGGCAGCGCGTGCGTGGTGCGCTCGACGACGAGCCCGGCCAGGCCGCGCCGGTGCGCCACCCGCAGCGCGACGTCGGCCGACACCTCCTCGACCGCGAGCCGCTCGCGCGGGAACAGCGGCAGGCAGCCGGCGGGCAGCTCGTCGAGCTGGCGCAGCGACGTGCCGACGACCACCGACGTGACCTCGTGCGCCAGCCCGCGCCGCCCGGCCACGACGTCGTACTCGCCGACGAGCCCGAGCGCGAGCAATTCCGCCAGCATGACGGCGGATTCTGCGGGCGGCATGTCATCCAGTATGTCGCGGCCCCTGGACGGCGCCATTATGGAGGCCGGTTTCCGCAGGCAGTGCCCAGGATCCGGATGTACGTGGAAACCCTCGATCCGGACAATCGTGTGCAATTCACCGGTTGCCCGTGACTGGTCGTGTTTCAGGTCACACGGTCATCATTCGACCGATAGGGCGGAATACACATGGGCGCGCTCGCGACCGTGCACTCCGCACATGGCCAAGATGATCTAGCGATTCCACCATCGTCTGCGGGGGGCGTCAGGCACTCGAGGGTGGGAGAGCACGATGGCCGAGACCAGGGTGGGGTCTGTCCTGAGACACTTGCGGCGGTCGCACACGCAGGCCGACGATCCCGACACGCACACGCTGCTCGATCTGGGGGTCGGGCTCATGCTGGAACCGCAGTCGGAGGTGACGACGGACCTCACCCAGCGGGTGCCGCAGCTGCGCTGGCCGACCCGCGAGGAACTGGTCCGCGCGTACAACCAGCACTCCGGGCTGCGGCGCAGCAAGGCGATCGTCGAGGACCGCTGGATCCGCATGGCCGACTACCACCGCGACCTCATCGCCTGGGTGGTGCAGCGGGTGGAGACGTCGTCCATCCACGCCCAGATGGACCAGGTGGCGGCGGCCCACGGCGACGAGCCGGTGAGCACCCCCGAGGCGTACCGCATCGCCGCGGCCGCGATCCACCGCATGCTCGGCGAGGAGGCGTTCCCGCTCTGGGCGATGTTCACCTCGCTGGCGGCCACGAATCCGGCGGTGAACGCGATGATGCGCCAGGCCCGTTCCGACGACCGCGAGCGGTGGGCGAAACTGGCTGACGAGCACTACGCGGCGGCCGGGCGCGAGCCGCTGCCGGGCATCGGGTCCGGCGACATCGCCGAGGCGGTGAACGCGATGTCCTACGGCCTCGCGCTGCGCTACCTCACCGACCCCGACGCGTTCGACCACGACCCGCTGCGCGCCGGGACGCTGTTCGCCCAGGCCAGCCTCGCACTGATCGACGCACTGCTGACGCCGCCGACGCCGCGGGACGCCATGCCGACCATGGGCCACGCGGTGGTGAACATGCCGCTGGCGGCGGCCGGCTGAGCCGGCTGAGCACGCGCCGGGGCGGGCGCGCGACCTCCGCGAGACAGGCGAACGCGCATGAATCGCGGCCGGCCGCGCGCCCGCCCGGCGCCCGTACGCTCGCTGCCATGAGAGAGCGGGTGGCGTTCGACCCGGTCAGCGGCAAGGTCCAGGAGGACACGGCCGCCGCCGTGCACGCCGCCCGCCGCGGCGGTTCCACGCTCAGCGGCCCCGTGCGGGAGGCCTACGAGCAGCGGTTCGGCGCCGACCTGTCGCACGTGCGGGTGCACACCGACGACGGCGCCGACCGGCTCAGCCGCAGCCTCGCCGCCGACGCGTTCACCGTCCAGAACGACGTGTTCTTCCGCCGCGGCCGCTTCGCCCCGGGCACGACGGCGGGCGACCGGCTGCTGGCGCACGAGCTCGCTCACGTCGCCCAGCACGGCGGGCCCAACACAGCCGGCGGGGAGCTGCGGGTGTCGTCGCCGGACGACCACGCCGAACGCGAGGCCGAGCACGCGGCCCACCACGGTCCCAACCCCTCCCTCGGCACCGCGGCCGCCGGCGTCGTCCACCGGTCGCCGGCGAGCGACCGCAAGGCGGTCAAGGTCGTCACCGACCAGATGATCGCGCAGTACACCGAGGGCTTCGACGTCGCGCTCGGCAAGTGGCTGGCCGACCAGCCCCAGGCGCTGCAGGGCGGCGAGTACCTGCTCATGGGCATCCACAAGGTGCTGGCGAGGGCCCACGCCACCAAGGGAGGGGACGAGGCGCAGTTCCTGCGTCACGCCCTCGGCCGTCCCGAGGACCTGCGCGCCCTGCCGGGCGCGCCCGACGTGCGGTCTCTGGCCGGCCTCGCCGCCATCGCCCGCAGCACCGCGGCCGGCAGCCTGCGCACCAAGATGAGCCTCGTCTACCAGGCCATTCGCCACGACACGCTGAAGAAGACGATGCACAGCGTGCGCCAGGCCTCCACCAAGCGCACGCAGGGGCAGACCCAGACGGCCCGGGACCAGCAGCTCAAGGCGCAGTGGGGCCTCGACGTCAAGCAGCTGCGCGGCGTCGACGTGAGTCCCGCGCAGCCGGGCGGCGAGCGCCAGTTGCGCAACTACTTCGGCCGGCAGGCGCGGGTCGAGGGCCAGCAGCGCGAGGTGCGCGGCGACGTCGAGGCGGACAGCCTGGCCGCGCAGGAGGCACGGACCATCGGCGAGTCCGACTTCGTGGGCATCCAGCTCTCGCTGGCCGAGCTCACGTCGATCGCCGGCGGCGACGGCAAGGCCAAGACCGCGGCGACGAAGAAGAACCTGGTCTGGGACCAGCTGAGCGAGGACGAACAGCGCCGGCTCATGGTCCAGGAGTACGCGAACGTCGCGCTGCCCACGTACACGCCGGGCTTCGCGGTCTACCGCATCGGCGCGGAGGCCGCCGAGGCGAAGGAGGCCGGCAAGCGCCAGACCAGCCTGGTCGGCGGGCTGTCCGGGTCGACGGACATGTACCTGCACCTGGCCCGGTACTTCGGCGCGGGCAAGGCCGAGCTGGAGCTGGTCCGGCTGGCGGCGCTCGGCGAGATGCTGCCGCGGCGCGACCACAGCTTCTACGAGGTCGTCGTGGCGGCCCGCGGCTACGGCCTCACCGACATCGACCCGAAGGCCGGCCCGGCCGCGTACGGCGCCATCTCGCCGATCGCGGCGCAGACCGTCGAGGCCGGCGTCGGCATGGCGCTCCCGGGTGCCTATCAGCAGCACGCCACCTCGAAGGAGAACCGCGGGGTCCTGCATGACGACCTCAAGGACACTCAGGCGCAGGTGGCGAACTACGCGAAGCAGCTGAAGGCCGCGGGCGGCGCCGTCCCGGCCGACCTGGCCGAGCGCTGGCACGACTACTACCGCAGCACCGGCTACCGCTGGTCGCACGACGCGAAGATCCAGTCGTCGCTCAAGACCATCAACGCCGCGCTCGGCATCGGTCACGGGACGGGCGGCCTGCTGACGACGAAGCGGCAGCGCTCGGCCGCCCTGCAGATCCTGAGGACGGTACAGCTGCACTCCGGCAACCCGGCGCGGGTCATCTCGGAGGCGCAGCGGACGCCGGGCTACGACGTCCTGTACTCCGAGCTCGGCCCGCTGCCCGCCAACCAGGTGGTGGCCGCCTACGTCGAGCAGTACGTCGGGTCCACCGGCATGATCCTGCAGAGCGTGAAGCTGGCCGCCGACGTGACCGCCGCCGAGCGCGACCCGGCGAAGCTGCCGTCGCCCGACGAGATCGACCGGGCCGGCGCTCAGCGCTACCAGACCACGATCTGGCCGGAGGCGAAGGACACGATCCACCGCCTGGCACAGCAGGCGGAGTCGAAGTTCGCCGCCGCGCTCAACGCGCTCGACCCCGCCGCCCAGGACTATGTGGCCAAGAAGCGGGCGCTCGAGGAGAAGTGGCACCGCCAGGCCGCCACGGGCGCCGTCGAGACCTGGAAGCGCGTGCAGGCGCAGATCGAGGCGATCGAGGGGCTCACCCCCGTCGAGCGGTACGCGATCTACTTCTACACGCAGGGTGCGTTCTACAACGAGCTGAACTCCGCGCTGACGGGCGACCGGAAGCTGACGAAGAAGCAGCGGGCGGTGGCGCTGGCGGCGAGCACCGGGCTGCGCAAGCTGCCGGTGTACCGCGGCCCGGTGTACCGCGCCCAGCGCAGCGGCGGGCGTCTGCGAGCCGCAGGCGTCACGAAGGAGACCCTGGCCAAGGCGGCCGAGACCTGGCCGGTGGGGCGGGTCATCGAGCACGCGGACTTCCTCAGCACGTTCGCCGCGGCACACCAGCCGCTGGACTTCATGCAGACCGACCAGGGCAAGGCCTACGACCTGCGGGTGACGATCCGGACGGTCAAGACCGGGCGCTGGACGCTGCTGCTGTCGGCCGCCGAGGCGATCGCCGACGGCGAGAACCCCGAGCACGAGGGCGAGGTGACGTTCCCGCCCGGATCGAGGTTCCGCGTCGTGGCGCCCGTCGACACCGCTCCGGCGCTCGCCGCGGCCGACAAGAGCAAGGCCTTCGTCGAGTCCACGTGGGACGAGATCACTCCCGACGCCTCCGCCCCGCCCGGTGCGCCGCTGCCCGTCGTCGACGACGCCCAGGTGCCCGCCGGGGTGCGGCAACCGCCCGCGGCGCCCGCCGCCGCGCCGCCACCGGCTCCGGGGAACGCCGCCCCGCCGCCTCCGCCGCCCGGCCGGGCCGTCCGCGCGAAACTGGTCGCCGCGGCGCCGCCGGCCGTGCAGGGCGCCGTCCAGCAGCTGCTGGCGCCGCCGCCCGCGCTCCCCCAGGCCCAGCCCGCCGTCCAGCAGGCGCAGCAGCAGCCGGCCGACGACGCGCTGCCGGCCGTGCCCGCCGACGTGCAGCAGGAGCTGATCGCGCTGGCCGAGCAGCCGCAGTGACCGAGCCCTGGCAGACGTTCGGCGACCTGGCGCTCCGGACCGGCCAGGCGCCGGACAAGGCGCACGACAAGGCGCTGGCGAAGGCCCGGGACGAGCTGAAGGGCAGCCTGCAGGGCGACTCCGCGTTCGCGACCGTCGCCGCCAACGCCGCACTGACGCCCGCCGAGACCGAGGCGCTCGCCGTCCTCGCCGCCGCCGAGCTGGCCGGGCTGCCGCCGCTCACCGCGCTGGAGCTGGGCCGGGTCGCGACCCGGCTCGGTGCCGACCGCCACCCGGCCGCCCCTGACGGCGGCTTGTGCCGGGCGGCGCTCCTGAGCATCGGCGACGGCGGCAGCGGCGGCTGGGCGGGGGCGCTGGTCCGGGCGGCACCGCTGCTGGTGTGGTGGCTGCTGGGCGAGACCCCGCGCGACCCGGGCCTGCCGGACGGAGCCGAGGACGTCGCGATCGCGGCGCAGGGCGACGCCGACCTGGTGCTGGTCGCCGGGCCGGACCGGGTGCGCCGGCTGCAGGCGGTCATCGCCGCGCTGGCGGCGCCGCGGCTGCTGCTCACCCCTCCGCCGGAGTCGCCGGCCGGCTGGGACGCGGTGGTCCGGTACGCGACGGTGTCCGGCAGCGGTGTCGTGCTCGAGCTGGACGGCGAGCTGACGCCGTACGGCCGCGGCCGGGTCGACGCCGCCGCGCACCTGCCATGGGCGGTGACCAGCGCGGCCGACCTGCCGGTGGAGTCGCTCCCCCGGCGGCCGTGGCGGCACCTGCCGGTGGCGCCCGCGCAGGCGACGGCGGCCGAGGTCGAGGCGGTCTTCGGCCCCGCCGCGGACCGGCTGCCCATGCTGCCGACGGCCACCCAGGTGCAGCAGGTCGCCGAGCTGGCGCCGCGCTTCGGCGACCCGGCGCGGGCGGTGCGCTGGCTGGCGCACGGCCGACTGGACCGGCTGGCGACGCGGATCGAGCCGGCCGCCACGTGGGACGACCTCGTGCTGCCGCCGGACCGGCTGACGCTGGTGCGCGAGGTGATGATCCGGCAGCGGCAGCGGCGCCGGGTGCTCACCGACTGGGGGCTGGGACGGGCCGCGCCGACGGCGACCATCGCGATGTTCGCCGGGCAGTCCGGCACCGGCAAGACGCTCGCCGCCGAGGTCGTCGCCGGCGCGCTCGAGCTGGACCTCTACCAGATCGACGTGTCGCAGCTGGTCAGCAAGTACATCGGCGAGACGGAGAAGAACCTCGGCCAGGTCTTCGACGCGGCCGGCTCGGTGCCGTGCGTGCTGTTCTTCGACGAGGCCGACGCGCTGTTCGGCAAGCGCTCGGAGGTGTCCGACGCCCACGACCGCTACGCGAACATCGAGGTCGCCTACCTGCTGCAGCGGCTCGAGCAGCACAACGGCATCGTGGTCCTGGCGTCCAACCTGGCCGCGAACCTGGACAAGGCGTTCGCCCGGCGCATCCACGTCGCCGTCGACTTCCCGATGCCGGGCCCGGCCGAGCGGCGCCACATCTGGGACCGTTGCCTGCCCGCGCCGGAGCACCGCGGCGAGCTCGACCTGGACCGGCTCGCCACGTACGAGCTGTCCGGCGGCAACATCCGCAACGCGGCGCTGCGGGCGGCGTTCCTGGCCGCCGACGAGGACTCCGTCGTCACCATGGCGGTCCTGACCGAGGCGCTGCGCCGCGAGATGATCAAGCTCGGCCGCCACGTCCCCGCCTGACCGGCGTTCATGCGGTCTCGCAGGTTCGCCGGACCTGCCGCCGGAGCCTCCCGCCGGGTTGGATGAGAAGCCGCGGTCGTACGAGGGGCGGTGGGCGGCACGATGCTGATCCCGGCGGTGGACGAGGGCCTGGAGGGCCTGTTGCGCTCCGCGCTGCCGTTGCCGCCCGAGGTCGGCGAGGTCTCCTTCGAGCAGCCCTCCGGCGGCTGGTCCGCGCAGCTGAGCCGGGTCGCCGTCAACCTGTTCCTCTACGGCGTCGCGCGCAGCCCGCTGCCGCCGGTGGGCGGCGGCTTCCGGGTCGGGCCCGACGGCGCTCGCGAGGAGCGTGCGGCCACTCCCCTGATCGAGCTGCAGTACCTCGTCAGCGCCTGGGCCTCGACCGTCCCGGACGAGCACCGGCTGCTGGGCGACGTCGTCACCTGCTTCCTGAGCCACCAGCTGCTGCCGGGCGCCGACGAGGTCCGGCTCGCGCTGGCGGCCGACGGCCCGGACCGGCCACGGGACCTGTGGGCGTCGCTGGACGGCCCGCACAAGGCCTCGTTCACGCTGGTCGTCACCGCGCCCGTGCCGCCGCCGGCGTGGCGTCCGGCCGCGCCGCCGGTGCAGCGGGTCGAGGGCCGCACCCGCGCCGTGTCGGCCGTCACCGAGACCGGGCGGCGCCCGTGAGCCGCGTCGGCACCGGCCCCCGCGTCACGGCCGGCACCGGGCGCCTCGACGTCGAGCCCGGCGGCAGCGCCGAGGTGCTGCTCACCGTCACCAACACCGCGGAGGTCATCGACGGGTTCACCGTGCGGGCCGTGGGGCTGCCGCCCGACGCCGTCACCGCGCGGCCGCCGCTGCTGTCGCTGTTCCCCGACGCCGAGGGCACCATCGCGGTCGCCGTCACGGTGCCGCCCACCCACCCGGCCGGCCGGCACCCCGTCGTCGTCGCGGTGGACTCGCAGCACGCCGGGCCGGCCGCCGAGACCGTCGACCTCGACCTCGTCGTGCCGCGGCGCCCGTCGGTCGCGCTGGCGGCCCGGCCCAGCGTCGTGCGCACCCGCGGCCGCGCCGAGTTCGCCGTCGAGGTCGCCAACCGCGGCAACACCACGCTGGACCTCACCTGCTCCGCCGCGGACGCCGACCGTGCCACCGCCCTGCGCTTCACCCCGGCGACGCTGCGGCTGGGTCCCGGGGCGGTCGCCACCACGCTGATCACGGCTCGCGCGCCGCGGCGCTGGCTAGGCGGGGACCTCGACCGGTCCATCACCGCGCAGGTCAGCGGCCCGGACGCGGAGGCGAGCCTGCCACTGACGCTGCGCCAGCGGCCCGTGGTCGGGCGCGGGCTGCTCACGGTGCTGGTGCTGGCCTCGATCGTCGCGCTGTGGGCGACGGCGTTCCTGCTGGGCATCACCCAGGTGCTGGGCGCGGAGCCCGCGGTGAAGACGGCGCCGGCCTCGTTCTTCGCGGCGACGGAGGCAGCTGCGGCCACGAGCGCCGAGTCGGCCGGGACCAGCGACGACGCCGCCGACACGGCCGCAGCCGGGGCGCCGGCCGGGGCGCTGCCCAAGGACGGGCTGCTGCCGCCGGGCGTGGGCGGCACCATCACCGGGACGGTCACGGGGGCGGCCAGCGGCGAGCCGGTCGGGCAGCTCACCGTCGAAGCGCTGCGGCGCACGCCGGACGGGCTGGTCGTGGTCAGCTCGGCGGCCAGCCAGGCCGACGGCGGGTACACGCTGGCCGGGCTGTTCCCCGGCGAGTACCTGCTGCGCTTCGGCGCCGACGGCTACCCGCCGGTCTGGTACCCGGCCGCGCCGGACGAGGCCGGAGCGGAGCCCGTCGCCGCCGCGGCGCAGCGCACCACCGACGGCACCGACGTCGTCGTGGCGGGCGAGCCGGCGTCGATCACCGGCGCCGTCGACCCGGGCGACGCGGCCGATCCGGTCCCGGCGACGGTGACGGCGCGCCCGGCCTGGGCCGCCGCCACCGACTCCGATGAAGCGCCCGCGGAGTACACCGCGACCACCGGCGACGACGGGTCCTACACGCTGGCCGGGCTGCCGGCGCCGGGCACCTACGAGCTGACCTTCGAGGCCGACGGGTACCGGCCCGCCACCGTCGTCGAGCACCTCGCGGGCGGGCAGCAGCGGTTCGTCTCGGAGGTGCGGCTGGCGACGGGCGATGGGCAGATCGCGGGCGTCGTCACCGGCGGCGGCCGGCCGCTGGGCGGCGTCACCGTCAGCACCACCGTCGGCGACGAGGCGGTCACCGCGGGCACGCCCACCGTCGGCGAGGTCGGACGGTTCGTGCTGCCCGGCCTGCCGACCCCCGGCACCTACGTGCTGACGTTCGTGCTCGACGGCTACACGGCGCAGACCGCGGTGGTCGAGCTGGCCGCCGGGCAGGCCGTCACCGACCTGGCGGTGTCGCTGACCGGCGGCGCCGGCACCGTCACGGGCACCCTGCTGACGCCGGGCGGCGACGGCCTGGGCGGCGCGGCCGTGACCGTGGGCGGGCTGGCCGAGCCGGTGACCACGACGACGCTGACCGACGGCGCCGTCGGCGGCTTCACGGTGAGCGGGCTGGCGCCGGGCGCGTACACGCTCACGTTCGAGCACGAGGGCTACCAGCCGCAGACGGTGCCGGTGACGGTGTCCGGGTCGGCCGTCACGCCGCCCCTGACCGTGACCATGCTGGACGGACTGGGCCGGGTCGGCGGGCGGGTCACCGACGCCGAGGGCGACGCCGCGGCCGGTCTGACGGTCGAGGTCACCGACGGTGCGACGGTGTGGAGCACGACGTCGACGGGGGGCGGCCGGTACGTGGTGGCCGAGGTCCCGGCCGGCGTCTACACGGTCTCGGTCCGGGTCGGCGGCCGGGTGCGCGCGAGCACCGTCGCCGAGGTCGAGCCGGCTGCGGACGCCGTCGCGAACCTGCGGCTCGAGGCGGTGCGCTGACATGCGCGTGACCGCGACGCCGCAGGTGCTGGAGGCCGCCGGCGGGCCCGCGACGGTGCGGGTCGAGATCACCAACACCGGCGAGATCATCAGCGGCTACCAGGTGCGGGTGCTCGGCGCCGACCCGGCCTGGGTCGCCGTCGACGACGCCACGCCGACGCTCTTCCCCGGCAGCAGCGTCGTCGTCACCGTCACGCTGACCCCGCCGCCGGACCTCCCCGCGGGCGCGCGCCGGCTGGCGGTGCAGGTGCGCGAGACGACGCCGCCGCGCCACGCCACCGTCGCCGACCTCGAGCTGCGGGTCACGCCGGCGCCGGGCACCACGCTCACGCTGGACCCGGCCGCGGTCACCGCCGGGCGGCGCGCGTCGTTCGGCGTGACGGTGCGCAACACCGGCAACACGACGGTCGAGGGCGTGCTGGCCGGCACCGACCCTGAGGACCGCGTCGACTTCCGGTTCGTGCCCGCGGCGGTGCTGCTGGCCCCGGGCGAGAGCCTGTCCGCCCGCGTCGAGGCACGGGCCCGCCGCCCGCTGCTCGGCTCGCCCGCGGTGCGGCCGCTGCTGGTGCGGCTGGACCCGGCCGGCGAGCCGGAGCAGCCCGGCCCGCCCGGTTCCGCCGGCGAGCCGCTGGGCGAGGCGCCCGGCAGCATGGTGCAGCGCCCGGTCCTGGGCCGCGGGGCCATCGCGCTGGCCGGTCTGCTCGCCGCGGTGACGGTGTTCGCGGTCGTCATCACCGTCGCGCTGGCCGGCGTGGTGAACCGGTCGGCCGCCGACCGCGACCTCGCCATCGAGGTGGCGCAGTCGCGCGACGACTCCGCCGGCGCCGGGCGCGCGACGCTGGCCGGGACGGTCGTGCTCATCACCACCGGCGCGCCGCTGCCGGGCGTGGCCGTCGAGGCGTTCGCCGAGGACGACCCCACCACGCCGGTCGCCACCACCGCGACCGCCGACGACGGCACGTACGCCGTCGACGGGCTCTCCGACGGCGCCTACCTGCTGCGCTTCCGCGGCGCCGGCTACTCCGACCTCTGGTTCCCGGCGGCGATGGACAGTGCCGATGCGGCGCCGGTCGAGATCACCGCCGGTCAGAGCCCCGACGCGGCCGACGTGGCGCTCGGCGGGCTGCCCGCGGTGCTGGCCGGCACCGTCGAGGGCGCCGACGTGTCCGGCGCGACGGTCAGCCTGCGGATCCCGCTGGACCAGCTCGGCGACCAGGCCGAGGAGGGCGTGGCCGACGGCGCCGCCCCCGACCCGCCGGGCGGCGCGGCCGGGGCGGCGCTGCGCGAGGTGCCGGTGGGCTCCGACGGCTCGTTCGAGATCGACGGCGTCCCCTCGCCCGCGGTGTACGACGTCGTGGTCGGCAAGCCCGGCTACGCGACCGAGGTGCAGCGGGTCGACCTGGCCGGCGGCGAGGAGCGCTCCGGCATCACGATCCGGCTGCGCGAGGGCGACGGTGTCATCGCCGGCGAGGTGCGAGGCGCGGCCGGGCCGATCGGCGGTGCGTCGGTGGTCGCGACGGCCGGCGACTCCACCGCGCGGACGGTGTCGCTGACCGAGGGCGACGTCGGCGCGTTCACGCTGCGGAACCTGCCGACGCCGGGCACCTTCACCGTCGTCGTCGCCGCCCCCGGGCACGCCGCGGAGACGCTGACGCTGAACCTGTCCGCCGGGCAGCAGCTGACCGGGGTCTCCGTCACGCTGGGCACCGACGCCGGCGAGCTGTTCGGGCGGGTGACGCAGCTGCCCGGCGGCGACCCGGCCACCGGCGTCGAGGTCACCGTCAGCGACGGCACGACGACGTTGGGCACCGTCACGCAGAGCGCCGGCGATGGCGCCGGGTCGTGGCGGCTCGGCGGGCTCGCCGTCCCGGCCACGTACACCGTCACGTTCGCCCGGCCCGACCTCGCGGCGCAGACCGTGCAGGTGGTGCTCGACTCGTTCGGGACCATCACGGCGGGCGGGTCGCCGGCCGACGGCGTCACGGCCGCGCTGCATCCGGCCGGGGCTGACCTCACCGGGACGGTCAGCGTGCGCAACGCCGTCGACGGCGGGGTGGGCCCGGCCGGCAACGTCACCGTCACCGCGGTGTCCGGCGCGCGCACGTACACCGTCACGTCGTCGTCGCAGCCGGCCGATGACGTCGGCCGCTACGTGCTGCCGCAGCTGCCGCCCGGCACCTACACCGTCACCGCCTCGCGCCCCGGCTCCACGCCGGCCGCGGCCACCGTCACCCTCGAGGCCGGGCGCGACCGCGACCTCGACCTGCAGCTCGCCGCGCCCGCGTCGGTCACGGCCACCGTCGTCGCCGCCGACGGGCCGGTCGCGGGCGCCGTCGTCAACCTCTACCGGGCCACCGAGTACGGCACCGCGGCGGCGCCGGTCGCGTCGGTGCGCACCGACGCCGGCGGCCGGGCGGTCTTCGCCGAGCTGGACGCCCCGGAGCACTACGTCGTCGACGTGCGGCTGCAGGCCGGGGCGGCGCCGGTCGCGGCCTCGCCGCCGATCACCGTCGAGGCCAGCGAGGCGGCCACCGTGACCCTGAACGTCGCCGCGGCCGCACCCATGGGCTCCACACCGAGCGGGGACTGGCAATGATCGAGGCAGCGCCGGTCGTCGAGGTCGCGCACGAGCCACAGAGCGCCGCCGGCCATCCCGCCGCGCTGACGGTGCGCGTGCACCACGGCGCCGACGGGCCGCGCGACGTGACGCTCACCGTGCTCGGCCTCGACGGCGGCTGGGCGCCGGTCCCGGCCCGCATCGTCGCGCTGCCGCCGCGGACCGTCGCCACCATCGAGCTGGCGCTCACCCCGCCGGCCGGCACCGTCGCCGCCGGCTACCCGTTCGTCGTGGCCGCGCAGAGCAGCGATCCCGGCACCGGCGCGGTGACCAGCCGGGCCGCGGTCGCCGAGTCGGCGCTGACGGTCGACCGGCCGCCCGCCGTGACGGTCGCCGCGGAGCCCGGCGAGGTGCGCACCGCCTGGCGCCGCCGCATCCGGCTCGTCCTCACCAACGCCGCGCCCGAGCCGGCGACCGTCGACCTCGAGCTGCACGCCCCGGACGGCCTGCGGGCCAAGCTGCGGCGGCGCACGGTGGAGGTGCCGGGTCGGTCCGCTGTGGCGGTGGGTGGGCGGGCCGGCCCACGCCGGCTCCGGCTCACCGGCGACACCACGCGGTTCGAGTACACGGCGGTCGCGCGCGGGCCGCACGCCCCGGCGACGGCGCGCGGCGTGGTGGTCGCGCGGCCCCTGATCGGGTCGGCCGCCAAGCGGGCGGTCGCCCTGGCGGCGGTGCTCGCGGTCTGGGCCGCGGCGGCGGTCGTCGGGCTCCCCCGGCTGGTCGACCGGCTCGAGGACCGGCAGGCCGAGGCGGGCGCGTCTGCGGATGCGGGCTCCGGTGACGACGGCGGCAGCGGCGGCTCGGGTGCGGACGGCGACGGCGCGACCGGCGATGACGGCGGCGGATCCGGCGGAGGTGACGAGACCGACGGCGAAGGCCCTGAGGCCTTGCGGGTCAGCGGCGTGGTGCAGGCCGACCAGCCCGACGGCGTCACCGTTGCCATCGCGCCCACGGCCGCGTTCGGCGAGGCCGGCGACGACGCCAAGGTCCCGCCGTCGGCCGTCCCCACCACGACCAACGGCGACGGCGACCCCGTCGGCCCGACCCGGAGCACCGTCACCAACGAGGACGGCGCGTGGGCGTTCGCCGGCCTCGGCACCGGCGGCCACTACCTGGTCACGGTGTCGAAGGCCGGCTTCCAGACCGAGCGCCGGGTCGTCGACGCCGCGACCGCCGCGGAGCCGATCGAGGTGGAGCTGCGGGCGGGTGACGGCCGGCTGTCCGGCACGGTCACCGGTCCGGACGGGCCCGTGGGCGGCGCCGAGTTGACCCTGACCGACGGCACCGTCACCGTCACCACCAGCACGAGCACCACCGGCGACGTCGGCAGCTGGGCGGTCGACGGGCTGTCGACACCGTCGACGTATCTGGTGACGGCGACCGCCGAGGGCCTCGGCGCGAGCGCTGCGCTGGTCGAGCTGGACGCGGGCGCCGAGGAGTCGCGGGACCTCGCGCTGCGCCGCGGGGTCGCCACGCTGACCGGCCAGGTCACGGGGCGCGACGGCACCGGCGCCACCCGCGGACTCGGCGGCGTCACCGTCACGGCCGACGACGGTGAGACCACCCGCACCGCGACGACCGCCACCACCGGCGACGACGCGGGCGGGCCGGGCCTGTTCACGCTGCCGGACCTGCCGCTGCCCGGGCGCTACACCGTCACCGTCGCCGGCGAGGGCTACCAGACCCAGACCCGCGAGGTGACGCTCACCGACCCGGACCAGGCCGTGCGACGCCTGGACACCCGGCTGGTCCCGGCCGGCGGCGAGGTGGCCGGCACCGTCACCGACGACGCCGGCACCCCGCTCGCGGCCGGGCTGACGCTCTCCGGCGACGAGGGCGCGGCGTACAAGGTCATGAGCGCGGCCGACACCGGCGGCTACCGCATCTCCGGCGTCGCGCCCGGCTCGTACGTGCTGTCCGGCGAGGTATTCGGGCACGTCACGGCGTACGCGCGGGTCGAGGTAACGGCGGGGTCGGCGGCGACGGCGGACCTGGCGCTCACGCCGATCCCGGGCAACGGCCTCACCGACACGTCGGTGATCGTCGGCCGCGCCGTCGACGCGAGCACCGGCGGCGGCCCGGTCAGCTGTCCCGCGCTGCTGCCCGGCGAGGAGTGCCTGGTCACCGTCACGACGACCGCGACCGGCATCGACGGCGAGCCGCGCGAGCTGACCACGACGTTCGCACCCGACGCCTCCTACACGCTGCCCGCGCCGGACCAGCCCGGGCTGCTGCCGGGCCTGTACGAGCTGACGGTGACCGCGCCCGGCTACGAGCCGGAGCGGATCCGCGTCGAGGTGCCCATGGACGCGACGGTGAACGCGCCCGTCGCGGCACTGCTGCCGGCCCCGTCGATCGTCGGCACCATCACGGCGCGCGTCGGCAACGTCCCCGACGGCACCTGCGTCGTCGCCGTCCCGGCCGGCGTCGACCCCGAGGGCCTGGGCGACTGCGTCCCCGTCACGCCGGATCCGGACGCCCCGCTGTGCCGGATCGACGGCGGCGCCCACTGCGCGTTCACCGGGCTCAACGGCAGCTACGAGCTGACCGGGCTGCCGTCGGGCTACTACGACGTCTCCGTTCGGCCGGGCGACCCGGAGTACCGCCCCGTCGCCCCGGTGCAGATCGGCCTGTACCCCGGCGACGTGCGCCGCTACGACGCCGCGCTGGACCGGCTCGGGCGGCTGCGCGTCACCGTTCAGGCCAACGACGGCGAGGGCGCCACGCAGCCAGCGGCCGGCGCCGCCCTCCGCGTGCTCGTCGGCGACGAGGACGTCACCGAGCAGGTCCGCGTCGACCGCACCGACGAGGACAGCGGTGTCTACGCCGTCACCCACCTGCAGCCGGGCGTGGAGTACCGGCTGGTGTTCGGCTGGCCGGTCCCGGGCTCGGACCCGCCGCGGGTGCTGACCGGAGAGGTGCTGTCGACCGTCGGGCTGAACAACGAGATCCCGCTGGCGCTGACGCTGACCGGCGCCTCGCGCAGCTTCACCGGCCAGGTGCTGCACGAGCTGGACGACGGCGGCCCCGTGGGGGTCGACGGCGTGCAGGTGCAGGTCACCGGCATCGTCGGCTACGACGGCCTGCTGCCGGAGTACCAGAGCGCCACCGTCCTCACCGACGCCGACGGCCTGTTCGCCGTGGTGCCCGAGCCCGGGCAGGGCGGCGGGCTGCCGGAGGCCGTGCTGCCGATCGTCGACTCGCGGGTCGACGTGACGGCGACGAAGGACGGCTACGAGCGGTCCCGGCTCACCGACGTCGCGGTGTCCGACGGGCAGCAGCTGCGGCTCACGCTGACGCCGGTCGGGCGGGCGGTGCAGGGCCGGGTCCAGCTGGTCCCGGCCGTGGCCGCCGACCTGTCGCAGGCCGAGCTGACGGTGACGGGGACGCCGCCCGGCGCGGAGGCGACCCGGATCGCCGTCACGCCCGGCGGCTGCCTGATCTGGTCCGACCCGGCCCAACGCGTCGACACCGGCTACACCAACGAGTGCGGCGAGGGCCCCGGCGACACCCGGGCGACGCTGGCGCGGCCGGGCCGGTACACCGTCGAGGCGCGGCTGGCCGGCTACGCCGACGTCACCGTCGAGCTCGACGTCGCGCTCTCCACGACCGGCGGCCGGCAGCAGCTCGAGGGGTTCGTGCTCTCGCGGCACGGCGCCCTCGAGATCGCCACCGTCGACGCGGCCGGCGAGCCCGTCTACGGCGCCCGGCTGGTGCTCAGCGCGCCGGGCGTGCCGGAGCAGACCCGGGCCGCGGAGCCGGGCACCAACCGGACCGTCTTCACCGAGCTGCCCAGCCTGCTGCCGCCCGGCGGCCAGTACACCGTCCGGGTCGAGGCGGCCGGCTACCGGTTCGACTACTTCACCGCGGGACGGCTGGTCACCGGCGGCGTGCCGGCGCCGGACCCGACCCCGTTCCAGGTGCCGCCCGACGGCGTCGGCTCCTACCAGCTGTCGCTGGTGAAGCTGGGCGAGATCAGCGGCGTGCTGCGCTCGCACACCGTCGTCGACGGTGAGGTCGTCGCGGCGTCGCTGGTGGGTGCCACCGTCGTCGCCCGGCACGAGTCCGGACTGGAGTTCTCCGCCGTGTCCGGGCCGGGCGGCCGGTTCACCATCACCGGCACTCGTGACGTCGCTGGGCTGCTGCCGGGCGACTGGGAGGTGCGGGCCGACCCGCCCGACGGGTACGCGTTCGAGGGTGCGCCGCTCCCGGTGGAGATCACCGCCGACCACCAGGCCGTCTACCCCGACGGCAACGCCGACCCCTTCGTCGTCGCCGTCACCGCCGAGCCCGTCGAGGTGTTCGTCAACGTCTACGTGCCCGGGACCGGCGGTGAGCCGCCGCAGCCGCTGCCCGGCATGACCGTCGAGCTGCTGCGCGGCGGCCTGGTCCAGACGGCGGAACCGTGCGACGGCGGCACCGGCTGCTACCGGTTCACCGGCGTGCCGCCCGTGCCGCAGACACTGCGGGTCAGCGGCGAGAACTACGCGCCGCTGACGCTCACCGTCCGTCCCGAGCCCGGCGCGGCCAGCACCTTCAACGTGCCCGTGACGCAGCTGACCAACACGATCCAGGGCACGGTCAGCGGCCAGTCCGGCGGCACCGCCGCCGCGCCGCTCGACGAGGTCGACACCTGGCTGTGCCCGGTCTCGGCGGTGGTCGACGACCGCTGTCCGGCGGCCGACGGCGACCCCGTCCGGCCCGGCT
Organism: Jiangella mangrovi; assembly: GCF_014204975.1. Lineage (NCBI taxonomy): Bacteria > Bacillati > Actinomycetota > Actinomycetes > Jiangellales > Jiangellaceae > Jiangella > Jiangella mangrovi. Next base: position 4,757,801 of record NZ_JACHMM010000001.1, read on the forward strand.
CGGTGTTCGAGTTCGCCGGGCTGGCCGACGGCGGCTACCTGGTCGACGTGCGCCCGCGGGCCGGCCAGCCGTACTCGCCGACCACGCGGACGGTGACCGTGGCGGCCGGGCAGATCGTCGCGTTCGACATCGTCCTCTACGCCGAGGCCGAGCCGATCACCGTCACGGCCGAGTCGGTCAACGGCTGGGACCTCACCGGCGCCCTGGTGCGGCTGGTGGACGAAGGCGGCGAGGGTGGCGGCCCGGCCCCGGCGCCGCAGCCGCTGGTGCGGGCCGGCGGCGACGAGTACACGACGACGTTCGCGCAGGTCCCGGCCGGCGACTGGTCCGCGACGCTGACCGGGCCGGCCGGGCACGTGGGCGTCCACGAGAGCGGCGAGCCGGAGGACGGGACCCGCGACCTCGCGATCGAGGTCACCGAGGTGCGGGTGCGCATGGACGCCCGGTCGGCCGAGCCGGACGCGCCGGGGTCGCTCGCCGTCGCGATCACCGACGCCGACGACGCGTCGGTGTTCACCGAGGATCTGCTGGTCGACGCCGGCACCGTCACCGCCTACCTGCCCGCCGGCGCGTACACCGTCGCGGCCGAGCTGCCGGACGGGTTCGGCGGCTGGACGGTGACGCCCGGCTCGGTCTCGGTGCCGGCGTCGGCTTCCGACGTGGCCGCCCGGTTCCGCGTCGACGGCCCGCCCGCGACGGAGCTGGAGCTGGCGGTCGCGCCCGGGGAGCCGGTCGCGGGGGTCGACGCCACATTGACGGCGACGGTGACCTCCGGCGGCGAGGCGGTCGACGGCGGCACCGTCACCTTCCTCGTCGACGGCGACGAGGTCGACTCCGTGGACGTCTCGGACGGAGCCGCGGAGGTGGAGCACACGTTCGACGACCCCGGCGCGCACACCGTCGAGGCCCTCTTCGAGTCCGGCGAGCACCGCGACTCCTCGGACCTGCTGACCGTGACCGTGATCGAGCCGGTCGTCACCCTGACCGGCCCGGCCGGCGAGGTCGAGGCCGGCTCCCCGGTGTCCTTGGTCGCCACCGTCGACCCCGTGGTCAGCGGGCGCACGCTGCGGCTGTTCGACGACGACGGCCCGGTCGGCGCGGCCGTCAACCCCGGCGCGGACGGCGAGCACGACTTCACCGTCGAGGACCTGGAGCCGGGCGAGTACACCTTCACCGTCCGCTACGGCACCGGCGACCTCGCCGTCGAGTCCGACCCCGTCACCGTCACCGTCGCCGAGGAAGAGGTCGTCGACCCCTGACGACCCGTTGATCATGGAGAAGGTCGGCTCCCGAGCGCTTCGGGGGCCGACCTTCTCCATGATCAACTCGGTTGGGGAGGCGCCATACTCAGCCGAGGAGGGCGACGAGGCTCAGGCCGGTCAGCACGATCAGGCCCACGACGAAGAGGATCAGCCACCACGGGGCCACCCACGGGACCGGAGCGGGCGGGGCGGGCGCGGGCGGCGGCGGGGCCACGACGGCGACCGGCAGCGGCTCCGGGACGACCACCATGGGCCGGCCGCAGCGCAGGCAGACCGCGGCGCGCGGCGGGTTCGGCTCGGCGCAGTGCGGGCAGGGCAGCGACGCGATGGTCTGGGCGCCGACGGTGCCGGGCAGCCGGCGGCGGGCGTCGTCGCCGGCCTCCGCGCCGCCATGCGCGGACTGGCGGACCGCCCAGAACAGCGGGTAGTCGCAGCGGGAGCAGAAGCCGGCGGCGTCGCGCCGGGCGAGGTCGACCAGACCGGGCGTGCCGCAGCGCGGGCAGACGACCGGCTCGGTCGCCTCGCCGCCGGCCATGGACGCGAAGGCGGGCGCGGGACCGACCGCGGACACGGCGACCGGCGGCCCGGCCGGTCCGTCGAGCGGCTCCAGCGCGGCCGGGGTGACGTCGACGCGGGCCGGGGCGACCGGCGGTTCGGGATCAGTGCGCTCCAGGGCCATGCCCGCCTCCGTCCCTCGCCGACGCCTTCACCGACGTCCAGATCAGCCGCTCGCCGACCCACAGCTCGCCCCGCACGTGCGCGGGCACCTCGTCGGCGACGACGGCGGCGAAGTCCGGCTCGGACAGCCAGCCGGTCGTCGTCACCGTCATCCGCACCCACGCGGGGTCGGGAGGCGCCTCGCCGTCGAGCCAGACGCCGCCGCCGTCGACGACCTCGGCCGGGCCGCCGCTGAGCACCTCGAGCGTGCGGGTGAGCCCGTGCCGGGTGCCGCGCCAGGCCAGCGTCTGCGCCGAGGCCCGGACGACGGTGCGGGCGGCGCGGTCGGGCAGCGACGGGTCCAGCCCGTCGAGGCCGATCCAGCCGGCCAGCCACCGCACCATGGCGTCCGGCGCCACGGCCACGTCGCCCAGGTGCTCGAGGTTGTCCGCGCCCTCGGCCAGCGAGTCGGCGCCGTGCTGGAAGATCGACAGGAACCGGACGAAGAAGTCGTCGTCCAGCATGCCGATCGGCATCTGCGTCACCAGCCACTGCGGCGACCTCACCGGACCACCACCTGGTGCGCGGCGGACAGGAACAGGGAGTCTGGGGCCAGCCTGATGATGTCGCGGCCGCTGCCCAGCCGGCGGCCGGTGCGCAGGTCGAACTCGAACAGCAGCACCTCGTCGACGCGGTCGACGCCGTCGACGGCCTCGATCAGCTGCGAGACGGCGGCGAAGCTGAGGTCGGCGTCGAACGGCCAGCCGGTGCCGTCGGGCCCGCCGGTCAGCGGGTTCACGTACCGAGTGAGCTCCTCGACGATGCGGCCGCTGACCAGCTCCGCGGGCCGGCCGGTCGCCGTCCGGACCATGGCCGCCACGCTGACGCCCTGGTAGAACGGCGTCGTCAGCTCGACGGCGGTGCCGACCAGCCGGTGCCGGTCGAGGTGCGTGCCGACGGTGTCCAGCAGCGGCGCGGACAGCGCGAAGTCGTCGAGCCGGTGGTCGCGGGGATGGCTGCGCACGTGCGGCACCAGCATGACCCGCGCCGACCCGTCGCCGGGCAGGCACCGCGCCCGCGCCACCTGCGCCGACGCCTCGCGGGCCAGCCGCTCGAAGTCGCCCGCGGTCACGGCGCGGCGGCCGGTGCGCAGCGTCAGCGGGCCGCGGACCTTCGCCTCGGCGACGGTCTCGGCATCGACCCCGCCCGTGGCCGGGGCCAGGTTCGTCACCGACGTCACGTAGGGCACGGTCGTCAGCAACTCGGTCAGGGTGTGCGCGCCGACGTTGCCGGCCCGGCCGCCGCCCGTGCGGTAGCCGCTCACGACGATCTCAGCGCCGTCGGGCGGGACGGCGCCGTGTTGGCGGCTGCCGCCGTCGGGATAGCGCACCCGCGGCCCGAACCGGACCTCGCCGGTCGCGGAGTCCCACACGACGTGCCGGTCGCCCGGGCCGCTGTCGGTGAAGTCGGGCACCTCGGTCCAGGTGTGCGCGCCGCCGCGGTCGACGACGCGGACCAGCTCGTCGCCGCGCCGGGGCAGCACGGGCGCCGCCGACACGGCGAAGACCTGGCCCGGCGCCCCGGTGGAGCGGCCCAGCGTCTCCGCCGGAATGGCGCTGGCGTGCTCGGCCGCCGTCGTGCCGCCGATGGCCGCCACCTCCAGCGACCTGATGCGGGGCGGACGCCGGTACGTCGGCTGACCGGCCTCGGGCGCGCGCAGGCGGCCGCGCACCCAGTACGCCGTCCGCTCGCCCAGCAGCAGCGACCGGTGCTCGCGCGGAATCAGCAGCACGATCTCGCCGTCGCGGTTCAGCCCGCCGGTGGTGTCGCGGTGCACGACGGCGGACACCCAGGCCTCCCCCGTCCATGCCTCCCAGGCCAGCGGCGGACGGCGCGGGTCGACGCCGATCCCCTCGGCCTCGGCCGCGATGGTGAGCCGGACGGCGGCGCCGGCCAGGCTGTCGGCGAACCCGAGCACGACGGCGTCGCCCGGGGTCAGTCCCGGCGAGAAGCACTCGACCGGCAGGCCGAGGACGGTGAAGTCGGTCCACCGGTCGCTGATCCGCTCGGCCGCGTCCGCGGTGAGCAGCCCCGTCAGCTCCGGCGGGCGGATGGCGAGGTCGTCGACGGTGGCGAACACGACGCGGTCCGGCGCGCCCGCCGTCGCCACCGGGGTCCCCGCCGGCACGACGACCGTCCGCTCCAGCGCCGCGGACAGCCAGAACGTGAGGTCGGCGCGGGCCACCGACGGCGGGAACGGCTCGATGCCGACGAGGTTGAGGAAGTGCACGTACAGCTTCTCGGGCACCTGGTTGAGCCGGAAGATCACGCTCTCGCTCATCCACGCGAACAGCTCGATCAGAGCGACGCCGGGATCGGCGACGTTGTGGTTGGTCCACTCCGGGCAGTACCGCGGGATCAGCCGCTTCGCCTCGTCGACGATGTCCTGGAACCGCCGGTCGTCCAGGTTCGGTGCGGGCAACGGCATGGCTCACTCCTCACGCGGGATGACGTAGAACGGGTAGACCAGGTTGCGGCGGTCGTTCGTGGTGCGGACGCGGTAGACGATGCCGATGCGCACCAGCCCGGACTCCTCCTCGTCCTGGACCGGCGTCACCTCCTCGACCTCGACCCGCGGCTCCCACCGGGCGATCGCCTCGCGCACCGCCTCGGCGATCAGCCCGACGAGGTTCGGCGTCACCGGCTCGAACATGAGCTCCCAGATGCGGCAGCCGAAGTGCGGGCGCATCACCCGCTCGCCCGGCGCTGTCAGCAGGATCACCCGGATCGACCGGTCCAGCTCCTCCGGCCCCGTCGTCAGCCGGATCGAGCCGGTGTGGTCGACCTGCATCGGCCAGAAGAACCCGCGCCCGACGACGTCGGCGTCGAGGCGGTCGGGCGGCAGCGGCGCGCGGACGGGGCGGTCGTCGTCGGTCAATTGATCGCCACCGCCTTCCCCTTGACGGTGGTCATGCCGTCGGCCTCGATGCTGGTGGCCCCCGCCGCCTTCACCGTCAGGTTGGTTCCGGCGCTCAGGTCCAGCGCCTGGGTCGCCTTGATCTGCACGGTCGGGCCCTCGAGGCTCAGCTGCCTGCGGGCTTTGACGGCGATGGTGTCGGCCTCGATGGTGAGCCCGTTGCTGCCGTCGACGACGATCGTCGTGGTGCCGGCCTTGATCGAGAGCGGCACGCCCGACGGCACCTCGACGTCCAGGCGGTCCTTCCCCAGCCGGATCCGGTGCTCCCCGCCGGCCAGCGCGAGCAGGACGTGCTGCTCCGCCGGCTGGGCGCCGTCGGCCAGCTCCACGACGTGGCCGAGCCGCGAGGTGAACCGCCGGTGCGCGACACCGTGGGCCACGTCGTGCTCCGGGATCTTGTCCTTGCCGTTGTGCAGGCCGGCGAGGATCACCGGCCGGCGCAGGTCGCCGCCCTCGAACGCCACCAGGACCTCGTCGTCGACCTCGGGGATCACGACGAGTCCGCGGTTGCCGCCGGCGCCGACCGTCGCGATGCGGGCCCAGTCGCTGGCCTGGTCCCGCGAGATCGCCGGGAACACCACCCGCGCGCGCCCGCGCTTCTCCGGGTCCTTGAGATCGCTCACGACGCCGCTCATCAGGCCGTAGTACCGGCCGCCGGTGTCGGCCCGGCCGCGCCCGACGTCTTCGCGGCCGCCGAGCAGGTCCACGAGCGTGGCCGGTGACCGGTCGCCCGCCACGAACCGGGTGTGGAAGCCGCCGCGCCGGTAGACGTGCTCGACCCGGCTGACGTGGTACGTCCCCGACAGCGGGCCCGCGTTCGTCACGGTGAGCGCCACGCCTGGCGCGATGCCCGCGTCCGCCGGGCCCCGCCCGCCGGCCGTGACCGCGGCACGGGCGATCGAGTCGCGCAGCGACGCCGCGACGGCGCTGGCCTCCCCGCCGTCCGCCACCGTCCGGACGACGTCGATGGGCCGCGTCCTCCGATCCGAGGCGGCGCGGAAGACGAGGTCGGCCAGCGGTCCCCTGCCACGCGCGGCCGCCTCCTCGACCTTGGCGGGCCCCGAGACGATGGCCTCCTTCTTCCACACGTCCCAGCCGTGGACGCGGACCTCCTGCGGCACGTCGACCGCGCTCACCGAGAACTCCAGCAGGTCCGTGCCGAGCGCGCGGCTCACCTCGGGACCGCGGCCGGGCAGCTCGGCGACGAGCGTCTTGCCCTCCATCCACCAGTCCCAGCTGAGCCGGTCGGCGATCTCGTCGACGAACTCGAGGTCGGTGCCCACCTGCAGGACGTGCGGTTGTGCCCCGGGGGCCGGCGGGGTCCGCACACCCAGCCCGGCGTCGCCGGCCACCTGAGCCAGGACGTCGCGGAACGAGCGGTTGGTGAAGGTCCGCACCGTGGGGCTCCCGGTGAGCAGACGGGCGTCGTCGTGCGCGGTGACGACCAGCTCCGGCGGGAGCCCGTCGCGCTGCTCGACGGCGAGGCCCGTCACGGCGCCTCCGGCGAGTACGCCGCCGCCGACGACCCCGACCTCGATGCGCACGCCGACCTTGAACGTCGTCTTCGACGCGAGGGCGTAGCCGGGATCGGTGAAGCGCAGGGTGATCGTACCGACGCTGCGCAGCCCGCGCTCGGCGCGCAGCTCGACCAGCGCTTGGAGCGAGGCGGCCGTCAGCGCCGCGCCGTCGACCAGGATCTCCGGCGCGACCCCGCTCACGATTCCATCCTCGGGATCGAGAGCAGTCGGCCGGGCCGCAGGTCGAGCGGGTCGGCGATGGCGTTCGCCTCGGCCAGCGCCCGCCACCGGGTGGCGTCGCCGTAGTACGTGGCCGAGATGCGGTCCAGCGTCTCCCCCGGCCTGACCCGGTGCACCCGGTGCGGCCGCGGCGTCCCCGACGTCGGGTTCTGCGGCCCGAACGCGTTCGACGGCTCGTACTGGCGCAGCGTCAGCCGCAGCCGCGCGCGCAACGGCACCCCCGCCGACGAGAAGTAGGTGAACGCCAGCTCCAGGTCGCTGACGACGGCCTTGAACGAGTGCAGGTCGCCCCAGTGGAACGTCACGTACGGCGGCCGCGCGTTGTTCGTCGTCTCGTCGGTGCCCGGCAGCGACAGGTCGACCTCCATCAGCCCGACGATCTTCCCCGTGTACTTCGTCACCGGGCTGCCGTCGTGCGTGGTGTCGAAGAACAGCTCCATGCGCAGCCAGCCGGAGCGGGCGCCCGCATACCGCAGCGTCGGGACGCCCTTGCCCGGCAACCGGTCGCCCGACCACTCATTGGTCCGGCCGACCGTGAACTGGGCCGGGTTGAACAGGCAGGGCAGCCGCTCCCCGCCCTCGATCTCGAGGAACGCCTTCTCCGTCGCCACTAGAACACCCCCGGCACTCCGCGGCGACCGCGCCGCTCCAGCTCGCCGCGCACTCGTCCCTCGATCCGGTCCAGCACCAGGTCCGCCAGCTCCGCTAGGTCGGCGGGGTCGAGGTCGGTGAGCCGCCAGCGCTGGTGTGGCGGGTCTGTCAGGTCTGGTCCGGTGGCACCCGGTCCGGCCGTGTCCGGGGCCGGGGCGTCGTCGGCGGTCGTGGTGATCGGCGCCGCTGCGGCCGGCTGCGGCCCGGGGCCGCCCTGCGGGACCACCCCGGCCGGAGGCTGGATGCTCGACCCCCTGGCCGGCTGGGTCACCGGTGGATCGAGCACCGCCACCGGCGCCGGCGCCACCGACATCCGCGGCGGCGCCACCCGATCCGTCCGGGCGCCCGCCAGCATCCCCGCCAGCCCGGCGCCCGCTTCGGCCCGGAAGATGGTCGTCGTCCCCGGCAGCACCCTCCCGAGCACGGCCGGCGCCAGCTCGTGCGCCCCCACCCTCCGATCGACGACGGCGTCAGCCTGCGGTCCGCGCCACAGGGTCGCACCGGCCGCGCTGAGCGTGCCCGTCATGCTGGGCACCAGCTGTCCCCTCGCCGCTCGGCCGGCCGCCGCGCCCCCGGACCCGACGTCGGCCGGCCGACCCGCCTCACCCACCCTCGGGGCATCGCCCGGACCGGCTGTCACGCCGCGAGCCACACTGCGCCCCACTGTCACCACCGCCGGGTGAGAGACCATCCGTTCCCACGCGGGCCGCGAACCAGACCCGCCGTTCGCCCCGAGACCCGACCCGGCGGCTCGGGCGGGATGCTCGCGAGCCGATCCGACCCGCGGGACATCGCCCGGACCGGCCGCCCTGGCGACGCTACGCCACACCGTCACTCGCGGGATCCGGGACCCGACCCGACCCGGCGTCGACTCCGCCGAGCCGGCACCGCCGGCCGAACCCGCGACGGGCCCGGCCGCTCCCGGACCGGTCATGCCACGCCACCCGGTCGACGCCACGATGCGCGACGCGAAGGTGTCCCACACCGGCCGACCGGCCGCCGCACTCGCGAACCCGACATCGACCGGACGCACCGCCACGCTCCCCCGCCGGGCACCGGCGAGATCCACACTGCGCCCTCCTGTCGCCGCTGCGACACGAGAACCGAACCGCCCCCACGCCGACCGAGCCAAGGCCACACCGCCGCCAGCAACCCCGGCCAACCCCGCTCCGACCGCCGAGCGCCATACCGTCGTGCGCGTGACACCGGATGCGAGCCGTCCCCTCACGGGCTGATCCGCGACCGCACCAGCGCCGGCCGCCTCCGAGCCGGCTGCCGAGCGCCCCACCGTCGCCGCCGCGAGGCGGGATGCGAAGGCGCCCCACACCGGCCGGCCGGCCGCCGCGCTACCAGACCCGACGTCGACCGGACTGGAGGCCGCGCTCGATCGCCGGGCACCGGCGGGACCCGCCGAGTCCCTACGAACCGCACCACGCCACGCCGTCGCAGCCGGCACATGCGAGCCGAGCCGTCCCCACGCAGGCCGCGTCGCCGTCACATCGCGACCGGCGGGCACCGCGCCGGGTGCATCCCCGGCTCCGGCCGCCGTACGCCAGAGGGTCGCCGCCGCGATGCGGGACGCGAATGAGCCCCGCACCGGCCGTCCGGCCGCCGCGCTGCCGAACCCGACGTCGACCGGACGGGCGTCCGACCTCCATCGCCGGGCACCGGCGAGGTCAGCCGAGCCGCGCAGCGCCGCGATGCGCGAGTCGAACCGCCGCCACGCGCCTACGTAGGCACCGGCACCGGAGACAGGGACCTCACGAACAGAGCCGGACTGCCGGCCCCGATCAGGACCGGCCATCGCGCTGCGAGCGGCGCTGCGCCACACCGTCGCTGCCGCGACACGAGCGGCGAGCCGCCCCACCGCGACCGCACCACCGCCGACGGCTCCCGCCGAGCCCGACCCGCCACTCGCCACGCTGCGCTGCACCGTCGCCGCGGCGACGCGGGAGGCGAGCCGGCCGCGCGGCGGGCGCGGGGCAGAATCCGTCGGTGACGTGTAGACGCTGGTGCCAACAGTTGGCGTCAGCGTCAACATCCTCGAGGAGGAGTGAGACCCGGCCACGGCGCGTGAGACCCCCTCGACCGCACCAGCCACGGACGCCCCACTCGCACGACCAGGAGTCGCGCTGCGCTGCACCGTCACCGCGGCGACGCGGGAGGCGAGCCGCCCGCGCGGCGGTGTCACCATGGTCGAGGAGGAGTGAGATCCGGTCGCGGCGCGTGAGACCCCCTCGACCGCACCGGCCACGGACGCCGCCGAGGCCGTCGAAGCGGCCCGCGGCGCCGACCGGCGTCGCTGATCCTGGGGCGCGAGCATGGGACCGGCGGCCGCGACCTCGGCCGGCAGCCGCATCGGGACCGCCTTGGGGGCGAGCCGACCGGAGAACCCGCCGGGCGCATACGTCGACTCCGTCGGCACCCGCCGCACCACCCGGGCCAGCCCCGGAGCCGAACCCGAAGGCGACCCCGAGTCCGTCGGCCACCACCAGCGCGGCGGTCGCACGGCGGCGTCGGCGTCGGCGTCGGAGGAAGCGGAGACCGGGCGGGACCGCTCGGTGACGCCGGGACCGACGACGGAGGTGAGGGCGCGCCGCATCACCCGGGAGCGGCCGACGGTCGCGGCGAAGTCGTGGAAACCCGAGGCGAGGTCGCCCAGGCCGGAGCGGTCCGACGCCCCGCGGGCGCGCCGCGCGGGACGATGCCGGGCCGCCGCCGCTCGCCCGAGCGCCGACCGGTCCACACCCTCGGCCGAGTCCTCGCTCACGCCGCCCCCGATCCGCTCGTGGTCCGCGACCGGAAGCCGTTGTGCGCCACCTCGAGCTCCTCCTCCAGCGACTGCGCGCTCTCGACGTCGAACCGGGGGCCGACCCAGCGGACCGCGAAGACGCCGTCGAACTCCCAGGCGCGCAGCCGGTCGCCGCGCTCGCCGAGCACCGTCACGGCGCCGGTGCTGCGGACCAGCGAGTCGCCCGCGGCTGCGAAGCCCTGACCTGCAGTCTTGTTCACCCAGGCGAACAGCGCGTCGCCCTGGGTGAGGCCGCGGCGGAACACCAGGTTGGGCCAGCGCAGCCGGCCGGGCAGACGGTGCACGTAGCCGTTCTCGCCGCCCTCGGCGTACTCCTCCAGCTCGGCGGTCACCTCCAGGCCGCGCACCTCGCGGAAGATCCCGATCTCGACGCCGTCGACCTCGAAGAGGAACCGGTTCGAGCTGGTCGGCTCACCGCCGAGGAAATCGGCCTCAGGCATGCTCGCGCACCGCCTCCCACGCGCGGTCGTTCAACGAACCGACGGCCCGGATCATCCGGACCCGGTCGAGATGCTCCAGGTCGAGCAACGTGTCCAGCGGCCAGTGCAGGTGGTAGGCGAGGTACGCGATCTCCTGCCAGAGCGCGTCGGCCGGGTAGCGCAGCACCCCGGCTCACCTGCCGACGCCCGGGAGCTCCTCGATCGCCGACCGCCCGGGCCGCGCCCCTCGTAGCGCCGGCTCCGGGGCCCCGACGGCGACCGGCTCGCCCGGCGCCTCGTCCCCGGAGACCCCCGCCGACGCCGACGCCGAAGCCCCCGCCGGCGACGACGCCGTCACCGGCCCGAGCAACTCCTGCTGACTCTGCAGCAGCGCCTCGTAGTCGCCCTGGCTGCCGAAGTTGATGACGCCGTAGAAGTCCTGCAGGAACGCGAGGTCGACGGCGAACAGGTTCTCGATCTCGTGCGCCGTCACCAGTTCCAGCGACCCGAGCGACTCGACGACCCGGGCGAGCACGAGGATCGTGAGCCGCGGGTCGTCGGGACCGTCGACCATGGGGTCGCGCAGCGGTTCGAGCTCGTCGCGGGCCGTGGCGAGGCGCATCGTCCCGGTCCGGTGCAGTGCGCCGTCGCCGTCGACGTACCCGCGCGGCAGGACGAACTCGTACCGGGTCTGCAGGCTCACTTGACCCGCTCGAGACGCTCGACGACCAGCGTGATGTTCTCCTTCACGGCGTCGCTGCCGTCGACGGAGAGCTGGTCGGTGGCGATCTTGCTGGGCCAGCCGTTGAAGAAGTTGAACCGCGCGACCTCCGTCAGCGACGAGTTGTAGATGACGACGGAGCCGTTCTTGCGCTTCGTGGAGCGCTCCGCGCCCAGGCCCGTGGTGCGGATGTCGTTGAACCACTTCCACAGCGGGTCCTGCGTCATGTCGTTGGACGCCACGCGGGTCAGCTGGACGTCGGGGGTCTCGACGACCTGACCGATCGACTTGACCTGCTGCTTCTTGCCGTCCTTGCCGGTCTGGGTCACCTTCATGACGCCGATCTCCATGTCCAGCCCGGACACCGACATGAGCGCGCTCACCACCTCGCCGTCGATCTCGAGGAAGAAGTTCATCGCGATCATCGGGTCGAGCTTGAACAGTCCTGCCTCAGGCACGTCGGTCTCCTTCGGTCGCGGTCGCCGGTCAGGCGGCGCTCTGCTTGGTCTGGCTGATCCGGAACACCACGAACTCGGCCGGCTTGACCGGCGCGAGACCCACCTCGACGACGAGCTTCCCCTGGTCGATCGACTCCGGCGGGTTGGTCTCGGCGTCGCACTTCACGTAGAAGGCCTGGGCCGCGGACTGGCCGAACAGCGCCCCGGCCTGCCACAGCCCGTGCAGGAAGCCGGTGAGGGTCCGCGAGACCCCCTCCCACAGCTTCACGTCGTTGGGCTCGAAGACCGCCCACTGGGTGCCGTCCATGATCGTCGCCTCGACCATGTTGAACAGCCGGCGCACGTTGAGGTACGTCCAGTCGGTGTCCGACGAGAGCGTCCGGGCGCCCCAGACGCGGATGCCGCGGGTGCCGAACGGGCGGATGCAGTTGATGCCGATGGGGTTGAGCAGCGACTGCTCGTTCTGGGTCACGGGCCGCTCGACGTCGAGGACGCCGCGGATGGTGTCGTTGGCGGGCGCCTTCCAGACGCCGCGGGTCTCGTCGGTGCGCGCCCACACCCCGGCGACGTGGCCCGACGGCGGGATCAGCGCGGTCGCATCGCCGTTGGTGGCGCCGGGGTTCTCGACGCTGACCCACGGGTAGTAGAGCGCGGCGAACGCGGAGTCGTACTGCGCCTGGTCGGAGCGCCACTCCTTGATCTGCTGCGGCGTCATGCCGGGCGGCGCGTCGAGCAAGGCCATGCGGTTGGAGTACTGCTCGCAGTGCGCGATCAGCGCGGTCTGCACGGCCTTCCAGAGCCCGAGGTCGAGGCTGCCGTCGTCGCGGGTCGCGGCCGTGATCAGGTCGGGCACCAGGACCATGGTGACGTCCTCGGCGATGGCCAGGCCGTTGATGCCGGTGCGCGCGGACTCGGAGCCGGCGAACTTCCGGCCGCTGACCGGGACCGGACGGGGCGCGGCGCGCTCGAGCGGGTACTGGCCGGGCCGCAGCAGGTCCAGCTGCCCGGTGAGGTCGGTGTCGTCGGCCAGCGCGACCTTCACCGTGACGCGCGTCGATGCGGCGTTGACCACGGTCGCGGCATCGCGCGGTCCGCCCAGCGTGAGGTCGGGGTAGGACTCGACGACCTCGCCGCCCTGGACGACGTCGATGGTGAACGGCGCCGGGTCGGGGCTGTCGTCGTCGGCCGGCTCCTGCGCCGTGACGGCGACCGTGAGGTCCGCGTCGGGCTCCACGCTCTCGATGACCAGCGGGCTGCCGAGGCTGCGGTCGGACGCCGGCAGCCCCACCGTCGACGGCTCCCCCGCCGGCTCGTTGTTGGGGACGCGGACGATGTAGGCGAGCGAGCCGCCGTTCTGGAAGTAGCCGTAGACCGAGAGCGGCAGCACGGCGCCCTTCACGAAGCCGCCGTACAGCTGCTCGTACTGCGTCCAGCTGGTCACGAGCCGCGGCGCCAGGCCCTGCGGGTCGGCGGGGTCGTCGGCCGGCGCGCGCTCGGTGAACCCGACGAAGGCGGCGATGGCCGTGGGGACCGCGGTGAGGACCTTCTGCGACGAGGGAACCTCTTCGACGTACACTCCTGGCGCTGCGTAAGTGGGCACGACGACCTCTTTCTCAGGCGTGGGATCCGCACCGGTACGACCATTTCCCTGCCGGTCCCGGAATCGTACGAGGCACCATTCTCGGCCACTGCTCCGGCGATTCGGAATTCCCTCGGAACATGCACGCGCGCATGGACCGGGAATTCTCGTCAGGACGTGGTGCGCACGCTTCCCGGCTGCGTGACGGCGATGACCCCGCCCCATTGGCAGGTGCAGGTCGACGCGACGGTGAGCGCGTTCCGCCCGCCGACTCGCGTCAAGGGCGAGCCGGGCAGCCACCTCGACGTCGCCGGGATGCACGGCTGCGGCGTCAGCACGCCCATCGCGGCGCTCGTTGCGGCTGCGACCATGGGATTCGCCAAGGTGAGGCAGGTGCCGAACGGCCGGATGTTGACCAGCGGAACGGCGTCGTCGACGGTGGCGGCGGGCCGGCCCTCGACCATCACCCGGGCCAGTGGCAGCACCCCGAGCGACGACGGCGCGGAGCCGAACGTGCACATGATCTGGGCGGAGTCGACCACCTGCGGAGCGCCCATGTCGTCTCTCCCTCGCGAATTGCGCCTACATTCCGGAGTCGCGCACCGAGGCGTCCAGTTTCTCGCCCGTCGTGGTCACGAAACACACGACATCGGTGTCGCCGTCCTCCCAGCCGCGCACGGACGGGAGCAGATAGGTGAAGAACAACGCCGAATCCAGATAGTTCGTGCCGACGTATTCGCCGAATTCCTCCGCGCAGGCGCCGTCGGCGAACCGGGTGAGCGCGTCGGCCCCCGGGAACGCGTCGGCCGCCTCGCCGTCCGGCCCCGTGTAGGCGACGACGGCGTACGCCTCCTGGTCGTGCTCGCTGTCGCACGGCACGCCGGCCAGTTCGGTGAGCTCGGCCTGCACCTCGCCCGGAGCGGTGAAGCACTGGCCGGCCTCGATGTCGAGCACGCCCACGGCGCCGCCGTCGCCGTCGTCGCCCAGCAGGCCGCAGCCCGCCAGAACGAACGCGCTCAGCGCGAGCACCGCGACACCGGCAGACCGCACCGCACACCTCCTCCGCCCGTCACCGAGGCTAGGGCCGCGACCTCCGGCCGGGACAGGCCCGCGGCCCATGCGCGGAGGCATGAACGGTTGACACGTAGGATTTTTCCTACCTATGGTTCGGGGCATGAGCCTGACACAGATCCAGACGCTGACCGTGTTCGTCGACGACCAGGAGCGGGCCCGGTCCTTCTACGCCGACGTGCTCGGCTTCGAGGTCCGCACCGACGTCGCCATGGGCGACAACCGCTGGCTCGAGGTCGCCCCGCCCGGCGCTGCGACGACGATCGTGCTGCACCGCCCGTTCCCCGGCGCCACGGCCGGCTCGTCGGCCGGCACCATCCTGGCCTCGTCCGACCTCGACGCCGACGTCGACCGGCTGCGCTCCGCCGGGGTCACCGTCGACGGCCCCACGGAGCTGCCCTGGGGACGCCAGGCCACGTTCGCCGACCCGGACGGCAACGGCTACGTGCTGTCCGCGCCCGCGGCCTGACGGGGTTCGCGCCCGTGCCGCAGCGAGGCAAGTCGTCGCCGGCCGACCGGCTGTTCGGCGCGCTGGCCAACCCGACCCGCCGCGACATCCTCGACCTGCTGCTCGACGGCGAGCAGACGGTGCAGGACATCGCCGAGCGGTTCGACATGGCCCGGCCGAGCGTCTCGGAGCACCTGCGCGTGCTCCGAGACACCGACCTCGTCCGCGAGGAGCAGCGCGGCCGGCACCGCTACTACGCCGTGCACGCCGAGCCGCTGGTCGGCGTCCGCGACTGGCTCTCGCCCTACGAGCGGTACTGGCGGGCCCGGCTCACCGACCTCGGCGACGTGCTCGACGACCTGAGCGAGGGTGGCGACGCGTGACCCGCACCGAGATCGAGCTGGACCAGTTCTACCCGCACCCGCCGGCGCTGGTCTGGCGGGCGCTGACGGCGCCGGAGCTGCTGGCCCGCTGGCTGATGCCGCCCGACGGCTTCGAGCCGCGGGTCGGCGCCCGGTTCACCATGACGGCCAAGCCGATCGAGGCGGTCGGCTTCTCCGGCACCGTCGCCTGCGAGGTGCTCGAGCTGGTCGAGCCGGAGCTGATCAGCTTCAGCTGGGACGACGCCGCGGCGCCCGAGCCGTCGGGCTGGGTGGTGAGCTTCGCGCTGCGCCCCGAAGGACGCGGGACCCGGCTGCTCTTCACCCACCGCGGCTTCGACCCGGACTCCCCCGCCGCCCAGCTGTCGCGCACGATCATGGGCAACGGCTGGCGGCGGATCCTCGCCGCACTGGGCGAGGCCGCCGCCGACGCGGCGTGAGCGATGGTTGAGGGATCGGTGCTGCTCAGGCGACACCTATCCCTCAACCATCCCGGCCGGGCCCGTTAGGACTCGACGACCACCGGGATGATCATGGGGCGGCGGCGCAGCCGGCCGCCGACCCAGCGGCCGATGGTGCGGCGCACCGTCTGCTGCAGCTGGTAGGTGTCGGCGTTGCCGCCCTCGGCCGCCTTCTCGAGCGCGGTGATGAGCTCGGGCCGGATGTCGTCGAAGACGGACTCGTCCTCGGCGAACCCGCGGGCGTGGATCTCGGGGCCGCCGGTGACCTTGCCGGTGACGGAGTCGACCACCACGACGACGGAGATGAAGCCCTCTTCGCCGAGGATGCGGCGGTCCTTGAGCGAGGCCTCGGCCACGCCGCCGACGTTGGAGCCGTCGACGTAGACGTAGCCGCACGGCACCGCACCCACCACGCGGGCGACACCGTCGACGAGGTCGACGACGACGCCGTCCTCGGCCAGCGCCACGCGGTCGCGCGGCACGCCGGCGGCGACGGCGATGTCGGCGTTGGCGAACAGGTGCCGGGTCTCGCCGTGGATCGGCATGACGTTGCGCGGCTTGACCAGGTTGTACACGAACAGCAGCTCGCCGGCCGAGGCGTGCCCGGACGTGTGCACCTTGGCGTTGCCCTTGTGCACGACGGTGGCGCCCTCGCGGGTGAGGCCGTTGATGACGCGGCCGACGGCGTTCTCGTTGCCCGGGATGAGCGACGACGCCAGCACGACGACGTCGCCGGGCTCGATGCGGATGGCCGGGTGGTCGCGGTTGGCGATGCGCGAGAGCGCCGCCATGGGCTCGCCCTGCGACCCGGTGGACATGAGCACGACCTCTTCGGGCGGCAGGTTGTCGATCGACTTGAGGTCGACCAGCGTGCCGCCGGGGATGGTGAGGTAGCCGAGGTCGCGGGCGATGCCCATGTTGCGGACCATGGACCGGCCGACGAAGGCGACCTTGCGGCCGTGCGCGACGGCGACGTCGAGGACCTGCTGCACGCGGTGGACGTGGCTGGCGAACGAGGCGACCACGACACGGCGCGGCGCGCGGGCGAAGACGCCGTCGAGGACGTCGGCGATGTCGCGCTCGTGCGGGGTGAAGCCGGGCACCTCGGCGTTGGTGGAGTCGACCATGAACAGGTCGACGCCGGCGTCGCCGAGCCGGGCGAACCCGTTGAGGTCGGTCAGCCGGCCGTCGAGCGGCAGCTGGTCCATCTTGAAGTCGCCGGTGTGCAGCACGACGCCGGCGGGCGTGCGGATGGCCAGCGCCAGCGCGTCGGGGATGGAGTGGTTGACGGCGAGGAACTCGACCTCGAACGGGCCGAACCGCTCCGTCTGCCCCTCCTTGACCTGCAGCTGGTAGGCGTCGATGCGATGCTCCTTGAGCTTCGCCTCGACCAGCGCCAGGGTGAGCCGGGACCCGACGACGGGGATGTCCTGCTTCTCGCGCAGTAGGAACGGGACGGCGCCGATGTGGTCCTCGTGCCCGTGCGTGAGGACGATGGCCTCGACGTCGTCGAGACGGTCCCGGATGTACTCGAAGTCGGGGAGGATGAGGTCGACGCCGGGCTGGTTGTCCTCGGGGAACAGCACGCCGCAGTCGACGATCAGCAGCCGCCCGCCGTGCTCGAACACGGTCATGTTGCGGCCGACCTCGCCCAGCCCGCCGAGCGGGACGAGGCGCAGCGCGCCGGGGGCGAGCGGAGGGGGCGTGGAGAGTTCGGGGTGCGGATGGCTCATGCGAGCCCCGCCTCGGCGAGGTCGGCGCGCAGCAGCGCGACCTGCTCGTCGGTGGCGGGGATGAGGGGCGAGCGGACCGTGCGGTGCCGGATCACGCCCAGGTGCTGGACGGCGGCCTTGGCCATGATGGCTCCTTGGGTTCGGGTCATGATGCCGCGCACGGCCGGGATGACCTGACGGTGCAGGTCGAGCGCCCGGCGCAGGTCGCCGGAGTCGACGGCGCGGATCATCTGCGCGTACTGGGCGGCCGCCACGTGGCCGACGACGCTGACCACGCCGACGGCGCCGTGCGTGAGCAGCGCGAGGTTGAGGGCGTCGTCGCCGGAGTAGTAGGCCAGTCCGCTGCGGGCGATGACCTCGGACGAGGCGAACACGTCGCCCTTGGCGTCCTTGACCGCGACGATGCGGTCGTGCTCGGCCAGCCGGAGCAGGGTCTCGGTGGCGATGGGCACCCCGGTGCGGACGGGGATGTCGTAGAGCATGACCGGGAGGTCGGTGGCCGACGCGACGGCGACGAAGTGCTGGTAGAGCGCCTCTTGCGGCGGCCGGCTGTAGTAGGGCGTGACCAGCAGCAGCCCGTGCGCGCCGGCCTTCTGCGCGGCCTGCGCGAGCTCGCTGGTGTGGCGGGTGTCGTTGGTGCCGACGCCGGCGACGACGCGGGCGCGCGAGCCGACGGCCTCGAGCACGGCCCGCAGGATGAGGTCCTTCTCGGCGTCGGACGTGGTGGGGCTCTCACCGGTGGTGCCGCTGACCACGAGGCCGTCGCAGCCCTGGTCGACGAGCTTCTCCGCCAGGGCGGCGGTGCCCTCGAGGTCGAGACCGCCGTCGTCGAGGAACGGCGTGACCATGGCGACCGACATGCGGCCGAACGGTGCGGCCGCCGGCGCACCCGTGGTGGCGGCGGCGAGGGTGAAGAGCTCGTCAGGCATGGACAAAGGCTACCGTGATCCGGCCCCCCGGACCGACCTGCCTCACCGTCCGGTGCTGGTCAGGGCGACGGCGTGGGCGCGGGTCCTGGTGACCGCCGCGAGCAGCTCGGCCAGCCGGGGGTCGTCCTGCTCGTCGGCGCGGGCGTGGCGCAGCCGGGTGACGAGGAACGCGAGCTCCGTGACCGACCCCTGGTAGGTGCGGACGGCGCGGGCGGCGTCGCGCCCGTACTGCGTCTTCATGGCCGTGATCCAGCGCCGCCGGCTGCGCATGGTCGACAGCAGCTCGAGCTCGTACCAGGGGATCCAGCCGGCCTGCACGAACTCGCCCAGCCGCGCCGCGATGACCCGCTGCTCGCGGCGGCGCTGCCAGAGTGCGATGCTCAGCATGCCGGCGAACAGCGGCACCATGACGACGACGTAGACGGCGATGAAGCCGCTGCCGTCGTCGTCCCAGAGCGCCGAGGCGTTCCACAGCGCGTGCAGCCCGGCGGCCAGCAGGTACCCGAGGAACGGCAGCACGATCCGCGCGCCCACCGACCGGCGCTGCGCCGCGATGCCCACCGCGATGCCGATGAACACGGTGAACAGCGGGTGGGCGAAGGGTGAGAACACCCCGCGCACGACGAACACCGTGTAGCCGTCGATCGAGGCGGTGTCGAACGCCCGGCCCAGGTAGAGGATGTTCTCGACGAACGCGAACCCGGCCGCCACCAGCCCCGCGTAGACGATGCCGTCGACCAGCCCGTCCAGCTCGTGGCGCTGCGTCCACAGCAGGCCGACCAGGAACGCGCCCTTGAGCGCCTCTTCGGCGAACGGCGCCGAGACCACCGACGACGTGTACTCGCCGTAGGTGACCGCGACGACGGAGTTCACCACCAGCGCCCCCAGGGTGGCGACGCCGCCGCCCCACAGGAACGCCGCCAGCATGGTCCGGCCGGGCTCGGGCTCCCAGCGGTCCAGCCAGAGGAACGCCCCGACGACCACGACGACCGGGAGCAGCGCGAACAGCGTGGCGGTGGCGACGGTGGCGGGCTCGAGGTCGCCGACCGCCAGCCCGACCACGGCGACGGCGCAGATGGCCGCCGCGACCAGGCCGAGGACCGGCCAGAAGACGCGGCGGCGCTGCTGCCGGCTCCACGGCTGGTGCTGGACGAGGAGCTCGTTCACTCGACTACGACGTCCACGAGGAGCGGGCCGGTTCCGTCGACCCGCACCTGCGCCGGGCTGTCGGCGACGAGGTCGGCCTCGAGCCGGCGGGCCTCGTGCGTCGAGGCGATGCCGACGACGGCCATGCCGGCCGCCCGCGCCGCCGCGATGCCGCTGGGCGCGTCCTCGACCACGACGCACCGGGCCGGCTCGAACCCGAGCCGCTCGGCGCCGAGCAGGTACGGCTCCGGGTGCGGCTTGCCGCGGATGACGTCGTCGGCGGTGACGACGACGGCGGGAGCGGGCAGCCCGGCGGCGCTCATGCGGGCGGCGGCCAGGACGGCGTTTCCGGAGGTGACGACGGCGCGGCGCCCGGCCGGGATGGCGGCCAGCAGCTCGGCCGCCCCGGGCATGGGGCGGACGGTGCCGGCGTCCTCGATCTCGAGCTCGTCGATGCGGGCCATGGCGGCCGCGACCCGGTGGCCGGGCAGCAGGTCGGCGACGATGTCGGCGGTGGTGCGCCCGTGCGCGTCGGCCAGCCGGGCGGGGTCGACCTCGAACTGCCGGCACCAGCGCAGCCAGCAGCGCGCGATGGAGTCGGTCGAGTCGACCAGCGTCCCGTCGAGGTCGAGCAGGATCGCTTCCGCCTTGAGCACCACCCCGCGACTGTACCGGGGCGCTCCGACGGGTCAGGCGTCGCGGCGCGCCAGCACGACGGCGGCGATAGCGAGCAGCGCGGCCGTCCACGCGGCCATGACCAGCCCGCCGGTCACCGGGCCGAGCGCGTCGTCGATCGCCAGCCGGTCCTCCCCGGCGAGCATCCGCATGCCCGCGAGGTCGGGCAGGTACCGCGCGAGCGGCGTCGCCCGGTACAGCAGGAACGACACCGACACCACCGAGCCGTTCGCGATCAGCACGACCAGCGGGACCACGCCGCCGCGGGCGAACACGGTGATCGCCAGCGCGATGAGCGCGGTGAGGACGGCGTAGACGCCACCACCGACGGCCCGGCCGAGCACGCGGTCCACGTCCGGCCCGGGGCCGGCGACCAGGCGTGCGGCGAGCAGCGCGGCCGGGAACGCGACGGCCGCCGCGGCCGCGACCAGGCCGGCGACGACCGCCGCCTTCGCCGCCAGCACGCTCACGCGGCGCGGCACGGCGGCGAGCGTCGAGGCGATCTGCCGGCCTGCGGCGTACTCGCTGCTGACGGCGACGACGCCCAGCACGATCGCGCCGACCATGACCAGTGGCCCCGCGTCCAGCGCCGCCTCCGCCGCCGACCCGCCCGGATCCCTTGACGCGGTGAGCGCGGCCAGCGCGACCGGTCCCAGCACAGCGACCGCCAGCGCTGCCAGCGTGGCGGGCAGGGTGAGCACCTTGCGCAGCTCGGCCGAGAACGCATCCGCGACGGCGGTCACGAGGTCCCTCCCGTCAGCGCGAAGAAGGCGTCCTCCAGCGTCGGGTGCCCGGCGGTGACGCGGTCCAGCGGCCCGGCGGCGACCACCCGGCCGGCGGCGATGACCACCAGGTCGTCGGCCAGCTCCGCGACCTCGGCCATGAGGTGGCTGGACAGCAACACCGTCCCGCCGGCGTCGGCGTGCGCGCGCAGCAGCCGGCGGATCCACCGGATCCCCTCGGGGTCCAGCCCGTTCACCGGCTCGTCCAGCACCAGCGCCGGCGGCTCCCCCAGCAGCGCGGCGGCCAGGCCCAGCCGCTGCCCCATGCCGAGCGACAGCCGTCCGGCCCGCACCCGCGCCGCGTCCGCCAGGCCCACCTGCTCCAGCACCTCGCCGACCCGGCGCCGCGGGATGCCGTTGCTGCGGGCCACCCAGGCCAGGTGCTGCCGGGCCGAGCGGGACCTGTGCGCCCCGGACCCGTCCAGCACCGACCCCACCACGCGCAGCGGCCGCGGCAGCGACGCGTACGGCCGGCCGTCCACCAGCGCCCGGCCCGACGTCGGCCGGTCCAGCCCGAGCAGGATCCGCAGCGTCGAGGACTTGCCCGCGCCGTTCGGTCCGAGGAAGGCGGTCACCCGGCCCGGCTCGGCCCGGAAGGTCACGCCGGAGAGCACCTCGCGGGCGCCGCGGCGTTTCACCACATCGTCGATAGAGAGCATGCGCCCATGTCAGCCGAGCGGCGCCGGGCTGTCATCGGGCCACGGTCGCTCGGACCACGGTCCGATGCCCGCAGCCGGCGCCGTCCCTAGACTCGCGGCATGGAGACCGGCCGGCCGACCTGGCGCTCGCGGGCCTGGCCGGTGGCCTGGGCGCTGCTCGCCCTGCTGGTCGCGGCGCTCATGACCGTCGGCGTCCAGGGCTCGACGGCGCGGGTCCTGCCACTGGTCGTCGTCGGCATCGCGGTGCTGGTGACCGGGTGGGCCGTGCTGCGCACCCGCCGCGAACGCCGCGCCCACGAGGACCGGCTGGCGTCCTGGGCCGGCGAGCGGGCGACCCAGGCCGAGCGGCTGCGCATCGCCGGTGACCTGCACGATCTCGTCTCGCACGGCCTCGGCCTGATCACCGTCCGGGCCGCCGTCGCCGCCCGGCTCTCCGGCCCGGACGGGCGCGCCGAGCAGGCGCGGGCGCTGACCGACATCGAGGCGGTCAGCCGCGAGACCACCACCGAGCTGCGCCGCATGCTGACGGTCCTGCGCACCCCCGACTCGGCGGCGGCGCTGCGCCCGGCGGAGTCGCTGGCCGACCTGCCCGGTCTCGTCTCGGCGGCCCGCGGCGCCGGACTGGACGCGACCCTCGACCTGCCGTCCCTGGACGGCGTCTCCCCCGGCGTGCAGCTCACCGTGTGCGCGGTCGTCCGCGAGGCGCTGAGCAACACCGCCCGGCACGCCGGCCCGACCACGGCGCGGGTGGTCGTGCGCAGCGACGACGGCGGCAGCGGTGCGGTCACGGTGACGGTCGCC
Organism: Jiangella mangrovi; assembly: GCF_014204975.1. Taxonomy (NCBI): domain Bacteria; kingdom Bacillati; phylum Actinomycetota; class Actinomycetes; order Jiangellales; family Jiangellaceae; genus Jiangella; species Jiangella mangrovi. The sequence goes on from NZ_JACHMM010000001.1 coordinate 4,780,179, forward strand.
GACGACGGTCCCGCCGCGGGCTGGGAGCCGCGGCCCGGCGCCGGGCACGGGCTCGACGGCCTGCGGGAACGGGTGACGGCGATCGGCGGCGTCCTCGACGCCGGCCCCGACGGCGCCGGGTTCGCCGTCGTCGCGCGCCTCCCCGACGGAGCCCGACCGTGACCACCGCGCCGGAGCCGATCCGGGTGCTGGTCGCCGACGACCAGCCGCTCCTGCGGCACAGTCTGGCGCTGCTGCTCGACGCCGCGCCGGACCTCGCCGTCGCCGGGACGGCCGCGACCGGCGGCGAGGCGGTCGAGCTGGCCGGCGAGCTGCGGCCCGACGTTGTCCTGATGGACATCCGCATGCCCGGCGGCGACGGCATCGAGGCGACCCGGCGGATCACCGGCGATCCCGCGCTCGCCGCCGTCCGGGTGCTGGTGCTCAGCATGTTCGAGCTGGACGAGTACGTGTACGCCGCACTGCGGGCCGGGGCGAGCGGCTTCCTGCTCAAGGACGCCCGGCCGGACCAGCTGCTCGACGCGGTCCGGCGCACGTCCTCGGGCGAGTCGCTGTTCGCGCCGAGCATCCTCACCCGGCTGGTCGAGCACTACCTGGAGCGCCCCGCCGGACCCGAGCGCGACCGCCCGCGGCTGGACGTGCTGACCGAGCGCGAGACCGAGGTGCTGGCGCTGGTGGCGTCCGGGCTGTCCAACGACGAGATCGCGGCCGCGCTGTTCATCTCGGTCAAGACGGTGAAGACGCACATCGGTCACCTGCTGGCCAAGCTGGCCGCCCGCGACCGCGCCCAGCTGGTCATCGCCGCGTACGAGAACGGGCTGGCCGGGCGGGCGGGTCAGGCGTCGTAGTCGACCTCGAGGGTGGGCGTGGTGGGGTGCGACTGGCAAGTCAGCACGTAGCCGGCCTCGACCTCGTCGTCCTCGAGCGCGTAGCGGCGCTCCATGGTGACGGCGCCGTCGAGCACCTTGGCCCGGCAGGTGCCGCAGACACCGCCCTTGCAGGCGAACGGCGCGTCGTTGCGGACCCGCAGGACCGCCTCGAGCACGGTCTCGTCCGGGTCGTCGACGGTGACGGCGGTACGGCGGCCGTCGAGCACGGCGGTGACGGCGCAGGTCACGGCCTGTTCGCGAGCCTCCTTGCGGACGGCGGGCGGCGGGTCGCCGACGTGGTACAGCTCGGCGTGGACGTGCGCGCGGTCGACGCCGCGGCCGGCCAGCACGTGCCTCGCGGTCGTGATCAGCTCGTACGGCCCGCACAGGTACCAGTCGTCGACGGTGTCCGGCGGCAGCAGGGTGTCGAGCAGCCGGCCGAGCCGGTCGCCGTCGAGCCGCCCCGACAGCAGCTCCGTCGTCCCCGGCTCGCGCGACAGCACGTGCACCAGCTGCAGCCGGCCCGGGTGGCGGTCCTTGAGGTCGGCCAGCTCGTCCAGGAACATCACCGACGACGACGTGCGGTTGCCGTAGAGCAGCGTGACCCGGCTGTCGGGCTCGGTGTCCAGCGCCGTCGCGACGATCGAGAGCACCGGCGTGATGCCGCTGCCGGCCGCGACCATGGCGTAGTGCCGGGCCTGCTCCGGGTGGAACGACGGCGTGAACCGGCCGGCCGGCGTCATGACGTCCAGCTCGTCGCCGGCCGCCAGCGTCGTCAGCGCGTGCGAGGAGAACACGCCCGACGGGATCCGCTTCACCGCGATGCGAAGCACTCCCGACCCCGCGGGCGAGCAGATCGAGTAGCTGCGCCTGACGCCGTCGCCGCCGGGCAGGGTGACGTTGACGTGCTGGCCGGCGGCGAAGTCGTAGTCCTCGGCCAGCTCGGCGGGGACGGCGAACGTGACGGCGACGGCGTCGGGCGTGAGCGCCTCCACCGCCGCCACCCGGAGCCGATGGGTGACGGAGTGCCGGCGGGTCGGCTGCGACTGGGTGACCGTCATAGCGCCTTCATGTGGTCGAACGGCTCCTGGCAGGACCGGCAGACCCAGAGCGCCTTGCACGCCGTCGAGCCGAACCGGGACAGCTCGCGGGTGTCGGGCGAGCCGCAGTGCGGGCAGCGGACGGAGAGGGTGAGGGCGGTGACGGTGCCGTGCGCGGCCGGTCCGGGCGGCGCGATGCCGTGGTCCTGGAGGGCGGCTCGGCCGTCCGGGGTGATCCAGTCGGTCGTCCAGGCCGGCGCCAGCACTGTCAGGACGTCGACACTGTGGATACCGTACTCGGCCAGTGCGGACTCGATGTCGGCGCGGATCGCGTCCATGGCCGGGCAGCCGGAGTAGGTCGGGGTGATGTCGACGGTGACGTGGCCGCCGTCGTCGACCCGGACGTCGCGCAGGATGCCGAGCTGCTCGATCGTGACGACCGGCAGCTCCGGGTCCTGGACCGCGGCGACGACCTCGCGCACGGCGCTCACCACGTCGCCCCCGGGTGCGAGCGGTGCAGGTGCTGCATCTCGGCGAGCAGGTAGCCGAGGTGCTCGGTGTGCAGGCCGCGGCGGCCACCGCTGCGGCGCCCGTCCGGCTCCGGGACGGCGAGGCCGGCCTCGGCCAGCACGGACCCGACGTACGCCGTCCACGGCTCGCGCAGGCCGGCCGGGTCGACGCCGGCACCGTCGAACGGCTCGAACAGCTCGTCGGCGTACGGCCAGACGGCGTCGAGGGCGGCGACCATGCGGCGGCGGCTCTCGTCGGTGCCGTCGCCCAGGCGCAGCACCCACTGGGTGGCGTGGTCGCGGTGGTAGTGGACCTCCTTGACCGCCTTGCCCGCGACGGCGGCCAGCGTCTCGTCGGCGCCGGCGCGCAGCCGGTCGTACAGCTCGTACTGGTAGGCGGCGAAGACCAGCTGCCGGGCCATGGTCTGCGCGAAGTCGCCGCCCGGCAGTTCGACCAGCAGCACGTTGCGGAAGTCGCGGTCGTCGCGCCAGTACGCCAGCGCGTCCTCGTCGCGGCCCGCGCCCTCGAGCTCGCCGGCGTAGGTGAGCAGCGTGCGGGCCTGGCCGAGCAGGTCGAGCGCGATGTTGGCCAGCGCGACGTCCTCTTCGAGCTCCGGCGCGCGAGCGACCCACTCGCCCAGCCGCTGGGCCAGGACGAGGGCGTCGTCGCCGAGGGCGAGGGCGTACGGCTGCGGCTGGAGTCCGGTCACAGGTGCTTCGCCTCGGCCGGGATCTCGTAGAAGGTCGGGTGCCGGTAGACCTTGTCGGCGGCGGGGTCGAAGAAGGCGTCCTTCTCCTCGGGGCTGCTGGCGGTGATCTGGTCGGACGGGACGACCCAGATCGACACGCCCTCGCCGCGGCGGGTGTAGACGTCGCGGGCGTTGCGGACGGCCATGGCGGCGTCGGGCGCGTGCAGGCTGCCGACGTGCATGTGCGACAGCCCGCGCCGGGCCCGCACGAAGACCTCCCAGAGCGGCCACTCGGCGCTGGTCACGCTGCCTCCGTCCGCGTCTTGGCGCGCTGCTTGGCGGCGTAGGCGGCGGCCGCCTCGCGCACCCAGGCACCGTCGGTGTGCGCCGCGACCCGGTGCGCCAGCCGCTGCGCGTTGCAGGGGCCGTCGCCCTTGATGACGCGGAACAGCTCGTCGTAGTCGGGGGCGGTGAAGTCGTAGTGGCCGCGCTCGTCGTTCCAGCGCAGGTCCGGGTCGGGGATGGTGAGCCCGAGGACCTCGGACTGCGGCACCGTCATGTCGACGAACCGCTGTCGCAGCTCGTCGTTGCTGAACCGCTTGATGCCCCACCGCATGGACTGCTCGGTGTGCCCGCCGCTCACCTGCTCGCCGGTGTCGGGCGGGCCGAACATGGCCAGGCTCGGGTACCACCAGCGATCCAGCGCGTCCTGCGCCATCGCCTTCTGCGCCGCGCTGCCACGGGTGAGGGTCAGCAGCGACTCGAACCCCTGCCGCTGGTGGAACGACTCCTCCTTGCAGATGCGGACCATGGCCCGGGCGTACGGGCCGTAGGAGCAGCGCGTCAGCGGCACCTGGTTGGTGATGGCGGCGCCGTCGACCAGCCAGCCGATGGCGCCGACGTCGGCCCACGTCAGCGTCGGGTAGTTGAAGATCGACGAGTACTTCTGCCGCTTGGTGTGCAGCAGCTCGAGCACCTGGTCGCGCGAGACGCCGAGGGTCTCGGCCGCCGCGTAGAGGTAGAGCCCGTGACCGGCCTCGTCCTGGACCTTGGCCAGCAGGATCGCCTTGCGGCGCAGGCTCGGCGCGCGGCTGATCCAGTTGCCCTCGGGCTGCATGCCGATGATCTCGGAGTGCGCGTGCTGGGCGATCTGCCGGATCAGCGTCTTCCGGTACGCCTCGGGCATGTCGTCACGCGGCTCGATGCGCCCGTCGGAGTCGACGATCGCGTAGAACGCCGCCTCTCGTTCGTCGGTACCCGCCATGGTTCCAGGCTAGGTCCCGATGTGACACCTGTCCAGCATCCCTGTTGGCCGGGTGTAACACCTCGGCCGCGCTGCGTCCGCCGCCGCGTCACGAGAACGACGCCAGCCGGTCGACGCCCAGGCCACTGATGAGCAGCCGCTCCTTGCCGTTACTGAGCAGGTCGCGGGCCCAGCCGACGAACCCGCCGTCGCCGACCTCCTGTGGCTCCCCGCCGCCGAAGCGGGCCACGACCTTGAAGCACAGGCCCTCGTAGTACCCGCGGCCGGTCGCGCGATCGGGGTCGTCGACGGCGCCGGCTCCGGCCACGCCGTCGGCCACGGCCCGGAACGCCGGGTCGAGCACGGTCAGCCGCACCTCGACGCCGTCGGCACCCAGCCCGTCGAGAGCCCGGGTGACGACGCTGAGCTGCTCGGCCAGCGCGGCCCGCTCGAAGCTCCGGCCGCCGGGGTCGCGGCCGGCAGTGACCTGCGCGAACAGGGAGAAGTGGGCGAACATGCCGGCCGCGTCGACGAACTGCGCCCGCACGACCCGCTGGACGGCGGCCAGCCGGACCACGTCGCGCGGCGCGGCGGCCCGGCGGCGGACGGCGGCCTCGAGCGCCAGTGCGTTGGTGGGGTCGGCGGCGACGTCGGTGCCGCGGGCAGTGGTGACCACCTTGTTCTGGTCGACGGTGGCGAGCACGGAGTGGGTGCCGAGCGGGGCCAGCGGCGCCAGCGTGACGACGTCGGCCGGTTCCGGCTGCGCGGCGACGGCGTCGAGCAGGGCGTCCTCGACCCGGCGCAGGGCACGGAACGGCACCGGCGACGGCGCGGTGAACCGGTCGCGGCGGTACTGCGCGAGCACGTCGGCCGGCGACAGCGCGGCGGCCCGGCGGCGGGCGAGCTCGAGCTGCAGAGTGGTGAGGTCGGCGCCGGGCAGGCCCGCCAGCGCGGCCAGCACGCCGTCGCCGCCGTCGTTCTCGACCCGGCGCAGGACCCGGCCGAGCGCCGTCCGTGAGCCGTTCTGCGTCATGCCTCCACACTCGCCGTCCGGACGCCTCGGGTCCACCGAATATCGGCCCGGCAGCCACGCCTCGTTACTCAGCGTGACGGCCGTCACGGAGGGTGTCTCTGTGACGCGTGAGACTCTTCTCACGACCTCACTCATGGTCATGTTGTCCGGTTTGTCCAGATATAGGCGATGAGCTGCGGCATTGCCTGGCGGCTCGACGGCGTCCGGTTCCGGACGACTTCGGCGGGTCCGGATGGATTCGCCGGAACGGCAGACGGCGCCGTCCGCCTTCTGAGATCATCCGTGACGGTGCGTCATTTTCCCGGCAGGATGATCATGTTCGGGGCGGCTTGCCGGAAATGTCCGCATCACGCATCGACGGCGAGACGCCACCTGCGACAGCGGAGGAGCTGACCCTGTGACGACCGATGGGACGCATCACCATCCGGGCCTTCCGGACGTTCCGATCCACTCCGTCGATCTCAGCGAAGCCGAGGCGTTCTTCCGCCAGCACGCCGCTGAGAACCCCCACGCTCCCGACCCCGAAGAGCGCTTCAGCGAGGCGCTGGTCGAGTTCGGCCGCCGGGGCACGTTCGGCCACACCACCGAGGAGCTCGAGTTCGGCGCCCGCGTGGCCTGGCGCAACGCCAACCGCTGCATCGGCCGGCTCTACTGGCGCAGCCTGATCGTGCGCGACCGCCGCAGTGTCCGCACCGCCGAGGGCGTCGCCGCCGAGTGCGTCGAGCATCTGCGCGTCGCCACCAACGACGGGCGCATCAGGCCGGTCCTCACCCTCTTCGCCCCCGACCAGCCGGGCCGGCCCGCGCCGCGGCTGCGCAACAGCCAGCTGGTCCGCTACGCCGGCTACCAGGGCATGGAGTCGGTCATCGGCGACCCCGCCCAGGCGGAGTTCACCCGCTGGGTCGAGAGCCTGGGCTGGTCGGGCAAGGGCACCGACTTCGACGTGCTGCCGCTCGCCATCGAGACCCCCGAGGACGGCGTCCGACTGTTCGACATCCCCGGCGACGCCGTCCTCGAGGTACCTCTGTCCCACCCGGAGTACCCCTGGTTCGCCGAGCTGGACCTCAAGTGGCACGCCGTCCCGGCGATCTCCTCCATGCCGCTGCGCATCGGCGGCATCACCTACCCGACGGCGCCGTTCAACGGCTGGTACATGGGGACGGAGATCGGCTCGCGCAACCTCGTCGACGCCGACCGCTACGACCGCATGACGCAGGTGGGCCGGCTGCTCGGCCTCGACGTCGACAACGACCGGTCGCTCTGGAAGGACCGCGTCCTGGTCGAGATCAACCGCGCCGTGCTGCACTCGTTCGACGTCGCGGGCGCGAAGATCGCCGACCACCACACCGAGTCGGAGATGTTCATGCGCTTCGTCGACAAGGAGGAGCGGGCCGGACGCCCCGCGCACGCCGAGTGGTCGTGGGTGGTGCCGCCGATGTCCGGCACGACGTCGCCGGTCTACCACCGCTACTACGACGACTCGACGGTGCTGCCCGGGTTCCTGGCCGGCACCGGCTGGACGCCGCCGCAGGAGGACGCCGTCCCCGCGGAGTGCCCGTACCACGCGAAGACCGGGGCGTAGCGCTCCCGCAGGATCGGGGAGTCGTATCGTTGGGCGGGTGTCCGAGCCGCCCATCGTCGCCGATCGTTCCGTCCGTCTCGCCTGGGCCGCCGACACCGACGCCATCGGTGCCGTGCAGGCCCGGGCGTGGACGGCGTCCTACGGCTCCCTGCTGCCGCCCGCGCTGCTCGCCGACGTCGACGCTCCGTCGTTCGCGGCCGCCTGGCGCGAGGCCGTCACCCGTCCGCCGTCGGCCCGCCACCGCGTGCTCGTCGCGCTCGAGGCCGGCCGCGTGGTCGGATTCGCGGCCACGGCGCCGTCCGAGGACCCCGACGCCCAGCCCGCCGACGGCGAGATCGTCGCCTTCCACGTCGACCCGGCCGCGTTCGGCGAGGGCCACGGCTCGCGGCTGCTGGCCGCCGTCGCCGACACCCTGCGCGCCGACGGGTTCACCCGCGCCCGCATCTGGCTGGTCGTGGGCGACGACGCGCTGCGCGGGTTCCTCGAGCCGGCCGGCTGGGCGCCCGACTCCGCGCACCGCACGCTCGACCTCACCGGCGACGGGTCGGCGACGCTGCGGCAGGTGCGGCTGCACACGTCGCTGTCGGACGAGTCGCCGGATTCGGGGGCGGCGTCGTGACGTTCGCAGGCATCCCGGTCGAGGCGCTGGACTTCTACGAGGACCTCGAGAACGACAACACCAAGTCGTTCTGGACCGCGCACAAGCACGTCTACGAGAAGTCCGTCCGCGACCCCATGCGGGCGCTGGCCGACGAGCTGTCCCCCGAGTTCGGCACCGTCCGGCTCTTCCGGCCCTACCGCGACGTCCGCTTCGCCGCCGACAAGACCCCGTACAAGACGCAGCAGGGCCTCTCCGTCGGCGGGCACTACGTGCACGTCAGCGCGGCCGGGATGTTCATCGCCGCCGGCTACTACCAGATGGCGTCGGACCAGGTCGCCCGCTACCGAGCCGCCGTCGACGACTCACGGCGTGGCGAGGCGCTCGTCGAGATCGTCGAGACGGCGCGCGACGCCGGATTCGTGGTCGACGGCGAGGCGCTGAAGACCCGGCCGCGCGGCTACGACGCCGACCATCCGCGCATCGACCTGCTCCGGCAGAAGACGCTGGTCGGCTGGCGGGACTTCGGCGCGCCGGACTGGCTGCACACGCCGTCCGCGGCCGTGCGGGTCGCCGAGGCGTGGCGCGAGCTGGAGCCGTTGAAGCAGTGGCTCGACGACCACGTGGGGCCGTCGGACCAGCCGCGCCGGTGAGTCAGTCCTCGACGGCGTCGAGGTAGGCGCGGCCGCGCGGCGAGATGCGGTAGCCGATGGGGAAGCTCTGCGTCAGCCCGAGGTTCTTCAGCTTGCGCACGTCGAGCTTGAACGGCGCCCGTTCGCGGCCCACCAGGTCCGCGAGGTCGCCGGCCCGGCGCTCGGGGTGCTGCTCGATGAGGCGCAGCGTCTCGCGGGTCCAGGCGCCGTAGGACGAGGCGCGGTCGAGGCGGTCGAGGCGCTTGGTGATGGTCTCGATCTCCGTGGCGTCGAGGTCGCCGCCCGCGGCCAGCTCGGCCCGCGGGTCGGCGTCGGTCGCCGGGTGGAACTCGATGCGGTAGGTCGGGTTGGCGGGGTCGCCGGGGAGGTCGGCCAGCAGGCTCGCGGCGTCCGGGTGCCCGGCCGCGCGGGCGTCGTCGTCGCTGATGGACGCCGGGTCGACGACCGTGACGGCGGTGACCTCGATGCGGCCGGCCGGCGTGCGGTACGGGCGGCCGGGCAGCACCTGCTGGCGGGCCCACCGCCGGAACGCCAGCGTCACCGTGCCGTCGGCGATGCCCGCCCAGAAACGCTTCTGGAACAGCACGCGGCCAGCGTACCGGTATCGCGATGCGGAACCGGGTTCATGACTGTCGGTCCGGATGAGTACTGTCTGCCCGCATGGGTGAGGAATCGCGCGGTCAGGAATCGCGCAGCGCGATCCGGCGCGACGCCGCCGGCATCGCCGCCTACGCCGCCGCCTTCGGCGCCTCGTTCGGCGCCGTCTCGGTCGCGTCGGGCCTCAACGTGTGGCAGACCATGGTGCTCAGCCTCGTCATGTTCAGCGGCGCGTCGCAGTTCGCGCTGGTCGGCGTCATCGGCAGCGGCGGCGCCGGGCTGGCCGCCGTCCCCACGGCGCTGCTGCTCGGCGTGCGCAACGCGTTCTACGGGGTCCCGCTGACCCGGATCCTCGGCCGGCGGTCGCTCTCCGGGCCGCGGCGGCTGGTCACGGCGCAGCTGGTCATCGACGAGACGACGGCCATGGCGGTCGGACACGACGAGCCGGAGTCGCAGCGGTACGCGTTCTGGACCACCGGCGTGCTGCTGTTCATCCTGTGGAACGCCGGGACCCTGGTGGGCGCGCTGGGCGGGTCGGCCATCGGCGAGCCCGAGACGCTGGGCCTCGACGCCATGATCCCGGCGGCCTTCCTGGCACTGCTGTGGCCCCGGCTGCGGACGGTGGAGGGGCGGGTGGTGGCGGCGGGCGGTGCGCTGGTGGCGACGGCCCTGATCCCGCTGGTGCCGGCGGGCGTCCCCGTTCTCGCGGCCGCGCCGATCGCCGTCGTCGCCGGTCTGCTGCCGCGACGCCCTGGTCGCGCCGGCCGCACCGGCCGTGAGGCGGCCCGATGACCGGGGTCTGGGTCGCGGTCGTGGTCGCGTCGCTCGGCTGCTACGCGCTGAAGCTGGCGGGCGTGTCGCTGCCGGCGTCGGTGCTCGAGCGCGACGACGTCCAGCGGGTGGCGGCCATGCTGCCGGTGGCCATGCTGGCCGCGCTGGTCGCCGTCGAGCTGTTCGACTCGGCCGGGAGCCTGGGTCTCGACCTGCGGCTGCTCGCGGCGGTCGCGGCCGGCGTCGTCGCGCTGATCCTGCGGCAGTCGTTCCTCGTCGTGATCATCGTCGCCGCGGTGACGACGGCGGTGCTGCGCGCGCTGACGTAGGGTCGCCCGCGTGATCACCTGTGTCGTCACCTACACCATCGATCCCGCCAAGACCCCGGAGTTCGAGCACTTCAGCCGTCGCTGGATCGAGCTCGTCAACGCACACGGCGGGTCACACCACGGGTACTTCCTGCCCGCCGAGGGGGCAAGCGACCAGGCCCTGGCGCTGTTCAGCTTCCCGAGCCTGGCCGCCTACGAGGAGTACCGGCAGCTGTTCGGGGTGCACCCGGACTTCGTCGCGATCGACGCGTTCCGCGACGAGACCGGGTGCGTCGTCCGATGGGAGCGGACGTTCATGCGCCCGCTCCTCCCCTAGCGTCGGTTCCGGGGTCAGCGTCGGGGCCGGACGACCCCCGCGCTGCCGCCGCCACGGCGGACCGGCTCGGCGACGGCCTGGAGCTGGTGCTTGCCGAGGAACTCGATGCCGGTCGCCGCGCCGATCTCCGCCGTCGGCGCGAGCGTGTGCCCGAACTCGCCCTCGAGGAGCGCGCCGTGCGGGCCGCCGTCGATGGCGGGCTCGGCCGACGTGTTGGCGCTGTTCGGCTGGAACAGCCGCGGCGCGGCCAGCGCCTCGGGCAGGTCCATGCCGAGGTCGATCCGGTTCACCAGCGTCTGCAGGACCGTCCCGATGATCGTCGCGCCGCCGGGGCTGCCGACCGCCAGCAGGGGGTCGCCGTCGCCGTCGAGCACGATGGTCGGCGCCATGGACGAGCGCGGCCGCTTGTCCGGGCCGGGCAGGTTCGGGTCGGGCGCACTGCCCTGGGTCGGGGCGAAGTTGAAGTCGGTGAGCTCGTTGTTCAGCAGGAAGCCGCGGCCCGGGACGGCGATGCCGCTGCCGCCGGTCTGCTCGATGGTGAGCGTGTAGGCGACGACGTTGCCCCACCGGTCGGCCGTCGTCAGGTGCGTCGTCGAGCCTTCATCGGCGACGGCGACCGGGTCGGCCGCCGTCGCGCAGCCGCCGTAGTCGCCGTCGGGGACACCGGGCGCGACCGGCTTCGGCGCGGCCGCGTCGGGGTCGATGAGGCAGGCGCGCTCGTCGGCGAACTCCTGCGACAGCAGCTCGTCCAGCGGCACGTCGATGACGTCGGGGTCGCCGACGTAACGGTTGCGGTCGGCGAAGGCGAGCGCCGTCGCCTCGAGGTAGTGGTGCAGAGCCTGAGCCTCGTCCATGGCGCCGAGCTCGAAGTTCTCGAGGATGTTCAGCGCCTCGCCGACGGTCGACCCGCCCGACGACGGCGGCGGCATGCCGTACACCTGCAAGCCGCGGTAGTCGACGAGGGTCGGCTCGCGCTCGATGACCTCGTAGCCGGCGAGGTCGGCGGTCGTCAGGTCGCCGGGGCGGACGGTGCGGGTCGCGCCGTCGCGCACCGGCGGATCCTGGACGGTGGCGGCGATCTCGGCGCCGATGGGCCCCTCGTAGAACTCGTCGATGCCGTGCCGGGCGATCTGCCGGTAGGTGTCGGCGAGGTCGGGGTTCGGCAGCACCGTGCCGACGGCGGGCGGAGCACCGCCGGGCAGGTACAGCTCGGCCGAGGCCGGGAAGTCGGCGAAGATGGCGGCGTTGCCCTCGACCTGCGACCGGAAGGTCTGGTCGACGACGAACCCGTCCTCGGCCAGCTCGATCGCGGGCGCCAGATTGCGGGCGAGGCTGCGCCGGCCCCAGCGGTCGAGCGCCTCGTCCCAGGTCGCGAGCGTGCCCGGCGTGCCGACGGAGAGGCCGCTGACCCGGGCGTCGGCGAACGCGAGCGGCGCCCCGGTCGCGGGGTCGATGAACCGCTGCTCGGTAGCCGTCGCCGGGGCGCTCTCGCGGCCGTCGAGCGTGCTGACCTCACCGGACCTCGCGTCGTAGTAGACGAAGAACCCGCCGCCGCCGATGCCGGACGAGAACGGCTCGCTGACGCCCAGGGCCGCGGCCGCCGCGACGGCGGCGTCGACGGCGTTGCCGCCGCGGCGCAGCACCTCGAGGCCGGCCTCCGTGGCGTCGGCGTCGACGGTGGCGACGGCGCCCCCGGCTCCGACGGCCGTGGGTTGCTTGGGCGGTGGACTGCCCTGGTGCCGGTGTGGGCCCTCGGCGGCCTGGGCCGGCGCGAGGAGTCCGGCTCCCGCGAGGGCGATCGTCCCGACGAGGGCCACTGCCGCCGTCCGCCTGCTCCGCTGCACACCCATCACCCGTCCTCCTCAGCACCCGCCCCCGTGTGACCCCCCTACCTTGCCGGATTTCAATCCCGGCGAGAAGTGATCGGAGAACGCGGGACGGACCAGTCGGTTCGGAGCCGCCGCCGGCCTCGCCCGCCCGGAGCACACCGCACTCGCGTGAGGACACGTGCCCGCACGTGTCCGGACCCGATCCGGTCCTCGGACGGGTGAGGTGCTCCCGCGCCGGGTGAGGTCTGGTCGCGCGCGGCGAGCGACCACCCGCCGTCAGGCACCCCGCCATCAGGCACCCCGCCATCAGGCACCCCGCCGTCAGCCGTCCCGCCGTCAGCCGTCCCGCCGTGAGGCAGGCGCCGCCGGCCGCACGCCTGGGCCGGCCGAGACCCTCGCGCTCAGCCGTGCAGGGCGATCGCGCGCCGGGCGGCCTCGCGGGCCCGCGACCGGTCGCCCGCGTCGTCATAGGCCAGCGCCAGCCGGAACCAGACGCGCCAGTCCTCCGGGTCGGCCTCCGCCTCGGCGCGGCGGCGCTCGAACAGCTCGTCGGCGGCGCCCCGCTCGGCCCGGCCGCTGGGCCGGCGCGGCAGGTCGTCGACCGGCAGACCGCCCTCGTCCTCGAGCTCGCGGGCGAGCGTCTGCATGTGCAGCCCGAACCGCACCGACCGCCACAGCACCCAGGCGCCGACGACCGCGATCACCACGACCGCGACCCCGATGCCCGCACCGGCGACCGTCCCGGACGCGAGGAGCAGCACGCCGCGCCACACGACCAGCACCAGCAGCGCCCCGACGAGGACCGCCATGCCGGCGGCCCACACCCGGTCGCGCCGTTCGCCCCTCACCGGCCTGCCCGCACGTTCGCCGACCCGCCCGCGCCCGCCGACCCGCCCGCGCCCGCCAGCCCGCCCACGCCCACCGACCCGCTCGAGCTACCGGTCCGCGCGCACTCGCCAGCCCGCACACACCCGCCGAACCGCCCGAGCTGACCGAGCTGCCCGCGCTCACCGGTCCCCGCGCGCTCGCCCGTGCTCACAGGTCGAGGATCTCCTCGAGCCCGACCGTCAGCCCGGGCCGGTCGACGACGCCGCGCACGCCGGCCAGTACGCCCGGCATGAAGGACTCGCGGTCGAAGGAGTCGTGCCGGATCGTCAGCGTCTCGCCGGCCGACCCGAACAGCACCTCCTCGTGCGCCACCAGCCCGCGCAGCCGGACCGCGTGCACCGGCACGCCGTCGACCCGCGCGCCCCGGGCGCCGTCGAGCCCGCTCGCCGTCGCGTCGGGCGCCGGCGGCACGTCGGCGGCCCGGCGTGCCTCGGCGATGACCTCGGCGGTGCGCACCGCCGTCCCGCTGGGCGCGTCGACCTTGTCGGGGTGGTGCAGCTCGATCACCTCGACGGACTCGTAGAACCGCGCCGCCTGCGCGGCGAACCGCATGGTGAGCACCGCGCCGATGGCGAAGTTCGGCGCGATGAGCACGCCCACCTTCGGCTGCACGGCGAGCGCCGCCCGGACCTGGTGCAACGACTCGTCGGTCCAGCCGGTCGTGCCGACCACCACGTGCACGCCCCGCTCGACGCAGTGCAGCACGTTGGCCAGCGTCGCGCCCGGCACCGTGAACTCGACGGCCACGTCGGCCCCGCCGAGATCGCCGAGGTCGTCGCCCACGTCGAACCGGCCGGCCGGCTCGAGGTCGGCGGCCTCCTCGACCGCCCGGCACACCTGCTGCCCCATGCGACCGGCCGCGCCGATCACCGCAACCCGCAACGTCATGCGCCAAGTCTCGCGTATGCCGTCGATCACCTCCCACCCTGGTCGGTCGTCGTCATCGGCCGGGTTCCCGTTCCGGGACCGGTGTCGCCGCCTCGGCGTCGGCCAGCGCGAGGTACCGCTCGCGGTCCAGGCCGTTGGCCGCCGCCGCGAGCGACAGCCACAGCTCGACGTAGGCCGGCCCCGCCAGCCGTCGCCGCACCTCGGCCTCGACCGCCGGGTCCGCCAACGCCTCCGCGGCGTGATGGGCGATGACCGGCGTGGCACCGGGGTCGATCGCGTGCATCGCGACGAGCGACTGGATGAGCGCGAACCGCTCGGCCGCCAGGCGGTCGAGGCCCTGTTCCATGAGCAGCCGGACGCCGGCCGCCGGCTCCCCCTCGATGTCCGGCGGAGGCGGCAGGTGCGCGGCGCCGGAGCGCGCCGCCGCGCCGAGCGCGCCGCCCCACTCGGCGAGGTCGTGCGTGTCCTCGGCGATCAGGCGTTCCAGCCGCTGGGCCGCCGGCTCGTCGACCACGAGCGGCGTGCTCGCGAAGACGGTCGCCGGCGAGCCGGGCACACCGGGCACATCGAGCAGCCGGCCGTAGACCAACGACCCGGGTGCCGCGCCCAGCGCCTCGCCGAGGTGCCGCACCACCCGCCGCTCCCCCGCAGCCCGGTCGCGCACCGTCAGCTCGACCCCCGTCACCTCGCCCATCTCGTAGACGCGTCCCGGCGCCATCGCCCAGTCGCGCCCGCCACCGGCCCGCCGCTCCAGCTCGGGCGCGACCCGCACCAGGAACAGCTCGAGCAGGAGCTCGTCGAAGAGCAGGGAGTCGGCGACCGTGCGCGACAGCGTGATCTGCAGCGCGCGGGTGCGCCAGGGCAGCGCCGGATCGTTCGGCTCGCCCAGGTCGCCCACATCGCCGGCGCCGGCGCAGATCTCGCGCTCGATCCGCGCCGCCATGGGGCTCGGGACGCCCGCGACCCACCGCTGCGCCGCGGCGACGGCGAACCGCGCCCACTGCCACGGCTCGGCCCGATCGCCGAGCGTCACCAGGTCGGCCACCTGTTTCTCCCAGCCGCTGCCCCGCCGATGCGGTGTTCTTCGCAGGCACTCGAGCGCGTCGACGAGGTCACCGTCCTGCTCGGCGAACATCGCCGCGATGAGGTAGTCGCGGTGCAGGTCGGTGAAGAGGGCCGGGCCGGTGCCACGGTGGCTGTGGGCGGCTCGCCGCTTGGCGCGGCGCTTGTCTGCTCGTGTCTTCGTCATGCCTCGACCCTCCTTCGATCGGCGGCCCACTTTCAAGATCGAATCCCCGGAATGTGGACAAGTCGGCGAACTCGTTCTGGCTGTGGACGGCCGGCCGCCGCATCCGCGCGCCAGACCATCCGGGCAACTGGTCCAACCACTCGGGCAACCGTTCTGATCCGCGCGCACGGCCTGCGGGCAAGTTTGCGGGCAAGGGTCGGACGCGAGTGTGGGACCGTGATCACGACCCCAGCCCCCGCCCCGGTCGCCGGCCCGGCCCGCCGCAGCGACGACAGCCTCGTCGGGCAGCTGAACGCCGAGTGGGCGCGGCTCTGCGCCGCCCCCGCCTCCGCCCACGCCGTCGCCCGCTGGCGGATCCCGTCGGTCACCGCGCCGGCCGACCTCGAGCTCGCGGTCCGCCGCGACGCCGACGGCGTGCTCCTCGCGCTGCTGCGCCGAGGACAGGACGGCGACGCGCTCGCGCTGCGGTCGGTGTTCCAGCTCATGCTCGGCAAGGCGGTCCGCATCGCCGCCACGCACGCCGGCCGCGACTCGCGGGCCGCCCTCGAGCAGGCGGCGGTCACGGCGCTCTGGACGGTCGTCGCGAGCTACCCCGTCGCCCGGCGGCCGGTCAAGGTCGCGGCCAACATCGCCATGGACACCCTCCGGCTCACGGTCGACGAGCTGGCCCACCAGCGCCACGAGACCCCGGCCGGTCCCGAGGACCTGCACCCGGCGGCCGCCACCGACTCCCCACCCGACCTCGAGCTGTTCGAGCTCCTCGCCTGGGCGGTCGGCAACGGCACGGTCACGCACGACGAGGCCACCCTCCTCGTCGACATCTACGCGCCGCCCGCCGGCCGGCCGGGCGGCAAGGCCGCCGCCGAACGCCACGGCCTCACCTGGGCCGCCGCCCGCCAGCGTGCCAGCCGCGCCACCCGCCGCATCGCCGACGCGGTGAGAGCCGACGCGGCCTAGGTACACCTCAGCGTGTCCGACGGATCGTCCGCAGGCCGTCGTCGACCACCCCCGCACCTCTCGCTGATCCGTCAGGCACTCACGAGCGCGTCGAGGCCCGATAGTGGCGCGCATCAGCCAGGTCGATCTGAGAACGCTGCGTGATCTGTGTGGCGTTGCTGTCGCTGTGACGACCGTCTCCTCACCCACACGGGGCAGTGATCACACACCGTCGCGATGCCGCCGGCGCCCCCTACACCGGCACGCCCGGTCGCGCCACCACCCCGCGACGGATCGCCAGCGCCATCGCCGCGGCCATCGCGCACAGGGCGCCGGCGCCGATCCAGGCGATGTCGTAGCTGCCGTACGCGTCGCGCGTCAGGCCGGCGCCGAACGCGACCAGCGCCGCCCCGATCTGGTGCGACGCCAGCACCCAGCCGAACACGATCGGGCCGGACGCGCCGAAGTGCTCGCGGCACAGGGCGATCGTCGGCGGGACCGTCGCGACCCAGTCGAGGCCGTAGAAGACGATGAAGAACAGCATCGGCGGGTGCACCGTGTCGGCCAGCAGCAGCGGCAGCACCATCAGCGACACCCCGCGCAGCGCGTAGTACACGCCGAGCAGCAGCCGCGGGTCGAACCGGTCGGTGAGCCAGCCCGACGCCACCGTGCCGATCAGGTCGAAGATCCCGACCACCGCCAACAGCCCGGCCGCCGTCGTCACCGGCATGCCGTGGTCGTGCGCCGCGGGGACGAAGTGGGTGCCGACCAGCCCGTTGGTCGACGCGCCGCAGATCGCGAACGTCCCGGCCAGCAGCCAGAACGCCTTGGTCCGCGCGGCCGACGTGAGCGCGCCGATCGCCCGCCGGCCCGCCCCGCCGGCCGCCACCACGGGCGACGGCGGCGCGTCCATCGGCGCGCCGTACGCCCGCACCCCCACGTCCTCCGGCCGGTCCCGCAGCAGGAACCAGACCAGCGGCACCGCGGCCACCGCCACCCCCGTCACGACCAGCGACGCCGACCGCCAGCCGCGGTCCTGGACCAGCACGGCGAGCAGCGGCAGGAAGACCAGCTGGCCGGTCGCCGTCCCGGCGGTCAGGATGCCCGACACCAGGCCGCGGCGCGCCACGAACCAGCGGTCGGTGACGGTGGCGACGAACGCCAGCGCCATGGACCCGGTCCCCAGCCCGACCAGCAGGCCCCAGCACAGCACCAGCTGCCAGCTCGCCGTCATGAGCACCGTGAGGCCGCTGCCGGCCGCGACCAGCGACAACGCGCACGCGACGACCCGGCGTATGCCGAAGCGCTCCATCAGCGCGGCCGCGAACGGCGAGGTCAGCCCGTACAGCATGATGTTGACGGAGATCGCGAACGAGATCGTCCCGTGCGACCAGCCGAACTCCTCGCGGAACGGTTCGATCATCACGCTCGGCGTGGCCCGGAACGCCGCCGCCCCGACCAGCGCGACGAACGCCACCAATGCCACCCACCAGGCGCGATGAATCCGGCCCACCTGACGCGGCGGGCGGACGGGCACGGTCGGCGTCACCCGACGATCCTGAAGCACCACCGCCGACGCCGCCAGTGGCCGGACAGTCACCATGTGAAAGAATCCGGCCATGACCGCAGGACCCCACCGCGTGGTCGTGCTCGCGCGGCACGGCGTCATCCCGTTCGAGCTGGCCATCCCGGCGCGCATCTTCGGCGCGGCCCGGACGACCGACGGCCGCCCGCTGTACGAGGTGCACACCTGCGGCCTGGACCGCGGCACCGTCCGCACCGACGCCGACTTCGACGTCGTCGTCCCGCACGGCCCCGAGGCGCTCGCCCGGGCCGACACCGTCGTCGTCCCCGCGTCGTACGAGACCACCAGCGTGTCGCGCGACGGCACCCTCCCCGACGACCTCGCGGCGGCGTTCGCCCGCATCACGCCCGGCACGCGCATCGTCTCGATCTGCACCGGCGCGTTCGCGCTGGCCGCCGCCGGGCTGCTCGACGGCCGCCCGGCCGCCACGCACTGGCGCAGCGTCGACCGCTTCGCCGAGCTGTTCCCGCAGGTCAAGCTCGATCCCGACGTGCTGTTCATCGACGACGGCGACATCCTCACCTCCGCGGGGGTCGCGGCCGGAGTCGACCTGTGCCTGCACATCGTGCGCCGCGACTTCGGCACCGCCGTCGCCAACCGCGCCGCTCGCCGCTGCGTCGTCCCGCCGTGGCGCGACGGTGGCCAGGCCCAGTACGTCGACCGGCCGGTCCCCGAGCCCGAGGCGCTGACCACGGCCGACGCGCGCAGCTGGGCGGTCGCGCACCTCGACCAGCCCCTGACGCTGCATGACCTCGCGTCCCGGCAGTCGATGAGCGTGCGCACGTTCACCCGCCGGTTCCGCCAGGAGCTCGGCGTCAGCCCCGGCCAGTGGCTCATCCAGCAGCGCGTCGACCGCGCCCGGCACCTGCTCGAGGACAGCGACCTCAGCGTCGACGAGGTCGCCCGCCGCTGCGGCTTCGGCACGACCGCCTCGATGCGCCAGCACCTGCGCGCCAGCCTGGGCGTGTCGCCGTCGGGCTACCGCCGCACCTTCCGCAGCTGACGCCGTCGCCCACCCCGTACTCTCGCACCGTGTTCCACGTCGTCTTCTACGAGCCGCGCATCCCGCCGAACACCGGCAACGCGATCCGCATGGTCGCCGCCACGGGCGCTCACCTGCACCTGATCCGCCCGCTCGGCTTCGACCTCGACGACGCCAAGCTGCGCCGCGCCGGCCTCGACTACCACGACCTCGCGAACGTGACGGTGCACGACGACCTCGCCGCCGCCTGGACGGCCCTCCAGCCCGAGCGCGTCTTCGCCTTCGCCACCAGCGGCACCACGCGGCACAGCGACATCGCCTACCGGCCCGGCGACGTCCTGCTGTTCGGCCCGGAGCCGACCGGCCTCCCGCCGGACGTGCTCGCGGACCCGATGGTCACCGACCGCGTCCGGATCCCGATGCTGGCCGGACGGCGCTCGCTCAACCTCTCGAACTCCGCCGCCGTCGCCGTCTACGAGGCCTGGCGCCAGCACGACTATCACGGGATCTGATCACCCGCTCCGTCACACGGGCGCGGGAGTAGCGTCGGGCCATGCAGCGACCCGAACCCCTCACCGACCTCGACTGGACTCCCGACCGCGCCGCCGAGTTCGGCACGGCCGCCCTGGACCTCTGGACGGAGTACCTGCGGCGGCTGCCGGAACTGCCGGTCGCCCATCCGCACACGCCCGCGCAGACCCGGGCCGCCGTCGTCGACGGCCGCGACGTGCCGGACAAGCCGCTGACCGACGACGAGCTGCTCGAGCACCTGCGCACCGTCGTCATGGAGCACGGCGCGCAGACCGGGCACGGCGGGTTCATGGCCTACATCACCGGCGCCGGCACGGTTCCGGGCGCGCCCGCGGCGCTGCTGGCGGCCGGCATCAACCAGAACCTCGGCGGCTGGCCGCTCGGCCCCGGCGCCACGGAGATCGAGAACCACGTCCTGGCCTGGTTCGCCGCCCGGCTGGGGCTGCCGCCGGAGACGTCGGGCGCGTTCGTCACCGGCGGCGCGACGGCGAACCTCATGGCGCTCGCGGTCGCCCGCGACTCGCTGGCCGGCTGGGACGTGCGGCGCGACGGGGTCGCCGGCGGTCCGCGGCTGGCGATCTACGCGTCCGACGACGTGCACGAGACGGTCGACCGGGCCGCGGACCTGCTCGGCCTCGGGACGGCGGCCGTGCGGCGGGTGCCGACCGACGACCGGTTCCGGCTGCAGGCGTCCGCCGTCGAGGC